>NZ_CP142688.1:0-4294637 GCF_045689705.1 Pantoea sp. S18 | reverse complement strand
GGCGGACTCCACTCGTACAAAATCGATAAGAATTTTAGGCGCTAATAAATAGAAACGTAATTTTTAGACACAGACGGTTGGAAAGCGCCTGCGACCGCTATTCGCGGTAGTCTTCCCCGGCGATCGCAGTGAGGATCGTCAGCGGAAGGGCGGATCATAACGTAAAGCCGCACAGAGATCTTCCCTTTCTACACAGTTTTGATCCAATTTATCCACAGGCTGCTGAAGCGATAATGAGTTTACGCTTTCTGCGAAAAAAGCCAGCGTTAATGTGGCTGAAAGCGGTAATTTTTCTGGCGAGCTCTCGTTTCTGCGCAACAAATCTGCAAATTGATCGCAAGAAGATCCTGCGCGATCCTTGCGCTTTAACCCACAGCCCGTATAATTCCCCACCCGGCATTATTGCGTGAAGCCTTGATGCCCGGAATCAGCGGGCTGTATCTGGGTTTCCAGGTGCCGCGACCAGCGAAGTAAATTGACTCTGGACTGTACAATTATTACAATCCCGCCTCTTTATTAAAGACACATTGAGGCGTTGGTCGATTTACTGGCCCGAAAACGCGTCACCCAGTGAAAATTTTCAAGTTTAGGTAGAAATCGCCATGAAACGCACTTTTCAACCGTCCGTACTGAAGCGCAACCGTTCACACGGTTTCCGTGCTCGTATGGCAACAAAAAATGGTCGTCAGGTTCTGGCACGTCGTCGTGCTAAAGGCCGTTCTCGTCTGACCGTTTCTAAGTAATAAAGCTAACCCTCGTGGTTAAGCTCGCATTTCCCAGGGAGTTACGTTTGTTAACTCCCACTCATTTCACTTTCGTCTTCCAGCAGCCACAACGAGCCGGTACGCCGCAAATCACCATACTCGGCCGACTTAACGCGCTGGGGCATCCCCGCATCGGTCTCACCGTCGCAAAAAAACATGTAAAACGTGCCCATGAACGCAACCGGATCAAGCGATTGACCCGCGAAAGCTTTCGTCTGCGTCAACATGAGCTCCCTGCGATGGATTTTGTGATCGTGGCTAAAAAAGGGATTGCTGACCTGGATAACCGTGCGCTGACGGAAGCGTTGGAGAAACTATGGCGTCGTCACTGTCGCCTGGCTCGCGGCTCCTGATTGCCCTGATACGCGTTTATCAACGCGCCATCAGCCCACTGCTGGGACCTCATTGCCGGTTCCATCCCACCTGTTCGCAGTATGGGATTGAGGCCTTACGCCGCTTTGGCGTTGTAAAAGGCAGTTGGTTGACGATAAAACGCGTATTAAAATGCCACCCTTTGAACCCGGGTGGTGACGATCCTGTGCCGCCAAAAACCTTTGATACCAGAGAACATTAACGATGGATTCGCAACGCAATCTCTTTCTCATCGCTTTTCTGTTCGTGTCTTTTATGATCTGGCAAGCCTGGCAGACGGACCACGCTCCGCAGCCACAGCAAACCCAGACCACGCAAAACACAAGCAGCGCAGCGGGTGATGCCGCCACTTCCGGCGTGCCGGCTAGCGGACAGGGCAAAACGATCACCGTTAAGACAGATGTCCTGTCACTCAACATCAATACGCGTGGTGGCGATATTGAGCAGGCTCAGCTGCTGACTTACCCGGACAAACTGGGTTCAGACGCACCGTTCCAGCTGCTTGAAACCACACCAGCCTTCGTTTATCAGGCGCAGAGCGGCTTAACTGGCCGTAACGGTCCGGATAACCCGAACAATGGCGCACGTCCGCTGTATACCACTTCGCAAGATAGCTTCGTCATGGCGGATGGCCAGAGCGAATTGCGCGTGCCGCTGACCTGGACCGGTGAAAACGGCGTGGTTTACACCAAGACGTTCGTCTTCAAGCGCGGTGAGTATGCGGTAAACGTTGACTACAACATCAACAACACCACGCAGCAGCCGCTGGAAGTGTCGATGTTTGGTCAGCTGAAGCAGACCATCGACGTGCCGAAGCACCGCGATACCGGCAGCAACAACTTTGCTCTGCACACCTTCCGTGGCGCAGCGTACTCAACCAGCGATGCGAAATACGAAAAATATAAATTCGACACCATCGCGGATAACGAGAACCTGAACACCACCACCAGCAATGGTTGGGTGGCGATGCTGCAGCAGTACTTTGCTACCGCCTGGGTGCCACGTACGCAGGGTAACAACACGCTGTACACCACTAACCTCGGCAATGGCATCGCGGCAATTGGCTACAAATCTGCACCGGTTACCGTTGGCGCAGGCGCACAGCAAGATCTTGGCGCAACGCTGTGGGTCGGCCCGGAAATTCAGGACCAGATGGCAGCCATCGCGCCTCACCTGGATCTGACCGTAGATTACGGCTGGTTGTGGTTCATCTCTCAGCCGCTGTTTAAGCTGCTGAAGTTCATCCACAGCTTTATCGGTAACTGGGGCTTCTCCATTATCGTTATCACCTTCATCGTGCGTGGCATCATGTACCCGCTGACTAAAGCGCAGTACACCTCGATGGCGAAGATGCGTATGCTGCAGCCGAAGATTCAGGCGATGCGTGAACGTCTGGGCGATGATAAGCAGAAGCAGAGCCAGGAAATGATGGCGCTGTATAAGGCGGAGAAAGTGAACCCGCTGGGCGGCTGTCTGCCACTGGTTATTCAGATGCCAATCTTCCTGGCCTTGTACTACATGCTGTCAGGCTCGGTTGAACTGCGTCATGCGCCGTTTATTCTGTGGATTCATGACCTGTCAGCGCAGGACCCGTACTACATTCTGCCGATCATCATGGGTATCACCATGTTCTTCATTCAGAAGATGTCACCGACCACCGTGACCGATCCGATGCAGCAGAAGATCATGACCTACATGCCGGTTATCTTTACCGTGTTCTTCCTGTGGTTCCCATCAGGTCTGGTGCTGTACTACATCGTCAGCAACCTGGTAACCATTCTCCAGCAGCAGCTGATTTATCGCGGCCTGGAAAAACGTGGTCTGCATAGCCGCGACAAGAAGAAAGCGTAACGTCTGACTGCAACCAGCAGCAGCGTATAATTAAGGGGCGGCATTTATGTCGCCCTGTTTTTTTGTTTCGAGAAAAGGTGAATCATGAGCCACAGCGACACTATCGTTGCCCAGGCGACGCCTCCCGGCCGCGGCGGCGTCGGCATTCTGCGTATCTCCGGCGCCAAAGCCGCTGAGGTGGCGCAAGCCGTGCTCGGCAAGCTGCCAAAACCGCGCTATGCCGACTATCTGCCCTTTACCGATGCCGATGGCAGTGTGCTCGATCAGGGCATCGCGCTGTGGTTTCCTGGCCCGAACTCCTTTACCGGTGAAGATGTGCTGGAGCTGCAAGGCCATGGCGGCCCGGTAATTCTCGACCTGCTGCTGAAACGCATCGTGGCGCTGCCCGGCTTGCGTATCGCCCAGCCCGGTGAATTCTCTGAACGCGCCTTCCTCAACGACAAGCTCGATTTAGCGCAAGCCGAAGCGATTGCCGATCTGATCGATGCCAGCTCAGAGCAAGCCGCCCGCTCGGCGGTGAACTCGCTGCAGGGCGCTTTTTCCCTGCGCATTAACGCGCTTGTGGAAGCACTTACTCACCTGCGCATCTATGTGGAAGCGGCTATCGACTTCCCGGATGAAGAGATCGATTTCCTTTCCGACGGCAAAATTGAAGCCCAGCTCAATGTGGTGATCGGCGACCTTGATGGCGTGCGTGCCGAAGCGCGTCAGGGCAGCCTGCTGCGCGAAGGGATGAAAGTGGTGATTGCCGGTCGTCCCAATGCCGGTAAATCGAGCCTGCTGAATGCCTTAGCCGGGCGCGAAGCGGCGATCGTCACCGATATCGCTGGCACCACGCGCGACGTCCTGCGCGAGCATATCCATATTGACGGCATGCCGCTGCACATCATCGATACCGCCGGTTTGCGTGAAGCCAGCGACGAGGTCGAGCGCATTGGTATCGAACGCGCGTGGCAGGAGATCGAGCAGGCCGACCGCGTGCTATTTATGGTTGATGGCACCACCACTGACGCGACCGAAGCCGCCGCGATCTGGCCGGATTTTGTTGCGCGTCTGCCGGAAGCGCTGCCGATTACCGTGGTGCGCAACAAAGCGGATATGACCGGCGAAGTACTGGGCCTCACTGAAGTGAACGGTCACTCACTGATTCGTCTCTCGGCGCGCACCGGTGAAGGTGTGGAAGCGCTACGCGATCACCTGAAACAGAGCATGGGATTTGCCGGCAACATGGAAGGCGGATTCCTCGCCCGCCGTCGCCATCTGCAAGCACTGGAGTTAGCCGCAACGCATTTACAGCAGGGCAAGCATCAGCTGTTAGGCGCGTGGGCCGGCGAATTACTGGCAGAAGAGTTACGCTTAGCGCAACAGGCGCTGAGCGAAATCACCGGCGAATTCACCTCCGACGATCTGTTGGGCAGAATCTTCTCCAGTTTCTGTATTGGTAAGTAACACGTCAGGTTAGAGATTCTCTACGCGCTATAGCGGATGAATGATGTTTTATCGGTTAAAGCGTGTGAATTCATTTTTACACGCTTTAACAGGTAAATATTGATATACCGGTTATAGCGTGTAAATGTGGTGCCTTGCTGATTGCAGGAGTGCCACAAATCACCAATGCCAAACAATTGAGTGCCTATCTCAAGGACGTAAGACAGTCTGAGCACCTTTCCCAGGGAAAAGTGGCCAACAAAGTGGGGATCCGGCAAGACACGGTCTCTAATTTTGAACTGCAACCCGGCACCACAAAACTCGATACGTTCTTTCGCATTCTCGCCGCCTTGAATTTAGAACTGGAGATAAAACCGCGCGGCAATTCCGATCACACCCAGCAAAAGAGTAGCGGCTGGAAGGAGGAGTGGTGATGACAGAATTGGATGTCTATATGAACGGCTACAAGGTGGGTATTTTCGCGCGAGCCGCAACGGGCGCCCATCAGTTTTGCTACTTAGAAGAGTGGTTAAACCAACCGGGAAGCCGCCCTATTTCTCTTTCAATGCCGTTACGCCATCCACCCTATACAGGCAGTGAAGTCTACAACTTCTTCGATAACCTACTGCCAGACAATATCGAAATTCGTAATAGAATTCTCACTCGACACCAAGCTGAATCCAGTCAACCATTTGATTTATTGTATAAAATTGGCGCAGATACTGTTGGAGCATTACAGCTGCTGGCTCATGACTCGCCTCCACGTGATGTGCAATCAATACACTATAAAGCGCTCGATGATGCTGAACTTGAGAAGATCCTAACCGGCTATCAAGCTGGCGCACCGCTCGGCATGATCGAAGAAATTGATGACTTCAGAATTTCACTGGCAGGTGCGCAGGAAAAAACCGCGTTATTCCGCATCAACGATAAATGGTGTCTGCCGCAAGGTACAACCCCCACAACGCATATCCTCAAATTGAAGCCGAAGGTCGTTTTCGCCTGGCGCCTTTTTACGACATCCTCTCCGTCTATCCCGTGATTGGCGGCAAAGGGTTAAATATTCGCGATGCAAAATTGGCAATGGGACTAAAAGGAAGCAAAGGCAAAAAGTATGCGGTTGAGCAAATTTTCCCACGCCATTTTATTGAGACCGCCAAAGCAGTCGGATTTGATCCTGCTGCCATGCAACGTGTTCTGCGTGAATTAAGCGAAAGCGTGGATGATGTTATTGAGCGCGTGTGCCAACAGCTTCCGGAAGATTTTCCTCCCTCTATCCAGGCCACCATTCTTGATGGTCTTAAGATGCGTGCAACACGCTTGAAACCAGAACAAGACTAACCCTATACATGCGTCTTTGTTATTTGGCTCTCCAACGCCTTTGCAGTATAACGATCACTGCCCGGCGAACAGGTCCTGCTGGGTACATTCATTATTCATGCTAAATATTGGGCGCAAGTTGCTGCCTGAACAGGAGAGAAACATGAGTACAACGCTCGACAGCGTGGCGCTGAACGCGCTGTTCAATGAAGCCCGCACCCACAGCTATTGGCAGGACAAACCGGTTTCGCAGGACGTGCTGAAACAGCTCTATAACCTGACCGCGCTGGGCCCAACCTCCGCTAACTGCTCGCCAGGCCGTTTTGTATTTGTGACCTCGCAGGAAGGCAAAGAGAAGCTGAAACCCGCGCTCTCATCGGGCAACGTCGATAAAACCATGGCTGCGCCGGTAACGGTGATCGTGGCGTGGAATCCTGAATTCTACGAAGCGCTGCCGAAGCTGTTCCCGCACGGTGATGCGCGCAGCTGGTTTACCAGCAGCCCGGATCTGGCGAAAGAAACCGCGTTCCGTAACAGCAGCTTGCAAGCAGGTTATTTGATTCTGGCCGCGCGTTCGCTGGGCCTGGATGCGGGCCCGATGTCCGGTTTCGATCCGTCAAAAGTGAACGATGCGTTCTTCAGCGAGAGCAAATGGCAGGTGAACTTACTGATCAATCTCGGCTATGGCGAAGCCAGCAAACTGCACGCGCGTCTGCCGCGTCTCGGCTTTGATGAAGCCAGCACCTTTGCCTGATTGAGAAAAGGCGTCGGGCTGAGCCCACGACGCCCGTTTTAAGCGGTTATCCCAGTGAATGGAAGCCGCTGTTGAAGTAGATCATCGGCTCTGCCGCTTCACCTGGCAGAGCAATGCCGACGATACGCGCCAGCAGCACGCTGTGCGTGTTCCACTCCACCACTTTCTCCAGCTGACAATCAAAGCTCACCAGCGCATCAGCTAAAATCGGCGCGCCGGTATTTAATGTCTGCCACGTACCACTTTGAAAGCGCTCGTCGCGGCGTGAGGATTGGCTGAACTGGGCACATAAATCGTCATGCTGTTCACGCAGCACGTTAACGGCAAAATGGCCGGCGGCGATAAAGGCATCATGACTGGACGCGCTGCGATTAACGCAAACCAGCAGACTTGGTGGCTCAGCCGCCAGCGAACTGACCGAAGTCGCAATCAGCCCCAGCTTTTCGCCCTGAAATTCGGTGGTAACCAGTGAAACACCCGCGGTTAAGCGACGCATGCCGTGACGAAACTCATCAAGCGAGATCGATTCCTGGCGAGAAATAGCGGTAACTGACATAGAAAACTCCGACGTGCATGCTTCTAAGATGCGCACGATTGGCAGATGAATGAATTGGTTAGCGCACTTCACTGTGCCTTTTTACTGTCCAAATCCTACACCACATCAGGCCGTTCGGCATCCGTTGAGACACGAATCTGCAAAAGCGTTCTATGCAAAGTTGCCAAATGGGATTGCCGCCTGGCTTCGTCCTTATCTGAAATATCGCCTATTCCATCTTAAGCCGGATGCAAACCCATGAGAAAATTCTTACAATAGCACTGATGATTATTCGACCATTTTCACGGAGCGACAGATGGCTAGTCATTTTGTACGTTGGATAGGTAATCCGCCCTTTTCTTCCGGGAATATGCGGGTGCCACAGGAAGTGATAAACAGCGCTCAGCGCTTCGCTGACAAGCGTCGCGGACGTTTTCTTGCCGCGCGCGAACTGCTGGCGCAACTGATGCTGCGCGTTTACGGCATTCGCGAACTCCCCGCGCTGACGACCTCCAGCAGCGGACGCCCCTGCTTTGCCGATGCCAACCTGCCCGACTTCAGCATTTCCTACGCCGGAAACACCATCGGTGTGCTGCTGGCCGAAGAAGGCGGTCGCGCCGGATTGGATATGGAAATTGTGCGCGCGCACAGCCGTCAAACGCAGGACATGCTGACGCAGGATCTCTCCTCCGGCGAAAAAGCCTGGATCAACGCGCAGCAGGATTTTATGGAAGCGCTGACGCAAATCTGGACGCTGCGCCAAAGCATTCTCAAGCTCACCGGTGAAACCGATAGCGGTATTGATTCACTGCGTTTGCATCCTGCGGCTGGTCGGCTGCGTTCCACCGTGTTCCCCGATATTCAGGCGGTGTGTGATGCTGAGCCGACGCTGGTGTGGTCGTGCGCGCTGTCGCCCGGCACCGAGCGCTTACACTTGTGGGAGATTGATGGCGCGCAGCAGTGGCAAGCGCTGCGCGATGTCGAGATGAGCAAACCCAATATCGGGCCGCGTACTCTGCGCCTGACCAGTTTGGTCACGCCGCATGAGATGGGACATCCGTAATAAAAAAGGCCGCATCAGCGGCCTCTTCTATTTAGTGGGCGTCAATAAAGACGATTTTCAGTACGAACAGCAGCGCAACAACCACCACACACGGGCTGATTTCACGCCAGCGCCCGGTTCCCAACTTCATCACGCAGTAAGAGATAAAGCCCAGCGCGATGCCTTCGGTGATCGAGAAGCTGAAAGGCATCATCGCCGCAGTAACGAACGCTGGCACCGCTTCGGTGAGATCGTCCCACTGCACACGTGACAGCGACGCCGTCATCAATACGCCAACGTAAATCAGTGCACCCGCCGCCGCATAAGAAGGCACCATCGCCGCCAACGGTGACAGGAACATCACCAGCAGGAACAGAATGCCGGTAATCACCGCCATCAGGCCGGTGCGACCGCCGATCGCCACGCCGGACGAGCTTTCAATGTAGGCGGTCACCGATGAGGTACCAATCAACGAACCGGTCACCGAACTAATGCTATCAACGTACAGCGCCTGCTTCATGCGCGGGAAAGTGCCTTTCTCGTCGGTCAGCCCGGCTTTATCGGTTACGCCAATCAGCGTGCCGGATGAGTCGAACAGGTTTACCAGCATAAAGGAGAAGATCACACCGGCCATGCCGATGTTGAACGCGCCTTTGATATCGACCTGGCCGACAACGGAAGTGATCGCAGGCGGCGCCGCGAACACACCGCTGAATTTCACATCACCAATAATCAGGCCCAGCGCGGTCGTCACCACAATCGATACCAGCACTGCCGCATGGATATTGCGTGAAGCCAGAATCGCGATAATGAAGAAACCGAGCGCCCCAAGCAGCACGCTATGCGAGGTCAGATTGCCAACGGCAACGATGGTATCGGCGTTTGGCACGATGATACCGGCGTTTTTCAGCCCCATCATGGCGATAAACAGGCCGATACCGGCGGTGATACCCACGCGCAGGCTGAGCGGAATGTTGGCAATCATCCAGTAACGCACGCGCAGCAGCGTAAGGATCAGCAGACCCAGCGCGCCCCAGAAAATCGCGCCCATACCAATCTGCCACGAATAACCCATGGCACCGACCACCACAAAGGCGAAGAAGGCATTCAGGCCCATCGCCGGCGCCAGCGCCACCGGCAGATTCGCCACCAGCCCCATCAGAATGCTGCCGAACGCGGCAATCAAGCAGGTAGTAACAAACACTGCCTGCGTATCCATGCCCGCCACACCGAGAATTTGTGGGTTAACGAAAACGATGTACACCATCGTCAGGAAAGTCGTGCAACCGGCAATCACTTCGGTACGCACGGTGGTTCCGTGTTCCTGCAGTTTGAAGATGCGCTGCAAAAGGCCCTGATTAGTCATTCCACTGTTCCGCTAAAAAATTTATCGCCGCGTATCCTATAGAGTTTAGCGCGGCAAAACACTGATTTTTCGCAACCGGTTGCTCAGGGTCGCTTTCTGCGCTCAGTGCGCTAGAGTGTCAGCTTATTGTTTAACAAAAGGATGATGTGCGATGTCGGTTGAATGTATTTTTTTTGATTGCGACGGCACGCTGGTCGACAGCGAAGTGATCTGTACGCAAGCTTACGTCAACACCTTTGCCCGCTACGGTATTGAACGCTCTCTGCAGCAGATGTTTGAGCAGTATAAAGGGGTGAAGCTTTACGACATCATCCGCGATGTGGCGGCAGAACATCAGGTTGAGTTGCCGCTCGAAGAGGTGGAAGCCGCCTATCGTGCCGAAGTAGCTAGATTGTTTGATCTCGATTTAAAGCCGATTGCCGGTGCCAAAGCGCTGGTGGAAAGTGTCAACGTGCCGATGTGCGTGGTTTCCAACGGCACGGTGAAGAAGATGCAGCATTCGCTGGGATTGACCGGCATGCTGCCGTATCTCGATGGCAAGCTGTATAGCGGTTATGACATTAATCACTGGAAGCCAGATCCTGAGCTGATGTATCACGCCGCCGAACAGATGCAGGTGCCGATTGAGAAGTGCATTCTGGTGGATGATTCCGAGGCTGGCGCGCGCGCGGGGATCGCGGCCGGGATTCCGGTGTTTTACTACTGCGCCGATGCGCACAATCCTGAATTAGATCATCCGCTGGTGACGCGCTTTGATGATATGGCGCAGTTGCCGGATCTGTGGCGCGCGCGTGGCTGGGATTTGTTGAAGTAAGGTGCGGTAATCAGCCAGGTCGGCATAAATGCCGACCCTACATTCATTCAGGTGTAGGGTCGCCATTAATGGCGACCACAAACTCAACCAATCGCCCCTAACGAATCCTCGTTGCTCTGCTTCTTCGGTAGCAGGAACAGCGTGGCGGCGATATCCAGCAGATAAATCAGCGCCAGCAGCGTAATCGCGGCGGTGAAAGAGATATTGGTCGCCAGCAGGCCAATCACCAATGGACCAAATCCGCCTACGCCACGTCCCAAATTAAACAACACGTTCTGCGCCGTCGCGCGTGCCTGCGGTGGGAAGGTGTCGGAAATCAGCGCGCCGTAGCCGCCAATCATGCCGTTTACAAACATCCCCATCAGCGCGCCGGTAAACAGCATCACCGTTGGATCGCGCAGCTGCGCGTACACCACCACCATCACCACTGCGCCGAACTGATACAGCAGGAATATTTTCCAGCGCGCGAAACGATCGGCCAGCACGCCAAACAGCCAGATGCCGAACGTCATGCCCACCACCGTGACGGCGGTCCACAAACCAGATTTGGTCAGGCTGAAACCGAAGTTGGATGACAGATAGCTCGGCATCCAGATCATCAATCCGTAGTAACCAAAGTTCTGCACCGAGCAGAGAATGAAAATCCCCAGGCTGGCTTTGCTGGTGGCGCGATCGGCAAACAGTAATTTAATGCGTGCGGCAAAAGAGAGCTGCGGCGTTTTCTCAACGTGACGCGTAAAGCTCTCCGGCTCGCCCATGCTGCGGCGGATCACAAACGACACCAGCGCTGGCAGCAAACCGACGAGGAACATGCCGCGCCAGCCAATCACGCTCAGCAGCGGCGGCGTGATAAAGGCCGCCAACAGCACACCGAGCTGCCAGCCAATGCCGACCCACGCCGAGGCGCGGTTGCGCTTCTCTTTCGGCCAGGCTTCGGCAATCAGCGCCATGCCGATGCCGAACTCACCGCCCAATCCCACACCCGCCAGCGTGCGATACGCCAGCAGATCCCAATAACCTTGCGCCACCGCGCACAATCCAGTGAACACCGAGAACACCAGAATGGTGACAGTGAGAATGCGGATGCGGCCATAACGATCGCTCAGATGACCAAACACAATGCCGCCGATCACTGCACCGATCAGCGTCCAGGTGACCAGCGAACCGGCCTGAGAGGGATCGAGCGCCAGCGAGACGCTGATCGCTGGTAGCATAAAACCAAGAATCAGCAGATCAAATCCGTCCATCGCGTAGCCGCTGATCGCAGCCACCATGGCTTTCGCCGGTGTTATGGCTTGTTTTTTAGGGGTTGGGGAGGACATGTAACAGCACCTGGCAGAAAAAAAGTGCGCCAAGTATAAAGAGAGGACAACGCGGAGAACAGACAGAATTTAAGCAGGCAGCCCGTTAGCCACAGTGGCAACGGGCCGCCGACGCGTCAATCAAGAGGGTTTATTGCTGCCGTCATCGCCTGACAGCAGTTCATCCAACTTGTCGCCGCCCACATGACGGAAATCCTGACCTTTAACGAAATAGAAGATAATTTCGCAGATGTTCTGGCAACGATCGCCGATACGCTCGATGGCGCGCGCGCAGAACAGCGCGGTCAGCACGCTTGGGATGGTGCGCGGATCTTCCATCATATAGGTCATCAACTGACGCACGATGCCTTCGTACTCTTTATCCACCTTCTTATCTTCACGGTAGATTTTGATGGCTTCGTTGAGATCCATGCGCGCAAACGCATCCAGCACATCATGCAGCATCTGCACGGTGTGATGACCCAGCGCTTCAAGGCTCACCAGCAATGGCAGATGCTGCTGGCTGAACTTCTCCAGCGCGGTGCGGCTGATTTTTTCCGCCACGTCGCCAATGCGTTCCAGCTCAGAAATGGTCTTGATGATCGCCATTACCAGACGCAAATCGCTGGCGGTGGGCTGGCGTTTGGCGATGATGCGCACGCAGGCTTCATCAATCTCCACTTCCATCATGTTGACCTTCTGGTCGCCGTCGATCACGTGACGCGCCAGCTCGCCATCCTGGTTGTGCATCGCGGTGATAGCGTCCATCAGCTGCTTCTCAACCATGCCGCCCATGATCATCACTTGCGTGCGAATGTGCTCCAGCTCCGCGTTGAACTGACCGGAGATGTGTTTGTTCAGATTTAAATTATCCATGTGCGTCTCCTGAATCAGCCGTAACGACCGGTGATGTAATCTTCGGTCTGCTTCTGTGCGGGCTTAGTGAACAAGGTATCGGTATCGCTGAACTCAATCAGCTCGCCCAGATACATGAAAGCGGTGTGGTCAGAACAACGCGCGGCCTGCTGCATGTTGTGGGTCACGATTACCACAGTGTAATCCTGCTTCAGTTCGGTGATCAGCTCTTCGATACGACCGGTTGAGATCGGATCCAGCGCTGAACAAGGCTCATCCAGCAACAGCACTTCCGGGCGAATGGCGATGCCGCGCGCGATGCACAAACGCTGCTGCTGACCGCCGGAGAGACTGTAACCGCTCTGATGCAGCTTGTCTTTGGTTTCATTCCACAGCGCGGCTTTGGTCAGCGCCCACTGAACGCGCTCATCCATATCGGCACGCGACAGCTTTTCAAACAGACGCACGCCGAAGGCGATGTTGTCATAAATCGACATCGGGAACGGCGTCGGCTTTTGGAACACCATGCCGACGCGCGCGCGCAGCAGGGCGATGTCCTGATTGGAAGCCAGAATGTTATCGCCATCCAGCAGGATGTCACCTTCTGCACGCTGCTCCGGATAGAGCGAGTACATTTTGTTGAAGGTGCGCAGCAAAGTGGATTTACCGCAGCCTGATGGGCCGATAAACGCGGTCACCTGGTTTTTAGTGATATCCAGGTTGATGTTTTTCAGCGCGTGAAACTTACCGTAATAGAAGTTCAGATTACGGACCTGAATTTTACCGGCTGATGAAGTCACGTTACTCATTCTCGTCTCTCATAAGCAGCGCCGCCGAAGCCGCGCCGGGAAATTAGTGTTTGCCCTTGGCGAAAACCACACGCGCCACAATGTTCAGCAGCAGCACGCACACGGTAATAATCAGCACACCTGCCCACGCCAGACTTTGCCACTCGGCAAACGGGCTCATGGCGAATTTAAAGATGGTGACCGGCAAGTTAGCGATCGGCTGCATCATGTCGGTGCTCCAGAACTGGTTCGACAGCGCAGTGAACAGCAGCGGTGCGGTTTCACCGGCGATACGCGCTACGGCCAACAGCACACCGGTGATGATGCCGGAAACTGACGCTTTTAGCGTAATCGCCGAAATCATTTTCCACTTCGGCGTACCCAGCGCATAAGCCGCTTCACGCATGCTGTCTGGTACCAGACGCAGCATGTTTTCGGAGGTACGAATTACAATCGGGATTTGCAGCAGCGCCAGCGCCACTACGCCGGCCCAACCGGAGAAGTGCTGCATCTGCGCCACCACGATGGTGTAGACGAACAGACCCACCACAATCGACGGTGCTGACAGCAGAATGTCGTTGATGAAGCGAATCACTTCCGCCAGCCAGTGTTTACGGCCATATTCCGCCAGATAAATACCGGCCATGATGCCGAGGGGCGTTCCGACGATCGTCGACCAGAAAATCAGTAAACCACTGCCGACTAAGGCGTTGGCCAAACCACCGCCCGCGGTATTCGGCGGCGGCGTCGATTCGGTAAACAGCGACCAGCTCAAACCATCAACACCGCGCGTAATGGTGGTGAACAGAATCCACACCAGCCAGAACAGACCGAATGCCATGGTCATCAGCGACAGCGTCAGAGCAATTTTGTTTTTGGTACTGCGCCACGCCTGCATTTTGCGGCGCGAGGCTTCCAGCTCAGCGCGAGCCTGAACTTCAATAGCGGTCATGAACGGGCTCCTTCACTCTTCGCCAGACGCAGGATCATCAGTTTGGAGATCGCCAGCACGATAAAGGTAATCACGAACAGGATCAGACCCAGTTCCATCAATGCTGCTACGTGGACGCCGGATTCCGCTTCGGCGAATTCGTTGGCCAGCGCGGAAGTAATACTGTTGCCCGGCATAAAGAGCGAGGCGCTGTCGAGCTGGTAGGTGTTACCGATGATAAAGGTCACCGCCATGGTTTCACCCAATGCGCGGCCCAGGCCGAGCATCACGCCGCCAATCACGCCGTTTTTGGTGAACGGCAGCACGATGCGCCAGATCACTTCCCACGTGGTGCAGCCGATGCCGTAAGCCGACTCTTTCATCATCACCGGCGTTTGTTCAAACACGTCGCGCATCACCGAGGCGATGTACGGAATGATCATGATGGCGAGAATCACGCCCGCCGCCAGAATACCGATACCGAATGCCGGGCCAGAGAACAGCGTGCCGACAATCGGGATATTCGACATCACGTTACCCACCGGCGTCTGGAAATATTCGGCGAACAGCGGAGCGAAAACAAACAGGCCCCACATGCCGTAAACGATGCTGGGGATCGCCGCCAGCAGCTCAATGGCGGTGCCCAGCGGGCGACGCAGCCAGCCTGGCGCCAGTTCCGTCAGGAACAGCGCGATGCCGAAGCTCACCGGCACGGCAATGATCAAGGCAATAATCGAGGTGACGAGGGTGCCGTAAATCGGTACCAGCGCACCAAATTGTTCGTTTGGCGCATCCCAGGTTTTATTCCACAGGAAAGAGAAACCAAATTTTTGGATGCTTGGCCAGGAGGAGAAAATCAGGGAGACGATAATGCCGCCCATCAACAACAACACGATAAGCGCGGATAGCTTCACCAGCGCGCCGAAAATCATGTCGCCTTGTTTACCGGGGGCTTTGAACGTCGGCTTAGTGGCAGCCATAGAATTCTCTGTTCTCAGGGGGATGTCAGGGCGGCACGCAGGCCGCCCATTGGGGTTGGCCAGCCGTCTCGGCTGGCCAGGTAAATCTGTTACTGATACAGCGCTTTACCGGAGCTATCTTTGATGTTCGCTTTCCACGCTGCACGAATCTGGTTAGCAACGCTTTCTGGCAGCGCGGCGTAATCCAGGTCGGTTGCGGTTTTGCTGCCACCTTTGTAAGCCCAGTCGAAGAACTTCAGTACTTCGCTACCTTTTTCCGCATTCGCCTGATCTTTGTAAATCAGGATGAAGGTGGTCGAGGTGATCGGCCATGCTGCGTTGCCTTTCTGGAAGGTCAGATCCTGAGCAAAGGTTTTGCTCCAGTCTGCGCCTTTCGCGGCGTTCGCAAAGCTCTCTTCGCTTGGTGCGACCGCTTTACCGTCGGCATCAACCAGTTTGGTGTAGGTCAGGTTGTTCTGCTTGGCGTAAGCGTATTCCACATAGCCAATTGAACCCGGCAGACGCTGTACGAATGCGGCCACGCCGTCGTTACCTTTACCGCCCAGACCGGTCGGCCAGTTAACGGTGTTACCTTTACCGATTTTGCTGTTCCACTCTTCGTTCACTTTCGCCAGGTAGCTGGTGAAGACGAATGAAGTACCGGAACCGTCAGCGCGGCGAACCACGTTGATGTTGGAATCTGGCAGTTTCACGCCTGGGTTCAGTTTAGTGATCGCCGGGTCGTTCCACTTTTTGATGGTACCGAGGTAGATGTCGCCCACGGTTTTACCGTCGAGAGTAAGTTCACCTGATTTCACACCTGGGATGTTAACCGCCAGCACCACGCCACCGATCACGGTAGGGAACTGGAACAGGCCGTTTTTCTGCAGATCTTCTTCTTTCATTGGCGCATCAGACGCACCGAAATCGACGGTTTTAGCGATGATTTGCTTCACGCCGCCTGAAGAACCAATACCCTGATAGTTGATTTTGCTACCGGTGGCTTGCTGGTACTCGGCTGCCCACTTGGCATAAACCGGCGCCGGGAATGTCCCGCCTGCGCCCGTCAGATCGGTTGCTGCAAAAGCAGAGACCGCGCTTACTGCGAAGGTGGCGGCGAGGATTCGGGCTACGGTGCTACGCATCAGTGTCATGTTCCCTCCAGGGGATTTAAAAAAATCAGGCTCAATGCCATTTTAGTAGGAGTCGTGATTGCTGCTGGAGGGAAAATAGGACAGTTTGATGACAGTGAAATGTACGAAATATGACAGTTATATGACAGCGTGCAGAAATGAAGCGGGCCCGTTGTGGGCCCACTCTTATAGCAGTTTATTCAACGGTAACTGATTTCGCCAGGTTACGTGGTTGGTCAACGTCGGTGCCTTTAATCAGCGCCACATGATACGAGAGCAGCTGTAACGGCACGGTGTAGAAGATCGGTGCAATCACCTCTTCTACATGCGGCAGAGAGATGATTTTCATGCCATCGCTGTCGCTGAAACCTGCATCCTGATCGGCAAACACGTACAGCAAACCGCCGCGCGCGCGTACCTCTTCAATATTGGATTTCAGCTTCTCCAGCAGTTCGTTGTTAGGCGCGACCACGATCACCGGCATATCCGCATCAATCAGCGCCAGCGGGCCGTGCTTCAGCTCGCCCGCCGCATAGGCTTCGGCGTGGATGTAGGAGATCTCTTTCAGCTTCAGCGCGCCTTCCATAGCGATTGGATACTGATCGCCACGGCCAAGGAACAGCGCGTGATGTTTATCCGAGAAACCTTCCGCCAGATTTTCGATCACTTTGTCCTGCGCCAGCATCTGCTCGATGCGGCTCGGCAAAGCCTGCAGCGCGTGCACAATCTCGTGCTCGGTTTCGGCTTTCATGCCATGCAGACGACCGAGTTTCGCCACCAGCATCAGCAATACCGCCAACTGCGTGGTGAAGGCTTTGGTCGAGGCAACGCCAATTTCGGTACCGGCTTTGGTCATCAGCGCCAAATCGGATTCACGCACCAGCGATGAACCGGCCACGTTACAGATCGCCAGCGAACCGAGATAACCCAGCTCTTTTGACAGGCGCAACGCCGCCAGCGTATCGGCGGTTTCACCCGATTGTGACAGCGTGATCAGCAGACTATTTTTACGCACCGCAGATTTGCGATAACGGAATTCCGAAGCGATTTCCACATCACAAGGCAGATTAGCCAGCGACTCAAACCAGTAGCGCGACACCATGCCAGAGTTGTATGAAGTACCGCAGGCGATGATCTGAATATGTTCGACCTGGCTCAGCAGCTTCTCAGCATCCGGGCCCAGCTCGCTGAGATCGACTTCGCCGTGATTGAAACGACCGGTGATGGTGTTTTTGATCGCGTTCGGCTGCTCGTAAATCTCTTTCTGCATGTAGTGACGATAGATGCCTTTGTCACCGGCATCGTATTGCGCGGTCGATTCGATTTCGGCGCGCTTAGCCGTTTTACCGTCACGATCGATAATGGTGACTTCGCGGCGGGTGATCTCGGCAATATCGCCCTCTTCCAGATAGATGAAGCGACGCGTCACCGGCAGCAGTGCCAGCTGATCGGAAGCAATAAAGTTTTCACCCACGCCACGGCCAATCACCAGCGGGCTACCGGAACGCGCCGCCACCAGCAGCGAAGGATCGCGGCTGTCCATGATCACCATGCCATACGCACCGCGCAGCTGCGGAATGACGCGCAGCACCACTTCACGCAGCGTGCCGCCCTGCTTCTGCTCCCAATGCACCAGATGCGCCACCACTTCGGTGTCGGTTTCTGAGGCAAAGTGATAGCCGCGCTCAAGCAACTGCGCGCGCAGCGGCTCATGGTTCTCAATGATGCCGTTGTGCACGATGATGATGTGCTCGGAAACGTGCGGATGCGCATTGGCCTCCGACGGTTCACCGTGGGTCGCCCAGCGCGTGTGTGCGATACCGGTGCCGCCAATCAGCGGCTGCTGCTCTGCGGCTTCCGCCAGGTTCTGCACTTTACCCAGACGACGCAGGCGCGTCATATGGCCCTGACGGTCAACAACGGCTAATCCCGCTGAGTCATAACCGCGATACTCAAGACGACGCAAACCTTCCAGCAGAATTTCTGCGATGTCACGCTGCGCTACTGCACCAACAATTCCACACATAGTAATTTCCTGACTTCATGGCTTTCGGCCATTGCGTTGTCATACGACCTGATTTCCCCGAGCCTTGTAGAGAGTGGGGATATTTTTTTATGGCACTGCAAACAGGCCGATCGTTGTCGGCCTTTAAAATTTATTTTTTCTTAACAGGGCGCTGCCAGCCCGATTTTTGATTCTGCTCTTTACGGTTGTAGACCAGATCCGCCGCGGAGACATCTTTCATTACCGTGGTGCCTGCGGCGATGGTGGCGCCGCTCGCTACGGTTACAGGCGCTACCAATTGCGTATCGGAGCCGACAAACACGTTATCGCCGATGATGGTTTTGGATTTGTTGGCGCCATCGTAGTTACAGGTAATGGTGCCCGCGCCGATATTCACACCCGCGCCAATTTCCGCATCGCCGAGATAAGAGAGATGACCGGCTTTGGAGCCTTTGCCGAGAGTGGCTTTCTTCATCTCTACGAAGTTGCCCACGTGCGCTTCTTCCGCCAACTCGCTGCCCGGACGCAGACGCGCAAAAGGCCCAACCGTACAGGCGGCGGCTAAGGTGGCATCTTCGATCACCGAATAGGGGCTGATTTCGCAGTCGTCAGCAATCACGCTATTTTTGATGATGCAGCCTGCACCGATTTTTACGCGGTCGCCGAGCGTGACCTTGCCTTCGATGATCACGTTGGTATCGATCTCAACATCGCGGCCGTGTTGCAGCGAACCGCGTAGATCGAAACGCGCCGGATCTCGCAGCATTACACCCGCCAGCAACAGCTTCTCTGCCTGCTCGCTTTGGTAGACACGCTCAAGCGTTGCCAGCTGCAGGCGGTTGTTGACGCCGTCGGTTTCGCTGATGCGCGCCGGATGCACCGCATTGATCACGCGGCTTTCGTGGTGCGCCATGGCGATGATATCGGTGATATAGAATTCGCCCTGTGCGTTGTTGTTGTTAAGCTGCGCCAGCCAGCGCTTGAGGTCGCCGCCGTTGGCAATCAGGATGCCGGTGTTAATTTCCTGAATTTTCAGCTGTTCTGGCGAGGCATCTTTCTGCTCGATAATGCCGGTCACCGTGCCGTTTTCACGCACGATACGACCGTAACCGGTTGGGTTATCCAGAACCACAGTGAGTAAGCCAATGCCGCCAGCGGGTTTCGCGTCGCGCAGACGTTGCAAGCTGGCCTGCGAAATCAGCGGCACATCGCCGTACAGCATCAGAATATCTTCGTCATCGGCAAAGAAGGGCGCGGCCTGCTGCATCGCGTGGCCGGTACCGAGTTGTTCGGCCTGCAGCACCCAGTTGAGTGCGTTATGCGCTAACGTCGATTGCAGCAAATCTCCGCCGTGGCCATAAACCAAGTGGATCTGCTGGGCGCCCAAACCGGTTGCGGCATCAATCACGTGTTGAACCATCGGTTTACCTGCAAGGGCGTGCAGAACTTTGGGCAGGTCGGAATACATTCGGGTGCCTTTGCCAGCGGCTAAGATCACCACACTCATCGCGTTCGTAGACATAACTATCCTGATTCTCTTCAACTGTCGAAAGTGTAAGGTTTAGCCCTGAGATTACTACATTTTTCTCGGGTCGAAATTAGCGGGGTTGGGGGAAAGCGGATTGAGGTTTGCTGGTGGCCGCCGTAAATGGCGATCCTACGAGATGATGGATTTTGGGCAAAAAAATGCCAACCCAAAGGGCTGGCATTTCGTGACGCATAAAGCCTGATTACATCGCTTTTTTGGTCAGCTCGATGACACGCAGTTTCGCGATGGCTTTCGCCAGTTCCGCAGAAGCCTGAGCATAGTCCACGTCGCCGTGACTGCTGTTCATGTGCTCTTCTGCTTTACGTTTCGCTTCCAGCGCGCGCGCTTCGTCCAGATCTTCGCCGCGAATCGCGGTGTCGGCCAGAACGGTGGTGCTGCCAGGCTGAACTTCCAGCACGCCGCCAGAGAGGTAAATAAACTCCTCTTCGCCGTGCTGTTTCACGATGTGAATCATACCAGGCTTGATGGCTGTCAGCAGCGGGGCGTGGCCAGGACGAATCCCCAACTCACCTTCGCTACCTGACACCTGGATACGCTCGACCAGACCGGAGAACATTTGTTGCTCCGCGCTGACCACGTCCAGATGATAAGTCATAGCCATACCATTCCTCCTGGGAAACCTAAATTACAGTTTCTTCGCTTTTTCTACGGCTTCTTCGATAGCGCCGACCATGTAGAACGCCTGCTCTGGCAGGTGGTCGAATTCGCCTTCCATGATGCCTTTGAAGCCACGGATGGTGTCTTTCAGGGTCACGTACTTACCTGGAGAACCGGTGAAGACTTCAGCAACGAAGAACGGCTGAGACAGGAAGCGCTGAATCTTACGCGCACGTGCCACCAACAGTTTGTCTTCTTCAGACAGCTCGTCCATACCAAGGATGGCGATGATGTCTTTCAGTTCCTGGTAACGCTGCAGCAGAGACTGCACGCCACGCGCAACGTCATAGTGCTCCTGACCCACGATCAGTGGATCCAGCTGACGGCTGGTTGAATCCAGCGGGTCAACGGCTGGGTAGATACCCAGAGAGGCGATCTGACGGCTCAGCGTAACGGTTGAGTCTAAGTGAGCAAAGGTGGTTGCTGGTGACGGGTCAGTCAAGTCATCCGCAGGAACGTAAACGGCCTGAACAGAAGTGATTGAACCAGTCTTAGTGGAGGTAATACGCTCCTGCAACACACCCATCTCTTCTGCCAGCGTTGGCTGATAGCCTACCGCAGATGGCATACGACCCAGCAGTGCTGATACTTCAGTACCGGCCAGGGTGTAACGATAGATGTTGTCGATGAACAGCAGAACGTCACGGCCTTCATCACGGAATTTTTCCGCCATGGTCAAGCCGGTCAGTGCTACGCGCAGACGGTTACCCGGCGGCTCGTTCATCTGGCCATACACCAGCGCTACTTTATCGATAACGTTGGAGTCAGTCATTTCGTGGTAGAAGTCGTTACCCTCACGAGTACGCTCACCCACGCCAGCAAATACCGAATAACCTGAGTGCTCAGCCGCGATGTTACGGATCAGCTCCATCATGTTTACGGTTTTACCTACACCCGCACCACCGAACAGACCGACTTTACCGCCCTTAGCGAACGGACACATCAGGTCGATAACCTTGATGCCGGTTTCCAGCAGTTCCTGCGAGTTAGACTGATCTTCATAAGAAGGTGCTGCACGGTGAATAGAGGAAACCTCTACTACAGTGCCGTCGTCATTCTGCAGGTCGCCTTTCATGTCGATTGGCTCACCCAATACGTTCATGATACGGCCGAGGGTTGCTTTACCAACCGGAACCTGGATAGGTTTTTTCAGGTCAGTAACTTCCAGACCGCGCTTCAGGCCGTCAGAAGTACCCATGGCGATGGTACGAACCACGCCACCACCCAGCTGCTGCTGAACTTCCAGCACCAGACGAGCATCACCATTTTTCACCTCGAGAGCGCTGTATACCTGCGGTACCGCGTCCTGAGGGAATTCGACGTCAACTACGGCGCCGATAATCTGGACAATCTTTCCAGCTGCCATCTTGAATCCTCTACCTAATACGAAAATACCCAGCCGCGCTCGCGCGACAGGATATATGCCTGGTTAAACCGCGGAGGCTCCCGAGACGATCTCGGTAAGTTCCTGGGTGATGCTGGCCTGACGAGCTTTGTTGTAAACCAACTGCAGCTCTTTGATCAGGTTTCCGCCGTTATCGGTTGCAGCTTTCATCGCAACCATACGTGCGGCCTGCTCACTGGCCAGGTTTTCCACCACACCCTGATAAACCTGCGATTCGACGTAACGACGCAGCAGGGTATCCAGCAGCGCTTTCGGATCGGGTTCGTACAGGTAATCCCAGGTCTTCGCCTTCATCTCTTCTTCACCTTCCGCTGGCGGTAACGGCAGCAGTTGGGTAATGGTCGGAGTCTGAGACATGGTGTTATTAAACTTGTTGGCAACGATATACAGCTTGTCGATGCGACCTTCATCATAGGCCTGCAACATCACTTTTACCGGGCCGATCAAATCAGACAGTGCAGGCTTATCGCCCATACCGGTGACCTGTGCCACGATGTTGCCACCTACAGAGCCGAAGAATGAATTGCCTTTCGAACCGATAACGGCCAGATCGCTCTGTACGCCTTTATCTGCCCAGCCTTTCATATCTGCCAGCAATTTTTTGAACAGGTTAATGTTCAAACCACCACAAAGCCCGCGGTCAGTCGAAACGACCAGGTAGCCGACGCGCTTAACGTCACGCTCATCCAGGTAAGGGTGCTTGTATTCCAGATTACCCAGAGCAAGGTGACCAATCACTTTGCGCATGGTATCTGCATACGGACGGCTGGCCGCCATGCGTTCCTGCGTTTTACGCATTTTGGAGGCGGCGACCATTTCCATCGCTTTGGTGATCTTCTGCGTATTTTTTACGCTTCCGATCTTACTACGTATTTCTTTTGCGCCGGCCATTAGCTTCTCCTCAAAGCCTTGCGGCCTGCCTTTTCAGACAAGCCGCCAGACATTACCAGGACTGGGTTGCTTTAAACGTTTCGAGGAGGCCTTTCAGCTTCTCTTCGATTTCGTTATTGAAGTTACCCGCTTGGTTGATTTCAGCCATCAGCTCAGCGTGATCGCGATCCGCGAACGCCAGCAGAGCGGCTTCGAAGCTGCCGACTTTCGCCAGTTCAACATCGTTCAGATAGCCGCGCTCAGCAGCAAACAGCACCAGACCCTGTTGCGCGACTGACATCGGCGCATACTGTTTCTGTTTCAGCAACTCGGTCACTTTCTGACCGTGGCTCAGCTGTTTACGCGTTGCATCGTCCAGATCAGAAGCGAACTGAGAGAACGCAGCCAGTTCACGATACTGTGCCAGAGCGGTACGAATACCACCGGACAGTTTCTTGATGATCTTGGTCTGTGCAGCACCACCAACACGGGATACCGAGATACCCGGGTTAACGGCTGGACGAATACCGGAGTTGAACAGGTTAGATTCCAGGAAGATCTGACCATCAGTAATCGAGATTACGTTGGTCGGAACGAACGCAGAAACGTCACCCGCCTGAGTTTCGATGATTGGCAGTGCGGTCAGAGAACCGGTCTGGCCTTTCACTTCACCATTGGTGAAGCGCTCAACGTAGTCAGCGCTAACGCGTGATGCACGCTCCAGCAGACGAGAGTGGAGATAGAACACGTCGCCAGGGAATGCTTCACGACCTGGTGGACGGCGCAGCAGCAGAGAAATCTGACGGTAAGCAACAGCCTGCTTAGACAGGTCATCGTACACGATCAGTGCATCTTCACCGCGGTCACGGAAGTACTCACCCATCGCACAACCAGCGTACGGTGACAGGTACTGCAGTGCTGCAGATTCAGAAGCAGAAGCGACAACCACGATGGTGTTAGCCAGCGCGCCGTGCTCTTCCAGTTTGCGAACTACGTTAGAAATGGTTGACGCTTTCTGGCCAATCGCAACGTAGACACACTTGATGCCTGAATCGCGCTGGTTGATGATGGCGTCGATTGCCATTGCGGTTTTACCGGTCTGACGGTCACCGATGATCAGCTCACGCTGGCCACGGCCGATTGGAATCATCGCATCGACAGATTTGTAACCGGTCTGAACAGGCTGGTCTACTGACTGACGGTCGATAACGCCCGGTGCAATCACTTCAACAGGCGAGAAGCCGTCGTTTTCGATTGCGCCTTTACCGTCGATCGGTGCACCCAGGGTGTTCACCACACGGCCCAGCAGGCCACGGCCAACTGGAACTTCTAAAATACGACCCGTACATTTTACTTTCATGCCTTCCGCGAGGTCAGCATACGGGCCCATCACTACTGCACCAACCGAGTCACGCTCGAGGTTCAGTGCGATAGCGTAACGGTTGCCCGGCAGGGCAATCATCTCACCCTGCATGACATCGGCCAGGCCGTGTACGCGGATGATACCGTCACTTACAGAAACAATAGTACCTTCGTTGTGAGCTTCACTCACGACATTGAACTGAGCAATGCGCTGCTTGATCAGTTCGCTGATTTCGGTGGAATTCAGTTGCATATGCTCCAGTCCCCTTAAGACTGCAAGACGTCTGCCAGACGATCAAGACGGCCGCGTACGCTGCCATCAATGACCAGGTCACCCGCACGGATAACCACACCTGCCATTACAGACTTATCAATTTTGCAATTCAGCTTAACTTTACGTGACAGACGTTTTTCCATCGCGGCGCTGATTTTAGTCAGCTGACTGTCACTCAGCGTGCTGGCAGAAATCACATCAACTTCGGCTGTCGCTTCATAAGCGTCACGCAGTTGAATGTACTGAGCCAGTACCGCTGGAAGCGCTGTCAAACGTCCGTTTTCGGCCATTACCTTAATCAGGTTCTGGGCGTTTTCATCAAGTTGATCGCCACAAACTGCAATGAAAGAAGCAGATAACGCTTCCGGTGCAAGCGCACCGGAAAGAAGATCTGCGATCTGTTCGTTGCGAGCCACTTCTGCGGCAAACGCCAGCATTGATTGCCAGCGATCGATGCTTTGATGCTCAACAGCAAAGTCAAAAGCTGCTTTGGCGTAGGGGCGAGCTACAGTAATCAGATCAGACATCAGCCCCTCCCTCCTTACAGTTCAGCGACCAGTTTATCAACGATGTCGCTGTTAGCAGCTTCATCCACGGAACGTTCGATGATTTTCTCGGCGCCAGCTAATGCCAGCAACGCGACTTGCTTACGCAGCTCTTCACGGGCACGCGAACGCTCGGCATCAATTTCTGCCTGCGCCTGTGCCACGATGCGGTTACGTTCAGTCTCAGCTTCGGTTTTCGCTTCGTCCAGAATCTGGGCACGGCGTTTGTTCGCCTGCTCGATAATGACCTGAGCGTCTTCTTTCGCTTTTTTCAGCTGGTCGGTCGCATTGGCCTGCGCGAGATCTAAATCTTTCTTCGCGCGCTCAGCAGAAGCAAGGCCTTCAGCAATTTCTTTCTGGCGCTTTTCGATGGCAGCCATAATCGGCGGCCATACGTACTTCATGCAGAACGCGACAAACAGAATGAACGCGATGGCCTGGCCGAGGATTGTTGCATTAATGTTCACAGCACAATGCCTCTTATTAAGTTAACTTGCTCTGCCGCTATCAGAGATAAACGGCAGAATCCGTCCCTCATCACACCAGGTGCCATGAGTGAACAAGGCTACCAGGTTTAAGCGACAGCAAACATCACGTAGAGACCCAGACCTACAGCGATCATCGGGATTGCATCCACCAGACCCATTACAACAAAGAACTGCGTACGCAGCAGAGGGATCAGATCCGGTTGACGCGCGGCGCCTTCCAGGAATTTACCTCCGAGGATGCCGATACCGATCGCAGCACCGATTGCCGCCAGGCCCATCATCACAGCGGCAGCCATGTACAGCAGATCCATATTCAGGTTTTCCATGACAGTCTCCAGTTTGTTTCAGTTAAAAGCTTAAGTGTTGAGATAAAAATCAATGTTCTTCAGATGCCATCGACAGATAGACGATCGTGAGGACCATGAAAATGAAAGCCTGCAGCGAAATGATCAGGATGTGGAAAATGGCCCAAGGCACATTCAACAACCACTGCGACCACCACGGCAGCAAGCCGGCAATCAGGATAAAGATCAACTCACCCGCATACATGTTACCGAACAGTCGCAGACCCAGTGAAACAGGCTTGGACAGCAGGCTAACACCTTCAAGAATCAGGTTAATGGGGATGAAGATCGGGTGATTAAAAGGCTGCAGCGTCAACTCTTTGGTGAAGCCGCCAATGCCTTTCATTTTGATGCTGTAGAACAGAATCAAAATAAATACGCCCAGCGCCATAGACAGCGTGATGTTCACGTCTGCAGACGGCACGACGCGCAGCGCCGGCAGGCCTAAATAGTGCTCGCCGATAAACGGCAGCAAATCGATAGGCAGCAGATCCATGAAGTTCATCAGGAAGACCCAGACGAAAATCGTCAGAGCCAGCGGGGCGATAAGTTTGCTTTTACCGTGGTACATGTCGCGCACGTTGTTATCAACGAAGCCGACAACCAGTTCGATAGCCGCTTGTAATTTCCCTGGAACACCGCTGGTAGCGCTTTTCGCCACTTTACGGAACAACACCAGGAAAATCAGTCCCAGCACCACAGAGAAAAACATGGAATCGATATTTAATACCCAGAACGTCGCGGGAGCGTCGTGCGGATTCACCAACTCGAAAGTACGCAGGTCCAACTGAAGGTTATTCAGGTGGTGACCTATGTATTCTTGCGGAGTAGAGATTTCTCCAGCAGCCATGATGCCTCTTACCCTTTGTTGTTAATTACAGCCGGAGCGACGATCTGCACCACCAGCACCGATAACCACGTGATTGCGAGTGGCCAGAAGACCGCTCCAAACACACCCAACGCCACCGCGAGGAAAATGACGGTTGTGAACACCTTCAACACTTCACCGAGGGCGAAGCTCCAGGCAACACGTCCTTTCGCAGGCGTTTGATCCTGCAGGCGCCAGGCCAAAAACATAAACAACACGTTCGGCAGCCAGGCTGCCACTCCACCCGCGAAGGCGGAGGCGCCCCAGGTAACCTCTTTCAGGGTAAAGAGCGCACCGATGATGACAAAGGTCACCAGCTGAATGATCAGCACGGCCCGGGCTAATTTCACACTGTAAAGAGACACTGACATGACGCTGAACTCTCCTGCCCCGAACGGGGTATGTCGCGTGTCGTATAAGACTGCCTTTACTCATTTGAGTCAAGCAGCAAAAGCCGTGCAAATTATACGGGCGCCACCTGCGATTTCAATCGGTAAGTAGCGAAAAGGTGAACAATTATTTAAATTTCTTTCTGAAGGGCTATTTTTCAAAACATCGTCATTAGGCAATGTCTGACTTAAATGCTGAAAATGCCCGATCGACTTGCTTTTAAAGCGTGCTTTAGATCACATAATAAACAAGGAATGCCTGACTGAATTTGTACCAGTTAAGATTTATACGATTTCAAATTCGACTAAAGCATCTATAAATCAGTGCATTAAATTTATTTATTAGGTGTTGGACTACGATTTTCGAGAAAAACACTCTATTGACATCATGCGCTGCAATAAAAACGCAAAACTGATATTACGCACGCCAATTTATTGCAAAGTTATATTTTCCCCAGTGATTATTTGGTTGGGTAAATACACGCAATAAAGTGATCTAAGTGATAATGAAATGTGAAATGTTCGTTAAATGTAACAGAGCTTTTCGGATAATTTCCGTCGGAGATGTTAACTCGCTCGCCCTGCCCTGCTAAATAAAAGCTTTTACCTAAAAGTGTTCAATCGCTGCTTTTTCGTTCAGGGAAAAGACTAAGGCAAACGGCATGAACTGGCTCAAATCCATATCGTTTAAAAGGCTATTGGCGGGTAATCACCACCAGATGACGTTCACCATCCAGTTCGGGTACCTGCAGCGGTTGAATTTTCTCTACCGTAAAGCCCGCCGGTAATGCAGAAATCTCATCATCCGGACGCACGCCTTTCAGGGCATAAAAGCGACCTTCAGGGCTCGGCAGATGATGACACCAGTTCAGCATATCTTCTAGTGAAGCAAATGCACGGCTGATAACACCATCGAATGGCGGCTCAGACGGGAACTCTTCAACGCGGCTCTGCACTGGCGTGACGTTAGTAAGTCCTAACTCATGTTGTACCTGTCGCAGGAAACGCACGCGTTTGCCGAGGCTATCCAGCAAGGTGAAATGCGATTGCGGGCGCACAATGGCCAGCGGAATACCCGGTAAGCCCGGACCGGTGCCCACATCAATAAAGCGTTCGCCCTGCAGATGTGGCTCAACCACCACGCTGTCGAGAATATGGCGCACCAGCATCTGCTGCGGATCGCGCACCGATGTCAGGTTATAGGCCTTATTCCACTTATGCAGCAACTCTACATAGCCAACCAACTGCTGTTTTTGTTGATCGGTAAGGGAAATGTTTGCCGCATTCAGCAGCGAGGAGAGTTTGTTGATCACGACGAGAATTCCATTAACGGGGGCGAGTTGCCTCACCCCAAAGTCTATCAGGCGCTTTTACGCAGCAGGCCCTGTTTTTTCAGGTAAATCAGCAGAATTGAAATTGCCGCAGGCGTGATACCCGAAATACGCGAAGCCTGGCCGATGGACGTCGGTTTGTGATCGTTGAGTTTGGCGATCACTTCATTCGACAAGCCATTCACCTGACGATAGTCGAGCTCAACAGGCAACAAGGTGTTTTCATTCCGCAACTGGCGATCGATCTCTTCCTGCTGACGCGCAATGTAACCTTCGTATTTCACCTGAATCTCCACCTGCTCAGCAGCTTGCTCATCAGGCAGTGCCGGACCGTAGCTGGCGAGTGACGTCAGCAGCGGATAGGTCATCTCTGGACGACGCAGCAGATCTTCACCGCTGGCTTCTTTGGTAAGCGGCGCGCTGATCACCGCGTTCACTTCAGCCACGTTATCCGATTTCGGATGCACCCACAGATCGCGCAGACGTTGACGCTCCTGCTCAATCGCTTCCAGTTTCTGGTTGTAGCGCGCCCAGCGGGCATCATCAACCAGACCGAGTTCGCGACCGGCTTCGGTCAAACGCAGGTCGGCGTTATCTTCACGCAGCATCAAGCGATACTCCGCGCGCGATGTAAACATACGATACGGCTCTTTCGTGCCCAGTGTGCAGAGATCGTCGACCAGCACACCGAGATAAGCTTGATCGCGGCGTGGCGCCCAGCCCTCTTTGTCGGCGGAAGCGCGTGCTGCGTTCAGACCAGCCAGCAAACCTTGCGCTGCCGCTTCTTCGTAGCCGGTGGTGCCGTTGATCTGGCCGGCAAAGAACAGGCCGTGGATAAATTTGCTCTCCAGCGTCGGTTTAAGATCGCGTGGATCGAAGAAGTCATACTCGATGGCATAACCCGGACGGATGATTTTCGCGTTTTCCAGTCCTTTCATCGAACGTACGATCTGCATCTGTACGTCAAACGGCAGGCTGGTGGAGATACCATTCGGGTAGATCTCGTTGCTGGTCAGGCCTTCCGGCTCCAGGAAGATCTGGTGCGCGTTACGATCGGCAAAGCGCATCACTTTGTCTTCGATCGACGGACAGTAACGTGGACCAATACCTTCGATGATCCCGGCATACATCGGGCTGCGATCGAGGTTATTGCGGATCACGTCATGCGTCTGTTCGTTGGTGTAGGTGATCCAGCACGGCACTTGTTGTGGATGCTGTGAAACCTTGCCCATGAACGAGAACACCGGCATCGGATTATCACCGTGCTGCGGTGTCAGCACCGAAAAATCAATCGAGCGTGCGTCGATACGTGGCGGCGTACCGGTTTTCAGACGGTTTACGCGCAGCGGCAGTGCACGCAGGCGTTTTGCCAATGGGATTGATGGCGGATCGCCTGCACGGCCTCCGCTGTAGTTATCCAGGCCAATGTGGATTTTGCCATCGAGGAAGGTTCCAACGGTCAGCACCACGGTTTTAGCGCGGAACTTCAAGCCCATTTGCGTTACCGCACCGACGACACGATCGTTTTCCACAATCAGATCGTCAACCGCCTGCTGGAAGATCATCAGGTTCGGTTGGTTCTCCAGCGCAGTGCGTACCGCCTGGCGATACAGTACACGGTCAGCTTGAGCACGAGTGGCACGAACGGCGGGGCCTTTGCTCGCGTTTAGTATCCTAAACTGGATACCTGCCTGGTCAATTGCCGTGGCCATCAAACCGCCTAAGGCATCCACTTCCTTCACCAGATGTCCTTTCCCGATGCCACCGATCGCGGGGTTACAGGACATTTGTCCAAGCGTATCAATGTTATGGGTGAGTAACAGGGTTTGCTGACCCATTCGGGCTGCGGCCATCGCGGCCTCTGTGCCCGCATGACCACCACCGATTACGATGACGTCAAAAGGATCTGGATAAAACATGAAGTGGGTCCTCGTTAGTGTTTCGGACAGGGATCGTTGCCCTGGGCGGTGGATTCTACTGAAATAATGTCGGCGGCGAAAGTCGCGGGATCCTGAGGTTTAAAAGAAAGGATCTTAAGTCTTTTATATGATCTCTCTGTTAGATCTACTATTAGGATCGCACCTTGCTGTTGATAACCCCGAAAAGCGCAGGCTTAACAGCAGATTAGAGAGGATCATTAGCTGTGAATGATCGGTGATCCTGATCCGTATAAGCTGGGATCAAAATAGCCACTTATGCACAGCCTAAAAAAGAAACAGCAGTTGTTCTTTGGATAACTACTGGTTATACGCATGAAACAGGCCATGTTATCCACAGTCGATCGTGTGTTTAAAGTGAAAAAACAGCGCAATCAACTAGGGATCATTCTATTTTCCCGATCCCCAGCCATCGAAGATCGTTTTAAATCTGCGTTTTCCATGTGGCGACCCACACTTCAGCCGCGTCTTCCGGGATCTCATGCTCCAGCACGTCGATCTCCAGGCGATCGCCAATGCGTTTGGCGCCCAACTGGTTCAATTGCTCTTCCAGCAGCTTGATCGCGCCGCAGAAAAGATCGTATTCATGGTTTCCGATGCCTACTGCACCATAACGTAAGCCCGAGAGGTCCGGTTTTGTCTCTTGCAGTGCATCATATAAAGGAAGCAAATTATCAGGCAGTTCACCGGCACCGTGCGTGGAGGTAACAATCAGCCAGATGCCTTCCGGTTGCAGCTCATCCAGCTCTGGGCCATGCAGCACCTCGGTTGAGAAGCCCGCTTCCTGCAGTTTTTCTTCCAGATGTTCAGCAACATATTCGGCGCTGCCAAGGGTACTTCCACTGATTAACGTAATATCGGCCATGATGCTCTCCCGCACTAAAGGCGAGCATTGTACGCTGTGATCAAGCCGTGATCCACCTGTGGAAAACAGGGTTAATAGATGAAAGCATCAGGCGACAAGTCGCGCCATACGCGCGATCTGCCGGGGATAAGTTTGTGCACAGCTTAGAGAGGGATCACGGCTTAATGGTGCGCATGATCGGGTTTTGCAGTGAGATCAGGGTTTCGGTGGATTGGATTTCGTCGATGGTCTGGATCTTGTTGATCAATACCTGTTGCAAGGCATCGATCGATCGGCACATCACTTTGATAAAGATGCTGTAGTGACCGGTGGTGTACCAGGCTTCAACCACTTCATCCAGCGCATCGAGTTTGCTCAGCGCCGCCGGATAATCGCGCGCGCTTTTGAGGATAATGCCGATAAAGCAGCACACATCGAAGCCAAGCTGACGCGGATCGATCTCCACGCGCGTGCCCAAAATAATGCCCGCCTGACGCATCTTCTCCACCCGCACATGAATGGTGCCGGGGCTGACGTTGAACTGTTTGGCGAGCTCGGCATAGGCGGTGCGCGCATTCTGCAGCAGCGCATTGAGAATGCCGCGATCCAGGTTATCCAGCTGAAGGTGTTCCGCCATTGTCCATCCTCGTTAAGTTCTTCTTCTATGAATAGAGGAGAATGTGCAGCAAATTAGCGGTGCAGGCAAGGTGCAGACAACAGGCTGGCCGTTGTCTGCATGCTTTTTAGCGCTTACGCCAGAAGGTCACTTGCGCCTGCGTGTGCTGGAATTTGCGCGCCGTTTCGCGGATGACAAATGGCACATCCTGCGGCGGTGCCACTTCATCGAAGGCATCACGCAAAAGACGCTGCAGCGCCTGATAGGTGGTCAGCGCTTCGCCATTTTCGCGCACACCGCCCAGCCAGTTCTCTTTGGGCGTGAAATCTTCCAGCCAGGTATACGGCGATGACAGCACCAGCAAACCGCCGGCGCGGATCATCGGGGTAATATCCTGCAGGAATCGCTTTGGCTGACGCAGACGATCAATCAGGTTAGAGGCCAGAACCAGATCGTAACGATCCGGCTGCGACTTCAGGTTACAGGCATCGCCCTGCACAAATTGAATGCGCTGCGCCTGTTCTGCTTCGAGACCAAACTCTTTCAGCCGCACCTGACGATACTCCACCAGCTCGCCTTCTTCTGGCACTACATAGCGGAAATCCTCACCGGAGGTCAGCTGCAGCGCAACATCAATAAAGCGCGCCGAGTAATCCATGCCGGTTACCGCGTCGAAGTGTCGCGCCAGTTCAAAACTGGCCCGCCCGGTGGCGCAGCCGATGTCCAGCGCCTGACCGCGCGCAGTACAGTGCGGCAGCAGTTTTTCCACCAGCGCCGCCGCGTAGTTAGGCACGTTGTAGTAGCTCGGCCCGTATTGGAAATCGAGATACTGCGACACCATGCTGTCAGTTTCATAAGGATTGAGCGCCATGCTCTCTTCATGGGAAGAAACCACATAGCGGAAACCGGCGTGCTGGAAGAAGTGACGACGGAAAGCGTAGCGCGCAGATTTCAGCGCTTCGTTGCCGGTGGAAATCCAGCTGCCACCTTTGATCAGCGCATGTTTGCCATCAAAGGTCGGCGTGGAGAAATCGTCGTACAACGGATGCACCATAAAGCCTTCGAAACCGTTGGTTGGCGTCGTGGTCCATTGCCAGACATTGCCGACGATGTCGTAAAACTCACCCTGCGCGAAACGGTCGACCGGGCTGGAGGAGGCCCAATATGCCAGATTGATATTGCCCGGCGCTTCAGTCCAATCCGGCTGATCGCCGCCAACCTGCTCACGCAGCTGCGCCCATTCGGCCTCGCAGGGAAGCTGAATAGATTTACCGGTCTCTTCGGCCAACCAGCGACAGAACGCGGCGGCTTCCAGTTGGTTCACTTCCGCTGGCCAATCCCACGGCATCGCCACTTCTTCGGCCAGTACGCGCAGTTTTAGCTGATCGGGCAGCTTTTCGTCACCAACCCAGAATGTCGGCATCTGTGCACCGGAGAATTCACGCCAGCCCCAACCTTCGTCATCCCACCAGCGTCGATGGTTATAACCGTCCGCAGCAATGAAGCGATAAAACTCGGCATTGCTGACCAGCATTTTGCTGGCCTTGAACGGTTTAAGTTCGGTCTGCTGACTGCCGTATTCGTTATCCCAGCCATAAGTGTCGTCGGTTTTGCCCTGCTGCACGCGGCCGCCGGGCATCGCGATCAAAGAATTTTCCGGTACCGATTGACGATCGTGACGCGCCTGCGGACAAACCGGCCAGTGCGGCTGAGGCTTGACCCATTCAATCGGCAACTGGCGCATCAGCACGCTGGAGGTTTCCAGATGAATACGCTCGTGCTCAATGCCCATCAACACCACCCACGCCGGGCTGTCCCAGCCGATTGGCAGTTCCAGCGGCAGGGTGCGAATAAACTCACTCACCAGGCTTTTCACTTTGCCACGATAGTCGCGCACCTCTGCGATGCTAGGCCAATCGTAATGGCTGTCGTTGAGATCGTCCCAACTCATCTCATCCACGCCGATCGCCATCATCGCTTCGATGCGATCGTCAACGCGTTGATCGAGATAGCGGCCCGCCATCAGCTTATTAATGTAGAAGGTCGCGGTGTGGCCAAAATAGAAGATCAGCGGATGGCGCAGCGAAATGGCTTTGTTAAACCAGGCGCGCTCGTCCGCCAGGCAATCAAACAGGCTTTCATACAGTTCCCAGGTTTGGGTGAAGTACGCCAGCAGCTCGGCCCTTTTTTGTTCGGAGTTTTGGCCGGAAAGTTTTAGCGTGCGGGTTGGTGCGGGAAGTTGGGCGGTCGTCACAAGGTGCTCCAGTTTGCTATGTGCTCGAACTTATCAATATAGCAAATTAGCATTTCCGTCAGATGAATTAGCGCTGCCAGCGGCGCAGCAGACGGCTTTTCAGGCCGGTATCGAAGCGCCAGATGTGATCGAAGATGCGCAGGATGCCGGGTTTGCCATGCAGGGACATCGCCACCGCATGGAAACGCTGTTGATGTTGGCGCTGACGCTGCTTAATGGTGCTGACGATGTCGTCCGGCAAACGTTGGGCAATAAAGTCAGAGACGATCACCGCATCCGCTTCCTGCCAGGCGCTGCCTTCCATGCGTTTCACCACCGCCGCAAGGCAGGCCGCGAGATCGGTGCCGCCGCGAAAACGCTGGCTGAGGAAACGGATCGCCTGCTCAATGCCGTTGTCGGCGGTGAGCTCATAGCCGATCACTTCATGAGCGAACAGCATGATGTAGCAGCGGCGCTTATCCGCCAGCGCCACTTTCAGCAGCGCCAGGCAAAAGGCTTTGGCGCAGCGTTCGTTGAAACCGCCCATCGAACCGGACGTATCAACGCAGACGATAAACGGGCCGCGCGGTTGCTCTTCATGCTGCTGGTGGCTGACCGGACTCATGGTGACTTTTTCATGCCACGCATCGCCCTGCAGACGATAAGTCAGCAAGCGTTTTTCAACTAAGCGCCGATAAAACTCCAGCTCTAACTCGCTGATGCTCAATGCCGCCAATTCAGGTGGCAACAGACGCAGCACATCATCGCTTTGATGAATGCCGCTGACCTCTTCCGGCACGTTATCCGGTTCGCGCACCAGCTGGTGAAACTCCTCCAGCGGCGCATCCTGCGACGGCACCGATTTAGCTTCGCGGCTGCGACCCAACTGCTGCGCCAGCTTCATCAGCTCCGGCTGCTGGGCAAGGAAATCGCCGTACTGCACGATGAGTTCGTAATCGCCGTGCTGCAGCGGCGCTTTGCTCAAATCCCACAGGCGTCCGGCGGCGGCTTCATCATCATCGGTAAGGATTGGCGCCAGCTGACCGCTGATCGCCATGCGCTGTTGCAGCTCGGCCATCAAGCGTTCGCGCTGCTCTTCGAGAATGGTTTCATTCAGCGTTAGCGTTTGCAGCGTCAGGCTGAGACGCCAGCGTTGCAGGAACAGCGTGTGTTGCGCGTTGCTGAGCTGGTCGCTTTCGGCATTCAGCAGCAGTTTGCTGGCTTCTTCGATGAACGGCGACGGCAGGCTTTTCAGCTGCGTCATGATGTTGGGTAACTGCTGGGTGAAATGTTGCGTGCTGAGCAGCTGCATCTGCTGAAACAGCTGAAACTCCTGCGCCAGCGCTTCTGGCACCGGCGTGACTTTGATCTGCTCGGCGATCTCCGATCGCCAGCGTGGCAGATCGCGCATCATGGCTTGCTTCAGGCGGGGAAACTTCTCAAAGAACAGCGCCAGCTGCGGCGAGGCGAGCAGCGCGATAATCAGCTCTTCGATTAACTCGGTTTCGCCAATCGACAGCAGCGCACTCAGCGTCTCCAGTGAGATCATTTTCTCGCCTGTTTCAGCTGTTCCGCGACATCCTGCAGGCTGGTTTCAATGCGTGCCAGCCAGTCATCGCTAATGAACAGGCAGCGCTGATGCTGGCTGAACAGCGTGCGCTGCGCGCGCAACTGGGTTTCCAGCGCGTCATATTCATCGGCGATCTCCTGCGGCATCTCGCTGCTGCTGCTGGCGCCCGGCAGCGTCAGACGCGTGGATTGCAGGCTAACATCGCGCAGCGTCAGACAATGATGGGTATCCACCAGCATATCCAGCGTTTGCCCAAAGCCGATGCCGTTCAGCTTGCCGCGAATTTCACCGCCCTTCAGCAGCCACTGATCCAGTGCTTCACGGCCAATCAGAATGTGCGTCACCTGCATGTCGTGCAGCATTAACGGCTGTTGCAGCATCAGCGTCAGCTGCTCATCGGTAATGGCGGCGGGTAATTCGTAATGCGGTTTGCGGCTGAACATGCCGCTGTGTTTCTCCAGCGTCAGCGCTTGCGCCACGCTTTGCTGCTGTTGCAGCGCCAGACGGCGGCCTTTGATCTGCTGCAGCTTATGCAACAGCGCTTGTTGCTGCCACGCATGTTGCGACATCAGCGTATCGATTTCGCGATCCAGCATTTTCATCGATGCCACGTCATGCCACAGGCAATCTTTCAGCAGTACTAAGTCGATGGGCGCGATAGTCACGCGACCGCTATAAAAGGCGCTGGCCTGCAACAGGTGAATGGCTTTCTTCCAGCGACGATCGGAAATGTACGGCGCGTCCGGCAGCGTTTCTAACTGCTGACGTAGCTGATAGATCAGTTCAAACACGTGATCCGGCAAACTGACCTGGCTGATGCCTTTCTGCCACTGTTCATACTCTTCATCGCTGATGCGCAGTGATTCCGCCACCGGATTGTCGTTTTCATCCTGCTGGTGGGTGAGCATGCTGCGGAAGTTCTGCTTCTCATGCACGTTATCCAGCCACAGACGAATCAACATGCGGTCATAAAGCGCTTCCAGTCCGCTATCGGCTTCTGGCAGTTCGTTGGAAGCGGTAACCAGCAAGCGCATCGGGATTTTTTCTTCGCTGTCGCCATTACGGAAACGGCGTTCGTTGATGGCGGTCAGCAAGGTATTCAGAATCGCCGGGCCGGCTTTCCAGATTTCGTCGAGGAAGACAATTTCGGCATCCGGCAGATAGCCTTTGGTGAGACGCTGATACCGCCCTTCATCTTTCAGTGCCTGAATCGACAGCGGGCCAAACACCTCTTCCGGGGTGGAAAAACGGGTCATCAGGTATTCAAAAGCGCGGGCGTGCTGGAAGGCGTATTTTAATCGGCGGGCAATCAGACTCTTGGCGATGCCCGGCGGCCCGAGCAGAAACACGCTTTCGCCACTTAAGGCTGCCAGCAAACAGAGGCGGATCGCATGATGGCGTTCATACAGCCCTTTTTCCAGAGCGTTGCTCAGGCGAGAAATTCTTTCTGCCAAAAGATGGGGTTGAGCCATAATCACATCATTATCCTTTTGATCCTGGTGCCGTCATATTCTGGCGAGCGCAATACTCTACTGATTATCATGCGCAATTGCGTTGATAGCCGTCAGCTTTTTTGTTTCAGAAGGTTGATGCGAGAGAACTCGCCGCTTCCAACGGTTTTTTGGCGCTATTTTCGGCGAAAAACCGCGTCACCAACGCGATGGTGACACTTTGTAAGAGTAGGTTTTTTTGGGAATATGTGCATACTGTGCGCTTTTTGATGGCTTGAGCGGAAGGCAAGTGCCTCCGGCTCCAACAAAAGACAACTTATGAGCTCGGATAAGAAACAGTCCCTTGGGGCAGTCACGCTGGCGGCAATTGGCGTGGTGTATGGCGATATCGGTACCAGCCCGCTCTATACATTGCGTGAATGTCTCTCTGGTCAGTTTGGATTTGGCGTAGAGCGCGAAGCGGTATTTGGCTTCCTGTCGCTGATCTTCTGGCTGCTGATTCTGGTGGTGTCGCTGAAGTACATCAGCTACGTAATGCGCGCGGATAACGCCGGTGAAGGCGGGATTTTAACGCTGATGTCGCTGGCCGGACGCCATACCGGTGCCAGAGCCACGGCAATTCTGGTGATCATGGGACTGATTGGCGGCAGTTTCTTCTACGGGGAAGTGGTGATTACGCCGGCGGTTTCGGTGTTATCGGCGATTGAAGGTCTGGAAATTGCCGCGCCAAGTCTTGATGCCTACATCGTGCCGTTGGCGATTGCAGTGCTGACTTTGCTGTTTGTCATCCAAAAACACGGCACCGGTATCGTCGGCAAGCTGTTCGCGCCGGTGATGCTGCTGTGGTTTTTGGTGCTGGCGGTACTGGGCGCGCGCAGCATTATCGACAATCCTGACGTCCTGCATGCGATGAACCCGTATTGGGCGGTGCACTTCTTCATCCAATATAAAACCGTATCCTTCTTCGCGCTGGGCGCGGTGGTGCTGGCGATTACCGGCGTAGAAGCGCTGTATGCCGATATGGGCCACTTCGGTAAATTCCCGATTCGTCTCGCCTGGTTCATCGTGGTGCTGCCTTCGCTGGTGCTCAACTACTTTGGTCAGGGCGCGCTGCTGCTCAAACATCCCGAAGCGATCAAAAACCCGTTCTTCCTGCTCGCGCCGGATTGGATGCTGATCCCGATGTTGATTCTTGCGACCTTAGCCACGGTGATTGCGTCGCAGGCGGTGATTTCCGGCGTGTTCTCATTAACGCGTCAGGCGGTGCGTCTCGGCTATTTGCCACCGATGCGCATTGTGCACACTTCAGAAGAGGAGTCCGGGCAGATCTATATTCCAGTGATTAACTGGCTGCTCTATTTCTCGGTGGTGATTGTGATTGTCGGCTTCGAGCACTCCAGCAATCTGGCGGCGGCGTACGGCATTGCGGTAACCGGCACCATGGTGCTGACCGCCATTCTCTGTTCAACCGTGGCGATTCAAAACTGGCACTGGAACCGCTATCTGGTGGTGTTGATTCTGATTGCCATGTTGATCATCGACGTGTCGCTGTTCTCCGCCAACCTGATCAAGGTGTTCTCCGGTGGTTGGCTGCCGCTGACGCTGGCGTTGATGATGTTCATCATCATGACCACCTGGAAAAGCGAGCGTTTCCGCCTGCTGCGTCGTATGCATGAGCACGGCAATTCCCTCGAAGCGATGATTGCGTCGCTGGAGAAATCGCCGCCGGTACGCGTGCCGGGCACCGCAGTGTATATGTCGCGGGCGCTGAACGTGATTCCGTTTGCCATGCTGCATAACCTCAAGCACAACAAAGTGTTGCATGAGCGCGTGGTGCTGCTAACGCTGCGTACGGAAGATGCGCCTTACGTGCACAATGTGCGTCGTGTGACCATTGAACAGTTATCGCCGACCTTCTGGCGCGTGGTGGCAAGCTATGGCTGGCGCGAAACGCCAAACGTTGAGGAGATTTTCCACCGCTGCGGTCTTGAAGGCCTAAACTGCCGCATGATGGAAACCTCCTTCTTTATGTCGCATGAATCGCTGATTATCGGCGATCGTCCGTGGTATCTGCGCCTGCGCGGCAAGCTGTTCCTCGCGCTGCAACGCAACGCGCTGCGCGCGCCGGATCAGTTTGAAATCCCACCGAACCGCGTGATCGAGCTGGGAACCCAGGTCGAGATTTAACGTTGTTTGAAGTCGCCATGAATGGAGTAATCCTTTGTAGGGTCGCCATTTATGGCGACCTGGTGCGCATGAATGCGCACCCTACGAAAACGTGGGCATTCACCAACTCAAGGTGACGCGCAATCCTCCGCTGGCGCGCTGGCTGAACTGCAAGCGAATGCCGTGCAGCTGGGCAATATTCTTCACGATGGAAAGCCCCAATCCGCTGCCGGTTTGTGCCTGTCCCGGCGGTCGCCAGAAGCGTTCACCCAACCTTGCCAACTGCTCATCGCTGACGCCCGGCCCGTTATCATCAACGGTAATGGCGCGAACGTTGAGCTGCACATCAATAGTGCTGCCCGACGGCGAATAGCGCAGCGCGTTATCCAGCAGGTTCCGCACCATCAATCCCAGCAACAGCGGATGACCGTTCATCACCGGTTCGGCGTGGCTGGTGAACTGCAAAGCGGTGTTTTGTTGTTCCGCCTGCGGGAAGTGCTCCGCCAGCAGGTTTTGCAGCAGCGGCGCCAGCGCCACCGGCTGAAACTCGCTGCGCAGATCGTCAGCTTCCACGCGTGACAGCGTTAAGAGCTGATCCACCAAACGCGTGGCGCGCACAATGCCGCTGTCCAGCTGCTGAATCGCCCGTTTACGCATCGCTTCATCATCATCGGCCAGCTGAATCACTTCGCTCTGCACGCGCAGCGCCGCCAGCGGGCTGCGCAGTTCATGGGCGGCATCGGAGGTAAAGCGACGTTCGCGCTGCACCAGATGCGCCATACGGCTGAACAAGCCGTTGAGCGCCACCACCAGCGGCTTCACTTCTTTAGGCAGGCGCGTTTCAGGTAATGGCGTGGCATCATCCGGCGCACGCTGGTGCAGTGAAAGCGTAAGGCGTTTCAATGGGCGCAGCTCGAACCACACCAGCGCCAGCAGTAACAGCAGCATAAAGGGCATGGCGATCAGCCACGGCAGCAGGCTGCTGAGTGCCAGATCGCGCGTCATATCTTCGCGGTATTCCCACTCTTGCCCAACCACCACGCGATAACGCTTATCCGCAGAGGTGAGCCACACCAAGCGCCAGCTATCTTTGTCGCCGCGCAGGCGGCCATCGGTAAAGCCATCACGTTGGTAATCAAACTGTAAATCACGCCCATTTTCGCCGTCATTGAGCAGCGGCTGGCCGTCAGCGCTGAAGATGGCAAACGCCAGCGCATCGTCATCCTGATCGCCACGATGATGACGCAGGATCGACTTGGTTTTAGGCAGTTTTTCGTCCTGGAGCGAGGTGGGATCGAGCGTAATTAAACGTTTGGCGAACAGCATTTGCTGAGTATCAAATAGCTCGTCTACCGTATCGCGGGTTTGGTGCCAGGAGCTGAGGCTGGCCAGGCCGCCGCACAGCATAATCAGCAGCACAAAGCCGATGGCGAGGCGCAGAAACAGACTCATTCCGCCGCTCCCAGCGTATAACCGACGCCGTGTACGGTACGAATAAACTGGCTGCCGAGTTTCTTGCGCAGATGATGAATGTGCACTTCCACCGCATTGCTGGAGACATCTTCATCCCAGCTGTAGAGCTTTTCTTCCAGCTGACTGCGCGTCAGCACGCGGCCAGGATTGCGCAGAAACAGCTCCAGTAGCGCCAGTTCGCGGCTCTTCAGGCTGACGGCTTCGCCATCGCACTGCACGCTGTGGCTGCCGGGCGCCATCACCACTTTGCCGTGTTTGAGTTCTGGCTGCAGTTGGCCGTGACGGCGACGGATCAACGCCTGCAAGCGTGCCGCCACTTCTGTTAATGCAAACGGCTTGCACAGGTAATCGTCAGCGCCGAGCTGCAATCCTTGCACGCGCTGATCGAGCGCATCGCGCGCGGTAAGAATCAGCACCGGCACATCCTGTCCTTGCTGGCGCCACTGACGCAGGATATCCAGACCATCGCGTTCTGGCAGCGATAGATCCAGCACCACCGCGTCCCAGGGCGCGGCCGCCAACGCCTGAAATCCGGCTTCGCCGGAGACAAACCAATCCACGCTGAAACCGAGTTTGGTCAACCCGACTTTCAAACCGTCGCCAATCAGCGTGTCATCTTCAATCAGTAAAATGCGCATCAACTCTCCTTCTGTTAAGCGGAGTTATACGAAGCACAATCACTCTTGTACAGCGAAAGTCCCAGCAAATAGACTATTTTTCATGAATGTTAGCTCAACGGATTCTCTTAAGATCCTGTTAAGAACCTTGTGGTGAAATAGCTCCCGTAAACCAACACATTCATGGAAAAGAGGTGACATATGAAAAAATCTGCAGCCCTGTTAGCTATCATCGCTCTGGCCGCCACGCCGGTTCTTGCCGCTCAACAAGGTGGCTTTGTTGATCCGAATGCACCCTCCACGCAGGTGAAGTCTGGTGGTTTCAAAGCCGATAACACCAGCGTTGTCACGGTGAAACAGGCCGAAGAGATGAAGGACGATAGCTGGATCACCGTGCGCGGTACGCTTGAGAAGCAAATCGGTGATGAGGATTATCAGTTCCGTGATGCCACCGGCACCATGAAGGTCGAGATCGATCATAAACGCTGGAACGGTTTGACCATCACGCCGAAGGATCAGGTTGAACTGACCGGCGAACTGGATAAAGATTTCAACTCCATCGAACTGGACGTGAAACAGGTACGTAAACTGCCTTAATCCCTGCTTCGGGGCCGCAGCAGCGGCTCCAACATCCCACCAAACTCAAATTCTCTCTGGCACAAGCGAAACGTTTCGATGGCGATCACATTTCCGTGATGCCGCCATTGAGTTGCCGTGCGCATTTTATACACTCCCGATCAGCGAAACGTTTCGCTGTGGAGTGGAATAAATGAAAAAAGGTCGCTTGTTAAACGCTGAAGTCTCTCATGTGATTGCTCGCCTGGGGCACACCGATACGCTGACGATTGCAGATGCAGGCTTGCCGATTCCGGCTGGTCCACAGCGCATCGATCTGGCGTTAACGCCGGGTACGCCCGAATTTTTACAGGTGGTTGAGGTTGTCACGCAGGAGATGCAGGTCGAAAGCGCCCTGATGGCGGAGGAGATTAAGCAGCACAATCCGCAGCTCCATAGCGCACTGCTCGCCGTGCTCGAAGCCTTGCAACAGCACCAGGGAAATATCATCACCATCCGTTACACCAGCCATGAACAATTCAAACAACAAACGCAGCGTAGTCAGGCGGTCATTCGCAGCGGAGAGTGTTCTCCGTATGCGAATGTCATCCTGAGCGCCGGCGTGACCTTCTGAGGCCGCTATGCAACCGTTATTGCAACTCAAAGGGATTGAAAAGTCGTTTCCTGGCGTTAAAGCGCTGAATGGCGCATCGCTCGCCGTTTATGCGGGACGCGCAATGGCGCTGGTGGGCGAAAACGGCGCGGGCAAATCCACCATGATGAAAGTGCTGACCGGCATATACAGCATGGATGCCGGTTCTATGCAGTGGCTCGGTAAGGATGTGGCGTTCTCTGGCCCGAAAGCGTCGCAGGAAGCGGGTATTGGCATTATCCATCAGGAACTTAACCTGATTCCGCAATTGACCGTCGCCGAGAATATCTTCCTTGGCCGCGAATTTGTTAACCGCTTTGGCCGCATCGAATGGAAAAAGATGTACGCCGAGGCGGATGCGCTATTAAAGCGCCTCAATCTGCGCTTCAACAGCCACAAGCTGGTGGGCGATTTGTCGATTGGCGATCAGCAGATGGTGGAGATCGCCAAAGTGCTCAGCTTCGAGTCGAAAGTCATCATTATGGATGAACCGACCGATGCGCTGACCGATACCGAAACGCTGTCGCTGTTCCGCGTCATCAACGAACTGAAAGCGCAGGGCTGCGGCATCGTCTATATCTCGCACCGCATGAAAGAGATCTTCGAGATTTGCGATGACGTCACCGTGTTCCGCGATGGGCAGTTTATTGCCGAGCGTGCGGTGTGCGATCTCAGCGAAGAGAGCCTGATCGAGATGATGGTCGGCCGCAAGCTGGAAGATCAATATCCGCGTATCGATCAACAGCCGGGTGAGATCCGCTTAAAAGTTGAAAACCTCAGCGGTCCGGGCGTTGATGACGTCAGCTTTACGCTGCGCAAAGGGGAAATCCTTGGCGTGTCGGGCCTGATGGGCGCGGGACGTACCGAACTGATGAAAGTGCTGTACGGCGCGCTGCCGCGCAGTAAAGGTAAAGTCACGCTGAATGGCCGCGAAATCACCACCCGCTCCCCGCAAGACGGATTGGCGAACGGCATCGTTTATATCTCCGAAGATCGTAAGCGCGATGGTTTGGTGTTGGGCATGTCGGTGAAAGAGAACATGTCGCTGACCGCGCTGCGCTATTTCAGCACCGGCGCGGGCAACCTGAGACACAGCGACGAGCAGCTGGCGGTGGGCGATTTTATCCGCCTGTTCAACGTCAAAACCCCTTCAATGGAGCAGCCAATTGGCCTGCTTTCCGGCGGTAATCAGCAAAAAGTGGCGATTGCGCGCGGCCTGATGACGCGCCCTGATGTGTTGATTCTTGATGAGCCAACGCGCGGCGTCGATGTCGGGGCAAAGAAAGAAATTTATCAGTTAATTAACCAGTTTAAAGCCGAAGGGCTGAGCATCATTTTGGTGTCGTCGGAAATGCCCGAAGTGCTGGGCATGAGCGACCGCATCGTGGTGATGCATGAAGGCCATCTGAGTGGCGAATTTTCCCGTGAGCAAGCTACCCAGGAATCCCTGATGGCGGCGGCAGTCGGTAAGCAACACAGCGAGGAGTTAGTTGTATGAGCACCCAAACCTTACCCGCCAGCCGTCGCTGGTTCAGCAAAGCCTGGCTGCTGGAGCAGAAATCACTGATTGCATTGATCGTGCTGATCGCCGTGGTTGCCAGCCAGAGCCCGAACTTCTTCACGCTGGCCAACATGTTCAACATTCTGCAGCAGACCTCGGTCAACGCCATTATGGCGGTCGGCATGACGCTGGTGATTCTGACTTCGGGCATTGATCTGTCCGTGGGATCGCTGCTGGCGCTGACCGGCGCGGTGGCGGCATCGATTGTCGGATTAGAAGTGAATGCGCTGGTGGCCGTTGCGGCTTCGCTGGCGCTGGGAGCGGCAATTGGCGGTATTACCGGCGTGATTGTGGCGCGCGGCAAGGTACAGGCTTTCATCGCCACGCTGGTGATGATGTTGCTGCTGCGCGGCGTCACCATGGTTTACACCAACGGCAGCCCGATCAATACCGGCTTCAACGATAACGCCGATCTGTTTGGCTGGTTCGGTATTGGTCGTCCGCTGGGCATCCCAACGCCGGTGTGGCTGATGGTCGCGGTGTTTGGGTTGGCGTGGTACATGCTGCATCACACGCGCCTTGGCCGTTACATCTATGCGTTGGGTGGCAACGAAGCGGCTACACGTTTGTCAGGCATCAACGTTAATCGCGTCAAAATCATCGTTTATTCGCTGTGCGGCCTGCTGGCGGCATTGGCGGGCACCATCGAGGTGGCGCGTCTCTCTTCCGCACAACCTACCGCGGGCACCGGTTATGAACTGGATGCGATCGCGGCGGTGGTGCTGGGTGGTACCAGCCTGGCGGGCGGCAAAGGTCGCATCATGGGCACGCTGATTGGTGCGTTGATCCTCGGTTTCCTGAACAACGGCCTGAATCTGATGGGCGTATCGTCTTACTACCAAATGATTGTTAAAGCCGTCGTCATTCTGCTAGCGGTGCTGGTGGATAACAAAAGCAGTAAATAACTCTGACCTTCACACAGGATTTAAAAATGAAAAAGTTAACTGCATTGGCCGTCATTCTTGGCGCCACCCTCAGTGCTGGCGCGATGGCAAAGGACACCATTGCTCTGGTGGTTTCAACCCTGAATAATCCGTTCTTTGTGTCTCTGAAAGATGGCGCACAGAAAGAAGCTGACCAACTGGGTTATAACCTCGTGGTGCTGGATTCGCAGAACAACCCGGCGAAAGAGCTGGCGAACGTGCAGGATCTGACGGTGCGCGGCACCAAGCTGCTGCTGATCAACCCAACCGATTCTGATGCGGTGGGTAACGCCGTTAAGATGGCAAACCAGGCGAATATTCCGGTGATCACGCTGGACCGCGTGGCAGCACAGGGCACCGTAGTGAGCCACGTGGCTTCTGACAACCGTTTCGGCGGCAAAATGGCCGGTGACTTCATCGCCAAAAAACTGGGTGATGGCGCGAAAATTATTGAACTGCAAGGCATTGCCGGTACGTCTGCGGCGCGCGAGCGTGGCGAAGGCTTTAAACAAGCGGCTGATGCGCACAAATTCAACATCCTGGCGAGCCAGCCTGCTGACTTCGACCGTACTAAAGGTCTGAACGTAATGCAGAACCTGCTGCAGGGACATCCGGATGTGCAGGCCGTCTTCGCTCAGAACGATGAAATGGCGCTGGGCGCGCTGCGTGCGCTGCAAACTGCCGGGAAAACCGACGTGCTGGTGGTGGGCTTTGACGGCACCGCTGACGGTGTGAAAGCTGTCGAATCAGGTAAACTGACCGCCACTGTGGCTCAGATGCCAGACAAGATTGGTGTGATTGGCGTGCAGACTGCCGATAAAGTATTGAAAGGCGAGAAGGTGCAGGCGGTTAATCCGGTTGACCTGAAGCTGGTTACCAAATAATAAGTAAAGAAAAGCAGGGCAACGCGCCACCGTCCTGGTGGCGCATCTTTCTGGATGAATCCCAATGACCACAAGCGCAAAACTGGCCGTTCTCGGCAGCATCAATGCCGATCACATCCTTAACCTCGCCCACTTTCCACGTCCGGGCGAAACGGTGATCGGGAAACAGTACCAAATTGCCTTTGGCGGCAAAGGGGCCAATCAGGCGGTGGCTGCGGGTCGTGCTGGTGCAGACATTGCCTTTATTGCCTGCGTCGGCGCTGATGATATCGGCGAGCGCATTCGTCAGCAGTTGCAGCAAGACCGTATTGATACCGCACCCGTTGAAACCGTCGCTGATGAATCGACCGGTGTAGCGATGATCTTCGTGAATGGCGAAGGCGAAAATAATATCGGCATCTATTCCGGTGCCAATGCCGCGCTGACGCCAGCTCGCGTTGCGCAGCATCAGCAAGTGATTGCCGATGCCGATGCGTTGCTGATGCAGCTGGAATCTCCGCTGGAAAGCGTTCTGGCCGCCGCGAAGATTGCTCGCGCGCAGCAGACGCAAGTGATCCTGAATCCCGCTCCGGCCACCGCGCTCTCTGATGAGCTGCTCGCGCTTATCGACATCATCACGCCAAATGAAACCGAAGCAGAAATTCTCACCGGCATTGCGGTGAAGAGCGATGAAGATGCCGCGCGTGCTGCTGCGGCATTGCATGCCAAAGGTATTGCTACCGTGTTAATTACGCTAGGTCGTCGCGGTGTGTGGCTGAGTGAGCAAGGCAACGGCGTGCGTATTCCGGGCTTCAGCGTGCAGGCCATCGATACTATCGCGGCTGGCGATACCTTCAACGGAGCGTTTATTACCGCACGTCTGGAAGGTGTGCCAATGCACGATGCCGTGCGTTTCGCCCATGCCGCCGCCGCGATTGCGGTAACGCGTCCGGGCGCGCAGCCCTCAGTGCCGTGGCGCACTGAAATCGACGCCTTCCTGCAACAACAGGGCTAAGCGCTTGGCTACCATGAAAGATGTCGCTCGCCTGGCGGGCGTCTCCACCTCCACCGTTTCACACGTCATTAATAACAATCGCTTTGTCAGCGAGCAGGTGCGTGAAAAGGTGGATCAGGCAATTCGTGAGCTTAACTATGCGCCGTCCGCGCTGGCCCGCAGCCTGAAGATCAAACAAACCCGCACCATCGGCATGCTGCTAACCGCCAGCAGTAACCCGTTCTATTCCGAAGTGGTGCGCGGCGTGGAAAACAGCTGCTACGAACGCGGCTACAGCCTGATTCTGTGTAATACCGAAGGCGATGAAGAGCGCATGAATCGCAGCCTCGAAACGCTGATGCAAAAGCGCGTCGATGGTTTACTGATAATGTGCACCGAAACCCATCTGCCATCGGCGGAGATCCTCAATCGCTATCCGTCGGTGCCGATGGTAATGATGGACTGGGCGCCATTTGAAGGGCGCGGCGACATTATTCAGGATAACGCGCTGCTAGGTGGCGAGCTGGCAACTCAGCATCTGATCGATCGCGGCTATACGCGCATTGCTTGTATTGCCGGCCCGCAGGATAAAACCCCCGCGCGTTTGCGTCTTGAAGGTTTCCATAAAGCGATGGCCAACAGCGGATTAGCGGTTCCGTCGGGTTATGTGGTTGATGGCGATTTCGAGTTTCAGGGCGGCTTCAACGCTATGAATCAATTGCTGACGCTGGATACGCTGCCAGAAGCGATATTCACCAGCAACGATGCGATGGCGGTTGGCGTCTATCACGCCTTGTTCCAGGCCGGATTGCGCGTGCCGCAGGATATTGCGGTGATGGGCTATGACAATATCGAGCTGGCGCGTTACCTGACGCCGCCGCTTAGCACCATCCATCAGCCGAAAGATGAGTTAGGCGAACTGGCGATTGATACCTTGATTCATCGTATGAGCGATCCCGACGCCAGTCAGCAAACGCTGGTGCTGACGCCGGAGTTGGTGGAGCGCGGTTCGGTCTAAGCCGTTTTCTTCTTTTTCTCGCGGTTGGCGATCAGATTACGGCCATCGCCCGGACGTAACATCATAAAGGTAAAGGCTGACAACACCGTGACGACGCCCATCGTCAGGAAGGTGGCGTGGAATTGTGCGACGGTTGTAGCCTCGACATCCTGATAGAAACGCAGCACTGCGGCGCTCACTGCCACACCAAAGCTGATCGACAGCTGCTGCGTTACCGCCAGTACACTGTTCCCGCCGCTGGCGTTCTCATCATTTAAATCCGCCAGCGTGATGGTGTTCATCGCGGTGAACTGCGTAGACATCGCCATCCCCAGAATCAACAGTGCCGCCAGCAACATCACCACGCTGCCACCCGGCGATTGCAGTGAGAAGGTGGCGATCAATATGCCAATGATGATGGTGATACCAACCAGCGTATGGCGATAACCGAAGCGGCGTAGCACTTGCGTCACCGTGGATTTGGCCAGCAGCGCGCCAATCGCTGTCGGTCCCATCATGCAACCGGCAATCAGTGCGGGATAACCAAAGCCCACTTGCAACATCAGCGGCATCAGGAACGGGATGCAGCCGGTTCCCAGACGTGAAGCGATGTTGCCAATGATGCCGACCGAGAAGGTGCGGGTTTTAAACATTGGCAGATTAATCAGCGGTGCCGGATGGCGACGCGCGTGCACTATATAGAGAAGAAGTAATGCAATGCCGCTAAACAGCACCAGCAAAGCTTGCCATGGCAATACCACGCGCTCGCCGAACAGTTCGATGCCGACCGAGATCAACACCAGACCCAAACCAAACAGCAGGAAGCCTGAAAAGTCGAAGCGGCGTTTTGGGGTAGTGAAGTCCGGCATATATTTGCGCGCGTAAAAGATGCCGGCGATACCGATGGGAATGTTGATGAGAAATATCCAGTGCCAGCTGGCGTAGGTCACTAACAGTCCGCCCAGCATCGGGCCGAGAATCGGCCCCACTAAACCCGGCATGGTAACGAAGTTCAACACCGGCAGCAGTTCACTGCGCGGATAAGCGCGTAACAGTGCCAGGCGCGCGACGGGCATCATCATCGCTCCGCCAATCCCTTGCACCACGCGCGAGACCACTAACATGCTCAGCGAGCCGGACAAGGCACAGGCCAGCGAACCGAGCGTAAATAGCGATACCGCAACAATGAAGATTTTGCGTGTGCCGTAGCGATCGGCCAACCAGCCACTCACCGGGATCAGCATTGCCACCGTTAGCGTGTAACTGATGATGGCGGATTGCATGGCTAAAGGAGAACGTTCGAGGCTGGTGGCGATAGCAGGAAGCGCAGTATTCAGGATGGTGGCATCAAGTGCTTGCATGAAAAACGCCATGGCGGCGATCCAGGGCAAGCCGGCCATACTGCGCGCGGAGCGAATCATTGAAAGTCCTTCTCGAATAATTGTCAGCCTGCGACAAAGAAATTACGTTTGGTTAAAGAGAATAGCATTGGTGTTTAAGGTGATGGCGCTGATTTATGCCGATGAAGCGGCGGTTTTGACTGATTCTTCGCCGGGAAATGTCTGTTTTTAACGCGTTCGTTTAAAAAAGAGGCGCTCAGTCATTTTTTTGCAATTAACCCTTGTCACCTCCGAATAACTCCCTATAATGCGCCACCACTGAGACGGCAAAGCGGCAACGCAGACGGCTCAGCAGGGAGTGAAGAAATTCATCCCGCCGGATGAAAACGCTGAAAAAAGTGTTTGACTCCGAAGGAGAGTAGCGTAGTATACGCCACCTCGCGACAGACGGTTCAGCCGCTGCTCGCAACGCTCTTTAACAATTTATCAGACAATCTGTGTGGGCACTCGCAGGATTGATATCAGCGTCTCCGGACGTAAAAAATATCAAAGCCTCACGAGTGAACACATAATGAAATTCATTATGACGTTTTACAGATGAGCACCGCTGAACTTGTTTCAGCAAATCAAACTTAAATTGAAGAGTTTGATCATGGCTCAGATTGAACGCTGGCGGCAGGCCTAACACATGCAAGTCGAACGGTAGCACAGAGAGCTTGCTCTCGGGTGACGAGTGGCGGACGGGTGAGTAATGTCTGGGAAACTGCCCGATGGAGGGGGATAACTACTGGAAACGGTAGCTAATACCGCATAACGTCGCAAGACCAAAGTGGGGGACCTTCGGGCCTCACACCATCGGATGTGCCCAGATGGGATTAGCTAGTAGGTGGGGTAATGGCTCACCTAGGCGACGATCCCTAGCTGGTCTGAGAGGATGACCAGCCACACTGGAACTGAGACACGGTCCAGACTCCTACGGGAGGCAGCAGTGGGGAATATTGCACAATGGGCGCAAGCCTGATGCAGCCATGCCGCGTGTATGAAGAAGGCCTTCGGGTTGTAAAGTACTTTCAGCGGGGAGGAAGGCGGTGGAGTTAATAACTTCACCGATTGACGTTACCCGCAGAAGAAGCACCGGCTAACTCCGTGCCAGCAGCCGCGGTAATACGGAGGGTGCAAGCGTTAATCGGAATTACTGGGCGTAAAGCGCACGCAGGCGGTCTGTCAAGTCGGATGTGAAATCCCCGGGCTTAACCTGGGAACTGCATTCGAAACTGGCAGGCTAGAGTCTTGTAGAGGGGGGTAGAATTCCAGGTGTAGCGGTGAAATGCGTAGAGATCTGGAGGAATACCGGTGGCGAAGGCGGCCCCCTGGACAAAGACTGACGCTCAGGTGCGAAAGCGTGGGGAGCAAACAGGATTAGATACCCTGGTAGTCCACGCCGTAAACGATGTCGACTTGGAGGTTGTTCCCTTGAGGAGTGGCTTCCGGAGCTAACGCGTTAAGTCGACCGCCTGGGGAGTACGGCCGCAAGGTTAAAACTCAAATGAATTGACGGGGGCCCGCACAAGCGGTGGAGCATGTGGTTTAATTCGATGCAACGCGAAGAACCTTACCTACTCTTGACATCCAGAGAACTTAGCAGAGATGCTTTGGTGCCTTCGGGAACTCTGAGACAGGTGCTGCATGGCTGTCGTCAGCTCGTGTTGTGAAATGTTGGGTTAAGTCCCGCAACGAGCGCAACCCTTATCCTTTGTTGCCAGCGGTTCGGCCGGGAACTCAAAGGAGACTGCCAGTGATAAACTGGAGGAAGGTGGGGATGACGTCAAGTCATCATGGCCCTTACGAGTAGGGCTACACACGTGCTACAATGGCGCATACAAAGAGAAGCGACCTCGCGAGAGCAAGCGGACCTCATAAAGTGCGTCGTAGTCCGGATCGGAGTCTGCAACTCGACTCCGTGAAGTCGGAATCGCTAGTAATCGTAGATCAGAATGCTACGGTGAATACGTTCCCGGGCCTTGTACACACCGCCCGTCACACCATGGGAGTGGGTTGCAAAAGAAGTAGGTAGCTTAACCTTCGGGAGGGCGCTTACCACTTTGTGATTCATGACTGGGGTGAAGTCGTAACAAGGTAACCGTAGGGGAACCTGCGGTTGGATCACCTCCTTACCTGAAGATACCTTCCCGCGCAGTGCTCACACAGATTGTCTGATAAAAAGTAATGAGCAAGACGGCTGCGAAGTCGTGACACTACTCGTGTCCCCTTCGTCTAGCGGTTAGGACTCCGCCCTTTCACGGCGGCAACAGGGGTTCGAATCCCCTAGGGGACGCCACTTGCTTGGTGACAGGTGAAAGGTGTCTCCACGAAGTATCTCAAAACTGACTTAACCGTCATGTTTGAGATATTGCTCTTTAACAATCCGGAACAAGCTGAAAATTGAAACGACGTGTTGGTTCATTTCTCCGTAATAGGAAATGAATAACAACATGTTCGAGTCTCTCAAATGCTTGCAGTCTGCACGCGTTGCAAAACGCCTGTGGGTTGTGAGGTTAAGCGACTAAGCGTACACGGTGGATGCCCTGGCAGTCAGAGGCGATGAAGGACGTGCTAATCTGCGTAAAGCGTCGGTAAGGTGATATGAACCGCTACAGCCGACGATGTCCGAATGGGGAAACCCGGTGCACTCAGTGCATCATCGCAACATGAATACATAGTGTTGCGAGGCGAACCTGGGGAACTGAAACATCTAAGTACCCAGAGGAAAAGAAATCAACCGAGATTCCCCCAGTAGCGGCGAGCGAACGGGGAACAGCCCAGAACCTGAATCAGTTTGTGCGTTAGTGGAAGCGTCTGGAAAGTCGCGCGATACCGGGTGATAGCCCCGTACACGAAAGTGCACATACTGTGAGTTCGAAGAGTAGGGCGGGACACGTGGTATCCTGTCTGAATATGGGGGGACCATCCTCCAAGGCTAAATACTCCTGACTGACCGATAGTGAACCAGTACCGTGAGGGAAAGGCGAAAAGAACCCCGGCGAGGGGAGTGAAACAGAACCTGAAACCGTGTACGTACAAGCAGTGGGAGCCTCATTTATGGGGTGACTGCGTACCTTTTGTATAATGGGTCAGCGACTTATATTCTGTAGCAAGGTTAACCGTATAGGGGAGCCGCAGGGAAACCGAGTCTTAACTGGGCGTTAAGTTGCAGGGTATAGACCCGAAACCCGGTGATCTAGCCATGGGCAGGTTGAAGGTTGGGTAACACTAACTGGAGGACCGAACCGACTAATGTTGAAAAATTAGCGGATGACTTGTGGCTGGGGGTGAAAGGCCAATCAAACCGGGAGATAGCTGGTTCTCCCCGAAAGCTATTTAGGTAGCGCCTCGTGAACTCATCTTCGGGGGTAGAGCACTGTTTCGGCTAGGGGGCCATCCCGGCTTACCAACCCGATGCAAACTGCGAATACCGAAGAATGTTATCACGGGAGACACACGGCGGGTGCTAACGTCCGTCGTGAAGAGGGAAACAACCCAGACCGCCAGCTAAGGTCCCAAAGTCATGGTTAAGTGGGAAACGATGTGGGAAGGCACAGACAGCCAGGATGTTGGCTTAGAAGCAGCCATCATTTAAAGAAAGCGTAATAGCTCACTGGTCGAGTCGGCCTGCGCGGAAGATGTAACGGGGCTAAACCATGCACCGAAGCTGCGGCAGCGACACTATGTGTTGTTGGGTAGGGGAGCGTTCTGTAAGCCGTTGAAGGTGTCCTGTGAGGGGTGCTGGAGGTATCAGAAGTGCGAATGCTGACATAAGTAACGATAAAGCGGGTGAAAAGCCCGCTCGCCGGAAGACCAAGGGTTCCTGTTCAACGTTAATCGGAGCAGGGTGAGTCGACCCCTAAGGCGAGGCTGAAAAGCGTAGTCGATGGGAAGCAGGTTAATATTCCTGCACTTGGTGTTACTGCGAAGGGGGGACGGAGAAGGCTAGGTTATCCGGGCGACGGTTGTCCCGGTTTAAGCGTGTAGGCTGATATCTTTGGTAAATCCGGGATATCTTAAGGCTGAGGCGTGACGACGAGCCACCACGGTGGTGAAGTAACTGATGCCCTGCTTCCAGGAAAAGCCTCTAAGCTCCAGGTAACACGAAATCGTACCCCAAACCGACACAGGTGGTCAGGTAGAGAATACCAAGGCGCTTGAGAGAACTCGGGTGAAGGAACTAGGCAAAATGGTGCCGTAACTTCGGGAGAAGGCACGCTGGCGCGTAGGTAGAGGGACTTGCTCCCCGAGCCGAAGCCAGTCGAAGATACCAGCTGGCTGCAACTGTTTATTAAAAACACAGCACTGTGCAAACACGAAAGTGGACGTATACGGTGTGACGCCTGCCCGGTGCCGGAAGGTTAATTGATGGGGTTATCCGCAAGGAGAAGCTCTTGATCGAAGCCCCGGTAAACGGCGGCCGTAACTATAACGGTCCTAAGGTAGCGAAATTCCTTGTCGGGTAAGTTCCGACCTGCACGAATGGCGTAATGATGGCCAGGCTGTCTCCACCCGAGACTCAGTGAAATTGAAATCGCTGTGAAGATGCAGTGTACCCGCGGCAAGACGGAAAGACCCCGTGAACCTTTACTATAGCTTGACACTGAACATTGAGCCTTGATGTGTAGGATAGGTGGGAGGCTTTGAAGCGTGGACGCCAGTCTGCGTGGAGCCAACCTTGAAATACCACCCTTTAATGTTTGATGTTCTAACGTAGGCCCGTGATCCGGGCTGCGGACAGTGTCTGGTGGGTAGTTTGACTGGGGCGGTCTCCTCCCAAAGAGTAACGGAGGAGCACGAAGGTTGGCTAATCCTGGTCGGACATCAGGAGGTTAGTGCAATGGCATAAGCCAGCTTGACTGCGAGAGTGACGGCTCGAGCAGGTGCGAAAGCAGGTCATAGTGATCCGGTGGTTCTGAATGGAAGGGCCATCGCTCAACGGATAAAAGGTACTCCGGGGATAACAGGCTGATACCGCCCAAGAGTTCATATCGACGGCGGTGTTTGGCACCTCGATGTCGGCTCATCACATCCTGGGGCTGAAGTAGGTCCCAAGGGTACGGCTGTTCGCCGTTTAAAGTGGTACGCGAGCTGGGTTTAGAACGTCGTGAGACAGTTCGGTCCCTATCTGCCGTGGGCGCTGGAGAATTGAGGGGGGTTGCTCCTAGTACGAGAGGACCGGAGTGAACGCACCACTGGTGTTCGGGTTGTCATGCCAATGGCATTGCCCGGTAGCTAAGTGCGGAAAAGATAAGTGCTGAAAGCATCTAAGCACGAAACTTGCCCCGAGATGAGTTCTCCCTGACTCCTTGAGAGTCCTGAAGGGACGTTGAAGACTACGACGTTGATAGGCCGGATGTGTAAGCGCAGCGATGCGTTGAGCTAACCGGTACTAATGACCCGTGAGGCTTAACCTTACAACGCCAGAGGCGTTTTAGTCTGAGAGACCGGATATTTTCAGCTTGTTTTACGGATTAAAGATTTAGCGGAAGCGAATGTTATTCGTTTTTGCAGCAGAATTTGCCTGGCGGCTTTAGCGCGGTGGTCCCACCTGACCCCATGCCGAACTCAGAAGTGAAACGCCGTAGCGCCGATGGTAGTGTGGGGTCTCCCCATGCGAGAGTAGGGAACTGCCAGGCATCAAATAAATGAAGAAGCCCCGAACGAAAGTTCGGGGCTTTTTTACGTCTGGATATTGGCTAAACGTCCACTATTTCAGCTTTTATTCAGCCACTGAGAAATAAAATCAGCAACCTGCATTGGTTGATTAATATCCAACACCGGCAAATTCAGTTCTATATCTTCATCAGTAGCGATTGCAATCACATACTGATCCAGCAAATCCTCAACCTTACCTTTAACGCCACGCCGCCAAAGTGCAATTTTGGGGACCGCCTCATCTTTAAAGCCCTCTACCAGCACCAGATCCAACGTCGAGCTATCCATCTGTGAAGCTAATTGCATCAGATTTAACGGTTTATCGAGTGTTTCAACCATTAACGCCCAGCGTTGATTACTGGCGACGATCACTTGGTCCGCCCCAGCTTTGCGCAGCAAATAGCTGTCTTTCCCCGGCGTATCGATATCCATCTGATGATGTGTGTGCTTAATTAAGCCTGAGCGAATCCCCCGAGCTTTGAGCAGCGGGATAACTTGCTCGAGCAAGGTCGTTTTTCCGGTCCCGCTCCACGCGGCAATAGCCAGTAAGCGCACGCTCATAAACACTTTTCCTCATTGACGAGGTCGTCTGGCGTATTGATATTGCGGAACGCAGATTCTGGATCCGAAAACGCAACGGCATGCCCGCCATGCTCATGTAAAAACTGCATTAAGCGTCTCTCGCCGCGCAGTAGCCAGGCTTCAAGATCATCAGCGAGCGCACGATTGACCAGCGCTAAGGCTGGATGATCACGCAGGGAAGACTTCACCCACACGGCGAGCGCATCATTACGCTGCTGCCATAAACGCGCGACGAAATCATTGGGGATCCATGGCGTATCGCAAGCGCAGAAAGCGATCCATTCGGTTTCACTGCTGCGTAAACCACTGAGTATGCCAGCCAGCGGTCCGGGATAATCGGGCAATAAATCGGTAACAACCTGACAACCACTTGCCTGATAGCGATCAATGTTACGATTAGCGCTTATCAACACAATATTGACCTGCGGCCGGAATCGACGCAAAACGTGCTGATAAAGGGGTTCGCCCTGTAACATCAACAGCCCTTTATCCTGGCCTCCCATACGGCTGCCTTGACCACCCGCGAGGATCACGCCAGTAAATGCTGTCATCTTCGTCTCCTTGCTTCATTCTGGACGATACTTACTGAGCGGCAGCGTACCATCTGCATAAAGGAATCAATGATGAAATATCACCGACTCAATGAACTGCTCGAGCTCCTGCAACCCGCATGGCAAAAGGATGCCGATCTCAACTTACTGGCATTTTTGCAAAAACTGGCGCAGGAATCTGGTTTCAGTGGCCCATTAAGTGAATTAACCGATGATGTATTGATTTACCATCTCAAAATGCGTGACACAGACAGCCAGAGTGTCATACCCGGCCTGAAAAAGGATTATGAAGTGGATTTCAAAACCGCGCTATTACGTGCACGCGGTGTGATTAAGGATGATGAGTAATGTTATCCTTGCGCATTAATCGCAAAGGTAACACACAGGCCAAATGATGAGCGAAGCCGCCTTTAATTTCCAGACGTTGAATCCCGATGTCATCCTTGATGCGCTTTGGGATGCAGGTCTGCGTGTCGAATCAGGCTTAACCGCCCTCAATAGCTATGAAAACCGCGTCTATCAGTTCAGCGATGATGATAAACGCCGCTATGTGGCTAAGTTTTATCGTCCGCAGCGCTGGAGCGCGCAACAGGTCCTCGAAGAGCATCAGTTCACTCAGGATTTATTAGAGGATGAAGTGCCGGTTGCCGCGCCGATCGTTCTGCAGGGCAGTACGCTGAATCATCATGCCGGCTTCATGTACGCGGTCTTTCCCAGTTTAGGTGGACGGCAATATGAAACCGATAACGAGGATCAGATGGAATGGGTTGGCCGCTTTCTTGGGCGCATCCATCAAACCGCCAGGCAAAGCCTGTTTCAGCAGCGACCAACTATCGACCTTGAAGAGTATGTGTTTCAACCGCGTCGGGAGCTAGAGCAAAGCGCGTTAGTACCGGCTTCGCTCAAAGACTTACTGCTTGCTGCCGTTGATAAGCTCAGCGCAACGCTGCAGCAGCGCTGGCATAGCCAGTGGCAGCCGTTAAGGTTGCACGGCGATTGCCATCCCGGCAATATTCTGTGGCGTGAAGGCCCGATGTTTGTCGATCTTGATGATGCCCGTAACGGGCCAGCAGTGCAGGATTTGTGGATGCTGGTCAATGGCGATCGTCAGGAACAGTTGATTCAATGGGACATTTTGCTGGAAGCCTATAATGAATTCGGTGATTTTGATTTACATGAATTGTCACTGATTGAACCTTTACGCGCTATGCGCATGGTTTATTATTTGGCCTGGGTGGTACGCCGCTGGCAGGATCCCGCTTTTCCGCGCGCCTTTCCCTGGATGACAGATGAGGATTTTTGGCGCCGGCAGATTGCATTATTTATCGAGCAGGAAAGGCTGTTACACGAACCGCCGTTGCAGCTTAGCCCGCAATATTAATGAAGTACTCAGGAGATTGTTTCACGATGAAAAAGATCATGTTTGCGCTGGTAGGTTTAATGCTGGCATTTGGCGCCTCAGCGGCACAGTTCAACGATGGTAAGCAGTTCGTTACTTTGCCAAAGCCAGTGGCGGGTGAGCCGCAGGTTCTGGAGTTCTTCTCCTTCTTCTGCCCACATTGCTACCAGTTCGAACGCGTTTATCACGTGAGCGATGCAGTGAAAAAGAACCTGCCGGCGGACACGAAAGTGACCAAATACCACGTTGATTTCCTGGGTGGTCAATTCGGTCCGGTTGTCACTCAGGCATGGGCTGTTGCCATGGCGCTGGGCGTAGAAAGCAAAGTTACTGCACCGATTTTCGACGGTATTCAGAAAACCCAAACTGTTACCGATGCAGCAAGCCTGAAAGAGACCTTTATTAAAGCGGCGGGTATCTCTTCAGAAGATTACGATGCAGCGTGGAACAGCTTCGCTGTAAAAGCGCTGGTTGCGCAGCAGCAGAAAGCGGCAGCAGACGTCAATCTGCAAGGTGTGCCAGCAATCTTTGTTAATGGCAAATATATGGTTAACAATGGTGGCCTGGATACCAGCTCAATGGACAACTTCGTTGCTGATTACGCCAACGTAGTGAAGTTCCTGGTAGAAAAGAAGTAATTTAGTTTTAAGAACGCCGGCACTGCCGGCGTTTTTTATTGCCTTTTTCGTGTTGCTTATACGATGTATTTATTAACCCTCCGCTTAATATCCACATGGACGATCGTCTTTTCATTAGGACGGATAAGGTCACAGTAAGTATTTAACTAACTGATATAATTTAATTTTTAATATTAAAGTAATTACAATTAACGTAAATAACAATACGTTATGATTTTTACGCACAAACTTATCCACAGATTGATCCTTGCGATCCGTGCCGCGTAACGACGAAAAAGATCCTGACTTCCCCGAGTGCATTCAACATTCTCCTCCGGTTGTGGCATCCTTATAGCCCTCATTATCGCAACGAAGAAAATACGAACCTATGGCGCAAATTGCAGAAAATCCCCTGATTCTGGTCGACGGCTCATCTTATCTGTACCGTGCATATCATGCCTTTCCGCCGCTAACGAACAGTGCAGGCGAGCCAACTGGCGCCATGTATGGTGTGCTCAACATGCTGAAAAGCCTGTTGATGCAGTATCAGCCAAGCCATGTGGCTGTGGTCTTCGATGCGAAAGGCAAAACTTTCCGCGATGAGCTCTTTGAGCACTACAAATCGCACCGTCCGCCAATGCCAGACGATCTGCGAGCGCAGATTGAGCCGCTACATGAAATGGTCAAAGCGATGGGCCTGCCGCTATTGGCGGTCTCTGGCGTTGAGGCGGATGATGTCATCGGTACGCTGGCGCTAGAGGCGGAAAAACTCGGGCGCCCGGTGTTGATCAGCACCGGCGATAAAGATATGGCGCAGTTGGTGACGCCTGCGATCACCTTGATCAACACCATGACCAATACCGTGCTTGGTCCGGAAGAGGTCGAGCAGAAATATGGCGTGCCACCAGCGTTGATTATCGATTTCCTTGCCATGATGGGCGACAGCTCGGACAACATTCCGGGCGTGCCGGGCGTTGGTGAGAAAACCGCACAGGCGCTGCTGCAAGGCTTGGGCGGTATGCAGTCAATCTATGACAATCTCGATAAAGTGGCCGATCTCTCGTTCCGCGGCGCGAAAACCATGGCGGCGAAGCTGGAGCAAAATCGCGATGTCGCTTTCCTGTCTTATCAACTGGCAACCATCAAAACCGACGTTGAGTTGGATCTGACGTGCGATCAGCTTGTCGTCAATGAACCCAATGTAGAATCACTGCAAACCTTGTTTAGCCGCTATGAATTTAAGCGCTGGATCACCGATTTGCAGGATGGCTCATGGCTGCAACAAGGTAAAAAGAGCAACGCGCAGACTAAGAAAGCGCAGCTCAGCGAACCTGCTGCGCCCGCTGCCGAAGCGACCAGCGTGCTCTCTGCGGATGGCTACGTCACTATCCTCGATGAAGCGACATTTGCTGAATGGCTGAAAAAGCTGAAAAGCGCCGAGCTCTTCGCTTTCGATCTTGAGACCGACTCGTTGGATACCTTAAGCGCCAATATTGTCGGTATTGGGTTTGCCGTCGCGCCGGGTGAAGCGGCTTATCTGCCGGTCGCTCACGATTATCTGGATGCGCCAGATCAGCTGGATCGTAGCGAAGTACTGAAGCAGCTAAAACCGCTGCTGGAAGATGGCAAAGCGGCGAAGGTTGGCCAGAATCTCAAATACGATCGCGGCGTGCTGAAGAACTACGACATTGAACTGAACGGCATCAAATTCGACACCATGCTGGAATCCTATTGCCTGAACAGCGTGGGTGGAAAACACGATATGGATAGCCTGGCCGCGCGCTGGCTGAACCATAAAACGGTGACTTTCGAAGAGATCGCGGGCAAAGGCAAAAACCAGCTCACTTTTAACCAAATTGCTATCGAGCAAGCCGGTCACTATGCGGCGGAAGATGCCGATGTCACGCTGCAATTGCATCTGAAAATGTGGGATAAGCTGGAGCCGGAAGCGGGACCGAAACAGGTATTTGAAGAGATCGAAATGCCGTTGTTGAAGGTGATATCGCGTATTGAGCGCAACGGCGTACTGATTGACCAGAATATCCTGGCGAAACACTCGCAGGAGCTGACCACGCGTGTGGCCGAGCTGGAGCTGAAAGCGCACGAGCTGGCGGGCGAACCGTTTAACCTCTCTTCACCTAAACAGCTGCAAACCATTCTGTTTGAAAAGCAGGGAATCAAGCCAACCAAGAAAACGCCGGGCGGCGCGCCGTCGACCAGCGAAGAGGTTTTGGCTGAGCTGGCGCTCGATTATCCACTGCCGAAAGTGATTCTTGAACATCGTGGTTTATCGAAGTTGAAATCAACTTACACCGATAAGCTGCCACTGATGATCAATCCGGTTACCGGCCGCGTGCATACTTCCTATCATCAGGCGGTAACCGCGACAGGACGACTCTCGTCTACCGATCCCAATCTGCAGAATATCCCGGTGCGCAACGAAGAAGGGCGTCGTATTCGTCAGGCGTTTATCGCCGGGCCGGGCAATCGTATTGTTGCTGCGGACTACTCACAGATTGAACTGCGCATCATGGCGCATCTGTCGCAAGACAAAGGCCTGCTGGATGCGTTTGCCCAGGGCGAAGATATTCACCGCGCCACCGCGTCAGAGGTGTTTGGTGTGGCGTTGAGCAAAGTTTCTGGTGAGCAGCGCCGCAGTGCTAAGGCGATCAACTTTGGCCTGATCTACGGAATGAGCGCATTTGGTCTCTCCCGCCAGCTGAATATCGGCGCGGGTGAGGCGAAAAAATATATGGATCTCTACTTTGAACGCTACCCGGGCGTGCTGCGTTATATGGAAGAGACGCGCGCGAAGGCGGCAGAGAAAGGCTATGTAGAAACGCTTGATGGTCGTCGCTTGTGGCTGCCTGATATCACCTCCAGCAATGCCATTCGTCGCAAAGCCGCGGAGCGTGCGGCGATCAACGCCCCAATGCAAGGCACGGCGGCAGACATCATCAAACGCGCGATGATTGCGGTGGATGGCTGGCTGTTAGAGCAAAAAGACGATGCTGTGCGCATGATTATGCAGGTACACGATGAACTGGTGTTTGAGATCCGCAGCGACGCGGTAGATGTCTCGATTAAGACCATCCGTGACCTGATGGAGAACAGCATGAAGCTGGATGTGCCGCTGCAGGTTGAAGTCGGAACCGGCGATAACTGGGATGAGGCGCACTGATTACGCGCATTCAGCGGCACTTGCGTGTCGCTGACATCATCATAAGAAAAAAGTTTACTTAATCGGTTCAGCAACTCCACAAAGCGGTCTATTAAATGCGCGTTTTGTAACTGCTTATCGGCTAAGCATTTTTTTAGTAATTAAACTACATCGCTCACGTGAAAGTGTGATGAACTTAGTAAAAAAGATGTCGAATCCTGAAACTTAACAACAAAAAACCCTTTGTAGGGCGCGGAAAATCAGGTAGAGTTTGTCGCGTAGGGTACAGAGGTAAGATGTTCTATCTTTCAGACCTTTTACTTCACGTAATCGGATTTGGCTGAATATTTAGCCGCCCCAGTCATTTATGACTGGGGCGTTTTTTATTGGGCTTTTTCGCAAAAGCCGCAACAAAATTACTCTGCTGTTTCTTCGCCGTCGCCTTCTTGCGCAGGCTCCAGTTCGCTAAACCAGCTGTCCAGCTTCTTACGCACAATATCAACGCCCATCTTCTTCAATGACGAGAACATTTCTACCTGCACATCACCGTTAAAGGCCAGCGATGCTTCGCGTACCATCGTCAGTTGTGCTTTACGCGCGCCTGATGCCAGCTTGTCGGCTTTGGTCAGCAAGACCAGCACGGGAATCTGGCTCTGTACAGCCCATTCAATCATGTTCTGATCGAGGTCTTTCAGCGGATGGCGAATATCCATCAATACCACCAAGCCTTTCAATGCCTGGCGTTTCTGTAAATATTCCGCCAGAGACTTTTGCCATTTGCGCTTCATCTCTTCCGGAACCTGGGCATAGCCATAACCGGGTAAATCGACCAGACATTTACCTTCAACCACTTCAAACAGGTTGATCAGCTGAGTACGACCTGGCGTTTTACTGGTACGTGCCAGACCCTTTTGGTTGGTGATGGTGTTCAGCGCGCTGGATTTGCCTGCATTCGAGCGCCCGGCAAAAGCAACTTCAATACCCACATCCGCCGGTAAATGGCGAATATCCGGGGCGCTGAGCATGAAATGGGTCATGTGATAGTTCAAAGCAGACAAAGTGAAACTCCAGCAAAATGAATCGGGCAATTGGGCTGATTATACCTGTAATGGCGCAAAAGTGCCCGATAGCGTCTAAACGCGTCATTTTGTAAGAGATCTATGATTTTTACTGCCAGTGATTACCGCTTCATGGAATATTAACAATCATTTTATGCATTTAATTTCAATAGCTTGAGATGCTTGTAGGAAATGCCACTCTAAAATAGAGACAAGTCTCACTTGTTCATTTTACCTATTAGTCTACATTTGTTGTCAGTGCACGGCAGCACCCATCAGGATGATGAGCTCAGGAGTGTCGGGGATGACCAAGAGCATGGCGGGAAGCGATTCAGGCAGGAATCGGACAAGGACAGGGAATAATCGCAGGAGCGATGTGGCGATGGAGCAACCGGGACGTTGTGAGCCGTAAAGGATTTATTCAGTGTTTCCTTCGTATGAAGGTGCGATAAAAGGCGATAGCATAGGCTATCGCCTTTTTTCTTTGCTTACTTTCTGCTAGATTTCGCCGCAATTCTATACTGAACTCACAAAGCACCGCCGAGACCGGACACCATGAAGCAACCTGCATCAGCCCCGCGTGGCAAACCTGCTGCGAAAGCCAAACGCAAATCGCGTGAAGACCTTAATCAGGAAGCGCGCGATCGCAAACGCGATAAAAAGCATAGCGGCCATAAATCTGGCAGCCGTGCCAATCCGGAAACGCAAACCGCTGGCAAAGGTCAGGGTAAAAAAGCTCAGGATCCACGCCTGGGAAGCAAAACGCCGATCGCATTAGTCGCTGATGGTAAAACCCAGCCGGCGAAAAAGCCTGAAGCGAAACCAAAGCCAAAAGCGGAAAAAGTTCGCCTGACGCCGCAAGAAGAGCTGGCGAAGCTGGAAAATGACGAACGTTTGGATACGTTGCTGGATCGCCTGGAAAACGGTGAAACTTTGAGTGGCGAAGATCAGGCCTGGCTGGATCAAACCTTAGACCGCATTGACGAGCTAATGGAAACGCTGGGCATCGCGCTGGATGACGAAGCGGAAGATGAGCAGGCCGAAGAAGATATGATGCGCCTGCTAAAAGGCAATTAAGGCCAATTTTGATCGGCATGCGTTTTCGCGCATGCCGCGCTAAACAGGTATTCACCTATGTTTTGGCCTGGATCAATTTTCGCGCTGCTACTGACATGTTATCTGCTCTGGTTATTGTTTAAACTACGCCGCCTGTCGCGTCTGAAGTCGCGTTTACGTCGGCGTTCAGCCCATCGCTTCGTCCACTCTTCTGCTACGCGACCCTCTCTCAGACGACGTCACCGTAAGGAGTGAGCATGTCATCGCAGCAGATTGATTGGGATCAGCGCCTCATCGAAAAATACAATTACGCTGGCCCGCGTTATACCTCTTACCCCACCGCGCTCGAGTTCAGTGAGAACTTTGGCGAGGCAGATTTTCAGCACGCCGTGCAGCGCTATCCCGATCGTCCTCTATCGCTGTATGTGCATATTCCGTTTTGCCATCGTCTTTGCTACTTCTGTGGCTGCAATAAAATCGTGACGCGCCAACTGCATAAAGCCGATCGCTACCTCGATGTGCTGGAGCAGGAAATCCGCCAGCGTGCGCCCTTGTTTGCGGGGCGCTGCGTCACTCAACTGCATTGGGGCGGCGGTACGCCGACATTCCTCAACCAGCAGCAGGTGAGCCGGCTGGTGGCGCTGCTACGCGATCATTTTACCATTGCCGATGATGTCGAAATGTCGATCGAGGTTGATCCGCGTGAAATCGAACTGGAGATGATCGATCATCTGCGCGCGGAAGGTTTTAATCGTCTGAGCATGGGCGTGCAGGACTTTAATAAAGCGGTGCAGGAGCGCGTGAATCGTGTGCAGGATGAAGAAACCATCTTTGCGCTGGTGCAGCGTGCGCGTGAGCGGGGCTTCCGTTCGGTTAGCCTCGATCTGATTTATGGCTTGCCGCTGCAGACGCCGGAAAGCTTCGCCTTCACTTTACAGCGCGTTATTGCACTCAATCCCGATCGCCTCAGCGTCTTCAACTATGCGCACATGCCAGCGCTGTTCGCTGCGCAGCGGAAGATTAAAGATGACGAGCTGCCAGGCGCCTCACAGAAACTGCAAATCCTGCAGGAAACCATCGCCACCTTAACCGGCGAAGGTTACCAGTTTATCGGCATGGATCACTTCGCGCGTCCGGATGATGAACTGGCGGTGGCACAACGCGCCGGCGAACTGCATCGTAATTTTCAGGGCTACACCACGCAGGGCGAAACCGATCTGCTCGGTTTGGGCGTGTCGGCCATCAGTATGCTGGGCGACAGCTATGCGCAAAATCACAAAGAGTTGAAAGCCTATTACGCAGATGTCGAGCAGCGCGGCAATGCGCTGTGGCGCGGGCTCACGTTGAGTGACGATGATTGTTTGCGCCGCGATGTGATTAAAGCCTTAATCTGCAATTTCGCACTGGATTTTGCTGCGATAGAAACGCAATACCCGATTGATTTTGAACGTTATTTTGTCGAGGATTTAGCGCTGTTAGCGCCGCTGGTGGCGGATGGATTAGTGGAACAGCACGGTCGCAGCCTGCACGTTACTGGCGTCGGCCGTTTGCTGATTCGAAACATCTGTATGTGCTTCGATGTGTATATGCGCCAAAAGGTGCGCATGCAGCAGTTCTCGCGAGTGATATAAAAAAGGGGAGCCCATGCGCTCCCCTGTATTAACACGCACAACGTGCGCGTTATTCCATTCCCAGCTCTTTCAGCTTACGCGTCAAGGTATTACGTCCCCAGCCGAGCAAGCGTGCCGCTTCCTGTTTGTGCCCTTGCGTGTGACGCAGCGCGGTGGTGAGCAGCGTGCGCTCCATCTCCGGCTGTGCTTCCGACAACAGGTTTTGATGACCGGAACGCAAGGCGCGATCTGCCCACTGCGCCAGCAGCGTGGCCCAGCTATCCGGCAACGATTGCACCGGATTGTCTGGCGTGCTGGATTCAAACAGTTCAGGCGGCAGATCCTGAATCAACACTTCCTGGCCCGCTGCCATCACCGTCAACCAGCGACAGGTATTTTCCAGCTGACGCACGTTACCTGACCAATGCAGACGCGTCAGCGCGGTTTCGGTTTCCGGATGCAGAATCTTCGCTTCCACGCCTAACTCACGCGCAGCGACCTGCAAGAAGTAACGCGCCAGGCGCGGAATATCTTCGCGGCGTTCACGCAGCGGCGGCAGATGAACGCGAATCACGTTAAGACGATGGAACAAGTCTTCACGGAATTTGCCTTCCTGCACGCGCAGCTCAAGATTTTGGTGGGTTGCCGCGATGATACGCACATCCACTTTCACCGGCGCATAGCCGCCAACGCGATAAAACTGGCCATCGGCCAATACGCGCAATAAGCGGGTCTGCACATCAAGCGGCATGTCACCAATTTCATCGAGGAACAGCGTGCCGCCATCGGCCTGCTCAAAACGTCCCTGACGAATCTGGTTCGCACCTGTAAACGCGCCTTTCTCGTGACCAAACAGCTCTGATTCAATCAAATCTTTGGGAATCGCCGCCATGTTCAGCGCGATAAAAGGGGACTTCGCACGTGGACTATGACGATGCAGCGCATGGGCGACCAACTCTTTACCGGTACCGGATTCACCGTTGATCAGCACGCTAATTGAGGAGCGTGAAAGACGACCAATGATGCGGAACACATCCTGCATGGCCGGCGCTTCGCCGATAATGTCGGTGGTCGGGCCGCTGACGGGCTGATTACGCGGCTGCTGCTGTTCCTGATAATGGCTAATCGCACGCTCAACCAGCGCCACCGCTTCATCAATATCAAACGGCTTTGGCAGGTAATCAAACGCACCTTGCTGATAAGCGCTGACGGCGGCATCCAGATCGGAGTGCGCGGTCATAATGATGACCGGCAGCATCGGATGGCGCTGCTTAATCTGTTTCAGCAGCGCAAGTCCATCCATGCCAGGCATACGAATGTCTGACAATAATACGTCTGGGGTTTTGCTTGCGAGCGCGTCCAATACCTCGTTAGCGCTGTCAAAGGTTGCACAGCTCAAACCGGCTCCAGTGAGTGCCCTTTCAAGCACCCAGCGGATGGAGCTATCGTCATCGACGATCCAGACTATCCCTCGTTGCATAGAAACCTCACTGGCGAATAGGCAGGTAAACCGAGAATTCGGTGTGTCCTGGCCAACTGTTAAATTCTATTTTCCCTGAATGCTGATCGATCAGGCTACGGGCGATGGACAGACCTAAACCGGTGCCGCCTTCGCGTCCGCTAACCATCGGATAGAACAGGGTGTCTTGTAGCTGGGCCGGAATCCCTGGGCCATCATCTTCAATATCAATACGTGCAACTAAACGGTAACGCGTGCCGTGTAGCGTGAGCTGGAAGGCAGTACGCGTGCGAATCACAATGGTGCCGCCTTCATCGCCTAAAGCTTGCAGGGCGTTACGCACCACATTCAACAGCACCTGTTCAATCTGGTCGGGATCGTGCGGCAGTTCCGGCAGGCTTGGATCGTAATCACGCACCAGCGAGACGTTATCCGGTAACTCCATCGACACCAGATTCACCACGCGCTCGGCGACCTGATGAATGCTTTGCGTTACGTGCAAGCCCGGCTGTTGCGGGCCGAGCAGGCGATCGACCAGATTACGCAGTCGGTCGGCTTGCTCAATGATGATGCGCGTATATTCATGCAGGGAAGGATCGGGTAAGGCGCGAGTCAGCAACTGCGCGGCGCCACGTAATCCTCCCAGCGGGTTTTTGATTTCATGCGCCAGACCGCGCACTAAATCGCGGGCAGCGACCTGCTGAGCATGCTGAATTTGTTCCTGGCTGAGACGACGTTGATTATCCATCGGCGCCATTTCCAGCAGAATAAAGCCATCCGGTAAGCGCTGTGCCGTGAGCGACATAATGTGCGCGCGACCATCGACCACCAACGTGACTTCGCTATCGGTAAAGCCCTGGCCAGCTCCGAGACTCTCGCTCATCACCTCAATATTCAGCGAAAAATAGCCGGTTAATTCCGGTAATGGCGTGCCGAACAATTTACGTGAGCTTTGCGCCAGTAATTGCTGAGCCGCCGGATTGGCGTAATGGATAACTAAATCGTTATCGACCAGCAAAATACTGTTGATCAGGGAGTTGAGAATCTGCCCCGCGTCGGGCAGCGTGCCAGTTGCCATACAGCGTTCCTCTGCACTAATTTAGTGCATTATAGCCTTTCAGGACGGAAATCTGTGCTTCGAACCATGAATGCGCGGAGAAAAAAGCCCATCCGGAGATGGGCTAAAGTTTCCACGGCAATATAAAAATCTTTCAGGCTGTTCACGCTGCAAAAAGAGAGCGTGAACAGTGAGCTGAAATTTTTAAATTAAACGCTGTAGTACAGTTCGAACTCAACTGGGTGCGGAGTCATACGCACACGGTCAACGTCTGGCTTACGCAGTTCGATGTATGCATCGATAGCGTCATCAGTGAACACGCCGCCACGAGTCAGGAACTCGCGGTCTTCGTTCAGTGCGTTCAGTGCTTCTTCCAGAGAACCTGCAACTTTTGGAATCTCAGCTTCTTCTTCCGGAGGCAGGTCATACAGGTTTTTGTCCATCGCATCGCCAGGGTGGATCTTGTTGATAACACCATCAAGACCGGCCATCAGCAGCGCGGTGAATGCCAGGTATGGGTTAGCCGCTGGATCCGGGAAGCGTGCTTCGATACGACGTGCTTTCGGGCTAGCAACCACTGGAATACGGATAGAAGCAGAACGGTTACGGGCAGAGTAAGCCAGCATAACGGGTGCTTCGTAGCCTGGGACCAGACGCTTGTATGAGTTGGTGGTTGGGTTCGCCAGGGCGTTGATCGCTTTAGCGTGCTTGATGATACCGCCGATGTAGAACAGAGCAGTTTCGGACAGGCCGCCGTACTTGTCGCCAGAGAACAGGTTCACGCCGCCTTTTGACAGGGACATGTGGCAGTGCATACCAGAACCGTTATCGCCGAACATTGGCTTAGGCATGAAGGTTGCAGTTTTGCCGTACGCGTGAGCAACGTTGTGCACCACGTATTTGTAGATCTGAATTTCGTCAGCTTTTTTGGTCATGGTGTTGAAGCGGGTTGCCACTTCGTTCTGACCAGCAGTTGCTACTTCGTGGTGATGTGCTTCAACCACCAGACCCATCTGCTCCATGGTCAGACACATGGCAGAACGGATGTCCTGTGCTGAGTCAACCGGTGGCACTGGGAAGTAACCGCCTTTCAGACCTGGACGGTGACCTTTGTTACCGCCTTCGTACTCTTTACCGGTGTTCCATGCTGCTTCGATATCGTCGATAGCAACGTGTGAACCTGAAGTAGAAGAACCGAAACGGATGTCATCGAACAGGAAGAACTCTGGCTCTGGTCCAAACAGCACGGTATCCGCGATGCCTGAAGAACGCAGGAACTCTTCTGCACGCTTAGCAATGGAGCGTGGGTCACGGTCGTAGCCCTGCAGTGTGCCTGGCTCAAGGATGTCGCAACGGATGATCAGGGTCGAGTCTTCGAAGAACGGATCCATTACTGCAGTGGTTGCATCCGGCATCAGCACCATGTCTGATTCGTTAATGCCTTTCCAGCCACCGATGGAGGAGCCATCGAACATTTTGCCTTCTTCGAAGAAGTCAGCGTTAACCTGGTGAGCAGGGATAGTAACGTGCTGTTCTTTACCTTTGGTATCGGTAAAACGCAGGTCAACAAACTTAACTTCATGCTCGTTCATCATCGAGAGAACGTGTTCAGCGGACATACTCAACTCTCCTGGAAATGGTCATTATCGTCATGGTGAGAGAACTTCGTTGCCGGGAATGTGTCACGACTGCTGACCATTCCTAACCAAAGATCTCGGCAAGCTCTATCAACCGTTTTATAACTGTCGTTTTCGCTTAAAATATATAAAGCGAATTCTGTGCCAACTTTATGACAATGGTGAAAATGGCGCTACAATGCGCCCTTTCGTGAGTCGAAGGCTGCACCAGGATGGATTGCATGCATCGTTATGGTGCGCCACAGGTGAAGTTAAGCACTAAATTGGTGCAAATTGCCATCGCAGTGCAGATTAATGCACCGTAAACGGTGCTAAAAACCAGCGCTACGAGAAACTTTCGGCGAAATCTGTGATCATGTTCAGTCTTCCGCTTAATCCGTGTACAATACCGCGTTATTTCTATAATGCCTGAGGCAAAGCTGTGATCGAAAATTTGCGTAACATCGCCATCATCGCGCACGTTGACCATGGTAAGACCACCCTGGTTGACAAGCTGCTCCAACAGTCCGGTACTTTTGATGCTCGTACCGAAGCGACTGAGCGCGTAATGGACTCCAACGATTTGGAGAAAGAGCGTGGGATTACCATCCTCGCAAAAAACACCGCCATCAAATGGAATGACTACCGTATCAACATCGTTGATACCCCAGGACACGCCGACTTCGGTGGTGAAGTGGAGCGCGTCATGTCCATGGTGGATTCGGTGCTGCTGGTTGTAGATGCGATGGATGGCCCTATGCCGCAAACCCGCTTCGTAACCAAGAAAGCATTTGCTCATGGTTTGAAGCCGATTGTGGTTATCAACAAAGTTGACCGTCCGGGCGCGCGTCCTGATTGGGTTGTTGATCAGGTATTTGACCTGTTCGTTAACCTGGATGCGACTGACGAGCAGCTGGACTTCCCGATCATCTTCGCTTCGGCGCTGAATGGTATCGCGGGTCTGGAACACACCGACATGGCTGACGACATGACCCCGCTGTATCAGGCGATCGTTGACCACGTTTCTCCACCTCAGGTTGAAGTTGAAGCGCCACTGCAGATGCAAATCTCGCAGCTGGACTACAACAACTATCTGGGCGTGATCGGCATCGGCCGCATCAAGCGCGGTACCGTGAAGCCGAACCAGCAAGTCACTATCATTGATAGCGAAGGCAAAACCCGTAACGGTAAAGTCGGTAAAGTGTTGGGCCACCTTGGTCTGGAGCGTATCGAAAGCACCCTGGCGGAAGCGGGCGACATCATCGCGATCACCGGTCTGGGCGAGCTGAACATCTCTGACACCATCTGCGACACGCAGAATGTGGAAGCGTTGCCAGCCCTGAGCGTCGACGAACCAACCGTAACCATGTTCTTCAACGTGAACACCTCACCGTTCTGCGGTAAAGAAGGTAAGTTCGTGACCTCGCGCCAGATTCTGGAGCGTTTGAACAAAGAGCTGGTACACAACGTGGCACTGCGCGTTGAAGAAACCGAAGATTCGGATGCGTTCCGCGTTTCTGGTCGTGGTGAGCTGCACTTGTCGGTTCTGATCGAGAACATGCGTCGTGAAGGTTTCGAGCTGGCGGTATCCCGTCCGAAAGTAATCTTCCGTGAGCATGAAGGCCGTAAGCAGGAGCCATTCGAAAACGTGACCCTCGACATCGAAGAAACCCATCAGGGTTCTGTGATGCAAGCGATGGGTGAGCGTAAAGGCGACCTGAAAAACATGGATCCAGATGGCAAAGGCCGTGTACGTCTTGACTACATGATCCCAAGCCGTGGTCTAATCGGCTTCCGTAACGAATTCATGACCATGACTTCAGGTACCGGTCTGCTGTACTCCACCTTCAGCCACTACGACGACGTTCGTCCGGGCGAAGTGGGCCAGCGTCAGAACGGCGTGCTGATCTCAAACGGTCAGGGTAAAGCGGTCGCGTTCGCCCTGTTCGGTCTGCAGGATCGCGGTAAGCTGTTCCTGGGTCACGGTGCGGAAGTATATGAAGGCCAGATCATCGGTATTCACAGCCGTTCTAACGACCTGACAGTAAACTGCCTGACCGGTAAGAAACTGACCAACATGCGTGCGTCAGGTACTGACGAAGCCACCACTCTGGTTCCACCGCAGAAAATGACGCTGGAACAGGCTATCGAGTTCATCGATGATGACGAACTGGTAGAAGTGACTCCGTTGTCAGTCCGTATTCGTAAACGTCACCTGACCGAGAACGATCGTAAGCGTTCTTCTCGCGGCAGCAAAGAGTAAGCGAAACAGTCTGATATTGAGCCCCGCACTTGCGGGGCTTTTTTATGCCTGCAACCCGCTGCAACGCTCGCTTAATGAAGTTTGGCTCCGCTTCCAGATTACTGATTTCCCGCCTTTCGTCCCTGTTCAGCTCCCACTTTTGCCGCTAAAGTGAATGATCCAGGGAACGAAAAGGAGAGGCGTCATGCTGTACATCTTTGATTTAGGCAATGTGATTGTTGATATCGATTTCAATCGTGTGCTCGGCGTCTGGAGCGATTTGGGGCGCGTGCCGTTATCCACGCTGCAAAGTCGTTTCCGCATGGATGAGGCTTTTGAGCAACACGAACGCGGCGAAATCAGCGATCCTGAATTTGCTGCACGTATCTGCGACCAGCTGGATATCGCGCTGAGCTATCCGCAATTCACCGCTGGCTGGCAGGCGGTCTTTGTCGGCGTGCGTCCGGAAACGCTGGCGATCATGAACAAGCTGCGTGCCAATGGCGAGCGCGTAGTGATCCTGTCGAATACCAATCAGCTGCACTTTGAGTTCTGGCCAACCCAATATCCCGATGTTCAACAGGCGGCCGATCATCTTTATATGTCGCAGGATATCGGCATGCGTAAGCCAGAAGCGCGCATCTATAACTATGTGCTGCAGCACGAAGGTTATCAGGCCAATCAGGCGGTGTTTTTCGATGATAACCAGGCCAATATTGACGCTGCGCGCGCGCTTGGCATTGAAAGCGTGCTGGTGGTTGATGAAAAAACCGTGCCGGACTGGTTTGCGGGTCGTCTCTGAGTGCTGAACCAACGACATCTGCGCCACTCGGCGCATGCCTTTTATTTGTGGGTAAAACTGCTGTGGCGACGCATTGACGATGACAACATGACGACGCAGGCGGGTAATCTCGCCTACGTTTCATTGCTGGCATTGGTGCCGCTGATTGCCGTGGTGTTCGCACTGTTTGCTGCTTTTCCGATGTTCTCGGATATCAGCGTGCAGTTGAAGAACTTCATCTTTACCAACTTCATCCCGGCAACGGGCGACGTCATTCAGCGTTATCTCGACCAGTTCGTCGCTAACGTCAATAAGATGACGGCGATCGGTATTGTGGGGTTGATCGTCACCGCGCTGCTGCTGATGCATTCGGTGGATAGCGCATTGAACGCCATCTGGCGCAGCGATAAGCCGCGTCCGATGGTCTATTCGTTTGCCGTTTACTGGATGATCTTAACGCTCGGCCCGCTGCTGGCGGGGGCAAGCTTAGCGCTCAGCTCCTATCTGTTATCGCTGCGCTGGTTGAGTGTGACAGGCGTTACAAGTCTGGTTGATCAGCTGCTCCGTATTTTCCCGCTGTGCCTCTCTATCCTCGCTTTCTGGCTGCTGTATAGCATTGTGCCGACGCGGCGCGTGCCCACGCGCGATGCACTGATCGGCGCCATCGTTGCCGGATTGCTGTTCGAGCTGGGCAAAAAAGGCTTTGCGCTCTATGTTACGATGTTCCCTTCGTATCAGTTAATTTACGGCGTTCTGGCGGTCATCCCCATTCTGTTCCTTTGGGTCTATTGGTCGTGGTGTATTGTGTTGTTAGGCGCGGAAATCACCGTCACGCTGGATGACTATCGCCAGCTAAAACAGCAGGAACGCGAAAAAGAACGTGAGGAAACATGATTGCTTTGATTCAGCGCGTCAGCCGCGCCAGTGTTAGCGTTGACGACGCGACAGTGGGCGAAATTGGCAATGGGTTATTGGTGTTATTGGGTGTGGAAAAGGGTGACGACGAACAAAAAGCGCAGCGTCTAACCGAGCGCGTGTTGGGCTACCGCATCTTTGCGGATGAGAATGACAAAATGAATCTCAATGTGCAGCAGGCGGGTGGCAGCGTGCTGGTGGTGTCGCAATTCACCCTCGCCGCGGATACCAATAAAGGGATGCGTCCCTCTTTCTCTGGCGGCGCAGAACCGGCGGAAGCCGAGCGCCTCTATGAATACTTTAGCGATTGCTGCCGAGCACAGGGCGTGACCACCGCAAACGGGCGCTTCGCCGCCAACATGCAGGTTTCGTTAGTAAACGATGGTCCGGTGACCTTCTGGTTACAGGTGTGAGGTTTTCAGCCGAGCGGCAAGGACTTAGCCACGCAAGCTCCGAACGAGAGAATCACTTTATGTATCATCTTCGCGTACCGCAAACGGCGGAAGAGCTGGATATGTATTACCAGTTCCGCTGGGAAATGTTACGAAAGCCGCTGCGTCAGCCGCAAGGTTCTGAGCGTGATGCCTGGGATGCGCTGGCACATCATCAAATGGTGGTGGATGAGCAGGGCAAACCAGTGGCGATCGGCCGTCTTTACATCAACGCCGAGAACGAAGCGGCGATTCGCTTCCTCGCCGTACATCCTTCTGTGCAGGGCAAAGGTCTTGGCACGCTGGTGGCGATGACGTTGGAATCGGTTGCGCGTCAGGAAGGGGCGAAACGCGTCACCTGTAGCGCACGTGAAGACGCGGTCGAATTCTTTGCCAAGCTTGGTTATGTCAATCAGGGTGAAATCACCGCGCCGCAAACCACGCCGGTGCGTCACTTCCTGATGATCAAACCGGTGGTGACGCTCGACGATATTCTGCATCGCGCCGACTGGTGCGGACAGCTGCAAAAAGCCTGGTACGAACACATCCCGCTGAGTGAAAAAATGGGCGTGCGCATTCTGCAATATACCGGGCAGAAATTCGTTACCACCATGCCTGAAGCGGGTAACCAGAATCCTCATCACACCTTATTTGCGGGCAGCCTGTTCTCGCTCGCCACGTTAACCGGCTGGGGCTTGATTTGGCTGCTGCTGCGCGAGCGACATCTTGGCGGCACCATTATTCTGGCGGATGCGCACATTCGCTACAGCAAACCGATCAGCGGCCGTCCGGGCGCAATTGCCGATCTCGGCTCACTCAGCGGCGATCTTGACCGTTTGGCGCGAGGCCGCAAAGCGCGCGTGCAGATGGAAGTGGAGCTGTTTGGTGATGATGAGCTGGGCGCGGTATTCGAAGGCGTGTATATCGTGCTGCCCGCCGATTCTGACGGAGCGCTGGAAGAGGGCGGGTCCGGCGCCCGTATCAACTAGCATGTAGGGTCGCCATTCATGGCGACCTTGTTATTTAAACTCACTGAACCCTTACTGAACCTGCCCGCCCCGCATCGTCTGCTGCACCGACTGCGCATCGGTCGTCACCGACAACGTACCATCCACGCTTGGGCGCAGTGGCGCGCTGGCGTTCAACGAACCTTTCACCTGCAGCTGCAAATTACTGTTCCCGCTCAACTGCAGCGTTGGCCAACCCCAATTTCCCAGCACGTTTGCCGGCACAGCCTGGCCTTTAAGATTCAGCGTCAGCGGACGTTGCGCATCCTGCCCAACCGTTGCTGAACCTTCCAGTAAACCGCTGCCGTTAAAGGCGCTCAACTCCGTTACCTGAATCTGCTGGTCATTGGCATTCAGCGCAATGGATGGATGGCGCAGATCGGTGCGATTGAAGGTGGCTTCAGCCGCGTTGAAGCTCGCTTTACCGGCCCAAATTCCCCACTGATGTTGACGTGCCAGCAGCAGGTTATCTGCGCTGCCATCCAGTGATGTCATCTGGAACGGGAACGCCGGATTGATATCAATAATCAGGTTACGGTTAGCGGTGGCGCGGGTTATCAGCACGCTATCCAGCCAGTCCGGTAAGGTTTGCTGCCAGCGTTCGCGCCAGTTTTGCGGCAAGGTATATTCCAGCCCGGCGATCGCCAGCTCATCCAGTGTCAGACGCTTGTTGCTGCGCGTCCAGTTGCCGCTGGCACGGACCACGCCATTCACCCAACGCGAACTGAACTGCGTCAGCGCGATGCCCTGCGGCGAGAGATCGGCATTAACGATAGGATCGTTGAGCTCAAAGCCACCGTTAATGAAATTCCCGGCGTTCATGGAGAGAGAACCGCCATCGCTTTCCCAGTCATCGCCGCGCAGGGTGACATTTTTCAGGGTTAAATCGAGATCGGTCACCGCCCAATCCGGTCCTTGCAGGCGCGCATCGGTCATATCCAGACGGTTGATGCTGACTGAAGGCACATCGCGCAGCGGATTGAGGAAGTCGCTCAGGCTTTGATGGGTTTGCAGGCGGATATCGTTGAGACGCAGTTGGTCGATCTTCCAGTTACCCTGCGCATCACGTTCGGCGTTGCCGGTCATCGAACCGCGCGCCAGATCGGCACCGATATTGCTCAGCACCAGACGACGTTGCTTAATGCTGCCCTGCAGCAACACGTTGTTGCCCGGCACACCATCCAGCGTCAGAGTGCCGGCGCTGATCTGGAACTGCGCGTCGCTGCCCAGCACGTCGTTAGGCAGCGGTTTCCACGGCAGAAGACCGCCGTTCACGCGCTGAGCGGTCATCGGCAACGCGCTATGTGGATTCTCAATGCGCACATTATTCAGCTGCAGGCGATTGGCTTGGATGGGCAGCGTGGTATCGGGCGCTTGATTAGCCAGATTGATTTCACCGTCGCGTATTTCGATGCTGTTGAAGTGCAACGGATCGCTGAACTGAACCAGCGCCAGACCGAGATCAACACGTTTCGCCACCAACACGGCGGGCTGGCCATCGTGGCCAAAGCTAAAGTCATCGAGAATGATGTGCGAAGGGGAGGAGAAGTCGTGCTCAATCTTGCTGAGAGAGAGATGCCAGGCGGTTTTATCGCTTACCCAGCGGCTAAACCAACCTGCGCCCCATTGTGTTTGCAGCAACACATACAGCACTACCAGCGCCAGCAGAATTAGCAGCAGTAAGGTAAGGAAAAACTTGCCTAAAAATTTCATCGCACTCATCCATCCCGATATTTATCCGGTGAGTGGTTGTTATGCCTGAATTACCGTTACAGCTCAACAGCCTGGATGTAAATGCGGATAAATATCAGGCAGGCGGAAGCCTGCCGTCTGGATTACTTTTCTTGCGGGAAGATCAGGTTCAGCACGATGGCGGTAATACCACCGGCCGCAATGCCAGATGAAAGCAGGGTTTTCAGCCAGTCCGGGGCAAATTGCAGAATCAGTGGCTGCTGAGAAACGCCCAAACCTACCGCCAGCGACAGCGCAATAATCATGATGGCACGACGATTCAGCGGTTCACGCGAAACGATGCGCACGCCAGATGCAGCGATGGTACCGAACATCACAATGGTCGCGCCGCCCAGCACCGGTTCTGGAATGTGCTGCACAAAACCGCTTACAGCCGGGAACAGGCCAAGCACGATCAGCATCAGCGCCACGACAAACCCCACATAGCGGCTGGCAACGCCGGTAAGTTGAATCACGCCGTTGTTCTGGCCAAAACAGGAGTTCGGGAAGGTATTGAACAGCGCCGAGACAAAGGAGTTAAGCCCGTTTGCCAACACGCCGCCTTTCAGACGCTTCATATACAGCGGGCCACTCACCGGCTGTTCGGAAACATCAGAGGTCGCGGTGATGTCGCCGATGGTTTCCAGCGAGGTCACCATAAACACCAACATCAGCGGGATCAGCAGATTCCAGTCAAAGCCCAGCCCGTAGTAGAGCGGCGATGGCACGGCAATCAGCGGCTGATCGGCTGGCGTGCTGGTGGCGGGCAGCATATCCAGCGCCCAGGCCAGCGCATAACCTACCGCCATGGCAATCACCAGCGAAGCCACGCGCAGATAAGCATTACGCTGACGATTAAGCAGGATAATCACCACCAATACCGAAGCCGCCAGCAATAAGTTTTTCGGGGCACCGAACGTGTGATCGCTCATCGCAGCAAAGCCGCCGCCGATAGAGGTCAAACCGACCTGAATCAGCGACAGGCCAATAATCATCACCACAATGCCGGAAACCAGCGGCGTAATGATGCGGCGCGCCAAGTGCAACACGCGTGACAGCACCATTTCGGTACAAGACGCTACCATCAGCGTGCCAAACAGCGCCGCCATCATGGTTGGTATATCAACGCCGCCGTTTTTCAGCGCCATACCGCCCATGATCAGCGGCGTGACGAAGTTAAAGCTGGTGCCCTGAATCGACAACAGTCCGGAACCCACCGGTCCCCAGGTTTTGATTTGCAGAATCGATGCCACGCCCGAGGCAAACAGCGACATGCTGATGATGTGCTGCGTATCCTGCGCCGGTAAACCCAGCGCCTGGCAAATTAATAGCGCGGGCGTAATCACCGCGACAAACATCGCCAGCAAATGCTGACAGGCAGCAAACAAGGTTTGCGGTAACGGTGGACGGTCTTCGAGGCGATAAATCAGTTCACTTTTCGGGCTTGCAGCGCTGGCAGGCTGGCGAGTTTCAGCGGTGTTGACGGACATGGTGGACGTTCTCAATTACAACAAAGGGGCGATTTTAAACGGTTGCGTTGTGAAAGCAATCGTTTGCAATGCCCCTTTTTACTTCCGTTGATCTAGAGCGTAAACACCGTGCGGCAGCGGCTGTCATCTTCCTGCCACGCCAGCGCGACGTCACTAAGCGGGCGCATCTGGAAGGCGATGGAAAAATCGCTCTCGGCAGCGGCCGTCAGCATTTCTCCGATGCAGGCGATCAACTCTTTATCCGACACGCTGCCGAGGCCGCTGCCCATTAATGTCAGCCCGGACGAGCGCAGCAGTTTGCTGTGCAGGGTAATTTCCTGTCCGCTCAACGAACCGATTTGCACAAAGCGCACCGTTTTTTCTCCGCCTGCTACGGCGGCCTGCATAATATCGAGCGCGCTCTGGCCCCAAAGATAATCCAGCACCACATCAATGCCTTCTTTCATCAATGCCGGTAATGCGCCCGGTAATTCATCCAGCGTTAAAGTAAGGTCTGCGCCCTGCGCGCGCAGTTGATCCAGCGCGGCGCGATTACGGCCGGTAGCGATGATTTTTCCTGCACCCAAATGCTGCGCGATGCGCACCGCTAAACCGCCCGACGTGCCCGTTGCGCCATTGATCAGCACGATTTCACCGGCGCGCAGCTGAGCGCGTCGGGTTAGTGCCGCCCAGGATGACATGCCCGGATTCGCCAGCGCAGCGGCCAGCACCGGATCCAGTGTGGCCGGCAACGAAACGACGCTGTCGGCGGGCACTAAGGTTCTTTCCGCCATGCTGCCCCACGGCGCATCAAAAGCGAGAAAGTAAACCGGATCGCCATTGCTCAGCGTGCCAGTACCATCAATGCCGGTAATAAAGGGATAGTGCGCGGCCGCACTGTAATGCGTACCGGCGGCGCGTGCTTTCGCCAGCTGGCTGACGGCGGCGGCTTTTACTGTCACCACCACATGGCTTTCATCAGCCTGCGGTTCAGGGAAATCACCGTAAACCGGCAGTTCACCTGCCGCGGAAACTATCGCTGCTTTCATGCTTTCACCTTCAGTAAATCGGAAACTATGTGTAATATGCACACATTAGGCTTGCCTCGGGATGACGTCAATGAAAAGTGTGCAAAATACACATAATAGTGCAGCATTTGATGATCTGCATAATGCGCTGCTGATGATTGTTGGAACCTTCAACCGTCCGCAACGTGATGAATTACTGATAAAAGAGTCGAATATCCAGCTCGATCGCGCGCTGTTTCCGCTGCTGATTCAGATCGGTCGCTTCGGCCCGATTGGCGTGGTCGAACTGGCGGAGCGTGCCGGGCGCGATTACACCACGGTGAGTCGGCAGGTGGCGAAGCTGGAGGAGTTAGGGTTGGCGCAGCGGCAGAAAAATGCCAAAGACAAACGGGTGAATGAAGCGGTGATCACGGCAGCAGGTAAAGCGATGACCGACAAGATCGATGCGGCGCGTGCGCAGATCTATCAGAACCTGTTTGCCAGCTGGCCGGATGTAGAGCGCGCCGAGCTGGCGCGTCTACTGCAGAAGTTTGTCGGGGATTTTATGGCTATCGATAAAGCGATAACGGCGGATTAAGCGTTGCTGTAGCGCTCGGTTTCCGGCAGCCAGCGCTCAATCAGTGCCTGCGCCTGTTCTGGATAATGCTGGTGGATATGACGCGCCACGCGCTGAACTTCGGGAATCATGCCCTGATCGCGCAGCAAATCAGCCACTTTAAACTCGGCGTTGCCGGTTTGACGTGTGCCGAGCATCTCACCCGGACCGCGAATCTCCAGATCGTGCTGAGCAATCACGAAGCCGTCGTTGCTATCGCGCAACACCTGCAAACGCTTCTGCGCGGTTTTGCTGAGCGGCGCTTTATACAACAACACGCAGTGTGAGGCGACAGCACCACGGCCCACGCGGCCGCGCAGCTGATGCAACTGGGCCAAACCGAGACGTTCCGGGTTTTCGATAATCATCAGGCTGGCATTCGGCACATCCACGCCCACTTCGATAACCGTGGTGGCGATCAGCAGCTGAATTTCATTGGCTTTGAACGCCGCCATCACCGCCTGTTTTTCGGCGGGCTTCATGCGGCCGTGTACCAGACCAACCTGCAAATCGGGCAGCGCCACTTTAAGCTCTTCCCAGGTTGCTTCCGCCGCCTGCGCTTCCAGCACTTCCGACTCTTCAATCAGCGTACACACCCAATAAGCCTGACGCCCTTCGTGACAGGCGCTTTGCACGCGCGTGATGATCTCACTGCGGCGGCTGTCGGGAATCGCCACCGTGGTGACCGGCGTACGGCCTGGCGGTAATTCGTCGATGGTGGAGGTATCAAGATCGGCGTAAGCGGTCATTGCCAGCGTGCGCGGAATCGGCGTGGCGGTCATGATCAGCTGATGCGGATGGAAGCCTTGTTCCTCGCCTTTTTCCCACAATGCTAAGCGCTGATGTACGCCAAAGCGGTGCTGTTCGTCGATGATCACCAGCGCCATGCCGTTGAATTTCACCTGTTCCTGGAACAGCGCATGGGTGCCAACCACCATCGCGACCTGGCCGCTGGCGATAGCTTCCTGCTGTGCTTCACGCGCTTTGCCTTTCTGCTTGCCCGCCAGCCAGCCCACTTCAATTCCCAGCGGTGCAAACCACTGGCGGAAGTTGTTGGCATGCTGCTCGGCCAGCAGTTCGGTCGGCGCCATCAGCACCACCTGTTTGCCGTGCGCGATGACGTTCAGTGCCGCCAGAGCGGCCACCAGCGTTTTACCGGAGCCGACATCGCCCTGCACCAAACGCATCATCGGAAAATCGTTGGCCAGATCTTTTTCGATTTCTGCCACCACGCGCTTTTGCGCACCGGTTGGCGAGAAGGGCAGCGCCGCCAGCAGCTGATCAACCAGCTCGTGGCGCGCCGTCATCGGCAACGCATGATGGCGCTGCGCACCGGCGCGTACCGCTAGCATGCTGAGGTTATGTGCCAGCAGCTCTTCCAGAATTAAACGTTTTTGTGCCGGATGGCGGCCGGTTTCCAGCTCGCTCAGACGCAAATCCGGCGGCGGACGATGCAGCGTGCGCAGTGCATCCGGCAGGCTAATCAGCCCGCCGCTCAGCTCAGACGGCAGCAGCTCGGCAATCGGGCAACTCTCCAGCAGCGTCAACGCCTGGTCGGTGAGATTGCGCAGTGTCGCCTGACGAATGCCTTCGGTGGTGGGATAGACCGGCGTCAGGGTTTCCTGCAGCTCAACGCCGCCTTGTTCGCCCTGCACGCGATACTCGGGATGAATGATTTCAGCACCGCGCTGACCGCGTTTAATCTCGCCATAGGCGGTAACGCGACGGCCCGAAGACAGGCTATTTTTCATCCCGGCATTGAAATTGAAGAAGCGCATGGTCAGCATGCCGCTGCCATCGCTGATCTGGCACACCAACATGCGGCGACGACCAAAAGTGATTTCGCTGCTCAGCACTTCACCTTCCACCGTGGCATAAACGCCCGGCAGCAGGTCATTGATTTTATACAGTTGGGTGCGGTCTTCGTAGCGCAGTGGCAGATGCAGCAGTAAATCCTGAATGGTAAACAGGCCAAGTTTGGCCAGCTTGCCCGCCTGACTGGCGCCGACGCCGGTCAGGGTACTGAGCGGGATGGCATCCAGCAGACGGCCTTTCATTTTCTACCTGTTGATTGCATGGTGGCCCACCAATCGGCGTCGGCTTCCACTTCGCCCTGGCCATTGATGTGCGGATACGGCAGATTTTTTTGTTTGGCGACGCGCGCCAGCACCGGATAACCGCCTTCAAACAGCAAACGCTGCTGCTCATCTTCATCCAGCAGGCTGTAGGTGCGTTGATACATGCCGGCATTCTGTCGCTGACGTTGCGCTTCATACAGAATCAGTGCGGAAGCCACCGAGACATTGAGCGACTGCACCATGCCGACCATCGGCACAATGATGTCCTGATCGGCCAGCGCCAGCGCTTCAGAAGTAATCCCGGTTTTTTCCTGACCCATCAGAATACAGGTCGGTTTGGTATAATCGATCTCGCGAAAATCTACCGCTTTGGCCGACAGATTGGTCGCCAGCACCTGCATGCCTTCATCCTTCAGATGACGCACCGCATCTGCAATATGCTGATGCGTTTTAACTTTCACCCAACTGTTACTGCCCGCCGAAGCAGCAACCATGGTGCGCATTCGCACGCTTGGCCAGACCGCGTGCACTTCATGAATACCCACCGCATCGGCGGTACGAATCATCGCCGAGACATTATGTGGTTTATGCACCTGTTCCATGCAGACGGTGAGATCGTGCTGGCGCAGGGCCAGCATCTCCTGAATTCGGGCAAAACGTTGAGCGTTCATCGACTAATTACGGTTGCGGTGAACTTTGATCACGTCCGGCATTACGCGGATTTTGCGCATAATATTCGCCAGATGGACGCGATCGTTCGCGGTGAGGCGGATAAAGGCGCTATACACGCGACCATCACGCTCTTCGGTATTCAGGCTCTGAATATTGGAACCGGCGGTGTTGATTGCCGCAGTCAGATTCGCCAGTGCGCCCTGATGATTGAACATGTCGACTTTAATCTCAGCGACAAATTCCTGATCGGTCACTTTATCCCACTCTACCGGCATGAACTTTTCAGGTTCTTTTTGGTAGCCGCGAATGTTCCGGCAGGATTCGTGATGCACCACCAAACCTTTGCCTGGACTGACGTGCGCCACAATCGGGTCGCCAGGAATCGGACGGCAGCATTTGGCGAAGGTAATTAGCACGCCATCCGCGCCTTTGATCGGCAGCTTTTTGCGTTTGCTATTGCTCTGCGGCTCTTCATTGCCGGACTGCAGCAAGTTCTTCGCCACCACCACGCTCATGGCGTTGCCTAAGCCAATTTCAGCCAGCAAATCATCAATGGCCGTCAGCTTCATGCGCTCAAGTTCGTGCTGAATGTTCTCAACCGGAATCTCTGCCAGCTTCTTGCTGCCGCCGAGCGCGTGGCTCAACAGACGACGGCCCAGGTTGACGGAGTCTTCACGCTTGAGGTTTTTCAGCAGCTGACGGATTTTGGCGCGCGCTTTCGAGCTGACGACAAAATTGAGCCAGGCAGCGTTCGGGCGAGCGCCCGGCGCGGTAATGATTTCAATGGTTTGGCCGCTGGTCAGCGATTGTGACAGCGGATAAGGCTGGCGATCGACGCGGGCGCCGACGCAGGCATGACCGATATCGGTATGCACTGCATAGGCGAAATCGACTGGCGTGGCGCCAGCAGGTAATTCGACGATGCGGCCTTCCGGCGTGAACACGTAGATCTCATCCGGGAAGAGATCGGATTTCACGCTTTCGATAAATTCAAATGAGCTACCGGCGCTTTGTTGCAGCTCCAACAAGCTTTGCAGCCAGCGTTGAGCACGAATCTGCGCGGTGGTGCCGCTGACTTCGCCGCTCTCTTTATACGCCCAGTGTGCTGCCACACCCATTTCTGCCATCTGATCCATATCTTCGGTACGGATCTGCACTTCAACCGGCACGCCGTGCGGGCCAATCATTGAGGTATGCAGCGATTGATAGCCGTTGGCCTTGGGAATGGCGATGTAATCTTTCACGCGTCCGGGACGCGGTTTGTACAAGCTGTGCATCTGTCCGAGCACGCGATAGCAGGTATCCAGATCTTTCACGATGACGCGGAAAGCATAGATATCCATGATCGAGTGGAAACGCTGCTCTTTCAGGTGCATTTTGCGGTAGATCGAATAGAGATGTTTTTCGCGTCCACTTACGCGGCAGGGAATGCCTGCTTCCTGTAAGCGACCGTCGATTTCAGCAAGGATCTTCTGAATCATCTCTTTACGGTTACCGCGCGCCGCTTTCACCACCTCTTTAATCACGCGGAAACGGTTCGGGTAGAGCGCTTCAAAGCCGAGCTCTTCCAGTTCTGTTTTCAGGTGATGAATACCAAGGCGGTGCGCCAGAGGACTGTAAATCTCCAGCGTTTCCAGCGCGATACGGCGTTTTTTATCCGGACGTAACGCGCCGAGCGTGCGCATGTTGTGCGTGCGGTCAGCCAGTTTGATCAAGATGACGCGGATATCCTGCACCATCGCCATGATCATTTTGCGGAAGTTTTCAGCCTGTGCTTCTTTCTTGTCGCGGAACTTCAGCTTATCGAGCTTGGATACACCTTCCACCAGTTCGGCAACGCTTTTACCAAACAGCTGTTCCATATCCTGATAAGTGGCGGGCGTATCTTCAATCACGTCATGCAGCAGCGCCGCCATCAGCGTTTCATGGTCGAGTTTCATCTCGGCCAGAATGCAGGCGACAGCAACAGGATGGGTGATATAAGGCTCGCCGCTGGAGCGTGTTTGACCCTCGTGGGCATCACGCGCGACTAGATAAGCTTGCTTGAGGCGCTTAATTTGCTCCTCAGGCAAGTATTTTTCAATCAGTTGATTGAGGCTTTCAAACAGATACAAGGGCGACCTGCGAAGTGCTGTTAACGACGACCTTCAGCGATAGCGGTAACGGCTTGTAACTCAGCGGCTTCCTGCTCATGCTGTTCCTGACGATCACGGACATCCAGAATCTGGGTAGTGATCAGACCTTCTTCGATTTCGCGCAGGGCGATAACGGTTGGCTTATCGTTCTCTTCCGGAACCAGCGCATCTTTACCGCCTACCTGCATCTGACGTGCACGACGTGCAGCGACCAACACCAGGTCAAAACGGTTACCAACTTTCTCTACTGCGTCCTGAACGGTTACGCGTGCCATAGGTGTGCTACTCCACAGATGATGAAGAAATGACTGGGCATAATACTGAAAGTGAATTCAGACTGCCAATAGTTTGCTGATTAAAGCATCATGTCGCGATTTTTGGCGACCCATACGCAGACGTTCTGCGCGAATAATGGTTTTCAGATCTGACAGCGCCAGATCGAAATCATCATTAACAATTAAATAGTCATACTCGGCGTAGTGGCTCATTTCTGCCACGGCCTGTTGCATACGACGGGCAATCACCTCTTCGCTGTCCTGACCGCGGCCACGCAGGCGACGATCCAACTCTTCGGTAGAAGGCGGCAGCACAAAGATGCTGCGTGCTGCAGGCATTTTCTGGCGAATTTGCTGCGCACCTTGCCAGTCGATATCCAGGAAGACGTCCACGCCGGTCGCCAGCACCTGCTCAATCGCCGCGCGTGACGTACCGTAATAATTGCCAAACACTTCCGCATGTTCGAGGAAGTCGTCTGTGGCAATCATGGTCTCGAATTCGGACTTAGAGACGAAAAAGTAGTGCTCACCATGAGCTTCACCGGGACGCACGCCACGGGTGGTATGAGAAATAGACACCTGCGTATCGTACAGCGGTTGTGTCTTTAACAGCGCCTGAATCAGGCTGGATTTACCCGCGCCGCTGGGGGCGGAAACTATATAAAGCGTGCCTTGAGCCATGGTTATCTTGAATTGAGTAAAGAGCGGAGTCGATTTCCTGCACAGTATACACGGCTTGGTGTGGTCACGCAGCGTTTGCCGCTTGGCTGAGGCAATTCTTTTTTCTGTGAAGCCGCGCCAGAGGCTGATGTAGCAGGCTGCAACAGCGAATTAATCTCTGGAATCTACTTCCAGCGCGCGATTTTCATGGCTGGTAAAAGGCTGCGCTGCGCTCTCCAATAGCGAAAAAGGAGAGCGAAGATGAAAGGATGTCTGAGTTTATTGTGTTGCTTATTCAGCATCGGTTGCTGGGCCGAAGCGCTCTGCCCGAACTGGTCGCCGGTGCGCGCGGGGCAGGAAATCGCACAACTGCAAACCCAGCTACGACAATGGGATGATGCCTATTACCGGCAGGGCGCTAATCTGGTGACCGATGCCGATTACGACAGCCTGCAACAGCGATTGCAGCAGTGGCAGCGCTGTTTCACGCCGGCGCAAGCCACCTACGATGCACAACTCTCCACCGATGGCAGCACGCATCATCCGGTGGCGCATACCGGCGTGCGCAAATTGCGCGATAAACTGGCGGTGGCGTACTGGATGCAGGATAAATCTGCGCTATGGCTGCAGCCGAAAGTCGATGGCGTCGCCGTCACCTTGGTGTATCGGCAAGGCCAGTTAGTGTCATTGATCAGCCGCGGCGATGGTTTGCGTGGCGAAGAGTGGCTGGCAAAATCCGCACATATTCCCGCCATTCCGCAGCGGCTGGATACTTTGCGTGAGGAAGTGGTGCTGCAAGGTGAGCTGTTTCTGCAAATGACCGATCATCAACAGGCGCGAGACGGCGGTAAGAACGCGCGTGCTCAGGTGGCGGGGGCGATGATGCGTCACGACAATAGCCCGCTGCTTGCGCGACTTGGCATCTTTATCTGGGCGTGGCCGGATGGGCCAAATTCGATGCCCGATCGTCTGGCGCAACTCACACAATGGGGATTTGGACTGGCGCAGAGCTGGAGCCGCCAGGTGAGTAATGAAGAGGAAGTCGCGGTGTGGCGCGATCGCTGGTTCCATGAATCATTGCCGTTTGTCACCGATGGCGTGGTGATCCATCAGTCACCGCTCAGCGCAGGGCGCGACTGGCAGCCTGGTCAGGGCAGTTGGTCAGCGGCATGGAAATATCAACCGGCGGAAGTCAGCAGTGAAGTGCTGTCAGTGGATTTCAATGTGGGGCGCACGGGCAAGATCGCCGTGGTGCTGAATCTAATACCGGTGCAACTGGAGGACAAAACGGTACGCCGGGTAAACATTGGTTCACTGCGACGCTGGCGTGAATTGGATGTGATCGCGGGTGATGAGGTGACGCTCACACTGGCGGGATTAGGCATTCCGCGACTAGAGCGGGTGATTTGGCGCGTGGCGCAGCGCGATTATCCTGCGTCGCCACTGGATAGCGAATTCAACGGCTTAACCTGTTTGCACTTTAGCGCCGATTGCCGGGCGCAGTTTTTGTCTCGCCTTAGCTGGCTAAGCCAGAAATCGGTACTCGATATTGCGGGCGTACAGCGCAGCAGCTGGCAGCGCCTGCTGGATAGCGGTGCAATCACTCATCTCTTTTCCTGGCTGACGTTGACGCCGGAGCAGATTGCGCAGGCTAATGGCATCACGCCAGTTCGCGCGCAACTTATCTGGCACCGCTTTAACCTGACGCGGCAGCAGCCGCTGCGGCGCTGGGTGAGTGCGCTTGGCTTGCCGTTGCCGCGCGCAGCGTTACAGGCTTTACCGGATGTGCAGTGGTCGCAGTTGCTGACGCGAAAGGCGGAAAGCTGGCAGCAGTTGCCCGGCATCGGAAGCGTGCTGGCGCAGCGGATTGTGATGATGCTGCAGGATGCGCACCTGCAACAGTTGATTCACTTTCTACAGCAGCAGGAGATTCCTGCCACTGACTCAATGTTCAGGATGGGGATAGTTGAAGATCGGCAAGCCGAGGCGGAAACGCAGCGCCAGTAAGCGGGCGAAGAAGCCGAACAGTAGCGTGATGATCACCACCGCTTCATGCGCCAGCGGCGTTTTCAGCAGCAGGATGTACATCCAACCTGAGGCGAAAGCGATCCCGGCATACAGCTCTTTCTGGAACACCAGCGGAATGCGGTTGCAGAACATATCGCGCAGCACGCCGCCAAACACGCCTGTGATCACGGCGGCGATGGCGGCAATGATGGAGGCGTGCCCGCTATCCAGCGCGACCTGGGCACCAATAATCGAGAACACCACCAAACCCAGCGCATCCAGCACCAGAAACACTTTGCGCAGGTGCGTCATCAGCGGCGCAACAAAGGTGGTCACCACCGCCGCCGCCGCAACGATCATGATGTATTCCGGGTTCTTAACCCAGCTGAGCGGATAGTGGCCCAACAGAATGTCACGTACCGAGCCGCCGCCAATGGCGGTGACCGAGGCGATGATAATCACGCCAAACAGGTCCATTTTACGACGTCCTGCCGCCAACGCGCCGGTCATGGCTTCGGCTGTAATACCAATAATATATAGAACGGTTAATAACATAGAGCACTCCAATAAATTGGCGGCAAGGCTAAAGATTTCCCAGAGTGTAGACCACTGAGATTTTCTAAATACAGCGCTATCGGATTAGGCATTTTGATGGCGAGCATGCTAACAGGCTTATTTGGCGGGATACATCCGCTTTTAATGATAATTTCGCATGAGTATAAATGATGCGAATGGGCCTGAAACTGTCTTCTTAAGTTCCATTCTTTTTGTGTCGTAAGTGATTACTGCCTGCTCAACCGGGCTTATCACTCATTGGCATCAGACGAAGCAACTATTGGACAGGCATGAAAACGCGTAACGAAGACATTCTCTATTTTTCTTCTGACAAACTGGCGGCGCTTGGGCTGGAGAGTCTTTTGTCCACGTTACCTTGCGCGGGACAGATACATGAATTATGGTCTCTTAGCACTGTTATAGCTCAGTGTGAAAAACTCAAACCGCGATTACTGGTATGTATCTTTCATGAAAACATGCCCCTCGCAGGGACATTAAAGGTGCTTTACGCCTTACAGCAGCAATTCCCTGCGATGCAAATGCTGGTGCTTACGCGACGCTTGTTACCGCTGATGCATGCGCTCAGTCGTTATCTGCCTTCGCTCACTGTTTTGGATTTAAAATCCTCGCGCCAAATGCTTTCCAGCCGACTGCTCACCAGCATCAATACCCATGCCCAGGTACAGTTATTAGAAGGCGCGGATATTATTCTGCCCGACCGGCAATTGCGGGTGCTCCTGATGATGGCGTGGGGGTACAGCATGGAACACATCGGCATTCGCTTAGGAATTAGTCACAAAACGGTTAATGCACACAAGCTCAATGCACTGACGCGGCTGCAGATCAAAAGCAAGAATGATATGGCCGATCTGTTTATGGTGATTGATGAGTTACGCATGATAGTGAGTTGGCTGCGCTTACAGCGTAACGGCAAGTTAAGTGAACTCAGTTTTCAGTCACTGGAAGAGTTACTGGAAGCCTAAAAAGAAAAAAGCGTGCTGGCAACCAGCACGCGAACGCATCTTTTCAGATGCCCAGAGCCCACCATACAGACTTGTTTTTATTATCCGTTTCTTGCTCGCACGTTAGCGAAACTTTTCAGGCTAAAACGGTATTCTGGCTGGAACCAGGAGCGACCGTAGTAGCAGTAGATCAGCATTCTGATGGATACCATCGCGAGGTAGCCCCAGATGGCGCACAGCACTGAAGGTGTCAGCCACACGGTAAACAGTGTGATGCCTAATCCCACCAGTACAGAAGCTATTTCCGCAAAAGCGATGCGCGAAAATTGGTTTTCCCGCTGTAATATGGCGCGATAATGTTGTCCCTGCGGAATAATGATGAATATGACCGACATCATCTCCAGCATGATTGCCATTTCGGGCTGATTCATTATACGACTGGAAATATCGCTGCCAATAAACAGTGCGGCAAAAATGGCCAGGCCGCTTAATACATTTCCCCAATATAATATTGAGAGATCGCTGTTATTCAGGTTTTTACTTCTAATAATTCTATTGCCAAATCCGCGATCGGCCAGCGTATCAATAATTAATAACATCACAATGGCAATGGCGAGTAGATCTAACTCGTTTGCCTGGAGTATTTGTGCCAGAAGTGAAAGTTGTAAAACACCAATGCCGACGATTTTAATCGATGACAAAATTGACCATTTAGTGTTAGCCAGATTTTTTTCTCTTATCGCCATACTCTGCTCATTATGGTACATGTACCAGTGCAATTAAGGGTTTACCCTGGCCGCAGGCCAAAGCACAGTTCACATTAATGCAGCGTTTCCTGACGCAGCCCTGATATACCTTTCAGGTTTTGCCACGTAAAGATGCTTTCAATTAAATGATGTTCTGAATTTATTAAGATGCCCCTGGCGCCTAATGGTGTTGTTGTCTTAATGGTATCTCCTCCTGTGCGGAGGAAATCCGTAAGATCATTATAAAATCCCTTTGCGTTTATATATTCCCCGGCCAGCATCCGCCTGGCAATCTCAACGAATTCTTTTTCTGACAACAAAGGATAGGTTGAGCGATCCATGTTATTTCCCTGCTGTTGTTATTATGGTTACTGCTGTGTGTGAATGAGTTATACCGTGTTTTAATTAAATTAACACCATCAGAAAACTCCTATAAATAGACCACAGGAATAAATGGTTTCAGAATTTGCATCAGAATATATAAGGCGAGTGATTTACTATTTATTAGTGCTTTTCTTCATTCCAGGCTGATTAATCAAGAAGTGTTCGAGGCAATTTGAAAAAACTTCGATAAATCAGAGTGACTCAGCATTTTCATGCGCATCCTCACCAGGAATTTTCCTGCTGAGGATGCTTAAGCCGGGCTGGTGAATAACAGATAAACACGAGAAGGTTTGAGTGAAACAGTTAAACGCTACTGAGCAAAAAAGTAACCGATTTTTATTGATTGATTCCAGCATGCGTTAAAGAGGCGAGCGCTGCATAATCCATTGATTCTAATGAGTTAACAGATGGAGGAGCTGTTCCAGGTCGCGTTTTACCCATGCAACATCCCCCGCAAACTTCTCGTCAGACATGAACGGTTGACGGTAAACCACCATCACCACTTCCGCACCTTGCTCGTTAGCAATCACCCGCATCGGCATATAAATCTCTTTACCGTTTCCGGTATCAATCCAGTGATCCATCACGCCAAACGGATTGTGTGGGGTAAAGCGAATCTTCACCGTTCCCTCGGGGCCTTTGGCTTTCCAGATGTTCCCTTCCTGCGTCAGCGTACTTGCGCTCAGCCCGCTCGCCCATTTTGCAAAGCATTCAGGTTTCCAGATGGTTTCATACAAATCTAACCAGTTGCGTGGAACCGTGAGTGTGACTGTCTGAGATGGCAGCATGGAACCTCCTAATGAGCAAACAAGAAGTCATTAAAGCACGCTGATACCGGGCTGCAAACGGCCCGGTCATGGAAGTGTGGGACAGCAGCGGTTTCCGTGAAAACGCTGTAATCAGATAAACTTGCCGCGCCCCTGAATATCCTGCTCTTCGCCCGCACCATCAGCATGGCGCAACACAAAGCGATCGGACTGCGCAACCACCGCGCAGCTGTGGTTAGGGAATATCCGCAGCAGCGCACCAACGGCTGGTGCCTGTTCAGCGTATTGCAGGAAGCCATGCTCTTCCGACAGCTTCAATACTTCATAGTGATTGCCTTGCTCATCCACGGCGATACCAAATCCGCTGGCATTGGTGCCATGCGGGCCTTTGTCAGAGCTAAGCATTTTGGAACCGGCATCAATAATGGCGAAGTGCGGATTGACGGCCACCACGCGCGTCACCACGCTCAGCGCCAACGCATCTGGCGTGCAGAGACCCAAACGCCATGCGGTGAGATCGAGCAACGCGTAGTTGCCTGGACGGATTTCATCGCTGCCCTGTGCGACGGGCGCTGCCAATGCCGTTGGCGTTGAACCGACAGAAATCGGGCAGTGCGCAAAACCGGCGGCAATCAGGCGCTTTTGAAGATCCTGCATCAGTGCAATTTCCTGCAAGGCTACTTCTGCAATCGCCGTGGCGTTACCTGCGCCATACGCGTGACCAGCATGTGAAACTAGTCCGGCAAAAGTGAGGCCCGCATCCTGAATCTGCTGCGCCAGCGTAATGGCAGCATCGCTGTGCGGATCAACGCCGATGCGATGTAATCCCACATCCACCTTGATGGCTAACGCCAGCTTACAATCGGGCTGGCGCTGATGTGCAGCCGCTATTGCCGCCACGGCATTGGCGCAATCAGCAATGCAGGTAATGCGCGCCTGATGCTGTGCGGCCACCGCCAAAAACTCTTTCAGTGTTTCGGCATGCACAATAGGATAAGCCAGCATCAGATCGCGTTCGCCACCCAGAATAAAAGCGATGCCTTCACTCGGCTTAGATACGGTAATGCCGCGCGCGCCGAGCATGCGCTGCTGCTCAGCAATCCAGACACTTTTATGGGTTTTGATGTGAGGACGTAGCGTGACGCCAGCGGCATCGGCTTTTTGCTGCATCTGTTGCAGGTTACGCTGCAGGCGCGCGGCGTCAATTTCGAGGTAAGGCGTCAGTCGATCGGCAATCAGAGGCCGCAACCAGCCAGCCTCAATATTCTGTTCCATCATAATAGTCCGCAGGTGATTACACAGTGCGGACTATGATTCATCAATGCACGGCAGAATGCCAGCCGGCAAAACCTGCACATTCCTGCGTAGGGGCGCCATTCATGGCGACCTTTTCAAACTTGAGAGCTGCCGCTCTGGAATCCGCCGCCCAAATCCTCAATCAACACTACCGCAAGGTTAATCTGTTGTGCCTTCAGCGTTACCAGTTTCTGGTCGGATTCAATCAGCTGATTTTGGATTGTCAGCACATCCAGATACGGACGCAGGCCCGCCGCGTATTCGCGATGCAAATCATCCCACGCACTGTGAATCAGCTGGTTGGCGCTTTCCTGCTGCGCCAGCTGATCCTGAATCGACTGCAGCTGCGTGATGGTATCGCTGATATTACCTAATGAACTGATCAGCAGCTTATTGTACTGCGCCACCGCCAGATCCCAGTTGGCGTCGCTCTCGGCTAAATCAGCGCGACGTTTGCCCGCGTCAAAGATCGGCAACGACAGGCTCGGGCCCACGTTAAAGAAACGACTTGGCGCGCCGAGGAAAGCATCGCCGAGCAGGGATTTGGTGCCGGCTTCAGCCACCAGATTGATGTTGGGATAGAACTCGGTTTTGCTGGCGGCGATTTGTTTCGATGCCGCTTCAACGCGCCAACGCGCGGCCACTACATCAGGACGACGTCCCAGCAGTTCTGCCGGGATGGTGTTTGGCAGCATTGCGGCGACCGGCACATTCATCTGCGCCGGTTTTAACTGGTGCCAGTAATCCGGGCCTTTACCAATCAATATCGAAAGCTGAATACCGGCATCGGTGACATCTTGTTTGGCTTCAGTCACTCCGGCTTGCGCCGTTTTTTGCTGCGACAGCGCCTGCTTATATTGATAATCGGAAGTGAGCCCGGCGCTGACATATTGCTGCTGAATTTTGGCGATACCCGCAGCCCGCTCAAGATTCTGCTGTGCCAGTTCTGCATTATTCCAGGCGAGATTAAGGTTGTTCCATGCTCGCGTCACGTTCGCAGCCAACGTTAACTGGCTAGCCTGACGATCCAACTCGCTGGCGCGTGCTTGCCCCAGCGCGGCTTCAGCGGCATCTTTTTTGCCGCCCCACAAATCAAAGGTGTAGCTCAATCCAACGTTAGCGGTGCGCAGCGTGCTGTAGCTCTTGCCCTCCAGCAGCGGATCATCCACTTTTGCCACGCGCGAGCGCGTAATGCCAGCGTTGAGATCGACATCCGGATAGCGCTCGGCATCGGCGGCAATCACCTGTGCATTGGCTTTATCCGCCTGCGCGTTGACCACCTGCAAATCCGGGCTGGAAGCCATCGCATCATTAATCAGTCGATTGAGTTGAGCATCGTTAAAACTTTGCCACCATTCGCTCTTCGGCCAATTCGCGGCGCTGAAGTGCGCATCTTTTAGGGATTGATTGGCTTGCAGAGTGTTGGCATCGAGTAGCGTGTTTTTGGTGTGTAAGCCGTGTGAATTGGCACAACTGGCCAGCAGCGCAGTGGCAACGGCCAGCGCGAGAAATTTGCAATGAAAGTGCTGTGTCATGGTTCTGGTCAAAGAGAGGAGGAGGCGACCATTACAAGAGGCAGGACAGATTTTGACAAACCTGTTTTTCGTTAAGAATGGTTGTTAAATGTGAGCTGGGAAAATGAGCAGCAGGCGAAAACCTGCTGCATCAAGAGATTAGATATAAAGAGATGCTTCACCCGGCGGGCGGGTTTTAAAGCGACGGTGCAGCCACAGATATTGATCGGGTGCACGCAGAATTTCTTTCTCGATAACGCGATTCATGTAAGCAGCGGCGGCGGCCTCATCTTCATACGGATAATTTTCCAGTTCTGGCTGAATGATCAGCTGATAACCGCTCTTGTCCTGATTGCGAATCAGCACGATGGTTAACATCGCCGGTTTCGCCAGACGAGAAAGCACAAAGGTGCCATTGGTAGTCGCCGCTTGTTTAACCGCAAACAGCGGGGCAAACACGCTGCCTTTCGGGCCGTAATCCTGATCCGGTGCGAACCAGACCGCTTCGCCTTTTTTCAGCGCCTGCACCATGCCGCGCAAATCGCGGCGGTCGATCATCGCCTTATTTGAGCGCATGCGACCTTTGGTCTGTGCCCACTCCATCGCCTGATTGTTGTGCGGACGATACATCGCCATCATTGGCTGGCATAAACCGGTAATGCGGCCGCCCAGCTCCAGCGACATGAAGTGCACACCAATAACCATCACGCCGCGCTGGTGGCTTTGCGCGTGCTGCAGGTTTTCGAGTCCGCTGACTTTGAAGTAGCGACGTACGCGCGCATCGGACCAGAACCAGGCAATGCCGGTTTCTGCCAGCGCCATTCCCAGTGATTCGAAGTTGCCGGCGATCATCGCTTCTTTCTTCTCTTCATCAATATTAGGGAAGCACAGCTCGATATTGCGACGAGTGATGCGTTCGCGACGCTTGAGGAAGTGACGTGACAATTTGCCAGCGCCCGCGCCAAGCCGGATCAAAATGGGGTAAGGAAGTTGCACCAGCAGCCACAGCACACCTAGCCCAAACCAGGTAAACCAATAGCGGGGATGCAGAAGTTTGGAACGGAACTGCCTGGATTTCGTCATAACGCCTTCATGTCGGGAGAAAATGTATCGCACTAAGAAGAGAGTCCATGAGTTCCTGGCGGTACAACTGTTCTAATTACGACCAGTAGATTAACAAATAGTGCCGTCAAAGAAACGCGATCTCCACAATCTTTAAGATTAAAGGAAATCATTGATGAGGCGACTATTAGCAGGTTAATGGCTATCTGATGGATATTTTTCAATTCTAACAAAGATTTAATCACAGTGTTGAGTGCAGTTTTCTCATGCTGTTTGCGCGCTTAAATGCGCGGCAGAAATGATTTTATATCATTGCTGACACTATTTTTACGCTAATGGCTAAAAATTTGTCTCAATCAGGCTAGCTTAAACTCTTTAAGACAATCCCTGCATTCGTTAATGGTTGATCTCGGTTTTTTTCACGCATAAAAAAAAGAATTATAAAAAGTATTTATAAATCATAGCTTTATGTGGTTGCTGGTGAGGCTAATAAGGATCGCATGAGGAAAGTCATTATTGAAACTTCAGCTTTAGTTATCGGATTCTCACTCTTTAATGCGTCAGCGATGGCCGCCGATGATAACGGACGTGTAACCTTTCATGGACAGATTATTGATGGCGATTCACCTTGTTTAATCGGCCACGCCGACAACGATCGGGCGATTCTCTGTCTGCCACCAAAACCAGCGCGTTTTATTGAGGGGTAATCTTTGTAGTGTTGAAACCTTGCAAGGCATTACCGCTTCTCAAATGCCAACATAATCCCTACCAAAAACAGCCGTGGCCAGTTGCTCAATGCAACACCACTTAGCCTCGCCTTGAGCCAGCAGCTCACACTGGATTTCACCGCTAGCGCGGCATCATCAAATACCCACAGTTGTAGCAGTATCAGATTGACCAGCGTCGCTACGAATTAGTCCAGCAGGACGATCAAATAAAAAAATGCTTTTTTAAGTGGAGGTGTTTTAAATTAAAGTAGAGCGAGCTAGAAAATCTATTTTTAATGAGTTAATTTTTTTGCAAAACATAAGATTTTAAAAATACTTTTGTGATCGAGTAAATGGCAATAGGGATGGCTACTGCAAAGAGCGATGTTATCAGAAACCCTAATAAAGCATGATCGATATAACCATCGAAAATTCTCTGCGGTAAAAAGTAAAAATAAAGATACATCAGGAAGAAGAAATATACAGGTTTAATCATAATCACTAAGCTTTCAAAAGCAAATGTCTTAACGCGAATTATCTCCTTGTATCGGTATCTTTTGATGCATGTTTTTAATGTTGAGTAGATTAATCCGCTGGTGGTAAATAAGATAAATAAACAAATTATGGTATGGATTCTACTATACGCATGTTCTGGTCTGGCTCCCCAGAATGATTGAGTAAGTTTATCGGCTACTTCATAAGGTATATTTTTCTCGATTAAGTTAAATAGGATATCTGTTTCAGCTATTCCGATCGTTACAAGAGTAGCTAAAAAAGTCGAAAAAAATATCATAAGCATTGTAACTGCACATTTTTTCATTCGTTGCATCATTGTTAATGGTCTTGGTTCTATAAAAAAGGCGTGAAGATGTGTCGATTATAGGAAGGTTTTTTTCGATTAAAAGTAAACAATATTTTAATGTGGGGATGTCGTGAGCATTTGAGACGGTTCTCAACGTTGTGAGTATTTATTGTTACTGTTTTAAAATATTTCCTTACCTGTCTTTTTACAAAATAATAAAGCCCGCGATGCGGGCTTTATTATCAACCGTGACCATCAGCAAAAACTATTCGATGTTCTGAATCTGCTCACGCATCTGCTCAATCAACACTTTCAGCTCAATCGCTGATGTAGTGATCTCAGCGTTAATCGATTTCGAAGCCAGCGTGTTCGATTCGCGGTTGAACTCCTGCATCATAAAGTCGAGGCGGCGGCCAACGGCTTCTTTCTTTTTCAGGATGTTGTAGGTCTCTTTAACGTGCGCATCCAGACGATCCAGCTCTTCTGAAACATCGGTGCGCTGCGCCATCATTACCAGCTCTTGCTCGAGGCGATTATTTTCCAGCTGCACTTCGGCTTCTTCCAGCTTGGTCACCAGACGCTCGCGCTGCCATTTGATCACTTCCGGCATCTGCGCGCGCACTTTGCTGACTTCGTTCGATACGCCTTCCAGACGCTGTTCAATCATCGCTTTCAGCGCGGTACCTTCGCTTTCACGCGCTTCGATAAAGTCATCCAATGCGCCATCCAGCGCCACCAGCAGTTCAGCGTTAATAGCGTCGAGATCCTGCTCTTGCGCGGACATCACGCCCGGCCAGCGCAGAATATCCAGCGGATTAATCGCGCCTTCATCACTCTGCATCTTCACCCAGTTGGCGGCCTGCACCAGCTGCTTGGCCAGCGATTCATTCAGCTGCAGTTCGCCTTGCGCGCTGGCATCGGCGTCATAACGCAGGTTGCACTCGATTTTACCGCGCGTCAGACGATTGCGGATGCGCTCGCGGATTACCGGCTCCAGACCACGAAATTGCTCCGGTAGGCGGATATAGGTTTCCAGATAGCGCTGGTTAACCGAACGGATTTCCCAGGCGGCGCTGCCCCAGTGGCCTTTGGCTTCGCGGCGGGCGTAAGCGGTCATACTGCGGATCATAGTCGTCTTCTCTTTTTCAGAAATGTTGGGTGAAGTATAGCGAGGCAGCCTCGACGCTAACAGGCATAAGCGCACTTAAGCTTGAATAACAAAAAATTACCCCTTTTGCCGACAGACACTTATGCTTAGCGCTGGTTCGCTTAAAAGGATGAAGTGATGTTCCGCTCTCTGGCTCTTTCTGCTCTATTAACCTTACTGCTCGCGGGTTGTCAGGCACCGTCGACAGCAACGCAACAGATCCCGCCCAACACTGCGCCGGTCGCGGTATGCGGATCAGGTGACGTGATGATGCAAACCACTCTGTGGTTTGGCATGAACAAACCGAAAGGTGGCATCGTTAGCAGCAGCGAATGGCAGCAGTTTGTTGATAACGATGTGACGCCGCGTTTCAAAGACGGTTTATCGGTATATGACGCAAAAGGGCAGTGGCTGGGCGAGAACGGCAAGCTGGCGCGGGAAAACAGCAAAGCGCTGATGCTGATTCACAATCCGGATTTAGCGAGTTCTGAGAGTATCAATAAGCTGCGTGACGTGTATAAAAAGCGCTTTGAGCAGGAATCGGTGATGCGGGTTGATTCACTGGTGTGCGTGGCGTTTTAAAAAATGGCGGCCACGTAGCCGCCATGCGTTATCAGATAAACAGCCCGGCGAATGCGGCCGAAAGCAAGCTCACCAGCGTGGAGCCATACACCAGCTTCCAGCCAAAGCGTGAAACCACATTGCCCTGTTTCTCGTTCAGGCCTTTAATCGCACCGGCAACGATGCCGATTGAGGCGAAGTTAGCGAACGAAACCAGGAACACCGACAGAATCCCCAGTCCGCGCGGCGTCATCTCAGCCGCCACTTTCTTCAGCTCGATCATCGCGACAAATTCATTCGCCACCAGTTTGGTGGCCATAATACTCGCCGCCTGCAAGGCATCAGCGGAGGGAATGCCAACCAGCCACGCAAACGGATAGAAAACGTAGCCGAGTAGCTGCTGGAAGCTGTAGCCAAATACCGCAGAAAATAGCGCATTGATCGCCGCAATTAACGCGATAAAACCAATCAGCATCGCCATGATGATCATCGCCACTTTAAAACCGGCGAGGATGTATTCGCCCAGCATCTCAAAGAAGCTCTGATCTTCGTGCAGCTTATCCAGCGCAATCTGCTCTTCATTTTCCGGACGGGTTGGATTGATGATCGAGAGGATAATAAAGGTGCTGAACATATTGAGCAGCAGCGCCGCGACCACATATTTGGCATCAATCATCGACATATATGCGCCAACAATCGACAGCGAAACCGTCGACATCGCCGTCGCCGCCATGGTGTACATACGCGGCGCAGAGATATCGGCGAGAATGCCTTTATAAGCGATGAAGTTCTCCGATTGGCCGAGAATCAAGGTGCTGACAGCGTTAAACGACTCCAGCTTGCCCATGCCATTCACTTTCGACAACAGAGTACCAACGGCGCGAATCAGCAGCGGCAGAATGCGCCAGTGCTGCAAAATGCCGATCAGTGCGGAAATAAACACAATCGGGCAGAGCACGCCGAGGAAAATAAAGGCTAATCCCTGATCCGCCATATTACCGAAGACAAAGTTGGTCCCTTGCGCGGCGTAGGTTAATAAGGTTTCAAAGAAGCCGCCCACCGCAGAGACCACCGATTGGCCGCCCGCCGAATGCAGGAAGAACCAGCCCAGCGCGGCTTCAACAATCAGCAGCTGAATAATAAAGCGGGGACGAATGCGTTTGCGGTCGTGGCTGACCAATAGCGCAAGGGCAAAGATCACCACCAGCGCCAGCAGGAAATGGAGTATCGCGATCATCATTTATCTTTTTTAGGGAGGAAACGCGCATTTAGCCACAGCCACCACAGAATTTCATCCAGGATTGTGGCGATCGCGGGCAGGACAGCCGCAGCTGAAGTCCGTATAATGCGCAGCCAAACCTAAGCAAGCCGGAGAGAAACCATGCGTCCAGCAGGCCGTAGTGCATCTGAAACACGTCCCGTCACACTCACTCGTCACTACACCAAACATGCAGAAGGCTCTGTGCTCGTTGAGTTCGGCGAAACCAAAGTGCTGTGCACCGCAACCGTCGAAGAGAGCGTGCCGCGTTTCCTCAAAGGCAAAGGTCAAGGCTGGATTACCGCAGAATATGGCATGCTGCCGCGTTCTACCCACAGCCGCATGGCGCGTGAAGCGGCCAAAGGCAAACAGGGTGGCCGTACGCTGGAGATTCAGCGTCTGATCGCCCGTTCACTGCGCGCGGCAGTGGATTTGGAAGCGCTGGGTGAATTCACCATCACGCTGGATTGCGACGTGATTCAGGCCGATGGCGGCACGCGTACCGCATCCATTACCGGTGCCTGCGTGGCGCTGGCCGATGCGTTGAATGCGCTGGTTGCAGCTGGCAAGCTGAAATCCAGTCCACTGAAAGGCATGGTGGCGGCGATTTCTGTGGGTATCGTCGGCGGTGAAGCGCTGTGCGATCTGGAGTATGTGGAAGATTCCGCCGCAGAAACTGACATGAACGTGGTGATGACCGAAGACGGTCGCATGATTGAAGTGCAGGGTACCGCAGAAGGTGAGCCCTTCAGCCACGACGAGTTACTGCAGCTGCTGGCGCTGGCGCGAGGCGGCATTGAGCAGTTGATTCAGGCGCAGAAAGCGGCGCTAACTAATTGATGTAACAGGCGACCATAGAGTCGCCTTTTCTTTATTTGAGGAGTGAGAAATGAAAGCCTGGCAGCGTCAGTTTATTGAATTCGCCCTGAACAAAGGGGTGCTGAAGTTTGGTGAGTTCACCCTGAAATCGGGACGTAAAAGCCCCTATTTCTTCAATGCCGGTCTGTTTAACACCGGTCGCGATTTAGCGCTGTTAGGTCGTTTCTACGCGCAGGCGCTCGTCGATGGCGGTGTCGATTTCGACCTGCTGTTTGGCCCGGCGTATAAAGGCATCCCGATTGCCACCACTACCGCAGTAGCGTTGGCCGATCATCATGAGCGTGACGTGCCTTACTGCTTTAACCGCAAAGAAGCCAAAGATCACGGTGAAGGCGGTTTGCTGGTCGGCAGCCCGCTGCAAGGCAAAGTGATGCTGGTGGATGATGTGATCACTGCTGGCACCGCGATTCGTGAATCAATGGATATCATCAGTGCGCATAACGCGACGTTAGCGGGCGTGCTGATTTCGCTGGATCGTCAGGAACGCGGCCGCAGCGATATTTCGGCGATTCAGGAAGTGGAACGCGACTATAAATGCAAAGTCACCGCGATTATTACGCTGGCTGAATTGATTGATTATCTGGAAGAGAAGCCGGAAATGGCTGACCATCTGGCGAAAGTGCGCGCGTATCGCAAAGAGTACGGGATTTAAGGAAGTGAGGGACAGTGCGTGCTGTCCCTCACCCCGACCCTCTCCCGCAGGCGGGAGAGGGAGACGCTGCCATATGTTCGATCAAACAGCGCCGATCGGTTCCCTCGCCCGCTTGCGGGAGAGGGCTAGGGTGAGGGGCAGCGATCTGGAAAATTAAACCAACTGCGCAGCCATCAGCGGCCAGCGGCTCTCGAAATCGGCGGTTGGACGAAAACGAAACTCCGAGCGCACATAGCGCGACAGCAGCCCTTCACAAAACGCCAGCAACTGGCTCGCCAGCAGCGTTTCGTCGTTCTGGAAACCTTCACCATCACGCATTTTTTTCTCGCGCATCACCTGACGCAGCTGCACTTCAATACGTTCGAACAGCTGGTTGATACGCCCTTGCAGGCGATCCTGTTCAAACATCAGCGCGTGGCCGGTCAAAATACGCGTCAGCCCCGGATTACGCTCACCAAATCCCAGAATCAGCTGCACGATTAAACGCAGTCGCGTCAGCGTCTCTTTTTCATCTTTCAGGATCAGATTGATGCGGGTAATCAGACTGTCTTCAATAAACTCGATCAGGCTGTCAAACATGCGCGTTTTGCTGGGAAAGTGGCGATAAAGCGCCGCTTCCGACACGCCGACATTAGCGGCCAGCTTCGCGGTGGTGATGCGCTGACTGCCATCGCCCGACTCCAGCATTTGCGCCAGCGCCTGCAAAATCTCTTCGCGACGATTCCGTTTCGCGACTTTTTTTTCTGCCATGACCTTCAACACCCCTGAAATTCACCAAAAACAGGCAATACTGCCTCATCTGCCACAGACATAGCGGCCTGTGGCGACAAGAAATAAAAAGATGGCTTAGCGAAAAGTGTCGCGTGTTACTGACGGCCTGAGTGACCGAAGCCGCCTGCGCCGCGATCGCTGGTGTCAAAATCTTCCACCAGGTTAAATTCGGCCTGCACGACCGGCACGAAGACCAGCTGTGCCAAACGGTCGCCTGGCTGCAGCGTGAAGCTGTCCTGGCCACGGTTCCAGACGGAAACCATCAATTGGCCCTGATAATCGGAGTCGATCAAACCGACCAGGTTGCCCAGCACGATGCCATGTTTATGGCCAAGACCGGAGCGCGGCAGAATCACGGCTGCCAGACCTGGATCGCCAATGTGAATCGCCAGTCCGGTTGGAACCAGCGTGGTCATGCCCGGTGCGATTTCCAGTGCATCATCCAGGCAGGCGCGTAAATCGAGACCTGCGGAACCAGAGGTTGCATAAGTCGGCAGCGGGAATTCGTTGCCCACACGTGCATCAAGAATTTTAACGTCGATTTTTTTCATCATAACGGCTGACAATCTCGTCTATTAATTGTTGGCCAAGGAGCGTCTTATCACTGAGCGGTAAGACTTTTTCTCCTTCCTGCCAAAAAAGGTGAAGAGCATTGGTGTCGCTATTGAAGCCCTGACCCGCCTGCGCCACATCGTTGGCACAAATCAGATCCAGGTTTTTTCGCACCCGTTTTTGCCGCGCGTATTCTTCCACATTCTGGGTTTCGGCAGCAAATCCCACAACGTAAGGGCGATTTTTCTGCAGCGCCGCCACGCCTGCGACAATATCGGGGTTCTTCACCAACTGCAGCGTGACGCTATCGTCGCCACCCTGTTTTTTGATTTTCTCTGCGGCAATGTTAGCCGCCCGGTAGTCTGCCACGGCTGCGCTGGCAATGAAAATATGTTGTTGCTGGATTTGCGCCATCACCGCCGCTTCCATCTCCAGCGCGCTGTCGACGTCCACGCGTTGCACGCCGGTTGGCGTTGGCAGCGCCACCGGACCGGCAACCAGCGTCACCTTCGCACCGCGTTTTGCTGCCGCAGCCGCAATCGCAAAGCCCATCTTGCCCGAGCTGTGATTGCTGATGTAACGCACCGGGTCCAGCGCTTCGCGTGTTGGACCGGCGGTGATCATAATGTTGAGATGTTGCAGATCGTTGACGGGCGCAGCCCACTCCAGCGCGTGCGCCACAATCGCCAGTGGATCGAGCATGCGGCCCGGACCAATATCGCCGCACGCCTGACTACCGCTGTCTGGCCCCCAAATCAGCACGCCGCGCTGATGCAGACGTTGCAGGTTCTCTTGCGTGATCGCCGCGCGGTACATCTGCTGATTCATGGCCGGGACGATGGCAATGGGCGCGGCGGTTGCCAGGCACGCGGTGGTGACCAAATCATTCGCCATACCGGCGGTCACGCGGGCAATCAGATCGGCGGTTGCCGGCGCCAGCACAATCAAATCGGCCCATTTTGCCAATTCAATATGGCCCATCGCCGCTTCCGCCGCCGGGTCGAGCAAATCATCAAATACCGGATAACCGGAAACCGCCTGCAGGCTCAGCGGGGTAATAAAAGCTTTGGCCGCTTCGGTCATCATTACGCGCACATCAGCGCCGCGATCGCGCAGCCGACGCACCAGCTCCGGCGCTTTATACGCAGCGATGCCGCCGCTCACGCCCAGCAGAATTTTCTTTCCGGCTAATCCCGTCATGTTGTTCGCCTCAAAGCAGATTGCCGCGTCAGGGGCGGCAGATGCAGGCAACTTTATCACAAAATCCGCAACGCGCCTTTTCACTGCCTGCGGCCTTTGCGAGCCGGCTCTGAAATCGTTCAATGCGTGCTGGCGCTGAATGTGGTGGACGCGCAAAATCGCCGCAACGCAGGGAGGAGAAGGTCATGACGGAACTGGCACCACGGGAAAAACTGATGTTAATGGGCGCAGAAGTGCTGAGTGATGCTGAGCTGCTGGCGATTTTTTTGCGCACCGGTATCAGCGGCACCAGCGTGCTGCTGCTGGCGCATCAGATGCTGAACGAGTTTGGTTCGCTCTATCGCATTATGACGGCCAGCAAAGAGGAGCTCGGGCAGATTAAAGGTGTGGGCAGCGCCAAAATGACGCAGCTGTATGCCATAGCCGAATTGGGAAGACGGTTTTTTGCCAGCCAACTGGCGCGGGAGAACGTGATGGAGAATCCACAGGTGACACGCCATTATCTGCAAAGCGTACTGGCGCACCAGGAGCGCGAAGTGTTTATGGCGCTGTTCCTTGATAACCAGCACCGCGTGTTGCAGGCGCAGAAGATGTTTTCCGGCTCGATTGCCAGCGTGGAAGTTCATCCGCGCGAAATCGTGCGCGAAGCGCTGAAACTCAACGCGGCAGCGGTGATTCTGGCGCACAATCACCCGTCGGGCATCGCTGAACCCAGCCGAGCCGATCGCGAGATTACCGGAAAAGTAGGACAAGCCTGCGCGCTGCTCAATATCCGTTTACTTGATCATTTGGTGATCGGTCACGGCGAGTTTACCTCTTTCGCCGAGCGCGGTTGGTTGTAATTCATCGATTCAACTGAACAGAAATGAGTCATTTTTGCGCGATCCAGAGGGATCTTTATCTGTTCGGGACTTGAGCACTCGGGCTGAGCGGCGTATACTACGCCACCTTTGAGAATCTCGGGTTTGGCGTTTGGGCCAGCTTAGCGGGTTCACATGGAACTCGCCTGGGCGGGCTAAGGCCTGACGAGGCGGCCAAAACCTAGTTTTTAAAGCTCGAGCTGATTTGATTTTTGGAGAATAGAAATGTCACGAGTCTGCCAGGTAACTGGAAAGCGTCCGGTAACGGGTAACAACCGTTCCCACGCAATGAACGCGACGAAACGCCGTTTCCTGCCGAACCTGCACTCTCACCGTTTCTGGGTTGAGAGCGAAAAGCGCTTCGTTACTCTGCGTGTATCTGCTAAAGGTATGCGTGTTATTGATAAAAAGGGCATCGATACGGTTCTGACCGAAATCCGCGCCCGTGGTGAGAAGTACTAAGGAACTGAATCATGGCTAAAGGTATTCGTGAGAAGATCAAGCTGGTTTCCTCTGCTGGTACAGGTCACTTCTATACCACCACGAAGAACAAGCGTACTAAACCAGAGAAATTAGAACTGAAAAAGTTCGATCCGGTTGTACGTCAGCACGTGATCTACAAAGAAGCTAAAATTAAGTAATTTTAGTGTTCTGTGAAAAACCCGGCTTCGGCCGGGTTTTTTGTTTCTGCGATTCGTTGAGGAGATGAGATGCCTGAATTACCTGAGGTAGAAACCAGTCGTCGCGGTATCGAACCCCACATGGTGGGGGCCACGATTCTGCATGCAGTGGTGCGCAATCCACGTTTGCGCTGGCCGGTCTCGCATGAAATCCACGCGCTGAGCGATCAACCGGTATTGAGCGTGCAGCGTCGCGCTAAATATCTGCTGCTCGAACTGCCGCATGGCTGGATCATCATTCACCTCGGCATGTCCGGCACCCTGCGTGTGCTACCCGGCGAACAACCGGCCGCTAAACATGACCACGTCGATTTGGTGATGAGCAACGGCAAAGTGCTGCGCTACACCGATCCACGTCGCTTTGGCGCCTGGCTGTGGAGCAATGACCTCGCAGGCAGCAGCGTGCTGGCGCATCTCGGTCCGGAACCGCTCAGCAACGAATTTGATGGCGCTTATCTGTTTGAAAAGTCACGCGGCAAACGCACCGTGATTAAACAGTGGCTGATGGATAACAAAGTGGTGGTAGGCGTCGGGAATATCTACGCCAGTGAATCGCTGTTTACCGCCGGGATCTTGCCCGATCGTTCGGCGATGAGTTTGAGTCAGGAAGAGGCGGAACTGCTGGTCAATACCATCAAAGCGGTGTTACTACGCTCGATTGAGCAGGGCGGCACCACGCTGCGTGATTTTCTGCAGACTGACGGTAAACCTGGCTACTTTGCGCAGGAGCTGCAGGTTTATGGTCGCGCCGGTGAACCTTGCCGCGCCTGCGGTACGCCGATTGTCAGCGGCAAGCATGGCCAGCGCAGCACCTTCTGGTGTCCACGCTGCCAACATTGAGTTAAGGCTGCGCCAGTCGCGCTAGTAACGCCTTATGCACCACGGCAGGCAGAAATGCCTGCACGTCACCGGCGTGGCGCGCCACTTCTTTGACCAGTGAAGAAGAGACGAACGAGAAACCTTCTGACGGCATCAGAAACACGCTTTCCAGCGTGGGCAGCAGATGTCGATTCATCTGCGCCAGCTGCAGCTCATACTCGAAATCCGACACCGCACGCAATCCACGCACCAGCACATTGGCATTCTGCGCCTGGGCAAAGTTCGCCATCAGGTCGCTAAACCCAATAACTTCGACATTCGGCAGATGTGCCGTCACCTGACGCGCCATATCCACGCGCTCATCCAGAGTGAACAGCGGCTTTTTACTCGGGCTGGCGGCAATCGCCACGACGATGCGGTCAAACATCTTCGCTGCGCGCGTCACAATATCCAGATGGCCTAAGGTAAAGGGATCAAAGGTGCCGGGATAAATCGCTTTGGTACTCATACGCGGCCTTGTGTTGAGGTGTGATGCAGCGCCCAGAGCGCCGAGTATTTGTTGAAAGTGTACTGCGCGTTAACCACCGCCAGAATCCAGCCCTGTTTTCCATCGAGAAAACCGGCGCGCAGCAGCAGCGTTTTAACGAACGCGCCGAGCGTATGGCTAAAGATCGAGAACAAGCCGCAGCGTTTGCCGCGCTGGAAACGCTCTTTTGCCCAGGCTTCGGCGTAGTTCATCTGCTTACGCTGAAATGCAATCAGGTCGCGGCAGGTGAGATGTTGCAGATCGCCCGCCAGCTTCACCACCGGCGCACCTTGCGTCTCCAGTGATTCGTGTACCAGATTGTCGTTGTAATTGAGCTTGCGCGGATAAAGACGCATGACGCGGTCAGGATACCAGCCGCTGTGGCGCATAAAGCGGCCGAGAAACAGATTGCTGCGGCCGAGGCTGTAAACGTTGTCCGATGCGGGCTGCGCGAGAACCTGCTCGATAGCGCGACGCAGTTCTGGTGTCACACGTTCGTCGGCATCGATCATCAAAATCATTTCGCCTTGCGCATGGGCCTGCGCGCGCTGGCGCTGCTTGCCAAATCCCTGCCAGCCTTCAGCCTGGAAAACCTGCGCGCCATGTTCGCGAGCCACCTGCACCGTGTTGTCGCTGCTGCCGGAATCCAGCACCACAATCTCATCCGCCCAACTGACAGAAGCCAGCGCCTCCGGCAGCAGTTCAGCTTCGTTTTTGGCGATCATCACCACGGAGAGACGTTGGCGTTGCGACATGAATTAGTGAGCTCGCGGCGGTAAGTGAGGTTCGAGTAACTGTAGCAGACGCTGTAATGCGCCCTGATTTTGATGCAGCACTTCCACTGCATGGCGGCCGTAATAACGGCGATAATCGTCATCCTGCAGCAGGTTAGCGACCTCTTTCTGCAGCGATACCACGTCAGTGACGGTAATCAGTCCTTCGGCTTGCTGCAGCTTGGCGCAGATATCTTTGAAGTTCCAGATATGCGGGCCCATCAGCACCGGAATGGCATGCGCTGCCGGTTCCAGCGGGTTGTGACCGCCGCGCTCAACCAGGCTACCGCCCACAAAGGCGAGATCGGCGATGCCGTACAGCATCATCAACTCGCCCATGGTGTCGCCAATCACCACTTGCGTGGAGCTTGAAGGAATTTCGCCGCTGCTGCGCAGGGTAAAGCTGAAGCCACGTTTTTGCGTCAGGTCGCAGGCATCTTTGAAACGTTCCGGATGGCGTGGCACCAAAATCAGCAACAGATCGGGGAACTGTTGCAGCAGGCGACGATGTGCATCGAGCACAATCGCTTCTTCGCCTTCGTGGGTGCTGGTGGCGATCCACACCGGACGACGCGATGCCCACTGACGACGCAGCGTGACCGCTTTTGCCGCCAGCTCTGGCGTCACGGAAATATCAAATTTGAGGCTGCCGGTAACGGTGAGATGCGAACGCTTCAGGCCAAGGCTGAGGAAACGGTCGCCATCTTCGGCGTTTTGCGCGGCAATCAGCGTGATGCGCTGCAGCAAGTCGCGCATAAAGCCGCCAAGTTTTTTGTAGCCTTTGGCCGAGCGCTCAGACAGGCGCGCGTTGGCAATCACCAGCGGAATCTTGCGCTGATGAAGAATACGAATAATGTTTGGCCACAGCTCGGTTTCCATGATGATCACCAGGCGTGGATCGACGGTATCAAGGAAACGGTTGATGGAACCGGGTAGATCGTAAGGCAGGTAAACGTGGTGCACATCTTTGCCAAACGCTGACTGCGCACGTTCGGAGCCGGTTGGCGTCATGGTGGTGACGGTAATCGGTAGCGTCGGATAGCGGTGACGCAGCGCGCGCACCAGCGGCACCGCCGCCAGCGTCTCGCCGACGGAAACCGAGTGCAACACAATGCCATGCGGCAGCACTTTTCCAGTGCAATAGCCGTAGCGTTCTGCCCAGCGTTTACGATAGGCCGGTGCTTTTCGACCGCGCAGCCACAGGCGCAGCCAGATTAGTGGCTGAATCAGATAGAGCAAGGCTGTGTATAGAGTCGTCATAGTTACCGTTACGACAGAATCGCGTCAAAAAACAGAGGAAAGGCGGCATGTTATCAGAAATTAACCGCCTGCTCATACCACTTCGTCAGCGGGTCTGCAGCACTTGCTGATACAGCGAGGTCAGCGCTTGTGCCAGCCGCTGCGGACCATAAGGTTCAATTCTGCGACGTGCGGCTTCGCCCATGGCAGAATTGTGTGAAAGCGCCGGTGTTGCTTTTACGGCTTCGTTTAACGCTTTGATATCTAATGCATCGCAGACAAAACCTTCCTGGCCTGCAGCGATAAACTCCGCGCCGCCGCAGCCGGTGCTGGTGATCACCGACAAACCGCAGGCCATCGCTTCCAGCACCACATTCGGGAAGGGATCATATAGTGTGGGCAGCAGCAGCGCATCGGCTGCATGGTAGAACGGTTGCACGTCCTGCTGCACGCCAACAAAGCGTAAGCGGTCAAGGCAATTTAGCTGGTTTGCCAACTGCTGATAGCGCGACAGTTGCTTATCCTGGCCGACCACCACCAGATAACGATCGCTCTTAGCCACCGCTTCAATTGCCGCTTTCAGCCCTTTGCGCTCAAAGCCCGAACCTACGTAAATCATTACCGTGGCATCTTGCGGCAGTTTGAGCTGCAGGCGTGCCGCATGGCGCAGCGCTTCGCTGGCTGGCTGGAAGCGTTGGTTATCAATGGCGTTGTGAATAACATGGATCTTGCTGGCATCAAGCGTGAAGTGCCGCAAAATATCCTGCTTCACCATCTCTGAATTACAGATCACCGCTTTCAACGACGGCGCGTTGAACATTTCGGCTTCCGCCTGCAACACATAACGATGATAAGGGCTGAGGCGGGCACTTAAGCGCTGCCACGGCGACACGATGCGCGCGCGCTGCTCCAGCCAAACGCGATGCACGCCATCACCGGCACGAAAGATATCGCAACCGGCGATGCGTTCGTGGCTCTGCACAATATCGAACTTCTCGCGTTCCCAACATTCACGTGCGGCACGCGCAAAGCCGCGCTCGCGTGAGATGCGACCAAATTTCGTCGGATTGCAGATGTGCAGATGCCAGGCCGGATTCGGCGTGCCCTGCCAGCTGCGGGTGATGATATTGAGATCGAGCTGCTCGCTATCCAGCGCTTCCAGCGCACGCGAAATAAAACGTTCTGCGCCGCCGTCTGGGCGGTATTTCTGCCGGACGATCGCCAGGCGTAACTTACTCATGCAAAAAACTCCGGGCGGCAGTTACCACATCCTCAACGGGAATGGCAGAAAGATAGCGCTGTTGCGTGTTGGTATCGATGGCGTCTGGCGAGGGCAGCGGACCATAATCGCCGGCCCAAATCACGCGGTTGTTATCGCCCCATGGACGCCAGTGTTGCAGTTTGGTAGGACCAAACAGCGCCAAACAAGGCGTTTCCAGCGCGGCGGCCATATGCATCGGCGCAGAATCCACACCGATAAACAGCTGTGCCGCATCGATCAACGCCGCCAGCTGCGGTAAGGATAATTCACCGGCCAGCGACACCACGTTGTGGCTATGGCACAGCGACTGAATATTGGCGATCATCGCCATTTCTTTCTGGTCCGGCGCCGCAGTCAGCACCACGGTGCGGCCTTCGGCGACCAGCGCATCGATCAGCTGTGCGACTTTTTCATCTTCCCAGCATTTGAACAGCCAGCGTGAAGTGGGTTGCACTACAACAAACGGCATTTTCACCGCGTGCTGCGCCAGCACATCCTGCACTTTCTGTTGATCGGCTGCGCTGAAATGCATTGAGGCTTTTGCGCCGGTCGCGCTTATGCCCAGCGGCTTCAAGGCGGCCATATTCTGTTCGACCGTATGCAGCTGGTTATGATCTTCCGTACTGACCAGCTGATTGTGCATCCAGCGCCATAAGGCGTTATCACGTTTGCGGAAGGCAAACCCAATGCGCACTGGCGCGCCAGAGAATCCGGTGATGATGGCGCTGCGCCACTGATCGGCAAGGTTAATCACAAGGTCATAATGGCAAGCGCGCACCGCTGAAAGCAGCGCCATTTCATGTCGGAATTTCTGCCAGCCGCCTTCCTTCTTCCAGTTGCGATCGATGATGTGTAACTGGCGAATGGCCGGATGCGCTTCCAGCATCGGACGGGTTTCTTTATACAGCAGAACGTCAATGTTGGCCTGCGGATAGCGCTGGCGAAGAGCGTTGATAGCGGGCGTAGTCAGCAGCATATCGCCGTGATGGCGAAGCTTGATCAGCAGAATATTTTTCGGTGCAAATTGGTCTGGAATCGGGCTTGCCATACTCAAATGATCTCAGAATTCAGTCAGCTGATTGTAGGGCAAACCCCAAAGGGGTGAAAGCCAGACGCGGCGCTTATTTCTTACGCCAGCGGTAAATCCGGCTCAGCCACAACAGCAGTTGATACCATTGGCGTACGCCGCGCGCATTACGCAGCATGCGCTTATGGGTTTGCGTGGCGAATAGATCGGCAATCATCGCCTGGCGCGCGCTTTCTTCGGGCTCGCGTCGGATGCAGTGACAGACGCTGAGCGCCTCATGCGTAATCTGATAATGAAACGCCGGGTAGATTTTCACTTGATGGCGATAGCGTGCGTTGAGTTCTTCCAGTAACTGCGCAATTTTCAGGTAATGACGCTGATACTCGACGTTGCGCTGGCCAGTACGTTTACGGTTACTGATTGAGGCATCATGCATGTAATAACGGTAAAGCACCCGATCGGTGTAGCGCACGCGTTGGGCATTCAGCATGAACTCGGTGGTCCACGGAATGTCCTGATGATGCAGGCCAGGTTCAAAGTAGAGTTTGAGCCGTTCGATCAAGTCGCGACGATAAATCCCCAGCCAAACCACATGCATATAGCGATGCGTTTGCAGCGCCTTGTTAAGCCACTCAGGGCCGCCGAGTACTTCGGTGCTGGTCAGGCGATCGAGAGGAATCAGCGGTTTAACTTGCTGACTGGCTTTGAAAAACCACTCTGCGTTGCACTGCGCAGCATCGAGATTGTCGCGTTCTGCCATCTCAACCAGCGTTTGATACATCGCCGGATCCATGGTGTCGTCGGCATCTGGAAACGAAACGTACTTACCGCGCGCTAACGCTAAGCCGGCATTGCGGGCACGCGATACGCCGCCGTTGGCCTGGTGGATCACTCGCACATGTGGGTGCTGCTGCGCGTAGGCGTCGGCACGTTCGCCGGACCCGTCCGTGGAGCCATCATCGACAACGATGATTTCCAGTGAGGTAAGCGTTTGCGCCAGCAACGACTGCATGCAGGCGGCAAAATCACTGCCCGCATTGAACATGGGAATAATGAGGCTGAGTAACGGGGATGATCTTTCAGGCTGCATGGTCATGCTGTTTTCATGTTCTTCCGTCGCGCCAAACGTTGCTGCTGACGCGCGCTGATAAAATCGTGAATGTCGTCTAACTTCCGCTGATCCAGTTCAAAAAGCTGTTCAGTGGGATGCATAAATTTGTACTGCGCCGCGAACACAAAGGATGAAGGCGCAATATGATTTGGGCCAATCAATAATACTTCGCCCAGAGGGCGCTGCTCTTCGACGCAACATGGGCCATAAATCAAAATGATCGGCACCTGCTGCGCATCGGCGATATAGACATTGCCGGAATCTGACGCGATATAGAAATCCATTTCACCGATAGCCGCTGGCACGTCTTCTAATGGCACCTTGCCAACCAGGCTGATGAGGTTCTCGCGCGCGCCGACAACTTTATACAGCTCCTGCAAGCGTGATTGTTCATTCGGTGCGCCAAAGGCGTAAAAATGACAGGGCAGATCGCTCAAGTGGTCAAAAAGTCGCTGCCAAATCATCGGCGGGATAGTCTTTGCCTGGTTACCTGCGGTGATGCTGATGCCAATACGAATGCCATCATGCTGGAATATTTCATCCGGCAACGATTTGGGTTGCCAAAGTGGTTGTGTGGCATGCTTCGGATAGCTCTCTTTAGTAAATGAGCGATCGGCGAGTTTTAGGTAATTTTCCAGTGTCAGGGTATTTTTCTCATGCTCGACCACGCCGCTTGCGGTGAGATAAAACAGTCCCTGATAACCTTTGCGGCGATAGCTGGAAAGAAACTGTTTGTTGCTGGCATTACAGCAAGCGGCAATAAACAGATTAAGATTGGTTGGATGTAATAGATAGATGTTGTCGTAGCGGTTGAGTATCAGCCACACCAACTTCATTTTTTTGACTAAGCCTGAACGATGCTCTTCGATATACCAGATGTTTTCCAGCGTGTTGTCGCGCGTGGCAAGAGCGGCAACGCTATTGCTCAATAGCGCATCGCTTTTTCCCAGATGGGTTAATAGCGGGGTGATATTAATGAAATCACCGATCTTGGCTGTTTGAATGACCAGATTTTTACCGGTTCGGCCGTGGAAGATTTTCATCACCCATTTGACCGGTAAAAAAAGTATAAAGAGTATTACATACGTCAACGATCTATCCCCATGATACGGCCACACCGACATGGGGACCTATTAACCTGAAACGTGCTGAGTGCCTGAAAATAGAGGTTCTTCCACTTCTGCCAGTTGCAAATACTGCTGACAAATAACGTTGAGACTATAAATGCTTAAGTCCAGATGTTGCAACTCAGGTGGATTAACATAGATTTCATGCATTTTTTGCGCCAGTGACTCAACATTCAACTCTGCAAGTCCACGCGCCAGATCGCCGCGCATAATTGAAGATGGCGCGCCGGGGCAGCGTGTACTGACCACCGAGGTGCCACAGCTTAAGGCTTCGACCAGCACATTGCCAAATCCTTCGCTGTCTGAACTGACCACTAACAGGCGAGCATGGCGAATCCACGGGTAAGGATTTTTATGAAAACCTTCAAAGCGCACGCGCTCCGCGATGCCTAAATCAGTGGCTTGCTGGCGTAATCTTTCCGTGATTTTTTCGCTTCCCTGACCTAATAACACTAGCGGAGCCGTGATGCCACTTTGAGCATAGGCGGCCAGCAAGCGATCGTGACGCTTGGTTTCATGAAAACGGCCAACATGAAGCACAAAATTACTCCCTGCTAACGGGCAAGGTTCTGCTGCCAGGCGGGAAATAAGATCGAAATCAAACGGGTTAAAGATCACCTGCGCTTTGGCAGGCTTCACGCCGATATTTTGGATAACATCATCAATCACATATTGTGAGACGCCAATAAGCTGCTTGCCGTGGTAAGTATCACGAATTTTCAGCCGCTTAAGCCATAAAGAGAAACCTGATTTGCGAGCAAGATAGGAAGCTGAAAAAACGCCGTGCAAACAATACCAGGTTTTACTCGCATCCAGAGTATGCGCATGGCGGACAATGCGATCGGTTTTGTGCAGATTAGACAAAACCAAATCGAATTTTCCGTGCAGCGCTTCGCTTTGAAGCACGGCTTCATCTAGCAAATGTGCACGACGATGGGTTTCAGTCAGCTTGCGCCACGGACGTGAACTTTTATCAATCACGGTCTGATAATCCACACCCGCAGGAATAGGGTATTCACATACTTTGCGTAAGGAGAAAAGCGACACCCGATGTCCCTGACTGATAAAACCTTCAGCCAGTGTCAGGACGACTTTTTCGGCACCGCCGCCCGGCAGGCCATCAATCACCATCAGAATGCGCTTCGACAAATTCTTTTGCTCCTAATCGCCAGCCTGTTTTGTATGACAATGCAGCTATCATCCCCTGATAAAACAGAGCTGAATATAAGATAAATCAATTTATTAGGTATGTTTGGCTTCAGACATCACGCATTGATCTTAAGATGAACATTCTGCGTATTCGTGCCGTTGTGTAGTCTAATTTACTCTAGTTTAACCACACTTATACTGCTAACAACATCTGCGCGAACACGGCAGATGAAATGTTTGCCCTCATTCATTGGCTTGCGTACCATAACGACGAGGAATTGCTCATTTTATCGGATAAGTTATGGATAAGCCTGCGTTTTTAATCACTCTCGATACTGAAGGCGATAACCTGTGGCGCAATCGCAGCGGCAAGGTTACCACGCGAAATGTTCAGTTTCTGCCGCGTTTTCAGTCGCTGTGTGAGAAATACAATTTTAAACCCACCTGGCTAACCAATTACGAAATGGCGAGCGATCCTGCCTATGTTGAATTTGGTCGCGATCTGCTGGCGCGCGGGCAAGGTGAAATCGGTATGCATCTTCATGCATGGTATAGCCCGCCGGAATACGCGTTGACCGATGATGACTGGCGTTATCAGCCTTATTTGATTGAATTTCCGGAAAATATTTTGCGCGACAAGGTCGCATACATGACCGATTTGCTGGAAAGTGCTTTTCAGCAGAAAATGACCAGTCATCGTGCCGGACGCTGGGCTTTTGATGAAGTTTACGCCCGAGCATTGATCGACAACGGTTATTTGGTAGATTGCTCCGTCACACCGCGCGTGGATTGGCGTAATTCATCTGGCGCGCCGCAAGGCAAAGGCGGCACCGATTACAGCCTTTTCCCCGATCATGCTTATTACCTTGATATTAACAACATCTCCCGCGCGGGTGACAGCCCGTTGTTAGAGTTGCCGATGAGCATTCAATATCGCTATGGCGCTTTCACTAATCAGCTGAAAAAAGTGTGGAATGACGTGCGCGGTAAGAAACGTGGTCCCTCTGTTAATTGGCTACGTCCGGTTGGGGGCAATGTGGAGCAGATGAGGCAGGTGGTTGAGCAAACACTCAGCCAGGGAAATGATTATGTCGAGTTCATGCTGCATTCATCAGAATTCATGCCAGATGGCAGCCCCACATTTAAAAATGAAGCTGACATTGAGCGCCTTTATGATGATTTAGAGCAGCTTTTCAGTTGGCTACAATCACGTACTCAAGGTATGACGCTGACGGAATATGCGCTGCAGAAGAGAAACAGCGCTATCTAGCGAAGCGGTATAAATTTATACCGCAATTTCTTTCATCATCGTTGCAACATCTGTGGCTTGAATATCCGCCATGCTGTGTCCTTGAGCAGGACGCAGCACATACTGATTCTTACCATAACCGCCAATCAGCCCCGGATCAGTTGGACCGTAAAGTGTGATATTCGGACGGTCCAGCGCTGCAGTAAGATGACTCAAACCGGTATCCACCGACACCACCGCGCGCGCGCCGGCTAACTGCTGCGCTACCTGCTCCAGCGTTAGCTTTGGCAGCACCTCAACATGGTCAAAGCCTTCCGCCAAACGTTGTGCGCGTTGATGTTCATGCTCAGCGCCCCACGGCAACTTCACGCGCAAACCTGTTGGCTGCACTAACTCAATCAGCTCACGCCAGTGTGATTCGGGCCAGTGTTTGTTATCACGCGTGGTGGCGTGCAGAAACACCAGATAAGGCTGAGCATCATCAGTCTGCGTTGACTGGAAATGGCCAGCAATCGCGTAGTCGCCCTGCGATGCAGGCTTTTCATAGCCGAGGCTTTTGGCAAACAGCTCGCGCGTACGTTCCACCGCATGCTGCTGCTTGTTGATTTCATGGCGTTTGTCATACCACCAGCTGGCGAAAGGTTCGCGTGCGCTGCGGCTGTCTTGTCCGTGCTTCTCGCCTTTGGCCAGGCGCGTAACCAGCGCGGCGCTTTTGATTAGGCCTTGCGCATCCAGCACCACATCATACTGACGTGATTGCAGCTCACGCTTAAATTGCACACGCTCTTCACGCTGCTGACTGCCGAACCAGTGCTTGCGCCAGCGGCGAATCGCCACTGGCAGCACTTTATCGACCGCCGGATGCCAGGCTGGGATTTGAGCGAAGTTCTCTTCAACCACCCAATCAAACCTGATGCCAGGAATCGCCTGCATCGCATCTGTCAGCGCCGGTAAGGTGTGCAGCACGTCTCCCATTGAGGAAGTTTTAACAATCAAAACGTGCATCTTTACTCCTGCACCGGATGCAACAGCGCGCTCAGTTCCTGATGAACGCGCGCTGGCTGAATATCAATCAGGCTCTGGTGATAACCTTGCTCGGCATCGCCTTTGCGGACTTTGTGATAGCCGCTGATCAAACGAATAATGCGCGCTTGCTGGGACAATGGCGGCGTGAAGTCCGGGCTGCTTGGGCCATACAGCGCCACCAGCGGGCGATTCAATGCAGCAGCGATATGCATCAGACCGGAATCGTTACTGACAACCGCCGCGCAGTTCGCCAACAGAATCACCGCTTGCTCGAGTTGCGTATCGCCGGCCAGATTTTTGCAGTGCGCACGCGCCGCTTCGGACAGCGTCTGCACAATGGTGTCGCCGGTTTCGCGGTCTTTCGCTGAACCGAACAGCACCACCTGATAACCTTCGCCAATCAGCTGCTCTGCCAGCGCGGCATAATGATAATGCGGCCAGCGCTTCGCCGGGCCAAACTCCGCGCCTGGGCAAAAGCCGATCACCGGACGATCGGCCGACAGCGCAAACTGCGCCGCCGTCATTTGCTTTTCATCGTCATCAACGCGCAATTGCGGCCACAGCAATGGCTGCGGCAGCTGCTGTGCGGAAGCGACTGGCTTGTCGTAGCCAAGCGCCACATAGCGCTCAACCATCAACGGAAAGGCCGCTTTATCCAGCGTGCGCACATCATTCAACACGCCATAGCGCATTTCGCCGCGCCAGCCGGTGCGACGTTTGATCCCGGCAAAAAACGGCACCAGCGCAGATTTGAAGGAGTTCGGCAGCACATAGGCGCGGTCATAGCCGCTGGCCTGCAGGGTTTTCCCCAAACGACGACGTTCACCCAGCGCTAATGCGCCGTGGCCGAGCGGCATCGCCAGCGCCTGATTCACTTCCGGCATACGCGACAGCAATGGGCGGCACCAGGCCGGCGCCATCACGTCGATCACCGCTTCAGGATGCTCAGCCTTGAGCGTGCGATAGAGACTTTGCGACATCATCATATCGCCGACCCATGATGGGCCAATTACCAGAATTTTCATCGCTGCTGCCGATTTCCTTATGCGTTACGGTTCAGCCAGGCCATGTATTCGCCGACACCTTGCGCGACGGTTTTGAACGGCTTGTCGTAACCCGCCGCACGCAAATTGGTGAGGTCAGCTTGGGTAAACGCCTGATAACGGCCTTTCAGCTTGTCCGGGAACGGAATGTATTCAATCTGGCCTTTCTGATGGAAGTTCAGCACCGCATCCGCCACTTCCTGGAAAGATTCAGCGCGACCGGTACCGCAGTTATAGATACCGGAAACGCCGTTTTCCCAGCACCACAGGTTCACCGCGACCACGTCATCAACATGGATGAAGTCGCGACGGAAGCCATCACTGCCTTCGAACAGTTTTGGATTTTCATCATTGCTGATCTGCGTGTTGAGGTGGAACGCCACGCTCGCCATGCCGCCTTTGTGGCCTTCACGCGGACCGTACACGTTGAAGTAACGGAAGCCGCACACCGGCGATTCGGCTTCTGGCAGAATCTGGCGCACATAGTGATCGAACAGCATTTTCGAGTAGCCATATACGTTCAGCGGCTGCTCGTACTGGCGCTCTTCGATAAAGTTCTCGTTGCGGCCGCCGTAAGTGGCAGCGGAAGAGGCGTAGAGGAACGGGATTTCACGCTCGAGGCAGAAATGCAGCAAATCTTTCGAGTACTGATAGTTGTTATCCATCATGTACTTGCCATCCCATTCAGTGGTGGCTGAACACGCACCTTCATGGAAAACGGCTTCGATGGGGCCGAGATCTTCGCCAGACATGATGTAGCTGAGGAATTCCTCTTTATCCATGTAATCGGCGATGTCGAGATCCGCCAGATTCACGAACTTGGTGCCATCCTTCAGATTATCCACCACCAAAATGTCGGTCAGACCGCGGTCGTTCAGCGCTTTAACAATGTTGCTGCCAATCATGCCAGCGCCACCGGTTACGATAATCATATGCTTTGCCTTTAAAGAGTTGGGGGGAAACAGGAGGTTTCACCCACGAATGCCTATCATCATAACATTTCAGCCAGACGCAGGCAGCCAGATGACTCCGTAAGCGCTGCACAAATCCTGTCCGCAGCGTGAACTATGCTGCAAAATCGAGATATTGATGGCTGAAATGTCGTTGGTTCGCTTTTCGATCAGTAATATGTGCCAAATATTTGCTATCTGAGGAGCATAATCATGTCAAATCAGTTTTATTCGCAAATCCGTCAACAGCTTGAGACAACACGCCAGGACGGATTGTTCAAACAAGAACGCACCATTACGTCGGCGCAGCAGGCAGAAATCAACGTTGCCAATAGCCCGCCCGTTATCAACTTTTGCGCCAATAACTATTTGGGTTTAGCTAATCATCCGGCATTGATCCAGGCGGCGAAAGACGGCATGGATTCGCACGGTTTTGGCATGGCCTCGGTGCGCTTTATCTGCGGCACGCAGGACATCCATCAGCAGCTGGAACACAAGCTGGCCGAGTTCCTTGGCATGGAAGACGCGATTCTGTTCTCGTCCTGCTTTGATGCCAACGGCGGCCTGTTTGAAACGCTGCTGAGCGCCGAAGACGCAATTATTTCCGACGCTCTCAATCACGCCTCGATTATTGATGGCGTGCGTCTGTGTAAAGCGCAGCGCTATCGTTACGCCAACAACGACATGAGTGAGTTGCGTGCACGTTTACAGGAAGCACGCGACAAAGGTGCGCGCCACATCCTGATTGCCACCGACGGCGTGTTCTCGATGGATGGCGTGATCGCCAATCTGCAGGGCATTTGCGATCTGGCCGATGAGTTCGATGCGCTGGTGATGGTCGATGATTCTCATGCGGTGGGCTTTGTCGGTTCTGCCGGACGCGGCACGCACGAATATTGTGACGTGATGGATCGCGTCGACATTCTGACCGGCACGCTGGGCAAAGCGCTGGGTGGTGCATCGGGTGGCTACGTGGCAGCAAAGAAAGAAGTGGTTGAATGGCTGCGTCAGCGCTCGCGTCCGTATCTGTTCTCCAACTCGCTGGCACCGGCGATTGTTGCCGCCTCGCTGCGCGTGCTGGAGTTGCTGAGTGAAGGCGACGGTTTACGTCAGCGCCTGTGGGAAAACGCCCGCTTCTTCCGCGAACAGATGACTGCCGCAGGCTTCACGCTGGCCGGCGCCGATCACGCCATCATCCCGGTAATGCTGGGCGATGCCAAAGTGGCGCAGCAGTTTGCCAGCCTGTTGCAGCAGGAAGGTATCTACGTCACTGGCTTCTTCTATCCGGTGGTACCGCAAGGTCAGGCGCGTATCCGCACACAGATATCTGCCGGACATACACAGGCGCAGCTGGAACACGCTGTGGCTGCCTTTACCCGTATTGGTCAACAGCTGGGCGTTATTTCAGGAGCAGGGAAATGAAAGCACTCGCCAAATTAAAAGCCGAAGAAGGTATTTGGATGGTTAAGGACGCGCCGATTCCCGAACCTGGCCATAACGACCTGCTGATTAAGATTCGTAAAACCGCTATCTGCGGCACCGACGTGCATATCTACAACTGGGATGACTGGTCGCGCAAAACCATTCCGGTGCCGATGATCACTGGCCACGAATATGTCGGTGAAGTGGTGGGAATGGGTCAGGAAGTTAAGGGCTTTGCCGTTGGCGATCGCGTTTCCGGTGAAGGCCATATCACCTGCGGCCATTGCCGCAACTGCCGCGCCGGACGCACGCATCTTTGCCGCAATACGGTAGGCGTTGGTGTCAATCGTCAGGGCTGCTTCGCCGAATATCTGGTGATCCCGGCGTTTAACGCCTTCAAAATACCTGACAACATTTCCGATGAACTGGCGGCGATTTTCGATCCCTTCGGCAATGCGGTGCACACCGCGCTGTCGTTCGATTTGGTAGGTGAAGATGTGCTGATCTCTGGCGCCGGGCCGATTGGCATTATGGCGGCGGCGGTGTGTAAGCACGTCGGCGCGCGCCATGTGGTGATCACCGACATCAACGACTATCGCCTCGATCTGGCGCGCAAAATGGGTGTAACGCGCGCCGTGAACGTGGCGCAGGAAAATCTGCGTGACGTGATGGCTGAACTCGGCATGACCGAAGGCTTTGATGTCGGTCTGGAGATGTCCGGTGCGCCACCGGCGTTCCGCACCTTGCTGGAGGTGATGAACCACGGCGGCCGCATCGCGCTGCTGGGTATTCCGCCGGGCGAGATGTCAATCGACTGGAATCAGGTGATCTTTAAAGGCTTGTTCATCAAAGGCATCTACGGCCGTGAGATGTTCGAAACCTGGTACAAGATGGCGGCGCTGATTCAGTCCGGCCTCGATCTCACGCCGATCATCACCCATCGCTATCACATTGATGAGTTCCAGCAGGGCTTTGATGAGATGCGCTCGGGAAGATCCGGCAAAGTGGTGTTGAGCTGGGATTAACTTTTCTCCGGCCTGATGGCCGGAGAATTTCAGGACTGCTGTTTTTCCGCATCCGTCAGATAACGTACTTTGCGCGTATAATCCTGGCCTCTAAAAGTGAGTGGCTGAGTGGGATCATGTAAATACTTTTGCCATTCACTCAATGGAAAACCACCGTGCGCGCCAATGACCTGCGATGGAATAACTGCTGGTTGTCCGCCAATTCGCTTAGAAACAGGCCAGTTGACCCAATCACCTAAGTTAATTGTTTTAATATCCAGCAGATCTAATAATGCTGCGAGTGGTAATTGGTCTGTTGGTGGCTGATTATCGCTCATCAGCTCCCATGTGTCCTGAAAAAGTGCGGACCATAAGGGACAAAGGCGTTTCCACGTTGATCGCGTTGCTACAAGATATGCGCTATTAACGTGATCCTCAAAGACTGGTCGCACCGCATTTTTATAATAAGCAGGAATGAGTTCCTTAGGTATTTCAGCCATTTTGGCAATCATCTTTCCCTGTCGGAAGCTGCTATAAAGAGAGTGTTCTTGTATTTTAGCTTCTGGGTCTTGTAGCAAATTTAAATCAGAATCAATCATTAAGATTCCATCGCCCTTAGCCTGCAATGGCGCCTGAATTTTAATTAGGCGGCTGCGATAAATTTGCTTATAACGATAGCTCTCCTCCCGCAAAGGTACATCAAGAGTTGCTACCCGCACTTTCTGCGGTAGCGCAGGAAAAAGCGAGGCAGGTTGATCGCTGACTATAACAATTTCTTCAAGATTTTTTGCAAAGCGACTTGCGAACTCAGCGCTTAAAACGGCTTCTTCAATGTAATCTGATCCGGTACAGGGAATAACCACTGAGCTGATTGCAATCTTACCTTTTTCCGCTTCTTGCTTATAAGGAATATTATGCCGAGAGCGCACGTATCGGTGATTTTTATTAAATAATTCAAACATGAGATCTCCTTTCAATACTCTTTTCCAATATCATTTCAACCCCCGCGACATAGTTTTCAATCGCGTAGCATTCGCGCACGCGTGATTCCGCAGTATTAATCAGGCGCTGGCGCAAGCTTGCGTCTTGCCATAAAGCGGCAAGATGAACGCTTAATTGTTTAACATCGCCGTATTCAAAAATTAATCCGGTCTCATTGTGGTTAATTAACTCTGCGGTGCCCACGACATTCGAACCAATAACGGCCGTTTTCACCAGCATGGCTTCCAGCACTACGCGCGGTAAGCCTTCACTGCGCGAGGCGAGAATAAAGGCATCAAACGCTGCGAGGTAATCCAGCGGGTTGTTTTGAAAACCGGTAAAAACAACATTCGCTTCAATGTTTTCTTTAAGTGCCAGCTGAACCAGATTTTCATGTTCCGGCCCGGAACCCACCACCACCATTTTCCATTTAGCTTCAGGATGCATGCGTTTAAATTGGCCTAGCGCCTGGAAAATATGATGATTCGCTTTACGTGTAATAAGGGATCCGATCGAGCCAAAAATAAAAGTATCGGGCGAATAAGCAAAGCGCTCGCGCACTTCCTCGCGATGCGGTAACACCTGATGAATATCAATCGCGTTTGACACGGTGAAGCAACGTTGCGCATCAACTCCGCTCTGGCGCAGAGTAAGGTTTACGCCATGCGAAACTGCGATAACGGCATCAACACGTTCATTAACCATCTCGACCAGCGCAGAGTTCATTTGCGGCTCAATGCGGCAGTGTTGAATCAGCGCAACCGGCATACCCTGCACAGCGTGATAGCCTTCAACATTGGTGCTGGGCTGATTATTCATATACAGCGCGTCATATTGCCCAGTCTGCAAGATTGATGAAATTTGTTGGGCGTTTGGCAACACACGCCATTTTTCATCAACCTGGTCAATCATCTGCTTCTTCAGCGAACGGTTAAAAATGAATAGCGTGCGTAACAGCTCTTTAGTGATTTTCGCCCATTTCGGCTGACGACGCTGGGCGATAAAAACCACCGGAATGCCAATCGAATTGAGAATTGACTCAATGGTTTCACTGTTGCCGCGAGAATAGTTGTTGTAGAAACAGCAGGTGATATCGAACCTCTGCCGATCAATGCGCTTGAGCAACTCGAGCATACTGTTGGTACCGCCGCCCCATTCGCGGCCGGTATCCAACAGCAGAATTTTTCTTCTCATTGAATTTCCTTTTCCCGATCTCAGAAGAGCTGCTTTATTGACTGAACCAATGGGCTTTGCACAATGCTGTCATTGATCAACTCAACGGCGTGGCGCTGCGGCACCGGCGACAACGGCTTGTTCGGCTTACACACGCCTGGCGCGCGGAAACGCGGAGGCTGCGTTTTGGATGGCGGCGGAGTCGTGCCCTGATGCAGCGGCTCATTCAGTAACTGGCTTGGCCGCACTAACGTGATATCGGCTGGTAGTGTCGGCAGCATCTGCTGCAGGACACGCACCGTCGTAGGATGCGGATGACCAATGGCGATGGCATAACCATCGCGCTGCGCCAGTTTCACCGCGCGGGTAAACTGCGTGCGGATTGAAGCCTCATCCTGGCTATCGTCAAGGAATACGCGACGCTTCAGTACTTTAACGTTAGTGCCTTGCGCGGCCGGGATCGACTGACTGTTGCCAATCGTCATGCTATCGAGAAAGTAGTAGTTGTAATGATTGAGCACCTGCATCACTTTCTGCATACCGGGCAAGCTGGACGTCATTTTGCTGCCCATATGGTTATTCAGCCCGACGGCGTAAGGCACTTTGCCACTGGCTTCACGAATAATCCGTTCGATTTCCGTGCTGCTCATCTCTGGCGTCAGCGTGTCTTTCTCCAGCGGCTGTTTGCTCAGCGGCGCCATCGGCAGGTGAATCAGCACTTCGCGACCGCCCTGATGCGCTTTCGTCGCCATCTCACGCGCATGAGGCGCATTCGGCAGGACCGCAACGGAAATCGCGGTGGGCATCTGCAGCACTTTATTCTCTTCTTTTGGCCGATAACCGAAGTCGTCGATCACGATGGAGAGTTTTCCCGCATGGGCGGAAAGTGAGAGAAACAGGCCGCACAGGGCGGCCGAGAGCTTAGAGGGTTGAAACAAAACTTATCTTCCTAACCACGGTAGTGGATTGACGGCCTGTCCCTGGCGTCGGATTTCAAAGTAGAGCGAAGGCGTGCCGCGGCCGCCGCTGGTGCCCACAAGGGCGATAGGCTGTCCTGCCTTCACCTGAGCACCCACGCTCACCAGTGCGCTTTGGTTGTAGCCATAAAGGCTCATATCACCTTTACCGTGTTCCAGAACCACAACCAGACCATAGCCTTGCAGCCAGTCGGCCATCAATACGCGTCCATCAGCGATGGCTTTCACTTCGGTGCCTTCTGGCGCATCAACCACCAGACCTTTCCAGCGCAATTCGCCCTGCATCGATTCACCGAAGCGATGTTCAATGCGTCCACGTACCGGCCAAACCGCTTGCCCGCCGGGCTTGCCTAATCCTCCGGTACGCGCCATCAGCTCGCGCTCACTCTGCGTTGGCTGATAGTTTGATCCTTTGGCTTTCGCCTGTGCCTGACGTTGACGCACTTTTTCCGCCTCGCGCGCTTCACGTTCGGCACGTTCACGCGCTTCACGCTCAGCCTTGGCGATTTTGCTCTGCAGTCGGCTTTCGTTCTCACGCATCTCAACCAGGTCAGCCTGATCTTTCTCCAGCGAGCTTTCCAGTACGGTGAGCGTTTTCTTACGCGCCGCGCTAGCTACTTCCAGCTTGCTTTGCTGCGTCTGCTGCTGAGCTAACAACGATTTTTGCTGATCCTGTTTACCCCGCAATGATTGGCGCTGTTCCGCTAATTGCTGTTGGGTTTGCTTGAGATCGTCGATGTTTTTCTGGCGAGCGGCATTGAGATAGCCGAAATAGGCAAGGATACGCTCACTGCGCTGGGCTTCTTCGCCACCAAGCAGCAACTGTAGACCATTGTGCTGTCCCTGACGAAAGGCGGCATCAAGCTGTTGTGCCAGCAATTTTTCCTGCTGCGCTTGCTGCTTTTCTAACCGGGAAATAGAGGAGGTGACCTGCGCGATTTCACCCTCGAGCGTGCTAAGGCTGTTACGCGTTTCGCGTAGCTGACGGCTGGCCTGCGCAATCACTTTTTCCTGACTTTGCAGTTGATCCAATAGTTTACTGCGCTGCACTTTCTGTGCTTTAACGCTTTTCTCTTTCTCAGCGATATCCTGCTGAATGGACTTCAATTGCGTTTTACTGTCATCCGCACTGCGAGCGGCAGCAGGAAGTAATAATGTGCCCGCCAGAAGCAGACTCAGGGAGATTTCGGACCAGCGAAATGACAACGGAATCGCAGTGCCGTTGTGACGGGTCCTTGTGTGTGTAACGGTCGCTTTTCCCTTCATAGTCGATAATTATTCCACGATGAACAGCCGCTTACCAGTTAGCCCGGCCGGGTTTTACTTTGCTAAAAATGTCTGTACCGAGCTTACCGGCATAAACTTTGTCTTAATTTTGGGATTAGAACACTTTTTTTGGAAAATGACGCACAAATCGTAACTCTGTTCCCTTAGCGACTGTACATGCGAAGTGGCGCAGGTATACTCAGAACCCTTGTTTTAGCTTATCAGCCCGGTTTGGAGTCGTTACCCCTCATGCAAGAAATTATGCAGTTTGCAAGCAATCACCCCATCCTCAGTCTGGCATGGGTCGCTTTACTCGTTCTCGTGATTGTGACCACCGTTAAAGGTATGTTCTCTAAAGTAAAAACCATCAGTCGTGGTGAAGCAACCCACCTGATTAACAAAGAGGACGCGGTGGTGGTAGACGTTCGTTCACGTGACGATTACCGCAAAGGACACATTTCTGGGGCTATCAACGTAGCGGCAGCAGACATCAAAAAAGAGAGCTTTGGCGAGCTGGAAAAGCACAAGTCACAGCACATAATTGTAGTTTGCGCGACCGGTCAAAGTGCGGGTGAATCTGCGGCGAAATTGAGCGCAGCGGGCTTCGAGAAAGTCTCCGTATTGAAAGATGGCGTGAGCGGCTGGAGTGGTGAAAATCTGCCACTGGTGCGCGGTAAATAACTTCTTCGAGGTAACCGTATGGCGAATGTAGAGATCTACACCAAAGTCACTTGTCCTTATTGCCACCGTGCAAAGGCGTTGTTGGATCAGAAAGGCGTGTCGTTCCAGGAGATTCCCATTGACGGGAACGCGGCGAAACGTGAAGAGATGATTCAACGCAGCGGCCGTACGACGGTGCCACAGATTTTTATTGATGCGCAGCATATTGGCGGCTGTGACGATCTTTACGCGCTGGATGGGCGTCAGGGACTTGATCCTCTACTCCAGGCATAACTTTTCGGTCAGACAATTTTAACTCACAGGATTTAGACACATGTCAGAGCAAAGCAACAGCGAAATGCAGTTCCAGATTCAACGTGTTTACACCAAAGATGTTTCTTACGAAGCGCCAAACGCACCACAGGTTTTCCAGAAAGAGTGGGAACCGGAAGTGAAGCTGGACCTGGACACCGCCTCTTCTCAGCTGGCTGATGGCGTTTTTGAAGTCGTTCTGCGTGTTACCGTAACCGCAACCGTTGGCGAAGAAACCGCATTCCTGTGCGAAGTCCAGCAGGCGGGTATTTTCACCATCAGCGGTATCGAAGGTACGCAGATGGCACATTGCCTCGGCGCGTACTGCCCGAACATTCTGTTCCCGTATGCACGCGAATGCGTAACCAGCCTTGTGTCTCGTGGTACTTTCCCGCAGCTCAACCTGGCGCCAGTTAACTTTGATGCGCTGTTCATGAACTATCTGCAGCAGCAAGGTGAAGGCGAAGCGCCACATCAGGATGCCTGATGACTACACTCAACGCTTCAATTAGCGTCATCGGTGCCGGCTCGTACGGCACCGCATTGGCCATCACGCTGGCCCGTAATGGCCATCCGGTCCTGCTCTGGGGCCACAATCCTCAAAGCGTGGCGCAGCTGCAAGCTGACCGCTGCAATGCCGCTTTCCTGCCCGATGTTCCTTTCCCTGATAATCTCGTTCCTGAAGCCGATCTGGCTACCGTTGTTAACGCCAGTCGCGATCTGCTGGTCGTGGTGCCGAGCCATGTATTTGGCGACGTGCTGACGCAGCTCAAGCCGCATTTGCGTGCCGATTCACGGATTGTCTGGGCGACTAAAGGACTGGAAAAAGAGACCGGCCGTTTGCTGCAGGATGTGGCGCGTGAAATCCTCGGCGATGCAATTCCGTTAGCGGTGATTTCCGGACCAACCTTTGCTAAAGAGCTGGCTGCTGGTATGCCAACGGCTATCGCACTGGCATCCACCGATGCGGAGTTCGCTGAAGACCTGCAGCAGAAGCTGCACTGCGGCAAAAGTTTCCGCGTCTACAACAATCAGGATTTCATCGGCGTGCAATTAGGCGGCGCGGTGAAGAACGTGATTGCGATTGGTGCGGGGATTTCTGACGGCATTGGCTTTGGTGCCAACGCGCGTACCGCCTTAATCACGCGTGGCCTGACGGAAATGAGCCGCCTCGGTGCAGCGCTGGGAGCCGATGCCACCACCTTTATGGGCATGGCCGGTTTAGGCGATTTGGTGCTGACCTGTACCGATAATCAGTCGCGCAACCGTCGTTTCGGCATGATGCTGGGGCAAGGCGAGAGCGTAGACGATGCGCAACGCATTATCGGACAAGTTGTAGAAGGCTACAGAAACACCAAAGAAGTCAAAGCATTGGCCGCACGAGTTGGCGTAGAAATGCCAATTACCGAGCAGATTTATCAGGTGCTCTATTGCGGAAAATCAGCGCGAGAGGCAGCATTGACTTTACTTGGCCGTGCAAGGAAGGACGAAAACAGCCAAAGCTGAAGCAGGATGCGCCAGCGTCACCACCTGTAGCGCCCTATCAGGCGCTTTTTTTATCGGGAGCAAACAGCAATGTCGTCTGAAGAGTTAGAACTGGTCTGGAACCATATCAAAGCTGAAGCCAGAGCACTGGCCGACTGTGAACCGATGCTGGCCAGCTTTTACCATGCGACATTGCTTAAACACGAAAACCTTGGCAGCGCGCTGAGTTACATGCTCGCCAACAAGCTGGCGAACCCGATCATGCCAGCCATCGCCATCCGCGAAATCGTGGAAGAAGCCTATCGTGAAGACCCAGAGATGATTGTCTCCGCGGCCTACGATATTCAGGCTGTGCGTCAGCGCGATCCCGCCGTTGATAAATACTCCACGCCGCTGCTCTACCTCAAAGGTTTCCACGCCCTGCAGGCCTATCGCATTGGTAACTGGTTATGGAGAGAAGGTCGCCGCGCACTGGCGGTTTATCTGCAGAACGAAATCTCCGTCTCGTTTGCCGTGGATATTCATCCGGCGGCGCGCATTGGTCGCGGCATCATGCTTGACCACGCCACCGGCATTGTTATCGGCGAAACGGCCATCATTGAAAATGACGTTTCAATCCTGCAATCGGTGACGCTCGGCGGTACCGGGAAAACCAGCGGCGATCGCCATCCGAAAATCCGTGAAGGTGTAATGATTGGCGCGGGTGCCAAGATTCTTGGCAACATTGAAGTGGGGCGCGGTGCGAAAATCGGTGCTGGTTCCGTTGTCCTGCAGCCTGTACCGCCGCATACCACGGCGGCCGGCGTGCCAGCGCGCATTGTCGGTAAACCGACCAGCGACAAACCGTCGATGGATATGGATCAGCACTTCAACGGTGCGGGCTTTGAGTACGGCGACGGCATCTAGCCTTTGATCAGTGCGCCAGCATAATCGAGCTGGCGCCACGCTTCATACACGACCACAGAAACCGCATTAGACAAATTCATGCTGCGGCTTTCCGCCATCATCGGAATACGGATTTTCTGCTCAGCGGGTAGCGCGTTGAGGATATCTGCGGGTAAACCACGACTCTCCGGACCAAACACCAAATAATCACCCTTTTGATAACTCACTGCGCTGTGCGCAGGCGTTCCTTTGGTGGTGAGCGCGAACATGCGCTGAGGCGCTTCCGTCGCCAGAAATGCCGCGTAATTGGCGTGTTTTTTTAAGGCGGTATATTCGTGGTAATCCAGCCCGGCGCGGCGCAGGCGCTTATCATCCCAGGCAAAGCCCAGCGGTTCAATCAGGTGTAACTGGAAACCGGTATTTGCGCACAAGCGAATGATGTTGCCGGTATTTGGCGGAATTTCAGGTTCAAATAAGACAATGTTTAGCATAAGGCCCCCAGAAACGAGGGCCGAAGCATAACAAATTATTGACGGGCGGAGTACAGCGGCAGCCACAGCGTAAGGCGTAAACCCCCGAGCGGGCTGTCATCGGCTTTGACCCAGCCGCGATGCTGCTGGATGGCCGTTTCGACGATCGCCAGGCCCAATCCGGTGCCGCCTGATTCACGATCGCGCGCCTCATCGGTGCGGTAGAACGGACGGAAAATCTGCTCGCGATCTTCTGGGCTGACGCCCGGACCATCATCATCGACGTGAATGGTAATGCCTTCGATATCCACCGAGAAGCTGACGCTGATATGCGAATTCGAATAGCGCAGCGCATTACGCACGATATTCTCCAGCGCACTCTCCAGCGCATGTGGATTACCGTACAGCGGCCACGGACCAGGCGGATAAGGCACTTCCATTAGTTTGCCCATCTGCTCGGCTTCAAATTTGGCATCTTCCAGCACGCCGTTCCACAGCTGGTTGGCCTTCATTGCTTCGCTAACCAGCGCGTTATTGTGCTGCGTACGCGACAGCACCAGCAAATCGTTAATCATGCCATCAAGACGCTGCGCTTCCGTTTCGATGCGTTGCAGCTCTTTGCCTTCACCATTACGGCGACGCAGTAACGCGGTTGCCAGCTGCAAGCGAGTCAATGGTGTACGCAGTTCATGGCTGATATCAGATAGCAAACGCTGTTGCGCCGTCATCATGCGTTCGAGTGCGCTCACCATTTGGTTGAAACTCGAACCCGCCGCCAGAAACTCTTGCGGCCCCGATTCCAGTTCCGGATGCTGACGTAAATTGCCGCTTGCCACTTCATCCGCTGCATATTTAAGTTTGCGGGCGGGACGCGCCAGGCTCCACGCCAGCCACAGCAGCAGTGGTGAGCTAATCAGCATAGTGACAATCAGCAGCAGAAGCGGACGGTCAAACAGCAGATTGACGAAATCGAGCTGTGAGCTGGTGGCAGGACGAATCAGGTAGAGCTGATAGTTGTCTTCGCCATCGCGTACCGCGAAAGGCCCAACCATTTCAACGCGACCATACTTTTTCTTTTGTGGGTGGTCGGCGTTATCCGACTGCCCAATAAAGTTACGGATGATCTGCATTTCATTGTGCTGCGCGCCAATCACCCGGCCTTCGCTGGTCACCAATAACAAGCGCTGGCCGGGCGGCGCCCATTTGTCGATGGAACGGAACAGGCGACGCCACCACATTAAGTCGTTTGGCGGATCTTGTGACAGCTCCGCTTCAACGTGCTGTTCAATCATGGTGCCCTGACGCTGCTCGCTTTCCAGTAATGCGGTCATCTGGCGCGAATCGAGTTTGGGCACCATTAAAACCAGCATCAACACCAGCGCTAGCGTGAGCCAGAAGATGGCGAAGATGCGTGTGGTTAAACTTCCAATCATGATGCCGAAACCATCAGATAGCCGCGTCCGCGCAGGGTTTTAAACCACGGATGACCATCACGACGTTCCGGCAATTTACGACGCAGATTAGAAATGTGCATATCAATAGCGCGGTCAAAAGGCGTCAGACGTTTGCCCAACACTTCCTGACTAAGGTGCTCACGCGATACCACCTGACCCAGATGCTGTGCCAGCAAATAGAGCAGGGTGAATTCGGTACCGGTGAGATCCAACGTTTCGCTATCAAAGCTGGCTTCCTGACGACCTGGATTCAGGCGCAGGCAGTCGACTTCCAGCGTCGGTGAGCTGTTATCGTGCTGCTGTTGCTGCTCGCTCCAGTTTGAACGGCGCAAAATGGCACGAATACGCGCCACCAGTTCGCGATCGTTAAACGGTTTAGGCAGATAGTCATCTGCGCCCAGTTCAAGGCCCAGAACGCGGTCCAGTTCGCTGCCACGTGCAGTCAGCATAATGACCGGAGTTTGGTGCTGTTGGCGTAGTTCTTTCAACGTGTCGATACCGTTCTTCTTCGGCATCATTACATCAAGCAATAACAAGTCCACGGTGTTGTCTAGCAGGTTAAGCGCCTGCTCACCATCGCTTGCCACAATGACTTCAAAACCTTCCATCTCAAGCAGTTCTTTAAGCAGCGAAGTTAATTCGCGGTCGTCATCAACCAACAGGATTTTATTCATTTTTTATTGCCCTCCGCAGGCAAAATACCGTGTTCCTTGACTTGCAATCCAACGCTTTACGTAGTTTTACACCCCCTGACGGATGTTTGCAGCCACCGCCGTACACTGGCTCTCGTTGAATCGCAAAACGGAACGAACTGGGAGTTAACGATGCGCTACTTAACCGCCGTCGTCATTGCCTCAGCGATGGTTCTCAGTCACGCCAGCGCCGAAGCAGCAGACACGACGACGATTGACGAGATGCATCCGAACAGCGGATTGACGACAGGCAGTATGACGCAAAATCCGCAAAGCTACATGTTCGATGGTATTGAGCTGACTGAACAACAGCGGCAACAGATGCGAGACCTGATGCAGCAAGCGCGACACGAACGCCCAACAATCAGCGTTCAAGATATAGAAACTATGCATGACCTTGTGATTGCAGACAAATTTAACGAATCGGCTATTCGACAGCAGGCAGAGAAACAAGCCCGCGCAGCGATAGAACAGCAAGTCGAGATGGCTCGGGTTCGTAATCAGATGTACCACCTGCTAACGCCTGCACAGCAAGCGACATTGCAGAAAAATTATGAGCGACGATTAGCTGAAGTTCGTCGACTCTCAGGATTGCAGCCATCATCACCGCTGCAAGCAGTGAGTAGTACCAGCAGTAACCAGTAACATAGTATCCCTGTTTTCCTTGCCATAGACACCATCCCTGTCTTCCCCCGCATGATGCGGGGGTTTTTTTTGCCTGTCATTTCTCTCTAACATCATTGTCTTAAAATTCAATCACGCAGCACACTTCTGCCGATGATAAACTTTAGCCATCTTGAGACCTAAAGGCCGCACCCATAAAGCGTGCGACCCGGCGAGGCATAGCATGGATTCTTCCTATGCAAAGTTAGTCAATCGGGCGGCGTTAGCGGCGACTACGCTGGCGACGTTGCTGTTAATCGTGAAAATTTTTGCCTGGTGGCACACCGGTTCAGTCAGCATGTTGGCGGCGTTAGTGGATTCATTGGTCGATATTGCCGCTTCACTCACCAACTTGCTGGTGGTGCGCTATTCATTGCAGCCGGCCGATGACGATCACACCTTCGGCCATGGTAAAGCCGAATCATTGGCCGCGCTGGCGCAAAGCATGTTTATCTCCGGCTCGGCGCTGTTTCTGTTTCTCACCGGTATTCAGCATCTGGCATCGCCCGAAACCTTACATGCGCCGCTGGTGGGCATTGTGGTGACGGTGATTGCGCTGTTTTCAACCCTGACGTTGGTTGCCTTCCAGCGCTGGGTGGTGCGTCGCACGCGCAGCCAGGCGATTCGCGCAGACATGCTGCACTATCAATCTGATGTGGTGATGAACGGCGCAATATTGGTCGCACTCGGTTTGAGCAGCTATGGTTTTGTACGGGCGGATGCATTGTTCGCGCTCGGCATCGGCGTTTACATTCTCTATAACGCCTTGCGGATGGGCTATGACGCGGTACAGGCGCTGCTAGACCGCGTACTGCCCGAGCATGAAACGCAGGAGATCATCAACGTGGTGACCAACTGGCCGGGCGTACGTGGCGCACATGCATTGCGCACACGGCAATCGGGCCCTACGCGTTTTATCCAGCTGCATCTGGAGATGGAAGATCAGTTGCCGTTGGTGCAGGCGCATCAGGTGGCCGATCAAATTGAGCAGGCATTACTAAAGAAGTTTCCCGGCTCAGACGTGATCATCCATCAAGATCCCTGCTCTGTTGTGCCGAGCAATCAACACGGCTTTTTTCAAGGTTAGCGATTTAAAATCATGCAATTACACAAAAAAAGTGACGTAACGCTAACAACTCTGTAAAAAATTAGCGAAAACTTGTCTGACCTGAATCAATTCAGCATCAAGCCTTTGATATACTATTCTGCAACTATTAAGCCATGCGATCGCGAGCTGGTCCACGCCGGACACATGGCAGGAATAATCCTTAGTTTTTGAACAATCCAGAGGTTGTCATGATCAAAAAAATCGGAGTACTGACCAGCGGCGGCGACGCCCCAGGCATGAACGCAGCCATTCGCGGAGTTGTACGTTCCGCGCTGAGTGAAGGACTGGAAGTTTTTGGTATTTACGACGGCTATCTGGGATTGTACGAAGATCGCATGATCAACCTCGACCGCTACAGCGTGTCAGACATGATCAACCGTGGCGGCACCTTCCTCGGTTCCGCACGCTTCCCAGAATTCCGCAACGATGAAGTACGCCAGACCGCGATAGATAACATGAAAAAGCGCGGCATTGATGCGCTGGTGGTTATCGGCGGTGATGGTTCCTACATGGGTGCGAAGCGCCTGACCGAAATGGGCTTCCCATGCATCGGCTTGCCGGGCACCATCGATAACGACGTAGCAGGTACCGATTACACCATTGGCTACTTCACTGCGTTGGAAACTGTAGTTGAAGCGATTGACCGTCTGCGCGACACCTCATCTTCTCACCAGCGCATCTCCATCGTAGAAGTGATGGGCCGTTACTGCGGCGATTTAACGCTGGCGGCAGCGATTGCCGGTGGTTGTGAGTTCATCGTGCTGCCTGAAATCCCATATACCCGTGAAGAGCTGGTTTCAGAGATCAAAGCGGGCATCGCCAAAGGTAAAAAACACGCCATCGTGGCGATTACCGAGCACATCTGCGATATCGACGATCTGGCGCACTTCATTGAAGCTGAAACCAAACGCGAAACCCGCGCCACCGTTCTTGGTCACATTCAGCGTGGCGGCGCACCTTGTGCCTATGACCGCATCCTGGCATCGCGCATGGGTTCTTACTCCATTGAGCTGCTGCTGCAAGGTTATGGCGGCCGCTGCGTCGGTATTCAGAACGAGAAGATGGTGCATCACGACATCATCGATGCGATTGAAAATATGAAGCGTCCATTCAAACGCGACTGGCTTGATACCGCGAAAAAACTCTACTAATTCCCTATCAAGGCGCGACGAGATTCGCGCCTTTTTTAATGCCTGCTTATATTCCCTCCAGTTATAACAGCTTATTTTTAATTCTTTAATCCGTGGATAAGTTTGTGTCAGTCTTGTTCTATAACGACCTCGGGAGAGCAAGCAATGAATAAGTGGAGTATTGGTGTCACCCTGTTACTGGCTTCAACCAGTGTTCTGGCAAAGGATATTCAGCTGTTAAACGTCTCTTACGATCCAACCCGTGAGCTGTACGAACAGTACAACAAAGCGTTTAGCGCGCATTACAAGCAGGAAACCGGCGACAACGTGGTAATTCGCCAGTCGCACGGCGGTTCCGGTAAACAAGCGACCTCAGTGATCAATGGCATCCGTGCTGATGTGGTTACGCTGGCGCTGCAATCTGATGTAGATGCTATTGCTGACCGTGGTCGTATTAATAAAGACTGGATTAAACGCCTGCCGGATAACTCCGCGCCATACACCTCGACCATCGTGTTCCTGGTGCGTAAAGGCAACCCGAAAGGCATTCATGATTGGCCGGATCTGATTAAACCGGGCGTTTCCGTCATCACGCCCAATCCGAAAACCTCGGGCGGCGCACGCTGGAACTATCTGGCTGCATGGGGCTGGGCGCTGGATCAGAATCATGGCGATCAGGCCAAAGCGTTGGCTTACGTGAAATCGCTGTTTAAGAACGTGGAAGTACAGGATTCCGGTGCACGTGGCGCGACTAACACCTTCGTAGAACGCGGCATTGGCGATGTGCTGATTGCGTGGGAAAACGAAGCCTATCTGGCGGTGGATAAGCTGGGTAAAGACAAGTTTGAAATCGTGACCCCAAGTGAATCGATTCTGGCGGAGCCAACGGTTTCAGTGGTAGATAAAGTGGTCGACGAGCAGGGCACTCGTAAAGTGGCCGAAGATTACCTCAAGTATCTCTACTCGCCGGAAGGCCAGACCATCGCGGCGGAGAATTTCTACCGTCCACGTGATGAAGCCGTTGCGAAGAAGTTTGCCAATAAATTCGCGCCGGTAAAACTGTTCACTATCGACAGCAAGTTTGGTGGCTGGACGCAAGCCCAGAAAACCCACTTCGCCGATGGCGGCAGTTACGATCAGGTGATGAAGCCATAACGAATAAAAAAACGGCCAGCGAGAATGCTGGCCGTTTTGTTTTAGTCCGTGACTTTCATCACCTGCCAGGCGAGGATGCTGGCAGGTGATGAACAGAGGAATCGGGCTATGCAGGGCAGTCGTCGTACCCTGAAGTTACTTACCGCATTATTGGTGCTGTTGATTGTTGGACTGATCGCCGGCGCCATCCATTTCCATAAAAACTCCAACGCCCTGTGGCAGATTATCAGCGAGAAGTGCGTGCCAAATATGGCGGCGACGGGCAAACCCGCGCCATGCCAGCAGGTGAACAGCGCGCAGGGTTACGTCACGCTGAAAGATCTCAACGGTCCGTTGCAGTATCTGCTGATGCCGATTGAAAAAATTACCGGTATGGAAAGTCCGATCCTTCTTGAAACCGCAACGCCGAACCTGTTTGCCGAGGCCTGGCAGCAACGCACATTGCTGGCGCAGAAGCACGGCGCGCCGATCCCCGATAGCGCGCTGTCGCTGGCCATCAATGCGCAATACGGGCGTACGCAGAATCAGCTGCATATTCATATTTCCTGTCTGCGGCCGGATGTGCGTCAGCAGCTGGATGCGCTGGCACCGAGGCTGAACGTGAAGTGGCAGAGTGAAACGCTGCGTAAGCATCGTTATCTGGTGCGGTCGATTTCTAAGGAAGAACTGGCGCAGCAGAGTGCGTTTATCCGTCTGGCGGATGAAGTGCCGCATGCGCGCACCGAGATGGGGAAATACGGGTTGGCGCTGGCACAATTGCCGGATGGCCGTTTAGCGCTGTTGGCGCTGGAGCGTAACTGGCTGAAACTGAATAGCGGCTCGGCGGAAGAGTTGCAGGATCATAAATGCAGCATATTGCCGCAATAATCGTTGAGGCGATAACCAGGTGCGCATGAATGCGCACCCTACAAAACCGACGTACGGCTCCATTTGTCGTAGGGTCGCCATTCATGGCGACCAATAAAAAAAGGCGGCTAATCAGCCGCCTTTTTCTGCATCAAAAACGCTGACTTACGCGTTTTTCGCTGCTGCTGCCGCTTTCACGATCACCGCAAAAGCATCCGCTTTCAGTGAAGCACCGCCAACCAGCGCGCCATCGATATCTGGCTGGGTGAACAGCTCAGCGGCGTTTTTGTCGTTGACCGAGCCGCCGTACTGAATGATCACTTGCTGAGCGATAGCTGCATCTTTCTTCGCGATATGGTCACGAATGAATTTGTGCACCGCCTGAGCCTGCGCTGGAGTAGCTGATTTGCCGGTACCGATAGCCCAAACTGGCTCGTAAGCGATAACCGCGCCTTCGAACGCTGCAGCGCCCTGAGTTTCCAGCACGGCGTCGATCTGGCGTGCGCACACTTCTTCCGTTTTGCCCGCTTCGTTTTCTGCGTCAGTTTCACCGATGCACAGAACCGGCACCAGGCCAGCTTCTTTCACTACGGCAAATTTCTTCGCGATGAACTCGTCGCTCTCTTTGTGGTAGGTGCGGCGCTCAGAGTGGCCGATGATGATGTATTTCGCGCCAACGTCTTTCAGCATGTCTGCGGAAGTTTCGCCAGTGAATGCGCCAGACAGATTAACGTCAACGTTCTGAGCACCCAGAGCAATGTGGCTACCGGAAATGGCGTGTTTCGCCAAGTCCAGATAGATGGCTGGCGGTGCAATCGCGACGCCACAACCATCAACACCAGACAGCTCTTTGCGCAGGCCTTCAATCAGCTCTTTAGTGATCTGCTTGCTACCGTTCAGTTTCCAGTTACCCATAACCAGTGGATGTCGCATTCTTTCCTCCGCATAACGCGATTCATGAAATAGCGCTGCCATCGGGCAGCGATGTCTGCGAGACAGTATAGAGATCAAATGCGTTGCTGGCTTTGCTTTTCGTCATTTTTGCCGGTGCGATCAGGGCGTCGCGAGCGCCAGTTTTATCGGCTCAACGGCGAAGGTCAAACCCTTGTCGCCGTTGTCTGCTACCACGAAACGCAAGGCACCTTCGGTGCGGGCAAAATAGCGTGCACCTTTACCGGCGCTGAGCAGGGAATCGAGTTTTTTACGCCCATCTTCGGGCGATAAACCGGGGATGAAGAAGCGCAGCAGGGCGGTCATATAATCCATGGCGCGTGCCTGTGCAGCTTTCATATCGGGGCCGGGAACTGGCAGCCAGGTGATTTGCAGAGTTTTGATTTTGCCGGTGCCTTGCTCCAGCGCCGTTGAGGCATACAGCGTTTCGCTGATTTTGCTGGCGGCACGCGTCAGGTTGCTTTTATCGCCGCGATTATCAATAGCGCGATATTCCTGCAGCAGTTCATTGGGATTGGCCGCGTTGTACTTCTCACGGAACTGAGCAACGGTCATATCGAAGGTCGGCGCACCCGCGAGCAGATAGGGCGCAGCAGGCAGATGATCGCTACGATCTAACGTGGGGGCATCCTCCGCCCAGACGGGAAATGTCAGTGCGAGGCCAAGCAGCAGCGCGACTGGCAGGTTGTTCATTGCTTCGGCCCTAAATCATTCACTTAGCCCACGATTAGAACGGTTTTTACCGGGCAAAGTCAAAACCCACACTGGGAAAAATCTCACATTCTTTGTGCCGCGCCGATTACCAGTAATGCTCGCTGGTCATATGGCCGGGTTTACGTTTGAAATGTTTGCGCATCTCACGCGTGTCTTTCAGTAACTGCTGGGTATCGCGCACCATCTGTGGATTGCCGCACAGCATCACATGGCTGGTTTCTGCCGTCAGCGGCAAGCCAACCGCACGCTCCAGTGCTCCACTTTCAATCAGCTGCGGTACGCGACCGTGTAGCGAACCGGCGATCTCTTCGCGGCTGACTACCGTTTGAATGTGCAATTTGCCCTGATAGCGCTGCTGCAGCTCTTGCATCAAAGGCAGGAAGCTCAGGTCATCGGCGAAACGCGCGGCGTGCACCAGTACAATATTGTCGAAACGATCCAGATCTTCGCCCTGTTGCAGAATCGATAAATAGGGGCCGATCGCCGTGCCGGTCGCCAGCATCCACAGCGTTTGGCAGTCTGGAATTTCGTCGAGTACAAAGAAACCCGCCGCCTCTTTGGTGATCATTACTTGGTCGCCGGGTTGCAGCGCCTGCAAACGCGGACTCAGTTTGCCTTCCGGCACCGTGACCAGATAAAACTCCAGCAGCGAATCCTGCGGCGCATTGACGTAAGAATAGGCGCGCTGTACGCGCTCACCGTCAATTTCCAGTGCCAGCTTGGCAAACTGCCCCGCCGTAAAGGTATCAATCGGTGCTTCGACGCGCAGGCTGAACAGTGCATCGGTCCAGTTTTTTACTTCTTTAACTTCAGCATTGATCCACTCTGCCATGTTGGCTCCTTATTAATGATTATTCAGGCTCGTTACTATCATCGCCATCGGCCTGATGGATTTCCAGTCGGTACAGCGTCAAAGGGCTCTCAGCGACAAACGCAGCGCACAGATCAGCAACTGTAGCGGGCAGTTTACAATCTGGACTATCAACTTGACGGCTTAAGACATACAGCTTTGCCCGCGCCTCTCGATTTGTCACTGAATCCTGATATTTTTGCCGCCATAAATCCGAGGCGGCCTGTTTTGTGCTGCTTATCCTTTGTTTCTCAGGCAGACATTTTGTTCCATGTTGATAAGTAAAACGCAAAATCGCTTTCTGTTATTCATGCTGATCGTGCTGGTGGCGGTTGGGCAGATGGCGCAAACCATCTATGTACCTGCAATGGCCAACATGGCCGAAACGCTCAATGTGCGCAGCGGGGCGATCCAGCAGGTGATGGCCGCCTATCTGATGACCTACGGCGGATCGCAGTTGATCTACGGCCCGCTCTCGGACAGTTTTGGCCGCCGTCCGGTGATCCTGATTGGCATGACGATCTTTGCCGTCGGCGCGTTGATCGCCATGTTCGCGCCCTCGCTCGACATTCTGGTATTGGGCAGCGCGGTGCAAGGTTTAGGGACTGGCGTCGCGGGCGTGATGGCGCGCACCATGCCGCGCGATCTCTATTCTGGCATCGCCCTGCGTCAGGCGAACAGCCTGCTGAATATGGGCATTCTGGTGAGTCCGCTGCTGGCGCCGGTGATTGGTGCACTGCTGACGCATCTGTTTGGCTGGCATGCCTGCTTCGCCTTCCTGCTGCTGCTGTGCGTCGGCGTCACCGCCTCGATGGCGCGCTGGCTGCCGGAAACGCGTCCTGTTGATACGCCCGCCACACCGTTCCTGCGCCGTTATGCCACTTTGCTGAGCGACGGCAACTTCGTGCGTTATCTGCTGCTGCTAATTGGCGCGCTGGCCGGTATCGCGGTGTTTGAAGCCAGCTGCGGCGTGCTGATGGGCGGCGTATTGGGGCTGGATGGCTTGACCGTCAGCATCCTGTTTATCCTGCCGATTCCGGCGGCGTTCTTTGGCGCCTGGTTTGCCGGACGTGAGCAGAAATCCTGGCACACGCTGATGTGGTACGGCGTAAACAGTTGCCTGTTGGCTGGATTATTGATGTGGGTTCCCGCCTGGTTTGGCGTGATGAACATCTGGACGCTGCTGGTGCCCGCTGCGCTGTTCTTCTTTGGCGCGGGCATGCTGTTTCCGCTGGCAACCTCGGGCGCGATGGAGCCGTATGCTTGGCTGGCGGGCAGCGCCGGTGCATTAATCGGTGGTTTGCAGAACCTCGGTTCCGGTGTGGTGGCGTGGCTTTCTGCACTGTTGCCGCAGCACGATCAATCCAGCCTTGGCATGCTGATGTTCGTGACGTCGCTGGTGATGTTGCTGTGCTGGTGGCCGCTCTCTCGTCATCCAGAGAGCGGCAAGCAGGTGATTACAGGATAAATTGATGCAGCGCCGCGTCTTTGCGATCCAGATAGTGGATTGACTGGATGCGGCGAATGGTGCGCGATTTGCCGCGCACCAGCAGGGTTTCGCTGGTGGCGATGTTGCCGTTACGCGTGATGCCTTTCAGCAAATCGCCGGTGGTGATGCCGGTGGCAGCGAAGATAACGTTATCGTTGCGTGCCATCTGATCCAGCTTCAGCACCTGACCGGCTTCAATGCCCATCTCGGCGCAGCGTTGCAGTTCATTCTCGCCGAGGCGACGATTCTCTTCGCTATCGCCTTTCACCTCGTGACGCGCCAGCAGGCGCGCCTGCATGTCGCCGTCCATCGCGCGAATGACTGCCGCCGACACCACACCTTCCGGTGCGCCACCGATGCCGTACATCACATCCACTTCGCTATCCGGCATACAGGTCAGAATCGAGGCCGCGACATCGCCATCCGGGAAGGAGAACACGCGCACACCGAGCTGCTGCAGCTGGGCAATCACCGCATCGTGGCGTGGCTTAGCCAGAATCGACACCGTTAATTGGCTGAGCGGTTTGCCCAATGCCAGCGCGATGTTTTTCAGGTTGATATCAAGCGGCAGATTGAGGTCGATGGCGCCACGCGCGCCCGGTCCAACAATCAGCTTTTCCATGTACATATCAGGTGCGTGCAGGAAGCTGCCTTTGTCTCCAACCGCCAGTACCGCCAGTGCATTGGCCTGGCCCATCGCCGTCATGCGCGTGCCTTCGATCGGATCGACCGCGATATCCACTGCATCGCCACGGCCGGTACCGACTTTCTCATCGATATACAGCATCGGCGCTTCGTCGATTTCGCCTTCGCCAATCACAATCTGGCCGTCGATATCGATGGTGTTGAGCATAATGCGCATGGCGTGAACGGCTGCGCCGTCGGCCGCATTTTTATCGCCGCGTCCTAACCAGTGATAGCCCGCCAGAGCGGCGGCTTCGGTCACGCGGGAAAATTCAATCGCGAGTTCTCGTTTCATGGTGGCACCTGATAAAAAACAGGCAGGCAGTTTAACACAGCGGGGAAAAGTGGCAGGGGGAAAAACCCGCGGCAGGGCGCCGCGGGTTAGCAGGATTTTACTCTTCGTCTTCCCACGCTTTAGCGCGAGCGACCGCTTTCTTCCAGCCGGCGTAACGGACGTTACGTTCGGTGGTTTCGATGCTTGGGCGGAACTCACGCTCAATCACCGCTTTAGCGCGAACTTCTTCCAGATCGTTCCAGAAGCCAACCGCTAAGCCCGCCAGATACGCCGCACCCAGCGCCGTAACTTCACGCACTTCCGGACGCTCAACGCGCGTGCCGAGAATGTCAGACTGGAACTGCATCAGGAAGTTGTTGGCAACCGCACCACCATCCACGCGCAGTGATTGCAGGCGGGTGCCCGCATCGTTCTGCATCGCTTCCAGTACGTCGCGCGTCTGGTAAGCAATCGACTCCAGAGTTGCACGGATTATGTGGTTAGCGTTCGCACCGCGCGTCAGACCGAAAATCGCGCCGCGTGCATACGGATCCCAATATGGCGCACCCAAACCGGTGAAGGCTGGCACCATATACACGCCGTTGGTGTCTTTCACTTTCAACGCGAAGTATTCAGAGTCGGTTGAATCGCTGATCAACTTCATCTCATCACGCAGCCACTGAATCGACGCACCACCGATAAACACCGCACCTTCCAGCGCATAGTTCACTTCGCCGCGTGGGCCGCACGCGATGGTGGTCAGCAGGCCATGCGTTGAGGTCACAGCTTCGGTGCCGGTGTTCATCAGCATGAAGCAGCCAGTGCCGTAAGTGTTTTTCGCCATACCCGGTTGTACGCACAGCTGGCCGTACAGCGCCGCTTGTTGGTCACCCGCGATACCAGCGATTGGAATACGCGTACCACCTTTACCACCAATGTTGGTCTGACCGTACACTTCAGAAGAGCCTTTCACTTCTGGCAGCATTTCACGCGGGATATCGAGGATCTCCAGCATGCGCTCATCCCACTCCAGCTTGTGGATGTTGTACATCATGGTACGTGAGGCGTTGGTGTGATCGGTGACGTGCACACGTCCCTGCGTCATTTTCCAAATCAGCCAGGTATCAACGGTACCGAACAGCAGTTCGCCGCGTTTGGCACGGTCACGCGCGCCTTCCACGTTATCCAGAATCCACTTCACCTTGGTGCCTGAGAAGTACGGGTTAATCACCAAACCGGTGGTGTGCTGGATGTACTCTTCCAGACCCTCTTTCTTCAGCTTGTTACAGTAATCTGCGGTGCGTGGATCCTGCCAGACGATGGCGTTGTAAACCGGTTTGCCGGTCTCTTTATCCCAGACGATGGCGGTTTCACGTTGGTTGGTGATACCAATCGCCGCGATTTGATCGGAGTTAATGTCGGCGTGTGCCAGCACTTCAACCAGCGTTGAGCTTTGTGACGCCCAGATATCCATTGGGTCATGTTCAACCCAACCCGCTTTCGGGTAGATCTGGGTAAATTCGCGCTGAGAAACCGCGACGATGTTGGCATCATGATCAAGCACCACGGCGCGTGAGCTGGTTGTGCCCTGATCGAGTGCAACTATATATTTTTTATCAGTAGTCATTGTGCTTTCCTGATGTGGTATCGATGAAACTTACGCTTTACGCTGCTGAGCGCGCGCAACCGGTTTTTCTGCTGTGCTGGCTTCCGCGACGTTAACTGGCAGATGGCGGCCAATCAGCGAACGGTAACCAAAGGCTCCGAGGCAAGCACCGACCAGCGGGCCAAAAATCGGAACCAGGAAGTAAGGAATATCTTTGCCACCGGTGAAGGCTACGTTGCCCCAGCCAGCGAAGAAGGCGAACAATTTTGGACCGAAGTCACGCGCCGGGTTGAGTGCGAAGCCGGTCAGTGGACCCATTGAGCCACCGATTACCGCGACCAGTAAACCAATCAACAGCGGAGCCAGCGGACCACGCGGTACACCGTTGCCGTCATCGGTCAGCGCCATGATCACCGCCATTAATACAGCTGTAATCACCATCTCAACCAGGAACGCCTGAGCGACGCTGATGTGCGGGTTCGGATAGGTAGAGAAGATACCGGCCAGATCGAGGCTTTCAACGCTGCCGCGCACCATTTGATGGCCCGCTTCGTAATCAAAGAACAGATTGTAGTAGAGACCGTAAACCAACGCGGCAGCGCAGAACGCGCCGGCAACCTGCGCCAGAATATAGGGAACAACTTTGCGACCTTCGAAATTAGCGAACAGGCACAGCGCGACGGTAACGGCTGGGTTAAGATGCGCACCAGAAACGCCTGCGCTTAGATAGACTGCCATGGAGACGGCTAAACCCCAGATAATACAAATTTCCCACTGACCGAATGACGCACCGGCCAGTTTCAGTGCAGCAACACAGCCTGCACCAAAGAAGATAATCAAACCTGTGCCGAGAAATTCAGCGATGCACTGACCTTTTAGTGTGTTAGTTGTCTGACTCATAATGGCATTCCTGAAGCGAGGTTAAATTTTATCAGTTTTTGTTCTCATCCATGAGTCGCCCAGCTATCAATGTAGGGTTGATGTGAATTTATCGTTAACGAGCATAAACGAGAAATAGCGAAATTGAAAACTGTGTACTCCATCATAAAAATGCGCGTTTTCGCGTCTTTTGCGTTGCTTTGAGACCCATTTTTCCCGCTTTGCTGGTCGATGCTGATGTGATCGCGCACACAGATGCGCGAAGATGCGCATTTTTTTAGGCATAGACTGAAAAGTGTTACAGACTGCCCTCGCAGGCCTTGTGGCGCTGGACTTGCTGGGTTCGGCTACATACAATCGAGTCATCGTGGCTGAGCGCACCATAATAAGGCATGCACTAGCCCCATCAACGCCTTGCAAGATTTAGGAGAGGTCAGAAAGATGTCATTTGAAGTGTTCGAGAAACTGGAAGCGAAAGTACAGCAGGCGATTGATACCATCACTCTGCTGCAGATGGAAATTGAAGAGCTGAAAGAGCAAAACAATACGCTGAAAAACGAAGTCAGCCAGGCTTCAGGCAACCAGGATGCGCTGGTGCGTGAAAATCAGCATCTGAAAGAAGAGCAGCATGTCTGGCAGGATCGTCTGCGGGCACTGCTGGGAAAAATGGAAGAAGTTTAAGCGTCGATGCTTAAACCAACGGGTGCCGCGGCACCCGTTTTTGTTGCGGCTTACTCGATGTCGAGTGCGTCTTCAGACAAGATGATGCCGGTATTGTCGGCATACAGATGGTCACCAGAGAAGAAGGTCACGCCGCCGAAGTTAACGCGCACGTCACTTTCGCCAATGCCTTCACCCGCTGCACCCACCGGAATCGCCGCAATCGCCTGAATGCCGATTTCCAGCTCTTCAAGGTCGTCTACCTGACGCACCGAGCCGTAAACCACAATGCCTTCCCACTCATTTTGCGCCGCCAGACTCGCCAGCTGAGCATCGACCAGTGCGCGACGGACCGAACCGCCGCCATCCACCAGCAATACGCGACCCCGACCGTTCTCTTCCAGCAAATCGTAGAGTAAGCCGTTATCTTCGAAACATTTCACTGTGGTGATTTGACCACCGAATGAGCTGCGCCCACCAAAGTTCGAAAAAAGCGGTTCAACAACATTCACAGCTTCGTGGTAGATGTCACAGAGTTCAGATGTATCGTATTTCATGAGGGTTTTCGTCTGTTTGCCACAGGAGCGCTAAGTATATCGCTATCTGGCGATTGTTGGCAAAATCATCAACCGCCAAAAAAAGCGCTGCATCAATATCCTGCGTAAAAAAAAGCCCGGCACAGTGGCCGGGCAGCGATTTCGCGGGTGAAGCTTACAGAATGAAGCGGCTGAGATCTTCGTCGGCCACCAGCTCATCCAGATGCTTACCAACGTACTCGGCATCGATAGTGATCGATTCACCGTTACGATCGCTGGCGTCATAGGAGATATCTTCCATCAGACGCTCCAGCACGGTATGCAGACGACGCGCACCGATGTTCTCGGTGGTTTCGTTCACCTGCCAGGCGGCTTCGGCGATACGACGCACGGCGTCATCGGTGAAGTCGATATTGACCCCTTCGGTGCCCATCAATGCTTTGTACTGCACGGTAACCGACGCGTTCGGCTCGGTGAGGATGCGCTCGAAGTCATTGACGGTCAGCGCCTGCAGCTCAACGCGAATCGGCAGACGACCTTGCAGTTCTGGGATCAGATCTGACGGGCTAGCGACCTGGAACGCGCCGGAAGCGATAAACAGAATGTGGTCGGTTTTCACCATGCCGTGCTTGGTGGAAACGGTGCAACCTTCTACCAGCGGCAGCAGGTCGCGCTGCACACCTTCACGTGACACGTCTGGACCGCCCGCATTCTGGCCGCCGCGCTTACAGATTTTGTCGATTTCGTCGATGAACACGATACCGTGCTGCTCAACGGCATCGATGGCATCCTGCTTCAGCTCTTCCGGGTTCACCAGCTTGGCCGCTTCTTCTTCAATCAGCAGCTTCATGGCTTCTTTGATTTTCAGCTTACGCGGTTTTTGCTTCTGGCCACCGAGGTTCTGGAACATCGATTGCAGCTGGCTGGTCATCTCTTCCATGCCCGGAGGCGCCATGATTTCAACGCCAGCCGATGAAGCAGCCAGATCGATCTCAATCTCTTTGTCATCCAGCTGGCCTTCGCGCAGTTTCTTGCGGAACGACTGACGCGCTGTTGATGGCTCAGCCGCTTGTTCAGCCTGACCCCAGTTATTTTTCGCGGGTGGGATCAGCACATCGAGGATGCGCTCTTCCGCCATCTCTTCCGCGCGGTATTTGTTCTTCTCGATCGCCTGGCTGCGCACCATCTTGATGGCAGAATCGGTCAGATCGCGAATGATGGAATCCACCTCTTTACCGACGTAACCGACTTCGGTGAATTTGGTGGCTTCCACTTTGATGAACGGTGCGTTAGCCAGTTTGGCTAAACGACGGGCGATTTCGGTTTTACCGACGCCGGTTGGACCAATCATCAGAATGTTTTTCGGCGTCACTTCGTGGCGCAGCTCTTCGTCGAGCTGCATGCGGCGCCAGCGGTTACGCAGGGCGATCGCGACCGCCTTCTTTGCGCCGTCCTGGCCGATAATAAAGCGGTTAAGCTCGCTGACAATCTCGCGTGGAGTCATCTCAGACATGATGTTTAGTCCTTAGCCTTAGACGGTAATGCTTCGAAGTTAATATTGTGGTTGGTGTAGATACAGATATCGCCGGCGATGTTCAGCGCTTTCTCCACGATATCGTGCGCACCAATGTCGGTGTTTTCCAGCAGCGCGCGTGCCGCTGCCTGGGCGTAAGGCCCACCAGAACCAATTGCAATCAGGTCATTTTCCGGCTGGATAACGTCGCCGTTGCCGCTGATGATTAATGAGGAGTTTTCGTCGGCCACCGCCAGCAGCGCTTCGAGGCGACGCAGCATGCGATCGGTACGCCAATCTTTAGCAAGTTCGACCGCCGCTTTCACCAGATGGCCCTGGTGCATTTCCAGCTTGCGCTCAAACAGTTCAAACAGGGTGAAGGCATCTGCGGTACCGCCAGCAAAACCGGCGATCACTTTATCGTTGTAAAGACGACGGACTTTTTTAACGTTGCCTTTCATTACGGTATTGCCGAGCGTAGCCTGGCCATCACCGCCAATCACTACCTGGCCGTTGCGTCGTACACTTACTATTGTTGTCACGGGCAGACCCCTTGTTGCAGTAGAAAAGGAACTCCGCGCACTCGGCGCGGAGTATCATGCAACCAGATATGGGGTAGGAAAAAGGGGTTTCAACCCCCAGCAGCGAGGGGAATACAACTTCCGTGGCCGGAACTGTGTAAGCGTTTGACTGTGCTGTCGGCGCTGCTGCGATCTTTGAACGGCCCGATCACCACGCGATTCCAGCCACCGCCGGTAGTAATGCGGCTCTCGAATCCTTCAAATGCCAGACCGGCGCGTACTGATTCCGCCTGATCGGTACCTTTGAACGATCCACACTGCACCATCCAGCGCTGTGAAGAGGCTTTCTCTTCGGTTTTCGCCTTGGCCGTTTCCTGCGGTTTGCTCTGCTGCGTTGGCTCACGCGTGATAGGCGCAGCTTGCTGTTGTTGCTGCTGACGCGCGGCCTGTTGTTGCTGCAACTGTTGCTGACGCTGCTGCTGTTGTAACTGTTGCTGCTGACGTTGCAACTGCTGCTGTTGTTGCTGCTGAACCTGCTGCTGCTGTTGTTGCACCTGCTGACGCTGCAGCGTTTGCTGGCGCTGCGCCGGGGTTTGTTCGTTCCACGGCACTTCGTTCAACTGCGTCGGCTGCTGGCGCATATCGGCCTGCATCTGCTCCAGCAACTGGCGCTGTTCATCGGTCAGCTGAGTTTGAGATTGCACGCCACCGGCCGAAGGCTCAGTCGGCGACGGAACGGTAATTTGGCGATTTTCCAGCTCTTTGATGTACTTCCAGCGCTCTTCCGGCTTCGGCGGCAGGCCGTTACCGTTGGCTTTGTGGTTTGGAATGACCTCAATCTCTTCTTTCTTATGATGCGAGATGAACCATAAACCACCGGCAAAGGTGACCAGCACGGCCACGGCCAGTACCATCATGAGCTTTGAAGTGCCTGATCCGCCTTTGCTTTTCTTGCTGCGGCTGGCGGGTTTTTTGCGACGCGTCCCTGTTGAACGCCCGCGGCCTACATAATCTTTCTGTGCCACTTTCGTTCTGCTACCCTTCAAAAAAATGCCAATGGGCATGTAAATGTGCTGTTAATTGCCCGGCAATGAATGCGCCATGTTACGCAAGGGCTGGAACTTTGACCAGCACAGTCTGCCTTCAGAATCCGCTGAAAATGCAGGCTTCTACGCGCTATTTTTCTCGTTTTGCTGCCGGTGCCGTACTGCCACGCACGCGCAACTCCGCATCCAGCAGGCGCGAGCCGTTATTCACGCGTTTACCCTGCAGCTCATCAAGTAATAGCAGCATCGCTTCACGACCGATAGCAAAGCGCGGCTGTGCCACGGTGGTCAGCGGTGGATCGTAGTATTGCGCCAGTTCGATATCATCAAAGCCCACTACCGACAAATCCTGTGGAATGCGCATGCCCAATTTGCGTGCCTGATTCATCGCGCCCAGCGCCATTAAATCGCTATGGCAGAAGATCGCTTTCGGAGGCTGCGGCAAACTCATCAACTGCTTAAGCGCATTTGCACCGGCTTCAAAGGTGAAGTCGCCGTGCACAATCATCGTCGGATCGATGGCGATGTTGCTGCGACGCAGCGCCTGAATGTAGCCCTGCAAACGATATTGGCTCAGCGGAATATGTTCTGGCCCGGTGATGCAGGCGATTTGGCGATGACCGAGCTGCAACAGGTGATTTACTGCTTCAAAAGCGGCGGTCAGGTTATCGATATGCACCGTTGGCAAGGCCATTTCCGGCGCAAATTCGTTGCCCATCACCATTGGCGGCAGGTTACGCTGATCTTCAATGCCCGCCTCAAATGGCAGCTGTGAACCCAACAGCACCATGCCGTCGATTTGTCGCGTCAGCATTAAATTCAGGAAGGTCTTTTCCTGTTTGTTCTGATGGGCGCAATCGCCAATCAGTACCAGATAACCTTCATGCGCAGCGGTAACTTCCACGCCGCGAATGATCTCACTGAAGAAGGGATCGCAGATGTCCGGCACAATCACCAGAATGGTTTGCGTTTCACCGCGTTTGGCATTGCGCGCCAAACCGTGCGGCGCATAACCCACGGCAATCACGGCTTTTTCGACCTTGAGCCGGGTCGCAGCAGAGACTTTTTCTGGATTCATCAACGCACGTGAAACCGTGGCGGTTGAAACGCCTGCTTTCTCGGCCACATCTTTCATGGTGGCGGCGGTGGAGGGTTGCTTCTGGTCCAACGTATAACTCCTGACGCGGTACAGCGCATTGATTTTCTGACATTACCGGGCTTCAACCGGGTCGGCACTATTGTTAACCCAAGGTCGCGCCGGGTTGTTACTTAATTTGCATAAAAATTGTGACTTGTGCGACTTTTTTCGATCTGGCTCGCAGATGTGGCGTGGCTTAGCTCTCGGTGGGATCGATATCCAGCGTCCATTTCACTTTACGTGACGCGGGCAAGGTGGCGATCAGCGGCAGCGATCCGCTCAACAGCTGTTGCAGACGTTTGCGTGACGGATGCTGCAACAGCAGTTGCCAGCGCCAGCGTCCGCTGCGTTTCGGTGCCAATGCCGGAACCGGCCCCATCAGCCACATCGCCTCATCTTTTAGCGGACTGGCTTCCAGCAAATTGCGCAGCTGAGTAAGGAATTCCGCCGCTTGTTGGTTATCCATATCTTCTGCGCGGAACAGCGCATGGCTGGTCCACGGCGGCAGCTGCACCGACTGACGTTCCAGCAACGTTTGATCGGCAAAAGCAAAATAGCCGCGATGCAGCAACGTTTGCAGCAGCGGATGTTCCGGATGATGAGTTTGCAGCAACACTTCGCCCTGTTTGCCGGCTCGACCTGCGCGGCCCGCGACCTGCGTGTAAAGCTGAGCGAAGCGCTCGGCGGCGCGGAAATCGGCAGAGAACAGCGCGCCATCGACATCCAGCAGCGACACCAGCGTGACATCCGGGAAGTGATGACCTTTCGCCAGCATTTGCGTGCCCACCAGAATACGCGCGCCGCCGCGATGCACATCGGCCAGATGCTGCTCAAGCGCACCTTTACGGCTGGTGGTGTCGCGATCGATGCGCGATACCGGCACGCCGGGGAACAGCGTGCCCAACTGCTGCTCCAGCTGTTCGGTGCCGACGCCAACCGGCATCAAATGCGTCGAACCACAGCTCGGGCACTGATTCGGCAGCGGGCGCTGGCTATCACAATGGTGGCAGCGCAGCTGGCGATGGTTCTGGTGCAGCGTGTAGTAGCTATCGCAGCGTTGACACTCCGCCAGCCAGCCGCAATCGTGGCACATCAGCGCCGGAGAGAAGCCGCGGCGATTGAGGAATAGCAGAACCTGATTGTCGGCCTGTAGATGTTGGCGCATTTTGCCAAGCAGCGCCGGTGCCAGCCCGCCTTTCAGCTGCTGGCCTTTAAGATCGATCAGCTGCTGCAACGCCGGTTTAGCATTGCCCGCGCGTTTGGTGAGATTGAGCTGGCGATATTTGCCGACGCGCACGTTGTGCAGCGTTTCCAGCGCCGGCGTGGCCGAACCCATCACAATCGGAATGTCTTCCTCATGCGCGCGGAACACCGCCAGATCACGCGCCTGATAGCGCCAGCCTTCCTGCTGTTTGTACGAGCTGTCGTGCTCTTCATCAATAATGATGACGCCGGGACGCGCCAGCGGCGTGAACAGCGCCGAGCGTGTGCCGATAACAATCGCCGTTTCGCCGCTGCGCGCACGCAGCCAGACGGCCAGGCGTTCGCTGTCATTCAGCGCCGAGTGCAGCACATCAATCGGCGCATCGAAACGTTCGCGGAAGCGGGCGATGGTTTGCGGCGTCAGGCCGATTTCCGGCACCAGCACCAAAGCCTGTTTGCCGCGTGCCAGCACGTTTTCCAGCACGCTGAGATACACTTCGGTTTTACCCGAACCGGTAATGCCGGCCAGTAGCCACGGCGCATAGTGATCGTCTTCACTGCGCATCGCGCCCACCGCCATCGCCTGATCGGTATTCAGGCGCAGGCGATCACCTTTGACGGCAAAGCTGGTGCGCCAGTCGTGCATCTGCGGCGTATGTTCACGCAAATCGCACAAGCCTTTAGCGCGCAACGCTTGCAGCGCGGCATCGGTAAAATCGTGTTCGCTGACCTGATGACGATAGAGCGGTCGCTGACGCAGCATCGCCAGTGCTTGCTGCTGCTTCGGCGCGCGCTTCAGGCTCTCCATCGCCACTTCACGGCCAGCATCATTTATCACCCATTGCCACAGCGGCGCTTCCTGCGCCGGTTTGCCCTGACGCAGCAGCACCGGCAGCGCATGGCTCAGCACTTCGCCGAGCGGAGAATGATAATAGGTGGCGGCCCAATGCAAAATGCGCCACAGGGCGGGCGAGAACAGACTTTGATCGTCGAGCACGCTTTCTATCTGCTTGAGCTGCGTCAGTGGCAGATCGCTGGTCTCGCGCGTGCCGACCACAATGCCGATCATTTTGCGATTGCCGAACGGCACATTCACGCGTGCGCCCGCCACCGGCTGCGGCGCATCGGCAGGCAGCAAGTAGTCAAACAGGCGAGGTAGCGGAACGGGCAGGGCAACCTGAACAACGGGCATCTGAATCTCTATCCAGTTCTGAATTAAGGAGAAGTAGTGTACACGCCTAATTAGGAAGCTGCTATTTGCTAAAACCGGTTAATTTCTGTATACTATGCCGCCTCCGATGAGATCGCTTGTCGGAGCATACACTTAATGTTCAACCGCGTGTGGTGCTGTGCAGGCTGAGCCTGGCACGGAGAGCGACACGGCCTTTTATGAGGTTCTCCCATGAAACAAGGTATTCACCCTAAGTACGAAGCAGTAACCATGACTTGCTCTTGCGGTAACGTGATCAACACCCGTTCAACCATGGCTTCTGGTCTGAACCTGGACGTGTGCGGCAAATGCCACCCGTTCTACACTGGTAAGCAGCGTATTGCTGACACCGGTGGCCGTGTAGATCGCTTCAACAAGCGTTTCAGCGTGCCAGCAAGCAAGAAATAAGATTTTTGGCCGTCGAATCTTCGCGATTCGGCAGCAAGAAAAAACCCAGCCTCGGCTGGGTTTTTTTATTTCTGGCTTCAGTATTCCCAGCTATCGGGATCGATGCCCATTTCACGCATAATCTGTTTCGCTTCTTCCGGAATCTCATCGCTGCGTTCTTTACGCAAATCGACATCGTTCGGCAGAGGCTGCCCGGTGAAAGCATGCAAAAAGGCTTCACACAGCAGTTCGCTGTTGGTGGCGTGACGCAGGTTATTCACCTGACGGCGGGTGCGCTCATCCGTTAAAATCTTCAGCACTTTCAGCGGGATAGAAACTGTGATTTTCTTAACCTGCTCGCTCTTCTTGCCATGTTCAGCGTAAGGGCTGATATATTCGCCGTTCCATTCAGCCATGGGTTACCTTAATCAATAAAAGTTGAATATGGGGAAATCCGTTGATTATGCCCGATTTTTCGATGCCTGACCCCTTAAACCGCAGGTTTTATGCTTGAGCACCGCTTCTGCAAAGGAAAGCGCGCTGAACACCAGGCGATGACGGACAATTTTAGCGGTTATTGATGATTTGCTCAATCTATACGCAAAGACATTTAGATGTCCAGATGTATTGACGTCTATGTGCGGAATGTTATTCTGTTGCTCTTCTTTTTCTTCAGGAACAGTAAGCACCATGACGCGTAAACAGGCAACCATCGCAGTCCGTAGCGGTTTGAATGATGACGAGCAATATGGCTGCGTTGTCCCACCGATTCATCTCTCCAGCACCTATAACTTCCTCGACTTCAATGAGCCGCGTGCGCATGACTATTCACGTCGTGGTAACCCAACGCGTGATGTGGTGCAGCGCGCGTTGGCAGAGCTGGAAGGTGGTGCAGGCGCGGTATTAACCAATACCGGCATGTCGGCGATTCATCTGGTGACAACCGTGTTCCTGAAGCCGGGCGATCTGCTGGTTGCGCCGCACGATTGTTATGGCGGTAGCTATCGCCTGTTCGACAGCCTGAGCAAGCGCGGTGCGTATCGCGTTAAGTTTGTCGATCAGGGCGACAAAGCTGCGCTGGCCGCTGCTCTGGCCGAGAAGCCAAAACTGGTGCTGGTTGAAAGCCCAAGCAATCCTTTATTGCGCGTGGTGGATATCGCCAGCATCTGCGCCGCCGCGCGTGAAGCGGGCGCCATTAGCGTGGTGGACAACACCTTCCTCAGCCCGGCGTTGCAAAACCCGCTGGCGCTGGGTGCCGATCTGGTTGTTCACTCCTGCACCAAATACCTGAATGGTCACTCTGATGTGGTGGCGGGCGCGGTGATTTCGAAAGATCCGGCGATGGCCACCGATCTGGCGTGGTGGGCGAATAATATTGGTGTAACCGGCGCAGCGTTTGATAGCTACCTGCTGCTGCGCGGTTTGCGCACGCTGTCGCCGCGCATCGCCGCAGCACAACGCAATGCATTGGCGATTGTTGATTACCTGAAGCAACAACCGCTGGTGAAAAAACTGTATCATCCGTCTCTGCCGGAAAATGCCGGTCATGAGTTTGCGGTACGTCAGCAGCGTGGCTTTGGTGCCATGTTGAGTTTCGAAATCGATGCCGATGAGGCTCGCCTGCGCCGCTTCCTGAAAGCGCTGCAGCTGTTCACGCTGGCCGAATCGCTCGGCGGCGTAGAGAGTTTGATTTCGCATACCGCAACCATGACGCATGCCGGCATGTCTGCAGAAGCGCGCGCGGCAGCGGGAATATCGGAAACACTGCTGCGTATTTCTGTTGGGATTGAAGATCACGAAGATTTAATCGCCGATCTGGATAATGCATTCCGGATCGCAGCCGAGGAGTAATCATGACGAGTTCAGTGGGCGCGGGAACGCCGATCAAGCAGTTGCATAAATTTGGTGGCAGTAGCCTGGCCGACGCACGTTGCTATCAGCGCGTGGCCAGCATCATGGCGGATTACAGCCAGCCAGGCGACTTAATGGTGGTCTCTGCCGCAGGCAGCACCACTAACCAGTTGATCAGCTGGCTGAAATTGAGCCAGAGCGATCGCTTATCTGCCCATCAGGTGCAACAGGCTTTACGGCGTTTTCACAGCGAGTTAATTGCTGCGCTGCTGCCTGCTGAATATGCCGAAACCCTGACGTCTTCCTTTATACGCGATCTGGAAAGACTGGCGGCGCTGCTCGATGGCACCATCACCGATGCGGTGTATGCCGAAGTGGTGGGGCACGGTGAAATCTGGTCAGCGCGCTTGATGGCTGCCGTGCTAAGCCAGCGTGAGATCGAAGCCGCCTGGCTGGATGCACGTGACTTCCTACGTGCCGAACGTGCCGCGCAGCCGCAGGTTGATGAAGGCAAATCCTGGCCGCTGTTGCAGGAGTTGTTAACACAGCATCCGCATAAGCGTTTGGTAGTGACCGGATTTATCAGCCGCAGTGAAGCGGGTGAAACCGTACTGCTCGGTCGTAACGGCTCGGATTACTCGGCTACGCAAATTGGTGCGCTGGCGGGCGTCGGTCGCGTCACCATCTGGAGCGATGTGGCGGGCGTTTACAGTGCCGATCCGCGCAAAGTTTCTGATGCGTGCCTGCTGCCGCTGCTGCGTCTTGATGAAGCCAGCGAGCTGGCGCGTCTGGCTGCGCCGGTGCTGCACACTCGTACCTTGCAGCCGGTTTCCAACAGCGACATCGATTTGCAGCTGCGTTGCAGTTATCAACCGGAGCAAGGCTCGACGCGTATTGAACGCGTGCTGGCCTCCGGCACCGGCGCGCGTATCGTCACCAGCCACGATGATGTGTGTCTGGTGGAGATTCAAATCCCCGACAATCACGATTTCAAAACGCAGCAGAAAGAGATCGATCTGCTGCTGAAGCGCGCGCAGCTGCGTCCGCTGGCGATCGGCGTGCATCCCGATCGTCGCCTGCTGCAGCTGTGTTACACCTCGGAAGTAGTGAATAGCGCCTTCAACCTGTTGCAGGATGCCGCACTGCCGGGCCATCTGCAGCTGCGCGACGGTTTAGCGCTGGTGGCGCTGGTGGGCGCGGGCGTGACGCGTAATCCGCTGCACAGCCACCGCTTCTGGCAACAGATCAAAGATCAGCCGGTGGAATTTGTCTGGCAATCCGAAGATCACATCAGCATCGTGGCGTTACTGCGCGTCGGCCCTACGCAGCACCTGATTCAGGGACTGCATCAGTCGCTGTTCCGCGCAGAAAAACGCATCGGTTTGATGTTGTTCGGCAAAGGCAACATCGGTTCACGCTGGCTGGAGCTGTTTGCCCGCGAGCAGGAAACATTGTCGGCGCGTACGGGATTTGAGTATGTGCTGGCGGGCGTGGCAGACAGCAGCCGTAGTTTGCTGAGCTACGACGGTCTGGAAGCCAGCCGCGCATTGGCGTTTTTTGATGATGAAGCGGTCGAGCGTGATGAAGAGTCGCTGTTCCTGTGGATGCGTGCGCACCCGTTCGATGATTTAGTGGTGCTGGACGTCACCGCCAGCGAGCAGCTGGCGCAGCAGTATCACGATTTCGCCAGCCACGGCTTCCACGTTATCAGCGCCAACAAGGTTGCCGGTGCGTCGAGTGGTCAGAGCTGGCGTCAGGTGCGCGATGCTTTCGCCAAAACCGGTCGTCACTGGCTGTATAACGCCACCGTCGGTGCCGGTTTGCCGGTCAATCACACGGTGCGCGATCTGCGCGAAAGCGGCGACAGCATTCTGGCAATCAGCGGCATTTTCTCCGGCACGCTTTCCTGGCTGTTCCTGCAATTTGACGGCACGGTGCCATTTAGTGAGCTGGTCGATCAGGCGTGGCAGCAAGGCTTGACCGAACCGGACCCGCGCGTTGATTTATCCGGGCAGGATGTAATGCGCAAGCTGGTGATTCTGGCGCGTGAAGCGGGCTACGACATCGAGCCGGATCAGGTACGTGTCGAATCGCTGGTGCCGGCGATTTGCGACGGTGAGTCGATTGATCACTTCTTCGAAAACGCCGATGAGCTGAATGACCAGATGCTGCAGCGTCTGGAAGCGGCGCAGGAGATGGGCTTAGTGCTGCGTTACGTGGCGCGTTTTGATGCCAATGGCAAAGCGCGCGTCGGCGTCGAAGCGGTACGTCCCGAGCATCCGCTGGCCGCGTTGCTGCCGTGCGATAACGTGTTTGCCATCGAAAGCCGCTGGTATCGCGATAATCCGCTGGTGATTCGCGGACCGGGCGCGGGCCGTGATGTCACGGCGGGCGCGCTGCAATCGGATATCAACCGCCTCGCACAGCTGCTGTAATCTGCCTCACTCTGCAGACGGCATCGTCCGTCTGCACTCTTCACCTTCTCCCGCGCATCATGAAACGCTTTCACCTTGATTGAAGATTTGTCACGCCCGTACATTAATTTTCTGTTGACGCTGGCGCGCGAATCGTTCATTTTGTGCATCTGGACGTCTAAACGTATGGATGTTCGAAGGCCGCAAAATAATCGATATGTGATGACGAGGTAATTAGGATGAGTTTCTTTCACGCCAATCAACGCGAAGCGTTGAACCAGAGCCTGGCTGAGTTGAACGGGCAAATTAATGTCTCTTTCGAATTTTTCCCGCCACGCACCAGTGAAATGGAAGAAACTCTGTGGAGCTCAATCGATCGACTGAGCAGCCTGAAGCCGAAATTCGTCTCCGTCACCTACGGTGCCAACTCGGGCGAGCGCGACCGTACGCACAGCATCATTAAAGGCATTAAAGATCGTACCGGTCTGGAAGCGGCACCGCATCTGACCTGTATCGATGCCACGCGTGATGAGCTGCGCGCTATCGCACGTGATTACTGGGATAGCGGCATTCGTCATATCGTGGCACTGCGCGGTGATTTACCGCCGGGCAGCGGCAAGCCGGAAATGTACGGTTCGGATTTGGTTGAATTGCTGAAAGACGTCGGCGATTTCGATATCTCGGTGGCGGCCTATCCGGAAGTGCATCCTGAAGCGAAAAGCGCGCAGGCTGATTTGATCAACCTGAAACGTAAAATCGATGCCGGTGCTAACCGCGCCATCACCCAGTTCTTCTTCGATGTGGAAAGCTACCTGCGCTTCCGCGACCGCTGTGTCGCAACCGGTATCGATGTGGAAATCGTGCCGGGTATTTTGCCGGTTTCTAACTTCAAGCAGCTACAACGCTTCGCCACCATGACCAATGTGCGTGTGCCGGGCTGGATGAGTGCGATGTTTGAAGGTCTGGATAACGATCCGGAAACGCGCAAAATGGTGGGTGCAAGTGTCGCTATGGACATGGTGAAAATCCTGTCGCGAGAAGGCGTGAAGGATTTCCATTTCTATACGCTGAACCGCGCAGAGTTGAGTTACGCGATTTGCCACACGCTGGGCGTGCGTCCGGCGATGGGTGGATAAGATTGGCGGTCGCCATGAATGGCGACCCTACAGGTTTCCGGTTTTGTAGGGTGCGCATTCATGCGCACCGGTAAAACAATAAAAAAGGAGCCGGTTGGCTCCTTTTTTACATCATTTCACTAGATTAACCGGTATTACGCATTCCCGCCGCGACACCCGCGATCGTCACCATCAGCGCTTGTTCTACACGCGCATCAGGCTCATCACCGCGCTCTTCTTGCGCACGTGAACGATGCAGCAGTTCAGCCTGCAACACGTTCAGCGGATCGGTATAGACGTTACGCAGCGCGATAGATTCAGCAATCCATGGTTGGTCGGCCATCAAATGCGCATCGTTGGCGATGGTCAGCACCGCTTTGATATCCGCATCCAGCTGATCGCGCAGTTGCTTGCCGAGTGGCCACAGTGATTTATCCACCAGACGCTGATCGTAGTACTCCGCCAGCCACAGATCGGCTTTCGAGAACACCATCTCCAGCATGCCAAGACGTGTGGCGAAGAACGGCCATTCGCGGCACATGTTCTCCAGCTCATCCTGATGACCTTCATCCATCGCTTTCTGCAACGCGGCACCCGCGCCCAGCCAGGCTGGCAGCATCAGGCGGTTCTGCGTCCAGGCGAAGATCCATGGAATAGCACGCAGCGATTCCACACCGCCGGTTGGGCGACGTTTAGCCGGACGTGAACCCAGCGGCAATTTACCCAGTTCCTGCTCTGGCGTGGCCGAGCGGAAATAGGGCACGAAGTCCGGGTTTTCACGCACATAACCGCGATACATCGCACAGGAGTGCGCCGACAGACCATTCATGATCTCCTGCCATTCGCGCTTTGGTTCCGGCGGTGGCAGCAGGTTGGCTTCCAGAATCGCACCGGTATACAGCGACAGGCTGGCGATGGTGACTTCTGGCAAACCGTATTTGAAGCGAATCATCTCGCCCTGTTCGGTCACGCGCAGGCCACCTTTCAGGCTGCCCGGCGGTTGTGACAACAGCGCAGCATGGGCTGGCGCGCCGCCACGACCGATTGAGCCGCCGCGTCCGTGGAACAGCGTCAGCGTGATGCCCGCGCTTTCACAGGTTTTGATCAGCGCATCCTGCGCCTGATATTGCGCCCAGCTGGCGGCCATCACACCGGCATCTTTCGCCGAGTCGGAATAGCCAATCATCACCATCTGTTTGCCGTTGATAAAGCCGCGATACCAGTCGATGTTCAGCAACTGCGTCATCACGTCGTTGGCGTTGTTCAGGTCATCAAGGGTTTCGAACAGCGGCGCAACCGGCATGGCGTAAGGAATGCCGGCTTCTTTTAGCAGCAGATGCACGGCCAGCACGTCCGACGGCGTTTTCGCCATGGAGATCACGTAGGAAGCGATTGAACCCTGCGGCGCTTCGGCCACCACTTTGCAGGTATCCAGCACTTCACGCGTCTCATCGCCCGGTTCCCACTGATGCGGCAACAGCGGACGCTTAGAATTCAGTTCGCGGATCAGGAAGGCTTGTTTATCGGCTTCTGACCAGCTTTCGTAATCACCGAGGCCAAGATAACGCGTTACTTCGGCAATCGCCTGGGTATGGCGGGTGCTCTCCTGACGGATATCGATACGTACCAGCGGCACGCCGAAACACTTCACGCGGCGTAGCGTGTCCAGCAGCTGGCCGTTGGCGATGATGCCCATGCCGCACTGTTGCAGAGATTGATAGATAGCGAACAGCGGTTCCCACAGCTGATCGTTGGAGACCAGCAGATCGGCCGGACGCGGCAGGCGCTCGCCTTTCAGACGGCGGCCAAGATAGGCCTGCGTGGTCATCAGCTGGCTGCGGATGCGCTTCAGCACCATACGGTACGGCTCGAGCGCTTCCGGATCGCCGCACAGCTCGCGCACTTCGTCGCTACATTCGGACATCGACAGCTCAGAAACCAGCACGCCGATATCGCGCAGGAACAGGTCCGCGGCTTTCCAGCGGCTCAGCTGCATCGCGTGGCGGGTAATCGGTGCGGTGACGTTCGGGTTGCCGTCACGGTCGCCGCCCATCCACGAGGTAAATTTAATCGGCACGAAATCGACCGGCAGCTTAATGCCAAAGGTCTCTTCAACTTGCTCGTTCAGCTCACGCAGGAAGGCTGGCACGCCTTGCCACAGGCTGTTTTCCACCACGGCAAAGCCCCATTTGGCTTCATCGATTGGCGTTGGACGGTATTTGCGGATTTCGTCGGTATGCCACGCTTGTGCCACCAACTGGCGCAGACGGCGCATCACCTGCGTGCGCTCGTAATCGGAAATGTCGCTGTGATCGAGTTGCTGCAAACAGCTGTTCACTTCGCCCAGCATATGGATCAGCGTGCGGCGGGTAATTTCGGTGGGGTGCGCAGTCAGCACCAGCTCCAACGACAGCTCTTCAATCGACTGACGGATTGCCGCTTCGCTGATATCGCCTTGCTGTTTCAGGCGCTCGAAAGTCTTTTTCAGCAGTTCAGGATGGTTCGCGCCATCACCGCTACGGGAAATGGTTTGGTACTGTTCAGCGACGTTGGTGAGATTAAGGAATTGGCTAAAGGCACGCGCCACCGGCAGCAGCTCGTCATTCGACAGATTTTGCAGCGTGGTCAGCAGTTCCTGACGATGGGTGTCATTTCCCGCACGGGATGACTTAGAGAGTTTACGGATGGTCTCCACCTGGTCGAGGATGTTCTCTCCTAGTGCATCCTTAATCGTATCCCCGAGCAGTTTGCCGAGCATACTGACATTACTTCGCATTGCGGAATATTGTTCGTTCATTGGACCCTGACACCCTCATCATCTTTTTAAATATCCCCACGGGAATTATTTACCCACGGGCATAACATCGTCTTTTATCTAGCCACGTATCTTCCTGCACGTCAATTGCCTTAAATCTACGTAAATGTGCTGCTAAATGGCGGAAATTCAAAGAATTTGCTTGCAGCGAAGCGAGATAAGTTATTCTTATTATCAAATCCCGAACAATGACGGGGCAATTTGCTGATTTAACAGTGAAATGCCCCATCTGTTGTTCATCAATGACAAAAATGCTGCACGACTTGAGTGATAAGCGCATGAGTCGGCTTGATAAATGCGGTATCAATAAACTCATCAGGTTGGTGGGCTTGATTGATAGATCCCGGGCCTAAAACCAGCGTTGGACACAATTGCTGGATAAAAGGCGCTTCAGTGCAATAGTTCACCACTTCGGTTGGCACGCCCAGCAGCTTCTCCACCACTTGCACCAGCTCATGATCGGCCGGGCATTCGTAGCCTGGAATCGGCGGATGCAGTTCGCCCACGGTTAATCGTCCTGGCCAGCGTGCACTCACCGGTGCCAGCGCGTCATTCAGCAGACCATCTAAATCGCTCAGGGTTAAGCCCGGCAGCGGACGAATATCCATGTGCAATTCACAGCAGGCGCAGATGCGGTTAGCGGCGTCGCCACCATGAATATGGCCGAAGTTCATGGTTGGATAAGGAATGGCAAAACCATCGTGGTTGTAACGCTCTTTCAGCGTGTTACGCAGCTGCATCAGCTGGGTAATGGATTCATGCATCAGCTCAATGGCGTTGACGCCGCGCGACGGATCGCTGGAGTGGCCCGATTGTCCCTGAATACGAATCACATTCGACAGATGACCTTTGTGCGCGCGCACCGGCTTGAGTGAGGTTGGCTCGCCGATGATGGCGCAATCCGGACGCAGTTGCGTTGATTCAGAGAAATACTTCGCGCCCGCCATGGTGGTCTCTTCATCGGCGGTGGCGAGGATGTAGAGCGGCTTGCTGAGTTTGGTCACGTCAACGTCACGCAGCGCATCCAGAATAAAGGCGAAGAAGCCTTTCATATCGGCGGTGCCCAGGCCGTAAAGCTTGTTGTCGTGTTCCGTCAGCGTGAAGGGATCGCGCGTCCAGCGGCCATCATCGTAGGGAACGGTGTCGGTATGACCGGCCAGTAACAGGCCGCCTGCGCCCAATCCGCTGCGCGCCAGCATGTTGAATTTATGCCGCGTGCCAGGCACCGGCTGCACTTCTACACTGAAGCCAATATCGCGGAACCAGCCGGCCAGCAAATTGATTAAAGTTTCATTACTCTGATCCAGTGCGCTATCGGTTGCGCTGATTGATGGCGTGGCAATCAACTGGCGGTAGAGTTCGATAAAAGGTGGTAATTTTGTCTTCACTGTTGACGGTCCTTGGGTTAGGATGTATCAATATTCATGCATTAATAGTGAATAAAAATACAATAGCGTCGCTTGCATGTGAAGCATCAAATCTTCTGCAAACGGCATTCTGGGCAACGGGGCAAGGCCGCGACCCGATACGTGACTGTAATAAGGTATACAGCCTGATGTTGAATACGCTGATCGTTGGTGCCAGTGGTTACGCTGGCGTAGAGCTTGCCACCTACCTGAATCGCCATCCGCATATGAACATAACCGCTTTGGCGGTTTCAGCGCAAAGCCCGGATGCTGGAAAGTTATTGTCGGATTTGCATCCGCAGCTCAAAGGCATTGTCGATTTGCCGCTGCAGCCGCTGAGCGATGCTGCTGAATGGGCCGACAAAGTGGATGTGGTGTTCCTCGCCACCGCCCATGAAGTCAGCCACGATCTGGCACCTGAATTCCTCAAAGCCGGTTGCGTGGTGTTCGATCTCTCCGGCGCGTTCCGCGTAAACGACGACGCTTTCTATACCCAATATTACGGTTTCAGCCATCAGCATCAGGATTGGCTGGATAAGGCGGTTTACGGCCTGGCCGAATGGCAGCACGACAAAATCAAAGATGCGGAGCTGGTTGCGGTGCCGGGTTGCTACCCAACCGCAGCCCAGCTTTCGCTGAAACCGCTGATCGCAGCGGGCTTGCTTAACGATGCACAGTGGCCAGTGATTAACGCCACCAGCGGCGTGAGCGGTGCAGGGCGCAAAGCCAACGTTGGCACCAGCTTCTGTGAAGTGAGCTTGCAGCCGTACGGCCTGTTTAATCACCGTCATCACCCGGAAATCGTGGCACATCTCGGTACGCCGGTGATCTTCACGCCACATCTGGGCAGCTTCCCGCGCGGTATTTTGTCGACCACTACCTGCCGCCTGAAAGCGGGCGTGACGCAGCAGGATGTGGCGGATGCTTTCCATAATGCATACCACGACAAACCGCTGGTGCGCGTGTATGACAAAGGCGTACCGGCGCTGAAAGCGGTGGTCGGTTTGCCGTTTTGCGACATCGGCTTCGCCATGCAAGGCGAGCACCTGATTGTGGTGGCTGCCGAAGATAACCTGCTGAAAGGCGCCTCATCGCAGGCGGTTCAGTGTTTGAACATTCGTTTCGGCTTCCCCGAAACGCTGTCTTTGATTTAACGAACGGATAACGCAATGAATCCATTGATCATTAAACTGGGTGGCGTGCTGCTGGATAGCGAAGAAGCGCTGGCCCGTCTGTTTGATGCCCTGCTGGCGTACCGCAATGAACATCAGCGTCCGCTGATCATTGTGCACGGCGGTGGTTGCGTGGTGGACGAGCTGATGAAGAAGCTCGCGCTGCCGGTGAAAAAGAAGAACGGTTTGCGCGTGACGCCAGCCGATCAGATTGACATTATTACCGGTGCGTTAGCCGGTACCGCCAACAAAACGCTGCTGGCGTGGGCGAAGAAATATGGCATCGGCGCAGTCGGTTTGTGCCTCGGCGACGCCGGTTTGGTTAATGTGGCGCAGTTCGATGAAGAGCTGGGACATGTTGGCAACGCAACGCCTGGCAATCCGGCGCTGGTGAACACGCTGCTGGCGGCGGGCTACATGCCGGTAATCAGTTCAATTGGCATCACCGACGGCGGCGAGTTGATGAACGTCAACGCTGACCAGGCGGCGACTGCGCTGGCGGCGACCATTGGTGCCGATTTAGTGCTGTTGTCTGACGTTAGCGGCATTCTCGATGGCAAAGGTCAACGCATTGAAGAGATGACCGCCGCGAAAGCGGAACAGCTGATTGCGCAGGGCATCATCACCGATGGCATGATCGTGAAAGTGAACGCGGCGCTCGATGCCGCTCGCACGCTCGGTCGCCCGGTCGATATCGCTAGCTGGCGTCATGCTGAACAACTGCCAACCCTTTTCAACGGCGTGTCGATTGGCACCCGGATTCTCGCATAATCAAGGATTAAGACATGAGCACGCAAAACATCAAAAAAATCGTTCTGGCCTACTCAGGCGGTCTGGATACTTCAGCCATCATTCCATGGTTGAAAGAGAACTACGGCGGCTGTGAAGTGGTGGCGTTCGTGGCGAACATTGGCCAGGATCCGGCAGATTTAGAAGGCGTTGAGAAGAAAGCGCTGCAGTCAGGTGCGTCTGAGTGCCACGTGGCCGATCTGCGTGAAGAGTTCATCAGCGAATACGTTTATCCGGTGCTGCAAACTGGCGCACTGTACGAAGGTACTTACCTGCTGGGTACCTCAATGGCGCGTCCGATTATCGCCAAAGCGCAGGTTGAGCTGGCACTGAAAGTCGGTGCAGATGCGCTGTGCCACGGCGCAACCGGTAAAGGTAACGATCAGGTGCGCTTCGAAACCACCTACACCGCGCTGGCACCACAGCTGAAAGTGGTTGCGCCATGGCGTGAATGGGACCTGCGTTCACGTGAAGCGCTGCTGGATTACCTGAAAGAGCGCAATATCCCGACCACCGCGTCGCTGGAAAAAATCTACAGCCGTGATGAGAACGCATGGCACATCTCTACCGAAGGTGGCGTGCTGGAAAGCCCAGCCAATGCTCCGAACAAAGATTGCTGGGTGTGGACCGTTGATCCGCTGGAAGCGCCAGATCAGCCAGAAAACGTCACCGTTACCGTCGAGAAAGGTCGCGTGGTTGCGGTGAACGGCGAGAAGCTGAGCCCGTTCCAGTGCCTGGAAAAACTCAACGTGCTGGGTGCGAAACACGGCGTCGGTCGTATCGACATCGTGGAAAACCGTCTGGTAGGCATCAAGTCTCGCGGCTGCTACGAAACCCCGGGCGGCACCATCATGGTGAATGCGCTGCGTGCGGTTGAACAGCTGGTGCTGGATCGCGATAGCTTCAAATGGCGTGAGCAACTGGGCCATGAAATGTCTTACGTGGTTTACGATGGCCGCTGGTTCGCGCCGCTGCGTAAATCCATCCAGGCCGCTGCTGAATCACTGGCAGAAGAGGTGAACGGCGAAGTGGTACTGCAGCTGTACAAAGGCCACGCCACGGCGATTCAGAAAACCTCTGCTAACAGCCTGTATTCAGAAGAGTTCGCTACCTTTGGCGAAGACGAAGTTTACGATCACCGTCACGCGGGCGGCTTTATCCGCTTGTTCTCACTCTCTTCACGCATTCGCGCGCTGAACGAGCAGAAGAAGTAATACCGCGGCAATCGACATAATTTGCAAGGGCGGCTTCGGGCCGCCTTTTCTATAACGGATTCAGGAGTAATTCAGATGGCACTTTGGGGCGGACGTTTTTCGCAGGCAGCAGACCAACGGTTCAAACAGTTCAACGACTCGCTGCGTTTTGACTATCGCCTGGCCGAGCAGGACATTACCGGCTCGATTGCCTGGTCAAAAGCGCTGGTAACGGTCAACGTGCTGACCAATGAAGAGCAGCAACAGCTGGAAAGCGCGTTAAATGAGCTGCTGGCCGAGGTACGCGCCAATCCGGAGCAGATTCTGCAAAGCGATGCGGAAGATATTCACAGCTGGGTGGAAGGCAAGCTGATCGATAAAGTCGGCGCGCTGGGCAAGAAATTGCACACCGGCCGTAGCCGTAACGATCAGGTCGCGACCGATCTGAAACTGTGGTGCAAAGAGCAGGTTGCCGTGCTGCTGGAGGCGACGCGCGAACTGCAGTCGGCGCTGGTTGCCACGGCAGAAGCCAATCAGGACGCGGTGATGCCAGGTTATACGCACCTGCAGCGTGCGCAGCCGGTGACTTTCGCGCATTGGTGCCTGGCGTACGTTGAGATGCTGGCGCGTGACGAGAGCCGTTTGCAGGATGCACTGAAGCGTATGGATGTCAGTCCGCTGGGTTGCGGCGCGCTGGCCGGTACCGCTTACGAGATCGATCGTCACCAGCTGGCCGGCTGGTTAGGTTTTGCTTCTGCCACGCGTAACAGCCTCGATACCGTTTCCGATCGCGATCACGTGCTGGAGCTGCTGTCAGACGCCTCGATTGGTATGGTGCATCTATCACGCTTTGCCGAAGACCTGATCTTCTTCAACACCGGTGAAGCGGGCTTCCTTGAGCTCTCTGATAAAGTCACTTCCGGCTCTTCGCTGATGCCGCAGAAGAAAAACCCGGATGCGCTGGAGCTGATCCGTGGCAAATGTGGCCGTGTGCAGGGCGCATTGACAGGCATGATGATGACGTTGAAAGGCCTGCCGCTGGCGTACAACAAAGATATGCAGGAAGACAAAGAAGGGCTGTTCGATGCGCTTGATACCTGGCTCGACTGCCTGCATATGTCGGTGCTGGTGCTGGATGGCATTCAGGTAAAACGTCCGCGTTGCCAGGAAGCCGCTGAGCAGGGCTACGCTAACTCTACCGAGCTGGCCGATTATCTGGTGGCAAAAGGCGTTCCGTTCCGCGAAGCGCACCACATTGTCGGTGAAACCGTAGTGGAAGCGATCAAGCAAGGCGTGGCGCTGGAAGCGCTGACTTTGGCGCAGTTAAAGCAGTTCAGCGCGGTGATTGAGGATGACGTGTATCCGATTCTGTCGCTGCAATCCTGTCTCGATAAGCGTAATGCGCAGGGTGGCGTGTCGCCTCAGCAGGTCGCCTTCGCCATCGGCGAAGCGCAGAAGCGTTTAGGTTAATCTCTTCGTAGAGTCGCCATTCATGGCGACCAATAAATCCAACGCAAAAAAAAGCGGGCACCTCTTCGGTAGCCCGCCAACCTCTAGCTTCGGAATTACATTTTGTTATAGGCACATCATCAAGGGCAGGCCACTCCCGGCCAGCACAGTGATTTGTTTTAAGCAGTTTGCAGGTTCTGCTCCAGATCATTTGATGCGCGCATTATTCCCGCTCACGCCTTGATAGGGCCAATCGTTCATTGCTATTCTATCTATCGCCACGGGCTATCGTGGTTTGGAGGATTTCAATGAATATTCGTGATCTCGAATACCTGGTTTCACTTGCGGAGCATCGCCATTTCCGGCGTGCAGCTGACGCATGTCATGTCAGCCAACCCACCTTAAGTGGACAGATTCGTAAGCTGGAAGATGAACTTGGTGTGATGCTGCTGGAGCGTACCAGCCGTAAGGTGTTGTTTACTCAGGCTGGACTGTTGCTGGTGGATCAAGCGCGAACCGTGCTGCGCGAAGTGAAAGTGTTGAAGGAGATGGCGAGCCAACAGGGCGAAGCGATGTCTGGACCGCTGCACATTGGTTTGATTCCAACCACCGGGCCGTATCTGCTGCCGCACATCATTCCGATGCTGCATAAAACCTTCCCCAAACTCGAAATGTATCTGCATGAAGCGCAGACGCAGCAACTGCTGGCACAGCTCGACAGCGGCAAGCTGGATTGCGCCATCGTGGCGTTGGTGAAAGAGAGTGAAGCCTTTATTGAGGTGCCACTGTTTGATGAGCCAATGACGCTGGCGGTGTATGCCGATCATCCGTGGCGCGATCGCGATCGCGTTCCAATGTCGGATCTGGCCGGTGAGAAATTGCTGATGCTGGAAGATGGGCACTGCCTGCGCGATCAGGCGATGGGCTTCTGCTTTGAAGCCGGTGCCGATGAAGACACGCATTTCCGCGCCACCAGTCTGGAGACGCTGCGCAACATGGTTGCCGCCGGAAGCGGTATTACCTTGCTGCCTGCGCTGTCCGTGCCGAATGAGCGCGAACGTGATGGCGTCTGCTATTTGCCGTGCTACAAGCCCGTTCCACAGCGCACCATCGCGTTGGTCTATCGTCCAGGATCGCCTCTGCGCAGCCGCTATGAGCAGTTGGCAGAAGCAATCAAAACCCACATGAAGGGTTATCTGGATACCTCGTTAAAACAGGCGGTTTAAGCCGTTTAACGCTGCTACACGATAGGCTTCGGCCATGGTGGGATAGTTGAAGGTGGTATTCACGAAGTACTCAATCGTGTTGCCGCCGTTCTTCTGTTCCATGATGGCCTGGCCGATGTGAATGATCTCCGCAGCACGCTCGCCAAAGCAGTGAATCCCTAAAATCTCTTTGGTTTCGCGGTGGAACAGAATCTTCAGGCTGCCGACGTGCATACCAACAATCTGCGCACGCGCCAGATGTTTGAACTGCGCACGACCTACTTCATACGGCACTTTCATCGCCGTCAGCTGCTGTTCGGTTTTACCTACTGAGCTGATCTCCGGAATGGTGTAAATCCCGGTTGGAATATCCTCGATCAGATGCGCGGTGGCTTCACCTTTGATGATCGCCTGCGCGGCGATGCGGCCCTGATCGTAAGCAGCAGAGGCCAGGCTTGGATAACCAATCACGTCACCGACTGCGTAAATATGCGGCAGCGCGGTTTGGTACATGCTGTTCACTTTCAGCAGGCCACGGCCATCCGCTTCCAGTCCCACGTTCTCCAGCGCCAGCGAATCGGTGTTACCGGTTCGACCGTTTGCGTACAACAGGCAATCGGCTTTCACTTTTTTGCCCGATTTAAGGTGAATAATCACCCCGTCATCGACGCCTTCAATCTTCTCGAACTCTTCGTTGTGACGAATCACCACGCCGCTGTTCCAGAAGTGATAGGAGAGGGAATCTGACATCTCCTGATCGAGGAACGCCAGCAGGCGGTCGCGGGTGTTAATCAGGTCAACCTTGACATTCAGGCCGCGAAAAATCGAGGCATATTCACAGCCAATCACGCCGGCGCCGTAAATGATCACGTGGCCAGGTTCATGGTGCAGGTTGAGGATGGAGTCGGAATCGTAAACGCGTGGATGGGTAAAATCGACATCCGCTGGATGATACGGACGAGAACCGCAGGCAATAACGAATTTCTCGGCGGTTAAGCGCTCGCGGGTACCGTCGGGTTGTTCCACTTCGATGGTGTTGGCATCAACAAAACGGGCATCGCCCTGATAAAGTTCACAGCGGTTGCGCTCATAGAAACCCTGACGCATCGCGGTTTGCTGACTGATCACGTTCTCGGTGTGGTTGAGAATGTCGGCGAATGAGGAGCGCAGGAGTCGAGTGTGATCGCTGTAAAGTGGGTTTTGATTGAACTCGATGATACGGCTGACAGCGTGACGCAAGGCTTTGGAAGGGATGGTTCCCCAGTGAGTACAACCGCCGCCGATGTTGTGGTAGCGTTCGATCACTGCAATACGCGCTCCCTGCTTCACCAGCCCCATCGCCGCACCTTCGCCGCCCGGACCGGAGCCAATCACAATGGCATCGTAATCGTAAGACTTTTGCATACCAGTACGTCCTATTTTTTTATCACATTTTTACAACGAGATTCTAACATCTCGCCGCGCACATCTGAATTCTAACAGCGTAAATTGCTGAAGTTTGACAAAGCGTGAGGTTCACAGGCGTTCACAAAGTTTGCACCGCTGTACGCTGAAAAGTTTGTTATAGTGCCTGCCAAATCACCTAAAAGGCCGGGAAAATGGGCGTCAGAGCGCTACAAAAAGAACGTACACGACGTTCACTGATTGAAGCTGCCTTCAGTCAGTTAAGTGCAGAAAGGAGTTTTGCCAGCCTGAGTTTGCGCGAAGTTGCACGCGAAGCGGGGATTGCGCCGACCTCATTTTATCGTCACTTCCGCGATGTCGACGAGCTGGGCTTGACCATGGTGGATGAAAGCGGCTTGATGCTGCGCCAGTTAATGCGTCAGGCGCGCCAGCGTATTGCCAAGGGCGGCAGCATCATCAAAACCTCGGTGGCAACTTTTATGGAGTTCATCGGGAACAATCCCAACGCTTTTCGGCTCTTACTACGCGAGCGCTCCGGAACCTCGGCAGCATTTCGTGCCGCCGTTGCCCGTGAGATTCAGCACTTCATCGCCGAACTGGCCGATTACCTTGAACTGGAAAATCGCATGCCGCGCAGCTTCACCGAAGCGCAGGCCGAAGCGATGGTGACGATTGTGTTTAGCGCGGGTGCTGAAGCGCTGGACGTTGATATTGAGCAGCGCCGCAAGCTGGAGGATCGATTAGTGCTGCAGCTGCGCATGATCGCCAAAGGCGCTTATTACTGGTATCGCCGGGAGCAAGAGCGCCTGGCGGTTACCCTGGAAAAACCCGAAGAGTAATGTGATAAGGATAATGAAATGATTGAGCAAAACCCACGCGATAAAGGAACGCTTTTATTGGCTTTTATCACCGGTTTAGCGATCAACGGCTCCTTTTCGGTGCTGTTCAGCACGTTTGTTCCCTTTTCGATATTCCCGCTGATCGCGCTTGGCCTGGCGGCCTGGTGTCTGCATCAGCGTTATCTCAACCGCAATATGCCAGACGGCATGCCTTCACTGGCGGCGGCGTTCTTCCTGCTGGGTATTTTGGTTTATAGCGCGCTGGTGCGGGCTGAATATCCGGATATCGGCTCCAACTTCATCCCGACCATTCTGATGGTGGCGCTGGTGTTCTGGATTGGTATGCGTTTCCGCCGTAAAAACCGTAACTAAGACTTCGACTGCTGTTCGGTGCGCATGAATGCGCACCCTACAAACCGTAGGGTCGCCATTTATGGCGACCGATTCATCAGGCCTTGCGCGTCAGCAGCACGCCGCATTCCATATGATGGGTATACGGGAACTGATCGAACAGCGCCAAACGCGTGACATCATGCGTTTCTCCCAGCACCGCGAGGTTGTCGCACAGCGTTTGCGGGTTGCAGGAGATATAAAGGATGCGCGGATAGGCCTGCACCATCTTCACAGTTTCCTCATCCAGCCCGCTGCGCGGCGGATCAACAAAAATGGTTTCGCACTGATAACTCTTCAGGTCGATGCCTTCTAAACGATTGAAGCTGCGCACACCCATCATCGCCTGAGTAAACTCTTCGGCGGCCATACGAATAATCTGCACGTTATCAATCTGGTTGGCGGCAATGTTGTATTGCGCGGACGCGACTGACGGCTTGGCAATCTCGGTGGCCAGCACGCGGCGGAAGTTACGCGCCAGCGCCAGCGAGAAGTTGCCGTTACCGCAATAGAGTTCCAGCAGATCGCCACGCGAATTCTGCGTCACGTCCAGCGCCCACTCCAGCATCTGAATATTCATCGCCGCGTTTGGCTGGGTGAAGCTGTTCTCCACCTGACGATAAATCATCTCTTTTCCGGCGACCGGCAGGCGTTCATCAACGTAATCACGATCGAGGCAGATTTTGGTTTTGGTGGCGCGGCCAATCAGCTGCACGTCAAAGCCTTCGGCACGCAGGCTGTCACGCAGGGCGCTGGCGGCGGCGGTCCACTCCTCTTCCAGCTTGCGGTGATAGAGCAGCGAGATGACGATCTGGTTGCTCATCGTCGACAGGTAATCGATCTGGAACAGCTTAAAACGCAGCGCGCGGTTGTCGCGGATCGCCGCGATCAGTTTTGGCATCAGCTGGTTGATCAATTCACTGGCCGCCGGGAATTGATCGACGCGGATACGTTGCTTGGTCTGTTGATCAAAGATGATGTGGTAGAGATCGTCACCGTCGTGCCAGATGCGGAATTCGGCACGCATCCGATAGTGGCTGACCGGCGAACGGAACACCTCCACGTCGGGCGCAGCAAAGGGCACCATCATCGCCTGTAAGCGGCTGACTTTTTCCGCCAGTTGCGCGTCGTATTGTTCAATCGGGAGCTGTTCGGGTGTCATCTTTAATCCTGGTAATAAGCTGGCTTGCCGGGCGATTGTAGGCATTCAACTGCTGATGTCCAGCCCTGCGGAAAACAAGATGGCTGGAAGTCTGGATTTCCGGCCTTCCTGGCCGTAGACTGCGCCTGCCGGCCTCCTTGAGTTAAAAGGGAATCCAGTGTGAATCTGGAGCTGACGCGCAGCGGTAAAGAATGTCGTGGTGATGGCACTTACAAACACTGTCCTGCCGGATGGGAAGTTTTTCACCATTTATGATTCTCAGCCCGAAGACCTGCCGGTGTGACGTCGCAATACATACGACCATCGCGAGCTATTGGTTGTAGTCGTGCGGCATCCTGCTTCGTCTTTTGGATGCTATAACAATGAAAAAAACACATGCTTCGCTGTTTGCCTTTAGTGCAACGGCGTTGTCTCTCTGGGCGCAATTTGGCTACGCGCAGCAGAATGATGATACGCAAATCGTTACCGCTAACCGCTTCGCACAGCCAGTCTCGTCGGTGCTGGCTTCGACTTCTGTTGTTACCCGCGACGAGATCGATCAGTGGCAATCTAAGAACCTGCTGGAAGTGTTGCGTCGCTTGCCGGGCGTGGATATCGCGCAAAGCGGCGGCATTGGGCAAAGCGCTTCTATGTATGTGCGAGGTTCGGAAGCGCGTCACACGCTGATTCTGGTTGATGGCGTGCCGTTCTCTAAACCGGGTATAACCGGCGTTGCTGACTTTAACCAAATCCCTGTTTCTATTATCCAGCGCGTTGAGTTTATTCGCGGCCCGCGTTCTGCCGTTTACGGCGCTGATGCGATTGGCGGCGTGGTGAATGTCATTACGCAAAACCCGAATAATCAAAACTCGCTGACGGCTGGCTTTGGTTCGAAGGGGTATCAGGAATACAGCGGCGGCATCAATCAAAATGTCACGGACCAGACGCGCGTAACGGTGGCGGGTTCTTATCAGGCCACCAATGGCTACAACGTTCAGCCGGGCTCAACATCGCCAACCGATCGCGATCGTGATGGCTGGCGCAATAAGGCGTTCTGGGCCGGCGTTGATCACAAGTTTAATGATGCGTTCTCTGGCTTCTTCCGTGGTTACGGTTACGCCGCTAACTCAGATTACGATGCGGGTTACGTCGGTGGTCAGGATGAGCAACAGATCTACAATCACTCGTTCGATACCGGTCTGCGCTTTAATAAAGAGGATTACTCCTCGCAGCTGACCGCCAGCTATCAAAAGTACAAAATCTACAACTACGTTGGGTCTGACGGCCGCTATGCGGATTCCAATAGTCTGGATGACATGGAGCAGCGCAACCTGCAATGGGGCAACACCTTTGCGGTGGGACATGGCATGGTCAGCGCGGGTCTGGATTGGCAGCAGCAGAAACTGAGCTCGGTTGGACAACTCTATTCTGGCGCACCGCGTGATGAAGATGGCTACAAGCAAGACAACACAGGTGCTTACCTGACGGCTCAGCAGCAGTTTGGCAATGTCACCCTCGAAGGTTCGGCGCGTGGCGATGATAATGAAGACTTTGGCCGTCATGGCACCTGGCAAACGGCTGCGGGTTGGGAGTTTGTGCCGGGCTACAAGGCTTCACTCTCTTACGGTACGGGTTTCCAGGCGCCGACATTAGGTCAGCTTTATGGCCTGAAGCGTTTTGGTATCAGCTCTAATCCCGATCTCAATCCTGAAAAATCAAAACAGTGGGAAGCCGCGCTGGAAGGCTTAACCGGGCCGGTCAATTGGCGTGTTTCGGCGTATCATAATAAAGTCAGCGATCTCATTACTTACGCTTCTGATCCTGTGACTTTTGAGGGCGGCTATTACAATGAAAAAGCCGTTACGATGAAAGGTATTGAAGCCACCGCTGATTTTGATACCAGCTTCCTTCATCACCAGATCACTTTGGGTTATCTGGATGCTCGTCGTGATTCAGATGGTGAAACGCTGGCGCGTCGCGCGCGTGAGCAGGCCAAATATCAGCTGGGTATGACGGTGTATGACTTTGATATCGATGTCATCTACCAATACTTTGGTAAGCGCTACGATAACAACACCAGCGAATATGCCAGCGAGCAACGTCGTTTACCGAGTTACAGCACGGTAGATCTCGCTGTCTCGTATCCGGTCACATCACAGCTCACCGTTCGTGGTAGAATTGCCAACCTGTTCGATAAAGATTATGAGACAGCGTATGGCTATCCAACTCCAGGAACGGAGTATTACCTCAGCGCCAGCTACAGCTTCTGATCTGCGTCCCACCGTGCTGGTGTTTGACTCCGGCGTGGGTGGGCTGTCTGTTTATGATGAGGTCCGGCATCTACTGCCGGATCTTCACTATCTCTACGCCTTCGATAATGAAGGTTTCCCGTACGGCGAAAAATCTGAAGACTTTATTGTCGAGCGTGTAGTGGCGGTGGTGACGGCCATCACTCAGCGTTTTCCGCTTGCGCTGGTGATTATCGCCTGTAACTCGGCCAGTACCATCTCTTTGCCGGCTCTGCGTGAGCGCTTCGAATTCCCGGTTGTGGGTGTGGTGCCTGCGATTAAACCTGCTGCGCGTCTGACGCGTAACGGCGTGGTGGGATTGCTGGCCACGCGCGGCACGGTGAAACGTCCTTATACCCATGAGTTGGTGGCGCAATTTGCCCGAGACTGCAAAATCGAAATGCTCGGTTCTGCTGAGCTGGTGGAACTGGCGGAAGCCAAGCTGCATGGCGAAGATGTTGAATTGGCCGATGTGCGCCGCGCTGTGCAACCTTGGCTACGTATGAAAGAGCCGCCCGATACCGTGGTTCTCGGCTGTACGCATTTCCCTTTATTACGTGATGAGCTGCAATTGGTACTGCCGGAAGGGACAAGGTTGGTGGATTCGGGCGCTGCCATCGCGCGTCGTACCGTTTGGTTATTAGAGCATGAAGCACCGCAGGCGGTTTCGTCCGGGCAGAATTTAGCGTTCTGTACGCGTATGGATGATGAAGTGACGAAATTGTCACCGATTTTGCAGCGTTATGGCTTCCCGTTGCTGGAAAAATTAGCAGTTTAGTGGCGTTTCGACGAAAAAATCAGCACTCGGAAATTAATTTGAAATTAGCACTTGTCAGCCCCGAAGAAATCCCTATACTGCGCCTCCACTGACACGGAACAACGGCTTACGAAGCGATGTGTTCAGGAGGTGGCCTTCAAGGCAACCTTCAGAAAAGCAAAAATAAATGCTTGACTGAGAATGCGGAAAGCGTAATATACGCATCCCGCGCCGCTAGAGAAATCGCGGCATGCTCTTTAACAATTTATCAGACAATCTGTGTGGGCACTCGCAGGATTGATATCAGCGTCTCCGGACGTAAAAAATATCAAAGCCTCACGAGTGAACACATAATGAAATTCATTATGACGTTTTACAGATGAGCACCGCTGAACTTGTTTCAGCAAATCAAACTTAAATTGAAGAGTTTGATCATGGCTCAGATTGAACGCTGGCGGCAGGCCTAACACATGCAAGTCGAACGGTAGCACAGAGAGCTTGCTCTCGGGTGACGAGTGGCGGACGGGTGAGTAATGTCTGGGAAACTGCCCGATGGAGGGGGATAACTACTGGAAACGGTAGCTAATACCGCATAACGTCGCAAGACCAAAGTGGGGGACCTTCGGGCCTCACACCATCGGATGTGCCCAGATGGGATTAGCTAGTAGGTGGGGTAATGGCTCACCTAGGCGACGATCCCTAGCTGGTCTGAGAGGATGACCAGCCACACTGGAACTGAGACACGGTCCAGACTCCTACGGGAGGCAGCAGTGGGGAATATTGCACAATGGGCGCAAGCCTGATGCAGCCATGCCGCGTGTATGAAGAAGGCCTTCGGGTTGTAAAGTACTTTCAGCGGGGAGGAAGGCGGTGGAGTTAATAACTTCACCGATTGACGTTACCCGCAGAAGAAGCACCGGCTAACTCCGTGCCAGCAGCCGCGGTAATACGGAGGGTGCAAGCGTTAATCGGAATTACTGGGCGTAAAGCGCACGCAGGCGGTCTGTCAAGTCGGATGTGAAATCCCCGGGCTTAACCTGGGAACTGCATTCGAAACTGGCAGGCTAGAGTCTTGTAGAGGGGGGTAGAATTCCAGGTGTAGCGGTGAAATGCGTAGAGATCTGGAGGAATACCGGTGGCGAAGGCGGCCCCCTGGACAAAGACTGACGCTCAGGTGCGAAAGCGTGGGGAGCAAACAGGATTAGATACCCTGGTAGTCCACGCCGTAAACGATGTCGACTTGGAGGTTGTTCCCTTGAGGAGTGGCTTCCGGAGCTAACGCGTTAAGTCGACCGCCTGGGGAGTACGGCCGCAAGGTTAAAACTCAAATGAATTGACGGGGGCCCGCACAAGCGGTGGAGCATGTGGTTTAATTCGATGCAACGCGAAGAACCTTACCTACTCTTGACATCCAGAGAACTTAGCAGAGATGCTTTGGTGCCTTCGGGAACTCTGAGACAGGTGCTGCATGGCTGTCGTCAGCTCGTGTTGTGAAATGTTGGGTTAAGTCCCGCAACGAGCGCAACCCTTATCCTTTGTTGCCAGCGGTTCGGCCGGGAACTCAAAGGAGACTGCCAGTGATAAACTGGAGGAAGGTGGGGATGACGTCAAGTCATCATGGCCCTTACGAGTAGGGCTACACACGTGCTACAATGGCGCATACAAAGAGAAGCGACCTCGCGAGAGCAAGCGGACCTCATAAAGTGCGTCGTAGTCCGGATCGGAGTCTGCAACTCGACTCCGTGAAGTCGGAATCGCTAGTAATCGTAGATCAGAATGCTACGGTGAATACGTTCCCGGGCCTTGTACACACCGCCCGTCACACCATGGGAGTGGGTTGCAAAAGAAGTAGGTAGCTTAACCTTCGGGAGGGCGCTTACCACTTTGTGATTCATGACTGGGGTGAAGTCGTAACAAGGTAACCGTAGGGGAACCTGCGGTTGGATCACCTCCTTACCTGAAGATACCTTCCCGCGTAGTGCTCACACAGATTGTCTGATAGAAAGTAACGAGCAGAAAAAACCTCTACAGGCTTGTAGCTCAGGTGGTTAGAGCGCACCCCTGATAAGGGTGAGGTCGGTGGTTCAAGTCCACTCAGGCCTACCAAATTTCTTCTCATGCTGCGTTAAAGCGCCGCTCGTATAGTGAACTATACGTCGCGACACTTTGCCTTGCCTGAAAAGAAATTACCGTTTGTCGAAAACGGAACTCCTGGTGAGTGGTAGTAGTGGTCTCTGCAGTAACTGTATGGGGCTATAGCTCAGCTGGGAGAGCGCCTGCCTTGCACGCAGGAGGTCAGCGGTTCGATCCCGCTTAGCTCCACCATTACAGTGACTCAAAACAATACTTCAGAGCGTACCGGAAACGGTGTGCTGCGAAGTATTATGCTCTTTAACAATCCGGAACAAGCTGAAAATTGAAACGACGTATCGTATTCATTCTCCGTAATAAGAATGAAGCTGCGATATGTTCGAGTCTCTCAAATGCTTGCAGTCTGCACGCGTTGCAAAACGCCTGTGGGTTGTGAGGTTAAGCGACTAAGCGTACACGGTGGATGCCCTGGCAGTCAGAGGCGATGAAGGACGTGCTAATCTGCGTAAAGCGTCGGTAAGGTGATATGAACCGCTACAGCCGACGATGTCCGAATGGGGAAACCCGGTGCACTCAGTGCATCATCGCAACATGAATACATAGTGTTGCGAGGCGAACCTGGGGAACTGAAACATCTAAGTACCCAGAGGAAAAGAAATCAACCGAGATTCCCCCAGTAGCGGCGAGCGAACGGGGAACAGCCCAGAACCTGAATCAGTTTGTGCGTTAGTGGAAGCGTCTGGAAAGTCGCGCGATACCGGGTGATAGCCCCGTACACGAAAGTGCACATACTGTGAGTTCGAAGAGTAGGGCGGGACACGTGGTATCCTGTCTGAATATGGGGGGACCATCCTCCAAGGCTAAATACTCCTGACTGACCGATAGTGAACCAGTACCGTGAGGGAAAGGCGAAAAGAACCCCGGCGAGGGGAGTGAAACAGAACCTGAAACCGTGTACGTACAAGCAGTGGGAGCCTCATTTATGGGGTGACTGCGTACCTTTTGTATAATGGGTCAGCGACTTATATTCTGTAGCAAGGTTAACCGTATAGGGGAGCCGCAGGGAAACCGAGTCTTAACTGGGCGTTAAGTTGCAGGGTATAGACCCGAAACCCGGTGATCTAGCCATGGGCAGGTTGAAGGTTGGGTAACACTAACTGGAGGACCGAACCGACTAATGTTGAAAAATTAGCGGATGACTTGTGGCTGGGGGTGAAAGGCCAATCAAACCGGGAGATAGCTGGTTCTCCCCGAAAGCTATTTAGGTAGCGCCTCGTGAACTCATCTTCGGGGGTAGAGCACTGTTTCGGCTAGGGGGCCATCCCGGCTTACCAACCCGATGCAAACTGCGAATACCGAAGAATGTTATCACGGGAGACACACGGCGGGTGCTAACGTCCGTCGTGAAGAGGGAAACAACCCAGACCGCCAGCTAAGGTCCCAAAGTCATGGTTAAGTGGGAAACGATGTGGGAAGGCACAGACAGCCAGGATGTTGGCTTAGAAGCAGCCATCATTTAAAGAAAGCGTAATAGCTCACTGGTCGAGTCGGCCTGCGCGGAAGATGTAACGGGGCTAAACCATGCACCGAAGCTGCGGCAGCGACACTATGTGTTGTTGGGTAGGGGAGCGTTCTGTAAGCCGTTGAAGGTGTCCTGTGAGGGGTGCTGGAGGTATCAGAAGTGCGAATGCTGACATAAGTAACGATAAAGCGGGTGAAAAGCCCGCTCGCCGGAAGACCAAGGGTTCCTGTTCAACGTTAATCGGAGCAGGGTGAGTCGACCCCTAAGGCGAGGCTGAAAAGCGTAGTCGATGGGAAGCAGGTTAATATTCCTGCACTTGGTGTTACTGCGAAGGGGGGACGGAGAAGGCTAGGTTATCCGGGCGACGGTTGTCCCGGTTTAAGCGTGTAGGCTGATATCTTTGGTAAATCCGGGATATCTTAAGGCTGAGGCGTGACGACGAGCCACCACGGTGGTGAAGTAACTGATGCCCTGCTTCCAGGAAAAGCCTCTAAGCTCCAGGTAACACGAAATCGTACCCCAAACCGACACAGGTGGTCAGGTAGAGAATACCAAGGCGCTTGAGAGAACTCGGGTGAAGGAACTAGGCAAAATGGTGCCGTAACTTCGGGAGAAGGCACGCTGGCGCGTAGGTAGAGGGACTTGCTCCCCGAGCCGAAGCCAGTCGAAGATACCAGCTGGCTGCAACTGTTTATTAAAAACACAGCACTGTGCAAACACGAAAGTGGACGTATACGGTGTGACGCCTGCCCGGTGCCGGAAGGTTAATTGATGGGGTTATCCGCAAGGAGAAGCTCTTGATCGAAGCCCCGGTAAACGGCGGCCGTAACTATAACGGTCCTAAGGTAGCGAAATTCCTTGTCGGGTAAGTTCCGACCTGCACGAATGGCGTAATGATGGCCAGGCTGTCTCCACCCGAGACTCAGTGAAATTGAAATCGCTGTGAAGATGCAGTGTACCCGCGGCAAGACGGAAAGACCCCGTGAACCTTTACTATAGCTTGACACTGAACATTGAGCCTTGATGTGTAGGATAGGTGGGAGGCTTTGAAGCGTGGACGCCAGTCTGCGTGGAGCCAACCTTGAAATACCACCCTTTAATGTTTGATGTTCTAACGTAGGCCCGTGATCCGGGCTGCGGACAGTGTCTGGTGGGTAGTTTGACTGGGGCGGTCTCCTCCCAAAGAGTAACGGAGGAGCACGAAGGTTGGCTAATCCTGGTCGGACATCAGGAGGTTAGTGCAATGGCATAAGCCAGCTTGACTGCGAGAGTGACGGCTCGAGCAGGTGCGAAAGCAGGTCATAGTGATCCGGTGGTTCTGAATGGAAGGGCCATCGCTCAACGGATAAAAGGTACTCCGGGGATAACAGGCTGATACCGCCCAAGAGTTCATATCGACGGCGGTGTTTGGCACCTCGATGTCGGCTCATCACATCCTGGGGCTGAAGTAGGTCCCAAGGGTACGGCTGTTCGCCGTTTAAAGTGGTACGCGAGCTGGGTTTAGAACGTCGTGAGACAGTTCGGTCCCTATCTGCCGTGGGCGCTGGAGAATTGAGGGGGGTTGCTCCTAGTACGAGAGGACCGGAGTGAACGCACCACTGGTGTTCGGGTTGTCATGCCAATGGCATTGCCCGGTAGCTAAGTGCGGAAAAGATAAGTGCTGAAAGCATCTAAGCACGAAACTTGCCCCGAGATGAGTTCTCCCTGACTCCTTGAGAGTCCTGAAGGGACGTTGAAGACTACGACGTTGATAGGCCGGATGTGTAAGCGCAGCGATGCGTTGAGCTAACCGGTACTAATGACCCGTGAGGCTTAACCTTACAACGCCAGAGGCGTTTTGGTCTGAGAGACCGGATTTTCAGCTTGTTTTACGGATTAAGATTTAGCGGAAACGAAAGATTTTACGCTGAGGCGAGGCGCCGACCGAGACGGAATGAAGGAGCATACTGAAGTATGTGACTGAGTAACGCGAGGGAAAGCAACGTGGCATCAGTGAAAAATATTCGTTTCGTGCACAAGAATTTGCCTGGCGGCTGTAGCGCGGTGGTCCCACCTGACCCCATGCCGAACTCAGAAGTGAAACGCCGTAGCGCCGATGGTAGTGTGGGGTCTCCCCATGCGAGAGTAGGGAACTGCCAGGCATCAATTTAAGACCCGCTATCGGGTCGTGACCTTCCCGGTGACGCGGGAAGGGCGAAACACCTGAAATCAGAACGATTGTCTGATATCAGTACAGAATCGGTGGAGCGGTAGTTCAGTTGGTTAGAATACCTGCCTGTCACGCAGGGGGTCGCGGGTTCGAGCCCCGTCCGTTCCGCCACCCTAATTAGGGGCGTAGTTCAATTGGTAGAGCACCGGTCTCCAAAACCGGGTGTTGGGGGTTCGAGTCCCTCCGCCCCTGCCAGAAAATAATCCTTTGCTTCGGCAAAGGATTTTTTTTGTCCAAAATTTGGCAGTGAAATGAGTTTGAGTTTCACTGTGATCCACTCAAACTCCCTCATTTATTATCTTATTGTGTCAAAACCGGATATTTAAGCAGCTGACGAATGTGACTTTGCTGATCGCTATTCTGCAGCCACACCGCATATAACGGTCGCACGGCGACGGGTGTATCTGGAATAACCATCAAATCACTATAAATGCCGTGCCAAAAATCAGGTAAAAATGCACATGCACCGGTGGTATGCAGTAATTCACGCGTTAAATGTGCCGATGTCGTGGTTAATACGGGGACATCATCACTGGACAGATAACTTTCATGCTGATGAAAATCTGCGCCCCATTCCAGCTTGATATAGTCATATTTTTCACGCTTCTCAGTTTTACGCGCCCGGAATAATGCGAGCGAAATATGGCCTATTTGCTGGCTGGTTAACTCATCCATTTTTGGTGCTTCGGTCGTGATCAATAGGTCCAACTGACGTTCATGCAACTGCTTAACCAGCAAATGTCGCTGGGCAATGCGTGCCTCGAGGTGAAGGCTTTCGCGATTCTCATAAAGTGTTTGCAACCAAGGAGTTAAATAAGCTTCCCAAAGGGATGCGCTACCTCCTATCGAAAGCTCATGATGCTGTTGTGTATGTGAAACTTCCTTTTTGGCCATCAGCCAGGTACTCATCAAGCTTTCGGCATAGGGCAATAAACGCTCGCCCGCTGAAGTCAGCCGGATGTTATTACGGTGACGAGTAAAAAGGTTTACGCCCAGCTGGTTTTCCAGCTGACGAATGCGAAAACTAACGGCAGATTGCGTGAGGTAAAGCGCTTCAGCAGCACGCCCGAAATGGCGTGTTCTGCTCACTTCGAGGAAAGTTTTCAGTAATTCCGTATCCACTGCATTCTCCCAAAAATTGTTTGTCGTACTGATTTAAATGTTTTGTTTTACACTCTGTCAAGCCTATCTAATACTCCGCGCCATAAATAGCACGGCCATATGAGAGTCAGGAGCGTGTAAAATGGCGGATAGCTTCGCAACAACGAATCGTTTCTTTGATAACAAACATTACCCACGTGGTTTTTCGCGTCATGGTGATTTCACCATTAAAGAAGCTCAGCTTCTGGAGCGCCACGGTTACGCCTTTAATGAACTGGATCTCGCTAAGCGTGAACCCATTACAGAAGAAGAGCGTTCATTTTTAGAAGTATGTCGTGGTCTTCGTGAGCCGCAAACGGAAGCTGAACGTGTATGGTCGAAATATACCGCACGTATCAAACGACCTAAGCGTTTCCACACGCTATCTGGCGGCAAGCCGCAGATGGACACGGTGGAAGATTTTAGCGATAGCGATGATTAAGAATAGCGGGGCTTATATGAGCCCCGTTTTTTATTCCAGAGTTTTGTGCAGATAGATCATTAAGCGGTCGATGCTGCGATATCCCACTGCTTCCTGCAAATGACTCCGCGTAATCAGCTCTTCACCTGCCAAATCAGCGATTGTCCTCGCCACCTTTAAAATCCGCTGCCAGGCGCGTACCGAAAGCCCCAACGAATTCAACACCTCTTCCAGCCATTCAGCATCCTGCTGCTTCAATGGACACCAACGTAAAATCTCCGGGTTTGAGAGATGAGCATTCACTTTTCCGCTGCGTGCTGTTTGAATCTGTCGCGCGGCAAGGACGCGAGTTAAAACTTCAGCGCTGCTTTCACTGACTTGTTGTTTCTTACTCAGCGATCCGCTCGGAAGAAGTGGAACTTCTAACGATAAATCAAAGCGATCGAGAAAAGGTCCTGATAGGCGATTGAGATAGCGCAACACTTGCTGAGGTGATGAGCGATTATGATTGCCCTGATAATGCCCGGTCGGGCTAGGATTCATTGCACCGATCAATTGAAAGCGCGCGGGATAAGTCACTTTAGCGCGTGTGCGTGAAATGGCGATTTCCCCGGATTCGATCGGCTCGCGCAATGCATCCAGCGTTCTGCGCTCAAACTCTGGCAGCTCATCGAGAAATAACACACCGTTGTGTGCCAAAGATATTTCCCCAGGCCGTGGCAATGAACCACCCCCAACCAGCGCATAGAGTGATGCACTATGGTGAGGCGCTCTGAACGGCCGTTTGCGCCACTGATGATGGAGATTGCCGCTGCTTACCAGACTGGCGATAGCAGCGCATTCCAGCGCTTCCTGGTCGTCCAATGGCGGCATGATACCGGGCAGACGCGTTGCCAACATGGTCTTGCCGGTGCCCGGCGGTCCAATCAGTAACAGGTTATGCCCGCCAGCTGCGGTGATCTCAAGTGCGCGGCGGCCCTGATCCTGACCAATGATGTCGCTGAGGTCCTGCTTTTCCTGTTCAAGCGTTTCAGGCTGATAGTGCGCGATGGTGAGGGTAGTTTTGTTATGCAGAAACGCACAGATTTCTACCAGATGTTTTCCAACCAGCGTCTCGCCTTGTTGAATCAACCCGACATCCTGTTGATTCTGTTCAGCTAACACCATTTGTCTGCCCGCTTGCAGCGCCGCCATCGCCGCCGGAATAGCGGCCTGAACGCCACAGAGCGCGCCGTTAAGCGCTAACTCCCCCAGGAATTCATATTGCCCTAGTTTTGCGTCTGGCAGCTGCTCAGAGGCTGCCAGAATGGCGATAGCGATGGGAAGATCATAGCGTCCGCCTTCTTTAGGCAGATCAGCAGGTGCCAGATTGATGGTGACGCGTTTCGCCGGGAAGGTGAATCCGCTATTAATAATTGCGCTACGCACCCGTTCCCGCGCTTCTTTTACGGTGGTTTCAGGCAGTCCAACCAGCGTCAGGGCCGGCAAGCCGTTGCTGATGTGTACTTCTACCGTCACCAGCGGAGCCTGAACACCTAGCGCAGCTCGTGTTAATACTTTGGATAAAGACATAACCGCTCCTTGTTGTCCTTATCATCAGAGCAGCCAGGTGGATGAACAATGGCTATCTGCTCAACATCAGAATCAGATTCCTGACATTCGCTGAGAATTGCAGCGGTTTCACAAAAAAACAGAGCCTGTTCGTAAACCGCAAATGAAGATTGCGAAGCGGGCGTTATGAATTTTTATCACAAATGTAAATAACCTTTTACTTACAATGTGATAACGCACAACCGCCAGCGCCGTCATAAAAATTCCCAATGAAAATTATTGTCAATGACGTGCTAACTATGATAACTCTGTAGGTATTACTTCGAACAATCGAAAAAACAAACAACACATGAAAGCCCTTCTACAAGTGATTAGCCTAGTCGTGATTAGCGTGGTGGTGATTATTATCCCACCGTGCGGGGCATCGCTTGGAGAAAGAAAGGCTTAAAAATCAAGTCTGGAATTCCAAAAACCCCCGCACCGAAAGGTTCGGGGGTTTTTTTTTAACCAGCCTAAATATCAGCAAATTAGCGAGGAACAGATTATGAGCAGTAGCATAAAATTCTGTTGTTCCCCTAGGAATACAGGAGAATAACCATGACAGGTGCACAGTGGGTAGTTCAGGCTTTACGCGCGCAGGGTGTCGATACAGTGTTTGGCTATCCTGGCGGCGCAATCATGCCAGTGTACGATGCGCTCTACGATGGCGGCGTGGAACACCTACTGTGCCGTCATGAGCAGGGTGCGGTGATGGCGGCCATCGGTTATGCCCGCGCAACCGGCAAGACTGGCGTCTGTATCGCCACTTCGGGTCCGGGCGCCACCAACCTGATCACCGGTCTGGCGGATGCGATGATGGATTCGATCCCGGTTGTAGCGATCACTGGGCAAGTCTCATCGGCCTTTATCGGTACCGACGCCTTCCAGGAAATTGACGTTCTCGGTTTATCCTTAGCCTGCACCAAACACAGTTTCCTCGTTGAATCGCTTGATGATTTACCTTCAGTGATGGCAGAAGCTTTTGCCATCGCGCAATCTGGTCGTCCCGGTCCGGTTCTGGTTGATATCCCAAAAGACATTCAGATCGCCAACGGCGAACTGACGCCACATCTGCTGCCGGTTGAGCAACAAGTCAGCCACTCAGCGCAGCACATTGCGGAAGCGCGCGCATTGATGGCGCAGTCGCATAAGCCAATGCTGTATATCGGTGGCGGCGTTGGCATGGCGCAGGCGGTTCCTGCCTTACGAGCCATGGCACTGGAGACCGGTATCCCGATGGTTTCCACCCTGAAAGGGCTCGGCAGCGCGGATGCCAGCAGCGATCTCTATCTCGGCATGCTGGGCATGCATGGCACCAAAGCCGCTAACCTCGCAGTACAATCCTGTGATTTGCTGATTGCAGTTGGTGCACGTTTTGACGACCGCGTCACCGGCAAGCTGGATACCTTCGCGCCGCACGCCAGTGTTATCCATATCGATATCGATCCTGCCGAACTGAACAAACTGCGCCGCGCGCACGTCTCACTGCAGGGCGATATGAATCAGGTGCTGCCTGCACTGAGTATGCCAATGCACATTGATGGCTGGCGCAAAGAAGTCAGCGCGATGAAAAAAGAGTTCGACTGGCGTTACGATCACCCAGGCGAAGCAATCTACGCGCCGTTGTTGCTGAAGCAGTTATCCGATCGTAAAGCGGATAGCGCAGTGGTCACCACCGACGTCGGCCAGCACCAGATGTGGGCCGCACAGCACATGAGTTTCACCGCGCCAGAAAACTTCATCACTTCAAGCGGTCTCGGCACCATGGGCTTTGGCTTGCCGGCGGCGATTGGTGCGCAGGTTGCACGTCCTGAAGATACGGTTATCTGCGTATCTGGTGATGGCTCCATCATGATGAACATTCAGGAGCTGGGCACCATCAAGCGCGGCAAATTGCCGGTGAAGATTCTGCTGCTGGATAACCAGCGTCTCGGCATGGTGCGCCAGTGGCAGCAATTGTTCTTTGATGGTCGCTACAGCGAAACCATTCTGACCGATAACCCCGATTTCCTCACGCTGGCCAGCGCCTTTGATATTCCAGGCCAGCGCATTAGCCGTAAAGATCAGGTCGACGCCGCCCTCGATGCTCTGCTGAACAGTGAAGGTCCTTACTTCCTGCATGTTTCGATAGATGAGCATGAAAACGTCTGGCCATTGGTACCGCCGGGTGCCAGCAACGCAAACATGATGGAGAAAACCGCATGAATCAGCATCAATTGTCTATCGAAGCCCGCTTTCGTCCTGAAATATTGGAGCGCATTTTGCGTGTCGTGCGTCACCGTGGTTTCCAGGTGTGTGCGATGAATATGGCCTCCGCGGTCAATGCCGAGAACATTAATATCGAAATGACCGTTGCCAGCCAACGCTCAGTCGATTTACTGTCTTCGCAGTTAAGCAAACTTATGGATGTCGCTTGCGTCGAGATCCAACAACAGACAACACAACAAATCCGCGCATAGTCGCCAAAGGAAAAAGCAATGAGTACGAAGAAAGCAGACTTTATTTGGTTCAATGGTGAGATGGTTAAGTGGGAAGACGCCAAGGTCAGCGTTATGTCCCACGCACTGCACTACGGTACTTCTGTGTTTGAAGGCGTGCGTTGCTACGACTCACACAAAGGTCCAGTAGTGTTCCGCCACCGTGAGCACATGAAGCGTCTGCATGAATCCGCCAAAATTTACCGTTTCCCGATTAAAGCCAGCGTTGATGAGTTGATGGAAGCGTGCCGCGAAGTAATCCGCGTGAACAAACTGAAAAGCGCTTATATCCGTCCGCTGGCCTTCGTCGGTGACGTGGGTCTGGGTGTGAACCCGCCAGATGGCTACACCACCGATGTAATCATCGCCGCCTTCCCTTGGGGTGCTTACCTGGGCGCTGAAGCGCTGGAAAACGGCATCGACGCCATGGTTTCTTCGTGGAATCGCGTTGCACCAAACACCTTGCCGACCGCCGCGAAAGCGGGTGGTAACTATCTTTCTTCTCTGCTGGTCGGTAGCGAAGCGCGCCGCCACGGCTATCAGGAAGGTATCGCCCTCGACACCAACGGCTATATTTCAGAAGGTGCTGGCGAAAACTTGTTCGAAGTGAAAGATGGCATTCTGTTCACGCCACCGTTCACCTCTTCTGCGCTGCCAGGCATCACCCGTGACGCCATCATTAAGCTGGCGCAAGACATGGGTATCGAAGTGCGTGAGCAGGTTCTGTCGCGCGAATCTCTGTATCTGGCAGACGAAGTCTTCATGTCAGGTACTGCAGCGGAGATCACTCCGGTGCGTAGCGTCGATGGCATTCAGGTCGGCGAAGGTAAACGTGGTCCGGTCACCGGTCGTATCCAGAAGGCATTCTTTGGCCTGTTCACTGGCGAGACGGAAGACAAGTGGGGCTGGTTGGATCCGGTTAACGCATAACGAGATTTTTTGCGGGCGTCAGATGGCGCCCGCAACCTGATTATTACTGGAGTAAATAGAGCATGCCTAAGTACCGTTCCGCCACCACCACCCATGGACGTAACATGGCCGGTGCCCGTGCCTTGTGGCGCGCGACAGGAATGACCGACGACGATTTCGGTAAGCCGATTATCGCCGTGGTCAACTCATTCACCCAATTCGTACCGGGCCACGTGCACCTGCGCGATCTTGGCAAACTGGTTGCTGAGGAAATCGAAGCAGCCGGCGGCGTGGCTAAAGAGTTCAACACCATTGCGGTGGATGACGGTATCGCCATGGGTCATGGCGGCATGCTGTATTCACTGCCTTCACGCGAGCTAATTGCCGATTCAGTGGAGTACATGGTCAACGCGCACTGCGCCGATGCCATGGTGTGTATCTCCAACTGCGACAAAATCACCCCAGGCATGCTGATGGCGTCACTGCGCCTCAACATTCCGGTGATCTTTGTGTCTGGCGGCCCGATGGAAGCCGGTAAAACCAAACTTTCTGATCAAATCATCAAACTGGATCTGGTTGATGCAATGATTCAGGGCGCCAACCCGAACGTCAGCGACGCCGACAGCGATCAGATCGAACGTTCTGCTTGCCCAACCTGCGGTTCCTGTTCCGGTATGTTCACCGCCAACTCGATGAACTGTCTGACCGAAGCGCTGGGCTTATCTCAGCCAGGTAACGGTTCACTGCTGGCCACGCACGCCGATCGTAAAGAGCTGTTCATTAATGCCGGTAAGCGCATCGTTAGCCTGACCAAACGTTATTACGAGCAGGATGACGTCAACATGCTGCCGCGTAACATCGCCACCAAAGCCGCATTTGAGAATGCGATGACGCTGGATATCGCCATGGGCGGTTCCACCAACACCGTTCTGCACCTGCTGGCAGCGGCGCTGGAAGGCGAAATCGACTTCAACATCTCCGATATCGATCGTTTGTCTCGCAAAGTACCGCAGCTGTGTAAAGTGGCGCCAAGTACGCCGAAATATCACATGGAAGATGTGCACCGTGCGGGTGGCGTTATCGCCATTCTCGGTGAGTTGGATCGCGCCGGTTTGATCGACACCAGCGCGCGCAACATTCTGCAGCAGAGCATGCGTGAAACTCTGGATCAGTACGACATCATGCTGACCAAAGATCAGGCGGTGAAGGATATGTTCCGCGCCGGTCCTGCTGGTATTCGTACCACCAAGGCGTTCTCGCAGAATTGCCGTTGGGACACGCTGGATGACGATCGTGCCGAAGGTTGTATTCGTACTCGCGAACACGCTTATTCGCAGGATGGCGGCTTAGCCGTGCTTTACGGCAACATTGCGGAAGATGGCTGCATCGTTAAAACCGCGGGCGTAGACAAAGAGATCCTCACCTTCAAAGGCCCGGCCAAAGTGTACGAAAGCCAGGATGATGCGGTTGAAGCAATTCTTGGCGGCAAAGTTGTGGCTGGCGATGTCGTAGTAATTCGCTACGAAGGACCGAAAGGTGGACCGGGCATGCAGGAAATGCTCTATCCGACCACCTATCTGAAATCCATGGGCCTCGGCAAAAGCTGCGCACTGATCACCGATGGTCGCTTCTCTGGCGGTACGTCGGGCTTGTCGATTGGTCACGCCTCTCCGGAAGCGGCGAGCGGCGGCACTATCGCGCTGGTGAAAGATGGCGACATGATTGAAATCGATATCCCGAACCGTGGCATCAAGCTGGCGGTACCGGATAACGAACTGCACGCACGTCGTGAAGAAGAGCAAGCGCGTGGCGATGCGGCTTATACCCCGCACGGCCGTGTGCGTGAAGTCTCCTTTGCCCTGCGCGCCTATGCATCACTGGCGACCAGCGCAGACAAAGGCGCGGTGCGCGATAAGTCTAAGCTGGGAGGCTAACCAATGGCTGAGTCTCAACCGCTCTCCGCAAAGCCAAACGGCGCGGAGTATTTGCGCGCAGTGTTACGTTCACCGGTGTATGAAATTGCCCAGGTGACGCCGCTGCAAAAAATGGAAAAAATTTCATCGCGTCTTGGCAACACCATTCTGGTGAAGCGTGAAGATCGTCAGCCCGTGCACAGCTTCAAGCTGCGCGGGGCCTACGCGATGATTGCCGGGCTGAACGAAGAGCAAAAAGCGCGCGGCGTGGTGACGGCTTCGGCCGGCAACCATGCGCAGGGCGTGGCGCTCTCGGCCAGCACGCTTGGCATCAAATCACTGATTGTGATGCCGTTGGCCACGGCAGACATCAAGGTTGATGCAGTACGCGCATTTGGCGGTGAGGCTTATCTGTTTGGTGCCAACTTCGATGAGGCGAAAGCTAAGGCGATTGAGCTGTCAGAGCAGCAGGGTTACACCTTCGTTCATCCGTTTGACCATCCGGCGGTGATCGCCGGGCAAGGCACGCTGGCGATGGAACTGCTGCAGCAAGATGCGCATCTCGATCGCGTCTTCGTGCCGGTCGGCGGCGGCGGTCTGGCGGCGGGCGTTGCGGTGCTGATCAAGCAGCTGATGCCACAGATCAAAGTGATCGCCGTGGAGTCGGAAGATTCAGCCTGTCTGAAGGCGGCGCTCGATGCGGGTGAGCCCGTTGATTTGGCGCGCGTGGGTTTGTTTGCTGAAGGCGTGGCGGTCAAACGCATCGGCAGCGAAACCTTCCGCCTGTGTCAGGAGTATCTCGATGACATCATCACGGTGGATAGCGATGCGATTTGCGCAGCGGTGAAAGATCTGTTCGAAGATGTGCGCGCCGTGGCGGAACCTTCTGGTGCGCTGGCGCTGGCGGGGATGAAGAAGTACATCCAGCTGCACGACATCAAAGGCGAGCGCCTGGCGCATGTGTTGTCGGGTGCTAACGTGAACTTCCACGGCTTGCGCTATGTCTCCGAGCGTTGCGAACTGGGCGAACAGCGTGAAGCGCTGCTGGCGGTCACCATTCCAGAGCAGCAGGGCAGTTTCCTCAAGTTCTGTCAGACCATCGGCGGACGCTCTATCACCGAGTTCAACTATCGCTACGCAGATGCGGATAACGCCTGCATTTTCGTTGGCGTGCGCTTAACGCGCGGGCTGGAGGAGCGCAGTGAGATCATCAGCCAACTGAGCGAAGCCGGTTATAACGTGGTGGATCTGTCGGATGATGAAATGGCCAAGCTGCACGTGCGCTACATGGTGGGCGGACGTCCATCGAAGCCGCTGCGCGAACGCCTGTTTAGCTTTGAATTCCCGGAAGCACCGGGCGCGCTGCTGAAGTTCCTGCAGACGCTTGGCGCGCACTGGAATATCTCGCTGTTCCATTATCGCAGCCACGGCACCGATTATGGCCGCGTGCTGGCGGCGTTTGAAGCTAACGATCAGGAACCGGAATTCGAAACCCATCTCACCGCGTTGGGCTACGAATGGCATGACGAAGCGAATAACCCGGCGTTCCGTTTCTTCCTCGCCGGGCAGTAATTACAGCTGGTGCCAGAACGCATTGATAAGCGGCTCTCCGAGCCGCTTTTTTTGTACGCAAACGCCGAGTTCCAGCGGCGCGACAGACTCCACATTCTCCAGCGTTAACACGCGATTGCGCACCGGTTCCGGGCTGTTCTCCAGCACCACATCCGGCAACAGTGCAATACCACATCCCAGCGCCACCATCGACACAATCGCCTCATGACCAGAAACCGTGGCATAGATCTGTGGATTGGGAATGCGCTGGCGGCGAAACCATAAATCGATGCCACGGCGTGCAGGTCCTTGTTCCGGCAGGATAAACGGAATCTGCGCCCAATCGGGTTGCTCCTGCGTTGCCTGATTGCGTACCGGACAAGGCAGCGCCGGGGCGATCAGCACCAGCGGAATCAGGCCCAGTGGCGTAAAATCTATGCTGGCGGGCAGCGATTCAGGGCGACCGGCAATGGCGAGATCTGCATCACCGGATTGCACCATCTCAATCGCATCGGCGGCATCACCGGTAGTAAGTTTGATCTCTACCTGCGGATGTTCGGCGCGAAAGCGGTCAAGAATCGGTGGCAGATGGCTGTAAGCGGCGGTTACCGAGCAAAACAAGCGCAGCTCGCCGCTCAGTGAAGGGCCGTTAAGATCCATCACATGGCGCAACTGCTGATACTGCAGCAACGTCTGCTGCGCAAACTGGCGCAGGCGCTCACCGGCTTCTGTTAGCGTCACGGTGCGGTTATCACGCAGGAACAGCGCGTGACCGACATCCTCTTCCAGGCGCTGAATCTGGCGCGATAGGGTTGAAGGGCTGACGTGCATGGCACGCGCAGTGCGGCCAAAGTGGCAGCTTTCAGCCAGATGAAGGAAGAGTTTCAGGTCTCGTAAATCCATGCGCGTATCGCCTCAAGGTTATGTTGCAAATTTTGCAATGTGACCTTGCTAATATATCAATTTAAGCAACGGATTTCCTGTCATATGATGGGGTCATTCGCGGCGTAAGAGACAACGTCGTTACTGAACAAAAAACAAACACAACATCTAACCGGAGTACCCATGGCTAATTACTTCAACACATTGAATCTGCGCAACCAGTTAGCGCAGCTGGGCAAATGTCGTTTCATGTCACGCGACGAATTCGCAGATGGCGCTAGCTTCCTGAAAGGCAAGAAAGTGGTCATCGTTGGTTGTGGTGCTCAGGGTCTGAACCAGGGCCTGAACATGCGTGATTCTGGTCTGGACGTGGCGTATGCCCTGCGTGCTGAAGCGATTGCTGAGAAGCGTGCCTCTTTCCGCAAAGCGACCGATAACGGCTTCAAAGTCGGTACTTACGAAGAGCTGATCCCACAGGCCGATCTGGTAGTAAACCTGACGCCAGACAAGCAGCACTCCGCGGTAGTTCAGGCTGTTCAGCCGCTGATGAAAGATGGCGCTGCGCTGGGTTACTCACACGGTTTCAACATCGTTGAAGTGGGCGAAACCATTCGTAAAGACATCACCGTAGTGATGGTGGCACCGAAGTGCCCGGGTACTGAAGTACGTGAAGAGTACAAGCGTGGTTTCGGTGTTCCTACGCTGATCGCCGTTCACCCGGAAAACGATCCAAAAGGCGAAGGCATGGCGATTGCTAAAGCCTGGGCAGCAGCGACCGGCGGCGACCGTGCGGGCGTGCTGGAATCTTCTTTCGTTGCGGAAGTGAAATCTGACCTGATGGGCGAGCAGACCATTCTGTGCGGTATGTTGCAGGCTGGTTCTCTGCTGTGCTTCGACAAGTTGGTGGCTGAAGGTCACGACGCGGCTTATACCGAAAAACTGATTCAGTTCGGCTGGGAAACCATCACCGAATCACTAAAGTTCGGCGGCATTACGCTGATGATGGATCGCCTGTCTAACCCGGCGAAAATCCGTGCTTATGCGCTGTCTGAGCAGCTGAAAACCATCATGGCACCGCTGTTCCAGAAGCACATGGATGACATCATCTCTGGCGAATTCTCTTCAGGCATGATGGCTGACTGGGCTAACGACGATAAAAACCTGCTGACCTGGCGTGAAGAGACCGGCGCAACCGCATTCGAAAACGCACCGCAGTTTGATGGCAAAATCGAAGAGCAGGAATACTACGACAAAGGCGTCGTGATGGTTGCGATGGTGAAAGCAGGCGTTGAGCTGGCGTTCGAAACCATGGTTGACGCGGGCATCATCGAAGAGTCGGCTTACTACGAATCACTGCACGAGTTGCCGCTGATTGCCAACACCATCGCACGTAAGCGTCTGTATGAGATGAACGTAGTTATCTCGGATACCGCAGAATACGGTAACTACCTGTTCTCCTTCGCGGCAGTTCCACTGCTGAAAGAGTTCATGACCACGCTGCAGCCGGGCGATCTGGGCAAAGCAGTTGAAGGTACTCAGGTTGATAACGCACAGCTGCGTGACGTCAACGAAGCCGTTCGTCAGCATCCAATCGAATCTGTAGGCCGCAAACTGCGTGGCTACATGACCGATATGAAACGTATCGCTGTCGCTGGCTAAGCCACGCACGACACCGTTTTCAGCACAATAAAAACCCCGGCTTGCCGGGGTTTTTTGTTATGTAAGATTGTCGATTACAACGTAGGGTCGCCATTCATGGCGACCTGGTTTAAACCGCACCCAATAAAAAACCCGGCCTACGCCGGGTTCTCTCAACGCTCAATCAATCACACCGCTTCATACAGCGTCTGATTACGCGTCTCTTTACAGGCAATCAGCGCGATCAACGTCAACACCGCCATCGAGGCCAGATAGAAACCCACCGCCTGCAAACCGTAATTGGCGTTCAGCCAGGTGGCGATATAAGGCGCCACAGAAGCTCCAAGAATCGACGACAGGTTGTAGGAGAAGGATGCACCGGTATAACGCACTTCCGTCGGGAACAGTTCTGGCAGCAGCGCGCCCATTGGACCGAACGTCAGGCCCATAATGCTCAGACCAAGGATCAGGAAGCCCATCACCAGCACCTGAGAGCCAGAACCCAGCAGCATTGGGAACATCAATGCAAAGGCGATAATCATCAACGTAATGGTGATCATGGTTTTACGACGACCAAAGCGATCGGCCAGCAGACCGGCAATCGGTACCATCACACCAAAACCAATCACCGCCACCATCAGCATCCACAGGAAGCTGTTACGCGAATAGCCAAGACCAGCCGGCGCGGGCGCGGTGCCGTAACTCATCGAGTACACGGTCATGATGTAGAACAGCGTGTAAGTGGCGAGCATGATGAAAGTGCCGAGAATGGTGGCGGTCAGATGCTTGCTCAGCAGCGTGCCAATCGGCATTTTCACCTGCTTGTTCTCTTTCTGCACTTTGGCGAATACCGGGCTTTCATGCAGCGAAACGCGCACATACAGGCCAATTAACACCAATACCGCAGAGAGAATAAACGGCACGCGCCAGCCCCAGTTCATGAACTGCTCGTCGGTCAGTAACCATGAAAGCAGCAGGAAGGTGCCGTTAGCGAAGAAGAAGCCAATCGGCGCGCCGAGCTGTGGGAACGAACCATAAAGCGCGCGTTTTTTCGCCGGGGCATTTTCGGTCGCCAGCAGTGCTGCGCCGCCCCATTCGCCACCGAGTCCAAGGCCCTGACCAAAACGCGCCAGCGCCAGCAGCAGCGGCGCTGCCACGCCAATGGTTTCATAACCTGGCAGCAAACCAATCAGCACCGTCGAAACGCCCATGGTCAGCAGCGATGCCACCAGGGTTGCTTTACGGCCAACGCGGTCGCCAAAGTGGCCAAACACGGCAGAACCGATAGGACGCGCCACGAAGGCGATCGCGAAGGTTGCCAGCGACTGCAGCGTGGCCACGGTCGGATCGCCCTGCGGGAAGAAGATATGCGGGAAAATAATCACCGCAGCGGTGGCATAGATATAGAAATCGAAGAACTCAATGGCGGTGCCGACAAGCGATGCCACAACCACTTTGCCACGTGAATTGACCGGCGCGTCGTCGTGTTTTTTGTCGAGTGTTTCTGTGATGGAGGCTTGCATAAGTGTTTCTTAATTGTAAATGTAGACAGAGAATCTTACGCACCTGGTTTGCGGCATTCAATGGCGAAAAACCGCGTCAGACCGGGCTTTTTCGGCGAATAAGTGGATAATTTCTGAGTTGCTGCAATCAGTGGCGGATGGGAACGGGAAGTGTCATTTTTTTGGCGGGAATCTCTGCAAAAGGGCCAAATTAAAGTGACCCTTTAGCGTTTCCTGCTGGTTTTTGCTGAAAAAGTAGCCAGCAGGAAACATTTTTAGCTAGTACGGCAAATGTAACAACCTCGTCGGCTTATTTAGCCTGATGCGGCTGCGGCATCTCTTTGTCATCTTTGTATTTAGCGGTGGCGATCCACGCCGCGCAGAACAGCGTCAAACGCGCAAAGAAGTAGAAGAACGCCATCAAGCCGAGCACGGAACCAAAGGCGGCACCCGATGGCGAAGTCGCCAGCTTCGGCAGCGTCAGCGTCATCACAAACTTAATCACCTCAAAACCAATCGCCGCCAGCAGCGTGCCACGGAACAGTGCTTTTTTACGAGGCTTGTGGCGCGGCAGAATCCAGAAGATCCACAGGAACAGCAGATAGTTAGCAAAGATGGAGATAGATAACGCAATCACCGTCATCGCCGGGCGCAGCCACTCAATGTCTTCCAGCCCGAGCGCATTAACGATCGCCGCCTGCGCCGCACCGGCAATCGAGGTCAGCGACAGCGTAATCACCAGCGCAAACATCAAACCTAGCAGCGAAAGCAGATCGCGTGCGTACTTCTTCCAGAGTTTCTCCTGATCGTCTGGCGTGCGTTCCCACACGTCGCGCGACTGCGCACGTACCGCTTCACGCAAATTGCCCATCCAGTTAATGCCGGAGTAGAGCGCCAGCAGCAAACCGGTTATCCCCACTGTGGCGCGCTGTTGAATCGCGGTGTTCACCGTATTCTTAAGCGTGGTTGCCAGCGTCGGATCGCTGATGCTGTTAACGATTTTGTTGATCAACTCGGTGAGCAAATCCTGATTCGACGCCAGCACAAAGCCGACCGCCGCAAAGGAGACCATCAAAATCGGTATCAGTGAAAGAAATGAGAAGTAGGTGATCGCCGCGCCAAACTGGCTGCCAAGGCGATCGTTAAAGCGTTCCAGCGCGCGCATAAAATGCGCCACTGCCGGAATCGCCTGAAACCAGGCAGCGAAGCGCGACACATTTTGAATCGAGCCATCCACGGTTTTATTGCCGGTTTTAATATCAATTAGCGGCTTGGCTTCTGCCTTGGCCGCTGTCTCTATAGGTTTTTTGTCCGTCATAGACGATAGTCATCCTGTTCACTGCGAAAATACAATTATAGCGCCTTATGTGACGTACTCCTGCAAGACGTGGCTTAACCACTCCATAAACACGCGTACGCGGCGCGCCACGTTACGGCGATGCGGGTAAAGCAGCGAGATCGGCATCGGTTTCGCCGGGAAGTGATGCAGTACTTCAACCAGTTGTCCTGACTCCAGCAGCGGTTGCACGCCAATCGCTGGCACCTGAATAATGCCAAGCCCGGCCATGCATGCCGCGCGATAGGTTTCGGTGCTGTTTACCGTCACCACGCCGCCGGTTTGAACGTAATGACACTGTTTGCCATCAAAATATTCAAAGCCCAGTGAAGGTTGCCCAAGCTGCTGGGTGTAATGCACCATCGCGTGTTGCGACAGATCTTCCAGCCGCACCGGCATGCCGAAGCGGGAAAGGTAGCCGGGGCTGGCGCAGTTGATCAAGGCATGTGAGCCGATTTTCCGCGCAATCAGCCCGGAATCTTTCAGCTCGCCAACGCGCACCACGCAGTCAAAGCCTTCGCGAATCACATCGACCTGGCGATCGCTACTGCTCAGCTCAATTTCCAGACCGGGATAGTGCTGCAAAAATTCTGGCAGGCGCGGCAGCACAAAGCCGGTTGCCATTGCCACCGACATATCCACGCGCAGCTTACCGCTTAAGGTGCCGGGATCGTGCTGGAACAGGCTGTCCATGTCGTCGAGCATCGAGAGCAAATCGAGACAGCGATCGTAATAAACCAGGCCGTCCTGCGTCAGATGCACGCGCCGCGTGGTGCGATGCAGCAGGCGCGTTCCCATTTGATTCTCCAGCGCCTGCAGCTGGCGCGATACGCTGCCTTTCGGTAAACCCAAACTTTCTGCCGCACGGGTAAAACTGCCCATTTCTGCCACTCGCACAAAAACCTGCATTGCGTGAATTTTATCCATGTTGTTCACCGATTGTTGTTGTTAGTGAAACAGTGCTGCGTATTCCTCTGCGTTTATAGATCAATTATTCACGAATATCCTTAACACGTGTTCAATTTTCCAACTGGAGCGAAACATGAGTCATAAAATTGCATTGATTACCGGCGGAAATCGCGGTTTAGGCAAGAATGGGGCGCTGAAACTGGCCGCCAAAGGCACCGATATCCTGTTTACCTATCGCGGTCACGCGGAAGAAGCGCAGGCGGTAGTGCAAGAGATTGAAGCGCTGGGTGCGCGTGCGGTGGCGTTGCAGCTGGATGTGGGCGATACCAGCACATTCGACGGCTTTGTGGCGCAGGTGAAAGAAGCGCTGCAGAAAACCTGGCAGCGTGAAAACTTTGATTATTTAGTGAACAACGCCGGTCACGGTCACTACAAGCTGTTCGCCGAGACCACCGAAGATGAGTTTGACGCGCTGGTGAATGTGCACTTCAAAGGACCGTTCTTCCTGACGCAAAAACTGCTGCCGTTGATCGTTGATGGTGGACGCATCCTGAATATCTCCAGCGGTTTAACCCGTTTGACGCTGCCGGGTTCAGGCACTTACGCCTCAATCAAAGGCGCGATGGAAGTATTAACTCGCTATCAGGCAAAAGAGTTGGGCGAGCGCCATATTCGCGTCAACATTCTTGCGCCAGGCGCGATTGAAACCGACTTCGGCGGCGGCCGCGTGCGTGATACCAAAGATCTCAACGATCATATCGCCTCGGTGACCGCACTGGGCCGCGTCGGCTTGCCGGATGATATCGGCGATGCCATCAGCGCGATCCTCAGCGATGAAACCGGCTGGATCACCGCACAACGCATCGAAGCCTCAGGCGGCCAAGGCCTGTAATCCGTAGGGTCGCCATTCATGGCGACCTCGTTAAACAGCTACGCCAGCCAGGTTGCCATAAATGGCAACCTTACAGATCAATCGTCCCATCAATCACCGTCACCGTTTGGCCGCCAATCCAGATCGCCTTATCCGTAAAACTCACCTGAATCCGACCTTCACGCTGAATCGCGCTGCCCTGACGCGCCCGATAATCCCGCGTTTGGTGGTTAGCCTCGAAGTAGCGAGCCAGACAGGCATTGGCGCTGCCGGTCACCGGATCTTCGGTCAAACTGCCGTTCTCAACCAGCAATGCGCGCACTTCATACTGCTCGTTTTCGTCCGCCGGTAACGCACCAAAAATCGCTGTGCCGTTCACCTCGGCATGCTGCTGTAAACGGTGTAAATCGGCAGCTGACGGCACCACATCCAGCACAGCTTGCGCGCTACTCATCGGAATCAGCAACCAGCGAATGCCCATATCAACGATGGTCGACGTTTGGCTGAGATCGAAAGCTTCACTGTTCAGCGCGCTGCTCATCAGGGCATCGCTGAAGGGCGTTAAGCGAGCGGCGGGTGCCGCAAAGGCCAGCGCACCGTCATCGCTGATTTTCACCTCAACCAGACCTACGCCGCACTCCTGCACGATTTTGCCCGGCGTTTTCAGCGGCCAGCCCGCTTCCAGCAGCGCATGCGCCGTGCCGAGCGTCGGATGTCCGGCAAACGGCAGTTCGCCTTCCACGGTAAAAATGCGCACGCGGTAATCTGCCGCCGCATCCTGTGGCGGCAGCACAAAGGTGGTTTCGGACAGATTGGTCCAGCGCGCAATCGCCGTCAGCTGCGCGTCACTCAATCCCTGTGCATCCATAATCACCGCCAGCGGATTACCTTTAAACGCCGATGAGGTAAACACATCCACCTGTTTAAATGCGACCTTCATTGTCACTCCTTCCTCGTTGAGGTTGTCTGAAATCGGGATTTACATCCTGCTGATTGCGAAAGGCCAGCAACAGGGCTATGAATAGATTAAGAATTCTGGAATCGGAGTCCGCAATGTTAAAAGTTCTTGGCCGTACTTCTTCAATTAACGTGCGAAAAGTTCTGTGGCTGTGCGCAGAACTCGATATTGCGTACGAATTAGAACCCTGGGGCGATGATCCGCAATCGCTGCACTCGCCAGAGTTTATGGCGCTCAATCCCAACGCCATGGTCCCGGTAATTATTGAGGACGACTTCGTGCTGTGGGAATCCAACACCATTCTGCGCTATCTCGCCAACAGCAATGGCGGCGAATGGCTCTATCCTGACAATCCACGCGCACGCGCGCCGGTCGATCAGTGGATGGATTGGCAAGCCACCGAACTCAATACCTCATGGCGCTACGCGTTTATGTCACTGGTGCGCAACTCGCCAGCGCATCAGGATCCCCGTTTGCTGGCGGCGGCCGTTAAAGGCTGGACGCACACCATGAACATTCTCAACCAGCATCTGGAGAAAACCGGGCGCTACGTCGCAGGCCGCAACTTCTCGCTGGCAGATATTCCGGTTGGTCTGGCGGTGAATCGCTGGTTTGAAACCCCGCTGGAGCATCCTAACTTCCCGGCGGTCCAGACCTATTACGAGCGTCTGACCGAGCGCGAGCCTTACACCACCTGGGGCCGCAACGGCAAACCCTGATCCTGTCCCGGCGCCAGACCTGTCATCTCGCAGGCCAGCGCGCCGGTACGCTGCAATGCCCACGTATAACGCTCATCGAACGGATAGCAGCAGGAGAGACGCAAGGCGTGTTTATAACGATCGCTCAGCGAGTAGAGCGCGCCTGGCGTCACACAGATTTGCTCCTGCAGCAGACGATGGAACATCTCCACGGTATCAATATTTCCCGGTAGTTCGACCCAAAAAACAAACCCGCCGCGCGGCAGGGTAGCGCGCGTGCCCTGCGGAAAGTGGCGGGCCAGGATACCGCGCGCCGCATCCAGATTGGCGGCATAGCGCCGACGCAGCGTGCGCAGATGATGATCGTAGCCGCCGCTGGCAAGGAATTCGGCCAGGGTTTCACTCAACAAGCGTGATTCCGCCATCGACGAAACCGCTTTGAGGTGAGCGATGGCGTCATGAAAACGCCCGGCGGCAGTCCAGCCGACGCGGAAATCGGGCGCCACGGTTTTGGTAAAGCTGGTGCAGTAAATCACCCAGCCATCGCTATCAAACGCCTTCACCGGCGGCGACAGCGGCCACTCAAACTGCAATTCGTCATACAAACCATCTTCCAGCAGCGGAATGTGGTAAGTATTCACTAACTTCGCCAGCCGCTTTTTGTTCTCCAGCGGCATCACGTATCCCAACGGGTTCTGCGCGCCCGGCATGGCGATCACCGCCTGAATCCGCTTCTCCTGTAACAACATCTCCAGCGCATCCAGCGACAATCCCTGATGCGGATCGGTCGGGATTTCCAGCGCTTTCAGGCCCAGTGATGCCAGCAGCGGGAACAGGAAGAAATAGGTTGGCGATTCCAGACCAATACAATCGCCGGGTTTGGTCACCGCACGCAGCGCCAACTGGAGCGCTTCCATACAGCCATGCGTCAGCGTGATCGCCTGCGGCGGCAGGTTGATGCCGTTGTGCAGGGCGCGACGCGCAATCTCCTCCCGTAAGCGCTCACTACCAGGCGGAAGCGCATAGCGTCCGATAATGTCGGGATTCTGGCGCAAAATCGACGCAGTAATTCGCGCTATTCGCGCCGCCGGATAGAAGGTGCCATCCTGCGGACAGGCCAGCGAGATATTGGTGTAATCGGGATTATTTTGCGCCGCGAACACTTGCTCAATCAGCTCCAGCTTTTGCGCGCTAGGATCGTTGATTTTTGCTGGCAGCGGTTTTACCGGGCGCGTCACGGCGGGCAGCACGCCACGTACGTAATAACCCGACTGCGGACGCGATTCAATCAAGCCGCGATCTTCGAGAATTTGCCACGCATTAAGCACGGTATTGATACTCACCTGATGCGATTGTGCCACGCGACGTATCGCCGGCAGCCGCTTGCCAGGCTTCAACGTGCCCTGATGAATCGACTCGGCAAAGCTATCGACCAGCTGCTGATACAGCGTTTGACCAGATGAAAGTGGAAGGGACACAAAAGCCTCCGCGCACAATGGGTACAATTCATTTTTGAGACAACTGTATCCATTACAATAGTGGTTTTGTGTCTCTGTTTCCATTGCAGCGTTCGCACTAGCATGAAGACATCATTGATACTTCAGGAAGCGCATCATGCTCGATCCCTCATTCTTCAGCTACGTCACCGTTATGTCGATCACGCCAGGCCCGAACAACCTGTTGCTGGCGACGTCGGGCGTTAACTTTGGCTTTAAACGCACGCTGCCGATGCTGTTTGGCATCCTGCTGGGCTGTGCGATACAGATGCTGCTGGCGAGTGTGGCGCTGGATGCGCTGCTGCACTGGATGGGTGCGATTCGCCTGCCGCTGACGGTGGTTGGCTGTAGCTATCTGCTGTGGCTGTCGTGGAAGATTTTCCGTGCCGGCGCGCCGCAACTGCGCGAACGTCCGCGTCCCATGACGCTGGTGGGCGGTATCCTGTTTCAAGCGGTCAATCCCAAAGCCTGGCTGATGGTCACCAACGTGGCGCTGATGTACGCCAACAGCAACGGCGTGCTGACGGTATTGCTGGGATTTGCGGCACTGAATCTGCCGTGCATTTTGATATGGGCAGCGCTCGGCGATCGTTTACGCAATCATCTGCAAATCGCGTGGAAGCGCCAGGCGTTTAACAGTTTGATGGCGCTGTCGCTGGTGGCGACAACGGGCTGGATGTTGTACGACGCGGTATTGTTGAGTTAATCATATTCATTATCCACGTTGCTGCTTATTACGCAGCAACGTGGGTTTAAAAGTGTTTTCATTGCGATAAAATATTAACACCGTTTTAGCTCTATTCCCGCTTGCTTACCCATCATCGTCAGCATTAATTCAGCTAAGTCTTTATCTCCGGCGTGGAGTTTATGAAAAAGCGTTTCAACCACGCTGATTGTCAAAAAATCGGCATTAGCGGGGAAGTGGTCATTAAAGGTAATGCCGCGCGAAACAAAATCCCAGCTGGCAGTCGTTTCTGTTTCAATAATTTTGTCATTAATCTTCTCAACCAACGCATCTATATATTGAGGTATTTTTTTTGTCATATAAGCTTCATCAGCTTCAGAGAATTGTTGTTCCATGATCATATTATCTCTTTGAATAATTCATTGTTTGGGAGGTGAGCTTAAGCTTGCTGCCAGCGAATTAAATCTTTTTTAAGCAATGTTAAACCAATAGCTACAACCATAATATCTTTTAGTATAAAACTATCGATCGTGCCAAGCTGTGGTAGTAGGCTCAATGTCACCACACCCGTTAAAACGATCAACGTGGCGCCAGCGGCACCCGCCATCGGATTTTTGAATCCCAGCACCAGCAGCGCCACGGTGGTTAATTCCACTACGCCAAGAAAGTAGCTGGTGCCATGCAGTCCCAGCATGTCCTTCAAAATACTGAGCCATGTTGTGGTAATTATCGGAGTCAGCGCCTCCACTTCAAATTCAAACCACTTGGCGATACCAAAAAATAGGAAAACAACGATCAAGGATAACCGCAGGGCGATGGTGTCTTTTTTATTGAGAAAACGAATAGCGCAGAATAAATAATCATTTTTCACTGTCATCGCAATGACCTCATTATACATTAAGAGATATTTGATGCGGATTATTATGGTTGCATCAATTCGCGTATAGAGAGTATGCGAAGTCAGTTAAATAAATTTTATACAGGAAAAGGTTTTTAGCATTTAATTAACGCAATCATTAAATATAATCAACGATGTCATTAATTACCGGGGAATAGAAAAAAGGAATAAGGGGCGAGCGGCGCTCACCCCTTATAGGGTCGCCATTCATGGCGACCAGGATAGAACTACCTTATTACTTCCCCACCACATGCGCCGTTTCGCGCGCTTCATCGTTGGCGGCATCAGGTGTAATCACCGGCTCGTAATCGAGTTGCAGCACACGGCTGGTATCGGCCAGCACTTTCTCGGTCAATGCGACGTCGCCATTCAGCTTGCGGCCCCACGATGGGATAACCATGCGGATTTTGGTCTGCCATTCCGGTGAACGCATCTGTTCCGGGAAGGCTTTCGCCATCAGCTCAAGCATAATCGGCGCGGCGGTGGAGGCGCCTGGCGAAGCGCCCAGCAACGCCGAAATCGAACCATCTTCCGAGGTCACCACTTCGGTACCGAGACGCAGCACGCCGCCTTCAACGGCATCGTTCTTGATGATCTGCACGCGCTGGCCGGCAGTCACTAAACGCCAATCTTCCTGCTTCGCCTGCGGCACGTAAGCGCGCAACGCTTCCATACGATCGCTGTCGCTTTGCAAAACCTGATCAACCAGATATTTCACCAGGTCGAAGCTCTTCAGGCCAACCTGCACCATCGGCTTGAGGTTGCTGGTGTTCATCGCGCCGAACATATCCAGCAGCGAACCCTGCTTGAGGAATTTGGTAGAGAAGGTCGCAAACGGCCCAAACAGCAGCACCTGCTTGCCATCCAGCACGCGGGTGTCGACGTGCGGCACCGACATCGGCGGTGCGCCGACGCTGGCTTTGCCATAAACCTTCGCCATGTGCTGTTTCACGACGTCAGGATTTTCCGTCACCAGGAATGAACCGCCCACCGGGAAACCGGCGTAGCCTTTCACTTCCGGAATGCCGGATTTCTGCAGCAGCGGTAACGCCGCGCCGCCCGCACCGATAAACAGCTGGCGCGTGGTCAGCACGCGATTTTCACCGCTGGCCAGATTATGCAGCGTGACCTGCCAGCGACCGTCGCTCAGGCGTTTGATATCACGCACTTCCTGGCGCAGACGCAGGCGGAAATTGGCTTTCTTTTCTAAAGAAGCAATCAGCTGACGCGTTACTTCACCGAAGTTCACATCGGTGCCCATTTCGGTCCAGGTGGCCGCCACTTTCTGTTTGCTGTCACGGCCGTTCATCACCAGCGGAATCCACTCGGTGATTTGATCGCGGTCTTCAGAGTAATTCATGCCACGGAACAGCGTGCTTTTCTGCAACGCATTGAAACGCTTGCGCAGGAATTCAACGTTATCGTCGCCCCAAACGAAACTCATGTGCGGCGTACTGTGGATAAAGCTTTTGGGATTGCGCAGGTTGCCTTTCTGAACGTGATACGCCCAGAACTGGCGCGAAATCTGGAACGATTCGTTAATCGCCACAGCTTTGGCGATGTCGATGCTGCCATCCGCCTTCTGCGGCGTATAGTTCAGTTCCGCCAGCGCGGCGTGGCCGGTTCCGGCGTTGTTCCAGCCATTAGAAGATTCAACGGCCACGTCATCAAGACGTTCAACCATCTCAATCGACCAGTCAGGTTCGAGATCTTGCAGCCATGCGCCCAAAGTCGCACTCATCACGCCTGCGCCAATCAGCAGTACGTCGACGTCTTTTCGTTCCTGAAGGTTTGCACTTTCCATGCCAGCGGCGGCGAGCGCCAGATTTACCGCAGTAGTACTCATGAGGCGACATCTCCTCTCTCTGTTGACCTGAAGCTCAACAGGTTCGCAGGCGAAATAGCCGCGCTTCTTTCGAGCGCGTGGCGCTATCTCTCAAAGGTTAAGACTCAGGTATAAGTCATGGGGACGATAACGGTTAACTGCACGTTATGCATATGCATTCGAATATAACATTCTCGTATCGGAATTAAACGTTTGTTTATTTTTTAAAGGCGGAAATGATTCAGCATAAGAATTAATCAGCTCAACCCCGCGGTCATAAGGGATTTTTATCTCTTAATCAGACGGTTAGAGTAATGCAGTTGTTACGCTATTGTGAGTGCTTTTGGTGGGGTTGAAAACGGTGAGTGAGGTGTGTCACATTTTAATGTGTTGAAAATTATGAGTTTTAACTAAATTGATTATTTATGCGGATTTTATGTTGCGCGATATTTCGCCATGCCGTGTAAAAGTAATGTTACATTTTTGTGGTGATGAATTTCATCATGTACGGCGTTGCCCGCCAGAAGAAAAATGCATCACCTTGCCGGAAAAATGATCAGCGCGATCGGCGGCGCCAGAGGAAGCGAATCACGAAAAACTCAATCGCGCCCAGCAGTAAAAACCACAAACTAAAGACAATGGTATACAGCTGATTAACATCCATCAGATGCAGGCTTTCCTGCAGCTGTTTTGCCAGCTCAATACCAAATGAAGGTGCGGGCAGCAGCAGGGCAGAAAGAAAGCCCAGCAGCAGAATGCCGCCTGGGATGATCAGCGTTTCGAATGGGTTATTCATGGTCATTTTCCAAATCAGTTAGCGCGGGCATTAGCGCATAAAACCGCGCTACGGTGCAATCCCCGTGCCGAATCGCTCTAAGAAATTTCTTCTATTCCATTCACTTAGCGTCAAAAATAGCGAAAGTTAAGAGTTATAGCCTTTGCTATACTTAAATCCCTGATTTTACTGTCTTTTTTTTGCCGTTTTTGCGTGTTAGACTGCGCGCACTTTTTCATTACTGAACAATAAATGCGGAGAAGTAGCGGCTTTAGCGCCTGTTCCGCAGCATTGATTGAAAACCCATGACATTTATCGCAACCCTGATTTTGGCCTTTGGCATGTCGATGGACGCTTTTGCCGCAGCATTGGGCAAAGGCGCATCACTGCATCGCCCGAATTTCAAAGAAGCGCTGCGTACCGGTTTGATCTTTGGCGTCATCGAGATGTTAACGCCGCTGATTGGCTGGGCAATTGGTCTTGCGGCCAGCCGCTACATCATGGCGTGGGATCACTGGGTGGCGTTCGTGCTGTTAACCGTGCTGGGCGGCCGTATGATGATGGAGGGCTTCCGTCAAACCGCCGATGAGCCTTGCGAAGCGCCGCAGCGTCACGGTTTTATGGTGCTGGCGTTAACTGCTGTCGCTACCAGTCTTGATGCGCTGGCAGTGGGTGTTGGCCTGGCGTTCCTGCAGGTGAATATCATCATGACCGCCATCACCATTGGCGCCGCTACCACTATTATGGCGACCACCGGCGTGCTGGTTGGCCGATTTATCGGTCCGGTGATGGGCAAATGGGCCGAAGTGCTGGGCGGTGTAGTGCTGATCAGCATTGGCTGCACCATTTTAAGCGAGCATTTAGGCTGGTTTAACTAACCACATTGTAGGGTCGCCATTCATGGCGACCTCTTCTTCGCATCCGCACCAAACCCCAATTCTGTGATCTACTTCAAAAATAATTGCGGTAAAAACGCTCAGCGGCTATACTTTTTGCGTATTTCTTCAACAATTTTTGAACCAGGTGCCTTATGAAACGCTTTTTCCGCTACGTGTTTAACGCTTACGTTGAAACCTTCAAGCACGTACCGCCAGGCGCACAGCATTAATCCAGCGCTAACAGAATACCCTCGATAATCGCGGTCAGGGATCGACCTGTGGTTATCAACTGTTTTCTTATCTCTCCAGCCGCAATTCCCCCCATTTTCTCCCTAACTTGCTGATAAAACCCTTCAGCCATCAGATTTCGATCTGGCTATAGCCGCACGTTATACCCCGCAACTAAACAAGCATTCGTCACCCCATCTCCTGCATGAAATAGTCAATTCAGGCCCTATAAACCGTCTGAAACGAGAAACATCATGCTGATCCCACAACCTTATTTACTCTTCCTCGGCGACGTAACCGATCCACTGGCCGCTAAAACCGCACGCGGCATCCACGTCTGGCGTCCAGAGCAGTGCGTTGGCGAAATCAAATTGCCGGGCTGCACCGTATCGCTGGGCCTCGACGTCCTCGACATTGCCGCTGCCAAAGCGCGCGGAGCCAAAACGCTGGTGCTCGGCACCGCGAATGCCGGTGGTTACTTGCCCACGCATTGGCTCGACACGGTAAAGAGCGCCATCTCAGCCGGGATGAACGTTGCCAGCGGTTTACACCATCGTCTGGTGGATGAGCCGGAGCTGGTGGCGCTGGCCAAAGAGTTCGGTGTTGAGCTGTTCGACCTGCGCCACATGCGTCCAAAACTGGAAGTAGGCAGCGGTAAAAAGCGTACAGGTAAGCGTGTACTTACTGTCGGCACCGACTGCTCGGTAGGCAAGATGTACACCTCGCTGGCGCTGGAAGCCGCGATGCGTGAACGCGGCATGAAAGCCGATTTCCGCGCCACCGGCCAGACCGGCATTTTGGTGGCAGGCGAAGGTATCGCGATTGATGCAGTGATTGCAGACTTCATCGCCGGTGCGGTCGAAGCGCTGTCGCCAGCCAATGACGCCGATCACTGGGATATCGTCGAAGGCCAGGGTTCACTGTTCCATCCTTCCTATGCTGGCGTCAGCATGGGCCTGATTCACGGTGCGCAGCCGCATTGGCTGGTGATGTGCCATGAAATGGGCCGTCCGCATATGCGTCATCTGCCGCATCAGCCGATGGTCAGCCTGAAAGATTGCGTCGAAGCCAACCTGCGCGCGGCGCACGTTACCAGCGACGCGGTGCAACTGGCCGGTTTCGCTATCAACACCTCAAACTACAGCGAAGAAGAAGCGCGCGCCTATTGCGCAGAAATCAGCGCAGAATTCGGCGTGCCAGCCACCGATCCGGTGCGTTTCGGCATTGCGGATATCGCCGCGCTGCTGCAGGAGCGAGGCTAATTATGCGGCGCATGCAGATTGAAGTGCTGGAGCTGCCGCTGGCGCGTCCGTTTGCCATCTCGCGCGGCACACGCACGGCGGTCACGGTGATTCGTGTGACGCTGGAGCAGAACGGCTTTATTGGCCGCGGCGAATGCACGCCCACGCCGCGCTACGATGAAACGCCAGAAAGCGTCAACGCCGAACTGGAAGCGTTGCGCGCCGACATGGAAGCGGGCCTGAGCCGCCTCGATCTGCAAAGCCGTTTGTCTGCCGGTTCAGCGCGTAATGCGCTGGACTGCGCGCTGTGGCGTCTTGATGCCGCGCTGGCGAAGCACACGCTGTGGCAACAGTGCGAGCGTCGTCAGCCGCCATCGGTAATCACCGCCGAAACCCTCAGCCTCGATTCCATCGAGAACATGGCCGCCGCCGCTGCCGATGCGGTATCACGCGGCGCCATCCTGCTGAAAATCAAACTCAATCGCGACGAGATTCTGGAAAAAGTCGCCGCGATTCGTGCCGCCGCGCCGCGCGCCACCTTAATCATTGATGCCAATGAAGCCTGGTCGGGCGTGGATTTGCCCAGCCTGTTCAACGCGCTGGCGAGTTTTAACATCGCGATGGTCGAGCAGCCGCTACCGGCGGGCCAGGATCAGGAGTTGCAGCGCTTCGCGCACCCGATTCCGGTGTGTGCCGATGAGAGCTGCCACACACGTGAAGACATCGCGCAGCTGCGCAATCGCTACGAGATGATCAACATCAAGCTGGATAAATGCGGCGGGTTGACCGAAGCGCTGGCGATGGTGGAAGAGGCGCAGAAGCGCGATATGCGGTTGATGGTCGGCTGCATGCTTGGCTCTTCACTGGCGATGGAAGCAGCGCTGCCGGTGGCGATTGCCGCTGAGCATGTCGATCTCGATGGCCCAATCTGGCTGGCCGCCGATAGCTCGCCCTTCCTTTCTTACGCTCAAGGCCAAATCTGGCTGTAACCCGCACGCGGAGCAACGATGACGGACACTTTACTTACACCCAACGCCGCCAGCGTTGCCGGTTCAGCACCGGTGCTCGCGATTCAGGATCTCAGCGTCAGTTTTCGCGGCCGCAGCGGCGAAAATCAGGCGCTGAAAGGCATCAGTTTTAACATTCATCAGGGCGAAATTGTCGCCGTGGTCGGTGAAAGTGGCTCGGGTAAATCGGTCACCTCGCTGGCGGTAATGGGTTTGCTGGCCGCATCCGGGCGTATCGATCGCGGCAGCATGCAGTTCCGCGATCGTCAGGGCAACGCGCATCAGCTTGCCGCGCTAAATGAAGCGCAACGCCGTGCTTTACGTGGCCGCGAAATGGCGATGATTTTTCAGGAGCCGATGACCTCGCTCAATCCGGTGTTGCGCGTCGGCGATCAGCTGACCGAAGCGCTGCGGGATCATCAGATTTGCGACAAAAGTCAGGCCGAGGCGCGCGCACGTGAATTACTGCGCCAGGTGCGCATCGCTGATGTGGATCGCGTAATGAAAAGTTATCCGCATTCGCTGTCGGGCGGCATGCGCCAGCGCGTGATGATTGCGCAGGCGCTGGCCTGCGATCCGCAACTGCTAATCGCCGATGAGCCGACCACCGCGCTGGATGTCACGGTGCAGGCGCGCATTCTGCACATCCTGCGTGACCTGCAGCGCGAGAAGCAGATGGCGGTGCTGTTCATCACTCACGACATGGGCGTGGTGGCAGAAATCGCCGATCGCGTGGTGGTGATGCTGCGCGGCGAAGTAGTTGAGCAGGGCACGGTAACTGAAATCTTCAACGCGCCGCAGCATCCTTACACCAAAGCATTATTGGCCGCAGTGCCGAAGCTCGGCGATATGCGCGAACACGCATGGCCGCAGCGCTTTCCGCTATTGGGCAGTAATTCCAGCGATAACAGCGAGCAGCGCACCGCGCGCTACGACGAAACGCCGCTACTGGATGTACGCGGCCTGAAAGTCTACTACCCGATTCGCAGCGGCATTTTCTCGGCGCTCACCCATCAGGTGCACGCGGTGGAGCAGATCGATTTCAGCCTGTGGCCGGGCGAAACCCTGGCGATTGTCGGCGAAAGCGGCTGCGGTAAATCCACCACCGGTCGTGCGCTGATGCGGCTGATCAACAGCGACGCCGACAGCATTCATTTCCAGGGCAATGAAATCGCCAACCTGAAAGAGGCGCAGTTCCAGCCGCTGCGCCGTGAAATCCAGATGGTGTTTCAGGACCCTTACGCCTCGCTCAATCCGCGTCTCACCGTCGGTTTCACCATTGCCGAACCGCTGCTGCTGCACGGCATGGTGAAGTCGCTGGAAGAAGCGTCGCCGCAGGTCGATGCGTTGCTGAAAAGCGTGGGCTTATTGCCGGAACACGCGCAGCGCTATCCACATGAATTTTCCGGCGGCCAGCGTCAGCGTATCGCTATTGCACGCGCCATGGCACTGAAACCCAAAGTGATCATCGCCGACGAAGCCGTCTCGGCGCTGGATGTGTCGATTCAGGCGCAGGTGGTGAACCTGATGATGGATCTGCAAAAGCAAACCGGCGTGGCGTGGATTTTTATCTCGCACGACATGGCGGTGGTGGAACGTATCGCTAACCGCGTGGCGGTAATGTATCTCGGCCAGATTGTTGAGCTGGGGCCGCGTCAATCGGTGTTCAACCAGCCGCAACATCCGTATACCCAACGTCTGCTGGCCTCGGTGCCGGTGGCCGATCCCCAGAACCGTCAACCCCGCACTTTCGAGGACGGCGAAATTCCTTCGCCGCTGCGCAAGGTGGGAGAAACGGTCGTTAAACCGCGTTATCGCCAGGTTGCTCCGCAACACTGGGTCGCTGATTTTGTTTCGCGCTAACCCTCAATACCAGGAGATTTCATGAACCCGATTTTCCGCCGTACTGCGCTCGCGCTGGGATTGACCCTCTCGCTGGCCGCCGCCGCTCAGGCGCAGGATCTGCGCATTTCGATGTATGCCGACATCACCGGCCTCGATCCGCACGATACCTCCGATAACGTCAGCTACTCGGTGCAGAGCGGCATCTTCGAACGTCTGTTCCAGTTCGATGCCAGGATGAAGCTGCAGCCGTGGCTCGCCACCAGCTACACCAGCAACGACAGCGCCACCGAATTTACCCTGACGCTGCGTAAAGACGTGACCTTCCAGGACGGCACGCCGTTCGATGCCGCAGCGGTGAAAGCCAACCTCGATCGCCTTGCAGATCAGACCAAAGGCCTCAAGCGCAACAGCCTCTACAAGATGATTGCCAAGGTAACGGTGCTGGCACCGGATCAGGTGAAAATCGATCTGAACCAATCCTTTGGTGCTTTCATCAACACCCTGGCGCATCCGTCGGCGGTGATGTGGAGCCCGGCGATTCTCAAACAGTATCCGGAAGAAGCGCAGCTGCGCCTGCATCCGGTCGGCACCGGTCCGTTCAAATTCGTGACCTGGCAGCCGGGTAAAGCCGTGACGCTGGCGAAGTACGATGGCTACTGGCAAAAAGGCTGGCCGAAAGTGGATAACGTGATCTTCTCGCCAAGCCCGGAAGATGCCACGCGCGTTGCGGCGTTGAAATCCGGTCAGGTGGATGCGATCTGGCCGCTGCCATCCGATCTGATCGCCACCGTGCAGAGCGACAGCAAACTGGCGGTACAGCGCGATCCGAGCATTTATCTCTATTACATGGCGATCAACACCCAGCACAAACCGCTGGCTGATGTCCGTGTGCGTCAGGCGATCAACTATGCCATCGACCGCGATCTGTGGCTGAAAGTGGCATTTGCCGGCATGGGCAAACCGGCCAGTTCGGCGATTCCGGAAGGCGTGCAGTTCTACCAGAAGCAGAGCGCGCCGAACTATCGCTATGCGCCGGATGAAGCCAAAGCGCTGCTGAAAGCCGCCGGTTATCCGAACGGCCTCGATCTTAAACTGTGGGTCACCAACGCCACCGCCAGCGTGCGTGCCGCGCAGGTATTAAAAGCGCAGCTGGCAACGGTGGGCATTCGCGCCACGGTCACGCCGATGGATTCCGGCACGCGCAACGCTAAACTGTGGGGCGTGAAGGACCCGAAAGAGGCGGAATTTGATCTCTATTACGGCGGCTGGTCGACATCAACCGGTGATGCCGATTGGGCCTTGCGTCCACTCTACGCCACCGAATCCTGGGTGCCGACCTCGTATAACGTCTCGTACTTCAGCAATGCCGAAGCCGACAAAGCGATTGCCGGCGGCCTAGCCACCGCCGATCCAGCTAAGCGTGGTGAAGCCTACGCCGAGGCGCAGAAAGTGTTGTGGAAAGAGGCGCCAGTCGCCTTCCTCGGCACGCCAGACAATCTGGTCGGCAAACGCAGCACGCTGAGCGGTGTGTCGATGCTGCCGGATGGCAACTTCCTGTTTAATCAGGCGACGTTTAAGTAAAGGTTGGCGGTCGCCATTCATGGCGACCCTACGTTGTAGGGTGCGCATTCATGCGCACCTGGAACAATCCGCACCCAACCAAAAGGAACCGCATGTTCGCATACATCATTCGCCGACTGCTGGAGATGATCCCCGTATTGCTGGTGGTCTCGCTGCTGGTCTTCGGCTTCATCAAACTGCTGCCTGGCGATCCGGCGCGTATCTACGCCGGACCGGATGCGCCTTTGGCCGCGGTGGAAGCAGCGCGTCAGCATCTCGGACTCAACGATCCGCTGCCGCAGCAATATATCAACTGGATCGGCGGCCTGCTGCGCGGCGATCTGGGCGTCACTTATCGCACTCAACAGCCGGTGCTGGAAGTGATCAAACAGGGCTTTATGCCCACGCTGTGGCTGGCGCTGGCCGGTTTTGCCTGGTCGGTGATTCTGGGCCTATTCCTCGGCGTATTTGCCGCCCTGAAACGCGGTAAATGGCAGGACTGGACCTTAATGAGCGTCGCCGTTGGCGGCATCTCGATGCCCACTTTCTGGCTCGGCCTGCTGCTAATCCAGTTCGTCGCCATGCCGTTTGGCCTGTTCTCCGTCAGCGGCTTTAACCAACCCAGCGACATCGTGTTACCGGCAATCACGCTCGGTTCCTCGGTGGCGGCGGTGATGGCGCGCTTCACCCGCTCGGCATTTCTCGAAGTGGCGCAGGAAGATTACGTGCGCACCGCCAAAGCCAAAGGGCTGCGCAATCGGCTGGTGACGTGGAAACACGTGATGCGCAATGCGTTGATCCCGGTGATCACCATGCTCGGTTTGCAGTTCGGTTTTCTGCTCGGCGGATCGATCGTGGTCGAGAGCGTGTTCAACTGGCCGGGATTGGGCTGGCTGTTGATCGAGTCGATCAAGGCGCAGGATCAGCCGGTGATCCAGGCGTTAGTCATGCTGTTCGTGTTTGAATTTATTGTCATTAACCTGCTGGTCGATCTGCTGTATGCCGTGGTCAACCCAGCGATTCGCCTGCGACAGGAGCCCTGATGAGTCTGCAATCTCTGCCTGCCCACGCGCAGGAGGCGATCCGTTCGCCGTGGCGCGATTTTCTGCACGCGCTGGTGCGTAATCCGCTGGCGCTGGTCTCCGGCGGCTTTGTGCTGCTGCTGGTGCTGGTGGCCATTTTCGCACCCTGGCTGGCGCCATGGGATCCGATGGCACCCGACTGGATGGCGCTGTCATCGCCGCCGTCCAGCACGCACTGGATGGGTACCGATGAACTGGGTCGCGATCTGTTCAGCCGCATCATCTTTGGCGCGCGTATCTCGCTGTATGTCGGCGTGTTGTCGGTAACGCTCGGCATGGTGGTTGGCGTGCTGCTCGGCATGCTGGCGGGCTATTACGGACGCTGGATCGATATGCTGATTATGCGTGGCTCCGACGTGTTGTTCGCCTTTCCCGGCATGCTGCTGGCGATTGCGGTGGTGGCGATTCTCGGTCCGGGACTCAACAACGTCATTATTGCAGTGGCGATCTTCAGCGTGCCGGTGTTTGCCCGCATCGTGCGTGCGTCCACGCTGTCGCTGAAACAGGCAGCGTATGTTGAAGCGGTGCGCTGTGCCGGTGCGCCGGATCGCGTGATTCTGCTGCGCCACATTCTGCCGGGCACGCTGTCAAACGTGATTGTCTATTTCACTATGCGTATCGGCACCAGTATTCTGACCGCCGCCGGGCTGAGTTTTATCGGCCTCGGCCCGGAACCCGATGTGCCGGAGTGGGGCAATATTCTGGCGATGAGCCGCAGCATGATGATGGCTGGCTTGTGGCATGTCAGCGTGTTTCCGGGTCTGGCGATATTTATTACCGTGCTGGCGTTTAACCTGCTGGGTGATGCGCTGCGCGATACGCTCGATCCCAAACTGAAGGGCTAAGCATGGACTTTCAACAACTGCAGCGCGACCTGCTGCTGCAACGCTGGCGCAGCGAGCGCCAACTGGGACAACCGCGCAGCGCCAGCGGGCCAACTAATCGCATTAGCGATGTGCCGGGCGTGCGCGTCGGTCACTACACGTTAGCCGATGGCGAACGGCAAACCGGCGTCACCGCGATTGTGCCGCCGGGCGACAATCTGTTTACCCAGCCGCTGCCTTGTGCGGCGGCGGTGTTTAACGGTTTCGCCAAGCCGGTTGGCCTGGTGCAGGTTGAAGAGTTGGGCGTGCTGCAAACGCCGATATTGCTAAGCAACACGCTGGCGGTCGGCACGCTGTTTACCACGCTGGTGCGCGATGCCATCAGCCGCAACAGCGAGTTGGGCCGCAGCTTGCCCACGGTCAATCCGCTGGCGCTGGAGTGCAACGACGGCTGGCTCAACGATATTCAGGCGCTGGCGATCACCGAGACGATGGCGCAGCAAGCACTCTATGACGCCACTGCAGATTTCGATCGCGGCAGCGTTGGTGCCGGGCGCGGCATGAGCTGTTTCAGTTTGAAAGGCGGCATTGGTACGGCCTCGCGCATCATTCCGTCGCTCAATGCCACGCTGGGCGTGCTGGTGCTGGCGAACTTCGGCGCATTGACCGCGCTGACGCTGGATGGCGTGCGCCTGGGTGAAATGATCGCGCCGCTGCTGCCGGAACTGACGCCGCAACGCGATGCCGGTTCCATCATCATTATTATGGCGACCGATGCACCGCTTGATGCGCGTCAGCTGAAGCGCATCGCCAAACGCGCCGGGGCCGGTTTGGGGCGCCTGGGCAGCTATTGGGGCCACGGTTCGGGCGATATTGCAGTGGCATTTTCCACCCAGCCACAGCCGCAACCGCCAGAAGAATCCACGCTGGAACCGCTGCTCGCCGCCGCCGCCGATGCCACCGAACACGCGGTGCTGGATGCCTTACTCAGCGCCGAAGCCGTCACCGGTTTCCGCGGCCATCATCGCCCGTCGTTAACCGAAGTATTAGATCGATTAGCTGCATCGTAGGGTCGCCATTCATGGCGACCTCTGCCAATAAACGCACGGAACCCCAACCTCATGAAAATCTTCATCTCTGCCGATATCGAAGGCATCGCCGGCGTAATGCGCCCGGAACAGTGTTCTCCCGGCCACGCGGAATACCAACTGGCGCGCGGACTCATGGAACAGGAAGTTAACGCCGCCATCGATGGCGCCTTTGCCGGTGGCGCAACAGAAGTGGTGGTGGCCGACAGCCACGCGCAGATGACCAACCTGCGCGCGGAAAATATTGATCCCCGCGCGCGCATGGTGCAGGGCAAACCGCGCGGCTTATCGATGGTGGAAGGCATTGAGCAGCAACCGTTTGATGGCCTGTTCTTTATCGGCTATCACAGCGCGGCGGGCGAACCCGGCGTGCTGGCGCACACCATTAATGGCCGTGCGTTCTGGCGCATTCACATCAACGGCAAGGTGATGGGCGAGACCGACATCTACGCCGCAGCTGCTGCCGAACAGGGCACGCCGCTGTGGCTGGTGAGCGGTGACGATCAGCTCAAAGGCTGGATTGCCGAGCATTATCCCTCGGTGGATTACGTCTGCGTGAAACGCGCCATCTCGCATACCTGTGCAGAATCCATCAGCCCGCAGGCAGCGCAAAACGCCATTCGCGCTGCGGCAACTGCTGCGGTGCAGCGCAAACGCCAGATCAGCACCACGCGGCTGAGCGCGCCTTATGAGATGCAGCTGCAAGCCAGCAAACCGGTGCTGGCGGATCTGTTCAGCCTGATTCCCGGCGTGACGCGCATTGACGCGGTCACCGTTGGCTATCGCGCCGACAACATGAACACGTTAATCAGCCTGCTGAGCGCCTTCTCCTATCTGGCAAGTACACAATCGTGATCGTAGGGGCGCCATTTATGGCGACCGCGCTAAATCATCAGGTCGGTCCGCATTTCCTGCTGAATTTTGCTAACCTGCGCGCAATTTATATATAACAACGAGGCAGTCATGCAGCTCTGCAGTTTTTATCTTATTGACCAGGAAAGAAAAAGTTACGGTATCGTGCAGCAAGAGGGCGTGATTGATATCGGCGCGCGTCTCGGCGCTGACTGCCCGGACCTGAAAACCTTGCTGCAACGCGGCGCGTTAAGCGATCTCGACGCCTTCGTGTCACAGCCGGTTGATCATCCGTTTAGCGCCATTCGCTTCCTGCCGGTGGTGGAAAATCCCGGCAAAGTGTTCTGCGTTGGCATGAACTACGCCGACAAACGCAAAGAGTTCGCCGAGACGATTGAAGCGCCGACGCTGTTTGTGCGTTTCGCGGATTCGCTGGCGGCGCACGAGCAGCCGCTGCTGAAACCCGCTACCACGCAGGAATTTGATTACGAAGGCGAACTGGCGGTGATCATTGGCAAAGCGGCCTATCAGGTGAAAGCCGCCGATGCGCTGAATCACGTTGCGGGTTACAGCTGCTTTATGGATGCCACGGTGCGCGACATGCAGTTTACCTGGTTCACCGCCGGGAAAAACTGGCAGCAAACCGGCGGTTTCGGGCCGTGGATGACTACCGCCGACGAGATCCCCGATCCGCAGCAGCTGGCGATCAAAACCTGGCTCAATCAGCGCGAAGTGCAGAACGACACCACCGCCAGCATGGTGCATCCGGTGGCGAAGATTATCGAGTACATTTCCGCGTTCAGCCCGCTGTCGCCAGGCGATGTGATCATCACCGGTTCACCGGGCGGCGTAGGTAAAAAACGCACGCCACCGCTGTTTATGTTCCCCGGCGATGAGATTGAAGTGGAAATCGAAAAGATCGGAAAATTACGTCACCGCGTGGCATAAAACCCACGCAGCGATGGCGTAAAACGGTCGCCATAAATGGCGACCCTACGATGTCTTAACGTACAAATTTAATGATGCGGCTGCGGTTCAGCATCAGCCGCAGCGTATCGCCTTCGCGCGCAATCGCGAAGCGCTTCTCCCACGGTCCATCTTGCGCGGTGGCTAATAGCCGATTGTTACCCAGCGACTGCAAACGCGCACGAATCGCCGCCGGGCCGATGCCCATGATTAAGCTTTCGCCCTCAATCACCAACTCGCTGCGCCACTGCGGCGCGAACCAGCGGCCCTGCAGATTATCGAGACTGGCCTGATCGGCTTGTACCGGCACAAAACGTCGTGCGGCATGCCCAATCTCTCCAACAATCGCCGCACCATCATGACGTAACCGCATCGGGAAAGTGCTGGAGAGCGACACCGCCGTGCCGTGCACATCGTCACGCCACAAAGTTTCGCCTGCGCCAAGCCAGGTGGCGGTCACGCCCTTGATGTCCAGCCAGTCGGCGGCGTCTTGCGCCACGTAAAGCCCGGGCGTTAAATCGTGTCCTTTCTCCGGTAACGCGCGGTTGAGCAGCGCCGCCATCACCTGCAGCACGCTTTCCGACGTGGTGACATCTTCGCGGTTGGCGACCAGCGCCACGCCGATTTTCAGTTCCGGATGCAGCAGGAAATAGCTCTTATAACCGGCATGCGAACCGCCGTGACCAAACAGCGTCTGGCTGCCGAGCGTCGAGCTGGTAATGCCCAAACCGTACCCGCTGGTGCGGCCATCGTTGAGATTACGCGGCGCGCTCAGGCGTTGCAGCACGCCTGCGCCCGGTCCGTTATCGGCCAGCAGGCTTTGCAGCCAGCGCGTCAGATGATTCAGGCTGCCGGTCACGCTTCCCGATGCCGAGAGATGCAAACCGGCGCTGGAGAGCTGCCACTGCGCGCCGTTTTGCCAGTAGCCAGGCACCAAACCAGGCACGATATCGAACCAGCTTTCCGGCGCAATCAGGTTGATATCCAGCGGATCGCAGATGTACTGCTGCAGCAGATCATTGAATAACACGCCTTTGGCTTTCAGCGCTTCTTCCACCAGCCGATAGCCGGTGTTGGTGTAGGAGATTTCGCTGCCGGGCGCATAGTTGAGCTCGCCTTCGTGCGCGATAAAATCCAGCAGGTCGTCGGCGCGGGTGGCGTTGTACACCGACAATCCCAGCAGCGATAAGGTTTCGCGCACGTCCGGCAAACCGCTGCTCATATCCAGCGCCTGGCCTACGGTGACTTGGCCGTTGGCTCCGCTCAGCTGCGGCAGATGCTGCGCCAGCGTATCGTCGAGCTTGAGGTAGCGACGTCCCGGCCCGGTCACCAGCGCGGCGAACAGATGTTTGGTGATGGAGGCGAAACGCACCACGCTGTCGGCGCTGAACGGCGTTTGCTGCGCCAAATCGGCCAATCCTACGCAGTGGGTTGAGTGAATCTGGTGCGCATCAAACAGAACCATTGCGCCGCCCGGCGCGCCCGGCTGTTGCCAGCTTTCAGTGATCTGTTGTGCGACATCCGCGGCGCGTTGCCAGTTAGCGGTCATGCCGGTTCCTCCAGCGTCATGCTGAGATCGAAAAGTTGGGCGGTATGCGGATGCTGGATGCGCCGCGCGCGCAGATCGTCGGCGCTCAGCTGCTCCACCATCTCGCCATTCTGCATCACGCCAATGCGCTGACACAGATGCGTTACCACCGCGAGGTTGTGCGTCACCATAATGTAGGTGAGTTTGCGCTCGCTGCGTAGGTCGCTGAGTAAATTGAGGATTTCGGCCTGCACCGACACATCAAGTGCGGAGGTCGGCTCATCCAGCAGCAGCACTTCCGGTTCGGCGATCAACGCGCGTGCAATCGCCACGCGCTGACGCTGGCCGCCCGACAGCTGATGCGGATAGCGGAAGCGTACCGAGGCGGGCAAGCCCACTTCGCCTAACGCCTGGCTGATGCGCTGTTCGGCGCGATCGAGCTGATGCACCAGCAGCGGTTCGTGCAGGATGCGATCGATGGTTTGACGCGGATGCAGCGAACCAAACGGGTCCTGAAACACCATCTGCACCTGACGATAGAAGGCGCGGCTGCGTTTGGCGCTGAGCTGCATGCCGCCAAACAACATGCTGCCTTGCCAGTCGGCATTCAGCCCAGCGAGCGCGCGCAGGATGGTGGATTTGCCCGAGCCGCTTTCACCGACCAGGCCAAAGCTTTCGCCGTTACCGACCGAGAAGCTGACGTCTTTCACCGCCGTGTGCGTACCGAAGTTGATACGCAGGTTATCGATTTGAATCATGGGAAGCCTGTAAATTCTGTGCGTCCATTTAAACGGTCGCCATGAATGGCGACCCTACGCTGTGCGCCGATAATTATTCGCGCCACGCGGCATCGCGCTGCAATACGGGTAAACGCTCGCGCGGATGGCGTAACGACGGCAAACACGCCAGCAAACCGCGCGTATATGGATGCTGCGCCTGCTGCAACTGCCCGGCATCGAGCAGCTCGACGATGCGGCCGGCGTACATCACTGCCACGCGATCGCAGAAGTGCGACACCAGCGGCAAATCGTGGCTGATCAGGATCAGCCCCATGCCGCGCGCCGATACTAACTCGTCAATCAGCTTGAGGATCTCCGCCTGCACCGTGGCATCCAGCGCGCTGGTGGGTTCATCGGCGATCAACAGTTCCGGATCGGGCGCCAGCATCATCGCAATCATCACGCGCTGGCCCATGCCGCCTGAGACTTCATGCGGATAGCGTTTTGCCACGGCTTCAGGGTCGCGAATCTTCACCTGCTCCAGCAGCTCAATCGCCGCCTGCATCGCCGCTTTATGGCTGCCGCCTTTGTGCTCGCGCCAGGCTTCGGCAATCTGCTGGCCGATGGTCATCACCGGGTTGAGTGAATATTTCGGGTCCTGCAGGATAAAACCGACGCGCTTGCCGCGAATTTTGCGCAGCACTTTCTCGCTGGCACCGCGCAGATCGATACCGTCGAAGCGCAGCACATCGGCGCTGACTTCCGCATTGCCCGGCAATAACTGCATCAGGCTGCGCGCGGTCAGCGACTTGCCGGAACCGCTTTCGCCGACAATGGCGAACTTCTCGCGGCCAACGCTAAAACTGACGCCGCGCACTGCTTCAAAGGTTTCGCTGCGCGAGCGGAAAGCAACGCGCAGGTTCTCGATTTCCACCAACATTTAGCGCTCCTTGGGATCCAGCACGTCACGCAGACCGTCGCCGAGAAAGTTAAACGCCAATGACGTCAGGAAAATCGCGATACACGGCATTAATGGCACCCACCATTCGCTGAACAGGAAGCGACGTGCGGTGGCGATCATCGTGCCCCATTCCGGTGACGGCGGCTGCGCGCCCATGCCAAGGAAGCCAAGGCTGGCGGCGGTGATAATGATGGAGCTCATGTCCAGCGTGACGCGCACAATCAGGCTCGGCACGCACAGCGGCATGATGTGGCGCAGAATAATGCGCAGCGGCGACGCGCCCGTCAGACGGCTGGCGGCGATAAAGTCGCTGTGGCGGAACTGCAGGGTTTCAGCGCGTGCCAGGCGCGCATACGGCGGCCACGATGTCAGGGCAATCGCCAGAATCGCGCTCTCAACGCCGGGTTTCAGCGCTGCGACAAACGCCAGCGCCAGAATCAGACGCGGGAAGGCGAGGAAGATGTCGGTCAAACGCATCAGCGCTTTATCGATGAAACCGCCGGCATAACCGGCGATACAGCCAATCAGCAGGCCGAGCGGCGCGGTAAGCAGCACCACAGCGATTACCATGCCGAGCGTGGTGCGGCCGCCGTAGATAATGCGCGTCCAGACATCGCGGCCCAGTTCATCGGTGCCGAGCCAGTGCGCGGCGGAAGGTGCTGCGAGGCGGTTTTCCAGATGCTGCACGCCAGGATCGAACGGCGTCAGCCACGGCGCAAACAGCGCCAGCAGCAGCATCACCGCCACCACCAGCAGTCCGGCCATCGCGAGTGGATTACTGCGCAGGCTGAGCCACAGGCGATAACGCCGACCCCACACCGCCTGGCGACGATTGGCGGGCGTATCGTCGAGCAGCCATTCTCGTGAGAAGAAGATCATTTTACGCGCGGGTCCCAAAGTCGATAGAGAAGGTCAGCCAGCTGATTGAGCAGCACATACACGGTGCCGACCAGCAAAGTTGCGCCGATTACCGGGTTCATGTCGGCGTTCATCAGCGACGTGGTGAGATATTGGCCGATACCGGGCCAGGCGAAGACGTTTTCCGTCACCACCGCGCCCTCCAGCAATCCGGCGTAGGTCAGCGCCAGCACCGTGACCAGCTGAACCGCCACGGTGGGAAACGCATGCCGCCAAATCACCCGCCGTGACGACAAACCTTTGGCGCGCGCGGTGATCACGAACTCGCCGCTCAGCGCGTTAAGCATAAAGGTGCGCGTCATACGCGTGATGTAGGCCATGCTGAAGTAGGCCAGAATCAGCACCGGCTGCGCCATGTGCGCCAGCGCATCCCAGAAGGCGTCGGTTTCCCCGGCCAGCAGCGAATCGATGGTGAGGAAGCCGGTAACCTGCGGCACCATATCCTGCCAGATGATGTCCTGCCGTCCGGGACCGGGCGCAATGCCGAGCACCGCGTAGAACACCAGCAGGCTCAGCAGCGCCAGCACGAATACCGGCAGCGAATGGCCTGCGAGACAGATGACGCGAATGGTTTGATCGACCCACGAACGTTGACGCACCGCCGCCCACACGCCGAGTGGAATGCCGATCAGCGCCGCGATGATGATCGCCGCCGTCGCCAATTCCATGGTGGCGGGGAAGAAGCGGGCGATATCGGTAATCACCGGATTCGAGGTGAGAATCGATTTACCGAGATCGCCATGCAGCAGTTGATTGAGGTAGTGACCAAACTGCACGTAAAGGGGCTGATCCAGCCCCATTTCCGCACGCACGCGCTCAACCACCGATTGCGGTGCGTTATCACCGACCGCCGCCAGCACCGGATCGGTGGGCATGACGCGGCCAATGAAAAAGGTCAAAACCGACAGACCAAACAGCGTCAACACCAGGCTTCCCAGGGTGCTGACGATTCTCTTCAGTAACGGCATCAGGCTTTTTTCACCTGCGCATACGGCCACTGCTCCAGCACGGTCATGTGAACATCACTCAGCGCTTTGCTGGTGGCCACGTTTTTGGTCTTCTGCATCATGAAAATGAACGGGCTCTTCTCGCGGCCTAACTGCTGAATCTGCTGATAGAGCGCGATACGCTTCGCCGGATCCGGCTCATGTAACGCCTGCTCGGTGAGTTTGTTGAATTCATCGTCTGACCAGCTGCAGCGCCATGCCAGCGTACGCGCACGCGCGTTATCGCTGTTGTCGGTGTTAACGCAGAAGGCTTCGGTGTTGGAGTTAGGATCAAAGTAATCGGCTCCCCAAACCGTCAATGCCAGCTGATGCTGACGCGCGCGCATTTTGGTCAGAACCTGACGGTTTTCGGCGGCGATCAGTGACACTTTGATGCCAATCGCGCCCAACTGCGTTTGAATCGCCTGCGCGATGTCCGGATACGGTTGCATTGAGTAGTGATCGAGGGTGATTTCGAAACCGTCCGGGTAACCCGCTTCGGCCAGCAGCGCTTTGGCTTTCGCCAGATCTTTGTGGAATGGCGTATCGTCCAGCGCCGCCGGGAAGCCGCTCGGCAGGAAGCTTTGATGGGTAACAAAACTCATCGACAGAATGTTTTTCTGGATACTTTCGTAATCCAGCGCCCACTTCAGCGCCTGCCACACCTGCGGTTTTTTCAGGTACTGATTATTGGTGTTGCACGACATCAGCATGATGGCCGACAGCGACTGATTCACCAGCGACACGCTGCTGTCGTTTTTCACCTGCAGCAGCTGTTCGGTGGTGAGGTCATACGCGGCATCGACATCGCCTTTTTTCAGCATCAGCGCCTGCGCGGCCGGGTCGGCGATGTGTTTGAGGATCACGCGTTTGGTTTTGCTTGATCCTGCATATTGCGGGCTAATCTCCAGAATCACCGTTTCGCTGGCATTCCAGGTGCGCAGGGTAAAGGCTCCGGAACCGGCGCTGTGTTGTTTCAGCCAGCCGTTACCGAAGTCATTGTTCTGCTGGTTCGCCAGACAGGCTTTCTTCGACACGATGCTGCCGACGGTGGCGGACAAGCAGTAGAGCAGGAAGGTTTCGGCCGCCGGCGCGCCGAGTTTCATCTCAACGGTGTGCGCATCTTTCGCGGTCACCAGCTGCGTCACGTTATCTTTGGTAAAGCCGAACTGGTTGATAATAAAGGCCGGGCTCTTGTCCAGCTTGACGATACGTTCAATCGAGAACGCCACGTCTTCTGCGGTGAGCGGCGATCCATCGGCGAATTTAGCTGCCGGATCGAGATGGAAAGTGTAAGTGCCGTTATCGCTGCTGACATCCCAGCTTTGCGCCAGTTGACCAATCACTTTGTCGGCTTGCTTGGGATCGGGCGTGACTAAACGTTGATAGAGGTTGCCGCAAATCTGGCCGCCGGTGGCTTCGAAGCTTTCGTGTGGATCGAGGCTGGTGATGTTATCGAGCTGCATCGCGATCACCAGCATGGTCGGCGGCGTCGCGGCAAAGGAAGAATTCAGGCTGAGGTAGGAAACAACAGGTACAGCAGTGCATCCTGCAAGAAAACGTCTTCTGGTAACCATGTAAACTCCCAACTGATTGATAAGTAAAATAAAAAATTGTTATTTGATTGTTTTTTGTCTTGACTTTACGCACCTGCCGGAGGATTAATACCGGCTCTAAGCCATTTGTTTCACGCGCGTGTGCTCGCCCTTTTTTGGTGCAATTTGCTCCGCCAGCTGGCAGTGCTGCGCTTTCCCCCGAACATGGAACTGAACAACATGTCTGACTCGATTACCCTCGATATTCCGGTCTTTGACGGCCACAACGATGTGCTGAATAAGCTGTGGCAGCACCATCAGCCGGACGCGGTTAATGCATTTTTCACTGGCACCAAAACGGGCCAAATGGACTTTCCGCGTATCCGTCAGGGAAATATGTTAGGCGGCATTTTCGCCACCTGGGTGCCGTCCCACCCTCTGATTGCAAGAAGTGCGCCAGACCTCGCAGATTTTCCTCAGGAAATTATCAACTCAGCGCGCGACGCGACGTTTTCTATGCTGGCGCTGCTACTACGCATTGAGCAGGCCTCGAACGGCCAGATGAAGATTTGCCGCAGCGTGCGCGATATCCGCCACTGCATGGCAAACAAGGTGTTAGCGGTGGTGATGCACGTGGAAGGTGCTGAAGCGCTGGATACCCACGGCGAGCTGCTCGACATGCTGTATGCCAGCGGCTTGCGCACGCTGGGGCCGCTGTGGAGCCGCCCGAATCAGTTCGGCGACGGTGTGCCGTTCCTCTATCCTTCGTCGCCGGATATCGGCAATGGCCTGACGGCTGCGGGCAAGCAGCTGGTGCGCGACTGTAATCGCCGCCGCATCATGGTTGATTTGTCGCATATGGATGAGAAAGGCTTCTGGCATACGGCGGAAATCAGCGATGCGCCGCTGGTGGCGAGCCACTCCAACGCGCATGCGATCAGCGCGCAGTCACGTAATCTCACCGATCGCCAGCTGGCGGCGATTGCCGAAACCAACGGCTTTGTTGGCGTCAATTTTGCCGTGCCGTTCCTGCGCGAAGATGGCGATCGCCATGCGCCGACCGGCGTCGATGCTATTGTGCGTCACGTAGAATATCTGCTGGAAAAAGTCGGGGAAGATGGCGTTGGTTTTGGTTCAGATCTTGATGGCGCCACCATGCCGGGCGATCTGAAAGACGTGGCCGGATTCCCGCTGCTGGTGCAGGCGCTGGCAGCACGCGGCTATTCGCGGGAGCTGCTGGAGAAGATTTGCCACGGCAACTGGCTGCGCGTGCTTGAAGCCACCTGGGGCGAATAATCATGCGGCTGCGGCATATTGAAGTGTTTCAGGCGATTGTGCAGACCGGTAGCATCAGTGCGGCGGCGCGTTTGCTGAATGTGTCGCAGCCGAATGTCAGCCGCGTGCTCAATCACGCCGAGCAGCAGCTTGGTTTTGCGCTGTTTGAAAGGCGTGCGCAGGGCATGGTGGTGACCGCAGAAGGGCGGCGTTTGCTACCGGAAGTGGAAGATATCTATCAGCGTTTACAGGCGATTACCCAGCTCACCGAGCAACTGCGGCGCGGCGAAGGGCAAACGGTGCGCGTCGGTGCCGCTCATGCGTTTGGTCAGATGGTGTTAGCGCCGGCGCTGGTGAACTGGCGACAACAGGCGGCATCGGTCAGCGTGGAATTGGTCACCGAGCATTTCAGCACCTTGTGCGGCATGATCATGGCTAATCAGCTCGATTTCGCGCTGGTGTTTGGTCAGCAGGTGGATGCGGATTTACTGGCGGAGCCGCTGTTTCAGTCGTCGATGGTGGCGTTGCTGCCGCGCGATCACACCCACAATGAGCCGGTGACGCTGGAGTGGCTGTGCGCCAACAATCTGCTGATGATGCAGAATCAGGATCCGCTCGGTCGCGTGCTGCACCGCGCGCTGCGCGATAAAGGGCTCAATCCAGCGGTTTCGCTGTCGATCAAAACCTATTCGGTGATTGCCGATATGGTGCTGGCGGGCGGTGGCGTCGGGATTGTCGATCTGTTTACCGCCTGCCGTTATGCCGACCAGCTCAAGCTGTTGCCGGTCGCGCAGCCGCTACCGTTTGAAGTGATGTTAATCAGCCGCCGCGATCAGCCGCAGTCGCAATCCACGCTGCAGCTGAAACAGGTTATTCGCAACAAGCTGTGGGAGATCGCGCGCCAATGTGAATCGCAGTTTTTCACCCGCCCGTCGTAATGCCGATTGCCGGTACGCATATTTATGCGCACCAGGTCGCCATGAATGGCGACCCTACGGAGTTTGTAGCGATTGTGAGTTAAGAAAACGCAATGCTGCTGCAGCGCGGGTGTTGAGGCGACATCCCAATCCGCTGAACGAGTGAGGGATTCCAGGATGAGCCGCATGGATGCGGCGAGAGGTGGCGTTGAGCAGGAGCGAATCGACACCGGTCCGTCAGGAATCGCGAATGAGTGAAGGTACCGCGCAGCGGCGGGTTGGGCTGGCGCAGGGCCCGGGAGTGCAGAGGGCGTGGCCAGACGCCCTCTGCTCGGTCGCCGCATGAAGTTACTGCAACTGCCTCAGCACATGGCGAACGAAAGTCGCACTGCGCTTAATGGACATGTATTACGCCATTCCTGGCGACCATTCAAACCCCATCGGTAATCGGTTTACGCACCAGCAGCAAATACGCCAGCGCACCCACCACTGTGACACCGGCGCAAATCATCAACGCCAGGCTAAACGACTTGGTGGTATCCAGCACCCAACCGGTGATCACTGGCGCGAACGAGGCGAACACGAAGCTGGCGAAGTTCTGGATGCTGCCAACCGAGGCGGTCATGCGCGCCGTGACGTTGGCGTGAATCAAACCCCAGCACGATGTACCGGCAAAGTGGATACAGAAAAGCGCCATACCGATCATGGTCACCGCGCTGGTGGTGTCGGTGGCACGCGTTACGAAAGCGGTAAACGCAGCAGACAACAGCATGCCAGTGACGATAGAGACCTTACGCACTTTCACCGCATCATGGCCACGACGCACCAGCGCATCGACCACATAACCGTTCAGCAGCATGCCCGCCGCGCCGAACAGGAATGGAATCGCCGCCAGTAAACCGGTGCTTTTCAGGTCGAGGTTGTAAGTGGATTGCAGATAGCCCGGCAGCCACGCGATGTACAGCCATGCGGTGTAGTTGATGCCGCTGAAGCCAATCATCATGCCCCACATGGTGCGCTGCTTGAACAGGCCGCGCCACTCGGCAAAACTCAGCGGCTCTTTGCGCGATGCCACGCTGCCCGCCTGCAGATAGTGAATCTCTTCGCCGCTCAGCTTGTTGTTATCGCGATCGCGGTACATCAGATACCAGCCGATGGCGAGGAACATGCCGAGCACGCCGATGGTGACAAACATGCCGCGCCAACCCATCACCATCATCATCGCGGCCAGAATCGGTGGCGCGATGGATAAACCAATCATCGAGGCGGCATTAAACATACCCATCGGCATGCCACGATCTTTGATGTTGAACCAGTCGTTGATCACCTTGACGCCGCACGGGTTCATCGGCGCTTCACCAATACCTAAACCGATACGCACCAAAATAAATTGGGTGAAGTTATGCACCAAACCGGCCGCGGCCTGGAACAGCGACCAGAAGAACATGCCAATCGCCAGCATGATGCGCGGCCCTTTGCGATCGAGCAGCGCTCCGCACGGCAGCTGTGCTAAGCCGTACGCCAGTGAAAACGCTGACAGCAGCACGCCAATTTCGGTCGCAGATAAACCCAGTTCTCCACGGATGGTCATATTGGCGACCGACAGCGAACTGCGATCGAGATAGTTGATCATGGCGGCGAACAGCAGCAGCAACATGGCGGTAATCTGGATCTTTCTGATGCGCGGCGAGCGCACCACGTCACTGCGTGCCGGGATAAAATCTTGCCCGTCTGCAGCCGGTTGTGGCGCGTTTTCGCGGCCACGAGCCGAAGTATTTTCCATTGCGACCTCCCGGATCTGGGTACTTATCGTTATGCGTTTGAGTGGGATCCTGCGGCAGCAAAAAGGTGCTGCCCCAACGGATTGACTTCGAGACTAGAAGCAATCAGATCGGGATGTTGCGGAGATGTTTCAGATTCGTGCGGGAGCTAATGCTTTGTGGTTTTTAATCGGTTTTTAATTGTACTGACGGATAGATCGGATCATCGATGTCTTAGCGGTGCCGAGATGATTGTGCAGGGCGCACAAGGCTTCGACATCCTGACGGCTAATCAGCGCCGTCAGAATCGCCATATGCTCCTCCAGCGCCACAATATTGCGCTGCTTGAGGTCGGTTTCATCCCATTGATAATGCGAGTGAAAAATCACGGAAATAATCTCCAGCGACTGATTAAAAAACGGATTGTTGGCGGCGGAGAGAATCAGCGTGTGCATCTCTTTATCCAGCGCGGCGAAGTGGCGGTAATTGCTGGCGATGGTGTCACGCATTGAACGATGGCGATCCAGCAGGTCGCGCGCCTGCATCCAGCGCTCATCCTGCGAAGGCAGATTGAGAAAACGCGTCAGCGCGTGGGTTTCCAGCATTTCACGCAGCTCAAACAGGTTCTCGGCATACTTCTGATCGAACTTCTTCATGCGCCACTGTCCGCGTCTCACTGGCTCCAGCAGGTCATAACGCATAAAACGCAGCAGGAATTCGCGCACCACAATCGGGCTGACCTTCACCTGCTGCGCTAACTGCAGCTCGCTAAAAGTATCGCCCGGCATCAGCTGACGCTGATTAATCAGGTTGAAAAAGGTCTGCTCAAACTGCAGCGCCTGCTGATCAATCGGCGGCGTCAGGGCGTTAAAACCATCTTCATCGCTGGGATCGCGCACGATAACGTAGGTTTCATCCACCTTATCCAGCACGCCGCGCTCATGCAGATGCTGCAAGGTGTGGCGCACCGTGGTGCGGCTGATGTTGAACATTTCGGCCAGCGCCGCCTGCGGTGGCAACGGCGAACGGATATGCCGTTTGGCAATGCCTTCCAGCATCTGGTTAATCACGTTATGACGTAGGTTCTGGCTGCGGCTCATGCGCGTCTCCGGTTTTTTATCTATTAAAAACCATACAAAGCCCAAAAAAAGCGGTTGGCTTCACACTTCCCCCAACGCAAAAAGCTGTCATCGGCGATTTTCGCCATAACTGCGACAACAGCACAGGAGAAGCCTATGACAACAATGAAAACGCTGGTGGTCGCCGAGCCGCGCCAGATGGTGTGGCAGCAGCGCGCGAAGCCGACACCCGCCGCCAATGAAGTTCTGATCAAACCCATCGCCGCTGGGATTTGCGGCACCGATATCCACGCCTGGGCCGGCAATCAGCCGTTCTTCAGCTATCCACGCGTGTTGGGACATGAGTTGTGTGGCGAAGTGGTGGAACTCGGTAGCCAGGCCAGCGGCTTTAGGCTGGGCCAGCGCGTGGCGCTAATTCCCTACGTTGCCTGCCAGCAGTGCGATGCCTGTTTGAGCGGCAAAACCAACTGCTGCGAAAACATCTCGGTGATTGGTGTGCATCAGGATGGCGGGTTCTGCGAATTTCTTAGTGTGCCGAGCAGCAATTTGCTGGCGGTAGATGATGTTGATCCCGAAGCCGCCGCGCTGATTGAACCTTTCGCGATCAGCGCCCATGCGGTGCGCCGTGCGGCCGTTGCGGCGGATGAGCAGGTTTTGGTGGTGGGCGCAGGCCCGATTGGCCTTGGCGTGGCCGCGATTGCAGCGGCGGCGGGTGCCAAAGTGGTGGTGGCCGATACCAGCGAGCAGCGCCGTGCGCACGTGGCGCAGAAACTGGGTTTGGCGACGGTGAATCCATTAGACGCCGATTTTGATGCGCAGCTTAAAGCGGAGTTTGGCGGACGTTTGGCCGCTAAAGTGATCGATGCCACCGGCAGTCCAGCGGCGATGAACGGCGCGGTGAAACTGATTCGTCACGGCGGCACCATCGTGTTTGTCGGCCTGCATAAAGGCGATCTGGTGATCCCGGATATCGAGTTCCATAAGAAAGAAACCACGCTGATGGGCAGCCGCAACGCCACGCTGGAAGATTTCGCTAAAGTCGGCGAACTGATGGCGAAAGGGCAACTTCGTGCCGACATGATGCTGAATCGTCATTATGATTTTTCAGCGCTGGCGGAACGTTTTGAAGCGGATGTGATTAATAACCGGGAACTGATTAAAGGCGTAATTCACTTCGAGCGGTAGTTCTCAAGGAAGTTCGGTCGCCATGAATGGCGACCCTACGACAGATCGGTGACGTTTTCGTAGGGTGCGCATTAATGCGCACCTGGCTCGCATATTGTCTGCATTGCCAAGCCAGCGTATTATCTCCCGCCTAAGGTGATGGCGTGCCACCTTCCCCCAACCGCCGTTCTGGTTACAGACGGCTGATGACGCCTGACAACACTCGTATCCCTGCGCGGGAGACGGCGGTGTGTCAGGTGTTATTCTGTCCTGCCGCGGCCCTGCGCGTAATTCATTTCAGGAGCTCCAAACTATGTTGAAGTCGTTACTGGCGGTGGTACTGGGCGGTGCGGTTGGCTGTTCGCTGCGTTGGTTGATCTCATTACGTTTTAACGCGCTGTTTCCCAATCTGCCGCCGGGCACTTTGATGGTGAATCTGGTGGGCGGTTTTATCATCGGTGCGGCACTGGCTTTCTTCGTGCGTAACCCGCACATCGATCCCTTCTGGAAATTGCTGATTGTCACCGGTTTATGCGGCGGCTTAACCACGTTCTCAACCTTTTCTGCGGAAATTGTCGGGCTGCTGCAAACCGGCAAATACCTGTGGGCGATGTCGAGCGTGATGGTGCATGTTATTGGTTCGCTGCTGATGACCTTCGCCGGTTTTGCCGTGGTAAACCTGCTGGGATAACCTTCAGGCTTGAAATAACTCCTCAGAGGTAGATACTGATCGCCATTCTGTGCGCGTGACGCACAGAATGTGTCACCGATTATCCGGACGATTAAGGAGCTGTGTCATGCGTCGTAACCCCAAATTCCTTAACCTGGTGTTGTTAAACGGTGAACCTGAGGAGAAGCTGCGTGCCGCACGCGCCGCCGGTTTCGAGCAGGTTGAGATCTGGCGCGACGATGTGCAAGCCAGTACGCCACAGTTAGCAAAGCAGTTACAGCTTGGCTTCACCAATGTTCAGGTGCTGCGCGATTTCACCGGTGCGCCGGATCGTGAGCGCCAGCAAAAACGCGAAGAGCTGCGTCAGTTCATTCAGATTGCCCAAACCATTGGCTGCGACACCATTCAGGCACCCGCAAGCACGCGTGAAGATTGCGTAGCATCGCGTATTGATGAAGATTTGCGTTGGATGGCCTCGGAAGCTGCGCGCTACAACATGCGCATCATGTATGAGCCGATGGCGTGGTGCAGCGTGGATAATACGCTGCCGCTGGCGTGGGAACGGCTGCAACGGCTGGACCAGCCGAATATCGGTTTGGTGGTCGATCTGTTCCACATCTGCGCGTTAGGCGGCGACGCATCGCAATTGGATGGCATTCCTGCCGATCGTATCTACGAAGTGCAACTGTGCGATATGGCCGAAATGCCGCCGCAGGATAAGCAACCGCTCAGCGAGTACGCACGTCACCAGCGCTTGTTGCCGGGCGATGGCATCATTGAAGTCGAACGCTTTGTCGATAAGCTGAAAAGTGCCGGTTACAGCGGGCCGGTCGGCATTGAAGTGTTTAACGATAAGTTGAAAGCGCAGCCAGCAGAGGTGGCTGCGCACAAGGCGTGGCAGGCGTTAAATCGTTACTGGCCTTAATCCTGCAAACATTGCGCGATGAAACCGGCGGCATCCATCGCACCCTGCGATGAAATGGTGTGGCCGGTGGCCGCTTCATAGCGCGCTTCCACCGTCACGCCAGCCTGTTGCAAACGCTGCTCCGCTGAGGAGCTTTCGCTAAACGGAATCACATCATCGGCTTTGCCGTGAATCAGCAGCGCAGGCGTGTACTGTTGCGGAGTTAACGCGCCATCAAACGCCAGACGACCGGAAAATGCCACCACGCCCGCCAGCGGATAACGACCCGACGCCAGCGCATCCAGCGCCATGATCGAACCCTGTGAAAAGCCCACCAGAATCACTTTGTCCCACGCATCCGCCATGTCGTGTTGTGCCATCAGCTGTTGCAGTGTGTCATCAAAGGCAGCGCGCGCTTCACGCACGCGCGCCGGGCGATTTTCTGACGTGATGCCGGTCAGGCTAAACCACTGATAACCCATCGCATGTTCAAAAGGATAGGGCGCATTCGGCGAGGCAAACGCCACATCTGGCAACAGGCGCGCCCAATGTTCGCCGAGCACCGCGAGGTCGTCGCCGTTGCTCCCGACGCCATGTAAAAAAATCACTAACGCTTTTGCCATCGCACTGCTCCTTATAAACCGTAGGCCGCCATATCCGGGCCAACCGGCACAATGCCGTTGGGATTCAGCGCTTTAATCGAATAATAGCCCTGCTTGATGTGATCGATATTCACCGTCTGACGCACGCCAGAGACCGACAGCATACTCTTGAGATAACGATCGAGCAGCGGATAGTCGCGCAGGCGGCGCAGGTTGCATTTAAACAGGCCGTGATAGGCGGCGTCAAAGCGCACCAGCGTGACGAACAGGCGGATATCCGCTTCGGTTAAGCGCTCGCCGAGCAGGAAGGTGCGGCCATCCTGCAAACGCAGCTCCAGCTCATCCAACTGGCTGAACACATCGTTAAACGCCTGTTGATAGCTCACCTGCGTGGTGGCGAAGCCGGTGCGATACACGCCGTTATTCAGGCGCGGATAGATCGATTCGTTCAGCACGTCGATCTCTGCACGCAGATCTTCGGGATAAAGATCAATGCGATCGTCCGCCAGCGCGCCAAAGCCGCTGTTCAGCATGCGCAGGATATCGGCCGACTCGTTGTTGACGATGGTCTGCGTCTTTTTGTCCCACAGCACCGGCACGGTGGCGCGGCCGGTGAAATCGGCATCGGCGCGGGTATAAAGTTCATGAATGTACTCGGCTTTATTCAGCCAGTCGCGGTCCGCACCGGGATAATCACCGAAGCGCCAGCCTTGCGCGCCAAGCTGCGGTTCCACCACCGACACGCTGATCACTTTCTCCAGCCCTTTCAGAGTGCGTGCCAGCAGCGTGCGCGAAGCCCACGGACAAATCAGTGCCACATAGAGGTGATAGCGATCCGGCTCGGCAGAAAATTCGCTGGAACCATCTGCGGTGATCCAGTGACGAAAACTGGATGTCTGGCGCACAAAACCGCCTTGTTTATCGGTGGCTTGCACCGGATGCCACTCTGCACTCCACTTACCGTTTACCAGCATCGTCTTCTCTCCTATGTGTTGATGGAGTGAGCATACAGCGCTGCTGGTTGGGTGATAATCCGGGCAAAATGGCTTTCATTGCTTCCAAATTGGAAGGAATTAGCCGGGCGGATGCTGCTGGAAATGGGCGGCGAGGAAATCGATCAGCAGCCGGGTTTTCTGCGCCAGATGACGTGCCGGCGGATAGAGCGCGAACAAGCCGAGCGGCGGCGTGGCGAACTCCTCTAATATCGAGACGATTTCACCGCGCTGCAAAGCGGGCGCGGCAATAAAACCCGGCAGCCGCGCAATGCCCAATCCGGCAATCGCCGCCTGCAAACAGGCTTCGGTGTTTGAGAAACAGAGACGACCGCGAATTGGCATGCTGACGCTATCGCCACACGGCGTGACAAACGGCCAGTGCCAGGGATCGCGGAAGTTGGTATCGCTGATGCACTGATGTGCCGCCAAATCGCGCCAATGCTGTGGCGTGCCGTGTTGCAGCAGATAACTGGAAGACGCGGCCACGCGGATCGGTACATCGCCGAGGCGGCGCGCAATCAGGCTGCTGTCGTCAAGCTTGCCGATGCGAATCGCCATATCGAAGCCTTCATCAACGATGTTAACTGCACGATCGGAGAAGTTCACGTCGAGTTCGATCTGCGGATAATGGCGCGCGAACTCCACCAGCACGCTGGCTAACACGGCGGTACCAAAGGTGCCGGGCGCGCTGATCTTCAGGCGGCCGGTTGGCGTGGTGGCGCTGTCGCGCACTGTGGCATCCAGCGTATCAAAGGCTTCCAGCAGCGTTTTTACCCGCTCGTAATAGGCGCGACCGACTTCGGTGGGCGACAGCGCACGCGTGCTGCGTTTAAACAGCTGCACGCCAAGTTCCTGCTCCAGCCGGGAAACCAGCTTCGACGCCTGGCCGCTGCTGGTGCCAAGGCGTTCGGCAGCGCCGGCGAAGCTGCCGACTTCCAGCACGGCGACAAACATGCGGTCACAATCGAGTCGATCCATGGCGTTTCCTGTTAGTTCAGCGTTTTATGTTAATCGGTCGCCATGAATGGCGACCCTACGTCGTAGGTTGCGCATTAATGCGCATCGGGTCAAATCTGGTGATTACACATTCAGTGCGCTGCACCTTTTCCCACGCGGGAAAACCTGTTGAACTAGGCGCCTGCTTTCATCTGGCCGGGAGCCGTGAATGTCTTTGCTACATCTGTCGTCGCTGGCGGAGATCTCCGCCGTCGAATGGGATGCGCTGTTACCTGACGATCAACCGTTTTTACGCCATGCCTTTCTTCTGTCACTTGAAGAGAGCGGCAGCGTGCGGCCCGAAAACGGCTGGCAGACGGATCACCTGATGTGGCGCGAAAACGGCACGCTGCGTGCCGCAATTCCGGGCTATCGCAAACGCCATTCGCGCGGTGAATATGTGTTTGATCATGCGTGGGCGGATGCCTGCCAACGCGCCGGTATTCCTTACTATCCGAAATGGCTGGGCGCGATTCCGTTCAGTCCGGTGACCGGCGCACGCCTGCTGGGCGACGAAGACGCGGTGCTGAAACTGCTCAGCGCGCTGCCGGATAACCTCTACGAACAAGGTTTGAGCGGCGCGCACATCAACTTCACCACGCCGTTCGCCAATCAAATCATGCAGCAGCAGCCGGATTGGCTGGAACGTCTTGGCTTGCAGTATCACTGGCACAACAAAGGCTATCGCGATTTCCAGGATTTCCTCGACACGCTGATGTCGCGCAAGCGCAAACAGCTGCGCAAAGAGCGCGAACAGGTGATGAGCAGCGGCTTTGAATTCAGCTGGTATCGCGGCGATGAGTTGCGCGAAGATCAGTGGGATTTCGTCTATACCTGCTACGCCAACACCTATGCGGTGCGCGGCCAGCGACCATATTTGACGCGCCACTTCTTTAGCCTGCTGGCGGAGCGCATGGCGCGTTCAATTCGCGTGGTGATCGCGACGCTACAAGGCCAACCAGCCGCCATGGCGTTCTGCTTAATGGACGGCAACACGCTGTATGGCCGCTATTGGGGTTGTCTGGCGGAGTTTGATCGGCTGCATTTCGAAACCTGCTTCTATCAGGGCATGGATTTCGCCATCGCGGAAGGTTTGCAGCGTTTTGATGCGGGCGCGCAGGGCGAGCACAAGCTGGTGCGCGGCTTTGAACCGCATATCACGCACTCATGGCACTATCTGTGTCATCCCGGCTTGCGCGATGCTGTGGGGGATTTTCTGCTGCAGGAACGGGAAGGCGTGCGCGGCTGGGCAATTGAAGCGCGCGACGCCTTACCGTATCGGCGTGGAGATTAATCCGCGCCGACAAAACCGCCGGTTTGATGCTGCCACAGGCGCGCGTAAAGTCCGCCGTGCGCTAACAGTTCGCGGTGGTTGCCCATCTCGACAATCTCGCCTTTCTCCAGCACCACCAGACGATCCATTTTGGCGATAGTTGAAAGACGGTGCGCGATGGCAATCACCGTTTTACCCTGCATCAGTGTTTCCAGGCTCTCCTGAATCGCCGCTTCCACTTCGGAATCCAGCGCGGAAGTGGCTTCGTCCATGATCAGAATCGGCGCGTCTTTCAGCAGCACGCGCGCGATGGCGATACGCTGACGTTGACCGCCCGACAGCTTCACGCCGCGCTCGCCCACGTGCGCATCCAAGCCGGTGCGGCCTTGCGGATCGGAGAGCAGCGGAATGAACTCGTCGGCGCGCGCGCGGATAATCGCCGCCTGCAGCTCCTCTTCCGTCGCATCCGGGCGACCATACAGCAGGTTTTCGCGAATCGAGCGGTGCAGCAGCGAGGTGTCCTGGGTGATCATGCCGATTTGCCCGCGCAGGCTTTCCTGCGTCACTTCAGCGATGTTTTGATCGTCAATCACAATGCGGCCGCTGTTGATGTCATACAGCCGCAGCAGCAGATTCACCAGGGTGGATTTACCGGCGCCGGACGGCCCAATCAACCCGATTTTCTCGCCCGGTTTGATATTGAGGTTGAGGCGATTAATTACCTGACGGCTGCCGCCATAATCAAAACGCACATCCTCAAAGCGAATCTGGCCGCGCGTCACCTGCATGTTTTTCGCGTTCGGCTGATCCTGCACGCTCAGCGGCTGCGCAATGGTGTTCAGGCCATCCTGCACCATGCCAATATTCTCAAAGATGCCGTTCACCACCCACATGATCCAACCGGACATATTCACCAGACGGATCACCAAACCGGTCGCCAGCGCAATCGCGCCGACGCTGATCAGCGACTGGCTCCACAACCACAGCGCCAGGCCGGAAGTGCTGACAATCAGCAAGCCATTGAGCGTCGAGAGCGTGATATCCATGGTGGTGACCATGCGGCTGGCGTGCTGGGTTTTGTCGGTTTGCTCCTGAATCGCTTCGCGCGCGTAACGCTTCTCCAGATCGTTGTGCGAGAACAGTTTGATGGTGGCGATGTTGGTGTAGCCATCGACGATGGTGCCCATCAATTTTGAGCGCGCTTCCGATGAAACCACCGAACGCTGTTTAACGCGCGGCACGAAGAAGCTCAGCGACACGCTGTACGCCACAATCCAGATCACCAGCGGAATCATCAGGCGCCAGTCCGCTTCGGCAAACAGCACCAGCGAGGTCACCGCATAAATCACCACGTGCCAGATGGCATCCACCAGCTGTACCGCCGAATCACGCAGCGAGTTACCGGTTTGCATGATGCGCTGGGCAATGCGCCCGGCAAAATCGTTCTGGAAGAAGTTCAGGCTCTGGCGCAGCACGTAGTTGTGATGCTGCCAGCGGATCATGCTGGTCATGCTTGGGTTGATGCTTTGATGCACCAGCATATCGTGCGCGGCAATCACCACGGGTCGCAGAATCAGCGCCACAAATCCCATCCACAACAATATTTGCCAGTTATCGCTGAACAACGAGGCGGGCGTGGAGTGATTAACCAGGTCAATGATGCGGCTGAGATAGCTAAACAGCGCCACTTCGATCAGCGCCTGCACCAGCCCGACAATCAGCAGCGCAACGAAGCTCGGCCACACCTGACGCAGATAGTAGAAGTAGAACGGCCAGACGCTGGCGGGCGGGGAATCGGTTGGCGCATCCTGGAAAATATTGATAAAACGTTCAAAACGGCGATACAACATAGAGTCACTCTTCCCGAAATGGTGAGAGTTAACAGCTTAGTGCAAGTGAAAAGGGATTACCGACATGGATTTACACATTCGCGGTCGTGAGCCGGGCGATGCCGCCGCCTACCAACGCCTTTACAGCCATCCTGACGTTTATCGCTGGACCACGCAACTGCCGTGCCCGAGCGTGGCGACCTGGCAGAAAAAATTCGAAAAGATGGATGAACTGGGATACATCGGCTTTGTTGCGGAGATCGATGGCGCGATGGTTGGCGAGCTCACGCTGTTTGTCGAGCAGCGTCCACGCACGCGTCACAGCATCAGTTTTGGTATCGGCGTCGATCCGGCGTTTGGCGGGCGCGGCATTGGCGAAAAGCTCATCCGCAACGCGATGGATTACGCCTTTAACTGGCTCGGCATTATGCGCATCGAGCTGGAAGTGTTCCACGATAACGAACGCGCGCTGCGCTTGTATCAAAAGCTGGGCTTTGAGCGCGAAGGCGTGAAGCGCAAAGCCTGCCTGCGCGACGGCGAGTATCACGATATCGTGCAGATGGCGAAATTACGTTAACCGTAAGGTCGCCATTCATGGCGACCTTGTCGATAACCGCAAAACCTGCGTTACGGTCGCCATAAATGGCGACCCTACGATTTGGCGGTAATTATTGTGATTTATCAACGTACTTCTGCATATTCTCTTTGGTTACCAGCTCGAAAGGGATCCACACGTGTGAATCGACTTTCTCGCCTTTGATCAGCTTCTGCGCCACATCCACCGATGTTTTGCCCTGGCCGACCGCATCCTGGAACACTGTGACCTGAATTTTGTCCTGCGACAGCGCTTTCAGGCCATCTGGCGTGGCATCAATACCGCCAACCAGCACCTTTTTATTGCCCTTCGCCAGCGCCATCGCCGCGCCAATCGCCATCTCATCGTTGTTAGCCGCAACGATATCAATCGCTTCATCATTGCCCAGCCAGTTATTCATCAAATCCATGCCTTCATTGCGTGCGTAGTTGGCGGGCTGTTTCTGCACTACTTTCATGCCGGGATATTTCGCCACCACTTGCTCAACGTCTTTGGTGCGTTGCAGCGCACCGGCATCGGTCAGGTTACCGATCATGATCGCCACATTGCCTTTGTAGTTAGCCATTTTCGCCAGCGCTTCCATCTGCAAGGTGCCGGATTCACGCTCGTCGGAGCCGACAAACACCACGCCGGCCGGCAGCGATTTATCGCCCGGCGTGCGGTTTACGTACACCAGCGGAATTTTTGCCTGCTGCGCTAACTTGGTGAGCTGCGGCGTGCTGGCAGAATCGACCGGATCGACAATGATGGCATCCACGCCCGCGCCGATAAAACTCTGCACCTGATCGGTCTGGCGTCCGACGTCACCGCGTGCATCTTCAAACTGAATATCGAGTCCGCGGGCTTTGGCTTCTTTATCAATCGACTGGCGAATAATGGTGAGGAAGTTTTGATCGAAGTAGGCCATCGACACGCCAATTTTTTCCGCCAGCGCCGAGGCTGATGTTGAGAGCAGGCCGAGCAACACAATCGCCTTGAGGGTTTTCATCGCAGACTCCAGAGTAAGCTTGTTATTAGAATGAATGTTTCATCAAGGTCAAAAATGGCTTAATGAAATCATTTTCAGCCTACGAGCCCGCTAGGCGGCTGACAATCAGCACGGTTGGATTTTGCAGCCAGGCGCACACTTTGCTCTCGGGTGCGCCTTTGCTTTGCGCGCTCATAGTTGCGCTGCGAAGGATTTTCTTAGAGCTGGCGCACATTGCCGTGCAAAGACGCGCGGATCTTCAAGGTTCTGTGCAGCGACGCACCTTGCTTTGTGCCAGCTGCTAAATCTGGCGCTAATTAGCACCGTCGATTCCGTCATTCGCACAATGACCATGGCTGAAACCGCTTCCTATAGTTGCTGAACAGGGGAAATAAAGCGGTATTCCGGCACGTTTCATTTGAGGAATTCAGCCCATGCTAAAAGCCAATAATCGTCCACAGAACAGCCACGTACGCGTTTGGATCCTTTGCCTGATCCTGTTTCTTTCCGTGGTGGCGTATGCCGACCGCTCGATCCTGTCGATCTCGGGATCGGCGATCAAAGATGAGTTTGGACTTTCGGCGATCCAGCTTGGCCTGATCCTCTCGGCGTTTAGCTGGGCCTATGTGATCGGCCAGATCCCCGGCGGCCTGTTCCTTGATCGCTTTGGCACCAAAAAAGTGTATGGCGTGACGCTGGCGCTGTGGTCGATCTCCACGCTGCTGATGGGTTTTGTCGGCGAGTTCTCCAGCGGCATGACCATGGCGCTGACATTGATGTTTGCGCTGCGTTTCGCGCTGGGCCTGATTGAAGCACCCAGTTTTCCCGCCAATGCGCGCGCGGTGATCATGTGGTTCCCCAGCGCCGAACGCGGCCGCGCCTCTTCACTCTTCGCCTCGGCGCAATATTTTGCCGTCGCCATCTTCTCACCGCTCTCCGGCTGGCTGGTGTCGCGTTTCGGCTGGGAATGGCCGTTCTTCGTCCTGGGCGGCATTGGCGTGCTGGCGGTGTTTGTCTGGATGGGCTTTATGCGCAGCCCGCGCCATCATCCGCGGGTATCGGAAAATGAGCTGCGCTATATCGAGCAGGGCGGCGCGCTGGTTGATATCGATTCGGCACAAACGTTGAAAGCGCGTCCGCCGTTGAGCAAAGCGATGTTCAAAAAGCTGCTCAGCAACCGCATGCTGTGGTGCGCCTACATCGGCCAATATTGCATCATCGCGCTCAGCTACTTCTTTATCACCTGGTTCCCGATCTATCTGGTGCAGGCGCGCGGCATGAATATTCTCGACGCCGGATTTGCCACCATTGCACCGGCGGTGTTTGGCTTCCTCGGCGGCATCAGCGGCGGCTATATCTCTGACAAACTGCTGGCAAACGGCTGGAGTTTATCCTGGGCGCGTAAAACGCCGTACATCGTCGGCATGCTGATGGCGGCGTCGCTGGTTCTGGCGGCGGTGATCCCCAGCAACGTCGGCATTATCGCCATTATGTCGTTCGCCTTCTTCGGTAAAGGCGTGGCTGCAGGTGCCGGAACCTGGACAATTGTCAGCGATACCGCACCGAAAGAAGCGGTTGGCCTGGCGGGCGCGATCTTCAACGGCATCGGAAATATGGCGGGCTTTATCACGCCGCTGCTGTTCGGCATCATCGTCGGCTTAACCGGCAGCTACAGCATCGGGCTGGTGTTTGTTGGCGCGCACTGCGTGGTTGCTGCTTTACTGTTCCTGCTGGTGATGGGACCGATTGAACGCGTTGGCGAGGAGCAGGAGATTTCAACCCAGGTCGCCATGAATGGCGACCCTACGACGTAGGGTGCGCATTCATGCGCACCTGGTCAAAGCCCGCACCATCGTAATGTGCGCATTTATGCGCACCCATCTCGCAAACCTCACCGATCGCACAAATCACTCCTGAAGATTTTTTGCTCAGCTGCCGATACCTCCTTACCACCCACTGATATTAAGGAGCGATATCGTGATAAAGCTGATTAACGTTGACGAACTGCGGCAGGGAATGTTTATCCACAAACTTGAGGTTTGGTGGGTCAAAGATAAGCGCATTCGCAACCAAATGCTGATCACTGATAAACGCCAGATCGCGATGATCCGCAATGAGGGGATCCTGCAGTTATGGATCGATCTCGACAAATCGGTTCAGGCACCCGCTGCGCCTGCGCCGAAAAAAGATATTCCTAAAACCCCGTTTTTCCAGGAGATGGATCAGGCGCAAAGCATCTTCAATCAGGGGAAACCGCAGGTGCTGGCGATGTTTAACGAGGCGCGCATGGGGCAAGGGCTCGACCTCGATTACACCCTTGATCTGGTTGATCAAATTGCCGGTTCGATCACCCGCGAACCCACTGCGCTGCTGAGCGTGGCGCGCCTGAAGAATCACGACGATTACACTTATCTGCACTCGATGGCGGTGTGCGGCTTGATGATCTCGCTGGGCAAAAAAATGGGCCTCGATGAGCATCAGCTGCGCCGTGTTGGCATGGGCGGTTTGCTGCACGATGTGGGTAAAGCCGCGGTGCCGCTGGAGATTCTGAATAAACCCGGCAAGCTCAGCGATGAAGAGTTCACCGTGATGCGCCAGCACCCGATTGTCGGCGCGCAGATGTTGATGGAAGCTAACGCCGGTGAAGATCTGCTGGATATCGCGCTGCATCACCATGAAAAGTACGACGGTAACGGTTATCCGCACGGTTTGAAAGGCGAGGAGATCTCACTGTATGCACGCATGGCATCGGTGTGCGACGTCTATGATGCCGTCACCTCGAATCGTCCTTATCGTAAAGGCTGGACGCCTGCCGAAGCGATGCACAACATGTTGAGCTGGCGTGGCCACTTCGATAACTCGCTGCTGCACGCCTTCGTGCGCACCATCGGCATCTATCCGGTGGGATCGCTGGTGCGACTGGCTTCCGGGCGCGTGGCGCTGGTGGTGCAGGCGGGCGAAAAATCGTTGCTCAAGCCCAAAGTGCATGTGTTCTGGTCGCTGCACGCGCAACGTGAAGTGAAACCGGAAGAGCTCGATCTCGGCGACAGCTTCTGCACCGACAGCATCACCGGCGCGGAAGACAGCGGCTTGTGGCAGAACATCGATCTGAACCGCATCTGGGCGTTAGAAAGCGCTTAATTCTTCACCATTTTTATACTTTATTTACGCCCGCTTCCCGCCTTTTTACCTCTTCTTTATGCCGCGCCGCGCATGCTTGCAGCACTACCAAAATCCTCTGGAGGTTGCTGTGAGCGTGGGCGTGATAGCCGGCATCGTGCTGGTGTTTGTTATTCTGGGCTACCTGATTTATGCCCTGCTTAATGCGGAGGCATTCTGATGGCTGCGAATGCATTCATGCTAATTGCGGTGTTTCTGCTGGTACTGATGGTGCTGGCACAACCGCTGGGACGTTATCTCGCCCTGTTTGTGGCTGACAAGCCGCTGCTGCCGCGTACCGAACGCGCGCTGTGGCGACTGGCCGGAGCCGACGGCGACGCCATGCGCTGGCCGCACTATTTGCTGGCGATTCTGCTGTTTAACGCGCTGGGTTTTGCCTTGCTGCTGCTGATGTTGATGACGCAGGCCGCGCTGCCGCTGAATCCGCAGCATCTGCCTAATCTCAGTTGGGATCTGGCGATCAATACCGCCATCAGCTTTGTCACCAACACCAACTGGCAATCCTACGCCGGGGAAAGCACGCTGAGCTATTTCAGTCAGATGGCGGGCCTCACGGTGCAGAACTTCCTGTCGGCGGCGACCGGTATCGCCGTGGCGTTTGCGCTGATTCGTGGTTTTGCCAACCGTTCGCTGGCGACGCTCGGCAACGCGTGGCGCGACCTGACGCGCATTACCGTTTACGTGCTGCTGCCAATCAGCCTGCTGATGGCGCTGTTCTTCGTTAGCCAGGGCAGCATTCAAACCTTCGAACCTTACCATGCGCTTACCACGCTGGAAGGCGCGCAGCAGACGCTGCCGCTCGGTCCGGTGGCGTCGCAGGAAGCGATCAAAATGCTCGGCACCAACGGCGGCGGCTTCTTCAACGTCAACTCGGCACATCCGTTCGAAAACCCGACGGCGCTGACCAACTTCGTGCAGATGCTGAGCATCTTCCTGATTCCGGCGGCGCTCTGTTTCACCTTTGGTCAGCATCTGGGCGATCGTCGTCAGGGCCACATGCTGCTGTGGGCGATGACCATCATGTTCGTGCTGGCGGTGATCACCGTGATGTGGGCCGAACTGCGTGGGAATCCGCACTTCCTCTCGCTCGGCGCGGACAGCGCCATCAACATGGAAGGCAAAGAGACGCGCTTCGGCATTCTCAACTCCAGCTTGTTTGCGGTGATCACCACGGCGGCGTCGTGTGGTGCGGTCAACGCCATGCATGACTCTTTCACCGCGCTCGGCGGCATGGTGCCGATGTGGTTGATGCAACTGGGTGAAGTGGTGTTTGGCGGCGTTGGTGCTGGCCTGTACGGCATGCTGCTGTTCGTACTGCTTGGCGTGTTTATCGCCGGGTTGATGATCGGTCGTACGCCAGAATACATGGGCAAAAAAATCGACGTGTGGGAGATGAAGATGACCGCGCTGGCGATTCTGGTGACGCCAACGCTGGTGCTGCTTGGCACCGCGCTGGCGATGATGACCGACGCCGGTCGCGCCGGCATGGCCAATCCCGGTATTCATGGCTTTAGCGAAGTGCTGTATGCGGTGTCATCGGCGTCTAACAACAACGGCAGCGCCTTTGCCGGATTGAGCGCCAACACGCCGTTCTGGAACCTGCTGCTGGGCTTCTGCATGTTGGTGGGCCGCTTCGGCATCATCATTCCGGTGCTGGCGATTGCCGGTTCGCTGGCAGCGAAGAAAATTCAGCCGGTGGGCAACGGTACGCTGCCAACGCACGGCCCGCTGTTTATCGCGCTGCTGATTGGCACCGTCTTGCTGGTGGGCGCATTGACGTTCATCCCCGCGCTGGCATTAGGCCCGGTCGCGGAACATCTGCAACTTATTCAGGGATAACGGAATCATGAGTCGTCAACAACTGGCGCTGTTTGATGCGGCGCTAATCCGCGTTGCCATGCTGGATGCGCTGAAAAAACTCGATCCGCGCGTGCAGTTCCGCAACCCGGTGATGTTTTTGGTGTGGATCGGCAGCGTGCTGACTTCGGTATTGGCGGTGGGCATGGCCAGTGGCACGCTCAGCGGCAACGCGGGCTTTACCGCTGGCGTCGCCATCTGGCTGTGGTTCACCGTGCTGTTCGCCAACTTTGCCGAAGCGCTGGCGGAGGGGCGCAGCAAAGCGCAGGCCAACAGCCTGAAAGGCATCAGCAAAACCAGCGATGCAAAAAAACTGGCCGAAGCGCGCTACGGCGCAGCGTGGCACAGCGTGGCGGCCGATACGCTGCGCAAAGGCGATGTAGTGCTGGTGGAAGCCGGTGACATCATTCCGTGTGACGGCGAAGTGCTGGAGGGCGGCGCGTCGGTGGATGAGAGCGCCATTACCGGTGAATCCGCGCCGGTGATCCGTGAATCGGGCGGTGACTTCTCGTCCGTGACCGGCGGTACGCGCATTCTTTCCGACTGGCTGGTGATTCAGTGCAGCGTCAATCCGGGCGAAACCTTCCTCGATCGCATGATCGCGATGGTGGAAGGCGCGAAACGCCGCAAAACGCCGAACGAAGTGGCGCTGACCATTCTGCTGGTGTCGCTAACGATTGTGTTCCTGCTGGCGACCGTCACGCTGTGGCCGTTCTCGGCGTATGGCGGCACGCCGGTCAGCATCACGGTGCTGGTGGCGCTGCTGGTGTGTTTGATTCCGACCACCATCGGCGGCTTGCTGTCGGCCATCGGTGTGGCGGGCATGAGCCGCATGCTGGGCGCGAACGTGATTGCTACCAGCGGCCGTGCGGTGGAAGCGGCAGGCGACGTCGATGTGCTGATGCTGGATAAAACCGGCACCATTACGCTCGGCAACCGTCAGGCGACGCAGTTCCTGCCCGCGCCGGGCGTCAGCGAACAGCAACTGGCCGATGCGGCGCAGCTAGCGTCGCTGGCCGATGAAACACCGGAAGGGCGCAGCATCGTGGTGCTGGCGAAGCAGAAATTTAACCTGCGTGAGCGCGATCTGAGCAGCATGGGCGCGAGCTTTATTCCGTTCTCGGCACAAACGCGCATGAGTGGCGTCAACGTGCAGGATCGTCTGATCCGCAAAGGCGCAGTCGATGCGGTTCGTCGCCACATCGAAGCCAATCATGGCCGTTTCCCGCTGGAAGTGAATGCCGCCGTGGAAGAGGTGGCGCGTGCTGGCGGCACGCCGCTGGTGGTATCGGAAGGCGCGCAGGTACTGGGCGTGGTGGCGCTGAAAGATATCGTTAAAGGCGGCATCAAAGAGCGCTTTGCCGAGCTGCGCAAGATGGGCATTAAAACGGTGATGATCACCGGTGATAACCCATTAACGGCGGCGGCGATTGCGGCGGAAGCGGGCGTCGATGATTTTCTGTCGGAAGCGACGCCGGAAGCCAAGCTGGCGCTGATTCGTCAGTATCAGGCTGAAGGGCGTTTAGTGGCGATGACCGGCGACGGCACCAACGATGCCCCAGCGCTGGCGCAGGCTGACGTGGCGGTGGCGATGAACTCCGGTACTCAGGCGGCGAAAGAGGCCGGCAACATGGTCGATCTCGATTCGAATCCCACCAAGCTGCTGGAAGTGGTGCACATCGGTAAACAGATGCTGATGACGCGCGGTTCACTCACCACCTTTAGTATCGCCAACGACGTGGCGAAGTATTTCGCCATTATTCCGGCCGCGTTTGCCGCCACCTATCCGCAGCTCAACATGCTCAACGTGATGGGGCTGCATTCGCCGAACTCGGCGATTCTGTCAGCGGTAATTTTTAACGCGCTGGTGATTGTGTTCCTGATTCCGCTGGCGCTGAAAGGCGTGAGTTATCGTCCGCTGAGCGCGGCGGCGCTGCTGCGTCGCAACCTGTGGATTTACGGTGCGGGCGGATTAGTGGTGCCGTTTATTGGTATTAAAGCCATCGACCTGCTGCTGACGCTGCTTGGTCTGGCTTAAGGAGAAGAGAAATGAGTCAGTTACGTCCGGCTATTGTATTGTTAATAGTGCTTACGCTGCTCACCGGCGCGGTCTATCCGCTGCTCACTACCGGTCTGGCGCAATGGTGGTTCCCATCACAGGCCAACGGTTCGCTGATTGAGCAGGATGGCGCGGTACGCGGTTCCGAGCAGATTGGTCAGGCATTTAATCAGCCGGCCCACTTTTGGGGCCGACCTTCCGCAACCGGTGATGCGCCTTATAATGCGCTGGCCTCGAGCGGCAGCAATCTGGCAGGCAGCAATCCGGCACTGGACAAAGCGGTGGCGGAACGCGTCGCTGCGCTGCGTGCGGCTAATCCGCAAGCACCGAAAGCGGTGCCGGTGGAGTTAGTGACGGCGTCGGCGAGCGGATTAGATCCGGACATTTCGCCAGAAGCCGCGTTGTGGCAGGCACCGCGCATCGCCGCCGCGCGCAATATGGCGCTGATGGATGTTGAGGCGCTGATTGTGCGCCATACCGAACGCCCGCTGTTGCCGTTTGTCGGCGAAGAGACGGTAAACGTGCTGCGCCTCAATCTGGCGCTGGATGATTTGCAATAAACCGTAGGGTCGCCATTAATGGCGACCGTTTTCAATGGACGATCGATGAACGACGAAATTGCCCGCCCCGATCCCGATGCGCTACTGCTAAACCACAGCGACAGCCATCGCGGTAAGCTGAAAATCTACTTCGGCGCCTGCGCGGGCGTGGGAAAAACCTTCGCCATGCTGCAGGAGGCGCAGCGCCTGCGCGCGCAAGGTCTCGACGTGCTCGCCGGCGTGGTGGAAACCCACGATCGCGCAGAGACCGCCGCGCTGCTCAACGGGCTGGCGCTGTTACCCCGTCGTGCCACCGGGCGTTCGCGTCATGCTGAATTCGATCTCGATGCGGCATTAGCGCGCCATCCGGCGGTGATCCTAATGGATGAACTGGCGCACACCAACGTGCAGGGTTCGCGTCATCCCAAGCGCTGGCAGGACATTGAAGAGCTGCTCGAAGCGGGCATCGACGTCATCACCACCGTTAACGTGCAGCATCTGGAAAGCCTGAATGATGTGGTCGGCGGCGTCACCGGCATTCAGGTGCGTGAAACCGTGCCCGATCCCTTCTTCGATAGCGCCGACGAAGTGGTGCTGGTGGATCTGCCGCCGGACGATCTGCGTCAGCGGCTGAAAGAGGGCAAAGTCTATGTCGGCGACCGCGCCGAACGCGCCATCGAAAATTTCTTCCGTAAAGGCAATCTGTTCGCACTGCGCGAGCTGGCGCTGCGTCGCACCGCCGATCGCGTTGATGATCAGATGCGCGCCTGGCGTGACCAGCAAGGCCGCGACAAAGTGTGGCACACGCGTGACGCCATTCTGCTGTGCATCGGTGACGATACCGGCAGCGAAAAGCTGGTGCGCACCGCCGCTCGTTTAGCGGCGCGGCTCGGCAGCGAGTGGCATGCGGTGTATGTCGAAACGCCGCGCCTCAATCGGCTGCCGGAAGCGCGTCGTCGCGCCATCCTGCGTACGCTGCAGCTGGCGCAGGAACTTGGCGCGGAAACCGCCACGCTCTCCGATCCCGATGAAGCGCGCGCGGTGCTGCGCTACGCGCGCGAGCACAATCTCGGCAAAATCGTAACCGGTCGCCAGCCGCAACGGCGCTGGCGGCGCGACAGCTTTGCCCAGCGCCTCGGCGAACTCGGCCCGGATCTCGATTTATTGGTGGTGGCGCTGGATGAACCGGTGCGCGATGCGCCGCATCCGCTTAGCGGCCAGCGCGCCAGCAGCGAAAAATGGCGGCTCTATCTGCGCGGCTGCTTGATGGCGCTGCTGCTGTGCATTTTGGTCACCGGCGTTGGACGCTGGCTGCTGGTTGAGTTTGATCCCGCCAACAGCGTGATGATTTATCTGCTGGCGGTGGTGCTGGTGGCGCTGCGCTATGGCCGCTGGCCGTCGGTGTTCGCCACGGTGATCAACATCATCGCCTTCGACCTGTTCTTTGTCGCGCCGACCGGCACCGTTGCGGTGTCGGATTTGCAGTATCTGGTGACCTTCGCGGTGATGCTGGCGGTGGGCGTGATTGTTGGGAATCTTACGGCGGGCGTGCGCTATCAGGCCAAAGTGGCGCGCTATCGAGAACAGCGCGCGCGGCATCTGTATGAGATGGCAAAAGCGCTCGGCAGCGACCTGACGCCGCAGGATATCGCCAGCACCAGCCAGCGCATCATCGATGTCACCTTGCAGGCGCGCAGTTTGCTGCTGCTGCCGGATGAGCAGGGCGAGCTGCAAACCGTGGGCGATACCGCGATTGGTACGCCGCCGGATCTGGCCATCGCTAAATGGAGTTACAGCAAAGGCCAACCGGCGGGCGCGGGCACCGATACTTTGCCTGCGGTGCCGTATCAGATTCTGCCGCTGAAAAGTGGCAATCACTGTCGCGGCTTGCTGGTGGTAGAACCGGAAAACCTGCGCCAGCTGATGATTCCCGAACAGCAGCGTTTACTGGAAACCTTCACCGTGCTGATCGCCAACGCGCTGGAACGCATGGCGCTGTCGCACAGTGAAGCGGCGTCGCGGCTGGCTGCCGAACGTGAGCAGCTGCGCAATGCGCTGCTGTCAGCGCTGTCGCACGACCTGCGCACGCCGCTGACGGTGCTGTTTGGTCAGGCGGAGATGCTGATGCTCGATCTCGCCAGCGAAGAGTCGAAGTATGTCGGCCAGGCCAATCAGATTCGCGAACAGACGCTGAGCACCATCCGGCTGGTGAGCAACATGCTGGATATGGCGCGCATTCAATCTGGTGGACTCAATCTGCGTGAAGAGTGGGTGGCGCTGGATGAGGTGATTGGCGGCGCGCTGAGCAGCATGGGCCCGTCGCTGAAGGGTCATGAATTTATGCTCGATTTGCCCGAGATGGTGTTGATCAAAGGCGACAGCGCCATGCTGGAACGGGTGTTTACCAATCTGATCGAAAACAGCCTGAAATACGCGGGCAACGCGGCGCAGCACGGTATTCGGGCGTGGCGCGATCGCGATCGGCTGGAGATCGCGGTGTGGGACAGCGGTCCCGGCATCGCGCCGGAGAACCTGACGCGTATTTTTGACAAGTTTGCGCGCGGCGATAAAGAGTCAGCGGTGCCGGGCGTCGGATTGGGGTTGGCGATCGGTAAAACCATTATCGAATCCCATCGCGGGCGCATCTGGGCGGAGAATCGGCCGGAAGGCGGCGCGGTGTTCCGTTTGTCATTGCCGCTGCCCGCCGCACCGGAAATTTCTGAAGAAGGGCTGAAATAACTTCACATAAGTTCGGTTATACTCGCCCACTTGTCTGTTGATTAATGGGAACTTATGGAACGTTTTATCGAAAACCTGATGTATTCATCGCGCTGGCTGCTGGCTCCGGTTTACATGGGACTTTCGTTGGGCCTGCTGGCGCTGACCATCAAATTCTTCCAGGAAATTTTTCACCTGTTGCCGCACGTCTTCACCATCGCGGAGAACGATTTGATTCTGCTGCTGCTGTCGCTGGTAGATATGACGCTGGTCGGCGGTTTGCTGGTGATGGTGATGCTCTCGGGTTACGAGAACTTTGTCTCCAAGCTGGATATTGATGAGCACAGAGAGAAGCTGAGCTGGCTCGGTAAAATGGACTCCGGCTCGTTGAAAAACAAAGTGGCAGCCTCGATTGTGGCGATTTCATCGATTCACCTGCTGCGTATCTTTATGGACGCGCGCAACATCGAGAATGAAAAGCTGATGTGGTACGTGATTATTCACCTGACGTTTGTGCTGTCGGCCTTTGTGATGGGCTGGCTGGATAATATGTCGAAGGGGGATAAGAAAGCGGTGAAGATGTGATGAATCCAGGTCGCCATAAATGGCGACCCTACAAAACCATCGCGTAGGGTCGTCATTTATGGCGACCTTTTCATTTCCGCTACCGCGTCGGCGGCTGCGCTCCCGCTAACTTCGGCATCACTTCCCGTATCATGGCGAAAAACTTCTGTAACCGCGCCGGATAATAGCTCGCCCACGGATAAGTCAGCCACACCGGCAGCGGCGGCGCTTGCCACTCCGGCAGCAGCTGAATCAAATCCCCTTTCGCCAAATCCTCCTGTACCACCCACGACGACACCACCGCCGCGCCCATGCCCGCAATGGCCGCTTTGCGCACCGCGTACAAACTGTCGCTGGCGAGGCGCGGCGCAATCGCCAGATTCAGCGGCTGACCATCGCTAATACGCTTTAAGGCGATTTCATTGCGATAAAAACTGGTCAGCGCCAGCCACGGCAGATTGGTGAGCTGCGAAACCTCTTCAACCGGCGGATGCGCGGCCAGCAGCGACGGTGCCGCCACCACAAAGCGCGGCACTTCCGCCAGTAACACCGCCACGATTGACGCATCGCTGGGCGCACCGACCTGAATCGCGCAGTCGATGTTTTCGCTGATGAAGTCTGGCGTGCGGTCATTCAGCGTCCACTCCACGTTTAAGCGCGGATAGCGATGCAGATAATCAATCAACGGTTCAATTAGCTGATCCTGCCCAAACGCATGCGGCGCCCGCACGCGTAGCGTGCCAATCGGGTCGTCGCTGGCGCCGGTGAGATCATCTTCCAGCGCATGCCAGGTCGCCACCAGCTGACGCGCCTGCGCATAACAGCGCTCGCCATCGTCGGTAAGTTTCAGCGCATGCGTGGTGCGCATAATCAGTTTAAGACCGAGCCGCTGCTCGAGCGCCTGCAGGCGACGGCTGATGGTGGGCTGCGTGGTGCCGAGTTGGGTGGCTGCGGCTGAAAGCGATCCGCTCTCGACGATGCGGATAAAGGTCTGCATCAGTTCGATGCGATCAAGACTGGAGATGTTGTTCATACGCACCACGCATAACAGTTCTGTGTTTGAGCAGTCTACCGCGTATGGCGGCGACGCGCTTTAATAAGCGCACATTCACGGGGGAATCCACTATGTCAGCCATCTCAACGTCAGCCATGCCAGCTGAAAAACTGCCCGCGCCGCTGGTCTTCACGCTCGCGGCCGGTGCCGGACTCAGCGTTGCATCGATTTATTACAGCCAGCCGATGCTGGATATCATCAGCAAACAGTTTAACGTCGGGATCGGCAGCGTCGGCATGGTGCCTATGTTGACGCAAGCCGGGTACGCGCTGGGGATTTTGCTGCTAGCCCCGCTCGGCGACCGTCACGATCGTCGCACCATTATTCTGATTAAAGGTTTGCTACTGGTTGCTGCGCTGCTGCTGTGTGGCTTCTCGGGCGGATTGAATGCCTTACTGATCGCCAGCTTCGTAACCGGTTTAACCGCCACCGTGGCGCAGGACATCGTGCCAGCGTCAGCGGCGTTAGCGCCGGAGCGCAGTCGTGGCAAAACCGTCGGCACGGTGATGACGGGATTGCTGGTGGGGATTTTGCTGTCACGCGTGGTGAGCGGCGTAGTAGCGGAGTATTTCGGCTGGCGCACCATGTACATGATTGCGGCGGTAGCGGTGTTGCTGATTAGCGTTGCGCTGTGGCGCGTGCTGCCGCGCTTTACGCCGGGCACCTCGGTGAGCTATCCGCGTTTGCTGCTGTCGCTGGCGCATCTGTGGCAACACCATCAAACGCTGCGCCGCGCCGCGCTGGCGCAAGGATTGTTGTCGGTGGGCTTTAGCGCCTTCTGGTCAACGCTGGCATTGATGCTCAGTCAAAACTTCCATCTCGACAGCGCGGTCGCTGGCGCATTCGGTCTTGCGGGTGCCGCAGGCGCTCTAGCCGCGCCATTAGCTGGCAGCGTGGCGGATCGCATCGGCCCAGCGCGTGTTACGCAGTACGGTGCCACGCTGGTGATGGTGTCGTTCGCGCTGATGTTCCTGCTGCCGCTGCTGCCGATACCGGCTCAGTTGGGTCTGATTATCATCAGTACCATCGGTTTTGATTTGGGTGTGCAGGCCACGCTGGTGGCGCATCAGACGCTGGTCTACAGCCTGGCGCCGGAAGCACGCAGCCGCCTTAACGCCCTGATGTTTACCGTTGTTTTCATCGGCATGGCGACCGGTGCGGCGCTGGGAAGCCTGGCGCTGGCACATTGGGGCTGGACCGGCGTGGTCGCACTCTCAACATTGGCCGCTGCGCTTGCCTTGATGATTCGCCTCGCCAGCCGTCATCTGAAAAACTGATCGCCTAACATGTGCCAGGCTTAAGGGAGAATGTTATTTAAAAACGGAGCGTTATGAATTTCCTGGCCTGGACCGCCGCCACCGGCGGTCTGCTACTTCTTATGTCACTGGCTTCCGGGTGGATTCACCGTGGGCCAGTGACCTCATTTGGTCTCTACCTGTTTGCGGGCATCCTGTGTGGTCCGTGGATGCTCAATCTGCTGCAAGTCGACATCATCGGTCACGCCAATCTCGCCGCGCATCTCACTGAAATCGCCATGGCGGCCTCGCTGTTTATCACCGGGCTTAAACTGCGCTTGCCGCTCAATGCGCATGCGTGGCGGCTTGGCGTCAGGCTGGCGTTTCCGGCGATGCTGCTCACCGTCGGCGGCATGACGCTGCTGGTGCACTGGATCACCGGCTTTGACTGGGCGATGTCGCTAGCGTTTGGCGCCATTGTTGCGCCGACCGATCCGGTGCTCGCCAGCCTGATTTCCGTGAATGATGCGCGTGACGACGACGCCCTGCGCGTGGCGCTCTCCAGCGAAGCGGGCATGAACGACGGTTCCGCGCTGCCGCTGCTGATGCTGGCGATTTTGCTGTTGCAGCCGGGCGAATTGAGCACCGCTGCGCTGGGCGAGTGGTTTGCCAAAGATGCGCTGTGGGCGATTGGCGGTGGACTGGGAATCGGCTTTGCGCTGGGTTGGCTGATCGGTCAGCTGGCGACGCATTTACGTACCGCCAATCAGGATGTGGCACCCAACGATCTGTTCGCACTGGCGCTGATTGCGTTGAGCTATGCCGCCGCGCAGTCGGTTGATGCGTCGGGCTTCCTCGCCACCTTTGCGGCGGGCGTCGGGTTACGTCGCGCGGAATTGCGCGTGGTGAAGCACTATCCGCAAGATGAGATGTCTGAAGAGGAGCGCTTCTTACCGGCAGAAGCGCGCGTCAATACCGGTCAGCGGATGGCGCAGGGCAGCAGCGGCATGGTGAAATCAGTGGGTTTGGTGATCGGCGATGCGCTCTCCTTTGGTGATACTATCGAGCGTTTGCTGGCGGCGGGCATGATGGTGGTGCTGGGCATTACGCTGGCGCAGCACTGGAACCTCACCGGTATCGGCCTCGCGCTGCTGCTGTTTGTGGTGGTGCGTCCGCTGGCGGTATGGATCACCACGTGGCGCTGCGATATTCCGCTGATGCGACGCTTGCTGATTGGCTGGTTGGGTATTCGCGGCATCGGCAGTATCAATTATATTGCCTATGCATGGGTGCACGGCATGCGTGGACCGCAGGCGGAGCAGATGGTGGATATGGCGCTGACGTTAGTGGTGTGCAGCATTGTGTTGCACGGCATCACGGTCACGCCGTTGTTAAACTGGCGTGCTGCCCGTCAGGCCGCACGCGCCGAACAAAACGAAAACTGATTTATTGGAAATTATTGGAGCCTATTATGAAAGCGTTATTACTCGCCCTCGTTGGGCTGTCGCTGTCGGCCGGTGTCTTGGCTGCCGACGGTGACAATAATCAGGAAGAGAATGTTTATGCCAGCCAGCTGTGTCATCTGGTGAGCAGTGAAAAGAAGACCAGCGATTTAGATGGCTACACGGAGAAGCTGAAGTCACAACTCGCGGCCAGCCAGTCTTCATCGTCCATGCAGCAACCTGAATTTAATGAAGAAATCGCGCAGGAAGTGATTAGCGCGTGGCTGGAGTTGGGTGAGGATGAGCGCGGCAAACTGCGTCATGACCAATCGCAATGTGAACAAACGGTAATGACGCAGTTCCAGCAACAGGACTGATTGTCTTTATCGCAAGAATACGCGCCTTTTCAGGCGCGTTTTTTTATGGCTTTTTTGTACGATTTACGTACATAATCGCCAACGTCGAAATCAGACATGCGTCACATAATGAGATTCAGCTGTTGAAGCTGGCATTTTTTGCATACTGGCACTGGGCAAGATGATTACACGTCGTCACTTTTTGTTGGCTACTGGAGCAACCGTTCTCTCGATGACCACGGGCAAACTTTTTGCTCGCGATGACGTCATTCCGCTGTGGCCCGACGATCCGCCCGGCGGCGGCGGCCCTTCAGGCTTGCTCAAAGTCGATCGCCACGGCTCCTGGACCAATATTGTCTCACCTGCTATTCAACGTTTCCGCCCGGAAAATCCCAACGGCGAAGCGGTGATTGTGGCGGCGGGCGGCGGTTATCGTTTTATCGGCATGGGCCGCGAATCCTGGCCGGTGGCGCGCTGGCTGAATGGCAGCGGCTATACCGTGTATGTGCTTAGCTACCGTTTACCGGGTGAGAAGTGGCAGGCGGGCAATCTGGCGCCGCTGCAGGATGCGCAACGCGCCATTCGTCTGGTGCGTTCGATGGAGCGCAAAGTGCATGTGCTGGGCTTCTCCGCCGGTGGACATCTGCTTGGCATGGCGGCGGCGCGTCCAGATTTCGAATCCTATCCGGCGCAGGATCCGCTGGACCAGATCAGACCGAATGTGGATAGCGTTGGGCTGATCTATCCAGTGATCACCCTTGAAGCGCCGTATCAGCGCACTAACACACATCTGATGATGGTGGGCCAAAACGCCACGCCAACTCAGGAAGCCAACTGGTCAGTGCAAAACTACGTGACGCGCCAATATCCGCCGACCTTCCTCGCGCAGGCCGAGGACGATCACACCTCCAATCCCCACAATACCGAAATGATGCGTGACGCTTGTCGCCGCATGCGCGTGCCGGTTGAGCTGATTGAGCTCAGCAGCGGCGGGCATGGATTTGGTCTCGGCAAAGCGGGCACGCCTGCCGCGTTGTGGGATCAGGCGTATGTGCGTTGGTTGGATAATCAGGGTTAATCACGTCAAATTAAAATTCGCGTCTGGCTGCAACGGTTCCGGCAGCGGCGTATCACCATTCATCGCTTTCAAATTGCGTTCGATATTGACGCACAGCGCATCAAGCGGCAGATGATTTGGTGCGGTGCCAAACGGATGTTCCAGCTCCTCCGCCAGCGCTTCCAGCGACAAAAAGGTGTAGGAGATAAACATCGACACCAGCGGCGTCATCAGGTGTAAATCCGCCACCAGCGCAAACGGCAGCAGCGTACAGAACAGGTAAACCGTGCGATGCAGAATCAGGCTGTAGGCGAACGGAATCGGCGTGCTGGCGATGCGATCGCAACCGCCCAGAATCGCCGACAGCTGATTAAGATTTTCATCAATGCTCTGCCAGACAATATCCGACACCAACCCTTCATCGCGACGCTGCGCCAGCCATTCACTCAGGCACAATAAAATCTGCGACGTCGGCATCGGATGATGCAGCACTTTGCTGTGCCAGCTGGCCGGCAGCAAACGCTGTAAATCGGCCTGCACATCAGTTTTACGCAGGCGATGTTTCAGGCACCAGCAGAATGCCAGCAGCAAGCCGGTAAATTCCCGCACCTGTTCTTCACTCACGCCACGAATGCTTTTGATCTGCCGCAGCAGCGAGCGCTGGGTGATATGCAGGCTGCCCCACAAGGTGCGGGCTTCGATAAAACGCGCATAGCTGGCGTTATTACGAAAGCCGAGGAAGATGGCGATCGACACACCAACCAAACTAAAAGGCGCAGTGGTGAGGTGAATGCCGAAAGTGGAGTACCACGGATAGCCAAAGATGGCGATCAGTGACATCAGCAGGTTGAGCGACAGGCGGAACACGATGTTGCTGAGCACCGATCCATGCCAGTCAAACAGCCGGAGAAACCAGTGTTGATGAGGACGTACGATCATTTTGCGATGGTGTATTTTTTAGGTTTTGTGGCGACAGGTTACGCCGGTCAGTGCCCTTGAACAACGCTAAATCCGGGTCTTTTTAAGGCATATTACACGGTGAAAATGCCATTTTATTTATTTAAATCAATCTTCTAAAAACACTTTGAACAAGTTGTAAAATTCTTTGCGTTATCTCTTCCTGCTCGCCTTCTCTAAAGTTCATTCCAGCAGCACAACACACAAATTCAAAACCACTTTAGAGGAACACATCATGTCTAAATTCGACCTGCTCGACCCACAGAACTCCACGCTGATCTTCATCGACCACCAGCCGCAGATGTCTTTCGGCGTTGCGAATATCGATCGCCAGCAGCTCAAAAATAACACCGTCGCTCTGGCGAAGACCGGCAAAATTTTCGACGTGCCGGTGATTTACACCTCGGTTGAGACGGAGAGCTTCAGCGGCTACATCTGGCCTGAACTGCTGGCGGTCCATCCTGAAGCCAAGCCGATTGAGCGCACCTCAATGAACTCATGGGAAGACGCAAAGTTTGTTGAAGCGGTTGAGAAAACCGGCCGTAAAAAGCTGATTATCTCTGCGCTGTGGACTGAAGTGTGCCTGACGTTCCCGGCGTTGATGGCGCTGAAAGAGGGCTATGAAGTCTATGTGGTGACCGATACGTCTGGCGGTACCAGCGTCGATGCGCACGAACGTTCTATCCAGCGCATGGTGCAGGCTGGCGCGGTGCCGGTGACCTGGCAGCAAGTGCTGCTCGAGTATCAGCGCGACTGGTCACGCAAAGAGACCTACGATGCGGTGATGAATCTGGTGCGTGAACACAGCGGCGCTTACGGCATGGGCGTTGATTACGCTTACACCATGGTGCATAAAGCGCCGCAGCGCAGCGCCTGAATCACGTCAGGCGCGGCAGGCTGATTTTCAGCGCATCGATAAACAGCCGCAGCGCCATGGATTGATGTCGGTTGGGCGGGAACCACAGCGCAATCCCCGCCGATTGCACCCGCCAATCGGCCAGCAGTTCTACTAGCTGGCCGCTGCGCAGTTCTTTCTCCACATACAGCGACGGCACATAAGCAATGCCCAAACCGGCGAGAGCGGCCTGCGCCATCAGCGCGTTGCTGTCTAACGTCAGCGTGCCTGGCACGTCAATCTCATGCTTTTCGCCCGCCTGCGCATATTCCCACTGATAACGTTTACCGCTCGGCAAGCGCTGGCGAATGCACTGCTGTTGCAGCAGATCGCGCGGATGAAGAATCGATGCGTTTCTTGCCAGATAAGCGGGCGCGGCGACGGTCACAAACGTCAGCGGGCCGCCAAGCGGAACGGCCACCATATCCTGCGGCACATCCTCAATCAGCCGAATGCCGGCATCAAAACCGGCGGCGGTGATATCCACCAACGCACCTTGCGCGGCGAAATCAAGCTGGATATCGGGATAGCGCGCGCTAAAGTCCGCTACTACGTGATCCAGCAGCAAACCGATCGAGGCATCGCTGGCGCTAATGCGCAGCGTGCCGTAATGCTGATGACGGCTGGCGGAGATGTCGTGCAGCACATCATCCATCTGGTTCAGCAGCGGCGAAAGCCGATCCAGCAGTTGCTGCCCGGCATCGGTGAGCGACACGCTGCGCGTGGTGCGTTGAAACAGCTGTACGCCCAGATTGTGCTCCAGCGTTTTTACCAGATGGCTGAGCGACGAGCGCTTTAAGCCGAGCATTTCAGCGGCACGGCGAAAGCTGCGCTGCTCGCCCAGCGTTTTGATGGCTTGCAGTTCGTGCCAGGAAGGACGTCTCATTGGTGGTTTTTCCTCACCGGGTCATGCGCGATTAGGTGGATTATCTCCACCAGTAAAGCGATCTACCATCAGGTTTTCAATATGAGGAGCACAACATGAAAACCTGGTTAATTACCGGTGCCAGCAGCGGGCTGGGCCGATTGATGAGTGAACGTTTACTGGCGCGCGGCGAACGCGTATTGGCAACGGTGCGACATGAACAGGTGATGGCCGATCTGCAGCAAACCTACGGCGAACAGCTGCAGGTTATTGCGCTGGATTTGGCGCACACCGCCAGCATCGCGCCCGTGATTGAACGCGCTTTTGCCGCCGTCGATCGCATTGATGTGGTGGTGAGCAATGCGGCTTACGGCCTGTTCGGCGCGGCTGAAGAGTTGAGCGATGCGCAGATTGAGCGCCAGATCGTCACCAATCTCACCGGTTCAATCCAGCTGATTCGCGCGGTGATCCCTTTCCTGCGCCAGCAGGGCGGCGGGCGCATTGCGCAGGTTTCTTCGGAAGGCGGCCAGGTCGCGTATCCCAACTTCAGCCTATATCACGCCACGAAATGGGGCATTGAAGGATTTGTCGAAGCGGTGCGTCAGGAAGTCGTCAGCTTCGGCATTGATTTCCTTCTGGTGGAGCCGGGCCCGACCGCAACCAATTTTGGCGCTGGTCTGGATGTGGCCGATGCGTTGGAGGTTTATCGCGATAACGCCGCAGGCCAGCTGCGCCAGGCGATTTTTTCGGGCGATTTCACCATTGCCGGCGATGCCGGAAAATGTGTCACGGCGATGATCGCCACGCTGGATCAGCCCAGCATGCCGCTGCGATTAGCGCTCGGCAGCACGGCATATCAGAATATCGAAACGGCGCTGGAAAGCCGGCTGGCAGAACTGCGCGGGCAACGGGATGTGGCGTTTGGAGCGGATGTGTAATCGTATAATCTAAAACATCACGCGAGCTTCATGCAGAATCGTGTGGCACAAAAAAGCCGGGACTACCGGCTTTTTCGTTCAATCATCTGTAAGTTGTTCTGGCGTGCATTCGTAAAGCTCAGCGAGCTTGGCAAGATTGAAATCACGTGGTTTTTCGCTTTTTTCCATCGCGGATACAGACGCTTGCGTGATGCCCAACGCTTCAGCAACCTGCTTTTGAGTCAGTTTACGATAAATACGCCATGCGGCGTGAAGCGTGACTCCCTTATTAATGATGATGTTTACTACATCACCAGGAATTAAGGCGTCGTCATTAATACCGGCCTCGTAAGGGACTGACTGCCATAATTCAGCGAAATCAGAATGTTGAGTCAGTTTTTCGAACAACTCGATTGGGACAATGGCCGCTTTGCGGTTACCAGCACTGTCAGTGATGAATTCGATCATAAGATTTATGTTCCAGTATTCAACGTTATCAGTTTCTTAGAAGCGTGATGAGAATCTGTGAATTATGGCAGCAAATCTCTACCTTGATTATTTGTAGGTTCCGCTGGTTCGTCTCATTACTTGCTGAATAGCGATGATTTTCGGTTCCTCGCCTTTGTGATAGTCGAACAAAACGCGATAATTTCCCCATCTAAGCCGATAGTCAGCCTGACCATTTTTTAGAGACTTAACATCCAGATTGGGCGGAACAAGCGGAAACTTTTTTAACTCATTCACTTGCTCATTCAGCTTCTTCCTTTCGTTAGCGTCTGCAATGGCTCGCATCTGCTTCAGAGCAGCTTTACGCCAATGTAGCTCTGGCATTCCCTTACCTCACATGTTGCGAACACTCCTCACTGGATTTAAGAATTATAGATATAATTATCTATATCTGCAATATATATAGGTTTTTATTGGATGGTAAATCTATATTTTCAGTGATCAGCAATAGTTTCGGTTCACTGAGTGAACTGCCAGCGGCGTTTAAACATCAGCAGAGTGCGGGGAGGACGGCGAGATTACGGTGGGGTGGTAAAAAGAAAGCCTGTTTCCATAGAGGATACAGGCTTTTAAAAGATCAGTAATAATCGCCGTGGCGGTAATCCCATGAAGGGAAAATCTCGGACAGCAGCGCCATAATTTTATCCACATCCAACCCTTTACGAATCAGCACCGGGCACGGCGTGATTTTGCGCTCGCCGTTTTGCTGTGGAATCAGACGACCTTCGCTATCCACCATCGATACCATAACGCCTTGTTCATAGCGCACTTTATTGGCATCGTTAGGCTGAATGGATTTCACGTAAGCATTGGCTTCAATAATTAAATCGGCGCGGGCTTCAATGCGCTCGCCAATACCTTCGACCAAACCGCGATTTCCCTGACCAGATGGATTTGCTGAGCTGGCAAAGGAGAATTTTCCGTGAGTATCCCACAATGCTTTTGCGATATTTTCGCCTGGCTTGCCGAATTTAATCACGAAGCAGCTGGTTTGATGGCCATCCATCATCAGCTCTTTTGAACCATCATCGGGAATACGCGACAGCGCATCGTCGCGCCACGGTAAAATACAGCCCAGCAGAATATCTTCATCCCAGTGACGCTGATAAAGCTGGTCGATTTCTGGCGTGAGTTGCGCCAGCGAACGCAGCTGTTCCAGCGAGCCGCACAGCACCACGCCAGGCTTGTTGCGCTTGCGCTGCTTGGCTTCGAACTTACGCTCCAGGCCGGCTTTATCGGAGGTCATGATGATGTAGCCCACTTTGGTTGGGCTAACGATCATGCCGCCATCTTGCGCCAGAATATCGATGGCTTCCGGTTGTAATCCGCCATTCCAGGTTATCTGCTTACCGCTCATGGATTTACCCTGTCTGCAAAAAAAGGATATACAGGAATATTACCTGCAATGAATTTAAGGGTTTGGTAAATTAACCCGATATTTCATCAGGGTTAATTATATTTTAGAGATGTCTGTTGCGATAATAGTACTAAAATTATCGCTAATGCAATGGGTGAAAATAACGATGGAATTAATAGGGGTAATAATAAATAACGCCTGAGAATTGTAGTGTTATTTATTTAATGGCGCTGAAAAGTGGATTCAGCGCCAACAGTAATCAGAACAGGATGGCGTGCACAGTCGCACGCAGCGCAATACCGAGCACAATGCCGGGCACGGCAAAGCGGAACAGGCGCGGGAATCGGCTCGACAGGCCAAGGTAAATTCCGATGCCGGGTAGATCGAAGGTTTGAATCAGTAATCCGGCCGATGCGTTGATGTTGTGCGCGCTGTATAAACCCTTCTCCACCAATCCCGCCACCACGCCGTAATAGGCGGTGCCGCCTGCCAGACATTTAGTCAGCGCCGGAAGAATATAGACTTCGGAAATATTCAGCTTATCCAGCAGCGGCGACACCAGACGCGTCAGCATTTCAATCCCGCCTGCTTCCTTCAAAATGCCGACTACTGATAACGAGATAATCAACATCGGCAGCGAACCCAGCGCCAGACGAATTGCATCGGAACCGGCGCTATTAATGATGCCAATCAGCCCCATTTTAGTTTCGCTACTGGTAACGGCTTCATCTTCATTTAACAGCGCCGCATCCGAGAGTTTGCGGCCAAACAGGTGATAGGTTGCCGCTGCCGCTAATACGCCGCCGCAGATCGAAATAATCAGCGCCGTGCTCCAGTGTAATCCCGCCGGAATCAGCGGATAAAAGGTGCTGGCCTGGCCCATGGCAAACAGCATCGCCAGCGTGGCCGCCATATGACGATCGGAGGTGCCGCGCTTTTCCATAATGGCCAGCGCCGCCAGCGGTGCTGCAAAGCTGACGAAATTAAGCTGAATCATGGCAAAAAATGCCAGCCCGGTAATACCGAAGGGTTTTAATAACGGCGTGGCATGACGTACAACAAAATCCAGTAGACCTTTGACCTCCAGATATTTCATGATGAATAACATCACCACCATAATCGGAATCAACGTATAGAACGCCACGTCTACCGAGGCTTTGCCTGCGGACATAATGATATCGATAATATTCATGCCCGCTTCCGACCTTTGTTCACACCGTTCTCCCCGTAAAATATATAAACTGGCAATGCCATTAAATTTTCGGTGGCATTAATGCGCACCCTACAACTTCGGAATAGATCTTATCCTGTGCGTAGATTATTGAGTAGTGAAGAAAGCGGGTTTTGTATTTCAGGAAATGAAGTATACCTAACTATTTTCATAACTGATTGCGGTTGAAGTTCAATAAGCATTAACGAAAAACAAGACGGATCTGCTATCGATGTAGAGGAAGCCTGTTCAGTTTGATCCCCCGAGAGATATGTGGACACGTAGTTCAGGGGGAATGATGGAAAACAAACATATTCAGATGCTGACCGATGCTTTTGAAGGCTGTTCTCAACAAACTGATAGCGGTGTGGAGTTCTGGTTAGCGCGAGATGTGCAACATTTGCTGGGATATGGCAAATGGGACAACTTTCAAAGTGTGGTTTTGAAAGCCAAAACGTCTTGCGAGATCTCAGGCAATGAGGTGCTGGATCATTTTGCCGACGTCGGGAAAATGATCGAACTTGGCAAGGGTGGGCAGCGCGAGATTGATGATGTCATGCTTACACGGTATGCATGTTATCTGATAGCCCAAAACGGTGATCCCAGAAAGCAGGAGATTGCATTTGCGCAGACTTACTTCGCCATGCAGACGCGTAAAGCGGAGCTTATTGAATTAAGGCTACTGGAAACTGAGCGGGTACAGGCAAGGAAAAAACTTAGCGGAACCGAAAAAGAGCTTTCAAACGTTATTTACGAGCAAACGGGTGGCAGCCAGAACTTCGCACTTATTCGTAGTAAAGGTGATTTTGCACTGTTTAATCGCAGTACACAGGTTATGAAAGTACAGTGGGCTGTGCCAGAAAGTCGTCCATTAGCCGATTTCGCACCAACCATCATTTTAAAAGCCAAGGATTTTGCCACAGAAATTACGATTCATAATGCTCGTACATTACGAATGCATAGTGAGCTGCAAATATCTGGCGAGCACGTTAATAATAATCAGGCGGTACGAGAAACATTACTCAGTCGAGGAATTAGACCTGAAAGTTTACCGGCTGCTGAAGATGTAAAAAAAGTTGAGCGAAGATTGGCTTCAGCCGAAAAGAAGTCACTGGTTAAACCCGCGAAACTGGAAAAAGATAGCGACGAACTTTAATAAGAAAAAATCAGGATGCTTATGCATCCTGATTTTATTGAAGAGATTAGCGGTTTAACGCATCGTCACAAACTCTTCCGCCGCCGTTGGGTGAATCGCTACGGTGTTATCGAAGTCTTTCTTGGTTGCGCCCATTTTCAGCGCCACCGCGAAGCCTTGCAGCATCTCATCCATACCGTTGCCGATACCGTGAATGCCGACAATCTTCTCTTCCGGGCCAACGCACACCAGCTTCATGCGGCACGGCTGGCGATGCTGGGTAACGGCGGTGTACATCGCGGTGAAGGAGGATTTGTACACTTTCACCTGGTCGTCGCCGTACTGTTCGCGCGCCTGCGGTTCGGTCAGACCCACGGTACCAATCGGCGGATGGCTGAACACCACGGTTGGCACGTTACTGTAATCCAGATGCTCGTCCGGCTTATTGTTGAATAGACGTTCGGAAAGACGACGACCTGCGGCAACGGCCACCGGCGTCAGTTCCACCGCGCCGGTGTTATCGCCCACTGCATAGATGCCTTTGACATTGGTGTTCTGGAATTTGTCGACGTTGATGTAGCCTTTGTCGTTCAGCGCCACGCCGGTTACCGCCAGATTGAGGTTATCGGTCGCCGGTTCACGGCCAATCGCCCACACCAGGCAATCGACGGTTTGTTCGTGGCCGCTTTCCAGCTGCAGCGTCAGGCTGCCGTCGGCGTTTTTGATCACGGCTTTCGGAATCGATTCGGTGTGCAGCATTGGGCCTTCGGCGTGCATCACTTCTACCAACGTGTCGACGATCAGCGGATCGAAGCTGCGCAGCGGCGCATGCTTACGCACGAACAGGTGCGTTTCCGCGCCCAGCGCATTGACCACGCCCGCCAGTTCCACCGCGATGTAACCCGCGCCAACCACCGCCACGCGTTTTGGCAGCGCATCGAGCTCGAAGAAACCGTCAGAGTCGATACCGTATTCCGCGCCCGGCACGTTGGGATGGCTTGGACGTCCGCCGGTGGCGATCAGGATATGATCGGCAGTAATGGTTTCACCGTTCACTTCCACGGTATTAGCATCGATAAAGCGCGCGAAGCCTTTGATCACTTCAACCTTGTTTTTACCCAGCACGTTGTCGTAGGAGCTGTGAATGCGGTCGATGTAGGCGCTGCGGTTTTTCACCAGAACTGACCAATCAAAACGGTTTACCGTGGTGTCGAAGCCATAATCTGGCCCATAAAGATGAATAGCTTCAGCGATTTGCGCCGCATGCCACATGACCTTTTTCGGTACGCAGCCGACGTTGACACAGGTGCCGCCCAGCTCTTTGGCTTCAATCAGCGCGCACTTCTGGCCATGCATCGCTGCACGGTTAATCGAGGCGATACCGCCGCTGCCGCCGCCGATGGCGAGGTAGTCAAAATGTCTGGTCATCCGTTATGTCCATCTGTTGGAAGAAAATTGGCATAGAGTTTAACGCTAGGACGATTATTGACGCAAAGATTGCACCTATGATTGTAATAGCATTGATTTTTATGTCCGATTACAGGGAAGCATAGCATGCAACTGACATTCCTCGGCACCGGCGGCGGTGCGCCCAGCCTGCAACGTAACGTCACCGCGATAGCGCTGACGCTGTCAAAACGCGGCGATACCTGGCTGTTTGACTGCGGCGAGGCGACGCAGCATCAATACATGCGCTCTGCGCTGAAGCCGGGCAAGCTGGAAAAAATCTTTATCACCCATCTGCACGGCGACCACATCTTTGGGCTGCCGGGCTTGCTTACCAGCCGCTCGATGGCCGGTATCCCCGAACCGATGACTATTTACGGACCAAAAGGTATTCGTCAGTTTATCGAGACGGCGCTCAGTTTGAGCGGCTCGTACACCTCTTATCCGCTGGAAATTGTCGAGATTGAAGCCGGTTTGGTGCTGGATGACGGCGAAGTGCGCGTGACGGCCTGGCCGATGAATCATGTGATTGAGTGTTATGGCTATCGCATCGAACAACACGATAAACCGGGCTTCCTCGATGCGCCGCGTCTGAAGGCTGAAGGCGTACCGCGCGGGCCGTGGTATCAGGATTTGAAAGCCGGTAAGCGCATCCAGCTGGAAGATGGCCGTGAGATCAATGGCGCCGATTATCTTGGCCCGGCAACCAAAGGCAAAGTGCTGGCGATATTTGGTGATACCGCACCAACCGAGGTGGCGCTGCAGCTGGCCGCGAATGCCGATGTGATGGTGCACGAAACCACGCTGGAGGCGGCGCTGGCGGAGAAAGCCAATGGACGCGGCCACTCAACCACCATTCAGGCCGCCGAAGTGGCGAAACAGTCGGGCGCGAAGCGGATGATCGCTACGCATTTCAGCTCGCGTTATTTGTCTAAGGATCGGGAGAAACTGCTGGCGGAGTGCCAGTCGGTGTTTGCAGCGACTGAGCTGGCACATGATTTTGCGGTGTTCGAGGTTTAGTGCTGTAGCGCCGGATAGGTGAAAAACAGCAGATGCGTCATGTTGAACAGGAAATGGATGCCGGTGGCGACCCACAGGCGTCCGCTCCACTGCCATGCGAGGCCATAAATCAGCCCGGCGAAGGTGGCAAACACCATCAGCAGCGGCCCGCCGGGAAAATGCGACACGCCAAACAGCAGCGAAGTCAGTAACAGGGCTGCAACGGGGCCGCCTTTCTGGCGCAGGCGCTGTTGCAGATAGCCGCGAAAAAACGCTTCTTCCGCCAGTGACACGAAGAACAGGTTTGCCAGCATAAAACTGCCCAACCATTCCGGCCAGTGAGGTTCAACGGCCAGGCCACCCAACTTAACCGCGATAAACAGCAGCAGCGGAATCGCCGCCAGCAGCGCCAGCCACAAAATTTTGAGTCGCGGCGGCGCGGATTTGGTGCGGAACAGCTGCGGCAAGCAGATGAGCAACACAAACGGAATCAGCGCTTTATCGAAGTTATACGAGAAGCTAAAGGGCAGGCTGAGCGGCCCGGCTTGCACATCTTCCACCTGACGCGGATTTTTGAAGCCAGGGAAAAAGTGTACAAACAGGCCGATGGCGATGGCAACCAGCGCGGCTTCACTCACCAGCTGAATCCAGCGCGCGTTATTTTCCACACGAATCCAGGCGATGACGGCTATCGCACCGAGCAGCACCATCGCCGGCCAATCCAGCACATCTTCGAACAGCCCCAAAATAGTGGCGAGCGTGAGCAGCAGTACCGAAAAACGTTTGGCGGGCGACAGCACGGCAAGTGCGCCAGCCAGAATGATCCACATGATAATTGTCCTGATAGGCTGGCGACGTAGTAAGCGAACTTACTCTGGCACGATCTGCGTGACGCTGAAGTGACCGGTTCCGGCGGGCACCAATTTCTGATGCAGCCAAGGCAGCAGCTCTTCCATCTGCGCTTTCAGCTTCCACGGCGGATTAATCACGATCATGCCGGAGGCCGTCATGCCGCGCTGATCGCTGTCCGGACGGACCGCCAGCTCAATCTGCAGGATGTTGCGGATATTGGTGGCCTGCAAATCTTTAACCATGTGCTTGATCTGCTGACGCATCACCACTGGATACCACAGCGCAAATACGCCGGTGGCGAAACGCTTGTGACCTTCCTGAATGCCTTTCACCACATCCTGATAATCGCTTTTCATCTCATACGGCGGATCGATCAGAATCAGGCCGCGACGGCTCAGCGGCGGCAGCTTGGCTTTCAGCTGCTGGTAGCCATCGCCACGCGCCACGCGCGCGCGGGAATCTTTGCTGAACTCGGTGCGCAGCAGCGGATAATCGCTGGAATGCAGCTCGGTCAGCTCCATTTTGTCCTCTTCACGCAGCAGGAAGCGGGCAATCAACGGTGAACCCGGATAATACTTTAAGGTGCCGTGCGGATTGAGATTACGCACCGCCGAGAGATACGGCTTGAGCAACTCCGGCACATCTGGCTGCTGCCAGATGCGGCCAATGCCTTCCAGATATTCACCGGTACGCTCGGCGTGCTCTCCGCTCAGCAGGTAACGTCCGGCACCGGCGTGGGTATCCAGATAGAGGAAAGGTTTTTCCTTCTCCATCAGGGCGGTGAGGATCAGGCTTTCAACGGTGTGTTTCAGCACGTCGGCATGGTTGCCGGCATGAAAACTGTGGCGATAACTCAGCATAAAGAAAGGGGGTCCGCGGTTGGATCAAAGGGAGTCAAAACATCGTGTGTGGCGCGATTATAGCCGCGCTGCATAAAAATTGCTGACGTTTTGGCAGGCGCTTAAGTTTTGCGCCAATGCGTCGCTATAGCCGGTTGCGACTTGTCTGGTATCAGTGAAAATTCCTAAGGAAAATTCGGTACTCGAATTTTATCCTCAGATTAAGTAAGTTAGTCTGCGCTAAACCAAGCGGTCACAAGCCAAATGCCAGAGAGTCTGGCAGGAAACTTTCCGGTTAAGGCCGTATAATTTTTTGCTTAAAGCATCTCTAACAATTCCTGGTGAAAATAATGAAAAAAATGACTGGTATCGCGGTGGCAAGCCTGTTGGCACTGACAGGCTGCGCGAAACAACAACCCGTTCATAGTTTAGTCACACCGCCAATGGCGGAAGAGCAGCCTGCAGCGCAAAATGCGCCAGAGCAGCAGGGTTCACCGTTTGTTGCTTCTGCGCCGGCACAAGCTGAAAGCGCATCTTTCAGCGACGACCGCGCGAGCAATATTCAGCAGTGTCGTAAAGAGTTGGATGCGATGCGTCTTTATAGCCAGGCTTCCTATGAAAGCTATCAAGCGGAATTCCAGAAAATCGGTGCGCAGACCAATAAATATCTGCAAATTAAAGATTCCATTGGCTCTGATATCAATGATCTGGTGATGCCGCGTTATCAATTCCAGATCCGTGAATTGTGCTTCCGTATTAAGACTCGCCTTTCTCAGCTGATTATTCGCCAGGCTGGTTGAGTTAATAAAAGCAGCTCCAATTTATTATTTTTAACAGCGCAATGTGATTGCGCTGTAGTCGGGCTTCATCTTTATCTCAGTGATAAAGATGAAGCCTTTTGTTTACTTATTGTCGCGCCGGGAGGCCGTGATGACACCCCGTTATCTGTCTCGGATACTTGTAATGACTGTATCGCTGTTGCCTGCTTTAGCCTGCGCGGCTTCTGACGATGAGATGCTGCGTGCTTTTGGCGAGGCTTCTCACGCAAAACCTTTTATTCCGGCCGAAACGTCGAAACCACAGCCAACATCACAACCAAAAAGTACTACTAAATCAACGGACCAAGCGGAGTTGACACGCTTACGTGCGCGCATCAATCAGCTGGAGAAGCAGCAGGCTGAATCTAAGCGTGATAAGTCGCAAGAGGCGCTGAAACGTCAACAGGCTGAGAGCCAGAAAAAGCTGGCTGCGCTGGAAGCTGAAAATCAACAGCAGGCGCAAAACCTCGCCAAAGTCACGCAAGAACTGAAGGCGGCTCAACAGCAAGCGGTTGATGCAGCCCAGCGCAGCGTCCCGCAGCAATCGATCAGTGATAAGCAACTGGCTGCGTTACAGGCTGAGAAACAGCAGTTGGTAGAGGAAGTAAGTACACTTAAGCAGGCGCTGAAGGATGCACAACAGCAAAGCAGGGCATTAAGTGACATGCAAAAGAACGCTGAAGCTTTAAAGGTGCAACAAATCGAAAGCGCCAAAAAGCTTGCTACGCTGGATGCTGAGAAAAAACAGCAAACCCAGGATGCGGCCCAGTTGAGTAAACAGCTGAATGAGGCGCAGGAAGCAGTAAAACGCAGCCAGGAACAGCTTAAAACGCAGCATGCCGCAGATGCGGAGTTATTGAACCAACAACTGCGTGAAGCACACGATGCCGCCAAACGCAGTGAAGATGCTTTGAAGCAGCAGCAGGCAAAAAATATTGCCACATTGACTGCCGAGCTCGATAACGCAAAAAAGCACTCGACCATCGCGTTACCCGAGACACTTCCCAAAAGTGACGCTGATCGCGATGGTTACACCTTAGGTCAATTCATTGCCAGTAATGCAGTAGTGCAGTTGCAGATGGTGAAGGATGTAGGCCTCAATATCAGCCTTGATCAGTTGATCGCGGGGTTAACCACGCAACTGAAAACCGGCACGTCAGCCATGCGCAGTGAAGAGATGTCGCAGCGTTATGCAACGATGCAAGAATCGATCAATAAAGGCATGGGCAAGCTGATTGAGAAAGGCTATGCGCAACTCGATAAGCAGGTTGAGAAGCGTAAAACGCTGCGTGCAGAAAATGGCGTGCGCTGGTTTGCGGTGAAGCCAGCGAAAGCGAAACTGATCCCCGAGCAGCAGGTTGAAGTGAGCGTCAAAGTCAGCACGCTGGGCGGCAAAGTGATTAATGATTTTGCAGATGACAAAGTGCCATTTGATAGCAATCTGCCGCCGCTGCTCTATGACGGGATGTCTCTCACCGGTAAAGGCGGTGCCGTAGAAGGCTGGGCGCTGGCGAAAGATATCTTCGAACGCGAACCTCTGCCACCGTGGGTGGCGCCTTACGATGTGATTCACTACCAACTCGCGATTAAATAATCTTCAGCCCGCCTTCTGGCGGGCTTTTCTTCGTTGGTCCAGGCTTAGTGGCATTGATTTTCATGCCATCAAGCCGCATGTTAGTAAAATGCGTCGCGCGAAAGTTCGCGCCACTACTTCATCATGAAAGGACTGCGCTTATGACCAATCCGTTACTCACGCCTTTTTCGCTGCCTCCGTTTTCTGCCATCAAACCTGAACATGTGGTTCCTGCGGTTACCGAAGCGCTAAATGACTGCCGCGCAGCGGTGGAACGCGTTGTGGCACAAGGCGCGCCTTACACCTGGGAAAATTTGGTGCAGCCGCTGGCTGAAGTCGACGATCGCTTAGGTCGCCTGTTCTCGCCGGTCAGCCATTTGAACTCGGTAAAGAACAGCCCAGAACTGCGTGAAGCTTACGAGCAAACGCTGCCGCTGCTGTCTGAATACAGCACCTGGGTTGGCCAGAATGAAGGTTTGTATCAGGCGTATCGCAACCTGAAAGAGGGCGATAGCTACGCGGCGCTGGATACCGCGCAGAAGAAAGCGGTGGATAACAGCCTGCGTGATTTTGAGCTGTCCGGGATTGGCCTCGATAAAGAGAAGCAGAAGCGCTACGGCGAAATTGCGGCGCGTCTTTCTGAACTGGGTTCGACCTACAGCAACAACGTGCTCGACGCCACCATGGGCTGGAGCAAGCTGGTGACCGATGAAGCGGAACTGGCCGGTATGCCGGAAAGTGCGCTGGCTGCCGCCAAAGCGCAGGCCGAAGCCAAAGAGCAACAAGGCTGGCTGCTGACGCTGGATATCCCAAGCTATCTGCCGGTTATGACTTACTGCGACAACGCTGCATTGCGTGAAGAGCTGTATCGCGCGTATTCAACGCGTGCTTCCGAACAGGGCCCGAATGCTGGCAAATGGGATAACGGTCCTGTAATGGCGGAAGAGCTGGCGCTACGCCATGAACTGGCACAGCTGCTGGGCTTTGACTCTTACGCTGACAAATCGCTGGCGACCAAAATGGCGGAAAATCCAGCGCAGGTGATCGACTTCCTGACCGATCTGGCGAAACGCGCTCGTCCACAAGGTGAGAAAGAGCTGGCTCAGCTGCGCGCCTTCGCGAAGAAAGAGCACGGCGTCGACGAGATGAATCCGTGGGATCTGACGTATTACGGCGAGAAACAGAAACAGCATCTCTATACCATCAGCGATGAGCAGCTGCGTCCGTACTTCCCGGAAGCGCGCGCGGTGAGCGGCTTGTTCGAGGTGGTTAAACGCATTTACGGCATCACCGCCAAAGAGCGCAAAGACGTCGATGTTTACCATCCAGACGTGCGCTTCTTCGACCTGTTCGACGAAAGCGGCGAACTGCGCGGCAGCTTCTATCTCGATCTCTATGCGCGCGAACACAAGCGTGGTGGCGCGTGGATGGACGATTGCGTCGGCCAGATGCGTAAAGCCGACGGCAGCCTGCAGAAGCCGGTGGCCTATCTCACCTGTAACTTTAACCGTCCGCTGCAGGGCAAACCGGCGCTGTTCACGCACGATGAAGTGATCACGCTGTTCCATGAATTCGGTCACGGTCTGCACCATATGCTGACGCGCATCGAAACGCCGGGCGTATCCGGTATCAGCGGTGTACCGTGGGATGCTGTCGAGCTGCCAAGCCAGTTTATGGAAAACTGGTGCTGGGAGCCGGAAGCGCTGGCGTTTATCTCCGGCCACTACGAAACTGGCGAGCCGTTGCCGAAAGAGCTGCTGGATAAAATGCTGGCGGCGAAAAACTATCAGGCGGCGCTGTTTATCCTGCGTCAGCTGGAGTTCGGCCTGTTCGATTTCCGTCTGCATACCGAGTTCGATCCCGCGCAAGGCGCGCGCATCCTCGAAACCCTGCGTGAAGTGAAGAAGCAGGTTGCCGTGGTGCCAAGCCCGGAATGGGGCCGTTTCCCGCACGCTTTCAGCCATGTCTTTGCTGGCGGTTATGCGGCGGGTTATTACAGCTATCTGTGGGCCGACGTGCTGGCTGCCGATGCCTATTCGCGCTTCGAAGAAGAGGGCATTTTCAACCGTCAGACCGGTCAGTCGTTCCTCGACAATATCCTGACGCGTGGCGGTTCCGAAGAGCCAATGGAGCTGTTCAAACGCTTCCGTGGCCGTGAGCCGCAGCTCGATGCGATGCTGGAACACTACGGAATTCAGGGATAAGCCGGCTTGTGAAAATTGGTTTAATCGATGAAACAGGCGCCGGAGACGGCGCCTTATTACATTTAGCCGAGCGCTGGGGTTTGCAGCAGGACGATCAGGCAACGATGGCGCTGGTGTTAACCGCCGAGCACCTTGAGCTGCGTAAGCTGGATGAGCCGAAACTCGGCGGCATCTTCGTGGATTTCGTTTCGGGCGCGATGGCGCATCGGCGCAAGTTTGGCGGCGGTCGCGGCGAAGCGGTGGCAAAAGCGGTCGGCATCAAAAGCGGTTATCTGCCAGACGTGGTTGATGCGACGGCCGGTTTGGGGCGCGATGCGTTTGTGCTGGCGGCGCTGGGCTGTCGCGTCCGCATGCTGGAGCGTCATCCGGTGGTCGCGGCTTTGCTGGACGATGGTTTGCGTCGCGGCTATCAGGATGCGGAGATTGGCGGCTGGCTGCGCGATCGGCTTACGCTGCTACACGTCGTTAGCCAGCAAGCGCTGAGCGATATCACGCCCGCGCCGGATGTGGTCTATCTCGATCCGATGTATCCACATCGCCAGAAAAGCGCGATGGTGAAGAAAGAGATGCGCGTGTTTCAGTCGCTGGTCGGTGCGGATAACGATGCGGATGCGCTGCTGGAACCGGCGCGTCGGCTGGCGAAGAAGCGCATTGTGGTGAAGCGTCCGGATTATGCGCCGCCGTTAGCGGGCGTGGTGACGCAGGATGCAGTGGTTACCAAAAGCCATCGTTTTGATATTTATCCGCCGCTGGGGTAGATCGTGCGGCTATGAGAAAGGTCGCCATGAATGGCGACCCTACGGGTTACTCTTCGTCTTCGTCGCGCAGCGGAACAATTAACATGTCGATATGCACGGTGTTAATCAACTGGCGCGCCGATGACATCAGCTTGCTCCAGAAGTCCTGATGGTGACCACACACCACCAAATCCACATCATATTTCTTAATCGCATCCACCAGCACCTGGCCAAGATCGCCGCTGCCGCTCAGGGTTTCACTGATCGGATAGCCGGCATTGATCGACAGCTCTTTCAGCGCGGTGTGCGTCTCTTCAGAAATACGCTTCTGCATGTCGCCCAGATTGACGTCAATCAGCCCGGTATAGAGGTCTGAATAGTTCACATCAACGTGGATCAGCGAGATTTTTGCATCATAAGGACGGGCCAGCGAAACGGCTTTATCAACCAGCAACTGGCTTTCCGGGGAAAGGTCTACTGCAATCAGGATGTGTTTATAAGCCATGATAAAACTCCTTTCTCAAGATTCGGGGCAATCTTCCTGCTTTCACGGTAGGCGATTCCTTTGCGCGAGACGGCGATGAAGCGCCACCAACCAATTTTTCAGCCTTGCAGGCGGTTTTTGTTATGTCCTGAGTATAGCCAGAGTTGTTAACAAATGCTGCAAGCGAAAGTTCGCATGTGAGGAAGATCAAGCGTTATCGGCTTTTTCACTCGCCCTGAACGAAAATCATCGCTGGAAAAAAATTGAACAGATCTCCTACACTGAAAATAAGCGCCACTGCCGTATGAGTCGCGCACTCAGGTTCGCATAACAACAATGCAATCGACATCATTCAGTGGCTGGTTTATTTCCCGTGCGGCGTCTACAGCAATTCCCCGCTGCGTTCGACGTCGTTGCGGCTCCAGCCGGGAGGGGAACATGATCAGCACTATCGCGCTTTTTTGGGCTCTGTGTGTGGTTTGTCTGGTGAATATGGCGCGCTATTTCTCTTCTTTGCGCTCACTTTTGGCCGTTTTGCGCGGTTGCGATCCGCTGTTATATCAATATGTGGATGGCGCGGGTTTCTTCACGTCGCACGGGCAGCCGAGTAAGCAGGTGCGGCTGGTGCGCTATATCTGGGAGAAGCGCTATCACGATCATCATGACGACGAGTTCATTCGCCGGTGTGAGCGGGTGCGCGGGCAGTTTGTACTGACCAGCGGGCTCTGTTTTTTGGTGGTGGTGAGCTTGATTGCGATGGCGATCTGGCAATAAAAAAGGGCGACATCGCTGTCGCCCTCGAATATTTCTGCGCTTTGCTTAAATCAGTTTCAGTGCAATCCAGTAGAGCGCACCTGACAGCAAAATACACACCGGCAATGTGAAGACCCATGCCATAGCGATATTTTTGATGGTGCGGCTCTGCAAGCCACCGCCATCAACCAGCATGGTACCGGCCACCGACGATGACAGAATGTGCGTGGTCGAAACCGGCATACCGGTGTAACTGGCCACGCCAATCGATACTGCGGCTGTTACCTGCGCCGACATACCTTGCGCATAAGTCATGCCTTTCTTACCGATTTTCTCACCAATGGTGGTGGCAACACGACGCCAGCCAATCATGGTACCGATGCCCAGCGCCAGCGCTACAGCAACAATAATCCAGATCGGAGCGTACTCAACGGTGCCCAGCAAATCGCTTTTCAGCTTGTTGAGGAAGCGCTTATCTTCCGCGCTGGTTTCCGGCAGCTTGGCCACTTTATCCACGGTATCGGAAACGCACAGCAGCAGACGACGCATCTGGCTGCGTTGATCAACCGTCAGCTGATCGTAGCTCTGCAGATTGTTCAGCAGCAGCTGCGCACGATCGATGGCCTGCAGCGCACGGCTGCTGTCGCAATGGAACTCCTGCGGACCGCCAAGCGATTCATCTGGCGTTGGTACCACAGGCGGCGCCAGCTGCATCATGTGCGTCAGCGATTCGTTGTGCTGCTGATAATACTGCTCCAGATGATTGACTGCGTCACGGGTGCGGGTGATGTCATAACCTGACGCATTCAGGTTCACCACAAATCCCGCCGGAGCAACGCCGATCAGCACCAGCATAATCAGGCCAATGCCTTTCTGACCATCGTTAGCGCCGTGTGAGTAACTCACGCCAATCGCGGAAACGATCAGGGCAATGCGCGTCCAGAACGGTGGCTTTTTCTTGCCATCAATCTTTTCACGGTCAGCAGGCGTCATGTGGATGCGGGAACGTTTGGTGGTTCCGCTCCAGTAGCGACGCAGGATAAAGATCAGACCGCCTGCAATCACCAGACCTACAATCGGTGAAAGAATCAGGGACATGAAGATATTGATGACTTTCGGTAGGTTGAGCGCGTCAACCACCGAGGTGCCGGTCATCAGGGCGTTGGTGAGACCAATACCGATGATAGCGCCAATCAATGTGTGAGAACTGGAGGCGGGCAAACCCAAATACCAGGTGCCGAGGTTCCAGATAATCGCGGCCAGCAGCATGGAGAAGACCATGGCGAGACCGTGGGCCGAACCGACATTCAACAGTAAATCGGTCGGAAGCATGTGAACGATGGCGTACGCCACGCTCAATCCACCAAGCAAAACACCTAAGAAGTTGAAAACACCCGCCATGACAACCGCCAGTTGCGCCCGCATCGCACGGGTATAAATGACAGTCGCGACCGCGTTAGCAGTGTCGTGAAAACCGTTGATTGCTTCGTAAAACAATACAAACAGCAGAGCAAGAATCAGTAACAGGCTGGTACTGAGGTCGAGACCAGCAAACAGATGTAGCATAAACGTTACGCCATTTTGGGAGGACATGAACGCGGCGCATTATCTGCGACAACGTGCGCGATATGAAAGAAAAATATAGCTCTTTATTGTCTTAAAATTGTAATGCAGCGTATAGATTTAGCTGAAAACGGCTAAAAATTAGTGAGTTACATTATGACACATTTACGGCATTTTTTTGAAGCTGGCGCTAAAAGCCGCAAATCCCTACAATCAGCGCCTTTCGGGCAAGGCGGATAAAAGCAGTGGAAAAGTTTGACGTTATCATTATTGGTGCAGGCGCAGCCGGCATGTTCTGCGCGGCGCAGGCGGGACAATTGGGTCGTCGCGTATTGCTGCTGGATAACGGCAAAAAAGCCGGTCGCAAAATTTTGATGTCGGGTGGCGGTCGCTGCAACTTTACCAACATGCACACCGAGCCCGCAGCGTACCTGTCGCACAACCCGCATTTCTGCAAATCGGCGCTGGCGCGTTACAACCAGTGGGATTTCATCGATCTGGTCAATCGTCACGGCATTGCGTATCACGAGAAAACGCTGGGACAATTATTCTGCGATGACTCCGCGCAGCAGATTGTCGATCTGCTGTTGAAAGAGTGTGATGCCGGGCAGGTGACGCTGCGCCTGCGCAGTGAAGTGCTGAGCGTCGAGCGCGACGACAGCGGCTATACCTTACAGCTGAACGGTACTTCGGTGCAGGCCGAAAAACTGGTGATCGCCAGCGGCGGACTCTCGATGCCGGGCCTCGGCGCCACGCCGTTTGGCTACAAAGTGGCGGAACAGTTCGGCCTGAAAGTATTCCCGACGCGCGCGGCTTTGGTGCCGTTCACCCTGCATAAACCACTGCTGGAACAGCTCAACACGCTGTCGGGCGTGGCGCTTCCCACCACCATCACCGCGCAGGATGGCACCCTATTTAAAGAGGCGATGCTGTTTACCCATCGCGGCTTATCGGGCCCTGCGGTGCTGCAAATCTCCAGCTACTGGCAGCCAGGTGAATTCGTCACCATTGATTTATCACCCGCCAACTCGCTGGATGATTTCATTAATGTGCAGCGCGAGGCGCATCCCAACCTCAGCCTGAAAAACAGCCTGGCGAAGATTCTGCCAAAACGTTTGGTTGAGGTGCTGCAGGAGCTGAAGCAGATTCCTGACGTCACGCTGAAGCAGCTGAACAGCAAGCAGCAGGGCGAGCTGGTTAATACGCTGCATCAGTGGCGCGTACAGCCGAACGGTACCGAAGGCTATCGCACCGCCGAAGTGACGCTGGGTGGCGTTGACACCACCCAGCTGTCATCAAAAACCATGGAAGCGCGCGATGTGCCGGGATTGTTCTTTATTGGCGAAGTGGTGGACGTTACCGGCTGGCTGGGCGGTTACAACTTCCAGTGGGCATGGAGCTCGGCCTGGGCGTGCGCGCAGGCGCTTTAGAAGGCAATCTGTACACCCAGTTGTGTCTGCCAGTTGCTGGCACCTTCCTGACTAAGGCGATGTTGCCACTTAAGCTGGCTATTAAGCTGAACATTCTCAGTCAGCTGCCAGCCAACGTCGCCGCTAAACTCCAGGTGTTCGCCACCACGCCCTGTGCGCAAATTATCTTTATCCACCGCAACATTGCCCGCATGGCCGCTGTACTGCATATAGCGTGTTTCAAGGCCAAATTTCAGGCTATCTGTCGGGCTGAAGTCATATTTCATACCGCCAGAGAACTGCAGCTGTTTTTGCTGAGAATAACCAATATGTAGATTGTCGTTGTCATGAATATCCTTGATGCGTGCCCATTGCATGGTGGTGCCCAACATCGGCGTGAAAGCGTGTGAACCTTCTTGCCAGCGCCAGCCAACATCCACACCTATATTGGCGCTGCGGGCTTTTACCTGTGCCACTTTATCTTTTTCATCACTGCTTATATTGCCGCGATAGTGACCGAAACCAATCGGCAGAGCCAGTTGCAGGCCATGCTGCGGCTGCCAGCTCAACATCGCATTGATACCTTGAGTATCAACCTGCCCGTGGCTGTTGCCGCTGGACTGTGAAGGCTCCAGAGTGAAGTGACCTTTACTGATCGCCACACTCAGTGCCAGCTGTCGTTGCTCATCTTCCGTTAGCAATCCACGTAAGCCTACCAGCCAGCCATAGTAGTGGTTTTCACTTTGGTTGTGATTGGCTTCGCTACGATAGCGCTCATCAACGCTGAAACCCGAAATGAACAGGTTAGGGCGACCATCCCGGCCTGCAAGTTGTGCATCATAGATAAAGCGTGTTTGCAGATTTTCATCCATACCAAAGAGTGCGGCTGGCAGAGCGGCATAGGCTGGGATTTGTGGTTTAGGTCTTGGCACGAAGGGTGGCGGCGGGGAAGGTGGATTGCCATCGAGCACGGGATCGATCAGATCCGGATCGGGTGGAAGCGGAGCAATCACTGAGCTCTGCAAGCGGTAAAACCAAAATAAATGGGGCCTGCTACCGGCAAGCTTTCCCTGAAAATGCGGGCGATTGGCCGCCGGATTGAAATCATCATACCAGCTGTTTCGTGCGAAAAATTTCCCCACCATTTTTAAGCTGTCAGCGGCTGCATGTTTAGCGTTATGCAACAGCGAATCGGAATGGAGATGCTCGGATAAAGGCGCTAAAACCGGTTCGGTTGATGAGTGAGAAAGGGGGTTTACAGGAAGCGGTGGAATGTCTGAAGAAAAGGGTTTTATCTCTTTAGCATATAACGGCTCGAAGCTACAAAGTGCACCGATAGCCAGCGTCAGCTGAGTCAGGTTCATCGTATCTGGTCGATTTATTGCGAAAGGGTTTGCAACTTATAGTGACCTGTTAGTCGAGCTATTTAAGTTCTGTCTTATTTTAACGGGCAAAATGAATTGCTCGGAAGCTGATCACAGTTAACTGGTTACGTTATGGATGCGACCGGCAAAATATGTGCGGCCAGCCGAATGCTGTTACTATCGCGCGTTTCCTTTTTCCAGCGGATAAACCATTCATGTTAAAACTCAAATTCATTGTGCCGTTGCTGATTATTATCAGTGCTGCGGTTTGGTGGCTGATGCCGCATTACAGCGATGAGGACAAAGGTTATTATATCGCCATGTTCTGTACGCTGACTCACGATGGACGCGGCAATACCGCGCAGGATATGCAGCAGATTATTGAAGGCAGTAATTCAGATTACGCATTGCAGAAGATTCATTTCCAGCAGGGTTTGGCTGATCATCTGCAAGCGGTGTGGCAGGATTTGTCGCCCGAACAGCAGCAGCAAGCGCGGCAGGAAAATCTCTCCTGCCGCCGTTTGATGTCTGAGAAATTGCTGCCGGGCCAGCCGGTTCAGTGATTATTGCACTGGCAGCGCAAGTACCTGATCGGTGGTTTTAATTTCTGCGAACACATCTGCCACACCCGCCAGAGCGGCTTGCTGCAACACCTTGTGATCGACCACTTTGTTATCCCAGGTGGCTAAATCACGCGTGGCGGTGGCATCTTCCGGAATGATCACCGAATAACCCAGCGGCACGGCATCACGCGCGGTGGATGACACGCACATGTGGGTCATCAGACCGGTGACAATCAGCTGTTTGATACCCAGCGAATCCAGCTGTTTCTGTAAATCAGTGCCCACAAATGAACTTGGTGTGGCTTTGCTGATCACGCGGTCACCTTTAGCCGGCTGCAAATCCTTGTGGAACTCGGCGAAACGGCTGCCTTTGGCAAACAGCGGGCCATTCGCCTCACCCAAATGCTGCACAAAAAACACCGGCATGTTGTGTTTATGCGCGAACTCAACAATACGTTTGCTGTTTTTTAGCGCCTGCATGCCATCAGGAATCGGCATCTTGCCGCCAGGGAAATATTCATTCTGGATATCGATGACAATCACCGCGGTCTGCTTCGCGTTAAGTGAAGTTGTAGCAGTGGCGCCGCTCATGGTGCGGATGGTTGGTGCTTTTTCTGACTTAGTCTCGGCGGCGAACGCATTGCCAGAAATCGCCATCGCCAGCGCTAAGGTTCCTGAAGCGAAAATGTTTTTCATGAGTAATAATCCTTTGATGGTTTAGCGGAAAGAAGAGGCCATCGCGGCCTCCGATGGGGTGCAGTATGGCGATTTCGCCGTAAGTGAAGGAGTACAACGGATGACAAATAGCGTTCAATTTGCGCCAAAAATGCCAGGCACGGCTGCGCCCATCAAAGTGGGTATCGTGGTGTTCGATGACATCATTCCCTTCCACCTTTCGGTGCCCTGCGCGGTGTTCGAAAAGGCCGCTCAGGATGACGGCGCGTTGTGCTATCAGTTGCTGATCTGCGCCACGCATCCCGGACCGTTAAAAACCAACAGTGGCTTTTCCATTCTGGCCGAACACGGCTTAGATCAACTGGCCAATGTCGATATGGTGGTGGTGCCAAGCTGGAGCGATCCTGACGTGCTGCCACCGGCAGAATTACTGCACGCCTTGCAGCAGGCGGCGCAGCGCGGTGCGCAGGTGGTGGGTTTGTGCCTTGGTGCATTCGTATTAGGTGCCGCCGGATTATTAAGTCAGCGCCGCGCCACCACGCACTGGCGCTGGATGGCAGATTTCGAACGGCTCTATCCGGATGTGGCGATTGACCGCGACGTGCTGTATATCGACGAAGGTCAAATTGTGACCTCAGCGGGTACGGCGGCGAGCATTGATTGCTGCCTGCATCTGGTGCGCGAACAGTGCGGTGTCGATGTGGCTAACAGCGTGGCGCGGATGCTGGTGGTGCCGCCGCATCGGCAGGGCGGGCAGGCGCAATATATTGAGCAGCCGGTTTATCATTCGGCGGGCAACGATCGTTTTATGTCGGCGCTGAGTTGGGCGACAGAAAATCTGCAGCAGGCGCTCACGCTGGAACAACTGGCGGATAAAGCCTTGATGAGCCGCCGCAGTTTTACCCGGCGCTTCAATCAAACCACCGGCGGCTGTTTCAGTGAGTGGTTAGTGAATCAGCGTCTGGCACTGGCGCAGCGTTTTCTCGAGAAAACCGATCAACCAGTAGAACTGATCGCCGAGAAAGCGGGCTTCTCCTCGCCGCTGATGCTGCGCCGTCATTTCAAGAAGCAACTCAACACCTCCCCGCTGCAATATCGCAAAACTTTTCGCGGCAGATCCTGATGCCCATTTTGCGAGATGCCCCGCATCCGTCTGTACGTTACTTGTTGTACTAATTGATATTTTTCGAAATGCCGCGCAAAATACCAACAGTCACATGGTGCAACAATCGCTCGCTGAGCAAGATGTCGGCTTACGCCTCACCTCAACTCAGGAGCTTCACGGATGACACTCGCGATGATGAATACACATAAAGCTTTTAAAGCACTGCAGCTGGCCGGCGTCAGCGATCAGCAAGCCGAAGCCATGGTCGAGATCTTTACCGAGATGCAGCAGGACAATGCGTTATCTCGTGCCGATTTGATGAAGGCCGGAGAAGGCATTACAGGGAGTATTAAAGAACTGGATGTTCGACTTATCGGTGTGATTAAAGAACAGGACAAGCGACTTAATGGCACGATCAAAGAGCTTGATCTACGCCTTACTGGTGCGATTAAAGAGCTAGATGATCGGCTCAGTGGCGATATTAGAGAACTGGATGTTCGACTTACAGGTGCAATCAAAGAGCTGGATGATCGGCTGAGTGGTGCTATTAGGGAACTGGATGTTCGGCTTACAGGTGCAATCAAAGAGCTGGATGACCGGCTTAGTACGGCTATACGAGAACTGGATATTCGGCTTACTAATGCGATTAAAGATCTGGATGTTCGACTAAGTGGTGAAATAAAAGCGTTAGATGTGCGCCTGACCAGAGTCGAAGCTCGCCTTGATCGCATTGAAAAAGACATTGAGGTTATCAAAGCCGATGTCTCTGCCCTGAAAACCGATATGCGCTGGATAAAGCGTTTGTTAATGGTGATGGCCACTACGATGGTCATTGCAGCCATCAAATACATTTTCTCTTAAATTTCCTGATTGTGCGCTGCAAGTACAGTCGGCTGTACTCGTAGCGCGGCGCGATTCACATTCCCGCATACCCGTTGCCGCCAAACGCACTGTGCGCCACGTAATTTGAAGCGGCGCACACTTCTTAGAGGTTAAAACCACAACACTGCGCTCCAGATCATCAGACTGGAGTCCAGCATGTTGGAAATTACGCCTGTCCCCGCGCTGACGCGCGCCATTGCGATTCTTGACTTTATTGCCCAGCACGGACCGTGCAGCGCCGCCGAGATCATTGAAACGCTGGCGCTTCCCAAAAGCAGCGCCTATCTGCTGTTCGCTGAACTGAAAAAACAGCGTCTGATCACCATCGATCGCAACAACAACTACTGCCTGTGGACGCGGCTGGTGGAGTTTGCCGGCCATGCGTTGCAGCACATGGATATCCGCGATATCGCGCGTCCACGTCTGACGCGCTTAATGCAGCAGACCAATCTGCTGTGCCATCTCGGCATTCTCGATGGTGGCCACGCCTGTTACATCCTCAAACTCGAATCTGCCGCCACCATCAGCGTGCGCTCGCACGAAGGGAAAAGCCTGTCGCTCTATCGCTCGGGCATTGGCAAGTGTCTGCTGGCGTGGCAACGGCCTGAAGAGCAGGAACGCATCATTAGCGACATGCGCTTTGTGGCTGTGACGCCAACCTCGCTGCGCAATGCCGACGCGCTCCGCACCGAGCTGGCACGCATTCGCCGTCAGGGCTGGAGCTTTGATAACGGTGAAGATTATCCCGATGTGCGCTGCGTTGCCGCGCCGATTTTCAATGCCCGCCAGCAATTAGTTGCCGCCATTTCACTGGTCGGCACCCGACTCGAGATTGACGACGACAAACGCGATTACCTTGCTGGTCAGGTGATTGCCTGCGCCCGCGATATTTCCCGTCTGCTGGGCTGGCGTAGCCCGGCGGAAAAACACGCCTCGTAACCAGGAGAAGAGCATGTCCCTACCTAAAATTAAAACTGTCCGCGCCTACTTTGCCGGCGGCGCTACTGCTGATAAAGCGGCGGCTGGCGGCGATTATCACGATCAAGGTGCTAATCACTGGATTGACGACCACGTCGCCACGCCAATGAGCAAATACAAACAGTATGAGCAGTCGCGTCAATCCTTTGGCATCAACGTGTTAGGCACGCTGATTGTTGAAGTCGAAGCCGATAACGGCCAAACCGGTTTCGCCATTACCACCGGTGGTGAAATGGGCTGCTTCATCGTGGAAAAGCATCTCAATCGTTTCCTCGAAGGGCGCTGCGTCAGCGATATCAAACTGATCCACGACCAGATGATGAACGCTACCATGTACTACGCCGGATCGGGCGGGTTGGTGATGAACACCATTTCATGCGTCGATTTGGCGCTGTGGGATCTGTTCGGCAAAGTCACCGATCTGCCGGTCTACAAACTGCTGGGTGGTGCGGTGCGTGACGAACTGCAGTTCTATGCCACCGGCGCGCGTCCGGATCTGGCGCAGAAGATGGGCTTTATCGGCGGCAAAATGGCGGTGCAGTGGGGACCGCATGATGGCGATGAAGGTATCCGAAAAGAGGTGGCGCGCATCGCTCACTATCGCGAAACCTGCGGCCCGGATTTCTGGCTGATGCTTGATTGCTGGATGAGTCAGGACGTCAATTTCGCCACCAAACTGGCGCACGCCTGCGCACCTTATAACGTCAAGTGGCTGGAAGAGTGTTTGCCGCCGCAACAGTTCGAAGGTTACGCACAGCTGAAACAGCAAGCGCCGCAGGGCATGTTGATCACCAGCGGCGAACATCACGGTACGCTGCAATCGTTCCGCACGCTGGCAGAAACCGGCATTGATATTCTGCAGCCGGATGTGGGTTGGTGCGGCGGCCTGACCACGCTGGTTGAGGTAGCGGCGCTGGCGAAATCACGCGGCCAATTGGTAGTGCCGCATGGCTCTTCGGTTTACTCGCATCATGCGGTGATCACCTTCACCAACAGCCCATTCAGTGAATTCCTGATGACCAGCCCGGATTGCAGCACGCTGCGCCCGCAGTTTGATCCACTGCTGATCAATGAACCGGTGCCGGTTAACGGTCGCATGCACAAATCGGTGCTGGATAAACCGGGCTTCGGCGTGGAACTGAATCGCGATGGACTGAAGCGTCCTTATCAACACTAACCGCATCGGCTGCGACGACGCGTCGCAGCCGTGCGTGAGGGTTTTACCATGGATAATCTGGTGTTAAGTGCGGTTAAAAAGAACCGCGCACGTCTTATTCCTTTCATGTTGATGCTCTACGTGCTGGCGTTTCTCGACCGCGCCAACATCGGTTTTGCCAAAGAGGCGTATCAACTTGATACCGGCCTAAGTAATGAAGCTTACGCGTTAGGTGCCGGAATATTCTTTGTGGTGTACGCGCTACTTGGCGTTCCGGCCAATTTGTTGATGAAGCGATTCGGCGCGCGCAGCTGGATTGGTGGCACCACGCTGCTGTGGGGATTTCTTTCGGCGGCGATGGCGTTTGCTGATACCGAAGCTAAATTCCTGCTGGTGCGTACCTTGCTCGGCGCTGCTGAGGCGGGTTTCTTCCCCGGCATGATTTATCTCACCTCGCTGTGGTTTCCGCAGCAGCAGCGCGCCAGCGTAATGGGGCTGTTCTATATGGGCGCGCCGTTGGCGTTGACGCTGGGTTCACCGCTTTCTGGCGCACTGCTGGAAATGCACGGCGTACTGGGTCATCCCGGCTGGTTCTGGATGTTTATCATTGAAGGATTGCTGGCGGTGGCGGCCGGTGTTTTCACCTTCAGCTATATCGACGACACGCCGGCAAAAGCGCGTTTTCTCAGCGCAGAAGAGAAGCAGGCGCTGCAACGTCAGCTGGACAGCGAAGAGCAGCAAAAGCCGACTTCACATCTGCTTGATGCGCTGCGCAATGGTCGCGTCTGGCAACTCGCCATCATCTACATGACCATCCAGATTGCGGTATATGGACTGATCTTCTTCCTGCCATCGCAAGTGGCGGCGCTGTTGGGCACTAAAGTCGGTTTCCTCGCCTCGCTGGTGGCGGCGATTCCGTGGGTTGCCGCGCTGTTTGGCACCTGGCTGATTCCGCGCTATTCCGACCGCAGCGGCGAGCGTCGCCGGGTGGCGGCGTTCACCTTGCTGGCGGCGGCGGTCGGGATTGGTTTGTCCGGATTGGTTTCGCCGCTGTTGGCCATCATCGCGCTTAGCGTCGCGGCGGTGGGGTTTATTGCCGTGCAACCGGTGTTCTGGACCATGCCGACGCAGCTGCTTTCTGGTACCGCGCTGGCGGCAGGCATCGGCTTCGTTAACTTGTTTGGCGCTGTGGGTGGCTTCCTCGCGCCGTTGATTCGCGTAAATGCCGAGATGCAATTTAACAGCAGCGCCGCCGGATTGCTGGCGCTGGCGCTGATTGCCGCCATCGGTTCACTCATTATCCTCAGCCTGAAAGTGGAGCGTCAGTTGCCGCACTCTCAGCAGGCAAGTCATTGAGTAAGGAGAAGCTATGCAGGACCCATTAAAAAATCCTTTCAAAGCCGGATTGGCTAAAGGTGAAACGCAGATTGGCTTGTGGCTGAGCAGCACCTCGTCGTATCTGGCCGAAATTGCCGCCACCAGCGGCTACGACTGGTTACTGATTGATGGCGAACACGCCCCGAATACCGTGCAGGATCTCTATCATCAATTGCAGGCGGTTGCACCTTATCGCAGCCAGCCGGTGATTCGCCCGATTGAATTCCAGACCGCACTGATTAAGCAGGTGCTGGATATCGGTGCGCGCACCTTGCTGGTACCGATGATCGACAGCGCCGAGCAGGCAAAAGCGTTGGTGCAGGCGACGCGCTATCCGCCTTACGGTACGCGCGGCGTCGGAGCGGGCGTGGCGCGGGCGGCACGTTGGGGACGCGTTGAAAATTACATGGCGCGCGCCAATGAAGAGTTGTGCCTGTTGATTCAGGCCGAAAGCAAAACGGCGATTGATAATCTGGATGCGTTACTGGAAGTAGAAGGCGTTGACGGGATATTTATTGGCCCGGCAGATTTATCCGCCTCATTAGGTTATCCCGATAATGCATCGCATCCTGAAGTGCAGAAGGTGATTGAGCACAGTATTAAACGCATCCGCAGCGCAGGAAAAGCGGCCGGTTTTCTGGCAGTGAATCTTGAAATGGCAGAACGCGCCATCAGTTGGGGGGCAAACTTTGTTGCTGTCGGTGTGGATACCATGCTTTATACCGATGCGCTGGATAATCGGCTCGCGCATTTTAAAAAGCGTTTAATCGCGCCGAATAAATCGAACTACTAAATGAGTAAACGGATGGTGCGCCATCCGTTTTTCATTGATGAAATAGATCATTTAATTGAAATGAATAAGTCTGTTGACGTTAAAAGGCGTTAATAAAAGAACCGTTATTTATCAACGCATCGCACAACTGAGCCGGGGCAGAAATCTATCGTTGCGCGCTAGCGGCGTGACAATCTCTTTAGCACGTTCTGTGGCATCAAAACCCGCTTGACGACACAACACACAGGGATCGTTACTTTCACGCATTGCTTGTTTGGTTTCATCATCGAGCTGGCGCTTGCGGCAATACAGCGGCGTGCAGCCCAATACATGCTTAAACGACCGGGTAAAGGATTGCTGGCTTTCGAAATGGTATTTAACCGCCAGACTGATAATCGGCGCATTGCTGTCTTTTAAATCATTGATACAGTGAACCAGTTTCTTTTTACGAATGTAGCGTGCCAGCGTTTCATTGTGATAGCGGGCAAAGAGTTTCTGTAAATACCATTTAGAATAGCCGGACTTCAGTGCGATATCATCGATGCTTAAACGTTGATCCAGGTTAGCCATAATCCATTCGGTTACCGAATCAATTACCCCTTCATTGTATTTTTGCTGTGTCATCATAGTCCTCCATTAACACGCACAGAGTGTAATTTAATTAATCTTTCCAATCTGCAATTAATGTAAAGTTTTCTGATTATTGAATTATTTTGTTATTTGTCATCAAGACCGGTCTTGGTTTTCGTGAATTTACAGGTTTTCTTGTTGTGATGGTGTTGAATATTTATCGTAATAACGGACGTTATTATTAACTCAAATTTTTCATCGCATTGAGATGCTTAATAGTAAACGGCGTGCTTTTTGGCGGCACACTTCATCAATACTTAACGCGAATTAACGTGCCAGACTGAAGGTTTTCACTCTTGAGGAATGGCGCTATGGATTTTCGTTTCAAGCAAAAACAGTCACTTGCCGTTATTCTGGCGTCGATGGCGCTCTGTAGTACCGCCCCGGCGCTCGCTGCCAATATGTATGGCGAGCAGTTGGAAGGCTTCAACTATCCCTACCCGCTGCAGCACTTTAACTTCTCCTCGCAGCAGCAAGCGATGAGCATGGGTTATATGGATGTCAAACCTACGCAGCAGGCCAACGGCAAAACCGTGGTGCTTATGCACGGCAAGAACTTCTGCGGCGCAACCTGGGACGGCACCATCAAAGCGCTGAGCCAGAAAGGTTATCGGGTGATTGCGCCGGATCAGATTGGCTTCTGTAGCTCTACCAAACCGACTAACTATCAATACACCTTCCAGCAACTGGCGCAGAACACCCATCAGCTGTTGCAGCAGCTAGGTATCGACAACGCCATTATTGTTGGGCATTCCACCGGCGGCATGCTGGCGACGCGCTATGCGCTGATGTATCCACAGCAAACGCAGAAGCTGGTGCTGGTTAATCCCATTGGTTTAGAAGACTGGAAAGCCAAAGGCGCGCCGTGGCGCTCGGTGGATCAGTGGTATCAACGTGAACTCAAGCTGGATGCGGCGGGTATCAAGAAGTATGAACAGCAGACTTATTACAGCGGCCAGTGGAAGCCGGAGTATGACAAATGGGTCGATATGCTGGCCGGACTAAACAGCGGACCGGGCCACAAGAAAGTGGCGTGGAACTCGGCGTTAATCTACGACATGATTTTCACGCAGCCGGTTTATTACGAATTTAAAGATCTGCGCGTGCCAACCACCTTAATGATCGGTACCGCTGATACGACGGCGATTGGCAGCGATATCGCGCCGCCGGACGTGAAAGCAAAACTCGGACATTACAACGTGCTGGGCAAGCAGGTGGCGCAGCTGATTCCTGGCGCACGCTTAATCGAATTCCCCGGCATGGGCCACGCGCCGCAAATGGAAGAGCCGCAGAAGTTTAATCAGACATTAATCGCGGATTTAGCTGGCAATTAACCGTAGGGTCGCCATTCATGGCGACCAATCTTTCACGAGCTCAGCTTCTTTTTCCCATTCTTAGCGGCGTACATCCGTTCGTCGCTACCTTCCAGCAATTGTTCCAGCGATTGCGGATGGTCAGGATCGAACTCAACAATCCCCGATGAGAAGTGCAGGGCATAACGCCGCTCCAGATTCTGGGTTTGCTGTTGCAGGAAACCATCAAAACGCGCCAATACGCCCTCGGCATCGGCGAGCTGCAAGCCGTTAAACAGCACCACAAACTCATCGCCACCCAAACGGGCAAAGATATCCGCGTGGCGGAAACTCACTTTCATGGCATCGGCAAAATCCATCAGCGCGCGGTCGCCTTCGCGATGGCCGAGCGTATCGTTGATGGCTTTAAAGCGATCGAGATCGAGGAACGTCAGGCTGGCGGGTAACTGCTTCACCTGGCACTCATTCAGCACCAGCTGGCCGAGCGTCATAAAGCCGCGGCGATTGGTGATTTGCGTCAGTTCATCTGAGGTCGCGGTCTGGAAAGCCACCAGCTCCGCTTCGGCCATTGCGGCCAAATCGCGCAGTGTATGAATATCGTCTGCATCGAACTGGCGCGCATGGTGATCGATAATACACAGCGTGCCGATTTTGGCTCCGGCGGGCGTGCGCAGTGGACACCCGGCGTAAAAACGCACTGGGCTGTTTTCGCTGCTCACCAACGGGTTGTCGTGGAAACGTTCGTCTTCTAGCGCGTTTTCAACCACCATCACATCATCTTGCAGGATTGCATGGCCACAAAATGAGGTATTACGTGGTGCGGTGGTAGCAGCGTAACCGGCCGCTGATTTGAACCACTGATGGTCCTCTTCCAGCAGGCTGACCAGCGCGACGGGCACGCCAAACAAACGACGGGCAAGGCGGGTTAATCGGTCGAAACGCTCTTCTGCCGGCGTGTGCAGAATGTTGAGCGCACGTAACTGGGCCAGACGATGTGACTCGTCCGCAGGCAGTGCAGGTGCTTTCATCGCGTTACTCTTATTAATTATGGAATTACTGAAACACTGGTGTTGGTGCCATAAAGGCTGAAAGCGCCTGGCAACGGGATGCGATGTCCGATGCCAGGCGTAATGATAATCAGAGCACTTTTTGCTCGGCGAGATCAAGGGCAAAATAGCTGAAAATGAGATCGGCACCGGCACGTTTAATCGCGCCCAGGCTTTCCAGAACCACATTACGTTCGTCGATGGCGCCCGCCTGTGCGGCGAATTTGATCATCGCGTACTCACCGCTCACCTGGTACGCCGCCAGCGGCAACGTGGTGCGTTCGCGTATATCGCGCAGGATATCAAGATAAGCACCCGCTGGTTTCACCATCAGTGAATCTGCGCCTTCCGCTTCATCAAGCAGCGACTCGCGCAGCGCTTCACGGCGGTTCATTGGATTCATCTGATAAGTCTTACGATCGCCTTTCAGCGCGGTGCCTGCTGCTTCACGGAACGGGCCGTAGAAGGAGGAGGCGAACTTGGTCGAATACGACATGATAGCGGTGTCGGTGAAACCTGCGGCATCGAGCGCCTGGCGAATGGCTTTCACCTGGCCATCCATCGCGGCGGATGGCGCGATAAAATCGGCGCCGGCTTGTGCAGCCACCACGGCTTGCTTACCGAGATTAATCAGCGTTTGGTCGTTATCAACGCCGTGATCGCACAGCACGCCGCAATGGCCGTGGCTGGTGTATTCGCAGAAACAGGTATCAGACATCACGATCATTTCTGGCACGGTGTCTTTGCAGATACGCGACATACGTGCCACCAAACCGTTTTCATTCCAGGCATCGCTGCCGGTGGCGTCGGTATGGTGGGAAATGCCGAAGGTCATCACTGAACGAATACCCGCTTTGGCAATACGTTCGATCTCATACGCCAAACGTTTTTCTGGAATACGCACCACGCCCGGCATGGCGTTAATTGGCACGTAATCGTCCACACCTTCTTCAACGAAGATCGGTAGTGCCAGATCGTTGATGCTGAGGTTGGATTCCTGGAACATTTCGCGCATTGATGCGCTTTTACGCAGCCTTCTTGGGCGCTGGATCAGATTAAATTCAGACATGCTCTACAACTTATGCAGGTTAAAAAAGTGGCAATAGTTTACCCCTTTTCGTGGATGCGGATGAAGGATTGTGTGCGGAAACGAAAACTCCCGCCGGGCGGCGGGAGCGGGGAAGATTACTCGTTGATGTCCGGGTGCTGCTGCACCAGGTTTTTACGTTTCGCCTCAAGCTTGGCGATCTCGTCATCAATATCTTCGATTTTCTGCTCGATGTTGTCGTGATGCTCCTGCAGGATTTCACGCGCTTCTTCGAGATCCGACGCCGCCGGAGTAGCACCACGCAGCGGCTTGTTAGCGGTCTCTTTCATGTAGATACCGGTAATCAAACCAATCACCGCGACAACCATCAGGTAGTAAGCTGGCATATACAGATTGTTAGTGGCTTCAACTAAATACGCGGCGAGTGTCGGCGTTAAACCGGCAATCAGCACCGAGATATTAAAGGCACTTGCTAACGCGCTGTAGCGAATGTGGGTTGGGAACATCGCAGGTAGCGACGACGCCATCACACCGGTAAAGGCATTAAGAATCACCGCCATCAGCAGCAGACCGGCAAAAATCAGGCCCAACACGCCGCTGTTGATCAGCATAAAGGACGGAATCGCGAAGGCAAACAGCGCGATAGAACCAATGATGATAAACGGACGACGGCCAAAACGGTCACTCAGCATACCCATCACTGGCTGAACAAACAGCATACCCATCATGATGGCGATAATGATCAACACGCCGTGATCTTCCGAGTAGTGCAGGTTATGCGACAGATAACTCGGCATGTAGGTCAGCAGCATGTAGTAGGTCACGTTGGTGGCAATCACCAGACCGATACAAGCCAACAGGCTTTTCCAGTGTTTGGTCGCGATCTCTTTAAACGACACTTTCGGGCCATCGCGCAGTCCTTCACGGTCGCCCTGTTCCAGTTTCTCAACGTGCTGCTGGAACGCCGGCGTTTCTTCCAGCGCATGACGCAGATACAAACCGATAATGCCCAGCGGCAGCGCAATAAAGAACGGAATGCGCCAGCCCCACTCGAGGAACTTCTCTTCACCGATGATGGTAGAGATCAGTACCACAACGCCCGCACCGAGCACGAAGCCGGCAATCGAACCGAAGTCGAGCCAACTGCCCATAAAGCCGCGCTTACGGTCAGGCGAATACTCGGCAACGAAGATCGATGCGCCGGTGTATTCACCGCCGACCGAGAAGCCCTGCGCCATTTTTGCCAACAGCAGCAGGATCGGTGCCCAGATACCAATCGAGGCATAAGAGGGTATCAAGCCAATACAGAAGGTACTGATCGACATGATGACAATGGTGATAGAGAGGATTTTCTGGCGACCATATTTATCGCCCAACATGCCGAAGAACAAACCACCGAGTGGACGAATCAGGAACGGAACTGAGAACGTACCCAGTGCAGCAATCATCTGTACACTTGGTGAAGCATCCGGGAAGAACACCTTACCCAGCGCATAAGCCACAAAGCCATAAACACCAAAATCAAACCATTCCATCGCGTTGCCCAGCGAGGCTGCGGTAATGGCTTTACGTAAACGGGAGTCATCGATAATCGTGACATCATCAATCCCGATAGGTTTTACACGCTTCCTACGTAGTTTCATGCAGATACCCTGTATTGGAATTCGAAAAATCCTCAACGCTGCGGACTCAATAACTGCCAACAGTCCGCGGCGTTGAGAAAATTAAAGCATAGCCGGGAAATAACGTTTTTCCCTGGCCTGCCGGGCAATTATTAGGGGGGTAATGATTGCCAACCGCGACAGAGTATACCGATTTAGTGTGATATTTGTCATGTTTTCACCATTAACTGGCTATTTTTTAGCTAATGATACGGCTTTATTCATGCTTAAACGCGTCAAAAAAAGGCAGGAAAATAACATCACACTCTGCGGTTAGCGTGCGCCTTATGGTTAAACTACTTATACTTACGCCAATTGCTTTTTTGGAAATCAGGATTCGCATGGCGCGTTATGTTTTGTATGCCAAAAGTCTCTGTTTTGATGCCGAACAACAGGTGTTTTATCCGCTGAATGCCTCAACACAACGTGTTGCGTTGAGTACGCTTCAATGCGCAGTATTACGCCGCGTGCTCAATGCGCAGGGCAAACTGGTACGTAATCAGGCGCTGCATGTACTGTTCCAACGGGAACCTTCTGATGTGCCCTTTGCCGATCGCCTCACTACGACCATTGCTGAGATCAATCGCCTGGCACTACTCGCCCACGCGCCAGGTGCCTTGATTCACCAGGTGCCGCTAATTGGCTGCGTGCTGGCGGAGCAGGTTGATGTTGAACCCTGCAACGACACGCTGTCTGTGAAATCAGAGCCTGAGATGCCGGTGAACATTCAGCCTGCACCGCGAGTTAATCCTGTTGTCGCTAAGAAAAAATCCTGGTTGCTGCGCGGAGTGCTGGCCGGTTTTTTGCTGCTCAATGCGATGCTTGCACTGGTTGCACGACACGAGTTAGCACCAGCGGGACATGAAGGCACTGATTACAAATCCTATGGTCAGGAGGCGCGAACGCAGGTGTTTATCGCCGAAAGCCTATTGCCGAACTCTTTTGTGGTTCAGGATGCCCTGCGCCGTTTTCGCGATTTAAAGCCGCGTCTGGCGGATGGATCGACACCGCCTTTGCTTTATATCAATCGTTCGCGTACCCGCGTGTTTACCAGCGCATTTCTCTGCGCGCGACCGATGTCGCAAAAGAACAATGAATGTCTGTCGTGGATGGTATCTGCTCAGGAATTACCGGATGCGTAAATCACTTCTGGCTGTTGCCCTCTTTGTTGCTTTTATCTTGCCGTGGGCACTGGTGTTGCTGGTTCGCCCGGCTGAACCGGTACCGGAATGGTGTGAATTTCCCTATCGTATTCAGAATGAAGCGCAGCCAGCAGGCGTGATAAATGCCACGGTGCGCAATCGCTTTAAAGCTGATGGCAGCGGCAGTTCAATTCTGACCGGCACCATCACGCTCCGCGATCGTCATTATCAATTAAATCGGGTATCAGATTACAGCTGGCATCGGCAGGGTGATTTTATGCTGGTGAATACGCATCAGGTGCAGATTATGGCCAACGATACGGTGCCTGCCGCGCTGGCAGCACAGGTTCTTTTCACTTCGGGGCGCGAAGCTAATAATGATTTTTATCAGATGTATCAACTCCCGAACGGCGATCAAATAATCAATTATTCTGGTATGCCGCGGCTTTATTGCCATACCTGATTGTTGCGCAAATAAATAAGAAAAACTTACCATTAAGCGAGGCGGTAAGCACCGCTTGCCAGTTCGTAAGCATTCAGTAATACTCTGCCGCCGTGCTTTGGTGGAGTGTTCATGTCGAGGAAAAACGCCCAGTCTTTTAAGAATCCCTGGCTGTCGATGATCGACAGTGTAGAAAGGAATCTTATCAATCTTATGCCTGCGGCACCGCGTACGGCTGCCGTTTCCAGTACCTCGATTGAGTGGATTAACTGTGGCGAACGTGCCGATGCGCAGCTGGCATTATTGGCGCAACAACCCGATGAACTGCTGCAACGCCTGAAAAGCTGGCGTCAGGCCGGATTACTCTCCAGCCAGGCGATGGAGAGTTTTCGTCAGCTGCAACGGCTGACACAAACCAGCATCGCACGTAACCAACCCATCACCCAGCTTGATGAATATCAGCAATTAGTGGGGCAGTTAACGCCGACGCTGGAGCGCATTAATCAACGTCTTAACGCCCAGCGCGATTTGCCGAATGGCGCGCTGGCGGAAGATAGCCTTGAAGTGGCGCTGCGTATTGCTGAAAAACGTCGCGCAGGCCGTTCAGAGTAACGAGCGCAGCGGCGCACCGGTCAACCATCCCTGAATATCTTCCACCGCCTGCGTAAAGTAGGTGTGATAATTGCTGTCGGCAACATAGCCGAGATGCGGCGTCGCCAGCACATTCGGCAGCAGACGCAACGGATGATCCGCCGGAAGCGGCTCCTGTTCAAACACATCCAATCCCGCACCGGCTAGCTGGCCTGATTGCAGCGCGGCGATCATCGCCTGTTGATCGACAATCCCGGCACGCGAGGTATTAATCAGCAGCGCACCAGGCTTCATCTGCGCCAGCGCCGCCGCATCGATCAAATGCCGTGAGCGTTCGCTCAATACCAGATGAATCGACACCACATCGCTGCTGTTGAGCAGCGCTTGCAGCGAGGGCGAGCGCTCAACGCGACATTCGGCGGCGCGTTCAGCGGTTAAATTCTGGCTCCACGCACACACGTGCATGCCAAACGCCTGCGCTACTTTTGCCATCTCGCCGCCAATTTTACCCAGTCCGAGCAATCCCAGCGTTTTGCCCTGCAGACTCATGCCTAAGGTGTGCTGCCACGCGCCGTTGCTGCGCAGCACCTGATTCTCCGGCACGATATGGCGCGCCAGCCCAAGCAGCAATCCCCACGTCAGTTCCAGCGGTGCCGCGCTGCTGCTGGCGGTGCCACATACCGCGATATAGCGCTCTGCGCAGGCATCTAAATCAATGGAGGCATTACGCATGCCGGAAGTGACTACCATTTTCAGATTGGGCAAGCGGCCAATCAGCTCGGCGCTGAGCGGCGTGCGTTCACGCATCACCACCAGAATGTCGGCGTGGACGATGTGCTTAACCAGTTCATCCTGGTCGGCGAAATGTTCAGTCAGGGAAGTGGTGTTAACCAGCGGGGCGAGAGACGCCCAATCGGCAAGCGACTGGGCGACGTTCTGATAATCATCAAGAATGATGCAGTTCAGGCTCATGATGTTCCTCAACGAGAAGTGGCTTGTGCCCTTGCTCGCTGAGCCAGGCACGCAGCCGGTCATTATCCAGCGGACGGGCATAATAGTAGCCCTGAATAAATATCACACCACGCTGCCGCAGGTACTCAAATTGTGTTGCGGTCTCTACGCCTTCGCCGAGTACATCCAGTTCCAGCTTGTGGCACAGATTAATAATCGCATCCAGCACCGGCGTTTCGACGTCGAGGCCTTCAATGGCGTTAATAAAGCCGCGATCGATTTTCAGATAATCCAATGGGAAGGTGAGCAGATAGGTCAGCGAGCAGTGGCCGGTACCGAAATCATCGATCGCGACTTTCATGCCCTGCGCGCGTAAGTGACGCAGTTTACGCGCCACCATTTCACCGTCTTCAATCAGGCTGCGTTCGGTCAGCTCCAGAGTAATACACATCTGTTTATCTTTGATGCGCTCAGCAAACAGCTCAATGTCTGCCACGAAATCGGCATGTTGCAGATGTTCCGCCGCCAGATTCAGCCCAATGTGAAAACCGGGTTCGACTTGCCAGTCCTGAATATCTTCCGCCATCAACTCCAGCAGATGCTGGGTCAGCGGCACAATCATGCCTTCGGCTTCAGCGGCGCTGATAAAGATATCCGGACGAATCATGTCACCGTTGGGCCGCTGCCAGCGCAGCAAGGCTTCGGCGCCGGCGCAGGCGTGCAATGTGTTGCTGTAAACCGGCTGATAGTGCACCGAGAACTGACGCGCGCGGATGGCGCGGCCAATCTCATCGTGCCAGGAAATTCGTCGACGCAGCCAGTTGGCGGTGAGGATCATCAACAGAATCGAGAAAATCGCCGCCATCGGCAGGAAGATGAACAGCGCCTGACGCCAGGCTTTCAGCAACTCAGAAGCCGGAACCGTCACACTAACGGTGATGGGATAGCGGCTGGAGTCGGCCTGAAAAGATTCACTTTGCATGTACAGCTTTGGCCGCGTGTCAGTCGGTCCGCTGGCGATTACCGCGCCGCCGCTAAACTGCAGGCTCATTTGGTAGCCACGCGATCCGCCGATGGCGTTCATAAAGTCCATCAGATATTGGCCATCGATGACCGCCCAAAAACCGCTGGTATCGGGGAGCTGGCGCACAAACACCACGGCAGGACGATTCTGTACGCCGTAAGTGCCGCGCACCGAAATACTCCACCAGGCTTTGCCGGTCGTCGGCGGCGGCTGCAGCATCATTTCCGTTAATGTGCCGTGTTTCAGGCCAAAGGCGGACGAGCAGCTGATGTCACCGCCTTTCAGCATACCAATGGATCGGAAATAAGGATTGAGCGTGCCCGCACGCTGCAGCTGATCTTCGATTTGTGCGCAAGGTTGATAGTGATACTGACGCAGCTCAGTGATCATATCCCATGCGTTATCACTCATCTTTTCAGCCTGAGTGAGCAAGGTATTGGCGGTGGAAATCTGCTGTTGGTGGACGGTGTGGCGCGCTTCGATGGCGGTACAAAGGATGCCGAGCACCAAGGGTAACAACCCGGCGCAGACAATTAAGAGCCAGCCAAAATCGTGATGTCGTTTTTTTAGTGGCACCAGACAATCCTCGGTGGGTTTACGCCGCGCATAAGCTGCGGTTGCGGCGTCAGCAGCATACCATTTTCACAGGGCTGTGTAGGGTAGCGATTTAAGAATAAACCGGTCTGATACAGGTCAATGATCAATCTCACTTTGCGTTTACTGACAATGTTTTGCCGTTATTGGCATTTCCCAGCGGCAAAAACGCTATGCCACGATGTTAGGTAAGCACATTGACCTGAAATGAGGAGCAGAAATGAGCACTGAAACCCTGGATATCACATCGTTACGGCAGCGCATCAGCGAAGGCGAATGGCAGGCGCGTACCAAGCTGGCACAGGCTTACCATCTGGCGGCCAAGCTGCGCTGGACCGACCATATTTACACCCATTTTTCCCTGCGCGTACCGGGCGATCAGCCGCACTTTCTTATCAACGCTTTCGGGCAAACCTTCGATGAAATCCAGGCGGAAACGCTGGTGAAAATCGACATCGACGGCAATATTATTGACGACCCAACCGGGCTGGGAATTAACCTTGCCGGATTTGTTATTCACAGTGCGATTCACCGCGCGCGGCCGGATGCCCATGCGGTGCTGCATACGCATACTGCCGCGGGAATTGGCGTCTCGGCGCAGCGCAACGGCCTGCTGATGATTTCGCAACACAGCACCCGTTTCCATAATCGCCTTGGCTATCACGATTACGAAGGTATCGCGCTGGATCTCGACGAGCAGCAGCGCATCGTGGCCGATCTTGGCGATCTCAACGCGCTGATCCTGCGCAATCATGGCCTGCTGACCAGCGGCGGCAGCATTGAAGAAGCTTTCTACAACCTCTATTACCTCGAGCGCGCCTGCCAGGCCCAACTGGCGGCACAATCGGGCGGCGCGGATCTGATTATTCTGCCAGATGCCGTTGCCGAGAAAGCCGCGCAGGCGTTTGATAACAGCATTCGCCAGCGCAAATATCAGCTGCACTGGGATGCTTACATCCGCCAGCTCAACCGCAACGCACTTTGAGAATCTCCCAATGAAATGGCTGAAACCGGTATTTTCTGCGCTGCTGCTGTGCGCGGCGTTTGGCAGTCAGGCGGCGCCTGATTTGAGTAAAGTCACGCTGGTGCTGGGCGATCAGGCGCGCAATCTGCGTTCGCTGATCGAAGCGGCTGATGTGATGAAAGACGCGCCTTATCAATATCGCTGGGCGAACTTCCAGGGCGCGGCGCCACTGTTTGAAGCGCAGCGTGCCGGTGCGGTGGATACCTCGTACGCGGGCGATTTGCCGGTGCTGATGGCGGCGTCGGGCGGCGTACCGCTGAAGATCATCGCCACCAACGTGGGAGATGCCGGTTCGAACGGGCTGATCGTGCCCGCCGACTCGCCGATCCACAGCGTGAAGGATCTGGCCGGCAAGCAGGTTGTCGTCTCGTCGGCGCGTGGCAGTATCTCGCAGCACTTGCTGTATGAGGCGCTGGAAGAGGCGAAAGTGCCGCGTGATACGGTGCCGGTGCGATTTGTGTTGCCGACCGACGCCAGCGCGGCGTTCAACTCAGGACAGATTGCCGCGTGGGCGACCTTCGATCCCTATTTAGGCATTGCCGAAAAGCATGGCGCGCGTCTGCTGCGTGACGGCAAAGGGCTGACGACCGCACTGTCGTTTGTCACCGCCACGCAAAGCTCGCTCGACGATCCCGCCAAGCGCGCCGCGATTGCGGATTTCACCCATCGTTTGGCCAAAGCGCGTGAGTGGGCGCTGGCGCATCCGCAGCAGTATAACGAGGTGTATGCGCAGTTAACGCGCCTGCAACCGGCGGACGCGCAGCAGATTACTGCGCGTATTTCCCACGGCGTGCGTGGCGTGACGCCGGATGATGTGGCGAAGGTGCAGAAGGTGTCGGACTTGTTCAGCGAGCTAAATATCCTGCCGAACAAAGTCGATGTGCAGGCAATTACCGATAACAGCGTGTTTCAATAAGCGGCGTAGGGTCGCCATTCATGGCGACCTGGCTGTTATCGCGCCCGTTTACCCGGCCGCCCATTTCCTAACATAATTGCCAATCGGCTGCCGCCCGGCGTGGTTTCCATCAAAATCTTGGTTACGCTGGTGAGCGGCACCGACAGCAACATGCCGACCGGACCCAGCAACCAGCCCCAGAAAATCAACGACAGAAACACCACCAGCGTCGACAATCCCAGCCCGCGCCCCATCAATCTTGGCTCCAGCATATTGCCGAACACCATGTGAATCGCGCTGAACAGTGCCGCCACCAGCATGGCGTCATAAATATTATTCAGCACCAGCGCCTGAATAAACGGCGGGATGCCGGCGATGATCGGGCCGATATTGGGGATGAAATTAAGGATGAACGCCACCACGCCCCAGAACAGCGCGAACTTCACGCCGAGCAGCAGCAGCGACAGCCAAACGGCAACGCCGGTAATTAAACTCACCAAGGTTTTCAGCGCCAGATAATGCGTCACGCCTTTCAACGCGCGATGCAGACCGGCGATGCGGATCTGCGGATTGACCATCGCGTTACGCATTTTGTACGGCAGATGGCGCACCTCAAACAGCATAAATACCACGGTGAGAATCAGCAGCAGCACGTTGGTCATCGCGCCGGACAGCTGTTTCAATACCGATGTGGCCATGTCCATCACCACGTTGGGATCGAGGCGTGCCGCCAGCGCTTCGGTAGAGATGTTGATATGAAAACGCGCGGCAAAATGTTGCACCACCGCCAGCTTCTGTTCCAGCATGGCGCGGATTTGCGGATAGGTATCACTGAAGTCACTGGCCGAGCTGGCGAGTACGGCAATGAGTAACAGCACGACGATAAAAATCACGCTGATCACCAAGGTAATCGCCAGGCCACGTTTGACGCCGCGCCGCATCAACATCGTCACCAGCGGATTAAGCACGATTGCCAGGAAGCTGGCCAGTAAGAAGGGCACCAGAATGTCCGAGGCGGCGCGAATGCCCGCCAGAATAATCACCAGCATCGCCAGTTTTACCAGGATGTTCTGGCCAATTTTTTCCTGTAGCAGGTTGTTCATTCTCTCTCCTGAGACGGTTTTTGCTCAGGAGAGTGTAGTTGATGGAAATTAACCATCTGTTTTTTAAGATAAACAGAAATCCGGATCGCCTTGCCGTAGGGGCGCCATTTATGGCGACCGCCATTATTACCATCACCGGGCCTGACGCCGCATCAATACCGTCGCAGCCAACATCAAACTCAAACTGGCGAGCAGCGTCAGCGTAGCCATCGCCATACCTTGTCCCACCGAACCTTGTTCGAACTGACGCCAGATAAAGATCGCCACGGTTTGCGTGCCCGCCGGAGCCAGCAGCAGCGAGGTCACCAGCTCGCGTGATGCCACGGCAAACACCATCATCATCGCCGCCAGCAAGCTGGGCGCCACCAGCGGCAGCACAACCAGCCGCAGCGCCTGCAAACGTGATGCGCCGTGCACGCGCGCCGCCGGTTCCAGCGTTGGGGCCAGCTGACGCAGCGCGCTACTGACATAGCGCACCGGCCACGGCAGCAGTAAACAGCTGTACGACAGCAGCAGAATAAACATGGTGTTATAGGGCGAAACCGGCCAGAAACCGCGGTTCCACAGCAGAATCAAACCCACGCCAACCACCACGCCCGGCATCGCCGCAGGCAGTAGCGCCAGGCCATCCATCATTGCCAGCAAACGGGTTTTTCCTTCCGACACGCGCCAGGCAATGAGAAAACCCAACGCGCCGGTCAGCAGCGCCGCGCCAAGCGCCAGGCCGATGCTGGTGGAGAAGGCCGCCAGCGCATCCCCTTGCTGGCTGAACAGCGCGCCGAAGTGGCGTAGCGTCAAATTACTGAGATGCAATCCACCGGAGAGCGTATTCAGTAAGCCGCTCAGGGTCATCGCGCCGAGCGGCAGCACCACCGCGAGCAGTACGGTGAGAGCAAATGGCAGTAGCATCAGCGTTTGTAAACGGCCGGCATGTGCCAGTTCCTGAGTAACAGGTTTACCGCCAACCGCCGTGACATCGCTGCTGCCGGTCAGTTTGCGCTGCAGCAGCCACGCGGTAAGCGCCACCAGACTTAACATCAGCGACAGCGATGCCGCGCCGGGCAGATCGATCGGCCAGTCGGCGAGTTTGGTTTCAATGCCAACGGTCATCAGCGTCAGCTTCGCCTGCGCACCCAGCGCTGCAGGCACGCCGTACTCCTCAATCGCCAGCGTAAACGCCAGCAGCACGCCACCCGCCAACGCCGGTAAGGTCAGCGGCAAGGTGATGTGCCAGAAGCCGCGCCACGCCGATGCGCCGTGCACGCGCGCTACCCAGGCAAGGCGTTGTCCGCTCGCCAGCAGCGAACGCGACACCGCAAAATAGACCACCGGGAAGATGTTCAGCGTCATCACGCCAATCATGCCGCTGCTGCTAAACAGCAGGCTGTCGAAGTTGATGCCGGTAAGTTGTTCGATATAGCCGTTGCGTTGCAGCGCCAGCGTCCATGACAGCGCCACAATATAGGGCGGCGTCAGAAACGGGATCAGAAACAGCAAATCCCACAAAGCCGCGCCCGGCAGGCGGAACAGGCCGCGCAGTGCGCCGAGCGGTAAGCCCAGCAGCAAACTGCACAGCGCCACGCCGCCGCCGATTTTTAGCGTGCCCAGCCACATCGATGCCAGCTGCGGATCGTCCAGCAGCGCCGGGAAAGCGCTAAAAGCGCCGCGCCAGCTGCCTTCGCCGAAGTAAGGAAACAGCGCTTGCAGCACGATAAACAGCAGCGGCAGCGCCACCAGCAGTAATAACGCCAGCAGAATCAAGCCATTCAGGGCACGCGACATCGTTTACTGTCCGAACAGGGCGCCAAAGCGCTTCAGCACCGCCGAGCGCTCGCTGCTGCCATCCTGATTGGTCGGCAACAATTTGATCTCGGTGAACAGCGGACGTTGCGCTTTGATATCGGTGCGTGCTGGCATCAGCCAGGCTTTGGCTACTTGTTCCTGACCTTCATCCGACAGCACGTAATCGACGAATTTCTTCGCATCATCTGCGTGCTGGCTGCTTTTCAGGATCATCATCGGACGCGGCGCGACCACGGTGCCGTTTTCCGGGAAGATCACCTTCACACTCTCGCCCTGCGCGATGTTGTTATAGGTAACGTAATCGACCGCGCCAAACACCGCCGCTTTCGCGCCTTGCAGCACTGGCGTCACCGCCTGCGCGTTCGGGCCGCTCATCACCATGCCGTTGGCTTTTAACTGATCAAACAGCTGCCAGGCTTTTTCGCCTTCGCTGTTTTGCAGGCCAATCAGCAGATCGAGTGATGCGCCAGACAGCGCCGGATCCGGCGTGGTCACTTTATCTTTAAAGGCGGGCGCGGTGAGATCCTGCCAGGTTTTCGGTTCTGGCGTATTGCTTTGTGTATTCCACACGATGCCGAGCGCGGAAATTCCCTGCGCGACATAGTTGGCGGTTTTGAACTGATCCGGCACTTTCGCTGCATTAGCACTTTCGAAAGGTTGCAGCCAGCCGCGCTGTTGCAGATCTTCGGCGGTATCCCACGAAGCTGAGATCAACACATCAGCCTGCGGATTGGCCTGTTCCGCTTCCAGACGCGCCATCACTTTGCCGGTGGTGGCCTGGAAAATATTCACTTTGATGCCGGTCTGTTTTTCAAACCCGGCGGCAAGACTTTTCGACAGCGAACCCGGACCGGCGGTGTACACCGTCAGCGCCTGGGCATCGTTGATCATGATGGCGGAAGTCAAAATCATCGCGCTGATGGCTCCTGTTTTAACTGACTTGAGAGATGGCATTGCGGTCCCCTGAGAGGTGAGTAACGGAAACAATCTGGCCCTGCGCCAGGTGAATGATGCGGTCGGCCAGCGTGTTGGCTTCCTCGCGATCGTGCGTAACGTAAACAGCGGTGATGCCCGCCGCGCGCAGCAAATCCGCCATGGTGTGAACCAGGGTTTCACGCAGGTCGCGGTCGAGGTTGGAGAGCGGTTCGTCGAACAGCAGAATGGCCGGTTTCGCCACCAGCGCGCGCGCCAGCGCCACGCGCTGCTGCTGGCCGCCGGAAAGCAACGCCGGTTTGCGATCGCCAAAATCAGCGAGGCCAACCTGAGCCAGTGCGGCATCGGCCTGTTGTCGCGCGGCGGCTTTCTTCATGCCGCGCATGCGCAGCGGAAAGGCGACGTTTTGCGCTACCGACATGTGCGGCCACAGCGCGTAATCCTGGAACACCATGCCGAGGTTGCGCTTCTCCGGCGCATCGCAGTGGCGCGGCGAGGCCACGCAGCGTTCACCAATCCACAGTTCACCTGCGGTTGGCTGCAGCAAACCCGCCAGCAGTTTCAAAAGCGTGCTTTTGCCACAGCCGCTCGGACCGAGCAGCGCCAGGATTTCGCCTGCGGGAATGGTTAGGGAGAGATCGTGCAGAATAGTCAGGTTACCCACCGACCATCTGAGATTTTTCAGTTCAATAGGCAGCGCGGCATGCGTCATCGGCCACCTCCCGCGAAGGAGTTAGCGTTACGCACGCGCGCCTGAGAAATCAGGGGCGTCATCAGATTGTTATCCTCTTTGGGATTTGATTGAGGGCGAGTCTACGAGCGCGATATGACGAAATGATGACCGTAAAACTGGGCATTTCACTGATGCGGATAAAACCAAAAGGCGTATAGTTATCCTCTTGTTATGAAAATTCCGTCACCCACGAGCGCAATCACTCATGCCTGACCTGCCTGCCGCCGCACCTGAACATGGCCGTTTTCGCCTCAATTTACTGATCCTTTCCATCGTGAAGTTCAACTTTGCCAGCTATCTCACCATCGGCTTGCCGCTGGCGGTGCTGCCCGGCTTTGTCCATGACGGACTGGGCTACAACGCCTTCTGGGCCGGATTAGTGATCAGCCTGCAATACATCGCCACGCTGCTCAGCCGTCCGCACGCCGGACGCTATGCCGATCTGTGGGGGCCGAAAAAAGTGGTGGTGCTGGGGCTGGTGGGCTGTTTGCTGAGCGGCATCTGTATTCTGCTCTCGGCGCTCAGCGACGGGCAGGGCGTGCTGAGTCTGGTGCTGCTGTGTCTGGGGCGCGTGATTCTCGGCGTGGGGCAAAGCTTCTCCGGCACCGGTACGTCGCTGTGGGGCGTGGCGCGCGTCGGTTCGCTGCATATTGGCCGGGTGATTTCGTGGAACGGCATTGTCACCTACGGCGCGATGGCAATCGGTGCGCCGCTCGGCGTGGTGATTTTCCGCAGCGGCGGCTTGCTGCTGCTCTCCGGCATCATCATTGCTATTTGCGTGCTGGCGATAGCGCTGGCGCTGCCGCGTGCGCCGGTGAAAGGCAGCAAAGCCAAGCCGCTGCCGTTCCGTGACGTGCTGAGCAAGGTGTACGGTTTCGGCCTGATTCTGGCGATGGGTTCCGCCGGATTTGGCGTGATCGCTACCTTCATCACGCTGTTTTATCAGGATAAAGGCTGGGATGGCGCCGCCTTCGCGCTGACCATGTTCAGCGCTGCCTTCGTCGGCACGCGCCTGCTGTTCCCCAATGCCATCAATAAGCTCGGCGGTTTGCGCGTGGCGAGTATTTGCTTCGCGGTGGAAGCAGTTGGCCTGTTTCTGGTGGCCGGTTCGTTCGATCCGTGGATGGCGAAGATGGGCGCATTCCTCACCGGCGCGGGTTTTTCGCTGGTGTTCCCGGCGATTGGCGTAGTGGCGGTGAAAGTGGTGCCACAGCAGAATCAGGGCAGCGCGCTTGCGACTTACACCGCTTTTATGGATTTGTCGCTGGGTATCACCGGGCCGATTGCCGGTTTCATCATGAGTTATGCCGGTGTGTCGCTGGTCTATTTCCTCACCGCGCTGCTGGTGTGTTTAGCGCTGTTCTGCACGCTGCGGATGATTAAGCGGATGCCGGAAGATCCGGTGGTGGAGATTAAAGAGAACGCGTAGTTGGCGGTCGCCATTAATGGCGACCCTACGGGTTTCGTAGGGTGCGCATTCATGCGCACCTGGTTTAGCAAAGATGAACGGTGTAAAAAAAAGGCCTCCGACCGAGGCCAACACTAGCAAAATGTGTCATTAGACACAGATAAGGGTTCGTTTAGGCTTGCAGCAACTCAATGCTGTAGCGAATTTGGCGTTCAATCTCAGCGGTATTCCACGTCTCCAGTTCCGACGAAAACGGCTCAAATGCATAAACGCCTTTGTAGCCCAGCATCTCCAGACGTTTCACCTGTGCCACGCTGTTTAGCACATCGCGGTCGCTGAGCATGATGCGTTCTTCATCGGTCAGTTGCGCCGTCGGGCGGGTATCTTCCACACCAGACAAATGCACCAGCCCAATATGGTTGATATCAATCTCCTGCGGGAACTCGTTTTCGGCGTTCTCATACAGGTGATGATGGAACGTATCGAGCAGCACTTTGAACGGTACTTTTGCCTGCTGAATCAGCTTTTGCGTTTGCACCGCCGAGCGCAGCGAACTGACTGGGAAGCCCAGCGGTTCCACCAGCCCCTGAATGCCATACTTCTCAAAGCGCGGTGCCAGCACCTGCAGCGCTTCCAGCGTCTGCTGGGGCGAAATCTTAATCCCTTCATTCAGCGGACACATCACCAGCGCTTTTGCGCCGATGGCTTGAGCTTCCTGCAGCAGCGCGTCGGCTTTTGCCAGCAGCGCCTCATCGGCACGGTTAAACGGATAGAGCGCGTTAATCGTTACGATTTCAATGTGGTACTTATCCGTTAGCGCCCGCAGCTGCGCCACGCTGAGATCATCGGTGACCTTGCCGCTCTGCATGTCATTACGCAGTTCAACCTTGCTCAATCCCAGACGCTGCACCAGTTGAAAGAAAGCTTCCAGCGACAGCCTGGGCGCAATTTTACGGTTAATACAGAAACGGGTTGGATCGATGGCCATAGGCGGCTCCTGTAAACGGATACGGTATCGGTGCTGCAAAGAGAACATTTATTTCATTATTATTGAATTATGAAATATCAGATATTGGATCTGCCTCGCAAAAATTTCATATTTCGTTTCGCGTTGCATGTGGAAGCTAGATTTCAGACACAAATTCTGTGCGCGCAACGGCTTAGCTGTGATGCGGTTTGGCATACCTGTAGCGCCAGTAGGGAAGCGCTACGGGCGGATTTGCACCCGGCTGTCAGCGCAGGCGGAAAAAATGCGATCCATGCCGCTAAAAGGAAATTTTCCAAAAAGAAGTATTTGAAAAATTCATTTCATTACGATAGCTTCATAGCACGCTTTAAGTATTGCCTGCACACGCAGCGTCGCGGTTCGAACGGGCTATCTGCAGGGAACTTCACATCTAAGAGGCAACGACATGACTATCGTAGGAAACTTTATCGGCGGCAAAATTACCCACAGCGCCAGCAATGAAACCATTCCCGTGTACGATCCGGCGACCGGCAAAGTCGTGCGTGAACTGACGCAGAGCACCGCTGCTGAAGTGGAAAAGGCGATTGAAGTCGCTCATGCCGCGTTCCCGGAATGGTCGAAAACCGCGCCGTTGCGTCGTGCCCGTGTGATGTTCAACTTTAAAGCGCTGATGGAAAAACATCGCGAAGAGCTGGCGGCACTGATCGTTTCTGAGCACGGCAAAGTGTGGTCCGATGCGCTGGGTGAACTGACGCGCGGTATCGAAGTGATCGAATATGCCTGCGGTATTCCACATCTGATTAAAGGTGAGAACTCACCGAGCGTCGGCACCGGCGTTGATAGCTACTCGCTGATGCAGCCGGTCGGCGTTGTTGCGGGTATCACACCGTTCAACTTCCCGGCGATGGTGCCATTGTGGATGTTCCCGATCGCGCTGGCGTGCGGCAACACCTTTATCCTCAAGCCACCGGCGCTGGATCCATCCGCTTCTGTGCGCATGGCCGAACTGCTGAAAGAAGCCGGCCTGCCGGATGGCGTATTCAACGTGGTGCATTCGTCTAACGAAGATGCCGAGCAGCTGTACAAAGATCCGCGCATCGCCGCAGTCAGCTTCGTCGGTTCTTCCGGCGTGGCGGAGCACATCTACAAAACTGCCAGCGCCCACGGTAAACGTGTGCAGGCGTTCGGCGCGGCGAAAAACCACGCCATCGTGATGCCAGATGCTGATCTTGATGCCACCGTGAACGCCATTATGGGCGGCGCGTTTGGTTCAGCCGGTGAACGCTGCATGGCGCTGCCAGTTGTTGTTGCCGTTGGTGACGACACCGCAGACAAACTGATTGCGCGTCTGACGCCGCTAATCAAAGCGCTGCGCGTCGGTCCTGGCATCCAGAAAGGTGCCGAAGAGAATGAAATGGGGCCGGTGGTTTCTGCTGCGCACCAGAAGAAAGTGCTGGGCTACATCGACAAAGGTGAGCAGGAAGGCGCGAAGCTGGTGGTTGATGGCCGCGGCATCCAGGTTGCTGGCCATGCAGAAGGTTACTACGTTGGCGGCACGCTGTTCGACAACGTGACTTCAGATATGACCATCTGGCGCGAAGAGATCTTCGGACCGGTGCTGAGCATCATGCGTTCCAGCGATTACGACAGCGCACTGCTGCTGGTTAACAGCCACGAATTCGGCAACGGCAGCGCCATCTTCACCAGCAACGGCCACACCGCGCGTGAGTTCGTGCAAAACGTCGAAGCCGGCATGGTTGGCGTTAACGTGCCTGTTCCGGTACCAATGGCATTCCACAGCTTCGGCGGCTGGAAACGTTCGGTGTTTGGTGCGTTGAACGTGCACGGTCCAGACGGCGTGCGTTTCTATACCCGCATGAAAACCGCCACCGTGCGTTGGCCGAGCGGTCAGCAGACCGTCTCTGAGTTCAGCATGCCGACGCTGGGCTAATTTCGCTCAACAAGGAGGAACAGGATGTCTCTGATTTCGAAAGCGCAAAAACCCGACAGCAACGGCCGTATCCAGCACGTCACGCCGGAAAGCGCGGGCTGGGAATACGTCGGCTTTGATGCCTATCTGCTGAAAAAAGGGCAGAGCCTGAAGCTGAGCAGCGGCGACAAAGAGCTCTGTCTGGTGCTGGTGGCGGGCTTTGCTTCGGTGAAAACTCGTCACGCCGAATTCCCTAATCTCGGTAAGCGTCTGTCGCCGTTTGAACGCATTCCACCTTACTCGGTGTACGTCCCGCATAACGACGAAGTGGAAGTGTATGCGGATAGCGATCTGGAGCTGGCGGTGTGTAATGCACCGAGCCGCGGCAACCTGCCGGCGCGACTGATTGCGCCGGAAGATGTTGGCGTTGAGCAGCGTGGTAAAGGGCGTAACCAGCGTCTGGTGCACAACATTCTGCCGGATAACAAAGAGGCCGACAGCCTACTGGTGGTGGAAGTGTATACCGACGAAGGCGCGACCAGTTCGTATCCCAGCCATAAGCACGACCAGAAAGACAGCCCGGACGAAACCTATCTGGAAGAGACGTATTATCACCGTTTCGATCCTGAACCAGGTTTCGCCATGCAGCGCGTTTATACTGACGACCGTTCACTCGACGAGTGTATGGCGCCGTATAACCGCGATGTGGTGACGGTGCCGCGTGGCTATCATCCGGTGGCGACCATTGCCGGTTACGATAACTACTATCTCAACGTGATGGCGGGTCCAAAACGTCTGTGGAAATTTACCTGGGAGAAAGATCACGCCTGGGTGAACAGCGACCAGTATCCGCGTTCGTAGGATGCACACCAATGTAAAAAGGGCAGCCAGGTGGCTGCCCTTTTTGTTGGGTGGTCGCCATGAATGGCGACCCTACGAGAGTTATTCGCTGGTGACGTTGTTGTTCAGCGCTAACGATACGGCGAGCGTCTGTGCCAGACACAGCGACGCCACCTGCGAACGGAAGCCATCCACCTGCGCTTCACGCACCACAAAGCACACATCGCTGAAGGCAGCTAGCGGGCTGACCTGGCTGTCGGTGATGGCGATGAGATGCGCACCACGCTTAGCGCCTAGCTCAACCAACTCCACCGCTTCACGCGCGTACGGCGAGTAGCTGATGGCGATCACCACGTCTTTCGGGTTCACCATGCTCAGCTGCTCGGTGAACATACCGCCGAGGCCGTCGATCAGGAACGCACGACGCTCCAGATGGCGCAGCGCATACACCAGATACGATGCGACGCTGAATGAGCGACGCAGGCCGATGATGTAGATGTTCTCAGCTTCATCGAGCATTTTCACCGCGCGATTCAGCTGATCTGGATTGACCTGCATCGCCAGCTGTTGCAGCGCCTGACTGTTCACCATGGTGAAGACGTTGAGGATTTCGGCCGGGCTCTCGGGTGAGGTGGCGCTGTCGTCGGTGGCGGTCTGGCGGAACAGACGTGCGCGCTCGGTGTAGTTCACGGTCTCTTCCATCAGGTGCTGACGGAAAACCTGTTTCATTTCGTTGAAGCCGCTGAAGCCAAACGCGTTGGCAAAGCGGATCAGCGTAGAAGGCGGTACATCCGCATGTTGCGCGATAGAGGCAACGGTATCGAAAGCGATGCTGTTACTGTTATCAAGGATATAACGAGCCACCTGCTTCAGGCGTTTGCTCAGCGTCTCATAGCGACGACGGATCTCGTCCTGTAACAAGGTTAATTGCGTTGGATTATTGGTCATTACTTCGGCCCGCTAAAAAAGAAAATATGGCTGGATAATGAGCGCTATAGTACCAGATGGATGGAAAATTTCATTTGTTTGACATCATCGTGACGCTTATTTCATCGGTTTATGAAATGCCTCACAAAAAGAGGGGCAAACAGGGCGGGAGTTATGCTGTTACCAGGTCGCCATAAATGGCGCCCCTACAAACAGACACGTAGGGTCGCCATTTATGGCGACCTGGACAAGGTGCGTGACCAAAAAAACGGCCCATCAGGGCCGCTTCATCATCATTGAACGCATCGTTATCCGCGCACAGCGCGCCAGTAGCCGATCAAACGCAGGTAGTTACCTTTCACGGTCTCAATCAGCGCCTTATCATCCAGCTCGCCTTGCAGCCATTGGCGTGATGGCTGACCGAAGATGGTGCGACCTACTGCGAAACCCTTCACCCACGGCGCTTGCGCGGCGGCGGCGAAACCGGCTTTCAGTGTCTCTTCCGGCGCATCAAGGCCCAGCAGCAGAATGCCGCGGCAGTGTGGATCGTTCTGCTCGATCAGCCCGCTGATCGCCTGCCAGCTCTCGGCAGACAGCGGCGGCAGTTTCCACCAGTCCGGCTGAATGCCAAGGCTGTAGAAGTGGCTCAGCATGTCGTAATAGTAAGATTCATTACGGTCCGGATTGCTCTCCGGCAGAATCAGTTCCAGCAGCAGTTCGTGCCCGCTCTTGTTACAGCCATTCCACACGTCGAGAACCAGATCATCCTGCTCTTTACGCAGTTCAGCGCTGTCGTGCGGATGGTAGAACACCAGGCATTTCACTACGTGCTCGGCAGGCCAGTCGACCAACTGCGAGCCGATGTTGCCGTGCTCCAGGCGCAGCGGACGTGAACTTGGCAGTTCAATCGGACGCCCAATCCACCAGTTTTTACCGGTAATCGCGTTCAGCGCTTTCTGGCCGTAAGTGGTATCCGCGAGGATGCCGCTCTTCTCATTCAGACCGGCTTCGTTAGCCGCTTCTTCTGCGGCACGCAGCAGCAGCAGTTTCAATTGTGGAATGCGCTCTTCGCTGACGCCCGCTTCGCGCGCCATATCAGCCAACTGCTTGCGATGGTCGAAGGCGAAGACATTCAGCTCAGGCCACTGCTGTTTACGCGTGGTAACGCGATGCAGGTGATTGAGACGCGCATCGAGATCCGGACGTTTCACGTCTTTATCGCGACTGAGGAAATCATCCAGCTCTTCTTTGGTTGGCATCGCTGGTGCGCAGCCGTGGCGCGACACTACCAATGCGCCACAGGCGTTGGCGTAACGGCACGCTTGCTCCCAGCTTTCATCGTTCAACCAGCCGCGCAGCAGGCCAGACATAAAGGCATCGCCCGCGCCCAGCACGTTGAGTACTTCTACACGCACGCCGCTCTGCAGTTTGGTCTGTTCCCAGCTATCCGGGATCTCGCCCTCAAACACCACGCAACCCAGCGGACCGCGTTTGCAAACTAATGTGGCCTGGCTCGATTTACGCACATTTTTCAGCGCGGTCAGCGTATCGGTGCTGCCACCGGCGATATGGAACTCTTCTTCCGTTCCGACCACCAAATCGAAATAGTGCAGCACTTCCTGCAGCTGTTGCGTCACTTCGCCCGATTCAATGAAACGCGTTTCGCCGTCGCCGAGGGAAGTCAGTCCCCACAGCACCGGACGATAATCGATATCCAGCGCGGTGCGCAGGCCGTTGCGTTTGGCGATTTCCAGCGCTTTCAATACTGCGGCGCGCGTTTGTGGATGCGACAGGTGCGTGCCGGTAACGGCGACCGCACGTGAAGAGGTGATGAACTCTTCTTTGATATCTTCCGGCACCAGCCCCATATCGGCGCAGTTGTCGCGGTAGAAGATCAGCGGGAAGCTCTCTTCATCTTTGATCCCGAGGATCACCAGCCCGGTCAGGCGATGCTTATCGGTAATCAGGCCATCGGTATTGCAGCCCGCACGTTGCAGCTCTTCACGCAAAAAGCGGCCGTTATGTTCGTCACCCACACGCGCCAGCATCGCCGATTTCAGGCCCTGAATGGCCGTACCGTAGGCCACGTTGCCGGAAGATCCGCCGAGATATTTGTTGAAGCTGGTCATATCTTCCAGACGTGATCCAATTTGCTGACCGTAGAGGTCGACGGCGATGCGTCCGATACAAATCACATCAAGCCGCTTCTGTTGTGTACTCATACCTATTGTTTCCTTCTGTGATAAGCAGACACTGCGGGCGCTGCCGCCCAACGTCGAGCGCTTTGCTTCCGGGTTCTCAAGGTGCCTGATTGGCTTTGGTCGCAGTATGAGGAATAAAAATTCCAAATTCAATATGAAATGAAACATCCATCACGATTTTGTGAGCCAGGTAAAACTCTGACGAAGCCGCAAAGCGGCCGCGCATTCACCATGAGTTTCAGTGATAGTCAGGCTTGTGAACCAGGTCTCAGGAAAGTGCTGGTGAATCAAGGAAGCTACTGAAGTGAAATGAAATTTCGTTATGACCGTAAAATGACCTTTTACTGTTCCACTTTTCCCCCTTTTGCGGCTCGCGCAGCCCACGTTTCATTGCTGAATTTGATCTCCATCGCAAAATGAAATGTTTCTTCTGTAATCGTGTTTAATGAAAAAAATATTTGTTTATAATCGCCTCACGTTTCACTTAATCCGCGGGCGCCGTGAACGGCAGTTTTTACCCGAACCGCGATGTACCTCGCCGCAGGTACCAGCATGTAAAGGAAGAAGCATATGGGCACAATCAGACTCACCACGGCACAGGCGCTGGTAAAATTTCTTGATAACCAATACCTGAACGTTGACGGCGTTGAAACCAAATTTGTGAAAGGCATTTTTGCCATTTTCGGTCACGGCAACGTGCTGGGATTGGGACAGGCGCTGGAGCAGGACAGCGGCGATCTGGTGGTGCATCAGGGCCGTAACGAGCAGGGCATGGCGCACGCCGCCATTGGTTTTGCCAAGCAGTCGCTGCGTCGTCAGATTATCGCCTGTACTTCATCGGTCGGTCCTGGCGCAGCCAACATGATTACCGCTGCCGCCACCGCGACTGCCAACCGCATTCCTTTATTGCTGCTGCCGGGCGATGTGTTCGCCACGCGCCAACCGGATCCGGTATTGCAGCAGATCGAACAGAGCCACGATCTCAGCATCAGCACCAACGACGCGTTCCGCGCGGTGAGCAAATACTGGGATCGCGTTAGCCGTCCAGAGCAGCTGATGACCGCCTGCATCAACGCCTTGCGCGTGTTGACCGATCCGGCAGAAACCGGCGCGGTGACGATTGCGCTGCCGCAGGACGTGCAGGGCGAAGCCTGGGACTTCCCGGAATACTTCTTCCAGAAGCGTGTGCACCGTCTGGATCGCCGTTTGCCAACCGCCGCGCAGTTACAAGATGCGCTGGCGCTGATTGCGCGCAAACACAAGCCGCTGATCATTGTCGGTGGCGGCCTGAAATATTCTGACGCCGGTGATGCGCTGCTGAAATTTGCCGAGCGCTTTAACATTCCGTTTGCCGAAACTCAGGCCGGTAAAGGCACCATCGTTTCCGATCACCCGCTGAATGTCGGCGGCGTGGGCGAAACCGGCTGTCTGGCGGCCAACCTGCTGGCGAAAGAGGCCGATCTGGTGATTGGTATCGGTACGCGTTACACCGACTTCACCACCGCGTCGAAATGGATTTTCCAGAATCCGGATGTCAGCTATCTGAACCTCAACGTCAGCAACTTCGACAGCTACAAGCTGGATGCGGTGCAGCTGCTGGCGGATGCGCGTGAAGGTTTAACCGCGCTGGAAAGTGGTTTACAAGGTTTCGAAAACCATTGGGGCGGCCAGATTGAGCTGTCGCAAAGCAAGTTGCTGAAAGAGACGCAGCGCGTCTATGCCGCAACCTATAACACCGACGATTTCATTCCGGAAATCGCCGACCATGCCGATCGCGAAGCGCTATTTGCGGAGTTTGAGCGCCTGACGAAATCGGTGCTGACGCAGAGCAGCGTGCTGGGCACCTTAAACGAGCAGCTCCCAAAGGATGCGGTGATTGTCGCGGCAGCGGGCAGTCTGCCGGGCGACCTGCAACGCGTGTGGCGCACCAAAGATTACAACTCGTACCACGTTGAGTACGGCTACTCCTGCATGGGTTACGAAGTGAATGCCGCGCTGGGCGTGAAGCTGGCGCAGCCGCAGCGTGAAGTCTACGTCATGGTCGGCGATGGCTCGTTCATGATGCTGCACTCCGAGCTGGTCACGTCGATTCAGGAAGGGGCGAAAATCAACGTGGTGCTACTGGATAACATGACCAACGGTTGTATCAACAACCTGCAGATGGAACACGGCATGGACAGTTTCACCACCGAGTTCCGCTTCCGTAATCCGGAAGGCGGCAAGCTGGATGGCGGCTTTGTGCCGGTGGACTTCGCGGCAATCGCCGGCGGTTACGGCTGCAAAACCTACCGCATCACCACGCTTGAGCAGCTGGAAGCCGCGCTGATCGATGCGCAGAAGCAGACCGTTTCCGTGCTGTTCGACATCAAAGTGCTGCCAAAAACCATGGTGCACAAATACTTCAGCTGGTGGCACGTCGGCGTGGCGCAAACCTCGACGTCCACGCGCACGCAAGAAGTGGCCGATAACCTTAACGTGCATATCGAACAAGCACGTAAGTACTAAATCTTTTTTAGGCCGGCGTTCGTCGGCCTTGTTTAACCCTTACTCTTCCGACTCTACATCTACAGGTGTAATTATGACGCTCAAACTCGGTGTAATTGGTACCGGTGCAATTGGTCAGGAACACATTCGTCGCTGCAATAACGTTTTGCAGGGTGCGAAAGTGGTGGCAGTTTCTGATATCAACGTGGAAGGTGCGCGCGCTGCGCTGCAACGTCTGAATATCGAAGCCGAGGTTTATCAGGATGGTCATCAGGTGATCAACTCGCCAGACGTTGACGCCGTGCTGGTGACATCCTGGGATCCGACCCACGAAGAGTTCACGCTGGCGGCAATCGCGGCCGGCAAACCGGTGTTCTGTGAAAAGCCGCTGGCGCTGAGCGCTGAAGGTTGCCGTCGCATTGTCGATGCCGAGATCAAACACGGTAAACGTCTGGTGCAGGTTGGCTTTATGCGCCCGTACGATTCCGGCTATCGCGCGCTGAAAAAAGTGATTACCGACGGTGAAATCGGCGAACCGCTGATGCTGCACTGCGCACACCGCAACCAGAGCGTCGGCGAGAATTACACCACCGACATGGCGATCACCAACACTCTGATTCACGAGCTGGACGTGCTGCGCTGGCTGACGGAAGACGACTACAAAACCGTGCAAGTGGTGTTCCCGCGTACCACGTCGAAGTCTCACGCCAAACTGAAAGATCCGCAGATCGTGCTGTTCGAAACGCAGAAAGGCATCCGCATTGACGTAGAGATCTTCGTTAACTGCGCGTACGGCTACGACATTCAGTGTGAAGTGGTGGGCGAAGAGGGTATCGCTAAGCTGCCTGAGCCTTCGGCGATCCAAACGCGCAAAAACGCGCGTCTCGGCGTGCCGCTGCTGACCGACTGGAAAGACCGTTTCATCGATGCGTATGACGTTGAGCTGCAAGCGTTTATCAATGACGTTAAAGACGGCCAACTGACCGGACCTTCTGCCTGGGATGGTTTTGCTGCTTCCGTGGCCGCCGATGCCTGCCAGAAAGCGCAGAACAGCGGCGCAATCGAGCCGGTTACCATGCCGCCGCGTCCGGATTTCTACGCCAAATAACTGAGCTGTGCGCTAAATACTCCTCGGCGGCTCAGCGGCCGCCTCTGTGAATCAGGGACAACAAGATGAACAAAGACAACGTTAAACTGGCGATTGCGCCAATCGGCTGGACCAACGACGACATGCCGGAGCTGGGCAGCGAAAACACCTTCCAGCAAACCGTCAGTGAAATGGCGCTGGCAGGCTTTACCGGTAGCGAAGTGGGCAGCAAATACCCGCGCGATCCGGCGATTCTCAAGCCGATGCTGGATATCCGTGGTATTCAGATCTGCAATGCGTGGTTCAGCACCTTCTTCGCCAACGGCGAAAAAGCGAAAACCATCGACGAATTCACCAATCACATGAACTTCCTGCATGCGATGGGCGCGCGTGTGATTGGTTGCTCCGAGCAGAGCAAAAGTATTCAGGGCACCACGCTGGCGGTGCTGGAGCAGAAGCCGATTTTCAGCGATGAAGAGTGGCGCTTAACGGCAGAAGGCTACAACGAGCTGGCGGAGATTGCCGCGAAGAAAGGCATGCGTTTGACGCTGCACCATCACATGGGCACCGGCATTCAGACGCCAGCCGAGATTGACCGCTTTATGGAATCGACCAATGAGAATGTTGGCCTGCTGTACGATACCGGCCATATCTACTATTCCGAAGGCTCACAGCAGGCAATGCTGGATGTGCTGACCAAATATCTGCCGCGTATTTTCCACGTGCATCTGAAAGATGTGCGCGACAGCGTGGTCGCGGAAGTGCGCGAGAAATCCCTGTCGTTCCTCGATGGCGTGAAGAAAGGCACCTTTACCGTGCCGGGCGATGGCGTGATCGATTTCAAACCGGTGTTTAAAATCCTCGACGATTACGGCTATAAAGGTTGGATGGTGGTGGAAGCGGAACAGGATCCGGCGCTGGCCAATCCGTTCGAATATGCGGTGAAAGCGCGTAAGTACATCCGTGAGAATGCAGGGTTGTAAACTAGCGGGAATAAAAAAGGTCGCCATGAATGGCGACCCTACAAACGGGGCGTCATTTACGACGCCCCGTTTTTATATTATGACGCTAACGACAACGCCGGTTTCTGTGCGTTGACCGCCAGCCACTCAGCAATACGTGCCTGCTCGGCAGCGCTCAGCCACATACCTTGTTTGGTACGACGCCAAATCGCATCATCCAGCTCGCGTACCCATTCGTTTTTCACCAGGTAACGCAGCTCGGCTTCGTAGAACTCGTGACCGAAATTCTCGCCCAGATCGTCGATGCTCTTCGCGTCTGCCAGCAACTCTTCGGTGCGGCTGCCGTAAGTACGGGCAAAGTGACGCGCCATACCTTCGCTGATAAACGGATAGCGACGACGCAGACCGGCGGCGTAATCATCGCGTGAACCAGAGAAATCACCGCCCGGCAATACCGCGTTTTTGGTCCACGCTGGGCCGATGTTCGGGTAGTACTTGGTCAGTTTCTCCAGCGCATGTTCCGCCAGCTTACGATAGGTGGTCAGCTTACCGCCGAACACTGACAGCAGCGGCGCCTGGCCGTTGTCGTCATGCACATCCAGCGTGTAATCGCGGGTGATGGCCTGCGGCGAATCCGATTCGTCATCGCACAGCGGACGCACGCCTGAGTAAGTCCAGACGATGTCATCTTTGCTCAGCTGCTGTTTGAAGTGTCCGTTGAACACTTTCAGCAGGTAGCTGATTTCGTTGTCATCGATCTTCACGTCTTTCGGATCGCCTTTGTACTCCACGTCGGTGGTACCAATGATAGAGAACTCGTCCATCCACGGAATGACAAACACGATACGGTTATCTTCGTTCTGCAGGATATACGCCTGCTTTTCGCGGTGTACGCGCGGCACCACGATGTGGCTGCCTTTGATCAGACGAATGCCGTACGGCGATTTCAGCTTCAGGCCATCGTCGAAGAACTCTTTTACCCACGGACCGGCCGCATTGACCAGACCTTTAGCACGCCAGGTGTAGGTTTTGCCGGTATCAATATCTTCGGCTTCTACCATCCACAAACCGGCTTCACGCCAGGCGCGGGTCACGCGAGTGCGGGTACGCACTTCGCCGCCCTGTTTTTCCACTTCCTGCGCGTTGAGAACCACCATGCGCGCATCATCAACCCAGCAGTCAGAATATTCGAATCCGCGCGTGATCTCCGGCTTGAGGGCCGAATCCGCGCCAAAACGCAGGCTTTTGCTGCCCGGCAGCGTGGTGCGTTTGCCGAGGCGATCGTACATAAACAGGCCCATGCGGATCATCCACGCCGGACGCAGATGCGGACGGTGCGGCAGACGGAAACGCATCGGGAAAGCGATGTGCGGCGCCATTTTCAGCAGCACTTCACGTTCTGCTAAGGCTTCGCCCACCAGGCGGAATTCATAGTGCTCAAGGTAGCGCAGGCCGCCGTGAATCAATTTCGAGCTGTTGGAGGAGGTTGCACAGGCCAAATCCCGCGCCTCCAGCATCAGCACCGACAGTCCGCGTCCTGCAGCGTCCACTGCAATGCCGGCTCCGTTAATGCCGCCGCCGATCACGATCAGGTCTTTGGTTTCCACGTCATCTCCTCCGATGTTCGGAATAGTTCTAAAATGTTCGTTTTCGAGCGTAATAATAATCGGAAACCAACATCGACGCCAGCGGTTAACTGAATAAAAACATTTTTGCGTGATATAGCTAACATTCCGACAGGAAAAAAATCACATAACCCTATAAGTTGTCAGGTTATCGCGGCGGCTTCTCAGGTTAAACTAGGCGCTAATTGTGTAATGCTTATGAGTTGAGCATGTTTAGGTCGCCATGAATGGCGACCCTACACCGGGCAATCGTAGGGGCGCCATTCATGGCGACCTGGCAGCAACACCGGTAATTTTTTAACCGCTAATTGTGACCAAGTAATGAGAGACACCATGGAAACCTTCGAGTGTATTAATGTCCTGCAGGCGCAAGAGCATCTGGCACAAGGTGCGCAGCTGGTGGATATCCGTGATCCGCAGAGCTTTATGATGGGCCACGCGGCGGGCGCGCAGCATCTGACCAATGACAATCTGGCGGATTTCATCGCCAACGCGAATCAGGCATTGCCGGTGCTGGTGATGTGCTATCACGGCAACAGCAGCAAAGGCGCGGCGCAGTTCTTGCTGGGTCAGGGATTCAGCGCGGCGTACAGCATTGACGGCGGATTTGACGCCTGGCGCGCGGCATTCCCGGCGCAGGTTGCCCTCGGCGACGCCTAAGCCCATCGCATAAGGAAGGAGAGCACCGCATGATGCGCATCACCCAGTTTAACAATCCGCGCATGGCGCAGGCGTTTGTCGACTACATGGCGACACGCGGCGTGACGCTACGCATTGAGCGCGAAAGCCACTTCGTCATCATGTTGGACGATGACAGTAAGTTTGAGATGGTCGAAAACGAACTCGCGCAGTTTGTGCGCGATCCCAACCATCCGCGCTATCAGGCTGCCAGCTGGCATAGCGGCAGCACCGAAAGTGGCTTGCGCTACGAGCGCACTAACATCTGGGCGAGCATTCGCGAACGCGCAGGTCCGCTCACCATGACCATCATGATCGCCTGCATCGCGGTGTTTATCCTGATGCAGATCGTTGGTGATGATGTGGCGCTGGATTGGCTGGCGTGGCCGGCGGACTCTTCGCAATATTTCCAGGTGTGGCGCTGGTTTAGCCATGCGTTGCTGCACTTCTCGCTGCTGCACATCCTGTTCAACCTGATGTGGTGGTGGTATCTCGGCGGTGCGGTCGAAAAGCGTCTCGGCAGCGGCAAGCTGTTTGTGATTATGCTGATCTCGGCGTTGCTAACCGGCTGGATGCAGGCCAAGTTTAGCGGCGTGCTGTTTGGTGGCTTATCGGGCGTGGTTTACGCGCTGATGGGTTACTGCTGGCTGCGCGGCGAGCGCGATCCCGAAAGTGGTATTTATCTTGAGCGCGGCCTGATTGGCTTCGCGGTCGTATGGTTGGTGATTGGCTGGTACGGCGCATTTGGTCTGTCGATCGCCAACGCCGCGCACGTCACCGGCTTGCTGGTGGGTTTAGCGATGGCATTTGTTGATACGCGTAAGATTACGCGTCGTTAGCAGCACCAATAAAAGAAGCGGCTACGAGCCGAGGAGAGAGATGTGAAGCAGACGCAACGTCATGACGCCATTATCGATCTGGTCCGGCGTCAGGGATATGTCAGTACCGAAGAGCTGGTGGATCACTTTGAAGTCAGCCCGCAAACCATTCGGCGTGACCTGAACGACCTGGCCGATCAGAACAAAATCATGCGTCATCACGGCGGGGCGGCGTTGCCGTCCAGCTCAGAAAATACAGCATGGCAGGATCGTAAGATGATGTGGTCGGCGGAGAAAGCGCGCATCGCCGAGCGTGTGGCGAGCCAGATCCCCGATGGCGCGACGCTGTTTATTGATATCGGCACCACGCCGGAAGCGGTGGCACATGCGTTGCTCAATCACAATAATCTGCGCGTCGTCACCAACAACCTCAACGTAGCAATTCTGCTGATGGCGAAACCGGATTTCCGCGTGATTATCGCTGGCGGTGAAGTGCGCACGCGCGATGGCGGCATCATGGGCGAAGCGACGCTGGACTTCATTTCGCAGTTCCGCCTCGATTACGGCATTCTCGGTATCAGCGGCATTGATATGGATGGTTCGCTGCTGGAGTTCGATTATCACGAAGTGCGCACCAAACGCGCCATTATCGAAAACTCGCGCTGTGTGATGCTGGTGGTGGATCACTCGAAGTTTGGTCGCAATGCGATGGTCAACCTTGGCAATATGAGCCTGATTGATTACATGTATACCGATCAAAGCCCGCCGGCTAGCGTGCTGAAAGTGATTGAGCAGCACGAAGTGCATCTCGAATTGTGTTGATAGCGTGGTAAACGGTCGCCATGAATGGCGACCCTACAAAGGATTGAGTGCGTATTTATGCGCACCAGGTCGCCATGAATGGCGACCGTTCGATACCCAGCGTGCACGATTTTTTTCCTGGTACTGACATTTCCCTGTCGCTTTTTTCTGCGGCCCCAGCTTTACTTATCCTTTCACCTCTTGCGCTCGCCCCGGCTTTACCGTTAACGGACACGAAGGGATTGATATGTCGCAGCAAAAATTCAATAAAACACGTTTCGACGCCGCTCTTACCCGCCAATGGCAACATCTTGGACTCACTTCCGCTCAGCAAATGACACCGCACCAATGGTGGCAGGCGCTGAGCAGCGTGCTGGCAGAAATGCTGGCGACGCAACCACCTGCGCCACCTAAACAAGGGCAGCGCCACGTCAACTATCTGTCGATGGAGTTTCTGCTGGGGCGTTTAACCGGCAACAATCTGCTCAATCTTGGCTGGTACAACGAGGTGCAAGCCGCGCTGGCGGAACATCAGGTTGAGCTGAGCGAACTGCTGGAAGAGGAAGTTGATCCGGCACTCGGCAACGGCGGATTGGGGCGCTTGGCCGCCTGCTATATGGATTCAATGGCGACCATCGGCCAGGCGGCGATGGGCCACGGCCTCAACTATCAATACGGCTTGTTTCGCCAGACGTTTGCCGATGGACAGCAGCAGGAAGCGCCGGATGATTGGCAGCGCGATCGCTATCCGTGGTTCCGCCATAACGCCGCGCTGGATGTGAAGGTTGGCCTCGGCGGCAAGGTCAAAGAGAATCACGATGGCAGCATCCTCTGGCGACCTAAAATTCACCTCAAAGGTGAAGCCTGGGATTTGCCGGTGGTGGGTTATCGCAACGGCATCACTTTGCCGCTGCGACTGTGGAGAGCCACTAGCGCGCAGCCGTTCGATCTCACCGCGTTTAACAACGGCCAATTCCTGCAGGCTGAGCAGCAAGGCATCGAAGCCGACAAGCTGACCAAAGTGCTCTATCCCAATGATAATCATGCCGAAGGTAAGCGGCTGCGCCTGATGCAGCAATATTTCCAGTGCGCCTGCGCGGTAGGCGATATTCTGCGGCGTCATCATCTCGCCGGACGCGCCATTCGCACTTTGCCTGATTTCGAAGTGATCCAGCTTAACGACACGCATCCCACCATCGCCATTCCGGAGATGCTGCGCGTGCTGCTGGATGAGCATCAATTGAGTTGGGACGATGCGTGGCACATCACCAGTCGCACCTTTGCCTACACCAATCACACGCTGATGCCGGAAGCGCTGGAGCGTTGGGATGAGAAGCTGGTGCGTGACCTGCTGCCGCGCCATATGTTGATTATCCGTGAGATTAATCGCCGCCTGAAAAAGGTGGTGAAGAAACAGTGGCCGGACGACAAAGCCACCTGGCACAAGCTGGCGGTGGTGGCCGACGGTCAGGTGCGCATGGCGAATCTGTGCGTGGTGAGCTGTTTCGCCGTCAACGGCGTGGCGGCGCTGCACTCCGAGCTGGTGGTGAAAGATCTGTTCCCGGAGTATCACCTGCTGTGGCCGAATAAATTCCATAACGTCACCAACGGTATTACGCCGCGCCGCTGGTTGAAACAGTGCAATCCGCTGCTGTCGACGCTGATTGATGACAGCCTGCAGGTTGAGTGGGCCAACGATCTTGATGCGCTGGCGTGGCTGGCACCTTTCGCCCGCAAAAAAGCGTTTCGTCAGCAGTTCCGCGACATCAAACAGCAAAACAAACAGCGGCTGACGCTCTACATCAAGCGCGTGACCGGTATTGATATCAATCCGGATGCGCTGTTTGACGTGCAGATCAAGCGGCTGCACGAGTACAAACGTCAGCACCTCAGTTTGCTGCATATGCTGCACTGCTATCGCCAGCTGCGCGACAACCCAGATAATCCCGACTTCGTGCCGCGCGTGTTTCTGTTTGGTGCCAAAGCCGCGCCCGGCTATTACCTCGCCAAAAACATCATCTATGCCATCAACAAAGTGGCGGAGGTGATCAACAACGATCCGCGTGTCGGCGATCGCCTCAAAGTGGTGTTTATCCCGGATTACCGCATCACCGCTGCAGAGCTGATGATTCCGGCTGCCGATCTCTCCGAGCAGATTTCTACCGCCGGTTATGAAGCTTCCGGTACTGGCAATATGAAGCTGGCGCTGAACGGCGCGCTAACCATTGGCACGCTGGACGGCGCCAACGTGGAGATTGCCGAAGCGGTGGGTGCGAAGAATATCTTTATTTTCGGTAACAGCGTTGACGAGGTGAAGGCGCTGAAGGCGGGCGGCTACAGCCCGAAAAAGCTGCGCAAACAGAATCCTTATCTGGATGGTTTGCTGAAGGAGCTGGAGAAGGGCAAGTTCAGCGACGGCGATAAGCACGCGTTTGACCTGATGCTGCAAAGCCTGACCAAAAATGGCGATCCCTGGCTGGTGCTGGCTGACTTTGATGCCTACATCGCCGCACAGCAGCAGGTGGAAGCGTTGTGGAAGAATCAGGAAGCCTGGACGCGCGCGGCCATTCTGAATACCGCACATACTGGCCGTTTCAGTTCTGACCGCTCGATTCGTGATTACCAGCAGCGGATTTGGCAGGCGGCACGATAATCGATATTTCGGTCGCCATGAATGGCGACCCTACAAATTTCGGAGAAGCAATGACGCTTAACAAGCTGGATCAGGCGGCACAGGATGCCGGCATTTCGCTGCGCTTTATCAACGCTCACGGCGAGCTGGAAACCATCAGCGATGACACTAAACGCGCGCTGCTGGCGGTCATGGAAACGCCAACCGGCAAAGCGCCACCGCTGCCGCCGGTGCAGGTCTTTGTCGCACGCAGCAAGCGCCAATTGACGCCACAAGGCAGCGGCACTTTTTCCTGGCAGCTACAAACCGAACAGGGCAAAAGCTTCAGCGGCGAGGTGCAAGGCGACGAACTACTGACATTGCCGCCGCGTTTGTCACAAGGTTATCACCAGCTCACGTTGCGCAAAGGTCGCCAGCAGTGGCAGACGCGCATTATCATCGCGCCGCGTCGTTGCTTTATCCCCGAATCCATCGAGCAAGGAGAGAAACTGTGGGGCGCGCTGGTGCAGCTCTACACGTTGCGGTCGGATGATAATTGGGGCATCGGTGACTTTGGCGATTTAGCGCAAATGCTGGAGAAGGTCGCCGATTATGGCGGTGACTTTGTCGGCCTCAATCCTTTACATGCGCTTTATCCTGCACAGCCAGAAAACGCCAGTCCTTACAGCCCAACCTCGCGGCGCTGGCTCAACGTGTTGTATATCGACGTGAACCGGCTGGAGGATTTCCAGCACAGCGAAGCAGCGCAGCGTTGGTGGCAAATGGCGAAAACACGTCAGGTGCTGGAGCAAGCGCGCGCGGCCGAGTTTGTCGATTACAGCACGGTGGCCGTACTGAAATTGACCGCGCTGCGCTTTGCCTGGCAGCGCTTTCAGCCTCGCGCCGCTGATGATGCTTCGTTCCAGCAATTTATTGTCGAGGGCGGCGATCATCTGCGTTATCAGGCAGCTTTTGATGGCATTCTCGCCGAGCGCAGCCAGCAACATCCCGATGAATGGGGTTGGGCGAATTGGCCGGAAGGCTGGCGCAACGCCTTGTTGCCAGAAGTGCAGCAATGGTGCGCGCAGCACGAGGATGAAATTCAGTTCTGGAGCTGGTTGCAGTGGGTAGCGCAAGAGCAGTTCGCCATCTGCTGCCAGATCAGCCAGCAACTTGGCATGGAAGTAGGACTATATCGCGACTTAGCGGTCGGCGTGGCGCAGGGCAGCGCGGAAACCTGGCAGGATCCGGAGCTGTATAAACTCGGTGCATCTGTCGGCGCGCCGCCGGATCGTCTCGGTCCGCAGGGACAAAACTGGAGTTTGCCGCCGCTCGATCCGCATGTGATGCGCGCGCGTGGCTATCAACCGTTTATCGATCTGCTGCGCGCCAATATGCGCGACTGCGGTGCCTTGCGTATCGATCACGTCATGGCATTGCTGCGTTTGTGGTGGATTCCCTACGGTGAAAGCGCGGATAAAGGCGCTTACGTGGCGTATCCGGTGCACGATCTGCTGGCGATCCTCGCGCTGGAGAGTCAGCGCCATCGCTGCATGGTGATCGGTGAAGATCTCGGGACGGTGCCGAAAGAGATCGTTAGCCTGCTGCGCAACAGCGGTATTTTCTCGTGGAAAGTATTGTTCTTTGAGCAGCACGGCGATGGCAGTTACCGTCAGCCGCACGAGTATCCCGCACAGTCGATTGCCAGCGCCAGTACGCATGATTTGCCGACGTTGGCGGGATTCTGGGGATTTAAGGATCTTTCTCTGGGGCACAAACTGGGCTTGTACAAAGAAAGCGTGTTGATTCCCTTGCTGGGACAAAGGGATAAACAAAAACAGGCGCTATTAGATGCGCTGCATCAGATGAATACGTTGCCTGCGCGCCAAAGCTTCGTTGCCAGCCGAGTGTCCTTCACACCGGTGCTCAATCGCGGCTTCCACCGCTATCTGGCGCGGACTAACAGCGCATTACTGGGGCTGCAACCAGAAGATTGGCTGGCTATGTCTTCACCGGTCAATGTGCCGGGCACGGTGGATGAATATCCGAACTGGCGGCGCAAGTTAAGCGTCACTTTAGAAGAGATGTTTAGAGGAAAAGTGCCGGGCTTGCTAACTGCGGTCAATACAGGGCGCAGGAAGCGTTAGAGAACGCGCGGCAGCGTCGGGTCGCTGCCGCGTGCTAAATCAGTAGTACGAGTGTTCGCCGCGCTGGTGCTCGGTCAAATCACGCACGCCTTTCAGCTCAGGGAAGGCTGCCAGCAGCTCTTTCTCAATGCCATCTTTCAGCGTCACGTCGATCATCGAACAACCGTTGCAGCCACCGCCGAATTGCAGAATGGCGATGCCGTCATCGGTGATTTCCATCAGCGATACGCGACCGCCGTGGCCAGCCAGCTGCGGGTTAATCTGCGCTTGCAGCAGATATTCCACGCGTTCCACCATCGGCGCATCGTCAGAGACTTTACGCATTTTGGCGTTTGGCGCTTTCAGCGTCAGCTGCGAACCGAGGTTGTCGGTGACAAAGTCGATTTCCGCGTCATCGAGGTACGGTGCGCTCAGCTCATCAACATAGGCTGACAGTTTTTCGAACTTAAATTCGGTATCAGTCGCTTCTACTGCATCGGGTGGGCAGTAAGAAACACCGCATTCTGCGGTTGGCGTACCCGGATTAATGACGAATACGCGAATCTGAGTGCCATCTTCTTGTTTGGACAGCAATTTTGAGAAGTGCTCTTGCGCAGCATCAGTAATAACGATCATGGCGATTGCTCAATAGTTGACTAAATTACTTGGTTATAATACGCCCAACACCGACGCTCTACAAGGTACGGCACAGGCAACCAATGTGTACGCTGGCCGCGCCTTGCGCCAGCAGGATGCGGCTAATTTCCGCCACGGTACTTCCGGTCGTCACAACATCGTCGATAAGCAGGATATGGCGTCCGCGCACCGGCATTTCAAGGCGAAAGGCACCGCGCAGGTTCTTTTTGCGCGCGCTGGCGCTCAATGAGTGCTGGACCGCGCCGTGTCGTACACGCTTTACCCCTTCGCGATATTCACAGCCCAGCCAGCGAGCCAGCGGTTTTGCCAGTAGTGCCGCCTGATTATAGCCGCGTTGCCAGGCGCGCCGACGATGCAGCGGTACGCTCAGCACCAAATCTACACGCGGCAGCCGGTAATCACGACGCATTGTTAACAATTTTAACAAAATCAGCCGCGCCAGCATCACTCTGAGTGCGGTTACGCGAGAAAACTTCAGCTGCTGCACCCAATCACTCAGCGGCGGCAGGTAATCACTGACGCAACTCAGGCTCTGCCACGGCGGCGGACGGCGCAGGCAGCGCCCGCAAGGTTGTGTTCCACTGGCCGGTAACCCGCAGCACGGACAGAGTGCCGGCAGGCGCGGAATCTGCTGCACACAGCGGCTGCACAAACCGTGGCTGGCAATCTGTAGCGGCAGGCGGCATAGCCAACACAGTGCCGGGATTGGTAGCATAGCGACCTCCTTTTCACTTTTCCGGAGTGTAACCGATGAGTTCGCTTTACTGGCACACCACAGGCACGGGCGATCGCGATCTTGTGCTGCTGCACGGCTGGGGTTTGAATGCCGAAGTGTGGCAAAACATGGTTCCGCGACTCAGCCCGCATTTTCGCCTGCATCTGGTGGATCTGCCGGGCTTTGGCCGCAGCCAGGGTTTTGGGCCGCTGACCTTAGCGGAAATGGCGCAACAGTTGTTGCCACAATTACCCGATCGCGCAGTGCTGCTCGGCTGGTCGCTGGGTGGATTAGTTGCCAGCCAACTGGCGTTAACCCAACCGCAGCGCGTTGCAGCGCTGATCACCGTCGCCTCATCGCCGTGTTTTACCGCGCGTGATGAATGGCCGGGGATTAAGCCCGAAACGCTGCAAAGTTTTCAGCAGCAGCTCAGCACTGATTTCCAGCGCACCGTGGAGCGCTTTCTGGCACTGCAAACCATGGGCACGGAAAACGCACGCCAGGATGCGCGTCAGCTGAAAGAGGTGGTGTTATCACAGCCGATGCCGTCGGTTGAGGTGCTGGAAGGGGGATTAGAGATTTTGCGTCAAGACGATTTGCGTGCCGCGCTCGACGATCTGCCGCTGCCGTTCCTGCGCATTTACGGCTATCTCGATGGATTGGTGCCGCGTCGTATTGCAGAGGAACTGGATGCTCGCTGGTCAGATTCATCCTCAGTCGTGATGGAAAAAGCCGCGCATGCGCCTTTCATCTCTCACCCGGATGAATTTACGCAGTTGATAATCAAGTTTACCGCAGCCACATAAACTGCCACGCAGCCAGCGTTAACGGCTGGCTGCCATCCAGCTTCTCCCCGCTAATCACATCCTGCACAAGCCGCGTCAGCGGTAACTGCGTCGTCACGTCATGATGGCTGAGATTAAACACGCACAGCAAACCCTCTTCGCTATTCGGTTGATGGCGACGCAGCATCAGCAAGGTGTTCTCGCTCTCCAGCAGCGTCATCGGGTTATCGGGATGGAATGCAGATTGTCGCGTACGCAGCTGAATCAGTGCGCTGAGGCGTTCATACACCTGCTGACGTAGCGGGTTGCCGCCGCTGATCCACTGCTCCATCTCATGCAGATCATATTTCTGACGATTGATGGCGCGGTTGTGACCGGCGGCGCGCACGCCGTCGTTATCGTTGCGCGAGCCAAGAATACTTTGGATGTAGATCGCCGGTACGCCGGGAAACGACAGCAGAATGGCGTGCGCCAGCAGAAAGCGACGCAGCCGCGTGTCATCGTCATCGCCTTGTTGATTCAGCGCATCAAAATAGGTGACGTTGATTTCGTATGGGCTGGTGGTGCCATCGGCATTGTTCTTGTACGAGACCAGCGCGCCTTCCAGCGCTAAATCGCGCACCAGCGCCACAATCTCCACTTCCGACAAAATGCCGCGTGCCGGATTCAGTCCAATGCCGTCGTGCGAGGCAAGAAAGTTGAAGAAAGTCGTGGTGCCGCCGCCTAAATCCAGCGTGCTGGCCCACTGACGCAGCGCACGTGCCGATCCGGAATGAATGGCGTGCAGCACCAGCGGCGGCAGCGAAAACTGATATACCATTTGCGCTTCATCTTTGCCGTTGCCGAAATAGCTGATGTTGTCTTTGTGCGGCACGTTGGTTTCGGTAACGATTACCGTGCCGGGCGCCACCTCATTGGCGATGGCGCGAAACAGCTTCACCAGCTGATGCGTTTTCGGCAGGTGAATGCAGTTGGTGCCCGGCGTTTTCCACATGTAGCCCACCGCGTCGAGCCGCACATAATCCGCGCCTTTGATCAGGTAATCGAGCAGCACATCGACCATGCGAATCAGCACTTCCGGATTGCCAAAGTTGAGGTCGATCTGGTCGGCGCTGAAGGTGGTCCAGATATAGCGTGTTTCGCCGTTGGCCATTGCAAACGGCGTGAGCAGCGGCGAAGTGCGTGGGCGCGTCACTGCGCTGAGATCGGTGGCGGGCGGCATGCTGATAAAGAAATCATCCCAACCGGGATCCAGAGCCAGAAAATGCTGAAACCAGCGGCTGTGCGCCGACATGTGGTTGCAGACAAAATCGAACATCAGGCGCGTTTCGCTGTGCAGCGCGCTGATGTGCTGCCAGTCGCCGCAGATCGGATTGACCTGGTGATAATCGATAACCGAGAAGCCGTCGTCCGATGAGTAGGGAAAGAACGGCAGCAAATGCACCAGGCTGAAAGTGGATTGCAGATGCTGCTGATAAAAACGCGAGAAGCTGGCGAGGGTTGGCTGTTCGGGTTCGCGGAACTGATCGGCGTAAGTGATCAGCACCACATCTTTCTCATCCCAGTGAGCCTTGCGCGGCAGTTTTACCGTATCGCGCGCGGCACGAATGTGCGAAAGCAGGCGTTCACGTGCCGCGACCGGAAAGCTGCCGTGATAAATCTCATCGATTAAGGCGTTGATAATATCCATTGGATCGCAGGGCCACGCGGCAGGTCATTTTTTCAAAGCGTAGATGGACGAGCAGATTTATCAAGGCGGTATGCGCGCGGAGACGGGATGTCTCCGCGCGTGTTTAAGGCAGGAACTTAACGTTTTTTGAAGGCGGCGGCGAGCGCATCACCCATGGCGCTGTTGCCCGCCGGAGCGCTGGCGGGTTTGCCGCGACCTTTGTTATTGGCCGCAGGGCGGGCGTTTTCTTTGCCCGCACTACGGTTGCCGCCGCGCGCATTGCTTTCACCGGGCTGCTCGTCCAGACGCATGGTGAGCGCAATACGCTTACGCTGCATATCCACTTCCATCACCTTCACTTTGACGATATCGCCGGCCTTCACCACCTGATGAGGATCTTCAACGAACTTGTCGGAAAGGGAAGAGATGTGCACCAAACCGTCCTGATGCACGCCGATATCAACGAAAGCACCGAAGTTGGTGACGTTGGTGACGGCGCCTTCCAGCACCATGCCCGGCAGCAGATCGTTAAGCGTTTCCACGCCTTCAGCAAATTGCGCGGTTTTAAACTCAGGACGCGGATCGCGGCCCGGCTTTTCCAGCTCTTTGATGATGTCTGTGACCGTTGGCAAGCCGAAACGCTCATCGGTGAAGTCGCGTGCATTGAGATCGCGCAGACCGCCTGGATTGCCCATCAACTCATTCAGCGCCTGCTCGGTGGCGGCCAGAATGCGCTCGACCAGCGGATAGGCTTCCGGGTGCACGGTTGAGGCATCCAGCGGGTTATCGCCGTGGTTGATGCGCAGGAAGCCCGCGCACTGCTCAAAGGCTTTCGGCCCGAGGCGGCTCACCTTCAGCAGCTGCTGACGGTTCTGGAAGCGGCCATTTTCATCGCGCCAGCTAACAATATTCTGCGCCATCATGCGGGTTAAACCGGCCACGCGAGTGAGCAGCGCCACAGATGCGGTGTTGAGATCGACACCGACGGCGTTTACGCAGTCTTCCACCACCGCATCCAGCTTCTTCGCCAGCTGGCTTTGGCTGACGTCGTGCTGATATTGGCCTACACCGATCGATTTCGGATCGATTTTCACCAGCTCGGCGAGCGGGTCCTGCAGGCGACGTGCGATGGAAACCGCGCCACGAATCGACACGTCGAGATCCGGGAACTCCAGTGCCGCCAGCTCGGATGCCGAATAGACCGATGCACCGGCTTCGCTGACAATTACTTTCTGCGCGTTGATCTGCGGGAACTGCTTCTGCACGTCGAGGAAGAAACGCTCGGTTTCGCGCGAGGCGGTGCCGTTACCAATCGCCACCAGTTCAACCTGATGTTTAGCGCACAACGCCGCCACGGCGGTGGCCGCTTTCGCTGCCTGGCCGGTGTGCGGGTAAATGGTATCGGTTGCGACCAGCTTGCCGGTGGCATCCACCACCGCAACTTTCACACCGGTACGTAAGCCCGGATCGAGGCCCATGGTGGCGCGCATGCCGGCAGGCGCGGCCATCAGCAGATCGTGCAGGTTACGGGCAAACACGTTGATGGCTTCATCTTCGGCGCGTTCACGAATGGTGCCCATCAATTCGGTTTCGAGGTGCAGCAGCACTTTGATGCGCCAGGTCCAGCTCACTACCGCTTTACGCCAGCTATCCGCCGGCGCGTTATTCAGGCGCAGCTTAAGATGTTCAGCAATCAGCGTTTCGCCATAGCTTTCACGCGGGGCTTCGTCGAACTGCGGATCGGCATTAAGCGACAGCTGCAGCACGCCTTCGTTGCGGCCACGGAACATCGCCAGCGCACGGTGCGACGGTACGCCGCTCAGCGCTTCGTGGTGATCGAAGTAGTCGCGGAATTTCGCGCCTTCTTCCTCTTTACCTTCCACCACGCGCGCTACCACATGCGCGTTCTTCCACAGATATTCACGCACTTTCGCCAGCAGCGTAGCGTCTTCGGCAAAGCGCTCCATCAGGATGTAGCGCGCGCCATCCAGCGCAGCGCGCACGTCGGCGACCCCTTTGTCGGCATCAACGTAGCCAGCGGCCAGTTGCTCGGGATCCTGCGATGGGTCCTGCCACAGCGTGTCGGCCAGCGGTTCCAGACCGGCTTCAATAGCGATCTGTCCGCGCGTACGACGCTTCTGTTTGTACGGCAGGTAAAGGTCTTCCAGCTCGGTTTTATTCAGCGTGCTGTTGATGGCGGTGGCGAGTTCAGGCGTGAGTTTGCCCTGTTCGTCGATGGATTTCAGAATCGACTGGCGACGATCGTCCAGCTCGCGCAGGTAACTCAGACGGCTCTCCAGCAAACGTAGCTGGGTGTCGTCGAGTCCTCCGGTCACTTCCTTACGATAACGTGCGATAAACGGCACGGTGTTCCCTTCATCAAGTAAGCGAACGGCAGCATCAACCTGGTCGGCGCGTGCCTTCAGCTCACCTGCGATAATCTGGCTCAGTGAATCTTTCATCATCATTAACAATGCTTACACAGGGTTGGAAATAGCGGACAGTTATACGGAATGAGGCCGAAAATTGCCAGCCGGTGGCCCGTGAATCCGTCTTTTTCTGAATGCAGCGCGCGCAATCTTGCTGATGGTCAATCGGTCGCTTATTGTTAGCCTCTTTGCTGCGAAGAACCGCCGTCACCACGAGTTGAAGTCATGAAAACCCAACTGATTACCCGCGAAGGCTATAACAAGCTGCGTGCCGAACACGACCATTTGTGGAATGAAAAGCGTCCGGAAGTGACCAAAATCGTCTCATGGGCGGCCAGCCTCGGCGATCGCTCCGAAAACGCCGATTACACCTACAACAAACGTCTGCTGCGCCAGATCGATCGCCGGGTGCGCTATCTGCGCAAATGCCTCGCCGATCTAAAAATTGTTGATTACGCGCCGCAGCAGGAGGGCAAAGTGTTCTTTGGTGCCTGGGTGCAAGTGGAGAATGAGCAGGGCGATGTGAAGCGTTTCCGCATTGTTGGTCCGGATGAAATTTATGGCGAGACCATGAAAGAGTACATCTCAATCGATTCGCCGATGGCTCGCGCGCTGATCAAGAAAGAAGTGGATGACGAAGTGGTGGTCAACACGCCGGAAGGGCAGAAGTTGTGGTTCGTTAACAGCATTGAATATGTGAAAGAGGCGCCTTAACGGGGCGTTATGAATGGTCAGTTAAGAGTGAAGTGGTCGCCATGAATGGCGACCCTACGGGCATTATTTACCTGGCGTGGTCGCGGTGGTGGTTGAGGTGCTGCTGCCACCTTTGTCGCCGCCGCCCATGGTTGCCAGCGCCACGCCGAGCAGTGCGCCTACAGCGCCAACACCGATCGCGTCTGAGTTACCTTTCGCCGTGGTGGATGCCTGCGCGCCAGCCGCTTCGCCCGCGCTGGTGGCCGCCTGAACCTGAGTGAAGCTGGTCAGTACCAGTGCGCCCAGCAGAATTACCGTTTTTTTCATTTTTCTCTCTCCACATGAACTCAATAACAACAGGTACGAATCCAGTGTCGGAGATCGTGAGAATAGAGGAAAGAGGAGATTACTGATTGATTTGTAGGAATTAATTTAACGCTGGCCTTGTTTTTCAGCGATCGGGAATTGTTCCGAAAACAGATGCGCACTCCCGATGAGAAATGCCCTATTTTATGCTGCCATCACCACAACGCAGGCCTATTCTTCACCATCACCTTAAGCCAAATCGCTCTGAACGCCTCTCTGGTAGCGGGATTTTTTGTCATGAACCAGTAACAGAAAGAAAACGCGCCAAATTTTCAGATAAGCGCTAAGCGGCTTGAAAGCACAGATAAAAAACGCGAAGCGAAGCGCATTTCAGGGCTAAAAATAAATATAAGCTGCTGTTTAATATGCTTTGTAACAATTTCGGCTAGAATATAAACCATTAATGACTGTCACACTGAGGCCTCTTTTTTTAACAATATTGGCTCAGGCAATGGCGCCTTTGGGAGTTGAACATGCAAGAGAACTACAAAATTCTGGTCGTCGATGATGATATGCGTTTGCGTGCGTTGCTGGAGCGCTATCTCACCGAGCAGGGCTTTCAGGTGCGTAGCGTTGCCAACGCCGAGCAAATGGATCGTCTGTTAACCCGCGAATCCTTCCACCTGATGGTGCTTGATTTGATGTTGCCGGGCGAAGATGGTTTGTCTATCTGCCGCCGTTTGCGCAGTCAAAGCAACCCGATGCCGATCATCATGGTCACCGCGAAAGGCGAGGAAGTGGATCGTATCGTCGGTCTGGAAATCGGTGCGGATGACTACATTCCAAAACCGTTTAACCCGCGTGAGTTGCTGGCGCGTATTCGTGCCGTACTGCGTCGTCAGGCCAACGAACTGCCAGGCGCGCCTTCGCAGGAAGAAGCGGTTATCGCTTTCGGTAAGTTCAAGCTGAACCTCGGCACCCGCGAGATGTTCCGTGAAGATGAGCCAATGCCACTGACCAGCGGTGAGTTTGCCGTGCTGAAAGCGCTGGTGAGCCATCCGCGTGAGCCGCTGTCACGCGATAAGCTGATGAACCTGGCGCGTGGCCGTGAATACAGCGCCATGGAACGCTCCATCGACGTGCAGATTTCGCGTCTGCGCCGCATGGTGGAAGAAGATCCAGCGCATCCACGTTACATTCAGACCGTTTGGGGTCTTGGCTACGTATTCGTTCCGGACGGCAGCAAAGCATGAGGCGATTGCGCTTCTCACCCCGCAGTTCGTTTGCCCGCACCTTGTTATTGATTGTTACCTTGCTGTTCGTCAGCCTGGTAACAACCTATTTGGTGGTGCTCAATTTCGCCATTCTTCCCAGCTTGCAGCAGTTCAATAAGGTCCTCGCGTACGAAGTCCGTATGTTGATGACCGATCGGCTGCAGCTGGAAGATGGAACTCAGTTGGAAGTGCCGCCTGCCTTCCGACGCGAAATTTATCGTGAGCTGGGCATCTCGTTGTATACCAACGCGGCGGCGGAAGAGAGCGGTTTGCGCTGGGCGCAACATTACGAATTCCTCAGTGAGCAGATGGGCCAGCAGCTGGGCGGTCCCACCGATGTCCGTGTCGAGGTGAATAAAAACTCGCCGGTGGTGTGGCTGAAAACCTGGCTGTCGCCAGATATCTGGGTGCGCGTGCCGCTCACCGAAATTCATCAGGGCGACTTCTCACCGCTGTTCCGCTACACGCTGGCGATTATGCTGCTGGCGATTGGCGGCGCCTGGCTGTTTATCCGCATCCAGAACCGACCCTTAGTGGATCTGGAGCATGCGGCGTTACAGGTCGGTAAAGGCATTATTCCGCCGCCGCTGCGTGAATACGGCGCGTCGGAAGTGCGTTCGGTGACGCGGGCGTTTAACCAGATGGCGGCCGGTGTGAAGCAGTTGGCCGACGATCGTACCTTGTTGATGGCGGGTGTCAGCCATGACTTGCGTACGCCGTTAACTCGTATTCGTCTCGCCACCGAGATGATGGGCGAGCAGGATGGTTATCTGGCGGAGTCGATCAATAAAGATATCGAAGAGTGCAACGCGATTATCGAGCAGTTCATCGATTATCTGCGCACCGGTCAGGAGATGCAGACCGAACGCGCCGATCTGAACAGCGTACTGGGCGAAGTGGTGGCGGCAGAGAGCGGCTACGAGCGCGAGATTGAGAATGCGGTGATGTCTGAGGATTTGATGCTGGATATCAACCCGCTATCAATCAAGCGCGCGCTGGCGAATCTGGTGGTCAATGCGGCGCGTTATGGCAACGGATGGATTAAGGTCAGCAGCGGCAAGGAGCTGAACCGCGCATGGTTCCAGGTGGAAGATGATGGTCCGGGCATCAAGCCGGATCAGCTACAGCATCTGTTCCAGCCATTTGTGCGCGGCGACAGCGCGCGCAGCACCAGCGGCACCGGTCTTGGTTTGGCGATTGTGCAGCGTATTATCGATGCGCATGAAGGTTCGCTGGAGATTGGTGATAGCGATCGCGGCGGATTGCGGATTCGTGCCTGGTTGCCGATTCCGGAAGGTAATAGCAGTACGGCGGTGGTGAGTATTAATCACAGTTCGTGATCATTGGGAATGTCGCGGTTATTGACCAGGTGGGCATAAATGCCCACCCTACAAAATCTGATGGGCATAAATGCCCCATCAGATTTTAACTTACAACTGCGGACCTGCCTGCACCAACGCCTTCCCGGCGTCGTTATCCGTATACTTCTCGAAGTTCGTAATAAAGCGCTGCGCCAGATCCTGCGCGGCTTGCTGCCAGGCCGCTTCTGTCGGCCAGCTGCGTCGCGGATCGAGAATCGCGCTATCCACCTGCGGTAGAACTTTAGGCATCTGCAGGTTGAACACCGGCAAGGTTTCAGTCTCAACCTCATCCAGCTCACCGGCCAGAATCGCGTTGATAATGGCGCGCGTGTCTTTCAGCGAAATGCGCTTACCACTGCCGTTCCAGCCGGTATTCACCAGATACGCCTGCGCACCTGCCGCTTCCATCCGTTTTACCAGCACGTCGGAATATTGCGTTGGGTGTAGCGTCAGGAACGCCGCGCCGAAACAGGCGGAGAAGGTTGGCGTTGGCTGTGTAACACCGCGCTCGGTACCGGCCAGTTTGGCGGTAAAGCCAGACAGGAAGTGATATTGCGTCTGTTCCGGCGTTAAGCGTGAAACCGGCGGCAGTACGCCAAAGGCATCGGCGGTGAGGAAAATCACTCGCTTGGCATGGCCCGCTTTGGACACCGGCTGCACGATGTTTTCGATATGCTCAATCGGATACGAGACGCGGGTGTTCTCGGTCTTGCTGCCGTCCGCATAATCAACGGTGCCATCGGCGCGCACCACCACGTTTTCCAGCAGCGCATCGCGGCGAATCGCGCGGTAGATTTCCGGCTCCGCCTGCTCAGACAGATTGATGGTTTTGGCGTAGCAGCCACCTTCAAAGTTGAACACGCCATCGTCATCCCAGCCGTGTTCATCATCGCCAATCAGCTGGCGATCCGGATCGGTGGAAAGGGTGGTTTTGCCGGTGCCGGACAGGCCGAAGAACACTGCTACATCGCCCGCTTTACCGACGTTAGCCGAACAGTGCATCGAAGCGATGCCTTTCAGCGGCAGCAAGTAATTCATGATGGCGAACAGACCTTTCTTCATCTCGCCGCCGTACCAGGTGCCGCCAATCAGCTGCATGCGTTCGGTCAGGTTGAAGGCGACGAAGTTCTCGGAGTGTAGTCCTTGCGCCTGCCAGTCTGGATTGGTGCACTGCGCGGCGTTCATCACCACGAAATCCGGTTTGAAGTCAGCCAGTTCGGCTTCGCTCGGGCGGATAAACATGTTTTTTACGAAGTGTGCCTGCCACGCCACTTGCATCACGAAGCGCACGCTGAGGCGCGTATCGGGATTGGCACCGCAGAATGCATCAATCACAAACAGACGTTTGCCGGAAAGCTGCTGGGTGCAGCGATCTTTCAACGCCTGCCAGGTTTCCTGTGACAGCGGCTGATTATCATTTTTGCCGTTGCCGACATCGTTCCACCACAGCGTGTCGCGCGTGGTGTCATCCCGAACGATGTATTTATCTTTTGGCGAGCGACCCGTGAAGATGCCGGTATCCACGGCAATAGCACCGCTCTGCGTCAGAATGCCTCGCGCATAACCTTCCAGCTCTGGGCGAGTTTCTTCCTGAAACAGGGTGTCGAAATCAGGGTTGTACACCACTTCGGTGGTGCCGCTGATGCCCATAGAGGCGAGGTCTTGCGATGTCAGGCCGTTAACGCGCATGTGACTGCTCCTTTAATCGGTATCTGTTACTGCATATTTTTTATGGGGTGATTCTGCTGCCTGCCTGCATAGCCACGCAGGGCAGATCGCGCGCAGTGTACTCTTCTGAGCACGGCGGAAAAGAGAAGATAGTCAGAAATGCGAGCTGGAACGTGACAAGTAGAGAAATCTGCCACTTATGAAACTAAAGTCAGCGTTATTTAGCTAATAACCGTGATAAATGATAGGGATACGTTCAGCAGGAAAGCGGGCGGATGAACCGCCCGGCAGGTGATTAATGTACTTGATCGCTGTTGTTGGTTGGCGCGTTGCGAAGGGCGGCAATATCTACCGCATCGAACACGTAGTGCGAATTGCAATAGTCGCAATTCATGTCGATTTCGCCATCCTCTTCGAGGATTTCGTTTACTTCTTCCACTGGTAGCGTGCTCAGCACTTCGCCACAGCGCTCGCGTGAACAGGTGCACTTAAAGCTCACCGGCGTTGGGTCAAACACCGTGGCTTCTTCCTGATGGTACAGACGCCACAATACGTCGGTCGCTGGCAATTCGATCAACTCTTCGCCTTTCACGGTTTCCGTCAGCGTAGCGAGGTGATTGAAATCATCGAGGTTCGACTCTTGCGCAGGCAACACTTGCAGCAGAATACCGGCTGCGCCTTTGTCGCTGGTGCGGATAAACAGGCGCGTTGGCAGTTGCTCAGAACGCATGAAATAATCTTCCAGACAACCCGCCAGCGTATCCGCTTCCAGGCCAACCACGCCTTGATAGCGCTCGCCTTTCTCTGGCGAGATGGTGATCACCAGATAGCCGTTGCCAACCATCTCTTTCAGGCTGCTGCCCGGTGCGATCTCCGCGTCTTCTTGCACGCGCGCCACGCCACGCAACTCCTGACGGTTGTTACCGTTGATCACCGCCAGCGTCAGCGGACCGTCGCCCTGCAACTGCACCGTGATATCACCGTCAAACTTCAGCGTTGCCGTTAGCAGGCTGGTGGCCACCAGCAGCTCGCCCAGCAAGGTTTTTACCGGCTCAACGTAGTCGTGATTTTCGACGATTTCACGCCAGGTTTCAGTCACATTTACCAGCTGGCCGCGCACGGCGACGTTTTCGAACAGATAACGGTGCAGTTGATCGTTTGTAGACATAGTGTTTCTCTCGTTGGGGCGCGTTATTTATCGCCCGACAATTTAAATTTCATCAGATCGCGGCGCTCTTTCTTATCCGGGCGGCGATCGGGGTGCGGCATGGTTAGTGAATTCATCTTACGTGCCAGCGCAGTTTTCTCGCGCTTGTCGATGCTGGCGGCGGTTTCGGCATACAGCGCCTGGGCTTCGCTGGCCGGGCGGCGCTGATCGGTCACTGCGGTGATCACCACCGTGCGCTCATCGTTGCCCTGACGCAGCGTTAATTCGGCATTCAGCTCAACCAGTTTGCTCGGCTTACTGCGCTGACCGTTGTAGTGCACTTTGCCGCCTTCCACCATTTCTCGGGCGATGGCACGCGTTTTATAGAAGCGCGCGGCCCACAGCCATTTATCGAGGCGCACGCCTTCGCTCACTTTCTCTTTCATGGTATTGCGGCTCCTGCTTTAACGCAGCGTCTCGCACAATTGACGATAATCGCCTACCGCCGGATGACGCTGGAAAGATTGATCGGGCCGACCGGAATCCGGATTGCTGACGCCTAAGCACCAGCGAATGCCCCAACTTGTCGCTGCATCCAGAATCGCTTCGCTGTCATCAATGAATAGCGTGCGCGCGCTGTCAAACGCAGTATGTTGCTGAACGGCCTGCCAGAGACGCGGATCCTCTTTCGGATATCCAAAGGTATGGGTGGAAAGTAATAAATCAAGGTGGGCAGCTAATCCGGTCTGCTCCAGTTTCACATCCAGATTGTAGGGATGCGCATTGGTCAGCAGAATGGTGCGTTTACCTGCGGCACGCAGCGCCTGCAGTAGCGGCAGCGTATCTTCACGCATTGCCGCGCGGTGGCGCTTCTCCCACGTCATGGCGCGAATATCCAGCGCCAGTTCCTGCGACCAGTAATCGAGACAATACCAGTTTAGCGTATGCACCACGGCCTGATACTTCTGCTCAATCAGCTGATGCGCTTCGCCCAGCGTGATGGCGCGTTCGCGGCTCAGGGTTTCCGGAACGTGTTCCAGCCAGAAGTGGCGGTCGAAAGCGAGATCGAGCAAGGTGCCGTCCATATCCAGCAGCACGGTATCAATCTCTGACCAGTTAAGCGTAACCTGCATTTTCTTTCTCGCCGCAAAAAAGTGGGCGACAGGGTAGCACAGAAGGGAAGGGCTCAGAACAGCGAGCGCACGCTCTGCATAGTGTTCAGATTGTGGTTGAAGCACTTATCGTAATACTGCTGAATTTCCGCCATGCGCAGGCGATTACGATGAATACGACGCAGCGCCAGCAAGCCGTTGATCACCGCGCTGGCAATCAGCACCAGCATCAACAGCGCGGTGCCCAAATAGCGCCACTGCGCCATGGCATCCGGCTCGTTATGCAGCGCGATATGGCGTGTGCCGTTGGCATCGGTGGTAATGCTGGTGATGATGCCGCTGGCGGCGAACGGTGTGTGCAGCAGCATGCCGGACATGCGTTGCAGTTCGCGCCATTGTGAAGGTGCATCGAGATCAAACAGCGCGACCGACGGCTGCGGCTGCGTCACCATCTGACGACCTTCATCACTGATAATCAGGAAGCCACCCGGCGGCGGGCTGTTGAGGTTTTCCGCCGCGCGACGCGTTTCACGCGCGAAGAAGCTGGACGTGGCGGTGTTCACCAGGTTTTCCAGCGCTTCGGCACTCACCGGACGCAGCAGCACGTTCATGCCATTCAGCTTGCCGGAATCCGCGCGGTGAATCAGTGAATCCCAATCTTTGGCGTTGCCGAGATTCACCAGCGCATTTTTCAGGCGTACACAATCCTGCTGCTGGCTGCATAGATCCTGAGTTTTCAGTACCAAATCGGAGAAATCATCCAGCAGAATCATGCCGGATTTCTGAATCGCTGAGGCCAGCTGCGGGTTGAGTTTGGGATCGGTATTGGTTTCCGGATGCAGCTGGCGCGTGGTGGTGTCGAGCAGCGCCGAGGCTTTATCGATAATGTCCGATTGCGGCTGTGGCAGCGGCGCGGCGTTATTCCAGTAAATCGCTGAGCAGTCGAACGGCATGTAAGCGTAGCTGCGATTGCTTTGATAATTGCCCGGCACCGAACACATGCCGGTGCCGGCCACTTTCAGGCTGTCGCCGATATGCAGCGGCAGCGCATTCAGCTTATCCACGCTATTCACTTCAATGCTCTCGGTGCCTTTGACCCACGCAAGGCTGAGTTTGATTGGCATGCTGAGAGGAATCCAGGTGAACAGCATCACCAGCACCAGCAGCGAACCGCATGCCAGCACCAGATTTTTACGCCAGCGCTGCACCGGGAAATTACGCACTTCATCCTGCAGCGACAGGAAGCGACCCTGACGCACCACTTGACGATTGAGATACATCTCGACGTCGGTGGTCTGGCCTAAATCATGCGCCACATACGGCTGCCAGTGCGCGGGATAGATTAAATCGATAATGCCCAGCGAGATGTTGCTCTGCTCCTGATTGGATTCACCAAACAGGCCCCAGCGCTTGGGCGCGCCGCGCAGGCAATGCACATCACGTAAGCCTTTGGCGCCAGGGAAGCGATAGAGGAACCACAGGCTGACGGCGATCATCAGGCAGCCGAGCAGGGCAATCCAACCCATCAGGCTGCCGGGCAGCACCAGACTCAGGAAGAACAGCAGGAACGCGAAACAGATGGCGACCGCTTCGCGCGTGCCGTCTGCGCGTGACAGTTGATACTCTTCCGAGGTCTCTTTGCGTACCTGCAGCAGCTCAACGTTTTCGCTCTCTTCTTTGCGAATCGATGCGTTGGTGGACATCGGACGCACCAGCGGCGGCAGCGCCGGTTGTTCCACGGCGTAATTCACCAGCGAATGTCCGTTGAGCGAAATCACCAGCGGCAGCGTTTGCGTGCGGATCAGCTCTACGTAGTTCTCTTCGGCGATGTACTGTTCCCACAGCGGCGGCAGATGCACTTCGACTTCGTCGAGATAGTAGCGCCATTTCTGCGGATCGTCGGTAGAGAGGCCATAGCGGGTGATGGAGCGGGTGACAGGATAAACGTTGTTGCTTTGCGCGGTGAGCGTCAGCGCTTCAGTTTCGCGCGACTTCTTTGCCGAGCGTGCGCTGCTGTGTTGCTGCTGTTTGGCGATGAGCGCGATGTACTTTTCAACAGCGGTGCGTTCTTCGTCGGTGAGCTTGCGATTAGGCGGACTGATAAACGGCAGTGGTTTCGCCAACGGCGGACGATGCCGCATAGCGTACCAATAGCCGATACCTGCTAAGAGGGAACAGGCGAGCATGACAGCCAGAATGACAATATAAGTGCTCATGCTTTGCTCAATCCAGCCAAAAAACTGCCTTCACGTTAACGATTTACTCCCGGTGAATCCATCAATACAAGTCAATTTTGGCGAGCAGATGTCATTCTGACAAGGGAAAAGTCAGATAAAATAACGCGCAAAATCATTTAATTATAGTTTGTTAGATTATTCCTCAACGGGATGTTAACCAGACATGACTCAATTAAATATCGGTATTTTCTGAATTTAACAATACACCGTTGACTTATTGTGAATTTTTAACTGCATAGATAACAAGAAGTTGTTAGCAGCCGTAAGTGAATATGTGTCACCATAGTTTACTTACGCTGCGTGTCGCACAATAGTTCTGGCTTCGGTATGCTGGCGTCATCACGTTTCACAGGGTTGTGCTAAGTTTGAGGCTGATATGAAAACCCCAATGAAAAAACCTGACATCCTCAATGTGGCAGCGGTGGCCCGCTCCCGCCTGTTCACTATCGAAGCGGTCGATCTCGCTTTCAGCAATGGCGCGCGCCGCGTCTATGAACGCATGAAACCTTCCGATCGTGAAGCGGTGATGATTGTGCCGATTATTGGCGATGACGTGATCCTGATTCAGGAGTACGCCGTCGGTCTGGAAAGTTACGAACTGGGCTTTCCGAAAGGGCTAATCGATCCCGGCGAAAGCGCCTTTGAAGCGGCCGATCGCGAACTGAAAGAAGAAGCGGGATTTGGTGCCACCAAGCTGGAAGCGCTGGGCAAGCTGACCATGGCACCCTCATATTTCTCCAGCAAGATGAATATTGTAGTGGCGGAAGGGTTGTACGAAGAGAAACTGGAAGGTGATGAGCCGGAGCCGCTAATCGTCCATCGTTGGCCGCTGAATAATCTGCTGGCGCTGCTGGAGGAACCGGACTTCCGCGAAGCGCGTAACGTCAGTGCGCTGTTTATGGTGCGCGAGTGGCTGGTAAAGCAGGGCCGTTTAAGCTACTAAATTTCATCATGGTATAAAAAAGAAAGCCGGCAAATTTGCCGGCTTTTTTGATCAGAACAGTTCGTGGCTTTGGCCGTTGTCCATGATGGTGGTGCCCACATCATGCACCGAATACTCCGTTGGCTGCGTGCCATTGATGAAGTACTCCTGACGCGAGTTGCCGCCATTGGCCAACTTGCCGGTGCCGCGATCGATGTTAACGGTGACCACGCCATCTGGCGGTGTCAGCGGCTGCACCGGCACGCCTTCCAGCGCGGATTTCATATAGTCATCCCACGCTGGCTGCGCACTCTTCGCTCCACCTTCGTAACCGGAGATTTGATCCGGAATCGCGCCTGACATAGTTGAGCGACCCAGCGCGCGTGAATCATCGAAACCAATCCACACTGACGTCACCACGCCCGGACCGTAACCGGAGAACCACGCATCTTTTGAGCTGTTGGTGGTACCGGTTTTGCCGCCGATATCATTACGCTTCAGGTCACGACCGGCACGCCAGCCCGTTCCCATCCAGCCTGGTTCGCCGAAGATGTTGGTGTTCAGCGCGCTCTTGATCAGGAATGACAGCGGCGTGTTGATCACGTGCGGGGCATACTGCTGCTCGCCACCCGGCTGCGGTTGGGCAGGAACTTGCTCCAGCTCCGGCTGCGGCACGGTTTGGTTCTGCGATTGATCGGAGGTCGCGACATTCTCGACGCTCTCTTCGTTCAGCGCGACCGACTTTTTGGTATCGCCATAGATCACCGGCAAGTTGCACTGCGGACAGGCAATCTTCGGTTTCTCTTCAAAGATCACGCCGCCTTGTTCGTTCTCAATCTTAGTGATGAAGTACGGGTCGACCAGGAAGCCGCCGTTCGCCATCACCGCGTAGCCACGAACCACCTGCATTGGGGTAAAGGACGCGGCGCCTAACGCTAACGATTCGGTATGCACGATGTTCTGCGCCGGGAAGCCGAAACGCTGCAGATATTCCGCCGCGTAATCCACGCCCATCGCACGCATCGCACGCACCATCACCACGTTTTTCGACTCGCCTAAGCCCTGACGCAAACGGATTGGACCCGCATAAGTAGGCGGTGAGTTCTTCGGACGCCAGTCAGCACCCGCACCGGCATCCCAGCGCGAAATCGGCACGTCATTGAGAATCGATGCCAGCGTTAAACCGCGATCCATTGCTGCGGTATACAGGAATGGCTTGATGTTGGAGCCCACCTGGCGCAGCGCCTGGGTCGCGCGGTTGAACATGCTCTGGTTGAAGTCGAAGCCGCCCACCAGCGCGCGAACCGCACCATCTTCTGGATTGAGTGACACCAGCGCGGAGTTCACCGCCGGAACCTGGCCGAGCCACCAATCATCATTCACTTTGCGCACCCAAATCTGCTGGCCGGCTTGCAGCACCTGCGTCACGCTACGTGGCGTTGGGCCTTGCAGCGTGTCAGATTTGTAAGCACGCGCCCAGCGCACGCCCGCCATATTCAGCGTGACGTTGCTGCCATCTTTCAGCATTGCCGTGGCTTGATCGGCGCTGGCGTTAGTGATTACCGCAGCATTCAGCGGTCCGTAAGTCGGCAGATTTTTCAGCGCGTTCTGGATGCGGGTTTGATCCCAGCTCGCTTCGCCCACTTTCCACAGCACGTTGGTCGGGCCGCGATAGCCGTGGCGCATGTCGTACGCCATCACATTGTTACGCACCGCCTGCTGCGCAGCTTCCTGCAGATGGCGAGTAACGGTGGTGTAAACCTTGTAGCCATCTTCATAAGCGCTGTCACCGTAACGCTTCACCATCTCCTGACGCACCATTTCACTTAAATATGGTGCAGAGAAAGCGATTTCCGGGCCGTGATAGCTGGCCGCCAGCGGCGTGTTACGCGCGTCGTTATATTGCTGCTGCGTGATGTAGTTTTGGTCCAGCATACGCGCCAGCACCACATTACGACGCGCCAGCGCACGCGTATGAGAGTAGAGCGGGTTGAAGGTCGAAGGGGCTTTCGGCAATCCTGCAATCATCGCCATTTCACTCAGCGACAGTTGATCAATAGGTTTACCAAAATAGACCTGCGCCGCCGCGCCCACGCCGTACGCGCGATAGCCGAGATAAATCTTGTTGAGATAGAGCTCAAGAATTTCATCTTTGCTCAGCAGCTGTTCGATACGGATCGCGAGGAACGCTTCCTTAATCTTACGCATCAAGGTGCGTTCCGGGCTGAGGAAGAAGTTACGCGCCAACTGCTGAGTAATGGTGCTGGCGCCCTGCGAGGCGTGACCGGACATCAGCGCAATGCTGGCTGCACGGAAAATCCCCACCGGATCGACACCGTGATGCTCGTAGAAACGGCTATCTTCGGTGGCAATAAACGCTTTGATTAACTCAGGCGGCATCTGTTGTAGGGTCAGCGGGACACGGCGCTTCTCGCCGTATTGGGCGATCAGGTCGCCATCCGCGCTGTAAACCTGCATAGGAGTTTGCAGGCGCACATCTTTCAATGTGTTCACATCAGGCAGCTGCGGCTCTATGTATTTGTACAAACCATAAACCGTACCGGCTCCCAGCAAAATGCAACACACTGCAAGGATCAATAAATACTTTACGAACTTCACCTGAGAATTCCCATCTGTTGTCGTTTGAGCAGTTTATAAGCAACCGCGCGGTAGTATAAAGACAAGCCTGACGCTTTGATATACCCGCAATAATTGAAGTTGGCCGGGTATTGGAGCTCATTACCTTCAATGATAAGGAGATCATGCGTATGGCTTTTCAGCGCTGGCAAATTGGACTGGACATCCAAAACGGGCAACTGTGCGCCCTTGGCATCGAACGTCGACGTCATGGTTGGCAGTTGCGACACTGGTGGCAACAAACGCTGCCGCAAGATACGTTAAGAAACGGCGTGCTGCAAACCACGCCTGCGTTACTGGATATGTTAGGGCGCTGGCAGCGCCAACTGCCGAAACGCTATTCACTGCGCGTTGGCCTGCCGCCGCAGTTGGTATTGCAACGCACTTTGCTCATGCCGGAAACCTCGCTGCGTGAGCCCGCGCTGGGGCGCTATGTGGCGGCTTCCGCACAGCGCCTGTTTCCCGTCGAGCCCTCTTCGCTGTCGCTGGATTATCGATCGCCGGGCAAAGATTCTTCGCTGTGCGTCACCGCCGCGCGGCGTGAGGTGATTGCACAATGGCTGACGCCGCTCAAGCAGGCAGGCCTGCGCCCGGACGTGTTCGAACTGAGCAGCCTGGCGCTGACGCAGATCGCCATGCGGCTGCCGTTACGCCACAACCAGTTATTGATTCATCCGCTCAGCGATCACTGGCTGTGGACGCTGGCGGGCGAAAGCACCACTTCAGGCGCGGCCACCGAACCTCTCAACCTCGCGCAATTACGCGAGACCTTCCCGCAGATGGAAAACGTGTTCTGCACTTCAAACCAGGTTTTGCCCGAGGAGCAGGTTAAACGCTGCAAACCTTTTTCACTGCTGCACTATCTGCAACCGCCGTTGCCCGCGCATGACGGTATTTTTGCCATCGCGCTTGGGCTGGCGCTGCGCCCGGAGGATGTCTAATGCTGGCGGTTAACCTGCTTCCCTGGCGCATTCAGCAATCGCAGCGGCGGCGCCAGCAGAGCATCTCGCTGCTATTGCTTACGGTGGCGGTGACCTTGCTGGTCCTCTCATTACTATGGTGGCGTGGCGTTATTGCGCGGCAGCAACAGACGGACGCACTGATGGATATCACCTTTATCCTCAGCGCACTGCAGCAACAGCTGGAACAGCAGCAATCGCTATTGAAGCTGCGTGAATCACTGTTTCAGGCGCAGCAGGAACAGCTGCAGCGGCAAGAGCAGCATCAGCGCTGGCAGCATTTTTGGCAGCAGTTACCGGAGTTGATGCCTGACACCTTGTGGCTGAATCGCCTCGAACGCCGGCAAGGGCAATTGGTGTTGGAGGGGCAGGCGCAGAGCATGGCGGCGGTCAGTGATTTTCGTCATCAACTGATCACCCAGCCGCTGTTCAGCAGCGTAAAGCAGGGCAGTGTAAAGCGCGAGACGGGTGGCGACTATCGCTTTGCTTTGCATGCGCGGGTGCAGGAGGCGACAGATGAATGAACTCCTGCAGCGCTGGCTGATGCTAACGCTGCCGCTGCGTATGGTTTGGCTGCTGATGTTATCGCTGCTGCTGTTTGCGCTGATGTGGATTGTGCTGCTTCGTCCGCAGCAGCAGATGCATGAAGCGCAAGCGCGGCAGCTGGAACAGATGCGGCAACAGCAGCAACAGTGGCTAAAACAGCTGGCTTCACTTCCGGCGATTGATGCCTTGCAGAGCGAGATTAGTCTGCTTCAGCAACCCAAGAAGGATGCAGACGCTCAGCAAACGCTGGAGCGAATCGTGGCGGCGCGCGGCAATCAGCTGGAAGCCTGGCATCCGGATAGCCAGCCGCAACAGCTGCAGCTAAGGCTGATCTGGCCGCAATTTCTGCCGTTGTTTAGCGAATTAGCCAACACCCGATTACCGGTGCCACAACGCTTTCAGCTGCAAGCCGAGCAGGGCGTATTGAACACGCAACTTTGGCTGGAGAGTGACGATGCGGAGTAGCGCATTACTGCTATTGCTCTGTAGCTCGCTGGCGTTGGCGCGCGACCCTTTTCAGCCGCTGGCAGAAACGCTGTGTCAGGCGCAGGTGGCTGCCCCAGAAGGCTGGCGTTTGCAGGGCATTATTGGCACGGCGACGCACTACGTGGCGTGGCTGGTGTCGCCACAAGGCAAAAGCCATCGGCTGAATGATCAAGCGTCGTTACCCCAGTCGCCCTGGCAGGTCGTGCAGCTTACGTCGCGCACGCTGGTGTTGAGTGCAGCACAAAGCTGCAAGCCGCAGCAAATCACATGGGTAATAAAAGGAGGTTTCTATGAAATGGATGACGTTACTGATGCTGCTGTGTCTGAGCATGCCGCTGCGCGCTAATGGCGACCGATTAAGCCTGACGTTTGATGATGCGCCAGTTGAACGTATTTTGCAGGCGCTGGCCGATTATCAGCAGACTAATCTGCTGATTGCGCCAGGCGTTGAAGGTCGACTGTCGCTGCGATTAGATAATGTTGGTTGGGATCGTGCACTTGCTCTGGTCACACAGCTGGCAAAACTCACCGTGGTGCAGGAAGAGGGCGTTTTGTTGGTCTACCCGGAAAGCTGGCAACAGCTGCAGGTGCAACAGGAAAAGGAGGAACGCGAGGAGGAAAAACAGCAAACGCCGCTGGAGCAACAAACCGTGACGCTGCATTACGCCAGCGCCAGCGATATTTATCGTAGCCTGCAAGCCGAGCGTTCGTTGATGACGCCGCGCGGTAGCGTCACGGTCGATAGCCGCACCAACAGTTTGCTGCTGCGTGACACGGCTGAGGCGCTGCGTGACACCGAACGCTGGTTAAAAGCGCTGGATTTACCGCTCGAGCAGGTTGAGCTCACCGCGCACATCGTCACCATCAATGAAGAGCATCTGCGCGAGCTGGGCGTGAACTGGGGCACGTCACCGGCCGAAGTGGTGACGCAGGCGCTACGCAATCCGTTGCTCGAGATCCCACTGGCGGTGAGCAATCCGGCGTTTCGCGCAGGCGTGACGTTGGGCCAGGTCAGCGGCGAGTTGCTAAACCTCGAGCTGAGTGCGCTGGAGCAGGAGAACCAAATCGAAATCATCGCCAGTCCGCGCTTATTTACCTCGCATCAGCAAACCGCCAGCATCAAGCAGGGCACGGAAATCCCTTATGAGGTGAAATCAGGCAACAGCGGCGCGACTGCCATTGAATTTAAGGAAGCGGTTTTGGGTATGGAAGTAACACCGGTGGTGCTGGGAAATGGCCGCATCCAGCTCAAATTACGGCTGAGTCAGAACTTGCCGGGACGCAGTCTAAACATTGGCGACAATCAGGTGCTGAGTATTGATAAGCAGGAGATCGAGACTCAGGTAACGCTGCGCGATGGCGAAACCTTAGCGCTGGGCGGCATTTTCCAGCAGCAGCGTTCGCAGAGCGAAAAACGCGTGCCCTGGCTTGGCGATCTGCCGTTACTGGGCAATTTGTTCCGCCAGCAAACCGATGAGCAGAAGAAAAAGGAGCTGGTGATCTTTATTACTCCCCGACTGGTCAGGGAAGCAGCGCTTACTGCCGGATAAAGCGGAAAATTCGCTCTGTGAGGCCAACTGCGTTGACGCAGGGCTGGAATTAGCTTACAAGGTTTAGCGATTTTCAAAACGGTGTAACGGAACGCGGCAGAATAACCTTCCGAATGACGTTGGTCACAAGCGATACTGACGTCAAAAGAAATATCTCCAAAATAATTCGAGCTCCAGTAAGACGTTAAATGAGTGAATGCACTGTGCTTACATCGGTAAGCGATTACAGTGGATGACCCCGGCCAGCGTGCCTGTAGCACGAAATATAGCGGATTAGCGGAGGTGCGTTACCGTCTCGCGAACCACAGACCGGTCCTGTTAAGAGGTCGCCGGGGGCAATTTATTCGGTTGCCAAACGGCCATGAGTGTTGAGATAATTTTCCGTCTGACTCTTGTTAACGCTCATGAGGTCTCAGTTCCTGTCCCGCCAGCTACGCTGAACGCGGGGTATCATCAACGAATTCTTAGTAATACCGATAAAATGGCAGAGAAACGCAATATCTTTCTGGTTGGGCCGATGGGTGCCGGCAAAAGCACTATTGGTCGTCAGTTGGCTCAGCAACTCAATATGGAATTTTTCGATTCCGATCAGGAAATTGAGCGACGCACCGGAGCGGATGTAGGCTGGGTATTTGATGTGGAAGGCGAAGAAGGCTTCCGCGATCGTGAAGAAAAGATCATTAATGAGCTGACCGAGAAGCAAGGCATTGTCCTCGCGACCGGTGGTGGCTCAGTCAAATCCCGCGAGACCCGTAATCGTCTCTCCGCCCGCGGTGTGGTCGTATACCTTGAAACCACCATCGAAAAGCAACTTGCTCGAACCCAGCGTGATAAAAAGCGTCCGCTGTTGCAGGTTGAATCACCGCCGCGCGAAGTACTGGAAGCGCTCGCAGGTGAACGTAATCCGCTTTATGAAGAGATCGCTGATGTCACTATTCGCACTGACGATCAAAGTGCAAAAGTGGTGGCCAATCAGATCATCAACATGCTGGAAAAGAACTAATCCAGCGCCCTGAGGGCTCAGCAATAGGTATCGGTCATCATGGAGAAGATCACTGTCTCACTCGGGGATCGCAGTTACCCCATCACCATCGCTGCCGGACTGTTTAACGATCCGGCTTCTTTTTGGCCGCTCAAAGCAGGCGACAATGCCATGCTGGTGACAAACCAGACACTGGCGCCGATCTATCTTGAATCTCTGTCAGCGCTGCTCAGCAATGCCGGCATTAAGGTAGATCAGGTAATTTTGCCTGATGGTGAGCAGTACAAAACGCTGGCGGTTATGGACGAGGTATTCACCGCGCTGCTGAAAAAGCCGCACGGTCGTGATACCACGTTGATTGCACTTGGTGGTGGCGTGATTGGTGACTTGACCGGCTTTGCTGCAGCCAGCTATCAGCGTGGTGTGCGCTTTATTCAGGTGCCGACCACGTTGCTGTCTCAGGTTGACTCCTCCGTTGGTGGAAAAACCGCGGTCAACCATCCACTCGGCAAAAACATGATTGGGGCGTTTTATCAGCCCGCGTCTGTCGTGGTGGATACCCATTGCCTGGCCACTCTGCCACCGCGCGAATTAGCGTCCGGTCTGGCGGAAGTGATCAAATACGGCATTATCCTTGATGGCGAATTCTTCCAGTGGCTGGAGCAGAACCTTGATGCTCTGCTGGCGCTGGATGAAAAAGCCCTTGCTTACTGCATCCGTCGCTGCTGCGAATTGAAAGCAGAAGTGGTTGCGGCTGATGAACGCGAAACTGGCGTACGTGCACTGCTCAATCTGGGCCATACTTTTGGTCATGCGATTGAAGCGCACATGGGCTACGGCAACTGGCTGCACGGCGAGGCCGTATCGGCTGGCATGGTGATGGCCGCACGTACCGCAGAACGTTTAGGGCAGTTCACCTCAGCTGAAACCGATCGCATTATCGCGCTGCTGCTGCGTGCTGGTTTGCCTGTACATGGCCCGGCGAGCATGGCGGCGGAAGATTATTTGCCACACATGATGCGCGATAAGAAAGTGCTGGCGGGCGAGCTGCGTCTGGTGCTGCCTCTCGCTATTGGCCGCTCTGAAGTGCGTGGCGGTGTGGCACATGATATGGTGCTGGCAGCAATCAACGATTGCCAGAAACCCTGATTATTAGAAGTGAGTGGTGATGCGGCGTGTGGGAAGCGCGTCGTTTTACGGAGGAGGCTAAATGGATGAGTTCAAACCGGAAGACGAGTTAAAACCTGACGCCAGTGACCGCCGTCCGACGCGGCCACGCAAATCGTCTTCTGCGCCGAAAGTGAAAGTACCGGTTTCTCGTCAACATATGATGATGGGCATTGGTATTTTGGTTCTGCTGTTGGTGGTGCTGGGGATTGGTTCAGCATTAACCGGCCCAGACGAGAAGAAACCTGCAACCAATACCGCAAATAACGGCGCGGCACCTTCTGCCGGTGGCAGCGAAAAGAACATCGACCTTTCGGGATCGACGTCCATGAGCGGCCTGCAAAACGCCACGCCTTCTGCTGATGGCAGCGCACCGCAAAACACAGCGGGCACGGCTGCACCAGCGGGCAGCGACGGCCAATCCATCTCGATGCCATCAGTCTCCTCTACGCCGACGCAAGCTGCACCTGTGGATACGCCAGCCAACCAGCAGCGTGTCACGCTGCCGGGCGATCTCAATACTGCGCTGAACAATCAGCAAGGTTCTGTCGATGCCGCAGCACAAGGCGCGCAGGGTAATAGCTCGCTGCCAACCGCGCCGGCCACGGTCAGCGGCAACGGTAAAGCGATTACGCCACCCGCAATGCGTTCAGAAACCCCAGCGCGCACCAGCAACAACGGTACACGTGAGACGCACGCATCGACCCCGCATAAAACACCGGTCGCCACCAAACCGGCACCCGTGAAAGAGAACAACACCCGCACCACCGCGACGCGTAATTCCGCGCCTGCCAGTTCGAGCGGTGCCAGCAAATCGCTGCCATCAGGAGGAAACTACACGCTGCAGTTAAGTGGCGCGTCGAAAGAAGAGAGCCTGAACGCCTGGGCGAGAAAACAGAACCTGAGCGGTTATCACGTGTATAAAACCACGCGTAACGGCGAGCCTTGGTATGTGTTGGTGAGCGGCGCTTACGCCACGCCAGCCGATGCGAAACGCGCCGTGGCATCGCTGCCAGCGGAGGTGCGTGCAGCCAATCCGTGGGTAAAACCGCTTAGCCAGGTGAAGAAAGAAAGTCAGTAATGAGATGTGGGGCCGCAAGCATGCGGCCCCGTTTAAAGCGCAGAGCTGCTGTCGGTTTCACCACAGCCAATAATTAAGATGTAATAACCACGACAGCATGAAAAAAAATCGCGCTTTCCTGAAATGGGCCGGAGGAAAATACCCGCTCCTTGATGACATCCGTCGTCATTTGCCACAAGGTGATTGTCTAATAGAACCCTTTGTCGGCGCCGGTTCCGTGTTCCTCAACACCGATTATGACCGCTATCACCTGGCGGACATCAACGGTGATCTCATCAATCTGTATAACATCGTCAAAACGCGAACTGCGGCCTTCATTGAAGACGCGCGGCAGCTTTTCAACGCTGAAGGCAACACGGCAGAAACCTACTACGCGCAGCGCATCGCCTTTAATGCGAGCAAAGATGAATACCAGCGCGCGGTGCTGTTCCTGTATCTCAATCGCCACGGTTATAACGGGCTTTGCCGCTACAATTTGCGCGGTGAGTTTAACGTGCCATTTGGTCGTTATCGAAAGCCGTACTTCCCGGAAGCAGAGCTGTTATGGTTTGCCGAACGGGCGCAAAAAGCGACCTTTGTCTGTGAATCGTACGATGTTACTCTGAACAACGCCGTTGAAGGCTCAGTGGTTTATTGCGATCCGCCGTATGCACCGCTTTCGGCGACAGCGAATTTTACCGCTTACCACACCAACAGTTTTAGTCTGCGCGAGCAGCAGCATCTGGCGGAACTGGCCAATAAGCTGGCGCAGCAAAACCGCATCCCGGTACTGATTTCAAATCACGATACGCTGCTCACGCGTGAGTGGTATCAGAATGCGGATTTACACGTAGTCAAAGCCCGGCGTTCCATCAGCCGAAGCATAAGTGGTCGCACGCAAGTCGACGAACTGCTGGCGCTTTTCCGCTAGCCTGTTTCGTCCGCGACCAAGGCATTACGCCAGCTCAGGCTGGCGCACAAAATTGGGAGAATCGGATGAAACAATTTTTACTGGCCCCTTCAATTCTGGCTGCTGACTTCGCGCGTTTGGGTGAAGACACAGCTAAAGCGCTGGCGGCAGGTGGTGATGTGGTCCATTTCGATGTGATGGATAACCACTACGTTCCCAATCTGACGATGGGGCCGATGGTGCTGAAAGCGCTGCGCGATTACGGCATCACTGCACCTATTGATGTGCATCTGATGGTTAAACCTGTGGATGCATTGATCCCGGAATTCGCTAAAGCGGGCGCCACCTTCATCACTTTCCACCCGGAAGCCAGCGAGCATGTTGATCGCACGCTGCAGCTGATCAAAGAGCACGGTTGCAAAGCGGGTCTGGTATTCAACCCTGCGACGCCGCTCGACTACCTCGATTATGTAATGGATAAGCTGGATATCATTCTGCTGATGTCGGTGAACCCAGGCTTCGGCGGTCAATCCTTCATTCCCGGTACGCTCGACAAACTGCGTCAGGCGCGTCGCCTGATTGATGAGAGTGGCTACAACATTCGTCTGGAAGTGGATGGCGGCGTGAAGATCGATAACATCGGCCAGATTGCTGCAGCCGGTGCTGATATGTTTGTGGCCGGTTCGGCGATCTTCGGTCATCCGGATTACAAAAAAGTGATCGATGAGATGCGTGGCGAACTGGAGAAAGTTAATGGCTCATTTCACTGATATCCGCGCGCTGGCGTTTGATCTCGACGGTACGCTGGTTGATAGCGCGCCCGGTTTGTCACAAGCCATCGATCATGCGCTGAGCGATCTGCAGCTGCCGCCGCCGGGTTTGGCATTGGCTTCTACCTGGATTGGTAACGGCGCAGACGTGATGATGACCCGCGCACTGACCTGGGCGCTGGGACGTGAGCCGCATGCCGAAGAGCAACGCGATGCGCGTGCGCTGTTTGATAAGTATTACGCGCAAACGGTGGAAGCGGGCAGCACGCTGTTCCCGCAGGTGAAGGAGACGCTGGCGGCCTTACAGGCGAAAGGCCTGCCGCTGGCGATCGTCACCAACAAGCCCACGCCGTTTGTGGCACCGCTGTTGAAGTCGCTCGGGATTGCTGAGTACTTCACCCAGATTATCGGCGGTGACGACGTGATTGTGAAAAAGCCCCATCCGGCGGCCATTTTCCTCGTCCTCGGCCATTTTGGCGTGCTTCCGGGACAATTGCTGTTTGTCGGCGATTCCCGCAATGATATTCTCGCGGCCCAGGCGGCAGGCGTACCGAACATCGGTATGACTTTTGGCTACAACTACGGTGAGCCGATTGCGACAAGCCAACCCGATTTAACTCTCGACTCTTTTGACGAACTTTTGCCCGCTATCGGGCTGTGATTATCAGGACATAACATGAGCAAACCCATCGTTTTCAGCGGCGCCCAGCCTTCCGGTGAACTGACCATTGGCAACTATATGGGTGCGCTGCGTCAGTGGGTGCAGATGCAGGATGACTTCCACTGCATTTACTGCATCGTCGATCTGCACGCCATCACCGTACGTCAGGATCCAACCGCGCTGCGTAAAGCCACGCTGGATACCTTAGCGCTGTATCTTGCCTGCGGCATCGATCCGGCAAAGAGCACCATCTTTGTTCAGTCGCACGTGCCAGAGCATGCGCAGCTGAGCTGGGTGCTGAACTGTTACGCCTATTTCGGCGAGCTGAGCCGCATGACGCAGTTCAAAGATAAATCCGCGCGCTACTCGGAAAACATCACCGCAGGCCTGTTTGATTATCCGGTGTTGATGGCGGCCGATATCCTGCTGTATCAAACCAATCAGGTACCGGTTGGCGAAGATCAGAAGCAACATCTGGAGCTGAGCCGCGATATCGCCCAGCGTTTCAATGCGCTGTATGGCGATGTGTTCAAAGTGCCTGAGCCGTTCATTCCGAAATCGGGTGCACGCGTGATGTCGCTGCTTGAGCCGACCAAGAAAATGTCCAAGTCAGACGACAACCGTAACAACGTGATTGGTCTGCTGGAAGACACTAAAGCGGTAGTGAAGAAGATCAAACGCGCGGTGACTGATTCCGCCGAGCCACCAGTGGTGCGCTACGACGTCAAAGAGAAAGCCGGTGTGTCAAACCTGCTGGATATTCTCGCGGGCGTGACCGGTAAAAGCATTGCGCAGTTGGAGCAAGAGTTCGAAGGCAAAATGTACGGCCACCTGAAAGGTGAAGTTGCTGAAGCGGTTTCTGGCATGCTGACCGAACTGCAGGAGCGTTATCATCGTTTCCGCAACGATGAAGAGCTGCTGAATCAGGTGATGCGTGATGGCGCAGCGAAAGCCCGCGCCCATGCGCAGGAAACGCTGAAGAAAGTGTACGAAGCGGTAGGCTTTGTCTCACAGCCGTAAGCGGCTAGCGGGATAGAACAGAACGGCGGGTCATTTTGACCCGCCGTTTTTTATTTGATGCGATGTAACGCCAGTTCCGCGCCATCCCAGAACAAGCGGGCGTTACCGTCAGCCAGCACGCTGATCACCGCGCCTGGCGCAGGTCCCCACGCCTGATTGCCACAGCTCACATTGAAGCCATAACGGAAGGTGAAATCACGATCCTGTCCCGCGCCATTGGCGGCGCTGAGACGTGGTTTAGCGTTGCAGTTATCGACAGAAGGATTGATGCTGCGCTCGTCAGTACCGCGCGTCCAGGTTATCGCATTTGGCTTAAACGCCACGCGCGCGCCCATAAACTGCGGATCATTCTTGATATACAGCTGACCGACTTCCTTCTTAGGCGTCACCGCCACCACTTGCCATTCACCCACCACGTTCGACCAGGTAACGGGTGCAGCGGTAGCAACCGCGCTCAACGGCAATAACAACGCGCAAACCAGTGAAGCAACGCGCATGGAAACTCCTTATTGATGAGAAAGATGGCCTGTAGTCTGGCGACAAAGCGCAGCGCTGTACAGTTTTTTGCCGTGTCAGAACCAGCGTAACTGTGAACGCAGTTCCACTACGCGACCAACAATAATCAGAGCCGGACTGGCAAACTGCTGCGCCAGCGTGGCCAGTTCTGCCAGGGTTGCGGTCTCTACGCGCTGCTGCGGCGTGGTGCCATTCTGCACAATCGCTACCGGCATCGCTGCATCCATGCCATGTTGCAACAGCTGCTGCTGGATTTCCGGCGCCTGCGCCAGCCCCATATAGAACACCAGCGTTTGCTGCTCTGCCGCCAGCTTGCGCCATTCAATTTCGCCGTGCTGCTGCAAATGACCGGTGACGAAACGCACGCTCTGCGCGTGATCGCGATGCGTCAGCGGAATGCCACTGTAGGCGGAGCAGCCCGAGGCGGCCGTAATACCCGGCACCACGCTAAACGGGATGTTGTGCTGCGCCAGCAGTTCCAACTCTTCACCACCGCGGCCGAAGATAAAGGGATCGCCGCCTTTAAGGCGCACCACGCGCTTGCCGCTCTGCGCCTGCTCAAGTAAAACCTGGTTGATCTGCGATTGCGGTACGCAGTGATTGCCGGCTTGTTTGCCGACAAAGATGCGCTCCGCATCGCGGCGTACCAGATTGAGAATCGGCTCGGAGACTAAGCGGTCATACACCACCACATCGGCCTGCTGAATATGCTGCAAGCCTTTCAGCGTCAACAGTCCCGCATCGCCCGGCCCGGCGCCCACCAGTACCACTTCGCCTTGCTGCGACAGCGGCGCATCGAACAAGGTTTCGACGATATGTTCCGCGCGTGGCCGATCGCCATTCGCCAGCGTTTGCGCCAGCCGGTCGCTCACGAAGAAGCGCTCCCAGAAGGCGCGCCGCTGCGCCATGCTGTTAAAGGTACGTTTGACGCGACTGCGCAGCGATCCGGCTAATGACGCTAACTCACCAAGATGCTGTGGCAGCATCGCTTCGAGTTTTTCGCGCAGTAAACGCGCCAGCACCGGCGCGCGACCGCCAGAAGAGACGGCAATCATCAGCGGCGAACGATCGACAATCGATGGCATTATCGCGCTGGCTTCCTGCGGAGCATCCACCAGATTGCAGAAGATGCGACGCAACTCCGCCGCATCGCCAACCTGCTGATTAACCGCATCATCATCAGTGGCGGCAATCACCAGCCAACAATCCTCGAGCCAGCGCTCATTAAACGCGCCGGGTAATAAGGTCACCTTTCCCTGTTGTGCCCACTGCTGAAAAGCAGGGGAGAAATCCAGCGCGCCAACCTGCAAATCGGCACCGGCATCCAGCAGCAAACGCGCTTTGCGTTCTGCTACATCGCCACCGCCAACCAGCAAACAGCGTTTGCCTTGCAGGCGGCAAAACAGCGGAAAGTAGTCCATAGCTCATCCTGAAAAAAGCCCGCGCAAGGCGGGCTGAAAAAGTGTTATGCCGTTTTGAGCGGCGCGGCTTGCGCTTCGGCCTGCGGGCGCTGCGCCTGCGGTGTGGCGTACCAATAACCGAGGCCCATCAGCACCATGCCGGAGAACATATTGCCCAGCGTCACCCACAGCAAGTTGTGGCCGATGCCGCTCATTGTGAAGTCCGCATTATGCTGACCAAACCACGACAGCGCAAAGACCGTCATGTTGGCAATCGAGTGTTCGTAGCCGGAAGCGATGAACGCCAGCAAACACCACCAGATGGCGATGAACTTCGCCGTGCCTTCGGTACGCACCGCCATCCAAATCGCCAGACAAACCAGCCAGTTACACAGCGCGCCTTTAAAGAACAGCGCCATGGCTGTCTGCGTGGTTTTCGCCAGTGCCGCGCTGTGCAGCAGCGATCCGGCGTTTGGCAGCAGCGGACCCGCCGCATAGTAATAAATCAGTGCGACCAACACTGAACCGACAAGATTACCCAGCCAGGTTTGCGGCAGCACGCACCACATCTGACCTTGCTTGATGCTGCCCGCTTTCACGCCGATGGTCAGGAACATGGTGTGACCGGTGAACAGCTCGGAACCGGCGATGATCACCAGCGTTAAGGCGATACCGAAAGTCGCTCCCATCAGCAGCGGACGATAAGCCGGTTCGACCAGATTGCCGAGCGTGAAGATCAGGATAATCGCCAGGCCAACATAGGCGCCCGCCATCGCCGAGCTGATCCAGAAGGCCAGCGGGCTGTGCTGCGCCGTACGCACAATGCGCGCCGCGTTGGCGGCGCATTTATTCAGGGTGTCAGTAAACATAGTGACGTCTCATAAAGTGAAGGAATGCTGTCAGGCGCAGATCTCGACCTTGCCATCGCGAACGCGCACCGGATAGCTCGCCACCGAGCGCGCTTCGTCTTCCAGACAAAGGCCATCGTTCAGGCGGAAGCGCTGTTTCTTCAGTGGACTTGCCACCCACAGCGCCTGCTGGTGCTCCGCAATCAGGCCGCGTGACAACACGCTGGCCTGGGCGAAAGGATCGATATTGCTTAAGGCGTAGAGTTGCTCATCGTCATGCGGACGAAAGATAGCAATCTGCTGGCCGTTGATCAGCGCGCATACGCCGGTCGCAGGCAAAATTTGGCTGAGTTCACACACCGAATGCCACTGGCTCATGCGTCGATCTCCTCAATCAGAGTGACCGCAATGCGCTCGGCGGGTTGCGCCGGACGATGCTGATCGCGTTGGTTGATATGCTGCACCAGCGGATCGCGCCGATCGCTGTTGATAAAGGTGCTGAAGTGCGACTGCTGTTGTGGATCCTGCACCGTTGCGGTCCACTCACATTCCACCGCCGCGCGCAGACGCGCCAGCTCCGTTTCCAGCTGTGAATTCAGGCCGAGTTTGTCATCGATAATCACGCTGCGCAGATAATCAATGCCGCCGTCCATGCTTTCCAGCCACAGCGAGGTGCGCTGCAGGCGGTCGCCGGTGCGGATGTAGAACATCATGAAGCGGTCAAGATAGCGCAGTAGCGTATCGCGATCGAGATCGGCGGCCAGCAAATCGGCGTGACGTGGCTTCATGCCGCCGTTGCCGCACACATACAGGTTCCAGCCTTTCTCGGTGGCGATGATGCCAACGTCTTTGCCCTGCGCTTCGGCGCATTCTCGCGTGCAGCCGGAGACGCCAAACTTCATCTTGTGCGGGGTGCGAATGCCTTTGTAGCGATGCTCCAGCTCAATGCCGAAGCCGAGGCTGTCGCCCACGCCAAAGCGGCACCAGACGCTGCCGACGCAGGTTTTCGCCATGCGCAGCGCTTTGGCATACGCTTGTCCGGTTTCAAAACCGGCATCAATCAGCTGCGTCCAGATAGCCGGCAGATCGTCGCGCTGCGCACCAAACAGGCCAATACGCTGCGAGCCGGTGATTTTGGTGTAGAGATTGTACTGCCGCGCTACGGCGCCAATCGCCATCAATCCTTCCGGCGTGATTTCGCCACCGGCCGAACGCGGTATCACTGAGTAAGTGCCGTCTTTCTGGATATTGCCGAGGAACAGGTCGTTGCTGTCCTGCAGCGGCGCGAGCTGTGGTTTCAGCACATATTCGTTCCAGCAGGACGCCAGCAGCGAACCGACCGTCGGTTTACACACTTCGCAGCCGTAGCCCTGGCCATATTTCGCCAGTAGCGCGTCGAACGATGTGATCTCTTCCACGCGAATCAGGTGATACAACTCCTGACGCGAGTAAGGGAAGTGCGCGCACAAATGATTGTTGACCTCGATGCCCTGACGGCTCAGTTCAGCGTTCAGTACCTGAGTAATCAACGGAATGCAGCCGCCGCAGCCGGTTCCGGCGCGGGTTTCGGTTTTCAGCGCCGCGACGGTGTGGCAACCGCCTTGCACCGCTTTGACTATATCGCCTTTGCTGACGTCGAAGCAGGAGCAGATTTGCGCGCTGTCCGGCAGCGCATCAGCACCCATTACCGGCTTCTCGCCGCTGCCTGCGGGCAGGATCAGCATGGCCGGATTTTCCGGTAACGTGATGTTATTCAGCGCCAGCTGCAGCAGATTGCCGTAATCGCTGGTGTCACCGACCAGCACCGCGCCGAGCAGCGTGCGGTTATCTTCGCTAACGATCAGGCGCTTATAGATATTTTTCTGCTCGTCGAGCCACACGAAGCTGCGCGCGCCCGGCGTGCGGCCATGTGCATCACCAATGCCACCGACATCAACGCCCAGCAGTTTCAGCTTGGCGCTCATATCCGCTCCGGCAAACGCGTTATCGCGGCCAACCAGCCGGTCGCTGGCGACTTGCGCCATCTTGTAGCCTGGCGCGACTAAGCCATAAATACGGTTCTGCCAGGCGGCACATTCACCGATGGCGAAGATGTTTGTATCGCTGGTCTGGCAGTGATCGTCAATGGCGATACCGCCGCGTGCGCCAAGCTGCAGGCCGCACTGTTTAGCCAGCTTGTCCTGCGGGCGAATGCCGGTGGAGAAGACAATGAAATCGACATCCAGCGCGCTGCCGTCAGCAAACTCCAGCGTTTTACCGCCTTGTGGGTGATGGACGATTTGCTGGGTGTTTTTACCGGTATGAACGCGCACGCCCATCTGCTCAATCTTACGGCGCAGCTGCTCGCCACCTTGAGGATCAAGCTGTTCCGCCATCAGTACCGGTGCGAATTCAATGACATGGGTTTCGACGCCGAGGTTTTTCAGCGCACCTGCCGCTTCCAGCCCTAACAGGCCGCCGCCAATCACCGCGCCGCGTTTGCTGCGGCGTGAACAGGCTTCAATGGCGTTGAGGTCTTCAATGGTGCGATAGACATAGCAATCGCTGCCTTCCGCGCCTTTTATCGGCGGAATCCACGGATAAGAGCCGGTGGCGAAAATCAGCGTGTCGTAATGCACCGCGCGACCGGTATTCGAGTGAATCAGTTTTTCGTCGCGGTTGATGGTGATGGCGCGTTCGCCGAGCAGCAGCTTTACCTGATGCTTTTCGTAATAACCTTCGCGAACCAGCGAGAGTTCTTCGGCGGTGTGATGGGAAAAATAGGCGGAAAGGTGGACGCGGTCATAGGCGACGCGGGGTTCTTCACAGAAAACGGTTATCGCAAACTCACTGGATTGATCTTTGTCGATAATTTCTTCTATAAAGCGGTGGCCGACCATGCCGTTGCCAATAATAACGACACTGTGCTTGCTCATGCTTGCCTCAAAAATTGCGGTATCTGCGCCTACCTTAACGCGGCGCTTTTGGCGCTTATTGATGTACATCAAGCGCGCCCCTATATACCCATTTTGAGGTATGTGGCTGATTTTGAACGAATTAGTTAAGTGGCTTATTTGGTTGATTATTGTTCTGGTTGCCATAAATGGTGTAATGCCGCTCAGTTAAGCAATAAATTGCATATGTAAGTAGGTGCGCATGAATGCGCACCCTAGAAAATCACCGTAGGGTCGCCATTCATGGCGACCGATTCACGCTTAACTGACAAGCCTTACGCCATACGTGGCGACCCTACGTTGGTTTCCCTTTTTCATGCTAGTTTTAGGTTTTGTGTTTTACAGGAGTACGGCATGGCAAACCCGTCACTGAAGTGGATCAACAACCTGCGCTTAGCGGGCCAGCAGGGCTTGTGGCAGATCGAAATCGATAACGGCAAGATTGCGCAGATTCGCCCGCAGCCGCCGCAAACCGCAGTACAGCCGGACGCGCTGGATGCGCAGGGCGGACTGGCGAGCGCACCGTTTATCGAGCCGCATATTCACCTCGACACCACGCAAACCGCCGGCGAACCCGCGTGGAACCAATCCGGCACGTTGTTTGAAGGCATCGAACGCTGGGCGGAGCGCAAAGCGCTGCTGAGCCATGACGATGTGAAACAGCGCGCGCAGCAAACCTTGAAGTGGCAAATCGCCAACGGCATTCAGCATGTGCGTACTCACGTGGATGTCTCCGATCCCACGCTCACCGCGTTAAAAGCGATGCTGGAAGTGAAAGCGGAAATGGCGCCGTGGATCGACATCCAGATTGTGGCGTTTCCGCAGGAAGGCATTCTCTCTTATCCCAACGGCGAAGCGTTGCTGGAAGAGGCGCTGCGTATGGGCGCGGATGTGGTGGGCGCGATTCCGCACTACGAATTCACCCGCGAATACGGCGTGGAGTCGCTGCATAAAACCTTTGCGCTGGCTAATCGCTACGATCGGCTGGTGGATGTGCACTGCGACGAGATCGACGATGAGCAGTCGCGCTTTGTGGAAACCGTGGCGGCGCTAGCGCATCGCGATGGTAACGGCGAGCGCGTCACCGCCAGCCACACCACGGCGATGCACTCATACAATAATGCCTATACTTCGCGGCTGTTCCGTCTGCTCAAGCTCTCAAATATCAACTTTGTCGCCAATCCGCTGGTGAATATCCACCTGCAAGGGCGCTTTGATAGCTATCCGAAACGTCGTGGCATCACGCGGGTGAAAGAGCTGCTGGAAGCAAACATCAACGTCTGTTTCGGGCACGATGATGTGTTCGATCCCTGGTATCCGCTCGGCACTGCCAGCATGTTGCAGGTACTGCATATGGGATTGCATGTCTGTCAGCTGATGGGCTACGAGCAGATTGATAATGGCTTGCAACTGATTACCGCGAACAGCGCCAAAACCATGCAGCTGGCGAATTACGGTATTGAGGCAGGTAATGATGCCAGTTTGATTATTCTGCCGGCGGAGAGTGGATTTGATGCGGTGCGGCGTCAGGTGCCGGTACGTTATTCACTGCGGAAAGGCGTGTTGGTGGCAGCGACGCAGCCCGCCAGCAGCGAGATCTATTTAGCGGAAAAAGAAGCGGTAACCTTTAAACGCTGAAGAGCGGGCGGACCGAGATCCGCCCATCAAACTTAGTGCGTTACGTGGCCGTGCTGGCGATGTTTGGTCACAAAGCCGAGCAGAACACACATCACAAACACCACGGCGTACAAACCGTTAGCGGTAGAGAGCGCTGCATGTGCGCCACCTTGTGCCACGATTGGGCCGGTCACCACGAATGTCAGCATGGTGCCGACGGTGCCGCAGGTCAGGATGAAGTTCACCAGCTTCGGTGAAGAGACCTTGGTTTGCAGCGATCCCAGCGTGATGATGGTGGTGTAAATCGCGCTTGAGCTGAAGCCCAGCGTCATGATGATCCAGTGCAGCATGCTGGCGTCTTTAGAGGTGACAAACCAGTACATCAAACCGGTTGCCAGCGCGGCCAGCACCATCAGGATGCGCTGCAGATCGAAGAAGCGCAGCACGAAGCTGAACACCCACATGCCGACCATGTACGCGGTCCAGAAGTTACCCACCAGTTGGCCGGCAGCAGCGATATCCATGCCCATCGATTTGGTGGCGTATTCCGGCACCCATGAAATAAAGCCTAGCTGACCGAGGATGTAGCACAGCGCCGCAATCGACAAGAACAGCACGCCGATGCCCCATTTCTCTTTCTCAACGCCTGGCTTAGCCGCTTCGCTTTTCAGCACCGGGAACTCGATGAACAGCGTCAGTACAAAGATCGCCACATAAATGATGCCGATGCAGGCGTAAACCCAATACCATGGCAGCGCGCGCGCCAGCAGGATACCGGCGATGATCGGGAAGATGGTGCCTGCCATGCTGAAGAACGAATCGGTAAACAGCAGACGTGCGCCGCGCTGACGACCATCGTAAAGATGGGTGATCAGGAAGGTACCAATCGACATGGTGATGCCGCTCACCACGCCGAGGATGAACATGCACAGCGAGAAAACGGTGAGATCGTGGCTGGTCATCAGACCCGCAACGGCGAGGATCATCAGCACAAAGCCAAAGATCAGCTGGCGCTTCAACGGCACAATCACCATCAGCCAGGCGTTCAGGAACACCGACACCAAAATGCCCGCATTAAGGAATGTGAAGGTGTTGCTCATTTCTGAAATAGGGCGCTGGAAATACTGCGCGATATTGTCCAGCACCATACCGGTAACGATCACCAGTGCGCCGGTGAGCGCATAGGAGAAATAGCTAATCCAGGTAAGGCCAATGCGATTACGGTTTGTCATGTTCTGAACCTGTTAAGCGCCGAGATTGGCAAAAAGTGTCATGAATTGTAAGTGTTGCTGTGATCTTAATAAACAACGAGTGTAACAAGGCGGAAATATTTCATTGAGAGTGTGATTTTCGTCACGCAAATGATTGCGTGGCGGCAAAAGTATGACAATAGCAACATCCGCGTAAATATCGGTAAAACGCTGGCTCTTGGAACACATGCTCTTTACAATCAATCTCGTTTTTGAGCTAGCTCTCCATGGTAAGGAATCTTTCATGCTTAAACGTACTTTGACAGCGGCGGTTGCCCTGTTAGCGCTCTCTTCTGTATCTTCTGCCGCGCTTGCCGCAAAAGGGGATCCACATGTGCTGCTCACCACTTCTGCGGGCAATATTGAACTCGAACTGAACAACCAGAAAGCCCCGGTTTCGGTGAAAAACTTCGTTGATTACGTCAACAATGGTTTCTACAACAACACCATTTTCCACCGCGTGATCCCTGGTTTTATGATTCAGGGCGGCGGTTTCACTACCGATATGCAGCAGAAGCAAACGGTAGCGCCGATCAAAAACGAAGCCGACAACGGCTTGCGTAATCTGCGCGGCACCATTTCGATGGCGCGTACCGCAGATAAAGATAGCGCCACCAGCCAGTTCTTCCTCAACGTAGCCGATAACGCCTTCCTCGATCACGGTCAGCGTGATTTCGGGTATGCGGTGTTTGGTAAAGTTGTGAAAGGTCAGGATGTAATCGACAAGATTGCGCAGGTCCCGACTAAAGATGTCGGTCCGTACCAAAATGTGCCGTCAAAACCGATTGTTATCCTCTCCGCCAAAGTCCTGCCTTAATTCTTAAACGCGCCATTTTCCACTGGCGCGTCATTTGCACTCCGGCAAAGCAAAAAATTGCTGCTTATACTTAGGGCTCACTGCTTGCCGGAGGCGCTATGACCAGCAAACTCACCGAGAAACAGAAAGCCACCTTGTGGCAGCAGCGCCGTGCTGCGAGCTATCAAGCCAGCTGCCGCCTGGCCGGTTACACGTCCAGTGAGCCGCTCATCGAGGCCGAACATGCCGAAGAACGCCTGGCGTCACTGAGGAGGCAATATGGCGGATAACAGCTTAGCGGTACGCGATCCCTATCTGTGGCACAACGACAGCGTGCTGAAGAATCGCCTCGATATTCATGATGAAGCCCAACTGCGCAAAGCGGAACTGGCGTTCAGCACCGCGCGCCTGGCGACATTAGAACTCGGCCAGCGCAGCATCGGTTTGCCGCGCCTGTGCCACATTCATCGCACGCTGTTTCAGGATCTCTACAGCTGGGCGGGAGAATTGCGCACCATCGACATCTGGCGCGATGAAACGCCGTATTGTCATTGTGAGTACATCGAGAAAGAGGGCAACACGCTGATGCAGGCGCTGGAGGAAGAGCGCGGCCTGGCTGACCTTGAGCAGCAGGCATTCGTGGCGCGTATCGCGCATTACTACTGTGAGATCTTCGTGCTGCACCCGTTCCGCGCCGGCAATGGCCGCGCGCAGCGCATCTTCTTCGAGCAGCTGGCACTGCATGCCGGTTATCAGCTTTCATGGGAAACACTTGAACGCGATGCGTGGCGCGCCGCAATTTCGGCTGGCGTTGCGGGCGATCTGGCGCCGCTTTCCGCGCAGTTTGCGAAAGTGGTGAGCCCGGCGAACTAAAATGGGTAGAATAGCGCCGCTTTTACTGGCCTGAGGGCGCTATGCTGCTGCTAATCGATAACTACGACTCCTTCACCTGGAATCTTTACCAGTACTTCTGCGAACTGGGCGCGGAGGTGCGCGTGGTGCGTAACGACGCCATTACGCTGGATGAGATGGAAGCGCTGCCGCTGACGCATCTGGTGATTTCGCCGGGCCCGTGTACGCCGGATCAATCTGGTATTTCGCTCGCGGCGATTCGCCATTTCGCCGGGCGCGTGCCGATCCTCGGCGTTTGCCTTGGGCATCAGGCGATTGCGCAAGCTTACGGTGCGCAAGTGGTGCGCGCGCGGCAGGTGATGCATGGCAAAACCTCGCTGATCCAGCACACTAATCAAGGTGTGTTCCGCGATCTAAATAATCCGCTGACCGTGACGCGCTATCACTCATTGATTGTGGCGCGCGATACGCTGCCCGCTGAGTTTGAAGTCACCGCGTGGACCCTGCGCGACGGCCAGCCGGATGAGATCATGGGTTTCCGCCATCGCACTTTGCCTCTGGAAGGCGTGCAGTTCCATCCGGAAAGCATCCTCAGTGAGCAAGGGCATCAGCTGTTGGCTAATTTCCTCAACGCGTAACTTATGTTTGCCTTCGTGTGATTTTTTATGCATATTTTGTGATTATATTTTCACATCAGCTCAACAAATAACCCGATGAGGTCATCAATGGCAGCGGAAAAACTAGCGGTAACCCGGGAAACGTTCGATAACGTTATTTTGCCTGTTTATGCACCTGCGCAGTTTGTGCCGGTAAAAGGTAAAGGCAGCCGAGTGTGGGATCAGCAGGGCAAAGAGTATATCGATTTCTCTGGCGGGATCGCGGTGACTGCATTGGGCCATTGTCATCCGGCGCTGGTGGAAACGCTGAAAACCCAGGGCGAAACCTTGTGGCACACCAGCAACGTGTTCACCAACGAACCGGCGCTGCGTCTGGCGAGTAAATTGATTGCCGCGACATTTGCCGATCGGGTGTTTTTCGGTAACTCCGGCGCGGAAGCCAACGAAGCGGCATTCAAGCTGGCGCGTTATTACGCCTGCAAAAAACACAGCCCGTTCAAAAGCAAAATCATTGCCTTCCATAACGCTTTCCACGGCCGCACGCTGTTCACCGTGTCGGTTGGCGGCCAGCCGAAATACTCCGATGGTTTCGGTCCAAAACCGGCGGATATCGTGCATGTGCCGTTCAACGATCTCGATGCAGTGAAAGCGGTGATTGACGATCACACCTGCGCCATCGTGGTCGAGCCGATTCAGGGCGAAGGCGGCGTGATGCCGGCCACGCCAGAATTTATGCAAGGTCTGCGCGCGCTGTGCGATGAACATAATGCGCTGCTGGTACTCGATGAAGTGCAGAGCGGCATGGGACGTAGCGGCAAACTGTTTGCGTATGAGCATTACGGTATCAAGCCCGATATTATTACCAGCGCGAAAGCGCTGGGCGGCGGTTTCCCGGTGAGCGCGATGTTGACCACCAACGAAATCGCCTCAGTAATGGCGCCGGGCGTTCACGGCACCACTTACGGCGGCAATCCGCTGGCCTGTGCCATCGCTGAAACTGCGCTGGATATCATCAATACGCCAGAAGTGCTGGAAGGCGTGGAGGCGCGTCGTCAGCAGTTTGTTGAAGCGCTGCAAGCCATCGACAGCAAATTCGATATCTTCAGCGAGATTCGTGGCAAAGGTCTGCTGATTGGTGCCGCGCTGAAGCCGCAGTTCGCCAGCAAGGCGCGTGACATCCTCAATGCTTCTGCAGCGGAAGGGCTGATGATTCTCACTGCCGGTACCGACGTGATTCGTTTTGTGCCGTCGCTGGTGATTGAACCTACCGATATCGCCGAAGGCATGACGCGTTTCGCCAGCGCGATTGAAAAGGTGCTGGCTGCTTAATCCGCTTTCGGACGTAACACCTTGAGCCAGCGGCCATGATGCGGTCGCTGGCTCCACGCCAGTGAAGAGATGGTGTGCATCACGCTGAGGTGCTGCAAAATCCGCTTCACATGCTGTTCGACAATCGTCACCGGCCCTTCATTGAGATTCTCCGGCGCTTCCAGAATATTGCTGTCGTTGCCCGGCCCGTCATACGCCAGCCGCTGCTGACAACGCTGCAGCGCGATTTCACAGGATTGCAGATAACGTTCCGCTAGCTTCGCCGTCAACATGGTGTGCTCACGCGCCAGAATCGTCATGGCGTTAATATGCTCGACGATAAACTGACTGTGCGTAACCCACATGCGCATATCTTTCAGGTATTGCAAATTAAAGCCTGGCTCGCTCGATGCCTGGTTCAATGAGTTGAACAGCGCGTTGTGCGCCTGATTAACCTTCATGCGCTGATATGCCAGTTTCTCCGGCGACTGTTCCGGTCCCAACAACATTCGCAGAGCTTCCTGATAGGCTTCCAGCGCATCGTGCGCGTTCTTGCGCAGCAGCCCGCTTTGCCACTGCGGCCACAGCCAAATCATCCCGGCGAAGGCAATCAAGCAGCCCATCAAGGTATCCATCATGCGCGGCAGCAGAAACTGTGCGCCGTTGAGCGACAGCAGCTGCAGCGAATACACCGCCGTGACGGTGAAGCCAATCATCGACCAGCCGTAATATTTACGCGTAATCAGATAACTCGCCAGCGTGATCCCCAGCATAAACAGCAGCGTGATTGATTCCGGCACCGCCAGCCGTAACGAGGCGGCGGCGATCAGCAAACCGGCAAAGGTGCCCAGTGCACGGTGCTGGATGCGCACGCGCGTCGCGCTGTAACCGTTCTGGCTGACGAACATGATGGTCATCAGAATCCAGTAAGGTTTGGGGATGTTGAAGAACAGCGCCAGCGAGCTGCCAAACATCAGCATCACGGCGAAGCGTGCCGCCGTGCGCAACGCGGTGGATTTGAATGACAGATAACTGCGCAGCGCCGGCAACAGCGGCAAACGGCGCTGGCGATCGGCCATCAGGTCACGCGTGTAGAGCGGCTTCTGCGTACGCAATACGCGGGCGATGCGGCTGAAGTGATACAGGCAGAAGTTACCGACCGGATTATCCGGATGCTGGCGCGCAATTTTCTCCAGCGCGCCGAGCTGTTTCTCCATGTGGAAACGGTCTGGCAGCTGATGGTAGAGAATCGCATCCGCCAGCACGCGCAGTCGCGCCGAGATGATTTTGGCGTTCCAGCGAATCACCGCTTCGGCGTGGCTCTCTTCAACCAGCCTCTGCACCTCTTCAGGCTGATGCAAACTCACCGAGATGTGTTCCTGTAAATCCAGCGCCACCTGGAAAGCGCGCGTCAGGCGTTTGTGGCTGTTATCGCGGCTGGCCGACAGCATATGCATTTGCTGGTAGCAGGTGGTGATGAGATCGACCGCCTTTTGCTGACGCGCCAGCAGCGGTGGCAGCGCTTTTTCTGGATCGGTCAGCTGCGTCAGTAAGGTATATTTGGCATCGCAATAATCGGCCAGCTCGCGGAACAGCAGGCTGAGCGATTCGCGCATCGGCTGCTCTTTCCACAGCCAGAACCAGAACCAGTTGAATAAGCCGTACCACAGCGTGCCGCCGATGTAGAGCAGCGGCGGCACCCACATCGGCATGCGTCCCACTAAGCTGAGCGTAAAGATGGCGGCGATGAGCGTTGCGGGCAGTAAGCGCGCATGCAGCGGACCGATTTCGCCGGTCACGCCAATCAGCAGCGGCAGCGCCAGCAAAATCAGCGGCAACGGAATCTGGTAAGCAGTAAGGATTTGCATCAGGAAACTGCCGGTGGCAAACAGCGAACCACCCACAATCAGGCGTTTGAAGAAGCGTTTGTGCGGCGTATCCAGCCCCGCCATGTTGCAGCAGGCAGGCACTAACGAGAACAGCAGACCTTTTTGCAGATCGCCAAACAGCCAGCCGAGAGCCACAGGCAGGCACAGCACCAGCGTTTGCCGCAGCGCATAGTTAACTTCGGGATGATAGATGATTCGGCGCCACATCAGCTCATCGCAAATAGAAACGGCGCGATGTTGCCATCACGCCGTGGGTGAGAAGAAATTAGCGGGTGCCGTAAACGACGATGGTTTTACCGTGTGCGGAGATCAGGTTCTGATCTTCCAGCATTTTCAGGATACGGCCCACGGTTTCGCGTGAGCAGCCCACGATCTGACCAATCTCCTGACGGGTAATTTTGATTTGCATCCCGTCTGGGTGAGTCATCGCATCTGGCTGTTTGGCCAGATTTAGCAGCGTTTGCGCGATACGTCCGGTTACATCGAGGAAGGCAAGGTTGCCCACTTTCTCAGATGTGACTTGCAGACGACGCGCCATTTGCGACGAAAGTCGCATTAAAATATCCGGGTTTACCTGAATCAGCTGACGGAATTTTTTGTATGAAATTTCAGCCACTTCGCAGGCAGACTTCGCACGTACCCAGGCACTACGTTCCTGGCCTTCTTCGAAAAGACCGAGTTCGCCGATGAAATCTCCCTGATTGAGGTAGGAGAGAATCATCTCTTTGCCTTCTTCATCTTTAATCAGTACCGCTACGGAACCTTTTACGATGTAGTACAGCGTTTCCGCTTTCTCACCCTGATGGATGAGCGTGCTTTTGGATGGATATTTGTGAATATGGCAATGGGACAGGAACCATTCGAGTGTAGGGTCTGTTTGCGGTTTGCCGAGAACCATTCGCTATTATCCTCTGTTGTAATCGTGCCCAAAATACAGGGGGCATTTTTCCCTGTCAGGCGGTTTAATCGTCGAGCGTTTCCAGTAATGGAAAAATTATTCCGGGTGGACTCTTAAGCTACGCTTTTGATTCTTCCGGCCTTCGTCTGTGATGACGAAAATATTTTCAGCACTGTTTGTAGCACAGCTTTTGCGAGCTGTCTTGTGTTGTCTCGCTTCAGCAAAAGGGGGATTACTCTGGATTGCTGTTTGTCAGGTGAAAGCGTACTCTGGCGGCAAAACCGCCGCTTCAGGAGAGAGAATAATGCAGGCACGAGTGAAATGGGTGGAAGGTCTTACCTTTCTCGGAGAATCCTCATCTGGCCATCAGGTATTAATGGACGGTAATTCCGGTGATAAAGCGCCAAGTCCAATGGAGATGGTGCTGATGGCCGCAGGCGGCTGTAGCGCCATTGATGTGGTGTCGATCCTGCAAAAAGGGCGCAGCGATGTGGCCGATTGCGAAGTGAAACTCACCTCAGAACGCCGTGAAGAGGCGCCACGCATTTTTACCACCATCAACCTGCATTTTATTGTCAGCGGCAAAGCGTTGAGCGATAAAGCGGTTGCGCGCGCGGTTGACCTGTCGGCAGAAAAATATTGCTCGGTGGCGATCATGCTTGGTAAAGGCGTGGAAATTACCCACAGCTATGAGGTTGTCGAGTTGTAATCGGTCGTAGGGGAGGCATTCATGCCTCCCTTTTCACAGCCCGCACCAAACCTACTCAATCCGTTTCCCTTCAATCAGTCGCTGAACCAGCGGCAGCATAATCAGCTCCATCGCCAATCCCATTTTGCCGCCCGGCACCACCAGCGTATTGATGTGGGAAATAAACGATCCCTGAATCATCGCCAGCAGATAGGGGAACGCGATGCCTTCCAGACCGCGAAAATGAATCACCACGAAGCTTTCGTCGAGCGAGGGAATTTCGCGGGCGGCAAACGGATTTGAGGTATCAACGGTCGGCACGCGCTGGAAGTTAATGTGGGTGCGCGAGAACTGCGGCGTGATGAAGTTAATGTAATCCTCCATCGAACGTACCACCGAATCCATTACTGCTTCGCGTGAATGTCCGCGCTCGCCGGTGTCACGCACCAGCTTCTGAATCCACTCAAGGTTAACAATCGGCACCACACCAACCAGCAGATCGACATGCTCCGCCACATTTTGCTGCTGCGTGACCACGCCGCCGTGCAAGCCTTCATAAAACAGCACATCGGTGTTTTCCGGCAGCGGCTGCCACGGCGTGAAAGTACCCGGCACCTGATTCCACGGCACCGCTTCATCGTAGGTGTGCAGATATTTGCGTGATTCGCCGAGGCCGGTTTGGCCGTAATGTTTGAACGTCTGCTCCAGTAGGCCGAAATCATTGGCTTCCGGGCCGAAGTAGCTGATGTGGCGACCGAGATCGCGCGCTTTGCGGATCGCCATGTCCATTTCGGGACGCGTGAAGCGATGGAAACTGTCGCCCTCGAGTTCCGCCGCATGCAGATTCAGCTGCTGGAAAATCTTGCGGAAGGCGAGGCTGGTGGTGGTGGTTCCGGCGCCGCTGGAACCGGTGACGGCAATAATTGGATGCCTGGCTGACATAACAGAGCTCCCTGTGAGGTCCGGCGATGAGCATTGTTACCACGAATTGCCGCAGGGTGCATCAGCCGCGGAATTCACCCTTCGGCATAATATTGATCGATTCATGCAGTTCCGACCACACCAGCACCACGTCGCCGCGCTCCAGCTGGCGGCGCACATCGGCGACTTTTTGCAGCAAACTGCGTTCCTGCTCGCCGTAATCGGTGCCTTCGCGTAACACGAAGGTCTCAATCAGGTTTTCCAGCGTCTCCGCTTCGAGTTGTTGCCAGGGAATAATCACAATTACACATCCAGATAAGTTGAGAGCCAGTCGGGCACGCGCTGTTCCAGCCACATTTTCGGTTTAAGCAAGGTGCCGCCGACAAAGCCGACGTGGCCGCCTTGCTGCGTCAGCTGATACTGAATGGAAGCTGACAGCTGGTCAGGTTGCGGGATCACGGCATCGGTCATAAAGGGATCGTCTTGCGCATGAATGATCAGCAGCGGTTTGCGCACGCCGGGGAGCAGCGGCATCGCGCTGGCTCGTTGATAATAGTCGTTGGCGTCAATAAAACCGTGCGCCCGTGCGGTTATCGCATCATCGAACTCACGTAAGCGGCGGAAAGCACGTAGCTGGCTCAGATCGACCGGCAGCGTGCCGGGCCAGGCGCGCAGTTTGCGCGTGGCGTTCTTTTTCAGCTGCGTCAGCAAATAGTGCTGATAGAAGCGCGAGAAGCCAACGTCCAGCTTGCCGCTGCACGGCTCCAGCGCCAGCGGCGCCGAGATGGCGATGGCGGCATCAATCGGCACATCGTGACCTTGTTGACCCAGCAGGCAAGCCAGCATGTTGCCGCCCAGCGAAACGCCGACAGCGGCGGTCGGCACGCTGCCCCATTCGCGTTGCAGCCAGTTAAGGAAGTAGGTGGCGTCTTCAGTTTCACCGGAGTGATAGATGCGCTTTAAGCGATTAGGCTCGCCGCTGCAGCCGCGAAAGTGCATCACCACCGCCAGCCAGCCGCGCGCCTGACACGCCTGCATCAGGCCGTGCGCATACGGGCTGCGAAAGCTGCCTTCCAGGCCGTGAAACATCACCATGCGCGGTTTATGACGCGCCTGCGCCGGATCTTCACTCCACGCTAAATCGACAAAATCGCCGTCCGGCAGGTCAAGACGCTGCCAGTGCGGACGCAACGTGACGCGGCGGCGCAGAATGCGCGGCAGCAGCGTTTGCAGATGCGCGTTACTGAATCCGCGCAGTGGTTTAAAGCGCTCGCCGCTGGGGCGATCAAAATAGCTTGGGTAAAGGCTTGTCTGATGCATAAGTCGCTGATAGCTTCGATGGGTTGTTCGCTTTACTGGGTGAGGAGCACCCGAATATACATGGAACTGAGTCTTTTTTTATCAATGTTAGGTTTTCTTTGGGTCGCGGCCATCACGCCCGGGCCCAATAATATGTTACTTACCGCCTCGGGTGCTAATTTTGGCTTCCTGCGCACCATTCCGCTGCTCATTGGTATCATGATTGGTATGCAAGTCATGTTGCTGATGGTGGCATTTGGCATTGGCGGTCTCATCCTGCTTTATCCTTCGCTGCATCTGATCCTGAAGATTGCCGGTAGCCTTTATCTGCTGTGGCTGGCGTGGAAAATCGCCAGCGCCGAGTATGAAAAGCTGGAAACCGACGATGTGACGGTGAAGCAGATGCCATTCTGGCAAGGCGGCTTGCTGCAGCTGATCAACCCGAAAGCCTGGCTGATGGCGCTCGGTGCGGTGGCCAGCTTCAGCCTGGCGGGGAGCGAATATCTGCATTCGGTGCTGGCGATCAGCCTCGGCATGTTCATGGTAAATGTGGTTTCCGGGGTGATCTGGATGGGCTTTGGCTCGCTGATTGGACGTCTGCTGCGCAGCCCACGCGCGTGGAAAATGTTCAATCTGGCGATGGGCTTGCTCACCGCTGCGTGCGTATTGCTGATTTGGCGCTGAGTTAACTGGAAGCGCGTTCAACGCGCTTCCACGGCAACACTTCATGGACCACCGACGAGTTGGGCTGGCGGATACGTTGCAGCAGCAGCTGTACGCTACGCACGCCCATGCGATTCATCGGCTGCTCAATCGTCGTCAGCGGTGGATTCAGGCTGCTGGTAAAGTTGATGCCATCAAATCCCACCACCGCTAAATCTTCCGGCACGCGTAAACCCGCTTCCAGCGCTGCGTGTATTACGCCAACCGCCAGAACATCCGACACCGCAAATACCGCATCAGGCCGTTCCGGCTGTGTCAGCAGTTCGCGCAAGGCCGCACTGCCCGATTCGCAGGTGACATTCTCGGCGTAAGCCACGCCGCACCAGCTGAGTTCCAGCTGTTCCAGCGCCGCACGATACCCCTCTTCGCGCTTGTGCGAATAGAGGTAGCGCATATCACAGTTGACCAGCGCAATACGGCGTCGGCCTTTACTCGCCAGATAACGCACGGTTTCGAAAGCTGCTTCTTTATTATCAATCGCTACGCTTGAGGCGGTGATCGCCGGATCGTATTCGGCGCACTGCACCCAAGGCGCATCGCCAATCAATTCCTTTAGCTCCTGCAAACTGCTGGCGGCATCCATGGTGATCACGCCATCAACCACTTTGCCGGTCAGCAGGGCGATGTAGGCCGCTTCGCGCCGAAGCTGCGATCCCGAGTTACACAGCAGAATGTGGTAACCCTGCGCTTCCGCTTCGGCTTCAATGCCCTGAACCACGCGCGAGCAGAACGGATTGGTGATGTCAGGGATCAGCACTAACAACATATGACTTTGTGAAGTACGCAGCTGGCGCGCCAGTAAGTTGGGCTGATAGTCGCAGATGTCGATGGCCGCCAGCACTTTGGCGCGCGTGTCCGGGCGCACGCCGGGATTCTGGTTCAAAACCCGTGAAACGGTGGCTTTGGACACGCCAGCCAGGTGTGCGACTTTCTCAATCGACATGGATTCAGGACCGCTCGTTAAGAGTGAAAAATGAGATGTCTATCAATATCACAGCTGCTATGTGAGCGCGTGACATATTTACCGATTTCCCTTTTCTTTCCATTTGCACTTTCTGCATAGCCTTGCCCGATGTTGATCTAAGAACGGATCGTCATTAGGGATAATTTTTAATTCCTTTATGAAATTACTCTTGCTGGAGAAACTGCGCAGACAAAAACACATTGGGGTGAATGATGATGGCGATGAAAAAAACAATAACGGCAGTCGCAGCGGCTCTGGCCCTGATGGCGTTCCAGGCGCAAGCGGTCAACGTTACCGTGGCGTATCAGACCTCTGCGGAACCGGCCAAAGTGGCGCAGGCGGATAACACCTTCGCCAAAGAGAGCGGTGCTACCGTGGACTGGCGCAAATTTGATAGCGGAGCCAGCGTGTTGCGTGCTCTGGCATCGGGCGACGTCCAGATTGGTAATATCGGTTCCAGCCCGCTGGCGGTCGCCGCTACGCAAAAGCTGCCAATTGAAGCTTTCCTGCTGGCCTCACAGCTCGGTAACTCCGAAGCGCTGGTGGTGAAGAAAACCATCAAAGATCCCAAAGACCTGATTGGCAAGCGCATTGCCGTGCCGTTCATCTCGACCACGCACTACAGCTTCCTTGCCGCGCTCAAACATTGGGGCGTCAAGCCTTCGCAAGTGACCTTAGTCAACCTGCAGCCACCGGCGATTATTGCGGCCTGGAAACGCGGTGACATTGACGGTGCTTACGTCTGGTCTCCGGCGGTCAACGAACTGGAGAAAGATGGCAAGGTGCTGACGGATTCTTCGCAGGTTGGCAAGTGGGGCGCGCCAACGCTTGATGTGTGGGTGGTGCGTAAAGACTTCGCGCAGCAGCATCCAGAAATCGTCACCGCCTTTGCCCGCAGCGCGGTTGAAGCGCAGCAAGCTTACATTGCTAATCCGGATCAATGGCTGAAGCAGTCAGACAATCTGAGCAAGCTGGCGCGCCTGAGCGGTGTACCCGAAGCGGATGTGCCGGTGCTGGTGAAAGGCAACACCTATCTCACCGCGCAGCAGCAGGTAGAGCAGCTCGGCAAGCCGGTGAACAAGGCGATTGTCGATACCGCCGGCTTCCTCAAAGAGCAGGGCAAAGTGCCAGAAGCGGATAGCGATTACAGCAGCTTCGTTACCACGCGCTTCGTTGCACCCTTAGCGAAATAACCGGAGGTCGTATGCTTAACATCACCAATCTCAATGCGCGTTACGCCGGACAACCCGCGCTGCAGGACATCAACCTGCAGCTGGGCAGCCGAGACCTGTTGGTGGTGTTAGGCCCTTCCGGCTGTGGCAAAACCACGCTGCTGAACCTCATCGCCGGCTTTCTGCCGCTGGAATCCGGCAGCATTACGCTGGATGGCAAAAAGGTGGAAGGGCCGGGCGCGGAACGCGGCGTGGTATTTCAGAATGAAGGCTTGCTGCCGTGGCGCAACGTGATTGATAACGTTTCGTTCGGCTTGCAACTGGCGGGGATGGCGAAGGCGGAGCGCCATACAATTGCACGCCGTTTGATCCGCAAAGTAGGACTGGAAGGTGCAGAAAAGCGTTTTATCTGGCAGCTCTCTGGGGGTCAACGTCAGCGCGTGGGCATTGCGCGTGCGCTGGCGGCTGATCCTCAGTTGCTGCTGTTAGATGAGCCGTTCGGTGCGCTGGACGCCTTTACCCGCGAACAGATGCAAACCCTGCTGCTAACGCTGTGGCGTGATACCGGCAAACAGATTCTGCTGATCACTCACGACATCGAAGAAGCGGTGTTCCTCGCCAGCGAACTGGTGCTGCTGTCGCCGGGACCGGGCCGCATAGTGGAACGTTTGAAACTCGACTTCGGCCAGCGCTTCGCCGCCGGGGAACCGTGCCGCAGCATCAAATCCGATCCGGCGTTTATCGAACGTCGCGAATATGTACTGAATCAGGTGTTTTCCCAGCGTGAGGCGTTTATATGAGTGCGGTGATTGATGAGAAAACCCAAGCGCGTCGTCGCGGACTGCGCTGGCCGTTCTCGCGCCAGTTCTCACTCAGCCTGCTCAGCGTTGGCCTGTTGCTGCTGTTGTGGTGGGCGATAACCGCGCTCGGCTTAGTGGCGCCGCTGTTTTTACCGCCGCCGCAAGTGGTGCTGCAGAAGCTGATCTTGATTGCCAGCCCGCAAGGCTTTATGGACGCCACGCTTTGGCAGCACTTGGGCGCTAGCCTGGCACGTATGCTGGTGGCGCTGTTCTTTGCCGCGCTGATTGGCATTCCGGTCGGGATTGCCATGGGCCTGAGCCCGGCGATTCGCGGCTTGCTTGATCCGCTGATCGAACTCTATCGCCCGGTGCCGCCGCTGGCCTATTTGCCGCTGATGGTGATTTGGTTTGGCATTGGCGAAACCTCGAAGATTTTACTGATTTATCTGGCGATTTTCGCGCCGGTGACCTTATCGACGCTGGCGGGCGTGAAGAATGCCCAGCAGGTACGCATTCGCGCGGCACAGGCGCTGGGCGCATCGCGCTGGCAGCTGCTGCGCTTCGTGATTCTGCCCGGCGCGCTGCCGGAAATCCTCACCGGCTTGCGCATTGGTCTCGGCGTAGGTTGGTCAACGCTGGTGGCGGCGGAACTGATTGCCGCTACGCGTGGACTCGGCTTTATGGTGCAGTCGGCGGGTGAGTTCCTCGCCACCGACGTGGTACTGGCCGGTATCGCCGTGATTGCCCTGATTGCTTTTGGCTTAGAACTGGGTCTGCGCGCCTTGCAGCGCCGACTTACGCCCTGGAATGGAGAACAGCAATGAACGAACGACTTTCTTTTACCGCTTTGGGCCCGAATATCGGGGCGCAGGTTAGCGATGTCGATCTCAGCCGTCCGCTGAGCGATGCCCAGTTTGAACAGCTTTATCATGGCCTGCTGCGCCATCAGGTGCTGTTCCTGCGCAATCAGGTGATTACTCCGGAACAGCAGCGCGCGCTGGCGATTCGCTTTGGCGATCTGCATATCCATCCGGTCTATCCGCATGCGGAAGGCGTGGAGGAGATCATCGTGCTGGATACCCATCAGGATAATCCGCCGGATAATGACAACTGGCACACCGATGTCACCTTTATTCAAACGCCACCGGCGATTGCGATTCTGGCGTCCAAGCTGCTGCCGGAGAGTGGCGGCGATACCTTGTGGTCAACTGGCATTGCGGCCTATGAAGCGCTGTCTGAGCCCTTTAAGACGCTGTTGAATGGGCTGCAGGCGGAACACGACTTTAAGAAGTCGTTCCAGGAGTATAAATATCGTAAAACCGAGGAAGAGCATCAGCGCTGGCAACAAGCGGTTGCCAAGAATCCGCCGGTGCAGCATCCGGTGATTCGTACGCATCCGGTGAGCGGACGCAAGGCGCTGTTTGTGAATGAAGGTTTTACTACGCGTTTGCTGGGCTTAAGCGAAAAAGAGAGCGATGCGCTGCTTAACTTCCTGTTCTGGCATAGCGCTAAACCGGAGTTCCAGGTGCGCTGGCGCTGGCAGGAGAATGATGTGGCGATTTGGGATAACCGCGTGACGCAGCATTATGCCAATGCGGATTATTATCCGGAGCGACGGGTGATGCATCGTGCGACGGTGTTGGGGGATAAGCCGTTTTGATGAGTCCAGGTCGGCATGAATGCCGACCCTACAACTGCCTGCGGGCGCGTAGGGTCAGCATTTATGCTGACCGGAAAGACTGCACTTAACTCGCCAGCATCTGCTCCAGCTGTTCCTGCGCATCCAGCCACGCCATTTCGACCTCTTCCAGCGCGGCCTTACTCTCGGCCTGACGCTGCAGCGCCACGTTCAAGTCGGCTTTGCGGCTCTGATCGTAAATCGCGCTGTCGGCTAACTGCGCTTCGGCATCGCTGAGCTGGCTCTGCCACTTCGCCATCTGCTTCTCAAGCTTTTCGATCTCTTTGCGCAGCGGCTGCGTTTGTGCACGCAGTTCGGCGTCGCGGCGTTTCTGGTCTTTACGGGATTGCGCGCTGTTGCCATTATCCTGCTTCGGCGCGGCATCCTGTTGCGCTTGCTGCTTCTGCAGATCGCTCAGCCACTGCTGATAATCTTCCAGATCGCCCTCAAACACATCGACCTTGCCGTCGTGCACCAGATAGAGATCGTCGGTGGTGGCGCGCAGCAGATGACGATCGTGCGAGACCACCACCAACGCGCCTTCGAAATCAATCAGCGCTTCGGTCAGCGCCTGACGCATATCGAGATCGAGGTGGTTAGTCGGTTCATCAAGCAGCAGCAGGTTCGGGCGCTGCCAGACAATTAATGCCAGCACCAGACGCGCTTTTTCGCCGCCGGAGAAACGTTCGGTGATTTCGCTGACTTTATCGCCCTGGAAGCCGAAGCCGCCAAGATAGTCACGCAGCTGCTGCTCAAGCACTTTCGGCGCGATGCGTGATAAATGCTGCAACGGTGATTCATCAGCGCGCAGATATTCCAGCTGATGCTGGGCGAAGTAACCGAGCTTGATGCCTTTCGCCAGGCCAACTTTGCCATCCAGCGCCTCGAGCTCACCGGCGAGCAGTTTAATTAGCGTCGATTTACCCGCGCCGTTACGGCCCAGCAAGCCAATACGCGAACCCGGCACAAGGTTGAGTTTGATGGCGTCGAGAATGATGCGTTCGCCATAACCGGCGGTGACGCGCTCCATCTTCAATAACGGATTCGGCAAGCTTTCTGGCGCGCGGAAACTGAAGCTGAACGGGTTATCGACGTGCGCCGGCGCAATCAGCTCCATGCGCTCCAGCATTTTAATGCGGCTCTGCGCCTGTTTCGCTTTGGTGGCCTGCGCGCGGAAGCGATCGATATACTTCTGCAGGTGCGCCACTTTTTCCTGCTGGCTCTGGAACAGCGCCTGCTGCTGCGCCAGCTTGGCGACGCGTTGACGTTCGAACGAGCTGTAGTTGCCGGTGTATTCAAACATCGTTTGCTGTTCGATGTGGATGATCTTATCGACCACCGGATCGAGGAAGTCGCGGTCGTGCGAAATCAGCACCAGCGTGCCTTCGTAGCTTTTCAGCCAGCGTTCAAGCCAGATCACTGCATCAAGATCGAGGTGGTTGGTCGGTTCATCGAGCAGCAGCAGATCGGAACGGCACACCAGCGCCTGCGCAAGGTTGAGGCGCATGCGCCAGCCACCGGAGAAGTCACTCACCGGCCGCATTAATTGTTCCTGGCTAAAGCCCAAACCGTGCAACAAACTTGAGGCGCGAGCAGGTATGCTCCACGCCTGAATCGCGTCCAGCTTGCCGTGCACCAAGGCGATGGCGTTGCCATCGTTGCGCGCATTGGCGTCGGCCAATTCGGATTCAAGCTGACGATATTCACGGTCGCCGTCGATAACATACTCCAGCGCGGGTTTGCTCAGCGCCGGGGTTTCCTGATTTACCCACGCCAGCGCCCAGTTGCTCGGGAAGGTGGCGTTACCTGCATCGCTGCTGATTTCGCCCTTCAGCAATGACAGCAGCGTCGATTTGCCGCAGCCGTTTTTACCCACTAAGCCCACTTTCTGGCCTGGGTTAATGGTGGCTGTTGCGTTATCCAGCAGCACGTTGGTGCCGCGGCGAATTTGTAGTGCTGAAAAGACAATCATAAGCGCCGTATCGTCAGAATATGTTAATTTACCGGCAACATAATTCGAGAAAATTTGTTGCGTCGAGCATGGTAGCGGAATTCCTGTGCCGTGACGACGCTTTGGAGGGGAACGATGTCGCAGCCACCCAAAATATTGCTGCTTTACGCCCATCCGGAATCACAGGATTCGATTGCTAATCGGGTTTTGCTGCAGTCGGCTATGGAACTGGACCACGTCACGGTGCACGATTTATACGCCCACTATCCGGATTTCTTTATTGATATTCACCATGAGCAACAATTGCTGCGCGAACATCAAATCGTTGTATTCCAACATCCACTTTATACCTACAGCTGCCCGGCGCTCCTGAAGGAGTGGCTGGATCGTGTGCTGTCGCGCGGCTTTGCCAGTGGTCCGGATGGCAATGCGCTGGAAGGAAAATACTGGCGCAGCGTGGTGACCACCGGCGAACCGGAAGCGGCGTATCACCATAGCGGCCTGAATCGCTATCCGATGAGTGACATCATGCGTCCGTTTGAGCTGACGGCGCAGATGTGTCGCATGCACTGGATGACGCCGATGGTGATTCACTGGGCGCGTCGGCAGACGCCGGAAGTGATGCGTAATTTTGCGCGAGCATACGGCGACTGGCTGGCTTCACCGCTGCCGCAAGGAGGTATGTGATGGAAGGCGAAACGTTACTGACGGCGGGCGTCATTTATCTGGTTGCGGCGGTGCTGATTGTGCCGATTGCGGCGCGTCTCGGCATTGGCGCGGTGCTGGGCTATTTGCTGGCCGGTATTGCGATTGGTCCGTGGGGATTGGGTTTCATCAGCGACGTTGAGGAGATTCTGCACTTCTCAGAACTCGGCGTGGTGTTCCTGATGTTTATCATCGGGCTGGAACTGAACCCGTCTAAACTCTGGGCGCTGCGCCGTTCAATCTTTGGCGTGGGTGCCGCTCAGGTACTGATCTCCGCCGCTATTCTCGGTGGATTGCTGTGGCTGACCGACTTTAGCTGGCAGGCGGCGGTGATTGGCGGCATTGGCCTGGCGATGTCCTCCACAGCGATGGCGCTGCAGCTGATGCGCGATAAAGGCATGAACCGCAGTGAATCGGGACAGCTTGGTTTCTCGGTGCTGCTGTTCCAGGATTTGGCGGTGATTCCCGCGTTGGCATTGGTGCCGCTGCTGGCGGGCGGCGATAGCGGCCACGTTGACTGGTTGAAAGTCGGGATGAAAGTGCTGGCGTTCGGCGGGATGCTGATTGGTGGCCGTTATCTGCTGCGCCCGATTCTGCGCTTTATTGCCGCATCCGGTGTACGCGAAGTGTTTACTGCCGCGTCGCTGCTGCTGGTGCTGGGTTCGGCGCTGTTTATGGACGCGCTCGGCCTGTCGATGGCGCTCGGTACTTTTATCGCCGGTATTCTGTTGGCGGAAAGTGAATATCGTCACGAGTTGGAAGTGGCCATCGAACCGTTCAAAGGCTTGCTGTTGGGCTTGTTCTTTATTTCGGTTGGTATGGCGCTGAATCTCGGCGTGCTTTATACCCACATCACTGAAATCTTGCTGGGCGTGCTGATTCTGGTGACGGTGAAAACGCTGGTGTTGTATGTGCTGGGACGCATTTATGGCCTGCGCAGTTCAGAGCGCCAGCAGTTTGCCGGTGTGTTAAGTCAGGGCGGCGAGTTTGCCTTTGTGCTGTTCTCGGCGGCGTCATCGGCCAAAATGTTCAGCGGCGACCAAATGCCGCTGCTGCTGGTGACGGTGACGTTGTCGATGATGACCACGCCGCTGCTGATGAACGGCATCGACCGTTTACTGGCGCATCGCTTTAATGAACCCGATGAAAACGCCGAGAAGCACTTTGTCGAGGACGATCAGCCGCAGGTCATTGTGGTGGGATTTGGTCGTTTTGGTCAGGTGGTTGGCCGTTTGCTGATGGCCAACAACAAGCGTATTACGGTGCTGGAGCGCGACATCTCTGCAGTGAGCCTGATGCGTAAATATGGCTATAAGGTTTATTATGGCGACGCCACCGAGCTGGAGCTGCTGCGTGCAGCGGGCGCCGAGAATGCGCAATCCATCGTCATTACCTGTAACGATCCGGAAGATTCGATGACCATCGTGCAGCTGTGTCAGCAGCATTTCCCGCAGTTGGAAATCCTGGCGCGCGCGCGTGGCCGTGTTGAGGCGCATGAACTGTTGCAGGCTGGCGTCACGCTGTTCTCACGTGAGACGTTCTCCAGTGCGCTGGAGCTGGGCCGTAAAACGCTGATCTCGCTGGGCATGCATCCGCATCAGGCGCAGCGCGCACAGCAGCATTTCCGTCGTCTGGATATGCGCATGCTGCGTGAACTGGTGCCAAGCCATGATGACAGCGCGCAGGTTTCACGTGTGCGTGAGGCGCGGCGCGAGCTGGAGGATATCTTCCAGCGCGAAATGCAGCACGAAAAACGCCAGTTCGACGGCTGGGATGACGAGTAGATCTATACTTACTTAATCCGTTCATTAACGACGGCAGGAAACAGTATGCGTAAACGCTTTATAGCCGGTGCGGTTTGTCCAAAGTGCCAGGCAAAAGATACCTTGGCGTTGTGGCGTGAAAACAACGTTGAAGTAGTTGAATGTGTTCAGTGCGGCCATCAGATGCGTGAAGCTGACAAGCAGGTGCGCGATCAGGTTCGCACTAATGAGCAAGTAATCGGAGTTTTTCATCCTGAGTAGCGCAATGGCGCAGCTTTTTTTAAGCTTGAACTTACAGCGGGATTGAATTCCGCTACAATCGGCGCCATTAACGCTGAGCAGTATGCCGCAACACTATTGGCATCCTCAGTCTTGAACCTTTCTGGTTGGTTTATTGCACGCAAAATTGACCAATGGAACGGGATCTTAGTTCTCAACGGTTAGGAGATATCATGAAAGTAGCAAAAGACCTGGTGGTGAGCCTGGCGTATCAGGTTCGTACCGAAGACGGTGTGTTGGTTGACGAGTCACCGGTGAGTGCACCGTTGGACTATCTGCACGGTCATGGTTCCCTGATTTCTGGTCTGGAAAAAGCGCTGGAAAATCATGATGTAGGCGATAAGTTTGACGTGCATATCCCGGCGAATGACGCTTACGGTCAATACGATGACAACCTCGTACAGCGCGTACCAAAAGACGTGTTTATGGGCGTTGATGAACTGCAGGTTGGCATGCGCTTCCTGGCAGAGACCGATCAAGGTCCAGTACCGGTTGAAATCACCGAAGTTGAAGATGAGCATGTAGTGGTTGATGGTAACCACATGCTGGCGGGTCAGAACCTGAACTTCAACGTGGAAGTTGTGGCGATTCGCGCAGCGACCGAAGAAGAGCTGGCGCACGGTCACGTGCATGGCGCGGATGGTCATCATCACGATCATGATCACGACCATGGTCACGATCACGGCCAGGGCGGTTGTGGCACTGGCGGTTGCGGCTGCAGCCACTAATCAATGTGATGCTGGCGAGGCCACCTTCGGGTGGCCTTTTCTTTTAGTAATGTGGCGGCGGCGTTTCTTCTGACTGTGATGCGATCATCGACGGCGCGCTATCTTTCACTTTATCGATTAACAGACGCACCTGCTCACGCAGTCTGATCATCTCCAGCTCATGCTGAACCACCGTTTGATTGAGCTGATCGATGGTGTATTCCTGAAAAGCCAGCTTGCTCTCCAGCGCCTCAAGGCGTTGTTCCCATTCTGTTGGTTGCATGATCTTTCCTCATCTTGCGGTGCTGCGCGTTAGTCTGTTTCGGGCGTGATTCTACGGCGTTTCACTTCAGAATCACCTGATATTTTACCTTTCCGCGTCATGCTGCATTGAAACGGCGCATAACGCCTATATCTCTGATGAAACTTCCTGAAGCAAAAAAGGTCGGAGGTTGAACGGGTAATTACATTGTGGGAGTGTTCGCCGCTGCCACGTAAAGTTATAGTGTGGGCCTCAGTCCGCAATGATTCCCGAGGTTAGAGGCTTCGGTTTTGGAGAAAGGATGAATTCACTGTTTAAAGTCACATTGTTAGCTACCACCATGGCCTTCGCGCTGAATGCACCGCTGGCAATGGCAGCAGAAACCGCCGCTGCTCCAGCAGACGCCGCTCAGGCCGCGCCGCAAGCACCGAAAAATGCTGCCTTCAAAAACGAAGATCAGCAATCAGCCTATGCACTTGGCGCGTCCCTTGGTCGCTACATGGACAACTCTCTGAAGGAACAAGAGAAGCTGGGCATCAAACTGGATAAAGATCAGTTGATCGCGGGTGTTCAGGACGCCTTTGGCGGCAAGAGCAAACTCTCTGATCAAGAGATCGAGCAAACCCTGCAGGCCTTTGAAGGCCGCGTGAAAGGTGCAGCTCAGGCGAAGATGGAAAAAGACGCGAAAGAGAACTCCGATAAGGGCTCTGCTTACGCTGACAAGTTCGCCAAAGAAAAAGGCGTGAAGAAAACTGAATCTGGCCTGCTGTATCAGGTAGAGAAAGAGGGTACCGGTGAGGTGCCTAAAGACAGCGACACTGTGGTTGTGAACTACAAAGGTACGCTGATCGACGGTACTGAGTTCGATAACTCGTATACTCGTGGCGAGCCGCTGTCGTTCCGTCTGGACGGTGTGATTCCTGGCTGGACTGAAGGTCTGAAACACGTGAAGAAAGGCGGCAAGATCAAGCTGGTGATCCCACCGAACCTGGCTTACGGCAAAAATGGCGTTCCGGGTATTCCGGCTAACTCCACGCTGGTGTTCGATGTTGAATTGCTCGACATCAAACCCGCGCCGAAAGCGGATGAAAAAGCGCAAGCTCCAGTCGCTGGCGATCAGAAAGCGCAGTAATCTGACCTTTCTGCATCACGCCGCCTACGGGCGGCGTTTTTATTTCGGAGATAGAGGTAAAGGTCTGGCTAAAGACCATGACATTTGCCAGACTAACGCCTGCTTAACTATCACCATATGAGTCTGCCCCAATGCTGTCGAGACAGGCTCCAGCCATTTAGGGTAATGTCTTCGATGTCTAATCCATTCAATCCCGGTGAACTGACTGACTTCGATTTACTGGAGCAACGTCCGTTCGAGCAAGCAGACTACGATATCCTCAAATCATACGAAGCCGTTGTCGATGGCCTGGCGATGCTGATTGGCTCGCACTGCGAAATCGTGTTGCACTCGCTGGAAGATTTGAAGTGTTCTGCGGTGCGTATCGCCAACGGTGAACATACCGGGCGTAAAGTGGGTTCGCCGATTACCGATTTGGCCCTGCGTATGCTGCACGATATGCACGGTGCAGATAGCAATGTCTCCAGAGCCTACTTCACGCGCGCGAAAAGCGGCGTGCTGATGAAATCGGTCACTATCGCGATTCGTAATCGTCAGCAGCGTGTCATTGGCTTGCTGTGCATCAACATGAATCTCGACGTGCCGTTCTCGCAAATTATGTCGACCTTTATGCCGCCGGAAATGCAGCAGGTGGATTCCAACGTCAACTTTGCCAGTTCGGTAGAAGACCTGGTGATGCAGACGCTGGAATTCGCGATTGAAGAAGTGAGTGCTGACCGTAACGTTTCCAATAATGCTAAGAATCGCCAGATCGTGCTCAATATGTATGAAAAGGGCATCTTCGACATTAAAGACGCGATTAACCAGGTGGCTGACCGCCTCAATATCTCCAAGCACACGGTTTACCTCTATATCCGCCAGTTCAAAAGCGGTGATTTTCAGGGGCAGGATCGCTGATGCGCTATACCTTGCTGGTCACCGGACCGGCATACGGCACGCAACATGCCAGCAGCGCACTGCTGTTTGCGCGTGCGCTAGTCAAGGCCGGACATCAGCTGGAGAGCGTGTTCTTCTATCGTGAAGGCGTGTTGAACGCTAACCAACTGAGCGCGCCGGCCAGCGATGAAGTGGATATGGTGCGTGAATGGCGGCAGCTACGCGCTGAAAGTGGCGCCGCGTTGAATATCTGCGTGGCGGCTGCATTACGACGTGGCGTAACCGACGCGCAGGAAGCCGCGCGCTTACAACTGGCGGGCAGCAATTTGCAGCCAGGTTTTGAACTCAGCGGTTTGGGCGCGCTGGCAGAAGCCGCGCTCGGCTGCGATCGTTTGGTGCAATTCTAATGAACCGCGTGGCGTTTCTGTTTACTCAGGCACCGCACGGAAGTAGTGCGGGCAGGGAAGGGCTCGATGCGGTACTTGCGACGGGTGCGCTAAGCGAAGATATCGGTTTGTTCTTTATCGGGGATGGCGTGCTACAGCTCAATCGCGACCAGCAACCCGAGCAGATTCTGGCGCGCAACTACATCGCGACCTTTGGCGTGCTGGCGCTGTACGATATCGACCAGTGTTTTGTCTGCGCCGATTCGCTGCTGGCGCGCGGACAAAGTTTGACGGCTGAACGTGTGTTGTCTGCAGAGGTGCTGGATGTTGCATCGTTACGTGAGAAGCTGGCTACCTATCACCGTGTTATTCGATTCTGAGAACTGATTATGCTTTACACGTTGCTGCAATCTCCCTGGCAATGCGATCTCGATAGCCTGCTGCTTTTATTGCAGGAAGGCGACGATCTGCTTTTATTGCAAGATGGCGTAACCGCCGCTTTGGCTGGCAGCCAGATGTTAACCAGGCTCAGCGCATCGCCGGCTACGCTGTGGGTATTAGAAGAAGATGTGGCGGCGCGCGGCCTGATTGAGCAAATTTCGACCAAAGTAGCACGTTTGGACTATACTGGTTTCGTTGCGTTGACAGCGAAGCACCAACAACAAGTGGCCTGGTAAGAGCGAAAACCTGGTTATTTCTTGACACCCTTTTGACACAGCCCTAAAATTCTGCCTCCTCGTAGTAATACGAGGCGATTTATTACGTGTTTACGAAGCAAAAAGCTAAATCCCAGGAGCTATTTAATGGCAACAGTTAACCAGCTGGTTCGCAAACCACGCGTACGCAAAGTTGCAAAGAGCAACGTGCCTGCGCTGGAAGCTTGCCCGCAGAAACGTGGTGTATGTACTCGTGTGTACACCACTACCCCTAAAAAACCAAACTCAGCACTGCGCAAAGTTTGCCGTGTGCGTTTGACTAACGGTTTTGAAGTTACCTCCTACATCGGCGGTGAAGGTCATAACCTGCAGGAGCACTCAGTGATCCTGATCCGTGGCGGTCGTGTTAAAGACTTGCCAGGTGTGCGTTACCACACCGTTCGTGGCGCGCTGGACTGCTCAGGTGTTAAAGACCGTAAGCAGTCACGCTCCAAGTACGGCGTGAAGAAGCCAAAGGCTTAATGGTTCTCCGTTAAGTAAGGCCAAACGTTTTAACTTAAATGTCAAACTAAACTCGTAGAGTTTTGGACAATCCTGAATTAACAACGGAGTATTTCCATGCCACGTCGTCGCGTCATTGGTCAGCGTAAAATTCTGCCGGATCCTAAGTTCGGATCAGAGCTGCTGGCTAAATTTGTAAATATCCTGATGGTAGATGGTAAAAAATCTACTGCTGAATCTATCGTCTATACCGCGCTTGATACCCTGGCTCAACGCGCTGGTAAAGATGGCCTGGAAGCGTTCGAGGTTGCTCTCGAAAACGTACGTCCGACTGTCGAAGTTAAGTCACGTCGCGTTGGTGGTTCTACCTACCAGGTTCCAGTTGAAGTCCGTCCGGTTCGTCGTAATGCCCTGGCAATGCGTTGGATCGTAGAAGCTGCTCGTAAACGCGGTGATAAATCTATGGCTCTCCGCCTGGCGAACGAACTTTCTGATGCTGCAGAGAACAAAGGTACTGCAGTTAAGAAACGTGAAGACGTTCACCGCATGGCTGAAGCCAACAAGGCGTTCGCACACTACCGCTGGTAACAGCAACGTAGTTGTTATAAACCCAGCGGGCGTCCCAGTGACTCACCTGCTGGGCTTTTTTAACTTAGAACGTCTAAGAATCAGAGGAATCAAATGGCTCGTAAAACACCCATTGAGCGCTACCGTAACATTGGTATCAGTGCGCACATCGACGCCGGTAAGACTACAACTACCGAACGTGTTCTGTTCTACACCGGTGTAAACCACAAAATCGGTGAAGTTCATGACGGCGCAGCAACCATGGACTGGATGGAGCAGGAGCAGGAACGTGGTATTACCATCACGTCCGCTGCGACTACCTGTTTCTGGTCTGGTATGGCTAAGCAGTTTGAACCACACCACGTAAACATCATCGACACCCCGGGACACGTTGACTTCACCATCGAAGTTGAGCGTTCTATGCGTGTGCTTGATGGCGCAGTAATGGTTTACTGTGCAGTTGGTGGTGTTCAGCCACAGTCTGAAACCGTATGGCGTCAGGCTAACAAATATAAAGTTCCACGCATCGCGTTCGTTAACAAAATGGACCGTATGGGTGCTAACTTCCTGAAAGTTGTTGACCAGATGAAAGTGCGCTTGGGTGCAAACCCAGTTCCACTTCAGCTGGCTATCGGCGCAGAAGAAGGTTTCACCGGTGTTGTTGACCTGGTGAAAATGAAAGCGATCAACTGGAACGATGCCGATCAGGGCGTTACCTTCGTTTACGAAGATATCCCAGCTGATATGCAGGAACTGGCTGAAGAGTGGCGTGCAAATCTGGTTGAAGCCGCTGCTGAAGGTTCTGATGAGCTGATGGAGAAATTCTTCGGCGGTGAAGAACTGACAGAAGAAGAGATCAAAACTTCTCTGCGTAAGCGCGTTCTGAAAAACGAAATCATCCTGGTTACCTGTGGTTCTGCATTTAAGAACAAAGGTGTTCAGGCGATGCTGGATGCGGTAGTTGAATACCTGCCAGCACCGACTGACGTTACCGCGATTAACGGTATGCTGGACGACGGTAAAGACACGCCGGCTGAGCGTCATTCCGATGACAAAGAGCCGTTTGCTGCACTGGCGTTCAAAATCGCTACCGACCCGTTTGTTGGTAACCTGACCTTCTTCCGCGTTTACTCTGGTGTTGTTAACACCGGTGACACCGTGTACAACCCGGTTAAGTCAAACCGTGAGCGTCTGGGCCGTATCGTTCAGATGCATGCGAACAAGCGTGAAGAGATCAAGGAAGTTCGTGCAGGCGATATCGCCGCTGCGATCGGTCTGAAAGACGTAACTACTGGTGACACCCTGTGTGACCCAGACAACGTCATCATTCTTGAGCGTATGGAATTCCCTGAGCCGGTAATCTCTATCGCCGTTGAGCCGAAAACTAAAGCTGACCAGGAAAAAATGGGTCTGGCTCTGGGTCGTCTGGCGAAGGAAGATCCATCATTCCGCGTATGGACTGATGAAGAAACCAACCAGACCATCATCGCTGGTATGGGTGAGCTGCACCTCGACATCATCGTTGACCGCATGAAGCGTGAATTCAACGTTGAAGCGAACGTCGGTAAACCTCAGGTTGCTTACCGTGAAGCGATTCGCGCGAAAGTTACCGATATCGAAGGTAAACACGCCAAGCAGTCTGGTGGTCGTGGTCAGTACGGTCATGTTGTTATCGACATGTACCCACTGGAACCAGGTGTGAACCCGAAAGGTTACGAATTTGTCAATGATATCAAGGGCGGTGTGATTCCAACTGAATACATCCCTGCGGTTGATAAAGGTCTCCAGGAGCAGCTGAAATCAGGTCCACTGGCTGGTTATCCGGTAGTTGATCTGGGTGTTCGTCTGCACTTCGGTTCATACCATGATGTCGACTCCTCTGAGCTGGCGTTTAAACTGGCTGCATCTTTGGCCTTTAAAGATGGCTTTAAGAAAGCACAACCAGTGCTGCTTGAGCCAATCATGAAGGTTGAAGTAGAGACTCCGGAAGAGAACACCGGTGACGTTATCGGTGACCTTAGCCGTCGTCGTGGTATGCTCAAAGGACAGGAATCTAACGCTACTGGCGTTCAGATCCATGCTGAAGTTCCGCTGTCTGAAATGTTCGGATATGCAACCCAGCTGCGTTCTCTGACCAAAGGCCGTGCTTCTTACTCCATGGAGTTCCTGAAGTACGATGATGCGCCGAACAACGTCGCTCAGGCCGTTATTGAAGCTCGTAGCAAATAAGCTACGGTTTAAAAATTGTGAACTGATGCCTTCATGACTCATGAAGGCACAACGTAAGGAATTATCGCCATGGCGAAAGAGCAATTTCAGCGTAACAAACTGCACGTAAACGTCGGCACCATCGGTCACGTTGACCATGGTAAAACCACTCTGACTGCAGCAATCACCACCGTTCTGGCTAAAACCTACGGCGGTAAGGCAAGCAAATTCGACGAGATCGATAAAGCGCCAGAAGAGAAAGCACGTGGTATCACCATCAACACTTCTCACGTTGAATATGAAACCCCGAATCGCCACTATGCGCACGTTGACTGCCCAGGCCACGCCGATTATGTGAAAAACATGATCACCGGTGCTGCACAGATGGACGGCGCGATCCTGGTTGTTGCTGCGACTGATGGCCCAATGCCACAGACCCGTGAGCACATCCTGCTGGGTCGTCAGGTTGGCGTTCCTTACATCATCGTGTTCCTGAACAAGTGCGACATGGTTGATGATGAAGAGCTGCTGGAACTGGTAGAGATGGAAGTACGTGACCTGCTGTCAGCATATGACTTCCCAGGCGACGACACCCCAATCGTACGTGGTTCTGCTCTGAAAGCGCTGGAAGGCGACGCTGAGTGGGAAGCTAAGATCATTGAACTGGCTGGTCATCTGGATACCTATATCCCAGAGCCAGTACGTGCAATCGACAAGCCGTTCCTGCTGCCAATCGAAGACGTATTCTCAATCTCTGGCCGTGGTACTGTTGTTACCGGTCGTGTTGAGCGCGGTATCGTTAAAGTGGGCGACGAAGTTGAAGTTGTTGGCCTGAAAGATACTGTGAAATCAACCTGTACTGGCGTTGAAATGTTCCGCAAACTGCTGGACCAGGGTCAGGCAGGCGAGAACTGTGGTGTTCTGCTGCGTGGTATCAAGCGTGAAGACATCGAGCGTGGTCAGGTTCTGGCTAAGCCGGGTTCAATCAAGCCACATACCCAGTTCACTTCAGAAGTTTACGTTCTGTCTAAAGATGAAGGCGGCCGTCATACTCCGTTCTTCAAAGGCTACCGTCCTCAGTTCTACTTCCGTACTACTGACGTGACCGGTGACGTTCAACTGCCAGAAGGCGTTGAAATGGTAATGCCAGGCGACAACGTAAAAATGACCGTTACTTTGATCAAGCCAATCGCTATGGATCAGGGTCTGCGTTTCGCAATCCGTGAAGGCGGCCGTACTGTTGGTGCGGGTGTTGTTGCTGAAATCATCGCTTAATTGCGTTAATGTCGATGGCTGTTTCGGCAGTCATCGCAGCATGAAAAAGAGCACTTCGGTGCTCTTTTTTTATGTCTGAATTTTGCCGTTTCGATTAATCCCACATAAAAGCTGCGTTTGAAATAAAAACCATTCTCATTTACAATTTGATCATAAATTGTACGGGAGTCCGCAGTGAATGTACGTCTGCTTGTGTAATGCCGTGAGTGATAAAACTCTACGCGAAGTGGTTCGCCGCTATCAACCCAAATCGATTCAACAATTGCGTCAACTGGTTCCCATTGGCAAGCAATGTGGGAAGTGCGTGCGCTTTGCACGGGAAATTATGGAAGATGAACTGCAAAACGTGCCGCTCTACAAAGAGATAGCCTGATAGCTTAATTCTGCACTCCGAAATACCCACAATAACTGTCGCGTTTTTTTGACTTCCTTTCATCCGCATCTACGCTCTATTTAGTTGGAAGCGGAGGAAGCAAAATGAAGGGCGACGGTAAAATCATAAATCATCTCAACAAATTGCTGGGGAATGAACTGGTTGCGATTAATCAGTACTTCCTTCATGCGCGTATGTTCAAAAATTGGGGTCTGACCCGGCTCAATGACGTTGAGTATCATGAGTCGATCGATGAAATGAAGCATGCTGATAAGTACATCGAACGCATTCTTTTTCTTGAAGGGATTCCTAACCTGCAAGATCTCGGTCGATTACGCATCGGTGAAGATGTGCCGGAAATGTTGCAGTCTGATCTGGCATTAGAACTGGAAGGCGCAAAGGATTTACGCGAAGCGATAGCCTATGCTGACAAGGTTCATGATTACGTCAGCAGAGACATGATGATTGAAATTCTTACGGAAGAAGAGGGCCACATAGACTGGCTGGAAACTGAACTCGATCTGGTGAACAAACTCGGCCTGCAAAATTATCTTCAGTCCCAATTAAAAGATCAGAACGAACACTAGTCTTATGCCCAACCAGCAATGTTATGCAAGCCCGCGCCAGTCAAAAACGATTGCCGCGGGTTTTTTTGGGTCTAAAGCGAGATAGATGTGGTTAAAAACACAACACGGGTTGCTTCCTAAACAGATTTACGTATAATGCGCGGGCCTGCCGATATTGGTGCGGCGCGATTCGAGCAGAATCGCAGGGGATAGCTGTCTATGTATCGCCTAACAATACTCCCAATTGGGGAGTTATATGCTGAACGATTACACTCCTCCATCAATCGTAATGGATGTGGGTAGTAATTCTTTTCGTTTTATAAAATGTTTGGAGCCTTGGTCTCATGTCGAACCAAAGAATCCGTATCCGTCTTAAAGCGTTTGATCATCGCCTGATCGATCAATCAACCGCGGAAATCGTTGAGACTGCCAAGCGCACTGGTGCGCAGGTACGTGGTCCGATCCCGCTGCCAACCCGCAAAGAGCGTTTTACCGTTCTGATCTCTCCGCACGTTAACAAAGACGCGCGTGATCAGTACGAAATCCGCACTCACAAGCGTCTGGTAGACATCGTTGAGCCAACTGAAAAAACCGTTGATGCTCTGATGCGTCTGGACCTGGCTGCCGGTGTTGACGTGCAGATCAGCCTGGGTTAATCAGGTCATCGAGCGATTGAGAGGTTGATACAATGATTGGTTTAGTCGGTAAAAAAGTGGGTATGACCCGCATCTTCACTGAAGATGGCGTTTCAATCCCAGTAACCGTTATCGAAGTTGAAGCAAACCGCGTTACTCAGGTCAAAGGCCTGGACAACGATGGTTACCAAGCTATCCAGGTTACCACCGGTGCTAAAAAAGCAAGCCGTGTGAGCAAGCCTGAAGCAGGTCATTTTGCTAAAGCTGGCGTTGATGCTGGCCGTGGTCTGTGGGAATTCCGCACCGAAGGTGAAGATTTCTCTGTTGGCCAGAGCATCAGTGTTGAGATTTTCGCTGACGTTAAAAAAGTAGACGTTACCGGTACCTCTAAAGGTAAAGGTTTCGCAGGTACCGTTAAGCGCTGGAACTTCCGTACCCAGGACGCTACACACGGTAACTCCTTGTCACACCGCGTTCCGGGTTCTATCGGTCAGAACCAGACTCCGGGCAAAGTGTTCAAAGGCAAGAAAATGGCTGGTCAGCTGGGTAATGAGCGCGTAACCGTTCAGAGCCTGGAAGTAGTACGTGTTGACGCTGAGCGCAACCTGCTGCTGGTCAAAGGTGGCGTCCCGGGTGCAACTGGGTGCGATCTGATTGTTAAACCAGCTGTGAAGGCGTAAGGGGATAGCAATGGAATTAGTACTGAAAGACGCGCAGAGCGCGCTGACTGTTTCCGAAACTACCTTCGGTCGTGATTTCAACGAAGCGCTGGTTCACCAGGTTGTTGTTGCTTATGCCGCTGGTGCTCGTCAGGGTACTCGTGCGCAGAAGACTCGTGCTGAAGTTACTGGTTCAGGCAAAAAGCCTTGGCGCCAGAAAGGTACCGGCCGTGCGCGTTCAGGTTCTGTAAAGAGCCCGATCTGGCGTTCAGGCGGCGTGACCTTCGCTGCACGTCCACAGGACCACAGTCAAAAAGTTAACAAAAAGATGTACCGCGGCGCGCTGAAAAGCATCCTGTCCGAGCTGGTACGTCAGGACCGTCTGATCGTTGTCGAGACGTTCTCTGTAGAAGCGCCTAAAACTAAGCTGCTGGTACAGAAACTGAAAGACATGGCGCTGCAAGATGTGCTGATCATCACCGGTGAACTGGATGAGAATCTGTTCCTGGCTGCGCGTAACCTGTACAAGGTTGACGTGCGTGATGCAGCGGGCATCGACCCAGTTAGCCTGATCGCCTTCGACAAAGTCGTTATGACTGCGGAAGCAGTTAAGCAAGTTGAGGAGATGCTGGCATGATCCGTGAAGAACGTCTGCTGAAAGTAGTGCGTGCACCGCACGTATCAGAAAAAGCATCTACTGCGATGGAAAAAACCAATACCATCGTTCTCAAAGTTGCTAAAGACGCGACCAAAGCAGAGATCGTTGCTGCTGTTGAGAAGCTGTTCGAAGTGGAAGTTAAAGACGTAAACACCCTGGTAGTTAAAGGGAAAGTTAAGCGTCACGGACAGCGTATCGGTCGTCGTAGCGACTGGAAAAAAGCTTACGTCACCCTGAAGGAAGGCCAGAATCTGGACTTCGTCGGCGGCGCTGAGTAAGTCGGAGGAGAAAGACAATGGCAGTTGTTAAATGTAAACCGACATCTCCGGGTCGTCGCCACGTAGTTAAAGTGGTGAACCCAGAGCTGCACAAGGGCAAACCATTTGCTCCGCTGGTAGAAAAAAACAGCAAATCCGGTGGTCGTAACAACAATGGTCGTATCACTACCCGTCATATCGGTGGTGGTCACAAGCAGGCTTACCGTATTGTTGACTTCAAACGCAACAAAGATGGTATCCCAGCAGTTGTTGAGCGTCTTGAGTACGATCCGAACCGTTCTGCGAACATCGCACTGGTTCTGTACAAAGATGGCGAGCGCCGTTACATCCTGGCCCCTAAAGGCCTGAAAGCCGGCGATCAGATTCAATCTGGCGTTGATGCTGCGATTAAAGCAGGTAACACCCTGCCGATGCGTAACATCCCGGTGGGTTCTACCGTTCATAACGTAGAAATGAAACCAGGCAAAGGCGGTCAGATTGCTCGCTCAGCTGGTACTTACGTGCAGATCGTTGCGCGTGAAGGTTCCTACGTTACCCTGCGTCTGCGTTCAGGCGAAATGCGCAAAGTTGAATCCGAATGTCGTGCAACTCTCGGCGAAGTCGGCAACTCTGAGCACATGCTGCGCGTACTGGGTAAAGCTGGTGCAACCCGTTGGCGTGGTGTTCGTCCTACCGTTCGCGGTACTGCGATGAACCCAGTCGATCACCCGCACGGTGGTGGTGAAGGTCGTAACTTTGGTAAGCACCCGGTAACTCCGTGGGGCGTTCAGACCAAAGGTAAGAAGACCCGTAGCAACAAGCGTACTGATAAATTTATCGTACGTCGCCGTAGCAAATAATTTTAGAGGATAAGCCATGCCACGTTCTCTCAAGAAAGGTCCTTTTATTGACCTGCACTTGCTGAAGAAGGTAGAGAAAGCGGTGGAAAGCGGTGACAAGAAGCCCCTGCGCACTTGGTCCCGTCGTTCAACGATCTTCCCTAACATGATCGGTTTGACCATCGCTGTCCATAATGGTCGTCAGCACGTTCCTGTCTTTGTTTCCGACGAAATGGTCGGCCACAAACTGGGTGAATTTGCACCGACACGTACTTATCGCGGCCATGCTGCAGATAAGAAAGCCAAGAAGAAATAAGTAGGAGGAAGAGATGGAAACTATTGCTCAACATCGCCATGCTCGTTCTTCTGCTCAGAAGGTTCGCCTGGTGGCAGACCTGATTCGCGGTAAGAAAGTGTCGCAGGCTCTGGATATTCTGACCTACACCAACAAGAAAGCTGCTGTGTTGGTTAAGAAAGTCCTGGAATCTGCCATTGCGAACGCCGAACACAACGATGGCGCTGATATCGACGATCTGAAAGTCGCGAAAATCTTCGTAGACGAAGGCCCAAGCATGAAGCGCATTATGCCGCGTGCGAAAGGTCGTGCAGATCGCATCCTGAAGCGCACCAGCCACATTACTGTGGTTGTGTCCGATCGCTGAGACTCTGGAGACTAGCAATGGGTCAGAAAGTACATCCTAATGGTATTCGCCTGGGTATTGTAAAACCATGGAACTCTACCTGGTTTGCGAACACCAAAGAATTCGCTGACAACCTGGACAGCGATTTTAAAGTCCGTCAGTTCCTTACTAAGGAACTGTCTAAAGCGTCTGTATCTCGTATCGTTATCGAGCGTCCGGCTAAGAGCATCCGTGTGACTATTCACACTGCTCGCCCGGGTATCGTTATCGGTAAGAAAGGTGAAGACGTAGAAAAACTGCGTACGGTCGTCGCGAAAATCGCTGGCGTTCCTGCACAGATCAACATCGCCGAAGTCCGTAAGCCGGAACTGGACGCTAAATTGGTTGCTGATAGCATCACTTCACAGCTGGAGCGTCGTGTGATGTTCCGTCGTGCTATGAAGCGTGCTGTACAGAACGCAATGCGTCTGGGCGCGAAGGGTATTAAAGTTGAAGTCAGCGGCCGTTTGGGCGGTGCCGAGATCGCACGTACCGAATGGTACCGTGAAGGTCGCGTACCGTTGCACACACTGCGTGCAGACATTGACTACAACACCTCTGAAGCGCACACCACTTATGGTGTAATCGGCGTTAAGGTATGGATCTTCAAAGGCGAGATCCTGGGTGGTATGGCTGCTGTTGAACAACCGGAACCGGCTGCTCAACCTAAAAAGCAGCAGCGTAAAGGCCGTAAGTAAGGAGAGTCGCTGATGTTACAACCAAAGCGTACGAAATTCCGTAAAGTGCACAAAGGCCGCAACCGTGGTCTGGCGCAAGGTACGGATGTCAGCTTCGGTACTTTCGGTCTGAAAGCTGTTGGCCGTGGTCGTCTGACTGCTCGTCAGATCGAAGCAGCACGTCGTGCTATGACCCGTGCAGTTAAGCGTCAAGGTAAAATTTGGATCCGTGTATTCCCGGACAAACCAATTACCGAGAAGCCGCTGGAAGTGCGTATGGGTAAAGGTAAGGGTAACGTGGAGTATTGGGTTGCCCTCATTCAACCGGGTAAAGTCCTGTATGAAATGGACGGCGTTCCGGAAGAGCTGGCCCGTGAAGCCTTCAAGCTGGCAGCAGCAAAACTGCCTATCAAAACCACCTTTGTTACTAAGACGGTGATGTAATGAAAGCAAATGAGCTGCGTGAAAAAAGCGTTGAAGAGCTGAACACTGAGCTTCTTAACCTGCTGCGTGAGCAGTTTAACCTGCGCATGCAAGCAGCATCCGGCCAACTTCAGCAAACCCATCTGCTGAAAGAAGTTCGTCGTAATGTTGCACGTGTTAAGACTTTACTGACTGAGAAGGCGGCGTAATGACCGATAAAATCCGTACTCTGCAGGGTCGTGTTATTAGTGACAAAATGCAGAAATCTGCAGTTGTTGCTATCGAACGTGTCGTGAAACACCCGATCTACGGTAAATTCATCAAGCGTACGACTAAGCTGCACATCCATGACGAGAACAACGAATGTGGTATTGGTGACGTGGTAGAAATCCGCGAAACCCGTCCACTGTCTAAGACTAAGTCTTGGGCGTTGGTTCGCGTTGTAGAGAAAGCGGTTCTGTAATAGAATCCGCTTCCTCTAAAAAATAAAATGAACGGCTCGTGTGAGCCGTTCATTTTTTCTACCCATGTGCGAGAACCGGTGTTATAATGCCGCGCCCTCAATTATGGGGCTTTTTAACGACCTGAGGTTTGGGTCCCGAAGTAGTAGTTGACATTAGCGGAGCACTAAAATGATCCAAGAACAGACTATGCTGAACGTCGCCGACAACTCCGGTGCACGTCGCGTAATGTGTATCAAGGTTCTGGGTGGCTCGCACCGTCGCTACGCAGGCGTCGGCGATATCATCAAAGTGACCATCAAGGAAGCAATTCCTCGTGGCAAGGTGAAAAAAGGTGATGTCCTGAAAGCGGTAGTGGTGCGCACCAGGAAGGGTGTTCGTCGCCCGGACGGTTCTGTCATTCGCTTCGATGGTAATGCATGCGTTATTTTAAACAATAACAGCGAGCAACCTATCGGTACGCGTATTTTTGGGCCGGTAACTCGTGAACTTCGTACTGAAAAGTTCATGAAAATTATCTCTCTGGCACCAGAAGTACTCTAAGGAGCGAGCAATGGCAGCGAAAATCCGTCGTAACGACGAAGTTATCGTGCTTACCGGCAAAGACAAAGGTAAACGCGGTAAAGTAAAGAACGTCCTGACTTCTGGTAAAGTCATCGTTGAAGGTATCAACCTGGTTAAGAAACATCAGAAGCCGGTTCCGGCCCTGAACCAACCAGGTGGCATCGTTGAGAAAGAAGCTGCTATTCAAGCTTCCAACGTTGCACTCTTCAATGCGGCAACCGGCAAGGCTGACCGTGTAGGCTTTAGATTCGAAGACGGCAAAAAAGTCCGTTTCTTCAAGTCTAATAGCGAAACTATCAAGTAATTTGGAGTAGTACGATGGCGAAACTGCATGATTACTACAAAGACGAAGTAGTCCAGAAACTCATGACAGAGTTCGGCTACAATTCTGTCATGCAAGTCCCTCGGGTCGAGAAGATCACCCTGAATATGGGTGTTGGTGAAGCGATCGCTGACAAGAAACTGCTGGATAACGCAGCAGCTGACCTGGCAGCAATCTCCGGTCAAAAACCGCTGATCACCAAAGCACGCAAATCAGTTGCAGGCTTCAAAATCCGTCAGGGCTATCCGATCGGCTGTAAAGTAACTCTGCGCGGTGAGCGTATGTGGGAGTTCTTTGAGCGTCTGATCACTATTGCTGTACCACGTATTCGTGACTTCCGCGGTTTATCTGCGAAGTCGTTCGACGGTCGTGGTAACTACAGCATGGGCGTTCGTGAGCAGATCATCTTCCCAGAAATCGATTATGACAAAGTCGATCGCGTTCGTGGTTTGGATATTACCATTACCACTACTGCGAAATCTGATGATGAAGGCCGTGCTCTGCTGGCTGCCTTTGAATTCCCATTCCGCAAGTAAGGTAGGGTTACTTAATGGCTAAGCAATCGATGAAAGCACGCGAAGTTAAGCGTGTGAAATTAGCAGACAAGTTCTTCGCCAAGCGCGTAGAACTGAAAGCGATCATTTCTGATGTGAACGCATCCGACGAAGATCGTTGGGATGCCGTTCTCAAGCTGCAGAGTCTGCCGCGTGATTCCAGCCCTTCCCGTCAGCGTAACCGCTGCCGTCAGACAGGTCGTCCGCACGGTTTCTTGCGGAAGTTTGGGTTGAGCCGTATCAAGGTCCGTGAAGCCGCAATGCGCGGTGAAATCCCGGGTCTTAAAAAGGCTAGCTGGTAATTGTCACCATTTGAATCACGGGAGTAACACAGATGAGCATGCAAGATCCGATCGCGGATATGCTGACCCGTATCCGTAACGGTCAGGCCGCGAACAAAGTTGCGGTCTCTATGCCTTCCTCCAAGCTGAAAGTGGCAATTGCCAACGTGCTGAAGGAAGAAGGCTATATTGAAGATTTTAAAATCGAAGGCGATATCAAGTCTGAGCTGGAAGTTACTTTAAAGTATTTCCAGGGCAAGGCTGTGGTAGAGAGCATTCAGCGTGTTAGTCGTCCAGGTCTGCGCATCTATAAGAAAAAAGATGAGCTGCCAAAAGTAATGGCTGGTCTGGGCATCGCTGTAATCTCTACCTCTAAAGGTGTCATGACTGATCGTGCAGCGCGCCAAGCTGGTCTTGGTGGCGAAATTATCTGCTACGTAGCGTAATCGGAGGAATAAAATGTCTCGTGTTGCAAAAGCACCTGTCGTTGTTCCTGCGGGCGTAGAGGTAAAACTCAGCGGTCAGGAAGTTTCGATCAAAGGCAAAAACGGCGAGCTGACTCGTACTATCAACAGTGCTGTAGAAGTTAAGCATGCAGACAACGCCCTGACTTTCGCTCCACGCGAAGGTTATGCGGATGGTTGGGCACAAGCAGGTACTGCTCGTGCGCTGCTGAACGGCATGGTTATCGGTGTTACCGAAGGCTTCACCAAGAAGCTGCAACTGGTTGGTGTTGGTTATCGTGCAGCTGTTAAAGGCAACTCTGTGAGCTTGGCCCTGGGCTTCTCTCACCCTGTTGACCATGCACTGCCGGCCGGCATCACTGCTGAATGTCCAACTCAGACTGAGATCGTGCTGAAAGGCGCTGATAAACAGCTGATTGGTCAGGTTGCAGCTGATCTGCGCGCCTACCGTCGTCCTGAGCCTTATAAAGGCAAGGGTGTTCGTTACGCCGACGAAGTCGTGCGTACCAAAGAGGCTAAGAAGAAGTAAGGTAACACTATGGATAAGAAATCTGCTCGTATCCGTCGTGCGACCCGTGCACGTCGCAAGCTCAAAGAGCTGGGTGCTACTCGCCTGGTGGTACATCGTACCCCGCGTCATATTTACGCACAGGTGATCGCCCCGAACGGTTCCGAAGTTCTGGTTGCTGCTTCTACTGTAGAAAAAGCTATTGCCGAACAACTGAAGTATACCGGTAACAAAGACGCCGCTGCAGCTGTAGGTAAAGCTCTGGCTGAGCGCGCTGTTGAGAAAGGCATTACTAATGTCTCTTTCGACCGTTCCGGGTTCCAATATCATGGTCGTGTCCAGGCACTGGCAGATGCTGCCCGTGAAGCTGGCCTTCAGTTCTAAGGTAGAGGTCTAAGATGTCAAACATCGAGAAACAAGCTGGCGAACTGCAGGAAAAACTGATCGCGGTAAACCGTGTATCTAAAACTGTAAAAGGTGGTCGTATTTTCTCCTTCACCGCACTGACTGTAGTGGGTGATGGTAACGGCCGCGTTGGTTTTGGTTACGGTAAAGCGCGTGAAGTTCCAGCAGCGATCCAGAAAGCGATGGAGAAAGCCCGTCGCAATATGATTAACGTCGCGCTGACTCACGGCACCCTGCAGCACCCTGTTAAAGGTGCTCACACAGGTTCTCGTGTGTTCATGCAGCCAGCTTCTGAAGGTACCGGTATCATCGCCGGCGGTGCAATGCGCGCTGTTTTAGAAGTTGCTGGAGTACATAACGTTCTGGCTAAAGCGTATGGTTCTACCAACCCGATTAACGTGGTTCGTGCAACTATCGATGGCCTGGGCAATATGAATTCTCCGGAAATGGTCGCTGCCAAGCGTGGTAAATCCGTTGAAGAAATTCTGGGGTAATCACGATGGCTAAGACAATTAAAATTACACAAACCCGCAGTTCAATCGGCCGCCTGCCTAAGCACAAAGCGACTCTGGTTGGCTTGGGTCTGCGTCGCATCAATCACACCGTTGAGCGTGAAGATACGCCTGCTGTACGCGGTATGATTAACGCGATTTCCTACATGCTGAAAGTGGAGGAGTAAGAGATGCGTTTAAACACTCTGTCTCCGGCCGAAGGGTCTAAACACGCTTCTAAGCGTCTGGGTCGTGGTATCGGTTCTGGCCTCGGTAAAACTGGTGGTCGTGGTCACAAAGGTCAGAACTCTCGTTCTGGCGGTGGCGTACGTCGCGGTTTCGAGGGTGGTCAGATGCCTCTGTACCGTCGTCTGCCGAAATTCGGTTTCACCTCTCGCAAAGCAATGATCACGACAGAAGTTCGTTTGTCTGATCTGGCGAAAGTTGAAGGCGGTATTGTTGACCTGAATACGCTGAAAGCGGCCAATATTATCGGTGTTCAGATTGAATTCGCGAAAGTGATTCTTTCTGGTGAAGTTTCTGCACCGGTAACGGTTCGCGGTCTGCGTGTCACCAAAGGTGCTCGTGCTGCAATCGAAGCTGCTGGCGGTAAAATCGAGGAATAAGTAGCAGATGGCAAAGCAACCGGGATTAGATTTTCAAAGTGCCAAAGGTGGCTTTGGTGAACTGAAGCGCAGACTGTTGTTTGTAATCGGTGCACTCATTGTCTTCCGAATTGGCTCTTTTATTCCAATCCCCGGTATCGATGCCACTGTACTTGCCAAACTGCTTGAGCAACAGCGTGGCACCATCATTGAAATGTTTAACATGTTCTCTGGTGGTGCTCTCAGTCGTGCCTCAATCTTCGCACTGGGTATTATGCCGTATATTTCGGCTTCTATTATTATCCAGCTGCTGACGGTGGTTCATCCAGCGTTAGCTGAGATTAAGAAAGAGGGTGAAGCTGGTCGTCGTAAGATTAGCCAGTACACTCGCTACGGCACACTGGTTCTGGCTGTATTCCAGTCGATCGGTATTGCTACCGGTTTACCGAATATGCCTGGAATGCAGGGACTGGTAATGAATCCAGGCTTTGCATTCTACTTTACCGCTGTTGTAAGTCTGGTTACCGGGACAATGTTCCTGATGTGGCTGGGCGAACAGATTACTGAGCGAGGTATCGGTAACGGTATCTCGATCATTATCTTCGCAGGTATTGTTGCGGGCCTCCCGCCGGCCATTGGCCATACCATCGAGCAAGCGCGGCAAGGTGACCTGCACTTCCTTCTGTTGCTGTTGGTTGCAGTTCTAGTATTTGCAGTGACGTTCTTTGTTATTTTCGTCGAGCGTGGCCAGCGCCGCATTGTGGTCAACTACGCTAAACGTCAGCAAGGTCGTCGTGTATATGCTGCACAGAGCACACATTTACCGTTGAAAGTGAACATGGCGGGCGTAATCCCAGCTATTTTTGCTTCCAGCATTATTCTGTTCCCGGCGACCATAGCATCATGGTTCGGGGGCGGTACCGGTTGGAACTGGCTGACAACAATTTCGCTGTATTTGCAACCAGGACAGCCGCTTTATGTGCTACTCTATGCGACTGCAATCATCTTCTTCTGTTTCTTCTACACGGCGTTGGTCTTCAACCCACGTGAAACAGCAGATAACCTGAAGAAGTCTGGTGCATTCGTACCGGGAATTCGTCCGGGAGAGCAAACGGCGAAGTACATCGATAAAGTAATGACACGTCTGACCTTAATCGGCGCACTGTATATTACCTTTATCTGCCTGATCCCGGAGTTCATGCGTGATGCTATGAAAGTTCCATTCTACTTTGGCGGCACATCGCTGCTCATTGTAGTGGTCGTCATCATGGACTTTATGGCTCAAGTGCAAACTCTGATGATGTCAAGTCAGTACGAGTCTGCATTGAAGAAAGCTAACCTGAAAGGCTACGGCCGTTAATTCGGGTGCTTGAGAAGTTACGGAGAGTAAAAATGAAAGTTCGTGCTTCCGTCAAGAAATTATGTCGTAACTGCAAAATCATTCGCCGCGACGGTGTCGTACGTGTGATCTGCAGCGCCGAGCCAAAGCATAAACAGCGCCAAGGCTGATATTGTCACATATTTTTCTTGCAAAGTCGGGTTGAGCTGGCTAGATTAGCCAGCCAATCTTTTGTATGTCGATGCGTTACCATTTGAGTATCCTGAAAACGGGCTTTTCAGCATGGGACGCATTTGTTTAATTATAGGAGTGCATAGTGGCCCGTATAGCAGGCATTAACATTCCTGATCAAAAACATACCGTTATCGCATTAACTTCGATTTTCGGTATCGGTAAAACTCGTTCTAAAGCCATCTGCGCTTCAACGGGTATTGCTGAAAATGTTAAGATCAGAGAGCTGTCTGAAGAACAAATTGAACAGCTGCGTGAAGCAGTTGGTAAATTCGTTGTTGAAGGTGATCTGCGCCGTGAAATCACCCTGAGCATCAAGCGTCTGATGGACCTTGGTTGCTATCGTGGTTTACGCCATCGTCGTGGTCTGCCAGTTCGCGGTCAGCGTACTAAGACCAATGCACGTACCCGTAAGGGTCCGCGTAAACCGATCAAGAAATAATCGGGGTGAGTAAATAATGGCAAAGGCACCAGTTCGTGCACGTAAGCGTGTAAGAAAACAAGTCTCAGATGGCGTGGCTCATGTCCATGCATCTTTTAACAACACCATCGTTACCATTACTGATCGTCAGGGTAACGCACTGGGTTGGGCAACCGCCGGTGGTTCCGGTTTCCGCGGTTCACGTAAATCTACTCCGTTTGCTGCTCAGGTAGCTGCAGAGCGCTGTGCAGAAGCAGTGAAAGATTACGGTATTAAGAATCTGGAAGTTATGGTTAAGGGTCCGGGTCCGGGTCGCGAATCAACAATTCGTGCTCTGAACGCTGCTGGTTTCCGCATCACTAATATTACTGATGTGACTCCAATCCCTCACAACGGTTGTCGTCCGCCGAAAAAACGTCGCGTTTAATCGCCCGTTTTTAGGTTAGTTGGAGAAAGAAAATGGCAAGATATTTGGGTCCTAAGCTCAAGCTGAGCCGTCGTGAGGGTACCGACTTATTCCTTAAGTCTGGCGTTCGCGCGATCGATACCAAGTGCAAAATTGAACAACCACCTGGTCAGCATGGTGCGCGCAAACCGCGTCTGTCTGACTACGGCGGCCAGTTGCGTGAAAAGCAGAAAGTTCGTCGTATGTACGGCGTGCTGGAGCGTCAGTTCCGTAACTACTATAAAGAAGCAGCACGTCTGAAAGGCAACACAGGTGAAAACCTGCTGGCCCTGCTGGAAGGTCGTCTGGATAACGTTGTTTACCGTATGGGCTTTGGCGCCACTCGTGCAGAAGCACGTCAGCTGGTTAGCCATAAATCTATCCTGGTGAACGGTCGCGTTGTTAACATCGCTTCTTATCAGGTATCTCCGAATGATGTCGTAAGCATCCGTGAGAAAGCCAAACAGCAATCTCGCGTGAAGGCCGCTCTGGAGCTGGCTGAGCAGCGTGAAAAGCCAACCTGGCTGGAAGTTGATGCTACTAAGATGGAAGGTGTGTTCAAGCGTATTCCTGAACGTACTGATCTGTCTGCGGACATTAACGAACACCTGATCGTCGAGCTTTACTCTAAGTAAAGCTTAGTACCAAAGAGAGGACACAATGCAGGGTTCTGTGACAGAGTTTCTAAAACCGCGCCTGGTAGATATCGAGCAAGTGAGTTCGACGCACGCCAAGGTGACCCTTGAGCCGTTAGAGCGTGGCTTTGGCCATACTCTTGGTAACGCACTGCGCCGTATTCTGCTTTCTTCCATGCCGGGTTGCGCGGTGACCGAGGTTGAGATTGATGGTGTGCTTCATGAGTACTCCACCAAAGAGGGCGTACAGGAAGATATCCTGGAAATCCTGCTTAACCTGAAAGGGTTGGCGGTAAGAGTTCAAGGTAAAGATGAAGTCATCCTTACTCTGAATAAATCTGGCATTGGCCCTGTGACTGCAGCCGACATCACCCACGACGGTGATGTTGAAATCGTCAAGCCGCAGCATGTGATCTGCCACCTGACCGATGAAAACGCATCTATTAGCATGCGTATCAAAGTTCAGCGTGGTCGTGGTTATGTGCCGGCTTCTGCCCGAATTCATTCGGAAGAAGATGAGCGCCCAATCGGCCGTCTGTTGGTTGACGCTTGCTACAGCCCTGTAGACCGTATCGCCTACAATGTTGAAGCAGCGCGTGTAGAACAGCGTACCGACCTGGACAAGCTGGTCATCGAAATGGAAACCAACGGCACAATCGATCCTGAAGAGGCGATTCGTCGTGCGGCAACCATCCTGGCAGAACAACTGGAAGCTTTCGTTGACTTACGTGATGTACGTCAGCCGGAAGTGAAAGAAGAGAAACCAGAATTCGATCCGATCCTGCTGCGCCCTGTTGACGATCTGGAATTGACTGTCCGCTCTGCTAACTGCCTTAAGGCAGAAGCTATCCACTACATCGGTGATCTGGTACAGCGTACCGAGGTTGAGCTGCTTAAAACGCCTAACCTGGGTAAAAAATCTCTTACTGAGATTAAAGATGTGCTTGCTTCACGTGGTTTGTCTCTGGGCATGCGCCTGGAAAACTGGCCACCAGCAAGCATTGCTGATGAATAACCCGATCACAGGTTAAGGTTTCACTGAGAAGGATAAGGTCATGCGCCATCGTAAGAGTGGTCGTCAACTGAACCGCAACAGCAGCCATCGTCAGGCTATGTTCCGCAACATGGCTGGTTCTCTGGTTCGTCATGAGATCATTAAGACGACTCTGCCGAAAGCCAAAGAGCTGCGCCGCGTAGTTGAGCCGCTGATTACTCTTGCCAAGACCGACAGCGTAGCTAATCGTCGTCTGGCATTCGCCCGCACTCGTGATAACGAGATCGTGGCAAAACTGTTTAACGAGCTGGGCCCGCGTTTCGCGAGCCGTGCCGGTGGTTACACTCGCATTTTAAAGTGTGGCTTCCGTGCTGGTGACAACGCTCCGATGGCTTACATCGAGCTGGTTGATCGTCCAGAAGCTCAAGCAGAAGCTACTGCAGAGTAATTTGCAGTATCGTAGAAAACCCGCTTCGGCGGGTTTTTTATTGCCCGTAATTCCTTCCCATTTACTCCCCTTTCGCTATGCTGATGGCAGATATACCCGTCAGGAACGTTCTTATGTGGCTAATTGATCAACTTGTTGAGCAGCATATCCGAGAAGCTCAGGAAAAAGGTGAATTGAGTAATCTGCCCGGTGAAGGGGCGCCTTTACAGTTAGATGATGACAGCGGAGTGCCGGTTGAACTGCGCACTGCATATCGTCTATTGAAAAACTCTGGACACTTACCGCCGGAACTTGAAATGCGTCGTGAAGCATTGGCGTTAAATGATCTGCTTCGTGAATTGGATCCTGACGATGGCAAGGCACTTGAATTATCGAAACGCTTAGCGCTGCTAGAAATAAAACTCCAGCAAGCCGGAATCAGTACCGACTTCTTGCGAGGCGATTATGGCGACGTCATCCATCATCATTTTCAGCGGGAGAAATAGCATGTACCGAATTGGCCAGCTGGCAAAAATGGCGGATGTCACGCCAGACACCATTCGCTTTTATGAAAAACAGCAGATGATGAATCACGAGGTACGTACTGAGGGCGGCTTTCGCCTTTATAATGAAGATGATTTACAGCGACTGCGTTTCATTCGCTATGGCCGCCAACTCGGCTTCAGCTTAGAATCAATTCGTGGTTTATTGTCGATCCGCATCGATCCTGAACATCACACTTGCCAGGAATCCAAAGCCATTGTGGCGAAGCGTTTGGATGAAGTGAATGGCATGATCGCTGAACTGCAGACGATCCAGCGTTCATTGCATCGTTTGGCTGATACCTGCTGCGGCGACGCACATAGCAGCGCCTGCTGTTCAATACTTGAAGCTCTGGAAAGAGGTGAAGAGCCGCAGCCTGAAATTTGTTGTAGCAAGGATTGAATTTTGCGCTGGAAGGAATATAGTTGCGCCGTTAATAACCGGAGGAAGAGATGACTCGCTATCAGCACCAAAAAGGTAAAATCAACGACAATGCACTTGAAGCATTATTACATGATCCACTGTTTAGGCAGCGCGTTGAGAAGAATCAGAAAGGAAAAGGCAGCTATCAACGTAAAAACAAACACGCAAAAGGAAGTAACTGGGAGGCCAGTGATAAGCAGAAAAGTTTATCACTGGTCTTCTTCTTTAGAGACAAAAAAGCCGCCTAATTTGGGCGGCTTTTTCATCATAATTTATCGTGATTTTGTTGTTTTAACAGGTCACGGATTTCAGTAAGCAGTAACTCTTCATTTGTTGGCTTAGGTGCCGCTTTCTCAACTTCTTTTTTCTGATACAGCTTGTTCATTACTTTAATTGCCAGGAAAATTGCGAAGGCAACAATAACGAAATCGAACACGGTCTGAATAAAGTTACCGTACTCCATTACTACAGCAGGAATATCACCTTCTGCCGGCTTTAATATCCATTTGAACTGTTTGAAATCGACGCCACCAATCAGCAAGCCGAGTGGAGGCATGATGATATTGGCGACCAGTGAAGAAACAATCTTACCAAAAGCGGCACCAATGATGACACCGACTGCCAGATCAACCACGTTCCCACGCATTGCAAAATCACGAAACTCTTTGAATAAACTCATTGTTATCTCCTTGCCTTGGCCAATGGCTAAAGTCTAACAAACCTTTGTGCAATTGCCATTAGAACAATGGATTAAGTAAAACTTTCACGGCGGGCCTTCGCCCGCAGCTTTTACAGGAAGAATGGACTTGGCTGGAATAGGCGCTCAACATCGGGTACAAACTTCTTATCCGTCAGGAACATAATTACGTGGTCGCCCTGTTCAACACGCACGTTATCATTGGCGATAATCACCTCATCACCGCGCACTACAGCACCGATAATGGTTCCCGGCGGCAGCTTAATATCTTCTATTAGGCGTCCAACCACGCGAGAAGTTGTTTCATCGCCATGTGCGATAGCTTCGATGGCTTCTGCAATACCGCGACGTAATGAAGAAACGCCAACGATATCTGCTTTACGTACGTGGCTAAGCAGCGCCGAGATGGTGGCTTGTTGCGGCGAGATCGCAATGTCGATCACGCTGCCTTGAACAAGATCAACATAGGCGCGGCGCTGGATCAGCACCATCACTTTTTTAGCGCCCATTTTCTTGGCCAGCATGGCTGACATTATATTGGCTTCATCATCGTTAGTGACCGCAATGAAGAGATCCACCTGATCGACATGCTCTTCGGCCAGTAATTCCTGATCCGAAGCATCGCCGTAAAACACGATGGTATCGTGCAAACGCTCCGCTAGTTCTGCCGCGCGCTGTTGATTACGTTCAATCAACTTCACGCTGTACTGTTTTTCGAGGCGCTGCGCCAATCCAAAGCCGATATTTCCGCCGCCAACCAGCATGATGCGCTTATACGGTTTTTCCAGACGCTGCATTTCGCTCATTACCGCTCGAATATGCTGGCTCGCGGCAATAAAGAACACTTCATCGCCGGCTTCCACAATCGTAGAACCCTGCGGCCGAATTGGGCGATCCTGGCGGAAAATCGCCGCGACTCGCGTATCAATATGCGGCATATGTTCCCGCATGATCGACAAAGGATTCCCGACCAGCGGGCCGCCATAATAGGCTTTTACCACCGCGAGGCTCACTTTGCCTTCGGCAAAATTCACTACCTGAAGTGCGCCAGGATACTGAATCAAACGGTAGATATTGTCGATCACCAACTGTTCAGGAGAGATTAGATGATCAATCGGCACGGCTTCCGGCACAAACAGCTTTTCAGCGTCGCGTAAGTATTCAGCGGCACGAATACGCGCGATACGATTGGGCGTATTGAAAAGCGAATACGCAATCTGACAAGCCACCATATTGGTTTCATCGGAGTTGGTTACCGCCACCAACATATCCGCATCTTCAGCACCGGCTTCACGCAAAATACGCGGATGGGATCCGTGACCATGCACTACGCGCAGATCAAATTTGTCCTGCAACACACGCAAACGCGTGGCATCGCTGTCGACGACGGTAATATCGTTATTTTCCCCGACCAAATTTTCTGCCAGGGTTCCGCCGACCTGACCGGCGCCGAGGATAATGATTTTCATGGCTTAGATGCTCTTGTCAGCGTGCGCAGCACTATTTTTTCATCAGCTTAGCGTAGAAGAAGCCGTCGCCGCCATCGATGGTCGGGAAAACCTGCCAGCCATTGGTTTGTCCCTGTGGCAACGTCTCAGCCACGGCGTCGCTGTGCGCTGCCAAAAAGGCGCTGATTTGGTTGTGGTTCTCTTCCGGCAATATTGAGCAGGTGGCATAAATCATCGTGCCGCCAGATTTCAGACGCGGCCAAACGGCCTCAAGAATTTCACGCTGCAGATTCGCCAGCTCAGGAATATCACGATCGCGACGCAGCCACTTGATGTCTGGATGACGACGAATTACACCTGTGGCAGAGCAGGGCGCATCGAGCAGGATGCGATCAAACTGCATATCACCGCACCATTCTGCCGGTGTACGGCCATCGCCCTGACGCACTTCAGCCTGCATGCCTAAGCGCTGCAAGTTCTCATGCACGCGAAGCAGGCGTTGCGGGTCAACATCGACAGCTAATACTTTGGCCTGCGGTGCGATTTCGAGGATATGTGTGGTTTTACCACCCGGAGCAGCGCAGAGATCGAGAATAGTTTCCCCATCTTTTGGCTCAAGCAGCAGTGCGCAACGTTGTGCTGAAAGATCCTGCACCGTTACCCAACCCTGATCGAAGCCCGGCAGCTGGCTTACTGGAGCGGGTGATTCCAGACGCAATGCATCTTGCGCATCGCCAGGAAAAGCCACTTTCTCTTCTGCCTGCAATAGCACCAGCCAGGCATCACGACTGTGAAGCTGGCGATTGACGCGCAGCCACATCGGCGGTCGCTGATTGTTGGCTTCAACAATCTGTTGCCATTGTTCTGGCCATGCAGCTTGCAGACGTTTCAGCAACCAGCTTGGGTGCCAGTAGCGTTGCGAACCCTGATCGACTTCGGCTAACAGCGCTTCTTGCTGGCGCAGGAACTGGCGCAACACGCCGTTTAACAGGCCTTTCAAAGCCGTACGCTTCAGCACTTCAGCACCTGCTACGGTTTCTGCCAGTGCAGCATGGGCCGGCACGCGGGTATAAAGCAGCTGATAAAGGCCAACCATCAACAGGTAATGCAATACTCGTTGCTTACCAGTTAACGTGCGCTCCATCAGTTTGCCGATTAAGGCTTCCAGCTGCGGCAGCGTGCGCATCACACCAAAACATAGCTCTTGCAGCAGCGCGCTATCTTTATCGGATAAGGTCTTTTGCGCGCCCGGCAAAATGGCACTTAGCGATTCGCCTTTGTCCACAACGCGTTCAATGAGTTGCGCGGCCAGGCTGCGCAAGTTGGTAGCTTTTTTCATGTTATTTCATCAAACAAAAAGCCCGGTCAAACCGGGCTTGGAAGATCAGGCCAGAACGGTTCCAGGTACGAACCATTCGCGGCGCGAATTGAGCAGGTCCTGAGCGGACATGGCTTTTTTACCGGCAGGTTGCAGCGATACCAGATTCAGCACACCATCGGCCGTTGCAATCTGAATGCCTTGTTTATCAGCATGAACGATTTCACCGGGTTGTTTGTTCTGATGCGGCAAAACCGTTGCCCGCCAGACTTTTACCGGTTGTTCTTCAATCATGAAATAGCTCATTGGCCATGGATTGAAGGCACGAATACAACGTTCCAACTGCGCTGCTGAAAGTGACCAATCGAGTCGTGCTTCTTCTTTACTCAACTTCTCGGCATAAGAGACCAGCGCTTCATCCTGAACTTCTGGCTTAGCATTACCACTTGCCAGAAGATCCAGCGTTAACAGCATGCCTTGTGGACCGAGTTGCGCCAGTTTCTCATACAGCGAAGCGCTGGTATCTTCAGCCGTAATCGGGCAGGAGAGTTTATGCAGCATATCGCCGGTATCAAGGCCAACATCCATCTGCATGATGGTGACACCGGTTTCGGTATCGCCGGCCCAAAGAGAGCGTTGGATTGGGGCCGCACCGCGCCAGCGTGGCAGCAGCGAACCATGCACATTAATACAACCCAGGCGCGGCATCGCCAACACGGCTTTCGGCAGGATCAAGCCATAAGCGACCACCACCATAATATCGGCCTGCAGATCGGCAACCAGATGCTGATTCTCTTCATGCTTCAGGGATTTTGGCTGAAATACGGGAATATCGTGCGCCTGTGCCAGGACTTTGACTGGGCTTGGCGTAAGCTTGTTTCCGCGTCCGGCTGGACGATCGGGCTGGGTAAAGACGCCAACAACCTGATGCTCAGAAGCAAGCAGCGCGTCTAAATGACGCGCTGCAAAGTCAGGTGTACCGGCAAAGATAATTTTGAGCGGTGCAGACACAGTTTAACCTTCTATTAGCACTTAATCTTCGCGTGCGTTAAGGCGGGCCAATTTTTCCAGCTTCTGTTTGATACGCTGACGTTTCAGTGGCGACAGATAATCAATGAAAAGTTTGCCATCGAGATGATCGATTTCATGCTGGATACAAATTGCCAGCAGACCGTCGGTTTCCAGCTCAAAGCTTTTACCGTCGCGATCCTGCGCACGCACTTTTACCCACTCTGCGCGCGGCACAAAAGCACGTTGTTCAGGGATGGAAAGGCAGCCTTCTTCAATACCGGTTTCACCGCTTTTTTCCAGCAGTTCCGGATTGATCAGTACCAAACGCTCATCACGGTTTTCTGAAACATCAATAACAATGATGCGCTGATGAATATCGACCTGAGTCGCCGCTAAACCAATACCTTCTTCGGCGTACATGGTTTCAAACATGTCGTCGACAATACGCTGAACGTCTGCGTTTACGGTTGCCACCGGCGCAGCGATTTTGCGAAGGCGATCATCAGGGAAATGTAATACCTGCAAAACTGACATAAATATCCAGATCTGTATGCGTTAAAGAAAAGATTACTGCCTCATATTGTAGACTTTTTGATGCCTGATTGACAGCATTGCACCGCATGATAGCGCGGCTGACAGGGAGTGCAGCATGGAGAGAATTGAATGGATGCTTAGGCTAGCAAATGTGAAAGGCTTAAGCGGTCAGGTTGTCAGACATTTAGCTCATGCATTGCAGAGTAATGCTCAGGTTGATGACGATCTTTTACAGGATCAGGGATTAAACGAAACCCAGCGACAACAGTTTAAAGTGCTGTGTCCACGCCAGTTAGAACGAACGCATCTGTGGCTGCAGGATGAACAGCATCAGCTAGTTTCCTGTATCGATGAACATTATCCATCAACGTTAGCGGAAATCAGTCGAAGACCCTCATTGCTGTATGTCGCTGGAAGTTTGGATGCCTTGCAGACGCCCCAAATCGGTGTCGTGGGCAGCCGTCATTGCACGCATTATGGTAAGCAGTGGGGAAGCTGGTTTACACAGCAATTGGCGCTGAGTGGATTGACCATCACCAGCGGCCTGGCGCGTGGAATTGATGGCGTGGCGCATCGTGCCGCGCTAGAAGCGCAGGGTAAAACTGTGGCGGTGTTAGGTAGCGGACTACAGCATATTTACCCTAAAAGTCATCAAGCGCTGGCACGCGAGATCATCACCGGCGGTGGCGCACTGATCTCGGAATTCCCCCTTGATACGGCACCGCATGCGGTGAATTTTCCCCGACGTAATCGCATCATCAGTGGTTTAAGCCTTGGCGTATTGGTGATTGAGGCCACTTTGAAAAGCGGATCGCTGGTGACGGCACGCTACGCTTTGGAACAAAATCGTAACGTTTATGCGTTACCCGGCGCGCTAGGCAATCCCGGCAGTGAAGGAACGCACTGGCTTATCCAGCAAGGCGCGCTGCTGGTGGCGCATCCCAACAATATCCTTGAAGATTTACATTCAACACTTCAATGGTTGCCTGATAGCAGTTCAGAAACAATATATTCACAACACAGTGACGATGTGCCATTGCCATTTGCAACTGTGTTGGCTAACGTAGGTGATGAGGTTACACCTGTTGACGTCGTCGCTGAACGTGCCGGCCAACCTGTGCCAGTTATCGCAGCTCATCTGCTGGAGCTGGAGTTAGCAGGATGGATCGCAGCTGTACCCGGCGGCTATGTCCGATTGAGGAGGGCATGCCATGTTCGACGTACTTATGTACTTGTTTGAGACGTATATCCACAACGAAGCTGAAATGCGCGTTGATCAGGATAAATTGACCGATGATTTAACCGATGCCGGTTTTCATCGTGAAGATATCTACAATGCGTTGAATTGGCTTGAACGGTTAGCGGATTATCAGGAAGGCTTGGTTGCGCCTGTACTCATGGCAAACGATCCGCTCTCAATGCGAATCTACACCGAAGAGGAAAACCAGCGCTTAGATGCAGAATGTCGCGGTTTTATTTTGTTCCTGGAACAGGTCCAGGTGCTGAATATGGAAACGCGCGAAATGGTCATCGAACGTGTAATGGCCCTTGATACCCTCGAATTCGATCTTGAAGATCTCAAATGGGTGGTGTTGATGGTGCTGTTTAACATCCCAGGATGTGAAAACGCCTATCAGCAAATGGAAGAACTGTTATTCGACGTCAATGAAGGTATGCTGCATTAATAATCTGCGATTGATGCAACCGGTAATATGAGTAAATCAGCACTATTCTCCGTGCCTAAACACGATCCCTGCCCCGCTTGCGGGGCAGAATTAGTTATACGTTCTGGCAAACACGGCCCTTTTCTGGGGTGTGTGAATTATCCAACTTGCGATTACATCCGCCCGCTGAAAAGTCAGGGAGATGGTCATGTCGTTAAAGTACTGGAAGGCCATGCGTGCCCTCAGTGTGGCGCAGACAAAGTTCTGCGTCAGGGACGATTTGGCATGTTCGTGGGTTGCAGTCATTATCCGGAATGTGATTACACCGAAACCATCGATAAGCCAGATGAAACAGCTATCGCCTGTCCGCAATGTCAGAACGGTAAACTGGTACAACGGCGCTCGCGCTATGGCAAAACCTTCTACTCCTGCGATCGCTATCCAGATTGTCAGTTTGTCCTTAACGCAGCGCCGGTTGAAGGCGTTTGCCCGCATTGCCAGTTCCCATTATTAATAGAGAAGAAAACCGCACAAGGCATGAAGCGCTTCTGCGCCAGCAAACGCTGCGGTAAGCCTATCGTCCAGGACGAATCATCATCATGAAGCCAAGTCAGTATCCAGCGGGTAGTCTCGATTATTGCATTGAGAAGCTACAGCAACAGGAAGTTATCGCCTATCCAACCGAAGCCGTATTTGGATTGGGCTGCGATCCCGATAGCGAAGAGGCCGTAATGGCGCTTTTGGCGCTCAAGCAGCGCCCAGTCGAGAAAGGACTCATTTTGATTGCGTCCGATTACGCGCAGCTGGAACCTTATATCGCAGATCGTGAACTCTCGGTGCTGCAGCGCGAGCGTATGTTTGCAAGTTGGCCAGGCCCGGTGACCTATGTGGTGCCCGCCTCGCCACATACGCCGCGCTGGTTAACCGGGCGTTTCGACTCACTGGCCATTCGCGTTAGCGATCATCCGGACGTACAGGCTTTGTGTCGTGGTTTTGGTAAACCTCTGGTTTCGACCAGCGCCAATCTTTCCGGCGAACCGCCATGCCGTAATGCGGATGAGGTTGCTAAGCAATTTGGTCCGCAGTTCCCGGTCTTGCATGCTGAAACAGGTGGGCGACTGAATCCTTCTGAAATCCGCGACGTCATTAGCGGTGAACTTATTCGTCAGGGCTAATTCATGGAAAATTTTGCCGTTTTTGGTCATCCCATTGCGCATAGTAAATCTCCTTTCATTCACCGCCTGTTCGCTGAGCAAACTGGCATTGAGCATCAATATGGCAAGGAGTGCGCGCCACTTGAGGGATTTCCACAGTCGATCGCGGATTTCTTTGCGCAAGGCGGTAAAGGTGCCAATGTCACACTGCCTTTTAAACAGCAGGCGTGGGAATTTGCTGATGAGCTCAGCGAGCGCGCAGCATTATCTGGTGCGGTTAACACCTTAAAGAAAGATGCGCAGGGCAAGATCTTCGGCGATAACACGGATGGCATCGGTTTGCTCAGCGATCTGGAACGATTGCAGATGATCCATCCCGGCGATCAAATTCTGCTGGTGGGCGCCGGTGGTGCTGCGCGTGGCGTGATCCTGCCTCTGCTTTCATTCGGATGTTCGCTGGTGGTGGTGAATCGCACCGTGGAACGCGCCGAGCAGCTGGCAGAGATTTTCCAGCATAGCGGAGATATTAAAGCGGCCAGCTTTGAGCAATTAGCAGATCAGCAATTTGATCTGATCATTAATGCCACCTCAAGCGGTGTTGATGGCAAAGTTCCGGCGTTGGGCACATCGCTAATTCAGGCGCAAACGCGGTGCTACGACATGTTTTATCAACAAGGTTTGACACCATTCTTAGTGTGGTGTCAGCAGCAGGGCGCGCAACATCTTGCGGACGGTGTTGGCATGTTAGTGGGGCAAGCCGCTCACGCTTTCCATTTATGGCATGGCGTGATGCCAGAGATCACGCCAGTGATTGCCAAACTGAAGCAATCGATGCAGCAGGTATAAGGTTGGCGATCAGGGATGAGTTTGGCTTTCCTGATCGAGATATTCATTCTTCCAACCCACATAGTTGTTGGACGAATAAAGCAGCCCGGCAATCTCCGCTTCACTGAGCGGGCGCACTTGTTTAACCGGGCTGCCTAAATACAGGTAGCCACTTTCCAGCCGTTTACCCGGCGGCACCAAACTGCCAGCGCCAATCATCACATCATCTTCAACGATCACGCCGTCCAGTAGAATGGATCCCATACCAACCAATACGCGATTGCCGATAGTACAGCCGTGCAGCATCGCCTTATGCCCTACTGTGACATCTTCGCCGACAATCAGCGGATAACCTTCTGGGTTGCTGGTGGACTTGTGAGTGACATGCAGTACGCTGCCATCCTGAATATTGCTTCTTTTACCTATCACGACTTTATTGACGTCACCGCGAATTGCAACCAGCGGCCAGATGCTTACGTCATCGGCAAGTTGTACTTCACCCACCACCACGCTGCTGCTGTCGATCATCACGCGATCGCCTCGTTGTGGAAAATGGTTCTTATAAGGTCGTAGGGCTGTAGACATGATCTTCTCCTTTTACGTTTTTACCCAAGCCTGCGGCTTAAAAGGCGGATAAACAAGATGATTTTTGAGCGGATCGCTCGCGATCGCAGCGAAAAGAGTGAAAACTCGCCAGTCGATTAAAAAGATCGAAAAAAGGGGTTGTGCAAAAAATTCGGATCCCTATAATGCGCCACCACTGAGACGGCAAAGCGGTAACGCAGACGGCTCAGCAGGGAGTGAAGAAATTCATCCCGCCGGATGAAAACGCTGAAAAAAGTGTTTGACTCCGAAGGAGAGTAGCGTAGTATACGCCACCTCGCGACAGACGGTTCAGCCGCTGCTCGCAACGCTCTTTAACAATTTATCAGACAATCTGTGTGGGCACTCGCAGGATTGATATCAGCGTCTCCGGACGTAAAAAATATCAAAGCCTCACGAGTGAACACATAATGAAATTCATTATGACGTTTTACAGATGAGCACCGCTGAACTTGTTTCAGCAAATCAAACTTAAATTGAAGAGTTTGATCATGGCTCAGATTGAACGCTGGCGGCAGGCCTAACACATGCAAGTCGAACGGTAGCACAGAGAGCTTGCTCTCGGGTGACGAGTGGCGGACGGGTGAGTAATGTCTGGGAAACTGCCCGATGGAGGGGGATAACTACTGGAAACGGTAGCTAATACCGCATAACGTCGCAAGACCAAAGTGGGGGACCTTCGGGCCTCACACCATCGGATGTGCCCAGATGGGATTAGCTAGTAGGTGGGGTAATGGCTCACCTAGGCGACGATCCCTAGCTGGTCTGAGAGGATGACCAGCCACACTGGAACTGAGACACGGTCCAGACTCCTACGGGAGGCAGCAGTGGGGAATATTGCACAATGGGCGCAAGCCTGATGCAGCCATGCCGCGTGTATGAAGAAGGCCTTCGGGTTGTAAAGTACTTTCAGCGGGGAGGAAGGCGGTGGAGTTAATAACTTCACCGATTGACGTTACCCGCAGAAGAAGCACCGGCTAACTCCGTGCCAGCAGCCGCGGTAATACGGAGGGTGCAAGCGTTAATCGGAATTACTGGGCGTAAAGCGCACGCAGGCGGTCTGTCAAGTCGGATGTGAAATCCCCGGGCTTAACCTGGGAACTGCATTCGAAACTGGCAGGCTAGAGTCTTGTAGAGGGGGGTAGAATTCCAGGTGTAGCGGTGAAATGCGTAGAGATCTGGAGGAATACCGGTGGCGAAGGCGGCCCCCTGGACAAAGACTGACGCTCAGGTGCGAAAGCGTGGGGAGCAAACAGGATTAGATACCCTGGTAGTCCACGCCGTAAACGATGTCGACTTGGAGGTTGTTCCCTTGAGGAGTGGCTTCCGGAGCTAACGCGTTAAGTCGACCGCCTGGGGAGTACGGCCGCAAGGTTAAAACTCAAATGAATTGACGGGGGCCCGCACAAGCGGTGGAGCATGTGGTTTAATTCGATGCAACGCGAAGAACCTTACCTACTCTTGACATCCAGAGAACTTAGCAGAGATGCTTTGGTGCCTTCGGGAACTCTGAGACAGGTGCTGCATGGCTGTCGTCAGCTCGTGTTGTGAAATGTTGGGTTAAGTCCCGCAACGAGCGCAACCCTTATCCTTTGTTGCCAGCGGTTCGGCCGGGAACTCAAAGGAGACTGCCAGTGATAAACTGGAGGAAGGTGGGGATGACGTCAAGTCATCATGGCCCTTACGAGTAGGGCTACACACGTGCTACAATGGCGCATACAAAGAGAAGCGACCTCGCGAGAGCAAGCGGACCTCATAAAGTGCGTCGTAGTCCGGATCGGAGTCTGCAACTCGACTCCGTGAAGTCGGAATCGCTAGTAATCGTAGATCAGAATGCTACGGTGAATACGTTCCCGGGCCTTGTACACACCGCCCGTCACACCATGGGAGTGGGTTGCAAAAGAAGTAGGTAGCTTAACCTTCGGGAGGGCGCTTACCACTTTGTGATTCATGACTGGGGTGAAGTCGTAACAAGGTAACCGTAGGGGAACCTGCGGTTGGATCACCTCCTTACCTGAAGATACCTTCCCGCGTAGTGCTCACACAGATTGTCTGATAGAAAGTAACGAGCAGAAAAAACCTCTACAGGCTTGTAGCTCAGGTGGTTAGAGCGCACCCCTGATAAGGGTGAGGTCGGTGGTTCAAGTCCACTCAGGCCTACCAAATTTCTTCTCATGCTGCGTTAAAGCGCCGCTCGTATAGTGAACTATACGTCGCGACACTTTGCCTTGCCTGAAAAGAAATTACCGTTTGTCGAAAACGGAACTCCTGGTGAGTGGTAGTAGTGGTCTCTGCAGTAACTGTATGGGGCTATAGCTCAGCTGGGAGAGCGCCTGCCTTGCACGCAGGAGGTCAGCGGTTCGATCCCGCTTAGCTCCACCATTACAGTGACTCAAAACAATACTTCAGAGCGTACCGGAAACGGTGTGCTGCGAAGTATTATGCTCTTTAACAATCCGGAACAAGCTGAAAATTGAAACGACGTATCGTATTCATTCTCCGTAATAAGAATGAAGCTGCGATATGTTCGAGTCTCTCAAATGCTTGCAGTCTGCACGCGTTGCAAAACGCCTGTGGGTTGTGAGGTTAAGCGACTAAGCGTACACGGTGGATGCCCTGGCAGTCAGAGGCGATGAAGGACGTGCTAATCTGCGTAAAGCGTCGGTAAGGTGATATGAACCGCTACAGCCGACGATGTCCGAATGGGGAAACCCGGTGCACTCAGTGCATCATCGCAACATGAATACATAGTGTTGCGAGGCGAACCTGGGGAACTGAAACATCTAAGTACCCAGAGGAAAAGAAATCAACCGAGATTCCCCCAGTAGCGGCGAGCGAACGGGGAACAGCCCAGAACCTGAATCAGTTTGTGCGTTAGTGGAAGCGTCTGGAAAGTCGCGCGATACCGGGTGATAGCCCCGTACACGAAAGTGCACATACTGTGAGTTCGAAGAGTAGGGCGGGACACGTGGTATCCTGTCTGAATATGGGGGGACCATCCTCCAAGGCTAAATACTCCTGACTGACCGATAGTGAACCAGTACCGTGAGGGAAAGGCGAAAAGAACCCCGGCGAGGGGAGTGAAACAGAACCTGAAACCGTGTACGTACAAGCAGTGGGAGCCTCATTTATGGGGTGACTGCGTACCTTTTGTATAATGGGTCAGCGACTTATATTCTGTAGCAAGGTTAACCGTATAGGGGAGCCGCAGGGAAACCGAGTCTTAACTGGGCGTTAAGTTGCAGGGTATAGACCCGAAACCCGGTGATCTAGCCATGGGCAGGTTGAAGGTTGGGTAACACTAACTGGAGGACCGAACCGACTAATGTTGAAAAATTAGCGGATGACTTGTGGCTGGGGGTGAAAGGCCAATCAAACCGGGAGATAGCTGGTTCTCCCCGAAAGCTATTTAGGTAGCGCCTCGTGAACTCATCTTCGGGGGTAGAGCACTGTTTCGGCTAGGGGGCCATCCCGGCTTACCAACCCGATGCAAACTGCGAATACCGAAGAATGTTATCACGGGAGACACACGGCGGGTGCTAACGTCCGTCGTGAAGAGGGAAACAACCCAGACCGCCAGCTAAGGTCCCAAAGTCATGGTTAAGTGGGAAACGATGTGGGAAGGCACAGACAGCCAGGATGTTGGCTTAGAAGCAGCCATCATTTAAAGAAAGCGTAATAGCTCACTGGTCGAGTCGGCCTGCGCGGAAGATGTAACGGGGCTAAACCATGCACCGAAGCTGCGGCAGCGACACTATGTGTTGTTGGGTAGGGGAGCGTTCTGTAAGCCGTTGAAGGTGTCCTGTGAGGGGTGCTGGAGGTATCAGAAGTGCGAATGCTGACATAAGTAACGATAAAGCGGGTGAAAAGCCCGCTCGCCGGAAGACCAAGGGTTCCTGTTCAACGTTAATCGGAGCAGGGTGAGTCGACCCCTAAGGCGAGGCTGAAAAGCGTAGTCGATGGGAAGCAGGTTAATATTCCTGCACTTGGTGTTACTGCGAAGGGGGGACGGAGAAGGCTAGGTTATCCGGGCGACGGTTGTCCCGGTTTAAGCGTGTAGGCTGATATCTTTGGTAAATCCGGGATATCTTAAGGCTGAGGCGTGATGACGAGCCACCACGGTGGTGAAGTAACTGATGCCCTGCTTCCAGGAAAAGCCTCTAAGCTCCAGGTAACACGAAATCGTACCCCAAACCGACACAGGTGGTCAGGTAGAGAATACCAAGGCGCTTGAGAGAACTCGGGTGAAGGAACTAGGCAAAATGGTGCCGTAACTTCGGGAGAAGGCACGCTGGCGCGTAGGTAGAGGGACTTGCTCCCCGAGCCGAAGCCAGTCGAAGATACCAGCTGGCTGCAACTGTTTATTAAAAACACAGCACTGTGCAAACACGAAAGTGGACGTATACGGTGTGACGCCTGCCCGGTGCCGGAAGGTTAATTGATGGGGTTATCCGCAAGGAGAAGCTCTTGATCGAAGCCCCGGTAAACGGCGGCCGTAACTATAACGGTCCTAAGGTAGCGAAATTCCTTGTCGGGTAAGTTCCGACCTGCACGAATGGCGTAATGATGGCCAGGCTGTCTCCACCCGAGACTCAGTGAAATTGAAATCGCTGTGAAGATGCAGTGTACCCGCGGCAAGACGGAAAGACCCCGTGAACCTTTACTATAGCTTGACACTGAACATTGAGCCTTGATGTGTAGGATAGGTGGGAGGCTTTGAAGCGTGGACGCCAGTCTGCGTGGAGCCAACCTTGAAATACCACCCTTTAATGTTTGATGTTCTAACGTAGGCCCGTGATCCGGGCTGCGGACAGTGTCTGGTGGGTAGTTTGACTGGGGCGGTCTCCTCCCAAAGAGTAACGGAGGAGCACGAAGGTTGGCTAATCCTGGTCGGACATCAGGAGGTTAGTGCAATGGCATAAGCCAGCTTGACTGCGAGAGTGACGGCTCGAGCAGGTGCGAAAGCAGGTCATAGTGATCCGGTGGTTCTGAATGGAAGGGCCATCGCTCAACGGATAAAAGGTACTCCGGGGATAACAGGCTGATACCGCCCAAGAGTTCATATCGACGGCGGTGTTTGGCACCTCGATGTCGGCTCATCACATCCTGGGGCTGAAGTAGGTCCCAAGGGTACGGCTGTTCGCCGTTTAAAGTGGTACGCGAGCTGGGTTTAGAACGTCGTGAGACAGTTCGGTCCCTATCTGCCGTGGGCGCTGGAGAATTGAGGGGGGTTGCTCCTAGTACGAGAGGACCGGAGTGAACGCACCACTGGTGTTCGGGTTGTCATGCCAATGGCATTGCCCGGTAGCTAAGTGCGGAAAAGATAAGTGCTGAAAGCATCTAAGCACGAAACTTGCCCCGAGATGAGTTCTCCCTGACTCCTTGAGAGTCCTGAAGGGACGTTGAAGACTACGACGTTGATAGGCCGGATGTGTAAGCGCAGCGATGCGTTGAGCTAACCGGTACTAATGACCCGTGAGGCTTAACCTTACAACGCCAGAGGCGTTTTGGTCTGAGAGACCGGATTTTCAGCTTGTTTTACGGATTAAAGAATCAGCGGAAGCGAATGTTATTCGTTTTTGCGCAGGAATTTGCCTGGCGGCTTTAGCGCGGTGGTCCCACCTGACCCCATGCCGAACTCAGAAGTGAAACGCCGTAGCGCCGATGGTAGTGTGGGGTCTCCCCATGCGAGAGTAGGGAACTGCCAGGCATCAAATTAAAGTGTGCTGATATGGCTCAGTTGGTAGAGCGCACCCTTGGTAAGGGTGAGGTCCCCAGTTCGACTCTGGGTATCAGCACCAGTTTTAAAGCGTGAGTTCGGTAAATTACAGAATTTGCCTGGCGGCTTTAGCGCGGTGGTCCCACCTGACCCCATGCCGAACTCAGAAGTGAAACGCCGTAGCGCCGATGGTAGTGTGGGGTCTCCCCATGCGAGAGTAGGGAACTGCCAGGCATCAAACACAGAAGCCCTGAACGAAAGTTCAGGGCTTTTTTGTATGCATCAAAACCTTCAATGCCACCCAAAAGCACCCCATTAAAATTGCAGTTATAAAAAAGCCCCTGCTTTGAGGCAGAGGCGATTTTCAATCTCACTATCTGGATATTAATGAATTACTTGCGACAGAAATGCACGCGTACGTTCTGATTTCGGGTTAGCGAAGAACTCCTGAGGTGGAGCTTCTTCAACAATTTCACCGCGATCCATAAAGATCACGCGGTCCGCCACGGTACGCGCAAATCCCATCTCATGGGTAACACACAGCATGGTCATGCCATCTTCTGCCAGGCCAATCATCGTATCGAGCACTTCTTTCACCATCTCAGGATCGAGCGCTGAAGTTGGCTCATCAAACAGCATAATTTTCGGCTTCATACAGAGTGAGCGGGCGATCGCAACACGTTGCTGTTGGCCGCCGGAAAGCTGGCCAGGAAACTTATGCGCATGCTCGGCAATGCGCACACGCTGGAGGTAATGCATGGCCAACTCTTCCGCTTCTTTCTTCGGCATTTTGCGTACCCAAATCGGCGCCAGCGTACAGTTTTGCAGAACGGTAAGATGCGGGAAAAGATTGAAATGTTGGAAAACCATGCCTACTTCGGTACGAACACGTTCAATATTGCGCACATCGTGATTGAGATGGATACCATCCACCACGATACGTCCTTGCTGATGTTCTTCGAGGTGGTTGATACAACGAATTGTCGTCGATTTACCCGAGCCAGAAGGTCCGCACAATACGATACGCTCACGTGGTTTTACTTTTAAGTTGATGTCTTTCAGTACATGGAACTGACCGTACCATTTGTTAACGTTTTCGAGTGTAATCATCATGGCATCAGCCGCATTAGTCATAGTTTGTGTCATGTTAAACCTCAGTGCGATGCACGCCCGGTGTGAAAACGCTTCTCCAGATACTGGCTATAGCGCGACATGCTAAAACAGAAAATCCAGTAAACCATGGCAGCAAACACATAGCCTTCTGTCGACATCCCCAACCAGGTTGGGTCGACGGTGGCTTGCTGCACGCTACTGAAGAGATCGAATAGGCCGATGATGATCACCAGGCTGGTATCTTTAAACAGCGCAATGATGGTGTTCACCAGGCCGGGAATGGTCATCTTGAGTGCCTGCGGTAAAATCACCAGCATCTGGGTTTTCCAGTAGCCCAGCGACAGCGATTCCGCAGCTTCATATTGGCCTTTCGGTAGCGCCTGCAAACCGCCACGCACCACTTCCGCGACATAAGCTGACTGGAACAAGATCACGCCAACCAGTGCACGCACCAGTTTATCGATGGTGGTGCCTTCCGCCATAAACAGCGGCAGCATGACCGACGACATAAACAGTACGGTGATCAGCGGTACACCACGCCAGAACTCAATGAAGATGATCGAAAGTGTACGCACCACCGGCATTTCTGAGCGGCGGCCCAGCGCCAGTAAAATCCCCAACGGCAGCGCGCCGGCAATCCCCACTGACGCGATAATCAGCGTCAATGTCAGGCCGCCCCACTGGCGAGTCTCTACGCGCTCTAAACCGAAATAGCCGCCATACATCAGGAACCAAACCACAATCGGATAGACCACCGCCCAGCAGGCGATATAGCGACCGCGACGCGGCATCGATTTGATGAACATCGGAATGATCGACAGTAAGCCGATGACCAGCGACAGATTGATGCGCCAGCGCAGCTCATGCGGATAGAGCCCATACATAAACTGGCCAAAGCGTGCATGGATAAACACCCAACATGCGCCTTCTTTGGTGCAATCTGCACGGGTCTCACCAATCCAGTTAGCCTGAAATACCAGCCAGTTCAGTGCCGGAGGAATCACATTCCAGATAAGCCAGATGCTGAACAACGTCAGCAGCGTATTCAGCCAGCTGGAGAACAGATTTTTGCGTGCCCATAGCCAAGCCTTACTGAGTGGATTGGTCGGAATCGGCGGTGTTTCATGTGTAGTAACAGACATAATGATCCCGTTCTCTTAACGCTCAACCAGCGCAATTTTGCGATTGTAGAGGTTCATCAGCAGTGAAATGATCAGGCTGATAATCAGGTAGACCGCCATGGTAATCGCGATAGTTTCAATCGCCTGACCGGTTTGGTTCAGCACGGTACCGGCAAATAGCGAGACCATGTCTGGATAGCCGATAGCGGCCGCCAGCGATGAGTTTTTCACGATATTCAGATACTGGCTGGTCAGTGGCGGGATAATCACACGCATGGCCTGCGGGATGATCACCTGACGCATGGTCACTGGATTAGGTAAGCCGAGCGAACGTGCGGCTTCATTTTGACCATGCGGTACCGACTGAATACCGGAGCGAATCACTTCGGCGATGAACGACGAGGTATAAACCGACAGCGCGAGAGTCAACGCGGCGAGCTCAGGGATCATCACGAAACCGCCACGGAAGTTAAATCCACGCAGTTCCGGCACATCCCAATGCATGGCAACGCCAAACAGGGTATGAGCAATCAGCGGCAGTAACACCAGCAGCCCAACCGCAGCCGGCCAGGTGCGACGCAGTTGGCCAGTTTTTAACTGATGCTTGCGGTTGTAGCGGAACAGCGCCACGCAACCCAGCACCGCTAACGCCAGCGCAATCAGAAATGGCCAGGTACCAGGCGCGTATTCAGGCCACGGGATATACAAACCGCGATTGCTGACGAATGCCAAATCAAACGCGTTGAGTGCCTGACGCGGGCCGGGCAGGTTACGCAGTACCGCAAAGTACCAGAAAAAGATCTGCAGCAGCGGCGGGATATTACGGAAGGTCTCGATATAAATGGTTGAAAGCTTGCGCAGCAGCCAGTTCTCAGACAAGCGAGCCAGACCAACGGCAAAGCCAAGGATCGAAGCGAATACAATACAGAGCGCGGAAACCAGCAGGGTATTGGTCAACCCCACCATAAACACGCGCGCGTAGGTGTCGCCTTCGGTGTAATCGATCAGGTGCTGGACAATGCCGAAGCCGGCACTGCGATCCAGAAACCCGAATCCGGAAGTGATGCCACGATTGGCCAGGTTGATTACGGTGTTGTGGATTAAATATCCCACCACAGCAAGCACGGCAACAATCGCGACGATCTGGTAAAGCCAGGCGCGAACCGTAGGATTACCGAACGAAAAATCCCTTTTTACGGTTGGGCGTTGCGACATGTGAAAACCTCAGTGAAGATTACGCGTGGGCACCGCAGGATGCGGTGCCCGACTGGCAGGACGGAATTAACGAACTGGCGGAGCGTACTGGATGCCGCCCGCATTCCACAGCGCATTCTGGCCGCGCTTAATTTTCAGTGCGCTGTCTTTACCGACGTTACGGTCGAACACTTCCTGATAGTTACCCACTTGTTTGATGATGTTGTAAGCCCACTTGTTATCGAGCTTCAGGTCTTTACCGAAGTCACCTTCCGCGCCCAGCAGATGTGCCATATCCGGCGTAGTTGGCTTGGCTACCATGTCATCGACATTTTTAGAGCTGATACCCATCTCTTCCGCATTCAGCATGGCATACAGTGACCATTTAACGATGGTGAACCAATCGTCATCACCGCGACGCACAACCGGACCCAGCGGCTCTTTGGAGATCACTTCTGGCAGTACGATGAACTCGTCTGGCTTACCAAGTTTAATGCGCAGCGCATACAGCTGAGATTGGTCAGAAGCAAGGGTGTCGCAACGGCCGCTGTCGAGCGCTTTGGCGGATTCGTCAGAGCGGTCAAAGGTCACTGGCGTGTACTGCATTTTGTGGGTTTTGAAGTAGTCAGCCACGTTCAGCTCGGTATCAGTACCGGCCTGAATACACACGGTGGCACCATCCAGCTCTTTAGCACTTTTAAGACCGGCTTTCTGGTGAGTCAGGAAGCCGATACCGTCGTAATAGTTCACGCCTGCAAACAGGAAGCCCATGCCGCCATCGCGCGATGAGGTCCATGTGGTGTTACGAGACAAGATGTCCACTTCGCCAGACTGCAGCGCGGTGAAGCGCTCTTTCGCGGTCAACGGGGTGTATTTCACTTTGGTTGCGTCGCCAAATACCGCTGCAGCGGCCGCGCGGCACACATCCACGTCAATACCGGTGAATTTGCCGTTAGAGTCAGCATAAGAGAAGCCTGGCAGGCCGTCACTGATGCCGCACTGTACAAAACCTTTCTTCTTAATGGCATCCAGCGTGGTGCCAGCGTGCGCTTGTTGAGCAACGGCTAACAGCGAGGCTGCAGCAACCAGAGTGGAAAGCATCATCTTTTTCATAAAGCATCCTGTGTGGCGATATCGTGTGTTGTTATGTTTGCGCGCACTTTAATGTGCGCTTTTTTCTGTCTGTGGTGGTTAGCCATCCACAACTCTGCAAACCTGATGCCAGGTTTGCAGAATCCTGAATTCTCTGGAAAGATCTTTTAATAAACTGAAGCACTCAGAAGATTCTGGCTAATATGGCGCACCAAAAGGCAGCATGACGAGACGACACGATCACAAATAGTGCAAAAAGTTTCACTATATGGAAGCAGTGTGAGCTAACGCTCAGGAGTGGATGTATGAGTTTGCACGCTTACGGCCGAAGCGGTTGATGATCACAGAGAGAGCGGGCTGAAGCGTCATGAAAGGATAAATAAGTGCGAAGTAAAATGGAGGAAAAGGCGTTGCTAAGAGGGGCGGGATATCACTGCGGCAATTGCAACTATCGTTACCATTATCGCGCCAATTGTTTCATGCGTTGCTAACGTCAGGAAATTACTCGTGATGCAGAAACAAAAACGCCAGCCGCAAGGCTGGCGTTATCGCAGCAACGAACAGATTAGTTCATGCCGTACTTTCAGAGATTACGTCCTCATGTTTTGCTGTGTTGTTTATAAAATCTTTTAAATCAAATGGTTGATGTAATTTATGCACTGTATATTGTTCCAGTGCTTTCAGTTGTTTATGCTGTTATGCAGAAGAATCTGTATAAACATTTGTATAAACATTTGGGCTAAATCCATGGCTGGCGAACTCAATAAGTTAAGCGACCGAAAGTTGAAAACCCTGAATGGCATCCCTACAGGCAAGATTGAGTTCTATGCGGATGGGGCAGGGTTGAGTGCGAAAGCGTCTAAAACCGGGGGCCTGAGCTGGGTGTTTACCTACCGTATTGATGGACAGAAGTTGCATCGCTTAACGCTAGGCCGATATCCGGATATGAGTCTGAAGGATGCACGTTTGTCGCGTGACAAGTGCCGCCAATGGCTGGCCTCAGGTAAAGACCCTAAACATCAACTGGCGTTAACCACGCAGGTGACTTTAAAGCCGGTGACTGTCAAAGAAGCGATTGAGTACTGGATCGCTGAATATGCAGAAGATAACCGTGCCAATGTTGAACGCCACAAAGCGGAGCTAAAAAAACACATTTATCCCTTCATCGGTAAAATGGCATTAGCTGATTGTGAAACACGCTACTGGCTTGAATGCTTTGATCGCATGAAGAAGAAGACACCTGTTGCAGCCGGCTATGTATTTCAGATGTGTAAACAAGCCCTTAAATTTTGCCGTGTTCGTCGCTATGCCATCAGCACCGCTCTTGAAGATTTGACTATCCCTGACGTAGGGAAAAAGCAGGCAAAAAAGGATCGGGTATTAAATGATAAAGAGGCTGGTGATTTGTGGGCCGCTATTACGGCGTCAGATAAATTCCAGCCTTATTATACGAAGCTGTTAAACGTGGTCATGGTGTTTGGTTGTCGTACTCAGGAGGTCAGGTTATCAGAATGGAAAGAATGGGATTTGGAGGCGTGGATCTGGACAGTACCTAAGGAGCACAGTAAAGGCGGTGAAAAGATAGTGCGCCCCGTACCGGATGCAATGCGTCCATTTATAAACATGCTATATGATGAAACAAAAGCATCTGGCTATCTCCTTGGTGTAGTAAAGAATAGCGAAGCAGTCAGTCAGTGGGGCCGTAGTGTTTATAGAAAGCTGGGGCATTCTCAACCATGGACATTACATGATTTACGACGAACGCTTGCAACGCATATGAATAATATGGGTATTGCGCCGCACGTTGTAGAGCAGTTGCTTGGACACTCCATGCCAGGCGTTATGGCTATATATAATCGCAGTTTGTACCTGCCTGAGAAACTTAATGCTTTGAGTCAGTGGGTTGAGCGATTGGACGTCCTAGCGGGAAATCACTCTAACATTGTTATCTTGAAGGCTAATTGATTTGAAAATATTACACATTAACCCTTTTGAAAGATTAGCATCGCAACGACTGGTTACGATTACAGAAGTTGTAAATGCGCTGTATGGACTAAATCCTAATTCAAAGATTAAAGATATAAGCAATGAAGCCGCTGAGGAAATTCAGGATATAAGAAAGTCTGTTATCAGAAACATACGATTTTTAAAGATTCGTGTGGGAAGCGTTTCTGAAGAGTTAGATGCTGACCTCGTATTTGCTGCCGCTCATGATTATATGAGAATAGGTGTGACACCAGAGGAAATCATTGAGCGAGGAAAAGAGGCAATTGAATCTTTTTATTATACCAACGACTGGCAAAACTACATGATGGCCTTTGGTGGACGGTCACTTGTCGAACTTGCCGCCCAGGTAAGGAAGACCGGTCGAGGTCAGCACCGTAAATCAGATGAAGAAGCGGGCACTTTAAAAATGATGGGTCTGCTGATCAAACTTCTCGCAGATAAGCACCCATCTAAAAAATATGGTCGTTCAGATAAGCCAACTATTTCTGAAATATATAAAGATGTGCTTTGCCTGATTGAGCGAGAATCATTAACGACAAAAGGCGTCGGAAAATCAACCTTTGCCGCCAAGGCGTCCGTGGCATTGAAATCGGTAATAGGCGATGACTAAACGATATTAATGATTATCGTTACTATATATCCATTATCTTTCATTAATGTTCATGTCTGCTCGCTGTCTTTAACAGAACGTTATATGAATCACAGCCATTGAGTTTTTATTCAACAAATTCAGCTTTTTATGTCGTCTATTTTTGCGAAATGACCTTTGCGTTTTTTTCAATGGATTGAATTTCTTTCGATGGATCAACCTTTCTTTCAATAGATTCCATTCTCGATGGATACCTGTGTAACCAGCCAGTACTCTTGCCTCCAACAACACAAACACAGTGGAGGCAGCATGTCCAAAGCAGTCTTTATCCCGCCTAATCCAGAACAACGCCGCGCCATTCTCAATGAATATGCTCTCAAATATGACAAGCGCATTCGTGAGGATGAATGCGGTGAAATCACCAGTCTTTCCCGCTCTTCGCGCTGGAAGATGGAGCAGGAAGGTCGCTTTCCTGCCCGTTGCCACTTTGGTCGCAACAGCTGCGCCTGGCTCCTTTCTGATGTGCTCTGGTGGGTGCGCCATCCTCCAGTCGTTAATAACGTCAACAACCCACATAGCCGTCGCTGCCTTCGCCTGCCCGACGAAAAGCTGGCTGACTGAGCACGGGGAACTGGCATGAATATGAACTTATGGGCCGGTAATCCTGATGTACAAAATTTGCGTCGACGAAATTCGCTCTCAAAAATGGGAGCTTGGAATTTCAATCATTACTCTGGAGTGTTACTGAAGCGACAAAGGATACTAAGGAGTTACCTAGTAAACGCTGGCTACAGAGAACCTTCGTCATTGTCACGCGCGAACTTCCGTTGGCGGCGTTTTATCTCACCTTTGGCTGCTGTAACCAAAAAACCTGCGGTGCTTTCACCATCTTCCCGTAGTCGTTCTATATCTTCCATTACTTCATGGGGGATTCTAACGGTGGTCATTTGTGACTTAGCGTTCTTGGCACCTGTTGCCATTCCTGGAACTCCTTATGTTAGGTGTATTTCAGTATACGCAAGATACGTTAGAAAAAAAGACTTGAGGTGTATTTCACTTTGGGCTAGCTTAAAAAATAAAGGTGACATACACCTTAAAGGCGCGAAGCCCGGCAGTGCGGGAACACTAACCGGGCTTCTTACCAAACCGTTACTCGGAGTAACAGCTATGGCTAAGAACAAGCATACCCAAACTCGTCCCAAATATCAGTATTGCCCACAGTTCTTGAGCTTCATCCCCGTTTCCCCGGAGGTGAGCCATGCATAATAATCTGACCCGCTCTGAGCTGATTGATGCATCTTGCAATGCCCGCAATTTCCTTCACCAGGCGCGCGGCGTGATTTGTGCCGTCAGCGATACCACAGGAGATAACGAGGAGGGCTGGTGCATTGATGCGCTACTGACACTCGTTTGTCTTGCCTGCCAGGAACTGGATGCAGCTGCGTCCTCTGGCATGACCGAACCGGCTGAAGTGAAAGGAGCGCAACGATGATCAGTAACGTGAAGTTCAATGAGCTTGCCGGACGGGTAGTAGCACTTACCGAGCGTGTTGAGGATCTCGAGGCTCGTCTCAATGCGCTGGTGGACTCACAGGGCGGCACCATTCCACCCGGGATGGCCCCAGTCAGCTCGCTGGCAGCGGAGTTCGGCATTTCGACCAAGAAAGCCGAAGAGCTGGCTAAAAACTCCGGTGTGATCCTGCTGCGACACAAAGCGGGTGGTTACCTGGTGCAGGACGAGAAGTTTCGTGAAGCGGCCCATTTGATACTGCGTTCGGCCAAACGAAAATACGGGTCAGCATACTGGTACCACCCTTTGCTTGGTAAGTTTCAGATGAGCGGAGGGCTGCCAAAATGACTGACTCAATCCTTCAACATGAAGCCATGTCCGATGCGCTCTTCTCCTGCGTGTATAAGTGGGTTAATGGTCATAATCTGGATAAAAAGGAAGCGGCGGCCGCTGCTGCACGCCATCAGGATAAATCATCGGCCTACGGTGTCCTGGCTGGGCAACTGAAAAAGCTGGTTGTTGGCCATGGCGTCACGCCTGATGAGCTCATTCAGCGTGGCCTTCTGCTCACTGATAGCGCAAAGCAAAAGGAAAACCGCATCAGGCTGGTGGCGGGTCTGATTGGAGAGGATGGTATTAAATCCGTTCTGACCGATTCCGACCGGGCTAATCGCCTCTGGCCTCTGCCAAAACCGGATAAGAAGAAACGCGTTACCGATGCGGCCACGTCATCCCTGGCGCAGATGGGGCCAAGCCAGCGGGGTGAGGTACTGCTGAGTCACTACGATGGTCTGCTTTCTCTGCAGGGTGATTCTGACATCGTTCATCATTACAACGGTATTTTCTGGGAGCCTGTCAGTGATAAATCGCTGGCCCGGGAGATGGCCGCTGTCTTCATCGAGTCTGGCGTGCCTTATTCAATGACCGCAATGAAAAACACGGTCGATACCATGAAGCTGAGCCTGCCAGTCATGGGGTCAACCGAACGTCATCTTATCGGCTTCCGTAACGGCGTATTTGATACCCGCAAAGGGGCGTTTCGGGAGCATAAAAAAGACGACTGGTTGCTGATGGCCAGTGGCGTCGATTTCATTCCGGCTGCAGAAGGGGAATCGCTGCAGACTCATGCGCCGGCCTTTTGGAAATGGCTGAGCTGGTCAACAGGCGGCAACCAGCGCAAAGCGGATCGCGTTCTGGCCGCACTGTACATGGTTATGGCTAACCGTTATGACTGGCAATTGTTCCTCGAGGTTACGGGCGCGGGGGGGAGCGGTAAGAGCGTCATGGCTGAGGTGTGCACCATGCTGGCAGGCAAGGTTAATACCGTTTCTGCAAGTATGAAGGCCCTGGAAGAGCCGCGTGAAAGGGCGCTGCTGGTTGGATTCTCTCTTATCATCATGCCCGATATGACGCGGTATGCCGGTGATGGTGCGGGTATAAAAGCTATTACGGGGGGCGATAAGGTTGCAATTGACCCCAAGCATAAGCCCCCTTATTCAACACGCATTCCCGCCGTGGTGCTGGCCGTGAACAATAACGCCATGACGTTCAGCGATCGCAGCGGGGGTATCTCGCGGCGCCGGGTGATTTTCAACTTCTCTCAGGTCGTGCCGGAATGTGAGCGCGATCCGCTGCTGACGGAAAAGATTGAGGCAGAACTGCCGGTGATCATCCGTCACATGCTGGAGCGGTTTGCCGTCCAGTCTGACGCAAAGCATCTGCTGTTTGAGCAGCAGAAATCTGAAGAAGCGCTGGCCATCAAACGTGACGGAGATTCGCTGGTGGATTTTTGCGGCTATCTGATGGCGTCAGTTGCTTGTGACGGGATGCTGATTGGCAACGCGGACATCACGCCATTCCGCCCGCGTCGTTATCTGTACCACGCCTATCTGCAATTCATGCGCTCAAACGGGCTAAGTAAGCCAGTATCGCTCACGCGGTTCGGCACTGATATGCCGGGTGCTATGGCGGAGTATGGAAACGTGTACGAGAGGAAAAAGACAAAACAGGGGATGAGGTCAAACCTTCTGCTCAATCCAGATACCAACGAATGGATGCCCCAGTGCGACGAACCTGACAGCGAAATTTAAAAGTTAATGGATAAGTGTTCACCACTGTTCACCTTGTTGAAAATCCATTTAATAACATAGGGATACAGGGTGAACACTTTAATATTAACTCTTCACCAAGTATTCACCTGTTCACCTTTTTAAGTTCAGGGTGACCACTTGAGGTGAACACTGGTGAATACTTTTCTGCAAACTCATCACCCCTTAATCTCATGTTTTAAATAGGAAAAATGGCAAAGGTGAACAGGTGAACAGTTAAACCATTATTTTTATTTTTTTATGTTTTCGTTTTCGCTGGATAAGCATGACTGCCGGATTAATCCGGCACTTTTATGCCCGTTTCTGAGTAACCACTTATCCTGATTAATCTGTGTTGATTTACCGCTTTTACAGGTTGATACTGTTAATTCATCCAGTAAGCAGGTGACAGCTCATGATGAAGTCAAAGAAAGGGGAAACCGTCCACCTGGACGCCGCCACGTTAGAGAAAATCCGCGAATACCAGGCGATGGTCCGCAGGCAGCATCCGGACATGCCGGTACCCACAAAGGGCCAGATTGTGCGCAACAGCGTGATTTACTGGCACACCCATTCACTGGGGGCTTGGCTATGAAGCGCTGGTATTCGATGCAGGCCCGCTCACCCGGCACGGCGGAAATCCGGATTTATGATGAAATCGGCATGCTGGGGGTCTCTGCCCGCCAGTTTGCAGACGAGCTGTCCGCGCTGGGGCCGGTGAAGAAAATTATCCTCCGCATCCACTCTCCTGGCGGAGACGTATTTGACGGCATCGCCATTTACAACCTTCTGCGTAAACATCCGGCCTCCCTGACCGTGCATATTGATGGCCTTGCCGCGTCGATGGCCTCCGTTATCGCGATGGCGGGCGACAAAGTCATCATGCCGGAAAATGCCATGATGATGATCCACAAGCCGTGGGGCATTTCCGGCGGCAACTCCCACGAAATGCGGGACTATGCCGACCTTCTGGACAAGGTGGAAGATGTGCTCATTCCTGCGTATGCCGCGAAGACGGGGAAAACGCGTGATGAGCTGGTGCCCATGCTGGAAGGCGAAACGTGGCTGAACGGCCGCGAATGCGTCGAGATGGGCTTTGCCGACGAACTGGCTCCCGCCGTGACCGCCATGGCACGGCTGGAATCAAAGCGAACAGAGGAGTTCAGAGACATGCCGCAGCCACTGAAAAACATGATAATGCCTCCGCAGGCCTCGGCCCCGCAGGGGCTGTCTGCCGAACAGCAGCGCATCAACGAAATCAAAAACCTTTTCGGCCTGTTTGGCACCCAGTATCAGGTGCTGCAGTCATCCTGCATTGAGGATGCAGCGTGCCAGGTTGAACAGGCCCGCGAAAAGCTGCTCAGCGAGATGGGCAAAAACAGTACGCCGTCCATTAAATACACCGCAAACCATATCTATGCGGGAAACGGGAACATCACCGGGGATGGCATTAGTCAGGGACTGTCTGCACGGCTTGGCCATGAAAAGGCCGAACGGGATAACCCCTACGCCTCAATGAGCCTGTTTGATATGGCTCGCGCTTCCCTTGCCGATCGCGGTGTAGGGCTGGCAGGTCTGGGACGCGGGCAGATAGTGGGCATGGCCTTTACCCACACCACCAGCGACTTCAGCAGCATCCTGGCGGGTGGGGCTGAAAAGTCTTTGCTGACGGGCTGGGAGCAGTCCGGTGAAACCTTTATGCACTGGACGAAGAAGGGCACGCTGTCGAACTTCCATGAAGCGCGACGCGTCGGCCTGAACACCTTTGGCTCGCTGCAAAAAGTGGCAGAGGGAGCAGAGTATCATTACATCACCACGTCGGACGGCGGTGAGCCGATAGCGCTGGCCACCTACGGTAACCTCTTTTCCATCACCCGCCAGGCGATTATCAACGATGACCTGAGCCAGCTGACCACCATTCCTCAACGGATGGGGCGCGCCGCTGCCCGCACGGTGGGCGACCTGGTTTACGCCATTCTCATTAATAACCCGAAGCTGTCCGACGGCAAACCGCTGTTCAGCAATGAACGTACTAACCTGCTTGCCTGCTCACCCGACTTTGCGGGCATGGTTGAGGCCCGGGCGCGAATGCGTCTGCAGAAGGACAGTGAGGACAATCCGCTCAACATTACGCCTGCGTATATTCTGGCCCCGGCGGCGCTGGAGGCGGCGGTCCTGCAGACACTTCTGAGCACGGCGACCGTCAACGCGCCTAACCCCGGCGTTTATAACCCGGTCAACCGTATGGGCGAGCCGGTGATTGAGCCACGTCTGGATAAGGCCGATCCCGAAACGTGGTACGTCACCGCCGGACAGGGTTCGGACACCATTGAGGTAGCCTACCTTGACGGTCAGGACACGCCTTATCTGGAGCAGCAGGAAGGGTTTACGGTCGATGGGGTGACCTATAAGGTCCGTATTGATGCCGGGGTGGCCCCTCTCGACTATCGCGGACTGGTGAAGTCAACGCAGCCTAAGTGATTGCTCTGCAGGTGTACGGAGCATTCGACCAAATTTACGGCTGAGTGCAAAGACAGTACCTGTACTGAAATTCTCTGCGATCAATCAGCAAAATTTCTTGCCGATTACACGGATGACCAAAGTGAGGATGGATGGGATAAACAACAGCTTACATGCTCTGTGCCTGTCTATGGCCAATGCTGCGGCTGTACAGGCGGGGAAAATGAGCGGGTCCTCCCGGCGGGGTACCTCGTCCACGAGGCGGCGGCCCCGCGGAAAACGGCTGGTTTTTGCATTTTCATGGCGGCGTCAGCACCATAATCAACTGGTTGGCGAAATTAACTGGAGATAAATCAATGAGATTGAGAATTTTACATGCGAATGAGGTTGCCATCGAGGTTAAAAATGGCGAGGCCGTGTGTAGTATCAGCGAAATCTCGAGGCTTCTGAATGTTAACCGGGCGACGGTTGCTAAAACTATTAGAAAACAGAGTATTAAACCAACTGGATTGCGAAAACAGCACCCTGTTTATCCACTGGCAACGGTGGCAAAAGGGGTCCTGAATCATCGTTTGTGGTGAATACCAGACTGGACAGCAGTATAAGCAGGTGAAAAATGTAATTAAATCATGGGTTAATACTCATAATCGGCTATTTCACCTGCTGAAAGAGCTGTCCCGTGTGTCATTCTTTGACGGGAAGCCCCACGCGGTAACCTTTAAGCAGATGAAAAAACTATTTCACCTGCTTAAAGTGTTGTTCCGTTAGTTATTTGTATTCTTATCAAGGATGCATAAGGTAAGAATCGACATCTAGTGCTATTAAAATTCAATTTGCTGAGCTGGCACTGAATTCAAAATCCAACACTCTTGATGAATATAGTTTATGTTTAACTTTGAATAATATTGCTGGTCTAATGCCCGGAAAGTAAGAAGCTTATCTGCGTCAGCGACGTCTTGCTCATGATCTTTTTTCGCGAACTGCCACTGCTCGTGAATATTTACGGCATCTACAAAGGATAATATCTTTGTGCGCCGATTCATCATGTTAGATGATATTCCAGCATATTTGTAAGAATCAATTACTGTATTTTTACCATCTCCATCAATATCTTGAGGCGATGATATCCACTTGAAAACATGCAACAAAAATTGATTAGCTACCCAAGGTAAATCTATGCCATTTACATTTTCTGTGGTGGAAGTGCTAAGGCTTTCGTGAAGGCTGGTTGCCCCCATGAAAATGACATCTTTGTCTTCCTTACCTCTTTTGCCTGCGGGGAGATAATTAAACACACCTGCAAAGCACTGACCAAGGTATATAACGGCTTTTTTAAGTTCTGGTGTTGATTTTAGGGAGTCTAAAAGCTTGTAAGGAGTAATTGGAGGGCTAGAATCTAAACCATTGCTATTTCCATGTCCCGTGACAAACATGACAATATTTTCGTAAGTATTCTGTGCCGAATCTGAAAAGAAAGTGTCAGTGCTTTTGATTGTATAAGCATTAGACGTCCCCACCGAGAATAATTTCTCAATGTTTCTTCGGTTCTTACCATCAATATATACTGCAATCGACTCTTTTTTAATTCCTTTGCTTTCAAGACAAAACACCCCATGGGCAAGGTCAGTAATATGTCTATCTTCTGGCTCATCGTGTGAGGAAAGAAAAAGAACCCATTTGGTGTTAGCCGTGAAAAGTCCCATAAAATCCCTTTTATCAACTAGTTACATTGCGCGTGCATGTTGCAGTGATGCTAAATTGCTTAATGATTCAGGTTTAGGTACATCTGAAAAGTGAACGACTTCATTCATTTGAAAGCCTTCATGAACGCTTTGGAAAACAGAAATCACCTTGCCATTTTCGTTAAGCGCAAAGAAGTCTTTATCAGCTTTTAAATAATACTCAATCTTACAGTCTGATGAGTCAGCTTTCTCAGCGCGGAACAAAGTCCACTGGCCCTTGTTAACGCATTCTTTAACAAATGCATTGATTTCCGGTAAATCAGTAGAAGGAATATTAATAAATTTCATATTGCTATCCTTACTCTCTGCTACGACCATGCGATAATTGTAAATGAGATAAACTAAATCAATCACAGAAAGTGCGAGTGCTAGTAGCCTCATTTCTATCTATAAGGTTAGCTTAGTATAGCTACCTTGGTGCCGAGTAATTCCATTATCGGCACATTATAGATTTGCTTTAGTTATCCAATAAGTTTCAATGAAAGTACATTGATATTGTTCTGATAGTTGAGTGTGCCTGTATCTCACCTACTCATATCAAAATTTTTAACAATCCACTTTAGTATAAACAACTGTATAACTATATATGAATAAGGCGCAGCCTGAGAAGGTTTGCGCCAATTTAATCAATAGGTTACACGGAATGATTAGTTCATGCCGTATTTTTTCAGCTTCTTACGCAGGGTACCGCGGTTGATACCCATCATCAGAGCTGCACGGGTCTGGTTGCCACGGGTGTACTGCATCACCATGTCCAACAGAGGCTGCTCGACTTCTGCCAATACCAGCTCATACAGGTCACTTACATCCTGACCGTTCAGTTGAGCAAAATAGTTCTTCAGTGACTGTTTAACCGAATCACGCAGTGGCTTTTGGGTCACCTGATCCTGAGAGTTAACGGTAGAAACGGTGAGTACGTCAGAATTTACGCGTTGTTCGAACATAGTTCTTTCAGCTCTTTATTTCGTTTACGCAAGATTTTCGAAGTATGCCTCCAACGCCTCCAGCTGTTCGCTGGCATCCTCTATGGCGTTGAATGTGCGCCGAAACTGGTCATCAGGAGCACTTTCCTGCAAATACCAGGAAACGTGTTTTCGGGCAATACGGTATCCTTTGCGCTGACCGTAAAAGTCGTGCAGCTCCCGTATGTGTCCAATCAGCATTTGCTTCACTTCAGCCAGCGGCTTCGGTGCCAGCAGCTCCCCTGTGTCCAGATAATGCTGGATTTCCCGGAAGATCCACGGTCTTCCCTGAGCGGCACGGCCAACCATAAGAGCATCGGCTCCGGTATAGTCGAGCACCGCTCTGGCTTTATGCGGGTCAGTAATGTCGCCATTCGCGATGATCGGAATGGAAACGCTCTGCTTAACTGTCCGAATGCTGTCGTATTCAGCAAATCCCTCAAACAAACAGGCGCGCGTGCGGCCATGAATGGTGAGAGCCTGAATGCCACAGCGTTCAGCCAATTGGGCAATCTCTACACAATTACGATTTTCTTTGTCCCAGCCGGTGCGAATCTTCAGCGTAACCGGTACATCCACTGCATTTACCACTGCGGTGAGAATCGACTCCACCAGTTGCGGATGTTGCAGCAGCGCTGAACCTGCCATCTTACGATTCACTTTTTTGGCCGGGCAGCCCATGTTGATATCGATAACCTGCGCGCCAGACGCCACATTAATGCGCGCGGCAGCAGCCATCTCATCAGGATCGCAACCGGCAATTTGCACGGCGCGGATACCAGGCTCGTCACTATGCACCATACGCAAACGGGATTTGTCACTGGCCCAAACTTCCGGGTTCGACGACAACATCTCGGAGACAGTCATACCGGCGCCGTTCTCATAACACAGGGTGCGAAATGGCTTATCGGATACTCCGGCCATAGGCGCAGCAATGAGTCGATTACGTAGCTGATGTTGTCCAATGCGCATGAAAAAGAAGTGACCCTAACTGTTCGCAAGGCGGCGTATATTACGCATTTTTTAAAGAAGATGAAAGGCCAAACTTTGAACAATTCGCCGTTAGAGAACAGGGAAATCAACTTATCAGGCACAAGGAAAGGTATTAATCTTTATATTTCATATGATTAAAAAAATATGCTGAAATTGTGTACAAAAATTTTTCTCAAAACATGACCGAAATCACAACATAAAAACCGCCACTTCAGGTAATTAGCCAGAGAAATGACGGCAATATGATTATTAATTGTACTAATTGGTTTTTGTGAGAAATGAAAATGGCACATAGACATCTAAAAGAACTGCTCTATACCAATGGCATAGAGCAGAACGCAGTCAGAGCGCAATAATGTAGGTTATTCGACGATCACGCGACCATTCAGCGGTTGTACTGGACGGCTATTACCATGTTCTCCCAGTAAACTGGTGAACTTTTTCAGCTGTTCAGCCGATGCATAAACCGGTTGCTTAAGTACCAGCCAGCGTACGCCTTCGGTGCAGGGTGGCGTAGTAAGTGAACCACTAAAGCGATAGTAGTGTTTGTCGCCCGGAATTAATGCACTGAGGTTGAGAGAGTGCTTCAGGGCCATTTCCTTGTTCACTTCAGCAGGCATTTCACGCAGGATTTCTGCCAGCGCAGGGTTTACTGCGCCAGCTTCAAACATCACGCCAACCACAGCTAAATGACCATCCTTACTGGCATGAACAAAATGCGCCGCCATCGGATAGCGTTTGCCATCAATTAGGTTTTCACTTGGGGTATGGAAATGGAATTGGCGCAGCGTAAAGTCTTCACCATCAAGCTTAAGGGCATCACCCTCTTTCACATTAATTTGGATGGTGTGGCCATTATTGACGATCGACTCTTTCCTGGCTTGATAGCTCAACGTAAGCGGCGGAAGCTGACCATTTACTGCCTGACGTATGTCGACAGGTGATTGATTTACACCACTTTTGCAGGTCTGAAAGTCGGTGCTTAAATTGCCCCATTCAGCCGGAGCTTCATAAGACCAGGCGGTATCATGGGCATGCGTGTAGGAAGCCATGCTCGAAAGCAAAGCGAGTAAACAAAGTTTCTTTTTCATAGTCCATTACTTAAGCGATTTATCGACGTGTAATGCCACAAAGGCATTGCCAGCAGGGATAGCGCTATCGCCTGGAGCAGGATTGTAATGACTAATATGTAAAGAAACAGCAGTAGATCAGAAGCGCCTGAGGTTTGAGACTGGTCTCAAGCCAAATGGTTACATGCCAGGCATTTAGTGCGCTGGCATGGGGGAATGAGAGGATTAACGACGTACGCCAGTGATGCGGCACCACTCTTCTTTCTCGGCAACCGGATCAAGTTCAAATTGTTCGGCGTAGGCTTCACACACGCTTTCAGCCTGGCTTGCCAGCACACCGGACAATCCAAGATGCCCACCCGCTTTAGGCAGCACGCTAATCAGCGGCGCCAATTCGCGCAGCGGACCGGCGAGGATATTGGCGACGACCACGTCAGCCTGCAAGTTATCAGGCTGCTGATGAGGCAGATAAAGCGCCAGACGCTCAGAGACGCCATTACGTTCGGCATTATCGCGGCTGGCCTGAATCGCCTGCGGATCGATATCAATACCGATCGCCTGCGCTGCGCCTAATTTTAGTGCGGCAATAGCGAGAATGCCGGAGCCACAGCCAAAGTCGATCACCGTTTTGCCTTGCAGATCCAGTCCATCAAGCCAGGTCAAACACATCGACGTGGTGGGGTGCGTGCCGGTACCAAATGCAAGGCCCGGATCCAGCATCACATTGACGGCATCTGGATCCGGCACATCGCGCCAGCTTGGGCAGATCCACAGACGCTCACCGAAACGCATCGGGTGGAAGTTATCCATCCATTCACGTTCCCAATCTTTGTCTTCGATCTGCTCGATCTTATGGCGAAACGCGGATCCCAGCAGCCGGTGCTGACTTAACTCGGCCACCACATCGCTCATCTCGGTTTCGGCGTCGAAAAGGCCGATGACATCGGTATCGCCCCACAGCAACGTTTCGCCTGGCAGCGGCTCATAAACCGGATTGTCGTGCGTATCCTGGAAAGTGACCGACACGGCGCCAACATCCATCAGCGCATCGCTCAGGGTTTCGGCGTTTTCGCCGGTGCTGTTAATTTTGATTTGAATCCAAGGCATAGCGTTTCTCTTTATTCCAGTGCCGCTGCATGCGTTGCAGGCGTGCGGCCAAACAGATTACCCACCAGGAAGGCCAGCAGGCTTAAGGTCAATGACGGAACGATCGGGTGGAAACCCCACCATTCAATATTCAGGCTGGCAAGCAGCGTGTAGCATCCCGCGCCGACCAGCATGCCGCTGATCGCACCCGTCGAATTGGCGCGCTCCCAATACAAGCCCAGCACCAGCGGCCACAAAAAAACTGCTTCAAGGCCACCAAATGCCAGCAGATTCAGCCAGATAATCATATCGGGCGGATTCCACGCCGCCAGCAGCAGCAGCACGCCAAGCACGAAAGTGATAGTGCCTGACAGCAGGCGCAGGCGCGCCTCATTTTCACTGTGCTGCGGTGCAATACGCAGGTAGAGATCTTTGATCAGCGTAGCGGAGGATTGCAGCAGCTGCGCGTTAATAGTCGACATAATGGCCGCCATTGGCGCCGCAAGAAATACGCCTGCCGCCATCGGCGGTAACACGGTAATCATCAGCGTGGGGATCACGCGATCGGGGATGGTGAGATCGGGCAAAATCACGCGGCCCAGCGCACCGGCCAGATGCATGCCAAACATCAGGATCACCACCACAATGGTGCCGAGCACAATGCCACGATGCATGGCTTTGCTGTCTTTATAAGAAATACAGCGCACCGCAGTGTGGGGCAAGCCAATCACACCGAAACACACCAGCACCGCAAACGAGCTAAGGAAGGTTGGATTGATGACATTGCCAACGCCTTCCGGCGACGTCAGTTGTGGATCGATGTTATGCAGTTTGGTTACTGCGCTTTCCAGCCCGCCCGCCTGGTGGATCACTGCGAAGAGGAGCAGGAAGGTGCCGATCAGCATCACCATGCCTTGCATCGCATCGTTCAGCACGCTGGCGCGGAAGCCACCGAAAGCGGTGTAAAGCGCGATGGTGCCGCCGAAGATAAGCAGGCCGGTGTCGTAAGGAATACCCGCAGCGGTTTCCAGCAGACGCGCGCCACCGATGAACTGCACGGTCATCGCGCCAATAAACGCCACCAATAAACTGATACTGGAGAGCCAAATCAGCAACGTGCTGCCGTAGCGGCCATAAAGCATGTCGTTGAGCGTCACAGCATTGTAACGACGCGCCAGAATCGCGAATTTCTTGCCTAATACGCCGAGAGAAAGCCAGACGGCGGGCACCTGAATCATCGCCAGCAGCACCCAACCAAGACCATATTTATAGGCTGCACCGGGGCCGCCAATGAATGAACTGGCGCTGATGTAAGTGGTGGTGATGGTCATGGCCAGCACAAAGCCGCCCATTGAACGGCTGCCGAGGAAGTATTCGCTCAGGAAGTTGCCCTGACGCTGCTTGCGCATCGCAAACACCGACAGTGCGGCGATCAGCACCAGATAGGCCAACAGCGGAAGAATGATTTCAGAGTCCATCGTTATCCTCCAGCGACATGTCGCGGAACAGCACGCGCACCATCAGCCAGCACAACACAATAAACAGCAGCGGGGCGAACAGACACGAAAGCTCGAACCATCTTGGTAAGCCAAAGAAGCCGATCTCATTGCCGCCCAGCCAGGCAGAAAGTCCCCAAACGGCAAGGTAGGCCAGCGTCAGATAAAACGACCAGCGCGCCTCTTTGTTCGCTTGTAAAAAACGCCAATCCATTATGTAACCTCAAAGGCGACAAAAATGAAAAAGGCCGGAGTTAACCGGCCTCTGTCTTGCTCTGCGCTGCGATTACTTCTCTTGCAGGCCGAGTTTTTTCTCCAGATAGTGGATGTTTGTGCCACCCTGCTGGAAGTTTTCGTCGGACATGATTTTCATCTGCAGCTCAATGTTGGTCTTGATGCCGTCGATGATCAGTTCCGCCAGCGCATTTTTCATGCGCGAGATTGCCACGTCACGGTTTTCACCGTAGGTAATCAGCTTACCAATCATGGAATCGTAGTACGGTGGCACGCTGTAACCGGCATAGATATGCGATTCCCAACGAACACCGAAGCCGCCCGGCGCGTGGAAGCGGGTGATCTTGCCTGGGCTTGGCAGGAAGGTATTCGGATCTTCGGCGTTAATACGGCATTCCACCGCATGGCCGCGAATCACCACGTCTTCCTGTTTGATCGACAGCGGCTGACCAGCAGCAATACGCAGCTGCTCTTTGATCAGATCGACACCGGTGATCATTTCAGTCACCGGATGCTCAACCTGAATACGGGTGTTCATCTCGATGAAGTAGAACTCACCGTTTTCGTACAGGAACTCGAACGTACCCGCACCGCGATAGCCGATGTCGATACAGGCTTTAGAGCAGCGCTCGCCGATATAGCGGCGCAGTTCCGGCGTAATGCCTGGCGCTGGTGCTTCTTCAACGACTTTCTGGTGACGACGCTGCATTGAGCAGTCACGTTCGGCCAGATAGATAGCGTTACCCTGGCCGTCGGCCAGCACCTGAATCTCGATGTGGCGTGGATTCTCGAGGTACTTCTCCATGTACACCATGTCGTTGTTGAAAGCCGCTTTGGCTTCCGCTTTCGTCATGTTGATGGATTGCTCAAGATCCTTGTCGCTGCGCACGACGCGCATACCGCGACCGCCGCCGCCGCCGGAAGCTTTGATGATCACCGGATAACCGATGCGCTTAGCGAAGGCACGGTTTTTTTCCATGTCGTCGGTCAGCGAGCCATCAGAACCTGGCACGGTTGGTACGCCGGCTTTCTTCATGGCGGTAATCGCAGACACTTTGTCGCCCATTAGGCGAATGGTGTCGGCTTTCGGGCCGATGAAGATAAAGCCTGAGCGCTCAACCTGCTCGGCGAAATCGGCGTTCTCAGAGAGGAAGCCGTAACCCGGATGGATAGCGACCGCGCCAGTAATTTCAGCGGCGGAGATCAGTGCCGGGATGTTCAGGTAGCTTTTGACCGAAGGTGGCGGGCCAATGCAGACGGTTTCGTCTGCCAGCAGCACGTGCTTCAGGTCACGGTCCGCGGTGGAGTGCACGGCAACAGTCTTAATGCCCAGCTCTTTGCAGGCACGCAGAATGCGCAGCGCGATCTCACCACGGTTAGCAATGACAATTTTATCCAGCATGCTTCGCCTCGTTATTCGATGATGACTAGCGGCTCGTCAAATTCAACCGGTTGGCCGCTTTCGACCAGAATCGCCTTCACAACGCCGGATTTGTCGGCTTCGATCTGGTTCATCATTTTCATCGCTTCAACGATGCACAGGGTGTCGCCAGCATTCACTTTCTGGCCAACTTCAATGAAGGCTTTCGCGTCTGGGCTTGGGGTGCGATAGAAGGTACCCACCATCGGTGAACGCACGATGTGGCCACTGATTTCTGGTTTAGCGGCTTCTGCTGCAGCCGGTGCGGCAGGTGCCACAGCGGTCGCCAGCGCAGGCTGCTGCTGCATCATTGGTGCAGCATAAGCTTGCTGCATCATTGGGTAGCCGGCATTTGCAGGTGAACGGCTGATACGAACGGACTCTTCGCCCTCGGAGATTTCCAGCTCGGAGATGCCAGACTCTTCAACCAGTTCGATCAGTTTCTTAATTTTACGAATATCCATGAGTGTGGTTCCGTACTCTGTTTAATTGGAATGTGACAGGCGTTTTACTGCCGTTTGTAAAGCCCACGAGTATCCATCAGCGCCAAGTCCACAGATGACGCCGGCAGATACATCGGAAAGATAGGAGTGATGTCGGAACGGTTCGCGTGCATGCACGTTCGAGAGATGCACCTCAATAAAAGGAATGCTAACCGCCAACAGGGCATCACGCAGTGCAACGCTGGTATGCGTGAACGCAGCAGGATTGATGATGATGTAATCCACGTTGCCGCGGGCTTCGTGAATACGGTCAATCAACTGAAACTCTGCGTTCGATTGCAAATGACTCAATTTCACATGGTGCTGATCGGCCTGTTGCGTCAGATCGCCGACGATTTGCGCCAGCGTGGTGTGACCATACTTATCAGGCTCGCGCGTTCCCAGTAAATTCAAATTGGGACCGTTCAAAAGCAGTATGTGAAATTTGTGCGCCATCTTGCTGCTATCTCCTGCAATCAGTAAGGCATCGCGTAAAATACCGCGCCATCTTGCGTTTGTCACCCTTGAGGATGAAAAAGAAGACTTCGCTTGCAATAAAGCCGGGCATTATATCCGTTTCGTCGACATTCGCAGCAAAATACTGGTCTTATCTGCGAAGTTGATCGAATGCGGCCCGAAGGCCACACTTTTTAACAGATCTCGCGGGAGGAACACAACCGTGCGGGGATTATCTGGAGAGAAGTTTACGCAACTTATTGTAACGCCACGCTAACAGCGCAATGGCCAGCACAGCGTAGATTACCGGCTGCGGGGACAACACTTTCACTGACCAAAGATAGTGGATAGGTGCGAGGATCGCGACCAGATAGACGCCATTATGCAGCGTTTGCCAGCGACGACCTAGTTTGCGCTGCATGCGTTGAAATGAGGTGATGGCGAGGGCGAAGAGAATCGTCCAGCTGATCATCCCCAGTAACAAATAAGGACGAGAAACCAACTCGCTACCGAGCAAACGCAGATGATCGTAGCCAAGTTCCAGCAAGTAGTAGCTGGTGAGATGCAAACTGGCCCAGGCGAAACACCACACGCCGAGCAGGCGGCGGGTACGAATCAGCAGCGGCTGTTTCAGGTAGCGCGTTAATGGGCTGACCAGCAGTGTGGCAAGCAGTAACTTCAGCGCCATTCTGCCGGTAAAATGCTGGATATCTTTCGCCGGATCGGCGCTCAGCCAACCTTGGCTCGCCGCCATGAACAGATAAACAAACGGCAGAAAAGCCGCCAGATGCAGCACGACTTTTAACGCGGTGATGTGGCGTAAAGTGAGGCGCACTTAATAGTTCTCCCGTAAATCCAGCCCGCGATACAGTGAAGCCACTTCTTTCGCGTAGCCGTTGAACAGCAGCGTAGGTTGGCGATCAACCTTTAGAATGCCGCCCGCGCCAATAAAGCGTTCGGTAGCCTGCGACCAGCGCGGATGATTCACATGCGGGTTCACATTGGCATAGAAACCGTACTCATTGGCGGCGATCTGGCTCCAGGTGGTTGGCGGACGATCGTGCGTCAGCGTGATCTTCACGATCGATTTAATCCCTTTGAAGCCATATTTCCACGGCACCGTCAGGCGAATCGGCGCGCCATTCTGCGGCGGCAGCGCTTTGCCATATACGCCGGTACTCAGCAGCGTCAGCGGGTGCATCGCTTCATCAAGCCGCAAGCCTTCTACATAGGGATAATCCAGCCCGCCGCCGATAAAGCGATCTTTCTGACCGGGCATTTGGTCAGGTGCATACAGCGTTTCAAACGCCACATAGCGTGCATTGCTGGTGGGTTCAGCCAGTTTTAGTAGCTTGTTGAGCTCGAAGCCGACCCACGGAATCACCATCGACCAGGCTTCGACGCAGCGCATGCGATAGATGCGCTGTTCCATGGCGAAGCGCTTGAAGATGTCATCCATATCCAGCGTGATTGGTTTGGCAACTTCCCCTTCGATGCGCAGTTTCCATGGATCGGTTTTCAGCGTGCCGGCATTGGCGGCAGGATCGGCTTTATCCAGACCAAATTCGTAGAAGTTGTTGTAACCCGACACTTTATCAAATGGCGTGAGCGGCAAATCAGCCTGCCATTCGGCCGGTTTAGTGAAATCTAAATCTCTGCCAGCAGGCGCGGGCGGGCGGTTATTGCCTTTAAACCAGCTCAATACATCGGCTTGCGCCGTGCCTGGCAAACTGGCTGCTGCTGCGCCTAATCCCAACGCTTTCAGCACCTGACGGCGGCGCATATTAAAGACGCTTTCTGGCGTGACGTCGGCTTCTGTGAGCAAGTGCTTCAGGTTCATGACGTTCTCCTGTGAATAGTAAGTTATAACCAGCATGCTCAACTTCAGCGTCAGGCGCGAACTTGCGGGGAAAAATGTGAAATTTCCTGGCAAAACGCACTCTTTGAGAATAGGACGAAAAAGCCCGTAGCAAAGTCAGGCCATCACGGTTTAACGCTATACTCGCGCCGTAGCGCTTATCAAGCTGTGTTATGTGCGATTTTGATGCCAGTCTGGCGCTGAATCACACCTTGATTTGTGCTATTTTGCTCAGGTTTGCGCCAGTGGTCAGAGTGGCGCCAACGGATTAACACCGTTCATAACCGCAGTGATGCAGGCACAGGGATGCGATTAACAACTAAATTTTCTGCGTTTATTACCTTATTAAGCTTACTGGCGATGATATTGATGCTGGTGGGCTGCGCTTTTAGTTTTATCTGGCTGTCGCAGCAGCGTGTAGAAACGCGCATGCAAACGCTGGCGACTGAAGTGGATAAAGCCCTGGCTTCACAATCGCCGCAGGAGATCACGCAGTGGCTAACGCGCATGATGCCGGTGGTCAATGCCGAACAGATGCAGCTGCTGAATGGCGATACCTTAGTATTCAGTTTAGCCCGCCACGAAAATCCGATGTTAGAAGATGAGCCCAATCGCTTTGTGCAGTTCGATTTGCCCCTGACGCATTCGCCTGGCCTTGAACTGCGCGTAGTGGTGCTCGATCCCGCCAAAACCCTGTTTCGCTCCTTTACCGGCACTTATACGCTGGTGGTCCTGTTTACTGTCGTCGCTATCATGTGTGTGCTGCTGGTTATGACCAACCGCTGGCTCAATCGGCGCTGGCACAATATGGAACAACTAGAGGCGCGCGCCGATCGCATTCTGGCCGGGGAACGCCGCTCCCCGGATGAGCATGCGGCGGAGTGGCCGCCGAAAGCCAGTCGCGCCATTGATACGCTTCTGGGCGATTTGCAGGAAGCGGGCGAGCAGCGTTTACGCATCGATACCTTAATTCGCACTTTTGCGGCGCAGGATTCGCGTACCGGTCTCAACAATCGTTTGTTCTTCGATAACCAGTTGGCGACGTTGCTGGAAGATCAGGAAGATGTCGGCACGCACGGCGTGGTGATGATGGTGCGCCTGCCGGATCTCGATACCCTGCACGAAACCCTCGGGCCAACGCTGGTGGAAGAGTATCTGTTTGACCTGATTAATATGCTGTCGACCTTTGTGCTGCGCTATCCGGGCGCACTGCTGGCACGTTATTTCCGCAGTGATTTCGCCGTCTTGCTGCCGCATCGCACTTTAAAAGAAGCCAACAGCATTGCCGACCAACTGATCAATGCCGTCGATTCACTGCCGCCGATGCGCATGGTCGATCGCGATGATCTCATCCACATCGGCATCAGCGCGTGGCGCAGCGGACAAAGTGTGTCGCAGGTGATGGAAAATGTGGAGATGGCCACGCGGCGTGCGGCATTGCAGGGCGGCAACAGTTGGTCGGTTGGCGAAGGCAATACGCTGGACATGGGGCGCGGCAGCGTGCGCTGGCGGACCTTGCTGGAGAACACGCTCAATCGTGGTGGCCCGCGAATGTACCAAAAACCGGCAGTGCTGCTGGATGGAAAAGTCCATCATCGCGAATTACTGACGCGCGTGTTCGATGGCGACAAAGAGGTGGTGTCGGCGGAGTTTATGCCGCTGGTGTTGCAGCTGGGTATGACCGACAGCTGGGATCGCCAACTGGTGACGCGCATTGCGGCGCTCTCTGAAATGTGGCCGGATGAAACCCTGGCACTGCCAGTGAATATTGACTCGCTGTTGCAGCGGCCTTTCCAGCGCTGGCTGCAAAAACTACTGCTGCAGTGCAGCAAATCGCAAAGAAAACGTTTTTTATTTGAACTTGCTGAGGCCGATGTTTGTCAACACATCAGCCGTTTAGTGCCGGTTTTCCATATGTTAACGGCATTTGGCTGTCGCATTGCGGTGGATCAGGCCGGATTGACGGTGGTGAGCAGCGCTTATATCAAGCAATTCCCGATTGAAGTGATTAAACTTGCGCCGGGTTTGGTACGCAACATTGAGCGACGTACCGAGAACCAGCTGTTTGTGCAGAGTTTGCTTGAAGTGTGTAAGTCATCACCAACGCAGGTTTTCGCCGCAGGTGTGCGTACGCGCGCGGAGTGGCAAACGCTGTCGGGATTGGGTGTTTCTGGCGGGCAAGGCGATTTCTTTGCGCCCTCATTGCCGGTCAACAGTAATGTAAAGAAACACTCGCAACGTTATCGAATTTAAACCTTCAGCGCGCGAACTGCGGGCTGATGGCTGTTTTTCTCGCTTATTTGTGCCGGAGCGCGCGATGCTGGCGGCTGGAAATGTTAGATTTTATGTCGAAATTTGCCCGCTATCGCTGGGAGAATTTAGGTTAAAACGGCGTGTTAACGCCATTTAACTACGGCAAAAGACCCTACGATCAGGCCAAAAAAGTATTCAGCGTATTTTTTCACCGAAGCAGAACGTTTTTGCGCCTTGTAGCGGCTTCGCGTGGTTGGTAAAGTAGGCGGATTTTATTTTCCGCCCCCAGCTTGCAGGATTATCCCTTAGTATGTTTAAAAAATTTCGTGGCATGTTTTCCAATGACTTGTCCATTGACCTGGGTACCGCGAATACCCTGATTTACGTGAAAGGACAAGGCATCGTGTTGAACGAGCCTTCTGTGGTTGCCATTCGTCAGGATCGTGCCGGCTCCCCAAAGAGCGTAGCGGCTGTCGGTCATGACGCTAAGCAGATGCTTGGCCGTACGCCGGGCAACATCGCTGCTATCCGTCCTATGAAAGATGGCGTTATCGCCGACTTCTTCGTCACCGAAAAAATGCTGCAGCACTTCATTAAGCAAGTGCATAGCAACAGCTTTATGCGTCCAAGCCCACGTGTGCTGGTCTGCGTACCGGTGGGTGCGACCCAGGTTGAGCGTCGTGCCATTCGTGAATCTGCACAGGGTGCAGGCGCGCGCGAAGTCTTCCTGATTGAAGAGCCAATGGCTGCGGCGATTGGTGCAGGTCTGCCGGTTTCTGAAGCAACCGGTTCGATGGTGGTTGATATCGGTGGTGGTACCACAGAAGTAGCAGTGATCTCGCTGAACGGCGTGGTTTACTCCTCTTCTGTGCGTATTGGTGGTGACCGCTTCGATGAAGCTATTATTAATTATGTCCGCCGCAACTACGGTTCACTGATCGGTGAAGCGACTGCGGAGCGCATCAAGCACGGCATCGGTTCTGCTTATCCGGGTGATGAAGTGCACGAGATTGAAGTGCGCGGCCGTAACCTGGCAGAAGGTGTGCCACGTGGCTTTACCCTGAACTCGAACGAGATTCTTGAAGCGCTGCAGGAACCGTTAACCGGTATCGTGAGCGCAGTGATGGTTGCACTGGAACAGTGCCCGCCAGAACTGGCTTCTGACATCTCCGAGCGCGGCATGGTGCTGACCGGTGGTGGCGCATTGCTGCGTAACCTCGATCGCCTGCTGATGGAAGAGACCGGTATTCCGGTGGTCGTGGCAGAAGATCCGCTGACCTGCGTAGCACGCGGCGGTGGTAAAGCATTGGAAATGATCGACATGCATGGCGGCGATTTGTTCAGCGAGGAGTAATTCCTCAACGGCTAAGGCCCTGGTCAAATTGCGCAGGGAATAGCGCCTATGCTGACGCTGCTGCTGCAACGCACGACGGCGAGATGCGTCCAGCCCTGGAGGCGTTGGCTATACGGCTAACGCTTCTTCCCTGATGTCGAGGAACACGCAGAATTTATGAAGCCGATTTTTAGCAGGGGACCTTCCCTGCAGTTGCGCCTCTTTCTGGCAGTCATTGTGGCTATCGCGATTATTATCGCTGATAGCCGCGTGAGCTCCTTTTCCCAGATTCGCAACTACCTGGACACGTCGGTCAGTCCATTTTATTTTTTGGCCAACGGGCCAAGACAACTTCTTGATGGCGTTTCCGAAACGCTGGCGTCACGTCAGCAATTGGAGCTGGAAAATAAAGCACTGCGCCGTGAGCTCTTCCTGAAAAACAGTGACTTGCTGATGCTGGGGCAATATAAGCAGGAAAACGCGCGTCTGCGCGAACTGCTTGGCTCGCCGCTGCGCCAGGATGAGCACAAGATGGTGACGCAGGTGATCTCCACCGGCACCGATCCTTATACCGATCAAGTGGTTATCGACAAAGGCAGCGTAAACGGTGTTTACGAAGGCCAGCCGGTGATCAGTGATAAAGGGGTTGTTGGTCAGGTGGTTGCAGTCGGTCAGGTTACCAGCCGCGTATTGCTGATTTGCGATGCATCGCATGCATTGCCGATTCAGGTGTTGCGTAACGATATTCGCGTGATTGCCGCCGGTAATGGCTGCAGCGAAGATCTGCAGCTGGAACATCTGCCGGGCAACACCGATATCCGCGTGGGCGATGTGCTGGTTACGTCTGGCCTGGGCGGCCGCTTCCCGGAAGGTTATCCGGTTGGCGTGGTCTCCTCGGTGAAAGTCGATACGCAGCGTGCTTACACGGTGATTCAGGCGCGTCCAGCGGCTGGCTTGCAGCGTTTGCGCTATCTGTTGCTGCTGTGGGGCGCAGATCGCAACGGCGTAGCACCAATGGCGCCGGACGAAGTGCATCGCGTTGCCAACGAACGTTTGATGCAGATGATGCCGCAGGTTTTGCCGCCAGCAGGCGAAATGGGCCCACCGGCACCGGACACCTTACAGTCATCGCAGCAAATGGGGCCACCGCAACCCGCTAATAGCAGTCGTTCGCAAGGGAATTCTGCGAACACACGCGGAGGCCAGCCTTGAGTCGATATCGCAGCCAGGGCCGATGGGTTATCTGGCTGTCCTTTCTGATTGCCCTCATCCTGCAAATCATGCCGTGGCCGGAACAGATCTTCATGTTCCGGCCTTCATGGCTTTTGCTGATCCTGATTTACTGGGTGCTGGCGCTGCCGCATCGGGTGAATGTTGGTACCGGGTTTTTCCTCGGTGGCATCATGGATCTGGTAGCAGGTTCAACGCTGGGCGTGCGTGCGCTGGCTTTCAGCATCATCGCGTATCTGGTGGCCTTTAAATTTCAGTTATTCCGAAACTTAGCGTTGTGGCAGCAGGCATTAATGGTTATGGTGCTGTCCCTTGCGGTGGATGTGATTGTTTTCTGGGCAGAATTCCTGGTGATCAACGTCTCATTCCGCCCGGAAATCTTCTGGAGTAGTGTGGTCGACGGCGTCCTGTGGCCCTGGCTATTCTTATTGATGAGAAAGATTCGCCGTCAATTCGCTGTTCAGTAAGGAATACTATGATTAGCCTGTACCTCGCATCCGGTTCACCGCGTCGACGTGAGCTGTTAACGCAGCTTGGTCTGCAATTTGAACGCCTGATTACCCACGTAGAAGAGCAGCGTCAGCCAGAAGAAGCGGCCGAAGCGTACGTGCGTCGTCTGGCGTCAGATAAGGCGCGCGCGGGCGTCGCGGTAGCACCGCAGGATTTGCCGGTGCTGGGTGCCGATACCATTGTGGTGCTGAACGGTGAGGTACTGGAAAAACCGCAGGATGCCGCGCACGCCGCCGCGATGCTGAGTAAGCTTTCAGGACAAACCCATCAGGTAATGACCGCCGTAGCGCTGGCTGATAAACAGCGTGAACTGGATTGCCTGGTGACCACGGACGTGACCTTCCGCAAGATGACGGCGGAGGAAATTTCGCACTATATCGCCAGTGGCGAGCCGATGGATAAAGCCGGCGCGTACGGAATTCAGGGCCTTGGCGGCAATTTTGTCCGCAAGATTAATGGAAGCTATCACGCCGTGGTGGGATTGCCGCTGGTTGAGACCGGTGAGCTGCTGAGTCATTTTCAGTCACTGCGAGCGTTAAGGGGACAAGATGACGGCTGAACTGCTGGTAAATGTGACACCTTCGGAAACCCGTGTTGCCTACATTGATGGCGGCATTCTGCAGGAAATCCACATTGAGCGCGAAGCACGACGCGGCATCGTGGGCAACATCTATAAAGGACGCGTCAGTCGCGTCTTGCCGGGTATGCAGGCGGCTTTTGTCGATATCGGCATGGAAAAAGCCGCCTTTCTGCACGCCTCCGATATCATGCCGCACACCGAATGCGTGGCGGGTGATGAGAAGAAAAATTTTGTGGTGCGCGACATCGGCGAACTGGTGCGTCCCGGCCAGGATTTGATGGTGCAGGTGGTGAAAGATCCGCTTGGCACCAAAGGCGCGCGCCTTACCACCGACATTACCTTGCCTTCGCGCTATCTGGTGTTCATGCCTGGCGCATCACACGTTGGCGTCTCACAGCGTATTGAGACCGAAGCCGAGCGCGAACGACTGAAAACGGTGGTTGCGGCGCACTGTGACGATCTCGGCGGCTTTATTATTCGTACCGCCGCCGAAGGCATTGGCTCGGAAGAGCTGTCGCAGGATGCCGCTTTCCTGAAACGTTTGTGGACCAAAGTCAGCGAGCGTAAAAAGCGTAATCAGACGCGCTGCCTGCTGTACGGTGAGCTGGCGTTAGCGCAGCGTGTACTGCGTGATTTCGCCGGTGCCGCGCTGGATCGCATTCGCGTGGACTCGCGTTTGACCTGCGATTTGCTGGTGGAATTCACCAGCGAATACATTCCGGAAATGGCCAGCAAGCTGGAGCTCTACAGCGGCAAGCAGCCGATTTTTGATCTGTTCGATGTCGAGAACGAAATCCAGCGTTCGCTGGAGCGCAAGGTCGAGCTGAAGTCCGGCGGCTATCTGATCATCGATCAAACCGAAGCCATGACCACGGTGGATATCAACACCGGCGCGTTTGTCGGACACCGTAATCTCGACGAAACCATCTTCAATACCAACATCGAAGCGACGCAAGCTATCGCGCGTCAGCTGCGACTGCGCAACCTCGGCGGCATCATCATTATCGATTTCATCGACATGAGTAACGACGAACATCGCCGTCGCGTGCTGCATTCGCTGGAGAGTGCGCTGAGCAAAGATCGGGTGAAAACCGGCATCAACGGTTTCTCGGCGCTGGGTTTGGTGGAGATGACGCGCAAGCGTACGCGTGAAAGTATTGAACATGTGCTGTGCGCCGATTGCCCGGTGTGCAAAGGGCGCGGCACCTTGAAAACGGTGGAAACCGTCTGCTATGAGATCATGCGTGAAATTGTGCGCGTGCATCACGCCTACGATTCTGACCGCTTCCTGGTGTACGTTTCCCCGGCGGTGGGCGACGCGCTGAAGGGCGAAGAGTCACACGCGTTGGCGGAAGTGGAAATCTTCGTCGGTAAGCAAGTCAAAGTTCATGTTGAACCGCTCTACACCCAAGAGCAGTTTGATGTCGTCATGATGTGATCGTGAGGTTCAGTTCCGTAAGCCAACGGACAGCAAGGAGAGGTGTGTGAGGCGGTTGCCGAGGATTTTGTTACTGCTGCTCGCCGCAATCATCGTAATTGTGGCGCTGCTGGTCAGCGGGTTGCGCCTCGTGATGCCGCACCTCAACAGTTATCGCAGCGATATTCTGCAGACGATCTCACGCGTCAGCGGCGTCACGGTCGATGCCAGCGAACTGCAAGGGAAATGGGAGAATTTCGGCCCGACGCTGCAGGTGCGCGATCTCAAAATCTCGATGCAGGAAGATGGTCAACTCACCATCGGCCGCGTCAATCTGGCGCTCAACGTGTGGCAATCGCTGCTGCACTGGCGCTGGCAATTCCGCGATCTCACCTTCTGGCAGCTGCATCTCGAAACCAATCATCCGCTGTTTACCAGCGACGAACAGAAGAACAGCTTCAAACCGGCGCAAATCAACGATCTGTTTTTGCGTCAGTTCGATCACTTCGATCTGCGCGACAGCAGCATTCGTTTTCTGACGCCGTCCGGCCAACACGCCGAACTGGCGATTCCGCGCCTCACCTGGCTGAACGAAAATACCCGTCACCGCGCGGAGGGCGAAGTGAGCCTCTCCAGTTTTACCGGCCAGCATGGCGTGGTGCAGGTGCGGCTTGATCTCAATGACAACAACGGCTTACTCAGCGATGGTCGCATCTGGATGCAGGCCGATGATGTTGATGTGCGGCCGTGGATTGGTCCGTGGCTGCGTGACAACACCAGTCTTGAAAGCGCACGTTTCAGTCTGGCTGCGTGGGCGAATTTGCGTGATGGCGATCTCTACGCCGGTGATTTGCTGCTGAGCAAAGGCGGTGCGCGCTGGCGCGGCGAGCAGGGAGATCATCAATTACAGGTCGATGGCTTAACTGCGCACTTGTCGCGCTATCAGAATGGCTGGAGCCTTTCGGTACCGCAAACCCGTTTAACCACCGACGGCATCGCGTGGGCGCCAGGGCATTTTTCTCTGCTGTGGAAGCCTGAAGATAAGCAGATGCTCGGCGCCAACAGCGCGGCGGAAGTGCGCGTGCGTGCCACCCAACTCGACTTAGAACGTCTGGCATCGATCGTGCCGCTGTTTAAGCCACTTTCCCCCACTTTGCTGGATAACTGGCGTTCACTGCAACCGCGCGGCCACATTGATGCGCTGGCGCTGGATATCCCGTTGCAGCAGCCGGAGCAAATGCGTTTGCAGGCGAAGTGGCGCGATCTCGCCTGGCAACAGTGGGAATTGCTGCCGGGTATCAGCAATCTCAGCGGTAGCGCCAGCGGTAGCTTAAACAACGGTTTGCTGGATGTGGCGATGGGCCAGGCGGAAGTACCGTACGGCGATATGTTCCAGGCTCCGCTGCAAATCAAACAGATCACCGGCCAGCTTAACTGGCTGCGTGATGCCAACGGCTTAACGCTGGATGGACATCAGCTGGATGTGCAGGCGCGTTCGCTGTGGGCGCGCGGCGATTTCCGTTACCAGCAGAATTTGGGGACCGCGCCTCGCCTTGATATTCTCGCCGGGATTCGCGTCACCGATGCCGGCGATGCGTGGCGCTACTTCCCGCAGCAGCTAATGGGCCACGATCTTACGCACTATCTCAGCGACGCGATTAAAGGCGGGCAGGTAGATAACGCCACGCTGCTGTTTGCTGGCGATCCCGCGCTGTTCCCGTTCAAACACAATGACGGCATGTTTGAAGTTTGGGTACCACTGCGCAATTCCACCTTCCAGTTCCAGCCCGGCTGGCCTGCACTGGAAAATCTCGACATCAATCTCGACTTCCTCAACAACGGTTTGTGGATGAAAGCCGAGCAAACCAAGCTCGGCGAAGTTGATGCGCGCAACGTCAGCGCGGTGATTCCAGATTATCTAAAAGAGAAGTTGATTATCGATGGCGATATCAGCGGCGAAGGTAAAAAAATCGCCGACTATTTCGAGCAAACGCCGCTGAAGCCAACGCTCGGCGCGGCGCTGCAGGAGTTGCAGATTGGCGGCAATGTGCGCGGCAAACTCAATCTCGATATTCCGCTGGATGGCGAGCAGGTGCATGCCAGCGGCAATGTGGTGCTGAACAACAACACGCTGCATATCAAACCGTTAAAAACCACGCTGAACAATCTCACCGGCCGCTTCCGTTACAACAACGGCAATCTGGAGAGTGAAGAGTTGCAAGCCAACTGGTTCGGGCAGCCAACCGGCGTGAGTTTTAGCACGCAAGAGAATCCCAACGACTTTGGCGTGAACGTCAAGCTGCTGGGCGATTGGCAGCCAGGTAAACTTAAGGTGCTGCCGGACGCCATCGCGCGTCAGTTAGGTGGCTCTTTACCGTGGCAGGGCAATGTGGATATCACGCTGCCGCACAAAGGTGGCGCAACCTACAAAGTTGCACTGCAAGGCGAGGGCAAAGCAGTAAGTAGTCACTTACCTGCGCCGCTGGATAAAGTGGCCGGTGAAGCAATGCCGATCACCATCAATGCGGAGGGCGATCTCAAAGGCTTTACCTTGAGCGGTAGCGTGCGCGAGCACCATCGTTTCAATAGCCGCTGGATTCTGGAGCCGCAGCTGCGTGTTGATCGCGGTATCTGGCTTAACGATGCGAAAAGCACACCGAAGCTGCCGGAAAAACGCGGCATGGAGCTGAATCTTCCGCCGCTGGATGGCGAAGCCTGGATGGGGATGATGGCTGGCGCGGGCAGTTCGCGTAACGCTCAGGGCGAACCAGAAGTGGGGGGCGCACTGCTGCCGGGTGACTTCATTCTGCGGACACCGGCGCTAACGCTCGGTGGTCAGCAATGGCACGACGTTAACGCCACCGTCACGCAGGGCGCAGGCGGCAACACGCGTTTGCAGCTGGAGAGCCGTGAAGCACGTGGCAGTTTGCAGACGTCGCAGCAGTCTCCGTGGCAGATCAACCTGAGTTATCTTTACTACAATCCTGAATGGGCCGAGAAAACCAGCGGGAAATCATCGCCGTTTGGCGGTAACAGCAGCAACATCAACTTCAGCAGTTGGCCAGCGTTGCAGCTTAACTGTGATGAGTGCTGGTTGCGCGGACAGAAATTCGGTCACATGCAGGCGAAGCTACAGCCGCAAGGAGATACGTTAGCACTTACTAACGCTTCGATTGATTCTGGCAGCTCGAAGCTCAACGTGGCGGGTGAATGGGTCAATAAACCCGGCGATCAGCGCACTTCACTGAAGGGCAGCCTGAGTGGCGACAATATTAATGACGCCGCCAACTGGTTTGGCATGAACACGCCGCTGCGCGACGCACCCTTCAAACTCGATTACGATTTGCACTGGCGTTCTGCACCGTGGCAACCATCGGTAGAGACGCTGAGCGGTACGCTGAAAAGCCACTTTGGCAAAGGCCAGATCGCCGATGTTAATACCGGTCGCGCGGGACAGCTGCTGCGTCTGTTTAGCTTCGATGCCTTGCTACGTAAGATGCGCTTCGATTTCAGCGACACCTTTAGTGATGGTTTCTATTTCGATTCGATTAACGGCACTGCGTGGATTGAAAACGGCGTGATGCGCACCGATAACCTGCTGGTGGATGGCCTTGAAGCGGATATCGCCATGAAGGGCAACATCGATTTGGTGAAGCGTCAGATCGACATGGAAGCGGTGGTTGCCCCGGAAATCTCCGCCTCGGTCGGCGTCGCCACCGCCTTTGTGATCAATCCGGTGGTTGGCGCAGCAGTGTTCGCGGCCAGTAAAGTACTGGGGCCGCTGTGGAATAAGATTTCGCTGTTGCGTTACCACATCAGCGGACCGCTGGATAAGCCTGAAATCAATGAAGTACTGCGCAAACCGCGCGAAGACGATAAGAAGTGAATTTGACGCCGTCGGGTAATTGCCGCAGGCTATGACTATCCGAGCACATAATGAGTGAGAAACGATGACTCTGAATCTGGTAAGTGAGCAGTTGCTAACTGCGAACAGCATTAATCAGCAGGACCTTTACTCCCTGTTAGGGCAGCTTTCAGAACGTCGTCTGGATTATGCCGATCTCTATTTCCAGTCCAGTTTCCACGAATCCTGGGTGCTGGAAGACAAAATTATCAAAGATGGTTCTTACCATATCGATCAGGGCGTGGGCGTCCGCGCCGTTAGCGGCGAGAAAACCGGTTTCGCCTACGCTGACCAGATTTCCCTGAATGCACTGCGTCAGTCGTCTGAAGCGGCGCGCAGCATTGTGCGTGAGCAAGGCAACGGCAAAGCGCATACCTTATCGGCGGTCCTGAACCGCTCGCTGTATGCGCCGGTTAATCCGCTGGATAGCCTGACGCGTGAAGACAAAATTGCTCTGCTGCATCGCGTTGATAAAGTGGCGCGCGCTGCCGATCCGCGCGTGCAGGAAGTGAATGCCAGCCTGAGCGGCGTCTACGAACAAGTGCTGGTGGCGGCAACTGACGGCACGCTGGCGGCAGATATTCGTCCGCTGGTGCGTCTTTCCATCAGCGTGCAGGTCGAAGATCAAGGTAAACGCGAGCGTGGCTCAAGCGGCGGCGGCGCGCGTACCGGTTATGAATTCTTCCTCGCCGATGAGAGCGGTGATGTGCGTGCCGATGCCTGGGCGCGTGAAGCGGTGCGCATGGCGCTGGTCAATCTTTCTGCCGTGGCGGCGCCCGCTGGCATGTTGCCGGTGGTGCTGGGCGCGGGCTGGCCGGGCGTGCTGCTGCACGAAGCGGTTGGACATGGTCTGGAGGGTGACTTCAACCGTCGTGCGACATCGGTATTCAGCGGCAAAATGGGCCAGTTGGTGGCTTCTGAGCTGTGTACCGTGGTTGACGATGGCACCATTGAAGGTCTGCGCGGTTCGCTGGCCGTCGATGATGAAGGCGTGCCGGGCCAATACAATATGCTGATCGAAAATGGCGTGTTGAAAGGCTACATGCAGGACAAGCTGAACGCGCGCCTGATGGGCGTTAATCCAACTGGTAACGGTCGCCGTGAATCTTACGCGCACCTGCCAATGCCGCGCATGACTAACACTTACATGCTGGCAGGCAAATCAACGCCGCAAGATATCATTGAAAGCGTGGAGTACGGCATTTATGCGCCGAACTTCGGTGGCGGCCAGGTTGATATCACCTCCGGCAAGTTCGTGTTCTCCACCTCAGAAGCTTACCTAATCGAGAAAGGCAAAGTGACTACGCCAGTCAAAGGCGCCACGCTGATTGGCTCCGGCATTGAAGCGATGCAGCAGATCTCGATGGTAGGCAACGATCTGGCGCTGGATAAAGGCGTCGGCGTATGTGGTAAAGAGGGACAAAGTGTACCGGTTGGCGTGGGCCAGCCAACGCTGAAGCTGGATAAAATCACCGTAGGTGGCACCGCCTAATGCTGTAGGGTCGCCATTTATGGCGACCTGCTTCAACCCTTCCGATGCTGCTGATACTGCTGCGCCACCTGTTTGAAATACTCGGTCAGATAATCAATACAGACCTGCACTTTCAGCGGCAGCTTATCTTTCTCGGTATAGAGCGCATACACCGGGCGCGGCTCCGAGTGATATTGCGGGAACAGAATATCGATTTCCCCCGCGCTGATCTCATCAATCACCCACATCAACGGCACATAGGCGATACCGCAACCTGCTTTTAGCCAGCGAATCAGCGTCTGCGAATCGTTGGTGACGAAACGGCCCTGCGGCGTCAGGCGCGTCACTAATCCTTCCGGCGCAACCAGTTCAAAAGTGTTATCCGGTCGCACGCTGTATTCCAGCCAGGAAAAATTATCGATCTCGCCGGGTTTCTCTGGCGTGCCGTGCTGCGCCAGATAGCTCTTCGCCGCACACACCACCATCGGCATCGCACCCAGCCGACGCGAGAACAAGTTCGAATCCTGCAACGCACCTACGCGCACCACCAAATCCAAACCGTTGGCGATCAGATCGGGTGCAGGAATGCCCGTCACCAGATTGACGCTCAAACCCGGATATTCGCGTAACATTTCGCTGGTCATCGCCGATAAGACATTTTGCGCCATCGTCGATGAGCAGCCGATGCGTAGAATACCGATCGGCGTATTGTTGAAGGCATACAGCTGCTCGTGCACCTGCGAAGCCTCCGCTAACATGCGGCGACAGCCCTGAAAATAGATCTTTCCGGCTTCGGTCAGGCCAATGCTGCGCGTGCTGCGATTAAGCAATTTGACCTGTAACTCATCTTCCAGTTTGGCGACAATCTGGCTGATAGACGAAACGCTGAGCTGTAGCTGGCGCGCCGCAGCGGTAAATGAACCCAATTCAACCACTTTGGCGAAAATGGACATGCTTTTAAGTCGATCCATTGTTTACTCTGGCTAAAAAGTGATTTAGCTCACAATATGTAGAAAACGTATAGTCAAGCGCGTTACTATACGCGTCGCTGGGTCTCTTCACTGCACCTGTACATGGCTGTGTTAACCCGATGATACGCTATGATTAGCTCAACGCGGCCTGAATGTTGCCATCAGTTTATCCGTCATCCCCTGATCGTAAACCCAACATGCCGCACGGCATGTGGGCAGGTATCGGTGCAATCCGGCAAGGTCGAACTAAGGATCCGAAATGAGTGTGCTTCCGGTATTTGTCGTATTCGGGCTGAGTTTTCCGCCCATCTTCGTTGAACTATTAGTTTCACTGGCGCTGTTCTGGCTGGTGAAACGCGTGCTGACGCCCAGCGGGATCTACGATCTGGTTTGGCATCCCGCACTGTTTAACACCGCACTGTATTGCTGTGTGTTTTACCTTGTATCCCGTTTATTCGTCTGAGGTTCTTTAAGTGAAAGCGCTAATAAGAAAAATCGCGCGATACGCGATTACACTCCTGCTGGTTGTCATCGCCATCGTGATCATCTTCCGCGCGTGGGTGTTCTACACCGAATCACCGTGGACGCGTGATGCCAAATTCTCTGCCGATGTCGTGGCGATCTCGCCTGACGTCACCGGCATCATCACTGACGTGCCGGTGCACGATAACCAACTGGTGAAAAAAGGCGATACGCTGTTTGTGGTTGACCGTCCGCGCTACCAAAAAGCGCTGGATGAAGCCCAGGCGGATGTCGAATATTACCAGGCTTTGGTGAGTGAAAAACGCCGTGAAGCCACGCGTCGCAATCAGTTGGGTACCAGCGCTATGTCGCGTGAAGCGATTGAGCAATCCAACAACGATCTGCAAACCAGCGAGCATCAACTGGCGAAGTCCGTTGCCACGCGCGATCTGGCGGTGATCGACCTCGATCGCACCACCATCAAAGCGCCATCTGACGGCTGGGTCACCAACCTCAATGTTTATCAGGGCGAATTTATCACGCGCGGTTCAGTCGCCGTGGCGCTGGTACAACAGCACTCCTTCTATGTGCTGGCCTATATGGAAGAGACCAAGCTGGATGGCGTGCGCCCTGGCTTCCGCGCGCAAATCACGCCGTTGGGTAGCAACGCAGTGCTGCGCGGTACCGTCGACAGCATCGCGGCAGGCGTAACCAACAGCAGCAGCAGCAGCGACAGCAAAGGCATGGCGACCATCGACTCGAATCTTGAGTGGGTGCGTCTGGCGCAGCGTGTTCCGGTGCGTATTCGTCTTGATGAGCAACCGGGCAACCGCTTCCCGGCGGGTACCACCGCAACGGTGGTGATCACCGGTGCGCAGGATCGCGAAACCAAAGTCTCGCCGCTGGCGCAGTTGTTCAATCGCCTGCGTGAGTTTGGTTAAGCGAGGGCGATATGATTGAGTTTTTGCGTTTCCCGGTGAAGCTCACCTTCGCGCTGGTTGCGGCGTTGATGATTGGCTTTCACTTCAATCTGGAAACGCCGCGTTGGGCGGTGATGACAGCCGGCATTGTGGCCGGTGGTACCGCCTTTGCTGCGGGGGGCGATCCCTATTCTGGCGCACTGCGCTATCGCGGCATTCTGCGCATCATCGGTACCTTCATTGGCTGTATTGCCGCGCTCACCATCATGATTGCTACGGTGCGTGCGCCGGTGGTGATGCTGCTGCTGTGCTGTATGTGGGCTGGCATGTGCGTGTGGCTCTCTTCGCTGATCAAAGTCGAAAACTCCTATGCGCTCGGCCTTGCCGGTTATACCGCGCTGATCATCGTGGTCACGGCGGATGCCAGCGGCGGCTTAACGCTGGCTCCGCAGTTTGCGGTTGAGCGCTGCAGTGAAATCGTCATCGGTATTCTGTGTGCGATTCTCGCCGACATGCTGTTCTCGCCGCGTTCGATCAAAAAAGTGATTGAGCAGGAAGTGGATGCGCTGCTGGTGGCGCACTACAAACTGCTGCAGCTGTGCGTTGCGCATGAAGATAAAGACGAAGTGGATAAAGCCTGGAGCGCGTTAGTGCGTCGCACCACGGCGCTCAACGGCATGCGCGGCCAACTGATGATGGAATCGTCACGCTGGAAAAACTCCAGTCGCCGCCTGCAAATGCTCAACACCTTATCGCTAACGCTGATCACCCAGGCCGCCGAAACCTTCCTGATTCAAAACTCGCGCCCGGAATACATTCCACCGCACTATCGTTTGCTGATCGAAAAAGAGGTCAACGACGTCAACGATGTGCATAAGCGCATGAAGGTGATGCGTCGCTTGATTGGCGTGAGCAGCAAAACCGTGCCGGTAACGCTGGCGAGTTGGGTGGGCGCAGCCACCGAATATCTGCTGCTGATTAACGGCATCAAAAGCAACAGCCGCATTACCACGCTGGAAGAGAGCATTCTGCAGCGCGAAGTGGTGATTCAGGCACGCTCCGCTGAAACCCATCATGCGATGATCAACGGCGTGCGTACCTTTGTCGCCACCGCGCTGGGTTCTCTGTTCTGGCTGTATACCGGCTGGACATCCGGCAGCGGCTGCATGGTGATGCTGGCGGTGATTACTGCGCTGGCGATGCGTATGCCGAATCCGTTGATGATGGCGAAAGACTTTCTTTACGGCATGACGGTTGCGGTGCCGCTCGGTGCGCTTTACTTCATCTTTATTCTGCCCGCGACCCAGCAAAGTGCGCTGTTGTTGTGTATCGCCATCGGCGCGCTGGGTTTTATCGGCGGCATCTTCGTGCAGCGCCGCCAGTTAGGTACGCTGGGCGCGCTGATTGGTACCATCAACGTGCTGGTACTGGATAACCCGATGAAGTTCGAGTTCAACGTGTTCCTTGATAACGTGTTGGGCCAGGTGATTGGCTGCTTTGTGGCGATGATGGTGATTCTGCTGATTCGTGATAAATCGCGCGATCGTACCGGACGTAAGCTGCTGAACCGCTTTATGTATGCAGCGGTTGCCGCGCTTACCACCAATCAGGCGCGTCGTCGTGAAAACCACTTGCCCGCGCTGTATCAGCAACTGTTCTTGCTGCTTAACCTGTTCCCCGGCGATATCGATAAATACCGTATTGCGCTGACGCTGATTATCGGCCATCAACGCCTGCGTAATGCCGAAGTGCCGGTGAATGCCGATCTCTCGGCCTATCACCGCCAGCTGCGTTACACCGCCGATCGCATTATCTCCGCGACCAGCGATGACAAGCGCCGCTATTACTTCGAGCGGCTGCTGCAGGAGCTGGATGTGTATCAGGAGAAGCTGCAGCACTATGCGGCACCTGATAACGTCACCGAACCGGTGAAACGCCTGGCGCTGATGCTGGATAAGTATCAGAACACCTTAATACAAATCTGAAACTGGCCGCTGCAACCTGCAGCGGCCTTTTAGATCCCACGCTGACACAAAAACCTCTGATATTGGCATCTATACTTTCCTGACAGGACGCAAACTGACAGGAGAAAACCGATGTCCACTTCCCTGCAACAACACGAATTATTCAAGACCGGCTATTTCGCCGATGGCCAGTGGCATAACGCCAGCGCGACCTTTGAGGTGACCAATCCTGCCACCGGCGAAGTCATTGCCAACGTAGCGAAAGCCGGCCAGCACGAAACTGAGCAGGCGATTGCCGCCGCGCAGCGTGCATTTCCCGCCTGGCGTGACAAAACCGCCAAGGCGCGTGCCGATATCCTCAATCGCTGGTATCAGCTGATCATTGAGAACAAAAGCTGGCTCGGCCAGTTGATGACCGCCGAGCAGGGTAAACCGCTCAAAGAAGCCGAAGGTGAAGTGGAATACGCCGCCAGCTTTATTCAGTGGTTTGCCGAACAGGCGAAACGCGCCAACGGGGAAATCATCCCGCCAGCTAAACCGGGTTCGCGCATTCTGGCGACGCGTGAACCGATTGGTGTGGTCGCAGCGATCACGCCGTGGAATTTCCCGATGGCGATGCTGACGCGCAAACTCGGTCCTGCGTTGGCCGCTGGTTGTACCGGCATCATCAAACCCGCGAATAACACGCCGTTGAGCGCCTTCGCGCTGCTGGCGCTGGCGCAGAAAGCCGGCGTGCCTGATGGCGTGCTCAATGCGGTGGCGGGCGATACGCATGCCATCAGCGACGCGATCATGGCTAGCAAAGCGGTGCGCAAAATTTCCTTTACCGGTTCCACCGCAGTGGGCAAAACGCTGATGCGTAATGCCGCCGAAACCATGAAAAAAGTCTCGATGGAGTTAGGCGGCAATGCGCCTTATATCGTGTTTGATGATGCCGATATTGATGCGGCGGTGCAGGGCGCGATTGCTAACAAATTCCGCAATGCCGGACAGGTGTGCGTCAGCGTTAACCGCTTCTATGTGCATAACGCGGTGTACGATCGCTTCGTCAATCAACTGGCCGATGCGGTGGGTAAACTCAAAGTCGGTAATGGCGTGGAAGAGGGCGTGATTGTCGGCCCGCTGATTGAGCAGTCCGCGCTGGAGAAAGTGGAAGAGCACGTCAAAGATGCGTTAAGCAAAGGCGGCAAATTGCTGGTTGGCGGCGAACGTCATCCTCTTGGTGGCAATTTCTGGCAACCGACGGTCATCGCCGAAGCACATGAAGAGATGAAGCTGGCGCAGGAAGAGACGTTTGGTCCGGTTGCGGCCTGTTTCCGCTTTGATGATGAAGCCGAGGTGATTGCGCGCGCCAACAATACTGAATATGGCCTGGCAGCTTACTTCTACACGCAGAATTTGCAGCGGGTGTTCCGCGTCTCAGCGGCGCTGGAAGCGGGCATGATCGGTATTAACGAATGCGCGGTATCAACGGAGCTGGCACCGTTTGGCGGGGTGAAAGAATCCGGTTTGGGACGCGAAGGCTCAGTGTTGGGGATGGAAGAGTATCTGGAAGTCAAAGCGTTGCACCTCGGCGGACTCAGCTAGCCGCGACAACTAAGAGGGCGTCATGATGAGAACCGAGCGTTTCGATTTCGATGAGATTGTCGATCAAGCCCATTTTTATCGACAGTTTAGCGATCGTTTTGCGCTAGCCGATCTCGCCATCAACGATCTTGACGATCTTTGGGATGCGATTGTGGGTGAGCAACTGCCGTTGCCGCTGGAGATTGAGTTTGTAAATCTAGGGAAAGGGCAGAAACGCCGGTATGGCGCATTGATCCTGCTATTTGATGAAGCAGAAGAGGAGCTGGAGGGCCAGCTCCGCTTCAATATAAAGTAAAAAGGGCCCCGGCGAGCGGGGCCAAAGGGTTCGTCTTAATTGACGAGGAATTACTTATACAGCTCAGCTGTCACGTGATAGCTGTCGCCGGTTTTCGCTTCAATCACTTTGTAAGCGCTGGCACCTTGCTCATCCGCTTTCTGAGAAAGCTCGGCACGATAATCCATTGGCGAACCGCCGGTTCCGCTGATTGAAATAGTGCTGCCGGTAGGTTGCAGATTCTGCGCCTGTTGTTCAGTCACCAGCTGTGCTGCAGAAGCACCAAAGGCGAACAGGGAAAGCAGAGTAGCAGTTGCGATGGTTGTTTTGATTTTCATAATTTTCTCCTCGTTTAATCAACAACCTGCGGCAGAAAAGGGGTAGGCGGGTCGTCGATCTATTGCCTGGCGCCTTCAAGGCGCCGGACGTTCAATTAGTGATTATTTGTAGAGTTCAGCAGTAACGTGGAAGGTATCGCCACGGTTGCTCTCAATAATGCGGTAATGGCTAGCACCCTGCGCATCGGCTTTCTGTGACAGTTCCTGACGAACGTTGGTTTGGTCGCCGTCAACACCGCTCACGCTGATGGTTTGGTTCAGGGATTGCAGCTGTTCAGCTTGTTCGTTTGAAACCAGGCTTGCGGCGCTCGCGCCAAAAGAAAGAACAGAAGCCAGGCCCAGTACTGCGATAGCTAATTTGGTTTTCATGATTCACTCTCCTGAAATTGGGGTCGGCAACCTGAGAGGCAAGAGCGTCTCAAACGGGTCGCCGTTCACATTGCGTCTTAAGTCAGTAACTTATTTATACAGCTCAGCGGTTGCGTGGTAGCTGTCACCGGTATTCGCCTCGATCACGCGGTATGCTTTCGCACCTTGCTGATCGGCTTTATCGTTTAACTGCTGACGGATATCCATTGGAGAACCGCCCACGCCGCTGACGCTGATGGTGCCTGCGGATTGCAGATTCGCTGCCTGTTCGGCATTAATAGAATCTGCTGCAAAAGCACCAAATGACAGAGCAGATAGAACACTCAGGGTTGCGATAGTAGTTTTAACGTTCATGATATTTTTCCTCGTCGTCTATTTTTATCTTTTTCTTTCGTGTGATTTGCATCACGAAACTAAGTATAGATCTAATCACCCATGAAATTAATATCCAGCTAATAATGTTTGGTTGTAATTCTTTATCCTTATGGCACTTTTTTAGAACCTGAAGTTATAAAAAACGCCTGGATCTTAACCATAGGTGGTTATTTAGCCGTAAAAACAATGATCTACATCAAATTATCTTTTAGTGCGAAAGATCATGGTTGATCTCGCTGGCTGATACGCATGGAGAAGGGAAAGGCACTGAGCACGATGTGTAAAGCAGTGTAAAATAGCGCATAAGGTTAAGCAGGCGCAAAGGTCGTACCAATCTATTAGCTTGAAAAGAAGCGCTAAGCATATGGATAACTTATTATTTACAAAGGGGTTTGTAACAGGTTGGTTACGAATGAAGCGGGAAGGGCAAGATAACCGGCAGAGGATCTGCCGGTATGCAGCAGGGTTTTATAGCTCTTGTTCGAATAAAACCAGAATCGCGTCGTACAGCTGTTTTACTGAGAAGGTGCGCGCAGGGGTAATAAAGATGGTGTCATCACCGGCGATGGTGCCGAGAATCCCTTCCGCTTTGCCCAGCGAATCCAGCAGGCGCGCAATCAGCTGCGCAGCGCCCGGACTGGTGTGAATCACTACTAACGCATCGTTGTAATCGATATCCAGCACCAGATTCTTCAGCGGGCTGGTGGTGGTGGGTACGCCGAGTTCAGCAGGCAGGCAATAAACCATTTCCATCTTGGCGTTACGCGTACGCACCGCGCCGAACTTGGTCAGCATGCGAGAAACTTTGGACTGATTGATATTCTCGAAGCCGTCTTCCTGCAGCGCCTGCACGATTTCGCCCTGGGAGCTGAATTTCTCTTCCTTCAATAAGGCTTTAAACGCCTTAATCAAGTCGTCTTGTTTCGATGGGTTTCGCATAAGCTACCAATTAAAAGAGGGTTGCAGAGGGCAACAGGCCCACGGCAGATAAATTATTATGCATTTAGATGAATTTTTATGCAATAAGTCTGATGAGAGAATCGCGGTAATGACCTGCGGGGCGGGCATAATAACAGAATATGAGGTTGCACCAAAATCGCGGGTGGACGCGCAAAGCGAAGGTTGCAAAGTTGTTATATTATTGAGGTGGTAACAACAATATCGATGATCATTGCCGTCCATTGTCTGCTGGCTGCGAATGAATCATTCAGGCGACTTCTGAAGTGGAGATGTCTCGGGAGCCGATTGCGGCGTAGTGTTAAGTGCGCGACAGGTTTAGTCGCTATCGCCTGAGAAGTTGATTAAACTCGTAACCTGATGGATTTTCGGCATATCTCTGCCCCACCTTAATAAGGAGTTCAGGATGAAAGTTGCCGTTCTCGGTGCCGCTGGTGGTATTGGCCAGGCGCTCGCACTGCTGCTCAAAACGCAATTACCCGCAGGCTCAGCTCTCTCACTTTACGATATCGCCCCGGTAACGCCGGGTGTGGCGGTCGATCTCAGTCACATCCCAACGGCAGTCACCGTGGAAGGGTTTAGCGGTGAGGACGCTACGCCTGCGCTGCATGGTGCCGATGTGGTGCTGATCTCTGCAGGTGTGGCACGTAAGCCGGGCATGGATCGCGCCGACCTGTTTAACGTTAACGCCGGTATCGTGCGTAACCTGATTGAACAGGTTGCCAGCACGGCGCCAAAAGCGCTGATTGGCGTGATCACCAATCCAGTCAACACCACGGTGGCAATTGCAGCCGAAGTGCTGAAGAAAGCTGGCGTGTATGACAAAAATCGCCTGTTTGGCGTTTCCACTCTCGATATCATCCGCGCTAATACCTTTGTCGCGGCGCTGAAAGGCAAGCAGCCTAACGAGATTGAAGTGCCGGTGGTGGGCGGGCATTCAGGCGTAACCATTCTGCCGCTGCTGTCGCAGGTAAAAGGCGTGAGCTTCAGCGAGCAGGAAGTGGCGGATCTCACCAAACGTATTCAGAACGCGGGCACCGAAGTGGTGGAAGCCAAAGCCGGTGGCGGATCGGCAACGCTGTCGATGGGACAAGCGGCGGCCCGTTTTGGCCTGTCATTGATTCGCGCCCTGCAAGGTGAAGCCAACGTCGTGGAGTGCGCGTATGTGGAAGGCGATGGCGAATACGCCCGCTTCTTCTCGCAGCCGCTGCTGCTGGGCAAAAACGGTATTGTTGAGCGCCGTCCGCTGGGTACGCTGAGTGCCTTTGAACAGCAGGCGCTAAACGGTATGCTGGAAACGCTGAAGAAAGATATCGCGCAGGGCGAAGAATTTGTGAAGTGATCGGCTCTGAGCAGCAATAAAAAACGCCCGGCATTTGCCGGGCGTTTTGTTTTTATAATCCGCCAGATTTGAAGGTCTTATTGGCGGGCGCGCCGTTGCTGGCGGGATTCTGTTTTCCTAGCGTCTCCATGCGTACCTGGAACGGCGGGAATGGCATCTCAATGCCGTGTTCCTCAAAGCCGCGCAGAATCAGCTGATGAAGTTCATGGCGCAGCGGCATGCGATGTCCCATCTCCGCCGCATGCACACGCAGTTCAAACAGCTGAATACCTTGCTGCAAATCGACCAGGAACACATCCGGTGCCGGCATATCCAGCACGTAGGTGCAGCGATCGGCCGCCTGCTTAAGAATGTTGGTCACTTCATCGCTGTTGACTCTGGCCGGCGCCGGAATCGTCAGCACCACACGCGTCACCGAATCCGACAGCGACCAGTTTACGAATTGCTCCGTAATGAAAGCCTTGTTCGGCACGATGATCTCTTTGCGGTCCCAATCTGTAATGGTGGTGGCGCGCGTGTTGATGCGGGTGATGCTGCCGGTCAGATCGCGAATGGTTACGGTATCGCCGATACGGATCGGTTTCTCAAACAGGATAATCAGGCCGGAAATAAAGTTGGCGAAAATCTCCTGCATCCCGAAGCCCAAACCCAGACCTAACGCGGCAACCAGCCACTGCAGCTTCGACCACTCAATGCCCATCATCGAGAAGCCAATCAAGCCGCCAATCAGCATCAACGCATACTTGGTCAAGGTGGTAATGGCGTAGCCGGTGCCCGGTGCCAGGCTGAGATGCTGTAACAGCGCCAGCTCCAGCAGCGCGGGCATATTGCGCACCAGCTGCGTGGTAATAATCAGCACCAGAATTGCAATCAACACCGCGCCCAGCGTAATCGCCTGCACGCTATCGACGCCCTGAATGGTGGTGCTGGCATTCCACAGCGGAATGTTATCGAGGAAGCTAAACGCCGAGTGAATTTCTGACCACAGCACAATCACCGAAACCAGCGCAATCAGCGTCAGGATTGAACGCACCAGACGCAGCGACTGCGCGCTGATCTCATCGAGATCAATGCTTGGCTCATCGATTTCGATGGTGTCGGCATTCGCCGGCGTCGATTGCTCTTTCTCTTCTTCACTGCGCGCGCGGTTGGCCAGCATATCGGCACGACGCTGACGTGCGCGGTCAAAGGCGATGCGGCGGCGCTGAATCAGCATCCAGCGGCGGATAATGTGATACACCACCAACAGGAAGAACCAGATGCCCACTGAGGTTTCCAGACGCGCCAGCAGCGCCTGCGCGGTGGCGAGATAACCGATGCAGGAGGCTAGGGCAGCAACCAGAGGCAGGGCGATCATCAGGTTCCACAGAATGCGGTTTACGAAGTTATCGCCGTTGCCCTCTTTATCCAGATAGAGCGGAATACCGGCGCGTTTCAGGCTAACGGTAACGATGCTCAGCGCGCCACAAATCAGGATGAAGCACACGCGCCCCAGCGTGCCGGAGAATTGCGGATCGTCCAGGTTTGCAAAGGCGATCAGCAGCATGATCAGCGGCACAATCAGCCCAACCGATAGCGAGTAATAGCGCATCGCACGTGCCACGCGCGCCTGCGGCCAGCGGAAGTGCACCACAAACAAGCCGTCGGGACGCGCAAAGGCGGCGCTGATCATAAAGGCCCACAGCAGCGGCAGCGTGGCGGTGATGCCATCGCCAATCGCCACGGCGAACGGATAAGGCCAGGCGTGCTGCAAACCGTAACCGAGCGCGGCCCACAGCACCGGCAGCGGCACCGCCACCAGAATCGACCAAAATACCGTGCGCAGCGTCAGGCTAAAGCGGTCCTGCGTGACTTTGCCGACACGGCTGGCGGAGCGCTCCATAAAGGCGTTGTAGTGACGACGTGAGCTGATGCTGAAGCCCACCAGCAGCACGGCACCAATAATCGGCAGCACGGTTTCACGATTGGTAAACATCATCGCTAGCGCTTTACCGAGCTGACCCGCCGTATCCAGCGACAGCAGACGCTTAAGATCCTGCGCCATCTCGACCGGGAAATTCAGGCCGATGGTGTTAACGTCGGCGGTCCAGAACAGATAGCGATGCGTCGCATCTTTTACTTCAGCTAAGGCATCCTGCAGCTGCGTATTGGAAACTTTGAGCTTGGTAATTTCCAGAATCAGCGTATCGCAACCGGAAATCAGTGAGTTCAGCAGCTCGCGCTGGGTTTTGAGTTGCGCTTCGAGGATGCGCACCTGATCGCTGCTGAACGGCGTGCCATCATCCTGCTTGGACTTGCGCAAATCCTGCTGGCGCTCGAGCAGATCTTCATAATGCAGACGCTGCACGCGCAGCTGGCCCATTTCGCTGTCGATCTGCTGAGATTTCGGCATCTCGGGCAGACGCGCTACCTGCGCGCGCAAGGCTTCGCCCAACAGATTGGACGCGCCCAGCCATTGCGACTGCTCACGCAGCGTGCTCAGTGCCTGACGTACCTGCAAGGTCTGATTAGTGGCTAAACGCTGCTGCGAAGCGACTAAATCCATGCGCTGCGCTTGTTGATTGAGGTCAGCGGAGAGTTCGCGGTTTACGCGGAACTGATCGCTGATCGAACTCGGCAGATCGCCACTGTTTTCTGCCAGCTGCTCGGTGCGCTCCAGCGCCAGTTCAGCTTCGCGCTGGCGCTGGTTGTTGAGCTGATTGCGCAGCGCCTGCAGATAGTTATCCAGTTGGGTGGCTTTGCGCTGATGCACTTCGGCGCGCATACGCGCCAGTTCCTGACGGTTATTCGCCGACAGCTGTGCCAGCTCTAACTCGTCCACGCGCGCTTTGTTGGCAGCGTTTTCCGCCTGACGCGCGTAAATCTGCGCCTGCGCTAACGGCGTGGTCGCCGCTGAGGAACTCTGCGCGCGGCGATCGCTTTCGGTCATTGCCCGGCGTGCATCGGTTTGCTGCTGAGGCAGCTGCGACAGTGAATCGCTGATTTCGCGCGCGCGATCCTGCTCCTGCTGCGCCTGGCGGCCTTCCTCCAGCAGCTGGCTGCTGACCTGCAACAACTCTTGATCCAGCTCGGCGCTGCTCATATTGCTGCGCACCGCCTTGCTGCTATCCGTCAGCGTGGCGATCTGCTGGCGTAATTCACGCGCCAGGCGCGGGAAATCATCAATCACCTGCTGATACTGCTTCGCGCGCTCCAGCGACTCATCGCGCTCGTTGAGGAAGTTGATCGCCGCTTCCAGCGCCTGCACCTGTTCGGTTTGCGCGGGTGAGCTTTTTGCGGATTTAGCCGCATCCAGTTCCTGCTTAAGCTGGCTGGATTGCGGAACGGTCGCTGCAAATACAGAACTGCTGAGCACAAGGCTCAGCAGCAGGGAGAGGAGAACACGCACGGGAGAGGTTCCGGTTATTTGCTTAGTGAGACGCTGTCGCCAGGCTGAGGCAGGGCGATGGCCAGCGGCTGACCGAGGCGGGTTTTGCTTTCGGCTTCAAGGCTTTCCGCCAGCTTTACGCGATTCGGAGCGAACAGGTTGATCACCGTTGAACCCAACTTGAAGCGACCCATTTCCTGGCCTTTTAGCAGCACGACCGCACCGTCATGATCGGCAGACGGATAGCGCCAGCGTTTGATCACACCTTCGCGCGGTGGCGTGATAGTGCCCGCCCACACGGTTTCGATGCTGCCGACAATGGTGGCACCCACAAGGATCTGCACCATCGGGCCATGATCGGTATCGAATACGCAGATCACGCGTTCGTTGCGCGCAAACAGATTCGGGATGTTACGCGCGGTCAGCGGATTCACTGAGTAGAGATCGCCAGGCACATAGATCATTTCGCGCAGGACACCGTTACACGGCATGTGCACGCGGTGATAATCGCGCGGGGCGAGGTAAGTGGTAACAAACTCGCCGTCGTGGAACTGATCCGCCAGATCGTCGTTACCGGCCAGCAGCGCCTGCAGGCTGTAAGTGTGGCCTTTGGCCTGAAAGATCTGATCGCCGGCAATGCGGCCCAGCTGGCTGATCGCGCCATCGGCGGGCAGCGCCAGTAAAGAGGCGTCAGGATCGACAGGACGCGCGCCCTCTTTTAATGGACGCACGAAGAAATCATTGAAGGTGCGGTAGCTGCCGGTATGTGGCTTGCTGGCTTCTGCCATATCCACTTTGTAGTACCAGACAAATATGTCGATGACCGCTTTAGTGAGCCAGCCACCACGACGGCTGGCGCCCCAACCGGCGAGTTCGGTGAGCCCTTTTTTGGGCAAAATATGATTCAGGCCGAGTTTAAAACGATCAAACACCGTTGCCTCCTGGCTTAATTACGTATCGTTAACAAAAAGGGGGGCGGATTGTAGCAGCGCCCCAGCGCGTTGGCGAATGTGCCGTTGTACTGCTTAATCCGCGTCGGAGGAAAAGTTTTTACGCGTCTTTACCTGCGCCATACTTTCCAGAATTCGGTGGTAGTTATCGAAGCGCGAGATGTCGATCTTGCCTTCTTCTACCGCTTCGCGGATGGCGCAGCCAGGATCGGTATCGTGCTTACAGTCGCGGAAACGGCAACTGCCAAGGAATTCACGGAATTCGACAAATCCGCGCGTCACTTGTTCCGGCTCCAGATGCCATAAACCGAATTCACGCACGCCTGGTGAATCGATCACATCGCCGCCCGCCGGGAAGTGATAAAGGCGCGAGGCGGTGGTGGTATGCTGACCCAAACCGGAGACGTTCGACACATCGTTAGTCAGAATTTCCGCTGCCACATCCAGGCCAAGCAGGTTATTCAACAGGCTCGATTTGCCTACGCCCGATTGACCGGCAAAGATGCTGACGCGGCCGGTTAAGGCACTTTCCAGTTCAACCAAACCATCTTTGGCGTGGCTGGAAACCATCAATACGCGATAACCAATGTTGCGATAGATCTCCATCTGCTCGTCAACAAACGCGCGGCCTTCGGCATCCAAAAGATCGGTTTTGTTGAGCACCAGCAGCGGTTCCACACCAAGCGTTTCGCTGGCGACCAGATAGCGATCGATAATGTTAAGTGACAGTTCCGGCAGGATCGCCGAAACGATAATGATCTGATCGATGTTTGCGGCGATCGGTTTCACGCCGTCATAAAAGTCTGGGCGCGTTAGTACGGTTTTGCGATCGTGTACCGCTTCGACGATCCCTTTACCGCCGCCAATGGCGACGCGCCATAAAACGCGATCGCCGGTGACCAGCGAGCGAATGGTGCGGCGGATGTTACAGCGATGCACAACGCCTTCGCTATCTTCCACGTCTGCGTGCATGCCGAAACGGCTGATCACCACGCCATCAGCCGCTTCTCCAAACAGACTATCATCCGGCTCCGGCTTATCGCTCCGTTGCTGCAGACGACGCTGATGGTTGGCGCTTACGCGACGTTGTTGACCTTTCGACAGTTTGTTTTTACTCACGCATCCTCTCACGGCTTTCGCCAGGCTTCGCCCTGCTGGGCAAAACGTCTATGATACACCTGAAATGAGTTTAATGACGACTTTGGCAACAGGCGGGAAACGCATGACAGCTGGAAATGAAAACAACCTGATTTGGATCGACCTCGAAATGACCGGATTAGATCCGGAGCGCGATCGCATTATTGAGATCGCCACCATCGTGACCGATGCCAACCTGAACATCCTGGCAGAAGGCCCGGTGTTCGCAGTGCATCAATCAGACGAGCAGCTGGCGTTGATGGATGACTGGAACGTGCGCACGCATACCAATAGCGGTTTGGTGGCGCGTGTTAAAGCCAGCGAGCATGACGACCGTGCAGCAGAATTGGCCACCATCGAGTTCCTGAATCAGTGGGTGCCGGCGAATACCTCGCCGATTTGCGGCAACAGTATTGGTCAGGATCGTCGCTTCCTGTTTAAGTACATGCCTGAACTGGAAGCCTATTTCCACTATCGCTATCTTGACGTCAGCACGCTGAAAGAGCTGGCGCGTCGCTGGAAACCGGATATATTGCCTGGCTTCAAAAAGTCCGGTAGCCATCAGGCACTGGATGACATTCGCGAGTCCGTCGCCGAGCTGGCGTACTACCGCGAGCACTTCTTGCAGCTTTAATCGACAGTGGGTGCGCAGGAAATCATCAGGTTGTCGATAAAAGCAGCGAACGCGCGGAAAGCGCAAAATTTTGCTTTTAGACTCTTGCGACTGAAAGGATTTCTCGTATAATGCGCACCCCGTACCGGTGAAGAATTTGATTCGGAATTCGGAACGGAGAAGTAAAACGAAGTTCAGAATCGAGCATGTTTGTTTGATGCAAGGCGGCAACTGAACGAGTCACAGCGAGCTTACATCAGTAAGTGACCTGTGCGAGTGAAGGCAGCCAACGCAGCAGCAAATAAACAGGCGATGATTATGCGGGAATAGCTCAGTTGGTAGAGCACGACCTTGCCAAGGTCGGGGTCGCGAGTTCGAGTCTCGTTTCCCGCTCCAAACTTTCGTTGCGTAGTAAACCTCTAATGCGGGAATAGCTCAGTTGGTAGAGCACGACCTTGCCAAGGTCGGGGTCGCGAGTTCGAGTCTCGTTTCCCGCTCCAGAGTTTGTAGTAAACCATCCAAATCACGGATTTAGTCGTTAGCGTGATTGTTGTGACAAAAATACGAAGATGCAGAATCGAGTATTTTAGTTTGCAACAAGGCGGCAACTGAACGAATCCCTGGGAGCTTACATCAGTAAGTGACCTGGGTGAGCGAAGGCAGCCAACGCAGTAGCGAACTAAAATACGAAGATTATGCGGGAATAGCTCAGTTGGTAGAGCACGACCTTGCCAAGGTCGGGGTCGCGAGTTCGAGTCTCGTTTCCCGCTCCAAATTTTTATATTCACTAATGTTATTTGCCCTTAGGCGCAATCAGAATTAAAACTGCTGCTGATATTTTTATCGCATGCAACACCGTTTTTTTCTGGAAATTTTGCACGCCTCGCTAGCACCGATAATGCTTGTTGTCTGACGCAGTTATCTTACAGGTTATCCACAATGTGCCTGCAAGGTTCTGACGGCGTTTTCCCCGTTGTTTAAAACTGTTTTGAACAGAGTTATCCACAAGCTCTGGACAAACCCCTGCGCGCTAAACACGACGTGAATATTTACAATAATCGTTTAATTGATTGATTTATAAGTGGTTAAACGTATTTCAGACTGTGATCTTACCCTTTAGACGAAATTACGATCTCCGTCACTATTCCGTTGGATAATTTTATTCACAGCATGTGGAAAAGCGTTTTATTCTGTGCGACTGCTCAATCAAGCATCACGTGGCAGGCCTTTTTCAACCGCGCGCACCAGCCGCTGTTTCTTCGCTGGTTGCACTTCCACCGCTTGCGCCGCGCGTTTCTGCAACTGCTGTGCAATCGCCCATTCAATATGTTCATCAAGCAGTGGATGTTCGCCGCTACGCGATGCTAATGCCGCCATATTTTCTTCTGCCCAAGGCGCATTGCCCAATGCCACCGCAATGTTTCGCAACCAGCGCAAATGCCCAATACGCCGAATCGCTGAACCTTCAGTGATGCGCAGAAATTTGGCTTCATCCCATTTGAATAGTTCGGTGAGCGGCGGCGCATGCAGCACCGCGCGCGGTGAGAAATCATCTTCATCGGTTAACTGGCCGTAACGATTCCATGGGCAGATCAACTGGCAATCGTCGCAGCCATAAATTCGATTACCAATCAGCGGACGGAACTCTTCGGGAATTGCGCCTTCCAACTCGATGGTGAGATAGGAGATGCAGCGCCGGGCATCGACCACGTAAGGTTCGACGATAGCGGAAGTGGGGCAGATAGTGATGCAGGCGACACAGCGTCCACACTGCTCTTCCTGCGGCTGATCAATCGGTAACGGCAGATCAATCAGCAATTCGCCGAGGAAGAACCAGGAGCCCGCTTCACGATTTAGGATCAGCGAATGTTTGCCGGTCCAGCCTAAACCGGCTTTAGCGGCAATCGGGCGTTCAAGAATCGGCGCGGAATCGACGAACGGGCGAAAATTGAGTTCGCCACAGTGCGCCTGAATCATTTCTCCGAGCTTTTTCAGTCGATTGCGCAATACTTTGTGATAGTCGCGGCCCAGCGCATAGCGACTTACATAGCCTAGCTGCGGATTTTTCAAGGTGCTGGCAAAGGCGGCTTTGGCTGGAAGGTAATTCATGCGTACGCTAATCACGCGCAGCGTGCCGGGCAGCAGCTCATGCGGCCGTGCGCGCATCATGCCGTGGCGCGCCATCCAATCCATCTCGCCGTGATATTGCTTATCCAGCCACGCCTGCAGTTTGGGCTCTTCGGCGCTCAGATCGGTATCGCAAATACCCACCTGCTGGAAGCCGAGGTCGCGTCCCCACTGTTTGATTTGTTGAGCGAGCTGTTGAAGATCGAGAGGATATGACATGAGAAACCAGGCAATTGAAGCAAACGCGCGCAGTTTACCACACTCTGTCTGGCCTGCGCAGGCGATGGCACAACTGGAACGCGATGCCGCCGATAGCCTGGGCTTAACGCTGTTTGAGCTGATGCAACGTGCTGGCCAGGCCAGCTATGAATTAGGCCGCCAGCTGTGGCCGCAGGCGCACCATTGGTTGGTGCTGTGCGGGCACGGCAACAATGGCGGTGATGGTTATGTGGTGGCGCGACTGGCGCAGGCAGCAGGTTTGAATGTAACGCTGCTGGCGTGCACGGGCAGCAAAGCCATGCCAGAAGAGGCGCAGCAGGCGCAAAACGCATGGCTGGCGGCGGGCGGTGTGATTCACGCGGCGGATGCGCCGTGGCCGGAAAAGGTTGATGTGATTGTTGATGCGCTGCTCGGCACCGGCCTGAATCGTGCACCTGCGGATCCCTACGATCGCCTGATTACACTCATCAACGCGCATGCCGCACCGGTGCTGGCGATCGATATTCCTTCCGGTTTGCTGGCGGCTAACGGTACGGCGCCGGGCGAGACGGTCATCGCCGATCACACGTTGAGCATGATTGCGTTGAAACCCGGCCAACTGACCGGGAAAGCGCGTGATTACGTGGGCGTGCTGCATAACCACGAGTTGGGCTTGTCGGCGTTCCTTGCCGCTGAGAAGGCACCGATTTCACGCTATGGCGCTGGGGATTTAACGCGCTGGCTGAAACCGCGTCGTGCGACCTCACACAAAGGCGACCAAGGTCGGCTGTTGGTGGTCGGCGGCGATAGCGGCACGGCGGGCGCGATTCGCATGACTGGTGAAGCCGCATTGCGAAGCGGTGCCGGACTTGTGCGCGTGCTGACGCATGAAGATAATATTGGCCCGATTCTCACCGCGCGACCGGAGCTAATGGTTGATGCGCTGAGCGATGAACGTCTGGATCAGGCGCTGGAGTGGGCGGATGTAATCGCCGTTGGGCCGGGGCTTGGCCAGCGAGATTGGGCTCAGAAGGCATTGAAAAAGATCGCGGCCAGTGAAAAGCCGATGCTTTGGGATGCGGATGCGCTTAACCTGCTGGCAATCAAGCAGGATAACCGTCAGAATCGCATCATTACGCCGCATCCCGGCGAAGCTGCACGCTTGCTGGGAGTGAAAACCAGCGAGATTGAGAGTGACCGCTTACATGCTGCGCGCGCCCTGGCGAAACGCTACGGCGGCGTGGTGGTATTGAAAGGTGCGGGCACGGTGATTGCCAGCGCGGCGGGTGACATCGCGATTACCGATGTGGGCAACGCGGGCATGGCGTCCGGCGGCATGGGCGATGTGCTGAGCGGGATTATTGCCGCTCTGCTCGGCCAGAAACTGACATTACTTGATGCAGCCTGCGCAGGCTGTGTCGCGCATGGGGCAACAGCCGATGCCGTCGCGCGTCAGCGCGGTACTCGCGGCATGTTAGCCACTGATTTGTTCGAGCTGCTGTGGCAGTTTGTTAATCCAGAGATGATCCAACAATAAAGCATGAAGACCTGTGTTATCCCTTTGCCCGATGAGGCGGCAACCCTGAATCTGGGTGCGCAATTGGCGCGCGTCTGCAACAGCGCGCTGGTGATCTATCTTTATGGCGATTTGGGTGCCGGTAAGACCACCTTTAGTCGTGGTTTTCTGCAGGCGCTCGGCCATCAAGGCAATGTAAAAAGCCCAACTTATACGCTGGTCGAGCCCTACGAGCTCGGCTCTCGCACGCTGTACCATTTCGATCTCTATCGTCTTGCCGATCCCGAAGAGCTGGAGTTTATGGGCATCCGCGACTATTTCACCGGCGATGCGCTTTGTCTGGTGGAGTGGCCGCAGCAGGGAACTGGCGTGCTGCCTGAGCCCGATTTAGCGCTGACGTTGCGCTATGTTGATGCGGCGCGTGAAGCCGAAATTAGTGCGGTTTCCGCCACGGGCGAAACGCTGTTAACCCAATTCCAGCAAGGCAGGGATCCGGCATGATGTCACGGATGAGAATCATTGTACTGGGCTTGCTGTGCCTGTTTTCTGCCTCGGCGTTGTCTGCCACGTTATCGGATATCAAAGTCGAAAATGGCGATAGCCAGGCCACCGTCACACTGAGCTTTAACGGTCAGCCGGTGTATGGCTTTTTCCCACTGCATAATCCCAATCGTGTGGTGCTCGATATTCGTCAAAGCGGCGCGATTAAAGGTCTGCCGCTGAATTTTAGCGGCGAAAATATTGTGCAGCGCATTCGTCATAGCCAACCGAAAGATAAGCAAAGTCTGCGTCTGGTGTTCGAACTGACGCAGCCTGCACAGACGCGCGCCAGCACCCAGCGTGATGGCAGTAATTATCGCGTGGTGTTCACCATTCGTGGGACGCAGCCAGCGAAACGTCCGGCCGTTGCCGCGCCTGTCACCACGGCGCGTGAAAGCCAGCCGCAGAGCAGCAGCCAGGGCAACCCGTTCAACGCCAATCAGGTGACTGCGGTAACCAGCAGCAATACCACCGTGCGTCCCGGCAACTCGGTTAGCCGCAACGATGTGGTGATTGTGGCGATTGACGCCGGACACGGCGGTCAGGATCCCGGTGCATCAGGCCAGCATGGTTTGCATGAGAAAAATGTCACCATCTCGATTGCGCGTAAATTGAAAGCGCTGATGGATCAGGATCCGATGTTCAAACCGGTGCTGACGCGTAACGGCGACTATTTCATCTCGGTGATGGGCCGTTCGGAAGTGGCGCGTAAAGAGAACGCGAACCTGCTGGTATCCATTCACGCTGACGCCGCGCCAAACCATTCGGCGACCGGCGCATCAGTTTGGGTGCTGTCTAACCGGCGCGCAAATAATGAAATGGCGAACTGGCTGGAACAGAAAGAGAAACAATCTGAGCTGCTGGGCGGCGCAGGCGATCTGCTGGCGAATAGCCAGGCCGATCCCTATCTCAGCCAGGCGGTTCTGGACTTGCAGTTTGGTCATTCACAGCGTGTAGGCTATGACGTCGCCGTCAAAGTCCTGCAGCAGCTGCGCGGTATTACGCCGCTGCATAAACGTCTGCCGGAACATGCCAGCCTTGGCGTTTTACGTTCCCCGGATATTCCTTCTTTACTGGTCGAAACCGGCTTTATTAGTAATGCCGCGGAGGAGCGGCTGCTTGGCAGCAGCGCGTATCAGGAGAAGATTGCTCAGTCGATTTATAAAGGCCTGCGCAATTATTTCCTTACGCATCCGCTGCAATCGATCCCAAAGGAGGAAAACCGGCCGCTGGACAGCGCACCAGCGGTTAGCGTCGCCAGCAACCCGGCGACCGGCACGGTGCAATATACCGGCACGACGCAGCGTCATACCGTGACGCGTGGCGAAACGCTGTCCGGCATCGCGGCAAAATATGGCGTGAGCATGGCGACGTTACGTGAGATGAATAGCCTGAAGCGCGATGTGGTATGGGTGGGACAGCGCCTGAAGGTGCCCGCTAAATCCAGCGTTAGCGTGGCGGCGGCGAGTCGTCCAACCCGGCATAAAGTGGTGCGCGGCGATTCGCTGACGGCCATTGCCGCGCGCTATGGCGTGAGTTCGAAAGCCATCATGCAGGCGAATAATATGAAGTCGAGCAATGTGATGCTGGGGCAAAACTTAAAAATTCCGCAATCCTGATTGTTGGCTCCTCGTGAGCCAACCAGCCAGAAGGATCACCACCATGCCAATACAGATTTTACCGCCGCAGCTGGCGAACCAGATTGCCGCAGGCGAAGTGGTTGAGCGTCCGGCGTCGGTCGTAAAAGAGCTGGTGGAAAACAGCCTTGATGCCGGTGCCACGCGCATTGATGTCGATATTGAGAAAGGTGGCGCGAAGCTCATCCGCATTCGCGACAACGGCTGCGGCATCGCTAAAGACGAACTGGCGATGGCATTGGCGCGGCATGCGACCAGCAAAATAGCCTCGCTCGATGACCTTGAGGCGATCATGAGCCTCGGTTTTCGTGGCGAAGCGCTCGCCAGTATCAGTTCTGTTTCTCGTTTAACGCTGACTTCACGCACCGCCGATCAAAGCGAAGCCTGGCAAGCCTATGCGGAAGGGCGCGACATGGATGTGACGGTGAAACCGGCTGCGCATCCGGTGGGTACATCGCTGGAAGTGCTCGACCTGTTCTATAACACGCCCGCACGCCGCAAATTCATGCGGACTGAAAAGACCGAATTTACCCATATCGATGAGGTGATTCGTCGCATTGCGCTGGCACGCTTTGACGTCGCCATTTCGCTTAGCCACAACGGTAAGTTGATGCGCCAGTATCGCGCGGTCAGTGAAGATACGCAGCGTGAGCGGCGTTTAGGTGCCATTTGCGGCACTACGTTTATGCAGCACGCTTTGCGTATTGAGTGGCAGCACGACGATTTAGCGCTGCGCGGTTGGGTCGCCGATCCCAACGGCTCGCGCCAGGTTACCGACCTGCAATATTGCTACGTCAACGGACGCATGATGCGCGACAAGCTGATCAATCACGCGATTCGTCAGGCGTATCAAACGCAGCTTGGCGACGATCAGCAGCCGGCTTACGTGCTCTATCTGGAGATCGATCCGCATCAGGTGGATGTCAACGTCCATCCGGCTAAGCATGAGGTGCGTTTCCATCAGTCGCGTTTGGTACATGATTTTATCTGGCAAGGCGTGATGAGCGCGCTGCAAGCCAGTCGCGCGCCGGAATTGCCCATCACCCACGCCGAAGAACCGGCACCGAAGTGGCAGCCAGAAAACCGCCAGGCAGCAGGCGCGAACCACTTTGCCCAGCCCAGCAACACGCCACGCAGCGGCAGCGCTTCTGCAGCGGCGGGTGCAAGCTGGCAGAGTAAGGAGCCGGTTTACAGTGCGCGTGAAGGCAATGCGTATAAGCAGTTGATGAAAACGCCGGTGGTAGAAACGCCGCGCGCTGCGCCAGTTCCTGCGGCGGCTCCGGTGCGTCAGCCGGAAACGCGTGAAGCACCGCTGGCCGCCCACGCGCAAAGTTTTGGCCGCGTGTTAAGCGTTTTGCAGGATCGTTATGCGCTGCTGGAACGTGGTAGTGCGCTGCAATTGTTATCACTGGCCGTGGCGGCACGCTGGTTAAAACAGGCCCAGCTGCAACCAGGCGAAGAGGGCTTAAAACCGCAGCCATTGCTGATCCCGGTACGCCTGAAAATTGCCGCGCCGGAACTGGCCGCTATCACCGAGCACGCCGCGCTGCTAAGCCAGATGGGCATTGATTTACAACGAGAGGGGCAGCACGTGACGCTACGTGCGGTGCCTTTACCGTTACGAACACAAAATTTACAAATCTTGATTCCAGAACTGTTAGGCTACCTGGCCCGGCAGCAAGAGGTTTCTGCATCCACGTTGGCCCAATGGCTGGCGCGTCGCGATGATGCAGAAGACGCTCACTGGAATCACTCGCAGGCGATTGCACTGCTGGCAGAGCTGGAAAGGCTTTGCCCGCAACTGCTGAAGTCGCCGCCTTCAGGTCTGTTACAGACCATTGAGATTGAGAGCGCGCTGAACGCGTTGAAGCATGAGTGAACTAAACCAGGCTAGCCGGCCAAAGGCAATTTTTTTGATGGGGCCTACCGCCTCCGGTAAGACGGCATTAGCGATTTCGCTGCGTCAGCAACTTCCGGTGGAACTTATTAGCGTTGACTCTGCCTTAATCTATCGCGGGATGGATATTGGCACGGCGAAACCGTCGGCAGAAGAGTTAGCACTGGCGCCCCATCGTTTGCTGGACATTCGCGATCCGGCGGAAGCCTATTCCGCCGCAGAATTTCGTCGCGATGCGTTGGCAGAAATGGCGGAGATCACCCGGAAGGGGAAGATTCCGTTGCTTGTTGGTGGAACCATGCTCTACTTCAAGGCGTTACTTGAAGGATTGTCGCCGTTGCCCTCGGCCGATCCTGAGGTGCGTCAGCGAATAGAGCAAATGGCGGCGGAGAAAGGGTGGGAAGCCCTGCACCGTCAGCTGTGTGAAATCGATCCGGTCGCCGGTAGTCGTATTCATCCGAATGATCCGCAGAGACTTTCGCGAGCACTGGAAGTTTTTTTTATTTCGGGTAAAACTTTAACGGAACTGACAAAAACCTCCGGCGAAGCGTTACCCTACGACGTGTACCAGTTTGCTATCGCACCTGCGAGTCGTGAACTGATACATCAACGCATTGCGTTGCGTTACGACCAGATGCTAGCGTCAGGATTTGAAGCGGAGGCTCGTGCACTGTTTGCGCGAGGTGATTTGCATACGGACATGCCTTCCATTCGTTGTGTAGGTTATCGCCAGATGTGGTCTTATTTATCAGGCGAAATCGATTACGACGAAATGGTTTATCGGGGAATTTGCGCCACTCGGCAGCTCGCTAAACGCCAGATGACCTGGTTACGTGGCTGGCCTGAAGTACACTGGTTAAACAGTGATGAGCCAGAGTTAGCGCGTAATGCGGTGCTTAAGGTAGTTAGTGCGTAGCAGGGATGATTGTGTACAATTGATTGGTTATCGTGCGCAAATTTTTACGCAGTTTTTCTGAACCACGGTTCTTAAAGCAACAAACAACAAGCATATAAGGAAAAGATAGAATGGCTAAGGGGCAATCTTTACAAGACCCGTTTTTGAACGCATTGCGTCGTGAACGTGTACCGGTTTCGATCTATTTGGTGAATGGTATTAAGCTGCAAGGGCAAATTGAATCCTTTGATCAGTTCGTCATTCTGTTAAAAAACACGGTCAGCCAGATGGTGTATAAGCACGCCATCTCTACAGTGGTTCCTTCTCGCCCAGTGTCGCACCATAGCAATAACGCGGGCGGCAGCGGTGGTAGCAGCAACTATCATCACAGCGGAAGCAACCAAGGCGCTCAGTCGCAGCCACAACAAGACGGCGATAACGCAGAATAATTTTGCGCTGCCGTAAAGCCAGGGCTGGAGAACGAGCACGTTTTCCTGTCCTGGTTATTTTATTTTAGCGAGGTTATAGCTTGTTTGACCGTTATGAAGCCGGTGAGCAGGCCGTACTGGTACACATCTGGTTCTCCCAAGACAAAGAGCTGGAAGATTTGCAGGAGTTTGAAACTCTTGTCTCTTCTGCGGGCGTTGAAGCGCTGCAAGTCATTACGGGCAGCCGTAAAGCGCCACATCCCAAATATTTTGTCGGTGAAGGAAAGGCAGTTGAAATTGCCGATGCGGTGAAAGCGAGTGGAGCATCGGTCGTTTTATTCGATCATGCCTTAACTCCTGCCCAGGAACGTAATTTAGAGCGTGTGTGCGAATGTCGTGTCGTTGACCGCACCGGCCTAATCCTTGATATTTTCGCTCAGCGCGCCCGTACCCATGAGGGTAAATTACAGGTCGAGCTGGCACAGTTACGCCATATGGCAACACGTTTAGTGCGTGGATGGACGCACCTTGAGCGCCAAAAAGGTGGTATCGGTTTACGTGGTCCGGGGGAAACCCAGTTGGAAACGGACCGTCGTTTACTACGCAATCGAATTAGCCTGATCCTTTCCCGTCTTGAGCGTGTTGAGAAGCAGCGCGATCAGGGCCGCCAATCACGTGCTAAAGCTGACGTGCCAACCGTTTCTCTGGTGGGCTACACCAACGCAGGCAAATCTACCCTGTTTAATGCAATAACCTCCGCTGATGTTTATGTGGCAGATCAACTGTTTGCGACGCTTGATCCGACATTACGTCGCCTGAACGTTGCAGACGTTGGTGAAGTGGTTCTGGCTGACACAGTGGGATTTATTCGTCATTTGCCACATGACTTAGTGGCCGCGTTTAAAGCTACGCTGCAGGAAACGCGTCAGGCAGCGCTGCTGCTCCATGTTGTTGATGCGGCTGATTTACGTATCAATGACAACATCGAAGCCGTGAATGAAGTGCTGGTAGAAATAGAATCCGATGAAATTCCAGCACTGATGGTCATGAACAAAATCGATATGCTGGAGGACTTTGAGCCGCGTATCGATCGCAACGAAGAGAATCAACCGATTCGCGTTTGGTTATCTGCACAGAGCGGCGTGGGTCTGCCGTTACTGTGGCAGGCGCTTTCTGAACGTTTAGCCGGTGAAATTGCGCAGTACGATTTACGTCTGCCGCCGGAAGCAGGCCGTTTACGCAGTCGTTTTTATCAGTTGCATGCTATAGAAAAAGAATGGAATGAAGATGATGGCTGTGTGAGTTTGCACGTGCGTATGCCGATCGTTGATTGGCGCCGTCTGTGTAAACAAGAGCCGTCGCTAGCCAGTTATATTGTTTGACCGTTGCCTAACCGATCTTACCCAAAAGATTTCAGGTTGTAGCAAGGCGGCAATTGAACGAATTCCCGGGAGCTTACATCAGTAAGTGACCGGGATGAGTGAAAGCAGCCAACGCCGCTACAATCTGAAAGATGAAGGGTAAGCCGTAAATACAATAAATGGAGTAGAAACATGGCGTGGAATCAGCCCGGAAATAACGGACAGGACCGCGACCCGTGGGGAAGCAGCAATAATCAAGGCGGCAACTCTGGGGGAAATAAAGGAGGTCGCGATCAGGGACCACCTGATCTGGATGATATCTTCCGAAAGCTGAGTAAAAAACTCGGCGGACTGGGCGGTGGCAAACAGAATGACAATGGCCAACGCAGCGGCGGTAGCGGTGGCAAAATAGTTGGCATTGTTGCTGTAGCGGCGGTCGTTATCTGGGCGGCTAGCGGTTTCTACACCATCAAAGAAGCGGAACGTGGCGTCGTCACGCGCTTTGGCAAATTTAGCCATCTGGTTGAGCCAGGCCTCAACTGGAAACCGACTTTCGTCGATCAGGTTCGCGCCGTAAACGTAGAAGCAGTACGTGAACTGGCCGCGTCTGGCGTGATGTTGACGTCGGATGAGAACGTGGTGCGCGTTGAGATGAACGTACAGTACCGCGTGACCGATCCTGAGCGTTATCTATATGCCGTGACCAGCGCTGACGACAGCCTGCGTCAGGCCACTGACAGCGCCTTGCGTGGCGTTATTGGTCGCTCAACCATGGACCGCATCCTGACGGAAGGCCGTACCGTGGTACGTAGCGAAACTCAGCGTGAGCTCGACGAGACCATCCGTCCGTACAACATGGGTATTACCCTGCTGGACGTAAACTTCCAGGCGGCGCGTCCACCGGAAGAAGTTAAAGCCGCATTTGACGATGCGATTGCCGCGCGTGAAAACCGTGAACAGTACGTGCGTGAAGCTGAAGCTTATTCGAACGAAGTTCAGCCGCGTGCTAATGGTCAGGCGCAGCGTATCCTCGAAGAGGGTCGTGCTTACAAAGAACGTACGGTATTAGAAGCGCAGGGTGAAGTGGCACGTTTTGCCCGCTTGCTGCCTGAATATAAAGCTGCACCGGAAATCACGAAAGAGCGTCTCTACATTGAAACCATGGAACGCGTGCTGAGTCATACCCGCAAGGTGTTGATCAGCGATCGTGGTAACAATTTGACGGTTCTGCCACTGGATCAACTGATGCGCGGTGGTCAGGCATCTGGCCAGGGCGGTCAGAAAATGACGAATTTAATGAAGTCTCCTTCGTCGTCCGATAGCAATGCGAATCGGGGAGATACTTCATCTTACAGTCCAGACAGCATCATGGATCAGCGTCGCGCCAATGCGCTGCGCAACGATACCCAGCGCCAGGGGAGGGAGTAATCGATGCGTAAGCCAATCATCGCCGTAATTATTGTAGTGCTGGTGGTGCTTTACGCGTCACTGTTCGTGGTGCAGGAAGGTCAACGCGGCATCGTGCTGCGCTTTGGTAAGGTTCTGCGTGATGACGAAAACAAACCGCTGGTGTACGCACCGGGTCTGCATTTCAAAATTCCGTTTATCGAAACCATGAAATCACTGGATGCGCGCATTCAGACCATGGATAACCAGGCTGACCGCTTTGTTACCAAAGAGAAGAAAGACCTGATCGTTGATTCTTATATCAAATGGCGTATCAGTGACTTCAGCCGTTACTACCTGGCAACCGGTGGTGGCGACGTTTCTCAGGCGGAAGTGCTGCTGAAACGTAAGTTCAGTGACCGTTTGCGTTCTGAAATGGGGCGTCTGGATGTAAAAGACATCGTGACCGATTCGCGTGGCCGTTTGACCACCGACGTGCGTGATGCCCTGAACACCGGTAGCGCAGGTAATGATGATGACGTTCAGACGCCAGCTGCGGATGACGCAATTGCGAATGCGGCAGCACGTGTAGAACGTGAAACCAACAGCAGCGAGCCGGCACCAAACCCGAACAGTATGGCTGCGTTGGGTATTGAAGTTGTCGACGTGCGCATCAAGCAGATCAACCTGCCGACTGAAGTTTCTGACGCGATCTACAACCGTATGCGCGCCGAGCGTGAAGCGGTAGCGCGTAGTCAGCGTTCACAAGGTCAGGAAGAGGCAGAGAAACTGCGTGCGCAGGCCGATTATCAGGTCACGCGTACACTGGCAGAGGCACAGCGTGAAGCGCTGATTTCTCGCGGTGAAGGTGATGGTGAAGCGGCAAAACTGTTTGCTGATGCCTTCAGCCAGGATCCGGATTTCTACGCCTTTATCCGCAGCCTGCGTGCCTATGAGAATAGCTTCTCAGATAATCAGGATGTGTTAGTGCTAAGCCCGGATAGCGATTTCTTCCGCTATATGAAAGCGCCCTCTAACGCCACGCGTTAAGAACTGATATAAAGTCCAGGCCGACAATGTTGTCGGCCTTTTTTTTGGGAAAAAATCATGAATTCAACCATATGGATGGCGCTGGCTTTGGTTTTGGTGCTGGAAGGACTTGGACCGATGTTTATGCCGCGCGCCTGGCGACGCATGATCCTGGCGATGACGCAGTTACCCGATCGCCTCTTGCATCGTTTTGGTGGCGGTTTAGTGGTGGCCGGCGTGGTGATCTACGCGATGAGCAGTATGCATGCGCGTTAATCAGCGTAAATTTTTTGTGATGCCGCGCGACTCAATTGTGTCTGTTGGCCGCTGTTCCCCCAACATGTTGTGAGCTGAGCAAAACTCAGGCAAAAAACAGCGCAATCGTATGCTAAAAGTGCTGAAAGAGTAAAAGTCAGGTGGTAGAATCCATTTTTAAGCAATCGGTGATTTTGAAAAAATGGGTAAGAACGTCGTCGTACTGGGCACCCAATGGGGTGACGAAGGTAAAGGTAAGATCGTAGACCTTCTGACAGAGCGCGCGAATTACGTCGTGCGTTACCAAGGTGGCCATAATGCAGGCCACACACTTGTCATCAACGGTGAAAAAACCGTCCTCCACTTAATTCCATCTGGCATCCTGCGTGAAAACGTCACCAGCATCATTGGTAACGGCGTTGTACTGTCGCCTGAAGCGCTGATGAAAGAGATGAAAGGTCTGGAAGAGCGCGGTGTGCCGGTACGTGAACGTCTGTTGATCTCTGAAGCCTGCCCATTGATTCTGCAATACCACGTAGCAATGGATGTGGCGCGCGAGAAAGCGCGTGGCGCCAAAGCTATCGGCACCACCGGTCGCGGTATCGGTCCTGCCTATGAAGATAAAGTGGCACGTCGCGGTCTGCGCGTGAGCGATCTCTTCAATAAAGAAACCTTTGCGGTGAAGCTGAAAGAGATCGTCGATTTCTACAACTTCCAGCTGGTTAACTATTACAAAACTGACGCTGTTGACTACGAAAAAGTGCTGAGTGATACGCTGGCGGTTGCCGATATCATTACCAGCATGGTGGTTGATGTGTCTGATCTGCTGGACGGCGCGCGTAAGCGTGGCGACCTGATCATGTTCGAAGGTGCACAGGGTACGCTGCTGGATATCGACCACGGTACCTATCCGTACGTGACCTCATCGAACACTACCGCAGGCGGCGTAGCGACGGGTTCAGGTATTGGTCCTCGCTATGTTGATTACGTGCTGGGTATCGTTAAAGCCTACTCAACGCGCGTTGGTGCAGGTCCATTCCCGACCGAACTGTTCGACGAAACCGGTGAGTTCCTGTGTGCACAAGGTAACGAGTTCGGCGCGACCACCGGTCGTCGTCGTCGTACCGGCTGGCTGGATGCGGTTGCCGTTCGCCGTGCAGTACAGATCAACTCGCTGTCAGGTTTCTGCATGACCAAGCTGGACGTGCTGGATGGCCTGAAAGAAGTGAAAATCTGTGTGGCTTATCGCATGCCAGATGGCCGCGAAATGACCACCACGCCGCTGGCGGCTGAAGGCTGGGAAGGCATTGAGCCGATTTACGAAACCATGCCAGGCTGGAGCGAGACCACATTCGGCGTTAAGACGCTGGAAGGTCTGCCGCAAGCTGCACGTGACTACATCAAACGTGTAGAAGAAGTGACCGGTGTGCCAATTGATATTATTTCTACCGGCCCAGACCGCAGTGAGACCATGATTCTGCGCGACCCGTTCGACGCATAATCTCCTCAGGCCGGACTCTGTCCGGCCTTTGTATTTCTAATCTTTGACTCCACTCACTCTATTTTTTCTTGCAGATATCGATACTTGCCAGAAAAAACGCACCGGCCACCACGCTCTGGTTTATCATCATATTTAAACATCACGCCGACCGGCGCATAACCATAACGTTCGATGATTCACTGAGGTATATGTGCAGCTAACAAGTTTTACCGATTATGGTCTGCGTGCCCTGATTTACATGGCGACGTTACCGGAAGGTAAGCAGACCAACATTACCGAAGTCACCGATACCTACGGGGTGTCGCGAAACCATATGGTTAAAATCATCAACCAACTGAGCCGGGCTGGCTTTGTCGCCGCAACACGCGGTAAAAACGGCGGAATTCGTTTAGGCATGGACCCGGAAAAAATCGTCATTGGCGATGTGGTGCGAAGAATGGAGCCATTGCAGCTCGTGAACTGCGACGAGTGTGTGATCACGCCGGCCTGTCGTTTGCGTAAAGCATTGCACGATGCGGTCCAGCTATTCCTCAAGGAACTGGACAAGTATACGCTGGCCGATTTGGTCAAAGATAACGATTCGCTGTACCAACTTTTATTGTCCGAACCGCCGGTGGCAATCCAAATTAAATGACATCGGAGGAACCGTAATGTCAAAAGATCCTTTTCAGGATAGAGAAGCTGAAAAATACGAAAACCCAATTCCAAGCCGCGAATTTATTCTGGCACTGCTAGAAAAACGGGAAAAACCGACCAACCGCGATGACATCGCGCAGGAATTGAATATCACCAGCGAAGAGCAACTGGAAGCGCTGCGTCGTCGTCTGCGCGCCATGGAGCGCGATGGTCAGCTGGTGTTTACACGTCGTCAATGTTACGCCCTGCCAGAACGTCTCGATCTCCTGCGCGGAAAAGTGATTGGTCATCGCGATGGCTACGGCTTCCTGCGCGTGGAAGGCCAGAAAGATGATTTCTATCTCTCTGCCGAACAGATGAAATTCTGCCTGCACGGCGACGTAATTCTGGCGCAGCCGGGCAGCGCCGATCGTAAAGGTCGTCGCGAAGCGCGCGTTGTGCGTGTGCTTGAACCGCGTAACAGCCAGATCGTTGGTCGCTACTTCACCGATGCGGGCACCGGATTTGTGGTGCCAGACGACAGCCGCCTGAGCTTTGATATTCTGATCCCGCAAGAAGAAACGCTCAACGCGCGTATGGGTTCGGTGGTGGTGGTGGAAATCACCCAACGTGCCACGCGTCGCACCAAGGCGCTCGGCAAGATTACGGAACTGCTTGGCGACGATATGGGCACCAGCCTTGCGGTCGATATGGCGGTGCGCACTCATGAAATCCCGCACACCTGGCCGGAAGAAGTTGAGAAGCAGATCGCTAAGCTGAAAGAAGAAGTGCCGGAAGAGGCGAAGCTTGGGCGTGTTGATTTACGTAAGTTGCCGCTGGTCACCATTGATGGTGAAGATGCGCGCGACTTTGATGATGCTGTTTTCTGCGAGAAGAAGCGCGGCGGCGGCTGGCGTTTGTGGGTGGCGATTGCTGACGTCAGCTATTACGTGCGTCCGGGCACGCCGCTGGACGATGAAGCGCATCAGCGCGGCACCTCGGTCTATTTCCCGTCGCAGGTTATCCCGATGCTGCCGGAGATTCTCTCCAACGGCTTGTGCTCGTTGAATCCGCAGGTTGATCGTTTGTGCATGGTGTGCGAGATGACCATCTCCTCCAGCGGCAAACTCACCGGTTTCAAACACTATGAAGCGGTGATGAACTCCCATGCGCGACTGACCTACAACAAAGTGTGGAACATTCTGCAAGGTGATGCCGATCTGCGTGAACAATACGCGGCGCAGGTTCCCCATTTGCAAGAGCTGCACAACATGTATCAGGTGTTGGAAACCGCGCGCGAGCAGCGTGGCGGCATTTCGTTTGAGACCGATGAAGCCAAGTTCATCTTCAACGCCGAGCGTCGCATTGAGCGCGTTGAGCGCACTTCACGCAATGATGCGCACAAGCTGATTGAAGAGTGCATGATTCTCGCCAACATCGCCTCGGCGCGTTTTGTTGAGAAAAATGAAGAGCCTGCGCTGTTCCGCGATCACGATCGCCCTAGCGAAGACAGCATCAAAAGCTTCCGTACCGTGTTGAATGAGCTGGGCTTAAGCCTGCCGGGCGGCGCTAAGCCGCATCCGACCGATTATGCTGCTCTGCTGAAACAAGTTGCCGATCGTCCAGACGCGGAAATGCTGCAAACCATGCTGCTGCGTTCGATGAAGCAGGCGGTTTACGATCCTGAAAACCGCGGGCACTTCGGCCTGGCGCTGGCGTCTTATGCGCACTTTACCTCGCCGATTCGCCGTTATCCGGATTTGCTGCTGCATCGCGCCATCAAATATCTGCTGGCAAAAGAGCGCGGCGAAGTCGATGGCATCACCACGCCGACCGGCGGTTATCACTACGACATGCAGCAAATGCTGCAGTTGGGCCAGCACTGTTCGCTGACCGAGCGCCGTGCTGATGAAGCCACGCGCGATGTTGCTGATTGGCTGAAGTGTGACTTCATGCAGGATCAGGTTGGCACCGTGTTCAACGGCGTAATCTCCAGCGTGACTGGCTTTGGTTTCTTCGTGCGTCTCAACGATCTGTTTATCGATGGTTTGGTGCACGTCTCGACGCTGGATAATGATTATTATCGCTTCGATGCGGTGGGGCAGCGTCTAATTGGCGAATCCGGCGGTCGCACTTATCGTCTGGGCGATGCGGTGGAAGTGCGCGTAGATGCAGTGCATATGGACGAGCGTAAAATCGACTTCGCGCTGATTTCCAGCAAGCGTGTACCGCGCGGCGAAGGCAAAACCGAGCGCGAGCGTGAGAAACGCGGCGGCAAACCGCCAGCTAAACGTCGTCGTGATGCCGGTAAGAAGGGCACTTTCGAGCCTGATTCAGCGTTCCGTGGCGACAAGAAAAAGCCTGCCGTTGCTGAGAAACCGGCTAAAAGCGAGAAAAAAGGCAAAAAAGTTTCCGAGAAAACCCGTAAAATCGCCGCCGCCACCAAGTCCAAGCGTGCGTCGAAGAAGCAGCCTGACGAAGCCTGATAGTTTGGTCGCCTTGTATGGCGACCAGACGAAAACGTTGCAGGGTGCGCATTAATGCGTACCCGAATCTCCGTATTCAACGATCTAAATCCAACCTTGAGCAAAGTAATGAGTGAAATAATTTTTGGTATTCATAGCGTGCAGGCGCTGCTGGAGCGCGATCCTCAGCGTTTTCAGGAAGTCTTTATCCTTAAAGGCCGCGAAGATCGTCGCCTGCAGCCGCTGATCCTCGCACTGGAAGCTCAGGGAATCCCGGTGCAGGTGGCGAACCGTCAATGGCTCGATAGCCAGGTTGAAGGCGGCGTGCATCAGGGCATTGTGGCGCGCGTGAAGCCAGGCAAGCAGTATCAGGAAGGTGATTTGCCGGATCTGCTGCAGAGCCTCGAAAAGCCGTTCCTGCTGGTGCTGGATGGCGTTACCGATCCGCACAATCTCGGTGCTTGCCTGCGTAGCGCGGATGCCGCTGGCGTGCATGCGGTCATCGTGCCAAAAGACCGTGCAGCACCGTTGAATGCCACCGCGAAGAAAGTGGCCAGCGGCGCGGCAGAAAACGTGCCGTTGATTCGCGTCACCAACCTGGCGCGTACCTTGCGCTTGCTGCAGGAATACAACGTCTGGGTAGTTGGCACCGCAGGCGAAGCCGATCACACCGTTTACCAAAGCAAAATGACTGGCCCAATGGCGCTGGTGATGGGTGCGGAAGGTGAAGGCATGCGTCGTTTGACGCGTGAGCATTGCGATGAGCTGATCAGCATCCCAATGGCCGGCAGCGTCTCGTCACTCAACGTGTCAGTTGCCACCGGCGTCTGCTTGTTCGAAGCCGTTCGCCAGCGTCAGGCGTGATCCCCACCGCAAAAAAATTTCCAGGCCAGGCATAACTGCAAAACAGCTACATACTTATACCCTAAATAATTCGAGTTACAGGAAGGCGGCAAGTGCGTGAGTCCCCAGGAGCTTACATCAGTAAGTGACTGGGGTGAACACACGCAGCCAACGCACCTGTAGCTCGAAGTATGACGGGGATATGTATGATTTGGCACACCCACACCGTATTCAACCAGCCCGATCCGCTCAGCAACAGCAACCTGTTTACGCGAGATATCGCCCTGTGCGAGGCCGTGGCACGCGAAGGCGCCAGCTGGGATCGCGAATGGCTGGCTTCCGTCGGCCTGCAACTTGGCAGTGCCGAATCCCTTGAGTTAGGCCGCTTAGCGAACGTTGAAGCGCCAGAACTGCTGCGCTACAACGCGCGCGGCGAACGTCTCGACGAAGTGCGTTTTCATCCCGCCTGGCATCTGCTGATGCAGGGATTGTGCGCCAGCCGGCTTCACAATCTCAGCTGGCAGCCCGATGTACAGCCGCAGGCGATGGTGGCGCGTGCCGCTCGTTTTATCCTGCATGCACAGGTGGAAGCGGGCTCGCTCTGTCCGGTGACCATGACGCACGCCGCCATTCCGCTGCTGCAAAATCATCTGCCTGAACCCTACGCTGACTGGCGCGAAGCGCTGCTCAGCGATCGTTACGATGCGCATCATCTGCCGGGCAATAAGAAACGCGGCCTGCTGATTGGCATGGGCATGACGGAAAAGCAGGGCGGCACCGATGTGTTGAGCAACACCACACGCGCCGAACCGCTCGGCGTGCGCGGGCCGGGTGAAGCGTATCGCATCACCGGCCATAAATGGTTTTTCTCGGTCCCACAAAGCGATGCGCATCTGATTCTGGCGCAGACTTCTCAAGGACTAAGTTGCTTCTTCCTGCCCCGCTTGCTGCCGGATGGCTCGCGCAACGCCATTCGCATCGAACGACTGAAAGACAAGCTCGGCAATCGTTCCAACGCCAGCGCTGAAGTGGAATTTCAGGATGCAATCGGCTGGCTGATGGGCGAAGAGGGCGATGGCGTGCGACTGATCCTCAAGATGGGCGGCATGACGCGCTTCGACTGCGCGCTGGGCAGCCACGGACAGATGCGTCGTGCGCTGTCGATAGCCGTACACCATGCGCAGCAGCGTCAGGTGATGGGCAAGAACCTTATCGATCAGCCGCTGATGCGCGCAGTGCTGGCGCAACAGGCGCTACAGCTGGAAGGACAAACCGCTTTGCTGTTGCGACTGGCGCGCGCCTGGTCAACACCGGCCAGCGAACATGAACGCTTGTACGCACGCTTGTTCACACCGGCCGCCAAATTCGTGGTCTGTCAGGCAGGCATGCCCTTTGTGGCAGAAGCAATGGAAGTGCTGGGCGGCATTGGCTATTGCGAAGAGAGCGAGCTGCCGCGCCTCTATCGTGAGATGCCAGTGAACAGCATTTGGGAAGGCTCCGGCAATGTGATGTGCCTGGATGTCCTGCGCGTGCTCGGCCGTCACGCCGAGGTGATGACTATGCTGCACGATGAGTTTGATGCGGTGAAAGGCAGTAATCGTCACTTTGATCGCCGCTGGCGGCAGTTACGCTTGCAGCTCGCGAATCCGCGCGAAGGGCAGGCGCGGGAGATCACGCGCGAGTTACTGCAGCTAGCGAGTGCCGCGATTCTGCTCAAAGTGGCAGAGCCGCCGCTGGCCGATGGCTGGTGTCAGCAGCATCTTGATTTGCGCGGCACGCGTGCATTGAGCGACGATCTCTGCGCACGCTTACTATTGCGCTGCAGCGCCGCTTGACGGCGCGCCATACAGAATGGCGGTGGCGTACCAGAAGCTGGGAATGGTGGTTTCATCCAGCATCAAAATTTGATAGTAAACCGCACCCGCCTGATTGGCTTTAGCGGCAATAGCGCGTTGCGCATCATCCGGCGATCCGCGTGTGGTGGCGGTGATATTGCCGAGCTTTGGCAGACCATAACTTTGCGCGCGTGAAATCTCCTGCGCTTGCTGCGTGGGTGGCGGCGGAGCTTGTGGCGTGGTGGTGAAAGCGGCGCAGCCGCTGAGCAGCAGCGTTAAGGCCAAATAGAGAGTACGCATAGCAACTCCTGAAGCAGGAAGATGGCTCAAGTGTAAGCCATCTTCCTGTGGCTTTTAGTCCTTCAGATGAAAAATGCTCACCAGCTGCGTCAGATGATGGCCTTTCTTACTCAAATGATTGGCGGTGGTTTCTGACTGGTTAATCATATCGCTGCTTTGATGCGTGGCCTGGCTAATGTGATTCATCGCCAGATTCACCTGACCAATGCCCGCCGCCTGTTCCTGCGCAGCAATATTGATCTCACCCATCAGCGTTTTCACCTGCTCGATGTGATTGACGATATGGCTCATCGCATCGCGCGTCTGCTCAGATAGCGTATGGCCAGCCGCCACTTTATCGATTGAGCTGGCAATCAAGCCATCAATCTCTTTGGCTGCCGTGGCACTGCGCTGTGCCAGCGCACGCACTTCCGCCGCCACCACCGCAAAGCCTTTACCGTGTTCACCGGCGCGCGCCGCTTCAACCGCCGCATTGAGCGCCAGAATGTTGGTCTGGAAGGCAATTGACTCAATCACGTGGGTGATATCGGCGATGCTCTGCGACGCCACACGAATCTCCGACATGGTTTCCACCGAGCGTGCCACGGTGCTGCCGCCATGATTCACGGTGTTAGCCGCTTCACCAACCAACGCCATCGCCTGACGCACATTGGCCGCGGTTTGTGCCACAGTGGCGCCAAACTGCTCCATGCTGGCCGAGGTTTCCTCCACGCTGCTGGCCTGACGTCCAATCTGCTCGCTGATGCTGGAGCTGCTGGCGGCGATGGTATCGGTGCCGCTGCTGATTTCACGCGCCGCCGAACGCACCTGACTGACCACTTTCTCCAGCCCATCGCCAATGCCGTTAATCGCGTTGACCAACTGACCAATCTCATCACGACGTGAAGAGTCGAGATGTGCCTGCAGATTACCGGCGGCGTACTGTTCTGCCAGATGGATCACCTGCTGCAGAGGACGCGTGATGGCGCGGCGGCTGTACCACATAAAACCCATGGCAAAAGCGATCACTAGCGCCAGCCCAATCGTCATAAACAGGTTACGGCTGTGCGTGATTGGTGCCAGCAGGCTGGCACGGCTCACTTCACCGGCGATAATCCAGTTCCAGCCCGGCAGTTGCTGCCACGCCAGCAGTTTGGTTTCGCCATCCAGTTCAACCGCCACTAATCCCTTCGGCTGGCTAAGCAGTTGCTGCTGCGTGGCGTTATCCCAGCGCGGCAGTTTGCCTTCAGCGTGACGATCAAACAGATATTGGCCCTGGCTGCTGCCCGGCGCACCGTTCATAACCGAGAAGGTGCCGCTGTCGCCAAGATGGCGCGCCAGCACTTTGTCGCGCATCAGCGCATACTGCGCATCGATCTGCACCCCGACGAACAGGATGGCGATCACCGTACCGCTGCTATCCTGCACCGGCTGATACTGCGTGATGTAACGATGGCCGAACAGCGTCGCCAGGCCGCGATATACCGTGCCCTGATTGATGCTGCGCCAGGCAGCGCTGCTGCGATCCAGTTTGGTGCCCACCGCGCGGCTGCCATCCTCTTTTTTCAGCGAGGTAGCGATACGAATGTAATCCTCGCCGTCACGCACGAAGATGGTGGATACCGCACCGGTGCGATCGAGAAAATCATCTACTGCGATTTGATCGAGGTTGAGGGTTTTCAATCCCGCTCGCAGTGTTGGCGTGCTGAATTCGCCCACCTGAACACGTTCGCTGTCGTCGCGACTAAAACGTTTTGGCAGGAAGCTTTGGAACAGTTTGGTGTAATTCGCCACCTCTTCCGACAGCGTGGCGTTGAACATGGTGGCCATTTCATTAATACCTTGCACCTGATTCTGCATATCATCGGTTGCCAGCTGCTCCAGCTGACGTGCCGCGTTATGGCTCAGGGTTAAGGTCAGAGTAAATAGCACAATTGCCACGCTCAAAGACGTCAATACAGACAGCTTGATTCCGAGACCCATGGCGCTGAGAGAAAGACGCTTCATAAAGTACCTTTTGAGATTATTGAAGGGGTACAAGATCAACGGCAAAGCGGGCTAAATGTTTAGGGCAGAAATTATTCAAACTTAATGTGAAGTGGCTCGCATTTTGTCCGGCAGCGCTTACACTGAGTCCAGTGATAATCATTCTCAATGGAGGCGGTATGATTGAGTTGGCAACGGAGAATCTGGCAGGCATCGAATGTATTCACGCAGCACCGGCCGGGCAGCGCCAGGCGCGCTTACCCACGGTGCTGTTCTATCACGGTTTTACCTCATCGAAAGAGGTTTACAGCTACTTTGCCGTGGCGCTGGCGCAGGCCGGTTTCCGCGTGATAATGCCCGATGCGGACATGCACGGAGCGCGCTACAACGGCGATACCGATGCACGTATGACCCACTTCTGGGAGATCCTCAAACAGAACATCGATGAAGTGCCGTTGCTGGAAAAGGTGCTGCGCGATAACGACTGGATTGCCGATGAGCGTTTTGCCGTGGCGGGCGCCTCGATGGGCGGCATGACCGCGCTGGGCGCAATGGCGCGCTATCCGCAAATCCACAGCGTGGCGTGTTTAATGGGGTCCGGCTACTTCATGCAGCTGAGTCATACGCTGTTTCCGCCGCTGGTGGTGCGTACGCCAGAACAGAAAGAGGCTTTTGCCGCGCGTTTAGCGCCGCTGGCGCCGTACGATCCCAGCGAGCAACTGGAGAAACTGGCGAATCGACCTTTGCTGCTGTGGCACGGCGAAGCGGATGAAGTGGTGCCCTTTGCCGAAACGGCGCGTCTGCAGAAAGCGTTAGGCGAGGCGCAACTCGATCAACAGATGACCGCGCTTTCCGAAAAGAACATCGGCCACAAAATCACGCCTTCGGCCCTGACGGCGCTGGTCAGTTTCTTTAAACACCATTTATAAAAAATGCGGGTTGGCGTGATTGGCGCCAGCCCGTTTAAGTTGCCGAACTAAAGTTGTGATGACAACCGTTCGGCGGCGCTGGTATTGGCACTGACTGGGTTACTGCTTGCAGGCGCATCCAACCTATTAACGTAGACATAGCCTGATGCCGCGTTGCTGTTACTTCTCATCTGCTGCGCGTAGTCAGCGGAGCTGGCAAAAGCGGGTGGAGACAGGAAGAGACCCAGTAAAGTGGCGAAAATGATCATTTTCATAATCGACTCCAGACTCACAGGGATTGCACTCTCAGACGCGGCAAATAGGATTATTCGTTGCGCCTGTAAATAGTGTAGTTCTTAACCAACTTGCCGCCAGATCGTCCCATTGAACGCCTTGTTCAGAGAATTTGATCAAACGCTCGCTAACTCTCTGACGCATCTCACTTAGCACAAAAAGCCGCATCAGCTGGCACGATAGTCGCCATTTGATGAATTGTGCGCTTGAGTTTCCGTAAGGACGCCAGTATGATTACGCGTCAATTTTTCAGCTGCATTCAGAGGTGTGTTTCATTTTTTAAATGATTCGCAACCTATAACGTTCCTTGCTTCCGTGGGCCGCAGCTGACCCTGACAGGAGGCTGAATAATCCGTAAGGAGCTATCGATGCGTCATTACGAAATCGTATTTATGGTCCACCCTGACCAGAGCGAACAGGTTCCAGGTATGATCGAGCGTTACACTGGTGCTATCACCGGTGCACAGGGCACGATTCACCGTCTGGAAGACTGGGGCCGCCGTCAGCTGGCTTACCCAATCAACAAACTGCACAAAGCTCACTATGTTCTGCTGAACGTAGAAGCGCCGCAGGAAGTGATTGACGAGCTGGAAACTAACTTCCGCTTCAACGACGCCGTTATCCGCAGCATGGTTATGCGCGTTAAGCACGCGGTAACTGAAGCATCTCCGATGGTTAAAGCTAAAGACGAGCGTCGTGATCGCCGCGAAGACTTTGCTAACGAATCGGCTGATGACTCAGATGCTGGGGATTCTGAAGAGTAATCCGACATGACGGCAAATCGACTGCGCCTGTCTGGCACTGTGTGCAAGACGCCGGTTCGAAAAGTCAGTCCGTCAGGGATTCCTCATTGCCAGTTCGTGCTTGAGCATCGTTCTGTGCAAGAGGAAGCCGGTTTCCACCGGCAAGCCTGGTGTCAAATGCCGGTGATTATCAGCGGCAGCACCCATCAGGTGATTACTCAACATATAACGGTCGGCACGCAACTCACTCTTGAAGGCTTCATTAGCTGCCATCAGGCACGCAATGGTCAGAGCAGAATGGTGTTACATGCCGAGCAGATTGATTTGATAGATTCTGGAGACTAGCCAAATGGCACGTTATTTCCGTCGTCGCAAGTTCTGCCGTTTCACCGCGGAAGGCGTTGTAGAGATTGATTACAAAGATATCGCTACACTGAAAAACTACATTACCGAAAGCGGTAAAATTGTCCCGAGCCGTATTACCGGTACTCGTGCAAAATACCAGCGCCAGCTCGCTCGTTGCATCAAGCGCGCTCGCTACCTGTCCCTGCTTCCGTACACTGATCGTCATCAGTAATCGGTAGTTGTCCATTAACGACTTTAAGAGGATAAGGTAATGCAAGTTATTCTGCTTGATAAAGTAGCAAACCTGGGCAGCCTGGGTGATCAGGTTAACGTTAAAGCGGGCTACGCTCGTAACTTCCTGGTTCCACAGGGTAAAGCTGTTCCTGCTACCAAGAAAAACGTTGAGTTCTTCGAAACACGTCGCGCTGAACTGGAAGCCAAACTGGCTGACGTTCTGGCTGCTGCTAACGCACGTGCAGAGAAAATCAACGCACTGGGCAACGTAACCATCGCGTCTAAATCAGGCGACGCTGGTAAACTGTTCGGTTCCATCGGTACCCGTGACATCGCTGATGCAGTAACTGCAGCTGGCGTTGAAGTGGCTAAAAGCGAAGTTCGTCTTCCAGAAGGCGTACTGCGCACCACCGGTGAGCACGAAGTTGACTTCCAGATCCATAGCGAAGTATTCGCTAAACTGGTTGTGAATGTAGTTGCTGAGTAAGTTCACTCAGTAATGCGAAAACGCCGGCCTTGCGCCGGCGTTTTTGTTTCTGCGATTTACTGAGCGCGGATAAAGCTGCCATCCGGCTGACGCGTAAACAGCACCGGACCGTTGCTGCCATCCACCGTTAAACCGGTCACCACGCCTTGCGCGTTCTGACGAATCTTCACCTGCTGACCATTCTGCAACGCGCTCAGCGGCTGACCATCACCTTCGACACGCGCCATGGCAAACACATCATTCACCGGCAAATTGTTGTCGCGGAACAGCTGCGCCAGCGTCTGGCCTGATGCCACATTGTAGGTGCGCCATTCGCCCTGCGAATCGGTTTTCGGCGGCGTGTTCTGCTGTTGATTGTTATCGTAAATCTCCGCCTGCATTGGTACTTCTTTAGCGTTAGTGTCTGCCGGACGCTCAACCGGATACTGTGGCGTACTGCTTGGCCAGAGAAACGCCAGCAGCAGCACCAGCAGGGCAATAACAATGCCGCGACGATGCAAAGCGGGCAGCGGATCCATCCAGCGCACATCATCCAGCAAATGCCAGACGCGCTGCAGTGCGGCGGGAACGCGGGAAGGGTGATCGGAAGCCATTCGTGAATCCTCCTCGCTGGCGGCTTTGCGCGGAATGCGCGGCAGCCAACGTTGCAACCAAGGTAATAAAGTACGCGGTGCGCGCGTCCTGCGACGTCGTGGGGCGATCTGGCCCATGTATTCTCTCTTGTTCCGACGGTGGCAGGTGAAAACCTCGCCACAGCTATAGTATGAGCAATGCTGACAGGAAGTGCCTGGCAGCATTGAAAAATTTGACCGCTGTATTGTTTCCGTTTCGCCGGGAAATGTCATCTGCGGCGCGTGAGATTTTACGCCAGCCGCCCGCGCTGGTATGCTGCCGGTTCTATTTTTCTCCGGGATTAAGGAATCAAGATGACGACCCCTTCATTCGACAGCGTCGAATCACAAGCAAGTTACGGTATCGGTTTACAGGTAGGCCAGCAGCTGCAAGAGTCTGGACTGCAGGGTCTGCAGCCAGAAGCACTGCTCGCCGGCCTGCGCGACGCGCTGGAAGGGAACTCACCGGCCGTCCCGGTTGACGTGGTACATCGCGCACTGCGTGAAGTGCACGAACGCGCTGAAGGCGTGCGTCGTGAGCGTGTAGAAGCGATGGCGGCAGAAGGTCAGACTTTCCTTGAGCAGAACGCACAGCGCGAAGGCGTAAGCAGCACCGAAACCGGTCTGCAGTTCAGCGTCATCACCCAGGGCGAGGGGCCAATCCCTTCACGTCAGGATCGTGTACGCGTGCATTACACCGGCAAACTGATCGATGGCACCGTATTCGACAGCTCAGTCGCGCGTGGCGAGCCGGCAGAATTCCCGGTTAGCGGCGTAATCGCGGGTTGGATCGAAGCGCTGACGCTGATGCCAGTCGGTTCCAAGTGGGAACTGGCGATTCCACACAACCTCGCTTACGGCGAGCGCGGTGCAGGTGCCTCTATCCCGCCATTCAGCACCCTGATTTTCGAAGTTGAGCTGCTGGAAATTCTGTAAGTAGCAAGAGGGCGGCAATCGCCGCCCTTATTCGTCATTTCTTCTGCAAATCCACCTGCCACAGCGCAAAACCTATCTCATCGCTGCCCACGGCTTTCATCGGGTAATCGGCATGCTGCTCGATAAATTTCGTCGCTTTTTCGCCAGGCGCGGTTTCAAAACGGATATCCAGCGGCGTGGTGCTATTAATTTTTGCTAAACGCCAGTTGTGATCGGCCTGCGGTTTCACTTCGCCATGCGCTTTGGTTTCGCTGCTGATATAAGCGGCAACCACCGAGCGGTTCTCATCCGGAGATGCGAAGGCAATATACTTATCGCCGGTACCGGCAAACTTGCCGCCATAAGCACGGTAGTTATTGGTGGCGACCAGGAAAGTGGCATCAGGATCGATTGGCTTGCCTTGCCAACTGAGATCCTTAATGCGCGAAGCCCCTTTATTGATCAGCGTACATTCCGCGTCATAGCGCGCCGGTTGTGTGACATCGATTTGATACTGCACGCCATCGATCACATCAAAGTTATAGGTGCGGAAATCCCAGTTAATCAGCGATTGCGGTTTGCTGCTGTGCGGGTCGATTTGATTAAACTGCGCGGCTGAGCACTCCAGCCACTCTTTCACCTGTGCACCGCTGACTTTCATCACCACCAGCGTATTGGGATAGAGATAGAGATCGGCGGCGTTACGGAAGGTGAGATTACCTTTTTCCACTTCGACATAGCTGGCGGGATCGTTTTTACGACCACCGGCTTTAAACGGCGCGGCGGCGGAGAGCACCGGCAAGCGACCAAGATCAGGATCGCCCTGAATAAAATGCTCAACGTAAGCGCGCTGCGCGTTGTTAACGATCTGCACCGTAGGATCGTCCTGCACCAGCGACAGGTAGCTGTACATCACGTCGGCAGATTTACCGATCGGTTTGGCAACAAACTCGCGCGTGGCGCGGTGATCCTGCTCCAGCACTTTCACCAGATCGGCATCTTCAGCCGCCAGCGATTTTTTCGCTGCGCTGTCATAAATTGGGCGCGCTTCGGCTTTGCCCTGCGCGACCTGCCATTTGCCGCCCTCATTATTTAGCACCAGATCGACCACACCAAGATGATCGCCCCACATGCCGGGCATCACCGACGGAACACCGTTGAGCGTGCCTTGGGCGATATCAGCGCCTTTAATTGCCGCAAACTCTTTGCTCGGGAACACCGCGTGAGCGTGGCCGAACATGATGGCGTTGATGCCGGGAACCTGGCTGAGATAGTAAACCGAATTTTCTGCCATGGCGTGATAGGGTTCACTGCTCAAACCGGAATGCGGAATAGCGATGATTATTTCAGCACCTTTTGCGCGCATTTCCGGCACATAACGTTTCGCTGTTTCAGTGATGTCATCAACCCGTACTTTTCCCTGCAGATTGTTGCGATCCCACACCATAATCTGTGGCGGAACGAAGCCGATGTAACCAATTTTCAGCTTATGCGGCTTGCCGTCACGGTCTGTTACCGTGGTTTCTTTGATTAAGTAGGGCGTAAACAGCGGTTTTCCACTTTTCTCGTCGATAATGTTGGCATTGACGTAAGGAAAACGCGCGCCGGCCAGCGCTTTTTGCAGATAGGGTAAGCCGTAATTGAATTCATGATTACCGAGGTTTCCGACCGCGTAATCCAGCGTGTTCATCGCTTTATACACCGGATGTACTTCGCCCGTTTTCAGCCCTTTCGCCGCCATGTAATCGCCCAGCGGACTGCCTTGAATAATATCGCCGTTATCGACCAGCACGCTGTTCTTCGCTTCGGCGCGCGCCTGCTGAATTAAGGTGGCGGTGCGCACCAGGCCGAACTTCTCCGTCGGCGTATCTTTGTAATAATCGAAATCCATCATATTGCTGTGCAGATCGGTGGTTTCCAGAATGCGCAGATCCACCGTAGCAGCCTGTACCGTGGCGGCAGTAATACAGAGTGCCAATAACGACATGCTCGCTTTGAACATCGCTTGCTCCTTGTTCGGTCCAATGGGCCTCTCAAAATAATGTAAAACCATGACGAATTATCATTTCAATTTGTGATGGAGCTCGGACTTTCATCCAATATCTGCTGCCGGGCCGCCATAAAAGCGCATTCAGCATCCCGCCATAGCCGCCGCTGTTGAACAATGGTATTGATAATCATATAGATTGCCGGAGCAGACAGCACAGTCGCAGGCTGTTGAATGACAACTGCTAAAATAAGAACAGATTGGCGGTTGGTGTCTGACGGGCAGAATCAGCAGAAAAGAGGTAAAGAATGTTAGATAAAATTTGTCAGCTGGCACGTGATGCGGGCGATGCCATTATGCAGGTTTATAACGGTGCAGAGCCGGTTGATGTGACCCGCAAGTCGGATGATTCTCCAGTCACCGCGGCCGATCTCGCGGCGCATCGCGTTATTGTGCAAGGCCTGAAGGCGCTTTCGCCGGAGGTGCCGGTGCTGTCTGAAGAGGATCCACCGAGCTGGGACGTCCGTCAGCACTGGCAGAAATACTGGCTGGTCGATCCGCTGGATGGCACCAAAGAGTTTATCAAGCGCAACGGCGAGTTCACGGTCAATATCGCGCTAATCGAAAACGGAAAGCCGGTATTGGGCGTGGTGTACGCGCCGGTGCTGGGCGTGATGTATTCGGCTGCTGAAGGTAAAGCCTGGAAAGAAGAAAACGGCCATCAGACGCAGATCCACGCGCGTGAAGCGCGTCCACCGTTGGTGGTGGTAAGCCGTTCGCATTTTGATAGCGATACCGAGTTGCAGGAGTATCTGCATCAGCTTGGCGAGCATCAAACCACCGCAATTGGCTCATCGCTGAAGTTCTGTCTGGTGGCCGAAGGCAGCGCGCAGCTTTATCCGCGCTTCGGGCCAACTAACATCTGGGATACTGGCGCAGGCCATGCGGTGGCGATTGCCGCCGGCGCGCATGTCCACGATTGGCAGGGCAAAACTCTCGATTACGCCCCGCGCGAATCGTTCCTCAATCCTGGTTTCCGCGTATCACTGTTTTAAGATTTGTAGGGTCGCCATTTATGGCGACCTTCACTCACTTCTGCAACAACTCATGAATTAACTTTATCGCCTGCTGCACTTCATCCTGCGTCAGCGGACCATCTTTGACGTAACGCACATGTGCGGTGTTATCCAGCACTACAATCGCCGATCCCCCTTTCTCCAATTGCCATGCCTGACGCGCGCTGCCGTTGCTATCGACGATAAACTGCGACCACGGATACTGCTGCTTATTGCTCTCAATGCTGCTGCGCACAAACATGCCGGTGCCAGGAATCGCATCGTCGGTATTGACGATAGTGGTGGTTTGATAACGATCGTGCGGCAGATGCGCGGCTTTGATGGCTTCAATTAACGCCGCGTTCTGCTCTTTCGCCGAAGAACGACCGGCAATATGCAGGATGACGCGAACTTTTCCGCTCAGCTGCGCGCTATTCCAGGATTTGTAGCTAAACTTATCTTCATCTTGTTGATAAACCAGCTCTCCTTTGTCGTTAACGCCAACAGCGGGCACGCGTTCACCCAGTTTGAATGCATGTGCCGAAGCCAGGCCAGGCAGCAGCAGTGCCAGTGCTATCACAGTGTGTCTCAAACGCATTTATCAAACTCCTTGGTGATCCGACCAGTTGTTCATGTTCCTGCAATATTAGGCATGGATGATGCGTCTGTCGCAATGAGTTAACAGGTTTGCAACCTATGCCACAATTCCATAATGAGTGAAGGTTTATACTGGGTTTCGTGAGGCTGATAACAGAGTATTCTGTAATGATGTGTCAATTCAGTAAATAATTCACCTTTTCGGAACATTGGTAAGAAAGGATGCTCTATAGTTATGCCTCATTTGCGCTTCATGGGTTCGTACCAAATTTGGTCACGACGGAGCGTATTAAACATTTTCAGGAGTTAAACAGCATGAAGATCTTCCAGCGCTATAATCCGCTGCAAATTGCGAAATATGTAAAAACGCTATTTAGAGGAAGGTTGTACATCAAGGATGTGGGCGCGTTCGAGTTTGATAAGGGCAAAGTGATGTTGCCGCGTGTCAAAGATAAACAGCATCTCAGCGTGATGTCAGAAATCAATCGCCAGGTGCTGCGGCTGCAAGCCGAGTACAACTAAGTAAGCATAAGAAAGGGCGCCGATGGCGCCCTCAGTTTTTTGTGCGATTGTTGGTTGGTTGCCATGAATGGTGACCCTACGATGACTCTGCTTCATCCAGCGCATTCTTGGTCACATTCAGCACCGGCGGGCGCTCATCAATACGCGTAACCAGCAGTTGGTCGATGCGGTAGCTATCAATATCCACCACTTCAAACTTGTAGCCGGAAAACTTCACAAAGTCGGTACGCTTCGGAATCTTGCGCAGCATGTACATCATGAAGCCGCCGATGGTTTCGTAGTTGCCAGATTGCGGGAAATCATCGATATCCAGCACACGCATCACGTCATCAATTGGCGTTCCGCCTTCCACCAGCCATGAGTTCTCATCACGCGCGACAATCTGCTCTTCCTGACCCTGGCCCACCAAATCGCCCATCAACGTGGTCATCACATCATTCAGCGTAATGATGCCGACCACCAGCGCGTATTCGTTCATGATCACCGCGAAGTCTTCACCGGCGGTTTTGAAGCTTTCCAGCGCTTCGGAGAGCGTCAGCGTATCCGGCACAATCAGCGCAGAACGAATATTCACACCGCTGTTCAGCGTCAGGCTTTGATTGCCCAACACACGCAGCAGCAGCTCTTTGGAATCGACATAGCCGACGATGTGGTCGATATCGCCATCGCAGACAATGAATTTGGAGTGCGGATGCTGGGCGATTTTGGTTTTCAGCGTGGTTTCATCTTCGTGTAAATCGAACCACACCACGTTCTCGCGCGAGGTCATCGATGACGGCACGGTGCGTGATTCCAGCTCAAACACGTTTTCAATCAACTCATGTTCCTGCTTACGCAGCACGCCCGCCAGCGCACCGGCTTCGACCACCGCATAAATATCGTCGGAGGTGATGTCGTCTTTACGCACCATCGGCAGTTTGAATAGGCGGAAGAAGACGTTCGCCAGGCCGTTGAACAGCCACACCAGCGGACGCAGCACCACTAAGCAGAAGCGCATCGGGTTGATGATGCGCAGCGCCACTGCTTCCGGAGCAATCATGCCGACGCGTTTTGGCGTCAGGTCAGCAAACAGAATGAACAGGCTGGTCACGATGGTGAAGGAGCAGATAAAGCTGAGCTGTTCAGCCAATTCGGGTGCCACAAAGCGGCTGAATAAGCTATTAAAGGCGGGCGAGAAGGCGGCATCGCCGACGATACCGCCGAGGATGGCGACGGCATTCAGGCCAATCTGCACCACGGTGAAGAACATGCCAGGTTGTTCCTGCATCTTCAGCACACGCTGGGCATTGATGTTGCCTTCGTCAGCCAGCAGCTTCAGCTTGATCTTACGGGCGGCTGCCAGCGAGATCTCTGAAAGGGAAAAAAATGAACTGATGACTATCAGTAAAAGAATGACAAGCAAGCTATCGAGCATAAAAGATCCGTTGGGTTAATCACTTGTCATTTTTGGCCTGGGCAGCGCGGGAGTGGGCGTACGTCCGGTACTTGCCAGTCAAACAGGCTATCCGTGCCAAAAATGTCTGCGCCATATCGACAAGATAAAGTTAACGTCGGGGCAGAAAAAGGTGCAGGCGAGGCCTGCTGGTCGCTGATTATAGCAGCAGCGCTTATCATGCCGCTATAGGGGCATGATAAGCGCTCGGATTAATCCGAGTGAGCAACCGTCTGCTGAAGAACAAGCTTGTGCTTGTTGTATCGTTTCCCCCATTTACCGACAATAGGTCACAATTTGGCTTAGTCGCCGGGTTTACGCCGATAGGCAGAAAAAAGGCGGCTATGCTGATGGGTACACGCGCGGTGATGATACCCTTCCAGAGAATAAACGCCCCTGCGGAATAGGGGCCGGCATTATTAACAGGAGTACGTGTGCCACGATTTCATATTTATTGTTTGGCCAGCCTGTTGCTTGCTGCACCTGCCGTTGAGGCAGCCAAAGTGCGCTTGCAGTTGGACGGTCTTACCGGGGATTTACAGAAGAACGTCAGGGCACGCTTGTCCACTATCGGCAGTGACGAAGTGTCGAACGACGGCCGTTTCCGCGCGCGTGTTGCGGAAGCGATCAAAGAAGGCCTACGTGCGCTGGGTTATTACGAACCTGAGATCGATTTCGAATCGCGCCCGGCACCGCCACAAGGTGGTCGTCCGGTATTGATCGCGCACGTTAAGCCCGGCGAACCGGTCAAGATCGGCGGTAGCACCATCGTGATTGAAGGTGAAGCCCGCACCGACAAGGATTATCAAGCCTGGGTCAAACAGGGCACGCCGAAAGTAGGTACACAGCTCAATCACGGCGACTACGACAAATTTAAAAACGGCTTCTCCAGCCTGGCATTGCGTAATGGTTACTTCGACGGTGACTTTAAGCAAAGCCAGCTTGGCGTTTCGGTTGAACGGCGCGAAGCCTTCTGGGATATCAATTACGATAGCGGCCCGCGCTACCGTTTTGGCGATGTCGGTTTCCAGGGCTCGCAAATCGACGAAGCCTATCTGCAAAATCTGGTGCCATTTAAAAAGGGCGATCACTACAGCTCGCGCGATCTGGCGGAACTCAACCGCCGCTTATCGGCAACTGGCTGGTTCAACTCGGTGGTGGTCGCGCCTGAATTTGATAAAGGCCGTCAAACCAAAGTGCTGCCGCTGAATGCGGTGGTATCGCCACGCGTGGAAAACACCATTGAAACCGGCGTTGGTTACTCCACCGATGTCGGGCCGCGCATTAAAGGCACGTGGAAAAAACCGTGGATCAACAGCAGCGGCCACAGCCTGGCCGCCAGCGCCTACGTCTCTGCGCCTGAGCAGCAGCTCGATCTCAGCTACAAAGTTCCGCTGCTGAAAAGTCCGCTCGAGCAGTATTACACCTTCTCCGGCGGCGTGAAGCGCACCGATCTTAATGACACTAAAGCTGATACCACCACGCTGGCGATGTCGCGTAACTGGGACAGCAGCAGCGGCTGGCAGAAGGCGATTAACCTGCGCTGGAGCCTCGACCACTTTACCCAAGCCAGCGTTACCAACACCACCATGCTGCTCTATCCGGGCGTCAGCCTGAACCGAACCCGTTCGCGCGGCGGTTTGATGCCGACGTGGGGCGATTCGCAGCGTTACTCGGTCGACGTGTCGGATACCACATGGGGTTCGGACGTTGATTTCGTCATCCTGCAGGCGCAAAACGTCTGGATTCGCACGCTCGCCGATAAGCATCGCTTTGTGGCGCGCGGCAATGTTGGCTGGATTGAAACCAACGACTTCGACAAAGTGCCGCCGGATCTGCGCTTCTTCGCCGGTGGTGATCGCAGTATTCGCGGTTACAAATACAAAGACGTATCGCCACGTGATGACAATGGCAAGCTGACCGGCGCCTCGAAAATGGCCACCGGCTCGCTTGAGTATCAATACAACGTGACCGGCAAATGGTGGGGCGCGGTGTTCGTCGATTCTGGTGAAGCGGTCAACGACATCAAGCAGAGCAACCTGAAAACCGGCGCCGGCTTCGGCGTGCGCTGGTCATCTCCGGTAGGGCCGATCAAGTTTGATATCGCGCGGCCGATTGGCGACGACAAGGAGCATGGATTGCAATTTTATGTAGGATTGGGGCCTGAACTATGAAGCTGTGGAAAAAGGTCCTGATTGGCATCGGTATTTTTCTGGTGCTGCTGTTTGGCAGCATCGCGTTTCTGGTGGGCACCACGCCGGGTTTGCATCTGCTGCTGAAAGGCGCCGATCGCTGGGTGCCAGGTTTGTCGATCAAACAGGTTGAAGGTGGCTGGCGCGACCTGACGCTAAGCGGCGTGAAGTATGAAATGCCGGGCGTCAGTGTGGATGCCGGACGTTTTCATCTGGCGCTGAATCTCAACTGCCTGCTGCATTCGTCAGTGTGTGTGAATGACATCGCGCTGCAGGATGTCAGCGTGGTGGTGGATAGCAAAAAAATGGCGCCAGCCAGCGCACCACCGCCGGAAGAGCAGAGCGGCAGCACCAATCTCAGCACGCCGTATCCGATTACGCTCAGCAAAGTTGGACTGCATAACATCAACGTTAAAGTTGATGACACGGCGATTTCCCTGCTCGATTTCACCACCGGCCTGCAGTGGCAGGATCGTGCACTGACGCTGACGCCAACCCATATCCAAAGCCTGCTGATTGCGCTGCCGAAAGCGGCCAAAGTGGTTGATGAGCAAGTGGTGCAGCCAAAAGTGCAGCAGCCGCAGCCGGATGAAAAGCCGCTGGGTGAAACGCTGCAGGCCATGTTCGCCAAGCCGCTGTTACCGGACATGCCGGACTTCCAGCTGCCGCTGGATATCACCGTGCAGGAACTGCTGGGTGAACAGCTGCGCATTACCGGCGATACCGACGTATCAATCACGCGTCTGTTGTTAAAAGCCAAAACCGCCGATCGCCATCTGCAGCTGGAAACCTTCGATGTCGATTCGCCGCAAGGACAGGTGAACGCCAGCGGTGAAGCGACATTGGCCGATAACTGGCCGGTGAATTTCGCGCTTAACGGCACGCTCAATCTCGACCCGATCAAGGGCGAGAAGATCAAAATGAACCTCGCGGGTGCGATGCGTGATGAGCTGAAACTCGGGCTGAATCTTTCCGGTCCAGTGCGTGCGCAGCTGGATGCGACCACGCAACTTGCGGTTGCCGGTTTACCGCTGGCGCTGAAACTCACCAGCCCGCAGCTGCGCTGGCCGCTCACCGGCGCGGTGCAGTATCAGGCGGATAATCTCGATTATCAGTTCAAAGGCAAAGCCACCGATTACGTGATGTCGCTGCGCACCGCAGTGAAAGGCGAAGGCGTGCCGCCCGCGACTATTGCGCTCGACGGCAAAGGCAACGAGCAGCAGTTCAACCTCGATAAGCTGCGCGTGGCGGCGCTGCAGGGCAACATCGATCTGACGGCGCTGGTGGACTGGAGCAAAGCCATCAGCTGGCGCAGCGAATTGACGCTCTCCGGCATCAACACCGCCAAACAGTATCCGGATTGGCCAGCGAAGCTGGATGGCAAAATTGCCACGCGCGGCAGCCTGTACGGCGGAAGCTGGCAGCTCAGCGTGCCGCAGTTGGAACTGAAAGGTAACGTCAAGCAGAACGCGGTGAGCGCCAAAGGTACCTTGACCGGCAACAGCTATAACCAGTGGAAAGTGCCCGGCCTTAACATTGCGCTGGGCCGCAACCATCTGGACGTGAAGGGCGAGTTGGGCGACACGCTTAACCTTGATGCCAACATTGATGCGCCAAATCTGGATAACGCGCTGCCGGGCCTGGGCGGCGTCGCCAAAGGCACCGTCAAAGCGCGCGGTACTTTGCAGGCGCCGCAGCTGCTGGCCGATCTCACCGCTACCGGTTTGCGCTGGCAGCAGCTGCAAATCCGTCGCGTGGCGTTACAGGGCGATGTGAAATCCAGCGATCAGATCGCCGGTAAGCTGCAACTGCGCGTGGAACAGCTGCAGCAGGACGCGCTAAAAGTGAACCTGCTGACGCTGAACGCCGACGGCAACGAAAAGCAGCATCAGCTGAAGCTCGACGTACAGGGCGAACCGGTTTCCGGTCAGCTGGCGCTGAACGGCAGCTTTGATCGCAAAACCGAGCGCTGGCAGGGCAATCTCAACAACACGCGTTTCGACACGCCGGTAGGCGAATGGCGACTGACGCGGGCGATGGCGATTGATTACCTCAACAGCAAGCAAACCGCCACCATTGGGCCGCACTGCTGGCAAAACCCGAACGCGCAGCTGTGCGTACCGGAACCGATTGAAGCCGGTGCCAGCGGACATGCGCATGTGGTGCTAAACCGCTTCGATCTGGCGATGATCAAACCGTTCCTCACCGATGCCACCAAACTGAACGGCGTGTTCAGCGGTGATGCGCGTGTCAACTGGACCGCCGACGGCGCGCTGCCAACCGGCACCGTCGCGCTGAAAGGCAGCGGCGTGAAAGTGGAGCAGGACGTGCAGGGCAACACCTTGCCGATCGCCTTCGATACCCTGAACCTGAATGCCGCGCTGCGTAACGGTCGCGCTCAGCTCGATTGGCTGATCCATATCGTCAACAACGGCCAGCTGAGCGGCAATGTGCAGATCGCCGATCCGGAGAACCGGCGTCAGCTGTCGGGCAACATTGGCATCAGCAATATTTCGCTGGCGATGCTGAATCCGGCGCTGATGCAGGGCGAGAAAATCAAAGGCAACCTGAACAGCAATCTGCGCCTTGGCGGCACGCTGCAGCAGCCGCAGGTGTTTGGTCAGTTGGGGCTGAGCGATGTGGATGTCGATGGCAGCTTTATGCCGGTCGATCTCACCGCCGCCAATCTCAACATGGTGTTCAACGGCATGAGTTCAACGCTCAACGGCATGATTCAGACGGCGCAGGGCAATCTTAACCTGAGCGGTAACGCCGACTGGAGCCAGCTGGATAACTGGCGTGCGCGCGTGGCGGCACAAGGCAGCCGCATCCGCGTCACCGTGCCGCCGATGGTGCGCATGGATGTCTCTCCGGATCTGGTGTTTGAAGCCACGCCAGCCGCATTCAGTCTCGACGGCAGAGTGGATATTCCGTGGGCGCGCATTACCGTGCAGGAAGTGCCGGAAAGCGCCACCGGCGTCTCTTCCGATGAGGTGATGCTGGATCAAAATCTCAAACCGATTCAGCCGAAAACCGCCGCGATCCCGATCAACAGCAATCTGGTGATCCACGTCGGTAATGATGTGCGCCTTTCGGCGTTTGGCCTGAAAGCCAAACTGAATGGCGATCTCAAACTGGTGCAGGATAAAAATGGCTTAGGCTTAAACGGCCAGATCAATATCCCATCCGGCCGCTTCCATGCGTATGGTCAGGATCTGGTGGTGCGCAAAGGTGAGCTGCAGTTCGCTGGGCCGCCGGATCAGCCGTACGTCAACCTCGAGGCGATCCGTAATCCAGAGGCTACCGAAGACGATGTCACCGCTGGATTACGGGTAACCGGACTGGCAGATGAGCCGAAAGTGGAAGTGTTCTCCGATCCGGCGATGTCGCAGCAGGAAGCGCTTTCCTACCTGTTACGTGGTCAGGGACTCAACAGCGATGGCGACAGCAACGCATTAACTTCAGCGCTTGTTGGATTGGGGGTTGCGCAAAGTGGTCAGGTTGTGGGTAAAATCGGCGAGACCTTCGGTGTCAGTAATCTCGCGGTTGATACCGCTGGCGTAGGCGATAGCCAGCAGGTGCAGGTGAGTGGTTACGTGTTGCCGGGTCTACAAGTAAAATACGGTGTTGGCATATTTGATTCACTGGCGACCTTAACCTTGCGTTATCGCCTGATGCCCAAACTCTATTTAGAAGCCGTGTCGGGTCTCGATCAGGCACTGGATCTGCTCTATCAGTTTGAGTTTTAGCAATGCGAATAATTGTCTATGGCAGTTTACGGCGCAAACAGGGAAACAGTCATTGGATGACGAATGCGCAGTGGCTCGGCGACCATCAGATTGTGGGGTTTGATCTCTACAATCTGGGTCACTATCCGGGCGTGGTGGAAGGAGAAGGCAGCGTCTATTGCGAGGTGTATCGCATTGACGCCAGCACGCTCGGCGAACTTGATGCCTTGCGCACCAAAAATGGCGAATACAAACGCCAGCTTATTCAGACGCCTTACGGCAGTGCCTGGCTGTATGTCTATCAGCGTTCAGTCGCGGGTCGCACGCATATCGCGAGCGGTGACTGGTTAAGGCGAGATGGCGAAACAGAGGCATAAATAAAAACACCGTCCAATGGACGGTGTTTTTTTATGCATGGCAGAAAACAGGCTTATTTCTTCTGCGCGCGCTCGTAAGAGGCGATGATTTCAGCTTTGGCCGCTTCTGCGTTGTCCCAGCCGTCAACCTTCACCCATTTGCCTTTTTCCAGATCTTTGTAGTGCTCGAAGAAGTGGGTGATCTGCGCTTTCAGCAGTTCTGGCAGGTCGTTCACATCTTTGATGTGATCGTACTCTTTGCTCAGCTTGGTGTGCGGAACCGCAACCAGTTTGGCATCTTCGCCAGACTCGTCGGTCATTTTCAGCACGCCAACGGGACGGCAGCGGATCACTGAGCCCGGCACCAGCGGATACGGGGTTGGCACCAGTACGTCAACCGGATCACCATCCAGAGACAGCGTGTGGTTGATGTAACCGTAGTTGCACGGATAGAACATGGCGGTAGACATGAAACGGTCTACAAACAGGGCGCCAGACTCTTTGTCGACTTCATATTTGATCGGATCGGCATTAGCCGGGATCTCAATGACAACGTAGATATCTTCTGGCAACTCTTTACCTGCAGGCACCTGGTTCAAACTCATCTGGCTTTCCTTCATTAGTCATATGTTGAGTGACGGCTATTATAGCCAACTGACTCTGAAAGTATGCCCCCTTTTTGGCGTTTCGGAATGCTCCAACCCGCTACTTCGCGGTGACAAACAGCGAGACGATCCCCGCAGCAATCAGTGGTCCGACCGGCACACCACGAAAGAAGGCCACGCCAATCACCGTACCAATCAACAGCCCACCAATCACCGACGGCTGCACGCTCATAAAGTTGACGCCGCGTCCGCCGAGCCAGGCGACAAAAACGCCCACCACAATCGCGATAATCGATTGCCAGTTGGCGAACGATTTCAACAGCGAAGAAGCCGGCAGCGTGCCGCTGGCCAGCGGCGCCATCACCGCAACGGTAAGGATGATAATGCCAATCTGAATGCCCTGTTTTTCCACATAGGGAAAGAATTGCGACAGCGGAGTGAGCTTAATCGCCAGCAGGATCAGAATCGAGATGGTAACGGCGCTGTTATGAACGAAATAGCTGAGGACGGCGAGGCAAACAAGAATGATGGTGGAGGCATAAGCAGCCATGGTTTCTCCCTGCAGATTAATGGGCGCGCTGGCCGATGCCAGCGCTAAGCGTATTAAACGCTTACATTAATCAACAATCGTCGGGGTTGGCGCAACTGCCTTTGTTAATTGATTGCAACATCAGCGCCTGATTGCGCACCAGACTCACGCCCTGCGCTCCGACCGATAGCGCGGCCATCGTGCCCTGGCTGCTAACAAAATAGCTGCGGCTGGCATCCAGCCAGCTGTCGCGATAAGTCAGCCACGCGCGCTGGGCGTTGCGCAATTTGTCTTTAGGCGCGCCGGTTAATTTTTTCATCGCTTGGGTGTACTGCGCGTTCATCTCTTTATCCCAGGCTTTATTGGCCGTGCCGTAGCATTGAGACATGCCGGCGGTGCTGGATTCCTTATTCAGACACTGCTCGAGCTGTTGATCGATAGGGTTTTGTTGCGCCGCAGCAAAACCACTGACCAACAAACACGCCATCGGGAGCCATTTTTTCATCGTTTCAATCCTTAAATTTTGCTGGGGCAGACTTCAGTAAAAGTGAAGTCTGGGTGATCGTCAGCCAATTGACCATCAACAATGGATAAAGTTTCCGCGATCAACTGCCGATAATCTTTCCGTTTTAGGGCCAGCGGATTTCTGCCTTTTCTTGCAAACGGGGATAATCATGTTCAAACAGCTATCAATTCGTACTGCATTACTCACGCTTTTGGCTTTTATGACGCTGCTGCTACTGGCAGTCAGCGCGATGGGCATCTCGGCCATCAACGCAGGCAATCAATCACTGGATGCGCTCAACCGCATACAGGGGATTGAGCTCAACGCCTTGTATCAAAGTCGTTCCGAACTGATGCGCGCTCGCGCCAATGCTGCATTGGCGGTGCGTAAAATTGAAATTGGTTTACTGGATGACGGCGATGTTGTCACCAAACAAACCCAGGCGGCAGTAGAAAGTTCTCATAAGTATTTGCAGGCCTTTGTGGAGGCCGGAACGGTCACCGCTCACGGCAAAACGCTGGCTGATGCCGTCGTCGCGACCTATAACGCGTACGAGAAAGAGGGCATCACGCCGATGATTGATGCCCTGAAAAAGCAGTACACCGATGAATATTATCAGGTGCTGGAGGGCAAACAGTCGGCGCTGGCGGCCAGTTACTCGAAAGCGGTGAATGATTTTAGCATCTACGCCAATGAAGTCTCGGCGGCGCGTCTGGCGCAGGCCGCGCATGATGAGCTGCAGCTGAAGATTCTGATTGGCGTTTCCGTGGCGCTGACCTTGCTGCTGATTGCGCTGGCCTGGCAGTTGCTGCGTCGTCTGCTGCTGCGTCCACTCGACGGCGCAATTCTGCATCTGGAGCAAATTGCGGCGGGCGATTTATCACAGCCGCTGCCAGCCGCCGGAAAGAATGAGTTAGGTCGTCTCAATCAGGCGCTGGCGAATATGCAGCTGGCGCTCAGCAGTTCGGTCAGTCAGGTACGTGAAGCCAGTTTGCAGATTGATGTGGGCAGCCGCGAATTAGCGGCAGGCACCGTGCATCTTTCCCAGCGTACCGAAGAGTCAGCCGCCTCGCTGGAGCAAACTGCCGCCAGCATGGAGCAACTTACCGCCACCGTGCGTCTCAATGCCAGCAATGCCAAAGAGGCTAATCAGCTTGCCAGCAATGTCTCCGACAGCGCCGATCGCGGTGCCGAAGTGGTCGGTTACGTGATGGAGAAGATGCAGGAGATCACCCAAAGCTCCAACCGCATCGGCGACATCCTCAGCGTGATTGATGGCATTGCCTTCCAGACCAACATCCTGGCGCTGAACGCCGCGGTTGAAGCTGCGCGTGCCGGTGAACAAGGGCGCGGCTTCGCTGTAGTCGCTAATGAAGTGCGCACGCTGGCCGGTCGCAGCGCTACCGCCGCCAAAGAGATCCGCGAGCTGATCGCGGAATCGCAGACGCGGGTGCAAGAGGGCAGCGACATGGCCACGCGCGCGGGCGAAACCATGGATGAGATCTCCAGCGAAGTGATGCGTGTCACCACGCTGATGAAAGAGATCTCCATCGCCTCGGAAGAGCAGAGTCGCGGTATCGAGCAGGTGAATCAGGCGGTGACGCAGATGGATGAAGCTGCGCAGCAGAACGCCGCGTTAGTCGAAGAAGCCAGCGCCGCGACGCAATCGCTGGAAGCGCAGTCGCAGCAGTTGCAGGATTCGATGGCGCAATTCCGCGTGTCTGCGGCGTAATGAAGTTAATAGGTGTGAAATAAGTTGGGTCGCTATTTATAGCGACCCAATAATTAATTTATCGCAGCGCGTATTTAGACGTAGCGAATCATTAAGCCGGAATTTAATTACTTTTATGCGTGCGAATGATTTCGGCTAGCGCATCATCTTCCGCGTAAAAATAGGCGGCGGGTATTTCTAATACGTCCGCCAATCGCTGCGCTGTATCCAAATCAACCTGATGAATTCCATTCTCGTAACGATTAATTCGTGTGCTGGCAACAAACTCATCGATCCCCGCCGCAATCCCCAATCCTTTTTGAGACAAACCCTTAGCCAGACGCGCTTGTTTCAAGCGTCTTTGGAAGGTTAGCTGGAGAGAGGAGGTCGATTTCATGGCTACGAGAATCGTAGATTTACTGCTTGTCAGATACTACGAGTAACGTAGTATCGTAAATAGAACAGATAAGCGGACTAAGGAGAGTTACGTGAATAATGCAAAACAAGACTGGCATCCTGCCGATATTATTGCTGCTCTGCGAAAGAAAGGAACTTCAATGGCGGCGGTGTCGCGGCAATCGGGATTATGTTCAACCACGCTCGCCAATGCATTAGTGCGGCCGTGGCCAAAAGGGGAATTATTAATTGCCGAAGCGATTGGTATTTCACCCGCAGAAATTTGGCCGAGTCGTTATTATGCGGAAGATGGCGCGTTAATTGATCGCCAGGCCAAAATCAGAAATATGAAAACAAAAAGCCCGCACTAAGGCGGGCTTGGTACAGCGGGAACAAACTTACGCTGAATGGTCGTCCGGATATTCACGGATGAAGCGTTCAACGTCGCCCACCATCGCGTCGTTGCCGCAGAAGAACGGGCAGCGTTGATGCAGCGTTTCTGGCTGGATGTCGAGGATGCGATTGGCACCATCGCTGGCTTTACCGCCCGCTTGCTCCGCCAGGAAGGCCATTGGGTTGCATTCGTACAACAGACGCAACTTACCTTTCGGATGGCTGGCAGTGCTTGGGTAAAGGTAGATGCCGCCTTTCAGCAGGTTACGGTGGAAATCGGCCACCAGTGAACCAATGTAGCGCGAGGTATACGGGCGCTTGGTGGCGATATCTTCTTCCTGACAGAACTTCAGGTATTTCTTCACGCCCTGCGGGAAGCGAATGTAGTTACCTTCGTTGATCGAGTAGGTGTAACCCTTCTCCGGGAAGGTCATGCGTTCGTGGCTCAGGCAGAACACGCCGAGCGACGGATCGTAAGTAAACGCATGCACGCCCACGCCGGTGGTGTAAACCATCATGGTGGAAGAACCGTAAACCACGTAACCCGCCGCAACCTGCTTGTTGCCCGGCTGCATGAAGTCAGCTTCGGTGATTGGCGTACCCGGCTCGCTGATGCGATGGTAGATTGAGAAAATGGTGCCGACGGAAACGTTAACGTCGATGTTCGAAGAACCATCCAGTGGATCCATCAACACAACGTATTTGCCATTCTCTGAGCCTTCAAAGATGACGAACTCGTCTTCTTCTTCCGACGCGATACCGGCCACCACGCCGCGCGCTTTCAGGGCGGCTTTCAGCTTTTCGTTGGCAAACAGATCGAGTTTCATCTGCTGCTCACCCTGCACGTTTTCCACGCCGCTGGCACCCAGAATATCCACCAGACCCGCTTTGTTGATGTCGCGGTGGATAATTTTAGCGCCAAGCTTAATGGAAGAAATCAGCGCCGTCAGTTCACCTGTGGCGTGTGGAAAGTCGTGTTGCTTCTCGACGATGAATTCGCCTAACGTTTTCATAACACATTCCCTGCATCTACGATGGAGTGGCAGCAGCTGTAACAAGCTACCAACGTATGAGCGCAGTTTAGCCGATTGAACTTTAAAAACCATAGTCCTAATCCGTTTCTTCCCTCTCAACTCGGCGTTACACTGTGCGCCGAACTTTTGAGTAATGGATCTCTTTATGCGTATTCACATCCTCGGGATTTGTGGCACTTTCATGGGCGGACTGGCGATGCTGGCACGCTCGCTGGGACATGAAGTTACCGGCTCAGACGCCAATGTCTATCCGCCGATGAGCACGTTGCTGGAGCAGCAAGGCATTGAATTGACAGAAGGTTACGATGCCAGCCAGCTCGATCCGCAACCGGATCTGGTGATCATTGGTAACGCGATGACGCGCGGCAATCCTTGTGTGGAAGCGGTACTGGAACGCAACATTCCTTACCTCTCTGGCCCGCAATGGCTGCACGATTTCGTGCTGCGCGATCGTTGGGTGCTGGCGGTGGCGGGAACCCACGGCAAAACCACCACAGCCGGCATGGCAGCGTGGATTCTCGAGGCCTGCGGCCTGGAACCGGGCTTTATCATCGGTGGTGTGCCAGGAAACTTCGAGGTTTCGGCAAAATTAGGAAAAAGTCCATTCTTCGTCATTGAAGCGGATGAGTACGACAGCGCGTTCTTCGACAAGCGTTCCAAGTTTGTGCATTACTGCCCGCGCACGCTGATCCTCAACAACCTCGAATTCGATCATGCGGATATCTTTGACGATCTGCGCGCCATCCAGAAGCAGTTTCATCACTTGATCCGCATCGTGCCGGGCCAGGGCAAGATCCTGCTGCCGGAGCACGATAACAACATCAAGCAAGTGATGGCGATGGGCTGCTGGAGCGAGCAGGAAAGCGTGGGCGATAACGGTCACTGGCAGGCGAAAAAGCTGACGCCGGACTCGTCACATTGGGAGATCTGGCTCGACGGCGAGAAAGTTGGCGAAGTGAACTGGGCGCTGGTGGGCGAGCACAACATGCACAATGGCCTGATGGCGATTGCGGCGGCGCGTCATGTTGGTGTGAAACCGGTGGATGCGGGTGAAGCGCTGAGCAGCTTCATTAATGCCCGTCGTCGTCTCGAACTGCGTGGTGAAGTGAACGCCATCAAGGTGTACGACGATTTTGCTCACCATCCGACTGCGATTCTCGCCACGCTGGCGGCGCTGCGCAGCAAAGTGGGCGGCACGGCACGCATTCTGGCGGTGCTGGAACCGCGTTCAAATACCATGAAGATGGGCGTGAGCAAGAACGAGTTAGCACCATCGCTGGGGCGCGCAGACGAAGTGTTCCTGTTCCAGCCGCACCATATTCCGTGGCAGGTTTCCGATGTGGCCGAGGCGTGCATTCAGCCGGCGCAGTGGAGCGCGGATATCGATACGCTGGTGGAAATGGTGGCGAAGAAAGCCCAGCCAGGCGATTCGATTCTGGTGATGAGTAACGGCGGGTTTGGTGGTATTCACCAGAAACTGCTGGAGCGGTTAGGGCGGTGATGGTGCGGTGGCCATAAATGGCCACCTTACAACGGCACATCGTAGGGTCGGCATTCATGCCGACCTTTTTCATGTCCGCAGAAAGCTTAAGCTTCTGCCAGCTCGCGCAGATACTGGAAAATCAGGCGGGCAGATTTTGGTGGCTTGTTGGTGGCTTTCTCTTTCTGCGCGTTGCGGATCATGCTGCGCAGTTGCTGACGATCGGCGTGAGGATAGAGGTTAAATACCTCGGCGACCGCGTCATCACCTTGCTCGATCAAACGATCGCGCAACATCTCCAGCTTATGGAACAGCGCAACCTGCTGGTTGTGACGGTTCTTCAGCTTATCCAGCGCCTGACGAATCGGATCTTCATCGCGGGCACGCAGCATCTTACCGATCAGCTGCAGCTGACGGCGGCGGCCTTCTTTCTTGATGCGCTGCGCCAGTTCAATCGCGTCGCGCAGTTGTTCGTCGAGTGGAATCTTGTCGAGGGAATTTTTCCCCAGATCAACTAACTCGGCGCCAAGGCGTTTCAGCTCTTCGGCATCGCGTTTAATTTCGCTTTTGCTGACCCAGATAATCTCTTCGTCTTCTTCGTCATTATTATCCGGCACATCGTCGAGCCAGTCATCGGGCTGCTTGGTCATCTCTTGGCTCCCAAAAAAAAGAGGCTAATCCTACCAGTTTATCGGGCGACTGCGAAATTGTTCTCTGAGTCTGATAGACTCAAACAATTCATACTTAAGATTAGACGGCAGGTCGATGAACGTATCTACTCAGGTTGCAGAACAACGTAAAGTGTTGGAACAGGCTGTCGCGCAGGCATTGGAACTGGCAAAAGCCAGCACCGATGGTGCTGAAGTGGCGGTCACGAAAACTACCGGCATCGGCGTCAGTACCCGCTATGGCGAAGTGGAAAACGTCGAATTCAACAGCGATGGTGCGCTCGGCATCACCGTCTACCATCAAAACCGTAAAGGCAGCGCTTCTTCAACCGATCTCAGCCCGGATGCGATCAAACGCACCGTGCAGGCAGCAATCGACATTGCGCGCTACACCTCGGTGGATCCGTTCGGTGCACCGGCCGATCCCGAACTGCTGGCGTTTGAAGCGCCGGATCTCGATCTCTATCATCCGTGGGAGATCGATGCCGATCGCGCTATCGAACTGGCCGCTCAGGCAGAACAGGCTTCATTACAAGCTGACAAGCGCATCACCAATACCGAAGGCGGCAGCTTCAATAGCCACGTTGGCATCAAAGTGTTCGGCAACAGCCACGGCATGTTGCAGAGCTACTGCTCAAGCCGCCATTCGCTCTCCAGCTGCGTGATTGCAGAGCAGGACGGCAACATGGAACGCGATTACGCGTACACCATTGGCCGCTCTTTTGACGATCTGAAAAGCGCCGATTGGGTCGGTGCCGAGTGCGCCCGCCGCGTGCTGGCACGTCTGGCACCGCGCAAGCTCTCAACCATGAAAGCGCCGGTGATCTTCGCGCCGGAAGTGGCGACCGGTTTATTTGGTCATCTGGTGGGCATGATCAGCGGCAGCAGCGTCTACCGCAAATCGACTTTCCTGCTCGATTCGCTCGGTAAGCAAATTCTGCCGGAGTGGCTGACCATTGAAGAGCATCCGCACCTGCTGAAAGGCCTCGCGTCCACGCCATTCGACAGCGAAGGCGTGCGCACCCAATCGCGTGACATCATTAAAGATGGCGTGCTGCAGAACTGGCTGTTGACCAGCTACTCGGCGCGCAAGCTGGGATTGCAGAGCACCGGCCACGCAGGCGGCATCCACAACTGGCGTATTGCCGGTCAGGGTCACAGCTTTGACGACATGCTGAAGCAGATGGGCACCGGTTTAGTGGTAACCGAGATGATGGGCTCCAGCATCAACGGCATGACCGGCGACTATTCACGCGGCGCATCCGGTTTCTGGGTGGAAAACGGCGAGATTCAGTATCCTGTGAGCGAGATCACAATCGCTGGCAACCTCAAGGATATGTGGCTCAATATGGTAACCGTCGGTAACGACATTGAAACCCGCAGCAATATACAATGCGGTTCGGTGCTGCTGCCGGAGATGAAAATCGCCGGACAATAAGAGTCATCGCTTTCTGAAAGCAGCCCGCAAGGCTGCTTTTTTTTTGGCCCGACAATAATAAAAGGAAATACCAATGCGTAAGCATGTGATTGCAATGTTGTCTCTCTCGCTGTTGTTCTCCTCGGCTAGCGTGTTTGCGGCCGATTTAGAAAAAGATATGGATGCGCTTAAAGATGGTCTGAGCGTGGTGAAGAAAACCTCCGACGCGCAGGAAATGCATACTGCGTTGGGCAAAATGCGTCAGGCGGCGACGGATGCTAAGCAATCCACGCCGGAAAAACTGGAAGGTCAGGCGGCCGATAGCGCGCAGATCAAGGATTATCACGCCGGTCTGGATTCACTGATTGCTCAGATCGATGTGGTCGATCAGCTGGCGCAAGCCAACAAACTGGACGAAGCCAAGGCCGAAGCGAAGAAACTGGAAGATATTCGCAACGCCAACCATAAGAAATTCCGCTGATAAACCGGCCAGCCCTGCGGCTGGCCTTATTCCTTCTTGCCTTCTCACCGCTTTAATCCACGTAAATCCATCATTTCTCGCATTTTGTGACCTGTTTCGCACACTTCGTGCGTCCTGAGATCTGGCGCACACTCGCCCGTGGGATTTCCACTTTGAGGTGGAAAAGATGCGTCTCAACAGCCTGCAGCGGAAAGCGTAATTTCTTTTCAACGCGAATTATCTGTAATTGTCCGCTGTAAACAGGAGTAACAAGGTGAGGAGTGAAGCTGTCCCGCTGAAACAGAGCACGCCGGAAGCGATTCAGGCGCTGGCGGATAAGGTGTTAAGCCAAATTGCAGCGATCTACGCCGCGCATCACATCGAAGCCAACGCCGTGCAGCAGCAGATGCTGGCTTCGCATGTCCGGGCGATGGCATCGCGCTCCCTGACGGGCGAAGCGCTGCCGGAGGTAGAAGCTGAGCTGTTTGAAGATATCTCGCCGGAAACCATGGCGCTGGCGCAGCAGGTGGTAGATCTGTTTGGCAATCTGCCCAAAGAGGAAGCCTGGCTGTTATCCGTACATATCGAAGTTGCACGTGCAAACGAAGCTTAAATTTTAAGGAATTCAACATGGTAACTGTAGTGATTGGCGATCGTCTGGGTAAAGGTCAGAAAGTAGCTGCGGGCATCGAGAAAGCCGGTGGTCGTGCGGTGGTGGTGCCGGGCGTGGCAGCCGACATGAAGCTGGGCGACGTAATGAAAGCGGAAAACGCTGACTTCGGCATCTCCTTCTGCGGCAGTGGCGGCGCCGGTGCGATTACCGCCCAGAACAAATATGGCTACAAAGCCAAACACGGCATGCGTTCGATTGACGAAGGCGTGACCGCCATCAATGAAGGTGCCACCGTGCTGGGCTTCGGCTTTATGGATAAAGAAGAGCTGGGTGAGCGTCTGGTGCAGGCCTGGAATAAAAAACACGGCAGCTAAGTATGAAACAGCAATACGAGACGCAGGTAACGGTGCAGGGCAAAGGCGACAGTAAAGCAAAAGCCTTTGCCGATGCGCTGAGCAAGGTGCAGCAGCAAGTGCTGCGCACCAGCCAAAAGATTCTGTTGCGCATTGAACCCATGGATGTGCGGGTGCTGCGCGCGCAGGAGAGCGTGCGCAAGGAAAAATTCTTGTTCTTCTTCCTCGCGCGTGAGCGACGGAATTACAGCGTTGAGCTGGAAATTACCGTCAGCGTCACTGTGATCGACACCGACAAGGTGGACTTCATAGCGACGTAATAAAAACGACAACAAGGGTACGACGACATGTTTTTAATCATTTTGTTTAAGTCGTTAATCATTGGTGGATTGGTTGGCGTCGGGGTAGGAGCGGGCGCAGCGCGCATGTTCCACGCACCGACCACGCAAGGTATGGGCGCATTCCGTACCTTGGGTGAACTCAATTCCTGTGAAGGCGATCCAGCATCGCACTTCTCCTTTGGTCTCGGCTTCTTCTTTAACGCCTGGGCATCATCCGTTGCAGCGGGTTCTTTCACGCAGGACGTCGATCACCGCATTTTGCCAAACTGGGGCGCTGCGGCATTGATGGTGAAAAACCGCAACGTGGCGGAAACGCTGCACAACCCGAAACGCATGGCGATTGCCTGCGGCATCATCGGCATGATTGTGGTGGCCTTCCTTAACAGCACCGCATCTGCCGTTCCGGCGGCCTTGCAGGTCACCGCAGTGAAAGTGCTGGTGCCGGCGGCGAACCTGCTGGTGAACACCGTGATGCCAGTGATCTTCTGGCTGGCAGCGATTGATGCCGGTAAGAAATCCGGCTTCTGGGCCACCATCTTCGGCGGCCTGGCGCAGCTGATCATGGGCAACGCCGTACCGGGTTTGGTGCTGGGTATCCTGATCGGTAAAGGTGTGGAAGAGAGCGGCTGGAACAAAGTCACCAAAGTGATGATGTTCGCCATCGTGCTGCTGTTTGCTTTGAGCGGCTTCTTCCGCGGTTTCGACATGAAACTGCTGCAATCCTTCCAACTGGGTATTCCAGGCTGGCTGGATATGATCCACAACAGCGTCAGCGGCAAATAAGGAGCCATCAGCATGAACGAAACCGAAAACAAAGGGTTCTGGTACGCCGACTGGTCTTTCCCGATTTTTGTTGGCCTGCTCTCGTCCGGCGTATTTGCCGGTACGCACATGTATTACCTGTACGGCATTGGTGCTTTTAACGAAGTGGCGTTTGTCTCGATGCTGCGTTCCGGTATGGAAACCGGCGTGTACGGCGCGGTGGCGGCATTCGGTGCCAGCTTCCTGTTCGCGCGCATTATCGAAGGTTCGCTAGTGGGGATTCTCGATATCGGCGGCGCGATCCAGACCGGCGTCGGCCTTGGCGTGCCAGCATTGCTGCTCGGTGCAGGCATCGTGTTCCCGGTCGCCAACTTTGCAGCATCGCTGGCTACGGGTTTGGTGGTGGGATTGGCGATTGGTTATCTGATCATCCTGGCGCGTAAGTTCACCATCAATCAGAGCGACTCAACCTACGGCGCCGACGTGATGATGGGCGCGGGTAATGCATCGGGCCGTTTCCTCGGGCCGTTGATTATCTTGTCGGCTATGGCTGCATCGATTCCGATTGGTCTCGGTTCGCTGGTGGGCGCGCTGCTGTTTTACCTGTGGAATAAGCCGATCACCGGCGGCGCGATTTTGGGCGCGATGGTGTTGGGTGCGATGTTCCCAATCTCTCTCTGATGCTGGACGGTCGCCATGAATGGCGACCCTACGGCGGGTTGGAGCGATTTTCGTAGGGTGCGCATTTATGCGCACCTTAATGAGTAAGGAGTAAGCATGTTTGATCTGATTCTGCGCCGCGCACGTCTGTGCGACGAACAGCTGGTGGATATTGCCATTCAGCACGGCAAAATTGCCGCCGTCGGCGAGGTAAGCGGCCCGGCACAGCAGGAGCGCGATCTCGCGGGACGTTACTACGTCAGCGCTGGCTGGATTGACAGCCACGTGCACTGTTATCCCAAATCCCCGATTTATCACGACGAAGCCGACACCATTGGCATGGCGCAAGGCGTCACCACGGTGGTGGATGCCGGCAGCACCGGCGCTGATGACATCGACGACTTTTATCAGCTCACACGTTCGGCTACCACCGAAGTGCGCGCGCTGATCAACATTTCGCGCACCGGCATTGTGACGCAAAACGAGCTGGCCGATATGGCGCAGATCGATAGCGATGCGGTGGTGCAGGCGGTGAAACGCCGTCCGGATTTTATCGTCGGCCTGAAAGCGCGCATGAGCAGCAGCGTGGTGGGCGAGAACGGCATTCAGCCGCTGGTGCGCGCCAAGGCGATTCAGCAGGCAGCCGGCAATTTGCCGCTGATGGTGCACATCGGCAACAACCCGCCGGTGCTGGAAGAGATCGCCGATCTGCTGACCTCCGGCGACATCATTACGCACTGCTTTAACGGCAAGCCGAACCGTATCTTGTCGCCGCAGGGCGAGCTGAAAGCGGCGGTGAAAAATGCCATCGCACGCGGCGTGAAGCTGGATATCGGCCACGGCGGCGCCAGCTTCAGTTTTGAGGTGGCGCGTCAGGCGATCGCGCAGGGCATTCTGCCCGACACCATCAGTTCCGACATTTACTGCCGCAACCGCATCAACGGCCCGGTACATAGCCTGGCGCACGTGATGTCGAAATTCTTCAGCGTTGGCATGACGCTGCCGCAAATCATCGAGTGCGTCACCGTTAATGCCGCTGCTGGCCTGCGTCTGGCGGGCAAAGGGCGCTTAACCGCCGGTTATGACGCCGACCTGACCATTTTTACCGTCAAAGAGGAAGCCCGCCCGTTCGTCGATGCTGAAGGCGAACAGGTTTTGGGTCAGCAACACATTTTGCCGCAGGCCGTGGTTATCGCCGGTCACTGGCATCTGACTGATGAAGGGAAAGCGAATCATGTCTTCGATTTATGAAAAATATGACCTGAAACAGGTCATCAACGCCTCGGGCCGCATGACCATTCTCGGCGTTTCCACGCCGTCTGCGGATGTGGTGGATACCGTCAGCTACGGTCTGAATCACTACTTCGAGATGAAAGATCTGGTCAACAAGACCGGCGCTTACATCGCCAAACTGCTGGACGTGGAAAGCGCGGTGGTGGTGTCGTGTGCCTCGGCGGGCATTGCGCAGAGCGTGGCGGCGGTGATTGTGAAAGATAACGACTGGCTGCTGGAGAACCTGCACGCCGCGCCGCTCAGCGTGCCGCACGACATCGTGGTGCCAAAAGGGCATAACGTGAACTTTGGCGCGCCGGTGGGCAGCATGGTGGCGCTCGGTGGCGGTCGTTTGATCGAAGCCGGTTACAGCAACGAATGTTCGCCAGAGCAGCTGGCGGCGGCGATCACGCCGACCACGGCGGCGCTGCTGTATATCAAATCGCATCACTGCGTGCAGAAAAGTCATCTCAGCGTGGAGCAGGCGGCGGTTGTGGCGCGCAAACACGGCATTCCATTGATCGTCGATGCAGCAGCAGAAGAAGATTTGCAGTGCTACTACCAAATGGGCGCGGATCTGGTGATTTACAGCGGTGCCAAGGCGATTGAAGGGCCAACCAGCGGTTTAGTGATTGGTCGTACGCAATACGTTGAGTGGGTGAAACGTCAGAGCAACGGCATTGGCCGCGCGATGAAAGTCGGCAAAGAGGGCATTCTGGGTTTGACGCAGGCGATTGAAAACTATCTGGTGCAGCCAAAAACCACCGGCGCTGAAATGGTCGCCAACATGACGCCTTTCATTGATAACCTCAACACGCTGAACGGCGTGAGTGCGCGCGTGGTGTGGGATGCGGCGGGACGCGATATCGCGCGTGCCGAAATCAAGTTTGATGAAGCGATCACCGGCTGGCCGACCGGCGAACTGGTGCAGGCGCTGAAAACCGGCGACATCGCCATCTATTTCCGTGGCTACAAAGCCAACGAAGGCATTATCGAAGCCGATGTGCGCAGCGTTAGCGCCGATCAGCTGCACATCATCTTTAGCGCTATTCAGGCGTTGATCAGCGGAGGAAAACGCGCATGAGTCTGAACCCTAATTTCTATCAGGATCGCCTGTGCCTCAACGTGCTGGCCGGTTCTAAACAGAACGCCAAAGAGATCTGGCAGGCGGCTGAAGGTCATGTGCTGGTGGGCGTGTTGTCAAAAAACTACGCCAGCAACGAAGAAGCCATTGCCGATATGCGCGAGTATGCAGCGCTGATCGACAATGCGCTGTCCGTGGGTTTGGGCGCGGGCGATCCGAACCAATCGGCGATGGTGAGTGAGATCTCGGCGGTGCTGCAACCGCAACACGTCAATCAGGTCTTCACCGGCGTGGCGACCAGCCGTGCGCTGCTCGGCCAGAACCAAACCGTGGTGAATGGTTTGATTTCACCAACCGGCACGCCAGGCATGGTGAAAATCTCTACCGGCCCGCGCAGCTCAAAGAACGCCGACGCGATTGTACCGATCGACAGCGCCATCGCCATGTTGCAGGACATGGGCGGCAGCTCGGTGAAATACTTCCCGATGGGCGGCCTGAAAGCGGTGAATGAGTACCGTGCGGTGGCGGAAGCCTGCGCGCGTCATGACTTTTGGCTGGAGCCAACCGGCGGCATCGATCTCAATAACTTTGAAGAGATTGTACGTATTGCGCTCGACGCGGGCGTGAGCAAAGTGATCCCGCACGTCTACAGTTCGATTATCGATAGCGCAAGCGGTGACACGCGCATTGACGATGTGCGTCAGCTTCTGGCAACGTGCAAGAAACTGCTGTAACAAATGAGTAACAGGTGAGGCTCCGTGAGATTTCCCAATAAGCGTCTGACTCAGCTTTTCGCTGCGCTGCAAAATGAAACGCTGCCGCAGGATGAGCTGGCACGCCGCTTTTCCGTTTCAACGCGCACGGTGCGCACCGATATCACCGCGCTGAACGCGCTGCTGGAACAGCACGGCGCACAGTTTGTGCTGGCGCGCGGCGCGGGATATCAACTCAAAATTGACGATGCGGCGCGCTTTGGCCGTTTACAGCAAGAGAGCGCCACGCCGCTGCGCGTGCCGCGTACCTCGCAGGAGCGCGTGCGTTATCTGCTGACGCGTTTTCTGACGGCGGCGTATTCAATCAAGCTGGAAGATCTGTCGGAAGAGTGGTTTGTTAGCCGCGCCACGCTGCAAAGTGATATGGCGGAAGTGCGCGAATGGCTGGGCCGCTATCACCTCAATATCGAAACCAAACCGCATTACGGCATGAAGCTGTTCGGCAGCGAGGCGGCGATCCGCACCTGCTTAACCGACTTGCTGTGGCAGATCGATCAGGAAACGCCGGACAGCCCGCTGCTGACGGTGGAAGCGCTGCACAGCGGTATTCTGGCGCAGCTCGAACCTTTGCTGCAAGAGTGCTTTGCCCAGCACGCCATTCGCCTCAGCGATGAGGGCGATCGCTATCTGCAAATCTACTGCGCGGTGGCGGTACGGCGCATCAGCGAAGGTTTCCCGCTCAACGATCCTGGTGCGGAAGATGTCGGCGATGAGGTGCGCGAAGCGGCACACGATCTGATTAACCTGATGCGTCCGCTGGTCGGCAAGCCGATTTCACAGGCGGAAGAGAACTGGTTGCGGGTTAACATCGCTGCGCGCCAGATTCAGGCGCTGGCACCCAGCACCATCAACGCCGACGACGCCGATGCGCTGGTCGATTACCTGCTGAACTACATCAACACCCATTACAACTATCGGCTGCAGCACGACGAACAGCTGCGCGCCGATCTGCTCACCCATATCAAAACCATGATCACGCGGGTGCGCTACCAGATTCACATCCCCAATCCGCTGCTCAGCAATATCAAGCAGCACTATCCAATGGCCTACGATGTGACGCTGGCGGCGGTTACCAGCTGGGGTAAATACACGCCTTACACCATCAGTGAGAACGAGATCGGTTTTCTGGTGCTGCACATCGGCGTCGGGCTGGAGAGGCATTACGACGTTGGCTATCAACGCCATCCGCAGGTGCTGCTGGTGTGCGACAGCGGCAACTCGACGCTACGCATGATTGAGGCGCTGCTGCTGCGCAAATACCCGCAATTGGTGGTAACGGCGCGGCTGTCTCAGCGCGACTATGAACTGCGCGAGCATATTGATGAAGACTTTGTCATCTCCACCGCGCGGCTCTCTGAAAAGAACAAGCCGATTGCGGTGATGTCGCCATTCCCAACCGAGTTCCAGCTGGAGCAGCTCGGCAAGCTGGTGCTGGTGGATCGCACGCGCCCTTACATGCTGGAGAAGTACTTCGACGCCCAGCACTTTATGGTGCTGGATAAGCCGATGGCGCAGTCGGATCTGTTCCGCCTACTGTGCGATCAGCTGGAGAGCGAAGGTTTTGTCGATGCGGATTTTTATCCATCGGTGGAGGAGCGAGAAGCGATTGTCAGCACCATGCTCGGCGAAGGCATCGCGCTGCCACATTCACTTGGCTTGCTGGCGCAGAAAACCGTGGTCTACACGGTGCTGGCACCGCACGGCGTAAGCTGGGGCGAGGAAACCGCGTCGGTGATTTTCCTGCTGGCGATCAGCAAGAGCGAATACGAAGAGGCGATGGCGATTTACGATCTGTTCGTCACCTTCCTGCGCGAAAGAGCGATGACGCGGCTGCGCGATTGCGCGGATTTTGTCAGTTTTAAAGCGGTGGCGATCGATTGTTTGAGTCGGTTGTGATCGGTGCGGTTTGCAACGAGGTCACCATAAATGGCGACCCTACAAAACGCACGATCCGTAGGGTCGCCATTCATGGCGACCTGCTCAATCAGATTACCCGCGCTTCGCCAGCAACCTCGGAATCTCACGCAAACACCAGGCTTTGGCTTCGCCCATACTGTCGCGGCGCCACGCCATAATAATATCCACTTCGCGCGTATACTCGGCGCTCACCACGCGTAAACGACCTTCAGCGATATCCTGCTCCACCATCGGATAGGGCATGGTCGCCACACCCAAACCGGCCAGCAGCGCGCGGCGTTTATCATCCATGCTGCTTACCGTCAGGCGCTGCTGCTTATCCAGCAACTGTACCGTCAGCACCGGGCGCTCGCGCGCGGTATCCGCCACCGCGATGCCGCGATACTTCACGCGCGTCACTTCTGACAACGGCTCAGCTTCCTGATGAATTGGGTGATCCGGGCTGGCAACATAGACGCTCATAATGCTGTACAGCTTGCGGGTGTTGATTTCGGTTGAAGCGCGGAAGTGCATATCTGGCGCAATCACGATATCGGCACGACCCTGTTCCAGCCGCTCCCAGGCACCGGCTAACACTTCCGTGATCAGCGAAATCTGCGTATTGGCTTTTTCTGACAGCTTCTCAACCAACGGGAACAAACGCTCGGTAGGAACCAGCGCCTCGGCAACAATGGTGAGATGCGTTTCCCAACCGCGCGCCAGTGCTTCGGCATCGGTGGTGAGTTTATCGGCGGCTTCCAGCAGCACGCGGCCACGTTCCAGCAGCATACGGCCCACGTTGGTGAACTTGGTGCGGTGGCCGGATCGGTCAAACAGCACCACATCCAGCTCCTCTTCCAGCTTCTGCATGGTGTAACTCAGCGCGGAAGGGACGCGACCCAGTTCATCGGCCGCAGCGGCAAAGCTGCCACGACGGTCAATAGCATCCATCACACGTAAAGCTTCAAGGGTTAACGCGCGGTCTTTTGCCATGCCGATTCTCTGTCAGTAAATTTGAACATGCCAGGCAGATTAACTGGCTTACAATCCGGCGTCCAGACTTTTACCATGATCCCATCAAGCCTGCGGTCGAATCTCACCGCAGCGCGTTGGAGGATTATCATGATGACAACCCGCTGCGCGTCCGCATGTGGCCAGGCCGATTTCGGTTGGTTGCAGGCGCGCTACAGCTTCTCATTTGGCCACTATTTCGATCCAAAACTAATGGGCTACGCGTCGCTGCGCGTGCTCAATCAGGAAATTCTGGCACCGGGCGCGGCATTCCAGCCGCGCAGCTATCCGCAGGTCGATGTGCTGAATCTGGTGTTGCAAGGTGAAGCCGAGTATCGCGACAGCGAAGGCAATCATCTGGTGGCGCGTGAAGGTGAGGCGATGCTGCTCTCTGCGCGTCAGGGCGTGAATTATAGTGAAATCAACATCAGCAAAGATCGCCCGTTAACCCGCATGCAACTGTGGCTGGCCGCCTGTCCTGAACGTGAAAACCCGCTGCTGCAGAAGCGCGATTTGCCGCAGCAAACCAGCGTGCTGATCGCCTCGCCCGATGGCGCGCAGGGCAGCCTGCAACTGCGCCAGCAGGTTTGGGTGCATCAGGTGACGTTAGCGCCGGGCGAGCAGTACACGGTGAAATTGCACGGGCCGCGCGCTTATCTGCAATCGATCCATGGTTCTTTGGATGTGCAGGCCAGCAGCGCCAATCAGCAGCCTCTAAGCTGCGGCGACGGTGCGTTCCTCAGCGATGAGAACCAGATTAGCCTGCAGGCCAGAACGCTGCTGCGCGCGCTGGTGATTGACCTTCCCGCCTAACCCTAACGCACAAAAAAGGGCGACCTAAGTCGCCCTGATACTTTGCGGTAACGCTTACTTGAGAATGGTGAAGGCGGTAGTCACGTGCTTCACGCCGCTCACACGGCTGGCAACATCGGCCGCCGCTTTCGCTTCTTCTGCAGTGACCAGACCCAAGAGGAATACTTCTCCGTTTTCGGTGGTCACTTTGACGTTAGACGATTTCACCTGATCGCTGCCCAGCAACTGCGAGCGGATTTTGGTGGTGATCCAGGTATCGGATGACGAGGTGCCGAGGCTGACTTTCTGTCCGCTACGGATTTCGTTATACACCTCGGTGGCACCGTCAACGCCCATGGCGATCTGTTTGGCACGGCTCGCCAGATCTGGGGTTGGCGACTGGCCGGTCAGCAGCACTTTGCCCTGATAGGCGGTGACCACTACGCGCGCCTGGTTTTTGATTTGTTCATCTTTTGCCAGTGCGTTTGAAACGCGCAGCTCCAGAGTACCGTCATCGACCTGCGTACCCACGGTGCGCGGGTCAGTGGCGGTTTTGGTGGCGACGGCAGCGCCGCCTGCAACCACGGCAACACAGCCTTGCAGCAGCATGGCGGTTAAGAGAATGGCGACAGCGTTCAATGCTTTCATTTGAGCTCCTTCAGTCATTCCTGGTGTGGGAATAAAGTGTTATCAATCAAATCGCACAGGCAGTTCAGCGTCAGCATATGCATTTCCTGAATGCGTGCACTGCGATGTGATGGAATGCGAATTTCCACATCATGCGGACCCAACAGGCCCGCCAGCTCACCGCCGTCGTGGCCGGTTAACGCAACGATGGTCATATCGCGGGTAACCGCAGCTTCAACCGCTTTGACGATATCGCGGGTGTTGCCACGGGTGGAAATGGCCAGCAGCACATCACCAGCCTGACCAAGCGCTCGAACCTGCTTGGCGTAAATTTCATCGTGCAGACGATCGTTACCAATCGCCGTCAGCATCACATTATCAGCGCTCAGCGCCAGCGCAGGCAGGCTAGGGCGCTCCGTCTCGAAACGGTTAATCATGCTGGCGGCAAAATGCTGGGCATTCGCCGACGACGCACCGTTACCGCAGCTAAGGATTTTGTTACCGTTCAGCAGCGACTGCACCAGCGTCATCGCGGCGCGGGAAATCGCATCGGGCAGCGCTTCGGCTGCGGCGATTTGGGTCTGAATACTCTCGGTAAAACACGCTTTAATTCTGTCCTGCACAAGACCACCTGGTTCTATCCATCGGCATTAAAGGCATCGGGCAGCCACTCCAGCTCACGCCCGGTAATGGCAATGATGTCAAAACGGCAATTCACCGTATCAAAACTGCCGCCACGCGCCAGCAACCAGAGTGCGGCGGCACGCAGCAGCTTTTGTTGTTTCTGGCGCGTTACGCTGGCGGCGGCACCGCCGTAGCGCGCATCGCGTCGATAGCGCACTTCAACAAATACCCAGCAATCGGCGTCGCGCATAATCAGGTCAATTTCCCCGCTGCGACAGCGTACATTGCTGGCGAACCACTGCAGCCCGGCGCGCTCCAGATAGCGACGCGCCAGCTGTTCCTTCTCAGCGCCAATGCGCTGGCGGTTTACTGCACCGGAACGATCTGTCCCTGACGATACTGGTTCCATGCCAACTTCCTGTTGATCACGCAATCCGTGTCGGCGTTCAGCTTGCCGGTGTTGCCATCAATGGCAAAACCTGGCACCTGACGCATCTGGTTAAAGTGATTCGCCAGCGTCCAGGCATCAATGCCCATCGCGTAAAGGCGAACCAGCGAATAATCGTTATTAAACGACTTCGCCGCCTGCTGCATCAGGCCCGGATTGCTGCCGGACAACAGCGGGATATCGCTGAACTGCAGGCCATCCATCTCCAGACGGAAGTCCGGTCCGGCACCCGCCTGCGCACTGCGCGAACTCGCGTACAGCGCGGTGTTATTGCGGCTGCTGGTACGCATCGCAATCATCGGCTTGATTAGCTGCAGCTCATCCTGGCTGGCGACGATGTATACCGCATCCACGCTAGCGCTGCTGGCATCGGCCGCTGGTGCCGGTGTGCTGGTTTGCGGCGCAGGAATCGTTAAGCCCGCAATCGCCACGCTCTGCGACTGCGCAGGCTCAACGTTCAGCGGCGTGCCGCTTAACGCGATACCCGCACCGCTGTTGATGCCTTGCTTCAGTTCGCCGACACCGCCAAAACGCTGCTGCAGTACGGTTGATCCACCCAGCGTTTGCCACTCTTGCGCGAAGGCTTTACTGATACGGTCGCCATAACTGCTGCGCGGCACCAGTAACAACGGCTGGCGTTTACCTTGCTCGTAGATATGGTGCGCGGCATCGCGCGCTTCGTCTTCAGGAGAAAGCGCAAAGTAACAAATATTCGGATGGTTCTGGATCTGTTCGGGTTCATTCAGCGCCAACACGTTTAGCGGAGTGTTGCTATTGGCAACGGTTTCAACGTCATTTTTTAGGAGTGGGCCGACCACCAGCGTGGCGCCATCTTGCTGAGCCTGCTGCATCACCTGCGCAATCGGCTGGCTGCTGGTGTCATACACTTTTACCTGCGCATTGCTGTTGCCCTGTGCCGCAGCCGGTTGTGCGGCTGGCTGTGGCTGCTCGGTTTGCGGTGGTGTGTTACCGGCAACGGCGGGGCTGACAACGCTATTAGCGTCGGCTGGCGGCTGTGCGCTGGCATCGGCTGCAGCAGGCGCTGGCGCGGCTTGCGGTGCCGGCGCGTTGAGCACGCCATTGCGCGCATCGTTGAAGCCTTTCTGAATCGCGTTAGCAAATACCTGCGCCTGGCCGTTGAGCGGCAGCAGCAGCGCGATGGTGTTGGTCGACGCTTTAGTGAAGTTCTGCACCTGGCTGAGCTGGGTTGGCAGCGTCTTCGCGCCTGGGTTCTGCGGATAACGCGTCTGCCAGTCCTGAATCGCCGCTTTCAGCATTTGTGGATCCTGGCTGTTTGCGCGCCAGGTATTCAGCAAATCGAGCCAGCCTTGCAGCGTATTTTCGTCAGCATTGATCACCAGACTGTTGATCTGATCCTGCGTCATCTGCGTCAGCGCTTGCCAGGTTGCATCGATATTACTCTGGTGATCGGCACCTTTCAGCAGCGGCTCCTGCGCAATATAGGCACGCAGCAGAGGAAGTGAAGGACGATTCTGTGCCGCTGCGATTTGCAACGCGTAGTAGCGCACCTGCTGATCCTGTGACAGATCGCCAGTTTTGACCTGAGCAAGCTGCTGTTGCGCACCGCTGTAATTCTGCTGACCAACCTGCATCTGCGCGCGCAACAGCAGCAGTTCTTGCTGTTGCACATCGCTTAACTGCTGCGGCAGCTGATTGAGCTGATTCGCTGCCTGCGGATACTTTCCTTCCTTCAACAGGGCACGGATGGCAAGTAATTGCCAGTCGGTCTTGCTATCATCGCTGCTTTGCTGCACCTGTTGCAGATAATAGTCAGACCGGCCAGTCGCAGGACCCTGAATATTGACGTTAGAGGTTTGTTGCGGTCCCTGACCACTACAGGCGGCTAAAATCAGCCCAGCGAGAAGAACAGGTACTAAGCGTCCTGCTTTATGACGTACGACTTTTGAAGGAAGCATACTGTATCCAGTGATGTTTTTTTCAAGATGCTCAATATTAAATCGGCAATTCGGATGAAACAATGAAACAACTCGATCGGGCAGAGATTTCTGCCAGCACGCTCTATATCGTTCCTACCCCGATCGGTAACCTGGGTGATATCACTCAACGAGCGTTGACGGTGCTCTCAAGCGTCGATCTAGTCGCAGCGGAAGATACACGTCATACCGGGCTGTTGCTACAACATTTCGCCATCAATGCGCGACTCTTCGCACTTCACGACCACAACGAACAGCAGAAAGCTGAGGTGCTGTTAGCCAAGCTACAAGAGGGCCAGAGCATCGCGCTGGTCTCCGATGCCGGCACGCCGTTAATCAACGATCCCGGCTACCATTTAGTACGTCGCTGCCGGGAAGCTGGCGTGCGCGTGGTGCCGTTGCCAGGCGCCTGCGCGGCGATTACAGCATTAAGCGCCGCGGGATTACCGTCCGATCGTTTCTGTTACGAAGGGTTTCTACCGGCCAAAAGCAAAGGACGTTGCGATGTGCTGCGCGCGCTGGGTGAAGAGCCGCGAACGCTGATTTTCTATGAATCGACCCATCGCCTGATCGATAGCCTGCAAGATATGGTCAGCGTGTGGGGCGCCGAGCGCTACGTGGTGCTGGCGCGTGAGATCACCAAAACGTGGGAATCTATTCAAGGCGCACCGGTGGGAGAGTTGCTGGCGTGGGTGCTGGAAGATGAAAACCGCCGTAAAGGTGAGATGGTGCTGATTGTAGAAGGCCATAAAGCTGATGAAGAAGCGCTGCCGGCTGAGGCGCTGCGTACTTTGGCATTGCTGCAAAAAGAGCTGCCATTGAAGAAAGCCGCTGCGCTGACGGCGGAAATTCATGGCGTGAAGAAGAACGCACTCTATAAGTACGCGCTGGAGCAGCAAGAGGCGTGACAAACGCTGGCAGATCGCCTATTATCCCGCGCCGAAGCTGACTAGACAGTCGCCGCTTTGTCGTCGTCCTCTTTCGGGGGGAGACGGGCAAAGGGGAGGAAAGTCCGGGCTCCATAGGGCAGGGTGCCAGGTAACGCCTGGGGGGCGCAAGCCTACGACCAGTGCAACAGAGAGCAAACCGCCGATGGCCCAGTAATGGGATCAGGTAAGGGTGAAAGGGTGCGGTAAGAGCGCACCGCGCGGCTGGCAACAGTTCGTGGCACGGTAAACTCCACCCGGAGCAAGGCCAAATAGGGGTTCACAAGGTACGGCCCGTACTGAACCCGGGTAGGCTGCTTGAGCCAGTGAGCGATTGCTGGCCTAGATGAATGACTGTCCACGACAGAACCCGGCTTATCGGTCAGTTTCGACTTTTTTAAACACAAAACCCGCTTCGGCGGGTTTTGTGTTTTCTGGGGCTAGGATGAGGGCATCAACCCGCACATAATTAATTAAACTCTCCCACGTAAAGAAATGAAAATCCCTGAAAACATTATTGCCGCTATGCCAGAATAAGCGCGTGTTTAACTACTGAGGACAAATTTAATCCACACTGACGAGAAGCAACAACGTGGATAAGTTGTAATTTTATGGACAAAATGTTTGCGCCAAATAAGGCTTCACTCTCTTCCTTCCTTTCTGTATCAAACTGCTCAATCTGCGATCAGCACTGGCGCTTCGCGCTTTAGTTCCGTTCTCTCCTATTCTGACTTTTTAATTTAACTTTGCTAACACGCTTATTTTCGCGTGGGTGGCGTTTATTTCTCGTTCAGGAGAGAAATCATGCTGTATTGGATTTTATTGGCGCTGGCGATCGCTGCGGAAATTATTGGTACCGTCTCAATGAAATGGGCCAGCGTAAACGGTGGCAACGCCGGCTATATTTTTATGCTGGTGATGATCGCGCTGTCTTATATTTGTTTATCCTTCGCCATCAAGCGGATTGCCCTTGGCGTGGCGTATGCCATGTGGGAAGGCATTGGCATTCTGTTTATTACGCTGTTTAGCGTGCTGTTGTTCGATGAAGCCTTATCCGCCGTTAAAGTCGCCGGCCTGCTGACGCTGATCCTCGGTATTGTGCTAATCAAATCAGGCACGTTGAGTCGCAAGGAGCTGCGCCATGGCAACGTTTAACTGGCTACATATCGCGTGGCTGGCGCTGGCCATTGGCCTGGAGATCGTCGCCAATATCTTCCTGAAATACTCCAACGGTTTCCGCCGTCCACTGTTTGGCGTGCTATCGCTGGTGGCGGTGCTGGCAGCGTTCAGCGCGCTGGCGCAGGCGGTGAAAGGGATTGATTTGACGGTAGCCTACGCATTGTGGGGCGGGCTGGGATTGGTCGCCACCGTGGCAGCAGGCTGGATTCTGTTTGGCCAGCGTCTTAGTCGGGTTGGCTGGCTGGGCGTGGGATTGTTGTTGCTCGGTATGGTGCTGATTAAGTTTGCCTAAAGAGCCCGGTCGCACAATCCACCTCAACTTAGCGACGGCAATAGTTTAGGCTAGCGATCATTCTGCTCTGCTCAATCACGGGTGAACATAGCATGCATCTTCAGCAGATCGATCGCTGGCCAAACACGCTACGCGAGGAAACCGCCACGTTGCGTCAGGATATTGCGGCACACTTACAGCGCTATACCGGCAACCGGACCAATATCGTGACGCCATTTCGCGGCGTGATGATGGCCGAGTTGCATGAGCCGACACCGCCAATGTCCTACATTTATGAGCCCAGCCTCTCGCTGATTATTCAGGGTGAAAAACGCGTCTCCTTTGGCGATACGCTTTACACCTATAACGAGTCGCGTTTTTTCCTCACCGCCGTCAATTTGCCTACCGTTGCAGAAGTCCCGTACGCCAGCGCAGAAGCCCCGTTTATGTCATTGCTGCTCCAGCTAAATTTACCGCTGGCTCGGGAAGTGATTGCCGATATGGAGCAGCATGGCAACTGCATTAATCGGCAGAATACTGGCATGTCGCTGGGCGCGGCAGACTGCGCTCTGTTACATGCGGTGCTGCGCTATCTCGCTAATCAAGATTCGCCGCATAACAGCAGCTATGTCAGCGATCTCATTCAGCGCGAAATCCTGTACCGCATCTTAACCAGTGAAGCGGGCAGCGTGTTTCGTGAAACGGTTTTGACGGGAACCAGTAGCCAGCGTGTCTCAATTGCCATTAACTGGCTGCGAGAAAACTATGAACAACCGCTGAAAGTCGAAGCGTTAGCGCAACTGGCGGGCATGGGCGTTTCTACTTTGCATCACCATTTCCGCCGCATGACTACCATGAGCCCGCTGCAATTTCAGAAGCAGCTACGCCTGCATGAAGCGCGCCGGTTGCTGATTGCAGAGCCGGTGGATGCATCAAGTGCGGCAATCCGCGTCGGCTATGAAAGCGTGACGCAATTCCATCGTGAATATAAGCGCATGTTTGGCGCGACGCCGATGCGGGATAAGGAGCAACTTCTGGCGGGAATAGGCAATCTGGCTATTGCGATACGCTAGCATCAGCCGGGCGCACCGGCTGATGCTGAACGGCCATTAATCGGCAGTTAATGATGCCATATCAATCACAAAGCGATACTTCACATCGCCTCGCTCCATGCGCTTAAAAGCATCATTGATTTGCTGCATATTGATGGTTTCACAATCCGGATGGATGTTTTTGCGCGCGCAGAAATCCAGCATCTCCTGCGTTTCCGCAATACCACCCGAAGGTGAACCGGTAATGCGGCGGCGGCCCATAATCAGTGGTAACGAACTGAATGCTTCCATATTGCCGAGCGCGCCCACAATCACCAGCGCACCTTCGACATCCAGTAATTGCACGTAGGGTGAGACATCGTGACGGGTTGGAATGGTATCGATGATCACATCAAACGATGATGCTGCCTGCTGCATTGCCTCGTCTGAAGTAGAAAGCAACACATGCTCTGCGCCAAGCTGGTGCGCCTCGTCGGCTTTGGCCGCACTGCGGGTAATTACTGTGACTTCCGCACCCAAGCCCGCCGCCAGCCGCACCGCCAGATGACCCAATCCACCGATGCCCACCACGCCAACGCGCGATCCCGGCCCAACATTCCAGGTGCGTAACGGCGAATAGACGGTGATGCCGGCGCACAGCAAGGGGGCAGCGCGCGCCGGATCGAGTCCTTCCGGCACATTCAGGACAAACTCTTCACGCACCACCACATGTTTGGCATAGCCGCCGTAAGTGATGTCGCCGGTCTGGCGATCGCGGCCGTTGTAAGTCACCGTTGGAAATTCGCGGCACATCTGCTCTTCCTGGCGGCGACACTGATCGCAAGTCTGGCAGCTATCAACAATGGTGCCGACCGCCACCAGTTGACCGGGCTTGTAGCGTTTAACGTCGCTGCCGATATCCATTACGCGGCCGATTATTTCATGGCCGGGCACTAGCGGATAAACCGTTGGGCCCCACTCCTGCCAGTCATTTCTCGCCTGATGCAAATCACTGTGGCATACGCCGGAGTAAAGGATTTCGATGGCCACATCATTGCTGCGCAGTGCGCGGCGCTCGAAGGCAAACGGGGTTAACGGCGCGTCAGCGCTCAGGGCAGCATAACCGTAGGTTTTCATAGTCGCTCCAGTTTACGGTGAATGTTCGTCAACTGTAGCCAGGGTGATGGCGGGAGAGTGAGTCTGATTCTGCCTGATAATTGCCTGTTTCTCTGAGGCGGGAGCGGCGAGTTTTGCCCTCATCCTAATCTTCTCCCAGAGCGAGAAAGATTAATCGCATTAACAGTTCCCTCTCCCTTTGGGAGAGGGTTAGAGCGAGGGAGTTAACCCCGCCCGTGCGGTTCATCCCAGTCAAATGCTGGGCCCAGCGAAATCACGCCGCTTGGGTTGATGGTTTTGTGGCTGCAATAGTAATGATGACGGATGTGCGGCAAATTCACCGTGTCGGCGATGCCCGGCATTTGATAGATGTCGCGCAGGAAGCCGCTCAGATTGCGGTAATCACTGATGCGGTGACGATCGCACTTAAAGTGGGTGACGTAGACCGGATCGAAGCGCACCAGCGTGGTCCACAAGCGCAAATCCGCTTCGGTCAGTTGGTCGCCTGTGAGATAACGGTGTTGACCGAGAATCTGTTCGAGACGCGCTAATGAATGGAACAGCGCTGTCACCGATTCATCGTAAGCTGCCTGCGAAGTGGCAAAACCGCTTTTATACACGCCATTGTTGACCGTGTCGTAAAGCCAGCTGTTCACATCATCAATCTTGTCGCGCAGCGCCGCGGGATAATAGTCACCCGCACGGGCACCTTGCGCATCGAACGCGCTGTTGAGCATGAGCATGATGTCGGCGGATTCATTGCTAACGATGGTTTGCTGGGTTTTATCCCACAGCACCGGCACGGTCACGCGGCCGGAATAGTGCGCATCGGCGTGCAGATAGATTTGATAGAGAAACTCTTTTTGATACAGCGCGTCGCCGGTGGCGTCAGGGAAGCTGGCGTCAAAGGTCCAGCCGTTCTCCAGCATCAGCGGATGCACCACCGAAACTGAAATCATCTCTTCTAATCCCTTGAGCTTAAGCATCAACAGCGTGCGATGCGCCCACGGGCAGGCAAGCGAGACGTAAAGATGGTAGCGACCACGCTCAGCAGCGAAGCCCGCTTTGCCGGTTGGACCGGCGCTGCCATCGGCGGTAACCCAGTTACGCCAGACGGCTTCTGTGCGTTTGAAGCGGCCACCAGTTGACTTCGTATCGTACCAGGTGTCGTGCCAGACACCGTCAATCAGCTGTCCCATAAGCCCTCCATAATAAAAAGGGGCGAGGAAAATCCCCGCCCCTGATATTCAGTATATGTGTTCTCTAACGCTTATGCTGCTTAGCGTGCGGTCGCTGGCTGAACGCGCTGACGAATCAGACGGTCAATGCTGTAAGCGCCTGGACCAACCAGACCCAACACCAGGAAACCACCGGCGATGGAGAGGTTTTTCATGAACATCAGCTGGTTAACACCTTCCGCGAAGTTGCTGTGGAACAGGAACGCGGTCAGCAGGGTAAAGCCAGCGGTGAACAGTGCGGTAAAGCGCGTCAGGAAACCGAACAGAATCGCCAAACCGCCGCCGAACTCCAGCAGAATAACCAGCGGCAGCAGGAAGCCTGGGACGCCCATCGCCTGCATGTATTGTGCGGTACCGGCGTAGCCAGTGATTTTGCCCCAGCCTGCGGTGATAAACAGAATGGTCATTAGTACGCGTGCTACCAGCAGGCCTGAGTCTTCGAATTTTTTCATCATCTACTCCAACAAGGTTTTTGTTGCAGGTTGTTGGCCTGCGGGTTTTGAATCCCCTTGAACCGGTTGTTTCAGTTCAATGGGCTGATGGAGGAAGATGATAATCGCAGGTTGGAAGAGTTGTAAGCGAGATAAACTGTCAATGTTATTCAGTAAATTTGAGGAGGGCGAAACCGAATCGACTAGATCCGGTTTTAGAGAGAGGAATTAGCGAGTATTCAAGGTTGATTTGATCATGCGCCAGGTGCTCCAGACGCCGAAACCACGTTTGGCCCAGCGCAGCAGGCGATTGGGGCTGCGAATCGACCAAATCGCCAATGCGCTGCTGCCAATCGCCAGATAACGACGCATGCCGATGATGGTTAACCATCCGCGATCGTATTGCGCGGTGCTGGTCAGCCAGTCGCGGCTGTCGGCGCTGAGATCAAGCCGCTGCTGCTGCACCTGATTGAGCAGTTCGTGAATGCGTGCTTCACGTTCGCGGCGGCTCATGAGCGATGCTCCTCCAGCAGTTTGCGATCGGTATCCAGCTCTTTACGCGTATGGCGCAGTAGCGTTGACTGACGCGATTTGTATAACGTCCACAAACCGAAGATCAGCGCCAGCGCAAACAGTACCGCAGTGGTAATCGCAATCGCCATCAGACGATATTGTGCATCCACCGCCCAGATGATCAGCACCATCAGGCTCATAAGACCGAAAGCGGTAAACAGCATGGTAAGGCCAACCATCATCAGCATCTGAATCAGGTTTGCCTTTTCCTCTTCCAGTTCCACAATCGCCAGTCGGACACGCGTCTCGACCATGCTGACCAGCGTGGTAACTATCCGTTGACCGATGTTAAAGACCCCTTTGCCGGGGCCGTGGCTTTGCTGACTATCACTCATCATTAACGCCGTGAGATTAAAATGCCGATGAGAATACCTACCGCTGCACCAATACCCACGCCGTGCCACGGATTATCACGCACGTATTCGTCCGCTTTCTCCGCCGCTTCACGCGTGGTTTGTGCAATACGTTCGCCGGAATCGCCGAGACGTTCACGGGAGCTTTCAATAGCGCCGCGCGCTTTATGACGCAGCTTATCCAGCTCACCTTTGGATTTATCTGCTGAGCTGCTCAGCACTTCTTCCAGGGTATCAGCCAGATTTTTCAATTCAGCGCGCAGATGTTCAGATGTTGATTCTTTAGCCATGGAAATCTCCTTTTACAGCATTTAGTTAAGTCCGATTAATAAGGTTCAGCTTCAAGCTTTTTCAGTTCGTGCTGCGCCTCTTCCAGCTTACGTTCGCGCTTCTCAATTTTGTCCTTGTCGCCATCCTGACGCTCTTCTTTCAGCTCACGCTCGCGTTCGGCGATTTTGTGCTTCTGATCGGCGATACGTTCACTGTGTGCGGATTTCAGCTTCTCATCGGTGCAGCCTGCGCGGACTTCGGTCAACGCGCGCTCCAGCCCGGTGACGCGGCGCTGGTTGTCGTGCTGTTTCGCCATATCGATCTCGCGCTGAATATCCTGCTCTTTTTGTTGGCAGAGCGATTCAGCCGCCAGCAGCGAACCCGAGAGTGAAAAAAGAATAGCACCTAGCAGTAATTGATGTTTCATCAGGTTGTGACCTTCCATTGTTGATGACCTGCCTGAGAGCAGACAGGAGAGGCTTCCCAGCATGTCTTAGGCTTACGCTACCTCTAAGGATAGACAGCAGACGAAAAAATTCAAAGAAGACGCGGGGATAGCGAGGATTAGCTCACCGCCTGGCTTAGCGTCAGGCGGTGAAATTTAGCTGTAAGTTGGGCGATTAGCGTCGGGATATTGCTGCGAAGCCTGCGGGCCAGCGGCAACGACAAAGCCTTGTGGCAACAGGCGCTTCAACACTTTCTGCGCCGCGAGGCTCTGTTCTTCATTCTCAAAATGAATCACCAGCGCATCGCCTGAAGGCGTAATACTTTTGATACGCACGCCCTGCGCGGAAAGTTGCTGATAGAGATAAAAACCATCGGGCAGATTGGTGCCGCTGTTGGCGACACGAATCTGCACCACGGTTTCATGCTGCATCAGAGTCGGAACGAAACAGATCGCCAGCAGCGCCAACGCGCCACCCAGCGCCCAAGGCAGGAAACGCCTTGGGAATCCACGGAATTTGATCATGACTGTGAATTCCCGTTACGCGTCGACTGACGTTTGCGCCAAATCACCACTAAAGAACCGACCAGACCAATCACCAGCAGCACCAGTGGCAGCAGCATCAGGCACAACATCAGTTCATCTTCGTAACGACGGAAAATCGGAGTTTTGCCCAGCGCGAAGCCCAGCACGGTAAGGATCAGCACCCACAGGAAGCCGCTTACCCAGTTGAAGAACTGAAAGCGCGCATTACTCAGGCCAGAAAGCCCGGCGATGGTCGGGAGCAAGGTGCGGACAAAGGCAATAAAGCGACCCACCAGCAATGCAGACAAGCCATGGCGATGGAACAGTCGGTGGGCGCGTTGATGATATTGCGCAGGCAGGTGCGATAACCATTTTTGCACGGTAGGCGTATTACCGAGCCAGCGACCCTGAATGTAGCTTACCCAGCAGCCAAGGCTGGCGCCGGTGGTCAGAATCAGCAGTGTCAGCGGGAAACCCATGGTGCCTTTAGCAATCAGTACACCCACCAGAATCAGTAAACTATCGCCGGGCAAAAACGCGGCGGGCAGCAGTCCATTTTCCAGAAACAGAATCATGAACAGCACGCCATAAATGGCCCAAACCAGCGTCGGGTCGGAGAGCATTTCGTAATCCTGCTGCCATAAGGCATGCAGCAATGCTTGCAAAATATCCATCAATCATTCCTGAACATCATTGTTAAACGTGCCCGTGAGGGGCTTAGGCGCAGACTGGCGTTGGTTATACATTTTAGATAAGCAGCCTGAGCAGGAGTTTCCGGATCCTTCCAGAATTGATTGTTAAATCAGCGACTTTATAAAAGCCCTGTCGCAAAGGGTAATAAAAGGGCGATAACTGTAACAAAAATAACGTTATCCAGACAGGGGAAAGTGCCCGCCGCACAGGAGTTTTACCTTTAGACGCTGGTGGTCCAAAGGAGCTTTACATGAGCTGACACTATTGCAGACTAACTGACTTTTTCGGCAACAAAACGGCTGAAAAATAAGCAGGATCAGCGTGGGTTTTCGCTACCTTCAGGCAGGATGACCGGATTTTCAGCAAACATGTAACGGTCGACGTTAAATTCAAAATCGTCGGTGGTGGCGTTAAACAGCATCTGCTTAGTATTTTCCAGATGTTGCCACATTGCCAGCTTACTGGCGGCGGGATCTTTGCGAATCAGGGCTTTGAGGATCTGGTCGTGATCGTCACACCAGCTAGTGATATTTTTGGCATCAATGTGTTCGTGCAGCTTCAGCCAGTAAGGATTGTGCAGACGATGTAGCCACATCTTCTCGACAATCGCCGCTAAGGCGCTGTTCTGCGTCGATTGTGCGATGCGCACGTGAAACTCCATATCCCACGCCGAATCGCGCGAATGATCTTCCTGACGCGCTTTCTCCTGAATCGCCATCAATGCCACGATGTCCTGACGCGTTACCTGCGTGGCGGCAAACTCAGCCACGTTGCTTTCAATCAGCTGGCGCGCCTGCAATAACTCGAAGGGACCGAAATTGGCGAACTCCAGCTGGCTGGAGGTCACCACGCGGTTCTGCTGCTGGCTACTGATGACGTGAATGCCGGAACCTTTCCGCACCTCCACGTAACCTTCCACTTCCAGCATGATGATCGCTTCACGCACCACGGTACGGCTCACCTGCATCTCTTCCGCAATCAGACGTTCAGCAGGCAGCTTGTCGCCAACCCGGTAATCGGCGGCTTCAATGCGGCGTTTGAGTTCACTGGCGAGCTGTTGATAGAGGCGTCGTGATTCGGTCAGGTCCATTGCGCGGTCCGCTGTGGGAGAAAGTTGAGTTGTTATACCACTTCAGCCGCACAGAGGAAATGGGCTGGCCGATGCCAGCCCGGTGAGTTTAGGTGCGTACCGCAGCGGACTGCACTGCGGGCTGATCGTCGAGTTCAGAAACAGGCTGGTTTTTCAGGACCGTCCAGATAACCACCGCGCCTAACAGATCAAACACCGCCAGCGCCGCGAACAGCGGGCTGAAGCCCAGCGTATCGGCCAGCGCACCAACCACCAACGCAAACATGGTGCTCGCCGTCCAGGCCGCCATGCCGGTTAAGCCGTTAGCGGTAGCCACTTCGTTACGGCCAAACACATCCGAAGAGAGGGTGATCAGCGCACCAGAGAGCGCCTGATGGGCAAAACCGCCGACGCACAGCAAGCCAATCGCGACATACGGACTGGTGAACAAACCGATAGTGCCTGGCGCAATCATCAACACTGCGCCCATGGTGACCACCAGCTTGCGCGAGACGATAAGGTTGACGCCAAACCAGCGCTGGAACAGCGGTGGCAAGTAACCGCCGACAATGCAGCCGAGATCGGCGAATAGCATCGGCATCCAGGCAAACATGGCGATCTCTTTCAGGTTGAAGCCGTACACTTTGAACATAAATAGCGGTATCCACGCGTTGAAGGTTCCCCACGCCGGTTCGGCGAGGAAACGCGGCAGCGCAATGCCCCAGAACTGACGATTGCGCAGGATCTGGCGCGCCGACATCTTCTTGTTATTGCCGGTTTGATGCTGCAGTTCCTGGCCGGCAATAATGTAGTGACGCTCCTCATCGCTCAGCTTGGTTTGCTGTTTGGGATGTTTGTAAAACACCAGCCAGCAGATGGCCCACACCATGCTCAGCACGCCGGTAATAATGAACGCCATTTGCCAGCTGTGCGCCATGATCGCCCACACCACCAGCGGCGGCGCCAGCATCGCACCAATCGACGATCCCACATTGAAATAGCCCACCGCCACCGAACGCTCTTTGGCGGGGAACCACTCGCTACTGGCTTTCAGGCCTGCCGGAATCATCGCCGCTTCGGCGGCGCCAACCGCACCGCGTGCCAGCGCAAAGCCGCCCCAGCTGCCCGCCATCGCGGTTGCGGCACAGAAGATCGCCCACAGCACGGCAAACACCGCATAACCGATTTTGGTGCCGAGCATGTCCAGCACATAACCGGCCACCGGCTGCATGATGGTGTAGCACGCCGAGTAGGCGGCGACGATGTAGGAATATTGTTGTGTGGTGATACCCAACTGCGTTTCCAGCGTGGGCGCCGCAACGGCAATGGTATTGCGCGTCAGGTAGCCGAGCACCGTGCCCAGCGTCACCAGCCCAATCATGTACCAGCGTAGCCCTTTGATCTTACGCATTATTAACCTCGTCCAGTCTGTCGTTGCGGTTTTACCGCTGTAGTTATCTGGAGCGGGAAGATGTGAACAGTGCTGCTCACTCCCGCAGTTCCTTGCCTGTGCCATTAATCCCGTTAGCAACGGAGCGAGAGGTTAACTTGTTATACAGCTTCAAAAGTTGAATGCCATCACATAAACCTTGCGGCGCGTGTGTGATAGAACGAAAGATCGTTAAAACAGCCATTTAACGCAATATCCACAACAGAATCGTCCATATACCCACAGTGAAACTGTCATTATTGTGAGTCGGATCGCAAACAATTTTGCCGTTTGCCCAAATTGGTATGATAACTTTTAGTTAAAAGCCATCTGGCTACAAAATGAGGAAGCAGGTATGTCGCGTTTTATGAGTGAGGATTTTCTACTCGACACCGAGTTCGCCCGTCGTCTGTACCATGACTACGCCAAAGACCAGCCGATTTTCGACTATCACTGTCACTTACCGCCGCAGCAGATTGCCGATAACTACCGCTTCACCAACCTCTATGACATCTGGCTCAAAGGCGATCACTACAAATGGCGTGCGATGCGCGCTAACGGCGTGCCGGAAGCGTTATGTACCGGCGATGCCAGCGACCGTGAGAAATTTAATGCCTGGGCGCGCACCGTGCCGCATACCATCGGCAATCCGCTCTATCACTGGACGCATCTCGAATTGCGTCGACCTTTTGGCATCACCGATGTGCTGTTGAACGAACAGAGCGCGGAACGCATCTGGCAGCAGTGCAATGAGCTACTGGCGCAGGACGCATTCAGCGCGCGCGGCATCATGCAGCAGATGAAGGTGAAAATGGTCGGCACTACCGACGATCCGCTCGATGACTTACAGCATCACCGCAAGCTGGCGCAGGACAACAGTTTCGACGTCAAAGTGCTGCCGAGCTGGCGTCCGGACAAAGCCTTCAATATTGAGCTGGAGAGCTTCCTGCCATGGATTCAGCGCTTAGAGCAGGTGGCGGATGTCAGCGTGCTGCGCTTTGACGATCTGCGCCGCGCCTTAAGCCAGCGGCTCGATCACTTCGCCGCGCATGGCTGCAAAATTTCCGATCACGCGCTGGATGTGGTGCTGTTTGCGGAAGCAGATGAAGCCACGCTGGACGGCATTCTGGCGCGCCGACTGCAAGGCGCAGCGCCTTCCGCCGAAGAGACGGCCCAATTCAAAACTGCCGTACTGGTGTGGCTCGGCAGCGAATATGCGCGCCGTGGCTGGGCGCAGCAGTATCACATTGGCGCGCTACGCAACGCTAATCGTCGCCAGTTCGATATCCTCGGCCCAGATGTTGGTTTCGATTCGATTAATGATGCGCCGCTGGCGATACCGCTGGCGCGCCTGCTGGATGCGCAAAACCGCAATAACGCGCTGCCTAAAACCATCCTTTACTGCCTCAACCCGCGCGATAACGAAGTGCTGGCGACTATGGCGGGCAATTTCCAGGGTGAAGGCGAACCGGGCAAGCTGCAATTTGGTTCGGCGTGGTGGTTCAACGATCAATTGGATGGCATGCAGCGCCAGATGACACAGCTGGCGCAAATCGGCCTGCTGAGCCGCTTTGTCGGCATGCTGACTGATAGCCGCAGCTTCCTCTCCTACACGCGCCACGAATATTTCCGTCGTCTGCTGTGCCAGATGATCGGCAATTGGGTGGAGCGGGGCGAAGCGCCTGCCGACGAAGCGTTGTTGGGGCAGATGGTACAGAACATTAGTTTCAACAATGCGCGCGATTACTTCGGCATTGAGCTGGGAGCCTGATGATGCAGCGACTTAACCGTCACGATTTTCCCGGCGCGCACTATAGCGAACGTGTGATCCAGTTTGGTGAAGGCAATTTCCTGCGCGCTTTTATCGACTGGCAACTCGACTGGCTTAATCAACATCAAGACACCGATGCGGGCGTGGTGGTGGTGCGGCCGCGCAATCGCGTGGTGGAAGAGACGCTTAATCAGCAAGATGGCTTGTACACCACGCTGATTCGCGGGCTAAACACGGCGGGCGAGCAGGTGAGTGAAGCCCGCCTGATCCGCAGCGTGAATCGTGAAATCCACCCGTATCAACAGTTTGAAGAATTTCTCACGCTGGCACGCGCGCCACAAATGCGTTTTGTCTTCTCCAATACTACGGAAGCGGGCATTGCCTTCGCAGAGCAGGATCGGCTGGACGATACGCCCGCCTCTTCCTTCCCCGGCAAGCTGACGCAACTGCTGTGGGCGCGCTTCAACCATTTTGCTGGCGCCAGTGATAAAGGTTGGCTGGTGGTGCCCTGTGAACTGATCGATTACAACGGCGACACGCTGCGTGAGCTGGTGCTGCGCTACAGCCAGCATTGGCAGTTGCCGCCGGAGTTTGCCCGCTGGGTGCAGGATCACTGCGCGTTCTACAACACGCTGGTGGACCGCATTGTCACCGGCTATCCGGCGGATAGCGCGGCGATCGAAGCTTCACTGGGTTATGAAGATCGCTATCTGGTGGCGGGCGAAGTCTATTACCAGTTTGTGATTCAGGGGCCGGACGCATTGGCGCAGGAACTGCAGCTGCACGCGCTGGCACCGGAAGTGAAGTTGGTTGAGGACATCACGCCGTACAAAGCGCAAAAGGTGGCGATCCTCAACGGCGCACACACCGCGCTGGTGCCGGTGGCGTTTCAGGCAGGGCTGGAGAGCGTCGGAGACGCGATGGATGACGCGCAGATGGCCGGTTTTGTCGATGCGCTGCTGCGTGACGAGGTGATCCCAACATTGGATCTGCCACGCGATGAGCTGCACGCCTTTGCCGACGCGGTGCAGCGTCGCTTCCGTAATCCCTTTATTCGCCATGCGTTACTCTCCATCGCCCTCAACGGCATGACCAAATTCCGCACCCGTTTGCTGCCGCAACTGCTGATGTCGCAGCAGCAAAACGGTCAATGGCCGGTGCGCCTGACTTTCGCCTTTGCCGCGCTGCTGGCCTTTTATCGCGGTGCAGAGGGCGAGCGTCACTGGCCGCTGCAGGACGACGAACACTGGCTGCAGCGTTTTGCTGAGCTGTGGCCAGCGGTAAATAACGATAAACAGACTCCGGAACAGTTGGTACGCGCGGTACTGAGCGATGCCAATCACTGGGGCGAAGATCTCACTCAGCGGCCCGGATTAGTCGCCGCAGTCAGCCAACACCTGCAAAACATCATCGTCCACGGGATGCGGACGGCGTTGACACAACTGAGATAACGCTATGCAAGATGCCATTAGAATACATTCACGCGACAACGTTGCTGTGGCGTTGCGCGATTTGCCAGCCAATACCCAGGTCGAAATCAATCAACAGACGATCACCTTGCAGCAGGAGGTTGGGCGCGGGCATAAATTTGCGTTGCAGCCTTTAGCCGCTGACGCGCTGGTGATCAAATACGGTTTGCCGATCGCGCACGCCACTCAGCCGATTGCGGCCGGTGAGATCATCCACTCCAGCAATGCGCGCACCAATTTGAGCGACGTGGATGAGTACGACTATCAACCCGATTTCCTCGAACTGCCGCCGCAAGCAGGCGACCGCGACGTGCAGATCTACCGCCGCGCCAGTGGTGAAGTGGGCATCCGTAATGAGTTATGGATTCTGCCCACTGTCGGCTGCGTGAATGGCATCGCACGGCAAATCCTGACGCGCTTTATGAAAGAGACCAATGACGCCGAAGGCATTGATGGCGTGCATCTGTTCAGCCATCCGTTTGGCTGTTCGCAGCTTGGACAAGATCACGAGAACACCCGCACCATGCTGCAAAATATGGTGCGCCATCCCAATGCTGGCGCGGTGCTGGTGATTGGCCTTGGCTGCGAGAACAATCAGGTCGATGTGTTCCGTGAAACGCTTGGTGGTTTCGATAGCGATCGCGTGCAGTTCATGGAGTGTCAGAAGCAGGATGATGAAGTGGAAGCGGGGTTGGAGCGTCTGCACGAACTCTATCGTGCCATGCGCGAAGATCAGCGTCAGCCGGGCAAACTAAGCGAGCTGAAGTTTGGTCTGGAGTGCGGCGGTTCGGATGGTTTCTCCGGCATCACCGCCAATCCCATGCTGGGCTGTTTCTCCGACCAGATGATTGCCAACGGCGGCACCACTGTGCTGACCGAAGTGCCGGAGATGTTCGGCGCAGAGCGTATCCTGATGAGTCGCTGCCGCGATGAAGCCACCTTTGAAAAAACCGTGGCGATGATTAACGACTTCAAGCGCTACTTTATCGATCACCAGCAGCCGATTTATGAGAATCCCTCACCCGGCAACAAAGCCGGCGGCATCACCACGCTGGAAGAGAAGTCGCTTGGCTGTACGCAGAAGGCCGGACAAAGTCAGGTGGTGGATGTGCTGAAGTACGGTGAGCGCCTGCATACGCCGGGACTCAATCTGCTAAGTGCGCCGGGAAACGATGCGGTGGCCACCAGCGCGCTGGCAGGCGCGGGCTGTCACATGGTGCTGTTTACCACCGGACGCGGCACGCCGTATGGCGGTTTTGTGCCGACGGTGAAAATTGCCACCAATACGCAGCTCGCCGATAAGAAGCCGCACTGGATCGATTTTAATGCCGGACGTTTGATTGAAGGGATGAGTATGGCGGCGATGCTGGAGGACTTCGTCGATATGATTGTGGCGATTGCCAATGGCCAACCGGCGCGCAATGAAACCAATGATTTCCGCGAGTTAGCCATCTTTAAAAGCGGAGTGACGTTGTAGAACCAGGTCGCCATGAATGGCGACCTGGAGCAATTATTCCGATTCTGACACCGTACGACGCGGCTCGCGCTCGGCTTCGGCCTGGCATACGGCGGCGGTAAACAGAATATCCGTCGAGGAGTTCAATGCAGTCTCGGCGGAATCCTGCAGCACGCCAATAATGAAGCCCACCGCCACTACCTGCATCGCCAAATCATTCGGAATACCAAACATATTGCAGGCTACCGGGATCAGCAGCAGCGAACCGCCCGCCACGCCGGATGCGCCACAGGCACACAGCGACGCCACCAGACTCAACAGAATCGCGGTTGGCACATCCACCGAAATACCCAGCGTATGCACTGCAGCCAACGTCAACACAGTGATGGTGATCGACGCACCGGCCATGCTGATGGTGGCACCCAGCGGGATCGACACGGAATAAGTGTCCTCATCGAGATTGAGGCGCTTCGCCAATGCCATATTCACCGGGATATTGGCCGCTGAACTGCGGGTGAAGAATGCGGTGACGCCACTTTCACGCATGCAGGTAAATACCAGCGGATAAGGGTTGCGGCGGATCTTCTGGAACACCAGCATCGGGTTAATCACCAGCGCCATAATCAGCATGCAGCCGAGCAGCAGCGTGAGCAGATTGGCGTATTCCCACAGCGCATCAAAACCGGTTGAGGCAAGGATGGAAGCTACCAGGCCAAAAATCCCCAGCGGCGCACAGCGGATCACGCAGCGCACCACCCAGGTTGCGGCATTTGACGCATCATTAAGAAACGCTTTGCTGCTTGGGCTGGCATGACGAAACGCCAGACCCAATCCCAGCGCCCACACCAGAATGCCGATGTAGTTGGCGTTCATCAGTGCTTCAATCGGATTCGACACCATGCTCATCAGCAAACCATGCAGCACTTCGGCAATGCCCGACGGCGGCGTAATTTGCGTAGCACCGACGTTCATCGACAGCGTCTGAGGGAACAGATGGCTGAAGATCACTGCCACAACCGCAGCAAAGAACGTGCTGAGCAGATACAGCATGATAATCGGGCGGATATTGGTTTTCTGTCCCTGCTGATGGTTGGCGATCGATGAGATCACCAGTACCAGAACCAGCAGCGGCGCGACGGCTTTCAGCGCACGCACGAACAGCTCGCCCAGCAAGCCAACGGCCAGTGCGGCATCGCGTGAGAACCACGCCAGCGCCACGCCCGCCACCAGGCCGATCATGATTTGTTTTACCAGGCTTCCTGCGAACAGCGCGCCCAGACGTCCAATAAAGTTGTTTTGCATATCACAGTCTTTTTATATTCGCGGTCATGAGTATTGTGCGCGGTTCCACCACGCACAACGGTTTGCCCGGCGGAGTATAAGGAAAAGAGCTTATGAGGAAAGAGATAATTCTGTGCATGCGTGGCAGATCGGTTTTTTGATCTGCTGATGATGGGAAGTGTGACAGATATATAAAAGGCGAAGGTTGCCACTGGCGAAACAAAGCAGGGGCGATTAGCGCCCCTGCAGAAGATTATGGTGAGATCTTCTTCTGGTCGTTTCTGTGGTTCACCCAGGCGTTGATCAGCAGCGTACCGCCGAGAATCACGCCCACTACCGTCAGCGAGATGCCGACAGGAATGTGATAAAACTCGACGATCAGCATCTTGATACCGATAAACACCAGCACAATCGCCAGGCCATATTTCAGCATCGAGAAGCGCTCCGCCACGTTAGCTAGCAGGAAGTACATGGCGCGCAGGCCGAGAATCGCGAACAGGTTTGAAGTCAGCACAATGAACGGATCGGTGGTCACCGCGAAGATGGCGGGAATGCTGTCTACGGCGAAAATCACATCACTCAGTTCAACCATGATCAGCACCAGCAGCAGCGGCGTAGCAAACAGCACGCCGTTTTTACGGGTGAAGAACTTCTCGCCGTCGAGGCTATCGGTCATACGCAGATGCTTGCGCAGCCAGCGCACCACCGGCTTGTCGCCAACTGTGCTGTCATCTTCCTCTTTCGCCAGCGCCATTTTCAGGCCGGTGAACAGCAGGAAGGCGCCGAATACGTAAAGGATCCAGCTGAACTGGGTAACCAAATAGCTGCCAGCAAAGATCATGATGGTACGCAGCACAATCGCGCCCAATACGCCATAAATCAGCACGCGGCGCTGCAAGTTGGCCGGGACAGCGAAGTAACTAAACAGCATCAGCCAGACAAAGACGTTATCAACCGCCAGCGCTTTCTCTAAAACGTAGCCGGTGAGGAAAGCGAGAGTTTGCGCGGTGGCGACTTCGCGCCCGGCGGTGCCGTCGAGATACCACCAGAAGGCGGCGCTGAATAGCAGTGAAACGGAGACCCAAATCAGCGACCAAACCGCTGCTTGTTTGAATGACATGGTTTGTGCGCCGCGTCGGCCCTGCAATAGCAGGTCGATCGCCAGCATGATGAGCACTACAACAGCGAAGCTGCCCCAAAGTAACGGTGTGCCAACTGAGTGCATAGTCGTATCCTTTTCCAGAAATAAAAAAAGCGGCTGAAGTCAGAAGACGTCAGCCGCTTTGATCGTGCTGCAAGCAAACCTCGCCTTCCGGCAAGGTCTCACTTACAACTCAGAATAGGTTCCGGGTTGCCTGACGACCGGATGCGTGGCGCATCGTAATGACGATCAATCAGCTTACAAGTTACTCCCCTTTGCAGCGCTCAACATACGGAGTTCGATAATCGCTTTCAAGAGGGCTCCAGAAATGTTTTGCAATATTTACACTTCAGCCTGATCTGCCGGGAATACCACGCCGGTCTGGCGGCGGATTTCCGTGAGCAGTTGCGCCGTAATGCGCGAGGTTTCTAACCCCGCATGCTCAACTTCACCGGCTTCTACCAATTTGGCGAAGGTTTCAGCTTCATACAGCATGGTGTTGATGTGCTGCGGCTGCGTCAGGTTTTGGCTCTCGCCGCCGCGCGGGATAAAGCGCAGTTGCTGGCATTCGGAGATCTTTTCAATTATCAGCGATCCCGCTTCGCCCTGAATCTCACTCGGGATCAGTGAATCGCTGACTTTTGAGTGCAACAGCGTGACATCAAAATCGCCGTAGCCCAGCACCACCACGCCATGCGCATCAACGCCACTTTCCAGCAGGGAAGCTTGCGCTTTGACCTGCTGCGGCGCACCCCACAAGGTGACGGCGGCGGCGAGGCAGTAAAAGCCGATATCCATGATTGAGCCGTTCGACCAGCGAGGATTAAAGGTATTCGGGTTCTCGCCATCCAGATAGCGTTGATAACGCGAGGAGTACTGGCAATAGTTGATCAGGGCTTTACGCAGTTTGCCCAATTGTGGCAGCGTTTTTTGCAGTTGCAGGAACGTCGGCAGGCTGGAGGTTTTAAAGGCTTCGAACAGCACCACCTGATGCTGGCGTGCGCAGGCAATCATCGCCTCGGCTTCACGCAGGTTAGACGCCATCGGCTTCTCGCAAATCACATGCTTGCCGTGCGACATAAACAGTATCGCCTGCTCACTGTGCAGCGCATTAGGACTGGCGATGTATACCGCATCAATCTCACTGCTGGCGGCAAGTTCGTCCAGTGAGGTGAAGGTCAGCTTGCAAGGATAATCCACCACAAAAGCGTCGGCCTGCTGCTGATTACGCGAGTAGACGCCGCTCAGCTTCATCTTGCCGGTTTCATGCGCGGCGTCGATAAACTGGCGGGTAATCCAGTTGGTTCCCACGATGGCGAAACGAATCACGTGCTGCTCTCCTGCTAAAGTAAAACGGCAGAGTAACATGTTCATCTGAGCGCCAGGCAGGCGAAATTTGATCCTGAGATCCGCATTCCAATATGATGATGCCGCACAACTTTTTAACCGACTTAGCGGGGACGCGCGGGTGAGTGGAAGTAAACATGCTCTGAACTGGACCACATTACTGATCGCCATCCCCGTTGGATGCGTGGCCTCGTTGGTGACGCTGGCTTTTCGCGGCGTGATCGATGTCATTAACCGCCTGCTGTTCAACAGCGATAACGAAATCACCGTGGCGATGCATGTCTGGCCGTGGATCTTCTGGCCGCTGCTGGTGGGCGCGGGCGGCGTTATCGCCGGTTTTTTCCTGCGCTATGCGGTGGCGATTGAGAAACAGGAAACGGTGCAGACCGATTATCTGGAAGTAATTAATGCGCGCCTTGATGCGGTGCCGACCAAAACTTCGCTGTTCCGTGCGCTGTCGTCGATTGCCAGTATCGGCAGCGGCGCATCGATTGGTAAAGAGGGGCCGATGGTGCAGCTATCGGCGCTGAGCGGCAGTTTAATCGGGCGCTGGCTGCCCAAATCGCTCAATCTGCGCAACAGCGATATCGTGGCTATGGCCGCTGCTGCCGGGCTGTCGTCGGTGTATCACGCGCCGCTGGCGTCGGCGATATTTGTGGCGGAAATCGCGTTTGGTATCTCGGCGCTGCAACGCTTGATTCCGTTGATTGTTTCGTCGGCGGTGGCGGTAATGACCATGTGGTCGCTGGGTTTCCGCAGCGCGCTCTATCCGTTATCCGAAGCGCTTTTTCAGATGGATATCAGCAGCTTGCTAATGACGTTGCTGATTGGTTTTGTCGCTGGATTCGCCGGTTGGCTGCTAATAAAACTCATTGCGCGCAGCAAGGCGCTGTTTGGCCGGGTGCGTTCGCTGCCGTTACGGCTGGGCGCGGGTGGATTAGCGGTGGGCTTTCTGGCGCTGATCTCCACCGATATTCTCGGTAACGGTTACGAAGTGATCGTCAAAATCATTGATGGCCAATATCTGCTGATGGGTTTGCTGGGATTGCTGGTGTTAAAAACGCTGGCGACCACGCTGTCGGTTGGCTCCAACGCGGTGGGCGGGCTGTTTACCCCTTCATTATTGATCGGCGCACTGCTTGGCGTGGCGCTAGCGCAGATTGGCGTGATGTTGCATTTACCGGTCGGCAATACCTTGCTGTATGCGGCAATCGGCATGGCGGCGGTGCTGGCAGCGGTCAGTCAGGCACCGTTAATGGCGATGCTGATGGTGTTAGAGATGACGCTGAATAGTAGCCTGCTGTTCCCGATCATGATCGCGTCGGTGCTAGCGTCGATGGTGGTCTATCGCTTGCAATCGTCCAGCACTTATCCGGTGGTGAGCAGTCACTTCAGTCGTTCCGAAGCCAAGTATGATTTCGATAACATGCGCGTCGATCAGTTGATCATTCCCGGCGCGGCGCTGCAGCCGGAAGAGTCGGTGGGGCAGGCGCTGGCGGTGAGCTCACTCAAGCGTGAACGCTATGTGTATGTGATTAATAGCGAAGGGCAATTTCTTGGTGTGGTGTCGATTCACGATATCTCACGCAAGGTGCTGTCGCAGGAGATCACGCTGCATTCGCCAGTCAGCAGCGTGATGGACAATAACTTTCCCTGCATTTATCAGAATCAAAGCATGCGTGAAGGTTGGGAAGCTTTTGCCCGCGTCACGCTTGAGCGCTTGCCGGTGCTGAATAATCCGCAGGAGCGCCGTTTTATGGGCGCACTGACCAAAACTAGTTTGATTCAAAAAGCGCAGGAGTTTCTTTAAGCCGCGTTGCCGCGCATCGCCTGGTCGGTCATCCACAAGCGGGCGTCAAACTCCAACTGATGATAATCCGGTTCCATGTGGCAGCAGAGTTGGTAAAACGCTTTGTCGTGCTCTTTCTCTTTGAGGTGCGCCAGCTCGTGCACCACGATCATGCGCAAAAACGCTTCCGGTGCGAGGCGGAAGAAAGTGGAGATGCGAATCTCCGCTTTGGCTTTGAGATTGCCGCCTTGCACGCGCGAAATCGCCGTATGCAGCCCCAGCGCGTGCTTCATCACCTTGATCTTATTGTCCCAAATCACTTTGCTCACCGGCGGTGCGCTGCGCATATAGCGGTTTTTCAGCGCCTGGGTGTAATCATAGAGCGCGCGGTCGCTGACGATATTGTGCGTATCGGGATAGCGTTGCTGAAGAAATGAACCTAAACGCTCATGTTCGATCAGCGTCTGAACCTGCTCGAGGATGTTTTCAGGGTAACCCTGCAGATAGATTAATGACATTGGGATTCCCGGCGAAAGACAGTATACTGCGCCCCCTTTTTAGGGCGAAAATCGCGCAAAGTGTACCACGCCGGAGATTCCATGAGCCAACTTGAACTGACCAATCGCACGCTGACGCTGCACCGCTTCCCGCCAATGCGTGAGGAAAGCCCGCTACAGGCGTGGGATTCCGCCGATGAATACCTGCTGCAGCAAGAGCTGCCAGAGGGCCCGGTATTGGTGTTCAACGACAGCTTTGGCGCGCTGACCTGCGGGCTGGGCGCACGTCCTGTGTGGCATGTCAGCGATTCGCTGCTGAGTGAACAGGCGGCAAAACAGAACCTGCGTCTCAATGAGATGGATGAAGATCAGGTGCACTTTATCGATAGCCTGGCGCCACTGCCCGCCGCGCCGGCGGTGGTGATGATCAAAATCCCCAAAGCGCTGGCGCTGCTGGAGCATCAACTGCGTGCATTGCGCGAAGTGATCACGCCAGACACGCTGATTCTGGCGGCGGCGAAAGCCAAAGACATTCACAACTCCACGCTGCAGCTGTTCGAGCGTATCCTCGGCGAGAGCAAAACCTCGCTGGCGTGGAAAAAAGCGCGTCTGATTTATAGCCGCTACACCGCGCCTCAATTAGCGGATCAGCCTGCGACCACCGTTTGGCCGCTGGATGATTCTGAATACCAAATCCACAACCATGCCAACGTGTTTTCCCGCGCGTCGCTGGATGTGGGCGCACGCTTCTTTATGCAGCATCTGCCTTTTGACATTGAAGGTGAGATTCTCGATCTGGGTTGCGGCAATGGCGTGATTGGCTTGCTGGCGCTGGAACAGAACCCGAACGCGGACGTGCTGTTTTATGACGAATCCTACATGGCGGTGGCATCAAGCAAACTGAACGTAGAAGTGAACCGTCCGCAGGATATGGCGCGCTGTCAGTTCCGCGTTAACAACGTGCTGAGTGGCTTCCCGTCCGATCGCCTGCACGCGGTACTGTGCAACCCGCCATTCCATCAGCAGCACGCGGTGACCGATCATCTGGCGTGGCAAATGCTGCGTGATGCCAAACGCTGCCTGCAGTATGGCGGCGAGTTGCGCATCGTCGGCAACCGCCACCTCGGCTATCACGTCAAAATGAAAAAGCTGTTTGGTAACTGCGAACTGGTGGCGTCCAACGCCAAGTTCGTGGTGCTGCGTTCGGTCAAACTGCGTTAATTAGATATTCAGCGCCAGTTCGGTCGCCTGAGCTATGGCGCGGCGAGCATCCAGCTCCTGCGCCACATCTGCACCGCCAATCACCCGAACGGATTTACCTCGCGCACTGAGCTGGTCCGCCAGCAGGCGCAGCGGTTCCTGTCCGGCACAAATCACCACGTTATCTACCGCCAGCGTTATCGCTTCGCCCTGATGACGCAGATGTAATCCGGCATCATCAATCTGCAAATACTCTACGTCGCCCCACATCTGCACGCCGTGCGCCTGCAAACTGGCGCGGTGGATCCAGCCAGTAGTTTTCGCTAAGCCTGCGCCCGGCTTGCCGGATTTACGTTGCAGCAGCCAGATTTGCCGATCGGCGGGCTGTGGCTGTGGCGCAATCAAACCGCCACGCGCCTGCAGGCTTCGGTCGATGCCCCAGCTTTGGTAAAAATCGTCATGGCTGGATTGATGCAGCAGAAACTCAGCGGTATCAAAACCAATGCCGCCCGCGCCGATAATCGCCACGCGTTTTCCCACCGGTTTTTTATCGCGTATGACGTCGAGATAGCTCAGCACGCTGGGATGATCGATGCCGGGAATCGCCAGCTGGCGCGGCAAGATACCGGTGGCGATAATCACTTCGTCAGCAGCTTCCAGTTCGTCTGCGTCTACGCGGTGATCCGTCTTAACGGTTACGCCTGCGGCAGCAAGCTGATGACGGAAATAGCGCAGCGTTTCACTGAATTCGGCCTTGCCGGGAATCTGCCGGGCGATATTAAACTGCCCGCCAATTTGTGCGTCGGCTTCGTACAGGGTGACCTGATGGCCGCGCTCCGCCGCCTGCAGCGCGAACGCCATGCCTGCGGGCCCAGCACCCACCACCGCTAACTGCTTCGGCTGTTCGGTGGCGATCACCGGCATCAGCGTTTCATGGCAGGCGCGTGGATTCACCAGGCAAGAGGTGACTTTGCCGACAAAGATTTGATCGAGGCAGGCCTGATTACAGGCAATGCAGGTGTTGATGGCATCGGGCTGGCCGGTTTCTGCTTTACGAACGAAAGCCGCATCGGCGAGGAAAGGGCGCGCCATCGAAACCATATCGGCGATGCCGTCACGCAGAAGTTGTTCTGCCACATCGGGATGGTTGATGCGGTTAGTGGCAATGACCGGCACCGACACGCGCTCGCGCAGATGCTGCGTGACCCAGGCAAAACCGGCGCGCGGCACGCAAGTGGCGATGGTGGGAATACGCGCTTCATGCCAGCCAATACCGCTGTTAAACAGCGTAACGCCACACTGCTCCAGCGCTTGTGCCAGCGAAAGTGTCTCTTCCAGCGAGCTGCCGTTATTAACCAGATCGAGCATCGACAGGCGGAAGATAATGATGAAGTCGCTGCCAACGGCATCGCGCACCGCTTGCGTCACAGCTAACGCAAAGCGCTGACGTCGCGCCACATCGCCGCCCCAGTCATCCTCACGCTGATTGGTATGTGCTACCAGAAACTGATTAATCAGATAACCTTCCGAACCCATGATCTCCACGCCGTCATAGCCAGCCTGTTGCGCCAGTTTGGCGCAGTGCGCGAAGTCCTGAATGGTCTGATGGATATCCGCATCGCTAAGCGCTTGCGGCGTAAAAGGATTGATCGGTGCCTGCAACGCCGAAGGGGCAACCAGATCGCGTTGATAGCTGTAGCGGCCAGCATGCAGAATCTGCAGCGCGATTTTCCCGCCTTCTGCATGCACCGCATCAGTGATGACGCGGTGCCAGTTGCACTGACTCTCCTGGTTTAGGATCGCTCCGCCTTGTGCCACCACGCCTTGCGGATTGGGCGCAATACCGCCGGTGACAATCAGCGCCACGCCTTCACGCGCGCGCTCAGCGTAGAAGGCGGCGAGACGCTCCGCGCCATCGGCGTGTTCTTCCAATCCGGTATGCATCGAGCCCATCAGAAAACGGTTTTTGAGTTGGGTAAAGCCCAAATCCAGCGGTGCGAAGAGGCGGGCATAATGTTCAGACATGATCACATACTCAGAAAGTGGTCGGATGAGTGAACTCTAGCGGGATTTTGCAGGGAAGGAAGTATGTGGCGTTCAGCCTGTGAGAAGCATCAAAAAAAAGCAGGGCGGTAAGTCGCAGACGAAAGTATCGGACTTCTTTCGCCAGGCACGGGAAGAAACCTACTCGCCCTGTAATAGCATGAAGAAGGGGCTAATAAATTAGCTCTGTGGTTATTAATTCCTTTAAAACTCAATCTTTTTAAAAACTGTCCGGGGTAAGGACAAGGCACATCATGCCATGTCACTACACTGTTTATCCGCAAGACTAGTCTTGATTTTTCTTTTAGCACGCTCCATTACGACGTGCGAGTTCGATGATATCGACCAGGTTTTTTGACTCAAGTTTTTGGAATATTTTTGTTTTATAAGTACTGATGGTTTTATTATTTAATCCCAGCTCGCAAGCGATGGTTTTATTTGATTTTCCTTGTGCGAGTTGCCGTAAAATCAAATTTTCACGATCCGTCAGGCGAGAAAGCATGTCTTGCTCATTCGCATAACGCTGACGCTTATCCAGAATGTCACCAGGCAGATAATTCACGTTGTTAGAGACACAACCAATCGCGGCGATCAGGGTTTGAATGGGATCGTAGGTTGACACGAACCCGTTAGCGCCCTGGCTAAGTGATTGTATAGATAAGTGATTATTTCCACCCTGGCTTATTAGAATGACTTTCATCCAGGTTTTTGATTTAACGATATCTCGTAAAAATGCGATGCCATTTTTTTCTTTAAAGTCAGGATCTAATATTAGTATGTCGATGTGATGATGAATGATATCATCAATTCCATCGTTAATTGTGTGCGCAGTAGTGACACAATTAAAACCATTCATTAATAATAAAGCCTGCACGCCGGCGGCAACCAAACGATGCTCATCAACGATGAGGATTTTTGCATTAAACATATCTCTCCCTTTAACGCCACCATAATGATGACGTTGACGGTCATTATGTCCGGCGGATTAATAGGGCGAACCGAGAAATGTCTCGATAAGATTATGATTCTAGGAAAAGTGATGATTTTTCAGGCGAAGTTCTGAAAATTCTAATAGCGTTTGATTTACACGATCTATTTCCACTGTAATTTTCGCTATTAATGTTTGCGCATCATATGCCTCCTCGCGGTGCACCTCTAATTGACGACCTAATTTCACCAGAGCATGCGCATTCAAAATCGCGGCACCTCCTTTTAGTTTGTGGCCGAGTTGTGACAGCGCACTGGCTTCCTGAGTTTGCTGTAATTCTGCCAGCAACGTTTCGTGGCTGGTGCGGATGCTGGCAATCAACGCCAGGCAACTTTCAACATCACGTTCAGCCAACTGGGTTAACAGTGGAGGGAGATCGACAATAGCGCTTTCTGCACCATCATCATCCTGAATGAATTCTTCAGCGGCAGGCGATGGCTTTGAGTCCGTCGTGCCACGTCGGGTGCAATGCTCAATCTGCGCCAGTAAACGATCCAGATTCAGGGGCTTAAACAGGCAGTCATTCATGCCAGCCTGCAAACAGCGTTGCATGATGTGTTGTTCGGCCGAGGCCGTTAGGCCGTACAACATAATCGGCGGTAAATGATGCAGTTGCTCATATTGGCGGAGCGCCTCAGCAAACTGAAAGCCGTTCATTGTCGGCATATTGCAATCGGTGATGATTAAATCAAAACGCAGTGGCGCTTGCTGCCACAGCGCCAGCGCTTCGGCAGCACTTTCGCTGACCACCACCTGATGGCCTGATAACTCAAGTTGCTTACCGAGTAGCAAGCGATTGGGAGCATGATCGTCAATAACTAACACTGAGAGTTTGTCAGAGAACACAGGATGCGACAGATGCGGTTGGGTCTGATCGCGTGGTTCTCCTTGCGGTGCACGGAAATAAAAAGAGAAGACCGCTCCTTCGCCCGGTGCACTTTCTACAATCAGCTCGCCATCCAGCAAGTGCGCAAGATTACGGCAAATACTTAATCCTAATCCGGTGCCCAGTTGCTGTTGATGGCGTTCGCCGACCTGGACAAAGGGTTCAAAAATGGCATGTTGTTGATCTTCCGTCATACCACAACCGTTATCGCTCACTTCAATGACAAATTCGCTGCCTTCCTCTTCCTGCGCGATACCTTGCATCAGCACCACGGTAACTGTGCCTTCTTCCGTAAATTTTATAGCATTGCTTAAAAGATTAGAGAGGATCTGGTTGATCATCAGCGGATCGGTTTTCACCCAATAGGCGGCGATATCCATTTCGACACGTAGATCAATCCCTTTGCTTTCGGCTTTGTTGCGGAACAGTGCGACAGCTTGCTCAATGACATCCGGCAAATAGACAGTTTCCGGCGTGGGTTGATACATACCGGATTCGATCTTTGAAAGATCGAGTACATCACCAATTAATGATAACAATGCGTGTGCTGAACTGTAGGCAACACGAATATTCTCTGAAAGTGAATCCGTGGACTGCGAACGTGTTTCCAGCTCTAGCAAGCCAATAATGGCATGCAACGGGGTGCGGATCTCATGGCTCATACTGGCGAGGAATTCGCTTTTGGAACGATTCGCTTTATCCGCCGCATCTTTTGCCAGCTGCAACTCCTGCAACAGCGCATTACGTTCGGTCACATCCAGCCAGCCACCAATTACGCCTGCTACATCGCCGAGACGATCGCGAAAAGGTAATGTCCAGTTGTAGAGCTGGAGAGGTTGTTGATCAAATACCATATGGATATCGCGCATCACGGCTTCGCCATCGCGCAAGGTTTGCTGATAACCCTCTTCAATACTTTGGATGCTGGCATTATTGCCCGTAAATACGTCGGATAGCCGTTTGCCAATCACCTCTTCACGCTGGAAATTCATATAGCGCAAATAGGCTTTGTTACAGTCAACCAACCGGGTATTTTTGTCGCGAATATACATCGCGACCGGCGATTCATTAAATAGAGTATGGGTGAAATTGAGTTGATTCTTTAACGCATTTTCGGCCTGAATGCGCTGTTGAATGACCTTACGCAAATGACGGTTCCACAACAAAATAAGCACAATCAGCCCGGACGAAACTGAAACAATCATCAGTATCGCCTGTTTATAGTTCTGCCATGAAGCGCTAATAAAAGGGGTTTCTGCCTGCCGCCACTGCGCCAGCAGTTTGAACAGTGTTTCTGGAGGGATCGCTAATAAGGCTTTATTGAGAATGCTGACCAACATTTCATTACCGGGCTCAACACGCATAACGAAACGTGCTGGATCGGCACCCAGCGTACTCTCAACATGTAACGCATCGCCAAAATGATTACGTAGCAGATAATCTGCAAAAATTTTTGGCAGCACTACGGCATCAATCTTGTGCTCTTGCAACTGGCGCAGGGCATCAATTGGATCATCACTGTTAGCTAAACTAAGGTGGGGATAATGCTGCAACATCCACTCTTTCATCGTTTGATTGCTCAGCATTAGTACTGAGCCAAAGGGGAAGGAATCGCGTCCGACGATATTGCGGGGTTTCTGATTGCGGATGATCACCCAATGCGATACCAGCCATGGTCGGGTTGTTAACTGAGGATGCGCCTCGTCTTCCCGATCCAGGATATCCATGGGAAACAGGCGAGGAGAATTATATTTATCGCTGGAAGGTGATGCTGCTCCCAACGCATGATTACTGAAATTCAAACCGGTCAGATTGGCGATCAGTTCCAGCACATCAACACTCATGCCGAGGAAGGGCATTTTCGCTGTACGGCTACTTAACGGGGCTAATTTGGTCGGTAATAAGGTGCTTATACGTGAGTGATCCTTCAGCCACTGCTCCTCTTCCAGGGTTAATGCGAGTGGATTACGTTGCAAAACATGGTGAACATCAAGCTGCCAGCGTTTGGCTATCTGCATGCGAATAGACAGCGGAATTTGCTGCAATGCCTTATCAACCGCTTTCGCCAGCAAGGGAAAGTGTGGACTAATGCCAAAGCTAACGTTCATTGGAATACTGTGTGCGTCTGGCGCTATTTTAAGCGCATTAGCAAACAGATATCGGTTGAGATGATTTAGCGTTGCGGCATTTCCCCAAACCTGCCCAGTCTGATTAAAAACCACGGACGCAACTGCATCATAATAGCCAGGAAAGCGCACCAGTTGGTCGCCATGATAGTTACTTTCCAGATATTCGCGTCGTTGCGGTGCTCCGGACCAGGCGATACGTTGGCCCTGTGAAGGACTCAGGCTGATTGCGTGTTCTGCTTTAAAGCCAACCACGCTGTAATCCAACATCCATGGTGCACTTGAGATCAACTGTTGTGGCGATGAAGTGGGTAACACAACATTGATCGCCAGCATCTGCATCTCGCCACTGAGCACGGCTTTCTGCGCGGCGCTGTGATCAGGATAGTAATAGAGCTCGATGGTGGTATCGAGCATGCTTTGTATCAGGGAGAGATAATCGGCACTCAGCCCTTCAAAACGTCGCGTGTCGGTATCCATAAATAAAGGAGGCTGCGGCTGACCCGCTACTGCGACTTTGATCACTTTGTTGCGAAATTCCGAAGGAATGGGTTCGGCTAATTGCAATGCGGGTTGCGCAGTATCATATCGAGCCAGAAGCTGCAGTGTTTTTTCCGTTGCAGATGATGTACAGGAAAATAAAGCGGCCAGCAATAGCACTGTCCGGCGAAAACTTGCGAGCGAATTGAACACGGCAACATCTCGAGAAAAGTAATGATATTAATTACAGTGAGGACATTGGAGTATAGAGATATTTATATACTTCTCTTCCCCTATTTCAATAGTGTCAATATTTTGCGACCATTCTCAAAAAAACAACCTGTCGTTAAAGAAAACGCTTGAGCATTCAAAAACTCGATTTTATTAATTGTTCATTTTATTCAAAGTGTTAACTATGTCTTGTCCTTTCAAGACAATTCTTATGTGGTCTTATTGTGGAGTTAAGTCAGAATTTTCGCAGTTTAACGTGAGTGGACAACATAAAAATCTATTGCGCTGAGAATTGAAAGCCAGTTAAACGACGTGAATAATCTATTTTCTGGCGAAAACGTGTGGGAAATTATAATGCTGAGATGAATTTATTATCTCAATCTTTACATATTAATATCATCAGGTCACTTCAGCTGGTGTGGTTATCACAATTGGACAAAGTTAAAACTGTAATAAAGGAATATATAAATGGTATATGCACACAATAAACAAGTGCGTGTTGCTGTCCTTGATGATCACCCAATGGTCCGTACCGTTTTCGAGTTGTGTTTAAAACATGAGCCCGATATTCATTTGGTGGGAACCTGGGCTTCAAGTAATGAATTATTTAATCAGCTAAGAAGTACTGTGGTTGATGTGCTGGTACTGGATTTCCTGCTGGGTGAGCGTGAACTGGATGGTTTGGCGTTGGTGAAACAATTGCGTAATCACTATCCGCAGCAAAAAATTCTCATCTCATCTTCAATGGAAAGTCCTGCCATCGTCAAAATGGTGCTCAGCGCGGGTGTGAAAGGTTTTATTGGTAAAAGCCACAACATGCAGGAAATTACGCATGCGATTCGTCAGGTGGCGCAGGGACGTTTGTTCTTGTCCAAAGAAGTCGCTTACGAAGTGGAGAATCTCTATGTAATGAGCGAAGAGTCACTGGATGATAGCCTCGATTTCAGCAGCAAAGGCAACATGTATGAGAAGGTGAAAACCCTCAGTCCGCGCGAAGTGGAAGTGGTACGTTGTTTCCTCGACGGTTTGAGCGTGTCGCAAATTGCCGTGAAGTTTAAACGCAGTCGTAAAACCGTGAGCGGACAGAAACAATCTGCGCTGAAAAAACTCGGTTTGCGCTCCGATTCTGAGCTATTCAAATACAGCCACGACCTGATGTCAGGCTATTAATTCTGTTCTGCGGCGGCCAATTACGGCCGCCTTTTTTCCTTTCTACATCACATGCTTCACGTTCCAGGTAACACCTTCTCGTAACATGTTTTAAGGTGATCTTTGTCACAGTTTAAAGCTGCATAACCCGGTCTGATGACCCCCATTGCGACAGCACTTATGGGGACGTTATGAATATCGATACGCAATCCGGCGTGATCACTGGAAAAAAACAAGTCAGCGTTGCGCAGCAGCAGGTGAAATGGGACGGCAAAGGTACGCTGGTTCGCATTACGCGCGGCGGCATTTGTGGCTCGGACCTGCATTACTATCAGGAAGGTAAGGTCGGCAGTTTTGAGATCAAAATGCCGATGATTCTTGGCCACGAAGTGATCGGCTACGTAGTTGAGAGCGATAACCCGAATCTCAAACCCGAGCAAAAAATCGCGGTTAATCCCTCCAAGCCCTGCGGTGCGTGCAAATATTGCCAGCGCGATCAGGAAAACCAGTGCACTACTATGCGCTTCTTCGGCAGCGCCATGTATGTGCCGCACGTTGATGGCGGTTTCACTCAATATAAAGTGGTAGATAGCGCGCAATGCGTGCCATTCCCGCAGGATGCTGATGAAACAGTCATGGTATTTGCTGAGCCGCTGGCCGTTTGCATTCACGCCACGCAGCAGGCGGGCGATCTCACCGGCAAGCACGTGTTTATCTCGGGCGTGGGGCCAATTGGCTGCCTGATTGCGGCGGCAGCAAAAGCGCGCGGCGCTGCCTCCATTGTGTGCAGCGATATCAGCGAGCGTTCACTGGAGATGGCGCAGCAGATGGGCGCAACCGACGTGATTCATGCCGCAGAGGGCAATTTCGCGCCATACCTCGCCGACAAAGGCTATTTCGATGTGGCGTTTGAAGCCTCTGGTCATCCTTCTTCGCTGCAGCGCTGCCTTGATGTGGTGTGCGCCAAAGGCACGCTGGTGCAGGTTGGTATGGGCGGCACCATCCCAAACTTCCCGATCATGGCGCTGATTGCCAAAGAGATTAATCTGGTCGGCTCATTCCGCTTTACCCATGAATTCAACACCGCCGTCGAATGGCTGGCTACTGGCGTGGTAAATCCGTTGCCGCTGTTCAGCGGCGAGTTCGCCTTGCAGGATATTGATGCCGCGCTGCAGTTTGCCGGCGATAAAACCCGTGCCGCTAAAGTTCAGTTAACATTCTAAGGAGCAGTGATGAGCCAGTTATTTTCCCTCGAAGGCAAGCGTGTGCTGCTAACCGGTTCGGCGCGTGGCATTGGATTCCTGCTGGCGCGCGGCTTAGCGGAAGCCGGTGCCGAAGTGATCGTCAACGCCACCACGCATGAAGGCGCAGAGAAAGCTGCAACCCAATTGCGCGAGCTCGGATTACGTGCGCACGCCAAAGCGTTTGATGTCACCCAATCGGCGCAGGTGAAGCAGGCGGTGGATGAGATTGAAGCGGAGTGGGGCGCGATTGATGTGCTGGTGAACAATGCCGGCATTCAGCGCCGCCGACCTTTCCTGGAATTCCCGGAGCAGGACTGGAATGACGTCATTGCGGTAAACCAGACCGCCGTATTCCTGGTTTCACAAACCGTGGCGAAAAAAATGGTTGAGCGTCAGCAGGGTAAAATCATCAATATTGGTTCGATGCAGAGCGAATTAGGCCGCGACACCATCACGCCTTACGCGGCCTCCAAAGGCGCGGTGACCATGCTGACGCGCGGCATGTGCGTAGAGCTGGCGCGTCACAATATTCAGGTCAACGCTATTGCGCCGGGCTATTTCGTTACTGAGATGACTCAAGCATTGGCTGACGATCCTGCTTTTACTGGCTGGCTCACCAAGCGCACGCCAGCCGCACGCTGGGGCAAGCCGGAAGAGCTGATTGGCGCGGCGGTATTCCTCGCTTCAGGTGCGTCGAACTTCGTTAACGGGCATCTACTGTTCGTTGACGGTGGCATGCGCGTCGCCGTGTGATGCCTGTGCGCGGCTGGCGTTATCGTCGGGCCGCGCCTAAACCTTAATCACCCCTCTGTATTCCTAAGGATAATAAAAAATGCCAATAACCATCATTGTGCTGGGTGTGATACTGCTGCTGGTGTTGATGATTGTATTTAAGGTCAATGGTTTCATTGCGTTGGTGTTTGTCTCGGCGGTGGTCGGTATCGCCGAAGGCATGACGCCGCTGAATGTGATGGCCTCGATCCAGAAAGGTATCGGCTCCACGTTAGGCGGATTAGCGATGATCCTCGGCTTCGGCGCCATGCTGGGGCGGCTGGTTTCCGATACCGGTGCCGCTCAACGGGTGGCCACCACGTTGATCGCCGCGTTTGGTAAAGAGCGGCTGCAATGGGCGCTGGTAGTGACCGGACTGATCGTCGGGCTGGCGATGTTCTATGAGGTCGGCTTCGTACTGCTGCTGCCGCTGGTATTCACTATCGTGGCGGCTGCCGGTTTGCCGCTGCTGTATGTTGGTGTGCCGATGGTGGCCGCGCTCTCGGTCACACACTGCTTCCTGCCGCCGCATCCTGGCCCAACGGCGATTGCCACCATCTTTGGCGCCAATCTCGGTACAACGTTGCTCTACGGCATGATAATCACCATTCCAACAGTGATTATTGCCGGGCCGGTTTTCTCGAAGTTCCTTAAAAGCTTTGAGAAGTCACCACCGGAAGGTTTGTATAACCCAAAAATCTTCACCGAAGAGGAGATGCCGGGCTTTGGTATCAGTATCTTTGCCGCAGTCATTCCCGTGGTACTGATGGCGATTGCCGCCGTCTTCGAGTTGACCACGCCGAAAGAGAACGCGCTGCGTCAGTTCTTCGAATTCATCGGTAATCCGGCGGTAGCGCTATTTATCGCGGTGGTAATTGCGGTGCTGACGTTGGGGCTGCGCAATGGCCGTAAGATGGAAGAAGTGATGGATATGTGCGGCGAATCGATTGCCGCCATCGCCATGATCATCTTTATCATCGCAGGCGGCGGTGCGTTCAAACAGGTACTGGTGGACAGCGGCGTGGGTAACTACATCGCCGATATGATGAAGGGCTCGTCACTGTCACCGCTGCTGATGTGCTGGACGGTTGCAGCGATGCTGCGCGTGGCGTTGGGTTCCGCCACGGTGGCCGCCATCACCACCGCCGGTATTGTGACGCCGATTATCGCCGCCACGCACGCCGATCCGGCCTTAATGGTGCTGGCGGTAGGTTCCGGCAGCGTGATCGCTTCACACGTTAACGATCCCGGCTTCTGGCTGTTTAAGGGCTACTTTAACCTGAGCGTGGTGGAAACCCTGAAAACCTGGACGGTGATGGAAACGCTGATCTCAATTCTCGGTTTAGCCGGCGTACTGGCGCTCAATGCGATAATTCACTGATCGACAAGGCTTCACAAGGATGTGAAGCCCTCAACCACGCGTGCGGATCCACGAGAAACGTGACTGATAGCCGCTGTCAAAATGGGTGTTGTAGCGATAGCTGGAACCCGATTCCGCCATGCAATAAGTACAGACGTTCAACATCTCAATATGTTCCGCCACTATTCCCCGCTGTAACAACAAGCGCCGCGCCAGATTAGGCAAATCAAACCAGATTCCATCTTGCTGGGCCCGCGCCTGCGGACGGATCGCTTGTGCGTTATGCGGCTGCTGAGTGGAATAGGGTAACGGCGGAAGATCGTCACGATCCTGCATCTGTGCCACCAGATCGTTACCCAGCTCATAGCAGCACGGGCCGATCGCCGGACCGATGATCACACGCAGCGTTGCACGGCTGGCACCGCGTTCCAGCAGACGATCAATCGCGTTGTTCAACACGCCGCCGAGCGTGCCTTTTAATCCGGCGTGCACCGCCGCCACTTGCTGCTGTTGCGGATCGGCAAATAACACCGGCAGACAATCGGCGGTATACACCGCGACCGGCAGATGATCTTCGCCAATCAAACCATCTGATTCGCAACGCTTAGGCGGGATGTTTTGATTAGCCAGCAGCACATTGGCGCTGTGACGCTGTTGGCCGTAAGCGGCATTGGCTGGAACGGGCTGGCCCGCCGGCTGAAAGGCATATTCCAGCCAGGAAAACTCATTCAATAGTCTTGATCGTGGTCCGCTGTGCGGGTGCTGTGCCATAAGTGTCTCCTCTCACCAAACGGCTGCATTCTGCTGCCCACAGCTTACGTTAACTGCTACATTTTTAAAGCTTTACAAAAACTGACCCTAATCACTTAAGGATGAAATGATGAAGAAAACCACTTTGCTGGCGGCGTCCGGCTTAATCGCGTTGGCGTTGACCGGTTGCGCGCAACCTGCCAAACAGCAGGCTCAGCAACAGCTCGGCCAGCAATCGGTACTGGCAGTGAACTGGTTCCAGCAATCCGGCGAATATCAGGCATTGAGCTGGCAGGCGTTTAACAGCGCGCGCATGGCTTTTGATCAGGCGCCATCGCTGGCGGGTAAACCGAAAGCGGTTATCGTCGATTTAGATGAAACGATGATCGATAACAGCGCCTACAGCGCGTGGCAGGCAAAAAATGGCCAGCCCTTCTCGGGTAAAACCTGGTCAGCGTGGACGCAGGCACGTCAGGCAACCGCCGTGCCGGGCGCAGTGGAGTTTGCTAACTACGTCAACAGCCACGGTGGCACTATGTTCTATATCTCCAACCGCGATCAAAAAGACTATGCCGCAACGGTGGAGAACCTGAATAAGTTGGGCTTCAGCGGCGTGAGTGAGAAGACGGTGCGCCTGAGCACCGGCAATTCCAACAAGCAAGAGCGCTTCGATGCGGTGAAAAACGCCGGTTACAACGTGGTGTTGTATGTGGGCGACAACCTGAATGACTTTGGCGGTTCAACCTGGCATCAGGGAAATGCGCAGCGTCAGCAGTTCGTGAGCCTCAACCATCAGCTTTTTGGCACCCAATTCATCGTGTTACCGAACCCGCTGTATGGCGACTGGGAAAGTGGCATGGCAGAAAACTACAACAAACTGACGCCTGAACAGCAATTGCAGGTACGTGAAGCGCGTATGAAAGCGTGGAACGGTAAATAATTCGGCAGGTGAAATAGCGTCTGCTTAGGCAGGCGCATTCATGCCCTCTTCAGGTCCAGTTATATTTACACTCCTGCGTAACTATTATTCTCCTCACGGTTTTCCTGATCTCTTACTTTATTTGATGAGAATGAACAGTGAATTATATTGCCTTGCTGACGCAATGGCAGTGAATCACACTAATCATAAATTTTATAATTAGGAATCTTCCCAGCTCAAAAGGTTTAATTCTTATCGCCACTTGAAAGGCACAGCATTATTACGTGTATATTTTTGTAATTGCATCACGAATATTATATTTAAAGATGCCCTTATTTAACTGTTAATAATGATTTTTATCGATCTCGCCCAATGCTTGTCTACTTGCATAAATTTACCTAATTCATACATTTATTGAAGTTTTGTTTACAAAAAGACGCATTTTGTCGACTTCAGAAATATTCCTGATGCAACACTATGCTTAAGCGTCTATAAACAATTTTTGTGAGGAAGTTCTGTTTTAATCCTCGATTGCGCTCCATAGCCGCGTTAAATGACGTCGCTATTTACCTGAAAAAGATATTTTTAAACGTTGGGATAAGATTATTGTGACGCCCCTGAAACCCTTATTAGCGATAAATCGCAGTCTGGCTTTCCAGCGCCGAGAGCGGTTAATTCAGCAATCTGCAGAGGAATCAACGCCATGAATTTAAGCACGCTTCGTCAGGATATTCCGGCTGGTTTGGTGGTGTTTCTGGTCGCGCTGCCGCTCTGTCTTGGCATCGCGCAGGCGAGTGGATTGCCACCCTTTGCTGGTCTGTTAACCGGTGTGATTGGCGGTTTGCTGGTTACTGCGCTGAGCCCGTCGCGCTTTGCCGTCAGCGGCCCGGCGGCGGGTTTGGTGACGATTGTGGTCGCATCGATCGCCACGCTAGGAAGCTTTTCCGCCTTTCTCACCGCGCTGATTCTGGCGGGTGTGTTGCAGTGCCTGTTTGGCTTACTGCGTGCCGGACGTTTTATCGCGCTGGTGCCGAGCAGCGTGATTAAAGGCATGCTGGCGGCGATTGGTATTCTGCTGATCATGCAGCAAATTCCGGTGGCATTCGGCGCGGCCGGCGATGCCGAGCTGCTGTCGCTGGTTAACGGAGAATTTCAATTCTCGCGCAGCGCGATGCTGGTTGCTGGCGTGGGTTTAATCATTCTCTGGCTGTGGACCACGCCGCTGATTAAATCGGTTAAAGCGCTGAGCTGGATGCCCGGTCCGCTGGTGGCGGTGCTGGTGGGCTGTGCCGCCACGGTATTTGGCGATCGTCTGTTCCCGGCGCTGGCAGAAGGCTTACCGCGCATCACGCTACCTGCGTTCGATAGCATGTCGGCGCTGATTGCGGAGCTGGAAACGCCAGACTGGCAAGCGTGGCAGAACCCTGCGGTGTGGATGGTGGCGATAACGCTGGCGCTGGTCGCGAGCCTTGAAACCCTGCTCAGCCAGGAAGCGCTGAAGAAACTGCGTCCGCAAAATCCCGCTCCTTCTCCCAACAAAGAGATGTTTGCGCAGGGCGTTGGTAACCTGACGGCTGGTTTCCTGGGCGCAATGCCGATTACTGCGGTGATCGTGCGCAGTTCGGTGAACGTGAGCGTTGGCGCGCAAACCAAGCTGTCGATTCTGATTCATGGTGTGCTGCTGTTAATCTGCGGCCTGTGGTTCAGTAATCTGCTCAACGCGATTCCCCTTGCCAGCCTCGCGGCGGTACTACTTTATACCGGCTATAAGCTGGCCACGCCGCGCCTGTTCATTGAGCAGATACGCATGGGGCCGCAGCAATATGTGCCATTCCTTGCCACTATCGGCGGGATTATTGTGTTTGGCATGCTGGCCGGCATTGGAATTGGCATCGCTACCCAAATTCTCTACAGCATCTATAAAAGCCATCGCAACGCCTTGCAGCTCACGCGTCATGATGGCCACTACGTTTTACGCCTCAAGCAAAATCTGACCTTTATGCACAATCCGAAACTGCAGGGATTGCTGGCGGAGATTCCGGAAAACAGCGTGGTCGTTGTGGATAACGATAACGCCGAGTATATGGATCCCGACGTTAAAGCGGTGCTAAAAGACTTTGGTGAAAACGCGCGTGAACGTGGCATTCGTCTGAGTCAGTGGCCTGTTGCGGTGAAATAGCAATAAGTCTGCGCTGGAATAGCGGTTTTAAAACGAAAAATCGGATATCTCGGATAGCCGATTTTTTCATTTACAGGGCATAATTGCCGCAAGTTTGATCCTTTGTCTCTGGCGTTTCCACAATGCCATTTGGCCCGACGCTGCTGTTTATGGCAGGTTGAGCGCCGCCCAGCCGCAGAGTAGGATGACGAACACTTGCTTAATTACCGAATCATCGCACGGTTATTTCCGGTTTAATGCTTGCTGATGCCTATGGCTGATGGCGGCACTTTCCAGGTTACAGGGTTCAGACGTATGCGCGTTATGCTGTTTGAAGAGAATAATTTTAAAAAGAATGCTCTCACGCTGTTCTTCATTACGCTGTTTTTCTGCTTTATCGGCAGCCATTTACGCATCCCCGAAGAGTTCTCGCTGTTCTGGCCGGTGAATGCGCTGGTGGCGGGACTGATAGTGCGGAATCCGTTTTTGCACACCACTTCCAGTTATCTGGTGTGTTTCAGTGCGATGGTTTTTAACGACACGGTATTTTCCGGCTGGGCGCTACCGGCGTTTACCGTCAATTTTGCTAATATTCTGTTTATCCTCGTCGCGGTCAGCATGCTGATCAAACATCTGCAGCGTCCTTCCGCTAACAGTCAGGTGTTCAATGCGATGCGCATTTTTCCCGCCTGTTTTCTTGGTGCGGCGGCGTGTGCAACCTGGGGCGCATGGGCGCAGGATATCGATTTCAATGCGCGCTTTATCGTGGCGTGGGGCGACTGGTTTAGCGAACAATTCTCCACTTCGCTGATGTTGCTGCCGGTGATGCTGGCGCGCCCGCTGCGCACGGTCTCACCGCGCACCTTGCTGCATCCCGGCAAACTGCTGCCGCTGGCGGCGGTCATCTTGTCGCTGATCGTTGGAGCATTGATTGGCGGGGCAGGCAGCCTGACATTCCCGGTTCCTGCGCTGATCTGGTGCGCTATCGTGTTGCCGATTCCGTTGACCAGTTTGGTGATCCTGATAACCGGAATCACCGAGATTGTGCTGGTGTCGCACGGCGTCATGAACATTCAGGGTGACGATGCGCTGCTGCCGATTAGCCATCTCACCTCCGCACGCCTCGGCGTCGCTACCGTCGCGCTCAGCCCATTGCTGGTGGCGGTGAGCATGGATGCCATCCGCCAGCTGAATCATCGCCTTGCTCTGCGCGCTAATTTTGATTTCCTCACCCAATTGCTGTCCCGTTCCGGTTTGTATGAAAGTTTGAGAAATGAACCTTTTTCGTTACAGCGGGAAGCGGGCGTAGTGATGCTCGATGTCGACTATTTCAAAGCCATAAACGACAATTTCGGCCACGATGCCGGTGATTGCGTATTGGAAGAGATTGCGCGGCGCATTCAGCGCGTGGTCGGTAATCGTGGCATGGTGTGTCGATTTGGTGGGGAAGAGTTTGTGATGGTGATGTTCGATTGTAGCCATAGCCAGCTCTATCAACTTGCTGAGACAGTGCGCCAGGCGATGGTTAAAGAGAAGTTCTGGATTCAGGGCAACACGGTAACGGTAACCGCCAGTTTAGGTCTGGCGCGCGGCAGTGCGCAGAGCGAACGTGAATGGCCTGGCGTAATTAATCGTTTAGTGTCAGCGGCGGATAAGAATCTCTATCTCTCTAAACGTAATGGCCGTAATCAAACCTCACCGGCGATGGAGCCGCGAAGCATGATGAATGACGTGGCCTGAGCCACGTCCGCCTTTTACACGCTGCTTTTCAGTTGGCTGGTCTGCTGATGGCGCTGCTGTGCCAGCTCGATCAGACGTGAAATCAGATCGCTGTAGCTTAAGCCCGCCGCCTGCCATAACTTCGGATACATGCTGATGTTGGTGAAGCCGGGCAAGGTGTTCACTTCATTAACAATGATCTCGCCGCTTTCCGTCAGGAACACGTCAACACGCGCCATACCAAAACACTCCAGCGCCTGAAACGCGGTAATCGCCACTTGACGAATTGCCTCGCTGGCTTCACCGCTGATCGCTGCTGGCACCATCACTTGCGCGCCGCTTTCGCTGATGTATTTGGTATCGTAAGAGTAGAAGGCATCATGGACTACCACTTCGCCGCACGGGCTGGCTTCTGGTGCATCGTTGCCGAGCACCGCACACTCAATCTCGCGTCCCTTGATCCCTTGCTCGATTAAGACTTTGCGGTCAAACGTAAAGGCCAGATCCAGTGCGGCATCGAACGCTTCAGCGCTGTCGACTTTGCTCACGCCGACGGACGATCCCTGATTAGCCGGTTTGATAAACAGCGGCAGACCAAAGCGCGCAATCACGGCCTCAGCATTAATACTCGCGCGCTGTGCCTGCGTCACGCTTAGCCAGGGGGCGACGTTCAGCCCGGCATCACGCAGCAGGCGCTTGGTGAAATCTTTGTCCATGCTGACCGCAGAACCGAGCACGTCAGAGCCGACAAACGGCAGATTCGCCATGCGCAATAAGCCCTGTAGCGAACCATCTTCACCCAGCGTGCCGTGCACGATGGGGAAAATGACATCCAGTTGTGACAGCGGCTGCGCCTGCTGACGGGTAATCAGCTGCTGGGACGAACTTCCCGGTACCAGCGCGACATTTTCACCTGAACGATTAAGGGCAATCAGCTTCGGATTCTCAGCGTTGAGCAAGAATCCCGATGCATCATTGAGATGCCATTCACCCTGTTTATCGATCCCCAGTAACACCACGTCATACTTGCTCTTATCGATGGCTTCGAGGATGTTTTTGGCTGATTGTAACGACACTTCATGCTCGGCTGATTTGCCGCCAAACACGATCCCTACGCGCTGTTTTACCATTGCTATTTGTCCGATTGCGATAAAGCGAGCCAGTAAGATAACACGCCCAGGACAGCCATCAACAGCCTTGCTTTTTCCTACGTAACGCCGCGCAAAACAGCCCCTCTCAGCGCCCTTGGTCACGAGTTTAAACAATTATTCATAACCGTTTGAGACAAGTCTTGGACGGCTGAAAACCTGCCTTCTGTCAGAATTTTCCCAATTCAAACAGGTGCAACGGTGGGCAATGTGCTCACCGTTTTTTGTCAGGTTTACAGGAGTCGGGAAATGGTCGACCAGAAGCAGGATGCTGTGGAGCAGGATGCGCGTTCTGTTGCTCGTATTGAAACCACGGTGGATGACACGTTATTAAAAAGCGTGGCTTGGATCTGCAAACACTACAAACGCGAGAAAAGTGAAGAAGCGCTGGTGGCAGGGTTGCCAAAAGCGACATTGCTCTCCCCATCACAAGCCATGACAGCGTTAGAGAATGCCGGTATCACAGGCGGCATGGTCGAGCGTCGTCTACAGGATCTTCCAGAACAGTTAATGCCGATGATTCTGCTGCGCAAAGAGGGCGGCGGTTGCATTGTTCTGTCACGTCGAATTCATACCAATGAGGAGAACCAACGCGAGTTGCGCTTCCAACTGGTGATGCCAGAAGTCAGCGCGGCCGCAGTCGAGATGAGCCTGGCAGAACTCAATGAGATCTACGCCGGCTTTGCTGTTATGACGAAGCCCACGGCGATCATTGATGAGCGCGCCAGTGAAATGCTGCCGGAAGTTAAGGGCCATTGGCTATTTAGCACGTTGTGGCGTTATCGCCGTTATTACCGCAGCGCCGCAATTGCAGCGGTATTGATCAACGTCCTCGGTCTTTCCAGTATCTTCTTTACCATGAACGTTTATGACCGCGTGGTACCGAACCAGGCATTCGTGACGTTGTGGTCATTGGCGATTGGCGTCACCATTGCGATGATCTTCGAAGCGGTCACGCGTTTCGTACGTGCGCATCTGCTGGATATGGCCGGTAAAAAAGCCGATTTAGTGCTCGGCAGTATGCTGTTCCGCCAGGCGCTTTCCATCCAGATGGAGCATAAACCGGCTTCCTCGGGTACCTTCGCCAACCAGATTCGTGAGTATGAATCGGTACGTGACTTCGTGGCGTCCGCCACGCTGGCGGCGATTTCCGATCTGCCCTTCATTCTGATGTTTGTCGGCGTGATCTTCTTTATCAGCGGTCCGCTGGCGATCATTCCACTCATGATGATCCCGCTGATCATCATCGTCAGTGCGGCGATCCAGTGGCCACTGGCGCGCATCATGAAAGAGAATTTGCGTGACGCCTCACTGAAACAAGGTGTGCTGATCGAGTCGGTTGAAGGTATGGAAACGCTGAAAGCAGTTGGCGGTGAAGCGCACATGCAGCGCCGCTGGGAAAACTTCAGCGCACTGCAATCGGCTAACTCAATGAAATCCAAACGTTACTCAACGCTGGCAACCGGCGTGGTGACGTTCCTGCAGCAGTTCCAGACGGTGATGTTGGTGGTTGCCGGTGTTTATCTGATCAACGAAGGCACCTTTACCATGGGTGCGATGATCGCCACCGTAATGTTAGCCAGCCGCGCCACCGGCCCGCTCGGTCAGGTTATTGGTCTGGCGGTACGTTATCAGCAGGCAAAAGCAGCATTAACCTCACTTAACAAGCTGATGGAGATGCCTGTCGATCGTGACAGCAGCAAAACCTATCTCACCGATCCTCCGCTGAGTGGCGAGATCACGCTAACCAACGTCAACTTCTCCTATCCGGCACCACCAATGAAGCCAAACCCGGAGATCCTCAAAGATATCTCGTTGAGCATCAAAGCCGGAGAACGCATAGCGATTCTCGGCCGCATCGGTAGCGGTAAATCCACCTTATTACGTGTGATGGCGCGTCTCTACCAGCCGGTGAAAGGCCAGCTTTCAGCCGATGGTCTGGATGTAAACCAGATTGATCCTGCGGACTGGCGCAAGGCTGTTGGCTTTGTCGGGCAGGATGCGCGCCTGTTCTACGGCACGCTGCGCGAGAACGTGATGATTGGGCGTCCAGACGCTACCGCTAATGAGCTGCTGCGCGTGCTGAATCTCACCGGTTTGGATCATGTCGCCGCACGTCATCCAAGCGGGATCAATTTAACGGTCGGCGAGGGCGGTGAAGGCTTGTCCGGCGGTCAACGTCAGTTGGTTTCTCTGGCGAGAACACTGTTAACGCGTCCCAAAGTACTGCTGATGGATGAGCCAACCAGCGCCATGGATAGCATGACGGAAAATCAGTTCCTCGCGCACTTACGTCGTGCCAGTGAAGGACACACGTTGATTGTCGTGACGCATCGCCCATCCATTCTGGCGCTGGTTGATCGCATCATCGTGGTGGAAGAAGGAAAAGTGGTCGCGGACGGACCTAAAGAGCAGGTTCTGGCGGCGCTGGAAGGAAAAAATAAAGCGCGCCAACAACCGCGTCAGGCGGTTGAACCGGCGGTACGTGAGCCAGCTCCCGCTAACGATGCTTCGGCGGTGTCAATGCCAGCGGAAGCAGCAGCAGAGGAGGCTGCAGTATGAGCAAGTTAATGCCATGGCGTAAGAGCGCGAAAGGGATGTCCGCCGCTGATGCCGAATTTATGAATGACGTGCAGGCTTCTCTGCTTTCACAAACCACGCCCGGTTCCAAGCTGGTGATGTGGATCATCATCGCGGTGTTAGGCGTGGGCATTACCTGGGCCAACTACGCGCGAGTGGAAGAGATCACCAAAGGCGATGGCAAGGTCATTTCACGCAGTCGTGAACAGGTCATTCAAAGCCTGGAGGGCGGCATTCTGGCGGAAATGAATGTGCGTGAAGGTACGGTGGTGGATCGCGGTGATGTGCTGCTGAAAATTGACCCGACGCGCGCGCAATCCAGCTATCGCGAAGTCCTGAGCAAAGTGGTGGGTCTGAAGGGGAGTATTGCGCGCCTTCGTGCTGAAGCCTATTCACTACCACTGGCGTTTGATGAGCAGGTGAAGAGCGATCCAGCTGTGGTGGCGCAGGAAACCAAAGCCTATGAATCGCGTAAACGTGCGTTAAGTGACAGCATCAACTCATTGCAACGTAGTTACGCACTTTCGATGCGTGAGATTCATCTGGCTGAGCCATTAGCGGCCAAAGGTCTGTTGTCGGAAGTCGAGTTACTGCGTATGCAGCGTCAGGCAAATGACATCCAGGCGCAAATCGTTGAACGTCGTAACCGCTATCAATCTGATGCTCACACCGAGCTGGGCCGCCTGGAATTAGAACTGAGCCAGGTGAGCGAAAACCTTATTGGTCGTGCCGATATCGTTGATCGCACCACGATTGTGGCGCCGGTGCGCGGTACGGTGAAGAACGTGCGCGTGAATACCATTGGCGGGGTTATTCAGCCTGGTGAGCACATCCTCGAAATCGTTCCTCTGGAAGAGCAGTTGCTGGTGGAAGGGAAAATCCGTCCGTCGGATGTCGCCTTCCTGCGCCCTGGTTTGCCTGCGAAGGTGAAAATCACTGCCTATGACTTTGCCATTTATGGCGGACTTGATGGGCACGTGGAGTACATCAGTCCGGACACGTTGAAAGACGATCAAAAAGCGGCCAGTGGACGCCCGGATGATACCTACTATCGCGTACTCATCCTGACGGATAAGAGCACGCTGCACGCGGGTAACAAAGATCTGCCAATCATTCCCGGCATGATCGCCACCGTCGAGGTGCGCACGGGTGAGAAAACCATTCTCGATTACCTGCTGAAGCCGGTCCTGAAAGCCAAAGAAGCATTCCGCGAGCGTTAATAATCATGAAAAATAATAACAAGATGCGCCATGCACAGGCGCGTCATTTCTCTCTGCTTGCCGTTTGTATTGCGGTGGTGATGGCACCTGCTGTCAACGTAATGGCTGATTCCACCAGTGAGTTGATGATGTTTGCGGAAATGAGTGGTCAACGTCCAGTGGCTCCGGCTCCGGCTCCAGCTCCAGCGCCGGTGCGAACTCAGCCTTTGCCGGTTCCTGTGGCACCAGTGTCTGCTCCACCGGCATCTGCGGCAAACGTTGCGCGACCAGTAATCGCTACGCCAGCGCAGCAGCCGATCTTCGCTGAAAGGCAGATACCTGCGGCCGCTATTACTCAGCCGGTTCAGCCGTCAGCTGCGCCAATCGCACCGGCTGCGATAGCTGAAGCTCCGCAACAGCTTAAGGCCGTCGAACGTGCGGCAACGATCAGCGCCAACCCGAGTCAGCCGACTGAAATTCAGGGTGGCGGTTTCCTGACTGAGGAACAGCGTCGTCCCGAGCCAAAGCCGTTCAATCCGCTGCAACCGGCGCGGAACGTGAGTCAGCCTCAACCTGCGCAAACCTCAACTTATGCTCCAGTGGAAAGCCCACAGGCAAATATCAATTTTGTAAGCACGCCTTCAGCCGATGCTGCAGTGACTTCCCCGGTGACGCTGAGCGGTGGGGCTAATGAAACGGTTGCCGAGAGTGAAATTCGTCAAAAGTTTCTCTCAGCGGCGCGCATTACCTGGCGTATTAGCCCCTCGCTGAAGTCCTACATCGCTCAGGGTGATGCGGCTGAAGCCAGCGTAGATGAAGCAAAAGGCCAGCGCTGGCCGCAGGTTGATGTCAGCGCCGCATCCGCCACCAAAGAGTTTGGTAGTGGCACGAAGAATTATGAATACCAGGGGAATACGCCATCATTAGGTGTTTCAGTGGCGACCAACCTTATCGACTTTGGCCAAACCAGTCGCACCATTGAAAGTCGTGAAGAGCGTGTGACTTCTGCACTGCAATCAGTGCAGGCACAGCGTGAAGATCTGGCGATGCAGGTAAGTAATGCATTGATTGAGTGGAATAAACAGCAGCACGTCATTGCCATCAGCAAACAATATCTGGGGCGTATGGCAGAACTGACTAAAATGCTCAGCGGCATTGTTCAGTCAGATACCGGACGTCGTAGTGAACTGACGCAGGCAAAAGGGCGCTTGCTGCAAGCGCAAAGCTATCTGGAAAATGCCGAATCGCGCGCACGTGATGTAGAAATCACCCTGAATCGCCTGATGGGCAACAGCCGCGTGACTTTACCAGCCAGCGATAAGTGGGCACTTTCCTTTGGCGATTTAAATCGCCAGCTGACTAGTCTAGACGTGCATCCATTGATCTTGCGCGCCAGCGCCGAAGAGCGAGCGGCCTTCAAAGAGGCGGAGGCGATCAAAGCTTCTGGTCTGCCAAAGCTCAACTGGACAGTTAGCAAAAACACCCGTGAAGATCAGCTCGGGCGACAGCAGGCATGGCAAACCGGCCTCAACGTGAGCTGGGGCTTATTCCGCGGCGGTTCAACCAATGCACAGGAAATTGCGGCGATTAAGCGTGCCGAAGCGAGCCGTCAGCAGGTGCAGGAGCAGCGCCGCGATCTGGAAAACCGTGTACGCGCTGCCAGCCAGAATGCACACTCAACAGCGGAACGCGCCGTGCTGTACAAAAACCTGATTGTGGAATCCGACCGTATTCGTAAGGACTTCTTTGATCAGTGGTATCACTTAGGCCGCCGCTCATTGCTGGACGTATTGAGTGCAGAAAGCGATCTGTACAACAACCAGGTCAGTGAAGTCAGCAACCGTTTTGATAGCTATGCCGCCATTATCAGCGGATATGCTAACTCCGGCACGCTGAGTCGTTGGTTAACGACCGGACGTTAAACTGGAAAATAAACCCGCCTCGGCGGGTTTCTTGTCCTTAACCCAACGTAAACGAACGGGCTTTTTGAGTTGGCAACGCGGCGCAAACCACTTTAGAATCGCGGCGAATTTTTACCCAAGAGGAGAACGGCATTGGACACTTGTCCCAAACGATTACAGCAGGACCTCGCGGTAAGATAGCTTTCACGCTGTCTTAACTGCGCGTTAAGACGGTGGATTTCCTTCCAGAATCACCCCTTTTCATAAGCACAATGCAGCTGATTCCCAGCGGTATTCGCACTGTCTGTAATCCATTTTTAACCTGTTGTTCCGCAAATAAAGAGCTGCGGAGTGAGGTCTATCATGGATTGGAAAATCTTTTTACTGCGCGTCACAGTCGCGCTGGTTTTGGGGGCGCTGATCGGCAGTGAGCGCCAGTTACGTCAACGCATGACCGGATTGCGCACCAATGCGCTGGTCAGCACTGGCGCATGTCTCTTCGTTCTGATGACACAAAGCGTGCCGGGCATTGCCACCGATGCGTCGCGCGTTGCAGCCTATGTGGTATCCGGTATCGGTTTTCTCGGTGGCGGCGTGATCATGCGGGACGGCTTAAACATTCGTGGATTGAATACCGCAGCCACCTTGTGGTGCACCGCCGCCATTGGCGTGCTGTGCAGCATGGGATTGCTGCTGGAGGCAACAATCGGCTGTATGGTCATTCTGTGCGCGAACATTCTGCTGCGTGAACTGGCTTTGGGGATCAACCGCCAAACCATCGTCTCAGCCGCCGAAGCGATACAACACTACAAAGTACAAATCATCTGCCTCGCGCAGGATGAAGTTCAGGTTCGCAGCTTGATGCTGCACACGCTCGGCGGCAGCGGCTTACGCCTGCAATCACTGCACAGTGAAGACATGGATCCGCCGCATCGCATGGAGGTGAGTGCCGAGGTGATTGGTAATCCGACGTTAACTGACCAACTTGAAAGCCTGGTGAGCCGTATTAGCCTGGAGAAAGGGGTGAGTTCGGTAAGATGGCAGGTGAGTGAGTTGGAGCGTGATTAGTCTTTTGGCAAACGTGACGCCATTTAATCGCCACTTTGAATGAAAAAGAAAAAAGCCACCTTGAGATAGGTGGCTTAATTATATGAATTTATTCGCTAAATTTGGTGGCCCCTGCTGGGTTTGAACCAGCGACCAAGCGATTATGAGTCGCCTGCTCTAACCACTGAGCTAAGGGGCCAGCGGAGCGGGGATTATAGAGTATCTTGTTGGGGTGATCCAGAGTTCACCATTTGGATGGTGAAAATTACAGCAATGGCTGACTCTTTGATCTCAAAAAGAAAATTCTACTATCCCACGCTCTATCGCTTATTAAGCGCCCAATCATCAGCGTTTTTTGAGACCAGGCTCATTCGAAAGTTTGTCGATACTATAAATAGCGCGTTGCAGGCTTGTTGAGCGAGATGAAGGGCAATATGGCGATGCGTGCCTCTTCGTAGTTCTGCCAAAGCTGCACATCTTCCACGGATGGGATCGTCACCAGCTCGCCCGCATCAAGTCCACGCAGCGCTGCCGAGACTAAATCATCCACTTCCATCAGCATCTCTGCGGGAAGGTCATTAATGGATTTTCCTGCACGCTCAAAGATCTCAGTGCGCGTTAAGCCTGGCAACACAGCCTGCATACGCACACCGCTTTCGGCTAATTCTCGGTGAAGATTACGAGTCAGGGAAAGCACATACGCTTTGCTGGCGTTGTATGCGCCATTGGCTGATTCACTCACTAACGCTAGCACCGAAGCAATATTCACAATCGTGCCATTGCGACGTGCACGAAATGCCTGTGCAGCACTGTGGGCCAGCTGTGTTAGCGCAACGATATTTAACGTCAGCATGGTTTGTATTTTCGCGATATCACCGTCAATGAATTCGCCTTCGACAGTCATACCAGCATTGTTTACCAGCAGCGTAATCGCTTTGTTTTGCTGGATTTCGCGATCAACTCTTAGCAAATCATCGTGGTTGGTGAGGTCGGCAGCCAGCACGCTGACTTCAACGCCATGCGCTTCACGCAGCGATTGTGCCAACAGATTGAGCCTGGCTTCATCGCGTGCCACTAGAATCAGGTTTGTGCCACGTGCTGCCAGTTGTTTCGCATAAGTCGCGCCAATTCCGCTTGATGCGCCGGTGATTAAAGCCAGTTGTTGTGACATGGTGTGTTCCTCTAAATGATGGTTATCATATTTACGATATTTAATATGACGATCATAATATTTGTCGTCAAGCTAGAATATGATGGTTGTAATAATTACACTGATTGCCATCAACGATGTCGGAGTCAATGAAGATGGAAAAGCTGAGCCATAAAGCGCGTACACGACAGCGCATTCTGGATGAAGCCTCGGTGGTGATGCGCGAGAACGGCACTGAAAGCATTGGCGTAGCGGCGCTGATGAAGCGCGTCGGTTTAACGCACGGCGGATTTTATGCCCATTTCGCCTCCCGCGAAGATCTGGTACAAGCGGTGATCGCTGAGATGTTTGCCGATTCAGCGCGACGCTTTGCGGATATCACCTCAATTAACGATCCCGCTGAACGACTGAATCAGCTGGTTGATAGCTATTTATCCGAGCAGCATTGCAACACGCCGGGTGAAGGCTGTCCGCTGCCTGCGCTGGTGAGTGAGATGGCGCATTTACCCGTCGAGGCACGTACGTTATTTTCACAGCGACGTGAAGCGATGCGGCAGCGTTTGGCGTTGACGCTACGCGAGCTTAATCATCCGCATGCGGATGACGCGGCGACCACCATGTTGGCTGAGATGGTTGGTTCGGTGGCAATGGCACGAGCTTGTCCGGACGACGAGGAAGCGCGCACTATGCTGGCGAGCAGTCGTCGATCGGTAAAACAACGCGCCGGACTGGAGATGGCATGAGCGAGCACGATATCCGCGACATCATCGCGCCTGATTTACAGGTGCTGTTTTGTGGCATCAATCCGGGCAAGTCGTCGGCGCACACTGGATTTCACTTCGCCCATCCCGGCAATCGTTTCTGGAAGGTGATTTATCAGGCCGGCTTTACGCGCGAGTTACTCAAGCCCGAGCAGGAGCAGCGGCTGCTGGAAACCGGCTGTGGCATTACCATGCTGGTGGAGCGTCCGACGGTGCAGGCTAACGAGTTGGACGGCGATGAATTACGCGATGGTGGTTCACGCTTGCAGCAAAAGATTTTGCACTATCAACCGCGTGCCTTGGCGGTGTTGGGCAAAGATGCCTTCCAGAAAGCATTTCGTCAGCGCAAAGTTGAGTGGGGCGAGCAGCCGCAAACGCTGGGTGAAACGCGTTTGTGGGTGCTGCCTAATCCGAGCGGGTTAAATCGTGCGACGCTGGAAGAGATGGCCGCATCCTATCGTCAACTGCATGATTGGCTGCAAAGTAATGCTTGATAGAGTGACTCTTCAGGTAATAAAAAACCCCGGCAAGCCGGGGTTTTTTCGTCTCGACAAAGATTAATCGTCGAGGAAGCTACGCAGTACTTCTGAGCGGCTTGGGTGACGCAGTTTACGCAGCGCCTTGGCTTCGATCTGACGAATACGCTCACGCGTTACATCAAACTGTTTGCCAACCTCTTCCAGCGTGTGGTCGGTGTTCATATCGATACCGAAACGCATACGCAGAACTTTCGCTTCACGCGCGGTTAGGCCAGCCAGCACGTCGTGAGTCGCTGAGCGCAGGCTTTCCGAGGTAGCGGAATCCAGCGGCAGTTCCAGCGTGGTGTCTTCGATAAAATCGCCCAGATGCGAATCTTCATCATCACCAATCGGCGTCTCCATAGAGATTGGCTCTTTAGCAATTTTCAGCACCTTGCGGATCTTATCTTCAGGCATCAGCATACGTTCAGCCAGCTCTTCCGGCGTCGGTTCGCGGCCCATTTCCTGCAGCATCTGACGCGAAATACGGTTGAGTTTGTTGATGGTCTCAATCATATGCACCGGAATACGGATGGTGCGCGCCTGGTCAGCGATAGAACGGGTGATAGCCTGACGAATCCACCATGTGGCGTAAGTTGAGAACTTATAACCACGACGGTATTCAAACTTATCAACGGCTTTCATCAGACCGATGTTGCCTTCCTGAATCAGATCGAGGAACTGCAGACCACGGTTGGTGTATTTCTTGGCGATAGAAATAACCAGACGTAAGTTTGCTTCAACCATCTCTTTCTTCGCACGACGCGCTTTCGCTTCGCCGATAGACATGCGACGGTTGATGTCCTTCACCTGCTCGATGGTCAAGCCGGTTTCTTCTTCGATCTGCTGCAGTTTGTACAGCGAACGATTCACATCATCTTCAACTTCCAGCAGCTTCTCAGACCACGGCTTGTTCATCGCCAGCGCGGCTTTGAACCAGCTTGGGTTGGTTTCGTTGCCGGTAAACAGCGTGATGAAGTTTTTCTTCGGCATTTTGCACAGTTCAATACACAGCTTCATGATCAGGCGCTCTTGCGTACGCACGCGCTCCATCATTTCACGCATATTGTTTACCAGGTAGTCGAACTGCTTCGGTACCAGGCGGAACTGCTTGAACACTTCAGAGAGGTTCTGGATTTCGGCTACGGCGTCAGCATGGCTGCGGCCTTTGGCTTTGATGACGGTACGCGTGGTTTCGTACTGCGTGCGCAGGTCGCCAAACTTCTCGCGAGCCAGTTCTGGATCGATTGAGTTATCGTCATCAGAGCTGTCGTCATCGTCTTCATCTTCTTCTTCGTCGTCATCACGGTCTTCCTGCGATAACTCAGAACCGACGTTGGTGGCGGTCGGCGCGATATCTTCTTCAGCGTTCGGATCGATGAAACCGATGATCAAGTCAGACAGGCGAGCATCGCCCGCTTCTACGCGATCGTACTGATCGAGCAGATAGGTGATCGCTTCCGGATATTCGGCTACAGAGCATTGGACCTGGTTGATACCGTCTTCGATGCGCTTAGCGATGTCAATTTCGCCTTCGCGCGTCAGCAGTTCAACGGTACCCATTTCGCGCATGTACATGCGCACCGGGTCGGTGGTACGGCCAATTTCAGATTCAACACTGGATAAAACCTGAGCGGCGGCTTCTGCGGCATCTTCGTCAGTATCGGAGCTGTTTTCATTCAGTATCAGATCATCAGCATCAGGCGCTTCTTCAACAACCTGAATACCCATGTCGTTAATCATCTGGATGATGTCTTCGATCTGATCGGAGTCGACGATATCTTCCGGCAGATGGTCATTGACCTCAGCATAGGTCAAATAGCCTTGCTCCTTACCACGGGTGACAAGTAGCTTAAGCTGTGACTGCGGGTTTTGCTCCATAAGACGGTATCCACACTTCTGTTAATTAGATTGGTGTCGGTCGGCGGCGAAAGCCAACAATAACAGTGAAGGCGTTGTGTTTTTGCCGCTGCCTACATCGCGGCCAGGGCTGAAGCCCATCTATAATCGGCACTTAAGCCGCTTGTGTTCTTTCCGGGCCTGGCTTCAAGGCCAACAGCCCTAATATGTTGATGTTTCCGGCTTCGCTTATCGCGTCTATAAATCCGGAAATCACTGCGCCAGAATGCCGTTTTTAACCTACTTGCGGTTCTGACCCAGTTAAAATCTTATTTTTTCGCTAATGCCTGGCTTAGAGCCCAGAACTCGCGGCGTTCGATGGCACTTAAGCCTTCCGTTCGCTCGCGTGCGATAAGCGCTTCAAGGCGCTGTTCGAGCGCGGAATCGTAAATACTTGCCAGTGAATCCTGGAACACTTCCTCCGCCTCTTCATCCACTATCATGTGGTTCCAGGTGGCCAGTGTTTCAAGGGGCTGGCTAAAATTTGTTCCGCGATATAACTCTAGTAGCTGTCCGGTGGTCAGGCCAGGATTCTCTGTACAACGACTGACTAACTCCACAAATAGCGGTAAACCCGCCATTTTTGACTGCTCCAGTCCATCCAGTGTAGGCACGATGGAGGCAAATTGCGGATTCTGCACTAATAACGCGATCAATACGCGCATGGTGGTGCGCTTCAACGGTGGGGCAGTTGGCAGCACTCCGCTTTCCGCCAGCTTCGGCATCAGCTTGTCTAACTGGTTATCGTCAAGAATCCCGAGTTTATTACCCAACGTTTGACGCATGTAAATGCGCAGCGTTTCACCGGGAATCTGACTGATCAGCGGTAACGCCAGTGTCGCCAGCTTGGTTTTGCCATCGCGTGTACTCAAATCCACTTGCGGCATCAGGCTGTCGAACAGAAACGTGGAGAGCGGTGTAGCCTGCTCCATCCGCGCTTCAAAGGCTTCTTTGCCCTCTTTGCGTACCAGCGTGTCCGGATCTTCTCCATCGGGCAAAAACATAAAGCGTAGCTGACGTCCATCATTCATGTAAGGCAATGCGGTTTCGAGCGTACGCCATGCTGCTTCACGTCCGGCGCGGTCGCCGTCGTAACAGCAAATCACGGTATCCGTTGAGCGGTAAAGCAGCTGAACGTGTTCAGCGGTGGTCGAGGTGCCCAGCGATGCAACGGCATAATCGATGCCAAATTGCGCCAGCGCCACCACGTCCATATAACCTTCGACAACCAGCAAACGCGTGGGTTGCGGATGATTTTTCTGCGCTTCATAAAGTCCGTATAACTGGCGGCCTTTATGGAAAATCGGCGTTTCAGGCGAGTTCAGATACTTCGGCGTATCGTTGCCCAGCACGCGGCCACCAAAACCAATCACGCGGCCACGCTTATCGCGAATAGGGAACATCACGCGATCGCGGAAGCGATCGTAGGTGCGGCCTGAGTCATTGCTGACCAACATGCCCGCTTCCATCAGTGATTCGCGATCGTCTTTCTGCTGCCCAAAGCGCTTCAGAGCATTATCCCAACCGGCAGGCGCATAGCCGATAGCGAAGTGATCGATCACTTCCTGACTAAGACCACGCGTGGCGAGATAATTCTGTGCAGATTGCGCTTGTGGATTACGCAGGCTCTGTTGATAGAAGCCGTTCAGGCCATCCAGCAACTGATAAAGACTTTGACGTTGATGGCGCTCCATCTGGCTAGGACCATTGCCCGCTTCATATGGCACTTCTAAGCCATGAAGCGTGGCCAGCTCCTCAACGCTCTCAACAAATTCCAGACGATCGTGATTCATCAGGAAGTCGATGGCGTTACCTTTGGCGCCACAGCCGAAGCAGTAATAAAACTGCTTCTCACCGCTTACGGTGAAAGAGGGGGTTTTCTCGTTATGGAAAGGACAGCACGCGTGATAGTTCTTACCCTGCTTTTTCAGCTTAACGCGGGCATCGATAATATCCACGATGTCCGTGCGGGCAAGTAAGTCGTTGATAAATATGCGTGGAATTCGTCCAGCCATAAGCCCCGATTTTTCAGCTCATAAACGACAACAAGCCGCGCTTCCTTTCGGAAAGCACGGCCTTTTACTTGACTCTGTCTGCGTTTATCACGCGGCGGAAGCAAGCTTCCGCAAGAAATTAGTACAGACGAGTGCGGCGTGCGTTTTCGCGAGCCAGTTTCTTGGCATGACGCTTAACTGCAGATGCTTTAGCGCGCTTACGCTCAGTGGTAGGCTTCTCGTAGAACTCACGGCTACGAACTTCTGCCAAAACACCTGCTTTCTCGCATGAACGCTTGAAGCGACGCAGTGCTACGTCGAACGGCTCGTTTTCACGTACTTTAATTACCGGCATGTAACTCTTACCTCGATAAAATTCGGTTTTTGCTGCTGACTGCGGCGCCAGCACATTTCAAAATGGTGCAGCATTTTACTCCAGCCGCGGCCGACTTGTAAAGCACCATGTATAATTTAGAACCAACAGGGGCAAATGCCATCGCGGCTGCCGGTTTTTTCAGGCCGTGGAGTATAGCGCACTCTTTGTGCGACAGAAAAACACTTTTTCAGGGGCAAAGTCTCTGGCGTGAGAATTGCCTGTGTTACACTGCGCGCCGCACGAAGAGGGTGATAAAAGCTATGCGAGTTCTGGGTATTGAAACGTCCTGCGATGAAACCGGCATCGCGATCTATGACGATGCGTCCGGTCTGCTGGCAAATCAACTATATAGCCAGGTGAAACTGCATGCCGATTACGGCGGAGTGGTGCCGGAACTGGCATCGCGTGACCACGTCCGTAAAACCGTGCCGCTGATTCAGGCGGCACTGAAAGAAGCAGGCCTTGAACCACAACAGATTGATGGCGTTGCCTACACTGCCGGACCCGGATTGGTGGGCGCGCTGCTGGTTGGCGCCACCATTGGTCGTGCGCTGGCGTTCGCCTGGAATGTGCCGGCGGTGCCGGTGCATCACATGGAAGGGCATCTTCTGGCGCCAATGTTGGAAGAAAATCCGCCGGAATTCCCGTTTGTTGCGCTGCTGGTTTCCGGCGGACATACACAATTGATCAGCGTGACCGGAATTGGTGAATACACCTTACTGGGCGAATCGATTGACGATGCGGCAGGCGAAGCGTTTGATAAAACTGCCAAGCTGCTGGGGCTGGATTATCCCGGCGGACCGATGCTGTCGCGTATGGCGCAGCAGGGCACACCAAACCGTTTCCGCTTCCCACGGCCAATGACCGATCGTCCGGGGCTGGATTTTAGCTTCTCCGGCCTGAAAACCTTTGCAGCGAACACCATTCGCGAGCATCAGGGCGACGAGCAAGCCCGCGCGGATATTGCCCGTGCGTTTGAAGACGCGGTGGTTGATACCTTAATGATTAAATGCAAACGCGCGCTCGAGCAAACCGGCTTCAAACGCTTGGTGATTGCGGGTGGCGTCAGCGCGAACCGCACGCTGCGGGAGCGCATGGCTGAGATGATGCAAAAGCGTGGCGGCGAAGTGTTTTATGCACGCCCTGAGTTTTGTACTGATAACGGCGCGATGATTGCTTACGCTGGCATGGTGCGCCTCAAAGGCGGCACCAGTGGTGGGCTCGGCGTCAGTGTGCGTCCGCGCTGGCCGCTGTCTGAATTACCCGCCATCTAAAACGAAAAAACCGGCCTCGTGCCGGTTTTTTTATTTCTTCTTTTTCCGCTTCCAGATCTTATTTTCCTGACCGCGCCACAGGCGCTGGATGTTGTCGTGGTGCCGTAACAGAATCAGGCACGAGAGCATCGAAACGGGGAAAGTGAATTGCGGTTTGAACCACCACACATAAAACGGTGCAATCAGCGCGCTGACAATCGCGCCGAGCGATGAATAGCCGCTCAGCAGCACCGTCAGCAGCCAGGTGCCGGTCATTAATCCCGTCAAATCCCAGCCAATCGGCGCAATCGCACCAAAGGCGGTCGCCACGCCTTTACCGCCGCGAAAACGAAAGAACACCGGATAGATGTGGCCCAGACAGGCGGCAATCGCCGTGAGGCCAAGATAGAGCGGGGCAACGTGCAGCAGATAAGCGATCCACACCGGCAGCATGCCTTTTGCCACATCGAAGATCAGCACTGCGGCAGCGGCGGCTTTGCCACCAATGCGTAAAACGTTGGTCGCGCCAGGATTGCCTGAGCCTTGCGAACGCGGATCGGGTAAACCAGCCAGTTTACAGACCAGTATCGCACTGGAAATCGAGCCGCAAAGATACGCGAAAATAATCATACCAAGCGCGATAGCACTCATAGCCTCGTACCGTTCCTTTTGGGTCGTTTTGTTCTCGATAAGCGTGGATAATACGCATAATCCGCCGGAAGTGGTATCCGGCTTAGCCAAAAACAGAGACTGACATCATGGATATCGTATTTATCGAGCAGCTTACCGTGTTCACGACTATTGGCGTTTACGACTGGGAACAGGGCATGCAGCAGAAGCTGGTGCTCGATGTCGAAATGGCGTGGGACAACCGTCAGGCCGCGGCCAGCGACGATGTGAATGATTGCCTGAGCTACGCCGATGTCACCGAAGTGATCCTCAATCATCTGCAAGGTCAGCGTTTTGCCCTGGTTGAAAGGGTGGCAGAAGAAATCGCCGATCTGTTGATGAATCGTTTCAAAACCCCCGGAGTACGTATAAAGGTAGGTAAACCGGGCGCTGTAGCCCAGGCGGCCAGCGTTGGCGTGCGTATTGAGCGCGGGACTATTCCGAAATAAAACTTCCGTGATTGCCATCACAATGAAACCAAACCAAATTATGGTGTGTCTCACTTGAGGCCGTTGCGCTAACGAGCAGGAAGTTACCGAATTTCTTAAGGTTTCCTTCAGCGTGACGCAGGCATAATTTCAGGCGGTAGCCCTTTGCGACCGCCTTTTTACTGTTTAAAACGGATAGAGGAAATATTTTGATGGCAGACATTCACCAGCTTTGGGTAGCTGCAATCCTGGGGGTTGTAGAAGGCCTCACGGAATTCCTGCCGGTCTCTTCCACGGGCCACATGATAATTGTTGGTCATCTGTTGGGTTTTGAAGGCCAGACCGCTGAAACCTTCGAAGTTGTGATTCAACTCGGTTCCATCCTCGCAGTGGTCGTGATGTTCTGGCGCCGCCTGTTTGGTTTGATCGGCATTCACTTCGGTGAGGTCAAACATGAAGGTGTTGGTACAGGTCGATTGACGCTGATTCATATTCTGTTGGGCATGGTGCCGGCGGTGGTGATTGGTTTGCTGCTGCACGACCAAATCAAAACGCTGTTTAACCCGATCAACGTGATGTATGCGCTGGTAGTCGGCGGTGTGCTGCTGCTGGTGGCGGAATACTTCAAGCCTAAGCAACCTAAAGCAGTTGGCGTTGACGATATCACTTATCTGCAAGCGTTTATGATTGGCTGCTTCCAGTGTCTGGCGCTGTGGCCGGGCTTCTCGCGCTCAGGTGCGACGATTTCTGGCGGTATGCTGATGGGCGTGAGCCGTTATGCGGCGTCGGAGTTCTCGTTCATTCTGGCGGTGCCGATGATGATTGGTGCAACCGGACTGGATCTCTACAAGAGCCTCGGCTTCCTGACAATGCAGGATTTCCCGATGTTTGCCGTCGGTTTTGTCACCGCCTTCGTTGTGGCGCTGCTGGCGATCAAAGTGTTCCTTGAGCTGATCAAGCGTATTTCGTTTGTCTCTTTCGCTATCTACCGCTTCATTGTTGCGGCCGTGGTTTACGCCATCTTTATGTAAGTCAGCCCGCGCGGCCGGTTACACTGGCCGCGCGTTAATCAATTCCGCCTGCAGCACCGCAACACGCCGACGCGTCAACTCTTCCCGCACTTCTGCCCCTTTAAAGCCTGCTGCAACCACATCTTTGGTGGGTACCGCTTGCGCCAGCGCAAACGCCAGACGCAAATAGTCGCCTTGCGGATAAGCCATGCTTTCCAGACCCGCCCGCCCGCGCGCATCCGCTTCGCTGGTCAGCGCCATTTTCTCCACGCGATCGGGCTTGCGCCAGGCATCGATACGATCAAAAAGCGCGATTAATGCGTCAGCCGGCTGGCGTTCAATGGTGTGCACCACGTCATGGAATTCGGTCACCACTAACGCCAAATCACGCACCTGATTCGGCACGCGCAGGCGCTGGCAAAGCGCTTCAACAATCGGCACGCCCGCGAGGCCATGACCATGATGGCTCGGCCATTTTTCCGGTGGCGTCAGCGCTTTACCGACATCGTGAAACAGCGTAGCGAAACGCACATCAAGTTGATCCGAGAGCGCGGCGGACATCGCCAGCGTCATCAGCGCATGGATGCCGGTATCAATTTCAGGATGCCATTTGATCGGTGCCGGAATGCCATACAGGTTATCGATTTCCGGGAACAGCACCTGCAGCGCGCCGCAATCACGCAGCACCTGGAAATAGACCTGTGGATTGCGCGTCAGCAACGCTTTTTCCGTCTCTTTCCACACGCGTTCTGCGGTGAGATGCGCCAGTTCGCCGCTGATCGCCATTTCACTCATCAGCGCCTGGGTTTCATTGGCAATACGGAAATTTAGATGGGCAAAGCGGGCGGCGAAACGCGCCACGCGTAATACGCGCAGCGGATCTTCGTTAAAGGCGGCGGAAACGTGGCGCAGCTGGCGTTGTGCCAAATCGCGCTGACCGCCATAAGGATCAATCAGCTCGCCGCTGTCGCTTTGGGCGATGGCATTGATGGTGAGATCGCGGCGCTGTAGATCTTGCTCGAGCGTGACATCCGGCGCGAACTGCGTCACAAAACCGGTGTAACCGTTGCCGCTTTTGCGTTCCGTACGCGCCAGCGCATACTCTTCACGGCTGCGCGGATGCAAAAAAACCGGAAAATCCCGGCCAACCTGCTGATAACCTTCTGCCAGCATCGAATCTGGCGTCGCGCCAACAACCACCCAATCTCTATCTTTTACCGGCAAACGCAGTAAGGCATCGCGCACTGCGCCACCGACCAGAAACGTCTTCACTCAACCACTCCAGAGGCAAATCAGAAATTGCGTGCTGAACACGCTTGTTACTTTATTGTTGCATACTTTGGCTAAATATCGGGCACGCCAAAAAGGGCATCTTACGATCCCCTTAAATAAAAGAACAAATCTGCGTGGCGCGTTAGTTCATCCAGCGATCGTTTTTCTTGCGGCGCGGCACCATATGCGGCAGCAACAGACCCAACAGCAGACCAACGCCCAACACGCCGCCACCATACATAAACCACTGCATGATGATGGTGCGCTGCTTGTCATCCAGCTGTACGTTGGCGGCACTCACTTTCTTCTGCGCGACAATCAGCTCATTTTTCAGCTTCTGATTCTCGGCTTTCAGGCCATCAATGGTGCCGTCGCTGTTGGCGACTTTGTTTTGCATCTCGGACGTGCGCTGATTCCAGCTGTTATCAATATTCGCCAGCTTGGCCGTCAGGTCTTTAACCTGCTGCTCCAGCTGCGGTACGCGGGTACGCAGGCTTGGATTGGCGCTCAGCTGCGACAGTGGAATCCAGTTGGTTTTGCCTTCTGCATCACGAATCTGACCATATTGAGAATCGTTGTTGGTCTGCAGCAAGGTGACTTCCTCTCCGGCGTTCAGCTTACCGATCAGGCGATATTGATCGCCCGGACCGCTGCGCACCCAAGTGGACAATTCATCGGAGATGTAACGCTTTTCGTCAGCAGCATGAGCAGGCGTGATGGCGCTGAAAGCCAGCAAAGAAAGGGCAGCAAGTGTGATTTTTTTCATTCGATGTCGTTTTTTCTTAATGGCGTAAAATTACCGGCACAGTCTGGAGACGCTTCTCAAAAATCTGAATGAGAACTATCCTGGTCTCAATCCGGTGCGAAAAGGGTCGTAAAAGCACAAGAAAGCGGAGACAGCGGGCTTCCGGTGCATTACTCTTCGCCAGATTAAACTCGTAAGTGCCAGCAGCGTATTGAATAAAAAATTATGACCATCGAAATCGAATTAAAGTTCATTGCTACACCGCAAGCCGCCGAAAAACTGGCTGAAAAGCTTGCCGCGTGGCCACATCAGCACTTCGCCGCGCGCGAGCTGACCAATATCTATTATGAAACCGACGACAACCAATTGCGTCGTTGGGACATGGGCCTACGTATTCGTGGCGTTGACCAACGCTATGAAATGACACTAAAAGCCGCCGGTAAAACCGTCGGCGGCCTGCATCAGCGTCCTGAATATAATGTCGATCTCACCGAGCCGCAGCTGGATATCGCGCGCCTGCCGGCTGAGATCTGGCCGCAGGACACCGATATCGCCGCACTGCAATCGCGCCTGCAGCCGCTGTTCAGTACCCATTTCCAGCGCGAAGCCTGGCTGGTGCAATTTGGCGACAGCGAAATTGAAGTGGCGTTTGACCGCGGCGAAGTGGCTGCCGGTGAATTCAGCGAACCGCTTTATGAAGTTGAGCTGGAGCTCAAAAGTGGGCAGCGCGATGACATGCTGAAATTCGCTGAAGCGCTGGTTGCGATGGGTGGCTTGCGTCTCGGCAGCCTGAGCAAAGCCGCGCGCGGCTACCAGCTGGCGCAGGGTAATTTACCGCGTCCAATCCGTACGTTGCCGTTGCAGAAAATCGCCGCGAAAGCGTCGGTTGAGCAGGGCATGATTAACGCGATGACGGCGGCACTGAATCATTGGCAATACCATGAAGAAGTGTGGCTGCGTGGTAATAAAGAGGCCAAAGCGGCGGTGATTGATGCGCTGGAAACGCTGCGTCAGGCGTTCTCACTGTTTGGCGCGTTGGTGCCTCGCAAGGCCAGCAGCGATCTGCGCCAGAAATTAACCCGTCAGGAAGAGTTGCTGGCCGATGAAGAGAATAATGCAGAAACCACGTGTTTCTCGTTGACCTCCGTTGAAGCCCAGTTAGCGCTTACTCACTGGCTGGTGGAGTCTCAGTGGCAAAACTGGCTCGACGACAAGAGCAAAAGCAAGCTGCAGGGATCGTTCAAGCGCTTCAGCGACATTATGCTGAGCCGCATCTCAGCCGATCTCCGTGAAACCTTTGTTGACGTGCAACTGTTCAATGAGTTTCAGGATAAAGCGACGCGCCTGAATCGCCAGCTGCTGGCGGTGAACCTGCTGGCGGGTGCTTATCCGGCGGAAGAGGTGAATGTTTGGCTGGAGGGCTGGCTGGAGTTACAGCACGCTATTCGCGTCAAACAGAATCACGGCTTAATGCAGCTGGTGAATCTGGCGATTAAACCATCGCCGTTCTGGCTCAATAGCGGAATCAAACGCTAACGAAAAATCCAATCAGGGAGAGAAGATGTTGTTACCGTTACCGGCGCTAATGCAGGCGCAGTTGGCTAATGTGGCAGAGCGACTTAATTTGCCACCCTCAGCGTTTACGCCAGAACAGGCGGGCGCGCTGACTTTTAGTGACTTTATCCTCGATAACCTGCAGCAGCATCCCGAATGGTGGCAGCATCTGCAACAGCAAGCGCCTGCGCCAGATGAGTGGCAGCACTATGCCAGCTGGCTGAAGGATGCGCTGCAAGCCGTTGATAACGAAACCTCCCTGATGCGGGAACTGCGTTTGTTCCGTCGCCACATGCTGGTGCGCATCGCCTGGATGCAGGCGCTGCAACACGCCACTACCGAACAAAGTTTGCAGCAACTCAGTACGCTGGCGGAAATACTCATCGCTGCCGCACGCGACTGGGTTTGGCAGGATTGCAGCCGTGATTTCGGTACGCCATGCAATGAAGCCGGTGAAGCTCAGCCGATGTTGATTCTTGGTATGGGTAAACTCGGCGGCTGTGAACTCAATTTCTCTTCTGATATCGATCTGATTTTTGCCTGGCCGGAAAACGGCGTTACGCAAGGTGGACGGCGCGAGCTCGACAATGCGCAATTCTTCACGCGCATGGGGCAGCGGCTGATCAAAGTGCTCGATCAGCCAACGGTGGATGGGTTTGTCTATCGCGTGGATATGCGTCTGCGCCCGTTCGGTGATAGCGGTCCGCTGGTGCTGAGCTTTGCAGCACTGGAAGACTATTATCAGGAGCAGGGCCGCGACTGGGAACGCTATGCGATGGTTAAAGCCCGCCTGATGGGCGACGATCATGGCCACTGGAGCCAGGAATTGCAGCAAATGCTGCGGCCTTTCGTTTATCGACGTTATATCGATTTCAGCGTGATTCAATCGCTGCGAAACATGAAGGGCATGATCGCGCGCGAAGTGCGTCGACGCGGCTTGAAAGACAATATCAAGCTCGGTGCCGGGGGCATTCGTGAAACAGAATTCATTGTGCAGGTCTTCCAGCTAATTCGCGGTGGACGTGAGCGCTCACTACAGCTGCGTTCCTTACTCCCTACGCTTGAAGCGATTGGCGAGCTGGCTTTGTTAAGTCAAAAACAGATCGAGCATTTGCGTGAAGCCTATCTATTCCTGCGTCGGCTGGAAAACCTACTGCAAAGTATTAATGACGAGCAAACGCAAACGCTGCCAGAGAACGAACTCGACCGCCAGCGCTTAGCCTGGGCGATGGGCGCGACAGACTGGAGCGCACTGATGACGCAGCTAGAGCTGCAAATGGCCGGTGTGCGCGCCATCTTTGATGAGCTGATTGGCGACGATGCGCCGGATGTCGACGACCAGCCGCAGTTGGCTGAATTTGCTGGTTTGTGGCAGGACGCACTGGAAGAGAGTGATCTCGTCCCGGTTGTGCCGCAGCTGGACGATGCGCAGCGTCACGCGCTTTACAACGCGTTGAACAACTTCCGTCAGGATGTGAGCCGCCGCACCATTGGTCCGCGCGGTCGTCTGGCGCTTGATCAGTTGATGCCGCGTCTGCTCAGTGAAGTCTGCCCGCGCGAAGATGCGGATGTGCTGCTGAACCGCCTGACACCGCTGTTGCTGGGCGTGCTGACGCGCAGCACTTATCTGGAATTACTTACCGAATATCATGGCGCGCTGCGTCATCTGATTCGGCTGTGTGCCGCATCACCGATGGTTGCCAGCCAGCTGGCGCGCTATCCGCTGCTGCTGGATGAGCTACTCGATCCCGCAACGCTGTATCAACCCACCGCGACCGACGCTTATCGTGACGAACTGCGCCAATATCTGCTGCGTATTCCTACCGATGATGAAGAGCAGCAACTGGAAGCATTACGCCAGTTTAAACAGGCGCAGCATCTGCGCATCGCCGCTGCCGATATTGCTGAAACGCTGCCCGTGATGAAAGTGAGTGATCATTTAACCTGGCTGGCAGAAGCGATTATCGAATCGGTGGTACAGCAAGCCTGGCAGATGATGGTGCAGCGCTATGGTCGCCCATCGCATCTCACCAGCGACAACGAGCGCGGTTTTGCGGTTGTCGGTTACGGCAAGCTCGGTGGTTGGGAGCTGGGTTATAGCTCTGATCTTGATTTGGTGTTCCTGCATGATTGTCCTGATGATGCAGAAACCGATGGCGAGCGGGTCATTGATGGTCGTCAGTTCTATCTGCGCCTGGCGCAGCGTGTGATGCATCTGTTTAGCACGCGCACGTCGTCCGGCATTTTGTATGAAGTGGATGCGCGTCTGCGTCCTTCTGGCGCGGCGGGCATGCTGGTCAGTACTTTTGCCGCTTTCAACGAATACCAGCGCAGCGAGGCGTGGACCTGGGAGCATCAGGCGCTGGTGCGCGCGCGCATTGTGTTTGGCGAACCTGCGCTATGTGAACGCTTTGATGAAATTCGGCGTGGCATTCTTTGCCTGCCGCGTGAAGTCGAGACGTTGCAAAAAGAAGTGCGCGAAATGCGTGAAAAAATGCGTGCGCATCTCAGCAATAAACACAAAGGTCGCTGGGAAATTAAGACCGATGAGGGCGGTATCACCGATATTGAATTCATCGCGCAATATCTTGTCTTAGGCTACGCGGCCCATCAGCCAGCGTTGACGCGCTGGTCGGATAACGTCCGCATTTTCGAGTTAATGGCGCGTCACGGCATTATGCCGGATGAAGAGGCGCAGGCTTTAACGCATGCTTACGTCACGTTACGTGATGCGCTGCACCATCTGGCGCTGCAGGAATTGCCGGGCCATGTGGCTGCTGAAGCCTTTGTCGCTGAGCGCGCGGTGGTCAACAACAGTTGGCAGCGTTGGTTAAGCGGCACCGAATCTGACAGCGTGGAACAGTGAGCCTGATGGCTTATGTGGTAATATCCCGCGCATTATTTTGACCGTGTTGGAGTCTCTGAATGAAAGTAACACTGCCCACTTTTGGCAAGGCCACTGTGCTGGTCGTCGGCGATGTAATGTTAGATCGCTATTGGTATGGCCCAACCAGCCGTATTTCCCCGGAAGCGCCGGTGCCGGTGGTAAAAGTGGATACCATTGAAGAGCGTCCAGGCGGAGCGGCAAACGTCGCCATGAACATTGCTGCGCTCGGTGCAGCATCACGGCTGATTGGCTTGACGGGCGCCGATGATGCCGCGCGCGTATTGAGTGAAACCCTGCAAAAGGTCAATGTCGACTGTGATTTTGTTGCGGTGCAAAGTCATCCAACCATCACCAAGCTGCGCGTGCTGTCGCGCAATCAGCAGCTGATTCGCCTCGATTTCGAAGAGGGTTTTGAGCAGATTGATCCGCAGCCGATTCACGATCGTATGCGTCAATCGCTGACGCAAGCGGGTGCGCTGGTGTTATCTGACTACGCTAAAGGCGCGCTGAACAGCGTGCAGACTATGATTCAATTGGCGCGTGAAGCTAATGTGCCGGTGCTGATTGATCCCAAAGGCACTGATTTTGAACGTTATCGCGGTGCGACACTGTTAACGCCGAATTTGTCTGAATTCGAAGCGGTAGTAGGTAAATGCAAAACCGTGGAAGAGATTGTCAGCCGTGGCATGCAGTTAATCGCTGATTATGAGCTCTCCGCGCTGCTGGTCACCCGTTCAGAGAACGGTATGACGCTGCTGCAGCCGGGCAAAGAACCGCTGCATCTGCCTACGCAGGCGCAGGAAGTGTATGACGTGACCGGTGCGGGCGATACCGTAATTGGCGTGCTGGCCGCGGTGCTGGCGGCGGGTGACAGCCTGGAAGAAGCCTGTTTCCTTGCTAATGCTGCTGCAGGCGTCGTCGTTGGCAAGCTGGGTACTTCAACTGTCAGCACGGTTGAGCTGGAAAATGCCATTCATGCTCGTCCGGAAACGGGATTTGGTGTGATGACCGAAGCGGAGCTTAAAGCCGCTGTTGCGCTGGCGCGTCAGCGCGGTGAGAAAGTGGTGATGACCAACGGTGTGTTTGACATCCTGCACGCTGGCCATGTTTCTTATCTGGCGAATGCGCGCAAGCTGGGCGATCGCCTGATTGTGGCCGTTAACAGTGATGCCTCGACTAAACGTCTGAAAGGCGAAACGCGTCCGGTCAATCCGCAAGAAAATCGCATGATTGTGCTGGGTGCGCTGGAAGCGGTGGATTGGGTTGTACTGTTTGAAGAAGACACGCCACAGCGTCTGATTGCTGGCGTACTGCCGGATCTGCTGGTAAAAGGCGGCGACTACAAGCCAGAAGATATCGCGGGAAGCAAAGAGGTGTGGGCGAACGGCGGTGACGTGCGCGTGCTTAACTTCGAAGATGGCATCTCAACCAGCAACATCATCAAAACGATTCGCAGTCATTAAGTGTAAATCGGCGGGAGTTATGCTCCCGCCGATTAGCTTACTGCGGAGTATCGATTTTCCCAGCAGGATCTGGCGTGATGATCGCCGGCGCGGGTGCTGCTGGACTTTCACTTTCCAACTTCGCCAAACGCTGCTCCAGCGCAGCTAATTTCTCACGCGTACGCAGCAGAACCTGCGTCTGCACATCAAACTCTTCACGGTTAACCAGGTCCATGCGCGTCAACTGCGCCTGTAATACCTGACGGATTTTCTTTTCGACATCATCGCCAAAATCGCGAATCCCTTTCGGCATAGCTTCATGTACCTGGCGAGCCAGTTGTTCAATTTTTTTCGTGTCGATCATGATTATTTCCTGGTTACGGTGGCCGATAGCTGCGCGTGTTCGGACTCAATAGCTATTAAGTGTAATGCCTCAAACGAAAAGGTTAAACCTGAAATCCGCAACGCAGGAAATGCAAAAGCATTTGCACTTTTGTCGATTGCCCGTCCAGATGATTGGCGTTATAGTTTGTTCGCTTATTCTCAGGGCGGGGCGAAATTCCCCACCGGCGGTAAATCAGCTTCAGCTGAAAGCCCGCGAGCGCTTTGACAGCAATGTGAAAGGTCAGCAGATCCGGTGTAATTCCGGAGCCGACGGTTAGAGTCCGGATGGGAGAGGGTAACGACATCAGCCGGGCTTTGCCCGCGTCACGTTTTTGCCATGTGTTTTGTACGCACTCCTAAGCACGCCCTGGTTCTGGTAACTCATATTTTATAAGGTTTTTTTACCATGAATCAGACGCTTCTTTCTGAATTTGGCACGCCTGAACAGCGTGTAGAGCGCGCCATTGATGCGCTGCGCAACGGCCGCGGTGTAATGGTGCTCGACGATGAAAATCGTGAAAACGAAGGTGACATGATCTTCCCGGCAGAAACCATGACCGTTGAACAGATGGCATTAACCATCCGTCACGGCAGCGGTATTGTGTGCCTCTGCATCACCGAAGAACGCCGTCAGCAGCTTGAGCTGCCAATGATGGTGGAAACCAACACCAGCGCTTACGGCACCGGTTTTACGGTGACGATTGAAGCCGCAAGCGGTGTCACCACCGGCGTTTCTGCTGCCGATCGTATTACCACCATTCGCGCTGCAGTCGCTGATGGCGCTAAGCCGTCAGACCTTAACCGTCCGGGCCATGTCTTCCCGCTGCGCGCGCGTGAAGGCGGAGTTCTGTCTCGTGGTGGACATACCGAAGCGACTATCGATCTGGTGACGCTGGCAGGATTTAAACCTGCGGGCGTATTGTGCGAATTGACCAATGATGATGGCAGCATGGCGCATGCGCCTGAAGCGATCGTGTTTGCTAAGCAACACGATATGCCGGTCGTCACCATTGAAGACCTGGTGGCGTATCGCCGTCAGCGTGAGACGCGTCACGCCAGCTAACTGAATTGATGTAGAAGAAAGAGGCCGGATAGTGATCTATCCGGTCTCTTTTTTTGTTTTAGCGATTGGCATAAAACACATGATTACCAATCACCACGGTACGTTCAAAAGCATGGCGCCAGGCCGGTTTAACGTGGTGCGCATGGAAGAACGTTGCGCCTTTGGTTACGTCCTGTAATTCCCCTTCAACAATCTTTTTTGCCAACTCTCTGGCGCGCTGCCAGCTTTTATCTTCCTTGGGTGGATAACGATAAGGATTCTTTTTGAGAGACGTCCAGGAGAACTGTTTAGGTGCGTACACCACAGGACAGATCTCTTTGACATCCCAATTGGCCCGGTTCATGGTCACCGTGCCAACCGCTATTTGTCCTTTAATCGGTTCGCCACGCGCTTCATGGTAGATATTCATCGCCAGGCACAATATTGCTCCCTGAATTAACATACATTCCACTGCTCATATTTCCAAAACCGAGTGGAGTGTAAGAAGCCGATTCAATGTATGTAACAAGACCAGTCTCGCTCGGTCTTATGTGCGGGCTATATCACTGAAATGTAAAAGGAGTGCACAAAATATTGAGACTCATCTTATCTCTAATTTTCTTGTGAAATGTCATTCAAATTTCCTGAATGAGATCATCATGCTTATCAGCGTTAATCCCTCTGCAAAAGCGCGTATCGTAGCAGTTAGTAAAGCGACACTTCGTCAGAGGATGAAACATGAGCACTACACGCATGCCTGCGCTATTCCTTGGTCACGGCAGCCCGATGAACGTCTTGGAAGATAATCGTTATACCCAAACCTGGCAGCATTTGGGTGCAACGCTGCCACGCCCACGCGCGATTCTCGCGGTTTCGGCGCACTGGTACACACGCGGCACGGCAGTAACGGCGATGAGTAATCCGCGCACCATCCATGATTTCGGCGGCTTCCCGCAGGCGCTGTTTGATGTGCGTTATCCCGCGCCGGGATCGCCAGAGCTGGCCCAGCAAATGATTGATCTGCTCGCGCCAGTCGCCGTTCATGCCGATCAGGAGTGGGGTTTTGATCATGGTTCGTGGGGCGTGCTGGCAAAAATGTATCCCGAGGCCGACATTCCGGTTGTGCAATTGAGTATCGACGGTACTAAACCTGCCGAATGGCACTATGCATTGGGGCAAAAGCTGGCGTCATTGCGAGATGAAGGTGTGATGATCGTGGCTAGCGGTAATGTGGTGCACAATCTGCGTATGCTGCGCTGGCAGGGGGCGGAAACCGCGTATCCGTGGGCGGAGAGTTTTGACCATTTTGTACGTGAGAATCTGGATTTCCAGGGCGAAGCAGCGGATCATCCCTTGGTGAACTTTATGCAGCATCCGGATGCACAGCTTGCAAACCCTACGCCAGAACACTATTTACCGCTGCTTTATATTCTTGGGGCGCGTGCTGCTGATGAAGCGATCTCTATTCCCGTAGAAGGCATGGAGATGGGCGCGATCAGTATGATGTCGGTGCAGATTGGTTAATTCGCGTGGCCGCCCGAAGATTGCGGGCGGCGCAGTGTTTACTCAATAAAAGTATGCGGATAGAAACGCGACAGATCCTGAGTGATCAATGCACGATCTTCACGTATGCCAATACCTGCAGGTTGATCGTCAATCAGCCAGCTACCGATTAAGGTATAGCTATCACCAAATTTCGGTAGCTGATAGAACTGCTGAATAATCATGCCTTCTTCGCCATACGGACCATCCGCACGCGCGATCTCCTGGCCGTTCTCAATGATGCGAATATTGGCACCTTCACGTGAAAACAGCGGTTTCACCACGTATTTATCCATCTGCGGCGCGTTCTTATCATCGGCAAAATAGGCGGGCAGCAAATTGGGATGATTGGGGAACATTTCCCACAGCAGCGGTAACAGCGCTTTATTAGAGATGATGCTTTTCCATGCCGGTTCCAGCCAGCGCACGCCCGCGTCTGCCAGCTTGGTGGAGAACACTTCGCGCAGCATGAATTCCCACGGATAGAGCTTGAACAGATTGCTGATGACCTGATCGTTTACATCGGTAAACTGGCCTCTTTCACCCAGTCCAATCTCATCTATATAGAGAAACTCGCTCGGCAATCCGGCTTCGGTGGCGCAGTCCTGCAGATATTGCACCGTGGCGCGATCTTCTTCGGTATCACGACAGCAGGAGAAGTGCAGCCAGTTAAAACCGAACTGCTGATGCAGCGTGGCGAAGCGCTCGATCAGCTTCTCTTGCAGGCTGTTGAACTGGTCGCTGCCCTGCGGCAGGTTGCCCGCTTTGACCTGGTCTTCCAGCCAAATCCACTGAAAGAAGGCGGCTTCATACAGCGAAGTTGGCGTGTCGGCATTGTTTTCCAGCAGCTTGGCGTCACCTTTGCCATCCCATGCCAGATCGAGGCGCGAATAGAGCGACGGCTGGCGCAACTTCCAGGAATCACGCACAAAATCCCAGGTGTGCTTAGGAATGCAGAAACGGGTGAGCAGCTCGTCACTTTTCACCACTTTCTCCACCGCCTGCAAACACATCTGGTGCAGCTCGGCGGTGGTATCTTCCAGCTGTTCAACCTGCGCTAGCGTGAATTGGTAGTAAGCATCTTCACACCAGTAAGGTTCGCCATACATGGTGTGAAACTGGAAACCATACTCGGCTGCTTTTTCACGCCAGTCTGGACGTTCAGGGATTGCAATACGTTGCATGCTGCGGCTTAGCCTCCCAGCGAGCGGCTGCCGGTGCCAGAGGCACTGCTGCGCTGCATGGTGTTTTGTTTTGCCACGCTGTCACCAAAGCCGCCACGCGTGATGGTGGAAGTGGTGGCAGGTTTCGGCGCCATGGCTGTTTTCGGCACGTTGATGGTACGACCTGATGTCGCATTGCCGTAATTTTTACCCGACGCGTCGACAAATTTGCCGTTTGCCGGGCTGTTCGGATTTTTTGGTGAGAACAGCGGCTGCTGGGCAAATCCTGCGCCACCGCTCATCATACGTCCCATCATGTAACCGGCCATCAATGGCATCCAGAAGCTGCCGCTTTGCTGTGCTTCGGCATTATTAGCGGTGGTGCCCACGCCCGCTTGTGCAGGCGTTTGCTGGCACTGATTCTCACCAAACTCAGCCACACAATCTTCGCGCGTGGCGTATTTTGGCGCGGTACGTTCAGCTTCTTTCTGTGCGTTGTTATACGCAGTGGTACATTGCGCGCTCTGGCCTGGATTCGCTTTGGCGCAATCATCGGCGTTTTGATACAGCGACACCGTCTCATCACTCTGCTCGCAGCCTGCCAGCATAAACACTGCGCTAACGGCAAAGGCGACTGGCGTTAAGTGGCGTGCCTGCCAGCTTTTACGAAAAGCGGCATGGCGAATATTTTTCGTCCGTTTCATTATTTTCATCCTGTGCCCAAAGGTGCGGTAAAGGATAGGGGATGAGCGGTGGAAAATGAAGCGCGAAGCCAGATGGGGAAAGCATCTTTACGTAGCTATACGATTGAATGCGAAAGGGGCCGCATGCGGCCCCTTGGGGAATTAATTACCGAATGGATTTCCGCTGCTGCGTGCGGCAGCTGGACGGGCTTGTGCGGCGGCTGAAGGCGATGACGCTTTCGGACCGTTATCCACACGCGCGGCCTGCTGGTTATTTTCCGGCGCCACCACTTCTGGTGTCGTGGTGATCTCTTTGCCCAGCGTGCTGTTCAGCTGCTGCAAATCCTGCTCGTTCAGCGTACCCAGCGCATATTTGATATTCAGCTGGTTAATCAGATAGCTATAACGCGCATCAGAAAGCTGCTGTTTAGCATTGAACAGCGTGGTGGTTGCATCCAGCACATCAACGATGGTACGCGTACCAACTTGATAACCCGCTTCCATCGCATCCAGTGAGCTTTGTGCAGAGACCACAGCCTGCTTGTAAGCATCGATGCTGCTGATAGAGGCATTCACGTTATTGAATGATGAACGCACCGTCTGAACCGCGCTACGATGTGCGCCTTCCAGCTGCTCGCTGGCCGCGACATAGTTGTACTGCGCCTGTTTTACCTGGGAGGTAACCGAACCACCGCTGTACAGTGGCATGGTGAAGCTCAGACCAACCTGGTTAGAACCGGTGATAGAGTCGGTGCTGCCGGCGCTCTGATTGGCGCGGCTGCCGCCATATTTGCTGTTCGACATACCGGTTGACGCAGTCAAGTCCAGCGTTGGCATGTGGCCGGTTTCAGCTGAACGAATCTGCTCACGTGCCAGATCCTGGCTCAGACGCGCAGACAGCAAGGTCAGGTTACGACTCTCAGCTTCTTTCAGCAGGCTGGCAACGGCATCTGGACGCGCGGTTTTGAAACGATCGATATTCAGAGAAGCCAACGACAAATAATCCATACCGGTAATCTGACGCAGCGATTCCACAGCATTATCGAGGTTGTTACGTGCGGTCACTTCGTTGGCCAGCACGGTGTCATACTGTGCGCGGGCGTTCTGCACGTCAGTGATCGCGACCAAACCTACGTTGAAGCGCTGAGTGGTTTGATCCAACTCGCGGTAGATCGACTGTTTCTGTGCTTCGGTGTAAGAAAGCGTATCGATCGCCTTCAACACGTTGAAATAGGCAGTTGCACTATTCAGAATCAGATCTTGCTGAGCAACCTGATAAGTGACGTCCTGAATACCGGCTTGTTTTTCCTGCAGCGACAGCGCACGCCATTTCGACATATCGAAAATAGTTTGAGTTAATTGCAGAGAGGCGCTGGTCGTGTTGGAATGAAGTCCGCTGCTGTCACGGTAGCCATTGTTATAAGTGTAATCTGCGCCCAAGCCTAACTGCGGCAATAAAGGACTACGCGCTTCATTGATTTTCTCAAATGCTGCGTCGCGGTTAGCGGCAGAGGAGCGCAGATCGGGGTTGCTAAGGCGCGCCTGCTGATAGACCTGCAACAGGTTTTCTGCCTGGCTGGCAAGGCTGAATCCGCCCAGGCTCAGTCCAATAAAAAGTGGGAGCAGTTTTTTCATTTGCATTCCTTTTGTTGCAGCAAAATGCACTGGTAGTGCTGCAGGTAAGCCAAAAAAATAATCGCCGATTCTACAGAGGCGGCGTCAGAGATAAGTTGGCTGAACGTGCCTTCTTCCCCTAATTTACGTAAATAATTCAAAAAGAACCACTCGGACGGAGCGGTAGACTTGGCTTTTCTTTGCTCCATCCCAATCTGCATAAGGAATCAGACGATGGCGAGTGCAAAAAAATCCCCTGTGACTTTCACAAAAAACGATGTAGAAATTATTGCACGCGAAACGCGTTACGATGGTTTTTTTTCCATCGTCAGCTACCGTTTCCGTCACCGTCGTTTTAATGGCGAAATGAGTGGTGAAGTGGTGCGCGAAGTTTTTGAGCGCGGACACGCCGCCGTGCTGCTACCCTATGATCCCTTACGCGATGAAGTGGTGCTGATCGAACAGATCCGCATTCCCGCTTTTGATTCCAGCCCAACGCCCTGGCTGCTGGAAATGGTGGCTGGCATCATCGAACCTGGCGAAACACCAGAAGATGTCGCACGACGTGAGGCGGTAGAAGAGGCTGGCCTCAAGGTTGGTCGCGTCAAACCGATAGTGAATTACTTAGCCAGCCCCGGCGGAACGTCTGAACGTTTGTCGGTGCTGGTGGGCGAAGTGGATGCCAGCCTGGCAGAGGGAAATCACGGGCTGGAGGAAGAGAATGAGGATATTCTTGTCCATGTGGTGAGCCGCGAACAGGCTTATCGCTGGGTGGAAGAGGGGATTATTGATAACGCGGCATCTGTCATCGCCTTGCAATGGCTGGCGTTGCACCATGAAAAACTACGAGAAGAGTGGAAGCTAAAATGAAACAGCGCTACACCCCTGACTTTCCCGAAATGATGCGCCTGTGCGAAACCAATTTTGCCCAGCTGCGTCGCCTGCTGCCACGCAATGATGAGGCAGGCGCATCGGTGATTTATCAGGTGAATGGCGCCAGCTATCAGCTCACCATCGAAGAATCGACCCGTTACACCACGCTGGTGGAAGTGCGTCAGGTGGCGCCTGCGGTGAGTTACTGGAGCCTGCCTTCTATGTCTGTGCGGCTCTACCATGATGCGATGGTCGCTGAAGTGTGTTCCACTAAACAGATCTACCGATTTAAAGCGCGCTATGATTATCCTAATAAAAAATTGCATCAGCGCGATGAAAAACATCAGATTAACCAGTTCCTTGCGGATTGGTTGCGTTACTGCTTAGCGCATGGCGCTGTGGCAGTACCGGTTTGCTGATAGCGTAAAAAAACGCAACGATGGCGTGGAGATTAAGGAAACGCTTTGGATAGCCTGCTAACTCTTCCTGCGCGAGATGGGTCTGATATCAGGATTTTACAAATCACGGATACCCATCTTTTTGCTGGAAAACATCAATCGCTGCTTGGGGTGAATACCTGGTCGAGTTTTGATGCGGTGCTGGATGCCATTGAGGCACAACAGCAGCATTATGATCTGATTATCGCCACCGGCGATCTCGCTCAGGATCACACCGTCGAAGCTTACCAACATTTTGTAGCGGGCATTAACCGTCTGCCGAAACCTTGCGTCTGGCTGCCGGGAAATCACGATTTTCAGCCGGCGATGGTGGATACACTGGCCGATGCGGGTATTAAGTCAGACAAGCATGTTCTGTTAGGCGATCACTGGCAGCTGCTGCTGCTCGATAGCCAGGTATTTGGTGTACCGCACGGCATGTTGAGCGAATACCAGCTTGAGTGGCTGCACACCGCGCTCAGCAAGTATCCGGAACGTCACACCTTAGTGCTGCTGCATCATCATCCGCTGGCTTCCGGTTGTACCTGGTTAGATCAGCACAGCTTGCGTAATCCACATCAGCTGGAAGCAGTACTGCAACACTTCCCGCGAGCGCGCAATCTGGTGTGCGGCCATATTCATCAGGAACTCGATCTCGACTGGCATGGTCGCCGCGTAATGGCTTCACCATCGACCTGTGTCCAGTTCAAACCGCATTGCACTAACTTCACCATTGATACGCTGGCGCCAGGCTGGCGCTGGTTCACCTTGCAGCCAGACGGCGTGCTGCAAACCGAAGTGAACCGCCTGCAAAGCGACATGTTCCGCCCCGATCTTGATTCCGAGGGCTACTAAGCAATGGCGGCGCTGATCTATCTGCACGGCTTCAACAGTTCCCCGCAATCGGCGAAAGCCACCCAGCTGCAGCAATGGCTCAACGAGCATCATCCGCATATTAATGTGATAGTGCCGCAACTGCCGACATTTCCGGCCGAAGCCGCCAGCATGCTGGAAGAGCTGGTTATGCAATATGCCGGTGAACCGCTGGGATTGGTGGGATCGTCGCTGGGCGGCTATTTTGCTACCTGGCTGTCGCAGTGTTTTATGTTGCCAGCGGTGGTGGTCAATCCCGCCGTACGGCCGTTTGAGCTGCTGGTGGATTACCTCGGCGAAAACCGTAATCCCTACACCGGCCAGCAATATGTGTTAGAGTCTCGCCACATTTACGATCTGAAAGTAATGCAGATTGACCCTCTTGAAGCGCCCGATTTACTCTGGCTACTGCAACAAACCGGCGATGAAATACTCGATTATCGCCAGACGCTGGAGTATTACAGCGCATGCCGCCAGACGGTTGAAGAGGGCGGCAATCATGCCTATATCGGATTCGAACGCCATTTCGCACAGATAGTTGATTTTCTGGGATTAAACGCCCAGTAGCTTTGCGAGGTGGGGCCATTTTCTTATTGCTAATCAGACATTTACGATGAGCCAATCAAGCTATAATGCCGATGCCATTGAGGTCCTGACCGGCCTTGAACCGGTGCGTCGTCGTCCGGGGATGTACACCGATACCACGCGTCCAAACCATCTGGGCCAGGAAGTGATCGATAACAGCGTCGATGAGGCGCTGGCCGGTCACGCCAAACGTGTGGAAGTGATTCTTCATGCCGATCAGTCATTGGAAGTTATTGATGACGGTCGTGGCATGCCGGTGGATATCCATCCGGAAGAAGGCGTACCTGCGGTTGAGCTGATTCTTTGTCGCCTGCACGCGGGCGGCAAATTCTCCAATAAAAACTATCAGTTCTCAGGCGGCTTGCACGGCGTCGGGATCTCGGTGGTTAACGCCTTATCAAAGCGCGTCGAAGTTACCGTGCGTCGTAACGGCGAAATCTACCAGATTGCCTTCGAAAATGGCGACAAGGTGCAGGATCTTACGGTTACCGGCACTGTCGGTAAACGCAATACCGGCACCAGCGTGCATTTCTGGCCAGATGAAAGCTTCTTTGATAGCCCGCGTTTCTCCGTTTCCCGCTTATCGCATCTGTTAAAAGCCAAAGCCGTGCTCTGTCCGGGCGTTGAAATTGTCTTTAAAGACAAGGTCAACGATACCGAACAAACCTGGATGTATCAGGATGGCCTGACCGATTACCTGTGTGAAGCGATTGACGGTTTGCCGACGCTGCCGGAAAAACCCTTTGTTGGCAGTTTTGCCGGCGATGTGGAAGCGGTGGATTGGGCGCTGCTTTGGCTGCCGGAAGGCGGTGAGCTGCTGACGGAAAGCTACGTCAACCTTATCCCAACCATGCAAGGCGGCACGCACGTCAACGGCTTGCGTCAGGGATTGCTGGATGCCATGCGTGAGTTCTGCGAATACCGCAATATTTTGCCGCGCGGCGTAAAGCTCTCGGCGGAAGATATCTGGGATCGCTGTGCGTACGTGCTGTCGGTGAAGATGCAGGATCCGCAGTTTGCCGGTCAGACTAAAGAGCGCCTCTCTTCGCGTCAGTGTGCGGCATTCGTCTCAGCGGTGGTGAAAGATGCCTTCAGCCTGTGGCTGAACCAGAACGTGCAGGCGGCTGAAATGCTGGCCGAGCTGGCGATCTCCAGCGCACAGCGCCGTATGCGTGCCGCGAAGAAAGTGGTGCGTAAAAAACTCACCAGCGGACCGGCGCTGCCGGGCAAACTGGCTGACTGCACCGCACAAGATTTGAATAGAACCGAACTGTTCCTCGTCGAAGGGGATTCTGCGGGCGGATCCGCCAAGCAGGCGCGCGATCGAGATTATCAGGCGATCATGCCGCTGAAAGGTAAGATCCTCAACACATGGGAAGTCTCTTCAGACGAAGTGCTGGCCTCGCAGGAAGTGCATGATATTTCGGTGGCGATCGGTATCGATCCTGACAGCGAAGATCTGAGCCAGCTGCGTTACGGCAAGATCTGTATCCTCGCGGATGCGGACTCCGATGGCCTGCACATCGCCACGCTGCTGTGCGCGCTGTTTGTGAAGCATTTCCGTTCGCTGGTGCAGCACGGCCATGTGTATGTGGCGATGCCGCCGCTGTATCGCATCGATCTCGGCAAAGAAGTCTATTACGCCTTAGATGAAGATGAGAAAGAGGGCGTGCTGGACCAGCTGAAGCGTAAGAAAGGTAAGCCGAATGTGCAGCGCTTTAAGGGCTTGGGTGAAATGAACCCGCTGCAGCTGCGCGAAACCACGCTCGATCCGAACACGCGTCGTCTGGTGCAATTGACGATCAGCGATGAGGATGTCGACCAAACGCTGCGCGTGATGGATATGCTGTTAGCGAAGAAACGCTCGGAAGATCGCCGAAACTGGCTGCAAGAGAAAGGCGATTTAGCCGACCTCGAAGTGTAAAAATTGGGACGCCACGGCGTCCCTTTTTATTGCTGCTGTAGCGCCTGCTTAATTCGCGCAACCACCGTGCTCCACTCTTCATCCTGCCCGCGCGCAAACAATCTCATTTGCGGATACCACGGCGTATCTTCGCGATTTTCTAACCAGCGCCAGTCTCGCGCCCAGGCAGGCAACATAACCCAGCAAGGTTTCCCCAGCGCACCGGCCAAATGGATTACCGACGTATCCACACCAATCACTAAATCCAGTTGTGAAATAACGGCGGCGGTATCCTGATAATCAGTGAATTGGGCGCCCAATGGCTGAAGGTGAGGAAAATGATTTACTTCTTCTTCTCCAGCCCCTTTTTGCAAACTAACCCAATGCGTGTCTGGTACAGAAAATAGAGTTGCCAGTGCAGACAGATGTGACAGCGAACGCTGGCTGTCATTTTTGTGTGCGCTGGAACCTTTCCACACAATGCCAATTTTTTTACCTGTGCCAGCAATCGGCCATTTCGCCTGATGCTCAGGTGCGCCAGATAAATAAGGAACATCGGCATTAAATGGCTGCGGCGATTTGAGAAAATGTTGCGGCAGATCCAGCAGTGAACACCAATAATCGGCCTGCGGCAGCGCCTGATGTTTATCTTCCCTGATTAAATAACTATCTACATCTTTCAAGCTTGCCATTAAAGGTTTCAAGGCGGCGTTGCCGATCATGATTACCTTACCGGCATGCTTTTCTGATTTTACCCGTGAGAGAAAACGGCAAAACTGAATCTCATCACCCAGTCCTTGTTCCGTTCGCACCAGCAGCGTCATACCGACTAAGTCTTCACCTTGCCAGTAACGAATAGGTAGCTCAGGTAAGGTAAAAAAGCGCTCAGGATTATCTGTTGCGTAACGTGCCTGATAATTGCACCAGCCATCAGCAAAGTTACCTTGCTGTAACTGGACCATGCCGAGCGCATTCTGGCAGCGACGGTCGCCATTACGCTCATGCATCACGCGTTGCATCTGGCTTTCTGCTTCTTGCAGTTGCCCCATATGAGCCAGCAAGGTGCTCATACCATAACGCGCTTCGGTATAATCTGGCTGAATACGCATCGCCTGGCGGTACTGATGCAATGCTGCAGAATAACGATGCTGTTTGTGCAGCAAAATAGCGTAGTTGTTGTGGCAAGCTGCATAGCGGTCATGCGCTTGCAGAGCGGCTAGATAATGCTGCTCTGCCTCAGCAAAGCGGCCCGCATCATAATGGGTTAAACCAAGGCCATTGAGCAGCCCGGCATCTTGTGGCGAGAGCGTTAAAGCACGCTGATAGTAGCGCTGCGCCGTATCGACATCACCAGCGCGCCGTGCCAACCGCGCGGCTTCATGCAGGAACCAGCCATCATAGGGAGCCAGTGTGAGATGAGCACGGATCTTGCGCCAGGCTTCATCTTGCTTTCCTCGTTGGATCAACTGAGTTACAGCTTGCTGCTGACGTAAGTCGTTACCCATCCGAGGTTTATGACGCATTATGATATCCTGCCGCTGATTGAGGTGGCGTAATTTACAACAGATATTGCGGCAACAACGCCAGGACAGGTCTTGAACCGTTCTCTGAGGATGAGAGTTTTGAAAATTACACTGGAAGAATTGCGTGCCTGGGTGACGGTTGTGGATACCGGTTCAATCACTGCTGCGGCAGAACAGTTGGAACAAACCAGCTCCGGTATTAGTCGTGCGTTGAGTCGCTTAGAAAGCAAGCTGCAAACCACATTAATGCACCGCACAACTCGTCGTCTGGCGTTGACCGAAGAAGGGCTTATTTTCCTCGATCACGCGCGGCAGATTCTCGCTTCAGTCGAGCAAGCGGAAGAACATATTGCTCAGCGCAGAGACATTCCTTCAGGGCGGCTACGCGTTAATGCCAACACACCCTTTACTTTGCACGTTATTGTGCCGCTTGTTGCAGAGTTCAGTCAGCGCTATCCGCACATTCAACTTGAACTGAACACTGACGACATCGTCATCGACCTGCTGGAGCAGCAAACAGACATTGCCATCCGCATCGGTGAGTTGCGGGACTCCACGCTGCGCGCGCGCGTCCTTGGCAGCAGCGTGATACGTCTGTTGGCCAGTCCGGCGTATCTGGAGAAATATGGCGTTCCAGAAAGCGTGGATGCGCTGGTGAATCATCAACTGCTGGGGTTTAGTCAACTTGATGCGCATAACATTTGGCCGGTTTGGCAGCGAGAAGGAGAGTTCCTGCGCATCAAACCTACGTTATCTGCTTCGAGTGGTGAAACGCTTCGTCAACTGGCATTGGCTGGGCAAGGCATTGTGCGTTTATCTGATTTTGTCAGCCGTGAAGATCGCATCAATGGACGTCTGGTTCAGGTTCTGGAAACTGAAACGCGCGAGCAGCGCCTACCTATCCACGCGGTTTACTATCGCAACCAATCTCTTACCTCCCGCATCACCTGTTTTCTGGATTTTTTGCGCGAAAAAATTCAGGAAAATCATCTGTTATAGTCCTGTTATGGTTTAATTATTTCCCTTCTCTGGTCGTTTTTTTTCCATAAAGGTTTGTTAATTCAGGTAGTTAATTAACTAACTGGCTTTTTGACAATGTTGGGAAATTTTTTCTTTCCTAACGGGACGTTTCTTATGTCTCGGAAATCTCTCTTTCCTGATTATGTCGCTCACTTTGAGCCCACGGAGGTGGGTTGAGCCAGGGAGATTGCTGCGCTTGTACGCAATCGCGCAATCAAAATCTAAATGACGGAAGGGATTAATCATGAACGTTTCGCCCGTGAGTGTTGCGGTTATTGATAAAAAAACAATAACGAAAGCGGAAGCATTGCGTGTAGGCAAAGAGGGTAAAGCTGCGAAAATTCAGGCTATTACCAACGGAAAATACTTGCTGACCCAAGGTAACGATGGTGTTGCGCCTGAAAATATTACTGTTAAGCGTGTAGGCAAAAATCTGCTGGTGATGCTGGAAGGTTCAGATGCCAGCGATCCTGATCTGATTATCGAAGACTTTTTTGCCAAATCGGGTTCCTTAGTCGGTAAAGCAGAAGATGGCGCGATGCACGAATACGTCGCCACTGATGGTAACTCCGATCACGATGCTGCCGCTTTAGCTGATGGTGAAACCAGTGCTTTAGCCTTGGGTGAAAGCACCGTTGAGAGTGACGGTGGCTTCGCGCTGGCTTCGGGTTTTGAGTGGTCGCCAGCGTTGATCGCTTTGGGCGGTTTGGCAGCTATCGCAGCAGCCGCGGGCCTGGGTTTCCTGGCAGCTAAACAGCAGTATCAGGACAGCAATAGCGGCAGTAACAACAACGGAAACGGTGGCAGTGGCGGCGACGGTGGCGACGGCGGTAAAGGCGGTGACGGCGGCAAAGGTGGTGGTGATAATGGTGGCGGCGACGTAAACATTCCGGTCGTAAGCGGTCTTTATGATGACGTGGGAAGTGTAACGGGTTTGATCGCCAAAGGTGGCCGCACTGATGATACAACCCCAACTCTGAATGGTACCGGCACTAAAGGTAACGTTATCGAGATTTGGGATGGCGAGAAGAAGATTGGTGAAACTACCGTTGGCGAAAACGGTAGCTGGTCGTTTACGCCTGGCACTGCTCTGTCAGCCGGCGATCACAGCATCACCACACGTGAGCGTAATGAGAGCGGTGTGGTCGGTGAGTCAAGCGAAGCATGGAAATTCACCGTTGACTTGACCGCACCAGCCAAAGGCTCAATTGATGGCATGATCGATGATTCGGTTAATCCAGCAAAAGAGATTGTAAACGGTGGTTTGACAAAAGACAGCACGCCGGTTTTGTCGGGTAAAGCTGAGCAGGGTTCTACCGTTGAAATCTGGAAAAATGGCCAACTGATCGGTACGGCGCAAACGGATAATGAGGGTAACTGGAAATTTATTAGTCCAGTATTGGAAGATGGTAAGCACGATTTCAGCGTAGTGGTGGTTGATCAGGTGGGTAATAAATCCCTGCCTTCAACGCCATGGATTATTGATGTTGATACCATCGCGCCAGAAAACCAGGGTATCGGTCAAATTTCTGATGATGATGGCGCACCAATCGGTTCTGGCGAGGAAACAGAAGACAGCACGCCTACCTTTGAAGGCAAAGGTGAGAAGGGCGACATTATCAAAATTATCGATAACGGTAAGGTCATTGGTAGCACGGTTGTTGATGATAAAGGTGAATGGACCTTTACACCGGAAAAACCAATTGATAATGGCGAGCATGAATTCCAGATTATTGTTACCGATCCTGCTGGAAATGAATCTGCACCTTCTGACAAAGTTATCATTACAATCGACGATCCTAATTTCGATCCAGGCAAAGAAGTTGAGCCAAATCCGGAAGTGCCTGTAACAGGAACTATCGATGGCGTCTTCAAAGATAACAATGACGCTGGTCGTAAAGAGTTGGTTGGAAACGGCGGCATTGACTCTAACGATCCAACGATGATTATTGAAGGTTCGGGTCAGGCAGGTAATATCGTTTATCTGTGGATTACGGGCACTTCCGGTCATACGTATCACTCAGTAACGGTTAACACTGACGGTAAATGGAGTTTCACCACTCCAGAACTCGCAGAAGATGTTTATAAAATTGAAGCAGCCTTCAAAGATGCTGATGGTGTAGTAACAGCTAAAACGGATGTTTATCAGGTTGAGGTGGATATCACGCCTCCTGGTCCGCCGGATCTTGGTGGTCTCTCTATTAATGGGCTGGATTTGTCAGAGCTATTATCTGAACAAAGCCAATCATTATTAAACGAGCCATTGGAAGATAATGCCGTCATTCACGATATTAAAAATAGTTTGCTGAATGATATTGATTTCATTAATGATGCCAATAGTATTACCGCTACAGGTGTATTAACGTCGAATGATTCAAGTATTAATTCCGCATATGAGATGAAAGACTTTATCGATTATTCATCACAAAACTAATATTTAAAAGTAGCAGGTGTCTCCAGACACCTGTTTTCTGGAGTGATTATGAAAAATAAAACTATCATGATGCTGGCTGCATTCGCCTCATTGTCAGCCATCACTGTATTTAATGCTCAAGCACAAAATAATTTTGGGCAAGCCTGGCGTTCAATGCCTGCAGCTGCTGCGGACCAGGTGCGTATTGTTTATTATCGTCCGGCGGACGCTATCGGTAATTCACCGGCACATATCTATGTTGATGGCGAATTTCAAACCGCTCTGCTTGCTGGCGGCTACAGCACATTCTGTGTAAATCCAGGCGTGCATTCGCTGGCGAGTTTCACAAATGACGCGCCATCCTATCAGGGCAAGCAACAACAGCCGTGGCGTGACAACTTGGCTGCAGGGAAAACCTATTACATCCGTGCCAGCCTGGATGGTTCCGGCCGTCCATTGGTGACCAGCGAAACAGAAGCCCAGCAGCAGCTGGTGGGCACTCGCCAGCAAACCCATCTGTTATCACGCGTCTCCTCTGTAGTGGCTTGCCAGGCAGGAACCACCCAATCTTATGATAACTATGAGTTTTCATCAGATCTGCTCTTTAAGTTTGCCAGCGCCAACAGCAGCGATATTTCCAATGAAGGCCGTAATGCTATTCAGCAATTTGCCGCCATGATTAAGCGCCAGTCGAATAATCAGCCGCATATTGTGGTTACCGGATTCACCGATCCAATAGGCGACGAGAATAGCAACATGAAATTAGGCCAGCTTCGTGCGGATACGATTAAGAAACTTTTAGTTAATAATGGGATCTCAAGTGCCAATATTTCTTCTCAAAGTATGGGAGAAAGTCAGGTAACTATGCAATGTCAGGGATCGCAGAAAGAGCAAGTAGCCTGCTATGCCAATGAGCGTCGGGTTATTATTAGCGTTGAGAATAAATAATAGCGTTAATGATTTCTAAATATTTACAGGTGGCTTTTCTATAAATATAAGATGGCCACTTTTACCCACTTTTTATCTTTATTAGCTAATCAAAGATATATAGGGTTTTAAGACGTGTCCTGTGTAACGCGTTTCACTAACTAACCGAAAATGATTTCGCTCCGGAGGGATTTCCGGACCCCAAGAATCCATGTTTAAAAGGAATATGCTCATGGCGAATAACAGCATTAATGCAATTAAAGACGTAGAATATATCTATAGTAAAGACACTGATTTCAAATGGACAGATCGAAAAGCTCCAGATGCAAAAGGTGGAGTAGCCGAAATTATTATTGACGGTGTGACTTATACCACCCCAATAAGTGCTGAAGGATTATGGTCTTTCACTCCTCCAGGTGGTTGGGCTGAAGGCATGCATACCTTGCAGGTTATCATTATTGATAAGGCAACTAACCGCGGTGCTCCGGGCACATGTATTGTAAGCATTGATAAATCAGCACCCGCACAGCCTGAAATCTGGCGTGCGGTTGATAACACCGGTAGTGACAAAGGCAACCTGACGCCAGGCGACAGCAGCGATGAGCGCAAGCCGGTACTTTCAGGTGTTGCTGAGCCTAATTCCATCGTCTATCTGTATGATAATACTGGCACAACGCCTATCGCTTCCGTTAAAACGAACAGCATGGGTGCGTGGACGATCACCCCAGAGCTCAGCAATGGTGAGCATAGCCTGACGGTCACTGCTAAAGATGCCAATGGCAACGAAAGTGTGAAATCCCCGGCGTTCAAACTGAGCATCGCCAGCGGTAATGTGGTATTTGCTGATTCGGATACTGCAGAAGCTTCGCATGCAGTTGTTGCACCGGTTGACATTGGTACTTTCGCTCAAAATGATGGAGCGGTAGAACCAACATATGTCTCGAGAAATATCATTAATCCATATGGCGAAAACGCTGAACCAAACATTTTAGTTCAAGTGATTCTGAATAATGTTATTTACACTACCATGACTAAATCGGATGGTACGTGGACACTTCCTTCCATCGAAATTGCGGATGGCACCTATTTTTATCAGACCCGTTATGTTGATCGTGCAGGCAACTGGGGCACAGCAAAACAGCAGATCCTTATTGTCGAGGGTACTGCACCAGAAGCGCCGGAAATTATGCGCGTCATTGATAATGAGGGACAGTTGGATTACCTGTCATCAAACCAATATACCAATGACACTACACCAACGTTGAGCGGCGTCGCTCAGCCAGGTTCAATGGTTTATATTTACGGTAATGGTGCCGATCCTATCGGAACAGTTAAGGCCGGCGAAGATGGCCGCTGGACCTTTGAACCAACGCTGACCGCTGATGGTTCATATGTGTTTAGTGCTCAATATATGGGGCGTCACGGTATAACAAGCGCGAAATCAGAAAATTTCATCATCAATCTTGACAGCTCAATACCGGGAAATCCGTCTCTGGGAGAGGTCTGGGACAATGAAGGTCGTTGGACTGGGAAACTAAATTCTGGTGATACCACCGATGATAAAACGCCTAAGCTTTCCGGTACCGCCGATTCAGGTTCACTGGTGCGTATCTGGGATGGCGACGAAATCATCGCAAGCGTTGTTGCTGGCCTGCGTGGCGAGTGGTCAATCGAGTTGGATTTGGCTGACGGCCCACATAGCCTGCGCGTTGATGCACAATCTAAAGGCGGTAACACCTCTGGTAAAACAGAAGAATTCAAACTGATCGTTGATCCAAACATTTTGCCGCCGGGTAAAATTGACGAGATCGTTGCTAACAATGGCGACACTGAAATTCCTTTGATGGACGGTGATTCCACCAATGACACCACCCCGTTGCTGCGTGGCGCAGGCAATGAAGGCGATATCATTTACATCATTGATAACGGTAAAATAGTGGGTACCGCTGTTGTTGATGACAAAGGTAAATGGGAATTTGAACTTCCTGCCAGTGCAGATGGAGATGGCGAGCACTCGTTAGTGGTTGAAGTTGAGTCAGGTGGCAAGCGCTCTCCTGGTTCAGATCCTATCAAGATCATTATCGACACCATGCCGCCAACCAAGCCGACCACACCGGAAATTATCGATAATGTAGGCGATAATCCTAGCCCAGTGCTTCCGGGTGAAGCGATTGATGATCCACGTCCTGAATTCAAGGGTGGTGGTGCAGATGAAGGCGATACTGTAGAAGTCATTGTTAGGGATGAAAATGGTAATGACACCGTAATTGGTACCGCCATCGTTGGTGCAGGCGGTGATTGGATTGTTAAACCGACGGATCCAATTTCTGACGGCGAGTATGAAGTCATCGTGGTAATCACCGATCCGGCGGGTAACTCCTCTGAGGAATCCGATCCGATTAAAGTGATCATTGATACCAAGGTGCCGGGCGCACTGGAGGCGTTTGAGCTGCACGATGACGTCGAGCCAGTTAAAGGTCTGATCAAAGATGGTGATATGACTGACGATACTAAACCGACTCTGAAAGGTAAGGGTGTCGATGGTTCAACAGTCATCATTTATGATAACGATGTTGAAATTGGCCGTGTAAAAGTTGCAAACGGTGAATGGGAATTTGAGACGCCTGCTCTTCCTGAAGGTTCGCACAAAATTACTGCTCAGCCTGAAAGCGTCTCAGGTGTGAAAGGTCCAGTCAGTGGCGGCATCAGCTTTACTGTTGATACCACAGCACCAACCACCGGTACTTTCGATGGTGTTTATAAAGATAATACCAATCGTGAAGAGCTGGTGGGTGAAGGCGATAGCATCAACGATAACACCTTGATCATGAAAGGTACGGGTACCAATGGTGACATCGCTGTGCTGTATGGTACCTACCATATTAAAGATGCCAACGGTACAATCATTGAGACCATCACTAATGAACTTGGAAAGGCTACTATCGCAAATGGTGCCTGGAAGATTGAAACCGCAGAACTGCCGGATCATGAATATACATTCAGCGTGGGTATCCGTGACGTGGCGGGCAACGAAAATCTGCTTGCCAATGAATTCAATATCGAAGTTGATACCACACCTCCGGGTCCACCAGATATTGGTGGTCTGTTCAGCATCGCGGGCTTGAACGAAGGTCTGATGAACATGTCACTGAATGACATCATGTCTCAGGGCAATGATTCACTGTTCATCGACAACGGTAAAACCCAGATGATTGTGTCGGAAAAAGCCGGTGAAGATCTGAAACTGGAAGACATCTTGCCGAAAGGTGAAGAAGTGAGCAACTGGAGCCAGGCAAATGGCACCGTAACCGTGGCAGGCGTTGAATACAACGTTTACCAGAACAACGGTGGCGATGCTGAAGTGATGGTTCCACAGCACCTGATGCAGGAACAACAGCACTAATCCCTGATTAGCTGCTAAACAAAAGCCCCGGTCGCAAGATCGGGGCTTTTTTTATGCATGATACTGAACGACAAAGGAAATCGACTTATTTAGCCGCTTCCAGCACCAGAATCTTTACATCAACCACTTCATCTTTAATCAGCGCGCGATGCGCATCCATATGCGGCATCTGCTGATGCTGCTCCAGATGGCGCAGTGATTCCCACAGTTCCAGCATAAAAATGGAATCGGGTGAATTCTGTTTCCACGGCACTTGTGCCTGATGATCCACTAATGCGTCATATTGATGGCAGCCATCCTCTTCCAGCACGGTTGGAATCAGCTGATTAATCGCATCCAGCACCACCTGACGGCGGCCCGGTTTGACACAAATTTCTGCAACGACGGTTAACATAGCGCTTCCTTTTTTCCCTGGGTGCTCACAGTTAAGCAAAGATCTGGCTGAGATGAGTCCGATAACGTTCGATATCGCGCGGCACGTCCGGCATTTTAATCACATCGTTACAGATAAAGGTTGGCAAACCTTCCATACCGAGGAACTGGTTGGCTTTATGGAAGTGCAGATATAAGCCATCCACGCCCACGCCTTCGAAGAACTGCTCAGGATCGTTAAAGGCTTCCAGCGGCGCGTTCCAGGTCAATGACAACATGTATTTCTTGCCCTGAATCAGGCCGCCAGAACCGTACTTTTTACCGGCATCGCTACGCGTGCGACCATCGCTGGCATACAGTGAACCGTGACCTTCAGTGAAGACATCATCGATGTATTTTTTCACCGTCCACGGCTCGCCCATCCACCAGCCCGGCATCTGATAAATCACCACATCGCTGTCGAGATACTTCTGCACTTCTTCTGCCACGTTGTAATCGCTATCGGCGATAGTCACCTGTACTTGATGGCCAAGGTCGCGCAGCTGGCTGGCTGCAACGTCAGTCAAAGTATGGTTCAGCTCGCCTTTCGAATGGGCGAAGGTTTTGCCGCCATCGATAATTAAAAAATTCATCTAATCCGCTCCGTTTCTGGTTGATGCCGCACACTCTACGCGCGCGCAGGAACGAGAAAAATGCGTGATTGATCACAACACTTTTGCTAATAAAGCAATAATGCGGACGATTATGAAACAATCCTCGTGCAAACCAACATCAACCCTAAAAAGAAGAAACCATGAAAACCGCGATACTGAGTGCATTACTTCTGGTGACTGGCGCTGCTCAGGCGCAATCCCACCTTGATGACATCCGCGCAAGCAAGACCTTAAAAGTTTGTACCACCGGCGATTACAAGCCTTATAGCTATTTGCGCAGCGATGGCCAATACGAAGGATTGGATATCAGCATGGCGCAATCGCTGGCGGCGAGCCTTGGCGCGAAAGTCGAGTGGGTGCCAACCACCTGGAAAACCCTGAGTGATGATTTTGTGGCGAAGCAGTGTGATATCGCACTGGGCGGCGTATCGGTCACGCTCAAGCGCCAGCAATTCGCTTGGTTCGCGCAGCCGCTCGGCGTCGATGGCAAAATCCCGCTGGTACGCTGCGATGACAAAGCGAAATACCAAACGGTTGAGCAGATCAACAAGTCGAGCGTACGGGTGATTGAACCGGCGGGCGGCACCAACGAAGCCTTCGTGCACAGCCATTTACCACAGGCAACGCTGCAGTTGGCCGACAACGTGGGGATTTTCCAGGAGTTGGTGGATAACAAAGCGGATGTGATGATCACCGATGCGTCTGAAGCACTGTTCCAGCAGCAGCATTATCCAACGCTGTGCGCCATTAATCCGGACAAACCGATGCAGTACGGCGAGAAGGCCTACATGATCCCGCGCGATGATATGAGCTGGAAACTGTATGTCGATCAGTGGCTACATCTCAGCACCGCCACCGGCGAATATGCCCAGATCACTAAAAAATGGTTAGGCGTGAAGTAGGGTCGCCATTCATGGCGACCTGTGTTTCTGGTGCGCAATAGTGCGCACCTTACAGCAGAACTCAGCGATACAAACTCGCCTTACCCAGCCCACCAAACAGATTCATCTTGTAGCGAATCACTGACTTCGCCGCAGCAATCGCATCCGGATAAATCACATTCGGATCCCACCAGGTTTCGCGCGCCAGAATCTCACGCAGTTTGTCGAAATAGGCGAACTTCATATCGCTGGAAATATTGATTTTCCCTACGCCTAACGTTACCGCTTCCGCAATCTCGGCATCCGGATTAGCTGAACCGCCGTGCAGCACCAACGGAATTGTGGTGCGTTGTGAAATGTCTCTGAGGATATGCATCTGCAGCTCAGGCTTCATATTTTTCGGGTAGATGCCGTGCGCGGTGCCAATCGCTACCGCCAGCGTATCCACGCCGGTGCGCTGCACGAAATCCTCTGCCTGCGCCGGTTCGGTGTAGATCACTTTACTCACACCACCCTCCACTGAAGTGCCGGTATCGCCGATGGTGCCGAGTTCCCCTTCCACTGAAACGCCCACCGCGTGCGCCAGCTTCACCACTTCTTTGGTCAGCGCCACATTCTCTTCATAGGGCAGCAGCGAGCCATCGATCATCACCGAAGTAAAGCCGCATTGAATGGCGCGCAGCACCTGAGCGATAGACGCGCCGTGATCGAGGTGAATGGTGAACGGCACTTTGCTTTTCAGGGTGCGTTCGCGCACGTAGCCAAAGAATTCATCGGTGACAAACTCCAGTTCGCTCGGGTGGATGGAGATGATCGCCGGCGTATTGGTGGCCTCGGCTTCTTCAACTACCGCGCGGATAAAGCAGCTGTCCGCCACGTTAAATGCGCCAATCGCGTAACGGTGTTCACGAGTCGGTGCCAACATCTCTTTCATTGAAATCAACATGTTAATATTTCCTCAGCGTGAGTTTTACTGGAGCCGACGCACGCGCCGACCCGATAGTGGATATGAATGTGAAATTGACAATGCTTTGTAGGGTCGCCATTCATGGCGACCACCAATTAACGCCGCACTTAAACCTTGCCCGCCGATCCCGACCAGCTCAGATACTCGACTACCACCTCGCGGCAGGCAGATTCCATTAGCCCAAGCAAGTCGGCCAGTTCAGCATGCGGATGCTGCTTCAGGGCCTGCTCCACCGCCATTTTCCCGGCATCAAACACCGCCGCACCGACGTTGATCTTGGCAACACCAAACTCGCTGACGCGGCGAATATCCTCGGCCGGCGTGCCCGATCCGCCATGCAGTGCCAGCGGTCGCGTGGACACCGCATGCAGTTCCTGCAAGCGCTGAAAATCGATCTTCGGCTTCACGCCAGCCGGATAAAGTCCGTGCGCGGTCCCGACCGAGATCGCCAACAGATCAATGTTGGTCTGTTCGATAAACGGCAGCACATCGGCCACCTGCGTCATCTTCACTGAAGCATCAGCCAGCTCGTAGGTCGGTGCATCGGCGATATGCCCCAGCTCGCCTTCAACACAAACGCCGGCGGTATGTGCCATCTTCACTACGGCGGCGGTCTGGCGAATGTTCTCGGCGAGCGGCTCAGACGAAGCGTCGATCATTAAGCCGGTAAAACCGGCGCGAAACGCCTGACCAATCAGCGGAAAGGCTTTGCCGTGATCGAGTGCCAGCGCCACCGGCACGCTGGCGGCATCAGCCAGCGCTCGCACTAACGGCACCGCGACAGCAGGGGGAAAGTGCGCGCTGTGTCCCTGATACACATTGAGGATTAGCGGGGCGCGCTGCTGTTCGGCGGCCTGAATGGCGGCGCGCGCGGTTTCCAGGTTGAAGCAGTTGATTGCCAGCACCGCATAACGCTGTTGGGCGGCGGCCTGAATCAGGTCGTTCATCATGGCAAACATGGTGGCTCCTTATTCCAGAGTGAATTTGATCTCTTCATCGCGGACGCCGGGGGCTTCCACGTCATCGAACTCTTCATCCGCCTGCGTAACCGGCTTTTTCAGTACCGACAGCATCACGCCGCACACCGTGGTGCCGATGCCAAGCGCTAGACAGAACAGCCAGGGTTTGGTGAACAGCGGCACCACAAACATGCCGCCGTGCGGCACCGGTGCGCCAACGCCCCACACCATAATCAGCCCACCGGCGATAGCGGAGGCCACCACGCAGCTGCCGACCACGCGGAACAGGTCGCGCGCCGCAATCGGAATCACCCCTTCGGTAATCATGCAGATGCCCATCGGGAAGGCGGCTTTCAGCGCCTCTTTTTCCGCTTTGGTGTATTTGTTGCGGCTCAGCAGATAAGAGAGCGTGATGCCGAACGGCGGAATCATCGAGCCGACAAACTTCACCGCTTCCGGCCCGTAAATGCCGTCAACCAGCATGCCGTCGGCGAACAGCGACATGGTTTTATTCACCGGACCGCCGAAATCGAAGGTGGCCATCGCGCCAAGAATTGCGCCCATCACAAACTTCGAGCCGCCCTGCATCGATTCCAGCAGGGCAATCAGCGCCTTCTGCAGCCAGACAATCGGCTGGCCGATAAAGGTCATCATTAGTAGCCCGGCGATGATGGTGCTCAGCACCGGCAGCACCATAATCGGCATCAAACCCTGCATCGATTTCGGTAACTTGATGGTTCGGCGCAGCAGCAGCACCGTGTAACCAACCAGAAAGCCACCAAAGATGCCGCCGATAAAGCCGGTACCGATCTGCCCGCAGATAAAGCCGACAATCAGGCCAGGCGCGAAGCCGGGACGATCGGCAATTGAGTAGGCGATCGCCGCGCTGATCAGCGGCACGATCAAGCCCATGCCCCAGCCGCCGATCTGGTTGAGCATCCAGGCGATAGTGCCGGTTTGTTTGCCGACATCCGGCCCGCCGATCACTTGGCCGAGCGCGATGCAGATCCCGGCGGCGACGATCAGCGGGATCATCCACGAGATCCCGGTGAGCAAATGCCCTTTGATCTCCTGGCCGTACTGACGTTTGTTGTCATTCATGATGGATCTCCTCAGGCGCGCGCCAGTGAATCCGCCACTTTTTCGAGGAATTTCACCGGTGATTTGATCACCACTTCGGTTTTCACTCGCACAATGGGTTTGCCCTGAAAGCGCTCCTCGCCTTTGATCTTCACGTCAACGGCGAGGATCACCACGTCAGCGGCGGCGATGTTTTCCTGCGTCAACGCCGTTTCGGTGCCGATGGTGCCCTGAGTTTCAACGTGGATGGTGTGGCCCAGCGCGTGGGCCCCTTTAATCAGTTTTTCGCGCGCAATATAGGTATGCGCGATGCCTGCCGTGCAGGCCGCTACACAGACGATATTCATGTGTCACCTCAGAGAGTTAGGGTGTTAACAGAGGTCGGTTTCGGCGTACTGACTAAACAGCCGGATGATATTGCTGGCGTCATTTTCGACCAGCAGTTGGGCTATCACCTCATCATCGGCCAGCGCACTGGCCACCTGCGACAACAGGCGAATATGGGTGGTGTTCTGATCTTCCAGTCGTACCGCGAACAGGATGATGCAGCGCACCTGGCTGCCATCGAGTGTTTCCCACGGAATGTCGTGTTGGGTGCGACCAATGGCGAGCGTGGTTTGTTTCACCGCGGCGGATTTACCGTGCGGAATGGCAATGTGATTTTCGAAGCCGGTGGAGCCTTCGGCTTCACGCAGCCAGACGTCTTCGATAAAGGCGGCGCGGTCGCTGATGGCGCCGTCGTGGTAGAGCAAATCGGTCAGCTCATTAATCGCTTGTTCTTTGGTGGTGGCGGTCAGCGCCAGGTTAACGCGGCGTGGCGTCAGAATGCGCGAAATATCCATGATCAATCCTCATTCAATTAATGTTCAGCCAAAGCGCAGGAGGCGCCGTCGGGCAGCTGGCTGCCAATCATGGCGTCTGTCACCCGCCGAATATCGTCATCGTTAAAAAAGGCACTGACATACACCGCCGGAACCGATCCGGCATTGAGGTGAATGGTGGTGATCACCAAATCCACCGTTTCTCGCTGGCAAAACTCCGCATGATTGCTGGCGGAAACTACGCCGACGATCGCCCAATCCGGGAAGGCGCGCAGGATGCGACTCTTCAGCAAATGCGAGGTCCCGACGCCGCTCGAGCACACCACCAGAATGCGTTTGTGGGCAATTTGTCGCTCCAGCGCCGCCTGGAAATGCACGCACAGATAACCTATTTCGTCATCCGCCACTGATGAAAGTCCCTGGCTGCGCGCGGTTAATTGCATCGCCTGTTGAGTTAACGAAAATATTTCCTTCATCTCCTGCTGAATATCTTCCAGCAGCGGATTGCGAATATGAATGTGATATTTGAGTCGATTTAATAATGGCTTTATATGGACTAATAACCCTTCAAATAATAATCGGTCCTGTGATAAGTCCTGCTGAATAAATGACGCGAAACGATCGATTAATTCACAGGTTATTTTTACCGATTCAGCGGTGGAAAACTGATTATGCAGCGGCGCATTATCGCCACGCTCTTCCACCACAATGCCGGACGAGACAATATATTGATAAATAAAACCCACTTCATCGGCTGGCAATGCACAGCACATGCGCTGTTCAATCTGGACCACCATCTGCTGGGCAATGTTGAGAATACGCTGGTCGAGATCCTGCGCGCTGGTCAGCGTTTCCAGCGCCAGCGCGTTACCTTGCGCCATGCGATGCATCATGATCAGAATGTGGGTGCAGAGATTGAGGTACCACGCATCGCCCAGTGGATAACTCAGCTGCTGCTCCATCTGTTGCAGCAGCGCCTGCACAAAAGCCACATCATCATCGCCAAAATAGTGCACCAGCGCCTGCTGGCTGCCGGGATCGAGCCGCGGTAGCAGCGGCGTGCCGGCGACGTTCTGCTGCATCACATCATTAATCAGCGACACCATCGCCTGGCGCAGCGTCTGCTCATTGCCTTCAATGTGCGTGCCGCCGGGGCCGCGCTGCAGTACCAAACCCAGCGGCTGCAGCCACTCTTCAATCACTTTCAGGTCATTCACGATCGACGCATGGCTGATAAAGTAGCGCTCCGACAATTTGCTGATTGAGGTCGCGCGTGGTGCATCACTCAATAGCTGCGAAGCAATCTTCACCCGTCGGCTGTTATGGCTCAGCGCATCCGAGCTGCTTTCGTCGCCATTCAGCTGCTGCTCCAGTTGCAGACGCTGTTGCAGATCGTCCACTCGCAGGCGCACACCGCGTCCCGGCATTTTTTCCAGCTGCAGCGACCAGTCGCTCAGCCAGCTCTCCAGCCACTGCAAATCGCGCTGAATGGTTTTCTCCGACACGCCAAGCTGTGTCGCTAACGCTTTACTCGGCTGCGGTGCGGCATGATGCAGCAGCAATTTTACTAATCGGTGTTGTCGCGAAGTCAGTATTTGCATTCGGTCACCCTTATTTTGGCAAAACGTTTATGGCTAATTGATGTTTATATTTATTCCATGCCAGAAATCAGAAGCGCAAAAATGTGGTGCTTGTGGAGTATGAATTTAGGAGAGGAATCAGTAAGCAACAATACTAAATGTTGTCCCATCTTGCGGACACTATTAATACGCTAAACGCATCGTGATATTAATTGCGAAGTTGCTCACATATTATTAGCGATATTCACTGTGACAGGGCTCCCATTCCGTTTTAATTTTTCAACCAATATCACGTTATTAAATGTAAGCCGTTTCTGTTTGCTGAACGGGCTTCTCTGTGACTAAACCGCACGAATAAGGTAATATCCTCGCCAAATGACCGCCGGATGTCCCGCCGTTGCGGGCCACGAAGTGAGGATGCGAGCTGAATGAGCGAATTGACGCAGGATGGTGCAGAGCGTCTTGCCCTGCACACGTTTACGGAAAACGCGTACCTGAACTACTCCATGTACGTGATCATGGACCGCGCGCTGCCGTACATCGGCGATGGCCTCAAGCCAGTGCAGCGCCGTATTGTGTATGCCATGTCGGAATTGGGCCTCAATTCCAATGCCAAATTCAAAAAATCGGCGCGTACCGTCGGTGACGTATTGGGTAAATACCATCCGCACGGCGACAGCGCCTGTTATGAAGCGATGGTGTTGATGGCGCAGCCGTTCTCCTACCGCTATCCGCTGGTGGATGGCCAGGGAAACTGGGGTGCACCGGACGATCCGAAATCCTTCGCCGCGATGCGTTATACCGAATCGCGCCTGTCGAAATACGCTGAAATCCTGCTGGGCGAACTTGGCCAGGGCACGTCCGATTACATCCCGAACTTCGACGGCACCATGCAGGAGCCGAAGATGTTGCCGGCGCGTCTGCCCAACATTCTGCTGAACGGTACCACCGGCATCGCCGTGGGCATGGCGACCGATATTCCGCCGCATAACCTGCGCGAAGTGGCGGAAGCGGCGGTCAAGCTGATCGACAACCCGAACACCACGCTGCATGAGCTGCTGGATATTGTGCAAGGCCCGGATTACCCGACCGAAGCGGAAATCATCACGCCACGCAACGAAATCCGTAAGATTTATGAAAGCGGGCGTGGTTCGATTCGCCAGCGCGCGGTGTGGAAAAAGGAAGATGGCGATGTAGTGATCACCGCGCTGCCGCATCAGGTTTCGGGCGCACGCGTACTGGAGCAGATTGCTAACCAGATGCGCAATAAAAAGCTGCCGATGGTGGAAGATCTGCGTGATGAGTCCAACCACGAAAATCCAACGCGTTTAGTGATTGTGCCGCGCTCCAATCGTGTGGATCTCGAGCAGGTGATGAATCATCTGTTTGCCACCACCGATCTGGAAAAAAGCTACCGCGTTAACCTGAACATGATCGGACTGGATAACCGTCCGGCGGTGAAAAACCTGCTGGAAATCCTCTCTGAGTGGCTGGTGTATCGTCGCGATACCGTGACGCGCCGACTCAACTATCGTTTAGACCGCGTGCTGCGTCGTCTGCATATCCTTGAAGGTATGCTGGTGGCGTTCCTCAATATTGATGAAGTGATCCACATCATCCGTACCGAGGATGAGCCGAAGCCGGTGCTGATGTCGCGCTTTGACATCAGCGAAACTCAGGCCGAAGCGATTCTCGAACTCAAATTGCGTCATCTCGCCAAACTGGAAGAGATGAAGATTCGCGGTGAGCAAGCGGATCAGGAAAAAGAGCGCGATCAGCTGCAGGCGATTCTGGCGTCTGAGCGCAAGATGAGCAATCTGTTGAAGAAAGAGCTGCTGGCTGATAGCCAAACCTACGGCGACGATCGCCGTTCGCCGCTGCGCGAGCGCGAAGAAGCCAAAGCGCTGAGCGAAACCGAGCTGGTGAGCGCCGAGCCGGTAACCATCGTGCTGTCGCAGATGGGTTGGGTGCGCAGCGCCAAAGGTCACGATATCGATCCTGCGGGCCTGAGCTACAAAGCGGGCGACAGCTATCTGGCCGCCGCACGCGGCAAGAGCAATCAGCCGGTGGCCTTTATCGACTCCACCGGACGCAGCTACACGCTGGATCCAACGTCATTGCCGTCCGCGCGCGGGCAGGGCGAACCGCTCACCGGCAAACTGACACCACCGCCGGGCGCGGTGATTGAACAGGTGCTGATGGAGCCCGACGATCAGAAGCTGTTGATGGCCTCTGACGCCGGTTACGGCTTCATCTGTACCTTTGCCGATCTGGTATCGCGCAACCGTGCCGGTAAAGCGCTGCTGACGCTGCCGGAAAACGCCAAAGTGATGACGCCAATGGCGGTGCACTCAGGCGATGATATGCTGCTGGCGATTACCCAGGCCGGACGCATGTTGATGTTCCCGGTTGGTGACCTGCCGCAGATGTCGAAAGGCAAAGGCAATAAGATCATCTCGATTCCTTCAGCGGAAGCCGCTGCGGGCACCGACAAACTACAATGGTTGCTGATTCTGCCGCCAGGCGCGTCTATCACCGTGTATGTCGGTAAACGTAAGCTGATCATGCGTGATGAAGATCTGCAGAAAGTGCGTGCCGATCGCGGTCGTCGCGGCAGCGTGGCGCGTGGTCTGCAACGCATTGATAGCGTAGAAGTGAATGCACCAGCGCGTCCGAAAGCCGACGCGAGCGAAGAGTAACGCTGTTATTCAGGCGATGGAATGCCCAATTTGAGGAATCTATGTTACTAATTTTACGAGCAATTATTGTTATTGTTTATTCGATTCTGGTTTGTATCTTCGGCAGTATCTGGTGTCTGTTTTCACCGCGTAACCCGCGTCATGTTGCGACGTTCGGCCATATGCTTGGTCGTCTGTCGACGGTGTTTGGTCTCAAGGTGGAACTGCGTAAACCGGCGGAAGCCGCGCATTACGGTAACGCGATCTATATCGCCAACCACCAGAACAACTACGACATGATCACTGCAGCAAAAATCGTGCAGCCAACCACGGTGACCGTGGGCAAGAAAAGCCTGCTGTGGATTCCGTTCTTTGGCCAGCTCTACTGGCTGACCGGTAACCTGCTGATTGACCGTGATAACCGCTCCAAAGCGCACGGCACCATCGGTGAGTTAGTGGATCAGTTCAACAAAAAGCGCATCTCGTTCTGGATGTTCCCGGAAGGGACGCGCAGTCGCGGACGTGGTCTGCTGCCGTTCAAAACCGGCGCGTTTCATGCGGCGGTAGCGGCTGGTGTGCCGATCATTCCGATCGTGGTGTCTAACACCCACGACAAGATCAAGCTGAACCGCTGGAACAACGGCTTGGTAATTGTCGAGATGTTGCCGCCGGTTGATACCTCGCAGTTTGCCACCACCTCGGTGCGCAAGCTCGCCACGCACTGCCGTGAATTAATGTCGACTAAACTGGAAGAATTGAACGCCGAAGTCGCCGAACGCGAAAAAAGCGGTAAACTCTGACCAGCCAAAATGGGGCAGGTGATCATCTGCCCCGTTCTCAAGCCACACAGCAACTAATAATTAATTAGAACAACATGGACACGGCGTCCTCACGCCACGCTCAAAAGGTCTGAAGTTTTATGTCTTGCAGCAGACGTCAGTTTATTCAGCTTTCTGCCGGTGTCGCACTGGCTTCCGGTGCTATGCCTTTCGCCGCCCGCGCCGCCGCGCCATTGGGCGATACGCCACTTCCTATTCCACCGCTGATTGAATCCCGTCGCGGTCAGCCGCTGTTTCTCACCTTGCAGCGCAGCCATTGGTCGTTCAGCGGCAACAGCAATAAAGTGCCGGTGTGGGGCTTTAACGGCATGTATCTCGGCCCAACGGTGCGCGTTTACAGCGGCGACGATGTGAAGCTGATTTACAGCAACCGCCTCAACGAACCGGTATCAATGACCGTCAGCGGTTTGCAGGTGCCGGGCGCGTTAATGGGCGGTGCGCCGCGCATGATGTCGGCGGGAGCTGACTGGGCGCCTGTGCTGCCGATTCGTCAGGGCGCGGGCACATTGTGGTATCACGCCAACACGCCAAACCGCATGGCACCGCACGTCTACAACGGGCTCGCTGGTATGTGGCTGGTGGAAGATGACGTCAGTAAATCGCTGCCGCTGCCGAAGCATTATGGCGTCGATGATTTCCCGCTGATTATTCAGGACAAGCGCCTCGATAACTTCGCCACGCCGGTTTATAACCCGCCATCCAGCGGCGGTTTTATCGGCGACGTGCTGCTGGTGAACGGCGTGCAAAATCCCTATGTCGAAGTGTCACGCGGCTGGGTGCGTTTGCGTTTGCTGAACGGCTCGAACGCGCGCCGCTTCGATCTTAGCTTCTCCGATAATCGTCCCTTTACGGTGATCGCCAGCGATCAGGGCTTCCTGCCTGCACCGGTGGCGGTGCAGCTGCTAACGCTGGCACCCGGCGAGCGTCGCGAAGTGCTGGTGGATATGTCGCAGGGCGATGAAGTCTCGATTACGGCCGGAACGGCGGCGGGCTTGATGGATCGTCTGCGCGGGCTGTTTGAGCCGTCATCGATTCTGACCAACACGCTGGTGCTGAGCCTACGCCCAACCGGTTTGTTGCCACTGGTAACCGACAATCTGCCGATGCGTTTGCTGGCGGATCAGATTCTCGATGGCGTAGCGACACGCACGCGTGAATTCCGCATTGGCGACAGCGAGCCGGGCATTAATGGCGTGCTGTGGGACATGAACCGCATCGATACCACCGTGCAGCAGGGCACCTTTGAACGCTGGATCATCCACGCCGATCGCCCGCAATCGCTGCATATTCAGGGCGTAATGTTCCTGATTAAGAACGTCAATGGCGCGCAGCCGATGGGTGAAGATCGCGGCTGGAAAGATACCGTGTGGGTGGATGGCAGTGTGGAGTTACTGGTGAGCTTCCCGCAGAGTTCGTCAGATCACTTCCCGTTTGTCTATTACAGCCAGACGCTAGAGATGGCGGATCGCGGTACGGCAGGGCAGTTGCTGGTGAATTCGGTCTCTTAATAAAAACGGTGCGCATAACCGCGCACCGTAGGGTCGCCATTCATGGCGACCTTTTCACATGGCTACCCGTTAAACGCCTCCGGATCCGGCCCCAAACGGTTACCGCTATCCAGCTTACTGATCTCACTCACTTCAGTTTTATCCAATCTAAAATCAAACACCTGGAAATTCTCACGAATACGTTCCGGGGTAATCGATTTCGGAATCACCACCAGGCCGCTATCCAGATGCCAGCGGATCACGATTTGTGCCGGCGTCTTGCCATACTTTTTCGCCAGCTCGCGGATAATCTCCTGATCGAACACGCCTTTGCCGCCTTGTGCCAGCGGGCTCCAGGATTCGGTTTGAATCTGGTGCAGCGCATTCCACGCATGCAGCGTGCGCTGTTGCAGCATCGGATGCAGCTCAATCTGGTTCACCACCGGCGACACACCGGTTTCATCGATCAAACGCTTCAGGTGCGCCTCGTGGAAGTTACATACGCCGATGCTCTTGGTTAAGCCCTGTTGCTGCAGCTCAATCAAGCCTTTCCAGGCTTCAACGTAGTTATCTTTTTCCGGGCACGGCCAGTGCATCAGATACAAATCCACCTGCTCCAGCTGCAACTTCTTCAGGCTGGTTTCCATTGCCTGCTGCCAGTTGGTTTGATCGTCATTCCACAGCTTGGTAGTGATAAAAATGTCTTCACGCGCCACGTCGGTCTCTTGCAGCGCTTGCCCAACCGCTTCCTCATTTTTATAGATAGCGGCGGTATCGATGGAGCGATAGCCGACCTTCAACGCTTCCAGGATGGCGTTACGCGCATCCTCAATGCTCGCTTGCCACACGCCGAGGCCAAGCTGCGGCATCATGTTGCCGTCGCGCAATTTAATAATGGGTTGCTCTGCCATAGTTGCTCCTTATCTGTTGCAGTGACTTACCGTAGAAAAGATGTGCTTAAGTCTAGTCAACAAACCTCACCTCAGGATCATTGTGGCAAGCGGGCGGCACTTTTGCCTGATGGATTTCTGCAAGAATCTTGCCTGATTCTCCAGAATGGTGGAGCTTTGCACAGCCTTACGGCAAACTGACTTTTTTGCTGCCCGAGAGAGATGCATGCCAAACGACGCCCTTTGTCGCCAGCTGGCGCAGCGCGTAGTTGCGCTGATGAGTGACCTGCATAAGCCGCTGTGCGCGGTAGAAAACGTCAAGCTGATTTACGCCTGCGAAACCTTGCCACGCACGCCGATGATGTACCAACCCGGCATTGTGATTCTGTTTCAGGGGCGTAAAACCGGTTATCTCGGCAGCACGGTTTTTCACTACGACGCCACCAAATATCTGATGCTCACCGTGCCGCTGCCGGTGGAGTGTGAAACCGAAGCCACGCTGACGGAGCCGCTGGCCGGCATGTGTTTAAGCGTGGATGTCGCCAGCCTGCAGGATTTGCTGATGGATATCGGCGATGACGAGCAGTTCCAGCCACAGGCGCAAACTTCCGGCATCCATTCGGCGTTTATGAGCGAAGAGATGCTGTGTGCGGCCGAACGCTTGCTGGATGTGATGAACAGTCCGCGCGACGCCCGCGTGCTCGGTCCGCAGCTGGTGCGCGAGATCATCTATTACGTATTAACCGGACCGATTGGCGGCGCGCTGCTGTCGCTGGTCAATCGGCAGACGCAGTTCAGCCAGATTGCGCGCGCGCTGCGTCGCATCGAAAGTCACTTTGCGGAAAGCCTGAGCGTCGACATGCTGGCCGCCGAAGTGAACATGAGCGTTTCGGCATTTCATCACAACTTCAAAGCGGTGACGCAAACCTCGCCGCTGCAATATCTCAAGCGCTATCGCCTGCATCAGGCGCGCCTGATGATGCTGCAGGATGGCATGAAAGCCAGCGCGGCGGCGGTGCGCGTCGGTTATGAAAGCCCGTCGCAGTTTTCGCGTGAGTTTAAGCGCTATTTCGGCGTGACGCCGGGAGAAGAGGCAAGCCGCGTGCGTCAAACCTTACCGTTTGACGCCGCGTCGTAATCAGGAGACTTTCTGGCGGCGTTTTTTCCAGATCACCACAATGCTGCCGGCCAGGCCGATAAACAGCAGCGCGATCGGCAGAATCATCAGGATCGCCATCACCTGATCTTCATGGCGCTTGATAAAGGGCACATGGCTAATGCCGTAGCCTAGCGTCACCACAATCCCAACCCACAACAAACCGCTCAACCAGTTAAACAGCTGGAAGCGGCCATTGTTCAAACCGGAAATGCCGGCCATGGTGGGCAGCAAGGTGCGTACAAAAGCGAGGAAGCGGCCAACCAGCAGCGCCATCAAACCGTGGCGGTTAAACATATTCCACGCGCGCTGGTGATATTGCGCGGGCAGATGCAGTAACCAGCTTTTCACCAGTTTGGTGTTGCCGAGCCAGCGCCCTTGCAGATAGCTGAGCCAGCAGCCGAGACTGGCCGCCGTGGTCAAAATCACAATCGTCGGCACGAAATCCATCACACCTTTAGCGACCATCGCGCCCGCCAGTAACAGCAGGCTATCGCCCGGCAGGAATGACGCGGGCAGCAAACCGTTTTCCAGAAACAGCGTTAAAAACATCACGCCGTAAACAATCCAAACGACATCCGGATTGCCTAGCGCGGCAAAATCCTGATGCCAAAGCGCCTGGACAATCTCATGTAAAACACCCATCAGCTATTCCATCGAGTCACAAGGAGTCTAATTTTAACCTTCTGTGGCATCGTATACGTTGATCTCTCATCGCCGCCACAGCGTGGTTTATCTTCTGTTTAACTTCTTAAACGTGCAAAACCGGCTTTCAGGTCATCCAGCAAGTCGTCGACATGTTCGAGGCCGATATGCAGACGCACCAAAGTGCCGTCAAAATCCACGCCGCCCGCCGGACGAATCGCCGCCAGCTCTTCGGGCTGATTTGCCAGAATCAGTGATTCATAGCCGCCCCACGAATACGCCATGCTGAAATGGTGGAAGTGATCGAGGTAATTTGCCAGCTGCTCACGGCTCAGTTTTTCATGCAGGATGAAAGAGAACAAACCGCTGCTGCCGCTGAAATCACGCTGCCAGAATTCATGGCCTTTACACTGCGCCAGCGCCGGATGATTCACGCGCGCTACTTCCGGCTGCGTTGCCAGCCATTCGGCCACCTGCAATCCGCTCTCTTCGTGCTGACGCAAACGCGTGCCCAGCGTACGAATGCCGCGGCTCGCCATATAGGCGGTATCGGCATCGACCATCTGGCCCATCAGATAGGAATTCTCGCGCAGCTGTGGCCAGCAACGTTCATTCGCTACCGCAGTGCCAATCATCGCATCGCTGTGACCAATGATGTATTTGGTGCCGGCCTGAATCGAAATATCGATGCCATGCTCCAGCGCGTTAAACAGCACGCCCGCCGCCCAGGTATTATCGATCATGATGATCGCATCCGGCGCTTTGGCGCGCACGGCGGCAACAATCGCCGGAATATCCTGCACTTCCATGGTGATCGATGCCGGTGATTCCAGGAACACCACGCGCGTATTCGGCTGCACCAGTTCGCCAATTTCGCTGCCGATGCAGTGGTCGAAATAGGTGGTGGTGACGTTCAGCTTACTGAGAATTTTCGAGCAGAAATCCTGCGTCGGTTCATAGACCGCGCCGCTGACCAGAATATGGTCGCCAGCTTCGACAAAGGACAAAATGGCATTAGAGACTGCCGCCGCACCGCACGGATAAAGTGCGCAACCTGCGCCGCCTTCCAGCTCGGTCATGGCGTCTTGCAGCGAGAAATGGGTGAGGGTGCCGCGACGGCCATAAAACAGCTCGCCTGAAGCGCGACCGGCGGTAGCACGTTTCTTGTCGGCGACCGTGTCAAAAACCAGGGATGAAGCGCGTTGAATTACGCTGTTAACTGAGCCTTGAGTGTAACGTTTATTGCGTCCCGCGCTGACAAGCGTGGTGTCTATTTTCTTCGTTGCCATCACTGCCTTTCCTGACATTTCCCACAAAACATCCACGTTACCACGAATCAGCGTAGTGGGTTGAGCCTGATTGCGGATTATCAGAGTGAGGCCAGTATTGCGCATAACATCAGCTAAATTGTGGAAATTGCTGGCCTCTTTGCTTTGTAAATAGTAATGAGAACCACTATCACTTCGGGCGTTTTTTTTGCTATGATCCGCGCTTCAATCGTGAACTGTGCAACAGAAGTTGGAGATGCAGCGTGGTAGCCAGTGATTTGATGCAAACGGATCTCTCCGTTTGGGGCATGTATCAGCATGCCGATATCGTGGTAAAGATTGTGATGATTGGCCTGTTACTGGCTTCCGTTGTCACCTGGGCAATTTTCTTCGGTAAGTTTGCTGAGCTGAGCGGGGCGAAACGTCGCCTGAAACGCGAGCAGCAAGCGCTGGGCGAAGCCCGCTCGTTAAACGATGCTTACCGTGCTGCTGAAACCTTCAAAGCCAACAGCCACAGCGCTGTGCTGCTTAACGATGCGCAGAATGAGCTGGAGCTGTCTGCCGGCACCGAAGATCTGGATGGCATTAAAGAGCGTACCAGCTTCCGTCTCGATCGCCGCGTGGCCGCATTCAGTCGTCATGCCGGTCGCGGTAATGGTTTCCTCGCCACCATCGGTTCCGTTGCGCCGTTTATCGGTCTGTTTGGTACCGTTTGGGGCATCATGAACAGCTTCATCGGTATCGCTAAAACGCAAACCACCAACCTCGCCGTGGTTGCGCCGGGCATCGCCGAAGCGCTGCTGGCCACCGCGATTGGTCTGGTTGCGGCAATTCCTGCCGTGGTTATCTACAACGTCTTCGCGCGTATGATTGCCAGCTACAAAGCGTCGCTGGGCGATGTCGCCGCGCAGGTCATGCTGCTGCAGAGCCGCGACCTTGACCTCGGCAACGTCGATACCGCGAAAGAAGCCAACCGTCCAGCGGCGGCACAGAAACTGCGCGTAGGATAAGTATTATGGCGATGCGTTTAAACGATGACTCGGTCGGCGATGGCGAAATGCACGAAATCAACGTGACGCCGTTTATCGACGTCATGTTAGTTCTGCTGATCATCTTTATGGTCGCCGCGCCATTAGCCACCGTCGATGTGCGCGTTAACCTGCCAGCATCGACCAGCGCGCCGCAGCCTCGTCCGGAAAAGCCGGTTTATCTCTCCATCAAGGAAGATAAGCAGATCTTCATCGGTAACGATGCGGTCACCAAAGAGACGCTGGTGAATGCGCTGACGGCACAAACCGAAGGCAAGAAAGACACCACCATCTTCTTCCAGGCGGATAAATCGGTTGATTACGCCACCCTGATGGAAGTGATGGATCAGCTGCGTGAAGCCGGTTATCTGAAGATTGGCCTGATGGGCATGGAAACGGTCAAAAAATAATATTTTTCAGCGTAGACGTAGGGTCGCCATTAATGGCGACCTTTTTTATTTCCCGCACTTAACTTGTTAATTTATTGTTACTATTGGTCTTATTTTTGTAAACTGCAATGGTGAAGAGGATCACGTTTATTCCTGGCCCGGCACGTTAAAACGGAAGAAAAAACCAGGAAGGACAATATGAGCTCAAGTCACTCTTTACAAAAGTCGTCGCAAGGCGGTGCCAAAACCATCTTTAGCGTTACCAGCGGTAACTTCCTTGAGATGTACGATTTCATGGTGTTTGGCTATTACGCCACCGCGATCGCCAAAACCTTTTTCCCCGGCGATGATCCCTTTGCCTCTCTTATGCTCACGCTGATGACCTTTGGAGCAGGCTTCCTGATGCGCCCGCTCGGCGCGATTATTCTCGGCGCTTACATCGACCATCATGGCCGCCGTAAAGGCTTACTGTTAACGCTTGGTCTGATGGCGATTGGTACCTTAACCATTGCGCTGGTGCCCGGATACGCCACGTTGGGTGCCGCCGCGCCGATTCTTATTCTGCTCGGTCGTTTATTGCAGGGCTTCTCGGCGGGCGTTGAGCTGGGCGGCGTGTCGGTTTATCTGGCTGAAGTGGCGCCGAAAGGGCGCAAAGGTTTTTATGTCAGCTGGCAGTCGGGCAGCCAGCAAGTGGCGGTGATCTTCGCCGCGCTGCTTGGTTTGGGTCTGAATCATCTGCTGGCTAAAGATGCCGTCACCGAATGGGGCTGGCGTATTCCGTTTGTGGTGGGATGTATGATCGTGCCGTTCCTGTTCTACATTCGTCGCATGCTGGAAGAGACCGAAGCCTTTAGCCAGCGCAAACATCATCCTTCCATGAGCCAGATTATGCGTTCGGTCGGGCAGAATTGGGCGCTGGTGCTGGCGGGGATGTTGATGGTGGTCACCACCACCGTGATGTTCTACATGATCACCGCGTTTACCCCGACATTCGGCAAAACGGTGCTGATGATGAGCGACAAGGAGAGCTTCCTGGTGACGCTGTTTGTCGGCATCTCCAACCTGTTCTGGCTGCCGGTGATGGGTTCGTTGTCGGACCGCGTTGGCCGTCGTCCGCTGCTGATTGTCTGCACCATCTTGATGATTCTAACCACCTGGCCGGTGCTGCATTGGCTGGTGGGCGCGCCGACCTTTGCCCGTCTGGTTGAAGCTGAGCTGTGGCTGTCATTCCTGTATGCCAGCTACAACGGCGCGATGGTGGTTTATCTGGCTGAGATCATGCCAGCAGAAGTGCGTGCTTCGGGCTTCTCACTCGCCTACAGCCTGGCAACCGCGCTGTTTGGCGGCTTTACGCCAGCGGTGTCGAGCTACCTGATTCATGCCACCGGCGACAAAGCGATGCCAGGCGTGTGGCTCTCTTTTGCGGCGGTGTGCGGGCTGGTTGGCACGCTACTGATTGGCCGTATGGTGAAGCAATATCAGTCACGACATAGCACAACACCTGTCAGCGCATAACCGTAGGGCTGAGGGATCCCCAGGAATATCGTTAATACACATATACGATATTCCTGTAACTCGCTGATAGTTCGGCTCGCACCGTTTCTATATCCAGCTGACTGATCCCTGCCGGGTTGTGCCTTATCGCATTTCTTGCCAGCGTAAGGTATGACAGTACTCGCCGGTGTTGCACCGTGTTCGCCTGATAAAACCGGTGCTCGCCTTTTCTTTCAAGCGCGTAGCCCATCAGCCACAGTACGATGCTGCACAGCGTCGACAGCAGGTTCAGCACTGACATCCTTTCCACACTCCGGCTGAAGCTGCTTCTCAGCCCCATACCGTAACGTTCACTCTTTTCATCCCGGAAGTTCTGCTCTATCTGCATTCTCCGGCTGTAAAGCTTCATTATCGTCCGTGACTTCAGCTCCGCATCGCTGGTAAACAGCACCCACGGCTCACGGGCCAGGCGACTCTGGTTTGCCTCTTCGCGCGTGTAAAAAAAACGATCCCGGCTTTTCTTTCCGTGACGATTTTTGGGTGCTCTCTTATGAACGTGCACGAAGCCGTAAGCCGGTGATTTTTTATATCGCGTCAGCCGGGCCGCACCAGCACAGCGCGGCGTTGTGCCGGCTTTTAGCTGACCCGGCGTTACCCACTCTTCCGTTCCGGCCAGCTTCAGAACGCCGTTGCCCCTGAGCCGGCCGATGAAGTGCCATCCGTGCGACTGAACGCGGTTAAACCACTCGCGGCGGAACCCGGCATCGGTGACGATGGTCACTTTCCTGTCTCCCAGGCACCCGGCCAGGTCGTCCAGAAAACGGTTCTGAAGGTCGGGATTTCCCAGCTTATCGCCTTCTGCGATGAGGCTCAGCAGCGGGATGGCGCGTCCATCCGCCAGCAGGCTGGCACGCAAAAGGCTGAAGGACTGAGTCGGCCAGGCGCTCCAGTCCACGGCAATGACGCACTCCTTCATGTCCCGGATAAGCCAGCAGATAATGTCGCGTGACAGCGCGGGCACCTCCCGGTGGAGGGCGGCATTCCCCATAAGGCGGTCAACGCGTTTGATTTTGTGCTTAACGCGGGCATCGCCCGCAAGAGAGCGACCAATGCTGGTCAGATTGAGGGAAGCACCGCGGGTCAGGGAAATCGTCATATCAGTGAGGGCGTTACGACGATACTGATGGGTGCTGGCTAAAGATTCCCGTAAAAATTTATGGCAAAATGCGGAAGCAGGCATAGTGGCGATCTTATTTTTTGTTGGCGCAATAATTAGATCATTTTTCCACTGTGCCTGCTTCGTTTTTGTGGGGATTCATCAGACCGTAGGGTCGCCATTCATGGCGACCTCCTTTTTAAAACGACACATCCACCACCACGCTATCGGTATAATTCCCCGCCGCAGGGGTATTCTGCGTGGTCAAAATCTGCGCCGTATAGGTAAAGTTGCGCGTCACGGTATCCGCATTCAACGAGGTCGAGGTGGTGCTGCTCCAGCGATCGGTGCCGGTCGGTCCCCAGCGCGAGGTGGTGGTGGTGCCTTTGTAGATGTCATACGCCAACCGGTTGGTTCCGCTCGCCATCTGCCGCGTGGTGCCGCTGTAGTAACTGCCGTTGCTCAGGCCCACGGTATAAGTGCTGCCCTTCGAACACACCACGTTAATCGTCTGCTGCACGGTTGAGAAACTGCCCACCAAAGGTGCGCTGCCGAAACTAACATTCGGCGCGGTGATGGTGGTGCAGTCGTTGGTAACCACCAGATTCACGGTAATCGGCATCGCCGTACCGGTGCTGCTCTGTACCGTTCCCACGCACAATCCTGCCACGTTCAACCCGGCGCACACCGTATAACTCACGGTCAGCGTGATGGTGGTGGTATAGGTGCCGGCGGCGATCACCTGCCCGGTAAGGGTGCGGAAGTAGAGCGGAATGTTGAAGTTGAGGGTGTTACCCAACGCCAGCAGCGAGGCAGAACTCCAGCGATAGCTGCCGCCCTGCTGTAATTCGGTGGCACAGGCGCTGTCGATACACAGCTGAATCGGAATGTTATCGGTGCCGCCGCTGGCGGTTTTCAACACGGCGCGCGTGCCGCTAAGGTTTGAGGCGGTGGTAAAGGCATAGGTGATGTTATCGGAGCCCAACAGCGAAAGCGTGCCAGAGCCGCAATTCACGTTGGTGGTGCTGGAGGTGTTATTCACCGTCGAAGCCACCGAAAATGTGGTGACCGAACCAAAGGTCGCAGTAGGCGCTGATAAGGTACAAAGCGCATAGCTGGTACCCGGCAATATAAATAACGCCAGCAGGAGCAGAAGCTTTCTCATGGTGAAATCCCTGACTGTGAATTATCCGCGCTACTCACCGCCGAACCTTGCGGCGGCGGTGGCAGCGGGCAGGTAAGCGGTCCGTAGGTTTCCAGCGCTTTTGGCTGGCCGTCGGTGATGTCCAGTTGCGTATCGCAACTGCGTCCATCGGGCGTCACCACGTGAATCGGGTTACTGGCAGCGAGATCTTCCATCCACACAATGCCGTCCCAGCCGACATATTCGGTGGCCTGATTCGGACGAAGTACCTGGCTGGAAATCGGCAGCGGCTGATGGTTGCTGTCATGCAGTACTACGCTGGCGGCGCGTAGGCGCTCCACCGGGAAGTTGAGCAGATAACCGCTCTTACGCTTCACCGCAAAGCGCTGTTCGACTTTCGGCGCGGTGCGATCGGCGGGCAGATCCAGCGTATCGATATCGTACTTCGCGCCGTAATAGCTGCTGATTGAGGGCACCAGCAGATAGCCTTGTTTATCGGTGCGGCCCATGGTCTGGTTTTCATAACGCACCGTCACGTCGGGATAATCGGTTTTCACCACCACAAAGGCATCGTTGATATCGTTGGCAGCGAACACGCGGTTATCCATCAACACCACCGAACCGGTGAAATCGGCCCATTGCGTGGTGTTGTCGTTGTCGCCATAGAAACCGGCTGAGGTATCAATTTTGTTGTTGCGATAACGCAGGCTGGCCTGGCGATAATCGCCGCTGTCGCTGGCCTGTTTGGCCCACGCGGCATCGTAGGAGAAGCCACCGTCGGTTGGCATGGCGCGCGATACATACAGACGCTGGCTGTTATTGCCTTCCTGATCGCGCTCGGTGCTGACCGAGGCGCTGCTCTGCTCGCCAAACGGGATGACCAGCGAAATCGCGCCGCTCCAGTTGCCCTGCTCCTGATCGCGGCTGGCGGAAATGTACAAACTGCTGTTGCCCCACAGATTTTTACTCCACGACAGATTCAGTAAACGTGTGCGGTCACCGTTGCCGCCGGAGATATCAAAATAGGCCAATCCCAGGCTGCCGTAATCATTCAGCGACACGCTGGCAGTGTACTGCGCGCTGCGTCGTGCCAGCGAATAGCTGGTGTTCGCGCTGTCGCCACGACTGCCAACCAGCGCGAGGTTGCCGAAATCGGCACTGCGAATGATGTGCTGAGTTCCGAGGCTGAACCAGCTGTTGTTGTATTGATAGCCCCAGCTGTATTGCGTGCCTGGATTGCCGTCCATCTGGCTTTGTGCCAGCGCACCATTCACCACGCCAAAACTGCCGAGCTTCACCAGGCCACCTGCGCCGCCCATCGCCACGCTGTCGCTGCCTTCTGCGTGACTCTCCAGCGTTAGCCAATCGTTGATACCGTAGCGATACGAACCGCTGGCCGCCGCCGCGCCATAATCAAAATTGTTTATGCCGTAGTTTTCGCGAATGGCACCGGCGGAAAACGAGTAATCGGATAACCCACTTTTCAGCAAACTGCTGGAGACGTAAAACGGCAGCGTGGTGGTGACTTGTCTGCCCACTGCATCGGTGGTGGTGATCACCGCATCGCCTGCGCCGTTAACGAACGGCACGTTAGTGAGTGACCACGGACCCGGCTGCACATCGGCCTGGGTGCTGCGATAACCATTAATAAACAGATCGACCGAAGAGGGCACCGCCGCCTGGCCGGAAAACGCCGGCAGCGGATAGGTCACCAGATCCGGACGCACGCTGAAGTCGCGGCCAATCTGCACGCCTCCCAGCCGCACGCTGTTGCTCCAGCTCAACGCATCTGTAACCAAATCCCCGGCGCGCCAGCTGATCGCCGCATTCTCGTTTTCATTACTGAACCAGGTGTCGTAGCGGATATAGCCTTCCTGCTGACCGGCAACGCCACCTTCCAGTTGCTGCACGTAAACACCGTTGGTAGAAAACTGCCCAACCGGGCCAAAGAAGCGCAATTCGTTCCAGCTGGAGAGGCGCGAACCGGCGTTATCGGTGCGCGTGGCGTAGAAGTCATAATTGAGCAGGGCGCCGTTGCTGGCGCGGCCGGGAAATCGCGGAGCATTCTGCAGTTGGCCAATGGTTTGACCCGGCAGCCAGGCGGGCGGCACCGTCAATAACAGGCGCTGGCGTCGTTCGTCATACTCCACTTTCGCTCCGCTCAGTTGATTGATATCGATCTGCTGCCCCTGCAGTTTCTCGGCCGGAATACCGGCGCGTTGCAGATCGCCACGTCGCAGCCAGAAATCACCGTTCTTGCGTTCAACCGGCACGATGTCGCCGCGTTCGCCTTGATTCACCACCAGTTCCAGCATGTATTGCTGGCCGCTGGCGTTATTCTCCAGCGCAGGCGGCGGTGGCAGTTCGGAGAAAGTCTCCGCGCTGCTACTCATCGGACTGATACAGAGCACGCTGGCAACGGCCAGCGCGCAGGGATGCGGCGTTAACTTCATCAACGCGCGGCAGCGCTGCTCCAGTGGCCTTTATTCATTTCGGCCGACAGTTCACCGCTCACGCTGCTGGTTAACGGCCAGCGATTGCTGCTGTTGGCCAGCACATAGCCAAACAAGCCGTTGCCCATTTTGCGTCCGCCAATGGTGACGTTGCTTAAACGCGCGTGGCCGTTACCGTGATTGGTCAGCTCCAGCCAGCGCTTGCCGCCGCTGTTCACTTCCTGCCAGCTCAGCTGCGGTTTCGCCGTATCACGCGTGACGCCGTCGCCATAGATGAATAGCGGCACTGAGTAGCGCATCTGGAACGTCAGTCCAGCCTGATTCTCTCCCGGCGTGCGCGGCGTGGGGATCTCATCCAGCACCACGCGATAGGACATCTCACGTCCGGCTTCGGGCGGCGTTTGCTTGATTAAACGCACCAGCTGCTTTTGCCCTGGCTCCAGCCGCACCATCGGCGGGCTCGCCACCACTTGCTGCTGGGTTTGATACTGCTCCTGACCGTTGACCTGCTGCCAGCTGAAGATACGCACCTGCATCATGGTGGTGGCGTTGCCACGGTTTTCCAGCCACAGCTCGCTGGCTTTATCTTGCGGATCGATTGCTGGATCGATCGGCCACACCATCAGTGAATTGGCAGCGTGTACCGCAGGCGTTAGTGCCACGCATAACAACAGAATCAGGGCGCGCAGGTTCATCATCATTCATCCTTCTTATTGACGCCGTCACCAACTCAGCGTGACGGTTAAGGTGTCGGTATAAGTCCCGGCGCGCGTGGGGCCGGGCAGCGTTAATAAGCCGTAAATCGGCAAAGTGATGTTATTGGCATTGCTGTAGCTCAACGCCACAGCGCTACTCACGGGAATCGCCACGGTATGTGCGGCATTCGTAAAGAGGCTGTAAGCCACGGTATTGGTGCTACTGGTATTTTTGAGGTTGCGCGTGGAGGTGTAATTGTTGCCACCGTTAATGCTCATGCTCACGGCGGTGCCTGGCGTGCAGGCGAGAGTGATAGTGGTACTTTGCACATAGCTAGCGCTGACGCTGTTGGAAGCCACGCCAGACTGTGTTCCAAAATCAAGCGTGCCAAAGACCCCGGTATTGGTACCGGAGACGACACAGCCTGCCACTACTGATGCTGAAACCTGAAACGTTGCAGTGGGCAACCCCCAGGCGGAGACGCTCCCTATCAGCAGGGCAAGGCCGCCTGCACTGTGCATCAACCGCTGCACCACGGCCACCCTGATTATCCTTTCCCTCAGTAATTCACCGCCACGTTAATGGTGTCGGTGTAGGTGCCTGCGGGAATCAACGGGTTAAAGCCGCCGCCCACCACGCGACCATAAATGGCGTAGTTGGTACCGAGCGTCGGATCCGTGGTGCCACTGGCAGCGATATTGGTGTTGTTGGCGATAGCAGTGGTAAAGGCGGCGTCGCTATACAGCGTATAAGCAATGCCCTGCGTATTGTTGGAGCCGAGGATCAGGTAGCGTGGCTGGCCGCTCACCGTGCCGTAAATGGTCGCCGGAGCGGCATTACTGCTGGTGACCTGCACGTTAAAGGTTTGTCCGGTGGTGCAGCGGACAAAGATGCCGTTACCCGAGGCGCCGACCAGCGTGGCGTTGAGGGTATCAAAGGTGGCTGCGCTGCTACCAAAGTTCAGGGTACCGAAGTTCACCCCTGTCGTTGCCGATTGACCGTTCACCAAACAACCGGTGGTCAGCGTCAACGTTGCATTGATGGTTCCCGTTGTGGTGGCGGCAAAAACAGCAGTAGGGGCTAGCGCGGCGCTTAGGCTAGTAGCCACAAGAAAAAGCTTGAGTTTCATAATCATTCCTTACTGATTATCCAAGGTCAGTGCTTTTTCACCTGGTCATACATTTATGGAAATACATCCGAAATCAAACAAGAGCCGCAATCGGCTCGACAGCGTAAGCGCCTGCCATCTAAGAAAAATCCTAGATGGTGGATTAATGATTTATATCAGTTTTCTTTACTATAGATCAGCAAATCGGCCCTTGTGCGCCGATGGTTCAATTTTTCCCTAATCAATTCACACTTTTCGCCGATAACTCAGTATTCACAAGGGGTAGCGAGCGGTTAAAAAAACTAAACAGCCGATGATTCCTCCCTCTACCGCGCGCTTCGGTTCAATGTTATGTTCGTGCATTAATCAGATATTATTAATTTTTCGCTTAACGACTGACGATGAAAATAAAAAAAATCCGCACGACGACTCCAGATTTGTCTGGATCGACTTTTTGTTGAGTTTCGCCGCAGGCGGTCATTAATCGCCCTTGATCGGCGCTTTATCATCCTTGTTCTAATTTGACGACACCGCACCTGCTCCGCAGCGGGTGGAATTTAGGAGCGCACATGCTGCTGGTTACCTGGGATAGCGTTCTGGTTACCGTTTCACTGATCGTGGCCTTCATTGCCGCGTTTACCGCCTTAGATACCGCCGGGCGCGTTGCCGTTTCACGCGGTTGTCTGGCAAAACTGTGGTTGATCGGCGGAGGCACCGCGATGGGCATCGGCGTGTGGGCGATGCACTTTATTGGCATGCTGGCGATGATGATGCCAATGACCATGCGCTACGACGTCGAGCTCACCGCCATCTCATTGCTGGTGGCGATTATCACCGCCATCTTCGCTTTTGCACAGGGCGTTCAGGGCAGTCATCTCACCCGCCGACGCCTGGTGCGCGGCACCCTGATCATGGGCAGCGGCATCATTGTCATGCATTACCTCGGCATGAACGCGCTGATGATTGAAACCCCCATTAACTGGAATCTGCCGCTGGTGGCGCTCTCGGTGCTGATTGCCTATGCCGCATCGGGCGCGGCGTTATGGCTGGCGTTTCATCTGCGCCAGGGCGAAAGCCTGCTGTTACTGCGCGCCTGCGCAGCGCTGGTAATGGGGATTGCGATTGCCGGGATGCACTACACCGGCATGGCTGCAGCTGAGTTTGTTATGCCAGTGAGCATGCAACATCAGGGTGCCAGTGAAGAGGGACTGGCGGTGTGGGTCACGATTATTACGCTGAGTATTCTCGGGCTGATGTTGCTGATCTCGATGTTGGATGCGCAGCTACGCGCCGCGCGCCTCGCCGCCAAGCTTAAGCGCGCCAACAGCGAGCTGCGCCAGCTGGCGATGCATGACAACCTCACCGCGCTGCCGAATCGCGTGATGCTGGAGCAGCAACTCACCACGCAGATCAAACAGGCGACGCTGCAGGATGAGAATTTTGCGCTGATGTTCATGGATCTCGATGGTTTCAAAGCCATTAACGATACCTGGGGCCATCACGTCGGCGACCGCCTGCTGATTGCCGTAGCCGATCGTTTGCGGGATGAACTCGCTGAAGAGATTCTGCTGGCGCGTCTGGGTGGCGATGAATTCGTGCTGCTGTGTCCGCAATACCATCTTCATCAGGCCACCAAACTGGCACAGCGGCTGGTGCAGGTAATTGATGCGCCGTTCGATCTCGATCGCTATTCGCTGCGCGTCTCCTTGAGCGTTGGCATTGTTATCTTCCCGCTGCACGGCCGCAGCCAGCAGGAGTTGATGTTCAACGCCGACTCCGCCATGTATCACACCAAACACAGTGGCCGTAACGGTTGGTGCCTGTTTGAACCGGCGATGAGCGCGGTGGCGCAGCATCAGCTGGCGCTGGCCAACGATCTGTGGAACGCGCTGGAATATCAGGAGATGCGCCTGTTCTATCAGCCAAAATTCCGCGCGGGCGGCACGGTATTAATCGGCTTTGAGGCGCTACTGCGCTGGCAGCATCCGCGTCGCGGGCTGCTGATGCCGGATATGTTCCTGGCGCGCGCCGAGAAAACCGGGCAAATTGTCGCGCTGGGTAACTGGGTGATTAATGAAGCCTGCCGCCAGCTGAAGCAGTGGCACGATGAAGGTAACGGTGACTGGACGGTGTCGGTTAATCTCTCGGCTTTGCAGTTCCAGCAGCGTGACCTGATTGAGAGCCTGCGTCAGGCGTTGCAGCACCATCAGATCCCGGAAGGGGCGTTGATGCTGGAAATTACCGAGAACATCGCGATGCGCGATCCGCAGTTCAGCCAGCAACGCATTGCCGAGCTGCATCGTCTTGGGGTGAAAGTGGCGATCGATAACTTCGGCATCGGCTACGCCAACTTGCTGCATTTGAAACATCTTGAAGCCAGCGAGCTAAAAATCGACCGCGCCTTTATCAACAGTTTGCGCGCCGGCAGTGAAGACGCCACGGTGGTGACAGCGATGTTGACGCTGGCGCAAACGCTCAACTTGCGCATGGTGGCGGAAGGCGTCGAAACCGAGGAGCAGCAGCGTTTGCTCACTGGTTTAGGCTTCGACACACTGCAAGGTTATCTGCTCGGCAAGCCCACGCCAGCCGATCGCATCGGTGAATTTACCGCTGCGCTTACCGTGCCGCTGGCGTTTAGCGATAACGTGGTGCCGTTGGCTGGCGCGCAATAAACAATTTTTATTTTCTTCCGCATCGGAAGGTTTCATCGTTCAAAAACTCAGATCGGCAGTTACGCTGCCGATAATTCCTACAATAAAACCAATAGATCTCACTTTTAACAACAACACCACAGCTGACTCAAACCGGCTTTTACTTGGGAAATCACTATGTTAGTGACTTCGTACGACTCGTTTACCGTCATCGTCTCGATCCTGGTGGCAATGCTGGCCTCGTTTACTGCACTAGATATGGCAGGACGCGTGGCTTCCTCAACTGGCAAGGTGGCGCTGGTTTGGTTATTTGGCGGTGGATTCGCTATGGGCGTCGGCATCTGGGCGATGCACTTCATCGGCATGCTGTCGATGAGCGTCGATATGGTGATGAGCTACGATCCCACACTTACTGTCACCTCAATGGTGGTGGCGGTGCTGGCGTCGGTATTTGCGCTATGGCTGGTGTGTTCAACGCCGACGTTGCCGTGGCCGCGACTGTGCGGCGGCGCCTTGGTGCTGGGTTCCGGCGTGGTGGCGATGCACTACACCGGCATGGCAGCGCTGATGTTTGCGCCTGGCATTACGTGGAATTGGGGTTGGGTGGCGGCATCGGTGGCGATTGCGCTGGTGGCGTCGGGTGCCGCGCTGTGGCTGGCGTTTAACCTGCGCGAAGGCCACGGCCGCGTCACCGTGTTGCGTTTAGGCGCATCGGTGGTGATGGGCTGCGCGATTGCGGGTATGCACTACACCGGCATGGCGGCGGCCAACTTCCCGATGCACAGCCACGCGACGCAAATGGGCGTTAACAGCAACTGGCTGGCGATTGTGGTGACAGTGGTAACGCTGGCGATCCTCGGCATTACCTTGCTGGTCTCGATGCTGGATGCGCGTCTGCAGGCACGCACTTCCATCCTTGCCCATTCGCTGGCCGAGGCCAACCGCGAATTAGCGCAGCTGGCGCTGCACGATAACCTGACGCGCTTACCCAACCGTATTTTGCTGGAAGATCGCCTCGAACAAGCTCTCAATAAAGCCAACCGCGAGAAGTCGCAGTTTGCGCTGATGTTTATGGATCTCGACGGCTTCAAAGCAGTTAACGACGCCTTTGGTCACCACGTTGGCGACAATTTGCTGATCGGTGTGACTGAGCGCATGACCGAACAGATGAAAGGGCACTACACGCTGGCGCGCATGGGCGGCGACGAGTTTGTACTGCTGCTGGAAATTGATGATCCCAACGATGCCGCAGCAGTTGCCGATACGCTGGTGAAAGCGGTGGATCGTCCGTTCGATATCTCGCGCTATGAGCTGGTGGTGTCGCTGAGTATCGGTATTGCGGTCTATCCGGGCGATGGCAAAGATGAGCGCGAACTGATGTTCAACGCCGATGCCGCCATGTATCACACCAAAAACAATGGTCGCAACGGTTACACCTTCTTCCAGCCGTCGATGAACACGCTGGCGCAGTCGCAATTGCAGCTGAACAACGATCTGTGGCAAGCGCTGGACAACGAAGAGTTACGCCTGTTTTACCAGCCAAAATATTGCGCGCCGAGCGGCCCGATCCTTGGCTTTGAAGCGCTGTTGCGCTGGCAGCATCCTTCACGCGGCTTGCTGGCACCGGACGCCTTCCTGCCGATGGCGGAAAAGACCGGCATGATCATTAACATCGGCAACTGGGTGATCAACGAAGCCTGTCGCCAGCTGCGTTCCTGGCATCTGCAAGGCCATCCGCACTGGTCGGTGGCGGTTAACCTCTCGGCGCTGCAGTTTGAGCAGAATAACCTGGTCGAAACCGTTACCGAGGCGCTGGCGCAGCACCAGATTCCGGCTGAGCTGCTGACGCTGGAAGTCACCGAAACCACGGCGATGCGCGATCCCGAAGAGAGCGTGCGTATCCTCACCGAGCTCACCAATATGGGCGTGAAAGCCTCGATTGATGATTTCGGCACTGGCTACTCCAGCTTGTTGTATCTCAAGCGGTTACCGGCCAGCGAGCTAAAAATCGATCGCGCCTTCGTTAACGAACTGCAGGAGCACTCCGAAGATGCCACCATCGTTTCCGCTATTGTTGCGCTGGCGCAGTCGCTGCACCTGAAAGTGGTGGCTGAAGGAGTGGAAACTCAGGATCAGCAGGCGTTCCTCACCGGCTTGGGCTGCGATACCTTGCAGGGCTATTTGCTGGGTAAACCGGTTCCGCCGGAGCGTATTGCTGAGCTACCGAATTTCTACGAAGAAGTGTTAGAGCTGGAGCGCATGCCTTAACGCCGATTCATTCCCTCTCCCGCTTGCGGGAGAGGGTTAGGGTGAGGGAAACTAGCCGCCAAATCCTCTACATCGGAGTTAGGGTGGCGAAATATCAGCAGTTGGTGGAGCAGCTTCGCACGCAAATCGAGGCCCGCATCTGGCCGCAGGGCGAAAAACTGCCATCTTTACGCCAGCAGGCGGAACAAAGCGGATTAAGCCTGATGACGGTGATGCACGCCTATGAAGTGCTGGAGAGTCAGGGCTGGATCGTCTCAAAGCCGCAATCTGGCTACTACGTGGCGCCGCGTGCCGCCGAGAGCCGTCCTCGGCTGCCAACCCAGGAGATCGCCAAAACCGATCAGGCCGATACCAACAGCTTCGTATTTGACGTGCTGCAGGCCACGCGTAATCCCGCCATCATGCCGTTTGGCTCTGCCTTTCCCGATCCTGAACTCTTCCCGCAGCGCCAGCTGATGCGCTCGCTGGTTAAAGTCTCACACAACCTGAAACCCACCGATGCACTCAATAACCTGCCGCCAGGTAATGAAGCGCTGCGTAAAATTCTGGCTCAGCGCTATGCGCAGCAGGGCATTACGCTGTCGCCGGATGACATCGTCATCACCAACGGTGCAATGGAAGCGCTCAATCTGAGCCTGCAAGCGGTCACTGAACCCGGCGATTGGGTGATCCTCGAAAACCCGTCGTTTTATGGCGCGCTGCAGGCGATTGAACGTCTCAAGTTGAACGCGATTGCCATCGCCAGCGATGTGGAACACGGCATGGATCTGCAGGAGCTGGAGCAGGCGCTGCAGCGCTGGCCGGTGAAAGCCTGCTGGCTGATGACCAACCGACAAAATCCGCTCGGCTTTACCCTGAGCGCCGAGCGCAAGCAGCAGCTGGTGGCACTACTGGCAAGCTACAACGTGGCGATGATTGAAGACGATGTGTATGGCGATCTGTATGAAGGCCATGACAAACCGCTGCCGGCCAAAGCCTTTGATCGCGACGGCAACGTGCTGCACTGCGGCAGTTTTTCGAAGAATCTGGTGGCGGGATTTCGCGTCGGTTGGGTGGCAGCAGGACGACACGCGCAGCGCGTGCAGCGTATTCAGCTGATGAGCACGCTATCGACCAGCGCGCCGATGCAGTTGGCACTCGCCGATTTCCTCAGCACGCGCAGCTACGATACCCATTTAAAGAAGCTGCGTCAGACGCTGGCAAAGCGTAAGCAGCTGGCGCAACAGGCGCTGCGCCGCGTATTACCTGCCGATGCCAGCATCAGCGACACGCCGGGCGGCTATTTTCTCTGGGTTGCGCTGCCTGCGCACATCAACACCACAGAGCTCTATCATTTGGCGTTGCAGCAGGGGATCAGCATCGCGCCCGGCCAGCTGTTTTCCAGCAGCGAAGGTTTCAGTCACTGTTTCCGCTTTAACACCGCCTGGCCGTGGGATGCACGCGCCGAAGCGGCGGTAGAGACACTGGGAAAACTGATCGCCAGGCTAAACGGCTAAACGTGGGCCGCCTGCTGGTGGCCCCAGGTGAGATAGTAGACGTCGTAGAAATCCACTTCACCTTTCTGCTTCATCAGGCGATCAATACCGCTGCGCACGCGATCCGGCGTGTGCGGATTATCGAGAATTTTGTCCAGCGCCTGCTGCGAAACCGGCTGCACGTAATACCACTCGCCGTTGTAGCACACGCGCAGATCCAGCGTATCGATATCTTCGAAGCGATATTTCGGGTTGATATCCATCAGCATCAGCACGCTCATCACCACCACAAACGCCGTGGCAAACCAGAAAGCTGGCCAGCCGAGCATGTCGGTTGAGAAGATCAGCGCCACGCACAGCGCGTAGCACAGATACATGATGGCCCAGAGTCCCGGATGGGTTTTGAGGAAGGAAAAGCTAAAGCGCGGCAAATTATCACGCTGTCCTTCGCGGTTCAGCGTGGCGATTTCGTCGAGCAGAATTTGTTTGATCGCGTCCATTGTTCACCTCTAATTATCACTGCCTGCCAGTAAAGCACATAACAGTGAAGCGAATTAGAGACAGATTTGATGTGATTTTTTATAACAGTTGAGGTGCGCATGAATGCGCACCCTACAAAAACCGTATCAAACATGAGAAGGGTCGCCATTTATGGTGACCGAAAAATGCAACGGTCAGGCATTTACTAACTTACTTGCCCCACAATCTGCAAATTCGCATCATCCGGAACTTCGTTATACGACAGCACATTCAGCCCGTTTGCAAACAGACGTGCGTAGCGCGCAATCAGCGGACGCAGCTGCGGCGTTACCAACAACACCTGCGTCAGGTTCTGCGCTTTCAGCTGCTCCATCATCACCGGCAGCGTGCTTTGTAGCTGCGTCAGGATATTCGGATCCACCGGGAAGCTATCCAGCGCCACTTTGCCGGCTTGCTGCGCCTGATTCAGCGCCGCCAGCAGCAGGTTCTCAAGACTGTTCTCCAGCGTATACGCCGACAACGGTTTATTGTCTGGCGCAATCGCCGCCACCATCGCACGGCGCAAGGCGAAGCGCACATCGGAAGAGAGCAGGATCGGATCTTTGGTGATCGACGCGCTTTCCAGCAAGGTGGTGGCGATGGTGGTGATGTCTTTCAGCGACACCTGATCATTGAGCAGTAAGCGATAGACTTTCAGCTGCAAACTGTAATTCACTGCCGCATTAAGATCGTCGGACAGTTTTGGTGCCACGCTCGCCAATCTTTGATGCAGCTGCGTGATGTCGTCATAATTGAACAACTCTGGCAGATTCTCGCGCACCACTTTATTGACATGCGTTGCTACCACGCTGGCGCAATCCACTACCTGATAACCCAGATTAAGCGCCTTCGCCTTCTGCTCGGGTAAAATCCACGTCACCGTCATGTTGTAAGCCGGATCAATATCCAGCACGCCATCGATCTCGCCATACTGTTCAGGCGTGGGGATCGCCATCAGGCGATCGGCATGCACTTCACCCACAGCGGTACGTACACCGTTGATCTTTATTGCATACTGCGCGGGCTTGAGATGAAAATCCTCACGCAGGGCGATCTCCGGCAGCAGCACGCCGCTGGTTTCAGACACCACTTGCCGCACGCCGCGCATCCGTTGAGTCAGCGGCGCACCTTTACCTTTATCCACCAACGTCACCAGCTTATAGCCGAGATTCAGGCCAATGGGCTCCACCATCGGAATATTATCCCAGCCAATTGCCAGCTGATCTTCCGGTTGCGCCAGCGCCTGCTGGATGGCATCCATGTCGTTGTGATCTTTGGTCGGTGCTTTTATTCCACGGCCCTGACGCCAGGCGGAGAACAGCAGCAGACCGGCGAACAGCAGAAACACCGTATGTGGCATGCCAGGCACGATGGCCAGCACAAACATGACGGCTGCTGCGGTATAAAGCGTTCCCGGCTTTGCCAGCAGCTGAGACTTAATGTCATCGCCCATGTCCGCACCATCGCTGATGCGCGTAACGATAATCGCCGCCGCAGTTGAAAGCAGTAACGATGGAATCTGCGCGACTAAACCATCACCAATGGTCAGCAACACATACTGTTCAAACGCTTGTCCTGCCGGCAAACCGTGCTTGAACACACCAATCAAAATACCGCCAATCACGTTGATCAGCAGGATCATGATCCCGGCGATGGCATCACCACGCACGAACTTAGATGCGCCATCCATTGCCCCGTAGAAGTCGGCCTCGTTCGCCACATCTTTACGGCGCAGGCCGGCCTGTTCCTGATTGAGTAAGCCGGCATTGAGATCGGCATCGATCGCCATCTGCTTGCCGAGCAACGCATCCAACGTAAAGCGCGCTGATACTTCCGAGATACGCTCTGCGCCTTTGGTCACCACCACGAAGTTGATCATCAAACGTGCCGCTAAGAGGGCGAATCACAGCCATCACGGTGGCGCGTGGAAAGTTGCTTTTGCCGACTTCACCCTGGCGATGATGGCGCTGTTTATGGTGCTGTGGATTACCGCGTCGGTGAGTGTCGAAGAGCGTAAAGAGATCGTCGCCCAATTGAATGGTGCATCAATTTTTGATGGCGCGGCGTTCAACCCGTTTGAGCAACACGGCGGCAAGAGTGATGCGCTGATTGGCGACACGCTGGAACTAAGCAAAGCGGAAGAAACCGCCAAAGCCGGTGAAATGCTGCAATCGGGCGGCAAACCACAGGAACATCTCGATAGCGTGCTGTCACGCTCCGATGCTGAGCTGGCGAAACTGTACCAGCAGATTCAACACATCATCAAAAGCTATAACGCCCAGGATGTACTGTCGCTGGAAACCCTGCCGCAAGGCCTGCGCATCCTGGTGCAGGACGATCAGTCGCGCATGATGTTTCCACGCGGTAGTGCGGTGTTGACGCCTTATTTCCAGAAATTGCTGACCGAACTCGGCCCGGTATTTAACCGCATCGATAACAAAATCATGATCAGCGGGCATACCGATGCCGCGCAATACAGCGGCAATGCCGCCTACAACAACTGGAATCTGTCCGGCGATCGCGCACTGGCGGCGCGCCGCGCGCTGGAGCGTGGTGGGCTGGAGAGTGAGCGCGTGTTGCAGGTTAATGCAATGGCCTCACGTATGCCGCTGGATAGAGAAGATGCGATGAGTGCGCGTAATCGCCGTATCGAAATTCTGGTGTTAACCGATGCCGCTGCAGAAACCTTATTCCAATTTTATGGCCGCGAAGGGGAGAACGTTGTGAAACCCATCGCTGAGCGCCTGCGATAACCTGTCAGTGCCTTTGAATCGCTTTTTTTGATTCGACCGGTGGCGAAATCCACCGGTTTTTTTTCGTTTAAAATTTATACGGCGATCCATCGTAGGGTCGCCATTAATGGCGACCATCAATCCCCCGCACGCGATGTTAATAATGTTGCCAATAAATTTGACTTTAGTTAGCTAAATCATTCTTTTTTGTGAATTTTGTCGCCGGGAGCACATTGCAATGCCGCTTTGGTAAGCCACAATTAAGCATCGTGATTAACCGGAGAAAGAGTATGACTGCCAACCACTCCAGCCTGCTGTTACTGATGTCTTTCGCCGCCGGCACCTTTTCTGCTGGATCCTCCAGCAATCCGCAACATTTGATGCTGTCGCTGCCGTCCGGCGGCGTGCCTAATAATCCGCTACCGCTAATTATCTGGCCCGGCATCGTGCCGTATGACGCTGAAAATCCAACCGAAGACAGCGCGGCTTGGTTTGAAACCACCTTTACCCGCAACGGTTGGCCCGCCGCGTGGCGTGCGCCGATCTTCCCGTATACGCATTACCATCCGAACACCCATGAAGTGCTGGGCGTGGCTGCCGGTTGGGCGGAAGTGCTATTTGGAGGCGACAGCGGTCGCATGGTGACGCTGCGTGAAGGCGATGCGGTGCTGATCCCCGCAGGCGTCGGCCACAAACAGGTATTTGCCTCAGAGGATTTTTTCACCGTAGGCGCCTATCCTGAAGGCATGTCCCCGGAAACCGTGCGTGATGAGCCGTCGCGTTTACGTGCGTCGAAGGAGAAAATCCAGCATGTTCCACTGCCGCACCGCGATCCCTTTACCGGTGGCGAAGGCGCGATGACGGAGATCTGGCTGCCAATCGCGCAGCAGCTGATGCACCAGTAAAGTGCAAAACAGCCATTTCCATCTACGCGGCGCGTGTGCCATGCCGGGGGCAAGCCTCTGGCACAGTTTGTGCAGGAGAGAAATATCTCTAGACAAGCGCCGGGTAAATCATGAAAGAAAGCTATCAGATAGCATCGCACTTCTATGATGAGATGTTGCTGAGCGATGGCCAACACCGCGCTCACTACCAGCAATACTGGGAATGGTTACAACAGGCGGACAAAGAGGCAGTGGCGCGCAAGCGCGAAGAGGCGGAACTGCTGTTTCATCGAGTCGGTATTACTTTCAACGTTTACGGTGATGATGGCGGCGCGGAACGTTTAATTCCTTTCGACAGCGTGCCGCGCATTATTCCTGCCAGCGAGTGGGCAATGCTCGATCGCGGCATTCGCCAGCGCGTGCAGGCCCTCAACGCCTTCCTGCACGACATCTATCATCAGCAACTGATCCTCAAAGCCGGCATCGTGCCTGCCGAACAGGTGCTGGTGAACGATCAATATCAGCCCTGTATGCAAGGCGTCGATTTGCATCGCAATATCTACGCGCACATTGTCGGCGTGGATATGGTGCGCAATAACGATGGCGAATATTACGTGCTGGAGGACAATCTGCGCACGCCGTCTGGCGTCTCCTACATGCTGGAGAACCGCAAGATGATGATGCGCCTCTATCCGGAGTTGTTCGCCGGACAGCACATCGCGCCGGTTGAGCGTTATCCCTCGCATCTGCTGCAAACCTTGCGGGAAAGTTCGCCGGTCAACGATCCGGTGGTGGTAGTACTGACGCCGGGCCGCTTTAACAGCGCCTATTTTGAGCACAGCTTCCTCGCACAGCAGATGGGGGTTGAGCTGGTGGAGAGCGCCGATCTGTTTGTGAAAGACGGCGCAGTGATGATGCGCACCACCGCCGGGCCGTGCAAAGTCGATGTGATCTATCGTCGCGTGGATGATGCCTTCCTCGATCCACTGGCGTTCCGCCCGGATTCGATGCTCGGCGTGCCGGGCTTATTATCGGTGTATCGATCCGGCAACGTGGTGCTGGCGAACGCGATCGGTACCGGCGTCGCCGATGACAAATCGATCTACCCGTATGTGCCGGACATGATCCGCTTCTACCTCGACGAGGATCCGATCCTCAATAACGTGCCGACCTGGCAATGCCGCAAACCGCAGGATCTCACCTATGTGCTGGCCAACCTGGCGAAAATGGTGGTGAAAGAGGTACACGGCGCTGGCGGTTACGGCATGTTGATTGGGCCGGTGGCGAGCCAGCAGGAGCTGAGTGATTTCCGCGATCGCCTCAAAGCGCGGCCAGAAAACTACATCGCGCAGGACACGCTGTCGCTCTCGACTTGCCCGACTTTTATCGACAACGGCCTCGCGCCACGCCATATCGATCTGCGTCCGTTTGCGCTGTGCGGCGCGGATATTCGTCTGGTGCCCGGCGGCTTAACCCGCGTGGCGCTGAACGAAGGTTCGCTGGTGGTGAACTCGTCGCAGGGCGGCGGCACCAAGGACACGTGGGTTCTGGAGGATGACGCATCATGCTAAGCCGCACGGCCAGTGGCCTTTATTGGATGGCGCGCTATCTCGAACGCGCAGAACAACTCGCACGCGTGTTGGACGTGACCAACCGTTTGTCATTAATGCCGGTTCGCGGTAGCCAGGGCGATGAGCTGCTGCTGCCGCTCAATCTCACCGGCACACGGGAACTGTTTGAAACCCTGAATGGCCGCTTCACCATGCCGCAGCTGTTCAACTTCTTCGCCCTCGACGACCGCAATCCGTGCAGCATTTTTAGCTGCTGGCAGGAGGCGTGGAACAACGCGCATGCGGTGCGCGGCAGTTTGTCGTCGGAAGTGTGGGAGAGCATCAACTCGACGTGGATTGAGATGCGCAACACGCGGCGGCGCGGCATTACCAGCGCTAACGCCGACACCTTTTTCGATTGGGTGAAAGAGCGCTCGCACCTTTTTCGTGGCGCGATGTTCGGCACCTTGCTGCGCGGCGATGCGATGAGTTTTATCCGTATCGGCACCTTGATGGAGCGCAGCGACGGCACCGCGCGTTTGCTGAGCGTGAATCAGCAATTGCTGGAGCAGCAGTCGGATTCGGTACGCGAGTATTATTGCCTCGACACCTTATTGCGCGCGGTATCGGCGCGTGAAGCTTACAACGCCATCTTCAAGCAGCAGCTGTTGCCCGATCTGGTCAATGAGATGCTGATCCTGCGCAGCGAAAGTCCGCGATCGCTGCACTCCTGTATTGATGAGATCGCCACGCAGTTAGAGAACATCGGCAGCAGCGGCGAAGATCGCCCGCGCTATTTGATCACCGTGCTGCTGGCCGAGATGCGCTTCAGTACCTGGGAAAGCCTGACTCAGGAAGGCTTATATCACTGGCTCAATGAATTCCTGACGCGCCTGAATGCGCTGGCAGACAGCATTAATCACACCTATCTGGAGGCGAAATGAGACTGAACATCGAGCATAAAACCCGTTACGCCTACGAGCATCAGGTGACACTCAGCACCCAATATCTGCGCCTGACGCCGCAAAATTCGGTGCATCAGCAGATAATCTCGTGGGATCTCGAGCTGCCGTGTGAAGCCACCTGCACGCAGGATGCGTACGGCAATGTAATGCATGTGCTGACGCTGGATACGCCGCATCAGCAGTTGGATATCGCCGCGCGCGGCGTGGTGGAGATCCTTGATGATGGCGAATGGGCGCCCGATCCTGAATCGTTATTGTCGCCGTTGGTGTTTCTGCGCTCATCGCCGCTGACGCAGCCTGACGGTGAAATCCGTGAGTTCGCCAAGCGCTACTGGCGACCGGAAAAACCGCTGGCTAGCCTGGAAAAACTCATGGATGAACTGCTGCTGAAGATGCCGTATCGTCCCGGTAGCACCTTGGTTACTGATGCCGCCACGAAAGTATTTGCCGCCGGCAGTGGCGTTTGCCAGGATCACAGTCACGTGTTTCTCGCCTGCTGTCGTAGTTTAGGGATTCCGGCGCGCTATGTAAGCGGCTATCTCTATACTGAAAACGTTGAGCACGTCGCCACTCACGCCTGGGTTGAAGCCTGGCTGGATGGCAGTTGGCACAGCTTTGATATCACCAATAATACCCGCAGCACGCGCCAGCATTTACGCCTGGCGGTCGGCGTGGATTATCTCGATGCGTGTCCGGTGCGCGGTATGCGACTGGGCGGCGGCGGTGAAGATATGCTGGCGGTGGCTGCGGTGCTTCAGGTGCATGCGCAGCAGTAATCAGAACAGGCGTGACTATGACTTATTGTGTGGCAATGCGTTTATCGTCAGGGATGATTTTTGTATCCGATTCACGCACCAATGCGGGCGTCGATCATATTTCCTCGTTCCGCAAATTGCATGTGTTTCAGGTCGATGATGAACGCACGCTGGTGCTGCAAAGTGCCGGCAATCTGGCCACCACGCAGAGCGTGCTGAGCCTGCTGCGACGCAACAACGGCGATAACGATCAACCGAATTTGCTGAATGGACGATCGCTGTATGACATTGCGCTGATGGTGGGCGAAACGCTGCGCGAGGTGATCAAGCGCGATGGCGAAGAGTTTGGCGGCACGCTGCTGCTGGGCGGGCAGATTCGCGGCGAAGAGCCGAGACTGTTCCAGATCTACCCGCAGGGCAACTTCATCGAAGCCAGTGTGGATACGCCTTATTTTCAGATTGGTGAAAGCAAGTACGGTAAACCGATTATTGACCGCGTGCTGCGTTACGAAACGCCGCTGAGTCAGGCGATGCAGTGCGCGTTGATTTCGATGGATTCGACGCTGGCGAGTAATATTTCGGTGGGCTTGCCGCTGGATGTGATGGTCTATCGCACCGACAGTTTCAGTGACAGCGAGCAATATCACATCACCGAACATCATCCCTATTTTTCACAAATTCGTCAGCTGTGGAGTAAAGGCCTGTTGAGTGTCTTTTCACAGCTGCCGCCGTTAAAGCTCTAATCAGTAGGGTCGCCATTAATGGCGACCTGCCCATTCACACCAACTCATTCATCTTCGCAGTCATATTAATTCCGCTAATCCCTTTCAATCCTAATTTGCGCAGGATTTTTATTTTATAGGTACTCACAGTTTTACTACTCAACTGCAATTGTGAAGCAATCTCTTTATTACTCATTCCCGACGCGAGTTTGACTAAAACAATCAATTCACGTCGCGTCAGGCTCATCAATTTCTCGCTTTCAATCAATTCGCCGGCATCAGCAGCGGCATGGGTTACGGGATAAAAACGTTTGCCGTGTTCCACTTCTTTTATTGCGGTAATCAGCGTGTCTAAATTCCCGCGCTTGTAGACATAACCTTCAACGCCTAATTGCAAGCAACATCGTTGATAAAAAAGGCTTTCTGACGCAGTGAATACGATGATTTTCTGTTCTGGCATCGCGCGCTTGATATCCGCAATCAGCGGAATACCGGCACGACCGGGCATGGTGAGATCAAGCAGTAAAACGTCCGGACGCATTTGGTGTAACTCGGTAATCAGTAAATCTCCTTTCTGCGCAATACCGACAATTGCATAGTGATAAGAATCTAATAGTGCCTGAATACCCGCACAGATTAGCGGATGGTCATCAACAATAAATACCGAATGAATCATATGTGTAGCCCAGAAAAAAAAAGAAAAAACCCAAGGGTTAAAACACTCATAAAAAACACAACCAGAGGTGTGACCAGATTAATTCACGGGGCTTAACATTAAGATTTAAGCCATGTCTTGATTTTCTCCTTTTAAGATCAATCGATGGTTTTTATGCGTTAGAACAATGCACCTTGCTGATTTATCCATTCTTACTGGGCGGCAGTCATAAATCTGAAAACAAGCCGTTTTAACGTCGAGGCGATAAACCGCTGCGCATAAAAAGGTGAATGATGTTTTCAGTTGATCAGCTTCTCGATACTTACTGGCCTGGCCATCAACCGGCGAACTGGCAGAAAAGAGCCCTGAAATGGGCGGTTCGTGAACATGAATTCCAGGCATTTGCCGCCCGCTATCGCCACCTCAAAGGCGTGGATATGGTGGAGCAAGTGCTGGAGCATCTGGATGTACGTTGTGAACTGAGCGAACGTGATTTGGAGCAGATCCCAACGCGTGGGCCGGTGGTGATTGTTGCTAATCATCCGCTCGGTGCGCTGGATGGCCTGGCGCTGCTGGCGGCGGTTTCGCAGGTGCGGCGCGATGTGAAAATTGTTGCCAACCGCATGCTGATGATGCTGGAACCGATCAACAACATGATGCTGCCGGTGGATAACATGGGCAACCGCACCAGCCGCGAACAGCTGACGCACATGCAGCAGCATCTCGATAATCAGGGCGTGCTGATCATCTTCCCAGCGGGCGAAGTGTCGCGGCTTTCCAGCCGTGGCGTGCGCGATCGTCACTGGCATCACAGCTTTTTACGCCTTGCCGCCCGCGCTCGCGCGCCAATCGTGCCGGTGCATGTGGTGGGGCGCAACAGTCTGGCGTTCTACGCCGCCGCTAAAATTGCCTCGCCGCTGGCATTACTGATGCTGGTGCGCGAAATGTTTCGCCAGCGCGGTTCGCGCATCAAGCTGCACATTGGCGAGCAGATTCCGTTTGCCAACTGGCATGATGGCCACACGCCCGGCAAAGAGCTGGCGAAGCGGCTGCGCAAACATCTGTATCGCATTGGACAAGGGCGGCGTGGCCTGTTCCAGACCGAAGCGGCGATTGCGCGACCGGAAGATCGCGCCGAGCTGAAAAAAGCGCTGATGGAGAGCGAGCGACTCGGCACGCTGCCGGATGGCAAGCAGATCTACCTGTGGCGACGTAACGGTGCCAGTTGGGTGCCGTTGCTGCGTGAGCTTGGACGTTTACGTGAAGTGGCGTTCCGCGCAGTGGGCGAGGGCAGCGGCCGTCGTCGCGACCTCGACAAATACGATGACGATTACTATCACCTGATTCTGTGGGATGACGATGCGCTGGAGATCGTCGGTGCCTATCGCTTTATTCCCGGCGCTGAGCAGCTGGAGCGCCGTGGGCTGGAAGGTATTTATAGCGATAGCCTGTTCCACTACGACGAGCGCATGTTGCCGATCATCAATCAAGGTCTGGAGCTGGGCCGCAGTTTTATTCAGCCCGCTTATTGGGGTAAACGCGGCCTCGATTATCTGTGGATGGGCATTGGTGCCTACATCGCCAGGTATCCGGAAACCCGCTATCTGTTTGGTCCGGTCTCGATCTCGGGCGGCATGCCGCTGGCGGCGCGCGATCTGCTGGTGGCGTTCTATCGCATGTATTTCCCCACCGAACTGCCGCTGGCCACCTCACGCCGCCCTTATCCAGCCTCGCTGCCGGAAGTGCTGGCGCAGTTCACCGGCGATAACTACAGCGAAGATTTACGGCGGTTGAAGCATCTGCTGGCGAACCTCGGCACCGCCATTCCGACGCTTTACAAGCAATATTCCGAGGTGTGCGAGCCGGGCGGCGTGCAGTTTATCGATTTCGGCAGCGATCCAGATTTCAATAACTGTATCGATGGTTTGGTGCTAGTGGATCTGACGCGAGTGAAGCCCGCGCGTTATGAGCGCTATATCGGCATGCACCTTTGAATCGGTCGCCATGAATGGCGACCCTACGACGGGATACCAGCATTTGTAGGGTCGCCATTTATGGCGACCTGGCCCAATGTCATGGAATCGTCATCACAGTGTCGTAGGGTCTTAGCCGGACTGTTAGCGAAAGGCCAGAAACATGGCATCAATCACACTGCGCGGGCTGCGCAAATCCTTTGCGGCGCAGCCGGTATTGCAAGACATCTCGCTGCAGATTGCGCAGGGAGAATTCATCGCCGTATTGGGGCCGTCGGGCTGCGGCAAAACCACCTTGCTGCGCCTGCTGGCCGGATTTGAAACCGCCGATGCCGGAGAAATCCACGTTGGCGACCGCTGCTTCGCCGCGCCGGGCGTGCATTTGCCGCCGGAAGATCGCCAGCTTGGCGTGGTATTCCAGAGCTACGCACTGTGGCCGCATATGACGGTGGCGGAAAATGTCTCCTACAGCCTGAAAGTCAACGGCGTCGCGCGTGCCGAACGCGAGCGCCGCACGCAGCAGGCGCTGGAGCTGGTGGGACTGGAAGCGTTCGCCGCACGTCGTCCTGCCGATCTCTCCGGCGGCCAGCGTCAGCGTGTGGCGCTGGCGCGTTGTTTAGTGGCGCAGCCAACACTGGTTTTGCTCGATGAGCCGCTCGCCAACCTTGATGTCCACCTGCGCGCCACCATGGAAGAGGAGTTTCGCCGCTTCCATCATCACAGCCGCGCCACCTTGCTCTACATCACCCACGATCAGCATGAAGCGATGGCGCTGGCCGATCGCATCGTGGTGATGGATGCCGGCCGCGTGATGCAGTTCGCCACGCCGCAAACGCTGTGGCGCGAACCGGCGAATGCCATGGTCGCGCGCTTTATTGATGACGGCAAAGTGCTGCCGATCAGCGATATCGAACCGCTCGGCGATGGCCGCGCCTTTGCCACGCTGTGCGGCCTGCGCGTGCCGTTACGCTGCGCGCCGCATCAGCGCCCGCAGCCACAGGCGCAAGCCAGTTTTCACGCGGTGGATTTCCACTTAGCCGCGCCGGGCGAACCTCAGTTTGCCGCACGCGTGCAGCGGGTGATTTATCGCGGCGGTCACCATCAACTGAATGTGGTTCCGCTGGATGCGCCGGAATGCAGCATTACGCTGCTGCTGGCCGATCAACCTTTACCCGCTGTCGACGCCACTGTCGGTGTGGCGCTGCGCGACGGCTGGATTCTTCCTTCTTAACTCTTAAACCTTCAGGGAAATGCTATGCGTACGTCGTTCAACGTGTTGATGTTAGCCAGTGGATTATTCGTTTCTGCTGCCAGCCTTGCCGATGAGGCGCCAGCGGGAAAATTGGTGGTTTATACCTCGCAGGCACCGGAAATTGCCCAGCAAACCATGGATGCCTTTAAAGTCGCCTATCCCAATGTGCAGGTCGAGTGGACGCGCAACGGCACCACGCAGTTAATGAACGTGCTGCGCACCGAAATGATGAGCGGCGAAGCTAAGCCGGATGTGCTGCTGATTGCCGACGCCATCAACCTTGGCGCGCTGAAAAACGAAAATCATCTTTATAGCTACAGCGATGCGCCACTCAGCCACATCAATCCGTCGTTCTACGATAAAGACAAAACCTTCTTTGGCACTAAAATCATCGCCACGGTGATTGCTTACAACACTCAGCACGCGCAGCCGATTGATAGCTGGAACGCGCTGGCGGTGGAAGCCAATAAAGGGCAGATTGCGGTGCCAAGCCCGCTCTACTCCGGCGCGGCGCTCTACAAGCTGCACACCGATATCAACACGCCGTCGATTGGCTGGAGCTTCTATAAGAAGCTGGCGGCCATCGGCGTTGCGCCGCAGGGCGGCAACGGTCCGGCGCTTAAAGCGGTTGCCAGCGGGCTGGATAAGTACGGCATTATCACCGACGCCGACGTGATTCTGGCGAAGAAAAAGGGTTCGCCGGTGGATCTGGTCTATCCGAAAGAGGGCGTTTCTTACGTCACCGAGCCGGTTGCCATCATGAAAACCGCGCACAACTTGCCGGCCGCCAAAGCTTTCGTCAACTTTATGCTGTCCGAGCAAGGCCAGAAGCTGGTGGTCGAGCAGGGCAACCGTCCGGTGGATGATCGCGTCTCAGCACCGGAAGGCTTCACGCCGATCAACAAAATCAAGCTGCTGTCGCCGGACGTGGCGAAAGCGATTAAAGAAGATGCGGCAGTGCGCGATCAGTTCACCGCGCTCTTCGGCGGCTAAGCATGAGCGTGTTGAGCAACGAATGGCGTAGCGCGGCGCGCAAAGCGCCGCGCGTTAACAGCGAACGGCTGATTCTGGCATTGATGGTGCTGCTGATTGGTTTGCTGTCGGTCGCTCCGCTGATGCGGCTGGTGTGGACCGCCATTGCGCCCAACGGCGTGCCGGACATCGCGCGCTTAACGCGTCTGCTGGCGAGCGATCGCGTGTTGATCGCCAGTGGCAATACCTTGCTCATCGCGCTCAGTTCTACCCTGATTTCCGTGGTGCTCGGCACCGCCGCCGCATGGCTGGTGGCGCTCAGCGATCTGCGCGCTAAAACCGCGTGGGTGTTTGCGTTTATCCTGCCGCTGATGATTCCGCCGCAGGTGACTGCGCTGGCCTGGCTGCAGGCGCTGGCACCGAGCAGCCCGCTGGCGCTGCTGTTCGCCACGCTAGGATTGCCGTGGTTTGCGCCCGGCGAGCAGCCGCTTTACTCCTTAACCGGCATTGTGCTGCTGCTCGGCACGCACAATGCGCCGCTGGTGTTTCTCACCGTGCGCGCCGGTTTGCGCCGTTTACCCGCCGATTTGGTGGAAGCGGCGCAGGCCAGCGGGGCGTCTCGCGCACGCATCCTATTCACTATTGTGCTGCCGCTGGCGCGCCCGGCGATCTTTGCCGGAGCCGCGCTGACCTTTGTCGCGGCGGCGGGCAACTTCGGTATTCAGGCGATGCTGGGGATTCCGGCACGCGTGCCCACGCTAATCACGCTGGTGTATCAGCAGCTGAATGGTATTGGCCCGAGCGCGCTGCCGAACACGGCGGTGTATGCGTTATTGATCGCGGTGATCACGCTGGCGGGCATGGCGGCCAGCGCCTGGTTGGGCGGACGCCATGATGTGCGCGTCAACGGCGCGCCGCGTCTGTGGCAGCAATCGCTGGGGCGCGGGCGTGTGGCGATTGAAGGCGTCGCCTGGCTGTGGATGGCGCTGACCTTGCTGCTGCCGCTCAGCGCGCTGCTTATCACCGCGCTCACCAGCGGTTTTGGTCAGGCGCTCAGCTGGCAAACGCTGACGCTGGAGAACTTCCGCGCCGCCTTGTGGGGTTATCCGGCGGTGCGGCACGCGTTTCTCACCAGCCTCGGATTAACTACGCTGGCGGCGCTAATTTTGACGGTTTGCGCGCTGTTTCTTGCCTACTTCCTCAGCTGGCGTCGTACCAAACTGGTGCGCGGTTTGTGGCTGGCGAGTGAACTCACCTATGCGCTGCCGGGCATTGTCACCGGCGTGGCGGCAATGTTGTTCTTCCTGCGTCCGCTGCCGATCGTCAACGTTTCGCTGTATGGCACGGTGTGGATCATCCTCGCCGCCTATCTGGCGAACTTTCTCGCGCTGGTGCTGCGCCCGACGTTGGCCGGATTTGCTCAACTGGAACCGGCACTGGATGAAGCCGCACGCTTGTGCGGCGCCGGTTTTCTGCGCCGCATGCGCGATATTTTACTGCCGCTGGCGGCACCGTCCGCGCTGGCGGGCAGCGTGCTGGTGTTTCTCACCGCGCTGAATGAAATCCAGGTTTCGGTGTTGCTGGTGACCTCGCAAACGCAAACCATCGGACCGACCATCGTGTTTCTCGATGAAGGCGGATCCGCTTCGCTGGCGGCGGCGGTCGGCTGCCTGATGATTGTGGTGGTGTGCTTATTAATGGCGCTGGCGACTCGCCTGACCCGACGCCTGCCGCACGGCATTTTGCCGTGGCAAGCGTAACGGCAGCCTGCCGTCAACGCATGATGATTTATGAAGTATCCCGCTGAACATTTTCTCGCCACTGCCGATAACTTACCTACCAACATTTGTCTGTGGATGAATAGCGCTTGTCAGCGCTGCGTATTTGCGCTTAAGTCTGCACGATAATTAAGAATTTTCTTAATAGTCTCGACGATACCAGGCCAGCAATAGGCGAATAACAATGAATAATAACTCTGACGTCATGTACCGACTTTTGGTACAGAGCGTGGTGGATTACGCCATTTACATGCTCAAACCCGATGGCACCGTGGCGAACTGGAACGCCGGCGCGCAGCGTGCCAAAGGCTACACGCTCGAAGAAATCGTGGGTAAGAATTTTGCGCTGTTTTACAGCGAAGAGGATCGCAAAAACGGCGCGCCGCAGCGCGGGCTGGCGACAGCGATGGCGACCGGGCGCTTCGAAACTGAAGGCTGGCGCTATCGTAAAGATGGCAGCGCGTTTTGGGCGCATGTGGTGATCGACGCCATCCGCGATGAATTTGGTGAGCTGCTGGGCTTCGCCAAAATCACCCGCGATTGCACCGAGCAGCAAGAGCAGCAGCGTAAACAGCGCGAGCAGGAACAGCGTTTCCGCATGCTGGTGGAAGGCGTTAGTGATTACGCCATCTACATGCTCGATTTGGACGGCAACGTTGAAAATTGGAACGTAGGCGCACAGCGCGCAAAAGGCTACGTGGCCGAAGAGATCGTTGGACAGCACTTCTCACGCTTCTACAGCGCGCAGGATCGACTAAACCATATCCCGGAAAAAAATCTCACCACCGCCTTTAAAACCGGCCGTTTCGAAGATGAAGGCTACCGTTACCGCAAAGATGGCAGCGCGTTTTGGGCGCATGTCATCATTGACGCGATCCGCGATGATGCGGGCAAGCTGATCGGTTACGCCAAAATCACCCGCGACTGCACCGAACAGCAGGCGCTGCTGCGTAAACAGCATGAGCAGGAGAAGAATTTCCGCCTGCTGGTGGAGGGGGTGCGCGATTACGCCATTTATATGCTGGATGTGCAGGGCCGCGTAGTGAACTGGAACAACGGGGCGCAACGCGCCAAAGGTTATCTGGCTGACGAGATTGTCGGCCAGCACTTTTCGGTGTTTTACAGTTCAGCGGAACGTAATGCCAACGCGCCCGAAGCCAACCTTGGCATCGCGTTGAAAACCGGCCGTTTCGAAGATGAGGGCTGGCGCTACCGCAAAGATGGATCGGCGTTTTGGGCGCATGTCGTCATTGAGGCAATCCGGGATGAGAGCGGCAAACTGATCGGTTTTGCCAAAATTACCCGCGATATCACTGAACGCCGTGAGAACGAACAGCAGCTGCTGCGCGCGCGCGATCTGGCGCAGTCGCAGAGCGCGAAAATGTCGGAGCTGTCGGGCTTTCTCGACACCATCATCAGCAATATTCCATCGTGCGTGATTGTGGAAGATGCCATCAGCCGTGAAATCCTGATGGTGAATGACAAAGCCGAGCAGCTGTTTGGCGTCAATAAAGCGCTGATCATGCATAAACGCCCGCACGAATGTATGTCGGCGGAGCTGGGCGATTACTTCAACAGTCTGGCGGATGTGGCGCTGCGCAGTGAAGGCATTCACTCACGTGAACAGCTGCTGTTGACGGCGGGCGGCGAGCGTATTTTGCATACGCGTGCCACCACCATCAGCGGCAAAGATATGCGTCAGAACTACGTGATGCTGATTGTCGAGGACGTGACCGATCAGCGCGAAGCCGATGCGCGCATCCGTCATATGGCGCATCACGATAATCTCACCAGCCTGCCGAACCGTGTGCTGTTCCGCCAGAAACTCAGCGAAGCCTTGCGTGTTGATAATCAGAATAACCAGGTCAGCGCCACGCTGTGTCTCGATCTCGATAACTTCAAAAACGTCAACGATGCGCTCGGCCATCAGATTGGTGATGACCTGCTGCGCGTGGTGGCGAAACGCCTGCGCAGCGCGCTGCGCGATCACGATACGCTGGCGCGTATTGGTGGCGACGAGTTTGCCATCGTGTTGCCCAATGTCCGTTCTGCCGATGAAGCGGCGGTGGTGGCGCAGCGGCTGATCGAGGGAATCCGTCCGCCAATTAACGTTGAAGGACATAACCTGTCGGTGGGCTTGAGCGTCGGTATCGCGCTCACCTCGCAAACCACCAACACGCCGGAACATATGCTGCGCTGCGCAGATATGGCGCTGTATGAAGCGAAACGTAATGGCCGCAATCGCTTCGAACACTTCACCATTGAAATGGACGATCAGGCGCGCAGTCGTCGCGTGATTGAGAACGATCTGCGTGATGCGATCTCCGGCCGTCAGCTCAAACTCTATTACCAACCGATCACCGACGAGAAGGGCATCATCGGCTATGAAGCGCTGATGCGCTGGCATCACCCGATTAAAGGGCTGATTATGCCAAACGATTTCATCCCGATCGCCGAAGAGACCGGCTTGATTCATATGCTTGGCGCTTACGCGCTGTACGAAGCCTGCCGCGAAGCGCAAAGCTGGAACACCGAACAATCGGTGTCGGTGAACCTGTCGCCGCTGCAGTTTAAGAACAGCTCGCTGGTATCCGTGGTGGAAGGTGCGCTGCGTGAATCGGGGCTGGCGCCGCATCGGCTGGAAGTGGAGATCACCGAATCGGTGCTGCTGGACGATACGCTCGGTAATATCCGCACATTGCAGAGTTTGAAAACCCTTGGCGTGCAGATTGCGCTGGATGATTTCGGCACCGGCTACTCATCGCTCAGCTATCTGCGCTCGTTCCCGTTCGACAAAATTAAAATCGACAAGTCGTTCATCAACGATATGGGCGATAGCCGCGAGGCACTGGCGATTATCCGCGCCATTACTGGCATGAGCCGCAGCCTCGATATTCAGATCACCGCCGAAGGCGTGGAGAGCGGCGAGCAGTACGCCAAGCTGCGTGAAGAGGGTTGTACGCTGTTCCAGGGGTATTTCTTTGGCCGTCCGCAGCCATCGGAGTTGCGCTTGAAAGAGTTGGAGTAAATACGTTGGTCCCGGTCGCCATAAATGGCGACCCTACAAAGCATAAAAAAACGCCCGACATGTCGGGCGTTCTCTGTTTTGCTGTGTGTAATCTTTATTATTATGCGCCGTGGCCGTCGACAGACATGTGGCCGAGATCTTTATCCACCAGGAACAGGCCTTCGCCTTTGGTGCCGACCATCGCCAGTTTATCCAGCACGGTTTTGAACAGCTTCTCTTCTTCATGCTGCTCGGCAACGTACCACTGCAGGAAGTTGAAGGTCGAGTAATCCTGCGTGGTTAATGCGGTGTGCACCAGCTCGTTGATTTTCTTAGTAATCAGCTGCTCATGCTTCAGCGCTTCTTCCAGCACGTCGTTCAGTGACGTCCAGCTAATGGCCGGTGCAGCAATGCTGCCCAGCACTGGCAGAGCACCGGCATCGCTGACGTAATCAAACAGCTTCTGCATGTGCTGCATCTCTTCGCGAGAATGCATTTTCAGGAATGAAGAGGCGCCTTCATAGCCTTTATCGCTGCACCAGGCGCTCATCTGCAGATACAGGTTGGCAGAGAAGAATTCGAGGTTCAGTTGGTCGTTTAAACGCGAGGTCATTTCAGCAGTTAACATGGCTGAGTCCTTTTTAATTTGTCAGGTGAAGTACGGCGAATTATGCATCAATCTATACTTTTTTGTGAAGGACTTTCCTTAAAAAAGTTGAATTTATCTTATTGATTGTAAATGGAATTATTCCACATGTTGAATGCGAAGAGTTCTCACTTTTGACTAATTTTCATTCACGCTGGATTGATTATAGCTGCACATCGGGCGATGCTGAGGCTTGCCTTTACTTGTCAGGAGCTTAGCGGTGTCGAACGTCTTAGAGCATTACCATTTTCTGCATGAAATTCCCGAGCTGGGTTTTCAGGAATTCAAAACCTCTGCTTATATTGCCGATCAGCTGGAAAGCGCCGGAATTAAGGTGACGCGCGGCATCAATAATACCACTGGCATGGTGGCGGAAATCGACAGCGGCGTGCCCGGTCCGGTGCTGGCGCTGCGTGCGGATATGGATGCGCTCGGTCATATCATTGACGGCGTGGCTTGTGCGCGTCACACCTGCGGCCACGATGGCCATTCGTCGGTGGTGCTGACGGCGGCGCAAGAGCTGCTGAAAGAGGGCGCGATCAAGAAAGGGCGGCTGAAGCTGCTGTTCCAGCCAGCGGAAGAACTCGGTGCCGGTGCGCTGGCGATGATTGAGGGCGGCGCGCTGGAGGATGTGGAGATGATTCTCGGCTTCCATGTGCGTCCGCTGGAAGAGTGCCATGTTGGGCAAGCGACCCCAGCGGTGATCTACTCCGCTTGTAGCACTCTGGAAGCCACCATCAAAGGCGCGCCGGCGCATGCGGCGCGTCCGCATTTGGGCGTTAACGCGCTGGATGCGGCGGTGCAAGCGGTGCAGGCCGTCAACGCCATCCATCTGCCGCCGGGTTTGACCTGGAGTGTGAAAGCTACACGTTTTCTGTGCGATGCGGGCGTGACCAACTCGGTGCCGGATGAGGCGCGCGTGGTGTGGGATTTGCGTTCGCAGGAAAACGCGCCAATGGATGTGCTGAAAGAGAAAGTGACGCTGGCGATTCAGCACAGCGTGGCGGCGCTGGGTGCCACGGCGGACGTGGTGGTGCTGAAGGAGATGCCGGCAGCAGAAATTCATGAAGAAGCCACGGCGGTGATTCGCGCGGCGATTATCGATGTGCTGGGTGAAGAAGGTTTGCTGGATACCAAAACCACGCCGGGCAGCGAAGATTTCTTCTATTACCCGGTGAAAAATCCGCAGGTGAAAGCCGGTTTCTGGGGATTGGGAACCAATCTGGTGCCGGGCCTGCATCACCCCGAGATGCGCTTTGAGCTGAGCTCGCTGGAGATTGGCGTGAAGATCTTTAAAGCGGCGGTGGTGCGGGTTTTAGGCTGAATGTGAGTGGGTCGCCATGAATGGCGGCCCTACAAGGGCAACACCATGCGACGATTTCCCCCCTCGGCGAAATATTGTATGCTATGCCGCCTCAATGCTGCCGGGATAATCGGAACTGCCGCCAATGTAGATCGCACACCTCTTGCTGTGAACTGACGCCACTGCGTCGCCATTGGCCGCGTTATCCTGCGGAATGACCCCGAAACGATTTATTCGCAGCGCGCCGCCCGCGTGTTGCCCTTGAAGAAGAATTCACTCAATGTCTAATGCTCCCTTTTTAGAAGAAGTGGCGCGCCGCCGTACTTTTGCGATCATCTCGCATCCGGATGCCGGTAAAACCACAATCACCGAAAAAGTGCTGCTGTTCGGACAGGCGATTCAAACCGCCGGTACCGTCAAAGGCCGCGGCTCCAACCAGCACGCGAAATCGGACTGGATGGAGATGGAGAAACAACGTGGTATCTCCATCACCACCTCGGTGATGCAGTTCCCGTATCGCGACAGCCTCGTGAACCTGCTGGATACCCCAGGACACGAAGACTTCTCCGAAGATACTTACCGTACGCTGACGGCGGTGGACTGCTGCTTGATGGTGATCGACGCCGCCAAAGGTGTTGAAGATCGTACCCGTAAGCTGATGGAAGTCACGCGCCTGCGTGATACGCCAATCATCACCTTTATGAACAAACTCGACCGTGACATCCGCGATCCAATGGAGCTGCTGGATGAAGTGGAGAGCGAGCTGAAGATCGCCTGCGCGCCTATTACCTGGCCGATTGGCTGCGGCAAGTATTTCAAAGGGGTTTATCACCTCTACAACGACGAAACTTACCTGTATCAAACCGGCAAGGGCCACACCATTCAGGAAGTGCGCATTGTAAAAGGTCTGGCGAATCCTGAGCTGGATGCGGCGGTAGGCGAAGATCTGGCACAGCAGCTGCGCGATGAGCTGGAGCTGGTGCAGGGCGCTTCGCACGAGTTCGATCAGGAGCTGTTCCTGAGCGGCGAACTCACGCCGGTGTTCTTCGGCACCGCGCTGGGTAACTTCGGCGTTGATCATATGCTCGATGGCCTGGTTTCGTGGGCGCCGCGTCCAATGCCACGCAACACCGACACGCGTCTGGTGGAAGCGAAAGAAGAGAAATTCAGCGGCTTCGTGTTTAAGATCCAGGCAAACATGGACCCGAAACACCGCGACCGCGTGGCCTTTATGCGTGTGGTATCCGGCAAGTACGAAAAAGGCATGAAGCTGCGTCAGGTGCGTACCGGCAAAGACGTGGTGATTTCCGATGCACTGACCTTTATGGCCGGTGACCGCTCGCACGTGGAAGAAGCCTATCCGGGCGATATTATTGGTCTGCACAACCACGGCACCATTCAGATCGGCGACACCTTTACCCAAGGTGAAAACATGAAGTTCACCGGCATTCCGAACTTCGCGCCAGAGCTGTTCCGTCGTATTCGCCTGCGCGATCCGCTGAAGCAGAAACAGCTGCTGAAAGGGCTGGTTCAGCTGTCGGAAGAGGGCGCAGTGCAGGTGTTCCGTCCGGTGCATAACAACGATCTGATCGTGGGCGCGGTTGGTGTGCTGCAGTTCGAAGTGGTGGTGGCGCGCCTGAAAAGCGAATACAACGTTGAAGCGATTTACGAAGCCATCAACGTCTCAACCGCGCGCTGGGTTGAGTGTGATGACGCGAAGAAATTCGACGATTTCCAGCGTAAAAACGAAGTGAACCTGGCGCTCGATGGCGGTGATAACCTCACGTATATCGCGCCGACCATGGTGAACCTCAACATCACCCAGGAACGCTATCCTGACGTGCGATTCCGCAAAACGCGCGAGCACTAATCGGCGTTGCCAGCAGGGCCTGTGATTTTCACTGGCCCTGTTTTATTTGTTACAGACTCCTCCTAATTCCGCTGTTTTTTTCTCTTTTTGGCGATATATCAACCACAAGAGCCAGCAAAAGCTATAATCCCTACTACTATTATCCTGTCGGACGAGAAAAGAGACCTTTCGGGTTTCATTACGTCCAGTAACTCAGCAACGCCGTTCGTTGCTGGCGCATCCGCGATAACGGATGAGTTAACTGATAGAAGGATGATATCGATGAATAAGACTAAGATTGCCAAAACCCTGATTGCTGCCCTGGCCGGTTCTGCTCTGCTGAGCGGTGCGGCGTTCGCAGATGAATCATTGTCGCAGAAAGCACAGCAAACCTCCGACAGCGCGGGTGCGAAGATCGATAGCTCTATGAAAAAAGTCGATGGTTATATGGATGACAGCGGCATCACTGCTAAAGCCAAAGCGGCGCTGGTGGATGATGAAGCGATTAAAAGCACGGATATCTCCGTCAAGACGCATGATGGCGTGGTGACACTGAGCGGCTTTGTGGCTTCTCAGGATCAGGCTGAAAAAGCCGTCGCGCTGGTGCAGAAAGTCGAAGGTGTGAAATCCGTCAGTGACAAACTACACGTTAAAGACAGCAAAAATGCTTCTCTGAAAGGTTATGCGGGCGATACCGCAACCACCAGCGAAATTAAAGCTAAGCTGTTAGCAGATGACATCGTGCCATCACGCAACGTTAAGGTGGAAACCACCGACGGCGTGGTGCAGTTATCAGGGGAAGTGGCGAACCAGGCACAGTCTGATCGTGCTGAGAAAATCGCCAAAGCCATTGAAGGCGTGAAAAGCGTGAAGAATGACCTGAAGGTGAAATCTTAACGCGAGCGACTCGGCACCCGCTGGTGCCGTTTCGTAATAAAAACAAAGGTGTAAATAAGCAGTTCGATTTTCACAATGGTAAAGGAGAGGCTTATGTTTCGTTGGGGTATTATCTTTCTGGTCATCGCTCTGATTGCTGCAGCATTAGGTTTCGGCGGTCTGGCGGGTACGGCAGCATGGGCAGCTAAAATTGTCTTCATTGTCGGTATTATTCTGTTCCTCGTGAGCCTGTTTACCGGGCGCAAACGACCCTGACTACTTGCGTCTCAATAGACGCTAACCCGCGAGTCACCTAAAGCGGAGACCGGTCATTTGCGGCATACTATGAAGCCGCAACGATTGCTGAGGCAATTGGTCAGGGAACGACAATGACTGGTTCTCCGGGATGCTGCTTCGGCGACTCCCTCAGAGCAAGCAACACTGAGGGACATCCATTGGGAACACGTATTCCGTTGACGTTAGGTTCACTTGAACCGCTAGCTTTAACCCCTTTCAAATCCAGTAAAATCGCCTTGGTGTGCGAAGGCGGCGGTCAGCGCGGCATCTTTACCGCAGGCGTGCTGGATGAGTTTCAACGCGCAGGCTTCAACCCCTTTCAACTGTTACTCGGCACCTCGGCCGGGGCGCAAAACCTGTCGGCGTTTGTCTGTGGCCAGCCTGGCTACGCGCGACGCGTGATCTCCCGCTACACCACCAGCAAATTATTCTTCGATCCGCTACGATTCGTGCGCGGCGGACATCTTATCGATCTCGATTGGCTGATCGACATCACCAAACAGGAATTCCCGCTGGCGCTCAATACCGCCGAAGGGCTGTTTGCCAAAGGCAGCGAGTTCTATATGTGCGCCTGCCGCAGCGACGATTACCGCGCCGAGTACTTCAATCCGATCAGCACCAACTGGCATGACATCCTGAAAGCGTCCAGCGCGATTCCCGGCTTTTACCGCAGCGGCGTGCAAATGGATGGCGTGAGTTATCTGGATGGCGGCATCAGCGATGCAATTCCGGTACGCGAAGCCGCACGCCGCGGCGCGGATACCATTGTCGTGATCCGCACCGTGCCATCGCAGGTGTCATACACGCCGAAGTGGTTCAAACGCATGGAGCGCTTTTTGTCTGACAGCGCCTTGCAGCCGATGATCAACATCCTGCATCAGCATGAAGAGAGCTATCGCGAGATTCAGCAGTTCATCGAGCAGCCGCCGGATAACCTGCGCATCATCGAAATCTGTCCACCGAAACCGCTGGCGAGCATGGCGCTCGGCAGCCGCTTGTCATCGCTGAATCAGGATTACCATTTAGGCCGCCGCAGCGGGCGCTATTTCCTCGCCACGCTCGGTCAATGGCTGAGTGATGCCGAGCCGCTGATACGGCAAACCACGGTTACGCCGCCAGCCGCTGTGGCGAATTCGCCCGACAACCGCCCACTGATTACGCCCGCGCTGGCGGAAAACGATGCGGATTACGATAAAGGCTCGCTGGCATGAAGTTTATCGATACGCATTGCCACTTCGATTTCCCGCCGTTCATTGATGATGCAGACGCCAGCATTGCGCGCGCTGCGCAGGCGGGCGTGGAACGCATCATTGTACCGAGCGTGGACGCCAGCCGTTTCGCGCGGGTGACGCAGTTGGCGCAGCAGCATCCGGCGCTGTATGCCGCGCTCGGCCTGCATCCAATCAATATCGCTGAGCATCAGGAAGATGCGCATCTTGATGAGTTAGAGCGCTGGCTGAAAAAGCCGGATAGCAAGCGGGTGGCGATCGGCGAGATCGGTCTCGATCTCTATATGGACGATGCGCAATTCGCCAAACAGACGCGGCTGCTCGATAAGCAGCTCAGGCTGGCGAAGCAATACGATCTGCCAGTGATTCTGCACTCGCGTCGCACCCACGATCAGCTGGCGCTGCACTTACGTCGTCACGATCTGCCGCGCCGTGGCGTGGTACACGGCTTTGCTGGCAGCCAGCAGCAGGCGGAGCGCTTTATTCAGCTCGGCTATGCGATTGGCGTGGGCGGCACCATCACCTATGAACGCGCCAGTAAAACCCGCAACACCATCGCCAGCCTGCCGCTCAGTGCGTTATTACTGGAAACCGACGCGCCCGATATGCCGTTGCAAGGTTTTCAGGGCCAGCCCAATCGTCCGGAGCGGGCGCGCAACGTGTTTGACGTGTTGTGCCAGTTACGCAGTGAATCTCCCGAAGTGATTGCCGACGCGCTGTGGCATAACAGCCAGCAGCTGTTCAACTTGCCTGCCTGATTCTCCCCCGACAGATTCTGCATTTACGCTGCCTTACGCCTGATTAGCTACATTGATAAAGCTGAGAGTACACTTTCGCGCCCATTTTTGTGATAATAATAACAACGGCCATCGCGGCGCATTTCGGCCTGACTGGTGGTTATTTGTGATTAACATCACTAAATAACTGTATTTAAATGACAGGTTTTCTTTTTCGTGTGACACGAAGCTCAATTCATCGTCACGGTAGTTGTTAGAATTGTCACATTCCCCGGTGGGTTGTGCCCGCCGATCTGAATTTTGGAGAGCATCATGATCGACCTGAAAGCAGCAGCACAGCGCGCATTGCAACTGATGGATTTAACCACCCTGAACGAAGACGACACCGACGAGAAAGTGATCGCGCTGTGCCGTCAGGCAAAATCCCCAGCCGGTAATACCGCTGCCATCTGCATCTATCCGCGTTTCATCCCGGCGGCACGTAAAGCGCTGCGCGAGCAGGGCACGCCGGAAATCCGCATCGCCACCGTCACCAACTTCCCGCACGGCAACGATGACGTTGAGATCGCGCTGGCCGAAACCCGCGCGGCCATCGCCTACGGTGCTGACGAAGTGGACGTGGTGTTCCCGTATCGTGCGCTGATTGCTGGCAACCGCGACATCGGTTTCGAGCTGGTGAAAGCCTGTAAAGAAGCCTGCGAACAGGCAAACGTGCTGCTGAAAGTGATCATCGAAAGCGGTGAGCTGAAAGACGAAGCGCTGATTCGTGCTGCGTCGGAAATCGCTATTGATGCGGGCGCCGACTTCATCAAAACCTCCACCGGTAAAGTGCCGGTCAACGCGACGCCAGAAGTGGCGGCGATCATGATGCAAGTGATCCGCGATAAAGGCGTGAAGCAGCAAGTTGGTTTCAAACCGGCGGGCGGCGTGCGCACTGCGGAAGACGCGGCGCTGTATCTGAAGCTGGCGGACGACTTGCTGGGTGAAGGCTGGGCGGATGCGCGTCATTTCCGCTTTGGCGCTTCCAGCCTGCTGGCAAGCCTGCTGAATACGCTGGGCCATGAAACCGCGACCAGCAAAGCGGGTTATTAAGTTCATATCGATGTTCGTAGGGTCGCCATTTATGGCGACCTCTCTATTCCGGGGAGGCAACCGTGTTCCTGCCACAAGAAATTATTCGTAAAAAACGCGACGGCCAGGCGCTGAGTGAAGCGGAGATCCGCTTCTTTATCAACGGCGTGCGCGACAACAGCGTTTCGGAAGGTCAAATTGCCGCGCTGGCGATGACCATCTATTTCCATGATATGACGCTCGACGAGCGCGTGGCGTTGACCATGGCGATGCGCGACTCCGGCACGGTGCTGAACTGGAAATCGCTCAATCTCAACGGCCCGATTGTTGATAAGCACTCCACCGGCGGCGTCGGCGATGTTACTTCGCTGATGCTTGGCCCGATGGTGGCGGCATGCGGCGGTTATGTGCCGATGATCTCCGGGCGCGGCCTGGGCCACACCGGCGGCACGCTGGATAAACTGGAAGCGATTCCGGGCTTCGATATCTTCCCGAGCGACGATCGTTTCCGCCAGATTATTAAAGACGTCGGCATCGCGATTATTGGTCAGACCAACTCGCTGGCACCGGCCGACAAACGTTTCTACGCCACGCGCGATATCACCGCCACCGTGGATTCCATTCCGCTGATCACCGCGTCGATCCTCGCCAAAAAGCTGGCGGAAGGATTGGATGCGTTGGTGATGGACGTCAAAGTGGGTTCCGGCGCCTTTATGCCGACCTTCGAAGCCTCAGAAAATCTGGCGCAGGCGATTGTTGGCGTAGCGAACGGCGCAGGCTGCAAAACCACTGCGCTGCTCACCGACATGAATCAGGTGCTGGCTTCTACTGCGGGTAACGCGCTGGAAGTGCGTGAAGCGGTGCAGTTCCTGACCGGCGAAGCGCGCAATCCGCGTCTGTTGGAAGTGACAATGGCGCTGTGCTCGGAAATGCTGATCTCCGGCAAACTGGCTGAAAACGACGCCGATGCACGCAAAAAGCTGCAGCAGGTGCTGGATAACGGCAAAGCCGCTGAAGTGTTTGCCCGCATGGTGTCGGCGCAAAATGGTCCGGTCGATTTCATCGAGCGCATGGACAGCTATTTACCAGCCCCAACCCTGAGCAAAGCGGTGTACGCCGATGGCGCCGGTATCGTCAGCGCAATGGATACGCGTGCGCTTGGCATGGCAGTGGTTGCGCTTGGCGGTGGCCGTCAGCGTGCCAGCGACAGCATTGATTACAGCGTGGGTCTGAGCGACATGATCACGCTCGGCACGCAAGTTGATGCGCAGCGTCCGCTGGCGATTATCCACGCCGCGTCTGAAGCGCAGTGGCAACAGGCCGCTGCCGCCGTTAAAGCGGCCATCACGCTGAGCGATACTGCGCCAGCGATCACGCCGGTGGTTTATCGTCGCGTCAGCGAATAACTGGCGCTTCTTCGTGCCAGGCAGCGGCCGTTCGGGTATACTGATCTGATCGCTTTTTTTTGACTTGTCATCGCGCATTGCGCAGGAGACTTGCATGAAACGTGCTTTTATTATGGTTCTCGACTCCTTCGGGATCGGCTCCAGTAAAGACGCCGATAAATTCGGTGATGAAGGATCGGACACGCTCGGCCATATCGCCGAAGCCTGTTTCGAAGGCCGCGCCAATGAAGGTCGTGAAGGCCCGCTGCACTTACCTAACCTGACCAAACTGGGCCTCGGCAAAGCGGCTGAGCTCTCCACCGGTCGTTTCCCGCCAGGCCTCGATCCCAACGCGGAAATCATCGGTGCGTACGCTTACGCCAGCGAATTGTCGTCCGGTAAAGATACGCCGTCGGGCCACTGGGAAATCGCCGGTGTGCCGGTGCTGTTTGATTGGGGCTACTTCAGCGACAAAGAGAACAGCTTCCCGCAGGAGCTGCTGGATATTCTGGTGAAACGTGCCGATCTGCCGGGTTATCTCGGTAATTGTCACTCATCGGGCACGGTGATCCTCGACCAGCTCGGCGAGGAGCACATGAAATCCGGCAAGCCGATTTTCTACACCTCGGCGGATTCGGTGTTCCAGATTGCCTGCCACGAAGAGACCTTTGGCCTCGATCGCCTGTACGAACTGTGCGAAATCGCCCGTGAAGAGCTGACCAATGGCGGCTACAACATCGGCCGCGTGATTGCGCGTCCGTTCGTCGGCGACAAAGCAGGTAACTTCGAGCGTACCGGCAACCGTCACGATCTGGCAGTGGAACCGCCAGCGCCGACCATGCTGAAAAAACTGGTGGATGAGAAGGGCGGTGAAGTGATTTCGGTGGGTAAAATCGCCGACATCTACGCTGAGCAGGGCATCACGCAGAAAGTCAAAGCCACCGGCTTAGACGCGCTGTTCAACGCCACCATCGAGCAGATGAAGAAAGCGCCAGATACTTCGATTGTGTTCACAAACTTCGTTGATTTCGACTCAACGTGGGGACATCGTCGCGATATCGCCGGTTATGCGGGCGGGTTGGAGTTCTTCGATCGTCGCTTGCCAGAGCTGATGGAGTTGGTGAAAGAGGGTGACATTCTGATCCTCACCGCCGATCACGGCTGCGATCCAAGCTGGAAAGGTACTGAACACACGCGTGAGCACATCCCAATTCTGATCTACGGCCCGAATGTGAAGCCAGGATCGTTGGGATATCGCGATACCTTCGCTGATATCGGCCAGACCATCGCAAAATATTTCGGCCTGTCCAGCATGGACTACGGCAAGAGCATGCTGTAAAACAGCGCCCCAAATTTAATAAGGAAAATAACCATGGCAACGCCTCATATTAATGCAGAAATGGGTGATTTCGCGGACGTCGTACTGATGCCGGGCGATCCGCTGCGCGCTAAGCACATCGCTGAAACCTTCCTTGAAGATGTGGTGGAAGTGAACAACGTACGCGGCATGCTGGGTTACACCGGGACTTATAAAGGCCGCAAAATTTCGGTGATGGGTCACGGCATGGGCATTCCATCCTGCTCGATCTACACCAAAGAGCTGATCACCGATTTTGGCGTGAAGAAGATCATCCGTGTCGGTTCTTGCGGCGCGGTGCGCGCAGACGTGAAACTGCGCGACGTGGTAATTGGTATGGGTGCCTGCACCGATTCCAAAGTGAACCGCATGCGCTTCAAGGATCACGACTTCGCCGCGATTGCGGACTTCGACATGGTGCGTAACGCGGTTGACGCAGCCAAAGCGCTGGGCGTTGATGCGCGCGTGGGTAACATCTTCTCGGCCGATCTGTTCTACACGCCAGATCCGCAGATGTTCGACGTGATGGAGAAGTACGGCATTCTGGGCGTGGAAATGGAAGCTGCGGGTATTTATGGCGTGGCAGCAGAGTTTGGTGCCAAAGCGCTGACCATCTGTACCGTGTCGGATCATATCCGCACCCACGAGCAGACCACGGCGGCTGAGCGTCAGACCACCTTCAACGATATGATTAAGATCGCGCTGGAGTCCGTGCTGCTGGGCGATTAATCACTGCGTTAAACCAGGTCGGCATAAATGCCGACCCTACATTCGTCGTAGGGGCGCCATTAATGGCGACCTGGCTTCCCACCGTAAACATCTGACACACTTTTACCCAGGCTTGTGCATCTTCGTGCTGGCTCTAAAGCAATCTCTGCTTATCATTAGCGTGATAACAAAGAGACTAAGCCCACCTGATGAATTTCCGTAATTTCGAAGCAGAAGAAAAGCTGTTTGCCCGCCGTGCGATTGTCGCTTTTGCCCTGGTTGTCATCTGCTTTACCATTTTAGGCATCAACCTGTATCGCTTACAGGTCGATCAGCACAGCTATTACCAGACGCGTTCCAACGAGAACGACATCAAAATGATCCCCATCGCACCCACGCGCGGGCTGATCTTTGATCGCAACGGTATTCCGCTGGTGCGCAACGTTAGCTGGTACGACATTCACATCACGCCGTACAAAATCGACAACATGCAGGAAACGCTGAAGGAGTTGACGCCGATTGTCGATCTCACGCCGGAAGAGATTGAAACCTTCGAGCACGAGCTCAAACAGAACAGCCGCTACAAGCCGGTTGAACTGAAAGCGGAACTGACTGACGAAGAAGTGGCGCGCTTCGCCGTCAATCAATTCCGCTTTACCGGCGTTACCGTCGATACCTATCAGGACCGCGAATATCCTTACGGTGCCGACCTGGCGCACGTGCTCGGCTATGTTTCTAAAATCAACGATAACGACTACAAACGCCTGAATGCAGAAGGTGTGGGTGAGAACTACGCGGCGGACCACAACATCGGTAAGCAGGGCATTGAAGGCTATTACGAATCGCTGCTGCACGGCAAAACCGGCTATCAGGAAGTGGAAGTGGATAACCACGGCCGCATCGTGCGCGTACTTAAAGAAGTGCCGCCGGTTGCCGGTCAGAACATCACGCTGACGCTCGATCTGCATTTGCAGCAGTATGTCGAGAGCCAACTGGCCGGGCAACGTGCGGCGGCGCTGATTGAAGATCCGCACGACGGCAGCGTGCTGGCGATGGTTTCTGCGCCGAGCTACGATCCCAACCCGTTCGTCAAAGGCATCAGCTACAAAGCCTATAAAACCCTGCTGCAGGATAAAGATCTGCCGCTGATTAACCGCGTCACCCAAGGCTTGTATCCGCCGGCGTCCACGGTAAAACCTTATATGGCGATGTCGGCGCTGCTGACCAAAGTCATCACGCCGAGTTTCACGATCTTTGGCGCGCCCACCTGGACGCTGCCGGGCACCGATCGTAAATATCGCGACTGGAAAAAAACCGGTCACGGCATGCTGGACGTGACGAAAGCCATTGAAGAGTCGGCGGATAGCTTCTTCTATCAGGTGGCGTTCATGATGGGCATCGATCGCATCCACACCATGTTGAGCCAGTTTGGTTACGGCAAATCCACCGGCATCGATCTCAACGAAGAGTACGCCGGATTATTGCCAAGCCGTGAATGGAAGCAAAAGGTGCACAAAAAGATGTGGTATCAGGGCGATACGGTTTCAGTTGGGATTGGGCAAGGTTATTGGGTGGCGACGCCGATTCAGATGGTGAAAGCGCTGGTGGCGCTGTTGAATAATGGCCGCGTCATTAATCCGCATCTGCTGGAAAAATCGCAGCGCGGCACGGTGGTGCAGCCGTATCAGGCAAAATTACCGCAGCCGCAGATTGGCGATGCCAAATCGCCGTACTGGTCGCTGGTGCGCCACGCCATGTTTGGTATGGCGAATGCGCCAAACGGCACCGGCTACAAATACTTCCACACCGCGCCGTACGGCATTGCGGCGAAATCGGGTACTTCGCAGGTATTCAGCCTGAAAAAGAACCAGATCTATAACGCGAAAATGACGCCAATGCGCCTGCGAGACCATATCTTCTACACCGCGTTTGCGCCGTTTAACGACCCCAAAGTGGCAGTGGCGTTGATTCTGGAAAACGGTGGCAACGAAGGCGTCACGGCGGCGCCGCTGATGCGTAATATTCTCGACCACATCTTTGTGCCGGAAGCCACACCGCCGCCGGTAGCAACGGCGGCTAAGTAATTAGCGGAAGAACACCCGATTGCGGCCATGGTTTTTGGCGTCGTACAGCGCCACATCGGCGTTGTTATACAGCGTCTCAAAATCAGATCCCGGTTTGCCGTAGCTGACGCCAAGGCTGGCGGTCACTAGCTGACCGGGCAACACCGCCAGCGGTGAAGCATTCAGCGAGGCGTGAATCGCGCCCGCCACAATAACCGCATCGGATAGGCGATAGTGCGGCAGCAGCACGGTAAACTCTTCGCCACCAATGCGGCCAATGCTGGCTTCTTCCGGGCAGTGCGCCTGAATGCGCGACACCAGCGCGCAAATCACCTTATCGCCCATCGGATGACCGAACTCGTCGTTAATGCGTTTGAAGTGGTCGATATCCAGAATGATCAGCGCCGCTGCGCCGTTACTCAATGTTTGCGTAATGCGCTGAATAATCGCCCCGCGATTCCACACCGCCGTCAGTGGATCGTGGCTGGCTTTGTACTCCAGCTCCTGCGCCAGCTGATGCAGCTGTTCGTTGACGCGATTGAGCTCACGCTCGGCGCGGTCGCTGCGCGAGATCATGCGATAGGTTTCACGCATCAGACGCTGATAATGGCGATTCACCATCAGCAGCGCATCGCGATAATCCTCAGCGCTGAGCGTGGTTTGAGCCGCCACATCCTGCGAGCGATTAAGCACATCGCTCTCTTCGCGGAACAGCTCGTTGAGGTCCATCACGATGCCATTTCCGCCTGCAGATTCACCTGCAGATCGGTGAAATCCAGCGCCAGCTCCTGACCAAACTCTTCTGAGACATCATCTTCGGCGTCGAAGAACCAGTTGAGCGCCACGGTTTGCCCGCTCTGCGCACGCTGGTTAAACAGGTCAAACAGGCTGAACAGCATTTTAGTGCTGGAGCTGTTGAAGTAGCGCAGCGCGATATTCACTTCAACGTCGCCGCCCGGCTGCGGCTGCCAGTTCTCTAAGGCGTCCAGTAGCGGACGGTAAAACGCCGCCGCGTTCTCAGGCCAGGATTCACCGCGCAGGGCAAACTGGCCGGCGGCAAAATCAAAACTCACTTCGGGCGTGCTCTCTGTGGCAGCAATAACAAGGTTTTGCATCAATCGATCAATCCTGGTGAATGGTGGCTTTCAGCCAAAACGTGGCGTAACCGTTGGAGGCCAACGGACGCAGTTCATACTCCAGCGGTTCGCTGACGTCGCGCGCCAGCGTTAATAATCCAATGTTGGCCCCTTTGCTGGTGGCGGGGCTCTCGGCGCGTAATCCCACGCGATACGCCTGTTTGATCTCTTCGTTGCTCATGGTGCGCAGCAGGTCGAGCCAGTAGCGCAGCTGCTCGCAGGCGACTTCATCCACCTGATTGCTGCTCTCCAGCACGTAGTTGTCGCCTTCAACGTGCAGCGTCACCGTGCCGAAGCGGAAATCCTGCTCGGCGTGGCTGGTGCTGCGGCTGTCTTGTGAATAGCGCAGGATGTTTTGCACGATCTCGACAAAGCTGGAGAACAAGCGACGCCGAACTTTGACCGGCGCCTGCTGATTCTCAAGAAACACTTTGATCACTTCGCCCATCGCAGTGATGTTCTGCGGCGAAAAGAGGCCGGTGTAGTGCAGCGCCACGCTGTCGGGCGGGACGCGGCTGAGGTTCGAAGCTGGTGTCATAACGTGACTCTAATAGCGGAAGCCAAACCAGGTGACGTCATCGCGTCGCGGCTGGTTGCCTTGCCAACGAAGAAATTCCTGCTCGAATGCCGTGGAAAGCGCCGGCATCGGCAGCGTTTGATAATGATTCAGCAGCGTCTGAATGCGCTTTTTGCCAAACATAATGTGACGTTCACCGCCGGGCTGATCGGTGACGCCATCGGTCATCACCAGCAGCATGTCGCCGGGATTGAGCGTACGTTGCTGCTGCGGCCAGACGTAATCCTGCGGCGTATCGGTATAGCCAACGCCAACGCGGTCGGCCTTCAGCGATTCTGCCTCGCCGCTGGCGCTATGCAGCAGCGCGTGCATGCGCGCGCTCGACCATGAAAGCTGATGATTTTCGCTATCGAGGCGCAGCGCGATGGCATCGCAGCCGTCGTTCGACAGCGAAGTCTGCTGCGAAGCATTGAGCTGGCCAAGGGTTTGCTTGATATGACGATTGAGCGATTGCAGCACGTCGGATGGTGCACGCCGATTCTGCTGCAGCGCATTTTCCAGCGCCGATTGCAGGATCACCGTCATAAACGCGCCGGGAATGCCGTGGCCGGTGCAGTCGGCAATCAGCGCCAGCCAGCCGTGTTGATCCTGATGAAAAGCGTAATAGTCGCCGCCGACGCCATCGCGCGGCTGCCAGTGCAGGCACCAATCGCTGAGCTGCTGCGCCATTTGCTGCTTTGAGCGATCGAGCATTGCGTCCTGAATCACGCGCGCGTAATCGATGCTCTGCAAAATTTGCTGATGCTGTTGATGCTGCAAATCCGACACGGTACGAATCAGATCGATGCCCAGCCCGATGCCGATGTAGCGCCCTTGCTCGGTGAGGATAAAGCCGTCGGTCACCGATTTATCGCCGGTCGCCACCACTTGCTGCGCTACCTGATCGAGCTCGGTATCGGCATCGATCACCAGCGGCTCTTTATCCATAAAGGCGATGCAGCTTTTGCGATCGTAGAGTTCGCGGAAAAATGGGCGCGACATTTGCGACAGGAAGATATGGCGGTTGATCATGCCAAACGGCGTACCGTTTTCGATCACCGGCAAACCAATCAAATCTTTGTGCTCGGTAAACAACGCCATCACTGCCGTGTTGTCCATCGCAGGACTGACAAACGGCACGGCAATGCACAGCGAACGCGCACGAGAACGACTCGACAAGGAGGCAAGGCCTGCGCGTAAATCAGGCAGCTGCATAGAGGAATCTGACGTTGATTAGGAATTATCTTAGATTACTGCGCCCCTGTGACACTTTTATGATCCGTAGGGTCGCCATTCATCGCGTAGTGCCGCTCAGTTAAGCACCGAGCGACTTTCGTTCGCCCTATGCTGAGGCAGTTGCAGTAACTTCGTGCGGCGACCGAGCAGAGGGCGCCTGGCCGCGCCCTCTGCACTCCCGGGCCTTGCGCCAGCCCAACCCGCCGCTTCGCGGTACCTTCACTCAATCACGATTCCTGACGGACCGGTGGCGATTCGCTCCTGCTCAGCGCCACCTCTCGCCGCATCCATGCGGCTCGCCCTGGAATCCCTCTTTCGCTCAGCGGTTTGGGATGTCGCCTCAACACCGTCGCTGCAGCAGTCGTGCGTATTCTTAACTCAACATCGCTATAAATCCCGTAGGGTCGCCATTCATGGCGACCTGGCTAGAAATCACTCTTCCTTCAGCGCCGCCGTAACGTGCCCAATCGCGCGCACCACTTCGCTGGAACTGCCGCGAATATCCGCCATCATGCCGCCAGCTTCCTTCGCCAGCACCACGCCTTGATCGGCACGTTTCAGGTTGGATGCGATACCTTTCAGCGCTTTCTCCGCCAGCGTATGGTTCTGCTGCACCATGTTCTCAATCTCGGTGGTGGCGCGGTTGATGTTGGCCGCTAGCGTGCGTACTTCGTTGGCGACCACGGCAAAACTACGACCGTGCTGACCGGCGCGCGCCGCTTCCACCGCCGCGTTAAGCGCCAGCAGGTTGGTTTGATCGGCAATCCGACGGATGCTCTCGACAATCGCGCCGATGCGGTCTGAAGATTCGCTCAGATCATTGATATCGCCGGAAATGCCATGCAGCTCGCCGGCCAAATCATTCATGGTCTGCACGCTGTTCTCAATCACCGTGGCACCAAGACGCGTGCTTTCGCTGGTTTGCAGCGCGGTTTGATACGCCTGCTGCGCCGCTTCGCGTTCTTGCTGATTCTTCTCCACCTGCGCGGTGACATCGGTGGCGAACTTCACCACTTTGTACAGCTCGCCGGTTTCGTTAAACACCGGGTTGTAAGTGGCACGCAGCCATACCGTTTGGCCGCGTTTATTCACGCGCTGGAACTGGCCGGAGATAAATTCTCCCTGATTCAGCTTGTGCCAGAAACGGCGATACTCATCGCTGTTGCGCATCTCCGGAGGACAAAACTGGCTGTGATGCACGCCGATCACTTCTGACGCGCTGTATCCCATGGTTTTCAGGAAGTTGTCATTGGTCATCAACACTTCGCCCTTGAGATTGAAGGCAATCACCGCCATCGAACGCTCAATCGCGGTGGTCATGGCGCGCTGCTCTTGTGCATCCATGATGCGCGCGGTGATATCGCTCGCCAGTTTGACGATTTTGATCACCCGACCGCTGCGATCCTGCACCGGCACGTAATTCGCTTCCAGCCAAATAGGGCGGCTGTTTTTCGCTACGCGCAGGAATTTGTCGCTGAAACCTTCGCCACGATTCAGGCGTCGCCAGAAGTCGCGGTATTGCGGCGAGTTGAGCAAATCTGCGGTGCAGAACATGCTGTGATGCTGGCCAACGATCTCTTTGAGCGTATAACCCATGCGCTCGAGAAACAGCTCATTAGCGGTGAGGATTTTTCCTTCTGGAGTAAATTCAACCATAGCGATAGCGTCTTGCAGCGAACTGAGCGTTGCCATGCTATTACTGCGCTTTTGCCACGCAAGACGTGACAAGATTCCTGATGCAATTGTGCTGAACATGGGGCGAACCTTATTATTGGTATAGGATGTCAGCTCGGTTATCGGCACAAGCGATTAAAAATTCACCTATAACAGCGATAGGCGAATAAATTTTTACCTGTTGGTCTGGAGGTTGCTTTAAAAGGCATCAGTCAGCTGATTTTTGCCGAAAAGCGTTTGACGGTGCCGCGCGAGTAGGGTTTAATGCGCCCCGTTGCCCGGATAGCTCAGTCGGTAGAGCAGGGGATTGAAAATCCCCGTGTCCGTGGTTCGATTCCGCGTCCGGGCACCATACATTGAAGCGCTGGTTAGAAGTAACACTTCTGACGGGTGCTTAAAGAAGGTGGTGTTCACAGCAACAGTTAAACATCAATGCCTTCCAGAAAGGGTACTAGTTAACGCTAGTACCCTTTTTTCGATCCTGTAACGCATTACAAATCTTAGCGAATCTTTCAGCATTCCCGCATAAAACAGTCTTTGTATTCCTTTCTCATCGCTTATGCAAAAACCTCTGAATTTCCCAATTTCATTCCTTCTCAATACTTACCATGCACCGAAAAATAATTATCATTGAAGTCATCATCACCGATTCTAAAAATTACACCCCTTTAAACGCCCACCAATAAGTGACTACTTATTATGATTTTTGTCACTTTATAGAAAAATAATGATGAAAATAACTTTCTATTGCATAGCCCGGTCTAAAATAAAATGAATTTAAATATGCGGTGCTGCAATGCAATAAGAAACGATCAGTCGTGGGGTGTGACATCTGGAGTAAAACATGGCTCTTTTCATTTCTCGTATAACAATTATTCAAATTAGCGTAATGCTTTTAACGAGTTATACCAGTTTTGCTGCAGATGATACTCCTCTAAAAAGTCGCGCTAATGCCGTCCTTTCTCTTATGAGCTATACGGTGGTACCGGATGTTACCGCAAGTGACCTCAACATCGGTGCTGACACCAAAGAAAAAAACTCGCTTTCAATTACTCAGTTTGGCGGCGGTGCAACCCTTAGTGAGGAATTTCCTCTCTATCTCGAAGGTACACTCGGTTACAGCCGTTATGATCCTCAATTTGTTGTTTCTAATGGCAATGAAAGCCGAAAAATTCCGGTTAAATGGAATAGCTTAACGGCGACTGGCGGTATTGGTTGGGATATAAAACTTTATACGGATAAACTCGGCGGCAATTGGGTCCTGCGACCAATCGCAAATTTCACCTTAGGTACAATGGCCAGTGATCTGCGTATTGGCGCTTTTGTTCTGCAAAAAAAATTTGAAGATGCAGACTACAAATTCCTGGATGGTGGCCGCCTCAATGCGTATGGCTTAGGAGGATCGCTAATGTTGGATTATGAATTATTTAGCAAAGAGCAAGATATCGATGTTGAGTTGCGATATTCCTATCAAGAGCTCAATAGTTTCGGTAATAGTTCTGAGGCCGTAAGCGGGAGTGCTACTGCGGAAAATCTCGGGCTTTATTTACGTCGTCGCGCTCCAGTTTCAGATTGGACGTTATTAGGAAGTCCTTTGCGCTATGTGCTTGAAGCTGCACGCACTGAATATTTGGGTGAGCAGCGTGGCCAATTAGGATTCGATAGTTTAAATTCATTGGGTGTTGGGCTCGAGCTTGATAGTAGTAAATATCCGGTTTTCATCAGTCGTACACGAATAGTGGCACGTTATATGTTCGGAAATAATACCCAGGGATATGGCGTGGGGCTTGCCATGAGTTTTTAATGAGAATTATTATTACCCTTTAATTCTAAGTGGCTAAATCATGGTAAAACCCGATTTAAGGGTTGCCCACTATGCGCCCGCCATCATCCTTCATAAACTCTTTTTACATCCCAATAACAGTATCGCAGGCCCCGGAGATGAGTGATTTCGTTATAGAAGAATGGAACAAAGATTGTTATCTGATCAGCACAGACACAAACAAATTAGATCTCGCCGCCATACACCGTTACCTCACCACCTCGATATGGGCAGCAGGCATTGATGAAGAGACGGTTTATGCCTCGGTACAAAACAGCCTCAACTTTGGTCTTTATCATCAGGGCGTACAGATTGGCTTTGCGCGGCTGATCACGGATTACGCCACATTCGCCTATCTGTGCGATGTCTACGTGCTTGATGAATATCAGGGAAATGGTTTAGCACGATGGTTGATGGAGTGCATTCATGCGCATCCGGTTTTCGCGCGGCTACGCAGAATTACGCTGTTCACCAGCACTGCGCCGTGGCTGTATGAAAAGTTTGGCTATCAGCCGGTTAACCAGCCGAATTACGCCTGGACGATTACCCGGCCTGATATCTATAAAGGCAAAGTGCGATAAACCTCGTCACTCACAGCGCCAGCTGAATCGCCTGCACCTCACCTTCCTGCTGCGCCGGTCTTGCGCAGCAGATCAGCACTTCATCATCCGCCACCTGCGCGCTCGGTGGCGTTAAGTAAGTCACCGCGCCTTGCAGCAGTTTGGTTTTACAGCTGCCGCAATGTCCGGCGCGACAGCTGTACGCCGGGCTTAGGCCACGCGCTTCCGCCAGTTCCAGCAGCGAACCGGCATCTGGCGTCCAGCGCGCCTCTTTCAGTGAATCCATAAACTTCACCGGTACCGATTGCGCTGCTACCGGCAGCAGCGGTTTTTCTTCGGCCACCACATCGCGGGAACGCTGCAGCGACGACGGTCCAAAAGCTTCGGCGTGAATGCGATCATCGGCGATATTGAAGGCGCGCAGCCCGTCGTACAGCGCTTGCGTGAATTGCGGTGGACCGCACAGATAGAAGTCGTAATCGTTAAACGGCAGCATCTGCGAGAGCAGCGCCATATCAATGCGGCCTGCGAAATCGTAATCAATATCCGCTTCTGCATCCGCCGTCTGGCTCAGCACGCGCACCAGTTTCACCGCGCCATGCGCCGCCGCCAGCAACTGGTCGAGTTCGCGCACAAAAGGGCGATCGGCTTTACTGCGTGCCGACTGAAACAGGAACGTCGGGCGCAGGCGCTGTTTGCGCTTTCCTTCGAATATCAGATGTCGCAGCATCGCCAGCATCGGCGTGATGCCCACGCCAGCGGCAAGCAGCACCGCCGGACGTGGTTCGCTGGCATCGATAGTAAAATCACCTGCCGGCGCACGCGCTTCCAGCGTATCCCCAATGTGGAGATGATCGTGCAGGTAGCGCGAAACCGCGCCATCACGCTTGACGCTGATGCGGTAAAAGCCATCCGACGGCGCAACCGAAAGCGTATAGGCGCGCATCAATGGCTTATCGCTTCCAGGCAGCTGCACGCGAATCGAAAGATGTTGACCGGCCAGATGCGGCACTAAACCCGCGCCATCATCCGGCATCAAATGAAACGAGCGGATTGTGGCGCTCTCATCCACCACCTTCATCACCTTGAACGGACGCCAGCGCGCTGCCAGCTCCGCCGCACGTAGGCGCTGGTCGGCAGCTTGCCAGTCGCCGGTCATCAGCGAGCTGGGTGCTGCGCCATCCGGCGGCGTTAACCAGCGCAAGGCGAGGGCGTCGCGACGACGCACGATGCGGCGCGGGCGAAACGTCCACAGCCGTTCGGCACCCTGAAAGGCGGCGATCTGTGGCGAGTCGAGAATCACTTCGGCATCGCCGCTCAGTTGCAGCGTGTCGCCGCTGGCGTAATCAATAAACAGCAATCCCGCTTTGCCATTCTGGTGAATGTTGCCGAGCGTGTTGAAAAACAGATTGCCGTTGAAGTCGGGAATGGTCAGCAGGCCATCTGCGCTGACGCGCACGAAGCCCGCTTTACCGCCGCGATGTGAGGCATCAACCTGACGTTCGGCATAGGTGGCGACGTAGAAGGTATCTGCCGCGGCGATGGTGGCGCGGGCCGCATCATCCAGCGCGCTCAGGCTTTCCACCTCACCGCGATAAGGCTCGGCGGGATCGCGTGCATAGTGAAAATCACGCAGCTGGATATAGCGCGGGCAGTTGCCAAAACTCTGCTGCACCTGCACGCGAAAACCGCCGCCAATTGCTTGCAGTACGCCGTTCATGCGATTGCGGCGCCGCGTGTGCAGCTCGATGCCGAGCAGCCCAACCGGCGCGCCATCCTGCATGCCCGCCGCCGCCGGATCGCCTTGATGCGGACGCGCCTCAATATCCAGCGTGCTGGCATTCGGCGAGAAGATAAAACCGGGTTGGCCTTCCAGCAGCGTGGCCCACGCATCGCCGTGCGCATCAACGCTGCCCGCCACAATAAACGGCAGCTGCGCGTAGAAGTCTCGATGTTGATCGGGCATGTGATCGCGGATCACCCGCTGGCCGACTTCCGCCATGCGTTCCGCCACGCCCGCCTGCTGCTGCAGCGCGATTTCACCCTGATGCCAAACCGGCATTTTCTTGCTCATGATGGTGGACTCAGGCGATGCTGCGCAGGCCAGCCGCAGTTTGGGGGAAGGGCACAAAGCCCGGCAGCGCTTCGATACGACGCAGCAGCGCGTTCACCGCCGGATAACCGGAGAGATCGACATTGCCTTCTGGCGCACCGACGATATAGCTGTATTGCGCGACGTCAGCGATTGTCGGGCGATCGCCGACCAGCCATTCACGGCCTTCGAGATGCTTCTCAATGCGTGACAGCACCAGATGTGCGCGGCCAATCACCTCTTCGGGATTGAACGGGCGGCCAAACACGGTAATCAAACGCGCCGCTGCCGGACCAAAGGCTATATCTCCGGCAGCAACGGTTAGCCAGCGCTGCACTGCCGCCGCTCCTTTTGCATCTTCCGGCAGCCATTCGCTGCGACCGCTCTTCTTCGCCAGATAGACCAGAATGGCGTTGGAATCGGCAATAAACACGCCGTCATCCTCCAGCACCGGCACCTGACCAAACGGATTCATGGCGAGGAATTCCGGCGTTTTGTTTTCGCCAGATTTGAGATCGACATCGATAACCTCATGTGGCAAATCCAGCAGCGACAGGAACAGACGTGCGCGGTGAGCATGACCAGAAAGCGGGAAGTGATAGAGTTTCATGTTGCGGTTCCTTAGGTGTTGCTCGGGATGATCCCCGGCGATGACTAAGGTTCGCACAGACATTTCAGCGGCAAAATAGCCTGATCAGCGAAGTCATTGTTACGAAAAATGGAAGAATCGCGGGAGGCAATAAAAGCCCTCCGTAACAGCCGGAGGGCAATAAGCACTCTTAGAAATGTGCTAGTAGCGTGAGCGCACCGCCGAGGTTTTGATAATGATCCGTGCCTTGCTGCGCGTTGCCCTCAACAGCGATCTCCAGACCAGAAAACAGGTCGGCGCGAATACCGGCTTTCACTTCAGCAATGTGCTTCGTTCCCTCAATCTCCACTACGCGATCATCCATTTTGCTGCCAAAAGCGCGGCTGTTGTGCAACGCGTTGGCTTCAGCGTAGGGCGTGAACCGACTCGTTTGCAGCTCCGCTCTGACGCCGACGCGGGTCGCAATATTGCCATTACCGGTGAGTTGCACTGAGCTGCCGCTCTGCTCTTGATGCTCGCTGGCGCGCACGTTCATCCATGCGATCTGTAATTGCGGCTGCAGCAGCAGTTGGGTTTGATCGCTCAACGAAAATGCTGCCCGATAGCCCCATTCGGTTGCGGCCGTTACGCCTTGCGAACGGCAGGTTTCAGCGCTTAAATCGTCTCCCTTCACGTGATTCTCAAAGCGGCTAAATTGCAGCCAGTTATCACTGTAGAAGCCTAAACGGCGAGCTTCATCCGCATACCAGGTGGCGCTGATGCCGCCGCTGTAACCGTTAAGCGTATGCACACTGCCAAAGCCAGTGATACGTGAAGTGGTTTTGCCGTGATGGTTGCCGTAGCCCGCCATGACGCCGAGATGAAGCGCACTCTGTTCGCTGGTTTGCAGCGTCAGCAGATCGGCCCCCATCTGCACCACATATTGGTTACTGCGATCATCAAGCTGGCTTCCCGCTTGCGCACGCTGCTGCGTACCGGTTTGACGTAACCACATTGACGATCCTGGCGCAGTCGCAGTGAGACGATCCTGTAATCGATGGATAAAGAGTGTGTTGCTGGCGGCCATGTTTGCTGCGTAAGCGCCCACTTCGGGTCGCAGGATCGCGATGATTTGCGGTGCTGCCATAGGCCTAACGATCGGTGCTGCAGGCGGTAAAGAAGAGCGCAGATACCAGCTTTGATCGTTGGCTGCATTCGGCGTTCCCTGCTGCAAAAAGTACTCATAGCTGCCCGCCACGATACGACCTTTCTGCACGAAGGCATTAGCAGCGGAAGTGCCATTAATCTTGATAAGCGTTATACCTTGCTGGGTTTGCGCACCGTTGCCGCCGCTGTTAATCACTGCAACCTGGCTGGTACCAGCGGTGTTGCCGTTGATCACCAGTGGATTCAGCGCCGAGTTGTCGTCCTCTAAGGCTCCGTTAAAGGTGAGCTGACTATTGGCATTGCCGGTGTAATTACCATTGATCACAAAGGGATTACCGTGAAGGTTGTTTCCCGGATTAACGTTGATCTCGCCGTTATTGACGAGGTTACCTGTTAGCGTGCCACCGTTCATCAGCTGTAATTGTCCACCCGGCTGCACGGTCGCGCCGCCACCGCCGGCAATCACCGTATGTCCCGCCAGTTGTAACTGCCCGGCAATAGTCATCACATCGTCACTCGCGCCCCAGGCATTCACATCACCATTAAGCGCCCAGCGGCTGCTGGCTGTGGAGGTAATGGCAGACAATCCGTGCTGAGGCGTGTCGGCGCTGAAATTGCCGTTCTCACTGCCATCACCCTCCAAAATCAAGTGGTTAGCTACACCCTGGCTCATCAGCGCAATATTGCTGCCGCCGTTCAGCGCAGAGTGATTACTCAGGGTAATGGCGTTGCCAGAACCGGTTAGTAATAGCGCGGGAGCATTTTGACTGGCGATGACACCGGCGTTAGCGAGTTGACTATCGCTGTGAAGAATTACAGCGGGCTGCTGCTGGCTAGTGATATTGCCCAGGTTGGTAATCCGTACCGTCGTGCTGTTTTCCGCATCAATCGCACTGGTGTAACCCTGTATTAACCCGTTATTAAGCAGCGCGGTTTCATCGGCAAAGCTCAACAGTGCAACGCCATTATTGGCAATGATTTGCCCGTTGTTTACGATCGCGCTTTTTCCGCCAGCCATAATGACGCTGAAGTCCCAGCCGCTGATGTTACCGCTGTTATCAAGCTTGCCGTTTTTGGTGAAAAATGAAACGGCGGCTAAATTATGAGTGTTGAATCCATTATTGATGATTCCGTAATTGTGTAACGAAACCGATTCAGCAGGCCCATATAGCGCTAAGTTGGGATCGTTAATTGAAAGTGTGTCATTTTTCGCTGAGTTGGAATTAATAGTGTCACCCGAACTAATAACGTAATCGTCCGAATAGTTAAGTATGTGACTATAGCTATCTGGCGCAATGACACTGCTCGCCGCGCTGGCGGTTTGCAAGGGTGTTTTCGCTATTAATAGGATGCTAATTAATGGGATAGATTGATTTTTGATAATCTTTCTGAAGCGGCGTTGAGTGTGCACGTGATCTCCGTTGTTTAAAAAGTACAGCAGGAATACTCACCGTTCAGAGGTATGTTTTTATAAGTAACAGGCAATCCAATAATTGTTCTCCCGCACGGCGAAGTTTATGTTCCTGCCGTTTTGAGGAGACTATTTAAGTAAGAAGTAACTATTTAGAGTTATGGTTTATATTAGTGATAACTGCGGTGAATTATTTTTGCGGAGTGTAGGTGAGCGATAAAATAAAAACAAGAAGATTATTTGGTGAGATATTTTTTGATGGTTTATGGCGGTTTGATATTTTTTGTTATTCAATTAACTCAATTATTAGCAACGAGAAACGTCTCAAAGTGTTTTTTTATAAAGTCAGGGCGTTATTTTCCGGCGGCATTTATCTTCTGATAATAAAAAGATTGCGGCTAATAAGTCATAATAGCCGCAACAAAGTTATTCGGGTGATTTATCGACGACACGACGGCTTTTCTTACCGCCTTTTCGTCCTGCTTCAATTGCACGTTCAGGATTATTTCGAAAATTCCCGCCGCTCAATTGGCCGCCTTTTTTACCCGCTTCGCGAGCTCTTTCTGGGTCCATGGCAAAATTGCCAGAACCACCACGTGGTGTTGTCATAATCAATACCTCAGATAAAGGGGATAACGCATATTTCACTTGCTACTTAAGGTTAGTCGTTAAAGCCTAACGCACAACAAAGAGTAATTAGGAGTTATCTCATCTTCCTTGATAATGCTCAGGAATTTTTCTGTCTGCAAAGGAGTGAAAGAGGCGGGTAATAATTATTTTTGCGTGAGCCTCTGGTCAATATAAATATATTACCGCTTCGCCTTTAAATTTTTTCTCTTTCAATATGATGAAATTAATCAGCATTCCTGATGTTTCGTCTTTTACTTAAGATTTGGTAAGCATTCGCATCATTAGTCATTATCTTAAAATGGGTGTAAAAAATATAAATCCTTATGTGAAAGTGATTATTTTTAAGCGAAGCGCACTATTAATGTTTTTAACGTTAAATAGTGCGCGAATATTATTTTACCAGCACTTGCGCACCGGCATTTTTTTCCAGTCTCAACACGTCAAATAGCGACAGCAGCACCAACAAAGCCACTCCGGCGAAAGCGATATGAATATCGCTCTGCGCGATCTCGCTATGTTCCTGCCACAGCATCGAAGCGCGCAGGAACAACGCCGCCAGCGCGATGCCCGCGCTCATGCTGAACTGGAAGAAGATACTGAACACCACCGAGGCATCGCTCATTTTGTTTTGCGGCACATCGGCGAAGCCCAGGCTGTTGTAGCAGCTGAACTGCAGCGAGCGCGACAGCCCGCCGATAAACAGAATCGCGGCAATGGCGAAGTAGCCCAGTGAAGGATTGAGTAGTAAGCAGCCGAGCATCGCCACCAAACTGATCGCGCCATTGATCATCAACACGCGACGAAAACCCCAGCGTTTCATCAGCCAGGTTGTCGCCGGTTTCATCGCCAGATTACCGGCAAATACCCACAGCACCATGGCTCCGGCCTGCGCCGCGCTCCAGCCAAAGCCAAGCTGAAACAGCAACGGCAGCAAATAGGGCACTGCATTGATTGAGGCGCGGAAGAACGAGCCGCCAATTACCGCATTGCGGAAGGTGGCAATTTTCATCGCGCTAAACGGCAGCAGCGGCTGCGGATGGCGGAAGCTGTGACGATACGCCAGCCAGCTGCACAACACGCCCAGCAGCAACAACGGAATACCAAAATTGAGATGCATCTGCCCGAGCGCTTCCAGCGCGATAATCAATGAGGTGCAGGCGGTGGCGGTCAGCACAAAGCCGCGCACGTCAAACGGCCGCCGCTGTTCGGCTTTGAACTGTGGCACCAGATAAGCGGTGGCGATGATGGCAAGGATGCCGAGCGGAATATTGAGCCAGAAAATCCACTGCCAATGGCCGTATGTGACAATCAAACCGCCCAGCGGCGGGCCAAGCACCGGCGCAATCAAACCCGGCCAGGTAATAAAGGCAATGGTTTTCACCATCTCCTTTTTCGCAGTGACGCGCAGCACCACCATGCGACCGACCGGCACCATCATCGCGCCGCCTATGCCTTGCAGAATACGGCTCAGCGTGAACATGGCGAGCGTGTCGCTTAAGCCACATAGGATCGAGGCGAGAGTGAAAATCAGGATGGCGCTGGCAAAAACGGTACGCGCGCCAAAGCGCTCCGCCAGCCAGCCGCTCATCGGAATGAACACCGCCACTGCCAGTAAATAGGCGCTGACGCCAACGTTCAGCGCCACCGGGCTGGAGGCGAAATCCCGCGCCATTTGCGGAATCGCGGTGGTGATCACCGTGGCATCAAGGTTTTCCATGAAGAAGGTTACTGCGACCAATAACGCTAACAGCAGGGTGCGATGGGAATTCGGTTTGGCTTCTCTGCCTGAGTCGATCATGCGAGGACCTGCGAAAACAGAAGGATGCAAAGACTTTTAATGAAAAGCGCGGCAGGTGCAAACCGAATTGTTTAGCAAAATGTTGATGCCGTCGTGGGGTCGCCATTCATGGCGACCACAACAATGCGCACCTGGTTAAATCAGACGGCTTCAACCACGGCAGCTTTTGCCTAATGCTCGTCAGTTAAGCGTCTTTCGGTCACCATAAATGGCGACCCTACAAAGGACTGGCGCGTTTTTCGTAGGGTGCGCATTCATGCGCACCTGCATACATATGCAAATTAATGCTTAACTGAGCGGCATTACAGCAGCTTTTGCCTTAATAAACGCCACCATCGCTTGCATCACCCCTGCGGTATTTGCCGTGCCGCTGGGCGTTGGATTTGGTGACCACCTTTAGCAGCTTGCGCGGACGCGATGGCGCAGCGGTGAGGTGACGCCGGGCAGAATTTTGGTTGGACGCACTGGTGTACTGGTCAAAGCCCTGACAAATCGGCAAACCCAAACCCCACAGCGTGATGTGATCCGGCACGTCGGGCGTGCCCACCGCGCCAAAGTAAAAAGGTTTGCCACTGAGTATTGCCTGGCAGAAGGACAACGAAGATAGTTTTCTACTGGATATGCTGCGTTTGCTGCATGAGCATCAGCGTGAGCGGACGGCGAAGTTGTGATGCTAGTAAGATCCGCAGAGGACGGTTCCCTCTCCCGCTTGCGGGAGAGGGCTAGGGTGAGGGACAACGCGCACTTTCCCCCCGGTGGCTAATTCCCACTACTCTCTCTATGATGGAATATTTCCCGCGCCAATGTCGGGAACGATCAATGAGTTAGGGAAAAATCGCGCGATGACCATTTTAAACGACCTGGATTTGCGGCAGCTGGAAGCCTTCTCGGCGGTGATCTCTGCCGGTAGCGTTACGGCGGCGGCGAAGGCGCTCAATCGCTCGCAGCCGGCGGTGTCGCGTTTGATTCAGGAGCTGGAACAATCGCTGGGTTATCCGCTGTTTATCCGCAACGGGCCGCGTATCCATCCGTCGGAAGAGGCGCTGCAGCTGCATCAATACGTGCAGAAAGCGCTGCTCTCACTGCAGCAGATTCGCCTGCGCGCGCAGGAGATCGCTCATCAGCAACATCGTCCGCTGAGCATTGCCGCCACGCCTGCACTGGCGGCGGGTTTGCTACCGCAGGCGCTGGCCGCGCTGAACTTGCAAAACAAAGTGCAGATCATCAGCGAATCGGCGGTGCAGACGGCGCATGCGGTGATCACCGCCGAAGCCGATCTCGGTTTATGCAGTTTGCCGCTGGAGCATCACGCGGTGGAGCTGCACTGGATTGGGCAGTCGCAGTGCGTGGTGGCGCTGCCGGAAAATGACGAGCTGGCGGCGCAATCTCAGCTGTCGTTGAGCAGCCTGGCGGGACGGCGGTTGATTGCGCCGTGGAGCCCGCAGCGGCTGCGCGGACGCTACGAAAAAGCGTTGAAAAAGGTCAAAACGCCGCTGCACGAAACCATCGAAACCAACTCCTCCGCCAATATTCTTGGCTGCGTGCGTGCCGGGCTTGGCGTAGCGATCCTTGAACCTGTCACAGCGTGGGGCATGCCGCTGGCCGGTGTGGCGATTCGTCCACTGGAGGAGGATATTCCTTACTACTTTGGCGTGATTACGCCGCAGGGACGGCAAATTTCAACGGCTGCGCAGGCACTGGTTGAGGCGTTGGCCAGCGCCGCCGCAGATTTGCTGCCGGGGTTTGAGCGTCTGCCCGCCAGTGAACATCCGCGTATTATGCGGCTGATTAATCAGGATTAATGGATAGTGCGGTGGTTAACAAGGTCGCCATAAATGGCGACCCTACAAATGACCTCGTAGGGTCGCCATTTATGGCGACCGCCAATCAACATCAAACCCGCTTATAACATTTCCGGCATAAGATATAAGAAATCCATTGGTCAAAAGCTGAGCGAGAATATTGACTCTGTTTTAGGGCAAGAGGATTATGCGAAGCCTTAGCTCTTATTATGCGTTTTGATGATTATTACCCATTGACTATGTGTTATCAGGATAATGGAAATGCATAGTCACTAACGCGCTTTAGTGGTTTCGTCCGCATTCTGGCTGCCGCTTATTTCTGGGAAAACGTCTATGACTTATGCCGCCGATGGCCTTGCCGCGCTGGAAGCTCAGCTTCAGCAGGATCTGGAATATCTTGAACTGCCCGCGAAATCCTGGGTGCCCGAGCGCACGCAGGATGGCGCGCTGGTGCGTGATGTGGTGGTGATCGGCGCGGGCATGTGCGGTCTGGCGGCGGTGGCGAAATTGCAGTTCACCGGCATCAGCAATGTGGTGGCGTATGACGCCGCACCCGCCGGGCTGGAAGGTCCGTGGGTGACTTTTGCGCGCATGGAAACGCTGCGTTCACCGAAATCACTGCACGGCCCGGCGCTCGGCATGGCGCAACTGACGTTCCGCGCGTGGTTCACCGCGCAGTGGGGCAAAGAAGCCTGGCAAGAGCTGGATAAAATTCCCAAAGCGCAGTGGATGGATTACCTGATTTGGTATCGCAAGGTGCTGAATCTGCCGGTGCGCAACAATGTGCGCATCAACAACATTGCCTTTGCCGATGATCTGATTGCCCTCGATCTCAGCGGTGCCGAAACCGGTCGCATTTATACCCGCCGTCTGGTGCTGGCCACCGGACGTTCTGGCCTTGGCGGTTTCGCCGTGCCGGATTTCCTGCAAGGTATTAGCCGCCAGTTCTGGGCGCACTCCGCCGACGACATTGATTTCTCTGCCCTAAAAGGCAAACGCATTGCGGTGATTGGTGCGGGCGCATCCTCGATGGATAACGCCGCCACCGCGCTGGAACACGGCGCGGGCGCGGTAGATTTGCTGATTCGTCGTAAGCAGATGCCGCGCATCAACAAAATGACCGGCATCGGCAGCCAGGGCGTGGTACACGGCATGCATCAGTTGCCGGACGCGTGGAAGTGGAAGTTTGTCGATTACACCGCCACCACACAAACGCCACCGCCGCGCTCCTCAACGCTGCGCGTGTCGCGCCATGCCAATGCGCGCTTCTTGCTTGATTGCGGCATCAATGCGGTGAAAGAAGAAGCCGATGGCCTGCTGATCGAAACCACACAAGGCCCGTTCTGCTATGACTTCCTGATTGCTGCTACCGGTTTTAGCAATGATTTCCACGGTCGCCCGGAGTTTGCCGCCATCGCGCCGCATATCCGCAGCTGGCGCGACGGACGCTATCAGCCACAAATGGGCGCGCCGCGTCCCGGTTTGCTGGAAGCGCCGGATCTCGGCCCCGCTTTTGAATTCCGCGAACTGACGCCAGGCGCATGTCCGCTGTTGGCGCACATTCACTGCTTTAACGATGCGGCGATGCTGACGCACGGCAAAGTCTCCGGCGATATTCCGGCGGTAAGCGCCGGTGCCGATCGTCTGGTGCGCGGCATTACCGCTTCGTTGTTTGCCGAAGATGTCGAGCAGCATTACGCCAACTTACAGGCTTTTGATACCCCTGAATTGCAGGGCGATGAATGGGTGGATTCCACGCCCTTACTCAACCAGGAGAACGCGCAGTGAGTGACGCAATTGATCGCGCAGTCGGCTTAAACGCTGAAGATGCGCTGTACGGCACGCGCCGCCTGCGCCCGGAATTTGTTGACGGCGCGGAACAGTGCCGCATCTCGGTGCTGGCACCAAACGACGATCAGGGCTTAGCGCCGGATGTGCGTTTGGCGCTGGCACAGCGCATGGCGCAGCTGAACCACGATGCCGAGCTGCAACAGGATTATCAGACGCAGCTGGCGGCGTTGCAGCCTTCAGATGCGCTGCTGGCGCTGGCGGCAGGCGCAAGCGATCTGCCAGAACCGCTGGCGACGATTGCGCGCCACGCCGATCTCGTTACCCAGCAGCCAATGAATGCCACCGAGCAGCACATTCGCTTGCTGGAGCAGGCGGGATTGAACAATCCGCAGATTGTGGCGCTATCCGAGCTGATCGCCTTTGTTAACTTCCAGACGCGCGTCGCGGCCGGATTACGTTTGTTGAGGTCTGCATGATTCCGTCGGTTAATCTCAAGCCACTGCATTGGCACCCGTATATCGCGCCGGTGGAAGTGGAAGATGCCACGCCCGCGCAGCTCGATGCGATGAAAGTGACGCCATCCAACAAGAAGATCTCCGAATATGTGCGCACGTTAGCGCACGATCCCGACAGCTACGTGGCGCGTACCGTGCTGTTCAACGCCATTATGTATGTCGATGGCGGGCTGGATCGTGCGGATCGTGAACTCGGTGCGCTGGGCGCGTCGATCGTCAACGGCTGCAAATATTGCGCGGTGGTACATGCGCGTCGCCATGCGCAGCTGGCGGAGAGTGATGCGGTGGTGAGCGCCATCTACTTTGATCGTGCGGATGTGCTCGGCGAGCGTGATGCGGCGATCTACCGTTTTGCCCGTCGCCTGTCGGTGACGCCGTCCGAAGCCAGCGCCGAGGATATGGCGGCACTGCGCGCGGTCGGCATGAACGATCAGGAGATTATCGATCTGATCCACGCCATCGCCATTTTTGGCTGGGCCAACCGTCTGATGCATGTGCTTGGCCATGCTGACCTGAACAAATAAGGGCTGCTGCATGTTAGAACTCAACGATATTAAGCTCTCTTACGGCATCACGCCGATCCTGAAAGGCGTCGATCTGTCGGTGAAACGCGGCGATGTGGTGTCGATCATCGGGCCAAGCGGCACCGGTAAAACCACGCTGCTGCGCTGCATTAACTATCTGGCGAAACCGACTTCGGGCACCATTCAGCTCGATCAAATCCGCATGGATTATCAGTCACCGGATAAAGCGGCGATCCAGGCGATCCGCCTGCGTACCGCGATGGTGTTCCAGCAGTTCAACGTGTTCAAAAACATGACGGTGCTGGAAAACGTGATGGATCCGCTGATCGTCATTCAACGCAAAAGCAAACAGCAAGCGCGCGATATCGCCGTGCAGGAGCTGGAGCGCGTCGGATTGGGCGCCAAGCTCGATCACTATCCATCGCAGCTTTCCGGTGGCCAGCTACAGCGTACCGGCATCGCCCGCGCGCTGGCGGTGCGCCCTGATGTGATGCTGTTTGATGAACCAACCTCATCGCTCGATCCGGAGCTGGTGGGCGAGGTGCTGAAAGTGATTAAAGATGTGGCGTCCTCCGGCATTACCTCGCTGCTGGTGACGCACGAAATGCAGTTCGCCAAAAGCATCTCGAACCGCATCGTCTTTATGGATCAGGGCGTGGTGGCCGCGCAGGGCAGCCCGACTGAGATGTTCGATAATCCAACCCTGCCGCGACTTGCTCAGTTCCTCAATTCAGAACGCGTATTCTAATAATTAAAAGGAATCAACGACATGCCTGCAATCAAAACCACATTACGTCGCCTGGCCGCGCCTGGCATCATCGCACTGACACTGATCAGCGGTAACAGCTTCGCTGACGCGGTGCGCACCATTAAAATCGCTACTGCAGCGGAATCTAAACCGCTGTCGTGGGGCGCGATTGGTCACGAGCCGCAGGGCTACGAGCCGGACGTGCTGAAAGCCATCAACGCCAAACTGCCGCAGTACAAATTCGTGATGGAAGGTGCGGCGGATATCGCCCAGGAAACCGGCCTCGCCACTGGCAAATATGACATGGCAACCGGCGGTTACTACAAAGCGCCAACGCGCAGCAAACAGTTCCTGATCCCGGATGCGCCGATCGGTGCCAGCCTGATGAAGATCTACAGCCGCAGCGATAGCACCATCAACAGCATGAAAGATCTGGTTGGCAAGAACATCGTTCCAGTCACCGCCGGCGGCGGCGTGTACAAATTCGTGACGCAGTGGCAGCAGGAAAACCCGAACGACAAGGTTGAGATCAAAGCCTCGAGCGCTGGCGTGCCTTATCCGGACCGTCTGAAAGAGGTGCAGCGTGGCAAATATGATGCGCTGATCCTGCCTTCGAACCTTGGCGAGCAAACGGTGATCGACAACCAGAAACTGGCAATCAAAGCCAGCGAGCCAGTTGCCATCAACAACACCTACGTGCTGATTCACCGTTCGGCCGAGAACCAGGCGCTGAATGACGACATCAACAAAACGCTGCAACAGCTGAAAGCCGACGGCACGCTGGATAAGCTGGCGCAGAAGTGGTTTGGCGAAGACGTTTCTAAGTATATGAAGTAAGCGATTCACTGTGCTCGATGATGCGTTGGAAGGGGCCGCCCCTACGACGCATTCACCGGCTCTTTTTTAGCAGGAGTGTTTCACCGTGAATCTGACTTCGATGATTCCCGAGCTGCTCTCGGCGCTGCCGTTGACGCTTGGCATAATGTTTGTCGCGATGATCGTCGGGTTCTTCCTGGCGCTGATCGCCACCGTATTCCGCGTGCGCCGCATCCCGGTCATCAGCCAGTTTGTCGATTTGTACGTCTCGTACGCGCGCAGCGTGCCGGTGGTGCTGCAGCTGTTTGTCGCCTTTTATGGCTTGCCGCTGGTGGCCGAGCAGTTTGGCTTCAGCGATTTTGTCACCGCCAATATCGCGGCGATGATTGGCCTGAGCCTGTATCACGGCGGTTATCTTTCCGAAGTGATGCGCCCGGCGTTTCTCGCCGTGGAGAGCGGCCAGCATGACGCCGCCGACAGCATGGGTTACAGCTTCCGCCAGAAAATGCTGCGCATTGTTGGTCCGCAAGCGGTGCACTATGCGCTACCGGGCTACGGCAATGCGATTATCTATCTGATTCATAACGTGGCGCTGGTGATGTACATCGGTGCGGCGGATGTGATGGCGACTGCGCATCTGATCATGGAACGCGACTACAACCAATATCAGTTCGGCACTTATCTGGTGCTGGCGGTGCTCTATTCGCTGCTGTGCGGCGTAGCCTGGTTGATTATCCGTTTCTTCGAACAACGTCACGCGAAGTACAGCTCGAAAACCGCTGCGCGCGTCAAATTCACCAGCGTCTGATGAGGGAGAGAAACCATGTTTGATCTTGAGGTTTTACTGCCGGACTTCTGGAGCATTCTCGATGCGGTGCCGGTGACGTTGCTGATGGCAGTAACGGTGTTTATCTGCTCGACGCTGCTCGGCGGGCTGTTTGCCTTTATTGAACATCGCCGCATTCCAGTGCTGCGCCAGTTGGTGATCGCTTACAAGATTGCTTTCAAAGGCGTGCCGATGGTGGTGGTGATTTTCCTCGCCTATTACGGTTTGCCGCCGGCGCTGGACTTCGTTGCCACACTGTTCGGCGTGAAAGTGAATGCGCACTCGCTGCCGAATTGGGTGATCATCATCGTCGCATTGAGTGCCTGCGTCGCGGCGTTTCAGGCGGAAGTGTGGAAGGGCGCGCTTAACTCGTTTGATAGCGGACAATCGGATGCGGCGCTGTCGCTCGGTTACAGCGGCGGCCAGCTGTTCCGCCGCGTGATGTTCCCGCAGATTATTGTGGCGGCGATTCCCGATCTGGCCAACGCCTTTATGGTGATCATGAAAGCGCTGTCGCTGGCGTTTGCCATCGAAGTGGTGGATATCTTTGCTCAGGCGCAGCTGACGGCGGCGCTGAATTTCTACTATCTCGAAGCCTTCCTGGTGGCGGTGGTGTTTTATATGGTGATTGCGTATGTGGTTACCAAGATCGCCGACAAGATCGAGGCGAGATTGCGGGTGCGGACGTAAACCCAGGTCGCCATAAATGGCGACCCTACGGGGTGAGTGCGGGGTAAGGTTTTTGTAGGGTGCGCATTCATGCGCACCTTTTTTTATTCTCGCTACAAACTTTCATTCTGCAAGTTACTTGCAAAATGAAAGTCACTCTGCAACAGTATCCGACATCACACCGATGTCGGATATCCAACCTTGAAAAACCAACCGCTCTACAACATGCCTTGTCCCATCGCGCGCAGCCTTGGTCGCATTGGCGATGGCTGGAGCATACTGATCATGCGCGATGCGCTGGCCGGTTTTACCCGCTTCGATGAATTCCAGAAAAGCAGCGGCGTGGCGCCCAACATCTTGTCGCGACGGCTGAAAGAGCTGGTGGACGATGGCTTGCTGGAGAAGGTGTGTTACAGCACCAGCCCGGCACGCTTCGAATATCACCTGACGGCTGTTGGCCGCGATTTTCGCGGTGTGATTCTGGCGCTGACCGAATGGGGCAGCACCCATTTCTCGCCGGAAGGTCGTCAGATGGAACTGGTGGAAACCGCCACGCAGCGTCCGGTGAAGATGCAGATGGTCGATAGCGAAAACGGTCAGCCGCTGACGCTGGATAAATATCAGATGGTGCCCGGCGCGGCAGCGGAGCCGATGATGCACTATCGCCATAATTATCTGCAGAAAAAGCGCGCCGGAGATAACACCCAGAAATTCGCGCCGCCAGCGCTGCAATCATCATGCTGAGGTGCAACTCAGCACCTGCAGATTAAGGAGTTAAAGATGAAACGAATTGTCATTACCGGCATGGGGCTGGTATCGCCGCTGGGTTGCGGCACGGAAGCGGTTTGGCAGTCGCTGCTGGCGGGAAAATCGGGCATTAGCGCCTTGCCGCCGGAGATGGTGCAGGATATCGCCTGCAAAGTGGCGGGACAGGTGCCGACGCTGGAGCAGGATCCACAGCATGGTTTCAATCCCGACGGCATTATTGCCGCCAAAGATCGCAAGAAGATGGATCGCTTTATCGAGTTCGCGCTGGTGGCGGCGCATGAAGCGCTGACGCAGGCTAACTGGTTCCCGCAAGATAGCGCGCAGCAGCAGCGCACCGCCACGGTGATCGCCACCGGCATCGGCGGTTTTAATGAGATCGCCAACGCGGTTGAAACCACCGCCGAGCGTGGGCCGCGTCGTTTGTCGCCGTTTACCATTCCTTCGTTCCTTGCCAATCTGGCGGCCGGACACGTTTCGATTGCGCACGGTTTTCGTGGGCCGATTGGCGCGCCGGTAACCGCGTGCGCGGCGGGTGCGCAGGCGATTGGCGATGCGGCACGAATGATTCGCAGCGGCGAAGCGGATATCGCGCTGTGCGGTGGCACCGAGGCGGCGATCCATCGCGTGAGCCTGGCCGGATTTGCCGCAGCGAAGGCGATGTCGGGCGGTTTTAACGATCGTCCTGAGCAGGCTTCACGTCCGTTTGATCGTGACCGCGACGGTTTTGTGATGGGCGAAGGCGCGGGATTGCTGGTGATTGAATCGCTGGAACATGCGCAGGCGCGCGGCGCAATACCGCTGGCGGAGCTGGTGGGTTACGGCACCAGCGCCGATGCTTACCATCTCACCGCCGGTCCGGAAAATGGCGAAGGCGCACGCCGCGCGATGGAAACCGCGCTGGCGCAGGCGGGCATTACGGCGAGAGAGGTGCAGCATATTAATGCGCATGCCACGTCGACGCCGGTCGGCGACAAGGGCGAATTGGCAGCAATTAGTTCGCTGTTCGCTGGCAGCAAGGTGGCGATCACTTCCACCAAATCGGCCACCGGACATTTGCTCGGTGCGGCGGGCGGCGTGGAAGCGATCTTCTCGATTCTGGCGCTGCGCGACCAGATTGCACCGCCGACGCTCAATCTGCAGCATCCGGATGAAGCGGCTATTGGGCTGAATCTGGTGGCGCTCAAACCGCAGCCGACGGCGATGACCTATGCGCTCTCCAACGGTTTTGGCTTTGGCGGTGTGAATGCCAGTTTGTTGTTTAAAGCCTGGCAATAGGTTTCCTGATGCACGTCAGTTAAGCGTAAAACGGTCGTTTGGACAGGTTTTCGTAGGGTGCGCATTCATGCGCACCTTCATATAATACGGCAACGATAGCGCGCAGGATCTGATCGAAAGTGTGCCAGAGACTTTCGCGATCGCTGGGTGCACGCCCGCTGGCGCTGAGCTTAATGTGAAAAGGTCGCCATGAATGGCGACCCTACGATCTGAGGGATCCCCAGGAATATCGTTAATACACATATACGATATTCCTGTAACTCGCTGATAGTTCGGCTCGCACCGTTTCTATATCCAGCTGACTGATCCCTGCCGGGTTGTGCCTTATCGCATTTCTTGCCAGCGTAAGGTATGACAGTACTCGCCGGTGTTGCACCGTGTTCGCCTGATAAAACCGGTGCTCGCCTTTTCTTTCAAGCGCGTAGCCCATCAGCCACAGTACGATGCTGCACAGCGTCGACAGCAGGTTCAGCACTGACATCCTTTCCACACTCCGGCTGAAGCTGCTTCTCAGCCCCATACCGTAACGTTCACTCTTTTCATCCCGGAAGTTCTGCTCTATCTGCATTCTCCGGCTGTAAAGCTTCATTATCGTCCGTGACTTCAGCTCCGCATCGCTGGTAAACAGCACCCACGGCTCACGGGCCAGGCGACTCTGGTTTGCCTCTTCGCGCGTGTAAAAAAAACGATCCCGGCTTTTCTTTCCGTGACGATTTTTGGGTGCTCTCTTATGAACGTGCACGAAGCCGTAAGCCGGTGATTTTTTATATCGCGTCAGCCGGGCCGCACCAGCACAGCGCGGCGTTGTGCCGGCTTTTAGCTGACCCGGCGTTACCCACTCTTCCGTTCCGGCCAGCTTCAGAACGCCGTTGCCCCTGAGCCGGCCGATGAAGTGCCATCCGTGCGACTGAACGCGGTTAAACCACTCGCGGCGGAACCCGGCATCGGTGACGATGGTCACTTTCCTGTCTCCCAGGCACCCGGCCAGGTCGTCCAGAAAACGGTTCTGAAGGTCGGGATTTCCCAGCTTATCGCCTTCTGCGATGAGGCTCAGCAGCGGGATGGCGCGTCCATCCGCCAGCAGGCTGGCACGCAAAAGGCTGAAGGACTGAGTCGGCCAGGCGCTCCAGTCCACGGCAATGACGCACTCCTTCATGTCCCGGATAAGCCAGCAGATAATGTCGCGTGACAGCGCGGGCACCTCCCGGTGGAGGGCGGCATTCCCCATAAGGCGGTCAACGCGTTTGATTTTGTGCTTAACGCGGGCATCGCCCGCAAGAGAGCGACCAATGCTGGTCAGATTGAGGGAAGCACCGCGGGTCAGGGAAATCGTCATATCAGTGAGGGCGTTACGACGATACTGATGGGTGCTGGCTAAAGATTCCCGTAAAAATTTATGGCAAAATGCGGAAGCAGGCATAGTGGCGATCTTATTTTTTGTTGGCGCAATAATTAGATCATTTTTCCACTGTGCCTGCTTCGTTTTTGTGGGGATTCATCAGCCCTACGATGGCGCAAATGTGCGCACCGCGTAAAACTCAGCGCTTACCCAGCGCTTCCCACAATCCCAGCAGATACGTGGTGCCCAGCGCGCGGTCGTACAAGCCGTAGCCCGGACGGCCGGTTTCGCCCCAGATAAAGCGGCCGTGATCCGAACGGATATAGCCATCGAAGCCGTTGTCATGCATCGACTGCAGCACTTTATACATATCCAGCGAACCGTATTCCGTTGGGTGCGCGCACTCGTAGAAATCTTTATCCTGAATAATCTTGATGTTACGCACATGGGCAAACGGAATGCGTTTGCGGCGCGAGAATTCAGCCAGAATAGCGTACACATCATTACTCGGATCTTCGGCAATCGATCCGGTACACAGCGTGATGCCGTTGGCCTCAGAATCGACCACGTTACAGATCCAGTCGAGATCGTCGCGGTTCTTCACCACGCGCGGCAGGCCGAAGATCGAATACGGTGGATCGTCCGGGTGGATCGCCATCTTCACGCCCACTTCTTCACATACCGGGATCACCGCTTTCAGGAAGTAAGCGAGGTTTTCGCGCAGTTTCGCGTCATCAACATCTTTGTATTGAGCAAACAGATCCTGCACTTTTGCCAGACGTTCCGGTTCCCAGCCCGGCAGGGCGAAACCGTTGGAGTTGCCCAGCACTTCCTGCACCACCTCGTCGAGGCTCTTATCGATGCCTTTCTTCTCGAACGCCATGGTGAGAGAGCCGTCTGGCAGCACGTAGTTCATGTCGGTCTTCATCCAGTCGAACACCGGCATGAAGTTGTAGCAAATCACCTTCACGCCAACCTCGGCCAGGTTGCGGATGCTCTGCTTATAATTTTCGATATATTGATCGCGGCTCGGCAGACCGATTTTGATGTCGTCGTGAATGTTGACGCTTTCGATCACTTCCACGGTGAGCCCGGCGGCATGCACCTGCTCAACCAGCACGTTAATCTTCTCTTTCGGCCAGGTTTCGCCCACCGGCACGTCATACAGCGCGCCCACTACGCCGCGCACGCCCGGCACCTGACGAATATATTCCAGCGAAACTTTATCTTCTTTCGGACCAAACCAACGCATTGTCAGTTGCATAATGTCATCCACCGTTATCGTGTCTGTGATAACTGATAAACTACCATTCTAGTAAACATCATGACAGCACGGTGCGTTCAATAAGCCTTGATCCGCGTCACAGAACACAATTTATCCGCATTAAGCGAGGCTCAAAGATGCACGGCCAGATCGCTGAAATGCTCTTTGTATTTGAAGAGCTCCAGATCGGATCGCAGCCCCAGTTTGCGCAGCGCGGTCTGCTTTTGCCCGCTGATGGTTTTGCGACTGCGCGCGTATTTACCGGCGATTTGCGTGACGCTTAAGCCGTCAAGATAGCAGCGGATCACTTCCAGCTCGCGCGGGCTTAGCTCACGTAGCAGCAATGCAATGTCATCGCCGAGCTCGCGCGGCAGCAGGTAATCATGCATTTCCCGGTCGCTTTCCTGAAACTTGTCCATCTCCAGCAACATGTCGCGGGTGAGAAAACGCTTGTTACGGCAAACCTGGTGCAAGGCGGCAATCAGCACTTCCTGATCTTCGCTTTTACCCACAAAGCCATGTACACCTGCTTTCAGCAGCAACTGGACTATCGCGGGTTTTTCCACCGCTGAGGAAACCAAAATTTTCATCTCCGGATAACGCACGCGCAGCTGTTTTACCATCTGCAGGCCATCGAGTTCCTCCTCGCCAAGCATGTAGTCCAACACCAGGACATCTACTGAGTGACGCTGTAAAAAAGCCATCAACTGCTGACGCTGAGAGAAAGCACCCGCCAGATCCAGCAGCGCTTCCTGCGCCAGTCGGTACTGAATAGCTTTGCCGATTAGTGGATGATCATCTAATACGGCAACCTGCCAGATTGCATCTTGTTTCATGGTTTCACCTCATTATTGGGATTCTTTTTCAGTGCGTGATGGAAGAGCGCTTCCAGTTCTGCAACTGCGGTGGTAACTGCGGGTATCAGTTGTTGCAAAAACACACTCTCTCGTTGCTCTGCTGCCTGTTCGGCGGCGAGGCAACTCTGTTGCAGACTTTCAGCTCGCAGCAATTTGGCGCTGCCGAGTAATTGATGAGCGGCGTGGCGTGCACCCGCGAAATCCTCTGCCAGAGCGGCTTGCTGCAGTTGGGCAAGATCGCGCGCATTTTGTTGCTGTGCGGTGGTGACCAGATCGCACCAGGCTTGCGGATCGTTGGCTGCCAGGTTTTCCAAAGTGAGCAGGGTTTCATTGCGTGTGCTGCTGGCGATATTGCCAGTGACCACCCGCAGCAGTTGCGTGCGCTCCAGCGGTTTAAACAGGCAACCATCCATGCCAGCCTGCGTCGCGAGTTGTGCTACGCGCTCTTCGGCCATCGCCGTCAGGCCATAAATCGGTACCGCACGCCGGTTTAGTAGCTTCTCCTCAATACGTAACTGGCGGGTAAATTCAAAGCCATCCATGCCGGGCATATTGCAGTCGGTGATGACGCGATCAACTTCGTGTTCGCGCCACAATGCCAGCGCCTCTTCGCCGCCTTCCGCCACCAGCACATGATGTCCGGCGTAACGTAGTTGCTGCGCCAGCAGCAGGCGATTAGTGGCGTTGTCATCGACAATTAGCATTCTGAGTGACACCTGCGGATGTTCCTCCACCGGCTCAACTTCTGCGTCGGTCAGCGTCGCAGGCTGGGCGGTAAAGCGCAGCATGAATACGCTTCCTACATTCGGTTCACTCTCTACATGCAACTCGGTGCCCAGCATCACCGCCAGGCGACGGCAAATGTTGAGGCCAAGGCCGGTACCACTGACGCGATTAGTGCCCTGATCAACCTGAATAAAGGGTTCGAAAATGGCTTTTTGTTGCTCGGGTGTCAGGCCAACGCCGCTGTCACACACTTCCAGTACGTATTCGGGTTTGCTGACTTCGGCCTGATACAACGCCACTTCAACTTCGCCATGCGTAGTGAACTTGATGGCATTACTGACCAGATTCGCCAGGATTTGCTTCAGCGCAACGGGATCAAACAGCACTGCATCTTGATCGATATCCAGCATTACATTCAGCGCCAGCCCTTTGTTATGGGCCACCTGGCGAAAGAGCGCTTCGGTATCGTGCACCACATCGCTTAGCGACATCGGCAGAAGACGAATGCTGAAATGGCCGGATTCGATTTTCGCCAGGTCGAGTATGTCGCCCACCAGTGACAGCAGCGAACGTGAAGATTGCCACGCCAAATCGATATTTTTCTGTCGTTGCTGGGGATCGCTTTGGCCTAAATGCTCAATCTCTAGCAAGCCAATCAGCGCCGCGAGCGGGGTGCGAATTTCGTGACTCATATGTGAGAGAAACGTGCTTTTGGCCTCGCTAGAGCGCAACGCAGCCCGTTTGGCCTTATGGACATCATCCAGCAGGGTTTCGATGTAGTGCAGTTGGCTACTCATTTCTCGTTCATGCTGGCGTTGCTTCGCCAGCGAAGACTTCAGCAGATGGTTGCGGCACAGGAAAAACAGCAGGCAGACGCCAGCCACGGCAACGATGCGCAGCACGTAGCTGCGATAGCTCTGCCATGAAGTGCTGGTGGCCGGTGGCGTGTATTTGATCCAACGCTCCATCAGGGATTGCATCGTAGGTTGGGGAATATCCGACAATGCTTTATTCAGGATTGAGATGAGGTGTTCATCCGCCGCATTGGCGGCCATCGCCATGCGAAACATCGGCAACGGCGCGACAAACGCCACTCTGAAGCGGTCATTGAAGTGGTTATTCAGCAAATATTGCGCGGATTCATAAGGCACGATAAAGCCGTCAACCTGCTTATCCTGTAGCTGCCCGAGTGAATCGATTGAAACGGCATTTTCACTAAAATCGATGGCAGGCCAGCGCTGACGCAGATCAAAACGATAATAGGAGCGCTCATAAATACCGATGCGTTTACCTGCCATCTCATCAAAGCTGCGCCATTTGCTGTCGCTGCGTGTCATCACTACCCAGGGCGAATAGATATAGGTGCGCGTATAGCGGATGTGATCGCTTTGCTGGGAAGCGGCATCGCTCACAACGATCAGAGAATCGCGTTGGTTAACCAGCGCATCGCGCATGGAGCTCAAACCTTGCATCGGTTGGTAACGAAAGCGGATACCGGTGCGCTGTGAGATGAGTTTCAGTAACTCCACGCTCAGCCCGGCGATGCGCTGCTTGCCATCCAGAAAGGTGAAAGGCAGATGTGTCGGATCATAATTCACCGTGATGTCCCGGTGCTGCGCCAGCCAGCGCGTCTCGGCTTCGCTTAGATCCAGCGGATGGTTTTTCACCACAGACTGATAATCCAGTCCCCATGCTTCCGCGATCTGTACTGCGTTACGCAGCGGAATATTGGTCAGAATCTCATTAATCGCGGCGATCAATGGCGCATTGTTGGCGCGTGTGGCAAAGCGAGCATCAACGTCGTTCATATAAGGCGTGCTATGACCTTCAATAATGTTCTGCAGACCGCGCTGTGACAAATAACGTTGTGTAGCAGAGTTGCTCCAGAACACGGTGTCTTCATTTAAGGCTGTATCGGTATATGCCCAGAGTGGAGGCGACGCGGGAGCTAAGCTCGCATTGGGGTAACGTTTATGCAGCAGATCTCGCAACTCATCATCGCCGTAGTACATCAGGCGATAGCGGCTGTCTTTTAATTCGCGATCAAATTTTGCCTGACGACGGCTGATCAACACACTTTGCGCCAGTGAATACGGAATGCTGAGCGCCAGTTTCGTCTCGTGATTGGCGGCCTGCGGATAATAGGGAATCAGATCAACTTGCTTGTTATTGAGCGCATCAACCAACTCCAGCCGAGTCTTATAGCGTTTGATCTCCACTGGCAGGTTAAGCGTTTTGGCGACGATGGCGAGGTAATCGGCGGATAGCCCCTCAAAGGCATTCTTTTCAAATTCCACCGAATAAGGCGGTAAAGTATGGCTCCAGACGCCCACGCGTAATACCGCATGGCGCGCCAGCCAGCGCTGGCTTTCAGGATTGAGGGTGACTTCCGGAGAAATCAATCCGTAACGTGGCGTGAAGTTGAGTGTGGAAGCACCCCAGGCAGAGAAGCACCAGCCCAACAGGAAAATCATGCTCAGAATGCGTTTGCCCACGAATCAACTCTCAACCATCTTTGCCAGCGTTCTGCACCGCCAGCGTGGCCGCGCAACCTTCTGACGGTGTGTTAGCTGCGTCAGGTTTCATCACATAGCGGCACGCAACTCTGCAGGAATTAAATGCCAGTTAAGAAATATCTGAAAAATGGTGCGCGGATAACAATAGCTGAGTTGAGATGTTTAAGCAGATGAATAACGTAGAGTTTATTAAAGGCTGGTACTTAAGTAAGTTTAGTCAGCTGTTTTCACTGGAAACTTTCGACGTAACTCCTGAAGTTTCTCCAATTTACCGCTGCTAATCGGCTTTTCATTTGTTTTATTTACAGAAACTTCCTGGCAGGCAAAATAGCGCTTATTTCCTCTCCATCAGCCGACCATGTCAGAAGAAGCGCTACGTCAGCAGATTCAGAACCTGAAAAAGCATAATGCGCGATTAAAGCGTATAGCGCATGACGCGCGTAATAAGCTAAGTGCCGCGCTGGATGGAACCGGTTTATGTTTGTGGCAGCTGGATATTCCCAGCGGCAAACTGGTGATTTTTAACCGCCGCTGGGGCGCGATGCTGGGCTTTCAGCCGAAAGAGACCAAAGCCCAGTTTGATGTGTGGCGCGATCGCCTGCATCCGGATGACGCCGACGAAGTGCTGAAAGCCTTTTACGATCATATAGAAGGGCGCGCCCCTTACTACGAAGCGCTGCACCGCATGCTGGGCAAGAACGACAACATCAAATGGGTGCTGGATCGCGGACGCGTCACCGAATGGGACGAAGCGGGCAATCCGATCAAAGTCACCGGCACGCATATCGATATGACCAAAGAGAAGCAGTATGAAGCGCAGCTCTCATCGCTGGCGCATCACGATCCGCTTACCGGACTGACTAACCGCCATGCGCTGCACACGCAGTTCAGCAAGATGAAAGCGCAGGGACCGCTGTGTGTGGCGTTTATCGATCTTGATAACTTCAAACACGTTAACGACACGCTGGGGCATCGCAGCGGTGATGAGGTGTTGATTCAGCTGAGTCAGCGCATTACCGACGTGTTGCCGCCAAACGTAGTGATTGGCCGACTTGGCGGCGATGAGTTTGTGCTGCTGATGCCGTTCCTGATCGACTATCCGAAAGTACGCATTTTGCTGCAGGCGGTGCTGGATGCCGCGCTGACGCCGTTTGATATTGATAACGGCCACGCGCAGATTGGTGCATCGATTGGTATTGCCCAGGTACAGGAACGTGACAGCTTCGATGAGGCGCTGACGCGCGCCGATGAGGCGATGTATCAGATCAAGAAGAACGGTAAGCAGGGTTTTGGGTTGGCGGGTTGATGTAGGGTCGCCATTCATGGCGACCGTTTCACATAGCGCACTTTTGGTCGCCATAACTTTTGGTCGCCATAAATGGCGACCCTACGACAATGGTTTGGCCTCTCACTCAAAACGCAAAACATGAGCAGCCCAGCGCACCCCAGAACGCATGATTATCCGACACCGGCACCGATGACTGGCGCGCAACATCGTGCGAGTGACTGTGCACGCCGCACGGTCCGCTGCACTGGTGCACTTTCGGCATCATCGCGGCGCGGCCATTGGCCTGCGGCGGCGCGCTGCGATAGTGGCCTGGCACCGTTACCACCGGCGACCATTCAGGCAGCACCGGCACGGGCGGCGGTGACAGCGGCGTAAATCCGCCTGCGGCATACACCACTTCGCCATCCACCAGCGTCAGCACCGACTCAATCCCTTTGATCTCCTCTTCCGGCACGCTGAAGAAATCTTTCGACAGTAGCACCAGATCCGCCAGCTGACCGACCTTAATCTCGCCTTTGGCACTTTGCTCATTCGAGAACCAGGCGCTGCCTTTGGTCCACAGCATCAGCGCGGTTTCGCGGTCGATACGCGCATTGTCATCGTACAGTTGCATGCCGCCGACGGTGCGCCCGGAGACCAACCAGTAGAGCGCGGTCCACGGGTTGTAGCTGGCAACGCGGGTAGCATCAGTGCCCAATCCCACCGGCACGCCGGCTTCCAGCATGCGCGCCACCGGCGGCGTCTGTTTGGCGGCTTCTTTGCCATAGCGATCAACAAAATATTCGCCCTGAAACGCCATACGATGCTGCACCGCCAATCCGCCGCCCAGCGCTTTAACCCGCTCGATATTGGCTTCGGTGATGGTTTCTGCGTGGTCGAAGAACCAGTGCAGGCCGTTAAACGGAATGTCGCGATTCACTTTTTCGAACACGTCGAGCATGCGGCTGATCGATTCGTTGTAAGTCGCATGCAGGCGGAACGGCCAGCGATGCTCTACCAGATGTCGCACCACGCGCTCCAGCTCATCTTCCATGCCTGGCGCGAGATCGGGGCGCGGTTCGAGGAAGTCTTCAAAGTCTGCCGCTGAGAACACCAGCATTTCGCCCGCGCCGTTGTGGCGCAGGAAATCGGTGCCCTGACCGGGTTTCAGCATATCGGTCCACTTCTCGAAGTCCTGCAGTTCGTGGCCGGGATTCTGGGTAAACAGGTTGTAGGCGATGCGCACCGTCAGCTGCTTTTTGGCATGCAGTTCGGAAATCACATCGTAATCATCTGGAAAGTTTTGGAAACCGCCGCCCGCGTCAATGGCGCTGGTCAGGCCGAGGCGATTGAGCTCGCGCATAAACTGACGCGTGGAGTTAACCTGCTGTTCCAGCGGTAATTTTGGACCTTTCGCCAGCGTGGCGTACAGCAGCATGGCGTTAGGGCGGGCAATCAGCATGCCGGTAGGATTGCCATTGCTGTCACGCTGGATCTCGCCGCCCGGCGGGTTCGGCGTGTCTTTGGTGTAACCGACCACGCGCAGCGCCGCACGGTTGAGCAGGGCGCGATCGTAGAGATGCAGGATAAATACCGGCGTGTCCGGCGCGGCGGCGTTGATCTCATCCAGCGTCGGCATGCGGCGTTCGGCAAACTGGAACTCACTCCAGCCGCCGACTACGCGCACCCATTGCGGCGACGGCGTGCGCAGTGCCTGATCGCGCAGCATGCGCAGCGCATCCACCAGCGACGGTACACCTTCCCAGCGCAACTCAAGGTTGTAATTCAGCCCGCCGCGAATCAGATGCAGGTGCGAATCATTGAGGCCGGGAATGCCGGTATGGCCTTTGGCGTCAATAATTTGCGTGTCATTGCCGGCGAAGCGCATCACCTCGGCTTCGCTGCCTACGGCAAGAAATTTGCCGTCTTTAATCGCCACGGCGGTTGCCAGCGGATTAGTGCGATCGACGGTGTGAAACTTGCCGTTAGTAAAAATCAGTGAGGCCGTTGTCATCATCATTCTCCAAAAGATTTCGCGTTGCGGGCTGAGTCAGTGTTAAAGCGCTTGCTTCGTTGGTTAAAAAAATACGAAATGAGAGCAGTTATTGATAACGGATTGTTTTTGGGTTGTTGTTCAACAATTTTTGGGGAGGATTGGCCATGCGTTTAAACCTTGAGGCGCTGTTGATTTTGGACGCACTGGATCGCCACGGCACCTTTGCTGCCGCTGCGGCGCGGCTGTTCAAAACCGCGTCTGCATTGAGCTACACCGTGCAGAAAATGGAGAGCGATCTCAAAATCACGCTGCTCGATCGTTCCGGCCATCGCGCCACTTTTACGCCCACCGGCCGCCTGATGCTGGAGAAAGGGCGCACGCTGCTGCGTGCGGTGAATGAGCTGGAACAGCAGGCGCGCTACGTGGAGAGCGGTTGGGAGAGCCAGCTGGTAATAAGCGTAGATGCATCGGTGCCGTTTAGCATTTTGACGCCGCTGATCGATGAGTTTTATCAGGAGCATCCGCACACCCAATTGCAATTCCGCCAGGATGTCCTTTCCGGCTGCTGGGAAGCGCTCAACTACGGCGAAGCGGACATTGTCTTTGGCGCGGTGCAGGAACCCGCCACGCGCAAAGAGATTGTCTGCCAGCCGCTGGGTTGGCTTGAATATGTGTTTGCCGTCGCGCCTAATCATCCGCTCGCTACCGCGCCGGAACCGCTGCCGCGCGAGCAGATCCGCCAGTATCGCGCCGTTACGGTGCATGACTCTTCGCGCCACGGCACGGGCATTGATTTACGTGTGCTGGATGAGCAGAAAACCCTGAGCGTGCATGATTTCCCTACCAAACTGCAGGCACAGCTGGATGGCCTTGGCTGCGGCTATCTGCCGCTTTATCTGGCGCGTCCACATCTGGCAAGCGGGGCGTTGGTGGCGCGTCAGCTGGATAGCGAATGCCGCCGCGATATGGCGTATCTGGCGTGGAACGAAAGCGCCTGCGGTAATGCGGCAACCTGGTGGCGCGAGCGCTTACTCACGCTGCCAGGTTTGCGCGATGTCTATCTGCCAGCGTAATCAGATGGCGATATGGTGGCTGACCAACGGAGCATCCTCGCCCTGATGGTATTGCAGCACCGTCTGCTGTAACTCGGCATCAGCGTGGGAAACGCGCTGGTGCTGGCGTAAATGCTCCTGCCACGACTCAACCAAAAACCACTCCAGCAACGCGTTGGGATCGTCGGTTTGCGCCATCAATCCCCATGAATACGCGCCGTCGCGACGACGGGCATGCGCCAGCTTGTGGATCGCCTGTTTGAAGGCAGCGCGATCTTCCGGCAGCACGCGATAGCGGATCTGAATCAACACCGGCCCGCGACGCACATCGGTATCGGCATCCAGCTGCGGTTCCGCCCAGTGCAGCGACGGTTGCAGGTCGGCTTCACCGGCGGGCAACACCAGACGCTTCAGCAGCAGCGCGCTAATAATCAATCCCGCACCGGCAATTAGCAGCGTATTGCCGAGTCCCGCATGCTGCGCAATCAGGCCCCACGCCAAACTGCCGCCCGCCAGCGTGCCGTTGAACACCATCAAATAGACGGCTAACCCGCGACCGCGCACCCAATCCGGCAGCACCGCCTGTGCCACGCCGTTTAAGGTGGTCAGCGCGATGATCCAGCCCACGCCCAGCACCAGCATCAATACCAGCACCAGCCACTGCGGCGGACTGAACGCCAGCGCCAGCATCACCAGCGCACTCAGCAGCGCCGAGAGCAGCAGCAAGCCATCGTTACTCAGCACGCTGCGCAGGCGCGGCAGCAGTAGCGCACCGGCAATCGCACCGCCGCCGACGGCACCGAGTAGCAGGCCGTAGAAGCCTGCAGTGCCGTGCAGCATGCTGCGCGCCACCAGCGGCAGCAGCGCCCAAATAGCGCTGGCAAAAGCGAAGTAGAGCGCGGCACGCAGCAGCACGCGATGCAGATCGTGGCTGGCCCGCACATAGCGTAGCCCGGCACGAAACGCGCCAAAGAAGTGTTCATTCAGTTCGGTTTTGGCTTTCGCTGGGCGCTTCCACAACAGCAGCGCGGCGATGACGAAAAAGTAGCTCGCCACATCGGCGCCATAAGCCGCCATCGCTCCCAGACTTGCCAGCAGCAAACCGCCGGTCGCCGGACCAATGGCGCGCGCGATATTGATGCCGAGTGAGTTGAGCGCCACGGCATTTTTCAACTCATGACGCGGCACCAGCTCCGGCACAATCGCCTGCCAGGCGGGACCAAACAGCGCTGCGCCAATGCCGCCGACGAAGGTCAGGCCGATCAACCATTCCACCGTGAGCCAGTTATTGTGCGATAGCAGCAGCAAGGTACCGCTGACGCTGGCCATGAGTATTTGCACTACAATCAGCAGGCGACGGCGATCGACGATATCCGACAGCACGCCAGCCGGCAGCGCCAGCAGGAACACCGGCAAAGTGGCGGCAGTTTGCATCAGCGCCACCGCCGTGGGGTTATCGGAGAGTCCGGTCACCAGCCAGGCGCTGGCGACATCGCGGATAAAGCTGCCGGTGTTGCCGAGCACTGAAGCGGTCCAGATCAGGGCAAACAGCCCGTAACCAAAGGGTGAGAAAGCGCTGCTGCGCGACGTAGCGGAAGTGGGCTGGCTCATCATCATGTTCCTGTAAGAGAGGCGATGTAAGCACCTTACGAATCCCACCGCGTGCTTGATAGCGGAAAAAATTCCTCAACTTGTTCAGGCTTTTTTGACAGCTTTGCAGCACCAAAAACCTTGAACAAGTTGTCAAAATCTCTGCTTTAGGTTTTTCCCATAGCTCGATGTAGTTTGATTGGCAGACACAACATCACTCACTAACGGAGCAAAAACATGAGCACTTTCAAGACTAAAGACGGCGTGAACCTTTACTTCAAAGATTGGGGCAAGGGCCAACCGGTGCTGTTTAGCCACGGCTGGCCGCTGGATGCCGATATGTGGGATAGCCAACTCAATTTCCTTGCTGAGCGCGGCTACCGCGTGATTGCCTTTGACCGCCGCGGCTTTGGCCGTTCTGAACAGCCGTGGGAAGGCTACGATTACGATACCTTTGCCGATGATATTCATGGCCTGATTGGGCATCTGCAATTAGACGACGTGACGCTGGTGGGCTTCTCAATGGGTGGCGGCGATGTGACGCGCTATATCGGCCGCTACGGCACGGCGAAAGTGAAAGGATTAGTGTTGCTGGGCGCGGTAACCCCGATCTTCGGCAAGACTGCCGATCATCCAGAAGGCGTAGAGCAGGCTGCGTTTGATGGTATCAAAGAGGGGTTGCGTAAAGACCGCGCGCAATTTATCAAGGAGTTCGCCACGCCGTTCTATGGCATCAACGCCGGGCAAACCGTTTCTGATGGCGTGCTGACGCAGACGTTGAACATCGCGCTGCTGGCGTCGCTGAAAGGCACGATTGATTGTGTCACGGCCTTCTCTGAGACCGATTTCCGCGCGGATATCGCTAAAGTTGATGTGCCGACGTTGGTGATTCATGGCAGCAACGACCAGATCGTGCCGTTTGAAGCCACCGGTAAGTTGGCGCATGAGATGATTGAAGGGTCGGAGCTGAAGGTTTATGAGAACGGTCCGCATGGATTTGCGGTGACGCATCAGGATCAGCTGAATGCGGATTTGTTGGCGTTTTTGCAGAAGTAGAAGTCGTTAGCGGTCGCCATGAATGGCGACCAAATGCGCAATATGTGAAACGGTCGCCATGAATGGCGACCCTACGGTGCGTATTAATCAATCCGCCAGCAAATGCCCATACATGGTCATCAATCTGCGCGTCACGCCGTTGGTCCAGCCGAAGCCGTCCTGCAGCGGATATTCACCACCGCCACCCGGACGGGCGCGATCGCCGCTGATGTCATACTTCTCCACCAGCTTATGATGCAGTGAATAGAAATTGTTGACCGTATTCAGCCAGTTAACGGCAATTTCTGTCGCCAGCGTCTCTTCACCGTAGTGATTCAAGCCGACAACCGCCATCCACTGTAGCGGCGCCCATGCATTGGGTTTATCCCACTGCTCGCCGCTCTCCACCATCGAGGTCAGCAAACCGCCTTGCGTCAACAACAGATGACGTAGCGCAACAGCCTGCAAGTGCGCCTGCTCGGGTGAGGCGAGACCAAGGAACAGCGGAACCACTGCTGCGGCGGTAAAGGCGCCAAAGCGCTCGCGGCGCCAGTCGTAATCGCGGTAAACACCGGCGGTGTTATCCCACAGATAGCGGTGAATCGCCTGCTTACGCGCATCGGCTTTTTTCTGCCACGCCAGCGCCGTTAACTCTTCGCCTTTGGCGTGGGACAGCGTCGAAATCATCAGCTCCAGCTTGTAGAGGAACGCGTTGAGATCGATCGGAATAAATTGCGTGGTGCGAATACTCGCCAGACGCTGTGGATCGCGCAGCCAGCGGGAAGAGTAATCCCAGCCCGATGCGGCACCGGCACGCAGATCGCGGTAAACCTCATTCGCCGGACGACCCGATTTCTTCGCGGTTTCAATATCTTCCAGCCACGACTCATCGCGCGGCGTGTCGCGATCGTCCCAGTAACGGTTGAGCAGCGAACCATCTGGCATGCGCACCACGTGGCGATAGGCCTGATGCGGCATCAACTCGCCCGCGCCATCCATCCAGAACTGATACTCTTTCATCAGCTGATCGAGATAGCGTTTCGCCCCGCGAATGCCATCCTCTTCAAACAGTTCAACCATCAGCGCAAATACCGGTGGCTGCGAGCGGCTGAGATAGTAAGTCCGGTTGCCGTTCGGCACGTGACCATAGTTATCAATCAGCCAGGCAAAGTTATCCGCCATGTGACGCAGCAAATCATCGCGACCTGCATCGGCCAGACCGAGCATGCTGAAGTAGGAGTCCCAGTAATAGGTTTCTCCAAATCGACCGCCGGGTACCACATAGGGTTTTGGCAACGGCAGCAGCGATGAGTGCGCTAAATGTTGCTGCGGCATTTTGGTTAACACCGGCCACAGATCGTCAATATGTTCGGTTAAGGTTTTATCCGGATTGGAAACATAAAAACTCTCATTCACCTGAGGCGAATAAAAATGTTCGTGCACGAATGCTTCCAGATCAAAATCCGCTGCGCGTTTACGACGACGAAAACGAATTAAAATATCCAGCGGATCGAATTTTGGTGCGCAGTCCGGGAACGTTTTGCTGTCGGCAAATATGTGCGATGTCTGAACCTGCTCAAACAGCTCCATGTAGCGATCGGCAGGCGTCAGCGCATCCGGCGCGGGCAGACCTTCAATCAGCTCGGGTTCCGGCTCCGAATCCTGCATACCTTCGCGAACGAACTCATGAGGATTATATTGATACTCCAGTTCAGCATCAGCGCGTCGATCCTCGAAAGCGTTATATTGCTGTTGGTTAGTATTAATAGCAGCCTCCTGGTAAATTCTTGAATGCGTAAAGAACAAATTATAGAGCTCTGAACGGGCGAAACAACAATGCGATTTATCTATGAACGTAATAAATCATGTCGATGGATCCGGTGTTTTTATGATTTTTCAGCGTTTACAACGGACTATATTTCAGGAAATGAAAGCGGCGTTTAGGATGGATGTTTAAATAGCTACGCAGAATTATCTGTATTTAAGAAAATCGCTAAAATTTGCGTGAAAAAGCGTGGGATGGCTTGATCAATTGATGGCAAACGCAGCGGTGATTGACCAGGTCGGCATAAATGCCAACCTGGTTAACCTTACTTCTGTAACGCTGCCTTAATCACTTCCGCATACGGCGTGGTTGCACGGCCAATCAGTTTGCTCAGCGTATGGCTATCATCGAACAAGCCGCCTTTTTCGGCACCGGCATCTGAATCTGCCAGCATCTCGGACAAGCCATCCGGCAAACCGGCACCTTTCAGCGCGGCGGCAAATTCGGCCTGTGGCAGGTTGATGTAATCAACTTGCTCGCCAGACTGTTTGGCAATCTCGGCGCTGAACTGCGCCAGCGTGTAGCTGTCGTCGCCAGCCAGTTCATACACTTTACCGGCCTGGTCGTCACGGCTGATCACTTCGGCTGCCGCCGCCGCATAGTCAGCGCGCGCCGCAGAGGCGATGCGACCTTCACCCACCGCACCAATAAAGGCATGATGCGCCAGCGCTGGTGCAATACTCGCCGCGTAGTTTTCGGTGTACCAGCCGTTACGCAGCAGCGCGAAAGGAATGCCGGAGGCTTTCAGCTGTGCTTCAGTCGCACGATGCTCAACGCCTAATCCCAACGGCGATGTATCGGCATGCAGTAAGCTGGTGTAGGCGATAAAGCCAACGCCAGCGGCTTTTGCCGCCTCGATCACCGCCTTGTGCTGCGCCTCACGCTGGCCGACTTCACTCGAAGAGATCAGCAGCAGCTTATCGACACCAGCAAAGGCGCTCTGCAGCGTTTCCGGTTTGCTGTAATCCGCCGCACGCAGTATCACGCCCAACGCTTTAAGATCGGCCGCTTTCTCCGGCGAACGCACCGCTGCAATGATTTCGCTAGCCGGCACTTTTTTCAGTAACTCGTTAATCACCAAACGGCCCAGTTGGCCTGTGGCACCTGTAATCGCAATCATGATGTTCTCCTTTTGAACTGGTATGAAAACAGCCTAAGCGATAAACTAACTTTTAGTAAGTACTTACAGATTTGTTAGTTTGAAGTGGGGGAGTTAAATGTCTGAAAAGATGAGTGAAAAATTTACGCGCGGTGAGTTGCTTAACGTGAACTGCCCGTCGCGCGAAGTGCTGAAACGCATTACCAGCCGCTGGAGCGTACTGATTTTGCTGGCGCTACGCGAAGAAACTCTGCGCTTTAGCGAGCTACGTCGCAAGATTGGCGGCGTGAGCGAACGAATGCTGGCGCAGACGCTGCGCTATATGGAAGAGGATGGTTTTGTTGAGCGCATTGCCTATGAAGTGGTGCCGCCACACGTCGAGTATCGTTTGACGTCGTTAGGCCGCGAAGTGGAAGGGCAGGTGACCGGGCTGGCAGATTGGCTGGAGAGCAATGTGCATCGGATATTGAAGGCGCATTGAGAAGGTCGCCATGAATGGCGATCCTACAAACGATGCAGTCGAATTAGTAGGGTCGCCATTTATGGCGACCGCAGCCATCACGCCCGCAAATACTTCTCAAACCAACCCAGCGTGCGGCTCCAGGCTAATTCGGCGGCGGCTTTGTCATAACGCGGCGTCGAATCATTATGGAAGCCATGGTTCACGCCGGGATAAACATAGCCTTCGTAGACTTTGTGATTGGCCTTCAACGCCTCTTCATAAGCTGGCCAGCCTTCGTTGATGCCTTTATCCAGCGCGGCGTAGTGCAACAACAGCGGCGCTTTGATGCGTGGCACATCTTCAGATTTAGGCTGACGACCATAAAATGGCACCGCACAGGCCAAATCGGGGAACGCGACTGCAGCCGCATTGGCGACGCCGCCACCGTAGCAGAAGCCGGTGATGCCCACTTTGCCGGTGCCTTCCTCGTGATGCATCAGGAAATCAATGGCGGCGAAGAAGTCATTCATCAACTTGGTTGGATCGACTTTGGCCTGCATCGTCTTTCCTTCGTCATCATTGCCCGGATAGCCGCCCAGCGAACTCAGGCCATCCGGTGCCAGCGCGATATAACCGGCTTTCGCTACGCGTCTCGCCACATCCTCGATATAGGGATTAAGGCCACGATTCTCGTGCACCACCACCACTGCAGGCACTTTGCCGGTTGCATTGGCCGGTCGCACCAGATAGCCACGCACCTCGCCGTGGCCTTGCGGTGATGGATAGTGAATGTACTCCGGTTTGATCGCCGGATCGGTAAATTCCACCTGCTGCGCCAGCGCATAATTAGGGCTCATCGCGCTCAATAATGTTGCGCCCGCCATGCCCGCAACGGTGAATTTCGCCGCCATCGAGATAAATTCGCGTTTGCTGATTTTGCCGTGGGCGTAGTAATCGTAAAGCTCGAGCAGTTCCTGAGGGAAATCCTGTGCAGTAAGACGGGCCATAACCTCTCCTTCGCTGTTTAACTGGTTGATTACTGCTCTAAAAAAGCACAGCTTGTCGCCGCTGGCAAATGCCATGCCGCAGCAGGTTAACGTAACCACGTTTACATCACGTCACCAATAAGCAGCAGGAATTACGTTTTTCGTTTTAAATTAATTATCTTTTAATTAACAATTCTGATCATCCCGAGCTGTCCGGAAATATTTACATGCTCTAATGAGGAGCAGTAAATAACGCCTTTTTTCTGCGCACTAAAAAATAAATAAATGAAGTGGTTACCTGATAAGCACAGCGGGAATAAACGTAAAATAATAACAATATTGTCACAATGAGTGAGGGTGATTAACCTTAACATAGTGATTTTAAAGTATTAGTTTCTGCTGAAAACAATGATCGAAATCAAAAAACACTGTTATAGTTTTACCGACTTCCCCTGTATCTTTTCGTTCGCACCACTTCCTTTTACATTGGCGCGACATTTCTTTAAGCACGGCGAAATAACCGCTGCGCTCTGCTTGTTAATTATAAGTAAAAATTCGGTGTAATTTGTGGCAATGAGGTAAGCAATGTTTGGATTAGACGCCTTTCATCTGGCCAGGATTCAGTTCGCATTTACTGTTTCCTTCCATATTATCTTTCCAGCCATCACCATCGGTCTCGCCAGTTTCCTGGCGGTGCTTGAAGGGATGTGGCTGAAAACCCGTAACGAGACCTATCGCGATCTCTACCATTTCTGGTCGAAAGCTTTTGCCGTTAACTTCGGCATGGGCGTGGTATCCGGATTGGTGATGGCGTACCAGTTCGGTACTAACTGGAGTGGTTTCTCACAGTTTGCTGGCAGTATTACCGGCCCGCTGCTCACCTATGAAGTGTTAACCGCGTTCTTCCTTGAAGCGGGCTTCCTTGGCGTGATGCTGTTTGGCTGGAACCGCGTCGGTCCAGGCTTGCACTTCTTCGCAACCTGCATGGTCGCGCTCGGCACCATCTTCTCCACCTTCTGGATTCTGGCGTCGAACAGCTGGATGCATACGCCGCAGGGCTACATCATCCAGAACGGCATCGTGGTACCGGAAGATTGGCTGAAAATCATCTTCAACCCCTCGTTCCCTTATCGCTTGTTCCACATGTCGGTGGGTGCTTTCCTCGCCAGCGCCTTCTTTGTCGGCGCGTCGGGCGCATGGCATTTGCTGCGCGGTAACGACAATCCAGCGATTCGTAAGATGTTCTCGATGGCATTGTGGATGGCGCTGATTGTGGCACCGATTCAGGCAATGATCGGTGATGCGCACGGTCTGAACACCCTTGAGCATCAGCCAGCGAAAATCGCGGCAATTGAAGGACACTGGGAAAACAAGCCGGGTGAAGCCTCGCCGCTGATTCTGTTCGGTGTGCCGGATATGGAGCAGGAGCGTACCAAGTACGCGCTGGAAATCCCGTACCTCGGCAGCCTGATTCTGACGCATAGCCTCGACAAGCAGATCCCTGCGCTGAAGAGCTTCCCGAAAGAGGACCGTCCGAACTCCACCATCATCTTCTGGTCATTCCGCGTGATGGTGGCGCTGGGCCTGCTGATGATTACGCTCGGCGTGGTGTCTTTGTGGCTGCGCTTCAAAGGCCGTTTGTATCACTCGCGTCCGTTCCTGTGGTTCACGCTGCTGATGGGCCCATCGGGTTTGATTGCCATTCTGGCCGGCTGGTTTACTACCGAAATTGGGCGTCAGCCTTGGGTGGTTTATGGCGTGCAGCGCACCATTGATGCGGTCTCCGCGCATGGCGATATGCACATGAGCATCAGCCTGCTGGCGTTCATTCTGGTCTACTCGTCGGTGTTTGGTGTCGGTTACCTCTACATGATGCGTCTGATCAAAGAGGGTCCGGTGACCGGCGAAGGTAAAGAGGTTGATCACGGTGGTCCGGGTCAGCATCACACGCCAGCGCGTCCGTTGTCGGCGGCCAAAACCCATAGCGAAAAGAGTGGGGAGCACTAAGATGATCGACTTTTCAATTATCTGGTTTGCCATCATCGTGTTTGGCACCTTGATGTACATCGTGATGGATGGCTTCGATCTCGGCATTGGCCTGCTGTTGCCGTTTAACAAAGATCCCATCGAACGCGACATGATGGTTAACACCGTTGCTCCGGTTTGGGATGGCAACGAAACCTGGCTGGTGCTGGGCGGCGCGGCGCTGTACGGCGCGTTCCCGCTGGCATATTCGGTGCTGTTGGATGCGCTGTCGATTCCTTTGACGGCGATGCTGATTGGCCTGATCTTCCGTGGTGTCGCTTTTGAGTTCCGCTTTAAAGCTACGGTAGAACACCGTCCGTTCTGGGATAAGTCGTTTATTGCCGGTTCACTGCTGGCCACCTTCAGTCAGGGCGTGGCGGTTGGCGCCATCCTGAATGGTTTCCCGGTGGTTGGCCGTGAATATGCGGGTTCAGCGATGAGCTGGTTAGCGCCGTTCCCGCTGTTCTGCGGCGTTGGTCTGGTGATCGCCTATGCGCTGCTGGGTTGTACCTGGCTGATCATGAAAACCGAACACGACCTGCACCGTAAGATGTCTGCGCTGGCGACACCGCTGACGCTGACGCTGCTGCTGGTGGTGGGCATTATCAGTATCTGGACGCCGCTGACGCATGCGGATATCGCGCAGCGCTGGTTCTCGCGTCCGAACCTGTTCTGGTTCCTGCCGGTTCCGGTGCTGGTGGTGCTGTGTTCGTGGGGGATTGTGCGTGCCATCAAACGTGAAGCGCATTACTCGCCGTTCATCCTGACGCTGGCGCTGATTTTCCTTGGCTTCTCGGGCCTTGGCATCAGCATCTGGCCGAACATCATTCCACCGTCAATCACCATCTGGCAGGCGGCGTCTCCGGCGAGTAGCCAGGCGTTTATGCTGGTGGGCGGCTTGCTGATTATTCCGGTCATTCTGGGTTACACCTTCTGGAGTTACTACGTGTTCCGCGGAAAAATCAAAGCCGACGAAGGATACCATTGATATGAAAACCGAGGTCAGCAACATGAAAACTCACTCTGAAACGAAGATTCCGTGGTGGAAGCAGTTGATGAGGCTGGTGGTCATTTACGGCGCAAGCGTGCTGGCACTCGGTGTGGTGGCATCACTGTTTCGTATGATGATGACGGCAGCGGGCATGCGTTCGCATTGAGTTCCGGCATTAGCAGAACTCGCTGATATCACCGTAAGGTCGCCATTCATGGCGACCTTTTTCTTTTCTGCGATCAAAAAAACGTTAGTAACCTAAGCAATTAATGCTTTTCCCGCTTCGGTACGTTTACTCTTCCTTACGTTAGTAATACGTTTTTGTTATATTTATGTGACGAATAACGCAAATTCATTACGTTAACCACCTCATTCGACCATCAAAATCATGCTCAGCCTGAATGTAAAAAAACAGTACATCAACGATCTGGTGGACTGGATTGAAGCGAACCTGACCGACGAGCTCAACATCGATCTGATTACCCTGAAATCCGGTTACTCCAAATGGCACATGCAGCGCATGTTCAAAGAGATGACCGGGCAAACGCTGGCGTCCTACACGCGCAAACGTCGTCTGACCATGGCGGCGATGGCGCTGCGTTTGACCAGCATGCCGCTGATTGATATTGCGGTGCGCTTTGGCTTTGATAATCAGCAGAATTTTACCCGCGTGTTTAAAAGTCACTTCTCAATGACGCCGGGTGCCTATCGCCGCATTCCGGAGATGCTGATGAAGGATTTCCACAGCCGCATCTCCACGCAGCGTGAGTGGGTCAATGCGCGTCTGGCGCAGAAGCCGGAAATTCAGCTGTGTGGTGAAGTGATTGAGTGGGAATGTCGCTTCGGGGAGTACATCGATCACCACAACCATGTGGTGGCGCAGCACACGCGCGACTTCATCGCTTTTGCGGGTCAGCACGTGAATCGCGGCTGGCTGGGCTTCCAGTTCAGTCCGGGCGTACATTCAGCCGATCAGCAGCACATCAGCCTGTTCCAGGCATTGGAAAGTCAGTACGCCGATGTACTGCCGCGCAACGTGCAGAACTGGACCGGCGAAAGTGGTTTGTATGCGGAGATTGACTGGCACGGTGCACCGGAAGAGATCAACGCGTTCACCGCGGAGATTTACTACAACCACTTGCCAGCGCTAGGCGTAGCACGCCGTGCGGGCAAAGATCTGCTCAAGCTGGATCTGAAATACAGCACGCCCGATCTGCTGCAGGGCACCTTCTATATTCCGGTGGCGGATAAGTAATGCATAATTCGTGCGGTAAACCGTGACAAACCGCACGATTTTATAAACTCAAGGCGTTAATCGGCGTAAAATTCTTCATCGAAACCTGATTGGCCGCGTAAATCACCAGCCGCCACACATCAGGCTGGATAATCACCTGCATTTCTGGTCCATTCCGGGCCGCTATAGTGAACAGACAAAAAATTATGCGACTTCTACCGTTGTTCCTCATGACAGCGCTTGTAGCGTTTTCTTCGCTGGCAAGTGCACAGATGGCTGAGCCTTTTTCACCGCCGGGTGGACTGCATCCGCATCAACCCCATTGTGCGCAGCATGAAATTCTCGGCGACAATGTGCTGCCGAAACATAGCCAGGATGATGGCAGTTTCGTAACCTGCGGCAATCACCAGGCTTAATCTCGTCCCGCCACAAAATTCCCATCTGCTGCATCCTTTATGAAGGTCGTCATAAATGACGCCCCTACATTCGCACATGCCTCCCGTAGGGTCGCCATTCATGGCGACCTTTGCGATTGCGCGTACCATTCTGGCGACCAAACACACAGATAGCATTTTTCGGCATTGCATCGAAGATATATCATAACTATTCTCTCCTCATCAGATGAGAATGACTTTCACTATCTTTTAGGGAGACACCACTTGCAAACTACCCCTTCCGAACGCGCGCCACGCCGCGTGCGTAATGAACTGCGTTTCCGCCATATCACTGTGGCAAGTAAGACGCTGATTGCCGGTGAATTCTGGCGCATTGTTTTCAACGGCAGCGATCTGGCCGGCTTCAACTCGCCATCGTTTGACGATCACATCAAAGTGTTTTTCCCGGAACATGCTGGTGCCGAACTGGCGCTGCCGCAAATCACTGATGAAGGCATCGTTTGGCCGAATGGCGTGCGTCCTGCCGCGCGTGATTACACGCCGCTGGAATTTAACGGCGTCGATTCTCTGACCATCGATTTCTACATCCACGATGGCGGCGTTGCCAGCAGCTGGGCAAGCGAAGCCAAAGTGGGCGATCAAATTGCGATGGGCGGCCCGCGCGGTTCGTTGGTGATACCAACGGATTATGCCTGCCAGATTTACGTCTGTGATGAGACCGGTTTGCCGGCCTTTAAACGTCGTTACAGCGAAATCCAGGCGCAGGACATTCACCTGCTGGCCTATGCCGATGAAGCCACCGGGCGCGATTATCTCGGTGATCTGCCGAATGTGCAGGTGAGCTGGTTGGGAAGCGGCAGCATGCAGGCCGATAACCTGGCACCGATAACGGCGCAGCTGGATCAGATTGCGCTGCCCGCCACTGAATACTTCATCTGGCTGACCGGCGAGGGCGAAGCGGTGAAATCGCTGAGCGATTACTTCACCCTGGGACGCGGTGCAAATACCGATTTCGTGCGCGCCGTAGCTTATTGGCATCAGAAATAACGGTAATGCCGCGCGCGCTGCCGCCTGTGTTGAATTTTGCCAGGTGGCAGACTACTATCAACCTCCTTTAATTAGCGCTCAGGAAGGCAATGAAACAGCAGCGGGATTTTCCATGGCAGTCCGATCACGCACAGCGTACCGTCTGTGCAGGCGCACGTAAGAAGCGTCGGGAGCGGATGCTGGATGCCAGCGATATCCGCCTGTTAATGCTGCACTTTCTGGCTAACAGTTCTGCGCACGGTTATGAGCTGATCAAATCGGTTGAAGAGCTCTCAAAAGGGGAATATTCCCCGAGTCCCGGCATTATTTATCCCAACCTGACGCTGCTCGAAGAGATGGATGCGATTCGCGTGGTCGATGCGCAGGCATCACGAAAAGCCTATGCGCTGAATGAGAGCGGCGTGGCGTTGCTGGCGGAGAATCGTGACAATGTGGATGCGATTATCGAGCGCTTAACTTCGCTGGCGATTCTGGTGAATAACCGCAGCATTCCGCAGGTTGAGCAGGCGATTCACCTGATCAAACACACCTTGAATCATCGTCTGGCGCAGGAAGATATTTCTGCAGAGTCGCTGGAAATCGTGATTGAAGCGTTGCATCAGGCGGCCGAGAAAATCGCGAACAGTTAACGCCGAACGTAGGGTCGCCATTCATGGCGACCGTCCAGAAAACCGCACCAACCAAAATCAACTCTTCTTCTTATCCACATGCCCAAGCGCGCGATCCGGCCAGCAAACATCGCGCACGCGCTGCTTCAGCGCAGCCGCATCCGGGAAACCGCCTTCCTGCTTACGCTCCCAAATCACCTGACCATCAATGGTGATCTCAAACACGCCGCCGGTTCCCGGCTTGAGCGTCACTGCACTTAAATCCTCGGCAAACGTATGCAGCAGCTCCTGCGCCATCCAGGCGGAACGCAGCAGCCAGTTACATTGTGTGCAGTAATGAATGGTAATCGCTGGTTTTTGTGACATAACCTGTCTCGTTTAGATAATGAAGTTAACAAAATGTGCGGTCCAAGATACATCTTAGCTTACTGCTAGTTGATAATGATTACCACTTGCATTACATTCCTGTCGACATCATTTATTACATAAAATAAGTCCATATTTTTTTACGGTCTTTTAACCAAAGCCCGTACTTTCAGGCAGCAAGCAAGTGAGCGAATACTAACAATTAACCAGGTATTTCGCGCATGTCTTCACTCTTTCAGGGAACGGCCCAGCAACGTCTTTTCAAAGTTGCCATCTTATCTTCAGCCATTCATGCCGCTTGCAGCTTTGCCGCCAGCGACAGCACCAGCAATGAACCGGTTCTCACCGTCACCGCGCCAAAACAGCAGGCCGGTAATAAAACCACCATTACGGCACAAGAGCTGCAAAAACGCGGCGCGAATGATTTCGGTTCGATCATGCGTTATGAACCGCTGATCAGCGCCACCGGTTCGAGCGGCGGATCCTCTGCCGGCAAAAGCGGTTTCGACCGCGCGGGCTATACCGGTTACAACATTCGTGGCCTGGAGAGTAACCGCGTCGGCATGGATATCGACGGCATTCCGATTCCGGATGCCACCGGACGTCCTTACGTCAGCCGCACCGGCAACAACACCTTTGGTATTGGCCGCGATTACATCGATCCCTACATGTTTGGCAGCGTTGATATCGAGAAGGGCGCCACGGCGGTGGATCAGCCGAATACCTCGATTGGCGGTAACGTCTCGTTCCATAACAAAAGCGCCGACGATTACCTTAGTAGCGACAAAAATACTTACTTCGGTTATCAGAGCGGTTACGACTCATCGAATCGTAGCTGGCACAACGGCATCACTGCCGCCGCCGGCGATGACGAGTTGCGTGGCCTGTTTGTTTACAGTCGTCGCGATGGTCAGGAGACCGAGAACAACAGCGGCGTGATCGATGCTTATCCGGCCAACTGGCACTCGGACGCCTTTATGACCTCCGGTATCTGGCAGCCGAACGATCAACATAAGCTGAGCGCTACTTTCGATTACTATCACAAAACCAATCACAGCCATTACGACACCTGGGACACCAGCGGCAACACCGTTTGGGGCACCGCGCAGCAGCAGAGTGATACGCGCCGCTGGGGCATCAATCTGGCGGATGAGTGGACGCCGTACAACGACTTTATCGATACGCTGACCACGCGCCTTTACTGGCAGCAAACGCAGGCGCACGACAATACCTATTTGCCAACCAGTGCCAGCCAGTACGGCTTTGTTTACTCTGATTTCAACGTCGATACCTACGGTTTCGACACGCGCGGCACCAAAACGCTGGGCCGCCATGAGCTGAGTGCCGGTGTCAACGCGCGCCTGGATAACAGCGAGCGTCCATTCCGTCAGGAACCAACGCCGAGCACCTTCAGCGCCATCACGCAGCCGCAGTCTGACAGCCGCACCTTCGCTGTGGCGGGTTACCTGCAAGATAAGATCAATTTCGATCTTAATAGCCACAACTTCGCGGTCATTCCCGGCGTACGCGTGATGTATCAAAGCACCAAACCCAAGGATCTGGGCGATCTGACTAACGGCAGCACAGTGCTGACCGAAGAGCAGGTTGATGCGCTGTACGGCAAAACCAACTCCGATACGCAGGTGCTGCCATCGCTGACCTTCCAGTACGACTTAACGCCAGCGTTGACCACCTATCTGCAATACAAACGCGGCGTGCAGTTCCCTACCACCAGCCAACTGTATGGTTCATGGAACCTTGGCTCCAGCTATGCGGGGAGCGCGCAGTATGCGCTGATTGGTAACACCGATCTGAAAACCGAAACCAGCAACAACTTCGAGTGGGGCCTGAAAGGCCAGGCGACAGAAGGCGTAACGGTTAACACTTCGGTGTTCTACAACCAGTACAAAAACTTCATCGCTTACACCCGCTATCGTCGCTCGGCCAATCCGGAGATGTTCGTTAACGTACCGAGCAACATCTACACCAGCTATCAGGCTGAAAACCGCGATAAGGCCTACATTTATGGTGCTGAGATCTCAACCAAAGTGAATTACGGCACCTGGTTCCCGCAAGTGGATGGCCTGAGCAGCACCTTTGCGCTGGGCTATAACGAAGGTAAATCGAAGTCCAGCTACGCCGGTGACAAGTACATCGATCTCGATAGCGTCGCGCCACTGAAAGCGATTGTTGGCCTGGCGTGGGATGACAAAGCGCGCGGCTACGGCGCAGCGCTGACCGCCACCTTCGTGAAAGGCAAACAGGCCACGGCGACCAACCGCGAAAGCTACACCAACACCGGCACGGCAATCACTGATTCCACCTCGGAATATATGCGCGTACCGGGTTACGGCATGGTGGATGCGACGGCTTACTGGCAGGCGACGAAAAACGTCAAGCTGAGCGGCGGCATCTACAACATTACCGATCGCAAATACTGGGATTACACCAGCAGCCGCACGCTGACCAGCAGCAATGCCCAGGAACGCAACGACATCAACCTGGCCGTAATGCCAGGCCGCACCTTCCAGCTGGGTGTAAACGTCGATTTCTAATCACTTTTCGCCCTGCGGCAGCGCAGGGCATTTTCATGGAGCAAGGCAATGAACCCACGTTACGATCACTATCTGGCGCTGAAAGGCGAGCATCCGAAAAAGTACGCCCGCGATCTCGCGGCATTGATGGGCATTGGCGAAGCGCAGCTGTGTGAAGCGCGTGTCGGCCATGATGCAAAAGTGTTAAAAGCTGATTTCCCTGCGCTGCTGGCGGCACTGGCGGCGGTAGGTGAAACCAAAAGCATTACCCGCAATGAATATGCAGTCCACGAGCAGGTGGGCAAATATGAAAATCTGCACCTCGGCGAACACGCCGGACTGATTCTCAACCCGCGTGCGCTCGATCAGCGCCTGTTCCCGAGTCAGTGGCACAGCGCGTTCTTCCTGCGGGAGCAGAGCGCTCATGGAGAACGTCAATGCATCCAGATTTTTGATCGCCACGCTGATGCGGTGCTGAAAATCTACACCACCGACAACACTGATATGGCCGCGTGGGATGCGCTGATTGCGGAGTTCGTGCAAGAGAACGCGGCGGCGTTAGATCCGCAACCCGCCAGCGCGCCACAATACAGCAGTGCGATTGATGCCAGCAAAGTGGAAGCCGAATGGCGCGCCATCACCGATGTGCATCAGTTCTTTGGTTTGCTAAAGCGTCACAACATCTCGCGCCCGCAGGCGTTCCGCGCGGTGGCGGACGATCTGGCACGCCAGGTGAGCAATGACGCGCTGGCGCAGTTGCTGGATCTGGCGCAGCAGGATGGCAACGAAATCATGATTTTCATCGGTAACCGTGGCTGCACGCAGATCTTTACCGGCGCGGTAGAGAAGCTGATGCCGATGGATAACTGGATCAACATCTTCAATCCCACCTTCACGCTGCATTTGATGGCGGATCACATCAGCGAAAGTTGGGTGACGCGCAAACCGAGCGGCGACGGCTTCGTCACCAGTCTGGAACTGTTTGCCGCCGACGGCACGCAGATCGCGCAGCTGTACGGTCAGCGCAGCGAAGGCACGCCGGAGCAGGCACGCTGGCGTGAGCAGGTGATGTCGCTGGAGGCGTTAGCATGAAAAAACTTCTGTTGCTGCTGACTGCGCTGGCACTGCCCGCTGTAGCGGCCGAGCGGGTGATTTCGATTGGCGGCGACGTCACGCAGATCATCTACGCATTGGATGCGCAGCAGGATCTGGTGGCGCGAGACAGCACCAGCCAGCATCCGGCGCAGGCCAACAAGCTGCCGGATGTCGGTTATATGCGTCAGCTAAATGCCGAAGGGATTCTGGCGCTGAAACCGACGCTGGTGCTGAGCAGCGAGCTGGCAAAACCGTCGCTGGTATTGCAGCAGGTGGAGCAGGCGGGCGTGAAGGTGGTGGATGTCACCGGCAAAAACAGCCTCGACGCCATCCCGGAAAAAATCGCCACCATCGGCAAGGCGCTGCATCGTGAAGATGAAGCCAACGCGTTGATTGAAAAGGTCAATAAACAGCGCGCGCAGATTCCGCAACAATCTTTGCCAGTTAAAGTGCTGTTTATCATGGCGCACGGCGGCATGCGCACCCAGGCGGCAGGCGCGCAAACCGGCGCGGACGGCGCGATTCGCAGCGCCGGTCTGATCAACGCGATGGCGGCGGTGCCGCACTATCAGCAGCTGTCGCAGGAAGGTGTGGTCGCAGCCGCACCGGATTTGATCGTGGTGGGTGAAGATGGTCTGCGTACGCTGGGCGGCGAAGAGAAAGTGTGGTCGCTGCCCGGTTTGGCATTGACGCCAGCCGGTCAGCATCGCGCTTTGCTGGTGGTTGATGAGATGGCGCTGCTGAGCTTTGGCCTTGATACACCGGGCGCGATTGTGAAGTTGCGCCGTGCCGCTGAAGCTGTAAAACATGACTAATGCATCGGTGATGCGCTGGCTGCTGTTGATGGCCATCAGCACGCTGATATTAATGCTGCTGGCCGCCAACTTCGGCGCGATGCCGCTTTCAATGCGCACCTTGCTGCGTGCGCCGCTGAGCGATATGGCGTGGCAAATCTGGATCAACATCCGTCTGCCGCGCGTGCTGCTGGCGGTGTTGCTCGGCATGGCGCTGGCGGTATCCGGCGCGGTGATGCAGGGATTGTTTCGCAATCCGCTGGCCGATCCCGGTTTGCTCGGCATCAGCAGCGGAGCGGGGTTGGCGGTGGCGATATCGATTGTCATCCCGCTCGGCTTGCCGCCGCTGCTGGCGCTGTGGCTGCCAACTCTCGCTGCCTTTATGGGCAGTTTGGTGGTGACGCTGCTGATCTTCAGTTTTAGCCGTCTGGCGCTGGGCAATCTCTCGCGCCTACTGTTGGTCGGCATCGCCATCAATGCCTTGTGCGGTGCGGCGGTTGGCGTGCTGTCGTGGCTGAGTAACGATCAACAGCTACGTCAGCTGGCGCTGTGGGGCATGGGCAGTTTGAGCGCGGCGCAGTGGCCGAGTTTGCTGGTGTGCGCAGTGCTGATTCTGCCGGCATTGATGGCGATTCAGCTGCGCGCGCGTCGTCTCAACTTGCTGCAACTCGGCGAAGAAGACGCGCATTACATGGGCATCGACGTTAAGCGCACGCAGCGTCAACTGCTGGTGCTGAGCGCGTTGCTGGTGGGCACCGCCGTCGCGGTGAGCGGCATTATCGGCTTTGTCGGTCTAGTGGTGCCGCACCTGATGCGCTTTTGTCTCGGCAGCGATCATCGCTGGATGCTGCCGGGTTCGGCGCTGGCTGGCGCGATTTTACTGCTGCTGGCCGATACGCTGGCGCGCACGGTGGTGGTGCCGGCGGAAATGCCGGTTGGCTTATTAACCAGCCTGCTGGGCGGTCCGTGGTTTCTCTGGCTGATTCTGCGTGAGCCCAAGGGGGATGAATGAGTGACTGCATGCAGGCGCGCGGCCTGCGTTTTAGCCACGGCTCACGCGCCTTGATCGACGACGTTTCCCTGATTTTACAGCCTGGCGAAATGATCGCGCTGATCGGCCCCAACGGCGCGGGGAAATCCACGCTGCTGCGTTTGCTCACCGGGTTTCTCACGCCTGAAGCGGGTGAATGCTGGCTCGGCGATCGACCGCTAAACAGCTGGCCGCGCGAACCGCTGGCGCAGCGCCGCGCGGTGATGCGTCAGCAAAATAGCGTGAGTTTTCCACTGCCTGCCGCCGATGTGGTGGCGATGGGCCGTGCGCCCTGGCCGGGCATTAAATCTAAAGCGGTAATCGAAGAGGTGATGCAGATTACCGGCAGCTTTGAGCTGGCAAAGCGTGATTATCGATCGCTTTCCGGTGGTGAACAGCAACGCGTGCAGCTGGCGCGCGTTCTGGCTCAGCTGTGGCACGATGATGGCCCGCGCGGCTGGCTGTTTCTTGACGAACCCACTTCCGCACTGGATCTGTTCTGGCAGCAGCACAGTTTGCGCTTGCTGCATCGCCTGACGCGCAACGGGCGCTTCAGCGTCTGTACCGTGCTGCACGATCTTAATCTCGCGTCGCTGTGGTCGGATCGCGTGCTGTTGCTGCATCAGGGCAAGCTGGTGGCGGAAGGCGCGCCGCATGAAGTAATGACTGAACACACACTGACGCGTTGGTATCAGGCGGAGCTGGATGTGGTGATGCAGGATGAGAAGGGCAGGCCGCAGATTCAGTTACGTGCATGATGTTTCGTAGGGTGGGCATTTATGCCCACCAGGCCGCGATTGATGTGTACAAGGTCGCCATGAATGGCGACCCTACGTGCAGGGTTTTGTAGGGTGGGCATTTATGCCCACCAGGCCGTGATTAATGTGTATAAGGTCGCCATGAATGGCGACCCTACGTGCTGATGAATCCCCACAAAAACGACGCAGGCACAGTGGAAAAATGATCTAATTATTGCGCCAACAAAAAATAAGATCGCCACTATGCCTGCTTCCGCATTTTGCCATAAATTTTTACGGGAATCTTTAGCCAGCACCCATCAGTATCGTCGTAACGCCCTCACTGATATGACGATTTCCCTGACCCGCGGTGCTTCCCTCAATCTGACCAGCATTGGTCGCTCTCTTGCGGGTGATGCCCGCGTTAAGCACAAAATCAAACGCGTTGACCGCCTTATGGGGAATGCCGCCCTCCACCGGGAGGTGCCCGCGCTGTCACGCGACATTATCTGCTGGCTTATCCGGGACATGAAGGAGTGCGTCATTGCCGTGGACTGGAGCGCCTGGCCGACTCAGTCCTTCAGCCTTTTGCGTGCCAGCCTGCTGGCGGATGGACGCGCCATCCCGCTGCTGAGCCTCATCGCAGAAGGCGATAAGCTGGGAAATCCCGACCTTCAGAACCGTTTTCTGGACGACCTGGCCGGGTGCCTGGGAGACAGGAAAGTGACCATCGTCACCGATGCCGGGTTCCGCCGCGAGTGGTTTAACCGCGTTCAGTCGCACGGATGGCACTTCATCGGCCGGCTCAGGGGCAACGGCGTTCTGAAGCTGGCCGGAACGGAAGAGTGGGTAACGCCGGGTCAGCTAAAAGCCGGCACAACGCCGCGCTGTGCTGGTGCGGCCCGGCTGACGCGATATAAAAAATCACCGGCTTACGGCTTCGTGCACGTTCATAAGAGAGCACCCAAAAATCGTCACGGAAAGAAAAGCCGGGATCGTTTTTTTTACACGCGCGAAGAGGCAAACCAGAGTCGCCTGGCCCGTGAGCCGTGGGTGCTGTTTACCAGCGATGCGGAGCTGAAGTCACGGACGGTAATGAAGCTTTACAGCCGGAGAATGCAGATAGAGCAGAACTTCCGGGATGAAAAGAGTGAACGTTACGGTATGGGGCTGAGAAGCAGCTTCAGCCGGAGTGTGGAAAGGATGTCAGTGCTGAACCTGCTGTCGACGCTGTGCAGCATCTTACTGTGGCTGATGGGCTACGCGCTTGAAAGAAAAGGCGAGCACCGGTTTTATCAGGCGAACACGGTGCAACACCGGCGAGTACTGTCATACCTTACGCTGGCAAGAAATGCGATAAGGCACAACGCGGCAGGGATTAGTCTGCTGGATATAGAAACGGTGCGAGCCGAACTATCAGCGAGTTACAGGAATATCGTCTATGTGTATTAACGATATTCCTGGGGATCCCTCAGCCCTACGTGCAGGGTTTTGTAGGGTGGGCATTTATGCCCACCAGGCCGCGATTCATGTGTACAAGGTCGCCATGAATGGCGACCGCTACTCAGCGGCAATCGACGATCAAACGTCCGCGTACTTTACCCGCCAGCAGCTGCTCAGCACCTTCACGCGCTTCGCTCAGCGGAATCACCTTGGTTAACTGCTGCAATAGGTCGCCATCCACCAGTTCCGCCAGTCGCTGCCACGCCTGCTGACGCAGCGGTTTGGCGCACATCACGCTATCTACGCCCGCCAGCACTACGCCACGCAGAATGAACGGCGCGACGCTGGTCGGCAGATCCAAACCCTGCGCCATACCGCACGCCGCTACTACGCCATCGCGCTTGATGCCCGCTAACACATTGGCCAGCGTGTGGCTGCCAACGCTATCAATCGCCGCCGCCCAGCGCTCTTTTGCCAGCGGTTTGCCCGGCTCGCTCAGCTCTGCACGATCGATAATCGATGTAGCGCCAAGCGTGTTGATCAGGTAATCGCTATCGCTGGCGCGACCGCTGGAAGCAATAACCTCATAGCCGAGACGCGCCAGTAAGCTGACGCTGAAACTGCCAACGCCGCCGCTCGCGCCCGTCACCAAAACCGGGCCGTGCTGCGGCGTGATGCCCTGTTTTTCCAGCGCCAGCACGCACAGCATGGCGGTGAAGCCAGCTGTGCCAATCGCCATGGTTTGTAGCGGGCTCAGTGCGGCAGGCACTTTCACCAGCCAGTCGCCCGAGACGCTGGCTTTCTGCGCCAGCCCGCCCCAATGTTTTTCGCCTACGCCCCAGCCGGTGAGCAGCGCCACATCGTCCTGCTGCCATTCGGCATGGCGGCTGCTGATCACCCGGCCAACAAAATCGATGCCCGGTACCATCGGGAATTGCCGCACAATCGGGCCTTTGTTGCAGATGGCGAGCGCGTCTTTGTAGTTGAGCGTGGAGTAGCTTACTTCGAGGGTGACATCCTGATCGGGCAGTTGTTTTTCTGACAGATCTTTCAGGGATGTGCGGTATCCCTGTTCATCATTTTCAATGACCAATGCCTTGAACATGCAGCCTCCGGCTGGTTGAGGAAAGTGGGGTAATAGTACTCCTTTTTTTGCCTTACCCAACCCTTACCCGCCGCGGGTTGTTCCCGCAAAAAAAAGATGACATTATTGCGCCCCAGTTAGTGATCAACTCCCAGATTTACTTCGCCGAGGAAACCTCCTCATTGCTGTGCCATCGGCACCCACTCATCCTCTCTCAGGGATTTGTGTTATGAACCCATTGAAAATTGCTGCCAGCGTTGCTGTAGCGCCAACCCTTAGTCTGAACACTGCGCGCGACGTGGTGACGCTGGACAATACCGACTTTACCGATGTCGCTGCGGTCGTGATCACCTTGTCGGACACGCGCAGTGGCGTGCTGACGCTGTTACGCAAAATCGGCTTTAATCTGCCGGTGTTTGTCGCCAATGCGTTCGATGAAGAAGTGCTGAAGCTGCCTGGCGTCACCGGTGAAATTAACGGCGCGCCCGAAGAGTGGGACGCGCTAGAGGACGCTGCGCAGGCCTATGAAGCCGAGTTGCTGCCACCGTTCTTCGACACGCTAACGCGCTACGTCGATATGCAGAACAGCACGTTTGCCTGTCCGGGACATCAGGGCGGCGCTTTCTTCCTCAAACATCCAGCGGGACGTCAGTTCTATGAGTTCTACGGCGAGAACGTCTTCCGTTCGGATATGTGCAACGCCGACGTTAAGCTCGGCGATCTGCTGATCCACGAAGGCTCAGCCAAAGATGCTCAGAAGTTCGCGGCGAAAGTGTTTAACGCCGACAAAACCTACTTCGTGCTCAACGGCACGTCCAGCGCCAACAAAGTGGTGACCAACGCGCTGCTGACGCGCGGCGATCTGGTGCTGTTTGACCGCAACAACCACAAATCCAACCATCATGGCGCGCTGATTCAGGCGGGCGCAACGCCGGTGTATCTGGAAGCGGCGCGTAATCCGTTTGGCTTTATCGGTGGCATTGATGCGCACTGTTTTGACGATGCTTATCTGCGTGAAGAAATCGCCAAAGTGGCACCCGAGCGCGCCAACGATCAGCGACCTTTCCGCCTGGCGATTATTCAGCTCGGCACCTACGACGGCACGGTGTACAACGCACGTCAGGTGGTCGATCGCATCGGTCATCTGTGCGATTACATCCTGTTCGATTCGGCGTGGGTTGGCTACGAGCAATTTATCCCGCTGATGGCCGGCTGCTCGCCGCTGACGCTGGAGTTGAACGAGAACGATCCGGGCATCTTTGTCACGCAGTCGGTGCACAAGCAGCTGGCCGGTTTCTCACAGACGTCGCAAATTCACAAGAAAGACAATCACATCCGTGGGCAGAAACGTTTCTGTCCGCACAAGCGCCTCAACAATGCGTTTATGCTGCACGCCTCAACCAGCCCGTTCTATCCGCTGTTTGCTGCGCTGGATATCAACGCCCGCATGCATAAAGGTGAGGCGGGACGCAGCATGTGGCACGAGTGCGTCACCATCGGCATTGATGCGCGCAAAGCGATTCTGGAACGTTGCGAGATGATCCAGCCGTTCCTGCCGGAGAAAGTGCACGGCAAACTGTGGCAAGCGGCGGAAACGGAAGCTATCGCCGCCGATCCCGCTTACTTCAGTCTGGAACCGGGCGCGAAGTGGCACGGCTTTGAAGGTTACGCGCAACAACAGTATCTGGTTGATCCGTGCAAGCTGCTGCTTACCACGCCGGGCATTGACGCCGCCAGCGGTGAGTACACCAGCTTCGGGATTCCAGCGACTATTCTGGCCAACTATCTGCGCGAGAACGGCATCGTGCCGGAGAAGTGCGACCTCAACTCGATTCTGTTCCTGCTGACACCAGCGGAAACGCCGGAGAAGATGGCGCATCTGGTGGCGATGCTGGTGCAGTTTGAGCAGCACGTGCGCGAGGATGCGCTGCTGGCGGAAGTGCTGCCGAGCGTGTATCGCAAGAATATCGATCGCTACAAAGGTTACACGCTGCGCCGCTTGTGTCAGGAGATGCACGATCTCTACGTCAGTTTCGATGTGAAGGATCTGCAGAAAGCGATGTTCCGTTCAGCCTGCTTCCCGCCGGTGAAAGTGAATCCGCAGGATGCGCATCAGGCCTATATTCGTGGCGAAGTGGAGCTGGTGCCGATTGCCAAAGCCGAAGGGCGCATTGCGGCCGAAGGCGCCTTGCCGTATCCACCAGGCGTGCTGTGCGTGGTGCCAGGCGAAGTGTGGGGCGGCGCGGTGCAGCGTTATTTCCTCGCGCTGGAAGAGGGCATCAACCTGCTGCCGGGCTTCTCGCCGGAGCTGCAAGGGGTTTACACCGAAGAAGATGAGAGCGGGCGTTTGTGTTTAGTGGCGAATATGATGGTGTGAGATTTGATTCGTCATTAAAAAGGTCGCCATGAATGGCGACCCTACACGTAAGGTGGGCATTTATGCCCACCTTTTTAAATCAATACCTTATCTTAAAACCGGCGATAACTGCGCTGCGCCTGGCTCACTTTATACAGATAACGACGCGATTCCGCCGATGGATGGTTGGTGGTCAGCGTCTGGTAAACTTCCGTCGGCGACATACTATTTATTGACGAGAACGCGCGATCCTTATCGCTGGAGAACACGCGCAGCACGCTGCCCGCACCGCCGTTGTACGCCGTAATCACCGCATAACGCCGTGATGTCGGATCCTGAATCCCACCTAAATAACTTCTCTGCAGCAGCGACAAATACGCGGTGCCCGCATCAATATTATTCTCAGGATCAAGCAGATAGCTGCGGCTCGGTTTGCCGCCTTTGCCCTTCATGCGGAACACATCGACACCGGCAGTGTGCTGCACCACCTGCATCAGTCCCAATGCATCAGCATGGCTCACCGCATACGGGTTGAAGCTCGATTCAATCTGCATAATCGCCAGAATCAATGACGCATCGACGCCATATTGCTCAGCGGCTTTGCGCACCATCGGCAGATATTTGTGCGCACGTTTGTCGAGGTGGTTTGGCACCATCGGAATGGTAACCGACCAGATGACGTGCAATCCGGAGGTGCGTTTCTGCAGTTTGTTTTGAATCAGATAATCAGCAAAGCTACCGGCGCGGCCCTGCCAGCGAATCGGCTGGCCGGTATTATCCAGCACCTGGCCGTACAGCAGCGGCTCTTTACTGATTTGAATATCGTTGGCATCGGAGTAGAGATCGACATTGCCCGGATCTTCGCCAATCAACAGTGTGGTGATGATCGCCTGACGCAGGCTGGCCATCGGATCGGTGCCGGAAATGGTCTCAATGGTGATGCTACCGCTGTCAAAGTTGATGTGACTGCGGGTGTAATAGCCGTCGCTATATTTGACGTAATCTTTCGGTCCGGCGATCAGAACTTCATTGATTCCCCAAATGTTTTCAATATTGTGGGCAAACTGGCCCATCAAAATATCAAAACCGTTGGTGTCCTTGACCCACTCTTCATGGTACTGCGATTTTTTTTGTCCGGAGCAGGAGACCAAAAGTGGTGCAATCACCAAGAGCGCTATCAGTTTTTTATTCATTGTTAATGCGTGCCTGAATCGAAAAAGAGGGCCTCAAAGGGAAGCCCTGAACGGTTATTTTTCTGGCGGGGTGTAACCTTCAATGTGCACATCTTTGCCTTCGAACAGGAAATTGATCATCTCCTTTTCCAGCACTTTGCGATCTTCCGGGTTCATCATGCTCAATTTCTTCTCATTGATCAGCATGGTTTGCTTGGACATCCACTGCTGCCAGGCTTCTTTGGAGATCTCATTAAAGATGCGCTTACCCAGCTCGCCAGGATAGAGCTGAAAGTCCTGACCTTCAGCGTCGCGTTGCAGATAAGTACAAAAAATGGTGCGGCTCATTACTCTTCCTCTTCGGTCACGTCTGCTCGACGCGTAAGCTGCTGGGGATGGCGCAATTCATGCAGCAAGCGCTCAACCGGCGCCGCCAAACCCACTGACGGTGGTTGCGCTAAGTTATACCAGAGACCGCCCGCTTCATCCATCAGCGACCCAGCCGAAGGCCATGCTAGCCACATAGGCACAATGTCTAAGTGGAAATGGCTAAAGGTATGGCGGAACGCGGTGAGCTGCTGCGGTTTGGCATGAATGCCGCGCTCGGTTAGCCAGTCAGTTAGCGCTTGCTCACTTGTAAATTGTGGGAAGCAGAACAATCCGCCCCAAAGGCCAACCGGCGGACGCTGCTCTAACCACACGTCATCGCCATCCTGCATCATCAACATCCAGCCGCTGCGTTCTGGCAAGGTCTGCTTGGGTTTTTTGCCCGGATATTCAGCCCAACTGCTGTTGGCATAAGCGACGCATCCGCCGTTGAGCGGGCAGATTTCGCATTTAGGGCGTGAGCGAGTACATACTAACGCGCCAAGGTCCATCATCGCCTGATTGAACTGGCTGACGCCTGCCGCTGGCGTGACTTCTTCGCTGATCTGCCACAGCCGTTTTTCAACGTCCTTTTTACCCGGCCAGCCGCCCACCGCGTAGCAGCGCGCCAGCACGCGTTTTACGTTGCCATCCAGAATCGGGAAGTGCAGACCGAGCGACAGCGATAACACCGCGCCCGCAGTAGAACGACCAATGCCCGGCAGCGCTGCAACATCGTCAAAGTTACGCGGGAACTCGCCGCCATGCATCTCCACCACCTGTTTCGCGGCTTTGTGCAGATTACGCGCACGCGCGTAATAGCCGAGACCGGTCCACAGATGCAGCACTTCATCCAGCGGCGCAGCCGCCAGATCGGCCACAGTTGGGAAACGCGCCATAAAGCGTTCAAAATAGGGAATGACGGTAGCAACCTGGGTTTGCTGCAGCATCACTTCAGAGAGCCATACCTTGTACGGCGTTTTCTCCTGCTGCCACGGCAGGGTTTTGCGACCGAAGCGCTGATACCAATCCAGCACTTGTTGCGCGAACGTCGGCGCTTGCATCATAAGAAGGAAATTTTCCGTGTTTACTCTACAATCAGGCAGGAATTCCAGCACAGAGACCTCAGGGTGTAAACCGGAACATTGCAAAGGCTTGCTTCTGCTTCCTAACTTTGCATAATGCCCGTTTCCCAGAACAGGCTAACCAGCAGGCTTCAACATGATTAATGACGTCATCACCCCAGAATTTGATGAGAACGGGCGGCCATTACGCCGTATCCGCAGTTTTGTGCGCCGTCAGGGGCGCTTAACGAAAGGACAGCAGCTCGCGCTCGATAATTTATGGCCGGAGATGGGCGTGGAGTTTCAGCAGGAGCCGCTGGATCTGGTGACGCTGTTTGGCCGCGACGCGCCGGTGGTGCTGGAGATCGGTTTCGGCATGGGCGCCTCGCTGGTGACCATGGCGCAGAACAATCCGCATCAGAACTTCCTCGGCCTGGAAGTGCATGCGCCGGGCGTGGGTGCTTGCCTTGCATCGGCGAAGGAAGCGGGCGTGGAAAACCTGCGCGTGATGTGTCACGACGCGGTGGAAGTGCTGCAGAAGATGATTCCGGATAACTCGCTGCGCATGGTGCAGCTGTTCTTCCCGGATCCGTGGCACAAAGCGCGCCATAACAAACGCCGCATCGTACAGGTGCCGTTTGCTGAGCTGGTGATGCGCAAATTGAAGCTGGGCGGCGTGTTCCATATGGCAACCGATTGGGAAGCCTACGCCGAACATATGTTAGAAGTGATGAGCAGCATCGACGGATATAAAAATCAGTCGGAAAGTAACAATTACGTGCCGCGTCCAGAAACGCGTCCGTTAACCAAGTTTGAGCAGCGCGGGCAGCGACTGGGCCATGGCGTATGGGATCTGATGTTTGAGAGGGTGAAATAATGGCCGTACAGCGTAGCCGTCGTTTGCGTAAAAAACTGCATATTGATGAGTTTCAGGAATTAGGCTTCTCCGTCGCATGGCGTTTTGCCGAAGGCACCACCGAAGAGCAAATCGACGCCACTGTTGATCAGTTCATTAATGAAGTGATCGCGCCGAATGGCCTGGCGTATGACGGCAGCGGTTATTTGGTGTGGGAAGGTCTGGTGTGCTTGCAGGAAACCGGCAAATGCACCGATGAACATCGCGAACTAGTGCGCAAGTGGCTGGAAGCCCATAACCTGACCGATGTGCAGGTGACTGAACTCTTCGACGTTTGGTGGGACTAAGTTTTAGTGGTTGATGCGGGAAGGTGGCCATAAATGGCCACCCTACAACGGAATTCGTAGGGTCGCCATTTATGGCGACCTTTTTATTGCTCAGGAGATTTCATGGTTCGTAAGGCACTTATCGCCGCGCTGCTGCTGGCGGCAACTCAGGCTCAGGCTGCATACGAGTGCAGCGTCAAGCCACAGGATGATGTGATCATTAAACCGCAGAGCGTGCAGGTGGTGGGAACCAACGGCAACCTCGAAATCACTCCGCAGGGCGATGTGCAGTTTAATGGCCAGAAGGTCAACGTGGATAACGCCGCGCGCCAGAAAGCCATCGATTATCAAACCGCGCTTCGTCGCGATTTGCCGTGGATCGATAACGGCGCGACCTCGCGTCTGGAACGCAGCCGCGTGGCGCTGGATAAAGTGATTGTCGAAAAGCTTGGCGAGAACAGTAACGTGCGTAATCGTCTCACCAAGCTGGATGGTCAGCTCAAGCAGCAAATGAACCGCATTATTGAGCATCGTCCAGACGGTTTGACCTTCCATCATCAGGCTATCGATCAGGTGCGCGCGGAAGGCGAGAAGCTGGTACAGAGCACGCTCGGCGGCATCATGCAGGATAGCCTCAACGAAATGGGCAGCAGCCAGGCGGCAAACGGCAGCAATCCATTGCAGGCGATCATGGGCAACCTTGGCGGCCTACAGCAGTCGGTGCAGGCGGAATGGAATAAGCAGGAGCAGGATTTCCAGAACTTCGGCCACGAAGTGTGTAACCGCGTTACCGTACTTGAAGATCAGCGCAAAGGATTGATGCAGGGCGTTAAAGGATAATTGCCCAGAGTTTGAGAAAGCCAGCCCATAACGGGCTGGCTTTTTAGTTTTAAGCGTTACTGCATTTAAGAATCCCGGATTCGGGACGAATCTGATAACTGTAAAAATTCTAATTAATAAAGATGGCAATGGTTTAGCAACCCCATGAAATCATTTATTTTTTAAGGAATTTTTATGCTATTTTCTAACACCTCTGCTTCCAATAATAATCCTTTGGTACTCCCACCGCTTATCGTGCTAGCCGAGTCCGGTTGGTATAACGATGCGCAAAAGCGCTGGGAAGGCAGCGTGCCATCACCAGACACTGTTGCAGTGATCATCACCATCAACGGAAAAAATCCAATTAGCGTGCCGGTAGTGGGCGGTCGTTTTGAATGGACGCCCACGATGCCATTGGCAGATGGCGAATATGTTCTCACCTTTACTGCGATGGATGCTGCCGGTAACAGCAGTACGCCCATTGTCGTCGATTACAACATTGATACCATTGCGCCAGACAAGCCGGTTATCACCGCAATTGAAGACGATGTTGATGGCGGTATCCAGAACGGTAATAGCATTAAGCGTAACGGTTATACCAACGATGCTAACCCAGTGATTCGCGGCGAGGCTGAAGCGAACAGCCTGGTATACATTTACAACAAAAACAGCAAAACTCCCCTAGCTTCGGTAAAGGCGAATTCGCATGGTGAATGGGAAGTCGAAGTCAATTTGCCAAGTGATGGCGCTTATGAACTCAGCGCCGTGGCAGAAGATCGAGCTGACAATCGCAGTCAGGCATCGCCGATATGGAAATTTGAACTTGATACGCAGAAGCCCAATGAGGCAGCAATCAGTTTCTATAAGGATGATGTGGGTCTCTATCGTGGCGAGTTTAATTTTAATCGCGCCACCGATGATCGTCGCCCAGAGCTTCATGGCATAGGCGAGTTTGGAGAATTTGTGCGTGTACAATATGCCAGTAAGAACGGCAGTTGGATAACCACTGCAACCGTAACGGTTGATAGCAATGGCCAATGGAAGTGGACACCACCCATTGATCTTGCGGATGGCGAGTGGAGTTTCCGCGTTCGCGGCATCGACCACGCGGGTAATGTGAGCAAATGGAGTAGCAGCACGTCGCTGATCATCGACACCACTACTATCCAGCCAACCATTTTGCAGGCGATTGATAATGTTGGGCCGATCAGCAATATATCACCAGGACAAGCAACCGATGACCCACGGCTGGATTTCAGCGGTAAAGCGGAAGCCAGCAGTCTGATTACCCTTTATCAAAATGGTATTGCTGTTGGATCGACTCAGGCAAGCGTTTATGGTGACTGGAAAATTACGCCATCTAAAGACATGACTGTTGGGATAAATAATTTTAGCGTCAAGGCGATAGATGCTGCAGGTAATGAAAGTGTGTATTCCACCCAATATCCGGTGCATTATAAGCCGTTACCAGAATATGAAAGAAACTACGAAGACTGGGAGTCCAGAGGGAATGATAACTGGTCAACAGGTAGAATTTATAACTATGGCAAGCTTAAAGTCACTGAATTGAAACATGGTGATGCAGCGAATGGCTGGCATACGGGGATTATTACGAACGGCAAGACACATAATGATTATTATCATGGTCGTGCAGTCACTATGTTGGATAACTCCATTGTTAAATATGATTTTGGTGAAACCGACTTCGTTGCTTTCAATTACGCTAACTTACACAACAATAATACTCAGGTGAAAATTTTCTCGCCAAACGGTGAACTGATCGCCACTCAATTTCTCGCCAGCAGTGGCACCATTAATTATGAATATCAGAGTAGCAAATTTAGTTATCAAACAACGGCCAATAAACCGATTGGTTACATAGAAGTGCACTCTGCCGTTGATCCAGATACCTATGCATATTATTGGTTTAAGGGCTGGGTTAAAACGGTCAATGATGTTGGCTGGACCATTGATACTATGACCTGGGGAAGTGGCGAAGCAGGTGGGGTTAGTAAAGTTAACAGCATCGCTTCAACAGATGCGTCCCCAATTTACTCCCCAACTGCTGGTGAACTGCATATTATTGATGTCGCCAATTGGTTAATCACCACACAGTATTTGCATCCTGAAACTGCGGCAAGCATTGTCTTTGATAGTGCCAACCAGATAATTGATTTTGCAGCAGTGAGTGAGCGTGTGGATGGCATGCAAAAAATCGATATTACTGGCGTAGGCAATAATCAGCTTAATCTTGATTTAAAAGCATTGCTGACTGAAGGCGCCAATGGTTTATTTATCAGTGATAACAGTAAGCAATTTATGATTGATGGTGATGCCGGTGACCGAGTTATTCTTGATCGTGCTGAGTTCAGCGATGGCTGGTTAATGTCACAGAATAAAGTGCAGGTTGGCGGAGAAAATTGGACGCTCTTAACCAATAGCAAGGAGCATTACACGCTGTTAGTGAACCAGGAAATAGATATTACTTACGGCTAATACGAGAAAAAATGCCCGGTTTATGCCGGGCATTCTTTTACTCTTCGGTCAGGAATAGCTCCAGCAGCGAGTTCAGGAACAGTTTCCCTTTCTCGGTTATCTGCCAGTTCTCCGTGGTTTCCACCACATATCCCGCACTTATCGCCGCATCAATTTGCGGGCGAATCACCTGCTCATGCATGCCGGTGTAGCGGCGGAAATCAGCGCGCGGTGCCGCTTCCAGCAGACGGAAACGGTTCATAAAGAATTCGAACGGCTTGTCGTTCTCAGCCACGTCGTGCTGCTTATCGAGATAGTTGCCTTTCATAAAGCCGCGCGGATGGCGGGTTTTTACCGTACGCACGATGCGACCATCGGCTTGCGTCAGCTTGCCGTGTGCGCCACAGCCAATGCCGAGGTAATCACCGAAACGCCAATAGTTGAGATTGTGCTCGCAGCGATAACCCGATTTGGCATACGCCGAGGTTTCATATTGTTGATAGCCCGCAGCGCTCAGCAGTTGATGGCCTTGCTCAAAGATATCCCACAGCGCATCGTCATCCGGCAGTTTCGGCGGGCGCGATCCGAATAAGGTATTCGGCTCAATCGTCAGCTGATACCACGACAGATGCGGTGGGTTGAGCGCAATCGCCTGGCGCAAATCATCCAGCGCTTCTTCCAGCGACTGATCCGGCAAGCCGTGCATCAGGTCGAGGTTAAAGCTGCGCAGACCTAAACCTTCCGCCAGCTGTGCAGCGCGCACCGCTTCTTCCGGCCCGTGAATGCGGCCAAGGCGCTCCAGCTTTTGGGGACTGAAACTCTGCACGCCAATCGAAATACGGTTAATACCGGCTTTCTGGTAGCCGCTAAAGCGATCGGCTTCCACGGTGCCCGGATTGGCTTCCATGGTGATTTCCGCATCGGCCGCCAGCGGCAAACGCGCACGCACGCCGTCCATCAGCATCTGCATTGCATTGCTGCTCAGCAGGCTTGGCGTACCGCCGCCGATGAAAATAGTGCGCACTTCACGTCCGCCGGTCAGCGGCAAATCCTGTTCGAGATCGTTAAGCAGGTGCTGCACATACTCAATGTGCGGCACCTCGCCTTTTAACGCGTGAGAGTTGAAATCACAATACGGACACTTCTGCACACACCACGGAATGTGGATGTACAGGCTTAATGGCGGCAACTCAGGTAAAAAATCAGGCATTGCGCATCGCTTCCAGCAGCAGCGTCAATGCTTTTCCACGGTGAGAGACGGCGCGCTTTTCGTCTTTACTCAGCTCTGCCGCCGTTTTACCTAATTCAGGTACATAAAAGATGGGATCGTAACCGAAACCGCCTGCGCCCGCTGCCGCGCGGGTGATTTCCCCGGCCCAGCTACCGTGGAACACCAGCGGCGTTGGATCGGCGGCGTGACGCACGTAAACCAGCACGCAGTGGAACTGCGCCTGACGTTCCCCATCCGGCACCTTTTCTAATGCTACCAGCAGCTTTTCGAGATTTTGCTGGTCGCTGGCATCAACGCCCGCATAGCGCGCGGAGTAAATCCCCGGCGCGCCGCCCAGCGCATCGACCGCCAGACCGGAATCATCGGCAATCGCCGGTAAGCCGGTGATCTCGGCCGCATGACGCGCTTTCAGAATGGCGTTTTCGATAAAGGTCAGGCCGGTTTCTTCCGCCGACTCAACGCCGAGTTCGGTTTGCGCCACGATATCAAGCCCGAAGGCCGCTAACAGATCGGCCAGTTCACGAACTTTGCCCGGATTACCGGTAGCGAGAACAACTTTTTGCATAACAGTTCCAGATAGACGAATTACAGCAAATACCAGAGACCTGGGAACAGGTCCATGCCGAGGAAATTCAGCGCGTACAGCACCAGAATCACAATCATGGCAGAGAAATCTATACCGCCCATCGCCGGCAGAATACGGCGAATTGGCGACATCAGCGGTTCAGTCAGCTGCATCAAAACCTGATCCACCGGGCCGCGACCCTGGCTGATCCAGCTCATCAGCGAACGAATGATGATCACCCAGAACACCAGATAACCGGCGGATTTCACCAGCGACAGCAGGCCAACCAGCAGGTTGGTGGGATCAACCGAGAACACGCCGACCTGAATCAGCAGCAGGATCGGATATTTCAGCGTGGTCAGCACAAAGGCCAGCAGTAGTGATGCGGTATCAATCGGCCCAATCGCCGGGATCACGCGGCGCAGCGGTTTGATAATCGGTTGGGTGATCTTCACGACAAACTGCGCCAGCGGGTTGTAGAAGTCACAGCGCGACCACTGCATCCAGATGCGCAGCAGCAGCACCATCACGTACAAATCGATCAGCGTTTTGACTAAAAACGTCAGTGTTAACATGAGGTTCCTCAATTATTGTTGTGAAGGTCGCGCATAATCCCGCGCGCCAAAAACGGCGGTGCCAATACGCACCATGGTGCTGCCCGCGGCGATGGCCGCGTCCATATCGTCGCTCATTCCCAGAGAAAGCGTATCGACGTCAGGATAATCCTGTTTTAAGGCATGAAACGCGGCGGCCATCTGCTGACACACCGCTAATTGCCGCGCGTAGTCTGATTCGGGTGCCGGAATCGCCATTAGCCCCCGCAAGCGCAGCTGCGGCAGTGCGGCGATCTGTTGCGCCAGCTCCGGCAGCGCCTCCAGCATGATGCCAGATTTGCTGTTCTCGTCACTGATATTTACCTGAATTAACACGTTGAGCGGCGGCAACGACGCCGGGCGCTGATCGTTCAGGCGCTGCGCGATGCGCTGGCGGTCAACGGTGTGGCACCAGGCGAAGTTTTCCGCTACCAGACGGCTTTTATTGGATTGCAGCGGGCCGATAAAGTGCCATTGCAAATCAGGATGTGCGGCCAGTTCAGCCACTTTTTCAACCCCTTCCTGCACGTAATTTTCACCGAACGCTTGTTGTCCAGCGGCAATGGCTTCTGCGACCGCGCTCGCAGGTTTGGTTTTGCTCACTGCAAGCAGCGTAATTTCTTCTGGCGCGCGGCCGCAACGTGCGGCGGCAGCGGCGATACGCTCACGCACTTGCTGTAAGTTGTGCTCAATGGAAGTCATAGTCAGGAGAAGTTAAATGGAGTTGGATGAAATTGTGGCCCTTAGTGTAAAGCATAACGCCGCCGATCTGCACCTTTGCAGCGGACATTTGCCGCACTGGCGGCGACAAGGCGTGCTGGAGCCGATTCCGCAGCAAAACGCACTGGATGGCGGCTGGCTGGAAGCCTTTATGCAGCAGTGGCTGACGCCACCGCAACAGGCCGAGCTGGAGGAGAACGGCCACGTTGACTTTGCCATCACGCTTGCCAGCGGCATTCGACTGCGCGCCAACCTTTTTATGCAGCGTCACGGCTTATCGCTGGCGCTGCGGTTGATTGCCAGCCACGCGCCCGATCTCAGCAGCCTGCATTTACCCGACGTAGTGAGCCAGTTGTTACAGCTGGAAGAGGGGCTGATTTTAATTACCGGTGCCACCGGCAGCGGCAAATCAACTACGCTGGCGGCGATGGTGGATTGCCTGAACCGCCAACAGGCGCGGCACATCCTGACGCTGGAAGATCCGATTGAGTTTGTGCATCGCAGCCAGCGATCGCTGATTCAGCAGCGCGAAGTCGGCGCACATTGCGCATCGTTTCAACACGGGCTGAAAGCTGCGCTGCGCGAAGATCCTGATGTGATTCTGCTCGGTGAATTGCGTGATAGCGAAACCATCCGCCTGGCGCTCACTGCGGCAGAAACCGGCCATCTGGTGCTGGCTACGCTCCATACGCGCGGCGCAACCCAGGCGGTTGATCGGCTGGTGGATGTGTTTCCCGCTGAGGAGAAAAATCTGGTGCGCACCCAATTAGCGGGCAGCCTGAAAGCGGTGCTGGCGCAGCGTTTAGTGCCGGCGAAAGCGGGCGGGCGTATTGGCTTGTTTGAAGTGTTGGTAGCGACGCCAGCGGTGGCGAATCTGATTCGCGAGGGCAAGATGCATCAGTTGCCTGGCGTGTTGCAAACCGGTGCGCAGGCGGGCATGCAGACATTTGCGCAGAGCGAGCAGGCGCGGCAGTTAGCGGGGATGATTTAACGTGTTGTTGTTATATCGGTCGCCATGAATGGCGACCCTACGAAAATGCACGCTTTAATGCGTGTCAAACCAATCTTCGAGGATAATCACGGCGGATTGGGAATCAACCTGGCCTTTCTGTAACGCACGAAAGCCGCCGCGTTCAAACAGGTCGGCACGCGCTTCGACGGTGCTCAGGCGTTCGTCCTGCAGCTCGACGCGAACGCCAAAACGGCCATGCAGGCGATTGGCGAACTTACGTGCACGCGTGGTGAGCTCCTGTTCGGTGCCATCCATATTCAGCGGCAAACCCACCACCACATAATCGGGCTGCCACTCTTTCAGCAGCTTTTCGATCAGCTTCCAGTCCGGCGTGCCATCCTGCGCTTTGAGCGCCGTTAACGCGCGGGCGGTGCCCGTTAACTGCTGACCCACAGCAACGCCGATGCTTTTGGTGCCGAAATCGAAGCCCAGTAAGGTTTCACTGGCCATCAGGCGTGTCCTGCATCGGTGGCAATATTGTGAATATCAACACCTAAACCGCGTGCCGCTTCACGCCAGCGCTCAGCGATGGGCGTCTGGAACAGAATATTGGTGTTAGCAGGCGAGGTGAGCCAGGCATTCTCCAGCAGCTCATCTTCAAGCTGACCTTTCTCCCAGGCGCAATATCCCAGCGCTACCAGCACGTTATCGGGCTGCGAAGTGGTACCGATCGCTTCCAGCACATCACGCGAGGTGGTGATCACCGTGGTGTCTGAAATACGAATGCTTGAGGAGTAAATGCGCTGCGCCGAGTGCAGGATGAAACCACGATCTTCCGCCAGCGGACCACCGGCGAACACCGGCTTGTCCAGTTTGATGGCAGGATCGCGTTCGGATGCGCTAATTTTTAGCTTTTTCAGAATGCCTTCAACCGTCAGGTTATCCATCGGCTTATTCACGATCAAACCCATGGCACCATCTTCATTGTGCTCGCAGATATAAACTACCGAGCGTTTGAACAGTGGGTCCTGCAGCGACGGCATCGCAATTAAAAAATGATGCTGTAAATTCATTATCACTCGTATACCAAAAATAACCGGCGCAGCCGCGGCAGCGCCGGTTTTGGGTGTTCACGGAGTGGAGACTCCGACGGCATCAGCCCAGGCGTTTCTCAATGGCATCCATCAGCATGCCAGTGATCGATATCGGGAACGCGGCCTCGATTTCACGTACGCAGGTTGGGCTGGTCACGTTAACTTCAGTCAGTTTATCACCGATGATATCCAGGCCGACAAAAATCAGCCCTTTAGCTTTCAGCGTTGGGCCGACGCGACGTGCAATTTCCCAGTCGCTGTCGCTCAGCGGACGCGCTTCACCACGGCCACCGGCCGCCAGATTACCGCGCGTTTCGCCGCCTTGCGGAATACGCGCCAGGCAGTACGGCACAGGTTCGCCATCCACTACCAACACGCGTTTGTCGCCATCTTTGATCGCTGGCAGATAGTTCTGCGCCATGCAGAAGTTCTGGCCATGATTGGTCAGGGTTTCGGTGATCACGCCGAAGTTGGGATCGTCTTGCTTCACGCGGAAGATCGATGCGCCGCCCATGCCGTCCAGCGGCTTCAGGATCACGTCGCCATGTTCCTGCCAGAAGGCGCGCAGCTGCTCTTTGTTGCGCGTGACCAGCGTATCTGGCGTCAGGTCGGCAAACCATGCGGTGTAGAGCTTCTCGTTGCAGTCACGCAGACTCTGCGGTTTGTTGACGATCAGCGTGCCTTGCTCTTCTGCGCGTTCCAGCAGGTAAGTGGCGTAGATAAATTCGGTGTCGAACGGCGGATCTTTACGCATCAGCACCACGTTGAGATCGGCCAGCGGGATATTCTGCTCGCTGCCAAACGTGTACCAGTTGTTGTAGTTCTGCTCAACGCTCAGCAGACGGGTGCGCGCATAGCTCACGCCACCGCGCAGGGAGAGATCGCTCATCTCCATGTAATGAATTTCGTAACCACGGCGCTGTGCTTCCAGCAACATGGCGAAGCTGGTGTCTTTTTTAATGTTGATGGACGAAATTGGGTCCATAACGATGCCAAGCTTAATCATTATTCTCTCCTGTACGGGGGAATCTGCCGCCCCGAAAGCAATGGTGCTGTGTGTTGAGCTGCAACCCGCAAGTATCGCTTAACCGAGGTCACCAAACCTCACCTGAAGTGCCGTAATGGCGGTGAGTGCGGTGGTTTCGGTGCGCAACACGCGTGGTCCAAGCAGAATATCGGTAAAACCCTGCTGCGCAGTCATGGCAATTTCATCGGCGGTTAAGCCACCTTCCGGCCCAATCAGTAAGCGCAGGCGCTCAACCGGCTGCGGCAGCGTATTGATGCTGTGGCTGGCGCGCGGATGCAAATTGAGCTTCAAACCGTCTTCGGCTTCCGCGCACCAGGCTTGCAATGTCATCGGTTCGCGAATTTCCGGCACACGATTACGACCGCACTGTTCACAGGCGGCAATCGCGATTTTCTGCCATTGCTGAATTTTTTTCGCCAGTCGCTCGGCATCCAGCTTTACGCCGCAGCGTTCAGAAAACAAGGGCGTAATCACATTCACGCCAAGTTCGATCGATTTCTGGATAGTGAATTCCATTTTTTCACCGCGCGACATCACCTGGCCGAGGTGTAAATGCAGCGGGGATTCACGGTCATCAGCCTGACTGGCAAGGACCCTTACTTTTACACGCTTTTTATCAGCCTGGGTGATTTCGGCGCTAAAAGTCAGATTACTGCCATCAAACAGCTCAATTTGCTGACCGGCCGTCATGCGCAGCACGCGTCCGACATGGTTAGCGGCATCCTCGTCGAGGAAGACTTCACTGTTAACTTCGAGAGATTCGGGATGATAAATGCGAGGTATACGCATGCGGTTCCTGCCAGCGTTATGCCGTGTCAGCAGACACGGCGCAATCGAAAAAAAGCTAGTGTAGGGTAGCGCTTTTAGCGCTGGCAAGCCTGCTGTACGTAGGAATTATGATTTCCCTGCACTTTAGCGATGCGATTGTCGCGCTCGCACTCCCACGTCGTCACCGGATATTGCTTATCCCACGCGGTAAACAGCTGGGTTTGCTGACGCGACAGGCGCAGATGATATTGGTCGCGCATATAGAAGTAAGTGCGGGCAATGGCGCCACGCGCACGCTCCGGCGGCTGCGCTAGTTTCTGCTTAAAATCGACCTTCATGCCGCATTGACCGTACTGCTGTTCGCCGCCGTTCCACTGGCTGTACTGGAAGTTATTGCGGTCGCCGTTCACTTCACCAATCGCGGGTTGCAGGTTATGCAGATCGCTTTCGATGCGGCGGTAATCGGCATCTTTGCTGCAGCTTTTGCGGCCGCCGTTTTGCCAGCATTGACGCTGATGGCCGAACTCCCACGCGGGCATCACATGTTCCCACTCAATACGTTCGGCGCGATTGGCGTTTTTGCGCACGCTGTAGCCGCAGCTGTTTAAATCGGGCACGCCCTTTTTGCCGTGCCAGCTGATTTTGCAGCCGCAGTAAAAGTCGGCTGGCGCATCAGCATTGATCTGCGCGGCATACGCTTTGGCCTGACTAAAATTGTTTTGATGATAGTTAGTGAAACTGAGGCTGTAAGCGCTAAGCGGGGCAACTAATAAGGTAAGTAACAGCAGCGTTTTGCGAGACATATTCCAAAAATTAACCTGGTCCTGAAAAAGGGCGGCAGGGTAACAGAATGATGACGTACGGGATATGAGATTAGGCTATGTTGCTGAACTATATTACAAACTATATTGCTAAACTATTTCGATAAAAACTCACCGGGTTGCAGCAGCGATTTGCAGTGCACGCAGCGATATTCGCTTTCACCGCGCAGCACGCGGTTATGGCGACGCACAGTGAGCTGATGCTGCTGGCAGCTGCAGCGATAGGGAAAGGTGTTGCTGCGCACCGAGTCGATTTCAAACTTGTGGGTGCGACGCGCAGGCACACCCAGCACGCTCTCCATCATCCATTTCCACTCTTTGCCGTGCGGCGGCACGCGGCCAAAGGTTTTCCACACCAGCAGATGCGCCAGTTCGTGCGGCACCACTTCATCAACAAATGCCTGCTGATTCTCCAGCAGCAGCACCGGATTGATGCGGATTTCCCACTTCTCCAGCCATGCGGTGCCCGCAGCGGTGCCGCGCTGCTGATAGATCAAAGAGGGCTCATCAAAGCGGCGTTCCAGCTTTTCGTTAGCCAGCTGCAAATAATGGCGCAGCGAGCGCATGACGGCTTGCTGTAAGGCGATGGGAAGGCGTGGTGTTTTCATGTGGGGCAGCATAAAAGGTTGCAGCGGTTGAATCAACTGAGTGTGCAGCGGTCGCCATTAATGGCGAACCTATAAAAAAGGGCTGCCAGTTGGCAGCCCTTGCATTCGCTTATCGGGATTACTTCTGACCGATGTCGCGCAGTTTTTTGCCAGACATCAGGTTGCGTTCGATGTGCTCCAGCGAGACGTTTTTGGTCTCTGGAATCAGCGCCAGCGTCAGCAGAATGAAGAACACGTTCAGACCGGCGTAAACCCAGAAGGTCGGCGCGTTGCCCAGCGTGTTCAGCATGGTCAGGAAGGTGGCACCGACGATCATGTTGGCAATCCAGTTGGTCGCGGTGGAAACCGTGATACCGAAGTCGCGGCCTTTCAGCGGCTGAATCTCGGAACACAGTACCCAAATCAACGGACCGGCAGACATCGCAAAACCAATGATGAACATCAGCAGCATCGCCACCGCGAAGTACTGCGCTTCTGGCGAGTGGATGCCGATGTGCAGCATGGTGCCGAGAATGCCCATACCAATCGCCATCACCATGAAGCCCAGCACCAGCGTAGGTTTACGGCCCCAGCGATCCACCAGACCGATAGCAATAAAGGTGGCCAGTACGTTCACCAGACCGACAATCACCGTGCCCCACATTTGCTGCGTGGTATTGGCAAAGCCAGCGATTTCGAAGATTTTCGGTGCGTAATACATGATGACGTTCATACCGGTGAACTGCTGCATCACCTGCAACAGCACGCCAAGGAACACCGCGCGGCGGAAGTTGCTGTTGCTCTGGAACAGCTGCCAGCCCGACTGTTTGATTTTCAGGCTTTCACGGATTTCATCCAGCTCGCGTTTTGCTTGTTCGCTGGTATCACGCAGACGCGACAACACGCGCTCAGCACTGCGGAAATCACCTTTAGCTGCCAGCCAGCGTGGGCTGTTCGGCAGGAAGAACACGCCAATCAGCAGCAGCACCGCTGGTATGGTGATGATGCCCAGCATCCAGCGCCATGCGCCAGCATCGCTGAACGCGGTATCGGAGAGATACGCCGCCAGAATACCGATGGTGATCATCAGCTGGTACAGCGAAATCATACTGCCACGAATCTTCTCTGGCGCGATTTCAGAGAGATAAAGCGGCGCGGTGTAAGAGGCGACACCAACGGCCAGGCCAAGCACCACACGTGCGGCGATCAGCATTTCCGGGCTGGTTGCGCCTGCAGACCACAGCGAACCGATAACGAACAGAATCGCACCGGCCATCAGGCTCTTTTTACGACCGAGACGCGATGACATCCAGCCGCTACCCACAGCACCCACAGCTGCACCAAACATCATTGAGCTGACGATCCACTCTTGCTGATGAGCGGTGACGTTAAAGTCTTTCGCGATGAAAGGCAGAGCACCGGCGATAACACCGATATCCAATCCAAACAGCAATCCGGCCAGCGCCGCTAAAAAGCAGACAAACAAGGTCATGACCTTATTTGAAGTTCTGCTCTTATGAGTATTACCAGGCATGAAGCCTCCAAAGTTTATCCATCGTTGTTGTTATCAATGTTATGAAACCTGTCGGCGGAAAAAAGTGAGTAAGATCACATCAGTGTAATCGGTTACACACGCTGAAACCCTGCAATCCAGCATTTTCCGCCCGAAATAGTTACGTAACCAGTAAGGTATAGCACCCTTTAAGTTTCTGACATCGCACTAAATACCGGCAATCAGAGGACGCTGAAAATAACGCATTTTCACGGTAATAACTACGCTGAAAAATCTCTAAATTGCCGATTGTTAAAGGATTTCAAAATGTAATCGTTATCACCAAGTTGTAAGCGAGGTGAAAGAAGTGTAGACAGCCTGGAAGAAGTGACAAATCGAGGTTTGGAGTTGTTGGAGTGGTTGGGACCAGGTCGTCATAAATGACGACCCTACGGGCACAAAAAAGCCCGCCAGTGGCGGGCTCAATAACGATGTCGCTTCTGAGCTTACTTCAAACCCGCCGCTTCGCGCAGCTGCGCAGCTTTATCAGTCTGCTCCCACGGGAAGTGCTCACGACCAAAGTGACCGTATGCTGCAGTCTCTTTATAGATCGGTTTCAGCAGATCCATCATCTGAATCAGGCCGTATGGACGCAGGTCGAAGAACTCACGCACCAGCAGCGTCAGCTGTTCGGTGGAGACTTTCTCGGTACCGAAGGTTTCAACCATGATTGAGGTTGGCTCAGCCACGCCGATGGCGTAAGAAACCTGGATTTCACAACGGTCAGCCAGGCCAGCCGCGACGATGTTCTTCGCCACATAACGCGCGGCGTAAGCAGCAGAACGGTCAACTTTTGACGGATCCTTACCGGAGAACGCGCCGCCACCGTGACGTGCCATGCCGCCGTAGGTATCAACGATAATTTTACGACCGGTCAAACCGCAGTCGCCCATTGGGCCACCGATAACAAAACGGCCGGTTGGGTTGATGTGATATTTGGTGCTGGCGGTGATCCACTCAGTCGGCAGAACCGGCTTGATGATCTCTTCCATCACCGCTTCACGCAGATCGGCGGTGGTGACATCTTCAGCGTGCTGCGTTGACAGCACAACCGCATCGATACCGACAATTTTGCCGTCATCGTACTGGAAAGTGATCTGGCTTTTTGCATCCGGACGCAGCCACGGCAGTGAACCGCTTTTACGCACTTCAGCCTGACGCTGCACCAGACGGTGCGCATAGGTAACCGGCGCTGGCATCAGCACATCGGTTTCGTTGCTGGCGTAGCCAAACATCAGGCCCTGATCGCCCGCGCCTTGCTCCAGCGGATCGGTACGGTCAACGCCCTGATTAATGTCTGGAGACTGCTTACCAATCGCGCTCAGCACTGCGCAAGAGTTAGCATCAAAGCCCATATCGGAATGGACATAGCCGATTTCACGTACGGTATTACGGGTGATCTCTTCGATATCCACCCATGCGCTGGTGGTGATTTCACCGCCAACCAGCACCATACCGGTCTTCACGTAAGTTTCGCAGGCCACGCGCGCTTTAGGATCCTGCTCGAGGATCGCATCCAGCACGGCATCGGAAATTTGGTCAGCGATTTTATCAGGATGTCCTTCTGATACGGACTCAGATGTAAAAAGGTGTTTAGCCATTCTGTTCTTTACCTTAAAAATGGTTTGAATACGACTGCATAGCGTAAGTGGGATCAGACCGACTCGACGCCCCTTCAGGCAAAGCCGCAAGCAGTAGGCAGCGAGAGCATTAACTCACACCGCCTGGATGTTAATCAGTTTAGATGGAAAACCATCTGGACGGCTATTCTAGGTTACTCAGTGAGCACTTTTCCAGTGCTTTTTCCGATCCCGCATTTTCCGCAACATCACAAGTGGAATTATTTCCTGACACCGCGCGCAGTTACCTGACAAAGATTTTGCAATTTACCCCGCGTGGCTGTATAAAACGCCGCTGCTGTCGACCACAGCCGCAAAGGATGACGCCGCCGTGCGTCGCGCCGTCAGATGCCATTTAATCTGACCTTCACCCAAGCCGTTTCTCGCATGCTTTAAGCAGGCGATGGAGGTGATTAAAGTAATGAACCACTCTTTCTCTCGCTTTGGTTCACTGCGCTGTTGCGGCGCGCTGGCACTCCTTTCACACTCCAAACCCGTTCTTTTCTTCTATCGACGTTGTGTTCATTCTCCCGACACGCGCGCCGGTTAACATTTCTCTGCATCTATTACTGCATTTCGCTGTCTACAGACCGTGGAAGTCTCAGGCTATTTGCCCCGACTTCGGTGCGGTGTTTTACACTTAGAGTCAGCTTTGCACATTGCAACCTTACAGAGGCAGCAAGCAGGATGAGGCAATTTTTACCCGGCGCCACCATGACAAAACTCGGTAACAAATTCATATTTCAACGGAAAATTGAGGTTCGCGATGTCTGACGACACGAAGAATATCAAGGGTTCGTCAGCTGGCGAACAAGGTGTACTCCGCTCCATGCAGGAGGTGGCAATGAACGATCAGGAAGCAAGCAGAATGCTGCGTACCTACAATATTGCCTGGTGGGGAAACAATTATTACGACGTCAACGAGCTGGGGCACATCAGCGTGTGTCCCGATCCGGATCAGCCGGAAGTGCGCGTTGACTTAGCGAAACTGGTGAAAGAGCGCGAAGCCGACGGCCAACGTCTGCCAGCGCTGTTCTGCTTCCCGCAGATTCTCCAGCATCGTCTGCGTTCGATTAACGCCGCCTTCAAACGCGCGCGTGAATCTTACGGCTATAAAGGTGACTACTTCCTGGTTTACCCGATCAAGGTTAACCAGCATAAGCGCGTGATTGAGTCGCTGGTCAACTCTGGCGAACCGCTGGGCTTAGAGGCCGGTTCGAAAGCCGAGCTGATGGCGGTGCTGGCCCACGCCGGTAAAACCCGCTCGGTGATTGTTTGTAACGGCTATAAAGACCGCGAATACATTCGTCTGGCGCTGATCGGTGAAAAGCTCGGTCACAAAGTCTATCTGGTGATCGAGAAGATGACCGAGGTACGTCTGGTGCTGGAAGAGGCCGAGCGTCTGAACGTGATTCCGCGTCTCGGCATCCGTGCGCGTCTGGCGTCGCAGGGCTCGGGCAAGTGGCAGTCGAGCGGTGGTGAGAAGTCGAAGTTTGGTCTGGCGGCCTCGCAGGTATTGCAGCTGGTCGACATTATGCGCAAAGCGGGTCGTCTCGATAGCCTGCAGCTGCTGCATTTCCATCTCGGTTCGCAAATGTCCAACATCCGCGACATCGCTACCGGCGTACGTGAGTCGGCGCGTTTCTACGTTGAGCTGGCGAAGCTGGGCGTCAACATCAAATGTTTCGATGTGGGCGGCGGTTTGGGCGTGGACTATGAAGGAACGCGCTCGCAGTCAGATTGCTCGGTCAACTACGGTCTGAACGAATACGCCAACAACGTGATTTGGGCAATCGGCGATGCCTGTGAAGAGAACGGTCTGGAACATCCAACCGTGATCACCGAATCAGGTCGTGCGGTGACTGCGCACCACACCGTGCTGGTGTCCAACATCATTGGTGTTGAGCGTAACGAGTTCAGCACGCCGGTGGCACCGGATGCCGATTCACCGCGTCCGATTCAGAGTTTGTGGGATACGTGGCAAGAGATGCACGAACCTGACGTGCGTCGTTCGCTGCGTGAATGGCTGCACGATAGCCAAATGGATCTGTTCGACATCCATACCGGTTATTCGTCAGGCACCTACGATCTCGGTCAGCGCGCCTGGGCAGAACAGCTTTACCTGAGCATCTGCCACTATATTCAGCAGCACCTCGACCCAAGCAACCGCGCGCATCGCCCGATCATTGATGAGCTGCAGGAACGTATGGCGGATAAGATTTACGTCAACTTCTCGCTGTTCCAGTCGATGCCGGATGCGTGGGGCATAGATCAGCTGTTCCCGGTGCTGCCGCTGGAAGGGCTGAATAAAATGCCGAAGCGTCGCGCGGTGTTGCTCGACATCACCTGTGACTCCGATGGTACCATCGATCACTACGTCGATGGCGATGGCATTGCCACCACCATGCCGATGCCGGAATACGACATCGATAATCCGCCGATGCTCGGCTTCTTTATGGTCGGCGCGTATCAGGAAATTCTCGGCAACATGCACAACCTGTTCGGTGACACCGAAGCGGTGGATGTGTTTGCGTTCCCGGATGGCAGCGTGGAAGTGCAGCTGTCGGATGAGGGCGATACCGTGGCGGATATGCTCGAGTACGTACAGCTTAATCCGAACGATCTGATGACGCTGTTCCGCGATCAGGTGACCCAGCAAACCGATATTCCTGAAGAGCTGCGTGCGCAGTTCCTCGCAGAATTTGAAAGCGGCCTGTACGGTTACACCTATTTAGAAGATGAGTAATTAACTGCTCTCAAACCGAGCCCGTAAAGGGCTCGGTTATCTCTTTTCCTGCTATATTCTCGCACATCCTCAACCTTTTAATTCTATTTGTGAAGACGATCACTCTTCGCTTATTTTTAACCTGCCGCCAAAAAATCGCATTTATATCCTCAGTGCTATCTCTTTCTTTTTGCTGATAAAGCCAATCAGTAACAACCTCCTTTTTCGCCAATGCCCTTACATTACCTAATGATTAATCAGTGATTAAGCAGCTTATCTGTTATGTATTCCTTGCAATGCATAATCAAAATTTAAACATTAAGGATTGAATAGTCACTCACGATAACTTTATTTATTGGAGCTTATTGGAATCATGAATTCCAGATGAAACATTTTCAAATTTGAGATAAGTATAAAAATCAATCAATGCTAATTTGCTTTTTATTGTTATTTTTCAATTTGTTCGTGTTTTGTAGAGCTGTCAAGGTTAGCGTTAAGTTAAATTTTTCTCAGATTTATCCGAAGTTTTTATGAATTTTAAAGAAATTTACTTACGTTATTGATTGGTTTAAACGATTAAAGTTGTCAGTGCTGTTTACTGAAATCTATTTCTCAAAGTGTAAGTTGTACGTTAACCTTCAGTTAAGACATTAAGTTTTATCAATGTTTACCTTGCTTCTCACATGAGAAATCCTGACAGTTTAATGCTATCAGGCAGTTGCAGTAAGGATGTGAAATGAGCAATCAACCGAAGACAGTGTTCTTGTTAGAGCCGGTTTATGATTTATCCGGCCAGGTGATTGCCAGGGAATTATTAACGCGTCTCGCAGATGACGCGGACATCAATAATAAGCGTAATCCTGAAAGGGATGTTGGGTTCTTCAGTCAGCTTTCTGCTGACGTTAAATGGCAGTTATTCCTCCACCAGATCGAAAAACTTATTCAGCTATACCAGAAAGGGTTCGACCAGATTGTCAGTGTCAATGTTGATAGAGATATCGTAGCCAGCATTTTTAAAGATGCTGAAATACAAGAAAAACTGGCTCAACTGACGCTATTGCGTCTGGAAATATCAGCATTCTTCACCGCGCGATTTAATAGCGCCGATCTGTTGATTTTAAAAGGTGTCGCGAAAGTGACGCCCGCCCCTTTATGGCTCGACGACTTTGGTCCAGGTTATTCCAACCTTTCCATGTTCGATAGCGGAATATTTGAAATCGTCAAGATTGACAAAGAATTTTTTTGGCAATTTGGCGACGGTCGCACCTTTGACATTCTGCTCGACCATCTCAACGAATTATGCAACGGCGTCATCGTTGAGGGTGTTGAAAATCAACAACAGGTCAACCTGCTAGCGCATAAAGCGATTTATGGCATGCAGGGTTTTCTGTGGCAGAGCGTCTATCTCGATGATTTATTAGCATAATCCTGAATATTACTGGGTTGGTTTCATCCCTCGGGGAAGTGAAAAATGTCAAAGCCTGGGCTCCATGCGTTTCACGTCATTTGTGCCCGGCCAATTGAGAAAATAAAACTTTTTCCCGTGGTGATTTTTAGAAATAAATCCAATCAGTTATCAGGATGGCGGCTAAACAAAACTCAACGCGATTTCATTCTTAGCCTGTATGAGATCGAACAAGAGAAAAAGTGAATATTCATGGTGATTATTCACGGTAAAAGCCGGTGTCTGCGGATGCCGGGCATTTTAATGGAACTTCGCGGGATCTCGATAACATGAATAATATCTCAGTAACCCCAAAAGGTGGGACCGTTGCTTCTGAGCTGAGTGGAAATCAAGTTAATTTGACCGCTCCGAGTTTGGTGAAGCTGCATCTTAATCAGTCTGATATTAAGTCTTTCACACGCAATGGTAATGATTTAGTCGTCACCACAAAATCTGGTGAAGTCCTTGTTATTCATAATTTTTACAGCCCGAACGGTGATAGCGATCTGGTCCTGCAGGACGATCGCGGCGCGATGTGGTGGGTTGAAGATCCCGGTACTGAAGGTTTCCATTACGTCTCTATCGACAGCACCGAAGGGCTGTTAGCGGAAAACACCACCAATGACGGCACCATCGCCGCCTTCGGTATCGGTGGTGCGGCGCTGGCTGGTTTAGGTGCGATGTTTGCCGGTTCGGGCGGTGGCGGTGGCGGAAATGCCACGCCGAGTAACCCCGATGACGGCAACAACGGCGGCAATCCTACTAACCCGACCAATCCGACCAACCCAACCAATCCCGGTGGTGGCGATGACACTACGCCGCCAACCGCCATCACGGATTTGGTGATTAACGACACGGTTGGGCCCTATCAGGGCGCGATTGGTGCGGGCGCAATTACCGATGACAACACGCCAACCCTGAGCGGCACCGCTGAAGCGGGTGCCATTGTCAGTATTTACGATGGCACGACGCTGCTCGGCACGGTGACCGTTGGCGCGGATGGCCGCTGGAGCTTTACCACGCCTGCGCTGGCGGACGGTCAGCACAGCCTGACCGCCACCGTCACCGACGCGGCGGGTAACACCAGTCCGGCAACCAATCCGGTAGATTTCACCGTGGATACCGTCGCACCAACCGCCGTTGGCGGCCTGAGCGTGATTAACAACAGCGGTACCACTGCGCAGCCAATCACCAACGGCGGCGCGACCAAAGACACCACGCCAGTGCTGAGCGGAACCGCTGAAGCGGGCTCGATTATCACCATCCGCGATGGCGATACGGTGCTTGGCAGTGTCACTGTCGGCAGCAACGGTGCCTGGAGCTTTACCAGCCCCGAACTCAGTCAGGGCAGCCATACGCTGAGCATCACTGCAACCGATGCAGCGGGGAATACCAGCCCAGCCACCACCATCACCTTCACGGTGGATACGCAAGCGCCGACAGCAGTAACTGACCTGCTGGTCAACGATAACTCGGGCGGCAGTTCCGGTACGGTTACCAATGGCGGCACTACCGATGACAACACGCCAACGCTTACCGGTAGCGGTGAAGTGGGCGCGATTGTCAGCGTCTACGATGGGCAAACGCTACTGGGTACGGCGGTCGTGGGTAGCGACGGAACCTGGAGTTACACCACCACAGCTTTGAGCAACGGTAGCCACAGCCTGACCGTGACCTTAACCGATGCGGCGGGCAACGTCAGTGCGCCTTCAGCACCTTATGATATCAACGTGCAGGCCGGTATTCCCCCAGCAACCACCTCGCTCGAAATCACCGACGATTCCGGCAATACGCTGGTGCAGCTCAGCAACGGTGGCAGCACGCACGACAACACACCAACCTTGAGTGGTCTGGCAACTGCTGGCGCACTGATCACGCTGTATAACGGCAGCACCGTGTTGGGTAGCGTGGTCGCGGGCAGCGATGGACAGTGGACCTTTACGCCAGCCGCATTGGCAGATGGCAGTTACGCGTTCCACGCCTCGGTAACGGATACCTCTGGCAACGTGACGCAAACGCCGGTTATCACCATCACCGTGGATACCGTGCCACCTGCTGCGGCCGGTGGCGTCACGCTGAGTGATAACGATGGCAGCACGCTGCAACCGATCGCTTCCGGTGGTGCGACCAATAGCACCACGCCAGTACTGAGCGGCACCGCAGAACCGGGCAGCACCGTCACCGTGCGTGATGGCGATACCATACTCGGCACCGCAACCGTGGGCAGCAACGGCACATGGAGCTTCACTTCACCAACGCTGACGGAGGGCGGCCACAGCATTACTGCCACCGTCACCGATGCAGCAGGGAACGTCGGCCCAACCTCCAGCCCGATCACCTTCACCGTGGATACCCAGGCTCCAGCAGGGGCCAGCAATGTGGTGATCAGCGATAACGTCGGCGGAGCTACCGGCCCAATTACTGCGGGTTCGACTACCGATGACAACACGCCAACGCTGAGCGGCAACGGCGAAGTTAACGCCATCGTTAAAATCTACGACGGCAGCACGCTGCTCGGCAGCGCTACTGTCGGCAGCGATGGCACCTGGAGTTTCACGACGCCAGCGCTGAACAATGGCCAGCACACGCTGAGCGTGACGCTGACCGATGCGGCGGGCAACGTCAGTCCAGCGACAACCGGGGTGAACTTCACGGTTGATGCGGGCGTCGCGCCGACCACCAGCACGCTGCAAATCACCGATGACAGCGGCAGTACGCTGAAAATCCTGCCAGACGGCTCCAGCACGCATGACACCACGCCAATTCTTAGCGGCCTGGCGTCAGCGGGCGCGGTGATTGAGTTGTACAACGGCACCACGCTGCTGGGCAGCACCGTGGCAGGTGCCGATGGGCAATGGAGCTTTACGCCTGGCGCGCTGCCAGACGGGACTTACGCCTTCCACGCCACTGCAACAGATACCACCGGCAATGTGACCGATTCCGGCACGCTTACTATCACCATTGATAACGTTGCGCCTGCGGCGGCAGCCGATCTGCAACTGAGTGACAACAACGGCGGTACCGTAGTGCCGATTGCCGCTGGCAGCACCACCAATGACAATACGCCAACCTTCAGCGGCACGGCCGAACCGGGCAGCACCGTGACGGTGCTGGATGGCACCACCGTGCTCGGCACTGCAACCGTCGGCAGCGATGGCGACTGGAGTTTCACTACGCCAACGCTGGCTGATGGCAATCACAGCCTGACCACCACCGTCACCGATCCCGCTGGCAATACCGGTCCGGCATCATCTCCGGTCACCGTGACGGTGGATACCACGCCGCCAGCCGTGGTGGGCAATTTGGTGATCGAAGATAGCGTCGGCGCGGTACAAGGACCATTAACCTCTGGCGACACCACCGATGACCGCGCACCAACCCTGAGCGGCACCGGCGAGCCGAATGCCACTATCAGCATTTACGATGGCACCACGCTGCTGGGCAACACCACCGTGGGCACCGACGGCACCTGGAGTTTCACCACGCCAGCGCTGAGCAACGGCGATCACACCTTTACCGTCACGGCAACTGATACGGCCGGTAACGTTGGCCCAGCCAGTCCGCCGATTGTTATCACCGTTGATGCAGATATTCCTCCTGCCACTTCGTCGCTGGAAGTGACGGACGAAAACGGCAATACCGTCGCGCAGCTGACTGACGGTGCCAGCACCAACAACGACAGCCCGGTATTAAGCGGTGTGGCGGGTGCTGGTAACATCATCACACTGTATGACGGCACCACCTTGCTGGGCAGCACCACGGCGGGCAGCAACGGCCAGTGGATCTTCTACCTCAGCGGTCTGACGGATGGTCCGCACGCGCTGCATGGCACCATCACCGATGCCAACGGCAACGTTACTGATACTGCAACCATCAACATCATCGTGGACACCATCGCGCCGGATGCCGCATCCGGTGTGGAACTCACCAACGACGCGGGCAGCATTACCCAGCCGATTGTGGCGGGAGGGGCCAGCAATGATGCGACGCCAGTGCTGAGCGGCACGGCGGAAGCGGGCAGCAAAGTCACTATTCTGGATGGCAACACCGTGCTTGGCACCGTTACCGTTGGCAGCGACGGTAACTGGAGCTTCACCACGCCGACGCTGGCGGAGGGCAATCACAGCCTGACCACCACCGTTACCGATGCGGCGGGTAATGTCAGCCCGGCGACCACACCGATCGCCTTCAGTGTAGATACCATCGCGCCAGCGCCGGTCAGTGGCCTGGTGGTCAACGATAACGTCGGTGGCAGCACCGGTCCGTTGACCTCTGGCGCTATCACTGATGACAGCACGCCAACCCTGACCGGCACCGCCGAAGCGGGATCGGTGGTGCGTGTGTATGACGGCACCACATTGCTGGGCTCAGCGACAGCGGGCAGCGACGGCAGCTGGAGCTTCACGCCAGATAACGCGCTGACCAACGGCCAACACAGCCTGACCACCACCGTTACCGATGCGGCAGGCAACGTGAGCCCGTCGTCGCCGGTATTCACCCTGAATGTCGATGCCGGCGTTCCGGCGACCAGCAGCTTGCTGGTGGTCACCGACGACAGCGGCAGCACGCTGGTTGAACTGCCAAACAACTCCAGCACCCACGACACTACGCCAATTCTCAGCGGGCTGGCGGGCGCGGGCGATCTCATCACGCTGTATAACGGCACCACCGTCATTGGCAGCACCGTCGCGGGCAGCGATGGGCAGTGGAACTTCACGCCAGCGGCGCTGGCCGATGGCAACTACGCTTTCCACGCTGTCGCCACTAACGCCACCACCGGCGTCGATACCGATTCGCCAACCATCAACATCACCATCGATACCGTAGTGCCAGGCGCACCAACCGGCGTGGGGCTGGAAGATGGTGCTGGCGTGCCGATCACGGATGGCAGCAGCACTAACACCAACACACCAACGCTGACCGGCAGCGGTGAAGCGGGCAGTACGGTAACCATCTCGGATGGCACCACTGTGCTCGGCACCACCACGGTAGGTACAGACGGCACCTGGAGTTACACCACGCCACCGCTGAGCGATGGCGGTCATAGCCTGACTTCAACCGTTACCGATCCAGCAGGCAATACCGGTCCGGCTTCAACGCCGGTGACCGTGACCATCGATACCCAACCGCCTGCGGCGGCGGGCAATGTGCAGTTCACCAATGACGACGGAACGCCGCTGGCCTCAGGTAGCACCACCAGCGACACCACGCCAACTCTTAACGGCACCGCCGAACCGGGCAGCACCGTTACGGTGAGTGATGGCACCACCGTGCTGGGCACTGCAACCACCGGCACCGACGGCAACTGGAGCTTCACGCCAACCACTCCGCTGACTGAAGGACAGCACAATCTCACCACCACCGTCACCGATACGGCCGGTAACGTTGGCCCGTCATCATCAGTGGTGATTGTGATTGTTGATACCACACCACCCGCAGCCGCCACCGATCTGCAGCTCAGCAATGATGGCAGCGGCACGCTGGTGCCGGTCGCGGATGGCGGCACCACCAACGATGTGACGCCAGTATTGAGTGGTCGCGCGGAGCCGGGCAGCATTGTGACGGTTTCCGATGGCGGCACGCCGTTGGGTTCGGTTACCGTCGGCAACGATGGCAACTGGAGCTTTACCTCTCCAACGCTCGGCGATGGTGCGCACAGCCTGACCACCACCGTGACCGATGCGGCGGGCAATACCGGCGCAGCGAGCACGCCGTTAACCTTCACCATCGACACTACGGCACCGCCAGCACCGGGCGGTGTGCAGCTGAGTAACGACACCAGCGGCACGCCAGTTCCGATTACCTCTGGCGCGGCAACCAACGATGCAACGCCAGTATTGAGCGGCACCGCAGCAGCGGGCAGCACCATTACCGTTTCTGATGGCGGCAACGTGCTCGGCACCGTGACGGTTGGCAGCGGCGGAACATGGAGCTTCACCACGCCAGCGCTGAACGAAGGCAGCCACAGCCTGACCGCCACCGTTACCAGCCCAGCGGGTAACACCGGTGCGCCATCTACGCCAATTGTGGTCACCGTGGATATCACGCCACCTGCGGCGGCAACGGGTCTGCAACTCAGCAACAACGAAGGCACGACGCCGGTACCGATTGCCGCAGGCGGCACCACCAACGACACCACGCCAGCGCTGAGTGGCACCGCAGAAGCGGGCAGCATCGTCACGGTACGTGATGGCACCACCGTGATTGGCAGCGCGACCGTTGGCAGCGATGGATCGTGGAGCGTTACGCCAACCACGCCGTTAACGGCGGGTGAGCACACGCTTACCACCACCGTCACCGATGCGGCCGGTAACGTCGGCCCAACCTCGACGCCGATCACCGTCAACATCGACACCACGCAGCCGCCAGTGGCAGGCAGCGTGGTGCTGAATAACGACAACGGCAGCACACCAGTGCCTATTGCGAATAACGGCGCCACCAACGACACCACGCCGGTGATCAGCGGTACGGCGGCGGCGGGCAGCACGGTAACAGTGCTGGATGGCAGCACCGTGCTGGGCACCGTTGTGGTCGGCAGCGGCGGCAGCTGGAGCTTCAGCACACCAGCGTTGAGCGAAGGCGAACATAGCCTGACCACCACCGTCACCAGCGCTGCGGGTAACGTCAGTGATCCGTCTACGCCAATCAACTTCACCGTTGATACCCAGGCTCCAGCCACCTCAACCGGCCTGCAGTTGAGCAACGATGGCGGCACCATCATTGCCACTGGCGGCATCACCAACGACAGCACGCCAATATTGCGTGGCACGGCGGAAGCGGGCAGCACCGTCACTGTGCGCGATGGCACCACGGTGCTGGGCACCGCGACAGCGGGCAGCGACGGCAGCTGGAGCTTTACGCCAGCCACCGCGCTGGGCGATGGCGCGCATAGCCTGACCACTACCGTCACCGATCCGGCGGGCAATAGCAGCGGCGCGTCAACACCTATCACTTTCAGCGTGGATACCACACCGCCAGCCGCTGCCACTGCGCTGCAGCTCAGCAATGACAATGGCAGCACGCCAGTGCCTATTGCCGCTGGCGGTAGCACCAACGACACCACGCCGGTATTAAGCGGCAGCGCCGAAGCGGGCGGCGTGGTTACCGTGCGTGATGGCACCACGGTGCTGGGCAGCACCACAGTCGGTACCGATGGCAAATGGAGCTTCACGCCCACCACACCTCTTGATCCGGGTACGCACAGCCTGACCACGACCGTCACCGATACGGCGGGTAACGTGGGTCCGGCATCAACGGCGATCGCGGTGACTATCGACACCACGCCACCGCCAGCGGCAACGGCGGTGGTCCTCAATAACGATCAGGGCAGTACACCAACGCCGATTGCTACGGGCGGCGCCACCAACGACACCACGCCGGTGTTGAGTGGCAGTGCTGAAGCGGGCAGCATCGTCACCGTGCGCGATGGCACCACGGTATTGGGCACGGCGATTGCAGGTAGCGGCGGCGCATGGAGCTTCACTACACCAGCGCTGAGTCAGGGCAGTCACAGCCTGACGGCGACCGTGACCGACGCTGCTGGCAACAGCAGCTCACCGTCTACCGCTATCACCTTTACCGTGGATACGCAGGCACCATCAGCGGCGACCGGTCTGCAGTTGAGCAATGATTCCGGCCAAACGGCGGTTCCGATTGCGGCAGGTGGCGCAACTAACGACACCACGCCAGTGTTAAGCGGCAACGCCGAAGTGGGCAGCACGGTCATTATCTCTGATGGCAGCCTGGTGCTCGGTTCGGTGGTGGTCGGCAGCGGCGGCACCTGGAGCTTCACACCCGCCACGGCGTTGGGCGAGGGCGCACACAGCCTGACCACCACCGTGACCGATCCTGCAGGCAACATCAGTGCGCCATCTGCGGCGCTGAACTTCAGCATCGATACCACGCCGCCGGTGGCTCCAACGGCGATTACCCTTAACAACAACAACGGCGGCACACCAGTCACCATCGCCGCAGGCAGCACCACCAACGATGCCACTCCTGCGATTGGTGGCACCGCCGAGGCTGGAAGTACGGTGACGGTGCTGGATGGCACCACTGTGCTGGGCTCCGTGATTGTCGGCAGTAACGGCCAATGGAGCTTCACCACGCCAACGCTGGGTGAAGGCGGTCACAGCCTGACGGCGACCGTCACCGATCCGGCGGGTAACGTCGGCCCGGCGTCCACGGCCATCGCCTTTACGGTGGATACCGTTGCGCCAGGCGCGGCAACTGGGCTGGCGCTCAACAATGACAATGGCGGTTCGCCGGTACCGATTGCCAACAACGGCACCACCAACGACAACACGCCAGTGCTGAGTGGTACGGCGGAAGCGAACAGCATCGTTATTGTGTCTGACGGCACCACCGTGCTCGGCAGCGCTGTTGCCAATGCGCTGGGCGCCTGGAGCTTCTCACCAAGTCTGACCGATGGCACCCACAACCTGAGCGTGACGGTACGTGACGCGGCGGGTAACACTGGACCGGCCAGCAGCACCATCACCGTCACCGTTGATACCGTGGCGCCGCCAGCAGCAACCGGGCTGACGCTGACCAACGATATCGGCACGCCAATTAACATTCCAAACGGCGGTCTCACCAACGACAACACGCCAGTGCTGAGCGGTTCTGGACAGGTGGGCAGCATCATCACCGTGTCCGATCAGAACGGCGTGCTGGGATCGACTACCGTCGGCGCGGGCGGAACCTGGACCTTCACGCCGGCGACTGCGCTGGCGGATGGCACCCATACCTTCAGCGTCACTGCCAGCGATGCGGCGGGTAACGTCAGTGCGCCGAGCACCATTGGTGTAGTGATCGACGCCACACCACCGGCTGCGGCGTTGAACGTGGTTGCCAGCAACGATGAAGGCACCTCGCCGGTTGCGATTACCAACGGCGGTTTCACTAACGACAACACGCCATTCCTCACCGGTACCGCCGAAGCGGGCAGCACGGTGATTATCCGTGATGGCACCAACATCATCGGTAGTGCTTCGGTGGGCAGCAACGGCCAGTGGAGCTTCACATCGCCAACGCTGGGAGAAGGGCTGCACAGTCTGACCACCACCGTGGTGGATGCCGCAGGAAACGTGAGTACGGCGTCACCGGCGATTGGTTTCACCGTCGACAGTGTTGCACCAGCGCCAACCACGCTGGTGGTTAACAATGACAACGGCGGCTCGCCTGTGCTGATACCGAATGGCGCAACCACCAGCGACAACACGCCGTTGCTGAGCGGGAATGCGGAAGCGGGCAGTCTGGTCACTATCTACGATGGCAACACGGTGATCGGGACTGCCACAGCAACGGCAGGCGGCACCTGGAGCTTTAGTTCTCCAGCCTTAACCGACGGTTCGCATACGCTGACCGCCACCGTGACCGATGAGGTCGGCAACGTCAGTGCGCCATCCTCCAGCTTTACCGTGGTGGTGGATGCCACCGCACCGCAGCCAGCTGACGATCTGCTGCTGCAAAACAACAATGGTGGCTCACCGGTTACCATTGCGGATGGTGGTATCACCAATGACAACACGCCAGCCATCAGCGGCACGGCGGAAGCCAATGCCATCGTGCGGGTCTATGACGGCACCACCTTAGTCGGCTCAACCGTGGCAGGCAGCAACGGCGCATGGAGCATCACCACCAGCACGCTGACTGATGCAACACACACGCTGAACGTCACCGTGACCGATGCGGCGGGCAATATTAGCTCCAATGCCTCGGTATCCCTGACGGTGGATACCTCAACTCCAGCGGCGGTGCTGACCTTTGGCGTCTACAACAACGCCAATACCACAGCCTCGCAGGTGGCGAATAACGGTTACTCCAACGACAACACGCCAGTGTTGCGCGGTACCGGCGTCGCGGGCACCACCATCAACATCTACGAAGGCAGCACCTTACTCGGCACCACCACGGTAGGTGATAACGGCGTGTGGCGTTTCGAAACCAGCGTGCGCGCAGATGGTCAACACAGCTACACCGTGTCGGTCACTAACGCCGCAGGCACCACCGGTCCAGAAGCTACGCCGATTACTATCAATATCGATACCGCCGCGCCGGCAACGGTTAGCAACCTCACGGCAACGGACAATGTCGGTGGCAGCACCGGTCCGTTGACGTCAGGCGCAACCACCGATGACAGCACGCCAACCCTGGGCGGTTCCGCTGAAGCGGGCAGCCGCGTGTCGGTTTACGATGGCACCACGCTGCTGGGTACGGTTATCGCCACTGGCGGCACATGGAGCTTCACACCGGGCAGTGCGCTCTCTAACGGTTCGCATAGCTTCACTTTCACGGTGACCGATGCCGCAGGCAACGTCAGCGCGGTGAGCAGCCCGGCGTTTACGCTGAATATCGCAGCGGATATGCCACCTACCGCCAGCACGCTGGTGATCAGCGACGATAGCGGCAGTTCACTGGTTACAGTGAATGACGGCGCCAATATCAAGGACGGCACACCGGTATTAACCGGTGCGGCGGCTGAGGGTGATGTGATCACCATCCACGATGGCGCAGCGGTGTTGGGCAGCCTCACGGTCGGCGCTTCCGGACAATGGACCTTCACGCCGACGCTGACCGATGGACCGCACGGTATCTATGTCACCACGGTCGATTCGCAGAACAATCCAGGCGAAACGTCGCCAACGGTGAACTTCACTATTGATACCGTTGCCCCTGTCGCTGTCACCGACCTGGCCGCCGCCAATAACAACGGTGGCTCGCCAGTGCCGATTGCCAACAATGGCTCGACTAACGACAGCACACCGCAGCTTACCGGTACCACCGAAGCCAACGGCATTGTCACGGTTTATGATGGCAACACCGTTATCGGCTCGACCACCGCCAATGGCCTCGGCGTATGGAGCTTCACGTCGCCAACCCTGAGCCAGGGCGGACATGCGCTGAGCGTCACCGTGACGGATACGGCGGGGAACATTGGACCACGTTCTGCGGCGGTGAACCTTACCGTCGATACCGTGGCACCAAACGCATCGACGCTGGTGGTCACCAACGACGTCACCAGCACGGTTGTGCCAAATGGCGGTTCGACCAACGACAACACGCCAACCCTGAGCGGTACGGCGGAAGTGGGCAGTATCGTCAGCGTTTATGATGGTACGACCTTGCTCGGTTCGGTTGCCGCCGGAACAGGCGGCGCATGGAGCTTTATTTCACCGGTGCTGGGCGAAGGCAGTCATCCACTGACCGTCCGCGTGACCGATGCAGCGGGTAACACCAGCGTGGCATCCAGCACTGCTACGGTGATCGTCGATACCGTAGCACCAACGGCCGTGAGCGGTTTGGCGGCAGCCAACAATAACGGCAGTTCGCCAGTGGCGATTGCTGCAGGAGGCAACACCAACGACAACACGCCAGCGCTGAGCGGCACGGCGGAAGCGGGCAGCGTAGTGGTCATCCGCGATGGCACCACCGTGATCGGTTCTGTCACCGCTGGCAGCAACGGCGCGTGGAGCTTCACCTCACCTACGCTGGCGGATGGTCTGCATACCCTGAACGTGACGTCTACCGACCTTGCCGGTAACGTCAGTCCGAATGCATCAATCAGCTTCACCATAACCACAGCCGCGCCAACGCCGGTCACCAATCTGGTGGTTTCTGACAATGTGGGCGCGACACAAGGAACGCTCACCAGCGGTGCCTCTACCGATGACAACACGCCAACGCTGACCGGTACCGCAACCGCCGGCAATATCGTGATTATCTCGGAAGGCACCACGGTGTTGGGTTCTGTGGTGGCCGGAACGGGCGGTGCATGGAGCTTCACCACCGCCGCGCTGAGCGACGGATCGCATCCGTTGAGCGTGACGGTGCGCGATGCGGCGGGCAACACCAGCGCGGCGACCAACTTTACGGTCAATGTCGATACGGTGGCACCAGCCAACTCAACCTTGTTGATCACCAACGACGTCACCAGCACCACGGTGCCGAATGGCGGTTCAACCAACGACAGCACGCCAACGCTGAGCGGCACGGCGGAAGCCGGTAGTCGCGTGTCGATCTACGATGGCAGCACGCTGCTCGGTACGGCGATTGCCAGTGGCACTGGCGCATGGACCTTCACCACCGCAGTGCTGGCGCAAGGTTCGCATCCACTGAGCGTCACGGTCACAGATGCCGCCGGTAACGTCAGCGGCAGCACCTCGGCGACGGTAATTATTGATACCGTCGCGCCGGTGGCTGTAACCGGTCTGGCTGCGGCCAACAACAACGGCAGCACGCCGGTTGCGATTGCCAATAACGGCAGCACCAATGACAACACCCCAGCGCTGAGCGGTACGGCAGAAGCAGGCAGCCTGGTGATCATCCGCGATGGCACCTCGATTATCGGTTCTGTCACCGCCGGCAGTAACGGTGCATGGAGCTTCACCACGCCAACGCTGGCGGATGGTGCGCACACCTTCAACGTCACGGCGAGAGATGCAGCGGGCAACGTTAGCCCGAACGCAACGCTGACTCTGACGGTGGATACCGTGGCTCCGGCGCCCGTCACTAACCTGGCGATCAACGATGATGTGGGGGCAAGTCAGGGGCCGCTGGCGAACGGTGCGGTGACCGATGATGCCACGCCAACCCTGAGCGGTACGGCGGAAGCCAATGCGATTGTCACCATCTACGATGGCACCACGGTGTTGGGTTCAGTGGTGGCCGGAACGGGCGGCGCGTGGACCTTCACCACCGCGACGCTGAGCAACGGCGTGCATCCGCTGAGCGTGACGGTCAAAGATGCGGCCGGTAACACCAGCAGCGCATCGGCGACGGTTTCTATCACCGTGGATACAGTGGCACCGACGGCATCAACGTTGGTGATCACCAACGACATCACCAGCACCACGGTGCCGAGCGGGGGTTCCACCAATGACAACACGCCAACCCTGAGCGGTGTGGCCGAAGCCGGCAGTCGTGTCTCCATCTACGATGGCAGCACCTTGCTGGGTACGGCGATTGCCAGTGGCACGGGCGCATGGACTTTCACCACCGGCGTGCTTTCCACCGGCACGCATCCATTGAGCGTCACGGTAACAGACGCAGCCGGTAACGTCAGCGGCAGCACCTCCGCTTCGGTGATTATCGATACCACGCCGCCAGCGGCTGTCACCAACCTTGTTGCCGCCAACAACAACGGCAGCACGGCGGTGACCATTCCGAACAACGGCGTGACCAACGACAATACGCCGCTGTTGACCGGTTCGGGTGAGATTGGTGCACGCATCAGCGTTTACGATGGCACCACGCTGCTGGGCACCACCACGGTGGGCAGCAACGGCACATGGAGCTTTGTTTCAACGGCGCTGAGTAACGGTGCGCATACGTTGAACGTCACGGCAACGGATGCGGCGGGCAACGTAAGCCCTAACGCCTCAACCACCCTGACGATTGATACCGTGGCACCGAATCCGGTGACCAATCTGGTGATCACCGATGATGTCGGTACGATTCAGGGGACGCTGGCGAACGGTGCAGTTACCGATGACGCCACGCCAACCCTGAGCGGGACGGCGGAAGCGAACGCGATTGTCACCATCTACGACGGGTCGACCGCAATTGGTTCCACCACCGCCAATGGTTCGGGTGCATGGAGCTTCACTACCGCCACGCTGAGCAACGGCACGCATCCACTGAGCGTGACGGTGACTGATGCAGCGGGTAACACCAGCAGCGCGTCGGCGACGGTTTCCATTACCGTAGATACCGTGGCACCAACGGCGTCAACGCTGGTGATCACTAACGACGTCACCAACACCACGGTGCCGAGCGGCGGTTCCACCAATGACACCACGCCAACCCTGAGCGGCGTAGCGGAAGCGGGCAGCCGTGTCTCCATATACGATGGCAGCACGCTGCTGGGTACGGCGATTGCCAATGGCTCCGGCGCATGGACCTTCACTACTGGCGTATTGACCACCGGCACGCATCCACTGAGCGTGACGGTGACAGATACCGCCGGTAACGTCAGCGGCACGACGTCGGCCTCGGTGATTATCGATACTACGCCGCCAGCGGCTGTGACCAACCTTGTGGCCGCCAATAACAACGGCAGCACGGCGGTGACCATCCCGAACAATGGCATCACCAACGACAACACACCGTTGTTGAGTGGTAACGGTGAAGTCGGCGCAAGGATCAGCGTGTACGACGGCACCACATTGCTCGGCACCACTACGGTGGGCAGCGGCGGCACCTGGAGCTTCGTCTCCACCACGCTGAGCAACGGCACGCACACGCTGAACGTGACGGCGACCGATGCGGCGGGCAACGTGAGCCCGAATGCGTCGACCACGCTGACCATCGACACCATAGCGCCAGCGGCCAGTACGCTCACCATTACCGACGACGCTGGCAGCACGCCAGTAACGCTGACCAATGGCGCGTACACCCGTGACACCACGCCGGTACTGAACGGCACGGCGGAAGTGGGTGCGATTGTCACCATCTACGATGGCACTACCGCGCTCGGCTCGGTAACGGTAGGTGCGGGTGGCAGCTGGACTTACACCCCAACTGCACTGGCGAACGGTGCGCATCCGTTGAGCGTAACGGTCACCGATACGGCGGGTAACGTCAGCACCGGTAACACGGCGGTGACGGTGAACGTCGATACCGTGCCACCTGCTGCTGTCAGCGGCCTGGCGATCAACGATGCCGGTACCACGGTGACCGGTAGCGGTGAAGTGGGGGCAACGGTAACTGTACGTGATGCGGGCGGTAACGCGCTGGGTACGGCGACGGTTGGTAGCGGCGGTACATGGTCGGTTAGCCTGAGCACGGCGCAGACCACCGGTGCTTCGCTGTCGGTGATTCAGACCGACCGCGCGGGCAACGTCTCCACCAGCACACCACTCACTGGTGCGATTCACATCGTGGCGGCGAATGATGTCAACGAAGTGGATTACACCACGCAAACTGGCACCATCACCAACGCCAATACCAGTTCGACCAGCACCGCGTTGCTAAGCGTTAACCTGCTTAGCACGGTGGGAGTGGGTGTTCTGAACAACACCAACGCCTACATGTTCAACGTGGGAACCGGCGATACCCGTACCGTGACGTTGCATGCCTCGGCCACCAGTCTGGTTGCCCTGACGTCTAACTACACGCTGTATCTGTATCAACAGCAGGCGAACGGCACCTGGTTGCTGAAATCCAGTAACGCCAACTACATCACCACCATCCTGACCATTGGTACGCAAACCGGTGGCAACGTGACCTACAGCAACCTCGGCACCGGTAACTATGCCGTGCTGTTAGGCACCAGCACCGGCGTTGGCGTGTTGCCATCAACTACGGTCACCACCACGTCGGATATCACGACGTTGGCGTTGACCGTGGCGGCTACCGTCACCGGCAACCTGTTGACCAACGACACCAGTTCAGTGGCCGGTACGGTGCCGAACGGTACGGCGGTCACCGTGGTGACGGGACATGCGATTGCGGCCAGCGGTAACACGGTGATCACCAGCAGCTACGGTACGTTGACCATCGATTCGCACGGTAACTACACCTATACGCTGAAGGCGGGACTGGATGCCGATCTGGTGCCAGCCACCGACGTCTTCACCTATTCGGTGCGTGATGCCAGCGGCGCGGTGACCTCGGCCAGCCTGACGGTGAACCTGCATAACGGTGCTTCAACCAGCACGCTGCTGGCGACTAACAGCCTGGTGGCAGAAAACACCAGCGACCACGACGCCAGCGGCAGCATCTATGGCTCGTCAACCGGTACGCACACCGGAACCTTGAGTATCACTAATGAACACGGTGATATCACCACGGTTCACAGCGTGGGTAATACGTCGGTTGCCGGGGACTTTGGTGTGCTGAGTATTGCGGCCAACGGTAGCTACACCTACTCACTGAATGCGGGCGTGGATGGACAATCCATTACCCATAAAGAGGTGTTCAGTTACACCCTGGCGGCAAGCGATGGCACCATCACCACGCAGTCGTTCACCATCGAGCTGCATCCAACCATCACAGGAACCACGGGGGCTGACACGCTGACCGGCGGTGCCTACGACGACACCATCACCAGCGGTGCCGGCGCAGATACCCTGGTTTATCACTTACTGGCGAGTGCGGATGCTACCGGCGGTAACGGTCACGATACCTGGACCGACTTCAATGTTGCGCAAGGCGACAAAATTGACGTCAGTAACTTGCTTATCGGCTGGAATGATTCCACAAGTAATATTAATGATTTCGTGAAAGTGGACCATACTTCAGATGGCAATACGGTGCTCTCGATCGACCGTGATGGTACCGGTACGGGTTACAGCAGTACTCAACTGATTACGCTGGAAGGCGTGAACGTTTCACTGGAGGAACTGCTGCAACAACCGCACCAAAACCACACGGCTTAATGGCTATGTGATGCAGGGATGCAGTTAGGGCACAGGGATGTGCCCCTTTCTCTTTAATGACTGGTGGACTATCGATGGAACTGATGCACTCAGGCGCAACATTTCGCCGTTCGTTTAAGCTCAGCGTTCTCTGTGCGGGCATGGCTTTACTTTACAGTTCTCAACTTTTAGCGGCCAGTGACGCGTTAACCCGGGCGGGGCAAATTACCTCAGCAGGTTTAGCGCAACAGCAAGAACTGCCTTCATTAACCGGTGAGGTGGCGGAACCCGCCCTCGCTAATGTCCCCGATTTTCTGACCATCAACCAGGCGGTGCAGCGCGCCATTCAGTGGCATCCCGATATCGCTCAGGCGGTAGGGAAAATGCTGGAGCAGGCCAATCAGGTTGATGTGGCGAAAGCCAAATATTATCCGCAAATCAGTGCCGGTATGAACAACGGCTACAGCAACGCTTACAGTGAAAAGGGCTTCAGCCCGTCGTTTGTGCTATCGGTTTCGCAGATGCTGTATGACTTTGGCAAGGTCAGCAGTTCGGTGCGTTCCGCCGAAGCGGGCGTGGCGCAGGAGCAGGCCAACGTGCTGGTGAGCATTGATACCGTGGCACACGATACCGCCGCAGCGCTGGTGGAAGTGCAGGGTTATCAGCAACTGGTGATCATTGCGCAACAGCAGCTCACGGCGCTGAGTAAGATTGGCGATCTGGCGCGACAGCGTAATGAAGAGGGCGCGGCGTCACTTTCGGATGCTACGCAAACCGATGCGCGTATCGAAGGCGCGCGAACCACCTTAACGCAATATCAAGCCAACCTTGATCGCTGGCGCGCCACGCTGGCAACCTATCTTGGCTGGCCGCTGGTGAAAAAAGTCAGCGATGATTTCCCCACCAAACTCACCCAATCCTGTCAGGTGGCGAAAGCCGATGACAAGCTCAATCCGTCGGTGCTGGCCGCCTGGGCGCAGGCTAATCAGGCGCAGGCCAAACTCGATAATGCCAACGCGCAAAACATGCCGACCATCTCGCTGGAACCGCAGGTGACGCATTATCTCAACAATCACTACTCCGGCAGCGAATCGCTGGATCGCACTCAGTATTCGGCATTTGTGAAAGTAGAAATGCCGCTCTATCAGGGCGGCGGCATCACCGCCAGCCGGGACGCGGCCGCCAATGCGCTGCAAGCCGCCAATGCCGCTGTTAACTCGGCACGGCTCAAAGCGCGTCAGCAGTTGAGCGAGTCGCAGAATGAGTCGCAAAGCCTGTCGCTCAGCCTGGCGATCATGGGTCGGCAACAGGCGCTGGGCGAGAAAACCCAGTCGCTGTATCAGGATCAGTATCTGCAACTCGGCACGCGTCCGCTGCTGGATGTACTCAACGCCGAGCAGGAAGTATTCCAGACCCGTTTCACGCTTCAGCAAACCATCAGTCAGTTACGCTCACTGCAGCTCGATTGCCTCTACAGCACCGGGCATATGCGGTCAGCGTTTGCCTTGAATAATCAGCGGATCCAGTCCGTGGAGATCCAGCCATGACGCAATTACAGATTCCCGACGCGCCCGATAGCGCGTCCGGGGGAAACGTGCCCTTACACGGATGGGCCACCGCAATCATCCTGATTGCCACCCATTATCGCTTGCCCTGTTCGCCGGGCATGATCATGGCCGCTGCCGAATGGCAGGGCAAACAGTCGCGCGATAAAGCATTGCGCCATCTGGCGCGTCAGGCCGGTTTATCGTTGCAGCTGTATGAAGAGAACAAGTGGGAGATCACCAGTTGGCGCTTGCCGCTGGCGATCGAACTGGCCGACGGTCAGGTGGGCGTGATCACCCAGTTTGATGGCGACGATGAAGTGCGGGTGCACTTCGCCGGTGATGAACAGCCAGCGCCGATTGCGCTGGAAACCTTGCTGCCGGAAATCCGTTTTGCCGCCGCACTGCGTCCGGTTACCGCGGCTAAAGACAGCCGCGTCGATCGCTATCTCGCCACGGTGAAACCGGATTGGCTGCGCCGTTTGGTGCTGCACGATCTGCGGCCGTACGGCTACGTGATGCTCGGATCCTTCCTGATCAACCTGCTGGCGCTGGTCGGCATTATCTTCTCGATGCAGGTGTACGATCGGGTGATTCCGGCGCAGTCCTATCCCACGCTGTACGTGCTGTATATTGGCGTGATCATCTCGGTGGTGTTCACTTACATCCTGCGCGTCGGACGCGATCACGTAACCGATCTGCTGGGTAAGCGCGCCGATATGCGCGTCTCCGATCGGGTATTTGGTCACGCGCTGCGGCTGCGTAACAGCGCGGTGCCGCGTTCGACCGGTACTTTTATCTCGCAGCTACGCGAGTTGGAGGCGATCCGCGAAATGGTCACCTCGACCACGGTAACGGCGATTGTCGATATGCCGTTCTTCCTGCTGTTCCTGCTGGTAATGGCGATTATCGCGCCGCAGCTGGCGTGGATTGCACCGGTGGCGGTGCTACTGATGATCTTGCCGGGCGTGCTGAGCCAGAAAAAGCTTTCGAAGCTGGCGCAGCAGAACCTGAAAGAGTCGACGCTGCGCAATGCGGTGCTGGTGGAGAGCGTGCAAGGGCTGGAGGATATCAAGCTGATGCAGGCGGAAGATCGCTTCCTGCAACAGTGGAACAGCTACATTCGCATCACCGCGCAATCCGGCGTGGAGATGCGCAAAGTGATGCACTCGCTGATTACCTGGGGCGTTACCGTACAAGGTTTGGTGTATGCCAGCGTGATTGTGATCGGTGCGCCGATGGTGATCAACGGTGATATCACCACCGGTGCGATTGTGGCAGCGTCGCTGCTCTCCTCGCGCATGATTGCGCCGATGGCCACGCTGTGCGGCGTGCTGGCGCGCTGGCAACAGGTGAAAGCGGCGAAAGGCAGCCTTGATGCGCTGATGAATTTGCCGGTGGAAAACAGCAAAGATGAAACGCGCATTCACACGCCGGTGCTGTTTGGACACTACCAATTCACCGACGCAATGTTCCGTTACTACACCGATTCGCTGAACATCGCGCTGCGCATCAAAAGCCTGACCATCAAACCGGGCGAGCGCATCGCGGTGCTGGGACGCAACGGTTCGGGTAAATCGACCTTGCTGCAGGCGATGATCGGCGGCATCGATCTGGTTGGCGGTGAACTGCGGCTGGACAACCTCAGCCTGCCGCACATTGATGTAGCGGATGTACGGCGCAACGTGGGCCTGCTGACGCAAAACGCGCGGCTGTTCCACGGCACGCTGCGGGAAAATCTCACCATGGGCGCGGCACATGCCACCGATGATGCCATCTTTGGCGCGCTCACCGTCAGCGGCGGCGCGGATTTCATTCGTCGTCTGCCGCTCGGCCTTGATCATCCGATCATGGAAGGCGGCGTTGGGCTTTCTGGTGGTCAGCGTCAGTCGCTGCTGCTGGCGCGCATGCTGCTGCGCGATCCCAACATTATCCTGCTTGATGAGCCGACGGCGGCGCTCGACGATCACACCGAGAAAGAGTTTATCGAACGGCTCGGTCAGTGGCTTAACGGTCGCACCTTGATCGTGGCGACGCACCGCGCGGCGATCCTCGCGTTGGTGGATCGTGTGCTGGTGTTGAAGGAGGGACAACTGGTGATGGATAGCCCGAAAGAGAACGCCTTGCCGGCACCGCGTGCTAACGGCATTCCGCCGGAGGCGCAATCATGATCAAACAATTACCGGCAAGACTGCGCTTAGTCACGGCGGCAGAAGTGGATTCCTCCGACGATCTGCTGGGCGAGCTGCGATCCGAAACCCATTACACCGGCGCGGTGCGGCTGATCGTGATCAGTACCGCACTGATCCTCGTTACGGTGATTTGGGCCTGGTTTGGCGTGCTGGATGAAGTCTCCACTGGCACCGGCAAAGTGATTCCCAGCTCGCGTGATCAGGTGCTGCAATCACTGGAAGGCGGCATTCTCACCGAGCTGTATGTGCATGAAGGGGATCAGGTGCAGGCCGGGCAAGTGGTAGCGCGTCTGGATGCCACGCGATCGGAATCTAACGTCGGCGAAAGTGCGGCGCGCTATCGTGCGGCATTGGCTGCCGCCTCGCGCCTCAATGCGGAAGTGAACGATCAGCCGCTGAGTTTCCCGGCGGAGCTGAATAAGTTTCCCGATCTGATCGCATCAGAAACGCGGCTGTACAAAACTCGCCGCGCGCAGCTGACCGATGCCACCGCGCAGTTCAAAGAGTCGCTGGCGCTGGCCAACCGCGAGCTGGCCATCACGCAACGCCTGGCGAAAACCGGCGCTGCCAGTAGCGTGGAAGTGCTGCGTTTGCAGCGCGATAAATCGGATCTGGAGCTGAAACTCACCGATATGCGTTCGCAATATTACGTGCAGGCGCGCGAGGAGCTGGCGAAAGCCAACGCCGAAGCCGACAGCATGGCGCAAGTGGTGAAAGGGCGCGAAGACACGGTAACGCGATTAACCATCCGCTCACCGATGCGCGGTATCGTGAAAAACATCAAAGTCTCGACCGTGGGCGGCGTGGTGCCACCCAATGGCGAGCTGATGAACATCGTGCCGATGAACGATCGTCTGCTGATTGAAGCGCGCCTCTCACCGCGTGACATCGCCTTTATTCGTCCTGGCCAGCGTGCAGTGGTGAAGATCTCGGCTTATGACTACGCCATTTATGGCGGCCTGAACGGCGTAGTAGAGAGTATCTCGCCGGATACTATTCAGGATGAGGTGAAGCCGGAAATTTACTACTACCGCGTGTTTATCCGCACCGATAACGACTATGTGCAGAATAAAGCCGGTAAGCGCTTCTCTATCAGTCCCGGCATGGTTTCTACCGTGGATATTAAGACCGGAGAGAAGACGGTGATGGATTATCTGATTAAGCCGTTTAATAAGGGTAAAGAGGCGATGCGCGAACGTTAAATTCGTCGTTACCTAATTGAAAACGCCGTTGATTCTTTGAGAGTCGCGGCGTTTTTTTTAACCAAACTTTTAAGTCGAATGATTAACGTGTAACACTCTCACCCTGATATTTATTCTCTATGAGAAATGTCCTGAGGTTTACCTGCGGGTAAATCAAGTCATTTCTTAAATCTCCGCCACTATGTTGGATATATATTCGTGCGAGTCTTTTCTTATAAGGAATGACCAAACATGACGGCGGCGTTTACCGAGACGTATCAATAAAACTCAAACCTGATACTTAAATAAATTTTGATGATAGATGCATATTGATGAAAGACAATTCCAGGAAGAACAGCTTACACAAGCATTTATCGGTTTTCACCCTGGCGGGTATCCAAAAGCATCTGGCGGAAATTATCATTGTTGCGCCAATGATGCTGTTAATTGTTTATCTGGCTATTTTTAGTCAGCCGCGCTATGTGAGTGAATCAAAGGTTGCCGTTAAACGTTCAGATGATCTTGCCGGCAATAATCTTAATGTCGGATTACTATTGGGTGCTTCTAATCCAAGTTCAGTGGAAGATGCTTTTTACCTCAAAGAGTATATTAACTCACCGGATATGCTGCTAACGCTTGATAAAAAAATCAATTTTTATCAGGCATTCAGTGAGGGCGGATTAGATTTCCTCAATAAGTTGCCGGCAGGAGAGAGTGCTGAAGGTTTGTTGCGCCATTATCGCTCGCGCATCAGCGTAACCTACGACGATAGAGCCGGATTGCTTACGCTACAGACGCAAGGCTTTAGTCCAGAATTCGCACTGCGTTTTAATCGTGAAGTTTTGATTGAATCAGAACGTTTTATTAATGAGCTTTCGCATCATATTGCCCGCGAACAGCTTAGTTTTGCTGAAGCAGAGATGGAGAAAGCCCGTCTGCGCTTAAAAATCAGCAAGGATGAACTCCTTGCCTATCAAAATAGTAATAATGTACTGGATCCTGAAGCGCAGGCCTTAGCAGCGAATGTGCTGGTCAATACATTGATCGGACAGAAGACGCAAATGGAAGCGGAATTGCGCAACCTACTGACCTACTTACGTGACGATGCGCCCCAGGTGGTGAGTTTACGTAATGCGATTGATTCCATGCAGGCGCAGATCGAAAGTGAAAAAGGCAAAATCACTGCGCCGCAGGGTGAAAAATTAAATCACATGGCGGCAGAATTCGAAGAGATAAAATCAAAGGTCGCGTTTGATAATGAATTGTATAAATTAGCGCTGACTGCCATTGAAAAAACCCGAGTAGAAGCTGCGCGTAAATTGAAAGTGTTATCAGTTATTAGTTCACCACAATTACCGCAAGAATCTACCTTCCCTAATACACCTTATTTAATTGCTTGTTGGTTGTTAGTGTGCTGCCTGATGTTTGGCACGCTTAAATTACTGCTTGCCGTAATTGAAGACCACCGGGATTAATGCTGTCGCAGAATGAGTTTGCTATGAAATTATTATCATCACTATTACTGATTACCGTTAGTCTCGCTCTGCCGATTCGCGCAGCCACAGACATTATGGCTGACCCCATTTTATCGGGAACAGCGTCGCAATCATTTTTATCAGGTAATCAAAACCAGATTGGATTTGTTGACGCACCACCGGCCGTTATTCCCGTCGCATTGAGCCGTATGTTTGGTGCGCAGTTGTTTAATGGCACCAGTGCAGACAGCGGTGCAACCACCGGCTTTAATCCAAACTATGTGCTTAACCCCGGCGATAGCATTCAGGTGCGTTTGTGGGGAGCCTTTACTTTTGATGGTGTGCTTCAGGTTGATCCAAAGGGCAATATTTTTCTGCCAAATGTCGGGCCGGTCAAAGTGGCTGGCGTCAGCAATAGCCAGCTTAATGCGCTGGTTATCAGTAAAGTGAAGCAGGTTTACCAATCTAATGTCAGTGTCTACGCCTCACTGCTGCAGGCGCAGCCCGTCAAAGTGTATGTGACTGGTTTTGTACGCAATCCGGGGCTGTATGGTGGCTTAACTTCAGATTCGTTGCTCAACTATTTGATTAAGGCGGGCGGCATCGATCCCGATCGTGGCAGCTACGTGGACATCAACGTGAAGCGTGGCAATAAAGTACGATCCAGCATCAATCTGTATGATTTTTTGCTTAACGGTAAGCTGGGGCTGTCGCAATTTTCTGATGGCGACACCATTGTGGTTGGGCCGCGCCAGCATACGTTTAGCGTGCAGGGCGATGTGTTCAACAGCTATGACTTCGAATTTCGCCATAGCAACATTTCGGTTACCGAAGCCCTGAGCTGGGCAAGACCTAAACCCGGTGCCACCAATATCACCATCATTCGTAAGCAAGGTTTGGCGAAGCGCAGCGAATATCATCCGATTGGCACCGCAGCCGGGCGCATGTTGCAGGATGGTGACACCTTAATTGTCAGCACCGACCGCTATGCCGGCACCATCCAGGTGCGCATCGAGGGTGCGCACTCCGGTGAGCATGCGATGATCTTACCGTACGGTTCCAACATGCGCGCCGTTCTGGCGAAAATCCGTCCGAATAGCATGTCGCAGATGACCGCCATTCAAATTTATCGTCCCTCAGTGGCGGCTCGTCAGAAAGAGATGATGAGCGTCGCGCTGCAAAAACTCGAAGAAGCGTCTCTATCTGCCCAGTCATCGACTAAAGAAGAGGCCAGCTTACGCGTACAGGAAGCGCAATTGATCAGCCGCTTTGTGGCCAAAGCACGCAACGTTGTGCCTAAAGGTGAAGTGATCATCAATCAGAAAAACCTTGACGGGATTTTGTTGGAAGATGGCGATGTCATTAGCATCCCTCAGAAAACGTCGTTGGTTCTGGTACACGGTGAGGTGTTGTTCCCTAATGCGGTGAGCTGGGAAAAGGGGTTACGTCCGAAAGATTACATAGCGAAGTGCGGCGGTCTGACGCAGAAGTCGGGTAATGCCAGAGTGATTGTCATACGCCAGAACGGCGCCGCTGAAAATGCAGAGGATGTTGATCAAATCAATCCTGGTGACGAGTTGATGGTGCTGCCGAAGTACGAGTCGAAGAACATCGAAGTCACTCGTGGACTTTCAACCATCCTGTATCAACTAGCAGTAGCAGCGAAAGTCGTGTTAACGCTGTAAGGCAGAGCAGAAATGATCGGTGTTTTCTCTTCAGGAATTTGGCGTATTCCACATTTGACCAATTTTCTGGCACAGCCGTGCCAGAAGTTATCGCCCTTTATGCCCATCGCCGATGACATTGCTTCAATTGCGGTATGGGGGCACCGGCCAAGTGTGCATAAGCCTGTGGCGCGTGCACTGAATGCAGGTAAGCCGGTGCTGCGACTGGAAGATGGTTTTATTCGCTCACTGGATCTCGGCGTGAATGGTGCACCGCCACTCTCGATGGTGCTGGATAATGTTGGCATCTATTACGATGCCAATCAGCCAAGCGCGTTGGAAATACTTATCCGCGACCGGGATGCTAATAAAGCACTCGCAGCGGAGGCGGAAAGCGCCATGCGCATCATCGTTGCAGAAGATCTATCGAAATATAATCAGGCGCCGCCCTTTGTTGTCGAACATCAGGTTCCAGCAGACATTGTTTTAGTCATTGATCAGACGTTTGGTGATATGTCAGTCAGTTATGGAAATGCTGGCCCTGCTGATTTTGACAATATGCTGGACGCTGCGTTGAGAGAAAATCCCAAGGCAACTATCTGGATTAAAATTCATCCTGATGTATTGCAAGGAAAGAAGGCGGGATATTTTCGTGAGTTGGAAGCTAGCCAGCGTATTCAATTGATAGCTGATAACGTTAGCCCATATTCACTTTTGCGACATGTTTCGCGAGTCTATGTCGTGACCTCGCACTTTGGTTTTGAAGCCTTAATGGCAGGCAAACCAGTCACCTGCTACGGGCAACCCTGGTATTCAGGTTGGGGATTAACGGATGATCGACATCCGCAAGCGCAGGAATTAAGCCGGCGGCGAGGGCGAGCCAGCTTACTTGAGTTATTTTCCGCTGCCTACTTACGCTATAGCCGTTATATCAATCCGGCCAACGGTGAGCCGGCAACTTTATTTGATGTGCTTAACTGGATGAAATTGCAGAGGCGCCATCAGCAGCAACGAAACGGGTCTCTTTGGGCGCCAGGATTATCGCTGTGGAAATACAGCATCCTCAAACCATTTTTGGATACTGGAGTCAACAGACTAAGTTTTTCGCGTCCCTGTGTTGAGACCACAGCTTGCGTAGTCTGGGGAGTTCACGGTGAACGACGTTGGGAACAGGAAGCTAATGCACGCCATTTACCGATCTGGCGTATGGAAGACGGTTTTTTACGATCATCCGGATTGGGTTCTGATCTCCTGGCTCCGCTATCTCTGGTATTGGATAAGAGGGGTATTTATTACGATGCAACCCGGCCAAGTGACTTAGAAGATATGCTTAATAAGAGCATGCTGAGTACTACGCAACTCTCACGTGTTGAAAAACTGATGAAACGACTGGTTGCCAGCAAATTGAGTAAATACAATTTGGGGGCGGAATTTAGTGTTCCAGCGGAATCGTACGGGAAACGCATAATATTAGTGCCTGGACAGGTTGAAACTGACGCATCTATTCAAAAGGGTGCTTTTTCAATTAACACTAATTTAAAACTATTAAGCATTGTGCGTGAGCGAAATCCTGACGCTTATATTATTTATAAGCCACATCCTGATGTACTGGTAGGTAATCGTTTGGGGCACATTTCACAGCATACAGTCTCTCAATATGCTGATTTTCAAGTGCTAGATGCGGATATCATACAATGTATTCAGGTCGCGGATGAGGTTCATACCATGACTTCTCTCGCTGGTTTTGAAGCCTTATTACATGGTAAACACGTTTACTGCTATGGCTTACCATTTTATGCCGGTTGGGGACTCACGCACGATGAGCATCGCTGTGAACGCCGTCAACGTAAGTTACGGCTTGAGGAAATGGTGTATCAAGTATTAATTAGATATCCCACCTATATCCATCCACAACGATGGGAAGCGATAACCGCCGAAGAAGCGGTAGAAATATTGATTGGTACACCACGCACTGCATTAGTAATCAGGAAGAATAAATGGGACAAATTGAAAAGAAATGTGCGAAAGATAAAGATGTTTTGCAAAATAAAACTGCTTTTATAAATATAATTTTTCAGGTTGACTTTAGTAATGAATATCAAAGGAAAAGCTGTTAATAAAATCCTTGCCGGTGAGCGTTATCTATTATTACAGGGACCAATGGGACCTTTTTTTTCCTTCCTGTCTGAATGGCTGGAGTATCATAATCGAGAAGTTATTAACGTTGTATTCAATGGCGGTGACCGCTTTTACTGCAAAAACAGGAGGTTTTTGACCTACCTGCTTAAAGCTCGTGAGATAGCGGGTTGGTTAGATGAAGTCCAGCAACAATACCGTTTTGATACCATTATCTGTTTTGGCGACTGCCGACCTCTTCACCATTATGCAAAACAGTGGGCATCCGAGAATGGGGTGCGTATATTAGTATTTGAAGAAGGCTATCTAAGGCCGCAATTTATTACTTTAGAAGAGGACGGTGTAAATGCAAATTCTTCGCTTTCACGCGATGCGAACTTCTATCTCAATCAACCCGATCAGCTTCCGCTTCAGGTTTTGCCTGTTAAATCATGTACCAAAAAGCAATATGCTCATGCTGCGTGGTACTATTTAAATAGCTGGTACTATCGTAAAGAATTTTTGAATTACCAACATCATAAGCCATTATCGATATGCTATGAAGCCGGTTGCTGGATCCGTTCAGGATGGCGGAAAGTGATTTATTCGTTAAAGCAAAGAAAAATACTTGCGAAGTTGCAACAAGAATTGGATAAAAATTACTTTCTGGCTATTTTGCAGGTATACAACGACAGTCAGGTGACGAGCCACAGTCCTTATAATGATATTCGGGATTATATATATGAGGTGATTTTCTCCTTTGCACGTCATGCACCGCTAGAAAGCACACTTGTCATTAAGCATCATCCAATGGATCGAGGCCATCGACAATACCATTCATTAATTGATCAATTGTGCGTACAGCTGGGTATCCGGGGGCGTGTAATGTATGTCCACGATTTACCATTGCCGGATTTACTTAACCATGCAAAGGGGGTTGTGACCATTAATAGTACGGTAGGAATTTTAGCGCTGAACTATAACAAACCTTTAAAAGTGATGGGTAATGCACTTTATGATATCAAAGGCCTTACATTCCAGGATAGCCTTGACAAGTTTTGGAGCATGAGCGAATTACCGGACATGAAAATATTCGAAAATTTTTTATCTCATCTATTAATTTCAACGCAGATTAACTCGGCATATTATCCTTGTCTTAAAAAACCTGATGTTGGCGATGCATTTTTCAGAGTTAAGGACGAATTGAAAACGGATAAAGAAATCCGCAACGGGTTAAATATCAATTTGTAAAAGGAGGTTTTTATTTAAGAAAGTGGTTGTTTGTGCTTTTACGGTCAGATTTAACTGATACGGCTTGATCGGAATGAATATTCTTAATTGTATTTCCATGTGCATTAATTAACCTTATCGCTGTCTTTTTACAATCGATGAAAGTACAATTCTCTATAAAAGAGTTATCAATTGCTTGAAGTTGTATCGCATTACTACTGGTGTTTTTGAATAAGCAGTCGCTAATTATTATTGACTGATGATGTTTTTCAGGATTGCTATGTGAAGCGACACCTTTTTGTACGTTTATGAACTTGCAAGATAGTATATTCACTCTTTTACACGATGAGTTATCCCAATTGCCATAGGCTGGAAATCCAGGTTTGCTGTTGTAGTCGATGTTTATTTCTTCGTGAGAACCCGGCTGAGATATCATCGTATCGGAGAATATGCAGTTGCTAACTGTGAAATCCTCTTGAGCATTACACTCTATTCGGTGAGAGTTTCTACCATTGTAAAAATGAATATTGTGCAGAAAAACGTTTTTTGAACGGCCAAAAATCATTGCACTACGGCTTTTTTCGGCTAGATCTCCGCGTAAATTTATTGAGAAATCGGATAAGAAATAATTACCTCTTCCGGAATATCCACTGCGCTTAATGAAGTTTGGATTACCTTTCTCTCCATTAATGAATAGCCAGCTATTTTTAGTATTCCGATATTCAATGATGGATGTCGCCATACCAGAACCAATAACCCTTACATTTGGGCCAAGTTCAATATGATTTTTTACGATTAAATGCCCCTCATTGAAGTAGTACTGTCCCTCATTTGCAAGTATTTTCCTCAACATAAGTGTATCATCATGATGGCCATCCATTTTAAGGCCCAATTGCTTGAAGGAAATTATATCCTTATAAATAGGGATGATGAAAATTTCTCTCCCAACTTTAATGGAATGAGCGATTTTTACATTTTCACCAAATATTACACGATACAGCATACTGCTTTCTTTTTCGGGGTAATAAAATCCGCGGGTCTTGACTATCATCCCATCGAACAAATCAATATATTTGATATCAGCAACTGAGTTTACAGTTTTATCTATATGCTTATCACGTAATTGAAAGTTGAATGCAGTTGCTTTACTTATTGCAGGGAATGTAATCAAAATGCTTAGCAGCGATCTTCGTGTAATCATTGATGGCTCGATCTTATAAAGTTATAGGCCAGAGTTAACTGGCCTTTTCTTATTCGATATTTTCAATTTCTTTCTTCAATGTTTGAAGAAGTAATTTATCTTTTTGTGACTTGGTATTGTTGATAAAGTGAGCGCATGTTTCAATCGCGGTATCATTTAATCCCATTTTCATATAGGACTTCGCCAGAGTTGAGGCCGCTTTGACATGATGTTTACTGCGACAGAATGGTTCCAGCAATCGCAATACCGAATCAAGATCATTACGGTTAAAATAGATCTCCGCTAATCGAACAATAGGTCTTCCTAAGTAAGGTGATAGCTCACGGCAGGCTTCATAATACTTGGTTGCGGCACAATAAAAGCCTTTTTTGTCAAGGCACATTGCATACAAGTAATTTATGTAGCCCCAGTTTGGCGCGTCTTTTATAAAAGCTTCAATGGTTTTTATATAGCTATCATTGAACTCTTTTCCTGTCACCAGGTTTTCATTAATCTCTTTGAAAGCTTCAATCGTGTTGTCTTTGTATAATTTTGATTTTTCCAGACTCCATAACCCTTTTGATGAACCTTTTGATACCATTTCGTAAAGTAAGTTATCAATATTATACGTTTTAGTTAGTTCACCTAAAATGTTGTGTTTGAAATTCCTTAAAGAATAAACTTTCGAATTTTCAATACCATTTTTGAGTTTTGTCGCCGAGTAGTAATCAACAGGATCACCGTCATTGCTTATGATAATAACATCGGCACTTTTTTTATAGCTTACTGACGATAAGTCAATATCTTCGTCAGAGTAGGGAACATTGTTCTCGGCGCTTTTAGAAAACTTCATACCAAGCTTTACTTCTGGACTGAAAGCAACTATTCGGTCTGCTGCCAACGCACTTCCGAATTTCAGTGCACCATAGGCTCCCATGCTCGAACCCAGTATCCAGACTTGTCCTCCCTTTTTTTTATATAGCTTAATTTTCTCTTTAAGAAATTGAACTAATTCTTTATGGTCAGGAATATCCGGGACACCATTTTGATACCAGTCGTTACTGTAATCGTTAATAAATATTTTAGAGGCTGCTACACGACCTAATCTTTTGGAAAAAGTGAACTTTCCTTTAGGTGTATTTCTTGCTGAAAAAACGATCAAAACATTTTTTGCCGATTTTTTTTCGGATATTTTTATCGAGTCCATGATGTATTTATTCCTGATTATTAATTTCTTTAGGTGCCAGCTCTAACGGAGATGGAATGTTATAAAACGAATTTAGTGCTTCGGTTAAATGTTCTGCGTAGTCTTCAAAGTCTAAACTATCATAGGAAGACCTATCATTAGGGCACATTGAAAAGGGAATAGTATCCTTACCTTTTTTATCCTTTAACATGCGATAATAATCTAATGCCACTCTCTTTCGAATATTAAAATAGAACACGCGTGTTTTTGTAAATATTGACTTTCCAGTTATTTGTGCAACATGAGGAATGAGAAAACCGGTGCAGAGGAGATCATTCATCGCTCTGAACTTGTTTTTTCTACATCCATCAAATGCTTCAGGCCAGGTTGCTTCACACAATTGAGCCACAGATTTTAATTGTGGGTAGAAAGTATGCGAAAACATTTGGTCTGTATAAACTCCATATTCTGAAAAAATTAATCTACGGGCATTTTTTGCGCCCCATTCTGTAGCGGAGTCATAAACGGGATTAACCGGTGAAGCGGGTAACTTTATTTTTGATGTAAACATAAAAGCTAAACCTGAACCAGTGAAAAAATACTCCGGTTTAACAGGCCTCAACAGCATCATGTCATCATTGAAATACACATAGTGTTCCGAAAGATCTTCAATCTTATGGATGGCACTTTCGATAACATGCGAGTTAAACGTAGGAAGATATTTTTCCTCTAATATCTCGCTGTGACTTACTATGCGGACTTTAGGATGGTCAATGTTCATCCATTCTGGGTACTGTCCATTAGTCACAATGTAAACTTTATTCACCCATGGCGCATAGTCAAAAACTGAGCGAAGTGCATAACGCAGTTCATCCAGTGATTTAAAGCGTGCAGCATCCGATAGCACTGATTTTTGAGAATCGACAGGAGCGTGCTGATTGAATACCTCGATAAAATCAGGATCGTCAGAGTCTACCCATGTAAAGACAAAGTCTATAGGGAATGTCACCGGAAGATTTCCAAAATCAATAACCCTTTGATCATCGACAGGCTTTTTATTTTGTGATTTATCATTTTTGCTATTTAAAATCACGCTCCCATTTCCGTCAGAGACGGTAATAGGATAGCGCTTTATAAACGCATCACGAAAAAATACGCCTGGTTTAAATATCAACTTCTTAATCTTATTCATGATGATGCTTCCTTCTTACTGGTCACTCTAAATTTTCCTCTGATTTATACTCTGCAATAGCATCATCAATATTATCGTAGTAGCTTATTTCCCCACTTCGTCTGATGAATAAAGCTGAATCGCAATGTTCTTTTAATGATTTGAAACTATGTGAAACCATCAAAATGTTTGATTTTTCACTTTTTTCTTTAAATATATTGGCGCATTTTAATTTAAATCGACTATCACCAACTGCAGTGATTTCATCAACGATGTAGTAGTCAAAATCAAATGCCATACTTAAACCAAAACCCAGACGTGATTTCATTCCTGACGAATAGGTTTTTATCGGCATATCGAAGTATTTTCCCAGTTCAGAAAAATCTTCGACGAATGCAATCTTCTCTCTCAATTGCTCTTTCGTCGCATAGAGGCGGGAAACAAACTTTACGTTTTCTCTACCAGTCAAACTTCCCTGAAAGCCACCACTCAATCCTAAAGGCCAGGATATAGTTTTAGTGGTAGTGATCGTGCCTGAGTCTGGTCTGTCAATCCCGCCGATCATGCGAAGTAGGGTTGATTTTCCCGCACCATTGCGGCCTACAAGCGCGACACTTATGCCTGCTGGCAATTCGACACTCATCCCTTTAAATACATAGTGCCGACCCGTTGGTGTACGATAGGATTTTGTGAGGTTTTCAATTTTAATCATGATGTCAGCATCGCCTCTTCGCGTGTTCTATATATCGTAAGCCCGATAAAGATCGTGCACAGCGTTGCGATTGCTAAATAATCTAAACTCACGCCTACGCTGACATAGCCCGGGATGATTGCCTCGCGACTCAATTCAACTGCATGCAGGATCGGATTCCATAACAAGAACGGCCAGTATTTTTCTGGAATGGATTGCAGCGGAAACATCACGCCTGAAATAAAATAAAGTGGTTTAAGCAGAATAGGCAATATCTTATGTGTTTCAGTAAAAATACTCCCGATTGTCATCACTATGATGCCAATGCTGCAGGAGAATAAAATCATTAAACCCCAACTCAGCGCGAGTTGTAGCATATTTAACAACACAAAATTTTCGCCAGCCGCCCAAATGCATCCCATAAGCAAGACGTAAACGGTGAGATATATCACTGACTCGAGAAAAGCACGTGATAAAACCGTATCTATTGGTTTTACTGGTCGGTAATTAAAGAGACCTTTGTTGGCGTCAATCGCACCAATGGAGCGATTAACGATACTGCTAAATATCAAATAGAGAATAATCCCATTGAGTAAAAAAACAGGAAATGAAATGTCCCGCATTGTGCGGTGCATAATGAAGCTGAAGATACTTAATAATACTAATAAATGAGCGGCAGGTTCGATGATAGCCCACAGATATCCCAGGCGGAATTTGCCGAAGCGCGTGCGCAATTCACGAAAAAACAGTGCCTTAACAGTAGATGCTTGTACTTGTATTCCACTTCTTGCCATTTCAAAGCTCATTTAACAGTTAACGAATGAGGTAACTTTCGCCAGGCATGATCCAATGTTTTTACATGGCTTAAATGACGATAGATAAAATGAAATGAGAGTAAAAAGATAGCTGGGAGGCTTACATGGAAGAACATATTATGCATTTGTATGAGTGCTTAACTTACTCGCGGCATAATGCTGATTCATTTTATTTGATCAGTGAGGAGCTTGTTTTATAAGAAAAAGCTTATATCTCCATACTGAATTCCCTGAGCGTCTATCGATTCCTTTCTTATTTCTGTAGAATAAATTATCAGAGCCAAGTGAATTGATTCCACATGTTTTTGGCTATTAATTTAATTGCTATTAATAGATTTTTGTGGTTTAGGAAATTAATGATTTATATCGTTAAGAAACGGCTTAATTTATATAAGAATGATTCTTTATTTTTTGCTGACCGACTTCTTTATATTGTATGAAGAGATCGTGTTAGTTGATTTAATAAACCCCATAAACGCGCTGATTGCAGTAAGCCACAATCTCCGCGATAATCGCGCCAATCAATCCCTTCCTCGTCGGGCTAACGACGCGGAGGGGATTTTTTATTTATATCCTAAACTGGTGAAACGATTACCGCCTTAATGAGGACGATTTATGTATAACACCCTGGGCAATCAGTATGATAACTCCCTGGTTTCTAACGCCTTCGGTTTCATGCGCTTCCCGCTGAACTTCCAGCCTTACGATAGTGACGCTGAGTGGGTCATCACCGGTGTTCCTTTCGATGCCGCAACCTCAGGTCGTCCGGGCAGCCGTTTAGGGCCGGGCGCGATTCGTCAGATCTCAACCAACCTGGCGTGGGAAGGCTGCCGCTGGCCGTGGGACTTCGATCTGCGTCAGCGTTTGAACGTGGTGGATTGCGGCGATCTGGTTTATGCCTTCGGCGATTCACAGGATCTCTCTGACAAACTGCAGGCGCACGCCGAGAAGCTGCTGGCGAACGGTAAGCGTATGCTGACTTTTGGCGGTGACCACTACGTTACGTTGCCGCTGCTGCGCGCGCACGCTAAGCACTTCGGTAAAATGGCGCTGGTGCACTTCGACGCGCATACCGATACCTATTCCAACGGCCCGACGTTCGATCACGGCACTATGTTCTTCACAGCGCCGAAAGAGGGTTTGATCGATCCGCAACACTCTGTGCAGATCGGTATTCGTACTGAGTTCGATAAGAGCCTCGGCTTCAACGTGCTGGATGCCGCGCAGGTCAACGATCGCAGCGTGGATGACATTGTGGCGGAAGTGAAGCGCACCGTTGGCGATTTGCCGGTTTATCTGACCTTCGATATCGACTGCCTCGATCCCGCCCACGCACCGGGCACCGGTACGCCAGTGATTGGCGGGTTGAGCAGCGATAAAGCCACTAAGCTGATTCGCGGTTTACAGGGCATGAACATCGTTGGCATGGATCTGGTAGAAGTGGCGCCGGGCTACGATCACGCCGATCTGACCTCGCTGGCAGCAGCCACGCTGGCGCTGGACATGCTGCACGTGCAGGCGGCAAATAAAGGTTAATCCTTTTGCTTGCGGCTACACTTATTGGCGGTTAATTAATCTGCGGAGGCGACTATGGGCTTACTGGACGATTTAGTTGGATCGCTGGGAAACAGCAACGGAAGCGGGCAGGGCAATCAGATGCAACAGCTGATGGCTATCTGGAACTGGGTACAGGAGCAGGGCGGCGTCGAAGTGCTGCTGCAGAAATTTCAGCAGGGCGGACTTGGGCAGGTGCTGAATAGCTGGATTGGCAGCGGCAGTAATCAGTCGGTTGATGGTGGCGAGATTCAAAATGCGCTTGGTCAGGATCAGCTGCAGTCGCTGGCGGATAAGCTTGGCACCGATGTCAATGGTGCGTCCGGTACGCTGGCCGCTTTGTTGCCGCAGGTGATTGATAAGCTGTCGCCGCAGGGCCACATCGATACGTCGAATACCCAGGATTTGGGTGCGATGGTGGATGGGTTGTTTAAGCGTTGAGTTTTGCCTGGTCGGCATGAATGCCGACCCTACGTGTAAGGAGCGCATTAATGCGCTCCTTTTTGCTGCGTGTGATATTACTTCCCAGCGGCAATGCGCTCACGAATATGCTGGGCGCGCGCTTCCGAGTCCGGGTGCGAATCAAACATCGAACTCTGGCGTCCCTGTTCCAGTTTCGCCAGTTTCTCAAAACTGGTCGCTAATCCCATCGGATCAATACCGCGCTTTTTCATTAGGTCAAACGAGTAATCATCGGCTTGTGTTTCCTGGGTTTGTGAGAACTGTGCATTCACCAGTTTTTCGCCCATTTCACCCAATTGCGATTGTGATAGCGAACCGATCACGCCGCCGACGGAAGCCGCAGCGGTGCGCGTTGCGGTGGTAGTCAGCGCCACCTGCATCGCTTTACGCGTATGGCCCAGTGCAACGTGGCCCATCTCATGGCCAAGCACACCTTCGACTTCGTTGTCGGTCATCATGTCCATCAAGCCGCTGTAGACGCGAATACAACCGTTGGCCATCGCCCAGGCGTTGACGTCTTTGGTCTGATACACCTTGTAGTTGGCAGGCACGCCGTTGATGTTATCGCCGAGCGCCGCCGCGATTTTGTTCAGGCGCTGCTGATATTCACTGTTGGCGGGTGCAACCTGATTGTCTTTATCCATCTGCGCACAGGATTGATCGCTTAACTCTTTCACCTGTGCATCGTTCAGCGCGTAGGCCTGATAAGCCTGCGCACCAGATTGTAGCAGCGCGTTGTTATCAAATCCTTCGCAGCCGCTCAGCAACGAAGCCATTCCCAGAGCAACAATGGTAGCTCTCATTTTCATATCGGCATCCTTTGGGTAACAAGGTAAAGAAAACAAACACCTGAAACCGTCACAGGTGTTTAAACGATTTGGTTATAGCTCGCATGTTGTGCAATGGCTAGCAGACAAGGCCGGAAATGCAAACGGTTACCCGTGATTTAGCACCCAGATGCATGTACTTTTGTCCTGATTTTCATGTACATTGATGTGCGACTTTTTTCTCGCTTCGCCTTATAACTGATTAATTACAATAAGTTAAGCGTGGCGGAGCATTAATCCGACCTGGAGTAGAAGATGCCCTCTCGTAAAGAGCTTGCCAACGCCATTCGCGCGTTAAGTATGGATGCAGTACAGAAAGCCAATTCGGGACATCCGGGTGCCCCGATGGGCATGGCGGACATCGCCGAAGTGCTGTGGCGTGACTTCCTGAACCATAACCCTACTAACCCGCTGTGGGCAGATCGCGACCGCTTTGTGCTGTCGAACGGTCACGGCTCAATGCTGATTTACAGCCTGCTGCACCTCACTGGCTACAATCTGCCAATGAGCGAGCTGCAGAACTTCCGTCAGCTGCACTCTAAAACTCCAGGCCACCCGGAATACGGTTATACCGCAGGTGTTGAAACCACCACCGGCCCGCTCGGTCAGGGCATCGCGAACGCAGTCGGTTTTGCTATTGCCGAGCGCACGCTGGCGGCGCAGTTCAACCGTCCGGGCCATGACATCGTAGACCATAACACCTACGTGTTTATGGGCGACGGCTGCATGATGGAAGGCATCTCACACGAAGTCTGCTCCATCGCCGGTACCCTGAAGCTGGGCAAACTGGTTGCCTTCTATGACGACAACGGCATCTCCATCGACGGTCACGTTGACGGCTGGTTCACCGACGACACCGCTAAACGCTTTGAAGCCTACGGCTGGCACGTGGTGCGCGGTGTGGACGGTCACGACGCAGACGCAATTAAGAAAGCGGTTGAAGAAGCCAAAGCGGTTTCCGACAAACCTTCGCTGCTGATGTGCAAAACCGTGATTGGCTTCGGTTCACCGAACAAAGCCGGTACGCACGATTCGCACGGCGCGCCGCTGGGTGCCGATGAAATCGCGCTGACCCGCAAGCAGCTGGGCTGGAACCACGGTCCGTTTGAAATCCCTTCAGACATCTACGCGCAGTGGGATGCCAAAGAAGCCGGCCAGGCGAAAGAGTCTGCGTGGGACCAGAAATTTGCTGCCTACGCCGCTGCACATCCGGAACTGGCTGCGGAGTTCAAACGTCGCGTCAACAACCAGCTGCCAGCTAACTGGGCAACTGAGTCGCAGAAGTTTATCGAGCAGCTGCAGGCCAATCCGGCGAAAATTGCCAGCCGTAAAGCCTCGCAGAACGCCATCGAAGCCTTCGGTAAAATCCTGCCGGAATATCTGGGCGGCTCCGCTGACCTGGCGCCAAGCAACCTCACCATGTGGTCCGGCTCCAAGCCGATCAATGAAGACGCGGCAGGCAACTACATTCATTACGGCGTGCGCGAGTTCGGTATGACCGCCATCGCTAACGGTCTGGCGCTGCACGGCGGTTTCCTGCCGTACACCGCCACCTTCCTGATGTTCGTCGAGTACGCGCGCAACGCCGCACGTATGGCCGCGCTGATGAAAATCCGTCAGATCATGGTCTACACCCACGACTCGATTGGTCTGGGCGAAGATGGCCCGACGCATCAGCCGGTTGAGCAGATGGCCAGCCTGCGCGTGACGCCTAACATGAGCCTGTGGCGCCCGTGCGACCAGGTTGAGTCAGCGGTGGCGTGGAAGTACGCTATCGAACGCGTTGATGGCCCGTCGGCGCTGATCTTCTCGCGTCAGAACCTGGCGCAGCAGGATCGCAGCGCTGAGCAGCTGGCGAACGTGGCGCGCGGTGGTTACGTGCTGAAGGACAGCGAAGGTACGCCAGAGTTGATCCTGATCGCTACCGGTTCAGAAGTGGAGCTGGCGGTGGCTGCATTTGAACAGCTGACGGCGGAAGGCCGCAAGGTGCGCGTGGTGTCTATGCCATCCACTGACGCCTTCGACAAACAAGACGCGGCGTACCGTGAATCCGTGCTGCCGAAAGCGGTTGCCGCACGCGTGGCGATTGAAGCGGGTATCGCGGATTACTGGTTCAAATACACCGGCCTGAACGGTGCGATCGTCGGCATGACCACCTTCGGTGAGTCAGCGCCTGCGGATCAGCTGTTCAAAGAGTTTGGTTTCACCGTTGAGAATGTGGTTAAAACGGCGAAATCGATTCTGTGATTTGAGGTCGCCATAAATGGCGACCCTACACAGCGGGTATAAAGGGCGTCCCAACCGGGGCGCCCTTATTGTTTCATCACCTCCAACCTGAAACGGTTCAATTATTCCTGCAGTAATAATCCCGCAGTGCAAAATTTGTGACGTAGATCCAATATTCCGCCACTCACTTGATCGCAATCATTCCCGTTATTCCTCTCTTGCATTACTCTAGCTGAACCGTTTCAGTTGCGAGCGAGAACGTGCATCTTGCCGGTGCGGGCAAGCAATAATTCCCTGTACAAAACGGTGTGAAACGCTCAGGCTAATCGGCACGTTTTTTCGGGTGTTGTTGAAGGTAGAAATGACCGTTCGCGTTGCAATAAATGGTTTTGGTCGTATCGGGCGTAACGTGTTGCGCGCTCTGTATGAAACCGGTCGCCGGGCTGAGATCACCGTGGTCGCCATTAACGAGCTGGCCGACGCCGCCGGGATGGCGCATCTGCTGAAGTACGACACCAGCCACGGCCGTTTTGCCTTTGATGTGCGCCAGGAGCGCGATCAGCTGTTTGTTGGCGACGACACCATTCGCATCCTGCATCAGGCGGAAATTGATGTACTGCCGTGGCGCGAACTGAATGTGGATATCGTGCTGGATTGCACCGGCGTGTACGGCAGCCGCGCTGATGGCGAAGCCCATCTGGCAGCAGGTGCGAAGAAAGTGTTGTTCTCGCATCCGGGCGGTAACGATCTCGATGCCACAGTCGTATTTGGTGTTAACGAACAAGCTCTTAAACAAACTGACCGCATTGTCTCCAACGCATCCTGCACCACCAACTGCATTATTCCGGTGATCAAGTTGCTGGATGACGCCTTTGGCATTGAGTCGGGCACCGTGACCACCATTCACTCGGCGATGCACGATCAGCAGGTGATCGACGCCTATCACAGCGATCTGCGTCGTACCCGCGCCGCCAGCCAATCGATCATTCCGGTAGATACGCGTCTTGCTGCTGGCATTACCCGTATTTTTCCGAAATTTAACGATCGCTTTGAGGCGATTGCGGTGCGCGTGCCCACCATCAACGTGACAGCCATTGATTTGAGCGTGTCGGTGCGCGAAGCGGTGAAGGCGTGCGAGGTCAACGCGTTGCTGCAAAACGCGTCAGAAGGGGCGTTTCGTGGTATAGTTGACTATACGGAATTACCGTTAGTCTCAGTAGATTTTAACCATGATCCGCACAGTGCCATAGTCGATGGCACGCAAACGCGGGTCAGTGGTCATCACCTTATCAAAACGCTGGTTTGGTGTGACAACGAATGGGGCTTTGCTAACCGCATGATCGACACCACGTTAGCAATGGCCGCAAGCGGTTTCAGGTAAGACGCGGACTGCGTCTGGCAAAACTTATGAGAATCAACGAGAGGGTTCACCATGTCTGTAATTAAGATGACCGATCTGGATCTTGCTGGTAAACGCGTTCTGATCCGTGCCGATCTCAACGTGCCAGTGAAAGAAGGGAAAGTGACGTCAGATGCACGTATTCGTGCTTCTCTGCCTACCATCGAAGCGGCGTTGAAACAGGGCGCGAAAGTGATGGTTACCTCTCACCTGGGTCGTCCGACCGAAGGTGAATACAACGAAGAGTTCTCCCTGCTGCCGGTTGTTAACTACCTGAAAGACAAACTGAACGGCACCAACGTTACCCTGGCAAAAGATTACCTCGACGGCGTTGAAGTCGGCGCTGGCGAATTGGTTGTGCTTGAAAACGTACGCTTTAACAAAGGCGAGAAAAAAGACGAAGAAGGCCTGTCGAAGAAATATGCCGCGCTGTGCGACGTGTTCGTGATGGATGCGTTCGGTACCGCTCACCGCGCACAGGCTTCTACCCACGGCGTGGGCAAGTTTGCACCAATCGCCTGTGCCGGTCCGCTGCTGTCAGCTGAGCTGGAAGCGCTGGGCAAAGTAATGAGCAACCCAGAGCGTCCGCTGGTTGCTGTGGTTGGCGGTTCTAAAGTGTCGACCAAATTTGATGTGCTGCAGTCACTGGTGCAGATTGCGGACACCGTGATTGTGGGCGGCGGTATCGCGAATACCTTCGTTGCTATCGAAAACAACGTCGGTAAATCACTGTACGAGCCAGACTTCGTTGAAGCAGCGAAAAAACTGCGTGACGAGCACGGCATCCCGGTTCCTACCGATTCTCGCGTAGGCACGGAATTCTCTGAAACTGCGCCGGCAACCGTGAAAAAGGTTTCCGAAGTAGCGGATAACGAAGAGATTATGGACTTCGGTGACGAAACTGCACAGGCAATGGCTGCGATTCTGAAAGGCGCGAAAACCATTCTGTGGAACGGCCCGGTTGGCGTGTTCGAGTTCCCGAACTTCCGTAAAGGCACCGAAATCGTGGCGAATGCTATCGCTGATAGCGATGCGTTCTCAGTGGCAGGTGGCGGCGATACGCTGGCTGCAATCGACCTGTTCGGTATCGAAGATAAGATCTCTTATATCTCTACCGGCGGCGGCGCATTCCTCGAGTTCGTGGAAGGCAAAAAACTGCCAGCAGTTGCTATGCTGGAAGAGCGCGCCAAGCAGTAACTCTTTGGGGGCGGCGCTTTGGCGTCGCCTGAAGGCTAGCCCTTTATGGGGCAATCAAATCGCAATCCCTTCGGGGATGAACGGTAACGAAACGGGACACAAACATGTCTAAAATTTTTGATTTCGTAAAACCCGGCGTTGTCACTGGTGACGACGTTCAGAAAATTTTCCAGGTAGCGAAAGAGAACAAATTCGCTCTGCCAGCAGTTAACTGCGTCGGCACGGACTCTATCAACGCGGTATTGGAAGCTGCGGCCAAAGTGAAAGCGCCGGTCATCGTTCAGTTCTCCAATGGTGGTGCTGCCTTCATCGCCGGTAAAGGTTTCAAAACCGACAAGCCTCAGGGCGCGGCTATCTTCGGCGCTATCGCGGGTGCATACCATGTGCATCTGATGGCTGAACAGTATGGCGTGCCAGTCATCCTGCACACCGACCACTGCGCCAAGAAACTGCTGCCGTGGATCGACGGTCTGCTGGACGCGGGCGAAGAGCACTTCAAGAAAACCGGTAAGCCGCTGTTCTCTTCTCACATGATCGACCTGTCTGAAGAGTCACTGGAAGAGAACATCGAGATCTCTGCTAAGTATCTGGCGCGCATGGCCAAGCTGGATATGACGCTGGAAATCGAACTGGGTTGCACCGGTGGCGAAGAAGACGGCGTTGACAACAGCCACATGGACGCTTCTGCTCTGTACACTCAGCCAGAAGACGTTGATTACGCTTACACCGAGCTGAGCAAAATCAGCCCACGTTTCACCATCGCTGCTTCATTCGGCAACGTGCACGGCGTGTACAAGCCAGGCAACGTGAAACTGACTCCAACCATCCTGCGTGATTCTCAGGAATACGTGACCAAGAAACACAATCTGCCGCACAACGCGCTGGACTTCGTGTTCCACGGTGGTTCAGGTTCTTCTGCTGCAGAAATCGAAGAGTCTATCGGCTACGGCGTGATCAAGATGAACATCGATACCGACACCCAATGGGCAACATGGGACGGTATTCTGCAGTACTACAAAAAGAACGAAGACTATCTGCAAGCTCAGTTGGGTAACCCGACTGGCGTAGATAGCCCGAACAAGAAATACTACGATCCACGCGTGTGGCTGCGTTCTGCTCAGGCTTCAATGGTTGTTCGCCTGGAGCAGGCTTTCAAAGAGCTTAACGCTGTCGACGTACTGTAATTTTTCCTTACAGTACAAAAAAGGCCCGTAAGGGCCTTTTTTTATGCGCCTGGTCTGGAAAGTCCCGTAATTTAAGGCCATTTTTGGCGCTTCGCCCTATTTTTGTTTACCCTTGTATGCGGAGTGTCGGAGTCAATCTGGCAGTTTTTGGCAATTTCCTGCGGGAAACTCAATAACAGGGCTAACAAATGGAAGACTTAAATGTCGTTGATGGCATTAACAATGCTGGCGGATGGCTGGTACGTAATCAGGAATTGATCCTGAGCTATGCGGTAAATATTGTGGCGGCGATTGTTACCATCATCATTGGTATGTTCATCGCCCGCATTATCTCCAATGCGATTAACCGCGTTCTGCTGGCGCGTCACATTGATGCGACAGTGGCAGATTTCCTCTCTGCAATGGTGCGCTACGGTATTATCGCTTTTACCATCATTGCTGCACTGGGCCGCGTTGGGGTGCAAACCGCTTCAGTTATCGCCGTGCTGGGTGCTGCCGGTTTGGCTGTGGGTTTGGCGCTGCAAGGTTCCCTGTCCAACCTGGCTGCCGGCGTATTGCTGGTGACCTTCCGTCCATTCAAAACCGGTGAATTTGTTGATCTCGGTGGCGTGATGGGTACGGTGCAGAATGTGCAGATCTTCTCCACCACTTTGAAAACGGCCGATGGCAAAATTGTCGTTGTGCCTAACGGTAAAATCATTGCCGGCAATATCATTAACTATTCGCGTGAACCGATCCGTCGCAACGAATTCATTATTGGCGTCGCTTACGATGCGGATGTTGATCAGGTAATTGCACTTTTCCGTGAAGTGGTTGAAGCGGATGAGCGTGTGCTGAAAGATTTGGGTATCCAAATCGGCCTGAATGAACTGGCCGCATCATCGCTCAACTTTGTGGTGCGTTGCTGGAGCAAAAGCAGCGATCTGCAAAACGTCTATTGGGATCTGATGAAGAACTTCAAACGTACGCTGGACGCGAACGGCATCGGCATTCCTTATCCGCAGATGGATGTACATCTGCATCAGGTGAAGAGCGAGCAGCAACAGCCCGCACGTAGCGAATAACTGAGAAAGGCACCTACGGGTGCCTTTTTATTACTTATTCTAATGACCGATTAAATCTTTCAATTTCCTCTAATATCCTCGCGTCACTATACTGCATCGCATCTCCCCATTCTTTAGGACTATTTCCGTGTTATCTGTTTATTTACAAGGGCTTGCTCTTGGTGCTGCGCTGATTCTGCCACTTGGCCCGCAAAATGCTTTCGTAATGAATCAGGGCATCAAACGCCACTACCATTTGATGACCGCATCGCTGTGTACCGTCAGCGATATTGCACTGATCTGCGGTGGGATTTTTGGCGGCAGCGCGTTATTGAATCAATCGCCGATCTTATTGATGCTGATCACCTGGGCGGGCGTGGCGTTTCTACTGTGGTACGGCTGGGGCGCGCTGCGCAGTGCGTGGAAGGGCGATGTTTCACTGGCATCTGACGCAGAGCTGAAACAAGGGCGCTGGCGCATTATCGCTACCATCCTGGCGGTCACCTGGCTCAATCCGCATGTCTATCTCGACACCTTTGTGGTGCTCGGCAGCCTCGGTAGCCAGCTTCCCTCTGAAGATGCGCGTCGCTGGTTTGCATTTGGCACCGTGAGTGCATCAATCATCTGGTTCTTCGGCCTGGCGTTGCTGGCGGCGTGGCTGTCGCCACGGCTGCGCACCGTGCGGGCGCAGCGCATTATCAATCTGCTGGTCGGCGGCGTGATGTGGTTTATCGCCATTCAGCTGGCGCGTCAGGGCATTGCCGCTCTCTAATGCAGATGTAATCCGTACAGTGCGGGCAGCGCGCCCGCACTGGCGAGCAACTCCAGCCGAATCTGGCTAAAATTCACGCCTTCTGGCACCGCGTGATGACACAGCGAGTGATGATTTTCCGTCACCTCAGCCAAGAGCATCTCATCCAGCCATACCCGGTAATGCGTGGTGCAGTGCGGCGTCACCGTCTGTGCGTGCCCCATTTGCACCGTTTCCATCGCATGATCGAAGTCGTTGTCGAACAGCAAGGTAATCTGTTTTGCCCGCTGCGGTTCGTTCCAGTGCCAGCACGCGTTGGGATGCGCATCATCCTGCGCGGGCACCCAACAATTGGTGTGCTGTTCCGGGCGTAACTTGCCGTTAAGCAGATAATCGCGGTGCCAAAGTTGCAGTGGTGTTTCCAGCGCAAAGGCCAGCAGGATTTGCTGCGGAGCACGGCGCGGCAGCCAGAAATCAAACTCATCAACGCCGTAATCGCCATCGTTAATCTGACGTGTGCGTTTCGCCACGCGCGGATTCAGACTGTTGAAGACCATCATCACGCCCGGCAAACGCTGGCTGGTCAGCGCAACCTCAATCGCGGCGTTCTCCTCAAAGGCGATAAACACATAGCGATCGCAATCGGCTCGATAATCAAAGCTCAGTCGATACGTGCCTTGTTGATTCACCGTGATGCTCTGTGTGGCCAGATGGCAATCGCCGCAGGTATTCGCCTGATTATCGCTGGTGAGCAGCGACACCTGCAGTTTCTGCGCATTTGCAGCGCGTAGCTGCACGTTGATCGCTGGCAAACGTTCGCCCGCTTTGAGCGGCAGCAGCAACGCGCAGCGGGATTTCAGTGGCTGCCAGCCTCCATCGGCGGCCAGGGCGCGCAGTTGTAAGGTGCTGCTCACCGTGACATGCGCATCACGCGCGGGGTTCGCCAACGGATGTCGTGGAATAAACGCACCCTGACGCAGCAGATGCTGCTGTAGCTGGCCAACGCGGTCCGGCTGCGCTAGCTCGGCAGGCGTGATCTGCTGCTGCTGACATAGCGCTGCCGCGCGACCCACCACTTCGCCCAGCACTCCGCAGGTGCACATAACGCGAGCGCTGCCAAAGGCGACGTGCGTAGCGGAGATCAGTCGGCCGGTTAACAACAGGTTATCCAGCGACTGGCTGTAGAGCGCGCGGAAGGGGATGGTGTAAGTGCCTTTGCTGTGGAACTGGCGACAGCCATCGTGTTCGCTATAAACGCCGTCGGCCGGATGCAGATCAATCGACCAGCCGCCATATGCCACTGCATCGTAGTGATCGCGCTGTTCGATGATGTCCTGCTGGCAAAGCAGGGTATCGCCGAGAAAACGCCGACTCTCGCGTTTGCCGGGAATCAGGCCAACCCATTCGATGGTGAGGTTATCGGCATCGGGGAATTCGCCGGAGTTTTTGATGTAATCCCACACGCCCCAGACAATTTTCCACAGCTCCCATTTGATGGTTTCGCTCTCGTGCACGGTATCGAGCCGTCCGCCCCATTCCAGCCACCATAAATCGCAGCCGTTCAGTTCTGAGCTCAGGCGTTTATAGCGCGGAATGGCGGTGATCTCTTTCAGTGCGAAAGAGGGCGCAACGAAGCGTACCGGTTGCGCTGCGCGCTTGGTGTAGAAGTAAATGGAATGCCCGAGCTTGTGGCCAAAATTCTCTCCCGGTGCCATCTTCTCGCCAAACTCCTCCACAGATTCCGCGCCCACGCGATGTGCCGCACCGGCCAGATAGCCCAACACGCCATCGCCGCTGGCATCGATAAACTGTGACGCCGAAACCTGATAACGCGTTTGATTAATGGCATTGAATGCCTGCACTGACTGCAAGCGGTGGCCAGATTTTTCGATATCGGTAACAACCGTATTAAGCAGCAAAGTCAGGCCGGGCTGCGCCTGCACCATGTCCAGCAGCACCATATCGAACAGCACCGGATTGCCCTCTTTGTTGCGCCACAGGTTCTCCTCCATGATTTCGCCCATGATGCCGCCTTCGCGCGCCCAGCGATTGTTATTGCCCATGTGCGAGGTAGCGCCGTTGGCCCACAAGCGCACTTCGCTGGAAGCGTTGCCGCCCAGTACCGGACGATCCTGAATCAGCACTACATCAAGGCCATCGCGTGCGGCGGCGAGCGCGGCACACACGCCTGCTAGTCCACCGCCGACGATAACTAACTCCGCTTGTAGCCGTTGTTGCGGAAAGTCGCGCACATTTTGCGTAGAGAAAGTCTGCATCATTTCATTCCTCTGACTCTAAGGCTAAGATTGGATTTTGCCCGCCGCAGGTGATCTATGTCTTCTCAACCCAACCAAAGCCTGATTGACGGTATTCGCTGCCTGCAATATCTGGTTTCCAGTGATAAAGCCGTGGGTTGCCGTGAACTGGCGCGCCAGATGGGGATGAACAGCACGCGTGTGAATCGACTGCTGATGACCATGGCATCGATTGGACTGACTACGCAGGATGAGCATCGACGCTATTTGCCCGGCCCCGGTATTCACGCGCTGGCGGCACAGGCGATTCGCGGATCTTCGCTGTTTGCGCAGGCGTTGCCGCAGCTGGAACTGCATGCGCCGCGCGATATCGTGGTGGCGCTGGGCGTGCTGTGGGAGGATCAGGTGATCTACATCTGGCACTCGGAACCCGGTGAACGCATCAACGCCAGCCAGGCGCTGGCCGGTTTCCGCATGCTGCCCGCATGGCAATCGGTGATTGGCGTGTCGTTGCTGGCGGCGGAGAGTGATGAGGCGCTGCGTCCGCGTTTCAGCGACGAACAGTGGCAGCAAATCGCGCCGCTGCTGGCGCGTAAGCGTGCTGATGGTTACCTGATTTGGCATCGTGATGACGGTGAAATCAGCATGGCGCAGCCGATTGATAACAACCGTGCGGCGCTGGCGTTCGCCAAAATCTGGCAGGACGATGAGGCGCATCTCGCGCAGCGGCTGCAACAGCTGCAATCGCTGGCGCAAACCGTCATTACTCCGCGCTAACATGATCGATTTTCCCGACAATAAACAGGTAACTGCAGATGCCAATCGCCGCCAGCACGGCGATAAATGCCAGTGCTGGCGCGAAGTTATCGCCATCGATTAACGCACCAATAGCAATCGGCACCACGATGGAGGAGAGCGCGCCGGTAAAGTTAAATACGCCGCCCGCCAGACCAATCAAATGGCGCGGTGCCAGCGCCGTGACAAAAACCCACGTAATGGTCGCCAGGCCGTTGCCAAAGAATGCCAGCGACATAAACAGGATGATCAGCGTGGAATCATCGGTGTAGTTGGCGCCAAGGATAAACAGCGTCAGGAACAGACCGAGGATCACCGGCAACTTGCGCGCCACGCTGGCAGAAACACCGCGACGTATCATGCGATCCGAGGCAAATCCGGCCAGCAGCACGCCGCAGAAGGCGGCGAAGTAGGGCACCGAAGCCACATAACCGCTTTTGATGAAGCCCATGTGGCGATACTCCACCAGATAAGTCGGGAACCAGGTGAGGAAGAACCAGAAAGTGGCAGAAATGGTGAACTGGCCAATATAGATGCCGACCAATTTGCGACTGCGGAACATCTGCACCAAATCGCCCCAGCGCGCTTTGGACTGCTGCGTATTCTGCCTACTTTCCAGCAGCGCACCGTTGTCGCGTAAATAGTTGAGTTCAGCTTCCGACACGCCTTGATGTTGATTCGGCTCGCGGTAGAGCCAATACCACACCAGCGCCCAAATCATCCCCGCGAATCCGGTAATCAAAAACAGCCCGCGCCAGCCAAACGCATCCTGCAGATGAAACAGCAGCGGCGTCATGCAGGCGAGGCCGACAAACTGCGCTGAGGAGTAAATACCGATCGCACTGGCGCGCTCTTGCTCCGGGAACCAGCTGGAAATTACCCGATTGTTGGAGGGCATCACCGGCGCTTCAAACGCGCCCACGCCAAGCCGCAGACCGAACAGCGCGCCAAAGCTATTGGCAAGCGCATGTAGCGCGGTAATCAATGACCAGGCAAACAAACCGACGCCATAGACCATGCGCGCGCCAAGGCGATCGATGAGAAAGCCGCCGGGGATCTGCAGCGCAGCGTAGATCCAGCCGAAAGCAGAGAAGATCAATCCCATCTCCATCGGCGTGAAGCGCAGTTCGCCCGCCATTGCCGTGGCGGCAACCGACAGGTTAGTACGATCCATGTAATTGATAATGATATTAATAAACACCAGACCGAGCATCAGAAAGCGCGTGCGTCCAGCGCGAACGCTGACGGCAGTTTGGCTAAGCGGCTGTTCTGTCATTGGCAACTCTCCCGAACCCAGAGATGTTTCTTTAATAGAAACGTTTAAGTGTTTTTTTGGCGAATCTGTACCGCTAAATTTGCGATCGCGGCGAGGTTAAAACAGCAGAGTGCCCGAACTTTTTGCTGAATCAAAACTCAGAGCATCACGCATGGTAATGTGTTTTGGGTTTAGCCATAGTGGCGACCTGCAAATTGAATCCCTCAAGGAGGACTTTCGTGAAACTGAAAGCACTGGCGCTGGCCGCCGTAATGAGCACCGGCGCACTGTCCGGTTTAGTTCAGGCAGGCGAATTGCCGAATGGACCGCATGTGGTGACGTCTGGACAGGCAAGCGTTGATGCCACGCCTGATATCGCCAGGCTCGCTATTGTGGTGAGTGTTTCGTCGAAAGACGCGGCGGAAGCGAAAAAGCAAGCTGATGACCGCGTGGCGCAATATTTCGATTTCCTGCAAAAGAACGGCATCGAGAAAAAAGATATTGATGCGGCAAACCTCAGCACGCAGCCAGAGTACGATTACACCAAAGAAGGTAAGTCGGTACTGAAAGGCTATCGTGCCGAGCGTCAGGTACAGGTAACGTTGCGTCAGCTGGACAAGCTGAACGAGCTGCTGGATGGCGCGTTAAAATCTGGCCTGAATGAAATTCGTTCGGTTGAACTGGGTGTCGCAAATCCGGACAGCTATAAAGAGAAGGCGCGTAAAGTGGCGATCGCCAATGCTACGCAGCAGGCTAATGCGCTGGCAGAAGGGTTTAACGCTAAGTTAGGTTCGGTTTACAGCATTCGCTATCACGTTGCGAACTACCAGCCGATGCCGATGGCGCGTATGTATAAAGCCGCCGCTGCACCTGCTGATACCACCGCGCAGCAAACTTACGAGCAGCAGAGCATTCACTTTGACGATCAGGTGGATGTGGTGTTCGAAATCAAACCGAATACGCCGTAAGTCTGTTTACCAGGTCGCCATTAATGGCGACCCTACGGTTATTTGGTGGGATTTTCGTTAGGTGCGCATACATGCGCACCTGCAATCATATGCAACGCATTGCTTAAACGGGCAACACATCCTGTCGCAGCACGCGATGTCCGTGCGCAATCAGCGCATCGGTCACGCTGCGCATCAAACGACTTTCCGGCGCAAACCGGTGCCAATACAGCATACGACGCTGATATAGGCCTGGCGTCAAATCCACCAGCTCACCTTGCGCCAGCTCGCGCTCAATCTGCAGATGCGGAATCATACAGCACACCGAACCCTGACGCGCCAGCTGCACAAAGGCTTCTGACGAGTTAACGATGTGGCAGGGCACGCTGCCCGGCGACAGGTCAAAGTTCTGCTGTAAAAACGCCTGGTGCATATCATCCAGATGATCAAACGCCACCGCCGGCGCTTTCAGTAGCGCAGAGCGCGTCACGCCATTTGGGAAGTAACGTGCAGCAAAATCAGGTGAGGCGCAGAACAGATAATCGAGCGCGCCCAATTGATCCACTAAGCAGCTTGGCAGCGGCTGCGGCTGAATACTCACCGCGCCGACCACTTCACCACGACGCAGACGTTCCTGCGTGCGGGTTTCATCTTCTACCTGCAAATTCAGGCGCACCGGCGAATCAGCCAGCACATCTTTCAGCGCGGGCAGCAGCCAGGTTGCCAGACTGTCGGCGTTGACCGCCAGCGACAGCAACAGCGGCGTGGTTCCACCGTTATCATCACCCAGCCACTCTTCTTCCAGCAGCTCAACCTGATGCAACAACGCCAGTAACTTTTGTCCCTGCTCGGTCGGACGCGGCGGCACGGTGCGCACCAGCAGCGGCTGACCAAATAAATTTTCCAGCTGTTTAATTCGCTGTGAAACCGCAGATTGGGTAATGCAGAGTTTTTGTGCCGCACGCTCAAAGCCGCGCTCGCGAATCACAGCATCCAGCGCCTGAAGCGTTCGATAATCCGGGCGTTTCATTGTTGTTCTCTCTCGTTCAGGGTGGACGTTACTATGCCATAAAACTGTCAAATTGTGCTGCGGCGCATTTTTGCGGGCTGGCTTCCAAAGCGTTAAATCGGCTGTCTAACAGTCGCGCTTTTTTACAGCGCCTTGTTTTATACTACGCGCACTTCGATGTCGCACAGGTTTTAAACATACCATGACCCAGGATGAACTGAAAAAAGCGGTAGGTTGGGCAGCCCTGCAGTACGTAGAGCCCGGCACCATTGTCGGCGTAGGTACCGGATCAACGGCAGCGCATTTCATTGATGCACTCGGCACCATGAAGAATCAGATTGAAGGCGCAGTTTCCAGCTCGGAAGCCTCGACGGAGAAACTGAAAGCGTTAGGCATTCACGTGTTTGATCTCAACGAAATTGATGAACTGTCGGTTTACGTCGATGGCGCCGATGAAATCAATCCGCAGATGCAGATGATCAAAGGCGGTGGTGCAGCGCTGACGCGTGAGAAAATCGTTGCGGCGGTGGCGAAGAAATTCATCTGTATTGCCGATGCATCGAAAGAAGTCGATGTGCTGGGTAATTTCCCGCTGCCGGTTGAAGTGATTCCGATGGCGCGTTCATATGTGGCGCGTGAACTGGTTAAACTCGGCGGCTTGCCGGAGTATCGTCAGAACGTCATTACTGACAACGGCAACATTATTCTCGACGTGCATAATCTGCGTATTCTCGATCCCATCGAGCTGGAAAAAACCATCAACGCGCTGCCTGGCGTGGTGACCGTTGGCCTGTTTGCGGGACGTGGCGCCGATGTCGCGCTGATTGGCACCGCTGACGGCGTGAAAACCATCGTAAAATGATCTGTCCGGCGCGCGTAATGCGCCGGTTATTTCCATCCGCAAAACATCTTTTCTCGCCAGGCTGAAATTTGGTGACTTATGTCACAAAAGATTCATCAGCAGTGAGTTCGTACTTCGTCCACTCAGGATGTCACGATTTTGTACGGCATTGTGCTGCCTCCGCGTGGGCGCGTGCTGGCTCCAAGGCAATCGTTTGTATTGCTGCGCACGAAATTTTTGATATTTTGACAGAAGGCTACCTTATGGTAGTCCTCATTGAATTCTGAATAGGGTCGGGAAATGGCAAAGGTATCACTGGAAAAAGACAAGATTAAGTTCCTGCTGGTGGAAGGCGTTCACCAGAGTGCGCTGGAAAACCTGCGTGCAGCAGGCTACACCAACATCGAGTTTCACAAAGGGGCGCTGGATGCGGAGTCGCTGAAATCCTCCATCCGCGATGCGCACTTCATTGGTATCCGTTCCCGTACCCAACTGACCGAAGAGATCTTCGCTGCCGCAGAAAAGCTGGTGGCAGTCGGCTGCTTCTGTATCGGTACTAACCAGGTTGATCTTGGTGCTGCGGCAAAACGCGGCGTGCCGGTGTTCAACGCACCGTTCTCCAACACCCGTTCAGTGGCTGAGCTGGTGATTGGCGAAATGCTGCTGATGCTGCGTGGCATTCCTGAAGCCAACGCCAAAGCGCACCGTGGCATCTGGAATAAAGTCGCCAACGGTTCGTTTGAAGCACGCGGCAAGAAACTGGGCATCATCGGTTACGGCCACATCGGCATGCAGCTGGGTGTGCTGGCAGAAAGCCTCGGTATGCACGTGTTCTTCTACGATATCGAAAGCAAGCTGCCACTGGGGAACGCGACGCAGGTGCGTCATCTCTCCGATTTGCTCAACATGAGCGACGTGGTGAGTCTGCACGTTCCTGAAACCCAATCGACCCAGAACATGATTGGTGCCGAAGAGCTGGCGCTGATGAAGCCAGGCGCGCTGCTAATCAACGCCGCGCGCGGTACCGTAATTGATATTCCGGCACTGTGTGATGCCCTGGCAAACAAACATCTGTCCGGTGCCGCCATCGACGTGTTCCCGGTTGAACCTGCAACCAACAGCGACCCGTTCAACTCACCGTTGTGCGAGTTTGATAACGTGATCCTGACGCCGCACATTGGCGGTTCAACGCAGGAAGCGCAGGAAAACATCGGAATTGAAGTGGCTGGCAAGCTGGCGAAGTATTCGGACAACGGTTCAACACTGTCTGCGGTTAACTTCCCGGAAGTCTCGCTGCCAATGCATGCGGCGAGCGCGAGCCGTTTGTTGCACATCCACGAAAACCGTCCAGGCGTGTTGACGGCCATCAACCTGATCTTTGCCGAACAGGGCATCAACATCGCGGCTCAGTATCTGCAAACTACGCCGGTGATGGGTTATGTGGTTATTGATATCGATGCGGAAAAAGATGTAGCGGATAAAGCGCTGCAGGCGATGAAGGCGATTCCGGGCACCATCCGCGCCCGTCTGCTGTACTGATTAAACAGGGCGCCATTGGCGCCCTTTGTTTTTCCTGTTTACGCTTCCCATTGCCACAGTTTCGATGGCGTCAGTATTGCGGGTAGCGGCACATCCCATGCGGCGACCGGCAGCGCTTCTACGCGTTGACAATCATGTGCGATTCCCACCGGAAGAAAACCATGCTGCTGCCAGTGTTGCAGCGTGCGATCGTAAAATCCGCCGCCCATTCCCAAACGTTGACCCGAATGATCAAACGCCACCAGCGGCACCAGCATCACATCGAGTTGATCCAGCGTTGCCAACTGCGTGATGTCTAACGGCGGTTCCGGAATGCGTAGCTTATTTGGCGTGAGTGAAGTTTCTGGCGTGTAACGGATAAACAACAGATTGCCAGGCGAGAAGGGATGGAGCACCGGTAAATAGACCTGCTTTTTCTGCTGCCACAGTTTGGCGATCAACGGGCGGGTGTTGATCTCTCCATCGACAGACAAAAACAGCGCAATGCGTTGGGCATTAGCGATCGGCGCAATGTTGATGGCGTGTTCAGCCAATTGATCGGCGGCCTGTTCTTGCTGTTCAGATGTGAGATTGCGGCGCAAATGGCGCACGTGCTGACGGATTTCTTGACGGTCGAGAAGTGAGGGCGCTGACATGATATCCCCGGCAGATTGGGCTGTTTCCAGCACTATATCATGCGAACCGGGGGATGCAGATTGGAACTAAATGGAGATCTCCGAGATGCCGCCGCAGGCTGTAACCCTTGAACCCTTGGTTCAAGGTGAACATGCCGTCACAACTATTAGGCTTCTCGGACGGACCGAGCATGCGCACAAATTGTGGAGCGTCACATTCTGTTGGTATGAAATATCGGCTCAGGGGACTGGCCCGCTTGCAAACATCTCAGAGAAAATTTACTTCACCGTCACTCTAGCATGAGGACCATGAAGTGTTATTCAAAATTAGGGCCCTGGCGGTCAGTTATGCGACCTTGCTCTACTAACGCTTGTTCAATGGTCTGCTGCAGCATGCGGATACGTTGTTCCATGTTTGCTGCATAGTCGCGCGTCTTACCTTTCTCTTGTGCCAACTCGTGGCAGATGTTTAACGCGGCGATGAACACCAGTTGCTCTGTATTGGTGACTCTAGTGCGAACTTTTAAATCTTGCAACCGTTGATTGAGATCCTCTGCGGCCAGATTCAGCGCATCTTGCTGTTCAGGCGGGCAATTCACTCTTAACGAACGACCAAAAATTTGAATATCTACTGGTTGTGCAGACATGCCACCATCCTAACTGATTACTTCGATCGCATCTCCCTTACCGGTCAATGGGTTGGGAGGTGCGAAACTATATATACCCGAGTTATAAGTTACAACCCCTTTTCTGGAAACCCAGAGGCACCTGGTGGTAGCATAACACGAACTTATTCCGCCAACGACGACCAAAGCTTATGTCTTTACAGAACGCAACGCCGAGTTACAACACGCTGGCCGCGGCCCTTTCACAGCAGGGCGTGGGCATGACGCCAGCCGAAATGCATGGTCTCCTTTCCGGGATTCTGTGCGGCGGCAATCAGGATACCAGTTGGAAAACCATGGTTCACGATCTCACCAACGAAGGCATGGCGTTTTCGCAGAGCCTGTCTCAGCCGTTGCAAGCGCTGCATGAAAGCCTGGCGACCACGCTGGAAGACGAAGGCTTTATGTTCCAGCTGATGTTGCCGGAAGATGATGACATCACGGTATTCGATCGCGCGGATGCACTGGCCGGTTGGGTAAACCACTTCCTGCTCGGTTTGGGCGTCACTCAGCCTAAGCTGGAGAAAGTGACCGGTGAAACCGGTGAAGCGATTGACGATCTGCGCACTATCGCACAGCTTGGCTATGACGAAGATGAAGATCAGGAAGAGCTGGAGCAGTCGCTTGAAGAGGTGATTGAGTACGTGCGCGTTGCCGCTCTGCTGTGCCACGACACCTTCACGCGCCAGCATCAGCCAACCGCACCAGAAGTACAGAAACCTACGTTACACTAAGCGCGTCAATGCGGGCGCGTTGTGGCCCGTCTTCAACAGGGAGTGCAAACATGATTACCTTGGATACGTTTCAACAACGTCGTCAGGCGCTGATTGCCCGCATGGCGCCAGGCAGCGCTGCATTGATTTTTGCAGCACCTGAAGTGACGCGCAGCAACGACACCGAATACAACTTTCGGCAAAACAGTGACTTCTGGTACTTCACCGGTTTTAACGAACCGCAGGCGCTGCTGGTATTAATCAAAAGTGATGATAAGCACAATCACAGCGTGCTGTTCAATCGCGTGCGTGACCTGACAGCCGAAATCTGGTTTGGTCGCCGCCTTGGTCAGGATGCCGCACCGGCGAAGCTGGGTGTCGATCGCGCTTTGCCGTGGGATGACATTGGCGAGCAGCTGCATCAACTGCTTAACGGTCTGGATGTGGTTTACCACGCGCAGGGCGAATACGCAGAAGCCGATCGGCTGGTGTTCAGCGCGCTGGAAAAACTGCGTCGCGGCTTCCGTCAGAACCTCAGCGCGCCGGATACGCTTACCGACTGGCGTCCGTGGGTGCATGAAATGCGTCTATTCAAAAGTGCGGAAGAGATTGAGATTCTGCGCCGCGCCGGCAAAATCAGCGCGCTGGCGCACACCCGAGCGATGCAAGCCTGTCGTCCCGGTATGTTTGAATATCAGCTGGAAGGCGAAATTCATCACGAATTCAATCGCCACGGCGCGCGCTTCCCCTCGTACAACACCATTGTCGGTTCCGGCGAAAATGGCTGCATTCTGCACTACACCGAAAACGAATGTGAGATGCGCGATGGCGACTTAGTGCTGATCGACGCAGGCTGTGAATTCCACGGCTACGCGGGCGATATCACCCGTACTTTCCCGGTCAACGGCACCTTTAGCGAGCCGCAGCGTGCTATCTACGACATCGTGCTGGCCTCGCTCTACAAAGCGCTGTCGATGTTCCGTCCGGGCATCAGCATCCATGACGTCAATGACGAAGTGGTGCGCATCATGATCACCGGGCTGGTCGATCTCGGCATTCTGGATGGCAACATCGATACGCTGTTTGAAGAGCAGGCGCATCGTCCGTTCTTCATGCACGGTTTGGGCCACTGGCTGGGGCTGGATGTGCACGATGTTGGCCATTACGGCACGCCAAGCCGCGACCGCTTACTTGAGTCAGGCATGGTGCTGACCGTTGAGCCAGGCTTGTATATCGCGCCAGATGCCAAAGTGCCGCCACAATATCGCGGTATTGGCATTCGCATCGAAGATGACATCGTCATCACCGCTGACGGCAACGAAAATCTCACCGACAGCGTAGTGAAAGACGCCGACGCGATTGAAGCCTTGATGGCAGCGGCACGTCACGCATGAGCATTTTGATTGCCGGCGGCGGCATGACCGGTGCGACTCTGGCGCTGGCGATTTCACATCTGACGCAAGGCCAGCTGCCGGTTACCCTAATTGAGCGCAGCCAGCCCGACAGCCGCGCACATCCTGGCTTTGACGGACGCGCGATTGCTTTGGCGGCAGGTACTTGCCAGCAGTTGGCGGATATCGATCTGTGGCGCTCGCTGGCCGATTGCGCCACGCCAATTACCGATATTCACGTTTCCGATCGCGGTCATACCGGCTTTGTTTCGCTTAAAGCACAAGATCATCAGGTTCCCGCGCTCGGCCAGGTGGTCGAACTGTTTGATGTCGGCCAGCGACTGTTTCAACGCCTGCAGAAAGCGCCAGGCGTCACGCTGCGCTGCCCGGATCACGTTACCTCGGTATCGCGTACGGCGGATAACGTGCAGGTTATGTTGAACAGCGGCGAACAACTGGAAGGCGCATTACTGGTGGCCGCCGACGGTGCGCGTTCACCTTTAGGCGCGTCCTGCGGCATCACCTGGCAGCGCGATGATTATCAGCAACTGGCGGTGATTGCCAATGTGTCGACGCAATTGCCGCATCAGGGCCGCGCTTTTGAGCGCTTTACCGAGCACGGCCCGCTGGCGTTGTTGCCGATGTCCGACAATCGCATGTCACTGGTGTGGTGCCATCCGCTTGAGGCGCAAGCAACCATTAAGCAGTGGGACGATGCCACTTTCCTGCAAGAACTGCAGCGCGCATTTGGCTGGCGGTTGGGGCGTTTAACGCATACCGGTCAACGCGAGCATTATCCGCTGGCGCTGCAAACCGCCGAACGTCAGGTGACGCATCGTCTGGCGCTGGTGGGCAACGCGGCACAAACGCTGCATCCGATTGCCGGACAAGGCTTCAATCTCGGTCTGCGCGATGTGATGTCGCTGGCGGAAACGCTGGCGGGCGCACATCGTCAGCAGCAAGATCCCGGTAGTTTCGCGGTATTACAGCATTTTGCCGCGCGACGTCAGCCGGATCGTGCCGCCACGGTTGGCGTCACTGACGGTTTAGTCCGACTGTTTGCTAACCGCTATGCGCCGTTGGTAGCAGGACGAAATCTTGGGCTGGTGGCGATGGACCATCTGCCTTGGCTACGAAATCCACTTGCCGCGCGCACGCTCGGCTGGGTTAAGCGTTAAGCACGAATTAAGGGGCAGCAATGCAAACTTTTGATGTGGCAATTGCCGGAGGCGGCATGGTGGGTTTGGCCGTCGCCTGCGGACTACAAGGCAGCGGCTTACGCGTTGCCGTGCTGGAAAAAGCACCCGAGCCACAGTTTGATCCGGCGGCCAAGGCGTCGATTCGCGTCTCCGCCATCAACGCTGCCAGCGAGCGCCTGCTGCAAAAGCTCGATGTCTGGTCGAGCATTCTGGCGCTGCGTGCCAGCGCCTATCACGGCATGGAAGTGTGGGATCAGGATAGCTTCGGTTCGATCAGCTTTGATGATGAGCAGCAGGGTTTATCGCACCTCGGTCATATCATTGAAAATGAAGTGATTCACAGCGCGTTGTGGCAGCGCGCCAGTCAGAGCAGCGATATCACGCTGTTTGCCCCGGCGCAGTTGCAGCAAGTGGCGTTTGGCGATAACGAAGCTTTTATTACCCTGCAAGATGGCAGCATGATGAGCGCCCGTTTGCTGGTTGCTGCCGACGGCGCGAATTCGTGGCTGCGCGACAAAGCGGATATTCCGCTGACCTTCTGGGATTACGAACATCACGCGCTGGTGGCAAACATCCGCACCGATATGCCGCATGATGCCATTGCGCGTCAGGTGTTCCATGGCGACGGTATTCTGGCGTTTCTACCGATGCAGGATCCGCATTTATGCTCGATCGTCTGGTCGCTCTCGCCGCAGGAAGCGGCGCGCGTGCAATCGATGCCGGAAGCGCTATTTAATCAGCAGCTGTCGGTGGCGTTTGATATGCGTCTTGGTTTGTGTCAGGTCGAGAGCGAACGTAAAACCTTCCCGCTAACAGCGCGTTATGCGCGTAACTTTGCCGCGCACCGTTTGGCGCTGGTCGGCGATGCCGCCCACACCATCCATCCGCTGGCAGGGCAGGGCGTGAATCTTGGATTTATGGATGCAGCTGAATTAATTGGTGAAATTCGCCGCCTGCATCAGGAAGGCAAAGACATTGGGCAGCATCTCTATTTGCGTCGCTATGAGCGCAGCCGCAAGCACAGCGCGGCGATGATGCTGGCAGGAATGCAAGGTTTCCGCGAACTGTTTGCCGGCACCCATCCGGCGAAGAAGCTGCTGCGTGATGTTGGCCTCAAGCTCGCCGATACTTTGCCGGGCGTCAAACCACTGATGCTGAAACAGGCGATGGGGCTTAACGATCTACCCAGCTGGATACGCTAATCACCTAAGCAAAAAATCCCAGGTGCGGATCAATGTGCACCCCCGCCCAATATCCGTAGGGTCGCCATTCATGGCGACCTTTCAACAAACACCCATCACGCCCAAATCAACCCCATTTTCTTTGCTGCACCGCAATGATGCAGCGCTGCACCGCAATTGCGCCTCGTTTGATTTATTCTAATTTTACCCCTCAATTCGCATTAGTTTAATTCATGCTATAGCCCTGCGCATGCCGGAGCATTTCTTAATCCTGTGGCGTCTATTCCCTCAATTTGCTGCATGAAAGTAATTTAGTCGTATTTTGTGCGAGGCAAATCACAATAACGCAGTGATTTATGCTAGTGGCTGTTCGGTGGCTCATTGAAAGGTGGTAGTGTTTCGCCCTCGTTTTCCTCATGGTTAATTGCCGCATTAGGTGATAACTTCAGCATAAAGAGAACGTTTGCGTCAGCCTGCTAAGGCGACGCAGGCGCGTCACACTCACTTGTATTCACAGGATGGTTATGACTCAGCAAACGCCTCTATTCGAACAGCATCAGGCAAGCGGTGCGCGCATGGTGGACTTCCACGGTTGGATGATGCCGCTACATTACGGCTCGCAAATGGATGAGCATCACGCGGTGCGTAACGATGCCGGCATGTTTGATGTTTCCCACATGACCATCGTCGATCTGCGCGGCGCACGTACCCGCGAATTCCTGCGCTATCTGCTGGCGAACGATGTCGCCAAGCTGACCCAGCCGGGCAAAGCCCTGTATACCGGCATGTTGAATGCCTCCGCTGGCGTCATTGATGATTTGATTGTTTACTTTATGAGCGAAGATTTCTTCCGTCTGGTGGTGAACTCCGCCACGCGTGAGAAAGATTTGGCGTGGATTAAACAGCATGCGCAGCCGTTTGGCGTGGAGCTGACCGAGCGTGACGATCTGGCGCTGATTGCGGTGCAAGGTCCAAACGCGCAGCAGAAAGCACAAACGCTATTTAGCGCCACTCAGCGTGATGCCGTTGCCGGTATGAAACCCTTCTTTGGCGTTCAGGCAGAAAACCTGTTTATCGCCACTACCGGTTACACCGGCGAAGCGGGTTATGAGATTGCCATGCCTGCCACTGAAGCTGCCGCTTTCTGGCAGCAGCTGTTGGCCGCAGGTGTCAAACCGGCGGGGCTCGGCGCGCGTGACACGTTGCGTCTGGAAGCGGGCATGAACCTGTACGGTCAGGAGATGGATGAAGGCGTTTCGCCGCTCGCCGCCAATATGGGCTGGACCATCAGCTGGGAACCTGCCGATCGCGATTTCATTGGTCGTGATGCCCTGCAGGCGCAGCGCGAGCACGGCACCGAGAAGCTGGTTGGCCTGGTGATGACCGAAAAAGGCGTGCTGCGTAACGGCTTAACGGTGCGTTTCACCGATCAACAAGGCCAGCCGCAGCAAGGTATTATTACCAGTGGTTCCTTCTCACCAACCCTGGGTTACAGCATCGCGCTGGCGCGTGTGCCAGCAGGAATTGGTGAGCAGGCGATTGTGGAAATCCGCAACCGTGAAATGCCAGTAAACGTCACCAAACCGATTTTTGTTCGCGCCGGTAAGCCGGTCGCCCAGTAATTTTTTTCAGGAGAAATGGCCAATGAGCAATGTGCCAAGTGAATTGAAATACCGCGATAGCCACGAGTGGGTCCGTAAAGAAGCCGACGGCACCTTTACTGTTGGTATCACCGAACACGCACAGGAACTGCTGGGCGATATGGTGTTTGTCGATCTGCCCGACGTTGGCGCCACTTTCGCGGCCGGTGATGACTGCGCCGTTGCGGAGTCTGTGAAAGCGGCTTCAGACATCTATGCGCCACTGAGCGGTGAAATTGTTGCGGTGAATGGCCAACTGGGCGATTCGCCAGAGCTGGTGAACAGCGCGCCGTACGCCGATGGTTGGCTGTTCCGCATCAAAGCCAGCGACGCGTCAGAGCTCGACGCCATGCTGGATGCTGATGCCTACAAAGCCGCGATCGACGAGTAACCGGTAGTTTTAGAAGGTGACGCGCTGCGCCACCTTCTTTTTTATCTGCCTGATTTAACGCCATTTTTGTAACCCAGCCCGATTCAGGATTTACTGCAAATGACCCAGACTCTCAGCCAGCTTGAACACAACGGTGCTTTCATTGAGCGCCACATCGGTCCTACGCCGGAACAACAGGACTTAATGCTGAAAGCGATCGGTGCCAGTTCGCTCTCTTCATTGATTAGTTCTATCGTGCCTGCCGATATCCAACTGCCTGGCCCGCCGGCAGTGGGCGACGCCGCGACCGAGCAGCAAGCGCTGGCAGAGCTGAAAGCCATTGCCAGTCAGAACCAACGCTACAAATCCTGGATCGGCATGGGCTACAGCGCGGTAATCACACCGCCGGTTATCCTGCGTAACATGCTGGAAAACCCAGGCTGGTACACCGCGTATACGCCGTATCAGCCAGAAGTGTCACAGGGCCGTCTTGAGGCGCTGCTGAACTTCCAAACCCTGACGCTGGATCTGACCGGTCTTGATATCGCTTCCGCGTCACTGCTGGATGAAGCGACCGCCGCAGCCGAAGCGATGGCGATGGCCAAGCGCGTCAGCAAACTGAAAACCGCTACCAAATTCTTCATCGCCAATGACATCCATCCACAGACGCTGGATGTGGTGCGCACCCGCGCAGAAACCTTTGGTTTTGAACTGATTATTGATAGTGCTGACAAGGTATTAGATCACGACGATCTATTCGGCGTATTGCTACAACAGGTTGGCACGCACGGTGAAGTGCACGATTACCGCGCACTGATTGCCGAGCTGAAAAGCCGCAAAGTGGTGGTGAGCGTAGCGGCAGACTTCATGGCGCTGGTGCAGTTAGAAGCGCCAGGCAAGCAGGGCGCGGATATCGTCTTCGGTTCTGCCCAGCGTTTCGGCGTGCCAATGGGTTACGGCGGCCCACACGCTGCGTTCTTCGCCAGCCGCGACGAGCATAAACGCTCAATGCCAGGCCGCATCATTGGTGTATCACGCGATGCCGCCGGTAACACCGCGCTGCGCATGGCGATGCAAACCCGCGAGCAACATATCCGTCGTGAGAAAGCCAACTCCAACATCTGTACATCTCAGGTGCTGCTGGCAAATATCGCCGGTCTCTATGCGGTGTATCACGGTCCGGTTGGCCTGAAACGCATTGCATCCCGTATTCACCGTCTGACCAGCATTCTGGCTGCGGGCCTGCAAAACGGCGGTCTGAAGCTGCGTCACAACAGCTGGTTCGATACGCTGACGGTTGAAGTGGCCGATAAAGCGGCGGTACTGAACCGCGCGCAGAGCTTTGGCGTCAACCTGCGCAGCGATATCCACAATGCCGTCGGCATTACGCTGGATGAAACCACCGCACGTGAAGATGTACTAGCGCTGTTCGCGATCCTGCTGGGCGATGCGCACGGCCAGGACATTGATGCGCTGGATGCCGCCGTTGCTGCGGAAAACAGCGCGATCCCGGCGGGTCAGGTGCGTGAGAGCGCCTTCCTGACGCATCCGGTGTTCAACCGTCATCACAGCGAAACGGAGATGATGCGTTACATGCACAGCCTGGAGAAAAAGGATCTGGCGCTGAATCAGGCGATGATCCCACTCGGTTCGTGCACCATGAAACTCAACGCTGCGGCGGAGATGATTCCGATCACCTGGCCGGAATTCGCCGAACTGCATCCATTCTGCCCGGCTGAGCAGGCGTCGGGTTATCTGCAGATGATTGGCCAGCTGTCGCAATGGCTGGTGCAACTGACCGGCTACGATGCGCTGTGCATGCAGCCCAACTCGGGTGCGCAGGGCGAATACGCCGGTCTGCTGGCGATTCGTCGTTACCACGAAAGCCGCAACGAAGGTGGACGTAATGTCTGCCTGATCCCAAGCTCGGCGCACGGCACCAACCCGGCATCTGCACAAATGGCGGGCATGTCGGTTGTGGTGGTGGCTTGTGATAAACAAGGCAACATCGATCTCGGCGATTTGCGTGAGAAAGCCGCGCAGGTCGGTGAGCAGCTGTCGTGCATCATGGTGACCTATCCGTCAACGCACGGCGTTTACGAAGAAACCATCCGTGAAGTGTGCCAGATCGTGCATCAGCACGGCGGTCAGGTATATCTCGACGGCGCCAACATGAATGCGCAGGTTGGTATCACCACGCCGGGTTACATCGGCGCTGACGTATCGCACCTCAACCTGCACAAAACCTTCTGCATCCCGCACGGCGGTGGCGGTCCAGGTATGGGCCCAATCGGCGTGAAAGCGCATCTGGCGCCGTTCGTACCCGGTCACAGCGTAGTGCAAATTGATGGTGTGTTGACGCAGCAAGGCGCGGTTTCTGCTGCTCCGTTCGGTAGTGCATCGATTCTGCCAATCAGCTGGATGTATATCCGCATGATGGGCGCAGAAGGTCTGAAGCAAGCCAGTTCCGTGGCGATTCTGAACGCCAACTATATCGCCAGCCGTCTGCAATCTGCTTATCCGATTCTGTATGCGGGCCGCGATGGCCGCGTGGCGCACGAATGTATTCTCGACATTCGTCCGCTGAAAGAGCAGACCGGCATCAGTGAGCTGGACATTGCTAAACGTCTGATCGATTACGGTTTCCATGCGCCAACTATGTCATTCCCGGTTGCGGGAACGCTGATGGTTGAACCAACGGAATCAGAAAGCAAAATTGAGCTGGATCGCTTTATCGATGCGATGCTGGCGATCCGCATGGAAATCGATCGTGTTGCCGATGGCGAATGGCCGCTGGAAGATAACCCGCTGGTGAACGCGCCGCATACGCAGACTGAAATCGTCGGCGACTGGGCGCATCCGTACACCCGCGAACTGGCGGTGTTCCCGGCCGGCAGCGCTAACAAATACTGGCCGACGGTGAAACGTCTGGATGATGTATTTGGCGACCGCAACGTGTTCTGCTCGTGTGTGCCAATGAGCGAATATATTTAGGCTAAAGTTACGGGTAGTATTTATGAAGGGCCGATTATTCGGCCCTTTTTTTTGGAGGCAAAAATGGATCTGGCTTTGATTACCGGCGGCAGCCGTGGAATTGGACGCGCAACTGCATTATTGCTGGCGCAGGCGGGTTATCGCGTGGCGATCAACTATCGCCAGCGTCAAGCCGAAGCGGCAAGCGTGGTGGCAGAGATTGAAGCGCAGGGCGGCTGTGCCTTTGCGCTGCAGGCCGATATCGCCGATGAAGCGCAGGTTATACGCATGTTTGCCGAGTTGGATCAGCAAGAGGGCGAACTGCGTGTGCTGGTGAATAATGCCGGTATTTTGTTTACCCAATGCCGGGTGGAAGATCTGGATGCCGAACGTATTCAACGCGTGTTCGCCACTAACGTTACCGGCACGTTCATCTGCTGCCGTGAGGCGGTGAAACGCATGGGTACGCATCATGGCGGCAAAGGTGGTGCTATCGTCAATGTGTCATCCGCCGCGTCACGTCTCGGTGCACCGGGTGAATATGTGGATTATGCCGCCTCAAAAGGAGCGATGGATACGCTGACCAAAGGTTTATCGCTGGAAGTGGCGGCGCAGGGCATTCGCGTCAACAGCGTGCGCCCTGGCCTTATTTATACCGACATGCACGCCGATGGCGGCGAGCCGGGCCGAGTCGATCGTTTGGCGAGCATATTGCCAATGGGACGCGGTGGTCAGGCCGAAGAGATTGCTGAAGCGATTGTCTGGCTGGCGAGCGATGCCGCGTCTTATGTGACGGGCACCTTTATTGATGCGGCTGGCGGGCGATAATTAACCAGGTCGGCATAAATGCCGACCCTACAAAACTTGAAAACGATGATCATTTATGCACAAAACACCAGCAAATCACCGTATGGTCGCCATTAATGGCGACCGATTCCCGCTAATTTAATCAATCTCTCACCTGTCACACCCACTCACAGATTTAATTTAGCGTACATGTGTACTCTGAAAATTATCCCGGTTACTCTGGTTGCTCAGAAATAGCACACTCGCTTTTTCCGTTGTTCAGGAATCCCTTCATGGTACAAAACCCAGTTATTACCCAGGGCTACTCGTTGGCAGAAGAGATCGCCAATAGTATCAGCCACGGAATCGGCTGCATTTTCGGTATCATCGGGCTGGTGTTAATGCTGACACAAGCCGTTGAATCACAAGCTAACATCACCGCAATCACCAGTTACAGCCTGTACGGCGGCAGCATCATTTTGCTCTATCTCGCCTCAACGCTGTATCACGCAATTCCCCATCAAAAAGCCAAATACTGGCTGAAGAAATTTGATCATTGCGCCATCTATCTGTTGATTGCCGGCACTTACACGCCGTTTTTGCTGGTGGGGCTCAATTCGCCGCTGGCGCAGGGTTTGATGGTGGTGATTTGGAGTCTGGCGCTGGCCGGTATCCTGTTTAAAATCGCCTTTGCTCACCGCTTTGAAGCGCTGTCGCTGGTGACTTATCTCGGTATGGGTTGGTTATCGCTGGTGGTGATTTATCAGCTGGCGATCAAACTGTCGCCGGGCGGGATTTGGCTGCTGGCTGCCGGTGGGATTGTTTATTCGCTGGGGGTGATTTTCTACGTCTCGCGCCGCATTCCTTATAGTCACGCCATCTGGCATGGTTTTGTGCTTGGCGGCAGCGTGTTGCACTTCTGCGCGATTTATTTTTACGTCATGTAAGCTCGATCCAGGTCGCCATAAATGGCGACCCTACGGGTTTGGTGCGCAATTATTCTGTCAATGAATACGGCAGCGGCTGAATGGTCAACTTGCCACTTTCATCACCTTCCACGCGTAATACGCTATCCGGTTCCAAATCGTTGTTCATCACCACCTGCACCCAAACGCTGCCGTCATCCAGCTGCACGCCGCTCAATACCGTGCCAGTACGACGCCATTTATCGCCCATCTGCAGCTCCATTGAACCGCCAACGTCCGGCACTTTGCTGGCTTTACCCGCCAGCCAATAGAGTGCGCGTTTGTTGGCGCCGCGGAATTTGGCCCGTGCCACCATTTCCTGGCCGGTGTAGCAGCCTTTTTTGAAGCTGATGGCATCTAGCGCCTGCAGGTTTGTGGCTTGTGGAATCAGCTGCGCGCTGGTAGCGCTTTCAATCACCGGAATGCCCGCTTCGATGTCCAGCGCCAACCATTGCAGGCTGTCATTGAACTGCGCTTCTCCCGCCAGTTTATCTTTCAGCGCATTTGCCTGGTCTGGCGTGGTCACCAGCAGGAAACGCTCAGCTGGTTGGGCAAACCACAGCAGCGTGCTGTCACCTTGCTGTACCACCGGCGTTTCGGCATCCGGCAGCGTGCTGAACACGCCCGCCAGCGCGGCGCGCGCCTGGAAACCGGCAACGCCCAGTAGCACCGCTTCATCATCAGCGACGAGGGTGACTTTGGCGAACACTGCGTATTTCTTCAGTTCGGTAAGCTGCTGCTCGCGCAGGTTGCGGCGTACCACGTAAGCGTAACCTTCGGTGCGATGGAACAGACGAATGTTGCTCCACATTTTTCCTTTGGCATCGCAGTGCGCGGCGGGACGATGTTGCGTCTCGCCCATCGCCGCAACATCCAGCGTCAGCTGACCTTGCAGATAAGACGTGCTGTCATTGCCCTGCACCTTCACCAGCGCCCATTCGTCGAGCGAAATCAGGGTCAAAGGCAGGCGTGACGATGCAGCAGGCTGGCGAGGTGGAAGGGTAAAAATCGACATGTCTCTTTCCTGATTAATGAGGTAATAGGTTGCAATGGTAAAAGAGCAGTGCGGCTTTGCAACCTGTTTACTGAATATGGCGCACAAATCGCGTGATACCCATTGCAAACTGGGGGATGTAACGCCGAGGCATTGCACAGGGTTAAGCACAGCGCCTGCAGCGAGAAAAAAAAGCAGGTACACTGAGCGCCACTGTTTTTAGTCATGGAACCTGAGACATGGAAATTAACGACAAAGCCCGCGTCCAATGGGCATGCCGTCGCGGCATGCTGGAGCTGGATATCGCTATCATGCCGTTTTTCAAATTCGAATATGATTCGCTGGACGACACCGATAAGCAGGTGTTTATCGCGCTGTTAAAGAGTGACGATCCCGATCTGTTCAACTGGTTAATGAATCACGGTGAACCGGTCGATCCCGAGTTCAAACGCATGGTGAAACTGATTCAGCAGCGCAACCGTGAACGCGGTCCGGTGGCAATGTGATCTGCGGGCGTCACGCAGTGCGCGCGCACTGAATGTGACGCTCTTTCTGCTGTGCGCCGGTTTGCTGCTGGCGCTTGAGTGGCCTGACGCGTGGGCGTGGAGTAAAGCGCCGGTGTTAGTGCTGCTGCTGGCAGAATGCTGGCACAACGAGCGCCGTTTGGTGCAGCGCGTAGGTCATCTGGCGCTGGACGTGAAGGGCAACTGGCTGTGGCGCGGCGTGCGCTGGCGAGCGGAGCGCAGGGCAGATTGGTTGCCGTATGGCGTTTTGCTGGTGTTGCGTAATCAGCAGGGGAAACGCTGGCGGCTGTGGTTAATGCACGACAACCTGCCGCCCGGTGAATGGCGCACGTTACGCGCCTGCTGTTTTCTGCGCGAGGGGCAAACGCTGCCTTAAAGCAGCGCTGCAGTTTCCGTCAGAATCTGTTCGCACCACTGTTCGACGCGCTCATCGCTCAGTTCGAACTGATTAACATCATCAAGCGCCAGGCCGACAAACTGGTTGCCATCGGCGGTCAGCGGTTTTTTGCTGGTAAACTCATAGCCTTCCAGCGGCCAGTAACCCACAAACTGCACGCCCATCGGCTGCAACAGTTCGTGCAGCATGCCCAGCGCATCAAGGAACCATTCGGCGTATTCGCCCTGATCGCCCATGCCGTACAGCGCCACGATTTTCCCGCGCAAGTTCAGCGCCGGAATCTGCGGCCAAATCGCTTCCCAATCTTCCTGCAACTCACCGAAATCCCACGTCGGAATACCGAGGATCAGCAAATCGTACTGTTCCATCAGCGACGGATCGTCATCTTTCAAATTGTGTAGCGTGACTAATTCTTCACCGATAAAGTCGCGAATCTTCTCCGCCGTCATCTCGGTGTAGCAGGTGCTCGAACCATAAAACAAACCAATATTCATGCAATTAATGCTCTGTCTGAAACTGACTCGGGGGCAATTGTACCAGAAGCAGGCTACTTTCAGGCATAATGAGCACGATTTCACACGGGCGGAGAGTACAGTGCAGGACAGCGATCTGATCGAACAGTTTCTGGATGCGCTTTGGATTGAGCGTAATCTGGCGCAGAACACGCTCGCCTCTTATCGGCAGGATCTGCAAACGCTCACCGGATGGCTGCATCACCACGATCGCACGCTATTGACGTTAGAAGCGCTTGATTTGCAGCAGTTTCTCGCCGAACGCGTCGAGGGCGGCTACAAAGCCACCAGTTCGGCGCGCACCCTCAGCGCCATTCGCCGCTTGTGCCAATATCTTTATCGGGAAAAAGTGCGCAGCGACGATCCCAGCGCGCTGCTGTCGGCACCGAAATTGCCGCAGCGTCTGCCGAAAGATCTCAGTGAAAATCAGGTCGAACGCTTGTTGCAGGCACCGAGCATTGATGTGCCGCTTGAACTTCGCGACAAGGCGATGCTGGAATTACTGTACGCCACCGGTTTACGCGTGACGGAGCTGGTGGGTTTGACCATCAGCGATATCAGCCTGCGTCAGGGCGTTGTGCGCGTGATCGGTAAAGGCAACAAAGAGCGTCTTGTGCCGTTAGGTGAAGAAGCGGTGTACTGGATTGAATACTATACGGAACATGGTCGGCCGTGGCTGCTCAACGGGCAAACGCTGGACGTGATGTTTCCCAGCCAGCGCGCGCAGCAAATGACGCGACAGACCTTCTGGCATCGCATCAAACACTATGCGACCCTTGCCGGTATCGATAGCGAAAAGCTGTCGCCGCACGTGCTGCGCCACGCATTTGCCACACATTTACTGAACCATGGCGCCGATTTGCGCGTCGTACAGATGTTGCTGGGACACAGCGACCTCTCGACCACCCAAATTTATACGCACGTCGCCACTGAGCGCCTGCGTCTGTTACATCAACAGCATCATCCGCGCGCTTGAGATGCGGTAACAAGGATTTAAGATGAAAAAGCAGCTAACGATGCTGGCTCTGCTGGTCAGTGCATGCACTGGATTGGCGCATGCCGATGACAACGCCATTCAGCAAACGCTGAAAAAACTGGGATTGCAGCAGGCTGAAATCCAGCCGTCACCGCTACCGGGTATCAAAACGGTGCTGACCGAAAGCGGCGTGCTTTACGTCTCTGAAGACGGCAAACACATGATTCAGGGCCCGCTGTATGATGTTAGCGGCAGCCAACCGGTCAACGTCACCAACCAGCTGCTGGATAAAAAAGTCACCGCGCTGGCGCCAGATATGATTGTCTACAAAGCGCCGAAAGAGCAGCACGTGATCACCGTGTTCACCGATATCACCTGCGGCTATTGCCGCAAGCTGCATGAGCAGATGGCCGACTACAACGCGCTCGGCATCACCGTGCGCTATCTGGCCTTCCCGCGTGAAGGTCTGAACGGTCAGGTAGAAAAAGCCATGCGCGCCATCTGGTGCAGCGCCGACCGTAACAAAGCCTTCGATGCAGCGATGAAAGGCGATGCGCCGCAGATGGATGCGCCAGCGACCTGCAAAATCAATATTGAGCAGCAGTACAAACTCGGCATCCTGTTTGGCATTCAGGGCACGCCAGCCATTCTCACTGATAGCGGCATGATGATTCCTGGCTATCAGGGACCGCAAGAGCTGAAGCAGGTGCTTGACGGCCAGAAGCGTGGCGGTTAACGCACAGTGATTCATTCTGTTGAATTGCGTCGGCGCGAAGCCGAGACCGAAGCCATCCTACCCGCTGATTTGCCCCCTTTGCTGCGCCGCTTGTATCTGCAACGCGGCGTGAAAGAGGCGCTGGAACTGGAGCGCGGCGCTAAACATCTGCTGCCGTGGCAAACGCTGGGCGGCATCGAAGCCGCCGTGACGCTGCTGCACCAGATGCTGCTGGCAGGCAAGCGCATTGTGGTGGTGGGCGATTTCGATGCCGATGGCGCCACCAGCACCGCGTTAACCGTGCTGGCGCTGCGCAGCCTCGGCGGCAACGTTGATTATCTGGTGCCAAACCGTTTCGAAGATGGCTACGGCTTGAGTCCGGAAGTGGTCGAGCAGGCCAAAGCACGCGGTGCGGAGATGATTCTCACCGTCGACAACGGCATCTCATCACACTCCGGTGTGGATACTGCGCATCAATACGGCATTCCGGTGTTGGTTACCGATCACCACTTGCCAGGTGAAACCTTGCCCGCCGCCGAAGCGATTGTGAACCCGAACCTCAACGACAGCGAATTCCCTTCACGTTCGCTGGCGGGTGTTGGCGTGGCCTTCTATCTGATGCTGGCGCTGCGTGCGCATCTGCGTCAGCAAAACTGGTTTAGCGATAGCCGCGCCGAGCCAAACCTGGCGGAACTGCTCGATCTGGTGGCGCTGGGCACGGTAGCCGATGTGGTGCCGCTGGATGCCAACAACCGCATTCTGGTGTGGCAAGGTTTGAGCCGTATCCGTGCCGGTAAATGCCGCGCCGGGATTCGCGCACTGCTGGAGATTGCCAATCGCGATGCGCGTCAACTTGCCGCCAGCGATCTCGGTTTTGCCGTCGGTCCGCGTCTTAATGCTGCTGGTCGTCTGGACGATATGTCGGTCGGCGTGGCGTTGCTGCTCACCGAAGATATCTCCGAGGCGCGCATGCTGGCGAATGAACTTGATGCGCTGAATCAGACGCGCAAAGAGATTGAGCAGGGCATGAAGAGTGAAGCGCTGGCGCTGTGCGATGAGCTGGAGCGCCAGCACACCGATCTGCCGCTGGGTCTGGCGTTTTACCATCCTGAGTGGCATCAGGGCGTGGTCGGGATTCTGGCGTCACGGTTGAAAGAGCGCTTCCATCGTCCGGTGATCGCTTTCGCTCCCGCCGGAGACGGCACGCTGAAAGGTTCTGGCCGCTCGATTGCCGGTTTGCATCTGCGCGATGCGCTGGAGCGTCTCGACACGCTGTTCCCTGGTTTGATGATCAAATTTGGTGGTCACGCCATGGCCGCCGGATTGTCACTGGAAACCGCGAAGTACGAGGAGTTCCGTGAGCGTTTTGCCGCGTTAATTGATGAGTGGCTGGATGGCGAAGCGTTGCAGGGCGTGATTTGGTCGGACGGCGAACTGCATGCGCAGGAGTTTACGCTGCACACCGCCGAAATGCTGCGAGAAGCCGGTCCGTGGGGCCAGGCGTTCCCGGAGCCGGTGTTCGATGGCAAGTTCAAGCTGCTACAACAGCGGTTAGTGGGCGAGCGTCATTTAAAAGTGATGGTCGAGCCGCTCGGCGGCGGCCCGCTGTTAGATGGAATTGCCTTCAACGTGGATACCACGCTGTGGCCAGACAGCAGCGTGCGTCAGGTGCAGTTGGCCTACAAGCTGGATATCAACGAGTATCGTGGCAATCGTTCGGTGCAATTGATCATCGATCATATCTGGCCGATGTAATGTGCGTGAGGTCGCCATGAATGGCGACCCTACACCGTAGGGTGCGCATTTATGCGCACCTGGTTGGCCTTAAAACGTTTATCAGAAACTCACATCCACACCGCCGCGCAGCACTTTCTCGTCACCGCGATCGGCGAAGTGCTGGTCGGCGCGCAGGAACAGGCGCGCACATGACGTCTGCGCCACATCCAACCGCACGCCTAACCACTGCGACCGGCGATCGAGCTGCATACCAGGAATCGTGAAGCGGTTCTGGTCATCACCAAATCCACCCCAGCGCGCGCTGACATCCATCGACGGATTGTTGAACGCGTACTGATATTCGCCATACATGCTCAGCATGCTCCACAATCCAGCCGACCAATCCTGCCGTGCGCTGATACTCAAACCGCTATATCCCACGCTACGTCGATAGCTGTCGCCGTCACCACTCAGACCAAACGCGCTGCCTTTGTCCTCAAACGCACCGGTATCCAGCCCGGTTTCACGCCAGCCGAGATACGGTTCGAGGCGATAGTTATCCTCAATTGTCCAGCGATAGCCGCTTTGCAGCGCCGCCTGCCAGCTGTTGCTGCTGGTGGTTGATGACACCGGCGAAGCTTCATCCAGCAACACCAAACGCTTCAACTCATCACGGCCATGTTGATAGCTAAGATTGCCCTGCAGATACCACTCTGGCGTCAAATCGTAACGGCTATACAGCATCGCGCCTTGCAGACGATTACGGCTGGTGCCGCCAGTTTGGTCGTAGGTGGAATCGATCTGATTCTGCGTCCAGGCCACGCCCACGCGCAGACCGGAAACGCCTAAATCACTATCTACGCCCAGCGCAGTAAGCGTGTTGCGATAATCGGTGCCGAGGTAGCCCGCCTGATCCAGCGAACCGCGCAGTTGACCGCTCTCGATCCAGAAGCCGTAACGATTGTCGGCGCTGGCGTCGGCGATGCGATTGCTCAACAGGCGGCTTTGATAATCCAGCGCGTTAAACAGCACCGCATTGCTGGAGGCGTGCGCCTGACCGGAAAGTGAATTGATGGCAGCCTGCGCACTGCTGGCATCCGCCAGCGTCTGGAAAGCTCCGGCCGCGCCCAGTGCCGACTGCTGCGCACTGCTAAGCGATCCCTGTTGCTGCCAGCTATCCGCCACGCTGAACGCCTGCTCCAGATTTGCGGCCGTTTGCTGGGTGCTGGTGCCGTTGATGCCCATCGCTGCCGCTGCTGCCGCAGTATTTTTACGCGTCAGCTGGCCGATCACGCTGTTGGCGTTGTAGCTGACCGAACCATCAAGGAACACGCCGGTATTGACCTGACTGAACTGGCCGCTGACGCCCGCATCGCTGGTCAGCAGCGTTTCCTGCTGTTTCACTACATAGGTTGATGACGGTGGCGCAAGGTTCAGCGTGCCGTCCAGCGTCGAGTGGCCCGCTACGCGCAGCGGACTGTTCAGCGCAATATTCAGCACGCCATTACTGCGTTGCTGGTAATCGCCTTGCACCTGCAAGCCGCCGTTGACCGATCCCTGATTGAGTAAGCTGCCGCCAATCACGCCGCTGCCGCCAAGGGTGCCGCTGCCGCTGACGTTGGCACTGCCAGCAATCGCGCCATCGATAAGCAACGTATTTGCCGAAACGCTGGTCTGGCCGAGGTAACTGTTGTTGCCGGTTAACTGCAGCACGCCTCCATTATTCGCGCCGTCAAGGATCAGGCCGCGATCGCCGCTGATGGCATTAGAGAAGACATAGCTGCCCGCATCCAGACTGGCGTGAAAATCATCGGCCCAAAACATCGCCGGACCGTTCAGCGCTTTCGCCTGGTTGAGATCGCCCCAGCCGAAGGTATCGTTGTAAGGCCGCCCGTTGGCGCTATCCGCAGCGCCTGCATAAGCATCGCTGCGATAAGTGGCGGTGGTCAGCAGCGTCTGCTGCAGGTTGTAGCCGCTCATCCACGGAAAGCGCTGCAACACTTGCGAAGCCGCTGCAGCGGCGCGCGGTGCGGCAAACGAGGTGCCGTAGCTACGCGCATTCACCCAGGTGCCATCGGCATTCTGAAAGCGATAATCGCTGTAACCTGGCGCGCTCAGGCACCATGCCGCGGCGTTGCCGCAGGCGTCAAACGGCCCGGTTAATGCCGCGCGGTTCGCCGTATCGTATGAGGTGCTGTCCATCACGCCGGTAACCGCCAGCATGTTCTTTTGCAGCGCGCTGTCCTGATAAATCAGCGGCAGTTGGGCGTTAGGAGAAGGTGTTGCGGTGCCGCCATTGCCGGTGATCACCACCGCTAAGCCGTCAGCCGCCGCAATCTCACGCATGCTTTGCACTAGCACCTGATAGCGCGGTTGCGCATCGGTTAGCGCCTGCGCGGTGGTTAAGCGCTCGCTGGAGGCGTACGACATATTGAAAACCCGCACGCCCTGGCTCAGCAGGCCGCTCACGGCGCGCGCGGTATCGTTGTACTGAAAGACATTGTTCTGCGATGCCTGCGCCACATACAGCGTGCTGCTCGGTGACAAGCCCAATAACGTCAGCGCCACCACGGTGCCGTGACCGTTAATGCCCTGATTATCATTTAAACTGCTGCCGCCGCCGACGTAACTGGTGAACTGCACGTTAGCGTAATTAATTTCACTGCGATCGGGCGACAACCCCGAATCAATAATGCCGACTTTGCTGGCATTGCCTGACGCGCTGGGCTGCGCTGGCGTGGGTGTTTCAGGCGTGCCGGCGGTGGGCGAGGTTGCTGCGCTACCGCCGCCTCCACCTCCGCCGCCACCACCGCAGGCGGCAAGTAACAAAGGCATTAACAAGGCAAGCAGGCGCGGAGAAGTGCGCAAACCGGGAATAAACATCGATACTCCTTCATGTCTCTCAGAACATGTTGTGCCCGCTCACGTTTACGGGCGCTGATTACTGTGTCATTCCCTGTCGAAGCTGCGCATTCCTGGCGGTCGTGGTGACAAACGGTCTGGACGTTAGTGATGTCCATCGGGGGGATAGTCACTGAGCAAAATGATAAAAGGGCGCTAACAAATCGATAGGCTGAATATCAGCTGCTTAATGGCGTTATTTGAGACGTGTCTGCTTTCTTGCAGGAAATTTCTCACAAGACAATTCTTAATGATTTATCTTTATAAATCATGATCTTTAATGACGTCTTTCAGCGCTAATTGCCTAAAATTTGCAGGAAAATTCCTAAGAAGGTTCTGAAGACGAGGTGTTTGTTGCGGTGTTTTGGAAAGCGTAGCGAGTGCAGCTTTCCAGAAGCTTGAGAATTTTTTTTCTCGCGGGCGATGCGCGCTCACTCAGGCCGCGTGCAATGCTACAAAGTACGCACACTTTCGGGTAAACTAGCGCGTTAGTTTTTATCTCCTTTCACCGAATCGTCAAAAAAGACTGAAAAGCCATGTTTGAAATTAATCCGGTCAAAAATCGTATTCAGGATCTCACCGAGCGCAGCGACGTTCTTCGGGGGTATCTTTGACTACGATGCTAAGAAAGAACGCCTCGAAGAAGTAAACGCCGAGCTGGAGCAGCCAGACGTCTGGAACGAACCCGAGCGCGCGCAAGCGCTGGGCAAAGAACGTGCTTCACTGGAAGCCGTGGTCGAAACCCTGGATCACATGACACAAGGCCTGGAAGATGTGCAGGGCCTGCTGGATCTGGCGGTGGAAGCCGACGACGAAGAGACCTTCAACGAAGCGGTTGCCGAGCTTGATGCACTGGAAGTGAAGCTGGGCGAACTGGAATTCCGTCGTATGTTCTCCGGCGAATATGACAGCGCCGACTGCTACATGGATATTCAGGCCGGTTCCGGCGGCACCGAAGCGCAGGATTGGGCCAGCATGCTGCTGCGCATGTATCTGCGCTGGGCGGAAGCCAAAGGCTATAAAACCGAAATTATCGAAGAGTCAGACGGTGAAGTGGCCGGAACCAAATCCGCCACCATTAAAATCATCGGCGACTACGCGTTTGGCTGGCTGCGTACCGAAACCGGCGTTCATCGCCTGGTGCGTAAGAGCCCGTTCGATTCCGGCGGCCGTCGTCATACCTCATTCAGTTCGGTGTTTATCTACCCGGAAGTGGATGACAACATCGATATCGATATCAATCCCGCCGAGCTGCGTATCGACGTTTACCGCGCCTCCGGTGCGGGCGGCCAGCACGTTAACAAAACCGAGTCTGCGGTGCGTATTACCCACTTGCCGACCAACATTGTGGTGCAGTGCCAGAACGACCGTTCACAGCACAAGAACAAAGATCAGGCCTTCAAGCAGTTACGCGCCAAGCTGTACGAGTATGAGATGCAGAAGAAAAACGCGGACAAGCAGGCAGCGGAAGATAACAAATCTGATATCGGCTGGGGCAGCCAGATCCGTTCTTATGTTCTCGACGATTCACGCATCAAGGATCTGCGCACCAGCGTAGAAACCCGCAACACCCAAGCGGTGCTGGATGGCGATATCGATCGTTTTATTGAAGCAAGTTTAAAAGCAGGGCTATAAGGAACCGACATGTCTGAACAACAACCGCAGAGCGCTGATGCCGCCCTTGAGTTAAACAACGAACTGAAAGCACGTCGCGAAAAACTCAGCGCGCTGCGTGAAAAAGGCGTGGCGTTTCCTAACGATTTCCGCCGCGACACCACGTCCGATGTGCTGCACGCCAGCTATGACGCTAAAGAGAACGAAGAGCTGGAAGCGCTGGGCGTAGAAGTGAGCGTGGCCGGTCGTATGATGACGCGCCGCATCATGGGGAAAGCGTCATTCGCTACCCTGCAGGATGTCGGCGGCCAGATTCAGATCTACGTCTCACGCGACGATCTGCCAGAAGGCGTCTACAACGAGCAGTTCAAAAAGTGGGATCTCGGCGATATCCTCGGTGCGCGCGGTAAGCTGTTCAAAACCAAAACCGGTGAGCTGTCGATCCACATCACTGAGCTGCGTCTGCTGACCAAAGCGCTGCGTCCGCTGCCGGACAAATTTCACGGCCTGGCCGATCAGGAAACCCGTTATCGTCAGCGTTATCTCGATCTGATCTCCAACGACGATTCGCGCAAAACCTTCAAAATTCGCTCACAAATCATGGCCGGCATTCGTCAGTTCATGGTTAACCGCGAGTTTATGGAAGTGGAAACCCCGATGATGCAGGTGATTCCTGGTGGCGCGTCTGCGCGTCCGTTCATCACCCATCACAATGCGCTCGACATCGATATGTACCTGCGTATTGCGCCAGAACTGTATCTGAAGCGCCTGGTAGTTGGCGGATTTGATCGCGTGTTCGAGATCAACCGTAACTTCCGTAACGAAGGCATTTCGCCGCGTCATAATCCAGAGTTCACCATGATGGAACTCTATATGGCGTATGCGGATTACAAAGATCTGATCGAGCTGACTGAAAGCCTGTTCCGTACCCTGGCGCAGGATGTGCTGGGCACCACGGAAGTGCCGTATGGCGATCACAGCTTCGATTTCGGTAAGCCGTTCGAGAAGCTCACCATGCGTGAAGCGATCAAGAAATACCGTCCGGAAACCGACCTGAGCGATCTGGAAGACTTCGATAAAGCAGTAGCGATTGCTAAATCGCTGCACATCAAAGTCGAGAAGAGCTGGGGCCTCGGCCGCGTAGTAACCGAGATCTTCGAAGAGACCGCTGAAGCGCACCTGATTCAGCCAACCTTCATCACCGAATACCCGGCTGAAGTGTCGCCGCTGGCGCGTCGTAATGACGAGAACCCGGAAATCACCGACCGCTTTGAGTTCTTCATCGGCGGCCGTGAAATCGGTAACGGCTTCTCAGAGCTGAACGATGCAGAAGATCAGGCTGAGCGTTTCCTGCAGCAGGTGAACGCGAAAGAGTCTGGCGATGACGAAGCGATGTTCTACGACGAAGACTACGTCACCGCGCTGGAGCACGGCCTGCCGCCAACCGCAGGTTTGGGTATTGGTATCGACCGTATGGTGATGTTGTTCACCAACAGCCACACCATCCGCGACGTGATCCTGTTCCCGGCACTGCGCCCGACCGGTAAGTAATCCTCTCCGGCATCTTGTAGGGTCGCCATTCATGGCGACCTTTTTTTATTCCCGCCTTCCAAAACAAAATTCCTGATGACAACCCGGCACGCTCTGTGCAGGATGGTTTTTTTCATTTTCAGGGAATCACCATGAGTGCAAAAGCGGCAACGTTAGAGGGCCGGATTCGTCAGCACTGGGATCAACTCTCCAGCCACGAGCAGCGACTTGCCGATGTGCTACTCGCCGCACCGGGCCAGCTAGCCATGAACACCGCCACCGAACTGGCGCACAGCGCGGGCGTCTCCAAAGCCACCACCACGCGCTTCTTCCGCCATCTCGGCTACGAAAGTTATGAAGCCGCACGTCGCCAGGCACGTGAAATGCAAAGCAGCGGATCACCGCTCTACCTGCAACCAGCACCCAGCGCGTCGCCGCTGGCCAGCATCATGCAGCAACATCTGGAAAAAGAGATCGCCAATCTGGTCAACAGCTATCGCACGCTGGACAGCGAACAGTTGCAGCAGGCGGTCACCGCCATCAGCCAGGCGCGACGCGTGGTGGTGATGGGCTGGCGCCACAGCCAAACCATCGCGCATCTGATCTATCGCGACCTGATCCATATTCACTCCGACGTGCGTCTGCTGCCGCGTCCCGGCGATTCGTTGGCGGAACATATGGCGGCTCTGACCGCTGAAGATGTGGTGATCTGCGTCGGTTTGCGTCGGCGTATGCCCGCGCTGGAAGCGGCAATGAACGCACTGGCCGAGCGCAACGTGCCAATGCTATATATCGCCGATGTGCTCTCCGGCAAACCGGCGCGCCATGCGCAGTGGGTAATCCGTTGTCACACTGATAGCAGCCTGATTTTTGACAGCACCGCCGCGCTCTCTGGCGTGTGCAATCTGCTCTGTTCACTGGTGGCCCGACAAATGGGTAAAGCCAGCAACGATCATCTCGCGCAAATCGAAGCGCTGCACCAAACCCTCGACGAACTCGAATAATGCGCCGTGCTGGCGCATGGTGCGCCAGAAAAATCACCAAAACGGTGCAATTCTGTCCACTCTCCGCCAATCCACCCATCCCCATTTTGCGTCATGTGAAATCATAGAAATTAAAAATAAAAAATAAGAAACAAATGTTTCCAGTTGATTTTATTAGCTAAAGAATGAGTTGTTGTGGGTTTCCCTGCGTAGTGGTGAAAAAACTGGCACAAAATATGCTCAGTAGAAAAAGACATTTCACCAACACCAGGGAAACACCATAATGAAAAAAACAGCACTGCTGATTGCCGCTCTTCTCTCCGTAGGCACCTTAGCGCAGGCGCAAGCCGACACGCTGGCCGACATCAAAAGCAGCGGCAAAATCACCGTCGGTATCGATCCAACCTTTCCTCCATATGAATACACCGATGACAAAGGTGAGATCACCGGTTACAGCGTGGCGATCATGCAATCCTTCGCCAAAGATCTCGGTGTGAAACTGGAGTTTCAGAAAACCGCCTTCAGCGGCATTCTGCCGGGCCTGATTTCGGGCTCCTTCAATGCCGAAGGTTCATCCCTTAACGTCACGGCGGAACGCGCGAAGAAAGTGCTGTTCACCGTGCCGTACAGCAAAACCGTTAATGGCGTGCTGGTGCGTGAAGCCGAGGCGAAAACCTTCAACGGCAAAACCCTGAGTCCGGAAAGCTTATCGGGTCTGCGCGGCGCGGTGAAAACCGCCAGCGTGCCAGAGCAACTGCTGAAGGGCTTCAACGAGCAGTTGAAGAAAGAGGGTAAAAAACCGATCACCATCATCAACGTCGATTCACTGGATCAAACCGTCAGCACCTTGATGACCAAACGTGCCGACTTCGTTTATGACGACATCTCGGTACTCGCGCCGGTGGCAAAAAAATATGCCGGTAAAGTGGCGCAGGTCGGCGAAGTCGGCCCGTCGCAGTGGATGGGTTGGGCGACACGTAAAGAAGATGGCAGCCTGAATAAAGCCATTAGCGACCACATCCTGGCGATGCAGAAAGATGGCGAACTGACCAAACTGCAGCAGCAGTATCTCGGCACCACCTTTACCGTGCCCGCCAGCGACTTCATCCCGCAGGAGTAATTATGTGCCAGTCCAACCTGACAGTGCCTGCCGGCTTTGGCAAAACCTTCCGCGTGCGCAAGGGCCAGTTTATTACCGTGATTGATAGTGAAGGGCAGCAGGCGGCCGATTTCGTCGCGGTGAATGCCGATGACCTGAATGAGAAGCTGTCGCCGGTGCATACGCGTCAACAACTGCGCTCGCTGTTCTTCAAGCCGGGCGACGCGCTGTGGTCGAGTGAAAATCGTCCGATGCTGCGCATTCTTGCTGACAGCATTGGCATCCACGACGCCAACGTGCCCGCCTGCGATCGCACCCGTTTCAGCATCGATTTCGGTGTTGAAGGGCATCGCAACTGCGTGGATAACCTGCTGGAAGGGATGAAGGAATTTGGCGTCACCTACTTCTCGCTGCCAGAGCCGTTCAACCTGTTCCAGAACGGTCCGGTCACCGCCGATGGCCGCATGGAAGTGACCGATCCCAACAGCAAAGCGGGCGACAGCATCACCTTTGAAGCGCTGTGCGATCTCATCTGCTCGGTCTCATCCTGCCCGCAGGACATCATTCCCGGTAACGGCCTGCAGGTGACGCCCATCGACATCGTGGTAAGCGACCATTTTCACGCTCAGGAGATGAATCATGCTGTTAATGCGTGAAAGTTATGAAGAAACCGCTGTGCGCACGCTGGCTGAACCGGTGCAGGTTGCACCGGGCAGCATCGGTTCGATTCGCGTGCTGCGCGGCCAGTTACTGCGCATCACCGCACAGGTCGACGGCGCGGTGGCTTCGCTGTTTGGCTTTAGCCTGGCCGATCCCGCCGTGTGGCTGTCGGTGCATCACACGCGGGTGTTCAGCAACAGCTACCTGCTCGGTTCCGGCATGCGCCTGGTGAATAACCGTCGCCGTCCGATGATGGTGCTGGGCAAAGACAGCGTGAAGCGTCACGACCTGCTGCTGCCGGCCTCCACCACGGCGTTTCTCCGTGAGCGCGGTTATCAAGGCGAAGGTTGCCTCGATGCGCTGCGTGGCGAGCTGGCGCGTCTTGGCATGGTGGTGCCGAAGCTGCCGGATCCCATCAACCTGTTTATGCACGTCAAGCTGACGCGGGAAGGCGATATTCTGCCGGAAACCAACCTGACCAAAGCCGGCGACAGCATTACCTGTCGCGTGGTGATGGACACGCAGTTCATCGTCTCCGCCTGCAACACCGGCATTGAGGGCAACGATCGTCCCGCGCCGCTGCTGCTGTCGGTGGCGGAAAACCTGCACGACTTTAACGCGGAGTAACGCATGGGGCTGGATCAACAGGTAGTGGCCGCGCTGCCGGAACTCGGACACGGCCTGCTGATGACGCTGGTGCTCACCGTGCTGGCGTCGTTGGTCAGCGTAGTGATGGGGCAGCTCGGCTGCTTCCTGCAGCTGCGTCGTGCCTGGATCTGGCGCGCCATCGGGCGTTTCTATGTCAGCGTGATGCGCGGAACGCCGGCGATTGTGCAGCTGTTTGTGGTGTTTTTCACCTTGCCGCGGCTGGGATTGGGCGGTCAGCCAATGCTGGCCGCGGTGATTGCCATTGGCCTCAACAGCGGCGCTTACGTGGCGGAAATCCTACGCGTCAATCGCAGCCTGGTGACGCGCGGACAGCTTGAAGCGTCGCGCACCTTGGGCCTGAGCCGCTTGCTGACGTGGTGGTACGTTATCAATCCACAAGTGATGCGCGCCAGTCTGCCGATGTTGGTGAATGAGTTCACCATTCTGCTGAAAACCACGCCGCTGGCCTCGGTGGTGGCGCTCACCGAACTGACCTACGCCGGACAGATCGTCATCGCCCGCACCTACGAAGCCACGCAGGTGTTGCTGCTGGTGGCGGCCGGTTATCTGCTGATCGCCATGCCGTTGATTGCGGCGGCGCGTCGTCTGGAAGCGAAACGGAGGTTGGCGTAATGGATTGGCAGGCAATTATCACCTCTTTGCCGTCGCTCGGTGACGGCTTGCTCGCCACCTTGCAGCTCTGTCTGGTGGCAGCGCTCTGCTCGCTGCTGTGGGGCGCGCTGTTGGCCGTACTGCTGATGCGTGCCTCGCCGTTCTGGCTGCGTTTGCTCAATCTTTACAGCGGGTTAACTCTCGCGCTGCCGCTGTTGGTGGTGATCTATCTGCTCTATTTTGTGCTGCCGGAATATGACATCACGCTGTCGTCGCCGGTGGTGGGCGTGCTGGCGTTAACGCTCTACTACGCGCCTTACATTGCGCAGGTGATCCGCTCGGCGATTGATGCGCTGCCAAAAGGTCAATGGGAAGCGTGTCGCGTGCTGGGCCTTAGCCGCAGTGAACAACTGCGCGACGTGGTGTTGCCGCAAACGCTGCCGCAGATGCTGTCGCCGCTGGTCGGGCTGATGATCGGTTTGATTAAAGACTCTGCGCTGCTGTCGATTGTCTCGGTGCAGGAGTTTATGTACGCCGCCAAACAGGCGATTTCGGATACTTACGCGCCGCTGGAGATCTATCTCACGGTGGCGCTCTGTTACTGGCTGCTCAACAGCGTCATCGACTGGCTGGCGCGCGGCCTTGAATCTCGCATGACGCGCTATCGTCGTGCCATGCAGCATTAATCAGGAGAACAACATGTCGGCTGAATTTCAGCATCGTGAAGCGATGACCATTCCCGCGCGCTACGGCAAAGCGGTGCGTCTGCAGAAAGGTGAAGCGGTGCAGGTGATTAACCTGCACGGCACGCAGGTGGTGGATTGCTGGGCGTACAACGCCGAAGACGTGAGTGAATATATGTGTATGGAGGCGACGCGCGTGTGGAATCAGCGTCTCAATCCCAAAGTGGGCGACAGCTTTATCACCAGCCAGCGCCATCCGATTTTGACGCTGGTGGCAGATACCTCGCCAGGCGTGCACGACACCTTTATGGCGGCCTGCGACGCGCGTCGTTATGAGCTGCTCGGCTGCACCGAACCGCATCGCAACTGCCATGACAATCTGTTTGAAGGCATGAGCGAGTTAGGCGTGACGCTGCCGCACGGCAATCTGGCCTCGTTTAATATCTTTATGAATATTCAGGTGCAGCCGGATGGCATCACGCTGAAGACGCTGCCGGTGGTGACGAAGCCGGGCGACTATATTGTGCTGCGCGCCGAGATGGATTGTTTTGTGGCATTTTCCGCCTGTCCGCAGGATATCGTCAGCATTCAGGGGCAGGGCGATAACACCCCACGCGATGCCGAGCTGCGTATTTTGACCAGCGGATTCCCGCAGGTGCAGCTGAAGGGCGCGTGGGTTCCGGCTTGATTCCGTAGGGTCGCCATTCATGGCGACCTTGCTAAACATCGCACAATCCTACGACTTCACCACCCCATCCAGCCACGCCTGAAAGCACGCATACGGCACATACAGCGCCACATTCTTAAACAGCGTCTTGCCGCTTTTATTGTCATCGATCTGGCTGCTGTAACCAACAATCACGCCCGCCAGCGTATCATCGCTGGCGTTATACACCGCGCCGCCGGACATGCCTTTCACCACGCCGGCATTGGCCGCCACCACCACACAGCTGGCCTTGTTCCAGTCATTCGCCAGCGTGGTGTTGATCAGATTCTTGCCGCTCGACGCCACCGGCATCGCGGAAATAAAGCTGTAGCCATACAGATTCACTTCATCGCCAATATGGCTATTGCGAAACGGCGGTGGCAGATTGGCTTCGCTGTTTTTGTGGTACACCACGGCGATATCGCATTCGGGATGCCAGGCTTTCACCCGATAGAGCGAATACTTCGCCACGTGGGCCGCCGTCAGGCTGTATTCAGGCGTGAGAGGAATGGTGGTGCCAAGCGCACCAATGCCCAGCACCGTTGGAATGCCGGTGACGGTCATATCGACGCGTTTTGCTGCTTCTTTGCTGTATTCGTAATGCCCAACAGAGCAGCCACTCAGGCAGCCAACCGTTAGCGCGATGAGCCATCGCATACGCTTTCCCCTCGATTTTTGACACCACATAACCGGGCAATCCATTGAGGTATCGGCAGTGCACGTCCATCCTTTACTGTTTGATTTAGCGTCAAAAGCTGACTCACTGTGATAACGATCACATCCTTTTCAAGCGTAGCGCGGAAACATCAATCTGTCTCAATGGTTAGTCAGTGACATTTTTCCGTTCAGGGATTATTGCTGCGGGCGCAAATAAGCCTTGCGGCGCGCGGGGTGGTTGGTATGAGAGGGCTATGCTTTAATAACAGTGTGACGCAGTTCAAATTTTAATAAGCGTCTGTTGTAACCGTACTGCGCTCGCAGTGCGGCCCGCCTGCAAAAAATTATTGGGAGAGTGTGTTATGCCTGTTGCATTACTGGCGCTGGCGCTGAGTGCGTTCGCCATCGGCACCACGGAATTCGTCATTATGGGATTGCTGCCCGAGGTGGCGGGCGATCTGCAAGTGACGATTCCTTCTGCGGGATGGCTGATCAGCGGTTACGCGCTGGGCGTCGCCATTGGCGCGCCGATCATGGCGTTGCTGACCGCTAAACTGCCGCGTAAACGTACTCTGATTCTGCTGATGATCATCTTCATCATCGGCAACGTGCTCTGTGCATTGGCCTACACCTACAACCTGCTGATGCTGGCGCGTGTGGTGACGGCGCTGTGTCACGGTGCGTTCTTCGGCATCGGCGCGGTGGTAGCGGCGAGTCTGGTAGCTCCGGGTAAACAAGCTTCTGCTGTGGCGCTGATGTTCACCGGCCTGACGCTGGCGAACGTGCTCGGCGTGCCGCTCGGCACCTGGTTTGGTCAGATGTTTGGCTGGCGCGCCACCTTCTGGGGCGTGGCGATCATCGGCATCTTTGCCTTTATCGCGCTGATTGTGAGCCTGCCGACCAACAAAGAAGAGAAGCCGGTGCATCTGGCGAGTGAAATCAGCGCGCTGGCCAACGGCAAACTGTGGCTATCGCTGCTGATGACGGTGTTCTTTGCGGCGGCGATGTTTGCGCTGTTCAGCTACATTGCGCCGCTGCTGCTGCAGGTGACCGGAATCTCAGATCGCGGTGTCAGCTGGACGCTGTTCCTGATTGGCGCGGGTCTGACCGTCGGCAACATCCTCGGCGGCAAGCTGGCCGACTGGAAAGTGTCGTTCAGCCTGATTCTCAGCTTTGTGCTGATTGCGCTGTTCTCGCTGCTGTTCAGCTGGACCAGCCATGCGCTGTGGCTGGCGGAAATCACGCTGTTCCTGTGGGCGATGGCGACCTTCGCCACCGTGCCGGGCTTGCAGATTAACGTGGTGCGCCACGGCAAAGATGCGCCAAATCTGGTTTCGACGCTGAATATCTCCGCCTTCAACGTCGGCAATGCGCTCGGCGCTTGGGTCGGCGGCGCGGTGATCGAAAAAGGTTATGGCCTGACGTCGGTGCCGGTTGCAGCTGCTGCACTCGCGGCAGTTGGCCTGGTGATCTGCTTGATCACTTTCCGCAAATCGGGCGGGCAGGGCGAAGCAGTCAACGCTTAAGCCAGCCGTTCGGCAATACGTTGTGGAAACGCGGCCACTTGCTGTTGCAGGTGGTCGCAGAAGTGATCGACCAGCGCCGAAGCCGGTCGATGCTGCGGCCGCACCAGACTGACGGTGAAGGGCACGGCAATGCTGAAACGACGCATCACCACACCGCTGTCGGCGTAATCCAGCGCCGTCAGCGGATTCACAATCGAAATCCCCACGCCTGCACGCACCATCGCGCACACCGACGCCGCGCTGTGCGTCTCCAGCACCAAACGACGCTCTACATTCTGCTCATGAAACAGCGAATCCAGCAGCTGACGATAGCTATCGCTGCGCGACAGGCTGACGTAGTTTTCACCGTGGAAATCCTGCGGCGTCAACACCTCGCGCTGACACAGCGGATGCTGTGGCGGCAGCACGCACACTTCATCACAGGTCAGCAGCGGCACACGTTCGGTGCCCGCTGGCGGGTGTTGGGTTTCGGTCAGGCCGAGATCGTAACGCTGTGCCGACAGCCACTCTTCCAGCAGCGGCGACTCCTGCGGAATAATATTCAGGCTGACCTGCGGATAGCGCTGAAGAAAGGGCTGCAGCAGCGGCGGCAACAGCGACTGCGAAAACACCGGCAAACAGGCGATCGACAATTCGCCCTGACGAAACTGACGCAATCCCTCGGCGGCATCCATGATGCGGTCCAGTCCGTACCACGAGCGCTGCACCTCTTCGTACAGCCGCAAGCCTTGCACCGTCGGCTGCAGGCGACCGCGCACCCGTTCGAACAGTTGCAGGCCAAGCTGCTGCTCCAGGCGCGCCAGTTCGCGGCTTACCGTCGGCTGCGAAGTGTGCAGCAGCGTTGCCGCCTGCGTCAGGTTGCCGCTGGTCATCACCGCGTGAAAAATTTCGATATGTCGCCAGTTAATTTTTGCCATCGTCTCCTCCGCTCAATCCATATCATATTTGTATAGATGTCGCTAAAACAGATATTTTTCTGAATTGATGCGCTGTGGCTAAATAGCCTCAATGACACAGGAGAATTGATATGCCACGCCCACTTAACAACAGCGAAACCGCGTTAACTGCCGCCAACTTACTGCCGCTGGCGCAGCGTTATTCTGGCCCATTCTGGGCGTACGATGCGGCGATTATTCAGCAGCGCATTGCACAACTCGGTGCCTTCGACGTGGTGCGTTTTGCGCAGAAAGCCTGCTCCAATATTCACATTCTGCGTCTGATGCGCGCGGCGGGCGTCAAAGTCGATTCGGTGTCGCTGGGTGAAATCGAGCGTGCTATTGCCGCCGGTTATCAGCCGGGCGGCGAAGATATCGTTTTCACCGCCGATGTGTTCGATCAGCCAACGCTGACGCGCATCGCCGAGCTGAAAGTGCCGGTCAATGCTGGTTCGGTGGATATGCTGCATCAGCTGGGCGAACTGTCGCCGGGCCACGCAGTGTGGCTGCGCATCAATCCTGGTTTTGGTCACGGTCACAGCCAGAAAACTAACACCGGCGGTGAGAACAGCAAACACGGCATCTGGCACAGCGATCTGCCGCTGGCGCTGGCGGCGATTCAGCAGCACGGCCTGCGTCTGGTCGGCTTGCATATGCACATCGGTTCCGGTGTGGATTACGGCCATCTGCAGCAGGTGTGTGACGCGATGGTCGATCAGGTGGTGGCGTTTGGTCAGGATTTGGAAGCGATTTCTGCCGGCGGCGGTCTGTCGATTCCTTATCGTTTTGGCGAAGAAGCCATTGATACCCAGCACTATTACGGCTTGTGGAACGGTGCGCGCGAGCGTATCGCCGCGCATCTCGGTCATCCAGTGAAACTGGAAATCGAGCCAGGTCGCTTCCTGGTGGCCGAATCGGGCGTGCTGGTGTCGCAGGTGCGTGCAGTGAAAGAGATGGGCAGCCGTCACTTTGTGCTGGTCGATGCCGGTTTTAGCGATTTGATGCGTCCGTCGATGTACGGCAGCTATCACCACATTTCTCTGCTGCCGGTCGATGGCCGCGCGCTAGGCGACGCCACTGTCGAGAGCGTGGTGGCTGGTCCGCTGTGTGAATCGGGCGACGTGTTCACGCAGTTGGAAGGCGGCAAAGTGGAAACCCGCGCGCTGCCTGCGGCGCAGGTCGGTGATTATCTGGTGTTCCACGATACCGGCGCGTACGGCGCATCGATGTCGTCGAACTACAACAGCCGCCCGCTGATTCCGGAAGTGCTGTTCGAGAATGGCGCGCCGCGTGAAATTCGTCGTGCGCAGACCATTCAGGAGCTGCTGGCGCTGGAGCTGATCTGATGAAGATCGTCGCGCTCAGCGAAGTGCCGCATCACGCCTCGCAGATCACCGATTGGCTGTGGCAGGCATTTGGCGACGGTACGTCGCGTGAGTTTTACGACAGCATTGTGCGCAGCAGCCTCAACGGCGCCGATTTCCCGGTGACCTTTGTGGCGCTTGATGGCGATATACCGCTTGGCACGGTGGGATTCTGGCGCTGCGATTTGATCAGCCGTCAGGATCTGACGCCCTGGGTGGCGGCGCTGTTTGTCGAGGAGTCCGCGCGCGGCAAGGGATTGAGCGAAGCGCTGCAGCAGCATGTGATTGATTTCGCACAGCAGCGCGGTCATGACAAGCTGTGGTTATGGTCAACGTTTGGCGGTTATTACGAGCGTTTTGGCTGGCAGTATCAGTGTGACGCGCTGGAGTTCCCGGATGTGCGGGTGAAGGTGTATTCGCGGGATTTGTAACTAGGTCGGCATGAATGCCGACCCTACGAAAGACGGTTAGGACTTAACCCGGTCCACTCACCGAATGCCGTCTAACCAGCGTCGGGCTAAACATATTGGTCACTTCCGGCATCTCGCTGCCATTGGCGAGCGCCAGCGCCAGTTGCGCCGCCTGCTGCGCCATGGTGACAATTGGGTAACGCACCGTCGTTAAACGCGGGCGCACATAGCGCGACACCAGCACATCATCGAAGCCAATCAGCGACATCTCTTCCGGCACGCGAATGCCGTTATCACTCAGCACCGCCAGCGCGCCGGCGGCCATCGAATCGTTGTAGCAGGCCACCGCCGTGAACTGCTTGCCGCGTCCCATCAGCTCGGTCATCGCCTGTTCGCCGCCCACTTCGTCCGGTTCGCCCCACGCCACCAAACGGTCGTTACACGGCAAACCGTGCTCTTTCAGCGCGTCGTAATAGCCTTGCAGGCGATCTTCGGCATCGGAAATGGTGTGAGTGGAGCAGATAAAGGCGATTTGCGTATGGCCTTGCTGAATCAGATGACGCGTTGCCAGCCACGCGCCGTAGCGGTCATCCAGCGCGATGCAGCGATGTTCAAAACCTTTCAGCAGACGATTCAGCAGCACCATGCCCGGCACCTGCTTCATCAGCATCTCTAAATCGTCATCGGGGATTTTCTTGGCGTGCACCACTAAGGCGGCGCAGCGATGGCGCATCAGTTGCTCAATCGCCTGACGCTCTTTTTGCTCATTGTGGTAACCGTTACCAATCAGCAAAAAGTTGCCGGTCTGGCCCGCAACTTCATCCACCGCTTTGACCATCGCGCCAAAAAACGGGTCGGAAACATCGCCCACCACTAAACCCAGGGTTTCGGTGGATTGCTGCGCCAGGGCGCGTGCATTGGCGTTCGGGTGATACTGCAACTGCTCCATTGCCGCCGTGACGGCGAGGCGAGAACTCTCGCTGGCTTTGGGCGAATTATTGATGACGCGGGAGACGGTCGCAACCGACACCCCAGCCATACGGGCAACATCCTTAATGGTAGCCATGCGATTATCGACATCCGGGAAAACGTTTACACATGCCACCAGTGTTACGGAAAACCCACCCTGTAGCAACCCGGCAGAATGCCAGCGCTGTCGCAAAAGCACGGAAAATCAGGCGCTCACAGCCGTGCTTTAGCTCAATTACAGCCTCATGTTATGCTGCCAGACATAATTACACCTGCCTGCCGGACCCAAAAACCATGAAAACTCGCGTGCCACACCTGGCGCACTGGGGCGCATTCACTGCCGTCACTGAAAACGATCGCCTGATTGGCTGTGAACCCTTCTTCGCCGATGCCGATCCATCGCCGATGCTCAACACCATTCCTGAACTGGTCTATTCAGATAAGCGTATTCGCCAGCCGATGGTGCGCCGTTCATGGTTGAAGTCGCGCGAGAACAGCGATCGCACCTTACGTGGTCGGGAAGATTTCGTGGCGGTGGATTGGGATACCGCACTGGATTTGGTGGCGGAAGAGAATCGCCGCGTGCGCGATCGCTACGGCGCATCGGGCATTTTCAACGGCTCATACGGCTGGTCATCCGCCGGGCGCGTCAACCACGCGCGCACGCTGATTCGCCGCTTCTATTTTCAGGGCGGCGGCGGTGTCGATCAGCAAGGTAATTACAGCTGGGGCGCGGCGCAGTTCTTCCTGCCATACGTGATTGGCACCTACATGCCGCTGACCGGTCGTGTGACCGATTGGCCGGAAGTGGTGCAGCACGCCGACATCTTTATCGCCTTCGGCGGCCTGGCGCTGAAAAACGGCCAGGTGGCGTCCGGCGGCGCGGGACAGCACAGCCTGAAACCGGCGCTGGAGCAGCTTAGCGCTAAAGGCACGCCAATCATCAACATTAGCCCGATGCGCGATGACTGTCCGGCGTTCGTCAATGCCGAGTGGATTCCGATTCGCCCAAACACCGACGTGGCGCTGATGCTGGCGCTGGGTTTTGAAATCACACAGCGTAACGCGCTGGATGAAAGCTTCCTTGCCAGCCACTGCACCGGCTGGCCGCAGCTGCGCGGCTATCTGCTGGGTGAAAGCGATGGCATTGCTAAAACGCCTGAGTGGGCCAGCCGTATTACCGGCATTCCGGCGGCGCGCATTGCGTTGCTGGCGCAGCAGCTGATGGGCAAACGCAGCTTTATTACCTGCTCCTATTCGGTTCAGCGCGCCCATCGCGGCGAGCAGCCGTACTGGATGATGATTGCGCTGTCGTCGATGCTCGGTCAGCCGGGCTTGCCGGGCGGCGGTTTCTCCTTTGGTCACGGCTCGATGAACAGCGTCGGCAATCCGCGTCAGGACGGTCCGGCACCGATGATGAGCACCGGCCCGAATCCGGGCAATTTGTCGATTCCGGTGGCGCGCATCAGCGACATGCTGCTCAATCCCGGCCAGCCGTACGCATTCCAGGGCGAAACTCAGCACTATCCCGATATCCACTTAGTGCACTGGGCGGGCGGCAATCCGTTCCATCACCATCAGCAGCTCAATCGCCTGGTGGAAGGCTGGCAGCGCCCGGATACGGTGATTGTGCAGGACATCGTCTGGACGCCGGCGGCGCAGATGGCTGATATCGTGCTGCCCGCCACCACCACGCTGGAGCGCAACGACATCGGCGGATCGTCACGCGATCGCTTCGTGCTGGCGATGCATCAGGCGATTAAGCCGCAGCATCAGGCGCGTAACGATTTCGATATCTTTGCCGATATCGCCGATCGTCTGGGCTATCGTGATGTGTTCACCGAAGGGCGCAATGAGATGCAGTGGATTGAGCATCTGTATCAGCAGTGCGCAGTAGCGCATGCGCGCCGTGATATTCCCTTCCCGGAGTTCGGTGAGTTCTGGGAGCGCGGTTTTGTCGAAATCCCTGAAGGCGGCAAGCCGTTTGTGTTTATGGATGATTTCCGTGCCAACCCAGAAAGTCATCCAATTCAAACCGCCAGCGGAAAAATTGAGCTGTTCTGCCAGACTATCGCCGATTATCAGCTGGATGATTTCGCCGGGCATCCGGAGTGGCGCGAGCCGCAGGAGTGGCTGGGCGCGCCGCTCAGCGCCGAGTTCCCGCTGCATATGATCTCCATTCAGCCGTCAGATCGGCTGCACAGCCAGATGGATGCCACCGCCACGGTGCAAGGCAACAAAACCGCCGGACATGAGACGCTGTATATGCATCCGCAGGATGCGGCAACGCGTGACATTCAGGATGGCGATGAGATTGAGGTGAGCAACGCGCGTGGTCGCATGCTGGCGGGCGTACGCCTGACCGACGGTTTAACGCCGGGCGTGGTGATCATCGCCACCGGCGCCTGGTTTGATCCCGGATTTGGTCGCGCCTGGCAGCCGTGGGATCGCGCCGGCAACCCGAATGTATTGACGTTAGACATCGGCACCTCGTCGTTAACCCAGGGCCCTAACGCCATGAGTTGCCTGGTGGAAATCAAAAAACATCTGATGTGAATGGGCAACGAATAATCTCATCGCTGGTTACATTTTGCCGGTAACTGTTGCGTTTAGAAGATGGTTTCCCAGCGTGCCGCCTTGCTACAGTCAGGGTCCCAGAGGTATTGATGGGTGAACATCAAAAAGTTTTCTTGATTACACCGACCTGCGCAGATGCGCAGGTTTTTTTTTGCTTAACGAATCGAAACACAGTTTTCCTGTCAACTCGGTTTACGTTTCTTTATAACTGCTGGCATTAAGCCTGATTTTTTATCGCAGTGGACGTTATGCCTCCTATTAAAAAATTTCTGGGAAAAGACCAGATAAAAGCGCCATTTAACCCGTTTCGTTTTCGCCTGATTTGCCTTGGCGTTTTCTGCTGTCTGGTGCTGTTGCTGATCTGCGTTGGTGACCTGCAGCTGATCAAGCATCCGATGCTGGAGCACGAAGCCGATCAGCGCTCGCTGCGAACCGTGACGCTGCCGACCAACCGTGGCACTTTGCTGGATCGCGACGGTCAGGCGTTAGCGTTGAGCGTTCCGGCGCGTGACATCATCGCCGATCCAATGCGCGTGTTAGAGGCAAATCCCGATTTCACCAGCGCCAAATGGGCGTATCTGGCGGCGGCGCTCAATCAGCGTCCGGAAGATCTACGTGCGGCCATCACCGCCAACCCGAAAAAACGCTTCCTCTATCTGGGTCGCAAAATCGAACTCGGCATCGCCAAAGATATCGCCGAGCTGAAACTGAAAGGCATCAGCTCGGTATATAACGACAGCCGCTTCTATCCGATGAGTGAAGCGGCTGCGCCGCTGATTGGCATCGTGGGAGCCGACAGCAATGGCCTGAACGGCATCGAGAAGGGCTTCGACCATGTGCTGCAGGGCGATCCCGGCAAAGAAGTTTATCGTCAGGATGGCGAAGGCAACATCATTGCGATGATCGATTACCAGCCGCCTCAGCAGCCGCCAACCGTGCAGCTCAGCATCGACAAGTTCGACCAATTCACGCTTTACAGCAAACTGCGCGACGGCGTGCTGCTCAACAAGGCGGATTCGGGCGCGGCGGTATTGGTGAAAATCGATACCGGCGAAATTCTGGCGATGGCTTCTTATCCGTCGTTCAACCCGAACAACTACGAAAACGCCACGCCGGCGCAGATGCGTAACTCGGCGATCAACGACAGCTACGAACCCGGCTCCACGGTGAAACCGCTGGTGGTGATGGAAGGGCTGGAGCGCCATCTGGTGCGCGCCGACTCGGTGATCGATACCACGCCGTACAGCGTTAACGGCCACCTGATCCGCGACGTTGGCCACTGGCCGCGCCTCACCATGACCGGCATCCTGCAGAAATCGAGTGATATCGGCGTCTCGCACATTGCGCTGGCGATGCCCGCTGAAGCGCTGGTAAACACCTATCAGGCGTTTGGTCTGGGGAAACCCACCGGGCTGGGTTTGACCGGCGAGAGCGTCGGTTACTTCCCGCTGCACCGCGAGCGCTGGGCTGATATCGAACGCGCCACCTTCGCCTTTGGCTACGGCCTGCGCGTCACGCCGCTGCAGATTGCGCGTGAATACGCCACGCTCGGTTCGTACGGCGTCTATCGTCCGCTGTCTATCACCAAAGTGACGCCGCCGGTGTTAGGCAAGCAGGTGGCGAATCCGCAGGTGGTGCAAACTGTGGTGCATATGCTGGAGAGCGACGTGCTGCCGGGCGGCACGGGTGTCAGAGCGGCGGTGCCGGGTTATCGTCTGGCGACTAAAACCGGTACCGCAGAGAAGATGGGCACCAGCGGCAAGTATGATGGCGGTTATATCAACTACACCGCAGGCATCGCGCCTGCCAGCCATCCGGAAGTGGCGCTGGTGGTGATGATCAACCATCCCACCGCTGGCGATCACTTTGGTGGCTCGGTGGCGGCACCCATCTTCGGCAACATCATGGGCCCGGTACTCAAGCACATGAACGTGGCACCTGACGCGATCTACAGTAAACCTTCTTCAGACAAATCTTAGTTAAATCAAAAGTGTAAGTGAGGTGTGGAGAATATTCACACCTCGTTTCACTTCCCCAAACACCGTTGCTTTTTGCACCTGTCTTTCACCGGCTCAACGGTGCGAGTATGGACATCCCAGAGGTATTGATGGGTGTGAAACAAGCTGCTTTGGCAGTACCCTGTTATTACACCGACCCACGCAGATGCGTGGGTTTTTTTTGCCTGTTATTTACTGCCGCGCGAACTCGCTCACACCTCTTGTCTGAGTCTTAACACTTCCCCGGCAACATAAAAATATCTGGTTGTGTAACCTGTATGTAACGCACCGCGATGTCGCATTCCATGGCGGTTCGCTAGCCCCTTACAGTGTTGGTAGCGCTTTAGGGGGCGATTTTTTATGGCGATTCGTTGAGGCCACCCGCAATGCCAAAAACCAAAGACCGCACGCCAAAAGGCGAGGGCCGATCCTCGGCGTTTCAATTACGTATTCATCCGGATCTGCACGAACAGCTGCGCAGTGTGACTGACGACGACAACGTCACGCTGTCGTGCTGGTTAAAAGAGCTGGCGCGCCGCGAATTGCGCCGCCGCGGCATCGAACCGAAGGGATAACCCGTAGGGTCGTCATTCATGACGACCTTGCCAATGGCCGCACCGTGCGACCTTCGGAACGGTCACCATGAATGGCGACCCTACGGGTGCGATATGCACGGACGCTATCCCCATTAAAAACCCGCGAAAAGCTAAAAATCCCAACGATTTATGGCACGAAAGGTTTACCATTTTCCTTTGGAAAATATATTTTACGCAACCTTAACAACCTCGCTTAAGCCGCCTCCCTACAATGACTTTTTGAGTCATTACCTTCGTGACTATTCCCTTCCTATCTTTTAGAGAACAACTATGCGCCTGAAACTTCTTTCTGCCAGCGTGGTGTTTTTACTGGCAGCCTGTGACCAGGGCGGAGCAAAGCCCGCCGCATCAGCCACCCCGCAAGTGGGCGTGGTCAACCTGAAAGCGGAACCCGTTACGCTCGTTAGCCAATTGCCAGGCCGAACCACGGCGGTGAGAACTGCGCAGGTGCGTCCGCAGGTGAGCGGCGTGATTGAAAAAATCCTGTTCACTGAGGGCGGTGAAGTGAAAGCCGGCCAGCCGCTGTATCAAATCGATCCGGCCACCTACAAAGCGGCCTATGACAAAGCGATGGCGACCTGGCAGAACGATGCGATGGTGGTGAAGCGCTATCAGCCGCTGGCCAACGCGCACGCCATCAGTCAGCAAACCTACGACGATGCGGTCGCCGCCGCGCGTGAAGCGCAGGCCGATGTAGAAACCGCCAAAGTGAATCTCGATTACACGCTGGTGAAAGCGCCGATTTCCGGCCACATCAGCCGCTCGCTGTACACCGCTGGTGCGTTGGTCACCAACGGGCAAACCGATTATCTCGCCACCATCACTCAGCTTGATCCGATCTATGTTGATGTCAGCGAATCCTCCACCGATCTGCTGCGCCTGCGCCGCGCGCTGGCCGACGGCAAAATCGCCAAAGTGGCTGATAACACCGCCGCAGTGGGCTTGTCGCTGGAAGATAACAGCCAGTACGCCGAGCAGGGCAAGCTGGCGTTCTCGGAAGTGAACGTCGATACCGCCACCGGCACCGTGGTGCTGCGCGCGGTGTTCCCGAACCCTAATAACGAATTACTTCCCGGAATGTACGTGCACGCCAGCTTCCCGCAGGGCATTCAGCAGCAAGGCATTCTGCTGCCGCAAGAGTCGATCATGCATGACACCAAAGGTCAGCCGTATGTCTATGTAGTGAAAAGCGACAACACCATTGAGCAGCGCAGCATCCACACCGGCGAGATGATCAAAGGCGAATGGCTGGTAACGTCGGGCCTGCAGCAAGGGGAAAACGTGGTGGTGAACAACCTGCAAAGCGTGCGCAGCGGGGTGAAAGTCACCACCACCGCCGCCAACACCAATGACACGCCATCCGCCAATGCGGTGAGTCTTTCGATGACTGACGCAGCAGCGCAATAAGGGGGCGGCATGTCGAAGTTTTTTATTGAACGTCCAATTTTTGCCTGGGTTATCGCGATTATCGTGATGCTGGTGGGTGCGATTGCCGCCATCAGTTTGCCGGTCAATCAATATCCCAACATCTCCGCGCCAGCAGTATCCATCTCGGTGACCTATCCGGGCGCCAGCGCTGAAACCACGCAAAACACCGTGGTGCAGGTGATTGAGCAGCAGCTGAACGGCCTGGATGGTTTGCGCTATCTGGAGTCGAGCAGTGCCTCGGACGGCAGCGCGCAGATCATCGCCACCTTTAATCAGGGCATCAATCCTGACATCGCCCAGGTTCAGGTGCAGGACCGCGTGTCGCTGGCGGAGTCGCAACTGCCCACCGATGTCACTCAGCAAGGCATTCGCATCCGTAAGTACCAGAAAAACTTCATGATGGTGATCGGGCTGATCTCCAAAGACGGCAAGCTGACCAACGGCGATCTGGCCGACATGCTGGTGTCGAAACTGGAAGATCCGATCTCGCGTACGCCGGGCGTCGGCGACTTCATGGTGCTGGGATCCGAATACGCGATGCGCATCTGGCTCGATCCGGCCAAGCTGTACAAATACAACCTGATGCCGAGCGATGTCACCACCGCGATTGATAACCAGAACGTGCAGGTGTCGTCTGGTTCACTGGGCGGATTGCCGACCATTCAGGGTGCGAAAACTGAGGCGACCATCCTCGGCAAAACCCGTTTCACCACCGTGCAGCAGTTTGAGAATGTGCTGCTGAAAGTGAACAGCGACGGCTCGCAGGTGCGGCTGAAAGATGTGGCCAGCGTAGCGCTCGGGCCGCAGAGCTACGGCATCGACGCCACCATGAACGGCAAACCGGCCGCCGGTATCGCGCTGCGTCTGGCAACCGGCGCTAACGAACTGGATACCGCCAAAGCGGTGCGCCAAACCATCGCCGACCTGAAAGATTCGCTGCCAGATAACGTCGAGATTCAGTATCCGTACGACACCTCGCCGGTGGTCAGCGCCTCGATTGAAGAGGTAGTGAAAACGCTGATCGAAGCGGTAGTTCTGGTGTTCTTCGTGATGCTGATCTTCCTGCAAAACCTGCGCGCCACGCTGATCACCACGCTGGTGGTGCCGGTGGTGCTGCTGGGCACCTTCGGCATTCTGTCGGCGTTTGGTTACAGCATTAACACCCTTACCATGTTCGGCATGGTGCTTGCCATCGGGCTGCTGGTGGATGACGCCATTGTGGTGGTGGAGAACGTCGAGCGTGTGATGCACGAAGAGCATCTCGATCCCAAAGCTGCCACCATCAAGTCGATGCAGCAGATTCAGGGCGCGCTGTTTGGCATCGCGCTGGTGCTGTCGGCGGTGCTGCTGCCGATGGCGTTCTTCTCCGGATCGACCGGTGTGATTTACCGCCAGTTCTCGGTCACCATCGTCTCGGCGATGGCGCTGTCGGTGATCATGGCGCTGATCTTCACGCCTGCGCTGTGCGCTACCTTGCTGAAACCGGCGGCGGCGGAGCACAAAACCACCGGGTTCGCCGGTTGGTTTAACCGCAAGTTCGACAGCGGCGCGATGCATTACACCAACGGCGTCAGCAAAGTGATTTCCCGTCGCGGCCTGTTCCTGGTGATCTATCTGGTGATCGTCGGCGTGACGGGCTTTTTGTTCACCCGCGTACCAACCACCTTCCTGCCGGGTGAAGATCAGGGCTTGATGATGGTGCAGATCACGCTGCCAGTGAATTCGTCGTCGCAGCGTACTCAACAGGTAATCAACGATCTCAACGCCTATCTGCAGCAGAACGAAGCGTCGGTGGTGACCACCACCTTTGGCGTGGCGGGCTTTAACTTTGCCGGTCGCGGCCAGAGCAACGCCATGGCCTTTGTGCGCCTGAAAGATTGGGGCGACCGCACGCACAGCGGGCAAAGCGTGCAGGATTTGGCGAACCGCGTGATGGCGCACTTCGCCAACTATCAGAACGCCAAAATCTTCGCCATGGTGCCGCCAGCGGTGATGGAGCTGGGTAACGCCACCGGCTTCGATCTCTATCTGCAGGATACCGGCGCGCACAGCCATCAGCAGATGATGGATGCCGCGCACCAGCTTATTTCGCTGGCGAACAAAGATCCGCATCTGGCGCAGGTCCGTCTTAACGGGCTGGAAGATGAGCCGCAGTATCAGCTGGAGATCAATGATGAGAAGGCCAGCGCGCTTGGCCTGAGCATGACCGACATCAACAACACCTTGTCGGTGGCGTGGGGCTCCAGCTACATCGATCAGTTCATGTATAACGGCCGCGTGAAAGAGGTCTATCTGATGGGCAAAGCGGACTCACGCGTCACGCCGTCCGATCTCGACAAATGGTACTTCCGCAACAGCAGCGGCACCATGGTGCCATTCTCCGCCTTCGCCTCGGGCAAATGGGTGTACGGCTCGCCGCACTTTGAACGCTTTAACGGCCTAACCGCCGAAGAGATCCTCGGATCGCCCGCGTCAGGCCAAAGTACCGGTGAAGCGATGAAGGCGGTGGAGCAGCTGGCGAAGCAACTGCCGCACGGGTTCCGCGTGCAGTGGTACGGCATTTCATATGAGGAGCAAGCCTCAGGCAGCCAAACCACGCAGCTCTATCTGATCTCGATTCTGGTTGTGTTCCTGTGTCTGGCAGCGCTGTACGAGAGCTGGTCGATCCCGTTCTCGGTGATCATGGTGGTGCCGCTCGGCATTCTCGGCACCATCAGCGCGGTGCTGCTGCGCGGCCTGCAGAACGATGTGTTCTTCCAGGTTGGCTTACTCACCACGGTCGGGCTGGCGGCGAAGAACGCCATCTTGATCGTCGAGTTCGCCAAAGAGCTGCATGAGCGCGAGGGCAAAACGCTGGTGGAAGCGGCGGTGGAAGCGGCGCGGCTGCGTATCCGTCCAATCATCATGACTTCGATGGCGTTTATCCTCGGCGTGCTGCCGCTGACCATCTCCAACGGTGCGGGCGCCGGCAGCCAGCACTCGATCGGTACTGCGGTAGCGGGCGGGATGATCACCGCCACCTTCCTCGCCATCTTCTTTGTGCCGATGTTCTACGTGGTGGTTTCGCAGTTCTTTGCGCGTAAGAAAAAAGCCGCAGCAGAGACCGTGCAAGACAGTTAAACGGTCGCCATGAATGGCGACCCTACAGGTTTTCGTAGGGTGCGCATTTATGCGCACCTTCATACAAAGGCACTTGAATGCTTAAGTTAAAAATGAACATTAATAATTTCCGTCTGGCGCTGTTGCCGCTGATGCTGGTATTGGCCGGATGCAGCATGGCACCGCACTATCAGCGCCCGGCGCTGCCGGTGGACGCTAAATACGATCAGGCGACGCCGGTCGGCAACGTCGCGGATTTGCCGTGGCAGAACTTCTTCACTGATGCCACGCTGCGCAACCTGATTCAGCTGTCGCTCGACAACAACCGCGACCTGCGCGTGGCGGCGCTGAATGTGCAAGAGGCGCAGCAGGGCGTCACGGTGCAGCGCGCGGCGTTGATGCCGTCGATCAACGCCACGGCCAGCCAGACCTCGGCGCATGAACCGGCCAATCTCTACAACACCAAAACCAGCGGCGCGGTGACTTATCACGAGCTGAACAGCGGTTTGAGTGTGACGTCGTGGGAGCTGGATTTCTTTGGCCGCCTGCAAAGCCTGAGCGATCAAGCGCAGGAAACCTATCTGTCGAGCGCCGCCACCGAGCGCGCCACGCGCATCTCGCTGATTTCGGAAGTGGCGACGGCGTGGCTGACGCTGAGTTCGGATAACGATTTGCTGCATCTGGCGCAACGTACCGCGCAAAGCCAGCAGGAATCGTATCGCCTGACCAAACTCAGCTACGACGGCGGTGCCAGCAGCGACCAGGATCTGGCGCAGGCCGAAAGCACGGTGCGCGCGGCGCAGGCCGACGTGGCGAGTTACACGCGGCAGGTGCGGCAGGATGTCGATGCGCTGCGCTTGTTGGTCGGCACCGATCTGCCCGCCACGCTGCTGTCGCACGCCACGCTGGACGCCAACTGGCAGTTCCCGGCCACGCCCGCTGGCTTGCCATCGGATCTGCTGACGCGTCGCCCGGACATCATGGCGGCGGAGCACACGCTGAAGGCGGCGAATGCCAACATCGGCGCAGCGCGTGCCGCCTTCTTCCCAAGCATCACGCTGACCGCGTCCGGCGGCTCCACCAGCAGTTCGCTTGGCAGCCTGTTGGGTGGCGGCACCGGCGCATGGTCATTTATGCCATCGATTAATCTGCCGATTTTTGACGGCGGTAAAAACGAGGCCAACCAGAATATCGCGCATATCGAAAAACGCATCGACATTGCTGATTACGAGAAAGCGATTCAAACCGCCTTCAAAGAGGTGAACGATGCGTTGGCCGGGCAGGATACCTGGCAGGATCAGCTGACGGCGCTGCAACAGGAGGTGGGCGCCAATCAGCGCGACTACGACTATTCCGCTTTGCGCTTCAAGCAAGGCGTAGACAATTATCTCAATGTGTTAGTGGCCCAGCGATCGCTTTACAGTTCGCAGCAGTCGCTAATCAGCGCGCATCTGGGCCAGCTGAGCCAGAAAATCACCCTGTACAAGGCGTTAGGCGGCGGCTGGAAATCTTAATCGCCTTAACGAAACCCTTACGGTTCGCGTATGGAATTCGCGCGGGCATTCAACCGATAATGCGCGCAGTGATGATTTCCCTTTGAAATAATCCCCTGTTTTACCGGGGATTTTCCTTTTTCTTGCTGACTTGAAGATCCTGATGACTCCTAACGCTTCCCGCTCCACGTTCTCTCGCTGGCTGAAATGGCTGCTCCTGTTGGTTGTGCTGTTGATTGTGGCGGGCGTGATCTGGCGCGTGTTCGGCGGGCATGGCGGCATGCCGCCGGGCGGTGAGAAAGGCGGACGCGGCGGTCATCGCGGTGGCTCAGGTGGCCCGCCGGGCATGGCGATGATGATGGGCGGCGCAACGCTGGTACACAGCGGCATCGCCACAACTGCCGATGTGCCGGAATACCTCAACGCGCTCGGCACGGTGATCCCCAACGCCAGCGTCACCGTCACCAGCCGCGTTGCCGGACAGCTGGAAAAGGTGTTCTTCACTGAAGGGCAGAAAGTCAGCGCCGGACAGCTGCTGGCGCAGATCGATCCGCGTAGCTATCAAGCCACGCTGGCGCAGTATCAGGGCGATCTCAATCAGAATCAGGCGTTGCTGAAAAGCGCACAGTTAACGCTGGTGCGCTATCAGAAACTGGCGGCGCAGGACTCGCTGTCGCGCCAGGATCTTGATACGCAAACCGCCACCGTTGGCCAGTACAAAGGCGCGGTCGCCGCCGATGAAGCGCAGATCGCCAGCGCCAAACTGGATATCGACTACGCGCGCATCACTTCGCCAATCAGCGGACGCGTCGGTTTGCGTCTGGTCGATCCCGGCAATATGGTGCAAACCACCGATACCACCGGCATCGTGGTGGTAACGCAGATGCAGCCCGCCGCCGTGACCTTTAGCGTGCCGCAGGGCAACATTCCGCAGTTGACCAAAGCGCTGCACGGCGGACAAAGTCTGCCCGCCACCGCCTACGATCAGGACAACAGCAGTGCGCTGGCGCAGGGCGAGGTGAAGTTCATCAGCAACCAGATCGATACCGCCACCGGCACCATCGAGCTGAAAGCCACCTTCCCGAATGAAGACGAATCGCTGTTTGCCAATCAGTTCGTCAATCTGCGTCTGCAAACCAACATCCTGAAAAACGCCACGGTGATCCCGGCGCAGGCGCTGCAGTTGAGCAGCGACGGCAGCTTCGTGTTTGTCATCAATAAAGACAACACCGTGACGCGCAAAGCGGTCACCACCGGGCCAACGTTTGGTGAAGATCAGCAGGCGGTCCTCAAAGGGGTGGAGCCGGGCGATCGTCTGGTGACCGAAGGCATCGATCGCCTGACCAACGGCAGCAAAGTGCAGCTGGCGGATGAGAGCAAAACCACCGCGACCGCCGAGGCCAAATGAATCCGTCTCGCCTGTTTATCCAGCGTCCGGTCGCCACCATATTGCTGATGGTTGGCGTGCTGATCGCCGGGATCTTCTCCTATCGCTTTCTTTCTACTTCGGCGCTGCCGCAGGTGGATTACCCGACCATTCAGGTCACCACGCTCTATCCCGGTGCCAGCCCGGATGTGATGGCGTCGTCCGTCACCTCGCCGCTGGAGCGCCAGCTCGGGCAAATGGCCGGCCTGAGCCAGATGACGTCGACCAGTTCAAGCGGATCGTCGATCGTCACGCTGAAGTTCAGCCTCGATCTGTCGCTGGATGTCGCCGAGCAGGAAGTGCAGGCGGCGATCAACGCTGCCAATAATTTGCTGCCGAGCGATCTGCCCAATCCGCCGACCTATAAAAAGGTCAATCCGGCCGATACGGCGGTGATTACGCTGGCGGTCAGTTCCGACACGCTGCCGCTGACCCAGGTGCAGGATCTGGTGAACACGCGCGTGGCGCTCAAGCTGTCGCAGATTAACGGCGTCGGCATGGTGACGCTGGCGGGCGGTCATCAACCGGCGATTCGCGTGCAGATGGACCCGAAAGCGCTGGCAGCGCACAAGCTGTCGCTGGAAGACGTTAACACGCTGATTAGCAACAGCAACGTGAACGGCTCGAAAGGCGGCTTCGACGGCAAATATCACTCGGTCACTATCGACGCCAACGATCAGCTGCGCACCGCCGATGAGTACGGCAATCTGATCATCACTTACCAAAACGGCGCGGCGCTGCGCTTGAAAGATATCGCGCATATCGAACAAGGGCCGGAGAACAGCTTCCAGTCGGCGTGGGCCAACAACAGCCCGGCGATTGTGATCAGTGTGCAGCGCCAGCCGGGCGCCAACGTGATTCAGGTGGTGGACAGCATCAAAGCGCAGCTGCCGAAGCTGCAGGCGGCGCTGCCGGACGGCGTGAAGATGAGCATCTTGTCGGACCGTACGCAAACCATTCGCGCCTCGATCAGCGATGTGCAGTTTGAGCTGATGCTGTCGGTGGCGCTGGTGGTGATGGTGACGTTCCTGTTCCTGCGCAACGTGGCGGCGACCTTGATTCCCAGCGTGGCGGTACCGCTTTCGCTGATTGGCACCTTCGGCGTGATGTATCTGGCCGACTTCAGCTTGAATAACCTGTCGCTGATGGCGCTAACTATCGCCACCGGCTTCGTTATCGACGATGCGATTGTGGTGGTAGAGAACATTTCACGGCGGCTGGAAGAGGGCGAAACGCCGATGCAGGCAGCGCTGAAAGGCTCGCAGCAAATTGGTTTCACCATCATCTCGCTGACCTTCTCGCTGATTGCGGTGCTGATCCCGCTGCTGTTTATGGGCGACGTGGTTGGGCGGCTGTTCCGCGAATTTGCCATCACGCTGGCGGTGTCGATTCTGGTGTCGATGGTGGTATCGCTAACCCTAACGCCGATGCTGTGCGCCTATCTGTTGCAGCACATTCCGCCGGAAAAACAGTCGCGCTTCTCGCGTAAAGGCGGCGAACTGTTCGACAAGCTGGTACGCGGCTACGACCGCATGCTGACGGTGGTGCTGAACCATCAGAAGCTGACGCTGCTGGTGGCGCTGGCGACCTTTGCGCTTACCGCGCTGCTGTATATCGCTATCCCAAAAGGCTTCTTCCCGACGCAGGATACCGGACTGATTCAGGGCGTCACCGTGGCGTCGCAGGATGTGTCGTTTAGCGAGATGTCGCAGCGGCAGCAGGCGCTGGCGAGGGTGATTCTGCAAAATCCGTCAGTGGAGAGTTTGTCTTCAACCATCGGTATTGATGGCAGCAACACCAGCCTGAATAGCGGGCGCATCCAGATCAACCTCAAGTCGTTTGGCGATCGCGATGACAAAGCCGACGTGGTGATCAAACAGCTGCAACAGACGGCGCAGCAGGTGGCGGGCATTCAGCTCTATCTGCAACCGGCGCAGGATTTAACCGTCAACGATCAGGTGTCGCCGAGCCAGTATCAATTCACGCTGGATGATGCCGACAGCGAAAACCTGGTGAGCTGGACGCCGAAGATGGTCGCCGCCTTGCAGCAGCGTCCGGAGTTTAACGGCGTAGTGAGCAACTTGCAGGATCAAGGGCGTGTAGCTTACGTCGAACTCAACCGCGATAAAGCGGCGCGCTACGGCATCACCGCCGCCGACGTCGATACCGCGCTGTACAACAGCTTCGGTCAGCGCCTGGTCTCGACCATCTTTACCCAGGCCAATCAGTATCGCGTGGTGCTGGAAGTGGCGCCGCAGTATCAGCAATCGCCAGCTTCGTTTGATGATGTCTATTTGCCGGTGACCAGCACTACAACGTCTTCCACGGATGACACCACCACAACCACCACCACCGGCATGGTGAAACTCACTGCCATCGCCACCATTCATCAGCGCACCGGTTCGCTGATGCATATGCGCCTTAATCAGTTCCCGGCGGTGATGGTGTCGTTCAATCTCAACAGCGGCTACTCGCTGGAGGATGGGCAGAAGGCGATCGCCGAAGTGACGCAGCAGCTCAATCTGCCGTCGAGCATCACCTTGCGTTATCAGGGTGAAACCTCGGCGTTCCAGAGCGCCACCGGCAACACCTTGTGGCTGATTCTGGCGGCATTAATCACCATGTATGTGGTGCTCGGCATTCTCTATGAGAGCTTTATTCATCCGGTGACCATTCTCTCGACGCTGCCGTCTGCGGCGGTCGGCGCGCTGTTGACGCTGCTGCTGGCGGGCAGCGAGTTTAGCCTGATCGCGCTGATTGGCGTGATCCTGCTGATCGGTATCGTCAAGAAGAACGCGATTATGATGATCGACTTCGCGCTGGAGGCGGAGAACAAGCAGCACATGAGCGCGCGGGACGCGATTCATCAGGCCTGTTTGCTGCGCTTCCGCCCAATTCTGATGACCACCATGGCGGCGCTGCTGGGTGCGCTGCCGCTGATGCTGGCGTCCGGTTCCGGTGCCGAGCTGCGCCAGCCGCTGGGGCTGGTGATTGTCGGCGGTTTGATTGTCAGCCAGGTGCTGACGCTGTTCTCCACGCCGGTGATTTACCTGTGGTTTGATGGCATCGCGCAGCGCGGCAAGCGCTACATGCAGCGCAAGCAGCAGCAGGCGCGGGGCGAGCGATGAACCTCACCCGGCTGTTTATCTTCCGCCCGGTTGCCACATTATTGCTGACGCTGGCGATCCTGCTGCTGGGCGCGTTGGGCTATCGGCTGCTGCCGGTCGCGCCGCTGCCGCAGGTGGATTTCCCTACCATTATGGTAAGCGCCAGCCTGGCCGGTGCCAGCCCGGAAACCATGGCGGCCACTGTCGCCACGCCGCTGGAGCGTTCGCTGGGGCAAATCGCCGGTGTCACCGAGATGACCTCCAGCAGTTCTCAGGGATCGACCAGCGTGATTTTGCAGTTTGATCTCGATCGCGACATCAACGGCGCGGCGCGTGACGTGCAGGCGGCGATCAACGCTTCACGCAGTTTACTGCCGAGCGCGATGGAGTCGCTGCCGACCTATCGCAAAGCCAATCCATCCGATGCGCCGATTGTGATGTTGGCGCTGACTTCCGCCACGCGCACGCCGGGCGAACTTTACGATCTGGCCGAAAGCAAAATCGAGCAGGCGATGGGCCAGGTGAAAGGCGTGGGTGAAGTGTCGCTGATGGGCAGCGCCTTACCGGCGGTGCGTATCGATCTGCAGCCGCTGAAGCTGACCCAGTACGGCATTTCGCTGGATACGGTGCGCAGCGCCATCGCCAACAGCACCACCAATAAGCCGAAAGGGATTCTGCAGGGCAGCAGCCAGTCTTGGGTGGTGGACAGCAACGGCCAGCTGGATAAAGCCGCGCAGTATCAGGATCTGATCGTCACCTATAAACAGGGCAAAGCGGTGCGGCTGCATGATGTGGCGACCGTTTATGATTCGGTGGAAGATCAGTATCAGGCCGGTTTCCTCAACGCCATGCCGTCGGTGATGGTGGGCATTAAGCGCCAGGCCGGTGCCAATATGCTCGACACCATTGACGCCATCAAAGCGCAGTTGCCAGCTCTGGAAAAAGATCTGCCCGCCGACACTCAACTGAAAGTGGTGGTGGATCGCTCGCCGACGGTGCGCGCCTCGCTGTACGACACCGAAGAGACGCTGCTGGTGGCGATGCTGCTGGTGATCGGCGTGGTGTTTGTGTTTCTGCGCAACGTGCAGGCGGTGATTATCCCGGCGCTGGCGCTGCCGGTCTCGCTGATTGGCACCTGCGCGGTGATGTATCTGCTGGGTTACAGCCTCGATAACCTGTCGCTGATGGCGTTAATTATCGCTACTGGCTTTGTCGTCGATGACGCGATTGTGGTGCTGGAAAACATCACGCGCCATATCGAAGAAGGGCTCAGTCCGCTGCGTGCGGCGCTGCGTGGCGCGCAGGAAGTGAGTTTTACCGTGCTGTCGATGACCATGTCGCTGATTGCGGTGTTTATCCCGATTCTGCTGATGGGCAGCATCGTCGGACGCTTGTTCCGTGAATTTGCCGTCACGCTGACGGTATCGCTGCTGATCTCGATGTTTGTCTCGCTGAGCCTGACGCCGATGCTGTGCGCACGTTTGCTGAAGCCGAAAGCCAAAGTCACTCAACGCCCGCATCCGCTGTATCAGTTTATCGAAAACCAACTGAACGCGTTGCTGGCCGATTACTCGCGCGGGTTGGCTTGGGTGATGGCGCATCAAAAGCTGACGATGTTCAGCCTGGTGCTGACCGTGTTGCTTAACCTGTTCCTGTTTTCCGTGGTGCAGAAAGGCTTTTTCCCCAATCAGGATACCGGCCTGCTGATGGGCGCGCTGCGTGCCGACCAGAACATCTCCTTCCAGGCGATGAAGCCGAAAATGCTGCAGTTCACCAAAATCATCCAGTCGGATCCGGCGGTGGATAGCGTGATGTCGTCGATGGGCAGCGGCATGTTCGGTTCGCGTAACAGCGCTAACTTCTTTGTGCGGCTCAAAGATTTTGATCAGCGCGATGCCACCGCCACCGAAGTCGCCAACCGCCTGAGTATGAAAACCAGCCATATCGCCGGCGCACAGATGTTCCTGATGGCGGCGCAGGATCTGCATATCGGCGGGCGCAGCGCCAATGCCACTTATCAATACAGCTTGCAGGCCGACGATCTCGATCTGCTGCGCACATGGACGCCAAAAGTGCAGGCGGCGCTGGCGGCGATCCCGCAATTGAATAGCGTCGATTCTGATTCGCAAACCGGCGGTCAGGAAGTGGTGATCAATATCGATCGTGACCGCGCCAAACGCCTTGGCGTTAACGTGCAGATGCTCGACACAATGCTGAATAACGCCTTCAGCCAGCGTCAGGTCGCCACGCTCTATCACACGCTCAATCAGTATCATGTGGTGATGTCGCTGCAGGATAGCTACACGCGCGATCCGGCGATTCTTCAGCAGCTGTACGTGATTAACGACAGCGGCGATCGTGTGCCGCTCGCGGCGTTCGCCAGCTTCACAGGCGGCAACGCACCGCTGTCGGTGGCGCATCAGGGCCAATCCGCCACCAGCACCATCGCCTTCAACCTTAATGATGGCGTTTCGCTGGAGCAGGCGCAGGCGCTGATTAAGCAGGCGATGGCGCAGCTCGGTTTACCCTCCACCATTCAGGCCGGTTTTGCTGGCACCGCCGCCGCGTTCGCCCAGCTTACCGCCACCATGCCGTGGCTGATTATCGCGGCGCTGGCGGCGGTGTATATCGTGCTCGGCGTGCTGTATGAGAGTTACATCCATCCGATCACCATTCTCTCGACGCTGCCGTCGGCGGGCGTGGGCGCGCTGCTGTTGCTGCTGCTCACCAATACGCAGCTGACGGTGATCGCGCTGATCGGCATCATCCTGCTGATCGGTATCGTGAAAAAGAACGCCATCATGATGATCGATTTTGCGATTCACGCCGAGCGCACTAAAGGCATGACGCCGCAGCAGGCGATTACCCAAGCTTGTTTGATGCGTTTCCGGCCGATCATGATGACCACGCTGGCGGCGTTCTTCGGCGCGCTGCCGCTGGCGCTGGGCAGCGGCGGTGATGCCGACTTACGTAGCCCGCTCGGGCTGGCGATTGCCGGTGGTTTGGCGCTGAGCCAATTGCTGACTCTGTTTACTACGCCGGTGGTTTATCTCTGGCTTGATCGTTTGAGCCGCGCCACGCAACGTCAGTGGCTGCGGTTGCGTCATGTGGAATCCCGATAGATGAAAATGTCCCTGAAAATTACGCCGTTGCTCACCGTGATGCTGCTGGCGGGCTGTGCGGTTGGCCCTGATTATCAGCGCCCAACGATGGCGATGCCGACCCATTTCAAAGAAGCCAAAGGCTGGACGCAGGCGACGCCGCAGGATGCAAACAGCAAAGGTGAATGGTGGCAGGTGTATCACGATGCCACGCTGAACAGCCTGCTGAAGCAGGTGAGTATCTCCAACCAGAACGTCGCCAGCTACGCCGCACAGTACCGCGAAGCGCAGGCGCTGGCTGGGCAATCACGCGCGGCGTTGTTGCCGTCGGTGGGCTACGACGCCAGCAGCACGCGCAGCGGCAGCCGCGCCAGCGCCACCGGACAACGCAGCGTCAGCAACAGTCATGCGGCCGATCTCAGCGCCAGCTGGGAGCTGGATTTGTGGGGCAAACTGCGGCGCACGCTGGAGGAGAACAACGCCAGCGCCGAAGCCAGCAAGGCCGAGCTGGCGAATATTACTCTGAGCGCGCAGTCCGAACTGGCGCAGGATTATTTCCAGCTGCGCATCATCGACGAGAAAATCGCGCTCTATCAGCGCAGTATCGCTGCCTATCAGCGCTATCTGACGGTGATTCAAAACAAATATGCGGCGGGCAGCGAATCGCGCGCCACTTTAGCGCAGGCGCAGATGCAGCTGGAGAGCGCCCGCGCCTCAGCGCAGGATTATCAGTGGCAGCGTGCGCAGATGGAGCACGCGATTGCGCTGCTGCTGGGCCGCGCACCGGCGGATTTCTCCTTGCCGGTGGCGAAGCTGGATGCGGCGATGCCCGCGATACCGAACAGCGTGCCGTCGCAGCTGTTGCAGCGCCGTCCTGATATCGCCTACGCCGAGCGCAACGTGGCGGCGGCGAATGCGGCGGTTGGCGTGGCGATTGCCGGTTATTATCCCGACCTGACGCTGAGCGCCAGCGGCGGCGTGAGTTCATCGGCGATTAATAGCTTGTTCTCGCTGCCCAATCGCGTCTGGTCTTTGGGACCGGAGCTGAGCGGCACGCTGTTAGATTTCGGCGCCACCTCAGCGAAAGTCGAACAGGCGCGCGCCGCCTATGATGCCAGCGTCGCCAGTTATCGCCAGTCGGTGCTGACGGGCATGGGCGAAGTGGAGGATTATCTGGTGCAACTGAATACCTTGCAGGGCGAAATCGCCTCGCAGCAGGCGGCCACCGACGCGGCACAGGAATCGGCGCGGGTGACGCGCAATCAGTATGATGCCGGGATGATCGACTATCTCGACGTCGCCACCACCGAAAACAGCAGCCTGAGCGCACAGCAGAGTTTGCTGTCGCTGCAGAGCACGCAATGGGTCAGCAGCGTTGGTCTGATCGCGGCGTTGGGCGGCGGATGGCAGGCGGATGCGCGGTAAAACCAGGTCGCCATGAATGGCGACCCTACGGGATTTGCAGCGACTGTGAGTCAAAATAATACATTGATGCTGCAGCGCGGGTGTTGAGGCGACATCCCAAACCGCTGAGCGAATGAGGGATTCCAGGGCGAGTCGCATGGATGCGGCGAGAGGTGGCGCTGAGCAGGAGCGAATCGACACCGGTCCGTCAGGAATCGTGAATAAGTGAAGGCACCGCGAAGCGGCGGGTTGGGCTGGCGCAAGGCCCGGGAGTGCAGAGGGCGCGGCCAGGCGTCCTCTGCTCGGTCGCCGCACGAAGGTGCTGCAACTGCCTCAGCACGAGGCGAACGAAAGTCGCTCTGCGCTTAACTGAGCGGCATTACGCCATGAATGGCGACCCTACAACGTAGGGTGCGCATTCATGCGCACCTGGCCGCAGGCCGCAATTGCGTTTAAATCACCGCGCCACTTGTCGAAAATCCCCAGATCCTGCATCGTAAGAGCCATTTTTTACGACTGCTAAGGAGCTGGCATGCTACTGACTTTTTTCCGTTTCCTGTTCCGCCTGCTGTGGCGCGTGGAACTGCGCGGCGACCTCGCGGCACTGCATAAAGAGAAAGTGCTGATCACCCCCAACCATATGTCATTTCTCGATGGCGTATTGGTGGCGCTGTTTCTGCCGATCAAACCGGTGTTCGCGGTCTATTCGTCGATCAGCGATCAATGGTTTATGCGTATGTTGAAGCCGATTATCGACTTCGTTCCGCTCGATCCCACCAAGCCGATGTCGATCAAACATCTGGTGCGCATGATCAATCAAGGCCGTCCGGTGGTGATCTTCCCGGAAGGTCGCATTACCGTGACCGGATCGCTGATGAAGATCTACAGCGGCGCGGGCTTTGTGGCGGCGAAATCCGGTGCCACCGTGGTGCCGATGCGTATCGAAGGCGCGGAATATACGCCGTTCGGTCGTCTGGCGGGCGTGTTTAAACGCCGGCTGTTCCCACGCATCACCTTAACGGTGCTGCCGCCAACGGTAATCCCGATGCCTGAAGCCAAGCGCGCGCGCGATCGCCGTACGCTGGCGGGTGAACACTTGCACCATGTGATGATGGAAGCCCGCATGGCGGTGCGTCCGCGTGAAACGCTGTTCGAGGCTTTCCTCAATGCGCGTCAGCGCTATGGCGCAATGAAGCCGTGCATCGAAGACATCAACTTCAAGCCGGATAGCTACACCGGTTTGCTGAAGAAAGCGCTCGGCGTGGGCCGCATTCTTGAGCGCTACAGCCAGCAAGGTGAATACGTCGGTCTGCTGCTGCCGAACGCCACGGTGACGGCGGCGGCGATTCTTGGTGCTTCACTGCGCGGCCGTATTCCGGCGATGCTCAACTACACCGCAGGCGTAAATGGCATGCGTGCGGCCTTGACCGCTTCGCAGGTGAAAACCGTCTTTACTTCGCGCCAGTTCCTCGAAAAAGGCAACCTGTGGCACTTGCCGCAGGGACTCAACGAAGTGCAGTGGATCTATCTGGAAGATCTGAAAGATACCGTCACCTTGCAGGATAAATTGTGGATCGTGGCGCATCTGCTGATGCCGCGCCGTGCGCAGGTGGCGCAGCAGCCGGAAGATGCAGCGATGGTGCTGTTTACCTCCGGTTCGGAAGGCAATCCCAAAGGCGTGGTGCATTCGCATAAAAGCCTGCTGGCGAACGTTGAGCAGATTCGTACCGTGGCGGATTTCACCCCGCGCGACCGCTTTATGTCGGCGCTGCCGCTGTTCCATGCCTTCGGTTTAACCGTTGGTTTGTTCACGCCGCTGCTGACTGGCGCGCAGGTGTTTCTCTATCCGAGCCCGCTGCATTACCGCATCGTGCCGGAGCTGGTTTACGACCGTAACTGCACCGTGCTGTTTGGTACTTCAACGTTCCTCGGCAACTACGCACGTTTCGCTAGCCCTTACGATTTTGCGCGTCTGCGCTATGTGGTGGCAGGCGCGGAGAAATTGCAGGAAGCGACACGTCAGATCTACATGGAGAAATACGGCATCCGTATTCTCGAAGGCTACGGCGTAACGGAGTGCGCGCCGGTGGTAGCGATCAACGTGCCGATGGCGGCAAAAAATCACACCGTGGGCCGCATTCTGCCGGGCATGGATTCGCGTCTGATTTCGGTGCCGGGCATTGAGCAGGGCGGTCGTCTGCAGTTGCGCGGTCCGAACGTGATGAACGGTTATCTGCGCGTAGAGAATCCGGGCGTGCTGGAAGTGCCGGTTGCCGATAACGGCGAAGGCGAGATGGAAGCGGGTTGGTACGACACCGGCGATATCGTCAGCTTTGATGAAGGCGGTTTCTGCCAGATTCAGGGGCGTGCGAAACGCTTCGCCAAAATTGCCGGTGAGATGGTGTCGCTGGAGATTGTGGAGCAGATTGCGCTGAAAGCCTCCAACGAGAAGCAGCATGCGGCATCGCTGCGTCCGGACGGCAATCGGGGTGAAGCTTTGGTGCTGTTTACTACCGACAGCGAACTGGGGCGCGATACCTTGCTGAAAGCAGCGCGTGAGATTGGCGCACCAGAACTGGCGGTGCCGCGCGATATTCGCGTGATGAAACAGCTGCCGATGCTGGGCAGCGGCAAACCGGACTATGTCAGCCTCAAGCAGCTGGCAGAAGAGGAGCAGGCATGAGCCAGGCGTTAAATAACGATGCACCGCTAATGTCACGCAACATGCTGGCAGTGATCGTGGCGCAGTTCTTCTCAGCATTTGGCGACAACGCGCTGCTGTTCGTTACGCTGGCGGTGCTGAAAAATCAGTTCTATCCGGACTGGAGCCAGCCAATCCTGCAAATGCTGTTTGTCGCCACTTACATTCTGCTCGCGCCGTTCGTTGGGCAGATGGCGGATAGCTTCGCCAAAGGTCGGGTGATGATGTTCGCCAACAGCCTCAAGCTGCTGGGCGCGCTGACCATCTGCTTCGGCTTCAACCCGTTCCTTGGCTATACGCTGGTGGGGATTGGCGCGGCATCCTATTCGCCGGCCAAGTACGGCATTCTGACGGAGATCACCAGCGGTGAACGTCTGGTAAAAGCTAACGGCTTGATGGAAGGCTCGACCATTGCAGCGATTCTGCTGGGTTCGGTGGCGGGCGGGATGCTGGCAGACTGGAACCTCGTGGCCGCGCTGGTGGTGTGTGCTATGACCTATGCGATGGCGGTGGTGGCGAATATCTTTATTCCGCGCCTAACGGCGGCGCGTCCGGGCCAGAGTTGGCATTTTGCTGCCATGCTGCGCAGTTTTGTCGCGGCCACTAAGCTGCTGTGGCGTAACGGCGAGACGCGTTTCTCGCTGCTCGGCACCAGCTTATTCTGGGGCGCAGGCGTGACGCTGCGTTTCCTGCTGGTGCTGTGGGTGCCGGTGGCGCTGGGCATCAGCGACAACAAAACCCCAACCACGCTGAATGCAATGGTGGCGATTGGCATCGTGATTGGCGCGGCTGCGGCGGCAAAACTGGTGACGCTGCAAACCGTGCGTCGCTGCATGCCTGCCGGTGTGCTGATTGGCGTGATGGTGGTGGTGTTCGCGTTGCAAACCAGTTTGCTGAATGCCTATCTGGTGCTGATGTTGATTGGTGCGCTGGGCGGTTTCTTTGTGGTGCCGCTGAATGCGCTGCTGCAGGAGCGCGGCAAGGAGTCCGTGGGTTCAGGCAACGCGATTGCGGTACAGAATCTCGGTGAAAATACCGCGATGCTGCTGATGTTGGGATTGTATACCGTGGCGATTAAGCTGGGCGCGCCTGCGGTGGCAACTGGCGTCGGATTCGGTGCGATTTTCGCCGTGGCGATTGCGGTGTTGTGGTGGAAAGGGCGGCGGTAGATTGGGCGGGAATTGAAAAGGTCGCCATGAATGGCGACCCTACGGCAGAATATTGTAGGGTGCGCATTTATGCGCACCTGGTCGCCATGAATGGCGACCCTACGGTTTTACGGGGCTGGATAGGTAAACTGGCGATGAATCGCTTCCAGTTCCTCTAACACATCAGCATTCAGCGTTAGATTGAAACTCTCAACGTTAATTTTCAGCTGCTCCAGCGTGGTGGCGCCAAGCAAGGTGCTGGCGACAAACGGCTGTTGACGCACATACGCCAGTGCCATCTGCGACGGATCCATATTGTGCTTCTTCGCCAGCGCAACATAGGCAGCAATCGCCTGATTTGACTGATCGCCGCTGTAACGGGTGAAGCGGCTAAACAGCGTATTGCGCGCACCGGCGGGTTTCGCACCGTTCAGGTATTTACCGCTCAAGGTACCGAATGCCAGGCTGGAATAAGCCAGCAGCTCAACGCCTTCATGCTGACTGATCTCCGCTAAACCAACCTCGAAGCTGCGGTTCAGCAGGCTGTACGGATTCTGGATGGTGACGATACGCGGCAGTTCATGCTTTTCAGCCAGCTGCAGGTAACGCATCACGCCCCACGCGGTTTCGTTCGACACGCCAATGTAGCGAATCTTACCGGCGCGCACCTGTTCGGTCAGCGCTTCCAGCGTTTCCAGCAGCGTCACCGGCACGCTGGAATCGGTGTATTGATAACCCAGCTTGCCGAAATAGTTGGTCTGACGCTGCGGCCAGTGCAGCTGATAGAGATCGAGATAATCGGTGTTCAGGCGTTTCAGGCTGGCATCCAGCGCTTCGCGGATGTTTTTACGATCCAGCGCCTGGTTTGGGCGAATCGACGCATCTGCGCCGCGTACCGGTCCGGCCACTTTGCTGGCGAGGATGATTTTGTCACGGCTGCCGCGCTTCTTCAGCCAGCTACCAATGTATTGTTCGGTTAATCCCTGAGTTTCCGGGCGCGGCGGCACCGGATACATTTCCGCGGTATCAATCAGGTTAATACCACTGCTAACCGCGTAATCAAGCTGTGCGTGGGCGTCGGCTTCGCTGTTCTGCTCACCAAACGTCATGGTTCCAAGCCCCAGCTGACTCACTTCCAGCGTGCTATGGGGAATACGGTGATAGTGCATTTGCCGGCATCCTTTTTTCATTATGAAAGGGAATGTTGTGTCCTTTGGGACTATAGCGTGTGAAGCGGCGCGGAAGGAAGAGGGGAAAGTTCGGGAAATCGCCTGCACAAAGGGAAAACGCGTGCAGGCAGGGCAATTTGGCACTTAACGCTCAATGATGGTTGAAACCTCATCACCATTGATCTGCATCTGATGGCCTTTCTCATCGGTGTACTGTACCAATCCGGTCTCTTTATCGATGGCAGGTTTGCCATCTGTCATAATCATGCGGCCATCTTTGGTCGCCATGACGTAATCACTGCTACAACCGCTCAGTAACACGGCAACCAACGCTAAACCCACTGCACTCACCAACCCTTTCATTCTTATCTCCTTCTCGCGACTTCAACAGCAAAAGTGTAGTAATAAATGCTTTCGTCGTTAGGAGTAATCGCATCATTCCTAAAATTATCGGCAGCAATATGCATTTACAGTAAAAAATGTCGCGCTAAAAGCGGACCGGTGAAGCTTTTCTTAAGATAAAAGCCGCGCGGCAGCGTCATGATTGGCTCGCCGTGTTCGCCGATGGCTTCGGTCAACGCTTTGCTGTTGGCGGCTTTAGGGCGGATTTGCAGCCAGGCACCGTGACGTGCGGTGATGCGCTCCACCTGGCCGAGCACAATCATATCCATTAACTCTTCCCAGTCTTCGCGCAGCTGTTGCTCCTCTTCTTCACTCGGATGCCACAGCAGCGGCGAACCGACGCGGCGCTCGGCCAAAGGCAAGGCACGATCGCCTTCGATCGGGATCCACAGCACCCGCGCCAGTTTGTGTCGCACATGGCTGGTTTGCCAGGTCACACCGCTATTGCCAGTTAATGGCGCCACGCACACGAAAGTGGTTTCCAGCGGTTTGCCCTGCGCATCCACCGGAATGGTTTTCAGCTCAATACCGAGATGGGCGAAATCCTGCTCGGCTTTACTGCCGGCGCTGGCGCCCAAATGCAGCTCTAACAGCATGCCAACCCAGCCTTTGTCGCGTTTCAAATCTGCGGGAATCGGCAGGTTAATCTGCGCCGCCAGCGCGGCAAAGGTCTGTCCCGCCAGCTGTTGTGCGCGCTGCAGTAATTCCGCTTCGTTTTCAGGTGGCGACGGTAATAACGGTGAGGAGTGCATGCTAAAACTCACATTGGTTGAAGAGTGAACAGTAAACGCGGGCCGGGTTTGTCCACATGGCAGTTAGTTGAATAACTGTGATAATAGCATGATTCAGCATGCTTTTTTATTCCAATGGAATGAGGACATCCGATGATATGGCCAGGTTATCCCAGCTTGTTATCGACAATGAACAGGTGTTGAACCTAGTTATCCACAGAAAAGTGGGGTAACACCCCTTTGCCTGTACCCCTGTTTCCATTTACAGCCTTGACTTTCGTGTTTTGAACGCTTTTTTTCCTTTCTTTGACCAGGTTTAGGGCATTCTCTGTGGATAAAAACGTCGGTGATGGATCTTTGACCGATCGAAAAAACCGAGCGGAGGATAACCGTTGATCCTGATAGTGATTTAACGGTTAATAAGTTTTATATCAATGAAAAATATCGCATTTGTCGCCGTTATCATGCTGACTGATGAGATTTATCCGAAGTGGTTATTCAACTCATTCCCGTGTTCTGCACAAAGCTATCCACAGAAAACGTGAATAAGATCGCCGATAAAGGGGGTCGTCTGTTTATAACTTGGCTAATCTCTGTGAGTTATCCTGTTTTTATTCCGCCTGCGGCCCGCTATCCAGTGGTTTACCGCCTGTAAGGAGTGTGAAACAATCAGGCTATTCAAATTTAGCTTTGAGGTAGTCCAGTGATCGATGATGATGGCTACCGCCCGAATGTTGGTATCGTAATCTGTAACAGGCAAGGACAAGTGTTGTGGGCCAGGCGCTTTGGACAGCACTCCTGGCAATTTCCTCAGGGAGGCATCAATCCGGGTGAAACTGCTGAACAGGCGATGTATCGCGAACTGTTCGAAGAAGTGGGTTTACACCGCAAAGATGTTCGAATACTTGCTTCAACCCGAAACTGGTTACGCTACAAGTTGCCAAAACGTTTGGTGCGTTGGGACACAAAGCCGGTGTGTATCGGCCAGAAACAAAAGTGGTTTCTTCTGCAGTTGATGTGTAGTGACGCGGAAATCAATGTGCAGCACAGCAGCACGCCCGAGTTTGATGGTTGGCGCTGGGTTAGCTTCTGGTATCCGGTACGTCAGGTGGTCTCTTTCAAGCGCGATGTGTATCGCCGCGTAATGAAAGAATTCGCGGGCGTAGTGATGTCTATGCAGGAGAGTGCGGGGCAGCGTAATAACGCCGCCCAACGACGTAAAAGAGGATAGGCCACGCCCTTTATGCTCACTCAGTTACGCGAAATTGTAGAGAAAGTGGCGAGTGCTCCACGTCTGAATGAAGCACTCGACATTCTGGTAAACGAAATTTGCCTTGCGATGGAAACCGAGGTTTGCTCGGTTTATCTCGCCGATCACGATCGTCGTTGCTACTACCTGATGGCGACACGCGGGCTAAAAAAGCCGCGTGGTCGTACGGTCACGCTGGCGTTTGATGAAGGCATTGTTGGCCTCGTTGGACGCTTAGCCGAGCCGATCAACCTCGCCGACGCGCAAAGTCATCCCAGCTTCAAATACATTCCTTCTGTTAAAGAGGAGCGCTATCGCTCCTTCCTCGGCGTCCCGATCATCAGCCGTCGCCAGCTGCTTGGCGTGCTGGTTATCCAGCAGCGCGAACACCGTCAGTTTGATGAAAGCGAAGAGTCTTTCCTCGTCACGCTCGCCACGCAAATGGCGGGCTTGCTGTCGCAGTCGCAGCTCGGTCAACTGTTCGGCCAATTCCGTCAAACGCGGGTAAAAGCCATTGCCGCGGCGCCTGGCGTGGCAGTTGCGCCCGGTTGGGTGGATGAAACCCAGCCGCTGCTCGACCAGGTTTCCGCTGCCTCCACGCTTGACGTGCAGCGTGAACGCGAGCGTCTGGTGCTGGCGATGGGCGAGGCTGGCAACGAATTTCGCCGCTTCAGTAAACGCTTTGCTGCCAGCGTGCAGAAAGAGAGCGCGGCGATCTTCGATCTCTATTCGCACCTGCTTACCGATGCGCGCCTGAAAAAAGATCTGTTTGATGAGATCGAGCGCGGATCGGTAGCGGAGTGGGCGGTTAAAACGGTGATCGAGAAGTTCGCCGAGCAGTTCGCCAACTTGCAGGATCAATATTTACGCGAGCGCGCCGGCGATCTGCGCGTGCTCGGTCAACGTCTGCTGTTCCACCTCGATGATTCACTGGTCGGCACCAATGCCTGGCCGGAACGCTTCGTGTTAGTCGCTGATGAACTTACCGCCACCACGCTGGCTGAATTGCCGCAGGAGCGTCTGGCGGGCGTGGTGGTGCGCGACGGTGCCGCCAACTCGCATGCGGCGATTTTGACGCGTGCGATGGGCATTCCCACCGTAATGGGCGCGGATATCCTGCCGGCGCAACTCAACAAACGCTTGCTGATTGTTGATGGCTATCGCGGCGAGGTGCTGATCGATCCCGAACCGGTGCTGGTGCAGGAGTATCAGCGCTTAATCAGCGAAGAGAACGCGCTGAGCAAAATGGCCGAAGGCGTGGTCGAGCAGCCCGGCGAGCTGAAAAGCGGTGAGCGCATTCAGGTGATGCTGAATGCCGGTCTAAGCCCGGAACACGAGCAGGCGCTGGATAACTGGGTGGATGGCATCGGTCTGTACCGCACCGAAATTCCGTTCATGCTGCACAATGGCTTCCCGTCCGAAGAGGAGCAGGTGGCGCAATATCAGGGCATGCTGCAGCTGTTCTACGACAAGCCGGTGACGCTGCGTACGCTGGATGTCGGCGCGGATAAACAGCTGCCGTATATGCCAATCAGCGAAGAGAATCCGTGCCTTGGCTGGCGTGGCATTCGCTTAACGCTCGATCAGCCTGAAATCTTCCTGGTGCAGGTGCGCGCGATGCTGCGCGCCAACGTGGCGTCTGGCAACCTGAGCATTCTGCTGCCGATGATCAGCCATATCGACGAGATCGATGATGCGCGTCGTCTGATCGATCGTGCTGGCCGCGAAGTGGAGGAGATGCTCGGCTATGTGATTCCTAAGCCGCGCATTGGCATCATGATTGAAGTGCCGTCGATGCTGTTTATGATCCCGCATCTGGCGGATCGCGTGGATTTTGTCTCCGTCGGCACCAACGATTTGACGCAATATCTGCTGGCGGTCGATCGTAACAACACGCGCGTAGCGAACCTGTATGATTCGTTGCATCCGGCGATGCTGCGGGCGCTGCACACCATCGCCAGCGAAGCCCGCCAGGCCAAACTGGAGCTCTGCTTGTGTGGTGAAATGGCCGGTGATCCCATGTGTGTCGCGCTGTTAGTGGGCATGGGATATCACCATCTCAGCATGAACGGCAAGAACGTACCGCGTGTGAAATATCTGCTGCGTCATCTCGACTTTGAAGAGGCGCAGAAGCTCAGCGAGCATGGACTGGCTGCGCATACCGCCTCGGAAGTGCGCCATCTGGTCTCCACCTTTATGGAGCGCCGTGGTTTAGGCGGTTTGATTCGCGGCGGGCGTTAACGGTTACATCTTCGCGACCTGTGTTAAACGTGGCTGTGCTATTATGCGCGGCCTTTTATTATGTGAACCCTTAGCCAGACCCGTTTCAGGGCAGAAAAAAACAGTGGTGAAAGATGACTGACGGCTACATTTCGTTTCCCCAATTCGATCCGGTAATTTTCTCTATCGGACCGGTTTCGCTTCACTGGTACGGCTTGATGTATCTGGTGGGCTTTGTATTTGCCATGTGGCTGGCGACGCGACGCGCCAACAAACCTGGCAGCGGCTGGAAAAAAGAGGAAGTGGAAAACCTGCTGTATGCGGGCTTCCTCGGCGTATTCCTCGGTGGACGTATCGGCTATGTGTTGTTCTACAACCTGCCGCTGTTCCTGGAAAATCCGCTGTATCTGTTTAAGGTCTGGGATGGCGGCATGTCGTTCCACGGCGGCCTGATTGGTGTGATTGTGGTGATGCTGATCTTCGCACGCCGCACCAAGCGCACTTTCTTCCAGGTAGCGGATTTCATTGCACCGCTGATCCCGTTTGGTTTGGGTGCCGGTCGTCTCGGTAACTTCATCAACGGCGAACTGTGGGGCCGCGTGGCGCCCGATTTCAAATACGCGATGTTGTTCCCGGGTTCACGCAGCGAAGATATCGCGCTGGCGGCCAATAATCCGCAGTACCAGGAGTTGCTGAACACCTACGGCGTGCTCCCGCGTCATGCATCGCAGCTGTATGAGCTGTGCCTCGAAGGCATCGTGCTGTTCATCATTCTCAACCTGTTTATTCGCAAGCCGCGCCCAATGGGCAGCGTCTCGGGCCTGTTCCTGATTGGTTACGGCGCATTCCGCATCATCGTGGAGTTCTTCCGTCAGCCGGATGCACAGCTTGGCCTGTTTGAAGGCGGCGTCAGCATGGGACAGATTCTGTCGATCCCGATGATTCTGGCCGGTGTGATTATGATGATCTGGGCGTATCGTCGTCGCCCGCAGCAACAAACTCGTGAGGTAAAATGAAACAGTATCTGGACCTAATGCAACATGTGCTGAATGAAGGCGCAGAAAAGGCCGACCGTACCGGCACCGGCACGATCTCCATCTTTGGCCACCAGATGCGTTTCAATTTGCAGGACGGTTTTCCGCTGGTCACCACCAAGAAAGTGCACTTGCGCTCCATCATTCATGAGCTGCTGTGGTTCCTGAAAGGTGAGACCAACATCGGTTACCTGAAAGAGAACAAGGTCACCATCTGGGACGAATGGGCAGATGAGAATGGCGATCTTGGTCCGGTGTATGGTAAGCAGTGGCGCAGCTGGGGCAGCGCTTCGGGTGAAGAGATTGATCAAATCAGTAAAGTGATTGAGCAGTTGAAGCGTGACCCGGATTCGCGCCGCATCATTGTCTCGGCGTGGAACGTGGGCGAGCTGGACCAAATGGCGCTGGCACCTTGCCATGCCTTCTTCCAGTTCTACGTGGCGAACGGCAAGCTCTCTTGCCAGCTCTATCAGCGTTCGTGCGATATCTTCCTTGGTCTGCCATTCAATATCGCCAGCTACGCGCTGCTGGTGCATATGGTGGCGCAGCAGTGCGATCTCGAAGTGGGCGATTTTGTCTGGACCGGTGGCGATACCCATCTGTACAGCAACCATTTAGAGCAAGCACGCCTGCAGTTGACGCGCGAACCGCGTCCGTTGCCGAAGCTGGTGATCAAGCGTAAACCAGCCTCTATCTTCGATTATCAGTTCGATGATTTCGAGATTGAAGGCTACGATCCGCATCCAGCGATTAAAGCGCCCGTCGCAATTTAGCAACACTCTCGTAGGGTCGCCATTCATGGCGACCTCTACTCACCCGCACCTCAATCCTCACCGCATCTCACTCCCCAACCGCACCTCAATCCTGAACCCGACTCACAAAACGCTGTATCCCACTGCACACCTCAATCGATTCCCTGCGCAACGTTTCCCAACACTGATTTCCCTCGCTTGTTCAACCTCATGTCGCTGGGCACATTACCCGCCATGAACAGAAACGATAACTACGGCTTCACCTTGCCCGAACTGCTATTAGTGATGGTGATCGCCGGCATACTCAGCGTCGGTGCGCTGCAAGGCTGGCAGCGCTGGCAGCAATATCAACAGCTGCGCGACAGCGTACTGCAACTGCAGGGATTTCTGTTGCGTTTGCGCGCCCATGCTAACTGGCACAATCGCGATCTCACGCTGTGGCTACAAAGCGGTGAAAACGGCTGTCTGGGCGCGGGACCGAAACCTGCAGAAGGCTGTGCATTGCCCTCGCGCTGGTTATTTAAACCGCCGCACGACAGCGTGCGCATTGTCGCCATTACCGGTGACATTGGTTTTTATGGTTGGCGTGATGTCGCACGTCCCGGCAGCATCGATCTCGCCAGTGCGACCGGACGCTGGCGCTTAATCATCTCCGCCAGAGCGCGCATTCGTGCCTGTCAGCCGGGAGAGAAAGGATGCGAATAGCGCAACGCGGATTTAGCCTGCTGGAGATGCTGATTGCCATGGCGATAGGCGCGGTATTGATGGTCAGCGTCGGGCGTTTTTTACCGCTGCTTTTGGAGCAAAATCTGCGCCTGCAACAGCGCGTGCAGTTGCAGCAGGAGCTGCAGCAGATCGCCAATACGCTGCAAAAAGCGTTGCGCCGTGCCGGCTACTGCCACGGCCAGTGTAGCGGTTCGGCGCTGACACTTGCCGCCAACGGCAGCTGCGTTTTACTACGCTGGGATGAGAACAGCAACGGGCGCTGGGAAGGCGTGGGCCACAGCGAAAGTGACTATTACGGCTATCGGCTGCGCAGCGGACAGCTTGAAATGCAGCGTGGCGTGGATGAGTGCAACAGCAGCGGCTGGGAGAAACTCTCCGATCCAGCGTTTCTCACCATCGATGCCTTTAAGCTTGAACGGCAGGGAACGCGTCTGGTGCTGCAACTGGCGGGACACGCCAACAGCCAAAGCGTAGAGCTGGAAAACTGGATCGAAGGAATCAATCTGTGAAGCAGCACGGCAATAGCACGCTGGGCATGGTGCTGATGATGTTGCTGATGGGCGGATTGACGCTACACGCCACGCGGACTCAGCTTTCGCAAAGCATGGTATTAGTGGCTGACGAGCAGCTGCACAGTCAGGATTTCTGGCAGGCGCAGGCGGCGTTAGAGTGGGGCAGCGTGCAAAACTGGCCGCAGGCCACCGGCTGGCAATGCCAGCAATGGACAGCAGAGCAGTGGCAAAGCTGCCTGCTACGGATGGAGGATGACAATGCGTTGTTATCGGGACATGGAGAAGGGCGCGCGCTGTGGCTCTATCGTTGGGTATCAATCCCCAACACGCAACCACAGCGGCAAGCGCATGGCTGGATCGATTACTGTCCGCTGTCGCAGCCGGCGCTGTGCCAGCCAGAAGCAGCAGGGCTTTAGCCTCGCAGAAACGTTGGTTGCGATGCTGTTGCTGGCGATGACCATCAGCACCTTGCTGCAATATCATCGTGCGCTGGCGCTGGGTTTTAGCCAGCAGTGGCAACAGCGTCAGGCGTGGCGTGTTGCCGGTCAGGCGTTGCTTGGACGTGACGTTGAGGGATGGCAGAGTCAGCGCCAACAGCAGAGCCTGGCGGGCGGCTGTACGCTGGAGCGCATTACGGTTACGGGTCCACAACAGCGTTCCGCCTCACTGGCGCAGCTCAATTGCCACTAGCGGTAGGCATCGCAGGTGATAAACGGTAGAGTGGCTCGGCTGCGTTGTTGTCTTGTGTTTAGGAGAAATATGTTCCGGGTCTATCACTCAAATCAGCTTGATCTGTTGAAAAATCTGGCAGGAATTCTGATTGAAAATCAACCGCTGGCCGATCCGCTGGCGGCTGAGCAGGTGCTGGTACAAAGCCCAGGTATGGCGCAGTGGCTGCAAATGGAGCTGGCTAACAGTTTTGGCATTGCCGCCAACATCGATTTCCCGCTGCCTGCCAGCTTCATCTGGAACATGTTCGTTAAGGTGCTGCCCGATATTCCTGAAGAGAGCGCCTTCACCAAAGCCAGCATGAGCTGGAAGCTGATGCATCGCTTGCCAACTTTGCTGGAGCAGGATGCATTCCAGCCGCTGCGTCACTACCTCAATGATGATGACGACAAACGCAAGCTGTATCAGCTCAGCGCCCGTGTTGCTGACCTGTTTGATCAATATCTGGTGTATCGCTCGGACTGGCTCAACAGCTGGGAGCGCGGTGAACTGATTGATGGCTTGGGCGAATCGCAGCAGTGGCAGGCGCCGCTGTGGTGCGATCTGGTCAACTTCACCGAAAGCCTGGGTCAGCCGATGTGGCATCGCGCCAATCTCTATGCGCGTTTCATCCAAAAGCTGGAACAGGCGCAAACGCCGCCGCCGGGTTTGCCACAGCGCGTGTTTATTTGCGGTATTTCCGCGCTGCCGCCGGTCTATCTGCAGGCGCTGGAAGCGCTGGGCCGTCACATTGATATCCATCTGCTGTTCACCAATCCCTGCCGTCACTATTGGGGCGACATTCAGGATTATGCCTTCCTGGCGAAGCTGCAAAGCCGCCAGTGCCGCCGCATACAATCGGATGAGCTGCAGCCGCTGTTCCGCGATCCGGCTAGCGCGTCGGCATTGTTTAACGACATCGGCGAGCAGCAGCTGACCAATCCGCTGCTGGCGTCATGGGGCAAACTGGGGCGAGATAACCTGTTTCTGCTGAGCCAGATGGAATCCTCCGCCAACGACATTGATGCCTTCGTTGAGATGCCACAAGACAATCTGCTGCACAGCTTGCAAGCAGATCTGCTCAATCTGGACGATAGAGCGGTCATTGGCCTCAACGCCGGTGAGCTGGCGAACAGCGCCGAGAAACGCCTGCTTGATCCTGACGATCGCTCGATCACGCTGCAGGTGTGTCATAGCGCTCAGCGTGAAGTTGAAGTGCTGCAGGATCATCTGCTCACGCTGATGGAGGCAAATCCCGAACTCAAGCCGCGCGACATCATCGTGATGGTGGCAGATATCGACAGCTATGCCCCTTTTATTCAGGCTGCTTTTGCCAGCGCACCGAGCGAACGCTATTTGCCGTTCGCCATCTCCGACCGCCGCGCCAGTCAGGCGCACCCGGCGATTCTGGCGCTGCTCAGCTTGCTGTCGCTGCCTGAAAGTCGCTTTGCCTCCGAAGATGTGCTGGCGCTGCTTGAGGTTCCCGCATTAGCGCAGCGCTTCTCGGTGGATGAAAGCGGGCTACGACTGCTGCGCCGTTGGGTGATGGAATCCGGCATTCGCTGGGGATTGGATGATGCCAGCGTGGAAGCGCTGGCGCTGCCGGTAACCGGACAACACACCTGGCGCTTCGGCTTGCAGCGCATGCTGCTCGGTTATGCGCTGGAGAGCCGCAACGGTGACTGGCAAGGGATTCTGCCGTATGACGAATCCAGCGGTTTGATCGCTGAGCTGGCGGGTCATCTGGCCGAATTGCTATCGCGACTGGAAGAGTGGCGTGCGCGTCTGGCAGAAGAACGTACGCTGGCAGAGTGGCAGCCGCTGTGTCGTGAGCTGATTGAGTGCTTCTTTAACGGAGACGCCGAAAGTGAAGCCGCGCTGCTGCTGGTGGAGACCCAGTGGAAACAGATTATCGAACAAGGCATGCAGGCGGCGTATCAACAGCCGATTCCGGTTACGTTGCTGCGCGATGAGCTGCGTTCACGCCTCGATCAGCAGCGCATTAGCCAGCGTTTTCTTGCTGGTCCCATCAACTTCTGTACGCTGATGCCAATGCGTTCGATCCCCTTCAAAGTGGTGTGTTTGCTGGGCATGAACGATGGCGTCTATCCGCGCACCTTAGCGCCGCTTGGCTTCGATTTAATGCAGCAACAGATGCGCAAAGGCGACCGTAGCCGCCGCGATGATGACCGCTATCTGTTCCTCGAAGCGTTGATCTCGGCGCAGCAGCAGCTCTATATCAGCTACATTGGCCGGGCGATTCAGGACAACACGGAGCGCTATCCATCGGTATTAGTGAGCGAGCTGGTAGATTATCTGGGACAAAGCTTCCGTCTGCCGGGTGATGAAGCACTTGAACCTGATATCAGCGAGCAACGCGTGCGCGAACATCTGCAAAAGCTGCATAGCCGCATGCCGTTTGCCGCAGAGAATTTTCAGCCGGGCACGCACGGGCAAAGCTTTGCTGCTGAGTGGCTGCCAGCTGCCAGCGGCAGCGGCGTGGCACAACCTGATTTTGTGCAGCCCTTGCTGCCTGCACCGTTAGAAACCTTGTCGCTGGAGCAACTGCTGCGTTTCTGGCGTCATCCGGTGCGCGTCTGGTTCCAGCAGCGCTTGGGTGTGGCTTTCTGGATGGAAGAGAGTGAGCTGCCCGACAGCGAACCGTTCGCGCCTGACAGCCTCGAACGCTACCAAATCAACGCCCAACTGCTGAATACGCTGGTCAACGGTGACGATCCGGCGCAGCTGTATGCACGTCACCGCGCTGCAGGCAATCTGCCTTATGGCGCGTTCGGAGAACTTTTCTGGCAGAGCCAGACCGAAGAGATGCAGGAAGTGGCCGCCGAGGTGAGTGGTCAACGCCAGCCTGCCGAAAGCTGGGAAATCAATCTAACGCTTGGCGAAGTGCAATTGACCGGTTGGCTGACGCAGGTGCAAGCTGATGGCCTGCTGCGCTGGCGTCCGGGCGTGCTCAACATGAATGATGGCCTGCTGTTATGGCTGGAACACCTGGTGTATTGCGCATTGGGCGGCAGCGGTGAAAGCCGCATGTACGGCCGTAAACAGAGTCACTGGCGCTTCGCGGCGCTGGCTGCTGAACAGGCGCTGTCGCTGCTGAATGAGTATGTTGTGGGTTATCAGGCCGGATTAGTCCAGCCGCTGATGCTGCTGAATAAATCCGGCGGCGCCTGGCTGGAAGCCAGCTTTGATAGCAAGTCACAGCAGTTGCTGGAAGATGAAGCAACGCAAAAAAAGGCACTTAACAAATTGCTGCAAGCCTGGCAGGGTGGTTTCCAGGTGGAAGGCGAGGGCAGCGATCCCTATCTGCAACGCCTGAGTCGCTCATTGGATGATGATGCCGTGCAGGCGATAACTGCCGCCGCACGCCAATGGTATTTGCCGGTGCGCCTGGCGCATCAAAATGATGAATAGCAAGGGAATACGGCCTCGTTTGAGGCTGTTCCTGACACGATAAGAAAGTTTGTCTATTTCACCGCTGGGCACACAGCCAGCGGAAAAAGGGTAACGTAAGGGGTTTAAATGCGGATTTACGCACGCTGGATTGGAGCGCTGCTGCTGAGCACGTTAGCGCTGAATGCCTTTGCCGATACCGATCGCGGCTGGCAACCCATCAATGACACCATTCGTAAAAGCGATCACGATCCACGCAGTTACCAGGCGATTACGTTAAACAACGGCATGACCGTGCTGCTGGTCTCGGATGCCGAAGCGCCTAAATCATTGGCGGCGCTGACCTTGCCGATCGGTTCGCTGGACGATCCTAATCAGCAACTGGGTCTGGCGCACTATCTCGAACACATGGTGTTAATGGGATCAAAGCGTTATCCAGAGCCTGATAACCTCGCCGAATTCCTGAAAAAAAATGGCGGCAGCCACAATGCCAGCACCGCGTCGTATCGCACGGCGTTCTATCTGGAAGTGGAAAACAGTGCGCTGCAGCCAGCGGTAGACCGACTGGCCGATGCGATTGCTGAACCGCTGCTCGATCCGGTTAATGCCGATCGTGAACGCCATGCGGTCAACGCAGAACTCACCATGGCTCGCTCACGCGATGGCTTGCGCATGGCGCAGGTTGGCGCAGAAACCCTTAACCCTGCGCATCCGGGTTCGCGCTATTCCGGCGGCAATCTCGATACGTTGAGCGACAAGCCGGACAGCAAATTACATCAGGCGCTGACCGACTTTTATCACAGTCACTACTCCGCCAATCTGATGAAGGCGGTGATCTACAGTAACAAGCCGCTGCCCGAGATGGCCGACATTGCGGCACAAACCTTTGGTCGGGTGGCTAATCATCAGACCACCGTGCCAGAGATTGACGTGCCGGTGGTGACCGACGCGCAGAAGGGCATCATTATCCATTACGTGCCTGCCCAGCCGCGCAAGCAGTTAAAAATTGAGTTCCGCATCCCGAACAACAGCGGCCAGTTCCGCAGCAAAACCGATACGCTGATCAGCTACATTCTGGGCAATCGCAGCAAAAACACCCTGAACGACTGGCTGCAAAAGCAGGGGCTGGCGGATGGTGTCAGCGCAGGTGCTGACCCAATGACCGAGCGAAATAGCGGCGTCTTTGCTATCAGCGTCTCGTTAACCGACAAAGGTCTGGCGCAGCGCGATGAAGTGGTCGCGGCGGTGTTTAGCTACCTCGATATGCTGCGCAGCAAAGGCATCAGCAAAGAGTACTTTGATGAAGTCTCCCACGTGCTGGCGCTGGATTTCCGTTATCCATCAATTACCCGCGATATGGATTACATCGAATGGCTGGTGGATACCATGCTGCGGGTGCCGGTTGAACATACGCTGGATGCGCCTTATCTGGCCGATCAGTTCGATCCCGCCGCAATAAAAACGCGTCTTGATGAAATGACGCCGCAGAACGCGCGTATCTGGTATATCAGCCCGCAGGAGCCGCATAACAAAGAGGCCTACTTTGTGAATGCGCCCTATCAGGTGGACAAAATCAGCGACGCCCAGTTCAGCGACTGGCAGCAACGCGCCGCACAGCTCCAGCTGTCGATGCCCACGCTGAATCCCTACATTCCGTCGGATTTCTCCATCATTCCCTCCGATGGCAAAACCTACGATCATCCGGTAGCACTGACCAATGGCGACAGCATGCGTATTTACTGGATGCCAAGTCAGCTGTTTGCCAGTGAACCGAAAGCCGCTATTACCCTGGCGCTGCGCAACAAATCGGCGATTAGCGATGCGCGCCAGCAGGTGCTGTTTGGCTTGAATGACTATCTCTCCAGCCTGGCGCTGGATGAATTGAATTCGCAGGCCTCGGTTGGCGGCATCAGTTTCTCCACCGGGGAAGATGATGGCATCGTGTTTAGCGCCAGCGGTTTTACCCAACGTCTGCCGGAATTACTGAAGAAGCTGGTGGAAGGTTACGCCACCTTTACGCCGGATCAGCAGCAGCTGGAGCAGGCCAAATCCTGGTATCTGGATCGACTGGAGGCGGCAGAGAAGGGCAAAGCGTTTGAGCAGGCGATTCAGCCGATGCAGATGTTGTCGCAGCTGCCTTATACCCAGCGTGAAACGCGCCGCAATCTGGTGAAGGACATCACGCTGAAAGAGGTCACCGATTACCGCGATGCGCTGATTCATCATGCAACGCCAGAGATGATGGTGGTGGGCAATCTCTCTGCCGATCGCGTGAAAAAGCTCGGCGATGAGCTGCAGCAGCAGTTGCAGAGCGATGGTCACGGCTACTGGCACAGTGATTATGTGACGGTGGATAAAGCGATGAAGGCCAACCTGCAAAAAGCCGGCAGCAGCACCGATTCGGCGCTGGCCGCGCTGTATGTACCGTTGGGTTACAGCGAATATCAAAGCATGGCCAACAGCACTATGCTGAGCCAGATCGTTCAACCCTGGTTCTACAACCAATTGCGCACCGAAGAGCAGCTCGGCTATGCGGTGTTTGCGTATCAGATGCCGATTGGACGCCAATGGGGCATCGGTTTCCTGCTGCAAAGTAACAGCAAGCAGCCGGCGTTTTTACTGCAACGCTTCCAGGCGTTTTATCCGCAGGCTGAACAGCGTCTGCGCAGCATGAAAGCGGAAGATTTTGCCCAGTATCAGCAGGCGCTAATCAACGATATGAAGCAGCGCCCGCAAACGCTGGATGAAGAGGCGAACCGCTTTAACCGTGACTTTAAACGTCAGAACTTTGCTTTCGATACGCGTGAAAAAGCGATTGAGCAAATTCAGCAACTGACGCCAGCCGGTCTGGCCGACTTCTTCCATCAGGCGGTCTTAGCACAAACAGGCATGGCGATGATTTCGCAGATTGGCGGCAGCCATGATGGCGCGACCAAAGATGACTACGCACAGCTGCCGGCCTGGACCACATGGGATGAGGTCCAGAAGCTGCAGCAATCGTTGCCCGTGAAGAGTGACGCGCAATGAGTCTGCTACCTGAATCGCTCAATCCTCTGACGCTGCCGCTGCGCGGTGAGCGTCTGATTGAGGCCTCAGCCGGAACCGGTAAAACCTTTACCATCGGGCTGCTCTATCTGCGGCTGTTACTGGGATTGGGTGGACAACATGCTTATTCGCGTCCGCTGTCGGTAGAAGAGATTCTGGTGGTGACCTTTACCGAGGCCGCGACAGCTGAACTGCGCGGGCGTATTCGCGCCAACATCCACGAGCTGCGGCTCGCCTGCCTGCGCGGCGTCAGCAGCAACCCGATGCTGATGCAGCTACTGGAGGAGATCCCGCAACCCGCCGATGCCGCTTCGCTGCTGCTGGCCGCTGAACGCCAGATGGACGAAGCCGCCATTTTCACCATCCACGGCTTCTGCCAGCGCATGCTGAATCTCAACGCCTTTGAGTCCGGCATGCTGTTTGAACAACAGCTGATTGAGGATGAACAGCTGCTGCTGCGCCAGGCGACCGCCGATTTCTGGCGTCGTCACTGCTATCCGCTGACGCTGGATGTCGCGCGGGTGATTGTCAGCGAATGGAGCGGCCCAGAGCAGTTGCTTTCCACTTTGCGTCCGTGGTTGCAGGGCGAATCGCCCAGCCTGCGTCTGCCGCCTGCCGACAGTGAAACTCTGTCTTCGCGCCACAGCGAAAACCTGGCGCGTATCGCCGCCATGAAAGCGCAATGGCTGGCGGTGGGTGAAGAGGTGCTGACGCTGGTGGGGCAATCCGATGTGGATAAGCGCAGCTACAGCAGCAAAAATTTGCCGGTCTGGGTCAACAAAGTCAGCTTCTGGGCGCAGAGTGAAACGCGTGATTATCAGGTGCCTGCCGAACTGGCGCGCTTCGGTCAACGCATGCTTGAAGAGAAGACCAAAAAGGGCAATCCGCCGCATCACAATGTGTTTGACGCCATCGACACTTTCCTTGCCCAACCGCTGTCGCTGCGCGACCTGGTGATTGCGCGCGCGCTGGTAGAGGTTCGCGCTGCGGTGCGCAAAGAGAAACGTCAGCAGGCACTGTTGGGTTTTGATGACCTGCTGAGCCGCCTCGACGAAGCACTGCAACAGCCGAGTGGTGAGCAGCTGGCTCAGGCGATTCGCCAGCGTTTCCCGGTGGCGCTGATTGATGAGTTTCAGGATACCGATCCGCTGCAATACCGCATCTTCCGTACGCTTTACATCAATCAGCCAGCGCATGCGCTGCTGCTGATTGGCGATCCCAAACAGGCAATTTACGCATTTCGTGGCGCGGATATTTTTACCTATATCCGCGCGCGCAGCGAAGTCAGCGCGCATTACACGCTGGACACCAACTGGCGCTCGTCGCCAGCGATGGTCAACAGCGTTAATCAACTGTTTGCACGCCTCGACGCGCCCTTCCTGTTTGCTGAGATCCCGTTCCAGCCGGTGCAGTTCGCACCACCGAACCAGCAATTGTCTCTTAGCATCGCTCAGGTTGAGCAAGCGGCGTTACGCTTCTGGCTGCAGCCGGGCGAAGGCTGCAGCGTTGGCGATTATCAACAACGTATGGCGCAGCAGTGTGCGGCCGATATAAGTCGCTGGTTGCAGGCCGGGCAGCAGCAGCGCGCGATGTTGGGCAAAGCTCCCAATTTGCGGCCGGTACAAGCCTCTGACATCACCGTGCTGGTGCGCAGCCGTAACGAAGCCAACCTGATTCGAGAAGCGCTGAATTTGCTGGGGATTCCGTCGGTTTACCTGTCGAATCGCGAAAGCGTTTATACCACGCCGGAAGCGCGCGAGCTGTTATGGCTGTTGCAGGCAGTACTGGCGCCGGAGCAGGAGCGTATGCTGCGCACCGCGCTGGCAACTTCACTCTTTGCTTTTGATGCCTCGCAGCTGGACGCGTTGGATCAGGATGCGCGCGGTTGGGATGAACTGGTGGATACCTTTGCCCGCTGGCAGCTGGTGTGGCAGCAGCGTGGCGTCTTGCCGATGCTGCGCGAGATGATGCTGGAGCGCCAGCTGGCGGAAAATCTACTGGCCTCGGAGAACGGCGAGCGTCGGCTGACGGATTTACTGCATCTGGGCGAACTGCTGCAGGAAGCGGCTGCGCAGCTGGATAGCCCACATGCGCTGGTGCGTCATCTGGCACAGCAGATCGCGCGTCCGGACAGCCAGTCTGCCAGCCAGCAGCTGCGTCTCGAGAGCGATCGCCATCTGGTGCAGATCGTCACCATCCACAAATCTAAAGGCCTGCAATATCCGTTAGTGTGGCTGCCGTTTGCCGCCGGTTTCCGCGAGGCCGATACCGCGCTCTATCACGATCGTGAGAACTTTGACGCGGTGCTGGATCTGCAAGCCGACGAGGAGAGCCTGGCGCTGGCCGAACAGGAGCGTCTGGCAGAGGATTTACGCCTGCTCTACGTGGCGTTGACCCGTTCGATCTATCACTGCAGCGTCGGCGTGGCACCGCTGTTTCGCGGCACGCGCAAGAAAGAGGGCGAGAGCGATTTGCATAAAAGCGCGCTCGGTTTTCTGTTGCAGCGCGGCGAAGCGGCGACGGCCGAACAGCTCGGTGCGTTACTGCATGACATGGACGCGGCGGGCACCGATGTGGTGCTGGCAGAAGATATGCAAGCCGAGCGCTGGCAGGTTGAGGCTGTGGTCGATAGCGAGTTAGGTGCACGATCCGTAACGCGCGTGCTGGCCGATCCGTGGCGCGTCACCAGTTATTCTGGTTTGCAGCAGCACAGTGCTCATCGTCTGCTTGAGGTGATGCCGAATTTTGATGTGGAAGCGGCAGGCGAAGAGGAGCGTGAAGAGGAAGGCGAAGCGGCGCTAACGCCACATCACTTCCCACGCGGTGCTGCGCCGGGAACGTTTTTGCATGAGCTGTTCGAATCGCTGGATTTCCCGCAGCCGCCTTCCGAAGAGATGCTGGCGCAACATCTGCAGCAAAACGGCTATCCGCTGCACTGGCAGCCGATGCTCAGCGCGTGGATTACGCGCGTATTGAGCACGCCGCTCAACGCACAGGGCATTCATCTGGCGCAGGTGCAGAGCAGCGATCGTTTGGTGGAGATGGCGTTCTATCTGCCAATCGACAACGTGCTGACCGCGCGTGAACTGAGCGCGTTAATTTCTCAGGATGCGTTATCGGCGCAGGCCCCACCGCTCGATTTCCGTCAGGTGCAGGGCATGCTGAAAGGCTTTATCGATCTGGTGTTCCGCTGGCAGGGCAAATATTACCTGCTGGATTACAAATCCAACTGGCTCGGCGACAGCCATGAAGCTTACACGCCGCAGGCAATGGAGCAGGCGATGATCGACCACCGCTACGATTTGCAGTACCAACTCTACACGCTGGCGCTGCACCGCTATTTACAACATCGCGTGCCGGATTACGATTATGAGCAGCATTTCGGCGGCGTGTTTTATCTGTTCCTGCGTGGCATGGACGGCAGTTCGCCAGACAACGGCGTGTTCCACACCCGCCCGACTTTCGACTTCATTTCACAACTGGATAGCCTGTTTCGCGGGCCGGGAGCGACAGCATGAGCGGTATGACCGCGCTTTTAGCACAGGCGGCTGAGCTGCGTTTGCTGCGTTCGCTGGATGTCCAGTTCGCTCAACTGCTGGCCGATGACGAGCAACCGGCGCGTTTGCTGCTGGCAGCGTGCCTGAGCGCGGAAGCGGGAGATGGGCATGTTTGTCTGCCGTTATCACAGCTAAGCCGCGACAACCTGTTTAAAGGGCGTCATGCGGAGCTGGCGCAGGCCATCTGGCAAGCGGCGGGAGAACCGCAGGATTGGCCTGCCATTTTAGGCGGCTGGTCGGCGCTGAGTAGCAGCGAGCAAGCGGCGCCCATCGTGCTGAGCGAAGATCGTCTCTATCTGCATCGCCTTTGGCACAACGAAGGGCAGGTGGCACGCTTCTTTCTGTCACCGTCGACAGCACAACCTTTTGCGGCTGAAGAGGTGCGGCAAGTGCTGGATCAGCTGTTTGGCACCGAGCCGGATAACTGGCAGAAGATTGCGGCGGCGGTGGCGCTAACGCAGAAAACTGCAGTGATTTCGGGCGGTCCCGGCACCGGTAAAACCACCACGGTAGCAAAACTGCTGGCGGCGCTGATCCGTCTCAGTGAAGGCGCGTTACGTATTCAGTTGGCTGCACCAACCGGCAAAGCGGCAGCGCGTCTTACCGAATCGCTGGGCAAAGCGCTGCAAAAGCTGCCGGTGAGTGAGGCGGAGCGGCAGCGCTTTCCTGCCGACGCCACCACGCTGCACCGCTTGTTGGGCGCGCAGCCGGAAACGCAGCGCCTGCGCTATCACGCCGGGAATCCGCTGCATCTGGATGTGCTGGTGGTGGATGAAGCCTCAATGGTCGATCTTGGCATGATGGCGAATCTGATTGCCGCATTGCCAGCGCAGGCGCGCGTGGTGTTCCTCGGCGATCGCGATCAGCTGGCATCGGTGGAAGCGGGCGCGGTGCTCGGTGATATCTGTCGCTGTGCCGAAGCCGGATACAGCCCGATGCGTGCTGCGCAGCTGAGTGAACTCACCGGCAGCGAGGTCGTCGGCATTGATGACATCAGCGCGCCCGCCGTGCGCGATGCGATTTGCCTGCTGCGCAAAAGTTACCGCTTTGACGCCAACTCCGGCATTGGCCAACTGGCCGCAGCGGTTAATGCCGGTGATGCAAAGGCGGTTGAAGCGGCATTCCAGGCAGGGTTCAGCGATATCACCCGTCAACCTTTGCAGGATGCGGATGCGTATCAGGCGATGCTGACGGAGATTGCCGCCGGTTATCAGCCTTTCCTGAAACTCATTAGCCAACGCGCTGATCCTGCCGAGATTATCGCAGCGTTTGGCCGTTATCAGCTGCTGTGTGCGCTGCGTGAAGGGCCGTTTGGCGTGCAGGGATTGAACCAGCGTGTTGAGCAGAAGCTGATGCAGCTGCAGCTGATTCGTCGTCCAACCGGCGGCAGTCGCTGGTATCAGGGGCGTCCGGTAATGGTGACGCGTAACGACAGTGCGTTGGGTCTGTTTAACGGCGATATTGGCATCACACTGTTTGACGAAGAAGGTCTGCTGAAAGTGTTCTTCCCGTTGCCGGATGGCAGCATTAAAGCGGTGCAGCCGAGCCGATTGCCGACCCACGATACCGCATGGGCGATGACGGTGCATAAATCGCAGGGTTCGGAGTTTGATCACACGGCGCTGGTGATGCCGGCACAGTTTCTGCCGGTGTTAACGCGCGAACTGATTTATACCGCGATTACCCGCGCACGTAAGCAGCTGACGTTGTATAGCGATGACAGCGTGTTCCGTCGCGCTGTGCAGTTGCGTACCCAGCGACGCAGTGGATTGCTGGAGCGGTTGAGCGGGGAGTAAATGTGGTGCGGTGATGGACCTGGTCGGCATGAATGCCGACCCTACGGGGAAGGGGTTTTGTAGGGGCGCCATTTATGGCGACCAATCACACAAACCGCACTTAACCCAAATCCGCCATCAACACTTTTGAACGGCGCTGATAGTTATACATCTGCTTCTTGCTCTCAGGCAGCGACTCAATATCCACCGGCGTAAAGCCACGCTCCTGGAACCAGTGAATGCTGCGCGTGGTTAACACAAACAGCTTCTTCAGCCCCATCTGACGCGCCTGCAATGCCACGCGATCCAGCAACAGTTCACCCCGCGACGAGCTGCGATAATCCGGATGCACCGCCACACAAGCCATCTCGCCAATCTGCTCATCCGGGAACGGATAGAGCGCGGCACAGGCGATGGTTAAATTATCTCGCTGAATAATGGTGAATTTATCAATCTCCATCTCCAGCTGTTCGCGGGAACGACGCACCAAAATACCTTGCTGCTCCAGCGGGCGAATCAGCTCAAGAATGCCGCCGATATCGTTGATGTTGGCGCGACGAATCTGCTCGGCTGACTCCATCACAATCTGGGTACCGATACCGTCGCGCGAGAACAGTTCTTGCAGCAACGCACCATCTTCCTGATAGCTGATCAGATGGCTGCGACGCACGCCGCTGCGGCAGGCTTTTACCGCGCCACGCAAGAAACGCACGGTGCCAGAAAGGAAATCGCCATCGCTTTCCATCTCGTCAATGCGCGCCTGGGCTTCGTTCGGGAACAGTTCAGAAATAATCGCGCCTTCGCGATTGGTCACGCCCTGCTCGGAGCAGAAACCAATCATCTTCTCGGCTTTCAACTTGATCGCCAGCTGCGTCGCCACTTCTTCAGACGTCAGGTTGAAACTCTCGCCAGTAACAGAAACCGCCACCGGACCGAGCAACACAATCGCGTCGTTGTCCAGCTGACGATGAATCGCTTCCTCATCAATACGACGAATACGGCCGCTGTGGCAGTAATCAACGCCATCGTCCACGCCCAGCGGCTGGGCGATGATGAAATTGCCGCTCACCACATTAATATGCGCACCTTGCAGCGGCGTGTTGTTGAGGCTCATCGACAGACGCGCGGTGATATCCAGCTGTAAACGACCTGCGGCTTGCTTCACCAACTCAAGTGACTGCGCATCGGTCACGCGCGTGTGTTTGTGGTAAATCGGTTCCAGCTGTTGCTGGGCCATGCTGGCGTCAATTTGCGGACGCGCACCGTAAACCACCACTAAGCGAATGCCGAGGCTATGCAGCAGACCGATGTCATTAACGATGCTTGAGAAGTTCTCATGCTCGATGGCCTCGCCACCCAACATGATGACAAAGGTCTTGTCACGATGGGTATTTATATAGGGAACGGTATGGCGAAAACCCTGAACCAGTTCTGTACTGCGTTCCTTCACGGCAAAGCCCTCTGTGCATGTTTATTCGTAATTTTCGTATTTTTATGCTCTTTTGCCGCTTATTGCAAGCGCCGGGCCTGACGTTACTTTACGATTTTCCTGATGCAACACGCGCTAACAGCCTGCATTATCTGGTTTTTCCGGCAAGACAAGACAATTCTCATCGAACAAAGTTTTCACTTTCTTGCCATCAAGTGACGATTTTTTAGACATAACACAGCAGTTGGAGCGGCATGTCCGAAGCTTTCACACGACGACGATTATTACAGGGCGCAGGCGCACTATTAATGCTGAGCGTCACACGCACCGGGCTGGCTGCCAGCCAGCATATTGTGGCGGTGCGCATCTGGCCATCATCGACTTACTCCCGCGTTACACTGGAATCCAACGTTCCCCTCAAGTACAAACAGTTCACGCTGAGTAATCCCGATCGTCTGGTTATTGATATTGAAAATATGCACATCAATCCGGTCCTGAAAGGAGTCGATAAACTGGTGCGTGTGGACGATCCCTTCATCAAAACTGCACGCGTCGGCCAGTTTGATGCCAACACGGTGCGACTGGTGCTGGAACTGAAGCGCAGCACGGCACCTAAGACTTTCACCCTGGCGCCAGTGGCGGGCATCAAGCACCGCTTAGTGGTCGATCTCTATCCTAATCAGCAATCACGGGAAGAGGATCCCCTACTGGCATTACTGCAGGATTACAATCAGGGCGATCTGGAGCGCGATCAGCCGGTGCAGGCGGCGCTGCCGGGGAAAGCGGGGCGCGATCGCCCGATTATCATCATGATCGATCCCGGACATGGCGGTGAAGATCCTGGCGCGCATGGCAAATACAAAACGCGTGAGAAAGATATCGTGTTGAAGATTGGTCGCTATCTGAAGGCGCTGATCGATAAAGAGCGCAACATGAAAGCCTATATGACGCGGAATGAGGATGTGTTCATCCCGCTGCGTGTACGCGTAGCAAAAGCGCGTAAGCAGCGCGCGGATCTGTTTATCTCGATCCACGCCGATGCCTTCACCAGCCGAGCCGCACGCGGTTCATCGGTGTTTGCGCTTTCAACCAGCGGCGCAACCTCTGCGGCGGCACGCTTCCTCGCGCAAACGCAGAATGAGGCCGATTTGATTGGCGGCGTCAGCATGAGCGGCGATCGCTATCTCGACCACACCATGTTCGACATGGTGCAGCGGCAAACCATTAGCGACAGCCTGAAGTTTGGCAAAGAGGTGCTGTCGCGCATGGGGCATATCAATCACCTGCACAAGCGCACGGTCGATCAAGCGGGATTTGCCGTACTGAAAGCGCCGGATATTCCCTCGATTCTGGTGGAAACCGCGTTTATCAGTAATGTGGAAGAGGAGCGCAAGTTGCGCACATCGCGCTATCAGCATCAGGTGGCTGAGGCGATTCTGCATGGTATTAAGGCCTATTTTGATAAAGGTGCGGCGCTGGCGCATAGATAATGAAAAAACGGATGGCATATGCCATCCGTTGAGTTTCATTCAAACCGGGACTTACGCGTATTGCGCGTACTGCGGTTCTTCCGTGATTGATGATGTGAAGGAATTTGAGTTAAGTTCTACGCCGGTAGAAAGGCTTTCTGTGCTCAACTCTACCTGGGTCAGAATCAGTGCTGGTGCTTCTTGCTGCTCGCTGATCTCGGTGAAGAGCGATGCCTCTTCGTTGATCAACAATTCATTCAGAGAGAATTGGCTGAATGCTTTACCGGCAGCGATTTCTGGCTGGTCATTAGTGTCATAAACATCGGTAACCGCATTAACGCTAAAGCTGCCCCAACCCCAGTAACCACCGGATGCCTGCGGTGCCGCGATGCTGAAGGCGAATGGCTCGCTAACCTGGTTATTTGAGTGCGCGGTCAGGAGATGTTGGCCCGCTTCAAGCTCACTGCTTATTTCATAAATCCATTTACCGCTGGCATCAGCCTGCGCATAACCAATGAATTTTGAACCTTCTAATAAGACAACATTCGCGAAAGGCTCACTTTTTCCACTGATCCACGGAGTGGTATCTGAAGACTGACCATTCTCAGGGATGATATCGAATGATTGACCGTCAATGAGATGATCAATCACCAGCGGTTGCTCAATTAAAGAATCTGCACCGATGGTCAATGTATATTTAGCGGTTTCACCATTCACTCGAACTTCAAAAGTGTGTGTGCCTGCAGCAAGATCTTTAAATGGTGTAATGGTCCATTTGCCAAAGCCGTTAGCGACCGAACCACCAATAGGCTCATTACTGCCTTCAATGAATAAATAAACATAAGAGTTAGGTGATGCTTCACCTGAAAAACCTGGGCGTGAATCGCTGGTGACACCATTCTCAGGAATAGTGCTTGCTGTTAAATAATCAAAGGCACCCGTGAACGTTACAGGATATTGAGCAGGCACGGTATCAATGGTGATATTGAAATCTGAGCTAAATTTGCCATTAACGAATGCGCGGATATTATGGCTGCCATCAGTAATATCAAATTCTGGTGTGATCTTCCAGTTGCCATAGTTATCACTGTAGCCCTGGGCAATAACATTGTTGCTTTCATTGACAAGCGTTACCAGCGAGTTTGCAGGACCTTTTCCGCTAAAGGTTGGACGCGAATCATCGGTAGTTTTGCCTTGCTCAATGATACCTTTATGAATGCCGACATCATCATAAACTTGAGTTATTTCAACGGGAATAGGGCCATTGTTTCCCTGAACCACAATGTGAATAGGTTCTCCGCCTGAAAAACCGAAACCTTCTTGCTTAATGGTGAAGTTGTGAGATCCAGCATTAAGCACATCTGACAAATCAGCAACCCACACGCCTAACTTGTTTGATTCAACGGTTTTGATTAACTTACCATTGTCATAAATTTCAATTTTTTTATATCCATTGGCAAATCCTGACAATGATAGTGTACCGGTGTTATCAACTGCACCAGGGTTAATAGATGACCATAGAGAGTCTACTTTATGGCTAATGTCATCGAGATAGACTGTACCATTTGGAATATATGGCTTCCAACCGAACTGTGTTTTATAATAACCGGAATATTTGTATCCATTAGTATAAGCCATTTTTATTTCTCACTGTGTCATGACAACACACCTTGTGTTATCTATGCCAGAAGTATGTAAATTATTCAGGCTGGGGAGATTGAGATTTGTCCCGATAAAAATTAACTAAAATGTTTAGAGTGTTGTTTTTAATTAAACAAATCAGGCTGTTTAAGAAATTTTTAGGATAATAAATGTGTTGGAGTGAATTGAAGAAAGAGAAAAAGAGGAGTGTTGAGGATGATGAAGGGCATTCGTAGAAACAAAAAAACACCCGTTAAGGTGTTTAAATGATTGGTTGCGGGGGCCGGATTCGAACCGACGACCTTCGGGTTATGAGCCCGACGAGCTACCAGGCTGCTCCACCCCGCGTCCGTCTGTCGCATTAAGCGACTTTTCACATTGTATTCTTCTTAAGACAATTGGTTGCGGGGGCCGGATTTGAACCGACGACCTTCGGGTTATGAGCCCGACGAGCTACCAGGCTGCTCCACCCCGCGTCCGACTGACGCGTTACACGACACTTCACATTGTCTCTTCATTTAAGAAGAATTGGTTGCGGGGGCCGGATTTGAACCGACGACCTTCGGGTTATGAGCCCGACGAGCTACCAGGCTGCTCCACCCCGCGTCCGTGGATGCGCACTATACTCTGGACGCGCGGCGATGCAACCCCTTTTTGAGACAAAACGCCAAATTTACAGTCAGTTGATGAATAAACTCGCCATCGGGCGAATTATTGTACAGATGTGAGCGTGACCGCTTAGGGCAGATTTCAATCTCTCTGTCCCTTTGCTATCTTCGCCGGGCAAACAATCGATAAAAAGAGAAGGTTATGAAAGGACATTGGGCGAAGTATGCACTTACTGGCGCATTTATCGCGCTGTTAGCGGGCTGTAGTTCTAAACCGACCGATCGCGGTCAACAGTATATTGATGGCAAGCTGGAGCAACCGCTCGGGCTGGTCAATCAGCCGAACGCCAAAGGGCGTCCGGTGAACGGTAAGGACTTTGGCGATCAGGTGGTGCAGATTCAAACCGCCTCGTCTGGCCTGTTTGGGCGCAATAACGGCACCTACAGCGCGGTGCAAAACTGGCTGCTGTCCGGCGCCGATACGCGTCAGCTTAATCAGTTTGGTTTGAATGCCTACCAGATGGAAGGCACCGACAATTACGGTAACGTGCAATTCACCGGCTACTACACGCCGGTCGTGGAAGCGCGTTATACCCGTCAGGGCGAGTTCCAGTATCCGATTTATCGTATGCCGCCGCGTCCGCGCGGACAGAAGCTGCCGAGTCGCGCTTCTATATATAGTGGTGGGCTCGACGATCGCTACATCATTGCCTACAGCAACTCGCTGATCGATAACTTCATGATGGATGTGCAGGGCAGCGGCTACGTTGATTTTGGTGATGGTCGTCCGCTGCGCTTCTTTGGTTACGGCGGCAAAAATGGCTGGGCTTACCACAGCGTTGGTAAAGAGTTGATCGATCGCGGTGAAGTGAAGCGTGAAGATATGTCGATGCAGGCGATTCGTCAGTGGGCGCAAGAGCATTCGCCACAGGAAGTGCGTTCGGTGCTGGAAACCAACCAATCCTTCGTCTTCTTTAAGCCGGAAGAGTATGTGCCGGTACGCGGTGCCAGCGCGGTCCCGTTGATTGCCAAAGCCTCTGTTGCCTCCGATCGTTCACTGATTCCAGCCGGAACCGTGCTGTTAGCGGAAGTGCCGCAGCTGAACGAGAAGGGCAAGTTCAATGGCAAATATGAGATGCGCCTGATGGTGGCGTTGGACGTGGGCGGCGCGATTAAAGGCCAGCACTTCGATATCTATCAGGGCGTTGGCCCGGATGCGGCGCATCTGGCCGGTTTCTACAACCATTATGGCCGCGTCTGGGTGTTGAAAGCCGCGCCGGGCACCGGTCAGCCGGTGTTCAGCAACCCACAAAATGGCAACAACGGTTCGCTGCTGTTAGGTTCTAATTAATGTCCCGTTTTAGCGGAAAGGTTTGGTTATGACAGTAGTAAGCGACGCCTGGCGACAACGTTTTGGCGGCACGGCGCGTCTCTATGGGCAGGACGCGCTACAGCGTTTTGCCGACGCGCATTTTTGCGTGATTGGTATTGGCGGCGTGGGTTCATGGGCGGCGGAAGCGCTGGTGCGCACCGGCATCGGTAAAATCACCCTGATTGATATGGACGATGTCTGCATTACCAATACCAACCGCCAGATTCACGCGTTGCAGGGCAAAGTGGGCCAGGCGAAAACAGAAGTGATGGCGGAACGTATGCGCGCCATCAATCCGGAATGCGAAGTGATCTGTATCGATGACTTCATCACGCCGGAGAATACCGCCGAACTGTTATCGGCGGGGTTTGACTACGTGATTGATGCGATTGATAGCGTGCGGCCCAAAGCCGCGTTGATTGCCTGGTGTCGTCGCAACAAGATCCCGCTGATTACCACCGGCGGCGCGGGCGGCCAGATCGATCCCACACAGATCCAGGTTAGCGATCTGGCGAAAACCATTCAGGATCCGCTGGCGGCTAAGCTGCGTGAGAGATTGAAAGGGGATTTCGGCGTGGTGAAGAACAGCAAAGGCAAGCTCGGTATCGACTGCGTATTCTCGACGGAGGCGCTGATGTATCCGCAGCCGGACGGCAGCGTGTGTACTTCACGCTCCACCGCAGAAGGGCCGAAACGTATGGATTGTGCCGCCGGATTTGGCGCGGCGACCATGGTGACCGCCACTTTCGGGTTTGTGGCGGTTTCCCATGCGTTGAAGAAGTTTCTGGCGAAGGCGGCGCGTCAAACGGCCTGAGTATGCTGACGTGCAGCGCGTTGCACCGCATCCGCCAGCGCCTGTAAGCCGCTGCTGCGCGACGCACTAAGCTGTGCTCGCAGCCCTAAGGTATCAAACAACGCCAGCGGATCTTGCTGCAGCAGATCGGCTGGCGTTTTGCCTTCCACCGCCGTCAGCAACACCGCCAGCAATCCACGTACGATGCGTCCTTCGCTGTCGCCATAAAAGTGCAGCGTGCCGTTGTTCAACAATTGGCTGCTGAGCCACACGCGATTTTCACAGCCCGTGAGCTCGATATCCGGCGTTTTCAACTCCTCCGCTAACGCAGGTAGCTGGCGGCTGAGCTGGATCAACTGACGATAACGATCTTCCCACTGATGAAAATGGGTGAATTTTTCCGTCAGGCTGGCTGCGGTAATCAGATCGCCGAACGGATGCGGGGCGAGCAGAGTTGATGTCATGGGCTTATTCACTCAGTAAGTCGACGGCATGGCGCATGGCGCGCACCAGCGCATCCACGTCCTGCAAATTATTATAGGGGGCGAACGAGACGCGCAGCGTGCCGGTGACGCCAAGCGCCGCCATCAGCGGCTGCGCGCAGTGCTGTCCGGCGCGTAACGCGATGCCGTGCTCGGCGAGCAGCGTGACAATGTCGCTGTGATGAATGCCCGCAATATCAAACGCCAGCAGGCTGGCATTGCCACAGCGGAAGCTGCGGAAACCGGGGATCTCGCTCAATTGCTCTTCGGCCAGACTCGCCAGCTGCTGGCTCCACATCTCAGCCTTTTTGCCATCATGTTGCGCCAGCCACTCCAGCGCGGCACTCAAACCCACCACGCCCGCAACGTTAGGCGTTCCGGCTTCAAAACGCCACGGTACCGGCTGCGGCGTGAAACCGTTAAAATCGACCTGCGTCAGCATTTTGCCGCCGCCTTGCCATGGATCCATCGCTTCCAGCAATTCCGCTTTGCCATACAGCACGCCAATGCCCATCGGGCCGTAAAGTTTATGGCCTGAAAAAGCATAGAAATCAATATCCAGCGCCTGCACATCCGGCGGACAATGCACCACGCCTTGTGCACCATCAACCATCACTTTGGCGCCGACGTCATGGGCTAAACGGATCGCCTGCGCCAGATCCGGACAGCCGCCGGTGACGTTCGACATCTGGCCAACGGCTAACAATCGGGTGCGTGAATTGAGCAACGTCGGCAGCTGCGCGATATCCGGCAAACGATCGGCGCCCAGCGGCCATTTCACTACTTTCGCGCCCGCCGCTTTTGCCACCATCAACCACGGCACCAGATTGGCGTGGTGCTCGGCTTCGCTAACCACGATTTCATCGCCAGCTTGCAGTCGCGGCGCCAGCCAGCTGTTCGCCACCAGATTGATCGCTTCGGTGGTGCCGCGCGTCCAGACAATCTGCCGATCGTCCGCAGCATTGAGCCAGCGCGCCACTAAACCGCGCGCCTGTTCGTACTTTTCCGTTAATGCGCGAGCGGCAGCGAACTGGCTGCGATGCACGGTGCCAGCGCTTAAGCTGTAGAACTGTGCGGTTGCGTCGATCACCGCCTGCGGCTTGAGCGCAGTGGCGGCGCTATCGAGGTAGATACCGGCATCGCTCATTGCGGGGAACTGCTGGCGGAAGGCGCCTGGGGAAAAAATGGTCATACTCAGCCCACTGTTAATCATATTAGGACCAGGCTGAAAGCTGGCCCGTTGCCTGGCAAAGCTGGAAAAGCGCGTTATGCTAATTATTGCAAGGTTTGAACCGAAACCCGCATAACGCATCGCTATTCACAGTCGATTTCACTGGCGCTACCTTTGGTGAGCGCATGCGGGTGGTTTAATGCAATCAATCTGCAAGGAGATAGAAGATGAATAAACTCACCGCAGTGCTGGCCGTATGTACTCTGGCCTTTACCCTGTCCGCATGTTCCAGCAATTACGTGATGCACACTAACGATGGTCGCACCATCGTCGCCGATGGCAAACCTAAAGTTGATGACGAAACCGGTATGATCAGCTATCAGGATGCCAATGGCAATAAGCAGCAGATTAACCGCTCTGACGTCAAAGAGATGGTAGAGATGGGGCAGTAAACGGCAGTAAGAGATAAAAAAAAAGCACCGCAATTTGCGGTGCTATTTAAAATCACTATGGACAGACAGGGTAAATCTACAGGAATTAAAAGCTTGATCTGCAAGCGTCAGATCAAAATGCAAACACAACATCACGACCACAAGCCAAAAGCTCTCCAAAAGTCTGCGATCTCTCGCACGTTTCCAGAAATCTTTTCGTTCCGGCTCAGGAAGTGCGGCAACTATAGGTATTTGCTGGAGCTTCCTCAACGGACAAATTATAATGTCTCGGATTAAAAAAACTAATACGTAGCGACTTTGTATAAGTTGAAGTATTACCTTGTCAATCCGGATACGGAAAACCATGTCTAAACGCCTTCCGCCGCTTAATGCTTTACGCGTCTTCGATGCTGCTGCCCGTCATTTGAGCTTCACCAAAGCCGCTGAAGAGCTGTTTGTTACCCAGGCTGCTGTCAGCCATCAGATCAAATCTCTGGAAGATTTCTTAGGTTTAAAGCTGTTTCGCCGGAGGAATCGTTCGCTTTTACTGACAGAAGAAGGTCAAAGCTACTACTTAGACATCAAGGAGATTTTCTCCGCCCTAAACGATGCGACGCGCAAGTTGCAGGCGCGCAGCGCCAAAGGTGCGCTCACCGTCAGTTTGCTGCCGAGTTTCGCCATTCAGTGGCTGGTGCCTCGCCTTTCCAGCTTTAATATGGCTTATCCGGGCATCGACGTGCGTATCCAGGCGGTGGACCGTGATGAGGAGAAATTGGCGGACGACGTCGACGTGGCGATTTTCTACGGTCGCGGCAACTGGCCAGGCCTGCGGGTTGAGAAATTGTATGCTGAATATTTGCTGCCGGTCTGCTCACCGATGTTGCTGACCGGCGATAATCCGCTCAAATCACCGGCTGATTTGGCGCACTGCACGTTGCTGCATGATGCATCGCGCCGCGACTGGCAATCTTATACGCGTCAGCTTGGCGTGCAGCACATTAATGTGCAACAGGGCCCGATCTTCAGCCACAGCGCGATGGTGCTGCAGGCGGCGATACATGGTCAGGGCGTGGCGCTGGCGAATAATGTGATGGCGCAGAGTGAGATTGAAGCCGGTCGCCTGGTGTGTCCTTTTAATGACGTATTAGTCAGTAAAAATGCTTTTTATCTGGTTTGTCATGACAGCCAGGCAGAACTGGGTAAAATAGCCGCCTTTCGTCAGTGGATCCTGGAAAAAGCAGCCAATGAACAAGAAAAATTCCGTTTTCGCTACGATCACTAATGCATCGATGGCTGCACAGTGATGTGCGCACTACCTTGAGGATTCTTTGATGTCCAGTCGTGCCATGTTTGTCTTTGCTGCTATCAGTGGATTTCTACTGGTGGCGTTTGGTGCTTTCGGGGCGCATGTGCTGAGCAAATCGCTTGGCCCGGCCGAAATGGCGTGGATACATACCGGCCTCGAATATCAGGCGTATCACACGCTGGCGGTGATCGGCTTGGGTGCAGCCATGCTGCGTCGCGCCAATATCTGGTTTTACTGGAGTAGCGCCGCGATGGCGCTGGGTACCGTGTTGTTCAGTGGCAGCCTCTATTGTCTGGCGCTGTCGCACATGAAGTTTTGGGTTTTTGTTACGCCAGTGGGCGGCTTGTGCTTCCTTATAGGCTGGTTCTTGATGTTGATTGGCGCACTGCGTCTGAAACGAAAGGCAGATCGCCATGAATAAAGTTTTACTCTATTGCCGTCCGGGATTTGAGAAAGAGTGCGCGGCAGAGATCAGCGCGAAAGCAGCTGAGCGCGAAATTTACGGCTTCCCGCGCGTCAAAGATGACTCGGGTTACGTGCTGTATGAGTGCTATCAGCAAGAAGACGCTGAAAAGCTGATCCAAACGCTGCCATTTGCCGAGCTGATCTTTGCGCGTCAGATGCTGGTGGTGGGAGAGCTGCTGCGCGATTTGCCGCCAGAAGATCGCATCACGCCGATTGTCGGCATGCTGACCGGTGTGGTGGAGAAGGGCGGTGAACTGCGGGTTGAAGTGCCGGATACCAATGAAGCGAAAGAGCTCACCAAGTTCTGCCGTAAATTAACCGTGCCGCTGCGTGCCAGCCTGCGTGAAAGCAAAATCCTGCTTAATTACGAAACGCCGAAGCGTCCGGTGGTGCATGTGTTCTTTATTGCGCCTGGCACCTGCTACGTTGGCTATTCGCTGCCGGAAAACAACTCGCCGTTCTATATGGGGATTCCGCGCCTGAAGTTCCCGTCCGATGCGCCGAGCCGTTCCACGCTCAAGCTGGAAGAGGCCTTCCACGTGTTTGTGCCTGCGGATGAGTGGGATGAGCGTTTAGCCAGCGGCATGTACGCCGTCGATCTCGGCGCTTGCCCCGGCGGTTGGACCTATCAGCTGGTGAAACGCAGCATGTGGGTATTTGCGGTGGATAACGGCCCAATGGCGCCAAGCCTGATGGATACCGGACAAGTCACGCACTGCCGCGAAGATGGTTTTAAATTCCGTCCGCCGCGTACCAATATTAGCTGGCTGGTGTGCGACATGGTGGAAAAACCGGTGCGCGTAGCGAGCCTGATGACTGAATGGCTGGTGAATGGCTGGTGCCGTGAAGCAATCTTCAACCTCAAGCTGCCCATGAAAAAGCGCTACGAAGAAGTGACGCAGAACCTGGCGATGATTGATGACGCGCTGAAAGCGCAGGGCATTAATGCCCAGATTCAGGCGCGTCAGCTGTATCACGACCGCGAAGAAGTGACCGTTCACGTACGCCGGTTGTGGGCGGCAGTTGGCGGCCGTCGCGACGAGCGTTAATCCTGCTTCATACTTTGCACTACAGCGGCGTTGGCTGCGCTTGCTCGCCCCGGTCACATACTGATGTATGCTCCCGGGGACTCGCGCACTTGCCGCCTTGCTGTAGCGCAAATTATTTCGCAGGATATTTGTTTTGTAGGGTCGCCATTTATGGTGACCTGGTGCGCATGAATGCACACCCTTACAGACGGTTCGTAGGGTCGCCGTTTATGGTGACCGCTATTTCGCTTTATATCTCAGGGTGTTGAGATTGCCTTGTAACATTAAATCCCGCTTTAACGTTGAAACTTTCCGACAAATTTCCGCCATTTCCCGCTGTTCCTGCAATTTCCCCTGCCACTTGCTAGGTACCTGATCCCATTGCTGATAGATCGCATCCAGCGAACCAAACTGCATCAACAGCTCGCGGGCACTTTTTGGGCCAATGCCGGGCACGCCAGGAATTTTACTGCTGCTGATACCGCACAATCCCCAGTAATCGGGCAGCTGCGCGGGTGAGACACCAAACTCTTGCTCGATAAAAGGCACATCCAGCCAGCGCTTCTGGAAATAATCGCGAATGCGAATGTTGGGAGCCAGCAGCTGGCAATAGCCTTTATCGGTAGAAACAATCGTTGCCTGATGACCGGCGTCAGCCATTTTCACCGCCAGCGTGGCGGCGAGATCGTCGGCTTCGTCTAAATCGGCCACCCAACAGCTGACGCCAGCGGCGCGGAAGGCGTCCTGCAGCGCGGGCATCTCCAGATGCAAATCTTCCGGCATTGGCGGGCGACCCGCTTTGTAATCCGGCAAAAGTTGATGGCGCCAGCCAGGCTGACGCTCATGGCTATCAAACACCGCCACCACATGCGTGGGCTGGGTATGTCCTAATAACTGATGCAAAGCAGCAACGCAGCTTTCGCGGCACGGCGATCCCTGAACGGCGTGCAGACGACGAATCAGATTGAGTGCATCAATGATAAGAAGATGAAACGACATAGCGATAGCGGCAGCCCGCAGGCTGCCTTCCTGGTGGGTTATTTGATGATTTCGTAGCAAGGCGTGTAGGCGCTGCCCGGCAGCTTCATGCGCTGCTGTGCGACAAAGCCTTGCAACAGCTCATCCATGCGGTGCATGAGATTGGCATCGCCGTGCAGCTTGTATGGACCTTTCTCGCGAATTTCACGAATCCCGATCTCTTTAACGTTACCCGCGACAATGCCGGAGAAAGCGCGACGCAGATCGGCTGCTAACAGCTCGGCAGGTTGATCCGGAAACAGCTTCAGGTTTGCCATATTCTCGTGCGTCGGCAGGAAGGGCACCTGCAATTCGGGGGCGATACGAATCGACCAGTTGAAGCTGTAGGCATCGCCAGTTTCGCGACGATATTCTTTCACCTGCGGCATGGCTTTCTTCATCAGACGCGCCACTTCAGCGGCATCATCAATGATGATTTTGTAGTGCTTGCGTGCGGCTTCGCCCAGCGTGTTGACGATGAAATCATCCAGCACGCGGAAGTAGTCGGCGCTCTCTTTGGGTCCGGTCAGAATCAGCGGAAGTACCTGATCGCTGTTATGTGGATTCATCAAAATACCCAACAGATAGAGCAGCTCTTCTGCCGTGCCCACGCCGCCTGGGAAGATCACAATGCCGTGAGCGATACGCACAAAGGCTTCGAGACGTTTTTCGATATCCGGCATGATGATCAGCTCATTGACCAGCGGATTCGGTGGCTCTGCGGCAATGATTGAGGGTTCGGTCAGGCCTATAAAACGGCTGTCATGATAGCGCTGCTGCGCATGGCCAACGGCGGCACCTTTCATCGGGGCTTCCATCACGCCAGGCCCGCAACCGGTACAGATGTTGAGTTCGCGCAGGCCCATTTGCGTGCCGACGTTGCGGCAATATTGGTATTCCACCGCATTGATCGAGTGACCGCCCCAACACACCACGGTATTCGGGTATTCACCAATATGCAGCGCACGCGCGTTACGCAGAATAGAAAACACCTGATTGGTGATATGCGCAGAGTCTTCCGGTTCATCATTCTGGCAGCGTTCGGTCGCCGCCAGTTGACCGTTCACAAACAGAATATCGCGCAGCACGGCAAACAGGTTCGCCTGCAGCGAACGAATAATACGGCCATCAACAAACGCCTCTTCCGGCGGGTTGATGAGTTCAAGTTTCACACCGCGTTCACGGCGCAACACGTTGATATCAAAGTTTTCGAAACGGGAAAGTAATTCCTGGCTGCTGTCGGTTTGGCTACCCGAGTTGAGTACCGCAAGTGAGCAGTTACGAAACAGCTGATAAAGGTCGCTGCTGGCAGTGCGCTTCAGCATGTCGACTTCAAGCTGGGAGAGCAGATCCATCGAGCCAAGCGGGCTGATATGTGTAATCAAGAGAACTCCTTTACACGCAAATGCGTGGCTGATGACGCTGCGCTTACCTTATTAACGCAGCGACGAAAATCCCTGGTCGCGCATGCTTCAATCGCGCCTTCAACAGAGTAACGTTGTCCGCCGTGAATGCTCAAGAGGAACCGCGCATCCGTGCAGCGGCCTGCGAGGCGTCTCGCAATCTGCTACTGGCGAACCAGGCGGGAAAAACCGGGAGAGAAGGGCACGTTACTGCGCCACGGATTAATATCCAGACCGCCGCGCCGCGTGTAACGTGCATAAACGGTTAATGCTTCTGGCTGACAAAAGCGCTGAACATCGTTGAAAATGCGTTCAACACACTGCTCATGAAACTCATTGTGCTGACGGAATGAGATGAGATATCGCAGCAGCGCTTCACGATCGATACGCGGGCCTTTGTAGCGAATCATTACGGATCCCCAATCGGGCTGATTGGTGATTAAACAGTTTGATTTCAGCAGATGGCTAACCAGCGTTTCTTCAACCACCTCGCGGCCTGCAGCCTGCACCAGATAATCTGCGTTGAAGGCGTAATCGTGGATTTCGATATCCTGCTCATCAATCACTTCGCCAGTGAAGTGGCCGATCGGCTGGCCTTCCACTTCGCTGAGACGAAACAGGGCCACGCTGACCTGACCCTTCGCGCAGGCGCTGAGATCGCGCTCTAGCGTCTGGCGCACTTCGCCCCAGTCGGCGAAAACTGTCTGATTAAAGCTGTTAAGATAGAGCTTGAAACTCTTCGACTCGATCAGGTTTTGGCTATCGGCGCGCAGCACTACTTCGCCCACCGCCACCTGCGGAACGCCTTTACTGTTGAGCCAGGAGAGTTCGTATAGCGTCCAGATATCTGCGCCAGTAAAAGGCAGATTATCGGGATACAGCCCAAGCGGCTCACGGTTCAGGCTGCGCGGCACGGATTGCAACAGCGTGTTATCGTAACGATCGACATAAGCCGTGGGCTTACCTAAGGTCAGGCCGCTTAATGCCTGATCCCGGTTTTCAGAAGACATAACGGTTACCACCAAATTTCATCAAAGTGGTTAAGTGTAACCTAACACCTGCGAGAATATGAATGATGCAGCAAACCGTAGATGCTCTGCGTGAGTTTACCGCCCGCTACGTTGAACATTGGCAGCAACAAACCGGACATTTTCCCGCCAGCGCCGATCTGCTTGGCGTTCCCTCCGACTGCATCATCAGCACGCTGGATGACCGCGTGTTGTGGCAGCCGCAGCCGTTTACGTTACCGGCCACGCTTGAAGCGGTAGAGCGTGCAGTGGATCTGCAACTGCAACCGGAAATCAGTGCGTTTTACACCACGCAATTTGCCGGCGATATGACGGCAACCTTAGAGCAGCGACCAATTACCCTGCTGCAGGTATGGAGTGAAGCGGATTTCACCCGCCTGCAAGAGAACCTGATCGGTCATCTGGTTATGAAGCGTCGCTTAAGACAGGCACCAACTTTGTTTATTGCCACCACCGATTCAGAGAATGATGTGATTGCGCTGTGCAATCTTACCGGTGAGGTCATTCTGGAGGAGCCTGGCACTAAAAAGCGTGAAGTGTTGGCGCCATCCGTTAAGACATTTCTTAATGCTTTACAACCGGTTACTCAGTGATTTGCAGATTTTCAGGCTGCGCTTTGTGAGAGATCTCTCACGTCTCGTGTGAGAGATCGCTAGATCATCGTGCAGACTTCTGGAAGCCCTAAATGTAAAAATATTGTGAATCATGAACTTATGGCATCAATCTGAAAATTAAGACAGGGCTTAATCCATTAACGCTTCTTACTGGCTTGTTATTGCGATGGTTTCTGGGAGAATAGTCACCACTGGCAGGATGCTGGGGATTAAGAGACGTTCAGGAGAATGTCAGCCATGAGGCAGGAACGTAACGGAGTTTACGGCACAAGGAAGGCTTCAGGATGAAGCAGGACACTCAGGATTGAGTCAGGGACACCTCCAGGACGGAGAATGAGAGCCACGCGGAATGTGGCGGGCCAGGATGCTAAGGACCAATGTCATGATGACAAGCGACGGAAAGCGCAGGAAAAGTTGTCATGGATGAGCAGGGAGCACAGCAGTAGCTGGAATGCTGCAAACGAAAACCGGGAGCACTGTAATCACAGTGCTCCCTTTTTTTATGCCATTTTTGCGCCGGGCGTGACTGATGGTATGCTTGCCGCCCAATTTTTCTCTGGAGGTGGCGCATGTCGTCGCAAATGATTTTTCAGCGCCTGCAGCAGGTCGAAGCGGTGATGCGCGAACACGGCCATTGGCAGTCACAATCCCCCGAGGCGAGCGCCTTCAGCAGTACCGAACCTTTCTGTCTCGATACCATGGAGCCGCTGCAATGGCTGCAATGGGTATTGATACCGCGCTTTTATGCGCTGCTCGAAAGTGGCGCGCCGTTACCGCAGAATTTCGCTATCACACCTTATTATGAAGTCGCATTGCCAGCCGAAACCGCGGGCTATGCGGCATTATTGCTGACGCTCAATAAGTTTGATGCGCTGTTCCAGGAACCTTCCGCCTGATGCTCGAAATCCTTTATCAAGATGAGTGGCTGGTCGCCGTGAATAAGCCAGCCGGTTGGCTGGTGCATCGCAGCTGGCTTGATCGCAACGAAAAAGTGGTGGTGATGCAAACGGTGCGCGATCAGATTGGTCAGCATGTCTTCACCGTGCACCGCCTCGATCGCCCAACGTCTGGCGTGTTGCTGATGGCCTTATCGAGTGAAGTCGCCCATTTACTGGCGCAGCAGTTTGAACAGCATCAGATGCAGAAAACCTATCATGCGGTGCTGCGCGGCTGGCTGGAAGGCGGCGCGACGCTGGATTATCCGCTGGTGGAAGAGCTGGATAAGATTGCCGATAAATTCGCCACTCAGGAGCCTGTTGCCCAACCGGCAGTAACGGATTACCAGGCGCTGGCACACGTTGAGATGCCGGTCGCTATCAGCCGTTATAACACCGCGCGCTATACGCTGGTGGAGATGGCTCCGCACACCGGCCGTAAACATCAACTGCGCCGCCACATGGTGCATCTGCGTCATCCGATTATTGGCGACAGCGCGCACGGTGATTTGCGCCAGAATCGTGGTGCGGCGGCACACTTTGGCCTTAATCGCCTGATGCTGCACGCCAGCGCACTTAGCTTTACCCATCCCGTCACCGGCGAGCCCTTAGTGATTCGCGCCGGGTTGGATCGCGTCTGGCAGCAGATGCTTGAGCAATTTGGCTGGCAGGATCAGATCCCTGATGTTCCCAGGGTTGAGTTTGCCATTGATGCAGTCCAGGATAAGCCAACAGAATAAAGGAGCGGCAAGATGGCAAAGATTGGCATTTTTACAGGTACGGTTTACGGCAATGCGCTGCTGGTGGCTGAAGAAGCACAGACGGTGCTGGAAGAGCAGGGCCACGAGGTGAAGGTGTTTGAAGATCCGTCGATGGCGGATTGGCAGGCATACAGCAAAGAGGTGGTGCTGATTGTCACCTCAACCACTGGCCAGGGCGACTTCCCGGATAACATTGCCCGCCTGTATGTTAAGGTGCGTGATGAGCTGGGTTATCAACCCGAATTGCGTTACGGCGTGATTGGCTTGGGTGATAGCAGCTATGACAATTTCTGCGGTGCCGGTAAAACCTTCGATGCCACCTTGCAGGAGCAGAGCGCACAGCGTATCGGCGAGGTGCTGCTGGTGGATGCGACGGAAGATCCGGAGCCAGAATCAGTGACGTCACCTTGGGTTGAGAGCTGGGGTAAGTTGCTGTAATGGGTGAGGTCGCCATGAGTGGCGACCCTCCAGAAGCGTTGTAGGGTTGGCATTCATGCCAACCTGGTCATCACGTCACCGGCGCCGGATTAAATACCGCCAGCTGATTACGAATCCCCCAACGATCCGACCACGTCTGTTTGCGCCCGCTGGCAATATCCAGAATCAACTCAAACAGTCGCCAACCGACCTGTTCAATACTCTCTTCGCCCGTCGCAATGGTTCCGGCATTGATATCCATCAAATCATGCCAGCGTTCGGCCAGTGCATTGCGCGTTGCCATCTTAATCACCGGAATGGCGGCTAAACCGTAAGGCGTGCCGCGCCCGGTGGTGAACACCTGCAAGGTAATGCCCGATGCCATCTGCTGCGTGCCACAGACGAAATCGCTGGCTGGTGTTGCTGCATAAATTAGCCCGCGTTTGGTAGGGCGCTGGCCTGGCGATAACACTTCAACAATTGGGCTGCGACCTGACTTGGCAATCGAGCCCAGCGCTTTCTCCACCACATTCGCCAGCCCGCCTTTTTTATTGCCCGGCGAGGGATTGGCGCTGCGATCGGTTTGGCCCTGGCTGAGATAATCGTCATACCACGCCATCTCTTCCAGCAGCCGTTTGCCGACTGCTTCATCCACCACGCGCGGCGTCAGCAGATGAATAGCATCACGCACTTCAGTCACTTCCGAGAACATCACCGTTGCACCGCAGCGCACCAGCAAGTCGGAAGCAAATCCCACGGCGGGGTTCGCCGTTACGCCCGAGAAAGCATCGCTGCCGCCGCATTGCGTGCCGATCACCAGCTCTGATGCTGGACAGGTTTCACGTTGGCGTTGATTGAGCTTTTTCAGATGACGTTCGGCGACCTGCAGGATTTCATCCACCATCGCACCAAAACCGACCAGCCGCTCATCTTGCAAACGCACAATGTCGTTATCATCCAGCGAAATTGCCTGCACGTCCGGTGTGCCGGTCAGCAGACGTTCCGGCTGTAATTTCTCGCAGCCGAGGCTGACGATCATCACTTCGCCACCGAAATTGGGATTCAGTGCCAGGTTATGAATGGTGCGAATCGGCACCACCGCGGCGGGCGCATTGATTGCCACTCCGCAGCCATACAGATGATTCAGCGCCACCACGCCATCGACATGGGGATAGCGCGGCAGCAAATCACGCTCAATGATTTGCACCACATAATCCACCACGCCTGCCACGCAGTGGACGCTGGTGGTGATACCGAGCAGGTTACGCGTACCCACGCTGCCGTCTGCGTTGCGATAGCCTTCGAAGGTATAACCTTCCAGCGGCGGCAGCGCGGGCGGCACATTGTTTGCCAGCGGCAAACTGTTGAGTGGTGGCGCTTCGGGCAGCGCAACCAAAGATTCTTCAATCCAACTACCTTGTGGGATCGGACGCAGCGCGTAGCCAATCACTTCACCGTAGCGCAGGATCGCGCCCGCTTGCGGGATGTCACTCAACGCGACTTTATGTCCCTGCGGCACATGCTCCGTCAGTTGCAGTCCGTCGTCGAAACGGGTGCCGGACGGCAATCCCTGATTGTTGACCACGATCGCCACGTTATCGGCATCGTGCACTTTGATATAGAGCGGTTTTTCTGTCAGAGGACGGTTCATTGCTCACCTTCCAGTTCGTCGCACTGTACTTAGCAGCGCGGTTTAAAATACGTCCATCACGTCATCGTTTTTTGCCAGCCTCAGTATATGCAGGGGTATTTGCCGTATGCATTGTGCAACTGACTGGCTTTAAGGAGATTTATCAGAGGATTTTGGTTCGTTTATCCAAACGCAAGTGAAGGGACTCACAAACTGCTATTGGCCTGTACGTTTACCAGGCAAAATCGCGGTGGAAAAAAGCGTTCCGTGAGCCACGCCGCAGCGTTATGTGCAGATGCCATAAAATCATTCTCATTCGCCCTTAATCCTCATGCGTTCTTCCAGTGTTTCGCCTCCAGGCTGTTCCTATACTGATTCTCGTTCTTCAACGTTAGGTTATTCGTCACGACGCATCATCGTATTGCCAAATATAAAAATCGCCGTGTTTAACCCAACATCATTCTGATACCCAACGCGATGTGTATGCAGTCAGAGTGGATGTAGCGTTCGCTATATTTCAGGAGTGCATCATGAATAGTTTCAGCCAGACAGCGGAAGCGGTGCAAAAGCGCACCAATGCCCGTTACTGGATTGTGGTGATGTTATTTATCGTCACCTCGTTCAACTACGGTGACCGCGCAACCATTTCAATTGCCGGTTCGGCGATGTCCAAAGATATCGGCCTTGATTCGGTCGGCCTGGGCTACATCTTCTCCGCCTTCTCGTGGGCGTACGTTATTGGGCAGATTCCGGGCGGCTGGCTGCTCGACCGCTTCGGCTCAAAACGCGTCTACTTCTGGAGCATCTTCCTCTGGTCGCTGTTCACCTTGCTGCAGGGCTTCGTCGATCTGTTCAGCGGCTTTGGCATTATCATTTCGCTCTTCCTGTTGCGCTTCCTTGTCGGCCTGGCGGAAGCGCCATCCTTCCCCGGCAACAGCCGCATCGTTGCTGCCTGGTTCCCGGCGCAGGAGCGCGGCACCGCAGTAGCAATCTTTAACTCGGCGCAATACTTCGCCACGGTGATCTTCGCGCCGATCATGGGTTGGCTGGTGTCAGAAGTGGGCTGGGCGCACGTGTTCTGGTTCATGGGCGGATTGGGCATCATCCTCAGCTTCATCTGGCTGAAAGTGATCCACGATCCCACCGATCATCCGGGCGTTAACAAAGCCGAGCTGGAGTACATGGAGCAGGGCGGCGCGCTGATCAACATGGACGTCAAAAAGGATGATCGCAAAGTGAGCTGGAACGAGAAATGGTTCCAGATCAAACAGCTGCTGACCTCCCGCATGATGCTGGGCATCTATCTCGGCCAATACTGCGTCAACGCCTTAACCTACTTCTTTATTACCTGGTTCCCGGTTTATCTGGTGCAGGCGCGCGGTATGTCGATTCTGAAGGCGGGCTTTATTGCCTCGATTCCAGCGGTGTGCGGCTTCCTTGGCGGCGTATTGGGCGGGGTGATTTCTGATTACCTGATGCGTAAAACCGGTTCGCTGAATATCGCGCGTAAAACGCCGATTGTGCTTGGCATGCTGCTTTCCATTTCGATGGTGATGTGTAACTACACCGAAACCGAATGGGTGGTGGTGTTCTTCATGGCGCTGGCGTTCTTCGGCAAAGGCATTGGCGCGCTGGGTTGGGCGGTGATGGCAGATACTGCACCGAAAGAGATCAGCGGTTTGAGCGGCGGTCTGTTCAACATGTTCGGTAACTTCTCCGGCATCGTCACGCCAATCGCTATCGGTTACATCATCGCCACCAGCGGTTCCTTCGAAGGCGCGCTGATTTATGTCGGTATCCATGCCTTTGTCGCCGCATTTAGCTTCCTGGTGATTGCCGGCGATATCAAACGCGTCGAACTGAAAACCAGGCCATAAGGACGGAATATGACTACGCAAAGTACGCCGGTCATCACCGACATGCAGGTGATCCCGGTTGCCGGTTACGACAGCATGCTGCTCAACATTGGTGGCGCGCATAGCGCCTGCTTCACCCGCAATATCGTGGTGCTGACTGACAGCGCCGGACATACCGGCGTCGGTGAAGCGCCGGGCGGTGAAACCATCTACCAAACGCTGGTTGAGGCGATTCCGCAGGTGAAAGGCCAGCAGGTTGCGCGCATGAATCGTCTGGTGCAGCAGGTGCACAAAGGCAATCAGTCGGCGGATTTCGATACCTTCGGCAAAGGCGCGTGGACCTTCGAGCTGCGCGTCAATGCGGTGGCCGCGCTGGAAGCCGCGCTGCTCGATCTGCTAGGCCAATGCCTCGGCGTGCCGGTGGCGGAACTGCTCGGTCCAGGCCAGCAGCGCGATGAAGTCACGGTGCTGGGTTATCTGTTTTATCTCGGCGATCGTCGCAAAACCGATTTGCCCTATTTGACCGGCGAAAATGCCAGCCACGATTGGTATCACTTGCGCCATCAGGAGGCGCTAACGCCGGAATCTGTGGTGCGGCTGGCGGAAGCGGCGCAGGACAAATACGGCTTCAAAGATTTCAAACTCAAAGGCGGCGTACTGCCGGGCGAGCAGGAAATTGAATCGGCGGCGGCGCTGAAAAAACGCTTCCCCGATGCGCGCATCACTGTCGATCCCAACGGTGCCTGGACGCTCGATGAAGCCATTCGCTTGTGTAAAGGCATGGGCGATGTGCTGACCTACGCCGAAGATCCGTGCGGTGCCGAGCAGGGCTATTCCGGTCGCGAAGTGATGGCCGAATTCCGCCGTGCGACGGGCTTGCCGGTCGCCACCAACATGATTGCCACCAACTGGCGCGAAATGAACCACGCGGTGATGCTCAATTCCGTCGATATTCCACTGGCCGATCCGCACTTCTGGACGCTGAGCGGCGCGGTGCGCGTGGCGCAGCTGTGCGACGACTGGGGATTAACCTGGGGTTGTCACTCCAATAACCACTTCGATATTTCGCTGGCGATGTTCACCCACGTTGGCGCGGCTGCGCCGGGCAAACCGACCGCCATTGATACGCACTGGATTTGGCAGGAGGGCGATCAGCGCCTGACCAAAGAGCCACTGCAGATCCGCAACGGCAAGATCGCCGTGCCGGATAAGCCGGGCCTCGGCGTCGAGCTGGATTGGGATCGTCTGCATCAGGCCAACGCTTTGTACAAATCGCTGCCGGCGGGCGTACGTAATGACGCCACCGCTATGCAGTATCTGGTTCCCAATTGGTCATTCGACCGCAAGCGCCCAGCATTGGGTCGCGGCTAAGTCTAAGGAGCAGGAAATGAGTCAGACACCGAAAATTACATCGCTGCAGGTCATTCCGGTGGCCGGTTACGACAGCATGTTGCTCAACCTGAGCGGCGCGCATTCACCGTTTTTCACCCGCAATATCGTCATTATTAAAGACAATGCTGGACATACCGGCGTGGGTGAGATTCCGGGCGGCGAAAAGATTCGTCAGACGCTGGAGGATGCAGCGGCGCTGGTGGTGCAGAAAACTGTTGGCGAATACAAAAACATCCTCAACTTGGTGCGCAGCACCTTTGCCGACCGCGATTCCAGCGGGCGCGGCAACCAAACCTTTGATTTGCGTACCACCATTCACGTGGTGACCGGCATTGAAGCGGCGCTGCTCGATCTGCTGGGCCAGCACCTGGGCGTGAACGTCGCCTCGCTGCTCGGCGATGGTCAGCAACGTGACCGCGTGGAAATGCTTGGCTACCTGTTCTATGTCGGCGACCGCAAGAAAACCTCGCTGCCTTATCAGAGCCAGGAAAACGACAAATGCGATTGGTATCGTCTGCGCCACGAAGAAGCGCTGACGCCGGATACGGTGGTGCGCCTGGCGGAAGCGGCGTATGAAAAATATGGCTTTAACGATTTCAAACTGAAAGGCGGCGTGCTGCGTGGTGGCGAAGAAGCCGAAGCGGTAACGGCGCTGGCGAAGCGTTTCCCTCAGGCGCGTGTGACGCTCGATCCTAACGGCGCATGGTCGCTGAACGAAGCGATTCTGCTCGGTAAGCAGCTGAAAGGCGTGCTGGCCTATGCGGAAGATCCGTGCGGTGCTGAGCAAGGCTATTCCGGTCGCGAAGTGATGGCGGAGTTCCGCCGCGCCACCGGCATGCCGACCGCCACCAACATGATCGCCACCGACTGGCGTCAGATGGGCCACACGCTGTCGCTGCAATCGGTTGATATCCCGCTGGCCGACCCGCACTTCTGGACGATGCAGGGTTCGGTACGCGTGGCGCAGATGTGCCACGACTTCGGCCTGACGTGGGGATCGCACTCTAACAACCACTTCGACATCTCGCTGGCGATGTTCACCCACGTTGCCGCCGCCGCACCGGGCGCGATTACTGCCATCGATACCCACTGGATTTGGCAGGAAGGCAACCAGCGCCTGACCAAAGAGCCGTTCCAGATTAAAGGCGGCATGGTGCAGGTGCCGCAAAAACCGGGCCTCGGCGTCGAGCTGGATATGGATCAGGTGATGCAGGCCAACGCGCTGTATCAGAAACACGGTTTGGGTGCGCGCGATGATGCGCAAGCCATGCAGTTCCTCGTACCGAACTGGACCTTTGATAACAAGCGTCCGTGCCTGGTGCGCTAACTTTTCCGGCTTCCCGCGCGGGAGCCTGCTGTAACCGACAGGAGTGAAGACAATGAGCAATGCCTGGCCGAACCCTTTTCGTCGCCGTTTGCTGGCAGGAGAAACCCTGATTGGCAGCTGGTGCGCGCTGGCTAATCCATTAACCACCGAAGTGCTGGGCCTGGCGGGCTTTGACTGGCTGGTACTGGATGGCGAACACGCGCCAAACGACATCACCACCTTTGTGCCGCAGCTGATGGCGCTGAAGGGTAGCCACAGCGCGCCGGTGGTGCGTCCGCCGTGCAACGAACCGATCATCATCAAGCGCTTGCTGGATATCGGCTTCTACAACTTCCTCGTGCCGTTCGTGGAAACCGAGGAAGAGGCGATTCGCGCGGTGGCGTCTACTCGCTATCCACCGGCGGGTATTCGCGGTGTCTCGGTTTCGCACCGCAGCAACATGTACGGCACGCTGCCGGACTACAACAGCACCATTAACGACAACATCACGGTGCTGGTGCAGATCGAAACGCAACAGGCGGTGGACAACATCGATGCTATCGCCGCAGTTGATGGTGTCGATGGCATCTTCGTGGGGCCGGGCGATCTCTCGGCAGCGCTCGGCTATCTCGGCCAGCCTGCGCATCCCGAAGTATTGAAAGTGATTAAACACGTATTCGAACGCGCCAAAGCGGCGGGGAAACCGAGCGGCATTCTGGCGCCGGTGGAAGCCGATGCGCGCCGTTATCTGGAGTGGGGCGCCAGCTTTGTAGCGGTAGGCAGCGATCTGGGCGTGTTCCGTAACGCCACGCAGGCGCTGTGCGACAAATTTAAAAAATAACTGACTGAGAGGAAAGGCAATGAAAATTGGATTTATCGGCCTCGGCATCATGGGCAAACCGATGAGTAAAAACCTGGTGAAAGCCGGTTATTCGCTGGTGGTGCGCGACCATAATGTCGGCAACGAAGCAGAGCTGGTGGAGCTAGGCGCCACCGTGGCGAAGACGCCAAAAGAGGTAGCAGAACAGGTGGATGTGTTGATCACCATGGTTCCGAACTCACCGCAGGTTAAAGAGGTGTGTCTCGGCGCTAACGGCATCATCGAAGGCGCGAAGCCTGGCCTGATCGTGATCGACATGAGTTCCATTGCGCCGTTAGCCAGCCGCGAAGTGCATGATGCGCTGGCGGCGAAAGGCATCAAAATGCTCGATGCGCCGGTGAGCGGCGGCGAGCCGAAAGCGATTGAAGGCACGCTGTCAGTGATGGTCGGCGGTGATAAAGCGGTGTTCGAGCAGTGCTTCGACATCATGAAAGCGATGGCGGGTTCGGTGGTCCACACCGGCGACATTGGTGCGGGTAACGTCACCAAGCTGGCGAATCAGGTGATCGTGGCGCTTAACATCGCGGCGATGTCAGAAGCGCTGTCGCTGGCGACCAAAGCGGGCGTAAATCCTGAGCTGGTTTATCAGGCGATTCGTGGTGGCCTGGCGGGCAGCACCGTGCTGGATGCCAAAGCGCCGATGGTGCTGGATCGTAACTTCAAGCCGGGCTTCCGTATCGATCTGCACATCAAAGATCTGGCTAACGCGCTGGATACCTCGCACGAGATTGGCGCGCATCTGCCGCTGACCGCTGCGGTCATGGAGATGATGCAGGCGCTCAAGGTGGACGGACAGGGCACTTCCGACCATAGCGCGCTGGCCTGCTATTATGAAAAATTAGCGAAAGTTGAGATCACCCGGTAGTGCAATCGTCCGGCGTCTGCGGATGCCGGGCGGCTCGCTGCCTTCGCAGGACGGATGTCCGTCATCAACCGCGCTGGATTGCCTATGAAAATTGTCATCGCACCGGATTCATATAAAGAGAGTTTATCCGCCCTGGAAGTGGCTTCGGCGATTGAAGCGGGATTCCGCGAGATCTTTCCTGAAGCTGACTACGTGAAAATACCGGTTGCCGACGGTGGCGAAGGCACGGTTGAAGCGATGGTGGCGGCAACGCAGGGAAACATTGTCCGGCTGACGGTTACTGGACCGCTCGGCAAGCCAGTGGAAGCGTTCTACGGTTTGTCAGGCGATGAGCGTACCGCGTTTATCGAAATGGCGGCGGCCAGCGGGCTGGAGTTAGTGCCCGCCGCACAGCGCGATCCGCTGATTACCACCTCGTTTGGCACCGGCGAGCTGATCAAAGATGCGCTCGATCGTGGTGTCGATCACATCATCATCGGCATTGGCGGCAGCGCCACCAACGATGGCGGTTCCGGCATGATGCAGGCGCTGGGCGCGCAGCTGCTGGATGAGCACGGCAAGGAAATTGCCTATGGCGGCGGTGCATTGCCGCAGCTGGCACACATTGATATCGCACAGCTGGATGCGCGTATTAAAGAGTGCCGCTTTGAAGTGGCCTGCGATGTCAGTAATCCGCTCACCGGTGAAAAGGGCGCGTCGGCGATCTTTGGTCCGCAAAAAGGCGCAACGCCGGAGCTGGTCCAGCAGCTGGACAAAGCGCTGGAACATTACGCCACCTTGATTCATCGCGATCTGGATATTGATGTTTTACACATTGATGGCGGCGGCGCGGCGGGCGGCATGGGCGCGGCGCTGCATGCGTTTTGCCAGGCCGAGTTGCGCAGCGGTATTGAGATTGTCACCGAAGCCCTTGGCCTGGCTGAGCAGGTGAAAGATGCCGATCTGGTGATTACCGGCGAAGGGCGCATTGATAGTCAAAGCATCAACGGCAAGGTGCCGATTGGTGTGGCAAAAGTCGCGAAGCAGTTTAATAAGCCGGTGATTGGCATTGCCGGAAGTTTGACGGCGGATGTCGGCGTGGTGCATCAACATGGGCTGGATGCGGTGTTCAGCGTGCTGTTTAGCATTTGTTCGCTGGAAGACGCGCTGGCCAATGCGGCGCAGAACGTGCGTTTGACGGCGCGCAATGTGGCGGCGGTGATTAAGGTGGGTAAAGTGCTGTAAGCCTGGTCGCCATGAATGGCGACCCTACAAATGCGCACGCATAATGCCGTCGTAGGGTCGGCATTTATGCCGACCTGGTCCATCACCGCACCACACTAACCCAACGCCAACAGCTTCCTCGCCTCACGCGCTACGTTCGCCATCTCATCGCTCAATTCCAGCAGCTCCGGCTCAAGCGCGTCGATATCGCTCTCCTGATGCAAACTCTTCTCCAACTGCTGACACAGCTGCTTCAGGCGCGGCACGCCGCTGTAGCTGGCGCTGCCGTGCAGCTTATGAATAATCTCGCGCAATCCCACCACATCATTACTCGCCATCGCACTCTCAACGCGCTCTTCCACTTCCGGCAGGAAATCGAGCAGCATTTGCAGCAGATCGCGGGCTAAATCGGGTTTATTGGCGGCCTGACGCAGCGCTAGCGTCCAATCCAGCGACGGCGCAACTTCAGGCGGTTGCGGTTGAGGTTGCGGCTGCGGCGTGACCCGGTTCGGCGCGTAGCGTTGCAGCAGTTGGCTCAGTTTGTCCTCGTCAATCGGCTTCGCCAGATAGTCATTCATGCCAGCATTGATAAGCTGCGCACGTTCGCCATCCAACGCATGCGCGGTTACGGCGACAATCGGTGTGGTGGCGTGCAGCGGCAGGCTGCGGATGATTTCGCTGGCGCGGATGCCATCGATATCCGGCATCTGGATATCCATCAGAATCACGTCCAGCTTGTGTAGGCGCGCCTGGCGAATCGCCTGCTCGGCGTTATCACACAGAATGATGTGCTGCACCTGCTCCTCCAGCAGCGCGCCAATCAGTTTCAGGTTGGCGGGATTGTCATCCACCGCCATTACCGTCAACGGCTGACGTGCGCCACGCGGCAGCGCATCGCTTTGCCAGTCATGTAAGTCCAGCAGCATTGGCAGCAAACGCGTCAACGAAACCGGCTTGGCGATACAACCGGCAATGCCGCGCGCGCGCAAGTCGTCGGCAAACAGCATCATTTCACTCGGCAGCGCCAACAGCACCGAATCGGCACGCGCATGCAGACGCGTAATCAACGCATCCGACAGCGTCGCGGGATGCGGCTCGGTGACCGGCAAGCCCATCAGCAGCAGCGGGAAGTGCGTATCGGGCATCTCTTCCAGGCTGGAGAAGTGCTGCACCTGCAACGGTGTGATGCTCAGCATCTCCTGCACCGCTTTCGCCACCGCCGGATGGGGCTCGATATACGCCAGCGGCGTGGCACGCAAATCATCCAGCATGCGCGGAATGGCCGGTGCGTTCGGATTGAGATCGAGATGAATATGCACCCAGAAGGTGGAACCCTGATTTTGACGGCTGTGGAAGGCAATTTCGCCGCCCATTTCGCTCACCAGTTTCTGCGTGATCACCAACCCCAAACCGGTGCCGCCATGACGACGTGAAATACTGGCATCGGCCTGGCGAAACGCCTGGAACAGCTGCGACTGCTGCTGTTCAGAGATACCGATGCCGGTGTCATGCACCTGAATCTCCAGCTCAGCACGCGTGTTGCTGATGCTGCGCAGCTCGACCCGCAGATCGATATGTCCGTGCTCGGTGAATTTAATCGCGTTGCCAATCAGGTTAATCATGATCTGCTGCAGGCGCAGCGGATCGCCAATCACGTTGTCCGGCACCTGTTTTTCCAGGCACACGGTAATTTCCAGCCCTTTGTCGTGGGCGGACGGCGCCAGCAGCACCAGCGTTTCATCCAGCGTGGCGCGCAGCGGGAACGGGATCGACTCCAGTACCAGCTTGCCGGCTTCCAGTTTCGAGAAATCGAGCACGTCGTTAATGATGCTCAGCAGGTTATTCGCCGAACGCTCGATGGTGCTCATATAGTCGCGCTGGTTGGTGCTCAGCCCGGTTTTCAGCATCTGGCGAGTAAAGCCGATCACGCCATTTAGCGGCGTTCGCAGCTCGTGCGACATGTTGGCGAGAAACTCTGATTTGATGCGAGCCGCTTCCTGCGCGCGCTTCTTCGCCAGATCCAGCTCCACGTTCTGAATCTCCAGCTGCTCCAGCGTTTCACGTAGATCGTAAGTCGCCTGATCAATGTTCTGCTGCATCTCTTCGTGATAGGCGGTGAGCGACATCGCCATGGCGTTGATGCCGTTTTTCAGAATGCTCAGCTCGCCCAGCATGTAGCCATCCACGCGACTGTCCAGCTGGCCGCGGCGAATGCGGTCCACGGTGGTGACCATGTTGCGAATCGGGCCGGTGACGTCGCGCATCAGGCGATAGGCAAACAGCATGGCGATGCACAGGCAGAACAGCAGCAGCAGCGTGGCGACAAACACCTCTTTGTACTGCTCCAGCCGCACCGATTGCAGATCCAGCTCGATTGCCACATAACCCAGCGGATTCCCGGCGGGTTTGGCATCCTCGCCCGGCAGCTCATCCACCGAATAGCGTTCGGAGATGATTGGCGTGCGCAAAATCATCACATTGCCTTGCCGTTCCACCGAGACGCCATCTTCCAGCGTTGAGATGTCCTCTTTCTGTAATAACGAGAGGTTTTGGTTGTTATTCGAGGTGACGTAGACGTGATTGTTGTTGTCGAAAATGGTGATGGCACGGACAATATTGGAGTGGCGGCGATGCAGCAGGCTGACTAATTCGCGAATCGCATCGCGGTTGTGCCACGTCATGCCGTATTCACTGGAGACCGCCAGCGGTTCGATGATGTTCGCCCCCGCGTCGTGCACCTGATGCTGTAATTCGTTGTAGCGGTGCACCACAAAGAAGGTACTGAGCAGCAGGCCAATCATCAGCGTTGGCGCCAGTATCAAAATCATCATTCGCGCCCGCAGGCTGTATTTGGTCATAATTGTGGCCTGGCGATTCCTGGCATTTTTATCCCTGTGCAAGCGCGGTTAATGGCTGCACACCCAATTAAAGTAGAGATTTCACAATACTATGGCGCAATTTTACTCCGCAAAACAGCGTGTGACGACTAAGGCTCGCATATCCGTCACCATTGAAGACCTCGATCCTTTTGGACAAGGTGTTGCGCGCCATAAAGGCAAGGCGATGTTTGTCAGCGGCGCGCTGCCCGGTGAACAGGCGGAAGTGACGGTGTTCGAGGATAAAAGCAAATACGCGCGCGCCAAAGCCAACAAGATCCTCAATCCTAGCCCACAGCGGGAAAAACCGTGCTGCGTCCATTTCGGCGTGTGCGGCGGCTGCCAGCAGCAGCATGCTTCGGTGGCTTTGCAGCAGGAGAGTAAAGCGCGCGCCTTAAGCCGCATGCTTAGCCGTGAAGCGCCGCTGCCGGTGAAGGTCGATGAGATCATCAGCGGCAACGCGTGGGGCTATCGTCGTCGGGCGCGTTTAGGGTTGCAGTGGCAGCCAAAACAGCAGCGTCTGCAAATGGGTTTCCGCCAGGCCGCCAGCAACGATCTGGTTGAGCTGAAGCAATGCCCGGTTTTGGTGCCCGAACTTGAAGCGTTACTGCAGCCGTTGCACCAGTGTCTCAGCGATTTACAGGCGGTTAAACGGCTGGGCCACGTTGAGTTGGTGCTGGCAGATAATGGCCCGCTGATGGTGCTGCGTCATCTTGATGCACTCTCTGCAGGTGACCGTGCAAAACTGGAACGTTTTTCGCATGAGCAGCAACTGTCGCTCTATCTGGCTGATGGCAGTGAAAGTTTGCAGGCGCTGAATGCGCGTGAACCTTTTTATCACTCGCTGAATTTGCCGCTAACCTTTAGCCCGCAGAATTTTATTCAGGTCAACGATGCTGTGAATCAGCAGATGGTGGCCAAAGCCATCGAATGGCTGGATTTGCAGCCAGAAGATCGTGTGCTGGATTTGTTCTGTGGCATGGGAAACTTTACTTTGCCTCTAGGAAAGTTCGTACAAAATGCTGTAGGTGTGGAGGGCGTTGCAGCATTAGTGCAGCAGGCAGCGTATAATGCAGCCCAGAATAATCTTGAGAATGTTCGCTTCTTCCAGCATAACCTGGAGGAAGATGTATCGCGTCAGCCGTGGGCGACGCAGGGATTTAACAAGGTGTTACTGGATCCAGCGCGTGCTGGGGCCGCGGGCGTGATGACGCATGTGGTTAAACTTGCGCCAGAACGTGTGGTCTATGTTTCCTGTAACCCTACAACGCTGGCGCGTGACAGTCAGACATTGCTGTCAGCGGGCTACCATTTGGAAAGGGTCGCGATGCTGGATATGTTCCCTCATACCAGTCATCTCGAATCCATGGTGCTGTTTAGCAAAGCATAAGCGATGTCCACATCGCTGTGGCAGGAGAGGATATGGTTGCGGTTAGAAGTGCGCATTTAAATACGGCGGGCGAATTTGCCCTCGACCAGTGGATCGCCAGTTTAAGTATCAACAATCCGCAATCCTGTCAGCGACTGGCGGATGCGTGGCGCTACTGTGAAGCCGAAACGCACAACCATCCTGATCAAGCTCTGCTGCTGTGGCGCGGTATTGAGATGGTGGAAATTCTCACCATGCTCAGCATGGACATCGACAGCCTGCGCGCGGCGCTGCTGTTCCCGCTCGCCAACGCCGATGTGGTGAGCGAAGAGGATCTCGAAAAAGCCTTTGGCAAAGAGATTGTGATGTTGGTGCACGGCGTGCGCGACATGGATGCTATTCGTCAGCTGAAAGCGATTCACAACGATTCGATGGCCTCCGAGCAGGTGGATAACGTGCGCCGCATGCTGCTGGCGATGGTGGAAGATTTCCGCTGCGTGGTCATCAAGCTGGCGGAACGTATCGCCCATCTGCGTGAAATGAAAGACGCGCCAGAAGATGAGCGCGTGCTCGCGGCGAAAGAGAGCACCAATATTTACGCGCCGCTGGCCAACCGTCTTGGTATCGGCCAGCTCAAATGGGAGCTGGAAGATTACTGCTTCCGCTATCTGCATCCCGATGAATACAAACGCATCGCTAAGCTGCTGCACGAACGCCGTATCGATCGCGAAGGCTACATCGAAAGCTTCGTCGCCAACCTGCGCGCCGAGATGCAGAAAGAGGGCGTGCGGGCCGAAGTCTATGGCCGCCCAAAACACATCTACAGCATCTGGCGCAAGATGCAGAAGAAGTCTTTAGCGTTCGATGAGCTGTTTGACGTGCGCGCAGTGCGCATCGTGGCTGAACGTCTGCAGGATTGCTACGGCGCGCTCGGAACGGTACATACGCTGTTTCGCCATCTGCCGAGTGAGTTTGACGACTACGTTGCCAATCCCAAGCCCAACGGCTATCAATCGATTCATACCGTGGTGCTGGGGCCGCAGGGCAAAACGGTGGAAATCCAGATTCGTACGCGCCAGATGCACGAAGACGCCGAGCTGGGCGTCGCCGCACACTGGAAGTACAAAGAAGGTCCAACCTCCAGCAATGCGCGTGGCGCGGCAGGACATGAAGGACGCATCGCCTGGCTGCGTAAGCTGATTACCTGGCAGGAAGAGATGGCCGATTCCGGCGAGATGCTGGAAGAGGTGCGCAGTCAGGTGTTTGACGATCGCGTGTATGTGTTTACCCCGAAAGGCGACGTGGTCGATCTGCCGGCGGGTTCAACGCCGCTCGACTTCGCCTATCACATTCACAGTGATATCGGCCACCGCTGCATTGGCGCCAAAATCAGCGGGCGCATCGTGCCGTTTACCTATCAGTTGCAGATGGGCGATCAGATCGAAGTGATCACCCAGAAGCAGCCGAATCCAAGCCGCGATTGGCTGAATCCGAACCTCGGCTATATCACCACCAGCCGCGGGCGCTCGAAAATTCACGCCTGGTTCCGTAAACAGGATCGCGACAAAAATATTATTGCTGGCCGTCAAATCCTCGAAAACGAGCTGAATCAGATGGATATCAGCATGCGCGAAGCGGAGAAACTGCTGCTGCCGCGCTACAACGTCAGTTCCCAGGATGAGCTGCTGGCGATGATTGGCGGCGGCGATATTCGCCTCAATCAGATGGTCAATTTCCTGCAAGGCAAGCTCAACAAGCCGAGCGCCGAAGAGGAAGATCGCGAGGCGCTGCGCCTGCTGACGCAGAAGTCACATGCGCCTTCTGCGCGTAAAGAGAGCGGTCGCGTGGTGGTGGAAGGCGTGGGCAATCTGCTGCACCACATCGCCCGCTGCTGCCAGCCGATTCCTGGCGACGATATCGTGGGCTTTATCACCCAGGGGCGCGGCATCTCGATTCACCGTGCCGACTGCGACCAGTTAACCGAGCTGATTTCGCACGCACCGGAACGTATCGTTGATGCGGTGTGGGGCGAGGATTACTCCAGCGGTTACTCGCTGGTGGTGCGTGTCACCGCCAACGATCGTAGCGGCCTGCTGCGCGATATCACCACCATTCTGGCTAACGAAAAGGTCAACGTGCTCGGCGTCTCCAGCCGCAGCGACACCAAAAAACAGCTGGCGACCATTGATATGGATATTGAGATCTATAACCAGCAAGTGCTTGGCCGCGTGCTGGCACGCCTTAATCAGGTGCCAGACATTATCGACGCGCGCCGTTTGCACTGATTTCCAGGTCGGCATAAATGCCGACCCGACAAATTACGCCGTAGGGTCGCCATTCATGGCGACCTTTTTACATATCAGCCCCAAAGGATCCTCTCATGACGCCCTTAAACCGCCTGCTCACCATCATGCAAACCTTGCGCGACCCGGAGCGCGGCTGCCCGTGGGATCGTCAGCAAACCTTCGCCTCGATCGCGCCCTACACGCTGGAAGAAACCTACGAAGTGATCGATGCCATTCAGCGCGAAGATTTTGCCGATCTGCGCGGTGAACTTGGCGATCTGCTGTTTCAGGTGGTGTTCTACGCACAGATGGCCGATGAGCAGCAGCGCTTCAATTTTGACGACGTCTGCAACGCCATCAGCGACAAACTTGAGCGCCGTCATCCACACATTTTTGGTGATGTTCAGGCCGAAACCAGCGAAGAAGTGCTGAAAAACTGGGAAGCGATCAAACACAGCGAGCGCGCGGAAAAATCGCAGCACTCTGCGTTAGATGACATCCCCAAAGCGCTGCCGGCAATGATGCGCGCGCACAAAATTCAGAAGCGTTGCAGCGCGGTGGGCTTTGACTGGAATAATCTCGGTCCGGTGCTGGATAAAGTGCATGAAGAGATCGACGAAGTGATGCACGAAGCGCAGCAAGCGGTGGTAGATAAAGACAAGCTGGAAGAGGAGATCGGTGATTTGCTGTTCGCGACCGTCAATTTTTCACGCCATTTAGGCAGCAAAGCGGAAGTCGCGTTACAGAAAGCCAACGATAAGTTTGAGCGCCGCTTCCGTCAGGTTGAAGCCATTATCGCCTCACAAGGTTTAGCGATGAGCGATGCCACCCTGGATCAAATGGAAGCCGCCTGGCAGCAGGTGAAAGTGTTGGAGAACAAGCAGTAAGCGAAACTGGCGATTATTCCAGCACTGCGCATAAATTCGCCGCTTGAGCTTACTCGATTCAGCCTTGCGGCGACTTTGTGACGTACATCAACATTTCACACCATGCTATCCGCTATGTTACCGGCTTACCTGTGGAGGATGATGGTGTGATTCATCAATTGTGGCTTAAGACGACTTCAAGTATACTATTTTCCCGTCTTGGTTATTCCACCGTCTTTAAACCTAAACTCTCAGGTTCAGCATGACAACGAATTATATTTTTGTGACCGGCGGGGTCGTTTCCTCTCTGGGCAAAGGCATTGCCGCAGCCTCCCTCGCAGCTATCCTTGAAGCACGTGGTCTGAATGTGACCATCATGAAACTCGATCCGTACATCAACGTCGATCCGGGTACCATGAGCCCAACGCAGCACGGTGAAGTATTTGTTACCGATGATGGGGCCGAAACCGATCTGGATTTAGGTCACTACGAGCGCTTCATCCGCACTAAAATGTCGCGCCGCAACAACTTTACGACCGGTCGTATCTACTCAGAAGTGCTGCGCAAAGAGCGTCGCGGTGACTATCTGGGCGCCACGATTCAGGTTATCCCACACATCACCAACGCCATCAAAGAGCGCATCATTGAAGGCGGCGAAGGTCATGACGTCGTTCTGGTTGAGATCGGCGGTACCGTGGGTGATATCGAATCTCTGCCGTTCCTCGAAGCGATTCGCCAGATGGCGGTCGATGTCGGTCGTGAACACACCATGTATATGCACCTGACGCTGGTGCCGTATATGGCGGCCGCAGGCGAAGTGAAAACCAAGCCAACCCAGCATTCAGTGAAAGAGCTGCTGTCGATCGGGATTCAGCCAGACGTGCTGATCTGCCGTTCTGACCGCGCTGTGCCTGCGAACGAACGCGCTAAAATCGCGCTGTTCTGTAACGTGCCAGAAAAAGCGGTTATTTCCCTGAAAGATGTGGATTCCATCTATAAGATTCCAGGCATGCTGAAATCGCAAGGTCTGGATGATTACATCTGCAAGCGTTTCAATCTGAACGCACCGGAAGCGAACCTGGCCGAATGGGAACAGGTAATTTACGAAGAAGCCAATCCGGGCGGCGAAGTGACCATCGGTATGGTCGGCAAATATGTCGAACTGCCGGATGCGTACAAGTCAGTGATTGAAGCGTTGAAACACGGCGGCCTGAAAAATCGCGTTACCGTGAACATCAAACTGATCGACTCGCAGGATGTTGAAACGCGCGGTGTCGAATTACTGAAAGATCTGGATGCTATTCTGATCCCTGGCGGCTTCGGCTACCGCGGTGTAGAAGGCAAAATGATGACGGCGCAATACGCCCGTGAGAACAACGTGCCTTACCTGGGTATTTGCCTGGGCATGCAGGTTGCGCTGATGGAATTTGCCCGCAACGTTGCCGGTATGGAAGGCGCGAACTCTACGGAATTTGTGCCAGACTGTAAGTATCCGGTGGTTGCGCTTATCACCGAATGGCGTGACGAAGAGGGCAACGTTGAGCAGCGTACTGAGCAGAGCGATCTGGGCGGCACCATGCGTCTGGGCAGCCAGCAGTGCCAGTTGACGCCGGAAAGCAAAGTGCGTCAGTTGTACGGTTCTGAAATCATTACCGAGCGCCACCGTCATCGTTACGAAGTAAACAATATGTTGCTGAAGCCGATTGAAGCGGCGGGTCTGCATATTGCCGGTCGTTCTGGCGACGATCAGCTGGTTGAGATCATTGAGATCCCGAACCACCCGTGGTTTGTTGCCTGTCAGTTCCACCCGGAATTCACGTCGACCCCACGCGATGGTCATCCGCTGTTCGCTGGCTTTGTGAAAGCCGCGCAGGAACACCAGAAGCGTTTAGCGAAGTAAGTTTCACGAACAGCGCGCGAACTTTTCGCGCGTTGTTTGTCTTAGGATTGACTAACTTGTACTGAGGAAAATCGAATGTCCAAAATCGTAAAAGTCATCGGTCGCGAAATCATCGACTCCCGTGGCAACCCAACTGTAGAAGCAGAAGTGCATCTGGAAGGCGGTTTCGTTGGTCTGGCTGCTGCGCCATCAGGTGCATCAACCGGTTCTCGCGAAGCACTGGAGCTGCGTGACGGTGACAAATCTCGTTTCCTGGGCAAAGGCGTAACCAAAGCGGTTGCGGCTGTTAACGGTCCAATCGCTAACGCGGTAACCGGTAAAGATGCCAAAGACCAGGCGAACATCGATAAGATCATGATCGAGCTGGACGGTACTGAGAACAAATCTAACTTCGGTGCTAACGCCATTCTGGCGGTTTCACTGGCTGCTGCTAAAGCTGCTGCTGCCTCTAAAGGCCTGCCGCTCTACGCACACATCGCTGAACTGAACGGCACCCCAGGCAAATACTCTATGCCGCTGCCAATGATGAACATCATCAACGGTGGTGAGCACGCCGACAACAACGTCGACATCCAGGAATTCATGATTCAGCCAGTTGGCGCGCCAACCCTGAAAGAAGCCATTCGCATGGGTTCTGAAGTCTTCCATCACCTGGCGAAAGTGCTGAAGTCGAAAGGCATGAGCACCGCTGTTGGTGACGAAGGTGGCTACGCGCCAAACCTGGGTTCTAACGCCGAAGCACTGGCTGTTATCGCTGAAGCGGTAAAAGCAGCAGGCTACGAGCTGGGCAAAGACATCACCCTGGCGATGGACTGCGCAGCATCTGAATTCTACAAAGACGGCAAATATGTGCTGGCTGGCGAAGGCAACAAAGCCTTCACTTCTGAAGAGTTCACGCACTTCCTGGAAGATCTGGCTAATCAGTATCCAATCGTTTCTATCGAAGATGGTCTGGACGAATCTGACTGGGCTGGTTTCGCATACCAGACCAAAGTGCTGGGCGACAAACTCCAGCTGGTAGGTGACGACCTGTTCGTAACCAACACCAAGATCCTGAAAGAAGGTATCGACAAAGGCATCGCTAACTCCATCCTGATCAAATTCAACCAGATCGGTTCACTGACCGAAACTCTGGCTGCAATCAAGATGGCGAAAGATGCGGGTTACACTGCGGTGATTTCACACCGTTCAGGTGAAACCGAAGATGCAACCATCGCTGACCTGGCGGTAGGTACTGCAGCTGGCCAGATCAAAACTGGTTCTATGAGCCGTTCTGACCGTGTTGCTAAGTACAACCAGCTGATTCGTATCGAAGAAGCGCTGGGCAGCAAAGCACCGTTCAACGGTCTGAAAGAAGTTAAAGGCCAGGCGTAATCGTCTGAGTATGCTGCCTGCGGGCGGCATCGTTTGAATAAAGCCCCGCCTTGTGCGGGGCTTTTGCTTTTATTTGGCACGAAGCAGCTGTTACACGGCGCGCAAGATCTGCCATAATCTGCGCCTCAAATTTTAGACGTGAGTGAAAAATGTTCTACCCGATTAACGAAATGTTCCAGACGCTGCAGGGCGAAGGTTTTTACACCGGTGTTCCGGCGCTGTTCATCCGCTTACAAGGATGTCCGGTGGGCTGTAGCTGGTGTGATACCAAACATACCTGGGAAAAGCGGGCGGATCGGGAGACCTCGCTCGGCGATATTCTGATTAAAACCGTGGAAAGCGATGCGTGGGGCAGCGCCGATGCGGCGATGCTGATCGACACCATTCAACGTCAGGGCTGGACCGCACGTCATGTGGTGATCACAGGCGGCGAACCGGCGATTTTTGATCTGCGTCCTTTGACGGAACAATTAGAAGCGGCGGGATTTGCCTGCCAGATCGAAACCAGCGGCACGCACGAAGTGCAGTGTTCCGACGCGACCTGGGTGACGGTTTCACCCAAGGTGAATATGCGCGGTGGCTACGACGTATTGCCGCAGGCATTGCAGCGCGCAGATGAAATCAAGCATCCTGTGGCGCGTGAGCGTGATGTGGAAGCGTTAGATGAATTGCTGGCGGGATTGCACGACGATAAAAAGCGCATTGTGGCGCTGCAACCCATCAGTCGTGGCGATGCGGCCACCAAACTCTGTATTGAAACCTGTATCGCCCGCAACTGGCGGCTTTCGATGCAGACGCACAAGTATTTGAATATCGCCTAATTCGGCCTGGTGCGCATAAATGCGCACCCTATATGTAGGGTCGCCATTTATGGCGACCGCAACCTTTACTGCTTCGCTTTGTACGCATCAAACGCCTGTTTGATTTCGGTTTTGGCTTTCGCCGCATCTTCAAAACCATTCAGCTCCACTTTCTTCCGACCATCCGGCAACTGCTTATACACGCGGAAGAATGCCTGCAAACGCTCTTGCTCGATCTTCGGCAGGTCGCTCATCTCTTTAATGTCGTCGTAGGTTGGGTCGATTTTGCTGGTTGGCACGGCGACGATTTTGTCGTCCTTTTCGCCGCCATCAATCATTTTCAGCACTCCAATCGGACGGAGTTTGATCAACGTGCCCGGTTGTAGCGGCGCGCGAGTATAGAAAATCACATCCAGCGGATCACCATCTCCCGCCAGCGACTGCGTCAGCGAGCCATAGTTTGCAGGATAGGCAACCGGCATTGACTGAAAACGGTCTGCAAAAATAAAGCCGGTTTTGGCGTCGGTTTCATATTTGATCATGCCGCCGGCTGGAATTTCGGTTACGGCAAAGAACTCATCCGGCACTTTATCCGGTTGTGGAAAATCGAGAATATTTTGCGCCTGAACGGCGGCAGAGGCGGAAACAAAAACTGCAATCAGGGAAAGGCGTTTTACCAGGTTCATTGTTGATTCTCTTGATCTTTAATGAAGGAGACAACAACGTAGAGGCGACAGATGACAGTGGGATGAAAGGTAAGTAAAGAAGCGTATAGCAGGAAAGTCAGGCTGCACTAACGCAGCCCGAAAACACAATTAACCTTTGTAGATACAACCGGCGGTGCAGGTCTCTTTAATCATCACCGCGCTCAATTCCGGCAGAATCGGCTTCATCTGATCCCAAATCCATTTTGCCAGCACTTCACTGGTAGGGTTTTCTAAACCCGGAATGTCATTCAGATAGTGATGATCGAGGCGTTCATACAGCGGCTTAAACTTCGCCTTCAGTTCGGCAAAATCCATTACCCAACCGGTATGCGCATCCACTTCGCCGGTAATTTCTAATCGCACCAGGAACGAATGGCCGTGCAAACGCCCACATTTGTGGCCTTCCGGCACGTGAGGTAAGCGGTGGGCAGATTCGAACTGGAACTCTTTAAATAACGTGGTAGACATAATGGCTCTCAGACTTAAAAACCGCTGAAGTCTACCTGAATTGCAGATTTTTCGCACCCGCTGGCAACGAAAAGGGCATTTTGCGCCTTCTCAAGGCAAACGCTTAATTAACTCATTGAATCACATCGCCTTCATTTACCACTTTTGCTGGTTAACTTTACCCGAAAAACCACTTAGTCATTTTGGTTATTTAATATGTCGAAGGCGTATTTAATCGTTAATATACAGCCCGGTAACCTACGCATTCTTTCGCAACATATTGATCCGGACTTCTGACACTGGAATTTTTAACGCAATGACGACTCAGGCACCAGGTTCACTGCTTCCGTTATCACCGGAGCAACTCGCGCGCTTACAGGCGGCGACCACGGATTTCAACACCACTCAGATGGCCTGGCTCTCCGGCTATTTCTGGGGCATGGTCAATCAGACGCCGGGTGCGGTTGCCGCACCAGCGCCGGTTCAGGCAGAAACCCCGACCATCACGCTGATCTCCGCCTCGCAGACCGGTAACGCGCGTCGCCTGGCTGAGCAGCTGCGTGACGACCTGCTGGCTGCCAAGCTGAGCGTCAATCTGGTTAATGCCGGCGATTATAAATTCAAGCAGATCGGTCAGGAAAAGCTGCTGGTGGTTGTCACCTCCACGCAAGGCGAGGGCGAGCCACCGGAAGAAGCCGTGGCGCTGCACAAGTTCCTGCTGTCGAAGAAAGCGCCGAAGTTTGAGGGCACCGCGTTTGCGGTGTTCGGCCTTGGCGATACCTCTTATGAGTTTTTCAGTAAAGCCGGTAAAGACTTTGATGAGCGTCTGGCTGAGCTGGGTGCTGAGCGTCTGCTGGATCGTGTGGATGCCGATGTTGAATACAAAGATCAGGCGAACGCGTGGCGTCAGCAGATCACCGAGATTCTGAAAGCGCGTGTGCCGAGCCAATCGCCAGCCCAGGCCGCCGTTATTGCGGCGGGTAGCGTCAATCTGGTCGACAGCAGTCCGTACACCAAAGAAGAGCCGCTGGTGGCCAGCTTTGCGGCAAACCAGAAGATCACCGGACGCGATTCGGATAAAGATGTACGTCACATTGAGATCGACCTTGGCGATTCTGGCCTGCGCTACCAGCCGGGCGATGCGCTGGGCGTGTGGTTTGAAAACGATGACGAGCTGGTGCAGGAATTGCTGCAGCTGGTGTGGCTGAAAGGTGACGAGCCGGTAGAGGTGCAGGGCAAAACTTTGCCGCTGGCTGAAGCGCTGAAAACGCATTTCGAGCTGACGGTCAACACGCCACAAATCGTTGAGCAGTATGCGGCGCTGTCCCGCAATGACGCGTTGCTGGCGCTGGCCGGTGACAAGCCGAAGCTGCAGAGCTATGCGCAGAGCTTCCCGATTGTCGATATGGTGCGTCAGGCACCGACAGAACTGAATGCCGAACAATTAGCTGGCCTGCTGCGTCCGCTGACGCCGCGCCTGTATTCCATTGCCTCATCACAGGCGGAGAACGAAACCGAAGTGCACATCACCGTGGGTGCGGTGCGCTTTGAAATTGACGGTCGCCAGCGCGGCGGCGGCGCCTCAACCTGGTTAGCGGATCGTATCGAAGAGGATGGCGAAATCCGCGTCTTCATCGAGCACAACGATAACTTCCGCTTACCGGCTAATCCGGAAACGCCAGTGATCATGATTGGTCCGGGTACCGGCATCGCGCCGTTCCGTTCCTTTATGCAGCAGCGTGACAACGATGGCGCAGGCGGTAAAAACTGGCTGTTCTTCGGCAACCCGCACTTCACCGATGATTTCCTCTATCAGGTGGAGTGGCAGAAGTACGTCAAAGATGGCCTGCTGACCAATATTGATTTGGCATGGTCGCGCGATCAGGCCGAGAAAATTTACGTACAAGATAAAATCCGCGCCAAAGGTGCGGAGGTGTGGAGCTGGTTACAGGAAGGCGCGCACCTTTACGTCTGCGGCGACGCCAATCGTATGGCGAAAGACGTTGAGCAGGCATTACTGGATGTGGTGGTCGAACACGGCGGCATGGATCGTGAAACGGCTGACGAATTTTTAAGTGAGCTGCGCATTGAGCGCCGTTATCAGCGAGACGTTTACTAATGAGCGAAAAACATCCTGGACCGCTGGTCGTTGAAGGCAAGCTGGTCGACGCTGAGCGTCTGAAAAAACAGAGCAACTACCTGCGCGGCACCATCCTCGACGATCTCGACGATGGTCTGACCGGCGGCTTCACCGGCGACAACTTCCTGCTGATCCGTTTCCACGGCATGTACCAGCAGGATGACCGCGATATTCGTGCCGAGCGTGCAGCGCAGAAACTCGAACCGCGTCATGCCATGATGCTGCGCTGCCGTCTGCCGGGCGGAATTATCACGCCAACGCAGTGGCTGGCGATTGATAAATTCGCCACCGATAAAACCATTTACGGCAGCATCCGTTTGACTAACCGTCAGACTTTCCAGTTTCACGGCATTCTGAAGAAGAACGTGAAGCCGACGCACCAGATGCTGCACGAAGTCGGGCTGGATGCGCTGGCGACCGCCAACGACGTTAACCGTAACGTGCTGTGCACCTCGAATCCGGTGGAATCAGAGCTGCATCAGGAAGCGTACGAATGGGCGAAAAAGCTGTCAGAGCATCTGCTGCCGCAAACCCGCGCTTACGCTGAAATCTGGTGGGACAAAGAGAAGGTCGCGACCACAGATAAAGAGCCGATTCTTGGCGAAACCTATCTGCCGCGTAAATTCAAAACCACCGTTGTGGTGCCGCCGCATAACGATGTCGATCTGCACGCCAATGACCTGAACTTCATCGCCATCGCCGAGAAGGGCAAGCTGATTGGCTTTAACCTGCTGGTTGGCGGCGGCTTGTCGATTGATCACGGCAACAAAGCGACCTACGCGCGCACCGCGAGCGAGTTTGGTTTCCTGCCGGTTGAGAAGATCCTCGACGTGGCGGCCGCTGTCGTCACTACGCAGCGCGATTGGGGTAACCGTACCGATCGTAAAAATGCCAAGACCAAGTACACGCTGGAACGCGTCGGCGTTGAGACCTTCAAAGCAGAAGTGGAAAAGCGTGCCGGTCTGACATTCGAACCGATTCGTCCGTATGCGTTCACTTCGCGCGGCGACCGTATTGGCTGGGTGAAAGGCATCGATAAGAAGTGGCACCTGACGCTGTTCATCGAGAACGGCCGTCTGCTGGATTATCCTGGCCGTCCGCTGAAACGCGGCATCGCTGAAATCGCGAAAGTGCATCAGGGCGATTTCCGCCTGACCGCCAACCAGAACCTGATTGTGGCTGGCGTGCCGGAGAAGCAAAAAACGCAGATCGAAGCCATCGCCCGTGAACACGGTTTGATGGAAGCGGTTACGCCGCAGCGTGAAAACTCCATGGCATGTGTGGCGTTTCCGACCTGTCCGCTGGCGATGGCCGAAGCCGAGCGCTTCCTGCCGTCGTTCGTCACCAAAGTGGAAGAGATCATGCACAAGCACGGCGTCGGCGAAGAGCACATAGTGTTACGCGTTACCGGTTGCCCAAATGGTTGTGGCCGTGCTTTGCTGGCGGAGTTAGGTCTGGTGGGCAAAGCGCCGGGCCGTTACAACTTACACATTGGCGGAAACCGCGAAGGCACACGCATCCCACGCATGTACCGCGAGAACATCAACGAAGGCGAAATCCTTGCCAGCATTGATGAGCTAGTGGCGCGCTGGGCAACCGAGCGTCAGGCCGATGAAGGCTTTGGCGACTTCGTGATTCGCACCGGCATCATTAAAGCCGTGGTTGATCCCGCCCGTGATTTCTGGGACTCGGAGGCAGTATGACGGTACTCGATCTCGCAGCACTGAATGGTTCATCAAAAGTTGACCGCATTATGGCGCTGGCTGAAAGCAACGTGCAGCTGGAGAAACTCTCCGCTGAACAACGTGTGGGCTGGGCATTAAAACAGCTGCCAGGCGCATTTGTGCTGTCATCCAGCTTTGGTATTCAGGCGGCGGTTTTGCTGCATATGGTGACGCAGCAGAAGCCGGACATTCCGGTGATCCTGACCGATACCGGTTATCTGTTCCCGGAAACCTATCGCTTCATTGATGAGCTGACCGATAAGCTCAATCTCAACCTGCAGATTTTCCGTGCTGATACCTCAGCGGCATGGCAGGAAGCACGTTACGGCAAACTGTGGGAGCAGGGCGTCGAAGGGATTGAGCAGTACAACCAGATCAACAAAGTGGAACCGATGAACCGCGCGCTGGAAACGCTGGGCGCGCAAACCTGGTTTGCTGGCCTGCGCCGCGATCAATCTGGCAGTCGCGCCAGCTTGCCGGTGCTGGCGGTGCAGCGCGGCGTGTTCAAGATTCTGCCGATCATTGATTGGGATAACCGTCAGGTGCATCAATATCTGACCAAGCACGGATTGAAATACCATCCGCTGTGGGATGAAGGTTATCTGTCAGTGGGCGATACGCATACCACCAAAAAGTGGGAGCCGGGCATGGCAGAAGAAGAGACGCGCTTCTTCGGCCTGAAGCGCGAATGCGGGTTGCATGAGGGTTGATTGACCAGGTCGGCATAAATGCCGACCCTACAACGTAGGGAGCGCATTCATGCGCTCCTTTTTAATCAAATCCCTTTCAACACCGCAAACTCTTCCGCCGCACGCGTCACATTCACTTTTGTAACTTCATAATGCGCCACTGCCACAAACGGATCTTCCGCCAGAATGGTATCCAGCCGCGCACGATCAATATCCTTCACCAGCAACACGCCGCCGGTGCGCGGATCTTTACGTCCTGCCGCAATAAATACGCCGCTGTCAAAATAGCGATTAAGCCACGCAACATGTGGGTCGAGTAACGCTTCCACTTCTTCTACCGGACGAAAATAGTTCAGATATACCACGTACATAGTGAATCCTCAGGTTGTCGGATTAGCGAGCTCGGTTAGCAGCGGCAGCAGAATCTTCACGCTGTCACGCGTGCGTTGCGTGATGCGGCCTGGCAGCCAGTGATCGAGATAGTTGAGGTTATCGTGCTCGGTTTGATGGCGCACATTGCCTGTCGGGAAGTGGCTGGAGCGCGTGCGCTGTTGCTGCCCATCTTTGTTGCCCAGCGCCCAGTTGGCGGCGGTGACATCCAGCAATGGCATGCCGGCTTTATCGAACGGGTTCACGCCGGGATAATCGCGTGCAGTCATCGCGTGGCTGGCCGCTGAGATGCCGTAGCGGTGCGCCAGCTGCACGGCGCGCGCGCTGGTCTGCTTGCGTACCGCCGATGGCGTATTGATGCCGCTATTAAAGTAGAGAAGATCGCCAACGATCAGGCTATTCAGATCGATCACCAGCAGCGTGTTTTTTTTCTCCTGCACGCTCATGCGCGCCAGATAATCATCCATGCCGTGCAAACCGGCTTCACCGGCGCTCAGCGCCACAAAGCGCACGCCGTAATGCAGCGGCGTCTTACTCAGTGCCTGCGCCAGCTCCAGCATCACGCCCAGCCCGGAGGCATTGTCATCCACGCCCTGCAAACGCAGGCCGCCGAGATTGTTATCCGCTTCATGGCGGCTGAGAGGTGTCCAGGTATCCAGATGCGTAACGATCAGGATCTCCTGCGGCACTTCACCGGCACGCGCGGCAATCACCGAGGTGGCCGTGACTTTGTGCGTGCGGCTCTCGCCCTTTTTCTCCAGCCAGTTATAGCTGGTTTTGAACTGGCGGGTATTACTCTGATATCCCAACTGGCTGAACTGCTGTTGCAGATAATCGGCAGTCAGCAACTCGGCCGGGCTTCCGCTCATGCGGCCGGGAAAATAGGTGGCGATATGGCGTAATTGCTGTTCGGCAAAATGCCCCGGCGCGGTGGAAGTGCTCGCAGCCTGAGCGAAGAAAGGCAAACCGCCCGCAAGCAGTGCTGCCAGCACGCAGCGGCGGAAAGTGGCAAACATAGTGATAGTCCTTTTCTGACATCCAGTGATGCTAAAAAAATTCCGAGCTAGTATGAAACTGTGATGACGCTTGCACAATTTGATTTGCTCCGAAACACCAGCAATATCATTTGTTAAGCACAAAATGTTATCAGCAATCCTGGGTCGTTATTCCATTCGGTAACTACTCATTCCAATTCGTAATTTCATCTGTCCGAAGGGCGGGACGTATAGTCGCGTTAACTTATTGTAAAACTAGCAAGGTTAACGTGGATTATCTGCCTCTCTTTGCCGATCTCAAAAGCCGTCCGGTGCTGGTTGTCGGCGGTGGCGAAATCGCTGCGCGCAAAATAGAACTGCTGCGGCGTGCCGGCGCGCGCGTGCTGGTCGCCGCACGCGAACTCGGTCATGAGTTGCAGGCGCTGCTGGAAATTGAGGCGATTGAATGGATCGCCCACAGCTTCGATCCGGCGCAGCTGGATGGCGTGTTCCTTGTGATTGCCGCTACCGATGACAACGCGCTGAACGCGCAGGTGTTCGATGCCGCCAACGCGCGCCACAAGCTGGTGAACGTGGTGGACGATCAGCCGAAATGCAGCTTTATCTTCCCGTCGATTGTTGACCGTTCACCGCTGGTGGTGGCGATCTCTTCCAGCGGCACCGCGCCGGTGTTAGCGCGCTTGCTGCGTGAAAAAATTGAAGCCTTGCTGCCGGCCAATCTCGGACAGATGGCGGAAGTGGCTGGGCAGTGGCGCGACAAGGTGAAGCAGCGCTATCACCGCATGTCTGAACGCCGCCGTTTCTGGGAACGCGCCTTTAATGGTCTGTTCGCCAGCCAAATGGCGGCGGGCAACGTCAATGAAGCGCGACGCACGCTGGATCACGAACTGGAGAACGACAGCGACAATCAGGGTGAAATCACGCTGGTGGGCGCCGGTCCGGGCGACAGCGGTTTGCTGACGCTGCGTGGCTTGCAGGTGATGCAACTGGCCGATGTGGTGCTGTATGACCATCTGGTCAGCGACGAAGTGCTGGAACTGGTGCGCCGCGATGCCGACCGCATCTGCGTCGGTAAACGTGCCGGTGCACATTCGGTGCCGCAGGAAGAGACCAATCAGATGCTGGTGACGCTGGCGCAACAGGGAAAACGCGTGGTGCGCTTGAAAGGCGGCGATCCGTTTATCTTTGGTCGTGGTGGCGAAGAGCTGCAGGCGGCGCAGGCGGCGGGCATTCCGTTCCAGGTGGTGCCGGGCATCACCGCGGCGGCAGGCGCAACCGCCTATGCCGGTATCCCGCTAACCCATCGCGACCACGCGCAGAGCGTGCTGTTTATTACTGGTCACTGCCGCGCTGATGGCGACGGCATTGATTGGCCGTCGCTGGCGCGCGCACGTCAAACCTTAGCGATTTATATGGGCACGGTGAAAGCAGCAGAAATCGCTGCCGGGCTTATCGAACATGGCCGCGCCGCCTCCACGCCGGTGGCGGTGATTGGGCGCGGTACGCGTCAGGATCAGCAGGTGCTGACCGGAACCTTAGATCAACTGGAAGCGCTGGCAGCCGCCGCGCCCACGCCAGCACTGTTAGTGATTGGCGAAGTAGTGAATTTGCACGGGCAATTGGCCTGGTTCCAACATTCGGCACAGCAGGGGGCTCGCGAGTCCGCCGTTGTCAATTTGGCTTGAGGAAAAATTATGGACCAAAATCGACTTACTCATCTGCGCCAGCTGGAGGCAGAGAGTATCCATATCATCCGCGAGGTGGCGGCCGAGTTCAGCAATCCGGTGATGATGTACTCCATCGGTAAAGACTCCTCGGTCATGCTGCATCTGGCGCGCAAAGCCTTCTATCCGGGCACGCTGCCGTTTCCGCTGCTGCATGTTGATACCGGCTGGAAATTCCGTGAAATGTACGAGTTCCGCGATCGCACCGTGAAAGCGATGGGCGCGGAGCTGCTGGTGCATCGCAACCCGGAAGGCGTGGCGATGGGCATCAACCCGTTCGTCCACGGCAGCGCCAAGCACACCGACATCATGAAAACCGAAGGCCTGAAGCAGGCGCTGAACAAATACGGCTTTGATGCGGCCTTTGGCGGCGCGCGTCGTGATGAAGAGAAGTCGCGCGCGAAAGAGCGTATCTACTCCTTCCGCGATCGCTTCCACCGCTGGGACCCAAAAAATCAGCGTCCTGAGCTGTGGCACAACTACAACGGCCAGATTAACAAAGGCGAAAGCATTCGCGTGTTCCCGCTCTCCAACTGGACCGAGCTGGATATCTGGCAGTACATCTTCCTCGAGAATATCGAGATCGTGCCGCTGTATCTCGCGGCGCCGCGTCCGGTGCTGGAGCGTGATGGCATGCTGATGATGATCGATGACGACCGTATCGATCTGCAGCCAGGCGAAGTGATCAAACAGCGTATGGTGCGTTTCCGTACCCTCGGCTGCTGGCCGCTGACCGGCGCGGTGGAATCAGAGGCGCAGACGCTGCCGGAAATTATTGAAGAGATGCTGGTCTCCACCACCAGTGAACGCCAGGGCCGCGTGATTGACCGCGACCAGGCCGGTTCGATGGAAATGAAGAAACGTCAGGGTTATTTCTAAGGAGACGCAGATGAATACCGTTATTGCACAACAGATTGCCGATCAGGGCGGCGTAGAAGCCTGGCTGACCGCGCAACAACATAAAAGCCTGCTGCGTTTCCTCACCTGCGGTAGCGTCGACGACGGCAAAAGTACCTTGATTGGTCGCTTGCTGCACGACACGCGTCAAATTTATGAAGATCAGCTCTCCTCGCTGCACAACGACAGCAAACGTCACGGCACCCAGGGCGAGAAACTGGATCTGGCGTTACTGGTTGATGGCTTGCAGGCCGAGCGCGAGCAGGGCATCACTATCGATGTGGCGTATCGCTACTTCTCCACCGAGAAGCGCAAATTTATTATTGCCGATACGCCGGGACACGAGCAGTACACCCGCAACATGGCGACCGGCGCATCGACCTGCGATTTGGCGATCCTGCTGATCGATGCGCGTAAAGGCGTGCTGGATCAGACGCGTCGTCACAGCTTTATCTCCACGCTGCTGGGCATCAAGCATCTGGTGGTCGCCATCAATAAGATGGATCTGGTGGAGTACAAGCAAGAGACCTTCGAGCAGATCAAACAGGATTACCTCGATTTCGCTGCGCAGCTGCCGGAAGACCTCGATATTCGCTTTGTGCCGATGTCGGCGCTGGAAGGCGATAACGTGGCAACGCCAAGCGTCACCATGCCGTGGTACAGCGGCCCAACGCTGCTCGACGTGTTGGAAACGGTTGAACTGAACCGCGTGGTGGATCATCAGCCGATGCGTTTCCCGGTGCAGTATGTCAACCGTCCTAACCTCGATTTCCGTGGTTATGCCGGTACGCTGGCTTCGGGCGTGGTGAAAGTCGGCCAGCGCGTGAAAGTACTGCCTTCAGGCGTGGAATCCACCGTTTCGCGCATCGTCACCTTTGATGGCGACCTGCCTGAAGCGGGCGCCGGTGAAGCGATTACGCTGGTGCTGAAAGATGAGATCGACATCAGCCGTGGCGATCTGCTGGTGGATGCGGAAGCTGAACTGCAGGCGGTGCAATCCGCCAACGTTGACGTGGTATGGATGGCGGAACAGCCGCTGCAGCCGGGCCAAAGTTACGAAGTGAAGATCGCCGGTAAGAAAACCCGCGCACGCGTTGAGAAAGTGATCCATCAGGTGGAGATCAATTCGCTGGAGAAGCGCACGGTGGACAGCCTGCCGCTTAACGGTATCGGTTTGGTCGAGCTGACCTTTGACGAACCGATGGTGCTGGACGCTTATCGCCAGAATCCGGTGACCGGCGGCATGATCTTTATCGATCGCCTAAGCAACGTGACGGTTGGCGCGGGCATGATCAATCAGCCGCTAACCGATGTGCGTGCACAAGCGGGCCAGCTCAGCGATTTCGAGCTGGAACTGAACGCGCTGGTACGTCGTCACTTCCCACACTGGAACGCGCGCGATCTGCTGGGTGGCAAGTAATGGCGCAGCACGATGAAAACGTGGTGTGGCACGATCATCCGGTAACGCGCGAGGAGCGCGAACAGCAGCACGGCCATCAAGGCGTGGTGCTGTGGTTCACCGGGCTGTCCGGCTCGGGGAAATCTACCGTGGCCGGCGCGCTGGAGCAGGCGCTGCATCGGGCGGGGGTGAATACCTATCTGCTGGATGGCGACAACGTGCGTCACGGCTTGTGCCGTGACCTCGGCTTCAGCGATGACGATCGTAAAGAGAACATTCGCCGCGTCGGCGAAGTGGCGAAACTGATGGTCGATGCCGGTTTAGTGGTGTTGACCGCCTTTATCTCGCCGCATCGCGCTGAACGTAATATGGTGCGCGATCTGCTCGCGGAAGGGCAGTTTATCGAAGTGTTTGTCGATACGCCGTTGGCGGTGTGCGAAGCGCGCGATCCCAAAGGTTTGTACAAAAAAGCCCGTGCCGGTGAGCTGCGTAATTTCACCGGCATCGATAGCGTTTACGAGGCGCCAGACGCCCCGGAAATCCACCTTGATGGCGAACAATTGGTTACAAAACTCGCCGGCCAATTATTAGACCTGCTGCGTCACCGCGATATCATCAGATCCTGAACCGACAGCGGCAAATCCCTCTGGGTTTGCCGCGCTTAGCGTCAACAGGACCTCTATGCAGAACGTAACGCCCATGCTAGCCCGCAAAGATGAACGCACCCCGGATGAGCCTCGCTCGTCACTGCCGGGCGGCGTGTTTGGCTTTCTCTCGTACTGGTGCGCGCTGGCGATTCCGTTCATGCTCTACGGCTCCAACACGCTGTTCTTCTTCCTCTACACCTGGCCATTCTTCCTCGCGCTGCTGCCGGTTTCGGTGCTGATTGGCATCGTGCTCAGCCTGATGATCCGCACTCACTTATTCTGGAGCGGTATCGCCACAGCGATGGTGGTGATATGCCTGTTCTGGCTGCTGTTCTCATTTCTCTCTGGTTGGTAACGCCCAGCTGATGTGCAAACGCATCGGCAGGTTACAAAACTTTACCTGCCGTCTCGCCTTCTACTCTGGCATTATTTGTCCAGCTAAACGCCCGTGCGCGGCATTTTCGCCGCCGCTGTGGAGTCCAGCGTCAAGTTATGGGATGATTGGGCCGTTTTTCAGGGGGCGGGGATGGGAAAACTGACGTTACTGCTACTCGTGCTGCTGGGATGGCTTCAATATTCCCTGTGGCTGGGTAAGAACGGTATTCATGACTATACGCGCGTCAACGAAGACGTCGCGTCACAACAGGCGAATAACGCCAAGCTTAAAGCGCGTAACGATCAGCTATTCGCCGAAATTGACGATCTCAATGGCGGCTCTGAAGCGATCGAAGAACGCGCACGTAATGAACTGGGCATGATTAAGCCCGGTGAGACTTTCTATCGTCTGGTGCCAGACCAGAACAAACGTAACGCGCAACAAGCTGCGCAAAATCAACAACGATAAGCCATGAACAAGCGCCCGATCCTTGCGGATGTGATTGCCGTGGTGCCCGCCGCAGGTGTGGGCAGCCGTATGCAGGCTGCCTGCCCAAAACAGTATCTGACCATTGGTCAATTCACCCTTCTTGAACACAGCGTCGCACGTCTGCTGGCACATCCTGCGGTAAAACAGGTGATTGTGCCGGTCAGCAATGACGATGGCTGGTTCGACTCACTGCCGCTGGCGCAGGATTCCCGCATTCTCAGAGTGACCGGTGGCGACACGCGCGCCGAATCGGTGCTGGCGGGCTTAAATGCCATTCAACACAGCGAATGGGTGCTGGTGCATGACGCCGCGCGTCCTTGCCTGCATCCGGACGATTTAGCGCGCCTGTTAGCGGTACGCGAATACAGCAAGGTTGGCGGGATTCTAGCCGCGCCGGTGCGCGACACCATGAAGCGCGCCGAACCCGGCAAAACCGCCATTGCTCACACCGTTGAACGCGAGGATTTATGGCACGCGTTAACGCCGCAATTTTTCCCGCATCAACTGCTCACTGCTTGCCTGACGCGCGCACTCCATGAAGGCGCTACCATTACCGATGAAGCGTCTGCGCTGGAGTATTGCGGTTATCACCCGCTGTTGGTGAGCGGACGTAGCGACAATATTAAGGTGACGCGGCCAGAAGATCTGGCGCTGGCGGCCTTCTATCTTACCCAGATTCAGTTACAGGAGAGCGCATGATGCGTATCGGTCACGGTTTTGACGTTCACGCTTTTGGCGGCGAAGGTCCGTTAGTGATTGGCGGGGTGCGTATTCCCTTCGAACACGGTTTTATTGCCCATTCTGATGGTGACGTGGCGCTGCATGCGTTGACCGATGCTTTACTCGGCGCGGTAGCGATGGGCGATATCGGCAAGTTATTCCCGGATACCGATCCGGCGTTTAAAGGCGCTGACAGCCGCGGTTTACTGCGTGAAGCCTGGCGTCGAATCCAGCTGAAAGGCTATCGCATCGGTAACGTCGATGTGACCATCATTGCGCAGGCACCGAAAATGTTGCCGCATGTGCCGCAGATGCGCGTCAATATCGCCGAAGATCTCGGATGCCATATGGACGACGTAAACGTCAAAGCCACTACCACCGAAAAGCTCGGCTTCACCGGTCGTGGCGAAGGTATTGCCTGTGAAGCGGTAGCGTTGCTGATAAAGGCCGATCAGGCATGAGTAAGCTGCATTACCTGCACGGCGTGCCCGCAGCCACCGGCGTTATCAAAGCCAATCCCGAAGATTTTGTGGTGATTGAAGATCTCGGCTATCCCTACGATGGCGAAGGCGAGCAGTTGCTGGTGCGCATCCGTAAAATTGGCTGCAATACGCGCTTTGTCGCCGAAGCCATTGCCAAATTTCTTGGCGTGCCGGTGCGCGATCTCAGCTATGCCGGCATGAAAGATCGTCATGCAGTGACCGAACAAACGCTCTGTTTCCGCGTGCCCGGCAATGGCATGCCGAATCTGGCGGGATTCCAGCTGGAAGGGGTTGAGATCCTGCAGGTAATTCGCCACAAGCGTAAACTGCGTACCGGCGCGCTGGCGGGCAATGCGTTCCGCTTAGTGGTGCGTCAGATTTCCAATCGCCGTGAAGTCGACGCACGTTTGCAACTGATTCAACAGCGCGGCGTGCCGAACTACTTTGGTGAGCAGCGCTTTGGTCGCGGCGGCAACAACCTGACGCAGGCGAAACAGTGGGCGAAAGAGACATTTCGTCCGCGCGATCGCAATATGAAAGGTTTGCTGTTGTCAGCGACCCGCAGCCATCTGTTTAATCAGGTGACCAGCGCGCGTTTGCAGCGTGATGGCACTCTGGATGTGGTGCAGGTAGGCGATGCGATGCAGCTGGCCGGTCGCGGAAGCTGGTTTGTGGCGCAGGCGGAAGAGTTGCCTGACGTGCAGCAGCGCGTTGATAATCATCAACTGCGTATTACTGCGCCGCTGCCGGGTCGCGGCGATCCGGGTCCGCAAGGTGACGCGCTGTTTTTTGAGCAGCAGAGCCTGGCAGGCGCAGAAGAATTGATTACACTGCTTGAGCGCGAGCGCGTTGATGCCGCACGCCGTGCAATGCTGGTGGTGCCAAAGGATCTGCGCTGGGAATGGTGGGATGATGTGACGCTGGAGATGCAGTTCTGGCTGCCCGCCGGCAGTTTTGCCACCAGCGTGGTGCGTGAGCTTCTCCAACAAGAAGGTAACGATGCGGATATTGCTGAGTAATCAGCACTTTGGTTGCGTTGTGTTGCAGTATGTCGCAACCACCAATCTAAACTCCCGCCATTGCTGAGTTGTTTGTCGCGCAGTGTCGCAGGGTGATTCTTGACAGCGCACTATAAACCGGACAACCTGCCGGATAACACGATCCATTTTCTATGTTATCCGGTATGCCACTCACAGACACGAAAGTTAAAACAGCACGCCCGCAGGAAAAACCGTACACGCTTCAGGATGGTCAAGGCCTTTACCTTGAGGTTCGCGCATCCGGTGCAAAGTTCTGGCGCTATCGCTACTGGCTGACGTCGACCAAAGACGGAAGATACACCATTGGTGAATACCCGTCCGTCTCTTTGTCCGATGCTCGCCGTGAGCGTGAGTGGGCGAGAGAGCAGGTAAAGCGCGGACTTAACCCTACGGACGTGCGCAAAAAGGAAAAGCAACAGAACCTGGCTGAGGCGTCTAATACGTTTGAACTGGTCGCCAAAGAGTGGATTGAGCGTAAGCGCCCAAACTGGACTGCCGGCACATGCGAGCAGGTAGAGCAGTTCCTCAAGATAAATTGTTATCCGGTTTTTGGTAATAAGCCGATCCGTGAAGTCACGGCGCACGAAATTCTGGCTGTGCTGAGGGGCATGGAAAAGCGCGGATCGGCATCTTCTGCTTTAAAGGTGAGGCAATGGTGCTCAGCGATATTCTGCTATGCCGTTGCAACGCTCAGGGCTGAAGTAGACCCCGCCGCCGCACTTAAGGGCGCAATCATTCCTCCCAAAACCCACAATTCCCGATGCCTTACCGGTGACGAGCTGCGCCAGTATTTCAAAGCGCTCATCGATTTCCCCGGATATCCGCAGACGCGGCTTGCGCTGATGATTTTGCCGTTCACCTTTGTCCGGCAGGGTGAGTTGCGGCGCGGCCTTTGGTCAGAAGTAAACTTCAATGACGACCTGTGGGTGATTCCGGCAGAACGGATGAAGATGAAGCGATCGCACTCGGTGCCACTCACTTCCACGTCGAAAAAACTATTTGAGCAATTGAAAGCAGTTTGCGGAGAAAATCCGCTGATGGTTCCCGGCGTTTACAAGCCGAATGAGCCGCTGGGCGACAGCACCATCAATCGCGCCATTGAATACCTCGGCTTCCCGCCAAAGTTCATCACCAGCCACGATTTCAGGGCTACCGCCTCCACGACGCTGTATGAGATGGGATACCGGCGTGAAGTCATAGAAAAGCAGCTTGCGCACGCTGAAGGAAATCGCGTTGTCGCTGCATATAACCACGCCGAGTACTTGAAGGAGAGAAGGGAGATGATGCAGGTGTACGATGACTGGCTTTGCGGCTTCATGCCGCACGCTTGAGGCTTTGCTGATACTTCACGATGCTGGATTCCGGCCATTTGGTCCGGCGGCCGTCCTTCAGCGGAGGGTCCAGCTCTCCTGCCTTTACCTTGCGATAAACAGTGGCGCGATGCATATCCAGCGCCACGCACACAGCTTTAACACTGAGTAAGCGTTCCATAAAATTCTCCAATGTCGGTATATAGCAACAATCCCACCCAATCAGAGAAAATGTGACCATATAGCCACACTCACTCCTTAGGTGGTCTGCCGAGGATAAAAGCGATGATTACTGCAGCGAGAAGGCTGAAATCGATGATGACCTCAGCCGGGGTGATGTCTTCGCAGGTGGTGGTCACATGTTTGCACCAACATACGCGGCCAGGTGGGTAATCGCCTTTCTTGTCAGCCATTCAATGTCATTGCAATCGACATCAATGACCTTGCTTGCGGCGCCATTAGGCTCAGAAATCAGGATGACCTTCTCTCCATAAGTGATTTTCATATCCATCTGGTGAGCAAGCACCATGGCATCAGCAGTTTTGGTCAGCGGGTTCCAAGGCGTGTAAATGACCGGGTCAATCAGGGCGCTTCCTAAGGCATCAAATCCGAAAGTTCGATGCCCCGCAGCTATGGCCGCGTTCTCCAGAAGCTCTTCATCAGACATAACAACTCCTCACGCAGAGCGCGATAAAGGTTAATTGGGTGGGGGTTACTTCAGGGTGATGTGGGGGATTTTGCCAGCGGCGATAGCGCGATAAATATTGGCAACCTCAATAAGCCCTGCTGCATGACCAAGTGATTCTCTCATTGCTGAGATAGCCTCATCACGTTTGCGCTCTGCTTCGGTACGGATTGGGCGAAAACCTTCGGGGTTGCCAAGTACGAAACTTTGCGCGCCATTCAAAGGCTCTAGCCAAACTTCATCACCGTTATAGTGAATAACTCGAACTTGAGTCCATGGCGAGTCACTAAAGTTCTGAAACTCACATTCACAACCAACTGGCGGCAAACCATACCCATTCCATACTGGCTGTTTCAATGCTGCGATGGAATCTTCGTATTCCTCACGGCTGACCCTTTCTTTTTCACCTGAATATCCCTTCTCTCTGGCACATTCCTGGGCAAAGTTTGCTCCGTATTTTTCAGAGCAGTCATCATCCCAGTTTCCATAATGGTCATAAAAATCTATATTGGATTCATCAACGAATCGCTCACACTCTACGGCCCCTCTAGGCCATCCGCCATGCTTAGGTAATTCACGCACTAACAAATCAATCAGCTTCATGCCGCCCTCCGGTGCTTAGCTGCACGCTCAATGCGCTCATAATCATCTTTGCATTCAGGGCAGCAGAAGAAGCCCTTATCCACTTTCTCCTCGCAGTAGTGGCAGGCTCCGGTGAATGTCATGGTCGGCCTCTGCCGGTTAGCCAGCGCAATCTGCGTGTTGAGCATTTCGAGTTCTGAGGCTTGGTCGAGTTCGTCAGACATAGCGATTACTCCGTGATATTGGAAATCATTTTATCGATGTATTCGTCTACCTCAGCAGCATCACCTGATGCATCCTGAAGCACAGAAACCAGTTCTTGATCGCTCATGGATAGCGCAGAGAGAATTTCAACGATGCAGTTTCCGGCGATGTAAAGCTCGCTTTGGTCAGCGCAATCGGCAAAGCAACCCTTAACAGCAGAAACCAGATTGGTTCTCAGCTCGCCAGGGTAATCAGTGTTAATCATGCATCCTCCATGTACAGGCACAAAAAAACCGCTTTCGCGGCATTGGGATTTATTCGGGGTTGGGCTATTCGGGCTGAGGCGCTGCAGCAATCATGGCCTGATAAATGCGACGAAACTTACCTCTGTCAGTTCCAGCCATTGCAAAGTGACCTTGTGACATCATCTGCCGTGTAGGCTCGCGCGGCACCTTAACCCACTCTGTACCACCTGTGGCACATATAGGCTCTATTGGTGCTGTGTGTGGGGCATTGAGGCGCTTGACTTCGGCAATGCATGCGATCCATCCATCCTGGTAGGAACCCACTCGTGATTCATGCGTAGCATTTGCTACAGCGTGACATGCATCCCTGAGAGAGGCTTCATCAGGCAACTTCAAATCCGGGCTTGTAGGTTGGGTGAGTGCGGCAAGTGCGATGCGGTAAGCTTCATCCGAAAACCAGTCATATTCCCATAACTTGTCGCTATCAATGCGCATAATGGCTCTGCGACTTTCCAGCTCATGTATTAGCGCCTGCTTCTGCTCTTCGGTCATAATGATTTAACCTCGTAACCGGCGGCGCGGATAGATTGAATGAAAGCAGACCGCATATTCATTTCACCTAACCAGAAATCGTTGCCAATTTGACCGGTTTCTTTCGGCAACTCAATCGGCTTCAGTTCTGGCACTGGTACGTCAATGAATACTGGTATGCTTTTTGTTTTTGATGTTCCCGGGAACGCCGTGAAGAATCGCGTTCCGCCATCTAACATCCGCATGATAGCTTTTGCATCAGCATAGGCTACTGGCACCGCCTCCAGACTCGCCAGCGCCACTCTCGCCATATCCACCACCCAATCCAGATGGTCTTGCGGATTGGCGATAACGTCTTCGCAATGTGCTTTTAGTTGCTGGTTAGTCATTGGTGGCTCCTTCGGCGCTGCTGGCGCGGAGTTGGCGCACAACATCAGCACAAATATTGGGCGCATCAATAAAGTCATCACTACCAGAAGTTACGATAGCATCAATGCAAAGCTGAGCTCCCTCTGCCCGCACCTCGTTGAGGATGGTGTCAGTAGCCGGTGTTTTGATGTTGACCAGGTTACCCATCACTCGCTGCGCTTCCTGCGTAGAGGCGAAGAAATCATCATCTCGCATGAAAGTGATATCTGCGATTCCTGATTTAATCTCAGCATTCTCCGCCAGCATCGCTTCCATATTCTCGCGCGATTCCCGCATGTCATGGCGCATTGCGTACATCAGAGCTTCTGTTTCTTCCTGCTTCTGCTGCAGGGCGGCGTAGTCATCAACAAGCACCAAGGTGCCACCGTCACTTTCTGCGAGGTGGTATGTTCCGTTCTTAATGACAACGCTGTATTTAGTTGCTTCACTCATCAATCTTTCCCCTCATTCGCCAGCCGGGTACAGGCCAGCGTCGATTAATCTGCTAGTCGCCATGGAAGTGCTTATCTGCCCATTCCGGATATGCGGCATTATTGTCCACGACCTGTTTAACTACCGGTCGGGTAGGGTAGTAGGCAGTCAGCCGAACCTGCTGGCGAAACCTCTTGCGCTCCATCGCTTCTTCGTAGAATTCTTCCTTTTCCTGTACGGTTTTCAGCTCTCGCAGGGCTTGATGCTCTTCCCATGAGAGAATTGAGCGGCTGATTTTTGCTCTCAGCATTCCCGCTCGCCAGCAATCCGGCCCAAAGAAAGGCAGGCCATGACTGTCGCATCGGTTCAGATGTGCGGGGACCGCCGAGTCATCGGTGATATTCATGGCTGCCGCCTTATTGGTGGGTTGAATCAGAAGGGAATGTCGTCGTCAAAGTCCATTGGCGGTTCGTTATTCGCCGGTGGAGTGGATGGCCCAGGTTGGCGCTGCTGCGACGATTGCTGCTGTGGTCGGCTTCCCGCTCCACCTTCCTGCTTGCCGCCCAACATCTGCATTACACCGCCGACGTTCACGATCACTTCCGTTGTGTATTTGTCGTGGCCTGATTGGTCCTGCCATTTGCGGGTGCGAAGCTTCCCTTCAATGTAAATCTGCGATCCCTTGCGCAGGTACTCCCCAGCAACTTCTGCCAGCTTTCCGAACAGAATTACGCGATGCCATTCGGTAATTTCTTTCTGCTCACCCGTGGTTTTGTCGCGCCAGCTCTCCGATGTCGCCAGAGTGATATTGGCGACCGCACCACCATTTGGCATGTACCGAATTTCCGGGTCTTGCCCAAGATTCCCCACTAAAATTACTTTGTTGACGCCTCTGCTGCTCATTTATGCCGCCTTGTTTAGCTCTTTTCCACGTAACTGAAATACTTCCACGCACTTCTGCTGATGCTCAGCCGATGATGCCAACGCGTTCCACGCTGGTTTGTAGATACCCTTTAAATCCTCAAGACTTGGGCACTCAGCAGCTTGCGCGGTGAAGTCAGCCAGGATTTCATCGGGATGACGCGGGGAAGGGTGATGAACCTCTGCATCAGCATCGATTGCGGTCTGTTCGGTTGGGATGCAGAACGTCTGAAATGCAGCGTATTTGTAGGCGATCGACATTGCTTTGTTGGTAGCCTTGTCGCCACTATCCATAGCCTCACCATAGGTCACGACCGTGTGCTTACTGCCGTCCTCGGTGGCGACAAAATCAAACTCAGCCTTGACGACCACATAGAACAACACGCCGCCTTTTGCAGTCACCCGCTCAGTAACTGTTCGCTCTGTAATGCGGGGTAGAATGACAAGACCATGCTTTGCCAGCATTGGCGCAAGCGCGTTATAAACCTGGTCAATGCCACGGAAATTGAAACCTTGCTGCCGGTTCTCGCGGTCCTTGCTTATGCCTTGCTCGGCCATTTCCTTGGCTACGGCGCTAATCGCCTTATAGACGCTCATTCATGCCTCCCATCATTTCAAACTGGCGTTCCGTGCGGTGATCGGCAATCGCATCCTTTGCGGCTTGCTCGTATGTCATAGGGTCGGACAGGTCGCCCAGCGCACCCTGCATAAATTCAATAAACGCTGCATCGTCGTCGCTCATGCCGCTGCCTTAGTGTGAAGGGTGACAATGTGACGGCGCGTTGTGGCTGCCATCATCTGTAAGTGCGCTGCTGATTCACGGTCGCCAGTGCTGCGGCTCTCTTTAGCCAGCAAAAGGTAATGGCGGTGCCATGAGATAAGCGCGATACGTGACTGAGGGAATTTCATTTAATAGCTCTCCGTAACAGATTCATCGCCACCGCCCACTTGGCAGGGCTGCTATACAGGACGGCTTCACGCGAAAGCTCCTGAGCCTTTCTGAAATGACGTGTTCTCATGGTTCGCCTCGCTGATTCAGAGTGTCCAAAAGTGAGCGCAGGCCAGAACGTAGGCGGCGCACTAAACGGTCGAGTTGTGACGTGTTAAAGCCGAAGTCACCCATGTGGGTGGCCCCAGCGACGGCGTAAGTCTGCATGGGTGATTCCTTGGTGTTGGTTAAGTGGTTAAATCAGTAGGTGATGCTGGTATGCGGGATGTTGCCGTCTTTCAGCGCAACCAGAACTTCAATTGCCTGTTCGCGGGTTAGGCTGGTGTGGCCCAAAAGAGCGGTAACAATCTCAGTACCAATCTTCTTGCGGTGCGCTTCATTGGCGGCACGCGCTGCTGCTTCGTCGGCGATGCGTTTCTCTTCAGCCAGGCGGTTACGCTCGGACTGTTCGGCGCGTTGGCGCTCAAATTCGACTGCCTGCTGTTTCTCACGCTCAGCCTGTTCACGCGCTTCCTGCGCCAGTCGTGCGGTGCGTTCCTGCGCTTCTTTAGCCTCACGCTCTGCACGGTCCTGTGCGGCTTTTGCGTCGGCCTCAGCCTTATCCTTCGCTGCTTTCAAATCAGCCTCACGCTGTGCTGCTGCTTCGCGTTCCTGCTGGGCTTTCTGCTCAGCCTCAATGCGGGCCTGCTCGACAGCCTTACGCTTAATCTCTTCTTCGTGAGCAATGCGCTGGCGCTCTGCTTCGGCTTTGGCTTCAGCTGCGTCACGGTCGAATTTGTCATTCAGGAGTAGGGCGATTTCATGATCGGCTTCGCGCTGCTCGGCGTCCTTAATAGCCTGCAAGCGGGCTGCTTCCTCTGCCTTGATGCGCTCCTGTTCAGCTTCCCAATCTGTTACCGGCTGGCGGGCTTTGTCTCGAAGAACATCAAGGCGATCGCGCACCGTCTTGCGGTTGGCATCGATTAGCTTTGGAACCTCTTTCAGCTCCGCGACCAAATCCTTACCCAAGCCATCCAGGTAAGATTTCGTCTGTGATACGCGGTAGGCCAGTGAAGCGATCTCCTTTCTGCCCTTCGCCGTGGTGACATCCGGCACAAAGGACATAACTTCACGCTCAACCTTTGCCAGAATCTCTTCAATCTGGTCGGCTGACTTGAAAACGGTGAGGGCGTTAGCCTTCTCAATGACGACAAGATCCGTTGTTTCACTCATTTGCATTTCCTTCAGGCAAAAAGAAGCCCAGCATTGCGCCGGGCGTAAGGATGTAACGTTCTATTTGTTGCTCAAGGGCTCGACTCTTAAGCGTTGGTGACTAGCACCGTCGAAGCGATCGCGTGAATCGCTTCTTCGCTGCTACTCAGCAGAAAAAAGGAACTCGAATATATTTCCGTTTCTTCAGCGGAAAGTAGAAATAACCCCAGTAGCAGTCCTCGCAATTTGCGTGCTGCTCGACGAGAACGTAAGGCATTCCATGTACGGTATCTTCTTGCTTTTCCAGCCTTGACTCATCCTTAAGCTCGACAATGCTCGGGAAATGAAGCTGGCAATCGTCATAGTAATCAGCAACTCGCTTGATAAACGGAACTAACTCCATCAATTGCTCTCCTGTGGTTACTGGCCGCATCGTTGCGACCGCTCTAAATTCATCTAAAATAATCCCTCTGCATCACTTTCCAGATGAGGTGCGTTATGAAGAAAAGTGAACTCCCAACCAAAATATGCACCGTGTGTGGACGGCCTTTCACATGGCGGAAAAAGTGGGAGAAGTGCTGGGATGAAGTGCGTAAGTGCTCGGAGCGTTGCCGGAGGCAGTGAGCGTTGTAAGAGGTTACTGGCTGCGGGCGCGGAGCATTGCATCTGCCATTTTGTATGCGCAGCTAGCGTAATAGTCGAAGTCTCCGGGCCACTCTTCACCAGTTACTGGCCCATTCAGCGTGCCAATGATGGCTCGCATACAATCCCTGGCGAAGTAGTCACGAATGGTGGCGTCAGAAGCCATTTCAATGGGGTGGCTAGCTGCTTCAACTTCCTCCCAATCTTCCATCTCAAATCCTCGCTATCATCGCCAACCCCATCAGCAACACAGTCACTACCCAGCAGATAATGCAATCTTGTGTGCTCATGGTTTTGGCCTTTGTGTAGGTAAAAAGAAACCCGCTCGGGGGCGGGCTATTGGTCTTCAGATTCTGATGATGAAAACCAGATGGATGTATTGGTTTCCGTGAATCCGGTAACATCCACCATGTCGCCAGATTCCTCGCCACTCATGAGAACTTCCAAGTCTGCGAATTGAGGGTTTGCATTAATTTCTTCCTGTAAACAATCGATTAATTCAAAGACAGTCATACTCACCTCTTATCAGTTCTGCTGCGTCCACGCTGTTTTGTGAGCAGGTGGCGTTAAAAAGGCCGCACTAGGCAGCCTCGCTGTTGAATCCTTTCTCTGTGAAGAACCTTAGTCCTTCTGTATATGCAACGATTAGCTCCTGAGAATCCGGTTCGCTTGCAAACTCAGGCGACCACGATTTCTGCTCTTCAATTCCGCGCTTAAGCTTTCCTACAATGGCCCGCTCGATATATTCACGCCGACTTTCAAGAAGCTCTGGCGATGCCTGTGTCATATAAAAATTAAGCTGCTCAATCATGCTCAACCTCTCGCCGTCACGTTGTCTTTAGATTTCCGATAGCCAGCTGCTACCAGTAGCTTTCGTTGCGCCTGTTGGCTTCTTCATTGCTTAGCCAGTGGGCGTTGTACCAGTTGGGTGCAATTTCGCCGCGCAGGTACGTTTCCATGATTGCCAGCCGCATCTGAATCTGCTGCCACTTCCGGGCATATAAATCGTCGCTTACTGCAATCGCACCCGAAAACGGCTCTCGCCAGCGCTTATACAAATCCGAACGCTCCGGAGCCTTGAAGTAGAGAGCGAAAACCTTGTTGCGGCGTTCGATGCTGTCAGTTCTCAGCCTCATGCTTCCCTCACTTAACAATGTGAACCGCGTCTTTGCGGACAGTGCGGTATCCCGCGTTATAAATTGCGATTTCCGGCAAACATACCCCTCCACCTTCCTGCTTATCACGCAGACTAGGGGATGAGGTGGCGCGGGCAACTGTTAATGCACATCCAGCGCTTGCTACGGCTATTTTTCTGGCGAGGCGATTATCTGCACTCAAACCATCTCGCTCAGCAGCACGGCGCAGCCTGCGACGATTTTTGGCCGTATCAGAGGCCAGATAAGTTACGACTACTGTCATGGTGTACCTCCGGTAATTGGCTTAGCGATGGTCCGCATTGCTAAATCAACTCGCCCCGCCATCCACCTTGGTAGCGGGGCATACTTCTCAATCTGGAAAGTTCTCAGTCTTCACTGTTACCCGTTACATAAATCCTCCTGTCGCTGTATGCCGCATCAAAGTTGCCAGCGGCTTGGCTTTATAAATTGGCTTAGGTACTGGCGCCGGAACCTGTGACGTTTCCGGATTTCAAGTCGCTTCATAGGTCGGCCCGATCATCCCGGATAGGCCTAAGCTCCACGACACGCCAGTCCAAAGCCAACTTCACTTTGGTTCCCCGCATTTCGGCGGAGACAAACCCCATCAATGTTAAAGAGCGTGCAGTTCACGTTGGTGCTGTGTGCTGCTGATGGGATAAACAATAGCATTGCGTATTATTCATAGCAATACGTATTGGTAAAAAAGTAATAGCAATTCACATAACGTGATGATGCGAAAGCGAAAAAAATTATGATTTTTAGGGTGATTTAATGCTTTATCGGAGATGGATAAAAAAACCAGAACGGTAAGCTTGATTTATGGAAGGATGTGTTTCACTATAAAAACACTGTTTACTTAAACAGTAGTTTCAAATGGAGTTGCGGCTAAATTGTTGAATTAATTAACAGGCGGGAGGGGGTATGGCAACGGCTTTGCTTAGAAATAGGCAAGGAGGGTATGTGGAATACACCCCCCCTAAAAATGAAGAGGATTATTTCTTTCGCTTTAAGTCTCGTAAGAGAAAAACGACAACCCCTATCATCGTTGATTCTTTGACTGCTGGAACCAAAGGTACGCGATCATCATCAACGGATAAATAGCCATGCGGGCCGCCATCAACGAAGCGATAAACCGAATAGAAGTCATTAACGAGGGCATAAACAAGATCGCCGTTACCAGGGTGCTCAGCTGTATCTACAACAACAACCGTACCAGCAGGAGCCTCACTGCATCCACTATTCCTGTCCAGCATGTAAGCCCGGCAAGTGTCACTCTCAACTGACTGAGGAACATAGATATAATCCTCGGTCTGCACGTTTGCTTTATCGAAGATAGGCACCGGGAAAACGCCCCCAAGTGACATATCATTTTTAGGTGGATGAGGGTAAGTCATCTTCTCATCCGAAACCATTGATCCGGTTCCATTGGCAAGCCACTCAACGCTGATAGACAGCGCGCGCGCAATATCGACAAGGCGCGTAGAACCCTTAGCCTCGCCCTTCACAAGCCGCCAAATAGTTGGTTGAGCAACCCCAGAAGCTTTAGCTAAAGCACCCTGAGATATACCCCTTTCATTCATGGCGTAAGCCAATCTTTCTGCAAGCGTTTTATTCATAACCGGCAATTTATAACTAGCCGTATTAACCGTCAAATGTGGAAAGCTATTGCCTTCGCTGATACTCATTGCTATTATTCTCTTTGTGATAATACGTAAAGGAATTGCACATGACTAACAAAGCTATTCAGCGAGCTGTAAACATCGCAGGAAGCCAGCAAAAGCTTGCTGACCTTTGCGGTGTGAAGCAGCCAACAGTTTGGCGCTGGCTGCACGGAGGTGGCATTGATGCCAAGTACGTACTGGCCATCACCAAGGCTACACAGGGCCGAGTAAAGCCATATGAGATTCGACCTGATTTAGCTGACCTGTTAGCCGCCTCTTAAGCAACACCGCTCTTTAAAACTCTGAAGCCGCTCCCGCCGAAATGCCGGAGCAAACCTAAGTGACTTGCTCACCGCAATGTCACGCAATTACTTATTCAACAAAGGAATATTACGCAATGGAACAAGCAACTCAAAGCAAGAACGCACGCCGCATCGAGTCGGCGCTGCTGAATAAGCTGGCATCAATCAGCCAGAAAACCTTCGCTGAAAGGCTGGGTATCGCCGAGTACCAGGTCAGCCGCATGAAGAAAAATTTCTTCCGGCAGATGAGCATGGCAATCGACATTCTGGAATACGGGATTGTTGATGACGACGCAGCGCAACTGGCTAAAGCAGTGGCGAAAGAAGTGGCCCTGATTTTGGGCAAAGAAAAAGCCGAGATGAGCGGTAACTCATTCTCGGCTTGATGCGAAATGACTGGATCAAATCACAGGGGTAATTATGCCAGGACAACCTGAAGAAGTAAATCTGCGATACAACTTCATCCGAAATGAAGTTAGCCGCTTGGAGCTTAAATATTCCATGCCAGTTGATATAGCAGCTCCGCTGCCTGCGACGATCAATGTAACTGGATGGGTTTACATCCTTTCCAATCCATATATGCCTGGCATTCTCAAAATTGGAATGACCACAACCTCACCTGAAAAGAGAGCAAAAGAGCTGTCATCTGGCACGAATGTGCCAGCTTCTTTTGTAGTTGAATCCTCGTTCTTCTCAAGCGATCCGCGAGGTGATGAGTGCCGCATCCACAATGAACTTAAAGATTACAGGGTGAATGACAGTAGAGAGTTCTTCCAGTGCGATCTGGCATTGGCTATCGATGTTTGCCGGGGGCACTGCTTGTGCGATAGCAGCACCACATTTTCGGAAGTTGCTAATGAGTTTGAAGCTATTTGCATCGATAAAGATGTGAAGGTGAACCTAACTGATTGGTTTGAGGAATTCGATATTAACTATATAGGTTCCACAGCAAATATCGCGAAAGCAATCTTCGATATGGGCTGCGATCGCCTTAATGAAATGGTGCGAGATGGGCTTTCAATCGTCATCGAGTATGGGCAAGTCAGCGCTGTCATGTCTGAAAATAAGCAAAGCCACCTCGCTTATTTAGAAGAGTGCCATGAGCGAGAAACAATCTCCGGTGTGTTCGGACCAAGAGAGCAGGCAGGTTTCTGATGAATAATGTCCGCAGGGTCGACTTCACCAACAAAATCCCATTACCTGAAAATGCAGGAGGTCACATGGCCGACCTGTCCAACGGGTACACCAAAGTCGCCAACGAGATCCAGAAGCTAAAGCCACGCCTGAGATTATCCGGTAGGGAATGGCAATGTTTCGAGGCGGTGATATGGCTCACCTACGGATGGAATAAAAAACAGGACAGGGTGACGAACACAGTTATCGCAGGGCTCACAGGCTTAAGCGATACCCATGTTTCGGATGCCATCAAATCTCTGGCAGAGAGAAAAATCATCTTCAGCCAGAAGCAAGGGATGATGAAACTTGTAGGGGTAAATACTGAGATTTCAGCCTGGATATTAGACAAACCGGAAGTGGGAACAAAATTCCCGAAAACGGGAAAATCCTTCCCGAAAGCAGGAAAAACCTTCCCGGAAACGGTAGCCACCCAATACAAGAACAAGAACAATATTAAAAACACTACGTCAGGGAATTCTAACGAATCCCCTCACTCACCCTCCAAGCAGCTTCCAGCTCTTCGTCCTGATGCAGCCATTCAATCACCCAAAGGTGATAAGTGGGGAACGGCTGACGACCTGAAGGCTGCTGAGTGGATGTTCTGCAAGGTGGTGACCGTCGCACCAACGGCTCAGGAACCTAACTGGCCAGCCTGGTCAAACGACATCCGACTAATGCGCAATGCCCTGAGCGTCAGCCATCACGAAATATGCGAGTTGTTCAAATGGGCCAATGCCGATCACTTCTGGCAAACCAACGTTATGAGCCCTGCAAAGCTCCGCGAAAAGTGGGACACGCTCAAAGCTCAGATGAATCAACCTAACCGAAACCGACAGGCGCCAGAGCCGCAGCAGCCCGCTCAGCACTGGAACAGCCGCGACGCCTGGGAGAATGAATTCCTATGAGACAACTCGTATCAGCAATTCAGAACCGCGACGGAAGCGCGCTGGCCCGTCTGGCCGGTGACGGCCCGCAGCCGTTAGAGCGTGGCGTGCATGAAGGCGTCGAGCGACTGGTTGACGCGCTGTTCACCAACCTCAAGCAGGTATTCCCGGCATCAGTCAGCACCGCCTGGAAGAACCCGAATGACGAAGCCGCGGCAAAACGCCAGTGGATCGCCGCTTTCGCCGAGAACGGCATTCACAGCAAGCAACAGCTATCAGCAGGCATGAAACACGCACGCGCAAGCGGCTCGCCGTTCCTGCCATCGCCGGGCCAGTTCATTGAGTGGTGCAAAGAGGCGTCATTCAGCGCTGCAGGCATGCCTGACGAAGACGAGCTTTATTCGATGGTGATGACCTACTGCGCCAAGCGTGGCGACTATGCGTCGCCGGAGCAATATCCGTGGAAGACCAACGCTGATTACTGGATGGTCACTGGCCTGTACAGCATGATGCGAGCCGGAAACCTGAGTGAGGCAGAGCTGCGCGTTAAGTGCCGGTCAGAGCTCCGCAAGATGTCGCAGCGCATCGAAGCTGGCGAAGACATCCCGGAACCACGCAAGCAGCTGCTGAAGCTATCCATACCATCAACCAGCGAGAAGGCACTGGACGGCGTTGCGATGCTTCGCGCCACCCTGAAGCGAGGTAAATCATGAGCGAGGGAATCCGCATCAGGTTTGAACGCCTGTACCGCAGCGTGCACGGCGATAAGCACGACCTGCGCCGAACGTACTTGGGCTATCGGGATGCCGTTGTCGATCGCGCGTTTTTCTTCTGGCTTGAAGGACGCGAAGGAGCCGCATCATGAGCAAATACCTCACACAGTGTCAGAGCGAAGTACTGCAGTTCATCAGCTCACAAATCGCTGAAAACGGCATCGCACCCACCTATACCGAAATCGGCAAGCACTTCGGCTACTGCCCCAGCAATGCTTATCTGCACGTCGATGTATTGGTCAGGAAGGGCCACATCCATCGGGTGAAGGGTATCAGCCGAGGCATAACGCTGACTGATACGGCCGCAGTAGAAATGCCCGACATCAACGACAGCGAATACTGGTACGAAGGCGTGTTCAAGCCACAGCTTTACCAGCGTGACGTGGTGGACGCCATCAAATCGGCCGGCATGAAAGTTAAGGAGTTCGCATGACACAGGTAATTCACGGACTGCCTCGCGCTGAGCTGATTAAGCGCGTATTCGGCGAAAGCAAACCGGCACCAAAGGTTGATTCCCGTTCCGAAAAAGGCGGCAAGAGCAAAACAAAGGGAGGAGGTGGATTTTGAGACACGAACTGAAAATTTTACCGCAGCACTTCACGCCGGTTCTGGACGAAATCAAAACCGCTGAGCTGCGCAAGAACGACCGCAATTTTGCAGTCGGTGACATGCTACTGCTAATGGAATGGAACGGCGACTATACCGGTGACGCTTGCGAAAGGGTGGTGACACACGTAGCTGACGTTGGTGATTGCCTTCCGGGTTATGTGCTGCTCAGTATGACGCCACCACAGCCCACAACGGACACCTACCGGCAGATTGAGAATGATGGCTGGATTGAGTGGAAGGCCGGACATATGCCGGAATCTGTGAGAGGTGAGCGTGTACAGGTTCGCTATGCAGGCGGTGAAACAGAAACTGATTCCAGCGGCTTTTTGAATTGGGGCTACGGAGCTGGCCAGTTGGTGATAGCCTATCGGGTGATTGAAAATGATGGGAGGGAAGGATGAGTCAATGGGTAAGCGTTGAAAAAGAAATGCCAGATGATGGCGTATATGTCCTGTGCACCGATGAGGACGTGGCAAAGATGCTTCCAGCAGCCGATGAAGTTTATACGGCTGCATGGGACGAAAGTCAGAAGTTTTGGACAACAGAGTATTGGGGTGACCACGACTGGATGAGCCAGTGCACGCCGCTGTATTGGGCACCTCTTCCTACAGCACCGGAGCCATCATGAACCAGTTCACCAACCATCAAACCAGCGGCGATGATTGTCGTGAAAGTGGAGAGGGGGAAACCAGATGAACATAATCGATGCGCTGATGACTCCCCCCGGAATAATCCTGTGCATTGTCGTCGCAATCGGCCTCTATATCGCAGAAAGAAACAGCCCATGAGCAACGTAATCCCACTCCGCCCTGACCCACTCCGCCAAGCCTACGAAGCAAACGACAAACTCAACGACACGAAACTGACGCCAGAGCAACAGCAGCTGGTCGACAGCATTGCGTCATACCTGGAGAAAGCTATCGAGGAACGCCATGCAAATCGAGCTGATCAAATCGGCCGGGGGGATATTCACCCCAGCGCTTGATAGTGACATACAACGCCTTACCCGCTTCAAGAATGGCGAGCAGTACACCGCCGAAATCAAGTTAACCCGCAACCCCGCATTTCACCGCAAAACCTTCGCATTCTTCAACTTCTGCTTTCAGCACTGGGCTGCTGACCGGGCAGGGCTAGAGAATGCCGATGAAACCACACAGTTCAACCGGTTCCGCAAAGACCTGACCATTCTGGCAGGCCATTACGACATGGTGACGAACATCCGGGGCGAGGTGAGGGCAGAAGCAAAGAGCCTGGCTTACAGCAGCATGGAGCAGGAAGAGTTTGAGCGCTGTTATTCATCACTGATTAACGCCGCCATCAAACACGTATTCGCCGGCACCAAAGACCAGAAAATCATCAACCAACTCTATTCCTACTTCTGAGGAATCCAATGACACCCTTTACCGATATTGGCGCAGCCATCGAAGAAGCCGCGTGGCTGGCGTTTGTCCATAAGAAACCGCACTGCGTTTACCAGCGCTTTGACGGCCTGATGGAAGTGAAGCCAGAGCATCCCGATCGCAACGCAATGTTCACCACCGGCACGCCGGGAACCGTAACCACTGAATACAGGTGCGCAGCATGAGCAAAGGCAGATACCAACACCGCACACAGGAAGAGTGCAACAAAGTAGGGAAGCTCAGAAAAATGGGGCTGACATACGCAATCATCAGCCAGCGAATGGGCTGCAGCATCGATACATGCCGCCATATGTGTGCGAGGGCGAGATGAGCAGACAGCGTAAATCACCCACTCAAATCTGCATCGACCACCTGATATTCCAGCCCACCAAACGAACCCGATCTAAACGTAAACCCATACCGCCAGCCAGCGAGGTGAAGACATTCGATTACACCTACGGACTGCTGCGCGCGAAATGGGACCGCATGAGGTTTACACGATGAAACTAACCACCAAGCAACGCTCAGCGCTGCGTATGAAGTTTGGAGGGCGATGTGCATATTGCGGCTGCCAACTGCCAGAGAAAGGCTGGCATGCAGACCACGTTGAGCCAGTTCTGCGCATATCAGAAGTTGACGAGGAGGCCAGAAGAAAAGGGTTATGGAGGCTAAAGAACACAGGTGACGTCACTTACGCCGCCAGAGATAGCATCGAAAATCATTATCCTGCCTGCGCTCCATGCAACCTCTTCAAGGCGACATTTAGTGTTGAGCTGTTCCGCGAACAAATTGCAAAGCAGGTTGAGAGAGCTAGGGCATCAAGCGTCAACTTCCGCACTGCTGAGCGATTTGGACAAATCGAGGTAACGCAGGCGCCAGTTATTTTCTGGTTTGAGCGCTATCGGGAGGAAGAAAATGCCGCGTGAACGCTGCCACCGCTGCCACACCATCCTCACCAGTGAAGATAAGCACTGGTACTCAGTCGCATGTGAAACGTGCGAAACAGACCTCAAGTGGGAGGAGTATGAACAACACAACCCCATCAAATCCGCCTACTGGCGCTGGCGAGCTATCTGCTTTGGTGTGCGCTGGCTGCGGTTCGGAACTGCTGTCGGATTGGGTGTATGCCTGCGACCGCTGCTGCGCCGGTTGGATGCGAGACGACAACTTCAGAATGCACGGAGAGAGCGATAATGGCGATAAAGCATGAGTTCAGTTTCGAGTTCGGACGGGGCGGAATTAAGGGGACTGTCGTTACCATTAAGACTTTCGCGCGTAAGAGTTTTTGGCGCCGCTGGAAATTGGTAGACGAATATCGCGCTGCTTACAGCGGTTTCAATCCCTTCTGCGGTGCGGAGTGGACTGACCCTCAAGGAAAAAGGCTTCCGATTCAGACTGAGTGTGATATCAACGATGCTGCTCAAAAGGAAATAGACCTCAGGAGGAGAAATGGTAAAGGCAATTAAGCCAAAACCGCCGAAGCCGAAAAAATGCAAATGCTGCCCTGAAAAGTTTACTCCCCGCAACAGCCTCCAAACCGTCTGCTCACCCAAATGTGCCATCCAACTCGCTAACCAGCTCACCGAACGCAAACAAAAGCGCCAGGCGAAAGAGGAGCGTGCTGCATGGAACAAACGCAAAGCGGATGTGAAACCGTTAAGCCACTGGATGAACATGACCCAGCGAGCATTCAACGACTGGATTAGGGCTAGAGACGGCGACATCTGCATCAGCTGCGGCAGCACCACAGCAGCCAGCTATCACGCAGGGCATTTCAGGACAACGGCAGCGGCTAAGCAATTACGTTTTGATGAGGATAACGCCCACAGCCAATGTGCAGCCTGTAACGTTCATCACTCCGGCAATATCGGACCCTACAGGGTCAACCTCATAGCAAAAATCGGCCTTCAGCGCGTATTAGCGCTCGAATCTAACAACACACCTCACCGATACACCCGCGAAGAACTGGAGCGCATCAGAGCGCATTACAGGGCTGCGCTGCGTGAACTGAATAAGCAAAGAGAGGCAGCATGATAGTCGATTACCTGCACGACAAATGGCGCTTGCTGCGCATGTACCGCGCCCGCCGCATGTTCGAAATCAACTACCGCATATTGCGTAACACAGCGAAAATCATGGGGGTGAAACATGCCAGTACGCGAGCTTAATCTCAGCAAAGAGCAACATGACTGGCTGAATGGCTGGTTAGAACTGTGGGGAGCGTGGGTATATTCAGGAAGGCTGGAAAAGCGCATGACCAGCGTCATAGCGCAATACATGGCTACTGTTGAACCACAATCATATCCATCCCGGCCAATGTGCAACGATGATGACGGACTCTTGATTTCTCAGGTCGTGGACTCCGTCATGTGCATCGATAAAAAAGCTCTTGGCATCCTGCTCAGTTACTATGCTCACGGCTCTTCCAAGCGTGCGATCGCATCTTACTATCACAAGTGCGCAAGTCCTCGCAAAATGTCGGGGCGAGGTGGTGAAAGCTATCGTGTACCGTCGATGATTACTTGTAGGCGAGAGGTGGACGAAATACTTAATGCGAGTTTGTATCTTCTCTACACTCCGCTGCTAAATGCATTTAACGATCGCAAACGTGTAGTGAAAATTAGAAAAGTCGCATAGTAGGTATTGACTCTGTTGAGCCAATGAGCCACTATTTAAGGGTAAGCTGCCGTAAGTGTTCTTAGGGATGCCCGGACAGTAATCGAACAAGCAAATTGTGATAATTAAGAAGCCCTGCGGACTCACCATCTGCGAGGGCTTTTTTGTTGCCTAAAATCCAGAGGTCATAATTATGAACGACCAGCAGATTGAGCAAGAGATTGTTCAGAAAGGTAAGACTGCGCCACGCGTTACCCCCTCCCACGTAGAATCAATCATCACCAGCGAGACATACTTCACGGCGGCGGACGGTCGCAGCGGTGCCAATATTCGCATCGAAAGTGAAGGTGGTGAGAAAGTGAATCAGGTGCAGGAGTTAGACGACTTCAATCAACTGAAGTTGCTGACGTTCTGTGTTCTTGTGCTTGAGAATGGCTTCACCGTTACGGGAGAGTCTGCCTGTGCAAGTCCAGAAAACTTTGATGCAGAAATTGGTCGCAAAATCGCGCGACAAAACGCAGTAAACAAAATCTGGCTACTGGAAGGTTATCTGCTGAAGCAGAAGCTTTACGACGAGCCGTAAGCATCACAGGGCGCATTTAAACGTGCGCCCGATGATGTTTATTGCTCCACACATTACGCGTTATATGTGAGGCTCGCTCCACACATAAGCGGATAGCTCCACATATAACCAAATCTCAAAATCAGGCACTTTTGCGATTGCCTGAGATTAAAGGTCAGCCATAGAGCTGGCCTTCTCTTTTTTGCGCCATCCCAAAACTTATTCAGACCCTCATTGCTGTGTGGGGATGCGCGCACTTTTCTTACGACTACAGGCGGCACCAAGCGAACAGCGAGGTGTATATGAGTATCGATATGAGCAAACTGGCATCAGGCGCGGCATACGGCGCATCTGCCGGGACAATTGCCAACGGTCTGCTGACCCGGTTAAGTCCCGATGAATGGAGTGCTGTTGGCGTGCTGGCCGGTATTCTGGTTGCGCTATTCACGCTCGGCATCAACTGGTATTACAAACGCAAGGCCACAATGGCGCAGATTAAAGCGCTGCAACGCTGGCCCACCGCGCCCGACCTCACCGAGGATTAACCCAATGGCAATGTCTAACACACTGCGCAACAGGCTCATTGCTGCTGCGGGCGGCGGAGCCATGCTTATCGCAACGGTATTCCTAGGCGGAAAGGATGGAGTAGAAGGGCGCGTGTACGAACCCTACAAAGATGTGGCTGGGGTATGGACTGTCTGCGATGGTCATACCGGTCCCGACATCGTTAAGGGAAAGAAGTATACCGACCGTGAATGCGATCGCCTGATGTGGAATGACCTGCAGCCAGTTAAGAAGGCTGTCGATTCCATGGTCAAGGTGCCGCTGGGTGAATATCCGCGCGCCGCGCTTTACAGCTTCACTTATAACGTCGGCACATCTGCCTTCTCAAAATCCACGCTGCTGAAAAAGCTCAACGCTGGCGACCAGGCTGGAGCATGCGAAGAGTTGCGCCGCTGGGTATATGCCGGTGGCATGAAGTGGAAAGGCCTGATGAACCGCCGCGACATGGAGCGTTCTCTCTGCCTGGCGGAAAGCGCAAATGATATCTAAAGCGACGATCGGATTGCTTCTGCTTTTACTGGCAGGAGCGATTGCTGCTGGAAGCATGGCGCTGTACTACCGAGGCAGCGCCATCGACTACAAGGCCCAGCGAGACAAAGCATCTGATGCTCTTAACCTGGCTAACGCCGCGATTGATGACATGCAAGTGCGTCAGCGTGACGTTGCCGCTCTCGATGCCAAATACACGAAGGAGTTAGCCAGTGCTAAAGCTGAAAATGATGCTTTGCAGCGCAAGCTTGATCGCGGTGGTCGGGTGCTCGTCGCAGGTAGCTGTCAGAAGCAAGCCGCCGGATCCGCCAGCGTGGACAATGGAGCCACCGTCGAACTCTCTGACATTGCTGGACGAAACGTTCTCGGTATCAGAGCCGGAATCAAAAACGACCAGTCAAAAATAGCAGCGCTACAGCAGTACATCACTGAGCAATGCCTCAAGTAGCTTTAACTGACCCTACGTAACAACGAGCAACATTGGCTTCGCATTCGCGAGGCCTTTTTTTATGCGCCTCGCACGCGCAAATCAAACCCGAGCCTTTCAGAAAGCTGAGCCTGAGAACAACCGTTGGCATCATTGCGGCCTCTCGGGTGGCGGCTGTTCTGTGCGACAGGCTCATCTTCCTAAAAGGAAATGCAATGAACAATCCAAGCATTGTGATCGAAAATGTTCACGTCAGAAGTAATGAGTTTGGCACCTACAATCTTAACGATATGCACCGCGCTGCAATTGCTGGCGGCCTAGCGAAGAAGTGGCAGGTTCCAAGTCAATTCCTTGGCGCTGATGGCGTACAGGCATTTGTCGATGAAGTTTCCAAAGTGCTTAAAGACACTTTGGAGCAAAATCAGATACTTGATGTAGTTCATGGCGGGGCTTATCGCGGCACATGGGCGCATGAACTTATCGCGTTGAAGTACGCCGCATGGCTTTCAGCCTCTTTCGAAGTGAAGGTTTACCAAACATTCCGTGATGTCGTGATGGGCAAGCTGTCGCTATTTGCTGAAGCCAATAAGCTTGAGCTCGAATATCAGCACAAGACAAGGCGAGTTAGCACTGCGGCACGCATCATGAATCGCTGGGGCGTGGGTGGAGAGAAGCGGCGCATTGAATCTGAGCGCATCCATATGCAGGAGCAGATCCAATTGGTAATTCCGGGACTGCCTAAGAAAGCAGATGCCGCCTAGATAGCGCAAAATTGCGCTTTGCTTTAATATCAAAGGTTTAACGAGAGCCACTTTCACAACGGCTTTCATCACAAGGCGCATTTGCTAGTGCGCCTGATGATGATAACCAGAAAAAAACACTGTATCTTTTCACTTCCAATCATGGATAAGGAAAAGACATGAGTTCATTTAATGATCAAGTTTATTTGATTCTAGCAAAGGCAGAAGCCGAGGGGTCTTTGGGTTATTCATCTACAGCTAATAAAATTTTAGACATTGCCAGAGTCCAATATCAGGCATCGGATGAGAATGGTAAGAAGGCAGTGATTGATAAAATCGAGGCACTAAAATCCGAGCCTGGAGTGAAATTTCCTCAAAATTACGTGGCTGCCTTGCAGTCATGAAACTGAACCGCCTACGGGCGGTTTTATTTTATGCTGAAAACTGCACTTTCAGAGTTCAACCTTCAGCATAAACACAATGAATCATCGGTTGGCGATATCGCCATTGCCGAGGGTTGTATGTATATAACCAGCAGGAAATGCTAAATGGCACTCACCGACAAACAAGAAATGTTCTGTCGCGAGTACCTCATCGATTTGAACGCCACACAAGCGGCCATTCGGGCGGGGTACAGCGATAAAACCGCCCGCGCATCAGGTTGCGAGAACCTAACAAAACCTGACATCCAAAACAGAATCGCCGAACTTAAAGCTGAGCGCAACGAGCTGGTGAGTGTTGATGCCTCATACGTGCTAAAGCGCCTTATTGAAATCGACCAGATGGATGTTCTCGACATCATGACTGATGACATGAGCATCAAGCCTGTATCTGACTGGCCCGCATCATGGAGGCGCTACCTTAGTGGGTTCGACCTGGCCGATATGTTTGAAGGCAGAGGTGAAGACCGCGAGATGGTCGGCATCCTGAAAAAGATTAAGTGGCCTGACAAGGTCAAGAACCTCGAACTGCTTGGCAAGCACGTAACTGTCCAGGCATTCAAAGACAACGTTAAAAACGAATTGGTCGGCCCCAACGGCTTGCCGCTGGCTGCCCCAACGTTCGTTGTTAGCTTCGGAGCGGATGATGACGACAGCGGAGAAGAAACTTAGCTTCGCGCCCAAGTTCAAACCGCTCTTTAAGGCCATTCGCTACAAGGTATTCCATGGCGGTCGCGGGGGCGCGAAATCATGGGGCATTGCCCGCGCGCTGGTCATCATGGCCGCATCAAAGCGCCTGCGCATCCTTTGTACGCGCGAGGTGCAAAACTCAATCAAGGATTCAGTGCATAAGCTGCTGAAGGACCAGATTGAGATGCTGGGGCTCAACCCATGGTTTCGCATAACCAACGAGACGATCAGCAGCGCATGCGGTAGTGAGTTCCTTTTCAAGGGGCTGCGCTTCGACCCGCTGGGAATCAAGTCGACAGAGGGTGTGGACATCTGCTGGGTGGAAGAGGCGCAATCAGTGTCGGCTGATTCGTGGGACATCCTGATACCGACCATTCGTAAAGAGGGCTCGGAAATCTGGGTATCATTCAACCCCGGAGAAGAGAAAGACCCGACCTATCAGCGTTTCGTACTCAACCCACCTGATGACAGCATCACGGTTGAGGTTAACTACTACGACAATCCCTATCTGCCTGACACCCTCCGGAAGGAGATGGAATACTGCAAGCGGGTCGATTACGAAGCGTATGAGCACATCTGGCTGGGCAAGCCTAAATCGATTTCTGAAGCCGTCATATTCAAGCAGCGCTACAAGGTTGAGGCGTTCCCTGATGACCTTTGGCAGCAGGCTGATCGTCTGTTCTTCGGTGCTGACTTTGGTTTCGCCAATGACCCCAGCACGCTGATCCGCATGTTCATGCTCGGCACCCGGCTCTATATCGAATATGAAGCCTACGGCGTTGGCGTTGAACTGGATGAAATGGCGCAGTTTTACGATTCAATCCCCGAGGTGCGCCGCTGGCCGATTAAGGCTGATAACGCGCGACCAGAGACAATCAGCCACATTGGCAGGCAGGGTTTCAGTATTGATGCGGCCGCCAAGTGGAAAGGCAGTGTGGAAGATGGCATCACCTACCTGAAAGGGTTTGAGGAAATCATCATCCATGAGCGCTGCAAGCACACCGCCGATGAGTTCCGGCTCTACTCCTACAAAGTCGACAAGAAGACCAACGAGATATTACCGGTCATTGTCGATGCTCATAACCACTGCATAGACGCCATACGCTACGGTCTGGATGGTTACATCACCAGCTCCGACAGCCTTGGCACTTGGGCGCAACTTGGCAGAGGCTGAACATGTCCGAAACACAAAACGTGTCGCAGCCTTTACCGACGCGTGACAGCTACGAAAACTTTATAGCCCGCATGGGTGTCAACGAGTCTAACCAGTCAGGCGCTGGCACTTACCGCAATAACTGGACTTCCCGTAACCGACTGCTGATTGAGCAGGCTTACCGGTCATCATGGCTGGTTGGCGCTGGCGTCGACGCTATACCCGACGACATGACCCGCAAGGGCGTGACAATCACCTCAAAGCTCGACGATGGGGTGAAAAAGCAACTCGATAACACTTGGGATGAGATGGCTATATGGGAGCATCTCAACGATACGCTGAAGTGGGCAAACCTTTACGGTGGTGCCGTTGGCGTCATCCTGATTGACGGTCAGAACTACTCTACGCCGCTGCGCATCGAGACCATCGCCAAGGATTCTTTCAAAGGCATCATGGTTATGGACCGGTGGATGCTAAATGCCACCACTGAGCGCCGCGTCACCGAACTGGGGCCGGATTTTGGCATGCCTGAGTTTTATCGCGTGGTGACATCAGCCACCGGCATCCCGCCGTGGCGCATTCATCACTCCAGGCTGATCCGATTCGACGGTGTGCCTCTGCCATATCAGCAGCGCCTGACGGAAAACGACTGGGGTATGTCGATCATCGAAAGATGTTTTGACCGCCTGCTTGCGTTTGACAGCACTACGACCGGCGTTGCTCAGCTTGTTTATAAAGCGCACCTGCGCACCTACAGCATTGAGAACCTCCGCGGACTGCTGGCAATGGGTAAAGACAATCCGGCATATAAGGGCCTGATGTCGCACATGGACATGATCCGCCAGTACCAGAGCAACGAAGGCATGACGATTATGGACGCCAAAGATAAATTCGAGGCGCATTCCTATTCGTATGCCGGGCTTAGCGATGTGCTGGCGCAGTTCGGGCAGCAGGTATCAGGTGCATTTGGCATCCCTCTGGTGCGCCTGTTCGGTCAGTCACCGGCTGGCTTCTCAACGGGTGACACTGACCTCGCCAACTATTACGACAACGTGTCCACCAAGCAGGAGCGCAAGTTGCGCCGACCGGTCCGCAAACTGTTTGAAGTGCTCCACATGAGCCTGTTCGCCAAGCCGTTGCCGGATGATTTTGCATTTGAGTTCAACGAACTGTGGCAGGTGTCGGATAAAGAGCGCGCTGATATCGCCAATGCTGTCGTCGATGCCACTACCAAAGCGGTGGACGCTGGACTGATGACTGATAAGGCTGGTGCGCTGCATCTGCAGGAAACATCACGCGTAACCGGATTTGGCGGGACAATCAGCGACGAGGATATAGACAATGCCAATGACCTCCCGCCGCCGACAGAGAAAGACCTCGATAACGTCGAAGCCACCGAACCTGAAGCGCGCCGAGAGGCAACTGGGAACACAGCTACGACAGATAGCGCAGGCAGTGGGCGCGATAGTCGAGGGCTCGTACGATGGTTCAAACGATAGCGTTACGGACATCATGGACAGGCTGGAGCGTTATGCCGAACTGATTGAGCCATGGTCTGAAGTGGTATCGAAGCGGCTTATCGACATGCTGGTTATTTCTGACGATGCCATGTGGCGTGACCGGTCGGAGCGTATATCTGCCGGTCTGCGTGACCTGATGGATTCCGGCACCGGCGCGGTAACCCGCAGTATCATCAACGAGCAGGTAAAGCTGTTCAAGTCTCTTCCATTGCAGGCTGCCGATCGCGTTTACGAGATTCACAATCAGGCGATTGAAGCGGTGGTGTCTGGCAGGCGCTCAAGCACGCTAACTGATGAAATCATGCGTACTGGCGACGTAACTGAGGCGCGCGCACGCACCATTGCCCGCACTGAGGTTGGTCGTGCATCAACCGCAATCACTCAGGCGCGATCAACGTCAATCGGTTCTCGCGGTTATATCTGGCGAACTGCTGATGACAGCGATGTGCGCCACTCTCACAAGCAGATGGAAGGCAGGTATGTCGACTGGTCAAATCCGCCCACGCTGGACGGCATGACCGGGCATGCAGGCCAGTTTCCCAACTGCCGCTGTTATTGCGAAGTCGTCGTTCCCGAGGATTAACGATGCAATATTTCTTCACCACCCGCCTCGGCAACACTCGATACGAGATGGCCGACGGCTCTCTGCTGTGCAAAGACGTGCCTATTGCCCGCACCGGCGCGCAGGTTTACGACGAAAGCGAACTGCCTGGCATTATCGGCGATGACGATGGCGAAATTGTCGTCACGCGCGATGCTGACGAGGTGTTTCGGCCTGAAACGCTCGCTTCCTTCGAAGGCATGGCCTTCACGCTGGGTCACCCTAAGGACATGGTTAATCCGGGAAACTGGAAAGACTATGCCCACGGTCACATCCAGAACGTCCGGCGCGGCACGGGCGATCAGTCAGATCTGATGCTGGGCGACATTCACATCAAAACCGCTGAGGCCATTCAGAAAGTCACCGACGGCCTTGAGCAGATTTCCATGGGCTACGACGCCGATTACGAGCAGAAAGGCCCGGGTCAGGCGCGACAGCACTCAATTATCGGTAACCACTGTGCGGGCGTGCCAAATGGCCGCGCAGGTATTCGCTGTTCAATTGGAGATAGCATATCAATGGCAAACAAAACACAGGGCTGGCTTACCCAGCTGAAACGGGCAATTAAAACTAAGGATTCCGCCACCATGGAAGACCTGGTTGATAACGCTCCTGCAGAACTGATTGAGCCGGAACTGGATTTGCCACGCGCGCTCAATATCACGATTAACCCGGCGCAACCGCTGCCACCTGAAAAGCCACTCGGCGGCCTGACCACCGATGATGGCGAAGGCGGCGCGCAGTCAAACAGCGAGCTGGAGGCGAAAGTCGATGCTCTGGCATTGCTGGTTCAGCAGCTGATTAACCCATCTTCAACGTCGACCGTTGATAGCGACGATCCGGAAGAAAAGGAAGAGAAGACCCGTGCAACCACCGATGCTGCTTATCATCAGGGTGTGGTCGCGCGTGCTGAGCTGATCATGCCAGGCGTGAAACTGCCTGAAGGTGGCAAGCTGGCGGCATTCAAGCGCTCCACCATGGATGCGGCATTCAAAACGCCAGAAGGTCAGGCGCTGCTTGCTCCTCTGGTGGGCGCCTCTCCGGACTTCTCCAAAATGCCTAAAGCAACGCTTGATGCGATGTTTGTGTCTGCCAGCGAAATCGCCAAAGCGCGCAACAACGTGCCGGCACCGAATGGCCGCTCAAACTTCTACGACGCCTCTAACAAAAACTCTCCGGCTGCCCTGAACAAGGCATTCGCCGCCCACTGGAATAAATAAGGGATAACCAATGCCTTCATTACTGTACCGGATGCCAGTAGGCATCGCCGGGGCTATCTCACGCCCTCAGGATTTGACCACCGAGCCGGTGATTCTCAACTCCGCTAATACGTTCAGTGCTTACGGCCTGGCGGGTAAAGACAGCGCAGACGGCAAGTTTATTCCGCTGGCGGCAGATGATGCGGCCACCGTGATTACCGGCCTATATGTGCGACCGTACCCAACCACGTCAACGCCAGACATGGTGCGTCAGGTTGGCACGGGCAAGAACTTCACAGGTGACGTGATGAAACGCGGCTACATGACCGTGAACATCGGCAGCACCGCAGTAAATCTGGTTAAAGGTGCGCCGGTATACGTGCGTAACGCTAACCCGACCGACGCGAGCCCGCTGGGTGCAATTCTGGGTGCAGCAGTCACCGACGAAACCGTGGTGCTGCCGAACGCTACTTTCACTGGCGCAGGCGATGCCGACGGCAACGCTGAAGTCGCTTACAACATCTAAGGGAATCGCTACATATGTTAACTTTTGACCAAGCCACCGTAGACGGTACTGGCGCTTTCCTGGTTGGCGAGCTTGAGCGTCTCGATCAGGAACTGAATATGCCGCTGGTCGGTTACACGTGGTCGCGCGACATTCAGCTGCGCGAAGACGTGTCTATCGCTGATGACATCAGTTCTTTCACCAATTCCACCTTTGCTGCGCCGGGTACACCGAATCCAAACGGTAAAAACTGGATCGGCAAAGACTCAACCGCCATCGCTGGCCCGAGCATCGACATCGCGAAAACCGGCTTCCCGCTGACCCTGTGGGGCATGGAGCTGGGCTGGACCGTTGTAGAGCTGGCGGCCGCTGCGAAAGTCGGTCGTCCGATCGACACGCAGAAATACGATGCGATGCAACTGAAATGGAACATGGACACCGACGAGCAGGTTTATCGCGGTGACTCTCAGCTGGGCGTGAATGGCCTGTTCAACTACGCCGGTGCGTCTGTAACCAACGCCGTGAAAACATGGGCCAACTCGACTAACGCCGAAATTCTGGATTCCATCAACACGCTGCTGACCAATGCGTGGAAAGCCTCGGGCTATACGCTGGTTCCGCGTGACCTGCGCCTGCCGCCAAAAGCGTTCGCGCTGCTGGCTCAGCGAATCGTGTCTGATGCCGGTAACCAGTCACTGCTGACCTACCTGCAGACCAACACCATCGCATTCCACCAGAACGGCGTGCCACTGCGCATCTATGCCGTTAAATGGCTGGAAGGCGCTGGCGTTGGCGGTACCGATCGCATGGTCGCGTACACCAACGACAAGAAGTACGTGCGCTTCCCGATGGTGCCACTGCTGAGCGTGCCGGTGCAGTATCGCGGCATTTACCAGCTGACCACCTATTACGGCAAGCTGGGTGCAGTTGAGTCTCCATACCCGGAAACCATGGCGTATCTGGACGGCATCTAACCAATTCGGCCCCGAAAGGGGCCAGCAGGAGTAACACATGGCTAAGAAGACGATCCGCGTTCATACCCCATTCGATTTCCAGTTTGAAGACGGTACCAGCCAGCGCTTTGAAGCAGGTGAGCACACCGTTGATGACAAGGTTGCCGAACACTGGTTTGTCACCGCGCACTCTGACATCACCGGCAAAGCTAAGGCCAGCACCGATACCAAAGAGTTTCAGGCGCAGATTGACAGCCTGACCGCGCAGATTGCGGAAAAGGACAAGGCTTATGGTGAACTGCAACTGACTGTTGCAGACAAAGATCAGGCTATTGCTGACCTGACCGCGCAGATTGAGGCGCTGAAAGCCCCTGTAACCGAACCAGCACCGGAAACAGAAGACAATGGCAAGAAACAAAAATCTGCCGACAGTAAGTGATTTCCGCCGCGACTTCCCGCAATTCAGTGACACCACGAAGTATCCCGATCCGGTAATTCAGTTTCGCCTCAATCTCGCCGACACGCTGATAGATGGCTCAGCCATGGGGGAAATGTTCCCTTATCTGGCTGAGCTGTTCGTCGCGCATTACATGGTGCTTTATGCATCAGATACGGCGGCCGGTGCGCTTGGAGGTGCGGGTGGCTCTACGAGTGGCGTGGTTGCTTCGAAGTCGGTTGATAAGGTCAGCGTGAGTTATGACAACAGTTCAACACTCAACGCTGATGCCGGTTTCTGGAACTTTTCACGCTACGGGGCTGAGTTCTGGCAGATGCTGCAATTCTTCGGTTACGGCGGGATTCAGCTATGAGATCAGGCCTGACCATTCGCGCTGACGCTGCGCAAGGCATCCTGGACGCCCTTAAAACCCTTGTAAACAAGGATGTTCTAGTGGGCGTCCCTGAATCTAAGGATTCCCGCGACGATGGCGAATTTGGCAATGCCGGTATCGGCTACATCAACGAGAACGGTTCTCCGCAGCAAAACATTCCAGCACGACCACACCTGAAGCCGGGAGTGCGATCGGTGGAGCAGGAATATCTGCCCCACCTGAAAGCTGCCGCTCAGAAGGCGCTGGAAGGAAATGCGGAAGGGGCGATCACTTCACTGGACAGGGCAGGAACGGTAGCGGCCAATGGCGTTAAGCGTTACATCACGATCACCGGATTCACACCCCTTTCTGACGTGACGCTGGCGCAACGCAGAAAACGCGGTCGAACCGGCAACAAGCCGCTCATTGATACCGGCGAATATCGCCGCGCTATTACGCACGTTGTGAGGGATAAAGATGCCGAATCTTGATGTTACTGACGTGCTGCTGTCTCCAGAGTTCCTCGATACGACGCTCACTGTTAAGAGAAATGTCCAGACAGTTGATGGTGATGGATTCCCCAGCAACGCAACCACTGTGACGCCGTTTGGTGGCGTGGTAACAGTTGACCGCTCACTGGAAGCCCGCCGTATGCAGGCCGGACAGGTCATTAACGGAGCAATCCTGATAGTGACAGTTTTCCGCCTGACCAGCGGCAATACCGGGATTGATGCCGACATTGTCACTTATCGCGGGCGAGAGTATCGCGTCACGTTCGTAGACCCATACACGGCCTACGGTGCGGGCTTCGTTCAGGCTCACTGTGAGCTACTGCCATTTGACGGAGGCGCAGGTGAGTAACGACAGCACAGCGCCTGGCTATCTGACACCGCTCAGCGCGGCGCAGTCTTACGACGAACTGCTGGAACGCGAGCTAAGCCGCTGGGTGAAAGCAATATCTGGTTTGCCCGATGGCATGGTACGCCCACGCTGGACGCCAGTTCAGGCAGCGTTGCCGGCGGCGAATGAAAACTGGTGTGGATTCGGCATTATTGGCCTCACCTCGGACAATGCGCCTGCATTTGCACAGCAGACTGACGATAGCAATCAGCTATGGCGGCATGAGGTGATCGAAATGCTCGCCTCATTCTACGGTCCGCAGAGCCAGTCTATTGCCACGCTGTTCCGTGACGGAATGACTATTGAGCAGAATAACGAAACCCTCAAACAGAATGAGTTGTCGCTTGCTGATTACAGTGAATTGACTGCTTTTCCTGAGCTTATCAACAACCAGTGGGTGCGCCGGTATGACATCACCGTGCGCCTGCGCCGCAAAATTATCCGCGAGTACGGCATTAAATCGCTGGTCGACGCGCCAGTATCATTCTTTGGAGATTAATCTATGGCACAGGGCTTACCTGTATCCAACGTTGTAAACGTTGACGTGATTATGGCGGCGACGGCCGCGACGGGGCGAAACTTCGGTTCGCTGCTGATTCTCGGCACCTCCACGGTTATCCCTGTGTCAGAACGCATCCGCCTTTACACTGACCCTGATGACATTGGCGAGGAATTTGGTGAAGACAGCCCGGAATATGCTGCCGCGCTGATCTACTTCTCTCAGTCACCCGCACCAACTCAGGTTTACGTGGGGCGGTGGGCGAAAACTCTTGAGACGGGTGAATCTGGTAGCGTCGAGACGCTGGCGCAGGCTATCACCGCAGTTTTGCAGTTCACCAACTGGTACGGACTCGGAATTGCTGATGATGAAGACCTGACCGCTGCTGAGATTACCGCCACAGCAGCAGCTATTCAGGCATCAAGCCTGAGCCGCGTGTTTGCCGTCACGTCTGAAGATTCAGGCATCATCGACTCTGCATCGACAACTGACATTGCTTCCACGCTGAAAGCAGCAGGATACGGCCGCACCTTTGTGCAGTATTCGACGAAGAGCAAATATGCAGCGCTGTCCGCGTTTGGTCGTGCCTTTACGGTCAACTTCACCGGTAACAACACCACTCTCACCTTGAAGTTCAAAACTGAGCCGGGCGTTACATACGAAACCCTGACCAGCGCGCAGGCTGCTGCCATCGATGCGAAAAATGCCAATGTCTACGTTTACTACGCGAACGATACGGCTATTCTTCAGCAGGGCGTTATGTCCAACGGCGACTTCTTCGACGAGCGTCACGGGCTGGACTGGCTGCAGAATTACGTGCAGACCAACCTTTACAACCTGCTTTACACCTCAACCACCAAAATCCCGCAGACAGAGGCCGGGATTACCCGCCTGCTTTCAAACGTTGAGCAGTCGCTGGATCAGGCCGTGTCAAATGGGCTGGTTGCTGCAGGAGTCTGGAATGGTGGCGAAATCGGGCAAATCACAGCGGGCGACACGCTCACTAAAGGCTATTACGTTTACGCTCAACCATTGTCAACCCAGTCGCAGGCTGACCGCGAAGCGCGCAAATCACCGCTGATTCAGGCAGCTATCAAACTGGCTGGCGCAGTTCACTATGCCGATGTGCAGATCAACGTTGTTCGCTAAGGGGACATAAATGGCGACTTATAGCTTTATGGACGTTGTCGCGTCCCTTACCGGGCCGACAGGATCAATTGACCTTGGGTATGGTTCTGCCAACTCTGAGGAAGGCATCACCGTCACCATGACGGAATCCAAAAACACCATGACCATCGGCGCTGACGGTGAAGTGATGCATAGTCTGCACGCGGGCAAGAGCGGCACGATGACCGTGACCTTGCTGAAAACATCCCCGGTCAACAAAAAACTGTCTCTGATGTACAACGCCCAGAGCCTTTCCTCAGCGCTATGGGGCAACAATGTGATCGTTCTACGCAATCATGCGTCAGGCGATATCACCACCGCCCGCGCTGTAGCATTCCAGAAGCAGCCAGACCATGCAGATGCCAAAGTGGGCAACACCAAATCTTGGGTGTTCGACTGCGGCAAAATCGACCAGGTTCTCGGGGAGTTCTAACGAATGGAATTTGAAATCAAAGGTGTTCAGTATCGCACTAAAAAACTGAGCGTATTCGATCAGCTGAAGGTCACTCGCAAACTGCTGCCGGTTCTCGCCGGCATCATGCCAGACATGCAGAGCATTAAGGATGCCCTGCCGAAAGAGGGTGACGAAGCAGACCCGCAGGCGGTTTACGCCGTGCTCGAGAAGGCGTTGCCGAAAATTGCCGAGATGCTGGCTGACATGACCGAAGAAGATACCAATGCGATCATCTTCCCGTGCCTGTCGGTAGTGTCGCGCAACCATGGCAAGGGCTGGACTGCTGTCATGCAGTCAGGCGAGCTGATGTTTGATGATATCGACCTGATGAGCATGCTGCAGATGGTTGGCCGCGTGGCGGGTGACAGTCTGGGAAATTTTTTGCCCGCAGCCCCCGCCAGCGAGACGCAGCCCCTTCCAGCGGCTTAACGCTCGACACCCTTCCTGATGGCGAGGATTACCTGATGCGCCCGGTGGATGCCGGGTACATCAGCTATACAGCGCTGAAAGACGGGTCAGTTGATCTCGCTGACATTGCCAGAATGAATGACTGGCTCGATCTCAAAGCCGATAACAATGCCCGTATTCGCCGCTGGGAACAGGACAATCAATGAACGCTGAAACCATCAAAGACTTCCTTGTTTCCCTCGGCTTCCAGATTGATGAGGCCGGGGCGCGCAAGTTTGATTCGGTCGTGGCAGGCACCACTGCTCAGGTAGTCAAAATGGGCGTGGCCGTTGAGGCTGCCGCTCTTTCTGTCGTGGCATATACTGCAAAAATCGCCAGCGGACTGGATAATCTCTACTGGGCATCACAGCGCACAGGCGCGACAGTGGCTGGCATCCAGCAGATTGGCTTTGCAGTTTCACAGATGGGCGGCACGGTTGAAGGCGCTCGTTCATCGCTGGAAAGCCTGGCAAGGTTCATGCGCAATAGCCCTGGTGCTGAGGGCTTCCTGAATCGACTTGGGGTGCAAACGCGTGACGCCAAAGGCAATATGCGCGACATGGCCAGCGTCTTTACTGGCGTCGGCCAGCGCCTTAGCAATATGCCTTATTACCGCGCCAACCAATATGCGCAGATGCTGGGCATTGACGAAAACACCCTGATGGCAATGCGTCGCGGTGTTGGTCAATTCAGCGCTCAATACTCTCAGATGGCGAAGGCTATCGGGTATAACGCAGATCAGGCAGCCGTAAGCTCAAACAAGTTTGTTACTTCTCTGCGCTCGTTCGGCCAGATGGCTGGCATGGCGCGGGATAAAATCGGGTCGAACCTCGCTGAAGGCCTGTCCGGTTCAATCGACACTCTGCGTAAACAGATTGTCGATAACTTCCCCAAAATTGAAGGGGTCATAACCAGCGGTGTTAAAGGTCTTCTCTGGCTTGCCGAGGTGATTGGCCGCGTTGTCTGCCGGCTTATTCAGGCCGGTGCCGATATCATGTCCTGGTGGTCATCGCTGGATAAGTCGACCCAGCGCCTAATCGAGATTTTTGGTGCGCTGATTCTCGCCTGGAAGTTACTGAATAGCGCCTTCCTGACATCGCCTATCGGCATCATAACCGCGCTAGGCCTTGCCATTCTTGCGCTCTATGACGACTACAAGACGTGGAAAGAAGGTGGCAAGTCTCTCATCGACTGGAAGAAGTGGGAGCCGGAAATTACCAACGCCATTAAGGCGATTGATGATCTGAAAAACCGCGTGATGTCATTGCTTGGCATCGACCCTAAAACGTGGTCAGCAAAATGGGACCTGAGCAACCTGACCGAGAATCTCGGTGGTCTGGCAAAAATGCTGGACGGTATCGCAAGGCTGCTTAACGCGATTAAAGATGGGCGCTGGAAAGATGCCTACTCAATTGGCCGCGAGATTATGCAGCAGAAGGGTAATTCCGATGCTATGCCTCAGGTATCCAGTAGTGCCAATGGTGTGGCTGACTGGATAAAAGGAAAAACGGGATTCGATCCGCGCAGCATTGGGCGTTATTTCACAGGCGATGATGCTGATGGTGACCTCAAGCGCGGAGAGCGAAACAACAACCCCGGCAACCTGAATTTCGTGGGGCAGGCAGGAGCATCACTGGAGAAGCCAGGTGGACGCTTTGCGAAGTTTGAGACGGCTTACGATGGCCTCAGAGCAATGGCTCGCCAGCTAACCCTGTATGCTCAGCGCGGTATCAACACGGTAGAGGGAATCATTTCAACGTGGGCGCCTTCCTCCGAGAACAATACCGGAGCATATGTGAACGCCATAGCCTCAAAGCTTGGCGTTAACCCCAATGCTGCATTGAACCTCCAAAACCCTCAGGTGCTTTCACAATTGATGGATGGGATTATCCGCCATGAGAACGGCAGGAATATCTATCCATCCGAGCTGGTCAATCGAGCGGCAGGTGGAGGAGCAAGCCTTCATCAGGAGACGGTGATAAACATCCATGGCGTTTCCGATCCAAAAGAGGCTGGAAATATCGTGGCTGATAAGCAAAATCAGGTTAGCTCTCGAGCTACACAGCAGCTTATGAGGAGGGGTGGCTGATGGATGTTTTGTCAGTACTGCTACATCAGCGATCAAGGAAGATCGGCATTATCATTCCAGACGTCGTTATTTCTGAAAAGCATAGTGACGTGCTTGAGATAACAGAGCACCCTGTCGAAAAGGCAACCAGTAGCGGCGCAGGGTTTGTTGCTGACCACGCCTACCGGCGAGCATCCGAGTTGGTTATGGAAGTTGGATTCTCCGGTGGTGGCTCCCTGCTTGATGCTGTGGATACTTCAGCTATTGGCCTTTCACTTGGGGATGGTCCCAAGGAGATATATAGCCAACTTCTTGAGTTGCAGCGCAAAAAAGAGCCATTTGACGTAATAACCGGTAAGCGGATTTACAGCAATATGCTAATTCGTGTTCTGGATATTACGACTGACCGCACATCAGAAAACGTCTTGATGGCCAGTGTGACAATGCGCGAGGTTATAACAACTCAGACGCAAACCATCACGGGGGCATCCCAAGAGAATATGACGGAGGGAGCCAACACCAGCGCCGTGCAGGATGCAGGGGTGAAGTCTGTCAAACAACCAAACCAGTCTTTGCTTAGCAGAGCTAAAGACGCTGCACTGAGCCTTTTCTCATGACGATCTCCGAAATCCCTTTGCAACCACAAAACCAAACTTTCACCACCACCATTGCGGGCACCATCTATAAGATGACAGTCGTGTGGCGTGATAGTTGCTGGTTCCTCGATATCTATAGTGCAGACAGCGTCATGCTTATTGGGGGAATTCCTCTGGTAACGGGCAGTGACCTGCTGAGCCAATTCTCTTATCTTGGATTAGGTTTCTCACTTTTTGTGGTTTGCGATACCGATGGGCAAGACTATCCGACTCAGGACGATTTGGGCATTGCCAGTCATCTGATGGTATATGTGGAGTAACAATGTCAAAAAACTGGATGCGCCACTTTGAATTGCAGTTGCTTGATGACAAAGGTAACGGAATTTCGCTTACTGATTTGAAAGTCACCTTCACCATCCAGAAGATGCCTGCAACCATCTTCAACGGATTTGTAGGTGACTTCAAAATCTACAATCTCTCTCAGGAAACACAGAGTCGCATCGCACGACAGGAATTTAGCCGCATTCAGGTGATTGCTGGTTACAACGGCAGTCCTGACAGTGCAGGTAACTATCCTGACCAGAATATCGGCACAATCTTCAATGGCGATATCAGGTTTACGGTGGCGGGGAAAGACAATATTACCGATTCATGGATCCTGCTTCAGTGCATTGATAGTTGGCAGGGCCATCTTTACGCCGGTGTCAGAACTACGGTGGCGGCCGGATGGAAATACTCCGACTTGTTCGCTGCAGGGATGAAAACCTATGAGCCGTTCGGCATAACAGCAGGCGCTACCCCTGATTTTCCTGATACCGTTTTCCCGCGTGGCAGAGTGCTTCTCAGCAACACAGCCGATCTCATGAATAACATTGCTGGGCAGTGTAAGGCTGACTGGTGGTATGAAAATAATCAGGTGCACATGGTGCCCGACACCAAGTACATCGACGAGGTGGTGGTGCTTAACGCGGATACGGGGCTTGTCGGGATGCCGCAGCAAACCATGGGTGCAGGGGTAAATGTGCGATGCCTGATAAACCCATCTATAAAATTGGGCGGACTTGTAAGGCTGGACCAGGCATCTGTCTACAGGACATCTTTGAGCACTGAACAGATAGCCGGTAGGCAAGGCGCTGGAGGCATCCTGTCAGAAACAGCCACTGACGGTAACCTCTATGTCGATGGATTGGCTGGCGCGCAACCGGCCGCAATTAATACCGATGGCGATTACATTGTAGGCAGCATTGATTATACTGGTGATACGCGAGGGCAAAACTGGTATATGGACCTACTTTGCTTAGCTAAGGGGGCCAGAGAGCTCCAGAGCGTGTCAACTATCAATAAGGTTGCCTAGTGCATATTATCAAAGCTGCATTATATATATCCCTGATTCTCCCAATAACGACTATGGCTGCATCGCAGTGTGGACCATTCTTTTTAAAGGGAGAAAATGACGGCCTGATGCACATAAACGGTCAGGCACCAGAAACTCAGAAAATGACCTTCCTCAAGCAGAAGGATGATTTCGACAACGTCATGATGCAGTGGATGCTACCTGATGCGAATGTTGGCCGCTGGCTTGGACTCGATTATGTTAAGCGAAATGGAAAAGCTATCCTGAACGTAGAAGTTATCCGCAGCAACATGGACGAACCTCGTCAATTCTGGACCTACGACTGCAAAAGGGTGAGTTGATGGAACCGGGAATTTTATTAATTGTTTTTGTCATTTGTTTAATCATCTACAAAGCGCGAAAAAAAAGGCGCTTAAAAAAAGAAGACATTTTCTTATCTAATCACGAAAAACGAAAACGTATATCTTACCCAAAAGCCAAACATAAAGATGGCCGAATTAAAACTCCTCAAGAGCGTGAGCAGGATTTAGAGAATTATCTTCTCGATCTAGCTAGAGCAGGTAAAGACTCAGCTAAAGCTGAGAAGATAAAACATAAGCGGCTTGGGGCCACTCATTATATATGGCGGTCGGCGGACGACGCAGACACCTGCATTGAGTGCAAAAAAAACAATGGGAAAAAGTTTGCCTGGGACAGGCCACCAAAAACTGGTCACCCAGGTGAAGGATTGTGTTGCCCAAGAAATCTCTGCAGATGTTACCCTGAAGCCATTATTAAGTAGCCCACCATTCGGTGGGTTTTTTTATGCCCGGAGAAAGTATGCCTGTATCCCTTAATTCTCAAGTTGGCAGCAGCGAGCAGATGAGCGAGCAATTGTACAACAGCATCTTCTCTATGTTGCGCGTCTCTCTGCCTGGCATCATCGAATCCTACGACCCGATCGCCAACACCTGCACTGTGCAGCCAGCTCTGAAGGGCCAGACAGCTGATGAGCTTGGCAACTACACCTCTGCGCCGCTGCCGCTGCTGGTCGATGTCCCAGTAGTGTTCCCGCGCGGTGGCGGCTGCTCAATCACGTTCCCGGTTAAGGAGGGTGACGAGTGTCTGGTTGTCTTCTCCGATCGCTGTATCGATTTCTGGTGGCAGAGTGGCGGTGTACAGGAGCCGGTCGACCCGCGCCAGCATGACTTATCCGATGCCTTCGCTTTTGTAGGGCCGATGTCGCAGCCGAACGTGATCAGCAACATCAGCACAACCACACTGCAGATGCGCACCGATGACGGGGCTGCATACATTGAACTTGATCCAAACAGCCATGCTATCAATCTGGTAGCGCCAGGCGGCGTAAATGTCACAACGCCGCTAGCCAAGTTCAGCAAGGCGGTGACCATTACCGGCTTGCTGACATGGGCGGGCGGAATGGTGGGCAGCATTGCAGCCGGAACGGCCGCCAAAATAACCGGCGCAATCCAGTTTATTGGCACGCTCACATCAAACGGCAAAGACATCAGCGACCAGCACACGCATAACGGCGTTCAGACTGGTAGCGGCAATTCCGGCAAGGTGAACTGATGCGATACAGACGCGAAGATGACGATGGTGATTACACCTTCGGGCAGGGTGATGACACCTGGCTGATTAACTCTCCCGAGGCGGTGGCTCAGGCAGTTAAAACACGATTCCTGCTCTGGTACGGGCAATGGTTCCTCGATACGACCGAAGGTACGCCGTGGATTCAGTCGGTGCTGGGCAAGCAGAAACCGGAAACGTACAACCTTGCCATACGCCAGCGCATTCTTGAGACGCAGGGAGTTAACACGATTCAGTCATTTGATACCAATCTCAACACCTCATCACGCCGGGTAGTGTTCACGGCGACCATCGACACCATCTACGGAACGACGACCGTCACAAGCGAGGCATAATGGCTCTTGATCTAGACACGCTGGGGCTCTCCGCTACGGTGACCGCCTCAGGGATTAGTGCGCCTGATTACCAGACGATACTTACATCCATCACCAGTTATTTTCAGCAGATATACGGCGCCGATGCCTACCTCGACCCGGACAGCAAGGATGGACAGATGGTGGCATTGGTGGCGCTGGCTATCCACGACGCCAACAACACAGCGATTCAGGTCTATAACTCGTTTTCACCCTCAACCGGGATGGCCGACGCCCTGACGCGGAACGTCAAAATTAACGGCATCTCGCGTAAGTCGGCGACCAATTCAACGGTTGACGTGACGCTGACCGGTACCGCAGGAACCACGATCACCAATGGCTCAGTTAAAGACGCCAACGGCATCATATGGAACCTTCCAGCGAGCGTCACGATTGATACTGGTGGCTCAGTCATTGCTACGGCTACCTGTGCTAATTCCGGCGCTGTAGCGGCAGTGATTGGCTCAGTGAGCCAAATAAACACACCAACGCGGGGATGGACATCAGTCACGAACGCTAGCGCCGCAACTATCGGTACTGCTGTAGAAACTGACTCCGCTCTTCGCATCCGTCAGGGTCAGAGCGTGGCTCTGCCATCACTGACGCCGTTCGATGCAGTGGATGGCGCACTGGCAAACATTGATGGCGTGACGCGGCACAAGCTGTATGAGAACGATACCGGCGCGATTGATTCGAATGGACTGCCGGCACACTCAATTTCTGCGGTAGTCGACGGCGGTGATGCGACCGTCATTGCACAGACAATACGTGGCAAGAAGGGGCAGGGCGTGACTACGTACGGCACTACCTCAGTGGCGGTAGCCGACACTTACGGTAATCCACACGTAATCAGCTTCTACCGCTCCACCGATGTGCCGATTTACATCTCACTGGCGCTGAAAGTATTCACTGGCTATACAACGCAGATTGGCGAACAGATTAAGCAGGCGATCGCCGACTACATCAACAGCCTTCTGATTGGTGATGATGTACTTCTTAGTCGCGTTTACTCCCCAGCTAACCTCGGCGTTGTCAGCGGCGGAAATGCCAAATATTACGATATTTCGTCACTTCAAATTGGCAAAAGCGCAGGTGCGGTGGCGTCGGCCAACGTCGATATAGCATTCAATGAGTCGGCATCTTGCTCTACAACCAATATCGCGCTCACGGTGACATCATGAGTAAGTACACCGACCTGATAACTAACTACCACGCTGGAAAGCCTAAGTTTGTAGCCCATGTTGACCTTTCCACCCGTCCGCTCACTGATTCTTCAACATCGCTGCAAAGCCTGATATCTGCGTTCGATATCGACAGCGCGGTGGGCGTGCAGCTGGATGTTTTGGGCGAGTGGATTGGGCGTAAGCGCATCGTCAGCCAGCCTATTAGCGGCGTCTACTTCTCGTTTGATACCGACAGCCTCGGCTGGGACCAGGGCATATGGCAGGGGCCTTATGACCCGGATGCTGGCTATACCAGCCTTAGCGATGACACGTACCGCATCGTGTTGAAAGCAAAAATAGCGATCAACAACTGGAACGGGCAGAACGATTCTCTTCCGGCAATCCTAGAAAAGGCGCTGGCCGGTTCTGGCCTGAAAATGCAGATCGTTGACAACCAGGACATGACCATTTCGGTATGGGTATTTCCTGAGGTAGATATTAGCCTGGTTTCACTTGAGCTACTCGCCGCAATAAAACAGGGCTATCTTACTGTTAAAGCTGCTGGAGTCTGGGCTGGTGATATTCAAATACCTTCAATTGAAACACCTTCCGTGGGAAGTCGCTTTTTTGGCTTCGACATGGATAACGAATATATCGCCGGATTTGATGATGGCGCATGGGAGAAAATACTTTAATGGCCTCTAATAACTTCAAACCCTTCGCCGTAGGCGCAGGAGCAAATGTTCTATCCCAAGCAGAATGGGAGTCACTAGCCGCACTCGCCTCAGGATTTACTTCAGGAAAAGCGTCTTCTGCTCAGGTCAACAAGGCACTCCGTCAGGCGACCACAATTGCGGCAATAATTGCCCAATTCATATCGGATCAGAACGCTGCTGATGTTCTAGATAATGGAGATACAACGACACTCCAAACGCAGCTTAAAAGCGCTCTTACAGCCTATACGCCTGGCAGATTGTTGGCGATTAAAACCTTCAGTGCTAGTGGTACATACACACCTACCAATGGAACAAAAAAAATACGTGTTCGCATATGGGGTGGAGGTGGAGGTGGCGGTGGAGTCAGTTCAGCAGCGACTGCAGGTGCTGCTGGTGGCGCTGGTGGAGGTTACACAGAATCTTTGATCACTCTATCGACGATAACCGTTCCGGTATCCGTAGTAGTAGGTGCTGGTGGCTCGTCGGGAAATGCCACGGGAGGGACTGGCGGGGCAGGAGGGTCATCATCATTTGGTAGCTTAATTACAGCAAGTGGCGGTGGCGGTGGCGGTGGCACGACAGGATCAACAGGTGGTAGTACCCCCACAGTAGTTGGTAATGGTAGTGGAGGAAGTATTTTTAATATTTTGGCACAGGGAGGGCAGGCTCCAGTTTCAGTAACTGGTGGTTCAGGCGGAGCATCATTCTCATCCTTTGGCGGCACAGGACATTATTCTTCAGGATCTGGGGCTGGAGGATTTCCCGGCGGAGGTGGTGGCGGTGCTAATGGTGTGACTACTGCAGTCACCGGGGGAGCTGGCGGGGCTGGTTATGTAATCATCGAGGAGTTTGCATAATGGAAATTTTTACATATGCTCTAATAAAAGATGGGGACACTAAAGTCGAAAACACAATCCTTTGTGAGGAAGATTTCATTTTGGATGGGTATTATAAAGTAAAAATTGAAGATGGTGTTTTTTGTGAGATTGGTATGCAATACAATGCCAAGAAAGGAACATTCACAAGCTAAGAGAACTTCATGCGGCATATTAAAGAACTAGATGGATTAAGGGGGCTAATGTCATTGTGGGTTGTGATAGGTCACTCGGTGTCAAGTCTCCCCCGATTTAGCTTTGATGTGCCGCAATCCCTCTATGTGTCTCAGGCAGTGGATGTTTTCATTATTTTAAGTGGATTTGTTATAACTCTTTCCTTAAATAAACGTTACGACATAAAAGGCTATGCTATATCTAGAGCGCTAAGGATATATCCTTTATATTTATTTGTTTTGACGTTAAGTATATGCATCATGCCATTGCTGCAAAGCAGCCTTGAAATTTTCGGGTCAGGAAACTCTATACCAAGAAGGCTGGAGATAATTACAAATTACTATAGCCAGCAAGGCAAGCATATTTTATCGCACGTGTTTTTACTGCAGGGCCTCATACCTAACTCTATACTACCTGATGCGAACTTAACGCTTGTTCCCCAAGCATGGAGCATATCACTGGAAGCTCAGTTTTACGTGTTGGCTCCGTTTGTGGTCTTTGCATTTTCTTATAGAAATACTGTAGGGATCATCTTTGGAAGCGTTTTGTGTGCGGCGTTAATCGCTTTTTCTAGCGGTTACTCGGATGGGTTCATTGGTCTTGCTATTCCTGAGTTCTCAATTGGTGTTTTATCCTACTACATACTCAAATCGCACTATGCTTTAAATGCAAAACTATGTGCGTTATTTATTTTATCTATGCTCTTGTCATTTATCGATGACAAGTCAGCCTTTCCTTTTATTTTGTGGTTTGCCGTTATTTTATCAGCGCTGATATTTCCATTGTCCAAGTACAATATATTGAGCAGAATTTTAAATAGTAATCCAGTTCAGTATTTAGGAAAAATATCCTATTCTGTATATTTGTTACACCTGATCATTCTTTTTGTGATGCTAAGGTTTTTCTCTCAGTATAAGGGATTTCAACTCACTTATTATGTTTTGCCCATAACTGTGATTGCACTAACCGTGCTTGCATCATCTGTTACATACAGATTTATAGAACTTCCCTTCATGAATATTGCAAAAAAAATGTCCAATAAAAAATCTTCTTTTATCGCTAGCCGTGGCACGTGAACAAAAAAGCCCCGGCGAAGGGGCAGCTTAAGACCGCGTCCATCTTCATGCAGGCTGCGGGGTGTGTGGTTAAAGCTTAGTCACTCACCCCAGCCCTCCCCACCTAAATTTCCTTCCTCGCCAATCCCTTCGCAAAAACCCCCATCAATCGACTTGATCGATCCTACCGATCGATATTACTGTATTTATATACAGTATCTATCGGAGGGTTTGTCATGCCACGCCAAAGCGATATCAATCCATCATTCAACGCAGCAATCACGCTTGATGCGGCAGGGCGGCGCACTATTACCACAGCCGCGTTTGTTAAAGAGCTTGCTGCGCATAATCACATCTGGACGCTTAAGCAGGCCAATCGCTGGATTGAGGAGCAGCAGTGCGATTTCAAGGACATCTCAACGGAAGAGGGTGAGCGCCGCACATTCATGATCCGCAACATGGGAAGGGTTCGCTAATGGGCTTCCCTTCACCGGCGCAGGATTACGTCGAGAGTCGGCTCGACCTTAACGCGTTAATGGTGCTGCGGCCAGCAGCGACGCTTTTCATCCCCACGGCTGAAGGTCTGGTGCTGGTCGACAAATCAGTAAGGCCGAAAGAGGGTGATGTCATTTACTTTGAGGCGTGGGGAACATTTCAGATCGGCAGGATGGGCAAGCACCACATCGTGTGCCGCGACGGCGAGAGCATCGAAGGTGACGCGCTGGAAGATGTGGTCATTGTCGGCATCGTGACATTCGAGGTTCTGCACATGCACGAGGAGAGCAGGCCGACGATCTGAAGGCGTTACAATTCGCTCTACCCACATTTCTATCGCCACGCTAGAATACCCTCCTGCTTCTTCGCATTAGCTGTATAAAAAGAGGCCAGCAAAATTAAAACAGGATAACCAGCAGGATAAGAAATCCGGTGATGATGATGAAGGTCTATAAAATTCATAAGGTTGCGGCTTAAATGCGGATATTGCTGAGTAACGATGATGGAATTCATGCGCCGGGTATTCAGACGCTGGCGCGTGCTTTACGTGAGTTTGCCGAGGTGCAGGTTGTCGCGCCCGATCGCAATCGTAGCGGCGCATCAAATTCGTTAACGCTGGAAACGCCGCTGCGTACTTTTACGCACGAAAACGGTGATATTGCGGTGCAGATGGGCACGCCGACTGACTGCGTGTTTCTCGGCGTCAACAAGCTGATGCAGCCGCGTCCCGACATCGTGGTGTCCGGCATCAATGCCGGTCCAAATCTTGGCGACGATGTGATTTACTCCGGTACCGTCGCTGCTGCGATGGAAGGGCGCCATCTGGGCTTGCCTGCGCTCGCCGTCTCGCTCAACGGACATCAGCATTACGACACCGCCGCATCCATCACCTGTACGCTGTTACGCGCGCTGTCGCGTGCTCCGCTGCGTACTGGCCGCATTCTCAATATCAATGTGCCTGATTTGCCGTTAGCGGAGATCAAAGGTTTCCGCGTTACCCGCTGCGGCAGCCGTCATCCCGCCGATCAGGTTATCTGCACCGAAGATCCGCGCGGCCAGCCGCTCTACTGGATTGGCCCGCCGGGGCAAAAGCTGGATGCAGGCCCGGATACCGATTTCGCTGCGGTGGATGCGGGCTATGTTTCGCTGACCGCGCTGCATGTGGACTTGACCGCGCATGCAGCACAAGAGGTATTAAGTGACTGGCTGATCCAGGCAGAGGTAAAACTCGCATGGTGAATCGCCGCATCGAAACGCTTTTGGAGCAACTGCGCGCGCAGGGCATTCATGATGAACACCTGCTGAAAGCCATTGCTGATGTGCCGCGTGAGCGTTTTATCGATGAGGCGTTTGAACATAAAGCCTGGGAAAACGTTGCGCTGCCAATTGGCAACGGCCAGACCATCTCTCAGCCTTACATGGTGGCGCGCATGACCGCCTTGTTAGAGCTGACGCCGGAATCGCGCGTGCTGGAAATCGGCACCGGTTCTGGCTATCAGACCGCTATTCTGGCGCATCTGGTTAATCATGTTTATTCCGTTGAACGCATCAAAGGCTTGCAGTGGCAGGCGAAGCGCCGCCTCAAGCAACTCGATCTGCATAATATTTCTACCCGACATGGCGATGGCTGGCAGGGCTGGGCGACGCGTGGCCCGTTTGATGCCATTATCGTGACCGCCGCACCACCTGAAATTCCGACTTTGCTGATAGCGCAATTAGGTGACGGCGGCAAAATGGTGCTGCCGGTTGGCGAGGATCAGCAGGTGTTGAAGCGTTTGCGTCGTCAGGGCGATGAATTAATTGAAGAAATCATCGAGCCCGTACGCTTTGTGCCGTTGGTTCAGGGCGATCTGGCCTAGGCCACCCTTACGCAATTCTTCACAACTGTTACATGGCACGGCACAGTTGATATTGTTACTATCCTTGTTTATCAATGCTAAAAACCGTTTTTAACGTTACGCGCAGTGGATAATGCGGTTAACGCCGTTACACATTTATATTCAGGGTTGCCATCACGGGGGATCAGTGAGCATGGGAAGCACAGCATTTCAATTACGCCGTTTGGCGGCACTTTCTTTGGTAGGTTTTTGGCTGGCGGGCTGTAGTTCTGGCGATAATACACAGGCACCTATTAGCCAGATTGGTGGTAACAGCGGCGATAGCGGTATGGCTTCAGCCCCAAGTGGCGGCATGATCTCTTCGCAAAACAGCAGTGTGCCAGCGATGCCGCATGGCGGAATGTTAAGCGGCGGCACACCATCGGCGCAACCAACGGGTGGAATGGTAAGTGACAATAATAATGTGGCCACAGAAAATGGTCGCATTGTGTACAATCGCAATTATGGGAATATTCCTAAAGGTAGCTACGGCGGCGAAACCTATACCGTCAAACGTGGCGATACCTTGTTCTATATTGCCTGGATTACCGGCAACGATTTCCGCGATTTGGCACAGCGCAACAACATCGCAGCCCCGTATGGCTTGAATGCCGGGCAAACGCTGCAGGTGGGTAACGGCAACGGCCAAACCATCACCGGTGGAAACGCTATCACCGTAGCTGATGCAACTCAGGGCGGCGTGCCAGTTACCCCGAGCCAGACGCAAATTAAATCCACCCCTGTTGCACAGCAACCTGTTATTACGTATTCTGATGATTCGGGTAATTCGTCGGGTAGCAAATTGCTGCCGTCGAAAGGAGCAAATAATGTGGCAACGACCACAGCTCCGGTTGTCGCACCACCTACAGTCAGCAGCACGACTAACAGCACAACTCCAGTGGGAAGCTGGCGTTGGCCGACTGATGGGAAGATCATCGATAACTTCTCCGCTGCGGAAGGCGGAAACAAAGGGATCGATATCGCCGGTTCGCGTGGACAACCTGTTGTCGCCACAGCTTCGGGAAGAGTGGTGTACGCAGGCAACGCGCTCCGTGGGTACGGTAATTTAATCATCATCAAACACAATGATGACTACCTGAGCGCCTACGCCCACAACGACTCTATGCTGGTCCGGGAACAACAGGAAGTTAAGGCGGGGCAAAAAATCGCTACCATGGGTAGCACCGGTACCAGTTCAGTACGATTGCACTTTGAAATTCGTTACAAGGGGAAATCCGTAAACCCGTTGCGTTATTTACCGCAGCGATAATCCGGCAGAACCTTGGTTCTGCCCTTGGATCACGGGTAGGAGCCGCTAATGAACCAGAATACGCTGAAAGTTAACGATTTACATGAAGATGCGGAATTCGAGGAAAACAACGGAGCTGAGGTTTTTGATGAGAAGGCTCTCGTTGAGAACGAACCTGGTGATAACAACGACGTAGCGGAAGAAGAGCTGTTGTCACAGGGTGCGACGCAACGCGTTTTGGATGCGACGCAGCTTTACCTCGGCGAGATTGGTTATTCACCGCTGCTGACGGCAGAAGAAGAAGTCTTCTTTGCGCGCCGTGCACTGCGGGGTGACATTCCTTCTCGTCGCCGCATGATTGAAAGTAACTTACGCTTGGTAGTAAAGATTGCCCGTCGTTATAGCAATCGTGGTCTGGCGCTGCTGGATCTGATTGAAGAGGGTAATCTCGGCTTGATTCGCGCCGTAGAGAAGTTTGACCCAGAACGTGGGTTCCGTTTCTCAACTTACGCCACGTGGTGGATTCGTCAGACAATTGAACGGGCGATCATGAATCAAACCCGTACCATCCGTCTGCCCATCCACATCGTTAAAGAGTTGAATGTTTACCTGCGTACCGCGCGTGAACTTTCGCACAAGCTCGATCATGAGCCAAGTGCCGAAGAGATTGCCGAGCAGCTAGACAAGCCTGTTGATGACGTGAGCCGTATGCTGCGTCTCAATGAGCGCATTACCTCGGTCGACACACCTTTGGGTGGCGATTCCGAAAAAGCGCTGCTGGATATCCTGGCCGATGAGAAAGACAACGGCCCGGAAGACACCACGCAAGACGATGATATGAAACAAAGCATCGTTAAGTGGTTGTTTGAACTGAATGCCAAGCAGCGTGAAGTGCTGGCACGTCGTTTCGGCCTGTTAGGCTATGAAGCGGCAACGCTGGAAGATGTAGGCCGTGAAATCGGGTTGACCCGTGAACGCGTACGTCAGATTCAGGTGGAAGGACTGCGTCGTCTGCGTGAGATTCTGCAGACACAAGGTTTGAACATCGAAGCACTGTTTCGCGAATAACAGAATACGTGGGTAACACAAGAAGCGGTGGTGAAAACCACCGCTTTTTTATTGGATAAAAATGAACACACTGATTCTGTTATCTCATTATGAAAAATTTTAACGCCATCACGTAATCCCTTTCCTACGTAATATAAAGATAAACGTAAATTAAACGCAGTAGATATTAATTAAACATCTAATAAATGCACTTTTTATCTTGCTCTCATTTAATAAATTGTAATGCTGCGCACGACTTTCTTTGCGATATTGCCATTATTCCTTTATTTGTGTCTCTCCCATAAAAGTTTTTAGCTCCATGCTATGCCATTTTCTTGCTCGCTGTATCACCAGGATATTCAGGTAATGAATAATTAAAAGGGAGTGAGAAGAACAATGAGTGTGCAAAGCAGTAGTACAAATTCACCATACTCCAAAGTTGTGTTCGGTATGCCAATATCTCTGCTATGGGGATATATTGCGATGGCCATTTTCATGACCGGCGATGGGATTGAACTGGCTCATCTTTCACGATATCTCTACGATCTCGGCTATGGAGAAAAACAGGTTTCATTAGTTTTCACCGTTTATGCATTAACTGCTGCGGTCTCAAGTTGGCTTTCTGGTGCGGTCAGTGAAATTTATGGTCCTAAGAAAATCATGCTCACCGGCGCTATTTGGTGGATGGTTTTACATGCCGTATTTGTTTACTTCGGTGTGAGTGAAAATAACTTTATCTGGATGTTGGTCAGTTATACGCTGCGTGGCTTCGCTTATCCGCTGTTCTTTTATGGCTTCTACGTATTAGTGGTGCAGCGCACGCCTGAGCATCGACTTGCCTCTGCTACCGGCTGGATATGGTCGATGTTTACCATTGGTTATGGCATCACGGCGTCCTTCCTTTCTGGCCTTCTGGTTCCTGAAATTGGCTTCATTAATACGCTTTGGCTTTCACTGCTGTTTGCTGCGGTGGGCGGCGGGATTATATTCCTTACGTTTAAAAATCAGAGTGAAGAGAATCTAAATAGTGAAGGCGTCAGTCGCAAAGAAAAGTTACGTGAAATATCGCGTGGAATAACCTTGATCTTTGAAGACCGCAGTATGTTCTTTGCGTTGATAACGCGCATCCTATGTAATGTGGCATTATTTGGCTTGCCGGTTTTTATGCCGATATATTTTACCCGTGAGTTAGGTTTCTCTACTAAAGAGTGGGCGACTATCTGGGGCGTATTCTTCCTTGTGCAACCGATAACCAATGTACTTTGGGGCATTATTGGCGATCGCATTGGCTGGATTTTTCAAATGCGCTGGTTTGGTTTCTTCGGATGCACGATTACCACTGCTGCTTTCTATTATTTACCCTCGCTTTTCCCTGGCAATCTGGCGTTGGCCATCGTCTGCGCGCTGTTATTAGCTTTAACACTCACTTCCTTTGTGCCGATGGGAGCAATATTTCCGATGCTGGCGCCGCAACATAAAGGCGCGGCTGTCTCGGTACAAAATCTGGGCGGTGGTTTCGGTAATCTTATTGGCCCGGCGGTTGCCGCACTGATGTTCGGTCTGTCATTTGAAATAGAGCACGTGATTATTACTTTCTCTCTGCTCTATTTTGCCGGCGGCGTGATGACATTCTTTATTCGTAATCCCCAACCAAAGTTAGAGCGTAACGCGGCATTAAAGACAACCGCTACCGAATCCGAATAAATACCCTCAATGAAAAGGATAGCAACATGACAACACTATTTTCACTGCAAAATAAAGTCGCCATTGTCACCGGCGCCGCATCGGGAATTGGCTACGCTATTGTTCGCTGTTTAAGTGCTGCGGGCGCGCAAGTCGCGATGGTTGATCGCGCAGAAGAGGTCAAATCGGTTGCCAACAAGATGGACAATCCTGCGCGAGGTTACGTTTTCGATCTGGCTAACGTCGAGGCGCTTGGCGAGCTGGTAGAGCAAATCCATCAGGATTTTGGCCGTATCGATATTCTGGTCAATAACGCCGGTATTGGCATGCTGGAAGCCGTCGGCGAAGTGCAACTCGCCAGTTGGAATACCACGATGTTGATTAACATGACTGCACCATTCTTCCTTGCTCAGCATTGTGCCCGCTATATGAAGGAACAAGGTTTTGGCCGTTTGATTAATATCTCCTCACAGGCCAGCGTCATTGCGCTCAATGAGCACGCGGCATACTGCACCAGCAAATCCGGCATGGTTTCTTTTACGCGCGTGTTGGCAGCAGAATTGGGGCCGTTTGGCATTACCGCCAATGCTATTTCACCTACGGTAGTTGAGACGGAATTAGGTAAGCGTTACTGGCATGGGGAGCGAGCCGAGCAGATGAAATCGAAAATCCCTTCGCGACGTTTTGCCACGCCAGACGAAGTCGCGAGCACGGTGCTGTATCTCAGCAGCAATGAAACGGCCATGGTCAATGGCGAGAATTTAGTGATCGATGGGGGATATAGCGTGATTTAAAGCTGGGCGATTTTATTGTGATTAGCCTGCTGATATTGCTCAACACCAGGGAATTGTAATACAGAAAAATCGCCCACCCAGAATTTGAAGTCTGGGCGGGCGATTAACTACACCAGCGTTTTCAAGCGATAGATCCACTCAAGCGCTTGTTTAGGCGTTAAGCTATCTGGGTCCAGAGCCTCGAGAGCATCAACCGCCGGTGAGGTTTCCGCCACCAGCAACTGCATTTGCGAACCTTCCACCGTGGATGCGGCAGAGCTGCCAGATAACGCTTCAAGTTCCTTCAGTTTATTACGCGCGCGCTTAATCACGTCCTTCGGCACGCCCGCCAGTGCCGCCACCGCGAGACCATAGCTCTTGCTTGCAGCGCCATCCTGCACGCTGTGCATAAAGGCGATGGTGTCTCCGTGTTCGACCGCATCCAAATGCACATTCACCACGCCTTCCATCTTTTCCGGCAGCGTGGTCAGCTCGAAATAGTGGGTGGCGAACAGCGTCATGGCTTTAATGCGATTCGCCAGACTTTCAGCGCAGGCCCATGCCAGCGATAAACCATCATAAGTTGAGGTGCCGCGCCCGATTTCATCCATCAGTACCAGACTGTTTTCGGTGGCGTTATGCAGGATGTTGGCGGTTTCCGTCATCTCCACCATAAAGGTTGAGCGTCCGGAAGCCAGATCATCAGCGGCACCGACGCGCGTGAATATGCGATCGATTGGACCGATGACCGTCTCTTCCGCTGGCACATAGCTGCCAATCCACGCCATCAATGCAATCAACGCTGTCTGACGCATATAGGTACTTTTACCGCCCATATTGGGGCCAGTGATAATCAGCATGCGCCGCTGCGGTGAAAGTGAAAGCGGGTTAGCGATAAACGGCTCTTTCAATACCTGTTCGACCACCGGATGGCGGCCCGCAGTAATACGGATGCCCGCTTTTTCTTGCAGCACAGGACGGCAATAGTTCAGCGTCCAGGCGCGTTCGGCCAGGTTCGCTAACACGTCCAGTTCAGAGAGTGCTGCCGCACTGATTTGCAGGGCTTCAAGATGCGGTAGCAGGCGGTCAAACAGCTCATCGTAAAGACCTTTCTCCAGTGCCAGCGCTTTGCCTTTCGAGGTCAGAACCTTATCTTCATACTCTTTCAGTTCAGGAATGATATAGCGTTCAGCATTCTTCAGCGTCTGGCGGCGAACATAGTGAATCGGCACAAGATGGCTTTGACCACGACTGACCTGAATGTAGTAGCCGTGAATCGCGTTAAAGCCAACTTTCAGCGTATCCAGCCCGAGTTTCTCGCGTTCACGGATTTCCAGACGATCAAGATAATCGGTGGCGCCATCAGCCAGCGCACGCCATTCGTCGAGTTCAGCGTTGTATCCGGGAGCGATCACGCCACCGTCACGTACCAGCACCGGTGGTGATTCAATGATCGCGTGTTCCAGCAACTCTCGCAGCTCGTTGAATTCGCCCATTTGCGATCGCAGATTGATTAATTGGGTAGCTTCAACGCCTTCCAGTTGCTGGTTCAACTCTGGCAACTGCTGGAAGGCATGGCGCATACGTGCCAAATCGCGTGGGCGCGCGGTGCGCAGTGCCAGTCGCGCCAGAATTCGCTCAAGATCGCCCACCTGACGCAGTACCGGCTGCAACTCCTGACTGAGCGATTGCAGTTCGGCAATAGACTCCTGACGACGCGCGATGGTCGTAACATCACGCAGCGGCATGTGCAGCCAGCGTTTCAGCATACGGCTGCCCATAGGCGTAACGGTTTTATCCAGTATCGCCGCCAGCGTGTTTTCAATGCCGCCAGCCAGATTCTGCGTAATTTCCAGGTTGCGGCGCGTAGCAGCATCCATGATCACGCTATCCTGCTGGCGCTCCATGCTCAGCGAGCGAATATGCGGCAGCGAAGTACGTTGCGTGTCTTTGACATATTGCAGCAGGCATCCTGCAGCGCGCAGCGCCAGATGGGCCTGCTCAACGCCAAAACCACTTAAGTCGCGGGTGCCAAATTGCAGATTAAGCTGCTGGCGCGCCGTATCGATTTCATATTCCCACAGCGGACGGCGACGCAGGCCACGGCGTTGATCGATCAACGTCATGGCCTGGAAATCTTCGGGATAGAGCAGTTCAGCCGGATTGGTGCGCTGCAGTTCTGCTGCCATCGTCTCCAGATCGCCGGGTTCACTTAAGCGGAAGCGGCCAGAACTGATGTCCAGCGTTGCATATCCAAAACCACGTTGGCTCTGGAAGATAGCGGCGAGCAAGTTATCCTGGCGCTCTTGCAGCAGGGCTTCATCGCTGATGGTGCCGGGCGTAACGATACGCACCACTTTTCGCTCAACCGGGCCTTTGCTCAAGGCAGGATCGCCAATCTGCTCACAGATCGCCACCGATTCGCCGAGTTGCACCAGTTTCGCCAGATAGCCTTCAACCGCATGGTAAGGCACGCCCGCCATAGGAATCGGTTCACCGGCAGAGGCGCCGCGTTTGGTCAGGGAGATCTCCAGCAGCTGCGAGGCGCGTTTCGCATCATCGTAAAACAGCTCGTAGAAATCGCCCATGCGGTAAAACAGCAGGATGTCAGGATGATCGGCCTTCAGGCGCAGGTATTGCTGCATCATCGGCGTATGGCCACTAAAGTCCATTTGCTCTGCTCCTTTCATCTCATTCTCACTCAACGTTCATTCTTTTAATTACCTGAGGCTGGGTCAATGCAGCCCGGAAGTGTCGTTATCGTGTGGACGGATAACGAAAGCGGGATATTACCATTTTTGCCACCGGACCTTCATCCGCCAGCAGGGCTTTATGGCTGCCGACCATAACAAATTGCTGCAAACGGTAAAAAGCAAAATTTAATGAAAAAGGTAAAGTGTGGAGCCGTTTCGCAAATTCACGTTGTAACCGGCTGAAACTGGCGAGAAACGGTTAAATTTTAAGATATTGCTCTGTATGTCACTCCGATGAACGATTACCATGAGTGCTTCCGGTTTCACCTGGCTTATGGATATCCAATGCGTTTTAAGGTTGCTCTTCTTCCGCTTATTACTCTGCTTGCTGCCTGCAGCAGTAAGCCTGCATCCCACCAGCAGCCCGCCGTTGTGCCTGCACCTAAAGGCGGTTTTTTGCTGGAACCTTCACACGCGGTTCAACCGATGTTTGGCGATTTTGCGGGTAACCCTGCCGCTGAACAGTTCATTGATCAAATGGTGGCCAAACACGGTTTTAACCGCGAACAGCTGCACGCGGTGATTGGCCAGGCGAAGCGTCTGGATTACGTACTGCGCCTGATGGACCAGCAAGCGCCGAGCTATACGCCGCCAACCGGACCGAACGGAGCATGGATTCGCTATCGCAATAAGTTCATTACGCCGGATAACGTGCAGAATGGCGTGGCATTCTGGAATCAGTATCAGGATGCGCTGCAACGTGCGCAGCAAGTTTACGGTGTGCCGCCGGAAATCATTGTTGGCATTATCGGCGTTGAAACGCGCTGGGGCAGGGTAATGGGCAAAACGCGCTTGCTGGATGCGCTGGCAACCTTGTCATTTAGCTACCCGCGTCGCGCAGCTTACTTCAGCGGTGAGCTGGAGACCTTCCTGCTGATGGCGCGTACAGAGCAAGACGATCCGCTGGATCTGCGTGGCTCCTTTGCCGGTGCGATGGGTTATGGACAGTTCATGCCATCCTCATATAAGCAATATGCGGTCGATTTTAATGGCGATGGTCATATCAACCTTTGGGATCCGGTTGATGCGATTGGCAGCGTAGCCAACTACTTTAAAGAACACGGCTGGCGTGCGGGCGAAAACGTTGCAGTGCCAGCCAGCGGTCAGGCTCCAGCGTTGGAGAATGGCTTTAAAACCAAGTACCCGGTAAGCACCTTAGCCGCGAGTGGTTTAACGCCACAGGGATCGCTGGATGGTAACTCTCAGGTAAGCTTGCTGCGTTTGGATCTCGGCACCAGTTATCAATATTGGTACGGCCTGCCCAACTTCTACGCCATTACGCGCTACAACCACAGCACCCACTATGCAATGGCGGTGTGGCAGTTGGGTGAAGCCGTGGCTAAAGCACGTCAGGGCAGCATGTTTTAATGCTGTCCATATAAAGTGTGAGGGTATAAGATGGCGCCCCTTTTGCGGTGCCATCTTCACCGCATCCGACTTCAGAGGAGCGCTTATGAGTACCTTACCTGCCTGTCCTGTATGCCAAGCCGATTACACCTGGCAAGATGGCGAGAACCTGAATTGCCCATCTTGCGGCCACATCTGGACGGCAAGCGCCGATGATGCAGTTGACGGCTTGGTGGTGCGCGATGCCAACGGCAACCTGCTAGCGGATGGCGACAGCGTAACTGTCGTGAAAGATCTCAAGGTTAAAGGCAGCTCTTCCACGCTGAAAATTGGTACCAAAGTCAAAAGCATTCGCTTGGTCGAAGGCGATCACAACATTGATTGCAAGATTGATGGCTTTGGTCAGATGAAACTCAAATCTGAGTTCGTCAAAAAGAACTAATCACAGGACGGCTCGGCGCCGTCCTGCTTGTTTCAACTCAGCAAACGATCCACTTCCTCGCACTGTACCGCTGTTAGCTCGCCACCATAATTGCGCGAGAAGCTGCGCATTGAATCAAATCGGCGTGCAACGGCCGTTTTTATGGTGGTAACAAAATCATCACCAATGGTGTAAATCGCCATCAGTTTACCGATACGTTGTTGAATCTCACCGAGCTGCGCTAGATCGCCCGCCCGCCAGGCCTGCATCTCACGAGCAAATAGCTCCGGCACAATATTGTTTAAGCCGGAAATCACACCTGAACCGCCAGCCAGCAGATTGGGCAGTAGATATTCGTCATAACCGGAAAGCACGGTGAAATCGCTGCGCACTTTCTTCGTTTCTTCAATCATCGCGCGGTTGTGCGACAAACAATCCATGGTGTCTTTGATGCCAACAAAATTGGGTAACTCTGCCGCCAGTTCTGCGACCAGTGCAGGCGTTAAATCGCAGCCGGTACGCGCGGGGAAATTATAGGCAAACCATTTGCCGCCCAACTGTGTATCAAGCGCTTTGAAATAGCTCAGCAGCTGTTTATGTGTCTGCCCGTAATAGTAGGGAGGCAGCACCATCACAGCATCAAATCCGTTCTGCCAGGCTGCATCCGCCAGCTGCAGCATATCCGCAATACAGGTGCTGGAGACGTTTGCCACCATGCTCAGTGGTGAGAGTTGGCGCGCCTCGCGGATCAGTAACAGGCGCTCCTGCTGCGAGAGCGAGGCAAACTCGCCAATGCTGCCCATCAACAGCAAGGTATCAATGCCTGATTGATTCAGGCGTGAAAAATGGCGGCCAAGCGCATCAATATCCAGATTATTGTTGCTGTCGAAGGGCGTTACTGACGGACACCATACGCCGGGCAATGCGGGTTGTGCTGACATAATAAGCTCCTTAGTTAGAAAATGAAACATCGTTTTAACTTAATGCTATCTGCGCAGGCTAACCAGTTAGCGAGGATAAAAAGGTGAGATATCGCACTTTTCTCTTTCTATTAAGGTGAGAAAAGCAGGTAGTGTTTAGCCCCTTAGCCAAGACAGGAGCATTGCCATGCAAGACTGGAATCCACAGCTGTATCGCCAATTCGAATCAGAGCGAACCCGCCCGGCGCGCGAGCTATTGGAGCGCATTCCGCTCGATGATGTGCGCTTTGCCACTGATCTTGGTTGCGGACCCGGCAACAGTACCGAGCTACTGGCGCAAGCCTGGCCGAAGGCGCAGATAACCGGAATTGACAGCTCTGCCGCAATGTTAGAGCAGGCGCGTGAACGTCTGCCCACCTGCCATTTTCAGCAGGCTGATATTCGCCGCTGGCAGGCCGAACAGCCGCAGCAGGTTATCTATGCCAATGCCTCGCTGCAGTGGTTGACCGAGCATCACACATTGCTGCTGCATCTGGTTGATCAATTGGCCATCGGTGGCGCGTTAGCGATTCAGATGCCCGATAATCTTGAAGAACCGTCGCACCGCTTGATGCGTGAAGTGGCGGCGAATGAAAAGTGGCAGGCGTTGATTTCACCTCAGGCGGCGGATCGCAAACGTCTGCTGACTACCGATCATTATTACGACTTGTTGACCGATGCGGGTTGCAAGGTTGATATCTGGCGCACCACTTATTATCACCCGATGGCAGATGCGCAGGGCATCATTACCTGGTTGCGTGCCACCGGGCTGCGTCCTTTCCTTGCGGGGCTTGATGAAACCCAGCAGGCAGCATTTCTCCATGATTATCACCAGGCACTTATTCCGGCTTACCCCGCACGCAGTAACGGCCAGGTTTTGTTAGCCTTCCCGCGTCTCTTTATGGTTGCAGTGAAAACAGGCTGAGGTATCTGGAAGCCACTACGCAGAAATGATGGCTGAAGGTTGAAAAGGGCTTTTCAGCGCACCATTTACTGCTAACGTGAAGCGCCACAACGGGAGAAGGCGATGAACGATGAACAGTTACAGCAGCTAAGTCGCCGCATTGGCGAGCAGCTGAAGAAACGTCAGGCAACGGTGACCGCAGCGGAATCCTGCACCGGTGGCTGGATTGCGAAAGTCTTTACCGACATCAGCGGCAGCTCCGCCTGGTTTGAGCGCGGTTTCGTCACTTACAGCAATGAAGCTAAACAGCAGATGGTGGGCGTACAGGACACAACGCTACAGCAGCATGGCGCCGTAAGTGAACAGACGGTGCGTGAGATGGCGACCGGTGCGGCTAAAGCTGCGGCGGCGGAATACGCCATCGCGGTAAGCGGTATTGCCGGTCCAGATGGTGGCACGCCCGATAAACCGGTGGGCACCGTGTGGTTTGCGATTGCGGGACCAGAGGGGCGCGTACTAGCGCAGCGCCAGATCTTTGCTGGCGACCGTGATGCGGTGCGCCGTCAATCAGTGGTCTGGGCGCTGCAAACGCTGCTTGATGAATTTCTGATAAATTAAACTTGATACTGTATGACCATACAGTATAATTAGCGGCAACAGAACGAGCGACATACTTGATGTCGACTCACCCAGCATGATTAGGAGTGGAAATGGCGATCGACGAGAACAAACAGAAGGCTTTAGCTGCCGCACTGGGCCAGATTGAGAAGCAATTTGGTAAAGGCTCCATCATGCGCTTGGGTGAAGACCGCTCAATGGATGTCGAAACCATCTCTACCGGCTCACTGTCACTGGATATCGCGCTGGGAGCGGGTGGCTTGCCGATGGGACGTATCGTTGAGATTTACGGACCGGAGTCTTCGGGTAAAACCACGCTGACGCTGCAGGTTATTGCTTCTGCACAGCGCAAAGGCAAAACCTGTGCCTTTATCGATGCCGAGCATGCACTGGATCCGGTATACGCGAAAAAACTGGGCGTTGATATCGATAACCTGCTGTGTTCACAGCCGGATACCGGTGAGCAAGCGCTGGAGATTTGTGATGCGCTGGCGCGTTCAGGCGCGGTTGACGTCATCATCGTCGACTCCGTGGCGGCGCTGACGCCGAAAGCGGAAATCGAAGGAGAGATCGGCGATTCACACATGGGTCTGGCCGCTCGTATGATGAGCCAGGCAATGCGTAAGCTGGCTGGTAACCTGAAGCAGTCCAACACGCTGCTGATCTTCATCAACCAGATTCGTATGAAGATTGGTGTGATGTTCGGTAACCCGGAAACCACAACCGGCGGTAACGCGCTGAAATTCTACGCTTCTGTTCGTCTGGATATCCGCCGTATCGGTGCGATTAAAGAGGGCGACGAAGTGGTCGGTAGCGAAACCCGCGTGAAAGTGGTGAAGAACAAAATTGCGGCACCGTTTAAGCAGGCTGAATTCCAAATCATGTACGGTGAAGGTATCAACACCTTTGGCGAGCTGGTGGATCTTGGCGTGAAGCATAAGCTGGTTGAGAAAGCCGGTGCGTGGTACAGCTACAACGGTGAGAAGATTGGTCAGGGTAAAGCTAACTCCACCAACTTCCTCAAAGAGAACCCGGCGATTGCGAATGAGATCGACAAGAAGCTGCGTGACTTGCTGCTAAGTGGTGAAGTCGCCGCCGCAGACACCGCGAAAATCTCCGCTGATGATCGCGAAGAGGCCAGCGAAACTAACGAAGATTTCTAAAATATTAACGGGAGCAGAGATGCTCCCGTTTTGCTTTTCCCCGCCAGTGCTTTTCCTCTCTGCCTTCTTGCTTTACCCTGCGTCCCTGCACGACTGTTAGAACAAGGTAAATCCTATGTCATCGTCACCATCTGCGGCACCTGTGCCAACATATTCCCGTTTGCTGGACCGTGCTATGCGTATCCTCTCGCAGCGCGATCACAGCCGCGCAGAGCTGAAGCGTAAGTTGCAGCTCTCTTCCCAACGCGCGGCCTACCTGCAGCAGCAGGAAAACACGCCGATTCCCGACGAGTTACTGGAAAAAGTGCTCGACTGGTGTCAGGAGAGCGGTTGGCTCAACGATGAACGCTTTACCGAACGCTTTATTCAAAGCCGTGCGCGTAAGGGATATGGTCCGCAGCGCGTGCGTATGGAGTTGCAGCAAAAAGGCATTGGCCGCGATGAAATCAATCAGGCGCTGTTCGATACCGAAGTGGACTGGAGCCAGTGCGCAGCCGACCTTGCCAAACGCAAATTTGGCGAACCCTTACCGCAAACCTGGGCCGAGAAAAGCAAGGTTCAGCGTTTTTTGATGTCGAAAGGCTTTATGATGGAAGATATTCAGGCTGTTTTCAGAAATAGTGACGACTGAAAGGCGATGTGATTTTACTTCCCACTGAAGAAAATTTATCTTATTCCCACTTTTTGTTCCTCAGTCAGCGGCAGGCCGGATGGATAGGGTTTGCCAGCGAAAGGGAACGTTCGTTAGCGTGATTCCAGGAATTTTATGAGCAAGAGCACTGCTGAGATCCGTCAAGCGTTTCTCGACTTTTTTCATAGCAAGGGACATCAGGTTGTAGCCAGCAGCTCCCTCGTACCGAACAACGACCCGACTTTGCTGTTTACCAATGCCGGGATGGTCCAGTTTAAAGACGTTTTCCTCGGTCAGGATAAGCGCGACTATGCGCGTGCAACGACGTCTCAGCGTTGTGTGCGTGCCGGCGGCAAGCATAACGACCTCGAAAACGTGGGCTACACGGCACGTCACCACACCTTCTTTGAAATGTTGGGCAACTTCAGCTTTGGTGATTACTTCAAGAAAGAAGCGATCGCTTATGCATGGGAACTGCTGACGGGTGAGCAGTGGTTTAAGCTGCCTAAAGAGCGCCTGTGGGTGACCGTCTATGAAACAGACGATGAAGCCTTCGAAATCTGGGCTAACGATATTGGTGTGCCGCGCGAGCGCATTATCCGTATCGGTGACAACAAAGGCAGCGCTTATGCTTCAGATAACTTCTGGCAGATGGGCGACACCGGTCCTTGCGGCCCATGCACCGAAATTTTCTTCGATCACGGCGATCATATCTGGGGTGGCCCGCCGGGCAGCCCGGAAGAAGATGGCGATCGTTACATCGAGATCTGGAACATCGTCTTCATGCAGTTCAACCGTCAGGCCGACGGAACCATGGAGCCGCTGCCGAAACCGTCAGTGGATACCGGCATGGGTCTGGAGCGAATTGCTGCCGTGCTGCAGCATGTTAACTCCAACTATGAAATCGATCTGTTTGCCAAATTGATCAAGTCTGTTGCACAGGTAACTGGCGCAACCGATCTGGATAACAAGTCGCTGCGCGTTATCGCTGACCATATTCGTTCTTGTGCCTTCCTGATCGCCGATGGCGTAATCCCATCGAACGAAAACCGCGGCTATGTGTTGCGTCGTATCATTCGTCGCGCGGTGCGTCACGGCAATATGCTGGGCGCGAAAGAGGCATTCTTCTACAAGCTGGTTGCGCCACTGATCGAGGTGATGGGTGCCGCAGGTGAAGACCTGAAGCGTCAGCAGAAGCATGTTGAAAACGCGTTGAAGAACGAAGAAGAGCAGTTTGCTAAAACGCTGGAGCGTGGACTTGCGCTGCTGGATGAAGAACTGGCGAAGCTGCAGGGCGATACGCTTGATGGCGAAACGGTGTTCCGTCTGTACGATACCTTTGGTTTCCCGGCGGATTTGACTGCTGATGTATGCCGCGAGCGCAATCTGAAGATTGATGAAGCCGGTTTTGAAGCCGCGATGGAGCAGCAACGTCAGCGTGCGCGTGAGGCCAGTGGTTTTGGTGCCGACTATAACAATGTCATTCGCATTGATGCCGCAACCGACTTCAAAGGCTATGACCATCTGGAACTGAATGCGACAGTCGAAGCACTGTTCGTCGACGGTCAGCAAGTTGAGCAGATCAGTGCAGGTCAGGACGCGGTGGTCGTGCTTGACGAAACGCCGTTCTACGGCGAGTCAGGTGGACAGGTTGGCGATACTGGCGTGTTGGCTGGGCAGAATGCTGAATTTAGCGTTCAGGACACTCAGAAGTATGGTAAAGCGATTGGTCATATCGGTAAGCTGAGCAGCGGCCAGTTACGCGTTGGCGACCGTTTGCATGCCCAGGTTGATGAAACTCGCCGCGCGCGCATCCGCTTGAATCACTCCGCCACGCACTTGCTGCATGCCGCACTGCGTCAAGTGTTGGGTGATCACGTAGGACAGAAAGGCTCGCTGGTTAACGATAAGTATCTGCGTTTCGACTTCTCTCATTTTGAAGCCATGAAGCCGCAGGAAATCCGTCAGGTTGAGGATATTGTTAACGCACAGATTCGCCGCAACCTTGCCGTTGAGACCGAAATCATGGATCTCGATGATGCAAAACAGAAGGGCGCAATGGCGCTGTTTGGTGAGAAGTACGATCAGCGCGTACGTGTGCTGACCATGGGCGATTTCTCTACTGAGCTGTGTGGTGGTATCCACGCACTGCGTACCGGTGATATTGGCCTGTTCCGCATTCAGTCTGAATCGGGTACTGCTGCAGGTGTACGTCGCATTGAAGCCGTAACCGGCGAAGGTGCGTTGGCACAAGTGAATGCGCAGAGCCAACAGCTGCAGGATGTGGCGCAATTGGTGAAGGCCAATAGCAGTAATTTGAATGAGAAGGTGCGCGGCCTGGTTGATCACGTCCGTGCGCTGGAAAAAGAGTTGCAACAACTGCGCGATCAGCAAGCTGCGCAGGAAAGCGCTTCACTGAGCAGTAAGGCTGTTGACGTTAAAGGCACGAAGTTGCTGGTCAGTGAACTGAGCAACGTTGAGCCGAAAATGTTGCGTACCATGGTCGACGACCTGAAAAACCAGTTAACGTCTGCCATCATCGTGCTGGCAACGGTTGATGATGGAAAAGTTTCACTGATTGCTGGTGTGACCAAAGATCTCACTGACCGCGTAAAAGCTGGCGAGCTGATTGGCGAACTTGCCTCTCAGGTTGGCGGTAAAGGCGGTGGTCGCCCAGATATGGCTCAGGCCGGCGGTACAAATCCGCAGGCGCTGGCTGGCGCGCTAGCTGGCGTGCAGGAATGGGTCAGTAACCGACTGTAACGTATAAAACTTCGCATTGTGATAAGCGCCAGAAGCCCGTTTTCTGGCGCTTTTTTAACGCGGTGCACACCAGGTAATGACAAAGTCCGGTTGATGTAGTGTATTTCGGCTAAACTAACTATCAGCAGAATGTATTGGCATGGCGAAGCACAATGGTGTATTTGTCATAGGCATTGTTCAGCGTTATATGATGGATACGGCCGGGAGACCGAACAAGCCCGACTCTTTTAATCTTTCAAGGAGCAAAGAATGCTTATTCTAACTCGTCGAGTTGGTGAAACCCTCATGATTGGCGATGAGGTGACTGTAACGGTGCTGGGTGTTAAAGGTAACCAGGTCCGCATTGGTGTTAACGCGCCTAAAGAAGTTTCGGTTCATCGCGAAGAGATCTATCAGCGTATTCAAGCCGAAAAAACTCAAGCCTCGAGTTACTAACGGATTCAGCGCCTCGCTCCTGAGCGAGGCGCTACCGGTTTTTCCCCTCCAGTCCCGCACATCTCCCGTTTTTCTTTCTCAATCCCTCCAGTCTTTTAATCCTCATTTGTGTTCTCCAGTAGCCTTTCTTTGTTGATAAATCACTCTTTTTGTCGTTAAAGCATCCGAATTGAGCGTCATTTGTGCAATCAAACAAAAGGCTGGAAATAAATGTTTGACTTATAAGTCCGGGAAAGTAATATGTGCGCCACGCAGTGCCGATGAGCAGAAACAAGTTCAGAAGCACGGTTCGGAAGAACGCGTAAGGTGAGGTGGCCGAGAGGCTGAAGGCGCTCCCCTGCTAAGGGAGTATGCGGTCAAAAGCTGCATCCGGGGTTCGAATCCCCGCCTCACCGCCATTTCCGATGCATCCATAGCTCAGCTGGATAGAGTACTCGGCTACGAACCGAGCGGTCGGAGGTTCGAATCCTCCTGGATGCACCATTCGGAATGGTGAAGTAAGAGTGAACGAGCAGTTCCTTTCATGGTGAGTTGTTAGCACCCTGCGTTGTACAAGAATTAACTCGATGCATCCATAGCTCAGCTGGATAGAGTACTCGGCTACGAACCGAGCGGTCGGAGGTTCGAATCCTCCTGGATGCACCATTCTTCGTATCATCCTCAGGTTGTTTCAGTTAGTCCATCGTAAGAAAACCTCAATGCATCCATAGCTCAGCTGGATAGAGTACTCGGCTACGAACCGAGCGGTCGGAGGTTCGAATCCTCCTGGATGCACCATTCATCTTCAAACTTCTCAAAATTGACTTCAGCAGTAACTCGATGCATCCATAGCTCAGCTGGATAGAGTACTCGGCTACGAACCGAGCGGTCGGAGGTTCGAATCCTCCTGGATGCACCATCTCTTCTTCATTACCTTTCTGTTTTCGACTCTCAGTTTCTGAATTCTGCGCCAATCAAATCCACTTGCAAAAAAATTGCTGAATTAACCGGCGTTTAACCCCGGCATTGCACTCTGACCTTTTTCCGAAAACGAAAAAAACTAATGCTTTCAAAGCATTTGCGGTTAAGCGCGCCTGGCGACAACCTGAGCGCATTACGCTAAAGTAATGGCTCATTTTGTGGTGCTCGATGGAGTGACAATGTACGACCAATATGACGCCCTGATTTTCGATATGGACGGCACAATTCTGGATACTGAGCCGACACATCGAAAAGCCTGGCAACAGGTGCTTGGCCGCTATGGTTTCACCATGGATGAAGAAAAAATGGTGGGCTTCAACGGCGCTCCAACCTGGCAACTGGCGCAGTTCATTCTTGAGCAGAACAACGCAACGCACGATCCGCATCTGCTGGCGGCGGAAAAAACCGCTGCGCTGAAAGCGATGTTGCTGGATGACGTGCGTCCGCTGCCGTTGATGGACGTGGTCAAAGCCTATCATGGTCGCCGTCCGATGGCGGTGGGCACCGGCAGTGAACACAGCCTGGCAAAAGCCCTGCTCGAAGAGCTAGGCGTTTACCACCTGTTTGATGCGGTTGTCGGAGCGGATGACGTACAGCGTCATAAACCGCAGCCGGATACCTTTTTACGCTGCGCTGAATTGATGGGCATCGCGCCCGAGCGCTGTGTGGTGTTTGAGGATGCTGACTTCGGCGTACAAGCCGCCAAAGCAGCAGGCATGGACGTGGTTGATGTCCGTTTACTGTGAATGAATTTCTGACCTATGGAACGTTATTCGGCAGCAGCTTCCTGAGCGCGACTCTGTTACCGGGAAGCTCGGAAGCGGTGCTGGTTGCACTGCTGATCGCCCAAAAGGGTTCGGTTTATGGATTGTTATTGGCTGCATCAGTGGGAAACACGCTGGGCGGCTTGACCAACATTCTTCTTGGTCGCCTGATGCCACCAAAAGGGCAAGGGCGATGGCACGACACAGCAATGACGTGGTTACACCGATTGGGACCTGCAGCACTGATTTTCAGCTGGCTGCCGGTAGTGGGCGACTTACTCTGCGTGCTAGCAGGATGGTTGCGCTTTGCCTGGCTGCCTTCGGTGTTGTTCCTCGCCATCGGTAAAACGCTGCGTTATATCGTTATCGCGACTGCCACATTACAAACAATGCAATGGTGGCATTGATTCGCACAGATTCGAGGCTACGGTTAACATTATGCTGAACAAAAATAAATTATTCACACAGCGGGAGGTTAATGTGATCCCGGACGTATCTAAGGCACTTTCCTGGCTGGAAGCGCATCCTGACGCGTTAAAGGGTATCGGCCGTGGTATTGAGCGCGAATCTTTACGCGTAAAACCCGATGGTCACCTGGCAACCACAGGACATCCTGAGTCACTCGGTTCGGCGCTCAAGCATGATTGGATTACCACCGATTTTGCTGAAACGCTGATGGAGTTCATCACGCCGGTCGATCAGAGCATCGATCGTTCACTGGCGTTTCTGCGCGATATTCACCGCCATGTGGCACGTGAGTTGGGCGATGAGCGCTTGTGGCCTTTCAGCATGCCTGGCTTCATTGATGATGTTAATAGCATCGAGCTGGCGCAGTATGGCAGCTCCAACATCGGCAAAATGAAAACGCTGTATCGTCAGGGGCTGAAGAATCGCTATAGCGCGCTGATGCAGATTATCTCTGGCGTGCACTACAACTTCTCGCTGCCGCTGTCGTTCTGGCAGGAGTGGGCGGATGTGAAAGATGCCGAAAGTGGCAAAGAGACCATCTCTGCCGGCTATCTTCGTTTGATTCGCAACTACTATCGTTTTGGCTGGGTCATTCCTTATCTGTTCGGTGCATCGCCAGCGATCTGCTCCTCATTCCTGCAAGGACGTGAGAGCAATCTGCCGTTTGAAACTGACGGCAAAGGCACGCTGTGGCTGCCTCACGCCACCTCGCTGCGTCTGAGCGATCTCGGTTACACCAATAAATCGCAGAGCGGGTTGGGTATCACCTTTAACTCGCTGGAAGGCTACGTTGCGGCACTGAAAGCGGCGATCAAAACGCCGTCGGAAGAGTATGCCGCCATGGGCACCAAAGATGCCGATGGCAACTGGTTGCAGCTGAACACCAACGTGCTGCAGATTGAAAACGAGCTGTATGCACCGATTCGTCCAAAACGCGTTACGCGTTCAGGTGAAGCGCCATCTGATGCGCTGCTGCGCGGCGGTATTGAATACATTGAAGTGCGTTCGCTGGACATCAACCCATTCTCCGCGATTGGCGTGGATGCCGATCAGGCGCGTTTCCTCGATCTGTTCCTGATTTGGTGTACGCTGGCTGACGCGCCTGAAATGAGCGCGGATGAGCTGCTGTGTACGCGTAAAAACTGGAACCGCGTGGTGATGGAAGGGCGTAAACCCGGCCAGGTCATTGCTGTGGGTTGTAGCGAAACCGAACATACGCTGGTTGAAGTGGGTAAAGCGCTGTTTGCCGATCTGCGTCGCGTGGCGGAAGTGCTCGACAGCAATCACGGCAACACGCAATATCAACAGGTTTGCGATCAACTGGTGGCATCTTTCGACGATCCTGAGCTAACCTATTCGGCGCGCATTCTGCATGCGATCAAAGAAAACGGTTTGACCGGCGCTGGCGTAGCATTGGCAGAGCAATATCGTCATCTGCTGTGTGAAGAGTCGTTAGAGATTCTGACTGAAGAGGACTTTAGTCGTCAGGCGTTGGAGTCGGTGCAGGCACAAGAGAAGCTGGAACAGAGCGATACGCTGGATTTCGAAAGTTACCTCGCGGGTCGCGAAGGCTAGAAAAGAAAATGGCCACATCAATGTGGCCAAAATAAACATCTCTGTTGTCAGGGATGATGATAACAAATGCGCGTCTTTCATATATTCAGACGCTGGACGAAAAGAAAAGTTTCATCGTTTTAAAAAAAATCTCAAAACAGGAGGTGACGTATGCCACTACTGGATAGTTTTACTGTTGATCACACCATCATGGGCGCACCTGCAGTACGCGTAGCAAAAACCATGAAAACTCCGCATGGCGATACCATCACCGTTTTCGACCTGCGTTTTTGCCGTCCGAATATTGAAATTCTGACTGAGCGTGGCATTCATACGCTGGAGCACCTGTTTGCTGGCTTCATGCGTAATCACCTGAATGGTGACGGCGTTGAAATCGTCGACATCTCTCCGATGGGTTGCCGTACTGGCTTCTACATGAGTTTGATTGGTACGCCTGACGAGCAGCGTGTAGCGAAAGCCTGGAAAGGCGCGATGGAAGATGTTCTGAAAGTTAAAGAGCAGGGCCAGATTCCAGAGCTGAACGAATATCAGTGCGGCAGCTACAAACTGCACTCACTGGATGAAGCGCAGCAGATCGCGCGCAATGTGCTGGCTCACGACATTGGCGTGAACCGCAACGAAGATTTGAAGCTGCCAGCTGAAAAGCTGAAAGAGCTGCACATCTAGTTGAGACACAATGAAAAACGCCGCGATTATCGCGGCGTTTTTGTTTGCAGGCTTCAGGAGCCGATGGAGGATTTCAGTGCGTGGTGCGGCGTGATGCGCACCTGCTTCACCATGTTGTCCTGCACATCGAGGATATCGATATCGTAGGCAGCAAGGGTAACGCGGGTATCAACCAGCGGAATCTCTTCCAGTGCTTCCAGCAGCATGCCGTTAATGGTGCGCGCATCCTCTTCCGGCAGCGTCCAGTTGAAGGCTTTGTTGATTTCACGCACATTGGCGCTGCCTTCAATCAATACCGAACCATCATTTTGCGGCATCACTTCTTCGGCCAGCGATGGCGACATTGAGGTGGTGAAATCGCCGACGATCTCTTCCAGAATATCTTCGATTGTCACTAAGCCTTTAACATCGCCATATTCATCAACCACCATGCCGACTTTCTTTTTATTACGCTGAAATTTAACCAGCTGCACGTTAAGCGGGGTGCCTTCCGGTACATAGTAAATTTCATCAGCAGCACGCAGCAGGCGATCTTTGTTGAACTCTTTCTTCTCGGTCATCATGCGCCAGGCTTCCCGCACGCGCAGCATACCAACGCAATCGTCCAGCGAATCGCGGAACAGGACGATGCGTCCATGCGGCGAATGACTTAGCTGGCGCTCAATGGATTTCCAGTCATCATTGACGTTGATGCCGACGATCTCATTGCGCGGCACCATGATGTCATCCACGCTGACTTTCTCCAGATCGAGTACTGACAGCAGCATGTCCTGATTACGACGCGACATCAGCGAACGTGACTCATGCACGATGGTGCGCAACTCTTCTTTGCTTAACGCCGAGTTGATGGAACCGTCGGTTTTAATGCCCACCATGCGCATCAAAATGCGGGTGATGGTATTCAGCAGCCACACCAGTGGCAACATCACATACTGCAGCGGAGCCAGTAACACGCTACTGGGATAGGCGACTTTTTCTGGATAGAGCGCCGCGACCGTCTTCGGCAGCACTTCAGCAAATACCAGCACCACAAAAGTCAGAATACCGGTAGCAATCGCCACGCCGGCATCGCCATACAGGCGCATACCAACAATGGTGCCAAGAGCGGAGGCGAGGATATTAACGAGGTTGTTGCCGATTAAAACCAGGCTGATCAGGCGATCGGGACGACGCAGAAGTTTTTCCACCCGACGCGCGCCGCGATTACCGCTTTTGGCTTTATGGCGCAGTTTGTAACGATTGAGCGTCATCATGCCGGTCTCTGAACCGGAGAAATACGCAGAGACCAGCACCATGATGACCAGCGTAATGATCAGCGTGGTGGTTGAAACGTGTTCCAACACAAAATCCTTAGTGAGAGGTGAGCAGGTGCTGAAGAACGCGGCTGCCGAAATAGGCCATGGTTAGCAGCAATGCGCCGCCACAGTTAAACCACACGACGCGGCGTCCGCGCCAGCCTTCACGATAGTGTCCCCAAAGCAGAACGATGTAGACAAACCAGGCAATGATGGAGAGTACCGCTTTATCCACATTCTCAGCGCTAAACAGGTTATGCATGAAGAGCAAACCGGTGCACAGCACCAGCGTCAACAACACGACACCAATCTGCGTGATGTGGAACATTTTGCGCTCAATGCTGAGCAGCGGCGGCATATCCTGAGTGAAAGCCAGTTTCTTATTTTTCAACTGGTAATCGATCCACGCCAGCTGCAACGCATACAGTGCTGCAATGATCAGCGTGGCATAGGCAAACAGCGACAGGCCGATGTGCACCATCATGCCCGGTGTGGTTTCCAGATGCGTAATAAATGCATTCGGCACAAAGGTGGCAAAGGCCAGATTTATCAACGCAAAGCTGTAAACAATGGGTAGCAGCAGCCAACCACGATTACGCGAGGCGACAATCGTCATGATGGCGCAGATCAGCAGGCTAACCAGCGAGCCGATATTGAGCAGGCTGAGGTTTTGCCCGTTATCAACAGCAAAAATGCGCTGCTGCAGGGCAACGGCGTGCGCAATCAGCGCCACGCAGGCAGAAAGCACAGCAAAACGACGCCAGCCACCGTTGCGTTTAAGCAGGCTGGGAATGATCAATGCAAGGCTGAGGGAGTAGGCGAACAGCGCCATGATCGCGAAAACGAACATAGATCCTTTCAGGTATCGGTCAGATAAGGAAAAAAGCAGTATAGCGCCAGCAGCAGCAGGCTCCAAACGATCTGACGGTCAATTGCAGAGATCGCTTCGTCTTCGTGTTATAATCCGCCGCATTGTGTCGCCTATGGCGGCCTCGCTACGGTTCTAAGTGAGAGAGCATGTTTGATAATTTAACCGATCGTTTGTCGCAAACCCTGCGCAATATCAGCGGCCGCGGAAGGCTGACTGAAGACAACATCAAAGACACGCTGCGTGAAGTTCGCATGGCGCTGCTGGAAGCTGACGTTGCGCTGCCGGTGGTGCGTGAATTTATTAATCGCGTCAAAGAGGCCGCCGTTGGCCACGATGTGAACAAAAGCCTGACGCCAGGCCAGGAGTTCATCAAAATCGTGCGCAACGAACTGGTTGCGGCGATGGGCGCTGAAAATAATGCGCTCAATTTGAATGCTCAGCCGCCAGCCGTAGTGCTGATGGCAGGTTTGCAAGGTGCCGGTAAAACTACCAGCGTGGCAAAACTGGGTAAATTCTTGCGCGAGAAGCACAAGAAGAAAGTGTTGGTGGTTTCTGCTGACGTTTATCGCCCTGCGGCGATCAAACAGCTGGAAACCCTGGCCGAACAGGTCGGTGTGGATTTCTGTCCGTCCGATCTGAGCCAAAAGCCGGTCGACATTGTTCAGAACGCGTTGAAACAAGCCAAAGTGCAATTCTACGATGTGCTGCTGGTGGATACCGCCGGTCGTTTACACGTCGATGAAGCGATGATGGACGAAATCAAACAGGTACACGCCGCGATCAATCCGGTGGAAACGCTGTTTGTGGTCGATGCCATGACCGGTCAGGATGCAGCCAACACGGCGAAAGCCTTCAACGAAGCGCTGCCGCTGACCGGTGTGATCCTGACGAAAGTCGATGGTGATGCGCGCGGTGGTGCGGCGCTGTCGATTCGTCACATTACCGGCAAGCCAATCAAATTTATGGGGATGGGCGAGAAGACCGAAGCGCTGGAAGCTTTCTATCCAGAGCGTATCGCGTCGCGCATTCTTGGCATGGGCGATGTTCTGTCGCTGATCGAAGATATCGAGAGCAAAGTTGACCGCGATCAGGCGGAGAAACTGGCGAAGAAACTGAAAACCGGCGACGGTTTTGATCTCAATGACTTCCTTGAGCAGTTGAAGCAGATGCGCAACATGGGCGGCATGGCGAGCCTGATGGGTAAACTGCCGGGCATGGGACAACTGCCTGACAACGTGAAATCGCAGATGGATGACAAAGTGCTGGTTCGCATGGAAGCCATCATCAATTCGATGACGCGTAAAGAGCGTGAAAAGCCAGAAATTATCAAGGGGTCGCGCAAACGCCGTATTGCGCTGGGCTCAGGCATGCAGGTGCAAGACGTCAACCGACTGCTGAAACAGTTCGATGATATGCAGCGCATGATGAAGAAAATGAAGAAAGGCGGCATGGCCAAAATGATGCGTGGCATGAAAGGTATGATGCCGCCTGGATTCCCTGGTCGCTAAGGCGGCCGCACAGAAAGCCGGTTATTTGACACACTCAGGTTGCTTTTTGCGCCAAAATGAGTAAAATTTTCGGGCTTTTTATATCGCGCTCGGGCCCCGTTCCTCGATGGGGCCCGAGCGCTTTATTAACTAATGAGGATGTTATGGTAACAATTCGTTTGGCACGTCACGGCGCTAAAAAGCGTCCGTTCTATCAGGTCGTCGTAACTGACAGCCGCAATGCTCGTAACGGTCGTTTCATCGAGCGCGTAGGTTTCTTCAACCCGATCGCTTCTGGTCAGGCTGAAGGTCTGCGTCTGGATCTGGACCGTATTGAGCACTGGGTTGGCCAGGGCGCAACGCTTTCTGATCGCGTTAATGCGCTGATCAAAGAAGCAAAGAAAGCAGCTTAATCTGTCACGGTGGTGAGCATGAGCATTAAACCTGCCGGGCAGCCTCCCGTTAACCCGATTGTATTGGGAAAAATGGGCGCGGCTTACGGAATTCGGGGTTGGCTCAAAGTGTTTTCCTCCACTGAAGACGCTGAAAGCATCTTCGACTACCAACCTTGGTTCATCCAGCGCGCCGGTAAATGGCAGCAGGTCGAACTCGAGGGCTGGAAGCACCACAATCAGGACCTGATCATCAAAGTCAAAGGCATTGACGATCGGGACGCTGCGGCACAGTTGACCAATTGCGAAATTACGGTCGACTCCACGCAGCTGCCAGCGCTGGAAGCAGGCGATTACTACTGGAAAGACCTTATGGGTATGAAAGTAGTGAACCTCGAAGGCTACGAGATGGGCAAAGTCATTGATTTGATGGAAACCGGATCGAACGACGTTCTCGTCGTTAAGGCAAACCTGAAGGATGCATTCGGTGCGCAAGAGCGGTTAATACCGTTTCTTGATGAACAGGTTATCAAGAAAGTCGATCTCTCTACTGGCCTTATTGAAGTAGATTGGGATCCTGGTTTTTGATCTCCGGACAATCCGGTAACGTAACGGCGAACGCGATGTGGATTGGTGTTATTAGCCTGTTTCCAGAGATGTTTCGCGCTATTACCGAGTACGGGGTAACTGGCCGGGCAGTAAAAAATGGCCTGCTCGACATTCAAAGCTGGAGTCCTCGTGACTTCACGCATGACCGGCACCGTACCGTGGACGATCGTCCTTACGGCGGCGGACCGGGAATGTTGATGATGGTGCAACCCTTACGGGACGCCATCTCCGCAGCGAAAGCGGCGGCGGGAGAAGGCGCTAAGGTGATTTATCTTTCACCTCAGGGACGCAAATTGGACCAACAGGGCGTTTGCGAACTGGCGACTAATCAGAAGTTGATTCTGGTATGCGGTCGCTATGAAGGGATAGATGAGCGCGTGATTCACACTGAGATTGATGAAGAATGGTCAATCGGTGATTACGTTCTCAGTGGCGGTGAGCTGCCAGCCATGACGTTGATTGACTCGGTCGCCCGGTTTATTCCCGGCGTACTGGGTAAACAGGCGTCAGCCGATGAGGATTCGTTCTCGGATGGTTTGCTGGATTGCCCGCACTACACCCGACCTGAAGTGTTAGAAGGGATGGAAGTTCCGCCAGTTTTACTGTCGGGCAACCATGCCGATATTCGCCGCTGGCGCCTGAAACAGTCGTTAGGCCGTACCTGGCTAAGAAGACCTGAACTTCTGGAAAACCTGGCTCTGACTGAAGAGCAAGCACGGTTGCTAAATGAGTTCCAGCGTGAACATCAGCAGCAACAAAACGATGAGGCGGGAGAGTAATCTTCCCTCACTATCAGTTTACCCAGGATAAGAGATTTAATTATGAGCAACATTATCAAGCAACTTGAACAAGAGCAGATGAAGCAGGACGTACCTTCATTCCGTCCGGGTGATTCCGTGGAAGTGAAAGTATGGGTCGTAGAAGGTTCTAAGAAGCGTCTGCAGGCATTCGAGGGCGTGGTTATCGCTATTCGTAACCGCGGTCTGCATTCTGCATTCACTGTTCGTAAGATTTCTAACGGCGAAGGTGTTGAGCGTGTCTTCCAGACTCACTCTCCAGTAATTGACAGCATTGCTGTTAAACGTCGTGGTGCTGTGCGTAAAGCCAAACTGTATTACCTGCGTGAGCGTACCGGTAAGTCAGCTCGTATCAAAGAGCGTCTTGGCGCGTAAGCGACTTCTCAAAGTTAATAGCAAACAAGGGGTTGGCCATTTGGCTAGCCCCTTTTTTTATGGGCGCTGTAAATGATAAATCGCGGCGTTCACCGCTCCGCTCTCCAGAATGATCAGCCCAAAGCAATAATCAACCAATGTGAACCCGCTGCGTAAGGCAACCGCTCGACTGGCGTAATTCTCTTCTGCTGCCAGAATCTCTAGCTGATTGATATGTGGATACTGGAAGCCAAATTCGACCAACTGCGCCACCGCACGCGTCGCAACGCCTTGCCGCTGAGCATCGCTGCGCACCCAATATCCTAATGCACTGCTTTCGCCTGGATTCTTTGCGAAACGAATACCGGCGCTTCCCAGCAACCGATTGTTGCCATCCACAATAGCGAACTCTTCCGCTTCGCGTTTACTGCGTTGAATGCGCGTAAAATCGATCCAGCTGGCAGCTTCATCAGGATGATAATCGTCGTGGGCCCAAGCCATCCAGGGTTTTAACGTACCTAGCGATTCGTTGACGGCCTGGGCAAAAGCGTCGATATCCTGCAACGTGAAATGACGCAGTGTGACAAGCGAAATGGACATCGCACGATCTCTGAAAAAATAATGAATAACAGAATGTTAGCTCGGCTACTGGCAAAAATCACTAACGGGATTTATTGTGGTGTAATTATTTGTTTACAAAGCGGCGTTTTGATGTGTTCACTTAAGTTTTTGATATTGATGGTTTATGTGCTTTTTTAAGTAGTTTTTTATTTTGCTGGTAATAAAAGTGTACATGTGTGGATTGCAAGATGTACATGATGTGATAAAGTAAGCGCCATCCTCAGTGAGGATCCCAAACCGCATAAACCAGTAAAAAGGATCGCAATCATGCAGAAAGACGCGCTGAACAATGTGCATATCGCCGACGAACAAATTTTGATTACCCCGCAAGAGCTGAAAGCCAAATTCCCGCTCACTGCGGCGCAGGAAGCGCAAATTGCGTCTTCTCGCCAGACCATTGCCGACATTATTGCGGGCCGCGATCCGCGCCTGTTGGTGGTTTGTGGTCCTTGTTCGATTCACGATACCGAAGCCGCACTTGCCTATGCCCGTCAGTTGCAATCTCTCTCTGCACAGTTGAAGGATCAGCTGTACATCGTTATGCGCGTTTATTTTGAAAAACCTCGAACCACCGTCGGCTGGAAAGGGTTAATCAACGATCCTTACATGAACAACTCGTTTGATATGGAAGCCGGCCTGCATATCGCACGTCAGCTGTTGGTTAATCTCGTCGAGATGGGATTACCGCTGGCGACCGAAGCGCTGGACCCCAATAGCCCACAATACCTTGGCGATCTGTTTAGCTGGTCAGCGATCGGTGCGCGTACCACTGAATCACAAACCCACCGTGAAATGGCTTCAGGCCTTTCCATGCCGGTTGGTTTTAAAAATGGTACGGATGGCAGCCTTGGTACCGCGATTAACGCCATGCGCGCCGCTGCGATGCCGCACCGTTTTGTAGGTATCAATCAGGCTGGTCAGGTTTGCTTGCTGCAAACCCAGGGCAACCCAGATGGGCATGTGATTCTGCGCGGTGGTAAAGCACCAAACTACGGTCCAGAAGATGTCGCTCAGTGTGAAAAAGAGATGCTGAAAGCGGGACTGCGTCCGGCCTTAATGATAGATTGCAGCCATGGTAATTCTAACAAAGACTATCGCCGCCAGCCTGGCGTAGCCGAATCGGCTATCGCGCAGATTAAAGATGGAAACCGTTCCATCATTGGCCTGATGTTGGAAAGCAACATTCATGAAGGCAATCAGTCTTCTGAACAGCCACGTAGCGAAATGAAATACGGTGTATCCGTCACTGATGCTTGCATCGACTGGGAAACCACTGAAACGTTGCTGCGTGAAATCCATCAGGATCTGCAGGGAGTGCTGTCGGCGCGTCTGTCACACGAGGTGTAATGAGTCATGGTGGCTGAACTGACCGCGCTACGCGATCAAATCGATGAAGTAGATAAAGCACTACTTGGGTTACTGGCAAAACGACTGGAGCTGGTAGCCGAAGTAGGGGAAGTTAAAAGCCGCTACGGTTTGCCGATCTATGTTCCCGAGCGTGAGGCCAGCATGTTGGCTTCTCGCCGTCAGGAAGCTGAAGCGCTCGGTGTATCGCCGGATTTGATTGAAGATGTATTGCGTCGCTTGATGCGTGAATCTTATGCGCATGAAAATGACAAAGGCTTTAAAACACTGTGTCCTACGCTGCGTCCGGTGGTAATAGTGGGTGGCCGCGGCCAGATGGGGCGTCTGTTTGAAAAGATGCTGACACTTTCTGGCTATCAGGTCCGCATTCTGGATAAAGGCGATTGGGAACGTTCGGACGAGCTGCTGAAAGATGCGGGCATGGTGATCATCAGTGTGCCAATCCATCTCACAGAGCAAATTATCGGTGAGCTGCCGAAATTGCCAGAAGACTGCATTTTAGTCGATCTAGCCTCGGTGAAGAATCGCCCGCTGCAAGCGATGCTAGCCGCGCACACTGGACCGGTTCTGGGCTTGCATCCGATGTTTGGTCCGGACAGCGGCAGCCTGGCGAAGCAGGTTGTGGTGTGGTGCGATGGCCGTCAGCCGGAAGCTTATCAGTGGTTCCTTGAGCAGATTCAGGTTTGGGGTGCGCGCCTGCATCGTATCAGTGCCGTTGAGCACGACCAGAATATGGCGTTTATTCAGGCACTGCGTCACTTTGCAACTTTCGCTTATGGTCTGCACCTGGCGGAAGAGAACGTTAATCTGGATCAGCTGTTGGCGTTGTCTTCGCCAATCTACCGCCTTGAGCTGGCGATGGTTGGACGTCTGTTTGCGCAGGATCCACAGCTTTACGCGGACATTATTATGTCTTCAGAGAGTAATCTGGCGCTGATCAAACGTTATTACCAACGATTTGGTGATGCGATCAAACTGCTCGAGCAGGGCGATAAGCAAGCCTTCATCGATAGCTTCGAGCGGGTTGAACACTGGTTTGGTGATTACGCGAAACGCTTCCTGGTCGAAAGCAGAAGCATGCTGCGATCGGCGAACGACAGCCGGCAGTAAAAACAAAAGGCATCCGTTAGGATGCCTTTTTGCTTAGAGGCGCGGCTCAACCGGCACTACATTCTCGCCTGGATAACAGCCGAGAACTTTTAATGAACGGGTCAAGCCGCTTAACTCCGTTAACGCCAACTGCATATTCTCTGATTGCAGATTGCCTTGCACATCAATATAAAACATCTCTTCCCATGGATTGCCGTTAATTGGACGGTTTTCCAGTTTGCTCATGATCAGGCCGTGGTTGCGCAATACCATCAGCGCTTCAACCAATGCGCCCGCTTGTTGGCCAGTCGCCATAATCAGCGTTGTTTTCGCCGGAACCTGGCCGGAAACCTCAATCGCTTTACGTGCCAGCACGATGAAGCGCGTATGGTTCTGCTGTTGATTGGCCAGGTTGCGTTCCAGTACCTGCAATCCATACAGCTCACCGCCCGCTTCACTACCCAATGCGGCAACCTTCGGGGAATTCATCGCGGCCACTTTCTCCATCGCTGCAGCGGTGCTTTCGGTGTATTCGATTTTCCATTGCGGGAAGCGATTGATGAATTGGCTGCACTGCTGGAATGGCTGTGGATGGCTGTACACCGTTTCGATCTGCTGTAGATCGGTGCTGCTGTTGACCAGCACACAGTGCTCAATTGGAATGGTCAGTTCACCCACAATCGATAGCGTAGTTTGCTGAAGCAGGTCGTAAACGTCGTTAATCGAGCCAGAGCTGGTATTTTCAATCGGCATTACCGCGTAATCCGCCTGACCACTCTCGACCTGATGAATAATGTCATGGAATTTCAGGCAGCCGATCTCCACCATCGAATCAAAATGTCGGGTGGCATATTTACGCGCCGCTAGATGTGAGTAAGAACCTTTCGGGCCAAGGAATGCAATGCGCGGCGCGTGAGCGTGTGGATGGTTGAGATTCTTTTGCAACAAGGCTTGCTGGGTAAGAACAGAATCTTCAATTACCAGCTGGAACAGGCGGGTAATATAATGCGCATCAAGCTGATGCTTTTTACCCAGAGAAATCAGGTTTTCCAGCAGTGCGCGTTCACGTTCTACGTCTCGGATAGGGCGATGCGTTGCCAGTTTAGCTTGGGCAACTTCAACAGCCAGTGTGCGACGCTCCGACAAAAGCGCTAACAGTTTTTCATCAACGGCGCTGATTTTATCGCGTAAGGCCAGCAGCGGATTTTCGGGATTCATAGGGCTCACCTGTAAAATGTCCAATAAAAAAGCCTCCCATTTGGGAGGCTTTGTTGTTCGTCTTCGCATTCATTTTCACATGACGAATCGCCTCCCAATCAGGGGAAGGTAAAAAAGAATGCGAAGAAGAACGGCAGATGTTTCATGGTTGTTTCCATAAATGAAGTGGCTTGAGAGTAACCGCAGTGATTTAAAGCTGTCAATAAAAAACGCGCCCGAAGGCGCGTTACTAAAGATGTTTGTTTATTCCGTAGGAAGAAAATCTTTCACACTACTATTGGCGCGACGTGCTTCGGGTTTATGTTGCGCTTTATTAAGTTGTCGCTCCAGCTTGGCAATCAAGTCATTGATGGCCGTGTACATATCATCATGTTTCGCACTGGCAACCAGCGTTCCGTTAGGGGTATTAATGGTGGCATCAGCCACAAACTCCTTCGGCTCTTTCGATAACACAATGTGAGGGTTTATCAGATGTGTTTGCCATTTTTCCAGCTTGGCGAGACGCTCTTCAACGTGGTTACGGATGGCCTCGGTGATTTCCATTTGTTTGCTGGTAATGTTCAGAATCATAGTTAAACCTCTCTGTCATTTCCGTCTGGGTAGGACCAGCATACCGCGGATATTAAGAAAATGTGTGATCTAAATCACATTGAAATGTCACTTTTTGTCAATGCCGCTTAATTGTGAGAAAGGCCGGGAAAGTAGCCGGAAATGCTTGAAGACGAGTGAGGAAGGGCGCATCATTGAATGGATAACCGCAGCGATAAATCTCTAAAATTGTTGAGTTATCTACTAAATGACATAAAAAAAGCAGCCTCATGGGCTGCTTTTTTGTGGGTGTCATAATCAGGACTGATTATTTGCCGCAATGATTTTTGCTACTTTGTCAGCTTCAGCCGTCAACTGCAGCTGGCGGTAAGCATTTTCCATCAACGGCAGCGCTTCATGCGTCGCCTCAGTATCCGGATAATCCTTCATCATGGTTTCCACGCGGTTAACAACAGCGACATAGGCACCGCGCTTGGTATAGAATTGCGCCACCGAGAGTTCATACTTCGCCAGGCGCTCTTTCAGGAATGCCAAACGTTTCTGCGCATCCGCAGCATATTGGCTGTTTGGATAACCGCGCAGTAATTGCGAGAAGTCACGGAAAGCATCACGAGCGTGCGTCGGATCACGATCGGAACGATCGATACCGAAGAAGCCCTGCAGTGCAGAATCATCCAGCGCCATATCCGTCAGACCTTTCATATAGATGACATAGTCGATATTCGGATGGGTTGGATTGAGACGCATAAAGCGAGATATAGCGGCTTGCGCCAGTGGCAGATCGGCATTTTTGTAATACGCGTAGATCAAATCCAGCTGTACTTGCTGCGAGTAAGGACCAAATGGATAGCGGTTATCCAGTGCTTCCAGTTGCTTAATCGCCGCTTTAAAGTTACCGTCCTGCAGCTTTTGCTGGGCCGTGGCGTAAATTTCAGACGGCGGGCTGTCCGGGACTGGATCTGATGAGCCAGAACAACCCACAAGCGCCAGGCTCAGGCTCAGTGTGGCAGCAGCCACCAGATGTTTCATACGCGTCATGACGAAATGATTATCCTCAAAGTGTTGTAGCAGAAGCTGTCCGTATAGCTCCCAGTTATGACCAGGTACGATAGCACATTATATTAAACGGCATCGCCGTGAAAACCCAACGTTAACGAAGAAGCTGTATATGGCACAACAAGTTCAACTCACCGCAACGGTGTCCGAAGCACAACTTGGACAACGCTTAGATCAGACTTTGGCAGAATTGTTCCCTGATTATTCACGTTCTCGCATAAAAGAATGGATTCTTGAGCGCCGAGTCAGCGTCAACGGCACTATCATCGATAAACCAAAAGAAAAAGTTTTTGGCGGTGAGCATGTCTCGATTGATGCTGAGATCGAAGAAGAGCAACGCTGGGAAGCGCAAAACATCTCGCTGAACATCGTCTATGAAGATGACGACATTCTGGTTATCAACAAACCTCGCGGTTTGGTGGTGCATCCCGGCGCCGGTAATCCGGATGGCACGGTGCTTAACGCACTGCTTTATCACTATCCACCGATCGCTGACGTGCCTCGCGCAGGGATTGTTCATCGTCTGGATAAAGATACCACCGGCTTGATGGTGGTAGCGAAAACCGTTCCTGCACAAACTCACCTGGTTGAAACGCTGCAGCTGCGCGAAATTACGCGTGAATATGAAGCGGTAGCGATCGGCACCATGACCGCAGGCGGTACTGTGGATCAGCCAATGGCGCGCCACTCAACCAAACGCACACACATAGCGGTGCATCCGATGGGTAAACCGGCCACCACGCACTATCGCATCATGGAACACTTCCGTGCCCATACGCGTTTGCGTTTACGCCTTGAAACCGGTCGTACGCATCAGATTCGTGTGCATATGGCGCATATCAACCATCCGCTGGTGGGTGATCCGCTGTACGGTGGCCGTCCACGTCCACCAAAAGGTGCATCTGAAGCATTCATCACTACGTTACGTGGTTTTGATCGCCAGGCGCTGCATGCCACGATGTTACGTCTCTATCACCCCATTACCGGTATTGAGATGGAATGGCATGCACCGTTGCCGCAGGATATGGTCGATTTAATTGATGCGCTGAAAGCCGATACCCTTGAATTCCGCGATCAGATGGATTGGCTATGAGTGAATGGATCATCCCGGATTGGCCTGCGCCGCAGCATGTTCGGGCATGTTCCACCACGCGATACGGCGGCGTCAGCGCTGCCCCCTGGGATTCATTGAATCTTGGTGGGCACGTTGGCGACGCTGAAGCGCATGTTGCTCAGAATCGTCAACATCTAGTTGAGCAACTGGCGCTACCTGCAATGCCGCAATGGCTGGATCAGATTCATGGCCAAGTGGTTGCGCGTTTACCCGCCAGCGATCCTCTACCGCGCGCAGATGCCGCCATCACCCGTGAAAGCGGGGTTGTTTGCGCAGTAATGACGGCGGATTGTTTGCCGGTGCTGTTTTGTAGCAAGGATGGTAGTGAAGTCGCTGCAGCGCACTCGGGTTGGCGTGGTCTCTGTAATGGCGTGCTGGAACAGACGTTGTCACAGTTTCACTGCTCGCCACATGACATTCATGCATGGCTTGGTCCGGCAATTGGGCCACAGGCATTTGAAGTTGGTCCGGAAGTCAGAACGGCGTTTATGGCGCATGATTCAAAAGCGGAAGAAGCTTTCCGCCCGGTAGGTAACAAATACTTCGCCGATATTTGGCTGCTGGCTCGTCAGCGGTTACAAGCGGCCGGCGTACATTCCATCAGTGGTTCTACGCGTTGTACCTTCCAGGAGCGCGATGATTTTTTCTCCTACCGACGCGACGGAATCACCGGGCGTATGGCAACTTTGATTTGGCTGAGATAACCTTACGCCACAAGACGGTCCAGTTAGCGTATTTTTTGCTCACAACTCAGGTCATTAACCTTGAAAAATTTGAGGGATGACCTCATTTAATCTCCAGTAGCATTTTGACCTGTAATGGGAGGAATTATGCGTCTGGATCGTCTTACTAATAAATTTCAACTGGCACTTGCCGATGCACAGTCCCTTGCTCTGGGACATGACAATCAATTCATTGAACCCCTTCATTTGATGAGCGCATTGCTCAATCAGGAAGGCGGATCGGTGCGTCCGTTGCTCAGCGCAGCGGGTGCCGACGTGGCTGGCCTGCGTACCAGCATTGAACAAGCGATTAATCGACTACCGCAGGTTGAAGGGACCGATGGCGATGTACAGCCATCAGCCGATCTGATTCGGGTACTCAACCTTTGCGACAAGCTGGCGCAAAAGCGCGGCGACAACTTTATATCATCTGAATTATTTGTATTGGCGGCCCTCGATTCACGTGGCTCGCTGGCTGACCTATTGAAATCAGCTGGCGCGACGTCGGAAAAACTCTCTAAGGCCATCGAGCAAATACGGGGAGGAGACAGCGTGAACGATCAAGGGGCTGAAGATCAGCGTCAGGCATTAAAAAAATACACCATCGACCTTACAGAGCGTGCCGAACTCGGAAAGCTGGATCCGGTGATTGGTCGTGATGAAGAAATCCGCCGCACCATTCAGGTGTTGCAGCGTCGTACCAAAAATAACCCAGTGCTGATTGGTGAACCTGGCGTCGGTAAAACGGCTATCGCCGAAGGTTTAGCGCAGCGCATCATCAATGGTGAAGTGCCGGAAGGTCTGAAAGGCCGTCGCGTGCTGGCGCTGGATATGGGTTCGCTGGTGGCGGGCGCCAAATATCGTGGTGAATTTGAAGAGCGCCTCAAAGGCGTGCTTAGCGACCTGGCAAAGCAGGAAGGCAACGTCATTCTGTTTATCGACGAACTGCATACCATGGTTGGCGCCGGTAAAGCCGATGGTGCAATGGATGCGGGCAACATGCTGAAACCAGCATTGGCTCGCGGTGAGTTGCACTGTGTCGGCGCAACCACGCTGAATGAGTATCGTCAGTTCATTGAGAAAGATGCGGCGTTGGAACGTCGTTTCCAGAAAGTCTTTGTTGCTGAGCCGAGTGTGGAAGATACCATCGCCATTCTGCGCGGACTGAAAGAACGCTATGAACTGCACCACCATGTGCAGATCACCGATCCGGCGATTGTGGCTGCGGCGACGTTGTCGCACCGTTATATCTCTGATCGCCAGCTGCCGGATAAGGCCATCGACCTGATAGACGAAGCAGCTTCAAGTATTCGTTTACAGATGGATTCGAAGCCAGAATCACTCGATCGCCTTGAGCGCCGTATCATCCAGTTAAAACTGGAGCAGCAGGCGCTGAAGAAAGAGTCTGATGATGCCAGCGTGAAGCGTCTGGAAATGCTGGAAAGCGAACTTGACCAGAAAGAGCGTGAATATGCTGAGCTGGAAGAAGAGTGGAAAGCAGAAAAAGCCTCTTTAACTGGCACGCAGAACATCAAAGCAGAGCTGGAACAAGCGCGCCTGACAATGGAGCAAGCACGTCGCGTTGGCGACCTGGGTCAGATGTCTGAACTGCAGTACGGAAAAATTCCGGAACTTGAGAAACAGTTAGCCATTGCTACGCAGTCTGAAGGCAAAACCATGAAGCTGTTACGTAATCGCGTAACGGATGTGGAGATTGCCGATGTGCTGGCGCGTTGGACCGGAATACCGGTCGCACGCATGATGGAAGGTGAGCGCGATAAATTGCTGCGTATGGAGCAAGAGCTGCACTCACGGGTTATCGGCCAGAACGAAGCGGTAGAAGCGGTTTCGAATGCCATTCGTCGTAGTCGCGCCGGCTTGTCGGATCCGAATCGCCCAATTGGTTCCTTCCTGTTCCTTGGACCAACGGGTGTCGGTAAAACCGAATTGTGTAAAGCGCTGGCTAACTTCCTGTTCGACAGCGATGACGCGATGGTGCGTATTGATATGTCCGAGTTTATGGAAAAACACTCGGTATCGCGGCTGGTGGGTGCGCCTCCGGGATATGTCGGCTATGAAGAGGGCGGATATCTGACCGAAGCGGTGCGTCGTCGTCCTTATTCGGTGATTTTGTTGGATGAGGTGGAGAAGGCGCATCCTGATGTCTTCAACATCCTGTTGCAGGTGCTTGATGATGGGCGTTTAACCGATGGACAAGGTCGTACAGTCGATTTTCGCAATACCGTGGTGATCATGACCTCGAACCTTGGCTCCGATCTTATTCAGGAACGTTTCGGTTCTCTGGATTACGCGGAGATGAAAGAGGTGGTGATGACGGTTGTGGGGCAGCATTTCCGCCCAGAGTTTATCAACCGTATCGATGACATGGTGGTGTTCCACCCATTGGGCGAAAAACACATTGCTTCCATTGCGCAGATTCAGTTGCAACGTTTGTATAAACGTCTTGAGGAGCGCGGCTATCAGCTGCATATCTCCGATGAGGCGCTCAAACTGCTCGGCGAGAATGGCTATGACCCGGTTTATGGTGCGCGTCCATTGAAACGTGCTATCCAGCAGCAGATTGAAAATCCGCTGGCACAGCAGATTCTTTCTGGTGCCTTGGTTCCGGGAAAAACCATCGAAATGGATGTAAAAGATGAGGTGATTGTTGCTCATCAGTAATCACTTCCGATTAAAACGGGCCTGCGGGCCCGTTTTTTTTGGCCTTATCACAAGAATCAGCTGCTTTTTGCAACGTATAGCCTGGAAAGTGAGCGGTTGCGCGAAAACTTCAAATTAGCACTTGTCAGCCGAAAGGAACTCCCTATAATGCGCCACCACTGAGACGGCAAAGCGGCAACGCAGACGGCTCAGCAGGGAGTGAAGAAATTCATCCCGCCGGATGAAAACGCTGAAAAAAGTGTTTGACTCCGAAGGAGAGTAGCGTAGTATACGCCACCTCGCGACAGACGGTTCAGCCGCTGTTCGCAACGCTCTTTAACAATTTATCAGACAATCTGTGTGGGCACTCGCAGGATTGATATCAGCGTCTCCGGACGTAAAAAATATCAAAGCCTCACGAGTGAACACATAATGAAATTCATTATGACGTTTTACAGATGAGCACCGCTGAACTTGTTTCAGCAAATCAAACTTAAATTGAAGAGTTTGATCATGGCTCAGATTGAACGCTGGCGGCAGGCCTAACACATGCAAGTCGAACGGTAGCACAGAGAGCTTGCTCTCGGGTGACGAGTGGCGGACGGGTGAGTAATGTCTGGGAAACTGCCCGATGGAGGGGGATAACTACTGGAAACGGTAGCTAATACCGCATAACGTCGCAAGACCAAAGTGGGGGACCTTCGGGCCTCACACCATCGGATGTGCCCAGATGGGATTAGCTAGTAGGTGGGGTAATGGCTCACCTAGGCGACGATCCCTAGCTGGTCTGAGAGGATGACCAGCCACACTGGAACTGAGACACGGTCCAGACTCCTACGGGAGGCAGCAGTGGGGAATATTGCACAATGGGCGCAAGCCTGATGCAGCCATGCCGCGTGTATGAAGAAGGCCTTCGGGTTGTAAAGTACTTTCAGCGGGGAGGAAGGCGGTGGAGTTAATAACTTCACCGATTGACGTTACCCGCAGAAGAAGCACCGGCTAACTCCGTGCCAGCAGCCGCGGTAATACGGAGGGTGCAAGCGTTAATCGGAATTACTGGGCGTAAAGCGCACGCAGGCGGTCTGTCAAGTCGGATGTGAAATCCCCGGGCTTAACCTGGGAACTGCATTCGAAACTGGCAGGCTAGAGTCTTGTAGAGGGGGGTAGAATTCCAGGTGTAGCGGTGAAATGCGTAGAGATCTGGAGGAATACCGGTGGCGAAGGCGGCCCCCTGGACAAAGACTGACGCTCAGGTGCGAAAGCGTGGGGAGCAAACAGGATTAGATACCCTGGTAGTCCACGCCGTAAACGATGTCGACTTGGAGGTTGTTCCCTTGAGGAGTGGCTTCCGGAGCTAACGCGTTAAGTCGACCGCCTGGGGAGTACGGCCGCAAGGTTAAAACTCAAATGAATTGACGGGGGCCCGCACAAGCGGTGGAGCATGTGGTTTAATTCGATGCAACGCGAAGAACCTTACCTACTCTTGACATCCAGAGAACTTAGCAGAGATGCTTTGGTGCCTTCGGGAACTCTGAGACAGGTGCTGCATGGCTGTCGTCAGCTCGTGTTGTGAAATGTTGGGTTAAGTCCCGCAACGAGCGCAACCCTTATCCTTTGTTGCCAGCGGTTCGGCCGGGAACTCAAAGGAGACTGCCAGTGATAAACTGGAGGAAGGTGGGGATGACGTCAAGTCATCATGGCCCTTACGAGTAGGGCTACACACGTGCTACAATGGCGCATACAAAGAGAAGCGACCTCGCGAGAGCAAGCGGACCTCATAAAGTGCGTCGTAGTCCGGATCGGAGTCTGCAACTCGACTCCGTGAAGTCGGAATCGCTAGTAATCGTAGATCAGAATGCTACGGTGAATACGTTCCCGGGCCTTGTACACACCGCCCGTCACACCATGGGAGTGGGTTGCAAAAGAAGTAGGTAGCTTAACCTTCGGGAGGGCGCTTACCACTTTGTGATTCATGACTGGGGTGAAGTCGTAACAAGGTAACCGTAGGGGAACCTGCGGTTGGATCACCTCCTTACCTGAAGATACCTTCCCGCGCAGTGCTCACACAGATTGTCTGATGAAATTAAAGAAGAGCGTAAAACGCCTGCAGGCTTGTAGCTCAGGTGGTTAGAGCGCACCCCTGATAAGGGTGAGGTCGGTGGTTCAAGTCCACTCAGGCCTACCAAATTCTTCCAGTTTCCGCGTTGTGCCGATAGATCGCATACTTGAGTATGCTTCGTATCGACACGCCTCGAACCTGAAAGAATTCTCCTGGTAAGCACGCGTTTTGCAAAACTCTATGGGGCTATAGCTCAGCTGGGAGAGCGCCTGCCTTGCACGCAGGAGGTCAGCGGTTCGATCCCGCTTAGCTCCACCATCAACGACCCCACGTTGATAACTAACTTCAGAATGTATCCTCGGGTACATTGCGAAGTTATTGCTCTTTAACAATCCGGAACAAGCTGAAAATTGAAACGACGTGTTGGTTCATTTCTCCGTAATAGGAAATGAATAACAACATGTTCGAGTCTCTCAAATGCTTGCAGTCTGCACGCGTTGCAAAACGCCTGTGGGTTGTGAGGTTAAGCGACTAAGCGTACACGGTGGATGCCCTGGCAGTCAGAGGCGATGAAGGACGTGCTAATCTGCGTAAAGCGTCGGTAAGGTGATATGAACCGCTACAGCCGACGATGTCCGAATGGGGAAACCCGGTGCACTCAGTGCATCATCGCAACATGAATACATAGTGTTGCGAGGCGAACCTGGGGAACTGAAACATCTAAGTACCCAGAGGAAAAGAAATCAACCGAGATTCCCCCAGTAGCGGCGAGCGAACGGGGAACAGCCCAGAACCTGAATCAGTTTGTGCGTTAGTGGAAGCGTCTGGAAAGTCGCGCGATACCGGGTGATAGCCCCGTACACGAAAGTGCACATACTGTGAGTTCGAAGAGTAGGGCGGGACACGTGGTATCCTGTCTGAATATGGGGGGACCATCCTCCAAGGCTAAATACTCCTGACTGACCGATAGTGAACCAGTACCGTGAGGGAAAGGCGAAAAGAACCCCGGCGAGGGGAGTGAAACAGAACCTGAAACCGTGTACGTACAAGCAGTGGGAGCCTCATTTATGGGGTGACTGCGTACCTTTTGTATAATGGGTCAGCGACTTATATTCTGTAGCAAGGTTAACCGTATAGGGGAGCCGCAGGGAAACCGAGTCTTAACTGGGCGTTAAGTTGCAGGGTATAGACCCGAAACCCGGTGATCTAGCCATGGGCAGGTTGAAGGTTGGGTAACACTAACTGGAGGACCGAACCGACTAATGTTGAAAAATTAGCGGATGACTTGTGGCTGGGGGTGAAAGGCCAATCAAACCGGGAGATAGCTGGTTCTCCCCGAAAGCTATTTAGGTAGCGCCTCGTGAACTCATCTTCGGGGGTAGAGCACTGTTTCGGCTAGGGGGCCATCCCGGCTTACCAACCCGATGCAAACTGCGAATACCGAAGAATGTTATCACGGGAGACACACGGCGGGTGCTAACGTCCGTCGTGAAGAGGGAAACAACCCAGACCGCCAGCTAAGGTCCCAAAGTCATGGTTAAGTGGGAAACGATGTGGGAAGGCACAGACAGCCAGGATGTTGGCTTAGAAGCAGCCATCATTTAAAGAAAGCGTAATAGCTCACTGGTCGAGTCGGCCTGCGCGGAAGATGTAACGGGGCTAAACCATGCACCGAAGCTGCGGCAGCGACACTATGTGTTGTTGGGTAGGGGAGCGTTCTGTAAGCCGTTGAAGGTGTCCTGTGAGGGGTGCTGGAGGTATCAGAAGTGCGAATGCTGACATAAGTAACGATAAAGCGGGTGAAAAGCCCGCTCGCCGGAAGACCAAGGGTTCCTGTTCAACGTTAATCGGAGCAGGGTGAGTCGACCCCTAAGGCGAGGCTGAAAAGCGTAGTCGATGGGAAGCAGGTTAATATTCCTGCACTTGGTGTTACTGCGAAGGGGGGACGGAGAAGGCTAGGTTATCCGGGCGACGGTTGTCCCGGTTTAAGCGTGTAGGCTGATATCTTTGGTAAATCCGGGATATCTTAAGGCTGAGGCGTGATGACGAGTCACTACGGTGATGAAGTAACTGATGCCCTGCTTCCAGGAAAAGCCTCTAAGCTCCAGGTAACACGAAATCGTACCCCAAACCGACACAGGTGGTCAGGTAGAGAATACCAAGGCGCTTGAGAGAACTCGGGTGAAGGAACTAGGCAAAATGGTGCCGTAACTTCGGGAGAAGGCACGCTGGCGCGTAGGTAGAGGGACTTGCTCCCCGAGCCGAAGCCAGTCGAAGATACCAGCTGGCTGCAACTGTTTATTAAAAACACAGCACTGTGCAAACACGAAAGTGGACGTATACGGTGTGACGCCTGCCCGGTGCCGGAAGGTTAATTGATGGGGTTATCCGCAAGGAGAAGCTCTTGATCGAAGCCCCGGTAAACGGCGGCCGTAACTATAACGGTCCTAAGGTAGCGAAATTCCTTGTCGGGTAAGTTCCGACCTGCACGAATGGCGTAATGATGGCCAGGCTGTCTCCACCCGAGACTCAGTGAAATTGAAATCGCTGTGAAGATGCAGTGTACCCGCGGCAAGACGGAAAGACCCCGTGAACCTTTACTATAGCTTGACACTGAACATTGAGCCTTGATGTGTAGGATAGGTGGGAGGCTTTGAAGCGTGGACGCCAGTCTGCGTGGAGCCAACCTTGAAATACCACCCTTTAATGTTTGATGTTCTAACGTAGGCCCGTGATCCGGGCTGCGGACAGTGTCTGGTGGGTAGTTTGACTGGGGCGGTCTCCTCCCAAAGAGTAACGGAGGAGCACGAAGGTTGGCTAATCCTGGTCGGACATCAGGAGGTTAGTGCAATGGCATAAGCCAGCTTGACTGCGAGAGTGACGGCTCGAGCAGGTGCGAAAGCAGGTCATAGTGATCCGGTGGTTCTGAATGGAAGGGCCATCGCTCAACGGATAAAAGGTACTCCGGGGATAACAGGCTGATACCGCCCAAGAGTTCATATCGACGGCGGTGTTTGGCACCTCGATGTCGGCTCATCACATCCTGGGGCTGAAGTAGGTCCCAAGGGTACGGCTGTTCGCCGTTTAAAGTGGTACGCGAGCTGGGTTTAGAACGTCGTGAGACAGTTCGGTCCCTATCTGCCGTGGGCGCTGGAGAATTGAGGGGGGTTGCTCCTAGTACGAGAGGACCGGAGTGAACGCACCACTGGTGTTCGGGTTGTCATGCCAATGGCATTGCCCGGTAGCTAAGTGCGGAAAAGATAAGTGCTGAAAGCATCTAAGCACGAAACTTGCCCCGAGATGAGTTCTCCCTGACTCCTTGAGAGTCCTGAAGGGACGTTGAAGACTACGACGTTGATAGGCCGGATGTGTAAGCGCAGCGATGCGTTGAGCTAACCGGTACTAATGACCCGTGAGGCTTAACCTTACAACGCCAGAGGCGTTTTAGTCTGAGAGACCGGATATTTTCAGCTTGTTTTACGGATTAAAGATTTAGCGGAAACGAAAGATTTTACGCTGAGGCGAGGCGCCGACCGAGACGGAATGAAGGAGCATACTGAAGTATGTGACTGAGTAACGCGAGGGAAAGCAACGTGGCATCAGTGAAAAATATTCGTTTCGTGCACAAGAATTTGCCTGGCGGCTGTAGCGCGGTGGTCCCACCTGACCCCATGCCGAACTCAGAAGTGAAACGCCGTAGCGCCGATGGTAGTGTGGGGTCTCCCCATGCGAGAGTAGGGAACTGCCAGGCATCAAATAAGTGAAGAAGCCCCGAACGAGAGTTCGGGGCTTTTTTACGTTTGTACATAGCTTATAAAATCCAGTAGTTAACTGAATTTGCATGAAAATCAGCAAAAAGTTGCACTAAAAACTCCCTGGTAGTCACATTTTGTAATCCAGGAATAGAGACAATTCCCGTAACCAGTTAATAGATGCTTTACTGAATCCTTTGGCGTTAATTCTTCGCAAGGAAAAGAGGTAAGCATGACTGACTCACAACAACAAAAAGTGGCACTATCTGAAACGGCAGCCGACAGTAAAAAGCGCATCTGGGCGATTGTTGGTGCTTCTTCCGGCAATTTAGTCGAATGGTTTGATTTCTACGTCTACTCCTTCTTCTCACTCTATTTTGCCCACGTCTTCTTCCCAAGCGGTGATACCACCACCCAATTGCTGCAAACTGCCGGCGTCTTCGCTGCTGGTTTTCTAATGCGTCCGATAGGTGGATGGCTATTTGGCTACATCGCCGATCGTCACGGCCGCAAAGCATCAATGCTGATCTCAGTATGCATGATGTGTCTGGGATCATTAGTGATCGCTTGTCTACCGGGCTACGGCGAAATAGGCTTGGCCGCACCCGTGATTTTATTGCTGGCGCGTATGTTTCAGGGATTATCGGTTGGTGGGGAATACGGTACCAGTGCCACTTATATGAGCGAAGTAGCATTGGAAGGACGAAAAGGATTTTATGCCTCATTCCAGTATGTGACGCTCATTGGCGGCCAACTATTGGCGGTGCTGACCGTCGTCGTCTTGCAGCAAATTCTTAGCGATGAAGAACTCCGCAGTTGGGGCTGGCGTATCCCATTCTTCCTCGGGGCGGCGCTGGCCGTCGTGGCTTTGTGGTTGCGTCGTTCACTCAACGAAACCTCAGAGAAAAAACATCGCGAACATCGTGATGCCGGCAGTATTACGGGATTACTGCGTAATCACACCCGTGCGTTTCTAATGGTGCTGGGCTTTACCGCGGGCGGTTCGTTAAGCTTCTATACCTTCACTACCTACATGCAAAAATATCTGGTGAACACCGCCGGGATGGATGCGCGCAGTGCCAGTGGATTAATGACCGGTTGCTTATTGGTGTTTATGTTGATTCAGCCAATTGTTGGCGCACTGTCAGATAAAATCGGTCGTCGCGCCTCAATGATGATTTTCGGTGCCGGTGCAGCAATCTGCACGGTTCCGATTCTGATCATGCTGCAAAATGTGCAGAGCAGTTGGCTGGCATTCGCTTTGATCATGTTGGCGCTGATCATCACCAGTTTCTACACCGCGATCAGTGGAATCCTGAAAGCCGAGATGTTTCCGCCAGAAGTCCGGGCGCTGGGCGTTGGGCTTTCCTATGCGGTGGCGAATGCTATTTTTGGTGGGTCGGCAGAATACGTAGCCTTGCTGCTGAAAAGAGAAGGTATTGAAACCAGCTTCTTCTGGTATGTTTCGGCGATGGGCGCTTTAGCATTCCTGGTATCGCTGATGCTGCATCGCAAAGGGAAGGGGATTTCGCTGTAGTTACTGACTGAGATTCCACAGTGCGATACCGCTGGCGGCACCGGCGACATCCCAGCTAAGATCTTTCCAACTCCAGCCGCTCCCTGCCGAGCGGCTGTCATATAATTCTTTCCCCACACCAAAACTTAACGAAAACAGAAAGCCGAAACGCAAATTCTGCCCGTGGCTGTGATTCTGATGCTGGGAAATTTCGCTACCAGCGGCAGCCAGAACAGCGGAAGAGAAGTAGTGTTGTGCTTTATCTTTGCCAGTCCAGTTATCCTGGGCGACATGCGCACATCCACTACACAGCAAAACCACGTAGAGGATGAGCGCACGCATCGGCTAAAGCAGACGGCTAATCAAACGATCGATGCGGATACGGCGCAGGCGACGAATCAGCTTGCGCACTTTCGCTGGATAATCCGAGATACTTTCCAGCTCGCGAAAATGCTGCACCACGGAAGTATGCTCACGAATCAGCGCCAGCTCTTTTTCACGCTGTTCGGCCAATTGATTCAGCGGATCGTGAATCAGCACCGCATTCTCCAGATCCAGTCGCCACGCGCGCGGATTGAGATTATTACCGGTGATCATCATCCATTCGTCATCTACCCAAATGCCTTTCAGGTGATAACTGTTCTCGCCATCTTTCCACAAGCGCACCGTCAGCTGACCGTTATTGACGTAATACTGCAAACGGCTAAGGAAGCGGCGCAGGTTGATCTCATAAAGATAAGGCAGCGCGCCGATAATCTTAAACGGCTGTTCTGGCGGGATGTAGAAGTCATTAGCGGTTTTGTCGCCAATGATGATCTCAACCTCTTTGCCCTGACGCAGTAAATGAATCAGGTTACGCACCAGAATAGCTGGCAGGTTGAAATAGGGCGTGCACAACGTCAGCTTGCGCTCGGCGCAAGGCATCAAATGGAAAATGGTTTTATTCAGTAGACTGCGTTTGCCCAGGCCAACCAGCGGCGTGACGGCAAGTGATTCATTATCTGCATTGCCGATAAACTGATAGTTAAAGCTGCGCAGTTCCTGACGGAATTGACGCGTTTCGTTCTTAATTTCCGGGCTGGAAGGGCGCTCAGTTTTATCGAGGCGGTTAACCGCATCGGATTCCTTGAGATTTTCGCAGATCCACGCATACATGGTATCGGTAAGCTGTGGATTGCGGATCAGCTGATAGCGGTCATAACGGTATTTATCATGCTGATGCAGATAGACATCGTTCAGGCTCGCGCCGCTGTAGAGCAGCGTATCATCAATGATAAACCCTTTTAGATGCAGCACGCCGAGCGCTTCACGGGTGTTAACCGGAATGCCGTAAACCGGAATAGCGATATCCGGATGCTGAGCCGCCATTTCGCAATACCAGTCAGCATTGGTCACGCCGCGGGCGGCGCCAATGCGACCACGCTGCGCACGATGCCAGTCAACCAGAATACAGACATCCAGCTCCGGACGTGCCTGACGCGCTGCGTACAGCGCCTGCATTATTCCCCGCCCGCCGTCATCATTTTCAAGATACAGCGCGGTGATACAGATACGCTTTTCTGCTGAAGCAATTTTCGTCAGCAGGATTTCGCGAAACTCGGCAGGCGAGTAAAGCGTCGTCAGATCCGACACGGATTGTGACAGTTTAGGCAGCTGTGCGAGGTGTTGTTGGTGTTTATTACGTTTAAATTTAGACAACATCACAGTGCACTTCTTCTCTGTTCATTGCATGGCCTTTTGCCATCAAATCATGATCCTAACGGTAAATAATACCATCAACCGGCCTGTAGAGGAGGACTTTTACCTTTCTGTACAGGTTAGCTGATGACATCACCAAGCGGCAAATTCAGGCTGACAATGCCATCATCCAGTTGAATATTCACGCGAAAATTGAGTTTTCGCGCCAGCGTAATCATGCCGCTATTGTTTGGCATGGTGATACCGTTCAATTGTTGCAGGCCATGATCGCGCGTATAGCGAATCATCTTCTCCAGCAAGCGTCTGCCCATGCCCAAGCCTTTCAGGTCGGAACGCACCAGCACCGAGAATTCAGCATCGATATTATCGGCATCGGAGATCGCACGTGTTACGCCAATGATCTCGTCAACGCCGTTTTGCTGGCGTACGGCGACAATCGCCATTTCGCGGTCATAATCGATTTGCGTCATATTCGCCAAATCTTCATGGGTAAACTCATTGATTTCACTGAAGTAACGATAGTAGAGATCTTCTTTAGTTACCTGAGCAATAAACGCGCGCAGCTGCGGTTCATCTTCCGGCAGGATGGGGCGGAACAGGCAATATTGCCCATCTTTCAGTTGAACCTGCTCTTCAAGATGGTGCGGATAAGGACGTATCGCCAGGCGCGCTTCGTTGTCACCGTTGAAAGGCGCCAGCTGCAGCGTGACATCCAGCAGCGTGAATTCATCGGCCGATGCCAGCAGCGGATGAATATCCAGTCGCTGAATTTCCGGACAATCGACTACCAGGTTGGAAACCTGCACTAACAGCTGGCTCAGCCCGGTAATATCCAGCGGTCGCATCGCGCTACGGCTGCGAACTTTGCCGCTTTTCATTGCCTGAATCACCAGATAGCGCGCCAGCGTCATATTCAGCGGTGGCAAAGCCACGGCAGCTTGCTTGTCTGGCTGCCACTCCACGCCGCCTTCACCCAGCAGGATAATGGGACCAAACAGCGGATCCTGCTCGACCACCACGCGTAACTCCTGTGCCCCGGCGCGGTTCGCCATACACTGCACCAGCAGGCCATCAATATGCGCCTGTGGATGGGTTTCGCGCACACGATCGAAAATGGCTTCAGCCGCTTGTTCCACTTCTGCGGCGCTACGCAGATACAGCATTACGCCTTGTACCTCGGACTTATGCGGAATATCCGGTGAACGTAGCTTGAGCGCTACCGGATAACCAATCTGATCGGCAATGCTGGCAGCAGCGATGCTGTCGCTGGCAATCCAGGTGGGCAGTGTCGCCAGGCCGTAAGCCTGCAACACCGGCTGCACTTCATGGGTATCCAGCGTGGTGATGCCTTTATCCAGCGCTTGTTGAATCAGCTGATGTGCCTGCGAACTGTTCTGCGTCAATCCGATTGGCAGCGCGGGCGTCTCACGCAGTTGCTTCTGGTTGCGGCGATATTCTACCTGATGCATGAACGCGGTGACGGTGCCTTCCGGCGTGCGCCAGGTGGGAATGCCGGCCTGAGTAAACGCGCGGCGCGCAGCCTGCGAGGAGTATTCGCCGCACCAGTTAGTCAGTAGCGTGACCTGCTTGCCGCGCGGATGTTTGGCAACCGCAGCGATAATCTGCTCAGCGGTTTCGCTGGAGGGCGATACGGCGCTTGGCGCATGAATGATCATCAGTGCATCGAGTTCATGGCTATCCAGCAGCCGTTCAATGCAGGCGACATAGCGCGCGGGTGTCGCGTCATCTTTCAAATCGAGCGGATTGCCGCGCCCAACGCCTTCTGGCAGCAGTGCGGCCAGCGCTTGCAACGTTTCATCACTCAGTGTCGCCAACTTACCGTTGCGTGCATACAGTTCATCCAATGCCAGCGCTGCCGGTGCCGCGCCGTTGCTGATGATCATCAGGCGATCGCCGCGCAGTGGACGCATATGGCTCAGCGACTCAACCGCCGTAAACAGCTCGTGCGTATCCTGCACGCGCAGCAAACCGGCGCGCTGAATCGCCGCATCCCAGGCAGCATCCAGTCCGCTGTGGGTGCCGATCATCGCTTGCGCCTGATGGCTGCGACCACTTTTTATCACCAGAATCGGTTTGTTGCGTGAGGCGCTGCGCGAAGCGGAAACAAAGCGGCGCGCATCGCTGAGGTGTTCGAGGTAGAGCAGAATAGCGCTGGTTTTGCCGTCACGCGCGAGAAAATCCAGTAGATCATCTACGTCGATATCCAGGCTATCGCCTAACGCGATAAACCAGGAGAAACCGAGATTACGCTGCTGCGCCCAATCGAGGATGGTGTTAGAGACCGCTGCGGATTGCGAAATAAAAGCAATGCGACCTTTAGCAATCGGCACCGGCGAGAAGCTGGCATTCAACCCTTGCCACGGCGCCAGCAAACCTAAGCTGTTGGGCCCGAGCAGGCGAATTTGCCACTGACTCGCGCAGGCTTTCAGCTCTTCCAACTGGCTGGACGGGGCCGAGAGAATAATGCAGGCCTTACAGCCTTTTTCACCCAGTTGCTGCAGCAGGTCGAGATTACGTTTGGCGTGGGTACAGATGATGGCGAGATCGGGTGCGAAGGGCAGGCTGGCGATATCGGGCCAGGCCAGCACGCCGCTCACTGCCTTATACTTCGGCGTCACCGGCAAAACCGGACCACTAAATCCACCGGCCAGTAGGTTACGCATCATAAAGTAGCCGGCGCGGCCCGGTGTGATTGATGCACCGATTACCGCGATTGATTTAGGTCGTAACAGCGCTTCCAGTCCGCGTTGGCTCATCATCCGCTCCTGCTATCAAGATTGGCATGATTGTAAACGCTTTTTACCGCGCTTGCCGATTCGCCGATCGCAGGCTGAGAGCCAGCTTCAGATTCCGCTACTTAATGCTTCTTCCAGAGCATGAATCGGATGATGTGGTTTTCCCGCCAGATAAGCATGACGGAAGCGTGCGAAATAGTGCTGTAACTCGGCGGCGGCGGCGAGATCGCCCGCCTGTTCCAGCAGCGCGGCAGCCACTTCGGCGGTGCAGTGCTGGCCTTCGCCGTGGGCTTCGCGCAGCGTGTAGCGCGAAGGCGCAGAAACGTTCAGCGACATCACCGGCAACGCATCCAGCCACGGGCTTTTGCGGAACATCTTGCGCGCTTCAGTCCAGGTGCCGTCGAGCATAATAAACAGCGGCGGCTTACCGGTGAGCGGCGGGCTGGTGAGCACTTCACGATCGGCATCGGCGTAAGACGCAGGGAAAACCACCAGCGGCTGATAAAGCTCATTCTTCACCGCTGTTAGCAGCGCGGGATCTGGCTCGGTGCGTGACCAGCCAAACGCCTCGGTGTCCGGCAGAACATCAGCGATTAATCTTCCGGTATTGCTCGGCTTCATCGGCTCGGTATCGAACATCACCAGGCAAAAGCGACTGCGCGCTTGCTGTGGCTGGATGGTGGCGCACAAACAGTTTTTCTGCGGCAGCAGGCAGCGCTGGCAACGTATGACACGATTACCGCGCGCAAGAAACGGGCGCGTGGCGCGCGCTAAACGTTGCGCACGTAAGCGCAGAACGGCATTTTCAAACATAGGTTCGCAGGCAGGATAAAAAACGCCAGTGTAATGGAATTAGCCGGGAAAGGTAATAAGGAAGGCCAGCACGCGGCTGGCCATCAGCGGTTTACAGCGATTCGTCGAGCCACTCGTTGAAGGGCGCTTTCGGCATTGCGCCATTCAGCATGTCGACCATCTCGCCGTTCTTGAACAGCATAATCGTAGGGATGCTGCGAATGCGGAAACGCGAGCTCAGCGCAGGTTCGGCTTCGGTATTCACTTTCACGAAGCGTACCTTGCCGCGGCGCTCATCAGCGACATCTTTAAACACCGGTGCGAAGTTAACGCATGGACCGCACCACGGCGCCCAGAAGTCGATCACCACTGGCAGATCGTCTTGCAGATACTTATCCAGCGTGGCGGCAGTCGCGTTGGCGATTTCACCGTTGAACAGCTCGCCGCCGCAACGACCGCATTTTGCTCCATCGGCAATGCGCGACTCGGGCACGCGGTTGGTTGCCTGACAGGAGGCACAAACTGTATTCATATTTACCTCAACCCGGACCTGTAAATCTGATGATTGCCGGACATTATGAAAAGGTTGAGTGCTATGCTCAATCTGGATTGCCCAATAGGTTCAATAGTTGATAGCTAAGCACCGACACATCAGGTAATCTTCGCGCTCTCAATGCTGGAGGAACAGATGAACGACGAATTTAAAGGCAAAAGCGGCAAGGTAAAAGTGATGTACGTACGTGATGAGGATGGCGGTCAAAAGCCGAATCCCCGTACCGGCAAAGGCGGCCGTCCTGCTGCGCGCCAGGAAGATAATCGTCGTTCTGGTCCTCGCAGCAGTGCACGTAATAATGAAGAAGGTGGCCGTAGCGGCGCACGCAGTTCGGCACCGCGCGGTGCGAGTAATACCGAACGCGGCCGCAGCTTTGGACGTCGTGACGATCGTGGTGACGACAACCGCAGCTTCGGTGATTCGCCGTGGCGCACCGTTTCTCGTCCACCGGTTGCCGATGACAGCCAGCTGGATGAGGCCGCGAACAAGCCGGTGATCGATCCAGAGCAGATTCGCCGTCAGCGTCAGGAAGAGACGCGCGTCTACGGTGAAAATGCCTGTCAGGCGCTGTTCCTGAGCCGTCCGGAAAGCATCGTGCGCGCCTGGTTTATTCAGAGCGTAACACCGCGTTTCCGCGAAACCCTGCGCTGGCTGGCGGCCAACCGCAAAGCCTATCACGTGGTTGAAGATGCTGAGCTGACCAAAGCCTCAGGAACTGAACATCACGGTGGCGTGTGCTTCATCATTAAAAAACGCATGGGCATGCCGGTTACCGAGTGGCTGACAAAGGCACCGACCAAAGATTGCGTGCTGGCGCTGGAAGATGTCAGCAACCCGCACAACCTTGGCGGCATTATGCGTAGCTGCGCGCACTTCGGTGTGAAAGGTTTGCTGGTGAATGATGCTTCGCTGCTGGAATCGGGTGCGGCAGTACGTACCGCCGAAGGTGGTGCTGAGCACGTACAGGCAATCAGCGGCGAAAGCTTTGCCGATGGCCTGGAAGCGTTCCGTAAAGCGGGTTACACCATCGTTACCACTTCAAGCCACGAAGGCACACCGCTGGCGAAAGCCGAGCTGCCTGCCAAAATGGTGCTGGTGTTAGGTCAGGAGAGCGAAGGTCTGTCAGACAGCGCTTTTCAGCAGGGCGATCTCAGCCTGTCGATTGGCGGCACCGGCAACGTTGAAAGCCTCAACGTGTCCGTGGCGACCGGTATTCTGCTCGCCGAATGGTGGCGTCAGAACGCATAAAAAAACGGGCCGCAAGGCCCGTTTTTATTTGTGTCGCTTAGTGAGCGCCGCCGCCACCACTGCCCGCACCGAATGGTGGACGCGCAAACCACACCAGCACCAGCAAGATCAAGAACACACCCGCCGATGCCCAGAAAATCTCATTCGCCGAGATAATCAGCCCCTGATTGGTAATTTGCTGCGCGATATACGCCGAGGCCTGCTGCTGGGTAATGCCCAGACTTTCCAGCTGGTCATACATCTGCTGTGAATTGACGTTGTACGGATTCACCGACTCCGACAGATAGCTGTGATGCATCGATTCACGGTTACTCCACATAGTGGTAGTGATCGAGGTACCGATGGAACCCGCCAGCGTACGCACGAAGTTCGACAGGCTCGATGCCGCCGCCATACGTTCTGGCGGTAAGCCTGAAAGCGTAATGGTGGTAAGTGGCATAAAGAAGCACGCTACCGCAAAGCCCTGAATAAACTGTGGCCACGCCGATGCACCAAAATCCATCCCCGGCTCAAACGTGTAGGCGCGCCAGTAGAAACAGACGGCATACATGATGAAGCTGAAGGTCACCAGCTTACGCATATCCAGCTTGTGCGCGAAGCGCCCAATAATCGGCGACAGGATTACCGGCAGAATCCCCACCGGCGCCGACGCCAATCCGGCCCAGGTGGCGGTGTAGCCATATACCTCCTGTAACAGCTGCGGCAGTAACACTATCGAGCCGAAGTAGAGCATATAGGCCAGGCTTATCGACAAACAGCCGATGGTGAAGTTGCGCATCTTGAACAACGACAGATCGACTATCGGATGGTCGTCGGTGAGCTCCCACACCAGCAACACCAATAGCGCCACCACGGCGACCACCATCAGCACAATGATTTCGGTGGAGCTAAACCAGTCGAGCTCTTTACCACGATCCAGCATCACCTGCAGCGAGCCAATGCCCACCACCAGCAGCACCAAACCCACCATGTCGATCGGGCGGATTTCGGTTTTGGTTTCACGTCCGCGCAGCGTTTGCAGCGTCAGTAACACCACCACCAAACCAATCGGTACGTTGATGAAGAAGATCCAGCCCCAATGATAGTTATCGCTGATCCAGCCGCCCAAAATCGGGCCGCAGATCGGCGCGACAATCACCGTCATCGCCCACAGCGAGAGCGCCACGCTGCGTTTCGCTGGCGGATAGTTGTTTAGCAGCAAGCTCTGCGACAGTGGAATCAGCGGACCGGCAACCACGCCCTGAATGATACGGAAGAAGATCAGCATCTCGAGGCTTTCGGACATGCCGCACGCCCAGGACGCCAACACAAACAGGATGGTCGCCCAGGTAAACAGCTTCACTTCACCGATACGCTTCGCCAGCCAACCGGTAATCGGAATCGAGATGGCGTTTGCCACCCCGAAAGAGGTAATTACCCAGGTGCCCTGTGAGTTCGAGGCACCGAGGTTACCGGCGATGGTCGGAATCGCCACGTTAGCGATGGTGGAGTCGAGTACCTGCATAAACGTCGCCAGCGACAGGGCGATGGTCATCAGGACTAACGGCGCACCTTCAAGCGGTTTTTGTGCCATAACAGCCTCCCGCGGCGTTAGTCAGCGTTGGCACGAACGATGTCAGTAATTAGCTGGTTAACCGGCGCGAGGTCGATTGCCAACGCATTACTTTCATACGCGGCTTGCGAACGCGCGGCACTGGCCAGCGTGGCACCATCTTTGTTCTGCGTGTCCACTTTTACCAGCGTGGAAAGGCCGATACGCAGCGGATGTTCCGCCACTTGTTTTGGATCCAGCTCGATACGCACTGGCAGACGCTGAACCACTTTGATCCAGTTACCGGTGGCGTTCTGCGCAGGCAGCAGCGAGAAGGCGCTGCCGGTACCCATATCCAGACCTACCACTTTGCCGTGATACTCCACGTCATCGCCGTAGATATCGCTGATCACCGTGGCCGATTGACCGATACGCACACCGGCAAGCTGCGTCTCTTTGAAGTTCGCATCGATCCACAGGTTAGTTGACGGCACCACCGCCAGCAGCGGCGTGGTGGTGGAGATTTGCGAACCCACCTGCACGCTACGACGTGAAATGAAGCCATCGATCGGGCTACGGATTTCAGTACGCTGCAGCGCCAGCCAGGCATCGCGCAATTCAGCCGCACTCTGCTGTACCGCCGGCTGGTTTTCCAGCGCGGTATTCAGAATCATCGCCTGGTTAGCGTTGTATTGCTGCACTGCCACATCCAGCTGTGCTTTGGCAGTTGCCACGGCATCACGCGAGTGTTGCAGCTCTTCGCGACCAATCAAATTAGACGCGCCCAGCGGCTCGCGGCGTTTCAGATCAGCTTCGGCCTGTTCCAGCGCGGTTTGTTGCAGCTTGATGGTAGCCTGATACTGCTTGCCATTGATCATCAGCTGGTGGGTTTGACGCACGCTGGTGGCCAACGCGGTCTGCGCTTTCTCAAACGCCTGCTCGGCATCGGTTTTATCCAGCGAGACCAAAACGTCGCCTTTCTTCACCACGTCGGTGTTATCAAACCACACTTTGTTTACGCTGCCGGAAACCTGCGCCATCACCTGCACCTGGTTACCTGCCACGTAGGCATCATCGGTTTCCTGGAAGTGACGCAGCACCAAATACCAGTAAGCCAGATACGAAACACCAATAATTACAAACACGATAGCCAGCAGGATCAGCACACCTTTGCGCTTCTTCTTTTTATTCGCTGGCTGTTGCGGGCTTTGAGCTTCCGCTGTCGCACTCATGTCGTTCTCCACGTTTTCCATTTAGTCGGGATGTGCTGATCCTTCAACACGGTTGCCCGAGTCGAAAAAGCCAGCGCTTGAGCGCTGGCCGGACAAAAGGGGATTAAAATAGCGATTTCGGAAGGTGATTGTGTCGCACTTCTTGCTATTAGCGCGACAGGGAAGCGATAACCTGATCTTCGTCCATTTTATCGAGACGGTTAAGTAACTTACGGGTAATCGATTCCAGCTGATCCTGCTCGTTAGTGGAAAGCGAAGACCACAAGTATTGCAGGCTCTGATGCTGCGGTGGCAGCAGCTGACGCAGGAACTCATTACCTTTTTCGGTCAAATGCAGATGCAGGCAGCGACGATCGTTCTCGCTTTCACGGCGTTCGATCCAGCCGCGCTTCTCCAGCTCATCGGCAATACGCGTGGCATTGGTGCGTGAAGAGCCGAGGGCAGAACTCAGTTCTGAAGGCTGAATGCTCTGATTTTCCTGCGCATCAAGGGTAATCAGCGCCATGAATAAGGTCTCGTTAATTCCCTGCGCCTTCAACATTTTGTTGCGATTATCCAGCAGTTTTCCCTGCATATGCATGCACAAGCGGGTCAGAATGATCTCCTGCAGCGGAAAATCTTTATGGCGGTTAGCACGGATGTTTAGCATCTGTTCAATGGGAGTAAACGAACTTTCCATTTTAAAAAAACCTCTTAGTTGCAACTGGTATAGTAATGATGGTGACAGATTAAGCGTAGTCACAATTTCCGCAGGTGATTGTTAGTACGATCACATTGTCAACATCTGACATTCCAGGTTGTTCCTTAACCCAGGGCATTTCGCCCTGACATCCCGCCTGATCATGCAGGCAGCCGATGTCATCAATTGATCCCGGGAAACCTTTTTACTGATAAATAATTTCGCGAGAAAAAATAACTCTGGTGAATAACTGCGCTGCTAACCATAACAAAGCCAATCATCAATGAACAGTATCGCTCAGCGGTTTGGTCTCATCTTTACGATTTCTAAACACTTTTAGCATGCAGCTTGTCCACTAAAATCAAGGTGTTGATTAACATGCTCTTAACAACGCCCGCGCGGATGCGATACCAGCAAAAATGATGGAATTCGATCGCTAATCGGGAAGCAGTCATTGCGCGAGGAGAACAGAGATAATCATTTGTGGGTAATAGTAACCGAAAAAATTATTTCAATGGTGTGTTAATTAACAGGACGTACCAGTGCGCTATAGCGCACGCTTCGCTTATCGGGGGATGAGAAAGGGTAAGGAAGAAACTTGCCGTAGCTGCGCAATTTATTGCGCTGAGTGATTTTAGAGCATTTATCGCACGAAAAACGGCGCGATAAATCGCGCCGCCACAATACCAACGCTAATGTAAACGCGTTACTTCGCTGCCGCCAGTGCGTCCTGAATCCACTTATCGAATTCCGCCTGGTGACCTTTGATCCAGCCATCAACGTGGCCATTGATATCGGCTTCAGAAGCGTGGCCCGCATGCATCGCTGCATTCTCGGCGTTGATGTCGCCAATTGGCAGCTTCATCTCAGCAAACAGTTTTGCTGCTGCCGGATTTTTCTCGGTCCAGGCTTTGTTGGCGACAATGTGCATGGTGTTCACCGGGAAACCGTAGTTAGCACCGTTCGCCAGCTTGGTATCAACTTTGCTCTGCTCGCCTGGCAGTGAAGAGAACGGCACCTGCAGCCATACCACATCTTTACCCGGCTTCAGCACATCGCTGACCCAATACGGTGTCCAGGTGTAATAGAACACCGGTTTGCCCTGCTTAAAGCGCGTGATGGTATCGGCGATCATCGCTGAGTAGTTGCCCTGATTGTGCTCTACGGTATTGCTCAGCTTATAGGCATCAATCTGGTGATTAATCACCGCTTCACAGCCCCAGCCTGGCGTACAGCCGGTCAAATCCGCTTTACCATCGCCATTGGTATCAAACAGCTTGGCGATTTTTGGATCTTTCAGCTGCTCGATATTGGTGATGTGATACTGCTCGGCGGTTTTCTTATCGATCAGGTAACCCTGCGCAGCGCCACCGACATAAGTGCCCTGACGATAAAACTTCGCATCGCCGCCCGCTGCTTTATACATATCGTCGTGCAGCGGTTTCCAGTTAGTGGCAATAAAGGTGGCATCACCGGCTGCGATGGTGGTGTACGCCACGTTGTAATCAATCTCGCTTGGCTTCTCAACGGTATAGCCGAGTTTCTCCAGCGCGCGGCTCACCAGCAGCGTCTGGAAGGTCTCTTCAGAGATGGTGCTTTGAGTCGGTTTAACGGTGATGCCTTTACCGGGCAGGTCGGCGGCGGACACGTGCGTCGCGGCGAACGTCGTCAGGACGGCAGCGATGAGAGCTGTCTTGCGCATAGTCATTCCTTATTTTACGTGTTACGTCGGAGACGGGCGGCCGCAGTGGACCGCCCATTGAAATCAGGCTTTTTTACTGAAGGGGCGCAGCAGCAGACCCAGCGGGCCAGTGCTGTACCAGTGACGGCTGCCACGGCTGCGGCTGTCGCGGCCCATCGACTGCGTCAGACGATCGAGGATAATGGCGAGAATCACGATACCCACGCCGCCGACGGTGGCGAGGCCCATATCCAGGCGACCAATGCCGCGCAGCACCATCTGACCGAGACCGCCAACCGCGATCATCGAGGCGATGACCACCATCGACAGCGCCAGCATCAGCGTCTGATTGACACCGGCCATGATGGTCGGCATCGCCAGTGGCAGCTGCACTTTGAATAGCATCTGACGCGGACTGGCGCCGAAGGATTCACTCGCTTCAATCAGATCGGCTGGCACCTGCTTAATGCCAAGAATGGTGAGGCGCACAATCGGTGGCAGCGCAAAGATAATGGTCACCACCACGCCCGGCACGTTGCCGATACCAAACAGCATCACAATCGGCACCAGATAGACGAAGGCGGGCGTGGTCTGCATCGCATCCAGCAGCGGACGGATAATGCGCGCGGCACGTTCACTGCGCGCCAGCCAGATGCCGAGCGGCAAGCCGATGATGATGCAGAACAGCAGGGCGGTCAGTACCAGCGCCAGCGTTACCATCGCCTGCGACCAGGCACCAATTGCGCCGATGGCAATCAGCGAGACCAGCGTGGCAATACCCATCGCCGGGCTGGCAATCTGCCAGGCGATCAGCGCAAACACCACAATCGCCACCGGCGCGGGCATGCCAAGCAGTAACTGCTGGAACGCGCTGAGGATGTAATCCACCGGCACGCGAATCCCCTGAAACACCGGACGGAAATGGCTCACCACCCAATCGATGCCTTCCGTTACCCAGCTATCGAGTGGAATCCAGGTTTTATGGAACGGATCCATGATGTTGAAATGTTCTGGCGCGGGAGCGGGCGCGCTGCTCAGCCAGTCGCTGCTGCTGGCAGCATTGCTGGCGGCATCGTGGCCACCGCTGCTGGCGGCGGAGGGATCGCCCCATGCATCGGCGCTATTATTATCCGCAGGCGCGGCACCGCCGCTCGCCCAGGGATCGCTGCTGCTGGCAGCGGCGCTGGTATCGGTTGTGGCAGGTTGCTGGGTGGTCTGGCTGGCGCTTTCCCACGGATTCGCTGTTTGTTCACTCATGATTAGGCTCCTTCACGGTCTAAAGCACGCAACAGCATGCTTTTCGAAATGATACCGACGTACTGATTCTCCTCGCTGACCACCGGCACGGCGCAGGGCGCTTGTGCCACATGCGATAGCAGATCATTCAGGGAGGTATCGGCAGGAACCGCTAACGGCGTGTCGAGCAGCGCGCTATCCAGCCCTTCACCGGCCGCCAGCGCGGCTTTCAGTGAATCGGTGGAGACCACACCAACAAACTTCTGTTTCTCCAGCACATAGCCATATTCGCGATCTTCATCCTGCAGCAGCTTGATGGCGGAACGCGGACCAAAACCGGCGGCTTTACGGATGAGTGAACCTGCGCTGCGACGCGCAATATCTTTGGCGCTAAACACGTGACTGATATCGACGCCGCGGAAGAAGGTGCGTACATAATCGTTGGCAGGATTATTGAGGATTTCATCCGGTGTGCCGACCTGCACCACTTCGCCGCCCTGCATAATGGCAATACGGTCGCCAATACGCATCGCTTCATCGAGGTCATGAGAAATAAATACGATGGTACGCTGATGTTTCGCCTGCAGTTTTACCAGTTCATCCTGCATTTCGGTACGAATCAACGGATCAAGTGCTGAGAAGGCTTCATCCATTAATAAAATATCAGGATTAATCGCCAATGCGCGGGCTAATCCAACGCGTTGACGCATGCCGCCAGAAAGTTCATCGGGATAAGAGTGAGCGTAATTATCCAGACCAACCTGACGCAATGCTTCCAGCGCTTTTTCCTGACGTTCCGCCAAAGCGACGCCGGCTAATTCCATGCCAAAAGCAGCGTTATTTAGCACCGTCATGTGCGGCATTAATGCGAAGGATTGGAATACCATGCTGATCTTATTTCTGCGTACTTCACGCAGTTCCGATTCCGATATTTTGGCAATATCGACACCGTCTATGATTACCTGGCCGCGAGTGGGCTCGATCAGACGATTGAGAAGGCGAACCATGGTGGACTTACCTGAACCTGAAAGCCCCATGATGACGAAGATCTCGCCTTCTTCAATGGCCAGACTGGCATTTTTGACGCCAACAGAGAGACCGGTTTTTGCCAGAATACTCTCTTTGCTTTCGCCTTTATCGATCAGCTTAAATGCCTTTTCGGGATTATCCCCAAATACCTTATATAAATTCTTTACTTCGAGTTTAATTGCCATGCAGTAATTAATTTCCCGGTTAAATGTTTAACTATTTCTTGTTGTGGTCCTGATTAAATTTAAGCGCCCTATACCCTAGCATAGTGAAATTATCTGACAACCCTGAATGGCGATATTCGGCGGTGCGTGCAGCGGTCAATGGCTAAAATCACCAGTGCTCACAAGGGATGCGCGCGGATTAATTTTTTATGAAGGAGAGTGTGATTTATCACTATTTCACGGCGGAAATGGTGTCAATGACGTAAAAAAAGATGTTGTGAGGAAAATAGAGAAGGGCGGTTTAGGGATATTTAAATATCAATTATGACGAGGCGATGGAAATAAATGTGGAATCCAGGTCGCCATCAATGGCGACCCTACGATGTAAGGTGCGCATTAATGCGCACCGGGTTTTAATGTTAAAAATTCCAGTCTTCGTCTTCAGTCTCGACGGCTTTGCCCATGACATAGGAAGAGCCTGAACCCGAGAAGAAGTCGTGGTTTTCATCGGCGTTAGGCGACAGCGCGGACAAGATCGCCGGGTTCACTGCGGTCAGTTCCGCCGGGAACAGCGCTTCGTAGCCGAGGTTCATCAATGCTTTATTGGCGTTGTAGTGCAGGAAGGTTTTCACCTCTTCAGCCCAGCCGACTTCGCCGTACAACGCTTCGGTATACACCACTTCGTTTTCGTACAGCGCCAGCAGCAAATCAATCGCGAACTGTTGCAACTCTTCACGGCGACCAGCATCAACATTTTCCAGCGCTTTTTGGTACTTATAGCCGATGTAGTAACCGTGAACCGCTTCGTCACGAATGATCAGACGAATCAGGTCAGCGGTGTTGGTCAGCTTGCCTCGGCTCGACCAATACATTGGCAGCCAGAAACCGGAGTAGAACAGGAACGATTCAAGGAACACGCTGGCGATTTTCTTCTTCAGCGGATCTTCGGCGCGATAGTGCTCTAGCACAATCTTCGCCTTGTTCTGCAGCGCTTCATTCTCTTCACTCCAGCGATACGCCGCATCGACATCTGCGGTGTTACACAGCGTGGAGAAAATCGAACTGTACGAACGCGCATGCACCGCTTCCATAAAGGAGACGTTCGACAGCACGGCTTCTTCATGCGGTGTAATCGCATCTTCCATCAGGCCCGGCGCACCGATCACGTTCTGAATGGTGTCGAGCAGCGTTAAGCCGGTAAACACCCGAATCGTCAGCTGCTGTTGCTGGTGGTCCAGCGACTGCCACGCCGGCAGATCGTTGGAGAGCGGCACTTTTTCCGGCAGCCAGAAGTTGCTGGTAAGTCGGTTCCACACCTCGAGGTCTTTCTCGTCCTGGATGCGGTTCCAGTTAATCGCTTGAATCTGTCTTAGTTGCATAGTTTTCATCACAGTGAGCAGGAGACGCAGCCCTGCACCTCGGTGCCTTGAAGCGCCATCTGGCGCAGACGAATGTAATAGAGCGTTTTGATGCCTTTCTTCCACGCGTAAATCTGCGCTTTGTTGATATCGCGCGTGGTGACGTCGTCGCGGAAGAACAGCGTCAGCGACAAGCCTTGATCGACGTGCTGCGTGGCTTCGGCGTAGGTATCAATAATCGCTTCCGGCCCAATCGAGTACGCATCCTGATAAAGGTCGAGATTGTCGTTGGTCATAAACGGAGCCGGATAATAGACGCGGCCAGTTTTGCCCTCTTTACGGATCTCAATGCGCGACACAATCGGGTGAATGCTGGAGGTCGCATGGTTGATGTACGAGATCGAACCGGTTGGCGGAATCGCCTGCAGGTTCTGGTTGTACAGTCCATTTTGCATCACCGCTGCACGCAACGCTTGCCAGTCGGCCTGCGTTGGCAGAGCAAGTCCGGCATCAGCGAACAGTTTTGCCACACGCGCGGTGCGCGGTTGCCACGCTTGTTGTGTGTACTTATCGAAATATTGACCGCTGGCGTATTTCGACTCTGCGAAACCGTCGAAACTTTTCTGATGCTCCTGCGCCAGCAGATTCGAGGTGCGCACGGCGTGATAGGTGACGCAATAGAAGTAAAGATTGGTGAAATCCAGCGCTTCTTCTGAACCGTACGCCATGCCTTCGCGCGCCAGATAACCGTGCAGGTTCATCTGACCCAAACCAATCGCGTGCGAGCGGCGATTGCCTTCCGCCACCGACGGCACCGAATTGATCTCACTCATCTCGGAAACGGCGGTCAGCGCACGCACGGCGGTTTCCACGGTTTGCGCCAGATTGCGCGAATCCATCGCATGGGCAATGTTGAGCGAACCGAGGTTGCAGGAGATATCTTTGCCGACGCGACGGTAGCTGAGATCGTCATAGAATTCGCTGGCGCTATTAACCTGCAAAATCTCGGAACAGAGATTACTCATGTTGATGCGGCCGGCAATCGGGTTGCTGCGGTTCACGCTGTCTTCGAACATGATGTACGGATAGCCCGACTCAAACTGAATCTCTGCCAGCGTCTGGAAGAAATCGCGCGGCTTGATGTAGGTTTTGGTGATGCGATCATCCGCCAGCATCTCGTCGTAATGTTCGCTGATGCTGATATCACCAAAGGCTTTGCCGTAGATGCGCTCAACATCATACGGCGAGAACAGCGCCATATCGCGATTCTCTTTCGCCAGCTGGAAGGTGATATCCGGGATCACCACACCAAGCGACAGCGTTTTAATGCGGATCTTCTCGTCGGCATTTTCGCGTTTGGTATCCAGGAAACGGAAAATATCCGGGTGATGCGCATTCAGCCATACCGCGCCTGCGCCCTGACGCGCACCCAACTGGTTGGCATACGAAAACGCATCTTCCAGCATCTTCATCACCGGAATCACGCCCGATGACTGGTTCTCAATGCGCTTAATCGGCGCACCTGATTCACGCAGGTTGGAGAGCAGGAACGCTACGCCGCCGCCGCGTTTCGACAGCTGCAACGCCGAGTTCACCGCTCGACCAATCGATTCCATATTGTCTTCGATGCGCAGCAGGAAACAGGAGACCAGCTCGCCGCGCTGCTGCTTACCGCAGTTAAGGAAGGTTGGCGTAGCCGGCTGGAAGCGACCGCTCAGCATTTCTGCCAGCAGCTCGCGCGCTAAGGTTTCATTGCCGCGTGCCAGCGTCAGCGCCACCATGCAGGCGCGTTGTTCGAAGGTTTCCAGATAGCGTTTGCCGTCGAAGGTTTTCAGCGTGTAGCTGGTGTAGAACTTCCACGCACCGAGGAAGGTGTGGAAAGCGAAACCCGCCGCATCGGCTTCATCGTGCAGCTGGCACAGGAAAGCGAAATCGTACTGATTCAGCACTTCGGCTTCGTAGTAGCCTTCGGCCACCAGATAGCGCAGGCGTTCGCCCGCAGAGGCAAACTGCACGGTATTGGGTTGCACATGCTGCAGGAAGAACTGGTGCGTCGCTTCGTGATCTTTGCTGAACTGGATGCGGCCATCGGCGTCATACAGGTTCAGCATCGCGTTAAGCGCGTGGTAATCCGTTAGCGAGCTGTTTAGGGTGTCTGTCGTTGCCAAAATTGGGTCACTCCCGCTTTTACATTAGCGATATCGTCGGGGGTTCCCATCAGCTCAAAGCGGTAGAGATAGGGAACCTGACATTTCTGCGCAATGATGTCGCCCGCCAGGCAATAACCTTCACCGAAGTTGCGGTTACCGGCAGCAATCACCCCGCGAATCCCGCGTCGGTTGGCATCATCATTGAGGAATTGAATCACTTGTCTCGGTACGGCTCCGCGCGAACTGCCGCCGCCGTAGCTCGGCACCACTAAAATGTAGGGCTGTTCGATATGCAGGCGCTGCGTGCCGTCAACCGGAATACGGCGGGCAGGCAGCCCAAGACGCGTGATGAATCGGTGCGTGTTTTCCGACTGGCTAGAGAAATAGACCAGTGGAAACATGGCTTATCCCCCGACGGCCGCGAGCTGGCGCAGGCTGGCAATTTTGTCGGGACGGAAGCCACTCCAGTGATCGTCTTGCGTCATCACCACCGGCACCTGGCGATAGCCGAGAGATTTGAGGTTGTCGATGGCTTCTGGTTGGGTATCAAGGTTGATCAGCTGATAGTCGATACCTTTGCGGTCCATGGCATTTTTTGTCGCATTGCACTGGACACAGTTGTCTTTGGTGTAAATAATAATGCGCATGATTCGTATTTCCCTTTGATTGCGGTCAGATTGCGAGATACGAAGCAAATTCCTGTTTGCATCGAACTTCGTCCTTGACGACATTTGGTAGCTGGTTGATGGGTTGAATACTAGATGTAGTGATTAAAAGGGTCAAGCCCACCAGATATAGGGTTTTGTTATTTTGATCTTCGGATAATCGCTAAGCCCAGAGATCATGCGCCTTCCAGGCCGGAAAAATTTTTTGTAAAGGGAATGAGGTGGGAAGGGTGGTTGGATTTTGTGCGATCTGGACCTCATCCCAGCCTTCTCCCACTTGCGGGTGAGGGAAAGCGCGCACTATCTCGCGCCCACAAAAAAGCCCCGCATCAGCGAGGCTTATTGAGTCTGCTTTCAGGCTTATCGGCGTGAAGACACCAGCAGCGCGCCTAGCACTAAACCGATTGCCGCACCCACGCCGACGCCGTGCCACGGCTTGTCGTGTACATACGCATCAACCTGAGTACCGGCGTCACGCGCCGCTTGCGATACGCGACTCTGTCCGCCGCTCAGTTTGGCACGCGTCTGCTTCAGCAGCGCCTGCGCCTGGCTGCGTGCACTATCAACCTCATCTTTAGCTTCACTGCCATAAGATTTAAGTAACGCCTCTAGCGAATCGGCCAGTTCGTTTACATCCTGATTAATATCAATGTCATCGTTTTTTGCGCTTCGATTAAACATTTTTTAGCTCCCTTTGATTTAAAACGTAATACTCAGTGTAGACGAAGCGTGATTAAACGCAGGGATGTGCCAGGCTTTAGGGAAAATTCCGAATGCCCATGCCATCCTGCTGCTGTAAGGTTGCGGGGCTGTGAGAAGAGAGGAGCAAGCATGTATTTACGACCAGATGAGGTAGCGCGCGTACTTGAGAAAGTGGGCTTCGAAATGGATACCCAAACGCCAAAAATTTACGGTTATCGTCGCGGAGATAACTATGTGTACGTCAATCGCGAAGCGCGTATGGGACGGACCGCCTTAATCATTCACCCGACGCTGAAAGAGAAAAGCCAGAGCTTTGCTGAACCGGCCTCAGAGATGAAAACCTGCGATCACTACACGCAATTCCCACTCTATTTAATGGGCGATTCGCAGGAGCATTACGGTATTCCGCACGGCTTCAGCTCGCGCGTTGCGCTTGAGCGTTATCTGCAAGGCGTATTCGGCGCCTGATCTTGCGCCCCGTCAACGCGGGGCCGCAAATCCTCACTTAATCCTTACCTTCTGCCCCGTTGCAAATCCGCACGCTGACGCGTATAACCCTGTGTCCATATAGATGTTCAGACGTCCATACGGATAAATATGATGCAAACTCAGGATACGCCTCCGCAGGAAAATTTTAAGCGCACCATGAAAGTACGGCATCTGGTGATGCTGTCGCTTGGCGGTGTGATCGGAACCGGACTGTTCTTCAATACCGGCTACATCATCTCCACCACCGGCGCAGCCGGTACGTTGCTGGCCTATCTGATTGGTGCGCTGGTGGTGTGGCTGGTGATGGTATGTCTCGGCGAATTGGCCGTGGCGATGCCGGAAACCGGCGCGTTCCACGTCTATGCCGCACGCTATCTCAGCCCGGCCACCGGCTATACCGTCGCCTGGCTTTACTGGCTCACCTGGACGGTGGCGCTGGGGTCGAGCCTTACCGCCGCCGGATTCTGCATGCAGTATTGGTTCCCGAGCGTGCCGGTATGGATGTGGTGTCTGGTGTTCTGCATCGCTATCTATCTGCTGAATATCGTCTCAACGCGCTTCTTTGCCGAAGGTGAATTCTGGTTCTCCATCATCAAAGTGATCACCATCATCGCCTTTATCATTCTCGGCGCAGGCGCGATCTTTGGTTTTATCCCGATGAAAGATGGCAGCGCCGCGCCGGGATTGCACAATCTCACCGCTTCCGGCTGGCTACCACACGGCACGCTGCCGATTCTGATGACCATGGTGGCGGTCAACTTCGCTTTCTCGGGCACGGAATTGATTGGTATCGCCGCCGGTGAAACCGAGCAGCCGCAAAAAGCGCTGCCACTGGCGATCCGCACCACCGTTGCACGGTTGATCATCTTCTTTATCGGTACGGTATTCGTGCTGGCGGCGCTGATCCCGATGGATCAAGCCGGGATCGTCAAAAGCCCGTTTGTGCTGGTGTTTGAAAAGATCGGCATCCCGTATGCGGCGGATATCTTCAACTTCGTGATCCTTACCGCCATCCTCTCCGCCGCCAACTCCGGCCTGTACGCTTCTGGCCGCATGTTGTGGTCGCTGGCCAATGAGAAGACGCTGCCGCGCTGTTTTGCGCGCGTCAATCGCCGCGGCATTCCGGTGCTGGCGCTGACCGTTAGCATGATCGGCGGCCTGCTGGCACTGTTCTCCAGCGTGATTGCGCCGGACACGGTGTTTGTGGCGCTGTCGGCGATTTCCGGTTTTGCTGTGGTGGCGGTGTGGCTCAGCATCTGCGCCTCGCACTATGTGTTCCGCCGCCGCCATCTGCAGGCGGGCGGCAGCTTGCAACAGCTGGCGTATCGCGCGCCGCTCTATCCGATGACACCGATTCTGGGTTTCCTGCTTTGCCTGCTGGCGTGCGTCGGATTGGCGTTCGATCCGTCGCAGCGCATTGCGTTGTGGTGCGGCATTCCGTTTGTGCTGTTCTGCTATGCCGCATACCATGTCACGCAACGACGCAAGTCATCCCTTAAGGCTGAGGAGGCCAACGATGTCGCGTAATCTCATCGCGCAGGCACTAACCCAAACTGACACGCTGATTCTCGATGGTGCGCTGGCGACCGAGCTGGAAGCGCGCGGCTGCAATCTGGCCGATGCGCTGTGGTCGGCCAAAGTGCTGATGGAAAATCCTGAGCTGATTTATCAGGTGCATCACGATTACTTTGCCGCTGGCGCGCATGTGGCGATCACCGCCAGCTATCAGGCCACGCCGCAGGGTTTTGCTGCGCGCGGATTAGATGAAGCGCAGGCGCTGGCACTGATCACCCAGAGCGTACAGCTGGCACAGCGCGCGCGAGACGACTATCGCGCATCCTCGGGCAGCACCGCGCCATTGCTGGTGGCCGGATCCGTCGGGCCATATGGCGCGTTTTTGGCCAATGGCGCGGAGTATCGTGGTGATTACGCGCTGCCGGAAGAGGAGATGAAAGCGTTCCACCGTCCGCGCGTGAAGGCGTTGCTAGAAGCGGGCGTCGATCTGCTGGCCTGCGAAACGCTGCCGTCCTTCGCTGAAGCGCAGGCGCTGGTGAGTTTACTGGCCGAATTCCCTGCCAGCAGCGCATGGTTCTCCTTTACCCTGCGCGATGCCGAACACATCAGCGACGGTACGCCGCTGAGCAAAGTGGCGGAGCTGGTAAATGCGGCACCGCAAGTGGTGGCGATTGGCATCAACTGCGTGGCGCTGGAGAGCGTGACGCCCGCTCTGCGCAGCTTACAGGCGCTGTGTGACAAACCGCTGCTGGTCTATCCGAACTCCGGCGAGCAGTACGACGCCAGCAGCAAAACCTGGCACTCGGCGCCATCGGGTTGCACGCTACACGACAAGTTCGCCGAATGGCAGCAGGCGGGCGCACGTCTGATTGGCGGCTGCTGCCGCACCACGCCGCAGGATATCGCGGCGATTGCTGCTTGTTGTCAACCGCAATAAAGCGCAGAAAATCATCAGTGATAGCGCGATTAAGCATAGAAGGGCAGTTTACACTGTCCTATCTGATGCTAAAGCGGACCTGCTATGAACCTGCGACCTCTTTTTCCTGCCTGTGCGCTGCTGCTGAGCGGCTGCGCCACTATTGTCGGCACTGAAACGCAACCGGTAAAAATCGACTCCTTGCCGCAGGGCGCGCGTTTCACCGTGCAGGATGAGACCGGCCGCGCGGTGGCACAGGGTTATACGCCGCAAACCGTTGAGCTGGCGAAATCGACCGGGAATTATTTTGGTAAGAAGCACTATCAGGTGATGCTGGAGAGTCCGGGCTACGTGCCGCTAACCTTGCCGATCGAGGCCAATGCTAATCTGTGGTATTTGCTGGGCAATATTCCGCTGTTGGGCTTCCCCGGCTGGCTGCTGGTCGATCCCTTCTATGGCGGCATGTACGATCTCAAACCTGAACATCCGCAGCCGAAGCTGAACGTCGTCGGCGCGCGCGGTTAATCATGGCTGTTACTCTGCGCTATGCGCTGAAGATGCCACCCAACACCAACGTCTGTTATTAGCGCATTTAGGCGCACCAGGTCGCCATGAATGGCGACCCTACGGGGTTTAGCGATTGTGAGTCAGGAAAATGCACTGTTGCTGCAGCGCGGGTGTTGAGGCGACATCCTAACCCGCTGAACGAGTGAGGGATTCCAGGGCGAGCCGCATGGATGCGGCGAGAGGTGGCGCTGAGCAGGAGCGAATCGACACCGGTCCGTCAGGAATCGTGAATGAGTGAAGGTACCGCGCAGCGGCGGATTGGGCTGGCGCAAGGCCCGGGAGTGCAGAGGGCGCGGCCAGGCGTCCTCTGCTCGGTCGCCGCACCAAAGTGCTGTAACTGCCTCAGCTCAAGGCGAACGAAAGTCGCTTAGCGCTCAACCGAGCGGCATTACGCCATTCATGGCGACCCAACGATTACTGCGCGGTGGGCTTGACCATCGCATTGGCGCTTTTATGCTGCGCCAGATGCTGCTGCTGGAAAATGCACATGCGGATGGTGTTGCGGTATTCGCCGTTGATGAAAAATTCGTGCTTCAGTACGCCTTCCACCTCAAAACCCAGCTTGGTGTAGATATGCACCGCCTTCTTGTTCTCTTCATCAACAATCAGATAGAGTTTGTAGAGATTCAGCACCGAAAAGCCGTAATCCATCGCTAACTTTGCCGCTTTCGTGGCTAAGCCTTTGCCCTGATGTGAAGGATCGATAATGATCTGAAACTCAGCGCGGCGATGTACGTGATTAATCTCGACCAACTCCACCAAACCGGCTTTGTGCCCATCATGCTCCACCACAAAGCGACGCTCAGTTTGGTCGTGGATGTGTTTGTCATACAGGTCAGAAAGCTCGACGAAGGCTTCGTACGGCTCCTCAAACCAATAACGCATCACGCTGGCGTTGTTATCTAATTGATGCACAAAGCGTAAATCTTCCCGCTCCAGCGGACGTAACTTAACCGTCATACGGTATTCCTTGTTGTTGAATGTTGTTCCACGATGCGGCCCTGCGCCATGCGCGCCGCGCGATCGCACATGTGATCGATCACATCCGGATCGTGGCTGACCAGCACCATGGTTAATCCATCTTTCTGCTTCAGATCGTTGAGCAGGTTGAGGATCTCGGCCTGCACCGACATGTCCAGCGCCGAGGTCGGCTCATCCAGCAGCAGGATCTTCGGTTCCAGCAGCAAGGCGCGCACAATCGCCACGCGCTGACGCTGACCGCCCGAAAGCTGATGCGGATAGCGATCCGCCAGCGCCGGATCCAGCCCGACATGGCGGAACCCGGCATTAATGCGGTCATCGATATTATCACGCTTGAGCATTTTCAGCGGTTCCGCCAGCGTGCGACGCAGGCGATGGCGCGGATGCAGTGAAGCGTAGGGATCCTGGAACACCATCTGCACATCGCGACGCAGTTGGCCGGTAAAGGCTTTGCCGGGCTGCACGGCGGTGCCCGCTAGCGACATGCTGCCGCTCCAGTGCGGATTCAATCCCGCCAGCACCCACAGCAGCGACGACTTGCCGCAGCCGGACGGGCCAACCAGACCAAAACACTCACCGGCCGCGACCTGCAGCGACACATCGTGCACCACGGTGCGTAACTCGTAACCTTGCTTGTGCGAAACACTGAGGTTCGATAACTCAATCATAATTCTTCTCCAGCGCTGCACGATCCAGCACCGGCAAGCGCTCGCCGTGCGTGGCTTTACTCGGACGACAAGCCCACAACGTGCTGGTGTAAGGATGGCTGGCGTTGGAGAGCTCGGACGCCGGCAAGGTATCCAGCACGCGGCCCTGATACATCACCATCACGCGCTCGCAGTGTTCGGAAACCTGCTGCAGATCGTGGCTGATCAGCAGCAAACCCATATTGCGCTGCTCAACCAGACGACGAATCAGCGCCAGCACCTGATCGCGCATTGCGTGATCGAGCGCTGATGTCGGTTCATCGGCAATCAGCAATTCAGGATCGGTGATCAGGGCGATCGCCAGCATCACGCGTTGTCCCATGCCGCCAGAGAGTTGATGCGGATAGCGCTTCATCAGCTGACGCGGATCGGGCAAGCCAACCGCATCCAGCATCTCGCACACTTTCTCTTTGCGCTCGGCGCGGCTCAGTTTGTGGTGCAGCACCAGCGGTTCTTCCACCTGCCAGCCAATAGTGCGCGTGGGATTGAGTGCATATTTCGGATCCTGCATTACCATCGCCACTTTGCTACCGCGCAGCTGGATCCAGTCGCGTTCGCGCAGGCTCAGCGCATCGGTGCCAACAATCTGCAAACGCTCGGCCTGCAAGTGTAGTGAAGGCGACAGCAAGCCCATCAGCGTGCGCGCGGTGAGTGATTTACCGGAACCGGATTCACCCACCAGAGCCACGCGCTCGCGGCCAATTTGAAAGCCGATGTTATCGACCAGCAGCGCATCATCGCTGCGAATCGTCAGGCCTTGTACATCAATTAACAGATTATTTGGCATGACGAGTATCCAGTCGGTCACGCAGGCCATCGCCTGTCAGGTTAAACGCCAGGCTGGCGAACAGAATCGCACCGCCGGGTGCGGCGGCAACCCACCATTGGTCGAAGATCACTTTACTGCCTTCTGCCACCATCGAACCCCATTCAGCGGTAGGCGGTTGCACGCCCATGCCGAGGAAGCCGAGGCCAGCGGCTGAAAGAATGATTCCGCCGAGGCTCAGCGCGGCGCGTACCACCGCCGTTGGCATACACAGCGGCAGAATATGACCAAACATCAGGCGCAATCCGGTGATGCCCTGCATGCGCGCGGCGGCGAGGTAATCACTGCGGCGCAGCGCCAGCGTTTCCGCCCGCGCCTGACGGGCAAACGGCGGCCAGCTGGTAAGCGCCAGCGCCAATGCGCCATTCATCAAGCCGGGGCCGAGCATGGCGACCAGCGCCAGCGCAATCACCAGATTCGGCAGCGAAAGAAAGATATCGGTAATGCGCATCAACACGCGCTCGGTCCAGCCGCCAACGTAACCGGCGGTGATGCCGACCAGCAGGCCAACCGGAATGGTCAGCACCAGAATCAGTGACACCAGCAGCAGCGTTGGGCGCGCACCATAAATCACGCGTGAAAGCAGATCGCGGCCAAAGCCATCGGTGCCGAACCAGTGCAGCGCCGACGGCGCTTGTAAACGCTGGGAGATGATCTGCGCATTGGGATCAAAGGGCGCCAGCAACGGCGCGAACAGCGCCATCGCCACCACAATCAGCACCAGCGTCAGGCCGATGGTGAGTGAGGTCACGCGCGCGCGTCGGCGGCGCGGACGCAGCGTTTCCAGTTCAGAGAGTTGTTGAGTCATCGGGTTCTCGGATCGGTTAACCAGGTCAGGGCATCGGCCAGCGCGTTGAGCAGAATAAAGCAGCTGCCAATCAGCAAGGTCGAGCCGAGAATCGCCGGTACATCAGAGGAAAACAGCGCGTTGGTCATGTAGCGACCGACGCCCGGCCAGGCAAATACCGTTTCGGTCAATACCGAACCTTCCAGCAGCGTGGCGTAGGAGAGGGCGATAACGGTAATCAGCGTGCCCAGCACGTTGGGGAAAATATGCCGCAGCAAAATGCGGCCACGGCTGGCACCTTTGGCGCGCGCCAGCACCACATACTCTTTACTGCTCTCTTCCAGCAGCGCCGCGCGCAGCAGGCGCGTAATGCCCGCCATCGCCAGCAGGCCGAGAATCACTACCGGCAGCCACAAATGGGCAATCGCATTGCGGAACATCTCGGGATCGCCGGACATCCAGCTATCAATCAGCACAAAGCCGGTTTTCGGCTCCAGCGTGTAGATCCAGATGTCATCGAGCTGGCCCGGTCCGGCAGACCAGTGCAGCACGGCGTAAAACAGCAGCAAACCCAGCAGGCCGAGCCAGAACACCGGCACCGAGTAGCCAAGCAGCGACACAAAGCGCGCCACGTTATCGATAATGCTGCCCGGTTTCCACGCCGCCAGCAGCGCCAGGGCAATGCCGAACACTGCAGCAAAAATCATCGCGCAGGTCGCCAGCTCAATGGTGGCGGGGAAGGTGCGCATCAGGTCGGCGCTGACCGGTTGATTGGTCAGGTGCGATAAGCCGAGATCGCCGCGCGCCAGATGGCTGATATAGCGCCAGAACTGCACCAGCACCGGCTGATCGAGGCCGAGATCGTGGCGCACCTGCGCGTAGGTGGCTTCACTGGCGTGATCGCCGGCGATCTGTTGCACCGGATCGACAGGCGACAGGTGCGACAGCATAAAAGTGAACGCTAACAAACCGACCAACGTCACCAGCAGCGAAAGCAGGCTGGTGACGATGTGGCTAAAACGTTGCCAGAGTGGCCGGGCGAACCCGGCCTGTGAAGCTGACACTGCCATTACTTAGAAACCTGCGAGTAATAGACCATGTCCGGGTTGATGCCCTGCACATAGCCTTGCAGATTGTCGCGCAGCGCAATCAGGTTTTTCGCCTGCAAACCAATCACGTACGGCGAGTTCTTCAGCACTTCACGCTGCATCGCCTGATAAAGTTCGACGCGCTTGTTGTTATCGCTCTCGGCGGTGGCGGCCAGCGTTTGCTTGTTCAGCTCTGGGATATGCCAGTCAGAACGGTAAGCCACGGTTTTGCTGCCATCTTCCGGGTTGTAAGCGAAGGACGCGGCGTTGGTATTAGGATCGAAATAGTCTGCGCCCCAGGCGTTGAGGGTGGCTTCGTATTTGTGCGCCTTCACGCGGGTAGAGACTTCAGAGCTCAGGCCAGGCTGCACTTCAACCTTCACGCCGCCTTTAGCAAAGCTGCCCTGCAGTGCCTGCGCGATGTCGAGGTAAGGTGGCTGATTGCTGGTGGAGAGCTTGAAGCTGACGTTGGTCAGACCGGCTTTCTTCAGAATCGCTTTGGCTTTCTCAGGATCGTAAGTGTAAGGGGTGTCGTTGATTGCGCCGAGGAAACCTTTCGGCAGGAAGGTCTGATGCACGTCGAACTGGCCTTTCAGCAGGTCGTTTGCGATACCTTTATAGTCGAACAGGTAACGAGCCGCTTCCCACAGCGCCGGGTTCTTCAGCACCGGATTTTCACCAATGTTGAACTGGATGTAATAGAGCGACGCCATCGGAATCGCTTCGGTCTTCACGCCCGCTTTGCCTTTCAGCGAGGCAATCTGATCCGCGCCGAGGTTACGCGCGATATCCACATCGCCCTGTTCCAGCAGCAGACGACGCGCAGCCGGTTCCGGAACGTTTTTGATCAGGATGTTTTTCAGCTTCGGTGCGCCCGCCGGAGAGGTTGGGTTGGCGCTCAGCAGAATCGCTTCATGCAGCACCACTTTACGAATCTGATACGGGCCGCTACCGGCAGAGTGGGTGCCGAGCCACGCGTGGCCGAAGTCACCGTTCTTCGCGTTGGCCTGCGCGGTTTTCTCATCAACAATCGAAGAGACTGGCGCGGAGAGCAGGCTGAGTACATACGCCGGGCTGACGTTGGCGCTCCAGCTGATCTGTACGTGGTTGTCATCAACCTTCTTCAGGAAGGTATCAACGTTATCTTTATTCCAGCCGAGCTGGGTAAGAATAAAGGAGGGATCGAGGTTGAGTTTCACCACGCGACCCAGCGAGAAGATCACATCTTCCGGACGCAACGGATTGCCGCTGGCGAACTGAGCGCCTTTGCGCAGTTCAAACGTCAGGCTGCGATTATCGCTGCCCGCTTGCCAGGAGGTAGCCAGCGTGGGCTTCAAGTCGGTTGGATTGGTCGGATCGGACTGAACCAGGCGCTGATAAATGTTAGTGAATGCTTGCACTGTTGTGAGCTCAAAGCCCTGCGCGGGATCGAAGCTATCGGCATCGTCGGTGGACTGGGCAATAACCAGCGTATCTTTCGGCGTCGCTGCCTGAACAGAGAAGGCGGCTACCAGCGATAACGCCAGCAGTGATGGAATAATTTTTTTCATGTTGTTTCCTTGCCTAAAAAAAGTAACGCGAGTTTACGAGAGCGCAGCAGTGAAGAATAGTCAATTTCAGGCTATGCATATGCATTAATGATCTAAGTCGGGTGGTTCAGTTATAAGGATTAAAGCTGTGTGGCCTTCGTAGGGTCGCCATTCATGGCGACCAATAATTCTTATATCAACTCAACTGCAACGAAATATAAATGATCTGTGATTAACCAATAATTAACTTTACTTCTTTCCTTCCGGGAATATAATGGCCGCAATTTCAAAGCAGGAGAGTTCAGTTGGACAGTCACCCTTTTAGTTGGCATCACAAGGCAAGCTGACGCGCGAACTTTTTTGTCGCTGCTTGCCACCATGGCGGGCAGCAATCCTCCCTTTTCTGATGATTGTTCCCTTAAAACGACACTGTAACGGGCCAAAGCCCGTGGGAATATCATCATGCACATGATTTTTAACACACTTTTCCCTCCGCCTCGATACGCGCGCTGAACCCCAGCGTGCTGATTTGCGCTGCGCATTAGACAGCTTTTCGCTGTTCGATTGCGTGGTGTTTACCTTCGTCTTTATTTATTACTCGTTATTTTTCGAGCGACTCTTTTCGTCTTTAATTTCCGGGAGGTGATATGGAAATTCCCGACAGGTTATTTTTAATTTAAAAAACGCATTGCCGTTAATTTAATTTGTGTGCCACGCACGCAGGGATTTTTATTGCCGTAATAAAGAGGAATGTCACTATGACTGACATGAAACTCAACCAGGAAAAAAAGGCCTGGAATACCACGCGCCAGCCGCGTCAAAAAACACCTCGTTACCTGATTGAAGATGAAGCCGGTTTCACTGCCGATGAAACGCTGGTGCGTCTACGCAGCGATGCGCTTGGCCTGAGTGAACGTGAAGCCGAGGCACGTTTAGGCGTGTATGGCCGCAATCAGGTTGAGCACGACAAAGCGCCACCGGCGTTATTGCAGTTGCTACAGGCGTTCAACAATCCGTTTATCTATGTCCTGATGGCGCTGGCGTTGGTGAGCTTTTTCACTGATTTCTGGCTGCCGCTGCGCAACGGCGAGGAGACCGACCTGACCGGTGTCATCATCATTGTGACGATGGTAACGCTCAGCGGTTTGCTGCGCTTCTGGCAGGAGTTCCGCACCAATAAAGCGGCGCAGGCACTGAAATCAATGGTGCGCACCACCGCAACGGTGCTGCGTCGTGAGTCAGCGCAGCAAGCGCCGCTCAAACAGGAAGTGGATATCGCCACGCTGGTGCCGGGTGACATCATCTATCTGTCGGCGGGAGATTTGGTGCCAGCCGATGTGCGTCTACTGGATTCACGCGATCTGTTTATCAGCCAGGCGATTTTGACCGGCGAATCGTTACCGGTTGAAAAATATGATGTCACCGGTCACGTCACCAGCAAAAGCAGCGGGGCCAGCGAACAAGGCACATCGCTACTGGAACTGGGTAGCGTTTGCCTGATGGGCACCAACGTGTCCAGCGGCAGCGCGAAAGCGGTAGTGGTGGCAACCGGCAGTGAAACCTACTTCGGCAGCCTGGCGAAATCGATTGTGGGTAACCGCTCACAAACCGCCTTTGACCGTGGTGTAAACAGCGTGAGCTGGCTGCTGATCCGCTTCATGCTGGTGATGGTGCCGATAGTGCTGCTGATTAATGGCCTAACCAAAGGTGACTGGCTTGACGCGTCACTGTTTGCGCTGGCGGTGGCAGTAGGTTTAACGCCTGAAATGTTGCCGATGATCGTCAGCTCGAATCTGGCGAAAGGTGCCATCGCCATGTCGCGGCGTAAAGTGATCGTCAAGCGTCTGAATGCGATTCAAAACCTCGGCGCGATGGATATTCTCTGCACCGACAAAACCGGCACGCTGACGCAGGACAACATCATTCTGGAGCATCATCTGGATTGTGCTGGCGTGGAGAACTCACGCGTGCTGATGCTGAGCTGGCTCAACAGCCACTATCAAAGCGGTACGCTGAATCTGATGGATCGCGCCATTTTGCAGTACGGCAAAAACCGCGTCAGCGAGGCGGTAGGCGATACTTATATCAAAGTGGATGAACTGCCGTTTGATTTCATTCGCCGTCGCGTCTCGGTGGTGGTGCGCGATCGTCGTCTCAATCAACAAATGCTGATCTGCAAAGGCGCGGTGGAAGAGATGCTGAGCATCGCGACTGCCGAGCGTGAAGGCAAACTGGTGCAGCCGCTGAACGAAACGCGTCGCGCAGAGTTGCTGGCGTTGGCACATCAATATAATGAGCAGGGTTTCCGCGTGCTGCTGGTGGCGAGCCGCGTGCTGGCGGAGCCGGGTTTACAGCAGCCGCTGAGCGTGGCGGATGAGCAAGGCTTAACGGTTGAAGGGCTGCTGACTTTCCTCGATCCACCGAAAGAGAGCGCCGCCAAAGCCATCAGCGCGCTGCGCGACAATGGCGTCAGCGTCAAAGTGCTGACCGGCGATAATCCGGTGGTCACCGCCCGCATTTGCCAGCAGGTTGGCATCGATAGCGGCGCCATCATCACCGGCGACCAGATTGCCCTGATGAGTGACGAGCAGTTGGCAGAAGCCGCCGCGCAGAGTTCAGTATTCGCTAAACTCACGCCGCTGCAGAAATCACGCATCCTGCGCGCGCTGCAGCAGCAAGCCCACACCGTTGGCTTCCTCGGCGACGGGATTAATGATGCGCCGGCACTGCGTGATGCCGATGTCGGGATTTCCGTTGATAGCGCGGCGGATATCGCCAAAGAGTCCTCCGATATCATCCTGCTGGAAAAAGATTTGATGGTGTTGGAAGAGGGCGTAATGAAGGGACGCGAAACCTTCGGCAACATCATCAAGTACTTGAACATGACCGCCAGCTCTAACTTCGGCAACGTGTTCTCGGTGTTGGTGGCGAGCGCCTTTATTCCGTTCCTGCCGATGCTGGCGATACATCTGCTTATTCAGAACCTGATGTACGATCTGTCCCAGTTGGCGCTGCCATGGGACAAAATGGACCGCGAGTTCCTGCGCAAACCGCGTAAATGGGACGCGCGTAATATCAAACGCTTTATGCTGTGGATTGGGCCAACGTCGTCGATTTTCGATATCACCACCTTCGCACTGATGTGGTACGTGTTCGCGGCGAATACGCCAGAAATGCAGTCACTGTTCCAGTCCGGCTGGTTTATTGAAGGCCTGCTGTCGCAGACGCTGGTGGTGCACATGCTGCGCACGCAAAAGATTCCGTTTATCCAGAGCCGTGCAGCGCTGCCGGTGTTGTTGACCACTGCGTGTGTGATGATCGCCGGCATTCTGCTGCCGTTCTCACCGCTGGGTGCGATGGTGGGATTGGTGCCGCTGCCGTGGTCTTACTTCCCATGGCTGGTGGCGACGCTGCTCGGTTATTGCGTGGTCGCGCAGGGCATGAAAATGCTCTACATCAAGCGCTTTGGTCAGTGGTTTTAAACACATGGAGGCGAAATGCGTAACCGCAATCTCAATAAGGTGGTGTTTCACCTGATACTGATGATGATCGTCATCGTGGTGTTAACGCTGGTGTTTCGTTAACGCGAAGAAGGGCAGGATTTCCTGCCCTTTTCTTTACTCTTCGTCTGGCTTGTAATACTGCACGCCGATCTCAATGCGCTCGCGGCCGCTGGCTACGCGGTGGCGATTACTGTCGCGCAGCGAATAGATGCAGCCGCAATACTCTTGCTGATAGAAGCGTTCGCGCTTGCTGATCTCAATCATGCGTGACGAGCCACCACCTTTACGCCAGTTAAACTCCCAATAAAGCATATCGGGATAGTGCGCCGCAGCACGCACGCCGCAGTCGTTGATTTGCTGCATATTCTTCCAGCGCGATATACCGAGTGAACTGGTGATCACCGGGAAGCCGTTTTCATGCGCATACAGCGCGGTGCGTTCAAAGCGCATGTCGAAACACATAGTGCAGCGCACGCCACGTTCCGGTTCCCACTCCATGCCGCGCGCCCGCTCAAACCAGTTATCTTTGTCGTAATCGGCATCGACAAAGGGCACGCCAAACTGCTCGGCAAAACGGATGTTCTCCTCTTTACGCAGCTCGTACTCTTTCAGCGGATGAATGTTCGGATTATAGAAGAAGATGGTGTAATCGATGCCGGAAGCCAGCATCGCTTCCATCACTTCGCCCGAGCAGGGCGCACAGCAGGAGTGCAACAGCACTTTGTTGTGACCGTTGGGTAAGGGCAGCGGCTGGCGGGTAAAAGTGTCAGACATGAGCTTTAGTGGTTAATGGAGTGTTGCGTAAAGTCTAAGGGGATAGCGCGGAAGATGCAAAGTTGAGAAAAAACAGGCAATAAAAAAGGCCGCAAAAGCGGCCTCTTGGTTGAGCGAAGAAAGTTATTCAGTCACTTTCTTTTTCAGATCGCTGGCACCTTCTTTGGTTTTATTCCAGCCTTTCTGCGTGCCTTCTTTGGTGGCATCCCAACCTTTCTCAGAACCTTCTTTGGTTTTGTTCCAGGCTTTCTGCGTACCTTCGCTGGCTTTGCTGGTCATGCTGTCGCTTTTACCTTCAGCGGCATGCTTGGCTTTGAGCTGCTGCTCTTTACCTTCGTTCTGCGCCTGATGCAGTTTTTCTTTAGCGGTGTTAGCACCGGCCTGCGCGTTAGCGACAGTCTCATCAGTTGCATGTGTGGTCGCGGCAAAAGCCGAAGAAGCCATCAGAATGGCTGACAGTGCAATAATGGTCTTTTTCATAATTCCCTCTTTCATGAAATATGTCGTCTCAGGTATTCATCCTGGCATAGGCCGGGATGGAAAGATTTAAGAATAAACCAGGAATGAAAAAGGTCTAGTTTCGTTGGTTAAATCGACACCAGATAGCATTTTAGGTTGTTGCAGAGAGTGAAGGGAGCCACCTTGACGGTGGCCCTCGTAGCATTAATCTGCCAACTGCTGCGCAATCGCGCTATACATTAACGCCGCTTCAAGTGGCTGAGCATTCATCTTAGGTTCAGCTTCCGGCCAGGTTGACCATTGCACGATCACCAGGTTTTCAGCACGGTTCACCATAATCACCTGACCATAAATTCCCAGCGCCCACAGGGAATTTTTCAACGCTTTATCGGCGGTTGGAGCGACATGTTGCGCATTGGCGGCAACCGCGTTGTTCCACCACTGATAGCCATAGGTGCCTTCAGGATGAGCGGCGGATACCGAGTTACTTGCCTGCGTCCAGTTGGATGCATCATCCAGCCAGTGATCGGGCAATATCTGCTGACCATTTGGCAAACGACCATCATTCATAATGAACAAGCCGAAGCGGCCCCAATCTTCCAGCGTGGCGTTAAAGCCATGCGCGCCCACGTCGTGCTGGCCTTTGGCATAGGTATGCCACACGCCATCGCTGGCCATGCCGTAAGGCTTCCAGATGGATTGCTCCAGCCAGGAGGCGATTGACATGCCGGTCGCTTTCTCCAGGACATCGCCGAGCAACCACGCACCGCCGGATGAGTACGACCAGGATTCTCCCGCCGGATGTGCGCGATGCAGCTGTTTGATGATATTGCGCACGCAATCGTAGGTGCCAGGGCGCGCTTCACACTGCGTCAGATGCGCAAAGTCAGAGTTGGGATTGGTGTAATCCTCGTTCCAGGCAACACCGGAAGTGTGCTGGATCAATTGCTTCAGCGTGACGCCATCCCAGGCGCTGCCTTTGAGATCTGGTTCGTAATCCGTCACCCGATCGTCAAGTGAATGGATTTTATCTTGCTTGATAGCAATGCCTACCAGCGTGGAAACGACCGATTTGCCCACTGAACGAGACGTCCATAATGTCTGGTCGGTGTTGCCTTCGCCGAGATATTTATAGGCAATTTTCCCGTTCTTTAGCACCAGCATGCCGCTGACATTTTCCCGTTTCAGGTAATCGGACAATGAATAGCGTTCGCCGTTAAAGGTGTAAGAAGCATCGGTCAGCGGCTTGCTGGCGGCTTTTAATGGCGTCGAATCGCCGTGATGAAATACATCGCCCGCATAGTTGCGGTAATCATTGCGGAATCCCACCACACGATCGGCCTGGCTCCAGCTCAGCATCTGGTGCGGATCCGGCAGCTTTTTATCAAAAGGCTGCGGACAAGATTGCAACATTACGCCGCCGCAATTTTGTGTTTCCGCCGCGAAGGTGTGCGAGGCGAAGGAAAGGGCGATCGCGCTTAGCGATGCGGCCATCAGGATGGGTTGTAAAAGACGTATTTGCATTTTGTTCTCTGCGCTTGAGGAGTGATTACGCAGCAGTATATGAACGGTTAATCCCCTGATAAAATCACTAAATGGGGGAAAAACCCTCTAAATTATGGGATCTGTTATGACCGCGTTGCGCTACTCTTTTTCGCAAATTGAAGCCTTTGCCACGATTGCTGAAACCGGCAGCGTTTCGAAAGCTGCCCTGTTGCTGGGGAAGGATCGCACCACGGTGCGTGACTTGCTGGATTATCTTGAAGATGCGTTGGGTTACACGCTGTTCTTACGGGAAGGGCGCAGGTTACTGCTGACGGAAAAAGGCCAACAGCTGCATCGTCAGGCGCATCTTTTTCTGCGTCAGGCGCAGGCATTTGAATCCTACGCGCGTGCATTGCCTGTTGCCGTCGAGCAGGAACTGGTGCTGGTTTACGATCCTTTCGTTCCGCACGCTTTTCTTCACGCGGTGATTGAATACATGGCTGAGAAAAACATCCGTTTTAGCGCATGGAGTGGTACGCGTGATGAGGCTGAAGCGGCGCTCAAAAATGGGACGGCGCATGTTGCTATCTGCCAGGCGCAGCACCGTACGTTGGGAAATGAGATGGAATGGCAGGCGCTGGGCACCATCGAACTTAATTTTTTCGCCGCCCGCACGCTGTTTCGCGATCAGCCGCAGCCGGTGACGCTGCTTGATCTGTCGCTGATTCCGCAGTTGGTAATGCATCCCCACCACGATGAACAGATTAGCCGAAGGCTGCAAATTTCTGGCAAGTCCCTGTTCGTTAACGATCGCGCCATCCTGCAGCATTTGCTGGAAAGTGGTGCGGGTTGGGGATTCCTGCCGATGCATTTTCAGGCTCAGCAGTGGCGCAATGTGCAGCTATTGCCCACCGAAGTCGGCAATCAGGGTTTGAATGTTACGCTGGTAACGTTATGGAATCCGGGGGGCAATAAACATGCGATAGCCGAAGCGTTTATTGCCAGCCTGCCCGAGATGTGGAGCAGCATCTACTCTTCGTCGCGTTCTTTAGCAGCACGCTGACGATCGTAGAACTCATCTTCTGCGGCGATGATCTCATCCATCAGCGAATTCATATCCACTTCATGCAACTCTTCTACGAAGAGACCGGTAAGCGGCGTTTCTGGCGTCAGCTTTCCGTCTTCATATAACTGCCAGATCTCTTTCGCATAGCGGGTTTGCAAAATCTGTGGAGCGTATTGCCCGTAATAGGCGGTGATGTTATTCACATCGCGCTCAAACATCGATTCCGCGTGGTTGTTTGCCGCGGCATCGACAGCTTGCGGCAAGTCGATAATGACCGGTCCGTTGGCATCCTGTAGCACGTTGAATTCCGACAGATCGCCATGAACAATACCGGCGCACAGCATGCGCACGATATTGCGGATCATGGTATCGAAATCCTTCATGGCGTTCTCTTCGGAGAGGAACACATCGCTCAGGCGTGGCGCAACCAGGCCTTCTGCGTCTGTGACTAGCTCCATCAACAATACGCCGTCGATGCAAATGTAGGGCTGTGGGACGCGTACGCCGGCATTTGCCAGGCGGAATAACGCATCAACTTCGGCGCTTTGCCAGGTCTCTTCTTGCTGCTTACGTCCGAATTTCGACCCTTTTTGCATCGCACGTGAATTGCGGCTGTTACGGACTTTACGTCCTTCCTGATAATGCACGGCCTGCTTAAAACTTCGTTGCGTGGCGTCCTTGTACACTTTGGCACATTGGATTTTGCCGCCCGTTAACACGGTATAAACGTCAGCTTCTTTGCCGCTTCTTAGTCTCTGTAGTACTTCATCTACCAGGCCATCATCGACGAGAGGCTGGAGTCGGTTTGGGATTTTCATGCGAGTCGCCTTGAAAGAGTCCAGATACAAAAAAGCCCGTAAGGCTTGCGCCATACGGGCTCTTAGGACTTCATCGAATGACTCTGGTAATCATCGATGGAGAATTTTGGTGGGCTGGCGGAATCTGAACTTCATCCGCAAGCTCATGAATTTAGGTGTTTTTATCTAATTCAACTTTGCGTTGTGTACCTAAACGTGTACCAATTATTAGATCTCATACCCCGGAACGGCAGAGCAATGATAACGAATGCACGACGCTAAATCCAAAATAAAATGATTTGAGAGAAAAGTGTTCACACTGTTCACCTTTGATTTTTATTTATTAAATTCATTGTGTTAGGTAGTGAAGGGTTTGAGGTGGGATGTACACTAGTGTGCACTTAGGGTCATCACCTAAGTGAAAAAGATAAAAACCGGCTAAAGCCGGTTATTGGCGATGTGTATAAATGAACAAACATCACTATGATGTGAAGTAGTTAAGCGTATATCCACTGTTCACATCTACAGTTAAATGGCGCTAAATACAGTTGTTTCAGAGTTCTAACACCTGTTCTTCGCTAAAGACCATAGTCCTGACCTCTCGCTCAAGTATTGGTTTCATGATCATTTTACTATTCACAGGAACAGTAAATTTACCCAGAACCATCACATTTTTACTCAACGGGAATATTTTTGGGCTTATATTAATTAGTTGAATTGTAGGATATAAATCAGGCTGTCCATTTATCTTTTTAGGTGTTCCTTCAATAAATTGTTTGTTACCAAAATGTGATATAGGTGTTCTAACTACATGGACTTTAATAATTACAGCTACTTGAGCTATATTAACCGTTTGTAGATACTTCGATAATTGGTCTAGCTGGAATGTTTCGTAAAAAAAATCAGACCAAGTGACTGTATTTGTTGCTGTAACAATTTTTATTGTATTTTTTAAATGAGGGTTAGCTTTTCCATAATCATAGATCTCTCTTAAACTAAGCATATTTTTCACATATGGTGCTTTCCTTCCTTTTTTAACATACACTCGATCTGTTGTATCTGAAGGAGGGGTTATTTGCATTGCCAATGCTTTCTTTCTTATTAGAGTAGAGTCATCTACATCTAGGATGTGGAGCCGAAATATATTATTTCCATTAGCAAGTGCTCTGCGGATATCATGGCTGGAATCACCGGCATGAATCGTATCCATACCAGAAGTCGCATATTGGCAAACTTCGTTGTGTAAATTACCTTTTTCCAATCTGAAGAAAGCAGGTATGTGTTGAGTCTTGTTATAACTTCGCCGGATGTAGCTCTTAACATAAACTAGGTGAGCACTACAATTTTGATCAGGACAAGTGAGCGGGAAGGTGTTTATTCCATGGGTGAAGGATATAACATCGACTAAAATTTGATTGTTGTCAATTGCTTGTGTGATTTTAATTCCGCTCATTATATCTTCTCCTTAATCAATATTTGTGTGCAGCTTTCATCAAAGCTGTTAATAAGTCATGCTTTCTTTTTTATTAAAGTTAGAATTTTGCATAAATTGAAAATGTGAGTGCAGTTCTAGCACATAGTATAAAATTTTTTGTTAAAGGCAATATGTAAGATGCTTATCATCTGTGAATATGCGGTTTTTATTCAACAACATAAATTGCTGTAGATTTGATTTAGGTAAAAGTTAACATGAAGTAGTGATGTCAGTTCCTCATTTGAAGCTGTCTATTATGGTCATAAGTAATGCCATCAATTTATTCCGCATTACATAAAACCGGCCTAAGCCGGTTAGTATCTTAATAATTCAGTGACTGCATGCCGGTAACCAATCTGCTTCACTATCCTCATGTAGCGTGAGGTTAGTCTGAATACCGTTATTCGTTCGGCGCTTGAGCAATACGCGCTCATACTCTTTCAGCGTCTGCGGTACTGCCTGGCCGAAAGCTGTCAGGCTGAGCGGGTGCTGATGCCCGCGCGATTCCATAAACGAGAGATACGCATGATAGAGATAACGCTTCGGGTTTATTGGGCGGATGTTGGCGTTACCGATAAACAACCCGTTCGGTGTGCTCAGTGGCATCAGATAGCCACAGAAATCTACCAGCGGATCGGCCTGTCGCTTTATCTCAAGCGCTTCACCTGAGGATTGCTGCGCCTGCAACAGCTCGCGCGCTTCATCATCTGACGCAAAGCGCTGCATCAGATGACGAACAATGACGGCCAGCTCGGCGCTGATTTTTTCCAGCAGCAGCGGGTCGCGCTCTTTTGCCGGAATTACTTCCGGGAAGGTCAGGATTACCCGGCGACGTGACACGCCGCCGCTGCGATCGCTAAAACGCATAGGGTTGTTGTTCACCGCCAGAATAACCGCCGGGATGTGGGTTGAATAAGCGTCGCGATACTTCGGATCGATGGCTACCGCATCGCCTCCGGTAATCGCCTTGATGCCTGCGCCGTCGCCGCTCCATTTCTCCTGATCGGGCAGAATAATCAGCGAGAATCCCACCACACTGGCGCGTTCACGTGATGATTCCAGCGTGTCGATAGTGGCTGACGTTGTGTTATCGCGGCCAGCGAGCAGCGTGGCGATCGAGGCTAATACGCTTTTCCCGCTTCCACCTGGACCAGTTACCTCAAGGAACATCTGCCAGTCGTAGCGGTTTGCCAGCACCATAAATAACGCCGCGAGGATGCGCTCCTGCTTGTCGTCATTATGTCCGGCCGCCCGCGTTAACCAGCGGTAGAAGTTAGGAGCGTGGTCTGCGAGATTTTCACCGGGGCGCGGCGCGGAGTATTCAACGCTGTTTACCGTGCGCAGCCAGTTCTCGCGACGATGTGGGTTGAATGTACCGTTAGTTGTATCAAAAACGCCGTTACGGAAACCAATCAGGCGGCGCGCCGGTTCACCCATTTGCGGCACCATCAGCTTGAGCGTATCGAGTACGCTGCCGATTCCGGCTGCTGAAAACGGTGCGCGCACCTTCTGAAACAGCGCGGCGATCTCACGGCGAAGCATCTGCACCGGCATCACCTGCCAAGCGCCGTTATCATAGCGGCAGATTTCCTCGCCTAAAGGCGGCACGGCCAGCGCCTGGCCGTAGTGATCGACAAGCAACTCCGCCTTTTCGCTGGCGCTCATGGCTTTGAGGTCGGCTTCGCTCACGGACTCAAATGGGCTTGGCTTAAGAGGCTGAGTGAAGGCGGTAAGAAGCGCCTGCGTTGCGATGTCGCCTTGTGCCTGCCAGACGTCGTTCCAATCGCCGGTTCCCGGCGGCAAAGCGGCTTTACCTTTGCAGGCTTTCGCGGCTTCATCTGCCTTTAGCTGACCTGTGCCGTTATCGTCGCGATCGGCGGCAATCAGCATCAGCGCATCAGGATTGGTTTTGCGTAGCTGCGCGGCAAGCGCCGGCAGGTTATTGGCGCTGAGTGCCACATAAACCGGTTGCCCCATCAGGCGCTGCACTGTGAGGCCAGTTGCATAGCCTTCGGTGAGCCACAGCGTTTTGCCGTCAGGCTCGCCTGCAAGGTGATAAGCGCCTTTCACCTGTCCGCCGGGCAGGGTGCGCTTGTCGCCAGCGGCGCTGATTAGCTGGATGTTAAAGGCGTTGCCGCTTTCGTCGGTCAGCGGCACAACCAGATCGCCAGCCGCAAAACTGATACCGCCACAGCGCAAACCGGCAGCCAGCGTTAACGCTGTAGTGCTGTGCAGCCCTTTCGATAAAAGGTAGGCGTTATCCGTGCGACTGACGGCGGCGGCGATCAGCTTCTGCGCCCGCGCTGCGGCCTCAGATTGTGCGGCGGCTTTATCCGCTGTGTTCGCCGGTGCTTTTGACACCGGTGGCAGCGCGCCGAGCATATTGGCGATTTTGATTGCCGCCTCTTTGGCGCTGACGTCTAGCGCCTTTTCAACCAGATTCAGGCCGTCACCGGCTCCGCACTGATTGCAGTACCACGTCCCGCGCCCGTCCTGATTATCAAAGCGGAAACGATCTTTACCGCCGCAAACCGGGCATGCGCCGTGTCTGCCGCTGGCGTGAATGCTGATGCCCAGCGCGGGCAGCAGTTGCGGCCAGAATCCGGTGGCCGCTTTTACCGTGTCAGAGACAATGTGTTTCATCTGCTGGATCTCCCTCAGTGCAACGTAGCGCGGCGAGTCGCGGCAAGCTGGCTGCAAAACAGCTCATCCATCATGGTTGCGCCAAGGCGAGTCAGGCGCGGCGGCGCGGTCAGCAGGTCAGGCTCAACCATATCGCCCAGCATGGTGCAGGCCATTTCCATTCCGGCTTCTGCGCCGTGGCGACGCACGTAAAATCCCTCAAGCTCAAGCGCGATGGTCATCTGCAGCTCGTCGAGCGTTGCCGAAACGGAGATCCCCAGTGTTTTGCAGGCGTTGAGATACCCCTGCGCCAGTGCGCGACGGTAAACGGCAGTGCGGACTTCAACAGGTAAGCAGGAATTATTAGCGGACATCATGGCGAGCCTCCGTGGCAAACATAAGGGATTCACAGGTTTCAACGACTTTACCGAGCTGGTCGGTGAGAAGGGCAACGACAGACGCGAGTGCAACACCATCCGGAACACAGTCGCTGGCGCTCATGCAGTTAACCGACTCGAACATGTCGAGAACGGTGACTCCAACAGAGTGCGCGTGCTGCAAACGAAGAAAGTCGGCGTGTGGAATGGGATAGGTGTCTTGATTATTCAGGCGCTGAGAAAGGGTGTTCATGCGATCACCGCCTTTACTGGCACGCGGCCAGCGAAGCACAGGACATAGTCGCGAATGAAGTTGGCGCGGGCTGTGCGCTCGTCTTTTGCCGCAAAGCGCAGCATACAGGGACGGGCAGCGCGATTGGTGCGGCGCACAGCGGCGAAAATAAAGGTGAATTTGGGATGAGCGGTGTTAATAACCGTAGCCAAGATGGCAGTCTCCTTGAAGTAGTTGTAATAACTACCACCGGAGTTCCTACACTCAATGGTGGTAGCCCAGACGGGGGTAGGAATACCGGCCTTCAAGGACACCGGCCAGCCCGAAGGCTGCCCCGCCTGAGCCACCATTGCCTGATAGGCATGACGGTTCACAGACCGCCACGCTGAAAGCTGGTGCACTAAGGCAACGACATAAAAAAACACGCATGGCGCGTGTATTGTCGCCTTGAAGTAACTCGGGTTCCTACGCCCGGCTGCCGATTTTGCGGCAGCGCGAAAACTGTATAACGACCGCTCGCCAGAGAAAAGGCTTTTTTCGTTCATGGGTGCATTTTCCCTAGCAATCGGTCAGGCCTTGATCGGACTGCTGCGGATTTGATCGGCGTTTGCTGTCAGCTTTGCCCGTTATGTGTTTTCTCGAGTGAGCTTTTTTGCCCATTACCGAAATATGGCCGTGCATCCCGCTGCTAAAAGAAGGTGAGGTTGGTGGCTTATCACTGAGTGCGTTTTTTAGGCTTTCAGCAATGAAGGCTGCTTCATCTTTGGTCAGAGGAAATGAGCTGGTGTTGAAATTCAGCGTGATCATGCTCTACCTCCGTCGCGCTGAGCGATGCGTGACTGCATCCAGCGATCAATTTCAGAGGCCAGCCATCCAACGTTTTTGCCGCTGAGGGAAATCTGCGCCGGAAACTGCTCACGGCTGATTAAGTCATAAATAGTTGAGCGGGAAAGGCCGCAGGTGTTAATCACTTCCGGCAGGCGCATAAAGCGATCGCGGGGATAAGAAACCTCACCAGTAAATGGCGGCAGTGGGGTTGAAATGGATGAAGCTGCGTGCACGGTGTTACCTCATAATGAGTCCGGCCGGTGTTGTCCGGTTCCGGGTGTGTCTTTGGGTAACTCCCTATTTTGAGAATATTATACCTAATGTAAACAACCCCTTGTACGGTGGTCTCTGGCTAAGAAGTGATCAAAAATTCATCAGTTGGTTAATATAGGTCAATATGGGTCAATATGGGTATTTGAGTGCTTTCGGTGCCTTCATTAAGAAGTAAAAGTAATTGATTGAGATTTATTAATAGGAAAAAACTGTGGAATAGGCTTGCCAGAAAAAGGCTGGATTTATAAGAGCAGTGAAGACTAGTGAACACCGAGTGAAGACTTTATCAGTAACTGTTCACTACTTTACTTACTGTATTTATTATCTTTTTTTCTTTAGTGAACAGTAGTGAATAGTTTTATAAGAATTAAAAGCCTTTGAAGTATGTTCCAGCCGCAATTTTGGGTTTGTTTGCTGAGCGACAGGCAGAAAGCAATGAAATGATTTGTCCGTTGGTGCACGACAGAATGTCCTCATCCTTTACAGAAGATGCGAGACAACGATGAGCACAGCAGAAAACAAACCAGCCACACTGATTCGATTTGAGAAAGCGCGAGCGGAACACACTGCGCAGATGACGGAATTTAATAGTGTTGTCGCTAATATCACCCGTTGCGAAAAAGAGCGTCAGGCCGCTATCGAGGCAGGTAAGGAAGCGGAGAGCAACTGGCGAACTAATTTTCGAAAATTGCGAGGTAATCTCACAGAGGAGCTTCGTACCGAGCATACTCAGCGTATTGCCAACCGCGAGCTGGCTGATGAGTTCGCAGGACTGTTGAAGGAACTGGAGCTGGATAAGCAGTACGCCGTGCTGTGCTGTTGTACCAGCGGTAAAAAATACGTTGAAGCACATAAAGATGCTTTTACTGAGTTTGCTGACTCGCATTGGGAATCGGCACTGCGTAACGTCAGCCCTTCGTTGCTATGGGCGATCAAGCTGCGCATTCAGCGCGAAAAAATTGCCTCAACCTTTGTCGGAGACGATCGCGACCCGATCCGCGATATCGCTGGACTGATTGGGGAAGCCTTGACGCGAGCTGCGGCCGCGCTGCCTGAAAGTATTTTAGATGAAGCTCCATTACTGGAATACATCGGTGTCCGTCGTCCGGCTCTTACGGGGGTTGATATGGATCTTTATTCGCTTCCTATACGCCGTCAGAAGATGGCGGAATCAATCCGGGCGCAGCGTTTAAAACTTCAGGAGGACGACCAGAAATGATGCACTGTCCTTACTGTAAAAGCCCGGCGCACGCTAAATCCAGCCGCTATATGTCCGAGCAGGTAAAAGAGCGTTATCACCAGTGCACGAATCTGGATTGCTCCTGCACGTTTAAGACGAATGAAAGCATAACGAAAGTCATAACCTCGCCGCCACCACCGGAAGCAGTTGAGGAAGTCGCGCCAATACCAGTTAAAGAACGGCAGACGTTAGGCCGATACGGCTCAGCATTTCGAATCACTCATTAATCTTCGCAGCCGCTAATCACATAGCGGCTTTTTTGTGCCTGCTATTCGTTGTTTGAAGCCTTTTTTCAGGCAAGCCGCTTTGTAAAGAGCCGTGCATGCATAGAGTGCATGGATTCGCATGCAAAACCACACGTCAGCGGGATGCGTTGAGGCCAGACAGGCCGCGGATTCAATAGCTTTATGCACCTGCATGAAAAGCGGTGCATAAAGCGGGCAGGCGAGGGGGGGATAGCATTGCGCGCGAGCAGTAAAACCAATTCACAATCGGTATCTATATCTCATATCTAACTTAAAGATACTTCGGCGTATGGCACAACCAAGAAGGCAGAGATGTCGCAAGTAAAATGTAGGGAGAGGGATGGCCTGTTCTAAAATAAACTGAAAAATCACTAATGTTTTGGTGAAAAATCAATCGCATTTCTCATTCTGCAGTTGTAAATTTATTCTTAGTCAGTGTTAGATTAATGCTGTCTATAAATACAGTGCATTGGACGTGCATCTAAATAGATGTAGAACAATTCTAATGCGTTAGTTTAATTGCTACTGGGAATTGATTATGGAATTATCAAGAGGATCGGAATGGAGGAAGTGGGATCTTCATGTCCACACGCCAGCTTCAGTACTTAATAACCAATTTGGAGATTGGGATTCTTACGTCCAGGAATTATTTAAAGCTGCAATCAGAGAAAATGTTCAAGCAATTGGTATAACTGACTACTATATACCAGAAGGTTATAAAAAAATTAAAAAAGACTACCTTTTAAATGAGAGGAAGTTAAAGGAACTATTTTCTGATTCAGAAATCGATTTAATACGTAAGATTTATTTATTTCCTAATATTGAATTCAGGATAAGTAAATTGCTTACCAGTGAGGAAGACAACAAAGATTGGGGTAATAAATTTAACTACCACCTTTTGCTTTGTGGCGATTTAGATATTGATGATATTGAATCGGAGGTGATTTCTCAGCTCAGTATTGAATATGATGCGTCTATAGGAGTAGCCACAGAAAAAAGACCTTTAAGAAAACGCACTATTGAAGAATTTGGAAAACGTCTCAAAAAGGAACATTCAGGGTTCAAAGGAAGTGATTTTTTTGTTGGTGCATGTAATGCTTCAATTAATGAGTCTGATCTAGCAAGATTATTAAAAGGTAATAGTCGCTATAATAATAAATATATGTTGGGAATTCCAAGTGATGAAGACTTAAGCCAAGTTAGTTGGAACTCACAAAGTCATAGTATAAGAAAGAACTTAATAAAACAGGCTCATTTTATTTTCAGTTCCAATCCAAAAACAGTTAGCTTTATGTTGGGAGAGTATAATAAGGAGCAACATGTAAATGAGTTTGGTGAAATTAAGCCCTGTCTATGGGGATCTGATGCACATTCTTTAAAGGAGCTATTTAAACCAAAATTGAATAGACATACTTGGATCAAAGCTAACCTCAATTTTTCAGGTTTAAAACAAGTTGTATATGATCCAGAGTCTAGGGTTAAAATTCAAGAAAACAACCCACAACAAAAAAATGACTATCAGATTATTAAGCGTGCAAGATTTATCAATAAGTCTTCGAAGAAAACATTTACTGAAGAATGGATAAACTTCAATGCGGATTTGAATACTATAATCGGCGGGAAATCCTCTGGAAAGTCTCTTTTGTTGTATAACTTAGCAAAAGCTAATAATAACGATGAAGTAATCGAAAAAATGACTCTTGCAAAGATGTCGCCATATACACAATCTCAAGCTTATGATTTTGAGGTAGAGTGGAATAATGGTGAGTTATGTAAACTGTCTGATGAAATAACTAAACCTATAACCTATATACCTCAGTTATATATTAATCAACTTGCGGAGAGAGAGGGTAAGAATGATTTGAATGAGTTGATCAGCAAAGTGTTATCCCAGAGGGAAAACTTTAAAACAGAAACAGAATCTATCAAGAGTGTGATTTCTGACAACAATATTAATATATCCACTAAGTTGAGTGAGCTTTTTTCCTGTATTGAACAATATAACTCATTGAAAAAAGAGTGTATTGAAATTGGCATCAAGGGAGATGTTGAAAAACAAATCAGAGAGTTAAATAATCAGGCTGAAGAGCTTAGGAAAAAATCAGGATTTTCAGACCAAGAACAAAAAAAATATACTTCCCTGATGTTACGGAAAAAATCTTTACTTGGTCGCAAAGAATTTTTGATAGACATGGATAAAACTACAAAAGAGGTTGCTCTCTCCTATAAAATAAATTCTACAGTTATGTTTTCAACTTTACTCACATCTATTAAGAAGGATGTTGTGTACGATGTGCATTCAAAAGTAATTAATGATTACTTTGAGTTTATAAATTCATCTTTGCAGTCTGTATACCCCAGTATAGAGTCAAAGTTACATGATAAAATCAAGGGGATACCTTATTGGATGAGTAAAATAGAAAGTGAGACTTCAAAAGTAGATGCTTCTTTACTTCCATTTACTGCAAAAATTAAAGAACAATCAAAGTTAAAAGAGCTTAGTGATAAGCTTATCGTTGAAAATGCAAAGTTGAAGCGTATTAACGAGAAGCAGGCTGAAATTGATAAACAAACTCAGATAGGAACTGATATTAAAACGTCTCTACAAAATAGCTATCTATTAGTAATGGATGGGTATAATTCTATAGTTTCTTTAGTAAATAATCCAATCAATTCCTTCGACGATGAAATTACAGTTCAAGCTGAAGTTAATTATGATGGCGAGCAGTTCAATGCTTTCTTAGATTTATTTGATCGTAGGGCTAACTTAACGGAATTCATGGCAGGGCTATTGGATGCAAAAGGAAATGTTTTATATGACCATGAAAAACACGCTCATAAAATTACATTGGTATATGATAAAATTAGATCGGGTAAAGAATTGCCTAATCTTAAAAGTGGTGTTACTGCTAAAGATCTCCTCAATAAATTATATTCTGACTGTTTTAGAATTGATTATTCAGTTTTCTACAAGAATGATGAAATACTTCAGATGTCACCAGGGAAAAGAGGGTTGGTACTTATGAGTATTTTATTACATTTAAGTAATTCTGAGCATCCGATTTTAATTGATCAGCCAGAAGATAACTTGGATAACAGGACTATATATGATCAACTCAAAGGTTACATACGGAGTAAGAAACTAGATAGGCAAATAATAATGGTGACTCATAATGCTAACCTAGTCGTTTCTACCGACTCTGAATGTATAATCGTGGCCAATCAGTCCGGGCAGCAAGTAGGAAATGAAAATGAGAAATATCAATTCGAGTATTGCTTCGGATCTTTAGAGGATAATGAAATGGATGTGAGTAGGAAGGGGATTCTATTTGAAAATACAATCAGGGATCATGTATGCCATATTCTCGAAGGAGGGGTTAAAGCTTTCAAAGAGAGAGAGATAAAATATGGAATGAAACACTAGTTATAGGAAGTGACTATGAACTCATAGTCACTTGTAATTAATTAACGGACGAAGTTTCCCCACCAGTTCATTATCTCGATTCGTCTGTTTAAATAAGTGGAGCGGTTATACGCTCTCCTAACTTCATTTTTATCACTATGTGCAAGGGCTGCTTCTATAACATCAGCACTGAATCCCTGTTCATTTAGAGCAGTGCTTGCAATGGAACGCAGCCCATGTGCAACTAGTTTTCCACCGTACCCAATGCGTTTCAAGGCAGCATTTGCTGTTTGGCTGTTCATCGGTTGTTTCGGATCGTTCCTACTTGGGAAAACATGTTCTCTATGCGCGCTAATGGGCTTCATCACCTCCAAAATCTCTATAGCCTGAGGTGAGAGAGGAACAATGTGTTGGCGTTTAGCTTTCATCCGCTCAGCTGGAATCGCCCATAATTTAGCCTCAATATCAATCTCTGCCCACCGAGCACCTGAAGCCTCAGAAGGACGCACAAGAGTTAGGAGCTGCCACTCAATAAGACAGCGAGTCGGGACTGACAGATTCGACATGACTATAGAACGCATCAGGTTAGGTAATTCTTCTGGCCGCAATGTGGGCATGTTTTGCTTTTTAGGCTTTTCAAAAGCCATGCCTACACCTGATGCAGGGTTGGCATCAATCAACCCCGTGTTGACTGCATAAATCATGACCTCGTTAATACGCTGCACCAAGCGGCGAACTGTCTCAAGCGCGCCGCGAGCTTTAATCGGCTCCAATGCTTCAACGATCGTTCTAGCCTTGAGCGCTTGAACAGGAATCTCACCAATCGTAGGGAAAATGTCTTTCTCCAGCGATCGCCAAATATCCTTAGCGTAATCCTCGGTGACGCTTTTACTTTTGAGTTGAAACCACCTCCCAGCCACAACTAAGAAAATGCTATCCAGCTCAATTTGCCGTTGCTCTGATACTTCCTCTTGTTGCTTCTGCGGATCAATCCCTTGCGCAAGCATCGTCAGATATTGGTCACGCATTTGGCGTGCGACAGCAAGCGTTAGGGCAGGGTAAGAGCCAAGGCTGAGATTTGTGCGACTGCTGCTCTTTGGCCGCTGATAGCGAAAACGCCAAAGCTTCTTACCTGATGTTTTGACGAGCAGGAAAAGGCCGTCGCCATCATGCAGTGTGAAGTCTTTCTCCTGAGGCTTAGCTTTGAGGATTTCATTATTGGTGAGTGGGCGTGTCATCCGCGCCATGACTGGTTTCCGTCCATAATTGGTACACGTTTTTGGTACACATTATAACGTGTACCAATTCGTGTACCAATTATCTCTGGATTCAGGCGGATCGTCTCGGAAGGTTACAGACACAAAAAAGCCCGCAGGGCTTGTGCCGTGCGGGCTTTCAGGACTTCTACGGATGACTCTGGAATCATCTTCGAAGGATTTTGGTGGAGCTGGCGGGAGTTGAACCCGCGTCCGAAATTACTACACCGTCGGCACTACATGCTTAGTCAGTCTTTACATTCGCCGGCCAGCTGCGGACAGACACGCCACTGACAAACTAGCCTGATTAGATTTAGTGCTTCAACCCCAGGCAAGGCATCCACACGATCTCTTTTGGGTTTGACCTCTCTTGATCCCCGTCTTAAGAGCGGAAGCTAGGGAGAGAGGGCTTCAAAGCAGGTTATTAAGCTGCTAAAGCGTAGTTTTCGTCGTTTGCGACTATTTTTTTGCGGCTTTTTACGAGGCAAACCGCCCCTCGGCATGCTCCTAAGGCTTCACAATCCCGTCGAGTCCAGAATCAGCCCCAAGAAATTTCAATACTACAGACAAGTGGCGTCAAGATCCAGCGCTTAACGCTTTGAATTCTTCATAATACGTGCTTTATCCATCTTCCATTCGCGCTCTTTAACGTCGTCACGCTTGTCGTGCTCTTTCTTACCGCGCGCCACACCAATCTTCAGTTTGGCCCAGGCATTTTTCCAGTACATCGACAGTGCAACCACGGTAAAGCCTTCACGGTTAACGCGACCATACAGCGAATCGAGTTCGCGTTGTTTTAGCAGCAGCTTGCGGCTTCGCGTGGGATCACACACCACATGCGTTGAAGCCACCGCTAGCGGCTGGAAAGTAGAGCCGAACAGGTAAGCTTCACCATCGCGCAGCAGAATGTAGCTATCGCTGATGTTTGCCTTACCGGCACGCAGTGATTTGACTTCCCATCCTTGTAACGACATACCCGCCTCGAACTCTTCTTCAATGAAGTATTCATGACGTGCGCGTTTATTGAGGGCAATAGTGGCTGAACCGGGTTTGTTAACTTTTTTCTTTGTCATAGTGCGGCGTAGTCTACATCACTCAGTTTATGGGCGCATCCCCTGTCCTGCAGGGCGGTAAAAAACACTCCATTTTAGCACAGCAAGCAAAGCCGTGAATTTTTGTTTGGTGACCGAAAATGGTATTATTCAATGGTTTTGTGATGAACAGGAACCATTATGGCCCAGATTAGTCGTTCAGCGCTGGTCCCTTATAGCGCTGAGCAGATGTACCGTCTTGTGAATGACGTGGATGCTTATCCTCAGTTTCTGCCGGGCTGCACCGGCAGTCGCGTGCTGGATAACAGCGGAGATCAAATGACCGCGGCCGTTGATGTCTCGAAAGCCGGCATCAGTAAAACTTTCACCACACGCAATACGCTGATCAGCAACCAAAGCATATTGATGCAGTTGGTTGATGGCCCGTTTCGTAAATTGACCGGCGGCTGGCATTTCACCTCATTGGGCGATGATGCCTGCAAAGTTGAGTTGAACCTCGATTTTGAGTTCACCAATATGCTGGTAGAAATGGCGTTCGGCCGCATCTTTAAAGAGCTGGCGAACAGCATGGTGCAGGCGTTCAGTCAGCGCGCGAAAGAGGTTTATCGTGCCTGATATCAGCGTGGAAGTGGTTTACGCACTGCCGGATAAGCAGTATTTGCGTGCCGTCACGCTTGAGGAAGGCGCAACCGTTGAGCAGGCGATCAAGGCGTCGGGGTTGTTGTCACTGCGTAAAGATATTGACCTGAACTCGAATAAGGTCGGTATTTATAGCCGCCCGGTAAAATTGGCTGATGTCGTGCAGGATGGTGATCGCATTGAGATTTATCGTCCGCTGATTGCCGATCCGAAAGAGTTGCGGCGTCAACGCGCAGAGCGTTCAGCTGAAAAGAAATAGTCAGAAGTAAAAACTAAAAAAGGCGCTTAAGCGCCTTTTTTATTGCCGTTCACTTAGCCTTCTTTGCCAGTGAGCTTCGGCTTATTGTCGATGTTGGTCAGCGTTCCGTTGCTGTCAAAGGTCAGCGTCAGGGTTTGCTGTTTCACATTTTCATGACCTGGTTCCTGGCGGAACACGTAGTACCAAACGTTGCTGCCAAATGGATCGCGCATCATCGGCGTACCGAGCGTGTAGGCAACCTGCTGCTGCGTCATGCCGTTATGAATCTTCGACACATCGTTGGCGACCAGGTAATTCCCCTGATTGATATCCGGACGATACACAACGCGCTCAAGGGTGGAACATCCAGCGGTCATCATCAACATTACTACTGCCGCGGCAGTCAGCGTTTTACAGCGCATCTATACATTCCTTTTCTGGGGCCAAACGCCTTTCAGCAGGCTATTTTTTTGCCATCAAATTCTGAACTCTGCCTGCGGCAGGCTTTATTATTCAGACGACATAGCTGCCGATGATAATAAACCTTTTCGCTATTTGAAACCTCTACAGAGCAAGCATATGACCACCAGCCGGGAAAAAAGTGCGGTATCAAGCGGCTAAAAGTTCTTTAGCGTTGGCCAGCGTGTTGCGCGTTACCTCGCTGCCGCCCAGTAAACGCGCCAACTCTTGCAGACGCGCGCGTTTATCCAGCGGCTGCATATGGGTTTCTGTCATCGCACCATCCGTCTCTTTGCTGACGTAGAAGTGCTGATGACCGCAGCCAGCAACCTGCGGCAGATGCGTGACACACATCACCTGCGTTGACTCGCCTAGCTGACGCAGCATTTGGCCTACCACTGCGGCGGTTGGGCCGCTGATACCGACATCCACTTCATCGAAGATCATTGCTGGCGTTTCCATTTTCTGTGCGGTGATCACCTGAATTGCCAGCGCAATACGCGACAGCTCACCGCCGGACGCCACTTTACCCAGCGGCTGGAGCGGTTGACCTGGGTTAGTTGTGACGCGGAAATCAATGCGCGTTGCGCCATCTGCAGTGAGTTGATCGGCATTGAACTCCAGCACGATAGCGAACTGGCCGTGCGGCATTGCCAGCGTGCGCATGCTTTGGGTAATCAGCTGGCTCAACTCTTGAGCGGAGTGTTCACGCAGTTGATGCAGATTTTCAGCACTGACTAACGCGGCTTTATGGTGAGCGACGACTTCAGATTGCAAGGTTTCCTGATCGCTCTCTTGCTGCGAAAGCAGTTCCGCTTCATCAAGCAATTGCTGATAAAGCACCGGCAAGGTTTCAGGTGAGACATGATGCTTGCGCGCCAGTGCGATCTGACGTGACAGGCGTTGCTCCAGCTCATGCAGGCGATTGGGATCGAGATCCAGACGTTCACAATAGTGACGCAGTTCATCGCTGGCTTCACTGAGCTGAATTGCGGCTTCTTCCAGTAGATTGAACACGCCGCTGACTTTATTATCCAGCGTCACCAGTTCACCCAGCATGTGACGGGCGCTATACAGCAGGCTCTGCAGGTTGGTGTCATCACCATCGGCGAGAATTTGCAGCGCTTGCTGACTGGTGGACAGCAACTGGCCGCTGTTCGCCAAACGTTTGTACTCTTCATCAATCTGTTCAAATTCGCCCAGCTGCGGGGCAAATTCATTGAGTTCTTTCAACTGATATTGCAGCAGCTCGCGACGGGACTCACGCTCTTGCGAGAGCTGCTGATGCTGCGCCAGTGCGCGGCAACTCTGATGCCAGCGCTGATAGTGCTGGCGCATTTCAGACAGCAAATCATCGTGGGCTGCATAAGCATCCAGTAGATGTTTTTGGTGATCGGATTTGAGCAACAGCTGATGAGCATGCTGGCCGTGAATCTGAATCAACAATTGACCCAGTTCACGTAGCTGGGATAACGGCACCGACGTGCCGTTGATGAAGCCACGCGAACGACCATCCGCGCTGATCACACGACGCAGCAAACACTCATTGCCTTCATCCAGTTGATTCTCCACCAGCCAGCGCTGTGCGGAAGGCGAAGCTTTGAGTTGGAAGCGGGCGCAGATATCCGCGCGACTGGCACCCTGACGCACCATATCTGCTTCAGCGCGTCCGCCCAAACACAGGCCTAACGCATCGATAGCGATAGATTTACCTGCGCCGGTTTCACCCGTGATCGCCGTCATACCACGATGAAAGTCGATCTCCAGTTCACGAACGATAGCAAAGTTACTGATGGTCAGTTGTGCCAGCATAGAATCACCTGTATGTAAAAACAGATATGGTTTTACATACAGTATATCCTGGTATTTTATACAGTAAAGTGGTCAGTGCTGATTTTCAGAACAATTTTTTAGACCAACCTAACTTTGAACTTAAGGTATTAAAATAGTTGTAATTTTTAGGATGGATGAGATTGAGATGATTAGCGCTGCGGCGAATCAGGACATCTTCACCTTCCTGAATTGGCAAGGCAATCTGGCTGTCACAGCTGATCTCCAGATCGCTGCGCAGGGAAGAAAAACGCAGGCGGATGGTGCTGCTGCTGTTAATCACCAGCGGGCGCGCCGAGAGCGTGTGCGGGAACATCGGTACCAGCGTAATGGCATCCAGTGACGGCGTTAGAATGGGGCCGCCAGCCGAGAGCGAATAGGCAGTGGAACCGGTTGGCGTGGAGATGATCAAACCATCGGAGCGCTGTGAAAAGGCAAACACCTCATCAATATAGACTTCGAATTCAATCATGTGCGCGACTTTACCGGGATGCAGCACCACTTCATTGATAGCACTACCAATACGCGGCGAGCAATCTTCTTTGCACACCTGCGCCTCCAGCAGGAAGCGGCTTTCGACGAAGTAATCGCCCTGCAGCACATCGTCCAGCTGCTGCTGCGCGTTGTCCGGGTCGAGATCGGTAAGAAAACCGAGGTTGCCACGGTTAATACCAATCACTTTGATGTCATAGCGCGCCAACACGCGGGCAGCACCAAGCATGTTGCCATCGCCACCTACTACAACCGCTAAATCAGCGCGTAGACCAATATCCGCAAGGCTGCCGGTTTCGGCATTTTTCAAATCCAGTTCGCGCGCAATCTGCTGCTCGACAATCACCTCATAACCCTTTGCCGTTAGCCAGCGCCAGAGCATTTCATGGGTGGTTAACGCAGTAGGATGGCGCGGATGGCCGACAATCCCGATGCAGTTAAAGTGTTTGTTCATTTAGCGCGAGTTCCTTATAAGCCAAAACGGCCAGGCAATGTGATGGGTTTACTTGAAACCGTCAAACTGATCCCCATAATAAGCCAACCAGCGAGATGAATGTGCAAAACGCGGAGAAATTCATGAGTAGTAAAGAACAGAACACCCCAAACGAGCAAGTCTCAGACGAAATTCAACAGGATCAGCAGCACGTGGACGCAGAGACAACCGCTGAGGTGGATCCGCGTGATGAGCGTATCGCGCAACTGGAAGCCGAGTTAGCCGTGTCGCAAACCGGCGTGCGTGATGCACAGCTGCGTGCGCAGGCGGAAATCGAGAATATCCGTCGTCGTACTGAAATGGATGTGGAAAAGGCGCATAAATTTGCGCTGGAAAAATTTGCCAACGAGCTGCTGCCAGTGATCGATAGCCTGGAGCGCGCGCTGGAAGTCGCAAACAAAGATAACGCTGAACTGGCTTCGATGATTGAAGGTATCGAGCTGACGCTGAAGTCGCTGCTGGGCGCGGTGCGTAAGTTTGGCGTGGAAGTGGTTGGCGAAACCAATGTGCCATTCAATCCGGAGATCCATCAGGCGATGTCGATGATGGAATCAGAAGAGATGGCGCCAAATCACGTGCTGATGGTGATGCAGCGCGGTTACACCCTCAACGGTCGCCTGTTGCGTCCGGCGATGGTGGCAGTGACCAAAGCCAAAGGCTAATCTGTCGCTGTAATAACAACGGCCGCTTAATGCGGCCGTTTGTTTTTTCAAGGCAGCACCGGCATCCAGTCAATCGGTGACTGGCCTGATTGGCTCAGCAGCGCATTCGCCTGTGAGAAGTGTTTGCTGCCAAAAAAGCCGCGATGCGCGGAGAGCGGGGAAGGATGCGGCGCTTTCAGCACATGATGACGTTGCGTATCAATGATGCTGCCTTTCTTCTGCGCGTGCGATCCCCACAGCAAGAAAATCACCCCTTCGCGATGCTGATTGATGGCGCTGATGACGTTATCAGTGAAAGTTTCCCAGCCAAAGCGCGCGTGCGAATGCGCCTTACTGGCTTCCACCGTTAACACGGTGTTCAACAGCATCACGCCTTGCGTTGCCCAGCTTTCAAGAAAACCGTGCGTAGGGCGCACAAAGCCGGGCATATCCTGCTCCAGCTCTTTGTACATATTCAGTAATGACGGCGGGATCGCCACGCCGGGCAGCACAGAAAAGGCCAGACCATGCGCCTGATTCGGGCCGTGATAAGGATCCTGACCCAAAATCACCACTTTGATATCGCCCAGTTCGGTCAGCCGAAAGGCATTAAACACATCCTTCTGCGGCGGATACACCGTTACGCCGGCAGCGCGTTCATTGGCCACCGCTTTCAGCGTTTCCACGAAGTAAGGTTTTTCTTTCTCTTCAGCCAGCACGTCGTGCCAGGTCAGCTTCTCAGCCATCTTTGACTCCCTGCAAAATAGTGCGCCTAGCTTAACGTGTCGCACTCAACAGCAGAAGGGTAAAAATAATTTGAATCTTTACGTAAAAAGTTATCGAGTGAAGTTGTTATGAATCAAGTTGTTAGTATTTCCGCGCTCAATCGCGTTTGGACGAAATTGATACAGGTCAAAACGGCGGGTTTCTTGCAGTGATATACCACAGCATTCCAAAACCTTATGAACCTCGCTGTCCGGTTGCGACAGCGTAAAGCCCTGGAGACCTACTATGATTACCGGTATTCAAATTACTCAGGCAAATAATCCACAGCTGTTGAACTCATTCTGGCTGCTGGACGATGATAAAGCCGAAGCGCGCTGCCTGTGCGCCAAAGGGGATTTCGCGGAAGATCAGGTTGTTGCTATCAGCGACCTCGGCGAAATCGCTTACCGTGAAATTCCACTTGAGCAGAAGCCGCAAGTGCGCATCGAAGGTGGTCAGCATCTGAACGTTAACGTGCTGCGTCGCGAAACGCTGGAAGATGCCGTCAATCATCCGGAAAAATATCCGCAGTTGACCATTCGCGTATCGGGCTATGCCGTGCGCTTTAACGCGCTGACGCCAGAGCAGCAGCGTGACGTGATTACACGTACATTTACCGAAAGCCTGTAATTGCAGCGCTGACGAAAAGACACACAGCAATATAAGCCGCGTCAATGTTGATTGGCGCGGCTTTTTTTATATGGCTTGATGACAAAGAAAGGCTTCTTGAGGCCGTTTGATAGCGAAAGCGCTTTTTCGCTACGCTTAAAACAAAAAAATCGCCTCATAAGAGGCGATTAATTACAGCGAGTGCTGCTTTATTCCGCACCAGACTCTGGTGCATCGCTACCGCTTGGCTTGCGGCGTTTACCCACATTTTTGGTATCGCGATGGCGTTGTTTGACGCGCGGTTTCTCTTGTTCTTTCTCTTTACGCTCTTGACGCTTCGCAAGGGCTTTTTTCGACGGTTTTCCCGTCACTTTGGCACTTGGCGCACGGCTTTCTGGACGCAGCTCATCAATCACACGCGCTTTCAACGGCTCGTTGATGTAACGGGTGATTTTGCCCAGCAGCACGTGGTCATGCGCTTCGACCAGCGAGATTGCGGTACCTTTACGGCCTGCACGCGCGGTACGGCCGATGCGGTGCAGATAGGTATCGGCGGTGCGCGGCAAATCGTAGTTAATGACGTGCGAGATATCGTCAATGTCGATACCGCGCGCAGCAACGTCGGTGGCAATCATCACCGTAACGCGGCCATCATTCATACGTTTGATCGCTTCGTTACGGTTAACCTGCACCATTTCGCCTTCGAGATAGCTGGTGCGAATGCCGGCTTCATGAAGCCAGGTGACCAGCTCATGCAGACGCTCACGTTTACGCACAAACACGATGACGCGCGTAGCGTCTGGCTGTTTCAACAGGTGAATCAGCAGCTTGTTTTTATGCTGCAGATCGTCGGCGCGGTAATACCATTGCTGAATCTTTTTACGTTCGCTTTTGCTTGGGTCGGCTTCAATAAACACCGGCTCGTTGAGCAAGCGCTCGGCGAAGTCTTTAATGTGATCGCCTTCCAGCGTCGCTGAGAACAGCAGCGTCTGTTTGCGCCAGCGGGTTTCTGCGGCGATGGTTTCGATGTCCTGCGCAAAGCCCATATCGAGCATGCGGTCAGCTTCATCAAGAATCAGCGTTTCTACGGCGCGGCAGTCAAAGTTCTCTTCTTTGATGTACTGCAGCAAACGGCCAGTAGTCGCGACAACGATGTCCTGGTTTTCGCTGAACACTTCGGCATGGTTCATATACGCCACACCACCGGTGATGGTGGCGATATCCAGATGCGTGTGTTTAGCCAGTTCGCGCGCGTGATCGGCAACCTGCATCGCCAGTTCGCGCGTTGGGGTGATGATCAGAATGCGTGGTGGGCCTGATTTCTTGCGCGGGAAATCGAGCAAATGCTGTAAAGCGGGCAGCAAAAACGCTGCAGTTTTCCCCGTCCCGGTTGGAGCCGAACCCAGAACGTCACGGCCTTCCAGCGCGGCAGGAATGGTCTCGGCCTGAATAACAGTAGGGCGAGTAAAGCCTTTTTCCTGCAAAGCTTGTAGCAGGCTTTCGTCGAGTTCGAGTTCGGAGAATGTGGTTACGGTCATGGTCTACCTCAGTTTGGGGCGCTGATTATAGACAGAACGAATATAATCTTCATCTGTTTGTGTAGGTATTACAGGCGCAGGTGAATTCCCATCGCCACCACGTTACACTTCCGGCAGTAAAAAATTCAATGGTAGTGAAGTATGTCTCAGGACCAGCCGCAGGTGCGGCCGACGTTAAGAAAAGATGGTTTTACCTTTAAGCAATTTTTCGTGGCGCACGATCGCTGTGCGATGAAAGTCGGCACCGATGGCGTGTTAATCGGGGCCTGGGCGCCAGTAGCAGGCGCGCGTCGCATCCTCGATATTGGCTGCGGCAGCGGGTTGATAGCGCTGATGCTGGCGCAACGCACGCCCGATTCGGTAGAGATTGATGCGGTCGAACTGGAAGCCAGCGCGGCGCAACAGGCGCAGGAAAATATGCAGGCCTCGCCGTGGGCAGATCGCATTCATGTGCATCATCAGGATATTGTCAGCTGGAGCGAACAGTGTGAAAAACGCTTTTCACTCATCGTCAGCAACCCGCCGTTTTTTGCGCCCGGCATGGCAACAGGCTGTGTCGCGCGTGATACCGCACGCAGCACCGCCACGCTCGACCATCTTACGCTGCTGCGCTGTGCCGCCCAGTTGATTGAAGAAGAAGGGCTATTTTGCGTGGTGCTGCCGGCTGAAGCAGGCGAAGCATTGATTTCACTGGCGCTGGCGGATGGCTGGCATCTGCGTTATCGCTACGATGTCGCCGCCTATGCGCAGCGTCCGCCGAATCGCGTGGTGTTGGGCTTTTCTCCCTCCGCCGGCGAAACGTTGCTGGAACGTCTCGCCATTCGTGATGAAGATAAAAGCTATTCAGCCGACTGGCTCAGCCTGGTGAAAGACTTTTACCTGTTTCGCTAACTTCGGGCTGCAGGATGGTCGGTAACGCCTCATCCAGCAAATCGGGATTGTCGAGGGTAAAGTGCAGCCCTCGACTCTCCTTTCTCTCCAGCGCACAGCGCACCATCAGTTCAGCGACCTGCACCAGATTGCGCAGCTCGAGCAAATTGTTAGAGAGGCGGAAGTGCGCGTAGTACTCGTCGATCTCCTGTTGCAGCAAATTAATGCGGCGCAGTGCGCGCTCCAGACGCTTAGTGGTGCGCACAATGCCCACGTAATCCCACATGAATAGCCGCAGTTCATGCCAGTTATGCTGGATCACTACGCGTTCATCGGCATCATCAACGCGGCTTTCGTCCCACGCGGGCAGATGTTCTACCGCCGCGACGTCCGGCAAGCGTGCGATCATATCTTCAGCCGCTGACCAACCATAAACCAGGCACTCCAGCAAAGAGTTGGATGCCATACGGTTTGCGCCATGTAAGCCGGTGTAGCTCACTTCGCCTATCGCATACAGCCCATCTACGTCAGTGCGGCCTTGCTGATCGACCATCACGCCGCCGCAGGTATAATGCGCTGCTGGCACAATCGGAATCGGCTGTTTAGTGAGATCGAGGCCAAAGGTCAGCAACTTTTCGTAAATCATCGGGAAGTGCGCGCGCACAAAACTTTCTGGCTGGTGGCTAATGTCGAGATACATACAATCGACGCCCAGCCGTTTCATCTCATGGTCAATGGCGCGCGCCACAATATCGCGCGGCGCCAGCTCGGCACGCTGATCAAAGTCAGGCATAAAGCGCGTACCGTCAGGACGCAACAGCCAGGCGCCTTCACCGCGCAGTGCTTCAGTCAGCAGGAAGTTTTGCGCCTGCGGATGGAATAAACAGGTGGGATGGAATTGATTGAATTCGAGGTTCGCCACGCGGCAACCGGCGCGCCATGCCATGGCAATGCCATCGCCAGACGCTACGTCCGGATTGGTGGTGTACTGATAGACTTTCGCTGCGCCGCCGGTAGCTAACACCACGGCGCGTGCGCGACAGGTTTCCACCTGTTCACGCTTGCGGTTCCAGATCCATGCGCCAACCACGCGACGCTTGCCGGGCAGGCCAAGCTTATCGGAGAGAATCAAATCCACCGCATTGGTGCGTTCGATAATGCGGATATTCGGATGGCTCAACGCCTGGCTTACCAGCGTGGTTTCCACCGCGCGGCCGGTGGCATCGGCGCTGTGCAGAATGCGGCGATGACTGTGTCCGCCTTCGCGCGTGAGGTGATAACGCGCTTCGCCATCAGCCTGCGGCTCTTTATCGAAGGCGACACCATTATCAATCAGCCACTGCACACAATGACGCGCGTTGCTGGCGATAAAGCTCACCGTATCGCGGTCGCACAAGCCTGCGCCAGCAACCAGCGTGTCTTCAACGTGTGATTCGATGCTGTCTGTTTCGTCAAACACCGCCGCAATCCCGCCCTGCGCATACAGCGTTGAGCCCTCATTCACCTGCGCTTTACTCAGCACGGTAACCTGATAATGCGGCGCTAAGCGCAGCGCTAACGATAAACCTGCCGCACCGCTGCCGACGATGAGGACATCACACTGATATTCCGGGAGAGAAGTCATGGTGTTTAATTTACTAAACAAAAGGTGGCTTGAGCATAAGCCGGGATGGGGATGCTGTGAAGTATTTTGAACAAATTGCGCGGAAAAATTATTCAGCAGAGGGAGATAATAACGTGAATTCAGTAAGTTAACTCTGAAATTAAGCACAATGTGTTTTTTATATCAAACACTCTGAAAATTCAGGTAATAAAGGTGAAAATGACGGCGTCATAAGGTACTCTGCCAGCGATTATCGGTGCCGCAAAAGACACCACCAGCGTGGCAAGTCGCTACACTGAAAGACAATCAACAACAATGATGTCGTGGTTCCGATACGGAAAAATTCTGGTCGTAGTGAACTTCAGACCATTAGGTCACTCTAAGCGCATGCTTGCTCAGAACAATGAGATGTGCTGGCAGTTCACTTACGCATAAAAAAGTTTTGGGGAGATATTACCTCGGATGAGCGAGCAGTTAACGGATCAGGTTCTCGTTGAGCGGGTTCAGAAGGGAGATCAAAAGTCCTTTAATTTACTGGTGATTCGATACCAGCATAAAGTGGCGAGCCTGGTTTCACGCTATGTTCCGTCAGGCGATGTGCCTGATGTGGTTCAGGAATCTTTTATTAAAGCGTATCGCGCACTGGAATCATTCCGTGGCGACAGCGCCTTTTATACATGGCTGTACCGCATCGCGGTCAATACAGCGAAAAATTATCTGGTTGCTCAGGGGCGACGTCCGCCATCCAGTGATGTGGATGCGATTGATGCGGAAAATTTCGAAAGTGCAGGTGCACTGAAAGAAATTTCGAACCCTGAGAACTTAATGTTGTCTGAGGAACTGAAACAAATCGTCTTTCGTACCATTGAGGCGCTTCCCGAAGATCTTCGTATGGCCATTACCCTCAGGGAATTGGATGGCCTTAGTTACGAAGAGATTGCCGTCATCATGGATTGTCCGGTCGGTACCGTACGTTCGCGTATCTTCCGTGCACGAGAGGCTATTGATAATAAAGTTCAACCGCTTATCCAACGTCAGTGATAACGGCTACTGGAAGGGTACCAAGGCATGCAGAAAGAAAAACTTTCCGCTTTAATGGATGGTGAAACTTTAGATAACGAGCTGTTGGCGTCGTTATCTAAGGATGCGGATCTTCAGCAAAGCTGGGAAAGCTACCATCTCATCCGCGACACCTTACGAGGTGATATCGGAGAAGTGCTGCATTTTGATATCTCCGCACGTGTGGCTGCGGCCATCGAAAACGAGCCGGCACGCAAAGTCACTCCGCTGATCCCTGAAGCGCAGCCTGAGCCGTCACGTTACGAGAAGATGCCGTTCTGGCGTCGCGGTGGCAGTTGGGCGGCACAGCTGACGCAAGTCGGTGTTGCTGCCTGTGTTTCACTGGCGGTGATTGTCGGTGTTCAGCACTACAACAGTTCACCAACCGGCAGCGCGACTGAGGCGTCCGATTCACCGGCATTCAACACCTTGCCGATGATGGGTAAAGCTTCTCCTGTTAGCTTAGGCGTGCCTTCTGAAGCCTTTGACACCAACAGCTCTAATCAGCAGGTGCAGGAGCAGCGTCGTCGCGTCAATGCCATGCTGCAGGATTATGAACTGCAACGTCGTCTGCATGCCGATCAGGTTCAGTTTGAGAAAAACGATCCGCAACAGGCTCAGGCTAATGTTCCCGGAAATCAGTCGTTAGGAACTCAGCAGCAGTAATGAAGCAGCTTTGGTGTGCCGTTAGCCTGCTGGCAGGCAGCCTGTTTTGCTCATCTATCGCCTCGGCGCAGACCTCTGCGTCCGGGGCGTTGTTACAACAGATGGAGCAGGCAAGCCAGAACCTCAACTACGAATTTGCCTACATCAATGTCTCGCGTCTCGGCATTGAATCTCTGCGTTATCGTCACGCGGTTATCGACAATCGTATCTTCGCCCAACTGTTGCAGATGGATGGGCCGCGCCGTGAAGTGATCCAGCGCGGAAACGACATCAGCTATTTCGAGCCGGGATTAGATCCCTTCTCGCTGCCGGGCAATCACATCATTGATGCGTTACCCGGTTTGATGTTCGCCGACTTCTCCCGTTTGGGTGAAGCCTACGATTTCATTCCGGTGGGCCGCTCGCGTATGGCCGATCAGATGTGCGAAGTGGTGCGCATCGTGTCACGTGATGGCACGCGCTACAGCTATGTAGTGTGGCTGGATGTGGATACCAAATTGCCGCTGCGTATCGATCTGCTCGATCGGGACGGTGAAACGCTGGAGCAGTTCCGCGTCATCAGCTTTGCCGTCGATGAAGGCGTGCGCAACTTGATGCAAGGGCTGGAGAAGGCCAACTTGCCGCCATCGCTGTCTTTACCGGCGGGTGACAAAGTTGAACTCAGCTGGCAGCCAGGCTGGCTCCCGGCGGGCATGAAACTGATCTCACAAAGTCGCCGTGATATCCCATCGATGAACAAAACGGTCGAATCGCGCCTGTACAGCGATGGCCTGTTTAGCTTTGCCATCAACGTTACGCCAGCAGATAAAAGCAGCAGCGTGCAGGCATTGCGCACTGGGCGTCGTACGGTGCAGACAGAAGTACGCAATAATAACGAAATCACGGTGGTGGGCGAGTTACCGCCAGCCACTGCTAAACGTATTGCGGACAGCATAGATTCGGGTTCACCAAAATGATGAGAGAATGGGCCACCGTGGTGGCGTGGAAAGAAGGCATTGCCACGCTGCACACGGAAGCGAAAACGTCTTGTAACAGCTGCTCAGCGCGTAAAGGCTGCGGCAGCCACGCGCTTAATCAGTTGGGGCCGAAAAATGCCCACGTAATGACTATCGCCAGCGCGGAGCCGTTGCAACCCGGCCAGCGCATCGAGCTAGGTATCCGCGAAAGCAGCTTGTTGGGTTCCGCTTTGCTGGTTTACATGACGCCGCTGTTTGGCCTGTTTTTAGTGGCGGGCATCTTCCAGATGCTGTTCGCCAGCGATCTGGCTGCAGCCTGTGGCGCGCTGTTGGGCGGCATTGGCGGCTTTATCGTTGCGAAAGGTGTATCCAAACTCTTCGGCGATCGCGAGGCTTTCCAGCCGGTGATTCTTAGCGTTGCGTTACCGCCTGATGCGTTGCGCGTGGAAAGCGAAGCGTGATCCCCGTTCAGGCCGCATTTGATGCGGCCTTTCTCAATCGGCTTAACCGCTGAAATCTGTTGCGATTCCCCACAGTTCCATTCTTTAACGCGCGGCGTTAACAGTGTAATATGCGTCGTCATTAATGAGGCCGACAGGGTTCCGGATAAAGCTCACTTTCCTGAATGTGTCCGTGCTCAAGTTTCCCACTGATTTTCTACGTGAAGATATTCATATAAATGAAGCACATACGAAATTTCTCCATCATCGCTCACATTGACCACGGCAAATCAACGCTCTCTGACCGTTTGATTCAAATTTGTGGTGGCCTGAGCGATCGTGAGATGGCGGCGCAGGTTCTGGACTCCATGGATCTGGAACGTGAGCGCGGCATTACCATTAAAGCGCAGAGCGTGACGCTCGATTACAAAGCGCTGAACGGTGAAACTTACCAGCTCAATTTTATCGATACTCCTGGTCACGTTGACTTCTCCTATGAAGTTTCCCGCTCGCTGGCGGCGTGTGAAGGAGCATTGCTGGTGGTCGATGCAGGGCAGGGCGTTGAAGCTCAGACGCTGGCAAACTGCTACACCGCAATGGAAATGGATCTGGAAGTGGTACCGGTACTGAACAAAATCGACCTGCCTGCCGCCGATCCAGAGCGCGTAGCGGAAGAGATTGAAGATATCGTCGGCATTGACGCGACCGATGCGGTGCGTTGCTCGGCGAAAACCGGCGTCGGCGTGCCCGACGTGCTGGAACGTCTGGTGCGTGACATTCCGCCGCCAGAAGGCGATCCTGAAGGTCCGCTGCAGGCGCTGATCATCGATTCCTGGTTCGATAACTACCTTGGTGTGGTATCGCTGATTCGTATTAAGAACGGCACGCTGCGCAAAGGCGACAAAGTTAAAGTCATGAGCTCCGGTCAAAGCTACAACGCTGACCGTCTCGGCATCTTCACGCCGAAGCGTGTTGATCGCAACGAACTGAACTGCGGTGAAGTAGGCTGGCTGGTGTGTGCGATTAAAGACATCCTCGGCGCGCCAGTGGGTGATACCTTGACCTTGCAGCGCAATCCGGCGGAGAAAGTGTTGCCTGGCTTCAAGAAAGTGAAGCCACAGGTTTACGCCGGTCTATTCCCGATCAGCTCTGACGACTATGAAGCGTTCCGTGATGCGCTGGGCAAATTGAGCCTGAACGATGCGTCACTGTTCTACGAGCCAGAGAGCTCAACGGCGCTGGGCTTCGGTTTCCGCATCGGCTTCCTCGGTCTGCTGCACATGGAGATCATTCAGGAGCGTCTGGAGCGTGAATACGATCTGGATCTGATCACCACCGCGCCAACCGTAGTGTATGAAGTGGAAACCACCGACGGCGAAACTATCTACGTTGATAGCCCGTCGAAGCTGCCACCATTGAACAATATTGCCGAACTGCGTGAGCCGATTGCGGAGTGTCACATGCTGCTGCCGCAGGAGTTCCTCGGCAACGTCATTACGCTGTGTATCGAAAAACGTGGCGTGCAGACCAACATGGTTTACCACGGCAAGCAGGTTGCGCTGACGTATGAGATTCCGATGGCGGAAGTAGTTCTCGACTTCTTCGACCGTCTGAAATCAACCTCGCGCGGTTATGCCTCGCTGGATTATAACTTCAAACGTTTCCAGACCTCTGACATGGTGCGTGTCGACGTGATGATTAACTCAGAACGTGTTGATGCGCTGGCGCTGATTACTCACCGTGATAACTCACAATATCGTGGCCGCGATCTGGTGGAGAAGATGAAAGATCTGATCCCACGTCAGCAGTTTGATATTGCGATTCAGGCGGCAATCGGCAACCACATTATCGCTCGCTCAACGGTAAAACAGCTGCGTAAAAACGTCCTGGCGAAATGCTATGGCGGTGACGTTAGCCGTAAGAAGAAACTGTTGCAGAAGCAGAAAGACGGTAAGAAGCGAATGAAGCAGGTCGGCAACGTAGAGCTGCCGCAGGAAGCATTCCTTGCCATTCTGCATGTCGGTAAAGACAGCAAATAAGGATTTTTAATGGCTAACATGTTTGCCCTGGTTTTAGTGATCGCAACACTGATCACTGGCGTTATCTGGTGTATCGATCGCTTTAAATGGGCACCGGCGCGTCGTGCGAAGCAGGCTGCTGCGCAAGCGCAGGCTGGCAACGCACTCGACAGTAAAACGCTGGCGAAAGTAGCCGCGCAGCCGGGTTGGGTTGAAACCACAGCATCGGTGTTCCCGGTGCTGGCGGTGGTATTGATCGTGCGTTCGTTTATTTTTGAGCCGTTCCAGATTCCATCGGGCTCAATGATGCCAACGCTGCTGATTGGCGACTTTATCCTCGTGGAGAAGTTTGCTTACGGCATTAAAGATCCGATTACTCAAACCACGCTGATCCCAACCGGTCATCCGCAGCGCGGTGATGTCGCGGTATTCAAATACCCGAAAGATCCTAGCGTGGATTACATCAAGCGCGTGATTGGCTTGCCGGGCGACAAAGTGGTATTTGATCCTTACAGCAAAACCCTGACCATCAATCCGGGTTGCAGCAGCGGCAATTGCGACACGGCGCTGCCGGTGACTTACACTAACGTTGAGCCAAGCAATTTCATTCAGACCTTCAGCGGCTTTGATGGCAATGAAACCGGCAACGGCTTCTTCCAGGCGCCGCAGGGCGAAACCATGAAGGGCGGCCTGCGTCTCGGCACCCGTAAAGAGACATTGGGCAGCGTAACGCACGATATCTTGCTGGTAAACGAAGCGCAAAGTCAGGCAAGCATGTATTATCAGCAGCCGGGCCAGCCGCAATCGACCTGGATTGTGCCGCAAGGGCAGTATTTCATGATGGGCGATAACCGCGATAACAGCGCCGACAGCCGCTACTGGGGCTTTGTGCCCGAGAAGAATCTGGTAGGTAAAGCGGTGGCTATCTGGATGAGCTTCGAGAAACAAGAAGGACAGTGGCCGACCGGCGTGCGCTTTAGCCGCATTGGTGGGATTCACTAATTAGCTTCAAAAAAGGTTGGCCTCTCTTTCGGGAGGCCAGTGCACACCAAACAGAACAGGTTGGAACCTCAGCCCTGTTTCGTATGCAGTGATAGACGCACAGAACAACTGGAATAGCATGAACCCCATCGTCATTAACAAGCTGCAGCGCAAACTGGGCTACACTTTTACTCATCCGGATTTATTGCAGCAGGCACTGACGCATCGTAGCGCCAGCAGCAAACACAACGAACGTCTTGAATTTCTTGGCGATTCTATTCTCAGCTACGTGATCGCCAATGCGCTCTATCACCGCTTCCCGCGCGTGGACGAAGGCGACATGAGCCGCATGCGTGCCACCTTGGTGCGCGGCAATACGCTGGCGGAGATGGCGCGAGAGTTCGACCTTGGCGAATGTTTGCGCCTCGGTCCGGGCGAGCTGAAAAGCGGCGGTTTCCGTCGTGAATCGATTCTTGCGGATACCGTTGAAGCCTTAATTGGCGGCATCTTCCTCGATAGCAGCATTCAAACCGTCGAAAAGTTAATTCTCGACTGGTATCACTCGCGACTGGAACAGATCAGTCCGGGCGATAAACAAAAAGATCCGAAAACGCGCCTGCAGGAGTATTTGCAGGGACGTCATCTGCCGCTGCCATCGTATTTGGTGGTGCAGGTGCGTGGCGAAGCCCACGATCAGGAATTCACCATTCACTGTCAGGTGAGTGGCATGGCAGAACCGGTGGTGGGCATTGGCTCCAGCCGCCGTAAAGCCGAGCAAGCAGCCGCCGAACAGGCGTTAATTAAGCTTGGCCTCGAATAAATAGTCACATCGCAGCGTCGAAAGCGACGCTGCCCAAGTCAGGACTCGAATGAGCGAACTCGAAACATATAGCGGCTTTGTCGCGATTGTAGGCCGACCAAACGTCGGTAAATCCACTTTGCTGAACCAGTTGCTGGGGCAGAAAGTGTCGATCACTTCACGCAAGCCGCAAACCACGCGTCACCGCATCATGGGTATCCACACCGAAGGCGCTTACCAGGCGATCTACGTGGATACACCAGGGCTGCACATGGAAGAGAAGCGGGCGATCAACCGCCTGATGAACCGTGCTGCTAGCAGCTCCATTGGTGATGTTGAGCTGGTAATTTTTGTGGTTGAAGGCACGCGCTGGACGCCAGACGACGAGATGGTGCTCAACAAGCTGCGTGATAACAAAGTTCCTGTGGTATTGGCGATCAATAAAGTCGACAACATTCAGGACAAGAGCATTCTGTTGCCGCATCTGCAGTTCCTTAGCCAGCAGATGAACTTCCTCGAAATCGTTCCGATCTCAGCGGAAAGCGGCAAAAACGTAGATGCTATTGCGGCGATTGCGCGCAAATGCCTGCCAAAATCTGAGCATCATTTCCCGGAAGATTATGTCACTGACCGCTCACAGCGCTTTATGGCGTCTGAGATCATCCGTGAAAAATTGATGCGCTTCCTTGGCGCTGAGCTGCCTTACTCCGTTACCGTAGAAATTGAGCAGTTTGTGTCTAACGATCGCGGCGGTTACGACATCAATGGCTTGATCCTCGTTGAGCGCGAAGGCCAGAAGAAGATGGTCATTGGCAATAAAGGCGCCAAGATCAAAACCATCGGCATTGAATCGCGTAAAGACATGGAAGAGATGTTTGAAGCGAAAGTGCATCTCGAGCTGTGGGTTAAAGTGAAATCTGGCTGGGCGGACGATGAACGTGCGCTGCGCAGCTTAGGTTACTCTGACGAAGGTTAATTGATGGAAGGCTGGCAACGCGCCTTTGTGCTGCACAGTCGCCCTTACAGCGAAACCAGCCTGCTTCTCGATCTGTTCAGCGAAAGTGAAGGGCGCGTCCGCGTCCTTGCCAAAGGCGCCCGCTCGCGCCGCTCCCAACTGAAAGGTGCACTGCAACCCTTTACGCCACTGCTGGTGCGCTGGGGCGGACGCGGTGACGTCAAAACGCTGCGCAATGCCGAAGCCGTTTCACTGGCATTGCCGCTCAGCGGCATCACGCTTTATTGCGGGCTCTACGTCAACGAACTGCTGTCGCGCGTGCTGGAGCAGCAAATTCCCTTCTCTGACATGTTCTTCGATTACCTGAATTGCATCCAAACGCTGGCGGCAGGCAACGGCTCGCCTGAACCGGCGCTGCGCCGCTTTGAGCTGGCGCTACTCGGGCATCTCGGCTACGGCGTGGATTTTCTGCATTGCGCCGGCAGCGGGGAAGAGGTTGCTGACGGCATGACCTACAGCTACCGGGAAGAGAAGGGCTTTATCGCCAGTTTGGTGGTCAATCAGCGCAGCTTTACCGGCCGCCAGCTGCGGGCGTTGTGGGAACGCGAATTCCCGGATGCTGATACGCTGCGCGCCGCTAAACGCTTTACGCGCATGGCGCTGAAGCCCTATCTTGGCGGCAAACCGCTGAAGAGTCAGGAACTGTTTCGCCAGTTTGTGCCAAAAAAGAAACCAGATGTGGCAAACGATTAGCGCTGGTCGTACCGCCTGATATATTCAGCGCGGTACACTGCAAACACACTGAACACATTTAAGGATTGTCATGGCTGAGTTGCTGTTAGGCGTCAACATTGACCACATTGCCACCGTTCGTAACGCTCGTGGCACAAACTATCCCGATCCGGTGCAGGCCGCGTTTGTTGCTGAGCAGGCCGGCGCCGACGGTATTACCGTGCATCTGCGTGAAGATCGCCGCCACATCACCGATCGCGATGTGCGCATTCTGCGTGACACCATCCAGACGCGCATGAATCTGGAGATGGCGGTCACTGACGAGATGATCGACATTGCCTGCGAAATCAAGCCGCACTTCGTTTGCCTGGTGCCAGAAAAGCGTCAGGAAGTGACCACCGAAGGCGGGCTGGATGTGGCGGGTCAGCAGGATAAAATCAATGCGGCGGTGCGCCTGTTGAGCGACGCCGGCATTCTGGTTTCACTGTTTATCGATGCCGATCACCGCCAGATTGAAGCAGCGGTTACCAGCGGCGCGCCTTATATCGAAATTCACACCGGCGCTTATGCCGAAGCACCCGAAGGTCTCGAGCGTCAGGCTGAGCTGTCACGCATCCGTAAAGCCGCGACTTTCGCCGCCAGCCTTGGCCTGAAGGTGAATGCCGGGCACGGTTTGACCTACCACAACGTGCAGCCGATTGCTGAACTGCCGGAAATGCACGAGCTGAATATCGGCCATGCGATTATTGGTCGCGCGCTGTTCAGCGGTCTGGCCGATGCGGTCAGTGAAATGAAGCAGCTGATGCGGGAAGCGCGTCGCTAATGGCAATTCTCGGACTTGGCAGCGATATCGTAGAGATTGAGCGCATTGCAGGCGTCATTGAGCGCTCCGGCGACCGTCTGGCGCGCCGCGTATTGAGCGAAGCCGAGTGGCAACAATATCAGGCGCACCAGCAACCGGTGCGCTTTCTTGCCAAACGTTTTGCGGTGAAAGAGGCGGCAGCAAAAGCCTTCGGCACCGGCATTCGCGGTGGCCTGGCCTTCAATCAGTTCGAAGTGTACAACGATGCGCTGGGCAAGCCGGGATTACGTTTCTTTGAGCAGGCCAAAGTGATTGCCAGCCAGCTCGGCGTGAAGCACGTGCATGTGACGTTAGCGGATGAACGCCATTACGCCTGCGCAACGGTGATTATCGAGAACTAGTTTATCGAGAACTAAGGGTGCAACACCACGAACTTCTCCCACAGCGCCTCGCGGCTTTCCGGGTGCTGTGGATCGAGAATAATGGTGTTATCAATCGGGCAGACGCTTTGGCAGGTCGGCACATCATAATGGCCCACGCACTCGGTGCAGCGGTCGACATCAATCTCATAGATCGCATCGCCTAAGCTGATTGCCTGGTTTGGGCATTCAGGTTCGCACATATCGCAATTGATGCATTTAGTGGTGATGAGCAGGGCCATAGCAGAAGTCCAATAACAGCAGAAAAGGCGCGGGTATTATACGCGCCTCATCTCATCAGACCAGCTTTTTCACCAACTCTTCGCTGTGGCGGATGTGGCTGGAGGCGCGTTCGGGATCGTTTTGTACCAGCGCCATAAACAGCAGATCGGTCAGCGCCAGCTGCGCGCTGGTCGACGAGATCGCTGCACTGCGCGTGCTCTGCTCTTCCGCCACGGTGTAGAGGCACACCGTAGCGCACTGCTGCAGAGCATTCGGCGTAAAACCAGTAAAGGCCAGCACATCGGCACCAACTTGCGCCGCTTCCTGCGCCGCCAGATTGATTTCGCGGCGTTCGCCAGTATAGGAGATCGCCAGCAGCACATCGCCTGGCGCCATCGCTTGCACGCTGGCAAGCAAGGCGTGCATATCCTGTTCCGCCACCGCATTGATGCCAATCTTCATCAGCTTCCACGAAAAATCTTTCGCCACTAAACCGGACGCACCGATGCCAACCAGCAAAATACGATTGGCGTTTTTCAGCAGCTGTAAGGTTTGCAGCAGCTTCTCTTCGCTGTTGATATCCAGCGTGGCGCGGATCGCTGAGATCTTCTCGCTCAGCAGCTTTTCACCGACCACTTTCAGCGGATCGTCGCTGAAAATATGGTTATGCACGGTGATCGCATCGCGATCGGCCATCGACTCGCTCAGCGCCAGCTTCAGCGCCGGAAAGCCTTTATAGCCCAGCTTCTGGGCGAACTTCACCACGCTGGATTGGCTAACGCCCGATTCCTCGGCGAGTTTTTGTGAACTGAGATGCCGTGCACGATCCGGCTGCGACAGCAAAAAATCCGCCAGCCGACGCTCATTTAGCGCCAGTCGAGGGTAGAGCTGACGAATGCGCAGCAATGAACTCATGGTTCGATCCTTAATTCCTTTATCCGCAAACATCGCGTAAACGCGAAGAATAAACTATTCAAATGGCATTGTAGTCATTGGAATTAAAAATAGCAGCTTTCGCCTCGAACGCCGAAGCTGGCTACACTGTAGTGCAGAAACCGCGAAGGATAGAGAAGGAGTGCTGTTTGACAAAGGGTACACAACGACGCGTGGTGTTTTTCGATCTCGATGGCACGCTGCATCAGCAAGACATGTTTGGCACCTTTATGCGCTATTTGCTGCGACGTCAGCCGATCAATCTGCTGCTGGTGGTGCCGCTGTTGCCGGTGATCGGTCTTGGGATGCTGTTCAAAGGCCGCGCCGCACGCTGGCCGATGAGCTTATTACTGTGGGCGATTACCTTCGGCCATAGCGAAACACGCCTGCGCCAGCGTGAGGCTGAATTCGCCGAGTGGTTCCGCCAGCGTGTTACCGCGTTTCCGGTGGTACAGCAGCGGCTTACCGACTATCTCAGCAGTAACGATGCCGATGTCTGGCTGATTACCGGTTCGCCGCAGTCGCTGGTGGAGCAAGTCTATTTCGATTCGGCATTTTTACCGCGCGTGCAGCTGATCGCCAGCCAGATGAAGCCGGGACGTGGCGGACGTTTGCTGTCGATGCGCTGTCTCGGCCATGAAAAGGTGGCGCAGCTGGAGGAAAAAATCGGCACGCCTCTTCAACTGTATAGCGGCTACAGCGACAGCAAACAGGACAACCCGCTGCTGTTCTTTTGTCAGCATCGCTGGCGCGTCACGCCAAGCGGTGAGCTGCAACAGCTGGAATAACGCTTCGATTCCAGCAGCAGCATCGCTATAATGCGCCGCCTTAAATGTCCGCAGGAGTTGCCCGGTGAACCCACAAACTGATGAATATTGGATGCGTTATGCGCTGGAACTGGCGAAGCGCGCGTGGGAGCAGGGCGAAGTGCCGGTCGGTGCGGTGCTGGTGCAGGGCGACAAGGTGATTGGCGAAGGCTGGAATCGGCCGATTGGTCAGCACGATCCTACCGCGCATGCCGAAATCATGGCGCTGCGTCAGGGCGGCAAAGTACTGGAAAACTATCGTCTGCTGGATACCACGCTGTACGTCACGCTGGAACCCTGTGTGATGTGCGCTGGTGCGATGGTGCACAGCCGCATCACGCGGCTGGTGTATGGCGCTAAAGATGAGAAAACCGGCGCGGCCGGTTCACTGCTGGATGTGATTGGTCATCCTGGCATGAATCATCAAATTCAGATTGATTGCGGCGTGCTGGCGGAAGAGTGTGCCGGGATGCTGAGTGATTTCTTCCGCATGCGTCGCGAGCAGAAGAAGGCGCTGCGTCAGGCGCAGCGCACCGGTTAATTCATCGCAATTTTCGGTTCGACTGCCGGGTAACCGGCGCCTAATTCCGCTTCCAGCGCCGACTGCTGCGCTAAACGCTTCTCCTGCTCCTGCAAATATCCCACCAAACTGATCTGATACTTACGGATGTTCTCAACATAGTTATAGGCTTCGTGGCCGCGCGCGTAGCCGTAGGTGGTTTGCGTGTAGTAGCGCTTCTGGCTCAGCATCGGCAAACGCAGCTTCACGTCGGCCCAGCTGTCCGGATTGCCGCCCTGTTTCGCCGTTAGCTTGCGTACATCCAGCATGTGCGCGTAGCCCATGTTATACGCCGCCAGCGCGAACCAGATACGTTCATCCTCCGGAATGGTCTCCGGCACTTTCTCCATCATGCGCTTGAGATATTCGCTGCCGCCACGAATGCTCTGTTCGGGATCGAGGCGATCGTCAACGTCAAGGCTATCGGCGGTATTGCGCGTCAGCATCATCATGCCACGCACGCCGGTTGGCGACGTAGCCTGCGGATTCCAGTGCGATTCCTGATAAGAGATTGCCGCCAGTAAACGCCAATCCATGCTGGCGGAATATTTCTCAAACAGCGGTTTGATATCCGGCAGCGTGTTATCAATGGCGCGCAGGAAGGTGCGGGTATCAACGTAATCGAAGGTGCCAACGTGGCCGAGATACTTCTCTTCCAGTCGCGCCATGGTGCCTTCCTCGCCCATCTGGCTGTAGAAGTCGAGCATCGCCGCGCTGAGGCTGTCGTCATCGTTACGCGGCAAATACCAGGTTACCGGCTCTTCATCGGTCACATCAAACGCCACCGCCAGTTGCGGATGAATGCGCTGCAGCAGGCCGATGGTGACCGAATCGCCCACCGTGTAATCGAGTTTGCCGTCGGCAACCGCTTCAAGCAGTGCTTTCTGGCCCTGATCGGTGGAGATCGCCCAGTCGAGATCGGGATAGCTGTCAGCTTTGGCGGAACGTAAAGTTGACAGATATGCCGAACCGGACTGCACAATCAGGCGGCCTTTGAGATCGCCGAGATTCTTCGGCCGGGGCTTATCAATGCGGTACACCAGCTGCTGCGACACCGAATAGTAGCTCGGGCCACTTTGGTAGTGCGCGAGGCGCTCGCTGTTGTAAATCAGACCGGCAGCCAGCAAATCTGCTTTACCGTCATCGAGGTCGTCAAACAGGTCGCCAAGGTTAGGACGCACCTCAACTTCCAGTTTCACGCCCAGGTAATCGGCGAAGCGCTTCGCCAGCTCGTAATCCATACCGGCTGGTGCATTGTTAATGGTGTAGTAAGTCAGCGGAGAGTTAACGGTACTGATGCGCAGCACTCCGCGTGATTTGATCTGTGATAGCGCGTCTGTTCCGCCCCCGTACCACGGGATGGAAGGCCACAATGCTAGCGCAAGCAGCACGGTGATCAGACCGATAAACAGATAGTTTATTTTTAGGCGTTTCAAATAGTTGTCTCGTAATGGCTCACAGGCCTCTGTCTTTTAAAGGCAGTATTTATGTTGTTTTAACTCCCAGAGCGAGGGGCATTTTGCGCAACAAAAAGGGGCAGGGCAACTTTTATAGCAAGAATTGTGCAAAATTCAGCCAAACGCCAGGTGCCAGAATTTATGCGCAAACGGTTTCGTAACCCGTGCTGTTTCTCTATAATACCGCCCGTTTTCCCCTGTTGCGCCCAATGAAGCGTCGCCCGGCACTTCAAAGACGAGAGATCTTTAATGATGGAAATTCTGCGTGGTTCGCCCGCTCTGTCGGCATTTCGTGTAAACAAACTGCTGACCCGCTTTCAGGACGCTCACCTTCCGGTGAGTGATATTTACGCCGAGTACGTCCATTTTGCCGATGTTAGTGCACCGCTCAGCGCGGATGAGCAAGCCCGCCTGCAACGCCTGCTGAAATACGGTCCTTCTCTCGCCGAACACGCGCCACAAGGGCGTCTGTTGCTGGTAACGCCGCGTCCCGGCACCATCTCTCCGTGGTCATCGAAAGCCACCGACATCGCCCACAACTGCGATCTGCCACAGGTATTGCGTCTTGAGCGCGGCATGGCCTTCTATGTGCAGGCACCTGAGCTGACGGAAGCACAGTGGCAGCAGCTGGCTAGCCTGCTGCATGACCGCATGATGGAAACGGTGTTCGCTGACCTCAACGATGCGCAGCAGCTATTTGCTCACCATCAGCCGCAACCGCTGAAAAGCGTTGACGTGCTGGGCGCCGGTCGCAGCGCGCTGGAACAGGCCAACACTACGCTGGGCCTGGCGCTGGCCGATGATGAGATCGATTACCTGCTTGATGCCTTTACTAAGCTGGGCCGCAATCCAAACGACATTGAGCTCTACATGTTTGCGCAGGCAAACTCTGAGCACTGTCGTCACAAGATTTTCAACGCCGACTGGATTATCGACGGCGAAAAGCAGCCGAAGTCGCTGTTTAAAATGATCAAAAACACCTTTGAACATAATCCTGAGCATGTGCTGTCTGCTTATAAAGACAACGCTGCGGTAATGGAAGGTTCTGAGGTTGGCCGCTTCTACGCCGATGCGCAGAAGGGCGAATACGAATTCCATCAGGAAGAAGCGCATATCCTGATGAAAGTCGAAACCCATAACCACCCAACCGCCATTTCACCGTGGCCGGGTGCCGCGACCGGTTCCGGTGGCGAGATTCGTGACGAAGGCGCAACCGGACGCGGCGCCAAGCCAAAAGCCGGTCTGGTCGGTTTCTCGGTATCGAACCTGCGTATTCCAGGCTTTGAACAGCCGTGGGAAGAGGATTTCGGTAAGCCAGATCGCATCGTCACAGCGCTGGATATCATGACCGAAGGCCCATTGGGCGGCGCGGCGTTCAACAACGAATTTGGTCGTCCAGCCCTGAACGGCTACTTCCGTACCTACGAAGAGCGCGTCAACAGCCACAATGGCGTAGAGCTGCGCGGCTATCACAAGCCAATCATGCTGGCGGGCGGCATCGGTAACATCCGTGCCGATCACGTGCAGAAAGGCGAAATCGTGGTGGGCGCCAAACTGATCGTGCTGGGTGGACCGGCGATGAACATCGGTTTAGGCGGCGGCGCGGCGTCATCAATGGCGTCTGGCCAATCGGATGCCGATCTCGACTTTGCGTCAGTACAGCGCGACAACCCAGAAATGGAACGTCGTTGCCAGGAAGTGATCGACCGCTGCTGGCAGCTGGGTGAAGCCAACCCGATTCTGTTTATCCATGACGTCGGCGCGGGCGGACTTTCGAACGCGATGCCAGAACTGGTGAGCGACGGTAATCGTGGCGGTAACTTCAACCTGCGCGACATCCTCAGTGATGAGCCAGGCATGAGCCCGCTGGAAGTGTGGTGTAACGAGTCGCAGGAACGTTATGTGCTGGCGGTTGCCCCTGCACAACTGGCGCTGTTTGACGAACTGTGTAAGCGTGAACGCGCGCCTTATGCCGTTATCGGTGAAGCCACCGAAGAGCTGCATCTGAACCTCGCCGACAGCCATTTCGACAACAAGCCAATCGACATGCCGCTTGACGTGCTGCTGGGCAAAACGCCGAAGATGACGCGTGATGTTGCCAGCCAGCAGGCTAAAGGCGATGCGCTGCAGCGTGACGGGATTAGCGTGGCGGATGCGGTAAATCGCGTGCTGCACTTGCCGACCGTGGCAGAAAAAACCTTCCTGATCACCATCGGTGACCGCAGCGTAACCGGCATGGTCGCGCGCGATCAGATGGTAGGTCCGTGGCAGATTCCGGTTGCGAACTGCGCCGTCACCACCGCCAGCCTCGATAGCTATCACGGTGAAGCCTTCTCCCTCGGCGAACGTGCGCCAGTGGCGTTGCTCGACTTCGCTGCCTCAGGTCGACTGGCCGTCGGTGAAGCGCTGACCAACATCGCAGCAACCTCAATTGGTTCGCTGCAACGCGTTAAGCTGTCCGCAAACTGGATGGCCGCCGCCGGTCATCCGGGCGAAGACGCCGGCTTGTACGCTGCAGTTAAAGCGGTCGGCGAAGAGCTGTGTCCCGCGCTGGGCATCACCATTCCGGTGGGCAAAGACTCGATGTCGATGAAAACCCGCTGGCAGAATGGCACCGAGCAGCGCGAAATGACCTCGCCGCTGTCGCTGGTGATCACCGCTTTTGCCCGCGTTGAAGATGTGCGTCGCACCGTGACGCCGCAGCTGCAAGCGGATCAAGACAACCTGTTATTGCTGGTGGATCTCGGTAACGGCGCGAACACGCTTGGCGCGACCGCGCTGTCGCAGGTTTATCGTCAGTTGGGCGACAAGCCTGCCGACGTGCGCGACGCCACGCAGCTGGCGGGCTTCTTCAACGCCATTCAGGCGCTGGTGGCCGAGCAGAAACTGCTGGCTTACCACGACCGCTCTGACGGCGGCCTGTTGGTCACGCTGGCGGAGATGGCCTTCACCGGTCACTGCGGTATCGAAGCGGATATCGCCGCGCTGGGCAGCGATGCGTTAGCCGCACTGTTCACCGAAGAGCTGGGCGCGGTGCTGCAGATCAATGCAGCGGATCGTGCAGCAGTCGAGAAGGTGTTTGCTGACCACGGCCTGAGCGCTAACCTGCATGTGATTGGTAAAGCGTTGCCGGGCGATCGCTTTGTGATCCGTTCTGGCGGCAGCGCGGTGTACAGCGAAAGCCGTACCACGTTGCGTACCTGGTGGGCAGAAACCACCTGGCAGATGCAGCGTCTGCGTGATAACCCAGCCTGTGCCGATCAGGAGCATGAAGCGAAAAAAGATGATAACGACCCAGGTCTGAACGTCCATCTGACCTTCAAGCCAGAAGAAGATGTTGCGGCACCAATGATCGCAACGGGCGCACGTCCGCGTGTGGCAGTGCTGCGTGAGCAGGGCGTCAACTCACACGTGGAAATGGCTGCCGCCTTCCATCGTGCGGGCTTTACTGCGGTTGACGTGCACATGAGCGATCTGCTGGCAGGCCGTCGCGGTCTGGAAGAGTTCCAGGCGCTGGTCGCCTGCGGCGGCTTCTCGTACGGTGACGTGCTGGGCGCGGGCGAAGGCTGGGCGAAATCCATTCTGTTCAATGGCCGGGTGCGTGATGAGTTCGAGAACTTCTTCCATCGCCCACAAACGCTGGCACTTGGCGTGTGTAACGGTTGCCAGATGATGTCGAACCTGCGTGAACTGATTCCAGGCAGCGAGCTGTGGCCACGCTTTGTGCGCAATCAGTCCGAGCGTTTTGAAGCGCGTTTCAGCCTGGTTGAAGTGGCGGCGAGTCCATCGCTGCTGCTGGATGGCATGGTCGGATCGCATATGCCAATCGCGGTATCGCACGGTGAAGGTTTTGTTGAAGTGCGTGACGGCGCGCATCTGGCACAGCTGGAGAGCAAAGGTTTAGTGGCGCTGCGCTTCGTCGATAACTTCGGCAAAGTGACAGAAAGCTATCCGGCCAACCCGAATGGCTCGCCAAACGGCATCACTGCGGTAACCAACGAAAGCGGTCGCGTCACTATTATGATGCCGCACCCAGAGCGTGTGTTCCGTACCGTGAGCAACTCATGGCATCCGGCAGAGTGGGGCGAGGACAGCCCGTGGATGCGTATCTTCCGCAACGCGCGTAAGCAGTTGGGATAAGCAAAACAAAGGCCGCTAAATAGCGGCCTTTTTTATTCTACTGCGCGTTTTGTAGGGTCGCCATTCATGGCGACCTTGCTAAAATCCGCATGATTCTCAAACTGTCGGAAAACAACGACAATCCCGCCATTACACTGTCGCCAAAAGGTGACATTTAACTCATTGATTTATATGAATGGGAAATTAACACCCTAAACTCGTTGCTAATCAGCGACACTTTTCACTGACCGTCCGGTCCGCTTTTCTCCAGGATCCCGCTTACTGTCTGGCATTCCTCTGATAATAAACGCTATTTATTTATTGGCACGATACTTGCTATACTCCTTGCGTGGCTCATTCACCTGTTTATGATTGCCCCGCTTTAGCGGCTGAGCTCATAAAAACCGAATGACGCACCAAACGGAGCCTGTCGTCCACCTCACCGATAATCGTTTGCTTTGCAACGTTATCAAACATCGGACGCAACGTTGAGTTAGGCTCCACCTAATTTGCAAGCGATGCTGCGGCGTCGCTCTCACGGCAGGCCAAAAGGCCTGCCGTTTTCATATCTGGCCTTTCTTCCGTTTTGATACTTCGCTAGCATGCCTGCAGCTCACATTTAAGGAAGCGCGGTTGTGATGAAATGGCGTCTGTTTCCCCGATCCCTGCGGCAGTTAGTGTTAATGGCTTTCCTGCTGGTACTGCTGCCGTTGCTGGTGCTGGCGTGGCAAGCGTGGGAAAGTCTTTCGGCGTTAAGCAACCAGGCAGCGGATACCAACCGCAACACCTTTACCGATGTGCGTCGAAGCGAAGCGATGGCGCGAACCGCGCTGGAGCTGGAGCGCAGCTACCGCCAATATTGCGTGCTCGGTGATGCGTCGCTGGCGAAGCTGTATCAAACGCAGTGGACGCGCTACGGCCAAATGCTCAGCAGTCACGCCGCCAGTTTGCCCGATCTGCCCTCCTTTAAAGTGCTGCAAATCACCTTGCCGCAGCTGCAGCAGTTGCAGTGCGATAACGGCAATCCCGAGGCGCAAGCTGCCAGCGCGCTGGAGCGCTTTTCCGATACCAACACACAAATGGTGCAGGCAACGCGTGAAGTGGTGTTTTCGCGCGGCTTACAGCTGCAGCGTGAAATTGCCGATCGCGGCCAGTTTTTTGGCTGGCAGGCGCTGATTCTGTTCCTGATCAGCCTGGTGCTGGTTTTGCTGTTTACGGGGATGATCATCGGTCCGGTGAAACGGGTTGAACGTATGATCAATCGCCTGGGCGAAGGTAAAGCACTGGGCGATAGCGGCAGCTTCCGGGGTCCGCGTGAGATCCGTTCGCTGGGACAGCGCATCGTCTGGCTGAGTGAGCGTTTAAGCTGGCTGGAAGAGCAGCGCCACGAATTTTTGCGTCACCTGTCGCACGAGCTGAAAACACCGCTCGCCAGCTTGCGTGAAGGCACGGAACTGCTGGCCGATCAGGTCGCTGGTCCCCTGAATGCCGAGCAGCAGGAAGTGGTGGCAATCCTCGATACCAGCAGCCGCCATTTACAGCGGCTGATCGAGCAGTTACTCGATTACAACCGCAAGCTTGCCGATGGCCCAATGGCGCTTAAGCCCGTGGCGCTTAATGAAATCATTGATTCGGTGGTAAAAGTGCACTCGTTGCCCGCCAATGCGCGTGAAATGACTACACACGTTGATCTGCAAGTGCATCACTGTCTGGCGGAAGCGACGCTGCTGCAGCGGGTGATTGATAACCTCTATTCGAACGCCGTGAACTACGGCAGCGAATCCGGTAACATCTGGCTGCAGAGCCAGCAGAAGGGCAACCAGGTGTGGATTGAGGTGGCAAACACCGGCACACCGATTCCGGCTGAAGAGCAGGCGATGATTTTTGAGCCCTTTTATCAGGGCAGCCAACAGCGCAAAGGGCCGGTTAAAGGCAGCGGGCTGGGCTTAAGCATCGCCAAAGATTGTCTGCGCAGGATGCACGGCGATCTGCAGTTGGTAACGCGCAAGGATGCGGATGTCTGTTTTCGTATCATTCTGACGACCAGCGCCGGGAATGCCTGATTAATGAAATTAACCCTATTCAAACTTGTGACCAGTGCAGCGCTGGTTTTGGGCCTCAGCGCCTGCCAGGCACCGTCACAAGATCGTACGCAGCATAATGGCGTCAGCGTGCCTGAACCGGACGTGCGCCTGCCGGATTATCTGGCGACCGATTGCCAAAACGTGTGGCAAATCGAAACACCAGCCGCTGCAGGCAATCCGCTTTATTGGCAGCGCGCCATTGATTGCGCCGAGCGCTTATCGCCAGCCGAAGCGCGGGCTGAAGCACGTCGTTGGCCGGTGCAAGGCTGGGCGCGCGCCTTCAAGCAGGGCATCTTGCTCGCTAACGGTAACGTCACGCCAGTTGAGCGCCGTGATTTTGTCACTACCTTAGACGGTTACAGCGTGGCTTATCCGGCTTCGGTGCGTCCGCTGCTCCAGCTGTGGCGCAGCAATCAGGCTGCGCAACTGGAGCTGAGTGAAGCGCGTGGACGCTACGCCGCTTTGCAGCAGAGTAATGACGCCGAGATGGATAACCTGCGCCAGCAGCAAACCAAAATGCGTCAGTCGCTGGCCGATACCCAACGCAAGTTAGAGCGTTTAACCGATATTGAACGCCAGCTGTCGTCGCGCAAAGCGCCCGACAGCAGCGACACATCGCACGGCGGCAGCGATGTGCAAAGTGAGGATCAGTAACCATGAAACAAGCCGCACGTTTATTGCTGGTGGATGACGATCCGGGCTTATTGAAACTGCTCGGCATGCGCCTGAGCAGTGAAGGCTATCAGGTTGCGACAGCCGCCAGCGGACCAGAAGCGCTGCGCCATCTGCAGAAAGAGAAAGTCGATCTGGTGATCAGCGATCTGCGTATGGACGAAATGGATGGTCTGGCGCTGTTCGGTGAAGTGCAGAAACGTCATGCGGGCTTGCCGGTGATCATTCTCACCGCGCACGGATCGATCCCGGAAGCGGTATCCGCCACGCAACAAGGCGTGTTCAGCTTTCTAACCAAACCGGTTGATCGTGATGCCTTATATAAAGCGATAGATGAAGCGCTGGCCCAGCGCGCGCCGATCAGCGATGACGGCTGGCGAGAAGCGATTGTGACCCGTAATCCGCAGATGCTGCGTTTGCTGGAGCAGTCGCACATGGTGGCGCAATCTGACGTCAGCGTGTTGATCAATGGGCAAAGTGGCACCGGTAAAGAGGTGCTGGCGCAGGCGATTCACGCCGCCAGCCCGCGCGCCACTAAGCCGTTTATCGCCATCAACTGCGGTGCGCTGCCGGAACAACTTTTGGAGTCCGAACTGTTTGGCCACGCTAAAGGCGCCTTTACCGGCGCGGTCAGCGCACGTGAAGGCCTGTTCCAGGCGGCCGAAGGCGGCACGCTGTTTCTCGATGAGATTGGCGACATGCCGCAGGCGCTGCAGGTGAAACTGCTGCGTGTGCTGCAGGAGCGCAAAGTGCGTCCGTTAGGCAGCAACCGCGATTTGGATATCAACGTGCGGATTATTTCCGCGACGCACCGCGACTTGCCCAAAGCGATGGAGAAGAAGAGTTTCCGCGAAGATCTCTACTATCGCCTAAACGTGGTGAACCTGAAAATTCCCGCACTACACGAGCGCGCTGAAGATATTCCGCTGCTGGCGAATCATCTGCTGCGCCAGTCGGCCGATCGCCATAAACCTTTTGTACGCAGTTTCTCGGTGGATGCGATGAAGCGGCTGGTCAGCGCGGCATGGCCGGGCAATGTGCGCCAGTTGGTCAACGTGATTGAGCAGTGCGTCGCCTTGAGTACCGCGCCGGTGATCAGTGATGCTTTAGTAGAACAGGCGCTGGCGGGCGAAAATACCGCGTTGCCCACTTTCGTCGAAGCGCGTAATCAGTTTGAGCTCAACTATCTGCGTAAATTGCTGCAGATGACCAAAGGAAATGTCACCAACGCTGCGCGTCTGGCTGGACGTAACCGCACTGAATTCTATAAGCTGCTGTCGCGCCATGAATTGGACGCCAGCGAATTTAAAGAGTAGCTTGCTGCGGCGGCGGCAGGAACACGTATACTATATTTATCCGTCCATCATGGAGGGAGTTAAAAAGGATCTGTCATGAAAAAGATCGATGCAATTATCAAACCATTCAAACTCGATGATGTACGTGAAGCGTTAGCTGAAGTGGGCATCACCGGGATGACGGTCAGTGAAGTGAAAGGCTTTGGTCGTCAGAAAGGCCACACTGAGCTGTATCGTGGCGCTGAGTACATGGTCGATTTTCTGCCAAAAGTGAAAATCGAAATGGTGGTAGGTGACGATATCGTCGATACCTGCGTAGAAACCATTATGAAAACCGCGCAGACCGGCAAAATCGGTGACGGCAAAATCTTTGTCTTTGACGTGGCGCGCGTGGTGCGTATCCGTACCGGTGAAGAGGACGAAGAGGCGATTTAAGCCCCTTCGCGCATTGTCTGAAAAGCCTGCCTTGTGCAGGCTTTTTTGTTTTACAGCACCTTGTGCGGACCAAACACTTCATAGTGGATGCGATTGGCATTGATGCCGGCATCAACCAATTGACGCGCGACAAACTGCATAAATGGCAGCGGACCACAGATCCAGAATTGACGATCGGCCTGGTTTAACGTGGCGGATACGCTCGCCAAATCCATCAAGCCCTGCGCGTCGTAACGTCCGGCGTCTGCACTTTCTGGCTGACGATACCAAACGTGGCTGGTGAAGTTTGGCAGGCGTGCGCCAAGGGATTTTACCTCTTCGGCAAATGCATGCTGCGAACCGGCTTCAGCGGCGTGCAGCCAGTTAACCGCCGCCGCATGTTGCTGCTGCGCCAGGTTAGCCAGCATCGCCAGCATGGGGGTTTGGCCGACGCCAGCCGAGATCAGCGTAATCGGCGTAGCTGCTTCAGCCTGCAGGAAGAAATCACCGGCTGGTGCCGCGCACTGCACGATATCACCCACCTGCGCGTTATCGTGCAGCCAGCCCGACACGCTGCCCAGCGCTTCGCGTTTAACCGCGATGCGATAAAACTGCCCATTTGGCTGGTGCGTCAGTGAATACTGGCGATGTTGGATATTTTCAAAGCCTGACGGTTGTAAGCTGATTGCCAGATACTGACCGGGCAGGAAAGTTGCCACCGGCTGACCGTCGTTTGGCACCAGTTCAAAACTCTTGATCACCGCACTTTCCTGATTGATGGCGCGAATACGGAAATCACGCGCACCGCGCCAGCCGCCGGTTTTCTCTTCGGAGGCCGAATAGATGGCTTCTTCACGCTGGATAAACACATCTGCCAGCACACCATACGCTTTGCCCCACGCGGTCAGCACTTCTTCACCCGGATGTAGCAGCTCATCAATCGTCGCCAGCAGATTTTCACCGACAATGGCGTACTGCTCAGGCTGAATGTTCAGGCTGGTATGCTTCTGCGCAATCTTCTCCACCGCCGGCAACAGCACGGCCAAATTTTCCAGGTTGCTGCCATACGCCACAATGGCGTTGAACAACGCTTCCCGCTGATTGCCGCTGCGCTGATTGTTCATGTTGAACACGTTTTTCAGTTCAGGATGTTGCGTCAGTAAACGCTGGTAGAAATGGCCGGTAAGTTGCGGACCGATCTGGGCAATGGCGGGCAAGGTCGATTTGATAGTAGCGATGGTTTGCGCGTCGAGCATGGTGAAATCCTCAGAGTGAATTTAAACATGTATTTTAAATGCATCTTATGGCTAATCGAAGCGCCTGTAAATCCCCTGTTGTGATTAAGGATTAAGCAAAAGAGGTGCGAGCTGGCCCGCAAAGCTGAAATTCTTTCGCGATGAAAGTGAGCAAATTTCGTGATTTTCCGGCTTGCAAAAAAGCGTAAAAAACCCGTTCCAGCGCCATGCCAATCGTTTGCGCAAAAAGAGGGGATTGACGCTACCGTCACCTGTCAAAACCGTTTACACTGTTCGCCTTCGCCCCCTTGCCGGGGCCTAAACTGCCGTTAAAAAGTTAGCTGAGTCAGGAGAGTCCGGATGTTAAAGCGTGATATGAACATTGCCGATTATGATGCCGCGTTGTGGCAGGCTATGGAGCAAGAAAAAGTGCGTCAGGAAGAGCACATTGAACTGATTGCTTCTGAAAACTACACCAGCCCACGCGTAATGCAGGCCCAAGGTTCACAGCTCACCAACAAATATGCCGAAGGCTATCCGGGCAAACGTTATTACGGCGGATGTGAATACGTTGATATCGTTGAGCAACTGGCGATCGATCGCGCTAAAGAACTGTTCGGCGCAGATTTCGCTAACGTGCAGCCGCACTCGGGTTCTCAGGCCAACTTCGCGGTTTACACTGCGCTGCTGCAGCCGGGCGACACCATTCTGGGTATGAACCTGGCGCACGGTGGTCACCTGACGCACGGTTCCCCGGTAAACCTGTCTGGTAAGCTGTATAACGTTATTCCTTACGGCATCGATGAAACCGGCAAAATCAACTACGAAGAGCTGGCTGAACTGGCACAAACCCACAAGCCAAAAATGATCGTCGGCGGCTTCTCTGCTTATTCTGGCGTGTGCGACTGGGCCAAAATGCGTGAAATCGCAGACAGCGTCGGCGCGTACCTGTTCGTTGATATGGCACACGTTGCTGGCCTGATCGCCGCAGACGTTTATCCGAACCCGGTTCCTCATGCACACATCGTGACCTCAACCACCCATAAAACCCTGGCGGGTCCGCGCGGCGGCCTGATCCTGGCGAAAAACGGTGACGAAGATCTGTATAAAAAACTGAACTCCGCGGTGTTCCCGGGTGGTCAGGGCGGTCCTCTGATGCACGTGATCGCTGGTAAAGCGGTGGCGTTCAAAGAAGCGATGGAGCCGGAGTTCAAAACCTATCAGCAGCAGGTTGCTAAGAACGCGAAAGCAATGGTGGAAGTTCTGCTGGAGCGCGGTTACAACATCGTTTCCGGTGGCACTCACAACCACTTGTTCCTGATCGATCTGGTCAGCAAAAACCTGACCGGTAAAGAAGCCGATGCCGCTCTGGGCCGCGCCAACATCACCGTGAATAAAAACAGCGTACCAAACGATCCAAAGAGCCCGTTCGTGACTTCAGGCGTGCGTATTGGTACTCCAGCAGTGACGCGTCGTGGCTTCCAGGAAGCTGACGTTCGCGAGCTGGCTGGCTGGATCGCTGACGTGCTGGACAACATCAACGACGAAGCGACCATCGAACGTACTAAACAGAAAGTGCTGGAAATCTGCAGCCGTCTGCCGGTGTACGCGTAAGTTTTACGCTAGTCGATGCAGTTCAAAAAAGGATGGCGCAAGCCATCCTTTTTTTATTGCCGTCGCGGCAGCGCTCTGACAAAGTAGCGGCCACTCGTGCTGCTCAGCAGCATTTTTGCTGGAGGGAATATGGCAATCGGCTCCGCCAAATGGCTCGGTTTGGGCTACTTCACTTACTTCTTCTGTTACGGCATTTACCTTCCTTTCTGGAGCGTGTGGCTAAAAGGCACCGGACTCGATGCGGAAAAAATCGGCCTGCTGCTGGGTTGTGGCATGGTGGCGCGTTTTGTCGGCAGCTTGCTGATTGCTTCGCAGGTAAAAAATCCCTCCCAGTTGATCACCGCGCTGCGCCTGCTGGCGCTGATGACCTGCCTGTTCGCCATCGGTTATTGGCTGGGGCAACAGTGGATGTGGCTGCTGTTCGTGATGATCGGCTTCAACCTGTTTTTCTCACCGCTGGTGCCGTTAAGTGATGCGCTGGCCGCCACCTGGACGCAGCAAATCGGCCTGACTTATGGCCCGGTTCGTCTCTGGGGTTCGCTGGCGTTTGTCATCAGTTCTGCGTTAACCGGCATGCTGGTCACTGCGTTCTCGTCTCAGGCGATTCTGGTGCTGCTGTCACTGGGCGCGATCAGCATGTTGGGTGGGATGATGTTAACGCCAGCCACTAAGCCGCAGGGCAGTGAACGTCAGACGTCCACCGACGGTGGCTGGCAGGCATGGCGTGATTTGCTGCGTGAAAATGCGGTGTGGCGCTTTATGTTATGCGTGACATTGTTGCAGGGCGCACATGCGGCTTACTACAGCTTTAGCGCGATTTGGTGGCAGGAGAGCGGTTATTCCGCGTCGATTATCGGCTATTTGTGGTCGCTGGGCGTAGTGGCTGAAATCATCATTTTTGCTCTTAGCAGCCGGCTGTTCCGCCGCTGGAGCGCGCGCGACCTGCTGCTGTTATCGGGCGTGTGCGCCATCATCCGTTGGACAATGCTCGGCTCCAGCACCGCCTTACCGTTACTGATCGTGGCGCAGATTCTGCACTGCGGCAGCTTTACCGTCTGCCACTTAGCGGCGATGCGTTTCATTGCCGCGCGCAAAGGTGCGGAAGTGATTCGTCTGCAATCGCTTTACTCGGCGCTGGCCATGGGCGGCGGTATTGCGGTGATGACCATGATTTGCGGTGTGCTGTTTGCTCATCTGCAAGGACATCTGTTCTGGGTGATGGCGTTAGTGGCGCTGCCGGCGCTGTTCCTGCGTCCGCGCGCCGCTTAACTCTCCAGCAACTGGCGAATGCGCTGCTGCTGATGGCTACTCAGCGGCAGCTCAGCCTGGATCAGCGGCGGTGAAAACAGCGGCAACGAAATGGCGTACGGCGTGATCACCAGCGCGATATCGCGCGGCGCGCCTTCACGCTGAAAGTGCACAACATCCTGATAGCTGATGTTGATCGGTAGCAACGTCATTTCCCGCAGCTGCTGCTCCAGCAACTGCTCCAGCGCCGCATCCGCGCCTGTCAGCAGCAGCACCTGCTTTTCCTGCAATGCACTCTCCTGCATCAGCCAGGCACCAAACAATACTGCCACCAGACTGACCTCTTCGGCACTAAAGCGCGTGGCAAAATTACGGCTGAAATGCTCAAGTGCGCGTTCCGTGGTACGCAGCAGGCGCGGATAGAGCCGTGCGACATCCAGCGCCACGCTGTTATCAATGCCGATGGCGAAATGACTGCGATCCAGCGCCTGCGCCAGATGCGTAAAGAGTTGCTGAGTAAGTTCGGATCGATTTTTGAAGGTGGTTTGTGCCAGTTGCTCAAAGCGCGTAATCAGCGCTTCCACTGACTGCATCAGCTTTACCGCTTGTGGATGCTCCAGTTGCGTAGCGGTTGGCGCGTGAATCAAGCTAAACAACAGCGTCCAAAAATCGGTTTCGCTCACATCCGGCGCTATGTGGCAGCGTTTCTGCCAGTGATGGATCACGTCGTCGGCGGCAGCACGTTCGGCTTTTTCCGCCAGCCATGCGCGTTGCCCGTCATTGAACAGGGCGTTTTGTCGCTGACACAGCGAATACTTCATGAAGATTTGCAGAAACAGGCGGTCGCGTGCGCTGAAGTCGCGCGCCAGACGCAGGCTGCAGTGCTGAATCAGCGCCTGCAGGTTGGTTTCATCCCACAGCGCTTTCTCGATTTTCAGTACTTTCAGGCGCTGACGCAGCACTGGGGCAAAATGCTCGCAGACAAAATCCTGCGACAAACGCAGCGCGCGTCGCAGCCAGTGGATCAGGCACAGCCGCCTGTCCAGTTCCGTCCCATGAATGCGGAAGCTGCCATCGACCATCTGGTGTAGCTCCAGTTGATGGTAACGCTGTATCTCCTCTCCCACATCCGCGATATCCTGTCGGGCGACAACAGGCGCCACGCCATTTAACTGGCAGAGCTTTTCAAGCGTCAACGCGGGAGCGGGCAGAAATAGCAGCAGTAACAGATGACAACGACGCTGGGAGCGGCTGAAGAGTGGTGCAGAGGAAGGTGCAGAACTCATCAATGGTTTATCCGCAGGTCACTTTTGAGCTAAGAATAGCTAACTCCACGCGGTAACCTTGCACTTTGTCGTGACTTTTGTTCAGAGCTTTAGGGCGGGTCACAATTTTTCTGGACCACTCTACACTTCACTTTAAAATTGTTACTTTATAACACATGAAAATTGCACTCATTACGTTTACGCTGTTGTTCAGCACCGCAGCCTGGTCACATCCGCACAGCTTTATTGACATGAAAACCGAGTTCATCAGTGACAACCAACATCTCAGCGGCATGAAAATGGTGTGGACCATGGATGAGATTACCTCTGCCGATCTGCTGTACGACGCAGGTAAGGCCAAACCTGGCGATGTGGTGTGGAAAAAACTGGCGGCGCAGGTGATGGCCAACGTGCTTGGGCAACACTATTTCACCGAAGTGTGGCAGGACAAAAATCGGGTCAAGTTCCTCAATTTGCCGAAAGAGTACAACTTATCGCGTAACGGCAACAAAGCGGTGCTGGAGTTCATCGTGCCGTTTGGCGAGCCACAGTTATTGAGTGCGAAGCAGTATCGCATTCAGACCTTTGATCCCAGCTATTTCGTTGATATGTATTACGATAATCCACAGGCATTAACCATGGACGACACCGTTAGATCGCACTGCCAAATCGAACTGCACACGCCGAAACCGGATGACTCGCTGAAACAATATGCGCTGTCGCTGGATAAAGCCGATGCGCCGCCGGAGGATATGGATCTTGGCCAGCAATTCGCCCAAACGGTGACGCTGACATGTCATTGATTTCGCTGCCTTCCCGCTCACGTCGTTTGTGGCCGCTGTGGCTGATGGCGGCGTTATTGCTGCTGGCGGGCGTGTTGCTGTGGCAGCACTGGTCGCAGATTTTGCTGCAAAGCGTGCTGTGGCAAAAAGTCCTGAATCGCGAGATGACGCAGCTGTTGCAACAGGTCGCTGAACAACCGCAGCAAGCGGGCGTGACGCTGATGCTGTTTAGCCTGGCATATGGCGTATTGCATGCGCTGGGTCCGGGACACGGCAAAGTGGTGATCACCACCTTCCTCGCCACTCATCCGGCAAAGTTGAAAACCAGCATGAAACTGACGCTATTGGCGGCTTTGCTGCAAGGCGGCGTGGCGATTGGTTTGGTGACGCTGATGCTGGTGGTGCTGCAAACCTCGTCGCGCCAGATGCATATCGGCAGTTACTGGCTGGAGAAGGGCAGTTATCTGCTCGTTGTCGCGCTGGGTGTTTGGGTCGGTTGGCGTGCACTACGATCGCTGCGCCAGCAAGTGCGCCGTCAGCCAAAGCTGCAGATTCACGCTATTCGTCCTACACATCAGCATGATGAACACTGCGGCTGCGGTCATGCGCATCTGCCCAGCGCCGCACAGATGGATCAGGCGGTTAGCGCTAAAACGCTGGCGCTGGTGGTGTTTTCCATGGGGCTGCGGCCCTGTTCCGGTGCCATCATGATGCTGCTGTTTGCCAAAGTGATCGGAGTTTATGCGTGGGGCGTTGCCTCTGCCGTGGCGATGGCGGTGGGCACGGCGTTGACAGTTTCGGCGCTCGGCTTGTTAGTGCAGCGTTCCCGTGTGCTGGCGCAACGTTTAGGACAGGCTGGCGGCAGCCATCCTTCGGCTAAGTTGTTTATGCCGTTGCTCGCATTATTGGGCAGCGCGTTGTTAATCGTTGCGGGCGTTGCATTATGGCAAAGTGCTTCGCCGGGCATTGGCGGCGGAATTCGTCCTTTCATGTAGTCTAAAAAATAATAAACGCAGCGGTAATAGTATCGTCTGCGTTTAAATCGTTATCCGCCTCATATAATTAAATCTCATCCCTGTACTAATCTGGTGGAAATAGCGTTCACCGACTACGCTAATTGTTACCAGTCAGGCTTCTGGTCCATTCAGTAACAATAATTATTTATCGTAATATTTTGCGAGGAAAAAACGATGCCTGAAACCCGGATTAATAATGGCGGTGTAGAAACTGTTCATGAAAATCATGTCGGTTTGCCGTTGAAGCGTATTTCCTGGAGCGCGGTATTTGCAGGCGTTATCGCTGCGCTAATCATCCATATTTTATTAGGTATATTAGGCACGGCAATTGGTGCGACCACCATCGATCCGCAGCAGGAACAAAATCCGCTGCAGCATCTGGGAACTGGCGCGTTAATCTGGACTGGCGTGAGTATGTTAATCGCCATGGCCGTGGGTAGCTACGTTGCGGGACGCCTGGCGCAGCGCGAAGGGGCGATGCACGGATTACTGATGTTTGGCGTCAGCACCATTCTCACGCTGTGGCTGGCGATTACCTTAGCTACGGGAATTATTGGTGGAGCCTTTAATATTTTAGGCGCTGGGGTTAATGCGGTTGGCAGTGGAATTTCCGCTGCGGCGCCTTCACTCACCAATATGGCAAAAGAGAAGCTGCAGGAAAGTAATATCAATTTAGATGATTTAAAAAATGAATTGCAAACTACGCTGCGTCAAACCGGCAAGTCTGAATTACAACCTGAGAATCTGCAAAAGGATGTAAATAACGAAGCCAATAACGCACAAAATCAAGCGGAACAAACCGCGCAAAATCCACAGAATGCTGACAATGATCTGGCTAATTGGTTGAAAGGCGTTATGAATCGTCATTCAGATACATTGCAGGCTGCCGATCGTGATGCGCTGAAAAATATTATTAAAGCGCGCACCGGTAAAAGCGATCAGGAAGTTGAGCAGATTGTGACGAAGACTGAAGAGAGCTACAAAAAAGCCGTACAGCAATATCAGCAGTTGAAACAGCAGGCGGAGCAGAAAGCGCGTGAAGTGGCTGAGCAAGCCGCTGCCGCAACGGCGAAAGCAAGCTGGTTCACCTTCTTTATGCTGGTGATTGAAGCGGTACTGGCGGCATTGATGGGTCGCGTAGGACGCAAGACGCAACCGCGTCAGGTATTAAGTCACGAACGTCGGTAAATAAAAAAGGCGGCTGATTCAGCCGCCTTCTCTCATTTAGCGCTTCAGCGCTTCACTCAATTCTTCACGCATCGATGCCAGCATCGCTTTCACTACGCGTGGGTTACCCGCAACGATGTTACCTGACATCACGTAACCGTGGTTGCCGGTAAAGTCAGTCACCAGGCCACCCGCTTCACGAACCAGCAGTTCGCCCGCGGCAAAATCCCACGGCTTCAGGCCAATCTCAAAGAAACCATCAACGCGACCCGCAGCGGTGTAAGCCAGATCCAGCGCCGCTGAACCGGTGCGACGGAAATCGGCACACTGAGTAAACAGTTTGCCAACGATGTTGATGTATGGCGTTGCGTGCTGTTTCAATTTGAACGGGAAGCCGGTAGCCAGAATGGTGCCATCCAGGTCGCGAGCCGTGCTGCCGCGCAGGCGATAGCCGTTCAGCTGTGCGCCCTGACCGCGTACAGCGGTGAAGAGTTCGTTACGCATTGGATCGTAAACCACAGCGACTTCGGTGCGGCCTTTGATGCGCACAGCGATAGATACTGAGAAGTGTGGAAGACGTTTGATGAAGTTGGTGGTGCCATCCAGCGGATCGATTACCCATTGAATGTCCTGATCTTCGCCCGCCAGTTCACCGCTTTCTTCGGTGATGATGGTGTGTTTCGGGTACGATTTACGAATTACTTCGATAATCAGACGTTCTGCGTCACGGTCAACATTGGTAACGAAGTCGTTGCTGCCTTTCTGGCTAGCTTCAACTGCGTCCGGGGTTTCATAATTCTTGGCAATTAAATTTCCGGCCTTGCGCGCTGCGCGCACGGCGATGTTGAGCATCGGATGCATCGGTATCTCTCGCTGGATGTTAAAGAACGGGGAAAACGGCGCGGAGTATATCAGCGTGTTCAGCAAATGTCCTCTTTTTATGTTAGGATGCGCGCCATCATTTCCCTGACCGCCTCTAATTATGCTGCAGAATATCCGAATCGTACTGGTAGAAACCTCGCACACTGGCAACATGGGCTCCGTCGCACGCGCGATGAAAACCATGGGCTTAACCAACCTTTATCTGGTCAATCCGCTGGTGAAACCGGATTCACAGGCCATTTCCCTCGCCGCCGGTGCCAGCGATGTCATTGGTAATGCGCGCATTGTCGATACCATGGATGAAGCCATTGCCGGCTGTAGTTTAGTGGTTGGCACCAGCGCACGTTCACGTTCACTGCCGTGGCCAATGTTGGATTCACGTGAGTGCGGCATTAAAAGCGTTGAAGAGGGCCAGCAGGCGCCGGTGGCGTTGGTGTTTGGCCGCGAGCGCGTCGGCCTGACCAACGAAGAGTTGCAGAAGTGCCACTATCACGTCGCGATTCAGGCTAATCCGGAATACAGCTCACTGAACCTGGCGATGGCGGTGCAGATCATCGCTTACGAAGTGCGCATGGCCTGGCTGGACGCGCAGGAAAAAGCCGCGCCGACGGAACAACCTGTCGAATCGCCGTATCCGCTGGTTGACGATCTCGAGCACTTCTACCAGCACATCGAGCAGATGATGCTGAACAGCGGCTTTATCCGTGAAGGTACGCCAAGCCAGGTGATGAGCAAGCTGCGTCGTTTATATACGCGTGCGCGTCCGGAACGCGACGAACTGAACATCCTGCGCGGTATGATGGCATCGTTCGAAAAGCGCAAAGGTAATGTGGATAATAGTTGAGTAAAACACTTGGTTAAATAGTTGAGCAAATTACTAGGTTAAATAGTTGACCGTTTTACTCAGGAATGTCAGACTGCATCCAATTCATCAGATAACCCGCCGATAACCGGACGGACGCTTACGAGGTTGTATGCTATGAGACTGACATCCAAAGGACGTTATGCCGTAACCGCTATGCTGGACGTTGCACTGCACTCCAATGAGGGCCCGGTGCCGCTAGCTGATATTTCTGAGCGTCAGGGCATCTCGTTGTCCTATCTGGAGCAGTTATTCTCACGTCTGCGTAAGCACGGCTTGGTGGCCAGCGTTCGTGGTCCAGGTGGCGGTTATCTGTTAGGTAAAGATTCAAGCGCGATTGCTGTGGGCGCGGTGATTACCGCCGTTGACGAATCTGTCGACGCCACCAAATGCCAGGGCAAAGAAGGCTGCCAGGGCGGCGAGCGTTGCCTGACCCACGTTTTGTGGCGTGATTTGAGTGAGCGCATTAGCGATTTCCTCAACAACATCACGCTGGCGGAACTGGTGAATAATCAGGAAATCCTCGAAGTGGCCGATCGTCAGAACACGGTCGATAATCGCCGCTTCCAGCAGCATCGTGTGCAAGAAACCATCAACGTTAATCTGCGCGCGTAATCTATTCTGGCTCGGCCTTTCCTGTTAACTCAGGATGGGCCGATTCGTGCTATAAAGACGTATGATTTTTTATACGGAGTTTTAGCGCAATGAAATTACCGATTTACCTGGATTACGCAGCCACTACGCCTGCGGATCCGCGTGTCGCCACCAAAATGATGCAGTTCCTCACGATGGATGGCACTTTCGGTAACCCCGCGTCCCGTTCCCACCGTTTTGGCTGGCAGGCTGAAGAAGCCGTTGATGTGGCTCGCAATCAGATTGCGGAGCTGGTCAACGCCGATCCGCGTGAAATCGTCTTTACCTCCGGCGCGACCGAGGCGGACAACCTTGCCATTAAAGGTGCCGCACAATGCCATCAGGCGCGCGGCAAGCACATTATTACCAGCCAAACCGAACACAAAGCAGTGCTCGACAGTTGTCAGCAACTGGCGCACGAAGGCTTTGATGTCACCTTCTTACAGCCGGGCAGCGACGGTATCGTCACGCCGCAGATGCTCGAATCTGCACTGCGCGACGACACGGTGCTGGTGTCGCTGATGCACGTCAATAATGAAACCGGTGTGATTCAGGATATCGCCGCCCTCGGCGCGCTGTGCCGCGCGCGTGACATCCTGTTCCACGTTGATGCCACGCAAAGCGTCGGCAAATTGCCGATTGACGTCACTGTACTGCCGGTGGATTTGATGTCCTTCTCGGCGCACAAGCTGTATGGACCGAAAGGCATCGGCGCGCTGTGGGTGCGCCGCAAACCGCGCCTGCAAATCGATGCGCAGATGCACGGTGGCGGCCACGAGCGCGGCATGCGTTCTGGCACATTGCCGGTGCATCAAATTGTCGGCATGGGCGAAGCCTACCGCATTGCGCGTGAAGAGATGAGCAGCGAAATGGCGCGTCTGGCCGAGTTGCGCCAGCGTCTGTGGAATGGCATCAGTCAACTGGGTAACGTGAACCTCAACGGTTCGCTGGAGCAGGGCGCTCCGAACATCCTCAATATCAGTTTTGCCCACGTCGATGGCGAATCGCTGATTATGGCGCTGAAAGATTTGGCGCTGTCATCCGGTTCCGCCTGTACCTCGGCCAGTCTCGAACCTTCCTATGTGCTGCGCGCGATGGGCGTTGAGCAGGAGCTGGCACACAGCTCGCTGCGTTTTTCGCTCGGACGCTTCACCAGCGCAGAGGAAATTGAGTACGCTATCGAGCTGGTCAATAAAGCGGTAACACGTCTGCGGGCGCTCTCGCCTGCGACTAACTCCCGCTAATTCATGCACCCCTTGCGCCGGTTCTGGCGCAAGGTGACACCTAACGCAAACGGAGCCACGCGATGACAACACAACCGATGATAATTACGCTCAGCTCCCAGGCCGCCGACGCGCGCTGGGGTGACAAAGCGCTGCTGAGCAGCAACGAAAGTGGCATGACCATTCACCTGACTGGCGCAGATGCGCTGATGAGCATCCAGCGCGCGGGTCGCAAGCTGGACGGTCAGGGCATTCGTCACGTCGCCCTGCAGGGCGAAGGCTGGGATTTAGAGAAGTGCTGGGCATTCTGGCAAGGCTATCGCAGCCCGAAAGGCAAACGTCAGGTCGAGTGGCCGGAATTCAATGAGGCCGATCAGGCTGAATTTGCGCGTCGCCTGAAGATCGTTGATTGGGTGCGCGACACCATCAACCTGCCGGCGGAAGATCTCAGCCCAGAGCAACTGGCGCATAACGCGGTTGATCTGATCAATGAAGTGGGCGGCAAAGCGGTGAGCTATCGCATCACCAAAGGCGACGATCTGCGCGAGCAGGGTTATGCCGGTATTCACACCGTGGGCCGTGGTTCAACTCGCGCGCCGGTATTGCTGGCGCTCGATTACAACCCAAGCGGCGATGAAAGTGCGCCGGTTTATGCTTGTCTGGTCGGTAAAGGTATCACCTTCGATACCGGCGGTTACAGCCTGAAGCAAAGCGCTTTCATGGACTCGATGAAGTCCGACATGGGCGGCGCGGCAACCTTGACCGGCGCACTGGCGCTGGCGATTTCGCGCGGTCTGAATAAGCGCGTGAAACTGTATCTGTGCTGCGCCGACAACATGGTCAGCGGCAACGCATTCCGCCTGGGCGACATCATTCGCTATCGCAACGGTAAAACCGTGGAAGTGATGAATACTGATGCGGAAGGTCGCCTGGTATTGGCCGATGGCCTGATCGATGCCAGCGAGCAGAATCCTGAACTGCTGATCGATGCGGCAACGCTGACCGGCGCGGCGAAAACCGCTTTGGGGAACGATTACCACGCGCTGTTTACCTTTGACGATGTGCTGGCGGAATCGCTGCTCGGCAGTGCGACCGGCGAAAATGAAGCCTTCTGGCGCTTGCCGCTGGCCGAGTTCCATCGCAGCCATCTGCCTTCGAACTTTGCCGATCTGAATAACATCGCCAGCCCGTCTCACGCAGCAGGTGCCAGCAGCGCGGCGGCGTTCCTGTCGCATTTCGTCAGCAAATATCAGCAAGGCTGGCTGCACATTGACTGCTCCGCGACGTATCGCAAAGGCGCGGTGGATCAGTGGTCCGCTGGTGCGACCGGTTTGGGTGTGCGCACCGTCGCCAATCTGTTACTAAAATAGTCCTCATCACGGCAGGCGTAAGCTTGCCGTCTTTTTTGGAATACGATAAATGAGTAACCGTCTTGAAGAGGTGCTGAAGCTGGCGGCCACTGAGCCTGCGCACCGTCCGGAATTTTTCCAACTGCTGCTTGAAGCCGATGTTTGGGTGCCAGGCGAAAGTCCCGCTGAGCAGTTTGATGCGACTTCGCCGGTCGAATTACAGCATTGGGAAAAAGAGGGTGGCGGCAGCGTGATCCCGTTCTTCACCTCTGAAGAAGCGATGGGTGAGGCAATCAAAGATGAGCAGCCTTATCTGCGCATGCCAGTGCGTACGCTGTTTGAGATTACGCAAGGCGAAACGCTGTTCCTCAATCCGAAGCTGCCAGCGGGCAAAGAGTTTTCGCCGGGTGAAATCGCGCATCTGATTGGCGAAGAGGGCAGTGCGCTGAGCCAGCAAACCGTGCTGGAAGGCGGCCAGGCGCTGCTGCTGTCCGAAGTGGCCGAGCCGCCAGCGCAGATGGTCGATTCACTGACGCAGCTGTTTGCCAAGTACAAGCAGGTGCGCCGTGCTTACATCGCCAGCATTCGTGAAAGCGCCACCGAAGAACCTAACCTGCTGATTGGTATCGAAGCCGATAGCGATATCGATGAAATTATTCAGGCGGCGGGCGGCGTAGCGACGGATACGCTGGCCGATGATGCACCCATTGATATTTGTGAAGTGGTGAATGAAGATCGCGGCGTGAGCCACTTCTTTACTGCCCACATCACGCCATTCTATGAACGTCGCTGGGGCAGTTTCCTGCGCGATTTTAAGGGCAGTCAGCGGATTATATAACCCGCACCTTACATGTAGGGTCGCCATTTATGGCGACCTGCTATCATTTCTCGATCGGTAAATCGTCGCGGCTGCCCCATTCGCCCCACGAACCGTCGTACAGCGTCACATCCCGTACACCCAGCGACGTCAGCGCCAGAATCACCACCACCGCCGTAACACCTGAACCGCAGCTGGCAATCACCGGCTGATCCAGTTTTACGCCCGCCTGATCAAACAGATCGCGCAGTTCGGCTGCAGGTTTCAGTTCACCATTTACCACCAAACTGTTCCACGGCACGTTCAGGCTGTGAGGGATATGTCCGCGCAGCAAGCCCGGACGCGGTTCATCCACTTCAGCGTTAAAACGGTTGGCCGCGCGTGCATCGACAATCTGCGCGCCGCCTTCGTGGCTGATCAGCAGCACGTCGGTCAGGCGTTTCACCTGTGCGCCATCATAAGTCGCTTCGAATTCGCCTTCCGGTAAACTTACTGGTCCGGTCGCGACATCGAAACCGGCCGCTTTCCAGCCCTGTAATCCTCCGGCCAGAATCGACACATTTTCGCAGCCAAAGGCGTGCAGCATCCACCATGCGCGCGGTGCCGAGAACAGGTTGCCTTCGTCATACACCACCAGATGTTTATCCTGGCTGACGCCCAATTCGCGCATTGCCACCGCAAAGGATTCGGCGCGCGGCATCATGTGCGGATAAGGCGAGGTGTGATCGGACAACGCTTCGATATCAAAGAACGGGGCATTCGGCAGATGGCCAGCCAGATATTCAGCCTGCAGATCGCGTACGGCTTCCTGGCCAGGCGGCAACATGCGGGCATCAAGCACCTGCAATGTTTCCTCGGTGTAATGTTCTTTCAACCAATCAGCGGACACAAATATGGCTGTCATAGCAACCTCTTCTCAGCAAACGGGAAACGACCAGTGTCCGGGAATGTGAACGCTATCTCAAGGGTGTGATTGCTAAAGTTGGCGGGTTGATGTGAAATTGCGCGAAATTGCGTTTTCTTAACTTCTGGGACTGGTGAGGGAATTACCATGGCAAAACGTTTTAACCGGCTGCTGCTCAGCGCGCTGATCGGTGGTGTATTACTGGGCGGCGTAACCTCAACGATTCACGCGCAGGAAACACCAGCCGCAGCAGCAACGTCGCAATCGCTGTCCGTTATTGATCTCTCCGAACTGCAACTCGACGGTGCTGCCGCGCTGGTGTTGACCTTCAACTCGCCGCTTGATAGCAAACAGGATTTTGCCGCGCACGTGCAAATTACCGATGAGAAAAGCGGCAAGGTCGACGGCGGCTGGGAGCTGGCGCAAAACGGTAAAGCGCTGCGTTTTCGTCATCCTGAACCGTCGCGCAAGTTGACGGTTAACGTCGATGTCGGTCTCAAAGCGGCCGACGGCAGCACCTTATCCACGCCTTTTAATCAAACACTCACTACGCGCGATATCCAGCCGATGGTGGGTTTTGCCAGTCGCGGATCGCTGCTGCCGCTGCGTCTGACGCAGGGTTTGCCGGTGCTGGCATTAAATGTGAATAACGTCGACGTCGATTTCTTCCGCGTGAAAAGTGCCTCGCTAGCCGATTTTCTCGCCCAGTGGAATTACGGCAACAACATGTCGTACTGGGAATCGCGCGAGCTACTGAAGAATGCCGATCTGGTTTACGGCGCACGCTTCGATCTCAATCTGGCGCGCAATACGCGCGAGAAAATGCAGCTGCCGCTGGGCGATGTCGATGCGCTGAAACAGCCGGGCGTCTATCTGGCGGTGATGAAACAGGCCGGAACCTACAACTACACGCAGCCGGCGACACTGTTCACATTGAGCGACATCGGTTTATCGCTGCACCAATTCCCCGAACAGTTGGAACTGTTCGCCCAAAGCCTGGCCAACGGCGCGCCGCTGGATGATGTCAGCGTGCAGTTGCTGGATGAAAAAGGCAAACAACTCGCCAGCGGCACCAGCGACAGCAACGGTCATCTGCGCTTACCGGCGAATGCCAAAGGCAAGCTGCTGCTGGCGACACAAAAGGGCCAAACCTCGCTGATCGATCTCACTCGTCCGGCGCTGGATCTGGCTGAATTTCCGATTGATGGTCCGCAAGGCTATGACAAACAGTTCTTCGTATTTGGTCCGCGCGATCTCTATCGTCCAGGTGAAACGGTGATCGTCAACGCGCTGCTGCGTGATGCTGACGGCAAACCATTGCCGTCGCAGCCGGTGAAAGCCGAAGTGGTGCAGCCGAATGGCGAAGTGTCGCAGACCTTTGTCTGGCAGCCGGAAAACGGCGTATATCAACATCGTTTTGCGTTACCTGCTTCCGCAATGACTGGCGAATGGACGCTGCGCATCAACAGCGGCGATAACCAGCCGCGCAGCTGGCCGTTCCACGTAGAAGACTTCCTGCCAGAGCGCATGGCACTGGATCTAACCAACAGCGCGCAGCCGGTGACGCCAGATGACGACATTACTTTTGCGGTCGAAGGCCGCTATTTGTACGGTGCGCCTGCCGCAGGTAACGAGTTGCAAGGGCAGCTGTTCCTGCGCCCGGCACGTGAAGCGGTTGCCGCGCTGCCAGGCTATCAATTTGGCGACATCACTGAAGAGCTGAAACGCTCGCTCGATGATGTGGACGAGAAGCTGGATGAGAGCGGCAAGTTGCAGCTCAACGTTGAGAGCAGTTGGAAAGAGAGCCATTCGCCGCTCAATCTGATTCTGCAAGCCAGCCTGCTGGAAACCGGCGGCCGTCCGGTGACGCGCCGCGCGACTCAGGCGATTTGGCCGGCTCCGGCGCTGCCCGGCATTCGTCCGTTGTTTAACAGCGAATCGGTGTATGACTATCGCACCGACCGTTATCACGATGAGCCAACCGTAGCAGAAAATAGTTTGGCGGAATTCGACGTGGTCTACGCCAATCCGCAGGGCGAGAAACTGGCGGCATCAGATCTTGATGTGCGCCTGATCCACGAACGCCGCGACTATTACTGGAGCTTCTCCGACAGCGAAGGCTGGCAGTCGCGCTTCGATCAAAAGGATCTGCAGGAGGAGCAGCAGCGCATCACTATTGCGGCGGGCGGCAGCCAGAAGGTGAGCTTCCCGGTGGAGTGGGGCACCTATCGCCTGGAAGTGCATGCCGGCGACAACATCATTAGCAGCGTGCGTTTCCAGGCGGGATATTGGTGGCAGGACAACACCAACGGCACCGGCGCGCTGCGTCCGGATCAGGTCAAACTGAAAATCGATAAAACCGCCTATCAAGCGGGCGACACCGCGCATGTAAAGGTGGAATCGCCTGCTGCCGGTAAAGGCTATCTGATGGTGGAATCCAGCAGCGGCACGCTGTGGTGGCAACCGCTAAACGTTCCGGCGGGCGGCGCAACCATTGATGTACCGATTAGCGATAGCTGGAAGCGACACGATCTCTATCTTAGCGCCATCGTGGTGCGTGACGGCGACAAAGCCAGCGGCGTCACGCCGAAACGTGCGGTGGGCTTGCTGCATCTGCCGATGGCGACTGAAGCGCGTCGCCTCAGCTTAGCGCTCGACGCGCCGGATAAAATCCGTCCTGAGCAGACGCTAAAAGTGAAGGTCAAAGCCAGCCGTGAAGGTAGCGCGTTGCCGCAGCAGGTTCAGGTATTGCTCTCGGCGGTGGACAGCGGCGTGCTCAACATTACCGATTACAAAACCCCGAATCCGTGGGACGCGTTTTTTGGCCGCAAGCGCTATAACGCCGATCAGTACGATGTGTTTGGTCAGCTGATTGAAGGCGGTGGCAAGCTGGCCGCGCTGCGCTTTGGTGGTGACGGCGACGATGCCGATGCGCTGTCGCGCGGCGGTAAAAAGCCGGTCACCGAGGTGCAGATCGTGGCGCAGCAGTTGCAGCCCGTAACGCTGGATGCCAACGGTGAAGGCACGCTGGAACTGCCGATCCCGGCGTTCAATGGCGAATTGCGTTTGATGGCGCAGGTGTGGAGCGCCGACAGCTTCGGCTCGGCCGATCGCAAGCTGGTAGTTGCTGCACCGTTGATCAGTGAACTGGCGACGCCGCGCTTCCTGGCCAGCGGCGATCAATCTACGCTGGCGCTGGATCTCACCAACCTCACCGATCAACCGCAGACGCTTAAAATCAACGTCACGGCCAGCGGCCAGATCGCCCTTAACGGCCAGATCCCCGCCAGCGTGCAGCTGGCGAAAGGCGCGCGCACCACTTTGCAAATTCCGGTCAAAGCGCAGGGCGGCTTTGGTGAGGGCGATGTGCAGGTCAAGGTTTCCGGCATGAGTTTGCCGGGCGAAACGCTGGCAGCCAGCGAGCGCAAATGGAAAATTGGCGTGCGTCCGGCTTATCCGGCACAAACGCTGAGCTTCGATAACGTGATGCAAACCGGTCAGAACTGGCAGGTGATGGCGAGCGCCTTCAATGGATTGCAGCAGGATACCTTGAGCGGACAGCTGTCACTCAGCAACCGTCCGCCGCTGAATATCGCCAGCTATATCAGTTCGCTGTATGCCTATCCTTATGGCTGCCTTGAACAGACCGCCAGCGGCATTTGGCCGTCGGTGTTCACCAACCATGCGCAGCTGACGGCGATGGGCATCAAAACCAGCAACGATGAAGCGCGTCGCGCCTCGATTGATACCGGCATCGCGCGCCTTGCCGGCATGCAGCGCGGCAACGGCAGCTTTGGTTTGTGGAGCAAAGAGAGTCAGGAAGAGTTTTGGCTGACGGCTTACGTCACTGATTTCCTGCTGCGCGCCAGCGAAGCCGGTTACAGCGTGCCGGATGGCGTGATTACCCGCGCCGACGAACGCCTGCTGCGCTATCTGCAGGATCCTGCGCAGATCGAAACCAGCTGGAGCAGCGATGCCGATGGTTTGCGTTTCAGCGTGCAGGCCTATGCCGGATTGGTGCTGGCACGTCAGCAGCAGGCACCGCTCGGTGCGTTGCGTGCGCTGTATGAAAAGCGCGATCAGGCTAAATCGGGTCTCGCGATGGTACAGCTTGGCGTGGCGTTAAAGCTGATGGGCGATCCACAGCGCGCACAGCTGGCGCTGGCGCAGGGCATTGGTCTGGAACGTAAACCCAACAGCTGGCTCGGCGATTACGGCAGCCCGGTACGCGATCGCGCGCTGATTTTGTCGCTGTTGACGGAAAACCAGTTGCTGCCGGAGATGCAAGGTCCGCTGCTGATCGAGCTGGCGAAAGCGGTGCACGGACAGCGCTGGTTCTCGACGCAAGAAAACAACGCGTTGTTCCTCGCCGCCCGCACCTTGCAGCAGCATAAAGGCGAAAGCTGGCAGGCGACACTACAAGGCAAAGCGGAACCGCTCAGCAGCAATCAGCCGCTCAATATTGGTATGACGGAAGATCAGCTGCGCCAGGGCGTGTCGGTGAAAAGCGACAACGTGTCGCCACTTTACGGCACGCTAAATGTGGTGGGTTATCCGCGCACCGCACCGTCGCCGATGAGCAACGTGCTGCAGATCAGTCGTGAGTACTTCACGCTGGATGGTAAGCCAGCGGATCTCACCAACCTGAAAAGTGGCGAACTGCTGGTGGTGCGGCTCAAAGTCGCGGCCAGCGAGCGCGTCAGTGATGCGCTGGTGGTGGATCTGCTGCCTGCTGGACTTGAGCTGGAAAACCAGAACCTAGGCGACAGCAGCGCCAGTTTAGGCGACAGTGCCGATGCGCTGAAAGAGAGCATGATGGATATGCAGCAAGCCAACATTAAGCATATCGAATTCCGTGACGACCGCTTTGTCGCCGCGCTGGCGCTGGATGGCTACACGCCGGGCACGCTGCTGTATCTGGCGCGTGCGGTGACGCCAGGCAACTATCGCCTGCCGCCGCCGCAGGTGGAATCGATGTATGTGCCGGAATGGCGCGCGATTGGCAGTACGCCGGAAAAACTCAATGTGCGTTAACCATTGATGTTTGGAAGTAAGCAACTAAAGCGGTGGCGCTGGCTGCCGCTTTTTTTACTGGCGCTGCTGGCCGCGCTGTGGCTGCTGGATCGACTTACGCCATTGCCGCTGCGTGAGTTGCAGCCGGCGCGCGTGGTGGTAGCCGAAGACGGTACGCCGCTGTGGCGCTTTGCTGATCAACAAGGCGTGTGGCGCTATCCGGTGACGCTGGAGGATGTCTCACCAGTTTATATCGAGGCGCTGCTGACTTACGAAGATCGCTGGTTTTGGCATCATCCCGGCATCAATCCGATGGCGATTGTGCGTGCAGTCGGGCAGAACGTGTTGCATCACGGCGTGGTCTCCGGCGGCAGTACGCTCACCATGCAGGTGGCGCGGCTTATTGATCCGCAACCGCGCACGCTGCGCGGTAAAGTGGTGCAGGCGTGGCGCGCGCTACAGCTCGAATATCATCTCTCAAAACGCGACATCCTTACGCTGTATCTCAATCGCGCCCCTTTTGGCGGCACGGTTGAGGGCGTTGGCGCGGCGAGTTGGATGTGGCTGGGAAAACCGCCATCGCAACTTACCAAAGGGGAAGCAGCGCTGCTGGCGGTGTTGCCGCAGGCGCCGAGCCGCCTGCGTCCGGACCGCTGGCCACAGCGCGCCGAAGCCGCACGCAATAAAGTGTTGGATCGCCTCGCGCAATATCACGTCTGGTCAGCGCAGGATGTCGCTGATATCAAGCAAGAAGCAGTGTGGTTGCCGCCGCGTCAGATGCCGCAACGTGCGCCGCTGCTGGCTCGCCGCTTGTTGTCGCTGTCACCCGACAACAAAATCACCTCAACCATTGATGTGTCGCTGCAGCGCGAACTGGAGAATCTGGCGGCGTCGTTGAAAAGCAACTTGCCGCCGCGCACCTCGTTGGCGCTGCTGGTGGTAGATCACCAAAATATGAAAGTGCGCGGCTATGTCGGATCGGTGGATTTCAATGACGACAGCCGTTTTGGTCACGTCGATATGATCGCCAGCGTGCGATCGCCCGGATCGGTGCTGAAGCCCTTTGTCTATGGCTTGGCGCTGGACGATGGGCTGATACATGGCGAATCGCTGCTGCAGGATGTACCGCGCCGCTTCGGTGACTATCGTCCCGGTAACTTCGACTCGGGCTTTCACGGGCCGGTGAGCGCCAGCGACGCGCTAGAGCGATCGCTCAATCTTCCTGCGGTGCAGTTGCTGGATGCGCTGGGACCAAAAACAGTTGCTGCGCGTTTGCGTAACGTGGGATTGAATCTGCGCTTTCCAGCCGGCGCAGAACCCAATCTCTCGCTGGTGCTGGGCGGTACCGGCGCGCGCATGGATGAGATTGTGGCGGCCTACAGCGCCTTTGCCCGTCACGGCAATGCGGCACAGTTGCGCTGGCTGACGACACAACCGCTGCAGGAAAGGCCGCTGTTGTCGCCGGGTGCGGCATGGATTGTGCGGCGCATTTTGGCTGGCGCGGCGCAACCTCCGGCCAGCGGCACGGTGCCGGATATCGCGCCTTTGGCGTGGAAAACCGGTACCAGCTACGGCTATCGCGATGCATGGACGATTGGTATCACGCCACGCTATCTGATTGGCGTGTGGGTTGGTCGACCGGATGCGACACCGGTCGCCGGGCAATTTGGTTTTGCTTCGGCGGTACCGGTGATGAATCAGGTCAATAATTTGCTGGCTGGCCATATGCCAGTGAACGGTGCGCCGCGCGATCCGCGTCCGCAAGCGGTCAGCGCCATGAGCATTTGCTGGCCTGGCGGCCAGCCGTTGCCCATCGGCGACGAGAATTGTCGCCAGCGTCGTCAGAGTTGGGTATTGAATCAAACCGTGCCGCCAACGCTGCTGGCGCCGGGGCAGGAAGGCGTTAATGGTTTGCGCCAGCGTTACTGGCAGAACAGCCGGGGATTGCGCGTGGCGGCCGATTGCCCGGATGCACAAAGTCACGAGCGCCTGATGTGGCCGCTGCCGCTGGAACCCTGGCTGCCGGTTGCTGAACGCCGTGCGCAGCGCTTGCCGCCGATCGATCCTGCTTGTCCGCCGCTCAATCAGGGCAACGCGCCGCCGATGGTGATTACCGGTGTGATCAACGGCCAGCGCGTTCAACCGCTGCCGGGCAAAGTGGTGCTGGTGATGCCGGTAGCAGTGCAGGGCGGACAAGGTGAGCAGCGCTGGTGGTTTTTAAACGGGCAGCCGCTGGAGCGGGACGCGAATAATAAGAGTGCAGCGCTGGTGCTGGATGAGCCGGGCAGTTATCAACTGGTGGTGATGGATGAAGCGGGGCAGCTCTCATCGGTGGCCTTTACCCGCGGTTGAGTTCTTGGATATGGCATACTTTTTGCCTGCGTGCCCCGACAAAAATCAATTATTTTCAATAATTCCGCTAATCGCTAATAGGCAACGCGCCATGATGTCCCTATAATCGGCGCGTTTTCTTACCGGGAGGAGCTCCCGGATTCTTCAGGATGCTAACTAGAGGTCAACATGGCAATCGAACGTACTTTCTCAATCGTGAAACCAAACGCCGTCGCTAAGAACGTGATTGGTGCAATCTATAACCGTTTTGAAAGCGCGGGCTTCAAAATCGTTGGCGCAAAAATGCTGCACCTGACCAAAGAGCAGGCTGAAGGCTTCTACGCTGAGCATAAAGGCCGTCCATTCTTTGATGGTCTGGTTGAATTCATGACTTCTGGCCCAGTTGTGGTTTCTGTACTGGAAGGCGAAAACGCCGTTCAGCGTCACCGCGATCTGATGGGTGCAACTAACCCAGACAACGCGCTGGCAGGTACTCTGCGTGCCGATTACGCGGACAGCTTCACCGAGAACGCGACCCACGGTTCTGACTCTGCTGAATCTGCAGCACGCGAAATCGCGTACTTCTTCGCAGAAAACGAAGTCTGCCCACGCACTCGCTAAGTGCGTTGATGGCCTGAGCGGACACGCGTCTTTACAGCTGTTCAACATCTGTGAAACGGTTCCCCTGGCATCATGCAGCAGATGTAGTACAATTATGCGCCCTTGTTGAGCCAGCCTCAGCGAGGGCGCTGTTTTTTTCCTACTATTAACCAGAGCCGTAACGTGTAACAACGAGGCCAGAGAACATTATGTCCGAACAGATTGTGACGCCGTCGTCCGCTTCCCCCGTGGTTGTTTCCCCAAAAAACGAAAAAATTAACCTGCTGGATCTTAACCGTCAGCAGATGCGCGAATTCTTTCTTGAGATGGGCGAAAAGCCGTTCCGTGCCGATCAGGTCATGAAGTGGATGTATCACTACTGCTGCGATGATTTCGAGCAGATGACCGACATCAACAAAGTGCTGCGCGGTAAGCTGATGCAGCGCGCTGAAATCCGTGCGCCGGAAGTGGCGGAAGAGATGCGTTCCACCGATGGCACCATTAAATGGGCGATCCGCGTGGGCGACCAGCTGGTTGAAACCGTCTATATCCCGGAAGCAGATCGCGCAACTTTGTGCGTCTCTTCGCAGGTAGGCTGTGCGCTGGAGTGCAAATTCTGTTCGACGGCGCAGCAGGGCTTTAACCGCAACCTGCGCGTCTCAGAAATTATCGGCCAGGTTTGGCGCGCCGCGAAAATCATCGGTGCCGCGAAAATTACCGGTCAGCGTCCGATCACCAACGTGGTGATGATGGGCATGGGCGAGCCGCTGCTGAACCTGAACAATGTGGTACCGGCAATGGACATCATGCTGGACGATTTTGGTTTCGGCCTGTCTAAACGCCGCGTTACGCTGTCAACCTCAGGCGTGGTGCCGGCGCTAGATAAGCTGGGCGATATGATCGACGTAGCGCTGGCGATTTCGCTGCACGCGCCGAACGATGCGATTCGTGATGAGATCGTGCCGATCAACAAAAAGTACAACATCGAGACTTTCCTTGCGGCGGTTAAACGCTACATCGGCAAGTCCAACGCCAATCAGGGCCGTGTGACCATTGAGTACGTGATGTTGGATCACGTCAATGACAGCACCGACAACGCGCATGAGCTGGCGGCACTGCTGAAAGAGACGCCGTGCAAAATCAACCTGATTCCGTGGAACCCGTTCCCCGGCGCGCCGTATGGCCGTAGCTCTAACAGCCGTATCGATCGCTTCTCCAAAGTCCTGATGGATTACGGTTTCACCACCATCGTGCGTAAAACCCGTGGTGACGACATCGACGCCGCTTGTGGTCAGCTAGCGGGCGATGTGATCGACCGTACCAAGCGTACGCTGCGTAAGAAAATGGCAGGCGAAGCTATCTCTGTGAAGGCGCTCTGAAAGCCAGCGCCTGCTGATATTCACCGGGCGTAACTCATGTCAGTCTCTCCGCATATTTTTCATGGAGAGACTGAAATGCGTAAAGGATTACTCGCAGCGATTCTGGCTGGCTTTGTTGTAACCGGTTGTGTCAATCATCCCGCACAGCAAAGCGCAGCGGATATTCGTTTGCAGCTCGGATTGCACTACCTGGCGGTGAAGGATTATGCCGCCGCACAGCGCAATTTATTGCGTGCTCAGCAGGCAGCGCCAAAAGATTATCGTGTCCCGTTGGCCCTTGCTCGGGTGGCGCAGGCGCAGCAGAATAGCGCGCAAACTCGCTGGCACTATCAGCGGGCGCAGCAGTTAGCGCCGTTGAATGGTTATGTGGCTAACAATTACGGTGCGTTTCTCTGCGGTTTAAGGCAGTATGACGAAGCGCATCAACAGTTTAAGCTGGCAATTGAGGCGCAGGAAATCGATGCTCGTCAGGATGCATTCCTGTTTTCGGGCTATTGTTACCTGCAGGCTGATGAGAGTGCCGCAGCGCGCGAGCAGTTAGGTTACGCGCTGGATGCCGCACCGGAGCAGGGTAGTCAACTGCTAAGGAAAGTGGAAAGGCGGCTTGAACAGCAGGAACAGCAGTCGGTTCCGCTGCTTTTAGAAGTGTACCATCAGCGTTTGCCGGCAACGGCAGAGAGCCTGTGGTTACAGATACGTTTCGCCGCGCAACAGGGAAACGCTGCTGACGTTACACGTTATGGCGACCGGTTGGCGCGAAGTTTTCCACAATCGATACAGTACCAGCGTTATTTAGCTAATGAATACTGAAGCCACTCAAGAGAATTCTGCAGTACATTCCACAGGTGAACGCCTGCGTCTGGCCCGTGAGCAGATGGGGCTGACCCAGCAAAACGTCGCTGAACGCCTGTGCCTGAAACTTACTACCGTGCGTGATATTGAAGAGGATAAGTCACCTGCTGATTTAGCGTCGACATTCCTGCGCGGATACATTCGCTCCTATGCCCGACTGGTGCATGTACCGGAAGATGACCTGCTGCCGATGATGGCAAAACAGGCTCCGGTGCGCGCGGCCAAGATCGAGCCGATGCAGAGCTTCTCATTGGGTAAGCGTCGTAAAAAGCGCGATGGCTGGCTGATGATCTTCACCTGGTTGGTGATTTTTGTCGTAGTCGGTTTAACCGGTGCGTGGTGGTGGCAGAACCATAAAGCGTCACAGGCTGATTTGGTGTCGATGGCCGATCAAAACGGCAGCGGCGACAATAGCCAGTCCATTCCATTGGGCGATAACAGCACCGACAGCAATGCCGATGCGGATACCAACGCTGCCGGTACGCCAGTTGATAACGGTGCTGGCGCTGTCGCTACGCAGGAAAGCAACACCGCCGCACCTGCGGCGAGCACTAGCAATACCGCGCAAACCAACGGCAGCGACAACGCCGTGGTTTCGCCAAGCCAGGCGCCGATTGATACGGCACCGCCAGCGGCGACGTCTCCGGCGCCAGCGAACAGCGTTCCTGCCGGCCAGATGCCTACCGGAAATGCGGCTGTCAGCCAACCGGCTGGCGATCCAAATGCCATCGTGATGAACTTCAAAGCCGATTGCTGGCTGGAAGTCAGCGATGCAACCGGCAAGAAGTTGTTCAGCGGTCTGCAACGTAGCGGCGGTAAGCTGAGTTTGTCCGGAACGGCTCCGTATCGTCTGAAAATTGGCGCACCAGGTGCGGTTGACGTGCAATATCAGAATCAGCCCGTTGATTTAAGTCGTTTTATCCGTAATAACCAGGTTGCCCGTCTGACGCTGGGTGCGCAATAACGCGCAGCGCGCTTTCCGGGTAATTGTGGAGAGAGAATATGCATAACGAAGCACCCATTATCCGTCGCAAATCAACACGGATTTACGTCGGCAAGGTGCCAGTTGGCGATGGTGCGCCCATCGCCGTTCAGTCAATGACCAATACCCGCACCACTGACGTGGACGCCACCGTTAACCAGATTCGCCAGCTTGAGCGCGTCGGGGTTGATATCGTGCGCGTCTCCGTTCCCACGATGGATGCGGCTGAAGCCTTCAAACTGATTAAGCAACAGGTCAACGTGCCGCTGGTAGCGGACATTCACTTTGACTATCGCATCGCACTGAAAGTCGCTGAATATGGCGTGGATTGTCTGCGTATCAATCCAGGCAACATCGGCAACAATGAGCGTATCCGCCAGGTGGTGGATTGTGCGCGTCATTACAATATTCCGATCCGTATCGGCGTGAATGCCGGTTCGCTGGAAAAAGATCTGCAGGAAAAATACGGCGAGCCAACGCCGCAGGCGCTGCTCGAATCCGCGATGCGCCATGTGGATCACCTCGATCGCCTCAACTTTGATCAGTTCAAAGTGAGCGTCAAAGCCTCCGACGTCTTCCTTGCCGTTGAATCCTATCGTCTGCTGGCGAAAGCCATCGATCAACCGCTGCACCTCGGTATCACCGAAGCGGGCGGCGCGCGTGCGGGTTCAGTGAAATCGGCGATTGGTTTAGGCCTGCTGCTGGCCGAAGGCATTGGCGATACGCTGCGTATTTCGCTGGCGGCCGATCCGGTTGAAGAAGTGAAAGTCGGCTACGACATCCTCAAATCTTTGCGCATCCGCGCGCGTGGCATCAACTTTATTGCCTGCCCGACCTGTTCGCGTCAGGAGTTTGATGTCATCGGTACGGTGAATGCGCTGGAAGAGCGTCTGGAAGATATCATCACGCCGATGGATATTTCCATTATCGGCTGCGTGGTGAACGGTCCGGGTGAAGCGACAGTTTCAACTCTCGGCGTGACCGGCGGAGCCAAGAAAAGCGGCTTCTATGAAGATGGTGTGCGCCAGCGCGATCGTCTCGATAACAACGACATGATCGACCAGCTGGAAGCGCGTATTCGCGCCAAAGCCAGCATGCTGGATGAAAGCCGCCGCATCAACGTGCAGCAGCTGGAAAAATAATCGTGGTGCGCGCCTGTCGCGTGCCAGTTTGTGATTGAACCTGTGCGGTTTCATCCTCATAAGGTATGATGCCGCTCAGGTTTTTTTGTCTTAAAGAGATTCTAACGTGGCGAAGAATATTCAAGCGATTCGCGGGATGAACGATTACCTGCCGGCGGATACCGCAATTTGGCAGCGTATTGAAGGCACCCTTAAGCAGGTGCTGGCCAGCTATGGTTACAGTGAAATCCGTCTGCCAATCGTTGAGCACACCCCGTTGTTCAGCCGCGCGATCGGTGAAGTCACCGACGTGGTTGAGAAAGAGATGTACACCTTTGAAGACCGCAACGGCGAAAGCCTGACGCTGCGTCCGGAAGGCACCGCAGGTTGCGTGCGTGCCGGTATCGAGCACGGTCTGCTGTACAATCAGGAACAGCGTCTGTGGTACACCGGCCCGATGTTCCGCTACGAGCGCCCGCAGAAAGGTCGTTATCGCCAGTTCCACCAAATGGGTGTGGAAGTCTTTGGCCTGCAAGGCCCGGACGTGGATGCTGAGCTGATCATGATGACCGCGCGCTGGTGGAAAGCCTTAGGTATCGCCGATCACGTTGAGCTTGAGCTGAACTCTATCGGTTCGCTGGACGCGCGCGCCAACTATCGCAGCGCGCTGGTGGCGTTCCTGGAGCAACATCAGGACGTACTCGACGAAGATTGCAAACGCCGCATGTACACCAATCCACTGCGCGTGCTCGACAGCAAAAATCCTGACATACAGAAACTGTTAAACGATGCGCCAACGCTGGGTGAATTCCTTGATGAGGAGTCGCGCGAGCACTTCAGCGGGCTGTGCGCCTTGCTGGACGACGCGGGCATTAAATATCGTATCAACCAGCGCCTGGTGCGCGGCCTCGATTACTACAACCGTACCGTATTTGAATGGGTGACCAGCAGCCTCGGTTCGCAGGGCACCGTATGCGGCGGCGGACGTTACGATGGTTTAGTTGAGCAGTTGGGTGGCCGTGCCACGCCAGCGGTTGGTTTTGCCATGGGCATGGAGCGTTTGGTGTTGCTGGTGCAAGCGGTTAATCCAGAATTTGAACCGACGCGTATTGTTGATGTCTATGTTATCGCTTCGGGGCAGGGCGTTCAGTCCGCCGCGATGCAACTGGCGGAAAAACTGCGTGATGCTGATCCGGCATTGAAGCTGATGACCAACTTCGGTGGCGGTAACTTCAAGAAGCAGTTTGGACGTGCAGACAAGTGGGGCGCACGCATTGCGCTGGTGCTGGGCGAAGATGAAGTGAAAGCGGGCCAGGTTGTGGTGAAAGACTTGCGTACTGGCGATCAACAGACGCTGGCTCAGAGCGACGCCGCTGCGACATTGCGCACGCTCCTGCAGTAAGCGCAGCACTGCAACAGCCATTTTAAAGAGAGGGATTGCGTGGAAGTTTACAGCAACGAAAACGAACAAGTTGACGCGCTGCGTCAGTTCTTTGCCAACAATGGCAAATTCCTGGCCGTTGGCGTAATCATCGGTATCGCTGCGCTGGGTGGCTGGCGTTTCTGGTCCAGCCATCAGGAAGGGACCGATAAAGCGGCATCAGCAGAATATCAACAGCTGACCAGCGCGATGCAGGCGGACAAGCCGGATTCGCTGGCAGCGGTAGCCACTTTCGCTAGCGAAAACAACAACACCTACGGTGCGTTGGCGTCGCTGGATCTGGCTAAGCAGTATGTTGAAACCAATCAGCTCGATAAAGCTATCACTCTGTTACAGAGTGGGCTGAAAGATACCAAAGATGCCAACCTGCAGGCGGTGATTAACCTGCGTCTGGCACGCATTCAGTTGCAGCAAAGCCAGGCCGATGCCGCACTTTCTACCCTTAACAATGTTAAAGGTGATGGCTGGACAGCCATTGTGGCGGACATTCGTGGCGAAGCACTGCTGAGCAAAGGCGATAAGCAGGGCGCGCGTGATGCCTGGAGCAAAGGTGCTGAATCGCAGGCCTCTCCTGCGCTGAAGCAAATGCTGCAGATGAAGATGAATAACTTAAGTTAAGCCAGTCAAGAGAGCGCACATGGAATTACGTAAATACCTGCTGCCAGGGCTGATTTCAGTCACTCTGCTCAGCGGTTGCTCGCTGTTCAGCGGCGAAGAAGATGTAGTGAAAATGGCCCCGCTGCCTAAAGTGGAAAACCAGTTTACGCCGCAGACCGCGTGGAGCACCTCGGTCGGCGACGGCGTTGGTGATTTCTATTCCAATCTGCATCCAGCCTGGCTGGACGGTACCGTGTATGCTGCGGATCGTTTTGGTGTGGTTAAAGCGCTTGATGCCAGCAATGGTAAAGAGAAATGGAAAGTCGATCTCTCTGAGAAAACCGGATTCTTCTCGAAAAACATCTCGGCACTGCTTTCTGGCGGTGTAACGGCCAGCGGCGATCGCATCTATATCGGTAGCGAACGTGGTCAGGTATTTGCGTTAAATAGCAGCGATGGTGGCATTGCCTGGCAGACCAAGGTCGCCGGTGAAGCGCTGTCGCGTCCGGTGGTGAGCGACGGTTTAGTGCTGATCCACACCAGCAACGGTATGTTGCAAGGTCTTGATCAGAGCACTGGCGTAATCAAATGGACCGTCAACCTCGATATGCCTGCGCTGTCACTGCGCGGTGAATCGGCTCCGACCGTGGCCTTTGGTGGCGCAATCGTCGGTGGCGACAATGGCCGCGTGAGCGCAGTCATCGTCAACCAAGGTCAGCTGATTTGGCAGCAGCGTATTTCGCAGCCAAGCGGCGCAACGGAAATCGATCGCCTGAGCGACGTCGATACCACGCCAGTTGTGGTAAACGGTGTGATTTATGCGCTGGCGTATAACGGCAACCTCACCGCACTGGAACTGCGTTCTGGTCAGGTTCTGTGGAAGCGCGAAATTGGCGGCGTGAAAGACATGGTGGTGGATGCGGGTCGTATCTATCTGGTCGATCAGGATGATCGCGTGATTGCCCTGAATGCTGACGGTGGCGTGGCCATCTGGCGTCAAAGCGATCTGCTGCATCGTAATCTGACCTCGCCGGTGCTGTTCAACGGTTATCTGGTGGTGGGCGATAGTGAAGGTTATCTGCATTGGATCAACACCCTTGACGGCCGCTTCGTGGCGCAGCAGAAACTGGACAGCGATGGCTTCCAGACTGAACCGGTTGTCGCCGGTGACAAGCTGCTGATCCAGGCGAAAGGCGGAGAAGTTTACGCCATCACCCGTTAAGGAATTGGCTCTGCGGGAACCCGTTTCCCGCTCGCTTACACGGCTCCTGATTCGTCAGGGGCCGTTTCGTTTTTAGTCAGGCATGGTATTCTTTGCGCCTTCAGCCTGACGCCTGGCGTCAAATGTCGTTATAATCACGCCATTCGGGCGAATTATTTTAAAAACTGAGGCAAGTGTTATGGTACCTGTGGTCGCGCTGGTTGGGCGTCCCAATGTGGGAAAATCTACGCTATTTAACCGTTTAACACGCACACGTGATGCGCTGGTGGCGGATTTTCCTGGACTGACTCGCGATCGCAAATATGGTCGCGCCGAAGTGGAAGGGCGCGAATTCATTGTTATTGATACCGGCGGTATCGATGGCACCGAAGAGGGCGTTGAAAACCGCATGGCGGAGCAGTCGCTGCTGGCGATTGAAGAAGCCGATGTGGTGCTGTTTATGGTGGATGCGCGCGCGGGCGTGATGCCGGCGGATCAGCAAATCGCCAATCATCTGCGTGCGCGTGAGAAAGCCACCTTTGTGGTCGCCAACAAAACTGACGGTATCGACCCGGAAGCAGCGGTGCTGGATTTCTATGCGCTGGGCTTAGGTGAGATTCACGCCATTGCGGCTTCGCATGGCCGTGGCGTTAACAGCCTGCTGGAAACCGCACTGTTGCCGTGGATGGAAGAAATCGTTCCAGAAGTCGAACTCACCGAAGAAGAAGAGAACGCCGCCTATTGGGCCGATTTAGAAGAAGAGACTGAGAAGGCGCTGGAGGAAGAGGAAGAAGAAGACTTCGACCCTACCACACTGCCGATCAAACTCGCTATCGTTGGCCGCCCGAATGTGGGTAAGTCAACGCTAACTAACCGTATTCTTGGCGAAGACCGTGTCGTGGTCTTCGACATGCCGGGCACCACGCGTGACAGCATCTATATTCCGATGGAACGCGATGATCGTGAGTATGTGCTGATTGATACTGCTGGTGTACGTAAGCGCGGTAAAATCACCGAAACTGTCGAGAAATTCTCAGTTATTAAAACGTTGCAAGCGATCGAAGACGCTAACGTTGTGATGCTGGTGATTGATGCGCGTGCCGGAATTTCCGATCAGGATCTCTCGCTGCTCGGCTTTATCCTGAATAGTGGGCGCTCACTGGTAATTGTGGTCAACAAGTGGGATGGCATGACGCAGGAAGCCAGAGATGAAGTCAAAGAGATGTTGGACTTCCGCCTGGGCTTTATCGATTTTGCGCGCATCCACTTCATTTCAGCCCTGCACGGCAGCGGCGTCGGCAACCTGTTCGAATCGGTGACTGAAGCCTACGACTGCTCCACCAAACGTGTGGGCACCGCAATGCTGACGCGCATCATGACCATGGCCGCCGACGATCACCAGCCGCCATTGGTGCGTGGTCGCCGCGTGAAGCTAAAGTATGCGCACGCCGGTGGTTATAACCCGCCAATCGTGGTGATTCACGGCAACCAGGTGAAAGATCTGGCCGATTCCTACAAGCGTTACCTGATGAACTACTTCCGTCGTTCACTCAACGTGATGGGCACGCCGATTCGCATTCAGTTCAAAGAGGGCGATAACCCGTACGCGGGCAAGCGCAATCTGTTGACGCCAACGCAGCAGCGTAAACGTCAGCGTCTGATGTCGCATCTGAAGAAGAACAAGCGTTAACATGAGAAGGGCCCAGCAGGGCCCTTTTTTATGAACCTGTAACTCGTAGGGTCGCCATTCATGGCGACCGCCATCCAAAGCGCAGAGGACAATTGATGAATTTTTCCTGCCCAGCCTGTCAGCAACTACTCACTCACAATGAAACCGGTTTTGACTGCCCCAGCTGTGAACGTCATTTCGCACACATCGCCTCATGCCCGGATTGCCACCAACCGTTGCAGGTGCTGAAAGCCTGCGGTGCGGTGGACTACTTCTGCCAGCACGGCGACGGACTTATTTCCAAAAAACGTGTCGAATTCATCCCCGACTTAACATCGCAATAAGAAAAGTCACGATACGCCGTCATATTTATTAATAGCTTACGACTGGATTTGTAGCAAAAATGCTATTAACCAGTGACTGCCGCGTTATGGATATTCACTTTTTATTGTACCAGGTGGTACAATCCTGCCGCCTTGTAGCGAGAATCACTCTCACCTGCGTTGTGTCCTCGCTCACAAGCGCCGAATCACGGGCATTGCACCCGTACCAATAGATATAAAATAAAGCGTAACGGAATTATTCCTGTCTCCCGCTGCGGCTGGAGCCTTGTTATCGGCTGCCACAGATTTACTGGCGCCAGCGCTTTATTTTTTCAGGAGAGTTTTTGTTATGGCAGAAAATTCCGCTCGTCCCGGCAAAGGGCTGAGCATCTGGTCCGTACTGTTTGGCCTGGTCCTGCTGGCTATCGGCTTGTTCTTCGCTATCGGCGGCGGCAAGCTGGTTGCGCTGGGCGGCAGCTGGTACTTCCTCATCGCCGGTATCGTCATGCTGCTGTCGGCCATTCAGTTCTTCCGTCGCAAGTCATCCGCCGTCACCCTGTTTATTCTGGTGTTTGCTGGCACGTTGATTTGGTCACTGTTTGATGCGGGCTTGCATTTCTGGCCGCTGGTATCACGTTTGATGGTGCCAGCCGGCTTGATGCTGTTTGCATTCCTCACCTGGCCAGCCCTGCGTAAAAGCGAAGGCAAAAGCTCTCTGGCGAAAGCCTCTTATGTGCTCTCTGCGGTGATCGCGGTGGGCATGGTGGCGACCTTCGTGCAGATGTTCCAGCCGCATCCTACCGTGGCGTTTGACGGTAAACAGCTGCCGCTGATTCCGGTCGATAAATCAAAACCTCAGCAAGACTGGAGCAGCTACGGCCGTACGCCGGGTGGCGACCGCTTCGCTGCCATCGATCAGATTACCCGCGACAACGTGAAAGACTTACAGGTCGCCTGGACTTTCCACACCGGTGACACGCCAATCAGCCCAACCGGTAACGGTGCGGAAGATCAGCAAACTCCACTGCAGGTCGGCAATACGCTGTTCCTGTGCACCCCGCACAACAATGTGATTGCGGTTGCAGCAGACAGCGGTAAGGAAATCTGGAAACGCGAAATCAACGCGCAGGCAGAAGTGTGGAACCGCTGCCGTGGCTTAGCCTATTTCGATGCGACTAAACCGCTGCAGCAGCCAACAGAGCCGGGCTCAACGCCGGTGACTGCCGCTGTGCTGCCTGCGGGCGATACCTGTCAGCGTCGTATTCTGATGAACACCATCGATGCGCGTCTGATTGCTATCAACGCTGATAACGGTGAGCTGTGCGACACCTTCGGTACGCACGGTGTGGTTGACCTGAAAACCGGTCTCGGCAGTGCGCCAGATCCGCAGTATCAGCTGACTTCACCGCCAGCGATGGCCGGTACCACCGTTGTTGTGGGCGGCCGTGTTGCGGATAACGTACAGACCGACATGCCTGGCGGCGTGCTGCGTGGTTTCGACGTTATCACCGGTCAGATGCGTTGGGCGTTTGACCCAGGCAACGATGACCCCAATGCGGTGCTGATGCCGGGTAAAGATTACACCCGCAGTACGCCGAACTCGTGGGCGCCAATGTCTTACGATCCGGCAATGAACACCGTGTTCCTGCCAATGGGTAGCTCGTCAGTGGATCTGTGGGGTGCGAACCGTACCAAACTGGATCACACCTACGGCGCATCAATCCTGGCGTTGGATGCCACCACCGGTAAGCAGAAGTGGGTTTATCAGACCGTGCATAACGATCTGTGGGACTTCGACCTGCCAATGCAGCCGAGCCTGGTAGACTTCCCGATGAAGGATGGCACCAACAAGCCAGCCGTTGTTATCGGGGCGAAAACCGGCATGATTTGGGTGCTGGACCGCCTGACCGGCAAGCCTTTGACCAAAGTTGAAGAGCTGCCGATGCCGCAGGGTCACATCCCGAACGAGCAGTACACCAAAACTCAGCCGCACTCAGTGGAAATGCCAAACATCGGCAACCAGAAAATGAGTGAGTCGGATATGTGGGGCGCAACGCCGTTTGATCAGCTGGCGTGCCGTATTGCCTTTAAAGGCATGCGTTACGATGGTCTGTTCACCGTGCCGGATACTGATAAATCCCTCAGCTTCCCAGGTTCGCTGGGCGGTATGAACTGGGGCGGTATCTCGTTTGACCCGAACAACCAGTACATGTTTGTCAACGACATGCGTCTCGGCCTGTGGGTACAGATGATCCCACAAGACACCAGCAAGACTGCAGCCAGCAACGGTGGCGAAGCCATCAACACCGGTATGGGTGCGGTTCCGCTTAAAGGCACACCGTACGCGGTTAACAAAAACCGCTTCATGTCGCCGCTGGGCATTCCGTGCCAGGCTCCGCCGTTCGGTACGCTGTCGGCGATTGACATGAAAACCCGTCAGATCGTATGGCAGGTGCCGGTTGGTACCGTTGAAGATACCGGTCCGTTTGGTATTAAAATGCGCGCGAAGATGCCAATTGGTATGCCGACCTTAGGCGGCACGCTGGCAACGCAGGGCGGCCTGGTGTTCATCGCCGGTACGCAGGATTACTATCTGCGCGCTTTCGATAGCTCAACCGGTAAAGAAGTGTGGAAAGCACGTCTGCCAGTTGGCAGCCAGGGCGGTCCAATCAGCTACGTATCGCCGAAAACCGGCAAACAGTACATCCTGATCTCCGCAGGCGGCGCACGTCAGTCGCCAGACCGTGGTGATTATGTGATTGCTTACGCGCTGCCAGACAGCAAGTAAGTTCTCAATACGAGAAAGGCCGACATCATGATGTCGGCCTTTTTTTTAACCATCCGTGGCACATCACTTCCTTTAAGGCACCTTAATTACTGCTGCTTGGAAGGGCGACGGCTTTTTTGACCTCCTTTTCTTCCAGCTTCCCTGGCTCTTTCAGGATCGTTTCTGAAATTACCCCCGCTGACTTTGCCGCCAGCACTACCTGCTTCCCTGGCGCGCTCCGGGTCCTCTGCAAAGTTCCCGGCACCACCTCGTTGCTTTTTTTGTGTCATAGCAGAGACCTCATCTAAGGGTGTTTTCTTCGACGTGGACTAGCTAGCCACATAATGAGTATAGTCAACCAGTTACGCTCTGCCTTGAGAGATCTCTGATAACCTATTCACCGTCTCGCCACAGCGATTGCAGCTCGGGTGGCGCCAGTTGTTCAGGAATTAAAATCACTAAGCTTGCCGCCTCACGGTGTGTCGCATAGGTGATTTGAATGCGGTAATAGCGCTGATCGCCGCGACCGATATTTGCCGCCTGATCTTCCGGTTCGCCCAGCGGCATTGCCTGTTCCAGCACCTCGCAGACGCGCTGCTTTTGCGGTTCCGGCAGCTCCGCCAGTGCAAAGCGCCGTTCGCCGCGTAGTTTGGGAATAAAAGCGATACCGCCTTCCCGCGCCAGCTCGATTATTGCGTCATCGGTCAGTTGGATGTCCATTTTACGCCCACCTGCTGCCAGGCGGATTGGATCTTCTCCGCCACTGAGTTGTTGAACCGCTGTTTCGCGTGCTGCACGGTAAAGCGTGCAAAGGTGCTGAAATCGGCATCCTGCGGCAGCGTTTTGTCGCACAGCGTGTCGTACCAGGCTTGACCCGCCTGTTCCCACGCGAAGCCGTCCAGCGCTTTAGCGGCGAGATAGAAGGCGCGATTGGGAATACCCGAGTTGAGATGCACGCCGCCGTTGTCGTCACGTGTTTCGATGTAGTGAGCCATATCGGCTGGTTGCGGATCTTTGCCCAGCACCGGATCATCGTAGGCGGTGCCGGGTGATGACATCGATCGCAATCCGCGCCCGTTGATGCCCTGCGCCAGCAAACCTTCGCCAATGATCCAGTCGGCCTGATCGGCACTTTGCTTGAGGTGGAATTGCTTCACCAGCGAGCCAAACACGTCAGACATCGATTCGTTCAGCGCACCTGCCTGTTGGAAATAGATCAATCCCGCTTCGGTTTCCGTCACGCCGTGCGTCAGCTCGTGCGCCACAACATCCAGCGCGATGGTGAAGCGATTGAAAATCTCGCCGTCGCCGTCACCAAACACCATCTGCTGCCCGTTCCAGAAGGCGTTCTGGTACTCCTTACCGTAATGCACGGTGCCATCGAGCTTGAGGCCTTTGTTGTCCAGCGAGTTGCGTTGGTAGGTTTGCCAAAAGAAATCGTAGGTAATGCCGAGATAGTTCCACGCCTCTTCGGCTGCGACATCACCATTTCCCGGCTGGCCTTCGTCGCGCACCAAAGTGCCGGGCAGATTTTGTGTTCCTTCGGCGTCGTAGATAGCCCGCAGCACCGTGCCAGGCTGCGCTGTGGCGGTGCTTGCCGGTTTAGCATTGTGTTCGCCCATTAAGTGCTGGACGTGGGTGAGGGTGCGGCGCGCGTAGTCTTGTTGCGCGCCGGAGCAATTATCAATGATATTGCGCAGAATGTAGGGTGGGATAACGCTGTAAGACATACCAATCTCCCTGGCTCTTTAACGAATGTGCCAGAAAGTATAGTTTTCATACTATGAACGTGCTTTACGGCTCCGGGATTTCTGTGGTTCGAGAGCGGTAACCTGGCTTTCCACCCAGCCATCGTCCAGCCGGGTGCGTAGCAAGTCGCCTTTACTTAGCTGCTGGGTTTTCTTCACCACCTGACCTTGCGTGTCAGTAGTGACGCTGAAGCCACGCGCCAGCGTCGCCAGCGGGCTCACGCCTTCCAGTTGTGCTGCCAGCGTGCCAAAGCGCTGACGATTGTGATTGAGCTGCTTTTCCATGCCCTGCTGTAAGCGATAGTGCCACTGCTGCAGCTGCTGCTGAGCGCGCAGAATACGTCCCTGCGGCTGCAGGGCATTGAGGCGTTGCAGCAGGCGATCCTGCTGACGATTAGCCACCCGCAGGCGCTGGTCCATCGCTTCACCGAGACGACGCTGCAGCTGGAAGAGCGCGGTCTGCTGACGTGCCAAACGCAGCTGCGGATGCTGCTGCTGCAAACGGTGCTGGATGCGCGTGAAGCGACGCTGTTGCTGTGCCAGATAGAAATCCATCGCCATCTCCATGCGCTGCTGCTGCGACTGCAAACGGCGCAACAGTTCGAGTTGATTACGGCTCACCAATTCTGCCGCAGCAGAAGGCGTTGGCGCGCGTAAATCCGCTACGAAGTCAGCGATAGTGACATCGGTTTCATGCCCAACGGCGCTGACGATCGGCAAGCGGCTGGCAAAAATCGCCCGCGCCACGCGTTCGTCATTGAAACTCCATAAATCTTCCAGCGAACCGCCGCCACGGCCCACGATCAGCACGTCACACTCATCGCGCTGGTTGGCCAGCTCAATGGCACGCACAATGCTGGCTGGCGCATCTACGCCTTGCACCGCCGTTGGATAAATAATCACCGGCAAGGAGGGATCGCGTCGATGCAGTACGCGTAGTACGTCGTGCAGCGCCGCGCCGGTAGCGGAGGTAATCACGCCAACCTGACGCGCCGGATCCGGCAGCGGCTGCTTGAACTGTTGATCAAATAAGCCTTCTGCAGCCAAACGCGCTTTCAACTGTTCAAATTGCTGCTGCAGCAAGCCTTCACCGGCGGGATGCATGCTTTCGATAATCAGCTGATAATCGCCGCGCGGCTCATACAGCGTGATGCTGGCGCGCACTAAAACTTGCTGGCCATGCTGAGGACGGAAGGTGACGCGGCGATTACTGTTACGGAACATCGCGCAGCGCACTTGTGCGCCATCATCCTTCAACGTGAAGTACCAATGACCGGAAGAGGGCTGAGTGAAATTTGAAATTTCAGCACTGAGCCACACCAGGCCCATCTCATTTTCCAGCAGTTGGCGCACCGTGGTGTTCAGGCGGCTGACAGTAAAAATATTGGCGGTTGGCGGTAGCGACATGTGATGTAGATCAAATTTTAAATCAGAGGGTTAATCAACTGATACTACATTGCTTGCCCTGAGGATCAAGACATTTTCTGAAAAAACACTGGAGGCAATCGGTTTCGGCCTGTATAATGCCGCGGCAATATTTTATCTGTTTTAATCGCCCCCAGGTGGAGATATTGCAATGTTAAGAATCGCTAAAGAAGCCCTCACATTTGACGACGTTCTGCTCGTTCCCGCTCACTCCACTGTCTTACCGAACACCGCTGATCTCAGCACTCAACTGACGAAAAATATCCGTCTGAACATCCCAATGCTCTCTGCTGCCATGGACACCGTGACCGAAGCCGGTCTGGCCATTGCGCTGGCGCAGGAAGGTGGTTTGGGCTTTATTCACAAAAACATGTCAATTGAGCGCCAGGCGGACGAAGTTCGTAAGGTGAAAAAACACGAAAGCGGCGTAGTTACCGATCCGCAAACCGTGCTACCAACCACCGCGCTGGCTGCGGTGAAAGAGCTGACCGAGCGTAACGGCTTCGCCGGTTATCCGGTAGTGAACACCGAGAACGAGCTGGTGGGCATCATCACTGGCCGTGACGTGCGTTTTGTTACCGACCTGACCTTGCCGGTTTCTGCGGTGATGACCCCGAAAGAGCGTCTGGTAACGGTGAAAGAGGGTGAAGCACGCGAAGTTGTGCTGCACAAAATGCATGAAAAACGTGTTGAGAAAGCGCTGGTTGTTGATGACAGCTTCCACCTGCTGGGCATGATCACCGTTAAAGATTTCCAGAAAGCCGAACGTAAACCTAACGCCTGTAAAGATGCGGAAGGCCGTCTGCGCGTGGGTGCTGCTGTTGGCGCTGGTGCAGGCAACGAAGAGCGCGTTGATGCGCTGGTTGCTGCCGGTGTTGACGTGCTGCTGATTGACTCGTCACACGGTCACTCAGAAGGCGTACTGCAGCGTATTCGTGAAACCCGTGCAAAATATCCGAACCTGGAAATCATCGGCGGCAACGTCGCTACTGGCGCAGGCGCACTGGCGCTGGCACAGGCAGGCGTGAGCGCGGTGAAAGTGGGTATCGGCCCTGGCTCAATTTGTACCACACGTATCGTTACCGGCGTTGGCGTTCCACAGATCACCGCAGTTTCTGATGCAGTTGCCGCGCTGGAAGGCACCGGCATTCCAGTTATCGCTGATGGCGGTATCCGCTTCTCTGGCGATATCGCAAAAGCGATTGCAGCAGGCGCAGCGGCCGTTATGGTTGGTTCAATGCTGGCCGGTACCGAAGAGTCTCCGGGCGAAATCGAGCTGTATCAGGGCCGTTCGTTCAAGTCTTATCGCGGTATGGGTTCACTGGGCGCGATGTCTAAAGGTTCTTCAGACCGTTACTTCCAGAGCGATAACGCCGCGGACAAACTGGTACCGGAAGGTATCGAAGGTCGCGTTGCCTATAAAGGCCGCCTGAAAGAGATCGTGCACCAGCAGATGGGCGGCTTGCGCTCTTGCATGGGCCTGACCGGTTGCCCAACCATCGACGATCTGCGTACCAAAGCGGAGTTCGTGCGTATCAGCGGCGCGGGCATCAATGAAAGCCACGTGCATGATGTGACCATCACCAAAGAGTCACCAAACTACCGCATGGGTTCATAATCCCGTAAAATTTAGCGCCCGGCACCCGCCGGGCGCTTTTATTATTAAGTCCATCCCAATGGAAACGCCTCAATGACGACTGAAAATATTCATAAACATCGTATTTTGATCCTCGATTTTGGTTCTCAGTATACGCAGCTGGTTGCGCGCCGCGTGCGCGAACTGGGTGTTTACTGCGAGCTCTGGGCGTGGGATGTCACCGAAGAGCAAATTCGCCAGTTCAACCCGAACGGCATCATTCTCTCTGGCGGTCCGGAGAGCACCACCGAGCTGAACAGCCCGCGTGCCCCGGAATACGTGTTTAACGCCCGCGTGCCTGTGTTGGGCGTTTGCTACGGCATGCAGACCATGGCGATGCAACTGGGCGGCAAAGTAGAAGGCTCTAACGAGCGTGAATTTGGTTATGCGCAGGTTGAAGTGCTGACCCAGAGCGCGCTGGTGCGTGACATCGAAGATGCGATTAGCGCAGCAGGTAAACCGCTGCTGGATGTGTGGATGAGCCACGGCGACAAAGTCACCGCCATCCCAGCCGGTTTCGAAACCGTTGCCAGCACCGAAACCTGCCCGTTCGCCATCATGGCGAACGAAGAGAAGAAATTCTACGGCGTGCAGTTCCACCCGGAAGTGACGCACACGCGTCAGGGCCTGCGCATGCTTGAGCGTTTCATTCGTGATATCTGCGGCTGCGAAGCGCTGTGGACACCAGCCAAAATCATCGAAGATGCGGTTGAGCGTATTCGTCAGCAGGTTGGCGAAGACAAAGTGATCCTCGGCCTGTCTGGCGGTGTGGACTCTTCTGTGACCGCGATGCTGCTGCACCGCGCCATCGGCGAGCGTCTGACCTGCGTGTTCGTCGACAACGGTTTGCTGCGTCTGAACGAAGCTGAGCAAGTGCTCGACATGTTTGGCGACCACTTCGGCCTGAACATCGTGCACGTGGCGGCTGAAGCGCGCTTCCTTGATGCGCTGGCGGGCGAGAACGACCCAGAAGCCAAACGTAAAATCATCGGCCGCGTATTCGTTGAAGTGTTCGACGAGCAGGCACTGCGTCTGGAAGACGTGAAGTGGCTGGCGCAGGGCACCATCTATCCTGACGTGATTGAATCGGCGGCTTCTGCCACCGGTAAAGCGCACGTAATCAAATCGCACCACAACGTGGGCGGTTTGCCGAAAGAGATGAAGATGGGCCTGGTTGAGCCGCTGAAAGAGCTGTTCAAAGACGAAGTGCGTAAAATCGGTCTGGAACTCGGCCTGCCGTACGACATGTTGTATCGTCACCCGTTCCCAGGTCCAGGTTTGGGCGTGCGCGTGCTGGGCGAAGTGAAGAAAGAGTACTGCGACCTGCTGCGCCGTGCAGACGCTATCTTCATCGAAGAGCTGCATAAAGCTGACCTGTACAACAAAGTCAGCCAGGCGTTCACCGTGTTCCTGCCAGTGCGTTCTGTTGGCGTGATGGGCGATGGTCGTAAATATGATTGGGTGGTTTCACTGCGTGCGGTGGAAACCATCGACTTCATGACCGCGCACTGGGCGCACCTGCCGTACGATTTCCTCGGCCGCGTCTCTAACCGCATCATCAACGAAGTGAATGGCATCTCACGCGTGGTTTATGATATTTCAGGTAAACCACCTGCGACGATCGAGTGGGAATAAATCCTGCTTTGATTGATGAGTAAAAACGAAGCCCGCTTAATTGCGGGCTTTTTCTTTCAAACGTTTTGATGGCAGGTAAAACGGCTAAGTGAATCGCATAGTTCGTGAATACAAAGCCAACCGTTTCGTTGCAAGATAGCGAGTGATTTTTACTCATCAGGATGCCGTCGATGTTGCCTTTCAAAGCCGTAATGATCTCTTTTCTTTGCATCATCTTGCTTTCATTAGGCGCGAGTTTGGCGCAGGCAACGCGTAGCGGTGAGCTCACCTCTGAACGCGGTGGCTGGGCGTCCGCAAGGCGTGATTCTGCCGGCATCGCACCGGATCCACAGCGTTATGCGGCAGAAGCTATCGTGCAGGTTTATGCTGCGCCGACTTATGGCTGGAAGGGCGCCGTAGCGGTGCATCCGTGGATTATCTTTAAACGCGCCGGTGAAACCCGCTACAACCGCTATGAAGTGATTAGCTGGGGCAGCGGCGATAAGGTGCGGCGCAACAGCAATCTCCCGGATGGCTACTGGTACGGCGCGAAGCCGCGTCTGCTGGTTGATCATCGCGGCAGTAGCGCAGAAGCGATGATTCCGCAGATCGAAGCGGCGATAAAATCCTATCCGTGGCCGACGACCTATCACGCCTGGCCTGGACCCAACAGCAATACCTTTATGGCGCACATTGGCCGCGAGGTACCGGCGTTGAAGCTGGATCTACCGGCTAACGCGCTCGGCAAAGATTATCGCTCGCTACTCAATCCGGTGGGTTTACCGCCGTCAGGTCGTGGCGTACAGCTTTCCCTGCTGGGTGTGCTGGGCGTAACGGTTGGCGCGGAAGAGGGGCTGGAAGTGAACTTGCTGGGATTAAACATGGGGCTGGATTTCACACCGTTCAGGCTGCGTCTGCCGTTTATTGGCGGTATCGGGCAGAACAATGTGCAGCGCGACAATCCCTAAAAATGGCCCCGATTTGGGGCACTTTTTTTAACAGACGCCGAAATCACCGTCTTCATGATACAGATTCACGGTATCGGCTCTGACTTCAATTTCTCGTTTGATGTGATCATCAACCCGAGCGCACCACAGCATATCGCCTTCCACGCGCAGCACCTGCATCTTTGGGCCACCGGTCTTAGACTGCACAAAATCATCCACGTTAAACATGCTTCTTCTCCGTCAGGTCAGTGATAACAATAGAGTCTATATGCACTTCAGACGCTGTGCGCTTGATTTTGTGCGCTGTCTTCCAGCACAAAAAGGAACCAAAGCGTGTTGAGACCGTTCTGGTTATTTTCTGCAGCATGCGCCGCTGAAATAGTATCGAAGTTTCTCTTGGTTGTCAGTTGACAACTCAGTGCGGTGAGCATAAGGTAACCAGCGATGTCAGACAGGAAGCGGCATCCGCATAAAGCGGTAGAAGAAGCTTTGCGATATGCAGAAGCAAGAGGTTGGAAAATTGCAGTCGGCGGCCACCATGCGTGGGGCAAGATGTACTGCCCAGATAACTCGGCAGAGTGTCGATGTGGGGATTACTGTATTACCTGCATCTTGAGCACGCCAAAAAATCCTGAAACGCATGCCAAATTGCTAAGGCGGGTGGTGGATAACTGCAGTGAAAGTCCTCAGCGGATTAAGTGACGAGGAGTGAAACATGGAATTTGAGTTTACGCTGCGTTTTCAGCTCAATGATGAGATCGACACCGATGAAACGCTTGAGCGTCTTGGTTCGCAAGGTTGCACTGATGCGTTAATTGGCGCGGGTGTAGCGGGAAAATTAAGCATGACGTTCAGCCGGGAAGCCAGCACTGCACAGGACGCGGTACGCAGCGCGTTAGATGATGTTTTTCAGGCATTGCCAGATGCTGAACTGATTGAAGCCGCACCGGATTTAGTCGGGCTGACTGATATTGCAGAGTTGATAGGTGTTTCGCGGCAGAATATGCGCAAGCTAATGCTGAGCCACAGCCCGCAGTTTCCACGCCCGATTCATGATGGAAAAACAGCGTTATGGCATTTAATCGATGTACTGGAGTGGTTAAATCAGCGAGGTTCAACGCGGGTCAATCCAGCATTGAGTGAACTGGCGCGCGCAACGTTGCAACTCAATTTACAGCAGATGCTGCAACGTTACGCACACTGTTTAAAGCCTTAATGATGCAGCAAAAATATCGTAGCCAGACCTAGGAAGATAAAGAATCCGCCGGTATCGGTGATGGCAGTGATCAGCACGCTGGAGCCAACGGCGGGATCGCGTTTCATCTTGGTCATGATTAACGGAATCAGCACGCCCATCAGCGCGGCCAGCAGCAGGTTTAGCACCATCGCCAGCATCATCACGCCGCCGAGTTGCAGATTGTCATACATCAGCCAGGTGACGCCGCCCATAATGCCGCCCCAGAACAGGCCGTTTATTAATGCCACGCCGAGTTCACGCATGATCAGGAATGAGAAGTTACCCGGTTCAACCTGATGCAGCGCCAATGCACGCACAATCATGGTGATGGTTTGATTGCCGGTATTGCCGCCGATGCCCGCAACGATTGGCATTAGCGCCGCCAGCGCAACCAGCTGCGATATGGTGGCTTCAAACAGGCCAATCACGCGCGAAGCGACAAACGCAGTACACAGGTTAACTGCCAGCCAGGCCCAGCGTTTACCCACCGCTTTACGCACCGGCGCAAACACGTCTTCGCCCTGGCTGATACCACCCATTTTACGGATGTTGCTTTCATTCTCTTCGTTCACCAAATCGACCACGTCTTCAATGGTGATACGGCCAATCAGCTTGCCTTGTGCATCAGTTACCGCAGCGGAGATCAGGTTATAACGTTCGAACGCACTGGCGGCGTCTTCCGCTTTATCGTTGAGTTGAAAAGTGGTGGGATGCGGATTCATCACTTCGGCGACCAGCATCTTCGGTTTGTTGAGCAGAATATCCGTGAGCGTCAGCTCACCTTGTAGTTGGTTCTGTTCGTCGGTGATAAAGATCTTATCGGTGCCGTCAGGCATTTTTTTGCCTTTACGCAGATAGCGCTGCACCGTGGCTAAGGTTACGTCTGAGCGTACCGTCAGGATGTTGAAATCCATGATCTGCCCGACGCGGTCGCGATCCAGCTCGATCACGCTCATTAACCGTGCGCGCAGACTTGGCTCAAGAGTGGTGAGCAGACGCCCGGTTAAATCACGCGGCAAGTAGCGCGCCAGATATACCTGATCGTCGATATCCAGCGGCTCGATGGCGTGCAGAATATCGCGATCAGACATTTCTTCCGTCAGGCTGGCCCAAACGGTTTCTGAAGCCTCAACCAGCACGTGTCCGCGCTGCGCCGTTGGCACTAAACGCCACAGCGCCTGACGCTCTTCTTCCGGCAAGGCTTCGAGGATGTCGGCCAAATCCGCGGCGTGTAATTGCTGCAGCTCACGCTCTAATTCATGACGCCAGTCGGTGATATCACGCAGTTCACCCGCATTAAGATCGACGGATTTATCCAGCAGAACATCAACCAGATCATGCTCGTTAAGCAGCAGGTTCAGGATGTGATGGCGGGTTTCAGCTAATTTTTGTGAATGCGAAGCAGACATAACGCGTTCCTTGTGTCTGTAAAGTCAGCTCACAGTGTAGCGCGTTGCGGGTAACAGGACGTAAAAAGCAGCATTGTCTCAAAGGACAATGTTTAGCAGCGACAGGCGACCCGCAAAGTATTTAGCGCGAATCACTGGTGCTCAGCGTGACCGGTTCAGGGATGGCTTTCTTTTGCTGATGATGCTCAATGGCACCGGGAATGATGAAAAGCAGGCGGCCAAACAAAATTAAGAAGCTGACCAGTAAAACAACGCGGGTCATGGTACCGGTTTTGGGACGTCTTCGTGCAGAGATAGCGCTGTTCACGCGGGGTGGTTCCTGTAATTGCCCGATTGGGCGGAGGCAATATTTAGTCACACTTAGATCGCTAAAGCAATCGCTGTGTGAAAAACGAGCAAAAAAGGTGCGGCGAATTGATCGATATCAGACAAAGTAACGGCCGCGCAAGGCGGCCGTTGGCTTAGTAGCTGGCTTTCTGCGCCAGCAACGTGGCGAAACGGCATTTAATACGGTTACCGTTTTCATCACGACGATGCAGTTCACCGACATCTTCGTTGTACTTCACGATGTGCCAGTTGCGGTAATAGTGGCTGAGTTCACCCGATTTAAACGCAAATGGGAAATTTTGCGTATTGGGATAATCATCGGTATCCATCGCCGCCACAATCAGGTTGTAGCCATATTTACGCGTGCTGGCCTGCATATCGGCAATCAGCTGCGGAATGGTTGCCGGTTGCAGGAACATCATCACCACAGTCGACAGCACAAACTGATAGGCGCCGTTGAACCGCACGCTATTGAGATCGCACAGCTCGGTGTGAATGTTCTGCAGATTCTCTTCCGCGATGATGCTGTTCAGGCGTTCCAGACTGGCGGGATTGCTGTCCCAGGCCGTCACCTCAAAGCCATGCTGATTGAGAAACAGGCTGTTGCGGCCCTGGCCGCAGCCTAAATCCAGCGCTTTACCCACTTCAAGATGTGGCAGGGCCGCCAGCACTTCAGAATGGGTCGGCGTGAGACCGTATTTTTCAGCATAATAGTTATCGGGGCGTGTAGTCATAACCAGATTGCGGGCCAACTGCCCGCTTTACTCCTCTTCTTCCAGCATCAGTTTCCAGCCGGTGACATCATTCCAGTAAGCTTGCTCGCGCTCCAGATCCAGCTGCACCAGCGTATTCTGGCTTAGGAAGCCGGCAGGGAAGGTAAGCGTCCAGTGGCCGTCGTCGGTGCTGAGCTTGAGCGAATCCGGTTTAGTAGTCGCCTGGCGCTGATTATTCAGCAGCGTGCCAAGACGCAGCAGGAATACCATCGGCAGAAACTGTTTCTTTTTAAACAAGGTGAAACGCGGCATCTCATCCTGCTTCACCGCTTTGCGGTGATAACGTACCAGCGTCGCCAACAGCATCTGTTGATCCTGATTAAAGCCCGGCATGTTGGAGTTTTGCAGGATATAGGCCGAATGGCGCTGCATGCCGCTGTGATTGATGGTCAATCCCACTTCATGCAGCAGCGCGGCCCACTTTAATAGCGCCGATAGTTGCGGATTGGCTTGCTTCGGATTCTGCTCCTGCCACTGGAGATAAAGCTTCTCGGTGGTTTCCAGCACCCGGCGCGCCTGATCGCTATCAATCGCGTAGTGATTGGCCAGACTTTGCGCGGTGCGGCTGCGAATATCCTGATGGCGGAAACGGCCTTCCATCTCATACAGCACGCCTTCACGCAGTGCGCCGTCAGAAAGACGCAGTTCGCGAATCGCTAACGCATCAAACACGCCACACAAAATCGCTAAACCCGGCACAAACACCGCTTTACGCTCTTCCGACAAGCCCGGCAGGCTCAGCGCATTGAATGACTTATGCTTCAGCACTTCGGTGGTCAGTAACTCCAGCGTTTCGGGCGTAATCAGCTTCTCTTTTTCGCCCATCGCCAGCAGCACTTCGCAGGCCGCTTTGATGGAACCCGAAGCGCCCAGCGCGTATTGCCAGCCGTGCAGACGATATTGCCACGCCATGGTTTCCAGCTTTTGCGCAGCGGAGAGGCGCGCACGGCGGAAGTTTTCCGGCGTGATTTCCCCTTTCGGGAAGAACAGATTAGCGAAGCTGACGCAGCCCATGCGGCGGCTTTCTACCAACTGCGGCTCAAAGTCTTCACCAATCACCAGTTCAGTTGAACCGCCGCCGATATCAATCACCAGCTTGCGACCTTTTTCCGGCTGCGTGTGTTCCACGCCCATGAAGATCAAACGCGCCTCTTCGTTGCCGGAAATCACTTCAATCGGATAGGGAATCACTTCAGCCGCGCGCTGCAAGAATTCTTCGGCGTTGCTGGCGATACGTAGCGTATGCGTACCGACGATCGTCACGTTGGCGGCACTAAAGCCCTGCAAACGTTCGGCGAACAACGCCAGGCAGCTCAGCCCGCGCTCAATCGCTTCTTCGCTCAGGCGATTGTGCGCATCCAGCCCATCGGCCAGATGCACGCGCTGTTTCAGGCGTCCCAGCACTTGCAAAGCGCCATCCACCACACGGGCAATGACCATATGGAAGCTGTTCGAGCCGAGGTCGATTGCCGCGAATTCTTGAGGTTTCGGCGTACTTTTATGTGAGATTGGCATAGGCGTTATTCGGGTTGTTCCAGTTTCTTGATGTAGTCGTAAATGGCCAGCTGCGAACGCACCTTTTTACGGTTGCCGCGCGGCACATAACGATTACTCAGCTCTTTATCGACGATGCGGGCTTTCACCGTATCACTAAACAGAATGGCGATAATGTCCAGAATGCGTTGCTTCACGCGTGGATCAAGAATCGCCACGGCAACTTCAATGCGGTGATCAATGTTACGCGTCATCCAGTCCGCGGAAGAGAGGAACACCTTTTTCTCGCCGCCGTTCTCAAAAATATAGACGCGGTCGTGCTCGAGATAGCGGTCAACGATGCTGGTAATGCGAATATTTTCACTGATGCCCGGTAAATCGGGGATCAGCGAACACATACCGCGCACCAGCAGATTCACTTTCACGCCTGCCGACGAGGCAGCATACAGCCGATCAACTAAACCATTATCCACCAGGTTGTTGATCTTCAACGTAATGCCGGCAGGATTGCCTTGCTGCGCATTGGCGATCTCGGCATCAATAAACTTATACAGCATGTCGCGCGAGTTCTGCGGTGAAACCAGCAGATGCTCGAAGGTCACCGGGCGATACGGATTCTCAATGAAGTTGAACACGCGGCGCACTTCATTGGTGATGCGCGCATCGGCGGTCAGCAATGAATAGTCAGTATAAATGCGCGCGGTTTTTTCGTTGAAGTTCCCGGTACCGATATGCGCATAACGCACTATTTCTTCGCCTTCACGGCGCGAAATCAGGAACAGCTTGGCGTGGATTTTCAGACCCGGCGCGGAGAAGATCACATGCACGCCCGCTTCGGTCAGGCGTTTCGCCCAGCGGATGTTGGCCTCTTCATCGAAGCGCGCCTGCAGTTCCACCACTACCGTGACTTTCTTACCGTTATAGGCGGCGTGAATCATCGCATCCATGATGCGCGAGTTTTTTGCTACGCGGTAAATGTTGATCTTAATCGCCAGCACGTTCGGGTCGAACGAGGCCTGACGCAGCAGCTCCAGCACATGCTCAAAGGTGTGATACGGATAGTAGAGCAGCACATCGCGATTACGGATGGCATCGAAACCGTTGCGGAAGCCGTCAAAACCGATGTGACGAATCTGCGGCAGCGGACGGTTTTCCAGATTGCTTTTGCCAACGTTCGGGAAGCCAATGAAATCTTTAAAGTTATGATAGCGGCCACCGGGCACAATCGAATCGTAGTTCGAAATCGACAGCTTATGGCGCAGCATTTCCACCATCGCATCCGGCATATCGCGCTGATAAACGAAACGTACCGGCTCGGCATTGAGACGCTGCTTCAGGCTCGAGGACATCAGCTCCAGCAGGCTCGATTCCATTTCTGTTACCAGATCGTATTCGGCATCGCGCGTCATCTTCATCGAATAGGCATTCAGCGTATCGTAATCGAAGAAGCCTTTGAAAATTTCATCGAGGCAATAACGCAGGATGTTATCTAGCAGAATCATTGGTTTGCGGCGACGTGGCGACTCAGCCGGCAGGTTAATAAAGCGCGGCACTTTATCCGACGGGATCTCCAGCAGCGCATAACGAATATCGTCGCCGCGAATGATCTCCACCGCCAGATAGGTGTAATCGTCTTTCAGGAATTCGATCAGATCGGTGTCATGGTTAATCAGAATCGGCGTGACGTGCTGGCGTAATTGATGTTTGAAGTAGTAGCGCAGCCACTCTTGCTGATTCGGTGACAGCTGGCGTTCGTTAATCAGGAAGATCTGATTACGCGCCATTTCCAGCAGCAGATCGTTATAAAGCGCATCAAACTCTTGATCCGACTTCTGTACCCGCAACTGAATTTTCTTCAACAGATGTCGCAAAGAGGTCGGTTTGCCTTGCTCTTCGCTGATCAGAATCCGCCGCTTGAGATCGGCAAAGCGGACTTTATAGAACTCTTCGAGGTTATTGGAATAAATTCCCAGAAAGCGCATGCGCTCAATCAGCGGATTACTTTTATCCGAGGCTTCCTGTAACACACGTTCATTGAAGCTTAACCAGCTTAATTCTTTTTCTATATACAGCTTATCCTGACCCATTCTGACTCCGAGATGCTGATGCTGGACGGAATGTCCGGCGGAAAATGCACAAAAATGCGTTACCGCTCAGTGTCCGTCACCATTATGGCGAGAGTATGGCAGGCTTGTCCAACGTCAAAGGTTGTCTTATCAATCAGCTACGGGCAACATAGCGACTTGTTTCCACCGGTAACCTGGCCTGCATGAGCATAAATCGTATTCCCGTCCACTTTAGCGACCGTCGTCGACGCGCCACTGATAATTTAGTGCGCCGCGTTGTCACAGCTTGCGGCGTGGGAATTTTGCTGCTGATGTTACTGCTGTTCTTCTGGTTGATCTGGGTGGTGCTGCCGCTGTTTAGCGCGCCGGGGATGCATGCCACCACCAATATTCAGCTGTGGGACAAAGCGCCGATGCTGGCGATGGGCAGCGACGGCCATTTAGGCTGGCGCATTAGCCGTAACGAAGCGCGCTTTATTCCGCTCGATGGTCAACCCGCGGCACCGGCACTGGCGTTGAATGGCAAGCCCGATGCGGCGATCGTAAGCTTTGATAACCGCAGCGTGCTGCTCAATATGCAGGGCGAACTGCTGTTAATGCAACCGGTTATCCGCAACGGCAGCGGCGAATGGGGTTTCCCGCTCGGCGATCGTCCGCTGCGCTTACCGCAAGGCCCGGTCAGTAACATGGCGCTGACGTCGCTCAACGATCATCAATGGTTGATTGCCGCGCAAACCGCTGCTGGCATCAGCCTGCTGACGCTGGAAAATCAGCAAAAAGTGAATCAGATCCTGCTGCCGCAGCAGCAGGCCGATCATCTGCTGTTGTCGCCAGATGGCACCTTGCTCTACGCCAGCAGCGGGCGTTTGCTGCGCGTGTGGCAAATCACGCCGGATGGCGCGCAGTTACGCGAAACCCAAACCCTCAATCTGCCGCCGCAAAGCCTGCATATGCTGGCTGGTGGACGCACCTTGCTGATTCAGGATGCACAGGGCGTGCAGCAATGGTTCGCTATCGCCAGTGATAAAGGGCCGCGTCTGCAACAGATTCACACCTTCAACGGCAGCCAGCAGGCGCGCGGCATCACGCCGGAACCGCAGCGCCGCGTGTTTGCCACATACGATGCGCAGGGCAAGGTTCAGCTGTTCGCCAGCAAGCAGCAGGGCGCAATCTTAGAGCGTCAGCTGGCGCCGGGCATTCAGGCGCTGGCCTTCGCGCCGCGCGGTGATGCCTTGATCATTGAACGCGCCGGGGAATGGCAGCAGTTTGCTTTAGATAATCCGTGGCCGGACTTCACCTGGCGCAACCTGTGGCAGAAAATCTGGTACGAAAACTATCCGCAGGCCGATTGGGTATGGCAATCCACCGCAGCGGGCGACAGCTATCAAGCCAAGTTCAGCCTGATGCCGCTGGTATTGGGTACGCTGAAAGCCGCCAGTCTGGCGCTGCTGTTCGCCACACCGCTGGCATTGGCCGCCGCGATGTACACCGCGTGGTTTATGTCGCCGGGTTTACGTCGCTGGGTGAAGCCCGCTATCGAAATGATGGGCGCGCTGCCAAGCGTGGTGATTGGTTTAATCGCGGGCGTATGGCTGGCACCGCATATCAGCACCGCGCTGGTTGGCGTGTTGCTGCTGCCGCTGGTGCTGGCGGCTACCTTACTGTTGTGCGGCGTGCTCAGTCCGCGTTTACCTGCCAGCTGGCGACGTCCCGGTTTTGAAGTGATTCTGCTGCTGCCGGTATTGCTGGTGGTGACGTTGCTGACGCTGTGGCTGCCAACGCTGTTGTGGCCGGAAATTGGCGAGCGTTTAGCGCATTACGAACAGCGCAACCTGCTAGTCGCAGCGCTGGCGATGGGTTTTGCGCTAGTGCCGCTGATTTTCACCTTATCGGAAGATGCGCTATTCAGCGTGCCGGGCGCGCTCGGGCAGGGCTCACTGGCGCTGGGTGCCACGCCGTGGCAAACCCTGACGCGCGTGGTGCTGCCGGGCGCCTCGGCGGGCATCTTCGCTGCATTAATGATTGGCTTTGGCCGCGCCGTCGGCGAGACGATGATTGTTCTGATGGCCACCGGCAATACGCCGGTCAGCGAAGGCGGCTTATTTGCTGGCCTGCGTGCACTCTCCGCCAACATTGCCATTGAAATGCCCGAAGCCGCAGCGGGCAGCGCGCATTACCGCATTCTGTTCCTTAGCGCATTGATACTGTTGATCTTCACGTTGGTGATCAACACCATCGCCGAGTTGATTCGTCAGCGCCTGCGTCAACGTTACAGCCAGCATGAGGGCCACGGATGACGGCGATGAAACAAAACGATCGCTGGCGCTGGCTCACCGCCGGAGCAGTCGCGGTTTGCCTGCTGGCGTTTACCTTGTTGATTGGTTTGCTCGGCTGGCAAGGCGTGCGCGCTTTCTGGCCGCAGCCGGTCGATCAATATCAGTTCCAGCCGCCGGAAGGCAGCGCGGTGATGGTGCTGGGCGAAACCTTGCAAAAGCAGCAGCAGGGCGAACAGTGGCGCTATGTGGTGAAAACCGGTAACCGTGATTTTGCCGCGCCGGATTTCCGCGTGCTTTACAGCCAGGGCGAGGCGAAAACCCGTCGTCCTGTCGATGTGTTGGTGCTACAGCGCCGCAACGGCGGCAATGCGTATGGTTGGCTGGTGGAGCTGCGCCAGGATAATGAAGTGATGACCGCGCAAAGCCGCGATGCCTTGCTGCATCAGCGTTTGCAGCAGGTACATGAGCAACTGCGCCAGGCGAGTAACATCCGTCGCATCAAGATGGCGCGCCTCAATGCACAGCTGGAAAGCCTGCAGCAGCAAGCCGATGAGCAGCAGCGTAACGGCAGCTTCACTCTGGAAGTGCAGTCCGAGTTTGATGCCAACCGCACCGCGTTACAGCGCCGCTTCAACGCGCTGGCGCAGCAGTTAACCCATCTGCAGCAAGAGAGTCAGCGCGATACGCTGGTGCTGCGCGATGTGAACGGCGTGGATCACACCATCCCGTTGGCGCAGGTGGTGGATGCGTGGTATCCGAATGCTATGACCTTAACCAACAAAACGCTGCACTTCTTCAGCCAGATTTGGCAATTCGTCAGCGATTCACCGACTTCCGGTGGCGGCGAGAGCGGGGCGTTTCCGGCAATTTTTGGCACCGTGCTGATGGTGCTGTTAATGTCGATCATCGTCATGCCGCTCGGCGTCATCGCTGCGGTTTGGTTGCACGAATACGCCGGACGCAATGCGCTGACGCGGCTGGTGCGCATCGCGGTGGTGAATCTCGCCGGCGTGCCATCGATTGTCTACGGCGTGTTTGGCCTCGGTTTCTTTGTCTGGCTGATTGGCGGCACCATCGACCAGCTGTTCTTCTCTAGCGCCTTACCCAATCCCACTTTTGGTACGCCGGGCTTGCTGTGGGCCGCGCTGACGCTGGCGCTGCTGACGCTGCCGGTGGTGATTGTTGCCACCGAAGAGGGATTGTCGCGCATTCCGGATAATCTGCGTCAGGGATCGCTGGCGCTGGGCGCAACCCAGGCGGAAACGCTGTGGCGCGTGGTGCTGCCGTTGGCGGTACCGGCCATGCTTACCGGCCTGATTCTGGCGGTGGCGCGTGCAGCCGGAGAAACCGCGCCGCTGATGCTGGTGGGCGTGGTGAAAATGGTGCCAGAGCTGCCGGTTGATGCGGTGTTCCCTTATTTGCACCTCGATCGTAAATTCATGCACCTCGGTTTTCAGATCTACGATTTGGCGTTCCAGAGCCCCAACATCGATGCTGATCGACCGCTGGTTTACGCCACCGCTTTGCTGCTGGTGGTGATCATCCTGTCGCTCAATCTGCTGGCGATGGCATTGCGCCATCGGCTGCGTGAGCGTTACCGGCTTATGACGCACTAAAAAAGGTTTCTGATGACGCCCGATTACGACATTGCCCTTCGCGTTAATCAGCTGTCGCTGTGGTATGGCGAACGCCAGGCGCTGAATAACATTGATCTGCAGATCCCGAAAAACCGCATAACGGCGTTGATTGGTCCTTCCGGCTGCGGCAAATCGACGCTGCTACGCTGCTTTAATCGCATGAATGATGTGATCGATCGCTGCCGCATCGAGGGCGAGATTCTGCTGGATGATTACGCAGTGATGCAGGCGAATCAGGATCTTGCCGCGCTGCGTCGCCGCATTGGCATGGTGTTCCAGCGGCCAAATCCGTTTCCTAAATCGATTTACGAAAACGTAGTTTACGGCCTGCGCTTGCAGGGCGTGCGCGACCGTCGCGTGTTGAATGAAGCCTGTGAGCGTGCGCTGCGTGCGGCGGCCTTGTGGGCCGAAGTGAAAGATCAGCTGGGGCAGAACGCCTTAACGCTCTCTAACGGCCAGCAGCAACGTTTGGTGATTGCGCGTGCCATTGCCATTGAGCCGGAAGTATTGTTGCTGGATGAGCCCACCTCGGCACTTGATCCGATCTCAACGCTGGTGATCGAGGAGTTGATGACTACGTTGAAGCAGCATTTCACGCTGGTGTTAGTGACGCACAATATGCAGCAGGCGGCGCGCGTGTCGGATTACACCGCGTTTATGCATAACGGACAATTAGTTGAGTTTGACGAAACCGATCGCATCTTCACTTCGCCAAAAGCGCGGCGTACCGAAGATTACATTACGGGACGGTTTGGTTGATGGTGCGGACGTGATGAAGGTCGCCATGAATGGCGACCTTACGTTTATTCGTTGGCATGACCTTCAGGTGGCAACGGCTGACCATCCAGCCACGCTTTACCCTCACGCATCTGTAAACGCCCATCAACAAACCAGCTGATCACCAGCGGATAGATCGCATGTTCCTGATGCTGCACGCGCGCGCTGATTTCGTCTTCGCTGTCGCCAGCAAACACCGGCACGCGCGCCTGCAAAATAATCGGTCCGCCATCAAGCTCATCAGTGACAAAATGCACTGAAGTGCCATGCTCTTCGTCGCCGTTTTCCAGCGCCTGACGATGCGTGTGCAAGCCCGGATATTTCGGCAATAACGACGGATGAATATTCACCAGACGATCGTGATAGTGCGCGACAAAAGCGCTGCTCAGGATGCGCATATAACCGGCCAGCACCACCAGATCCGGCGCGTAAGCATCAATCTCCTGCATTAACTGGCGATCAAAGGCTTCGCGGTCGGCAAAATCACTGGCAGCTAACGCATGCGGCGGGACATTGGCTTCCTGCGCGCGCGTTAAACCATAGGCGCTGGCTTTATTACTGAAAACGGCAGCGACGCTGCCGTTGATACGCCCGCTTGCGCAGGCGTCGAGGATGGACTGAAGATTGCTTCCGTTGCCGGAGATCAGTACAACCAGTTTTTTCATGGATTGATAACCACACGCTCTTCAGAATCAGACGCTTTAATCACACCGATTTTCCACGCTTTTTCGCCCGCGTCGGTCATCAGCTGTACCGCTTTATCGGCTTCTGCCGGGCTCAGCGCAATCACCATGCCCACGCCGCAGTTAAAGGTGCGGTACATTTCGTGACGGCTAACGTTGCCCGCCTGCTGCAACCAGCTGAACACAGACGGCCACTGCCAGCTGCTCTCTTCCAGCACCGCCTGGGTGTTGTCTGGCAGAACGCGCGGGATGTTTTCCCAGAAGCCGCCGCCGGTCAGATGCGAAATCGCATGCACATCAACCTGTTCGATCAGGCTAAGGATGTTTTTCACATAGATGCGGGTTGGCGCCAGCAGGTGATCGGCCAGTGATTTGCCATCCAGCTGTTTGGTGGCCGGATCGGTCTGGCTGACTTCAAGAATCTTGCGCACCAGAGAATAACCGTTCGAGTGTGGGCCGCTGGAACCCAGCGCAATCAGCACGTCGCCGTCCTGCACTTTCGAACCGTCAATGATTTCTGATTTTTCCACCACGCCGACGCAGAAACCCGCCACGTCGTAATCTTCGCCGTGGTACATGCCTGGCATTTCAGCGGTCTCACCGCCGACCAGCGCACAACCCGACTGCAAGCAACCTTCGGCGATGCCGGTGATTACCGATGAAGCGGTATCCACATCCAGCTTGCCGGTCGCGTAATAATCGAGGAAGAACAGCGGCTCAGCACCCTGCACAATCAGGTCGTTAACACACATTGCGACCAGATCGATGCCGATGCTGTCATGGCGTTTGAGATCCATCGCCAGACGCAGCTTGGTGCCGACGCCATCGGTTCCGGAGACCAGCACAGGCTCGCGGTACTTCTGCGGCAGCGCACAGAGCGCGCCGAATCCGCCCAATCCACCCATGACTTCCGGGCGGCGGGTTTTTTTCACTACGCCTTTAATACGGTCAACCAGATCGTTACCAGCATCGATATCAACACCGGCGTCTTTGTAGCTGAGAGAGGTTTTGTCGGTCACTGCGGAATCCCCACGCGAGTTGCGGTTGGTGGCAAAAATTAAGCGCGGCAATTCTAACAGCGCAGGCAAACGTTTGCGAGTCCCATCTCATGCTGCCTTTGCATCGCCTCAGATTTTCGCCAATCCTTAGATGACGCAGGCTATTGACCGATGACATGTGGCGCAGCGGCGAAAAGGCGGTATAATCCGGCGATTTTTTTTAGCTCAACTCAATTCCGGGAGAACAATCATGAAGATCGTGGAAGTCAAACACCCGCTGGTCAAACATAAACTGGGCCTGATGCGTGAGCATGATATCAGCACCAAGCGTTTCCGCGAGCTGGCCTCGGAAGTGGGCAGCTTGCTGACCTATGAAGCCACCGCCGATCTGGAAACCGAGCGCGTCACGATTGAAGGCTGGAATGGTCCGGTTGAAATCGATCAGATCAAAGGTAAAAAAATCACTGTAGTTCCGATTCTGCGTGCTGGCCTCGGCATGATGGAAGGGGTGCTCGAGCACGTGCCAAGCGCGCGCATCAGCGTGGTTGGCGTGTATCGTGATGAAGAGACGCTGGAGCCGGTGCCGTATTTCCAGAAGCTGGTGTCGAACATTGAAGAGCGCCTGGCGCTGGTGGTCGACCCGATGCTGGCAACCGGTGGTTCAATGATCGCTACTATCGATCTGCTGAAGAAAGCCGGTTGTACCAGCATTAAAGTGCTGGTGCTGGTGGCCGCACCTGAAGGTATTGCCGCGCTGGAGAAAGCGCATCCGGATGTGGAGCTTTACACCGCATCTATCGATCAGGGATTGAACGAGAAGGGCTACATCATTCCTGGACTCGGCGATGCCGGGGACAAGATTTTCGGAACCAAATAAAAGAAACCAGCCGGCCAGAGAGTCGGCTTTTTTTTGGCAAAAACACAACATTGTCATCCTCGAGTTATTCGAGCCAGGGCAAGGCGGCAAACGAGTTCATCCCGATGAGCTTACTTAGGTAAGTGATTCGGGTGAACGAGAGCAGCCAACGCAGCCATGGCTCGAAGAACGAAGAGGATAGGGGATAATAATGACTCGTCGTGCAATCGGCGTTAGCGAACGCCCACCGCTCTTACAAACCATTCCACTCAGCTTGCAGCATCTGTTCGCCATGTTTGGCGCAACCGTGCTGGTGCCGATTCTGTTCCACATCAACCCGGCTACGGTGTTGCTGTTTAACGGCGTTGGAACACTGCTCTATCTGTTTATCTGTAAAGGCAAAATCCCGGCTTATCTCGGTTCGAGCTTTGCCTTTATTTCACCGGTGCTGCTGCTGTTGCCGCTGGGTTACGAAGTGGCGCTGGGCGGCTTTATTCTCTGCGGTTTGCTGTTCTGCATTGTGGCGCTGATCGTCAAGAAAGCCGGAACCGGCTGGCTTGATGTAATGTTCCCACCGGCGGCGATGGGCGCGATTGTTGCGGTTATCGGTCTGGAACTGGCGGGCGTGGCGGCGAATATGGCCGGCTTGCTGCCCGCTGACGGCACATCGCCAGACAGCAAAACCGTGATCATCTCGATGGTGACGCTGGCGGTGACCGTGTTTGGTTCGGTGCTATTCCGTGGTTTCCTCGCCATCATCCCGATTTTAGTCGGCGTGTTGGTCGGCTATGCGCTCTCTTACATGATGGGGATTGTGGACTGGACTGCGGTGGAAAATGCGCCGTGGTTTGCGCTGCCAACCTTCTACACGCCGCGTTTTGAGTGGGTGGCGATGTTGACCATTCTACCGGCCGCGCTGGTGGTGATTGCCGAGCACGTAGGTCACTTAGTGGTCACCGCCAACATCGTGAAGAAAGATCTGATCCGCGATCCGGGCCTGCACCGCTCGATGTTCGCCAACGGGCTATCCACCATGATCTCCGGCTTCTTCGGTTCCACGCCGAACACCACTTACGGCGAGAACATCGGCGTGATGGCGATTACCCGCGTCTACAGCACCTGGGTAATTGGCGGCGCGGCGATCTTTGCCATTCTGCTCTCGTGCGTCGGCAAACTGGCGGCGGCGATTCAGGCGGTTCCCGTGCCGGTGATGGGCGGCGTTTCGCTGCTGCTTTACGGCGTGATCGGCGCGTCCGGTATTCGTGTGTTGATCGAATCTAAAGTGGATTACAACAAAGCGCAGAACCTGATCCTGACCTCGGTAATCCTGATCATCGGCGTGAGCGGTGCCAAAGTGCATATCGGCGCGGCCGAGCTGAAAGGCATGGCGCTGGCGACCATCGTTGGTGTCGGCCTGGCTTTGATCTTCCGTTTAATCAGCGTATTACGTCCGGAAGAAGTGGTGCTGGACGCTGAAGAGAAGCGCGAAAGTTAAGGCTGCAAGCCGGGCAGGGAAGCCCGGTTCATCTCCGGCAAAGATCGTGATAAACTTGCGCGGTTTTCTGCCCGCTCATCCGTTGAGGTACTTCTGAACACGCCGGCACAGCTCTCATTGCCACTCTATTTACCCGATGATGAAACCTTCGCCAGTTTCTGGCCGGGGGAAAACACGTCTCTGCTGGCGGCGCTGCAAGGCGCACTCTCTCAGCAACACGGTAGCTATCTCTATTTCTGGTCGCGCGAAGGCGGTGGCCGCAGTCATCTGCTGCACGCAGCCTGTGCGGAACTCTCGGCGCGCGGGGAAGCGGTGGGCTATGTGCCGCTGGATAAGCGCACGTGGTTTGTACCGGAAGTACTGGAAGGTATGGAGAATCTGGCGCTGGTGTGTATCGATAATATCGAGTGTATTGCAGGCGATCCGGAGTGGGAAATGGCGATCTTTGATCTCTACAACCGCATTCTGGAAATCGGTAAAACGCGTTTGCTGATTACCGGCGATCGACCGCCGCGTCAGTTGAATCTCGGCTTACCGGATTTGGCGTCACGCCTCGATTGGGGACAGATTTACCGTTTGCAGCCGCTCTCGGATGACGACAAATTACAGGCGATGCAGCTGCGCGCTGGACTGCGTGGTTTTGAGTTGCCGGAAGATGTCGGGCGCTTCCTGCTGAAACGCCTCGACCGTGAGATGCGTACGCTGTTTGATACGCTGGATCGTCTCGATCGCGCCTCCATCAGCGCCCAACGCAAACTTACCATTCCCTTTGTTAAAGAAGCGCTGGAGCTTTAGAGAATCTCCAGCACCGCTTCTGGCGGACGACCAATGCGCGCCTGTTCACCATTAATCACGATTGGGCGTTCGATCAGTTTTGGATGATCCACCATCGCCTGCAGTAGCTGATCCTCGCTTAACGCGCTATTGTCTAAAGCCAGCTCTTTATAAAGATCCTCTTTGCGGCGCATCAGTTCGCGCGCGCTGTGCATGCCGAGCTGTTGCAGCAGGCGCTGTAGCGTTGGCACATCGGGCGGCGTCTCAAGATAGAGCACCACTTCGGGCTCGATGCCTTTCTCCTGCAACAGCGCCAGCGTTTCGCGGCTCTTGCTGCAGCGCGGGTTGTGGTAAATGCTGACCATAGTTTGGGCATTCCTTTGAACTGTTGAAACCGGCGGTCACCATAAATGGCGACCCTACAAAATCTATCCTTTCTGATACACCTTAAAACGCTTCTGCAATTCACGGAACTGATCGATGCGGGCGTCATAGCGCGCCTGTTTCAGGCTGCCGAGCGGCACCTGCGCGCTGGCGCTGCTTAAGGTGGAGATCGCCTGATCAAGCTGGCCATTCAGCGCCAAACCTTCAGCGCGCGCCGAGAGTTCTTCATCCCGCAAACCCTGCGCCGCCGACGCCTGCGCCAACAGATCAAAGGCGTTAACATCGTCTGGATGTGCAAAGGTGTAACGATTGAGGATGCGGCTGGCGTTGGCTGGCTGTTTTGCTTCGACATAGGCGTTAGCCAGGTTCAGTTGCAGTACCGGATTGGTGCTGCTGCCTTTGGCGCTGGTCAGCATGGCAATCGCCTGCTGCGGCTGATTCAGGCCGATGTCGATGTCGGTCATGATATCGAGGAACCAGACATTATCCGGCTGCTTCGCCAGCAGCGGGGCGATCACGCGTTTGGCGCTATCAAAGCTTTTAGCCTGCAGGAACTGCACCGCTTTGCCGTACTGCGCCGCCTGCTGCTCGCGCACGTTGCCTTTGGCGTATTCGTTCAGCAGGTCATCGGTTAGCTGATTGCGGCCCGTGGCGTACATACCGAGCGACCGCACTTTCGCCATGTAGAAATCCTGCGACGACTGCACCACCACCGGACGCATCTGGTTGGCGCGGTTACGCGCATCGGCCAGTCGGCTGTCGGGTAACGGGTGCGTCAGCAAAATTTCCGGTGGCTTGGAGGAGAAGCGGCTCTGATCCGCCAGCTTCTGCAGGAAAGTCGGCATCGCTTGCGGATCGAAACCAGCGCGCTGCAGCACCTGAATACCAATGCGGTCGGCTTCCTGTTCGTTGCCCTGGGTAAAGCTGATAATGCCTTGCTGCGCGCCTGCCAGCGTACCGGTCAGGGCCGCCATGCCCGCTTGCGGACTGGCCATCGCCAGCAGAATCGACCCCAATGCGCCCACCCAGGTCAGCGGCGCATTGCGTCGCTGCTCTTCCATGGCGCGCGCCAGATGGCGCTGCGTGACGTGCGAGATTTCGTGCGCCATCACCGACGCCAGTTGGCTTTCGTTATCGGTGTAGCGGAACAGCGACGAATGCAGCACCACGTTGCCACCAAAGAAGGCAAAGGCGTTGAGTTCATCGTTTTGGATCAAAAAGAAGTGGAACGGTGTGCGTACCGAGTTGGCATGCGCCACCAGACGCTGACCGAGCTCATTAATGTATTGATTCAACAGCGGATCGTTAATCAGAGGCGCACTGGCGCGCAGCTGGCGCACATAGAAGTCGCCCATCTGCAGTTCCTGATTAATAGAGAGCGTTGAACCTGCTGTGGTGCCCATGTCGGGCAGCGTATCACTGACGTCAGCACGCGCACTCAGCGCAGGCGTCAGCAGCAGCGTAGGAATAAGGGCCGCCAGCAATGATTTTTTCAACCGGTTAAACATGCCTTGATCCTGTAAAAGTCACCCGAAATTGGACAGGTAAGTGGTTCAAATGTTCTGCACTATTTTCCCTTTGCGTAACGCGCTCTATCTTAACCAGACTGCGACAACAAGCAAACGACGAAGCTTGATGGGGTATAAATGAAAAAATGGTTACAGCGCGACGAAATTGCAGCAAAAAATTGAATAGGCTGCAGCGAGATAAACAGGCTTCTTAACCGGAAAAAGTTAAAGTTACGTAAAGTTGCTCAAAATTATTGAGCCTGGCATGAACTTTTCCAGGTTTACTCTGAAAAGAAGAGGCAAATCAGCGCTATTGGCCCGCTTTATCCATCAGTGATTTTAATCGTGATTATGGAGTTAAGGGCATTTTGCACAGTAATTATTGGACAGATTTTAAACGCACGTAAACTTATCCCTTCTGGATGATGGTCACAATTTCACGTCCACTCTTTTCTTAACTCCTGCCAAAGCGTCAATCGAAAGCCTTTTTCAATTAACCCTGCTAATTATTTTTCACGCAACCATTCAGCCGGACAGCCCGTCACTACAGGACTTTTGCCATGCTCACGCTGTGGTATAGATAAAGCACTTTATTCAAACGGACTGTGAATTGACGCGCAGTGCATGCCGGAGAGTTTTTATGCGTTCTGTAGTCTCATACGCCCTTATCGCGATTGTCGGTGGCTTTGTTGGCGCCACCGTGAGCAAAGGTGATGACTTATATCAGCGTGTTGTCAGCCATTTTTCTGCCGAACCTACCGATCCCGACGGTTTTTGGAGCACGCCGGCCGTCGACGGCTACGGCAAAATCCATTACGAGCCGGATGCCGCCTTCAAACCGGTGGTTGGTTTAAGCAACAAAGTGGTGTTTCAAATCACCAAAAGTGAAGGAGAGATGACGCGGCCAAATCTTGGTCTTGAACGTGTCGCGCGCGTGGTGAATCTCTATATCGCTTCGGGCGTACCGGCCGACGACCTGCACTTTGTGGTGTCAGTTACCGGCGATGCCACGCCTGCGATGCTGGATAACGCGCATTTCCAGCAGTTCTACAAAGCGGACAACCCTAATCTGGCGCTGATTGGCGCGCTGAATAAGTTGGGCGTGAAAGTTTCAGTGTGCGATCAGTCGGTGGCGTTCCATCACTTCCCGAAAGAGTGGATTGACCCATCGGTGATTCATGCACTCTCCAGCCCGACCACCGTGTCGACGCTGGAAAATCAGGGTTATGCACTCTTACAGATGTAAATCTCAGGCACAGGAGAAGTGAAATGCGTCCAGCATCCTATATCGTTATTGCGGCCCTGGCAGGTTTTGTCGGCGGCAATGTATTACAACTGCCCGATTTGGTCGACAAGGTCAGCGATAAATTTGCCGACAAGAAAACCGAACCGGCTGACTTCTGGAGCACGCCGGCGATCGACGGCTACGGCAAAATCCATTATGTGAGTGTGCCCGACTACAATCCGGCAACCACGCCGGGATTGAGCAATAAAATCGTCTTCCAGATCAACCGTAATGAAGGGGATATTCATCAGGCCAACCTCGGGCTGGAGCGCGTGGCGCGCGTCACTAACCTCTATTACGCGGCGGGCGTACCGCTCGATCAGCTGAAGTTTGTGGTGTCGATCAATAGCGATGCGGTTCCTGCGGCGCTGAACAACGATCAGTTTCGCAAAGCGTACGGCACTGATAACCCGAATCTGAAGCTGATTGATGAGCTGAGAAAAGCTGGCGTGAAGGTGACCATTTGCGATCAGTCGGTGGCTTTCCATCAGCTGGAACGTGACTGGATTGATACGCGCGTCACCCACACGCTGTCGAGCGGCACCACCGTGGCGTCGCTGCAAAACGAAGGTTATGCCTTCCTGATGTTGTAATTCCTGCCTGACAGCAGTTCACGCTGCTGTCATCTCGCTGTCATTTCTCCGCGATGTTGCTGTCACAGTTCGCCGCTACTTTAAGCGCCAATGAGATCGATCTCATTGGCACTTTACGAGGCGAATATGTCCGATTTAATCAGCGTGGCCAAACTGGCTGGCGTTTCTCGCGCCACCGCTGCACGCGCATTTTCTGATCCGCATCTGCTGCGTGCTGACACGCTGGAAAAAGTGTTGAGCGCCTCCGAGCAGCTCGGCTTTCGCCCCAATCACATTGCCCGCCAACTGCGTACCCAGAGTTCAACCACCTTCGGCGTGCTGCTGCCGTCGCTGCTCAATCCGATCTTCGCCCGCCAACTGCAAGCGATGGAGCGGCAGGCGCGTGCCGCCGGTTACGGTCTGCTGGTGGCAACCAGCGATTATCAGCCAGAACGTGAAGCGGCGATTGTGGAACACATGCTGAATCAGCGCGTGGCCGGTTTGGTTCTTACCGTTGCCGACGCCGATAACAGCGCCATTCTGCATACGCTGCATCAAGCCAGCATGCCGTTTGTCCTGACGCACAACGTGCCGCAGGAAACCCACTGGCCCGCCATTTGCGTCGATAACCTTCAGGCGATGCAAGAAGCCACTCAACATCTGCTTGAACTCGGCCATCGCCACATCGGCATGGTGGCTGGGCCGATGCTGCAATCCGATCGCGCACGTCTGCGCTATCAGGGCTATTGCGATGCGATGCAACAAGCCGGACTCGACGCGCTGCCGGTGATTGAAATGCCCAGCCATACCCAATCTGATTTCGCGCTGCTGCAGCCGCAGCTACAAGGCGACACGCCGCTGAGCGCGGTGATTTGCACTAACGATCTGCTCGCCATCAGCCTGATTGGTGCGGCGGCGCGCGCCGGTGTGCGCATTCCGCAGCAGCTGTCGGTGATGGGTTTTGATGGCATCGATATCGGCGAGCAAATCGCGCCGTCGCTGGCGAGCGTAACGCAACCCGCCGACATGCTCGGCGCGGGTGCCATCGACATGCTGTTACAACAAGCCAGCCGCGGTACCCGCGTACTGGCACATCGGTTGCGCAGCGGCGAAAGCATCGCTGCACCCGCAACCGCTTTTTCTTCAATTGCCAACATCAGGGAACCATTATGAAAAAAGTCACCATCATTGCCGGGGCGCTCGCACTGACCGCCGGTTCGCTGTTCAGTAGTTTCACCCAGGCCGCTGAGACGGCAATTTGCTACAACTGTCCTCCCGAGTGGGCGGATTGGGGAACCCAGCTTAACGCCATTGCCAAAGACACCGGGATTCAGGTGCCGCAGGACAACAAAAACTCCGGCCAGGCGCTGGCGCAAATGGTGGCGGAGAAGGGTAATCCGGTGGCAGATGTGGTTTATTACGGTGTCAGTTTTGGCATCCAGGCGGACAGCGCCGGTGTCATCAGCGCCTATAAGCCCGCGCATTGGGACGAAATCCCAGCCGGAATGAAAGATCCCGATGGCAAATGGGTGGCGCTGCACTCCGGCACCATGGGCTTTATGGTTAACGTCGATGCGCTGGGCGGCGCGCCGGTGCCGCAATCCTGGGACGATCTGCTGAAGCCGGAATACAAAGGGATGATCGGCTACCTCGATCCAGCCAGTGCTTTTGTCGGTTACGTGGCGGCCGTGGCGGTCAACCAGGCGAAGGGCGGCAATATGAATGACTTCACGCCTGCGCTGACGTGGTTCAAAAAATTGCAGGCTAATCAGCCAATCGTACCGAAGCAGACCGCCTACGCGCGCCTGATCTCCGGTGAGATTCCAATCCTGCTCGACTACGACTTCAACGCCTATCGCGCCAAATATAAAGATCACGCCAATGTCGCCTTTGTGATTCCGAAAGAAGGCACGGTTACGGTGCCGTACGTCATCAGCCTGGTGAAGAACGCGCCGCACGCAGACAACGGCAAGAAAGTGATCGACTACGTGTTGTCGGATAAAGGTCAGGCGATTTGGGCCAATGCCTTCCTGCGTCCGGTGCGCACCTCGGCGATGTCCGCAGAGGCGAAGAAATTCTTCCTGCCAGACAGTGATTATGCGCGCGCGCAAACCGTGAACTATCAGCAGATGGCCGATGCGCAGAAAGCCTTCTCGGCGAAATACCTGAGCGAGATTCGTTAATGTCGATGGCTGACACCCTGGCGGCCTCGCGCCGCCAGATATCTACGCAACCGGGCAGCCGCTGGCTGTGGCTGACGCTGCCCGCGCTGCTGTTCTTCTGCTCTTTCTGGCTGCTGCCGTTTGCCCGTTTGTTGCAAATCGGTATGCAGGACGACCGCAGCACCCAGCACAGCGGTTACTGGACGGTGATCACCCAGCCGCACTATCTGCTGAGCCTGCTGAACACCGTGCTGCTGTCGCTGGCGGTGACGCTGGTGACGTTACTGATTGCCGCTATCGTCGGCTGCTTTCTGGCGCGCCAGCGCTTTACCGGGCGCGGCACCTTGCTGGCGTTGCTGACTTTCCCGCTGGCGTTTCCCGGTGTGGTGGTAGGTTTCCTGGTGGTGATGCTGGCCGGGCGTCAGGGATTGCTGGCGCAAATCAGCATGAGCCTGGTGCATGAGCGCTGGACGCTGGCCTATTCGCTGGCGGGGCTGTTTATCGGTTACCTCTATTTCTCGCTGCCGCGTGCCATCGTCACGCTGGTGGCGGCGAGTGAAAAACTCGATCGCTCGCTGGAAGAAGCGGCGCGTTCGCTTGGTGCCAGCCAGTGGCGCATCACCTGGGATGTGATTGTGCCCGGCCTGCAACCGGCGCTGCTCTCTACCGGCGCGCTTTGCTTCGCTACCAGCATGGGCGCCTTTGGCACCGCCTTTACGCTCGGCACCGATTTAGCGGTGCTGCCGCTGACCATTTACGGCGAGTTCACCAACTACGCCAACTTTGCCACCGCCGCAGCGCTGTCAGTGTTGATGGGCGGATTCGCCTGGCTGGCGCTTATGCTGGCGCGCCGTCTGGCGCAGGCTAAGGAGGTGCAATCATGAAACGTCGTGGACTGTTTAGCCTGCAACTGCTGATCACCGCCATTACCGCGCTGTTTATGATCGTGCCGGTGGTGCTGTCGATGCTGGCGGGCGTCACCAATAACTATTTTATCGGCCTGCGCAGCGGCCTCACGCTGAAGTGGGTGGAGCAAGTCTGGCAGATGTACGCCGATACTTTCTGGCTGTCGCTGCTGATCGCGCTGTTCTGCCTGTTGCTCACGCTGGTGATTGGCGTGCCCGCCGCATGGGGATTGCTGAAAGCGCCGGGCCGCTGGGCGGCACGTATTGAAGAGTGTTTGATGCTACCGGTGGCGCTGCCCGGTCTGGCGACCGCGCTCGGTATCATTCTGCTCTACGGCCAGTTTTCCGGCCTGCGCGACAGCTGGCTGTTTATCCTGATTGGTCACGTGCTGTTTACCTTGCCGTTTATGATGCGGCCGGTGCTGGCGGTGATGCAGGCAGTAGATATGCCGCGCCTCGAAGAAGCCTCGGCCAGCCTTGGTGCCAGCTTGTGGCAACGCTTCTTTACCGTGGTGGTGCCGAACTGCCGCAACGGCATTCTGGCCGGTGCTTTTATGGTGATCACGCTGTCGGTGGGCGAATTCAACATCACCTGGATGTTGCATACGCCGCTGACCAAAACCTTGCCGGTTGGCCTCGCCGACAGTTACGCCTCGATGCGGCTGGAAGTGGGATCCGCCTACACGCTGATTTTCATTCTGATGATTCTGCCGCTGCTGCTGATGCTCAATGCCGTGAATCACTGGCTTAACCGCGCGGTTTCGCGCCAACACAAGGAGGCAGCATGAATCCTGCGGCCGTTACCGTGACGCTGCGCGGCTGCGCACGTCACTTTAATCATCATCAGGCGCTACAACCGCTCGATCTCACCGTTCATGCCGGCGAAACGCTGGTGCTGCTGGGGCCGTCCGGCTGCGGCAAAACCACCACGCTGCGCATTATCAGTGGGCTGGAGAGCTGCGACGTCGGCGGCGAAGTGTGGTTTGACGATCGCAACGTTACCGCGTTGCCGATTGAAAAACGCAACGTCGGCATGGTGTTCCAGAACTACGCGCTGTTCCCGAATCTCAATGTGGCCGAGAACGTGGCGTACGGCCTGAAAGTGCAGGGCGTGGCGCGTGCCGAACGCGAAGCGCGCGTGCAGGAGATGCTGGCGCTGGTGGATCTCACCGCGCTGGCGCAGCGTAGCATCGACAAACTCTCCGGCGGGCTGAAGCAGCGTGTGGCACTGGCGCGCGCGTTAGCTGCGCGGCCCAAAGTGCTGCTGTTTGATGAGCCGCTGGCGGCATTGGATGCACGCCTGCGCGATCGTCTGCGTCTGGAGATCGGCGCGCTGCTGAAGAAGCTGGCGATCACCGCAGTCTACGTGACGCACGATCAGCAGGAAGCGATGGCGCTCGGCGACCGTATCGCGGTGATGGAGCAGGGACGTTTGGTGCAAATCGATACGCCGCAGAACATCTATCAGCATCCGGCATCAAAATTTGTCGCCGATTTTGTTGGCGCGATTAACTGCGTGGATGTGGATACGCGCGGCAATCCGCAGCGTTTCTGCCGTCCGGAAGATGTGCTGCTGGCCAGCGATGATCGCTATCAGCGCCAGGGTTTTATTGTTGCCAGCACCTTTTTGGGCGCATCGCAGCGGCTGATGATCGATATTGGGTTGGCCACGCCGATTCAGGTGGATCGCCACGCACGTGAAGCCTGGCATGCCGGACAAGCGGTGAGCTGGACGCTGGCGCAGGACGCTGCGCTGCAGTTCTCTTAATTGGCCCGGTCGCCATAAATGGCGACCCTACAAAAGCGTGCGGTGCCGTCGTAGGGTCGCGATTAATGGCGACCGATAAGCGTGCAGTGCCGTCGTAGGGTCGCGATTAATGGCGACCGATAAGCGTGCAGTGCCGTTGTAGGGTCGCCATTAATGGCGACCGGCCGGCGTTTCATATCCAAAGGAAAAAATTCGTGTCTGAAGCAATGACGCTAATCGCGCAAATTAGCGATTTACACATCAAGGCCAATGGCCGTTTGTCCTACAAAAAAGTCGACACCCAAGCCGCGCTGCTGCGGGTCATCGAGACGCTAAACCGCCTTACTCCGCGCCCCGACAGGGTGGTGATTACCGGCGACCTGGTCGATTTCGGCACGGCAGAAGAGTATCAAACGTTGAAGCAGGCGCTGCGCCAGCTGCAACTGCCGTTTATGCTGATGCCAGGCAATCACGACGATCGCCAGGCGCTGCGTGCGGCATTCCCGGATCATCACTATCTGCAGCGCGGTGAAACCCTGAACTGGCAGATGCAGGTAAAAGGCGTGCAGTTGCTGGCGCTCGATTCCAGCGTGCCGCAGCAGCCGTGGGGCTACGTGGATGAAGCGCAATTGCACTGGCTTGATGAGCAGTTGCAGCGCCAGCCGCAGTTGCCGACGCTGGTGATGCTGCATCATCCGCCGTTTCTCTGCGGCATAGAACATATGGATAACCAACCGCTGCGCAATCCGGCGGCGCTGGCGGCGATTATCCAGCGCCATCCGCAGGTGGAACGCGTGCTGAGCGGCCATCTGCATCGCTCGGTGCAGGCGCGTTTTGCCGGTACGCTGGCCTGTGTGGCACCGGGTGTATCGCATCAGGTGGCGTTTGATCTCGCGGAAAATGGCCCAACCAATTTTGTGCTGGAGCCACCCGGTTTCTTGCTGCATCGCTGGCATGCGCAGCAGGGCATGAGCACGCATTTGTGTGCCATCGGCGATTATCCCGGTCCGTGGCCGTTTTACGACGCCAACGGTTTGATCGATTAGCGCCAGCGCAGAGAAAGAAATCTGTGTGGCTGACAGGATGCTTCGTGCTCAATTTGCGTTGTGGGTGTACAATCGCCCGTTAGCTCACCAGGGCAAGTGCATCCAACAATAACAAGACTGTCAGGCACACATATTGATGAATCTATTCACTAAGGCCGGCGCGTTATGCTAATGCGCCTGCGGCCAAAAACTGACCTGCGAACGCTGATCGCGCTATTGGCGATCACCAGCATAGTCATCACGCTCGCCAACACCTTGTACGCCACCTGGCGCGTGCAACGTATGGTCCTGATCGAAAGCACTCTCGAAGCTAATCGCGCCTACGCCACCAAACTGGCGGCGACAACTGAGGTCTTCTTTCAGCTGGCTCAGTCGCAGCTGCACTACAGCGCGACGCAGTTGGGCAATGATTTTGATAATGCCGATCTGTCGCAGCAGGAAGTGAATCGCCTGCGTGAGCAAACCAACAGCTTCAACTCGGTGGCAGTTGTGGACAGCAATGGCATCGTGAAAGCCATTTCGCCCGAATCGCTGATGCTGAAGGGCATGCAGCTGACCAGCCAGGCTTCGCGTGAGGCGCTGGCGCAGCGTCAGCCGATGGTCAGCAAGCCCAGCATTTCCGCCGCCAATAACCTGATTGTGTTTGTCTCCTGGCCGATCTGGAGCAAAGACGGACGCTACCTTGGCTACGTCGGCGGTACCATCTACCTGAAGAAGAAAAGCATCCTCAACGCGCTGCTCGGCGAGCAGTTCTATCGCGATGGCACCCACGTTTACGTGCTGGATCGCAATAATCAGGTGCTCTATCACCAGAACAGCCAGCTGATTGGTAAAAGCGTGCCGGGCATCGTCAGCGATCGCCAGCGCGAAGAGAAAACCAACGGTGAAGTGCAACTGACAGAAGAGAACGTGCCTAAGCTGGCCGGTTACGCCATTGTGCCGACCACCGGCTGGATGGTGGTGGCGCTGAAACCCACCGATGTCACGCTGGCGCCGCTCACCGGATTACTGCTGAAAGTGTTGAAAAACTCGGTGCCGTTTGCGCTGCTGACCTTACTGGTGGCGGTGATTCTGGCGCGTCTGATTGCGCTGCCGCTGTGGCAGCTGGCGCGCAAAGCCAGCCAGATGGATTCACAAGGCGTGTCGAGTGAGATTGGCGGTATTCGCGCCTGGTATTTCGAAGCGGCGCAGGTCAAACGCGCGCTGCTTACCGGCATTGGTTTAGTGCAGGACAAAATTGGTCGTCTTAAATCGGAAGTGCAGAGCGATCCCATGACCAATCTGCTTAACCGCCGTGGCCTGAGCGCGGTGCTCGACTACTTCGCCACCATGCGCCAACCGTTCTCGGTGCTGGCGTTAGATATCGATCACTTCAAACGCGTCAACGATACCTTTGGTCATGACGTCGGTGATGAGGTAATTAAACATGTGGCGCGAACCTTACGCAGCAGCGCACGTCAAACCGATGTGGTGTGCCGTAACGGCGGGGAAGAGTTCCTGATGCTGCTGCCTGCGACCTCGGTTGAGGATGCGCGCATACTGGCTGAACGTGTGCGCATCAGCATTGCGGAAAACTGGATTGACCAGGTCGGCAATGTCACGCTGTCGGTGGGCATTGCCGACTGGCAGCCGGAAAGTGGTACGCAGGAGCAGAGTCTCAAGCAAGCCGATGCCGCGCTCTATCAGGCGAAAAATGCCGGACGTAACTGCGTGATGATCTCCGGCCAGGATGCGTTGGTCAGTAGCATTACACACTAAGTTTTTTGTAGGGTCGCCATTCATGGCGACCACATTTTTAGTATCAAGGATGTTTTAATGCTCGTTCTGCTTTATCAATGGTACAAACGCCGCTTCAGCGATCCGCAGGCCATCGGGCTGCTGGTGATTCTGCTGGCGGCGTTTTGCATTCTGTTCTTCCTCAGCGGTTTGCTGGCACCGCTGTTAGTGGCGTTAGTGCTGGCTTATCTGCTGGAGTGGCCAACGGTGCGCTTGCAGCGTGTTGGCTGTAGCCGAACCTGGGCAACCAGCGCGGTGCTGGTGGTGTTTGCCGGCATCTTGCTGGTGATGGTGCTGATTGTCGCGCCAGTGGCGTGGCAGCAGGGTATCAACCTGACGCGTGACCTGCCAAACATGCTGAATAAGCTTTATGTGTTTGCTGCTGGCCTGCCGAAGCGTTATCCGGCGCTGGTCGATGCGGGCATCATCGATATCATCGTTGAGAACCTGCGCAGCCGTCTCACTGGCCTGGGCGAATCGCTGGTGAAGTATTCACTGGCGTCGCTGGTGGGTTTAATGACGCTGATGATCTATCTGGTGCTGGTGCCGCTGATGGTGTTCTTCCTGCTGAAAGATAAAGAGCAGATGCTGAATGCGGTACGTCGCGTGCTGCCGCGCAATCGCGGTTTGGCGGGCGTGGTGTGGCAAGAGATGAATCAACAGATCACCAACTATATTCGCGGCAAAGTGCTGGAAATGGTGGCGGTGGGATTTGTTACCTGGCTGGCGTTCCTGCTGCTGGGCCTCAACTACTCGCTGCTGCTGGCGGTGCTGGTGGGCATTTCCGTCTTAATTCCTTATATCGGCGCAATGGTGGTGACTATTCCGGTAATTGGCGTTGGCCTGTTCCAGTGGGGATTGGGCAGCGATTTCTGGACCATGATCGCCATTTATCTGGTGATTCAGGCGCTGGATGGCAACGTGCTGGTACCGATTCTGTTCTCTGAAGCGGTCAACCTGCATCCGTTGGTGATCATTCTGTCGGTGGTGATTTTCGGCGGGATGTGGGGATTCTGGGGCGTGTTCTTTGCGATTCCGCTGGCGACGCTGGTGAAAGCGGTGGTGCGTGCGTGGCCAGAAACCCCGGCGCTCGACGAGCCGCGCGCTGAGTAAAAGAAAACGGGTGCGACCTGCGCACCCGTTTACATCAGGCTGACTTCAGATAATCCAGCACAATGTCGTGATGGTTGGAGGTTTTGAAATCGTCGAACACTTTCTCAACTTTGCCGTTGGCATCAATCAGGAAACTGATGCGGTGAATGCCGTCATAGGTTTTGCCCATAAAGGTTTTTTCACCCCAAACGCCAAACTGCTCACACACCTGATGATCTTCATCCGATAACAGCGTGAAGTTCAGCAACTCTTTATCGGCAAAGCGCGACAGCTTCTCAGGCTTATCGGTGCTGATACCCAGAATCTCAACGCTAATTTTTTTCAACTCATCCATGTTGTCGCGCAGTCCGCAAGCCTGCACGGTGCAACCCGGCGTCATGGCTTTCGGATAGAAATAGACCAGAACGCGCTGTCCCTGGAAGTCGGCCAAATTTACTTGTTCGCCGTCCTGATCGGGCAAGCTAAATTTCGGTGCAGTATCACCGGCTTTCAGTGGATTCATCACAACTCTCCATTTTTTCTACATGCTGTGGGTAATACACCATCAAGAGCAAAAGTGCCAGGTGGTGTTTACCGTCAGGGTTATTTCACAACACGGTTTGCCGCAGCGGCAGAGTGTGTGGCGAAATAACCCGGAGTCTGATTAAACGGTGCTGTCAGCATCGTCGGTGACACTATAAAGACGAATCGAGCCTTGTGCATGCAGTTCTTCGCACAGCTGATTGAAAGCCTGCTCGATGGGCGCACTGAACTGATTGGCCGGGCTGTGCGCCGTCATTTGAATATAGAGCGTGGGCGCAACGTCGTCCTGAGCGGGTTGAATCCGCGATACCAGTTCGGCGATGTTCATTTGATGTTTATCGAACAGATCGGTAAAGCGTTCAATGATATGCGGTGAATCCGGCACTTCAACCTGCACCCATACGGTGGCGGGCATCGGTGGCGTGACGCGTGCATTGGTGCGCTTCATCACAATCAGCAGTTCGAGCTCGGCCCCTTTCATCGGCAGCGTTGATTCAATCAGGGTTATCGCGTTCCAGCTACCGGAAAGCAGCATGATAAAGGTGAACTCATCGCCCAGCATCGCCAAACGGCTGTCTTCGATATTACAGCCGCAGCTGCTGACGTGGCGGGTGATGGTATTGACGATACCCGGACGATCAACGCCCAGTGCGGTGATCACCAGATGGTGAGGCTGTGACTGCGACAAAATGGCATTTCCTGTACGTTCGCTAATAACTATAAGGTAAACATAAAAAAAACTGCTGACAAGCGCGGGAATGGCGTGGCTCGCTTGCTTTTCTTTCAATGTAAAACGTAACATGAGGCACTTGTTTGTCGAGGGGATAGCCCATGTTCACCGGAAGTATTGTTGCGCTCATTACGCCAATGAATGAAAAAGGTAATGTCTGCCGCGAAAGTTTGAAAAAACTGATTGATTATCATGTTGCCAGCGGCACCGCGGCGATTGTTTCTGTTGGCACCACCGGCGAATCTGCCACGCTCAGCCATGACGAGCACGGTGATGTGGTTATGCAAACGCTGGAACTGGCGGATGGCCGTATTCCGGTTATCGCTGGCACCGGCGCAAATGCTACTGCTGAAGGCATCTCTCTGACCAAACGCTTTACCGGCAGCGGTGTCGTGGGCTGTTTGACGGTCACGCCTTATTACAACCGTCCGACGCAGGAAGGCTTGTTCCAGCACTTTAAAGCCATTGCGGAAAGTACCGATCTGCCGCAGATGCTGTATAACGTTCCTTCGCGTACCGGTTGCGACATGCTGCCGGAAACCGTCGCGCGTCTGGCCGAAATTAAAAATATTATCGGAATCAAAGAAGCCACCGGGAACTTATCACGCATCTCACAGATCCAAGAGCTGGTTAATGATGAGTTCATCATCGTCAGCGGCGATGACGCGACGGCGCTGGACTCCATGCAACTGGGCGGCAAAGGCGTAATTTCGGTCACGGCTAACATTGCAGCGCGTGAAATGGTTGAACTCTGTGCCTTGGCGCAACAGGGCAAATTCGCCGAAGCGCGTCGCCTGAATCAGCGTCTGATGCATCTGCACCAGACGCTTTTCTGTGAACCCAATCCAATCCCGGTGAAATGGGCAGCAAAACAGCTAGGATTAATCGCGGATGACACGCTGCGTTTGCCAATGACGCCACTGACCGAAGCCGGTCAGGCGAAAACGGCGCAAGCGCTGATTAAAGCGGGTCTGCGATAATTTAGGGAGAATCAATGAGTTATTCAGTTAAGCGCTCGACGCTGGCAACGGTAGTGGGCCTTTCCACTCTGATGCTGCTAACAGCGTGTTCCAACGATCAGCGTTATAAGCGCCAGGTCAGCGGTGATGAATCTTACCTGCAGGCGCCTGAGCTGCACGATTTAAAAGCCCCAGCGGGCATGATTCTGCCGTTGCAGAATGGTGATTACGATGTTCCGCATAGCGTGGCGAAAGGCGCGGTTGGCAAAGAGCTGGATATTCGTCCGCCAGCCCAGCCGCTGGCGCTGTTAAACGGCACGCGTGCACAGTTCACCGGTAATACGGGCGTGCTGGCAGTCGAAAGCAGCCGTGGTTCGATCTGGTCGCAAGTGGTTGGTGTGGTTCAGTCGTACAAGTTCCCGATCGCTCAACGTGATGATGCTGGCCAACAGCTGACCACTGATTGGGTGCAGTGGAACCGTGCTGACGAAGATAACCAGTATCGCGGTCGCTATCAGATCAGCGTGCAGAATCAGAGCTATCAGCAAGTGCTGACCGTTCGTCTGCTGGAACTGCAGCAGTCTGGTCAGGCGGTGACATCTCCAGCGCAGATTCAACGCTATACCGGCCAGATGTTGAACGACATCAGCACCGGTCTGGATAAAGTGGATTCTGCCAGCCAGGATGCGGCGGCCAACCGTGCGACAGGACAGATTGATGTCCAGAGCGGCGCGGATGACACCGGTTTACCGCTGTTGATTCTGCGCGCACCGTTTAATGTCACCTGGCAGCGTTTGCCAGCGGCGCTGAAACGCGTGGGCATGGAAGTCACTGATGACAACCGTTCGCAGGGCAGCCTGAAAGTGACCTACAAACAGCCGGGCAGCGGCGTGTGGGATCAGATCGGCGCCAAAGATCCAGAACTACCAAACGGCGATTACAAATTGCAGGTTGGCGATCTGGATAACCGCAGCAGTCTGCAGTTCATCGATCCGAAAGGTCACGTGCTAACCCAGGCGCAGAACGACGCGCTGGTGCAGGTGATTCAAGGCGCGCTGAAATAAATTGCCAAAGGGCCGGAGATTCTCCGGCCTTTTTTGATTTGGCATATACACAAACCCTTTAAGCATTTTGTGTATAATAGCGCCCGGCGAAGTAAACGATTGCGTCACGCAATCGGCGCGCGGTGAAACACCGCTGAACACGGGTTCTTTCATGTTTGGAGTTAACAAGATGCAAAAGCGAGCTGAGTTGTATCGCGGTAAAGCGAAAACCGTATACAGCACCGATAATCCGGATCTGCTGGTACTTGAATTCCGCAACGATACGTCAGCAGGAGACGGTGCACGAATCGAGCAGTTTGATCGCAAAGGAATGGTAAACAACAAGTTTAACCATTTCATCATGACCAAATTGCAGGAAGCGGGCATTCCGACCCAGATGGAAGCGCTGCTGTCGGATAACGAAGCGCTGGTGAAAAAGCTGGAGATGGTGCCGGTAGAGTGCGTGGTACGCAACCGTGCGGCAGGATCGCTGGTAAAACGTCTGGGCGTGGAAGAGGGCATTGTGCTCAATCCACCGCTGTTTGATCTCTTCCTGAAAGATGACGCCAAACACGACCCGATGGTCAACGAATCCTATTGCGAAACCTTCGGCTGGGTGAGCAAAGCGAATCTGGCACGCATGCAAGAGCTGACCTTCAAAGCCAACGAAGTGCTGAGCAAACTGTTTGATGACGCAGGTTTGATCCTGGTCGACTTCAAGCTGGAGTTTGGTCTGTTCAACGGCGAAGTGGTGCTGGGCGATGAGTTCTCACCAGATGGCGCACGTCTGTGGGACAAAAACACCATGGACAAAATGGACAAAGACCGTTTCCGTCAGAGCCTCGGTGGCCTGGTTGAAGCGTACGAAGAAGTTGCACACCGTTTAGGTGTCAAGCTGGACTAAGTTCGTCCACCTCTCCCGTAGGGTCGTCATTTATGACGACCTTTTTTTATGCCCGCAATATAGCGTGTTCAGGTCGGCATGAATGCCGACCCTACGGTGTTCTGCAACGACAACACTGGTGCTTCCCGCTGCCGCCAACTAAAATCATGCCAAACATGTTTAAAGGAGTTAGACCATGCGCTGGCAAGGGCGTCGTGAGAGCGACAACGTAGAAGATCGACGCAATGATTCACCGGGCCTTGGCGGCGGCGGTGGACGACAAATCCGCATTCCACGCGGCAAAGGCGGCCTTATCTTGCTGGTGGTAGTCGCCGTTGCCGGCTATTACGGCTACGACCTCACCGCGCTATTGGAAGGTGGCGGCGGTAATGTCGCGCCCACTTCGCAGCAGCGGCAGGTGAACAGCGCGCAGAGTAACGAAGATGCAAAATTCACCTCGGTAATTCTGGCGACCACCGAAGATACCTGGAGCAAGCTGTTCCAGCAGATGAACAAGCAATACGTGCCGCCGAAGCTGGTGATGTATCGCGGGGCGACGCGCACCAACTGCGGGACCGGACAATCGGCGATGGGGCCGTTTTACTGTCCTGCCGACCAAACCGTGTATATCGATTTGTCATTCTACGATGATATGAAAACCAAACTCGGTGCTGGTGGCGATTTTGCGCAAGGCTACGTGATCGCCCATGAAGTGGGTCATCACGTACAAAAACTGCTGGGCATTGAGCCGAAAGTGCGTCAGATGCAGCAGGGTGCGAGCCAGGCGCAGGCGAACCAATTGTCGGTGAAAATGGAGCTGCAGGCGGACTGCTTTGCCGGCGTTTGGGGCCATTACATGCAGCAGCAAAACATACTGGAAGTGGGCGATCTGCAGGAAGCACTCAACGCCGCTGAAGCGATTGGTGACGATCGTCTGCAGCAGAAAGGTCGGGGCCGCGTAGTGCCGGATAGCTTCACGCACGGCACCTCTCAGCAGCGTTACACCTGGCTGAAACGCGGTTTTGATAGCGGCGATCCTGGCCAGTGCAACACCTTTGCTAGCAAGTGATCTCCTTGATTGAACAAACGGCGGCGATGCAGCGTGCAGGCATTCGCCGCCTTTGCGTTATAGCGGGTGATGCGGATTGGGCGCAGCAGCAGGCCACAGGTTGGCTCACCGCGCTGCCCGGTGACTGGCTGACGGTGAGCGACAGCGCCGATTTCCCGCAGGCCGTCGCGCCCACTGCTTTACGTACTTTGTTGGGCCGTGAATTCCAGCACGCGATATTCGATGCGCGCAGCGGTTTTCACGCCGAAGCTTTTGCCGCGCTGGCCGGAACCTTACGCGCGGGCAGCTGGTTATTGCTGTTAACGCCTGCCTGGAAAAGCTGGCCCAACCAAACCGATGCCGACAGCCTGCGCTGGGCAGATGTCGCCGAGCCGATCGCCACGCCGCACTTTATCCACCATCTGCAATCTCTGATGCTGCAAGATGCGCAGGTGATGTTGCAACGTCAGCATCAAGCGGTGCGTTATCCCGTGGAAACGCATCTGCCCGACTGGCGCTGTCAGGCACCGCAGCAGCAGTCGCAAATTCTTGAACAGCTTGAAGCGATGCCGCAAGGCGTTGCGGTGATCACCGCCGCGCGCGGTCGCGGCAAATCCGCGTTGGCCGGCATGCTGGCGCAGCGCAATCAACATTGCTTAGTCACGGCGCCAGCCAAAGTCTCAACGGCGGTATTGGCCGAGTTTGCCGGTGAGCATTTCAGTTTCATGGCGCCTGATGCCATCCTCGCGCAGGAAAATCCGCCTCAGGCGCAGTGGCTGATTGTCGACGAAGCTGCCGCCATTCCCGCGCCGATCCTGCAGCAACTGGTGCATCGTTTCCCGCGCGTGCTGCTTATTACCACCGTGCAAGGTTACGAAGGCACCGGACGCGGCTTTATGCTGCGCTTCTGCGCCACCTTGCCGGATGTGCGCCTCTTCCAGCTCGACGAGCCGTTGCGCTGGTCGCCAAACGATCCGCTGGAGCAGTGGCTCAGCCAGGCATTGCTGTTTGAAGATGCGCAGGAGAGCAATGTAAGCGGCGAGATCGCGATTTATCCAGCCACGCCAGACCACAACTTAGCGGCGCTGGAAGCAGGATATCGCCTGCTTGCCAGCGCGCACTATCGCACTTCGCCACTGGATTTGCGGCGCATGCTGGATGCGCCCGGCATGCGCTTTTGGTTGGCGGGTGAAGCCGATCAGGTAACTGGCGCGCTGTGGCTGGTGGAAGAGGGCGGATTGGATCAGCCATTAGCCGATGCGGTGTGGGCCGGTCATCGTCGGCCACGCGGTAATTTGGTGGCGCAATCGCTGGCGGCCCATGCCGGTTTCGCGCAGGCGGCGACGCTGCGCTCACAGCGCATTAGCCGAATCGCGGTGCAGGCATCACAACGTCAGCGTGGGATTGGCAAAGCGCTGGTGGCCACCGCACGTCAGCAGGCGCAGGGCTGTGATTATCTCTCCGTAAGTTTCGGCTACACCGAATCTTTGTGGCACTTCTGGCGCGCCTGCGGTTTTACGCTGGTGCGTATTGGCTCGCAGCGCGAAGCGAGCAGCGGTTGCTATGCGGCGATGGCGATGCTGGCAACATCTGCGGAAGGTGAAGTTCTACAACAGCAGGCTGCGCAGCGCCTGGCGCGGGATTGGCCGTGGCTGCGAGATATCATCGAACTGCCATTAGCGCTGACAAACGATGCCAGCCAGCAACTCAACGACGATGACTGGGCGTTGTTAGCCGGTTTTGCCTGGGCGCAGCGCCCGTTCGAAGCCAGTTACGCGGCGCTACAGCGGCTGGTGCGCCAGTCTCCTTCATCGCTGTTGAATGCCATCCTGCAGCAAAAACAGACGCTAACCCAAGCCGCGCAACATGCCGGTCTCAGCGGGCGTAAAGCCCTGATAAACCAGCTGCGCCTGGAAGCGGCCGCAGCACTGATTCACCTCAATCCCGATGCCGCGCAGCGGCTGCGTTCATTGCAATAAATCCATTATCTCGTTCAAATTTTCCCGATATCTCTGTGCCAGCAGCGGCGTATAGTGATTTGAGGAGGATCTTATGGCACTACGATATGTAATTGTTCAGCAACCTAGCAGTGCAGCGCAGCTGTTTCTGCTTTATCACGGCATCAACGACAACCCGGATTCAATGGCGCAGATTGGCAGCTGGTTCGCGAAAGCGTTCCCGCAGGCGCTGGTGGTGTCAGTCGGCGCACCTTACGCGGGCAGCGTGCCGCAAGGGCGCCAATGGTTTGCCGATATTCCGCCACACGATCGTTCTGAGCAGCAGGGCGTGGATGCGATCATGCCAGAATTCGTGGGATCGGTGCGTCACTGGCAGCAGGAGAGCGGCGTGCGTGCCGAAGCAACGGCGCTGGTGGGTTTTTCACAGGGCGGCATCATGGTGCTGGAAGGCATAAAAGCGCAGCCGGATTTAGCCGGACGCGCGATTGTCTTCAGCGGCCGCTATGCCACGCTGCCGCTGCGGGCCAGCACGCGTAACACCATTCATCTGATTCACGGTGATTACGACGAACAGATCCCGCTGCAACGCGCCGAAGAGGCGAAGCAACGTCTGATGTCATTGGGCGGCGATGTCACGCTGGATGTGGTGGAAGATTTACCGCACGCCATTAACGATCGCAGCATGGAGCTGGCGCTGAATCATTTGCGTTATACCGTGCCGCGTCGTTACTTCGATGAGGCGCTCAGCGGTGCCAAACCGGGCGATGATGATGTGGTGATGATGATGTAGCAGAAAGCGTAACGGCGCGATTTTCGCGCCGTTAGCGATATGGAGGTTATTTCTTTTTCGGCCAGTCGTCTTCGTCGTCCCATTTATCGTTGAAATCACGATGTGGCGGCAACGTCGGTTTGTTATCCATGAATTTTTTATGATCGATACGTTTTAGGTCTTTGTAAACGTTCATCAAAATACCAACCATCAGTAGGATCACCAGGATCCACCAGTACTCTTTAAAGAATTCCATCCCCTTTCTCCTTCTGCGCGCTTAGGCGATCAGCTGTTCCATGATGCGCTGATACATACGGCTCAGCATCTGCAAATCTGACGCTTTCACGCACTCATTGATCTTATGAATGGTGGCGTTCACCGGGCCCAGTTCCACCACCTGCGCACCCATGCGCGCGATAAAGCGCCCATCGGAGGTGCCGCCGGTCGTCAGCAACTGCGGCTTAATCTCATTATAGTGCGCCACAGCGTTTACCACGGCATCCACCAGCTTGCCGCGTGAGGTCAGGAACGGCTGACCGGAAACATTCCACTCCAGCGTGTAGCGCAGCTGATGGCGATCAAGCAGTTGCGCCACGCGATCTTTGATCATCTGATCGGTCAATTGGGTGCTGAAACGGAAGTTGAACTGCACAAAGAATTCGCCAGGAATCACGTTGTTGCTGCCGGTGCCGGCCTGCACGTTGGCGATCTGCATGCTGGTCGGCGGAAAGAATTCGTTGCCTTCATCCCAAACTGTCTCCACCAGCTCATTCAGCGCAGGCATGGCGCGATGCACCGGATTATCCGCCAGATGCGGGTAGGCCACGTGGCCCTGCACGCCATGAATGGTGAGATTCGCGGTCATCGAGCCGCGCCGGCCATTCTTCACCACATCACCCACGATCTCGGTGCTCGACGGTTCGCCGACCAGGCAATAATCCATGCGTTCGTTGCGCGCCATCAGGCGCTCAACCACTTTCACCGTACCGTTTACAGCGCAGGCTTCTTCATCGGAGGTAATCAGAAACGCCAGACGACCTTTATGCTGCGGATTAGCGGCAACAAAGCGTTCCGCTGCCACCACCATCGCTGCCAGCGAGCCTTTCATATCTGCCGCGCCACGACCAAACAGCATGCCATCGCGGATGCTCGGTTCGAACGGCGGGCTGATCCAGCGGTTGGCATCACCCGGCGGCACCACATCGGTATGACCGGCAAACGCCAGCGTTTCGCCCTGGCCGCGCGTCGCCCAAAAGTTCAGCGTATCGCCAATGTGCATCGGCTCAACGCTGAAGCCGATGGCTTCCAGACGCGCAATCAGCAGCGCCTGACAACCGGCATCATCCGGGCTGAGAGACGGACGACGGATAAGCTGCTGAGCCAGCTCAATAACCGGACAGAACATGTTATGACTTCTCCTGGATAAAGGCGGAATAAAGGGAATCTTTGAAGCCGACCAGCAGATCGCCATTCGGCGCGGCTAACACCGGACGCTTGATGATGGCAGGCTGCGCCAGCATCACCGCTTTGGCGCTGGCGGCATCGTTTACCGCGTCGCGTTCGGCCTCCGGCAGCTTGCGCCACGTGGTTCCGCGCGTGTTGAGCAGCGCCTCATAACCGAGCTGATCGATAAACGATTGCAGCAGCGCGTCATCAATGCCATCCACGCGATAGTCATGAAAACAGTAGTCGATACCGGAAGACGCTAAATAGTTGCGTGCTTTTTTAATCGTGTCGCAATTTTTGATACCATAGATCTTATACATAATTTTTAGGTGCTCTTATATGCGTAAGTGCTTCCTGTATTGCCGTATCAGTTCTGAATCTCAAAATACTGGCGATGGTCTTGATCGCCAGGAAGCAAGGTTAGTTGCGTATGTTCAGAACATGGGGCATTCCCTGGGCCTGGATTGTAACAATACCGAGATGATCGTAGATAGCGGGAAATCAGCATTTAAAGGCCATCATCTACATGATACGTCTGGTTTGGGGATGCTGTTCTCTAAAGTAGATGCAGGGCTTATAGATGGTACTGCACTTATCTGTGAAAGCCTCGACCGCTTTAGCAGGCAAAACCCATTCAAGGTAATGAAGTACCTTTCATTGCTTGCCGAGCACAATATTGAATTGCACGATGTTGAACAGAATCTAGTTATAAGCCCTAAGAATAAAATGTCTTTAACACTTGCAACGATTATCGCTTCAAGAGCGAATGAAGAGAGTACCATAAAGTCAAAGAGAATTAAATCCGGCTGGAGTAAAAGGCGAGAGAAAGCTAAGTCATTAGGTCAGTATATGATTAAGAATACTCCACCGTGGATTAGTATTATTGACGATAAGTACGTACTTAATGATAAAGCAGTATTAGTACGTGAAATATTCGAATTATATCTAAATGGTCTTGGTTCATACACCATAGGTAAGACCTTAAATGAACAGAACAAGTACTTAACTGATGTTAAGTGGACAACTGCGAAAGTATGCAAAGTACTTCGTAATGTGCGTTGTAAGGGTGATTACCTTTCAAATAGTATTGAGCGTGATTTTGATAAAGATACAGAAGAAGTTAACAAGTTTGTATTTAAGAATTTGTACCCAGCAGTTGTAACAGAACAAGAGTTTGAACAGGTACAGAGGAAGCTACAACAGCATAATTTTGTCGGACGGGTAAGAGATAACAAGAAACAGACTGTATTTGGTGGAATGCTAAAGTGCGGTCTATGTAGTTATGCACTAACAGTAAAAGTTGTTGGGAAGTATCGCTATGCAAAGTGTCTTGCTGCAATAGAGCAGCATGGCTGCCAAGCTGTAAACCATAACTATAAAGTGTTAGAAAGAGCGATCTTGAAACATGTTCAGCAAGTTGATTTTGAACGTGTATTTAGAAAGAGTGATATAACAGAGATAGATACGGTACGTTCGGAGATTGTTGAAGAAAAAAGAATCATTGATGAATACTCTAAAGGTATCGAGAGGATTAAGGAAGCAGGCCGTACTCCAAGCTTTGATATGTTAGATCTTAAGGCACAATCTGAAGATAGGTTGTCTGTACTGAGTGACCGTTTGGCATCATTAGAGGATGCTGGCAGTGTATCAAATATTACTCTTTCGAATTCTATTCATGAAATCGAAAATATTGTAGAACGGAGCAGGCTTGAAGTAGAACTCAGAAAGGTAATTGATAGTATATTGGTAGTAAAAGGTAATGGGGTTACGTTCATAAGTATCAGTTATCATAGTGAAATTATAAAGCATGTACTTATGATTGATAAAGACGGTGCAGTAATTAGTAATGGTTCACTATCAAAAGACTTAGTACTTGATCTTGGTTTTGCATCATTCAATATTGTTAGCGGTGAAGTATCCTACAAGCGAGAAGTTAACTCTAAAGACCTAGAAGTTGTAAATCATTGGTCAGCATATCTTCAGAAGCAATTCCAACACGCATTACGTGCAGTAAATGCATAAACGTCCTTCGGGACGTTTTTTATGTAAGAAATGTGAATAGGGAAAGAATAATTATTTATTTCATCTATTTTTCCATGAAAAGCACTCATAGCTAACGCATAGGGAACGTTTTAAGGCGTTTTTTTATTGGTGGTAATGCAATGATGTAGCCTTGCTTTAAAATGTCTTAAAACGCTTCTGAGATAGTTTAAACAAAAAAGTACTAAATATTTTCGAACATATATCATTTCTAAATTACTCAATACCATATATCAATGTTGAGTACTTGATACCTAAAAATTCCCGTGAAACGTTTCGGCTAAAAATTCTATACTATCGATAAATATTCATGTCGATTTAAAAAGGAACATGAATATGATTATCCCTCTAATACTTATCTTAATCTTCGCTGGACTCCCGAAAATTGCAATTACATGCTATGCAATTTTCGCGATTATATGGCTCTTGGCACCGACGAAAGATAAATAACAATGTAGAAAGAATAATACACCTCAATTGAGGTGCGTTTTTTGTCGTCAAAATCATGAGAAAGGACATAACAGAATGAGTGAGAAAGAACTCAAGGATATACGCATGTCATTCAAGATGAACCAGAGACAATCGGATTATCTTGATGAAATAGCGAAGAAAAAGGGCTTATCGAAAAGTGCAGCCTTACTACTAATAATCAACAAAGCACAGGCTCTAAGCCTATAACAAAAATTACTACAGGAAGTAGTAAATCAACACAAGGACGTATTATGAATATTATATGGAAACAGACAAAGTATAAAAATTATGAAGTAAGCAATGCTGGTGTTGTACGTAATATCAACAAGAAGAATCCATTAGAGCCTAAACCTGGAACTAATGGCTATAAAAAAGTATGTATTGCGATGGGGAAAGGACAGAAAGGAGTTACCAAAGAAGTGCACAGAATTGTTGCTGAAACTTTCAAGCCTAATACAGTACCTGGCCTAGTTGTAGATCATATTGATGGAGATAAGCAAAACAATCATATTGATAACTTGCAGTGGGTTACGCAGAAGCAAAACATGCAGAAAGCAACTCGTAAAAGTACTAATGAACCAAGACTTACTGAACGGCAGATTGATGAAATAGTACAATCACGCAAAGATGGTAAGTCATTCAATAAAATTACGAAAGAAATGAATGCAAAGTACTCTCGTACTTCTCATCGTCAGACTTATACCAGAGCATATAACAAAGCGAAGAAGTAAAAGTAAAAGGTGAGGTATGCATGAACATACCTCACCTCAAGGAAAATTAACTAAAGGATTATAATTATATGACTATTTATCAAGGAAAAATAAAGTACATAAGTGGTGAACCTGGAACAGGTAAAGGTAATCACATAAAAGCACAATGCAAATTACCGGGACGTAAGTTAGTAGTACAGCCTACCATTAAACTTATCAATGAATTCTCACGGGGTATGATTGATGTGAAAGTACTACATAGTGAATCGTTCAAGGGCGATTTGCTCAGTGAAATTCATATGTACCTCATGAAACCTGAAGACTGCACAATATTCATCACCGATAAAATGTTCTACAAGATTGACCGCTGGCGTCTTAAAGGCTGGAAGATCTTCATTGATGACAGTTTGAACTTCTGTAGCGTGCTTGCACGTAACAAGAAGGAAGACAATATTGAAGCAGTGTACAACAAGCTTTTCATTACTGGCGGCTACATTGAAATTGATGGGGAAGGTGGGGAACTCGATAGTACCTATCTCAGTTTCGATATGTGCCCACGTGAGAACGTCAGTGAAGATATGTTAGGTGCATGGGATTACTACAATCAGTTATCGGGCTACCATCGCCGGGGAATACTTGCTAAATCTCTTACCACCGAATCAGACAAGATCATTGTGTGGGGCGATTATGATATCCCGGCATATGCTGATGAACTCGATATCACATACCTTGCCAATCAGTTTGAAATGTCATGCTTGTACCGTGCTCACGCTGACAAGTTCCAGAAGGTTGAGTACTCAAAAACTCACTGGCAGGAAGATAACAATAAACGCATTGTGATGAACTACTTCCTTGCGGGTAATCAGTACGGACTCAGCAAGAACATCATGAGAACCTCTGAACACATTCCACTGATTCAGGATTGGATACTTAGCAATGTAGAGAACTACTACTGGTCAAAGAACAATGATGAATCCATCAACTTTACCTTGAATCGTGAATCCCAAGTTGGAGTTGTGCAACGTGGTATTAATACTCTTCAGCACAAAACTTCATGCGTGTTCATGGCGGCAATGAATCCAAGTAATGTAGTGATACCTCATTACGACAACATATGGGGAATTCAGAGTACTGACTTAGTGAATGAGTGGACTTTTGAGACTTTGAATCAGTACATCTATCGTGGCGTTATCCGCGACTATAGCAGTACTCAGATAATGAATGTGTACGTATACGATGAAGTGACAGCCCATACCATAAGCGGGGCAACGTACAACTACATAGATATTGGACTTGTCAGTACTCAAAAGAAAGGGGGAAGACCCTTGGGAAGTACTACACGTGATGATGACGATAAAGTACTTTCACGACGATTCGCTAGCTGGAAGAACACCAACAAGGAAAAACTGAATATACGTGCGTTATTTGAAAAGTGGTGCCATAAGCAGGAGCAGTATGCAGATACAAAAGGGCTGGACTGGCTTGATCAGTTGGCTCGATACTCGGGTGAAATCTGATTGCACCATCATAATCTGATAATTATTACTTATATAGTATAACTATTATTTGTCAGAAAATTGAATTGAAGAAATCTGAACGAAGGAAAAAGACCGCAACAGCGGGATTTTTACGAGTGAGTGAGACAATCTTGCATTAGGCGAGGTACGAGCCTGATGTGAGATTCGTTAATAGTGAAAGGCATGTATGAGGACAGTGGTCAGTAAGCCCAAAGATCACTGTATCTGTTGAAGATGTACTTATCTCTTGGGCTTACTCAACATAAACCGATTTGCTTACTACTCATGCCTCGGAACTCGGCATTCGTGCGTAAGAAATCCTTTCAAGTACTCAAATACAAAAGAACAGTAGGGGGATTGTACCGATTTGTACCTGACGCACTCGCTACGCTCACTTGCCCTGGCCTGTTGAAGGCCAGTACATGATCAAGGGATCAATCTATCCCCTATGATGGTGCGGTCAGATATCATGCATAAGTACCCGCTAGCTATTGTTAATGCTTCAGTACTTACCGATATATCAAAATTGAAAGTACTGATACCTATCAATATGAAGTACTGGTATTTTATGAAGTGTCATACAGTACTAATATGGAAGTTAGTTGTATGTGATACCGATATATATAAATGGAATTTTCAGTAATATTATTTTTGTTCTGTAAACTATTGATTTTAATGACATTATGCTTCTGTGATTCTGGGGTTAAAAATTAATTTAATTTGCTGTGATCTTTCTCTTGCAATATATTTTTCCAGCAATTAGATTGCATTCCACACAACGAACCAACCTAACTTAATAGCGAGAAAAATCATGACTACTAACATCGGTAAAATTGAATCGGCACAAATTTTAGCAGCACTGAAGTATTACAGTGAAGATGAGTTGAAGCAGATTTCAGAATCAGCTAAAACAGAAAGTGAATGTAAAGCACGTCATAAGGAAGTACTGACAACTATCAAAAGCATGTTAGTTGAAGAGGCTATAAGTACTGATGAGTTATTGAAGTTCTTAGACATTGAGGTAAGTACCAGTACTTCGCGTAAGAAAAATAGCAACAAAGAGTACTCTATAGTACTTGATGGGAATGAGTATAAAGATACTGAGAAACTGACTAACAAAACGTTTAGCACTGATACATATAAGGAAGTTGTAGAGAAAGTTAAACAAAATGAAGAGTACAGTAAGATACCAGTTGAACAGATTGCACGTGAAGTATTCTTACAAACCTACAGTAAAGAATATTCAAATTCACATCCTTTAAATGCTCAGTTTAACGGTATCAAGTTCCATTTGAATGAACGTATGAATAATACCATCACATTACGTTTATACGAACAGTACTGCATGGTGGCTGGTGTTGAGCAAACCAAACAAGCCTTCAAACAGTATGTTACTGAAGCCTTTAATGCATGAAACGTATAAATGTAGACAGATTTGAAGTACTGAATGATGCAGGAACGGTGCGGTACTTTATAGATGGACATGAAGTACCGAATCTTGAAGAGATAGAAGCCACTCACGATGATCGTAAACGGCTTCTGGTACTTGAAGTGATTCTAGAGCAAGTAATGTAGTAGTACTCAAGGACGCTTGGGTACTTAATTAATTCATTTTTTTGGTTTGAATACAAAAAACTCATGTAGTTGAACGTTGGAATTGTACAAGTAAGTTCTTCCTTCCTTTAGAACTTTAGCATTTCGTTCATGAGAATCTATTGCAGTAGCTAAAAAATTAAGTGACTTTTTTCTCATGAATTCAAACTCATCCATTTGAATACCTTTAAGAGAGTATGTAATCGTTCTTATAGTAGTGTTAGTCATTTCAATACGAAGTAGAATATTGTGGTTTACGTTTTTAAATGTCTCATTCAAGTGGCAGTTGAACATTGATAAAATCTCAATGTTCCCCTTAATCTCTTGGCTGGTTAATTCTAGCTTTGACATTGAATCAATGAGGTTTTCTTGCATGTTCTCAATTACGCTTTTCTTTAGGCTATGGTGCAAGTCCAAGCATTTGTATTTGATTTCCCCTATTTTAACATTAAGATCATCAATTGTTTTATAAAGTGAATAGTAGTTCTTTGTGATGATGTCTTTTTGAAGTTGATAAGAGTCATCTCGATACTTTGTTTCTTGCCATTTCGAATAAGCAATTGCAGCAATTATTAAAGTTACAATACTACTAAAGGCACTTATCCAATCTGATAAGTTACCGATATCTTTCTTATAAGCTCCACCAATGACTAACCATAATGAAAATACTAACAGTATCGTAATAGCTACTACTTTAAATATCTTATATGCTTTTTTAAAGACTTCCCGCACTTTACCATTCATGGCCTTATCCCTTAACCCAAAAGTATCTAAATATCACAAAATCATTGAATTTCATAGATCTATGATAAATACCTCATATAACTAATGAGGTAAACATGTTAAGAATAGAATATAGTAAAACACAAGATAAGTACTTCTTCATGTACGTCACAGATGAAGTAAGGATCAGTAGTACTGATACAAACTCATTTACGGTTGAGGATAAAGATTATAGAGCAGTACAGATACACAACATTTGGAGCTATCTGAACCCGAGCCAAGATGCCCTGTTTGAACTCAGTGTGCTTACACAGTACTCAAGTGAAGTGATCAACGCGGTACAAGTACTCAAGACTTGCGGAGGAAAGGATGAAGATTGATAGTTTTAAGGTTGGTAGATTTGAGTTAAGGAAAGTAGGTGAAGAAATCCAGTACTACATTGATGGTAAGCAAGTTCAGTATCCCGAACTTGCTTGGGACTCACCAGAGCGTATCATGCTAGATGTACTGAAAGAGAAGTACGATCATGAAAGCCGTGATAGTGGGTTGAAGTGGGAGGTAATTTAGATTTTCAAACGACTAAAAAAATTTATACTATCGCTTTGAAAATTTAACATTACCACTTGGTGATATAACTTTATTTTCAAGTTTATTCTTTGTATTCCGTTCAACAAAAAGTGCCAAGGCGAAATAAGAAAATAGTATGATTATTTTATAGAAGATTGAATCAATCATGATTACTGAACGTACTACGAACAAAAATGTAGTTAGTTTCCACAAATTAACTAATGACGCGGAAATATATTCATTTATGAAGCTAACTGATGGTTTGTTATCTTTGGTTTCGGTTTTTATTTTATATAAATCACCAGAAACATAAAATTCTAACATGTCTAAGTTTTTTTCCCAATGTTCTTGCCAATACTTACTGCCTTTATTGGCGAAATTAAAGGATTGAGATATCAAAATTCCAAAGATACATACCAGAGGTGTGATTGCTAAAATAAAATGGTCATCTGATTTAATAGCCAGTCCAATCAAGGTGAACAAAGCAACCATAAATAACCAAAAGTAAGTGGCTCGTTTCCAGTATAGGTCTATTTCAAACTTCCTTATGTCATGAGATTTTGAATATGCTTCTTTGATTTTCATGTAATCGATTGTGTCTATAACATTATTTTTATCATCTAATTCAGTTAACTCATCGCCTTCATTAACTTTTTTATCAAGAAGCAATGATAGATATTCAGCTTCTTGTTTCCTAACAGTAACCATCTTCATATTATTCATTGCGATATTGGATTGTTGGATGAATGTTAGTACTATATACCAAATCGCCCATGTACCGTAACATCGTTGTTCTGCAAACACGTGGTGCATGGGCGTATCCCTCAGAGCTTAACAGCGTCCCCGATACACTTCACCGAAGCCCAACAGTTATTAGTCCAGTCTGTATCAGAATTCTTCTGACAGATGTTGTTTACTACTGCATCTGCACCAATCATGGTTGCCTGTATCTTGATACCCTCTAGGGCTTCATCCCTGCTTACATCCTGACGCTGATTAGCATTTCGGTTACAACTTAAACCCGTTACCGTCTTGAGTACTTTAGCTTGCGGGTAGGGGTTATCTGCATGTACTGGCATGCTTGCCGCTTTTGCTCGTTGTGCAGAGGATAGATCATCAATTCTTGGGTTAGACATACAGGCAGTCAGTGCCAGTATGGGTAGTAGCACATATATTTTTTTCATTGTTAGTACCAGTATTACCAGAGGTACTAAAAATCTAGTTTGGTTCTCTCAGAACGGCAATTCACCTTGCCTATCCATATCTACAAAATCCAACTCGCCATTCTGTTCACTCAAAACATCCAATCATGCCACCACATCTTGTTCAGTGCTGCAATTTCTAATAAAAATGATCATTTTCAGTACCTTACGTTGATCATTGAGTGCTGTAGCCACTTCCATTGATATCAAAAATGATCAAATATTGATCATCTATTCAAATCGGATATCAACACAATGGAAGGTTATTACTGCACGGTATTACATACGGAAGATGGCAAGATTTTCGCACTGCAACTTGAAGGGAAGATTGATAGTACTGAACGCTTCATCGAGCTACTTCAGTTCATTGAGGGGAAGGCCAAGTACATAGAACAGCATGATCTCTTACTAGTCGTACCTATAGGTTTCGGTATCGCTTCAGTACTCAGCCATGAAACGAACATCAGTAAGTTGCTAGAAACCTACCCATTTGTAAGATTGAGCATAAGTGAGAATCTTCCCAACTGTCAATAACGGGTTAAAAATGATCCATTTTTCATCACCACTAACGGTCTAATATTGATCCACCGTTTTACTCAAGATTAGCTTCGGCGATGACGCCAGCTTTTCTTTTCTGCTTTAGTCGATAACTTTCCCCCTTTATCTGGACAACATGTGAGTGATGTAAAATGCGGTCCAGCATTGCTGATGTCAGAGCAGCATCTCCAGCGAACGTTTGATCCCACTGCCCGAACGGCAGGTTAGATGTCAGGATCATTGCACTCTTCTCGTAGCGCTTTGCTATGACCTGGAAAAATAATTTAGCTTCCTCCTGGCTGAATGGTAGATAGCCTATTTCATCTATGATGAGCAACTTCGGCGCCATTACTCCACGATGTAACGTGTTTTTGTACCGTCCCTGACGCTGTGCCGTCGACAGTTGAAGCAGGAGATCCGCAGCTGTTGTAAAACGAACTTTTATTCCTGCGCGGACGGCCTCATAGCCTATTGCAATGGCCAGATGTGTTTTTCCCACACCTGATGGTCCCAGCAGAACAACGTTCTCGTTGCGCTCTATAAAGCTCAGCGAGCGCAACGACTGAAGTTGCTTTTGAGGTGCTCCAGTCGCGAACGTAAAGTCATATTCTTCAAAGGTTTTCACTGCAGGGAAGGCTGCCATACGCGTATACATCGCCTGTTTGCGCTGATGTCTCGCAAGCTTTTCCTCATGAAGCAGATGCTCAAGGAAGTCTATGTAACTCCATTCCTGGGCCACAGCCTGTTGTGATAGCGCCGGTGCTGCACTAATAAGACTTTCCAGCTGGAGCTGATCGGCCAGTGACATTAACCGCTGGTGCTGAAGTTCAACCATCAGGCAACTCCCTGACTGAAAGAGTCGTAGATCGACAGAGGATGGTGCAGAGGATGCATATCGAAGGTTGTCAGATTTTCTCTGACCTGAACGTCAAAGATTTTCTTATCTGGCGGTAGCGCCAGCATAGCCTGCTGCTCTTCAGTCCAGCGATCGCAGGGACGTGTTTTTATCGTTTCATGAACTCGCTGATTCGCAACATCATATAACCAGCGCAGCCCATGGCGATTAGCCGTCTCAACATCAACAACGATGTCCATAGGTTTCAGGCGCGTCATCAGCGGGATGTAGAAGCTGTTGCGGGTATATTGCACCATGCGTTCAACTTTTCCTTTTGTCTGTGCCCGATATGGCCTGCACAACCGGGGGATGAAGCCCATTTCCTTACCGAACTGCCAGAGAGAAGGGTTAAAGCGGTGGCCTCCCGGCTGGTAAGCATCACGCTCCAGCACGACTGTCTTCATGTTGTCGTAAAGGATCTCCTGCGGGACGCCACCAAAGAAGTGAAAGGCATTGCGATGGCATTTTTCCAGCGTGTCATAAGCCATATTGTTGGTGAACTCGATATAGAGCATCCGGCTGAAGCCGAGAACGGCAACGAAGACATGCAAAGGGCTTTTCCCATTTCGCATGGTCCCCCAGTCAACCTGGATCTGCTTTCCCGGCTCAGTTTCAAAGCGAACAACAGGTTCCGGCATCTCAGGTGCTGCCAACGAGCGAACATATTGTCTGAGAATTGTCATCCCACCTTTGTAGCCCAGTTCACGAATTTCACGGCCAATGACGGTAGCCGGGATTTTATAGGGATGCGCTTCGCGAACACGCTGCTGTATATACGTTCGAAATTCATCGAGAACGGATCCCGCGGCTGGACGAGATGTATAGCGCGGTGGTTCCGATTTAGCCATCAGATGGCGACGAACAGTATTGCGTGATAACCCAAGCTCTCTGGCAATTGCCCGGCAGCTCATACCACGTTTATGCAGAATCTTTATTTCCATGCGACTCTCAAAAGTGATCATAGGCTCTCCTTGTACAGGAGAGCAGATTAACCCCTGGATCAATTTTCAACCGTTAGGGTGGATCACTTTTGCACCGTTGGTGACACTTACTTACGTACAGTTATGGAAAATACCAATACCCCAATCGATAAGTTCATCCCTACCAGTTCTGCACGTCTTAACAAGCAGGGGAACATTAGTGGGTTAAAGGCAGGCTTAGGAAGTAAGAAGTTCATTGTCTTAGAAGAGAAGGGTAAGAAATACTTAATCGATACGAGCAAGAAATCTAAGAAGCAACATTCAAAACGTGTTGTAGCAGTCAGAGAAAATAAGAAACGCAAAGTCATATTCGACTTCTTCCAGAATGCAGAGGACGGGGCAAGACTTGCTCTTAATGATGTGAATGGAAGTTATAGATTTACCAAAAGGATTAATTAATGGAAGAACATTACACGCAGGAAGATACTGAGGATATTACCCTCGCAGATAAACAACCTTTAATGAACTCATATCAATTTCATTGTTCCACGATGCTACCCGAATTTTTTAAGGGTAAACATGCAATCAATTCCCGTGCAGGAATGGTAATGAATATTGCTTTCATGGATGGTACTGAACCTCAACTTCAAGAAGGGCAGTTATCAACCTGGAAGCAATACGATGATGAATACCCATGTCGGATTATTCGACGAAAGAGGATCTTCATTAAAGGTGTGAATGTAGTACTTTTTGTCGTACAGCTAAAGGAGTAGGGCATGTTTGGATTAGGGACTATCATAGAATTAGTGAAGACCGCTATGGGGTATTTCACCAAGAAGCAGGAAAGTAAAGATGAGTTGGTAGCGAAGAACTCAGAGCAGCAGAATGAAATTACGCTAGAGGAAACACGTAAGGGTTTCACCTGGCGGCAGGCATTGGGGTATGTACTGACATTCATTGTCGCATGGAACTACATCGTTATCCCCATCCTTGGGGTTTGTTTCGGTGTAGTACTACCGCCAATTCCGCTTGCCGATATATGGAAAGTACTGATAATCTTGATTGGTGGAAACTAATAAATCAAGGGTTAACGTGAAATTTAAATTTATAGACTGTATTAGTGTCTTGTCAGTTGTACTGATTTTTATATTTTCAATATCTGCCACATTTCCAAGCTCACATAAAGAAGTGAAGATTACCGATTGGATTTCTGTTTTTATTAACATCCTAATTGCTTATGCTGCAATTAAGGGTATTAATATTGCTAGGGATTGGAAGAAGGCTTTGACTGATGGGAAAATCCCAGAGGAAGGACATAAATTGAAGTTTGATACTCTTGATAAATGCAATGAATCCATATTTAAATTCCTTCCTACGATACTTGAGTTTCAATTACCGTCGAAGGCTTCAGATGACTTCTTTGATGATAAAAATACAATTGATTTCTTTTTGAGTTACCATCGCTTCAATAGAGACATCGATAACGTAAGGGATTCCGTCTATGATATTCATGATGCCATTGAAAGAATTCGTTTCCTGGGGTGGGATTTCTGTGATGATAAGTTGGTAGAATTTAATAATATTAATCATTTGGTCGATGAACTCTATGTTTTGAGGTTTCAGCTTGATAAGTTAATGAACGACTTTTTTACATCTAAAGGCATATATTTTAAAGGTGATAGGGAATTTCCAACGGTAAGATATAAATCTGATGCTGCTGATAATGCTGATGTGAAGACTATATTAAATGATTTCTTTTCTTCTAAGGAAAGATTATCGGCCTTTAAAAGAACTCTTGAAAATATGAGCTCAACAAGGGGATTATTCATTAATTCATTGAGGTTGTTGACTGATCGGAACGGTAGATTAATAGATTTAATCATGCCATTGAAATGAGTAAAGCCAAACACCTGATAAACCAGGTGTTTAGTTAGGGTAAAGTTCAGTCCCAATACTCTGAAGAATCTAGTCCTCGAACATTCGTATGTTCAGTGTAAATTGCATTTCGTACTATTTTTCCAGTGGATTTATCAATGATGTTGTAATATTCGATCTCAGTTTGTCCCATATGTCCTTTTGTTCGTTTACCAGTACGAACATAATCGAACTGAGATGGTGGATATTGCTCTTTGAATTCATCATCTGTCATTTTATTTCGCCTGTTACATTTAAGGGTGCTTAAGAATTATGTGCATTGTTTTTCTTTACTTTGCTGTCATTTATCAACGTATTCGAAGAAATCATCGAAGGGAATGGTCATCTTGTCATGACAGTCTTTCAAGTCTTGATATTTTTCATGAAGTGATTTGTTTTTATCGCTCCATAGTTTATTTCGATTGGTTATGTCTAAATTAGAAAAATACTTTATTAGAGCGTTGGTGATATCAAGGATTTCTTTTATATTTTTCAGATACGACCTGAAATTGTCTTCTTGGTTTTTTCTAATTGATAAATTCCACTGCTTCAATGCGTCAAATTCGATTGTTATATCAAAGAATGAGTTCATGTTAAGTATGAAATTTTTTGTAAGTTCTTCAGATAGTTTGTTTAAAAGGTTTTTGTCTGTAACATCACTAGAATAAGCTGCTGTTGTATAAGAAACTAAGATATTTAAGCTATGTTTTATTTCTGCTGTTTTTCTCAAGCATAAAGTTGCATGATCAACTGCTTTTGATTTTACTTTGTCACTTAACCAGTCTTTGACACTAATTGCTGCCATTACAGCAACAACAGTCGTTACAGTATCCATAATTGCAGATATTAGGCTACTATCGATCTTTAATAGAAAGACAGTATCTGCATAAATTGGTATCATAATACCTATCGCAATGCAGAAAAGGTGAGATAGCCTAAATCTTTCCTTAACATTAGTTATTGATTTTATTATTTTCATGGCCATTACCTATTTTATTACTACTCACACTTCCAAATAGTATTCTGTACACCTTGCCCGGCGGGTAAGTGCGGATTCATGTTTGCACTATGTTGGTAAGTCGCCTTGCTTTTGCCGTACTGAGCACAGGCTGCATTAGCGGTCTTCTGTAGACTATCTAACCCATACCATGCGTCAGATTGAATGCTTACTTTTTCACCATCGTTATATTGCACTTGAGCACAACCTGCCAGAAAGAAGGGCAGTAGTAGAAGGGCATGTTTGTACATGGTATTCCTAAGTAATGTACGTCCTTGGTTAAGAACTATCCTAACACTTTGGATGAACTAGAGGACTATTAGATTTAGTAGTACTTATGATATGTGTAAGTACTTTGATATGAAGAAAGGTACAGCAACTTACTTTATCAGTATCAGTATCAGTAGGTTAGTAGTAATTGAGTAGTATCGAAATTAGTTAGTGTTAAGTACCAGGTATTTTAATTCCGTACATCACCCACTGCGCTGTCATCGCTTATTCCCGTTTAGTAAAAAATAAAGCGCGAGTTTACCACAGCGCTCTAAGGGCTGTGAGCGCTGACGGCGAAAGCCTGCCTGATTCAGGTATTTTTCATGACCATTTTGCCGTTATAAATTTTATTACTTAGGGCCGGGAAGCGCTTTCACTTACGCACTCAATAATTGCCTGCGACATCATTAAGCCACTAAGGATTATCCTAATCGCCATTTTCTGCTACGCGATTTAAGTCAGGCATTTTTCCTGACGCATTATAGAGTTGCTGAAATGTGCGTCAGTACGCAATTTCAACAGATTGCAGCTTTTCACCGCTTTTGCCGATAGTGATAACAGGTGGAAACGTATTCACCTGTAGAAAAAAACGGCGTAGAATTGCCGCTACAATAAGAGAGGATTTTTATGGTCGACACCGAAATGGGAAACTGGAAAGAATTCATCGAAGCGATGTTACGTAACAAGTAACGCGTGAAGAGAAAAGCAGGGCATTTCCCAACTTGCTGTAATTCTTACCACACACAACAATAAAGCCGCCATGACGTTCATGGCGGCTTTTTTTGTACGGTCGCCATAAATGGCGACCCTACGGATGAGGTATGCACGGATGTAGGGTCGCCATTTATGGCTACCGAATAAACGCACGCTGCGGCCATCAAAAAGGTCGCCAAAAATGGCGACCCTACGGGGGAAGTATGCATGGATGTAGGGTCGCCATTCATGGCGACCGAATAAATACACGCAGCGGAATGTCATGCTTAATCGTGCGGCTTCTCTTTCAACGGGAAGCGACGGCGCACCACCACAAAGAACAGCGGCACAAAGAAAATCGCCAGCACGGTAGCGGAAATCATCCCGCCCATTACGCCGGTACCCACCGCGTGCTGGCTGCCGGAACCGGCACCGCTGCTGATGGCCATCGGCAGCACGCCGAAAATAAACGCCAGCGAGGTCATCAGGATCGGACGCAGGCGCTGGCGTGACGCTTCCAGCGTCGACTCCATCAGTTCGCGCCCTTTGCTGTTGATCTCATTAGCAAACTCCACAATCAAAATGGCATTCTTCGCCGACAAGCCGATCACCGTGAGCAAGCCCACCTGGAAATAGACATCGTTCTCCAGCCCGCGCATCCAGGTTGCCACCAGCGCACCGACCACGCCGAGCGGTACCACCAGCATCACCGAGAACGGAATCGACCAGCTCTCATACAACGCCGCCAGACACAGGAACACCACTAGCAGCGAAATCGCATACAGCGCTGGCGCCTGCGAACCGGATAAGCGTTCCTGATAGGATGCGCCGGTCCACTGGAAACCGACGCCGAGCGGCAGCTGCCCAACCAGTTTTTCCATCACGTCCATCGCTGTACCGCTACTGACGCCGTTCGCCGCTTCACCGACAATCTCCAGTGCGGAGTAACCGTTGTAACGCTCCAGACGCGGCGAACCGGTTTGCCAGTGGCTGGTGGCGAAGGCGGAGAAGGGCACCATGCCGCCGCTGCTGTTACGCACGTACCACTTATTCACATCTTCCGGCAGCATGCGGAACTCTGCCGCTGCCTGTACGTAGACTTTCTTCACGCGACCGCGATCGAGGAAGTCATTGACGTAGGTCGAGCCCCACGCGGTGGTTAAGGTGTCATTGATGGTATCCAGCGACACGCCAAGCGCCTGCGCTTTGCGCTGGTCGACATCAATTTGCAATTGCGGGCTGTCGTCGAGGCCGTTGTGACGCACGCGCGACAGCGCCGGATTGCTGTCAGCCATCTCGAGCAACTTATCGCGCATCGCCATTAACTGCGTGTGGCCGATGCCGCCGTGATCCTGCAACTCCATATCGAAGCCCGACGAGCTGCCCATGCCGGTAATCGCTGGCGGACTGCTGGCGATAACGCGCGCTTCGTTGATCTTGTGGAAGGCTTTTGTCGCACGCTCGATGATGGCGAAAGAGGTGCGATCGCTGCCCGGACGCTCTTCCCAATCTTTCAAACGAACGAACAGGCGCGCCACGTTCTGGCCGTTACCGCCAGGACCCGCACCGATGGTGGAGAACACCGAGACCACATTATCTTTCTCCTGCGTCATGTAGTAGTTCTCGACCTTCGCCACCACGTTTGAGGTTTGCTCTAGCGTTGCGCCGGCAGGTAATTGCACCTGCGTCAGGAACACGCCGCGATCTTCCAGCGGCAGGAACGAGGTGGGCAGACGGATAAACAGGAACGCCATCAGGCCGATAATCGCGAGATAGAGCAGCAGCCAGCGTCCGCCTTTGCGCAGAATTTTGGCGACGCCGCGTTCATAGCGTTCCGCGCTGGCGTTGAAGGTGCGGTTAAACCAGCCAAAGAAGCCACGACGACCGTGATGATGGCCTTGCTCCAGCGGTTTCAGCAGCGTGGAACAGAGCGCGGGCGTCAGAATCATCGCCACCAATACCGACAGCACCATCGCCGAAACGATAGTGATCGAGAACTGGCGATAGATGGCGCCGACGGTGCCGCCAAAGAACGCCATCGGCACAAACACCGCCGACAGCACCAGCGCAATGCCGACCAACGCGCCCTGAATCTGCCCCATCGATTTACGCGTGGCGGCGCGCGGCGACAGACCTTCCTCGCTCATGATGCGCTCGACGTTTTCCACCACCACGATGGCGTCATCCACCAGCAAACCGATGGCGAGCACCATCGCAAACATCGTTAGGGTGTTGATGCTGTAACCAAAGGCGTAGAGCACCGCAAAGGTGCCGAGCAGCACCACCGGCACTGCGATGGTTGGAATCAGCGTGGCACGGAAGTTTTGCAGGAACAGATACATCACGAGGAACACCAGCAGGATCGCTTCCAGCAGAGTTTTCACCACGTCTTTAATCGAGGCCTTAACGAACGGCGTGGTTTCATAGGCGACTTTGGCTTCCAGCCCGTGCGGGAGGTAGTGCGAAAGCTCAGCAATGCGCGCACGCACCAGTTTGTCGGTATTCATCTCGTTGGCGCCGGAAGCCAGCTTAATGCCGAGTCCCGAAGCCGCCTGACCATTGTAGCGGCTGAGGAAGTCATATTTTTCCGCGCCCATCGCCACATCCGCCACATCGCCGAGCGTCACCACCGAGCCGTCGCTGTTGGTTTTCAGCGTCACCGCTTTGAACTGCTCAGGTGTTTGCAGCATCGACTGCGCATTCACCGTGGCGTTGAGCGCTTGCTTGTCCACCGACGGCAATCCGCCGACCTGACCCACCGCCACCTGCGCGTTCTGCGATTCAATCGCGCTCACCACGTCTTCGGTGGTCAGCGCGTAGGCAATCAATTTGTTGGGATCGAGCCAGATGCGCATCGCATATTGCGAGCCGTAAGCATCAACCTGGCCGACGCCATCGATACGGCTGAGCGGATCCTGAATGTTACTGGCGACATAATCTGAAATATCCTGTTTGTCCATACTTCCGTCGGTGGAGACGAAGGCAATCATCAGGATGTTGCTATCACCGGTTTTATTCACCGTCACGCCTTGTGACTGTACCGCAGCGGGCAGTTTGCGCAGCGCACTCTGCAGCTGGTTTTGTACCTGCTGGCGCGCTTCGTCGGGATTGGTGCCAGCGGTGAAGGTGAGGGTGATTTGAGCCTGGCCGGTGTTGCTGCTGTTGGAGGACATGTACATCAAATTATCGATGCCGGTCATGTTCTGTTCGATAACTTGCGTGACGGTGTTTTCCAGCGTTTCTGCGGATGCGCCGGGATAGTTGGCGGTGATACGCACGTTGGGTGGCGCGAGGTCGGGATATTGTTCAATCGGTAGCGAGATGATCGCCAGCGTGCCACACAGGCAGAGCAAAATAGACAGAACCCAGGCAAAAATGGGGCGGTCGATAAAAAAATTCGACATGTAACCGACACTCCTCAACTGCGTATTTTTTACTTTTATTATGATGAGCGCGATGCGCGGATGGCGTCACGCTGGCGGAGTGCAAGGTCCTCTAACGAAAACGCCTGCTGATAGTACTTTACGCTGAGCAAATTAGAGAATCGTGAGTAAATTATGGAGAAAGTGTGAATGTAGTGACGATTTTATGTGCGCGATTACACATGTCGGCTCTCCAGCCACAGCACCGTCGCGGCAACGCGCGAACGGACATCCAGCTTGCGCAGCAGGTTGCGAATGTGCACTTTTACCGTCTCTTCGGAGATATGCAAGGTGGCGGCGATCTCCTTATTTGATAATCCGCGCGCCACTTCCTGCAGCACATCCAGCTCACGTTCGGTGAGCTGTTTGAACGGATTCGACGTCGGCTGACGCGTTGCAAGATAATCGGCCACCGCATCGCTAAACACGTTTTCACCCTTCGCACCGCGCATCACCTGCGCCAGCAGCAGTTCAGGTTCGCTGTCTTTCAGCAGATAGCCGTCGGCACCGGCATCCACCATCGCGTAGATATCATTGCGCGCATCGGAAACCGTCAGCACCAAAATGCGTGCGGCGATGCCTTCGTTACGCAGCGCTTTTAACGTATCCAGCCCGGACATACCTTTCATGTTGAGATCGAGCAGGATGACATCCGGCGACAAACGGCGCGCTTCGGCCAGCGCTTCAGTGCCGTTATTGGCTTCGGCCACCACTTCCAGCCGAGGCTCCAGCGCCAGCAACTGGCGAATACCACGGCGCATCAGCGGATGATCGTCAACGATCATAATTGTCAGGGAAGGGTTAGCCATAATCTCTCCAGTCTTTAATTTTGTCGGGTCGCCATTCATGGCGACCCGGTTCCAGGTGCGCATGAATGCGCACCCTACCAAACCACGGTAGGGTCGCCATTCATGGCGACCTCATGCTCATTGTTAACTCAACCGATGCGCCGGGCGCGGCGGAAAACGCAGCGTAACGCGCGTACCTTGCTCCTGCGGGGTAATCATCAGCGTGCCGGATAAGCGCGCGGCACGCTCCGCCATAATCGTTAATCCATAATGTCCCGGCGGTTCTTCAAGGCTGCTGATGCCGCAGCCATCGTCTTCGATTGTCAGCAGGTGGTCCTCATCAGCGACACGCTGATAATGAATCTGAATATTCTGCGCCTGTGCATGGCGAATCGCGTTGAGCAGCGCTTCACGCGCAATCTGCAGCACATGCACTTGCTGCTGGGCATCCAGCATTTGCAAGCCGGGCTGATAATCGAAGTCGATTGCCGCCTGCGATTGCTCCTGCAGCGGCGCAATCATCGCCTGCATTGCCTGCACCAAATCAGCCTGTTCGATGGTCAGGCGGAAAGTGGTCAGCAGTTCGCGCAATTGCTGATAGGCTTCGGCCAGCGCGCGATCAAAGTCAGCGATAATCGCCAGCGCCTGCGGTTTCGACTCATCGACATTACGCCGCAGCAGCGCCAGCTGGATGCGCAGGAAAGAGAGCGACTGCGCCAGCGAATCGTGAAGTTCGCGCGCAATGGTGGCGCGCTCTTCTATTAATAGCATCTGCTGATACTGTTTTTGCGTCTGCCAGATCCACAGCGCGCGCGCCAGCATGTTCGCCAGGCTCTGCATCAGTTCGTCAGCGGGCGGTGCGCGGCGGGTTTGCCAGCACAGCTCGCCCAGCCGCTGCTCTTCCTGCATTAACGGTAATCGCTGCCAGCTTAAATCATCCGCCGCCACGCCGGCCTGAAACTCAATCCCCTCGCTGGCAATTTGCAGCACCGTTAATGCTTCACGCCGCTGCACCAGACGCAGCAATCCCTGAAACAGTTCGGGATTGGGTGGGCTGCTGGTGAGAATTTGTGAGCTTTCATACAGCAGAGAAAGCGTGCGATTGGCTTGCGTGAGATCTTCGGTTTTATCCCGCACCGCGCACTCCAGCAGGCGATAATGCGAATGCAGCCGTTCCGCCATGGTAGTAAAAGCCTGCGCCAGCACGCCCAGTTCATTCGGCTGTTGCACCGGCAGCGGCGGAAAAGCGAAATTCGCCTGCTCAACATATTGGCTGGCGGTCACCAGCGCGTTGAGCGGTCGCACTACGTTGCGGCGGATAAAGCGAATCGTCCACAGCGCCAGCGCCACAATCGCCAGAAAACCAAACAGACTGCTGGCGGCCACCAGATGCATTTTCAGTTCAGCGTAATGCTGCAATGCCAGTACGAAGCGGTCGATCTCACTGACGTAGCCCGCGACACGCTGCTGGTAGATTTGCGCCCGCTCGGGCTGCAATGTCTCCTGCAACATCGGCCAGCTGTCGCGCAGATAGCGATAGCGGCTGCTCACTTCAAGCGGCACCCACGCGCGATCCAGATGTTGTAGTGCCGGGGATTCCAGCGTTTGCCGGTAGAGTTGAATGTGATGTTCCAGCTGCTGCGGATCGCGCGTGCTGTCCCACGCCAGGCGGTAAATCTGCATACGCAGCGATCCGGCGACATTCACCGCTTCGGCATCGCGCAGGCTGCTGGAGAGCGTCATCAGCGCCAGCCCGGTGGTCAACAGCGACAGCAGCACAATCACGCTGAGTGCGCGGGCAATGGTTCGAGTAACGGGACGTTTCACAATCACAGTAATAACCCTTGTAAGAGCGTGGGATTATAGGGCAGCCGTGCGGTAACGGCGAGTTCGATCTCGTCACATCAGGTTACTTTTAACAGATAAAACCCTCTCTCTTTACCTTTCCCTAAATAACCCGCGCTTAGCTGGCGAATTATTAAACGGCTTTACCGCTTGCTCAACCTGGTTTTCATTCCCTGCGTGATAATGAGTCCTGTAACCCTTAACGGAAGACAACAGGAGCATCACATGAAGAGACGTTATGCCGTTCTGACTGCTGCACTGCTTGCCACCGCAAGTTTCTCGACGCTGGCAGCCGAGCCCGTAAGCGCTACACAAGCGCAAAACCTGCAAAGCGCGGGCACCGTTTCCATCAGCGGCGTACGCGGTACGCTGGATGATGCAACGCGCCATCTGTCGCAAAAAGCGCAGGAGGAAGGCGCCAGCGGCTATCGTGTTATTGGTGTACAAACCCCAGGTGATTCCAGCCTGTGGAGCGGCACCGCAGAGATTTACCGTTAATTCCCTCCAGTAGTATCCCTGTAGTAGTAGTTATCCCTGTAGCCATCCCTTTTACCGGTCAGCCCTCTGACCGGTTTTTTTGTGCACCGCGACGGATTATTACAATTCATCTTGTGCAGCCTGGCGGTATTTTTTGCTTCGTTCTTGCAGAACGGGTAGGATTCATCGCCGTAAATTCCCACCCCGCCACGCGACATCGTTCCGCCGCGTGACACCGGGTTTTTACCCCATTTCGCACCGCCATACGCAATCGTTTGGTTCAGCGGTGATTGATGGTCAGGACAAACAGGATAGCTATGAAATCAACTAAAAAAACCGCAGCCGAACAACGCGCTGCGAAAAGACGCTGGCTCAACTCGCATGACAGCGGTTACCACAAAGCAATGGGTAATCGTCAGGTACAAATGATCGCCATCGGCGGTGCAATCGGTACCGGTCTGTTCCTCGGTGCTGGCGCGCGCCTGCAAATGGCCGGTCCTGCACTGGCGCTGGTTTATCTGGTGTGCGGTATCTTCTCCTTCTTTATCCTCCGAGCGTTGGGCGAACTGGTATTACACCGTCCTTCCAGCGGCAGCTTTGTTTCTTATGCACGTGAATTCCTTGGGGAAAAAGCGTCTTACGTTGCGGGCTGGATGTACTTCGTTAACTGGGCGATGACCGGTATCGTCGATATCACCGCCGTCGCGCTTTACATGCACTATTGGGGCGCGTTTGGCGATGTGCCGCAGTGGGTGTTTGCGCTCGGCGCGCTGGCAATTGTCGGCACCATGAACATGATCGGCGTGAAGTGGTTCGCCGAGATGGAGTTCTGGTTCGCGCTGGTCAAAGTGCTGGCGATTGTGGCGTTCCTGATTGTGGGAACGATATTCCTGGGCAGCGGTAAGCCGCTCGACGGCAACACCACAGGATTCCACTTGATCACCGATAACGGCGGCTTCTTCCCGCACGGTTTGCTGCCAGCGCTGGTGTTGGTGCAGGGCGTAGTATTTGCCTTCGCCTCAATTGAGCTGGTCGGTACGGCGGCGGGCGAGTGTAAAGATCCCAAAACCATGCTGCCGAAAGCCATCAACAGCGTGATCTGGCGTATCGGCCTGTTCTACGTCGGTTCCGTGGTGCTGTTGGTGTTGCTGCTGCCGTGGAATGCTTATCAGGCGGGGCAAAGCCCGTTCGTGACCTTCTTCTCTAAACTTGGCGTGCCTTACATCGGTAGCGTGATGAACATCGTGGTGTTGAGCGCCGCGCTGTCGAGCCTCAACTCGGGACTATATTCTACCGGTCGTATTCTGCGTTCGATGTCGATGGGCGGTTCTGCACCGCAGTTCATGTCGAAGATGAGCAAACAGCAGGTGCCGTATGCCGGTATTTTAGTGACCATCGGTGTATACATATTTGGTGTGGTACTCAACTACTACGTGCCTTCACAGGTATTTGAAATCGTTCTGAACTTTGCTTCTCTCGGCATCATTTCGTCGTGGGGCTTTATCGTGGTGTGTCAGATGCGTCTGCGCAAAGCGATTAAAGAAGGCAAGGCAGACGATGTCAGCTTCAAACTGCCGTGGGCGCCGTTTACTTCATGGTTGACGCTGCTATTCCTGGCGAGCGTGCTGGTGTTGATGGCGTTTGACTATCCAAACGGCACCTACACCATAGCCTCAATTCCGTTAATTGCCGTGATTCTGGTGCTGGGCTGGTTTGGCGTGCGCAAACGCGTGCATGCTGAAGCGCAGAAAGAGCATGAACATCATGCTGAGAATCACGATACGCTGGCGGAAGATTCACCGCGCTAATCACAGCGATTCTCATCTGCGGGGGCCTTTTGGCCCCCGTTTTTATTTCAATTCCCCTTCACTTGATCCCACGTCGGGATTTACCCCTTTGGGGTGATATAGCCCTCATTAGCGTCAGGTTATTTTACGCACCATCTCTCTTTCCCCCGTTTAAGGTGAACCGATGGCGCTGTCGCGACGTGAACTCTTTACCGGGCAGCGCGTAGCGTCTGCTGACGGCATCGCTTTGCCGTGGTGGCGGGGAGAGAACGGCTGTGATGGCTGCGGCAAATGCGTAGCAGCCTGCGAAACCCACATCATCCGCCTCGCTGCCGGTGAAGTGCCGCACCTCGATTTTCTGCAGGACGAATGCACGTTCTGCGCCGCCTGCGCAGACGCTTGTCCGCAGCCGCTGTTCCACGCGCGTGAAACCGAACCGTTTCCGCAACGCATTCGCATCGACAACCGCTGCATCACCTTTATTGGCGTAAATTGCCGCAGCTGTCAGGAGAGTTGCGAACAGCAAGCCATCCGTTTCCATTTGATGCCAAACGGCATCGCACAGCCTGAAACCCTTCCGCAGCATTGCACCGGTTGCGGCGCCTGCATCGCGCCTTGCCCGGTCTCAGCCACAGGATTACATCATGAACCATGAACACAGTTGGCACGTCTGCGGCCTGGTGATTCAGGCGCGCCCGGCGTCGATTCCCGCCGTGAAAAGTGCGCTGTTGGCCTTTGACGATTGCGATATCGCTGCTGAAGACGCCGCGCGCGGCACGCTGGCGGTGACGCTGGGTGCGGCAGATAGCGCCGCGCTGCTGCGCAATATTGAAGAGAGTCGCAACATCGCTGGCGTGTTGGCGGTATCGCTGGTGTATCACCAGCAAGACGAAATTGAAGAACCTTGTAAGGAAGCATCATGAGTATAAGTCGTCGTGATTTTATGAAGGCCAATGCGGCGGCGGCTGCTGCCACGGCTGCAGGACTCACCATTCCTACCGTGACCAAAGCCGCGACCTCGCTGGCTGCGCCGATTCGCTGGGAAAAAGCGCCGTGCCGATTCTGCGGCACCGGCTGTGGCGTGCTGGTCGGCACCCAGGATGGCCGCGTAGTGGCTTCGCAGGGCGATCCGCAGGCAGAAGTGAACCGCGGTCTGAACTGTATCAAAGGCTACTTCCTGCCGAAGATTATGTACGGAAAAGATCGTCTGACCCAGCCGCTGCTGCGCATGACCGACGGCAAATATGCCAAAGAGGGCGAGTTCACGCCGGTCAGCTGGGATCAAGCCTTCGACATCATGGAAGAGAAGTTCAAAGCGGCGCTGAAAGCCAACGGCCCGGATTCGGTCGGCATGTTCGGTTCCGGTCAGTGGACGGTATGGGAAGGTTATGCGGCCTCCAAGCTGATGAAAGCCGGTTTCCGCACCAACAACCTCGATCCCAATGCGCGTCACTGCATGGCTTCGGCGGTGGTCGGCTTTATGCGCACCTTTGGCATGGATGAGCCGATGGGCTGCTACGATGACATCGAGCAGGCCGACGCCTTTGTGCTGTGGGGCTCGAACATGGCGGAGATGCACCCGATTCTCTGGTCACGTATCACCGCGCGTCGTCTCAGCAATGACAACGTCAAAGTGGCGGTGCTTTCCACCTATCGTCATCGCAGTTTTGAGCTGGCCGATAACGCGATAGTGTTCACGCCGCAGAGCGATTTGGTGATCCTCAACTTCATCGCCAACTACATTATTCAGAACAATAAGGTCGATAAAACCTTCATGCAGAACCACGTGACGCTGCGCAAAGGTGTGACTGACATCGGTTACGGCTTGCGTCCAACCGATCCTCGTCAGGCTGCGGCGAAGAACCCGGACAGCGGCGAATCCACGCCGATGAGCTTCGATGAGTTTGCGAAGTTTGTTTCCGAGTACACGGTGGAAAAAACCAGCGCAATGAGCGGCGTGGAGAAAGATCAGCTGAACGCCCTCGCCGAACTGTATGCCGACCCGAAAGTGAACGTGGTGTCGTACTGGACCATGGGCTTCAACCAGCATACGCGCGGCGTGTGGGCCAATAACCTGTGCTACAACCTGCACTTGTTGACCGGCAAAATCTCGCGTCCGGGCACCGGTCCGTTCTCGCTGACCGGCCAGCCGTCGGCGTGCGGCACGGCGCGTGAAGTTGGTACATTCGCCCACCGTTTACCGGCGGATATGGTGGTCAACAATGATAAACACCGGGCTACCGCCGAGAAGCTGTGGAAGCTGCCGCAGGGCACGGTGCCAGCCAAAATTGGTTTGCACGCCGTGGCGCAGGATCGCGCGCTGAAAGATGGCAAGCTCAACGCCTATTGGGTGATGTGTAACAACAACATGCAGGCCGGTCCGAACCTGACGCAGGAGCGTATGCCGGGCTGGCGCGATGAGCGCAACTTCATCGTGGTTTCCGATCCCTATCCCACCGTCAGCGCCTTGTCGGCTGACCTGATTCTGCCTACCGCGATGTGGGTGGAGAAAGAGGGCGCTTACGGCAACGCTGAACGTCGCACCCAGTTCTGGCATCAGCAGGTCAAAGCGCCAGGCGATGCGAAATCCGATCTGTGGCAGCTGGTGAACTTCTCCAAACGTTTCAAAGTGGCTGAAGTGTGGCCGGAAGCGCTGCTGGCGCAGAATCCTGAGCTGCGCGACAAAACGCTGTTTGATGTGCTTTATGCCAACGGCCAGGTCAATCAATTCCCGCTGAGTGAAGTGGCAGATGACCAGCTGAATGATGAAGCGCGCGAGTTTGGCTTCTACATCCAGAAAGGCTTGTTCGAGGAGTACGCCAGCTTTGGTCGCGGTCACGGCCACGATCTCGCGCCGTTCGATGTTTACCATCAGGCGCGCGGTCTGCGCTGGCCGGTTGTCGATGGCAAAGAGACGCGCTGGCGCTATCGCGAAGGTTACGACAGCTACGTTAAAGCCGGTGAAGGCGTGCGTTTCTACGGCAAGCCGGATGGCAAAGCCACCATTTTCGCGCTGCCATACGAAGCGCCAGCGGAATCGCCGGATGAAGAGTACGACCTGTGGTTCTGTACCGGTCGCGTACTGGAACACTGGCATACCGGCACCATGACGCGTCGTGTGCCGGAACTGCACCGCGCGGTGCCGCAGGCGCTACTCTATATACATCCGCTGGATGCCAAAGAGCGCAATTTCCGCCGCGGCGAGAAGGTCCGTGTGGTGTCGCGTCGTGGTGAAACCCTTGCCACCGTGGAAACGCGCGGTCGCAATCAGCCGCCAAAAGGTCTGGTATTTATGCCGTTCTTTGATGCGGGCGTGCTGGCCAACAACGTCACGCTGGACGCCACCGATCCGCTGTCGAAGCAGACCGATTACAAAAAATGCGCCGTCAAGCTGGTTAAAATTTAAGGCAGGATGCAATGAAACCCTTAATCACACTCGTTACTTTGGCCGCCCTGATGCTGGGCGGCACGGTTTACGCCAATAACGGCGTCGATCTCAACCAGTCGCCGGAAGTGACGGCCACGCAGCAGGGCACTATTCATCAGCCCAAAGAGCAGAGCCGCAAACCGTTGAACTACGTAAATCAGCCGCCGGTGATCCCGCACAGCGTCGATGGCTATCAGGTGACGAAAAACGTTAACCGTTGCCTGCAGTGTCACGGCACGCAGAGCTATCTCACCACCGGCGCGCCGCGCGTCAGCCCAACGCACTTCACCGATCGCGATGGTCTGGTGAGCAGCACCGTGTCACCGCGCCGCTACTTCTGCCTGCAGTGTCACGTACCGCAAACCGATGCCAAACCGGTGGTGGAAAACACCTTCAAACCGGCTGACGGCTTCGGTAAGTGAGGAAATGATGAAAGAGAAACTTCTACGCATCTGGCGCTGGTGGCGACGTCCAAGTCGTCTGGCGCTCGGCACCTTGCTGATTCTGGGCTTTGCTGGCGGGATTATTTTTTGGGGCGGATTCAACACCGCGATGGAGATGACCAACCGCGAGCAGTTCTGTATCGGCTGCCACGAGATGCGCAATAACGTCTATCAGGAATATATGCAGACGGTGCACTACAACAATCGCAGCGGCGTGCGCGCCACCTGTCCGGATTGTCACGTGCCGCACGAGTGGGGCCCGAAAATGCTGCGTAAGATCCAGGCGAGCAAAGAGGTGTATGCCAAGATTTTCGGCATCATTGATACGCCGCAAAAGTTTGAGGATCACCGCATCGAGCTGGCGCAAAACGAGTGGCGCAGGATGAAAAACAACAATTCGCAGGAGTGTCGTAACTGCCACAACTTCGATTATATGGATTTCACCGCGCAGAAAACCGTGGCAGCGAAGATGCACAGCAAAGCGATTGAGGAAGGGAAAACCTGTATCGATTGCCACAAAGGCATCGCGCACCATCTGCCGGATATGAAAGACCAGCCAAACGGTTTTTGAAACGGTTGCCATAAATGGCAACCCTACGTTCGGCTTGTTTCCCCCGTAGGGTCGCCATTTATGGCGACCTACTTTTTATACCTCCTCCATCCTCACAATTCAGATAGTTTTCCCCGCCGCTTCGGCCTATTATCTCAGGCTCCCTCAATTTAGTAGTGGAGCGGTTATGTCGTTAAAGATCAACATCATCAAAGACAAGTTGCTGTCAGAAAACTGGTTTGTGCTGCGCAACTTCACCTACGAACTCACCCGCAACAATGGCGAAGTCGTGCGTCACAAGCGCGAAGTTTACGATCGCGGTAACGGCGCCACCATCCTGCTGTATAACACAGAAAAAAATAGCGTTCTGCTGGTGCGTCAGTTCCGCATTGCCACCTATGTGAATGGCAATGAAAGCGGAGAGCTGATTGAGACCTGCGCGGGGCTGCTGGATGACGACTCGCCGGAAGAGTGCATTCGCAAAGAAGCGATTGAAGAGACCGGTTATCAGGTGGGCAAGGTGGAGAAACTCTACGAAGTCTATATGTCGCCGGGCGGCGTCACCGAATTGATCCACTTCTTCGCCGCGCAATACAGCGATGCGCAGCGCGCCAACAACGGCGGTGGCGTTGAGGATGAAGATATTACCGTACTGGAGCTGAGTTTCCCGGAAGCGCTGGCGATGGTAAAAGATGGCCGCATTCGTGACGGTAAAGCCATTATGTTGTTGCAGCATGCCCAAATCGCCGGGTGGTTGAAGCCGTAATTTGGCCAGGTCGCCATAAATGGCGACCCTACAACACCCGTAGGGGCGGCATTCATGCCGACCTTGTCCATTACCGCACAGGATTAGACCAACTCACCCAACGCTTCCGGCACGCACTCGGGATACGCCTGCAAACGCGCCAGCGCTTCGGCGTAAGAGGGCATCGAATGTGCCGCACCGGAGCGTTCCACGCACAGCGAAGCATAGGCCGAAGCAAACAGCGCCGCTTGCGGCAATTCATCGCCCGAAGCCAGCCGCGCCGCCAGTGCGCCGTTAAATGCATCACCCGCGCCGGTGGTATCCAGTGGCTGAGCCGGGAACAGCGGAATACGCAGCGGCGGCTGTTCGGCTACTGAAAGCAACGCGCCGGAAACCCCCAAGGTAATAATCACCTGACGCGCGCCTTTGCGGTGCAGTTTTTCTGCCGCTTGCTGCGCGCTGGCGAAGTCGGTGACCTTCACGCCGGTCAGCTGCATCGCTTCGGTGCTGTTCGGCGTCAACAAGTCCACTTTCGCCAGCAGCGCATCAGTGACTTTCTGCCACGGCGCGGGATTCATAATCACAAAGGTGCCGCCAGCGCGCGCGTTATCGATCATGCGCTGAATGGCGCTGAGATTATTCTCCAGCTGCACCAGCAAAATATCGGCGGCGGCGACGGTGGGTTGGCAGCGCGTTACTTCGGCGGCTGTTACCGTGGTGTTCGCGCCGGGATAGACCGAAATCATGTTCTCGGCATCGTCACCGGCAACGTAAATCAGCGCGTTGCCGGTTGGTTTCTCCTTGCAGGTAAACAAGGTGATGGCATCGAAACCGGTCTTTTCCAGATGACGACGCGCAAACATGCCGAAGTCATCATTACCAATCTTCCCTATATAGTGCACGCGCGCCCCGGCACGCAGCGCGGCCGTGGCCTGGTTGGCACCTTTGCCGCCCGGTCCCATCATGCTGGTATGGGCGGTGAGCGATTCGCCCGGCATCGGAAAACGGTTCATCACCGCGACCACGTCGAGGTTGAACGAGCCAAACACACACACTTTTCCTTTCATCATGCACTCCTGAACAGACGTTCGGCGGCTAAACAGGCACCGCGACAACCGGTGTGATCGGTGGATTGGCTAAACACGATCTTCAAACCGTCGCGCGTGGCGGGTGGACGAAGATGCTGCAGAATCTGGCTGCGTAACTGCGCCAGCGGGAAGTCCGCCATCGCCAGCACGCCGCCGCCGAGAATCAGGTATTCCGGATCGAGAATGTTCATCTCGGTGGCAATCAACTGCGCCAGGCGCTGCACAAAAGCCTGTAGCTCCGGATGCTCGCGATGCTGGCTAAACAGCACCGACATATTGGTTTCCGGCACGTTGGCGCTCGCCCAGCGGCTTAGCCAGTGGCCGGAAGTGACGGTTTCCGCACAGCCACGATTGCCGCACGGGCAGGGCAGATCGTTGCCGGCAACGGGCACATGACCAAGCTCACCTGCGCCGCCGTGCTGACCATGATAAAACTGACCGTTGATCCACAAACTGTTACCCATGCCGGTGCCGGGATACAAACCCACCGCGCTGTCCGGCAGCTGCTCCAGCTGCAGTAAATCCCACAGCATCAGATGGTTAACATCTTTATCCATCGCCACCGGCACGCCAAGACGTTCGGTGAGCAGCGCGGCAACCGGTTGTTGATCCAGCGCCTGGATAAACGGCAGCGAAATCACCTGCTGGCGGTCGCGGCTGAGAATGCCGGGTAATCCGAGCATCACGCCGCTCACCGGCTGCTGCTCCAGCGTTTCGCTGATTAACTCGCCCAACGCGCTAAGCGCATCAGGTTGCTGCGCCCAGCTGGCCGTCGGCACTTTACGGAAGCTTGACCAAACGCGGCCTGCTTCCATCAGCTGCAGACGTGTGCCGGTGCCGCCAATGTCGATACCGAGCCAGCATTTTTTCATGCGGATACCTGCGCCAATCCCTGAGCCTCATCGATGCTTTCGCGCATCATATTCCAGGCGGTTTCCAGATCGTCATGGATATTGAACAGGCCGGAAGTGCCAACAATCAGCACTTCTGCGCCTGCGCCAACCAGCGTGTTGTAAGTGCGGGTGTTGCAGGAACCGTCAATCTCAATCAGGTATTTATAGCCGTTGGCCTGCTTCAGCGCTTTCAGCTCTTGTACCTTCTGCACCATTTCCGGAATAAACGGTTGTCCGGCGTAGCCCGGATCCACCGTCATCACGGTGATCTTATCCACCAAATGAATGTAGTGATGGATAAAGGAGACCGGCGTCGCGGGGTTGAGCACCACGCCAACTTTCTTGCCGAAGCTGCGGATCATATTGATCACGCGGAACGCATCGCGGTTGATGGTTTCGGCGTGCGGGCAGATATAATCCGCGCCCGCTTTGGCAATCACTTCAATGAAATCGGTGGGTTGCTCGACCATCAAATGCACATCCAGCGCCACTTTGGTAAACGGGCGAATCTGCTCAATAAAGAACGGCGACAGCGTGATATTTTTCACGTAGTGACCATCCATAATGTCGATATGCAGGAAGTCGGCGCGGGAGTCCAGCACGGCGAGCTGGTGCTTGATCTCCATCAGATTCATACACATCAACGACGGGGAGACTTGAATACGCATCATACTTCCTTTTTTTCGGTCAAAGGGTTAAGCGCCGCAGCCAGCTTGCTGAGTTTGACGGCACGATGTTCGTTAAAGCGGGTTTTGAATTGCTTGAAGGCCAGCACCACAATCAGCACCGCGCCCCACATTGCCAGGCTGACGTGCTGGCTGATGTTCATCAGGTTGAAGCCGGTGGAGAGCACTTGCAGCGCGATCAGCGCCAGCACCACGCCGGTGACGCGACCAAAGCCGCCGTTGGGATCGGTGCCGCCAAGGATGATCGCCAGCACCGTCAGCAGCAGATACGCATCGCCGTAACCCATACGCGCCGAGTTGAAGCGCGCCATCATGATCAATCCGGCCAACACGCACAGCAGGCTGGAGATGACGTACACCAGAATCACCATGCGATGGGTATTGATGCCGCTAAACCAGGTGGCGTTGATGTTACTGCCGCCCATGTAGATGCATTTACCGGCGCGGGTTTTGCCGAGGAACAGCGCCAGCAGCGCGGCAGCAATCAGGAACACCCACAGCGGCAGCGGAACGCCGATCAATGTGTTGGAACCGAGCGCCTGCACCACCGACGGCATGCCGCTGACCGCCGCACCTTTGGTCAGCCAGATGCCGATACCGTTGAGCGTCATCATGGTCGCCAGCGTCACCAGAATCGGGTGCGCACCGATGCGCGTTACCATCACGCCGGTTATCACGCCAATCAGCGCCGCAATCAGCATCGCGCCGATGATTGCGATGAACAGCCACAACAGTTGCATACCTGTTCCCGCATCGGCGGGCAGGGCGCGCATCAGCGTCCAGGCGATAAACAGCGCCGTCAGATTAGCGGTGGCGATGATCGCCAGATTCAGTCCGCCGCTGAGAATGGCGATAAACATCGCCAGCGTCAGCAAGCCGAGTTCGGGCAGCTGAAACGCCATGCTCATAAAGGTCGAATCCGTGAGAAAGCGGCCCGGCAGCATGACGGTGAAGGTCGCCAGCGCCAGCGCAATGAGCAGAATCAGGCCGATATTGGTGCCGTCCGGACGCAGAGCAGAGAGTGATTTCATGTGAATGCGCCTTCCGTTAGACGAAACTGACATCAGTTTCTTTACGTTTTTTGTAGTGAGTCACGGCGATAGCCACCATGATCACGCCGCCCACCACGATGTTCATGAAGTAGTTGGAGACGCCAATCAGGTTGAGGCCGTTCTTCAGGATGGCGATGAGGAACACGCCCATTAAGGTGCCGCTCACCGTGCCTTTGCCGCCCATCAGGCTGGCACCGCCCAGCACCGTGGCCGCCAGCACATCCAGCTCGCCGCCGACCAGCGCATTCGGCACCACTTCACCCATGCGATAGACCTGCACCAAGCCGCCAATCGCCGCCATCGCACCCAGCCAGCCGTAAGCAAAGACATGAATCAGACCGACGCGAATACCGATGCGGCGCGCCGATTCCGCATCGCCGCCCACCGCATACAGCTGGCGGCCAAGATTGGTTTTGTTCAGCAGCAGCGCGGTAAGTCCGGCAATCACCAGCATGGTCACCAGCGGCAATCCAATCTGGAAGCTGTTGCCTTGCCAGCTGAACGGCAGCACGCTGCGCAGCGTGATCCACCAATCCGGCAACGAATAGAGGCTTTTGCCACCGGTCACCCACATCAGCAGACCAAACAGCAGCGACTGCATGCTGATGGTGATGATGATCGACACCACGCGCAGTGAGGTAATCAGCAGGGCGTTGATTACGCCAAACAGCGTGCCGCACACCACCGCCAGCAGAATGCTGAGCAGGGCGTTATCAAACTGGAACTGCACAAACAGCGAGGCGATCAGGTATTGCACCACCGACGCCACCGCAGCAAAGGAGATATCGATGCCGCCGGTCACCAGCACCACAAACAGGCCGAGGGCAAAGATGCCGGTCACGGCGTAGCTTTCAGCCAGATCCAGCAGGTTTTGCACCGTCAGGAACTGGTCGCTGGCGGCAGAGAAAAACACGATGAACGCCAGCAAAACCCAGGCAAGCCAGCCCTGGCTGGAGCTCGGACGTAAACGAGAAAAATCAGGCATTGATCACCTCCGCCAGCTGCTGTTGCTCAACGGTATCGGGTTGGTATTCGGCATGAACGGTGCCATCACGGAAGTGCAGGATGCGGTCGCAGTTGTACCAAACCTCGGGCACTTCGTCGGAAATCAGGATGATCGACAAACCTTCCTTCGCCAGCAGATGAATCAGCTGATAGATGCTGGCTTTAGCGCCGACATCCACGCCAACCGTGGGCGAATCGAGGATCAGGATGCGCGGCTGGGTCAGCACCCATTTCGCCAGCACGATTTTCTGCTGGTTGCCGCCGGAGAGCGTGGAGATCGCCAGGTTGGGATCGGCAACGCGCACGCCAAGCTGCTGAATCCACTGCAGGATCAGCTTGTTCTTGCGGTATTCGTCAATCAGGTGGAAACGGTTTTGTAGTTTGTCGAGGATCGGCAGCACCATGTTGTCGGCCACCGATTGCTGCTGGACTAAGCCCAGCGTTAAGCGATCTTCAGAGACGTAGCCGATACCGGCTTTGATCGCGTCCTCGTGTCCACGGAAGCGCACCGGTTTGCTGTCGAGCCAGATCTTGCCGCTGTCCGGTTTGGTCATGCCAAACAGCGATAGCGCCAGTTCGGTGCGGCCAGAGCCCAGCAGGCCGCACAGGCCCAGTACTTCGCCCTGATAGAGTTTGAAATTAACGTCGTGATATTGTCCGGCGCGCGTCAGTTTTTCGACTTCGAGGATCAGGCGGTCGTCATTGCGCGTCGGCGTTTTTAACTGGTAGTCGAGCTTCAGGCCGGTCATCAGTTCGGTCAGATGGTGCGGCGTCATCTCTTTGGCGGGCCAGCAGCCCATTTTGCGGCCGTCGCGAATCACCGTCACGCGATCAGAGATTTCCAGCACTTCATCCAGACGATGGCTGACAAACACCACGCAGATGTTTTTGTCTTTGAGGTAACGCACGGTGCGCAGCAACTGATTTACTTCGGTGCGCGTCAGCGACGCCGTCGGTTCATCCATGATTACCAGCCGCGCATCGGCGACCAGCGCACGGCAAATCGCTACCTGCTGGCGGGCGGCAATCGACAGCGATGCCACTTTCTCATCGAGGTCGAGGTCAAATTTCAGTTCATCAATGATGCGCTGCGCCGATTCACGCAGTTTGGCTTTGCGGTGCCAGCCGAGCAGGCTACTCAGGTTGTGCTCGAAGGCGATGTTTTCCGCCACGCTGAGATTAGGGAACAGCGACAGATCCTGATAGATCACCTGGATGCCGAAGTCACGCGCCTGACGTGTGGTCAGACGCGGGAAGCTTGGGCCTTCGCCCAGCGTGATGCGGCTGCCGCTATCCGGGGCGTGCACCCCGGAAATGACTTTGATTAAGGTGCTCTTGCCACAGCCGTTGGTGCCAGCGAGACAGTGCACTTCGCCAGCCAGTAAGGTCAGCGAGATATCGCTCAGTGCGCGGTTGCCACCAAATGTTTTCGACAGGTTGTCGAGCGCAATCAGCGTCTGTGGGATCACCTCTTTCATCATTACAGCCCCATTTTCACCAGTTTTGGCAGGTTCTCTTTGTCCAGGCTTTCGGTGTTGTTACCGAGGATGGTGTGGGTCGCCTCGTCAACTTTCACTTTGCCCAAACCCTCGATGGTCATTCCGTCGGTGATTGGCTCTTTCTTCTGCATCATGTCGGCGATACGCACGAACACTTCGCCAGCGGTCTGCGGATTCCAGATGTAGCCGCCTTTGATTGCGCCGCGCTGCACCAGTGACGCGCCCTGACCAGGACTGAAGGCGCCAATCACGCACACCTGATCCATCTTGTTACGGTTCATCACCGCACGACCGGCGCCAATCGGACCTTGTGAACCAAAGGCCATAATCCCTTTCAAATCCGGGTACTTGGACATCAGCTCATTGGTAGTACGAATCGAGTCATCCAGTGATTCGCCGACGCCAAACTTGTCGGTTACCATCTGCATCTTCGGATAGTGTTCTTTCTGGTAATTCAGCGCCGCATCGGTCCACTGCTGATGCAATGGCACGGTCAGGCTGCCGACATACATGGCGTATTTGCCCTCTTCATGCATGCACTTCGCCAGCGCTTTCATATGGTTGATGCCGTGCGTTGGCGCATCCACCAGTTCGAAGTCCCAGTTGGCGCCTTTCTGATCCGGCGATTCGTGGGTGATGACTTCAATGCCAGCATCACGGGCGCGCTTCAGCACCGGCTCCAGCACTTTCGGGTCATTCGGCACCACGCCAATGATGTCGACCTTCTGGGCGATCAAATCTTCGATAGCACGCACCTGCAGAGCCGGATCGGCCGCCGTTGGGCCCACCATCCACGCGTCAATGCCGCGTTTCGCCGCTTCACTCTTGATGCCCGCTTCCATGGCGTTGAACCACGGAATACCGCCAATTTTCACCACGATGCCCATGCGTAATTTGTCAGCAGCGTGCGCGCCGGAGGCGGCAAACAGGGCGAGCAGAGAACAGGCGATAAGATGTTTTTTCATAAAGACTCCGATTTAATTTTTTATTAGCTGCATAGAATGGCTGCGCTGGGAGCAATCAATAATATTGACGCCGTTCCACGCTAATTCTTGTTCCAGCTCTTTGTCTTTTAATTGGTCAGTAATGAGAAAGTCCACATCGCGATAATGACAAATACGCGCGAATGAGGGCCGAAGGAATTTACTTCCGTCCAGCAACAGATGTTTTCTTTCCGCTGCTAATAACATTTGCTGTTTTAAATGTGCGTTGTTTTCGTTACCTTCGCGTAAATAACCGTCATTGCCTAAACTGCTACAGGAAAAAAAGATCTTATTAATCTGAAATTCCCTGAGCGGTTGCTCGGCGACTACGCCGTGGAAATCTTCATAACGGTCAGAATATTCTCCCCCCAGACAGATAGTGCGGATGCTGCCGCGTGCCGCAAGGGTTTGCACAATCCTGATGGAGTTGGTTAATACCGTTAATTCAATATCCGGGAGCTGTCGCGCTAAATACCAGCAAGTGGTGCTGCTATCGAGTAATATACAATCGCCGGGGCTAATGAAATCGAGTGCGCGTTTGGCAATAGCCATCTTGGCATCAACGTGTTCATTTATTCTCTGGCGGAAAGATAATTCATACTCGTTAACGCCTCTTGTATTTCCCTGAATGTTAGCGGCCTGTCGTTTTGCTGGTACCGCACCACCGTGACTGCGTTGTAACAGACCACGTTTCTCCAGCTGGGTTAAATCACGCCGAATGGTTTCTTGTGAAACCTGACATAACGTGACTAATTCAGCGACAATGACCCGACCATTTACATTTAATTCGTCAATAATTCGCTGCTGTCTTTCAATCGGCAACATAACTAACCTCCGATGGATATAAATTACTGGATAGCGCATTTGGAAAGTGTGGGCTGCGCACGAGTCCACAGTCACCAAAACGCCTTAGCTGATTAGAGTGATATGGATCTGTCTTTAATGTAAATGAGATGTCTGGTTATCAAAATTACGTGATGTACTTCACATAAATGCGCCTGATGTCGCGAAATCCGCGCTCTACGCGCGTTGCATAGCCGCAACATGGATTTAACCTAGCATGACTGTTTATGACCGTTTGTGTGTATTTGACCGTTTTGTGATGCGTCAACAAGAGTGCGACGAATCCGATTGAGCAGGAATCGGTCAAAACGGATGATGAGCCATTGCGTTATCCAATACCCGATTGCCACAAGGTGATGTCTTTTTCAGCGGTTGACCCCGCTTTTAGGGCCGGCTCACAGTTTAGGCCTGCTGACAGCGTTCCCGTTGCGCTATTATTTTCTTTCCAGGAATTTGGGGACCGATTTTTTTGATGTCGTATTGGATGAAGTTACTGCTTTTATTGCCCTTTCTTTTTGTCGCGTGCGTACAGGCTCAGCCACTGCAAAAGTCATTTTCTGACTGGCAACTGACCTGTAACAATGCGGCTTTTTGCGTGGCACGCAGTTTTCCCGGTGACAACGGCTTAGTGATGACGATCTCACGTCATGCTGGCGTCAACGATCGCCCCTTGTTGCGCATTGATTACGGCAGCGCCTACAGCGGTGAGCTGCCGGGCGGCCCGCTCAAGGATAACCTGCTACTCGACCAACGCCGTCTGACGCCGGATCTCAAACACTGGACGGTGGAACCGCACCATCTGGCGACCAGCAATGCTATCGCCATCGACGAGTTCCTGGCGCAGACGCTGGATGCGCAGAATCTGCAACTGACCTATAAAGCCAACGCCACCATTCCGCTCAGCGGCATGAAGGCAGCGTTACTGTTGATGGATGACGTGCAGGGGCGCGTTAACGGTGCCAGCGCCTGGGTAAAACGTGGCGACCGCGTGCAGTGGGATGTGCCGCCGCAGCCCGCATTGCCGGCGTTACCTGCGCCTTTACCGTCGCCGCCACCGCTGACGCAGGAAGAGACCAGCGGTTTGATTGATTTTGGTACCTGGCGGGTAAATACCGATAACTGCTCGCTCGATCCGCTGCGGCGTGAAGTAAGTGTTTCACCGCTAACCGATAGCAAAGCGCTGCTGCTGATTAGCTGTGAAACCGGTGCTTATAACGTTATCGATCTGGCATTTGAAGTGACGCGTGATGCGCCTTATGTGTCGCGTGGTTTGAGCTTAACGCTGCCGTTTACCCCAGCATCACGCAGCGATAATCAGCTGGAGTTGGTGAACGCCGAATTCGATGCCAGCCATGGATTGCTCTACACCTTCAGTAAAGGACGGGGATTGGGTGATTGCGGCGTGGCGACGCGCTGGCAGTATGACGGCAACGAATTTGTGCTGGCGGAGTATGCGGAGGAGAAGACCTGCGATGCGTGGCACAGCAGTGAAGACTGGCCAACGTTGTGGGTTACCGAATCGCAGAATCCGGTGCAGTCGCGTTAATCCGTAGGGTCGCCATTAATGGCGACCTTCGCCCATATGATTAACGAATCGCTTGCACCGTCATCGGTGAACCCGACTGATTGCCCACCAGCTCGGTCAGCATATTATTCACGCCATCACTCATCGGGGTGAAACGCGTTAACGGCGAGCGCGTGACAACCACAAACACACCAACGTTGTGCTGCGGCACCATCGCCATATAGGTAATGAAACCGCCGCCGCCGCCGGTTTTCTGAATAATCCCCGGACGACCTTCCTTCGGCCCCATATAAACCCAACCCATGCCCAGCGCATCGGCGCGGCCCGGCACATCCATGCCTTCCACTTTGGTTAGCTGGTCGCGGCGGTAGATCAGCGTTTGCAGGCGATCAATTTGCGGCGTGCGGTGATTCACCGCCGAGTTGAGGAACTGCTGCATCCAGCGGCCCATATCGTCTGGCGTTGAGTAAACGCCGCCGCTGCCGATAGCCGCCAGCGTGTTGTTACACGGACTGGCGCCTTTCTCCGCAATCATCAGGCGCTGACACTGATCCGGTGACGGCGTGAAAGTGGTGTCTTTCATGCCCAACGGACGCGTTATCAACTGCTGAAACAGCGCCGGATACGGCATGCCCGCCGCTTTGGCGAGTGCATCGCTCAGCAGATCAAAGCCAAGATTGGAATAGGCTGCATTGGTGCCCGGCGCGGCTTTTAATGCGGCGCCGCTCAGCCATTGCCAGCGATCGGACTTGGTCGGCCAGACAAACACCGGACGATGCGGTTTACCGCCGGGCTGCTCGCGCGGCAGGCCGCTGGTATGCGTGGAGAGGTTAATCAGGCGAATTGGCTGGCCGTTATAGCTCGGCACGCGCGCGCCAGGCGGCGCGTATTTGCTCAGCGGATCGTCAAGACGCAGCTGACCGCGCTCGGCCATCTTCACCATCACTTCGCTGGTCATCAGCTTGCTGAGCGAGGCAATACGAATCACCGAATCGGGCTGCGGACGCACGTTGTTGCCGGGGCGCGTATCACCAAAGCTGGCGAAAACCCGCTGATTGCCATCAATCGCCACCAGCGCCATGCCGGTTGCGCCGCTGCCATAGAAAATGTGCTCGGCGTAGCGATCAACAATTTGCGATGCCAACAGTGGATCGGGCGATGACTGCGCCATGCTTTTTAATGGAAGCACTGAAACCATTAAGGCCAGTAAAAAAGGAGTACGTTTTTTCAACGGGAAAGCGTCCGCTATGAGAATCGGAGGAAAGCTTATAGTAATCAGTTTGAGCGAGGCGTGAAGGGGGCAGGGCGGATTTTTTTCTGTATCAGGCTGTGATCAAAAAATGGCCCTTACGCCAAAAAGACGCAGGGCCAGATCGATTAGTGCGGCTTGAGTAATGCTTCGGTATGGCTAACGATGTTCTCGACGGTGAAACCGAATTCCGGGAACAGTTTGCCGGCCGGAGCTGACTCACCAAAGGTGGTCATACCGACAATCGCGCCGTCCAGCCCGACATACTTGTACCAGTAATCAGCGATACCGGCTTCGACCGCCACGCGCGCTTTCACGCCAGATGGCAGCACCGATTCGCGATAAGCGGCATCCTGCTTATCAAACACGTCGGTACTCGGCAGCGACACTACGCGAATTTTGTGGCCGTTGGCGGTGAGTTTTTCCGCTGCGCCGAGCGCGATTTCAATCTCTGAACCGGTGGCGATAATGATCGCTTCCGGTGTGCCCGCGCTATCTTTCAGCACGTAACCACCGCGCGCGATATTCGCCACTTGTTGCTTATCACGCTCCGGCTGCAACAGATTCTGACGCGACAGAATCAGCGCGGTTGGCCCGTGATGGCGCTCAACGGCGGCTTTCCAGGCTACAGCGGTTTCTACCTGATCGCATGGACGCCACAAGCTGAGGTTTGGCGTGACGCGCAGGCCGGCAATTTGCTCAACCGGCTGGTGCGTCGGGCCATCTTCGCCAAGGCCGATGGAGTCATGTGTATACACCAGCACCTGACGCGCCTTCATCAGTGCCGCCATGCGCACCGCGTTACGCGCATACTCGACGAACATCAGGAAGGTGGCGGTGTAAGGCACGAATCCGCCGTGCGTGGCGATGCCGTTGCCAATCGCCGTCATACCAAATTCACGCACACCGTAGTGAATATAGTTACCGGCGAGATCATCTTTGATCGATTTCGAACCTGACCAAATAGTGAGGTTGCTCGGTGCCAAATCCGCCGAACCACCGAGGAATTCCGGCAGCAGTTTGCCATACACTTCCAGCGTATTTTGCGAGGCTTTACGGCTGGCGATTTTTTGCGGATTAGCCTGCAACTGTTCAATAAATTTCTGGGTTTCAGTTTCCCAATTTACCGGCATTTCACCACTCACGCGGCGGCTGAATTCCTCTGCCAGTTGCGGATGGGCAGCTTTGTAGGCGGCAAATTTCTCATCCCAGGATTTTTCACGCTGGCTGCCGGCTTCTTTGGCATCCCATTGCTGATAAATCTCTTTAGGGATTTCAAATGCAGGGTATTTCCAGCCGAGTTTCTGTCGCGTCAGCGCCACTTCCTCTTCGCCCAGCGCTGCGCCGTGCGACTCTTCTTTACCAGCTTTATTCGGCGAACCGAAACCAATCACTGTGCGGCAGATGATCAACGATGGCTTATCGGTGACGCTTTGCGCTTCCTTGATCGCCGCCGCAATGGCTTCTGGATCGTGGCCATCAATACCTTCTGCGCTGCCGATCACATGCCAGTTATAGGCTTCGAAGCGTTTATGGGTATCGTCTGTGAACCAGCCTTCGGTTTCACCATCAATCGAGATACCGTTGTGGTCGTAGAAACCAATCAGCTTGCCAAGACCGAGCGTACCGGCCAGCGAGCTCACTTCGTGCGAGATGCCTTCCATCAAACAGCCATCGCCCATAAACACGTAGGTGTAATGGTCAACGATATCGTGATCGGGTTGGTTAAACTGCGCCGCCAGCGTGCGCTCGGCAATCGCCATGCCCACGGCATTGGCTAAACCCTGGCCGAGCGGACCGGTGGTGGTTTCGATGCCTGGCGTGTAACCGAGTTCCGGGTGACCTGGCGTTTTGGAATGCAACTGGCGGAAGTTTTTCAGCTCTTCCATCGGCAGATCGTAACCGGTGAGATGCAGCAAACTGTATTGCAGCATCGAACCGTGACCGTTGGAAAGAATAAAGCGGTCGCGATCAATCCATGCCGGATTATTGGGATTATGGTGGAGGAAATCGCGCCATAAAACTTCGGCGATATCGGCCATGCCCATCGGCATGCCGGGATGTCCGGAATTTGCTTTTTGTACCGCATCCATGCTGAGTGCACGAATCGCGTTAGCCAACTCTCTGCGTGAAGACATAAGGTTCTCCCTTGTGATTTGGCGATAGCGGATGAGCCAATGCCCACCCGCCATAAGAGTGATTGCGGATTACAGACGAGAAGAGAGCACGTCTTCCAGCTTCTGCTGGTCGATGGCGAACTGACGGATGCCGTCTGACAGTTTTTCTACCGCCATCGGATCCTGATTGTGTTCCCAGCGGAATTCCGCTTCAGACAGTGAAGCCGGCTGATGGAAGCCTTCGGTAGATGGCTCCAGCTTACGTTCCAGCGGCGCATCGCTGTTGGCCAGCTCTTCCAGCAGGTTAGGGGAAATGGTCAGACGGTCGCAGCCGGCCAGCGCCTGAATCTGTTCCACTTTACGGAAGCTGGCACCCATGATGACGGTGCTATAACGGTGTTTCTTGTAGTAATCGTAGATACGACGCACAGATTTCACGCCCGGATCTTCATCAACCACATACGGGTCGATCGGTTTGCGTGAGTTGTACCAGTCATAAATACGACCAACAAACGGCGAGATCAGGAACACACCGGCTTCAGCACAGGCACGCGCCTGAGCGAAGGAGAACAGCAGCGTCAGGTTGCACTGAATACCGTTTTTTTCCAGCTCCTCGGCGGCTTTGATGCCTTCCCAGGTCGAAGCCAGTTTGATCAGAATGCGTGAGCGGTCGATGCCGTACTCTTCGTACAGACGTACCAGCTTCTCGGCTTTGGTAACGCACATGCCACGATCGAAGGAGAGGCGCGCATCCACTTCGGTCGAAACACGGCCCGGTACGCTCTTCAGAATTTCCATACCGAGGTTGATCGCCACTTTGTCGCTGGCGTTAATGATTTGCGTCTCTTTGCTGCCGCCCTGTTTTTTTGCGTAGTCGATGGCGTCATCAATCAGATGTTTGTATGCGTCGAGACCGGCGGCTTTCAGAATCAATGATGGGTTGGTGGTAGCATCTTCCGGGTGGTAATGGCGAATGGATTCGATATCGCCGCTGTCCGCCACCACGGTGGTGTACTGTTTCAATGCATCTAGCTGGTTCATCACTTAACTCCTTGATTAGCAATAATGTGGGCAAAGGTGTTGCACCCATTCCTGTTAAGTATTGGTCCAACACAGTGCTACAGACGTTGCACGAAGAAAATGCGTTTTCTCTGATTGTGACGTCGTGGCGCTTAAGAGGTGCGATAGTGAAAGGAGGTCTAGCCTAAACGGTTCAGCTACGCTTTTTGCCATCAATAAGAATAGCAGGCTGTGCCGATCCCGCAGGCGAAGCGGTGGCAATCTGTGCCTTTCAGACTGTGCGTTCTTTGAGCGCCTTCACCCTCTTTTGTGCCGCACATTCCTATACTGAACGCTCACTTAGCTGCGCCAAAGGATGCCTAATGGACGATCAACTCAAGCAAAGCGCTCTCGATTTTCACCAATTCCCCACGCCCGGAAAAATTCAGGTTTCACCTACCAAACCGTTAGCCACACAGCGCGATCTGGCGCTGGCCTATTCGCCCGGCGTCGCCGCGCCTTGTCTGGAAATTGCCGCCGATCCGCTTGCGGCGCGCAAATACACCGCGCGCGGTAATCTGGTGGCGGTGATCTCTAACGGCACGGCGGTGCTGGGATTGGGCAATATTGGCGCGCTGGCGAGTAAGCCGGTGATGGAAGGGAAGGGCGTGCTGTTTAAAAAGTTCGCTGGCATTGACGTATTTGATATCGAAATCGATGAGCGCGATCCCGATAAGTTGATAGAGGTGATTGCCGCGCTGGAACCCACTTTTGGCGGCATCAACCTGGAAGATATCAAAGCGCCCGAGTGCTTCTATATTGAGCAACAGCTGCGTGAGCGCATGCAGATTCCGGTGTTCCACGACGATCAGCACGGCACGGCGATCATCTGTACTGCGGCGGTGCTCAACGGCTTAACCATCGTCAAAAAAGCCATCAGCGATGTGCGGCTGGTGGTTTCAGGCGCGGGTGCTTCGGCGATTGCCTGCCTGAATCTGCTGGTGGCGCTCGGCATGCAGCAGCACAACATTGTGGTGTGCGATTCCAAAGGTGTGATCTATCGCGATCGCGAGCCGAATATGACGCCGACCAAAGCTGCGTATGCAGTAGACGACAGCGGCGCACGCACGCTGGACGAGGTGATTAGCGGCGCGGATATCTTCCTCGGCTGTTCTGGCCCCAAAGCATTGACGCCGGAGATGGTGCAGAAGATGGCGCAGGATCCGCTGATTCTGGCGCTGGCCAATCCCGAGCCGGAAATCATGCCGCCGCTGGCCAAACAGGTGCGGCCCGACGCAATTATCTGTACCGGCCGCTCTGATTTCCCCAATCAGGTGAACAACGTACTGTGTTTCCCGTTTATCTTTCGTGGCGCGCTGGATGTAGGTGCCACGGCGATCAATGAAGAGATGAAGCTCGCGGCGGTACATGCGATTGCGGCGCTGGCGCAGGCGGAACAGAGCGATGTGGTGGCATCGGCATATGACGATCAGGATCTGAGCTTTGGCCCGGAATACCTGATCCCGAAACCTTTCGATCCGCGCTTGATTGTGCAGATCGCGCCAGCGGTAGCAAAAGCGGCGATGGAATCGGGCGTCGCCACGCGACCAATTGAAGATTTTGATGCCTATCGCGAGCAGCTCACCGAGTTCGTCTACAAAACCAACCTGTTTATGAAACCGATCTTCTCGCAGGCGCGTAAAGATCCGAAACGCGTGGTGCTGGCGGAAGGCGAAGAGGTGCGCGTGCTGCATGCCACGCAGGAGCTGGTGACGCTGGGGCTGGCGAGGCCGATTCTGATTGGCCGCCCGAACGTCATCGCTATGCGTCTGCAAAAGCAGGGTTTAAAGATCGAGGCGGGTAAAGATTTTGAGATCGTTAATAACGAGTCCGATCCGCGTTTCAAAGAGTACTGGAATGAGTATTACCAGATCATGAAACGGCGCGGCGTGACGCCGGAAACCGCCCAGCGCGCGGTGATCGGCAATCCTACGTTGATTGGCGCAATCATGGTGCATCGCGGCGAGGCTGACGCGCTGATCTGCGGCACCATCGGCGATTATCAGGAACATTACGACGTGGTGGAGAAAGTGTTTGGGCTGCGTGAGGACGTGAAGGTGGCAGGCGCGATGAATGCGCTGCTGCTGCCGAGCGGCAACACTTTTATCGCCGACACCTACGTTAATGAAGATCCCAGCGCGGAACAGCTGGCGGATATCACGCTGCTGGCGGCGGAAACGGTGCGACGCTTCGGCATTGAACCACGCGTGGCGCTACTGTCACACTCCAGCTTTGGCACCTCGAATGCGCCGGGCGCGCGCAAAATGCGCGAAGTGCTGGCGCTGATTCAGCAACGCGCCCCGGATCTGGAGATCGACGGCGAGATGCATGGAGATGCGGCGCTGGTAGAGAGTATTCGCCGTGAACTGATGCCGGACAGCCCGCTAAAAGGCACCGCGAATTTGCTGATTATGCCGAACGTCGAAGCGGCGCGTATCAGCTATAACCTGCTGCGCGTCTCCTGCTCCGAAGGTGTCACGGTGGGACCTGTGTTGATGGGGATCAGCAAACCGGTGCATGTGCTGACGCGCATCGCCTCGGTGCGGCGCATTGTGAATATGGTGGCGTTAGCGGTGGTGGAGGCGCAGACAGAACCGTTATAGAACCATCAAAAAGGTCGCCATGAATGGCGACCCTACGGGTTATTTGAGCCAATCTTTGACTGGCAGGAAATCGCGATACAGCGCGGCTTCGGGGGAGTCGGCTGCTGGCTGATAATCGTATTCCCAGCGCACCAGCGGTGGCATCGACATCAAAATGGATTCAGTGCGGCCGCCGGTTTGCAGGCCAAACAGCGTGCCGCGATCCCACACCAGATTGAACTCGACGTAGCGACCACGACGGTAAAGCTGGAACTGGCGCTCGCGATCGCCCCACGGCAGCGCCTTGCGCCTGGCCACAATCGGAAGATAGGCGTTGGCGAAACCGTTACCGACCGCCTGCATGAAATCGAAGCAGTAATCGAAATCGGGCGTGTTCAGATCGTCATAGAACAGGCCGCCGATGCCGCGCTGCTCGTCGCGATGCTTGAGATAGAAGTAATCGTCGCACCACTTTTTGTAGCGCGGATAAACCTCTTCACCAAACGGCTGGCACAGATCGTGTGCGGTTTGATGCCAGTGCAGCGCATCCTCTTCGAAGCCGTAGTAAGGCGTGAGATCAAAACCGCCGCCAAACCACCACACCGGATCGGCTCCCGGTTTTTCCGCAATAAAGAAGCGCACGTTGGCGTGGCTGGTTGGCACGTAAGGATTGGACGGATGTACCACCAGCGACACGCCCATCGCTTCAAAGCTGCGGCCAGCCAGTTCGGGACGATGTGCGGTAGCGGAAGCCGGCATTTGATCTCCGTGCACGTGCGAGAAGTTAACGCCAGCTTGTTCAAATACCGCGCCATCACGCAAGACGCGACTGCGTCCGCCGCCGCCGCCGGGACGTTGCCACTCATCTTCGGCAAAGCTCGCCTTGCCATCTTCCGCCGCTAATTGGGCGCAAATATCATCTTGCAGCGCCAGCAAAAAGGCTTTGACGCGGGAAATATCGGGATTGCTCATCAGTCACTCGTTCCGGAAATTTGCCGCGATTCTACCACAGGATAAAGGCTATGCTTCGCGACGATCGACCTCATCAAAGTAGCGGGCGATGCCGTCGGCAATGGCGCTGGCAATTTTCTGGCGGAACGCCTGCGTGCCGAGCAACTGCTCTTCACGCGGATTGGTAATGAAGGAGGTTTCCACCAGCACCGACGGAATCGACGGCGATTTCAGCACTGCAAACGCGGCCTGCTCGGTGTGCTGACTGTGCAGATGATGCACCGGGCGAATTTGATCCAGCACGTGCTTGCCGAGCGTCAGGCTGTTGCGGATGGTATCGGTCTGCACCAGATCGAACAGAATCTGGTTGAGGTAATGATCTTTATCCTGCACCTCGGCGCCGCCCACTTTGTCGGCGTCGTTTTCACGCTGCGACAGGTAACGCGCCATCGCGCTGCTGGCACCGCGATTGGAAAGGGCAAATACCGATGCACCGTTAGCATCCGGGCTGGTGTAGCCGTCGGCGTGAATCGACATAAACAGGTTAGCGCCGTGCTGATGGGCAATTTCAACGCGCTGATAGAGCGGAATAAAGTGGTCGCTGTCGCGCGTCAGGCGCACTTCGATGCGCGGATGCGACTGCAGCAGCGTCTTCACGGTGTTAGCGATCGCCAGCACGATGTGTTTCTCTTCTGAACCCTCTTCGCCGACAGCGCCGGAATCGATGCCGCCGTGGCCGGGATCGATCATCACGATGCGTTTGCCGTTGCTGGCGGGTTTCGGTGGCGTATGGCGCGGACTGACGCGCAAATCGCTGTTCTGTTCTTTGGCCTGTACCGCGCGCGGTGACAACACCGCCAGCGCTAAACCGGAAAGTATCAGTTGGCGACGATTGGTAAGGCGCTTAAGCAGTGAAATCTTCTTCATTTACGGGTCCATGGCAGGTAAATCCTGCCCAGTGTTATAGCGTAACAATTGCCAGGCGGCGACCTCGTAACTATTTCAAGTGTTTACTTTCTATTGCAACTGACTAACAACGATGTCGCGCTTTTTTTGCCCCGTTGTCACGCGTGAGGGTTGCGCCTGGCAAAGAATGCGTGATAATCAGCGAATTGTGCCTAACAGCAGGGTAACGTCGATGGAAATCCGTTCTTTCCGCCAGGAAGATTTTGAAGAAGTGATCACGCTCTGGGAGCGTTGCGATTTGTTACGCCCATGGAACGATCCCGAGCTGGACATCGAACGCAAAATGAACCACGACCCGGAACTGTTTCTGGTTGCGGAAGTGGGTGGCGAAGTGGTCGGTACGGTGATGGGCGGCTATGACGGTCATCGTGGTTCCGTTTACTATCTGGCGGTGCATCCTGATTATCAGGGCCGTGGCTTTGCCAATGCGTTGATGAATCGTCTTGAGAAGAAGCTGATTGCGCGCGGTTGTCCAAAAATTAATTTGATGGTGCGCGAAGAGAACGATCAGGTGGTGGCATTCTATGAAAAGCTTGAGTACGAGCCGGTGGATTCACTGCTGCTGGGCAAGCGTTTGATTGAAGATCGCGAGTATTAATGGTCGCTTTGAAATACCTTCCCGAAGAGTACGATGCGAAAGGGCAGCTGCGGCTGCCGTTTCTTTTCTGGCTGATCCTGTTATTGCAGGCGCGCACCTGGCTGCTGCTGGTGATGGCGGGCGCATCGCGTCAGCAGGGCAATGATTTGCTGGCGCTGTTCTATCCCGATCGCCAAAGCTTCTGGCTGGGACTGGCGTTAGGCATTCCGGCGGCGATTGGCTTGTTGCTGACCGGCTATCGTCAGCGCTGGCCGCGCCTGTGGCAAAGCTGGCGCCATGTATTGAGCGCATCGTTACTCATCAGCCTGCTGTGGCAAGGTTACAGCCTGCTGCAAGGCGCCTTTCCCGACTCGCCGCTGCCGCTGTTATTGACGCTGTTTGACCTGCTGGCATTGTTCTGGCTGCAAACGCAACCTCGTCTGCGCGACTGCTTTCTGCCGGAACATCAGCACATCGAATAAACTTTTTGCCGGTTTGCGACTCCAACAGGCACGCCAATCGGCTTAGCAGATCAAGGAGTTTTCATGAAAGTTGTTCGTCACGCACTGCTGGTTAGCAGCATGATTTTGGCCGGCTGCGCCAGTTCGGGTTCATCTGGCAGCGCGAGCGATAGCGAAAGCCATTGGTACAATCCGCTGAGCTATCACTGGTCAGCGCTCAATCCGCTCGGCTGGTTTGGTGGATCGCTGGAGGTCACCGAGCAAGGCGTTGCGGGCCTGACGAGCACCACTTCAATGTCGCAAGACGCCATCAATAAAGCCTTGAACGGCGATTACAAACTGCGTCAGGGTATGCGCACGCAGAATGGTCAGGTGGTGGATTTCTGGCAGGCGCTGGATGGCGACAAGGTTAAATTGGTGATTAACGGCAGCACCAGCGTTGAGCGCATTGAAGTGCAGGATGCCGATGCCAAAGCGGCGGACGGCAGCAAGATTGGCGATCTGTTCAGCGCGAAGTTCAGCAAAGCCTTTAATAACTGCAAAATGGTCACCGGTCTCGATGCACGTGATGTTGAATGCCGCGCGCCGGGCAGCCAGCACATCTCCTACATCTACAGTGGTGAGTGGCATGGTCCGGAAGGCTTGATGCCGTCGGACGATACCCTGAAAAGCTGGAAAATCAGCAAGATTGTCTGGCAGCGTTAAACAAGATAAAACTTGCTTAAACACCCGCTCAAAGTGTGTGGCTTTCCGGTATGATACGGGCGAAAAAAACATCGTCTAACTTTCATGCCGGAGAGCAGTTCAATGTCTCAGTTTCAGAGCGGGATCCTGTTGGAACACCGCCGTTTCGCCATTTGGCTCGAAGCCCGCGTCACGGGCGATCTTGACGCGCTGCGCCAGGGCAGCAAATCCTTCCTGCAGCAGCTTGAAGTGCTGCAAAGCAAATTCAGTGATGCCGGATTGGGCGCGGTGATCGCCTTTGGCGATGCGCTGTGGCGCGATCTGCAAGGCAACGCTTCTGCACCTGAACTCAAAGCGTTTGCGCCCCTCGGTAACGGCATTGCGCCTGCTACGCAGCGTGATTTGCTGATCCATATTCAATCTCAACGACACGACGTGAACTTCGCGCTGGCTCAGGCAGTACTCAGCGCCTTTGCCGCTGCCGTCAATATCGAAGAAGAGACACACGGCTTCCGCTGGATTGAAGACCGCGATCTGTCGGGCTTTGTCGATGGCACGGAAAACCCGCAGGGCGAAGCGCGTAAGGATGTGGCGATTATCAGCGTAGGCGCGGATGCGGGCGGCAGCTATGTGTTTACCCAACGTTGGGAGCATAACCTCAAGCTGTGGAATCGTATGGCAGTAGAGAAGCAGGAAGCGATTATTGGTCGTACCAAAGAGACGGATGAAGAGCTGCCGGGCGATCAGCGTCCTGCTACTTCGCATCTCAGCCGTGTCGATCTGAAAGAAGAGGGCAAAGGGCTGAAGATTCTGCGCCAAAGCCTGCCGTACGGCAGCGCCAGCGGTACGCATGGGCTGTACTTCATTTCTTATTGTCATCGCCTCTATAACATTGAGCAACAGCTGCTGAGCATGTTCGGCGAGCGCGACGGCAAAATGGACGCGATGCTGCGCTTCACTAAACCGGTGAGTGGTAGCTATTTCTTTGCGCCGTCATTGGATGTGCTGACAGCGTTGTAATTAAGCGAGGTCGCCATAAATGGCGACCCTACGGTGTGAGATTTCGTTGGGTCGCCATTTATGGCGACCTGGCCAAAACGCCGCACAATTCAATCCCACTCACCGCATAAACTCTCCCGCCGTCTTATGCCTTTTTAGACTTTGAAATCCCTAAACGATATATAAAACCGTTACAGCTTTCCCCTGAGTTATAAATACACTGACAGCATCTAATGGCATTGGCTTAACTGCCGTCTTTCAGGGTGCAGCATGACACTTCCGATTTCGAAAAAATGGCTTGGCGGTATCGCGCTGTCGTGTGCTTTAGCCAGTGCGGCGCAAGCAACTGAGTTGCTGAATAGCTCCTACGACGTTTCGCGCGAACTGTTTGTTGCCCTGAATGCACCCTTTGAAAAGCAATGGGACGCTGCGCATCCCAATGACAAGCTGACCATCAAGCAGTCGCACGCCGGTTCTTCTAAGCAGGCGCTGGCAATTCTGCAAGGTCTGCGCGCCGATGTGGTGACCTACAATCAGGTTACTGATGTGCAGGTGCTGCATGACAAAGGCCAACTGATTCCCGCTGACTGGCAACAACGTCTGCCAAACAGCAGCTCACCGTTTTACTCCACCATGGCGTTTCTGGTGCGCAAAGGTAACCCGAAGCAGATTCACAGCTGGGCTGATCTGGCACGCGATAACGTGAAGCTGATTTTCCCGAATCCTAAAACGTCCGGTAACGGGCGTTATACCTATCTTGCCGCGTGGGGCGCAGCCGATCAGGCCGATGGCAAAGATATAGCCAAAACTGAAGCCTTTATGGCGAAGTTCCTGAAGAACGTTGAAGTTTTTGATACCGGCGGTCGCGGCGCTACCACTACGTTTGCCGAGCGCGGCCTCGGCGATGTGCTGATCAGCTTTGAATCGGAAGTGAATAACATCCGTAATCAGTACGGCAAAGACCAATACGAAGTGATCGTGCCAAAAACCAATATCCTGGCGGAGTTCCCAGTGGCGTGGGTCGACAAAAATGTCGAGCACAACGGCACTACAGACGCGGCCAAAGCCTACCTTAATTATCTCTACACGCCTGAAGCGCAGAAAATTATCACCAGTTACTACTATCGCGTGAACAATCCGCAGTTGATGGCGGAGCAGAAAGATCGCTTCCCACAAACTGAACTGTTCAACGTCAAAGATGCCTTTGGCGGCTGGGACAACGTGATGAAAGTCCATTTCGCCAGTGACGGTGAGCTGGATAAATTACTGGCAGCGGGGCGCGGTTAATGTTTGCGCTTGCTCAAAAACGTGTCTTGCCGGGCTTTGGATTGAGCCTCGGCACCAGCTTACTGTTCACCTGCCTGATTCTGCTGCTGCCGATCAGTGCTTTGCTGATGCAGCTGTCGCAGATGACGCTGGCGCAATACTGGGCGGTGATTACCCATCCTCAGCTAATTGCCGCGTATAAAGTGACGATTCTGGCGGCGGGCGTGGCTTCGCTGTTCAATGCGGTATTCGGCATGCTGATGGCGTGGATTCTGACGCGCTATCGCTTTCCAGGACGCACGCTGCTGGATGGTTTGATGGATCTGCCGTTTGCGCTGCCAACCGCTGTTGCGGGCTTAACGCTGGCAGGCCTGTTCTCGGTCAACGGCTGGTACGGCCAGTGGCTGGCGCATTTTGATATCAAAGTCTCTTACACCTGGCTCGGTATCGCCGTGGCGATGGCCTTTACCAGCATCCCGTTTGTGGTGCGTACCGTGCAGCCGGTGCTGGAAGAGTTAGGCCCGGAATATGAAGAAGCTGCGGAAACCCTCGGCGCTACGCGCTGGCAGAGCTTCCGTCGCGTGGTGCTGCCAGAAGTGGCGCCGGCGTTATTGGCGGGGACCGCGCTGTCGTTTACCCGCAGCATCGGTGAGTTCGGCGCAGTGATCTTTATCGCCGGTAACATTGCGTGGAAAACCGAAGTGACCTCGCTGATGATTTTCGTGCGTCTGCAGGAGTTTGATTATCCGGCGGCGAGCGCCATCGCTTCAGTGATCATGGCCGCTTCCTTATTGCTGCTGTTCGCGATTAACACCTTGCAGAGCCGCTTTGGCCGTCGCTTAGGAGGCCACTGATGGCGGAGATTTCACACATTAATCACGCTGACCGCCAGCCAATCAACTGGGGCAAGTGGCTGCTGATTGGCATCGGCGCGCTGGTTTCCATCCTGCTGCTGGTGGTGCCGATGGTTTCCATCTTCTGGGAAGCGCTCAACCAGGGTTTGGTTGCCTCGCTGAATAACCTGAAAGATGGTGACATGCTGCACGCCATTTGGCTGACGCTGTTAGTGGCGCTGATTACCGTGCCGGTCAACATGGTGTTCGGTACGCTGCTGGCGTGGCTGGTGACGCGCTTTACTTTCCCCGGCCGCCAACTGCTGTTGACGCTGTTTGATATCCCCTTTGCGGTGTCGCCGGTAGTTGCCGGTTTGATGTATCTGCTGTTCTGGGGCGTTAACGGTCCTGCTGGCGGCTGGCTGGATGCGCACAATATTCAGATTATGTTCTCCTGGCCGGGCATGGTGCTGGCTACCATCTTCGTTACCTGTCCGTTTGTGGTGCGTGAATTGGTGCCGGTGATGCTGAGCCAGGGCAGCCATGAAGATGAAGCGGCGGTGCTGCTCGGCGCATCAGGCTGGCAGATGTTCCGCCGCGTGACGTTGCCGAATATCCGCTGGGCGCTGATGTATGGTGTGGTGCTGACCAACGCGCGCGCGATTGGTGAATTTGGTGCGGTCTCGGTGGTTTCGGGATCGATTCGCGGCGAAACCTATACTTTGCCGCTTCAGGTTGAATTACTGCATCAGGATTACAACACCGTGGGCGCCTTTACCGCCGCCGCGCTGCTGACCCTGATGGCAATTGTAACGCTGTTTCTGAAAAGCGTGGTGCAGTGGCGATTAGAGCATCAGCAGAAGCGCCTACAGGAGGAAAATCATGAGCATTGAGATTAAACAAATCAACAAATCGTTTGACCGCACGTCGGTTCTGAACGACATCTCTCTGGATATTCCTTCCGGCAAGATGGTGGGGCTGCTGGGGCCGTCCGGTTCCGGTAAAACAACGCTGCTGCGTATCATTGCTGGGCTTGAACATCAGAACAGCGGACAAATCCATTTCAATGGCAAAGACGTCAGCCGCATCCATGCGCGCGATCGTCAGGTTGGATTTGTATTCCAGCACTATGCGCTGTTCCGCCACATGACGGTGTTCGACAACATCGCCTTTGGCCTGACGGTGCTGCCACGTCGCGAACGTCCGAGTGCTGCTGAGATCAAACAGCGCGTTACGCGTCTGCTTGAGATGGTACAACTTTCCCATCTTGGCAACCGCTTCCCGGCGCAGTTGTCAGGTGGACAGAAACAGCGTGTGGCGTTAGCGCGAGCGTTGGCGGTAGAACCGCAAATTTTGCTGCTGGATGAGCCGTTTGGCGCGCTTGATGCGCAGGTGCGTAAAGAGCTGCGTCGCTGGTTGCGTCAGTTGCATGAAGAGTTGAAATTCACCAGCGTGTTCGTGACCCACGATCAGGAAGAAGCGATGGAAGTGGCGGACACCGTGGTGGTGATGAGCCAGGGCAACATCGAACAGGTTGGCACACCAGATGACGTGTGGCGCGACCCGGCGACGCGCTTTGTGCTCGAATTCCTCGGTGAAGTGAATCGCTTTGCAGGCGAAGTGCACGGCTCGCAGTTCCATGTTGCCGCACATCGCTGGCCGCTGGGCTACACGCCAGCGCATCAGGGCGAAGTTGAGCTGTTCCTGCGTCCGTGGGAAATCGATATTTCACGCCAGAGCAGTCTGGAAACGCCTTTGCCGGTGCAGGTGCTGGAGATCAGCCCGCGTGGTCACTTCTGGCAATTGGTGGTGCAGCCGAGCGGCTGGCAAGGCGACGTGTTCTCGGTGGTGTTTGATGGCGACCATAACGCGCCGATTCGCGGTGAACGCCTGTTCGTTGGCCTGCAACAGGCGCGAATTTACCATGGCACTACGCCGCTGCGCCCGGTTGCCTTTGCCGAGAGCGCCTGATATTTTTGACACTCCTTCGGGCGGGACTTTCCCGCCCGTTTTATTTGCACTTCTTTCGTCTGGAATCAAACCGTGACCACACTGGAAAATACCATCGGCAATACGCCGTTGATTAAGTTGCAGCGCCTGACGCCTGACAACGGCAGCGAGATCTGGCTAAAGCTGGAAGGCAACAATCCAGCTGGTTCCGTGAAAGATCGTGCGGCCTGGTCGATGATTCATCAGGCGGAGTTGCGCGGTGATATCAAGCCGGGTGATACCTTGATTGAAGCCACCAGCGGCAATACCGGCATTGCGCTGGCGATGATCGCTGCGATGAAAGGCTACAAGCTGCGCCTGTTGATGCCCGATAACATGAGTCAGGAGCGTCAGGACGCGATGCGTGCTTACGGTGCTGAGTTGCTGCTGGTGACGCGCGAGCAGGGTATGGAAGGGGCGCGCGATTTGGCGCAGGCGATGGCCGATCGTGGCGAAGGGCGCGTGCTGGATCAGTTTAACAATCCCGATAATCCGCTGGGTCATTATCTCACCACTGGCCCGGAAATCTGGCAGCAAACCGCTGGCCGCATGACGCATTTTGTCTCCAGCATGGGCACCACCGGCACCATCACCGGCGTTGGACGTTACCTGAAAGAGTTCGCGCCTGCGGTGCAGGTGATTGGCCTGCAGCCGCAAGAGGGCAGTAGCATTCCCGGCATACGTCGCTGGCCCGAAGCCTATCTGCCCGGCATTTTCCGGCCGGAGCTGGTGGATGAGGTGATCGACATGGCGCAGCGCGAAGCGGAAGAGACCATGCGCGCGCTGGCACAGCGTGAAGGGATTTTCTGTGGCGTTAGCTCTGGCGGCGCGGTGGCAGGCGCATTGCGTATCGCGACGGCTCTGCCAGGCAGCGTGGTGGTGGCAATTGTTTGCGATCGTGGCGACCGCTATCTCTCCACCGGCGTTTTCCATTGAGTGATTTTCCCCGCATTTAATTTGGCCTATGCATACCTTTTAAGTATGACTGGGCCATTTTTGTCTATAGTTCCCCTAATAATCGTCTAGCGTAAGCACTGTAAGGATCGCGTAAAACCGGCTGCGCTTGCGGCGGAGTCAGGACAAAATAGCGGCAATTTTGTACGAGAGATAAAAATGAAAATCCTGCTGGTAGATGATGATGTAGAGCTTGGCACCATGCTGAGCCAATACCTGATTGCGGAAGGCTTTGAAACGCAATTGGTTTTAACCGGAAGCGCCGGTGTTGAAGGTGCGCTGTCGGGTAATTATACCGCGATGATTCTCGACATCATGTTGCCTGATATGAGCGGCATCGATGTGCTGCGTCAGGTGCGCCAAAACAGCCGCTTGCCGGTGATTATGCTGACGGCGAAAGGCGACAACATTGATCGTGTTATCGGACTTGAAATGGGCGCGGATGATTACATGCCGAAACCGTGCTATCCGCGTGAGCTGGTGGCCCGCCTGCGTGCCGTGCTGCGTCGCTTTGAAGATCAAACTCCGCTGCCGGATAAGAAAGAGCTGCTGCGCTGGGGCGATCTGAGCCTTAATCCTGCGACACGTATCACCGAATGGCAGGGCAAAGCGTTTGACCTGACGGCTTCAGAATTCAATCTGCTGGATCTGCTGCTGCGTGCGCCGGACCGCGTGGTATCGAAAGATGAGCTGTCGGAAAAAGGCCTTGGCCGTCCGCGTGAAGCTTATGATCGTAGCGTTGATGTGCATATCAGCAACATCCGTCAAAAGCTGGCTGCGTTAACCGCCGACAGCGTCAACATTGAAACTGTGCGCAGTATTGGTTATCGCATTCGATGAAACACAGCTATCGCGGCCGCATGTTCTGGAAGATTTTGCTCGGCTTCTGGATTGTGTTTGTCATCATCAGCCAGCTGCTGTGGCTGGGCTTTACGCTCTCCGGTAATCGACATGAGCCGCCCGAGATTGTCGCGATTCGCCGTATCGTTAATCTGCAAATGGCTTCTGCCGTCTCAGTGCTGGAACGCGGCGGGCTGAGCTCGCTGGATGACATGATGGCGGACTGGGAGCCGAACGATCGTCAGTTTTTCTCCGTCATTCAGCATGATAAACCCGTTACCACGCCGGGCGATGCGCCACCGGAAACCTTTAGCGCTCCGTTTCATGGGCCTTTTCCCAATGTGATTGTGCGTTGGGTAAAAGGGCAGGATGGTAAACAGTATGAGTTGCGTTATGACGTTAAAGGCCTGCGTGAAGATAGCTCGATGGGCGGCGGACCGCGTCGCATCCTGAATATCCCAGAACCGATGTTTACCTTCGCCGGCGCGCTGGGGCTGCTGTTTAGCCTGCTGCTGGCGTGGAACCTGACGCGGCCGATGCGGCAGCTGCGCGAGGGCTTTGCGCGCGTCTCCAGCGGTGATTTGTCGGTGCGGCTCTATCCGGTGATGCGTAAACGCCATGATGAGCTGTCAAACGTTGCGCAGGATTTTGATGCGATGGTAGAGCGCCTCGATACGCTGGTGAAAGCGCGTGAGGAGCTGCTGCATGACATCTCCCACGAGCTGCGTTCACCTCTGGCACGCTTGCAGCTGGCGACCGGATTAGCGCGGCAGACACCGGAATCTGTGGAATCCTCACTCAATCGTATTGATGAGGAGGCCCGACGCCTCGACAAGATGATTGGCGAACTGCTGACGCTTTCGCGTGCTGAACACGAGAGTATGCCGGGCGAACAGTATTTCGACCTTACCGGCCTGCTGCATGCGGTGGTGACTGATGTGCGCTACGAGGCGCAAATTCCTGGCGTAAAAGTCGATTTTCAGGTTGATGAGAATGCGGATTACACCGTTCATGGCAATGCAGAGCTGATTCGCCGTGGCGTGGAGAATGTGCTGCGCAATGCGCTGCGTTTCTCGCATAAAGGTCAGCACATCAATGTGCGCCTGCAGGCGGAGAATCAGTGGCTGGCGATTAGCGTTCGCGATCAAGGACCGGGCGTTGACGAAGAGAAGCTCTCAAGCATCTTCGATCCTTTTGTCCGCGTGAATTCTCCGCTAATGGGCAAAGGCTACGGTTTGGGGCTATCGATTGTGCGCAAGGTGATTCTGGCGCATCACGGAGAAGTGCAGGCGGTAAATCGCCCGGAAGGCGGGTTGGAGCTCACGTTAAGGTTGCCGCGCTGGAAGCAGGAATGAGGCTTGGTGTGGTCGTCCTGACCGCACCTCGCGCATTCAGAGCTAAGTAAACAAAAACGGCACCCATTGGGTGCCGTTTTACAATTCTCACGAATCAGCCGAAGCTTACTTCTTGATGCGGATAACCGGAGTCTCGCCCACAGTTACCTGACCGGAGAGTTTGATCAGGTCTTTAATCTCGTCCATGTTCGAGATTACAACCGGCGTCAGCGTGGATTTCGCTTTCTCTTCCAGCAGTGCCAGATCAAACTCGATCACCACGTCGCCTTTCTTAACCTTCTGGCCTTCTTCAGCGATGCGTTTGAAACCTTCACCTTTGAGCTCAACCGTGTCGATACCGAAGTGAACAAACAGTTCGATGCCGTTATCAGACTCGATTGAAAATGCGTGGTTAGTTTCGAAAATCTTGCCGATGGTACCATCAACCGGTGCAACCATTTTGTTGCCGGTTGGTTTGATTGCGATACCGTCACCAACGATTTTCTCAGCGAATACCACATCAGGTACGTCTTCGATATTTACGATTTCGCCTGACAGAGGCGCAACGATATCGATAGTGCCTGACGCGCTCTCTGATTTTTCGCCAAAAAGTTTAGAAAACAAACCCATGATCTTCTCCTAAGCAGTAATTTGAGGCTAGCGTCCGTGGATCAGCAGAGCGTTTTTTCTTTAATGAACTTGTTGACCAAATTCATCAAATCATCCGCTGTTGGTTGATCCAGAGCCTGCTCCGCCAATGCCTTCGCATCTTCGAAATTAGTATTACGAATGATTTTCTTGATGCTTGGGATTGAAATGGCGCTCATGCTGAATTCGTCCAGCCCCATTCCCAGTAACAGTAGTGTAGCACGTTCATCACCAGCCAGCTCACCACACATGCCGGTCCATTTCCCTTCGGCATGTGATGCGTCGATCACTTGCTTAATGAGGCCCAGAACAGATGGCGTCATTGGGTTATAGAGGTGTGAAATCAAATCATTACCACGATCGACCGCCAGAGTATACTGCGTCAGGTCATTTGTCCCAATACTAAAGAAGTCGACTTCTTTCGCCAGATGGCGAGCAATCACTGCGGATGCTGGCGTTTCAACCATGATGCCCACTTCAATGGACTCATCAAATGATTTGCCTTCTTCACGCAGTTGCGTTTTCAGTAGCTCCAGCTCGCCTTTCAGAATGCGAACTTCTTCTACTGAAATGATCATTGGGAACATGATGCGCAGTTTACCGAAAGAGGATGCACGCAGAATCGCGCGCAGCTGCGCATGCAGAATCTCTTTGCGGTCCATGGCGATACGAATCGCGCGCCAGCCGAGGAACGGGTTGTCTTCTTTTGGCAGGTTCATGTAAGGCAGATCTTTGTCGCCGCCGATGTCCATGGTACGCACGATAACCGCCTGCGAACCCACCGCTTCAGCAACCGCTTTGTAAGCCTGGAACTGCTCTTCTTCAGTTGGCAGTGAATCGCGGTCCATAAACAGGAACTCGGTACGATACAGGCCAACACCCTCTGCGCCGTTGCGCTCTGCACCAGCGACATCGCGCACGGTACCGATGTTAGCGCAGACTTCAACCTGATGGCCGTCCAGCGTAATGGCTGGCAGATCTTTCAGTTTCGCCAGTTCATGCTTCTCAGACAGATATTGCGTCTGGATCGCTTTCAGCTCTTCCAGCTCCTGCTCGGAAGGATTGACGTAAATCTTGTTGTTCACGCCATCAATAATCAGGAAATCACCGTTTTTCACGGTGGTGGTCACGTTACCGGTGCCGACAATGGCTGGCAGCTCGAGTGAACGCGCCATGATAGAGGTGTGAGAGGTACGTCCACCAATATCGGTGATAAAGCCCAGCACCTTTTTCAGGTTCAGCTGTGCGGTTTCTGACGGCGTTAAATCTTTCGCCACCAGAATAGATTCTTCAGCAATCGCGCTCAGATCAACAATGTGCAGACCGAGAATGTTCTGCAGCAAACGCTTACCGATATCACGTACGTCAGCCGCACGCTCTTTCAGGTATTCGTCATCCAGCTCTTCCAGGGCAACAGCCTGGCCTTCAATCACGGTGTGAGCGGCGGCGTCAGCGGTAGCGTGGTCTTTTTTGATGAGGTCGATGATTTCCTGCTCAAGCTCTTCGTCTTCGAGCAGCATGATGTGACCTTCAAAGATCGCAGCTTTCTCTTCACCGAAGGTTTCACCGGCTTTAATGCGAATGGCTTCGAGCTGTGAAGCAGCTTTGCTGCGTCCATCGAGGAAGCGCTGAACTTCCTGCTCAACCTGATCGTCAGTAATTTTTTTACGGCTAATGACGATCTCATCTTCCTTCAGCAAAAGTGCGTTGCCGAAAGCGATACCCGGTGATGCTAAAATGCCTGAAATCATAACCCTACCTTTTAATCACGATGGCTCATTGACCCGATGCGTCGCCACTGTCGCGGAGCAGTACTCTAAAGATGCAATAACGCGGACAGGTTGTCCGCGATCAAGATATTTGCACTCAATGGGGCAAAGGGGTCGGTTTAGTTGCGAACTGAGCCGGTTACTCCAGCTCAGCCATCAGCTTGACCAGGTGCTCAACCGCATTCTGCTCGTCTTCACCTTCGGCAGACAGCGTAACAACCGTACCTTGCGTCAGACCCAAAGTCTGCAGTTTGAACAGGCTTTTCGCGCTGGCAGATTTGCCATTGGAAGTCACAGTGATTTCTGACTGGAAAGCCTTTGCTTCTTTAACGAACTGGGCTGCAGGACGAGTATGAAGGCCGTTAGGTGCGGTAATGGTAACTTCTTGCTGGAACATTCTATTTCCCCAACTTTATCAGGTTTGGTGTTATGGATCTAAAGTCTAGCCTGGAGCCGTAACTTTAGCCTGTGTAGGTGCGCTGGTATGGCTTTAAGCTCACCACAAAATGCGCTCGAATGAGTACGTCATTAACAGTGACAGATCAAAAACTGCACGAATGCGTCACTCTTCTCATTATGCCGTGATTCGCCGTTTCGCCAAATCAGTAAATCGATTCAGCTTGATCCACTTCAAAGGCAGATTAATTTCAGGCACCGAAATAATTGGAAGCTTAAATACCAGAGCCGCATCACTGAAAGCAATCTGTCTGGTGATAAAAGTGAGATCTGCACCACAAAAAAGCACCCATTCGGGTGCTTTTTTCGTCAGTTTCAGACTTTGAGCATCACTGCTGCAGCTCTTTCTCAGTGAAGAGATCGGCAAACAGTGCGGTACTTAAATAGCGTTCGCCGGAGGAGGGTAGAATCACCACGATGTTCTTATTAGCGAAGGCTTCATCCTCTTGCAGCTTCAGCGCGGCAGCAACGGCAGCACCTGAAGAGATACCCGCCAGAATGCCTTCTTCTTCCATCAGCTGACGTGCGGTGCTAATAGCTTCTTCATTGGTAATGGCGATTACGCGGTCAATCAATTTCAGGTCAAGGTTGCCAGGAATGAAGCCGGCACCAATGCCCTGAATTTTATGTGGGCCCGGTTTGATCTCTTCGCCCGCCAGCGCCTGAGCTATAACCGGTGAATCGGTTGGCTCAACGGCAACGGTAATCAACTCTTTCTTGCCTTTGGTGTTCTTGATGTAGCGGCTCACGCCAGTCAGCGTGCCGCCGGTGCCCACGCCCGCGATGAACACGTCAACTTCTCCATCGGTATCTTCCCAGATTTCTGGGCCGGTGGTTTTTTCGTGGATTTCCGGGTTAGCGGGGTTGCTGAACTGCTGCAGCAGCACATATTTATCCGGATCGCTGGCGACTATCTCTTCTGCCTTCGCGATGGCACCTTTCATGCCTTTTGGACCTTCGGTCAGCACCAGGTTAGCACCCAACGCTTTCAGCAGCTTGCGGCGCTCAATTGACATGGTTTCAGGCATGGTCAGCGTCAGCTTGTAACCGCGCGCTGCAGCAACGTAAGCCAGCGCAATACCGGTGTTACCGCTGGTTGGCTCAACCAGCTCAACGCCCGGCTTCAAAATACCGCGTTTTTCCGCGTCCCAAATCATATTGGCACCGATACGGCATTTGATGCTGAAGCTCGGGTTGCGTGACTCGACCTTAGCCAGAATGCGGCCGTTACCGATGCGGTTCAGTCGAACCAGCGGCGTATGACCAATTGTCAGAGAGTTGTCTTCATAGATCTTACTCATAGCTCGTCCTTAACTGTATGAAATATTGGGAACCCTCAGAGCATACCTTTTCTAATGATGTGCGGAAGGAAAGAAATCGCATATCTATATAGCGCACAACCATAAGCCTTACGCAAAAATGCATAAGGCATTTTAAAGCTTTAGCGGCGCGCATGTTGTGCATGATAACGATCAACCCACATGGCCGTTGCACCGCATACCGCCACCGGCAGAATCGCCAGATTGATAATCGGGATCATGGTGAACAGGCTCACCAGCGCACCAAACTGCATATTGGCGCTTTTATGCTGGCGCAGCGCCTGACGCATCTGCTGAAAACTCACTTTGTGGTTATCAAAGGGGTAATCGCAATATTGCACGGACAACATCCACGCACTGAATAAAAACCATAGAACCGGCGCCACCGTTTGTCCAAATCCGGGGATGAAGTGCAGCAACAGCAAACCAAGCGCACGCGGCAAATAGTAGCCGAGCTTCTGTAACTCTCGTTTCATGATACGCGGTACATCTTTAACCATGGCCATCCAGCCACTATCTGGCAGTGGCGTTCCGGTCAATCGCCCTTCAAGCTGCTCGGCGAGCAAGCCACAGAAGGGCGCTGCAATCAGGTTCGCCAGCGTCGAAAAGAAGTAACTGAACACCAACACAATCGAAATCACCGATAGCGGCCACAGCAGATAACTCAGCCACTGCAACCAGTCGGGGATATGTGACATTAATGCTGGGATCCACTGCCCCAAACGCTGAAACAGCCAGATAAAAGCACCGCCAAGCAGCACGATGTTGATCAGTAGCGGCATGATGACATAGCGACGAATGCCGGGCAGGCGCACCAGTTTCCATCCTTCAGCGAAGTAGTGAACACCATTTAATGTTGAGACCGAATTTCCTGCGGGCATAGCGAGCCTTTCTCCTAAATATAGCGGCGCGACCATCATAACCTGGCTTTTTGTCGGCTTCAGGCCAGGTTTGCGCGAAAAAACAGCAAAAAAGCGTGGGGCAGCTATCTAATTTGTCAGAAAATACTGCACAGACTTGCACTTGTTTAGCTGGGCAAATACAGTTAGAGGATAAAGTTTGCCGTGGTGGCAAGGTATTGGAACAACAGAGAATACAATGATGCAGGATTTGCGTCTGATATTAATCGTTGTTGGCGCGATCGCCATAATAGCGCTGCTACTTCATGGACTGTGGACCAGCCGTAAAGAGCGCTCCTCCGTGTTTCGTGATCGCCCGCACAAACGTCTGAAACAGCGCGAAGAAGCCGATGAAGATCTGCTGAGCGAAGAAGATGATGGCGTCGGCGAAGTCCGTGTACGTCGTCATCGTGATGCGGATGAAGAACCCGAATTCACTGCACGCCCAGCGAGCGCGCCGCGTGCGCCTGAACCTGTGCGTCAACCGGCATCACGTCAGACTGACCCGTTATTGGGCGATCCGTTGCTGGATGACGAACCGGAAGTGCGTAAGCCGGTGGCGCCACAAGCGCCCGTTGCGAAGCCTATTCCAGCGCCTGCACCACAACCGATTCAGGCCGATCCGCTGCTGGATAACGAACCGCTTTCCGCAACGCAGCCTGCGCCAGAGTTCCAGGCGGCAGAAGAGCCAGAGTTCGAACCTGAAGCGCCAGCCGCACATCAACCGGAAGCGCCACAGTCAGCGGCGGCTGCGCCGGGCAGTAAAAAAGAAGCCGTGTTAGTGCTGCATGTTGCTGCACATGCGGGCGGCGAACTGAACGGTGAAGCGCTGTTGCAGGGTATTCTGCAGGCCGGATTCCAGTTTGGTGAGATGAACATTTTCCATCGCCATCTTAGTCCAGCAGGCAGCGGTCCGGTGCTGTTTAGTCTGGCGAACATGGTGAAACCGGGTTCATTCGATCCGGATCAAATGGGGAATTTTTCCACACCAGGCATCTCCATCTTTATGATGGTGCCGTCGTACGGCGATGCGAATCAGAACTTCAAACTGATGCTGCAATCCGCGCAGCGTATTGCCGATGATGTGGGCGGCGTGGTGCTGGATGATGAGCGTCGCATGATGACGCCGCAGAAGCTGGAAACCTACAAAACGCGTATTCGCGAAGTTATCGGTTAATCGCCGCTAACTGAGTCAAAACAAATATAACCCCCGCATGTCGGGGGTTTTTTATCGGATAAGAGACTATGAAATCGGTTCAGGAGCAGATCACCGCGCTGCGCACCACGTTACGTCACCACGAATATCTCTACCACGTGATGGATACGCCGGAGATTCCGGATGCAGAGTATGACCGATTGATGGTTCAGCTGCGCGAGCTGGAAAGTGCTCATCCTGATTTGATTACACCTGATTCTCCGACACAACGCGTGGGCGCGGCACCGCTGGCAGCTTTTGAGCAAGTGCGGCATGAAGTGCCGATGTTGTCGCTGGATAACACCTTTGATGAAGCGGGCTTCCTTGCCTTCAACAAACGCGTGCAGGATCGCCTTAAAAGCACTGACGAATTGACTTATTGCTGCGAGCTCAAGCTGGATGGCTTAGCGGTGAGTTTGCTGTATGAAGATGGCCTGCTGGTGCGCGCGGCGACGCGTGGAGATGGCACCACCGGCGAGAACATCACGGCGAACGTGCGCACTATTCATGCCATTCCGCTGCGTCTGCATGGCGATAACATTCCCGCTCGCGTTGAAGTGCGTGGCGAAGTGTTTATCACCGAAAGCGGCTTTGAAAAGCTGAATGAAGAAGCGCGTCGCACCGGCGCGAAAGTCTTTGCAAACCCACGTAACGCAGCTGCCGGTTCGCTGCGCCAGCTCGATCCGCGCATTACCGCCAAACGTCCGCTGACCTTCTTCTGCTACGGTTTTGGTCTGCTGGAAGGCGGTGAAATGCCCGCCAGCCATTGGCAACGTCTGCAACAGTTTAAGGCGTGGGGATTGCCGGTCACCGATCGTATTCGTCTGGCTCACAGCGCCGATGAAGTGCTGGCGTTTTATCGTCAGGTTGAGCAGGAGCGCCCGTCGCTCGGCTTCGACATTGATGGCGTGGTTATCAAAGTTGATTCACAGGCGCTGCAGGAGCAACTCGGCTTTGTGGCGCGTGCGCCGCGCTGGGCTGTGGCATTTAAATTCCCGGCGCAGGAACAGATGACGTTCGTGCGCGATGTCGAATTCCAGGTAGGCCGCACCGGCGCGATTACGCCAGTCGCGCGTCTGGAGCCGGTTCAGGTTGCGGGCGTGGTGGTGAGCAACGCTACCTTACATAACGCTGATGAAATCGCCCGATTGGGTTTGCGCATCGGCGACAAAGTGGTGATTCGCCGCGCCGGTGATGTGATCCCGCAAGTGGTCAATGTGGTGGAATCGGAGCGCCCGCAAGAGACGCGTGAAATCGTCTTCCCGAGTCATTGCCCGGTGTGCGGTTCAGACGTTGAGCGCGTGGAAGGTGAAGTGGTAACGCGCTGCACCGGCGGCCTGATTTGTGGCGCGCAGCGCAAAGAAGCGCTCAAACATTTCGTTTCGCGTCGTGCGATGGATGTAGATGGCATGGGCGACAAAATCATCGATCAGCTGGTAGAAAAAGAGTACGTCTTAACGCCAGCCGATCTGTTCCGTCTTACGGCCGGCAAGCTGACCGGCCTTGATCGCATGGGGCCGAAATCGGCGCAGAACGTGGTTGATGCGCTGGAAAAGGCCAAATCCACCACGCTGGCACGTTTCCTTTATGCGCTGGGTATTCGTGAAGTCGGCGAAGCCACCGCTGCTAATCTTGCCAATCACTTTGGCGAGCTGGAAAAGGTGATGAACGCCGATCTCGATGCCCTAATTGAAGTGCAGGATGTCGGCAAAGTAGTGGCGACGCATGTGCGTAATTTTATGGATGAAGAGAGCAACCGCGCCGTTATTCGCGATCTTACCGAAGAGATTGGCGTGCATTGGCCGCAGGTTGAAGTGGTGAATGTCGAAGAGATTGATAGTCCGTTTGCCGGTAAAACCGTGGTGCTGACTGGTTCCTTGTCGCAGATGAATCGTGATGATGCCAAAGAGCGTTTAGTGGCGCTGGGCGCTAAAGTGAGCGGCAGCGTGTCGAAGAAAACCGATTTGCTGATTGCGGGCGAAGCGGCCGGTTCCAAGCTGGCGAAAGCGCAGGAACTCGGCATTCCGGTGATCGACGAAGCGGAAATGATTCGCCTGCTCGGAGCCTAACGTGGATAAACAGCAGCTAGTTGAAATCGCCAATACCGTGATGCCGTTCGGCAAGTACAAGGGCAGAGTGCTGATTGATGTGCCGGAGGAGTATTTGCTGTGGTTCGCCCGCAAAGATGAATTTCCGGCCGGTAAGTTAGGTGAATTGATGCAGCTGACGCTGACGATTAAGATCGAAGGTCTGGAAGGGTTAATCAAACCGCTCAAACGCAATGAATAAACAAACGGCCCGCATTTGCGGGCCGTTTTACTTAGGACTTCTGCGCTTCTACTTGCTGCTGCGCCAGCCGTTTTTCATTCCCGGCTTTGTAGCGCTGGGCAATGAAAGAGCACACCATTAACTGTACCTGATGGAAGATCATCAGCGGCAATACGATAATACCCACAGATGCGGCCGGGAATAGGATGTTGGCCATCGGCACACCGTTCGCCAGACTCTTTTTCGAGCCGCAGAACAGCACAGTGATTTCATCGGCACGGCTAAAGCCAAACAGGCGTGATGCTCCGAGATTAATCGCCAGCGCAACAAACAGAATGAGCAGGCTGCCTGCCAGAATCCATAACAGCGTATCCAAACCGACGCGGTGCCAAATACCATTCACAACCGCTTCACTGAAGGCTGAGTAAACCACCAGCAGAATGGATGTCTGGTCAGTTTTACCAATCAGGCTGCGATTTTTTTCCACCCAACCGCCGATCCAGCGGCGTGAAAGATGACCAATTACAAACGGTACCAGTAATTGCAGCATGATTTTGCCAATCTGCTCCAGCCCATTACCCGGCATTTCGCTGTGTACATTCATTACCAGATTCACCAGCAGCGGCGAGATAAATACGCCGAGCAGGCTGGATGCCGAAGCTGCACATACCGCTGCGGCAACATTCCCGCCCGCCATCGAGGTAAAGGCGATGGCTGACTGCACGGTAGCAGGCAGAATGCAGAGATAGATAAAGCCGGTATAAATCTCCGGACCGACATTCACCGGATGCCACCACACCAGCAGCAATCCTAAAATTGGGAATACTACAAAGGTGCTGCACATAATCCACAAGTGCAAGCGCCAGTGGCTGCTTCCGGCGATGATCTTCTCGCGCGACAGTTTGGCGCCATGCATAAAGAACAGCAGGGCGATGGCGGCGGTGGTCAAATATTCAAAGATGTCGACAAAGACGCCTTTGGCAGGAATAAAGCTGGCCAGCAGTACGGTGATGATGAGTTTAATCATCATCGGATCGAGGCGTAAAAATCCCATTGTTAAAATCCGGTTAAATTTAAAAAATTGATGCTGCTGATTGTGCGCCCGCTGGGTTTAGAAATAAAATTGATTTATTGCATTAATCTATGAGTGATATCGATGAATTACACCTTACGCCAGTTGCGAACCTTTGTGGCGGTGGCGCATCACGGCAGCTTTAGTTTGGCCGGACAAGCGATTGGTTTGAGTCAGTCTGCGGTTAGCCACAGCATTAAAGAGCTGGAAGCGGAAATGGGCGTACGCTTACTGGATCGCACCACGCGAGAAGTGATGCTGACCGAAGCGGGGCAGCAGCTGGCCACGCGGCTTAATCGTCTGTTGGAAGATCTCAACACCACCGTGTTGGATGTGCGCAGCTATGGCGAACAGCGCAGCGGCACGGTGCGTGTTGCCGCCAGTCAAACGCCTTCTGCCCACCTGATGCCGCAGTGTCTGGCCAGCAGCCAGCAGCGCTATCCCGATATCCGCGTCATCCTGCATGACCGCGTGCAGCAATGGGTGCTGCAAAGCGTACGCAATGCGGAGGTTGATTTTGGTATTGTGATTGGACCGCTCAACGACACCGATTTCGATAGCGAAGAGATTCTACAGGAACCTTTTCTACTGCTGTGTCATGAAGATGACGAGCTGGCGCAAATTGCACAGGCGCAGTGGTCGATGCTGGCCGGACGCAATATGGTATTGCAGGATTATGCTTCTGGCAGTCGCGTGTTAGTCGATGCCGCGCTGCAACAGCTGGCGTTAAATGTGAATGTGGTGCAGGAAATCGGCCATCCCGCCACGCTTTATCCGATGGTGGAAGCGGGGATTGGCATTAGTATTTTGCCTGCACTGGCCTTGCCGTTGCCGTCAGGACGCAAACTCACGGTGCGACGTCTCTATCCGGAAATTAATCGCAGCCTGATGCTGATAAAGCGCAAAAACCGCTCGCTGACACCCGCCGCAGAAGCAATCTGGCAGGAAGTGCGTCAGCAGGCGGCCCTGCTGACGCAACAACGCATGCTGAAGCCGGCGTTTTAAACGTACACGTTGATCTGATTGGTATCCGTCGGACGGTTAATTCCATCGGCTTTGTTCGCCGCAGGTTGCTGAGCTTCCTGTTTCTGTTGCGCTTTCTCGGCTTGCTGCTGCTCAATCTGCGCGATTTGCGCTTCAATCATTTGAATCTGTGATTGCAGCATCTGCTCCTGTTCCGATTTTTGTTCATCGGTGAGCGTATCGTCGCTGGAAAGATCTTTCAGCTGCTTGGTGATGGATTGAATCTGTTTGTTGAGGCTGGCGATTTCTGAGGTCGATCCGCCGCCGCTACTTGCGGTGCTGACACTACTAACGCTGGATATAGACATGGTTTTCTCCTTGCAATAGACCATTATCGTTATCGGTCAGAGCAGCGGGAGGCTTGAGGGCAGGGAGTGTTAAGCTTGCGAAAAGGTTTTGTTGGGATTTGGCGAGCGTGAGGCAAGTTCTACGCATAGCAAAAAGGCGCCTTTAGGGCGCCTTTCTACATTGGTGGGTCGTGCAGGATTCGAACCTGCGACCAATTGATTAAAAGTCAACTGCTCTACCAACTGAGCTAACGACCCGAAGTGGTGGGTGATGACGGGCTCGAACCGCCGACCCCCTCCTTGTAAGGGAGATGCTCTACCAACTGAGCTAATCACCCACTTCGTACTGCTTAACAAGAGCGTCATCTGACTAAGATATGGTGGGTGATGACGGGCTCGAACCGCCGACCCCCTCCTTGTAAGGGAGATGCTCTACCAACTGAGCTAATCACCCATATCTTATCTCTTGTTCACTGCGGGCCACCTTCAAACCTTCTAAAGAGTGGTGGGTGATGACGGGCTCGAACCGCCGACCCCCTCCTTGTAAGGGAGATGCTCTACCAACTGAGCTAATCACCCCCGCTGTGTGGAGTCGCATTATAGGGATCCTTCAAAGTGAGTCAACGGTTTTTAAAACTTAAATGTGCGTTCGCTTTAAAAATAATCATCGTGGGGCGCTTTTCGCCAATGTGCTGGTTTTATTAGCAGAAAAGCGCACAGCAAACCCGGATGCCACCGCGACAATCATTGAGGAATCAGCCTCACCTGCTAGAATGTGCGCACTGTTTTTTCGCGTTAACCCGTTTTTTTGTCATCCAGACAATAAAACCTGCGCATTTAAGGCAATGCTGAATGAAAATCAAAACTCGCTTCGCACCCAGCCCAACCGGCTATCTGCACGTAGGCGGTGCTCGTACTGCTCTTTACTCCTGGCTTTATGCTCGCCATAACAAGGGCGAATTTGTTCTGCGTATCGAAGATACCGATCTGGAGCGTTCCACACCGGAAGCCATTGAAGCCATCATGGATGGTATGAACTGGCTGAGCCTTAACTGGGATGAAGGTCCGTATTATCAGACCAAGCGTTTTGATCGCTACAACGCGGTGATCGACGACATGCTGGAAGCGGGCACGGCCTATAAATGCTACTGCAGTAAAGAACGTCTTGATGCGCTGCGTGAAGAGCAGATGGAAAAGGGCGAAAAGCCGCGTTATGACGGCCGCTGCCGCGACAGCCATGAACATCACGCTGCTGATGAGCCGTGCGTGGTGCGCTTCCGCAACCCGCAGGATGGTTCTGTCATCTTTGACGATCAGATTCGTGGCCCGATTGAATTCAGCAACCAGGAACTGGATGACCTGATCATTCGTCGTACCGATGGTTCGCCAACCTACAACTTCTGTGTAGTGGTGGATGACTGGGATATGGGCATTACTCACGTGATTCGTGGTGAAGACCATATCAACAACACGCCACGCCAGATCAACATCCTGAAAGCGATCGGTGCAGAAGTGCCAACCTACGCGCACGTCTCGATGATCCTTGGCGATGACAGTAAGAAGCTGTCTAAGCGTCATGGCGCGGTCGGCGTGATGCAATATCGCGATGATGGATATCTGCCGGAAGCGCTGCTCAACTATCTGGTGCGTCTCGGCTGGTCACATGGCGATCAGGAGATTTTCAGCGTGCCGGAAATGGCAGAGCTGTTCACTCTGGATGCGGTGAGCAAATCAGCCAGTGCTTTCAACACTGAAAAACTGCAGTGGCTGAACCATCACTACATTAATACGCTGCCGCCGGAATACGTTGCTACGCAGCTACAATGGCACATTGAGCAGCAAAAGATAGATACCCGCACTGGTCCGGAACTGGCTAAGCTGGTTACCTTGCTGGGCGAGCGTTGCAAAACTCTGGTAGAGATCGCGGCATCTTGCCGTTACTTCTATGAAGAGTTTGAAGCCTTTGATGCTGACGCAGCGAAGAAGCATCTGCGTCCGGTCGCGCGTCAGCCGCTGGAAGTGGTGCGTGACAAACTGGCCGCCATCAGCGACAGCAACTGGAACGCTGAGAATGTGCATCATGCAATTCAGTCTGCGGCAGATGAGCTGGAGCTGGGCATGGGCAAAGTGGGTATGCCACTGCGTGTGGCGGTGACCGGTTCTGGCCAGTCACCGGCGCTGGATGTGACGGTAGAAGCGATTGGTCGCAGCCGCAGCGTTGCGCGTATTGAGAAAGCGCTGGGCTTCATCGCTGAGCGTGAAGCCAACGCATAATATGAAAAAGCCGGAAGCATCTGCTTCCGGCTTATTTATTCTTCCTGAATCCCCAGACGCTCCAGTACGCCTCGAATTCCCTCCCGCAATAACAACGCCGCAAATTGCTCTTGCTCCGCTGCTGTCATTTGCTGGACAGAATTTATTAATAACGCAGGTAACGTATTTTGTTGTGCACCGTAATTAGCCGCCGGTTCGTTCGCGTGGCGGGTGGACTGAACAAAGCTCTTTACACGCTCATCAATATGGATCAATCGCGCTTTACCGCCCTGAACACCGGGCTTTGGCGTAGTTGTCCAGTTTTCACGTTTAATCCATTTATTCACCGTTTGCCGACTGTAGCCCGTTTCCAGCGCGAGCTCCTCGGGGGTAAGCCATTCCTTTTTCACGATGCAATCCCTGTTAAATACATTAGCTCTACATATTACAACAAAACGTAACGGGGAAAAGTAACCTGGGCAGAAAATGCCTTCTGCTCTCCAACAAAAGGCAAAATTCGGTTATTGCGCTTCGCTCACTGCGGGTTGTTCAGGACGGAAAGCGATGAAATAGGTGAGGCCAACAAAAATTGCACCGCCCACGCCGTTACCAAGGAACACCGCAATTACGTTTGGCGCAAACTCCGCCCAGCTCATCTGGCCGGCAAAAATCGCTGCCGGAACAATAAACATGTTAGCGACAACGTGCTGGAAGCCAATCGCCACGAACGCCATCACCGGGAACCACATACCGAAGATTTTACCCACCACATCTTTACTGGCGAAGGCGAGCCACACCGCCAGACACACCAGCCAGTTGCAGCCTACGCCGGAAATAAAGGCGTGCAGGAAATCGGCATTCACTTTAGCGTGCGCAATCGCCACGGTTTTCTTCAGGTAATCGCCCTCTGTCATGCCCAGCATATGACCAAAAAACCATGCTACTGCAACGCTGCCAATAAAATTGGCGACGGTAACCCAAAACCAGTTACGCAGTACGCTGAAGCCACTGATGCGACGCGCGAACCAGGCGATTGGCATCGTCATCATATTGCCGGTCAGCAGCTCACCGCCCGCCAGCACCGTCATGATCAAACCAACCGGGAACACCGCAGCGCCGAGCAGCACGCCGAATGAGCCCCATTCAGCAGGCAGTTGGTTAATCACATGCAGATCGAGCAGGAAGCCTGTGGCGATAAACGCACCGGCCATGAAGCCAAGAATTAACAAGGTGGAGATAGGAAGGCGGCTTTTAGCCACGCCAGCTTGAATCGCCAGTTGAGCGATCTCTTTAGGTGTATGCAGCGACATAATTCACTTTTCTTATATGGATTAATGGGGACGTTGCTGGCCGGTCATTGAGAGAACACCCTGGCAGGATGACCGGTTAATTAGCGCGCTAAGTTTTACACGCACTTTTAACGAAAACAAGACTGCTCCTAACATCTTTAACCTTAAATTAACGCTGGGTTGAGGTTGGGTTTGGTGAGCATTGTTGGATAGCGCAAATAAATAGAGGCGATTTGGGATGAAGTGTAGAAAAAAAAGCCATGCTGACGCGGGGTTGACGCCTTTTTCAGCGATCAAACACAGAACGAGAATTTGACGTTGACACTCAAGAGGCGGTTTCATATTATCCAGTCCGTCGAGTTTACTCGGCAGTTTTTCGGTTCGGGGGTATAGCTCAGCTGGGAGAGCGCTTGCATGGCATGCAAGAGGTCAGCGGTTCGATCCCGCTTATCTCCACCAAACCGCTCCCAACGGTTTGACCGAAAAATGATTTCCAGATGTGGGGGTATAGCTCAGCTGGGAGAGCGCTTGCATGGCATGCAAGAGGTCAGCGGTTCGATCCCGCTTATCTCCACCAAATCTCTGTTCGTTCTGAACACATTCAAAAAAATCACCTTCTAAACGCAACGCAATAAATTGCGGTTTTGTCGTTTGTAGGGTCGCCATTTATGGCGACCACATTACTGCATAACGCGGAATTTTTGTCAGGCCGTAACAGCTTGCGACTGCAATTGCAGCACACGGAAACCGTGCGTGCCATCGCGATCCAACTGCGCCACCAAACCGTATTCCCAGTCCAGATAAGCCTGCATCACGCCCGCTTCAATATCGGTGCCTTCATACGGGCGACGATAGCGATCGATGGCCGGTGACAGCAGTTGCTGCTCTCCTTGCTCCGTTGGCAAACCCGCGCCGCGCCAGGCAGCGTTACCGCCTTCCAGCACAAACACCGGTTTACCGGTCAGCTCATCCACCTGTTCCACCGCATAGCCCGCCAGCAGGCTGCTGCCACAGGTTAATACATAGCGACGTGCCTCCGGCAACAACGCTTTGCCTTGCTGTTGCAGAGTAGAGCGCAGCAACCAGGCCGCGCCCGGAATATGGCTGTTGAGATGGTTTGCGCGCGTGGTGAAATCCAGTACCTGCGTTTGCCCTTCCTGCAACCATTCCGCTAACTGCTGCGGTGAGATGAATTCGGGTTGAGCAACGGGCGGCACCTGCGCTTTCCAGTTACCGCTTTCACTGAAATCACTGGCCTGCAGCTCCTCCAGCACCGAAACCTGCCAGCCAAGCTGCGCCAGCCAGGATGCGGTCATATTGGCGCGCACGCCGTCATCATCAATCAGCACGATGCGCGCACCGCGTACGCTGGCGTAATGATCGGTCTCCTGTACCAGTTGACCTCCCGGTACGTGGCGGCTGCCAGGCAGATGCCCGGCGGCGTACTCGTCGGCATCACGCACATCAAACAGATAAGTGGTGCGCGTCTCTTGCTGCCAACGCTTCAGCGTGGCAAGCGGGATACGTTCTACACCGGCGCGATCTGCGATGCTGCGCGCATTGTTCGCCGCCTGACGCTGAGCGGTTTCGCTGCTCTCGCCGTAGCGGCGCGACTGGCCTTTATCCAGCGCATGTCCGGCCAGCGTCCAGCCGATGGTGCCATTGCGTAGTGCAAACACCGGATTGCGAATTCCGGCATTCACCAGCGATTGCGTACCGATGATGCTGCGTGTGCGACCGGCGCAGTTGACAATCACCGTGGTCTCCGGCGATGGCGCGATATCACGCACGCGCAGCACCAGCTCACCGCCTGGCACGCTGGTGGCACCCGGAATACTCATGGTCTGATATTCATCGAAACGGCGCGCATCCAGCACCACCACGTTAGCATCGCTGTTAATCAGCTGATGCACTTCGTCCGCTGACAACGAAGGGGTGTGATTGTGATGCTCAACCAGCTCGCCAAACGCTTTGCTGGGTGAATTCACGTCGATAAACAGTTCGCCGCCCGCCGCTTGCCAGCCGGCCAAATCATCCGCCAGCAGCGCAACATTGCTGTAACCCAGTGCGGCAATGCGCTCGGCAGCGGTTTGCGCCAGGCCTTCGCCGCCGTCATACAGCGTGATGGTGGTGGTGCGCTGCGGAATGCGGTCCAGTAGCTCAAGCTCCAGCTTTGACAGCGGAATATTCACCGCAAACAGCGGATGCGCGGTGGCAAACAGCGCTTCATCGCGCACATCGACAATCGCCACTTCCTGCTGCTGACGCAGCGCATCAATAAGTTCCGCCGCCTGGCGTAAAGGGAAAACCGGTTTAGTCATGTGAAAGGTCCCAAATGTTCGGTAAGTAGCGGTTGCTGTAACCGGAGATAAACGTTTTTTCGCTGCCGTCTTCGCGGTAGACCGCGCGTCTGACCGCGCCAATGTTGGCACCATAAACGTGAATGCTGATGGAGACGCGATCGTCATAGGCGTTGCTGACGCGATGAATATCGCCGACCGTTGGCGATACCGCTTCAACGCTGCCTGGATCGAGTCGAACGGGCGCGCCTTCCGACTGTAATCCGTTCGGCCCCGGCTGCCAGGATTGTGAAATTTCCGCGCCGCGCAGCATGCCGATCAATCCCCATACGCGATGGTCGTGAATTGGCGTTTGCTGGCCCGGCCCCCAAACGAAACTCACCACCGAGAAGCGCTGCTGCGCATCGGCATACAACAAATATTGTTGATAGTGTTCGGGATGAGGTTGGCTAAAGGCGTCGTCCAGCCAGTCGTCGTGGCGAATCAATTCGCCAAGCCACTCGCTGCCACGCTGTAACACCGTGGCTTCCTCGGGCTTTGTATCCAGCAAATTAGCCAGATTTGCGACGAAATCGCGCAGGCGCTGGTGCTGATAATGGCTCATCAGATTCAGGCGCTCCTTTTATCTGCGGCGGAGAGCGCATCGACTTTCTCGCGCGTCAGCGGAATCAGTTCACGGCCATATTCCACCGCATCGTTAAGCGGGTCGAAGCCGCGAATCAGCACGCTATGGATGCCAAGGCGATAATATTCCAGCAGCGCATCGGAGACTTGTTCCGGCGTTCCCACCAGCGCGGTGGAGTTGTAGCCGCCCTGAACCAGTTTTGCGACGCCGGTCCACAGCACTTTATCCAGACGATCGCCTTCATTGGCGGCGGCGAGTAAACGCTGTGCGCCAACGCTCTGCGGTTTCGCCTTGCCAAAGGCAAAGCCAGTTTCGTTGAGCTGTTTCTCTGCCGTGGCGCGGATGTGTTCCGCGCGTTCCCAGGCTTCTTTTTCAGTTTTGCCAAGAATCGGTCGGAACGAGATGTTGAAGTTGATTTCGCGCCCCTGTCTGGCAGCAGCAGCGCGCACGTTGCGTACCGTCTCCTCCGCACCTTTCAGCGGTTCGCCCCACAGCGCAAACACATCGGCATGCCGTGCTGCGACATCAATCGCTTCCTGCGACGATCCGCCAAAATAGATTGGCAGTTTTTTCTGCAACGGTTTGATGGCCGAAAACGCCTGCTCGACCTGATAAAATTGACCTTGATGATCGTACGGCTGAACGGATTCGAGGCTCTGCTTCAGCACCGTAAGAAACTCATCGCTGCGAGCATAGCGCTCGGCTTTGTTGAGGAAGTCACCGTCGCGGCGCTGCTCGGCATCGCTGCCGCCGCTGATAATGTGTACCGCTAAACGGCCGTCGGTTAAGTGATCAAGCGAAGCCAGTTTGCGCGCCGCCAGGGTTGGCGACACAAAGCCGGGGCGATGCGCCAGCAAAAATTTCAGCGTTGAGGTGTGCGCCGCCGCGTGCGCGGTCACCAGAAAGCCATCCGGCTGATCCGACCAATAGCCCACCAGAATGCGATCAAAACCAGCGTCTTCATGCGCACGCGCAAAACGTGCAATGTACTCTTTATCGAACAGCGGGCCGCTAGCCGGGATAATCTCGGAGGCGAGGCGGTGGCCAATCATGCCAAGGAATTGAATGCTCATGCGGTTCTCCTGAAGTGACGTCATGGAGAAAAACTACGGGCGCAGGCGGTGTGAACGGAAATTCAATATTGTGCAAAGGTTTTGCGTTTCATGGTGAAGCGGGTGATGGCGGGGGAAACGCCGGGGCGAGGCGGGATAGAACCGATTGAAATAAATAAGAAGAGAAGGGCGAGCCGCAGCTCGCCCCTTTGATCAGAAGGCCAACACTAGGCCAGCGATAGCGGCTGAAAGCACGCTCACCAGCGTTGAACCGTACAGCAGTTTCAGGCCGAAGCGTGAAACCACGTTACCTTGCTCTTCGTGCAGACCTTTAATCGCGCCCGCCACAATCCCGATAGAGGAGAAGTTAGCAAAGGAGACGAGGAACACCGAGAGAATGCCTTCCGAGTGTGGCGACAGCTGACCGGCGATTTTCTGCAGATCCATCATCGCCACGAACTCGTTGGAAACCAGTTTGGTTGCCATGATGCTGCCCACTTGCAGCGCTTCGTGTGAAGGAACGCCCATCACCCACGCAAATGGATAGAACACATAACCCAGCACGCCCTGGAAGCTGATGCCGAAAATCAGATCGAACAGCGCGTTCAGACCGGTAATTAAGGCGATAAAACCAATCAGCATCGCAGCGACAATCATTGCCACTTTAAAACCGGCGAGGATGTATTCGCCCAGCATTTCAAAGAAGCTCTGGCCTTTGTGCAGGTCCTGCAATTGCAGATCTTCTTCGCTATCAACGCGGTACGGGTTAATCAGCGACAGCACGATAAAGGTGCTGAACATGTTCAGTACCAGCGCGGCCACCACATATTTTGGCTGCAGCATGGTCATGTAGGCGCCGACAATCGACATGGAAACCGTCGACATGGCGGTCGCAGCCATGGTGTACATGCGGCGTTGTGACATTTTGCCGAGGATATCTTTATAGGCGATAAAGTTTTCTGACTGTCCCAAAATCAGAGAGCTTACGGCGTTGAAAGATTCCAGTTTTCCCATACCGTTTACTTTTGACAGTACGGTACCAATACCGCGAATCACCCAAGGTAAGATGCGGAAGTGCTGCAAAATACCAATCAACGCAGAGATGAAGATGATTGGGCAAAGCACGTTGAGGAAGAAGAAGGCGAGACCTTTTTCACTCATATTGCCAAACACGAAGTTGGTCCCTTCGGCGGCATATTTGAGCAGATGATCAAAGAAGCCAGCGAAGCCCTGCACGAAGCCGAGACCGATGGAGGAGTTCAGGAAGAACCACGCCAACAACAATTCGATGACCAGAAGCTGTACGATAAAACGAAGACGGATGCTTTTACGATCGTTGCTGACCAGCAAGGCCAGCACCGCTACCACCACTAGTGCTAAAATAAAATGCAAAACATGGGACATGTCGGCTCCAAATTTGAGGAGGGTTGTATTTTGTTGCGTATTCTATGTAACGCGTTACTTAAAAACGAGATCAAAACCACATTATAAGTATTCGCTATCGCGATTTTTCTCAGATAAGTCTGACCGCTCACAACCCCATTACAAATCCATCACAAGAAATATCCACAAAAACATTGTCTATAAAATGACCCAAGCGTAGAGTCATTTGCGTTGCACGTATTTTTGGCAAGAACTGGCTTTACCGCAATGTATAGCAATGGCTATACTTCATAGCACCATCTATTAATACAATAACAATAACCAAATTTCATCTGCCTTGAATGACCCTTAATCTGGTCGGGTCAACAAGCGTTAAGACAGGGTAAAACTATGCTAGAAAGCCGCACCGCTGAGCGCGCCGCTCGCGGAGCCAGAAAGATCAAACTCGCGCTGCTGGGTCCCGCTTTTATCGCGGCGATTGGCTATATCGATCCCGGCAACTTCGCGACCAACATTCAGGCCGGCGCCGCCTACGGCTATAAGCTGTTGTGGGTGGTGGTGTGGGCCAACTTCATGGCGATGCTGATCCAGCTGATGTCCGCCAAGCTCGGCATTGCCACCGGCAAAAATCTTGCAGAACACATCCGCGATCGCTTCCCGCGTCCGGCGGTGTGGTTCTATTGGGTGCAGGCGGAAATCATCGCCATGGCCACCGATCTCGCTGAGTTTATTGGCGCAGCGCTCGGCTTCAAGCTTTTACTCGGCATTTCGCTGTTGCAGGGCGCGGTGTTAACCGGTATCGCGACTTACCTGATTCTGATGCTGCAAAGTCGCGGGCAGAAGCCACTGGAATTGGTGATTGGCGGCCTGCTGCTGTTCGTAGCGGCGGCGTATATTGTGGAGCTGTTTTTCTCCCAGCCAAAAGTGAGTGAGCTGGTGGTCGGTATGGCGCTGCCATCGTTGCCGACGTCAGATGCGGTCTTCCTCGCCGCTGGCGTGTTAGGCGCCACCATTATGCCGCACGTCATTTATCTGCACTCGGCGTTGACGCAGCACGGTAATAAAGGCAGCAAGGCGCAACGCTACAGCTCAACCAAGCTGGATGTGGCGATTGCCATGACCATCGCTGGCTTTGTGAACCTGGCGATGATGGCAACCGCCGCCGCAGCGTTCCACTTCAGCGGCCACTCCAGCATTGTCGATCTCGATCAGGCTTACTTAACGCTGCAACCGCTGTTGGGCCAAGCGGCGGCAATTGTATTTGGTTTGAGTCTGGTGGCCGCCGGTCTCTCATCTACCGTGGTTGGCACGCTGGCGGGACAAGTGGTGATGCAGGGCTTTATTCGTTTCCACATTCCGCTGTGGTTCCGCCGCACTATTACCATGTTGCCCTCGTTTATTGTCATCTGGGCGGGCTGGGATCCCACGCGCATTCTGGTAATGAGCCAGGTGCTGCTGAGTTTCGGTATCGCGCTGGCGCTAATTCCGTTGCTGTCATTTACCGGCAACCGGGAATTGATGGGTGATGAGATGGTGAACTCGCGCCTGATGCAGAATGCCGGACGGCTGATTGTGGTGCTGGTCATCGCCCTCAATCTCTACTTACTGGTCGGCGAAGCGCTCGGTTGGTAACGGACCTATAAAAGAAAAATCCCGCTCATTAGCGGGATTTTTTTGTTTAGTGATGATGGTGATCGCGGTGATCACGACGATCATCATGGCGATGATCGTGACGCCAATGGTCACGACGTTCACGTTCATGCCAGCGACGTTCGCGCTCACGTTCATAGGCGCGATGACGTTTCCATTCTTCATGACGCCACCAGCGATGGTCATCGTAACGATAACGATCGTTCCACCAGCGCGGTTCACGCCAGCGACCGCCGTCCCAATAATTACCATGACGATCGCGATCGCCGAGATGCAGCGTAACGCCCGGACCCAAATTGATGGTGGCGCTGTCGGCTTGTGCTGTGCTGATAGCCAACGGGGATAAAGTTGCCAGCAAGGCGGCAAATAAAATGGCACGTTTCATAACTTCTCCTTTTCAGTAGCTTATCACTGCCACCGTTGCGCTAGTTTGCCACATCGGACCAGGTAAGCCTTGAGAATCAGTCTGAAAACGCTGAGGGAAATCTGAAATGAGAATTTTCTGCTGCGGAAAACGCCCGACAAATGCCGGGCGGGTAAACGTTTACACTAAGATATTGTGGATGGCGTCGATCTCGTCCTGGCTCAGCACCGGCTGGCTCAACATCTCAACCGCATCATCAATTTGCGCAGTTTTGCTGGCACCAATCAGCACCGAAGTGACACGTGCATCGCGCAGCACCCAGCTCAGCGCCATCTGCGCCAGCTTCTGGCCGCGCTGTTGGGCAATCGCCTGCAGCTGACGCACTTTTTCCATCTTCTCTTGCGTCAACTGGTTTTCATTCAGGAACTTACTGCCGCTGGCGATGCGCGAATCTTGCGGAATGCCCTGCAAATAGCGGTCGGTTAACACGCCACCCGCCAGCGGCGAGAAGGCAATGCAACCAACGCCGTTGTCGCCCAGTACATCCAGCAAACCCTGCTCTGGCGTACGTTCAAACATCGAATAACGCGGCTGGTGGATTAGGCATGGCGTGCCGAGGTCGCGCAGAATCGCAATCGCCTCGGCGGCTTTGTCTGCCGGATAGTTAGAGATGGCGGCATACAGCGCCTTGCCCTGACGCACCACCTGATCCAGCGCGCGCATGGTCTCTTCCAGCGGCGTTTCGGGATCGGGACGATGGTGATAGAAGATATCAACGTACTCTAATCCCATGCGCTTCAGGCTTTGATCGAGGCTGGAAATCAGATACTTGCGTGAACCCCAATCGCCGTACGGACCGTCCCACATGGTGTAACCGGCTTTGGTTGAGATCACCAGCTCATCGCGCAGTCCCTGAAAATCCTCGCGCAGAATGCGACCAAAGTTAGATTCAGCCGATCCCGGCGGCGGACCGTAATTATTGGCGAGATCGAAATGGGTGATGCCGCGATCAAAGGCGTGGCGCAGCAGTTCACGGCTGTTATCGACGCGCGTACTGTCGCCAAAGTTATGCCACAAACCCAGCGAAATCGCCGGTAACTTCAGGCCGCTACGGCCACTGCGACGGTATTGCATCTGTTGATAACGTTCGGGATGGGGAAAAGCACTCATGCAGCGTTCCTGTCTCAATAGGGGAGAAAGTGACATCAGCATAGCAGTGTATGCGTTTACACTAAGGCGAAACGCGCCGAAGATCGCAACTTACAGAATTATCTGTCGTCGTAACGAATGCTTGCCACAAATCAGCACCACACGATGGTGAATATCTCGCCAATTCAGCCACATCGCTAATACTCCTGATTATCCCCTTAACAAGGAGCTGTCGATGAAAACCCCCAACGTTGGCGATTATTTACTGCACCGATTACAGCAAAGCGGCATCCGACATCTGTTCGGCGTGCCGGGCGATTACAACCTGCAATTCCTCGACAGTGTGATTGCGCATCCCGAAATTGCCTGGGTTGGCTGCGCCAATGAACTGAATGCGGCCTATGCGGCAGATGGCTACGGGCGTTGTAACGGTGCGGCGGCACTGCTGACCACGTTTGGCGTCGGCGAGCTTAGCGCTATCAACGGCATCGCCGGCAGCTATGCCGAATATGTGCCGGTGATTCATATCGTTGGCGCGCCCGCGAGTCAGGCGCAGCAGCAGGGCGATTGCGTGCACCATTCGCTGGGTGATGGCGATTTTGGTCATTTCCTGCGAATGGCGCAGGAAGTCAGTGTGGCATCTGCGGTGCTGACGGCGGAGAACGCGGTGGCGGAGATCGATCGCGTTATCAGCGAGGCGCTAACGCAACATCGTCCCGGCTATTTATTGCTGGCGGTGGATGTGGCGGCGGCTGAGATTTCGCTGCCAGAGGAAAAAATTACAGTCGCAGATAACCATCAGCAGGTTGCCGCAGCCTTTGCCGATGCGGCAGAACGTTTGCTGGCACCGGCGCAGCGCGTGGCGCTGTTGGCGGATTTCCTTGCCGCGCGCTGGCAGTTGCAGCCGCAGCTTGAGGCATTGCGCCAGCTGCGCGCGATTCCTGCCGCCACCTTATTGATGGGCAAAGGTGTACTCAACGAGCAGCAGCCGGGTTACGTCGGCACTTACGCCGCGCAAGGCAGCAGCGATGCGGTGCGCCAGGCGATCGAAGATACCGACGTCACGCTGTGCGTCGGCGTGCGATTTACCGACACCTTAACCGCCGGCTTCACGCAAAATCTGCCCGCCGAACGTGTGATCGATCTGCAGCCGTTTCAGGCCACGGTCGCTGGCGAGGTGTTTGCGCCGTTAAGCATGCAGCAGGCGCTGGCGGCACTGACGCCGATTTATCAGCGTCACTGTGCGCACTGGCGGCTGGCGGATGCGCCGGAGTGCGAAGAAAGTGAGCAAATTGCTGCGGCGGTAATCAGTCAGCAGGCATTCTGGCAGGCGATGCAGCGCTTCCTGCAGCCGGGTGATATTATCCTCGCCGATCAAGGCACTGCGGCCTTTGGTGCGGCGGCGCTGCGTTTACCGCAGGATGCGCAATTGCTGGTGCAACCGCTGTGGGGATCGATTGGCTATACTTTACCCGCCACCTTTGGTGCGCAAACCGCGCAGCCGGATCGTCGGGTCATCCTGATTATTGGCGATGGCTCCGCGCAGCTGACGATTCAGGAGTTGGGTTCGATGCTACGCGACGGCCAGCAGCCGATCATTTTCCTGATTAACAATGATGGTTACACGGTTGAGCGCGCGATTCACGGTGCTGAGCAACGTTACAACGATATCGCGCAATGGAACTGGACCGCGCTGCCGCAGGCGCTGAGCCAAGAGTGCGCGGCGCAGAGCTGGCGCGTCCGCGAAACAGTGCAGCTGGACGCGGTGATGGAGCAATTAATGCGGAATCGTCGTCTGTCGCTGGTGGAAGTGGTGATGGACAAACAGGACTTGCCGCCGCTGCTGCGTAAGGTCACCGCCGCACTGCATCAGCGTAATAGTGGCTAAATTTCGGAAAGTTGCCGCTGGGAAGTCGGGCAGGCGATCGGTAGGCTGTGCAGCATCTTTAAATGGATTACGCCCATCGTGCAGGTGGGCGTTGTTGTTTTATTGGCAGGCTTTTATAGTGTCCTGCAATTGTTTATGACCCAAGCGGAGCAGCAGAAGAATGACAACATACGCCCTGGTCGGCGATGTGGGCGGTACCAATGCCCGTCTCGCATTGTGTGAGGTAGAAAACGGTGCTATCTCCCAAGCCCAAACCTTCTCAACATCAGACTACGACAATCTTGAAGCGGTGATCCGTCACTATCTTGACGAGCAAAAACAGGACATTAAGCACGCTTGTATCGCCATTGCCTGTCCGATCACCGGCGATTGGGTAGAGATGACCAACCACGATTGGGCGTTCTCGACCAAAGTGATGAAAGAGAATCTGGCGCTGGAAAGCCTGGAAATCATCAATGATTTCACCGCCGTTTCGATGGCGATTCCGATGCTGAGCGAAAAGGAAGTGATTCAGTTTGGCGGCAAAGCGCCGGTTGAAGGCAAGCCTATCGCGATTTACGGTGCCGGCACCGGCCTCGGCGTCAGCCATTTAGTGCACGTGGATAAGCGCTGGATCAGCTTGCCGGGCGAGGGCGGTCACGTTGACTTCGCGCCGAACAGCGAAGAAGAGGGTGAAATTCTCGAAGTGCTGCGCGCGGAGATTGGCCACGTTTCGGCTGAACGCGTACTGTCCGGTGCCGGTTTGGTCAATCTTTATCGCGCCATCGTGAAGTCTGATGAGCGTGAGCCAGAAAACCTCAAGCCAAAAGATGTTACTGAGCGCGCGTTGCAAGACAGCTGCATCGACTGCCGCCGCGCACTGTCGCTGTTCTGCGTCATTATGGGTCGTTTCGGCGGCAACCTGGCGCTGAATCTGGGCACTTTCGGCGGCGTTTATATTGCCGGCGGTATCGTGCCGCGCTTCCTTGACTTCTTTAAAGCGTCCGGTTTCCGCGCGGCGTTTGAAGATAAAGGTCGCTTCCGCGATTACCTGGTCGATATTCCGGTGTATATGATCACTCACGATCAGCCGGGCTTGCTGGGCGCCGGTGCGCACCTGCGTCAGGTGCTGGGCCGCGAACTGTAAGCACTCAGGCGAGCGGCATCCGCCGTTCGCCTTATAACCTCATCAACTGCCGAAAGGCTTTCACCTTGCTGCGACTCACCGGCACCTGCGCATCCAAATCACGCAACTTCACCAAATAGGTATTGTTAAACCACGGCTCGATTTCACGAATCTTGCTCAGATTGACGCAGTAAGATCGATGGCAGCGGAAGAACTGCTGTTCCGGCAAACGGCTGCAAAACTCACTGATCACCATCGACATCACATAGGCTTCGCGCCGCGTATAAACAAACGTCAGCTTCTCGTGCGCCTCAACATAATAGATCTCGTTGATATCGGTGACGATAATGCGTTCATCTTTCACTAAGTTGACGGTTTGCGGCGAGCTGGCCGCCGCGTTTTGCGGTTGCGACTGCTGCTGGGCGCTGGCTTCAAGTTTTTGCAGCATCGTCATGATGCGCGACTCGTGATACGGCTTGAGAATGTAGTCAAAGGCGTCCAGTTCAAACGCGTCAACCGCATGCTCTTTCCACGCGGTGATAAACACAATCAACGGCTTATGGGCAAACTGATTGATGTTTTGCGCCAGCAGCATGCCATCCAGCGACGGAATGTTGATGTCGAGGAAAATCACATCCACCCGATGGTTCTGCAGATATTTCAGCACCTCCAGCCCATCATCAAAGCAGGCCTCAACGCTGATTTGGCTGTGTTGCTGAATCATCCAGCTTAACTCTTGCTGGGCGAGAAACTCGTCTTCAACGATGATGGCTTTCACGTGGTGGTTTCCGTGGTAGGGCGCAGCGGCGCAGGTAGCGGCTGACCATTCTTGCTAAGCGTAAAGGCGATTTCAGTGCCGGGATGATGGCGGGTGATAACCAAACCCTGACCAGAGAGCAATTTTACGCGATGATGCACATTCAGCAGACCAATCTTGTTGCCTGGCATCTCATTACGCGCCACGCGGCTCATCACATCCTCGCTGATGCCGTCGCCGGTATCACGCACCGCGACGCGTACACGATCGCCCAAATCTTTCACGCTCAGCGTTACCACGCCTTTGCCGCGACAAGGCTGAATGCCGTGCACAATGGCGTTCTCCACCAGCGGTTGAATCAGCAGGCTGGGCAGCGTGAAGTGCAGATCTTCATCCACGTCATAAATCATCGACAGCTTGTCGCCGAAACGTGCCTGCTCAATCGCGATGTAGTCCTTCACCTGCCACAACTCTTTCTTGATATCGATAAGCTCGTCATCGTTGAGTTCGAGGTTGTAGCGCAGATAACGCGACAGGTTGATCACCAACTGGCGCGCAGTATCTGGATTAAGGCGAATCGATGAGGAGATGGCATTCAGCGCGTTGAATAAAAAATGCGGGTTAATTTTGCTCTGCAGCGCACGTAATTCAGCCTTGTTCGCCATCTCGCGCAGTTGCTCAGCCCGCGACACTTCCAGCTGGGTGGAGATGATTTGCGACAGCCCAATCGCCATCTCTTTCAGCGAACCGGTGATGCGATGCGCACGGCGATAATAGATTTTTAGCGTGCCGGTCACTTCCCCTTTTTCCCAAAGGGGAATAACCAGCATTGAGTGAATATCTTTGGTGCGGTGCGCCTCATCGTTGTTCTTGATGATGATTTTGCCGCTGGCGATCGCCTGCGCGGTGGTCGGGCTGATGGCATCATCGCCATTGTGATAGTTCTGCTCGCCGTAGCCGACGTAAGCGAGGATCTGTTTATTATTGGTGATGGCGACCGCATCGGCGTGAATGTCGCTGCGGATGATGTCACACACTTTATGCAGTGACTGGCTATCAACCTGACGAAACAGCGGCAATGTTTTGTTGGCGATCTCCAGCGCCAGCTTGGCCTGACGCGCCGCAATCGCCTCTTTCTCACCTTCAACGCTCTGGACCAGCAGCACGATTAAACCGATGCTCGATGCGCCCAGAATCATCGGCAGCGCAATCTCGGACACAATCGCCAGGCCCAGCGTCATCGGCTTGGCCCATAGCACAATTAGCAGCATGGTCAGGCTTTCGCACAACATGCCGCCGAGAATACCGGCGCGCCAGCGCTGCTCTTTACTCACCCGGCGATTAATCACGCCCGAAGCGATGCCGGCAATGATGCTGGTGATCAGGCAAGGCACCGCCGTGACACCATCCATATCAATCAGATAGCGATGCAAACCGGCAATAACCCCGGTGGCGATACCCACCCAAGGACCAAACAGAATGCCGCCGGACATCACCGCAATCACACGCACATTGAGCAGCGAACCGTCGACATTAATCCCCGACCAGGTGCTGAATAGCGCAAACAGCGAGAATATTGCCGTCACCACCACTTTTTCGCGCACCGAATGCTCATCTTTTTGCAGCAGCTGACGAAACACCCGCGTACGAGTGAGGAAGAACAGGCAAATCAGCATCAGCGCCGCGCGGTCAAAAACCGCCAGCAGCATGTCGAAGTGGGAAGGCAAGGGCATCTCTCAGGCAAGAAACGGGAGGCTATGATAAAAAATGTGATCACGATCCGCCAGCGCCAAGGCAATCTGCAGACCTTTCTCGTAGCCAGGATCAATTTTTAACATGCAGGTCGCCATAAATGGCAATCGTACTCCGCCATTGTAGGGTCGCCATTCATGGCGACCTCCCGAAAAGAGGAATACTTGACTAACAAAAAGAGGATTAGCGAAAGCGTGCGCCGATCGCTGGTTGTGAATACGCCGGTTTGCTATGTTGCCGTATAAAAAAATGGGAGCTCAACCATGCAATTACTCACTCCACGTTTATCCCTCAGCCGGCTTCAGCCAGAAGACTGGCAGATTTTCAAAGCGGTACACCAGGACGCCGCCACCATGACGTGGGTCAGTGAAATCCCGGATGAAAACGATATCCGTCAACGCTTTAACGAGCGTTTGGCGCCGTGGCAGGCGAGCAGTTTTCATATGCTGTGTCTGGTGGCGCGCATCCGGGAAAGCGGTGAGCCGATTGGGTTGTTTGGCTGTAGCGCCGAATGGCATCCGTATCGTCAGGCCGAAGTGGGTTACATGCTGCGCGCGGCGTTTACCGGCTTGGGCTATGGCAGTGAAGCGCTCGACGCGCTGTGCCAGTTTTTACTGCAGGCAGAATTTCATAAGTTAAAAGCGATGGTGATTGAGGGGAATTGGCCGTCGCGCCGCATTCTGGAGAAGAATGGTTTCGCCCTTGAGGGGACGTTACGGGATAATTATCTGCTAAACGGCCAATGGGTAAGCGATTGGGTGTTTGGCCGCCTGAATCTAAATAATTAAAATTATTTTATTCCGCTCTCGACAATCTTGTTATCAGCGCGTTATGTTCTTGGTGCGGTCACCACAGTGACCCACGTCGCTCGGACGGTCCGGGCGCTTACGTAAACCAGAGGACATCATGGCTGATAACAGCACACCCCGTCGTTTCTCGCGTATTGAACGCCTTCCTCCGTATGTTTTTAACATCACCGCTGAATTGAAGATGGCTGCGCGTCGGCGCGGCGAAGACATCATCGATTTTTCGATGGGTAATCCGGATGGCCCTACGCCGCCGCATATCGTTGAAAAACTTTGTCAGGTGGCGCAGCGCGAAGACACGCACGGTTACTCAACCTCGAAAGGCATTCCCCGTTTGCGTCGCGCGATTTCGCGCTGGTATGCAGACCGTTATCAGGTAGAAATCGATCCGGAATCGGAAGCGATTGTCACCATCGGCTCCAAAGAGGGTTTGGCGCACTTGATGCTGGCCACGCTCGATCACGGCGACACTGTGCTGGTGCCGAATCCCAGCTATCCGATTCACATTTACGGCGCGGTGATTGCCGGCGCGCAGGTGCGTTCTGTCCCGCTGGTGGCGGGCGTTGATTTCTTCAACGAGCTGGAGCGAGCAATTCGTGAAAGCTATCCCAAACCGAAGATGATGATTCTTGGCTTCCCGTCGAATCCTACGGCGCAATGCGTTGAGCTCGACTTCTTCGAGCGCGTCATCGCGCTGGCAAAGCAGTACAACGTGTTGGTCATTCACGATCTCGCCTACGCTGACATCACCTACGATGGCTGGAAAGCGCCGTCGATTATGCAGGTGCCGGGTGCGCGCGATGTGGCGGTGGAATTCTTTACCCTGTCGAAAAGCTACAACATGGCCGGCTGGCGTATCGGCTTTATGGTCGGTAACAAAGAGCTGGTTTCCGCATTGGCGCGTATCAAGAGTTATCACGATTACGGCACCTTCACACCTTTACAGGTGGCGGCGATTGCGGCGCTGGAAGGCGATCAACAGTGCGTGCGCGATATCGCTGAGCAGTACAAACGCCGCCGTGATGTGCTGGTGAAAGGCCTGCACGAAGCGGGCTGGATGGTCGATCTGCCGAAGGCGTCGATGTACGTTTGGGCGAAAATCCCCGATCACTACGCGCATCTTGGCTCGCTGGAGTTCGCCAAATTACTGATGCAGGAAGCCAAAGTGTGCGTCTCGCCAGGCATCGGTTTTGGTGATTACGGTGATACCCATGTGCGTTTCGCGCTGATTGAAAACAGCGATCGTATTCGTCAGGCGGTGCGGGGGATTAAATCGATGTTCCGTGCCGATGGCATTTTGCCGGGAACGGTGAAAGCGCTGGAAGAAGAAGAGGAATAACCAGTAAGTGGGGCGACTCAGCGTCGCCCCGCCTGGCGGCTCTACAGCATCAGTACAAAGGTACCGACCCAAAGCAACAGGAAGAAAGAAATTCCCATCAAAGCGTATCTCACAAAAACAACTCCTCTGAGCGGCTACCCGGCGGGCGATCCCAAACCCGCGTAACCCGAACAGAATAAGAGAAAGGTGGAGTTCATCAGCGCTACACGCTTTCTTCTCAGGTCGCTCCAGGCAAGCCCGGAACAGGATCGAGGGCTAATTTACGCGGATTTGTCCCAAAAATAAATAGGCCGCTTCTGAGATATCGCTCACATTTTCAGCGGGTCTCAATCTCCGGTATCGCCGACATTCCCACGCGCAGTTTTGCCAGATCCGGCTGGTTCTCATCGAGCACAATTTTCACCGGTAAACGCTGCACTACTTTGGTGTAATTACCGGTGGCATTGTCAGGCGAAATGGCGGAAAACGTCGCGCCCGTTGCCGGAGCAATACTATCAACGCGACCGCTGAATACCTTGCCCGGCAAGGCATCCACCTTCACGTTCACTTTCTGCCCTTGCTGCACATCCGCCAGCTGCGTTTCCAGATAATTTGCGGTGATATAGGTTTGCTGCAACGGCACCACCGCCAGCAAACGCGTGCCCGCGCTAACGTAGGCGCCGAGACGCACTGAACGCTGGCCGACCATGCCATCCACCGGCGCCACAATGCGCGTATAGGAAAGATTGAGCTGTGCCTGATCGACGCTGGCCTGCGCGGCAGTAACATCGGCTGCGGCCTGACGCACTGCGGCTTGCAGCACGCCAACTTGCTTGACGGCAGAAGCCAGCGCTGCTTCGCTCTGGCGCACGGTGGCTGAGGCGGAACGCTGCGTTGAGTTGGCTTTTTGCTGATCGTCTGCAGCGATGGTGCCACTTTTATACAGCTGGTTGTAACGCGCAGCGCTCTGTCCGGCGTACTGCGCTGAAGCCTGGCTCGCCGCTAACGTGGCTTTCGCCTGGTCGATAGTGGATTGCTGCTGTTCCAGCTGCGCCTGGCTACTCAAACGCTTGGCCTCGCTGACCTGCAAATTAGCCTGTGCGGTTTCTAACGCTACGCGGTAGTCGCGATCGTCGAGCGTGGCCAGCAGTTCGCCGGCCTTCACGCGCTGGTTATCCTGCACGTTGACGCTGGCGATGTAGCCGGAAACTTTTGGCGCAACCAGCGTGTAATCGGCATTCACATAGGCATCGGTGGTGCGATGATCGTTGCCGGTCATCGATGACCAGACAAAAAAGGCCATCGCCAATAACACCAGTAATAAGGCGCTCAACAGCACCGTTCTTTTCAGAGCAAAAGCTTGCATATCAATTATCTCGACGTCGTCGTAACAGGTTGAATCAGTGTTTGTGGTGGCCACACGCGTTTCGGCAGCCAGGCGGTTAACAGTAAAAGCAGGGCGGCGAAGGCAATCAGCATCTGGTAGCAATCACTCAGGCTTAGCACCATCGCCTGCTGTTTCAGCAAGGTGGCGAAGCCGCTGAGGTTTTCCGCGCTGCTGGCGCTGCCATCCGGCAGCAACGGCAAGCTGCTGCTGGATTGCGCGCTATTCGGTGCGGTCATCAGCCACGCACGGCTGGCGGCGCTATCGACCAGCACGTTGGAGTGGAATTTTTCACGGTGGCTGATAAACCACTCCACCAGTGTGCCCGCGGCGATGCTGGAGAAGCCGCGCACGGTGTTGAACATCGCCGAGGCGAACGGGCCTTCCGGCGGCGCGACCACGCTGGTGGCGCTCATCAGCACTGGCAAAATCACCATCGGCTGACCAAACGCCTGCAGAATCTGTATCAGCCAGAAATTCTGCCGCGCCCAATCAGTAGTGATGTGCATGCCCATCAGGCAGGACGTCACCAACAGCGCCACGCCCGCCGTCAACATCCAGCGACAATCCACCCAGCGAATATTCAGCAGCGCGGCAACAAAAGGGGCGATCAGCAACTGCGGCAAGCCGATGGTTAACGCCAGCGGGGCGAACTGCAGCGTGCGGAAACCTTGCACCTGCGCCAGATAGGCCGACGGCAGCGCCGAACCAGACAGCGACAGAATCAGCACGCCCGCCAGCACCAGCAAGCCGTGCGCGAGATTGCGCCGTCCCAGCATCTGCAATTTGAACAGCGGCAGCGGGTGAAACCATTCATTAATAAAGAACACAGTCAGCAACGCCAGCGCGCTGAATAATAGGCCGCTGAATAACGGCGATTCGAGCCAGTCGAGCCGCTCGCCCTGCGTCAGTGCCAGAATCAGCAGCGCCATACCGGAACAACCGGTTAGCATGCCAAACAGATCGATCTGTTTGAAACGCTCAAGGCGCAGCGGATCTTGCGGTATACCCCAACTAATCAGCAGCATGGCGATCAGCATGGCCGGCACCACTTGCCAGAAGACAAATAGCCAGCTGACGTCATCGGTCCAGAATGCTGCCAGCGAAGCGGCCATATTCGGGCCGAAGGTGGCAGTCAGCGCATAACCCGCTAAACCGTATAATTTGATCGGCGGCGGCAGGAAGCGCAGCGCAACGGTCATCAGCATCGGCGGCAGCGCACCGCCAAACAATCCCTGCACCACGCGCAAGGCGATAAATAGCGTGGCATTGGGCATCAGCGGCAGCATTAGGCCGCTCAGCATAAAACCGGCGGAAACGGTGAGCGCAAAACGGCGCAAGGAAAAGGTAACGGCGAACCAGGGCGCAATCATCATTGCCGCCACTTCAGCAGCCTGATACGCGGAGATAATCCAGCTGCCTTGATCGTAACTGATACCGATGGCGGCGCGGATATCGGCTAACGCGATATCGGTGACGCGATCGTTTAATCCCGATGTGAGCGCGGCAATCAGCACGCCAACCAATCCCAGCGCCAGGCGCAGAGTAAACGGATGGGGTGCCGGAGCCGCAATTGGCTGGGCGTTCATAGCAGGCTTCTCGTTATATTGTTGATGCAGTGTATTGCGATGTGATACAGATGGCATCTTACATATCGATATGCTGTATTGCAATGTGATACAGGGTGCAAAAGTGCGATCATTCGCGTTAAAGTAGGGCAGGCCAAAAAGGAACGCATCATGGTTGAACTTCCCTCAAGCCGTGAGGATGAAAAAGCGGGTGGCATTCAGGTCATCGCGCGTGCGGCAAAAATTCTGAATGCGCTGGGTGAGCATCCCGGCGGCATGAGTTTGGGTGAAATTGCGCAGGTGGTCGATCTACCGCGCTCAACGGTGCAGCGCATTATTGGCGCACTGGACAGCGCACAGCTGGTACGCAGCAGCGGTGCCGGCGGTTTACGTCTCGGTCCGGCGTTGCTCAAGCTGATCTCCAGCGTGCACAGCGACGTGGTGGAAGTCGTGCGTCCGTTCCTCGAACAACTCTCTGCCGAAATCAATGAAACGGTATCGCTGGCGCGGGCCAGCGGCACGCAGCTGGCGATCGTGCATTATGTGGTGGCCTCGCGCGAACTGCGTGTGGTGCCGCGCATTGGACTGAATCTGCCGCTTTACAGCACATCGGGCGGCCGCGCGTTGCTGGCGCTGGAGAGCGATGAAGATGTGCGCGTGATGGTGGGCGAAGCCTATAAAGAGTTAACTGAGATGACGGTGAAAACCCTGCCGCAATTGCTGGAGCTGATTGCCGAAGTGCGCGCCAGCGGATTGGCGATCGATCGCGGTGAGACGCTGGAGGGCATTTCGACTATGGCGGTTGCCATTGATACGCTGTTTGGCCGCTTCTCCATCTCATTGCTGGTGCCGACGGCGCGTTTTCATAAGCAGGAAGCGCACTATCGTGAGCAAATCATCAAGTGCAAAGACGCCTTGATTCGTGAAATTGGCAAAATGACCGCTGTGGAAGGATAACCAACTGATGAAAACCTTGCTGATGGCCATCGATAACTCTCCGGTGGCGGAAAAAGTGATTGCGTTGACCATTGAACAGGCGCTGGCGCATCAGGCGCAGGTCACGGTGCTGTGCTGCGTCGATCCCGCTTACTCCTCCTGCAATCAACCGATTGAGATTGATGCCGGTGAAGACCCGGATGACTTTGTGGCGGCGAAAGATGAGCAGAACACCGCCGAAATGGTGGTGCGTCATGCGCTGGCGCCGCTTTTGCGCGCGGGCGTGGCGGCAAAAGGTTTGATTCTGGCGGGGGAAGCGGCGGAAACTATTGTGGCGCAATCCACACTTTTGCATGCCAGCATGATCATCATGGGACGCCGTCATCTGTCGCCGTTTAATCGTCTGCTGAAAGGGTCGGTCAGCGCTGCGGTGATTGAGCGCGCCAATTGCCCCGTTTTAATCGATGTACGTAAGGATTAACCCCGTTCGATGCTCTCGCTTTTTCCGATTACGCTAGCGGCGTTCGCGCTGCTGGCGATCATTATTATTCTGCTGGTGCGCACCACTTCTTTACGACTGTGGCAAGGCGTGCTGTTGTTTATCTTGCCGCTGATTCTGGCGAATCTGCTGTGGTTTAGCTGGCTGCATCCGCGTCAGGAGCGTCAGGCGCTGGTGGAAGAGGTGGCAACCCAACTCAGCCTCGCGCCCGGTTATCGTCTGTTAAAAATTCAGGAACCGGCATTGTGGCAGTTGCTCAATCGCGAACTGCTGCATAAACGGCTGGAAGGCGTTCCCGCCGATCAGGCGCTGGGGGATATGCGCGGCTGGTTGATGGACCTGGTCAATCAACGTCTGACACGTGCCAGCGATGCGGCGATCATTGACTACATCCGCGTCTCGGTCGAGGAGATGCAGGCGTTGCAGCAGCAGGAACCGCAGCGCTGCTTCCGTTTCCTCTATCCACAGGTGAATGGCGGCGTCAATTTGCAACAGGTGCTGTCACCGGAATTGAATCAGCGCGATGCGCAGGCGCTCGAAACGCTGCTACAGCAAAGCACCGGCAATGAACAACCGCTGGATCAGGCTGCGGCGCAGCGCGATCTGCAAAGCGTGGTGGAAAAGCTGTATGGCAAGTGGGGCGATCGGCTGCAACAGCTGAACATGCCGGCGGATACCGCGGTTGATCGCGGCGCAATGTGCGCGATGTCGATTGATCTCTACAGCGGGATTCTCGCATTGCCTGACAAACAAGCGGCCAATCTTTTACGTAAGATGGTCAGCCTTACCGGTTAGCAGGCAAAAAAAAGCCCGCTCAGCGCGGGCATGAAGGTCACTATCAGTATGTTTATTATTAACTCACCTGGTGTGGTGCAGACTTCGTTTTGTCTGGGTACATAATCGCACCGCTGAGTTGATAAGAGAAACCGTTTGGTTTTATCGATTTGATTGGCAAAAGCTTCACTAATCCCGGACATTTCGCGCTTTAATCCTATAGATAAGCGCGGCGTTGCATTTTAGACTGCGACGCTTTAGAGGAAACCCTAATGAAAAAAATGCTTATTAGCGCAATGGCGCTTTTTATGCTGGCCGGCTGTAGCGTCAGCAAACCAGGAGGATTTGAGCGTGTCGATGAAGATACCAGCTCAAATACCGTGCAGTATCGTTACGATCCGCATACGCTGAATAAAGACGCAATGGAGATCGACCTTGCGAATTATTGCAGTCAGCGTGGATTTGATAAGGTGGAATCACTGCCGTCGCAAAATAGCCATTTGCCCGGATTAAAGAAAGCCTGGTATCAATGTAATTACGCGGTAAAAAGCTAAAAAAATAGGGCGGGATAATTTCCCGCCCTTTTTATTTTCTTATTATTTGCTGTGTATGTTCTTTGCCCAACTATCTGCGGTGTCCATAGCCGCCGTACCCATGATGCCAGCCGCCGCCACCATGATGGCCCCAACCTGGGCCGCCGCCTCCACGATGATGATCGATAATACAGCCACTCAACATCGTCATAATGGCTACAACCGATGCAACCTTAATAACTTTCTTCATGGAGAGTCCTCCTCTGTTCCAATGACGCCAGATTACAGGGGAATAGTGGAGTGAAGATGCAGGAAATGTAGAGTTATTGCTGAATGTATTACGGAGTGTGTCAATTAAATGCTAAAAAAGTCGCGGGGTAAAATAAACCAATCGGAATAAGCTGAATGCCTGCTAATAATAACGAGATTACTCCGAAAGGCAAGACTTAATAATAGTGGTTCTCAATTAACGCTTTATTGTGGATCAATTGTGAAGAAAAGGGATGCCGCAAATTGATACGGCATCCCAGCGAACTTAATTATGCAGTAAAGGTTCTGCCACGTTTTGGCGATTTGGCAGACGGATGCTCAGCGACAACACCAGTGAAATCACCAGCAAGGTCATAATCAGGCTGAAGGTGACGGTGAAGCCACCAAAGGCGGAGGCAACCAGTGAACCCAGCACGCTGCCGATACCGAAACCAAGGTAAATCAGACCATAGTTTTTGGTCAGATTGTTCAGACCAAAGAAATCGCTGACCAGCGATGGGAACACAGTAATGGTGCCACCGAAGCTGAAGGCCACGCAGGCTAAGGAGAGGAAGAAGGTCGATTCGTTCATATGGGTGAACAGCAGGATGCTCATGCCCACCAGCGAGACAATTTGTGCCAGCGTAATCACACGGATGCGCGCCATTTTATCCGACAGCACGCCAAGAATCAGACGACCGCTGAGGTTGGCAATCGCAATCACCGTAACCGCATTGGCTGCGGTTTGCGCGCTAAGATGCACCATGCCTTCACCGATATCTTTCGCCACGCCAATCACGTACAGGCCGCTCATGCAGGCAGTCAGGAACATCAGCGCCAGCATCCAGTACTGCGGTAAACGCACCGATTGCGCCAGCGTGTAATCTTTGGCTTCCAACTGCGCATTGCCGCTGCTCTTCTGCATCGGCGCATCACGCATCAGTAACGCGCCGACAATGATCATGCTCATCGCCAGCACGCCCCAGATCATGAAGGTATTCTCCAGACCTTGTGCGCTCAGCAGTGCGCCGCAGATGAATTTGAAGCCGAGGCTACCCAAACCGTAAGCGCCAATTGAGCAGGCCGAAATGAGCCCTTTGCGCTCCGGGAACCACTTCACGCAGTTAGACAGCGTCATCAGATATCCGGCACCATCGGCCAGTCCCACCAATATCCCGGCGCTGAGGTAGAGCATCATCAGATTATCGGCATGCGCGGTCAGCCAGAAACCGACCGCCATCAAAATGCCCGCGCCGATGGTGACGTTGCGCACGCCAAAGCGTTCCTGCAATTTCCCGGCAAGCGAAGAAGCGATCGCCAGGCCAAGACTGAGCAGACCGAACGAGAACGCCACTTCACTGATAGGCGCATCCAGTTTATTCGCCAGCGGGCCGTTAAACAGGCTCCAGGTATAAACCGAGCCCAAAGCGAACTGCGTGATAATGGTGCCGATAAGGGTCAACGTGCGGGTACGTTGGTAATTCGCGGGGGGTGCTGTTGTCATTTTTATCTCTCACTCGAGAAAGCGGAATCTGTGGAGATAATAAGTTGCTCTCGCGCGTGCGGGGGAAACCGTGGCGTGAATGAACCCGACAGTGGCATGAAATGCAGCTAAACGGGTATGAATGACATTGTGATGACAGTAAGTGATGTCATTTAAAGCGTAGCGGTTGCTACGGGTAACCATGTGTAAGCATTTGTATCGATCGCGCCATAATGCCTGCAAAATCGCGGATGTTTGCCAGGCTTAGAATTCATTCAAGAGGAGGAAATATGAAAGACCGAACATATGAATCCGCGTCTAATGAGGATGAGGTTTGCTGCATTATCGGTCAGGCGGTGATCGAGTTAAGCGATGAGCATCAACCAGTGAACAAATCCACGTTGTCGCTGAAATTACTGGCTATGGCCGACCGCGACAAAGATGATGAACGCGTCCTGCTTTACTGGATTGCCAGAAAAGCCATAACTAAACCTCACCAGCTCAATATCGGCGTTCAGGGCTGGCGTTAGAGGAACAAAAGAGCGGGCGCAATGCCCGCTCTCGTTATTTAGGCGGTACGTAATCGACCCAGCGTCGGCCAGCGTACAAACATCACCATATTCCCCGCCAGAATCATCACCAACCCGACAATTGCATTGCTATGCCAGTGATAGCCTTCATAAAGCGTGGAGAGCGTCAGCGCCACCAGCGGGAACAGTAAGGTGCTGTAAGCGGCCTGACTGGCACCAATGCGGCCTACCAGCGTGAAATAGGCGCCGAATCCCAATACCGAACCAAATATTGCCAGATAACTCATCGCACCTAACCACTGCATATTCAGCGCGGGTGCCAGTGAATCGCCATTCACTAACGCCAGTGCGGCCATCACCAAAGCGCCATACAGCATCGCGTAGCTATTGGTGGTCAGAATATCGAGCTGACGGCGCTGATGGCGCATTGAAATCATATTGCCGAAGGAGAAGCCCAGCGTGCCAAGTGCGCTGAGGCCCACGCCCCACAGCAACTGCGGAGCGGGATGCGCCGCCTGAATATCATTCCAGAACAGCGCGACAATGCCGCCCAGGCCAAGCACCGCCGCTGGCAACAGGCGAAACGAAGGACGCTGACGGAAGAAGATCCAGCTGTTGAGCGCGTTATACAGCACGGCCATCGAGAAGATCACCGACTCCAGTCCGCTGCTGATCCACGCGGCAGCATGATAGAAGCAGACAAAGTTGAAGCCAAACACGCAGCAACCCTGCAGCAGACAAAACAGATGATCGCGTTTATCCAGCGTTCGCAGCCGACGCAGCAGTTTGAGGATCGCCAGCATCACCAGCGACGCCAGTAAGAAACGCCAAAATACTGCCACCAGAACCGGCGTATCAGCCGCTTCCTGCTGCAGGAAAATGGCAATCCACGTGGTTCCCCAAATCATCACCACGGCAAGGTATAACATCACATTCATAACGCACTCTCCGACACAATCTGGCCCGCAGTGTGGCGTGAAAAGCAACGCGCGGCTTGCACGTTTTTGCGCGGCAATTGCAAAATCTTGCGCTTTTTACTTTTGCGTCCGGCTGTGACCTGTTTTCTGTCTGCGGAGATCCGTACACTAGGCGCTCATGAACTGCGAGTGATATCAACCATGGCCGATTACCAGACCTTCAATATGCTCCAGCGCCACAAAGCGCAGCTGCGCGACAGCGTGCAGTTGTCGAGCGGCATTAAGCTGGCGGCCTGGTTTAACAGCGGCGATCGCGTCACCAATCTTAGCGATCATCACACCCTGAGCCTGTATATCGCCGATGGCTATGAAACCTGGCATAAAACCCAGCACGGCTGGCGCAACGGCGGTGGCCCGGATCGCTTTTGCCTGATGCCGAGCGGAGTGGAATCGGTGTGGGATATTCGTGCCGATTTGTCGTTTGTGCATCTTTACTGCACCGATGAACATCTGCGCCATCTGGGCGAACAGATCTGGGACCGCAGTCCGTCGCAGCTCAATCTGCATGAAAAGATCTTCGCGGCGGACGATCGTATCACTCAACTTTATCGCCACTTCTTACTGAGCACCGACTGGCAGCAGCCGGCGAATCAGTTGATGCTCAGCAGCGCCTCAACCTTGTTGATGACGCATCTGTTGCAACGCTACAGCGATGTGCAATGGCAAGCGCCGCAGGTGCGTGGTGGATTGGCGCCCGCCGTGTTGCGGCGAGTGATGGCGTATATTGATGCGCAGCTCGATCAACCATTAACGCTGGCTCAACTGGCCGCCGAAGCGGCGCTGAGCGAATACCATTTTGCACGCATGTTCCGTAGCAGCGTAGGCGAGGCACCGCACCAATATGTGATGCGCCGCCGCATGGATGCTGCGTTGCAGCTACTGAAATTCAGCCGTTTACCGCTAACAGAAATCGCGCTGCGCTGCGGTTTTCACTCCTCAAGTCACTTCAGTAACCGCTTTCGTCAGCTACACGGCGTAACGCCATCGGCATGGCGACACGATCAGGCCTGATTACGATCTCACTCTTAAACCGATGTAATCGGCTGCAATAACCCCTGTTTTTTTCTGAACACATCTCTCAGTTAGGTACTCTCACACTCAGTGAGGCATTTTTTCCATGGATTTTGGAGTAGGATGCTTTGGAGGAATATTATTCTATCGCATTGATTACAATGATAAGTTACGAGAGGCCGTAATTATGGAAAAGCGCGTTTCAAAGCTGGAAGCGGATATTCATGAAATGAAAATGGATATCGCGGTGATCAAGTCGAATTACGTCACCAAGAGCGATCTTTATCAGGAGATCGGCAAAGTGCATCAGGATATTGGGAGAATCCACCAGGAATTAAGTAAGCAGACAAAATGGATAGTCGCGGGGATGCTGAGTACTGCGGGCATGACGCTGGCACTGGCTCGTTGGCTGTTTTAAGCGGGAGAACGAGGAGAATCTGGTGTCCCCTGCATGAATCGATCTTGTGAATTAATTGATTGATATAAATATAATAAATCAGTTCTAATTTTAAATTCTATACACCTTGTTATACACGCCTTTCATTCTTACCGTATTTTGCCCTGCCAATCTGCCAATCTGCCAATCTGCCAATCTGCCAATCTGCCAATCTGCCGATCTGCCGATCTGCCAACCCATGAATGATATTTACGTTACTTTACAATTTTTTTGTACGCATTTTGAGTATACATTTGGTTAGCATTAGTTAGTTGCTCACTAACATTCATTAACATTGACCTATATTCAACACTGCTAATATCCAACTTAATTATTTATTGTTGCTTCTAGAGAAATTAGATGGCGTTTACGCATTAAATTTTTTATGCGAGGATTTAATCATCCAATGAAATGCTATTGGACAAGAACGTACTTAACTAGACAACCAATAGGTAATAAGTAATGAATGCTTTTTCGTGTAACTCTTTACACCTACCAGAATGCAGGTTGTTACGCATTCATGATGTTGTTGATATGACAGGAGTGCCACGCACTACTATTTATTTAAAAATGAAGAGTAAAGAATTTCCTCAACAGGTAAATATTGGGAAAAGGTCAGTAGCATGGGTGGAATCTGAAATTTTGGATTGGATAAAATCTAACTTGGAAAAAAGGAATAAATGAAATAATGAACGATGTGCCGTATAGTAAAGATCCTCTCGATTCTAACGTCAGAAACTATCAGTCAGTTGTCTATACGAAAAGTTCAAATGATAATAGCTACGTTTATCGAATTTTTGAGTTGTCACTGTTTTTTAAAAATAAAGATAAGATTGAATTTGTTTTGGATTTAATGGGAGTCGACAATCTAAATATCAAACCAGATTCTGATGAGATTGAGTTATTGGTTCAACGTGGAAACGAATTAATTAGTGATGCTCTCAAATATTATGCGCAAGAGAAGTCGAATTTAGATTTCCAGAAGGCGGCCTTACTTAATATAAACAATGGTGGTGGAGATAGAAAAAGCGGCCTCAGTCTCAAAGAGCAGTATTTCAATCAGAGTATAAAAGTGAGTCAAGCTGAGAGTAGTTTAAAAGACGCTGAATTTAATCTGCTTTGCTGTAAAGGATTACTTGGTAAATTGCGCCCTTTAGTAGAGCATATGTTAAATAAAGACAAGGTGCGATTCTCTGTAGGTATATTGAATAAGGTTCCAAATGAACGACTTCCAAGTTCAACATACAGTGGTGAAAATAGCACAGGATTTATATACATCTACAAATACTCTTGGAGTGTTGTTACAGATATAGTCAATTCAATTGATTCAATCTATCGTGTGTGCACCCCATCTAAGGATGTACAAGTTATGAATTCTGGATGGAAATATAGATATAAATACTGCAAGGAATTCTTTAAAAAAGGTAACTTTGTGCTGAGGCAAGCTACGACCCACTGTGAATATTCTGACGCTATGGCGGCTGTTGAGTTGGCTAAAGAAAATAAACTTTCTCTTCTCGGTAAATAATAAATTTAAACAAAGGTTTCATTATGACTGCATTCATTAAACCGCATGCTGCGGAATTGTTTCATCAAAATTTCGTTAGCAACGCTAAGAAGTTTGGGAATTCATTTCAGATTTCTGAGCCATCTGAAAATCTGTTGAGGGTTGCAATGATGCAATCAAGTTGGATGATGGAGCAAATTACAACTGCTGATGTTGCGCAAGAAAATGGTCAGGCTGTTTCAGTTGGTGATAATTCACTATATACAGGACGGGCCTTAGAGGGGCGTTTCCGCAACCCGACAAAACTTAATGGATCGGTCTATGAGCTTAGCGAAACTGATTCATGTGCATCAATTAACTACGATAAAATGTCATTACTAATTAACTCAGGCAGTGGGACTCAAGACGAATTTAATCAAAAAATGTCGGATTTTTTCTCTCGTGCATTCACTCTAGATATGTTGAAAATTGGCTTTAATGGTCAATATTCCGCCCTTGATACAAAACCAAATGAAAATCCCAAGGGCGAGGATGTAAATAAAGGATGGCACGCAATTGCGCGTGAATTTAATTCCGGATCTCAGGTCATCACTAAACCAGCAACTATTGGAGAAACTGGTGATTTTAAGCATTTGGACGCACTTGCTTCTTTCTTGATTAATGAATTAATTCCAGAAGGTTTCAGAGAAGATCCTCGTCTGGTGGTAATGGTTGGAGCGGAGCTTGCCGCTACTGAGCGATTAAAATTATTCAATGGTGCAGCTTCGCCCTCAGATCGTGCTTCAGCTCAAATGTTGAATAGTTCAGTTGCAGGCCGATTTGCTTTTGTTCCTCCCTTTATGCCGGGACGTCGTCTAGCTGTAACAACGCTTGATAACTTGCATATTTATACGCAAAAAGGCACTCGTGTTTTCAAAGCTGGTTTTAATGAAGATAAGAAGCTCTATGAGCATAGTTATTTACGTCAAGAAGGTTACGCATTAGGTGATGGTTTCATGTACGCCGCAATGGATGAGAATGCATTGAGGTTAAAGGACTCGTAAAATGATAGGTCACTCTGGATTAACATCAGAATGGATATGTGTTTCTTGTGAAGGTAAAACTATTGATGGCCGTACCATTGAACCTGATTGGTTAATCGGTATGGCAAACTCTTATGATCCCAATTTATACACTGCACTAATCTGGGAAGAACATGATCGTAATAAACCTAATTTGGGCGAAGTATTGGCGCTGAAATTTGAGTGCATAGGGAAGGAAGTGCGGCTGTATGCACGCATAAAACCAACTTTAAAGCTAATTGAATATAATCGAAATGGACAAAAGCTATTTTGTTCAGTTGAAGTAGAAGAGGACTTTGTACAGAGTGGGGTTTTCTATCTTGGTGGGCTGGCTGTCACCGATTCGCCAGCAAGTGTTAATACAGACCGTTTAAGATTTAATAACAGAAATCATTTTTCGCGACCTGATTCCAAGCCCGTAATTAGTACGCCTTTAGCACTTGAGAATATTGTATTTAGTAGCCGTTCTGTTAAAGGTTGGGTTTCCGCCATTACTTCTGGTTGAGCACCGCCCGGGTTTATCGGGCATTATAAAATTTAGGTTCTGATTATGCAGATGATAAAAGCTGCGGCTGTATTATCCAGCTGCGGTAAGGATTCTTTTATCCAAAATATGTTGCAAAAGACATTAATCAGCGTTTATAGTCCTCGGGCTATCGCAAAATCGGTAGCCGGGCGTGGAAACCCGTGTAATCTAACGGCGACACTTGACGCGCTATGCGTCTTTTTTTGTGTCTATGTCTTTGCACACCTCACATTTGTGCAGCGGTTTTACTGCCGTTGCTCTAACCGTGTAATGGTGGCCCAGGCGGGGCTGACTTCGGTCAGGCCGGTATCCGTTAGAGCCGGTATTTCCACCCCCGTCTGGGCTACCACCAGTGAGCGTGGAAACTCCGGTGGTAGCGTTAACCGCTATCTAACGGAGGTTGCCATTATGGCTACAGTCCTCACACAAACTCATTCAGAATTTACCTTTCTCTTTCTTGCCGTGCGCCGTGCTGATAGCAGCGCTCGCCCTGAACCAATTCGCGTTAATGCATACAATGAACGAGATGCACGGTTGCAGTTAATCACCGATTTCATCATTTGTTTTGCTGGCCGAATCCCTACCTCGAATTACTTGGAGGCAAGGGCATGAGCAGACCTTATAGAAATAACCAATCTTGTACTCTTACTGAATCTGGCGAGGACAAACTCCTCCGGGTTGCAACTGCAAGCGAGTTTCTTGCTGAGTTACTTTCCACATGTGCTGGCGCTGGTTTCAAAAATATTCCATCAGAAGGCGCTGCCGCAGTTTTTGCATGTTTAGCTGAACAGTTGGATGACGTTATAAGCGAAAGTAGCACAATTATGGGGAATAAAAATGTTAACCAATAATGTCTTACTTTCGCCAGCCTATCGCACAGCAATGTTACGCCGTTATATCGCAGAAGCTTTTATTGCGCTCATGAAGCAGATCAATGGCGCACCTGTTTATGTTGAAAATGGCGAATATGTTGAATTGACCGCTGACAAAGTCGCAATAAATATAATTTTCCATATTGAAGCTCCCTGGATTGAGGAGTTTGGTAAGGATGAAGGTTGTCGATTAGCGAATGAATCTTTGGAACAGATGATATCTGGCGGATTTGCTGGAGAAGTCATACGACTCTCTACTAAAGGCGTAATTGAACTACGCGAGGTTTACCGAGACATCATCTTTGGCGCTCCTGATGGCGAACTGCCGCAGGGATATACGTTTATGTCCCCAGATGGTGGGGAGGACTTCCTGTGAAAATGCAATCTGTATCAGCAATTGCTACCGCAGCTCGAGGCCGCTGGCCGCACATCTTATCCGCTCTGGGAATAAATGTTCCAAATGGGAAGCGGCATGGAGCCTGCCCGGTTTGTGGTGGAAAAGATCGTTTTCGCCTAGATGACAAAGAAGGTCGTGGAACGTGGTTTTGTAACCACTGTGGAAACGGTGACGGGTTGGATCTCGTGCGTCTTGCTACTGGCCATGATACTAAAGCCGTGTCTGCGATGGTAGCCGAAACACTCTCATTACCTGAAGTGAGCAATCAGCCAATAATGCCTGCCAGAAATAAAGCTGTGGACGTCAAAGCAGGCCAGAAACGCTTTACTGAACTTAGCCAGCAAACACAGCAGGGAGAGTGCAGCTATTTAACGGCGCGTGGTCTTCATGGGCATACAGTTTCTTTACTAGATAATCAATTCAGCATGGCGGGTATGTCGTTTGGCGTTGGCTCTATTCTGCTTCCGCTTACGGATATTGCTGGAAACATAACGGGTGGCCAGCTTATCAGCCCTGAAGGTGAAAAATGTCTGTTGCAAGGTAGCCAGCTGTCAGGGGCATTTATCCAGGTTTCTGCTTTGCCAGCGGAACCACTTGAGCAAGTGATCATCACTGAGGGTTTTGCTACGGGGATAACCGTGAGCATGCTGGCTGATGGGCTAATTCTTGCTGCTGTTGCTGCAACAAATTTAGTAAAAGTAGCGGAGCAAATACGCCAGCGCTGGCCAGAGGCTCGGATCATCCTGGCTGGGGATAATGATCTACTTGATGGCAAAGATAACACTGGACGTATTCAGGCCGAGAAAGCCGCGAAAGCTGTTGATGGGTGGGTAACGCTGCCGCCAACTAGGCATAAAGCCGACTGGGACGATTACCGCCGCGAAAATGGGGAACGTCGCGCTCGTGAAGCGTTCATGGAGGAAATGGCGCTGCATGGCAAAGGGCTTACCCGATTGCCGCAAGGGTTCCGGCTGACGAAAGAATATCTTTGGTATGACAAGCAGGTGAATAAGTCTGACGGTGACACAGAGATCCGTAATATCAAGATTTGCAGCCCGCTGCGCGTCACAGCTATCACCAGTGATGCAGACGGCAGTAATTATGGCCGCCTGCTCGAATGGGAGGACACAAACGGTATGAGCCGTAAATGGGCGATGCCGATGGAGCTGCTTGGCGGCAGTGGCGAAGAACTGCGGCGTGTGCTGCTGGTTAACGGGCTTTCTTATATCAATATCAACGGAATGGCGCGCGCGCATTTGATGGAGTACATCTCGCTGTGCAAGCCCGATAGGAAAGTTACCTGTGTGAATAAAACTGGCTGGCATGGTGGCGTGTATGTGCTTCAGGACGAAGTGATCGGGCGCGATGCTCAGTCTGTCATTCTGCAAACCAGCAGCGTACAAGGTCGTGATTTCAGAGTGAGCGGCACCACGGAAGAGTGGCGAGATCAGATTGGGCGTTATTGTATCGGCAATGCTCGAGTGGCGTTCTCTGTCAGTCTGGCTTTTGCATCGCCTCTGCTGCGGCTAGTAGGCATGGGCGGTGGTGGTTATCACCTTAAAGGTGAATCCACTGACGGCAAAACCACGACCATGAAAGTAGCCGCTTCCGTCTGCGGTGGTACGGATTTCTGGCATACGTGGCGATCAACTGGTAATGCGCTGGAAGGTACGGCCAGCCGCCGTAATGACGCTACGCTCATGTTGGATGAAATCCGCGAGGTAGATGGGCGAGAAGCGGGAAATATCGCTTATATGCTGGCTAATGGCCAAGGTAAAGCCAGAGCGAGAACGGACGGTTCGGTACGCGAAACGAACCGCTGGAATCTGCTTTTTCTATCTACTGGGGAGCTTTCACTGGTTGAGCATGCGGCAAACGCTGGAGAGCGCACTTATGCCGGCGTCGAGGTGCGCATGATCCAGATTCCAAGCGATTCCGGTATGCACGGCGTGTTTGAGGAGTTACATGGCTTCAGCGGTGGCAAAGCATTGGCTGAACATCTGGAGCAGTCAGTAACGCAGCATCATGGCGCGCCGTTTCGCGATTGGTTGCATCACATCACGCAGAATTTGCCGGAAGTGACCAGCCAGGCGAAAGCCATGTTAAAAGACTTCACTCGTAGACTGACGCCGCAGGACGCCGGAAATCAGGTTGGACGAGCAGTGACGCGCTTTGCGCTGGTTGCAATGGCCGGGGAGCTGGCAACCCGCGCAGGCATAACTGGATGGGCAGAGGGCGAAGCTTTTAAAGCTGCGGAGCGCTGTCTGGCTTCATGGATGACTGACCGTGGCCATGCAGCGAACCAAGAAGATAAAGCCGCACTGGAGCAGATTTGTGACTTCATGACCCGCAATCAGTTCAGCCGTTTTGCTGATTGGTACGACGAACGGAATCGACCTACGGCCATGATGGGTTTCCGTAAGGTAGATAAGGGTGGCAATGACAGTGAGCCAGTTACCACGTTTTATGTTTTGCCGTCTGGCTGGAAGGAGATCTGCAAAGGTTTTGATGCCCGCAAGGTGGCGCGGTTGTGCGTAGCCGCCGGATGGCTTCAGCCGGGTAATGAAGGGCGCACACAGACAAGCGTTCGCCTGCCAGAAATAGGGGTTAAACGCGTTTATCAGTTCAGCAGTTTGGTATTGGGCAGCGCAGAACCTGCATAAATCGCGTGAGCCTTATTTTTTAAAGGTAACACTGGTAACAGTGGTAACAGCCTGAGTTTATGCGGCCTGCTGCTGTTACCAGTTAAAAATCCTGACTGGCAACACTGGTAACAGAATTGCGCTTGTTACCACTCGTTACCTAAGTAAATACAGCAGTGGTAACAGGTTTTATCTATATAAAACAAAGGTGTTACCAACGTTACCACTGTTACACATCTCAGAGATAGATAGCCGTGCCAAATCCCTTCAATCTGGCGGGCATGTTTTGAAGGAACAACCATGCGAATAATGAAAATGACTTGCCCAGTTTGCCTGGCGGACGCAACGATACGCAAAACCAACAGAAAGCATCCTCAGCTGTCAGATGTTTATTGCCAGTGCACCAATCTGGAATGTGGGCACACCTTTGTAATGAACGTCTCGTTTTCACATACCATTAGTCCCAGTGCGTTAGCTGGAGATGGAAGGGTAAGGGAGCTGCTAAACGCACTTGGTCGGGATGAGCGTAAACAGGTGCTTGAGTTACTTAGAGAGGAAGAGATTAAGAGTTAACTACTATGCCGGGCAGAACGTGAGCGCCCGGCTTACTTTTTGGAGGAAAAAATTTCAGTAGCCATTCTGATAAAGTCATTGAATATCAATATCTTATATTTAAATCATTTTGACTGAGAATTATTTCCTTGGTCACGTAATAATGTAATTACACTAAATATCAGAGAGTTAATCTTATCTCGGGAGACTTGAAGTTGTTGCGAAACTGAAAAAAAGTGAAATTCCTTTCAACGATTTCAGTTAAGGGTATGAGTCGTAAACCCTCTGCTGCTGCGGGCGGAGATAGTGCTTTGAATAAAAGAGTAACTGAAATAATTTCTTGATACGGAAACCGCAGGCGGGTGCGGTGTAGCGCCGTTTTTGTCGGGTATAGATTTAATGACGCTTAAAAAGTTATTTTTACGCAGAGCGAATTGCGCACTATCAACATTAGTAGTTTTTTAAGTAATTTATTGAAGTTGGTAAAATGATATGGTAATTGTCTGAAAAGTACATTTGGAGGGACTCAACGTGCCGTATAAAGCAAATCTGCTTCACAGAAATACTGGTTATTCCAACCAAAAATCACAATGGTCTATTACATTGGTTGATGAAACAAAATGTTATAGCTCAGCAGTTGTCCAAAATTGGAATCATAATAATTGCTACTGGGGCTTGCACATAGTGGCTGGTGCGCATTCTCCGCAGGTATTAGGTAAATCAACACCTCCTTCTTCATGTAACGTACAGGTTGCGAAGTTCGTGGGAAACACTCAAGGAGAGTGGCATGGATATCCTGTTGCACACTGGCTTTCGCCTTACGATAAGCCCGGTGAAAGCGTTTTAAGAGACTGGTTGGCTAAAGGGATTATCAATAATAGCGTATTCTCAAGAATTCATAGGGGTAAGAAATGCGTCCTGTAACTCTGAGAGTAGATGGGTTTTTTTGGGATTCACATATTTATTCCAATAATTTAACTCTATTTGATTTTGATGGCGGCATTCACAATATACATTGGGATGGAGCTATAGATTCAATTGCTGCTAATAACCATGCAGTACAGACTGCCTTCAGGGTATCATTCTCTGATGGAGATTTATTTTATAACCCTAAGGTCAGGAAGATTTTGAAAGATCCTGACATTTCACCAATAATAAAAAATCAGCTTCACACTTTATCAAGTCTAGATATAACTGTTTCGTTAAATAAGTGGAAGCCATTCTTAGTGAGCTCTGATTCTCCATTTGATTTTTTACCTACCGACACTGAGTTTTATTATAATAATATTTTTGCTGGGAGTGACGAAGGTTTGTTCTCAGCCGCAAATTCGTTAAGTTCAAAAAGAACTAAGAAACATTTTGACGGTAATGTATTAAAAATAAATGCGTCTGATCGGCATACGGCATTAGCGGTTGCTGCTGGAAGTGATGGGTTGTTTGAATTCGCGTATAAAGATGAACCAACAACTCTTTTAGGAAAGGAACATTTGCTAAATCGAACACCATGTTCCGCATGCGAATGGGCTTTTCAAAGTGTAATTGGATGGTCGAATGAGGATGCATTTCTTGCATCATTTCGCGAAGAAAAAAGTAAAGATTCAAATAAAAGAAATAGGTCTTTTGACAGGGTTGTAGAAAGTAAAGATATATTCCTCCCTTATAGTAATAATGATTCAGGATATATTTGGGGCAGCAGGGAGAAACTTTATCGTATTAAAGATGGAGGTATCGATGTTAAACACTACTCCCCTAAAATAAACAAGAAGAGTAAATACAAGGAAGAATTTTCATTTGATGGTGAAATTAACCTCCCATCGATAACTCCGTCTAGTGTTGTTGCAACTGGAACAGCACCATTTGGAACCGTTATTGAGACAGACGGTTCTTTAATCGTTCTTCGTAGTGATGGCGGGCATGAAGTATACGAAGGAGATATCGTACATTGGAGAATATTTCCAAGATCTGAGCATTATAATAATCAGCTTCATATAATTTTCGAAGATTATTTGCTTATAGTATCGTTTGTCCATGATTATTTTGTTGACCAAGAGTCAAAGCTTTCTGGTTTTTCAAGGAATGTAAAAAGTTCCGATAGCCTTTTATGAAACACTTGTAATGAGTAATGAGTAGTAATTCATCATTTTTTTTCTTCCAGCAAGATATTGCGCATGATTGTAAGTCCCTCTAATCGAGTTCTTATCAACATGCGCAAGCTGCATCTCAATCCATGCACTTTCAAATCCATGCTCATGCAGTATCGTACTCATCATATGACGGAAACCATGCCCTGTTAATCGCCCATGATAGCCGAGCATCTTTATCACTTTATTTATGCTGGCATCGCTCATTGGCTTTCTAACATCGTTCCGTCCAGGAAACACCAGTTGATATTTGCCTGATATTACCTTCAATTTTTTCAAAATCTCAACTGCTTGAGACGATAGCGGCACTAAATGAGAGCGGCGCTTTTTCATTCGTTCTTTTGGGATTTCCCATAGAGCGTTATCCAAATCAAACTCACACCATGAAGCCTCTCGGAGTTCAACGGTGCGGACACCGGTAAGCATGAGGAGCTGAGTGGCGTATTTAGTCAGTAAGCTGCCCTGATAACCTTCAAGCGCTTTAACAAATGCTGGAATATCTTTCTCTGTAAGGAACGGAAAGTGGTTCTGTTTTGGCTTGTTTAAGGCGATGGCCAAATCGGGAGCAAAATTGTATTTTGCTCTGCCAGTTACCACAGCATAACGGAGGACTTCACCGCAGCGGCGGCGGATCTTGCTTGCCTGTTCAAGTGCGCCACGCTTCTCTATTTTTTGCAGCACGGCCAATAGTTCTAGCGGCTCTATTAGCTCAATGGGCCTATGGCCAACGTAAGGAAAAATATCGCGCTCAAGGCAGCCTAAAACTTCTTTAGCATAGCCATCCGTCCAAGTTGACTTCTTACCGCTGTGCCATTCTCTGGCAACGGCTTCAAAGCTATTCTCATGCGAGAAACGCAGCGCTATTTTATCGGCTTTACGTGCGTCGCTGGGATTGATCCCCTTAGCTAGCATCGCACGCGCCTCCTCACGTTTGCGGCGTGCCTCGGCAAGCGAAACTTCCCCGTAAACGCCAAAAGAGATCATTTTGGGCTTGCCTACAAAGCGGTAACGGAAGCGCCAGCCCTTAGCACCATTGATATCAACCAACAGCGATAGCCCTGCGCCATCGTTTAGCGTATAGGGCTTGTCTTGCGCTTTGGCACGTTTAATTTGAATATCAGATAGCAGCATGTGTATAGAAATAAGATCGAACTGAGTTATACGCAATTTTATACACATCCGTGTATAGATTCCATTGAACTTTATTGGACAGTTATGGACGTGATGTGTGGTGCATGGCTATGTTTTAGAAGGGATTTTAGACATTATGAGACAAGCTGAGACTTGAAAAAATTGTCCCCTGCAGGAATCGAACCTGCAACTAGCCCTTAGGAGGGGCTCGTTATATCCATTTAACTAAGGAGACGCCGGGCGCGCAGTATAGCGCACCGCGAACCTGATTTTAACTATGCAGCGGTTGTTTGCTCAATCTATCAGCAATTTAAGACCAGGCTTACGCCTGTTTTTGCTTCTCTTTCCGCTTCTGGTCCGCACGCGCTTTGGCTTTCGCCGCTTCACTCATATCGTTACGAATCTGCGCATGGCTGATCAATGCAAATATCAGTGTGCCGCCCGTAATGTTGCCAAGCAGCGTAGGCAAGGCAAATGGCCAGAAGAATTCGTACCACGGCAGCGTGCCCGCAAACACCAAATACAGCACCTCGACCGAACCGACCACGATATGCGCTAAATCCCCTAACGCCACCAGCCAGGTCATCATGACGATCACCACAATTTTCGCGGCGCCCGCATACGGGAACATCCACACCATGGTGGCGATAATCCAGCCGGAGATCACCGCATTGGCGAACATTTCGCTGGGTGAATTGACCATCACTTTTTCACTGATGGCGGTAAACGCCTGACGCGTCGCATCGTCGAATATCGGCATATGATTAAAAGCTAGCGCGCCCAATGCGGTGCCAATCAGATTGCCGAGCAGCACCACGCACCAGAGACGCAACAGCAGCGCAAAGTTGCTGCCGGTCGGTTTGTGCATCACCGGCAAAACGGCGGTAACGGTGTTCTCGGTGAACAGTTGCTGGCGCGCCATAATCACAATGACAAAGCCAAAGGTATAACCCAGATTTTCCAGTAAAAATGCGCCGGGCACGCCTTTGAGGTGGACCTGAAAAATGCCTTTCGCCATCAGCGAAGCGCTCATCGACAATCCCGCCGCTACCGCCGACCAAAGCAGCGCCATACCGTCGCGCTCAAGCTCTTTTTCACCATCCTGACGTATCTCCTCATGAATTGCCGCAGCCTGCGAGGGCAGGGCATCTTCATCGACTTCAATCTCCTTACCTTGTTCCTTCTCATCACTCTCTACATCGTTGTCACTCTTTGAAATCGATGGTGATTGTTTCATGTTTCCCTCGGGTGATAATGCCATTGCGTAATAAGCGTAGCTGGTTTTGGCAAGGTCAATTTGTTACGAAGATTCAATTTAAGAGTAACGAAATTTTAACTGAGTTGGTTTTTTGAACGATTTCTTGATCTGATGCGCACGAATACCCCATTTGGGGTAAGTGGGAGCCAGCTCACAGACTTCGGCCCACAGATTCAATGTGGTATTATCGCCGCCTCATTCATTGCCGTGATTCTCCCTTCTATGCTCGAAGTCATTAATCTCTCATGCGTTCGTGATGAGCGAACCTTGTTTCATGGGTTGAGCTTCCGTGTGCAACCGGGTGACATTGTGCAAATTGAAGGGCCAAACGGAGCCGGGAAAACCTCGCTGCTGCGCCTGCTGGCGGGATTAAGCCGGGCGGAAGAGGGCGACGTGATGTGGCAGTCACAGCCGATTCGTCAGCAGCGCGAAATATGGCAACAAAATCTGCTCTATCTCGGCCATCACCCCGGCGTGAAATCGGTACTCTCACCGCTGGAGAACCTGCATTTCTGGCACGGCAGCAGCAATGAAGATGCGATTTTTAATGCACTTGAGCAGGTCGATCTGCTGGGTTTTGAAGAGGTGCCGGTGGCGCAACTCTCAGCCGGACAGCAGCGGCGCGTGGCATTAGCCCGCCTGTGGCTCAGCCCGGCGTCGGTATGGATCCTCGATGAGCCCTTAACCGCCATCGATAAAGGCGGCGTAGAAAAATTAATGGCGCGATTCGCCACCCATGCCGATAACGGCGGAGCGGTGATTCTGACCACGCATCAGGATCTGCCCGATAACAGCGCGCGCGTGCGTAAAATTCGTCTTACTTCGGAGTGGGCTTGATGTTAGGCCGGGTCATTCAGCGCGAATTAAAAATCGCCTTTCGCAGCGGCGCGGAAGTGATCAATCCGCTGTGGTTTTTCCTGATTGTTATCACGCTGTTTCCGTTAGGTATCGGACCAGAGCCGCAGCAGCTGGCGCGCATTGCGCCGGGCGTGGCGTGGGTTGCCGCGTTACTGGCCTCATTGCTGGCGCTGGAACGGCTGTTTCGTGACGATTTTCTTGATGGTTCGCTCGAGCAACTACTTCTGTTGCCAACGCCGCTACCGGTCACCGTGCTGGGCAAAGTGATTGCTCACTGGCTGATTACCGGGCTACCGCTGATTTTACTGTCGCCGCTGGCGGCTTTATTGCTGTCGCTGGATTTTGCCGGCTGGCGCGCGATGGCATTAACGCTGCTACTTGGCACGCCAACGCTGAGCTTTCTCGGCGCGATTGGTACCGGTTTAACCGTTGGGCTGCGGCGCGGCGGCGTATTACTGAGTTTGCTGGTATTGCCGTTGTCGATACCGGTTTTGATATTCGCCAGCGCGGCGATTGATGCCGCCGGGATGGGATTGCCGATCGGTGGTTATCTGGCGATTCTTGGCGCGATGTTGGCCGTCAGCGCTACATTGTCGCCGTTTGCGACAGCAGCGGCCTTACGTATCAGTCTGCATTAATTCGTGTCGCCTCAGAGCGGCCGAAACCTGAATTCTCTTTATTGTGAGCTATGCAAAATGTGGAAATGGTTACACCAGTGGGCAAAGCCTGAGCGGCTTTACCAGCTATGCGGTCGCTTAATTCCGTGGTTCGCGGTGCTGGGTGTTGGCACGCTGTTACTCGGTTGGGTTTGGGGCTTCGGCTTTGCACCGGCGGATTATCAGCAGGGCAACAGCTTCCGGATTATGTACATTCACGTGCCTGCGGCGATGTGGTCGATGGGCGTGTACGCGTCAATGGCTATCGCGGCGTTTATCGGCCTGGTGTGGCAGATGAAGATGGCCGATCTGGTCTCAGCGGCGATGGCGCCGATTGGCGCGGTGTTCACCTTTATCGCGCTGATCACCGGTTCTGCCTGGGGTAAACCAATGTGGGGAACCTGGTGGATCTGGGATGCCCGCCTGACATCCGAGCTGGTGCTGCTGTTCCTCTATATGGGCGTAATTGCGCTCTATCACTCCTTCGAAGACCGCCGCACTGCCGGGCGCGCCGCCGGCATTTTGATTCTGGTTGGCGTGGTTAATCTGCCGATCATTCACTTCTCGGTACAGTGGTGGAACACGCTGCATCAGGGCTCATCCGGTATTCTGCAGCAGGCCATCGATCCGAGCATGCGCACACCGCTGCGCTGGTCCATTCTCGGCTATCTGCTGGTGTTTGGTGCACTGACCTTAATGCGCCTGCGTAACCTGATTTTGTTTACTGAGCGTCATCGTCCGTGGGCGATTGATGTGGCGCAGCGAGGAAGCAAATCATGACGCCAGCCTTTGCATCGTGGAGCGATTTCTTCGCCATGGGCGGCTATGCCTTTTACGTCTGGCTCGCCGTAATCCTCACCTTGATCCCATTATTCGGCCTGGTGCTGCACACCGTGCTGTTCCGCCGCCGTCTGCTGGCGGAAATTCGTCAGCGTCAGTCCAGGGAGCGCCGCATTCGCGCGGCTAAATCGAAAAAAGCTGCCAGTGAAGCAGCGGGAGAATCCGTGTGAATATCCGTCGTCGTAATCGCCTGACTGTGGCGATCGCGGTGTTGATCGGGCTTGGCCTGGCGACCGCGCTGGTGATGTACGCGCTGCGTTCCAACATCGACCTGTTTTATACCCCGAGTGAAATTATCAACGGCAAAGGCGAAGATCATCAGAAGCCTGAGCCGGGCCAGCGCTTGCGCATTGGCGGCATGGTGATGCCGGGCAGCGTCAAGCGCGATCCGAAAACCCTCGCGGTCTCTTTCAAACTGTATGACGCCAACGGCGTGGTCAGTGTTACTTATGAAGGCATTCTGCCGGACCTGTTCCGTGAAGGGCAGGGCGTGGTGGCGCAAGGTGTGCTCGAAGAGGGCAATCTGGTGAACGCCAAAGAAGTGCTGGCGAAACACGATGAAAAATACACGCCACCTGAAATTGAAGATGCCATGAAGAAGAATCACACGGGACCTGCGGCAGCCTATCAGCAGTCAGGTGCGCAATCATGATGCCGGAAATTGGTAGCTTTCTGCTGTGTCTGGCGCTGGGTTTAGCGCTGCTGTTGAGTGTCTATCCGCTGTGGGGCGCTGCGCGTCAGGATGCGCGTTTGATGGCGATGGCGCGCCCGTTAACCTGGGGCATGTTTATTTGTGTCGCCGCCTCCTTTGCCGTGTTGGTGCACGCCTTTGTGGTGAATGATTTCACCGTTGGCTATGTCGCCACCAACTCCAACACCTTGTTGCCGGTTTACTATCGCATTGCCGCAACCTGGGGCGCGCACGAAGGTTCACTGCTGCTGTGGGTGCTGCTGCTCAGCACCTGGACGTTAGCGGTAGCGATCTTCAGTCGCGGTATGCCGCAGGATGCGCTGGCGCGCGTGCTGGCGGTGATGGGCATGATTAACCTTGGCTTCCTGCTGTTTATCATTCTCACCTCGAATCCGTTTACCCGCACCTTGCCAAACTTCCCGATTGACGGGCGCGACCTCAACCCGATGCTGCAGGATATAGGTCTGATCTTCCATCCGCCGCTGCTGTACATGGGCTATGTTGGCTTCTCGGTGGCCTTTGCGTTTGCCATTGCCTCGCTGATGGCCGGACGTCTGGATACCGCATGGGCGCGCTGGTCACGTCCGTGGACCACCGCCGCGTGGGTGTTCCTGACTATCGGAATTGTGCTCGGTTCGGCCTGGGCCTATTACGAACTCGGCTGGGGCGGCTGGTGGTTCTGGGATCCGGTCGAAAACGCCTCCTTTATGCCGTGGCTGGCCGGTACAGCGCTGATGCACTCGCTGGCGGTAACGGAAAAACGCGGTAGCTTCAAATCGTGGACGGTATTACTGGCGATTACCGCGTTCTCGTTAAGCCTGCTTGGCACTTTCCTCGTGCGCTCCGGCGTGCTGGTTTCCGTGCACTCGTTCGCCTCCGATCCGGCGCGCGGCATGTTTATTCTCGCCTTCCTGGTGATCGTGATTGGTAGCTCGCTGCTGCTGTACGCGCTGAAAGGCGGTCAGGTGCGCAGCCGTGTGCAGAGTGAAGCCTGGTCACGCGAATCCTTCCTGCTGGGTAACAACGTGCTGCTGATCGCCGCGATGCTGGTGGTGTTACTCGGCACGCTGCTGCCGCTGGTGCATAAACAGCTGGGTCTCGGCAGCATCTCGGTGGGCGAGCCGTTCTTTAACACCATGTTTACCTGGCTGATGGCACCGTTTGCGCTGATGCTCGGTATCGGTCCGCTGGTGCGCTGGCGTCGTGACCAGCCGCAGAAACTGTGGAAACGCCTTGGCGTTGGCCTGTTGGTGACGCTGATTCTGTCGATCGCGCTGCCGTGGCTGCTGCAGGATCGTATTGAGGCGATGACGGTTATCGGCCTGCTGATGTCGATCTGGGTGATCATGCTGACGTTGTTGGAACTGCACGAGCGCGCCACCCATCGCCACTCCTTCTTCAAAGGTTTGCGTCATCTGTCGCGCAGCCATTGGGGCATGGTGCTGGGGCATTTAGGCGTGGCGGTGACCGTGGTCGGTATCGCCTTTAGCACCCAATACAGCGTTGAGCGTGATGTACGCATGAAGGCGGGCGATACCGTCGATATCCACAATTACCACTTTACCTTCCACGGCGTGCGCAATCTGCAAGGGCCGAACTACAGCGGCGGCGTGGCGGTGATTGAAGTGACGCGCAATGGCAAGCTGGAAGCGGTGATGCAGGCGGAAAAACGCTTCTATGCAGCCGCGCGCACCATGATGACCGAAGCGGCGATCAGCGGCGGTTTCACCCGCGATCTCTATGCGGCGCTGGGCGAAGAGCTGGATGACGGTTCATGGGCAGTGCGGATTTACTACAAACCGTTTGTGCGCTGGATCTGGTACGGCGGCGTGTTTATGGCGGTGGGCGGCTTGTTCTGCCTGTTCGATCCGCGCTATCGCTCACGTAAAAAAGAGCAGCGCGAGGAGCTGGCATGAACAAAAAAATCCTGTTTATTCCGTTAGTTCTATTCCTGCTGCTGGCTGCGGCGCTGCTGTGGCAGCTGTCGCGCAACGCCAACGGCGATGATCCCACGCGTCTTGAATCGGCGCTGATCGGCAAGCCGGTTCCATTATTCAAACTGGAAGCGCTGGATCAGCCCGGTAAAATCTACGATCAGCAGGTGCTAACCGACGGCAAGCCGATTCTGCTCAACGTCTGGGCGACCTGGTGCCCAACCTGCCGCGCTGAGCATCAATACCTCAATACGCTGGCGGAAAAAGGCATTCGCGTGGTTGGCCTCAATTATAAGGACGATCGCACCAAAGCGGTGACCTGGCTGAACACGCTGGGTAATCCGTATGCGCTTAGCCTGTATGACGGCAACGGGATGCTCGGTCTGGATCTTGGCGTGTACGGCGCGCCGGAAACCTTCCTGATCGACGGTAAAGGGATCATTCGTTATCGCCATGCGGGCGACATGAACGATCGCGTCTGGCTCGAAGAAGTTAAACCGCTGTGGGACAAATACAGCAAGGAGGCGGGCGTATGAAACGGCTGCTTCTACTGTTAGCGGGAATACTGCTCAGCACCAGCCTGTGGGCGGCGATTGATACTTATCAGTTCGATTCGGTGCAGCAGGAAGAGCAATACCGCGAGCTCACTGCATCGTTGCGTTGCCCGAAATGCCAGAACAACAGCATTGCCGATTCCAATGCGATGATCGCGGCGGATATGCGGCTCAAAGTCTACGAGTTGATGAAGCAGGGCGAAAGCCGCCAGCAGATCATTGATTACATGGTGGCGCGTTACGGTAATTTCGTGACGTATGAGCCGCCGGTAACACCTTCCACGCTGATTTTGTGGGTGGGTCCAGCGCTGTTTGTGGTGCTGGGCGCGCTGATCATTATTCTGCGTAATCGCCGCGGCAGAGCGCGTAGCGAACTCGACGACAGTGAACAACAGCGCCTTGCGGCGTTACTTAAGCGTGACGGGAAGCCGTAATGACTGGATTCTGGATTACCCTGATTATTTTACTGCTGGCGGCTATCGCGCTGTTTCTGCGTGCCGGCTGGCGTCAGCGCGAGGCGAGCAGTGGCGATCGCGATCGTCTCAACACCGATTTTTATCAGCAGCGTCTGCGCGAGCTGGAGCGTGATGAAGAAGAGGGCGTGGTGGCTGAGCGCCCGGAAATGGTGCGCGAGCTGCAACAAACGCTGTTAACCGATGTGCCGCAGCAGGATGCCGCAACCATTCATCGTAGTAGCCGCTGGGTATTGCTGCCCGGCGTGATTGTGCTGTTGGTGGTGTCGGTTGGCATGTATCTGAAAACCGGCGGACTTGCGCAGCAAACCGCGTTTGTTAGCGTGCAACAAGAGTATCCTGCCTTGCGTGCGCGCGTGATGGATCCCAAAGCGCAGCCGCTGACTATGGAAGAGCTGGCGCGTCTGCAGCTGGGTCTGCGCAGTTCGCTGCAAAATGACTCTTCAAACCTTAACGATTGGGCGATGCTGGGCCGCCTTGGCATGGTGCTGAATAACGCCACCGATGCCAGCCAGGCATTTGAACATGCGCTGCAGCTGGCGCCAGACAATATCGAACTGCAGCAGGATTACGCCGAAGTGCTGACGCGCTCCAGCGATCCGCAGGATAACCGTCAGGCCAACGTATTGTTGAAAGAACTGCTGAAACGCGATCACAGCGATGTGCGCACGCTGAGTCTGCTGGCGTTTAACGCCTTTGAACAGCAGCAGTACAACGAGGCGATTGGTGCGTGGCAGGTGATGCTGAAACTGTTACCGGCAGGCGATCGCCGCATCACCATGATCGAGCGCAGCATTGAACAAGCGAAAACTGACGCGGGACAGCAAAATAGCAATCTGGCATTGACGGTGAGTTTGACGCCGCAGGCAGAAAAAATGTTACCGCAAGGCGGAGTGTTGTATATTTCTGTGTCTGACGGTGTTTCACCGGTGCCTGTGGCTGTGAAGCGTTTACCGCTGAGCCACTTCCCGTTATCGCTCACGCTGGATGACAGCAATGCCATGATGCCCGATCGCCTGCTATCGGCGCAGCATCAGGTGCAAGTCAGGGTGCGTATTTCGCGCGACGGCAGTGCCAATCCGCAGTCTGGCGACTGGTTTGGATTGAGCGCGGTCACACCCTGGAATGGTCATCAGCAACTGGCTGTGGAAATTAATCAACAGCAGCCCTGAAGCGATACCTTACTGATCCGCACAGGGAGAGAAGAATGAATAACCGCCTGACCGGTTTGGCGTTAGCCAGCTTACTGCTGGTGGGTTGTGCCAGCTCAAAACCGGCTGACAATACGGAACCTGCGCAGCGCAGCGATCCGTTGGAAGGCTTTAACCGCACGATGTTTAACTTTAACTACAACGTGCTGGATCCGTATGTTCTGCGCCCGGTGGCGGTAGCGTGGCGCGATTATGTGCCGGTGCCAGCACGTAGCGGCATAAGTAATGTATTAGCTAACGTTGAAGAGCCTGCCAGCATGGTCAACGCCATTCTGGTTGGTGAGCCGCGCCAGGCAGGTATCCACTTTACCCGCTTCTTCCTGAACACCGTGTTAGGGCTGGGTGGCTTTATCGACGTGGCAGGCAAAGCCAATCCGGAGCTGGCGCGTGAAGTGCCGCATCGCTTTGGTAGCACGCTGGGACGTTATGGCGTCGGTTATGGTCCGTACGTTGAATTGCCGGCCTACGGCAGCTTCACCATCCGTGAAGATGGCGGTGACTTCGTTGATACGCTCTATCCGGTATTAAGCTGGTTGAGCTGGCCGATCTCGGTGGGCAAATGGACGCTGGAAGGGATTGAAACCCGTGCGCAGTTGCTGGATTCGGACGCCATTTTGCGTCAGCAGCAAGATCCATATGCCTTCATTCGTAATGCCTACTTCCAGCGACATGACTTTATCGCCAACGGCGGCAAGCTGAAGCCGGAAGATAATCCGAACGCCAGTGCGATTCAGGATGATCTGAAAGATATCGATTCGCAGTAAAGCAGCACTTTTAACAGCGAATAAGACAGGATGGCGTATGTATGCAGGTGCGCATGAATGCGCACCCTACGAAAACCCCCGCCAAATCACCGTAGGGTCGCCATTCATGGCGACCGATTCACGCTTAACTGCCAGCATTAACCCATTAGGTCGCCATTCTTTTCCTGGATTTTACTTAAGTTAAATTTTCATCATCATAGTTAGATCCACTTCACGTTAAATTTTGCTATTAATCTTATGTAGGGATTAATTCCGCATTATCTTCACAATTCTTTTACAAAATTAACCTTATTGCTAGTCGCCTCTATTCCTGTTGGATAAGTTGAGAAGAAGTAAAACAGCGGTTTACTTCTTCTATCAGCAAGGAAAAGCCATGACAGACAGCACTTCATCTGCAGAAAATCAGTCTCTTTCCGCCGCCGAAACGCCCGTGAGTACACTCAGCGCTCGACAACGTTGGTACCAGCTAGCGCTGGTAGTGCTAGCGGCAGGCACCATCTATCCCTTGCTGTATCTGCGGCAATATTATCAACCGACGATGGTGGCTTTTTTTGGTATCAACGACCTGCAGCTCGGGCAACTCTATTCCACGCTTGGCACTGTTTTTGTGCTCTGCTATTTGCCCAGCGGCTGGCTGGCAGATCGCGTTGCGCCGCGCATCCTTATCTGTTTTTCACTCTTTACGACCGGATTGCTGGGCTACTTTTACGCCAGCAAGCCAGGGTTTGATTGGCTGCTATTGATTTTCGCCTGCTGGGGATTGTCGACAGGATTAACCTTCTGGTCGGCGGTCATCAAACGCGTGAGCTCAATTGCTCAATCCAGCGAGCGCGGACGTTTCTTTGGCATTCTGGATGGTGGACGCGGCATGGTGGAAGCGTCGCTGGCAACCGTTGCGGTGGCGTTGTTTGGCTGGTATGCCGCTCAGGGACTGGAACAAACCGGCTTTCGCAACGTCATCCTGATGTATGCCTCGCTGTGCGTCACGCTGGCGGTGATTCTGCTATTTATCCGCGATCCTGCCACCGCGCAACATCAGGATCGTGTTGCCGCACGTAATAGCAATTTGTGGCTTGATCTGAAAACCCTGGCGGCAAAACCCAATCTTTGGCTGCTGGCGAGCGTGGTGTTCTGCGGCTATCAACTGTTTTGGTCGACTTACAATTTCTCCGCCTACTTACGCACCTCCGATTACGGCGTACCCGCTGCATTGGCAGCATTTATCACCGCCGGAAAAATGTGGATGCGCCCGATTGGTGGCATCGGCGGCGGCTGGCTGGCGGATAAAATGTCTCGGGCTGGCGTACTTTGCGGCGTGTTGATCTGCGGTGCGTTGGGCATATCTGCCTTGATTCTGCTGCCAGCAGGCATCCCTCACATTGCGCTGATTGCCTTTGTGCTGTTAGTGGGTATGTTCGCCTATGCGGTGCGCGGCCTTTATTGGGCATTGCTCGATCGCTGCGACATTCCGCCGCACTGTACCGGCCTGGCGATTGGTTTGGTTTCAGTGATTGGCTATTCACCGGATATCTACCTGCCGCTGCTCAGCGGCTATCTCACCCAGCATTTCCCAGGAGCGATGGGATATCGGCTGTTCTTCAGCTATATCGTAGTGATTACCTTGTGCGGTGCCTTTGGCGCCTGGCGTTTGCACGTTCGCTTTAATCGAAAATAAGGAAGCCTGATGAAAGTCATCTCACTGGAAACTCACGTTGTTGCCGTTCCGCCTCCGCATCTTGGCGGCATGTATTGGCTGTTTGTCAAACTTAAGACCGACGACGGCATTGAAGGTGTGGGCGAAATTTATGCTGCCACTTTTCACCCTGATGCGATGGTGCCGATCATCAACGATGTGTTTGAACGCTATCTGCTGAATCAGGATCCGCATCATACCGAGCGTCTGTTCCGCCAATGTTACTCCAGCGGCTTCACGCAACGCCCCGATCTCACCATGATGGGCGTCGTCAGCGGTTTAGAAATGGCCTGTTGGGATATCGTCGGCAAGGCGGCTAATCAGCCGGTTTATCAGTTGCTGGGCGGCTTGGTTCAGCCGCGTCTGCGCTCTTATACCTATCTTTATCCGGTCAATCATCGCGGCGAATATGATTATGACGATGCGGATCTGGCGGCGGAATGTGCAGCGGAAAACGTACGCAAAGGCTTTACGGCGGTGAAATTCGATCCTGCCGGGCCTTACACCGCCTATTCCGGCCACCAACTCTCGGTTGAAGTGTTGGATCGCTGTGAACTGTTTTGCAAACGCATTCGTGAAGCGGTCGGCAGCAAAGCCGATCTGTTGTTTGGTACACATGGGCAGATGGTGCCGTCATCCGCCATTCGTTTGGCGCAGCGGCTGGAGAAGTACGATCCTTTGTGGTTTGAAGAGCCGGTGCCGCCCGGACAGCCCGAAGCGATGGGGCAAGTGGCGCGCAGCACCTCAATCCCTATCGCCGCAGGTGAACGCCTGACCACCAAATACGAATTTCACCAGTTGCTGCAAGCCGGCGCTGCCAGCATTCTGCAGATGAACGTGGCGCGGGTGGGCGGCTTGCTGGAAGCGAAGAAAATCGCCGCGCTGGCCGAGGTGCATTACGCGCAAATCGCGCCGCATCTGTATAACGGACCGATTGGCGCAGCGGCGAGCATTCAGTTAGCGGCTTGTACGCCGAACTTTTTGATTCAGGAGAGCATTGGCTGCTGGGATGGTTTTCACGCGGAAATTCTTAAGCGTCCAATTCAATGGGAAGAGGGTTATATCATTCCATCGAATGAACCAGGTCTCGGCGTTGAACTGAATATGGATGTGGTGGCGAAGCATGCGTCGTACAGCGGCAAACGCCTGCATTTACAGATGGGCGAACATCCGGCGGATGTGAAGGATTTGGCACCGGCGCGCGGATAGAAACAGGCAATAAAAAAACGGCGACATCACTGTCGCCGTTTTTATTGTTATCTGCGCATCAGAACTTGTAGTTAAAGTTCGCGCCGTACAGCCAGGCTTTACCTTCAGAGTTAAAGGTATACGGGCCTTCTTTGACGGTGACTTTCTGACCGTGCATGTAAGAAATACCCAAGTCGACGGAAGCATCTTCATTGAACGCGTATGACGCACCGGCGCTCAGCCACAGACGATCCTGATCCGGGATGGAGATAGAGCGCTTATCGGCCGGAACCGGGCTGTCATCAAAGGCGATACCGGTACGGAAGGTCCAGTTGTCGTCATAGAAGTACGAGGTACCTAACGCGATGCGATAAGCATCGTGGAAGCCTTCATCCTTATAGAACAGCGTCTGGCCATTGCTGCCGGTGGCTTTCAGCTCCTGGAATTGGCTCCAGCTGGTATACGTGAGGCTATAGTGAACCGCCCATTGTGGTGCGACTTTATGGTAGCCGGACAATTCCCACATCTCAGGCAGATTCAGCGTCAGAGAACCCGGAATGGTTGAGCCGCCGGTGCCGTAAGGCAAGCCTAACAGCTGCGCCTGTGGCAGGGAGTTCACGTAACCCGGCAGGCTACTTTTGTAATCGCCGTCAAAGTCGATTTTAACTTCTGAGCGATAGGTGAAACCGAAGCGGTTGTTCTTATCCACTTCATACAATATGCCGGCGTTCCAGCCGTAGCCCCATTCATCGCCCTTTAAATGGGCAATTTGGGTATCGGCAGGAATGCCCAGCGCTGCGCCAGATTCACCGGCATAACGCTCAATTTTCGCCTTGGCATAAACCGCATCAAAGCCGATACCGAAGCTGAAATTCTCATTCAGTCGATAAGCGGTGCTGATATTAAAGTTGCCGGTCATCAGGTCGGTTTTGCCGCCATAGCCACCTGCGGTATAGCCATTATTAAATTCGGTTGCCAGACCATAGTTGGAGGTTGCAGACGCACCAATCCACCACTGATCGTTAATCGGATGTACGTAGTGAAGATTAGGGATCCACTGATTCGGCGCAATATTCTTGGCATCAAGGCTGCGACCAGACGGGCTTTGGCCGCTAATATCGACTTCAGGATCAATATAAACCGCACCAATCGAGAAAGAAGGGCGATCCATTAACGCCATGGTTGCCGGGTTACGGCTGGCAGAGGCGGCGGTATCACCCATCGCACCTTCACCGGAATACGCACGACCTAAACCAATTGCTGAGAATTCATTCAGTTGAAAGCCCGCGGCGTAAACATGAGAACAGACGAGCGTTACTGCAGCTGCCACAGCTGACTTTGCAAACAGGTTTTTATGGTTCATGACCACAACCTCATCTAGATTTATTATTTAACGTTGTTACGTCGCGTAACAAAGAGCGGCGAATTGTAGGGACTGACGTCAAAACCACATATCAGACCAGTGCGACGAGTATAGGTCCGACCTGTGTATTTGTTGCAATATTGTTTTTTAAATATTTCTGATTTGATCGATAAAATCAGATCTGCTTAACAAAATCTTAGCGGTTCGCCTTCAACATAGCTTTCAATTTTGTTCTGGATCAATTTTTAGTGTGATATTCGTCACTTAGCGGCTTGATCGTGGATGTGAAAACCCAGCAGGCGTACACTTTGCGGCAGAAAATGATCCGATTGTGTTGAATTTATCGTCAGGAGAAAACCATGACTGATGCCATTAAAAAATGTAGTGCGAACGAAACGGCCGCCTGCTGCTGCGTAGATGTGGGAACCGTGATGGACAATACCGATTGCACCGCGAGCTGGTCTGGCGTGTTTGCCGATCGTCATGCGGCAGATGCGATGCTGGCGCATTTGACGGAGCGCGCGCGTCAGGTGGAATCCGATCCCTGCGATATTCGTGCAGAATTTGCCAACGAAGGCGATGCAGTGCGCCTGTCTATCGACTTCACCTTTGCCTGCCAGGCGGAAACCCTGATTTTCCAGCTCGGCCTACGCTAATCCCGCCGCTGCCGAAACCCCTTCGGCAGCCTTAACTCATTTTCGTGTATTCCCTCGCACTTTTTTCCTCTGCTTATTGGCTACTTAGCAACACTTAGTTAACACTGATGATCAGGTCAGACCTGTTTGGCAATGATGCCCCGGTCGAAAATTACAGGTGATTGCAATGAGCAAAGCGCAGCCGCTGCTGACGCGTCAGGGCGAACGTATCGCCATAACCCACGGATTACGCACCCCTTTTGCCCGTCAGGCGACCGATTTTCATGGCATTCCCGCGCTGGAGTTGGGACGCATGGTGATCAGCGAACTGATGGCGCGCAGTGAATTACCGGTCGAGGTTATCGATCAACTGGTGTTTGGCCAGGTGGTGCAGATGCCGGAAGCGCCGAATATTGCGCGTGAAATTGTTCTGAGCAGCGGATTAAGCGTGCATACCGATGCGTATAGCGTCAGTCGCGCCTGCGCCACCAGTTTTCAGGCGGTGGCAAACGTGGCGGAAAGTTTGATGGCGGGCACCATTGATGCCGGCATTGCCGGTGGCGCGGATTCATCCTCGGTGCTGCCGATTGGCGTCAGTAAGACGCTGGCGCGTGCGCTGGTGGATCTCAACAAAGCGCGCAGTTTCAGCCAAAAAATCAGTATCCTGCGTCGTTTGCGTCCGCGCGATCTGTTGCCGGTGCCACCGGCGGTGGCGGAGTATTCCACCGGATTACGTATGGGCGATACCGCCGAGCAGATGGCGAAAAGTCACGGCATCACGCGTGAACAGCAGGATGCGTTAGCGCTGCGTTCGCACAAGCATGCGGCGCGCGCCTGGCAATCGGGCGTGCTAAGCCAGGAAGTGATGCCGGCGTTTGTGCCGCCGTGGAAAGCGCCCATCGAGCAGGACAACAATATTCGCTTCAACGCCAGCGCCGCCGATTACGCCAAACTGCGTCCGGCATTTGATCGTCGCCACGGTTCAGTGACCGCCGCCAACAGCACGCCGCTGACCGATGGCGCGGCGGCAGTGATCCTGATGCGCGAAGGGCGCGCACGCGAACTCGGCATTCAGCCGCTCGGCTATCTGCGCAGCTACGCCTTCACGGCGATTGATGTCTGGCAGGACATGCTGCTCGGACCAGCCTACGCCTCGCCGCTGGCGCTGGACCGCGCTGGCATCACGCTCAACGATCTGACGCTGATTGATATGCATGAAGCCTTTGCCGCACAAACCTTAGCGAACCTGAAAATGTTCCGCGATGAACGCTTTGCGCGCGAGGTGTTGAATCGTCCGCATGCGCTGGGCGAAGTGAATGAAGAGCGCTTTAACGTGCTCGGCGGATCGATTGCTTATGGTCATCCGTTTGCCGCTACCGGCGCACGCATGATTACGCAAACGCTGCAGGAATTGCGGCGGCGCGGGGGCGGTTTAGGATTGGTCACCGCCTGCGCGGCGGGCGGCTTGGGCACGGCAATGGTTCTGGAGGCCGAATAATGAGCGAATCTGCCTTTCATTTACATATGCGCCTCGATCATGTCGGTGTGATTACCATCGATGTGCCGGGCGAGAAGATGAACACGCTGAAGGCCGAATTTGTGCCGCAGATCAAAGCGGTGCTGGATGAAGCGCGCAGCCATCAGGATTTAGCCGGATTAGTGTTGATCTCCGGCAAGCCAGACAACTTTGTTGCCGGTGCGGATATCAGCATGATCGCCAGCTGCAAAACGGCTGAAGAAGCTGAAGCGCTGGCAAAGCAGGGACAAGATGTGATGGCGATGATTGCCGCGCTGCCGTTTCCGGTGGTGGCGGCGATTCACGGTGCCTGCCTTGGCGGCGGCCTCGAGCTGGCGCTGGCCTGCAATGCGCGCATCTGTTCGCTGGATGACAAAACGCGCCTCGGTTTGCCGGAAGTACAGCTCGGTTTGCTGCCGGGTTCTGGCGGTACGCAACGTTTGCCGCGCCTGATTGGCTTGCAGCAGGCGCTGCCGCTAATTCTCACTGGCAAACAGCTGCGCGCCAAACAGGCACTCAAAATCGGGATTGTGGATGACGCGGTGCCGCAATCGATTCTGCTGGAAACGGCGATTGCGCGCGTACATAAAGGAAAAGGCGCTCGCCGTGAACTTTCGCGCCGCGATCGTTTGCTGCAAGGACCGATTGCCCGTCAGGTGCTGTTTTCACTGGCACAGCGTCAAACCCACAGCAAAACCCAGGGCAACTATCCTGCGGCTGACCGTATTCTTGAAGTGGTGCGCATCGGTCTGGAGCAGGGCAGCAGTGCCGGGCATGAAGCGGAAGCGCGCGCTTTTGGTCAACTGGCGATGACGCCAGAATCGGCCGCGCTGCGCAGCCTGTTCTTCGCCTCAACCGCCTTAAAGAAAGAGTCGATGGCGAGTGTTGAACCGCAAGCGCTGAAGCAGATTGGCGTGCTTGGCGGCGGATTGATGGGCGGCGGCATCGCCAGCGTCACGGCGCTGAAAGCCGGTTTGCCGGTGCGCATTAAAGACATCAATCTCAATGGCGTGAATCATGCGCTGCAATACAGCTGGGACTTGTTGAGCAACAAGGTGAAGCGGCGTCAAATGAAAGCGGCTGAACGTCAGCAGCAGATGGCGCGCATCAGCGGCGGCATCGATTATCAAGGGTTCAGCCAGCGCGATCTGGTGATCGAAGCGGTATTTGAGGATCTGGCGCTCAAGCAGCAGATGTTCAGCGAAATCGAAAGCCATTGCCAGCCGCACACCATATTTGCCTCCAATACCTCGTCGCTACCGATTGCCGACATCGCCGCGCATGCGCAGCGACCGGAAAATATTATCGGCCTGCATTACTTCAGCCCGGTGGACAAAATGCCGCTGGTGGAGGTGATTCCGCACGCCAATACCTCAGCGCAAACGCTAGCGAACACGGTGCAGCTGGCGCGGCAACAGGGTAAAACAGCGGTGGTGGTAGCAGATCGTCCTGGCTTTTATGTAAACCGCATTCTCGCGCCCTATATAAATGAAGCGATGCACTGTTTGCAGGAAGGTGAGCCGATTGAGCATATCGATCGTGCTTTAGTGAAATTCGGTTTCCCGGTTGGGCCGCTGCAGCTGCTGGACGAAGTGGGCATTGATGTCGGCAGCAAAATCAGCCCGATTCTCGAGCAGGCTTACGGTTCTCGCTTCAGCGCACCCAACGCCGCGAACGCCATTCTGGCTGACGGCAGAAAAGGGCGTAAGAACCACAAAGGGTTCTACCTCTACCAACGTTCGCGCTGGCCGGGCAAGCGCAAAGCTGATGCGTCAATCTACACGCTGTTGAACATCAAACCGCAGGCGAAGCAGAGCGAAGCGCAGATCGCCGAGCGTTGCGTATTAATGATGTTGAACGAAGCGGCACGTTGTCTGGATGAAGCGGTGATTCGGAACGCGCGCGATGGCGATATTGCAGCGGTATTTGGCATCGGTTTCCCGCCGTTTCTCGGCGGTCCGTTCCGCTATATGGATCAGCGCGGCATTGGCGAAATCGTCAAAGCATTAAGCTCATTAATGCAGCAACACGGCGAACGTTTTACGCCAAGTGAGGCGCTGATCGCATTGTCAGAACAGCAAACGAATTTTTACACTTCTGCACAATCATGAATAGGCGCACAGATTCAGCGGGTTAGTCAGAGGGCCGCGCAGCGGCAAGCGCGGCACCAATCTGAGATATGCTTATTTAATAAACAACCGGTTGACTATACTGAAGCCATTGGGGTAAAACACACCGTTCATTCGCAGAATGAAGCGTCTGGTGCTGTGGTACCGGGCGATATCGACAAACAACAGCGGTGCTTTATGCAAGTTTTTATCATGCGTCATGGCGACGCAGCTCTGGAAGCAGCGAGTGATTCAGTTCGACCTCTCACCCTCTGTGGCTGTGATGAATCGAGAGCGATGGCGAGTTGGCTCAACAGCAAAACGCCAGCAATCGATCGGGTATTAGTGAGTCCGTACTTGCGCGCTGAGCAAACGCTGGCAACGGTACGTGAAACGCTGAATTTGCCGGAAGGGCAGGATGTGTTGCCGGAACTGACGCCAGGCGGCGATCCCGCGATGGTAGCCAGCTATTTGCAGGTGCTGGCGCAGAAAGGGGTTAAATCGGCGCTGGTGATTTCGCATCTGCCGCTGGTGGGTTATTTAGTGTCTGAACTCTGCCCGCAGGAAGCGCCGCCGATGTTCGCCACCTCCGCGATAGCCTGTGTGGACTTTGATGCAGATGCCTGCGAAGGCAAGCTGGAGTGGCAGGTCAGCCCGTCAAAATTGGCTAAAGCAATTTAATTCTCTAAAATTGCAACTACTGTGGGCCGCATTCGCGGCCCTATCCTTTTGTAGCGCGGCACGTCACGGCAATTCAGGCGGATGCCACTCTTCTACCTCTATCAGCACCAGCAGCGCGGCGTCGCCGCCGAACATTTTTGGTGCCTGATGAAACGCCATCACATGCGGATGTTGTGCCAGCCACAGCGGTGTTTGCTGCTTGAGGATGTGTTTACCGTGCCCGGTCATGACGCTGGCGCAGAACAGATGCTCACGACGACAGGCGGCGATCAACGCGCCGAGCTCCTGCTTGGCCTGCATCTGCGTTAAGCCATGCAGATCGAGAAAAATTTCCGGCGTGTAATCGCCACGACGCAACTTTTTCTGCTCGTAATGGCTGACGTCTGCGCGCACGTAGCGTACCGGACCTTCGCTGGAAAGCAGCGGCTGAAACTCGTCAGAGAAATAATGACTATTATCGGCTTGCTCTGATATCAGGCGCTTTAATGGCAGTTGGCGCGTTTTTACCACCGGTTTGTGCACGATGGTGTCCTGTTTCAGCTTGCGCGTTCCGGTCATTAACTGGCGGAACATTTGCTGATCGTCCTGGCTTAGCGGCGTTTTTTTACTCATGGCTCGGTGATAGGTTCAGAAAAAGCTGGTAAACAGCCGGTGGCATACCTTAACCGTTACTGTTAACAAATGTCAGCTTTTTCACCTCGCTGCGCTGAATTCTGCCCGGCTTCGTGGCACACTATCGGCCGATTGATTTTATGGCCTGCGGAGGGCTACGTGGACAAGATATTCGTCGATGAGGCAGTGAATGAACTGCACACCATTCAGGACATGCTGCGCTGGGCTGTCAGCCGTTTTTCGGCGGCAGGCATTTGGTACGGCCACGGCACGGATAATCCCTGGGACGAAGCAGTCCAACTGGTTCTGCCCACGCTGTGGCTGCCGCTGGATATTCCAGAAGATATGCGCAATGCGCGCCTGACGGCCAGCGAGCGTCATCGCATTGTTGAGCGCGTGATTCGCCGCGTCAACGAGCGTATTCCAGTGGCGTATCTCACCAACAAAGCCTGGTTCTGCGGCCACGAATTTTACGTTGATGAGCGCGTATTAGTGCCGCGTTCACCGATTGGTGAACTGATTGAGAACCGTTTTGCCGGTTTGATCAGCTATTCGCCTAATCACATTCTCGATATGTGTACCGGCAGCGGCTGCATCGCCATTGCCTGCGCTTACGCCTTCCCGGAAGCGGAAGTGGATGCGGTGGATATCTCCACCGATGCGCTGGCGGTTGCCGAGCAGAACATCGAAGAGCACGGCCTGCTGAACCACGTTACGCCAATCCGCGCCGATCTGTTCCGCAACTTGCCGCCGGTGAAATACGATCTGATCGTCACCAATCCACCTTACGTGGATGCGGAAGATATGGACGATCTGCCGAACGAATATCGCCACGAGCCGGAACTCGGTCTGGCGGCGGGCAGCGACGGCCTGAAACTGGTGCGCCGTATTCTGGCCTGTGCGCCGGATTACCTCACCGAGCAAGGCGTGCTGATTTGCGAAGTCGGTAACAGCATGGTGCACATGATCGAACAGTATCCAGACGTGCCGTTTACCTGGCTGGAGTTTGATAACGGTGGTGACGGCGTGTTTATGCTGACGCGCGAGCAAATCGTCGCGGCACAGCATCACTTCTCATTCTACAAAGACTAAATAAGAGGGCGAGCGCTCGCCCGCAACATCGCAACAAGGAACCAGCATGGCCGGAAACAGCATCGGACAAGTTTTTCGCGTAACCACTTTTGGCGAGTCGCATGGTATTGCGCTGGGCTGCATCGTTGACGGTGTGCCGCCCGGCATTCCGCTGACGGAAGCCGACATTCAGCACGATCTCGATCGTCGTCGTCCTGGCACGTCGCGCTACACCACACAGCGCCGCGAGCCGGATCAGGTGAAAATTTTGTCCGGCGTGTTTGAGGGCGTGACGACGGGGACTTCAATCGGTCTGCTGATTGAGAACACCGACCAGCGTTCACAGGATTACGGCGCAATCAAAGATCTGTTCCGTCCTGGCCATGCCGATTATACCTACGAGCAGAAATACGGCCTGCGCGACTATCGTGGCGGCGGACGCTCTTCGGCGCGTGAAACCGCGATGCGCGTGGCGGCTGGTGCGATTGCTAAGAAGTATTTGCAGATGAAGCATGGCATCGTGGTGCGCGGCTATCTGGCGCAGATTGGCGATGTGGCCTGTGAGCTGAAAGACTGGAGCATCGTGGAAGAGAACCCGTTCTTCTGCCCGGATGCCTCTAAACTGGAAGCGCTGGATGAACTGATGCGTGGCCTGAAAAAAGAGGGCGACTCCATCGGTGCTAAAGTCACGGTGCTGGCAGAAAACGTGCCGCCGGGCTTGGGCGAGCCGGTATTTGATCGTCTGGATGCGGATTTGGCGCATGCGCTGATGAGCATCAACGCGGTGAAAGGCGTGGAGATTGGCGACGGTTTCGCAGTCATCAACCAGCGTGGCAGCCAGCATCGCGATGAAATTCGTGCCAACGGTTTCCAGAGCAACCATGCGGGTGGCATTTTGGGTGGCATCAGCAGCGGCCAAACCATCAGCGCCAATCTGGCGATGAAACCGACTTCCAGCATCACCGTGCCGGGCAACACCATCACCCGTGACGGCGAAGAAGTTGAGATGATCACCAAAGGTCGTCACGATCCGTGTGTTGGTATTCGTGCGGTGCCAATTGCCGAAGCGATGATGGCGATTGTGTTGATGGATCACCTGCTGCGCCAGCGCGCGCAAAACGGTGACGTCAACAGCAGCGTGCCGCGCTGGTAAGCCCGATGATGCGCCGTCTGCTCATCACCTGTGCCGCGCTGTTATGCAGTGCCGCCGCAGTTGCCGCCACGCCGTGGCAGCAAATTCATCAGCCGATCGCCGGCAGCCCGCAGTCGATTGGCGGTTTCGCCAACGGCTGTATTGTTGGTGCGCAACAGCTGCCGCTCAATTCACCCAATTATCAGGTGATGCGTCAGGATCAGCGTCGTTATTATGGCCATCCCGATTTGATCGCCTTTATTCAGCGTCTCAGCACCCAGGTTCATCAGCTTCAGCTGGGACAAGTGCTGATTGGCGATATGGGCATGGCGGCGGGCGGTCGTTTTAGCAGCGGCCACGCCAGCCATCAAACCGGTCTGGATGTTGATATCTGGCTGCAACTGCCGAAAACCCGCTGGACGGCGCAGCAATTGCTCAAGCCGCAGCCGCTCGATTTGGTTTCTGCCGATGATAAGCAGGTGATTTCACGTCACTGGCAACCACAAATTGATAGCCTGATTAAACTGGCAGCGAAAGACGACGAAGTCACGCGTATCTTCGTCAATCCAGCCATTAAACGGCAGCTTTGTGCCGATGCCGGTAGCGATCGTGCGTGGCTGAATAAAGTACGTCCGTGGTTTGCCCATCGCGCGCACATGCATGTGCGTTTGCGTTGCCCGGCGGGCAGTCTGGAGTGTGAAGATCAGGCTCCTCAACCAGCAGGCGATGGCTGTGGCGCTGAGCTGGATAGCTGGTTCCTGCCGAAAAAACCAGGCAGCACGCCGCCGGTGAAGAAAACGCCGCCGCCACTACCGCCGTCTTGTCAGGCTTTACTCGATAAGCATCTTCTGTAGGTATTTCAATGGATTGGTTCGTTGTTAGCCCGCTAGTCGTTGGTGTGCTGTTTTTCGTGGCAATGCTGGCGGCGTTTATCGACTCGATCGCGGGCGGTGGTGGATTGCTTACCGTGCCGTCATTGCTGGCGGCCGGACTCTCTCCAGCGCAGGCGTTAGCCACCAATAAGTTGCAATCGGTCGGTGGTTCATTCTCAGCCAGCCTCTATTTCATTCGTCGCGGCGCGGTGAAGCTGAACGAGCAGTGGCTGAATATCGCCATGACCTTTCTTGGCGCGATTGCCGGCACCATTCTGATTCAGCACCTACAAGCAGATGTGCTGCGCCAAATCTTGCCGCTGCTGCTGATCTGTATCGGTTTGTGGTTCCTGCTGATGCCGCGTTTGGGTGAAGCAGATCGCGAACGTCGTCTGCACGGTTTGCCTTATGCGCTGGTGGGCGGCGGCTGTGTCGGTTTCTACGACGGCTTTTTTGGTCCCGGCGCCGGCTCGTTCTACGCGCTGGCCTTCGTTACGCTGTGCGGCTTCAATCTGGCGAAAGCCACCGCCCACGCCAAAATCCTAAATTTCACCTCGAATTTTGGCAGTCTGCTGTTCTTTATGTTCGGCGGCAAAGTGGTGTGGGGCACCGGCGCGATTATGCTGCTCGGCGCCGTTATCGGCGCGCGCCTCGGCGCCAGACTGGTATTGAGCCGCGGTCAGAAACTGATTCGCCCCATGGTGGTGATCGTTTCTGCGGTAATGAGCGCCAAATTGTTATGGGACAGTCACGGCGGAGAATTGATGGCCTGGCTGGCCACGCTGTAATCCAACACTCGTCAAGACCGGCTGCCAATGCGACAATGGCGCCGGTTTTTTTTAAAGATTAAAAATTATGAGTACAACACACCATTACGATCAGCTGATTGCCATCTTTGATGGCTGCTTCGTTGACGATTTTCAGACCCGTCTAATTAAAGGCGACGACGAACCTATTTATCTTCCAGCGGATGAAACCTCACCGTGGAATCGCGTGGTGTTCGCGCACGGTTATTACGCCAGCGGACTACATGAAATTTCCCACTGGTGCATTGCCGGTGAAGCGCGCCGCAAGCTGGTAGATTTTGGTTATTGGTATTGCCCGGACGGACGCGATGCGCAAACGCAGAGCCAGTTCGAATCGGTTGAGGTGAAACCGCAGGCGCTGGAGTGGTTGTTCTGCGTGGCGGCGGGCTTTCCCTTCAACGTCAGTTGTGACAATCTCGAAGGCGATTGTGAGCCAGATCGCATCGCGTTTCAGCGTAAGGTTCATGCGCAAGTGATGACGTATCTGGAGCAGGGCATTCCGCTGCGACCGGCCCGTTTCATTGATGCACTGACGAATTATTACGGCACGCCGGCACTGACGGCGGCACAATTCCCCTGGCCGGAAGATCTGTAATCCGCGAAGGTTATAAGAAGAGAGGAAGAGATGATCGTAGAATTTGAAACCCGAATTCTGGCCCTGATTGACGATATGGTCGATCACGCCAGCGATGACGAGTTGTTTGCGGGCGGCTATCTGCGTGGTCATCTGACCCTGGCAGTGGCGGAGATTGAGCTGAGCGGTGAACACACGCCGGAAGCGCTGCAAACTCACGTTACCAACAGCCTGCAAAAAGCCATTGCTGCCGGTGAACTGTCGCCACGCGATCAGGCGCTGGTCACCGGCATGTGGGACAATCTGTTCCTGCAGGCACGTCAAACCGCTTAACGTCTCGGGGCGATCGCTCGCCCCGCAGATTATCGACCCGCTTTTTTACCCTTCAGCAGTTTTCGTACCCAGTAGCGATTTGGATTCATCGCCGCCAGCGTGGCAGCATCCAGCGGCTGCGGTTCGCCGCTCATCTGCGCTGCCAGCACTTCGGCCGCCAGCGGTGCGCTGCACAAGCCACGCGAACCTAATGCTCCCAATACAAACAAACCGTTGTGTACTGGCGCATCAGCTACATTTGCACCGCGCGCGCGCTGCTCCGGCAAGTCGGCATACTGCGCCAGGGTGGCGTCATAATCCGGCACGCTGCCGCTCATCGGCAGATGATCGCGCGTGGCACAGCGCACGCCGTTGCGCGCCTGGTTATTTGACACATCAACTTGCTGCGGCCATTGGCTTTCCGGCAAACAGTTGATCAGCCGCTGGCGATTCTCCTGCTGATCGTCGGCGCGGAAATCCGTCGCGGTTTCGCCGCGATGATAGCTAGCGCCGATGCAATGGGTGGCAAAGTTCGGGCTGACCGGCGTGAGATAGCCGTCGTAGCACAGCACGGTGCGCAGCGCGCCTAATGACGGATTGGTCGGCGCGTGGCTCACCTGTCCCGCCACCGCGTAGACCGGCAGCATTTTGCTTTGCTCGAGTTCCAGCAACGCGTGACCATTTGCCAGTACCACTTGGGGATGCTGCACTGGTGGCTGCTGGCTAAAGTGCAACGTCCAGTGATCTTCATCGTGCGTTAACTGCGTGACGCGATGCAGCCAGTGAAGGCGTAATCCCAGCGATTGCGCGTATTCCAGCAAATTGCTGGTTAGCTGAGAAGGCGACAGCCAGCCGCCTTGCGGATAGAAAATCCCGCCGACGCCGAGTTCGACGCCTGCCAGCTGTTGCGCTTCTTCTTTATTAACGCCGTACGCGATGTCATGCGGCAGTTCCATATTGAGCATCTGCGCGATTTTCTCCGCGCTTTTGCTATCCCAGCCCAGCTGCAACACGCCGCTCCAGTCATGTTCAAACTCCACTGGCAGCCGATCGTACAGACGTCGGGCAAAACCAAAAGCCGCCGGGAAGAAGGTGGCCAGCGCGGGATCGTGCTGGTTCAGCAGCGGATAGAGCGCGCCCTGACGATTGCCGGATGCGCCCAGCGCGGGCGCGTCATCGGCGCAATAGAGCGTCACGCGCCAACCGCGTCGCAACAGTGCCAGCGCCAATACTGCACTGGCGACGCCGCCGCCGATCAGCGCCACATCCTGGCTGCTGGCCTGCGGGCGCGCATACCACGGCTGGCTGTGCGGCAATTCTGCAGCCTGTTCCATTACGCCGACCAGCATTTCACGCTTGTGACCAAAGCCTTTGCGCTTCTGCATGCTGAAACCGGCGTCCTGCAACCCGCGCCGTACAAACCCCGATGCGGTGAAGGTCGCCAGCGTGCCGTCCGGACGGGCGAGGCGTGCCATCGCGGCAAACAGCTCTGGCGTCCACATCTCCGGATTTTTCGCCGGCGCGAAGCCATCAAGGAACCACGCATCCACCTGACGATTAAGACTGTCATCAAAGGTGTGAATTAGCGCGTTAATATCACCAAGCCAGAGATCCAGCGTGACTTCGCCGCCGTTAAACAGCAGGCGCTGACAACCCGGCAACGCCTGCGGCCACTGCTGTTGCAGCTGTTCGGCCCACGGCTGCAGCTCTGGCCAATGGGCATGTGCGGCAGCAAGATCGGCGTGCGTCAGCGGAAATTTCTCGCAGCTGATAAAGTGCAGACGCTGCAAAGTGGCGTTGGGTTGCTCATTACGGAAGCGATCGAAGGCTTGCCACAGAGTGAGAAAGTTCAGACCAGTCCCAAAACCGCTCTCGGCGACAATAAATAAATCGCGCGCATGTGCGGCAAAACGGTGTGGAATGTGGTTGCCAGCGAGGAACACATAGCGCGTTTCCTCCAGTCCATTATCGTTGGAGAAATAGACGTCGCCGAACGCTCGGGACACAGGTGTACCCTGTTCATTCCAGTTTATTTGGGCGTGTTCAACCGGGGTTAATTTCACGGGGAAAGGCTCATATTTCAGGCAGTGGCGCGAGTTTAGCGATAGACGTCACATGACGCAAATTTACAAAAGGAAATGGCTGATCGGACTTGTTCGGCTTACAACTGTACGCTAGAGTGCACGTCATCCAAATATGTGGAACGAGGATTATTGAATGAAACGTGCAGTGATTACTGGCCTGGGTATTGTTTCCAGCATTGGTAATAACCAGCAAGAAGTGCTGGCTTCTCTGCGTGAAGGCCGTTCCGGTATTACTTTCTCTGAAGAGATGAGAGATGCCGGTATGCGCAGCCACGTATGGGGCAACGTCAAACTGGATACCAACGGGCTCATCGATCGCAAAATCGTGCGTTTTATGAGTGATGCCTCTATTTATGCTTACCTTTCCATGGCCGAAGCGATCAAAGATTCTGGCCTGACTGAAGAGCAGTATCAGCAGAATCCACGTGTCGGTTTGATTGCTGGTTCTGGCGGCGGTTCTCCGCGTTATCAGGTATTTGGTGCTGACGCGATGCGTAGCCCACGCGGCCTGAAAGCGGTCGGTCCTTATGTGGTGACCAAAGCGATGGGTTCAGGTGTTTCTGCTTGCCTGGCAACCCCATTCAAAATTCACGGCGTGAACTACTCAATCAGTTCAGCCTGTGCCACTTCTGCACACTGCATCGGTAACGCGGTTGAGCAGATTCAGCTGGGCAAACAGGACATCGTTTTTGCTGGCGGCGGCGAAGAGCTGAGCTGGGAAATGGCCTGTGAGTTCGATGCGATGGGCGCACTGTCGACCAAGTACAACGAAACCCCAGAAAAAGCCTCACGTACTTACGATGCCAACCGTGACGGTTTCGTCATCGCTGGCGGCGGCGGTATGGTGGTGGTTGAAGAGCTGGAACACGCTCTGGCTCGTGGCGCGCACATCTACGCTGAGATCGTTGGCTACGGCGCAACCTCAGATGGCGCAGATATGGTAGCTCCTTCAGGCGAAGGCGCAGTGCGCTGCATGAAGATGGCGATGCAAGGTCTCGATACCCCAATCGATTACCTCAACACCCACGGCACCTCTACGCCGGTTGGTGATGTGAAAGAGCTGGGTGCGATTCGCGAAGTGTTCGGCGATAACTGCCCATCACTGTCTGCTACCAAAGCTATGACCGGTCACTCACTGGGTGCGGCGGGCGTGCAGGAAGCGATCTACACCTTGCTGATGCTGGAGCACGGTTTCATCGCGCCAAGCATCAACGTGGAAGAGCTGGATGAAGCGGGTAAAGGTCTGAACATCGTGACCAAGCCAACTGAAAAAGCGCTGACCACCGTGATGTCCAACAGCTTTGGTTTTGGCGGCACTAACGCAACTCTTACCATGCGTAAGTTGCCAGCATAATCCCGTAGGGTCGCCATTCATGGCGACCTAATTATGCCAGCAATATCTCAAGGGCCGGTTATCCGGCCCTTGTTGTTTTTGACAATCCACCTCCTGCTTGCCTAAACTCTCACTCCATCCGAAATAAAATTATCACTTCACACTAACGTGAACCAAATATCCCGTTTCTGTTTTGGCAGCAAGCGCGTGTCTGGTTATTACAAGGAGTTCGAACCATCATGACCACGACTGCTGACGCGCAGACGCAATCCGTTATGCCGCTGGCCTGCACCTCATTTGCGGTATTCCTCACTTATCTGACCGCTGGCCTCGCGCTGCCGGTGATCCCGCTGTATGTCCATCATGAACTCGGCATGAGCAATTTGATGGTTGGCGTGGCGGTGGGGATTCAGTTCTTTGCCACGTTGTTAACGCGCAGCTTTGCCGGACGTCGTGCCGACCAGCACGGTGCAAAACTCACCACCCAGCACGGCATGCTGGCCATCGCGCTGGTAGGCGTTGCCTATCTGGCGGCGGCGTTGTTACCGGTTTCTCCGTGGACGAAGTTTGGTTTGCTGGCGATAGGGCGCTTGATGCTGGGATTCGGCGAAAGCCTGCTGCTGACCGGCAATCTGACATGGGGCATGGGATTGGTGGGTAGCAAACGTTCCGGATTAGTGATGTCGTGGAATGGCATGGCGATTTACGGATCGCTGGCGGCTGGCGCACCGCTCGGTTTGCTGATTAATCAGTACGGCGGCTTTGCTGCGTTGGGCGCTGTCGCGCTGGTTCTGCCGTTGTTGGCGCTGGGGATCAACAGCTGGATTGGTAAAGTGCCGGTCGCCGGTGGCGAGCGGCCATCGCTGTTCAGCGTAGTGAAGATTATCTTTCAGCCGGGATTGGCGCTGGCGCTGCAGGGCACCGGCTTTGCGGTAATCGGCACCTTTACGTCACTCTATTTTGCTGCAGAAAATTGGGGCAATGCCGGTTTCGCGCTGACCGCTTTTGGCTGTGCGTTTGTGCTGGTGCGCGTGTTCTTTGGCGGCTTGCCGGATCGACACGGCGGCGTAAAAGTGGCGATGGTCTCTTTGCTGGTGGAAACCGCCGGTCTGCTGCTGCTGGCGTTCGCCAGTTCCGGCTGGATGGCGCTGATTGGCGCGGCCCTGACTGGCTGCGGCTGCTCGCTGATCTTTCCGGCGCTGGGCGTCGAAGTGATCAAGCGCGTATCGCCACAGATTCGCGGCACCGCGCTCGGCGGTTTCTCGGCGTTTCAGGATATCGCCTACGGTGCCAGCGGCCCGTTGACCGGCTTGCTGGCGACGGCGCTGGGTTACGGATCGGTCTATATCGCGGGTGCCTGTTGTGCGGCGCTGGGCATTCTGGTCACCTGGACGTTTGCGCGGAGTGCGACAACAGCGTAACCAGCTTATCGCAGGCGCTGACAATCTCACCGGGCGTCAGCGCTGCAAAGCCCAGCAGCCAGCCCGCTTGCTGCACTTCACCGGCATAAAGCGGTGACAGGCGCGGCAGCAGCAATCCGTGTTCTTTTGCCTGTGCGGTTAAGCGCGCTTCATCACCTTGCAACAGCTGCACCGTCAACTGTAAGCCGCCGGCCGCCGGCAGCGGTTTGAGCCACGGTTGTAGGCGCGTTTCAATTTGCGCCAGCAAGCAGTCACGTCGGCTGCGATAGAGTTGGCGCATCAGGCGCAAATGGCTGGCGAAATGGCCTTGCTGCAGAAACTCCGCGCATATCGCCTGCGGTAGCAACGCGCTGTGACCATCCATCACGCTACGTGCGCGGCCTAACGGCTCCACCAATTGTGGTGGCACCACCATCCACGCCAGCCGCAGCGACGGGTACAGCGTTTTGGAAAAGGTACCAAGGCAAATCACCCGACCATCCGCTGCTAACCCTTGCAGCGCCGGAGCGGGGCGATCCTCGTAGTGAAATTCGCTGTCGTAATCGTCTTCAATCAGCCAGCTATCCTGCTGTTGCGCCCACGCCAGCCACTGCAAGCGCCGCGCCAGGCTCATGGCTGTGCCGGTGGGATAATGATGCGCTGGCGTCAGATAGACCAGTTTCGCGCTGCCGCTCAGCGGCACTGCACCTTCCGCATCCAGCGGCATCGCGCGACAGCGCGCTCCGGCGGCAAGAAACGCATTGCGCGCGCCGGGATAACCCGGCTCTTCCAGCCACACTTCGTCACCCGCATCGAGGAACATCAGCGCCAGCAACTGCAGCGCCTGCTGCGAGCTGGTGAGGATCACCACTTGTTCCGCCGTGCAGCGCACGCCGCGCGACAGCGCCAGATAATCTGCCACCGCTTGCCGCAGCGATGGTAATCCAAGCGGATCGCCGTAACCCATCACTTTGCTGCCCAGCGAGCGCTGAACCTGATTGCTGATACGACGCCACTGCGCGTGCGGGAAAGCGCGTAATTCGGGTGAACCGGCGGCAAAGGCGTGAGGAAAGGGCGGATCCTGACAGCCGCCGGTTGCCAAAACCTGCTGGCCGCGCTGGGAAAAGTGCGGTGATCGCTCAATGCGAGGTTTCTGGGTAGGCGACGCCATGCGAATCGAAACAAAAGTTCCTCGCCCAGCGTGACGCTGCAGATAACCTTCGCTCTCTAACTGTGCGTAAGCCGCCTCCACCGTGACGCGCGACAGCGATAAATCGCTGGCTAACTGGCGGCTGGATGGCAACTTCTGCTCATGCCGCAGATGCCCGTTGGCGATGGCCTGACGCAAGGTATTGCACAGCCGCTCACGTAAACCGCCCTGAGTTTGATGGCTAAACAGCGCGAGAAATGATGTGGTCACAATGGTCTTATCGCTATGCTGGAAGTGGTATCAATATGCAGACCACTTTGCCGTAAACTGAGGGAAAATCACAACAGGAGAATGCGATGTCAGCGGTCTTAAAAATTGCTCCAGCCAGCGCCAGTGAAAGCGTGGCGTATCTGCAACATAAACTGGCGTACTACACCGATGCGTGGGATTTAGCGGAGGATCTGGCGCAGGGCATCACGGAAATCGTGGTGATTGATGCGCGTTCTGACGAGGTGTATCAGGCTGGCCATATTTGCGGTGCACTTTCGTTTCCGCATCGCACCATGAATGCGGAATCCACTGCGCATCTTGATCGCAGCAAAGTTTACATTACTTATTGCGACGGCATCGGTTGTAACGGCTCAACCAAAGCCGCGCTCAAGCTGGCATCGTTGGGTTTTCAGGTTAAGGAGTTAATTGGCGGGCTGGATTTCTGGAAGCGCGATGGCCATCCAATGGCGTGGGGCGCGGCAGCGGGTGAATGGCCGCACGCCACGCCCGCTGCCAACTGCGGCTGCTAGATAAACAGCCACAGCAGGAAGATGAACAAGAAGATACCGGCAATCAGCGTGAGTGCCGGGCGCTGGGCCAGCGGCTGCGGCAGCATCTGGATAAACGGCGACCAGATTGGCTGCGGACGAATTTGGCTATCGGCCAGCGGCTGCTCATGCAGTTTCTCGGCGCGGCGGCTAAACAGCAGATTCAGCAGATCCTGCGTCTGCGCTGGCGTCAGCACGGTGGTCGGCAGCGCCTGGAAACGTTGCTGGCTGTAATCTTCCAGCAGTCGCTGCTCATCATGGGTTAACGGCTGGCGCAGCGAAGTTTCCAGCATCTGCAAGGTTGGCGCACTGTGCTGAGCCAGCGTCTGACGCACCTGCAAATATTGCGTCAGTAGCGGGAAGTGGCGTGATGGAATCGGATCGCCACTTTTCAGATGCACCAGCTTCAGCGTATCGGCCAGCAGTTTCACCGGCGATTCTCCGGTTTTCGCTGCAAGACGCGTAACCTGCTGATTCAGTGATTGCTGTTCTGCCGGCAGCAAGCTGCGATCGGACACGCGCGTTTGCTGCGGCTGCGGGATCGCCATCTGGCCGTTTTGCAACATGGTCAGCACCTGACGCAGCTGATCCTGCGACAACGCGCTCAATACCGTTTGATTAAACTGCTGACGAATAAATTCGCTTACCGCCTGGCGATTATTGCCCTGCGGCAATTTCTCCAGCAGCTGTTGCAGCAGCTGGCGCGTAGCAAGGCTGTTTTGCACTTGCGTTAAGCGACCATTGAGATGCTGTTCCGCCGCCGGGAAGTGGCGCGATTGCAGCTCCGCTTCACTCTTCACCCCAACTTCATGCCGCACGCCAGCCCAGAGTTCCGGCGCTTTCAGCGTACTCAAAGACATGATGCGCACAATCAGACGTTCCAGCGTGGTGCGCTGGGCAGGAGAAAGTGGCTGTTCACCGGCTGGACCGCCAGGACGCGTCGGGCCAGTGGCCTGAGATAAAGGGGAACGATCGCCCGCGGGCACACCGGGACCGCTGAGAGGTTGCATGGCGGAATCCTTGAAAACGGGTCAGATCCGGGTGCGCCGGAAAAAAGAGGCCACATGATAGCAAAAGCCCCCAGGAAATCCACGGGGGCTGCGGCCTTTCCGGATAATAAAATCAGGCAGCGGGATCGGCAAGGGTCGCGCTACGTGGCTTACGCAGCGGGGTTTTCAGACGTTGCGCCAGAATAACGCCAACTAACGTCATGCCGCCGCCAATCCAGTGATAGCCATGCAGCTGCTCATGCAGGAACATCACGGCAATAATGGCCGTAAACGCCGGTACGAAATTCATAAAAATGCTGGTGGTGCTGGCACCCAGACGCTGCACGCCAAGGATCCACAGGAACGGTGCGATGATCGACGCAAACAGTCCGGCATAAAGCACCAGCGGCAGATTGTGCATATTGAGCGTGACATCCGGCGCATGCAGGAAGCCAGGCAGCAATAGCAGCACGCCAAAGAAAATCTGCACATATAGGCTTTGCCAGGTTGGCAGCGGAATCGCCCAGCGTTTGGTCAGCACGCCGTACAGGGCGTAGGAAGTGGACGCTGCCAGCATCATCAATTCGCCATTGCCGAGCCGTTGATTCAGCAACTGCGCCGGATTGCCTTCGCTCACCAGCCACACCAAACCGGCGAACGACAGCAAGCCGCCAATCAAAATGCCGCGCGTCGGCGCAAGGCGCAGCACAACCAGGCTAAGCAGAATGGTCAGCAGCGGAATGGTCGCGCCGAGAATCCCCATCATCACCGCAGAAACGCTGTGCGCTGCGTAATAAGCGAGGCTTTGATACAGCACCATGCCGAGCAGGCCGAGGATCAGCAATCGCCAGCCGTTGGCTTTGATGGTGTGACGATGGCGCCACACGCCCGGCAGGCAAAAGGGTGCCAGCACCACCAGCGCCAGCAGCCAGCGATAGAAGGAGATCGCCGCAGGATCGATACTTCCCGCCGAGAGTTTGCTGACGATAGTGTTGATCGACCAGATCAGCACCGCGATCAGCGGAAACAGTAAATTCATGATACAGCTCCTCAGATAATCGCGAATAGTTTACGTTTGACCGGTTTAAAGTAGATAGTTAAAATCGGACAATATTTGTTAGTGACCGGACAGAATGAATCTACAAGTCGAATACCAGCCGCCGATTGATGCGCCCTTGCTGCGCTTCTTTATGCGTTACGACGAGGTCAACGCCAAAACCGAATACCTCACGCATGCGCATGATTGGGGTCAGGTGATTTTCGTCACCAGCCACGTACTGGAGATGGAAGTGGAGGGCGAACGTCTGCTGACGCCCGCCGATATTCCGATCTGGATCCCGGCCGGTCATCGTCACAGCAGCTACAACCACAACGATGCGCGTTTTCGCACCTTTAATCTTGCCGCCGATCTCTGCGCGGGCCTGCCGGGTAAAGCCTGCTTATTGCATGTCGATGCCATTGGGCACGCCATCATGAATGATTTTGCCCGCCGTGAACTGGAGCAGCCGCAAACGCAAGCCGACTGGCGCATGTGTGAAGTGTTGATTGATCGCCTGCGTCTGGCGCCGGTGCACAACAGCTATTTACCGATGTCAGATGACAAATTCCTCGCTCCGATTCTGCGCGCGCTTGAAGCGCATCCCGGCGATAACACCACGCTGGCACAATGGGCGAAGCGCGTGTTCACCACCGAGCGTACGCTAGCGCGACGCTGTCAGCAGCAGTTAAACATGTCGTTCAGCGAGTGGCGGCAGCGTTTACGCTTTCTGCACGCTATCGCGCTGCTGGAGCAGGGCTGCAGCGTGCAGGGCATCGCCCATGAGCTGGGCTACAGCTCGGCGTCGGCGCTGATTGTGATGTTCCAGCAACAGGCCGGTACCACGCCCGATCGCTATCGCAGTCGGTTAGGTTAATCCCCGGCTTTATGGCAACATATGCGCCTTAAAATTCTCAGCAGACAGGACCGCCGCAGTGAAAATTCTCGTCGATGAAAATATGCCTTATGCCCGTGAACTGTTCAGCCGCACCGGCGATGTTGTGGCGGTGCCGGGACGTCCGTTGCCGGAAGCCGAGTTGCAAGATGCCGATGGCCTGATGGTGCGTTCCGTCACCAAAGTGAATGCGGCGCTGCTGGACGGTACGCCGGTGAAGTTTGTCGGCACCGCGACGGCGGGCACCGATCATATTGATGAGGCATCGCTGGCGGCGGCAGGCGTCAGCTTCTCTGCGGCGCCAGGCTGTAATGCCATTGCGGTGGTGGAGTATGTGTTCTCCTCGCTACTGCTACTGGCGGAGCGCGATGGTTTTGAACTGCGCGATCGCACGGTGGGCATTGTTGGCGTGGGTAATGTCGGCAGCCGCCTGCAGAAGCGTCTGCAAGCCTGGGGCGTGAAAACGCTGCTGTGCGATCCGCCGCGCGCCGATCGTGGCGATCAGGAAACCTTCCATTCGCTGGATGATCTGGTGGCGCAGGCCGACATCCTGACTTTCCATACGCCGCTGTTTAAAGATGGCCCGTATAAAAGCTGGCATCTGGCCGATGCGGCGTTGCTGATGGCGCTTAAACCCAACACCATTCTGATCAATGCCTGTCGCGGCCCGGTGGTGGATAACGCGGCGCTGCTGGAAGTGCTGAAGATGCGCCACGATCTCAGCGTGGTGCTGGATGTGTGGGAGCCGGAGCCGGATCTGTCGCTCGAGCTGCTGGATAAAGTCGATATCGCCACCGCGCATATCGCCGGCTACACGCTGGAAGGTAAAGCGCGCGGCACCACGCAAGTGTTTGAAGCCTGGTGCGACTTTATCGGCCAGCCGCAGCAGGTGGCGCTGGAAAGCCTGCTGCCGGCACCGGAATTTGGTTCTATCACCCTGCGCGGCAAGCTCGATCAGCCAACGCTAAAACGCTTAGTGCATCTGGTGTATGATGTGCGCCGCGACGATGCGCCACTGCGTAAAGTGGCGGCAAAGCCAGGCGAGTTTGATCGCCTGCGCAAGCAATATGAAGAGCGTCGTGAATGGTCATCGCTGCAGGTGCATTGCGATAATGCGGAGACGGCGGCGATGCTCAATCAACTTGGCTTCCGCGCCAGTTTGTAAAGAAATTTCAATCACCTGCAATATTGCGGGGGATAATTCCTAAATCTCGGGCGATGTTTTCATCGCCTTCTGTTTTTGTGTCAATCTCTGGAGTAACCAACATGTCTGACGGCTGGAATATCGCGCTTTTGGGCGCAACAGGCGCAGTAGGGAACGCTGTACTGGAACTGCTGGCTGAACGCCAGTTCCCGGTTGGTGAGTTGTATCTACTGGCAAGTGAAAACGGTGCCGGTGAGAACAAACGTTTTGAGGGACGTACCGTGCTGGTGCAGGACGTGGCCGAATTTGACTGGACACAAGTGCAGCTGGCGTTCTTCACTGCAGGTCGTGAAGCCTCGGCGCGCTATGCCGAAGAAGCCGCCAGCCAGGGTTGTCTGGTGATCGATAGCAGCGACCTGTTCGCGCTCGAACCGGACGTGCCGCTGGTGGTGCCAGATGTGAATCCACAAGTGCTGGCGGATTACCGCAATCGCAACATCATTACCGTTGCCGACAGCCTGGTGAGCCAGCTGCTGTGCGCAATTAAACCGCTGGTGGATCTCGCTGGTCTGAGCCGTTTGCAGGTTACCAACCTGATTGCGGCTTCCAGTCACGGCAAAGCGGCGGTTGATGGCCTGGCCGGTGAAAGTGCGCGTTTGCTGAACGGCGTACCTGCGGAGCAGCACTACTTTGGCCGCCAGCTGGCGTTCAACATTTTGCCGCTGCTGGCTGACAGCAATGGCAGCGTCGAGAGTGAGCGCCGCGTGGTTGAGCAGGTGCGTAAAGTGCTACAAGACGAAGGTTTGCCGATTGCGGTAAGCAGCGTGCAGGCGCCAGTGTTCTACGGCAACGCGCAGATCGTGCACGTGGAGAATCTGCGCCCGCTTTCTGCAGAAGAAGCGCGCGATGAGCTGGGCCGCTCCGGTGATATCAACCTGAGCGAAGAGAGCGATTACCCAACGCAGGTGGGCGATGCATCTGGCAGCGACGTGCTGAGCATTGGCTGCGTGCGCAATGATTACGGCATCCCAGAGCTGCTGCAGTTCTGGTCTGTGGCAGACAACATCCGTTTCGGCGGTGCACTGATGGCGGTAAAAACTGCTGAAAAACTGGTGCAGGAGTATTTCTATTAATGTTGCCTGAAGGTAAGACGCTTAAGCTGGCGTTGGGTATTGAATACGATGGCAGCCGTTATTACGGCTGGCAGCGGCAAAATGAAGTGCGCAGCGTGCAGGAAAAGCTGGAAAAGGCGCTGTCGAAAGTGGCCGATCATCCGGTGGTGGTGTTCTGCGCTGGCCGCACCGATGCTGGCGTGCACGGCACCGGACAAGTGGTGCATTTCGAAACCACTTCGCCGCGTGCTGACGCGGCCTGGACGTTGGGCGTGAACGCCAATCTGCCCGATGACATCGCGGTGCGTTGGGTGAAAGCGGTGCCGGAGGAGTTCCATGCGCGTTTTAGCGCGACGGCACGCCGCTATCGCTACGTGATTTACAACCATCGGCTGCGTCCGGCGATTCTGGGCAATGGCATTACCCATTATTACCATCCGCTGGATGCAGAGAAGATGCAGCGCGCCGGGCAGGCGCTGATTGGCGAGAATGACTTCACCTCATTCCGCGCGGTGCAGTGCCAGTCACGCACGCCGTGGCGCAACGTGATGCATCTCAACGTTACGCGTCATGGGCCGTATGTGGTGGTGGATATCAAAGCCAATGCTTTTGTGCATCACATGGTGCGTAACATTGTCGGCAGCCTGATGGAAATCGGCACCGGTAATCAGCCGGAAGAGTGGATGGCGACGCTGCTGGCGGCCAAAGATCGTAAGCTGGCGGCGGCGACCGCCAAAGCCGAGGGGCTTTATCTGGTGGCGGTGGATTATCCATCCCACTTTGCATTACCTCAGCCTGCGTTGGGACCCTTGTTCCTCGCGGATTAACCATTACTTTAATATGTATACCCTAAATAATTCGAGCTGCGGCAAGGCGGCAAGTGAGTGAATCCTCGGGAGCTTACATCAGTAAGTGACCGAGGTGAGCGCACGCAGCCAACGCAGCTGCAGCTTGAAGTATGACGGGTATCGGGGAGTCGTTGTTATATGGAGTTTATCCACTTTCTGGTCGATTTTATTCTGCATATTGATGTGCATTTGGCCGAGCTGGTGGCGCAGTACGGCATCTGGATTTACGCCATTCTGTTCCTGATTCTGTTCTGTGAAACTGGTTTAGTGGTCACGCCGTTCCTGCCCGGCGATTCCCTGCTGTTTGTTGCCGGTGCGCTGGCGGCACTGCCGGGTAACGATCTCAACGTGCATCTGATGGTGACGCTGTTGGTGATCGCCGCCATCCTCGGTGATGCGGTGAACTACACTATTGGGCGTCTGTTCGGTGAGAAGCTGTTCAGTAACCCGAACTCGAAAATTTTCCGTCGCAGTTACCTGGATAAAACCCACGCGTTCTACGATCGCCACGGTGGCAAAACCATTATACTTGCGCGCTTTGTACCAATCGTGCGAACCTTTGCCCCCTTTGTGGCAGGGATGGGACACATGTCTTATCGCCACTTCGCGCTCTACAATGTTACGGGTGCACTGCTGTGGGTGCTGCTGTTCTCTTACGCCGGTTACCTGTTTGGCGACCTGCCGATTGTGCAGGAGAACCTGAAGCTGCTGATCGTCGGCATCATCGTGGTTTCTATACTGCCAGGCGTAATTGAAGTGTGGCGTCATCGCCGCCAGCAGAAGTCACAGTAAGCTCGTTACCAGATTTTTATCCACAGCGTGAACGGGTTGTGGTTTAATGAGCGACATTTACGGCCTGCTGAAGGTGATTTCAGCAGCAATGAGAAGACTGGACCAGGTCAGCATTAAATAGAAAGGTCATCAATGAGCTGGATTGAACGCATACTGAATAAAAGCACTGCCACGCCAACGCGCAAAGCCAGCATCCCGGAAGGGGTGTGGACCAAGTGCGATAGCTGTGGACAGGTGCTGTACCGCGCCGAGCTGGAGCGTAACCTCGAGGTCTGCCCGAAGTGCGACCATCACATGCGCATGCACGCCCGTGAGCGTCTGCATAGCATGCTGGATGAAGGTTCGCTGGTTGAGCTGGGTAGCGAGCTGGAACCGAAGGATCTGCTGAAGTTCCGCGACTCGAAGAAGTATAAAGACCGTTTGGTCGCTGCACAGAAAGATACCGGCGAGAAAGATGCGCTGGTGGCGATGAAAGGCACGCTGCACGGCATGCCGATTGTTGCTGTGGCCTTTGAGTTCTCCTTTATGGGCGGCTCAATGGGTTCTGTGGTTGGCGCACGCTTTGTGCGTGGCGTTGAGCAGGCGTTGGAAGACAACTGCCCACTGATCTGCTTCTCCGCGTCAGGCGGTGCACGTATGCAGGAAGCGCTGCAGTCGCTGATGCAGATGGCGAAAACCAGTGCTGCACTGGCGAAAATGCAGGAGCGCGGCTTGCCGTACATCTCCGTGCTGACCGACCCAACCATGGGCGGCGTTTCAGCCAGCTTCGCGATGTTGGGCGATCTCAACGTGGCGGAACCGAAAGCGCTGATCGGCTTTGCCGGTCCACGCGTTATCGAGCAGACCGTGCGTGAAAAACTGCCGCCGGGCTTCCAGCGCAGTGAGTTCCTGATTGAGAAAGGCGCGATCGACATGATCATCCGTCGTCCGGAAATGCGCTTTAAGCTGGCAAGCCTGCTGGCGAAAATGATGAACCTGCCAGCGCCGCAGCTGGATGGTGATCAGCCTAATGTGGCTGAGCCGGAGAGCAACGAAGCCTGACAGGCAACGGAAAGGCACTTAACGTCCTTTCCTCCAATGCACCGTCTACATTGAATACTTAAGGTTGCATCCGACATGGCCCGCGACCTTAAGTTATTTAATGTATTGATTTTTAACGGGACACATGGATAATCTTCTCCTTCCTCAAGCCACGTCGCCTTTGGCCACGTGGCTTCATTATCTTGAGCATCTGCACTCGCAGGCCATTGAACTGGGTCTGGATCGTATTCAACGCGTCGCAGCACGCCTCGACCTGCTCAAACCCGCTCCTTTTGTCTTCACCGTCGCCGGTACTAACGGCAAAGGCACCACCTGTCGCACGCTGGAAACGCTGTTGATGGCTGCGGGCTATCGCGTGGGCGTTTACAGCTCGCCACATCTGGTGCGTTACACCGAACGCGTGCGTGTGCAGGGCGCTGAACTGGATGAAGCGCAACACAGCGCCAGTTTTGCCGCGATTGAAGCCGGACGTGGTGACATTTCACTGACCTACTTTGAGTTCGGCACTTTGTCGGCCTTCAATCTGTTCCGCGCGGCGAATCTCGACGTGGTGATCCTTGAAGTCGGCCTGGGCGGACGTCTTGATGCCACCAATATTGTCGATGCCGATGTGGCGGTGATCACCAGCATCGCTCTGGATCACACCGATTGGCTCGGTCCGGACCGTGAAAGTATCGGCCGGGAAAAAGCTGGCGTGTTCCGCGCAGGTAAACCGGCAATTGTCGGTGAAGCCGATATGCCGGGCACCATCGCGGATGTTGCGGCAGAGAAGGGCGCGGTGTTGCTGCAGCGCAATCGCGACTGGCAGTGGCAGCAAACCGGCGCCAGCTGGATGTTGCAGGATGCGCACGGCGAGCTGCGCGATTTACCGCTGCCGCAGGTGCCGTTACCCAATGCCGCCACCGCGCTGACCGCGCTGCGTGCGTCGGGTTTAACGGTGAGCGAAGCGATTATTCGTCAGCATCTGCCGCTCGCGATTCTGCCGGGGCGTTTCCAGACCGTCAGCGAAGCGCCGCGCGTCATTCTCGATGTGGCGCACAATCCGCATGCCGCTTATTATCTGGCTTCACGCTTGGCTGAAGAGTCGCACAGCGGTGAAGTGCATGCGGTGGTCGGTATGTTGCACGATAAAGATATCGCGGGGACTTTGGCGGCGCTGGCGCCTCAGGTTGACCGCTGGTACTGCGCGCCGCTCGACGGCCCGCGCGGTGCCTCCGCCGATGAGCTCCTCGCTCATCTGGATGGCGGCGTGGCTTACAGCAACGTTGATGCAGCCTGGCAAGCGGCGCGTCAGCAGGCGCGTCCCGAAGATGTGATTCTGGTGTGTGGCTCTTTCCACACCGTAGCGCAGGTTATGGAATCGATGGCAGCGGAGAACGGCAGTGGCAAGTAAGTTCCAAAATCGCTTAGTCGGTACGGTCATTCTGGTGGCGATTGGTGTCATCGTATTGCCCGGCCTGCTGGACGGTAAGAAGAAGCACTATAAAGAAGAGTTCGCCGCCATTCCGCTGGTGCCAAAACCGGACGATCAGCAGGATAGCGAAATGGTGCCGCCGGTAACGCAACCTTTACCGGCGCAGCCGCCGGAAGGGGCGGGCGCGGCACAAAATCAGAACGGCGGCAAAACCGCCACCAACGGCAGCGAGCAGCCAACGCAGAATAGCGAGCCAAGCGTGGTGACGCCGCCGCCGGTGCATCAGCAAGTGCAGCCGAAACCGGTTGAACAGCCGAAGCCAAAACCGGTCGAGCAGCCGAAACCGAAGCCGGTTGAACAGCCGAAGCCAAAACCGGTTGAGCAACCGAAGCCGAAGCCTGTTGAGCAGCCGAAGCCGGTGGAACAGCCAAAACCGGTGGAAACGCCGAAGCAGAGTGAACCTGCAGCGCCAGCCGGTCAGGCGTTTGTGGTACAACTCGGTGCGCTGAAGAACGCGGCGAAAGTGAGTGAGATTGTGGCGCAACTGCGGCTTTCCGGTTATCGCGCCTTCACCGTGCCGTCGACGCCGGTGCAGGGACAAATCACCCGTATTTATGTCGGTCCGGACGCGAATAAAGCGAAGCTGCAAGGTTCGCTGAGTGAGCTGCAAAGCATTTCCGGCCTCGGTGGTGTGGTGAAACCCTATAGCGCCAGATAAAGCGCTGATAAGCCGCGCCGATAACAGTAAAAGGCGCGGCTTTACAAAAGTTTCGTAGCGAAGCGCGGCGATAAAATCATTGAATATCAGGGAATTAAATCCCTGATAATACACAGGGCGAGGAAAGTTTTTTTCATCGCCCTTTTTGCGGAAACAGAACCGGAAAACCCTACGCAAACGTTTTCTTTTTCTGTTAGAATGCGCCCCGAACTGGATGCAGGGGTGCGATAGCACTGGGCTGGAAGAGTTCATGATCTGGATTGATTACGTCATTATTGCGGTAGTTGGTTTTTCGGCTCTGGTCAGCCTGATTCGTGGGTTTGTCCGGGAAGCCTTATCTCTCGTTACCTGGGGATGCGCGTTTTTTGTCGCCAGTCATTATTACGCCTACCTTGCAGTCTGGTTTACCGGTTTTAGCGACGAACTGGTGCGCAACGGCATCGCCATCGCGGTGTTATTCGTTGCTACCCTGATTGTGGGTGCCATCGTCAACTATGTCATCGGCTCGCTGGTTGAAAAAACTGGCTTGTCGGGAACCGACAGGGTGTTGGGTGTCTGTTTCGGGGCGTTGCGTGGCGTGCTGATCGTGTCTGCTATGCTGTTCTTCCTCGATACATTCACCGGCTTTTCGAAAAGTCCGGACTGGCAACAGTCGCAACTTATCCCCGAATTCAGTTACATCATCAGGTGGTTTTTCGATTACCTGAAAAGTACGTCGAGTTTTTTACCCCGGTGACACCATCGGGCGTGCGGCTAATGAGGAAAAGACAATATGTGCGGTATTGTTGGTATCACCGGTTTTATGCCAGTAAACCAGTCAATCTATGACGCGTTAACGGTGCTTCAGCACCGCGGGCAGGATGCCGCCGGCATTTGTACCATCGATGCTATTAACTGCTTCCGTTTGCGTAAGGCTAACGGCCTGGTCAGCGATGTGTTCGAAGCGCGCCACATGCAGCGTTTGCAGGGCAACATCGGCATTGGCCATGTGCGCTACCCAACAGCAGGCAGCTCCAGCGCCTCTGAAGCGCAGCCTTTCTACGTGAACTCCCCTTACGGCATCACGTTGGCGCATAACGGCAACCTGACCAACGCCCATGAATTGCGTAAACAGCTGTTCGAAACGGGTCGCCGTCACGTCAATACCACCTCAGATTCCGAAATCCTGCTGAATATCTTTGCGCAGGAGCTGGACCGTTTTCAGCACTATCCGCTGGAAGCTGACAACATTTTTGCTGCGGTGGCGGCGGTGCATCAGCAGGTGCGCGGCGCTTACGCAGTGGTTTCAATGATTATCGGACACGGCATGGTCGCCTTCCGCGATCCAAACGGTATTCGTCCGCTGGTGCTGGGCAAGCGCGTTATCGCCGACGGCCGCACCGAATACATGGTGGCGTCAGAAAGCGTGGCGCTGGATACGCTGGGCTTCGAGTTCATTCGTGATGTAGCACCTGGCGAAGCGGTGTACATCACCGAGCAGGGCCAGCTTTCGACGCGTCAGTGCGCCGAGAACCCGAAAACCAATCCATGCTTGTTCGAGTACGTCTATTTTGCCCGCCCGGATTCGTTCCTCGACAAAATCTCGGTGTACAGCGCGCGCGTGCGCATGGGCACCAAGCTGGGCAACAAAATTGCCCGCGAGTGGGAAGATCTGGATATCGATGTGGTGATTCCAATTCCGGAAACCTCCACCGATATCGCGCTGGAAATCGCACGCATCCTCGACAAGCCGTATCGTCAGGGCTTCGTGAAAAACCGCTACGTTGGCCGCACCTTTATCATGCCAGGACAGCAGCAGCGTCGCAGCGCGGTTCGCCGTAAGCTGAACGCCAACCGTGCTGAGTTCCGTGATAAGAACGTGTTGCTGGTGGATGACTCCATCGTACGCGGCACCACGTCTGAGCAAATCATTGAGATGGCACGTGAAGCGGGCGCGAAAAAAGTGTATCTCGCCTCGGCGGCACCGGAAATTCGTTTCCCGAACGTGTACGGCATCGACATGCCAAGTGCGACGGAACTGATTGCGCACGGCCGCGAAGTGGATGAGATTTGCCAGCTGATCAAAGCCGATGCGCTGATTTTCCAGGATCTCAACGATCTGATCGAAGCGGTTCGTGAAGAGAATCCGGATATCGCCAACTTCGAGTGCTCGGTATTTAACGGCATCTACGTCACCAAAGACGTCGATCAACAGTACCTTGAGTATCTGCAGTCGCTGCGTAATGACGATTCCAAAGCCATTGCGCGTCAGACTGAAGTGGAAGGGCTGGAGCTGCATAACGAAGGCTAAGCCGGAGGTTGTGGCAGAGTAAAAGCAGGGCGGGCGCAATCCCGCCCTGTTTGTTTTTGTATTTTTGTTCAGCGAGCCGCTATCATTGCCGCAATCTGAACCTGCAAGGCTGAATTATGAAACGACTGATCATTGGCATTTCCGGCGCCAGCGGCGCGATCTACGGCGTGCGCATGTTGCAAGTGCTGCAACCGCTGGCAGAAGTGGAAACCCATTTGGTGATCAGCCCCGCCGCGCGGCAAACGCTGGCGCTGGAGACCGATTTCAGCCTGCGCGAGGTGCAAGCGATGGCCGATGTGGTGCATGACGTGCGCGACATCGCTGCCAGCATTTCATCTGGATCCTATAAAACCCTCGGCATGGCGATTGCGCCGTGCTCGATGAAAACGCTGTCGGGCATTGTACACAGCTACAGCGACAGCCTGCTGACCCGCGCCGCTGACGTGGTACTGAAAGAGCAGCGTAAGCTGGTGCTGTGCGTGCGTGAAACGCCGCTGCATCTGGGACATCTGCGCATGATGACCACCGCAGCAGAGTTGGGTGCGCTGATTATGCCGCCGGTGCCGGCGTTCTATCACCGTCCGCAATCCATCGGCGATTTAGTCGATCAAACGGTGAATCGCGTGCTCGATCAATTCGATATTGAGCTGCCGGAAGATCTTTTCACTCGCTGGAGTGGCGCATAATGGTGCATTAATGCACTGCTCGTGTGCAAATTCGCGTGTGCGATCACTCTTCGTGCATCTTGTGCACCAAAAGTTAACAATGTCGCTTTTTCTTCCTCACACCGCTGTTATATTTCCCTCACAAACTAAGTGCTTGCGCCGCTAACCGGCGCAGTATTTAGCGCGCTTGCGCAGCGTTTAGCCAATTCGCATAACTGGCATGAAACCTGCACAGCTTACAGCGCAAACCAACACATCACGCACCACATAACAATAAGCACTTCACTTGAGGGTTACCTATGAAAAAGCGAGTTCTGGCTCTTTCTCTGATGCTGACAATGGTAAGTAGCGCGAGCGTCTACGCCGCTGTACCGCAGTCGCTGCGCATCGGAACTGACCCGACTTATCCGCCATTCGAATCCAAGAACGCGCAAGGCCAGCTGGTTGGCTTTGATATCGATCTGGCGAACGAAATTTGTAAGCGTATCAAGACTAAATGTACTTATGTGGAAAGTGATTTCGATGCGCTGATCCCGTCGCTGAAAGCGAAGAAGATCGACGCCATTATCTCTTCTCTCTCAATCACCGAAAAGCGTCAGGAAGAGATCAACTTCTCTGAAAAACTGTACGCCGCGAACGCACGCTTAGTGGCACCAAAAGGCTCAACGCTGCAACCGACCATTGAATCGCTGAAAGGCAAAAACATCGGTCTGCTGCAGGGCACCACCCAGGAAACTTATGCAAAAGAGTACTGGCAGCCAAAAGGTGTCACCGTTACGCCTTACGCTAACCAGGATCTGGTGTATCAGGATCTGAATGCCGGTCGTATTGATGCCGCGTTCCAGGACGAAGTGCAGGCGAGCGAAGGCTTCCTGAAGCAGCCTGTTGGCGCTAAATATGCGTTTGCGGGCCCAGCGGTTAAAGATGAAAAAGTCTTTGGCGTGGGTACCGGTATGGGCTTGCGTAAAGATGACGCAGACCTGAAAGCGGCGATCGATAAAGCCTTTAATGAGATGCGCAAAGACGGCACTTACGACAAAATTGCCAAGAAGTACTTTGATTTCAACGTGTACGGCGATTAATTATCCTGTTTCCTAATCCTGGTCTGTGAAATGCAGGAAGGTTGCACATAAGTATTCACTCCGGGCGCTTACATATGTAAACTGCCCGGCTTCATACGCTTGCCGCCATCCATCCTGCGATTCAAATTTCCTGGTTAGGACTGTCCGTCAGTTGGGCAGCGTTTGTAATTTACCCTCACGACAGGATTGAACCCATGTTGTATGGCTATTCCGAAGTAATCCTCAAGGGCACCCTTGTGACGCTGGAGCTGGCGCTCAGTTCCGTGTTGCTGGCGGTGGTGCTCGGCTTAATTGGCGCTGGCGCCAAACTTTCCCGCAGTCGCCCGCTGGCGATGCTGTTTGAAGGCTACACCACCTTAATCCGCGGTGTGCCTGATTTGGTGTTGATGCTGCTGATCTTCTACGGTCTGCAGATCGCGCTGAATACCCTCACCGATGCGCTGGGACTGGCGCAGTTTGATATCGATCCGATGGTCGCCGGTATCATCACGCTCGGCTTCATCTACGGCGCTTACTTCACCGAAACCTTCCGTGGTGCGTTTCTGGCGGTGCCTAAAGGGCAGATCGAAGCGGCAACTGCGTTTGGTTTCACCGGCTCGCAAACCTTCCGCCGCATTCTGTTCCCGGCCATGATGCGTTTTGCGCTGCCGGGCATCGGCAACAACTGGCAGGTTATTCTCAAAGCCACGGCGTTGGTTTCACTGCTGGGGCTGGAAGATGTGGTGAAAGCCACGCAGCTGGCTGGCAAAAGTACCTGGCAGCCGTTCTACTTCGCCATTGTGGCGGGTGTGATTTATCTGGTGTTTACCACGCTGTCGAACGGCGTGCTGTGGTGGCTTGAACGTCGCTACACGGTGGGTGTGAAAAGGGCAGAGCTATGATTGAAATTATTCAGGAGTATTGGAAACAGCTGCTCTGGACCGATGGTTACCGTTTTACCGGCATCGCGATTACGCTGTGGTTATTGATCATCTCGGTGGTGATCGGCGGTTCGCTCGCGGTGCTGCTGGCGATTGCGCGCGTCTCCTCCAACCGCTTTATCTCCACGCCGGTTTGGCTGTTCACCTATGTGTTTCGCGGCACGCCGCTGTATGTGCAGCTGCTGGTGTTCTACTCAGGCATGTACACGCTGGAAGTGGTGAAAGGCACTGAGCTGCTGAACGCTTTCTTCCGCAGTGGACTTAACTGTACGCTGCTGGCGTTCACGCTGAATACCTGCGCCTATACCACCGAAATCTTTGCCGGTGCGATTCGTTCGGTGCCGCACGGGGAAATCGAAGCGGCGCGCGCCTATGGTTTCTCGCCGTTTAAATTGTATCGCTGCATCATTCTGCCTTCGGCACTGCGTACCGCGCTGCCGGCGTACAGCAATGAAGTGATCCTGATGCTGCACTCCACCGCGCTGGCGTTTACCGCGACGGTGCCGGATCTGTTAAAAATCGCGCGCGATATCAACTCGGCCACCTATCAGCCGTTTACCGCGTTTGGCATCGCTGCGGTGCTGTATCTGATTATCTCTTACGGGCTGATTAGCTTGTTCCGCAAAGCTGAACAACGCTTCCTGGCGCACGTAAAACCTTCTTCATCGCATTGAGTATCACTATGGCTGACAATAAATTAAGCGTTACCGAATTGCACAAACGTTACGGTGAACATGAAGTTTTGAAAGGCGTGTCGCTGCAGGCGAATGCCGGCGATGTGATCAGCATTATTGGCTCGTCCGGTTCCGGGAAAAGTACCTTCTTACGCTGCATTAACTTCCTCGAGAAACCGAGCGAAGGCACCATTGTGGTCAACAACCAGCAGATCAATCTGGTGCGCGACACCGATGGCCAACTGAAAGTCGCGAACAAAGAGCAGCTGCGTATGCTGCGTACGCGCCTGACGATGGTGTTTCAGCACTTCAACCTGTGGAGCCACATGACGGTGCTGGATAACGTCACCGAAGCGCCAATTCAGGTTCTGGGGCTGAGCAAAGCGGAAGCGCGTGAGCGGGCGATTAAGTATCTGGATAAAGTCGGCATTGATGCGCGTGCGCGGGCCAAATATCCGGTGCATCTCTCTGGTGGTCAGCAGCAGCGTGTATCGATTGCGCGTGCGTTGGCGATGGAGCCCGAAGTGTTGCTGTTTGATGAACCCACTTCGGCGCTCGATCCGGAGCTGGTCGGCGAAGTGCTGCGCATCATGCAGAAGCTGGCGGAAGAGGGCAAAACCATGGTGGTGGTGACGCATGAGATGGAGTTTGCTCGCCATGTCTCTAATCACGTGATCTTCCTGCATCAGGGCAAAATTGAGGAACAAGGTTCGCCAGATGAGCTGTTCGGTAACCCGAAAAGCCCACGATTGCAGCAGTTTTTAAAGGGATCGTTGAAGTAGTTCCAGGTCGCCATAAATGGCGACCCTACGGCCTAAGGTGCGCATTTATGCGCACTCTTTTATTCCCGCAACAACCTCAGCGCTGTATCCTCATCGGTCACCAGACCTGACACCCAGCCGCCCTGCAGCGCGGCGCGGATCGCTGGATATTTACGTTCGCTGCCGGCAAAGCCAATAATCTGGCGTTGCGTCTTACTCTCCAGCAACACGCTGGTGAGCAGCTCATCGGTTTCACCCAACACGCGTTCACCTTGCTGATTGAAAAAGTGCCCAAGCATTTCGCCGACCACGCCGCGCGCGTTGAGCGCTGCAACTTGCGCATCGGTGATAAAGCCTTCGGCATGCAGCGGGCAGCCGGGCTGCACTTCACCGATGCCGACGAAGGCGACATCCGCCTGCAATGCCCGTTGTGTCACGCGTTGGTAAACCTGATGCTGAATCCACATCGCTTTGTCATCGGGCGTATCCGCATACAGCGGCGCAGGAATGAAGAAATATTTGCCCTGCATTTTCTCCGCCATCTTCAGCGGCACGTCGTAGCGCGTACCCGAGTCGTCCCGCGCAATCGCGCCAATCATCGACACGCATTGATGCTGTGGTCGCTCAACCCAGGGAAGCACATCGATCATCGAGCGCAGCGTCTTACCGGAACCAATGCCAAACACCTGCGGCTGCTCCTCACTGATGTATTGCGCCATCACCGCCGCGCCTTCAACTGCCAGCATCTGCTGAATAGCGTCATCATCAAGATTGGCGGACGGCACCACGCGGCACAGCTGCAGGCCAAACTTCTCCTGAACCTCACGCGCCAGATGCAAACAGTGGGTGACGGGATGATCGATCTTAACGCTGACCATGCCCATTTCACGCGCGCTGGAGACCAAACGCTGCGCCACCTGACGCGACAATCCTAATGCGCGCGCAATCTCCTGCTGCGTCACGCCCGCCACGTAATACATCCAGGCCGCACGTGCTGCCAGTTCTTGTTTTTTCTCTTCTCTGCTCATCGCATTGTTCCGTCAAAACCGGTGCGCCATGTTAACGCGAGATGCCGGTTAAGTGTTAACTGAGCAAAAGCCCTAAAAAAGAGCAAAAGTATTAATTGTGATTTGGCTCGCAGAACATGGCTGCGGAGTCGCACTATGCTACGCGTCATCGGGCAAATGCCCTTAATCGTGGCAAATGTTTACTTTGAGGCAGCTATGACCAATCAATCAGTGTGGATGCATATCGGCGCAGGTTCTTTTCACCGTGCTCATCAGGCGTGGTATCTGCATAAATTACGTGAGCAGGGCGATGACAGCTGGAGCATCGCCCTCGGCAATATCCGCAATGATGCCGCGCCGTTGCTGCAGCAACTCGCTGCGCAAGATGGCGAATATGTGCTGGAAACTGTGACGCCAGACGGCGAACGGGCCTACGAAACCATCACTTCCCTTCGTAAAATCCTGCCGTGGGATAGCGACATCAGCGCGTTGGTTGAGCAGGGTGCGAAAAGTGAAACCCGTGTGATCGGTTTTACCGTCACTGAAGCCGGTTACTATTTGACGCCGGAGTTCGAACTGGACCTGACGCAGCCGGATGTGCAGGCCGATGTGAAAGGCGACATCCGCACGATTTATGGCGCGCTGGCGCGCATCCTCACGCAGCGCGTGGCGAACGGCGGCGCGCCGGTTACGCTGCTCAACTGCGATAACCTGCGCCACAACGGCGAACGTTTTCGTCACGGCTTCCTCGCGTTTCTTGCGGCCAAAAGTGATAACGCCTTAGCGAGTTGGGTGCGCGAAAATACCACCTCGCCCAATACCATGGTGGATCGCATTACGCCGCGCCCAACGCCGGATGTGGCTGAGCGCGTCAAGGCCGCCACCGGTAAAGACGATGGCGCATCAGTGATGGCCGAATCCTTTATTCAATGGGTGATTGAAGATGACTTCATTGCCGGTCGCCCGGCGCTGGAGAAGGTTGGCGTTGAGCTGGTGGAATCGGTATTGCCGTGGGAAGAGGCGAAAATCCGTATCCTCAACGCCACGCATGCGGCGATTGCCTGGGCAGGCACGCTGATTGGCCTCAATTACATCCATGACAGCACGCGTCAGCCAACGATTTATCAACTGGCGTACGACTACGTGACGCAGGATGTGATGCCATCGCTGTCGCCAAGCCCGCTGGATTTAGCCGAGTACCGCGATGTGGTTCTGGCGCGCTTTAGTAATCCCTACATCAAAGACACCAACCAGCGTGTAGGTGCAGATGGTTTGTCGAAAATCCCCGGCATGGTGACGCCAACACTGCGCGAATGCTATCAGCGCGGTGCAGAACCGGCGGCCACCGCCGTGCTGCCTGCGCTGTTCTTCCTGTTCCTGCAACGCTGGGCCAGTGATGATTTGCCTTACACCTATCAGGATGGCGTGCTGCAAGCCGATGCGCTGCGCCAGCAGTTTAGCCGCTCCGATGCACTGAACGCTTTCCTCAGCGATAGCGCGCTGTTTGGCGAGCTGGCACAGGACAAGGCGTTTCATGCGCTGGTGACGCGCAGCGTGGCGGATCTGCAGCTGTGGCTGAAACAGCCAGAACGCGCGCTGGCCGCGGTGTAAGGAGCGCAGCATGTATCTGGGAATTGATATTGGTACCTCGGAGCTCAAAGCGCTGATCATCAATGCGCAGGGCGAGATCATCGCCTCGAATCACGCCACGCTTAACGTACAACGCCCGCATGCACACTGGGCGGAGCAGGATCCAGAACGCTGGTGGCAAGCGTGCGGTGAAGTGCTTGCTGGATTACGCCAGCAGGCTGCACAGGCATGGAGCGAGATTCGCGCCATTGGCTTGTCGGGACAAATGCACGGCGCTGTGCTGCTGGATGCGCAGGGCGAGGTGCTGCGTCCGTGCATTCTGTGGAATGACACGCGCAGCGCGCCGCAGTGTGAAGCGTTGAGCAGGCAACATCCAGAGATGATGCAAATTAGCGGCAATATGATCATGCCGGGCTTTACCGCACCCAAACTGCGCTGGGTGGCAGAACATGAGCCAGAGATTTTCCGTCGCATCGACAAAGTGCTGCTGCCGAAAGATTATCTGCGCTGGCGTTTGACTGGACGCTTTGTCAGTGAACCTTCAGATGCGGCGGGCACGCTGTGGCTCGACGTAGCAAAGCGCGATTGGTCCGACGAACTGCTAGCCATCACCGGACTGACGCGCGCCAACATGCCGGATTTAGTGGAAGGCAGCGCCGTCAGCGCCACATTAAAAGCCGATCTGGCAAGTGAATGGGGCTTATCGGCTGCGGTCTGCGTGGCGGGCGGCGCTGGCGACAATGCTGCTTCGGCAGTCGGCGTTGGCGCGGTCAATCCGGGCGATGCCTTTATCTCGCTGGGAACCTCCGGCGTGATTTTTGTGGTCAATGACCGTTTGCTGGCCGATCCGCAATCGGGTGTGCATGCTTTCTGCCACGGCTTGCCCGGACGCTGGCACCAGATGAGCGTAATGCTCAGTGCCGCCAGCTGCCTGCGTTGGCTGTGCAATCTACTCTCCGTTACCGAAAGCCAACTAATGGAAGAGATGGCACAGCTCAGTGAAGAACAGCGGCGGCATGCGCCGATTTTCCTGCCTTATCTTTCCGGTGAACGCACACCGCACAACGATCCTGACGCCTCCGGTTCCTTCTTCAATCTGCGCCATGAAACGCCACGCGCTCTGCTCGGCTACGCGGTGATTGAAGGCGTGGCATTTGGTCTGGCCGACGGTTTCGCGGTGCTCGGTGATGCGCAGCGCCAGATTCTGCAGTGCAGCCTGACCGGCGGCGGGGCACGCAGCACGCTGTGGGCGCAGTTGATCGCCGATGTGCTGCAACTACCGATCGTCACGCATCCCGCCAGCGCGTCCGGCGCTTTGGGGGCTGCGCGTCTGGCGTGGCTGGCGGATGGTGGTGTGGAGAGCGAAGTTTGCCTTAAACCGCCGGTGCAGGCGCGTTATCAGCCAAATGCTGCGCGCGGCAAGGTGCTGCAACAGCGATTGCAGCTGTTCCGCACGCTTTATGCCCAACAGCAACAGGCGCGAGCGTTGCTACCTGAATAATTCCAAACAGAGGATGAATGAGATGCAATCGAATGATTACTGGTTTGGCTTACCGAAAAAGATGTTCTGGGGCTTCCTCGCCATCGCTATTTTTATGGCGGGCGATGGCTTTGAGATGGCGTTCCTGTCGCGTCACATCACCGATATGGGCTTCACGCCGGCGCAGTCAGCGGTGGTGTTTACCTTCTACGGGTTGGCTGCAGCATTGGCAGCCTGGGCATCGGGCGTGGTGGCGGAACTGATTACGCCTCAGCGTGCCATGATGATTGGCTTCGTGCTGTGGATTGTGATGCACACGCTGTTTATGTCACTCGGCCTTGGCATGCGCAACTATCCGTTGATGGTGCTGTTCTACGGCATTCGCGGCCTGGCGTATCCGCTATTTATCTACTCATTCATGATGATGCTGGTGCAGGTGCTGCCGCGTGAAAAACTGGCGGCCGCCACCGGTTGGTTCTGGGCGATGTATTCAGTCGGCATCGGTGTGGTCGGCAGCTATTTGCCGAGTCTGACCATCCCGATGCTGGGAGAAACCGGTACGCTGTGGCTGGCGATCATTTGGGTTGCCTGTGGTGGCGTGCTGGCTTACTTCAGCTTGCGTCATGTGCCGGTAGACCGTTCGCGCGTCAATTTGCCGATGCGCGACAAAATGACCGAAATGTCGCGCGCGGTAACCATTCTGTTTACCAACCAGCATGTGTTTTATGCCTGTTTAATTCGCATCATTAACACGCTGTCGTTGTTTGGTTTTGCCATTATCATGCCGCTGCTGTTCGTCGATCGCCTTGGTTTTACCATTTCCGAGTGGCTGCAAATCTGGGCGGTATTCTTCTTCGTCACCATTTTTACTAACATCTTCTGGGGCATTACCGGCGAGAAACTGGGTTGGATCCGTCAGGTGCGCTGGTTTGGTTGCCTCGGTATGGCCATTTCCAGTCTGGCGTTTTACTACCTGCCGCTGTATGCCGGACATAACTTCTGGGTGGCGTTGATTCCGGCGGTGATGTTGGGGATTTTTGTCGCGGCCTTTGTGCCGATGACTGCGGTGTTTCCGACGCTGGAGCCGCATCATAAAGGCGCTGCGGTATCCATTTACAATCTGTCGGCTGGACTAAGTAACTTTGTTGCGCCTGCGATCGCTTCGGTGATGTTGCCGTTTTTCGATATCGTTGGCGTGGTGTGGGCGTATACCGCGCTGTATGTGTTTGCTGGTGTACTGACCTTTATTATTCGTGTGCCGCAGCCGGGACATACGCGCGAACCGGCTGCGTTGAAATCAAGTGTTGTGCAGCAGCGGAGTTAGTTTAACCAGGTCGCCATTAATGGCGACCCTACACGACATCCCGCAACGCTTCCTCCAGGTCGTACCAGCGAAAACCAAAGCCTGACTCCTCTAAGCGCTTCGGCAACACATGTTGTCCGCCGAGCACCAGCACCGCCGATTCACCCATCATCAGCTTGATGGCGCTGGCTGGCGTGCGCATAAAGGCCGGACGATGCATCACATGGCCGAGCGTGGCGGCGAACTGCTCATTGCGCACCGCATAGGGCGCAACCATGTTGAAGGGGCCGCGCAGTTCAGCATGGTCGATCAACCACAGCATCGCGTTAACCAAATCGTCGATGTGAATCCACGGCAGATACTGTTTGCCGCTGCCAATCGGGCCGCCGACGCCAAGCTTAAACGGCAGCTTCATCTTCGATAATGCGCCACCTTCTTTCGCCAGCACCACGCCAGTTCGCATTAGACAGACGCGGGTGCGATCGCTTTGCGCAGTCATCGCCAGTTGCTCCCAACGGGCGCACAGCGCATGGGTAAACTCGTCGTGCCCCGGATCCTCTTCGGTCAGCACCAGATCGCCAGTATCGCCATAAAAGCCGGTAGCCGAGCCGGAAATCAAAAATTGTGGGGGATTGCTGCTGGCGTGAATCAGCGACACCAGCTGCTCGGTAATTTGCCAGCGGCTTTCGCATAGCCGCTGCTTCTGCTGCTCGGTCCAGCGTTTATCGGCGATCGGTTCGCCCGCGAGATTGATAACACCATCAATGCCATTTAAATCAGTTTGCTGATTAATGCCGGACCACAGCGCGACGCTGGCATCGAGTTTTTCGCGTGCGGCGGCGACATCGCGCGTAACAACGCTCACCTGATGGCCAAGCTGCAACAGACGCGGAATCAGGTGGCGGCCAATCAGGCCGGTGCCGCCGGTGATCAGTAAATGCATGTTGAGCCTCCTTGTCATTTTTTATCTGCTCAGATTGAGCATAGAAGAGAAGCGTGCGCGCGGCGTGACTCGGCTTACGCTTATGAAGAAAAAGGAAAAGTCAGCGCTGGTCTTAGCAGCTAAAGATCCGACCAGCGCACCATTGCCTTAACAAATAAAAATCGGTAAACATGATGCACACCTGACGCTTTCCTGAGGCAGCCAATGAATTATCCAACCATTACCTTGTGGTCAGATTCCTGCTTTTTCAGTCCTTACGCCATGTCGGTTTATGTTGCGCTAACCGAGAAGGGCATTCCCTTCACCCTGAAGCGTGTCGATTTATCGCAGAATGCGCAGTGGGATGATGAATACCGCGCGCTGTCGCTGACCTGCCGCGTGCCTACGCTGCAAATCGATGATGTGCTGTTGACGGAATCTTCCGCGATTGCCGAGTATCTGGAAGAGCGCTTTCCGGCGCCAGAGTTCGAGCGCCTTTATCCGCGCGATCGCGAGAAACGCGCGCATGCGCGCGAAGTACAGGCGTGGCTGCGCAGCGATTTGATGGCGCTGCGCTCCGAGCGTCCAACTGAAGTGCTGTTTGCCGGCGAACGCTTTGCGCCGCTTACGCCAGCGGGTGAGCAAGCCGCTAATAAACTCATTGCTGCGGTACAGCGCCTTTTGCCTGACGGACAGCAAAATCTGTTTGGCGAATGGTCGATTGCGGATACCGATTTAGCCGTGATGATTAATCGTCTGGCGCTACACGGCGATGCGCTGCCGGTGAAGCTGCAACACTATGCTGAGTTCCAGTGGCAGCGTGCTTCGGTGCAACTTTGGTTAGCGGAATCCGGTAAAACACGCTGAGCACGATGCGCCTTGCGATGGCGAAAAGAACGCTTTACCTTACCGCTCATTCTAATAAAGCATGGCAAACAGGCGCGTGCTGGGCACGCCGAAAACAGAAAAGGGTTACGGATGGTGGATCAAACGGCAGGTGACGGTATCGAGTGGGTTGATATCGTTAACGAAGAGAACGAAGTCATTGCGCAGGCCAGCCGTGCGCAGATGCGTGCGCAGTGTCTGCGTCATCGTGCGACCTATATTGTGGTGCACGATGGCATGGGCAAAATTCTGGTGCAGCGTCGCACTGAAATCAAAGACTTCATGCCGGGTATGCTGGATGCCACTGCCGGTGGCGTGGTGCAGAGCGGGGAAGACCTGCTGGAATCTGCACGTCGTGAAGCGGAAGAGGAGTTGGGTATTGCGGCCGTTCCGTTCGCCGAGCACGGGCAGTTCTACTTTGAAGATCAGCATTGCCGAGTATGGGGCGGGCTGTTCAGCTGCGTTTCCCATGGTCCGTTTGCCATGCAGGAAGAGGAAGTAGACGAGATCTTCTGGATGACGCCGGAAGAGATCACCGCGCGCTGTGACGAGTTCACCGATGATTCGCTTAAGGCGTTGTCATTGTGGCTGAGCCGTAACAGCGATGCCGCTCGCCGTAAGCAGAGCAGCGAAGCATAATCATGCCGTAGGGTCGCCATTTATGGCGACCTTATACACAATTGTTAATGTTTCCGCAGAATACCCGTCAACAGCGTCAAAGCATCCTCGAACTGCGCATCCGGAATGGTCAGCGGATAGAGGAAGCGAATCACGTTGCCGTACACGCCGCAGGTTAGCAGAATCAAACCTTGCTCCAGCGCCTGCTGCTGAATAGCTCTGGCAATCTCCGCCGACGGCTTACCCGCCGCATCATTGAATTCCGCCGCTATCATCGAGCCGTATCCGCGTATCTCCGCCAGCGCTTTACAATCTGCACGCTGTAATGCCTGTTTTAATCGGTTGCCAAGTTGGTTAGCGCGGCTGCACAGCGCTTCCGCTTCGATAATGTCTAACACCGCCAGCGCCGCTGCAATCGCCGGTGGACTGCCAGCATAGGTTCCGCCCAGGCCGCCAGGTTCAGGCGCGTCCATGACTTCCGCGCGTCCCGACACCGCCGAGAGCGGGAAGCCGCCGGCCAGACTTTTCGCCATGGTGATGAGATCGGGCTTTACAGCGTAATAGTCGCTGGCGAACAGCTTGCCGGTGCGCGCAAAACCGCTCTGAATCTCATCGGCGATCAGCAGAATGCCGTGACGATCGCATAACTCACGCAGCGCAACGACAAACTCTGGCGGCGCACTGTAGAAACCGCCTTCGCCCTGAACCGGTTCAAAGATAATGGCCGCCACCTGCTGCGGGCTGATATCGCTGCGGAAAATCGCTTCCAGGCTGTCGAGCGCATCGCTAACTGTGACGTTGTGCAGCGCGTTGGGATAGCGCGCGTGAAATACCGGGCTGGCGAAGGGGCCGAAGCCGGTTTTATACGGCACCACTTTACCGGTTAGCGACATTGTCATATTGGTGCGGCCGTGAAACGCGCCGGTAAAGGCGATGATGCCGGGACGACCGGTGGCCGCGCGCGCAATTTTGACCGCGTTTTCGACCGCTTCTGCACCGGTTGAGAAAAAGGTGGTTTTCACCGCGCCATTAATCGGCACTAACGCATTAAGCCGCTCAGCGAGGTGAATGTAGTTCTCATAAGGGATGATTTGAAATGCGGTATGGGAAAAACATTCAAGCTGCTGATGCACCGCCGCCATCACTTTCGGGTGACGATGCCCGGTGTTAAGCACCGCGATGCCTGCGGCAAAATCGGTGTATTCGCGGCCATGCTGATCCCACACCGTGGCATTCTCGGCTTTCACCGCATAGAAATCACACATCACGCCTACGCCGCGCGGCGTGGCTTGTAAACGACGGCTGTGCACATCACTGTTGCTCATTATTCACCTCGCAATTAGCGGCAGACTTCAATCAGTGTTAGCGCAGCGCAGGGTTTATGCCAGTGAAGTGCAGGGCAAAAAAAAGCACGCACCGAAGTGCATGCTTTTTTGCCGGGCGGGGAAGGGATTAGCCTTCGGCCTGCTGGGATTGAATCGCCGTCAATGCGATGGTGTAAACGATGTCATCCACCAAGGCGCCGCGTGACAGGTCGTTCACCGGCTTACGCATGCCTTGCAGCATCGGCCCGATGGAGATCAGATCAGCAGAGCGCTGTACCGCTTTGTAAGTGGTGTTACCGGTGTTCAGATCCGGGAAGATGAACACGGTAGCGCGACCGGCAACCGCAGAGTTTGGCGCTTTGGATTTGGCGACGTCTTCCATAATCGCGGCGTCGTACTGCAGCGGACCATCGATCACCAGATCCGGGCGTTTTTCCTGCGCGATGCGCGTGGCTTCACGCACTTTCTCAACGTCGCTACCGGCACCGGAGTTACCGGTTGAGTAGGAGATCATCGCGACGCGTGGATCGATACCGAAGGCTTTGGCTGAATCGGCAGACTGAATCGCGATTTCTGCCAGCTGTTCTGGATTGGGATCCGGGTTGATGGCGCAGTCGCCATACACCAGAACCTGCTCCGGCAGCAGCATAAAGAACACCGACGACACCAGCGAACTGTTTGGCGCGGTTTTGATCAGCTGCAGCGGTGGACGAATGGTGTTCGCCGTGGTGTGAACCGCGCCGGATACCAGACCATCAACTTCGCCGCTTTCCAGCATCATGGTGCCCAGCACCACGTTGTCTTCCAGCTGCTCCTGCGCCACCACTTCGGTCATGCCTTTGCTCTTACGCAGCTCAACCAGACGCGGCACATAGTTTTCGCGTACCACTTCTGGATCCACGATCACGATGCCTTTGCCGAGTTCAACACCTTGCGCCGCCGCAACACGCTGAATCTCTTCCGGATTGCCGAGCAACACACAGGTGGCGATGCCGCGTTCGGCGCAAATCGCCGCCGCTTTGACGGTACGCGGCTCGTCGCCTTCTGGCAGCACAATGCGTTTGCCGGCTTTACGCGCCAGCTCGGTGAGCTGGTAGCGGAATGCTGGTGGAGACAGGCGACGGCTGCGTTCTGACGTTGCGGTCAGTGATTCCACCCAATCTTCATTGATGAAGCTGGCCACGTACTCCTGCACTTTTTCGATACGCTGCGTATCGTCAGTCGGCACTTCAAGGTTGAAGCTCTGCAGGCTGAGTGACGTCTGCCAGGTATTGGTTTTCACCATAAATACTGGCAGGCCGGTCTGGAACGCACGTTCGCACAGGCGTGCGATTGGCGCTTCAATCTGATATCCACCGGTCAACAGCACCGCACCGATTTCAACGCCATTCATCGCGGCCAAACAGGCGGCAACCAGCACATCAGGACGATCTGCTGAAGTCACCAGCAGTGAACCCGGACGGAAGTGTTCCAGCATGTGCGGAATGCTACGCGCACAGAAGGTCACAGATTTCACACGGCGCGTCTGGATTTCACCTTCGTTGATGATATCGGCGTTCAGGTGACGGCACATATCGATGGCGCGGGTAGCAATCAGATCAAAGCTCCATGGCACACAACCCAGCACCGGCAGCGGGCTGTTGGCAAACAGCTGCTTAGGATCGATGTTGGCGATGCTGGCTTTGGTGGAATCATCGAAAATCTCTGACAGATCCGGGCGCGTACGACCTTGCTCATCCACCGGCGCATTAAGTTTGTTGATGATCACGCCAGTGATGTTTTTGTTCTTGCTGCCGCCAAAGCTGCTTTGTGTCAGTTCGATACGCTCTTTCAGCTGCGCCGGAGAATCGTTGCCCAGCGACATCACGAAGACAATTTCGGCGTTCAGGGTTTTGGCGATTTCATAGTTCAGCGCAGAGGCGAACTGATGTTTACGCGTAGGAACCAGGCCTTCTACCAGCACCACTTCCGCGTCTTTGGCGTTCGCGTGGTAGTTGGCAATGATCTCTTCCATCAGCACGTCTTGCTGGTTAGAACCGAGCAGCGACTCAACGCGTGACATCTGCAGCGGTTCAGCGGCAGGAATCGCGGAGCTTTTACGGATAATGCTGGTGGTTTGGTCTGGCGCATCGCCGCCCGCACGTGGCTGGGCAATGGGCTTGAATACGCTCAGGCGCACGCCTTTGCGCTCCATGGCACGGATCACGCCGAGGCTGACGCTGGTCAGACCGACGCTGGTGCCGGTAGGAATGAGCATAATTGTACGTGACACGATAGAAACCTCTCAGGTGTTGCAGACTGTCTAAAACAACTCCGTCAGCCTAAGCTGACGGAGAGAAGTGTTTTTAAGCGGTGAGACGCGCGGCGTCTTGAGCAATCACCAACTCTTCGTTGGTTGGGATCACCACGGCCGGGCGCGTGCCTTCTTTATTGATGAAGCCAGATTTGCCGAAGCGTGCCGCCAGGTTGCGCTCGTGATCAACTTCGAAGCCGAGTAGGCCCAGTTTCTGCAGCGCCAGCTCGCGTACCATCGCGGCGTTTTCACCGATACCGCCGGTGAAGACCACGGCGTCCAGACGGCCTTCCATCAGCGCGGTGTAGCTGCCGATGTACTTCGCCAGACGGTGGCAGAACACATCCATCGCACGCTTGGCATCTTCTTTAGTGGCGTAGTTGTCTTCCACATAGCGGCAGTCGCTGGTGACTTCGGTCAGACCCAGCAGACCAGACTCTTTGGTCAGCAGCTTGTTGATGGAATCAACGCTCATGCCCAGGGAATCATGCAGGAAGAAGATAATGGCCGGATCAATGTCACCGCTGCGGGTGCCCATCACCAAACCTTCCAGTGGTGTCAGGCCCATTGAGGTATCAACACACTGGCCGTTGCGAATAGCAGAAACAGAACCGCCATTGCCGAGGTGGCAAGTGATGATGTTCAGTTCGCTAACCGGTTTGTTCAGCATTTTCGCGGCTTCCTGCGTCACATAGTAGTGGCTGGTGCCGTGTGCGCCGTAGCGACGAACGCCGTGCTCTTTATACAATTTATACGGCAGAGCATAGAGATAGGACTCTTCCGGCATTGTCTGATGGAATGCGGTGTCGAAAACCGCCACATTTTTATCGGAAAGATGCGGGAAGTTTTTCAGCGCTTCATCTATACCGATTAGATGCGCAGGGTTATGCAGTGGCGCAAAAGAAGAGGCGTCTTTGATGCCCTGAATAACAGATTCGTCGATGATGACCGATTTGGTCAGCTGCTCGCCGCCGTGAACAATACGATGGCCGATTGCAGCGATTTGTGCCGAAAGCTCTGGTTTTTGTGCCAGAATAGTTTTAACCATGAAGTTCAGTGCTTCGCTGTGTGCCGCACCCGCGCCAAGCTGAGCTTCTTGTTTGCTGCCGTCCAGTTTCCACTTAATGCGTGCTTCCGGTAAGTGGAAGCATTCAGCCAGACCGGACAGATATTCGTCGCCGGTAACAGGGTTAAGGATGGCAAACTTAAGTGAAGAACTGCCGCAGTTCAGAACCAGAACTAACTTCGTCGACATGGAAGTACCTATTTTGTTAAATAGTGGCTAAAAAAAACGCAATCAGACTAACAGCGTAGCCCATGAAAGCTGGTAGGTTAATGATAAACATCATGTGCTAGTCAAAATTTCACTGACATGCAAAAAATTTTGGTGATTTTACGCTTATTTTTGATAAGCACTTAGCGAAACATGGCTCTGGCCGCTCTTTTATTGAGCTAAAGCTTCCGGTAATGTTACTGAAACGGCGTCAGAATACTCACTGTCACCCGCAAAGACAAAAACTTTTGAAGGATGTCACGTAAAGTTGTGTAGTTATCGGTTTATTTTAAATATTGCAGATTTAGTTGAGGTCTATCATGGCGAATGAGACAGACAATCCCGGCTGGTTCGGCTTGTTCCAGCGCGGACAGCGATACATGAAGACCTGGCCTACAGACAAGCGCCTGGCGCCGGTGTTTCCTGAAAATCGCGTGGTCAATGCAACCCGCTTTGCCATTCGTTTTATGCCGCCGCTGGCGATTTTCACGCTGACGTGGCAAATCGCGATGGGTGGACAACTCGGCCCTGCGATTGCGACTGCGCTGTTTGCCTGCAGCCTGCCGATGCAAGGATTGTGGTGGTTGGGGAAACGTTCTGTGACGCCGTTGCCGCCGACGTTGCTGCAGTGGTTTCATGAAGTGCGCACCAAACTGGAAGAAGCGGGGCAGGCGATTGCACCGGTTGATGGTAAGCCGACATATCAGTCACTCGCCGAAGTGTTGAAACGTGCCTTTAAGCAGCTTGATCGCACTTTCCTCGACGATCTTTGATCTGCTGACGCTTTTACCTGCCAGAGAATTTGAGCTAAATCCCGGTTCAAATCAAAGAAAAGTGGTGCGGACATACACGCATCACTTTCCTTGTGTAATCATTTCTTCATTGTTTAAATCTTAAGCGGCCTGCTGGCCCGGGAGCAAACCATGGAAATGACCCACGCACAACGACTGATCCTCTCCAATCAATACAAAATGATGGCCATGCTGGAGCCTGATAACGCTGAGCGTTATCGTCGTTATCAAACCATTATTGAACGCGGCTATGGCTTGCAGTTACGCGAGCTCGATAAAGAGTTCGGCGAGCTAACCGAAGCGACCTGTCGCCTGCTGATCGATATTATGGAAATGCACCATGCGCTGCATGTTTCCTGGTCGAACCTCAAAGATGGCAGCGCGATTGACGAGCGTCGCCTGGCGTTTCTTGGTTTTGATGCGGCCACCGAAGCGCGCTATCTCGGCTACGTGCGCTTTATGGTGAATGTTGAAGGACGCTATACCCACTTTGATTCCGGCACCCACGGCTTCAATGCTCAAACGCCGATGTGGGAAAAATACCAACGCATGTTAACGGTGTGGCACACTTGTCCGCGTCAATATCATCTCAGCGCGAATGAGATCGCGCAGATTATCAATGCCTGAATAAGGAGCGACGCGTGAAGTACAGGGGTTTTCTGTTTGATTTAGACGGTACGCTGGTGGATTCATTGCCTGCAGTGATTCGCGCATGGTCACTGTGGGGCGAGCGCCATGGTTTGTCGGCGGAAGAGGTCCTGAGCTATATACACGGGAAGCCTGCCATCAATTCGTTGCGCCATTTCATGGCAGGGCAATCTGAAGAGGCGATTCAGGCGGAATTTCTCTGGCTTGAACGTCTCGAAGCGGAAGACACGCAAGGCGTACAGGCGATTCCGGGCGCGTTAGCGTTACTGTCAACGTTGAATGAGTTGCAGATCCCGTGGGCGATTGTGACCTCGGGTTCGATTCCAGTCGCCCACGCGCGCCATAAAGCCGCAAATTTACCGATGCCAAAAGTGTTTATTACCGCTGAGAATATCAAGCACGGTAAGCCTAATCCCGAACCTTACCTGCTGGGTGCTGAGCGTTTGGGGCTTCCAGCGACGCATTGCGTGGTAGTTGAGGATGCGCCTGCGGGCATTATTTCTGGTTTGGATGCGGGCAGTGCGGTGATCGCCATGAATGCGCCAGCAGATGCACCGCGCCTTAATGAAGTTACCTTCCGCGTCGCAACGCTTGAACCGGTAAACGTCATCAAAGAAGATAGCGGCGAGTTTACACTTTCTATCACCGCATAAAAAAACGGGCCCGATGCGGCCCGTTTTTTTACAGCGGCGTATCTTGTGATATTTCATCCAGCGATAGGCTAAAGCTGGGAATAAACACCTCAACAAAATAATCCATTTCCGGTGAACGGCGCTGGGTGAGGGTTTTTTCCAGGCGTGCTTTGGCCAGCAGAAACTCGTTATTACCTGCCGACAACTCTTCCAGACACTTCACGTAGGCGCAAAGTGCATCCGCTTGCTTCACCACGGATTGCTCACTTTCGGTATGCAAATGTTCATCAATCAGCGGGCGATAAGCGTCCTGCAGTTCGGGTGGCAGCATATCAATGAGCTTCTGCTGCGCAATTTTCTCGATCTTTTTGTATTCGTGGGCAATCTGCGCGTTGTAGTACTTCACCGGCGTCGGTAAATCCCCGGTCAGCACTTCGCTAGCATCGTGATAGAGCGCCAGCATGGCAATGCGTTCGGCATTTAGGTTGCCGTTAAATTTTTTGTTTTTGATGATGGCGAGCGCGTGAGCAACCATCGCCACCTGCAAGCTATGCTCGGAGACGTTTTCAGTGCGCACATTGCGCATCAACGGCCAGCGATTGATCAGTTTGAGGCGGGAAAGGTGGGCGAAAAAATGGCTACGAGTCATGGACGGTTCCTGTTCGCACGGCGGGGAAGATATCTTTTCCCCGAAATGCGAACAGTATACGCGTCACAATTTACTGGCGATACCCTTGTAAGAAACGACCAAACTTGCTGACGGCCATTTCCAAATCGTCCACGCGCGGCAGCGTAACAATGCGCACATGATCTGGCCACGGCCAGTTGAACGCGGTGCCCTGAACCAACAGCACTTTCTCTTGCAACAGGAAATCCAGCACCATCTTCTGATCATCAAAGATGTTGAATTTCTTGGCATCAATACGCGGGAACATGTACAGCGCACCTTGCGGCTTCACACAACTGACGCCAGGAATATCATTAATTAATTCCCACGCACGCTGGCGTTGTTCATACAAACGCCCGCCAGGCGCGATAAATTCGCTAATACTTTGATATCCACCCAGTGCGGTCTGAATTGCATGTTGTGCCGGAACGTTGGCACACAGGCGCATCGATGCCAGCATCTCCAGCCCTTCAATATAACCTTTCGCGTGTTTCTTCGGACCGTTCAAAACCATCCAGCCCTGACGGAAGCCCGCCACGCGATAGGTTTTCGACAAGCCGTTAAAGGTCACGGTCAGCAGATCGGGAGCCAGCGCAGCAATTGAATGATGTTGTGCTTCGTCGTAAAGAATCTTGTCGTAGATTTCATCGGCGAAAATAATCAGATTGTGCTGGCGCGCAATTTCAACAATCTCAAGTAACAATTCTTTGCTGTAAACCGCGCCGGTCGGGTTATTCGGGTTAATAATGACAATGCCACGCGTACGCGGGGTGATCTTGCTACGAATGTCATCCAGGTCAGGGAACCAACCCGCTGATTCATCACACAGATAATGCACTGCTTTGCCGCTCGACAGCGAAACCGCGGCGGTCCACAGCGGATAATCCGGCGCAGGCACCAGCATTTCATCGCCGCTGTTGAGCAATGCCTGCATCGCTTGCACAATCAGTTCAGATACGCCGTTACCAATATAGATGTCTTCGACAGTGACATCGCGCATATCACGCGCCTGGTAATGCTGCATGATCGCTTTACGCGCTGAATACAGCCCTTTCGAGTCGCAATAACCTTGCGAGCTCGGCAGATTGCGAATGACATCCACCAGGATTTCATCAGGTGCTTCAAAACCGAATGGGGCAGGGTTGCCGATGTTCAGCTTGAGAACTTTGTTGCCTTCTTCTTCGAGACGTTTAGCTTCTTTCAGTACCGGCCCACGGATGTCATAACAGACATTTTCCAGCTTGCCGGATTTATCAATTTGAAAATTCATTTTTACCGCCTTTACGGGCAGAGTCCTTTAACCTGCCACCAAAAATCAAACTTGCCCAATTTACTCTTCTCACCTTAACAAAAGAAGGGTAGCGCTTGGTTTTGGCGCGTTTGCCATTTTTTCTCTCGCCATATGGCGTAAAAGTCATTGAAAATCGATTAATCTGGTTCATTAATCCACTAATGCGAAAAAAAGTGAGATTAAAAACTGGTAAGGTGGAGTTGACGTGTAAATGCCTTCTTCCATCGCCACAGAAGACTATTCAGAAATTTTTCAGTCACTATTGGCGCAAAAAAAGAATAGCGACCTAACGAAATAGTTAAGTGATTCTTGTTAGATGGCGAAAAAATGTCTGGCAATGATTAAGCTCTGGCTGGCGTCTTAAAATGAAGTGCATTCTTATTCACTTATCAAGGGCGAGATTAAGCGTCAGTAACGGACCTAATATCGTGTAAAACAGTCTTAAAATAGCATTTGCACTGTCACTTTAACGCTGATGCTCAAGATTCAGAACCTGGGGGGCTTAAAAAAAGAGCAGCGTTATGGCAGGATCTGTGCGGAAAGGCTTTTGGTCAAAAATTGCGATGTTTTGAACAAAAACATTTCCATTTATAACGTAAAAATGATTAAGTATAATTTATTATTTGATGCACTTTATCGCTTCGCATCTACATAACATGATGTTATTTCTTTTTAACCCGCATGGACTTTACGCGGGATACATAGACAACTACGCAGCTTCCAGCACCTGTACGACATACGTTTTCGGCCCAGAAGTTCTGCTGTCTATAATGACGACGCTGCTCTGATCTCAGAGTGGTGCGATCGTCGGCATCCGCCTGACAAAATTTTTTCATGGCAGCTCCACACAGGGCTGTCATTAAGCACCATTGCCTCTTATCTCTTTGATAAGTCGGGTAATACACCAGGGTAGTAGTTTTAAAAAATCTTATAAGTGAAGAAAAAACATGACTAATGCAAATCGTCCGATACTGAATCTCGACCTCGATCTGCTGCGTACATTTGTTGCCGTTGCCGATCTGAACACTTTTGCAGCAGCCGCTGCCGCCGTGTGCAGAACGCAGTCAGCAGTGAGCCAGCAGATGCAACGTCTGGAACAATTGGTAGGTAAAGAGCTGTTTGCCAGACATGGACGTAATAAATTGCTGACGGAGCATGGCATTCAACTGCTGGGTTACGCCAGGAAAATCCTTCGTTTTAATGACGAAGCTTGCACCTCTTTAATGTACAGCAACATCCAGGGCGTTCTGACCATTGGCGCTTCAGATGATACCTCAGATACCATTCTGCCGTTCCTGCTTAACCGCGTAACGTCGGTCTATCCGAAGCTGGCCATTGATGTGCGTGTTAAGCGCAACCCGTTCATGATGGAAATGCTTAATCAAGGTGAAGTCGATCTGGTTGTGACGACGTCCAGCCCAGGAAACTTTACTCATCAGGTACTGCGTACTTCGCCAACGTTGTGGTACTGCGCGGCAGATTATATCTTCCAGCGCGGGGAAGCCATTCCTTTGGTCCTGCTGGATGAGCCAAGCCCGTATCGCGATATGGCGATTGATCACCTCAACGAAGCTGGCATTCCGTGGCGCATCTCGTATGTTGCTTCTACGCTGGCTGCCGTTCGTGCGGCGGTTAAAGCGGGCTTGGGTGTGACAGCGCGTCCAGTCGAGATGATGAGCCCAGAATTGCGGGTGATGGGCGCTGCAGAAGGTTTGCCAGTGCTGCCGGATACCCAATATCTGCTGTGCCGTAATCCAGACAGCGATAACGAACTGGCGTTGGCCATCTTCAATGCCATGCAGTCTACCAATGATCCTTACAATCTGAGCGCTAATCCAGACGGTACTTTGCTGCTGGATGACGAAGAGTAGGAGTTACAGTTGCTGGTAATTCCTCGCAAATGGAATACCGGTTAATTGTTAAAACGTATAAAAATGGGCCTTAGCGTGGTAATTACCGGCTAAGGCTTTTTTTATTCCATTTTACTTGCCGCTTTAAATGTAATTCCCTCGACTTTATTTCAATCTCATTCTTAAAAATGAAACGCGTTCCATTTTTATCCATTTTGGAATGGTTTTATCAATTCGTGCCAACTTTACCAGGGCATTTTTTCGTCCACTCCGCTGTTTTTTTCAGCATAAAACCCAGTTATGTGCTTTAGATCAAAAAAATACCCCTGATAAGGGGGGGGAATCTCGGGCGAGACCTGTCAAAATATGATTGTTAAATGCACGATCCACGCATGTGAATACCCGCTACACTAAAATTAACCTCACAAACTGAAGCGATTTAGCTGGCGCTTCGAGGGTTGAATGTTAATAATATGATGCAGCTGTAAAATAATGTTTGGATACTTTTGTCAAAGTTGACAAAAGGTTATAGAAAGGAGTAAAAACCCCTATAAAATTGCTGCTTTATTGCTAATAACAGCAAAATTTATAAGGTTTTTTATCCTTCCCTTGAATCGATGTGGTGTGTTTGCTGCAACAGAGCAGGATGCCATCACCACTTTTGATGAGTAAGCAAAGAGTATGTCGACAACTACAGAAGTGATCGCTCATCACTGGGCATTTATTGTTTTTATCGTTATCGCATTCGGCCTGTGTGCCTTTATGTTGACCGGTGGCTGGTTGTTAGGTGGTCGTGCGCGTGCGCGACACAAGGACACTCCGTTCGAATCGGGTATTGAGTCGGTCGGTGACACTCATATTCGCCTCTCTGCAAAATTCTATCTGGTTGCGATGTTCTTCGTCATATTCGACGTCGAAGCCCTCTATTTATACGCATGGTCGACGTCCATTCGCGAAAGCGGTTGGGTCGGCTTTGTCGAAGCCGCAATTTTCATTTTGGTGCTCTTGGCAGGCCTGGTTTATCTGGTGCGCATCGGTGCGCTGGATTGGGCTCCTGCGCGTCGTCGCGTAGTGGTCAAATCTGTCCCGGTCAGTCACAGCCACACCAACCCTCATAAGCAGTAAAAGCGAGGCAATAAGATGGACTACACGCTGACACGCGTAGACCCGAACGGGGGCGGCGATAACGATCGTTATCCTCTGCAGAAACAGGAAACGGTTACCGATCCGCTGGAACAACACGTTCACCGCAGCGTCTACATGGGCAAGCTCGAGCATGCCCTGCATGACATGGTGAACTGGGGTCGTAAAAACTCTCTCTGGCCGTATAACTTCGGCCTTTCCTGTTGCTACGTGGAAATGACCACATCCTTCACCGCAGTGCATGACGTGGCACGTTTTGGTGCCGAAGTAATGCGCGCCTCGCCACGTCAGGCTGACTTCATGGTGATCGCCGGTACGCCATTTACCAAAATGGCGCCGGTTATTCAGCGTTTATATGACCAAATGCTGGAGCCGAAATGGGTGATTTCCATGGGCGCTTGCGCTAACTCGGGTGGCATGTATGACATCTACTCGGTGGTGCAGGGCGTAGATAAATTCCTGCCGGTTGACGTTTACATTCCTGGCTGCCCGCCGCGTCCAGAAGCGTATATGCAGGCGTTGCTGCTGCTGCGTGAGTCGATTGGCAAAGAGCGTCGTCCACTGTCGTGGGTGGTGGGAGATCAGGGTGTTTATCGCGCCAATATGCAGCCAGAGCGTGAAAGAAAGCGTGGCGAGCGTATTGCCGTCACCAACCTGAGATCGCCAGACGAAGTTTAAGCTTCCCGTACACGGATGGAGCCACGGCCACAGCAGAACATCACAATTTAATGTGCGCCGCCATCCTGACGCCTTCTTTTGAGCGCCTGATTACAGGCCGGAATGGTGAGTAACGTATGACTGATTTAACCACGCAAGATCTCGCACAGCCTTCATGGCAAACCCGCGATCACCTGGATGACCCAGTGGTCGGCGAGCTGCGTAACCGTTTTGGGCCGGATGCCTTTACCGTTCAGGCTACCCGCACCGGGATTCCGGTTGTCTGGGTAAAGCGTGAACAGCTATTAGAAATCGTTGAATTCCTGCGCAAGCTGCCTAAGCCATATGTCATGCTTTATGACTTGCACGGTTTTGATGAGCGCTTACGCACTAACCGCGCCGGTTTGCCCGCCGCGGATTTTTCCGTTTTCTATCATCTGCTTTCAATTGAACGTAACCGCGACATCATGCTCAAGGTTGCTTTATCTGAAAACGATCTGAATGTGCCAACCATCACCAAAATTTTCGCCAACGCCAACTGGTATGAGCGCGAAACCTGGGAGATGTTTGGTATCACTTTCAATGGTCACCCGCACCTGACGCGCATCATGATGCCGCAGACGTGGGAAGGCCATCCGCTGCGTAAAGATTACCCGGCGCGCGCCACCGAGTTCGATCCCTTCGAGCTGACCAAGCAGAAAGAAGATCTGGAGATGGAGGCGCTGACCTTCAAGCCTGAAGATTGGGGCATGAAGCGCAGTACCACTAATGAGGACTTCATGTTCCTCAACCTCGGTCCAAACCACCCCTCTGCGCACGGTGCTTTCCGTATCATTCTGCAGTTGGATGGTGAAGAGATCGTCGATTGCGTTCCCGATGTCGGCTACCACCATCGTGGTGCTGAGAAGATGGGCGAGCGCCAATCCTGGCACAGCTACATTCCGTACACCGACCGTATCGAGTACCTCGGCGGCTGCGTAAATGAAATGCCGTACGTGCTGGCGGTGGAAAAACTGGCGGGTATTACCGTGCCGGATCGCGTCAATGTGATCCGTGTGATGCTGTCCGAGCTGTTCCGCATCAACAGCCATCTGCTCTATATCTCCACCTTTATTCAGGACGTCGGCGCGATGACGCCGGTGTTCTTCGCCTTTACCGACCGTCAGAAAATCTATGACGTGGTGGAAGCGATTACCGGTTTCCGTATGCACCCGGCGTGGTTCCGCATCGGCGGCGTAGCGCATGACCTGCCGAAAGGCTGGGAACGTTTGCTGCGTGACTTCCTCGACTGGATGCCGAAGCGTCTGAAAGAGTATGACAAAGCCGCACTGCGCAATACCGTGTTGATGGGCCGTTCGCAAGGCGTTGCGGCGTATAACATGGATGAAGCACTGGCGTGGGGCACCACCGGCGCTGGTTTGCGTGCCACCGGTTTAGATTTTGACGTGCGTAAATGGCGTCCGTATTCAGGCTACGAAAACTTCGATTTCGAGATTCCGGTTGGCGCTGGCATCAGTGATGCATACACCCGCGTGCAGCTGAAAATGGAAGAGATGTGGCAGTCACTGCGCATTCTGGAACAGTGCCTGAACAACATGCCTGAAGGCCCGTTCAAAGCGGATCATCCGCTGACAACGCCGCCGCCGAAAGAGCGCACGCTGCAGCACATTGAAACCCTGATCACTCACTTCCTGCAGGTTTCGTGGGGCCCAATCATGCCGGCCAACGAATCCTTCCAGATGATTGAGGCGACCAAAGGGATCAATAGTTACTACCTGACCAGCGATGGCAGCACCATGAGCTATCGCACCCGCGTGCGTACGCCGAGCTTCCCGCACCTGCAGCAGATCCCATCGGTGATCCGCGGCAGCCTGGTATCCGACTTGATCGTTTACCTCGGTAGTATCGATTTTGTTATGTCAGACGTGGACCGCTAATTATGCACGATCAAAAAATTGCTATTCACACCATCGACCCTACAGAGGTCTTCGTGCTGAGCGAGGCCGAGCACCACGCTATCGAGCACGAGAAACACCATTACGAAGATGCACGCGCCGCTTCGATCGAAGCGTTGAAGATCGTGCAGAAACAGCGCGGTTGGGTGCCAGATGGCGCGATTAACGCCATCGCCGACGTTCTGGGTATTCCTGCCAGTGATGTTGAAGGTGTGGCGACTTTCTATAGCCAAATCTACCGCACGCCGGTTGGCCGTCACGTCATTCGCTACTGTGACAGCGTGGTGTGCCACATCACGGGTTATCAGGGGATTCAGGATGCGCTGGAGCAGAAGCTGAACATCAAGCCGGGCCAAACCACGGCGGATGGTCGCTTTACGCTGCTGCCCACTTGCTGCCTCGGTAACTGCGATAAGGGGCCGACCATGATGGTGGATGAAGATACCCACGTTCATCTGACGCCTGAAGGCATCGCCAACTTGCTGGAGCAGTATCAATGACCATTAAACAGATCATTCGTACTGCCGAAACGCATCCGCTGACCTGGCGTCTCCGTGACGACAAGCAGCCAATTTGGATCGATGAATATCGCAGTAAAAACGGGTATGTCGGCGCAGAAAAAGCGTTGAAAGATTTTAGCCAGGACGAAATCGTCGCGGCGGTCAAAGACTCCGGCCTGAAAGGTCGTGGTGGCGCAGGCTTTAACACCGGCCTGAAGTGGAGTCTGATGCCGAAAGACGAATCCATGAACATCCGTTACCTGCTGTGTAACGCCGATGAAATGGAGCCGGGCACGTATAAAGACCGCTTGCTGATGGAGCAACTGCCGCACCAGTTGGTAGAAGGCATGCTGATCAGTGCGTTCGCGCTGAAAGCTTATCGTGGCTACATCTTCTTACGTGGTGAGTACATCGAAGCGGCCGTCAATCTGCGTCGCGCGATTGCGGAAGCTACCGAAGCAGGCTACCTCGGCAAGAATATTCTCGGCACCGGTTTTGATTTCGAGCTGATCGTCCACACCGGCGCAGGTCGTTATATCTGCGGCGAAGAGACCGCGCTGATCAACTCGTTGGAAGGACGTCGTGCGAACCCACGTTCTAAGCCGCCATTCCCGGCCAGTGCCGGCGTATGGGGTAAGCCGACCTGCGTTAACAACGTGGAAACGCTGTCGAACGTGCCTGCCATCTTCCTTAACGGCGTTGACTGGTACAAAAACATCTCTACCAGCGAAGACACCGGCACCAAAATGATGGGCTTTTCCGGACGCGTGAAAAATCCTGGCGTCTGGGAATTGCCATTCGGTACCACCGCGCGTGAAATCCTCGAGGATTATGCTGGTGGCATGCGCGATGGCTTGAAATTCAAAGCCTGGCAGCCAGGCGGCGCAGGAACCGACTTCCTTACCGATCAGCATCTGGATTTGCCGATGGAGTTTGCCAGCATTGGTAAAGCCGGCAGTCGTTTAGGTACGGCGCTGGCGATGGCGGTCGATCACGAAATCAACATGGTTTCGCTGGTGCGTAACCTGGAAGAGTTCTTTGCGCGCGAGTCCTGCGGCTGGTGTACGCCGTGCCGCGATGGCTTGCCATGGAGCGTGAAAATCCTGCGTGCGCTGGAGCAGAAGAAAGGTCAGCCGGGTGATATTGAAACCCTGCAGCAACTCTGCCGCCAGCTTGGCCCAGGTAAAACCTTCTGTGCCCACGCACCGGGCGCCGTCGAGCCATTGCAGAGCGCGATTAAATATTTCCGTGAAGAGTTTGAAGCTGGCATTGCGCCGCAGGTGTTTGGCAATACCCGCGCCATCGGCGGTATTCAGCCGAACCTGCTGAAAGCGCGCTGGTAATCAGCCGCCGTACACGGAACTCACCTCACGCCGAAATGGCGTGGGGAAAGAATTAGATGTTTAACGCTCGTCTTAGGGCGAGCCTTACGGAAGCATGTTCACTATGGCTACAATCCATGTAGACGGTAAAGAATATGATGTGAACGGAGCGGACAACCTGCTACAGGCGTGTCTCTCTCTGGGCCTTGATATTCCTTATTTTTGCTGGCATCCGGCGCTGGGAAGCGTAGGGGCCTGCCGCCAGTGCGCGGTGAAGCAATTCCAGAATGCCGAAGATACCCGCGGTCGCCTTGTCATGTCCTGCATGACTCCAGCGTCAGACGGCACCTTTATCTCCATCGACGATGGCGAAGCCAAAGAGTTTCGTGAAAGCGTGGTGGAATGGCTGATGACCAACCATCCGCACGACTGCCCGGTGTGCGAAGAGGGTGGTAACTGCCATCTGCAAGATATGACGGTAATGACCGGACACAGTTTCCGTCGTTATCGCTTCACCAAACGCACCCACCAGAATCAGGATCTAGGCCCGTTCATTTCGCATGAAATGAACCGCTGTATCGCCTGCTATCGCTGCGTGCGTTACTACAAAGATTATGCGGACGGCAAAGATCTCGGCGTCTATGGCGCTCACGACAACGTCTACTTTGGTCGCCCGGAAGATGGGACGCTGGAAAGCGAATTCTCCGGTAACCTGGTGGAAATCTGTCCGACCGGCGTATTTACCGATAAAACGCACTCCGAACGCTATAACCGTAAATGGGATATGCAGTTCGCGCCAAGCATCTGCCAGCAGTGCAGCGTGGGTTGTAACACCAGCCCAGGCGAACGCTATGGTGAATTGCGTCGTATCGAAAACCGTTACAACGGCACCGTAAACCACTACTTCCTGTGCGATCGCGGTCGTTTCGGTTACGGCTACGTCAACCGCAAAGATCGTCCACGTCATCCCGTTCAGCAACGCGGCAACGATTGGGTCAGCCTGAATGCTGAACAAGCGGTGAATGCGGCGGCGGATGTATTGCGCCGGGCGAAAAAAGTGATCGGTATCGGTTCTCCACGCGCCAGCATTGAAAGTAACTTCGCGCTGCGTGAGCTGGTTGGCGCAGCCAACTTCTCAACCGGTATGCCAGCAGGTGAGCAGGCTCGCGTTGAGCTGATGCTGAAAGTCCTGCAGGACGGCGGCATCTACACGCCATCACTGCGCGAAATTGAAAGCTACGATGCGGTGCTGGTGCTGGGTGAAGATTTGACTCAGGTCGGCGCGCGCGTGGCGTTGTCTGTTCGTCAGGCAGTAAAAGGCAAAGCACGTGAGATGGCAGCGGCGCAGAAAGTGGCTGACTGGCAGATCGCGGCCATCCTTAATATCGGTCAGCACGCCAAACATCCGCTGTTCGTCACCAACGTCGACGAAACCCGCCTGGATGATATCGCTGCGTGGAGCTATCGCGCTCCGGTGGAAGATCAGGCGCGTCTCGGCTTCGCGATTGCCAATGCGCTGGATGAAAGCGCGCCGGCAGTTAGCGGCTTCGACAGCAAACTCAACGGCAAGGTTGATGTAGTGGTTCAGGCGCTGGCAGGTGCGAAAAAACCGCTGATTATCTCCGGAACCCATTCCGGTAGCATCGCGATGATTGAAGCCGCAGCTAACGTGGCGAAAGCGCTGAAAGCGCGTGGTGCCGATGTCGGTATTACCTTCCTCGCGGGTGCGGCAAACAGCTTTGGCCTCGGCCTAATGGGCGGCCAATCGCTGGATAGCGCGCTGGAACAGCTGAGCAAAGGCGAAGCTGATGCGCTGGTGGTGCTGGAAAACGATCTCTATCGTCATGCACCTAAAGCCAAAGTTGATGCGGCGCTGGATACTACCGCTAACGTGATTGTGGTCGATCACCAACGTACCGCCACGCTGGAAAAAGCCGGTTTAGTGCTCTCCACCGCCAGCTTCGCGGAGAGCGATGGCACCTCAATCAACCACGAAGGCCGCGCGCAGCGCTTCTTCCAGGTTTACGATCCCGCTTATTACGATGATAGCGTAGTGATGCTGGAAAGCTGGCGCTGGTTGCGTTCGCTGCACAGCGCGGTTGAGAGCCGTCACATCGACTGGACTCAGCTGGATCACGTGATTGATGCCACCGTTGCGGCGCTGCCACAGCTGAAAGGCATTAAGGATGCTGCGCCAGACGCCAGCTTCCGTATCCGCGGTCAAAAACTGGCACGTTCACCGCACCGTAACAGTGGCCGTACTGCGATGCGCGCCAACATCAGCGTGCATGAACCGCGTCAGCCGCAAGATAAAGACACCATGTTTGCCTTCTCCATGGAAGGTAACAACCAACCAAGCGCACCGCGTTCGCAGATTCCTTTTGCCTGGGCGCCTGGCTGGAACTCACCGCAAGCATGGAACAAGTTCCAGGCTGAAGTGGGCGGCAAATTGCGTCATGGCGATCCAGGCGTGCGTCTTTTCGAAGCCAGCGATCGTTCTCTGCCGTGGTTTACCGCGATTCCGGAAAGCTTTGTTGAAGGCAGCCAGTGGCGCGTCGCACCTTACTATCAGCTGTTTGGTAGCGAGGAGATGACTCAGCGTTCAACCACCTTCCAAAAACGCATGTCGCCAGCCACGCTGGTGATTAACCCGGCTGATGCTGAGAAACTGGGCGTCAATAACGGTGCTTGCGTTGAGCTGGTCTGTGCGGGCGAAACACTGCGCTTGCCGGTACGTTTCTCTGCGTCGCTGCAAGCAGGGCAGGTTGGTTTACCGCTCGGTATGCCGGGTGTGCCGCCGTTCCTCTCAGGTGCGCAAATTGACAAACTGCAGGAGGCCGCGCAATGAGTTGGCTGACACCGGACGTTATTGAAATCCTGATCAACATCGGCAAAGCGCTGGTCATCTTGTTGGTGGTTGTCGGTTGCGGTGCTTTCATGAGTTTCGCCGAGCGTCGTCTGCTCGGCCTGTGGCAGAACCGTTACGGACCGAACCGTGTTGGCTGGGGCGGCTCGCTGCAGCTGGCTGCCGACATGATCAAAATGTTCTTTAAAGAGGACTGGGTTCCACCCTTTACCGACCGCTTCATCTTTACGCTGGCACCGGTTATTGCCTTCGTATCGCTGCTGCTGGCCTTCGCTATTGTGCCGGTTTCGCCAACCTGGATGGTCACCGACCTGAACATTGGTCTGCTGTTCTTCCTGATGATGGCGGGTCTGGCGGTGTATGCGGTGCTGTTCGCGGGCTGGTCGAGTAACAACAAATACTCACTGTTGGGTGCGATGCGTGCATCGGCGCAGACGCTGAGCTACGAAGTGTTCCTTGGTTTGTCACTGATGGGTGTGGTGGCGCAAGCCGGCTCGTTCAACATGAATGCCATCGTCGAAAGCCAGGCGCATCTGTGGAACATCATTCCTCAGTTCTTTGGCTTCCTTACCTTCTGCATCGCGGGCGTAGCGGTATGTCACCGTCATCCATTTGACCAACCCGAAGCAGAGCAGGAGCTGGCGGACGGTTACCACATCGAATACGCCGGTATGAAATTCGGCCTGTTCTTCGTGGGCGAATACGTGGCGATCACCACCGTATCAGCGCTGATCGTGACGCTGTTCTTCGGTGGCTGGCACGGCCCGTTCCTGCCGCCATTCATCTGGTTCGCTCTGAAAACAGCGTTCTTCATGGTGATGTTTATCCTGATTCGTGCTGCGCTGCCGCGTCCACGCTATGACCAGGTGCTGTCGTTCGGCTGGAAAGTGTGTCTGCCGTTGACGCTGTTGAACCTGCTGGCGACCGCCGCAGTGATTCTGTACACCGCGCAGTAAGGGACATTGAGATGACTTTAAAAGATATTGTCGTTGGCTTCGGCACGACAGTGCGCAGTATCTGGATGATAGGCATGCATGCCTTCGCCAAGCGCGAAACCCAAATGTATCCGGAAGAGCCGGTTTATCTGCCGCCACGTTATCGTGGCCGTATCGTGCTGACGCGCGATCCGGACGGCGCAGAGCGTTGCGTTGCCTGTAACTTATGTGCGGTAGCTTGTCCTGTCGGCTGTATTTCACTGCAGAAAGCCGAGACGCAAGATGGACGCTGGTATCCGGAATTCTTCCGCATCAACTTCTCACGTTGCATCTTCTGCGGCCTGTGTGAAGAGGCTTGCCCAACCACCGCGATCCAGCTGACACCCGATTTTGAACTGGGTGAGTTTAAGCGTCAGGATCTGGTGTATGAGAAAGAAGACCTGCTGATTTCCGGTCCGGGTAAATATCCGGAGTACAACTTCTATCGTATGGCTGGTATGGCGATCGACGGAAAAGAGAAGGGCGAAGCGGAAAACGAAGCCAAGCCGATCGACGTCAAAGGGTTGTTACCTTAAGGAGCCAGGTATGGAATTTGCGTTTTATCTTTGCGGACTGGTGGCGGTGTTGACGACGCTGCGCGTCATCACCCACACCAATCCGGTACATGCGCTGCTGTACCTGATCGTTTCGCTGCTGTCGATTGCAGGCGTGTTCTTCTCAATGGGCGCCTACTTTGCCGGTGCGCTGGAAATCATCGTCTACGCAGGCGCCATCATGGTGCTGTTCGTCTTCGTGGTGATGATGCTGAACCTGGGCAAAACCCAGCAGGATCAGGAGCGCGAATGGCTGAAGCCTTCGCTATGGATTGGTCCGGGCATCGTCTCTTTACTGCTGCTGGCGGTAATGATTTACGCGATTAGCACAGCAACCGATCAAGGCATTGATGGCACCGTCATCGACGCTAAAGCAGTCGGTATCAGCTTGTTTGGTCCCTATGTTCTGGCGGTTGAGCTGGCATCAATGCTGCTGCTCGCCGGTCTGGTCGTGGCCTTCCATATTGGACGTGAAGAGCGTCATGGCGAAGTGCTGAGCAATCGTCAAGCTGATGCGCAAGCGAATAAGGAGGATCACGCATGATCCCGTTACAACACGGCCTGATGCTGGCCGCTGTGCTGTTTGTTCTCGGCCTGACCTCCGTGGTGCTGCGTCGTAACATCCTGTTTATGCTGATTGGTCTGGAAATCATGATCAATGCCTCCGCGTTAGCGCTGGTGGTAGCAGGCAGCTATTGGGGACAAGCTGATGGTCAGGTGATGTACATCCTGGCGATTAGCCTTGCGGCGGCGGAAGCGAGTATTGGTCTGGCGCTGTTGCTCCAGCTCTATCGTCGTCGTCAGACGCTGAACATTGACACAGTGAGCGAGATGCGCGGATGAATCTTCTCTATTTAACCGTATTATTTCCGCTAATTGGCTTCCTGCTATTGGCGTTTTCACGCGGTCGCTGGTCGGAGAACCTGTCGGCAGCAATCGGTATGGGTTCTGTTGGTCTGGCAGCATTAACCACTATTTATGCCGGTTTCGACTTCTTCAACCAGGGTCAGCAGCCGTTCACCCAAGCGCTGTGGACCTGGATTCACGTCGGCAACTTTGACATCAAAGTGAATCTGGTGCTGGACGGTCTTTCTCTGACCATGCTGTCCGTCGTCACCGGCGTTGGCTTCTTCATCCACATGTTTGCTTCATGGTACATGCGTGGTGAAGAGGGTTATTCGCGCTTCTTCGCTTACACCAACCTGTTCATCGCGAGCATGGTGGTGTTGGTGCTGGCCGATAACCTGATGCTGATGTATCTCGGCTGGGAAGGCGTGGGCCTGTGCTCATATCTGCTGATTGGCTTCTACTACAGCAATCCAGAGAACGGCAAAGCGGCGATGAAAGCCTTTATCATCACCCGTGTAGGTGATGTGTTCCTCGCTTTCGCCTTGTTCATTCTTTACAACGAGCTGGGCACGCTGAACTTCCGTGAACTGGTTGAACTGGCACCAGCGCACTTCGCTGCAGACAACCATATGCTGCAGTGGGCAACTCTGATGCTGTTGGGTGGCGCGGTCGGTAAATCGGCACAGCTGCCATTACAAACCTGGCTGGCGGATGCGATGGCCGGTCCTACTCCGGTTTCGGCACTGATTCACGCCGCGACTATGGTGACCGCCGGTGTTTACCTGATTGCACGTACGCACGGTCTGTTCCTGTTAACGCCGGAAGTGCTGCATCTGGTGGGTATCATTGGTGCGATTACCCTGGTGCTGGCAGGTTTTGCGGCATTGGTGCAAACCGACATCAAACGCGTGTTGGCTTACTCAACTATGAGTCAGATCGGCTACATGTTCCTCGCGCTGGGCGTGCAGGCATGGGACGCGGCGATTTTCCACCTGATGACGCATGCATTCTTTAAAGCTTTGCTGTTCCTCTCTTCAGGCTCGGTCATTCTGGCCTGCCATCACGAGCAGAACATTTTCAAAATGGGCGGCCTGCGTAAAAGCATCCCGCTGGTGTATGTCTGCTTCCTGGTGGGCGGCGCCGCGCTGGCTGCGCTGCCGCTGATCACCGCAGGTTTCTACAGTAAAGATGAAATCCTGTTTGGTGCGATGGCGAATGGTCACATCAATCTGATGGTGGCGGGTCTGGTGGGTGCATTCCTCACCTCGATCTACACCTTCCGCATGATCTTTATCGTGTTCCACGGTGAAGAGAAAATTCATGCTCACGCCGGTAAAGGCATTACGCATCACCTGCCGTTGATTGTTCTGATGGTGCTCTCCACCTTTATTGGTGCGCTGATTACGCCTCCTCTGGCGGGCGTGCTGCCGCAGAACGAGTTTGGTGAAGGCGGCAAAGTGATGCTGGAAATCACCTCAGGCGTAGTGGCTATCGTCGGTATCCTGATCGCTGCAGCGCTGTGGCTGGGTAAACGTCAGCTGGTGACCAGCATTGCCAACAGTGCGCCGGGTCGTTTCTTCGGCACCTGGTGGTTCGCGGCCTGGGGCTTCGACTGGCTGTATGACAAGGTGTTTGTAAAACCTTATCTCGGCATTGCCTGGTTACTGAAAAGCGATCCGCTAAATTCACTGATGAACCTGCCTGCGCTGCTGTCGCGCATTGGTAACAAAGGTTTAGTGGTGAGTGAAAACGGTTATCTGCGCTGGTACGTGGCTTCAATGAGTGTCGGTGCCGTTGTGGTGCTGGCGCTGCTGCTGGTGATTTAAAGATTGATGAGCGGGGCGGGTTCGCTCGCCCAATTAGAATGTCAAAAATTGCCTGAAGTAAGGCAATAAAAAGGGAAGTTCGCCGTGTTATTACCTTGGCTAATAATTATCCCCTTCGTTGGGGGCTTACTCTGCTGGTTGGCAGAGCGCCTCGGCGCAAAGGTACCGCGCTGGATTGCCATGATCACCATGGGCCTGACGCTAGCGCTTGGCCTGCAGCTGTGGTTGCAGGGAGGCTATTCACTGACGCAGGCTGCGGGCATTCCGCAATGGCAATCGACTTTCTCCCTACCGTGGATTCCGCGCTTTGGCATCAACTTCCATCTGGCGATTGATGGTCTGTCGCTGCTGATGGTGGTGCTGACCGGACTGCTCGGTTTGATGGCGGTGCTGTGCTCCTGGAACGAAATTGAGAAATATCAGGGCTTCTTCCACCTCAACCTGATGTGGATTCTCGGTGGTGTGATTGGCGTGTTCCTCTCCATCGACATGTTCCTGTTCTTCTTCTTCTGGGAAATGATGCTGGTGCCGATGTACTTCCTCATCGCACTTTGGGGCCATAAAGCATCCGACGGTAAAACGCGTATCAGCGCGGCGACCAAGTTCTTCATCTACACCCAGGCATCTGGTCTGATCATGTTGGTGTCGATTCTGGCGCTGGTGTTTGTGCACTACAACGCTACTGGCGTATGGACTTTCAGCTACGAAGAGTTGCTGAAAACGCCAATGTCACACACCGTTGAGTATCTGCTGATGCTCGGCTTCTTCATCGCCTTTGCGGTGAAAATGCCGGTGGTGCCATTACACGGTTGGTTGCCAGATGCACATAGCCAGGCACCAACCGCTGGTTCGGTTGACCTCGCAGGTATCTTGCTGAAAACCGCGGCCTACGGCTTGCTGCGCTTTAGCCTGCCGCTGTTCCCGAATGCGTCAGCAGAGTTCGCACCGATTGCCATGTGGCTCGGTATCATCGGCATCTTCTACGGTGCATGGATGGCGTTCTCGCAGTTCGATATCAAACGTTTGATTGCTTACACCTCTATTTCGCACATGGGCTTCGTGTTGATCGCCATCTACACCGGCAGCCAACTGGCGTTCCAGGGCGCGGTAATTCAGATGATTGCGCACGGTCTTTCTGCTGCGGCACTGTTCATCTTGTGCGGTCAGCTGTATGAGCGTCTTCATACCCGCGACCTTCGTCAGATGGGCGGTTTGTGGTCACGTATCAAATGGATTCCGGGTCTGTCACTGTTCTTTGCGGTTGCCAACCTCGGTATGCCGGGCACCGGTAACTTTGTTGGCGAATTCATGATTTTGACCGGCAGTTTCCAGGTGGTACCGGTGATTATCGTCATCGCAACCTTTGGTCTGGTGTTTGCTTCGGTTTACTCCCTGATCATGATGCAGCGCGCTTACTTCGGCGAAGCCAAGTCGAAAGATCCGCTGCCAGGCATGTCACCGCGTGAGTTCCTGACTATCGGCGTATTGGTGGTGTTGCTGGTGCTGCTGGGGATTTATCCACAGCCAATCCTGGACACATCCCATGCTGCGATGAGCAATATTCAGCAGTGGTTTACCGCTTCAATTTCAACTACAAGGCCGTAATTCGCCATGACAATAACTCCTCAACATCTGATCGCGTTACTGCCGCTGTTGATCGTCGGATTGACGGTGGTGGTGGTGATGCTGTCCATTGCGTGGCGACGCAATCACTTTGTTAATGCCACGTTGACGGTGATCGGACTTAACATTGCGCTGTTTTCTCTGTGGTTTGTTGGCCAGGCGGGAGCGATGGATGTCACGCCGCTGCTGCGCGTTGATGGCTATTCGATGTTCTACACCGCGCTGGTGGTGCTGGCGAGTTTAGCCACTTGCACCTTTGCCTATCCGTGGCTGGCTGGTTTCCCGGACAACAAAGATGAGTTCTATCTGCTGGTGCTGATTGCGGCACTCGGCGGGATTGTGCTGGCGAGCGCCAACCATCTGGCGGCGCTGTTCATCGGCATCGAACTGCTGTCACTGCCGCTGTTTGGTTTGATTGGTTACGCTTTCCGCCAGAAACGTTCGCTGGAAGCGTCACTGAAATACACCATTCTGTCGGCGGCGGCCTCATCGTTCCTGCTGTTTGGTATCGCGCTGATTTATGCTGATTCCGGTAGCCTGAGCTTTGTGCAGCTGGGCAAAAGTCTGAGCGATAGCATGATTCAGGAGCCGCTGTTGCTGCTGGGTCTTGGCATGATGATTATCGGTCTGGGCTTCAAACTGTCGCTGGTACCATTCCACCTGTGGACACCGGACGTTTATCAGGGTGCGCCTGCGCCGGTTTCAACCTTCCTCGCCACCGCCAGCAAGATCGCCATCTTTGGCGTGATTATGCGCCTGTTCATGTACGCACCAGTCACTGACAGCGAAGCCGTTCGTACCGTGCTGGGCATCATTGCCTTCGCATCGATTCTGTTCGGTAACCTGATGGCGATTTCCCAGAGCAACATCAAGCGTCTGCTTGGTTACTCCTCAATTGCGCACCTTGGTTATCTGTTAGTTGCGCTGATTGCGGTGAAAACCCATCAGCTGTCGCTGGAAACTGCGGGCGTATATCTGGCCGGTTACCTGTTCAGCAGCCTGGGCGCGTTCGGCGTTGTGAGCCTGATGTCGAGCCCATATCGCGGTCCGGATGCCGACACGCTGTATTCCTATCGAGGTCTGTTCTGGCATCGTCCGATTCTGTCTGCGGTCATGACGGTGATGATGTTGTCACTGGCGGGTATCCCAATGACGCTCGGCTTCATCGGTAAGTTCTACGTTATCGCCTCGAGTGTGAACGCACATCTGTGGTGGTTGAGTGGTGCGGTGGTTGCAGGTAGTGCGATTGGTCTTTACTACTATCTGCGCGTAACGGTGAGTCTGTATCTCAGCCCGCCTGAACTGCATAACCGCGATACGCAAGCCAACTGGGCGTTTACGGCTGGCGGTGTTGTGGTGCTGATCTCTGCGATTCTGGTATTGCTGCTCGGTGTTTATCCGCAGCCGCTGATTACACTGGTGCAGATGGCTCAGCCGCTGATGTAATAAAGACTCGCGTCATGACTGAATCAGGCCTTCGGGCCTGATTTTTTTTTGCCTGCAATTCACGGCGTAGTGAGAGATTGAGCACAGAGTCACCACGAGGTTTTCAGCTGCCGCTGCTGCTCACTGCGTTTGGCGTAGCCGGTGTGATATTCTCAACGGATCACTTTTTTTGCTCAGACAAGGAAGCACCATGAAAATGCTTTGGCTTGATTGCCACCACAGTGAACTGACGGCGCAGCAACTCTACACGCTGCTGGCGCTGCGCAATCATGTCTTCATCGTGGAACAAAACTGTCCGTATCAGGATATTGATGGTCAGGATTTAGCCGCTGATAACCGTCACATTTTGGGATTCCTCGACGGTAAGCTGCTGGCCTATGCACGGGTGTTAACGCCAGCGCTGGACTCTGCGCCGGTGCTGATTGGTCGTGTGATCGTTTCTGAAGAGGCGCGCGGTTTGAAGCTGGGATATCGCTTGATGGAGAAGGCGCTGGAGAGCTGCGAGAAGCATTGGTCGCAGCGCGCTATCTATCTCTCAGCTCAGGCACATCTGGAAGGTTTCTACGGTCGTCTGGGCTTTAAAGCGGTAACCGAAGTGTATATGGAAGATGACATTCCCCACATCGGCATGCAGAAAGCATAACGGCGAGGATTGCTCCTCGCCGTTATCATCAGCCCGGCGTCATCTGCCGGTCATCAACATATTTACGTTGATCCGGCGGCGGCGGGAAGTACTGATAAAGCCAGGTTTCACTCAGCGTCTCATCTTTGGTACGCAGGAACAGGCGCATATCAACCGGTTTGGTCGAGTCGCTATTCGGATACCAGTCAAACAGTATGCGGTAACCGTTCAGTGGCTCGACGTAGAGAATCTCAACCTGCTTGAATGTGCCTTCTGAAACGGTAATCACCGGCTCAATGCCTTTCGGCGCTGCGGCTTTCAGATCGCCACCAACAAAATCAATGGCAAAGCGACGTGACCAGGTTTCCGGGAAGTGTTCGCCTGGCGCCCAACCTTCCGGGAAGCCACCAATACCGGTGCGAGTGGCATCGACACGCGCCAAACCACTGCGCACTGGCGGCAACTGGCTCCAGTAGAGTTTGTACTGGAAGTTGAACTCGCTGCCGGCTTTCACTGGTTCTGATGGCTGCCAGAAGCACACCACGTTATCCAGCGTTTCACCGGTGGTTGGAATCTCCATTACGTTAATGGCACCTTTGCCCCATTTACCAATCGGTTCCACCCACAGGCTTGGACGTTTGTCGTACCAGCCAATCACATCCTGATAATTTTTGAAGTCATGGTCCAGCTGCAACAGGCCAAAACCACGCGGGTTTTCGTCCTGATAGGCGTTGAACTGCAAACGCTGCGGGTTGTTCAGCGGACGCGCAATCCATTCGCCTTCACCGGTCCACATCGCCAGGCGATCGGAGTCGTGAATTTGCGGATGGTAAGTGTTGCACATGCGGCGCTCGTTGGTGCCACAGCTGAACATGCTGGTCATCGGCGCGATGCCGAGCTGGCGGATGTCGTTACGTGCAAACAGGTGGTTTTCTACCTCCATCACCACGCGTTTTTCTTCGCAGTGAATGGTGAACTTATACGCACCGGTAACGCTCGCGCCATCCAGCAGGGCATAAACTACAAAAGTGGTGTCATCCGCTTTTGGTGTTTCAAACCAGAATGCGGTGAAGTCCGGGAACTCTTCTTTGCCGTTGCTAAAGGTGTTGACCGCCACGCCGCGTGCGGAGAGCCCGTACTGGAAGGTCTCATCAACTGCACGGAAATAGCTGGCGCCGAGGAAAGAGACGATATCGCGGCGCGCCAGTTCTGGCTTCTTAAACGCGCGGAAACCGGCAAAGCCGAGGTCGGTTTTACCCACCAGCTGTTTGGTATCAACGTTAGCGTTGTGATAGTTGAACAGTTCCGGACGGAAGTGGATCTCACGTGCTTCGCGGCTATCGGCATCGACCGAGAACATGCGGATGCGGCGCTTGAAGCCCATACCGACGTGGAAGAATTGCACGTCCAGCTCACGATCGGCGATGTTGTTCCACAGCGAGTGATTGGCGTCGTACTGAATTTCGTTATAGGCCTGCGGAGTTAGATTGGCCAGGGTGTCGGGCAAGGGGCCGGGTGCGCCGCCCCAGGGCTGTTTTGCCAGTGCGGAGGCTTTCTTTTTCAGTGAGTCGAAATCGAAGCGCACTGCGGTACCGTCGGCGATACCATCATCAGCCCAGGCGGATTGTGCAAACAGCGTGGAGAGACCCGTCATGCCGCTAACAGCGGAGAGGGCCATGGACGCTTTCATAAATTTTCTACGATTCATGCCGGAAATCTAATCCTTAGCTGCTCGGGTGTATTTTGACTCTCGTAAGACGAGAAACGTCTGACTACAGGGGGTTACGACAGTCGTGGAAATAAAAAATTCAGTCTGCGGAAAATTTATCAGATTAATCAAATAAGCGAAGCAGAATTCACGCCGCTCGGCCGTGCATGACACAACTTTGCATTGAGATGGACGAAACTCGGTTAAATCCTGGCAGTCGCCGTCCAGCAAAGCTGGAATTTAAGACTATAGTTAAACCACAACGAGTTAGGAACATGGAGGAACTACATAGTGTCATCTTCAGACCAATTTGAAACGCACCTTGACGACGACCTGGCGCTGCTGACGGAAACGCTGGAAGAAGTGTTACGCGCATCTGGCGATCCGGCCGATCAGAAATACATCGAACTGAAACTCAAAGCTGAACAAGCGCTGGAAGACGTTAAATCGCGCGTTAGCCAGGCGTCAGACAGTTATTACTATCGTGCTAAAAATGCGGCTTACCGCGCCGATGATTATGTGCACGAAAAACCGTGGCAGGGGATTGGCATCGGTGCCGCCGCTGGCCTGTTTGTCGGTTTACTGCTGGCTCGACGTTAAGTTCCAACGGGCGCGACACGCTTCGCGCCCGCTTCCTGATTATCCCGCCGCTTATTCCCGCTAAATCCCTGTTTCGCATCATCCGCGATTGTGTTTCGCCTGCGCGCTTCCTACAGTAAAGCGACAGGGAAAAGGAGAACGCAACGTGATACGTGTAGAAATGCTCTCAACGGGCGATGAAGTGTTACATGGGCAGATTGTCGATACCAACGCCGCGTGGCTGGCCGATGTGCTGTTCCAGCACGGTTTGCCGATGACCAGCCGCAGCACCGTCGGTGATGCGATGAGCTCGCTGGTGGAGGCGCTGCAGAGCCGCAGCCAGATTGCAGACGTGCTGATCGTTAACGGTGGTTTAGGACCGACCAGTGACGATCTCAGCGCGCAGGCTGCAGCCATTGCCAGCGGCAGTGAATTAGTTATCCAGCAAAAGTGGCTGGAAAAAATGGAAGCCTGGTTCGCCAGTCGCGGACGCGTGATGGCGCCGAGCAATCGCAAGCAGGCAGAAATCCCCGCCATCGCCGAGATGCTGGATAACCCGGTCGGCACCGCGTGCGGCTTTGCCATGCAGCTCAATCGCTGCTGGATTTTCTTCACGCCCGGCGTGCCGTCGGAATTTAAAGTGATGGTCGAGCAGGAGATCATTCCGCGCCTTAAAGCACGCTTTGAATTGCCAGAACCACCGTTGTGTTTACGCCTCACCACCTTTGGCCGTGGCGAGAGTGATATTGCCGCCGAGCTGGAGCCGCTACCGCTGCCGGAAGGCGTGGTGATGGGCTATCGCTCATCGATGCCGATTATCGAAATCAAACTTACCGGACCCGCCAGCCAGCGTGTTGCGATGGAGCAAGTGTGGCAGCAGGTAAAACTGTTGCTGGCTGAGTGCACCATCTTTGAAGGCACCGAAGGTTTACCGGCGCTGCTGGCGCGCGAGTTGCAGCAGCGCGGCTTCCATTTGGCGCTGAGCGAGCAGTTCACCGCCGGTTTGCTTAACTGGCAGCTGGCCGCTGCAGACGTGGCGCTCAGCAAAGCAGAAATTCTGCCGCCGCAGGATGAAGATCTGGAAACTCAGGTTGCGCGCACACGTGATTGGGCGAAACAGCAGGGCGCGGCGCTGGCATTGTCGGTAGGAAATTTAGTGGAAGGTGAAGTGTCGATTGCTTTGCACACGCCGGAAGCGAGCTGGGGCCAACGCGTGAAGTTCACCCATGGACGTCATAACGTGGAAACGCGGCAGAAAGTGGTGGCGATGATGGCGATGAACATGCTGCGTCGCTGGCTGCACGGCAGCGAAGTCAGCACCGGCCACGGTTGGATTGATATTCTGGAAACAGTCAAAAACTAACGCGCTGTAGGGTCGCCATTGATGGCGACCTACTAAAATCACAACTCGATCTCAATCTCCCCTTTTGCGCGACAGCAGCACGGCAAAATCTCGCCTTGCTGCACAAACGCCAACGGGGTTTCCGCATAATCCACTTCGCCCTTCAGTAAGCGCATGCGGCAAGAGCCGCAGTAGCCCTCGCGACACTGAAACTCAACGCACAGATTATTGGCTTCCAGCGTCGCCAGCAGATTGGGGTGATCTTCTGCGCACTCCAGCCGGGAGCCGGAGCTACGCAGAATAACAACAGAGCGGCTCATGCTTACAGCTGGAAGCCGTCGAAATCGTCTTCGCCCACTTCAGAATCAATCTGACCGACCAAGTACGAGCTCACTTCAACTTCCTGCGGTGCAACCTGCACGTTGTCCGACACCAGCCACGAGTTGATCCATGGAATCGGGTTGGAACGCGTCTGGAACGGCAAATCAAGACCGACCGCCTGCATACGAATGTTGGTGATGTACTCGATGTACTGGCACAGAATGTCTTTGTTCAGGCCAATCATTGAACCGCCACTGAACAGATATTCTGCCCACTCTTTTTCCTGCTCGGCTGCCTTCTTGAACAGGTCGTAGCATTCGTCGCGGCACTCTGCGGCGATGGCTTTCATCTCTGGATCGTCTTCACCGGTGCGCAGCAGGTTCAGCATGTGCTGGGTGCCAGTCAGATGCAGCGCTTCATCGCGTGCAATCAGCTTGATGATTTTGGCGTTACCTTCCATCAGCTCGCGCTCGGCGAAAGCAAATGAACAGGCGAAGCTGACGTAGAAGCGAATCGCTTCCAGCGCGTTGACGCTCATCAGGCAGATATACAGCTGCTTTTTCAGATCGCGCAGGTTCACGGTAACGGTTTTACCGTTGACCTGATGCGTACCTTCGCCCAGCAGATGCCAGTAGCTGGTCATCTCGATCAGATCATCGTAGTACTTCGAGATATCTTCGGCGCGCGCCAGAATCTGCTCGTTGGTGACGATATCGTCAAACACCACCGCTGGATCGTTAACGATGTTACGGATGATGTGGGTGTAAGAGCGCGAGTGAATGGTCTCGGAGAACGCCCAGGTTTCAATCCAGGTTTCCAGCTCAGGGATGGAAATCAGCGGCAGCAGCGCCACGTTCGGGCTACGGCCCTGAATGGAGTCCAGCAGCGTTTGATACTTCAGGTTGCTGATGAAAATGTGCTTTTCATGCTCTGGCAGCGCCTGGTAATCGATGCGATCGCGCGAGACGTCGACTTCTTCCGGACGCCAGAAGAAGGAGAGCTGCTTCTCAATCAGCTTTTCAAAGATGTCATATTTCTGCTGATCGAAACGGGCAACGTTAACGGACTGGCCAAAGAACATCGGCTCTTTCAGCTGGTCATTTTTGTTCTGCGAGAATGTGGTGTAAGCCATTTTGAGTCCAAATGTGAAGAGGGCCGACCAATGTCGGCCCTGACAAGATGAGATTAGATCTTACATGCGCCGCTTTCGCAGCCATCATCCTGAATGGAAGGCGCCAGATCGTCCTGTGCATCTTCCGCACCGTCGCGGGTGTTTTGATAGTACAGGGTTTTCACGCCGAACTTGTAAGCGGTCAGCAGATCTTTCAGCAACTGTTTCATCGGCACTTTACCATTAGCAAAACGGCTCGGATCGTAGTTAGTGTTCGACGAAATCGCCTGATCGATGAACTTCTGCATCACGCCAACCAGCTGCAGATAACCGTCGTTAGACGGCATTTCCCACAGCAGTTCGTACTGATCTTTCAGACGCTCATACTCTGGCACCACCTGACGCAGAATGCCGTCTTTCGATGCTTTGATGCTGATATGTCCACGTGGCGGCTCAATACCGTTGGTGGCGTTCGAAATCTGCGAAGAGGTTTCAGACGGCATCAGCGCAGAGAGCGTCGAGTTGCGCAGACCGTGCGTGGTGATGGACTCACGCAGGCCTTCCCAATCCAGATGCAGCGGCTCGTTGCACACCGCGTCGAGATCCTTTTTATAGGTATCGATCGGCAGAATGCCCTGCGAGTAAGTGGTCTCTTTGAACCACGGGCAGGCACCTTGCTCTTTCGCCAATTCGTTCGAGGCTTTCAACAGATAGAACTGAATCGCTTCGAAGGTTTTGTGCGTCAGGTTGTTCGCGCTGCCATCGGAGTAGCGCACGCCGTTTTTCGCCAGATAATACGCGTAGTTGATCACGCCAATACCCAACGTACGACGGCCCATAGCGCCGCGTTGTGCTGCCGGGATTGGGTAATCCTGATAATCCAGCAGCGCATCCAGTGCACGCACCGCAAGGGTGGCCAGCTCTTCCAGATCGTCAAGGCTGTTAATCGCGCCAAGGTTAAAGGCAGACAGCGTACACAGGGCGATTTCGCCGCTTTCGTCATTGACGTCGTTCAGCGGTTTGGTCGGCAGTGCGATCTCAAGGCACAGGTTCGACTGGCGAACCGGCGCGATGCTTGGATCGAACGGGCTGTGGGTGTTGCAGTGATCGACGTTCTGGATGTAGATACGGCCAGTAGAAGCACGTTCCTGCATCATCAGTGAGAACAGCTCAACGGCTTTCACACGCTGCTTGCGGATGCTGTCGTCTTTTTCGTATTTGGTGTACAGACGCTCGAACTCGTCCTGATCGGCGAAGAACGCGTCGTACAGGCCAGGCACGTCAGACGGGCTGAACAGCGTGATGTCTTCACCTTTCAGCAGGCGGGTGTACATCAGTTTGTTGATCTGTACGCCGTAATCCATGTGACGCACGCGGTTGCCTTCAACACCACGGTTGTTTTTCAGCACCAGCAGGCTTTCAACTTCCAGATGCCACATTGGGTAGAACAGCGTCGCTGCGCCACCGCGTACGCCGCCTTGCGAGCAGGACTTTACGGCGGTCTGGAAATGTTTGTAGAACGGAATACAACCGGTGTGGAATGCTTCGCCACCGCGAATCGGGCTGCCCAGCGCACGAATGCGGCCAGCGTTGATGCCGATACCGGCGCGCTGAGAAACGTATTTCACAATGGCGCTAGAAGTGGCATTGATGGAGTCGAGGCTGTCGCCGCACTCAATCAGTACGCAAGAGCTGAACTGGCGCGTAGGGGTACGCACGCCGGACATGATTGGCGTTGGCAGCGAGATCTTAAAGGTTGAGATCGCATCGTAGAAGCGCTTCACATAGTCCATACGGGTTTCGCGCGGGTAGCCAGAGAACAGGCACGCCGCCACCAGGATGTAGAGGAACTGGGCGCTTTCGTAGATTTCGCCGCTCACGCGGTTCTGCACCAAATATTTCCCTTCCAGCTGCTTAACCGCTGCGTAGGAGAAATTCATGTCGCGCCAATGGTCGATAAACTCGTCCATCTGCTCGAACTCTTCGGTGCTGTAATCTTCCAGCAGATGACGGTCGTATTTGCCCATCTCAACCATCTTCACCACCTGATCGTAAAGCTTCGGCGGCTCAAACTGGCCGTACGCTTTTTTACGCAGGTGGAAGATAGCCAGACGCGCGGCCAGGTATTGGTAATCCGGCGCATCACGAGAGATCAGGTCTGCGGCAGCCTTAATGATGGTCTCATGAATATCAGAAGTTCTGATGCCATCGTAGAACTGAATGTGTGAGCGCAGTTCAACCTGTGAAACGGAAACGTTGTTCAGCCCTTCGGCTGCCCAATCCAGTACACGGTGAATTTTGTCGAGATCAATGCGCTCCTGGCGGCCATCGCGTTTAGTAACGAGCAGACTTTGGTTCATGTCGCGTTTTTACCTGTCCATGCATGAATGACGTATTTATCCCCCATCTATGCACAAGGTTTATGCACAAGCCGCTCGTTGTGAGTAAGCCTGTGGATAAACACTATATATAGGGGGTGCGGGAAGTTTGAACAACAATATGGTGAGTATTCTAGTCAGCAATCTCTTCTTAACAAGAGTTGATTTTCACTAAAAAATCGTCCTTAGCGGCTGGCTAAAATCCTGGATCCGCATGCCGCAAGGCCTGCACTTAGTGTCAACCGCTAAGCACTTTTTTTTCACTTTATGATCGGACGCGTGTTTCTTGCTCAACCACCGCGCTTCAGGAATTTTCTTAGATGAAAAAAGCCCCGACAAGGCCGCCAGCAGCGAACTTATCTAAAATTGCTTATGAATTTTTTGTGACTTGCTTAGCCTATAAAAAAGACTGGGACGCGTCTAAAAGGAAATTGATCTGGATAAGAGGTCGCCATGAATGGCGACCCTACGGTGATGCTGCGTATTGATGCGCGTCGGGATGACGTACGGTGATGGTGCGATTTTTCGTAGGGTGCGCATTCATGCGCACCAGGATGACATCACTCCTGACGATGCGTATGAATCATGTAGTTAACATCGACACCGCGCCCCAAACGGAACTGGTTGGTCAGCGGATTGTAGTGCAGGCCAATCATGTTTCTTTCACGCAGCGGGGTTTCATCGACCCAGTTTAGTAACTCGGCAGGACGGATGAATTTCTTCACGTCGTGCGTCCCGCGCGGCACCATGCGCAGCACATACTCGGCACCAAACACTGCCAGCAGCCAAGCTTTTGGATTGCGGTTGATGGTGGAGAAGAACACTTCGCCGCCGGGCTTCACCAGCTGCGCGCAGGCCAATACCACCGAGCGCGGATCCGGAACATGCTCGAGCATCTCCATGCAGGTCACCACATCATATTGTCCGGCGTGGCTTGCGGCGTGATCTTCCACGGTTTGCTGCACATAGTTAACACTAACGCCGCTCTCCAGCGCGTGCAGACGCGCCACTTCCAGCGGATCCGCGCCCATATCCAGGCCAGTAACCTCAGCGCCCTCACGCGCCATGCTCTCCGCCAGAATGCCGCCGCCGCAGCCGACATCGAGCACTTTCTTGCCGAACAGGCCATTGCTGTGCTGCGCTATCCAGCCGAGTCGCAGGGGATTGATACGGTGCAACGGCTTAAATTCACCCTCTAAATCCCACCAGCGGGATGCCACGGCTTCAAACTTAGCAATCTCGGCGTGGTCAACGTTCTGGCGGCTTTCCTGCGGTTGTTCACTCATTGAATCATCACTCCAGACAAAATATTCCCTCAGTATAAACGCTTAAGTCACGCGAACGCATCTCTCACGCTAAAGGAAAAGCGGGATTAAGGCCTGGTTAACGTTCACCGAAGGGAAGCGATGTGATATACTTTCGCACCTTTAAATCCGGGATTATGTAGAGGGATAGCGGCTCCATGAGCGACCTTGCGAGAGAAATTACACCGGTCAATATCGAAGAAGAGTTAAAAAACTCCTACCTCGATTACGCCATGTCGGTCATTGTTGGCCGAGCCTTACCCGATGTGCGTGATGGTCTGAAGCCGGTACACCGCCGTGTGCTTTTTGCCATGAGCGAACTGGGCAACGACTGGAATAAACCCTATAAAAAATCCGCCCGTGTGGTCGGTGACGTCATCGGTAAATATCACCCGCACGGCGATTCCGCGGTATACGAAAGTATCGTGCGTATGGCCCAGCCATTCTCCCTGCGCTACATGCTGGTTGACGGTCAGGGTAACTTTGGTTCGGTCGACGGCGACTCCGCCGCAGCGATGCGTTATACCGAAGTGCGCATGGCAAAGATCTCTTCGGAGCTGCTGGCTGACCTGGAAAAGGAAACCGTCGATTTCGTGCCGAACTATGACGGCACCGAGCAGATCCCTGAAGTCCTGCCAACCAAAATTCCTAACCTGCTGGTAAACGGTTCTTCCGGTATCGCGGTAGGTATGGCAACCAACATTCCACCGCACAACCTCACGGAAGTGATCAACGGCTGTCTGGCCTTCATCGAAGATGAAGACATCACCGTTGAAGGTTTGATGGAGCACATCACCGGGCCAGATTTCCCGACCGCTGCGTTCATCAATGGTCGTCGCGGTATCGAAGAAGCCTATCGCACCGGGCGCGGTAAGATTTATATCCGCGCACGTGGCGAAGTGGAAACCGATGCCAAGACTGGCCGTGAAACCATCATCGTTCACGAACTGCCGTATCAGGTGAACAAAGCGCGCCTGATCGAGAAGATCGCCGAGCTGGTGAAAGAGAAGCGCGTTGAAGGCATCAGCGCACTGCGTGACGAATCTGACAAAGACGGTATGCGTGTTGTCATTGAGATCAAACGCGATGCGGTCGGTGAAGTGGTTCTCAACAACCTCTATTCGCTGACCCAGCTGCAGGTCTCTTTCGGCATCAACATGGTGGCGCTGCATCAGGGCCAGCCGAAGATCATGACGCTGAAAGGCATCATCGAAGCCTTCGTACGTCACCGTCGTGAAGTGGTTACGCGTCGTACCATTTTCGAACTGCGTAAAGCGCGCGATCGTGCTCACATCCTTGAAGGCCTGGCGATTGCGCTGGCGAACATCGATCCAATCATCGAACTGATTCGTCGTGCACCAACGCCAGCCGAAGCGAAACTGGGCCTGTTGGCACAGTCGTGGGATCTGGGTAACGTTGCCGCGATGCTGGAACGTGCCGGTAACGATGCCGCGCGTCCAGAGTGGCTAGAAGCCGAGTTTGGTATTCGCGATGGTCAATATTATCTGACCGAACAGCAAGCGCAGGCGATTCTGGATCTGCGTCTGCAGAAACTGACCGGCCTTGAGCACGAAAAACTGCTCGACGAATACAAAGAGCTGCTGGATCAGATCGCTGAGCTGCTGCACATCCTGCAGAGCGCTGAGCGCCTGATGGAAGTGATCCGTGAAGAGCTGGAGCTGATGCGCGATCAGTTCGGCGATGCACGTCGTACTGAAATCACCGCGAACAGTGCAGACATCAACATCGAAGACCTGATTAATCAGGAAGACGTTGTGGTGACGCTGTCGCATCAGGGTTATGTCAAATACCAACCGCTGACGGACTATGAAGCCCAGCGTCGCGGTGGTAAAGGCAAATCCGCCGCACGTATTAAAGAAGAAGACTTTATCGATCGTCTGCTGGTGGCCAACACCCACGACACCATTCTGTGCTTCTCCAGCCGTGGCCGTCTCTACTGGATGAAGGTCTATCAGCTGCCGGAAGCCAGCCGTGGTGCGCGCGGTCGTCCAATCGTCAACCTGTTGCCGCTGGAAGCCAACGAACGTATCACCGCCATTCTGCCGGTGCGTGAATATACCGAAGGCTTCAACATCTTCATGGCCACCGCGAGCGGTACCGTGAAGAAAACCGCGTTGCAGGAGTTCAGCCGTCCGCGTAGCGCGGGCATCATCGCCATCAACCTGCGTGAGGATGATGAGCTGATTGGTGTGGCGCTGACCAACGGTAGCGACGAAGCGATGCTGTTCTCTGCCGCCGGTAAAGTGGTGCGCTTCGCTGAGACTGCGGTACGTGCGATGGGCCGTTCGGCTTCGGGCGTGCGCGGTATCAAGCTGGCTGAAAGTGACAAAGTGGTGTCGCTGATTGTGCCACGCGAAGAGGGCGCGATCCTCACTGTGACGCAGAATGGTTATGGTAAACGCACCGCCAATACCGAGTATCCAACCAAGTCGCGTGCGACCCAGGGCGTGATCTCAATTAAAGTCACCGATCGTAACGGGCCGGTTATCGGTGCGGTACAGGTGGTGGATGGCGATCAGATCATGATGATCACCGATGCTGGTACGCTGGTGCGTACTCGCGTATCGGAAGTCAGCGTGGTTGGCCGTAACACCCAAGGCGTAATTCTGATCCGTACTGCGGAAGATGAAAACGTGGTGGGTCTGCAACGCGTTGCTGAGCCGGTGGAAGAGGAAGAACTCGACGCCATCGACGGTAGCGTAGCGGAAGGCGAGGATGATATCGCGCCGGAAGTGGACAGCGACGACGAAGCACCAGAAGCTGACGACGAAGAGTAATTCGTAACGGCTTTATGAAACGGCAGGTCAGGAAACTGACCTGCCGTTTTTTTATCTGAGTTTTCCCCTAAAGGCGCGGGCTAGCTGGCTTTTTAGGGCCGATAAAGCTAGTGTATGAAAGCTTTTCAACATCCTGATAACTCTTACCGCCAGTGAGCCTCTTTTGAAATATCTTGTCTCCTTTCGCACTACGCTTCGAATTTCGCGCTATCTGTTTCGTGCGCTGGCGTTGCTGCTCTGGGCGCTGGGTGCGCTGCTGACCACTTTCTACATCATCAACGTGCTGCACGAGAAAGAGAACGCGGTGCGTCAGGAGTTTGCCACCAATTACGGTCAGGCTGAGTGGTACGTACGCCACTCGGCGGATGTGATGCGCGAGCTGAAATACATCACCGAAAATCGCCTGAGCAGCAGCGCTAATGGTCTGGATGTGCTCAACGGTTTGCCGCCGGGCAAAGGTGCGCTGCCGCAGTTTACGCCGCTGTTTTCCGATGGCGACTGCACTTCAATGAGCAACACCTGGCGCAACTCGCTGGATTCGCTCAGCTACTACATCAATTACTGGAAAAGCAATTTTGCTTCGGCGTATGAATTGAACCGCGTGTTCTTCATCGGTGGCGAAAACCAGTGTCTGGCCGATTTCACCATCGGCAGCAACAATTCAGTCGATCGTGAACGTAGCCTGAAAGCGCTGCGCGAACGCGTGCTGCACTATCGCAACGGCAATGAAGAAGAGCGCCGCCAGCCGATGTACTGGATCACCAGCAGCGCGCAGCCGGGCGTCGGCAACTTCTATATGGTGATGCCGGTGTATGTGGCGAACAAACTGCAGGCGCTGCTGGGCGTGGAGCAGAACATCCGCCTTGATGAGTTCATTCAGCCGGGCGGTTTGCCGCTGGTGGCCACCATCACCGATGAAAATTACCGTCCGCTGCTCAGTTCACGTCGCGGCGGCCCGGGCTACTCGCTTGACGATCTGCCGGACAACAGCACCTGGTTCGGCTATCTCGACAGCTATCGCCAGCTGGTGCTGAAGAAGCCGCTGCCGCCGTCAAACCTCAATGTGGTGTGGTCGCTTTCCACCGACGTGTTGATGGATCAGCTCAAGCTGATGCTGATTAACGCGCTGCTGCTCAACATCTTCACGGCGGTTATTCTCTTTACGCTGGCGTGGATTTTTGAGCGCCGCATGTTCTTGCCGGCCGAAGAGAATGCGCATCGGCTGGAGGAGCACGAGCAGTTCAACCGCAAGATTGTTGCCTCGGCACCGGTCGGCATCTGTATTCTGCGCACCAGCGATGGCACCAACATTCTGAGTAACGAGTTGGCACATAACTATCTGACGCTGCTGACGCAGGAAGATCGCCAGCGTCTGAATGAAATCATCGGTGGTCAGCAGGTTAACTTTGTCGATGTGCTGACCGGCAGCAATACCAACCTGCAAATCAGCTTTGTGCATTCGCGTTATCGCAATGAAAACGTGGCGATTTGCGTGCTGGTCGATGTTTCGGCGCGCGTGCGTATGGAGCAGTCCCTGCAGGAGATGGCGCACTCAGCCGAGCAGGCCAGCCAGTCGAAATCGATGTTCCTTGCCACCGTCAGCCATGAACTGCGCACGCCGCTGTACGGGATTATCGGTAACCTCGATCTGCTGCAAACCAAAGTGCTGCCGAAAGGCGTCGATTCACTGGTGACGGCGATGAACAACTCGTCGAGCCTGCTGCTGAAGATCATCAGCGACATCCTCGACTTCTCGAAGATTGAATCCGAGCAGCTGAAAATTGAGCCCCATCCTTTCTCGCCGCGTGAAGTGGTCAATCACATTGCCAGTAACTATCTCTCGCTGGTGGTGCGCAAACGCCTGACGTTGTATGTGTTTATCGAAAACGATGTGCCGCTGACCATGGATGGCGATGCCATGCGTCTGCAGCAGGTGATATCTAACCTGCTGAACAACGCCATCAAATTCACCCATACCGGCTGCATTATCCTGCATGCTTACGTCAAAGAGGGATATCTGGCGTTCCGTGTGCGTGATACCGGCGTCGGTATTCCGGCCAAAGAGGTAACGCGCCTCTTCGATCCGTTCTTCCAGGTAGGTTCGGGCGTGCAGCGTAACTTCCAGGGAACTGGCTTAGGGCTGGCGATCTGTGAAAAGCTGATCAACATGATGGACGGCGATATCGAAGTCGATTCCGAACCGGGCATGGGCAGCCAGTTTATCGTGCGCATTCCGATCTATTCCGGTCAGATGGCGGCACCACCGTTGCTGGACGGCTTGCAGGAAAAAGCCATCTGGCTCGATATGCGCAATGAATATCTCGCCAGCTTCCTGCTGCGTCTGCTGCAACAGCAGGGCATTCAGGTAGCGTATTATCACGGCCAGGCGGCAGCGGATGATGTGATCATCAGCGATCACGATGAGCCTGCTGCGCAAAGCGGACGCGCGCATATTCGTATCTGTGGTCAGCACATCGATATGCCGCACGAAACCGCGCCGGGGCAATGGATTCAGAGCAGCGCGATGCTGCACGATCTGCCGCAGCTGCTCGGCCGCATCTACCGCATCAACATCAATAGCGAAACCGCCACGCCGCTGCCGTTAACCGAGGCAAAAGCAGCCGCGACCTTCGAAGATATTATCGTGCTAATTGTTGATGACCATCCGATCAACCGCATGCTGCTGTCAGAACAGCTCGGCACCGTGGGTTATCAGACCAAAACCGCGCAGGACGGCGTGGATGCGCTGAACGTGCTGAGCCGCAATCATATCGATATCGTGCTGAGCGATGTGAACATGCCGAACATGGATGGTTATCGCCTGACACAACGTCTGCGTCAGTTAGGACATACTTTCCCGGTGATTGGCGTCACGGCCAATGCGTTAGCGGAAGAGAAGCAGCGCTGCATGGATGCGGGCATGGATAACTGTTTGTCGAAGCCGGTTACGTTGGATGTGCTGAAAAGTACGCTGGCGGTGTATGCGGAACGCGTTCGAAAGGGCAGGGAAGAGACGTAACACGCGAGCAAAAAAACGGGCGGTGTCAGAAGACGCCGCCCATTCAGGATTACTCTTTATCGACCTGAGTGGCGCTAACAGAAGAGAGATAGTTCAGCAGCGCGATATCGTTTTCCACGCCCAGTTTCATCATGGCTGATTTCTTCTGGCTACTGATGGTTTTGATACTGCGGTTCAGTTTCTTAGCGATCTCAGTCACCAGGAAACCTTCTGCGAACAGACGCAGTACTTCACTCTCTTTCGGCGACAGACGTTTGTCACCGTAACCGCCAGCGCTGATGCGCTCTAGCAGTTTTGCCACGCTTTCCGGCGTATATTTTTTGCCTTTCTGCAGAGCAGCCAATGCTTTTGGCAGATCGGTTGGTGCGCCTTGCTTCAGTACGATCCCTTCGATATCCAGATCCAACACCGCGCTCAGGATCGCTGGGTTATTGTTCATGGTAAGAACGATAATCGAGAGATCCGGATAGTGACGTTTGATGTATTTAATCAGGGTGATACCGTCACCGTATTTCTCGCCTGGCATGGAGAGGTCGGTAATCAGGACATTGGCGTCCAGTTTAGGCAAGCTGTTTACTAATGCTGTTGAGTCTTCAAACTCACCTACAACGTTAACCCATTCAATCTGTTCCAGTGACTTACGGATACCGAACAGAACGATCGGATGGTCATCGGCAATAATTACGTTCAAGTTATTCATCTTATTGGTTACCTTGCTGCAGCAGTTGGCTGACGTACGCGTCAATTTCACTGGTGGTATTTTTAATGGTTAAATCGTCACATACTTTAATGTGTTGTTCTAACGCTTCACAAAGCAGTTTACCTGACCCCAGATTGAGCATGGCAAACACGCCTTTCAGGCGATGTGCTGTCTGAGCAAGCGAGGGATAATCCTTTTCCGCCGCTTCAGTATACAGTCTCTTCACATCTGGCGGTACTGTCTCGGTAAACAGCTGGAAATAGCCTCCGCTCATCAGCGGCGTGGCTTCTTCATCTTCGCGACTCTCCTCTAACAAATCATGAGAAAGCTGCTTTTCAATCAGGGCCAGCAGCGCATCAAGCAGTGCATTACTGAGATTGAAGTTGACCCGGAATTGTTGATCGTTCAATGCGTGGTGACCCATTTCGTCACCGGCCAGTAACAGCGCCCAACCGTTCAGACGGGCGGGATCGTCGGTCACCAGCACATCATGATCCTGACCGGTTAAGCGTTCATCCGACGTCAGGCATTTCGCGCCCCAGTTTTCGAGGTGGCGGCAAACGATCTTGTGTACATCTTCGACGGCGATATCCACCAACGCGGTCACGCCTTCCAGCAGTTTCTCTTCCTGCTCGCCTTGCTGCTCTAACGCCAGCGGCAGCTGAATGTTGTAGCGTGTGCCGATATCAGGTTTAGCGATGATCTCCAGCTGGCCGCCCATCTGTTTGCACAGTTGCTTACAGAGGAAAAATGCCATGCCGGACGCCTGGCCAAAACGATCCTGCGTGGTTTCACCAAGATAGGGGAAATCGACATTCGCCAGTTCATCGACGCTCAAGCCAGAGCCGGTATCCACCAGCTGCAGCAACACCTGATTAGGCTTGTCTTCAGTGGTTTTAATCTCCAGCGAAATCTTGCCCCAGCGCGTGGTAGTCAGCGAATAGTGCATCAGCGTGGTCAGAACTTTACGCAATGCGCGACGATCGCCAAAGCGCATTTCGTCATTGGCTAAATGGTTGTTCACCACTAAAGCCAGACCTTTACGGCGCAGCAGCGGCAGGCTTTCCAGCGCGATTTCATCCAGCATATCCTGCAGGTTGAACACGCTGGCATCCGGCGACCAGTCGTGCGCTTCGAGGCGATTGAGCAGCACGATGTCATCCACCAGACGCGCCAAACCCTGGCTCTCGTCGAGCAGATCGAGCACGCTTTCATCATCATCGCGCTGGCTGAGTTGCACCAACTGTTTAACCATGCTTTGCAGCGGACGATTGAGCGCGTGACCGAGATTGTGCATCAGTTGCTGACGCATCTGGTGATTGCGATCCAGCACCTGTTGCGCCTTCTGCAGCTTCTTATTCACCAGCAATTCACGGTCCTGATCGCGCATCATAAACAGCTGGGTATGCGGCGACAGCACGCTTCGCGCGTGGCGAATCTCATACACTTCGTTATTGATGGTGGCCTGCAATACGCCCTGATGCTGATCCGACATATTGATGATTTTTTGCAAATTCAGGTGTGGCAGCAGGTGTTCAGCGATTTTATTGCTGAGCAGCGTGCGGTTGGTGGCGAAGTCGTACACCAGCAAGCCGACCGGCAAGCTGGCCACGATCTCTTCATTCAGCATGCGCAGCGAATCCAGCTCGGCGCTCTGGTTTTCGTTCGGGCGCAGCGACTGCTGACGCAGCAGCGTAATACCGGCAATTGACAGCAAAAATAGCACAAGGTTAATCAGCAGCGGCCACATCAGGTTATGCAGCGTATCCAGCGCCAGGCTAGTGAGCGGCACGCGATACACCAGCTGCAGCGACGTACTTGGCAGCGATGCGGCGATCTCCAGATTCGGGTTCACCAGCGCCACGTGGGTGCTTTCGCTGCTGGTATCGTCGCTGGTGGTGGCGGTGGTGGAACTTTGCGTGGCGTCCTGACGCAGCTGGAAATTCTCCAGCGGCATATTGCGCGGAATCAGATCGTTAACCGGCAAATCGAACGCCACCACGGTGGCTAAATGGCCTGGCTGATTGAAGGTAGTACGCAGCGTAAAGTAGTGATCGTTCTGCCAGGCGAAATGACGCAGCGGCGAGAAGCTTTCACGCTCATCCAGCGCATTGGCCTGCTGCAACATTTCGGCGCGGCGGCTATCAACCAGCGTATTAATCGCGCTCTCTTTATAACGCGTCGCCATGTCTTTCAGCGGCAGCGTGGAGATCATAATCAGGCTGTTATCCTGACCATTAAGGAAGTACATCGACCAGGTCGGATTTTCCGCGCCCCACAGCGTATCGAGATAGTTGGACATGCGCATGGTCATATCCAGCGTGCTGCTATCGTGCGAACCAAAAATCAGCGCTTCGGTTTTGCGGCGGGTTTTTTCCAGATAATAGACATCCGGGCGCAGGCGGGTTTCCTGAAGGTTGCTGTTCGGCGACGATCCGGCGGCGCTGGTGGCAAGGTTTTCATAGATCTGCCACGTAGCGAAGCGCGACGCATCGATGCGTTTCTGCATCGCGCGCGCCAAATCGGTCATCGCATAGCGCTTCTCTGTAATCCAGGCATTAACGCTATTGTGCACCATCGCGCCCAGCGCCAGAAAAAGCACCAGGTTAAACACCACGAAAAAGCGCGTTACATTGCCGGATGTCAGAGGAAATTTATAAGGCAGCATAGTGTCTCAGGATCATGGAATTAGCGCGCAACCCGTCGGGCACTGGCAGCGACGGCCAGCAGCAGCAGAGCGATAAGCAAAAATGCACCACTCAGGCTGATCCACTGGGAAATTAATCCGATTAAAGCCGGACCTGAAAGAATACCTGCATAGCCTAACGTTGTCATGGCCGAAATCGCCAGATTCGACGGCATATCGTGTTGATTCCCGGCAGCATTGAACAACATCGGCACCGTATTGGCGAGGCCAAAACCCACCAACAGGAAAGCCAGCAGCGCAATTTGCGGCCAGGGTAACAACACCGCCAGCGTCATGCCCGCTGCAGCGGCTAACGCACCGGTCAACATCACCGGATAACGGCCAAAGCGTTGAATCACTTTATCGCCGGTCAGACGACCAATGGTCATCGCCACCGAGAACACCGCATAACCTAAACCAGCGTGCGCCGGGCTCATATCCGGGCTTTGCAGCAGCAACAGCGCGCCCCAATCCAGCACCGCGCCTTCGGCAAGAAACAGAATAAAGCAGAGCAAACCGAGGAAAGCCACCCAGCCGCGCGGGATTACCAGCCACGGCTGATCGGGCTGATGCAGGCGCTCGGTCATCAGCGTTGGCAGGCTCCATACCAATAGCAACACAATCAGCACCATCACCGCGCCAACCGCTTGCAACGGCGTCAGGCCGCTGCCGAGCAGCAGGCTGACGGAGCCCGCGCCGATAATGCCGCCGAGGCTAAAGAAACCGTGGAAACCGGACATCATCGGCTTGCGCGCGGCTTTTTCCACTTCCACCGCCTGCACGTTCATCGCCACATCCAGCATGCCGAGTCCGGCACCAAACACCATCAAGGTGGCGGCCATCAGCCACATCACATCGAGCGTCGCCAGCAGCGGTAATACCGCCAGCACCACCAGCGTGGAGCACAACATCACCCGACGACCACCGAAACGCGCGATTAACCCGCCGGTAATCGGCATCGCCGCCAGCGATCCAATGCCTAAACACAGCAGCAAACCGCCCAATGACGCGCCGCTCAACGCCAGACGCTGGCTGGCGAACGGCACCAGCGGTGCCCATGCGGACATGCCCAATCCGGCGATAAGGAAAACGATGCGTGTCCCAAGGTTGACACGGTGATGCAATTTATTGTGCGGCGCGGCGTCCAGTGCTGTCATAAAGAGTATTTTTCAGTAGCGGTTGAAGCGACGAAGTTTAGCATCAAAGCGGGCGTCACACCGCGCATCAGACAATTCGGATGTCAGCGATTAAACGCCAGAAACAGGCATATTACCGATTTTTCACGCATCGCTACGCTTTTCCAGAACTTTCCTGGCATGTGCCAACCAAAACTGGAGTGACTTAAGTAAAATTTTTTCTGCTGAATGATGCAGTATACTGATGAAAGATTCCGCGCCACACGCGGCTTACACGTCAATTTTTTGGCGCTGTCGCAAAGCACGCATTTCCGGATTTTCGCCAATAGGCAGCGACCACCTAAAACCGATATGTTAGTCATCCCATCGGCTCCCGATGCGGAATATAGCGAGATCGAGATTATTTCTCCCGATTGGGAGAGTTTTGCTGTGTCTTATTTTAATCCTTGTTACCTGCTGGTAACCCGTTTTCATCAGGCGAAGCGGACCGTTTATTAACGGCCTGTATGGCGCACCGGTACGCTTAAATCATTAATAAGCTTAATGGCCGCTGCAATACATTCCCTGTAACGAGGTTACCTATGTCTTCACATCAATCAGAACAACAATTAGCGGCGATTCTGCAATCTGCGGTCAGCCTTTATCCGGTAGCAGACGACACTTCAACTTTGCAAACGCGCAGCGTGGATACCACGCCGCCCGCGCCGCTACGTCCGTATGAACCCATAGCGATGGATGGTGTGATCGCCGCGTGGGAATCCGGCAGGAACATTCACCTGCGCGGCCGCGCCGAATCCGAACCCGGCGCCACCGTGACGATGACCTTTCACGGTGAAAGCTGGCACAGCACGGTGAATAAATGGGGTTACTGGAATGCCTCAATGCCGCCTTCGGTGCTCAACGGATTAGCCGATGGCGCCTATTCGTTGACGCTAACCATCACCGACAAAGCCGGCAACAGCACCGATACGCAGGTGGGTTTTGGGGTTTACGTGGATAAAACCATCAAGCCCACGCTGACGGTGGATCCAATCAGCGGGGATAACGCGGTTAACCTGGCTGAAGGCATTTACGGCGTGGAGGTGCACGGCAGCGTCACGCATATGCCGGCGAACAGCCACATTACGGTGATCTTAGCCGGTAATAAATATATTGGCGGCGTTAATGACAAAGGCGAATGGACCGCCGCCATTCCCTCACAAGATCTTCAGGCATTACAGGATGGCGTCTATAGCCTGAAAGTCAGCGCCACCGATCCCAACGGCAAAACCACCGCTTATCAGCAGGATGTCACCTTAATTACCCACGTCAGCAGTTTGCCGCACATCAGCTTCGATAAGGTCACGGCAGACAACGTGATCAATAAAGAAGAGAGCCAAAACGATCTCACCTTTAGCGGCGACCTCTCGGTGATGGTGCCGGGCCAGCAACTGTTGCTGTGCAGTGGTGATGCGGTCTATCACGCGCAGATTGGCAGCGATGGTCACTGGCAGGTGACGATTCCGTCCAGTGACGTAGCGAATTTCATTTCACTGGGCGAAATCCGGGTTTATGCGCAGGATGGCGCCGGCAACAGCACCGACGCATTGCTGGAACTCAACGTGGTCACCAAACTGCCAGACATCTATTACGAAATTGATATTGGCGGCGATACCACGCTGAGTCAGCAGGAAGCACAGCACGATCTCAGTTTCTATCTCGAAGGCGTAAAGGAGCTGACGCTCAACGGCAAAAACTACACGCCGGTGAACGGCATGGTGACTATCAGCGCCGACGATCTGCAGGCGCTGCCGGATGGTGAAGTGTCGCCGCTGGCCACGCGCTGGGATGAGTACGGTAACCACGACACGCAAATCATCGAGAACCTGTTCACCGTCGCCACGCATCAGGTGCCGACCGTTACGCTGAATCAGCCGTCAGGCGCCAGCGCCCCCGCTCCGCACAGCGATGCGCGCGCCACGGAAAGCCACTACAACGCCAGCGATAGCAGCTACACCCTCGCCGATCATCTGCAGCAACATCAGGTTCAGAGCCTGGCGTAATCCGCACATCAGCCGCTAGCGACCTCAGCTAGCGGTTGCCAGCCCACACTTATTTCTCACGGGACAACAGGGATGACTGCACAACCCTTCAACAGCGACAACGGCATCGCGGCGATGCTGCGCGTGGCGGCACGCTTCGGTAAACCAGCAGACGCCAGCACGCTGCGTCAGCAGATGCGCTGGTTTCAACATCTGGCACCCACGCAACAACTAGAACGTTTAGCCGGACTGTTAGGCCTGCATTTCATGCTGGTGCCGCATAGCAAACTGCGCTGGCGGCAGGAAATTGTGCCGGTATTGCTGCTGCTGGAAAACGGCAGCGTGGCGTTGATTGAAGAGGTGGATAGCAATGGTGGCGTGCGTTACTGGCTGAGCGAAAGTGGCGATGTGGTGCGCACAGGTCAGCTGCAGGATTTGTTGCTGCAGGCCGACATGCAGGTTGGCGTGATTGGCGTGGCGGCACGGGCGCGCGATGCGCGCATCGACGAGTTTGTGCAGCCGTATCAGCCGCACTGGTTCTGGCATAATTTTCACGGCATGAAGCGGCGCATCGCGGAGATCAGCCTGGCATCGCTGGTCGGCAACGTGCTGGCGCTGGCGGGCATTCTGTTTTCCATGCAGGTCTACGATAGGGTGATTCCGGCGCAGTCGCAGCCGACGTTGTGGGTGCTGTTCGCTGGCGTGGTGCTGGCGGCGGCGATCGAGTATCTGATTCGCCTGATGCGCACCCAGGTTTCCGATCTGATGGGCAAACGCATCGACCTGAAAATATCCGCCATGCTGTTTGCGCGGGCGATGAATATCCGCAACGAGGCGCGTCCGCGTTCTACCGGCTCCTTTATTGCCCAACTGCGTGAAATTGATCAGGTACGCGAGCTGCTGACTTCCACCACGGTGAATGCCGCCGCCGACCTGCCTTTTGTGCTGCTGTTTCTGCTGATCATGGCGTCGATTGGCGGCTGGCTGGTGCTGATTCCGTTACTGGCGATTCCGCTGATTGTCATTCCCGGCTTGCTGGTGCAGATCCCAATGGCGAGGCTGGCGCAGGAAGGGTTGCGTGAAAGCGCGCTGCGTCAGGCGGTGCTGGTGGAAACCCTCGAAGGCGTTGAAGACATCAAAGCGCTGCAAGCGGAACCCTATTTTCAGCGGCAATGGGAGCAAACGCACGAAGTCAGCGCGGCCATCAGCAATCAGCAACGTTTGTGGGGCGCACGCCTCACCGGTTGGTCGGCCAGCGTGCAGCAGCTCACCTATGCCGGCATGTTGGTGTTTGGTGTCTATCTGGTGCTCGACAATCAGATCACCACCGGCACGCTAGTGGCGTGCAGCTTGCTCTCGTCACGCACCATCGCGCCGCTAATGCAGCTCACCATGGTGTTCTCGCGCTGGCAGCATGCTAAATCGGCAATGAAAGGGCTGGATGAGCTGCTGAAAAAGCCGCTCGACCAACCCGATCACGCCACGCTGGCGCACTGTCCGGTGCTGACCGGCAGCTATCAACTGCAAAACGTGCATTACCGCTACGAAGAGGAGAGCGGTAATAGCGTGCTTAACATTCCGCAGCTGCAGATCACGCCCGGCGAACGTGTGGCGATCCTCGGTAAAGTCGGCGCGGGTAAATCGACGCTGCTGAAAATGCTGGCCGGTCAGGCGCGCGCCAGCCAGGGAAAAGTGCTGGTGGACGGCGTCGATCTCACCTGCATCGATCCGGTCGATCTTCGGCGTCAGCTTGGCTGGCTGTCGCAGGATGCACGGCTGTTTTTCGGCACGTTGCGCCAGAACCTGCTGCTCGGGAATCCGCACGCCAGCGAGCAGGAGATGCTGCAGGCGCTGCGCATCAGCGGCGCGTTAGCGCTGGTACAGCAGGACGCCGCCAGCCTCGATCGCATTATTCATGAAGGCGGACGCGGCTTGTCCGGCGGCCAGCGGCAAATGGTGCTGCTCAGTCGACTGATTCTTCGTCAGCCGCAGGTGGTTTTGCTGGATGAACCGACGGCGGCGATGGATGAACAGCTGGAAGCGCAGGTGATTCGCCAGCTGGCGCAATGGGTAACCGGGCGTACGCTGGTGCTGGTCACGCATCGTCCCGCGCTGCTGCACATGGTTGATCGCATTATCGTGATGGATAACGGCCGTATTGTGGCTGATGGCGCGCGCGACGAGATTCTGCGTCATGCCGCCAGTAAAAAAGGAGATGCGGCATGAGTGTGGTGCTCTTGGATAAAGATCTGGCGCGGCGTGAACGTCGCACCTCAGCCATCATCTGGCTGTGCGTGGTAGCGCTGCTGCTGTTTCTGCTGTGGGCGCACTTTGCTGTGCTGGATGAAGTGACGGTCGGCATCGGCAAAGTCACGCCTTCCAGCCGCGCGCAGATCATTGATAGCCTTGATGGCGGCATCGTCAAACAGCTCGATGTGCACGAAGGTAATATCGTGCAGCGCGGCGAGGTGCTGGCAACGCTCGATCCCACGCGCTTTCAAACCAATTTTGGTGAAGCGATTGCGCGGGTGCGCACGCTGCGAGCTTCCTCTGAACGTTTACAGGCCGAACTTAGCGATACGCCGCTGAAATTCAGTACCGATATCCTGCAACATCCCGAGCTGGTGGCGCGCGAAACGCAGCTTTACCAGGCGCGGCGGCAGAACTTTATCGAGACCATCGGTAATTTGCAGCAATCGCTGACGTTGGTGCAGGCAGAGCTCAACGTGACGGAACCGCTGATGCTGCGCGGGGCGGCGGGCAAAGTGGATGTGATTCGCCTGCGTCGCCAGGTGAGCGATCTGCGCGGCAAAATCGACGAAGCGCGTAACGATTATTATGTGCGCGCTCATGAAGAGCAGGTGAAGAACAACGGTGAACTGGATGCGCAATTGCAGGTGGCGGCGGGCAAACAGGATCTGCTGACGCGCACCACGCTGATTTCGCCGGTGCGCGGCATTGTGAAAGATGTGCGCGTCACCACCGTGGGCGGCGTGCTGGAGCCGGGTGGCAAGCTGATGGAGATTGTGCCGCTGGAGGATCAGCTGCTGATTGAGACGCGTATCAATCCGCGCGATATCGGCTACATTCGGCCGGGTTTACCTGCGGTGGTGAAGATCACCGCCTACGACGCTTCCATCTATGGCGATCTGCGCGGAGAAGTCGAAACCGTTTCACCCGATACGTTGCAGGACGACGTGCGCCACGACGAATTTTACTATCGCGTCTATGTGCGCACGCAAAAAGCCGAGTTGATTAATAAAAGCGGACGCAAATTCGCCATCATGCCCGGCATGGTGGCCAATGTTGAAATTAAAACCGGTCAGAAAACCGTCATGGATTATTTACTTAAGCCGCTGAATAAAGCGAAGGAATCACTGCGTGAGCGTTGATAATCTGCACCGGCTATTATTGCAGCAATCTTTGTTACGTGCCGAAATTAACATTCCCATTTTAAGACTATGAATTGAACAAAATGTGCGGAAAGAGGCAAATAATGCGCGGCGATTATTGTGGTTAATTTAACCCGCATAATTAACTTTACGAAATATAAGGTGATGCCTGAATTTCGGGCAAAAAAATGCCGGGCAATCTAGCCCGGCGGGAAATTAGGGTAAATCAAATCATTCGGGGTGAATGAAGGTAATAATGAAATAAATGATGATAGCGGGGATAATTGTATGCTCTGGATGGGTTAGAGTTTTGTCATTCAGTGCGGAAATGTAACCCATGTAATTTTATGTTTTTAAACGATTAAATTATATATTTGCAAAAAGTGCTATATTTTTTACCTATCTGTGCTGGTTATTAGTTCCCCGATATTTACATCCTGAAATAACTATTAAATAGAATGAAACAGTTTTGGAAATTTAGTAGCATTTTCGTGATAGATTATTGCCCAACATAAAATAACAATGGCTTGCTGGCTGAATTTTTAATCGTTCAGCTCGCAGTGGCAAAAATAAAGGCACATTAAAGAGGGTAATAAAATGAAACGTCGCGTTCTCTCCCTGATGATTCCTGCATTGCTGGTTGCAGGATCAGCAAGCGCAGCTGAAATTTACAACAAAGATGGCAACAAATTAGACCTCTACGGCAAAGTGGATGGTCTGCATTATTTCTCTGATAACTCTAGCTCAGACGGTGACCAGTCTTACCTGCGTTTTGGCTTCAAAGGTGAAACTCAGGTGACCGATCAGCTGACCGGTTACGGCCAGTGGGAATACCAGGCAGCACTGAACACCGCAGAAAGCGAAGGCACTGCTAACAGCTTTACGCGTGTTGGTTTTGCCGGTTTGAAATTTGGTGATGCAGGTTCATTCGATTACGGCCGTAACTACGGCGTGATGTACGATCTCGGCGCATGGACTGACGTTCTGCCAGAGTTCGGTGGCGATACCTACGGCGCGGACAACTTCCTGTTCCAGCGCAGTAACGGCCTCGCAACCTATCGTAATACCAACTTCTTCGGTTTAGTCGATGGCTGGAACTTCGCGGTTCAGTATCAAGGCAAAAACGATAACCCAACCGAATCTACTGGCTCTGGTCGTGATGTACTGGGCGAGAACGGTGATGGCTACGGTCTGAGCACCACTTATGATCTGGGTTCAGGTTTCGGTATTGGTGCAGCGATGTTCCAGTCTGACCGTACCAATAACCAGAATGGTAATAATCCGCGCACTGCTAACATTCTTGGTCGCGGTGATAAAGCCGAAGCTTACAGCGGCGCGCTGAAGTATGACGCTAACAACGTTTACCTGGCCGCAATGTACAGCCGTTCATATAACGCGACGCGTTTCGGTGCGAGCGATAGCGGCACCGTTTACGGTTACGCTAACAAAGCAGATAACTGGGAATTGGTGGCACAGTACCAGTTCGACTTCGGCCTGCGTCCATCTCTGGCGTTCGTCTCTTCTCGCGGGACTGATATCGAAGGTTACGGCAGCCAGAACCTGAAGAAATACATTGATGTAGGCGCAACTTACTACTTCAACAAAAACATGTCGACCTACGTTGATTACCAGATCAACCTGCTGGACGACAACAACTTCACCGACGCAGCCGGTATCAATACCGATGACGTCGTAGCGCTGGGCTTGGTTTACCAGTTCTAAGGGTGATGGAGCGTGACTTGCCGGTCACGCTCCCGTTTTCAGCAGCGCAACCAGCGCGGCACGCAGCACCTCGACCACCAGTTCCGCATCCTCGCCAATCTGTACCTGCACAATCGCTCCCTCAACCAGCAACACCATTTGCGCCGTTTTTACCTGCTGCTCAGGCATCAACTTGTCGCTTATCGCCTGCGCCATCTCACGTTTATGCTGACGAATAATTTCGCTGGCTTCCGGTAACGTGCTGCCCAGTTCCGCCGCGGTATTAATAAACGCGCAGCCGCGATAATCGTCATCCCTGAACCAGCTCAGTAATGCTGCGGGCAGGGCATCGATCAACGCCGTGTGCTGATTCAACGCACTGCAAAACGCCAGCATCCAGCGCTGATGACGCTGCTGCAAAAACGCCAGCACCAGCGCATTCTTCGCCGGAAAGTGACGATAGAAAGTCACTTTGGTCACGCCCGCCTCTGCAATCACCTTATCTACGCCGGTGGCACGAATGCCCTGTTGGTAAAACAACTGCTGCGCGCATAGCAAGATACGATCGCGCGCGGATGCGCTGGCATCAAAGATCAGAGGTTCAAGCATAAAAAATTCCTTGTGTGTATGTAGACAGAATTGTCTACATACGGCAGGATGAATCAAGTAGACAGACCTGTCTACATAATCGGGAGAAATAACATGCTGGTGCCACCGTTCAATCAACAAACCGCGTTACAGAAAGTCCGCATGGCGGAAGATGCCTGGAACAGCTGCGATGCGCAGCGTGTTTCGCTGGTGTACAGCGAAGACACGCGCTGGCGCAATCGCAGTGAATTCGTCAATGGACGCGCAGAAGTCGTGACCTTCCTGCAGCGCAAGTAGGTCAAAGAGTTGGATTATCGACTGATCAAAGAGTTATGGGCATGGCACGAAGATAAGCTGGCGGTGCGCTTTGCCTATGAATGGCATGATGACAGCGGTAACTGGTTCCGCAGCTATGGCAATGAGAACTGGCACTTTGGCGCCGATGGTTTGATGATTCAGCGATTCGCCTGCATCAACGATCTGCCGATCCGCGCAGACCAGCGTCTGTTCCACTGGCCAGCTGGCACGCGCCCGGACGATCATCCGGGCCTGAGTGAGTTGGGGCTATAGCGGTTATTGCATACCGCGCCATTTTTTGGCTTTTGGCGCCGGTTGCGGCGGCGGGTTGGTGATGGCGGTCAGGCTGCCTTCCATCGCGACACCCGCCAGCGTGAAGGCGGAGAAGCTAAGCCAGTGCTGCCATTTACTGTTTTGTGTTTTAGTATTTTCCATTCTGCACCTCGCTGAAGTTCAACTCACCTTCAACAATGCAGCATTCATGCCAGCGCACCGCTCTCAGCGCCACGCGCCTTGCAGCGACTTTGCTACACTGCGCCAGCGCTGAAGCGGTGCAGAAGGGGGATTTTCTGGTGCAATAATTTAACGTCGGCGTGCAGGATAGTGCTGAATCAGGCGATGGCGGTAAGTCTGCCAACATTTGAAGCTGCCATAAATAAACAGCGCGGCGGTAATTGCGACAATCATATAAACCATCTGATGCTCCTGTAGGCATAACGTTGCAGGAACCGCTTATCCTGTGTCAGCTTTTATCGAACATCAAGCAGCTTTAGACTGCTTTACAAGCGAGTTATGCTTTGTAATTGGCTGTAGTAATGCCTTACAGATGAGGAATTGATGCGTTTTCAGAACATTCTGCTAATTAGCCTGCTGGCATTGGGACTCAGCGGTTGCGAAAAAAAGAGTAGCCAACCCGCGCTGGTGCTGGAAGGTAAAACCATGGGCACCGTATGGCGCGTCAGCGCGGCTGGGGTTGATCCGCAGCGCAAAGCGGCGTTACAGCAGCTGATTCAGCAACAGCTGGATCGTGATGACGGCGAACTCTCGACATGGAAAAGTGATTCGGTGCTGTCGCGCTTTAATCAGTATCAAGGTAATACTCCGCAGCCGGTGAGCGCCGATATGGCGGATATTGTCATTGAAGCGCTGCGAATTGGGCACAAAACCTCGGGTGCGATGGATATTACCGTCGGCCCGCTGGTCAATCTGTGGGGCTTTGGCCCGACGAAGCAGCCAGCGCACACGCCCAGCGAGGCGGAAATCGCCGCCGCTAAAGCGCTGACCGGTTTGCAGCATCTGCGCGTCATTCAGGGCGTTGACGGCCAATGGCTGCAGAAAGATCTGCCCGGCTTGTATGTCGATCTCTCGACCATGGGCGAAGGTTATGCCACCGATCATCTGGCGCGCCTGATGGAGCAGCAAGGCATCACCAATTATCTGGTTTCGGTGGGTGGCGCGGTATTGAGCCGTGGCGTTAATGCCAGTCAACAGCCGTGGCGCGTGGCGATCCAGAAACCCACCGATCGCGAAAACGCAGTGGAAGCACGCGTTGATCTGCAAGGGCACGGCATCAGCACTTCCGGCAGCTATCGCAACTATTATGAACTGGACGGCAAACGCATTTCGCACGTCATCGATCCCACCACGGGCAGACCGATTGAGCACAAGCTGGTTTCGGCGACGGTGATTGCTACTACCGCGCTGGAGGCGGATGGCTGGGATACTGGTTTAATGGTGCTCGGCAGCGAACGCGCTAAAGCGTTGGCGTTAAAAGAGCATCTGGCGGTCTATTTGATCAGCAAGCAGGGCGACGGCTTTACTCACTGGATGTCGCCGCAGTTTAAAACCTTCCTCATCGATCAGGCATCTCAATAAAGGAGGCGCACATGCTGGATTTATTTAGTGACGAAGCGCCGTGGCAGGAACCGCTGGCGGATGGCGCGGTGATTCTGCGACGTCGTGCTCGCGATCAGGCTGATGCGCTACTGGCGGCGATTTACGACATCGCTGCTAAAAATCCCTTTGCCCATCGCATCACACCTGGCGGCCATCGCATGTCGGTGGCGATGACCAACTGCGGCGATTTTGGCTGGTCAACCGATTCGCGCGGCTATCAATATACCGAGCAGGACAGCAACAGCGGACACCACTGGCCGCCGATGCCTGCGCTGTTCCGCGAACTGGCGCAGCACACCGCGCGTGAAGCGGGCTTCGCCGGTTTCAATCCTGATGCCTGCCTGATTAACCGCTACGAACCCGGCGCAAAACTGACGCTGCATCAGGATAAAGATGAGAAGGATCTGCGCCAGCCGATTGTGTCGGTTTCATTAGGATTGCCTGCGGTGTTCCAGTTCGGCGGTTTCGAACGCGGTGATGCCACCCAGCGCGTGCTGCTGGAACATGGCGATATTGTGGTATGGGGTGGGCCATCGCGCCTGCGTTATCACGGCATTCTGCCGCTCAAACCCGGCATTCATCCGCAGGCGGGCGCGTTCCGCTACAACCTCACTTTCCGCCGTGCTTTTTAGGCATCTTCGGCGTTTATATGCAGGTGCGCATGAATGCGCACCCTACGAAATCCCGCCATATATCCGTAGGGTCGCCATTCATGGCGACCGATTCATTCAGGCAACTATGAGATGAGAATTATTCTTGCTATCAGCCAAGCCGACATTAAACTGCAGGCTGCTTTATTGACCGCTGGAACTCTTTAATGGCATTGCTGCAAGTCGTTTTTCGCCAGTACCGCTGGCCTTTTATTGGCGTCATCCTTCTCACGTTGTTAAGTGCCGTGCTCGGTATCGGCTTGATTGCCTATATCAATAATGAGCTGATCGTCGCGGTGAATACCTCGATTTCGGTGCTGCCGAGTTTCCTTGGCCAACTGTTCCTGCTGATGGCGGTGACGCTCGGCTCACAGCTGGCGTTGACCATGCTCGGCCACCACTTTGTCTGGCGGCTGCGTGGCGAATTCATCAAACGGATCCTCGACACGCGCGTGGAGCGCATCGAACAGATCGGCAATGCTCAGTTGCTGGCCGGCCTCACCAGCGATGTGCGCGCCATCACCATCGCCTTCGTGCGTTTACCCGAGCTGATTCAGGGCATCATTATTACGCTGGGTTCGGCGCTTTATCTCGCTTGGCTCTCACCAAAAATGCTGCTGATCACCTGCCTGTGGCTGGTGGTGACGCTGGTTGGCGGTTGGTTGCTGGTATCACGGGTTTATCAGCACATGGCTAAGCTGCGGGAGATTGAAGATGACTTGTATCGCGATTTCCAGACCATTATTGAAGGGCGCAAAGAGCTGCAGCTCAACCGCGAACGTGCGCAGCTGATTTACGACAGCGTTTATCAGGAAAATGCCAAAAGCTATCGCCACCACATCGTGCGCGCCGATACCTTCCATCTCAGCGCGGTGAACTGGTCGAATATCATGATGCTGGGCGCGATTGGCATCGTGTTCTTTATGGCGAACGGATTGGGCTGGGCCAACACGGCAGTGGCGGCAACCTATTCGCTGACGCTGCTGTTCCTGCGCACGCCGCTGCTGGCGGCGGTTGGCGCCTTGCCGACGCTGCTTAGTGCGCAGGTTGCCTTTCGCAAACTCAACACCTTCGAACTGGCGCCGTATGAAGAAACCTTCAAAGCGCTGCCAAAAGTCAGCGAATGGCAAACGCTGGAACTGCGCGACGTCTGCTTCCACTACGGCGAGCACGGATTCCAGGTTGGGCCGATCAATTTGACGCTGCGTCGCGGCGAGCTGGTGTTCCTGATTGGCGGCAACGGCAGCGGAAAATCGACGCTGGCGATGCTGCTCACTGGCCTGTATCAACCGCAATCGGGCAGCTTACTGCTGGACGGCAAAGTGGTTGACTGGCAAAACCTCGATGCCTATCGCAAACATTTCTCGGCGGTGTTTACTGACGTACATCTGTTTGATCGCTTGATCGGCGACCAGGGGCAACCGGCCAATCCTGCGCTGGTGCAGCAGTGGCTGGAGCGTCTGAAGATGCAGGACAAGCTCAAGCTGGAAGGCAACAAGGTGCTCAATCTGCAACTGTCGAAAGGGCAGAGCAAGCGACTGGCGCTGCTGCTGGCGGCTGCTGAAGAGCGCGACATCCTGCTGCTCGACGAATGGGCGGCGGATCAGGACCCGCATTTCCGTCGCATCTTCTATCGTGAGCTGCTGCCGTGGTTACAGGAATCGGGCAAAACGGTGTTCGCCATCAGCCACGACGATCACTACTTTATCCATGCCGATCGCTTGCTGGAGATGCGCGGAGGTCAGCTGAGTGAGTTGACCGGCAACGAACGCGATATGGCAACGCTGGATGCGGTGCAACGTACCGATACCGGCCATTAACGCCAGCCGGGAAAGCTTAGCGAAAACCCTTATTGGGCAAGATGTTGCGGAATAGATAAAGTGACTTCCAGCAGAAATCCTCGTTTCTGCGTCCCTGGAACACTTTTCTGTCGTCTTGTGTTGTCACCGGCTCGGGTTTATTTCTGAGCCGGTTTTTTATTTTGTCGGTAGCGGATGCGTCAGCAGCGTAATCACACGGTTTCCAGCCAGCCAGAAACGCGCCTGCAGCAATACTTTCGTGGTGAAATGCCCATCAAAATCCCGACACAAGCGCAGCGTTGCGCGGCCTTGCTGTACGTCCAGCTCTACGACTTCCGCCTGAAGAAAATCCATCGGCTGATGCAACTGCGGCCACAGCGCTTTGTAAATACTCTCTTTCAGTGAAAACAGCAATGTAGCGGCCTGGGCAAAGGGCAAAGGTTGCGCCAGCAGACGCTGCTTTTCCGCCGTGCTCATCAACATCCCGGCGGTTTCATAGGCGGTTTCCTCCGCCATTATCTGCTCAACGTCCACGCCCAGGCACAGTGGTTCGCGCGTCGCAGCCATCACTGCAACGCTGTGCGTGTGCGACAGTGACGCCTGAATGCCGGCGGGCCACAGCGGTGAACGATCAGGTGCATTACACAATACAAAATGCGGTAAGCCGAAGTGCGCAAGGTCTTGCTGCACCAGCCAACGACTCGCCAGATGCTCGGCTTTGCGTTTGGTCACCGCGCTCTGTAGCGACGCGGGCAGCGGCAATTGCCACGCCTGATGTAGTTCGGCATGCCAGTGTTGTTGATTAAATTCACACCAAGCGATCGGTAAGACATCCAGCGACATGCCAGCAGCACGGATAAACGGGGAAGAGGGCAGAACAAGCGGCGTTTGAGAGGCGAACATAAAAAATCACGGCTGACGGAAAACGTAGTTTTACCAGCCAGCCGGATGGAGAGCAAGCCAAAGGGGCTCGCCTACTTTTAGTTGTTTGGCGGAATCGCCATTCCTTTAATCTGCACCACGAAGTGCTGATGGCCTTTGGTGATGCGCGCACCGCGATCGCACCAGCGCGAGGCGAGTCGGAAGAAATCGTCGCTGCCGATATCGTAAGCCAGTTCAACTTTATTGATACCCGAGTGCAGGAGTTCTTCCGCATCCTGCAGGTTTTTTGCTTTGATGACCATAATGGTTTCCATCGAAAAAACAAGAGACCTAAGAGTAAGAGAATTCTGTGACAGTTTTGTTTCAGTTTGATGAAGTGCTGTCATATTTATCCAGAAATGTGATCTGGCCCGGGTTGGGTTGCTTTCGGTAAGTTACTGATTAGAAGTCATTTATAACCTTCAGATTGGCGATAATCTGATATTTCTTCTGATTTCTAAAGAGATGGGGGCGTGGCGGAAAAATTTAATCTTCCAGATCGGGAACACAAATAAACTGTGTGTTTCTATATAAGAGACGTTTGAGGGTGACGTAGGTCAAATTTAAAAACAATAAGAAGTGTATAAATACGTCAACTTAATTCGAATCGGAAATTAACAAGTGAAATCTACCTTTGTTGCTTTATTCATTAGCATGGCTGCTTTTAACCTGAATGCTATGGATTTTTCACAGGCTCAGGAAGGCGTTAGCCATTCAAGTCGTATGGCATCCGCTGCACAAGCTCGTATTAATGATGCCCAAAGCCGAGCTTACGAAAGTGGCACTTTGCACGATCGTAATGATGCTCAAATGATGAATAGCGCAAGCGAAGCAAGAGCAAATGCAATAGCTGAGGAACGTGGATATGCCGCTGCACTGGCCAATGCTGTCAATACTCAATCACAACAAGATGCTAACTATGGCATTAAAGGCAATGCAAACCTGACAAACCAGGTTAAAGGTATGCAGCAAGCTGTTTCCTATTCAGGTGTGTCGCCGCGTCAGGGATATGGGGCAACTATTAATGTTGCTGTAAGCAGTTTGAAACCAGATACAAAAGTCAGTGTGACAGTGAACGGAGTTACCAAAGTGACTACGGCCGCTGCTATTACCGCGGTTAATCCAGAAGCACAAATTGCCGTCTCACATGTTTCCGCCTTTCAGGCTAATCCGGGCAAAGGTTCCAAAAATGATCAAGGCTCATCACATTCTGTTAGTGGCAGCGGCAATGGTGCTAATAATGCTGCTAACACTCATAGCGCACATGGCTTAGGTGGTGGTGATCATATTGGTGGCGGTTCAGCAATGGGCGGTGGATTCCACGGTAGCTGGTAGGCGAGACTATTGAGATATGAAAAAAGGGACTATCCCGAAAGATAATCCCTTTTTCGCAGTGATTTGGTCGGCACGAGAGGATTTGAACCTCCGACCCCGGACACCCCATGACCGTGCGCTACCAGGCTGCGCTACGTGCCGAACGTGGAAGAATATTACTGTTTCCGCGCACGATTGCAATATGAGCAGCATTTAACTGCCTCATAATTAATCAGTTTGCGACGAATCGCTTCTCTTCCGTCAGCACCTGCAGCAGCAACGCCAACTGCGGTTTATGATCTTTCAGCTTGTGACCCTGCGCATCGTAAGCGCTGTAGCTGCCGTTGTTATTCAGCACCAGCGTCACGGTTGGCGTGGTCACCACCAGCTTGCCATCTTCGCTGCTCGCCACCCAATCGTGGCTGCGCTGCGCTGCAAACAGATCTTCACCCTGCGAGAAGTTGGCGGGGTTGGTGCGCACGTGCAGCAGACGCTGCATCAGCGTGGTCATCACATCCTGCTGATCGGTCAGGCGATCGATGGTTTGCGCGGGCGTATTCGGCCAATGCACCACCAGCGGCACCTGCAAGGTCGCACGATTACCTGGATTATCATCGTTGCTATCAAGATTAACCGCACGCTGCGCCGTAATCACCACCACGGTGTTTTTCAGCAAATCGCGATCCTGCAAGGTTTGCAACACCGCATTAATCTGCTCATCGACACCGCTTGCCTGACGCGTATAGCTGCGCTGGCGCGCCTTCAGGTTGTCGCCATTAACCGTGACACCGTTCAGGGCAATCCACGAGAACCATGGTGCGCTGTTTGCTCTCTGGCCGTTGAGCCAGTTTTGCCACTGCGTCACCGTGGTGCTATTCGGCTGGGTATCGGCCTGCGGCAGCGAATAGTCTGCTAATAAAGCCTGACGATACAGCGGTTGGCTAAAGCCGTCCGATGAGAACAAGCCAAACTGATAACCTTGCGCATTCAGCGCATTGAGCAGGGCCGAAGGCGTGCGCGATGCTAAGACGCCATCCATATAGCTGGAAGAGATGCCGTAGAACAGGCCAAACAACCCTTTTTCCGGCTGCAGTCCCGCGCTGTAGTGCTGGGTGAAGCGCACGTTTTCGCTGGCGAATTGATGGAGCGACGGCAGCGCTTTCTCCACCGTGGCGTTGTTCAGGCCATCAACGGTAAGCACCAACAGATTGTGGCGCGTACCGCCATCGCGGAAGGTAATGTCACTCAGAGGATACTGCACTGACAACGCTTCCGGATCGCCCTGTTGCACCAAGCGGCGCTGGTACTCTTGCGCATCCAGCAAACCGTGACGCTCAAGGAAGCGACGCGCGGTCATTGGATAGGAGAGCGGCAGATTGGCGCGCTGCATGGTAATCGGGCGATAGAAGTTGGCATCGGCCCAGATATACAGCAGATGGCTAGCGAAGAAGGCGCTGATAAACAGGGCGGCCAGCGGCTTACCGAACGAACGCCGATTAAGGCTACGCAGCTTTTGCCAGCTCCAGGTCGCAAACAGCATTTCGACGAGGAAAATCAGTGGCACGCTAATAAACATCAGCTGCCAGTCACGCGCCATCTCGCTTTGATCGGGGTTAATCACCAGCTCCCACACCACCGGATTGAGGTGCAAGTGGAAGCGGCTGAATACCGCGCTATCGACCATAATCAGCGTCAGCCCGGCGGTGGCGATAATCGCCGACAGCACCCTCAGCAATCGCTGTGACATCACCACAAAGGTGAGCGGGAAAATGATCAGCAGATAGCCCGCGAAGACAATGAAACTGAAATGACCGATCCAGCTGGTAAAGGCATAGATACGTCCCGCGAGCGACGCGGGCCAGTCGGCGACCAACAGGTAGCGGCTGCCTAATATAAACGCGAAGATAATATTAAACAGGGCAAACCAATGCCCCCAGCTGATCATCTGGGAGACTTTTTCGCGGTAGCGCTGCCGGTTGGTTACCATATTATGAGGTCAAATCTGCATATTAATGAGCGTTATCGTCGCGTACGGATGACTGCAACGCATCCGCGAAAGATCGTGCCAGAGTGCGGCGTTGAGCCGGTGAAACGCTGGTATTGATCAAGTTAGTTACCATGTTACCCAATACCATCAGGGAAAGGTCGGTTGGCGCTTTGTCTTTTTCAAGAATCTGCGCCATCTCTGCGAGGAGCTTTTCCACGCGTTCGTCACTGTAACGGGATGATTGTGGCATATCGTCGTCTAATCAAGGGTGAAAAGGCGGTATATTACCGTAACAACGCACTTTTTTCCGCAATTTTATCGCAAGCAGAGCGATCAGTTTGTGCTGGTAGTTGAAAGCGGCTGCGGGCGGTGTTTGAATACGCGCCTGAGCTAAAAGGAGAGTCTACCATGAGTCTGGATATCGACCAGATTGCCCTGCATCAGTTAGTTAAACGTGATGAAAACCAGCTGGAACTGGTACTGCGCGACACTTTGCTGCCCGCGACCCGCGCGGTTGAAGAGATGGCAGAAGAGCTGCATCGGGTTTACAGCGCCAAAAGCAAAGCCTACGGCCTGTTTAACGAGGACAGCGAACTGGCCGATGCGTTGCGTAACTGCCGCAAAGGGGAAGATGACTTTCTGGCATTTAGCCGTGCGGCAACCGGACGTCTGCGTGATGAGCTGGGTAAATATCCTTTTGCGGAAGGCGGCGTGGTGCTTTTCCTGCACTATCGCTATCTGGCCGTCGAATATTTGCTGATTGCGGTTCTCAACAGCCAGTCGAGCATGCGCGTGAATGAACAGCTGGATATCAGCAGCACGCATTATCTCGATATCAATCATGCGGATATCGTGGCACGCATCGATCTCACCGAGTGGGAAACCAACCCGGAATCCACCCGTTATCTCACCTTCCTGCGCGGGCGCGTAGGCCGTAAAGTGGCGGACTTCTTTATGGATTTCCTTGGTGCCAGCGTAGGTTTAGACACCAAAGCGCAAAACCGTGGCCTGCTGCAAGCGGTGGATGATTACTGCGCCGAATCGGAACTCGATAAAAATGAGCGTCAGAACTATCGTCAGCAGGTTTACACTTACTGCAACGATCAGCTGCAGGCCGGCGAAGAGATTGCGCTGCATGATCTCTCTAGCGAATTACCACCGCTGGGTGAAAAAACCTTCCAGGCCTTTACTCAGGAGCAGGGTTACGAACTGGAAGAAACCTTCCCGGCGGATCGTAGCACCTTGCGCCAGTTGACCAAGTTCGCTGGTAGCGGCGGTGGCTTAACCCTGAACTTTGACGCTATGCTGCTTGGCGAGCGCATCTTCTGGGATCCCACTACTGACACGCTAACCATCAAAGGCACGCCACCGAATCTGCGCGATCAGTTGCAACGTCGGACCAGCAGTAAATAAATTTCAGCCATAAAAAAACGCCGCATATGCGGCGTTTTTTTTCAACTCATTCAGCGATTAAGCGCGAACGAAGTCGATGTGGAACAGTTTTGGCTTGAACGGATGACGCTGTACCGCCTGAGCTTTAACTTTGATTTCTTTACCATCAACAGCGATGGTCAGCACTTCGCTGTAGAACTCAGCTTTAACTTGCACGTTCATCACAGCGTCGTGGTCCAGTTCGATAGCAACTGGTGCTTCATTTCCGCCATAGATGATGGCTGGGAATTTGTTTGCTACACGCAGGCGGCGGCTCGCACCCTTACCCTGGTCTTTACGTACTTCAGCGTTAATAGTGAACATTTGATGTCTCTTCAATAGTTCCTGCTACAGGCGACCCAGCAACAGGACGGTTATTCAAACTGCTTTTACGGATGCAAAAGCGGGCGGCATTATAGCCCCAATGATGCCGCAGGGGCAAATGATTCCGCCGCTTATCGCAGCTCATTGGCGCGGCGATAACGGCCCTGATAATCAAACATTTTTTCGCGGATCTGCCAGAAATGTCCTTTTGCGCGCGCCACCACAAAGTCCGGATGGCGTAATAAAGGCTGTAAGGCGATGACATCTGCTGCGGTTTGCCAGCCAAGTTCCACGCCTGGCGCGCGCTGATGCGGACGCATAAACAGCTGCTCAAAGGCTTTACGTTGCGCTGGCGTTTGCAGGCGAAAACGCTCGCTGACGCTGGTGCCATCTTCATCGAAATAGGTGGCTTTCAGCCATTCACCTTTGTCATCGCGTCCTTGCTCCAGCGTCATGCCAGAACAGCGCAACACACGCGCATCTTTCAATTTCAGCGCGGCTTTCAGCATGTCATCCGGGTCGACCAGAATTTTGTCGCATTGATTGCAGCGCCGCGCGGCGATGTCATTCTCGGCGCCACAATCCGGGCAGCTTTTAAAGCGGAAGCGGTAATCACACTGTTCGCGCTCGCCTTCATTATCGTCCAGCACGCCCTGACAGCGGCGACCAAAATGCTCAATGATGTGACCATCTTCGGTGGTTTTGCCCCAAAAGGTATTGGCGAAACCGCAGGCGGGACAGAACACCTGCACCGGCTGATTGTCGCTGGCACCTTTCGGTGCGCCGACTTCGGGGGTAAAAAGATCGTGTGGATTTCCAGCGTAATCCAGCACCAGACAATCGGTTTTGCCGGGCGACAGGCGTAAACCGCGACCGACAATCTGTTGATAGAGGCTGACGGATTCGGTGGGGCGCAGAATGGCGATCAAATCAACGTGGGGCGCGTCAAAGCCGGTTGTCAGAACGGCGACGTTGACGAGGAACTTCAGCTGCTGCGCTTTAAATTCAGCAATCAAGCGGTCGCGATCTTTCACCGCCGTTTCCGCCGAGACCAGCGCGCTGTTTTCGGGCAGCAACGTGAGAATTTCACGGGCATGTTCCACGGTAGAAGCAAACACCATCACGCCGCGCCGATCTTCAGCAAACTCAACAATCTGCCGGATAATATGCGGCGTGACGCGATGCTGTTTTTTCAGCTCGCGGTTGAGATCGGCTTCGCTAAACAGCCCATTATTCTGCGGGATCAGCCGGCTGAAATCATACTGCACCACCGGCATATCTAAGCGCTCCGGCGGCACCAGAAAGCCGTGTTTGATCATATAGCGCAGCGGCAGCTCATAAATGCAGTCGCGGAACAGTGCTTTCTCATCACCGCGCACCATGCCGTGATAGTGGAACTGGTAAATCCAGCCTTTGCCGAGACGGAAGGGCGTGGCGGTCAAACCCAACAGGCGCAGCTGCGGATTATGTTGCCGCAGGTGAGTGAACAGCAGCTGATACTGGCTCTCTTCGTTATCGCTGATGCGGTGACACTCATCGACGATCACCAGCGAAAAGGCGCTGTCGAAGCGATCAAGATTGCGCGCCACCGACTGCACGCTGCCAAACACCACTTTGCTTTCGCTCTGCTTGCGCTGCAAACCGGCGGCGAAGATGTCGGCTTGCAGGCCATACGCCTGATATTTGCTGTGATTCTGCTCCACCAGCTCCTTCACGTGGGCCAGCACCAATACCCGTCCGCGCGCTAACCGCGCCAGTTCAGCAATCACCAGACTCTTTCCCGCGCCGGTCGGCAGCACAATCACCGCCGGCGTAGCATGGCGACGAAAGTGGTTGAGCGTGGCGTCAACCGCCTCTTGTTGGTATGGGCGCAGGGTGAATGACATCGGGGCAAACTTTTTTCTGGAACGGACGCGCATTATGACATGAAAGCCAGTTAAACGCAGGTTCACTACTGTTAGCAGTCTAAGGATCAAGCTATACTGCCCACACTTTCTTAACGGACAAAAACACCGTTTCAGTTTCCCCCGCAGTAACAGGCAAAGCGAATTCATGCGACTCGAAAAATTCATATCTCAGCAACTGGAAGTTAGCCGTGCTATCGCCGGACGCGAAATCCGCGCCAAAAAAGTCACCATTAACGGCGAAGTCGTGCGCGATGCGGCTTACAAAGTATTGCCAGACGATGAAGTCGAATACGACGGCAATCCGCTGGTGGTGCAGCAAGGTCCGCGCTATTTCATGCTGAACAAGCCGCAAGGTTACGTCTGCTCAACCGACGATCCCGATCATCCCACCGTGCTGTTCTTTATCGAAGAACCCGCAGCGTTCAAGCTGCATGCGGCGGGACGTCTCGATATCGACACCACCGGTTTGGTGCTGCTGACCGACGATGGCCAATGGTCACACCGCATTACCTCACCGAAGCATCACCTGGAAAAAACCTATCTGGTTGAAGTCGAAGAGCCGATCGATCCAGAACTGGTTGAGAAGTTTGCTGCAGGTGTACAGCTGCACAATGAAAAAGAGCTCACCAAACCGGCGGTGCTGGAGATCCTTGATGAGAAAGCGGCACGCTTGACCATCAGCGAAGGGCGCTACCATCAGGTTAAACGCATGTTTGCGGCGATGGGTAACCATGTATCGGCGCTGCATCGCGAACGTATTGGTGACATCGAGCTCGATGAAGATCTCGGTGAAGGTGAATATCGTGAATTGACCCAGCAAGAGGTCGACAGCATCGGCCTGCCAGAAGAACTCAAACAACGCAAATAGCGGGAGAACGCGGTGCGCAAGGAAAAGAATTCACCGGTTGGTTTAGTGGTCATCCTCGGATTGCTGGCGATGTTGATGCCACTTTCGATTGATATGTATCTGCCGGCCATGCCGCAAATCGCCCATGAGTTTGCGGTTTCGGCGGGCAGCGTGCAAATGACGCTCAACCTCTACATCCTCGGTTTCGCCATTGGCCAGTTGGTGTATGGACCTTTGGCGGACAGCTACGGACGTAAACCGGTGATTGTGCTGGGCACGCTGATCTTTGCCTGCGCCGCTGCGGCTTGTGCGCTGTCACAAACCATCGATCAGCTGATCTTTATGCGCTTCCTGCACGGCTTATCGGCCGCCGCTGCCAGCGTGGTGATCAACGCCTTGATGCGCGATACCTACTCGAAAGAGGACTTCTCGCGCATGATGTCGTTCGTGATGCTGGTGACCACCATCGCGCCGCTGCTGGCACCGATTATCGGGGGCTGGCTGCTGTTGCTGTGGAACTGGCACGCCATCTTCTGGACGCTGGCGGGTGCCGCGCTGATTACCACGGTGCTGGTGGTGACGCAAATCCGTGAAACGCTTAAGCCTGAACAGCGGCAGCGCTTTCATCTGCGTACCACATTAGGCAACTTCGTGGCGCTGGTGCGCCATAAACGCGCCTTCAGTTATATGCTGGCGAGCGGTTTCTCCTTTGCCGGATTATTCACCTTCCTCAACGCCGGTCCGTTTGTGTACATCGAAGTGAACCACGTTTCACCGCAGAACTTCGGCTATTACTTTGGCCTCAACGTGGTGTTCCTGTTCGTGATGACGCTGATTAATAGCCGCGCCGTGCGCCGCTTTGGTCCGGTGAAAATGTTCCGCCTGGGATTGGTGATTCAGTTCGCGATGGGCGTTTGGCTGCTGATTTCCAGCGCGCTGGATTTAGGTTTCCTGTCGCTGGTATTTGGCGTGGCGATGTTTATTGGCTGCGTCTCGACGGTGTCGTCGAATGCGATGGCGGTGATTCTGGATGAGTTCCCACATATGGCGGGCACGGCTTCTTCGCTGGCGGGTACGCTGCGTTTTGGTGTCGGTGCGTTAGTCGGCGCGCTGCTCTCATTAGTCAGCATTAACAGCGCATGGCCGATGGTGGCTACGATTGCGCTGTGCGCCACAATTTCGATTGTGCTGTTTACCTATGCTTCACGGCCTCAACAGCCAGCGTGACATCACCAAGGTCGCCATGAATGGCGACCCTACATATCCTGACTTTTTCCGTAATGTCGCCATGAATGGCGGTCCTACATATTCTGAATCTTTCCGTAGGGTCGCCATTTATGGCGACCTGGCCTAACTTAAATCTCTCCCCTCACTCGCTAATCTCCATTCATTCGTTATGCTTAATGTTTCCATTATGTGAAAATTTAGAGATAAAAAAGTAACGAGATTGCGTCTAAAATGATTGTTAACCGCAGCCGAACACGGTAAACATAGGCATAAATGTGAGAAGCCTCGCAAATTATAAATTGGCTACACGCTTTGTGCTTAAAACGAGAAGGCAGACTGAGTTCGTATTCTGAGCTAACCAGGTTGGGATTCACCACGTTGTGCCGTCGTCGTGAATAAAGTTAACGTCTCTGGGGGCCGTATAACTATGCTGCAACTTTCCGTTGTGCATCGCTTGCCACAACATTATCGCTGGTCGCTTGAACATGCGGGTGAAATTGAGCGTCAGGAAGCGGCGAATGGCGTGCATGCCGAAGATTTAGTGGTGCTGCGTCTGCTGAGCCACGATGGTCATCCGGCGCTGGAAATTCTGCACCAGCTGAAAGAAACGCTGGCGCAAATTCAGGTCGAGTGCAAAATTGCCCAGTGTGAAGGGCAGCCTTGTCTGTTGATTCAACGTGATGACGAAAGCGCGACCAACTGCTGCCTGAAAAATCAGGGTGTCGCTATCGCCGAAACCTTTGATGGTCACTGACTCAGATCTTTTCCCTGCGCTGACGCCAGTAGCTGCCGCGTGTAATCGGCTGCTGGTGCATTGAACAGCGCTTCGCAATCACCTTGCTCCACCACTTCGCCCTGACGCAGCACTATCAGCTGATGGCATAGTGCGCGTACCACCTGCAAATCATGACTGATAAACAGATAGGCGAGCTGATGCTGTTGCTGTAAACGACGCAGCAAGGTCAGAATTTGCTTCTGCACCGAGCGGTCCAGCGACGAGGTGGGTTCATCCAGCACAATCAGCTGCGGCTCAAGGATTAACGCGCGGGCGATAGCGATGCGCTGGCGCTGACCGCCGGAAAACTCCGCCGGATAACGTGAACGGCTGTCGGCATCGAGTCCCACTTCCTGCATCACCGCAATCACCTTGGCTTCCTGCTCGGCAGCACTGAGTTCCGGACGATGCACCGCTAAGCCTTCTGCAATCACCTGTTGCACCGTCATGCGCGGATTGAGCGACGAATTGGGATCCTGAAATACCACCTGAATGCGCTGGCGCAGCGGCAATAACTGCTTTGGCGACAGCTGATGCAGCGGCTGATCGTCAAACCAGATCTCCCCGCGCGCGGTGATTAAGCGCAGCAGCGCCAGGCCCGTAGTACTTTTACCTGAACCCGATTCGCCGACCAATCCAAGGCTTTCGCCACGCCGCAGCGTAAAGCTGAGATCCTTAAGCGCTAGCTTCTCTGCCACGGTGCGACGCAGCAATCCACGCCGGATCGGGAAACCAACCTGCAGATTATTCACCTGCAACAGCGGTTTAGCATCCTGCAGCGGCACCGGTTGACCATCCGGCTCTGCGGCGATCAGCTCACGCGTGTAGGGCTGCTGCGGTTGGCTAAACAGCAAATCGCAGCGGTTGTGTTCAACACCGCGGCCATTTCTCATCACCGTGACGCTGTGCGCCAGCTGACGCACAATATTCAGGTTGTGGGTGATGAACAGCATGCCCATATTGAGTTCACGCTGCAGTTCGCGCAGCAGTTGCAGAATCTGCGCCTGAACCGTGACATCCAGCGCGGTGGTCGGTTCATCGGCGATCAGCAGCTTCGGCTGCGTCAGCAGCGCCATGGCGATCATCACACGCTGTCGCTCGCCACCGGAAAGCTGGTGCGGAAAATCCTGCAGACGAGACGCCGCATTACGAATACCGACGCGATCCAGGCAACTGAGCATTTCGCCCCGCGCGGCTTCGCGTCGCATCCCGCGATGCACTGACAGCACTTCATACAGCTGCTTTTCCACATTGTGCAGCGGATTGAGCGACACCATCGGCTCCTGAAAAATCATCGCCATCTGGTTGCCACGCAGCCCGCGCAGGGTGCGTTCGCTGGCCTGCAGAATATCCTGGCCGTTAAACAGAATTTCACCTTGCGGATAGTTGACCGGCGGCTGCGGCAATAAGCGCATGATCGACAGCGCGGTAACGCTTTTACCGGAACCGGATTCGCCCACCAGCGCCAGCGTTTCGCCGGCATCAATCTGCAGCGAAATGTCTTCCACAACGCGGCGATCCTGAAAGGCCACCGCCAGATGATTCACCGTTAGCAGGCTCATTTAGCGTCCTCGGCTCGGGTCAAAGGCATCGCGTACCGCTTCGCCGATAAAGATCAGTAACGACAGCAGCAGGGCGAGGGCAAAGAAGCCCGCCAGCCCCAGCCACGGCGCCTGTAAATTGTTTTTGCCCTGTAACAGCAGCTCGCCGAGCGATGGCGATCCGACTGGCAAACCAAAACCAAGGAAGTCGAGCGAGGTTAACGTGGTGATTGAGCCGCACAGGATAAACGGTAGAAACGTTAATGTGGCGACCATGGCGTTTGGCAGCATGTGGCGCAGCATAATACGGCTGTCGCTGACGCCGAGCGCGCGCGCCGCACGGATATAATCGTAGTTACGCGCACGCAGGAATTCGGCGCGCACCACGCTCACCAGGCTCATCCAGCCAAACACCACGGTAACCAGCAGCAGCCACCAAAAGCCGGGCTGAATTACGCTGGAGAGCAGAATCAGCAGGAACAGCGATGGCATGCCCGACCACACTTCAATCAGCCGCTGGCCGACCAAGTCGATGCGGCCACCAAAGTAGCCTTGCACCGCGCCGACCACGATGCCAATCACGCTGGAGAACAACGTCAGCATGATGCCGAACAGCAATGAGATGCGCGTGCCATACAGCAGGCGAGCCAGCACATCGCCGCCGTTAGCGTCGGTGCCGAGCCAGTTTTGCGCCGAAGGTGGAGAAGGGAAGGGCACATCGGTAGCGAAGTTGATGGTGCTGTCGCTAAAGCGAATCGGTGCCCAAATCGCCCAACCTTGCTGATCGATGAGCTGCTTCAGCCACGGATCCTGATAATCAGCGGGCGTAGAGAAATCACCGCCGTAATCACTTTCGCTGTAGTTGAACAGCAGCGGCATATACCAGCGCTGCTGATAATGCACCAGCAGCGGTTTGTCGTTGGCCAGCAACTCAGCGCCCAACGACAGGACAAAAATGATAAGGAAAATCCACAGTGACCAGTAACCGCGACGGTTATGGCGAAAACGCTGCCAGCGCTGCTGGTTAACAGGAGATAAGCGCATCAGCGTCCCTCAAAATCAATGCGCGGATCGACCAGCGTGTAGGTCAGATCGCTGAGAATGTTCATCAGCAGGCCAATTAACGTAAAGATATAGAGCGTGCCAAACATCACCGGATAGTCGCGCTGGATGGTGGCGTCGTAGCCGAGCAGGCCCAAACCATTGAGCGAGAACATCACCTCAATTAACACCGAGCTGGTGAAAAACATGCTGATAAAGGTGGCAGGAAAACCGGCGATCACCAGCAGCATGGCATTGCGGAACACGTGGCCGTACAGCACGCGCTTCTCATCCAGCCCTTTGGCGCGCGCGGTGACCACGTATTGTTTGCGGATCTCATCGAGGAAGGAGTTTTTGGTCAGCATGGTCAGCGTGGCAAAACCGCCAATCACCGTCGCCAGCACCGGCAGCGTGATGTGCCACAGGTAATCGGTGATTTTGCTGTACCACGGCAGCGCATCAAACTGCGGTGACGTCAGGCCGCGCAGCGGGAACCAGTCAAAGTAGCTGCCGCCGGCAAACAGCACAATCAGCATGATGCCGAACAGGAACGCCGGAATCGAATAGCCAATGATGATAAAGGTGCTACTCCAGATATCGAAGGCGCTGCCGTTACGCACCGCTTTTTTGATGCCCAGCGGAATCGACACCAGATAAATGATTAAGGTGCTCCACAATCCCAAACTGACGGAGACCGGCAAACTCTCTTTGATTAGCTGCAGCACCGATGCGCTGCGGAACAGGCTGTCGCCGAAATCAAAACGGATGTAGTTCCACAGCATTTCGCCGTAACGCTGTAGCAGCGGCTTATCGAAGCCGTAGCGATGCTTAATCTCCGCGATCACTTCCGGATCCAGGCCGCGTGCGCCGCGATATTGGCTGTCGCCGGGATTGTCGCGCACCAGCGATCCGCGCGTGCTGCTGTCGCCACCGCCGGAGCCGGGAATACCGGTGCTATGACCAAACTGCACGTTGGCTAACGCCTGATCCACCGGACCGCCGGGTGCTATCTGCACAATAAAGAAGTTCAGGGTGATGATCGCCCACAGCGTGGGGATGATCAGCAGTAACCTGCGAAGAAAATAGGCTGCCAAACCGTGCTCCTCAGCGTCGATCGGCCGGCAATCGCCCGGCTTTGTTCACATCGTACCACCAGTTTTCCAGACCGGTAGCAAACGCGGGTTTAATCTCGGGATGGGAAAACTTGTCCCAATACGCCATGCGATCTTCCGCGCTGTACCACATCGGAATCATGTAGGCATTCCACAGCAGGATGCGATCCAGCGCCTGGCCGAGTGGCAGCAGCGCTTTCTCATCGCCCTGATGCTCCACGATCTGCTGGACAAAATGGTCGACGATGGGATCTTTCACGCGCGGCGTATTCCATGAGGAGTTGATGAACTCAGACTGCCAGATGGTGCGCAAGCTGGTGGAGGGCCACGGCATCGCGTAATAGAGTGACGGAATCATGTCGTAGTCACCTTCACGTAAACGCCGTAAATATTGCGAGCTGTCAATCTGGCGCAATGTGACCTGAATGCCAAGCCGTTGCAGGCTGTGCTGGAACGGCAGCGCCCAGTCGTTTTGCGTGCCGCTGCGCATCAGTAATTCGAAACGGAACGGCTGGCCGGTTTTCACGTTCACCAGCTGCTGGTTTTTAATCTCCCAGCCCGCCGCTTTCAGCAGCTTCATGGCTTGCAACAGGTTGCCGCGATCGAAACCGCTGCCGTCGGAACGGGGCGGAGCATACTCATTGTTGAACACTTCCGCTGGCAGCTGCGCCTTGTACGGCGCCAGCAGAATCAACTGCTCGGCTTTGGGATAGCCAAGTGCAGCATATTCGGTGTTCTGGAAATAGCTGCGCGTGCGTTTATAAGCGCCGTAGAACAACGCTTTATTCATCCACTCAAAATCGAACGCCAGCGTGATGGCTTCACGTACGCGACGATCGGCGAACAGCGGTTTTTCGTTGTTAAAGGCCAGCCAACGCGTGTCGGTGGAAACGGTGTTGGGAATGGTTGATTTGACGATGGCGTGACTATCAAAGTTGCGCCCGCGATATTGCGTGGCCCATTTCTTTGCGGAACTCTCTTCACGTAAATCGTAAGCACCGGCTTTGAAGGCCTCGAACGCCACGTTGTCATCGAGATAATAGTCATAACGCAGGGTGTCGAAGTTAAAGCGTCCGCGATTGACCGGCAAATTGGCCGCCCAGTAATCTTTCACCCGGCTGTACTGGATAAACTGACCCGATTTATACGAGGTGACGCGATAAGGCCCGCTGGCCAGCGGCGGATAACCAATCGGCTCATTAAACTTTTTGTTTTGCCAGAATTTTTCTGGGATGACCGGCAGCGTTAACCAGCTAAGAACGCGATCTTTGTCCGGCTTCGGCATGTCGATACGCACGGTGAGGCGGTTAAGCGCTTTAACTTGCACGTCACGAAACGCCACGCGGAACTGCGGCACACCTTCCGTCATGAATTTCTGAAAGGTAAAAGCCACATCCTGCGCGGTAATTGGTGTTCCGTCCTGAAACTGTGCATGCGGATTGATCGACACTTCCATCCAGCGATAGTCATCAGGATAGCGCGCTGATTCAGCGATCAGCGGATAGTAGCTGCCAGGTTCATCATCGGAGGTGGTAAACAGGCCGTCATACAGCGTATCGGTGCCAATGCCGGGATTGCCGCGCGAGGCGAAGCGATTGAAGTTGTCGTAGGTACCGACCACCGCCAGCGTGATTTTGCCGCCTTTAGGCGCAGCGGGATTGGCGTAATCGTAGTGCGTGAAATTGACCGCATATTTCGGCTCGCCCAGTTTAGCAAAGGCATAGCTTTCGTTGATGGTTGCGGCATGCAGCGGCGCAATGGCGCTACAAAACAATAACGCTGTGACAAGACGCAGCAGCATAAGTGGGGCTATCTCCTGTGGTGTTCCGCACTTTATGGTAGCAGTTTCATGGGGTTCGCGTGATGCTAACTCAGTATGCGCTGGCGTTGGAAGTAACTGGCGAGTTTTTCAGGTCGTAGCGGGCGGCTAAACAGATAACCCTGTAAATGCGTCACGCCGCGATTCACCAGCCATGCAGCCTGATCGCCGGTCTCAACGCCTTCCGCCACGGTTTTCAGGTTAAGTTTTTTCGCCAGCAGCAGCACCGCATCAAGAACCGGCGAGGTGACGGTTTCCGTGCCAATGCTTTGCACAAACCCACGATCGATCTTCAGATAATCGAACGGATATTTTTCCAGGTAGATCAGCGCACTGTGTCCGGTGCCAAAATCATCAATCGCAATTTTGAAATTGTTTTCGTGCAGCCAGGCGAAGATTTCACCGGCATTTTTTTCCCCGACCATAGTGCGTTCGGTAATCTCAAACACATAGTTGAAATGATCAGGCGGCATGGCGTTAATCCATACCTGCACATCATGACGGAAACTCTCTGAGGCGAGATGCAGCGGCGAGAGATTGAGGCTCAGACGTGTGCCACGCGGCAGTTGTTTACAGAGAAACTGTGCATCGCGCGCCACCAAAGTAAATAGATGCTGGGTGAGCGGAATAATCAGGTTTTGCGCTTCTGCGTAGCTAATAAAGGCATCCGGTGGAATCATGCCTTCAGTGGGATGCGTCCAGCGCAGCAGCGCTTCCACGCCGTAAGGTTGTCCATCATGCGCGGTGACTAGCGGCTGGTATTCAACGTGAAACTGACCACGTTTGATTCCCTGCATGATCTCTTTGCCCGGACGCTGATGTCGAGTCAGCAATAGCCAACTCAAAGCGGAAACCAGTAAGGAAAATAGTATCCCAGTGAGCAGCGTCAGTGAGTAATCACGTGGCGCTAAGGTGCTGCCAAACAGCACAAAGTGCAGGTCGCTATTGTTAAAGGCTATTTCATGCAGCGATGCAGGCAAATCACTGGCGTGCACCACCTTATTGCTGCCGCTGAGTAGCGCCTTATTACCGATCACCAACGCCATGCCGGTGATTTCGGGATGATAGGAAGCCAGCAACTGGTAAGGCGTCAGGCTGATGTTCATGGTGGCCAGAATGCCGGTCTCTGCCGAACCTGGATTTTTCAGCCAGAGCGCCAGCGCCGGTTTCGTTGGTAGCAATGGCGTGCCTTCCAGTAAGCGCATATCGCGATCGCGTTCCAGTTCAGATTCAGGCGATATCGCATTGGCAGCCAGCAAAAAACTGCCGGTAGCAGAAGAGCAGTAAGCATTACTGTCGCGGACCAGCAGGATGGCGCGGATATTCCCGGCAAACGCGGCGCGAGAAGTCAGCTCACGGCCGACGCTGTTACAGGTTAATTGTGTGTATTGCTGCAGTGGATAAAGCGTATCCACCAGGGTTGTAATGACCTGTTGTAAATCGTCACGGCTGTGAGCCAGTAGCTGTTGATGTTGTTGTACGCGTTTTTGCCAGGTCAGTGTTAACAGGACGGTGACAAAAAGCAGAAAAAACAACGTGCCGATAATTACGCTACTCCAGGCGATGCGTCTTGAGTAGCTGGCGTGGCGTTTTAATGTCCCCGAAAGTGGCATGGAGTGTATTCCCCTTGTCTTGCCATTTTTTATTATGTTTATCACTTTGGTCATTACCCAGAGTCCTGCCGACATCGCAGTAATCACGGCGTCTGAAGGGCGATGTTTGGGTATCAGGAAGTCAACGAGAATATAACGAGAGCGCGAAGAATGTCTCGTTATATTTTTGATTCTCAATTACTTTTTATCGATTGGATTTGAGTTAAAAACAGTGGGCGAAAAAAAACGCTGCCGGGGCAGCGTTTTCTGATTCTCTGGCTGAGAGGATCTTCAAAAGAATACGTTAGCTCGGGTTTTTAGCGAGAACCCGACGCGCTTCACGGTAACGATTTTTCCAATAACTGTCGTTGAGATTGGAAATCATCACGCCACTGCTAGTGGATGCGTGAACAAAATTATCGTTGCCGAGATAGATGCCAACGTGGCGACCGGTAGAACCGGCGCGGAACAGCACTAAGTCACCTGCGCGCAATTTATTGCGTGAAATCTCTTTGCCGGTGTCTTGCTGTTCTGACGTTGAGCGTGGCAAATCTAAACCAAACTGCTCGCGAAAGGTGCGCTGAACAAAAGCAGAACAATCAATGCCGCGTTTGGTGTCGCCGCCTAAGCGATAACGTACACCTTTCCAGTCACTGTACTGTTCCATGATGCGGGACTTAACGTCCACGTTCTGCACCATCTGTTCAAATTCGTCCTGAGACGCTTGAAGTAAAAAACCATTCTGGTTGTTAACTTCATGATTCTCGTTATTCGCGTTCTGACCGTTATGGGTGCTGCTACATGCTGATAAAAGTGTTGCCAGAGCAACTGCGGGAATGATCCGCCTGAGGTATCTCAGTATTGGTTGAGACTTGACCATTGTACGTGAATTCCTTCGGTTTCCTTACGACAGAATGTCGTCAGCCAGATGACAAAACGGGTTGAGATTAATAAGTACGGCCGTCTAAGACAAATCCTTAATTACTAAAATGTGTTAATGCACACATTTTTGTAGCTTTAAGCACCGCATTTTATGCTGTTGCTTACTAATCGGATTTGAGGTTAACCGATTACAGACCGCGTGGCGAGTGCTTTTATATAGATATTCAAAGGTTTTTTCGATGTGAAATCAATCTGTAACACAATGGCTAGTTTATCAACAATTGGCAGCGATTTAATAGCCAAACAGCGGTGCAATAAGGGGGTAATTCTGGCGCTAAGGCCGATTTTAAGAGGGTTCGGGCTGGACAGGCTAAGATAAAGGCTATTGTTCCGCATTTTTCATCATAATCTTTTCTTTTACCTGAATAATGTTAGTTTGCTAATAGTTTATTCAGGTTTTAAATAAGCGCGAGCGATCGACTTTTTATTCTATGATCACTCGCGCTTAACAATTACCTGCGCGGCTTATATTTGCCCGGCAACGAACGGTCCAGCCAATTAACTAGCTTGTCGCTGAATGGCGTTAACAGGCACCAGCTCATGCCAACCAGCACCACCGACAACGAACCGACAGCAATATCGGTAAACCAGTGTGCACCCGCCATCACGCGTGGCAGAGCAAACACCACGCTAATCGCCAGGCCCACCAGAAACGCGCGGAAGCCGAAATAGCGCCACATAAAGCAGGTGAAGATCATCAGCATCATGCCGTGGTCGCCCGGGAAGCTATCTTTCGACGCATCTTTGGCCGGGATGCCGGTCAGTTCGCTTACGCGATGCACATTGTCAAAGAACAGCGTTGGGCTGGAGTGTTGCACCGGCAGCAGATGGCCGAGCTGGTTCAGGATCACGGCGCTTAGCAACATGGTGATGCCAATCGCGAGCATGCGACGGCGTCCTTGCTGTGTTTCGCGACGCCAGAAGCACAGATACAGCGCACCCATCGCCAGCAGTGAAACCAGATCGAAGCCGCGAAAGTTAGTGATGGCCACTAACAGCGCGAAGCCGTGATGGTCAACCATCTGGTCATTGAAGCCATAAAAGATGGCTTTATCGATACCAAACCAGAACCCGTGATCGGGCGGCAGGTACCATGAAACAAACAACATTATCCCTAGCGCATTCAGCAGCAGGATGGTGATTAATCGTGACGCGCGCATAAAAAAATAAATCCAAAGTGAAAACAACGGGGCAACCTAACGCATCTAATTTAAACGAATCTTCAACAAGGCGGTCTGCAAAAGGTTCCAGTCTACGGGCTGATGATGGATTAATTCGATGCGGCTATCCGGCGGTGTAGTAGGGCGCGTTTCGATAAACAAGTCTTCGCCCTGGCGATTGATGTTGACTAAACCGTCCGACGTGCGCAGTACGCCTTTAACGCGATCCACCGGCGCAAGCCGCGCCCACTCTAGTGCGGCAATGGTATCAAACACGGTTTCCTCATCAAAAATCCAGCCGCAGGAAGCATAACCCTGGCCTTCATTGAGCGCCCGACGCCAGCGCGCCTGACCATCCAGTTTCAGTGCGGCTAAGCCCTGTGGGCGGGAAGCGTGGTGGTGGTGGGCTGCATCGGGAACCGCACGATCCGCCAAGGCGGGTTGCGTCAGCAGCGCGGGATCGATCGCACCCCAGGCCGCCTCTACCAGCTGGCGTTCACCCAAAAATTGCAGCTGCCAATCCTGTAAACGCTGACGATCCTCATCGCTCCAGCGATCGCTTTTGTTCGCCACGATGATATCGGCCGCCACCAGCTGATCGCGGAAGTTCTCATTCTCCACCACGCGTGCGTCGGCGAGCTGGCGCGGATCGAGCAGCGTTAAGGTGGCATCCACCTGAATCCAGGGTTGATAGACCGCAGCACGCAGCATGTTCAGCAGCTGTTTGGGATGGCCAAGGCCAGTGGGTTCGATAATCAGACGATCGGGTTTCGCCTGCTTCAGCAGCATGTTCAGCCCAACCTGCAGCGGCAAGCCGTTAACGCAGCACATGCAGCCGCCGGGAATCTCTTTCAGCGTGGCACCACGATCGGCGAGCAGTGCGCCGTCGATGCCAATTTCGCCAAATTCGTTGACCAGAATCGCCCAGTTTTCATCGGCGGGTTTGTTGGCTAACAGATGCAGCAGCGTGGTGGTTTTTCCGCTACCGAGAAATCCGGTGATGAGGTTTACGCGCGTCACAAAAGGGCTCCCAAAAAAAGAGAATAAATCGCGCGCGGATGAGGGGCATCCGGCACGCACGGCCTTGTTATACTATAACAATCACCGGCGGCCGGACGGAAGCACGTTATGAGTCAGCGCGTCCCATGTAACGACGTTCCGCAATATGAATGCGGATGCGATCGCCATTGCTCAGATATTCTGGCACCTGAATGGATAAGCCGGTGCTCATGCCAGCGGGTTTGGATCGGGCGCTGGCGGAGGCGCCTTTGATGCCCGGTGAGGTATCAACAATTTCCATGTCAACGGTTTGTGGCAGTTCAAGCGCCAAGACCTGGCCGTCCATCGTCAGTACCTGAATGCCGGGAATGCCGCCTTCAGGAATAAACAGCAGCTCTTCTTCGATTTGCTCTTTCTTGAAGTTGTACGGCGTATAGTCTTCGTCATCCATAAACACATACTCATCACCATCTATATAAGAGAAGGTGACGGCGCGGCGGCTGAGCGAAATGGCGTCAATAATATCGTCGCCTTTGAAGCGCTCTTCCACTTTCAGGCCGGTGCGGACATCGGTAAAACGCATCTTATAGAGCGTCGCGGCACCGCGAGCACTTGGGCTCTGTACATCAATGTCTTTCACCAGCAACAGTTTGCCGTTCCAGGTGACAGCCATCCCTTTTTTGATCTCATTTGCCTTTGGCATGGTGGTTTTCTCGCTGACAGGAGGTTAATGCGCGTCACGTTACTCGCGCGGTGAAAAACTGGCAAGCGAGGCAATGTAAAATTGTTGCCGGTGCATGGCATTCGCGGCCTCAGACTGTTATTGTCGCGGCGAATTGTCTACAGGAGCGCATGATGTTTTGTCGTAACCAGTGCGGTGCCTGTTGCACAGCCCCCTCAATCTCATCCCCGATTCCTGGCATGCCACACGGCAAGCCGGCCAATACGCGTTGCGTGCAACTTGATGAGCAGCAGCGCTGCAAAATCTTTGGTTCACCGCTGCGTCCTGCGGTCTGTGCTGGTTTACAACCGAGCGCAGAAATGTGCGGCAGCAGCCGTGATAGCGCCATGACGTTCTTGCTAAAACTGGAAGCCGATACCGCACCTTGAACCGGTTGCTGACGCAGAGCTGAAGAATTTGGCTTAGTGCCGGTTGTCTGTACAGCAAAAGCATCAGCCTGCCTGCCGGTAAAAATCTTAAATCCAACATGAAGTGTGCGGGACGTCAAAAATCTGCTACTCAGATCGCGCATTTTCTTGCCTGCTGTTCGTGGCTGCACCATATTCCCTGAAACGTTTCAGCGTTGTCATTCCGGATAAGTCCGCGATGCATAGCATCTTTTTTCAACATCTAGCTGAAACGATTCAATACAGCAAGCGAGGAGAGATATGTTCCAGCTCGAAGTTCAGGCCATTCATACCGGTGCTAGCGCACAGAATAAAGAAGAGGCCATTCGCCAGGTTGCCGCTGCGTTAACTGCTGCGGGCAATGTGGCCGAAGGCTACGTTAACGGCATGCTGGCGCGCGAACAGCAAACCACCACTTTCCTGGGTAACGGCATTGCCATTCCGCACGGCACCACCGACACTCGCGACCTGGTACTGAAAACCGGTGTACAGGTTTATCAGTTCCCGCAGGGCGTGGATTGGGGCGAGGGGCAAACGGCGTATGTGGCGATCGGTATTGCTGCCAAGTCTGATGAACACCTCGCGTTGCTGCGCCAGCTCACCCACGTATTAAGCGACGACAGCATTGCTGAACAGCTGAAAACCGCTTCTGCGGAAGATCTGCGAGCCTTGCTGATGGGCGAAAACCAGGCGGCAGAATTCAAATTCGATACCTCGCTGATTGCCGTTGATGTAGCGGCCAGCGATTTGATCACCTTACAGGCACTGAACGCCGGTCGTCTGCAGGCTGCAGGCGCGGTAGACGCGTCCTTTATTGCTGACGTGATTTCACGTGCACCGCTGAGCCTGGGTCAGGGCATCTGGCTGAGCGACAGCGCTAACGGCAATATTGGCAGCGCAGTGGCTGTCAGCCGCACCGCTGCACCATTCCAGCATCATGGCGAAAACGTCGCGCTGCTGCTGACCGTGGCGGCTAACGATCAGCGTCCGCTGGAAGTGCTGGGCTACCTCAGCAACCTGCTGTTGACCAACAAAGCTGAACGTCTGCTGAAGGCCGATGCCGCTGGCATTCTGGCGCTGCTGACCAGCGAAGTCGATGAAGCCGCTGAGCTGCTGACCGCGGAGTTCACCATTCGCAACGAACACGGTCTGCATGCGCGTCCGGGCACGGCGCTGGTTACTGTGATCAAGCAGTTCAACAGCGATATCACTGTGACCAATCTCGACGGCAGCGGTAAACCGGCTAACGGCCGTAGCCTGATGAAAGTCGTCGCGCTGGGTGTGAAAAAAGGCCATCGCCTGCGCTTTACCGCCAGCGGTGATGATGCGCAGCAGGCGCTGAACGCGATTGAAGAAGCCATTAACGCCGGTTTAGGCGAGGGGGCAGCATGAGTCGTCGTGTCGCAACAATTACCTTAAACCCGGCTTACGATCTGGTTGGTTACACGCCAGAAATTGAGCGCGGTGAAGTTAACCTGGTGAAAACCACCGGACTGCACGCGGCGGGTAAGGGCATCAACGTTGCCAAGGTGCTGAAGGATCTTGGTATCGATGTCACCGTCGGCGGTTTCCTCGGTAAAGAGAATCAGGACGGCTTTCAGCAGCTGTTCAGCGAGCTCGGCATTGCTAACCGTTTTCAGGTGGTGCAGGGCCGTACACGTATCAACGTTAAGCTGACTGAAAAAGACGGCGATGTAACCGACCTGAATTTCTCCGGTTTTGACGTAACCGCGCAGGATTGGGAGCGCTTCACCGCTGATTCGCTTACCTGGCTGGGCCAGTTCGACATGGTGTGCGTCAGCGGCAGCTTGCCAGCCGGCGTAGCGCCAGAAGCGTTCACCAAGTGGATGAGCGATCTGCGCACGCTGTGCCCGTGCATCATCTTCGACAGCAGCCGCGAAGCACTGGTCGCCGGTCTGAAAGCCGCGCCGTGGTTGGTGAAACCGAACCGCCGCGAGCTGGAGATTTGGGCCGGTCGTAAACTGCCTGCGCTGCAGGACGTGATTGGTGCCGCACATGAACTGCGTGAGCAAGGTATTGCGCACGTGGTGATTTCTCTCGGTGCGGAAGGCGCGCTGTGGGTGAATGCTTCCGGCGAATGGATCGCCAAACCGCCCGCTTGCGAAGTGGTCAGCACCGTGGGTGCCGGCGATTCGATGGTCGGCGGCCTGATTTACGGCTTGCTGATGCGTGAATCCAGCGAGCACACGCTGCGTCTGGCGACGGCAGTGGCGGCGATGGCCGTCAGCCAAAGCAACGTTGGCGTTAAAGATCGTACCCAGTTGGCCGCGATGATGGCGCGCGTCGACTTACAACCCGTTAACTAACAGCAGGAGAGCGATAATGAAAACGCTGCTGATAAAAGATTCTTCACTGGGACTGGCTTCAGGACATCTGGCGCTGGAACGCTTACGCGCGACGGCGGCACAAGCCGGACTGACGCTGACCGATAATGCCGCCGAAGCGGAACTGGTGCTGGTTGCTGGTCATAATGCGCCGCATGACGCAGAGCTGGCGGGTAAATCGCTGGCGCTGGTAGATGTGCAGCAAGCGCTGCGCGATCCGTTGGCGGCAATCAATCAAGCCAAAGCGAGTGCCAAAACCTGGCAGCCTGCTGCTGCAACCGCTGCCGCGCCAGTGGCGGCGCAGAGCGGTGGTCAGAAACGCATTGTGGCGGTGACCGCCTGCCCAACTGGCGTTGCCCATACCTTTATGGCCGCCGAAGCTATTCAGGCCGAAGCGACCAAGCGTGGCTGGTGGGTGAAAGTCGAAACCCGTGGTTCTGTGGGCGCTGGCAACGCGATTACGCCAGAAGAAGTGGCGGCAGCCGATCTGGTAATCGTCGCGGCTGATATCGATGTGGATCTGGCGAAATTTGCCGGTAAGCCGATGTACCGCACCTCAACCAGTCTGGCGCTGAAGAAAACCGCGCAGGAGTTGGATAAAGCGCAGGCCGAAGCGAAAACCTATCAGCCGAGCGGCAATCAGGCGGCCAGCGCGCAGGGCGACAGCAAAGAGAAAGCCGGTGCCTATCGTCACCTGCTGACCGGCGTGTCCTACATGCTGCCGATGGTGGTCGCCGGTGGTTTGAGCATCGCGCTGTCATTTGCCTTTGGTATCACCGCATTTAAAGAGCCGGGCACCTTAGCAGCGGCACTGATGCAGATTGGTGGCGGCAGCGCCTTTGCGCTGATGGTGCCGGTTTTGGCCGGCTTCATTGCCTTCTCGATTGCGGACCGTCCGGGTCTGACGCCAGGTTTGATTGGCGGTATGATCGCGACCAGCATTAACGCCGGTTTCCTTGGCGGTATCATCGCCGGTTTCATTGCTGGTTACGCAGCGAAGATGCTCAGCAGCAAAGTAAAACTGCCGCAGAGTATGGAAGCGCTGAAACCGATTCTGATCATTCCGCTGGTGGCGAGTTTGATTACCGGTTTGCTGATGATTTACGTGGTTGGTAAGCCGGTTGCTGGCATCATGACTGGCCTGACAACCTGGCTGGCAAACATGGGTACAGCGAATGCGGTGCTGCTGGGCGCAATTCTCGGTGGCATGATGTGTACCGACATGGGCGGTCCGGTGAACAAAGTGGCTTACGCATTTGGTGTTGGTCTGCTCAGTTCACAAACCTACGCACCGATGGCGGCAATTATGGCGGCCGGTATGGTGCCACCGCTGGCGATGGGCCTGGCGACGATTGTTGCGCGTCGTAAGTTCAACAAAGGTCAGCAGGAAGGCGGTAAAGCGGCGCTGGTACTTGGTCTGTGCTTTATCTCTGAAGGTGCCATTCCGTTTGCGGCGCGTGACCCAATGCGTGTGCTGCCATGCTGTATCATTGGCGGCGCGGTAACCGGTGCGATTTCCATGGCGATTGGCGCGAAACTGATGGCACCGCACGGTGGCCTGTTCGTCCTGCTGATTCCTGGCGCGATTACCCCAGTATTGGGTTATCTGATGGCGATTGTGATTGGTACGGCGGTGGCAGGTCTTGGCTACGCCATCCTGAAACGTCCGGAAGAAGAGCTGGTAAAAGCAGCGTAATCTTCGCCAGACATTAAAAAGGGAGCCTCGGCTCCCTTTTGTTTATGGCTGGCATCAATACAGAACCATTCCGTAGGGTCGCCATTCATGGCGACCTGGTTAAATCATTAACCCTGCTGCTCTGACTTCAGCCACGCAATCTCATCCTTCCAGATATCCGGATTGATGGTTTCCAGAATCATCGGAATGCCGTCAAAACGTTTATCCTTCATCAGCCAGCTAAATGCGGTTTTGCCGATATTGCCTTCACCCAAACTGTGATGGCGGTCGACGCGGCTGCCCAGCGTGCTCTTGGCATCATTCAGGTGCATCCCGCGCAGATACTGGAAACCGACAATGCGTTCAAAATCGCTAAACGTCTCCGCGCAGGCTTCTTCGGTACGCAAATCGTAACCACCCGCAAAGGCGTGGCAGGTATCAATGCACACGCCAACGCGCGACTTATCTTCCACGTGTTCAATAATGGTGGCGAGGTGCTCAAAGCGGAAACCGAGGTTGCTGCCCTGACCGGCGGTGTTTTCGATCACCGCCACCACGCTGCTGGTTTTATCCAGCGCGATGTTGATCGATTCGGCAATACGCTTCAGGCACGCTTCTTCATCAATTTGCTTAAGATGGCTGCCGGGATGGAAGTTCAGCAAGGTCAAACCCAACTGCTCGGCACGTTGCATCTCATCGAGGAAAGCTTCGCGCGATTTCTCCAGGGCTTCCATCACCGGATGGCCAAGGTTAATCAGATAGCTATCGTGCGGCAGGATCTGCGCAGAGGTGAAGTTGTAGCGATCGCAGGCGGTTTTAAACGCATCGATCGCTTCCCCTGACAGCGGTGCTGCTTTCCACTGGCGCTGATTTTTAGTGAACAAAGCAAACGCGGTGGCTTCGAGTTCGTGGGCACGGATAACTGCCTGGTCCACGCCGCCTGATGCACTGACGTGTGCGCCGATATATTTCATGCCGCTCTCCTGATTGGGCGATTGCTACTGCAAAGCGCTCACTATAGCGGATGCGATTACGCCATGAAATGTTGCACCAGCACATTGAGTGCTCCGCCGCCAACAATCAACCAGCCAAACATCATCAAGCCGAGCAGCAGCGGTTTCAAACCGGCCTGTTTTAAGGCACTGAAACGCGTGGTTAATCCCAGCGCCGCCATCGCCATCGCCAGCAGCAGATTTGCCAGCTGATTCAGAGCACCAACCACGTTAGCAGGCAGCAGATGCAACGAGTTAAACAGCGCAACCATAATAAACAGCAGCGCGAACCACGGGAAACTGATCGATTGCTGCTGCGCGCTGTGGCGACGTTGACGCTTCAGCCAGCTGCCCAGAATCAGCAAGAAGGGCGCTAACATCATCACGCGCAGCATTTTAGCGATCACCGCAGTATTCTCGGTTTCTGCACCCATCGCATGACCAGCCGCGACAACCTGCGCCACTTCATGCAGCGTCGATCCGGTAAATATGCCGAAATGTTCTGCACTGACAGTTGGCAGCAGCGACCACAATAGCGGATACAGCACGATGCCGACGGTACCAAACAGCACCACTGTGGCAACGGCTACCGCCACTTTTGACGGCGCAGCTTTAACGATAGGTTCACTCGCCAGCACCGCCGCCGCGCCGCAAATGCTGCTGCCTGCACCAATCAGCCACACGGTTTCACGATCCATCTTCAACAGACGGATGCCGATAAAACAGGTCAGCAGGAAAGTGGAGCTGAGGACCAGCACATCGATCAGCACGCCGTTCAGACCGACATCAGCAATCTGCTGCACGGTAATACGAAAGCCATACAGGATGATGCCGAGGCGCAGCAAGCGCTGTTTCGCCAGCAGCACGCCACTGTCACAAGCTCCAGCAATCTGCGGATAAAGGCTGTTGCCGAGCACGATGCCCAAAATAATCGCTAACGTCAGCGCACCGAATCCGGCACCGGCCAACCATGACTGATTGCCAAGCCACGCCGCGATACCGGCAATCGCGACAGTCAGCAGCAAACCCGGCAGCCACTGATGTAGATGAAACGGGCTTTTATTCACGCTTAACTCAGCCATACTTTTCTCCTTATCGTGTCGGCATTCATTTCGAAATGCCGCTCACTTAAGCAATAAATCGCTTATGTAATCAGGTGCGCATGAATGCGCACCCTACGAAAACCCGTAGGGGCGCCATTTATGGCGACCTTCTAACATTCAATCTCTGCCTTAAGCGTGCGCCGCACTGGTATAAAAGTAAAATTGATAATATATTTATAATTAACCAGAATAAGTAATATAAGAGGGACACATGCACATCACGTTGCGGCAGATTGAAGTGTTTACCGAAGTGCTGAAAAGCGGCTCGACGACCCAGGCTTCGCAAGTGCTGGCGCTGTCGCAGTCGGCGGTGAGCGCCGCGTTAGCGGATTTGGAAAACCAGCTTGGCGTGCAGCTGTTTGACCGCGTCGGTAAGCGGCTGGTGGTGAATGAGCATGGACGTTTACTCTATCCACGCGCCGTGGGTTTGATGGAGCAGGCGGGTGAAATCGAACAGCTGTTTAAAGAAGATAACGGGGCGATTCGCCTGTTCGCCAGCAGCACCATCGGCAATTACCTGCTGCCGGGCATGATCGCCGCCTATCGCCGTGATTTTCCCGCGCTGCCGCTCGAGCTGAGCGTCGGCAACAGCCAGGATGCGATTAATGCGGTGGCGGATTTTCGCGTCGATATCGGTTTGATCGAAGGTCCATGTCACGAGCTGGATATTATCAGCGAGCCGTGGCTGGAAGATGAGCTGGTGGTATTTGCCGCGCCGGATGCTGCCATCCTGCAGCAGCCGATTACGCTGGAAACACTCGCCGCCGCGCCGTGGATTCTTCGCGAGCGCGGCTCGGGTACGCGTGAGATCGTGGATTATCTGCTGCTGTCGCATCTGCCGCAGTTTCAGCTCGGCATGGAGTTGGGCAACTCAGAGGCGATTAAACACGCAGTGCGTCACGGCATGGGCATCAGCTGTTTGTCGCGGCGGGTGATTGAAGATCTGCTGGAAGCTGGCACGCTGGTGGAAGTAATGATCCCGCTGCCGCGCCTGACGCGCACGCTCTATCGCATCCATCATCGACAGAAGCATGTCTCCAAAGCTTTGAGCCGTTTCCTGTCGTATTGCCGAGAATAATCGCAGTGCTTAGCACGCTGCGGCTAATAATTCCTGGCCGATCATGAAGGTAACTAATAACCCGACGTGAATGCTATACAGCTTGGGGCTAGCTGCTACAATCTCGCCTCATTTTTATCCAGCATAGCGTTTACACATGCATAATGACTCAAAAACAACACAACAACCTGGATTGCGCCGTGAATTAAAAGCGCGTCATCTCACCATGATCGCCATTGGTGGCTCCATCGGTACCGGCCTGTTTGTCGCCTCGGGTGCCACCATTTCTCAGGCCGGACCTGGCGGCGCGCTGCTCTCTTATGCGCTGATTGGCCTGATGGTTTACTTCCTGATGACCAGCCTCGGCGAACTCGCGGCATTTATGCCGGTTTCTGGCTCCTTCTCTACTTACGGTTCGAAATACGTTGAAGAAGGCTTCGGCTTCGCGCTGGGCTGGAACTATTGGTACAACTGGGCGGTCACCATCGCCGTTGACCTCGTCGCCTCGCAGCTCGTCATGAACTACTGGTTCCCGGACACGCCCGGCTGGATCTGGAGCGCATTGTTCCTCGGCCTGATGTTCCTGCTCAACTACATCTCCGTAAAAGGCTTCGGCGAAGCGGAATACTGGTTCTCGCTGATCAAAGTGACCACCGTCATCATCTTTATTGTGGTGGGCGTGCTGATGATCACCGGCATTATGCGTGGCGCAGAAAACGCTGGCTGGCACAACTGGACCGTCGGCGAAGCGCCGTTTGCCGGTGGATTTGCCGCAATGATTGGCGTGGCGATGATCGTCGGCTTCTCCTTCCAGGGTACCGAACTGATTGGTATCGCGGCCGGTGAATCCCAGGATCCGGCGAAGAACATTCCGCGCGCGGTGCGTCAGGTGTTCTGGCGAATTCTGCTGTTCTATATCTTCGCCATTTTGATTATCAGCTTGATTCTGCCGTATACCGATCCGAAGCTGCTGCATAACGACGTCACCGATATCGCCATCAGCCCGTTCACGCTGGTGTTCCAGAATGCCGGTCTGCTCTCGGCAGCAGCGGTGATGAACGCGGTGATTCTGACGGCGGTGCTGTCGGCGGGTAACTCCGGCATGTACGCCTCAACGCGCATGCTGTTCAACCTGGCACGTGAAGGCAAAGCGCCACGCATTTTCGGCAAGCTGTCGAAAGGTGGCGTGCCGCGTAACGCGCTGATTGCCACCACTGTGGTGGCGGGATTGTGCTTCCTGAGCTCGAAATTTGGTAACCAGGAAGTCTACCTGTGGCTGCTGAACACTTCGGGTATGACCGGCTTTATCGCCTGGTTGGGTATCGCCATCAGCCATTACCGTTTCCGTCGCGGTTATATCGCGCAGGGTCACAGCCTTGCCGATTTGCCGTACCGTTCGGGCTTCTTCCCGCTGGGACCGATCTTCGCCTTTATTCTGTGTCTGATCATCACGCTGGGGCAGAACTATCAGGCGTTCCTTGCCGACCGCATTGATTGGTATGGCGTGGCCGCGACCTATATTGGCCTACCGCTGTTCCTGGTGATTTGGTTGGGTTACAAGCTGACACGCGGATCGCGCTTCGTGAAATACAGCGAGATGGAATTCCCAACGTTTAAAGAGTGATGTTTGCAAAAAGGTCGCCATTAATGGCGATCCGACAATCATGGAAAGTGCGCAATTATGCGCACTTTTTTTTGGATTTTGTTACTCAGATTGAATTGATAATTATTATCACCTGCACTATTGTGGCTGCCGTTATGATTTCGACAAGAAACGGGTAGAACAATGCGTACCACCGACGCCACGCTGCTGGCGGAAAACGGCCTCGAAACCGATACCATCACACATTATCGTCAGGTACTGCGCCAGCGACTGTTGTTAATTGGCGTGCTGGTGCTGGCGATACTGGCCTCAGTAATTCTGGATTTCACGCTCGGCCCGGCTGGGCTCTCCCTCGATACCTTATGGCAAACGCTGATCCATCCCGATGCGGTCGATGCGGGCACGCGCGTCATTGTCTGGGATATACGGTTACCGTACGCCTTGATGGCAGTGGTGGTGGGCTTCTCGCTTGGGCTCGCCGGTGCAGAGATGCAAACCATTCTGAATAACCCGCTCGCCAGCCCGTTTACGCTCGGCGTCTCGTCGGCGGCGGCCTTTGGCGCGGCGCTGGCGATCATTCTCGGTATCGGCATTCCGGGCGTACCGGATCAGTGGTTTATCTCCGCCAACGCCTTTGTGTTTGCGCTGTTTGCCGCCTTGATGCTAGATGGCGTGACGCGCTGGACCAAAGTTTCAACCTCTGGCGTGGTGCTGTTTGGTATCGCGCTGGTGTTCACCTTCAACGCATTAGTCTCGATGATGCAGTTCATCGCCAGCGAAGATACCTTGCAGGGCTTAGTGTTCTGGACCATGGGCAGCCTCGCACGCGCGTCGTGGGAAAAGCTCGGCGTGTTAACCGCCGCCTTTGCCATCCTGATTCCGTTCTCAATGCTCAGCAGCTGGAAGCTGACCGCGCTGCGCCTTGGCGAAGATCGTGCGGTGAGCTTTGGTATCGACGTGCGCCGTCTGCGCCTGGCAACGCTGCTGCGCATCAGTATTCTCTCCGCGCTGGCGGTGGCCTTTGTCGGTCCGATTGGCTTTATCGGCCTGGTCGCGCCGCATATTGCACGCATGATGTTTGGTGAAGATCACCGTTATTACCTGCCAGCGAGCGCGCTGGTCGGTGCGCTGGTGCTGTCGCTGGCCTCGGTGGCGTCGAAAAACCTGATTCCCGGCGTGATCATTCCGGTGGGGATTGTGACTTCGCTGGTCGGCGTGCCGTTCTTCCTCAGCATTATTCTGCGTCATCGGGGGACGGTGTAATGGAACAGGGATTACGTCTGAGTCATTTCTCCGCCGGTTACCCGAAGCGCAAGGTGATTGAAGATCTTAACGTGCCGGAACTGCCGCAGGGCAAAATCACCGTGTTGCTCGGTCCTAACGGCTGCGGCAAATCAACGCTGCTGCGCGCGCTGGCCGGCCTCGGCAAAGGGCAGGGCGAGCTGTGGCTGAACGGTGAAGAGCTGATGGGCCAGCCGTTTGCGCGTCGGGCGCAGCGCGTGGTTTATCTGCCGCAAAGTTTGCCAGCTGGCGTGCATCTGCACGTGCTGGAGTCGATTATCGTGGCGCAGCGCGCGTCGGGCGGCTTGCACAGCGCCTCGAGCGAAGCGGAGATCATGCATCTGCTTGAGCAACTCGGCATCGCGCATTTAGCCATGCGCTATCTCGATCAGCTGTCGGGCGGACAGAAGCAGTTGGTTGGCCTGGCGCAATCGTTGATTCGTCGTCCGGAACTGCTGCTGCTGGATGAACCGCTCAGCGCGCTGGACCTCAACTACCAGTTCCACGTAATGGATCTGGTGCGTCGTGAAACCCGGCTGCGCACTATTGTGACGGTGGTGGTGGTGCATGATATCAACATCGCGCTGCGTCATGCGGATCACGCGCTGATGCTGAAGGATGGCAATCTGCTGGCGGACGGCGAGCCGTCGCAGGTGATCACGCCAGAGACGCTGGCGCAGGTGTATGGCGTGCGCGGCCGTATCGAGCACTGCTCACGCGGCATGCCGCAGGTGATGATCGACGGGCTGGCGGAGACGTTGGTGTAATTCAGGTGCGCATGAATGCGCACCCTACGTAGGGTCGCCATTTATGGCGACCTCGTTACACCAACAAATGCTTCGCGTGGAAACGCAGATGGTCTTCCACGAAGCTGGCGATAAAGAAATAGCTATGGTCGTAACCCGGCTGAATGCGTAACTCCAGCGGGAAACCTTGCTCACGCGCTACGGCTTCCAGTCGCTCTGGACGCAACTGATCGGCGAGGAACTGATCGCTATCCCCTTGATCAATCAGAATCGGCAAGCGCTGTTCCACGTCACGCATCAACAGGCAGCTATCCCATTCACGCCACGTCTGACGATCTTCACCCAGATAAGCGGCAAAGGCCTTCTGGCCCCACGGCACTTCGGTCGGATTGACGATCGGCGCGAAAGCCGAAGCAGACGCAAAACGCCCGCCGAGACGCAGTGCCAGCACCAGCGCACCGTGCCCGCCCATCGAATGCCCCATCACCGACTGACGATCGCTCAGCTTGAAGTTATCCGCCACCAGCTCCGGCAACTCGCTGCTGAGGTAATCGAACATGCGGAAGTTCGCTGCCCACGGCTGCTGCGTGGCGTTGAGGTAGAAACCTGCGCCCTGGCCGAGATCGTAACCGCTGTCGTTCGCCACCTCGTCACCGCGCGGGCTGGTGTCGGGCATAATCAGCACCAAACCCAGCTCCGCAGCTACGCGCTGTGCGCCGGCTTTGGTAGTGAAGTTCTCATCGCTGCAGGTCAACCCAGCGAGAAACCACACCACCGGCGGCGGCGCGTCACTCTGCGGCGGCGGCAGAAAAATGCTGAAGGTCATCGGACAGTTCAGCACCGCCGACTGGTGGCGCCAGCGCTGCTGCCAGCCACCAAAGATGCGATGCTCTTCTAACAGCTCCAAAGTGGAAGCCATAACGTCTCCTGATTACTTAGTAAAATGCACCACCGTACGAATTGATTTCCCTTCATGCATCAGATCAAAGGCGTCGTTAATCTCTTCCAGCGGCAGTTTGTGGGTGATGAAATCGTTAAGCGCGAATTTACCGTCGAGATAATCCTGCACGATGCCCGGCAGCTGTGAGCGGCCTTTCACGCCACCAAATGCGGAACCACGCCATACGCGACCGGTCACCAGCTGGAATGGACGGGTAGAAATCTCCTGGCCCGCGCCAGCAACGCCGATGATCACTGATTCGCCCCAACCTTTGTGGCAGCACTCCAGCGCCGAACGCATCACGTTGACGTTTCCGATGCACTCGAAGGAGAAATCGACGCCGCCGTCAGTGAGTTCAACGATCACATCCTGAATCGGCTTATCGTGATCTTTCGGGTTGATCAGATCGGTTGCACCTAGTTTGCGCGCCAGATCGAATTTGCTGGTGTTGAGATCGATACCGATGATGCGGCCGGCCTTCGCCATTTTCGCGCCAATGATCGCTGACAAACCAATGCCGCCGAGACCGAAGATCGCCACGGTATCGCCTTCTTTCACTTTAGCGGTATTCATCACCGCGCCCATGCCGGTGGTGACGCCGCAGCCCAGCAGGCACACTTCTTCCAGTGGCGCTTCTTTGCTGATCACCGCCAGCGAGATTTCCGGTACCACGGTGTATTCAGAAAAGGTTGAAGTGCCCATGTAGTGGAAAATCGGCTTGCCGTCTTTGAAGAAGCGGGTGGTGCCGTCTGGCATCAAACCTTTGCCCTGAGTGGCGCGAATCGCCTGACACAGGTTGGTTTTGCCCGAGAGGCAGAACTTACACTTGCCGCATTCTGGGGTGTAAAGCGGAATCACGTGGTCGCCGACGGCCACGCTGGTCACGCCTTCACCGACCGCTTCTACCACGCCGCCGCCTTCGTGGCCGAGGATCGCCGGGAATACACCTTCCGGATCTTGTCCAGACAAGGTGTAAGCATCGGTGTGGCACACGCCGGTGGCCACGATGCGCACCAGCACTTCACCTTTTTGCGGTGGCATCAGATCCACTTCTTCGATTTTCAGCGGTTCGCCAGCTGCCCAGGCAACGGCGGCGCGGGTTTTAATCATGTTCATGCAATCCCTCTTCCTGTAGATGCGGGACCAAAGCCCCGATGGTCGTGATGTCGATAAAACAGAAATTCACTCGGCAGCGTGCAGCGGATGCCGCAATTCGTCGTTAACCGGGCGATCGTCAAACAGTTCAATAATCAAATACTTCAGCGCTTCCACGTTGGGAGTAAACGCATCGCGTCGCCACATCAGCCAGGTGGCGGTATCGCGGTAAGCGGGCGGTAACGCATGCTCCTGCACGCGTGCGCGCGCCGGCATTTGCGCCAGCACCGAGGCGGGAATCATTGCCACGCCCGCGCCACCGGCTACGCAAGCCACCATCGCGTGATAGGACTGAATCTCCATCACGCTGCTTGGTGCGGTCTGGCTTTCGCGATACCAGGCTTCCAGCTTGGTGCGGTAGGAACAGCTATTGCGGAAAGCAAACAGCGTGTCGCCTTGCACATCGCGCGCGCTGGCAATCGGCGCATGTTCCGGGCTGGTGATCAGCACCATCTGCTCGTTAAAGGCAATGCAGCCGTTGAGATCGTCGTGCGCCACCGGGCCATCAACCAGCGCGGCAGCCAGCGTACCTTCACGCACCTTGTCGATGATTTCACCGGAGGTATTAGTGATCAGCGACAGTTCCACGGCGGGAAAACGCTGGTGATAGGCCGCCAACAGCGCGGGCAACCGCGTCGCGGCGGTGCTCTCCATCGAACCAAGCGCGAAATTACCGCCCGGTTCACCGGCGCGCGCCATATTCAGCGCTTCATCGCTCAGCGCCAGGATGCGCTGCGCATAGTTGAGGAAATTGTGGCCCATTGGCGACAAACGAATGCGTTGCTTCTCACGAATAAACAGATCAACGCCAATTTCATCTTCCAGCTGGCGCAGACGCGTGGTGAGATTGGAAGGTACGCGATGGAGTTGCTCGGCGGCACGGGCCAGTGAACCGGATTCGGCTACGGAGCAAAACATGCGGAGCTGTACTAAATCCATATTCTCTTCTCGTAAACAACTTGGTTAGTATTATTCACTTTCCGTGAGTTTAAACGTCATGCATGCTAGTGACAAGTGATAAAACATCCTGAGGTCGGTATGGCGTTTCGTGTCGCGCTTAGCGCGTTCTTAAGTTTAGTGGTTGCGATGGGGATTGGGCGTTTTGCTTTCACGCCGCAGGTTCCGCTGATGATTCATGACCATCAACTGACGCTCCCCAGCGCCAGTCTGGTGGCAGCTCTCAACTATCTCGGTTATCTGTTTGGCTCTTTTGATGCGATGCGTGCGCGCAAACGCGTCGAGTGGCGCTTACAGGCGGGCGTGTGGGGCGCGGTGATATTAACGCTGCTGTCGGCCTGCGTCAGCGGTCCGTGGTTACATGGCCTGATTCGTTTCCTGATTGGTTGGGCCAGCGGCTGGGCCATGGTGTTACTGGCGGCATGGGCCAGCGATCAGCTGCATCATCATGGCCGTCCGGGCTTGCTGGCAGCGGTGTTTGCTGGTCCCGGCACCGGCATCTTTATCAGCGGCATGCTGGCCGTGGCGCTGCATGCCAGCGGCGTCAGTGCGGCCTTTGCGTGGGCGGCGTATGGTTTGCTGGCGCTGTTGTTGATTGCCGCGATTGCACGTTTTCTGCCGCGTACCGGCCAATTGCACCGTCCCGATCAAGCCGCATCGCCGCTGGTGCTGAATGGCGATCTCAAGCGCTTGGTAATGAGCTACAGCCTTGCCGGATTTGGCTACATTCTGCCCGCCACCTTTTTGTCGCAAATGGCGGCGGCGCGTTTTCCTGACAGCGCCTTTGCCCAGTTTGTCTGGCCAGTGTTTGGCGGCGCGGCGGTGATCGGTATCGTGTTAGGCATCCTGACGCGTCGCTGGGGCAGCAGCCATGCGCGTTTAGCGCTGGTGCAGTGGGCGCAGGCATTGGGCGTCATCGCCGCGATTGTGCTGCCGGGTTTAAATGGCCTGATGCTGGGCGCGGCACTGATTGGCGGTGGATTCCTGTGCGTAGTGCAACTGGCGTTGCAATATGGGCGTGAGCTGGCACCGCAGCATGCGCGCTATCTTGCCGGTTTGCTCACCACCGGCTATGCGGTCGGGCAGCTGGCCGGTCCGCTGCTGTCGTGGATTTCCAGCATGCTTTGGCATCAACTGGAACCGGCGCTGTGGGTGGCGGGCGCCAGCTTAATCGTTGCCGGGATGCTGGTTTTACGTCGCAGTAAGTGATGAAAAGCTTATCGGAATGATTACTGGATTAAGGGCGCGGAGTATTTCACAATACGCGCTCAGAATTTCCCCCGTGGGCGAAGACCCGCGGGCGCATCACCTGCCGGAGAAGAGTAAATGAGTATCTTAAGTCAGGAAGCCGCCCTGGTTCACGAAGCGCTGTTGGCGCGTGGTCTGGAAACGCCGCTACGCGCCCCGGTGCGTGAAATGGATGACGACGCACGTAAACGCGAAATTGCCGGCCACATGACGCAAATCATGCAGCTGCTGAACCTGGATCTGGAAGATGACAGCCTGATGGAGACGCCGCATCGCATCGCCAAGATGTATGTGGATGAGATTTTCTCAGGTCTGGATTACGCCAACTTCCCGAAAATCACCGTCATCGAAAACAAGATGAAAGTGGATGAGATGGTCACCGTGCGCGATATCACGCTGACCAGCACCTGCGAACACCACTTTGTGATTATCGATGGCAAAGCCACCGTGGCGTATATCCCGAAAGAGAAAGTGATTGGCCTGTCGAAAATCAACCGTATCGTGCAGTTCTTTGCCCAGCGTCCGCAGGTGCAAGAGCGCCTGACGCAGCAAGTGCTGGTGGCGCTACAAACGCTGCTGGGCACCAATAACGTTGCGGTATCGATTGATGCGGTGCATTACTGCGTGAAAGCGCGTGGCGTGAAAGATGCCACCAGCGCAACCACCACCACCTCGCTGGGCGGCTTGTTCAAATCCAGCCAGAACACGCGTCAGGAGTTTTTGCGCGCGGTTCGCCACAGCTAATCTGTTTGGGCGGCAGCGTGTCGCCCGATTTCCTCTCTCCGTCAGGGCACTCGATGCAACGCTATCTCGCGCTGGATTTCATTCGTGGTTGCGCCATCCTCGGCATCCTGCTGCTTAACATTGTCGGCTTTGCGTTGCCATCGGCGGCCTATCTCAACCCGGCGTGGCGCGGAGAGGCTTCAACATCAGATGCCTGGACATGGGCGATCATGGATGGCCTGGCGCAGCTAAAATTCCTCACGCTGTTTGCCTTGCTGTTTGGTGCCGGTCTTTACATGCAGGCGCCGCGCGGCAGCCGCTGGATGTCGGCGCGTCTGACGCTGCTGGTGCTGCTCGGTTTCATTCACGGCATCTTTTTCTGGGAAGGCGATATCCTGCTGGATTACGGCCTGATTGGGCTGATTATCTGGCGCATGCTGCGTGATGTGCCGTCCGACCGTGCGTTGTTACAAACCGGCGCATTACTCTATTTGGTTGGCTGTGGCGTGTTGGTGGTATTCGGCTTAATTTCCAGTCCCAATCCAACGAATTCCTGGCTGCCGGGTGCGGCGGATCTGCAATATGAAAGCTACTGGAAACTGCTCGGCGGTTGGGAAGCAGTGCAGAATCGGCTGGATCACTTGTCGTCCAGCTTAATGGCGCTGGCGTCACAATATGGCTGGCAGCTGGCGGGGTTGATGCTGATTGGTGCGGCATTGATGCGCAGCGGCTGGCTGAGCGGGCAATTCAGCGTGCAGCACTACCGCCGTTCGGCGGCGCTGCTGCTGACCATCGGCTGGCTGATCGCCATTCCCGGTATCGCCGCGCAGTGGATGATTGGATGGGAATTCCGCTGGACCGGCTTCTTCCTGCAGGTGCCGCGCGATCTCGCCAGCCCGTTTATCAGTCTCGGTTACGCCGCACTTTGCCTGGGATTCTGGCCGCAAATTGCGTCAACGCGCATCAGCTACGCCATTCAATGCGTTGGCCGCATGGCATTAAGCAATTACCTGTTACAGACGCTGATTTGCACCACGCTGTTCTACCGCTTCAACCTGTTCCTCAAGTTTGATCGCCTGCACTTACTGGCCTTTGTACCGGCTATCTGGCTGGTTAATATCCTGTTTTCCGTGCTGTGGCTGCGCGTCTTCCCGCAGGGGCCAATGGAGTGGATTTGGCGCAAACTGACGCGTCTGGCCGCTGGAAAACCTGACCCATCCTCCTCGCTCAGATAATGATGTTCATCACAAAGGTTGCAGAATTGTATGTAACCGTTTTCATTGATGTGACGTGATTCACGTAGTCGTTGCAGTTGCCCTGACAGAATAGCGCCGTTACGCGCTTGTCGCGCATTTTCAGCCTCTGTGGAACAGCTGCATGATAACGATTCGTGATGTCGCCCGTCAGGCCGGTGTGTCAGTAGCCACCGTGTCGCGTGTGCTCAATAACAGCAGTGCAGTCACCGCCGATACACGTGAAGCCGTGCTGGCCGCCGTTGACGCGTTAGGCTATCGCCCGAACGCTAACGCGCAGGCGCTGGCGACACAAATCAGTGACACCATTGGCGTGGTGGTGATGGATGTTTCCGATCCCTTCTTTGGCGCGCTGGTGAAAGCGGTCGATACCGTGGCGCAGCGCGTGCATAAACACGTGTTAATCAGTAACTCCTGGCATCAGGAAGAGAAAGAACGTCACGCAATTGAGGTGCTGATACGTCAACGTTGCAACGCATTGGTGGTGCACGCGAAAACGCTTTCAGACGCTGAACTGACGCAATTTATGGATCAGGTTCCTGGTATGGTATTGATTAACCGTACTATTCCCGGTTATGAACACCGCTGCGTTTGCCTGGATAACGTCACCGGTGCTCAGGTAGCGACGCGCATGTTGTTACAACAGGGACATCAACGCATTGGCTTTCTTAGCTCCAGTCATCCGATTGAGGATGTGACGCAGCGACGCGAAGGCTGGCTGCAGGCCTTGTCAGAGCAGGGAATTCGCCCGCAGGAGTCATGGATTGCTCATGCTGAACCCGACATGCAAGGCGGTGAAGCAGCGATGGTGGAATTACTTGGCCGTAACTTACATTTAACAGCGGTGTTTTCCTACAATGACGGCATGGCAGCCGGTGCATTGACCGCTTTGAAGGACAACGGCATCCAGGTTCCGCAGCATTTCTCTGTCATTGGCTTCGATGATATTCCCATCTCACGTTATACCGATCCGCAGTTAACTACGGTCCGTTATCCTATTGTTTCTATGGCAAAACTTGCCACTGAGCTGGCACTCAAAGGTGCTGCTGGCGAGCTGGATATCAATGCATCACACTGCTTTATGCCCACGCTGGTACGTCGCCATTCTGTCGCCCAACGGCAAATTGTGGAGTCGGTCACTAATTCAGGCGATAGCTCAGTGTAACCGTTTCCAATCTGTGATTGCATTCACAGTTAATTAACATGCCGCTCACTATGATGGCAGCGTCTTACCGGACTGAAACATCATGTAACGCTGAGAAATCCTCTTCCCAGCAGGTTTCAGTAGCCGATTGAAATAGTTCACAACACTCTTCAGGAAGCGTTTACCTACAGGGAAGTCAGGATTGCGATGGTGGCCCGGCTTTGCGTTACGCGTCCGCCCATTATCAGGTTTACAACCGACGGCGCTGTTTGCCCGCAGGCAAATAGCGCAATGAAATGCCCTACATAAAAAACCGGAGATACCATGAATAAGAAGGTTTTCACGCTCACAGCACTGGTTGCCAGCATGATGTTTGGTGCAACTGCGCACGCCGCCGATACCCGCATTGGCGTGACGATTTACAAATACGACGACAACTTCATGTCGATGGTGCGTAAGGACATTGAGAAAGAAGCGAAATCATTGGGCGGCATTCAGCTGCTGATGAACGACTCACAGAACGACCAGTCCAAACAGAACGACCAGATTGACGTGCTGATGGCAAAAGGCGTGAAAGCGCTGGCTATCAACCTGGTGGACCCGGCTGCTGCGGCAGTGGTGATTGATAAAGCGCGCGGCAACGATGTGCCGGTGGTGTTCTTCAACAAAGAACCTAACGCCAAAGTGCTGGCCAGCTATCCGAAAGCCTACTACGTCGGTACCGACTCTAAAGAGTCTGGCATCATCCAGGGGCAGCTGATCGAGAAGCACTGGAAAGCCACGCCAGCGTGGGATCTGAACAAAGACGGTACGATTCAGTTCGTGCTGCTGAAAGGCGAGCCGGGCCATCCGGATGCTGAAGCGCGTACCAAATACGTGATCGATACCCTGAACAAAGACGGTCTGAAAACGCAGCAGCTGGCGATGGATACCGCGATGTGGGATACCGCACAGGCAAAAGACAAAGTTGACGCCTGGCTCTCTGGCCCGAACGCCGACAAGATTGAAGTGATCATCGCCAACAACGATGCGATGGCAATGGGTGCGGTTGAAGCGCTGAAAGCGCACAACAAAACCAGCATTCCAGTGTTTGGTGTCGATGCACTGCCAGAAGCGCTGGCGCTGGTGAAATCAGGCGCGCTGGCCGGTACCGTGTTGAACGATGCGGAAAACCAGGCGAAAGCGACGCTGGATATTGCTAACAATCTGGCCAATGGCAAAGAGCCAACCGCTGGCACTAACTTCAAGATGGAAAACAAAATCGTACGTGTTCCTTACGTACCAGTAGATAAAGAAAATCTGTCGCAGTTTGTGAAGTAATTCATCCTGGGCGCGGCATTTCGCCGCGCCTTATTGCATCTGACCAACGCTTTATTTAGCCAGGTAAATTATGGCCAGTGAGAATCCGACCACACAGCGTGAATATCTGCTGGAGATGACGAATGTCTCGAAATCATTTCCAGGGGTTAAAGCCTTAGATAATGTGAATTTAAAAGTGCGGCCGCACTCCGTTCATGCATTAATGGGAGAAAACGGCGCCGGGAAATCTACATTATTAAAATGTCTGTTTGGGATTTATAAAAAGGATACGGGGAGCATCCTGTTTCAGGGTGAGGAAATTGATTATAAAAGCTCCAAAGAGGCGCTGGAAAATGGCGTTTCTATGGTGCATCAAGAATTAAACCTGGTTCTGCAGCGCAACGTCATGGATAACATGTGGCTTGGCCGTTATCCACGTAAAGGCGTGTTTGTCGATCAGGATAAAATGTATCGCGATACCAAAGCGATCTTTGATGAATTAGATATTGATATCGATCCGCGCGATAAAGTCGCCACCTTATCTGTCTCGCAGATGCAGATGATCGAAATCGCCAAAGCTTTCTCCTATGACGCCAAAATCGTCATTATGGATGAGCCGACATCATCGCTGACCGAAAAAGAAGTGAATCACTTGTTCACTATTATTCGTAAGCTGAAAGATCGCGGCTGCGGCATTGTCTATATCTCGCATAAGATGGAAGAGATATTCCAGCTGTGCGATGAGATCACCATTTTGCGTGATGGGCAGTGGATCGCTACTCAGCCGCTGGAAGGGCTGGATATGGACAAGATCATCTCGATGATGGTTGGCCGTTCATTGAACCAGCGTTTCCCGGACAAGACCAACGTGCCGGGGGAAACCATTCTTGAGGTGCGCCATTTAACCTCACTGCGTCAGCCTTCGATTCGTGATATCTCGTTCGATCTGCGTAAAGGTGAAATTCTTGGTATTGCCGGTTTGGTGGGAGCCAAGCGTACCGACATCGTCGAAACCCTGTTTGGGATTCGCGAAAAGTCGGGCGGCACGATTAAATTGCACGGCAAGGCGATTAACAACCATAGCGCCAACGAAGCCATTAACCACGGCTTTGCGCTGGTGACGGAAGAACGTCGTTCCACCGGTATTTATGCTTATCTGGATATTGGCTTTAACTCACTTATCTCCAATATTAAAAAGTATAAATCCAGCATGGGACTGCTCGATAATAAACGCATGAAAAGCGACACCCAATGGGTTATTGATTCGATGCGCGTGAAAACGCCGGGTCATCATACGCAAATTGGTTCGCTTTCCGGTGGTAACCAACAAAAAGTGATCATTGGTCGCTGGTTATTAACGCAGCCGGAAATATTGATGCTGGATGAACCAACGCGCGGGATTGATGTGGGCGCGAAATTCGAAATCTACCAACTTATTGCTGAGTTGGCGAAGAAAGAGAAGGGCATCATTATTATCTCTTCTGAAATGCCAGAACTGTTGGGTATTACCGATCGTATTTTAGTGATGAGTAATGGCCAGGTAGCAGGCATTGTTGATACCAAAACGACCTCGCAGAATGAAATTCTGCGTTTAGCGTCATTACACCTTTAATGAAGCAAGGGCTTTAACATGAAAGCGACTACTAAAAAGAATGCGCTAACCTGGTTAAAAGAGGGCGGCATTTACGTTGTCCTGTTTGTACTGCTGGCAATTATTATTTTCCAGGATCCAACGTTCTTAAGTTTAATGAACCTGAGTAACATTCTGACCCAATCCTCAGTGCGTATTATTATCGCATTGGGCGTGGCCGGTTTGATTGTCACCCAGGGTACGGACCTTTCAGCGGGTCGTCAGGTAGGTTTAGCGGCAGTTGTGGCCGCCACGCTGCTGCAGGCGATGGATAACGCGAACAAGGTGTTCCCGCATCTGGATACCGTGCCAATTCCGGTGGTTATCCTGACCGTGTGCATCATCGGCGGCGTGATTGGTCTGGTGAACGGTGTGATCATTGCTTACCTCAAGGTAACGCCATTTATCACCACCCTGGGCACCATGATCATCGTTTACGGCATCAACTCACTCTATTACGACTTTGTGGGTGCATCGCCGATTGCCGGTTTCGATCCTGGCTTCTCCAAATTTGCCCAAGGCTTCCTGCGTTTCGGTGACTTCAAACTGTCGTTCATCACCTTCTACGCCGTGATTGCCATCGTATTTGTTTGGGTGCTGTGGAATAAAACCCGCTTCGGCCGCAACATCTTCGCTATCGGTGGTAACCCGGAAGCGGCGAAAGTGTCTGGCGTAAACGTACCGTTCAACCTGATTCTGGTGTATGCACTGTCTGGCGTGTTCTACGCGTTCGGCGGGATGCTGGAAGCGGGCCGTATCGGCAGCGCCACCAACAACCTCGGATTTATGTATGAGCTGGATGCGATTGCGGCTTGTGTGGTCGGCGGCGTGTCGTTTGCCGGTGGCGTGGGTTCTGTAGCGGGCGTGGTAACCGGTGTCATCATCTTCACCGTGATCAACTACGGTTTGACCTACATCGGCGTTAACCCTTACTGGCAGTACATCATCAAGGGCGGCATCATTATCTTCGCTGTGGCGCTGGATTCACTGAAGTACGCACGTAAAAAATAAGACATCACACAGCAAACAAAGGGCCGCGCAATGCGGCCCTTTTACAGTGGCGGTCGCCATAAATGGCGACCCTACAAAAATGCAACGGCCACACTTACTTCTGCAACTTCTCTTCCAGCTCCAGCAACTGCTCTGGCGTCACCGCCGGATAACTCTGCGCATCTTCTGGCACTTCATGCACCGCAGGAATCGGCACTAGCGGGCCGAGGAAACGCGGCTCGCGCTTCATCAAATACAAATCCGCCAGCGCACCCAAACGTGCACCCACTTCGCGGAAACGTACCGACAACATGTTTTTCGGCGACGGCACCGCATAACACTGCGCCTGAATCCCCAGATGCTGCGCGATATACAGCGCACGCTCGCAGTGGAAGCGCTGAGTAATGATGATGAAATCGTTGGTATCGAACACTTTGCGCGTGCGCACAATCGAATCCAGCGTGCGGAACCCGGCGTAATCCAGCACGATGTCCGACGGCGCGACGCCTGCTTTAATCAAATCGCGGCGCATGGTCATCGGTTCGTTATAGCTTTGCTGCGCATTGTCACCGCTCAGCAGCAGGTAATTGACCTTGCCGCTGTTATAAGCGTTCAACGCGCCCTGAATGCGATAGAGGTAATACTGATTGATAACGCCCGTGCGGTAATACTTGGCCGTGCCCAAGACCACGCCGACCTGACGATGCGGCAACGAGGTGACATCTTCGTAAATAAAGGGCGCGGTTTTCCAGCTGATCCAGCGATCCAGGCCGAGCGCGGTCGCCACCATCAGTAAGATGATGAAAAACAGACCAAAGAAAACGCGTTTAATCATGCGCGCGGGCACTCGGTTGGCAGAATTCAGAATGGATAAAGGCTACTTGAGGCGGGCGGGGGAAGCAAGTAAACGCCAGTTGGCTGACGTTTTTTTAAACGTTGCCGGATCTAAATGATCCGGCAACGAATTTATCAGATCGAAGTACGGCGATAGTTACGATATTGCGGCAGCCAGAAGTTGTTGCTGACGGCTTTCGACAACACATCTTCCGAGGTCACCACCGCCACGCCAGCCAGCTGCGCGGCTTTGCCCACTTCAATGGCAATCAGCTTGGAAACGCCCTGAATATCTTTGATCTCCGGCAGAACCGGACCTTCGCCGTCGTTAACCAGCGGCGAACAGTCGGCCAGTGCGCGGCTGGCGGTCATCAGCATCGAATCCGTCACGCGACTGGCGCCTGCAGCGATGACACCCAAACCGATGCCAGGGAAGATATAGGAGTTGTTGCATTGGGCGATTGGATAGGTTTTCCCTTTCCAGGTGACCGGTGAGAATGGGCTGCCGGTGGCAACCAGCGCGGCACCGTCGGTCCAGGCGATGATGTCGGCTGGCGTCGCTTCCACGCGTGATGTCGGGTTCGACAGCGGCATAACGATTGGACGCTTGGTGTGCTTGTGCATCTCGCGGATGATCTCTTCGGTGAACAGGCCAGGTTGACCTGACACGCCGATCAGAATATCCGGCTTGGCGTTACGCACCACGTCGAGCAGAGAAATTGAATCGCTATTGGTGTCCCAATCTTTCAGGCTGTCGCTCTTCTGCACCAGCTTGCTCTGGAAATTGAGCAGATTCGGCAGCTTGTCGGTCAGCAGACCGAAGCGATCGACCATCATCACGCGGCCACGCGCTTCATCATCGCTTAAACCTTCCGACTTCATCTGCGCGATAATCTGCTCGGCGATACCGCAACCGGCAGAGCCGGCACCGAGGAACACCACTTTCTGCTCGCACAGGCGGCTGCCGGCAGCGCGGCTGGCGGCGATTAAAGTGCCGACGGTCACTGCGGCGGTGCCCTGAATGTCGTCGTTAAAGCAGCAGATCTCATCGCGATAGCGCTCCAGCAGCGGCATAGCGTTTTTCTGCGCGAAGTCTTCGAACTGCAACAGCACGTTCGGCCAGCGACGATTCACCGCCTGGATAAACTCGTTAACGAACTCTTCGTACTCTTCGCCAGTAATGCGCGGATGACGCCAGCCCATATAGAGCGGATCGTTCAGCAATTGTTGGTTGTTGGTGCCGACATCCAGTACCACCGGCAAGGTGTAAGCCGGGCTGATGCCGCCACACGCGGTATACAGCGACAGCTTACCGATTGGGATGCCCATGCCGCCGATACCCAAATCGCCGAGACCGAGAATACGTTCGCCATCGGTCACCACGATCACTTTTACATTCTGTTTAGTGGCGTTCTGCAGCATGTCTTCGATGCGGTCGCGGTTGTTGTAAGAGATGAACACGCCGCGCGCGCGACGGTAAATTTCAGAGAAGTGTTCACAGGCGGCGCCGACCGTTGGGGTGTAGATAATCGGCATCATCTCTTCCAGATGATTGTCGAGCAGGCGGTAGAACAGGGTTTCGTTGGTATCCTGGATGTTACGCAGATAGACATGCTTGTCGTTGTTATTTTTGAAATCCAGGAACTGGCGCCAGGCACGTTCTGCCTGCTCTTCGATGGTTTCTACCGCTTCCGGTAGCAGGCCGTTGAGGTTAAATTCGTTACGTTCTTCGAGGGTGAAGGCGCTGCCTTTATTCAACAGCGGAAATTCCAGCAGGATCGGACCCGCATAAGGAATATACAGCGGGCGTTTACTTTCGTAGTCGAGTTCCATGCAGTGCTTGCTCCGGTTGCAGTGTTTTCTGACGTATCGCCGGGAAAAGGTAACGCCAGTCCATCTTGAAGTGAAGAGGTTCTGGCGCCCGATCCTATGAAAATTCCTGCAGATGTACAGCTTTTGTTAACAGAAGGTCACAAAAGCGGTAAAAGGATCACTAAACTGATGTTTTCGAAACTAAAGTAAGTGAGAAATCCTCACATCCTAACGCCTTAAGCGTAGCGCGTGTCGCATCCAGCTGACTCAGCGTGCTGTCCTGACATTCTGCCAAAACCGCTTGCTGAATAGTCTCCAACGCTTCGTTGCTCATGTTCATCAAAATCAGTGCGGCTTGCAGCGGCGGCAAGCTTGGGTTGAAGGCGGCGTTTTCCGCATAGCGGCCGGTAAAGACCTTGCCGCTCTGGCTGCGCAACGCCACGCCGCTGTAGCTCAGGCTATAAGGTGCGTGACTGTGATTGGCGGCGGTAATAGCTGCCTGTTGCAACGCATCACCTTGAACGGCAAAACCATGATCGATCGGCGTCAGCAAACGTTCTGTGATGTTGAGATCGGCTGGACCAAACGCATCCGGTAAATAGTCGCCCAGCGTGCTAACCGCGCGTCCCGGCAGGCTGATGCGAATCGACGTGCCGCTGTTCAGCTCGTTCATAAACTGACGGCAATGTCCGCACGGCGTGTAATTGACGGTAATCGCCGCCAGCTTCTCTTCACCGCGCAGCCAGGCATGCGTAATGGCACTTTGCTCGGCGTGCACCGTCTGCTGCAGCGGCGTGTGCAGGAACTCCATGTTGGCACCGAAGTACCAATGTCCGCTGACGCCGCGCGAGATCGCGCCGACATTAAAATTTGATATGGTTGCCACCGCGCAGCTCGCCGCCAGCGGCAGCAGTTCCAGCGCCAGCGCATCATCATCCAGACCGGTAAGCTGTTTCAGTTGCGCGACATCCTGCGGACGCAATACGCCGTGGAAATCCGGCGCATCGAGCAGCGGCTGAATCGCAGCTTGCAGCGCAGCGGGCAGGGCAGAAAAAGCAGTAAGGAATCGTGAATGCATGATGTGATGGCCTCAGTTACGCGTTAGCGGCGATGCGCCGCCAGAGGTTTTATATGTGATCCAAGTCGCTCTGACAATGCAAGCTGATTGGGTTGTTTCAACTTTGCGAGATCTCTCGCAAGTTTCAGCCCCACCAATGCATTAATAGCGGAAAAAGGAACGGTGCCAGTAACGAAGTGATGATGCCGCAAATCACCAAAGCCAGTGAGCTGAAGGCACCTTCCTGATAATCGATCTCGGCGGCGCGTGCGGTGCCTAACGCGTGCGAAGCATTACCAATCGCCAATCCGCGCGAAGATTTGTTTTTCACCTTAAACAGATTAAGCAGCATATGACCAAACACCGCGCCCAGCACACCGGCGATGAGCACGCAGATGGCGCTGATAGCGGGAATACCGTGCAGCGAGGCGGAGACCGCCATCGCAATCGGCGTGGTGACAGATTTCGGCATAATGGTGGCGGCGATTTCCGGCGTTGCGCCCATCCACAGCGCAATCGCGGTACCCGACACCATCGCCGTAATGCTGCCGATGAAACAGACGCTGATGATGGTTTTCCAGCGCGCACGAATCTGATGCATCTGCTCATACAGCGGCAACGCCAGCGCGACAACCGCCGGTTGCAGCAACTGATTGAGCAGGCTGCTGCCGGCAAAATAGCGCGTGTAAGGCAGATTGGTAAGCAGCAGAATCGGAATGACAATCGCCATCGCCACCAGCAATGGATTGACGATGGAGATATTGATTTTCGCCGCCAGTTTGCGCGCCAGAAAATAGGCGATTACGGTCAGCGGCAGCGACCACCATGCGTCAATCATTCGGCTTCTCCTGCGGGCGCTGCAAACGCTCAGCGCTGAGACCCACAATCAGCAGCACCATAAAAGTACTGACAATGCACGACACCACAATCGGTCCAAACTGCTCGGTGAGAATATCGGTATAGCCCATCACGCCGACACTAATCGGCACAAACAGCAGCGCCATGTAGCGGATCAGTAAATGGCATCCGGGTTTCACCCACTCAACCGGCATGATTTGCAGCGCCAGCAACAGAAACAGCAGCAGCATGCCGATGATGCTGCCGGGAATGGTTATCGGGAGCAGGGAAGAAATCCCCATTCCAGCGTAAAGCGCCGCATAGATGATGACGAAGGCGCGCACATAGCGCCAACAAGCAGAGAGAACGGCAGGCATGTCAGGCTCCTGTTTTCGTAGCGCTTTATCATACGCATTAAGCGATTAGCGTGCTAGCGATCACAATACAGTCTGAGCTGGTCGCCATAAATTGCGACCCTACGAAAAACGCGCCAATCCTTTGTAGGATCAACAGGTACAAAAAAGCCGCCCTGAGGCGGCTTGTTAGCTTACTTAACCGGCATGCCCGGAACTGCGCCGCTATCCACGGAAAGCACAAACAGGTCTTTGCCGCCTGGGCCCGCTGACAGCACCATGCCTTCTGAAATACCGAAGCGCATTTTGCGCGGCGCGAGGTTAGCCACGATGATGGTCATCTTGCCGACCAGCACGGAAGGATCCGGATACGCCGCGCGAATGCCAGAGAAAATCTGACGCTTCTCGCCACCCAAATCCAGCTCCAGACGCAGCAGTTTGTCAGAACCGTCAACCAGCTCAGCTTTCTCGATCAGCGCCACGCGCATATCGACCTTGGCGAAATCATCGATGGTGATGGTGTCGCCAATCGGCGCATCCGCCAAAGGACCTGTTGCCGCAGGTTTGTTCGCCGCAGCTGCATCCTCTTTCGAGGCTTCAACCAGCGCGTCAACCTTGGTCATCTCGATACGGCCATACAGCGCTTTGAACGGTGCCACTTCATGATCCAGCAGCGGTTGGGCAATCGCATCCCAGCTCAGCTCGCTCTGCAGGAAGGCTTCGGTGCGTTCGGTCAGCGAAGGCAGCACCGGCTTCAGCCAGGTCATTAATACGCGGAACAGGTTGATGCCCATTGAGCAGATCGCTTGCAGGTCGGCATCGCGGCCTTCTTGCTTCGCCACCACCCAAGGTGCCTGCTCATCGACATAGCGATTCGCCAGATCGGCCAGCGCCATGATTTCACGGATCGCGCGGTTATATTCGCGGCTAGCCCAAGCTTCGCCAATCTTCTCAGAGGCATCAACAAAGGTCTGATACAACGCCGGATCGGCCAGTTCACTCGCCAGCTTGCCGCCAAAGCGTTTGGTCAGGAAGCCCGCATTACGTGACGCCAGGTTCACCACTTTGTTCACCACGTCCGCATTAACTCGTTGCACGAAATCTTCCAGATTCAGGTCGATGTCGTCGATGCGCGAAGAGAGCTTGGCCGCGTAGTAGTAACGCAGGCTGTCGGCATCCAGATGCTGCAACCAGGTGCTGGCTTTAATAAAGGTGCCGCGCGATTTGGACATCTTCGCGCCGTTCACCGTCACATAACCGTGTACGAACAGGTTGGTTGGCTTGCGGAAGTTGCTGCCTTCCAGCATCGCCGGCCAGAACAGGCTGTGGAAATAGACGATGTCTTTACCGATAAAGTGATACAGCTCGGTCGTGGAATCTTTCTTCCAGAACTCGTCGAAATCGAGATCGCCGCGCTTGTCGCACAGGTTTTTGAATGAACCCATGTAACCGATTGGCGCATCCAGCCAGACGTAGAAGTATTTGCCTGGCGCGCCAGGAATTTCGAAGCCGAAGTAAGGTGCATCGCGCGAGATATCCCACTGCTGCAAGCCAGACTCAAACCACTCCTGCATCTTGTTAGCCACCTGCTCTTGCAGCGCACCTGAGCGCGTCCACGCCTGTAACATTGCGCTGAAAGAGGGCAGATCAAAGAAGAAGTGCTCTGAATCGCGCAGCACCGGCGTCGCGCCTGAAACCACAGATTTCGGGTCGATCAGCTCGGTTGGGCTGTAGGTCGCGCTGCACACTTCGCAGTTATCGCCATACTGATCCGGTGACTTACATTTCGGGCAGGTGCCTTTCACGAAACGGTCCGGCAGGAACATGCCTTTCTCAGGGTCGTACAGCTGAGAGATGGTGCGGTTCTTGATGAAGCCGTTCTCTTTCAGACGACCATAAATCAGTTCGGACAGCTGACGGTTTTCGTCGCCGTGCGTCGAGTGATAGTTGTCATAGCTGATGTTGAAGCCGGCGAAATCGGTTTCGTGCTCCTGCTTCATCTCCGCGATCATCTGCTCCGGCGCGATGCCCAGCTGCTGCGCTTTCAGCATAATTGGCGTGCCGTGGGCGTCGTCTGCACAGATGAAGTGAACCTGGTTGCCACGCATTCGCTGGTAACGGACCCAAATGTCAGCCTGAATGTGTTCAAGCATGTGACCGAGATGGATTGAACCGTTTGCGTACGGCAGCGCGCACGTTACCAGAATTTTTTTAGTGACTATAGTCATGATTGCGTAGCGTTCCATTGATGAAAAAGCGGGTTTCCCCGTCATACTTCGCGTTGCAGGCGCGTTGTCTTCTCTCGCTCACCCAAATCACTTACTTGAGTAAGCTCATTGGGATTCTCTCGTTTGCCGCCTTCCTGCAACACGAATTATTTAGGGGAATGATGGTAACCGAAGCACCCTCTGCCGTAAACACAGCTGCACATCCCCATCACTTTTAGCGCCTATCTGATACTATTGAACAGACACCGCCGCAATCTGGCGTGAAGAATAAACAAGGAGAGGGGATGACTTCACAATCCCAGCAACATCATTCACCTGAAGCGCTGCGAGCATTAGTTATCGGCGTGCTAAGTGACTTTGAACATCCGACGCTGCAACACAACCTGACCACGCTGAAAGCGCTGCGCCACGTCGCGCTGCTGGATGACAAGCTGCATATCGAACTGGTGATGCCGTTCGCATGGGCCAGCGCCTTTGAAGAGCTGAAAGCGCAAACCAGCGCCGAGCTGCTGCGCCTGACCGATGCCAGCGCGATTGACTGGCGGCTGCGTCACGATATAGCCACGCTGAAGCGGGTGAAAAATCATCCGGGCGCGACCGGTGTGAAGAACATCATCGCCGTCAGTTCAGGCAAAGGTGGCGTGGGTAAATCCAGCACCGCCGTGAACATGGCGCTGGCGCTGATTGCCGAAGGGGCGCGCGTGGGGATTTTGGATGCGGATATTTATGGTCCGTCGATTCCTAACATGCTTGGCACCGAAAATCAGCGTCCAACCTCGCCGGATGGCACGCATATGGCACCGATCATGGCGCATGGCCTGGCAACTAATTCAATTGGTTATCTGGTCACTGACGACAATGCGATGGTGTGGCGCGGGCCGATGGCCAGCAAAGCCCTGATGCAGCTGCTCAACGAAACCATGTGGCCGGATCTGGATTATCTGATCCTCGATATGCCGCCAGGTACCGGCGATATTCAGCTGACGCTGGCGCAGAACGTGCCGGTGACCGGCGCGTTGGTGGTCACTACGCCGCAGGACATCGCCTTGATTGATGCGCGTAAAGGCATGGTGATGTTCGAGAAAGTCAGCGTGCCGGTGCTGGGCGTGGTCGAGAACATGAGCATGCACATCTGCAGCCAATGCGGACATCACGAGCCGATTTTCGGCACCGGCGGGGCGCAGAAGCTGGTGGAAGATTACCACACGCGTTTGCTGGCACAACTGCCGCTGCACATTACGTTGCGTGAAGATCTGGATGATGGCGAACCTACCGTGGTGCGCCGTCCGGAGAGTGATTTCACCGCGCTCTATCGCCAGCTGGCGGGGCGCGTCGCGGCGCAGCTCTATTGGCAGGGAGAAATCATCCCTGGCGATATCGCCTTCCGCGCCGTTTAACGTCGCCCATTTCCGCTGGCGCGTCTTGCCAGCGGAAAATGCATCAGCACATATTTTCCCTGCTCGCTCTCGCCAATCGCTTCACGCCGCCAGCCGTGTTTGAGATAGAAATCCATCGCCGCCTGATTCTGTTGCAAACATTTCAATGCGCCAGTCGAGCTAAATCGCGACTGCACTTTTTCTAACAGCGCGCTGCCCACGCCTTGTCCCTGCGCGTTTGGATCGACGTACAGACTATGCAGGAAGTTGTCATTATCCAGCACCGCCGCAAACCCCACGCGATGCCCATCCAGTTCGGCGACCAGCACGGTTTCGCCCAAAATTACCGCATCAAAATCTTCTAACTGCCAATCATCGCCATCCAGCCACGTCCAGTTATGGCGTCGCGCAGCAAGATACAGCGTGCGCAGAAAAGGGCGATCGGCTTCGTCAAAAAAACGGATTTGCACGCAAAAGCTCCATTTGGGGGGGTAATCTGTGACGTTGCCAGGTGCGCATAAATGCGCACCCTACGAAACCCATACCCGCTAAATCGTAGGGTCGCCATTCATGGCGACCGCCTAATGTCTATTACCCAACGTAAAAGTAGCAGTTTCATCGCAAAAAGATAAAGCCTGTCAGAACCGCGCCATTTTTGTGTAGAATGCCCGCGCGAGCCGCATGAAAGCTGGCGTCGGCGCTTTGATAGCTTTTGGTTATCTAATTGATAACGTCTGCATATTAGAAGTTGGCCCGAAAATTCTGTAGCCTGCATCACATCTTTTAACGGAGGTCACCATGTCCATCATTAATACCAAGATCAAACCATTTAAAAACGCAGCGTTCAAAAACGGCGAATTCATCGAAGTCACCGAGAAAGACGTTGAAGGTAAATGGAGTGTTTTCTTCTTCTACCCGGCTGACTTCACCTTCGTATGCCCAACCGAACTGGGTGACGTTGCAGACCATCACGAAGAGTTCCAGAAACTGGGTGTAGATATCTACTCTGTTTCTACTGACACGCACTTTACCCACAAAGCCTGGCACGGTTCTTCAGACACCATCGCGAAAATCAAATACGCGATGATCGGTGACCCAACTGGCGCGCTGACCCGTAACTTCGAAATCATGCGCGAAGACGAAGGTCTGGCAGATCGCGGTACTTTCATCGTTGACCCGGAAGGCATCATCCAGGCGATCGAAATCACTGCAGAAGGCATTGGCCGTGACGCATCTGACCTGATCCGTAAAGTGAAAGCAGCACAGTACGTTGCTTCTCACCCAGGCGAAGTTTGCCCGGCAAAATGGAAAGAAGGCGAAGCAACTCTGGCTCCATCACTGGACCTGGTTGGCAAAATCTAAGTTAGCTGCCATTCGATCTTTCTCTATCGGGTGCTACGGCACCCGATTTTCATGACAGGAACTCACTATGCTCGACACCAATTTAAAAACCCAACTCAAGGCTTACCTTGAGAAACTAACGAAACCGGTTGAGTTGATTGCCACATTGGATGATGGCGCCAAATCCGCAGAGATCCGTTCTCTGTTGGCCGATATCGCGGGCTTGTCAGACAAAGTCAGCTTCCGTGAAGAGAACGATCGTCCGGTTCGTAAACCCTCTTTCCTGATCACTAACCCAGGCAGCCAAAGCGGTCCGCGCTTTGCCGGTTCGCCAATGGGCCACGAATTTACGTCACTGGTTTTAGCTTTGCTGCAAACCGGTGGACACCCTTCGAAAGAAGCGCAGAGCCTGCTGGATCAGGTTGTGGCTTTGGAAGGCGACTTCCACTTCGAAACTTATTATTCACTGTCGTGCCACAACTGTCCTGACGTGGTACAGGCGCTGAACCTGATGGCGGTACTGAACCCGCGCATCAGCCATACCGCAATTGACGGCGGTATGTTCCAGAACGAAATCACCGAACGCAACGTGATGGGCGTGCCGGCGGTGTTCCTCAACGGTAAAGAGTTCGGTCAGGGTCGTCTGAGCCTGGCGGAAATCGTCGGTAAAGTGGACACCAACGCAGAGAAGCGTGCGGCAGAAGAGCTGAACAAGCGTGATGCCTACGAAGTGCTGATCGTCGGCAGCGGCCCGGCGGGCGCGGCTGCGGCCATCTACTCTGCACGTAAAGGTATTCGTACTGGCCTGATGGGCGAGCGTTTCGGTGGTCAGGTGCTGGACACCGTAGACATCGAAAACTACATCTCCGTACCGAAAACCGAAGGCGCGAAGCTGGCCGGTTCTCTGCGTGCTCACGTGGATGATTACGACGTCGATGTGATTGACACCCAGAGCGCCATCAAGCTGATTCCGGCGGCGAAAGAGGGCGGTCTGCACGCGATTGAAACCGCATCTGGCGCGGTACTGAAATCCCGCAGCATCATCATTGCTACCGGCGCACGCTGGCGCAATATGGGCGTTCCGGGTGAAGAGCAGTATCGCACCAAGGGCGTAACCTATTGCCCGCACTGTGATGGCCCGCTGTTTAAAGGCAAACGCACCGCAGTGATCGGCGGCGGTAACTCAGGCGTGGAAGCGGCTATTGATTTGGCCGGCATTGTTGAGCACGTAACGCTGCTGGAATTCGCCAGCGAAATGCGCGCCGACAAAGTGCTGCAGGACAAACTGCGCAGCCTGAAAAACGTCGATGTGATTTTGAACGCACAGACCACCGAAGTGAAAGGCGATGGCAGCAAAGTCACCAGCCTGACTTACATCGACCGTAACAACCAAACCAGCCACGAAATCGCGCTGAGCGGCATCTTCGTGCAGATTGGTTTGCTGCCGAACACCACCTTCCTCGAAGGTGCGGTAGAGCGCAACAAGATGGGCGAAATCATCATTGATGCCAAGTGCGAAACCAGCCTGAAAGGCGTATTCGCCGCAGGCGACTGCACCACGGTGCCGTACAAGCAGATCATCATCGCCAGCGGTGAAGGCGCGAAAGCCTCACTCAGCGCATTTGATTATCTGATTCGCACCAAACCGGCTGAATAAGTTTTGCGATAGCCACGCAATAGCCCTGCAACCTGTGTTGCGGGGCTTTTTTTATTTCAAAACAGACAATAATTACCCTATCCAGCGAATGGCTTGCGCATCGCTAATATCGCGGTAATAGATTTTATGCAGCCGTTCGCCGCAGCCTTTACATTGAGCTTCAACATGGGTTGAGAAATAGGCTCGTCCGGTGGGGGAAGTAGCTCCTTTACGGGAAATACGGATGTTGTGCCATTTGTGTGCATGCGGAATAAAGCTGAAGAATTTTAATTTCATTATCGCTACCGGATTTGGGGGGCGGTGTCGGTCTTCAAGTCCGGGATGCAATTAGGCCGATTTTCTCCTGATGCGAGATTGATATTTATCAAGCTGAAACGAGGTCTGTCTCAAATTTACGATTTAAATGCTGGTGATTAAGAGGAATAAGAGGGGTGGAGAATCTTGATTTATAAAAATTGATTTAGCCGATATAAAAGCGATTCTCCATCACTTTCTGTTTTTAATAAAAGACGGTCTTGATCATTATTTTGGTAAGTTTGCCCCTTGCATGGTAGCAAGGGGCATTGATTTTACAACGGTTCTGCGCGGCTGAAACGTTTGCCATCCGGACTCACGCTACGCACCCAGACTTTATCGGCGGCGGTGATGGTCGGTTTGGCATGTGGCAGATAATGTTGCCAGTTTTTGCCCTTATCCACGCTGTACTCCAGCGGCAGTCCTGGCAGCGCAATGTTCATGGTCAGCGTGCCATTTTCTACACGCGCGCCCGGCACCGGCAGACGATAGTGAATACCGGCTTTATCCATCTTGCCCAATTCACGCTGGCCTAACAGGTTGGCGAAACGCTGCCAGTCCTGATTGCGCTGTTGCTGGTTAACGAAGTGGGTTTCGCCACCTTTAAAGGTGCGGCCCTGTTGATAATCCAGCTCCCACTCCGCGCGGTGCCAGCCACGTTCAGCCACCGACAGCAGGCGTGGGAACACCATGTAATCCATCTGCTGATCGGTACGCGTGGTTTCGCTCCACAGCTGCACCGAAATGCCGTATGCGCCCGACCACGGCTTATTCGAGGTGGCATCAAAGGTTTTGCCATCGCGATCTACCGAGGTTTCCGCGTTCTGCGGCAGGTTGTCTGGCGCGAAGCCAAACATCTTGCGCTCATCGCTGAAGCGCGTGCCCCAGTAATAGCCGCGTTCGTTAGGGTTCACTTCGTACGGGAAGTCCATATAGACGTAATCCGGATTGGAGATCACCACTTCGTAATCTTTCAGCGTCCAGTCGTTAGCGGTGTCAAAACCGCCCCAGTAGAGCGTGTCCCAGAAGTTAACGCGAACGCGCGAAGTGGCGAAGGCATGCGCGTCAGCTGCATCTTTCAGCCCATCTTGCCAGGCCTGCATCACCGGAATGCCGTGGGCTTTCACCATCTTGCTCACTTCCAGCGCGAAGTGACTTGGTAAGTGCTCCAGATCTTCCACCTTGCCGGACTTCACCACCGCCTGGCAGACCTGAGATTTTGCCCAGGGTTTGTCCTCTTTGCTATGGTCTAAAATGCCCGTTCCCGCTTTCGGGTTTTTGATATCGCTGTAGCCGGTTCCGAGGCGGATATTTTTCGCTTCATCACCGCCAAAGTGCCAGGTGGTCAACGGTTGACCCGCTTCACGGTGCATCGCCTGCACTTCACCAATCACTTTATCGACAAAGCGCTTTGAGGAATCGAGGCAAGGATTGAGATAGCTGGTGCGGTCGTACAACTGTACGGAACGGGTATTCGAACTATCCGTTGGATCCACCAGACGATATTCACTGGCCTGCTGTGGTTTACCCGCTTTCATGTATTGCTGATAACGCGCTTCCATCGAAATCACCGCAGCACGCGCGTGCGCAGGCATATCGATTTCCGGAATGATTTCAATGTTGCGCGCCTGAGCGTATTTGACGATCTCAATATAATCGGCGCGGCTGAAATGTCCGGTTCCGTTGTTATCTGTGAACGGACCAGAACCCAATTGCGGCAGCAGACATTGCTGCTCGGTGAGATCGTGACAGCGCTTGCTGCCCACATCGGTCAATTCTGGCAGACCGGGAATTTCAATGCGCCAGGCTTCATCATCGGTCAGGTGGAAGTGGAATTTATTCATCTTCCAGGCCGCCATCTGATCGAGCATGCGCAGCACCGCTTGCTTGCTGTGGAAGTTACGCGCCACATCAAGGAAGGCGCCGCGATAGGCAAAGCGCGGGGCATCCTTGGCTTCAAGCGTGGCGATAATCGGTTTGCCTTCAGCGGGCACCAGCGACAGTAGCGACATCAAGCCGTAATAGACGCCCGCCTGGTCGTAACCAATGATATCGGTGCCGCGCGGCGTGATGCGCAGTTCATAAGCACCAGAAACCGCATCTGCGCCACGGAAATGATTAACGGCGATACGAGTATGAACGGCATAACCCGCTGACTGCTGTTTGAGTCCCATCAAATCGAAGCGCTGCTTAACCGCATCGGCTTGATTGTTCGCCAATACATCCAGATGCAAAGTGACGCCACGGCTCAGATCGACATCGGCAGCATGAACTTTCACCGTGCGCGGCGTTGGGGTGATTTGTCCGCGCAACGCGCTGGCAGGCAGTTGCGCCACATCGGCATTCCTGGTGAAGCGACTTTGCGGCAGCATCAGCACGTTTTTATCGTCGGCGATGCGCTTCCATTGGTCACCAAACGGTTTAACGAAGTCGCTGAGGTTTTCGGTATCGGTGCTGGTGATGATTTTTGGCGAGGCATTGGCGGCGGTGACGTACCAGCGCGGCATCACGTCAGTGATAAACAGCTGCCAGTATTCATTGACGATCGGGATCTCTATCGATTCGCCGGCCGCGATACCTTTGAATTTTTCCGTTGGTTCCAGTCGGGTAAGATCGCCGACGATGTGCGTCATTTTGAACTGATCGTTATCGACCCGCAGCGTTTCGTGCACGTTGCTCATGTAGATCGCCCAGTTTTTGCTGGTGAGCGCCGGGCCGTTGTTGGTCAGCGTAATGGTGGCGGTATTGCAGGATGCCCAATCGGCGCCGAGTTTTGCGCAGTTCACGCCGTGATCGGCAGCCTGATTGTCAGTGACCTGATACTGCACGCCGAACTGGCTGATTTGGTCAACGACCTGCTGATTGCTGCGCGGGGATGAACTGCAGGCGGCAAGGCCCATCACGCTCAGCGCCAGTAAACTGATTTTTAACTTTTTCATGCTGTTATCCTTTTCCACAGAGGTAAGTCTCTGGCTCCTGCCAGATCGGGGTCAAAACAGGGTGAATGGCGCGACGACCATAAATTTGATGTCTTTTTCGTCCTGAAAAATGTTGCCATAACCGCCGCTGTAGCTGGGAAGATCGCTGTGATTGTCGTAGCGGGTGTAATGCAGTTTGAATTGCGTGTCTTTGGCGCGGCCTTGCTGGATGGTGTAAACCAGGTCCATGCTCCATGCCGACTCTTTCAGGCGTTGGTTTTGGTCGTAAATCGGATTGGTGGAAGGCTTCGCGTCCCAGCCGTAAGCGTACGAAGTGCCGACCTGCCAGCCGGGTAATTGCCAGTGTCCTAGGTCGACCATCACACCGGCGAATAATGCTTTCTCACCGTTGGCGTTCCAGTCAGAGCGCGAATCCCACCACACATCCATGCGGCCATTCGAGCTGGCATAGGACGGCGTCATACGCTGCAGGAAGAAGCCCTGATTACCTTCGGCTTTTACCCATGTGCCTTCGAGACGGAAATCGAACGCGCCAAGCGTGTAGCCGAACGTCAGCGCCTGCAGCCAGGCGAGGCCATCGTAAACATCGTTGACCTGGCCCACGCCGCTGTTGTCACGATCCTTCGCACCGTAAAACTGATAGCTGGTGCGCAGTGGTGCATCGGCCAGCGGCAGCTGATAAGAGGCTTTGGCAAAATACTGATCCATGTAATTCGCCGCCTGGCCATATGCGCCTTCCAGCACCAGCGAGTTTTTGAAATCGTATTTGGCACCAAAGGATTGCAGCCACGGAATCTCCGTCACGCCATCGGCTTTGCGGAAGTTGTACATGTCGCGATACCACGGCGCTTTGTATTCGTCCGTCCACATCCAGGAGACGGAAAGGGCGCCCGCATCGCTAAAATCGAAGACGGTGCCAGCCTCAACACCGCGATAGGTGCCGGGCAGGAAACTCCAGTGCGGTGCCAGCAGCGTCTGTCCGCTGGGTTGCAGATAGCCTGCGCGCAGCCAGTTATCCTGCCATTTTGCCTTGATCGCCGCTTTATAAAGACTTAAGCCGCTCTTATCTCCGCTCCAGTCCTCGTCCCAGCGTGTACGGGCATTGCTGAAACCAATTTCATTCGGTGCTGCCGGGCCGCCATTGCTTAACTCCACTGCGCCAAATGCCGCCAGATCGAGGCCAATCACATCACCGGCATAACCGGATGAGAAGTCGAGATTGGCGTTAGCAGAGGCGTGATGCAGATTGGCATCGTACTGACCGTACGAGCCTTTTTGCGGATCCATCTCTTTACGATCGCGCTGGCGTTGCCAGTAAAACAGGTTGCCAGAGAGTGTGGAATCTTCGACAAAACCCGTGGCGTGGGCGGAGGGAACAGGGACAAAAGTACCGGCAAACAGGGCAGAGATAATGGCCGCAGAGAGCGGCGCGCGTGGAATCCGACGCATAGCAAATCCTCCGTGATGCTTCCATGAACAATTAATAAATCCGTATTGTTTCGTCATGAAACAAGTTGTGGGGGATGCTATTTTTCGCGACGCGAATTATCAATGGGATTTATTACAAAGTATGACATGGCACGCAAAAAGAAGGGTTTTTAAGGACTTTATTCAATCAGTTAGATGAACTTGTAAAATGTAACTTTGCGAGCAAGATCCACAGAGAAGGCGGCGATTGCTTGCTTTAATCTGGCTTGTTCCCTATGCTCGCCAACGTAGTTTTGACTCGGGGTGCCCCTCTAATACAGGGCTGAGATACACCCGCTGACCTGATCTGGATAATGCCAGCGTAGGGAAGTCAGATGCCTGACCGCATTCGCCTTCTTGATCGCCGGTTGGGAGCCTTATGAAACAGCCTGACCTTCTTTCCCCCGCGCAACTCGCGCACTCTTTGCAACTGCTGCGTCAGCAAGCGCCGCTGGTGCACTGCATGACCAATGACGTGGTGCAAACCTTTACCGCCAACGTGCTGCTGGCACTGCAAGCTTCGCCCGCGATGGTGATCGACCCAGAGGAAGCGGCGCAGTTTGCCGGTTTTGCCGATGCGGTGTTGATCAACGTAGGCACCTTAACCTGCGATCGTCGTGATGCGATGCTGGCGGCGGTGCAAGCAGCGCAAGCGGCAGGCACACCGTGGACGCTGGATCCGGTGGCGGTCGGTGCTTTAAGCCTGCGCACCGCCTTCTGCCAACAGTTGCTGAGCCTGCAACCGGCAGCGATTCGCGGTAACGCTTCAGAAATTCTCGCCCTGGCGCATCAGGCAATCGGCGGACGCGGCGTCGACAGCCTGCATCAACCCGATGCCGCGCTGAGCGCCGCTCAGCAGCTGGCGCGTGATTTCAACACAATTGTGGCAGTGACCGGTGAAGTCGATTACGTCACCGATGGCGCGCAGACATTCTCGATCCCCGGCGGCAGCCCGTTGATGACGCGCGTTGTTGGCACCGGTTGCGCGTTGTCAGCGGTGGTGGCGGCCTTCACCAGCTTGCCAGGCGATCGCCTGCAACATGTGGCTGCGGCTTGCCGCGTGATGTCGTTGGCCGGTGAACTGACAGCACGTCAGGTTGCCGGACCGGGCAGCTTTGTCGCTGCCTTCCTCGATACGCTGTGGACGCTGGAGGTGAAGGCATGAAACGCATCAACGCATTGACCATTGCCGGCACCGATCCGAGCGGCGGCGCGGGTATTCAGGCCGACCTGAAAGCCTTCTCCGCATTGGGCGCTTACGGCACCAGCGTTATTACCGCGCTGGTGGCGCAAAACACCTGTGGTGTGCAATCGGTCTATCGCATCGCACCGGATTTCGTCGGCGCACAGCTCGATTCAGTGCTGGATGATGTGCGCATTGATGCCGCGAAGATCGGCATGTTGTCCGAAACCGCGATAGTCGAGGTGGTCGCCGAGCGGCTGAAACGGGCCAGCCTGCCGTTTGTGGTGCTGGATACGGTGATGATTGCCAAAAGCGGCGATGCGCTACTGTCGCCAGATGCCGTAGCCAGCGTGCGTGAATTGCTGCTGCCGCAGGTGTCGCTGATCACGCCGAACCTGCCGGAAGCCGCGGCGCTGCTGGGACGCGCTATGGCGCAGGATGAGAAGACCATGTTGCAGCAGGGCGATGCGCTGCTCGATCTCGGCTGTGAAGCGGTGCTGATGAAGGGTGGGCATCTCAGCGATGCCGAAAGTCCGGATTGGCTGATTACCCGCGACGGACGCCAGCGCTTTACCGCGCCGCGTGTTAATACGCGCCACACGCACGGCACAGGTTGCTCGCTCTCTGCGGCGCTGGCAGCGTTGCGTCCGCGTCATGATGATTGGGCTGCAACGGTGGCCGAAGCCAAGGCGTGGCTACAACAGGCGCTGCTGCACGCCGATTCGCTGGAGGTCGGTAAAGGCATTGGGCCGGTGCACCATTTCCATCAATGGTGGTAGGGCGTAACGCCAGATTGCCGCTTTTTCACTGCGCATCCGTCTGAAAAATGGAGTCAGCAATTTGCCAGTCTGGCGCTTTCCGGTCCAGGCTGTTGGGGGCGAATCGGCATCGGCCGGTTCCAATCCAGCCATTTATCAGGAGCGAACATGACGGACATCGTACAGTTATTGGGCAAAGAGGCGGACAGCCTTCTTCAACATCGCTGCATGACCATTCCAGCGGATAGCCTCTATTTACCAGGCGCGGATTATGTTGATCGCGTGATGATCGACAACAATCGTTCTCCCACCGTACTGCGCAACATGCAAACGCTGTACAACACCGGACGTTTAGCGGGCACCGGCTATTTGTCGATTCTGCCGGTCGATCAGGGCGTTGAGCACTCAGCGGGTGCCTCCTTCGCAGCTAATCCGGCTTATTTCGATCCGAAAAACATCGTTGAGCTGGCGATTGAAGCCGGCTGTAACTGCGTGGCCTCCACCTACGGCGTGTTGGCCTCAGTTTCACGTCGCTACGCGCACCGCATTCCGTTTATGGTGAAGCTCAACCACAACGAAACCCTGAGCTATCCGACGCAATATGATCAGACGCTGTACGCCAGCGTTGAACAGGCCTTTAATCTGGGTGCGGTGGCGGTTGGCGCCACCATCTACTTTGGTTCTGAGCAATCGCGTCGTCAGATTGAAGAGATCTCGGCGGCCTTCGAACGCGCGCACGAGCTGGGAATGGTGACGGTTCTATGGGCCTATCTGCGTAATGATGCGTTCAAGAAAGACGGCGTCGATTATCACGCCAGCGCCGATTTAACCGGCCAGGCCAACCATCTGGCGGCGACTATCGGCGCGGATATCGTTAAGCAAAAGATGGCTGAGAATAACGGCGGCTATAACGCGGTGAAGTTTGGTCACACCGATGAGCGCGTCTACAGCAAGCTGACCAGCGAGAACCCGATTGATTTGGTGCGTTACCAACTGGCGAACTGCTATATGGGCCGCGCGGGATTGATCAACTCTGGCGGCGCTTCTGCCGGGGAAACGGATATCGCGGAGTCAGTGCGTACGGCGGTGATCAACAAACGTGCTGGCGGCATGGGATTGATTCTGGGGCGCAAGGCGTTTAAGAAGACGTTGAAAGAGGGCGTGCAGCTGATTAATGCGGTGCAGGATGTTTATCTGTCAAAAGATGTGACCATAGCCTAAATGTAAAAAGGTCAGCATAAATGCTGACCCTACGTAGGGTCGCCATTCATGGCGACCTCGTCCATTTAAGGTGCCTCAAACCACTCACTATTACGCTCGGCAATCGGCGTAATGGTCAAAATCATCTCCTGCAGATGACGGCGCATCGCGCTCTCAGCGGCTTCAACATCATGCGCTTTCAACGCGTTATAAATATCTTCATGCTGCTGAATCAAACGCTCCGGCGGCGACACTTCGCTCAGGGTCAGAAAACGCACTCGGTCCATGGTGGCTTTGATATTCTCTACCGTTTCCCACGCCAGCAGGCAGTTAATCCCTTCCGCAATCAGGCGGTGAAACTCATCATCCAGCCCTAAGAAGGCCTGGCTGTCATGACGTTCGGCGGCGAGACGCTGCAGCTGCAGGTTGTGCTCCAGCGCCATCAATCCGCTGGCACCAATCTCCTGCGCGGCGCGGCGTACCACGGCAATCTCTACCGCTTCACGGATAAAGCGGCCGTCGGCCACGCGTTGGGCGGAGATTTTGCGTACGAAGGTGCCGCGCTGCGGTAACACCTGCACCAATCCGGCTTCCGCCAGCTTGATGAAAGCTTCACGTACCGGCTGACGCGATACGTTAAAACGCGCCGACACTTCCTTCTCCGACAGCAGCGAGCCCGGATGAATAACGCAGGTCACAATATCTTTGCGCAGATAACGATAGATCTGCTGATTTACCGGTTCGCTGGTGGTTATGGTATAGGCAGTCGACATGCAGCAATATCCGTATTACGGCTGGCATCTGCCAGCCCGTTAAGAAAGGTTCAGTCTAATCAGCACGCTGCGTCTGCGCTACACATTTGTGCAGGCGCTTATCCTTGTGTGACGAGGCTTTGCACCGTGGCGCGCGCACCCTGTTGCACCAGCTGCTGATAGAGTTCGGTCACGCGTGAGACAAAGGCCGGCTGCTGCTGCAGATCGTCGCCAAACACCGCATTTAGACCTAGCAACGCTTTAACGCGCGCTGCACCGTCCTCACTGTTGGCCACGATATTTGCCAGCTGATCTTTCAGCGGATCGCGAATCTCAATCGCCTGGCCTTGCTCATCCACGCCGCTGACGTAGCGCATCCAGCCCGCCACACCCAGCAACACGAAGTCGCATGAAGTGCCGTTGCGCAGATGCCAGCGTGCGCTATCCAGCAGACGCTGCGGCAGCTTTTGCGTGCCATCGGTGGCGATTTGATAGGTACGATGTTTGATGGCGCGATTCTCGTAACGTGCAATCAGGGAATCGGCATAGGCTTCGAGATCGACGCCCTGCGTACGCAGCGTGGGTGCCTGATCCTGCAACATCAATGCGCGTGCCGCCGCACGATAGCTGGCATCGGCCATGCAATCGCTGATGTGCTCATAACCGGCGAGAAAACCAAGATAGGCGAGGAACGAGTGGCTGCCATTGAGCATACGCAGCTTCATCTCTTCGAACGGCAGCACATCGCTGACCAGCTCCGCACCGGCGTTTTCCCACGCCGGACGTCCGTTAACAAAGTTGTCTTCGATGACCCATTGGAAAAACAGCTCAGCTTCTACCGCCACCGGATCGCGGCTGCCTAAACGTTCGGCCAGCGCGTCGAATGCCGCATCGGTCATTGCCGGGACGATGCGATCAACCATAGTTGAAGGGAAGGTGATGTGCGTCTGGATATAATCCGCCAGTTCAGCGCTGTGGCGCTCGGCCAGCTGAGTAATCACGTTACGCGTGACATGGCCGTTTTCCGGCATGTTGTCGCAGGACATCACGCTAAACGGCGGCAGATGGCGTTCGCGGCGACGGATAATGGCCGCCAGAATCAGGCCGGGCAGTGAGCGTGGCTGAGTAGGATTTGCAAGGTCGTGCACAATATCGGGATGATCGGGATTGAGCTTGCCGCTCGAGGGCATGTAGCAATAGCCTTTCTCGGTCACGGTCATCGAGACAATCGCCACATCCGGCTGACTCATCGCCTCAATCACTGAATCAATGCCGTCGCCTTTGCCATGCAGCGCTTGCGTCACCACGCCAATCACGCGCGTGTGTAAACTCTCATCGGCCAATTCGGTCAGCGTATAGAGCAGATCCTGCTGACGTAGCGCCTGAATCAGCGTGCCGCTGTTGAGATTCACTTCGCAGTAACCCCAATCGCTGCCTTGTGCAGCCAGCTTATCGGTTGCCAGCGCCTGATGCGCACGATGGAAGGCACCAAAGCCGATGTGCACCATGCGGGTTTTCAGTTGGCTGCGATCGTAAGCGGGACGTTGGACATCAGCGGGGAGGCGTTCAAGCTCTAACATAATCATTCCTTTTGGCAAATGGGGCGCTCAGCGCCCCATGAGATTTACACTGAAACCGGTTTATTGTTGGCCTTGGGTTCGCGAATTACCAGCAGCACCAGCAGCGCACCGACGCCAGCAACCGCACCCGCGAGGATGAAGGCGCTGTCAAACTTACCAGAGTGCTGCACGATGAAGCCAGTCACCACCGGGCCGATTACGCCTGACAGGCTACCAATCAGATGGATAAAGCCACTGATGCTGCCGACACGGCTTTTATGCACCACATCCTGCACAATCGCCCAGTAAATCGCGCCGGTGATGTAGAGGAAGAAGATGGAGATCGACATCATGATCACCGCCGAGTTGACCTCTTTTATCGTACCTGCCAGCGCCACGCAAATCGCGGCGGCGGTAAGTGAAACCACCAGCACAATTTTTCGTGAAAGCAGCAGCTTGCCGGTGATGTTGAAAATCTTATCGGAGATCCAGCCACCCAATGCCAGGCCCACGAAGCCAACAATCCACGGGATCATGGTGGTGATGCTCATCGCTTTGATGTCGAGGCCGTGCGCCTGCACCAGATACGCCGGGAACCAGCTCAGGAAGAAGAACAGAATGTAGTTGTAGCAGAAGAAGGCAAAGGCGGTGACCAGAATGATCGGCTGGCGCAGATAGAAGCCCAAACCGTGCGCGTTGCCGCTTGGGTCGATCACGTCAGCCGGTTCTTCGGCTTTCAGTTTTTCCACCAGGGCACGCTCTTCCTCCGATACGCGCTTACTTTTCGCCGGGTTATCGGACGCGAAGAAGAACCACAGCGCCAGCCAGACAAAACCAATTGAGGCGATCACCACAAACGCCGGGCGCCAGCCGAACGACAGCGCCAGATAACCCACAATCGGACCGGCAACGGCGCCACCTAGCGGTGAACCCGAGCTCAGTAAACCCATCGCGGTGGCGGCCTGTTTTTTCGGGAACCAGCCGTTAATCGCTTTGTTCGCCGACGCCGAGATGGGGCCTTCCGCCATGCCAAACAGCACGCGCAGAATCATCATCGACCAGAAGCCGGTCGCCATCGCGGTCAGGCCGCAGAACAGCGACCACATGCCAACGGCGGTGCCGAGCACGATAGTCGGGCCGAATTTATCGGTCGCTAAGCCACCGATGAAGTTGAACAGGGCATAACCGAAGAAGAAGCTACCGAAAATCATGCCGAACTGTTCGGCGTTGATCATCAGGTCTTTTTCCACCAGCGGTACGGTCAGAGAGAGGGCGATACGATCAAGGTAGTTGATCATAAACACCAGGAACAACAGCAGTACGAGGGTCCAGCGCAGGTTCTTAAACATAGAAACTCCGTCATCGTCATTTTTTATAGTAATAATGCCGGCGGGTAAGGGACCGGCATGGGGACACCTGGTGTGCGGGTTAACTTAACCCATTTGTAGGATCACTTTGCAGCAGGTGCGGGGATCTTTTTCGAACAGCGTCATGGCTTGCTCAACCTCGGCCAGCGGGAAATAGTGCGTTACCAGTTTCTCCGGCTGGATCTGGCCTTGCTCAATCCACTCAATCACCTGCGGGAAGCGATTGCTGTTGAGACGCGAGGTGAACAGCGACAGCTCTTTGCTGGTGAGACTTTGCTGCGTAATGCTGCACGGCTCGCCAGAGAAGCCCAGCAGGCCGATACGCGCTGCCGGTGAGGCGAGGGCGGCGGCTTCGGCCAGAATCGTCGGATGGCAGGCTGCATCGATAATCAGCGTCGGCTGCACGCCTTCCAGCTGCGCGGCGAGCGGAATCTTGCTGTTGTTGAACACCTGATCGGCACCGTTTTCCTGCGCCAGCGCCAGACGTTCTGGCAGGCGATCAACCACCAATACCTGTTCAACGCCATACACGCCTTTCAGCACCTGAATGGCGGTGAGGCCCATTGGACCGGCACCGTAAATCAGCGCCACATCGTTTGGCTGTGGTTTGAGGAAGGCGGTGATATTGGCCGCGATGGTGAAAGGTTCGACCATGCTGGCGAGTTTGTCGGGAATGCTATCCGGCAGGCGGAAGGCGTTTTTAGCCGGTGCGACGGCATATTCGCTAAAGCCGCCGTCGCGGTGCACGCCAATCACCTGCAACTCTTTGCAGACGTTTGGGCGACCAATGGAGCAGGGATAGCAGTGACCGCAGCTGACAACCGGATCGACCGCTACGCGCTCGCCAATGCGGCTGGCGGCAACGTCAGCGCCGACCGCATCGATCAGGCCAAAAAATTCGTGACCAATCACGCGCGGATATTTGGCGAAAGGATTGTGACCGTGCCAGATATGCACGTCGGAACCGCAGATGCTGGCAAACTGCACCTTCACGCGTACTTCACCTGCAGCGGGTTGCGGCAGCGGACGCTCAGCCAATACCAATTCACCCGGTTGCTCTATCACTACACTTTTCATCATCTACTCCAACGGGAATGCAATGATGAAAAAATACGCGCACTAATACTACCATACAAGTCGGCGTTGCAGAGTTGTGAACAGAATCACAGAGGAAAAGTTACGTAGGGTCGCCATTCATGGCGACCAGGGAATTGGGGTCACCCTAAATGGCGACCCCAAAAAGACAAAAACCCGCTCAGGTTTCCCTGAGCGGGTTTTTTAAATTTGGCTCCTCTGACTGGACTCGAACCAGTGACATACGGATTAACAGTCCGCCGTTCTACCGACTGAACTACAGAGGAATCGTTTGAACGGGGCGCATATTATCGAGCAGACCTCGCCTTGTCAAAACTCTTTTTCACAATTCGTTCTGACTGCTGAATAAAGCGTCAATTGCACGCTATGAGCGAACTCAGCGCGGCAAAATTACGGCTGACAGAATCGGTTTTGTGATGATGATCACTAACTCTATGCAAAATTACATTCTGATTTGTCGATTTTGTCAGATACCTCGCATGCATGATCACAGATATTTCATTTCACCGTTGTCGGGGCAAAAAGCGAAACATATATTCCATATCAACTCTTACCCGAATGCAGGATTAGTCATGAACAAAGTCAGAATCGGTATGATTGGCAGTGGTTACATTGGTCGTTGTCATGCGATTGCCTACGCTCAGGCACCCACAGTTTTTGCCCTGAAAGGCGAGATCGTGCGTGAGATGCTGGCGGAAGTTAATCCAGAGCTGGCAGCGAAACAGGCGGCAAACTTTGGCTTTGCCCGTTCCACTGGCGACTGGCGTGAGCTGGTACGCGATCCAAACATCGATGTGGTTGATATCTGTGCGCCAAACTTCCTGCACAAAGAGATGGCGCTTGAAGCGATTCGCAACGGTAAGCACGTTTACTCCGAGAAACCGTTATCGCTGTCAGTGGCCGATGCGGAAGAGATGGTGCAAGCGGCGCAGCAGGCGGGCGTGAAAACGCTGGTCGGTTTCAACTACATGAAAAACCCGACCAGCCAGCTGGCACGCGAAATTATCGCTCGCGGTGAAATCGGTGACGTGGTGCATTTCTACGGCACGCACAACGAAGATTATCTGGCGCGTCCAGAAACGCCGCTCGACTGGCACTGCCAGAAAGCGCTGGCGGGATTAGGCGCGTTAGGCGACCTCGCCGCGCATATTGTGAACATGGCGCACTATCTGGTCGGTGATATCGAAGAAGTCAGCGGCGATATGATGACGGTGATTAAAGAGCGTCCGGACCCGAAGGATAAGTCGCGCCTGCTGCCGGTGGAAAACGAAGATCAGGCCAGCGCCTTGCTGCGTTTTAAAAACGGGGCGCACGGCGTGTTTGAAACCTCGCGTATCGCCTGCGGCAGCAAAATGGGCCTGACCTATGTGGTCACCGGCACCAAAGGCACGCTGCGTTATACCCAGGAGCGTATGGCCGAGCTGGAGTTGTACATTCACGATGAACCGGCAGGACGTCAGGGTTTCAAAACCATTTTGACCGGTCCGGCGCATCCAGATTACGCCAACTTCTGCGTCTCTGCCGGACACGGCATCGGTTTCAACGATCAGAAAACCGTTGAAATCCGCGATTTGATTAATGGCATTGCCGCTGGCGATCGCATGTGGCCAGATTTCGCCGAAGGGTTGCAGGTGCAGAAGGTGCTGGAAGCGGTAGCGGTTTCCGCGCTGGAACGCCGCTGGATGAAGGTGTAATCATAGTCAACTGAACACAATCGTAGCGGCGCAATTTATTGCGCCGCTACGATAATGTGCGTTAAGCAAGTAACGGGCACTGCGGCGGCAAGCGGCAGCTCAGTGCGCCCGCCATCACTTCAATCTCAAACTCACTTCCGGTCAGTGGTTCACCATCCAGATTAAACGTCATCTCATGCGGTGAACGGATGGTAAGCGACTGCGACTGCGCCGTGACGATATTCGGATTTTCATCATCACGCGTCAGGGAATGCAGCAACGTGGGCAGCAGCTCTTGCGCGGTAACGATGCTGAGATTGAGCTGGCCGTCATTGATCAGCGCATCGGGGCAGAGTTTTTGCCCGCCGCCGGCCTGACGTCCATTGCCAATGCCTATCACCAGCGCATCGCCTTGCCAGTTAAAGCCGGGTCCGCTGATTTCACAGCGATCCGGTTTCAGCGCATCGACGCGCATCAATCCATGAATGAAGTACGATACGCCGCCGAGTGCCGATTTCAGCTTTTCGGGGGTTTCGGTGGTGATGCGCGTGCCAAATCCGCCGGTCGCCATATTGATAAAGTAGCGATCGCCGTTCACCCGCGCCAAATCGATGGTTGTCGCTTTTCCCACCAACGCTAAGCGTAAAGCCGGTTCCATCCCTTCTGGAATACCGACGCTGGTGGCGAAATCGTTGGCGGTGCCGAGCGGTAAAATGCCCAGCGCCGGACGTTGCTGTTCGGGCAAGCGCGCCAGCGCGGTCGCGATTTCATTGATAGTGCCATCGCCGCCGCCGGCCACCACGGTTTCTGCCTGCAAATCAACCGCTTCCTGAACATAACGATCGCCATCACCCTTTTCCCAGGTGACGCGCACCGCCAGATTAAAGCCTTCATCACGCAGCGTATTCACCGCAGCGCGCAAATCTTCATTACCTGCGCCTTTCCCGTTGAGGATCAGCAGCGTCAGCGGTTTGTTTTGCATTATCAGTTCCTTGATGCGAGTTACAGAGCACAGGTTATAGCATAGCCGGGGAGAGAACTTTATCGGCGGGCGATGAAAAATTGGGTGGCGTAGAAAAAAGAAAACCCGCACGGGGGAGCCGGGCGGGTGAATGAGGTGGTTCCTGGTACTACCTGCTTTTATTCTTACTCGTTAGCAGCAGGCGGGATTCTAAAGCGAGGCGAAGAGGTGGTCTGTGATCCTAATCTAACTTCGCCGAAATCTTTTCATTAAGTGCGATTTTTCCCGTGTGGATCGTAGGTGCTGTTGCCATCGGTGAAGTTACGCAGCAGCAAGGCAAAGGCGAGGTTGACCGATTCCGGCACCGGAATCCACACGCGATGCCCATCGCCTGGCGCCACGTCCACCGCCGATCCTTTATCGTTCTGCATGGTTTCAAGCGTGCAGTTGAGGTTGCCTTCTGGCGTCATGATCTCGACAGAATCGCCGAGCATAAACTTGTTCTTCACCGCAATCTGCGCCCAGTCGCCGCGACGTTCGCCAGTGAATTCGCCGACAAACTGCTGGCGCTCGGAAATGGAGAAACCTTGCTCGTAGTTCTGATAGCTGTCATGGGTATGACGACGCAGGAAACCTTCGGTGTAACCGCGATGTGCCAGACCTTCCAGCGTCTCCAGCAGCGCCGGATCGAACGGTTTGCCGGCAGCGGCATCGTCGATGGCGCGACGATAAACCTGCGCGGTGCGCGCGCAGTAATAGAAGGATTTGGTGCGGCCTTCAATTTTCAGCGAATGCACGCCCATTTGACTGAGACGTTCAACATGCGCCACCGCGCGCAGATCTTTTGAGTTCATGATGTAGGTGCCGTGTTCATCCTCGAAGGCGCTCATCACTTCACCCGGTTTCATCTTCTCTTCCAGCAGGAACACGCGGTCAGTGGTCGCACCAACGCCGAGCGTGGGCTCTTGCACCTTAACCGGTTCATGGAATCCGACAATATTGCCAACCTCGTCCTGCTTGCCTTCTTCCACTTTATATTCCCAACGGCAGGCGTTGGTGCAGGTTCCCTGATTAGGATCGCGTTTGTTGAGGTAGCCGGAGAGCAGGCAGCGGCCGGAGTAAGCCATGCACAGCGCGCCGTGTACGAAGATCTCAATCTCCATTTCCGGCACCTGCTGGCGGATTTCGGCGATCTCATCCAGTGACAGCTCACGCGACAGAATCACGCGCGTCAGTCCCATTTGCTGCCAGAATTTCACCGTCGCCCAGTTAACCGCGTTGGCCTGCACCGACAAGTGAATCGGCATCTGCGGGAAGGCTTCACGCACCAGCATAATCAGGCCGGGATCGGACATGATCAGCGCGTCCGGCTGCATCGCCACCACAGGAGTGAGATCGCGGATAAAGGTTTTTAGTTTGGCGTTATGCGGGGCGATGTTGACCACTACGTAGAATTTCTTACCCAGTTCATGAGCTTCATTAATGCCCTTGGCCAGAATTTCGTGGGTGAATTCGTTGTTGCGTACGCGCAGGCTGTAGCGCGGTTGGCCAGCGTAAACGGCATCAGCGCCGTAGGCAAAGGCATAGCGCATATTCTTCAGCGATCCCGCTGGAGAAAGCAGTTCAGGTTTTAACATGGATTTTCTCACTGATGTCAGGTCAGCATGCCATCGTGGATGGCAGGTGCAGCGGCCGTATTATACGGCCCTGCAAAAGGTGGGGAATTGTAGGCAGGCCCGCACCCGATGTAAATTGACCTGGATCAATGTAAGCCGCTGCAGGCTATAGCAAGCGGCAGACGTCCGCTTCCCAGCGATAGCCCATGCCGTACACCGCGCGGATAAACGGCTGTTCCGCATCGAGGCTTTCCAGCTTGCGGCGCAGGTTTTTGATGTGGCTGTCGATGGTGCGATCGGTGACTACGCGGTAATCGTCATAAAGATGATTGAGCAACTGCTCGCGCGAGAAAACTTTTCCCGGCTCCAGCGCCAGCGTTTTCAGCAGACGAAACTCCGCAGGCGTCAGCTCCAGCTGCTGTTCACGCCAGCTGGCCTGAAAGCGGCTTTCATCAATATGCAGATGCGATTCCTGCTGCGCTTCTTCCGGCGAACGTTTGACGCGGCGCAAAATGGTTTTGACGCGCGCCACCACTTCACGCGGGCTGAACGGCTTGCAGATGTAGTCATCCGCACCGATTTCCAGCCCCAGCAGGCGGTCAATCTCTTCGGTACGCGCGGTCACCATGATGATCGGCAGCTCGGAGAAACGACGAATTTCGCGGCACAGCGTTAAGCCATCGCGGCCGGGCAGCATCAAATCCAGCAGCATCAGATCCGGCGGCGTTTGCTGTACGTAGCTCAGCACCTCGTTACCGTCGGCAATGTGGTGCGTGCGATAGTTGGACGCCTGCAGATAATCAATCATCAGCTGCGCCAGTTTGGGTTCATCTTCTACAACAAGGATCAGAGGATCGCTATTTTCCGGGCTCATAAGGGACGTCTAGTGAGGAACATACGGCAAGTTTAGCGTGATTTGCAGTCCACCTAAATCAGAGTGATCCGCACTGATGCTGCCATCATGCGCTTCAGCGATGTTTTTACAGATCGCCAGGCCAAGCCCCGAGCCGCCGCTGGCGCGATTTCGCGAACTTTCCGCGCGGAAAAATCGTTCAAATAATTGTGCCTGATGGGCCGGATCGACGCCCGGCGCGCTATCCGCAAACCTCAGCTGCCAGTTTTCACCCGCCAGCTGCATCGAGAGCTGCACCGCGCCGCCGCTGTCGGTATAACGCAGGCTGTTTTCCAGCAAATTGGTGAACAGCTGCATCAGACGATCGGGATCGCCAAAGCTCTCCGCCTGCGCGGGCAATGCCAGATTGAGCGTTAAGCTGCGGCTGCGATAACGTTCGCCGAAGCTGCCGGCCACCACTTCCAGCAGATTAACCAGATCAACCGGCTGTTTGCGATAGGCGAGGGCGCCCGCATCGGACAGCGACAGCTGATGTAGATCGTCGACCAGTTTGGTGAGAACCACCACTTCGCTTTGTAGCGAGCTGATGGCTTCCGGCGTTAACTTGCGTACGCCATCCTGCATCGCTTCCAGCTCACCGCGCAGAATCGCCAGCGGCGTGCGCAGTTCATGCGAGATGTCGGCCATAAAGGCGCGGCGGTTGCTTTCATTCTTTTCCAGCGAGCTGGCAAGCAGGTTGAAGTCGCGGCCCAGTTGACCGAGTTCATCGCTGCTGCCGACTTCCACGCGGGTGGCGAAATTGCCCGCCGCCAGATGGTGCGTACCATCTACCAGTCGTTTCACCGGTGCCAGTAAACCGCGCGCCAACAGCCAGGTGACCAACGCAGCGAGTAAACCGGTTAGCGCCACGATCATCCAGCTGGTGCGTCGCTGCTGCTGATCAAAGTTGATGTCGGTGCTGCGCGTCAGACGTTCAGCCGGAGAGGCAATCACCCAGCCAACAATCTTGCCGTTGCTGGTGGTGATATTGCGTCGGGTGCCTTCCGGCGGCACCGGCTGACGCGGCCCTGACAGCACTTTATATTGCTGATCGATAATCCAGAACTGGGTGCGCCAGCCGTGCGGCGGTAGCTGATTAACACTGCCAGGATTCTGCTCCAGCGAGCGCAAAATAGAAAAAATAAGCTTGTCATTAGTACGCAGAAAATCCCAGCTACCGTGCTGCTCATACTGATCGGCCAACGCATCGCTCAGCAGGGTTAAGCGCTGTTCGTTGCCTTTTTTGATGTAGTCCACAAAGCCGTGCTCAAAGCTGAGCCGCACGCCCCAATGCATGGTGATGATCACCAGCATGCAGGTGGAAAAAATCGCCGCAAACAGTTTGGCGCCAATGCCCCATTTTACCGGCCGCTTCATCCTTTGCTCCTGCCTCTAAGGTCAACGTTTTTACTGACATCCTTCGGTACGCGCCAAAATACAAACGCTGGCAGCGCAATCACCAGCGCCATGCACAGATAGGTGTAAATGAAGGTTTGATGGGCCGCCGCGCTGTCGGTCACCACGCCGTGGCCGAAGGCGCCCAGCAGCAAACCGGCTACGGTGACGCCAATACTCATCGACAGCTGCATGATCATCGATAACAACGAGTTGCCGCTGGAAGCCAGATCGTCCGGCAATTCCTTTAGCGTCAAGGTGTTCATCGAGGAGAAGCGAATCGCGTTGACCATGCCTTGCATTAACAGCACCACCGGCAGCAGCCAGATCCAGCCAAGCAGCGCCACCAGCGGGAACAGCAGCACCACTAACGCCAGCGCAAGGGTCGCGCCGACCAGCGCATTGCGATAACCAAACAGGTTAACGATGCGCACCACCACGCGTTTGGTACCCATGTTGCCGAGCACCATCGGAATCATCATCAAACCGGCGTGGAACGGGCTGTAACCAAGGCCGACCTGCAGGAAGATCGGCGTCATAAACGGCAGCATGCCGCTACCGATGCGGCCGGTAAAACTGCCGAGCAGGCCAATCGAATAGATGCGGTTATCAAACAGTTTCAGGCTGAACAGCGCGTTATCGTTGTTGCGGCCGTGCATCAGGTAGAACAGCAGCGAAAACACCCCGACCAGAATCAGTAAGCCGAGCAACAGCGGCGATCCGCCGGAGCTGCGCTGACCATCCAGCGCCAGCGTTAAGGTCGCCATGCCGACAGCCAGCAGCACAAAGCCGAGGAAATCGAAGCGCCGCGTCTGCATGGTGTAGTTAGGCATCAGCGTTAGCGTGGCAATCGCGCCAATAATGCCAACCGGAATGTTGATCAGGAAAATCCAGTGCCAGCTGGCGTACTGCACCAGAATCCCGCCCAGCGCCGGGCCGAGCAGCGGACCAATTTGTCCCGGTGTGGTGACGAAGGTCATCGCCGACATATATTGCTCGCGCGGCACGATTTTCATCACCGTTAAACGGCCAACCGGCACCATCATCGCGCCGCCAATGCCTTGCACCACGCGCGCCATAATCAGCTCATCCAGCGTAGTGGAGAAGGCGCACAGCAGCGATCCGATACTGAACAGCACAATGGCGCAGAAGAAGATATTGCGCACGCCAAAGCGGTCCGCCAGCCAGCCGCTGATCGGCAGCGTAATCGCCACGGTCAGCACGTAGGAGACGATCACTGAGTGCATATTCAGTGGGCTGACGTTGAGATCGCGTGCCATCGACGGGATTGCGGTGTTAACGATGGTGGTATCCAGCGCCTGCATAAAGAAGCCGAACGCGACGATCCATAGCTGCCAGCGCACGGTGGCGTTTTGCGTGTTCACTGAATCTCCTCTGCTGTGCGGTCACCATAAATGGTGACCCTACTAATGCTGGGTGGGTAGGGGCGCCATTCATGGCGACCTCCCTTAACCCGCCACCAATACCTTTTTCTTACGCCGCCGCAGCTTATCCATCATCAAATAGACCACCGGCGTGGTGTAGAGCGTCAGTAGCTGACTCATTACCAAACCCCCGGCGATGGTGATGCCGAGCGGCTGACGCAGTTCCGCGCCGTCACCGCTGGTCAGCACCAGCGGCAGCGCGCCAAACAGCGCGGCGAGCGTGGTCATCAGAATCGGGCGGAAGCGCAGTTGGCACGCCTGGAAGATCGCGTCGCGCGGCGACAGATTGCCGTTGCGCTCGGCATCCAGCGCAAAGTCGACCATCATGATGGCGTTTTTCTTCACGATACCGATCAGCAGCAGAATGCCGATCAACGCAATCAGGCTGAACGGCGTGTTGAACAGTTCCAGTGCCAGCAGCGCGCCGACACCCGCCGACGGCAGCGTGGAGAGAATGGTCAGCGGATGCACGTAGCTCTCATACAGAATGCCGAGCACGATATACACCGCCGCAATCGCCGCCAGCATCAGGTAAAGCTGGTTGGATTGCGACTGCTGGAACACCTGCGCGGTGCCGGCAAAACTGCCGCGCACGCTGGAGGGCACGCCAAGCGCGGTGATGGTGCGATCGATGGCTTCAGACGCCTGCGATAGCGACACGCCTTCCGGCAGGTTGAACGAAATGGTGGACGCCGCCGACAAGCCTTCATGGTTCACCGACAGCGGCGCGTTGGCCGGTTGCCACTTGGCAAACCAGCTCAGCGGAATCGCTTTGCCGTCGCTGTTAATCACAAACATCTGATCGAGTGAACTGATGTCCTGGGTGTAACGCGGATCGACTTCCATCACCACTTTGTACTGATTGAGCGGCTGATAAATGGTAGAGATCTGGCGCTGACCAAAGGCGTTATTCAGCAGCGCGTTAGCGGCAGACACATCGATGCCGAGCCGTGCCATGCTTTCACGATCGTAGGTCAGATTCATTTCGCTGCCGTTGTCCTGCTGATCCGAGTTGACGTCCGCCAGCTCGGGCAGGGCGGCAAACGCCTGACGGATTTTCGGCTCCCATTCGCGCAAATCATTCAGGTTGTCTGACAACAAGCTGTATTGATAGCTGGCGTTGGATTCACGTCCACCAATGCGAATGTCCTGCACCGCGTTGAGATAGAGATTCGCGCCCGGCTCTTTCGCCAGCTTGATACGCAGCCGGGCGATCACTTGCTGCGCGCTTTCGCTGCGCTCGGAGAGCGGTTTGAGCGAGACGAACATCGAGCCGCTGTTGGTGCGCGAACCACCGGTAAAGCCGGTAACGTTATCTACCGCCGGATCGGCTTTGATGATGTTCATGAAATCCTGCAGCTTGCCGCGCATCGCCTGGAACGAAATGCTCTGGTCCGCCGAGATAAACCCTTGTAAGCGGCCAGTATCCTGCTCTGGCATAAAGGTTTTCGGGATCGAGATGAACAGCCAAACGGTAAGCGCCACGGTGCCGAGCAGCAGCATCAGCACCCAAATAGCGTGATTCAGCACCCAACCCAATGAACGCGCGTAGCCGTTCTGCACCTTCATCAGCAGCTTGCCGAAACCGCGCGTGCGTGGCTGGCTGCGCTTGACCTGCGGCTTGAGCAGATAAGCGCACATCATAGGCGTCAGCGTGACCGAGATAAACAGCGAGATCAGAATCGCCACCGACAGCGTGATGGCAAACTCCGAGAAGAAGCGGCCAATGATGCCGCCAATCATCAGCAGCGGCAGGAACACCGCAATCAGCGACAGGCTCATCGACAGCACGGTAAAACCGACCTCGCGCACGCCGGTCAGCGCTGCCTGCAGCGGCTTCATACCCGCTTCGACGTGGCGCGCAATGTTCTCCAGCACCACAATCGCGTCATCGACGACAAAACCGGTGGCGATGGTTAACGCCATCAGCGACAGGTTATTCAGGCTAAAGCCGCACAGATACATGGCGGCGAAGGTGCCAATCAGCGAAACCGGCACCGCAGCGGCGGGGATCAGCGTGGCGCGCCAGTCGCGCAGGAAGGCAAACACCACCAGAATTACCAGCGCCACGGCGATGATCAGCGACTGTTCCACTTCATGCAGCGAGGCGCGAATGGTCGGCGAGCGGTCCTGCGCAATTTGCAGATCGATGGCGGCGGGGATCACATCATGCAGTTCCGGCAATTCGCCACGAATGCGATCAACGGTATCGATGATGTTGGCTTCCGGCGATTTACGCACCACCAGCAGCACCGCCGCTTTGCCGTTGGTCATCCCGGCGTTGCGTACGTCCTGCACTGAATCCTGCACGTTAGCGACATCGCTGAGGCGCACCGCCGCACCGTTGTTGTAATGCACCACCAGCGGCTGATACTCGCTGGCAGTTTGTAATTCCCCGTTGGTGCGTAACTGCCAGCGCTGCTGCACATCATCAATCGCGCCCTGCGGACGGCGCTGGTTGGCGTTGCTGATGGCGGTGCGCACCGCATCCAGCGACACGCCTTGATTGAATAAAGCCTGCGGATTGAGTTCGACGCGCACCGCAGGCAACGAGCTGCCGCCAACTGTCACATCGCCCACGCCTTCAATTTGCGACAGCTTCTGCGCCAGCTGCGTTGAGGCGTAATCATACAGCTGACCGGGATTATAAATGTCTGAGGTCAGCGTCAGGATCATGATCGGCGCATCGGAAGGGTTGGCTTTGCGGTAGCTGGGACGGCTCGGCATGCCGGTTGGCAGCAGGCTTTGCGCGGCGTTGATCGCCGCCTGCACATCGCGCGCCGCGCCGTTGATGTCGCGATCAAAATCGAACACCAGAATAATGCGCGTGCTGCCCAGCGAGCTGGTGGAGGTCATTTCACTGACGCCGGCAATGCGCCCCAGCGAGCGCTCCAGCGGCGTTGCCACCGAGGCCGCCATGGTTTCCGGCGATGCGCCGGGCAGCGAAGCCGAGATCAAAATCACCGGGAAATCCAGCTGCGGCAGCGGTGCCACCGGCAGCAGGCGGAAGCCGAGAATGCCGGCCAGCGCAATCGCCAACGTCAGCAAAGTGGTGGCGACCGGGCGATGGATAAACAGCGCGAAGAACTTCACGACTGCGCCTCCGAGCGTTTAAAGCGACGGCGTGTAGCGTGTGACAGACGATCAAACAGCAGATAGATCACCGGCGTGGTGAACAGCGTCAGCACCTGGCTTACCACCAAACCGCCGACCATGGCGATCCCCAGCGGATGGCGCAACTCCGCGCCGACGCCGGTGCTCAGCATCAGCGGCAGCGCACCGAGCAACGCAGCCAATGTCGTCATCAGAATCGGACGGAAACGCAGCAAGCACGCCTGATAAATCGCCTCGCGCGGCGGCATGCCTTGCTCACGCTCTGCGGCCAGCGCGAAGTCGATCATCATGATGGCGTTTTTCTTCACGATACCGATCAGCAAGATAATGCCGATGATGCCGATGATATCCAGCTCGTTGCCGCTCAGCATCAGCGCCAGCAGCGCACCCACACCGGCGGTGGGCAGCGTCGAGAGAATGGTAATCGGATGGATAAAGCTCTCATACAGTACGCCGAGCACGATATACATCGCCACCACCGCCGCCACGATCAGCCACACGGTGCTGGACAACGCGGCTTCGAAGGCCAGCGTGCTGCCCTGAAACTGCGTCATCATCTCGGCGGGCATGCCAACCTGATCTTCTGCCGCGCTCACCGCTTTCACCGCATCGCCCAGCGAATAGCCGTCGGCGACATCAAACGAGAAGGTTGCCGACGGGAACTGATCGAGATGGTTGATGCTGAGCGCGGCGTGGCGCTCCTCGATTTGCGCGATGGCGCTGAGCGGCACACTGCCGCCGTCGCTGCTGGTCAAACGAATGCCGTCGAGGCTCGCCAGTCCCGGCGTGGCATCGCTGTTCTGTTCCAGCACCACGCGATATTGGTTGGCCTGGGTGTAAATGGTGGAGATCAGCCGCTGACCAAAAGCGTTATACAGCGCGTTATCGACATCTGCCATGCTAATGCCCAGGCGGCTGGCGCTGTCACGATCGACCCGTACAAAAGCTTCCAGACCTTGATCCTGCCAGTCACTGCTGACGTCACGCAGCTGCGGCAGCGTATTCAGTTGCTCTAGCAGTTTCGGCACCCACAAACTCAGCGACTCGAGCGAGCCGGATTGCAGCGTGAACTGGTACGGCGTGCGGCTGGCCTGGGTATCAATAGTCAAATCCTGCACCGGCTGCAGCCACAGCGAAATGCCCGGCACTTTAGCTAACGCCTGTTGCAGGCGCTGCTGCACTGCCGGAATACGATCGTCACGCTCATTCAGCGGCTTGAGGTTGATTTGCAGGCGCGCGCTGTTGAGCGCGGCGTTGGTGCCATCGACGCCGACAAACGAGGTCATGCTCTGCACTGCCGGATCTTTCATGATGATCGAGGCGACATCACGCGTGCGCTCCGCCATGTTGGCGTAAGAAACCGACTGCGGCGCCTGCAAGGTGCCCTGAATGATGCTGTTATCCTGCTGCGGGAAGAAGCCTTTGGGGATGACGATCCACAGCAACACGGTGATCAGCAAGGTGCTGAGCGCCACCGACAAGGTGATCCACGGATGCAGCAGCACGCGCGTTAAGCCGCGTCCGTAGCTGGCAATAACGCGGTCAAACATCGCTTCGCTGGCACGCGAGAAGCGGTTCTGCTTGCGCAGCGATTCGGCGCTTAACATGCGGGCGCACATCATCGGCGTCAGCGTCAGCGATACTACGGCGGAAATCAAAATCGCCACCGCCAGCGTCACCGCGAATTCGCGGAACAGGCGGCCAATCACATCGCCCATAAACAGCAGCGGAATCAGTACCGCAATCAGCGAGAAGGTGAGGGAGATAATGGTGAAGCCAATCTCGCCCGCGCCTTTCAGGGCCGCCGTCAGCGGCTTTTCGCCTTTTTCGATATAGCGCGAAATGTTCTCGATTACCACGATGGCGTCATCAACCACAAAGCCGGTGGCGATGGTCAGCGCCATCAGCGTCAGATTGTTGACCGAGAAGCCAAGGAAATACATCGCGGCAAAGGTGCCGATCAGCGACAGCGGCACGGCGACGGCGGGAATGATGGTCGCCGGGACGTTACGCAGGAACAGGTAGATGATCATCACCACCAAAGCCATCGCCAGCATCAGTTCGTACTGGGTATCGCTGACCGAAGCGCGGATATTGGTGGTGCGATCGGTAAGCAGTTTCACATCCACCGATTTCGGCAGCGTAGCGGTTAAACCGGGCAACATAGCGCGGATATTATCGGCGGTGGCGATGATGTTGGCGCCGGGCTGGCGCTGCACGTTGAGCACAATCGCCTGCTGACGGTTCGCCCAGGCGCCGAGCCAGCTGTTCTCGGCACCTTGTTCGATGCTAGCCACATCGCCAAGTCGTACTGGCGCGCCGTTGTTATAGCTGATGATCAGCTTGCGATAATCTTCCGCCGAGGTCATCTGGTCGTTGGCCGACAGCGTAATCGAGCGCGTTGGGCCGTCGAGGCTGCCTTTCGCCGAGTTGACGTTAGCGTTGGTAATGGCGGTACGTACCGACTCACTGGTCAGGCCGAGCGCGGCCAGCGCCTGGGTGTTCATCTTCACGCGCACCGCAGGACGTTGCCCGCCCGACAGCGTCACTAAACCCACGCCCGAAACCTGGGAAATTTTCTGCGCCACGCGCGTTTCCACCATGTCCTGCACCTGCGTGAGCGGCATGCTGGTGGTGGTAACGGCGAGCGTCATGATCGGCGGATCGGCCGGATTCACTTTGCTGTAAACCGGCGGGTTCGGCAGATCGTTAGGCAGCAGGTTGGTGGCGGAGTTGATCGCCGCCTGCACTTCCTGCTCGGCAACATCCAGTGACAGCGTCAGCTGAAACTGCAATGTCACCACGGAAGCGCCGCCCGAACTTTGTGACGACATCTGCTTCAGGCCGGACATCTGGCCGAACTGGCGTTCCAGCGGCGCGGTAATGGATGAAGTCACCACATCAGGACTGGCGCCGGGATAAAGCGTAACTACCTGAATGGTCGGATAATCGACTTCAGGCAAAGCGGAAACGGGCAGAAAACGGTAGCCGAGCACGCCGGCTAGCAAAATGGCGATCATCAGCAGCGTGGTGGCGACCGGGCGCAGAATAAACAGGCGCGAAGGTCCACCGCTGCTGTCAGGAGGCATCACCTGCATTATTGACGCTCTCCGCGTGCGGGCTGCGCAGCACGCGTGCTGTGTGTCGCGGCGCTTTGCGGTGCCACCACTTCAACGGTGGCGCCTTCCGTCAGACGATCCAGCCCGTCGGTCACCACGCGATCGCCTGCTTCAAGGCCCGCGCTGATCACCACTTTCTGGCTGTCCTGCAACCCAGCGGTAACGCGTTTCTTGCTCACTTTGTTGTCGCTGTTAACCACCCAGACAAAGTGACCGTCGTTGCTCATCTGCAGCGCGGCGGTCGGAATCACCACCGCATCCTGCAAGGTATCGACTTTCAGACGCGCGTTGACAAACTGATTCGGGAACAGCGTGTCATCTTCGTTACTGAAGCGCGCTTTGAGCTTGATGGTGCCAGTGGTGGCATCAATCTGGTTGTCGAGACTCAACAGCGTGCCGCTGGTCAGCAGCGTTTTGTTGCTGCGATCCCAGGCTTCGACGATCAGCGGCTGTCCGCTTTTCTGCGCCTTGAGGATTTGGCTGATGTTGTTCTCAGCGACGCTGAACACCACGTCAATCGGGTGGGTTTCGGTGATCACTACTAAACCGGTGGTATCGCCGGACGTTATGTAGTTGCCGACATCAACCTGCTTCAAGCCGACGCGTCCACCAATTGGCGCGGTAATGCGACTGTAAGTCAGATTGAGCTGGGCGCTGGCGACGTTACCTTCATCGGCTTTGATGGTGCCAAGCGTTTCGCTCACCAGCGAACGTTGCGTATCGAGTTCCTGCTGTGACACCAGCGAGGTTTTTGCCAGTTTTTCATAGCGGCTGAGATCGCGGCGCGCATTGGCGAGTGTGGCCTGATCTTTTGCCAATTGGCCCTGCGCCTGGGTTAACGCCACCTGATAAGGACGCGGATCGATTTCCGCCAGCAAAGCGCCAGCGGCCACTTGCTGTCCTTCCTGGAAGTGCAGCGCCATCAATTGCCCATCAACGCGACTGCGCACGGTGACGGTATTGGCGGCGGTGACGGTGCCGAGGCCGCTGAGGAAATACGGCACGCTTTCAGTTCTGGCAGCTGCGGCTTGCACTGGCGCTAAGGGGCGTTTGCCGCCTGCGCCGCGTCCACGCTGCTGCTGACCTTCAGCCTGCGTCTGTTTATTCGGTTCCGCTGGATGTTGCCACCAGTAATATCCGCCAGCCAATACGGCAATCACGGCTACAGCCAGCAAGCTTGTTTTTAGTCGACGGTTCATCAAGGTGTGTGCTCTCCAGCGGTTTCGTATTCCCAAGGTGCGTAATAAAAATGCCACTACGCAAACGAATGATTGTAGTCGCCCGGATCGGGCAAAAATTGAAGGAAATAAGAATATCGCCCTGGCGAAGGTAAGTATTCATATTCTGTAAATATTCTGCCAGCAATAGGCATAAGCGCGACCATTTCCTTTGCTAAGCTCAATAGCAGACCTGTCTCGTTTGAATAAGGAGAACAAAATGAGTCAACAGAAACTCCGCCAGCTTGGCGACAGCGGTATCGAAGTTCCCCGTCTCACCTTTGGCGGCAACGTGTTTGGCTGGACGGTGGATGAGAAAACCTCGTTCTCACTGCTCGATGCACTGGTGGAGAAGGGCTTGTTCTTCATCGATACCGCCGACGTCTATTCGCGCTGGGCGCCGGGTAACGAAGGTGGCGAATCGGAAACCATTATTGGTAAATGGCTGAAGAAAAGCGGCAAGCGCGACAGCATCGTGCTGGCCACCAAAGTCGGCATGGAGCTGTCCCCAGAGAAAACCGGTCTTAAATCGGCTTACATTCGCCAGGCGGTGGAAGATTCACTGCGTCGCCTGCAAACCGACGTTATCGATCTCTACCAGGCGCACCGTGATGATGAAACCACGCCGCTGCTGGATACGCTCAAAGCCTTCGATTCGCTGATCAAAGAGGGCAAAGTGCGTGCGATTGGCGCGTCTAACTACAACGCTAAACGTCTGCAGGAAGCGCTGGATGTGAGCAAGCAGCACGGCCTGGCACGCTATGAAACGCTGCAGCCTGAATACAATCTCTACGACCGTCAGGAGTACGAAAGCGGTCTGGAGCAGGTCGCGGTGAAAAATGGCCTCGGCGTGATCAACTATTATTCGCTGGCCAGCGGCTTCCTCAGCGGTAAGTACAAAAAGCCGGAAGATGCCAGCAAAAGTAAGCGCGGGCAGGGCATCGTGGATAAATATCTGAATGAACGCGGCAAGCGCATCGTTGAAGCGCTGGAAGATGTCGCCGCCTCGCACGATGTTTCAGCAACGCAGGTTGCGCTGGCGTGGCAGATTGCGCGTCCAAGCATTACCGCGCCAATTGTCAGTGCCACTTCGCTAGAGCAGCTGGATGAGCTGGTGAAAGCTACTCAGCTGGAACTCAGCAAGCAAGAGATCGAAGAGCTGGCGAGCGCCAGCAAACTGTAATGTTTTCAGGGACGCTGCGGCGTCCCGCCTTTTTCCTGCTCTGCCTCACAAAAAATGCCATTTTAGCCAAAATATTTTCAATCATCGACTGGCGTCACAATTGCGCTAACGCACTATCAACCTGCGGTAAACTGCGCACATATTTGCAAAAATTGCCAAATCCTCAGCACTATCCTCTGTTCGATCCATTCCAGTAACTTCATATAAGAATAACCATCATGAACAGAAAAGAAGCAGTGCAGCATTTACCCCGCCTGGCAGCGGGAACCCTGATGTTTGCGATGCTGAGTGCATCTGCGCTGGCCGCTGATGCTTTCAGTTACGACTCTCCATATATGTTTGGTGATTGGGGCGGTTACCGAACGCAGCTGGAAAATGACGGCATTAAATTCGACGTTAACTACACCATGGAAACCGGCTCCAACCTGGCAGGCGGTGCCGATACCAACACCACCATGCGCTACAGCGATCAGTGGGCGTTTGGCGCTAACTTCAACCTGGAAAAACTGCTCAACTGGCAGGATGCCCAATTCCAGGTGACGATTACCGATCGTAATGGTCAGAACATCGCCGATCAGGTAGGCGATTCTCGTACTGGCATGTTGTCATCACCCCAAGAAGTGTACGGGCGCGGCCAAACCTGGCGCTTAACCCAATTCTGGTTGAGCCAGGGTCTGTTCGATAACACAGTGAACCTGAAAGCCGGTCGTGTGACCGTTGGCGAAGATTTCGATAACTTTGACAGTAAGTTCCAGAACCTGGCGTTTGGTAGCGGCCAGGCAGGGAACTGGCGTGGCGATCGCTGGTTCAACTGGCCGGTTTCCCAATGGGGCGGTCGCGTGAAGGTGAATATCACGCCTGAGGTATTCTTCCAGGTCGGTTTCTATAACCAGAACAGCGCCAACTACGATCGCGGCGATGGCTTCCGCCTGGATACCAGCAACTCCGAAGGCAATATGGTGCCGGTAGAGTTGGGCTGGAAACCGACGTTAGGCGCAGACAAGCTGCCGGGTAATTACCGCATCGGGTATTACTACTCTTCGGCGAACGGTGACAACTACGGTAGCTGGCGCGATGGCGCGTATCAAAGCCAGGATCATGCTTATGGCGGCTACGTGCTGCTGCAACAGCAGTTGACGGCACAAGGCGGCGATGCCAGCCGTGGCTTGGGCGTTACCGTACAAGCGGTAATGAACGACCACAAAACCTCGAAAACCGATAACTATCAGTCGGTGAGCTTCACCTGGAAAGGGCCGTTTGATGCGCGTCCGCAGGATGAGATTGGTGTCGGTGCAGCGCGTATTCACGTTAACAGCGCTTACACGCGTTCTCTGCGTGAGCAGAACAACGCTAACGGCGAAACGGACTTCAACAGCCCAACCTATCTGCCGATTCAGGATGGCTCAGAGTATAACTATGAGATCTACTACAACGCTCAACTGACCAAATGGCTGCAGCTGCGTCCGAACCTGCAATATGTGGTGGCGCCGGGTGCGGTGAGTGAAGTGAAAGATGCGTTTGTTGGCGGGATCAGTGCGAACGTGAATTTCTGATGTGTGAGACGGGTCGTCATGAATGGCGACCCTACAACGTTAAGCAGGGCGGCAATGATGCCGCCCTGACTTTTATCTGAACATCACTTCGGCCCAGCGGGCGAGGCCGGCGGTCACCGAGGCGAAGTCATCGCCGCTGGCGATAGGCGTATCGGGCAGCGCCTGCTGTAGTGCGGCGCGCAGCACCGGTGAACGTGCGCTACCGCCGGTGAGATAAATCACTTCTGGCTTGGTTTCGCAGGTGGCAAGCGCCAGATGCACTTGCTCCAGAATCCGTTCCAGCGGCTGGTTAATTGCTTCTTCCAGCTGTGCTGCGCTGATCTGCGCCTGCAATTGGGCGGCGATAAACGCCAGAGAGGCGTCGGTTTCTTTCACCTCCGACAGCGCAATCTTGCTCTCCTCCGCCGCACGCACCAGACGATAGCTCAGCTTCTGCTGCCACACTTTCAGCAGGTGCGCCACTTTGTCACTGTGTTCGGCATCGCGAATCAAATCGCGCAGCAGTTTGCCGCTGGCCGCAGAATAGAAGTTGCTTTGCGCCGGAACATCATTGATCGCCACCGCATTCCACCACGGCAGCGCAGGCAGCGCGGTGCCTTTTTGCGTATTGCCACCGAGGCCCAGCAGCGGCATCAGGGTTTTGAACGCCAGCATAATGTCGAGATCGTTTCCGCCCACGCGGCATCCGCTGTGGCCGAGCAAACTTTCACGGCGATCGGTTTTGTGACGCCATTCCGGGCCCATCAGCAGCATCGAGCAGTCGGTGGTACCGCCGCCGATATCGACTACCAATACGCGCGTCTCTTTCTGCAGCGTAGCTTCAAAATCCAGGCCCGCCGCCACCGGCTCAAACTGGAACTCGACATCACGGAAACCGGCGCGCTGTGCTGCACGCAGCAGAATGCCTTGCGCCTGCTGGTTAGCCTCTTCGCCGCCTAAACCCTGGAAGTTAATCGGGCGACCAATTACCGCTTGCTCAATCGGGCGATCGAGCTGGGTTTCACCTTGCTGACGAATGTGCAGCATCATGGCGCACACCAGATCTTCAAAGAAAGCGATCTGCTGCGGCTTCAGGCCATTAGCGCCGAGGAAGGATTTCGGTGACTTCACAAACCACACTTCTTCGGGATCGACCATGTATTGCTGCAGCGCAGTCAAACCGAACTGCACGCTGCCTGGCGTGACGTCGATATCTTCTTCGCGGTTATAACGCAGCGCACGCTGCAATAAGGCGGTGCCTTCGCTGTCTGGCGTTGGAACCTGGTGATGGCGATGCAGCCATTCGCTGATCGCTTCACGCGTTGGCGCACAAATCATGGAGGGAAGCAGGCGCTGACCATTCTCCAGTGTCAGCAGGCGCGGCGTGCCATTATCGCTGACCGCAATTGAGCAGTTTGCTGTGCCGTAATCGAATCCGATAAACATATTTATCCCCCATGCCGGAAAAAAGGGGGCGACTTTAGCGCAGCCAGCGCGGGCTGGCAATGGGCAGACGTGGCAGATTACATCTGCACTTCCTGATAAACGTGATACTGACCACGGCCCGCATGTTTTGCGCTGTAACAGGCGACATCGGCCTGTGACATCACCACATTGCTGATGCAGTTGCGTTGATCGATTTGCGTGATGCCGGCACTCGCGCCGACGTGATAAGGCTGATCCTGCCACATAAAGCGGTATTCGCTCACGGCGGTGACGATGCGCTGCACCACGTCGCGCACCTGATCCACTTCGCAATTTGGCAGCAACACGCCAAACTCATCGCCGCCCAAACGTGCCAGCATATCGCTGCTGCGCAGATGATGTGGCATCAGCTCTGCCAGTTCGCGCAGCAGCGCATCACCGGCGGCGTGGCCGGCGGTATCGTTCACCGCTTTGAATTTATCCAGATCGATAAACACCAATACGTGATGGCTATTATTGGCCGCCGCATCGTTCACCAACTGCTTTAAACGCTGCTCGAAGCTGTGACGATTTGGCAGGCGCGTCAGCATGTCATGTGAGGCGCTGTAGCTCAGACGCTTCATCACCTTGCGCGATTCACTGACATCCTGAATAACCATTACCGCGCCGATGCTGGCACCGGTCAGGGTTTTCAGCGGCGTAATGCTGTAATGAATCTCGACGCGCGTGCCGTCTGGCGTGTGCAGCACCAGCTCTTCATCGAGATCGGGGGAGATTTTTTCGCCCGGCAGCTGGCACAGCAACAGGTTGTCCACACGCGGCCCGCTCGCGCCTCGCGTGATGTTGAGTAGCTCGGTAATCGGCACGCCTGCCGCTTTTTCCTGCGGCCAGCCGCTCAGCGTTTCGGCCACCGGATTCATAAAGGTGACGCGCATTTCATCATCGGTACTGATCACCGCTTCGCCGATGGAATCGAGGGTGATCGCCATGCGCTCTTTTTCCTGGAACAGCGCTTCATTTAACGCGCGCAGCGGCGTGATGTCCTGACAGATGCCGAGCATACGTTCGATCTGCCCATCCTGACTCAGGATGCGGTTGGCCTCAGAACGCACGTAGCGCGGGCCTTCCGGCAAATTGATGCGATATTCCAGCTGGAAGGCGCTGCGACGTTCGATGGCTTGCTGTACCACCAGCGCGGCGGTTTCCCGTTCAGCCGGATCAAGCAGATGCACCCACAAATCGTAGGTGGGCGTTTGATGCGGACCTAAGCCAAATAGCTCATACATGCGCTTGTCCCACAGCATTTCACCGGTCAGCAGATTCCACTCCCACACGCCGATACCGCCAGCTTCGTTGGCCAGCGTGATGCGTTCCATCAGACGGCGATTAACCTGCTCGCTCTGCTTCAGCTCGGAGATATCGATAATCTGGGCGATGAAGTAGTGCGGCTGTTGCGCGGCGTCGCGCACCATCGAAACCGTTAGGCGCGCCCAGACGATCTCGCCATCCTTGCGGAAATAGCGCTTCTCCATGGTGTAGGTCATGATTTCACCCGCCACCAACCGTTCCAGCTGCTGCAAATCGCTGTTGAGATCGTCGGGATGGGTGATTTGCTGGAAAGTGAGTTTTTTTAGCTCATCTGCCGGAAAGCCTAGCGTCTGGCACAGCGACTGATTGACCTGCTGCCAGCCACCATTCGGCGCAACCAGCGCCATACCGATCGCGGAGTATTCCATGGCGTTACGGAAGCGGGTTTCGCTCTCGCTGATGTGATGTTTTTCGCGCTGAAAGGCGTCCATCACCAGCGCCATCACGTGGCTCGGCAGCAGCACCAACAGGAACGGCAGCCAGGTGCTGATCTGGCCGAGCAGCATGCCGTTTTGCGCCAGGTTGACCAAATTAAAGGCGAGCAGAATCGAGATGAAACTGGCATTGAGGAAGAACAGCAGAAAGGCTTCAAATTTTGGCAGCCGCACCGCACACCAGAACAGAATCACCACAATAAAAGTAAAGGGCCACGGCAGAAAACGCAGCGATAAATAGCTGGCGAGTAGCGTGCCAAGCAGCGTCAGGCAGGTTTCCAACTGACGGCCTGGCGTAAAAATCTGGCGCAGCGGTTTATTCGGCCACAGTAGTAACACCGGACCAAATGCCAGCACGCCGATCACTTCAGAAATCACCCAGGTCGAGAAGAAGGGCAGTGACGCGCTGCTACCGACATGCAGCATCCACAACGCCACCACGCCGCCGAGCAGAGGCGCAATCAGACCGGCGCACAGCGCAAAGCGCACCCAGTCGAGTAACGAATTAAGCGGGGCACGACGATCGAGCAGGGCGCGCAGCATCACACCGCCCAGAATTGCCTGCACCATATTTAAGATGGCGAATTTAATGTTGCTGAGCGCGGGACCAATAATGATCAGATTGGCCAGCGCGGTTCCCATCACGCAAGCAAATAGCAGCAAGGGAACGTGTCTGGAGTGCGCACGAAACACGATCACCGTCATTAGCGCGGTGGAGTACCAAAGCGGTGAAATACGTCCGCTGACAACAATCAGTTCCAGACAAAATAGCGTCAGTAGAAAAGTGAGCCCGCCAATGAGCAAGGCATTGAGCCAAATTCGTTGTGGTCTTTCTCGTGAAGTCAATATTTCGAGGGTCATGCAAGAATCCAGCTGCGCGCACCTGATTCACGATGGAAAATGCGCCAATCAATCACTATTTCGCATGCTAGCACATCTATTTAAGATTTCTGCCGGGAATTGCATTTAAGTCGTTATTCACTGAATTGATTGGCCCTTTGCGCGCAAAGGGCCAATCGGTGTTAGCGAAAAAGATCGGCGCGGGTATAGGGCTTTTCTAAGCCGGCAAGATTGGCAGAGAAGCGCTCAAGGAATTGTTGTGTGGTGGCGACGCGACCATGGCCCAGCAGCAGCAGCGGCACCAGCAGCGCAACGCCAATTTGCGGCAGACTAAAGCCCTTCAGCGAAGTGCGGCGCTGTGTCAGCAGGAATGCGGTGCTGAGCGTGAAACCGAGCATCAGGCCCGCCAGCACTTCGCTTTTTGAATGCGCGTGAATCACCAAACGTGAAAGACCGACCATCAGCGGGATCAGATAGCCGATACCGATGGTAAACAGACGCCAGCGCGGCGACCAGCGACCTGAGATCAACCACATCATCACCGGCCAGAGCGTGGCTGACATCGCGCTGTGTCCGCTTAAGCCGGTGAAGTTGAATCTGGCGCTACCAATACCAAAGCCGAGAAACAGTATTTTTGAGACGCTCACCACCAGGCCAGCCAGACCAAACGCCAGCACCCAATACCACACGGTTTGACGGTTGTCGCTTTTCCATGGCAATACCAGCGCGATAATCACCGCAGTCGGGATCAGCAACATGCTGTCGCCAAAATAGGTCAGGGTTTTCCAGCTCATACTTTTCCTTGCGGCTACATTCGGAGTGCCAACGCTCGCTTCAGTGTTGGCAGATGAACAGTGTATCGATTAAGCGTCTGGCTGCAAAAGGGGATATTCTGAAAAGCCGTTGGCCCATTTCTCTGGCATCAAACCGGTGAAATACCTATAATTGCCGCCAACTAACCCTCTCATTCGGCCCGTTGCAGCTTCGGCTTAGGCAGGCTCCAGTTATCAGGTCTTAAAAAAGTATGACTGACAAGTCTCATCAGTGCGTGATCGTTGGCATCGCAGGTGCATCCGCATCCGGAAAAAGTCTTATCGCCAGCACGCTCTATCGTGAAATCCGTGACCAGGTCGGTGACGAGCATATCGGTGTGATCCCCGAAGATGCCTACTATAAAGATCAGAGCCACCTCACCATGGAAGAGAGGGTGAAAACCAACTATGACCATCCGAGTGCGATGGATCATGATCTGTTGTTGCAGCACCTGCGCGCGTTGAAAGCCGGCCAGGAAATTGAGCTGCCGGTTTACAGCTATGTTGAGCACACCCGCACCAGCGATTGTATTCATCTCAAATCGAAGAAAGTCATCATCCTCGAAGGCATCTTGCTGTTAACCGACGCGCGCCTGCGCCAGGAGATGAATTTCTCCATCTTCGTCGATACGCCGCTGGATATCTGCCTGATGCGCCGCATGAAGCGCGATGTGAATGAGCGCGGCCGCTCAATGGATTCGGTGATGAGCCAGTATCAGAAGACCGTGCGTCCGATGTTCCTGCAATTTATTGAACCTTCCAAGCAGTACGCTGACATCATTGTGCCGCGCGGCGGAAAAAACCGTATCGCGATTGATATCCTCAAGGCCAAGATTAATCAGTATCTGTAACGACATGGCGTCCGCCCCGGCGTGACGCGCTGTCGTAGCCATTCGCTACACTTAATTCATGGAGTACCTGCGATGAGATTATGCGATCGCGATATTGAAGCCTGGCTGGACAACGGAAAGTTGGCGATTGAGCCGCGCCCGCCGGTGGAACGCATTAATGGCGCCACGGTTGATGTGCGCCTCGGCAACCAGTTCCGCACTTTTAGCGGCCACACTGCGGCGTTTATTGATTTGAGTGGTCCTAAACACGAAGTCAGTGCTGCGCTGGACCGCGTCATGAGCGATGAGATTGTGCTGCCGGAAGGCGAAGCCTTTTTCCTGCATCCCGGTGAGCTGGCGCTGGCGGTGACGCTGGAATCGGTCACCATTCCCGACGATCTGGTCGGCTGGCTGGATGGCCGCTCTTCGCTGGCGCGTCTGGGTTTGATGGTGCACGTTACGGCGCACCGTATCGATCCGGGCTGGCAGGGCCGTATCGTGCTGGAGTTTTATAACTCAGGCAAACTGCCGCTGGCGCTACGTCCAGGCATGTTAATTGGTGCTTTGAGCTTTGAGCCGTTGTCGGGCCCGGCTGCGCGACCGTATAACCGTCGCGAAGATGCCAAATATCGTGGTCAGCAGGGCGCGGATGCCAGCCGTATAGATAAAGACTGACTAAAACTAATGCTTGCCAAAATAATTCGAGTTGCAGCAAGGCGGCAAGCGAGTAAATCCCCGGAAGCTTACATCAATAAGTGACTGGGGTGAGCGAGCGCAGCCAACGCTGCGGCAACTTGAAGTATGACGGCAATGAGGAATTGATGAGAAGAGTGATAACTACGCTGGCCATCCTGTTAGTGGTGGTCGTAGCGGGCATGACAGCATTGGTGTTGCTGGTCAATCCCAACGACTTTCGTACCTATATGGTACAGCAGGTAGAGCAGCGCAGTGGTTATCAGCTTCAGGTGGGCGGCGATCTGCGCTGGCATGTCTGGCCGCAGCTCAGCATTCTCGCCGGGCGCATGAGTCTGACCGCGCCTGGCGCCACGCAGCCAATGGTCACCGCCGACAATATGCGGCTGGATGTCAATCTCTGGCCGCTGTTGTCGCATCAGCTGAGCGTCAGTCAGGTGATGCTGAAAAACGCCATCATCCGCGTGACGCCAGACAGCGCCGCGCAAAAACCTTCCGGTGCGCCGGTGGGTCCGGGTGATGCCGAGCCGGTGAGCAGCAGCAATAACGGCTGGTCATTCAACATTGGCAAATTGCGTCTTGCCGATAGTTTGCTGATTTGGCAGCAGCCAGGCGGCGATGAATACAATTTCCGCGACCTCAATCTCAACCTCGATCAGGATGCCAGCAAACAAGCCAGCATCAATTTGGCTACCCGAATTTCGCGTAATCAGCGCAATGTCAGCGTCAATCTCAAAGGGCAAATGAATGTGGCGCAGTATCCGCATCGTTTAGTCGGACAGTTGGATGAGATGAATTACGCCATCGACGGTGCCAATCTGCCGACGCAGGGGATAAAAGGCACCTTGAGCGGTCAGGGGGAATGGAACGGTGACAATCAGCATTTCTCTTTACAGAAGATGCAGCTCACCGCCAATGACAGCGCACTGGAAGGCAGCGCCGATGGACGTTTGGCGCTTCCACAGCAGCTTAATCTGGCGCTGCACGCTACCAGTTTGAATATTGACGCATTGATGGCGAATGCACCATCGACTGATAGCAGCGCGCCGCAGCAGGCTAACGTGACCAGCACGCCGGTTATTGCTGAGCCGCGTATGCGTGACAACAGCGACTCACCGCTGAATCAGCTGGATTTGACGCTCAACCTCACCGCAGATAACAGCGTGTGGCGCGGCCTGACGCTGACCAATTTGCAGCTCGACGGCAGCAATCAGCAAGGTTTGATGACCTTAAGTAAGCTGCAAGGCAAATTCGGCGAAGGACATTTCTCGGTCCCCGGCTCGTTAGATATTCGTAAACCGGTAACGCAAGTGGCGTTCCAGCCTGAGCTGGATAACATCGCCATTGCGCCATTGCTGAAAGCTTTAGAACTGCCAGAGACGCTGCAAGGTACCGTTTCGCTGAAAGGCGATATCAGCGGAGCGGGATTAAGCATTGAAGAGGCAAAACGCAACTGGCAGGGCAGTGCGGATCTGGAAGCAACTAATTTGCAGCTTTCGCAGCTGAATCTGCAACAGATGGTGCGACGTGCGGTGGCGCGCGTCAGTAATCGTGTCACCAACGATCAGCCCGACGATCAGGGCATTCAGCAATTGAGTGGACGCGTCACGCTTAAACAGGGCATTTTCAGCTTACCGGATCTGCAGGGCGGCAACAGTCGTCTGGCCGTGCAGACCAAAGGCAATGTCGATATGGTCAAACAGCAACTCGACGTCACCATTAATATGATGCTGCGCGGCTGGCAGGGCGACGACAAATTAGCTGCTCTGCTAAACCAGCAAACTATTCCGCTACGCATGTACGGCGGCTGGAATAATTTGCAGTACTCATTGCCAGTGGATGACGTGGTGCGTCAGCAGCTGCAAAGTGAAGCGAAGTCGCGCCTGAATCAGTGGCTGGATCGCCAGCAACCGGCGAGACCTTAACGTAAGGTCGCCATTCAGGGCGAAATGCCGAACAGTTAAGCGCAGAGCGACTTTCGTTCGCCGCGAAGTGGGGCAGTTGCAGCATCTTCGTGCGGCGACCGAGCAGAGAGCGCCTGGCCGCGCCCTCTGCACTCCCGGGCCTTGCGCCAGCCCAGCTCGCCGCTGCGCGGTGCCTTCACTCGTTCACGATTCCTGACGGACCGGTGGCGATTCGCTCCTGCTCAGCGCCACCTCTCGCCGCATCCATACGGCTCGCCCTGGAATCCCTCACTCGCTCAGCGAGATGGGATGTCGCCTTAACATCCGCGCTGCAGCCGCAATGCATTATCCTGCCTCCCCATCGCTGTAAATCCCGTAGGGTCGCCATTTATGGCGACCTGGTTGATTACGATGCGATCGGCATTATCTCCACCTTCTGCACGCGATGGTTTTCTACCTGCAACGTACGCAACAGATAATCGCCGATCTGCAACTCTTCGCCTTCCTGCGGCACATGTTGCAGGCTATCCATCAGCAATCCCGCCAGCGTGTGGTAATTGCGTTTTTCATCGAGTGGCAGCTGCACGTAGACGGCTAAATCCTCCAATGGCATATGACCGTTTGCCACCCAGCCGCCATCGGGCAGCACTTGAATATCATAGCGCGCATCAACTTTTTCCCCTTCAATCGGCAGATTGCCGGCGATGGTTTCCATCAGGTCGCTCAGCGTGACCACCCCTTCCACCGAACCAAACTCATCCACCACAAAGGCGAAGTGGGTGCGCGCATTGCGGAACTGCTCCAGCGCCTGCAATAAGGTGACGCGCTCAGGAAAGATCAGCGGCTGGCGAATCAACGAACGTAAATCCAGTGATTTGCTGTGCAACGATTGATGCAGCAAATCAATCACGTGCACCACGCCAAGTGGGTCGCGGCCCTGTTCGGTAACCAGAATGCGCGTGTGCTGATTACGATCGAGCTTCGCCATAATCTCCGCCGGATCTTCGCTGAGGTCGATATGCTCAACGTCGTGGCGCGAGGTCATGATGCTATTGATCTGGCGCTGACCAAGCCCCAGCACACGTGCAATCATGCGGCGTTCCTGGCGATTGAAGAGTGCACCTTCTTCGCCATCTGCCACCAGTGAAGCGGTGTCGGCGTCAAGTTCCGCACGTTGCGCTTCGCCGCGCAGAATACGTAGCACTGCTTCCGAGGTGCGCTGGCGCAGCGGACGTCCGGCGGTGAGGTAGCGGCGGCGATTAAACATCGCCAGTTGATTGAGTATCTCGATGACGATGGAGAATCCAATCGCCGCGTAGAGATAACCTTTCGGGATAATAAAGCCTAACCCTTCGGCCACCAGACTGAAGCCGATCATCAGCAGGAAGCTCAGGCAGAGAATCACAATGGTCGGATGGCCGTTGACGAAACGCGTCAGCGGCTTACTCGCCAGCAGCATCAGCAATATTGCCACCGTGACCGCCGCCATCATCACCGGCAGCTCATTCACCATGCCAACGGCGGTAATGACCGAGTCCAGCGAGAAGATGGCGTCCAGCACCACTATTTGCGCCACCACTGGCCAGAATTTAGCACCGTTCTTATTTTGACCAGTTTCTTCGTCAGCCCCTTCCAGACGGCTGTTTAACTCGGTGGTGGCTTTATAAAGCAGAAAGAAGCCGCCGCACAGCAGCAGCAGATCGCGGGCGCTGAACCCATGATTCAGCAGAGTGAACAGCGGTTTTGTCAGCGTAACCAGCCAGGAAAGTGAGGCGAGCAGCGCTAAACGCGACACCAGCGCGAGTAGCAGGCCAAAAATGCGCGCACGGTCGCGTTCCTTTGGCGGCAACTTTTCAACCAGAATGGCAATGAAAACCAGGTTATCAATGCCCAGCACCAGCTCCAGAACGATTAGCGTTACTAATCCGGCCCAGAGCGACGGATCAATGATCCACTCCAACATGTGTTAATCACCTTAATGTCTGTGCCATGCGCTTAATCTGATGATAGTGAAATGGCATAAAGCCTACAAATAGCTGCTAACGCGGTCAATGCACGGTGTTGCCAGGCAAGAAGAATAACCCTGATTGCCAATTTGCACAGATAAGATGAAAGTATGGATAAAAATTGCACCTGAATGATGGCGGCTATTATTTTTTTTCAGCAGACAAGTACGTGCATTTTTAATGCAGCGTATTGCGTCGTTGAGTATCGAATTAATCTGAATTTTGCAGAGGAATGGCCTGAAAGGGCTGGCATCAATACTTATGGCTGGTAGTCTTTTTCCTAAAATAGTGCAGGGAAGACGGGGCCTACTTGTAAACAAGCCAGTAATAACTAGTATAGCAACGTGTTAGTAAATGTCTGCGCCGATGTTGTTAATAGCGTGCTCCTTAGCCATCTAATGTTGCGAATTGTGATCGCACGCGGACCACGGCCAGTAATTAGCGCAAAAATGCCGCATAAAACAAGCTGTAATTAGGATGATGAAAGCGGTATTGGCAGCGACAGCCAAGGGCGGTAGCGTGCCTGAAGCGCCTTTCTCTTGGTTTAACGGTCTGCCACTGTGGTAAGGGAAGTCGGACTAATCTGTTGGTATTAATCACAATTCTCTTGCTTACTATTGTGAGAATTGATTTGGCCTCAGAGAATTTACCGCAGATTGCCTCAACAAATGCAGTGAATGTTTCGCTCGTTTATTAAACAGCGTTGAGGCATTAGGGATTAAAGAAATAATATAAAAGAGTTAAATATGCGCGATAACGAAATTACATATAAAAGTCTTCTGACCAAAATTTTACTGGCGTGCTCGGATTTAATTTGTTTCAACGCAGCATTGTTTATTGCCATGGCGTTGATTAATTCGTTTACCCATTCTCCACTGGCAGATATATCTGAAAAATACCTGCATTTAAAAATCGCTACTCACATTGCGTTATCGGTTATTTGCGTAGGCTGGTTCTGGGTTCGCCTGCGTCATTATACTTACCGCAAACCATTCTGGTTCGAGCTCAAAGAGATCTTTCGTACCATTCTTATTTTCTCTGTCATTGATTTGTCAATTTCAGCACTTTCACAATGGCAAATGTCGCGCTTTGTCTGGGTAGCGACCTGGGTTCTGGCATTGATTCTGATTCCATTAGCACGCGCAATCTCTAAACGTGTGCTGAATCATTACGGTATGTGGAAGAAGCAAACCATCATCATCGGCAGCAGCCGCAACGCGCAGGAAGCCTGGCAGGCGCTGCAGAGCGAAGAAGTGATGGGTTTTGATGTTATCGCCTTCTTCGATGTCGATAAAAGCAGCCCGCAGGCCAGCATCTCTGGCGTACCAGTGCTGCACAACGAACAAGAGCTGTGGCAGCTGACCAACAGCGAAACCCAGTTCATTGTGGCGGTGGAGTTTGAACAGAGCCAGCACCGCGATCACTGGCTGAAAACGCTGGCGATGCACAATTGCCGTTCCGTTTCCGTGATCCCAACGCTGCGTGGTGTACCGCTGTATGGCACCGACATGGCTTATATCTTCAGCCATGAAGTGATGATTCTGCGCGTGAATAACAACCTGGCGAAGCGCACTTCGCGTTTCCTTAAGCGTGCATTCGATATCGTCGGCGCACTGAGCATTATCCTGGCACTGTCACCGGCATTACTGGTACTCGGCTTTATGGTTGGCCGCGATGGCGGACCACCGATTTACGGTCATGAACGTGTAGGTCTGGGCGGACGTAAGTTCAAATGCCTGAAATTCCGCTCCATGGTGATCAACTCGAAAGAGGTGCTGGAAGAGGTACTGCGTACCGATCCTGTTGCCCGCGCCGAGTGGGATAAAGATTTCAAACTGAAGAACGATCCGCGCATTACCAAAGTCGGTCATTTCATCCGTAAGACCAGTCTGGATGAGCTGCCGCAGCTGTGGAACGTAGTACGTGGCGATATGAGCCTGGTGGGTCCGCGCCCGGTTATTGAAGATGAACTCTGCCGTTATGCCGGTGATGTCGATTATTACCTGATGGCGAAACCAGGCATGACGGGATTGTGGCAGGTTAGCGGTCGTAACGACGTTGACTATGAAACACGCGTCTATTTTGACTCGTGGTATGTCAAAAACTGGTCGCTGTGGAACGACATTGCGATTCTGTTTAAGACGGTTGGCGTAGTGCTGAAACGCGATGGCGCCTATTGATAGACAGCGAGGTCGGGGAGGGCATGACTTCCCCGATTGAAAACTGCGGGTGCTGAATGTGTCGTTATTAGACAGCTGCACTGATTGAGTCTGTATAAACCATTTTAATTGATGTCGTCTTTAGACTCGGTGACAACATAAAACCAAGGGAGCGCATAATAATGACCCACAGTTTCAGTGTTTAACCTGTCATATTCCATTTTTGTAAGACGCTACACAGCGGGCGATTTCGCCTCTATCAATCAATAACTGATAGCGAAGAATCAGATGATAATGAAAATTAAATTGATACCTTTACTGGTATCCGCGACTTTTCTCTCCGGATGTACCATTGAGCCGGGTTCTCACCTTTCCACCAGTGGAAAAGATGTCATAGAGCAACAGGATAGCAACTATGACATCGACAAATATGTCAACGTCTTCCCGCTGACGCCGCGTCTGGTTGAACAGATGCGTCCGAAGCCGTTAGTCGCTCAGGCTAACCCAATGCTGCAAAATGAAATTCAGAGCTACGAATACCGCATCGGTGTTGGCGACGTGCTGAACGTCACCGTCTGGGATCACCCAGAGTTGACCACACCAGCCGGTCAGTACCGTAGCGCCAGCGACACCGGTAACTGGGTGCAGGCTGATGGCACTATTTTCTATCCGTACATCGGTAAAGTGCGTGTAGCAGGTCGAACTGTCACCGAGATCCGCACCGAAGTGGCGCGTCGTCTGGCACAGTTCATTGAAAGCCCGCAGGTTGACGTAAACGTCGCCTCATTCCGTTCACAGAAAGCCTACGTGACCGGTTCAGTCACCACTTCCGGACAGCAGCCGATCACTAACGTGCCGCTGACCGTGCTGGATGCCGTTAACGCCGCAGGCGGTTTAGCCGCCGACGCTGACTGGCGCAACGTGGTGCTGACGCACAACGGCAAAGAACAACGTCTTTCGTTGCAGGCGCTGATGCAAAACGGCGACCTGAGCCAAAACCATCTGCTCTATCCGGGCGACATCCTTTACGTGCCACGTAACGACGATCTCAAAGTCTTCGTGATGGGCGAAGTGAAGCAGCAGTCAACGCTGAAGATGGACCGCAGCGGCATGACGCTGGCCGAAGCGCTGGGCAACTCGCAGGGTATGGATCAGACCACATCTGATGCTACCGGCGTGTTCGTGATTCGTCCGATTCGCGGCGCCAACCGCACCAAGATCGCCAACATCTATCAGTTGAATACCAAAGATGCGGCATCGATGGTAATGGGCACCGAATTCCAACTGGAGCCATACGACATCGTCTATGTCACCGCTACACCACTTACCCGTTGGAACCGTGTGATTTCAAGCCTGCTGCCGACCATCGTAGGTGTTGACGATGCCAGCTCCGCGGCGCTTCGTTTCCGCAACTGGTCGAACTAAGGGTTCGCCATGATTAAGTCCGTGTTAGTCGTCTGCGTCGGCAACATTTGCCGCTCCCCAACCGGGGAGCGTCTGTTCAAGCGCGCGCTACCAAACACCCGGATCGCCTCAGCAGGGCTCAGTGCCCTGAAAGGTTATCCGGCGGACCAGAAAGCCCTCGATGTGGCCGCCGATCACGGTGTGTCGCTCGATGGTCATCAGGCACAGCAGTTAACGGCCAGCATGTGCCGTGACTATGACCTGATTCTGGTAATGGAAAAGCGCCACGTTGAGCAGGTGAATCGCATCGATCCAGCCGCACGCGGAAAAACCATGCTGCTTGGCCACTGGCTCAATCAGCAGGAAATTGCGGATCCGTACAAAAAAAGTCGCGAGGCCTTTGAAGAGGTCTACGGGTTACTGGAAAACGCTACCCAGAAATGGGTCAACGTATTAAGCCGATAGTTGGGATTATCCATGAATATCAAAAACAAGGTTATGACCGCGCCAAAGGAAGATTCGAATGGATGGGATCTGGCGCATCTTGTGGGACAGCTGATTGATCATCGCTGGATCATTGTTGCCGTTACCGCCTTCTTCATGCTGGTGGCGACGCTCTACACACTGTTTGCTACACCAATCTACAGCGCAGATGCGTTAGTGCAGGTTGAGCAGAAGAATGCCAGCTCAGTACTTAATGAGTTAGACAGCATTCTGCCGCCAACGCCGGCGTCCGATACCGAGATTCAGATTCTTGAATCACGTATGGTTATCGGTAAAACCGTTGACGATCTGGGTCTGGATACCGTTGTCACTCAGAACTATTTCCCGGTGATTGGTAAAGGTCTGTCGCGCCTGATGGGTAACAAGCCATCTACGGTCGCGATCTCCCGCCTGGAAATTCCACGCACCATCGATAAGCGTACCGTTGAACTGGAAGTGACCGGTCCTGACTCGTACACCGTGTCAGCGGATGGTGATGAGCTGTTCAAAGGTAAAGTCGGTCAGCTGGAAACGCACGGTGAAGTGACCATGCTGGTGAGCGGCATCAATGCTGATGAAGGCACCAGCTTCAGCGTTACCAAGCTGAACGAGCTGCAGGCGATCAACTCCGTGCTGGCCAACCTGACCGTTGCGGACAAAGGCAAAGACACCGGCGTGCTGGGTCTGGAATATCTGGGTGAAGATCCAGAGCAGATCAGCAAAGTGCTGAACCAAATCGTCAATAACTACCTGCTGCAGAACGTTGAACGTAAATCTGAGCAAGCGGAAAAGAGCCTCGAATTCCTGCGCAATCAGCTGCCGCAAGTGCGTGGCAAACTGGATGATGCGGAAGACAAGCTGAATACCTTCCGTCGCCAGAACGAGTCGGTTGACCTGTCGCTGGAAGCGAAATCTGCGCTGGATTCTTCTGTCAGCGTACAGAGCCAGTTGAACGAACTGACCTTCCGTGAAGCCGAAGTGTCTCAGCTGTTTACCAAAGATCACCCAACCTATCGCGCCTTGCTGGAAAAACGCAAAACGCTGGAAAATGAACAGGCAACGCTGAATAAAAAGATTTCTCAGATGCCACAAACGCAGCAAGAGATCTTGCGTCTGACGCGTGATGTGCAGTCTGGTCAGGAAATCTACATGCAGTTGCTGAACCGTCAGCAAGAGCTGGGTATCAGTAAAGCCAGCACCGTGGGTGATGTGCGCATCATCGATGGCGCAGCAACCGGCAACAGCCCAGTAGCACCGAAGAAACTGCTGATCATCGCGGCGAGCCTGATTCTGGGTCTGATGGTTTCTGTTGGTCTGGTTCTGATGAAAGCGCTGCTGCATCACGGTATCGAGAATCCAGAACAGCTGGAAGAGCTGGGCATGAACGTGTATGCGAGCGTGCCGCTGTCTGAATGGCAACGTAAGAAAGATACCGAAGCACTGGCGCGTCGTGGCAACAAGGTGAAAACCGATCCACACGAAACGCTGCTGGCGCTGGGTAATCCTACTGACCTGTCAATCGAAGCGATTCGTAGCCTGCGTACCAGCCTGCACTTCGCGATGATGGAAGCGAAAAATAACATCCTGATGATCACCGGCGCCAGCCCAGGCATTGGTAAAACCTTTATCTGTGCCAACCTGGCAACGCTGGTAGCAAAAGCGGGCCAGCGCGTACTGTTCATCGATGGTGATATGCGTCGCGGTTACACCCACGAATTGCTGTCAGCCGATAACAAATCCGGTCTGTCTAACGTGTTGTCGGGCAAAACCGAGTTCAGCCCAGCATTGATTCAGAAAGGTGCGTACGGTTTTGATTTCCTGCCACGCGGCCAGGTCCCACCAAACCCGTCTGAACTGCTGATGCATCGTCGCATGGGTGAGCTGCTGGATTGGGCGAGCAAGAACTACGATCTGGTGTTGATCGATACGCCACCGATTCTGGCGGTAACCGATGCATCGATCATCGGCAAACTGGCTGGTACTTCGCTGATGGTAGCGCGTTTTGAAACCAACACGCCGAAAGAACTGGATGTCAGCTTCAAACGCTTTGCTCAGAACGGTATTGAGATTAAAGGTGTGATCCTCAACGCCGTGGTGCGTAAAGCCGCCAACTCGTATGGTTACGGTTACGACTATTACGATTACGAGTATGGCAAACCGACTAAAAGTTAATTTGCCCGTCATTCACTGTTAATGATGAGGGTAATCCGGTGAAGAGAGGGGCGGGTTGACCGCCCCTTTTGATTGCACCGTTTGAATGACGACACGCAACGATTTACACAGGTGATTCTCTTTATAACGCCAAAAAAAGCCACTGTTGGCATGAGAACTTGTGGAATTAAGGAATCACACCATGGCTCCATATTGGTATTTATCAGGGTTTGTACTGTTGCTTGCGCTGGTCGAAATCCTGTTGAAGAAAGACGAACGAACCACCCATATTCTGACTTATCTGCTGTGCATCGCCACCGTCACGCTGATTATCTTCGCCGGCATTCGCGGTCTCGGCACCGGGATGGACGACTATCAATATCGCAGCTTCTTTGCTGACTTCATCCGCCGTATTGAGGTCAACGGTTTTGCTAACACCGTCGCCTTCTTCCGTTACGAACCGCTGATTTTTGCTATCGCGTGGATCACCAGCCTGTTTTCACACAATGCCAGCGTGTTCCTGTTTATGTTCAGTATTCTGGCGGTATCGACTAACGCTATCTTCTTTAAAAAGATGTCGCCGTATCCGGTATTGGCATTGGCGCTCTACTCGGCGCACATCTTTATTAACAAAGACGTTAACCAGATTCGTTTTGGCCTGAGTTCGGCGCTGTTTCTTGGCGTGATCTGGACGATTTACCTCAAGCAATACTGGTGGGCGTTTGCCTTCTTTATTCTGTCCTTCCTCAGTCACAACACCGCAGTAATGGTGGTGACCATCATTCCGTTCCTGTTTATTCGGGAATCGCGCTGGTGGCCAGTGGCCATCATCATGTTCAGTGTGCCACTTTCGGTGGTGGGCGGAACCGGCTTTATTGCCTTGATCGCCGGACATTTGGGATCGATGGGTGAGAGGGCCGCAGGCTACAGTAACGAAGCCTCGAATGCCGGTGACGGCAGCGTGGTGTCGGTGTCAAACCTGAAAAACATCATGCTGGTGTTCATTTTCGTCTACTTCATGCTGAGCAACCAGCTCAAGCGCGAACAGTACGACGTGTGGAAGCTGAACTACCTGCTGATTCTGACCTTCGCGATCGGCGGCGGCATCAGGATCTTCTTCTATAACTACTCATCGGGTGCGCGCCTGTCGAACTACCTGCTGCAGGTCGAACCGATTATTTTGACGTCGCTTATTTATCAGTCGAAACGGGTACTGAAGCCGGCGATGTTTGCGATGTTTGCTTTCTTCCTTGTTTATTACCTCTATTACAACACGATCTCACTGAAGCAAGCCGTTGTCGGCTATGAAGTTGCTCGTGAATTCAAATTGTTTCATTAACCGATGAGAGGAAATATGCGGAAGACCTTACTGGCATTTCTGATCACCTCTGCGCCGTTGCTGGCGCAGGCAGACGATCATCCCGGCACCTTTATCATCGCGGCCTACGGTGACTCGACCACCGCAGGCGTTACCGCTTCGGGCGGTCGTAACATCATCAGTCAAAACAACGAAGTGAGTTTTTTGCAGCAGATGTTGCGCGAGAAGTACGGCAACAACATTGAGGTGAAGAACCACGGCATGCCGGGCGCACAGGTTTCGGTGCTGGTTTACAACAAAGACAATACGCCGATGGATTGGTCAGAACGCATGGCGAAATCCGATGCCAACATGATCCTGATTAACTATGCGATCAATGATGCGCGCATTAACTTCTTCAAAGACAAAGGCGAGCGCATTGAAACGCCGGAAGAGTACAAGCGCATCATCACCGAGCTGGTGAAAGGCGCCAAGGCAAACAACAAACTGGTGGTTCTTCAGGAACCGAATCCAATTTGTGGCAAAGCCGAGCGCTGGAACGTCTGGCCGTATGTTTACCAGTTAAATGAAGTGGCTAAAGAGCAGCAAGTTCCGATTGTGAAGCAGTTCAGCGTCATCAAAGAAAACCGTGACTGGCAATCTGAGATGTCGCCCGATTGCATTCACCCCAATGAGATGCTTTATAAACAGAAAGCAGAAAGAACCTTCAACGTCTTAAGCAGCACTTTCGATAGCGTTTTGTCACGGCACAGCAGCTAACCCAACTCAGATTCAGGAGCTGACATGTATGTATTAATCATGGTGCTGTCATTTTGTCTGGCGCTAATCATTCTGCGAGTATTCTCCTTCCACAAAGGCGTTTACAACGAAAGCGGTATTAAAAGTATCTCTGGTATGCGCGCGTTGCTGGCCAGCATCGTCGCGTTCTCACACTTTGCCCACTACATCTATTCGTTGGATGGTCAGTGGGTGTTCGATAAAGACTATTTTGCCTGGTTCTCTGAAGGTAATTTCTTCGTTAACTCCGGCAAATTTGGTGTGCTGCTGTTCTTCATGATCTCCGCCTTCCTGTTCTATCGCTGGCTGGATAATGAAACCCTGACGCCAGGGCAACTGACGCATAAGCTGCTCAAGTCGCGTATCCGCCGTATTGTCCCGATGTTCTGGTTCTCCGGTTTTGTCATCATCGCGGTGGGCGTGGTGCAGGGCGATCTCACTTATAGCCTGACGGCGGTGAAAGATGCCGTGTTGTGGTTGCTGTTTATTGGCAGCTATCGCATTGGTGATTTCCTGACGGCGGATGTGAACGCGGGTGTTGAGTGGACATTGCGCCTCGAATGGCTGCTGTATCTGTCGATTCCACTGATTTACGTTCTCAACCGCGCCACTAAAGGCAAATACAAAACGCTGCTGATTCTCGGCTCAATCGGCGTGATTTTCTGTGTGGCGGTTGGCCTGCGTCTGTGGGGTAAAACCTATACCGATCCGCGTCCGGTGCTGGGCTTCGCCATGGGTTATCTGGCGTATAAATATCGCGACATGTTTGCGCACTACAAAACCTCCAGTCTGGCCGGCTTTGCGGTGATTGTGCTGTCGCTGTTCTCGCTGTCGTTCACCAGCAACACCTTCTGGTATCTGATTTTCCTCTGCTGCCTGACGGTGATCTTCTTTATTGTCAGCAGCGGCAACGCCGTGTTTGGCATTCTGGAAAACAAAACCCTGATGTCGATTGGTGAGGTGAGTTACAGCCTGTATCTGATTCACGGTGTGGTGCTCTATTTCATCAAGCAGATCCCGGAAACGCTCTATCCGCATTCGTTCCTGTTCTACACCTTGCTTTCAACGCTGTTCTTTGTCGCCTCTTTCTATGTGGCGAAACTGACTTACCTGTTTGTCGAGAAACCGTTTATCGGCAGTAGCAACAAGAAGAAAGTGGCGATGAAGACCTCGCCGACAAATTAGGACATCACCCATTATTCTTTTGAGCCCACAAGTTATATCATTGATTTTGTAACTTTTTTAATGAGGTGCTGGCAATGCAGGAGATTCGCTTCTCAATTGTTATTCCCGCGTATAACGCGTCGAAATCGATTGTCACGACGCTAGATTGCGTCAAAGCGCAAACCTATCGCAATTTTGAAGTCATTATTGTTGATGACAAATCGGCCGATGCGGCCGAACTGGCGCAGGTGGTGCGCAGCGAGCGTTATCAGGATTTGGATATCAAACTGGAGCTGTCTGAGGTCAAACTCAACGGCGCCGGCGCCCGTAACAAAGGTATTGAGCTGGCAAGCGGCGACTTTATCAGCTTTCTCGATGCCGACGATGAGTGGCATCCGGACAAGTTGCTTGTCGCCAGTGAAACCATCGCCAAGCTGGAAGCGCAGGGCAAATCGCGCTACGTCATCTTTAGTCAGGTGAACATCCATCAGGATGGTAGCTTCCTCAAGGTGATGCCGATGCAACCGCCCGGTAAGAACGAAACCGTGGCCGAGTATCTGTTTGGCTGTTATGGCTTTATTCAAACCAGCACCATTGTGCTGAAGCGCGAAGATGCGGCGAAGATCCAGTTTGATGCGCGCTATATTCGCCATCAGGATTATGATTTCTGCATCCGCGCCGACCGCATGGGTTACGCATTTGTGATGATCGACAAGCCGCTGGCAACGTACCATCTGGTGACCAAATTTGGTTCCAAGCATAAAGGCGAATCGGTCAAATACTCCTTCTTCTGGCTCGATACCATGAAGCCGCATCTGACCACACGCGACATCCACACTTACAAGGCGTTCAAGCTGCCGCTGCGCTACAAGATGGATGGTAAATCGCTGCAGGCCAGCCTCAGCTTTGCACGCTACTTCTTCCTCACCAACCGTGATAATCGCGCCTACTTCATGAATCGCCTGCTCGATAAGGTGAAGTCGCGCTTCTCGGGCAGAAGAGCCGTCTCCTGATTCACTTATAAACACTTTCACTTGCTCCCTATATGGGGGCAATTTTTTGGTTCCTGAAACTCCGGGTAGACAAATGACAAATCATGTTGGCACCGTCGGTATTGTGATGCCGATGTATAACGCGCGAAATACCGTTCTGCGCGCGGTTGAGTCGATCATCAACCAGACCTACAGCGACTGGCATCTTTACCTGATCAACGACAAATCCACCGATGATTCACTGGCCTTTATGCGTGAACATTGCCAGGACGCACGCATCACCATTCTCGACAATGAAGTGAATCAGGGCGCGGCCGAAACCCGTAACGTTGGATTGCGTGCAGCGAAGGAAGAGATCATCGCGTTTCTCGATAGCGACGACGAGTGGCACCGCGAAAAACTGGCCGAACAGACGGCTGCGATTGCCGCCGGCGACGATTTCGTGATCACGCACTATCACTACAAAACCAAAACCGCTGACCACGATATCAACTACAGCAAACCCTACCTGCAACAGGAAAACTTCGTTAAGAAGCAGTATCGCGTTTGCTTCTCCTCGGTGTGTTTCCGCCGTCCTCCACAGGGCATCTTCTTCCAGCGTAAAGGCCACGAAGACTTCCTGTTCCTCTATGAATTGTTCCTCCGCTACAAACAAGCCCGCGTAATCCAGAAAACCCTGGTCAACTATTACGAGTTGGGCGATTCACTGTCGCGCAACAAAAATAAAGCGGCGAAGTGGCACCTCGAATTATTAAGAATTATCTATAAAAACAATCCGTTAAAAGTATATTACTATTACACATGGTACATGGTGAACGGCGTCCTCTTCGCCTTAAAACACCGTTAAGCGCAACGGTGCTTAGCTGCTTTTATATTGTTTGAGGTGGAAGGGATTTATGAAAAAGATCGTTTTGGTGATTAAAGATGCCTACTCGTATGCGGGCACTGAAAACATCTGCAACTTTATGTCTGAGTGCCTCGGCGAGCAGCATGAAGTCACCATTTACTCGCTGGAAGGCAACGGCAAAACCTTTTATCCGTTCGAACGGGTGAAGAAAATTGTCAGCTTTGAAGGCCACAGCAACCCGATTAAAAGCGCCGTCGCAAGTATTCATCAGGAAGGCTTCGACAGCGTATTCCTGATCAGCATGGGCCGCCTGAGCGTGATGTTCGCCTTCTGGAACCTGATGGCGCTGAAGAAGAAGCGCTTCAAAGCTTATGCCTGCGAACACATCGCGATTAACTCGTTCAGCAAGCCAATTAAGCTGCTGAAGTGGCTGATGCTGCGCTATTACGATCAGGTGATCGTCCTGACTGACAAAGATCATCAGGTATTTAACCGCTGGAACATTGCCAGCCAGCAAATCCCCAATCCGGTAGTGTACAAAGCGTTTCAACGTCAAACGCGCAGCCGTCAGGCGCTGGCGGTGGGGCGCCTGGATAACCAGAAAGGTTTCGACCTGTTGCTGGATATCTGGGCCGACTTCAGTAAGAAGCATCCCGAGTGGAAACTGGTGATTGCCGGTGACGGCGAACTGCGCCAGCAGCTGCACGATCAGGCTGCCGCGTTAGGTATCACTAACAGCGTCAATTTCGTCGGCAAAGTTAGCAACATCAACGATTACTACCGCGAAAGCGACATGGCGCTGATGACCTCGCGCTATGAAGGTTTGCCGCTGGTGCTGCTGGAAGCCAAATCCTGGTCGCTGCCGGTGGTGGCGTACGATTGCCCAACCGGGCCGCAGGAGATCATCAATCACGGTGAAGATGGCTTCCTGGTGCCGATGAACGACAAAACCACGTTTATTAAGCGTATGGAGCAGCTCGCCAGCGATGATGGCCTGTTCTATGCGATGAGTGAAAAAACCAAAGAAACCGCGCTCAAGTTTGACGGTAACCAGATCAAGCAGAGCTGGCTCGCGCTTGTTTAGCGACAATTATCGTGCCTCGGGAATCCTTTTTGGCCGCACAACCACGGGAATTGAAGCATGAAAAGAAGAGAAGTCTTGCAGGCCGCAGCCTCCTCGATTGTTACTGCGCTCTCAGTGAGTGCGTTTTCCAGCTACGCCGCAAAAAGTGGTCAGCCAACGTTAAAATCTGTCGATCCGTCCAGCGTACCCGCAGGCGATGTACCGATTCTGACGCCAGAAAACGTCTATACCATGCCGCCGCAGTTCTGGCAGAACTTCGAGGGCAAACTGTGGATCGGTAAAGCGGGCAGCGATGCCAGCCAGACCGGCAATCAGATCCCAGTGTTTCTGCGCGATGCCAATGGCAAAGTGTCACAAATCAGCCAGCCGATTGCGTTGAACAAAGGCAACTTCGCCCAGTTCATTCACGATAATGCAGCGTTGATTGCCAATCCATCACACTCAATGGTGGTGGAAGATGATCAGGGCCACACGCTGTTTTCCATCAGCGATGTTTCACGTCCTAATCAGAGCAACTTTAGCCAGCGTCTGGCGCAGCCGAATGGCTATCAGCTGATTGGCGAAATTCCGTCAGTTGAAGAGCTGCGCAAAACCCGTCCGCTGTTCGCCGGTGCCAAAATCAAGCTGAAAAGCTGGCACGAAGGGCTGGAAGTGGGCGGCGGCGAGTTCGTCGGCACCTTCGGTGATGGCAAAGATGATGGCGGCGTGAACTTTAGCGGCAACGGTTTCACCTGGCGTCGTGTGGTGGAAGATTTTAACCGCCTGACGCTGTTTGATTTCGGCGCCATCGCCGACGGCAAAACCGATACCGCACCGGCGATCAAAGCCATGTATCAATGGTCGATTGATGCCAGCCAGCAGATCTGCGTGCAGTTCCCGGCCGGCACCTTCTTTGTCTCCAAATGTGATTTCGGTGACGAAGGTCGTCGCTTCTTCCGCATCTCGGGCGCGATGGTCAACTTCGGTTATTTCCCGGCGACCACGCTGGTTTCTGACGGTCGCTCCGAATTCCTGTTCCAGGTAAATGCGCGCTGGACGGAAATCTCCAACCTGAATTTCAACGGCAACACCGACAAGCGTCCGAACAAGCAGGGTTTGTTCCGCAACACCTGTCCGGGCGGCCAGTTCTTCCGTGGCGCTTGCCTGCGCTTCAATCAGGTCGGCGGCGTCTCGCTCAGCCTGCTTGATACGCTGGATTGCAAAATCGACCAGTGGTACGCCAACGCCTGTACCGGCGATGTGATTAAAGCCAGCTGGTCGGGGCAAAAGGCCGGTGCATGGGATCACAGCACCGCGATTGAGCTCTCCAACTTCAACGCTCAGCACTGTAAAGGCGGCATGGTGTTGAATCTGCCGCGCTGCAGCCAATCGATCATCCATAACGGTTGGATTGAGCACAGCGATTTCCCTGGCGACATCTCGAACGGCCAATGGATTGTCGATGCGCTGAGCATTGAGGATTGTAAGAACCCGCTTAACGCGCGCAACTCGCGCCTGAATATGCGCCAGACCAATCTGCAGTCGGGCAGTTGGATCGATAACTCGCTGGAAGGTGAGCGCTGGCTGAACATCTGGGAAATGGGCTCGACGCGCGTTGAATCTTACGGCGTCGCCATCGATGGCAGTCTGAAATACAACTACATCACCTCGCGTTTCCGCCTGACCAATAACAGCGATCAGCAAACCTGGTTTGAACTCGGTAACTTCTACTCACCAACGGTGGGCGATAGCTGGGAGATCGAGGTGTTTGGCCAGTCGCAGTTTAATAACGGTACCGCTAATCAGCCGCTGATGGATGTTATCAACGGCAAAGGTACCGGTGGCCGCGCGGTGATTCATCTGCAGCGCAAGAAAAACAAAGCCGAAGCCAGCTGGTCAGCGGAAGGCAGCTCGCCAGTGGTTGATGTGCGTTTCGAAGCGCGTAGCGATACCGACACCAAAGTCTACGTCAAGCTGGCGGGCTGGACGCCGACCACCGCCGTGCTGATCAAAAGCACTGCTAAGGATCGCTTCCTGACCGGCCAATGTGCGCGTGTGGATGCGGTGATGGACAAAGGCGCACCGGGCAGTGGCGCACAGCAGGCACCGCAGCGTTTCAGCCTGCATAACGGTAAAGCCGGTATCGGCGGAAACGAGCAGGGCGATTTGCTTATGGCCTCGCGCGCGCTCAAACCGGAGCAGGTGGATACCCGCGAACCCAAAGGTTTCATCTCGGTGGTGATTAATGGTGAGCAGGTTGCTATGCCGTATTTTGCTGTTAAGTCGTAATGAGTGGTTTGTAAATCGGTCGCCATTAATGGCGACCCTACGGCATTTGATGATGGTTTTGTAGGGTGCGCATTAATGCGCACCGGAAAGCAGCAGCGACGTTCAGCACGAGTTGAGGGTTTTGTAGGGTGCGCATTTATGCGCACCAGAAAGCAGCACCGACGTTAAGCATCACTTTTTGGGGTTTACTCCCATTGCAGTCCTTTTAAACAGAGTTCACTTTGCCAGTGCAGCTATTGGCGGCTTGTAAAAATTACAAAAATTTTTCCGGAGTTTTTTTATGAAGATTTTATTGGTAGGAAACCATACCTGTGGAAATCGTGGGGATGGCGCGATTTTACGTGGGCTGATTGATTCACTGAAATCCGCGCGCGCGGATTTGGATATCGATGTGATCAGCCGTTATCCAACAAGCTCTGGCTATTTACTGCAGCAGGACATCCAGCAGGATTCCCTGTTCCTGCACAACAGCAAATCGGGCAAAGGGTTAGTCGGCAGCCTGAAACGCAAAGTGGCGAACCGCTTGATGCCGGACATTATGATGGCGCACCTCGGCAAAGGCGGCGTGTACAAATCCTTCTCGGTGCCACCGCATCTGGCGGCGTTTACCAAAAGCCTTGCGCAGTATGACGCGATTATTCAGGTTGGCGGCTCGTTCTTCGTCGATCTCTACGGCGTAACCCAATTCGACCACGCGCTCTGTGCGCTGATGGCGAAAAAGCCGCTGCATATGGTCGGTCACTCGGTCGGTCCGTTCGAAAACCCGCGCGTGAATGCGCTGGCGAACTTTGTCTTTGATCGCGTCGACAGCCTGGTGCTGCGCGAAGAGGTGAGCTACGACCGCCTGAAACAAGATGGCGTGACTACCAGCAAAGTGAAGAAGGGCGTCGATACCGCGTTCCTGGTTGAAGCGCGTGAAGTGGCCAATCCAAGCCATAACCTGCTGCACTGGCAAGCGATTATCAGCGCGCGCAAAACCATTGCGATCACCGTGCGTGAACTGGCGCCGTTCGACAAACGTCTCGGCGTGACGCAGAAAGAGTATGAAGCTGCCTTTGGCCGCGTGATTAACGCGATGATTGCCGAAGGTTATCAGGTGGTTGCCTTCTCTACCTGTACCGGTATTGATAGCTACGCCAAAGATGACCGCATGGTGGCGCTGACGTTGCGCGATCATGTCGAGCATCCCGAGCATTACCATGTCATCATGGACGAGTTCAACGACCTCGAACTCGGCATCCTCCTCAGCCATTGTCATCTGACAATTGGTACCCGCCTGCACTCCGCCATCATCTCCATGAACTTTGGTACGCCAGCCGTGGCCATCAACTATGAGCACAAGTCGCTCGGTGTGATGAAACAGCTTGGCCTGCCGCAGATGGCAACCGATGTGCAGAGCCTGATGGATGGTTCGCTCATCGATAAAGTGCAGACGGTGCTGGCCGACTACGACAACGTGAAACACAAAGTTGATACCGCGGTGGCGCAGGAGCGTGAGATTGGTAACCGCATTACAGCAGAAATTCTCAACGTCCTGGGGTGAAGTGATGAAGCTGACCTTTTTCACCATGCGTTTTCCTGTTGCCTCTGAGACCTTTGTGCTCAATCAGGTAACGCATTTCATTGACGCAGGCTACGACGTGGAGATTATCTCCGTGTTTCCGGGCGATATGATCAATCGCCACGCCGCGTTCGATGACTACAATTTGGCAGCGAAAACCCACTATTTACTGCCGGAAGAGAAAGTATCCAACCTCGATAAGCTGACGCAGCGTATTGGCTTGATACTGCCGAAAATCACCAAAGGCGCGCTGCTTAAGTCGCTGAATGTGCGTCGCTACGGCGCACAGGCTAGTAAACTGTTGCTGCCGGCGATTGTTGCCAACACTAAGCAGCCGTACACCGCAGATGTGTTTCTGGTGCACTTCGGCTATGCCGGCGCGCTGGCGAACAAGCTGCGCGAGCTCGGTGTGCTGAAAGGCAAGCAGGCGACGGTGTTCCACGGCGCGGATATTTCGCGTCGTCACATCCTCGAAGAGCACAAGCTCGACTACATCAACCTGTTTAAACAGAGTGAACTGATGCTGCCTATCAGCCACTTGTGGGAGAACAAGCTGATTGAGATGGGCTGTCCGCGCGCTAAGGTGCACGTGACGCGTATGGGCATCGAGCCGGAGAAGTTTAACTTCCGTCCGCGCGAAGCCTTCCATCAACCGCTGCGCATCGTCTCTGTTGCGCGTCTGACCGAGAAGAAAGGCTTGGATGTGGCGGTGAAAGCCAGCGAAATCCTGCGCAATAACGGCGGCAAGTTCCAGTTCACCATCATCGGTAACGGTGAACAGGACGGCATGATGCGCGAGCACATAGCGCGTGCCGGATTGCAGGATTGCGTCGACATGCCGGGCTTTAAGCCGCAGGACGAGATTCGTCAGGCGCTAAACGAAGCGGACATCTTCCTGCTGCCATCCAAAACCGCCGCAGATGGCGATATGGAAGGCATTCCGGTGGCGCTGATGGAAGCGATGGCGGTTGGCTTGCCGGTGGTGTCGACCTATCACAGCGGCATTCCTGAACTGATCGAGAATGATGTCAGCGGATGGCTGGTGGCCGAAAACGATCCTGATGAACTGGCGGCGACGCTGCTGCGCCTGTCACGCGGCGATGTGGATGTCGCTCCGGTGGTCGCGGCCGCGCGGCAGAAAGTCGAAACTGAGTTCAATCAGCACATCGCTTACGGTGAGCTGGCGAAAATTCTGGAGCGCATGGTGTGAGCGGATTAAAAAAACAGGCCGTTTGGCTGTTTGGTAGTACCTGTTTTGCCGCATTGCTTCAGGTGTTACAGCTCGCCGTTCTGGCGCGCAAACTGGAAACCCACGAGCTGGGTTTACTGGCGATCATCAATGCGATTCTGGCGGTGGCGACCGTGCTGCAGGATATGGGCATGAGCAGCTACATCGTGCATCGCCAGGATATTAATCGCCGCGAGCAAAGCACCATTTACTGGGTGAACGTGTCGCTCAGTTTCTGCACTGGTTTGATTATGCTGGCGATTGCCTATCCGGTGGCGTGGTTCTATCACCTGCCGGAGCTGGTGGGCTTAATCATGCTCACCAGCCTCAACTTCCTGGTGCTGGGACATCTGTCGCAGTATCAGGCGCACTATGTGAAAACCAAACGCATGGTGACGCTGGCGAAGATTGAGATGGCAACCAAGCTGTTCGCGTTCCTGTGTACTGTCGCGATGCTGTATTACACCTCGCTCACCGTGGCGGCGGCGATTCTTGGCCTGTTCATCAACGCCTTCACGCGAATTCTCTGCATGATCTACTTCGGCGAGAAATCGTGGCGTCCGACCTGGGAATTCGACGGCAAAACCTTCGTCAGCGCGGTACGTTACGGCGTATATCAACTGGGTTCGCAGACCATTAACCAGCTGCGTACTCAGGCGGATGCGCTGATCGTCGGTAAAGTGATGGGCGCGGAGATGCTGGGGATTTACTCGCTGGCAAAAGAGCTGATTCTGCAACCGCTGAAGCTGGTTTCGCCGGTGATTAACCGTCTGGCGCTGCCGCGCTTTGCTGAGAAGCAGCACGATCCGGAGCAGCTGAAAAAGCTGTTCCTGAAAGGCACCTTCGTCATCATGCTGTTCAGCAGCGCGATGTATCTGGCGATTGGCATTCTGTCACCGGTGATTGTGCGCGTGCTGTACGGCGCTTCGCATGAGCAGGTTTACCATCTGATTCCGCTGATGCTGTTGTTTGGCATGCTGCGTCCGATGGGCGGCTTAACCGGCGCGATTTCGCAGGCCAACGGCCGCACCAATGTTGAGTTCTACTGGAACATTGTGGCGAGTCTGGTGGTGGTAGCGGTGCTGGCGACAACCTACATCTGGCCGAACGTGCTGTATGTGGCGTTGACGCTGTCGATCTCGCAGGTACTGATTTCCGCCTTCGCGCATCCGTTCTTCATCAAGCCGGTGATTGGCATCCGCTTTATGCCGTATGCGCGCCAGTGGGTTTCGGTGTCAGTGGTGTTTGTGGCGCTGATGATGCTGGTAAACCACTTCAACCTGTTCGTGATGCCGGAATGGTTTGAGGGCTGGCTATAACCTTTGTAGGGTCGCCATTTATGGTGACCTTGCAATTCCTACACGTTAACTTTTCTGAAAATCACTGGTCTTTTCCTTCGTCACTCTCATTCCATCCTCTCGCGGTTTTTCAGCGGCTTAGTGCATCGTTTCCGCTTTGGAATACTGGCATTTTTACCGGCCAAATTAGCGATTTTTGATGGCGTGACAGAGAGTTAGTGCCGGTTTTTCAGATAAAGATTATACTTGCTCGACCGGCCGATCCTGCATAATCGACCCCACGTATTCACTTCATGAAATGGAATAAATATGACCAAGCTTAAAGCAGTAATCCCAGTTGCGGGTCTCGGTATGCATATGCTTCCTGCGACCAAAGCCATTCCGAAAGAGATGCTGCCAATCGTCGACAAACCAATGATTCAATACATTGTTGACGAATGCGTCGCGGCTGGCATCAAGGAGATTGTGCTGGTCACCCATGCTTCCAAAAATGCAGTGGAAAACCACTTCGATACCACTTACGAGCTGGAAGCGCTGCTCGAAGCACGCGTTAAACGTCAACTGCTGAGCGAAGTGCAGTCAATCTGTCCGCCGGGCGTGACCATTATGAACGTGCGTCAGGCTAACCCGTTGGGTCTGGGCCACTCCGTACTGTGCGCGCGTCCAATGATTGGCGACAACCCATTTGTGGTGGTGCTGCCAGACGTGCTGCTGGATGACTCCACCGCTGACCACCTGCGTTATAACCTCGCCTCAATGGTTGCTCGCTTCGAAGATACTGGCCACAGCCAGGTGCTGGCGAAACACATGCCGGGTGAAGACCTCACCGAATACGGCGTGCTGACCACCGAAGAGCCGATTGATAACCCAGGCGATATCAGCACCATCACCAGCTTTATCGAGAAGCCAGAAGCCGGCTCAACCGACTCTGATCTGACGGCAGTTGGCCGTTACGTGCTCTCTGCCGATATCTGGGAAGAGCTGGAGCGCACTGAGCCAGGCGCATGGGGCCGTATTCAGCTGACCGATGCTATTGCATCCCTGAGCAAGAAGAAGCCGGTTGATGTGCAACTGCTGACCGGAACCAGCTATGATTGCGGTCGTAAACTCGGTTACATGCAGGCATTCGTCTCTTACGGCTTGCGTAACAACGATCAGGGCCGCGATTTCCGCGAATCCATTCAGAAAATCCTGGCGAAATAAGCTTCCTCATTCTCTACCGCGCCATTAGCGCGGTTTAAAGGAGTACACATGGCTATTTTGGTAACGGGCGGAGCGGGATACATCGGCTCCCATACGGTGCTGGCGCTGTTAGAGCGTGGCGACGACGTTGTGGTCCTGGATAACCTTTGCAATGCTTCCCGCGAAGCCATCAAACGCGTGGAAAAGCTGTCAGGTAAAAAAGCGGTGTTCGTTGAAGGCGACATCCGCGATCGCGCCTGCCTGCGTGACCTGTTTGCCACTAACGATATCAGCGCCGTGATTCACTTCGCTGCACTGAAAGCCGTTGGCGAATCCACGCGTATGCCGCTGGAATACTACGAAAACAACGTGGCTGGCACCGTGGTGCTGCTGGAAGAGATGCGCGCTGCTGGCGTGTGGAACTTCATCTTCAGCTCATCTGCGACCGTATATGGCGCGGATGCACCGGTTCCTTACGTGGAAACCACGCCAATCGGCGGCACGACCAGCCCGTACGGCACCTCTAAGCTGATGATCGAATTCGTGATGCGCGATTTCGCTAAAGCGGACCCGAACTTCAAAGCCATCGCGCTGCGCTACTTCAACCCGGTTGGCGCGCATGAATCTGGCGAAATCGGTGAAGATCCAACCGGCATTCCAAACAACCTGCTGCCGTATATCGCGCAGGTGGCGATTGGTCGTCTGGAGAAGTTGGGCGTGTTTGGCGACGACTACGACACGCCAGATGGCACCGCACAGCGCGACTACATTCACGTTGTCGACCTGGCAGAAGGGCACCTGAAGGCACTGGATCACTTAGCCAAAGTTGAAGGCTACAAAGCTTACAACCTCGGCGGCGGTGTTGGCTTCTCTGTGCTGGAGATGATCAAGGCGTTTGAGAAAGCGTCCGGCAAGCCAATTCCGTTTGAGTTCAAGCCACGCCGTGACGGCGATCTGCCGGCGTTCTGGGCCGATGCAACGCTGGCGAACAACGAACTGGACTGGCGCGTGACGCGCGGGATCGATGCCATGATGCGTGATACGTGGAACTGGCAGTCGAAGAATCCGAATGGGTTCAGCTAACTAGCTGAGGGAAATGCAAAAGCCTGTCCTTGTGACGGGCTTTTTGTTTTTGTCGGATTTGTCTAATCTTTAGGCAAATCACTAAGGGGGTAGCTTTCGCAATAAGGCTTAAGATGTTAGGATTCACGCTGCTTAATTTTTTGAGAATGAAAAGAGTGGATTATATAGTTAATAGAGTTATTAACTATTATCTATAAATTTTTTTTTAAAACAGGTTAGTATTCATTTGAATTTTGTCATATTCACACCTCGAATGAAGAACTAAATAGCTATGGTTTGAGAGTGAAGGGTAATAGCAAGCTGGTAGCTGTGAGCCAGGGGCGGTAGCATTCTCCTTCAATGAAGAGCGAAAGGTGTACTAAATGTATGTCAAGCGTTCATTTTAAAGGCAATTTAGAGCAAGATATATGAAGTATAATGTTGGCTATCTATTTGATTTAATAACAGTTATTACTGAGAAAGAGTTAAAGGTACGTTATAAAAGTAGTTTTCTTGGATATCTTTGGTCAATAGCAAATCCACTTTTATTCGCGATGATTTACTACTTCATTTTCAAGCTAGTGATGAGAGTGCAAATACCCAATTATACAGTATTTCTAATTACCGGATTATTTCCGTGGCAATGGTTCGCAAGCTCAGCAAATAATTCATTGTTTTCATTCATCGCAAATGCTCAAATAATAAAGAAAACAGTCTTTCCACGGTCAGTAATCCCATTCAGTAATGTATTAATGGAGTTCCTTCATTTCCTTTGTACCATTCCAGTTATAGTAGTATTTCTCTACATCTATGATATGCGACCTGCAATTTCATGGTTGTGGGGTATTCCATTAATTGGTTTTGGTCAAATGATGCTCACGTATGGCCTTGCTCTAATGTTATCAACATTAAATCTTTTCTTTAGAGATTTAGAAAGATTCATTAGCTTAGGCATTATGCTGATGTTTTACTGTACACCAATTTTATATTCTGTAGATCTGATCCCAGAAGCATATAGATGGATAATTGGTTCTAACCCATTGTCTCTAATGATTACTTCATGGAGAGAGTTATTTATGCATGGGGCAATAAATTATATTACGGTTGGACATATCTATTTATCCGCGTTTGTAATGATGATCGCTGGTATATGGGTATTCAATAAATTAAAATTCCGTTTCGCTGAGATTTTGTAATGTCTGTAGCCATTGAATTTAAAAATGTAACTAAAAGGTATCCTCTATATCACCATATTGGTTCGGGGATAAAAGAACTTATCTTTAACCCTAAACGTGCGCTCACGATGCTTTCAGGTAGATCATACCTGGCAATAGAGGATATCTCTTTTCAAGTAATGAAAGGGGAATCGGTAGCTTTAATAGGCCGAAATGGTGCTGGTAAAAGTACGTCTCTATCATTAGTTGCAGGCGTAATAAAGCCAAGTGAGGGTAGTGTTCATGTTAATGGACGAGTCGCATCTATGCTCGAACTTGGTGGTGGATTTCATCCAGAATTAACTGGTCGTGAAAATATAAAATTGAATGCAACTTTATTAGGGCTGCGACGTAAAGAATTAAACTCAAGAATTGATGATATAATTGAGTTTTCAGAGTTAGGCGAATTTATCGATGAGCCAATTCGAGTCTATTCCAGTGGCATGTTGGCTAAACTTGGATTTTCAGTTATTACGCAAGTTGACCCAGATATATTAATAATTGATGAAGTTCTGGCTGTTGGTGATATAAGTTTTCAAAAGAAATGTATAAACACGATTAACGCCTTCAAAAAGAAAGGGGTAACTATTCTTTTTGTTAGCCATAGTATGAACGATATTGCAAAAGTGTGTAATAAAGTTATATGGATAGAAAACCATAAGGTTAAGAAAATCGGTAATAGTAAAGAAGTTATTGCAGAATACAAAGAGTTTATGCAGTGATTTCGCAGAGGAATGAATGATGAATAGTAAGAATATTTTAGTTGTTGGAGCCGGTTTTTCTGGTGCCATTATTGCGCGTCAATTAGCCGAGAGTGGTTATAAAATAAGGGTTATTGATTCACGAAACCACATCGCAGGTAACTGTTACAGTGAAAGGGATGAGAGAAGTGGAGTAATGGTCCATACTTATGGCCCACATATTTTTCACACTGATAACGAAGAAGTGTGGGAATATTTGAACCAGCACGCTGAAATGATGCCTTATGTTAATCGTGTGAAAGCTACTACAAAAGAAAGGGTGTATTCTTTACCTATTAATCTTCACACCATAAATCAATTCTTCAATAAAACTCTTTCGCCGGATGAAGCTAAAAAATTCATTCTTGAAAAAGGGCAAGCAGATATTGTCAATCCCGAAACATTTGAAGAACAAGCCCTTAAATTCGTAGGGAAAGAACTTTATGAGGCTTTTTTTAAAACATACACTATTAAACAATGGGGGTTAAATCCATCTGAATTGCCTGCATCAATTTTGAAGCGACTTCCTATTCGTTTTAATTATGATGATAATTATTTCAATCATAAATATCAGGGAATGCCGAAAGATGGTTATACTCCAATAGTTGAAAGTATTTTAAACCATATAAATATAGAAACGAGCTTGAATGTGGGCTTTGATAAAAATGAAATCGAGGCCTACGACCATATTTTCTACAGTGGACCATTAGATGCATTTTATGAGCATCAGTTCGGGCGCCTAGGGTATCGAACATTAGACTTTGAAAAGTTTCATTATAGCGGAGACTACCAAGGCTGTGCAGTAATGAATTATTGTGATGAAAAAGAAGAATATACAAGAATAACCGAACATAAGTATTTCGCTCCGTGGGAAAAACACACAGAATCAGTCTGTTATAAAGAATTTAGCCGAAGTTGTACCGAAAAAGACATTCCATATTATCCTATCCGACAAGTAGGCGAAATGGAAATGCTTTATAAATATCTGGAATTAGCTGAGAAAGAAAATAAAATTACTTTTGTTGGGCGCTTAGGGACATATCGTTATTTGGATATGGATGTAACCATCAGTGAAGCTCTTAAAACATCTAGAGTTTTCTTAGAGTGTTGCGAAACCAAAAATAAAATGCCGGCGTTTACGGTTTCAGTAAGATGAACTTGACTGCTTTAATTGTTACTTACAATAGATTGGACAAGCTTAAAAAAACCTATGAGGCAACGTTAAAGTTGCCTTTTAAACATATTGTTATAGTTAATAATAATTCTACTGACAGTACTAAAGATTGGTTAAACCTATTAATTAACAATCGCTTAACTATTGTGCACAGAGATACGAACGATGGTGGTTCTGGCGGCTTTAGGTTTGGGGCAGAGTTTATTGCTAACAATATCACCACAGATTGGGTGGTGTTTTATGATGATGACGCCTACCCTCAGAATAACTTTATAGAAAAGTTTAAAGCTATCGAGCCTAATCAAAATGCTATCTATTGTTCGAAAGTTATAAATACTTCAGAAGAAGTATGTAAAATGAATTTACCGTGGAAAAAGAGAACATTAACAATTATTGAAAATATTACTTATCTTCGTAATAATGAAGATTTCATTGCAGACGAAAATGAAATTGGTGAAGTTATAACATTTTCATTTGTTGGTTGTATCATTTCTAAAAAAATGCTCATTCAAAATTATGAATTCATAAAAAATGAATTGTTCATATATTACGATGATGTTTACTTTTCTCATTATTTATACCGATGCGGTTTTAAGATATTTTATAGACCTGAGCTTATCTTTATTCATGATGTGGGAAGTTTAAATAATTGGAATGGACAAGAATGGAAAGTGTATTACCTTTCAAGAAACATGTTTCTATGCAAAATACTTTACAACTATGATTTCTTCTCTTTTTCTGGGAAAGTTTTGCGTCTGGCAAAATATTTTTTCGATGGTTTCCGTAATGAAAATAAGAAGAAATATTTTGTTTTTTTTGCGAGAGGTGTAATGGACGGCATAAAAAAAATTAGTGGTATCCGCCACTAGTGGTGCAATGATGAAAAAGAAGATATGTTTTTTTATTAACTCAGGTTGGTATTTTGAACTTCATTGGTTAGATAGAGCAAAGCTTTTTTTAGATGATTATGAAATTCATGTACTAGCTCATTTTACTCAAAGTGAAATAGTAAAGCTTGAAAGTATGGGGTTTACTTGCCACGAAACTTGTATGAGTGAACGGACATTAAATCCATTTTTCGCAATATTAGATTTTTATAGAATAATTAAAATATTAAATAAAATTAAACCAAGTTTAATACATGCAGTTACGATTAAGCCTATTATGATTGCAGGTGTTTACTCTAGAGTGCTAAAAATCCCATTCATAGCGAGTTTTGTTGGGCTTGGAAGAGTTTTCATGAACTCAAGCGCACTTTATAAAGTATTAAATTTCATTGTATGCTGTTCATATGCTCTTATTTTTAAGAATAAAAAAAGCAAACTCACATTTGAACATAATCAAGATCTTGAAATACTTAGTTCTAAAATAGCACTTATGCCTGATCAATGTGTTGTTATTGATGGTGTTGGTGTTGATTTGAACGAGTACAGCTTTAGTATTGAGAATTTTAATAATCCACCAATAGTACTATTTGCAGGAAGGTTATTAAAATCAAAGGGGTTGGAGGTCCTTGTTGATATTAACAAAGAACTAACTTTGAAAGGGGATGGGTTTATATTAAATGTTGCTGGGATTCAAATAAGTGACGATAGAGATGCTATTTCTAATGATTTGATATTGAAATGGCACGATAGTGGTTTGATAAATTGGCTTGGTCAAAGAAATGATATCCCATCTTTGATTGATGAGTGTAATATTATCGCTCTGCCATCTATATATTTTGAGGGAGTGCCTCGCTTTTTAATTGAAGGCGCCGCCAAAGGTAGAGCATGTATAGCATTTGATAGTGGTGGATGTAGCAGCATCATTAAAAATGAAGTAAATGGGTATTTAGTCGATAAGGGTAACAAGGACGAGTTCAAAACAAAACTTATAGCATTACTTTCATGCCAAAAATTACGTAATGTAATGGGTAACGAAGGTAGAAAAATTGTAGAGCAGCGCTTTAGCCTACAGCAGGTTTATATTAAAACCAAAAACCTATACCGTGAAATTATTTGATTAAAATTTAGAGGTTGAATGTGTCATCTTCTCCTAATATAAAAATATATGTGTGTCATCATAAACCATCACCTTACATCAAGAATGAATGTATTGTTCCAATTCAGGTTGGTCGTAAGTTATCGAAAAATTCACTAGATTATTGTATTGGAGATGATACTGGAATTAATATCTCTGAAAAAAACAAATCGTGGTGTGAGTTGACGGCAATTTACTGGGCATGGAAAAATGATGATGCAGATTATTATGGCTTGATGCATTACAGAAGATATTTGTCTTTTAAATCACATCATGATTACACAGTTATTAATAAACTTGATGAAGACATTGTCATTGAGCATAAACTTGATCCTGAAAACATTAAGAATATCTGTGCTGAACAAGATATAATCACTGGACCTGTTTGGAATGTGCATCCTGTTGGTTTACCGTGGAAAATAATGTCTAATTATGAGCAATATTCATTAGATCATTACAAGAAAGATTTAGATATAGTTATCGAAATTGTTAAAGAAAAATATCCTAAATACTACTTGGCACTATTAGAATCATTGTATTCTACTTCATGTTTCTTTGCTAACGTTGCTATCATGAAACGCGAGTATTTTCATGAATATTGCACATTCCTGTTTGGTGTTCTTGAAGAAGCTGAATTAAAAATTGATATCTCGGAATATGATTCTTACCAATCAAGAATCTGGGGTTTTATTGCAGAAAGAATGATAAATGCATATGTATTATATGCACGTAGAGCTTATGAAAACATTAGAGTTAGTACTGCGGGGTTAATGTATCTCGCAGAATCTCCGATTATTAATAATCAAGAAGTCTTAAATTTAATAAAACATAAACAGATAGAAAATAAAATATTGCTCAATGAAGATATCCACATTTGTATGTCTTTTGACGATCGGTATTATGCACACGCAAGTGCTGCAATCGAATCAATTGTGGATAATGCTCACGCTAAGCAAGAAATTATTTTTGATCTTTTATGTGATGAAAATCTCACAGAAAACAAAAGAAATTTATTGCTCAATGGGTTAAAGCCTAATATTAAAATAAACTTTATTGAAATTAACCCATCGTTATTTTCTTCATTACCACTAAATAGATCATATATTTCATTAAATACTTATTATAGATTAGTTATACATAAAGTTCTTCCGAATGTGCATAAAGTTATATACATGGATTCTGACATGATTTGTGTAGATGATATAGCAAAACTATGGACAGAGAATCTAGACGGGAAATGCATTGGAGCCTCATTAGATGAAGGTGGAGTATTACAATCTAGACGTCTCCTTTTAGGTGCAGATAATAATTACTTTAATGCTGGTATGATAGTCTTTGACCTTAATAAAATCAGAGAAAAATATGATGATGTTTTCAATGAATACATGATCAATTTTTATATTAATAATCGAGAGATTAGTTTACAAGATCAGGATATCTTGAATATAACTTTTAAAGACGAAACAAAAATTTTACCTTTAAAATGGAACGTCAACAGCCGGATGTTTACAGCCAATGATTTAGAGCGTAAGTATAATATGCAGCAAGAGGCCGAAACATTGCAGGATATAGGTATTCTGCACTTTACCGACAGACGTAAACCTTGGACATTAACCTGTGTTCATCCTTTAAGAGACCTGTACTGGGGCTACCGTAAAAGAAATCCCCATGCTCCAATGAGTAAACAAGATAAATTTATTGAAAGGTATGCAGGTAAAATTACTTATCGCATCAGTGGCGGATTCATTCTTGTGAAAGTGTTCGGATTGAACTTGAAGCTCAATAAATCTTTGGTTGCTAAAGTTCTTCGTACTTTAAAAATAAATTTCTAGTAAAAAAATGCGGCGCTCAACGCGCCGCTTTGAGTTCATAATATGACATCTAATAAGCATGCATTGATAACATTTATTACTGTGAGTAGTTCAGGGATTGAACAATTGGATAAAACAATAAATTCTCTCCTTGCTCAATCTTCTGATGATTGGAATCAAGTCATTCTTTGTGCTGAGGTTTTTTTTGATCAAACTCAAGAGTTACTAAAAAATAGTTACTTTGAATATCTAGATAAAATTAAAATCATATCTGTTGATTTTAATAATGGCTTTGCATCTGCTATCAATGTAGGAATTAGAGCAACAGAGAGCATATATATCCAGATAATGGAAGCAGATGATGTAATTAGTGAAGGTTTTGTTAGCGAAATAAGAGATAGAGAATTCGTTGATTGTGATAGCATTTTCTATTGTAATTTATTACTTAGATATGAAACTACCGTAATGAAGCGGCCTTTTGAATTAGGGAAGAGTGAACATCCTGCAAATAACAAATTACTAAACACCATAGGATTTATTTTAGAACCTTCAACTTTTATGATGCCATTTTTGTTTTCTAGGAAATTAATAAATAAAATAGGGCTTTTAAGAGAAGAGGGTAGTTTATTCCCAATGTGGGACCATATCATCAGTATGACCCAATATGGCGTATTTCATAAATTAGATAATGTTAATTATTACATTACTATCAACAAAAATAGAAAAAACATCCGAATTCCAAAAATAAAGGCGGCCGATTTATTGAATTTTAAATATCAATGCTTATCGAAACTCCAATTTAATATCGATACAGATAATAACGTGTCAGCAATTCAAACTCAATGCGTTATGTATATGAATTCATGCAGAAAATATGAATCATACCATTCGATACTTAAGCCTAAATACAATTTGATTTTCATTTCTTTTTTTTGCAAGCTTGCAAAACTTTTCGCTCTGATGAATAAACGAATTTTCAAGTTAGGTGCTAAATGAAAAAACGATTATTTATATCAACTGGATTCTATTCTACACTGTTAGCTTCTGTTCTTGCTGAGTCTTCTTGCGGTGAAACCTATGAAAATCACCTTTTAATTACAATTGATCGACAGAACATTGAATCAAATAAAATTTGGGCTTTCAGATTACACCATTGGGAAAGTATCGATTTTGTAGGGCATGAGCAGTACTATAATGAAAAAATAGATTATCATCATAACATATCTTTTTTTGATGAGGTATTTTCACCTTTTCCAGAAATGCTACTTACTGTTACTTCGGCATTTCCTGCAGACAGACATTTTTTCTATGAAGAAGGTTTGACGAGCTATTATCAATTTCTAAATAAGCAATATTTACCAGAAGCCAAATTTTTCTGCCTCCATCCTTTTATTTATAACGACTTTCATGATTTGATTTCAATACCAATTTCAATTGAAAAAGTTAGAGACAAACTTCAGTGTCTAGTTCGTTGTTACATTCCTCCGAGTCTGGAAGGTACAAATAACGTTGTGATAATTGGACATGGTGGTTTTCCTGATGAAAATAGTAACAGAATAATCAGGGATGAATATATTGATATAATTAAGAGAAAATCTAAGCAAGGCTATAATGTTGTACTATTGTCTCATACAAGATATCCTATCGATGATGAACTCTTAAATAGTCTAAAAAACGATTTATCTATAAACTTTAACTTTGTTTCCTCTGATGCACCAATATCAGATCTTTTTCTAATTAAAAATTCGCATAAAATAAAATATATTGCTGGGATATATTCTACACTATTAGTCAATAGTAAAGTTATCAGCGGAATTAACACCTTTATTTTTGACTCCGCTGCTCTATCCGAAAGACAACGAGCACTTTTCGAAGTGCAATCCTGCTTACTTAAGTAAGCAGGTTATAATAGCTAAAACTACCATTTATAGTTATTAGATGCAGATTTTGCAAGGACTGCTGTTAAGTTTTTCCAGCGTCTTATTCCTGCCCATTTCAGTGCTAAATATAATTTTATTTTGAATTTTCTATCATTTTCAGATGATACTGGGCGAGGTAGTTTATATTCTTCTGCGATAGCATCTATTTTAGGTGTATTTGAAGGAAAGAAAACAGTCGGTGTGCCGGTGCACATAGCACCAATAGTGTAATGATATCGGCCAGAGATCAAAATCTTTGAATATTTTATTACAGAAATCCACTCTTCAAAACTAGTTGCGCCATACATTTCTATTGTCGGCATATACTTCTTCAAGCTTTCATATACTATGGGCTCTTCGTGATGTATACCTTCTTTCTTAGAACCAGCCAAATAAATATATCTATGGTTGGGATATAGTTTAAGAATCAACTTCGCGATCATCTCAGAACGATGGTGCTTATAGTTTACTGCTCCAGAAATGCAGATGTAATTCTCATTAATAACTCTTCCTACTGATTTTTCAATTTCTTTTGCCGCGAGGGGTAAGCTATCAAAGGCTAACTCACATGGCATCCCTAGTTTTTCTTTAATAGTGTTAACACTACGTTTTTCTCTGGCCGCGATGTAGTCACAGCACTGATAAGCCTTTCTATAGAAATCAAGGGTATCTTTATCATCAGTACTTGGAAAACAGCTATGGTTAATCAAAGAAATATTTTTTCCAAAATATTCTTTACCAGCATAAATAAGATACAAAAGTGCTTTGGGATAACCTGAGAAATGATGGATTGTTCCTTCACCATTAACAACTATCCTATCACAATTTTGCATTTTCTCAGAAAGCTCAGGGAAGCGTGAAATAAAATTTTCTTTGCCTCCAAATTCTGATACATGATTTGGATACCAAGCAAGATTGTGCACATCATAAACTGGAATTGTATCGACGATTTTAAGTTGTTGATTAGTTAACTGAGTTTTCAAAGCATGAGATGTACCATAACATCCCCAGTGATAGACGTCTTCTGTATCATTTATCAATAGAACTCGGTTAGTCATAGCCGAATTTCCTTACAAAAAGTGGAAGGTTTGTACATTACTTACTCGCTTAGAGGTAAGCATTATCTTGTTACAAGCTTGTTCGGTGAGTTTATCATCTAAGATTATTCCACAGCATCATTTTCTACCTCTAGCGGTCTTTGATGAGTTAACATGAATCACACATTACTAATGGTATGTGCTTTATACATACACGCCCTCAAAGACAGGAGTTTATGATGTCCAAACAACAGATTGGTGTAGTCGGAATGGCAGTTATGGGCCGCAACTTGGCGCTTAACATTGAGAGCCGCGGTTACACTGTTTCCATCTTCAACCGTTCGCGTGAAAAGACTGATGAAGTCATCACAGAGAACCAAGGTAAGAAACTCGCCCCTTTTTATACTGTTGAAGAATTTGTTGAATCGCTGGAAAAACCACGTCGTATTCTGCTGATGGTGCAAGCAGGTGAAGCTACTGATAAAACTATCGCTTCCCTAACTCCTCATCTGGATAAGGGAGATATCCTGATCGACGGAGGTAACACCTTCTATAAAGATACGATCCGTCGTAACAAAGAGCTTTCTGACCAGGGCTTCAACTTCATCGGTACCGGCGTTTCCGGTGGTGAAGAGGGCGCACTGAAAGGCCCATCAATCATGCCTGGCGGCCAGAAAGAAGCGTATGAACTGGTTGCTCCAATCCTTGATAAGATCGCTGCGCGCGCTGAAGACGGCGAAGCTTGCGTTGCATACATCGGTCCTAATGGTGCCGGCCACTATGTAAAGATGGTTCATAATGGCATTGAATATGGAGACATGCAGTTAATTGCTGAAGCCTATGCGTTGCTGAAAGGTGCGCTGGGTTTGAACAACGAAGAGCTGGCTGAAACTTTTACTGAATGGAACAACGGTGAGTTGAGCAGCTATTTGATCGACATCACTAAAGATATCTTCACTAAGAAAGATGAAGACGGTAAATATCTGGTTGATGTGATTCTGGATGAAGCAGCTAATAAAGGTACTGGTAAATGGACTAGCCAGAGCTCTTTGGATCTGGGCGAGCCACTGTCACTGATCACTGAGTCTGTGTTTGCCCGCTATTTGTCTTCTCTGAAAACTCAACGTGTTGCAGCTTCCAAAGTTCTAAGCGGTCCACAGGCGAAAGCATTCACTGGTGATAAAGCTGAGTTCGTAGAAAAAATCCGCCGTGCATTGTATCTTGGCAAAATCGTTTCATATGCTCAGGGCTTCTCACAGCTGCGTGCAGCATCTGAAGAAAACAACTGGGATCTGCATTACGGTGAGATCGCTAAGATCTTCCGTGCTGGTTGCATCATCCGTGCTCAGTTCCTGCAGAAAATCACCGATGCATATGCTAATGATGCAGACATAGCCAACCTGCTGTTAGATCCTTATTTCAAGAATATCGCTGATGAGTACCAGCAGGCACTGCGTGATGTAGTGTCTTACGCTATTCAAAACGGTATCCCAACTCCGACCTTCTCTGCTGCGATTGCTTACTATGACAGCTACCGCTCAGAAGTTCTTCCAGCTAACCTGATTCAGGCTCAGCGTGACTACTTCGGTGCACATACTTATAAGCGAATCGACAAAGAAGGTGTATTCCATACTGAGTGGCTAGAAGCATAATTTATTAACCCGGCTATGCCGGGTTTTTTCTTTAATATAGCTTTAAAAAAACATATAAAATGCCTCATGAAATAATAGAAATATAACTTTACATTTTGTTTTCTGAAGGTTTTTTAAGGTGTTTATTGTTCGATTTTAATAATTAGCAACATTTTTTTTGTTTTTAAATATCTTGTGTGAAAATATTTCACCTTTAAGTTACTCATTCAAAATGATTTTTACTAATCATGCCAAACAAGGCCTTTATCAATGGGTTACATCAAAGGAATTAATGGTCTCCGCGCTTTTGCTGTCGCATTGGTGATATTTCAACATTATATTATTTCATATGTTTACAGATCGGATTCATCACTGGGATCAATCGGAGTGACTGTTTTTTTTGTTATTAGTGGTTTTTTGATAACAGGAATTTTAATTCAAGAAAAAGAGGATGTTACTCGTTCCACATGGGATAAGTTGATAAAGTTTTATTCCCGAAGAATATTAAGAATCTTTCCCATCTATTACTTGGTTTTAAGTGTAGGTTTTTTGTCAGGGATTTACTGGTTTTCTGAAATTAATAAATTATGGCATATATTCTATGCTACTAATATTTATATTTTTTTGACTGGGCAGGGTACTGGATATACATCGCACTTTTGGTCGCTTGATGTTGAAGAACAGTTTTATATTATCTGGCCAGCATTGGTTCTGCTAACGCCTAATAAACATCTTATTGAGCTTTTTGTTGTGTCAATACTTTTGGCAGCTGTTAGCCTAACTTTCAGACCTTTATTTGGATATAATGATTTATCAGCTTATGCTCTTCCATTTTCTCATTTCGACTCACTTGGTTCTGGAGCTCTTTTATCCGTATTTGTTAAGAAAAAAAACCAGGATAATCTTTTAAAGATTAAGCCTTACATGATTATTTGTGGGGTAATATTTACTCTTTCCATCTGTATTATAAGAGATTTAAAGAGTGATGCTCCTGGTGTTGAGTCTGCATTGGTTTTAATGAATGCCATGACCATAATCACTACTTGTTTAACAATTATTTATATATCTCTTAATCAAGAGTCTAAGTTGGTTAAATTTCTGGAAATAAAATTTATTTCTGGAATTGGAGTTATTAGTTATGGACTCTATCTCTATCATCTTTTGGTTCCCGAGTTGTTTACAAGCACCTCCTTTTCGCCAAAAGACACACCAAGTTGGATAAACGTAATTGTATATTTTTTTACAAGTATATGTATTTCTATTCTTTCTTGGTTAATGCTGGAAAGAAAAATTCTAAAACACAAAAACGGATTTGAAAAATTTATCAGAATTTCATTACTTAGAAAACGTCATATTTAAAAATTGGTGATGTCTATTTTAACTGGCGAACTGAGATTGGTTTTCAATCAATCTCAGTTTCGATGATATTACCTAAAACGAAACTTGACCATCATTGACGCTCTCAATTATATCGTCATGATTTTTTAAATGGTTTCTCTAAAAACCTATAGGTTAACTCTGCAAATACAAACATCAATATTACTTGTGTAATAACCCGATATAAAGCCGGTATTTGATGTCCTTGTGAAAATTGGAAGACTATAAACCAAACTGGGATGTGGCAGCAGAAAAGAGAAAATGAACGGTCTCCAATATAATAAATCACTTTATTTATCCTTTCAGGGAAGCTTGTAAAGAAATTTATTTCCATAACAGCCAGGAAAACACAAACTGAAGAAAGAAATGAAGCGCAGCTAAAACGAAAAGTCCAGATATGAGATAGTGCTGCGGGAATTACAGCTAAAGAAATAATAAGTGTTAAAGAAATTATTATTTTATGCAATTTTTTTATTTTGAATTCTTCATTAGCAAACTTATTTAAATCAAATGATTTTACTAAATAGTAAAGCAGTGCGCCATAAAGCAAAGGATCAAATCTGAACATCCAAGCGGGGCCGCCTAAAGGACGATAGAAAGTCATCATTAAACACAAAGCTACAGATATTAAGATGGTTTTTTTTCTGCCAAGCATTAAAAATAAGAGCGGGTAAACTATGAAAAATTGCATTTCTAAAGATAATGCCCACATGTATCCAAAGTTACCTTCTGTACCTATCTCTTCAAAATTACGCAACCATACTATCGATGAGAAAAACTTCTCTATCATCAAGTTATAAGGTAACCATAAATCCGAATTTCTTGTAATAATTGAAAAAATTAAGGGGATAAAAATCCAAAAATAAACGGGAGGAGATAATCTTTTTAATTTTTTGATATATAACTTAAGTAAATAAACTACTTTATCTGACTTGGAAGTGATATCTTTAGTTTTTTCTAAAGTATGAGAAAGGAAAAAACCAGCTATCACAAAAAAAAGCTCAACGCCACTATCTGTGTTAGAAAAACTTCTCAATATCCCATACGTATGATTATCAGGAAGGATAATGGCTAAATGCAAAAAAATGACAAAAAATATGGCAAAAAATCTTAGCGCTTGAATGTCTTTAAACATACGTGTACCAGTAGTTCGAGTTCAGAGAGTGATCGTTATTTTACGAAAAAAAAACATTTTTAATACTTAATTATTAATTTAATTAACCCACTAACAACTCCCCACGTCTCCCAGCATTCTCCCCAGCCAACCGCACCACCAACATCCCCGCCGTCACAAACTTGGTCAAATTTCGCGCATACAGCACGCCACCATACTCCGCCACCAGCGGCATCACCTGGTCAGTAATAGGATCAACAATCTCCGCCACCACTTCTCCAGCCTTAATCCACTCACCCAGTTCACGCCGATAAAGCACTAATCCAGATTGCGCCGCATGGATATACTCACATCCCGCCAGTTCCGTCGCCGGATTGATCAGGGCAGGGGATTCACCCACTTCACCCGCAATATATCCACTCTCAATCAGCGCATTGATAATCGCGTCAGCATCTTTTTCCGCCATTTCAGGCGATACATCCGCCACACCGCGTAATTCTAGAGTCACCGGCAGCAAACCCCGCGGCATAGGATACTCATCGCCAAAGCGCTCAGCCAACGTTAGCCACGGTTCACAGCAAGCCTCATCAAACGGCTCGCCGCCAGAAATCTGCGCCAGCAATTGCACTTCACTGCCTAACCAGCGCGCCAGCGGTTCGATATCTGGCCACGCGTGCGGCGTAGTGTACAGATGTGGCAGGGCATCCCAGTCGCAATGTAAATCAATCATTAAATCCGCCTGGCTCGCCATACGCATCAGCGTAAAGCGCTGGGCATCAAGTTCAGTGCGGGCAATACGCTCACGGTAATGACGATCAATCGCTTCCCGAATTAGACGCTTATTTTCGTATTCACTCTGCGTCAGTGAGCCTGCAAGCTCTTCAACCAAGGCTTCACCCAATGCAGGGAAGCGGCGGTTGAAATCTTGTCCTGATAACGTATGGAAACGCCCGAGATGGCTACCGTGCCAGTGTTGTCCCATCGCTAAAGGATTTGCGACCGGCACCAGCGTGATTTTAGCTTTAAGCTGGCCCGCAGATTCCAGCGCTAATAGCTTCTGTTTCAAATACCACGCCACCGCCATTCCCGGCAGCTCATCGCCGTGCAGCGCAGCCTGAATGTAGACGCGTTGCTGCGAATCGGTGCCGAAGTGGAAGCTGACAATTTCGCGTTGCGTGCCCAGCGAGGCGCTTAATAGAGGATGATGTTGTTGTTGCATAACGCTATCGATGTCCTTTATTCAAGGCACGCTTTTCGCGACGCCTGATTCATTTTCTGATGGAATTATAGTGCTGAGTGCGAAAAGGGCGGCAAAAAGCCGCCCAAAAGATTACTGCTGAATGGAAATGTCAGTCGCGAAGTACTGTTTCTGAATCTTATCGAAAGTGCCGTTCTTCTTAAGCTCGGCAAACGCGTTATCCAGCGCGGTTTTCAGTTCGGTGTCGCCTTTACGCAGACCAATCGCAGTGCCCGGACCGATAATTGGGTCCTGTACAATCGGGCCTGCTAATTCGAAGTCTTTGCCCTGCGGATGTTTCAGGAAACCGTTTGCCGCTTGGGCAGCATCGGTAAACACCACGTCAAGACGGCCCGAAATCAAATCACTCTCAACCTGTGCCTGATCGCCATAAGGCACAACCTGCACACCATGCGGCTGCCATTTAGCAAGCGCATAACGCTCCTGCACGGTGCCTTGCTCAACGCCCACGGTTTTGCCTTTCAGCGATTCAGCGGTTGGCAGCAGGCCAGAACCTTTACGCGCAATCAGCTGCGTATGGGTGTCGTACAGCGGCACGGTGAAATCAATCTGCTTCAGACGTTCTTCGGTGATGCCCATATCAGAGAGGATGGCGTCGAACTTACGCGCTTTTAGCGCCGGGATCATGCCATCGAACTGGCTTTCTACCCACACGCATTTGGCCTGCATCTGCTCACAAAGAGCATTGCCGAGATCGATATCAAAACCGACCAGTTTGCCCTGCGGCGTTTTGGATTCGAAAGGAGGATAAGTAGGATCAACCGCGAAACGCACCTGATCAATTTTTGCCTGCGCGCCAAATGCGCAACCTGCCAGCACAGCCAGCGCCAGCGTCTGACGCAGGCGGGCGGTTAAACGAGAAATTGCCATAATATCGGTCTTCTTTTGATGTGATGTTGAGTCAAGAAGAGTACCGCTCAGGGCAGGGCAAGGCAATTAGAGGATTATTTTCATCACGTTACCATTATGCAGCGCCTGGTAATCCGCAACATTCAGCACCACCGATTGCTCCAGCAATCCGGCATTAAAGGCGATTTCGTCATAGCGTTCAAACAGCAGCGGATCGACCACCAGCTGTAAATCAGGATGGAAACTAAACGGGGGAATAGCGCCAAAAACGCAGCCGGTCAGCGCATCCACTTCTGCAGGTGAGGCCAGTGAAGCACGTCGACCACCAACCGCTGCAGCAACCTTGCTGAGATCCGCTTGTTGATCGGCAGGCAGCACCGCCAGCACATGTTGCTTGATGCCGTTACCTTTCACATGACACACCAGCGCCTTCGCGCCTTGCCCAACTTCAGTTCCGCGAATTGCCGCCACCGCTTCACACTTGCCGGTCGCTTCATGCTTCATCACGCGATAACGCGCCTGACGCTGGTCGAGCAGAGCGATCAATTTTTCATGTGTGGTCATGGCTTTCTCCGTGTTGAGTGAGTTGAGTAAGAAGTGCCTGCATCATATGCGTTTGACGTGGCAGCAAGCCGAGTTTTAAACCCAATGGCTTAAAAGCGCGATTTAGCATGGTTAACGTGACGCTCTCTTTGTCCCGCTCAATATCGGATAGCGTGCGCCGGCTAATCCCTGCTAGCGTCGCATAACGCTCCTGAGAAAAACCCAGCACCTTTTTGCGCAGTTGCATCAGCAACGCGCCTTGACTGAATTTATCTTCAAGAAACTTCTGCAGCAGCTCTAGTAACAAGGCTTCGCGCTCAAATGGCGACATGTTTTTTTTCATAATTGCCATCCCGCGATGCGTTCATCCAGATAGTTAAAGCCGATGCCCGGCATCTCCAGTATTGATGTCGGTACGCCGCGCGCAGCCAGCCGTGCTTTCAAACCTTTCAGCTTATTCGCTAGTCTGCTGAGCTCCTGTAGGAGGGCATCTGCAGAAACCAGGTCATTAAGTTGCTGAGCAATGAGGTGCCATTGATAATGGCCGCCTTCTTCATACGGCGATCCCCATTGCGTGGTACGCACCACGCCTTCAGGGTCGGCTTTCATCGGTGCAAAATCATAAACCGGCGCCAGCCACATGCCGTCTACTTTCTTCAAAATAGCGCTATTGCGGCCATGATTATCCGAATTACCAAAGGCGATATTCAGCATGTCGCGTTTCACCCACTCAATGACCAATTCTGCCTTTTTCTCGTTATCCAGTGGCAGCGTACGCACCAAACAACGTATCACCTCGAAATGGTTGAGATAGCTGCCCGGTGCTTTTTGCATAATTGAGTAAACGGATTCCAGCCCATACAGCGCTTTTTTATCTTTAATAAACGCGATATCAAAACGCGGCAACCAAAGGGAAGGGTAGCGCTCGCCTTCGCACAGCAGCATCTGGTTTGTATCGATGGTCTCTATGCCAAGAGCAGAGAGCTCATGGTAAAAATGGTATTCCGCTCGCAGAATGTCGCAATCAATTGGCGTGCGTGCGCCTCGAGGATATTTGACCAGATAAGGTGTGTCTTGATTCAACTGATCATCTTGCCAGGTATCGATCCACACTTCGCTGTTGCTATTACGACGCAACAATAATTTTGGCGCTTCACCGCCTGCGCCCGTTGCACCACCGCTTGCCGCGCCCATTTGCTGCGCGTACTCAAGAAAGTCGGTATCACGTTCAATCGCCCATTCGGCGGGAAAACGACGACTTTTGAGTTGGCTATCTGGCGGCAGCTGCGGCAGTGACTCTTTTATTCTCAGGTTACCAACAGGCGCGATGGTTCCAGCCTTCAGTAGCGTGTAATCTTGCTCGTTAGCAGGTTTGCCTTGCAGATCTAACTGCGTAATCCAGTAACGCCTGCTGGCACCGGCGGGAATGATGTCATCAACAAAACCAAACCAGGGTTTAGCAAAATGGCTGCCGATCAGCATTACCGGATAGTTGATGCTGCAGCTGGCAATATCGTTGCGGTCTAAATGATCAACGGCATAGTTGAAGTTGTAGGCAAGCAGGGATTCACCATCGCGGCCTTTGAACGGCTCTTTAAAATCGAGCATTGCGGCATCATGCCAGCATCCATCTAGATAGATCTGCAGGGTAAGCATGGCAAACCTTAGTTGAGCAGTATATTGCTCAATTCTAATTCGTTTTGCTTTTTTTGAGAAGGATGCTGCTCAAGTTTCGCTTTATCAGCCAATTTTGAGCAGCATGTTGCACAATCAGTTATTTATGACGCGCCCGCAGATTATTGATAATGGTGCTCAAATCCAGCTCCTGGTCCTGCAGCAGCACCATCAGGTGATATAGCAAATCAGACGCTTCATTGGTCAACTCGTGACGATCATTAACCGTCGCCGCCAAAGCGGTTTCCACGCCTTCTTCACCCACTTTCTGCGCGATACGCTTGGTGCCGCTGGCGTACAGCTTCGCGGTATACGAACTCTCTGGATCGGCAGTTTTGCGTGAAGCCAGCAGTTGCTCGAGTTGATAGAGGAACGTCCAGTCTGGCGCCGCCGGTGAGAAGCAGCTGGATGTGCCGAGATGGCAGGTTGGGCCAATCGGATTCGCCAGCACCAGCAAGGTATCGTTGTCGCAATCCGGCGTAATGCTCGCCACTTGCAGGAAGTGGCCCGAGGTTTCGCCTTTGGTCCATAAACGGTTTTTAGTACGTGAGAAGAAGGTGACATTGCCCTCGCTGAGGGTTTTTTGCAGCGCTTCCTCGTTCATATAACCGTGCATCAGCACTTCGCCGGAAACGTTGTGCTGGACGATAACGGGCATCATGCCCGCGGTTTTGACCCAATCCAGCCTGGCCAGTTGTTCTGCAGTTAACACGCGCGAATCTCCACACCGTTGTCGATCAGGAAGTTTTTCAACTCGCCGATATTGATAATTTGTTTGTGAAACACCGAAGCCGCCAGCGCGCCATCGACATTCGCCTGCTCAAAGGCTTCGAGGAAGTGCGGCATGGTACCCGCGCCGCCAGAAGCGATTAGCGGTACTTTGCAGACATCGCGCACTTTCTTCAGCTGCACCAGATCGTAGCCATTACGCACGCCATCCTGGTTCATCATGTTGAGGACGATTTCGCCCGCGCCCAGCTTCTGCACTTCCTGCACCCAATCGAGGGTTTCCCACGTGGTCACTTTGGTGCGCGCTTCGTCGCCGGTGTACTGATTGACGTGATATTTGCCGCTCGCTTCGTCAAACCAGGTATCGATACCCACCACGATGCACTGCACGCCAAAGCGATCGGCCAGACGCGTAATCAGCGTTGGATCGGCTAATGCCGGCGAGTTGATGGAAATCTTGTCGGCACCGAACTGCAGAATGCGCGCCGCGTCTTCTTCGCTCTTAATGCCGCCCGCCACGCAGAAAGGAATGTCGATCACTTCCGCGACGCGTGAAACCCAGCTTTTGTCCACTACGCGGCCATCCGATGAGGCGGTGATATCGTAGAACACCAGCTCGTCCGCGCCTTCCTGCGCATAGCGCTGCGCCAGCGGTACGATGTCGCCGATGATTTCGTGGTTGCGGAACTGAACGCCTTTCACTACTTGCCCATCACGCACATCGAGACAAGGAATTATCCGTTTTGCCAGCATGCAATCGCCTCCGCAACAGTGAATTTATCTTCCAGTAAAGCGCGACCGACGATCACCCCCTGCGCGCCGCTGCCGCGTAACGCCGCGATGTCATCCAGCGAACCGATGCCACCCGAAGACTGGAAAGCGATGTCCGGGAAGGCGGCAGACACTTCTTTATACAGTTCGACGTTGGAGCCGCTCAGCGTACCGTCGCGCGAAATATCGGTGCACAGCACATGTTTGAGGCCAACAGGCTGATACCAGCCGATTACCTCTTCCAGCGTTACGCCCGCCGCTTCCTGCCAGCCGCTGATCGCCACTTCTTTACGGTTGTTGGCATCAATGCGCACATCCAAAGCCAGCACGATGGCGTCCGCGCCAAACTCGCTGAACCAGCTTTTGACTTCTTCCGGCTGCTTCACCGCAGTGGAACCCACTACCACGCGCGTAGCGCCCGCTGCCAGTAGCGCCGCCACGTCATCGCGATTGCGGATGCCGCCGCCAACCTGCACCGGCACGTTCACGCCGCGCAATAAGGTGGTAAGCAGCGGAATCTGGCGTTTGGCCGGATCTTTCGCGCCGGTCAAATCCACCAGATGCAGCACTTCAGCGCCCTGGCGTTGGTAATCCTGTAAGCGCGGCAGCGGATCGCTACCGTAATCGCGCTGCTGGCCGTAATCGCCCTGATGCAGGCGCACCACTTTGCCGTCGATTAAATCTAATGCGGGGATAATCATCACATCTCCAGGAAATTTTTCAGCAACTGCGCGCCTGCTTTGCCCGAACGCTCCGGGTGGAACTGCACGCCGAAGAAGTTATCTTTCTGCAAGGCGGCAGTGAACGGATGACCGTAATCGCACTGCGCGATGGTGGCGGCATTCACCGGCATAGCGTAGCTGTGCACGAAATAGAAGTAGCTGCCATCGGGAATGTCGCGGAACAGATGATGGCCCGCTTTGGCGGTGATCTGGTTCCAGCCCATGTGCGGCAGCGGTAAATCCTGCGTGTCCATCAGCGTGACCGGCTCATCAACCAGGCCGAGCGTGGTTACGCCGCCGTTCTCATCGCTCCCGCGACCGAGCAGCTGCATGCCAAGGCAAATGCCGAGCACCGGCTGAGTACAGGCTTTGATCAGATCGATGAGATCGCGCTCCTGCAGCTGGTTCATCGCCGCCTGCGCGGTGCCAACGCCCGGCAGCAGCAGCTTGTCGGCATGCAGCACCACATCCGGGTCGCGGCTCACCTGCGGCGTGTAGCCGAGGCGCTCAATGGCCCACTTCACCGACGACAGGTTGGCGCAGCCGGTATCGAGGATCACCACGTTCATCACAGCACTCCTTTCGAGCTCGGCAAGGTGTTGCCTTCCACACGAATCGCCTGGCGCAGCGTGCGGCCAAAGGCTTTGAACAGGCTTTCCACACGATGGTGATCGTTGCGGCCTTTGGTTTTCAGATGCAGCGTGCTCATCATCGCGTAGGATAGCGAGCTGAAGAAGTGCTCGACCATCTCGGTGCTGAGATCGCCGACGCGCTGGTAGCTGAACTCGGCTTTGAATTCGATGTGCGGACGGCCGGAGATATCCAGCGCGCAGCGCGCCAAACACTCATCCATTGGCAGCACAAAGCCGAAACGGCCGATGCCACGTTTGTCGCCCAGCGCTTTCAGCAGCGCTTCGCCGAGCGCCAGACCGGTATCTTCCACGGTGTGGTGATCGTCGATGTAGAGATCGCCTTTCACATCAATGTTCATGCGGAAGCCGCCGTGTACTGCAATCTGGTCCAGCATGTGATCAAAGAAGCCGACGCCGGTGTTAATTTTGCTGCCGCCTTCACGATCCAGCCACACTTCGACTTTAATCTGCGTCTCTTTGGTGTTGCGTTGCACCAGCGCATAGCGATCGCGCTTGGTCAGACGTGCCTGAATCGCATCCCAATCTTCGCCTTCCGCGCCGTAACGCAGGCCCTGAATGCCCATGTTTTGCGCTAGTTGGATATCGGTGAGACGATCGCCAATCACGTAGCTGTTGGCGGTATCGAGCGCACCAGCGGCCAGCCAGGCTTCCACCATTTTGGTCTTCGGCTTGCGGCAATCGCAGTTATCTTCCGGCATATGCGGGCAGATCAGGATGTCGCTGAAATTCACGCCTTGTGAGCTGAGAATCTGCATCATCAGGTTGTGCGGGCCGTCAAAATCGGCCTGCGGGAAGCTGTTGGTGCCGAGGCCATCCTGATTGGTGATCATCACCAGTTGATAACCCGCTTCCTGCAACGCCAGCAGCGCAGGAATGGCGTTCTTCTCAAACGCCAGCTTCTCCATGCGATCCACCTGATAATCGGTGGGTGGCTCAGAGATGATGGTGCCGTCGCGGTCGATAAAAAGGATCTTCTGACTCATGCTTGCTCCACTGATAAGGCTTGCAGCGCGGCGATCAGGCGCTCGCACTCTTCACGGGTGCCGATGGAGATGCGCAGGCATCCCGCAAGGCCGGGGTTTTTGTTTTGGTCGCGCAGAATAATGCCTTGATCCCACAGCGTTTTAAACACTTTTGGCGAATCAGTGAAGCGCGCCAGAATGTAGTTGGTTTCGCTCGGGAACACCTGTTGCACCACGCTAATCTGCGGCAACTGCTCAAACAGCCGGGCGCGATTGGCGTTCAGCTCGGCAACGTGCTGACGCATCAGCGCAATACCTTGCTCGCTCAGCGCTTGTCCGGCCACATCCGCCACCGGCGTGGCAAGTGGATAGGGCGCAATCACTTTCATCAGCAGATCGATCACCGGCTTGTTCGCCAGGGTGAAGCCGCAGCGCAAACCGGCCAGCGCGAAGGCTTTGGACAGCGTGCGCAGAATCACTAAGTGCGGATACTCCTGCAGCCAGCTCGCCAGCGTCGCTTCCGGGCAGAACTCAATATAGGCTTCATCGGCAACCAGCAACGCTTTACCGGCGGTCATATCCAGCAACTTGCGAATGTCATCGGGATTGATCAAGTTGCCGGTCGGATTGTTCGGGCTGCACATATAGACGACTTTCACGCCGTCGAGCTGGTCGGCAATCGCCGGCAGATTCAGCTGCCAGTCATCGAGTGCCGCCACGGTGCGGTATTCGATGCCGATGGTTTCCGCGCTGACGCTGTACATGCCGTAGGTTGGCGGGCAGAACAGAATCGCATCTTTGCCCGGCTCGCAGAAGGCGCGCATCAGCAGTTCGATGCCTTCATCCGCACCGCGACTGACCAGAACCTGCTCCGGCGTCAAACCGGCGTAAGCGGCGTAACGCTCAATAACAATCTTCGGCTGGCATTCCGGATAGCGGTTCAGCGTTTGCTGCGACAGCTCAAACGGCACCGGCAGCGGGAATTCGTTGGCGTTCAGCCACACATCACCGTTGCCACCCAGACGACGCGCCGATTGATACGGCGTCAGCGCTCGCACGTTGGCGCGCGCTAACTCTTCAATATTCAGGCTCATGCTTGCTCCTTCAGCGCGGCAACACGCAGGGTAACGGCATTTTTGTGGGCTTCCAGCTGCTCGGCGGCGGCCAGCGTTTCAATCGTTGCGGCAAGATTGAGGAAGCCTTGCGGCGTCAGCTCTTGCACCGTCATACGTTTCTGGAAATCGGCCAGGCCAAGGCTGGAGCAGGTGGCGGTGTAACCGTAGGTCGGCAGCACGTGGTTGGTGCCAGACGCGTAATCGCCCGCTGATTCCGGTGACCAGTCGCCAAGGAACACTGAACCGGCGCTGGTGATGCTATCGACCAGATCGCGCGGTTGGCGCGTCTGAATGATCAGGTGCTCAGGACCGTACAGATTGGAGATCTCGATGCACTGATCCAAATCGCGCAGCACAATCAGGCGGCTGCTTTCTAACGCCTGACGCGCGGTAGCGGCGCGTGGCAGCTGCGCCAGTTGCTCTTCAACCGCCTGAGCCACGCCTTCGGCCAGTTGCAGCGACGGCGTCAGCAGAATCACCTGCGAATCCGGGCCGTGTTCCGCCTGCGACAGCAGATCCGAAGCCACGAAAGCGGGCGTTGCGCCTTCATCGGCAATCACCAACACTTCTGATGGACCGGCTGGCATATCGATCGCCGCGCCATCTAAACGCTGGCTCACCTGACGTTTGGCTTCGGTGACATACGCGTTGCCTGGGCCAAAAATCTTGTCCACTTTCGGCACGGTTTCGGTGCCGAAGGCGAGGGCGGCAATAGCTTGCGAGCCGCCAACCTGAAACACCTCTTTAACGCCGCACAGCTGTGCTGCATAAAGAATTTCATCGGCAATCGGCGGTGGCGAGCACAGCACCACGCGACCGCAACCGGCGATGCGCGCCGGTGTCGCCAGCATCAACACGGTTGAAAACAGCGGGGCGGAACCGCCAGGAATGTACAAACCCACCGATTTCACCGGACGGGTAATCTGCTGGCAGCGCACGCCTGGCTGAGTTTCCACATCCACTTCCGCCAGAATCTGCGCGTTGTGGAAGGTCTCGATATTGCCCACAGCCACCGCCATCGCCTGCTTCAGCGTGTCGCTCAGACGATCGCTGGCGGCTTGCATCTCTTCGGCGGTGACGCGCAGGTTATCCACCTGCGCTTTGTCGAAGCGCGCGCTAAATTCACGCAGCGCCGCATCACCGCTCTCTTTCACTTGTACCAACACGTCACGCACGATCTGGCTGATACTTTCTGAAGCCGAAATCGCCGGACGCATCAGCAGCGCTTGCTGCTGCTCTGCGCTGCATTGCTGCCAATCAATGGGTGTCATCAGAGTGCTCATGGTGTTACTCCAACATTTTTTCGATTGGCAGCACGAGGATCGAGCTTGCACCCAGCGACTTCAACTTTTCCATGGTTTCCCAGAACAGCGTTTCGCTGCTCACCATGTGCATCGCTACGCGGCTGACATCACCGGCCAACGGCAGCACGGTTGGACGCTCAGCGCCCGGCAGCAGCGCAATCACTTCATCCAGGCGCTCGCTTGGCGCGTGCAGCATGATGTACTTGGATTCACGCGCTTTAATCACGCCCTGAATACGCGTCATCATTTTGTCGACCAGCTCTTGCTTGGCGGCCGGCAGTTCGCCATCGCGCTGAATAAGCACCGCTTTAGAACGGTAAATCACTTCTACTTCGCGCAGGCCGTTAGCTTCCAGCGTGGCGCCGGTTGAAACCAGATCACAAATCGCATCGGCCAGGCCAGCGCGAGGTGCGACTTCAACAGAACCGTTCAGCAGGCAGGATTTGAAAGCGACGCCTTGTTTATCGAGGTATTTCTTCAGCAGGTGCGGATAAGAGGTGGCGATACGGGCGTTATTCAGGCATTGCGGGCCGGTGTACTCTTCATCAACCGGCATCGCCAGCGACAGGCGACAACCGCCGAAATCCAGACGACGAAGCGTGAAGTAACGCGGATCTTCGCCCTGAGCACGACGATTCAGCAGCTCCTCTTCCAACACGTTTTCACCAACGATACCGAGATCGACGACGCCATCCATGACCAGGCCAGGGATATCGTCATCGCGCACACGCAGGATGTCGATTGGCATGTTCTCCGCAAACGCAATCAGACGCTGTTGCTGAAGGTTGATTTTGATACCGCAGCGTGCCAGCAGTTCGCGTGATTCATCACTTAAACGGCCAGATTTCTGCATAGCTATGCGAATACGGGTGTTATCTAACATGGTTCCTGTCCTCTTATTCAATCCTGTCTGAACGTGTTGGTTTGCGTTCGCCCATAAAAAAACCCCCGGAAGATGATCTTCCGGGGGCTCTCTTTGCGTTCGCACCACTGGAAGATCCTAATCGTCTCCCAGCACACATCGCCTGAAAGACTAGTCAGGATGATGGTGATGATGGTGGTTGAACTGAACGCGTGTCATAGTAAATTCCGTTGCTGAATGAGTATTCATTTGCGTGCTGAATAACCTAACGAAGATGGTGACAATTGGCAACCCTTTTTTAACCGTCAATTTCCGGAATCTCCCGAAACAGTTTGCGCTGGTTTGGCACATCTAGCCGCACTAAGATGAAGTGTGAGCCCATAGCAGGAGTCGATATGAAAAAGGTCGCGATTGTAGGTCTGGGATGGCTGGGTATGCCGCTGGCGATGGCGCTAACGGCACGCGGCTGGCAGGTCACCGGTAGTAAAACCTCGCCGGATGGCGTGGACGCCGCACGCCGCTGTGGCATCGAAGCCTTCCAACTGGTGCTGACACCCGAGCTGGAGTGTGAAGCCGAAGAGTTAGATGCACTGATGGCGGTGGATGCGCTGGTGGTGACTTTGCCCGCCAGCCGCACGGTAAAAGGTGGTGAAGATTACATGCAGGCGGTGCAGAACGTGGTGGACACCGCGCTGGCGAAAAAAGTCCCGCGTATTATTTTCACCAGCTCTACATCGGTATACGGCAGCGGCGAAGGTGTAATGAAAGAGACCAGCCCACTGCAGCCGGAAACCGTCGCCGGCAAAACGCTGGTGGAGTTGGAAAACTGGCTGCACGATCTGCCCGGCACCAGCGTGGATATTGTGCGCCTCGCAGGATTAGTGGGGCCGAATCGTCATCCAGGTCGTTTCCTTGCAGGCAAAACCGGGCTGGAAAACGGCGGTCATGCGGTCAATCTGGTGCACTTGGATGATGTGGTTGACGCGATTGTGCTGCTACTGCAAACCCCAAAAGGCGGGCACATTTACAATCTGTGCGCATCGAAACACCCATCGCGCGATAGCTTTTATCCCAGCGTGTCGAAGCAGCTGGGGCTTGAACCACCAACGTTTGCGGCTGAGCCGGAGCGTTCAAACGGCAAGGTGATTGATGGATCGAAAATCGCTAATGAGCTGGGGTTTGAGTACACCTATGATGACCCGATGAAAATGCCGTTGGAATGACAATGTAGGGTCGCCATTCATGGCGACCTGGTCAAAACCTCACACCCCAAACCGATCCCGCAACGCATACCATGCCGCCCCCATCGCTGTGAGCGGCACCTTAAACCTTCTCCCACCCGGAAACGGCAGATGCGGCAATTTCGCGAACGCATCAAATCTCTCCGCATGCCCACGTAAGACTTCCGCAATCAATTTCCCGGAAAGATGAGTACAAGTCACACCATGCCCGCTGTCACCCTGCATAAAGAACGCATTCTTCTCCACCTGGCCAAACTGCGGCATGCGCGATAGCGTAAGCAGGAAATTGCCGCTCCAGCGGTGGCTGATTTTGATATCCCGCAACTGCGGAAAGGTGCGCAGCAGCTTGGGGCGAATCAGCGCTTCAATGTCATCCGGCTCGCGCGCGCCGTACACCACGCCGCCACCATACAGCAGGCGGTTATCGGCGGTGAGGCGGAAGTAATCCAGCAGGTAGTTACAATCTTCAACGCAGTAGTTGTTCGGCAGCAAACCCAGCGCCTGATCGCGCGTTAAAGGTTCGGTGGTGACGATCTGCGAACCGCACGGCATGCTTTTGCGCGTCAGGCGCGGTTCGAGCTGCGACGGTAAATAGGCGTTGCCGGCAAAAATCACGAAGGTGGCGCTGACTTCGCCTTTAGCGGTTTTTATTCGGTGTGGTGCGCCATATTTCACTTCTATCGCCGCAGACTGCTCATAAATGCGCCCGCCGTGTCGGCGAATCGCTTCGGCTTCACCCAGCGCCAGATTAAGCGGATGCAGATGTCCGCCGCGTTTATCAAGCAAGCCACCAACGTAACGATCGGTTGCTACTTCACGCCGAATGCCGCGTTCATCGAGCAATTCCAAATCATGATTACCGTAGCGCGCCCAAAGCGCTTTCTGGTTGCGCAGATGGCCCATTTGCCGCTGATTCAGTGCGGCAAAAATGCCGCCGGGACGATAGTCGCAGGCGATAGCGTAACGGTCGATGCGGTCGCGAATGATCTCCGCGCCTTCAAACATCATGCTGCCGAGCATCTGTGCGGTCTGTTTGCCGTAGCGCTGCTCAATCACATCCACGTCGCGGCTGTAAGAGTTGACGACCTGGCCGCCATTGCGGCCGCTGGCGCCAAAGCCGATTTTTGCCGCTTCGAGCAGCACCACGTCGTAACCGGCTTCGGTGAGAAACAGCGCGGACGAGAGCCCGGTAAAGCCGCCGCCAATGATGCAGACATCGCACTGCACCGACTCTTGCAGCTCCGGCCACGGCTCATGCGCGTTGGCGGTAGCGGCGTAATAACTTCCCACATGTTGCATTACATCCTCCTTAAGCGCGAAACCTTAGAAATTGGCGGGCGTATGCGCGCTAACAATGCGACACGGCTGATCCGAGGTATTGGTAAAACTGTGCGGTAAGCCGGTATCAATCACATAGCTTTCACCGCGATAGAGATGGTAACTCTGGCCGTTGACCACCAGCGTGATTTCACCTTCCAGCACCGTGCCGGTTTCCTCGCCGGGATGGCGTAACTTCTCGCCGGTGCTGGCGCCGGGTTCATAACGCTCCAGCAGCATCGCTAGTGCGCGTCGCGCGGCACCGTTATCGATCAGCATCAGCGATACGCCAAGGCTGCCGATCTCCACGCACTCTTCCGGGCGCACAATCACGCGCGGCGTGGCATTGATTTTGGGTTCGGAGAAAAACTCCGACAGTGATAACCCGTAAACTTTCAGTAGCTTCTGTAAGGTGCTGACGGCCGGGCTGACTTTGTCCTGTTCGATAGTGCTAATGGCGCTGTGCGTTAAACCTGATAACTCAGCGACGCGACGCTGAGACAATCCCAACTCCTGCCGGATCTGCGATAAGCGACGTCCGGGTGCCAGAGTGGCATCATTCATGGCTGTTTTTCCTTGTGATAACAGACAGCGGCGTGGATAAAGGCCTCAAACAAACGGCGCGAGACCGGATCGCCATCGGAGTGCCATTCCGGATGCCACTGCACCGCGAGGGCGAAAGGGTGCTTTGGCAGGCTAACGGCTTCAATCAGCCCATCGGGCGCGCGCGCTTCCACGCGCAGCAGCGGACCGGTTTCACGAATGCCTTGTCCATGCAGCGAGTTGACCGCAAAGGGTTCGGCGCTGCCCAGCAGTTGGCTCAGCATGCCATCTACTTCTGGCTGCACGTCATGCACCGGCGCATATTGCTCATCCAGCGCTAGCGCATCATTTTCACGGTGTTCCTGGAATAGATGTGTCATATGCAACTGGCGATGCAGCGCACCGCCGTTGGCGACCACCAGCTCCTGCAAGCCACGACAGATGCCGAACATCGGCATCTTTTTACCGATGGCATGTGTGATAAGCCCGAAGGCAAGGCGATCGCGCGCCGGATCGGCATACGCCTCTTTACCGTCTTCGCCATAATGCCAGGGTTCGATGTTGCTGGGGCTGCCGGTCAGCAAAATGCCATCCAGCACGGTCATACTGTTTTCTAATAGATGAGGCGCCTGCATCAGGTGATGCGGCAATGGCAGCGGCACGCCACCGGCAAGCACGATAGCGTCGAGATATTTGTTGTGAACCGTTTGCCCCGGATGGCTGCCGATAAAGTTCTGGCACATCACTACGCCAATCAAGGGCTTGTCAAAAATAATGCCCATAACGTCTCCGCGTTGCTGTTCAATATTTTCGCCGGAAATGCGCGGCTGGCCTGTAAAGTGTGCAATATTTTGTCAATCTAGCAACCGATCGTTCATTCCTCAAACAGAATTGTTACATTTGCACACTTTTTGCGTTAGAGCTATGTTAGAGGAGTGGCTGTTATTTTGAGCATTACGCGCACCAATATTAAACGGTAAAGGGCGGGTGGGATCATGACGAACCTCGTAGAAGTAGAAGACTTCACGCGACATAGTGAAGAGAAACGAACAAGCGCGTTCCAGCTGGAGGTCAAAACCTGGCTGGAACGCCATCCTGAAACGCAGTATGTCGATATTCTTCTTAATGATTTAAATGGGGTATTTCGCGGTAAACGCATTCCCATCTCCGCATTGGCAAAACTGGAAAAAGGGTGTTACTTCCCAGCTTCGGTTTTCGCGATGGATATTCTCGGTAACACCGTCGAAGACGCCGGACTTGGACAATCACTCGGCGAACCCGACCACCTCTGCATGCCGGTTCCCGGAACCTTAATTCCCTCTGCCGCCGATCCCACGCACATAGCCCAGCTGTTGCTGACCATGTGTAACCAAGATGGCACTCCCTTTGACGTTGAACCCCGTAATGTCCTCAATCGGCTGTGGCAACAGTTGCGCAATCGAGGATTGTTCCCGGTGGTAGCGGTAGAGCTGGAGTTCTATCTGGTGGATAAAAAGCGCGATGCCGAGGGCTTTATTCAGCCGCCGTGCTCGCCGGGCAGTGATGAACGCAATATGCAGAGCCAGGTCTATTCGGTGGATAATCTTGATCACTTCGCCGACGTGCTGCGGGATATCGACCATTTAGCTAAGCTGCAAGGTATTCCCGCCGATGGCGCGCTGGCGGAAGCTTCACCTGGCCAGTTCGAAATCAACCTGCATCACACGCGCGACGTGCTTAAAGCCTGCGACCATGCCATTCAGCTGAAACGGCTGGTGCGTCAGGTAGCGGAAAATCACGGCATGACCGCGACATTCATGGCCAAACCTTACGAAGAGTACGCCGGAAGCGGCATGCATGTGCACATCAGCATGCTGGATGCCGCCGATCACAACGCCTTCGCGCTGGATGACGGCAGCGATTCACCGCTGATGAAACGCGCGCTGGCGGGCATGATCGATCTGATGCCGGCTTCGATGGCGTTGCTGGCGCCGAATGTGAATGCCTATCGTCGCTTCCTGCCGGAAGCCTATGTGCCGCTGCAGGCATCGTGGGGACATAACAACCGTACTGTGGCGTTGCGCGTGCCTTGCGGCGATGCGGATAACCATCGCATTGAGTATCGCGTGGCCGGTGCGGATGCAAATCCCTATCTGGTGGTGTCAACTATTCTTGCCGGTATTTTGCACGGTCTGGATAATCAGCTACCCTTACCGCATCCGGTGCAGGGCAATGGACATGAAGCAGAAGGGCTGGCATTACCGATTCGGCAGAGCGATGCGCTGTATGAATTCGAGAATAGCTACCCGCTGCAGAAGCTGTTGGGCGAGCGTTTCAGCGGCGTGTGGCACAGCTGCAAACAGTATGAATTGATGCAGTTTGAGCGCTTAATCACCTCAACAGAAATCGACTGGATGCTGAAGAACGCCTGACGCAGGAAGATTTGATCTAACGTCTTGTGCCGATGGCATAAGTTGGGGCAAAATACGCGCCCTGCAAAATGAGAAACATAACCGACGCTTATCCCGTCGGTTATTTTTTTGCATGATGTACTCACTGAAATTCAAACGAGGCCGGACACGCATCCGGATAGATAGATACTGACAAACACGCTTGTGCGTGAGATTTGAGGAAAACAAAGATGGGACTGTTTAACATTGCACTAGCTCAGGCTGGTTCTCGCTTCCGTGATGACTACGGCGCCGCGACAATCGCAAACTCTTATATCACTTCTCACTGCAGCAAATTGCGCAGTAGCCCTGTAGCCCAACCGATCGCGGTTGTCGTCTGCGGGGGCCTGAACAATGTCGCTTAACACCTCTGCCGCACCTCAGCGTGCACATCTGAAAAAATCCCTGACCTTGATCCCGGTTGTCATGATGGGCCTGGCGTATATGCAGCCAATGACCCTGTTTGATACCTTCGGTATCGTGTCTGGATTGACCGACGGCCACGTCGCCACCGCTTATGCTTTCGCCCTGATCGCGATTCTGTTTACTGCCGTGAGCTACGGCAAGCTGGTACGCCGCTTCCCATCTGCGGGCTCCGCTTACACCTATGCTCAGAAGGCAATCAGTCCGCACGTCGGTTTTATGGTTGGCTGGTCATCATTGCTGGACTACTTGTTCATGCCGATGATCAACATCCTGCTGGCGAAAAGCTACTTTGAGACGCTGGTGCCGGGCATTCCGTCGTGGATTTTCGTGGTGCTGCTGGTGGCCTTTATGACCATCTCCAACCTGCGTGGAATCAAAACCGTTGCCAACTTCAACAGCGTGATCGTGGTGCTGCAAGTGGTAGTGATGGTAGTGATCACCGGCATGGTGGTTTACGGTGTGGCAAACGGTGTTGGCGCAGGAACCTTGACCAGCAGCAAACCGTTCTGGTCTGAGAATGCACACGTAGTGCCGATGATTACCGGTGCGACCATTCTCTGCTTCTCGTTCCTCGGCTTTGACGGCATCAGTTCACTGTCGGAAGAGACCAAAGATGCTGAACGCACTATCCCGCGCGCGATTTTCCTCACCGCGCTGATTGGTGGTGTGATCTTTATCGGTGTCTCTTACTTCCTGCAGCTGTACTTCCCGGACATCTCACGCTTCACCAATCCGGACTCTTCACAGCCAGAAATCATGCTGTTCGTGGCGGGTAAAGCGCTGCAGATTGGCATTCTGATCTTCTCGGTGGTGACGGTGCTGGCATCCGGTATGGCCGCGCACGCAGGCGTTTCGCGTCTGATGTACGTAATGGGCCGCGATGGCGTGTTCCCACAGCGTTTCTTTGGCTTCATTCACCCGACTTATCGCACGCCGTCTCTGAACGTGCTGCTGGTGGGGGGAGTGGCGCTGCTGGCAATCAACTTCGACCTGGTCACCGCAACCGCGCTGATTAACTTCGGTGCACTGGTCGCATTCACCTTTGTGAACCTGTCGGTGATTGCGCAGTTCTGGATCCGTGAGAAGCGTAACAAGACGCTGAAAGATCACCTCAACTATCTGGTGCTGCCGGTGATGGGCGCCCTGACAGTCGGTGCGTTGTGGATTAACCTGGAAGAGACCTCAATGGTGCTCGGCCTGGTGTGGGCAGCGATTGGTATTATTTACCTCGCGTTTGTTACCCGCACCTTCCGGAACCCGGTTCCGCAGTTCAGCGAAGAAGTGTGATTTAAATGACCAGGTGCGCATTCATGCGCACCCTACATCGTAGGGTCGCCATGAATGGCGACCTGGTTTAAAACCGTAAAACCTAGCTCGCCAGCACCAACTCCCAGCTCCCCGCACTCAACGCCTCGCGTCCCGCTTTACTCAACTCCGCATCCGTAATCAAGGTATCAAAGCGCTCCAGCGGCAACGCCAGATGCGTCGCAATCTTGTTGTACTTCGAACTGTCGCTTAACAACACGCGCTTACTACTGACATCGCTCGCCGCCTGCTTGACCGGCACTTTATCCTCATCCGGCGTATACAGCCCGCGCGGGCCCCAGCAGGACGCGGAGATAAATGCGATATCGATCGCCAGCTGGCGCAAACTGCGTGCAGCTGCTTCACCGACGCTGGAACGGTTCTCACGACACACCGTGCCGCCGGTGTGAATCAGTTTGCAGCCGCTCCTTCCCATCAGCAGGCGTGCAATCACGAAATCATTGGTCACCACCAGCAGGTCATCACGTTCTACCAGCTCGCGCGCCAGCGCCAGAGTGGTGGTGCCGGCATCGATATAGATGCAGCTATTGCGCGGAATATGGCGCGCGGCATATTGACCAATCGCCATCTTCTCGCCGCTGTACATATTGGTTTTCGCCAGATGCGACGGCTCAGCCGCCAGGCGATCTGCCGAGCGCACACCGCCCGAAACTGACAACACCGCGCCTTGCTCTTCCAGCTTCTGCACGTCGCGACGTATCGTCATATGCGACACACCCAACCGCTCAGTAAGCTCGGCAATACTGACAACGCCGCGTTCGGCAACCAGCGCTAAAATTTGTTGATGACGTTCAACCGGAATCACATTGCTCTCCCTGAATTATCATTTTTTCACATTGTAGATCATCGATTCACAGCCCGCAGCACAAATTATCTAGCTAGAATTTAAGCAGAAATCCCGTATCAACAGGGTGCGGCGCGCTAACTTCCTCCTGTGAATCCATGTTAAGCGTTACGCAGTGAAGTTAGTTTTTGTGATATCACGCACGTTTATTCGCCACTGACTGCGGCAGACTTAACACCAATGAACAAATTATCACTTAAATTAACAATGGAGGTTTGCTATGTCAGCAACCGTGAATAACATCGGCGTGATTGGTTTAGGTTCCATGGGCATGGGTGCAGCGCAGTCTTGCATCCGTGCAGGATTAAATACCTGGGGTGTTGATCTCAATCCGCAGGCGCTGGAAACCCTGCGTCAGGCCGGTGCGCGTGATGCGCAGACCTCCGCTGCCAGCTTTGCCGCGGAACTGGATGCGGTGTTACTACTGGTGGTGAATGCCGCGCAGGTTAAAGCGATTCTGTTTGGTGAAAACGGCGTGGCGGCACAGCTCAAGCCCGGCACCGTGGTGATGGTCTCTTCTACCATCTCTTCACAGGATGCGCAGGCGATTGAACAACAGCTGGCGCAGCATCAGTTGCTGATGCTGGATGCACCGGTTTCCGGCGGCGCAGCCAAAGCGGCGGTCGGTGAGATGACCGTGATGGCCTCCGGCAGCGACGAAGCTTTTGCCCTGCTGAAGCCGGTGCTGGATGCGGTGGCGGCGAAAGTCTATCGCGTGGGCAGCGAAATCGGTCTCGGCTCAACCGTCAAAATCATTCATCAGCTGCTGGCGGGCGTACACATTGCCGTGGGCGCTGAAGCGATGGCGCTGGCCGCACGCGCCGGTATTCCACTCGATACCATGTATGACGTGGTCACCAACGCCGCCGGTAACTCGTGGATGTTTGAGAACCGCATGCGTCACGTGGTGGATGGCGATTATTCGCCGAAATCAGCGGTCGATATCTTCGTTAAAGATCTTAATCTGGTGGCAGATACCGCCAAGTCGCTGCACTTCCCGCTGCCGCTGGCCTCCACTGCGCTCAACATGTTTACCGAAGCCAGCAACGCCGGTCACGGTCGTGAAGATGACAGCGCGGTGATCAAGATCTTCAGCGGCATCACGCTGCCGCAGGCGAAGGAGAAGTAATCATGCGTTTAGGCGTCATTGCAGACGATTTTACCGGTGCGACCGACATCGCCAGTTTTCTGGTGCAGAACGGTCTGCCGACCATCCAGTTCAACGGCGTGCCGGAAAGTCACGACGAACTGAGTGCGCAGGCGATTGTGATCAGCCTGAAGTCGCGCTCTTGCCCGGCGCAGCAGGCGATCGATCAGTCGCTGGCGGCGCTGCAGTGGCTGCAACAGCAGGGCTGCGATCGTTTCTACTTCAAATATTGCTCCACCTTCGACAGCACCGAGCAGGGCAATATTGGCCCGGTGACCGATGCGCTGCTGGCGGCGTTGGGCGAAACGCAAACGGTGATCTCGCCGTCGCTGCCGGTTAACGGTCGCACGGTGTATCAGGGTTATCTGTTTGTCGCCGATCAACTGCTGTCCGAATCGGGCATGCGGCACCATCCGGTAACGCCAATGACCGACAGCAATCTGGTGCGTTTGATGACGCGTCAGGCCAAAGGTCAGGCGGCGGTGATCAACGCGGCTCAACTGGATCAAGGTGCTGATGCGGTGCGTGCGCAACTGGAGGATTTGAAGGCGCAGGGCATCAACTATGTGGTGCTGGACGCGTTGCATGAGCAGCACTTGCTGACGCAGGGCGAAGCGCTGAAAGAGACGCGTCTGGTGACGGGCGGTTCAGGCCTGGCGATCGGTATCGCTCGCGCCTGGGCGACGCAGCAGCAGAACAGCGACGCTGAACACGCCGGACGTCCGCAAGGCGAGCGTGCGGTTGTAATCTCCGGCTCCTGCTCGCAGATGACCAATCGTCAGGTGCAGGCGTATCGCCAGCAAGCGCCATCGCACGAAGTGTTGGTGGAGCGCTGCCTCGATAACGCTGAAAGCTATGCACAGGAGCTCTGTGATTGGGTGGAAGCCAATCATCAGCCCGATCTGGCACCCTTGCTGTTTGCTACCGCCGATGCGCAGCAGCTGCAAGCCATTCAGCAGCAATACGGCGCGGCGCGCAGCAGTGAAGCGGTTGAGCAGCTGTTTGCTGCGGTAACGCGTGAGCTGAAAAGCCGTGGCTGGCAGCGCTTTATCGTCGCCGGTGGTGAAACCTCGGGCGTGGTGGCACAAAGTCTTGGCGTCACCGCATTCCACATTGGCCCAATGATTTCGCCGGGCGTGCCGTGGGTGCGCGATATCCATCAGCCGCTGTCGCTGGCGCTGAAATCAGGCAACTTTGGCGACGAACAGTTCTTTGCCCGCGCACAACAGGAGTTTTCAGCATGACGGAACAACAAGCACGCGAAGAAATGGTGCAGCTCGGCGCATCCTTCTTTCAGCGCGGATACGCTACCGGTTCGGCAGGCAACCTGTCGCTGCTGCTGGAAGATGGCAACTTGCTGGCGACGCCAACCGGCTCCTGCCTCGGCGAGTTGCAGGCCGATCGTCTGTCGAAAGTGACGATTCAGGGCGAATGGATCTCCGGCGACAAGCCATCGAAAGAGGTCGCATTTCACCGCGCGCTCTATCTGAATAATCCGGAGTGCAAAGCGGTGGTGCATCTGCACAGCCACTATTTGACGGCGCTCTCCTGCCTGAACGATCTCGATACTGAAAATTGCATTCGCCCGTTCACGCCGTATGTGGTGATGCGCGTGGGTGATGTACCGGTGGTGCCATACTACAAGCCGGGCGATCAGCGTCTGGCTGACGATTTGGCCAATCTGGCCTCGCGTTATAGCGCCTTCCTGCTGGCCAATCACGGTCCGGTGGTGGTGGGAAAATCCCTGCGCGAAGCCGCCAATAACACCGAAGAACTGGAAGAGACCGCGCGCCTGATGTTTACGCTCGGCAACCGTTCGATTCGTTATCTGACCGATAGCGAAGTCGCGGAATTGAGGAATTTCTAATGCCTAAGTTTGCAGCCAATTTATCTACCCAGTTCGGTGAACTGCCGTTTATCGAACGCTTTGCCGCCGCTGCTAACGCCGGTTTTCGCGCGGTGGAATTCCTGTTCCCGTATGACTTTCCTGCCGGAGTGATTAAAGCCGAGCTGGAAAAACATCAGCTGGAACTGGTGCTGTTCAACACTGCCGCAGGCAACGTGCAGGCGGGCGAGTGGGGCGTTTCTGCTATTCCGGGCCGTGAACAGGAAGCGCGCGCCGATATTGATCGGGCGCTGGAATACGCGCTGGCGCTCAATGTGCCGCAGGTGCATGTAATGGCGGCAACGGTGCCAAACGGTGCCGATCGTGCAGCCTATGAAGAGACTTTTGTGCGCAATATGCATTACGCCAGTGAGCGTTTTGCGCCGCACGGCATTCGCCTGCTGCTGGAAGCGCTCAATCCGGTTACCAAGCCGAATTATCTCTACTCAAGCCAGTATCAGACGCTGGCGATGATGGCGCGTATCGATCGGCCCAACGTCTTTACCCAACTCGATCTGTTCCATGCGCAGCTGGTGGACGGCAATCTGACGCATCTGATTCGTGAATACGCCGGTCGTTATCGCCATATCCAGATTGCTTCTGCGCCGCACCGTCACGAACCGGATGAAGGCGAGATCAACTATTCCTATCTGTTCAATCTGCTGGATGAAGTGGGTTACGACGGTTGGGTGGGATGTGAATATATCCCGCGTGGCCGCACCGAAGCGGGCCTTGGCTGGTTCGCGCCTTACGCTAAATAACCCCTGTTTTACCGCCCAACGCAGCGGCTTTGCACGCTGTGTTGGGCAAGTCTTACCTCAATTCGTCAATGCCAGAAATAACCATACTAATAAATAGATATAAATCAGAGGGATACCATGTCTACCGCATTGTTGTTAGCTATAGCTACTGCCAGCATCGTGATCTTGCTGCTGCTGGTAATTAAAACCAAAGTTCACCCCTTTGTGGCGCTGCTGATCGTCAGCTTGCTGGTGGCGATTGCTACTGGCATTCCCGCCGACAAAATCATGGAAACCATCTTTAGCGGCATGGGGAACTTGCTGGGGCATATCACCATTATCATCGTGCTGGGGGCGATGCTCGGCGCAGTGATTGAAGCCTCGGGCGGCGCGGAGTCGCTGGCGCAACGCTTCAGTAAATCGCTGGGTATCAAGCGTACCGTGGCGGCGCTGACCATGGCGGCGTTTATCCTCGGCATTCCGGTGTTCTTCGAAGTTGGCTTCATCATCGTGATTCCGCTGATTTATGGCTTCACCAAAGTGGCACGCGTGTCACCGCTGAAGTTTGGCTTGCCGATGGCGGGCGTGATGTTGACGGTGCACGTGGCGCTGCCTACGCATCCAGGCGCTGCAGCGGCTGCAGGGATTCTGCATACTGATATGGGCTGGCTGATGATGCTCGGAATCCTGATCTCGATTCCGGTCGGTATCGTCGGTTACTACGTAGCGAAAGCGATGAACCTGCGTCAATACCATCTTTCCGTCGATGTGCTGGAGCAGCTACAGCTGGCGAAGCCGGAAGGCAAGCCGAAAAACGACGCGCCACCGCCGGGTGCGCTGACGATTACCGGCCTGATTGTCGTGCCGATTCTGTTAATCGTCATGGGAACGGTAGCACACACCACGCTGGCAGAAGGCAGCACGCTACGCTCGGTGATGACGGTGATTGGAACCCCAGCGATTGCGCTGCTGATTGCATTGGGACTGGCGGCGTGGCTGCTCGGCGTGCGTCGAGGCTGGAGCAAAGAGAAGTTGGAAGATCTCACCGGGCGTGCGATTCCCAGCTCTGCCAGCGTGATTCTGGTGGCGGGCGCAGGCGGTGCCTTTGGTAAGGTGCTGGTGGAATCGGGCGTAGGCAAAGCGCTGGCGTTGACGCTGGAAACCTTGCATCTGCCGCTGGTGCCGGCGGCGTTTATTTTGTCACTGGCGCTACGTGCGTCGCAGGGATCGGCAACGGTCGCGATTCTGACCACCAGTGGTTTACTAAGCCAGGCGGTGGGCGATGTGACGGATATGCAGCGCGTGCTGGTGACGCTGGCGGCTTGCTTCGGCGGCTTAGGTTTGTCGCACGTTAATGACGCCGGTTTCTGGGTGGTGACGCGCTACTTGGGCTTGTCAGTGGCCGACGGTTTGAAAACCTGGACGGTATTGACCACGATTATGGGATTAAGCGGCTTTGCGCTGACGTGGTTGGTTTGGGGCATGATTTAAATAACGTGGTTAATTCCGCGCATCAATTGTGATCTTTGGGATTGAAATAAAAACGCTGTGTCATTAATTAAAAAATGACACAGCGTTAATTTACGTTACTTCAGAGCAAATCAGATTATTTCAACTTTAACATCTGACTGCACCAGCAGCTCTGCATTCTCACCATTGTGGCTATAAACTTCATATTTTACGCCCGCAACGGTAATGGTGCCTTTTTGATGCGTCCACTGCTCGACATCGTCACCTTCCGGCATAATATCTTTCAGTTGAATAACATCATTTTTATCGCCCTGAATCATCAGTTGCCTGGCATCAGCTTCAGTGAAAAGACCTTCCTCGCCATAAGTCAGCAAATCTTCCACGGTGATAACCTTGGTGGTGCTTTCACCATCTTGCAGGTCAATAATCGCTTTGGTTTCGACAAGGCCATTTAACTCAACCTTGCTGTCATCATGGGCAGCGATGTTGGCGCTATTACTGTCGTAGCCGTAATCGGGATTTCCTGGGTTATTTCCCCATACAACGTTATCAATCAGGATATTACTACGCCCATAGTTTTCGATCTCAACACGATAAATTTGTAGACCAGCAGGTGCAGTATAATTTACATAGCCATTGTAATTACCATAATGCAATCTATTGTCATAGGCATCATAAAAAATAACGCCGGCAGCAGTTTCCGTACTAAATTGGATATCAGAGGTCTGACCTACAGTAAAGCTAAATAAATCAGTGTCAGGTGAAATTTTCATCTTTCCGCTTTGACTATAAAGCACTCCGTCTAGAACTCGAAAATTATTCTGTCCTGCACCCGCACTAAATACATGTCCTTCAGGAACGTCATGGTCAAAATATACGCTACCTTTTTGTGAGATACTGGACATGCCAGTATTAATGCCTTGAATAGCAATCCCACCTTTATCTCTGTAAGAAATTCTTACTTGACCAATTAATTCACCTTGTGGCGCTACAAAACCTGATGAAAACAAATTCCCATATATTGATACCCCCCCTTTCCTAAGGAAATCCGAGGTTCCCAAATAATTACCTGTGGTGCTGTAATAATCTAAACCAGCAAAACCATTGTTTGAAAGCCCAGCAATTGTCATATAAAAATCAGTAGCAGGGGGGGTATCAAAAATAACTCTATGTATAGAAGTATCATCGCCACCCCATAACTTAAGGGCACCTAACTCCTTTTTAACTAAAGTATGGTTTGTAGAGAATACCCCACCGGACACTAATTTTATGGAGCCCCCTTCTGGTATCCTGAAAGTGTATCCTGATTGAAATTGCCTTCCTGCTCCATTGATGATTGCATCATCATGGAAGTTGTTAACATAAAAGCCTTCACCCGTTTTTCCGGTACCCACCAACGTGAACCTGGCTTCATTTGAAGGGTCGCTGACTCCGGCTGATTTTACTTCTCTTGCGGTGATACTGTGGAAACCTGAAGTATAATTACTGTCGTGCAGATATGACCATTTACCGTCGGTGCCTGCCGTGGTGCTGCCAATTAACGTTGTGCCATCGTAAATATTAATAACGCTCAGCGCGCGGCCAGTGCCTTCAACCTTTACGCTGCCATCATCAATAATGCCGCCATTAACAAACTTGTCGTATGCGCCACTCGCCTGGTGCTCGAACAATCCTGTAATGCTTGGTTTATCCGGACCCAAACCGGAAGTATCGATTTCGATCTGCCATTTATTTGACACGCCGGAATAGTCACGCTGCACGGCCCAGAAGTTATGGTGTCCGTCGCCCAGCGCCGCCGGCGTGAAACTCCAGTCACCATTACTGCTTGTCTGCGTGGAGCCCAGCAGTGTGTTGCCGTCGTAAATAAGGACAAAGCGTCCCGCTTCAGAGCGACCGGATAAGGTTGGGGTGCTGTCATCGGTGATACCGTTGTTGCCGACAGGCCCGGTAACGCCAACATCGTCAAAAACCTGCGTAATGGTGGTCGGCACCGAAGGTGACGGATAAATATGCAGATCGAAACTGTCATTCCAGTCCGCTGCACCTTCACTCTTAACCTGGAAATTCCAGTCGCCAGCCAACAGATCAACCGACGGCGTCCAGCTCCATTTTCCATCATGGCCTACATCAACGGTGACGCTGTTCTGGCTGCCATTGAGCGTGTACTGAATCACAACCCGGCTGTTCGATTCTGCCCGACCAGTGAATCTCGGTGACATGTCATCGGTATAATCACCGCTGTTGAGTTTGCCGATACTGGTGCCGAAATCGTCCCAGACTTCGGTGATTTTTGTCTGCTGATCGCCTGAACCCGCAGCAAAGATGTCCAGGTTAAATAGTGCAGAAGAGACTTTAGGTGTCGCCGCCTGGAACTCGTATTGACCGGCCGCCAGCGCAGGGGAAGGGGTCCAGCTCCAGTTTGGTCCGTTCACCGTTGCGGTTGCGCTTCCTGCCCAGGTGCTTTCACCCGCTTTGCGGTAGTAAACGATGACCGTAGCGCCTTCATTTGCCTGGCCGCGCAGTGTTGGCGTAGTGTCGTCGGTAAGCGCGCCATTGTTCAGCACGCCACTCCATTTACCCGCATCATCAAGAGCGTCGACGATGGTAACGAAGTCAGCCATGCCAACATTAATGATGAAGGAATCAGAGACTTTGCCCTCACGGTAAATCGGCGCATCATTGGCATCTTTGCCAAACTCTTCAATAGCCACCAGGGTTAATACGTTCTCACCCTGTTGCAAATCATTATTCGGCTCGATAACCCATTTGCCGGTCACTGCATCAGTTTTTGCACTGCCAATATTATTGCCTGCTGCATCCCGTAAATATACAACGGTATTAGGCTGAGCAACGCCCGTCAGAGTTGGTTTAGCATCGTCTGTCAGCTGGCCCGGATCAAAGCTACCGGTTTTCGTGCCAACGTCATCTTTGAGATTTATAAGCTCAGGGGCTTCTGGAGGCGTAGTATCAATGACCAGCGTGCGCAGGGTTGCCGGACCAACATTACCTGCAGCATCAATGACAAAAATTGACAGATTATAAACACCATCAGGCAGATCTTCATCGAGCGTCCAGGTGTATTTACCGTCAACAGGGTTGTAATCCGCATTGACCTGTTTTTGGCCAAGCGTAATTCTTACTACGGTGTTTGGATGGTATTCACCGGTGGAGCCGGCGAAAGTAGGGCGTCGAATATCTCTGTAAATATATTTTGTCTGGTCATATGCAAGTAAGTTCATAGTTTCAATTCCGATTCAATAACTAAGCGATATAGTGAGTTAAGAGAATCAAAATGGTATAGAAACCTATTTCAGCTGCTAAAGAGACGTGTCTCAAAAGCCCGTCAAAGGCTATGAGTTATGTGTATTTTAAGAGCGGAACTAAAAAATCAGACGGAGAGTGAAACCAAAGAATTCGATGTTTAAAAAAACGAAGTAAAAAGCCGGTTAAAAAGGAAAAACCCTCTCTTTCGAAGAGGGCATTGAACAAATCTTCTTAAGACACCAACTCCTGCGCATACAAATACAGCGCCTTTAGCTGTGCCATCTTCTCAGTATTGTCTTCATGCAAACTCGCCAGCGGCACAATCCAGCTGGTGTTACCGCGCGCCGCAATTTACATTACTTCAGAGCAAATCAGATTATTTCAACTTTAACATCTGACTGTACCAGCAGCTCTGCATTCTCACCATTGTGGCTATAAACTTCATATTTTACGCCCGCAACGGTAATGGTGCCTTTTTGATGCGTCCACTGCTCGACATCGTCACCTTCCGGCATAATATCTTTCAGTTGAATAACATCATTTTTATCGCCCTGAATCATCAGTTGCCTGGCATCAGCTTCAGTGAAAAGACCTTCCTCGCCATAAGTCAGCAAATCTTCTACGGTGATAACCTTGGTGGTGCTTTCACCATCTTGCAGGTCAATAATCGCTTTGGATTCGACAAGGCCATTTAACTCAACCTTGCTGTCATCATGGGCAGCGATGTTGGCGCTATTACTGTCGTAGCCGTAATCGGGGTTTCCTGGGTTATTTCCCCATACAACGTTATCAATCAGAACATTAGTCTGACCATAGGTATCGATCGCAACACGATAGATTAGCTGACCAGCAGGTGCAGTATAGTTTACGAAGCTACTATAACTACCGGAATGTATTACATTGTTATAGGCATCATAAAAAGTCACGCCGACATAACCTTCCAAGCTGAATTGGATGTCAGTAGTCTGGCCGACAGTAAAGCTAAAAATATCATCAGGTGAAAGCTTCAGCTTTCCGTTTTCGGTATAAGCCACGCCGGTTACAATTCCGAAACCGTCAAGTCCTGTACCTGCGGTAAATGAATATGCAACTCCAGCTGGAATATTAAAATATGAGGCACCTTTACCTGGGAAATCACTTGAAGCACCATACATAACACTTGCAATACCCATTCCCCCTTTATCTTTAACCGTAACTGTCACCCTGCCAATCAATTCACCTTGTGGCGCTACAAATCCTGATTGTTTTACAACTCCCTCGTTTGCTACACCAACTTTGGAACCGAAGTCCGAAGATCCCAAAATTTTACCTGTGGTGCTGAAATAAGTTAACCGTGCCCAGCCACTGTCGAACAGCCCATTAACTGCCATATAAAAATCAGTAGAAGCTGCTATTTCAAAAGTGACACTTTTCGCAGCGGTATCACCGTCATCAAGAAACTTAAGGTAACCTGGTTCATTTTTAACTATCGCTTGGTTTTTAGAGTACAGAGTACCTTCCACTAATTTTAAGGTGCCCCCGTTTCTTGAACGGAAAGTGTATCCTGAACTAAATGACCTGCTTCCTGTCATGACCGCTTGATCATTATCAAAGCTTTGAGCGAAGTAACTTTCACCCGATTTTCCAGTACCCACCAAAGTAAACCTGGCTTCATTTGAAGGGTCGCTGACTCCGGCTGATTTTACTTCTCTTGCGGTGATACTGTGGAAACCTGAAGTATAATTACTGTCGTGCAGATATGACCATTTACCGTCGGTGCCTGCCGTGGTGCTGCCAATTAACGTTGTGCCATCGTAAATATTAATAACGCTCAGCGCGCGGCCAGTGCCTTCAACCTTTACGCTGCCATCATCAATAATGCCGCCATTAACAAACTTGTCGTATGCGCCACTCGCCTGGTGCTCGAACAATCCTGTAATGCTTGGTTTATCCGGACCCAAACCGGAAGTATCGATTTCGATCTGCCATTTATTTGACACGCCGGAATAGTCACGCTGCACGGCCCAGAAGTTATGGCGTCCGTCGCCCAGCGCCGCCGGCGTGAAAATCCAGTCACCATTACTGCTTGTCTGCGTGGAGCCCAGCAGTGTGTTGCCGTCGTAAATAAGGACAAAGCGTCCCGCTTCAGAGCGACCGGATAAGGTTGGGGTGCTGTCATCGGTGATACCGTTGTTGCCGACAGGCCCGGTAACGCCTACATCATCAAAAACCTGCGTAATGGTGGTCGGCACCGAAGGTGACGGATAAATATGCAGATCGAAACTGTCATTCCAGTCCGCTGCACCTTCACTCTTAACCTGGAAATTCCAGTCGCCAGCCAACAGATCAACCGACGGCGTCCAGCTCCACTTTCCATCATGGCCTACATCAACGGTGACACTGTTCTGGCTGCCATTGAGCGTGTACTGAATTACAACCCGGCTGTTCGATTCTGCCCGACCAGTGAATCTCGGTGACATGTCATCGGTAAAATCACCGCTGTTGAGTTTGCCGATACTGGTGCCGAAATCGTCCCAGACTTCGGTGATTTTTGTCTGTTGATCGCCTGAACCCGCAGCAAAGATGTCCAGGTTAAATAGTGCAGAAGAGACTTTAGGTGTCGCCGCCTGGAACTCGTATTGACCGGCCGCCAGCGCAGGTGAAGGGGTCCAGCTCCAGTTTTGTCCGTTCACCGTTGCGGTTGCGCTTCCTGCCCAGGTGCTTTCACCCGCTTTGCGGTAGTAAACGATGACCGTAGCGCCTTCATTTGCCTGGCCGCGCAGTGTTGGCGTAGTGTCGTCGGTAAGCGCGCCATTGTTCAGCACGCCACTCCATTTACCCGCATCATCAAGGGCGTCGACGATGGTAACGAAGTCAGCCATGCCAACATTAATGATGAAGGAATCAGAGACTTTGCCCTCACGGTAAATCGGTGCATCATTGGCATCTTTGCCAAACTCTTCAATAGCCACCAGGGTTAATACGTTCTCACCCTGTTGCAAATCATTATTCGGCTCGATAACCCATTTGCCGGTCACTGCATCAGTTTTTGCACTGCCAATATTATTGCCTGCTGCATCCCGTAAATATACAACGGTATTAGGCTGAGCAACGCCCGTCAGAGTTGGTTTAGCATCGTCTGTCAGCTGGCCCGGATCAAAGCTACCGGTTTTCGTGCCAACGTCATCTTTGAGATTTATAAGCTCAGGGGCTTCTGGAGGCGTAGTATCAATGACCAGCGTGCGCAGGGTTGCTGGACCAACATTACCTGCAGCATCAATGACAAAAATTGACAGATTATAAACACCATCAGGCAGATCTTCATCGAGCGTCCAGGTGTATTTACCGTCAACAGGGTTGTAATCCGCATTGATCTGTTTTTGGCCAAGCGTAATTCTTACTACGGTGTTTGGATGGTATTCACCGGTGGAGCCGGCGAAAGTAGGGCGTCGAATATCTCTGTAAATATATTTTGTCTGGTCATATGCAAGTAAGTTCATAGTTTCAATTCCGATTCAATAACTAAGCGATATAGTGAGTTAAGAGAATAAAAATGGTATAGAAACCTATTTCAGCTGCTAAAGAGACGTGTCTCAAAAGCCCGTCAAAGGCTATGAGTTATGTGTATTTTAAGAGCGGAACTAAAAAATCAGACGGAGAGTGAAACCAAAGAATTCGATGTTTAAAAAAACGAAGTAAAAAGCCGGTTAAAAAGGAAAAACCCTCTCTTGCGAAGAGGGCATTGAACAAATCTTCTTAAGACACCAACTCCTGCGCATACAAATACAGCGCCTTCAGCTGTGCCATCTTTTCCGCATTCCCTTCATGCAAACTCGCCAGCGACTCCAGCTCCAGCAGAAACGCCTGCACACGCTCAGCATTCAGCGCTTCGCGGCGATGCTGCAACCAGCGCTGCTGCTCGGCGTCATCCAGCGTGCCAGGGAAATTCCGTGCGCGGTAGCGGAACAGCAACTTAGCAATGCGCTTATCTTCGAAGCTCAAATCCAGCGCCGGTAAGTTCTGCGGCGGCGTCTGGCGGATAATATTCATACCCGCGCGGTCGGCGTCGCTGAAGAAACCGTCATACAACTGCGCATCCACATCATCTGAAGGCGTAAATGGCTCTGCGTCGGCAAACAGCGCCACCACTTTCTCACGTACTTCCGCGTGGTCACGCAGCAGCTTAAGATTAGCGAGGCACTGCTGACGATCGATATTCAGGCGCGCGGCATCTTCCGGACGCAGCGTGCTCGCGGGCGCCAGCACCGGACACTTATTGATGTGCACCAGCTTGATCGGCACCGCAGGCAGATCGCCCAAATCGCTGTGACGGGTATACAAACGCTCACGTAGCTCATCGGATTCCAGCTCTAGCAGCGGCGACATATCACCGGCCAGATCCGCAACAATCAGCGCGTTACGGTTATCCGGATGCCACGCCAGCGGCACAATCCAACTGGTGTTACCGCGCGCCGCGCCGAACATGCCGGAGACGTGCACCAGCGGTTTCATCTGCGGGATATCAATCAGCGTCATCAGTTTCTGTTTGTTGCGATGGGTAAACAGAAACTCAAACAGCTTCGGCTGCTTCTCTTTCACCAGTTTCGCCATCGCCAGCGTGGCATAAACGTCCGACATCGCATCGTGCGCCTGTTCGTGCGCCACGCCGTTGGCCTTGGTGAGATGCTCCAGCTTGAAGCTCGGGAAGCCATCATCATTTTCCGGCCATTCAATGCCTTCCGGGCGCAGCGCGTAGCAGGCGCGCATCACATCGAGTAGATCCCAGCGTGAATTGCCGTTTTGCCAGCTCCAGCCGTACGGATCATAGAAGTTGCGATAGAAGATATTGCGCGTCACTTCATCATCAAAACGCACATTGTTGTAACCAATCACACAGGTTTGCGGCTCGCTAAACAGGCCGTGAATGCGTTCGGCAAACGCCGCTTCAGTCACGCCGCGCGCTTTGGCGGTTTGCGGCGTAATGCCGGTGATCATCACCGCTTCCGGCTGCGGCAAATAATCGTCGGCTGGTTGGCAATAAAATACCTGCGGTTCACCTACCGCGTTGAATTCTTTATCGGTACGCAGGCCCGCGAACTGCGCCGGACGGTCCAGCGATGGGCTTTTACCGAAGGTTTCATAATCGTGAAATAAGAAGGTGAACTCAGAGGCGGGCACGGCGTTATCCTGGCAATGGAGAATCAACGCACAGGATAGTCGTCCGTGGATAGCAGTACAACCTCGATCATCCTCGCTGCGAGCGGGCGCGCAGCATTTACGCGCAGTTCATACTTTTTTTCAATTTATTCAGATCTGTAAGCGCTATTTGCCGTAAAACGTGCGGCGGTAAATTCATTTTTTGATCTTGAGGAAGAAGTGTTGAAAAGGCGTCTGCTGGTAACTGTATCTGGAATGATTATTTGGGCATCGTTGGCACAGGCTGACGACAGCATGCCGTTTCCCCTGACGCCACCGCCGATTGATGCGGCTTCGTGGGTGTTGATGGACGCCACAACCGGACAAATTCTCACTGCCGGCAATCCGGATGAAGAGCGTAATCCGGCCAGCCTGACCAAACTGATGACCGGCTATGTCGTTGATCGCGCTATCGATCAGAACAAAATCAGCCGCGATGACAAAGTCACCATCGGCAAAGATGCGTGGGGCGCAGGCAATCCGGTGTTTAAAGGTTCTTCGCTGATGTTTCTCAAGCCGGGCGATCAGGTCACGGTGCGCGACCTGATGCGCGGCGTGATTATCGATTCCGGTAACGATGCCTGCGTGGCGCTGGCGGATCACGTGGCTGGTAGCGAGAGCAGCTTCGTTACCATGATGAACAGCTATGTGCAGAAGCTCGGTCTGTCGCACACCCATTTCGAAACCGTGCACGGCCTTGATGCGCCGGGCCAGCACACCACCGCACGCGATCTGGCGGTGCTGTCGCGCGCCATCATCAGCGGCGAGCCCGATTTCTACGCCATGTACGGTGAGAAAACCCTGAGCTGGAACGGCATTACGCAAAACAACCGCAACGGCTTGCTGTGGGATCAAAATCTGCACGTCGATGGCCTGAAAACTGGCCACACCGAAAGTGCGGGCTTCAACATCATCGCTTCCAACGTCGTCGGGCGTCATCGCTTGATCGCGGTGATCATGGGCGGCAAGAGTTCGAAAGGCCGTGAAGATCAGGCGCGCAAGCTGCTGGTGTGGGGCCAAAACACCTTTGACACCGTGCAGCTGTTCCACGCAGGCAAAAAAATCGGTACCGAAAACGTCTGGTACGGCAATCCGCATAAAGTGGATGTCGGTACCACGCAGGACATCTACCTGTCGCTGCCGCGCACCGAAGTGGCTAACGTGATGGCGAAATACGTCATCGATCGCAAAGATCTGGAAGCGCCACTGAAAGCGGGCGAGCAGATTGGTGAAATTCAGGTGATGGACAAAGATAAGCAGCTGGCAAGCTATCCGCTTTACGCGCTGCAAGCGGTTGATCAGGCTGGCATCATTACGCGCATCAGCGATTACGTGAAACAGAAACTGTAATCCGTCGCGTATTTCCGCGTCATCATCGTCGCCGTACTGCGGCGGTGATGGCACAATCGCTGTTTCTGCTGCTGATGAGAGGCAAGGTATGAAAGCATCGATTGTTGAACGTAATCCGCAAAGCTGGCTCGGTTATCATCTGCAAGGTCCGTGGCAGGAAACCGTGCCGCGCGGCTTTAACCAGCTGAAAAGCTGGGTGAGTGAGCACAAGGTTGAAGGCGAATGGCTGGCGATCTATTACGGTAATCCGCAGGAGCTGCCGCCCGAAGAGCTGCGCGTGGAAACGGTGATTACCGCGCCAGAAGAGATGATTCCGGCGGCGGGCGACGATATCGAAAAAGGCTTATTGCCGGGCGGCCGCTATTTTCACGCGCGTGTTGAAGTGCTCAACAACGATTTCTTCAGCGCGTGGCGCAGTTTGTTCGATAGCTTGAACGCGCAGGGCGGCTGGCAAGTCGACAATCGTCCGTGTTTTGAGCATTACCTTTCTGATGGATCTGACAGCGGCGACTGGTTGGTGGATATGTATATTCCGGTACGTGCGGCTGATTAAATTACGCGGTCACTATAAATTGCGACCCTACAAAACCGTACCCGTTCGGTCACCATAAATGGCGACCCTACAAAACCGCACCCGTTCGGTCACCATAAATGGCGACCCTACAAAATCGCACCCGTTCGGTCACCATAAATGGCGACCCTACAAAACCATACACGTAGGGTCGCCATTCATGGCGACCTTATCAATAACCGCACCAAACCCACTGCGTTACATCAATGTTTCCATTGAGAAAATCAGATGTAGCGCTCATGTTGAATTTCAGCAAAACACGAAAAATAGTTGCGTTCAACCCTGATGCCGCAGCCCTCGCCAGGGTAACATAGCGCGCAAATTTTTAGCGTTCCCGGACAACCATGTTACGCGCTGACAAGCCCATCTCGCAGATTGAGTTCTGGTTCTACCGCCACTATCGCGCCGTGCACGGCGTGCGCATCGCTATCGCTTTTGTGCTGTGCTTCCTGTTTGTACGCCTCACCGACATTCCCGAAGGCACCTGGCCGCTGATTACGCTGGTGGTAGTGATGGGGCCGATTTCCACCTGGGGCAACGTGCTGCCGCGTGTGGTGCAGCGTATTAGCGGCACCTTCGCCGGTCTGATATCCGGCCTGATTGCGCTCAAGCTTGAGCTGTTTTCGCTGCCGGTAATGCTGGTGTGGTGCGCCATTGTGATGGTGGTTTGCGGCTATCTGACACTGGGCAAACATCCTTACATGGCGCTGTTGATCGGTATCACGCTCGGCGTAGTGGTTGGCGCACCGGCCGGGGATTTCACCATCGCCATGTGGCGCGGCGGCGACGTGATTCTCGGTTCATTGATGGCACTGCTGTTTAGCGCCATCTGGGCGCAACGCGCGTACACCCATTGGCGTATCCAGCTGTCGGATGCATTTATCGCCATGGCCAAGCTGCATCACACCGGTTTCTCCGCCAATCTGCTGGAGAAACCGCGGCTGAATAAACCTTTCCAGAAGCTGCTGAGCGGCGTGATCAAAATGCGTGCGCTGCTGGAGCCGGCGAGCAAAGAGACGCGCATTCCGAAATCGGTGTTTGAGGCGATCCAAACCATCAATCGCAATATGGTGAATACCATGCAGATGCAGATAGATGCATGGTGGTCGTCGCGTGAAAGCCACTTGATTATGCTCAACGCGCCCACGCTGCGCCGTACTCAGCAGATGACCGAAGACACGTTGAATGCGCTGGCAACGCTAATGGTGAAAGGTGAGACCGAGCAGATCACCGCCAACAGCCACGCGCTGGAGGAGATCACCCAGGAACTGGAGCAGCTGATCGCCAATCGCAGCGGACGTTCCGAAACCACGGCGATTTACGGTTACGTCTGGCTGAGCCTCGAACAGGCGCGTCAGCTGGAGCGCATGACCGATTTAGTGCGTCTGGCGCTGCGTAAATAGTTTTCTCAGGCAATGACTTAATGTGAATCACCCTTTCTTTGCGCTAAGATAAGCGCCAGTCCGAATTTAGCGGTGAGAATTGCAACCCTGGCGGCCAAGCCGCTAAGCTAAACGTTATGACTATTCCGCCTGCCGACGCAGGCCTCAAGAAAGGTGCCAACATGGAAAATGCCAAGCAATCATTTCAGGACGTACTGGAGTTTGTGCGTATGTTCCGTCGTAAAAACAAACTGCAGCGCGAAATCGTGGATAACGAGAAGAAAGTCCGTGATAACCAGAAACGTGTGCTGCTGCTGGACAACCTGAGTGAATACATCAAACCAGGCATGAGCATCGAGGCGGTGCAGGAAATTATCGCCAGCATGCGTGTGGACTATGAAGACCGCGTTGATGAGTACATCATCAAAAACGCTGACCTCTCCAAAGAGCGTCGCGAGCTGTCGAAGAAGTTGAAAGCGATGGGCGAGCCAAAAGCGCAATAAATCGTAAGGTCGCCATTCATGGCGACCTTTTTCTTTCTACTTCCCGCTCAACGCTTCAACTTCCGCGCCAAAACCTGCAACTGCTGCGCAATCTCTGCCACATCCACTTCATCCTGCTGCGGTGCCGCCGTGGTCTCACGCAGAACCAGCTCGGTTTCCAGCGTCTTCTCTGTCACATCGCCGCCTTCCAGCTGCGCCAGCAAGCGATCAACACTCACCGCGCCCAACTGCTGCAAATCCTGCCGCACGGTAGTTAACGGCGGCTGATACCACGCGCTTTCCGCCGTATCGTCGTAACCAATCAGCGAAATCTCCGCCGGGATCCTCACGCCATGTTGATGCAGCGCCCGCATCGCGCCGAGCGCCATCTGATCGTTGGCCACCAGCATCGCCTGCGGCAGATGGTCAGGTAACTGCGCCAGCAGCGCCTGATAGCCCGATGCCGCGCTCCAGTCACCGCTCAACACACAGAATGGCGTGAGCTGATGCGCCGCCAGCGCCTGCTGCCACGCAGCGAAACGTGCGCGCGCCGAAGCGGAACTTGCCGGGCCATTTAACACGCCAATCTGGCGATGGCCAAGCGCCACCAAATGATCAACCGCCTGCTGCGCACCGGATTCGCTCTGATACTGACATTGCGCCACTTCAGCGCTGCGCTCCACATCGAGAAACAGCACCGGTTTGTGGTCGCACTGTTGTTGAATCTGCGCGGCCTGCGCGGCATCCAGCGGCAGGTTGATCAGCAGCGCATCTACGCGTTGCGCCAGCAGTTCATTCACGGTGTCCTGCGGCGCGCTGTTGGGATTCGCCATGGCGATCACCAGATGATAACCCTGCGCTGCCGCGCGTTGCTGAATCGCCGAGGCGATCTGTGCGGGTGCCATTAAGGCTAAATCACTGGTGGCGAGTCCCAGCGTGCGGGTGTTTTTACCCGCCAGCTGCTGCGCCACGCGATTCGGCACATAGTTGAGCTGCTGCATCGCGGCTTCTACTTTGGCGCGGGTGCGCGGCGAAACCTGCTCGGAATGGTTGAGGACGCGGGAAACGGTTTGATAAGAAACCCCAGCCAGATGAGCAACATCGTCGAGGGTTACGGAGCGCGCAGTCATGAATCTCTCCTGAAGATTAAGCTGCGAGTGTAGCAAATTTTTCCCTGCCGACACGCACTTAAGCCGCTACACTGCCAAAGGTAAAAAGAGGAGAACCGGATGCAACTCAATAACCATCAGATTCAGGATATCAACACCTTGGCGGCTTGGCTGGCGCTGGATCAGATGCCACAAGATGGCACGCTCGACATCGATTTAGCCATTCTCGCCGGTCACGCGGTACTACCGAACGTGGAAGCGGTAATTGCCGTGGCGAAAAAATATCAGCTGCCGTTATTGATCAGCGGCGGCATTGGCCACTCAACGCCGCTGCTGGTGGAGATGCTCGCGGCGCATCCGCTGTATCGCCAAATCGACAGCAAAGGCAAAAGCGAAGCCGAATTGTTAGGCGATGTCGCCCGCGTCTTTGCCGCGCTGCCGGACGATCTGCTGCTGCTGGAAACCGCCTCACGCAACTGCGGGGATAACGCCGCCTTCAGCCAGAAACTGCTGGATGAGCACAGCTGGCAGCCGCAGCGCGTATTGCTGGTGCAGGATCCGCTGATGCAGCGTCGCACCTGGGAAACCTTCCGCTATCAATGGCGCGATCGCGCGGATGCGCCGGAATTTATCAGCTGGCCGGTGTTTGTGCCGCAGGTGAAGATGGACGCTGGGATGTTGCGCATCATTGGTGCGCCGCCGCAGGGATTGTGGTCGATGGAGCGTTTTCTCTCGCTGCTGATGGGGGAAATCCAGCGCTTGCGTGACGATGAAAATGGTTACGGGCCGCGCGGCAAAGGTTTCCTTGGCCACGTCGAGGTGCCAGAAGAGGTGGAAGCCGGCTGGCAACGCCTGAAGCAGTTGCCAGGCGTGCAGTCACGATTGTGACGTTTAGGTCGCCATCAACACGACTTCCGTAGGGTCGCCATTTATGGTGACCTGGTGCGCATAAATGCGCACCCTACGAAAAACCAGTCCGGGGATTGTCATTCCTGGCGACCCGTTTTATCGACTCTGCACGTACACCTGCAAATTGACATACACCGCGTTCAGCAACGGCGTCACCACGCCGCTGCGTGCGCCGCGCACCAGCAGATCGCCAATCACCTGATCGGCCTCAATCTCAAAGCCCTGAGTTAAATCGCGATACATTGACGAGGTCATCGCCGCTTTGGGATTATTGAGCGTCTCATAAATCTTCGCCGTCACCGCCGGGCGCTGCTGATAACCTTCCGCGCTCAGTACCGACAACACTTCACCAAATACACTTTGCAGCAGCGCTTCGCCGCCTTGTGACGTTAGCACCTGTTGCGTATTACCGCGCGCGAGACAACACACCGCACCCAAGGTGCTAAGCAACAACCATTTTTCCCACAGCTCGCTGATGATGTTGTCGGCAAACACCGTATCAAATTGCGCCGTACGCAGTGCTTCATCCACACGCTGCAAACGCGCATCGTTGTTACCGTCCAGCGCGCCGTAATAGAGGATATGCAGCGGCGTCATCTGCAGCACTTCGCCGTTTTCACCCAGCGTGGCGTTGATTTTGCACAAGCCGCCAATCACCTTGTCGCCAAAGCGCGCACGCAGCGTATCGATATGTCGCATGCCGTTGAGGATCGGCATGATCAGCGTGTTCGAACCGACGGCGGGCGCGATGTCGGTCATCGCCTGATCCAGCGCGAAGCTTTTCACCGTCAAAATAATCAGGTCAAAATGCCCATCCAGCGAACCGGCCTGCGCCAGTTGTGGCTGAATCACTTCGCTGCCGGATGGCGTTTCTAGCACCAGACCGGTTTGCTGCAACTGCTGAAAGCGGCGCTCGCGCACCAGAAAAGTCACATCACGTCCTGCTTGCGCCAGACGCGCACCGAAATAGCCGCCGGTGGCGCCGGCGCCGACTACCAGAATACGCATGGTCAATTTTCCCGTTGAGAGTGAAAGCCTTACCTTAAAGTGAGCGGCGATGGCTTTCCAGCCCGTAAATGCTGAATCAGATACAAGATTTTAACGATGTTTAAAAAAGGCTCAAACTGTTCGTATTTACTCGTACAATAGGTTTAGGCTGTTGCGCAGCGGCGGGCAATGGTGCGCGCCGCATAACTAGTCGAATGACTAAGGACGCATCATGCCCCGAACCCTCCCCATCGAACGTTATCGCAACATCGGCATCTCCGCGCACATCGATGCCGGTAAAACCACCACCACTGAGCGCATCCTGTTTTACACCGGAATGAGCCACAAGTTAGGTGAAGTGCACGATGGCGCGGCAACCACCGACTGGATGGCGCAGGAGCAGGAGCGTGGTATCACCATTACCTCGGCGGCGGTGAGCTGCTTCTGGCCAGGCATGGACGGCAGCTTTACGCCGCACCGCATCAACATCATCGATACGCCCGGACACGTCGATTTCACCATTGAAGTTGAGCGTTCAATGCGCGTGCTTGATGGCGCGGTGATGGTGTATGACGCCGTTGGCGGTGTGCAGCCGCAGTCTGAAACCGTGTGGCGCCAGGCCAATAAATATCACGTGCCGCGCATCGCCTTCGTCAACAAAATGGACCGTCAGGGCGCGGACTTTTTCCGCGTGGTGCAGATGATGAAAGACCGCCTACACGCCAATCCGGTGCCGATTGTGATCCCCATCGGAGCGGAAGAGCACTTCAGTGGCGTGGTCGATCTCAACAAAATGCGCGCCATTTACTGGGACGACGCCAGCCAGGGCATGAGCTTCAGCTATGCGCCAATTCCTGCTGAGCTGCAAGCACTCGCCACCGAGTGGCGCGAGAACATGGTGGCAGCGGCAGCAGAAGCCAGCGAAGCACTGATGGATCGCTATCTGGAGCAGGGCGATCTCAGTGAAGACGAGGTCGTTGCTGGATTGCGTCAGCGCACCTTGCTCGGTGAAATCCAGCCGATGCTGTGCGGCAGTGCGTTCAAAAACAAAGGCGTGCAGCGCATGCTCGATGCGGTAATTGAATTGATGCCTTCGCCGCTCGACGTACCGGCAGTGAGCGGCGTCAACGAGCAGGGCGAACACGATGAACGTCATGCGGATGACAGCGAGCCGTTCTCGGCGCTGGCGTTCAAACTGATGAGCGATCCCTACGTCGGACAGCTGACCTTCGTGCGCGTCTACTCCGGCGTGCTGCGCAAAGGTGACAGCGTATGGAACGCGGTGAAAGGACGCAAAGAGCGCATCGGTCGCATCGTCCAGATGCAGGCCAATGACCGTATCGAGATCGAAGAGATTCGTGCTGGCGATATCGCCGCGTGTGTAGGTTTGAAAGAGGTCACCACCGGCGAAACGCTGTGCGATCCTAATGCGGTGATCACGCTGGAGCGCATGGAGTTTCCCGATCCAGTGATTTCGCTGTCGATTGAGCCGAAAACCAAGAGCGATCAGGAGAAAATGGGCCTGGCGTTGCAGCGACTGGCGGCCGAAGATCCGTCGTTCCGTCTGCACACCGATGAGGAATCAGGACAAACGATTATTTCCGGCATGGGCGAGCTGCATCTGGAGATTATCGTGGATCGCATGAAGCGCGAGTTTGGCGTGGAAGCCAACATTGGTCGGCCGCAGGTCACCTATCGCGAAACCATTCGCAAAACGGTGCGCGACGTGGAAGGTAAGTTTGTGCGCCAGTCGGGCGGTAAAGGTCAGTACGGCCATGTGGTGCTGACGCTGGAGCCGCAGCAGGCGGGCGCCGGATTTGCCTTTGAAGATGCTACCAAAGGCGGCGTGGTGCCGCGCGAGTTCATTCCTTCGGTGGAGAAGGGGATTCGTGAAGCGCTGAACAGCGGCGTGCTGGCCGGTTATCCGGTGGTGGACATCAAAGCCACGCTGACGTTTGGTTCGTACCACGATGTCGATTCATCGGAAATGGCATTCCGCATGGCGGCGATCTTTGGTTTTAAAGCCGCCGCGAAACTGGCCGATCCGGTGATCCTCGAACCGCTGATGCAGGTGGAAGTGGAAACGCCGGAAGAGTATGCCGGTGGCGTGATGGGCGATTTGTCGGCGCGGCGCGGTACGCTGCAGGGCATGGATGAACGCTTTGGCGCACGCATTATTCGCGCCGAAGTGCCGCTGTCCGAGATGTTTGGCTACGCCACCACGCTGCGATCGATGTCGCAAGGCCGCGCAACCTACAGCATGGAGTTTGCGCACTACGCGGAAGCGCCACGCAACGTGGCTGAAAGCATCATCGCCGCGCGCGCCTAGCTTTAGAGTGAAATCAGACCGGGCACCGAGGTAACACTTTGTGCCCGGTCTACTTTTAAATCGACCGGTCGATCATGTAAATTATTTAGCACCAAAAATGGACAGTTAATTTCCGCCGGTAAGCCGATAGTATTCGCAAAATGAGGGATATTTATCGGAAATTAATCATGGATGTCATTTATCTGGATCAGTCTTGCTATCACCAGCAGGGCTTAATTGCGCTGCTGGAACATTCAAATATCACTTGCTGTAATACGCTTCGTGAAATGAAGACGCTGATGAGTGACAGGGAAAAAACCGCCAGCCTTTCACCGATTATTATTTTTGATTTGCCAGTTAACTTTCGCACGGCGCTGGTTCAGATAGATTATCTGACCAGACTGAAAATCACCTTAAATGCGACACTGATTTTCTTTTCAGATTCAGTGAAAAACAAGATTAATTACAGCAGTCATGTCATTGCAGCTGATTGTTTTATCGATAAAAAATCTCCAATCGGCACCATCAGTACCAGGCTGGCGATGATGTTGTGCCAGCATAAAAACGGCCAGCTGTTGGCTGCTCCCGCCATCAATAATCATTTAACCCGTAAAGAATTTAACTTCCTGCGTTGTTTATTCACTTACGAATCGATTGAAGGTGTGGCGAAGATAACCGGTATAAATAAAAAAACACTCTATAGCCATCAGAATAAGATCGTTAAAAAACTCAATTTAAAAAACAGCCTGCATCTCTATCAGCGCTTCACCAATAATTTTTAAACCTACCCCGCACGGTCGCCATTCATGGCGACCTGGTGCGCATAAATGCGCACCCTACGAAAACATCGGATAATGTCATAACCGCCCGCGCCATTATTGCGTCGTCGGAGTATAAATAATCCTCAGCGTGCCCTGATAACGCCCCGCTGTTTTTGACGATAAAGTAAAAGGCGGCGTGATGAGTTGTATCGGCGCGGGAACGCACAGCACCGAATTGCTCTGGCCCGGTAACACCACACGTCGCAACACACCTCTGTTGGTGCCGCTCCAGATAATTTCGCTGCCGTTCTCAACGGTCTGGCGCGCTTTGGTCAGCGGGTTAATCACTTCAAGCGCATAATCGAGACGATTTTGCGCCAGATTTTTGTCCGCGCCTGTGCGATATAACGAAAACAATCCCGTGGCTCTGGCGGGCGCGGCTGCACCTTCGTCCTGAAACAAGATGCTTACCCGGTTGCTGTCAGAATTATTGCCGTCGTACAGGCACATATCCAGCGAACGGCTGCCGCTGACGCTGGTTGTGGCGCGCGCACCGGGGAAGGTTTTTAAACCGAGATCAACCGTAGCGGCCGCATTGCCAAACTCCGGCAGATAAATCTGCTGATTACCGTAATCCGTCACCTTAAAGGTCATGCTGGCGATCCAGTCACCCATCTTCGTCACGTTGGTGCACCCCACGTTCACGTTCTGCGAATTTCCGGTGCAGGATGTCACGGGCCACTGCATCAGCGACATTTTCAGCGTTGCGCTCCAGGTGCCCGCCGACGGGAATTTACTCAGCTCGGAAGAGGGAAGATAGGCTGAATAATCGGTGCCATCGCCACGCGGCGTGACGGCTCCGCCAAAGGCATTCATCGGCACCAGATTGGTCGCCACCACCACATTATTCAGCGATCGCCTTTTGGTGAGATAGACATTCAGTACCAACGTCTGTTTGGTGCTGCTTTCGGTAAACAATAGCGGCACGGGATAGGGTGACGGAGACGCTTCCAGCCAGACAGGTAATGTCAGGCAGGCGCCATATTGATTGCTGGTGCGCGACTGGCAAACCAGCGTGTTGCGGCCCCATTTTGGCGCGTCATTGGTATCGTAACCGCCATTTTCATTGGTCCAGATCGGCAATTGCGCCGGCACTGACATACGGTCAAACGTCACCGCAACGCTGGTATTGCGCCCAGAAGGCGTGAGCGTGGCCGCCTGCGCCAATGTGTTGACCATTAACCAAAACAGCGTCAGCGCGCTAAGAAAGCTACTTTTCATCCAAAATCCCTATTGTTGTTGCGGCGCAGAAGGCGCGGTGCGAGCCAGCGGAACCTCATCCGCCTGGCGGGTGACAATCAGCATTTTTGCTCGTTGCTGCACATCCTGCGGCACTGAAGCCAGTTCGATAGGTTTGCAGTCGCTATCGCCGACGTAACGCACCACGTCATGGGTGCTTTTCACCTTCATTTCACAGCGGTACATCTGCATGCCGCGCACCATGTAGAGATTTTTTATGCGGTGATCGGTCTCAGCGCTGAATCCGCCCTGGCCTAAACCGGACCAGCTGGCGACATTCAGCGGCGTGGCACCTTCCAGTGGAAGCTGTTGATTGATCATCAGTCTGCCAAGCCAGGTGTAGCGCGAAACAATATTCACCTTGCTAACCAACATGCGCCCCGGCGCGATGAACAGCGTGCGTCGTCCGGCACCTTGAGTAATTTCGCTGCGCATCCCGTCGGTGGATTCGATGGAATCATTGATGCTGATCGCGCTCTGGGTGTAAGCCGGTACGCTGAAGAGCGTGCGGCCGGTGCCGTGCAGGCTGGCGCTGCCTGCGCCATCAACCGAGACATCCACCCGGGTATCGCGACTCTCATCGCTGCTTGCCACATGCAAACCGACCGCCGCACCGGGCAGGCCGTTGCCCCATTTGCCCCAGTACAGACCTGAGCGCGCCACCGCCAAAGAGGAGTTATAGCTGCCGCTGCTGCTAAAGCGTTGAGCGGATGAACCGGACGATGCCGAGCTGACCGCCAGGCTGCCGCTGCCGTATTCGCCGCCGGTTTTGCCATAAACGGAAGCATTCAGCTTGTTTTCCTGATTACCGTTGAGGTTCACACCGATTTCCTGCTGATTCTGCGCATCGAAATACCAGTTCTGCGCCACGTTATAGCCAATCTGATCTTTGTTGTTGCGATCGGTTTGGTAGGTCATGCCGAGCGAACTGTAGCTCGAACGTGAATCAACGGTCGGCGTGCTGACGCGCGAGAGTGAAACCGAGAGGAAGCCGCCGTTATCGCGCTGGGTTCCGCTGCTGCTGGTGCGGGTAAAGAGATTGGCGCTGGTATTAATATTGATGCCGTTGACGTTGAAGCCGCGCCCAAGGCCAGCCTGCCAGGTGGTGGTCTGCGTTTTGCTGTAGAGGTTGCGGCGCGCCCACTGTGGCACCACCGCGTTATCATCCAGTTGAACGGGCAGCACATTGCGGCCCTCATTCTTGCTGGCGCTGTAGCCGGCATTCAGATACCAGCTTTTCACCGGCACGCTGAACATCAGGCTGCTGCTCTGGTAGCACCCGCTGAACCCGTATTGCCCACCGTTGTTGCTGTAGCAATCCTGCGCATACAGGGCGCTGCGGTAGAAACTAAGTGAGAATCCATCGTTATAGGCGACCTGCTGGATATTGCCGCGCGAGCCTTCGCTGCCTTTCAGGTAGCTAAAGCGGGTGGTGAGAATGCCGTCGAGCAGCGGGTTATCAAAGCCGTGACTCCAGTCGAGCGCGCTTTCGATAAAGCGGTTGCGGTTGGTCACGGCGACACCGCCGGTCAGCGCAGCGTCTTGTGTCACAGGCACTTTGATGCCCGCCTGCATCACGCGGCGGTCGGCACCCTGTTGTGATGCAGCGCCGTTGCCCTGCATCTCGCGATCGGGAATGGTTCCGCCTTGTACAAACCATTCAATGTTCTGGCTGGTGGCATTGCCGGTACGACTAAAAGGTACCTGTTCGGTACGTGACAACTGATTCTCTTCATAGATGCGCAACGTCACGCTATAGCTGCCATTGGGAAAGGCGCTGGTATCGAGGTTTTGCGTGCCCGCATTGAGGTAAAAGGTGCCCAGCAATTGCTGCCCGCGATAAGCATCAATACGCGACGGACGCGTAATAAACACCGTCACCGGCGTGCCTTGCGCCGCCTGTGCGCGGTTCATCCAGGCGAGCGTCGAACCAACGCGCGCACCTTCAATGGTGCTAAGCGGCAACTGGCTTAAGGTAATGTTGCCGCCGGCGTTGCTAAAGATATCGCGCGAATCCATGCGTCCGGCCTGCACGTAATAGCGCTTGCCGAGATCGCGGCGCAGAAACACGTTGTTAAAGCGTACTTCCTGATGACTCTGCTGACGGTATTTTTGCGCCAGATAGTCCCAGTCGATACCGGCATAGCTGTTTTCAGTGAGTCCAAGCGCGCCCGCACCCTGCAGGGATAGCGTCTGGTCATCGCGATTGGTGACGAAATTGATATTCTGCTGATGAATAAACGCCGCTTCCGTTTCGGCAGTCTGCTGGTAGTAGGGCGATGCGTTGTCAGCCGCCAGCGGCACAAATTCCGGGCCGAGAAACAGCGCCACTTTGGCATTATTTTCGTCGTAGATCAGCGCGAGGGAATCGGTTTCCAGATAGTCGCAGCCTGCTGCGCCGCCGTTGCTGCTGCATGCCTTGTTGCCGTTGCGTGCCAGCGGTTCACTTATCAGATGGTCTAAGCGTTTTTCCTGCTGCGGATCCTTTTGATAATGCTGCATCACCGCCCGCGCAACCTGATGCGGTTTTAAGAACGTGACGGTATCAAGCGAGACAGAGGCTTCAAACAGGCCGAGCGATTGCCCATAAACAGAAAGGTTGACCCACAGCTTCTGGCCGGTGACCAGCGATTCAAAACCAGGCGGAACCTGCGTGGCAGCGCGGGGTGCAAGAGAGGGGATCAGGGTAATGAAAGAGGCGATTAAAACGACGCGAATATTGACCTTCATTACAGCATCCTGCTGAAAAAGAATAATAAGGGGGGCGATCTGCCTAATGCCGCTCACTTAAGCAATAAATTGCCTATGTAAGCAGGTGCGCATGAATGCGCACCCTACGAAAACATCGCCAACTGCTGTAGGGTCGCCATTCATGGCGACCGATTTACGCTTAACTGGCGTGCATTAGGGGCGAGCGGCCCCCCGAAATAATTGATCAGTTAATGCCGACAAATTAGCTCTGCGTGGTGGCCTGAGTAATTAACAGGCTGATCACGCCGGAATAGGTACCTGTTGCCAGTACGCCTTGCGTGGTCTGCGAGATTTTCAGTGGCAATACTGACGAACCGTTGGCGGTACCCGCCGGGAACAGCGAGGCGTAAGTCAGCGGTGTGTTGGTGGTGGTAATCGGTTTTAAATCCGCGCCCAGCGTGACGGTCAAGGGTACCGCTGTACCGGTGACGGTATTGTTAAGCTGAGCAGCGCTCACTAGCGCAACGTTAATATTGGCGGTTTGCGAGTTCGACCAGATTTTGGTGTCCAGTGAATAGGTAGACAAACCACGGCCCGGAATATATTGCATATTAATGGTGCCCGGTAATGCGGTTCCGTCCGCCTGGGTCATATCGACCGTCGAATCGACATTCGCATTCACCGTAATATCTTTCTGCACCGCCTGTGCATTAAATACAGCCGTTAACGCAGCAGCGATGACAAGTGGTTTAATTAATTTTTGCATTTGTAGCTCCGTGTAAATCCTTGTACTGGCCGTTAATGACCGTCTCATGGGTAGTAAACTGCTTTATAACAAACAGGTTGTTATTCCTTTAATAGGTGCTGATCATTGTCCGATAACGTACTCGGCTAAATTCCGCGTGTTGAGATCAACATATTTAATTCTGACTTCCTGAGCAGCGCTTAATTCTGCAGAACTCCAGGCTTTGAAGCGCAGTGTTTCATCCGGATAAACCGTGGCGTGTTCTTTTTTCCATTGGCAGCTGCTGCTGATATGTTGTTTTGAGCAAACCGCCACCTCACGAATCACTACGCGTACCGTACCGGAATTCTTGACTTCGCCCGATGTGGATGCAGTAAGCGATAACCTGGCATTGCGTGGCGGAATATGGACCAGCACGCCCCAGACTAAATTGATGCCGACCTGATTGCTGATGTTATTATTCGGCAGCGATTTATCTTTCAATTCATCCGGGGCAGCAACGGCCTCAAAGTAGACGCGCCAGGCGGTCTCTTTTTCCGGCGGTTGTAATGAAATCAGCCGAATGATGCGTTGAGAACCGGAAGCGAGCGCGAACTTATCCGGTGTGGCGATAAGCGAGCGCGAAACGGCATCTTCAACCAATATCTCTTTTTCAAACGGTGTCGCAGGACGCTCAATTCGCTTGATGCTGACGCGAATAAACTGCGCTTCACCGCTCTGTGATAATGTCTGCACCTGCGCCGCACCCTGATTATTCAGGGTGACTTCCATCGGATAGACACTCATATTTGCCCATGCTGATGGCATAGCAATAAAATCCATGAGGATCAGAGGGTAAGCGAGTTTTTTTAGCAGATGATTCTTGGATAAAATACCCAATGAAAAGCCGTGATGCAGCATCTTTTGCGGTGAATCGTCCATGATAAATCCTTATGAAATCCATTAAAAACCTGTCGGATATTCCCTGTGAAAATCGGCATGGCTATAAGCCAGCGTGGCTTAATCAAGCGGAATAACCGTGCGTTAAGAAAGTTCTCATAAGGGCTTTGTTAAGTCACTGTCCATTTTTGTGGTTAATTTTTTTAAGCCGTGCTGCAAAGTGAATACTTGCCAAAATATCGCAATCTAACTTAATGAAATAGCTATAAAAACAAAAATTAATTTACAGGCTTAGAAATGGCCTTATCAGGTTAAAATAAAATCAGGCTTTACAAAAAATAGCGCATTGATGGTAAGATCGTACTCGGAAGGGCAAAAAGACCCTTGTTAATCTTAAAATGTTAACCTCAGAAAAAATGCCTCCCAAAAGCATCATCAACCGATTCTCAACCGGCTTTAAAATAATGTATGAGAAGGTAGGTGGTTTTTGAAATATTTATAATTGATAACCAGGCACACAACACAGCAATATGAAAAGCAAACAGCAACTCACAGCATTAATTTATCATCGCGCAGCAGAGATTAAGTCAAATAAAAACATCTCGTTAGTTATGCAGAAGCATTACAAACTGTTGTTTAGACTGTATCTGACTAAGCCGCTCTATTTTAAGGTCATTTTTAAAGCCAATCGCTTTATTATTGGCTCGGCGATCATGGCGTACTCCTTCACTTCAGCAAACCCAACGCTGCGTGATGTAAAAGACTTTTGTAAGAAAACTGGCCTGATTAGCGACAACACCATTGACTCCTTTCTGCTGTTTATTCGGGTAGGTGGACGTATGGAAGTTAAAAAGGATGCGCAGGATAAACGCAAGTTAACCTACACGGTGACCAACAAAGCACTGGATGAAACCCGAGCCTTGATTAATACCATGATGATCCCTTACGGCATGTTGTATGGTGATTTCGACGTTTCGGCATGCCTGAAAATGGAAAATTTCCATGCCGAATACTTCAAAAAATACGCTGAAATTACCCTCAAGCATGTCTACTTATTCGATATGGTACCAGAGAGTAAAGCCTTCATTTTCAGGGATGCCGGGCATATGCTGCTGATGGATCTTTACATCGAAAGTCTGCAACAAAAAACCACCGTTATTGAGTACAACTACCTGAAAGCGTCACTGAAATGTGGCGTTTCGCGTTCGCACATCAAACGCTGTCTGCAGGACGCTGAAGCGGCGGGGTTGCTGACGCTGGACAAAGCCAGCAATACGCTCATTTTGCATCTCTCCTTTATGCAAATGGCGCTGGATTATTTTGCGGTCTATATGGCAATGGTCGAGTACGGGTTACGCGGGTTATCTGGTGTGCCTCCGCTACCGGCGAGCATGTCACGATAATCTGTTTTTTCGCTTATTGGTGAATTGCCATATTCAACAAATCGATTGCCACTATTGTCGTTTTACATTTATTTGTCCGGGTTTTAATAATTCAGCGGGAATTAATACAGGCCAGATTAAGGCCATACATAATATTTACCTGCAATCACCAAGGACAATATGAAATTAACTTCAATAGCTTTGGCATTAGGTTTTAGCCTGCTGGGAAACGCGTTTAATGCTGTGGCCGCCGATCAACCGGTTAGCGGTGGCAGCTTAACGGTGGGTGTCGAAACCGAACCCACCACCTTTAACCCGCAACTTAACGGCCAGGACAAAGCGGAAATCACGCTGCGTAACTTCTGGGAATCGCTGCTGGCGCGCCGTCCAGACGGCAGCTTTGTGCCGTGGCTGGCGCAGAGCTATGAGACCAGCCAGGATGGCAAAGTGATCCGCTTTAATCTGCGTCAGGACGTCACTTTCTCCAATGGCGAGAAGTTCGATGCCAACGCGGTGGCTGAGAACTTCCGCCAAACTCAGGTCGCGCAATACTGTGCTGGCAGCAGTTTGTGCCTGATGGGTTCGCACATCGAGAAGATTGAAACGCCGGACGATCACACCGTGGTGATCACCCTGAAAGAGGTTTACTCACCGTTCCTCTCCTTCGCTGCGGGCTTGCAGATTCTGGCACCGGCCAGCTGGAAATCACCGCAGCTGAAATCGGGTGGCAAAGATCTGGCAGGCACCGGGCCGTTTATTCTCGAAAGCTATGAGAAAGGCCAGCAGGTGACCTACGTTAAAAACCCGAATTATAACTGGGCACCGGCCACCGCGAAGCATCAGGGACCGGCGTATCTCGATCGCGTTACTTATCGCTTCCTGCCGGAATCTTCGGTGCGCACTGGCGCGCTGCTGTCGGGCCAGGTTGATGCCATTGAAGGCATTTCGGGTAACGATGCCGGTGAATTCAAAGACAATCCCGACTTTACCTATCAACATGCACTGAACACCGGTACGCCGTATTCTCTGTTCCTCAACGTGGAATATGGCCCGACGCAGGATGTGAAAGTGCGTCAGGCGTTACTGCAAGGTCTGGATATCGATCCGCTGCTGAAGTCGGTGTATCGCGGCGAGCGTACCCGCGCGTGGGGCATCACGTCACCCATCGATCCGCTTTACAACAAAGAGCTGGAGGGCAAATACGGCAACAATCCGGATGCGGCCAATAAGCTGCTGGATGAAGCCGGTTGGAAAACGCGTGATGGCGAAGGTTTCCGCACCAAAGAGGGCCAGCGTCTGCGCATTGAGCTGATTCAGGCGCAGGCGACGGTGCGCGACCAGCGCGATGTGCTGCTGCAAGCAATTCAGGCACAGGCGCGTCAGCGTCTTGGCGTCGATCTTAAGCTGAATTACGTCGATTCCGGTACGTATGCGGATGTGCGTAAAAGCGGCAAGTTCGGCACCATCGCCAACTCCAACACCCCAACCGATGGCGTGGATATCGAAAACCACTATCGTCCGATCGCCCAAGGCGGCGCGATAAACTACAGCCGCGTCAACGATGAGAAGATCAATGGCTTGCTGGATAAAGCCGCCAGCACGCTGGATCTCAAGCAGCGCCGCGATTTCTACAGCCAACTGCAGCAGGTCGCTTTACCGCAGCTGGCGCTGGCAGTGCCGCTGTATGAACCGGAAGATCAGTTAGCCACCGCCAGCTACGTGCACGGCTACGGTTTCCGCAGCTATAAGCAGATGCCAGAAAGCGTTTACGATGTGTGGGTAACCAAACCGTAAGTCTGACTCCGTAGGGTCGCCATTAATGGCGACCTGTCTTTCACATTTGCATCGTATGGTCGCCATTTTGGCAAGCTAACGAGAAGTGCGCAGGCCGGGGCCGCTTTTGGGCCGTCGGTCCTCGCGCCGCTTACGCGGTGCCTTCACTTCGTTCGTCTGCCTGACGGACCGGCGGAGACGGGACGTCCTTGTCCCGGCTCCGCCTTTCGCCCGCGTCCTGCGGGCTCTCCTGGCTTCCTCTCTTCATTCAGCGCTGTGGATTGCCGGCCCAAAAGCGGCCCCGGCCTGCTATGAAGCTTGCGTGCGCGTGGTTGAAAAAGGCGGATTTACCAGAATTACGTCATTTATAACGAACAGATTTCCACACGTGTACCGTAGGGTCGCCATTTATGGCGACCTGACTTTCACATTTGCACCCAATGGTCGCCATTAATGGCGACCCTACGTGATGGTTATTTCCGTGCGGATTATTGCCTCGTCATAAAATACCATTTCCCATATTCAACAAATCGATTGCCGTTATTCTCGGTTTACTTTAATCCGCCGGATTTTAATACTTTCGGCAGGATTGAATAAGGAAACGGTCACCATGAGTCAGCTAATTGAAGTTGCCAAGCCCGATGATGCGGAAGAAATATTTGCGCTGTTGCAGCGTGCCTACGCCGCGCTGGTGGCGCTGGATGTGCACTTCACCATTTCACAGGGCAACGTTGAGCAGGTGCGCCGCGTCATCGAGCAGGAAACCGTGCTGGTGCTGCGCAAATGGAAACGCGCGGTAGCGACCGTCACGGTGCGTTTTCCGTGGCAGCAGGATGAAAATGCACCTTCATCGCTGCCGTTTATCCACTGGTTTGCTGTCGATCCTGATTACAAAGGGCAGGGCTTTGGCCGCGACATCATCACCTACGCTGAAGAAACTCTGCTGAAAGAGACGCTGAAAGCGCCGGGCGTCTATCTCGCCACCGCCATCAAGCATCCGTGGCTGAGCGAGCTCTATCTGCGTCGCGGTTATCAACCGTTTCATCACCGCACCAATCCATTAGGCGAAGCGCTGGTGTTTCTGAAAAAGGAATTCAACCCGCCAGCCGATCAACCCATCGCCAAAATCGCCTGAACAACTAAAAAAGCACCTGCAACCACCAAGGATCTTATGAAAGCGAATTCCATCACTCTCGCGCTGGGTGTCATCTGCCTGCTGGGAAGCGCATCACTTTTCGCCGCTGAGCAACCACGCAGCGGTGGCAGCTTAACCTTTGGCGTCGAAACCGAACCTGTACCCTTTAACCCGCAGCTCAATGGGCAATCCAAAGCGGAAGTGACGCTGCGTAACGTGTGGGAATCGCTGCTGGCGCGCCGTACCGACGGCAGTTTCGTACCCTGGCTGGCAGAAAGTTATGAGGTCAGTCCGGACGGTAAAACGTATCGCTTTAGCCTGCGTCGCGATGTCACCTTCTCCAACGGCGAGAATCTGGATGCCAACGCGGTGGCCGAGAATTTCCGCCACGTGCAGGATGCAAAGTATTGCGCCGGTAGCAGCATTTGCGCCCTGGGCGCGCGCATTGCCAGCGTGGCGACGCCGGACGATCACACCGTCACCATCACGCTGAAGCAGGGCTATTCGCCGTTCCTGTCGTTCGCCGCCAAATTGCAGATTCTGGCGCCGGCCAGCTGGAACTCACCGCAGCTGAAAGCGGGCGGCAAAGAGATCGCCGGTACCGGGCCATTTATTATCGAAAGCTACGAAAAAGGCCAGCAGGTGACATTCGTACGCAATCCGCACTACAACTGGGCGCCCGCCACCGCCAAACATCAAGGTCCGGCGTATCTGGAACGCGTGACCTATCGCTTCCTGCCGGAATCTTCGGTGCGCACCGGCGCGCTATTGTCCGGTCAGTTGGACGCGATTGAAGGCATCTCCGGCAATGACGCCGGTGAATTCAAAGACAACCCCGACTTCACCTATCAGCATGCGCTGAATACCGGCACGCCGTATTCGCTGTTCCTCAACGTGGAATATGGCCCGACGCAGGACGTGAAGGTGCGTCAGGCTTTGTTGCAGGGATTGGATATCGATCCGCTGCTCAAGTCGGTGTATCGCGGTGAACGCACCCGCGCGTGGGGCATTACCTCGCCGGTCGATCCGCTCTACAACAACGATCTCGAAGGTCAGTACGGAAACAATCCCGCCGCCGCCAACCAGCTGCTGGACGAAGCGGGCTGGCAAACGCGCGACAGCGACGGTTTCCGCACCAAAGACGGCCAGCGTTTGAGCATTGAGGTGATTCAGGCGCAGGCAACGGTGCGCGATCAGCGCGATGTGCTGTTGCAGGCGGTTCAGGCGCAGGCGCGCCAGCGTCTCGGTGTGGACCTCAAACTGCGCTATGTCGATTCCGGCACCTATACCGACGTGCGTAACACCGGCCACTTCGGCTCGATTGCCAACTCGAATACCGAAACCGACGGCATCGATATTGAAAACCACTATCGCCCGGTGAAAGCCGGCGGGCCGATTAACTACAGCCGCGTCAACAGCCCGCAAATTAACGGCTGGCTCGATCAGGCGGCAGCGACGCTGGATATCAATCAACGCCGTAAATTCTACAGCCAGCTGCAGCAATATGCGCTGCCACAGCAGGCGCTGGCGATCCCGCTGTATGAACCCGAAGACCAGATCGCCACCGCCAGCTACGTGCACGGTGCCGGTTTCCGCAGTTTTAAACAGATGCCGGAGAACGCGTACGACATCTGGCTCAGCGACCACTAATCAGGAGGCGAAGATGAGTCTGGAAAGCATTGTCACCCGCACGCCACGCGCGCGTCGGCCATCGGTGTGGCGCAGCGACCTGACGCGCCGCATCGTCAGCCGTCTGCTGGGCGGCGTACTGGTGCTGTGGGCGGCGGTTTCGCTGGCCTTTCTCGGCGTGCATCTGGCGCCGGGCGATATCGTCAGCCTGCTGATCGGTGAGCAGCTGCGCACGCCAGCCATTGAGGCGGCGATCCGCGCTGAATGGGGTCTGAACGAACCGCTGTGGTGGCAATATCTGCACTATATGTGGCGCGTGCTGCACGGCGATTTTGGCCGCTCTTACATGCTCAACACCGAAGTCAGCCATCTGCTGGCGACGCAGCTGTGGCCCACCATCAAACTGACGCTGGCGGCGCTGCTGGTCAGCATCATCTTTGCGGTGGTGATTGCCGTCGGCACCGCGCATCGTCGCATTGGTCGCCGCGTGGCTAACGGCGTGGAACTGCTGCTGGCCTCCACGCCCTCTTTCTGGATGGGCATCGTGCTGCTGTTTATTTTCAGCTTCACGCTGCGCTGGTTCCCGGTGGCGGGCGATCGCTCGCTGTCGTCGCTGGTGCTACCTGCGCTGGCGCTCGGTCTAGCGCAGGGCGCGGTGATCGCTCAGCTGCTGCGCCGCGAGCTGGAGCGCGCGCTGGATGCGCCATTCACCCTGACGCTGCGCGCGTGGGGCGTGGGGGAAACCACCATTCGTCTGCGCCACGCGCTGCGTCATGCGGCGCTGCCAGCGGTGACTTTGACCGGTTGGCTGGTGGGCGGATTGCTGAGTGGCGCGGTGATCACCGAACAGGTATTTGGTCGTCCCGGCCTCGGCAAACTCACCGTCGATGCGGTGCTGGCGCAGGATCTGCCGGTGGTGCTGGCGGTGGCGATTCTCTCAGCGCTGATCTACGTGGTGATGAGCACCCTGGTTGACATCCTGTCGCTGTGGATTGATCCGCGTCTGCGCGGGGAGAGCAAATCATGATTGCCGCACTGCAACGCCTTCCGGTTGCGCTGCCCGCCGCGGTGTGGGCAGCGATTCTGTTTCTCATTGTATTGGCAATCGCGGTGATCGCCCCGCAGTGGCTGGCGCACAGCGATCCGCTGCTGGCCGATCCGGTTAACGCGCAGCTGCCGCCGTCGGCGCAGCACTGGCTGGGCACCGATCAGCTGGGACGCGATCTGCTGACGCGCGTGATCTATGGCAGCCGCTATTCGCTGCTGATCAGCGTGGCGGCGATGGCGCTGGCGGTGGTGATTGGCACCTTGCTGGGATTGGTGGCGGCACTGGCGCGTGGCGTGGTGGATGAGCTGCTGAGCCGCGCGGTAGATGTGATCTCCGCCTTTCCAGATCTGCTGCTGGCGCTGATGCTGATTGCTTTCACCGGGCCCGGCACCAACAACCTGATTATCGCGCTCGGCGTCGCGTCGGTGCCGCGTTTTGCTCGCGTGGTACGCGCACAAACCTACAGCGTGATGACCTCCGGCTACGTTGAGCAGGCGCGCACCTTTGGCCTGTCGCGTTTCACGCTGATCACCCGCCACATTTTGCCGCACGCCATTGCGCAGGTGCCAGCGCTGGCCACGCTGGGGCTCGGCACCGCGATTATCGGCACCGCCGGATTGAGTTTTCTCGGCATGGGGCCGCAGCCGCCGACCGCAGAATGGGGCCTGATGCTGGCGGAAGGACGCAACTATCTGCGTAACGCGTGGTGGATCGCCGTGTGGCCGGGCGTGTTTATTACGCTGACGGTGATTGCGGTGAATACGCTGGGGCGTTACTGGCAGGCACGTTTTGAAGGACGATCTGCATGAGCCAGCCATTTATTGATATCCAGAATCTCTCAATCCGCTTTGGGCCGCAGCAGGTGGTGAAAAACCTCAACCTGCAAGTCGCGGCGGGCGAATCGGTGGCGCTGGTCGGGGAATCCGGGTCCGGCAAAACCCTGACCGCGCGCAGCCTGCTTGGTCTGCTGCCGGAAGGCGCGGTGTTAACCGCCGACCGTTTCACCATCGACGGCCGCGATATGCGCCATGCCAGCCGCAGCGACTGGCGCGCGCTGCGCGGTCGTCGCATTGGCTATGTGTTACAGGACGCGCTGGTGTCGCTTGATCCGCTGCGCCGCATTGGTCAGCAGCTAAGTGATGCGCTAAGCGCCGCCGGTTATCGCGGCCATTTGCAGGACAAAAGCCTCGCATTGTTGAAGGCGGCGGGCATTCATGATGCCGAAAGCCGCCTCGAACGCTATCCGCATCAGCTTTCGGGAGGCCAGCGTCAGCGTGCATTGATTGCTACCGCGCTGGCCGGCACGCCAACTTTATTGATTGCTGATGAACCGACCACCGCGCTGGATATGACGGTGCAGCGCCAGATTCTGCAACTGCTGGCGCAGCGCCGCCGCGACGGCCACGGTTTGCTGCTGATCAGCCACGATTTAGCGGTGGTAGCGGAACTGGCGGATCGCGTGCTGGTAATGCGCGATGGCGAAGTGGTGGAGCAGGGCCACAGCGGCCCGCTGCTCAATCGTCCGCAACACGCCTGGACGCAGCGCCTGCTACGTGCGGTGCCGACGCCCGCCACGCGCGGTTTGCGTCTCAGCGCGGCAGAACCGACGCCGCTGCCGCCACGCCCGACACGCAGCAGCGCACCGCTGCTGGAGGGCATCGGCCTGCACAAAGCCTACGGCGATCGTCTGGTGCTCAACGACATCAACTTCACGCTGCACTCCGGGGAAACGCTTGGCGTGGTCGGCGAATCCGGCTCCGGCAAAACCTCGCTGGTGAAAGTAGTGATGGGCTTAACCGAACCGGACAGCGGCACGCTGCTGCTGGAAGGGGAGCGCTGGGATCGTCTGCCGGAGAAAGCGCGTCGCGCCCGGCGTGCGCGGCTACAGCTGATCGCGCAGGACCCGTTCAGCTCATTTGATCCGCGCTACACGGTGGAAAAAATTATCGGCGAAAGCCTCGATAGCGCCGGGATTTACGGCGATGCGCGCCGTCAGCGCGTGCGGCAGCTGCTGGATGAAGTGCAGCTCGGCGACCGCTTCCTGCAGCGTTATCCGCAACAGCTTTCCGGCGGCCAGCGTCAGCGCGTGGCGATTGCGCGCGCCTTTGCGCCGAATCCGGCGCTACTGGTGGCCGATGAACCGGTCAGCGCGCTCGACGTTTCGGTACAAGCGCAGGTGCTGGATCTGCTGGCTGACATGCAGGCCGAACACGGCACCGCGCTGCTGTTTATCTCTCACGATCTCGGCGTGATCCAGCATCTGGCGGATCGCGTGCTGGTGATGCAGAACGGGCAAGTGGTGGAGAGCGGAGCGCTGCAGCAAGTGTTCGCCGCGCCGCAGCATCCTTGGACGCAAAAACTGTTACAGGCGCTGCCGGTCATTCCCGACTGGCAGCCTGCGAACGCATACTAAGGAGAGCAGAATGAGTCAGACACAACGCCAGCTGCGGCTGGGCGCGATTATTCAGGGCGTATCCGGCAACATGTCGGCATGGCGTCATCCCGATGCGGTGGCGGATGCCAGCATTAACATCGATTACGTGCTGGATCTGGCGCGCAAAGCCGAGCTGGCGAAGATCGATTTCCTGTTTGTCGCCGACGGTTTGTACATCACGCCGCAGTCGATTCCGCACTTCCTCAACCGTTTTGAGCCGATCACCTTGCTGTCGGCGCTGTCGCTGGTGACCAAAAAAATCGGCCTGGTCGCCACGCTTTCAACCTCCTACAGCGAGCCGTTTACCGTGGCGCGCCAGTTCGCCAGTCTCGATCATCTGAGCGGCGGTCGTGTTGGCTGGAACGTGGTGACCTCGCCGCTGGAAGGTTCGGCGAAAAACTTCTCGCGCAGCACGCATCCGGAACATGACGAGCGTTATCGCGTTGCCAGCGAATATTTGCAGGTGGTGAAAGGGCTGTGGGATTCGTGGGAAGGCGATGCCTTTGTGCGCGACAAACAGAGCGGGGGAATTCTTCGCCGCCGACAAGCTGCATACGCTGAATCATCAAGGGCACTACTTCTCGGTGCAGGGACCGCTCAACGTCGGCCGCTCGCCGCAGGGGCGTCCGATTGTGTTCCAGGCAGGCGCTTCTGAAGCGGGTAAAGCCTTCGCCGCCGAAGCCGCCGATGCCATCTACACGCGCCAGGAAACGCTGGAGCAGGCGCGCGAGTTCCGCGAAGATGTGCGCCGCAGGCTGGTGGCGCGCGGGCGAGATGCCGATGATATTCGTGTGTTCCAGGGCATCAGCGTGATTATTGGCGAAACCGAGGAAGACGCCGAGCGTCGCTATCAGCAAACCGCCGAGCTGGTGACCATCGATAAAGCGCTGGAATATCTTGGCCGCTACTTCGAGCATCACGATTTCAGTCAGTACGCGCTGGATGCCCCTTTCCCGGACATTGGCGAGCTGGGCAGCAACAGCTTCCGCAGCACCACCGACAAGATTAAGCAGAACGCCCGTGAACGTGGCTTAACGCTGCGTCAGGCGGCGCTGGAAGAAGCCACACCGCGCCCGAGTTTCCTCGGTACGGCGGAGCAGGTAGCGGAAGGGCTGGCGAACTGGTTCTTGCAGGGCGCAACCGACGGCTTTATCGTGCGCGGCGGCACGCCCACCGCGTTTGATGATTTCGTTGCACAGGTGATTCCGCTGTTGCAGGCGCGCGGTATTTATCGCAAAGAGTATGCAGGCGAGACGCTGCGCGAGAATCTGGGATTGGCCGAGCCGGAAAACCAGTTCGCCGTGCAGCGGAGTCGTCAGCAGGTAGCGTAATGTTGGCAAGGTCGCCATAAATGGCGACCTTACGGCAAACGGTGCGATCTAACACTTAACGCCAACCCAACTCCGGTGCAACGTGGGTCAAAATGCTCTCAATCACGTGCGCACAGTAATCCACGCCTAACTGGTTCGGGATGGTCAGCAACAGCGTATCCGCTTCGGCAATCCCTTCGTCCTGCGCCAGCTGTTTGATCAACTGATCTGGCTCGGCGGCGTAGCTGCGACCAAAGATAGCGCGGGTTTTCTCATCGAGGAAACCTACCGAATCCTGATCCTGTCCACTGCGACCAAAGTAGGCGCGGTCGGTGTCGTTGGTCAGCGCAAAGATGCTGCGGCTCACCGAAACACGCGGCGTACGCTGATGGCCCGCCGCTTCCCATGCCTGACGATAGGCTCGAATCTGCTTTGCCTGCTGCACGTGGAACGGTTCGCCGGTTTCATCATCTTTCAGAGTTGAGCTTTGCAGGTTCATGCCCTGCTGCGCTGCCCAGATGGATGTTGCGTTGGAACCAGAACCCCACCAGATACGCTCACGCAAACCGGCCGAGAACGGCTCAAGACGCAGCAAACCCGGCGGATTCGGGAACATCGGCTGCGGATTCGGTTTCGCGAAACCTTCACCGCGCAACACTTCCAGCAGTTCCTCGGTATGACGACGGCCCATATCGGCATCGCTTTCCCCGTTCTGCGGATCAAAACCAAAGTAGCGATAGCCTTCAATCACCTGCTCCGGCGAGCCACGGCTCAGGCCGAGCTGCAGACGACCGTTAGAAATCAGATCCGCCGCACCGGCATCTTCCGCCATATACAGCGGGTTTTCGTAACGCATATCGATTACGCCGGTACCAATTTCGATCTTTTTGGTACGCGCACCGACCGCCGCCAGCAGCGGGAACGGCGAACTCAACTGACGCGCAAAGTGGTGCACGCGGAAGTAAGCGCCATCGGCACCCAACTCTTCAGCCGCGACCGCTAAATCAATCGATTGCAGCAGGACGTCCTGCGCCGAACGGGTGGCGGATTGTGATGATGGGGTCCAGTGACCAAAGGATAAGAAGCCAATCTTTTTCATGCTGAAATTCTCCTCGTGAGCCGCGCAGGCCCGAACGTTTTCAATGCAGCAAGGTTACGCCACAGACGAGGTGACTGATAGCCAATAGATTTCGCGCGCTTCATCAACTTTTTTGCATAAGTAAGAAAAAGAGATTCTTTGTGTTCATCACGGTGATCAATCATCTTCAGAGGCCTAATTACTGTTCACAGGTTCGGCTTCTCCATGAGTAAAGGGACATCCGCCTATCTCAGCGCGCAACAGCGCGAGGTGGTACATCAACTGGCGCGCAGCTGGCTGTGGCGCAGCGAATTGCCAACGTGGCTATTGATGGTGACGGTGTACGGCGGCTGGTTCGCCAGCGTTGCCTACTGGCAAACACTGGGATTAACCTTGAGCACGCTGCTGCTGATCCTGTTTACCACCTGGTATATGTCGCTGCAGCACGAGTTGATTCACGGTCACCCGACACGTTTTCCCCGGCTCAACCAGCTGTTCGGCACGCTGCCGCTGGCGGTGTGGTATCCGTATGGTTTATATCGCGATTCGCATCTGGCGCATCATCGCAATCACACGCTGACCGATCCCGATGAAGATCCGGAAACCTACTACCTTTCACCGGCGCGCTGGGCGCAACTCAAGCCGTGGCAGCAGCAGGTGATTCATCTGCGTAATACTTTTCCCGGCCGCTTACTGATCGGCCCGCTGCTGGATATGGGCGCGACCGTCAAAACCTTGCTGAATGCCTTTATCCAGCGCGATACACCGGCGATGGCGATGTGGACTATTCATCTCAGCTTGCTGAGCGGGCTGTTTTACTGGATGACGCTGCACGGCTTCTCGCCGCTGTGGTTCGTGCTGACGGTGAGTTATCCGGCGCTGATGCTGACCAAAGTGCGATCCTTCTACGAGCATCGCGCCGAAGAAGAACCCCTGGCACGCTCGGTCAATAACGAAGCCGCGCTGCCGTGGCGCTTGCTGTTCCTCAATCTCAACTATCATTCTGTACATCACGATCTGCCCGGTTTGCCGTGGTATGGATTACGCAAAGTCTATTTGCTGTATCGCGATGGCTATCATCAGCGTAATCACGGTTTTCGCGTCGCCGGTTATGGCGAGTGGATAACCCGCTTCTGGCGCAAATCGGTCGAGGTTAATGCCCATCCGGGTACGCAAAAGGATGCACAGGATGCCCACGCTTTCGTTACCGATGTACGACATCAATCATCAGGCGACTATCGGCCTGACTTCAGCGCTAACGACGCTGCTGCAACAACGCGACGTGCCAGCTGAAGTTAGCTGGCCGCAGGATTTACTGCCGCACTGGCGCGATGACCAATTGCTGCTGAGCCAAACCTGCGGTTATCCGCTGGTGGAACTGCTGCCCGATGTGCAGCTGGTCGGCACCTTCCACTCCAGCGCACAGGGCTGCGATGGCATGCGCTATCGCAGCTGGCTGGTGGCGCGCAGTGAAGATGAGAACCTGACGCTCAGCGATTTTCGCGGTCGGCGCGCGGTGTGCAACAGCAACGATTCGCACTCCGGCTTCAACTCGCTGCGCTACGTAGTTGCCCCGCTGGCGCAGAACAGGAAATTCTTCAGCGAAACCCGTTTCAGCGGTAGCCATCGTCAGTCTCTGGCGGCGTTGCGGGCGGGTGATGCGGATATCGCGGCGATTGATTGCATCACCTGGGCGCTGCTGCGCCGCAATTATCCAGAGGAACTGGCGGGGCTGGAGATCATCGGCGAAACGCCGCTGTGCGCCGCGCTGCCGCTGATTACGTCGGCCAAAACCGATGCGGAAACCTTTGAGAAACTGCGCAGTACGTTGAGCGAGCTGACCCGCGATAAGCGTTATCAGGATCTGCTGGCGGAGAGTTTGATTAGCGGGTTCAGCGTGAGCGATCGGGCGTTTTATGACGAAGTGCGGGAGTGGAAAGATCGCGCCGCCGCGCTGGGCGTGACGGCGTTGTAAACACCTTTATCCATTGGAACGGTCACCATAAATGGCGACCCTACGGAAAATGTGCGGGATTTTGTAGGGTCGCCATTTATGGCGACCTGATACGCATTTTACAAAGCAGATTCAATCTGCCGCCAACTCCCACCACAGCTTATCCAGCGCGTAATAACGGTCGCGTTCCGACTCGGGCTGATTCAAATCGCGTTTCCACGGTTTCGCCAGAATGAAGTGCAGGTTCTTCACCTCATCTTCGCGCCACATCTTACTGTGCTGGAACGGCAAGGTTTTCAGCGCGTTGTATTTATACGAAAGAGGCAGCCAGCGATCCTCAAACACTTCATTAAGTAAATCCTGCTCGGAGAACGGATAGCGACGCAAATCGGTAATGCCCGCCACTTTCTCCTGCAGCCACTCGAACACCGCCAGATCCGGCTTCAACACCAGGAAACCGCCGTTCAGATAGCGATCAAGCGTGGACGGTGCCGGTTCGCCGCGATCCTGCCAGGTATAATGGCAATTTTCTGGCTGCCAGCTGGCCGGATAGCTGGCGATCTTGTTGGGATTGCAGCAACAGGCGTGACACGCTGCCAGCGCATGCTTGCCCAGATCGAGCGTAAACAGCTCATCCATATTACGCAGCACCAGCATATCGGCATCGAGAAACACCACGCGCTCGCAGTCAACCAGCTCCCACGCGCGCAGTTTGCTCCACACTTCACCGAACTGCGCCGAAGCGTAATGCTGCTCCAGTTCGGCATTCGGCATTAGCGGATCCACCGGATGGATTACGCAGCCGAGCGCCTGCAAGGCTTCACGCGTCTCCAGATCGATGGCATCTGTGACCATCACAATCAGCGGCCAGCGGGTTTCACTGCGCTTCAGCGAGCGGTGCAGCGCCTTCACGCCAATAAAATAGTCCGGCTGCGTTAGCAGCGTTACCCATGCAAACATGGTTTCTCCCCCTCAAACTTAATCAAACAAAGCAGTGACATAGTCATTGCTAAAACGGCGTTGTGAATCGAGCTGGTTGCGCACCGCGCGGAAAGCGTCCCACTGCGGATAGATATCGCGCCACTGGTAGCGCTGCGGATCGTAATATTTGCCCCAGTGCGGACGTCCGCCTTCGGCCGCCAGCAGCTTCTCGACTTCGGTGAGAAAATGCAGGCCATCCTGCGATAGCGAACCGTCATCGGCGTAATAGACCACGAAGCCGAAGAAGCAAGTGGCGTGCTGATACGCCGGACTGAGCCAGGCTTCAGACGCGCCGGTGCAACGCAGAATAATCGGATAGTGCATATGCGGATGATTCTCGGCATACCACGCTTTGATCTTGCTGATAATCTGCGGCGTTTTCTCCAGCGGCACGCCGATCTCAACGTTGATCTGCGGCACGGCAATACCGCGACAAAACAGCTGATAGATATCGCCGCTGATGTCGGTGAAATCGCGGAAGCGCGTCACGGTGCGGAACTGCTTGCCGCCTTTGCCGTGAATCTGCGTATCACGATGCATCTGCGCCAGCGTCTGATCGATGGTGTCATTCAGGCTGCTGTCGGTGTCATCGCCATGCTCAATCACTTCACGCTGATTGGCGTGCCAGGCTTCAGCCTCTTCATCGCTGGCTTCATGCGCGTTCCACACGTGCATCAGGTTGTCATCGACAAACCACCAGGCTTTGCTCATCTCATACTGCTGATTCCACTCGACGAGATCCTTTTCCAGCGTATCGGCGGAGACGGCAAACTTGTGGCAGGTAAACAGGCGGAAAGGGCGGGTGCGCAGCGTCACGGCGGTAACAATGCCTAAAGTGCCGAGCGAAACCTGCGCGGCGGCGAAATCGGGCTCACCGCGCACAAATTCACGCACGCTGCCGTCGGCCAACACCATGCGGATGCGCAACGCTTCATCGGCGATTGAGCTTTGTGCTAAACCCTGGCCGTGCGTGCCAGTGGCCATCGCGCCCGCCAGCGTTTGCACTGCAATCACGCCCGGCGACGAGGCCAGCATGCGATCCATTTCGGTTAAGGTGCTGTAAACCTGTTCCAGCGGCGTACCGGCGGCAAAAGTGACGCTATCGGCGTCTTGCGCAATCACGCCATTGAACGCGCTGAGGTCCAGCAATAAATCCTGCTCATTCACGCCCAGCATGCGGCCCGGCGACAAGCGGCTGCCCAGCACGCGCACTTTGCCGCTGGCGCTGAGCAGCAATTGTTGTAACTCCGCTTCCGTTTGCGGCTGTTGTAACTGACTACGCTGACCAACCACCGTGTTTTGCGCCCAGTTCCACAGTGCGCTGTCCTGGTCAGTATTGTGCGTATGGCGTAAGGGATAAAGGTGGGGGTCTTTGTTCACTACGGCGTTCCTTAAATTGAGGTCTGTGACGGTCCCAGGATTTAAAGCGTAGACCATCAGCGCACAGCCGCAGCCTACGGGACTTTGCGCACATATCGCAGCGTGGCGGTGACGGCTAGTTGGCGGTTACGGCGGATGCTGTCTTCTTCGCTATCGTTTGGCGTGAACAGCGTGTGAAAGGTGTAACGATTGGAGACGTGGTGCACACAAATGCTGCTGAGCAAGCGGTGCACATCGACGGTATCCAGCCCATCAATAAACAGCCCTTGCTGCTGGCCGCGCGTCAGAATGTCATCCAGCAGATCGAGCGCACTCTTGTTGAGTGCCTTGATGCGTTCGGATTGCATGATGTAGCGCCCGCGCAGCAGGTTTTCAGTACACACCAGCCGCATAAAATCCGGGTGGGAAACGTGGTAATCGAAGCTGGCCTCGACCAGTTTGGTCATTGCCAGTTCCGGCTCCATCTCGGCGAGATTAAGCCCAGTTTCGTGCTCGCGAATCGCCTGATACACCTGTTCCAGCACCTCAATATACAGCTGCTCTTTATTGCTGAAGTGGTACACCACCATGCGTTTGGTGGTTTGCGCGTGTTCAGCAATCTGCTCCAGCCGCGCGCCCTGCATGCCGAACTCGGCGAACATTTTCAGCGCACCTGCAAGAATGCGTTTCTTCAGCCCTTCCGGGTCATTTTTTCGTTTAGTTGTGGTGTCCGACATAGCGCTCAGTAACAAGTCCATCAAAAGGGGGAAGGATAACACAGCCATTTTCTCGCTTGTGGCGATGCGAGCGGCGCGCGGCTTTATGCTTTTCAGGAATAGCTTTCCTGAATAAATCATAATGCGGGAATAAGCAACTGCGTATACTGCGGTCATCTGTCGTCACGACAGCTTATTTTGACTCGCGCAATTATAACGATCGGGAAACACTTTATGCACACACGTTTTGTCTCAGTAAAAAATAAATTCTTGTTAAGTGCTGGTGCTTTGCTGCTGGCTAGCGCGGCGCTGTCGCCGTTGTCCATCGCGCATGCAGCGGATAAAACCTCGGTAAAAGTCGGCATCATCAGCGGCGAAGATGAAGATGTCTGGCGTGAAGTGATCAAACAGGCGGCGGCAAAAGGCTTAACGGTGAAAACCGTGATATTCAATGATTACAACCAGCCGAATGAAGCGCTGCAAAACGGCGAAGTGGATGCCAATGCCTTCCAGCATCAGCCGTTCCTCAATAACCAAATCAAGGTGAATCACTACGACATCGTGCGCGTTGGTGATACCGCCGTGTGGCCGATTGGTCTCTACTCGAAGAAAGTGAAAAGCGCCAAAGAACTGAAAGAGGGCGCGGTGATTGGCGTACCTAACGATCCTTCTAACGAAGCGCGCGGTCTGGTGCTGCTCGAGCAACAAGGTCTGATCAAACTGAAGCCGGGCGTCGGCATTGCGGCCACTACCGCCGATATCACTTCGAACCCGCATCATCTAAAAATTAAAGAGCTGGATTCCGGCATCATCGGCCGTTCCGTTCCTGATCTGGATGCCGCCGTCGTCAACACCGATTGGGCGCTGAAAAGTGGCCTAACCACAGAAGATCGCATTGCGCAGGAGCCGGTAAAAGATAACCCGTACAACAACTTTATTGCGGTGAAGAAAGAGAATGTCAGCGCGCCGTGGGTGAAAACGCTGGTGGCTTCTTATCAGAACGATGCCGTGAAGACCGTGTTTGACAAAGTCTACAAAGGCACGGGCGAAACGGCCTGGTAAGGAACGAAAAAGATGACGCTATTCTCAGCAGCCGAAACGCCCTTTACCGCCGTGAAACGCGGCGTGGCGGAAAGCACTCATGACGAGGCGCAGGTGAAGTTTCGTGACAGCGGCAGCGTGGTGCGCCTGCAAGGCGTGTCACGTCGCTTTGGACAAACTCAGGCGCTGCGCGATATCTCGTTGACGGTGCAGAAAGGCGAAATCCTTGGCCTGATTGGACGCAGTGGCGCGGGGAAATCCACGCTGATCCGCTGTCTCAACGGGCTGGAACAACCTGATGAAGGCGTCATTGAAATCGAAGGCCGCAACATTACCGGCCTGACGGAAAAACAGCTGCAAACGGTGCGCAGTCGCGTTGGCATGGTGTTTCAGCACTTCAATCTGTTATCGGCCAAAACGGTGGCGCAGAACGTGGCGCTGCCGCTGAAAATTGCTGGCATGGATAAAGCGCAGCGCCAGCAGCGCGTGGCGGAACTGCTCGAGCTGGTGGGGCTGGCGGACAAAGCACAAAGCTATCCGGCGGCGTTATCCGGCGGCCAAAAACAGCGCGTCGGCATTGCTCGCGCGCTGGCGGCCAGCCCGGCGCTGCTGCTGTGCGATGAAGCCACCTCCGCGCTTGATCCGGAAACCACGCGCTCGATTCTGGCGCTGCTCAAATCCCTGAATCAAAAACTCGGTATCACCATTCTGCTGATCACCCATGAGATGGAAGTGATCAAATCTGTCGCGCATCGCGTGGCGGTGATTGATGCCGGTGAAATCATTGAACAAGGTCCGGTGTGGCAGGTGTTTGCGCATCCCAGGTCGCAATTGACGCGCACGCTGCTGCGCGGTTTGCTGCCGCAGCTGCCGGAAAATATTGCCGCGCGTCTCAGCGATGAGAAGCAGGGCGATGCCATCTACAGCGTGCACTTTGCCGGTGACGATGCGCAGGGCGATCTGCTCACCCGCTTTGCCGGCGCGCTGCCGGGCAAGTTTCGCCTGCTGCAGGGCGGCATCGATCACATCCAGCACTACGCGGTGGTGCGTTTCTTTATTGCGCTCCCGGCGGCGAACGCGGCCGACGAGCAACAGATTCTCAGCTGGCTGCACGCGCAGCAGGCTCAAGTGGAGTTGGTGGGTTATGTCGCCAGTGATGATTGATCTTTTACTTAATGCGTTAGGCGAAACGGTATTAATGACGGTGATTTCCGGTCTGTTTTCGCTGGTGGCGGGCTTGCCGCTCGGCCTGATTTTGGTGATGACCAGCCCCGGCGGCATCGCCGAACATCGCGGCGTTAATCGCGTGCTGGGCTTGATCATCAACAGCTTCCGCTCGCTGCCGTTCATTATTCTGCTGGTGGCGCTGATCCCCTTTACCCGTTTTCTGGTCGGCACCTCGCTCGGCACCTGGGCAGCGATTGTGCCGCTGTCGATTACCGCCACGCCGTACTTTGCCCGCGTGGCGGAAGTGTCGCTGCGCGATGTCGATCGCGGATTGATTGATGCGGTGCGCGCCATGGGGGCCAGCAAGCTGCGTATCGTCTGGGACGTGCTGATCCCCGAAGCGCTGCCCGGCATCCTGTCTGGTTTTGTCGTCACGCTCGTCGCGCTGATTGGCGCTTCGGCGATGGCCGGCGCAATTGGCGCAGGTGGCCTCGGCGATCTGGCGATCCGTTACGGCTATCAGCGTTTTGAAACCTCGGTGATGATCGCGGTGATCGCGGTGCTGATTGTGCTGGTGTGCGGCATTCAGTGGGTTGGCGATCGGTTGGTGCAGCACATCGATAAACGTCATTGATTTGCCGTGGCCATGTGAACGGTGGTGGCCTTTGTAGGGTCGCCATTTATGGCGACCTAAACGCAACAAGGAAAATACTCATGTCGCTGAACGCCCTTCAGCTCACGCTGGAAAACAACCTCGAACAACACAGCGCCACTTACCTCAAGGTATCGCAGGCGATATTTCAAAACCCCGAAACCGGCAACAACGAATATTTCGCCAGCGAGCAGCTCACCCAGCTACTCACGGCGCAGGGTTTTGCCGTCACGCGCAACGTCGCCGGGCATGAAACGGCGTTCTACGCGGTCAAGTCCAGCGACAAACCGGGCCCAACCATCGCTTTTCTCGCAGAATATGATGCGCTGATCGGCATCGGCCACGCCTGCGGTCACAACCTGATCGGCACCACCAGCGTGGCGGCAGCCATCACGCTGGCGCAGGTGCTGGATCAAACCGGTGGACGCGTGGTGGTGCTAGGCACGCCTGCGGAAGAGGGCGGATTAGCCGGACCGGGCGGCCCGAAAGGCAATGTGAAAAAGCGCTTTGTCGAAGCCGGATTACTCAAGGATGTCGACGTGGCGCTGATGGTGCATCCAGCGGGCAAAACCCGACTGACTGAATCGACGCTGGCCAATAATCATCTCTATTTCCACTTCTATGGCAAGCCGTCGCACGCCGCCAGCGCGCCACATGAAGGCATCAACGCGCTGGATGCGCTGGTGCTGCTCTACAACGGCATCAGCGTGCTGCGTCAGCAACTGCCGGATGGCGTGCGCGTGCACGGCATTATCACCAACGGCGGCCAGGCCCCGAATGTCATCCCGGAATACGCCTCGGCGCATTACTACATCCGCGCTGACAGCCGCGAAGTGGTGGAATCTCTTGAGCCGCGTCTGCGTGCCATCGCTGAAGGCGTGGCGCTGGCGACCGGCGCACGCGTTGAGATTGATCATCAAATTGGCCCACGCGATTTCAAACTGAACTCAGCGCTGGATGCTTTGCTGCTGGAGGAGTTCACGGCGGCAGGCGAAACCGTCGATCTGTCACCGCAGAAGAACAAAGTTTCCACCGATGCCGGCGACATCAGCCATGCGGTGCCGACGGCGCATCCGTGGCTGAAAATCGGCCCCGACGATCTGATTTTCCATACCGTGCCATTCCGTGAAGCGGCCAACTCTGAGCGCGGTTATCAGGCGCTGCTGATTGGCGCGCGCGTGCTGGCGCGCACCGGCTTACGTCTGCTGACCGATGCGGACGCCTTAAACCATGTCAAAGCGGATTTCGCGCGACAACTATAAAGGAGAGTGATGTGTCGCAAACGTATCGCAGAAAACTCAAAACGCTGGTCGGCGCCAGCAGCGTGATTTCCGCCGCCAATGATAGCCAGCCGGGCGTAGGCATCACGCGCGCCATTGAACTGGCGAAAATTGCCGAGCGCGAAAAGATTACCGGGCTGTTCACCGCCGATTTGCTGCAGGCCGATCCGGCCGGATTAGCCGGTACCACCGGCACGCAAGATCCGCTGATTGCGCTGGCGGCATTGAGCCAGGTGACCTCGCATATCGGCTTGATCGCCACCGTCAGCACCAGCTGGCTGCATCCCTACAATCTGGCGCGTCAGGTTGGCACGCTCGATCACATCAGCGGCGGTCGCGCGGGCTGGAATGCGGTGACCTCATCGGTTGGCGAAGAGAACTTCGGTGAAAGCCAGCTGCCGCCGCCGCAGGAGCGCTACGCGCGCGCCACCGAATTTATCGAAGTGATGAACGCGCTTTATGACGCCAACGAACGCGCAGCAGTGCAGCGTACGGCCAGCGGCGGCATTAAACTCGACCACACTAAACTGCATCCGATTAACTATCGCGGTGACTATTTCCGGGTGGCGGGGCCGCTTAACGTACCGCCGCCGCCACAGCGCCGTCCGGTGCAGTTTCAGGCGGGACAATCTGAGGCGGGCGTTACGCTCGGCGCACGTTATGCCGAAGTGATTTACACCTCGCAGCCCACATTTGAGGCGGCACAAACCTTCGTGGCTGATGTGCAGCAGCGGGCGCGACATTTTGGCCGCGAACACAATCCGCCGCTGATCATGAACTCGTTCCACGCCATCATTGGCGACAGCGACGCCGATGTGGCGCGCCGTCTACGCGATAAGCATGAACGCATTAACTACGAGCAGGGCAGATTGCGCGTGGCCGATATGCTGGGCGGCGAGGTGGATTTGCGCGATTTGCCGCTGGATCAACCGCTTCCCGCCGCGTTTATTCCCGAGCTGGTGCAGGTGCATCGTCGTCAGGGGCGCGCCGCCATTTTCCGTGGCTATGCGCTGGAGGGATTAACCTTGCGTGAGCTGATCATCAAAGCCGAAGAGACCGGCCACTGGTTTGTCGCCGGTACGCCAGAAACCCTGGCCGATGCGATTGAGCAGCGCTATCGCGCTGGCGTGCTGGATGTGATTTCACTGCATGGACTCGGCCAGCCCGATCAACAGGATTTGCTGCTCAACGGCTTGTTGCCAGAACTGCGTCGCCGCCAGCTGATCGATAGCGATTATGTCGGCAACGATTTCCGCAGCAGCCTGGAGCTGGCTGCGTTGGCGTAGTTGCAGGTGGTAACCAGGTCGCCATAAATGGCAACCCTACGAAATGCACCGGAACAATGTAGGGGCGCCATTTATGGCGACCTTGCAAAACCCTAAATACACAAAAGCCCGCTCAGGTTTCCCTGAGCGGGCTTTCTAAATTTGGCTCCTCTGACTGGACTCGAACCAGTGACATACGGATTAACAGTCCGCCGTTCTACCGACTGAACTACAGAGGAATCGTGTGAACGAGGCGCATATTAGCGATGCCGATCCCCGTTGTCAAAGCTCTACTGCACACTTCTGGTTTAAGTGCGCGTAAAAGCAGCGGAATGCTGCTTTTCTGCCTTGAATGATCAGATTCTAAACTGCCAGCAAGATCTCACTTTAAAACCAATTCCTTTGAGATGTTAGAGGCATGTCAAAGTTTTGTTATTTGCCGATTTTAAAACAATCATTTCAGTGCTTTTATGATGAAAGTTTCAAATGCAAGTTAGATGAAATAAATGAACTGCTAATCATCACCGGCGAAACGAGTTCCTTCATTTAAAACGGCATTTTGAAAATAACTGATTGATAAGGAATGACTTACAAGAAACAGATGCTGTAAACCGATAGCGTTAGACCAGAAGCCTTACCTCTACAACCACAAAAAAAGCGCCAGTGACGTTGAGTGAATGTAAAAGATATTTTTCATTCGCAGTATCAGCCAACCTGAGCATGTTAACGATAAAGAAGGGTTCCCTATGAAATTCAAAAAAGCGTTATTAACTTCCCTGTTAGTTTGCATGTTACCTGCCGCAGTGATGGCAAAAGACCTTCAGGTAGGCGTTTCTATGGCGCTGTTTGATGACAACTTCCTCACCATTCTGCGCACCGCGATGCAGAAAGAGATGACCAAAGATGGCGTTAAAGGCCAGGTCGAAGATGCCAAAGGTGACGTTTCACAGCAGTTGCAGCAGGTACAGAACTTCATTGGTCAGGGCGTTGACGCCATCATCGTTAACCCGGTGGATACCAACGCAGTGAAACCGCTGGTAGATGCCGCCGCGAAAGCCGGCGTGCCGCTGGTGTTCGTCAACCGTAAACCGGCTGGCGAGTTGAAAGACAAAATGGCTTACGTCGGTTCGGATTCCGAACTGGCTGGCCGTCTGCAGATGGAAGCACTGGCGAAAGCGCTGAACGGCAAAGGTAACGTGGCGATTCTGATGGGCGACCTGGCTAACGAATCGACGCGTGACCGCACCAAAGGTGTGGAAGCGGTGGTAGCGAAATATCCGGGCATCAAAGTGGTACAGAAACAGACCGCTAAATTCATGCGTAACGATGCGGTTGACGTAGTGAGTAACTGGCTGACCGCCGGTGATGATATCCAGGCGATTGCCTCCAACAACGATGAAATGGCGATTGGTGCGCTGCAGGCGCTGGGTAAAAACCCGAACCACATCCTGATTGCCGGTGTTGATGGAACGCCAGATGCGTTGCAGATGCTGAAGAACGGCAAAATGGTTGCCACCGTATTCCAGGACGCGAAAGGTCAGGGCGAAGGTGCGGTGCAGGCGGCAGTGAAACTGGCAAACGGCGAGAAAGTGGAAAAGGTCATCAACATTCCTTATCAGCTGATCACCAAAGACAACATGGCGCAGTTCGAATCACGTAATCAGAAATAAACCGTAACCGACTCAGCCGTACGGAGGTGATGTATGACCGCTTTTGCGCTTGAAGCCGAAGGCATCAGCAAGTTCTTCCCCGGAGTGAAGGCACTCGACAATGTCTCACTGCGAATCAAACCGGGGTCGGTACATGCCCTGATGGGTGAAAATGGCGCGGGCAAATCCACTTTAATGAAATGCCTTATCGGGATGTATCGTCCCGATAAGGGCACCATTCGCATTAAAGGGGAGCCAGTGCAGTTTCAGGACACCATGGATGCGCTGCGTTCCGGCATCTCCATGATTCACCAGGAACTCAATCTGGTGCCTCACATGACCGTGGCCGAGAACATCTGGCTCGGTCGCGAACCGATGAAGTACGGCTTTGTTGACCACGGCAAGCTGAACAAACAGACGCAGGAACTGCTGAACAGACTAAACATCCGTCTGAAAGCCGATCGCATGGTGGGCGAGTTGAGTATCGCCTCGCAGCAGATGGTGGAAATCGCCAAAGCGGTCTCCTGGAATTCGGACATCGTGATTATGGATGAACCGACCTCGGCACTGACGGAAACCGAAGTGGCGCATCTGTTCACCATCATCCGCGACCTGCGCGAGCAGGGCAAAGCCATCATCTATATAAGCCATAAGATGGATGAGATTTTTGCGATAACCGATGAGATCAGCATTTTCCGTGACGGTGCGTGGGTAGGCAGCAACAACACCAGTGAATACACCCGCCAGTCACTGATTACGCAGATGGTAGGCCGTGAATTGACCCAGCTGTTCCCAAAATTCAACGGTGAAATAGGTGAAGATGTGCTGACGGTGCGCAATCTCACCTGCAAAGATCGCTTCACCGACATCAACTTTTCGGTGCGCAAAGGCGAAATCCTTGGCGTGGCGGGATTGGTGGGTGCCGGACGCAGCGAAGTGATGGAAAGCCTGTTCGGCATGGAGAGTTTCGACAGCGGTGAAATCCTGATTGATGGCGTGCCGGTCAAGATCGATTCGCCTTCGACGGCGATTGAGAAGGGCATGGCGTTTCTGACCGAAGACCGTAAAAAGTCGGGGCTGTTCCTGGTGTTGTCGGTGATGGAGAACATGAGCATCGTCAACATGCCCGATTACACCCATAAAAGCGGTTTTGTCAGCCACATCAAAATGGCGCAGGACTGTATGGATCAGATTCGCAAGCTGAACATCAAAACCCCAACCATGGATCAGATCATCAATAACCTCAGCGGCGGTAACCAGCAGAAGGTGCTGATTGCCCGCTGGCTGCTGGCGCAACCGAAGATCCTGATTCTCGACGAACCAACGCGCGGTATCGACGTTGGTGCAAAAGCAGAGATTTATCGCTTAATCAGTGAACTGGCGAATCGCGGCGTGGCCATCATCATGGTGTCGTCCGAGCTGCCAGAAATTCTCGGCATGAGCGACCGCGTGATGGTTATGCACGGCGGACGTATAACCGGCATCCTCGATAAAGAAGAGGCCAATCAGGAATCCATTTTGTCGTTGGCATCCGAGTGAGGCGTGAGACATCTATGAGTAACGTAAAAATTACGGCCCCGCAGGCCGCAGATCAGAGTTCTTTCTTTAGCAACTTGCGTCACAAGCTGCCGAAAGACACCGGGATTTTTGTCGTGATGGTGGGCATTGCCCTGATTTTCGAAATTGCCGGTTGGTACGTACGTGATCAATCTTTCCTGATGAACACCAACCGTTTAGTGCTGATTATTCTGCAGGTCGCGATCATCGGTATCATCGCGGTGGGCGTGACCCAGGTAATTATCACCACCGGTATCGACCTGTCATCCGGTTCGGTTATCGCCTTAACGGCGGTTGTGGCGGCCAGTCTGGCGCAAACTTCAGACAGCCTGTCGCCGATGTATCCGTCGCTGGTTAACTTGCCTGCGGTGATACCCATTGTTGCCGGGATTGGCGTGGGGCTGCTGTGCGGCGTGATGAACGGCGTGTTAATCACCAAAACCGGTATTCCTCCGTTCATCGCCACGCTCGGCATGATGGTATCAGCACGCGGTCTGGCGCAGTACTACACGCAGGGTAACCCAATCAGCTTCCTGTCAGATGGCTTCACCTCCATCGGCCAGGGCGCAATGCCGGTGATTATCTTCCTGGTGGTGGCATTCCTGTTCCACATCGCGCTGAAACACACGCGTTACGGTAAATATGTCTACGCGATTGGCGGCAACATGACCTCCGCCAAAGTGTCCGGTATCAACGTTAATAAGTATCTGATCATCGTTTACACCATCGCCGGTGCGCTCTCAGGCCTGGCGGGTGTGGTGCTGGCGGCGCGTGTCAGTAGCGGTCAGTCAAGCATGGGGATGGCGTACGAACTGGATGCCATCGCCGCAGCTGTTATCGGCGGCAGCAGCCTGATGGGTGGCGTAGGACGCATTACCGGTACGCTGATTGGTGCGGTGATTCTTGGCCTGATTAAGAGCGGCTTCACCTTTGTCGGTGTGGATGCTTATGTGCAGGATATTATTAAAGGCATCATCATCGTCGCGGCAGTTTCAATAGATATGCATCGCAACCGTAAAAAGCGCTGAGAGTGTGGTCGCCATAAATGGCGACCCTACAAAAGCTTCGTAGGGTGCGCATTTATGCGCACCTTTTTATTGGCCGCAGATATCCGGGAATAAGTTTTCCAACTGGTTGAATCCGTTCTTTTCCGCTCGTTTGGTTTCATTCCCGCCATTTCTGCTCATTTTCTATGTTAACTGCACCAAGCCAGCTCATCCGGTCATCACTTTTTTGCACGCCTGACTCGCATTTCCTGCCCCATTGCAGTGCAATTTGTTTGATTCTTACTCTTTTTGCGTCATCGCTCGCGCTTATTAACTCCTTCGAGGTAATCACAAACGCTTATTTTCCGTGCCTTTAGGAAAAATCTGGCGATGCAATTTTGCGTCGCAAACAAACCTGGCCTGCATATTGCAACTTCATTTCCACAAGCCAGCAGGCTGAGACGCCCAACCTGGGTATTCGGGGATTGACGGAGGCAACATGAATTTAAGACGACTCAAGTATTTTGTAAAAATCGTCGATATCGGCAGCCTGACTCAGGCAGCAGAAGTGCTGCACATCGCGCAGCCTGCGCTTAGCCAGCAGGTCGCTACGCTGGAAAATGAACTCGATCAGCAATTGCTGATCCGCACCAAGCGCGGCGTGACGCCAACTGAAGCCGGTAAAATTCTGTATGCCCACGCTCGCACCATTCTGCGTCAGTGTGAACAGGCGCAAACGGCAGTGATCAACGCCGGCCAGGCACTCAACGGCCAGGTTTCCATCGGTTTAGCGCCGGGCACCGCCGCATCCTCGCTCACCATGCCGCTGCTGCAGACGGTGCGTGAGCAGTTCCCGGATGTGCTGGTGTATCTGCATGAAAACAGCGGCACCTCGCTGAACGAAAAAGTGATGAACGGCCAGTTGGACATGGCGGTGCTGTACGATCGTGCGCCAACGGCGGGCATCAACAGTATTCCATTGATGAAAGAAGAGCTCTATCTGGTGGGCGCAACGGCGTGTCCGGGTGCGACCGTTGATCTGGCTGAAGTGGCGCAGATGAGCCTGTTCCTGCCACGCGACTACAGCGCGGTACGTAAACGTGTTGATGAAGCGTTCTCGCTGCGTCGTCTGAGCGCGCGCATCATCGGCGAAATCGAATCGATCTCCACGCTTACTGCGGCAGTTTCCAGCGGCATGGGCGTCACGGTGCTGCCAGAATCTGCTGCGCGGGCGCTGGTGAGTTCGACCCATGCGTGGATGGCGCGGATTAACAGTCCGTCGCTGAATCTGCCGCTGTCGCTGAACATCTCGGCGCGTCTGCCGCTGTCGCCATCGGCGCAGGCGGTGAAGAATATTCTGCTGTCGCTGCTGAATAAGCCGGCGGTAGAGGATCGTGAATTGATGTTGGTGGGTTAATCCCGTAGGGTCGCCATTCATGGCGACCTTTTTTATCTTCCTCGCAAAATCTCCCTTATTACTATTCCGCATAACACACCGTTTTTTATTATTTGTTGCGATGACGCCAACTTCATAACATGGACGAAACAGGGGCAGGAATCAGGAGAAAAGGGCGTGAATTTCCAGCAACTTAAAATTATACGTGAAGCAGCCCGTTGCGAGTTCAACCTGACCGAAGTGGCGAATACATTGTTTACCTCCCAATCAGGAGTAAGCCGCCATATTCGCGATCTGGAAGATGAACTGGGCGTGGAAATTTTTATTCGTCGTGGTAAGCGACTCTTAGGCATGACCGAACCGGGCAAGGCGCTGTTGACCATTGCTGAGCGCATCCTTGATGAAGCGGGCAAAGTTCGCCGCTTAGCGGATGTGTTTACCAATGAAACCAGCGGCGTGCTGACTATCGCCACCACGCATACTCAGGCGCGTTACAGCCTGCCGCGCGTGATCAAAGCGTTTCGTCAGCTCTATCCCAACGTGCGTCTCGAACTGAATCAGGGATCGCCGCAGGAGATCGTCGCCATGCTGCTGGCGGGTGAAGCCGATATCGGCATCGCCTCCGAGCAGTTAGTGAATAACAGCAGCCTCGCGGCATTTCCGTGGTTCAGCTGGCATCACTCACTTTTAGTGCCGCACGATCATGAATTGTTGCAGCATCAGCCGGTCACGCTCGCCAGTCTCAGTCGTTATCCGCTGATCACCTATCGTCAGGGCATTACCGGCCGTTCGCGGGTCGATCGTGCTTTCCAGTCCGCCGGTTTACGCCCGGATATCGTGCTCAGCGCGCAGGATTCTGACGTGGTGAAAACTTATGTTGAACTGGGTCTTGGGGTGGGAATTCTGGCCGATCAGGCGTGTGATATTTACGAAGGGGAAGACCTGGTAAAAATCGACACGCACCATCTGTTCGATGCCAACACTGTGTGGCTCGGCCTGAAGCGTGGCCAGTTGCAGCGCAATTACGTTTGGCAGTTCCTGGAGCTGTGTAACGCTAATCTGTCGCTGGAGGAGATCAAACGTCAGGCGCTCTCGTACGAAACCGAAAACGAACCAGCTATCGATTTCCAGATTTGATTCGTTGGAAAAAACCGTACCGATCCTTCGTAGGGTCGCCATTTATGGCGACCTTCCCCCACACAGCATAAAATTTCTTTTCCCGCCGCAAAACAGACACCGACACAAATTCCCTGCGCCAGAAAAACATCCTGCGCTGTCGCGTCACGTTACAGTGAAATGACGAAGATACAGGGGATTGTCATGTCGCGAATTCAACTGAAAGATACGGAATTACTGCGCCAGCAGGCGCTGTTTGGCGGTCGCTGGCAGGATGCGCATCAGGGCGCAACGCTTGAGGTGATCGATCCCGGCACGCAGCAGCCGATTGCCACCATTCCGGCCTTGGGTGCGGCGGAAACCGAGCAGGCGATAGATTATGCCGAATCGGTGCGCGTCAGCTGGGGCAAAACCCCCAACGTTACGCGCGCCGTGCTGCTGGAAAAATGGCATCAGCTGATTATCGATAATGCCGACGATCTGGCGATCATCATGACCGCCGAGCAGGGCAAGCCGCTGGCGGAAGCCAAAGGTGAAGTGCTGTACGGCGCCAGCTTTGTGAAATGGTTCGCGGAAGAGGCGCGTCGTATTTACGGTGACACCATTCCCGCGCCGAGCGACGATCGCCGCATTCTGGTACTCAAGCAGCCGGTTGGCGTGGCGGCAGCAATCACGCCGTGGAACTTCCCGATTGCGATGATCACCCGCAAAGTCGCGCCCGCGCTGGCCGCAGGTTGCCCGATTATCGTTAAGCCGTCGGAGTTAACGCCGCTGTCGGCATTAGCGCTGGCGGTGTTAGCCGAACGCGCCGGTTTCCCCAGCGGCGTGTTGCAAGTGTTAACCGGCTTGCCAACCGAAATAGGCAGCACGCTGACCGCCAGCCGCACGGTACGCAAAATTTCTTTCACCGGTTCCACCCGCGTCGGCCAGCTGTTGATGCAGCAGAGCGCCGACAGTATCAAGCGCCTGAGCCTGGAACTGGGCGGCAACGCGCCGCTGATTGTCTTTGATGATGCCGATCTTGATGTGACCATTCCCGGCGTGATGGCGAGTAAATTCCGCAACGCCGGACAAACCTGCGTCTGCGCCAACCGCATTCTGGTGCAGCGCGGCATCTATGAGCGCTTCAGCGAGCGCTTGCTGGAAGCGGTATCTGCGCTGAAAGTCGGCGACGGATTTGCGCCAGACAGCACCATCGGACCGCTGATCAACGACCGCGCCGTCGAGAAGGTTAACAGCCATATCGACGATGCGCTCAGCCAGGGCGCGACCTTGCTGCGCGGCGGCATCAGCGCGCCAAACGGCACCTTTGTCGAACCCACGGTATTGGGCAACGTCACCAGCAGCATGCGTATTGCACATGAAGAAACCTTCGGCCCGGTAGCACCGCTGTTTATCTTCGACACGGAAGAAGAGGCAATCCGTATGGCGAATGACACGCCTTATGGACTTGGGGCTTATTTCTTTACCGAGAATATTCGTCGGGCATGGCGCGTGGCAGAATCATTAGAATTTGGCATGGTCGGATTTAATACCGGTGCAATTTCATTAGACGCCGCACCCTTTGGCGGAATTAAATTATCCGGCTTAGGTCGTGAAGGATCGCGTTACGGTATCGAAGAGTATTTAGAACAGAAGACGTTTCATATTGGCAGTCTTTAATTTTAACTCGCCCTATTCGTAGGGTCGCCATTAATGGCGACCAAAATAAACAGCGCCGCAACCCCTAGGTTCGCGGCGCTGTTTATTTTGTGCGTCGCGTCATACTTTGTCGCCCATCCCCGTTTTAGTGCAAGTTTCATGCGCATTGCACCGTCGCGACGCACATATTTTGTGAAGTAAATCATCTGTTTATTCCTTCGGCAATTCCGCAAAATTTCGCTCACCAATACGGCAGAAAATTTTTTTGCGCTGTTTTTTACGCATTTTTATTTTTCACTGGGCTGGCATACTTTCTGCATTAGCTTATTAGCGTGACAGAAAAATGCAGTGCAAATCGTTAATTAGCGCGTCTGTGATGGGTGTAACAAATAAGGAATTTTCCATGTTAAGTTTCGACCCTGAAAAAGTTTTACTTCCTGCTGGTCATTATATTGGCGGGCAACATCTTAAAACGGCGGGCGCGCGTTTTGCCGTTAAACGTCCGTCTGATGGCAAAGTCTATGCCGAACTCAGCGAAGCCACGATTGAAGATGTTGATCGCGCCGTCACCACCGCGCACCAGGCGCTGAAAACCAGCGGCTGGAGCAGCTGTGCTCCACGTGCCAGAGGTAAAATTCTGCGTCGCTGGGCCGACCTGATCGAGAGCGATCCGTTACTGGCACAGCTCGAATCGCTGGGCTCTACGCGCCCAATCAGCGACGTAATGCAGCACGAAATTCCCTTCACCGCCGAAGCCATTCGCTTCTACGCCGAGTGCGCCGACAAATACAGCGGCGACCTGTTCCCCACCCAGGAAAGCAGCCTCGGCATGCTGATTGCTGAACCGTACGGCGTGATCGGCGCAATTACGCCGTGGAATTTCCCGCTGTCGATGGCGTCATGGAAGTGCGGTCCGGCGCTGGCAGCAGGAAATGCTGTGGTGCTGAAACCTTCTGAGCTGACGCCGTTTTCCACCGTGCGCATGGCCGAACTGGCGGTGCAGGCCGGATTACCGGCGGGCGTACTGAATATCGTGCAGGGCAGCGGCGCGGTGACCGGTAACGCGCTGGTCACCCATCCGCTGGTGCGCAAAGTCTCCTTTACCGGTTCCACGCTGACCGGCGCTCGCATCATGGGCGACATCGCGCAGCACGGCATGAAACCGGTCACGCTGGAGCTGGGCGGTAAAAGCCCGCAGCTGGTGTTCGACGATGCCGGTGATATCGATGTATTAGCGCAGCGTATTCTGCGCGGCTTCACCGCCAACGGCGGCCAGGCGTGTGTCGCCGGAACCCGTTTGATTGTGCAGCGCGGTATTGCGCAGCCGTTGCTGGATAGATTGGTCGCGCTCTGTCAGCAGCCGCGTCCAGGCGTCACCTGGCAGGAGAGCAGCCGCTATGCGCCGCTGATCGATGAGCGTCAGGGCAACAAAGTGGCGTCGGTAATCGCCGATGCCAAAGCGCAGGGCGCGGAAGTGCTGGTGGGCGGCGAACGCTTTGCCGACACCGCAGAAGGCTGGTTCTGGCAGCCAACGCTGCTGTGCGGCGTTGCCCACGATAATCCGGCGGTGCAGCAGGAAATTTTTGGTCCGGTGCTCACCGTGCAACAGTTTGATGACGAGGAAGAAGGGCTGGGGCTGGCGGCACACGAAACCTACGGCCTGTGCGCGGGCGTGCATACGCTGAGTCTGCCGCGTGCGCTGCGTGCGGTGCGCGCGCTGGAATCCGGCACCGTGTGGGTCAATCGCTATGGCCGCTCCGGCGATTTCATTATCCCGACCGGCGGCTTCCTCGGCTCGGGCATTGGCAAGGATCTGGGACGTCAGGCATTCCAGGCCTGTCAGCGCCAGAAGAGCGTGTTAATCGATTTCTAATTTTGTGTTCTCAACCGCGAGGTCGCTTCATGGCACTGTTTAAACCGAAATTCATCACCTTTGATTGCTACGGCACCCTGATCAATTTTGACATGGCAGGCGCAGCCGAACGCTGCTTCAAAGATCGCGTGTCCGCGCAGGAGATGCTGGCGTTCACCACCGATTTCGCCCGCTACCGTTTTGACGAAGTGCTCGGCGCGTGGAAGCCGTATTACGACGTGGTCAGCGATGCCATTCAGCGCACCTGCAAAAAGTGGGGCGTGGCGTGGAGCCAGGCGGACAGCGACTTTATCTACACCGATTGCGCCACATGGGGCCCGCATCCTGACGTGCCCGCCGGTTTAGCCAAAGTGGCTAAAGAGTTCCCGCTGGTGCTGCTCACTAACTCGATGAACGATTTGATCCCGCATCACGTGCCGCGTCTGGGCGCGCCGATTCATATGACCATCACCGCCGAAGAAGTCGGCGCCTACAAGCCGCAGATGAAGGGCTTCGAGTACATGCTCGACAAGCTGAACTGCGGCCCGGAAGAGATTCTGCATGTCTCCTCCAGCCTGCGTTATGACCTGATGACCTGCTACGACATGGGCATCAAGAACAAGGTGTGGGTCAATCGCGGTCACGATCCGGCCAATCCGGCGTATCAATACACCGAAATCAACGATATCGGCGGTCTGGCCGCTGTGGTTGGACTCTAAGCCCGGAGGCGGCGATGAAACTCGAATCATTCTGGCAAGCCACAGCACCGACCTTTAGCGGCGCAGCCACTGGCGCACTGCCGAGCACCGCTGAGGTGGTGGTGATTGGCGGCGGCTTCACCGGCGTCTCGACGGCGCTCAATCTGGCACGCAGCGGCATCAACGTGGTGCTGCTGGAGAGCGGCGAGGTGATGAGCCAGGCGTCGGCGCGTAATGGTGGACACTGCAATACCGGCGTGGCGCAGAACTTTGCCTCGCTGGTGGAGAGCCAGGGAATCGAGCAGGCCAGCCGCTTCTATCGTGCCTATGACGATGCGGTGAGCTATGTCGAACAGCTGGTGCGTGAAGAGCAGATTGATTGCGATTTTCGTCTGTGCGGCAAGCTGAAACTCGCCAGTAAAGCCTCGCATTTTCCCGGCCTGCGCAGCGCGTGGCAGTTGATGCGCGATACCGTTGATCCGGAAATCGAGCTGATTAGTAAAGATGAGATTCGCCGTGAAGTGGGTAGCGATGCCTTTCACGGTGGGCTGCTGCAGAAGCGTGGCGGCCAGATGCACATGGGCAAGTTTGGAATCGGGCTGGCGGAAGCGGCGGCGCGCAGCGGGGCGAAGATCTTCCCGCATCACGCGGTGACCGGCTTAACGCGCCTCGATGGCTATCGCCACCGCGTCAGCACCGCGCGGGGCGAGATCATCGCCGACAAAGTGATGATGGCAACCGGCGTCTCCAACGAAGGACCTTTCCCGTGGTTCCAGCGCCGCATCGTGCCGGTCGGCAGCTTTATTGTGGTGACGGAACCGCTTGGTGACGAACTGATCAATCAGGTGCTGCCGAAAGACCGCACTTACGTAACCTCACTGAATATCGGCAACTACTTCCGTACCACGTCGGATCGTCGATTGGTGTTTGGTGGGCGCGCGCGCTTTGCGGTGAGCAATCCGACGTCGGACACACGTAGCGGCGACGTACTGCGTGCGGCAATGACCGCGCTGTTCCCGCAGTTGGGCAAGTCGCGCATCGATTACTGCTGGGGCGGCATGGTGGATATGACCGCCGACCGCTTGCCGCACGCCGGTGAACAGGATGGCGTGTTTTATTCGATGGGCTACAGCGGTCACGGTACGCAGATGTCGGTGTGGATGGGCCGCGTGATGGCCGACCTGCTGGCGGAGAAACGCAACGAAAATCCCTGGCAGCGCGACACCTGGCCTGCGCTGCCCGGTTACCACGGGAAACCGTGGTTTTTGCCCCTGGCGGGTTTGTATTACAAAGCCAAGGATCGGTTGTCGTGAAATCCAGGTCGTGCGGTTATCGAAACGGTCGCCATAAATGGCGACCCTACGTTAAGGCCGAGGGTTTTGTAGGGTCGCCATCTATGGCGACCGTGCCGATGAAATCGTGCAGATAACGCGGGTTTTGTAGGGTCGCCATTTATGGCGACCGCCTAAAAGACGAACAACGAAATCAACAACAATTCATATTGAGGGTGTGCAGATGAGTAAATTCGATAAAGAGTCTGACGCTGTAAATCCGGCCTTAACCCGCATGTTGACCGAAGGGTCGATGTCGCGCCGTGGCCTGATGAAGTTGTTGTCTGCCGGTGCCGTGATGAGCAGCGGTTTAATCGCTTTCCCGCAGATGAGTTTTGCGGCAACCACGCCAGTGAAAGGTGGCAAGCTGCGCGCCGCCATGTCTAACGCCTCCGCCACCGATACACTCGATCCGGCCAAAGGCAACAACAGCGGCGATTACACCCGTCAATTCATGGTCTACAGCGGCCTGACCGAACTGGATAAAAGTCTCGCGGTGCAACCGGCGCTGGCGGAATCCATCGACTCCAGCGACGGCATCACCTGGCAGATCAAACTGCGCAAAGGCGTCACTTTCCACGACGGCAAACCGCTGACCGCCAAAGATGTCATCTACTCGCTAAGCCGCCACAAAGATCCGGCGGTGGCGTCGAACGCCTTCAAGCTGGCCGATCAGTTCAAAACCTTCACCGCCGTGAACGACAACGAGGTAACGCTGGAGCTGGCGCAGGCCAACTTCGACGTACCGTTTATGCTCGCCAGCGCGCCGTTCCTGATCGTGCAGGATGGCACCAAAGACTTCAGCAAAGGCATCGGCACCGGCCCGTTCAAGCTGAAAGAGTTCACGCCGGGCGTGCGTTCGGTCGGCGTGAAAAACCCGAACTACTTCAAGCCGGGCCTGCCGCATCTGGATGAAGTCGAGCTGCTGGGCGTCACCGATCAGGCTGCGCGCGTCAATGCGCTGATGTCGGGTGACCTGCACATCGTTTCCACCCTGAGCGCCGCCGACTGCAACCGCATCAAAGCCACCTCCGATTTCGGCGTGCTGGAGAGTAAATCCGGCATGTACACCAACCTGATTATTCGCACCGATATGAAGCCGGGCAGCAACGAAGATTTCGTGCTGGCGATGAAGTATCTGCAGCCGCGCGACATCCTGGTGAAAACCGTGCTGCAGGGTTACGGCGACGTCAGTAACGATACGCCGGTACCGCCGTGGCATCCGCTGTATAACGCCGATCTCAAACCGCGTCCGCTCGATGCCGAAAAAGCCAAATTCCACATCGAGAAAGCCGGTATGAAAGGCGCGACGGTGGAGATTATCACCACGCCAAACATTGAAGGCTCGGTGGAGGGCGGCCAGCTGATCCAGCAGGTTTCGCGCAGCACCGGTCTGAACATCAAAGTGCGTCGCGTGCCATATGACGGTTACTGGTCAACGCACTGGACCAAAGATCCGGTCGGCTACGGCTCAATCAACCCGCGCCCGACGCTGGATATGCTGTTCTCGCAGTTCTATCTCTCCACCGCGTCCAACAACGAATCGGGCTGGAAGAATGAGCAGTTTGACCAACTGGTGGTGGCGGCGCGCGGCGAGCGCGAGCAGACCAAACGCAAGCAGATGTACGGTGACATGCAGAAGCTGATTTACGATCACTGCGGCACCATCATCCCAACCTTTATCAGCTCCACCGACGGTTACAGCAAGAAAGTGGGCGGCGTAGAAGCCTGGCCAAGCGGCATGATGATGGGTTATCGCTTCCATGAATTCGCCTGGCTGAATGCCTGATTGTTCGGCGTGCCTATTTATCCCGGTGCGCATGAATGCGCACCCTACAAAACCGCATCGTAGGGTCGCCATTTATGGCGACCGTTTACCCTGTGCCTGATATTTCTGTACAAGGAGATCGCCGATGAACCGATACATGTTGTTCCTGATTGCCCGTCGCGCAGGCGCAGGCATCCTGACCTTGCTTATCGTCTCGGCGGTGGTGTTCTTTATCACCAGCCTGCTGCCCGGCGATGCGGCGCAGATGATTCTGGGGCAAAACGCCACGCCGGAAACGGTGGCGGCGTTGCGCCAGCAGCTGGGACTCGATCAGCCGCTACTGGTGCGCTACTTCACCTGGCTTACCGGCATGTTGCAGGGTGATTTTGGCACCTCGTTCGCCAGCCATCTGCCGGTATTGCAGCTGGTCGAGCAGCGTATTCCCGCCACGCTGGAGTTAGCCGGCATCACCACGGTGATCTGCGTGCCGCTGGCGCTGATAATCGGCATTGTGGCGGCGATGAATCGCGGTTCGGCGCTGGACCGTTTTCTGGTGATCAGCACCATGGCGACCGTCGCGGTGCCGGAGTTTCTGGTGGCCACGGTGGCGGTGCTGATCTTCGCGGTAAAACTGCATTGGGTGTCGGCGATGTCGTTCGGCAGCCCGGACATGGACGTCATCAGCTACCTCAAAGCCTACGCGCTGCCGGTGTTAACCCTGTGCTGCGTGCTGGTGGCGCAGATGGCGCGCATGACGCGCTCTGCCATCATCAACCAGCTCGACAGCCCCTATCTGGAGATGGCTCTGCTGAAAGGTGTGTCGCCGCTGCGTGCGGTGCTGCGCCACGCGCTGCCGAATGCGGTCGGGCCGATTGCGAACGCCATCTCGCTCAGCCTGTCGTATCTGTTCGGTGGCGTGATCATCATCGAATCGATCTTTAGCTATCCCGGTCTGGCGAGTGCGCTGGTGGATGCGGTGAGCAACCGCGATCTGCCGGTGGTGCAGCTGTGCGTCATGCTGTTCGCCGCCTGTTATCTGGTGCTGCTGCTGGCGGCCGATATCCTCACCATCGCCTTTAACCCGAAATGGAGAAGCTGATGAATACGTTACTGCTGCCTGTACGTCTGTTTCAGTCGCTGTCGCTTTCCGGTCGCATCGGACTGCTGATCTCCCTGTTTTGGCTGCTGATGGCGCTGTTTGGTAACCAACTGGCGCCGCATAACGTCGAAGACATTGGCGGCGGGCCGATGCTCGGTGGCATGACGTCTGCCAACCTGCTCGGCACCGATTATCTGGGTCGCGACATCCTCAGCCGCATTCTCTACGGCGCGAAATTCTCCATTGGCCTGGCGCTCACCGCCGCGCTGTGCGCCAGCATCATCGGCACCTTGCTGGCGCTGCTGGCGGCGGTCGCCGGGCGCTGGCTGGAAGAAGTGCTGGGACGTGTGAACGATGCGCTGCTGGTGCTGCCGGGCAAAGTGCTGTCGCTGATGATTGTTGCGGTGTTCGGTTCTTCGTTGCCGATGCTGATCCTCACCGCCATCTTCACTTACTGGCCGGGCGCGTTCCGTATCGCCTTCGCCATGGCCAGCAGCTTGCGAAATATGGATTACGTGCGTGCCTCGCGTTTGCGCGGGGAAAGCCGCTGGTACGTGGCGATCCACGACATCCTGCCAAACATGGTGCATCCGATGCTCACCGACTTCGGCCTGCGCTTTGTCTATATCGTGCTGCTACTGAGCGGCTTGAGTTTCCTTGGCCTCGGCGTACAGCCGCCGTATGCCGATTGGGGCACGCTGGTGCGTGAAAACATTCAGGGCCTGTTCAACGGTTCGCCAGCGGTGCTGATGCCGGCGGTGGCTATCGCCAGCCTGACCATTGGCGCGAATCTGTTTATCGACAGCCTGCAGCAGATGCGTCCGTTGACGCTGGCGAAGGAGGGAGCATGAACGTGACGCCACATACCGCCATGCCGGTGATCTCGGTGGAGAACCTGCGCGTAACGGCGCAGACCGACAAAGGTGAAGAGATCGATCTGGTTTCCGATATTCGTTTCACGGTGCAGAAGGGCGAAGTGCTGGCGCTGATTGGTGAATCTGGCTCCGGCAAAACCACCATTGCGATGGCGCTGATGGGCTATGCGCGCCACGGCTGTCGCATCGCCGACGGCAATATTCACATGGCGGGCACCGATGTGCGCAGCCTGTCGCCGGGCCAGCTGCGCGAGTTTCGCGGCAACAAAGTGGCGTACATCGCGCAGAGTGCGGCGGCGTCGTTTAATCCCGGCATGCGCATTCTCGATCAGGTGATTGAGCCGGTGGTGATTCACGGCACCATGAAGCGCAAAGACGCCAAACAGAAGGCGATTGCGCTGTTCCGCGAACTGGCGCTGCCCAGTCCCGATACCATCGGCGACCGCTTTCCGCATCAGGTTTCCGGCGGTCAGCTGCAACGTTTAATGACGGCGATGGCGCTGATTGGCGATCCGGATGTGGTGATCCTCGACGAACCGACCACCGCACTCGACGTGACGACGCAGGTGGAAGTGCTCAAAGCGTTTCGCCGCGTTGTGGCGCAGCGCGGCGTCACGGCGATTTACGTCAGCCACGATTTAGCGGTGGTGGCGCAGATGGCCGACCGCATTCTGGTGCTGCTGCGCGGCCAGATGGCGGAATACGGCACCACCGAACGGCTGATTGGCGCACCGCAGGCGGAGTACACCAAGCTGCTGATGGATGCGGCGCGGCAAAAAGAGCGCCCAAGCAGCTGGACCTGCGCCGAAGCGGATATGCAGCCGCTGATGGAAGTGCGCGATCTCAGCGCCGGTTACGGCCCGCGCGATAGCAACGGCCAGCAGAAAATCCGTATTCTCGAAGACATCAATCTGAAGCTGTGGAAAGGCCAGGCGATTGGCATCATTGGCGAGTCTGGTTCAGGTAAAACCACGCTGGCGCACGCCATTGCCGGACTCAACGCGCCAAGTCACGGCCACATTCTGTTTAACGGCCACTACATTAATGGCGACATGCATAAGCGCCCGGACAATGAGCTGCGCCGCATTCAATACGTGTTCCAGATGGCCGATACCGCGCTGAATCCGGCGCACAGCGTCGAGCAGATTCTGACGCGTCCGCTGGTGTTGTTCCATGGCTTGAAAGGCGCAGCACTGAAAGCGCGTCTGCATCAGCTGCTGGATCTGGTGAAGCTGCCGCGCACCGTGCTGTGGCGGCGTCCGTGGGCGCTGTCTGGCGGACAGAAGCAGCGTGTGAATCTGGCGCGCGCGTTGGCGGCCGAGCCAGATTTGATTCTGTGCGATGAAGTGACATCTGCGTTGGATACCGTGGTGGCTGCAGCGGTGCTGGATTTGATCAGTGAGTTGCGCCGCGAGCTGGGATTGTCGGTGCTGTTTATCAGCCACGATATGCACGCGGTGCGCGCGGTGTGCGACGATATCGTGGTGATGAAATCCGGCAAGATCGTTACGCAGATTGCCCGCGCCGATTACGATAAGCCGACCAGCGAACTCTATTTCGAACGCCTGAAACGCGCCGTGCCTGAGTTGCGGCAAGGTTGGCTTGATGAGCACGAAGAGGTGTTAAAGGCGGAGTGAATGCCAGGTCGCCATAAATGGCGCCCCTACAACCGCACAGAACCCGCAGGGTCGCCATTTATGGCGACCATCAGCACATGCACAGAACCCGTAGGGTCGCCATTTATGGCGACCTCACTAGCAAGGAAAACCATGATCACACTACGCGCAATGACGCAAAACGACATCGAACACGGCTACGCCATCACCCAACAGCTCAAGTGGCCGCACCGCCGGGAAGACTGGCAGCAGGCGCTGGCGCTGGGTGAAGGCGTGGTCGCTGAAGAAAACGGCGAATTTGTCGGCAGCGCCTTTGGCTGGCGCTGGGGCGAGCAGGCGGCAACCATCGGTTTGGTGGTGGTGAATCCGCAGTTTCAAGGCCGTGGCACCGGCAAGCAATTAATGCTGGCGCTGCTGGAGAAATTCCCCGACTACAACATCCGCCTGCACGCCACAGAAATGGGCAAAGGGCTGTACCAGAAGCTCGGCTTTGAGGTCACTGGTCATATTCAGCAGCATCAAACGCGCGAGCTGGCGGCGGTGCCAACTGTCACTATTCCAGCCGGTTTAACGCTGCGTAACGCACAAGCCGCAGACGCCGATCTGCTGATCGAACTCGATCATCAGGCGCACGGCATGTGGCGTCCGGCACTGATTCACAGCCTGATTACCGATTTCCAAACCGTGCTATTGCAGGATGCCAAACAGCGCGTGCATGGTTTTGCCAGCCTGCGCCGCTTCGGTCACGGCTGGGCGATTGGTCCGGTGATCGCGCTGAATGTCGACATCGCGCAAACGCTGATTTCCGCCTTGATGCAAGGCCTGCGCGGCGAGTTCGTGCGTATTGATACCGATGGCGCGCTGCCGCTGGCGAGCTGGCTGGAAACCCTGGGCCTGGCGCAGGTGGATGCGCCCACCACCATGATTCGGGGAACGCCGTGGTCACCGCAACAAGGTGAGATGCAGGCGTTCGGGTTGATGACCCAGGCGATGGCCTGATGCATATCGTATACAAATCAGAAGCCACGCGCGGCGCGCACTGGCAGCGCTGGCTGGCGCAACATGCGCCGGATATTCAGCTGCACATCTGGCCGGATATCGGCGATGCCGAGCAGGTTGAACTGCTGGTGGCGTGGCAGCCGCCGGAAAATCTGATGAGCACCTTTCCGAATCTCAAAGCGCTGTTATCGGTCGGCGCGGGCGCGGATCAGTTTGATCTCAGCCAACTGCCGCCGGATTTGCCGGTGGTGCGCATGATCGAACCGGGACTAACGCAAGGTATGGTCGAATACGTCACTTTCGCGGTGCTTGGCTTACATCGCGATATGCCGCGCTACTTTCAGCAGCAGCGCGATGAGCAGTGGCAAACTCACCCGATTCGTACCGCCAGCCAGCGCCGTGTTGGCGTGATGGGGTTGGGCGAGCTCGGTCAGGCTTGCTTAAAACAACTGGTGTCGCTGGGTTTTGATTGCGCTGGCTGGAGCCGCACGCCCCACGAGTTTGCTGGCGTGCATTGCTGGCACGGCAGCGATCAGCTGGGTGATTTCCTCGCGCATAGCGACATTCTGGTGTGCCTGCTGCCGCTCACCGACAGCACGCGCGGCTTGCTCAATGCGCAGCTATTCGCGCAGTTGCCCGACGGCGCAGCGCTGGTGCAGGTGGGACGCGGTCCGCAGCTCAACGAAGCGGATCTACTGACAGCGCTGGCAAGCGGCAAACTCAGCGCGGCGGTGATTGATGTCACCGATCCCGAGCCGCTGCCCGCTGGACATCCGTTCTGGCAGCATCCGGCCATTTGGCTGACGCCGCACATCGCTAGCGCAACACAAACCGACAGCGCCGTCGCCGCGCTGCTCGACAATCTGCGCCGCTATCAGCGCGGCGAACCGATGGTCGGCCTGATCGATCGCAACCGGGGATACTGAGATGCAACTGGAACAATTAGTCGCGCTGCGACGGGATCTGCACGCCCATCCCGAGCTGGGTTATCAGGAGCAGCGCACCAGCGACATCGTGGCGCAGCTGTTGCAGGAACACGGTATTGAAGTGCATCGCGGCCTCGGTAAAACCGGTGTGGTCGGCGTGCTGAAACGCGGCAATGGCACGCGCATGATTGGCCTGCGCGCCGATATGGATGCGCTGCCGATGCAGGATAACGGCAATCAGCCGTGGAAAAGCGTGCACGATAATGTGTGCCATGCCTGCGGCCATGATGGTCATACCGTGATGCTGCTGGGTGCGGCGATTGAACTGGCCGAGCAGGGCGATTTTGACGGCACGCTGGTGTTTATCTTCCAGCCTGCCGAAGAGGGATTGGCGGGTGCGAAAGCGATGATCGATAGCGGCCTGTTCCAGCAGTTTCCCTGCGATGCGGTGTTTGCGCTGCACAACTGGCCGGAACTGCCGCTCGGCGAAGTGCAAACGCGGCCCGGCGCGATTATGGCGGCGGCGGATCGCTTCGATATCACCGTCAAAGGCGGTGGCGGGCATGCCGCGCAGCCGCATTTAACGCGCGACACGTTGCTGGCGACCAGCGAACTGGTGGTGCAGCTCAACACGCTGGTGGCGCGCGCGCTCGATCCCTGCGAACCCGGCTTGCTTAGCGTGACGCGCATGCAGGGCGGTTTCTCGCACAACATGATCCCGGCAGAAGCCAGCATCACCGGCACGGTGCGCACCTTCAGCCCGGCGGCGCAGGACATCATCGAAAACCGTCTGCGTGAAATGGCGCTGCACGTCACCGCCGCACACGGCTTGCAGGCGGACGTGAACTATCTGCGTTATTACCCGGCCACGGTGAATAACGCGGCGATGGCGCAGCTGGCGTTAGACGCGCTGGATCAGGCTGGTATTCACGCACAGCAGGCCAAACAGCCGGCGCTCACCTCCGAAGATTTCGCCTTTATGTTGCAGGCGCGTCCCGGCGCCTATCTGTGGATTGGATCCGCGCCGAGCCAGCCGCTGCATCACTCGGCCTACGACTTTAACGATCAGCTGATTCCGCACGGCATCCAGACGCTGACGGCGCTGGCGCGGCATGCGCTGGGTGCAGAATTTCCCTGCTGATTGGCGGTGGATTTTGACAGGAAATGCCGCTGCCCGCTGGATTACGGCAGCGTGAGAAACCAACAGGTTGCGATACTTGAGCCATCCGAACGTTACGTGGAAAGGGGTTTTAAAAATGCAGAATGTCATGGCGGAGCAGCAAACATATTCCGATAACAGCCTGTTACTCGACGCGCGTGAGCAGCATGTGCCACGTGGCGTCATTACTGCGCATCAGTTGGTGATCGAGCGGGCGAAAGGCAGCGAAGTATGGGACGTTGAGGGCAATCGCTATCTCGATTTCGTCGGTGGCATCGGCGTGCTCAACGTCGGGCACAACCATCCGGCGGTGGTCAACGCGGTCACCAAACAACTCGGTTTAGTGTCTCACGCCTGTTTCCAGGTGGTGGCGTATCCGGGCTACATCGAGCTGGCGAAACGCCTCAATGCGCTGGTTGGTGGCGGTGAAGATTTCAAGAGCGTGTTCTTCACCAGCGGCGCGGAAGCGGTAGAAAATGCTGTGAAGATTGCGCGTGCCCACACCAAACGCAGCGGCGTCATTGCCTTCGACGGCGCGTTTCATGGCCGCACATTGCTCGGTACCACGCTGACCGGCATGTCCGCGCCGTATAAACAGAACTTCGGCCCGTTCCCATCTGATATCTATCGTTTGCCATTCCCGAATGCCTTTCACGGCGTGAGCGATGATGACTGCCTGAAAGCGCTGGATCAGCTGTTCGCGGTGCAGATTGCCCCAGAACGCGTGGCGGCGGTCATCATCGAACCGGTGCAGGGCGATGGCGGCTTCCTGCAGGCTGGCGCTAACTTTATGCAGGCGCTGCGCCGCATCACCGAGAAGCACGGCATTGTGCTGATCCTTGATGAAGTGCAAACCGGCTTTGGTCGCACCGGCAAGATGTTCGCTTTCCAGCATCTCGGCATCACGCCGGATCTGGTGACGGTGGCGAAAAGCATCGGCGGCGGTTTGCCGATCTCAGGCGTGGTCGGTAAAGCGGCGATCATGGATGCGCCACAGCCGGGCGGTTTAGGCGGCACTTACGGCGGCAACGCGTTGGCCTGTGCGGCGGCGCTGGCGGTGCTGGATCTGCTGGAGAACGACAATCTGCTGGCGCGATCCAATCAACTGGGCGAGCAGCTTAATGCGCGCCTGCAACAGCTGGCCGAGAAGTACGCTTGCATCGGCGATGTGCGCGGCATTGGTTTTATGCAGGCGGTTGAGATCGTCGATTTCGAGACCAAAAAGCCGGATGCGGCGATGACGCAGAAAATTCTCGACTGCGCCTGTCAGGAAGGTTTGCTGCTGATTAAGTGCGGTATTCATCGCAACACCGTGCGCTTCCTCGCACCGCTGGTCACCACCGATTCGCAACTGGAAGAAGCGCTGCATATCTTTGATATCGCGCTGGCGCGCGCCAGTGGTCGACTGGGTTAAAAAGCGCTTCCTCATTGAAATTATTGCAGTAATTTTAAAACCTCCCGCTGGTATAACCAGTTAACGAGATAGCACATTTACCTTAAAGCGTGTTATATCTTCGGGAGGTTAAACCTAATCGGTTGGCAATGAGGGGTGCTATGAACGGCTTAATGAAACTCGACCGCATCGACATCAATATTCTGGTGCAACTCCAGAAAGATGGCCGTATCAGCAACGTCAATCTCGCCGATGCCGTTGGGCTTTCGCCCAGTCCGTGCCTGCAACGCGTCAAGCGTCTTGAACAGGCCGGATTTATCAACGGTTATGAAGCCCACATCAATCTCACCAAAATCACCGATTCCGTGACGGTATTTACCGAAGTTACGCTCTCTGGCCATCGCCGCGAAGATTTTATGAAATTCGAGAACGCGGTGCGTGAGGTGGATGAGTTAATGGAGTGCCACCTGATCACCGGCGGTTATGACTATTTGTTGCGCTTTATTACCCGCAGCATTGAACATTACCAGGAAGTGATTGAGAAGATGCTGGATGCGCAGATCGGCATCGATAAATACTTCAGTTATATCGTGATTAAATCACCGATTATGAAAAGCAGCGTGCCGCTGAGATCGTTAATTTCTAAACAGAATTCGGTGGAGTTCGGTTGAGTTATTAATGTGTCTGGAATAGAGGTCGCCATAAATGGCGACCCTACGAATGTTATTTACGCGGTTTTGTAGGGTCGCCATTCATGGCGACCTGGCATAAAACCGCGCGCAGAAATAAACCCTCGCACATCCCGTAACGGCGCAATTTATTGCGCAATTCATCTGCGGGCACGATATGTAAACCATTAAATCCAAACCGCGCGATTAATCGCGCCGCTACGGAATGTGCGGTTTGTTATTCGGACAAAAAAAACCACCGTAATAACACGGTGGCCTGAATTTAAATCGCAGAACGGATTAATAATTTAACCATTAAACCAGTTCAGTTTTCACACCGTGCTGCACCAGCAGTTCAGCGTCATCGCCGTGGCTGTAGACATTATATTCCACGCCCGCAACGGTCACGGTGCCATCCTGATGCTGCCATTCGCTGATATCACTGCCTTCCGGCAGAATATCTTTAAGCTGCACCACATCGCCTTCGTTGCCTTTTACCAGCAACTGCGTTTTACCGTCTTCAATAAACAGATCTTTCTCGCCGTGCTGCAGCAGGGCATTGAGATCGAGCTTCAGAATATTATCGCCGCTGCCGGTAATGTCGATAATTTCAATTGATTCAATCGGGCTATTCTGCGCGGTCAAATCGAGAAGCTCTCCTGAACCTGTAAGTTGCAGGGTGTTGATCTTATCTTCGCTGCCGTTGATTTTCTGACTCGCTAAATCATCTGCACTGTATAACTGATGGATGCTGTCATCATGATTTAGTAATTGAGCTGACTGAGGTTGTTCTTCATTTGTTGAATATACTCCATTACCCCACTGTATCCAGTCAATTGCGGTGCTTGCACCTGATGTTGTTTTAATTTCTACAAAATGTATGTCTGCGCTTTTTGAAGTAAAGCTAAATGTGTGGTAATTTGGATAACTTCCCTCTAGGTTGTTTATATTTAAAGTCCCGATTACGGATTTCGTTGCACTTAAAAATCTCACAAGTCCAATTGAAGGAGTGCCTCCTTGTAATGAAGAAATTTCAAATTTGTTACTAGGTGAAGGGATTTCTAACGTTACCTTGCTATCAAGGTTTACATTTAAAAGGCTACCACTATAAAATCCGGATTTATTTCCTACTTGTCCTTCCCAGCCTTGTTCATTCATCACTAATTTTGCGCCAGAAGTTAAATTATAGATTTTCCCTTTTTCAAAATAACTATGAGCATAAGTGAAATTTTCCATTCCATTTGAAGGCTGCACGATACCGCTATCAATTTTCAAATTAAATGCATCACCCCAGCCACCGGTTGAGGTTTTGCTGGTCTGGAAATCCCAGTTGCCGTAAGGCAGTGCCGGTGAAGGGGTCAGGGTCCAGTCGCCTTTTGAATCCGCTTTTGTGCTGTAAATTGTGTTGGTTGTGCCGTTGGTCGCACGCAGATAAACGATGCTGTTGGCTTCGGCCTGGCCGTTGAGGGTTGGCGTGGTGTCGTCGGTAGTATCACCGTTTGCCAGCGCCTTGGGCGTGCCCATATCGTCATAACCGTCGGTGATAACCGGGTTAAAACCGTCGCTGCCGGTGATGCTCAGTGAGAAGGTGTTCGACCAGGCGTTGTGACCCTGCGGCTGAACCTCAAAGCTCCAGTTACCGGCCGGCAGGCCTGATGCTGGCGTCCACATCCATTTACCGCTGCTGTCGACATCGACAACAACGGTATTCGCGAGCTGCCCAACCTGTGCGAATCGCAGCACCACTTTGCCGTTGGCTTCACCGCGGCCGCTGAAGGTTGGCGTGGCGTCATCGGTTATCGCGCCGCTGCTCAGTTCGCCCTGCCAGGCACCGAAGTCATCCTTCACCATTTCAATGCGGGTTTTACTGGCGATGTCAGCGGCGGTGGCGATATCCAGCGTGAACAGGCTGCTGCTGAAGCCGCCGATGCTGGCCTGGAACTCGTACTCGCCGTAAGCCAGCGCGCTGCCCGGCGTCCAGCTCCATTCGGTGCCGTTGACCGTCGCGGTGGCGCTGCCGGTCCAGGTGCTGCTGCCCGCCAGACGATAATAAACGGTAACCGTGTTGCCAGCAGAAACGTCGCCGCGCAGGGTTGGCGTGGTGTCGTCGGTCAGGGCACCGCTGCTGAGTTTGCCCATGTAAGTGCCGACGTCGTCGAGGGCTTCCTTAATGGTGATGGTGTTTGGCGGCAGAACGGACGCGTCTTCACCAATCACAATGGTAAACTGCGCAGAAGGCGAGCCCGTACGGGGCACGTTAGCAAACGTCTCTTCAGCAACCAGTCGCAGATTATTCGTGCCGTCTTCAAGGTCCTGCATCGGCTCCATCTTCCACACGCCGGTGTCTTTATCCGCGACGGCGCTGCCGATTTTCTCATTCTTGTCATTGAGCAGGTACACGGTGGCACCTTTCTGCGCAACGCCGGTCAGCGTCGGGCGTTTGTCATCAGTAGTGGAGCCAGGATCGAAGCTGCGCTGTTCAGCACCCTGATCGTCATACAGGTTAATCAGAACAGGTGCTTCAGGCGGCGTGGAATCAATAACAATCGTGGCGAGTGTTGGCAGTGAGATATTCCCGGCCCTGTCAATCTGACGCAGCGAGAGGCTGTAGTTGCCATCGGCATACGGCGTGGTTGCCTCCCAGCGCCAGAAGCCATTTGCATCAATCGGGATCAGGAAGCGGTCGGTGCCGATAACCAGCTCCATCGTGCCTTTCTCGGCCAGTGGTTCAGTGTTGCCAAAGACTAAATTGCCGTTGGCTTTTTCGATATAGGTGGTTTCGGTGCGTGCAAAGAGCTCAATCATAAGAATATTCCATTATATGTTTTTAACAGTACTGTCCGTGTCCTGGCGGTGCAGTAACGCAGCCCTCCACAACACAGTGCTGAAGGATGTTAAAGTAACGGGTAATAAGGGCGTTCAAGAAAGGTCTGCAAAGAAAGTGCCGGAAATGAGACAGGGAAATTACGGTATATGCAGCTTGTTATCAGGAAATAAAAAGCCACCGCAATAAATACGGTGGCCTGAATTAAAAACACAGAATGGATTGGTTATTTAAATATTAAACCAGTTCAGTTTTTACACCCTGCTGCACCAGCAGTTCAGCATCATCGCCGTGGCTGTAAACGTCGTATTCCACGCCCGCAACGGTAACGGTGCCATCCTGATGCTGCCATTCACTGATATCGCTGCCTTCCGGCAGAATATCTTTGAGTTGCACCACATCGCCTTCGTTACCTTTTACCAGCAACTGTGTTTTACCGTCTTCAATAAACAGATCTTTTTCACCGTGCTGGAGCAGGGTGTTGAAATCCAGCTTCAGCGTGTTGTCGCCGGTTCCTGTGATATCGAAGATTTCGATGGAGTCGACTTTGCTATTTAATGCAGTGAGATTAAGAAGCTGGTCTTTACCGGTAAATTCCAGTGTATCGGTTTTATCTTCGTTACCTATGATACTAGTCTGGCCGAACTCTTCGGCACTATCGAAATAGATAATTCCGTTGTCTTCTAATTCATTGAAAAGCTGAACGTTTACATTCTTTATACCCCAGTGGAAATTATCAACTAAAATTTCATTAATACCAGAGTTCTCAATGTAGAAGTAAGAGAAAGTACTACCTTTAGTTAAAGCGCTGGCAGGAATATCCTCCTCAGTGAAAGTATTCAATCCGGGCTTTAGGGTGAGGTTAAAATATCTTTTTTTTGTAATATCTTTTCCTACAGCTAACCAGGATGAGAGGCTTTTTGTTTCTGTAAGAGAGGGGTTATAAATTTGCAAGCTAAAGCTATCAATAGCACTAACAAATGGCTTTTCAAAAGATGAGTAGTCCGCAGAACCAAAAACAAAAGCCTCACCAGTAGTTAATTTTACAGCCCATTCTCCCAGCGAAGACTCGCCAAGTTGAGCTGTAGAAACCATCTCGACAAATGGTTTCAAAGCTCCAGGAGCATTGAAAATTGAGAACCCGACATTCTTAGTTATATCGTTGTTAAGCCAGATGCTTGTATTATATCGCAATCCATCTTCAAAATGTTCGAAATCAACGTCACCCTCATTATCACTCTGCAGAATTGTCAAATTAAATGAGTCTCCCCAACTGCTGCTCGAATTTTTTTTAACCTGAAATGCCCAGTCGCCCAATAATAAATTAGCTGATGGCGTCCAGGTCCAGTTGCCTGCAGTATCGGCGGTGACGCTGTAAACGGTGGAATTTGTGCCGTTAGTCGCACGCAGATAAACGATGCTGTTGGCTTCGGCTTGTCCGTTAAGGGTTGGCGTGGTGTCGTCGGTGGTATCACCGTTTGCCAGCGCCTTAGGCGTGCCCATGTCGTCGTAACCGTCGGTGATAACCGGGTTAAAACCGTCGCTGCCGGTGATGCTCAGTGAGAAGGTATTTGACCAACTGGCGTGACCCTGCGGCTGAACCTCAAAGCTCCAGTTACCGGCCGGCAGGCCTGAGGCTGGCGTCCACGTCCATTTACCGCTGCTGTCGACATCCACAACCACAGTATTCGCAAGCTGCCCAACCTGTGCGAATCGCAGTACCACTTTGCCGTTGGCTTCACCGCGGCCGCTGAAGGTTGGCGTGGCGTCATCGGTTATCGCGCCGCTGCTCAGTTCACCCTGCCAGGCACCAAAATCATCCTTCACCATTTCGATGCGGGTTTTGCTGGCGATGTCTGCGGCGGTGGCGATATCCAGCGTGAACAGGCTGCTGCTGAAGCCACCAATGCTGGCCTGGAACTCATATTCGCCGTAAGCCAGCGCGCTGCCCGGCGTCCAGCTCCATTCGGTGCCGTTCACCGTCGCGGTGGCGCTGCCGGTCCAGGTGCTGCTGCCCGCCAGACGATAATAAACGGTAACCGTGTTGCCAGCAGAAACGTCGCCGCGCAGGGTTGGCGTGGTGTCGTCGGTCAGGGCGCCGCTGCTGAGTTTGCCCATGTAAGTGCCGACGTCGTCGATGGCTTCCTTAATGGTGATGGTGTTTGGCGGCAGAACGGACGCGTCTTCCCCAATCACAATAGTAAACGGCGCAGATGGCGTGCCCGCACGGGTCACATCCGCAAATTTCTCTTCAGCGACCAGACGCAGCGCATTGGTGCCGTCTTCAAGGTCCTGCATCGGCTCCATCTTCCACACGCCGGTGTCTTTATCCGCCACGGCGCTGCCGATTTTCTCATTTTTGTCATTGAGCAGGTAAACCGTGGTGCCTTTCTGCGCAACGCCGGTCAGCGTCGGGCGTTTGTCATCAGTAGTTGAGCCAGGATCGAAGCTGCGCTGCTCTGCACCCTGGTCGTCATACAGATTAATCAGAAGAGGGGCTTCCGGCGGCGTGGTATCAATGCGCAGGGTGCGCAAGGTTGGCTGGCCAACGTTACCGGCGCGGTCCTTGATGGCAATCGAGACGCTGTAATCGCCATCCGGCATCGCTTCGGTCGCGACCCAGGTAAACTTGCCGGTTACTGGATCAACCGGCAGTTCGAAAAATTTACCGCCAACGGAGACCAGCGCGACGATGCCGGTTTTGCCTTTCTCGCCGGAATCGCCTGGAATGGTGGGAAGAGAGGTTGCTCTCTCGATATATGTGGTACCGGTGTAGTCAAGAATATTCATCGATAAAGGTCCTTCTATTAATCACTTACGTTAAAAAGTATTTTTTTTGCATGTTCAGCCACACGCTTAGGCGTGCACTCAATCCAGCGAGGCCGCAGGAAAGTTAATCGAAGTTGTTAATTAGGCTGACGAGAACGGTCTCAAAGCGGATTAGGTATGGGCTATTGCAGCCATAAAATGAAACTGACCAGTGATGCGCCAGCACCACAGCATAAAATTTCATTCCGGTGGCAAAATCGCTGCATCCTGCGCGTTAGCGGCCGTGCTTCAGTTTTCATGGTAAAACCAACCCTCTTACACTGATTTCAACCGATACAAGGAGTTGTCATGAATGCTCTCAATATTGCTGACCACGAATGGCAGCGCGATGCCTTCACGCTCTCAACCGAGCGCGCCAGGCTGGATTTCGATTACATCCACCAACAGCTGACGGAAAAATCGTATTGGGCAAAAGACCAGCCGCGCGCCAAAACCGAGCGCGCCTTTGCTGGTTCATTGCCGTTCGGCCTGTATCACCAGGATCAGCAGATCGGCTTTGCAAGATTAGTAACGGATTACACCCGTTTCGGCTGGCTGTGCGATGTGATGATTGATGAGAACTGGCGCGGTCACGGATTAGGCAGCTGGCTGGCAACGTGCGTGCGGGCGCATCCAGAGCTGGCAACGGTGCACCGCTGGATGCTCTCGACCAATGATGCGCATCCGCTCTATCAGCACCTCGGCTGGCGCGTGGTGCAGGATGCAAACAAATTGATGGAATTTCCTCCCTCCTGACACTGGAGTTTTCACATGGGTTACCGCGTTGGCGTCGATATTGGCGGGTCGTTTACCGATTTCGCCGTGCTGGATGAACACACCAATCAGATTCACACGTTGAAAGTGCTGTCGCGACCGGATCAGCCAGGCAGCGAAATCCTCACCGGGTTAACCCAACTGCAGCAGCGCGATGGTATCGATCCGCAACAGATTGACTACTTCACGCACGGCACCACCGTTGGTATCAATGCGGTAATCCAACGGCGCGGCGTAAAGCTGGCGCTGTTCGCCACCGAAGGTTTTTGCGATGTGCTGGAGCTGGCCCGCCTGAAGATCCCGCACATTCATGACTTGTTTTCGCGCCGCCCGGCACCGCTGATTTCGCGCGACCGGGTGTTTGCCATTAAAGAGCGCACCGATCGCCACGGCAACGTATTGACCGAGGTTGATAAGCAAAGCGTGTTGGATGCGATCAACGCCGCGCGCGTCGCGGGTTGTCAGGGGATTGTGGTGGCGCTGCTGCACAGCTATCGCAACCGCCACAACGAAGCGGCGGTGAAAGCCATCATTAATCAACACGCGCCCGAGTTGCTGACTTCCTGTTCCGCCGATATCTGGCCGATCATTCGTGAATACGAACGCACCATCACCGCCACCATCAACGCCTACGTGCAGCCGATGGTGATCAACTACCTCGAATCTTTTGAGCGCGCGCTAAAAACCATGGGCGTCCAACCGCCGCCGCGCATCACCAAATCCAACGGCGGCGTGATGGGCGTCGAGCAGGCAAAAAGTGAGTGCGTGCAGATGGTGCTGTCCGGTACCGCATCGGGCGTGATTGGCGCCAGCTTCCTCGCCAGCGCCTGCGGTTTCGACAAAATCCTCAGCCTCGATATTGGCGGTACCAGCGCCGATGTGGCGGTGATCGTCGATGGGAAAGTGGCGCAGGGTAACGGAGAAATCATCGGTGATTTCCCAATCTACATTCCGTCGGTGGCGGTGACGTCCGTTGGGCAGGGCGGCGGTTCGCTGGCGTGGATTGATAATCAAGGCGTGCTGCAAATGGGGCCGGACAGCGCCGGATCGCTGCCGGGTCCGGTGTGCTTCCAGCGTGGCGGCACACAGCCAACCGCCACCGATGCCTTTGCTGCCTGCGGCATGATTGGGCACGGCGATCTCGGCTACAACGCGGTGCAAGTGGATGTCGCCGCCGCACGCGCCGCGTGGCAGCCGCTGGCGGATTCGCTCGGCATCAGCATTGAAGAGACCGCCGAAACCGCCATCGAGCTGGCGATCTCCAGCATGTATGGCGACACCAGCGGCTTGCTGTCGCGTTTCGGCCTCGATCCGCGTGAATTCTGGTTCCTCGCCTTTGGTGGCGCAGGTCCGATGATGGGCTGCTTCCTGGCGCGCGAGCTGAACATGAAAGGGGTGATCGTGCCGCCGACGCCGGGCGTATTGTCAGCGCTGGGTGGTTTAGTGGCGGATATCCGCAACGACTTTATCCGCACGCTGTATAGCGATCTTGATGCTTCGCTGGCGGATCGTCTGGCGACTGAAGCCGAGGCGCTGAGCCAGCGCGCGCGTGACTGGCTCAGCAGCCAGCATGGCGCGCATATGCCGTTCACGCTGCACTACAGCGCCGACATGCGCTATCGCGGCCAGTCATTTGAAATCGAAGTGGTGCTCGAGCCGCACTGGCTGGCGCAGGCCGATGTCGCGGCGTTGCATGACGCTTTTGATCGCCAGCATCAGCAGCTGTTTGGCCACTTTGATGCCGGCGCGCCGGTGCAAATCATCAATCTGCGTTTGGTGATCGCCTCGCCCACGCCGAAACCGACGCTCAATCAGCTGGCTACCGCTGACGCGCCGGTTGAAGTGGCGAAGCAGGTTAGTGCGTGGATCGATGGCGCGGCGCATCAGGTGGATGTGGTGTTGCGCGCCACGCTGCGCGCCGGACATCAGCTGATCGGCCCGGTGATTGTCGCGCAGGATGACTGCACCACCTGCGTGCCGCCCAACATGAAAGTGGATGTGGATAGCTTTGGCAACCTGCTGATCACGCCAGTGGAGGCGAACTAACATGGCGATTGACGGACGTAACCTGCAAATTCTGGCCAACTACTGCGCGGCCGCCGCCGATGCGATGGCCTTCACCTTGATGCGTACCGCGCACTCCACTTTCGTCAAAGAGACGGAAGATTTTTCCTGCCAGATCGTCAGCCGCGACGGTCTGGCGTTCGCCTCACCGCGCAGCTTCGGCGCGCCCTGGTACAGCGGCATTGATTACGGCCCGGTGCTAGCGCTGATCGACAGCTACGAAGAAGGCGATATCTGCATCACCAACGATTCCTACGCCGGTAACGTCGCCACGCACTCGCCGGATATCCATATCTGGAAACCGGTGTTTCATGGCGGCGAGATTGTCTGCTTTGTGGCGGGCCACATTCACAACACCGACGTCGGCGGCGCAGTGCCCGCGTCTTTATCGCGCTCGCTCACCGATATCGTGCAGGAAGGGATTCGCATTCCGCCGCTGAAAATCGTGCGCAACGGCGAACTGAATGAAGAGGTGGCGCGCATCATGCGTCTCAACGTGCGCGCTCCGGAGCAAAACTGGGGCGATTTCAAAGCGCAGATTGCCTCGGTTAACGTCGGCGAACGCAAGATCCACGACATCATCGCGCGTTTTGGCGTAGGCGATTTTCTGCAAGGTATCGAAGGGATTCTCGATTACGCCGAAGCGCAGGCGCGCAGCGTTATCAACACCATTCCGGATGGCGAATATTTCTATGCTGATTTCGCCGATGAAGATGGCGAAGGCGGTTTCCCGTGCCGCGTGGCGATCACCTTGCGCGTTACTGGCGATACGCTGGAACTCGATTACACCGGTAGCGATCCGCAGCTGGCTTCGTCGCTGAATATGCCAACTGGCGGACGCGAGCGTCATCCGCTGGCGCTGGTCGGCGTGACTTATGTGCTCTCGACGCTGGATCGTAACCTGCTGCTCAACGCTGGCACCTTGCGGCCAACGCGCGCCATTCTGCCGCCGGGCACGGTGATGAACTGCGAAGCACCGGCGGCGGTCGGCATGCGCTCGCTGACTTGTGCGCTGTCGCAAATCGCTACGCTCGGCGTATTTTCGCAGGCGATTCCCGATCGCTTACCGGCCAATTCGCCGGGCGGTAACTCGATCATGAACATCCGCACCACCGACAGCGCCAACCGCAGCGTGGTGGCCTCGCTCGGCCCGGTCGGTGGCGGGGCAGGCGGCACGCCACGGCACGATGGCCCGGACGGTTCCGGCGGCTTATCGGCGTTCCTGAAAAACACGCCGATTGAGATCAACGAAGCCGAAGTGCCAATCCATTTCCATCGCTACGGTTTAGCCGCCGACAGCGCCGGAGCCGGGCGTTTTCGCGGCGGTCTAGCTACCGAAATGGCGTTTGAAGTTTTTGCGCCGAATACCACGGTGACGGCGCGCAACCGCAACCGGTCGGTGTTCGCCTCGGCGGGCGTGCTGGGCGGCGAATCCGGCGGCCTTTCGCACTTCCGCACGTTGCGTAACGGCACCGCGATTGAGCACGGTAACACTGACGTCATTCACTGCCAGCCGGGCGATATCGTCGAGGTGCGTGGACCCGGCGCGGGCGGTTACGGTTTGCCGGTGGAGCGCGATGTGCAGCAGGTCTTGCAGGATGTGCGCTGCGGATTTGTCTCTGAACAGGTGGCGCGCGACAGCTACGGCGTGACGCTGCGCGACGGTGAGATTGATGAGGTGGAAACCGCGCGGCTGCGGGCTGAGATGCCATCTTCGGCGGCGCAGCATTTTGATCATGGTGCGGCGCGTAGTGCGTTTGAAGCTGTATGGACAACGGAGCGTTATCGCGTGCTGACGGCATTTTTGGCCGCCGCACCGGTGAGCTGGCGTCACTTCCTTAAGCAGCAGGTGTTTATGGCGGTGGCCGCAGACAGTGATGTGCCGATGGATACCATTTTCGCGGATCTTAAAGCGCGTTATTCGGTGTGACGTTTCGGCAAGGTCGCCATAAATGGCGACCCTACAAAAGCTCCGTAGGGTCGCCATTTATGGCGACCTTGCTGATAACCGCACAACCTTGCTAACAACCGCACAACCTCAACCATTCACATACAACCGATCCCATTCCCACTGTTTCGGATTGTTTTCAATATATTCTCTGAACGCCAATAACTCCCTCTCATCCCGAATCACACGATCATAAAAACTGCGTTGCCACACCTTCACACCTGTTTCACGCGTTATCTCGGCTTTAAACCAATTAACAATATTTAGCAGGGTTCTCTGCGCGTTTTCATTCAGCCAAATAATGCCATGCAGGTGATTCGGCATCAGGACAAAGGCATCGAGGATGATAGATGAATCGCGCTGAGGTAAAGCCCGCCAGGTTTTGATGATGTAATCCCCAATCGAAGTAAGACAGAATTCCGCTGCGATAAATTGACCAAATAAAGGTGCGCGGCGATAGCAAACCAGCGTGATGAAATACGCGCCATTAGCGCGGTAATTATGATGTTTTAATCGTGGATATTTGCGGTTTTTCATAATGGCCTCCTTGCCGGAATGATTTTGCAGGATGTCTGGCGAGAGGGCGATGATGGGATGCAGAACCTGAGGGACGTATTCAGAATATTTTATGACGTGCGGATGGTTATCCAGGTCGCCATAAATGGCGACCTTACAAAAGCTCCGTAGGGTCGCCATTTATGGCGACCTGGTCAAATGTCACTCACATCATCTTCTCAATCTCACTAAATGGCACCGCGTGGCTAAACAAATACCCTTGCAGCTGATTGCAGCCCGCATCGGCCAGCGCGTTTTTCTGGCCTTCGGTTTCGACACCTTCGGCGGTCACCGTTAAGCCCATCGCGTGGCCCAAGCGCACCACCGATTCAACAATCGCGGTGGAGTTCTGCGCCACGCCCAGCGACTGGGTAAAGGATCGGTCGATTTTGATTTTGTCCACCGGGAAGGTGCTGAGGTAATTAAGGCTCGAGTAGCCGGTACCAAAATCATCCAGCGCGATGCGGAAACCGGCCTCGCGCAGCGCGATGATGCTGTTGCGCGCCTCGTGTTCATCCTCAATCAGCACGCCTTCGGTGATCTCCAGCTCCATGCGTCTAGGATCGGCACCTTCTTCCTGCACGATATGGATGATGCGTTCTACAAAGTTCACCGCGCGGAACTGCACCGGCGAGACGTTCACCGCCACCACAATATCCGGCAGCTTCAGCGCGGTTTTGCAGGCTTCGCGCAGCACCCATTCGCCGAGCGGTATGATCATGCCGGTCTCTTCGGCGATGGCGATGAAATCACCGGGCGAAACGTCGCCGCGCATGGCGTGATGCCAGCGCAACAGCGCTTCCAATCCCACCACATGCTGGCCGCTGATATCCATCAAAGGCTGATACCACACCGCTAATCCCTCAAATTTCACCAGCGCCTGACGCAAATCCGCCGCCATCTGTTGGCGGGTGCGCAGCGATTCATCCATCACTTTTTCGAACTGGCGATACTGGCCGCGCCCGTGATTCTTGGCGTCATAAAGCGCGATATCCGCTTTGCGCATCAGTTCCATCCGGTCAATGCCATCCTTCGGAGCCAGCGCCAGACCGACGCTCACGCCAACCCACAGCTCGCTGCCGACCAGCTGATACGGCTCGCTCAGACGGCTGATGATGCGTTTCGCCAGCGATTGCACCTGACCAATATTCTCCACATCCGGCATCACAATGATGAACTCGTCGCCGCCGATACGGCCTACGGTGTCGCTGGCGCGCACAATCTCGTTGAGGCGGCGTGCCACCTCAATAATCAGCTCATCGCCAGCGTGATGGCCGTAGGTATCATTGATGTTTTTGAAGCGATCCAGATCCAGCAGCAGCAGCGCCACGCGCTGATCGTGGCGTCCGGCCACCGCCAGCGCCTGGGTTAAGCGATCTTCCACCAGTGAACGATTCGGCAAACCGGTTAACACATCATGAAAGGCCAGATGCTGCGCCTGCGCTTCACTGGCACCGAGCTTTAAGAGCGACTGCGACAGTTTGAGTGACGAGGTCCAGATGCGCCGCACCATCACCAAACACAGCACGGTAATCAGCAGCACCGACAACAAAGTAGAAGGGCCAATGGTGCGCATCATCTGTGCGCCGGGTTTATCCGGATTCCAGCTGAGATAGCCGACCGGATCGCCCTGTTGTGAATTCAGCAGAAAGCGCGCTTTGGTTTCTCCTGCCGGTTCGCTGTCGCTGAAGTGCAGCTGGCGCAGCTGGCTGCGATCGGCAAGGTTGCGCAGATAGCCATCATCGAGAAACTTAATGCTCACCAGACGATAGCGCCCGGCCTGTTTGGTGCTGCTGATATCGCCCACCGCCAGCGCGGCAGCGCGTTGGCCGATACGCACGAAATCGGCGTGATCGGTCGGGCCCGCCGCCACATCGCTGTTTTGTACCAGCGGGCTATTCAGCATGTCCTGCAGATAAGGGCCGATGCGCTTGTCCGGCACCGGCTGGCCGTTGCGCCACACGTTAATCAACTGATTGTCGCGATCCAGCAGCACCACCAACTGATGATCAAACATGTCATACAGCCAACCTCCGACATTTTGCGTCAGCCAGCTTTGGTCGGGATGCGGCGACGCCAGCTGATCGGCCAGCGGCGACCAGCGCGTCAGGCTACGCAGCTGGCGCAGATGTTCCGTCAGGCTCTGGGTAAAGGAAGCCTCGATCATGCGCTGTTGCTGATCGCGCGCTTCGTTATTGGTTAATGATGTCCCCCAGAACAGACCCACGCCCGCGCCGACAAAGGTAAGCAGCAAAATTGCCATCAGTGGCAAAATTACTTCACGAACAAAGTTGCGGCGAAAACCATCCGATAGTTTTATTGCGTTAATCATTTTAAGGTGGGCCTGACAAGAAGGATTCATCTTTTAACTTAGCAGAACATCCGCAGGCTGTATCCTGTAAGGATGTTGAAATCACGATGTAAATAAGCGGTAAATTTTTGAACACTGTCACAAACAGAACAGTTAAAAATAATTTATTAAAACCACTGCCGTTTCGCTGCGATTCTGCTGCCCTAAAGCAAATTCATCCGCCCGTCATTGAGCCGTCACGGCGCTGTCATCTGACATGCGCAATGTAATCGCCATCCCGCAGCAAGCCCGCTGCGTTCCTCAACCAATGCGAATGAGGTATTGAGCGTGATGGAGATATCCAGACATCCGACCACTGTGTATCAGGCCGTTGCCGCCCAACTGGAGCAGGCGCTGCAGGAGCGCTATCGCTGCGGCGACTATCTGCCTTCCGAGCAGCAACTGGCCGATCACTACGAAGTGAATCGTCACACTTTGCGCCGCGCGGTTGACGAGTTGGTCAATAAAGGCCTGCTGCAACGGCGTCACGGCGTAGGCATTTTGGTGCTGATGCGTCCTTACGATTATCCGCTGCATGCGCAAGCACGCTTCAGCCAGAACCTGATGGAGCAGGGCAGTCATCCCACCAGCGAGCGTCTGCTGGCGGTGCTGCGTCCGGCGAGCAGCGATGTGGCGAGCGCGCTAGGCGTGAACGAAGGCGACAACGTCATTCACTTGCGCACGCTGCGCCGCGTCAATGGCGTGGCGGTGTGCGTCATCAACCACTTCCTGGCGGAACTCAGCTGGTGGCCGGCGCTGCAACAGTTTCATAGCGGTTCGCTGCACGACTTTATGCAGCAGCAGCTCGGTCTGAGCCTGACGCGCAGCCAAACCCGTATCAGCACCCGTCGCGCACAAGCCAAAGAGTGCAAACAGCTGGAGATTGCGCTGCAGTCGCCGCTGCTGTGTGTGCGCACCCTGAATAAACACAGCGACGGTCAGGTAGCGGAATACTCCGTCAGCCTGACGCGCGGCGACATGATTGAACTGACTCTGGAGCACGAATGACACAGCAAACAGCCCGCCAGCATTGGCTCTCGGTGCTGGCGCACAGCGATGCCAACCAGCTTGAGGCGCACTGGCAGCCGTTACGCCTCAACGCCGATTTTGAACGCATCCGTCCGGCAGAAACTGGCTTAACCCGTTTGCAGGCGCGCATGGGCGGCAGCGGCAAACGCTTCGTGATGGGCGATGCCACGGTAACGCGCGCGGTGGTGAAACTGCACGACGGCACGCTCGGCTTTAGCTACGTGCTGGGGCGCGACAAAGCGCACGCCGAACGCTGCGCGCTGATTGATGCGCTGCTGCAACAGCCGGAAACCCAGGCGCTGTTACAGGAAAAATTGATTGCCCCGCTGGCGGCATTGCGTGAAGAGCAGCGTCAGCTGCGCGCACGTGAAATCGCCAGCTCCAAAGTGGATTTCTTTACGCTGGTTCGCGGAGATAACTGATGACTTTACTGGCAAGTTTTAACCATCCGGTGGCTGATGCCCAACGTGCCTTTCGCCGCATTCTCAAAGCGATGAGCGAGCCGGGCGTGATGGTGTCGCTGCCGCTGCAACAGGGCTGGGGCGATCTTTCGCCGGCGGCTACAGCGGTGCTGCTGACGCTGGTCGATCAGGAGAGCGCATTGTGGCTGGATAATCGCATTGATAATGAAGTGGTGCGCAGCAACCTGCGTTTCCACACCGGCGTGCCGATTGTCGATGAGCGCGATGCCCCCTTTGCGCTGACGCACGCGGCGGCCAATCCCGATCCGGCGCTGTTCGCCTCTGGCGACAACATGTCCCCGGAAAAAAGCACCACGCTGATTGTGGAAGTACCGTCACTGAGCGGCGGTTTAACGTTGCGTCTTTCTGGTCCCGGCTTGCGTGAATCGCGTGCCATTGCGCCGCAGCTGCCGGAAGCGATTCTGCACTATCTGCGCGAGCGTCCGCATCCGTTCCCACAGGGCGTGGATCTGATTTTCACCTGTGGTGAAGCGATGATGGCGCTGCCACGCACCACCGACGTGGAGGTGTGCTGATGTATGTTGCGGTAAAAGGGGGCGAAAAGGCGATTGCCAGCGCCCATGAGCTGCAGGCCGATCTGCGCCGTGGCGATCGCGAAGTCGCTGAACTGGGCTGCGATCAGGTCGCGCAACAGTTGGGTTTAGCGGTCGATCGCGTGATGACCGAAGGCGGCATCTACGATCCACAGCTGGCGGCCTTAGCGATTAAACAGGCAAGCGGCGATTTGGTGGAAGCGATCTTCCTGCTGCGCGCCTATCGCACCACGCTGCCGCGCCTCGCCGACAGCCTGGCGCTGGCAACCGCAGAGATGCGCCTCGAGCGCCGTATCTCCGCCGTCTACAAGGATCTGCCGGGCGGCCAGGTTCTCGGCCCAACTTACGATTACAGCCATCGTCTGCTCGACTTTACGCTGCTGGCAAACGGCGAAACGCCTGCCGCTCCGCGCGACGATCAGGCGCTGCCTGAGCGCTGTCCGCACGTGTTCAGCATGATGACCGCAGAAGGATTAGCGGCACGTGAAGAGGATGACGGCAGCGAGCCGTGCGACATCACCCGCGAACCGCCGGGTTATCCGGCCACGCGTGCCGCACGGCTGCAACAGCTGGTGCGCGGCGACGAAGGTTTCTTGCTGGCGCTGGGCTACTCGACACAGCGCGGCTACGGCCGCAACCATCCATTCGCTGGCGAAATTCGTACCGGCTATCTCAGCGTCTCGATCTGCCCGGAAGAGCTGGGTTTTGAGATTGAGATTGGCGAAATCCTGCTGACCGAATGCGAGATGGTGAACGGCTTCACCACCGAAACCGATAGCGCGCCGCACTTTACGCGCGGTTACGGCCTGGTGTTTGGTCGCTCCGAACGCAAAGCGATGGCGATGGCGCTGGTGGATCGCGCGCTGCAGGCGCCGGAGTACCACGAACGCATTGCCGGTCCGGCGCAGGACGAAGAGTTTGTGCTGTCGCATGCCGACAACGTCGAAGCGGCGGGCTTTGTCTCGCATCTGAAACTGCCGCACTACGTCGATTTCCAGGCGGAGCTTGAGTTGCTGAAACGGCTGCGCCAACAGCATCAGGAGCAGAACCATGAGTGAGTTAACCGGCTACAACAACGGTTATCTGGATGAGCAGACCAAACGCACCATCCGCCGCGCGATTTTGAAAGCGGTGGCGATTCCCGGTTATCAGGTGCCGTTTGCCGGACGCGAAATGCCGATGCCTTACGGCTGGGGCACCGGCGGCATTCAGATCACCGCCAGCATCATTGGCGATGCCGATGTGCTGAAAGTGATCGATCAGGGTGCGGATGACACCACCAATGCAGTATCGATTCGTCGCTTCTTCCAGCGCGTCAGCGGCGCGGCTACAACGGAACGCACCATTGACGCCACGCTGATCCAGACGCGCCACCGCATTCCGGAAACCCCGCTTGAGGAAGATCAGATCCTGATTTTCCAGGTGCCGATCCCTGAGCCGCTGCGCTTTATCGAGCCGCGCGAGACCGAAACGCGCACCATGCACGCGCTGGAGGAGTACGGCATCATGCAGGTGAAACTGTATGAAGATATCGCCCGCTACGGCCACATTGCCACTACGTATGCTTATCCGGTGAAGGTCAACGATCGCTATGTGATGGATCCGTCGCCAATCCCCAAATTCGACAACCCAAAGATGCACATGATGCCGGCGCTGCAGCTGTTTGGTGCCGGGCGTGAGAAACGCATCTATGCGCTGCCGCCGTACACCAAAGTGGAAAGCCTCGACTTCGACGATCACCCGTTCAGCGTGCAGCAGTGGGAAGAACCCTGCGCGCTGTGCGGTTCGCGCCACAGCTACCTCGACGAGGTGGTGATGGATGACGCCGGTACGCGCATGTTTGTCTGCTCCGATACCGATTTTTGCCACCAGCAGCAGGAACAACAGCATGCACAGTGAACAGCCGCTGCTTGCGGTCAACAATCTCACCCACCTTTATGCGCCCGGCAAAGGCTTTGAAGAGGTGAGTTTTGAGCTCTATCCCGGCGAAGTGTTAGGCATCGTTGGAGAATCTGGATCCGGTAAAACCACCTTGCTGCGCAGCCTGTCGGCACGCCTGGCGCCGCAGCAGGGCAACATTCTCTATCGCGCGCAGGATCTCTATCAGCTGAGCGAGAGCGATCGCCGCCGCTTGTTGCGCACTGAATGGGGCGTGGTGCATCAGCATCCGCTTGACGGTTTGCGTCCGCAGGTGACGGCGGGCGGCAATATCGGCGAGCGGTTGATGGCGGTAGGTAATCGTCATTACGGCGATATCCGTAAAGAGGCGATGCGCTGGCTGCAGGATGTGGAGATCCCCGCTAATCGCATCGACGATCTGCCCACCACTTTTTCCGGCGGCATGCAGCAGCGTTTACAGATTGCGCGCAACCTCGTGACGCAGCCAACGCTGGTGTTTATGGATGAACCGACCGGCGGGTTGGATGTGTCGGTGCAGGCGCGCCTGCTGGATCTGCTGCGCACGCTGGTACGCGAGCTGAATCTGGCGGTGGTGATTGTGACGCACGATCTCGGCGTGGCGCGTTTGCTGGCGCATCGCCTGCTGGTGATGAAGCAGGGCCGCGTGGTGGAGAGCGGATTGACCGATCGGGTGCTGGACGATCCGCATCATCCGTATACGCAGCTGCTGGTTTCATCGGTGCTGAGTTGAGATGAACAAGGTCGCCATAAATGGCGACCCTACGACGAGCCCAATTTCGCCGGTCGCCATAAATGGCGACCCTACGACGTGCCCAATGCAACCGTATTGCCCGTAGGGGCGCCATTTATGGCGACCTTCTCGAAGACCAGCACAACTATCAAAACCATCAGGACATCACTATGCAACCTTTACTGCGCGTAGAGCATCTGAGCAAAACCTTTGTGCTGCACAACCAAAGCAGCGCCGCGCTGCCGGTATTGCAGGACGCCAATCTTGAAGTCAGCGGCGGCGAATGCGTGGTGCTGCATGGCCGCTCCGGCAGCGGAAAATCCACGCTGCTGCGTGCGCTGTACGGCAACTATCAGGCCAACAGCGGCCACATCTGGCTACAACATCAGGGCGAATGGATCGACATGGCTAACGCGCCCGCGCGCCAGATTCTGGCGATTCGCTGTCACACCGTCGGCTGGGTCAGCCAGTTTTTGCGCGTCATCCCACGCGTGCCGACGCTGGAGATTGTCATGCAGCCGCTGCTGGAGCGCGGCACCGAGCGTGCCTTCTGCGAGAAGCGCGCCAAAGAGCTGCTGACGCGCCTTAACGTGCCGGAACGTTTGTGGTCGCTGGCACCGTCCACTTTCTCGGGCGGCGAGCAGCAGCGCGTCAACATCGCGCGCGGCTTTATCGCCGACTATCCGGTGCTGCTGCTGGATGAGCCGACCGCCTCGCTCGACAGCGCCAACAGCGCCGCAGTGGTGGAATTGATTGAACAGGCGCGCGCCCGTGGTGCCGCCATTGTCGGAATTTTCCATGACGAAGCGGTGCGCGAACGCGTAGCCGATCGCCTGCACGTCATGCAGCCAATGAAAGCAGGAGCAGAAGCATGATCATTAATAACGTCCGGCTGGTGCTGGAGCAGGCCGTGGTGGCGGGTTCACTGGAGATTCGCGACGGACGCATCGCCAGCTTTAGCGACAGCGTCAGCCAGTTGCCGGGCGCGCTGGATGGCGAAAACGCCTTCCTGCTGCCGGGTTTGGTGGAGCTGCACACCGATAATCTCGACAAGTTCTTCACGCCACGCCCCAAAGTGGATTGGCCGGCGCACTCGGCGATGAGCAGCCACGATGCGTTAATGGTTGCCAGCGGCATCACCACGGTGCTGGACGCGATTGGCGTTGGTGACGTGCGCGATGGCGGGCATCGCATTGAAAACCTCAACAAGATGATTGAGGCGATTCAGGACAGCAATCGCAAAGGCATTAACCGCGCCGATCACCATTTGCATCTGCGCTGTGAGCTGCCGCATCACACCACGCTGCCACTGTTTGAGAAGTTGATGAACACGCCAGAACTGTCGCTGGTTTCACTGATGGATCACTCGCCGGGTCAGCGTCAGTACGCCTCGCTGGAGATGTATCGCACCTATTATCAGGGTAAATATCAGCTCAACGACGAGCAGATGGATCAGTTTGAGCGTGAGCAACTGGCGCTGGCCGCCGAGTTCTCCACGCCGAATCGCAACGCCATCTCCAGTTTGTGCCGTTCGCGCGGTATTCCGATCGCCAGCCACGACGACGCCACGGCGGCGCACGTGGCTGAATCCCATGACGTCGGTAGCGCCATCGCCGAATTCCCTACCACGCTGGAGGCAGCACGCGCGTCGCGTGAATGCGGCATGCAGGTGCTGATGGGCGCGCCCAACATCGTGCGCGGCGGTTCGCACTCCGGCAACGTGGCGGCGGCGGATCTCGCCAGCCACGGCCTGCTGGATATTCTCTCCTCCGACTACTATCCGGCCAGCTTGCTGGATGCGGTGTTCCGCCTGGTTGCTGATGAACGCAACACGCTGACGCTGCCGCAGGCGGCTGCGCTGGTGACCAGTAATCCGGCGCGGGCGATTGGTCTGCACGATCGCGGCCGCATCGCCGAAGGACTGCGTGCCGATTTAGTGCTGGCGCATACCGAACATGGTCATTCGCACATTCGTCACGTCTGGTCGCAAGGCAAGCTGGTGTTCTGATGGCGCGCCTGATCTGGCTTACCGGGCCTTCGGGCTCGGGAAAAGACAGCCTGCTGAACGCGCTGCGCGAGGCGCCGCCGGAGAATCTGCTGATCGCCCATCGCTACATCACGCGCGCCGCCGATGCGGGCGGCGAGAACCATGTGGCGCTGAGTGAAGCCGAGTTCCGACGGCGCGAGGCGCTGGGCTTGTTCGCCGTGAGCTGGCAGGCGCACGGCATGCATTACGGGCTGGGCGAGGAGATCGATCTGTGGCTGGCACGCGGACTAAATGTGCTGGTCAACGGTTCGCGCCTGCATCTGCCGATTGTGCAGCAGCATTACGGCACGCAGCTGCTGCCGCTGGTGTTGCAGGTTTCACCTGCGGTGCTGGAAGCGCGTTTGCGGCAGCGCGGGCGCGAGTCGCAAGCGGAAATCGAAAAACGGCTGGCGCGCGCCACCGAACCGCTGCCTGCGCATTGTCATGCGTTGAATAACGATGGCGCGTTGAGCGACACCCTCGAGCATCTGCGCCAGCTGATTACCCCGTAGGGTCGCCATTCATGGCGACCTGGTGCGTTGCATGCATTAACGGACGGTCGCCATGAATGGCGACCCTACGGTGTCACCGTTTAATCATTTTACTGTCATCAAGCTTTCATCCGCTTTGCCCGTAATAGCGGGCAATCAACACCTCAGAAGAGATGGAGTGCAACATGGCTCAGGCATTACTGAAAACCGTCGTCGACAATCCTTACCCGCACGTTACCGGGCAGGGCAACAAGGTGTTGTCGGTGCAGGGATTGTGCAAAACCTACGGCGCCAACCAGGTGCTGGATAACGTCAGCTTCGATCTGCATGCGGGCGAGTTGGTAGCGGTGATTGGCCGCTCAGGCGCAGGCAAATCGACACTGTTACACATGCTGAACGGCACCATCAGCGCTTCGCAGGGCGCGATCCTCAGCAATCGCCACGGCGAAGTGGATCGCGATGTGGTGACGCTGAATAGCCGCCAGATGCGCGAATGGCGCACCGAATGCGGCATGATTTTCCAGGACTTTTGTCTGGTGCCACGTCTTGATGTGCTGACCAACGTGCTGCTCGGTCGTTTAAGTCAGACCTCGACGCTGAAATCGTTCTTCAAAGTCTTCTCCGAAACCGACCGCGCTCGCGCCATTGAACTGCTGCAGTGGATGAACATGCTGCCGCAGGCGCTACAGCGTGCAGAAAACCTCTCTGGCGGCCAGATGCAGCGCGTGGCGATTTGCCGGGCATTGATGCAAAACCCGCGCATTTTGCTGGCGGATGAACCGGTGGCGTCACTCGATCCGAAAAACACCAAACGCATCATGGATGTGCTGCGTCAGGTGAGCGAGCAGGGCATCAGCGTGATGGTGAACCTGCACTCCATCGAACTGGTTAAAAGCTACTGTACCCGCGTGATCGGCATTCAGCGCGGCAAAATCCTGTTCGATGGACATCCTTCCCAGTTGACCGACGGCCTGATGCATGAGCTGTACGGCGACGAAATTAACCAGCTCCACTAACTCCCACAGCAAGAGAAAACCTAAGAATGAAACTGACTTCTTTAGCTTTACTGACTATTGCGATGGCATTTGGCGCAAACGCAGCGGATGCACCAAAAGAGTTGAACCTCGGGATTCTTGGCGGCCAGAACGCCACGCAGCAGATTGGTGACAACCAGTGTGTGAAAGATTTCTTCGACAAAGAGTTGCAGGTGGATACCAAACTGCGCAACTCATCTGACTATTCAGGCGTGATTCAGGGCTTGCTGGGCAACAAAATCGACCTGGTACTGAGCATGTCACCGGCTTCATTTGCCTCGGTTTACCTGCAAAACCCGAAAGCGGTGGACGTGGTGGGCATCGTAGTGGACGACAAAGACGGTTCACAGGGTTATCACTCGGTGGTGATTGTTAAAGCCGACAGCCCATACAAAAAGCTGGAAGACCTGAAAGGCAAATCATTCGGCATGGCCGATCCCGATTCAACCTCTGGCTTCCTGATGCCGAACCAGGCGTTCAAGAAAGAGTTCGGCGGCACGGTTGACGATAAGTACAACAACACCTTCTCCAGCGTCACCTTCTCTGGCGGCCACGAGCAGGACATCCTCGGTGTGCTGAACGGTCAGTTCGAAGGCGCGGTAACCTGGACGTCACTGATTGGCGACCGTGAAACCGGTTATACCTCGGGTGCTTTTGGTCGTTTGATTCGCATGGATCATCCTGACCTGATGAAACAGATTCGCATCATCTGGCAGTCGCCGCTGATCCCGAACGGCCCGATTCTGGTGAGCAACAACCTGCCCGCTGACTTCAAAGCGAAGGTGGTGGCCACCATCAAGAAACTGGATAAAGAAGATCACGGCTGCTTTGTTAAAGCGGTTGGCGGTACCCAACACATCGGCCCGGCTACCGTGGCGGATTATCAGAACATCATCGATATGAAGCGTGATTTGATGAAGGGTACGCGCGGTTAAGCCTTCAAAACGGTGCGCATTAATGCGCACCCTACATTGTAGGGTCGTCATTCATGGCGACCTGGTTACACAGGAATCCCCCCCTTGACCGATTTCGAACACTACTACCAACGCATCCGCCGCCAGCAAAAGCGCGACTCGCTGCTGTGGTCGCTGCTGTTGCTGGCGCTCTATCTGGCCGCGGGCAAGATGGCGGAATTTAACCTGCTTACCGTCTGGCAGTCGCTGCCACACTTTTTTGACTACATCGGCGAAACTCTGCCGGTGCTGCATCTTTCACTGCTGTTCGCCGACGGCAAAACCGAAGGCTCGCTGGCCTATTGGGGCTATCGCTTACACTTCCAGCTGCCGCTGATCTGGGAAACCTTGCAGCTGGCGCTGTCGTCCACCATCGTGGCGGTGGCCGTGGCGGGTGTGCTGGCGTTTTTCGCCGCCGATAACACCCAAACGCCGCGCAGCCTGCGGGTGGCGATCCGCGCCTTTGTCGCCTTCCTGCGTACCATGCCGGAACTGGCGTGGGCGGTGATGTTCGTGATGGCGTTCGGCATTGGCGCTATTCCCGGCTTTCTCGCGCTGGCGCTGCATACCGTCGGCAGCTTGACCAAACTGTTCTACGAAGCGATTGAGAGCGCCTCGGATAAACCGGTGCGCGGACTTGCGGCGTGCGGTGCCAGCAAACTGCAGCGCATGCGCTTTGCCTTCTGGCCGCAGGTCAAACCGACGTTTCTCTCCTACAGCTTTATGCGTCTGGAAATCAACTTCCGCTCCTCAACTATCCTTGGTTTGGTCGGCGCGGGCGGTATCGGGCAAGAGCTGATGACCAATATCAAACTCGATCGTTACGATCAGGTCAGCATCACGCTGTTGCTGATTATTGTGGTGGTGTCGCTGCTGGATACGCTGTCCGGCTGGCTGCGTCGCCGCGTAGTGGAAGGAGACGCAGCATGATCGCCTTAGCGCCGGATGTCGCCAAACTCAAGCAGGAGCATGCCGCCCTGTTTGCTGCGCAGAACCGCTATCTGCGCCGCGTTGCGCTGGTGGCACTTGCCATCGCGCTCTATTACCTGTTCTTCTTCGAGTTCTTTGGCATTGAGTGGAGCCGTTTTCTCATTGGCTGCCAGCAGCTCAGCCGCTATTTCCTGCGCATGTTTGTCTGGCAGGATTTCCTCAACTGGCCGTTTGGTTACTACTTCACTCAGGTCGGGATTACGCTGGCGATTGTGTTCTCCGGTACACTAACCGCATCACTAATTGCCTTGCCGGTCTCGTTCCTGGCGGCGCGCAACGTAATGCACGATCCGATCACACGACCGATTTCGCTGGTGGTACGCCGCGTGCTGGATGTGCTGCGCGGCATCGACATGGCGATTTGGGGGCTGATCTTCGTGCGCGCCGTCGGCATGGGACCGCTGGCCGGCGTGCTGGCGATTGTGATGCAGGATGTCGGCTTGCTCGGCAAACTCTATGCCGAAGGGCACGAAGCGGTGGAGCGTTCGCCGAGTCGTGGTCTCAGCGCGGTTGGCGCGAATAGCCTGCAGAAACATCGCTACGGCATTTTCACCCAGTCGTTCCCGACCTTCCTCGCGCTCAGCCTGTATCAGATTGAGTCCAACACCCGCTCCGCAGCGGTGCTGGGCTTCGTCGGCGCGGGCGGCGTTGGTCTGGTGTATGCCGAGAACATGCGTTTATGGAACTGGGATGTGGTGATGTTCCTGACCCTGATTCTGGTGGCGGTGGTGATGATCATGGATATGGTCTCCAGCAAGCTGCGTAAACGTTACATCACGGGGAAAGGGGTGCCGTTGTGGCAGCCTGCCGCGCGCGACTAAGCCGTTCACTGCGCTGCCAGGCGCGCTCCAGCGCCTGCACCAGCTGCGCCTGATGCCAGGGTTTCGCCAGCCGCTCACACAGCGGCAGCGTGACCTGCGTCTGGCGCAGATCCTGACCGCTGATCAACACCGTTGCCAGATGCGGCCACTGCGCCTGCGCCTGACGAATCACATCCGCGCCGTTAATGCCACCCGGCAGCATCAAATCACTGATTAGCAACTCGATATCCGGCGTCTGGCGCAGCAGGGTCAGCGCGCTTTCGCCATCGCCACACTCCAGCGTCAGATAACCCAGCTGATGCAGATGTTCGCACAGCGTTTGTCGCACCGTCGGTTCATCATCCAGCACCAACACCAGCCGATCGTTGCTGGCCTGCGGCACCAGCGGCGGCGGCACGCTAAGCGGTTGTGCCGCTTCAGGCGCGCGCGGCAATAACAGCCGCACGGTGGTGCCTTGTCCCGGCGCGGTTTCCAGCTCGATCTGCCCGCCGGATTGGCGCACAAAGCCATACACCATCGATAAGCCCAAACCGCTGCCGCTACCAATCGCTTTGGTGGTGAAGAACGGCTCGAACACCTGTTCGCGCACCTCGGCCGACATGCCGCAGCCGTGATCGATCACTTCAATGGTGACGCGATCGCGCTTGCCGTCGGCTTCCTGTTTGCGCTGATTCCAGATTCGCAGGCGGATTTCGCCGCTCTGTTGGGCCATCGCATCGCGCGCGTTGACCACCAGATTGATCAGCGCATTCTCAAGCTGTCCGGCATCGATCCATGCTGGCCAGCCGGGACGCTGCGCATCGATCACCAACTGCTGGCCGGGCAAAAGTGCGTGTTGCAGCAGCGAATGCAAATTATCCACCAGCTCAACCACCGACACCGCGCGCGGATAGAGCGCCTGCTTGCGCGAGAACGCCAGCAAACGCTGCGTCAGCTGCGCCGCGCGGTCGGCGGCCTGACGCGCACGATCGATACGGCTGGCGAGCGTGCCGGGCGGCAGCTGATCGACGGTTAACGCCAGGCTGCCAATGATCACCGCCAGCAGATTATTGAAGTCGTGCGCCAGTCCGCCGGTTAGCTGTCCAACCGCTTTCATCTTCTGGCTGTGCAGCAGCGCTTCTTCCAGCGCCTTGCGTGTGGTGCGCTCCAGCACGGTATTTACCATGCCGCGCCGTGGCACCGGGCTGAAACGCAGCTCCAGCGTCCGTCCATCCGCCAGCCGCACTTCCTGCGCATCGGCTAAGCCGTTGAGCTCAACATCAACGCGTTTCAGAAGCTGCTGATAGTGCAAACCGCGATGCAGTTCGCGCGGCGCAATGCCGAGCAGCTCGGCATATTGCGCATTCCACACCACCAGCTGGCCGCTGTTATCAAACAGCGCAAAGCCATCGCGCATGGCGAGAAAGGTCGATTCCAGCTGGTTGCTTTTCTCTTTCAGCAAGCGCGAGGTGTGCGCCAGCGACGCGGTATTGCGCGCAAACACGTTGAAGGCGCGCGCCAGATCGCCCAACTCATCGCGCCGCGCCAGACCGGGCACGTTGACGCTCTTTTCACCTTGCGCCAGCCGCGTCATGGCGTGAGCGATAGCGGTGAGACTCGAACCAAGATTGCGATAGATGTAGTAACCGGCGTAACCGGTGATCAGCAGCGCCAGCAGCATAAACAGGCCGATAAAACCGATGATCGAATCCAGCTCTTCATGGGTTACCGCGCTGCGTGCGTCGCTCTGCTGCGCTACCAGCTGCACGTAATGGGTGATGTCGTCGTTGAGCATCGCCACCAGCGCTTTGATGCGATAGGTGGCGTAGGCGATGGCGATATCACTCTGCTCCAGCTGCTGCGCCACCGGCTGCAAATCATTGCTGGTGGCGATCAGCCGCTGCACCTGGGTGTTCAGCACGCCGTTGAGCCTTAACGCTTGCCACTGACGCAGCACCGATTGCAGCTGCTGCACTGCGGCCTGCGGCGCGCTGGACTGAATCGCCACGCTGAATAAGCTGTGGGTTTGCTGGCGCAGTGCGGCAGAAGGGGAATCGGTGCGCGTTAGCAGGTCAATGCGATTGAGTAACAGCTGCGATTGCCACAAGCCGCTGAGCATCACGTTGCGCTGCAGATGGCGCTGATGCCCGGCGCGCAGCAATTGGTTGATGGTCTGTTCCAGCATCTGGCTGCGCTCGCGGATGCGCGTTAGCAGCTGCGGCTGTTGCGACGCCAGCGGCGCATTCGCCAGTAAGCTCAGCGACCGCTGCAGCTCCTGCTGCGTTTGCTGCAGGCGCGCCGATTCGCTCTGATACTCCAGCGCGCCGACCACCTGCGATAAGCGCACCGCGGCGATCGCCACATTGGCGGTATCGCGCGCCAGCGCCAGGCTGCCGTTCATATCGGCCAGCGTTTGTGCCTGCGCCTGTTCCTGAATGTGACCTGCGTGGCGAAATCCAAAAATCGCTACCAGGCTCACCGCCAGCGTCACCGACATCACCAGCAGATTAAACAGCAGCAGGCGACTGCGCGCGCCCGCGTGCCAGTGCAGACTGTGACTCATGGCTGTCACTCCTTACCGCTCAACTGCTGGCGAGTATAGAAGCGCGATCGGGGCGAAATATGACAAATATGAATGGCCGCTGACATTTTCCATTTATCTAAGGAGGCTTTACTCGCTGCAACCTTTGCCAGCAGGAGCCTCGTTATGGCGACAGCACCGATATTAGAAATGCGCGCGATCACCCGACGCTTCGGCAGTTTCTATGCGTTAAAAGGGGTGGATCTCACGGTCTGGCCCGGTGAAGTGCATGCGCTGATGGGCGAAAACGGCGCGGGCAAAAGTACATTGATGAAAATTCTGGCCGGTGCCTATACCGCCAGCAGCGGGGAAATCCTTATCGACGGCCAGCCGTACACCATTAAAGGCCCAAAAGAGGCGTTGGCGGCGGGCATCACCCTGATTTATCAGGAGATCAATCTGGCACCCAATCTGACGGTGGCAGAGAACATCTTTCTCGGCAGTGAAATCACCCGCGCGGGCCTGGTGAAGCGTCGCCAGATGGCGGAAGAGGCGCAGCGAGTGATTGATCGTTTGGGCGCGCAGTTCAGCGCCACCGATCTGGTTAGTCGCCTGAGCATTGCCGAGCAGCAGCAGGTGGAAATCGCCCGCGCGCTGCACCGCAACAGCCGCATTCTGGTAATGGATGAGCCGACTGCCGCACTCTCGAACCGTGAAACCGAGCAGCTGTTTGCGCTGATAAAACGCCTGCGCAGCGAAGGGATGGCGATCATCTACATCAGCCATCGCATGGCGGAAGTGTATGAGCTGTCGGATCGCGTTAGCGTGCTGCGCGACGGGCAGTACGTCGGCAGCCTGACGCGCGAGCAGCTCAATGCCAGCGAACTGGTACGCATGATGGTCGGGCGGCCACTCAGCGATCTGTTCAACAAAGACCGCAACATTCCGCTCGGCGACATTCGTCTCGCCGTCAATCACCTGTGCGACAAACACAAAGTGCATCCCAGCAGCCTGTCGGTGCGTGCTGGTGAGATCGTCGGGCTGGCGGGGTTGGTCGGTGCCGGGCGCAGCGAACTGGCGCAGCTGATTTTTGGCGTGCATCAACCGAGCGGCGGCGAGATCTGGATCGACGGGGAAAAAGTGCAGATTCACTCGCCGCGCGATGCGATTGCGCGCGGCATCGGGTTTCTCACCGAGAACCGCAAAGAGCAGGGCTTGTTCCTCGAACTGGCGGCGCAGGACAACATTGTGATGGCGACGCTGGAGCGCGATGCCAGCTACGGCCTGCTCAATCGACGCAAAGGGCAGAAGATCGCCAGCGAGGCGATTGATGCGCTCAACATCCGCGTGCCGCATGCGCAGGTGCGCGCGGGCGGTTTGTCCGGCGGCAATCAGCAGAAGCTGCTGATTTCACGCTGGGTGGCGATTGCACCGCGCATCCTGATTCTTGATGAGCCAACGCGCGGCGTTGATGTCGGTGCCAAGAGCGAAATCTACCGCATGATGCAGCAGATGGCGCAGCAGGGCGTGGCGATTTTAATGATCTCCAGCGAGTTACCGGAAGTGGTCGGCATGAGCGACCGCGTCTATGTAATGCGTGAAGGCGCCATCGCCGGTGAGTTGAGTGGGGCAGAGATTAGCCAGGAAAACATTATGACACTGGCCACCGGCGCGCAGCCGGTTCAGGCCTGAGGAGAGCGCAATGACCAGTGAATCCGCACGCGTAAAAAGTCCAACGCTAAAGCGCGCGTTAATGAGTGACCTGCTGCAAACCGTCGGCATCCTGCCGATTCTAATCCTGATTGTGGCGGTATTTGGCTTTGTCACGCCGAACTTCTTCACCGAGGGCAATCTGCTCAACATTACGCGTCAGGCCTCGATCAACATCGTGCTGGCGGCGGGCATGACCTTTGTCATTCTCACTGGCGGCATCGATTTGTCGGTGGGATCGATGCTCGGTACCACAGCGGTGGTGGCGATGGTGGTGTCGCTCGATCCGGCATTTGCGTCACTGACGATTCCGGCGGCGTTAGGTGCCGGTCTGATTATGGGTTTGTTCAACGGCATTCTGGTGGCGTGGGCAGGGCTGCCGCCCTTTATTGTCACGCTCGGCACCTATACCGCGATGCGCGGCGCGGCTTATCTGCTGGCGAACGGCACCACGGTGATCAACTCCGACATCAACTTTGAGTGGATAGGCAACGGCTATCTCGGGCCGGTGCCGTGGCTGATCATTATCGCCTTTGCGGTGATTGCGCTGTGCTGGTTCATTCTGCGTCGCACCACGCTGGGTGTACATATTTATGCGGTCGGCGGCAACGTGCAGGCGGCGCGCCTGACCGGCATCAAAGTTAGCGTGGTACTGCTGTTTGTCTACGCCATGAGCGGTTTGCTATCTGGGCTGGCCGGATTGATGAGCGCCTCGCGGCTCTACAGCGCCAACGGTAACCTCGGCGTTGGCTATGAGCTGGACGCGATAGCGGCGGTGATCCTTGGCGGCACCAGCTTTGTCGGCGGTATCGGCACCATTACCGGCACGCTGATTGGTGCACTGATTATCGCCACGCTGAATAACGGCATGACGCTGATGGGCGTCTCCTATTTCTGGCAGTTAGTGATTAAGGGCGCGGTGATCATCATCGCGGTGTTGATCGATAAGTACCGGACGCGGCATCACGTGGGTTGAGTTGTTACCAGGTCGGCATGAATGCCGACCCTACAAGTAAGCAGGGGCGTCAGTTATGGCGACCATAAAAACCAAAAAGCAGGAGAACATCGACTATGCGTTTTAATCCGATTCTAACCGGACTGCTGGCGGCTACGCTTCTGAGCGCGCCATTGGTGCAGGCCAAAGAGCTGAAATCCATTGGTGTGACCGTCGGCGATCTCGCCAACCCGTTCTTCGTGCAGATCACTAAAGGTGCGGAGCTGAAGGCGCGCGAGCTGGCGGGTGACAAGGTCAACGTAACGCTGGTCTCCAGCGGCTACGATCTCGGTCAGCAGGTAGGACAGATTGATAACTTCATCGCCGCTAAAGTAGACATGATCATCCTTAACGCCGCCGATTCCAAAGGCATCGCGCCCGCGGTAAAACGTGCGCGTGATGCCGGGATTGTAGTGGTGGCGGTCGACGTGGCGGCAGACGGCGCTAACGCCACTATCACCTCCGATAACACTGCCGCCGGTGCCATGGCGTGCAAATACATCTCCGATCGCCTGAAAGCCAAAGGCAACGTGGTGATCATCAACGGACCGCCGGTTTCTGCGGTACAGAACCGTGTGGAAGGCTGCATGAACGAGCTGAAAACCCATCCGGACATCAAGCTGCTCTCCTATAACCAGAACGCCAAAGGCAGCCGCGAAGGTGGCCTCGAAGTGATGACCGGCCTGCTGTCGGCTAATCCGAAGATTGATGCCGTGTTCGCGATTAACGATCCAACCGCGATTGGTGCCGATCTGGCGGCAAAACAGGCGCAGCGCAATGAATTCTTTATTGTCGGCGTCGATGGATCGCCAGACGGTGAAGAGGCGCTGAAGCGCAAAGGCTCGCTGTTCGTGGCAACGCCAGCGCAAGACCCGCAGGTGATGGCGGCGAAAGCGGTGGAGATTGGCTACGACATCCTGCAGGGCAAACCCGCGCCAGATAAACCGGTGCTGATTCCGGTGACGATGATCGATCGTAACAGCGTTAGCAGTTACAAGGGCTGGACGGTGAAGTAAGCCCACACAGATGTAGGGTCGCCATTCATGGCGACCTGAACCCCATAACGTGAGGAGCTTTCATGCAACGCTCTGAAGTGAATGCGATCCTACAACGCACCCGCGAATTCTTTATGCGCCAGGATGTGCATCTGCCGCCGTGGGCCGATTACGGCCTCAGCCAGTGGCGCGCGCTCGATAAACATGACGCCGATGAACTGCTGGCGCTGCACCTCGGCTGGGATGTCACCAGCTTCGGCGCTGACGATTTCAACCAAACCGGTTTAACCCTGTTCACATTGCGCAACGGTTCGCGCGGTGGCCAGCCGTGGGCCAAACCTTACGCCGAAAAGATCATGCACGTGCGCGAAGGGCAGGTCACGCCGATGCATTATCACCCGCAAAAGATGGAAGACATTATCAATCGCGGCGGCGGCAATCTGATCGTCACGCTGCATAACCGCGCGGGCAATCAGCTGGCCGAGACGGCCGTCAACGTTACGCTGGATGGCATCCGCCAAACCCACGCCGCCGGTTCGCAGCTGCGTTTATCGCCGGGCGAAAGCGTCACTTTGTTGCCGGGCATCTGGCACAGTTTTTGGGGTGAAGAGGGCTACGGCGACGTGCTGGTGGGCGAAGTCTCAATGCCCAACGACGACGAACATGACAACGTGTTTCTCACCCCGCTGGCGCGCTTCAATCCGCTTGATGAAGATGAAGAACCGCGCTGGCTGCTGTGTAACGAATATCACCGCTGGCTGGCCTAAAGGAGCCTGATATGGCACTGATTTCCCTGGCGCAGGGTTTGGCCCATGCGCAACAGAACGGCTACGCGCTCGGCGCGTTTAACGTCCTCGACACCCATTTTCTGCGCGCGCTCTATCAGGCCGCTGAGCGGCAGCGCTCGCCATTTATCATCAGCATCGCCGAAGTGCATTTCAAGTACGTCAGCCTCGAACATCTGGTCGCCGCCGTGCGCACCGAAGCGGCGCTGCACGATATTCCAGTGGTGCTGCATCTCGATCACGGCCTGCATTTTGAGGCGGTGATGCAGGCGATTCGCCTTGGCTTCACCTCGGTCATGTTCGATGGCTCGACGCTCAGCTACGAGGAAAACGTACGCCAGACGCGCGAAGTGGTGAAGATGTGCCACGCGCTTGGCGTTTCGGTGGAAGCCGAACTCGGTGCGGTGGGCGGCGATGAAGGCGGTGCGCTGTTTGGCGAGGCCGACAGCGATAAGTTTACCGATCCGGCGCAGGCCGCTGATTTTGTGCACGCCACCGGCATTGATTGCCTGGCGGTGGCGATTGGCAATGCGCACGGCAAATACAAGGGCGAACCCAAACTCGACTTCGACCGGCTGGCAGCGATTCGCTCGACGGCCGGCATTCCGCTGGTGCTGCATGGCGGCTCCGGAATTAGCGATGCGGACTTCCGCCGCGCCGTTAGCCTCGGCATCAACAAAATCAACTTCTACACCGGCATGTCGCAGGCGGCGCTCGGTGCGATTGAAGCGCAGATTACCCAGCGCGATGCGCGCTACGACTCCTTTGCCGAGTTGCTGATGGCGGTGGAGCGCGACATCGCCAACGTGGTGGCGCAGCAGATGCAGGTATTTGGCAGCGCCGGGAGGGCCTGACAGCATGGTGCGTAACGGAATCATCGGTGCCGGCAGCATGCTGGTGGATCACGTGCAGCGCATCAGCCACTGGCCGGAACAGGGCTGGCTGACGGAAATTCAGCACAGTGAGAAGTGCAGCGGCGGCGCGGCGCTCAACGTGCTGTTTACCCTGGCGCGCATGCAGCTGAATTTGCCGCTGGCGGGCGTTGGCATGGTGGGCGAGGACAGCGACGGCGACTACATCCTGCAACTGCTGGACGATCATCACATCGACCGGCAGTTTGTGCAGCGCACCGCAGGCATCAACACGGCGATGACGCAGGTGATGACCACGCCGGACGGCCAGCGCACCTTCTTCCATGCACGCGGTGCCAATGGCAAGCTTGATTTGGCGCATTTCGCCGCCGTCTCCACTGCACATCGCATCTTCCATCTTGGTTATTTGCTGCTGCTGGATAGCCTCGATGTGCCGGATGAGGAATACGGCACGCGCAGCGCACGATTGCTGGCGCAGATGCAGCAACGCGGCTATCTCACCTCACTCGATTTGGTGTCGCGCGTGGGCGAATATCGCCCGCTGGTGGTGCCTGCGCTGCGCTGGCTCGATTATCTGGTGATTAACGAACTGGAAGCGCAATCGCTCACCGGCGTAAGTCTGCGCACGCCGCAAGGACTTGCCGCACCCGCAGCCTTTGCCGAGGCGGCGACCTGGCTAATGCAGCAAGGCGTACGTCAGCGAGTGGTGATTCACGCACCGGAAGGCGCGTGGGGCCAGCAAGCGGACGGCGAAGGGCGCTGGCAACCGGCGTGGTGTTTAGCGCCGGAAGAGATTGTGGGTAGCGTTGGCGCGGGCGATGCGTTTTGCGCCGGTGTACTTTATGCCAGCCACGAAGGCTGGTCGCTGACGGAAACGCTGAAGCTGGCGCATACCTGCGCCTGTTTTAATCTGCATGCCGCAAACGCGCTGGACGGCACGCGGCCATTAGCCGAGATGCAGCGCTGGATGGATCAGGCGATTTGCGTTTCGCGCGCCGAAGAGGCAGGGCGCATTACGTCGGCGGAGAAAACATAGCCGAGACCGCGAATGGTGCGGATCAGGCTCGGTTGATGCGGGTTGCTTTCGATCTTGCGTCGTAGCCGCATGATCAGCACATCAATGGTGCGATCAAACACTTCAAGGCTTTCGCTGTGCGTCAGTTCGAGCAGTTGATCGCGGGTTAATACTTTGCGCGCATGCGCCACCAGCGCGCGCAGCAGCGTATATTCACCTTGCGTTAGCGGCACGCTTTCGCGCTGCGGATTGAACAGCTGACAGCGCGCATCGTCCAGCCGCCAGCCGTTGAATTGCCAGCCTTCATCCGGCAACGCTTCCGGTTGCGCCAGTCGTCCGCAGCGACGCAGTGCAGCGCGCGCCCGTGCCACCACTACGCGCGGGTTGAACGGCTTGGCGATGTAATCATCCGCGCCCATCTCCAGTCCCACCACCATGTCCGCTTCCGAACCCATGCCGGTCAACATGATCACCAGCAGATCGGGACGCTGCCGCTGCATCTGTTGCAGCACCAGCAAGCCGTTGGTGTCTGGCAACATCATATCCAGCATCACCAGCGAAATTTCCGGGTGCAGCGCCAGCAGGGCCAGCGCATCTTTACCCTGGTGGCAGCAATAAACGGTAAATACATGTTCATTCAACACATCGTGCAGCAATTCGCACACTGCACGATCATCATCGACCACCAAAATCGCGGGCTTCATGGATGCGCCTCTTTTGTTACGAAAGGGTTAAAAGCAGTGTAACCCGATGTTTTTTACCTGCTGATTCAGTCAACAGAAACGTGAGCGCCATCGCCTGGCAGAGTGTGGAAGCGTGCAGTGCCGCACTCTTTTTGCCAAACAATCGCAACGAGGGAAAACGATTGCGCAGCGCTGGTGCAATGCACCATAATCGCGCCTCATTCTGGTTCGGAATTATCCTAAGCGAAGCATTATTCGGAAACGTAATCGATTGCGTAGGGTGATGGCATAGCTATTGCTATACCCTAAATAATTCAAGTTGCAGGAAGGCGGCAAACTTACGCATCTCCGGGAGCTTACTTAAGTAAGTGACCGGGGTAAGTAAGTGCAGCCAACGCATCTGCAATTTGAAGGATGACGGATATGTGGACAGGGGAAGGTTAAACGCCTTGCGTCCAATAAAAAAATAAGTCTGTAAACCACATTGGCAAGGAGCGCGCGCATTCGTGCCGACTCCGCTCATGAGAGATGATGATGTTAGAAAAACTCTTCAAACTAAAAGCGCACAACACAACGGTTCGCACAGAAATTATTGCGGGGATCACCACCTTCCTGGCAATGGCTTACATCCTGTTTGTTAACCCGAGCATTCTCGGTGCAACTGGCATGGACAAAGGTGCGGTCTTCGTGGCGACCTGTCTGGCAGCGGCGATTGGCTGTGTGTTAATGGGCCTGATCGCTAACTATCCGATTGCACTCGCACCGGGCATGGGCCTCAACGCCTTCTTTACCTATACCGTGGTTCTGCATATGGGTTACACGTGGCAAGTCGCGCTGGGCGCGGTGTTCTTGTCGGCGGTGATCTTCTTTGCCATGTCGCTTTTCAAAATTCGTGAGTGGATTATTAACAGCATTCCGCTGCCGCTGCGTGCCGGTATTGGTGCCGGTATCGGCCTGTTCCTGGCAATCATCGCGCTGGAAGGCGCGGGTATCGTGGTGGATAACCCAGCTACGCTGGTTGGCCTGGGCGACCTGACCAAACCGGGCCCGCTGCTGGCGCTGCTCGGCTTCTTCATCATTGTGGTGCTGGAAGCGCGTCGCGTTACCGGCGCGGTGCTGATCGGCATTTTGGTGGTGACTTTCATCTCCATGGGCATTGGTCTGACGCCGTTTGGCGGCGTGTTCTCTGCTCCGCCTTCTATCGCGCCAACCTTTATGCAGCTGGATATCGCGGGTGCCTTTAACGTTGGCCTGGTCAGCGTGATCTTCGCCTTCCTGTTCGTGGACGTGTTCGATAACACCGGCACCTTGCTGGGTGTGACCAAGCGTGCTGGTCTGGCGGATGAGCAGGGCAACGTGCCGAAAATGGGCCGTGCGTTGATCGCAGATAGCGCCGCTGCGCTGTTTGGCTCGCTGCTCGGTACGTCAACCACCACCAGCTATGTGGAATCTGCTGCGGGCGTCAGCGCCGGTGGCCGTACCGGTTTGACGGCAATTGTGGTGGCGATTCTGTTCCTGCTAAGCCTGTTCTTCTCGCCGCTGGCGGGCAGTGTACCGGTTTATGCCACCGCGCCAGCGCTGCTGTTTGTTGCGGTGTTGATGGCATCTGGTCTGGCTGATATTGACTGGAAAGACATCACCACCGCCGCGCCGGTAACCGTGACTGCGCTAACCATGCCGCTGACCTACTCAATCGCCAACGGTATTGCGTTCGGATTCATCACCTGGACAGTGGTGAAACTGCTGAGCGGCCGCACCAAAGAGGTCAACCCGGCGCTGATCATTCTGTCGATTCTGTTTGTCATCAAACTGGGCTGGCTGAGCGCGTAAATCTTACTTAACGGAAGCCCGCTCGGGCTTCCGTGTCTGCCGTTGCATCCCTTCGTTTATTTTCTGCGTGTCACCTCGCAATCCTTTTTGATGCTCACTTTCCTTCAATCTCAAAACGGCCCAGGCTGTGCGTGTTGTTTAAACCTGCCCGCAAAAAATGTGCTGCGAATGGCGGGATCGTGGAATGTTAATGCTGCGCAAATCTGTTTCACTAACGGTGTGGTGGAAGGATTGAGCAACGCGATGGAAGAGGATTCGGTGATGGATTACCCCATTAGCAATACAACTCGTGTGTTCCCACCGCTTATTTTTGACGTTGGAAACAAAGGAGATCATCTAATGGAACAAATAACCAAACGGGTTGAACAGCTGGAAAAAACCACGCAGCAGATTCAGACAGATGTTGCGGTGCTCACGGCGCGTTCAGAACATTTTGCCACCAAAGCGGATATCGAAAAGGTCAGAGCCGAGCAGGGCGTGATGCGGGTAGAGATCATGGGCGAGCTCGGGGCGCTGGAACAACGTATCGATAAGAAGTTTGAGCGGATGGAGGATCAACTCAACCCGAAGTTCGACAAAATTGATCTAATATTTGAAAGAATTGAGCAAAGATTTGAAAGAATTGACCAAAGATTTGAAAGAGTTGACGAAAGATTTGAAAGAGTTGACCAAAGATTTAATCAGCTGGAGGATAAAATATCTGCTTTCAATGACAGCATAACCTGGAAAATCATGATACCGACCGGTCTTCTGGTGCTGGCGTGGTTTGTGCAGAATATCGTTTTGAAAATGTCATAACGCGTTTTACTGCACTGTTCCGGCCCTTCATAGGCCGGAACCCATTATGATTACCTAAACGGTGGTTCGTTAAAGGTTCTTAGCTTCCTCGAATGCAGTTTATCGCCTTCAGCTCGCAGCAGTTCCACCGCGCAGATGCCAATCTGCAGGTGCTCGGAGATTGCGCCTTCGTAGAAACGGTTTGCCTGGCCCGGTAGCTTGATCTCGCCATGCAGCGGTTTATCCGATACGCACAGCAAGGTGCCGTAGGGTACACGGAAGCGGTAACCCTGCGCGGCGATGGTGGCGCTCTCCATATCAACCGCAACGGCGCGGCTCAGGTTGAAGCGCAGCGCAGAAGCGGAGTAGCGCAGCTCCCAGTTACGGTCATCGGTGGTGACAACGGTGCCGGTGCGCAGGCGCTGTTTAACTTCTTCACCGGGCATGCCGCTCACCGCTTTGGTGGCGTCATACAAGGCGCGCTGCACTTCGGCGATGCTGGGGATTGGGATATCTGGCGGCAGTACGCTATCCAGTACGTGGTCGTCGCGCAGGTAGGCATGCGCCAGTACATAGTCGCCGATGGTTTGGCTTTCACGCAGCCCACCGCAGTGGCCAATCATCAGCCAGGCGTGCGGACGAATCACCGCCAGATGGTCGCAGATGGTTTTGGCATTGGACGGGCCAACGCCAATGTTCACCAGCGTAATGCCGCGACGATTCGGTGATGTTAGGTGCCAGGCGGGCATTTGGTGCTTCTTCCACGCCAGATCGGACATCATCGCCGTCGGGTCTTGAGTATCGGCAGTGATCACCACTTCACCGGCGCAGGCCAGGCTGTCGTAAGGCGTGTTGGGATCCTGCACTTGCTCAATCGCCCAGCGCACGAACTCATCAACGTAACGCGTGTAGTTGGTGAACAGCACGAACGGCTGGAAGTGCTCTACGCCGGTGCCGGTGTAGTGGCGCAGGCGTGCCAATGAGAAATCGGTGCGCAGCGCGTCAAAGTGCGACAGCGGGAAAATCGCATTGGCGTGGAACAGGCCGTCGGCGGTTTCATCACCGATTTGCGACAGTTCGGTGGTCGGGAAATGGCGTGCGATGCTGGCACTCATTGAGCGGTCTAGTGACAAGCCGTCAATCACATAAGGATAAGGAATTTCCTGCTGGGATGGCGCGACCTCAATCAGCACGTCGTACTCTTTTTCCAGCATCTGCAACTGCTCGCTGAGATAGTGGCGCAGCAGCGCCGGGCGCGTGATGGTGGTGCTGTAGCTGCCGGTATGGGTAAAACGTCCCCATGCGCGGGTACGATTTTTCTGCGGGCCTTCGCCCAGCCAGGTGATGCGCAGCTGCGGATAGACAAACAGCCCTTGCTGACGAGCGGCTTCATCCGGCAACTGCCCGCTGGTGGTGAAATCGCGGATGGCGTTGCGCAGCGCGTCAACGGCTGCATCGTACAGGCGCTCTAATTCGTCCAGCGCTTGCTGGCTGCTCAATCCGTTCCGTTGTGTATTCATGGGTTCTCCTTCAGGAAACGTGGACCGTTTTCACCAGAGCATAGCGGATAAACCCTTCGTGACGATGAAGAATCTGTGATCGACCGCATTCTGCACCATCACGGTGCTGGTGCATGGCGTAACCACAGCTATGTTTATGATCAGCAGGGATGTTACATCGCGTGTCTCCTGTTCTGGAGCGATGCCCGAGTAATAAATCGTCTACCTTCGCGGTATTGGCGAGCTTATTGCTTAGTTTTCAACCGTGGCCTTAATGAATCTATCTCTTTCCTAAAAAGAGGTCGCCATGAATGGCGACCCTACGGGGGATGGGCCGCATGCTGTTTTGCCGAAGTTTCAGAAATTGATTTCTCCCATGCCGTGGTATGGCTCCGTTCCTGACCCGTTGAGGATTGAAAGCATGTCTTTGAAATTCATAAAACACCCAATGAAGGTGGCGATTGCAGGTTGTTTAAGCGTGGCCTTTTACGCTCAGGCAGATATTAAAATTGGTGTGGCCGGTCCGTTCTCTGGGCCTAATGCGACGTACGGCGCGCAATACTGGAAAGGCGCGAGCCAGGCTGCGGAGGATATCAACGCGGCGGGCGGCATCAACGGCGAGAAAATCGTGCTGGTACAGGGCGATGATGCTTGTGAACCGAAACAGGCGGTATCCGTCGCTAACCGTCTGGTTGATCAGGATAAGGTGATGGCGGTAGTCGGCCACTTCTGCTCCTCATCCACCATGCCCGCTTCGGAAGTCTATGATGAGGCCGGCGTATTGGCGATCACCCCCGGATCAACCAATCCGAAAATTACCGAACGCGGCATGAAAACCATGTTCCGCATGTGTGGTCGTGATGACCAGCAGGGCGCTATCGCTGCGGATTACATCATCGACAAGCTCAAAGCCAAGAACGTGGTCATCATTCATGACAAAGACACTTACGGCCAGGGTTTAGCGGATGCCACCAAAGCCTCGCTTGAAAAGCGTGGTGTGAAAGAAGTGCTGTATGAAGGGCTGTCGCGCGGTGAGAAAGATTTCAATGCATTGGTAACCAAGATCGGCGCGCTGAAACCGGACGTGGTCTATTTCGGTGGCTGTCATCCGGAGGCCGGTCCGCTGGTGCGCCAGATGCGTGAGCAGGGCGTTAATGCCGCCTTCTTCTCTGGCGACTGCATTGTGACTGAAGAGATGGTGACGGCAGCAGGCGGCCCGCAATACACCAAAGGCGTCTACATGACCTTCGGTAACGATCCGCGCACCATTGCCGATGGCAAAGCGGTGATCGAGAAATTCCGCGCTAGCGGATTTGAGCCAGAAGGCTACACCTTGTATGCCTACGCCTCCGTGCAGACGCTGGCGGCTGCTTACAAAGCGGCAGGCAAAGACAACGCTAAGGCCAGCGACTGGCTGAAAGCCAACAGCGTTGATACCGTGATGGGAAAAAAAGCCTGGGACAGTAAAGGCGATCTCAAAGTGTCGGATTACGTCGTGTACCAATGGGACGACAAAGGCAAGTATCACCAGCTGTAATGTGCCACGCGGCCCCGCGCAGTGCGGGGCCATTCGCGATTGAGCGCGAGGTGTGCGCTCCCATTGAGTACGAGACGACATTATGGACGCCTTCTTCTTACAGCAGCTGATCAACGGTTTAACGCTCGGTGCCGTGTATGGCCTGATCGCCATCGGTTACACCATGGTTTACGGCATCATCGGCATGATCAACTTCGCCCACGGCGAGGTGTATATGATCTCCGCCTATCTGTGTGCCATTGGCTTATCGCTACTCAGCTTTTTCGGCATTCACTCATTCCCGCTACTGATTTTCGGCACCTTAATCTTCACCATCATTGTCACTTCGGCTTACGGCTGGGCGATTGAGCGTATCGCTTATCGGCCGCTGCGTAACTCGACGCGCCTCGCACCGCTGATTTCGGCGATCGGTATGTCGCTGATTTTGCAGAACTACGTGCAGCTGAGTCAGGGGCCGAATCAACAGGGCATTCCCACGCTGCTGACCGGCGTGTTGCGCATGGAGTTTGATGGCGGCGTGGTGCAGATCACCTGGACCAAAATCTTCATCCTGATCGCCGCGTTTTGCGGTATGGCGCTGCTGACCTGGATTATCCAGTACACCAAACTCGGGCGTATTTGCCGCGCGGTGCAGCAGGATCGGCGTATGGCCTCAATTCTCGGTATCAATACCGATCGCGTTATCTCGCTGGTGTTCGTGATTGGTGCGGCGATGGCGGGATTGGCTGGCGTGCTGGTGACCATGAATTACGGCACCTTTGATTTTTACGCCGGATTTATCATTGGCATCAAAGCCTTTACTGCGGCAGTGCTCGGCGGCATCGGTTCGCTGCCGGGCGCGATGCTCGGAGGTTTGCTGCTGGGCGTCGCGGAAGCGCAGTTCGCCGGGATGGTGAATTCTGACTACAAAGATGTGTTCTCATTTTCGCTGCTGGTGGTGATTTTGATCTTCCGCCCGCAAGGACTGCTGGGACGGCCGCTGGTCGCTAAAGTGTGAGGAAGCCCCGATGAATGCAATGACGCAAAGTCCTGTGCGCCAGGCGCTGCTCGACACGCTGCTGGCGGGATTGGTGGCGCTGGTGGTGTTTGGTCCGATTGTTGGCGTGGTGCTCGACGGTTACAGCTTCAAACTGTCGCCACAGCGCGTGGCGCTGTTGGTGGCGGTGGTGATGGCGGGGCGCTTGCTGTTTAGCGTGTTTCTGCACGCGCCTTTCGGTCAGCGCATTATGCGCAAGTTTGCCAGCAGCGATGACGGTGTTTACGTGCGCGAGCCCGGCTATCGTTCGCGTTTGCGCTGGATATTGCCGTTGCTGCTGATCGTGGCGCTGGCCTTTCCGTTTCTCTCCAGCAAATACCTGCTGACGGTGGCGATTCTCGGCCTGATATATGTGCTGCTCGGGCTGGGTTTGAACATTGTGGTTGGCCTCGCTGGATTACTCGATCTCGGCTACGTCGCCTTTTATGCCATCGGTGCGTACGGCCTGGCGCTTGGCTATCAATATCTTGGATTGGGTTTCTGGAGCATGCTGCCGCTGGCGGCGCTGCTGGCGGCTTTTGCCGGTGCGCTGCTTGGGTTCCCGGTACTGCGTATGCACGGTGATTATCTGGCGATTGTTACGCTCGGCTTTGGTGAAATCATTCGTCTGGTGCTGACCAATTGGGTGGCCTTTACTGGCGGTCCGAACGGGGTTTCCGTACCGTCGCCCACCTTCTTTGGCCTTGAGTTTGCCCGCCGCGCGCGCGATGGCGGCGTGCCGTATCACGAGTTTCTGCATGTCACTTACAACCCAAATATGAAGTTTATCTTCATCTATGTGGTGCTGGTTCTGGTGGTATTGCTGGTGCTGTGGATCAAGCATCGCCTGACGCGCATGCCGATTGGTCGTGCCTGGGAAGCGCTGCGTGAAGATGAGATTGCCTGCCGCGCAATGGGGCTCAATCATGTGTTGGTTAAGCTTTCGGCCTTTATGCTGGGCGCGTCAACGGCGGGCATTGCCGGGGTGTTTTTCGCCAGCTATCAGGGCTTCGTCAATCCTACCTCGTTCACCTTTTTTGAGTCGGCGCTGATTCTTGCCATTGTGGTGCTCGGCGGCATGGGATCGACGCTTGGCGTGGTGCTGGCGGCGTTTGTGTTGACAGTAGCGCCGGAGCTGCTGCGCAGCTTTGCCGAATACCGCGTGCTGCTGTTCGGCATGTTAATGGTGCTGATGATGATCTGGCGGCCGCGCGGGCTGGTGCGCACTGCGCGCGTCGGCGTGCCGTTGCGAAAAGGAGTGCGCCATGAGTGATGCCATTCTGCAAGTCAACAATCTGATGATGCGCTTTGGCGGCATCAAAGCGCTGAATGATGTCAGCCTGGCGGTGGAGCGCGGTTCGGTGACCTCGCTGATTGGCCCCAACGGCGCGGGTAAAACCACGGTGTTTAACTGTCTGACCGGCTTCTATCGCGCCACCGGCGGACGCATTGTGCTCAACGCCAACCAGCGCAGCACCGATGTGATTCAGGTGCTGGGGCAGAAAATCCATGCGGGCGACTGGATCAATCCCACCCGGCTCGGCTCGCGGCTCTGGTACAAGATGTTTGGCGGCGCGCATCTGGTGAACCGCGCCGGGCTGGCGCGTACTTTCCAAAATATTCGGCTGTTCCGCGAGATGTCGGTGATTGAGAACCTGCTGGTGGCGCAGCATATGCAGGTCAATCGTCAGCTGCTGGCGGGCGTGCTGAACACGCGCGGCTACCGTGAGGCGGAGAATCGCGCGCTGGATCGCGCTTTCTACTGGCTGGAAAACGTCGATTTAGTCGCCAGCGCCAACCGCTTGGCCGGTACGCTCTCTTACGGTCAGCAACGGCGGCTGGAGATCGCGCGCGCCATGTGTACGCGCCCGGAGCTGATTTGTCTGGATGAACCGGCGGCCGGGCTGAATCCGGTTGAAACCGAGGCGCTGAGCGAAATTCTGCATCGTCTGCGCGCCGATCATCGCATCAGCGTGTTGCTGATTGAACACGATATGCCGATGGTGATGCGCATTTCCGATCACATCGTGGTGCTCGATCATGGCGATGTGATTGCTCAGGGCACGCCGCAGCAGATTCGTCACGATCCCAAAGTGATTGCCGCCTATCTCGGCGAGGAAGAGGAGAGCGATCATGGCTGAACCGATGCTGGCTTTTGAGCAGGTCGATGTGTTTTACGGTCCTTTGCAGGCGCTTAAGCAGGTGTCGTTGACGGTGAATCAGGGCGAAACCGTGGCGCTGATTGGCGCTAACGGTGCGGGAAAATCCACGCTGCTGATGTCGATCTTTGGTCAGCCGCGCATTGCCAGCGGCGAGATTCGTTTGCGCGGTGAGGCAATCAGCCAGCGTTCCACGCACTTCATCGCCGCCAGCGGCATTGCCCAGGCACCGGAAGGTCGGCGCATCTTTCCTGATATGACGGTGGAAGAGAACCTGCTGATGGGCACCATTGCCATCGGCGAACGGTTTGTCAAAGAGGATAAAGAGCGTATGTATCAGCTGTTTCCGCGCCTGCTGGAGCGGCGCAAGCAGCGCGCCATGACACTTTCCGGCGGTGAACAGCAGATGCTGGCGATTGCCCGCGCGCTGATGAGTCGACCGAAGTTATTGCTGCTCGACGAACCCAGCCTTGGCCTCGCGCCGATCGTGGTGAAGCAGATCTTTGGTATCCTGCGCGAGTTGACCCAGCAAGGCATGACGCTGTTTCTGGTGGAGCAGAATGCCCGCCATGCATTGCAGCTGGCGGATCGCGGTTATGTGATGGTGAACGGCGAGATTCGCCTGAGCGGTAGCGGTGCCGAGCTGCTGAATAATGATGAAGTGCGCAGCGCCTATTTGGGGGGCGCAGCCGATCCTGCGGTGGTGGCGACAAAAAGTTTGTAATAATGATTAAATGGTGAGGGGAAACACTTTGCATAATTCTCAGTGGCCTATCATCATTATTACTCTTCTTCCTCTCCAAAGTGATTTGGTAATCCCTTGCAAAATCCTGGCGTAGCAGTGATGCGGGCGGTCAGAAACACGGCGTGGTATCCCAAACGCCGCTCTTACCGTACGTTGTTCTGGCGAGAAATCACCCCATTAGCCGTGCCCATTTTTATCGAAAACCTCTGCGTGATGCTGATGGGCGTCCTCAGTACCTTCCTGGTGAGCTGGCTGGGTAAAGAAGCGATGGCGGGCGTTGGTCTGGCCGACAGCTTCAACATGGTGATCATCTCCTTCTTTGCCGCCATCGATCTCGGTACTACGGTGGTGGTGGCGTTCAGCCTGGCAAAACGCAACGGCAAACGTGCGCGAGCCGCCACGCGACAGTCGCTGGGATTGATGACCGCGCTGGCGTTTGTGCTGGTGATCGCCATCGAGTTTTGGGGACATCTGATCATTGATGTGATTGCTGGCAGCGCCGATCCCAAAGTGAAAGAGCTGGCGCTGAGCTATCTGCAAACCTCGGCGTGGAGCTATCCTGCGGCGGCGATTGCGCTGATTGGCAGCGGCGCGTTGCGCGGCGCGGGTAATACCAAAATCCCGATGCTGATCAACGGCGGCATGAACATTCTCAACATCGTGATCAGTAGCGTGCTGATTTACGGCTGCATTGGTTGGGAAGGGCTGGGCTTTGTCGGTGCCGGATTGGGTTTAACCATCTCGCGCTATATCGGTGCGGCAGCGGCGATATACGTGCTGTATCGCGGTATTACGCCAGCATTGAAGATCTCCATCGCCAGCTATTTCCGGCGCTGGGATCGCAATATTTTGATGGAAGTGTTGGGCATTGGCGTGCCCGCCAGTATTGAATCGGTGCTGTTTAATGGCGGCAAATTGCTGACGCAGATTTTTGTCGCTGGCATGGGCACCAATGAGATCGCCGGTAACTTTATCGCCTTCTCAATTGCTTCGCTGATTAACCTGCCGGGTAACGCGTTGGGATCGGCATCGACCATTATTACCGGGCGCAGGCTGGGGCTGAATCAGGTGATGCAGGCGGAACGGCAAATCAAACACGTATTCTGGCTGGCGATGATTGGATTGTGTTCGCTGGCGTTGATCACTGTGCCGCTCGCCGGAACACTCGCGCAGTTTTACAGCCGCGATCCGGAAGTCATCTCAGTCACCAAGCATTTGATTTGGCTTAATGCCGCCTTTATGCCGATCTGGACCGCGTCATGGGTGCTGCCGGCCAGCCTGAAGGGCGCGCGCGATGCGCGTTACACCATGTATGTGTCGATGTTCAGTATGTGGGGCGCACGCGTGGTGGCCGGTTATTTCCTCGGGATTGTGCTGGGCATGGGCGTGATTGGCGTGTGGCTCGGTATGTTCCTCGACTGGACGGTACGCGGCGTATTCTTCTGGTGGCGACTCACCAGCGGCAAATGGCTGAACAATTATCGCAAGATGATGGCGAAGAGTCGGGGATAGGCGCGTTGGTTTGGTCGCCATAAATGGCGACCCTACAGTCTGATGAATCCCCACAAAAACGAAGCAGGCACAGTGGAAAAATGATCTAATTATTGCGCCAACAAAAAATAAGATCGCCACTATGCCTGCTTCCGCATTTTGCCATAAATTTTTACGGGAATCTTTAGCCAGCACCCATCAGTATCGTCGTAACGCCCTCACTGATATGACGATTTCCCTGACCCGCGGTGCTTCCCTCAATCTGACCAGCATTGGTCGCTCTCTTGCGGGTGATGCCCGCGTTAAGCACAAAATCAAACGCGTTGACCGCCTTATGGGGAATGCCGCCCTCCACCGGGAGGTGCCCGCGCTGTCACGCGACATTATCTGCTGGCTTATCCGGGACATGAAGGAGTGCGTCATTGCCGTGGACTGGAGCGCCTGGCCGACTCAGTCCTTCAGCCTTTTGCGTGCCAGCCTGCTGGCGGATGGACGCGCCATCCCGCTGCTGAGCCTCATCGCAGAAGGCGATAAGCTGGGAAATCCCGACCTTCAGAACCGTTTTCTGGACGACCTGGCCGGGTGCCTGGGAGACAGGAAAGTGACCATCGTCACCGATGCCGGGTTCCGCCGCGAGTGGTTTAACCGCGTTCAGTCGCACGGATGGCACTTCATCGGCCGGCTCAGGGGCAACGGCGTTCTGAAGCTGGCCGGAACGGAAGAGTGGGTAACGCCGGGTCAGCTAAAAGCCGGCACAACGCCGCGCTGTGCTGGTGCGGCCCGGCTGACGCGATATAAAAAATCACCGGCTTACGGCTTCGTGCACGTTCATAAGAGAGCACCCAAAAATCGTCACGGAAAGAAAAGCCGGGATCGTTTTTTTTACACGCGCGAAGAGGCAAACCAGAGTCGCCTGGCCCGTGAGCCGTGGGTGCTGTTTACCAGCGATGCGGAGCTGAAGTCACGGACGATAATGAAGCTTTACAGCCGGAGAATGCAGATAGAGCAGAACTTCCGGGATGAAAAGAGTGAACGTTACGGTATGGGGCTGAGAAGCAGCTTCAGCCGGAGTGTGGAAAGGATGTCAGTGCTGAACCTGCTGTCGACGCTGTGCAGCATCGTACTGTGGCTGATGGGCTACGCGCTTGAAAGAAAAGGCGAGCACCGGTTTTATCAGGCGAACACGGTGCAACACCGGCGAGTACTGTCATACCTTACGCTGGCAAGAAATGCGATAAGGCACAACCCGGCAGGGATCAGTCAGCTGGATATAGAAACGGCGCGAGCCGAACTATCAGCGAGTTACAGGGATATCGTATATGTGTATTAACGATATTCCTGGGGATCCCTCAGCCCTACAGTTGTTTGCCAGGGTTTTCGTGGGGTGGGCATTTATGCTCACCAACATATATGCATTAATTGGCAAAGAAGTGCACAACTAATCGTTTTGGTTATATGGGAGAATGCGGTTTACTGTCAGCCTCAATCATTTGTGGAGCAGCTGACAATGAAACATCTCTTGCAGCAGTGGTTTAACCAACTGATCAATGGCGAGACTGGACCCGCAGAAGAGCGCGAATTCGATCTCAGCAACCATATCGACCTGCTGATTCCCATCAGCCAACTGTACGGTGTTGAGTTCCATCCTTCGGTGTATCGCTACTATGAGAGATAGGCGCCTGCACCATGTGATCCGCTACAGCTACTGGAATGAGCTGTGCGCTGATGAATAAAGAACCCGCTCCCGGCCAGCGGGTTTTTTTATGTCTGCAATCCGTAAAAGCAAAAAGCCCGCTTAGTTTCCTAAGCGGGCTTCTCTAAATATGGCTCCTCTGACTGGACTCGAACCAGTGACATACGGATTAACAGTCCGCCGTTCTACCGACTGAACTACAGAGGAATCGTGTGAACGAGGCGAATATTAATGGCGCCCCTTGCAGGTGTCAACAGCTTAAAACACATTTGTATTCAACTGGCTAGCATTAGTACAAAGCGATCGCGATTTAAGCAGGTTCTGCTGTTAGCATCGCCAATCGCGCCAGTGGATCCTGACGGTAGAACTGCTGCAGATGGCGATACATCACCGGGAAGCGATTAGCCAGTAAATCCGGCGCACTGAAGAAATACTCTGACAGCACCGCGAAACACTCTGCTGCATCGCTGGCGGCGTAGGGATCGATGGTTGCCGCCTGTTCACCGACTAATTCAACTTCAGCTTCAATTTCTGCCATCGCCTGCTGCAAATCTTTCTCCCAGCTGGCGACATCACGTAGCGCCATCACCGGAATGCCGCTGGTATAACCGCTGCCGCGCGCATCAAGTTTATGCGCCACTTCGTGGATCACCAGGTTAAAACCGGAAAGATCGAGTGAATCCTGAATATCCAATGCGTTTAACACCACCGGACCTTGCGTCCAGCTTTGTCCGGCGTGCACTGCCGGCGCGTGGTGCACCAGACCGTTATCATCTTCCCAGCGATCGTCGACGTTGAACGGCTCGGGATAGATCAGCACTTCATGGAAGCCATCGAGCCATTCGAGTCCAAGCTTCAACACCGGCAAACAGAACAGCAGCGCCAGACGTGTCAGCAACAGTTCATCGAGCTGCAGGCCTTGCAGCGGCGAGATTTTTTTCTGCTGGAGGAAGCGTTGTGCCAGCGTAACCAGTGCGGTTTTTTCATCAGGATCGAGCAGTGAAAAGATGGGCTGCGCTAGCGCCTGTTGCCAGGGAAGCGCCAGTACTGAAGTCTCTATTTGCGCATGCCACGGCCATTTGAACATTGCGTCACTCACTCTTCAGACGAAAACAGTATCCTGGCGCGGCAAAGGGGAAATTGCCAGCGCGTAATCAAAGCCGGCTATTCAACCAGTTAGTCGAGAATTTGTCTGTGATTGGCGTGGCAAAGCGGGAAAGTCATGGTGAGGAAATGAAAAAGGTCGTCATGAATGACGACCCTACGTTTGCATGCTTCGCAGCGTTTATCTTTAGCGTTCAACCCGCTGAAACGCGATCACCCAAACCCACGGGTTCACTTCCCAGCTGGTGGCGCCGTACTGTTTCTGCCACGCTTTGCGGTAGGCTTCTTTCGGGGATTCAGAATTCATATTCATGGTGAAGAAGTTATTCAGGAAGTGCGAATCGGTCTGCACGCCTTCTGCCATGATGTCATCTTCACTGATGTCCTGAATCTTCTCGGCTCGTACCGAGGTAATTTGCAGATCGATGCGGCTAGCCCAGCGCGGCATATGAATGGCGGTCTGCCAGCCAAACTGCTCGGCATTCTGCAAATTCTCATCCAGCTGTCCCAGCTCATTGCTGTCAGCGCGATATTGGCAATACGCCGCATTGCGGAACGGCAGGGGATCGCGTTCGTAATCTGCCAGTAAGTTTTCCGGCACAATCGGGCCGCGCCAGGTTTCACGCACCCACAAGCCATCTCCCGCCTGACCAAATGGGCAGTGCGAACTGACATCGGTCATCGACATCAATTTATAGCCGTGCAGATGATTGGCGCTGACGTCAAACGCGTGTACGCCTTCATGGTGATCCTGACCCGGACCGAAAGCTTGAGTTTTCATAATGCGCCGGGTCTGCGTTTGCTGGCCAACCAGCAGGGCGCGCACCCGCTGTTCGGAAAAAAGAATCGGCCGTTCTTTCATTGCATACCTCTTATTGTGTCACAAACCCGGAAACTGCGAAGAATCCCCCAACATCCGTAGATGTGAGAGCTAGCATAATGGGTTTGAATCAGTTTGCTTAATAATTTGTCGCCTTAGTATCAGGCTAATCTGGCAATTTTAGATTTTAAAAATGGTTCATAAGCAAAATGTGTGCTGAAAAGGACTTCGCAAGGGATCCGAAGCCAGAATTTTTCCAGATACAGTACGTTATAAAGCCCAGAATGGGAACCTTTTCAGATAATGCCGTGTTGATCTGCCCTTAAGAAGCCGCATATATCAGCACATATAACTGGAATTTAGCGCTAAAGCGAAATTTGTTGATGACGCTAATATATTAAGCCTGTTGAACAGAGTTATTTAACTAAAACGCGCTAAGGAAATGCCGAAATCGTAATGGCTACTGTGCAAGTGACGTTAACAGCGCTATAACAAGATCGGGATCTCATTTTTACGCTTTGCACATCCTGGAAGGATGTAAAAAAAGTGTCATGACCAGGCCGCTATGATGTCCGCAGGAACTTAGATAACAGCAATAACAGGAGAAGCACGATGTCACTTACTCACTGGCAACAACGCTACGAGAACTGGCTGCAGCTCAATTGGCTGCATGACGACAAAGCCCACGATATCGCGCACCTGCGCCGCGTCTGGATGAGTGCCAAGCGCATCATGCAGCACAGCGACGCCGATCCTATGGTAGTCATGACCGCTTGCTACTTTCACGATGTGGTTAACCTGCCGAAAAACCATCCTGAACGTCATTTAGCCTCAACTTATGCGGCGGAAGAGACGCGCCGCATTCTGCAGCAGGATTTCCCGGACTTCCCATTTGAACTGCTGGATGCCGTCGCGCACGCGGTGCAGGCTCACAGCTTTAGCGCGCGTATCGCGCCACAAACGCTGGAAGCGAAAATTGTGCAGGACGCCGATCGTCTCGAATCATTAGGTGCTATCGGCCTGGCGCGGGTTTTCTACACGGCGGGCGCGTTAGGTCGTCCACTGTTCGATAGCGAAGATCCGTTAGGAAAAGAGCGTGAACTGGATGACGTGAAGTGGACGCTGGATCACTTCCAGAAAAAGCTGCTGGGTTTACCGCAAACCATGCAAACCGAAGCCGGGCGCCTGTTAGCGGAGCATAACGCGGATTTTCTCGTGCACTATATGGGCAAACTGTGCGCTGAGCTGCAGGGCAATCTGACGTCGGTTGATGAATCGGTGTTAAGGGATTTCAGCCCTATACACTCGTAATATTAAATTTTTATGACAGTCTGTTAACTTTCATCTGCTTCCGCTACGTTGTTGTAAATCAAAAGGGAGTATGAAAATGACCGAGACCGTTAACTTAACCATTAAAATTGACCCGGCACTGAAAGAGCACATCAAACAGTTAGCCGCAGATAACCAAATCTCCATGAGTCAGGAGATCGTTAATCGCTTGCAGGCCAGTTTAGATGCGGGTGCGCAACCGGCCATTGATAGCCTGGACACCCAGGAAGCGGTGGAAGACCAGCTCTCCGCTGCGGAATTGAAGCAGATTCGTGCGCTGCTGAAGAAAAGTAAGAAGAAGAAATAAGCGAAAAAACCCGTCATTGACGGGTTTTTTTATGCCTGCAGATTAAATACGGAACTGCTGCGCGCGCTGCGCCAGGCGGTCCGATAACTCGCGCAATTGCACCGCCGATTGCACCTGATGGGCGTTCAACGCTTCGTTTTGCTGCAGCTGTCCGCTCATCTCCACCACTTCCAACGCAATCTTTTTCACCCGATGGCTCTGCGCGGCACTGTTTTGCTGCAGCTCGTTCAGTTGCGTCACCACGCCAGACACCGCAGCGCTGATCTGCGCGAACAACACTTCCAGCGCTTTCACCTTATCGAAACCATCATGCACATGCTGCTGCGTATGCTGAATCAAGCCATCGATCTGGCGCGTGGAAGCCCCGCTTTGCTGCGAAAGCAAGCCCATCTCTTTGGCGACCACCGAGAAGCTGCGGCCGTAAGCGCCTGCATGTGCTGACTCAATGGCGGCGTTCAGCGATAACAACCGCGTCTGCATCGACAAGTCATCCAGCATGCCCACAATCCCGGCGATATCATCGGATGCGGTGACAATTTGCTGCATCTGGGTTTCCATCTTATCGACCTCTACCGCGCAGTTACGCATCAACGCATCGGCTGATTGTGCTTCCTGCGTTGCCTGCTGCGAGAACTGAGCACCGATCTCCACCTCTTCCGAAACGCGATCCAGGCGCTGCGACAAGTGATGGAAGCTGGCATTTTGCTTCTGGTGTTGCTGCATCACTTTTTCGTTGTGCTGCTGCATATCCTCGGCACCGGCGGCCACGCTGACCGCCACCGTGTTGATGTCGCGCACAATCTGTTGCAAGCCGCGCCGCATGGTCTCAATCGACTGGAATAGCTGGCGTGTTTCCAGCGACTGGCGACGCGGATGGTTTTGCGTATCGACCAGATCACCGGTGGCGATCTGTTCCAGCTGCGAATTAGCGCGACGCAGCGGCAACAGCACGCCGCGCATCAGCAAGCTGGATGCCAGCACTAACAGCGCCATCAGCACCGCGCTGACAATCAGCGACATATTGCGGCTCAGCTTCAAGGTGCTGAGCGTGTTCTGATTCACGCTGCTGAGCTGATGATTAGCCTGCTCGATTTCACTGAACCAGGCATCATTAAACTGTTGCTGAAACGCCTGCATTGGCACCATAAAAAAGGCGTTGATGTCGTTGGCCGCTAATCCTTTCAGCTGCTCCTGCAATCCTTCCGCCAGCATGGCGAAACCTTGCGCCAGCGGGCTATCTGCATTGGCGTGATAGGCGGCGAACTGTTGCTGTGCATTTTTCAACGAGTCATCGGCCGCCGCAGCCAGGCTTTTCCAGCTATCGACTGAGCCACTTTGCTGATCCTGCATCAGATAGATGCCGGCGCGATGGCTGTTATCGCTGGCGGTGAGCAGTTCAATGCGTGCTTTATCCAACAGGGCCAGACGTTCGCGCAGTTGATTGGCCTGCTGCAGTGAAGTTTGCGTCTGATTCACGTGGGTATTCAGCAGCAGCACACCGGCAAACTGCAGCGCGCAGAACAGCACGATAAACAGCAAAAACTGGCTACGCAAACTGGTGAGCCACAACGGGATTTTCAGGGATAACCGCGCGCGCAGCCGCAGCGGCAGAGAGATAACAGACAGGAGTGACATCACACGCCTCCAAAAAATAAAACAGGAGTATTGGCAGCACGCGTGACAGTTTGGTGACAGCGGGCGCGATTAGGCGGAAAACAGCATGAAGCGCGGCCCTAAATAAAATTGTGGTCCTGAATAGCTACGCCTTTTGCGCGGCGTACTGTTCAATCAACGGTAATAACAGTTGCGCCACCGCAGCAAATACCGGCACCACCACCGAGTTGCCGAACTGCTTGTAGGCTTGCGTATCGGACACCGGAATGCGCAGTTTGGCTTCTCCCGGCGCTTCAAAACCCATCAAGCGGGCGCATTCCCGCGGGGTTAAACGACGCGGACGGCGCGCCATATTCTCGGCCTGCTGGAAATCGGTTTCGCCTTGCGCATGATCCCAGCCGCGATCGATGAGGATTTCCGAACCATCTTTGTAATAGCGCGCCGATAAGGTGCGCACACAAATGTTCAAATTACGCGGATCGTTAAGGCCAAAGCCGAAGCCGTTGCCTTTGGCTTTATGCTTTTTTGCGTATTGATAGAGATAATTCCACAAGGTTGGCGACAACGTATATTTCGCTTCCGGCTGGGTTTCCAGCAGGCTGTGAAGTGACGGCACGTTTTGCGGATAGAGCGCGGGCAGAGCGCGCAACGAGAAACCCTTGCTGAGCCCGCTGTCGCGACGAATGCCCACCAGCACAATGCGCTCGCGATGCTGCGGCAGAAAATGGCGCGCATCGATAACCTTGGCATCCGGCAAACCGCTGTCGTTAGCATCCGCCACGTCATAGCCGAGTTCATCCAGCGTGGCCATGATGATGGCGAAGGTGCGGCCTTTGTCGTGGCTCTTGAGGTTTTTCACGTTCTCCAGCACGAAGAACGGCGGCTTTTTAGCGGCGAGAATGCGCGCCACATCGAAGAACAGCGTGCCTTGCGCTTCACACTCAAAACCGTGCGCGCGACCCAGCGCATTCTTCTTGCTCACGCCCGCCAGCGAGAAGGGCTGGCAAGGAAAACCGGCCAGCAGCACCTGATGATCGGGAATGGTGCGATCGATATGCTGATAAATTTCTTGCTCATCGCTAATGCCCGCAGGCTGCGTTACCAGACGAATATCACTGTTGAAGTGGTGCAACTGCGGATCGCTATACAGGTTGGCTTTATAGGTGCGCACCGCTTCTTTATTCCATTCGCTGGTGAACACGCACTGACCGCCAATCTGCTCGAAGCCACGGCGAATGCCGCCGATACCGGCAAACAGATCGACAAACTGGAATTTGGCGTCGTCATAATGCGCTGGACGCTGAGGCAGCAAGGCCTGCAGGCTGGCGACTTCGCGGCTGGAGAGCGCCGGCGCGGCACTTTTACCGGCGCGAATACGATTCAAACGCGGCACGCTCCAGTCGCGGCCACCGGCATCGGTTAAGGTGATAACCACATCGCGTGCGGCATAGATATCGAGCACCTGCAGTAACAGCGACGTCGCGTCATCCTGATTGGCGGTAAACGGGGAGGGCGAGACGGGGTCGATAGCGAGCATGCGTTTTTCCTTAACAGTGAAGCGGCTATGCTAACACTCATCACGCAACGAGGAAATTGGCGTGCGGTGTGCTTTCGCTTTTGGCCTAAGCCGCTAAAGTTGAAGAAGCGCTAATACAAGGAGACGCTATGGCAGACGTTCACTCGCAAGCCATTCGCAGCAAAAACATGCGCGCCATTCGCAATCAGGATACCGCGATTGAACAGCGTATTGCGTTGATTCTTAAAGATCGCGGCTTCACCTATCGCGTGCAGGATAAAGCGCTACCGGGCCGCCCGGATTTTGTCCTGCCCGCCGAGAAAGCGATTATCTTTGTTCACGGCTGCTTCTGGCATCGTCATCACTGCTACTTATTTAAGATGCCCGCCACGCGTACCGAATTCTGGAGTGGCAAAATTAACAGTAACGTTGAGCGCGACCGGCGTTACGTCGAACAACTGCGCGAAGGAGGCTGGAAAGTACTGATTGTTTGGGAGTGCGCGCTGCGCGGCAAACTGCAGCTGGACGACAGCGCGCTGATTGAACGTTTAGAAGAGTGGCTGCTGGCGGCAACCGACAGCAGCGAAATCGACCATCAGGGCTTGCATCACTATCGCGTTGAATAGTGCGAGATTGTTGCTTTTAGCCGCCATAACAGTTTAGATCTCCCTTTTCTCTGGGACGCGGAATGAGCCATGAGCAGCATCAAACTTACCGTTAAGCGCCTGTATCAACTCCGCGATGAGCGGATGGTGACAACCCAAGCCACGGCGCGCATTTATCTTGGCGATCGGCTGGTCGCCACCGAAGAGATCAGCGGCATGACGGAAAGTCCGGTGAGCAAGTATTTGCACGCCGGAGATCTGACGGGGCCATTACGCGTTGAATGGGACTGTGCGGGCATCGCCGATATGTCAGTGACGGCGATTGAGCGTTGCCCCTGTTGTCAGGATCACGAACCGGAATAATAAGGAATACCACTTTGGCAGGAACCAGTTTACTTACACTTCTGGATGATATTGCAACATTGCTCGACGATATCTCGGTAATGGGCAAAGTTGCGGCAAAGAAGACCGCAGGCGTATTGGGTGACGATCTGTCGCTGAATGCGCAGCAGGTTAGCGGTGTCAAAGCCAACCGTGAATTGCCGGTTGTATGGAGCGTGGCAAAAGGCTCCTTTCTCAATAAATTAATTTTGGTGCCGCTGGCGTTATTGATCTCGGCATTTGCGCCCTGGTTGATTACGCCGCTGCTGATGATTGGCGGCGCGTATCTCTGCTACGAGGGCGTGGAGAAAGTGCTGCATAGCCTTAATCACGATAAGGCAGAGCAGAGTCCGGAAGCGCGTCAACAGCGTCTCGATAAACTGGCGCAGCAGGATCCGCGTGCGTTCGAAAAAGATAAAGTCAAAGGCGCGGTGCGCACCGACTTTATCCTCTCGGCAGAAATTGTCGCCATCACGCTAGGCATCGTTTCAGAGGCGCCGCTGCTGAATCAGGTACTGATTCTGGCGGGCGTCGCTATTCTGGTGACCATCGGCGTGTACGGCATCGTGGCGATGATTGTCAAAATCGATGATTTGGGATTCTGGCTTAAAGAGAAATCCTCTACCGTCGCGCAGGCGATTGGCGGCGTATTACTGGCCTTTGCGCCCTGGTTAATGAAAGCCTTAACGCTGGTCGGTACCCTCGCGATGTTTTTGGTTGGTGGCGGCATTGTGGTGCACGGCATTACGCCGTTACATCACGCCATCAGCGAATACAGCGCCGGATTCAACGGTTTGGTCTCGGCATTGCTGAGCAACGGCGCCAATCTGGTGATCGGCTTTATCATTGGGTCGATCGTGCTGTTAGGCGTAAATCTGATTGCTAAGCTGCGCGGCTAGCAGTTATAAAGCGCTGTAAATTTCTAATCACGGTCAGGAGAACGATGATGAACGACGATATGTTTGAATTTGATATCGATGCACAGCTGGAACAGGCTGAAGCCAAAGCGGCAGAGAAAGCCAACGAAATCCCTGCTGATATCAGCGACGAAGCGGACTGCGAAGGCTGCAAAATCTAATTTTCCTGTTCGGGAAGTGCTATCAAAGCCGACAATAAATCTTGTCGGCTTTTTTTATTTACAGAGTTTTTAACTGCTTATTCTGATTTAGTAGAAGTAATAGATTTATCGTATAGGAAAAAATCGGTCACAGCTGCTATACCTAAACTCGGTCATTTAACGATGAAAGAGGGAGGTGCGGTATGATCTTTGCAATCAGTGACGAAGTTCAGCACAAACAGGGCGGACCCACCATGGTGGTCACCGGCTATGCCAGCGGAATGGTAGAGTGTCGTTGGTATGATGGTTATAGCGTGCGACGTGAGGCGTTCCACAGTGACGAACTCAGTCACTTATCGAGCGCGCAACAGCTGGCCAGTTGAATCCATTCGGGACGGTTTTTGCCGTCCCGAATGGAGTTGTAGCTCAATGATTTACCTTTGATCCCTGCCTATAAATTTTTTCCCAAACTGACTACACTTTGCGCATTCGCCTCTTTTCGAAGCAGGGATGCACATGCCAAACTCACCTCAATTATCGCGTTGGAAAAGTCCATTTATACCGGTTCATCTCTGCTTTCTGGCGGTCTTTCTCTTCTCCGCTTTTCTCACCGTACATGAAGCCTTTGAGCTGAAAAACAATTACGAACAGCGTCAACGCGCGCAGTTATCCGACGTGCAGAAAAACCTCGACAGCCAGTTCCAGGAGAGCCTGGACGAGCTGCTCTATTACCAGCAAATGCTCAACTACGCGCTGACCCATCCGCTCGATTCCGATCACGCGCGCGAAACGGTGGCGCGCTTTCAGCAGCTGCGTCAGCAGAATCCCTGGCAGCTACAGCTTTCCAGTCCACGCAGTATGCCGATAAACGGCGTCGGCGATAGCTGGCTAACGCGCGACCCGCTGTTATCGCGTGACGATACCCATATTGATCATGAACTGCGTGCGGCGCTGGAGTTCAGCTTTATCCTGCAGTTTGGCGATACCAAACAGGATTTCCATTCCCGCTTCTGGTACATCTCGCGAGCCGGTTTCTACATCAGTTCGCGTCCGCCGCAAAACGCGCAGGAGCTGGAAGAGAGCTACGCCACCATGATCCAGCGCCCCTATTTCCGCGATCAGGATCCGCACAATCCGCTGCATGCACGCCTGCGCTGGACCGAAGGTTATCAGGGCTTATTTGATGAAGGGCTGATGATGACGGTCAGCACGCCGATTATCAGCGAAGGTTATTGGTACGGCGTGCTGTCGATGGATTTCACTCAGTCGCGTATCCATGCCTTGCTTGCATCCGCGCGCAACAGCTCATTGCAGGGCAAAATGGTATTGCTGGATCGCTCACTGCATGAAATTACCCGATTGACTGCACCCAACGACCAGCCATTAACCGCAGAACAAAAGGCCTTGCTAGAGCAGCAAATTCTGCAGAGTCCAGCCGGCGTGTCGCGGCTCGGAACGCAATTTATTACCTGGAGCAAACTCAGGAACGTTGATGCCTATATCGTCAATGTTCAAAGTCTGAAGCAGGGTTTTTCACAAGAGTTAGGCCGCGTGGCGCTGTTTATGGTGGGCATGTGGCTGGTGTTTGTCCTGCTGCTGGTGGCGGCGCATCAGGTGATATTCCGTTTGGTGCGGCGCCTGAATGATATGTCGGCCAAACTGGTGTGGCGGGCAAATTATGATGGTTTGACACGCCTGCTCAATCGCAGTGCCTTCTTCGAGCAATTTGATGCGCTGGCGGCGCGCGGCCAGCAGCAGCAAACGCCGCTGGCGGTAATTCAGTTGGATATCGATCATTTCAAAAAGGTCAACGATACCTGGGGACATCAGGCCGGCGATCAGGCCATTATCCGCGTGGCGAGCGTGATCAGCCACACGCTACGCAAATACGATGTCGCTGGACGCGTCGGCGGGGAAGAGTTCTGCATTGTGCTGCCAGAAACAACATTGGCAGAGGCGCAGGCGGTGGCGGAGCGGATTCGCGTGCGGCTGGAGGCGAAAACCATTCTGGTTAACGCCAGCACCACCTTTGGCATTACGCTTTCGGCGGGCGTCAGCGGCAGCGAAGAGCAGGGCGATTATGAGGCTGAGAGCCTGCAGGCCAGCGCGGACAGCAGGCTCTATCTGGCGAAGACCGGTGGGCGTAATCGCGTCTGCGCAGCGGATTAAACTTTGCCGTCGTTATCCTCTTCGACGGCCTGATAAATACGCTGCAGAATATCCGGGAAAGCCGATTGCACCCGGCTCCAGCTGGGAATAAACGGTTTCTCGTTCGGACGCTCAATAAAAGCTTGTCCGGCATCGAGAATCGCCTGGGTGAACATTTCTACCGCCGCTTCTTCAATATGCTGATCAAACTTCAGGCCGTTCATGGTGGCTTCGTGGTTGTAGATCTCCATCATATCCAGCGCATTGCGGTAGTAAGTAGCTTTCAATACACGGAACGAATCGCTGGTGAGCGGCACGCCCATGGTCGCCAGCTTACGCAATAGCGACTGCACGATGTCATTACTCATGCGCTTCAAACCTCCGGTGCCATCATCTTCCGCCAGCGGCTGATGTTTGTGGTCGTAGTTATCGGCAATCTCCACCTGACACGTCTGGCGCGTGGTGTAGTTACGATAAATCTCCGACAGCACGCCAATCTCTAATCCCCAATCGCCGGGAATCTTGATGCCGTTAAGCACGTGCGTGCGCATGGCAAACTCGCCAGAGAGCGGATAGCGGAAGCTGGTGAGGTAATCGAGATATTCCGAGTGACCGTAGACTTTCTGCAAGGATCGCAGCAGCGGACCCACCAGCAAACGCCCAACGCGGCCATTCAATTTGCCATCGGCCACACGCGCGTAAAAGCCTTTGCAGAACTCATACTGAAATGATGGATTGGCCAGCGGATAGAGCAAACGTGCCAGCATGCCGCGTTCGTAGGTGACGATATCGCAGTCGTGCAGAGCCACGCATTGGGTGCGATCGGAAGCCAGCGTGTAGCCGGTGCAGAACCACACATTGCGGCCTTTACCGGGTTGGCTCGGCGACAAACCCTCTTTATCCAGTTCGGCGTCCAGCGCTTTCAGGCGCGGGCCGTCATTCCACAAAATGCGATGGCGCTGCGGCAGGCGGGAGAAGAACTCGCGCGCAAAGAGAAACTGGTCGCGATCGGCGCGGTCAAGGCCAATCACGATCTCATCCAGATAGGGCACTTTCGCCAGTTCGTTAACAATGTTATCCAGCGCCGGGCCTTCCAGTTCCGAGAACAGCGACGGCAAAATCAGCCCCATTTTGCGTTTGCGTGAGAAGCGCACCATCTCCTTTTCCAGCGATTCGACGCTGCGGTGGGTGAGATTATGGAAATTAGTAATGACACCATTCTGGTAAAAATCACTCATCGTCTCATCCTTCTGGTTAAAGGCCGTTACTCGGCAAGAAAATAGTCCAGACCTTCACGCCAGCCTTGCGGACCGACGTGCGCGGTGTGGTAAACGTTCTCGGTATCGGTGCGTTGCAGTTCTACCGGCGTTTTGCTGAAGCCTTTTATCACCACGGCATAATCAACGCGCTCCAGCATCGGCACATCGTTGGGACCATCGCCCAGGCCGATGGTGGTGCGTGATTCCCCTTCTTGCGTGGCAAGATGCTGCTGAATTTCCGCCAGCGCGATACCTTTGCCGGTGCCGGCGGGCATCACATGCCAGAAGCGTCCGCCCTGAGTTAACGCCAGATGGTGTTCGGCAAGCGCCTCACGAAATTCCTGCAAACGGTGTTCATCATCGCGCCATAGCACTACTTCCGACGCTTCGCGCAGGCGACTTTGGCTGGCTTCGGTGAGCGTTAATCCGGTAAAGCGTGCTACTTCGGCATCGCTAAATTCATGAAAACCGTTAAAGCGGAACCGCGCCTGCAACGCGTGCAGCGTCTTGCAAAGCGCGTGATAGCCGGCGCTGGTTTCGGTCGGCGGCGTCTGTTCACCGCCCAACATCACGCGCGCACCGTTTTCAGCAATAAAAGGTGCGCCAGCAATGCCCAGCTTCTTTTGCAGTGGAATAATCTCTGCCGCCGTTTTGCTGGAACAAATCACCAGCGGAATCTGATGTTGTTTCAGACGCGCCAGCCATTCACTGGCCGCATCCCAGTTGTAGTCATGATGATCAAGTAATGAGCCATCAAGATCGGTAACGATCATCAGGGAAGAGTTAAGACTCAGCATCATCACACTCCTTACGCCAGTGGCATCCGTAAAGCGAAGAGTAATCAGTATAATAGCGGAATCGCGATCACACTTTTTCCGGCGACCCGGCCAGCGACATCCAGGATAATTCTTAAACAGCAGACGTAGCGGGATGCGCGATGCACATTTCGTGCACAGCTGAAACCAGCTGTGACGCGGTGCGTGGGGCGATTCTCATGAATGGTTATACAAAATTGTTCGATTTACATGCAGGGATAAGACTTGTCTTAATCGGACTAAGGCGTAATCTGACCGGGTGTTAAGAATTCCCTGGTGTAACGAATTTATTGATTTATTTTACCCGGCCATCCCGCCGGGTATTTTTTTGAAATCGATTTCAGCGGTTCACTTCACTGATGGCGAAATCGCGAATGTCGAGTTCGAAGGCTTCCGCTAAATCGGTGTAAGAGTCATAAGCCTCGCCGTTCACTTTGACGCGATGGGCGTTTTCGGCTTCCATAAACTCTTGTATCTCGCCCGACGTTCTTTTCTGAATCGCCTCCAGCAGCGCATCGACATCAATATTGACTTCGCGCTGCACATTCTCGCTGTACTCTTTTGCCGTCGTCATAGCGCCCTCCCAGAGGCGATTGGATGAGTTAACAGTATAGACGGTGCTGAAAAGAGGGCGTCGCGGGCAAATTACGGGCAAAAAAAAGCCCGCGCTGCGCGGGCAAAAATCCTTGTTACTTTTAGGTTGACTGCGCCTTTGGGGTTGGTGCAGTGAGGAGAAGTGTACGAGCAGCCCGCGTCAAAAGTCTCTCTATGAAACGTTAAGAAAGCGAAAAAGCGCATCTTGACAGAGTTTTACCTGCCTTTAAGTGCACAGTGCGTAACAGCGTCTATGCTTAGCGATTGATTGTTAAGTGATATCAGGGAGTGAATATGGACTTTTTACGTATTGTCATCGCCATTTTGGTACCGCCACTGGGCGTGTTCTTGCAGGTCGGGTTCGGCGGGGCGTTCTGGCTTAATATTCTGCTGACGCTGTGCGGCTACATTCCCGGTATCGTTCATGCGGTGTGGGTTATCGCCCGACGCTGATCGCGATCAGGCAGTGTTGATTATCTTCCGTTAAACTGTGTCGCAGGACAATTTGTGGAGAGTAATCAATGAAGGTGAACGATCGCGTTACGGTTAAAACCGACGGCGGCCCGCGCCGTGTAGGTACGGTGCTGGCAGTGGAAGCATTCAATGAAGGCACCATGTATCTGGTGGCGTTGGAAGATTACCCGCTGGGGATTTGGTTCTTTAATGAAAGCGATCATGCCGAAGGCGTGTTTGTTGAGCCGTATGAAGGGGCTTGATGCCAGGTGCGCATAAATGCGCACCTGAGTTGTAGGGTCGCCATTCATGGCGACCTCTGCAAATTCAACGCTTAAAACGTCTCCCAATTATCATTTCCCGACGTCGCCAATGCCGGACGCGGCGCCAGATTCGGCGTACGCAACCCGGACTGCGCCGCTTTAGCCACTTGCGCAACCGGCGCATCATTCAAACGGAACACCGCAACCGCCTGCGTCAATCGGCCAGCCTGGTCTTCCAGCGAAGCCGCTGCCGAAGAGGCTTCCTCAACCAGCGATGCGTTCTGCTGCGTCACGTTATCCATCTCGGTCACCGCCAGGCTTACTTGCTGAATGCCACGGCTCTGCTCATCCGACGCGGCAGCAATCTCCGCCATAATGTCCGTCACGCGCCGCACCGCTTCAACAATCTCGCCCATGGTATTACCGGCTTCACCGACCTGGTGTGAGCCGTTGGTAATCAAACCTACCGATTCAGCGATCAGCGTTTCAATTTCTTTCGCCGCCTGCGCACTGCGCTGTGCCAGATTACGCACTTCGCTGGCTACCACGGCAAAACCACGGCCTTGCTCACCGGCACGCGCCGCTTCGACGGCCGCGTTCAGCGCCAGAATATTGGTCTGGAAGGCGATGCTGTTAATGACGTTAGTGATCTCGGCAATCTTCTTCGAGCTGCCAGAAATGTTGTTCATGGTTTGCACCACGCCGCTCACCAGATCGCCGCCGCTGCGTGCTTTGCCAGAGGCATCGGCGGCCAGCTGACTGGCGTGATGCGCGTTCTCGGCGTTCTGTTTCACCGTTGCGGTAAGCTGCTCCATGCTGGCGGCAGTTTGCTCCAGCGCTGAAGCCTGCTCTTCAGTACGCGATGAGAGGTCGGTGTTGCCGGCGGAGATCTCGCTGGAGCCCTGATAAATCGCCACCGCACCTTCACGCACCGTGCCTACGGTACGCACCAGCGAGGCCTGCATCAGTTGCAGGTTATGCAGCAAGCTACCAATCTCGCTGCGGCCATAGGCTTGCTCCGGCGCAGTCAAATCGCCTTGCGCAATACGTTCGATGCGGTCAACAGATTGGCGCAACGGGCTAATCACTACGCGACGCAGGAACACGAAGGTCAACAGCACTAACACTAATGCGGCGACAAATGCGATAGCCATAGCAATAAAACCGACGCGCGATTGATGTGCGGCTGCGGCATTAATCGCTTCGGCGCGGTCGGTACGTATTTTAATCGCCTTCAACAGCACGGCGTTATAGGCGTCATCCAGCTTACGCGTGACGTCAGTTTCCTGCGCCACGATACCTTCAAAGCTGCCTTGCTTAGCCGATTCAATCATCGGCTTAAGGCCTTTATCAATATAGGCATTGAAGCTGGCGGTCAGCGGTTCGTCGAGGGCAATATCCGCCGGCGTTTTTGCGTTGCGATCCATATAGAGTTTAAAGCCTTCGCGCGCTTGTTTAATACGCGTCTCGGTACGTGCTAAATCGGCACGATAACCATCCATCTCGCCAATACGCGCGGCCGCACCGGATTGCAGCACATTCAGTCGCGCAGTGCGCAGATGGTTAGAACTGTTGGAGATGCCCATGCGGATTTGAATTTCTTCCGTGGCATCATTGAGTGAGTTATTACTCTGAATCAAAAAGTAGCTGGCGAGTCCAATGCACAGGGCAAAAAGCAGCAGAATGCCACCAAAGATCATACTGAACAAAGGCATCAGGCGCAGGTTCTGCCAGATGCTGAGCTTATATTGCTCATCAATCGATGCTGTTTTCATATCCTTGCTCTCATGTAGGTAGGTGTTATGAGAATAAGCATCGGCAGGCGAGGGGAAAGGATTAGGCAGGAAAGTGAGATCAAACTCGCAAAACGAGAAAGGGGCCAATTGCTGGATTGGCCCCTTTATTCACTGAAGGAAATTATCGCACGTTAACATAAATCCCTGAGGTAACATTATCAGTCAAACGTACGACATGATAAATAACCTGCTTATTATGGGTTTTAATTTTACGTTTAATATTACCTTTGTGTGACGAAACAGTTTTGGCTTTAATTTGCATATTCTCAGATATCTGAATGGTGTCATGACCTGACATCCACATTTTCAGCATATTTGATTCAGTCTGACTTAATGTCAGTGGATGCACGTCGAGCCCAGCAGAAATACGTGGCGAAGCGTTGAGTTTCTTTTGCAGGTAGGTGCCTAACAAAGAATCCAACGTCGAAGTTTTTATCGATTTTGACGTAATAATCAGGTTCTTACGAACGTAGAGGTATTCCTCAAAATGGATATTCGAGATCGCCATGAAAATAAAGAATAAGGTATCAGGATGCTGCATAATAATAGCACGAATACGATCGCTGGAATCAGATTCGTGAATAAAGCACTCTTCGTTGATAAACACGACGCCCGGCTTTATTTGCTCACATCTTTGTTGCAATTGGTCGATGTCAGAGACAGGAGTAATATTTTTCTTTTTAACTCCTTTCGCAGACATATAGTCAGACAAACCCAGGCGTGTGTAATTACATGAATCCATAATAATCGTTGGCATTATAGCGACCCTCACCAATTTGTTATCCGTTTAAATCAACGATGAATACGCGTTTGCGGTACGAGAGAAATTTCCAAAGACACTTTTTTATTCTGCTCGGCAGATTGGCGATAGAAATCCATGCGCCATCATGACTCTTCCCTGAACCGTGCTGCGAAGTTATTTTTTTTAGTACATCCACGTCACTCTCAGCCCAGCCATAGTAGGGATGGCTGAGGATTTGCATTAAGTGTTTAATTCGCTCTGTTTTGAGAGCCCTGTCACTATCGCGCAGATCACAGACAAATCTGATAGGACAAATCTTAAAAACATTTGTTTAGCGAAAGTATGACGCTTCAGCGAGCGTTGACAATGCCGGAAAAAAGGGATTTAGACAAGAAAAATCGCTTTGAAATTTTTTTTGTTTAAAAACAGCCCTTTGAGCATTTCATCAACCAATTCTCAAGGTTTAGCCCCTTAGGAATCGTCTGACTAAAATACGCGAAGCGCGGTTTAATAAGAATAATTTTCACCTAAAATGCGCATTTATCAGAATTTCCTCAGTTGATTTCTGGAAAAAATGGTTCGAAAAATGCACAGACTGTTTCTGGTTGCTTAACTATTACTTAAGAACGCCTACAGAATAGTTAATCAACTCGCGCGGGAAAGTTCTGACATAAACTGGGCGAGTAAATCAAAGACTTCGCTGAACAGATGTTCGCAGAAGGGAGCAAGCAGCGGCATCATCAACCCAACGCTGAGGATGCCCACCGTTAAGGTAATCGGGAAGCCAACCGCGAAAATTGAGAGCTGTGGTGAAACACGGTTTAACAAACCTAGTGCCATGTTTAGCGTGAGGAGTAGAACTATTAAGGGCAGCGCTAACATCATGCCACTAAGGAAAATTAATCCGGCGGCTTTGACTAACGCCATAAAGGCATTGGCGTTGAGCGGCTGGTCGTTGATCGGCAAGGTGTGAAAACTGTCCACCAATAGCGAGATCAGCCACAGATGTCCGTTGAAGGTAAGAAACAGCAGCATCGCCAGCATATCGAGAAAACGCGCCAGCACCGGCATGTTCAGGCGGCTGCCCGGATCGAAGAAGGTGGCGAAGGACAAACCCATCTGCAAACCAATCACTTCACCCGCCATGCGCACTGCGGCAAAGGCGAACTGCATGGTCAGGCCGATGCTCACGCCAATCAGCAACTGTTGCAGCAGCAACCAAAATCCGGCGGGTGTAAAAAGCGTAGCCTCCACCGGCGGCAGCACCGGCAGAATGATCCAGGTGGTTAATACCGCGAGGCCAATCTTGACGCGTTTGGGAATCGACTTTTCGCTCAGCACCGGCGCGCTGGCAAACAGCGCCAGCAAACGCACCATCGGCCAGAAGAATTGTGCGACCCAATGGATCAGTTGGCTACTGTCGAGGTTAATCATTAGCCAATGATGTACGGCAGATTGCTAAACAGCGTGCGAATGTAATCCAGCATCAGATTCAGCATCCACGGACCGGCGATCACTGCGGTAGCGGCAACGGCCAGAATCTTCGGAATAAAGGAGAGCGTTTGTTCGTTAATCTGGGTCGCGGCTTGCAGCACGCTGATGATCAAACCGCTGATCAACGCCACCAGCAACATCGGCGCGGCCATCAGCAGCGCGACGCGCATTGCTTCCTGGCCCATAACCATTACTGATTCAGGTGTCATGTTGCACTCCTCGGGAAATGTCGGGTTATGAGTAGAAACTTTGCGCCAGTGAACCCACCAGCAGTTGCCAGCCATCCACCAGCACGAACAGCATCAGCTTGAACGGCAGGGAAATGGTGGCTGGCGGCACCATCATCATCCCCAGCGCCATCAGTACGCTGGCGACCACCAGATCGATGATCAGGAACGGGATAAACACGGTGAAACCAATCTGGAAGGCGGTTTTCAGTTCGCTGGTGACATACGCTGGCAGCAGAATGCGCATCGGTACCGCTTCCGGACCCTGAATCGGTGCGGTGTTGGCCAGACGAGCAAACAGCGCTAAATCGGCTTCGCGCGTTTGACGCAGCATAAATTCACGCAGCGGCTGCGCACCTTTATCAATCGCGTCCGCCATGCTGATTTTGTCCTGGCTGAACGGCAGATAGGCGTCGGAGTAAATCTTGTCGAAGGTCGGCGCCATAATAAAGAAGGTCAGAAACAGCGCCAGGCCGAGCAGCACCTGGTTTGGCGGTGCCGACGGCGTGCCGAGGGCGTTACGCAGTAAGCCAAACACAATGATGATGCGCGTGAAGCTGGTCATCATCAGCAGTACGGCCGGAATAAAGGTCAGCGAGGTAATGAAAACCAGCGTCTGCACCGGCAGCGACCAGCTCTGGCCGCCATTAGCCAGCGGCTGGCTGATTAAACCCGGCAGCTGCGCATGGGCAACCGGTGCCAGCAACAGCAGCGGCAAGAGAGCAAGTAATCGACGCATCATTGTGGTTTTCCGGGACGTTTAACCAGATTCTGGAACAACTGACGAAAATCCTGCGGGGCAGCGCTGTTATTCGCCTGTTCTTCCGGCGGCAGCGGCGGTAATGAGTGCAGATGCGTAATCTGCTGGGCGGTAACGCCCAACACCAGACGTGCATCGGCGGTATCGACAATCACCACACGCTCGCGCTGACCCACCTGTACGGTGGCGCTGATTTTCAGCGCCTGGCCGGTCACCGTTTTCGGCGCAAAGCCGAGACGTTTCGCCAGCCAGCCGCAGCCGAGAATCAGCAGAACAATCACCGCCAGCACGCTGCTGACCTGGCCAATCACCGAACCGGTTGAGACCACCGGCTGGCTCGCTACCGGTTGTTCCGCTTGCGTGTGCTTTAACATGCTTAGCGGCTCAGACGACGCATACGTTCAGACGGGGTAATGATGTCGGTGATGCGCACGCCATATTTGTCGTTCACTACCACCACTTCACCCTGCGCGATCAAATAACCGTTGATCAGAATATCCAGCGGTTCACCGGCCAGGCCATCCAGCGCCACCACCGAACCCTGCGTCAGACGCAGCAGCTCTTTAATGGTCATCTTGGTACGACCCAGCTCCACGGTCAGTTTGACCGGAATATCCATAATCAGGTCGATATCCTGCAGCGAACCGCTGATGCCAGGATTCTCCAGCGATTTGAACACATTCTCAGTTGGATCTGGCGCGCTGGTGGTGGTTTGTTCGTTCATAGCTGCAGCCCACAGATCGTCCGCGGAGATGTCGTCGTCGGACGGTTTCTTGCTGTCACTCATCGGGCTGTTCCTCGTTCAGCGAATTCAAAATCGGGTTAATCAAATGTTCTACACGCAGGGCATACTGGCCATTGATGGTGCCGTATTGGCTGGTCAGCACTGGCACGCCATCGACGTGAGCAATGATGCGGTCCGGCTTCTCAATGGGCAGGACGTCACCAGGTTTCAGCTGCAAAATTCGTGACAGACGCAGCGATGTTTCGGCGAAGTGGGCAATCAGCTCCAGCTCCGAGTGCTGCACCTGTTTCACCAGATTGTCGCGCCAGTGATTATCTTCACGGCGGGAGTTTTCCAGTGGCGGATTGACCAGCAGCTCGCGCAGCGGCTCAATCATCGAAAACGGAATACAGATATTGAATTCACCCACCAGGTTACCAATCTCCACCTGGAACGGCGTGTTAACCACGATGTCGTTCGGTGAAGTGGTGATGTTGGTGAACTTCACCTGCATCTCAGAACGCACATACTCGACTTCCAGCGGGTAAATCGCTTTCCATGCGTCGCTATAACCATCCAGCGCCAGCTTCAACATGCGGCGAATTACGCGCTGTTCGGTATGGGTAAATTCACGGCCTTCAACTTTGGTCGGAAAACGACCGTCGCCGCCAAACAGGTTATCGACAGCAATAAATACCAGGCTCGGTGAAAACACCACCAGCGCCGTGCCGCGCAGCGGCTTCAGGTGGATCAGGTTCAGGTTGGTTGGCACCGGCAGGTTGCGGGCGAACTCGTGGTACGGCTGAATCTTGATCGCACCCACACTAATATCGGGGCTACGGCGCAGCAGGTTAAACAGCGCCATACGGAAATGACGGGCAAAGCGCTCGTTGATGATCTCCAGCGCCTGCAGACGCTCACGTACCACGCGGCGCTGAGTATTGGGATCATAGGGACGGATGTCGCCATCGGTCCCTTTGGAACTGTTCTCTACTTCCGCGCTGTCACTGTCGCCATTAAGCAGCGCGTCAATCTCAGCCTGGGAGAGAATGCTATCGCCCATTAAATCACCTCAAAATGAAGGCGGTAAACAGCACGTCATTGACAACCTGAGCCGGTTGACCTTTTACCAGCGGCGGCGCCAGTGCCTGTTTGATCTGCTCAACCAGGGCCTGTTTGCCTTGCTCTGTTGCCAGTGCCGTCGCGCTTTGACGCGAAAGCAGTAACAGCAGACGGCTGCGCACTTCCGGCAGGTAATCGTTCATCCGACGACGGGTATCCTCATCGGGCAGACGCAGGGTGAAACCCACGTACAACACACGGTCGGGATCGTTGTCAGGATTGACCAGGTTTACTGTAAACGTATCCATTGCAAAAAATACGGGAGCAGCCGGTGGTTCGACTTTCGCCGCGTCCGGTTGGCTGCCTTCGTGTTTATTCATCATTCGCCAGACTGCATAGCCTGCCACGCTGCAAGCGGCCAGCGTTACAATCAGTAACACCGGTAGTAGTAGTGAACGTTTGCGGCCTTTAGCTTTCGCGTTATCAGACATCTTGCAGTTACTTCCTGTGAATTATGGGCAAGCCTCTCGGCTTACCTGGACAGATTATCCCGCGTCTTAAGTCAAACAATGGGAAGAAAAGACGCGGGTTTTACGCTTACCTTCAGCGTTTAGCGGCTGTCAGGCAAAGATATCGACAGCGCCGTTACCGGCCGCGCGCGCTTGAAGGGCTGCCGGGACGGCAATAGGCGTTATCTCGTTGTCACTGTCCTGGGAGAGGGTAAAGCTGCCGTGCTGTCCGTCACGACGTCCTTCCTGCTGGCCCTGATAACTCTGGCCCTGTGCGAAGGCGTCGCTGCTGACGTTACTCTGTCCCAGGTTTATTCCGCTCTCCGCCAGCGCTGTTCGCAGCTGAGGGAGAGCCGCTTCCAGCGCGGCCCTCACTTGGCTGTGGCTGGAAACCATACTTAACTGTGCCTGATCCTTATCGAGGGTCAGGCTGATCTGGATCGCGCCCAGATCCTGCGGATGTAAACGCAATTCGGCGTTCTGCTGCCCGTTGCGGCTAAACATCACAATCTGCTGACTCAGCGCCTGCTGCCACTCGCTGCTGCCGAGCTGCGCATTCAGCATGGGCGTCGACGGCGTGGTGCTGGTCGACGCGGTGCTGCTCACCAGCGAACTGGTGGCGCTGAGCGGTGCGCTGGTTAATGGCGCGACCTGGTCATCACTGCTCTGCGCGGCGGTGCGCTCTTCCGGCTTACTCAGCGCATTCAGCACCTGCTTAAAACTCTCATCCAGCGTCAAGCCGCTGCTGTTACTGGCGGTGGTGTTGACGCTGCTGCTGGTCTGCGTGCTGGCAGCCGTTTGCGTTAAGAGCGTTCCAGCATCGCTGGATTTCTTCGCTGTGCTATCCGGCTGTGCTGTTTCTTCTTTTACTGCACCTTCAAGCGAACCGCTTAACAATGCTGAATTAAGCGAAGCGCGGGTGTCAGCTTTGCCTTCGCCTGTGCCGCTACTTACCGTGGCTGTGCTGGTGCGGTTCTCAACCGCCACCGGCAACATGGCGAATAACGCCTGCACATTCTGTAAGTCGCTGGCAGTTAACGAACTTGCCTCACTCTTGTCTTTATCATCGGCTGATTTCAGCGTGGCTTTAGTGTTTTCCGGCTGTAAAAGTGCGTTTAACGCATCTGGTTTATCCAGCGCCTGCAATAACGCACTTAAAGAGGCTTTGCTGACGTCTTTTTCATCAACTTCTGTTGTCAGATCAGTCGATTGCGTGTTAACAGCTTGTTGCTTTACCAGCGTTAGCAAGCGGTTGCCGAGTTCAGTAATAAATCCCTGCGGCAGGCTATCTGCGCCCTGCAAAAGATCTGATGAAACTGAACTGTCAGCGTCTCCCAAAACCGAGGTTTGCGTAGCAACTGTTGGCAGCGTAATCATTCGCCTTTCCTCAATGCGGCCCGTTGGGCAAATTCATCCATCCGTTTCTGATCGAGACGGTTTTCTTGTCGTAATGCGTTTTCCTCAGCGCGCGTGATCAGCGTTTGATAAGCATTGAGTCGCTTATGCTTTTCACGCCAGTTGCTCAGCGCGGTGTCGAGGCGCTGATTCCACTGGGAAAGCTGTTGGCGATGCTGTTCGATGGCTTTTTCCAGCGTCTGAATAAACTGGTGATAATTGGTCCAGCGCGTGCTGGCGATGCCGCCGGACATATCCTGATTGAGCTTGTTGCGGTACTCATCCTGATAATCCAGCAGCATGCTGAGTTGTTCGTCGGCCTGCTGCACACCACGACGCATATCGCCGAGGTGAATCACCGCACTCTCCAGTTCCTGCTCCGCCATATCGCGCAGCTTGTTGATCGCACTGGCCGTTTTCATGACTTAACCTCGTTTGGCGTTAACCGAACATTGCCTGCAGATGCAAACAGGCATCGTCGTAGTCGCTGCGTTCGAAAATGCCCTGATGCAGGAAAGCTTCCATCTCGGGATAGAGCTTGATGGCGCGGTCCAGCATCGGATCGCTGCCTGCGGCATACGCACCCACACTCACCAGATCGCGGTTACGCTGGAAGCTGGAGAGCAACTGTTTGAACTGGCGCACGCGCGCATAATGCGTCTCATCAATTAATGAGGTCATGGCGCGGCTGATCGACGCTTCAATATCAATCGCCGGATAGTGACCGGCTTCCGCCAGACGACGCGACAGCACAATGTGGCCGTCGAGAATCGCACGCGCCGAGTCGGCAATCGGGTCTTGCTGATCGTCGCCTTCGGTCAACACGGTATAAAACGCGGTGATCGAACCGCCGCCGTGCGTACCGTTACCGGCGCGTTCCACCAGCGCGGGCAGTTTGGCGAACACCGAAGGCGGATAACCTTTGGTGGCCGGTGGCTCACCGATGGCCAGCGCGATTTCACGTTGCGCCATGGCGTAGCGGGTGAGGGAATCCATAATCAGCAGCACGTGCTGGCCGCGATCGCGGAAATCTTCGGCGATACGCGTGGCATACGCCGCGCCCTGCATACGCAGCAGCGGCGAGACGTCAGCGGGTGCGGCGATCACTACCGAACGCGCGCGGCCTTCGGCACCGAGAATGTTTTCAATGAACTCTTTTACTTCACGACCACGTTCACCAATCAAGCCCACCACAATCACATCGGCTTTGGTGTAACGCGCCATCATGCCGAGCAGCACGCTTTTACCGACGCCGGAACCGGCGAACAGGCCCATACGCTGACCGCGACCCACGGTGAGCAGGGCGTTGATGGCGCGCACGCCGGTATCCAGCACATCTTCAATCGGCGTACGTTGCAGCGGGTTAAACGGTGCGGTGATCAGCGGGGCGCGATAGCCGGTTTCCGGCGCGGGTAAACCATCCAGCGGTTTGCCGCTGCCGTCGAGTACGCGACCCAACAACTCCGGGCCCAGCAGCATCTGTTTGCCGCTGTGCCCGCTGTCGCCACTGACGCGCGCATAAACCCGTGCGCCCGGCAAAATGCCGTCCACTTCTTCCAGCGGCATCATTAACAGTTTTTGGCCGTTGAAGCCGACCACTTCACTTTCCACTTCAGTGATCTTGCTGCCATCGGTACGCTCAATAATGCAGGTTGCACCGAGCGGCAGTTGCAGGCCGGTGGCTTCCAACACTAAGCCGGTGGCGCGCGTCAGGCGACCGTAGCGACGCACGGTTTGCACCTGTGAAATACGCTCTTCGAAGGCGTCGAGCGCGCCGAGCCAGCGTGAAAGGCGTGAGGAGGTCATTACAGTGTCCCCGGAGCGGCCAGGCGGCACAGCTCCTGCCAGCGCGTTGCCACGCTCGCATCAAGATCGCCATCTTCCGCACTGAGCTTACAGCCGCCGGGATGCAGCGTGCTGTCGGCCAGCAAACGCCAGCCGTGCAGATCGAGCGTGGGACCGAGCGTCTGCTCAATGCGCTGCAAATCATCCGGATGGACGCGCAGCTGCGGCTTGCCGCTGAACATCGGCTCCTGCTGAATCAGCTGCTGGATTTGACGCAGCAGGGCGGTGCCATCCACCTGCGTGGCCTGGCCAATCACCGTGCGCGCGGCTTCCAGTGCCAGCTGCATCAGACGTGAAGCGATCACGCTGTCGAGCGCTTCGAGCGTGTGATGAAACTCGGTCACCAGCTGCTGCATACGTGCCTGCAGCGGCGCTTGCTGCTGCTGCGCATCGGCTAAGCCTTGCTGGAATCCGGCGTCATAACCGTTCTGTTGCGCTTCGGCAAAACCCTTTTGATAACCTTCACTGTAACCCTGCGTCTGCGCATCTTTGCGCATCTGCTGCTGCATGCGTTCCAGCTGTTGCTGCTGTTCCGCTTCGGCGCTCAGTTCAACATCGATCTCCGGCTCCTCAAACTGAGGCTCCGGTTCGGCACCGAACGGGCTGCCTAAATCATCAGGCTGCCAGCGCTGCCACGCGCGGGCGGAAAAGGCATCAGACATAGGTTTCCTCGCCACCACCAATTACCATCTCGCCGGATTCTGCTAAGCGGCGCACCACCAGAAGAATGGCCTTCTGTTCGTTCTCCACTGCAGACATACGTACCGGACCACGGTTGGCCAAATCGTCGCGCAGGATATCGGCCGCACGGGCAGACATGTTCTTGAGGAACTTCTCGCGCAGCGGCTGCTCGGCACCTTTCAATGCCACCAGCAACTGCTCGGATTCCACTTCCTGCAACAGGCGCTGGATGCTGCGGTCGTCCACTTCCACCAGGTTTTCGAACAGGAACATCTCGTCGATGATCTTCTGTGCCAGCTCGCCATCGAAGTCGCGTACCGCTTCGATAACCGCTTCTTCCTGCTGGGTTTTCATCAGGTTGATAATTTCTGCTGCGGTTCTCACGCCGCCCATCTTCGCGCGCTTGAGGTTGGTACCATCCAGCAGGCCGTTGAGCACTTCGGTCAGTTCCGCCAGCGCCGCCGGCTGGACACCACCGAACGTCGCGATACGCAGCATCACATCGTGACGCAGACGCTCGTCGAACAGCGCCAGAATATCTGCCGCCTGGGAACGTTTGAGGTGCACCAAAATGGTGGCGATAATCTGCGGATGCTCGTCGCGAATAAGGTCGGCGGCCGCCTGTGGCTCCATGAAGTTGAGCGTTTCCATGCCGCTGGTGGTCTCGTTTTTCTCGAGAATATCTTCCAGCAGGCTTGAGGCGCGCTCCTCGCCCAGCGCTTTGATCAGCACTGAACGCAGGTAATCGTTGGAGTTGAGGCTCAGCGCCGCAAACTGTTCCGCATCGATTTCGAATTCACGCAGCACTTCGGTCAGCTGTTTGTGTGAAACCTGGCGCATGTTGGCCATGGCGCCACTCAGGTGCTGAACTTCACGCTGGTTGAGGTGTTTGAACACCTCCGCCGCGCGCTCTTCGCCAATGGTCATCATCAGAATGGCGCTTTTTTCTGTACCGGTCAGACTCATAGTTCTTTACTCATCCATTCGCGGATAACCAGCGCGACGACGCGCGGATCGTTTTCAGACATGTCGCGGATACGCTGGCTCATCACCTCGGCGCTCATGCGGTTAGTAGATTTACGCTCCTGATCCAGCTCGTCTTTGCTGAGCTGAACGCTAAAGGCTTCTTCTTCTTCCTGTGCCGCAGCACGTGCCGCCAGCGCTTCCGCTGCTGCTTGTTCCTGCGCTTTCTTACGCATCAGCTGTGGACGTACCAACTTGCGATAGAGGATGAAGCCAACCAACGCCACCAGCAGCCAGCGACCGGCAGTCATCATCTGATCGAAGAACGATTGCTGCTGCCAGAATGGCAGGTCGCCACCGGCTGGCTCGGTCATGTTGAACTGCGAGTTCACCACGTTGACGCTGTCGCCACGGGTCTGCGAATAGCCCATCGCTTCGCGGGTTAAATCTTCAATCTGCTTGATCTGCTGATCATTCAGCGCCACCGCTTTGCCTTTGCCGTCGTCGCGGTAGTTCACCACCACGGCAACCGACAGGCGCTGCACATCACCGACGTTCAGCTTGGTATGACGAATGGTACGATCCAGCTCGTAGTTAACCGTGTCGTTGCGCGTCGAGCTGCTCGGACCAGAAGGTTGGGCGGTGCTGGTGGTGCTGCCATTATTCTGCGCATTGGCGTTTTGGCCATTCGCGTTCTGACCGTTGGCATTATTGTTGTTATTAGCTGGCGGATTGGTCACCGGCGCGGTGTTGGCTGGCGCAGGCTGATTCGACAACGCACCCGGCACGCCGCCAGGATACGGGCTGCCATTTTGTTCGGAGTTGCTGGTCTGGCGAGAACGCACGGCGGTATTGCTTGGATTGGCGTTCGGCTGGTATTTCTCGTCGGTCTGCTCGCTGCGGTCAAAGTTGATCTGCGCCGTCACCTGCGCATGCACATTGCCCTGACCAACAATTGGATTGAGGATCGCTTCGATGCGCTGTTGGAAGCGCGCTTCCACTTCAGAGGCATATTTCAACTGAGCATCATTCAGGTCGCGACCTTCGCTATCGGAGCGGGTCAACAGACGGCCGGCCTGATCGACAACGGTAACGTTGCCCGGCGGTAAACCGGCCACGCTGCTGGAGACCATATGCTGAATGGCCTGAATCTGGCCTTCATCTAACGCGCGGCCAGGTTGCAGATTCAGCGTTACTGAAGCGGAAGGGGCTTTCTGCTCACGCACGAACAAGGTCGGTTTCGGCATCGCCAGATGCACGCGCACGCTCTTCACCGGACCGAGCGTTTCGATGGTGCGCGACAGTTCACCTTCCAGCGCACGCTGATAGTTGATCTGTTCGCTGAACTGGCTGATACCGAACTTCTCTTTGTCCATCAGTTCGAAGCCAACGTTGCCGCCTTTCGGCAGACCTTGTTGCGCCAGACGCAGACGCAGCTCATGCACTTTATCGGCGGGCACCATCAGTGCTCCACCGTTATCGGCGAACTGGTAAGGGATGTTCATTTGCGTCAGCTGCGTGACAATCGCACCGCCGTCCTCATCGGAGAGGTTGTTATAGAGGACGCGATAGTCTGGCGCTTTTGCCCACAGCACCAACGCAAACACCACTGCGATAACCGCAGCGGCAGCAATAATTAAAGGAATTCGCGGATTGGCGCGCAGGCGGGCGAGAAGGTCACTGAAGCCTTTCTTTGCTGTCTCTGGTGTAGCGGCTGCACTCGCATTCATGACCGATTCCTGCCTGAAATTATTAGTGGTGACAAAACGAACTCCCTGAAGACTTCCCCCAAATTCAGGGGGGAGGAAAATTAAATTCCACTTATTGGCAGGCATTATTTGATGATTCGGGTCACATCGATGGGTGGATAAGCCGGGTTTTTTGCGGTCATTTAGCGCCTTTGTCCTATTGACAGTGTGTTAACTTTCTCATCGTGAAAATTTAATCACTTCTTCATTAGGGGTCAGGCAATGTCAATTCAGGCGATTGAGGGTGTGCTGCAGCAGCTGCAGATGACATCTCTGCAGGCGAGCGGTAAGCAGGCGGAATCCACCAATCAGGTCGATTTTAGTGCCACCATGAAAGCAGCACTCGACAAGATCAGCGAAACCCAGACAACGGCGCGCGCGCAGGCGCAGGATTTTGAAATGGGTAAACCGGGCATCCAGTTAAACGATGTGATGGTCGATCTGCAAAAATCCTCTATTTCCATGCAGATGGGCGTGCAGGTGCGTAACAAACTGGTGTCGGCTTATACCGATATCATGAGCATGCAGGTGTAGTTTCTTTCGGTTTCTTTCGGGTATTTCTTTCGGGTATAGTTCAGCGCGGTGATGGTTTATCTCAGGCGGAAAGGTCGCTGCATCACAGTGAATACACCGCCCAACGCGCTGCCTTATTTTGAGAAGAGGATTCTCACGTGAAGAAAACCCTGCTGTTTTTAATCGCCATCGTTCTGCTTGCAGGATGTAACAAGGATGACGCGACGTATTACCCGCAAATGAAAAACTTTGCCTATCTGTATCAATTCGAAGCGCTGCCTGGAAAAGTCAAAAATACCCATCAAACGCTGTTCACCGCCGACGGCCAGCAAATCTTCGAAGTGAACGTCGATTTCGACCGCAACGGCTGTCCAACGCATGTTAAATCGGTGGGCAAAGAGGGCGAAGTGATTGAGGTTGCGCGCGACGGCGACGCATTAAAAGGCAGCGAAAACGGTCAGGACGTGGTGGTGACGCTGGATAAAAACTGCGCCATGGTGAAGAAAGTCACGCCGAGCATGACGGTAGATATTGCCTACAACAAACAGGGTTTGGTGGAGCAGATCTCATCGCCTGCTTCTGATGCAGCGTTTCACCTCGCCTATAACAGCGCGGGTGAAATGGCGGTATTGAGTATTACTCAGGCCGGAACGGAAGTGTCGCGTGCTACAGCAGTGCGGGCAGAAGATAAGAAAAAGATTTCTGACGTGGTCACCACGGTGAAGCGTAATGACCAAATTAAAACCGTCAGCAATGTCTGCAAATATAAAAACGATGTTCCTTATTATTGCGACATTATTACCACCGACGCGGCGGGCGAGGTGGTGGATAAGCAGTATGGCAATATCGAGGTGACGTATTATTAGTTGTAGGGCCGCCATTTATGGCGACCGCCACACTATTTAATCTCAGGCCACGCCACCGCCGGGAATCCATTCAACAGCGGATGCGCAAACAGGAAACCCTGGAACTGGCTAATACCCGCCGCTTCCAGCCACATCCACTCTTCGGCTTGTTCCACACCTTCGGCAATCACCGCGATTTCCAGCGATGCGCAGCATTTAATGATGGCGTGCATGATCGCCTGCTTCGGGCCGCTTTTATGCACATCGCGGATAATCTCGCGATCGATTTTGATTTTGTCCGGCTGGAATTTCGATAACAGCGACAAGCCAGCAAAACCGGCACCAAAATCGTCCAGCGCCAGGCTGATCCCCGCCGCTTTCAACTTTCTCACTTCGGCAGCAAATTCATCTGAGCGCGAAATGATCTCATTTTCGGTCACTTCGACGATCACCTGCTGCGGCACCAGTCCGCTGGCTTTGATCTCCGCCAGCAGGAAATCCACCGCGTTTGGCACCGTCACCAGCGACATCGGTAGCAGATTGATCGATAAGCGATGCTCGCCAATCCCCAGTTTGCTCGCCACGTTAAACGCCAGGCGTTTCGACTGAATATCCGCGTGATAAATCGCCTCACCACCAAACGCAGAAAAATACTCTTCCGGCGAGCCGCCGTTCGGCGTACGAATCAGCGCTTCAAGTGAGGTCACGCGGCGTGCGAAGGGATCGATGATCGGCTGAAAGGCAAAGCGGCAATCCTGCACGCTCTGATCAAGGTCATCCAGCTCATTCAGCCATTCATCATCGGGAATAAATTCCCAGGTGCTGGCGGGTGGGATCTCAAAGTAGTTCTCTTTGTCGCGCGCCACCACGAAAGTGCGCAAAAACTGCAGCGCACGATCTTTGTAGGTGAGCTGATAACGCGAAGTGCCTTTATCCAGCACCGCTTGCAGCACAGTGTCTTTGTCATGCTCGCGCAGATCGAACAGCTCCATGCCGACTTTGCCAAAACGGCGTTCTGGCGCGAAGTCGTGCATCAATTCCACCAGATTATGGTGGCGTGCGTCCTGACAAATACGCTGATAGATGCCTTGCACCGCGTCGCGCGGGCCTTCCAGCAGTTGGAAGAAGTGCAGGCCGTCGAACAACAGGATGCCGGTGACATCCGAATTTTTGTTTTTGCGATTGGCTTTAGCAACCATATCTTCGAGCGTTTTGATCGGCACGTGGTCGTGCAGATGGCTGCGATAAAGGATGGTGGTGAGCATGGCGATTGTCCGGCTAAATTATTATTTTGCGCTACATTAACAGGCTTACAGCGGGGTCTGTCCATAGCTTCCCGCACTCAGACTAAACTTTTTTTAAAATAATGGCTTAAGCGAAGCGGCTAGCCGCCTCGGTAACGTCTCAACTCCATTAACGTGCCGATGATTTGCAGCGAAATTTCCTCAGAATGCAGCTGAGGAAAATCATCATTGAGCGCGCGCAATGTGAAGATTTTCTCATCCTGCTGCTGCGTTTGCAGCCGATAAATTCGCACCAGCGCCGCACCATCGACCAGCGCCAAAACTACATCGCCAGGCTGTGGCTGAACGTCTGGATCAAAGATCACACTGTCTCCGGGCCGGTAATCGGGCTGCATCGCGTGGTCTTCCACCGTGACCGCCAGCGCGCCATCGCCCAATTGACTTTCACTGTAGAGAAAGCGCGTTGCCTGCTGTTTCAGCAACAACCGCTGCTCGCCCAACCACATTGACGCTTGCGCCAGGCTAATCAATGGTACCGCCATAACCGGCGCGGCTTTGGCGTGGGTGGCAAACACTTCGCCGTCCCCATCAATAATCCATGCCGCTGTGCATTGCAGCCACTCCGCGAGCCGCAATAAGTTCTCGCCGCGCGGTACGGTTTCCTCTTTTTCCCATTGCGATACAGCCACATGCGATACACCGATGCTCTTCGCCAGCGCCTGCTGCGTTAACTGTAGTGCTTTACGTCGTGCCCGGATGCGCTCACCGGAAGATTCTTTTTTCATCATCTTGACATCTCCTGAAGGAACGACTTAAGTATACTTAAATTCATAAGTTAAAGTAAACTTAAATTCAGGCGTTGACCGCGAAGCTGGCAAGGGTGGTCAGCGTGCTTATGGGGCACAACCCTTGCCAGGGGTGAGAGGTAAAGCATGGAAAGTAGTTTAGTCACCAGCGTAGGTGCGTTGCTTCTCGGCGGCGGCGCAGCAGCTGTGTTCTGGAAACCGTTAATGGCGGGTATCGCCGCTATCGTCACCAGCAATCGTGCCGGCGGGGAGATCATCACCAGCTACAAAGAACAGGTGATGCTGCTCAAAGAAGGTCATGCCTTGATGCGTCAGGAAAACGATGAGTTGCGCGTCCGACACGACAAAAACCTGCGGCGAATCTCTTCGCTGGAAACCGATCTGCGGCTGATCAAAAACGCCCTTAGTATTTTACTGGCGACCACCGAAACCGAACATAGCGATAAGTTTCGCAGCCAGGTGAATCAACTGATTACCACTCTGGAGGAGAGTCGTGATGATGCAGATAAACAGTGAGTACGTAGTGAAAAACCATCGACGCCAACTGTTCTTCGGCGGCTTTCTGCTGATGCTGTCGCTGATGTGCGTGGCGATGACGGTGTTGTTTCTTTTTGTGAGTAACAGCGCCAATCAGCGCGTTGAAGAGATTCGACAGCAATATCGAACGATCTCAGAACGACGTGAAGCGCGCGTGGCGGAACTCACCAGCCAGTTGGTGGCGCTGCAAAACAAACTCGATGGGATAGCGAAGCACCCAATCAGCATTCCGGCTGAAAAGGGGAAACCGGCTGAAGGAGATAAATCGCCACCTCAACCCAAGCGTTAAGGAGGTCAGCATGCGAATTACCACGTGGATTGCAGCCACTCTTGCCCGACTGCGATCTTTATTCAGTAAGAAGGAGAGCATTATGAGCGATCAAACTGTTATCAATCCAACCAGCACCATCGCATCGTCACCTGCGGAAGATTTCGCCAACGAAGTGGCTACGCCAGTCGCGGCGTCAGCGCCAGCCGCAGTTGCAGCGGTACCTGAAGCGGCATCGGCTGTTACATCTGAGGCGATAACACCTGCGCCTGTGGAGGCTGCGCCCGTTGCTGCAGCCGAGGTTTCGCCGCCCAGCGTACCGGAAGCCGCTGCTCCCATTGCAGCCGAAGCGCCGCCAGCCGCCGCAGCGGCGCAGAGCCATGACGCCAGTCAGGCGTTCTCAGAAGGCGTGAAGGATTTCGGACGCGCGTTTAACTTTGTCGAGCAGGGCGTGATCAAACTGGGTGATGCCGCGAAGGATGAGCTGATTGAGCTGGCGAGGAAATATCTGTAATGCCAGAAGACGCACCATCGGGGACCGGGATGTCCCCTGTTTACTAACAGGTTTTAGTCACTTCCGATTATTCCTAAGGCAGCTTCGATATTTTGCACTATCTTTAATCCTTCAAGCGTTATTTAAATCGTCTTATTAAGCGAAAAGGAAGATAGCATGAGTGATACAGAAACTGTAAAAACCAAAACTGACTACCTGCGTGATGTCACCTCCCAGCTTAAAGAGATGCGCCACTACGCGCAGACCAACACTGAGACGCTGTCTGCCCACTGGCTGGCTTTTGATGCGGGTGAGTATAAAGACACAGAATATGCGGGACGCTTCGATACCTTGCTGAACAAACAAGGCAAGCTGCTGGATGACATTGATGAGGCGATTCAGGATCTGGAAATCGCCATCAACCATGCTGAGCAGGAAAGCTAAGACTCTTACGCACTGGTGGCCTAATCGGCCACCAGCCACATTTCTGCCTCATCGAACATCTCTTCAACAATCCGCGCAACTGTCGCTTTATCGTTCTTACTCAAATCGGTATCTATCGCGTTACGTTCCATTGGTTTGACGCGCACCTCAATATCGGGAAAGACGCGCTGTACACGCTTTTCCAACTCCTGCAAAATCATCTCACGTGCGCCCGGTAATCCGGCCACGTTGCGCTTATCGTAAATCAACTCCACAAACATCAGGGCGTTCCATTCATTGGATCGGGTGCGATATAGTACTGTAAATAAAAACAGGGGTAAACATGCGCCAACTGGTTATCGATATCTTATTGAAAATGGCGAAAATGGATGTGGAAGCAAAAGAGCTGGTGGCGCAGGTTGAGGCGCAGTCATTGCTGATTGCGGCACTGCTGATTCAGGCAAAAGAGGATAATACGCTGACCATTTCCGATACGGTGCAGGATGCAATTGTCACCGCATCGCGTGCGTCGCAGGATTTTTTACAGTCGGATGTGGATCTGCTGCTTACCCACGTCAATCGTCTGCTGGCGGTGGCAAGTTATATCGAAGTGAAAGGGATCGAGCGGGAAGGGTAGAAAAATATTACCTCTGGAAGTGGAAATCCAGCAACACTTCCAGAGGCGGTGCAACAGCACCATTCGTTCAAGGACAATCTACGACTTACGTCGTGATGAGTAAGTTATACAAGTTCGATCGACTTGTACAACTTTTTCCTGAACAATTTGTGTGGTTGGAGATGTATCTTTGATGCATTTTCAATGCGTTGCACTTAAAGCTCGTTCTTGATGCAAAACTCTTCCCACGTCATTCCTAACGCTTCCGCGTGAGATTTCAGATACTTTTCAATGGCATCCGCAGCGACGGCTTTATCGGGTTCTGCCAGCTGAATGGAAAACAGCATGCCGTCCAGCTTCTTTTGACGCAAAAACGCGGCATAAATGCGTTCTGCATGCCAGGCGCGTAATTGCGCTAATGACAAATTCGCCTGGCGTGCATCGCTTTCGGTCAGTTCATCCAATGCGGATTGGAAATCGGGGTGGGCGGCGAAAAACATCGTGCGCGCCTGAGCGTAATACTCTTCTGGGGTTTTCATTCGGTGTTCCTGCATATCAACTTGCGCGCTAGTGTAACGCGCGCAAGCTACGTTGTCAGGATTCTGCTGCGGGATCGATATTCATGGCAACCAGGTGCGCATTAATGCGCACCCTACAGGTTTCGTAGGGTCGCCATTTATGGCGACCACAACATCAATGCAACTGCTGATAAATCCGCGCTACGTCCTGCTGATTCTTCTCAAGCGTTTCATCCAGCGTCAGTTTACCGCTCAACATATCTGCCAGATTCTGCCCGACGGCGTTACCCATCTGGTCAAATCCAGGAATGCTCACATACTGCACGCCCTGATAAGGCACCGGATTGAGCGTGGGCTGCTCGACGGTAGCCGAATCAATCGCCGCACGTACCTGCGCCGCATACGGCGCCAGACGCTGATAGCTCGCCTGCTGATAGGTAGAATTGCGGCTGCCCGGCGGCACCGCGCCCCAGCCGACGGTATCGGCCACCTGCTGGATGTACTGTTTTGACGTCGCCCAGCTAATAAAGGCTATCGCCGCCTCGCGATTCGGCGTGTTGGCCGGTACCGCCAGCGCCCACGACCATAACCAGTTCGAACCATTACGCGTGATGCCGCCCGGCGCAGGCGCAAAGGCCAGCTTATCGGCGACTAATGAGATCTGCGGATTAACCAGCAAACCGGCCGCCACCGTGCTGTCGATCCACATCGCGCACTTGCCTTGCGCGGTCAGACGCAAAATCTGGCCGAAACTGTTTTTCACCGTGTCCGGCGGTCCATCCTGCTTCACCACCTGCAGATAATCACTCAGCGCTTCGCGCCACTCCGGCGAATTGAGCGTCGGCTGCCAGTTATCATCGAACCACTGCGCGCCATAGGCATTTGCCATGGTGGTCATGAACGCCACGTTATCGCCCCAGCCAGGCTGACCGCGCAGGCACAGGCCGTAAATCCCTTTTTGCGCATCGGTGAGTTTGGCGGCGAAGTTTTTGATATCGGTCCAGTCGGGATTATCCGGCATGGTTAACCCTTTCTGCGCAAACAGATCTTTGCGGTAGTAGGTCATGCTGCTTTCACCGTAGAACGGCAGGGCGTAGAGCGTTTGCTGGAACGACAGCGCTTTGCGCACCGGCGCGATAAGGTCATCGCTGTCGTAATCGGCGGGCAGCTTATTCAGCGGTGCCAGCCAGCCTTTTTCGCCCCACAGCGGCGCTTCATAGGTGCCGACGGTGATGACATCGAACTGCGCCTGGCCGCTGTTCATCGCCGACAGCACCGCCTGACGCAGTGCGCCATCGTCCATCACATGCCATTGCAGTTTGACGTCCGGATGCTCTTGTTCGTAGCGTGTGGCGAGCTGCTGCATGATGGTCATATCGCCGTTAGCGATGGTGGCGATATTCAGCGTTGTCGCCGCGTGGCTCAGCAGCGGCGTGGCAAGTAACATCGCGAGAAGTTTACGCATCATGTCGCTCCTTAGCGCTGTTGCAGGCGGAAGAAGGCCATCTTCTCAACCAGCAATCCGGCATGTTCGCTGACGGTCTGGCTGGCGGCGCTGGCTTCCTGCACCAGCGAGGCGTTTTGCTGCGTCGCACCATCCATTTGGATCACAGCGGTGTTGACCTGTTCAATGCCGCTGGATTGCTGGCGGCTGGCCACGGCGATTTCACCGACAATATCCACCACGCGCGCCACGCCCAGATTGATGTCATTGAGCATCGCGCCAGAACGCTGCACCAGCGCGCTGCCGGCTTCTACTTTGCCGACGCTGGCATCGATCAACGCTTTGATCTCGTGCGCGGCCCCGGCGGATCGCTGTGCCAACTGGCGCACTTCGGATGCCACCACCGCAAAGCCGCGTCCCTGTTCGCCTGCGCGTGCCGCTTCGACTGCCGCATTCAGCGCCAGCAGGTTAGTCTGGAAGGCGATCTCATCGATCACCCGGTTGATATCGGCGATGCGTTTGCTGGAAGATTCGATCTCCTCCATCGCACTGACCGCATCACGCAATACGCTGCTGCCGCGTTCGGCCTGATGACGCACATCGGTGGCCAGTTCGTTGGCCTGCGCGGCGTTATCGGCGTTGTGTTTCACCGTGGCGGTCATCTGCTCCATGCTGGCAGCGGTTTGCTCCAGCGAGCTGGCCTGCGAATGGGTGCGTTCAGAGAGATCATCGTTGCCGTCGGCCATCTGACGCGCCGCATCACTTAGCGCGCTGGCGCTTTCGCCCACTTCACGCACGATCTCCGCCAGACGCACATCCATGCGCAGTAGCGACTGCATCAATTCGCCCATCTCATCGCGCGAAACACTGCCGATATCATGATTCAGTTCACCAGCCGCAATCGATTCGGCCAGTTCACGTGCCTGACCAATCGACCGGTTGATTGAGCGGATCAGCAGCCAGCCGAACACCAGCGCTACGCTCAGCCCAACCAGCAAAATGATAATCAGGCTGTTACGCGCTAACTGGTAATCGCTGTTGCTTTGCTGATAGGTGAGTTCGGCATGCTGACGCATCAGCGCATCAAGCTGGTCGATATCCTGTTGCAGCAGCTGACTGCCGCTGCGCAGGCGGGTTTCAATCACCACCAGCGCGCCGGACGGGTTGCCGCCCTTCAGCAGTTCACCGGCATCTTTCAGCGCGCTTTGCCAGCCGTCGAGATGGGTGATGAATTGCTGGCTGAGGGGTTTGGTTTGCGCATCAAACGCCAGCTGCTGCCAGGTTTGCCGGTCTTTCGCTATCTGCTCGCCGTAGTGCGCGATGCGCGCCAGACGTTTCTCCACTTCGCTGCTGTCGGTCCAGTAGCGCAGGGCATCAAAAAGGGTCGAGGATTGTTCCTGCACCATGCGGTACAGGCGGGAGGAATATTGCAGCGGTAACAGCTCATTCTGGTAGGCGTTTTGCGCCCGTTGGTCGGCGGCGCGCAGGCCAATGATTCCCCAGATGGCCGCAACAATCAGTAAAATGCACAGCAGGCCAACAATCGATGTCAGACGCGCGCGAAGAGTCAATCGCATAACGGTGTTCTCCGTAACGAAGGTGAGTGTGTAGTCGGTAATTATTGTTTTTGCAGGCTCTTTTAACTCAAGAAGAGTTATCGGCGCAGAAGTGAGCAGCTTGAGGAAAAACGTGCGGCGCGCAGCAGATACCTTGCGCAACGGGCGGGAAAAATTATAACGTAGCCGCCATTGATGCGAGTGTAGGGACCGAGAATGAAAAAGTGGATGATAGTGGCCGCGCTGGCGCTGAGTGGCTGTGCGCAAATCAGCAATTATGACCAGGCCGTGAAAACCCCGGCGCCGCTGGAGCTCAAAGGCAACTGGCAAACCGTGGGGCCGCAGAGCAAGCTGATCAGTAAGCAAGCGATGGGCAGCCTGATTATCGGTGCCGAAGGCGATACGCTGGATTGCCGTCAGTGGCAGCGCGTGATTGCCAAGCCGGGCAAATTAACCCGTCTGGGCGACGATTGGGTCAACGTGACGCGCCAGGTGCGCGTGATGCCGCTGGTGCTGGAGAACGGTGAGCTGCGTTACGATGGCTTGAGACTGCGTAAAGTGGATCGCCCAACCGTTGAGTGCCAGCAGGCGCTGGAAGAAGTGGCGAAGCGTCCGAACGAGGCGGTGATTCAGGATATCGAGCCAGAGATTATGCGCCCGGTTACGGTGTCGTCTGCATCCGCACAGTAATTCCCAGGTCGCCATAAATGGCGACCTTACGGGCAGAATATGTAGGGTCGCCATTTATGGCGACCTGGGAATCGCAAAAAAACGGGTGAGAAGCTAACTTCTCACCCGTTTTTCATTCAGTTCATCGCAACGAATCAACCCTGCGGCAAATACACACTACCTTGCTTACCATACGCACTCATCACCGATTTCTGCATCGATGACTGGCCCACCAGCTGCGTCAATTCATCCATACGCAACTGCAGCAGACGTTTCACTTCGCTCTCATTATCGAGAATATGGCGTAACACCGGACGCAACTGCTCTTGCAGCTGGCGCGACGGTGCGGCGGCTTCGGTTGTTTGCGCCAGTCTTTGCACCGCACTGACATAGTCCACTTCCTTGGTAATCAAATCATCCCATTCGCCTTCTGCTGCCAAACGCAGCATTCCGTGGCTGAGATCGAGTAACTGTTGGTAAACGGTGACAAGTGACGGTGCAATATTCATTAAACGGCGTCCTGAAGGTGTTGAGGTTGTACGACTTCTTTCCAGGCATCAGCGATATTGCGCAGAAGACCTTCAACTTCTTCGAGGGCTTCGACATCATTACGCAGATTAGCCTGAACCAGACGACGAACCATATAGGAATAGAGCCCTAACAGGTTGTCGGTAAGGTCATCGCCTGATTGCTCATCGAGGCCCTGCTTGAGTCCGCCCTCGATAATATTAATGGCCTTGGAAATCGAGTTACCTTTTCCCTGGATATTGTTGTCCTGCATAAACAGGCGGGCGCGGACCAGTGCGCTGATCGCACCGTCAAACAGCAAGGTAATCAGCTGCTGTTGATTGGCGCTCATTACTGAGCTCTCCACCCCGATTTTTGCATAGGCTTGTGTGCCTGTAGCGCTGTACATGGTCACTCCTTACTATTTAGAACTGCTGCTCGAGGTCATGCTGTCGAACTGCTGTGTCAGGTAATCGCTGGTGCTGTTCAGCGAGCTCATGGTGACGTCGAGTTGCGTGAACTGCGTTTTATAACGCGCAATCAGGGCGTTAATACGCGTGTTCATGTTGTTGTACTGCTCAGTCAGATTATTCAGCGTCTTGCTGACACCATCTTTCGCTGACTGAATGCTGCCGGTTGATGACAGCCAACTGGTCAGGTTCGTTGCCAGTTTGGTGGTGATACCGGTGGTTTTACCGTCACCGACAATCATCTCTTTCACGCCGGCTGGATCTTTGGTCAGCTCGGTTTTCAGCTTGTCAGAATCTAACGACAACTCACCGGTAGTCGGGTCGGTGGTAATCCCGATTTGCGCCAGCGTTTTGTAGGTTGAAGAGCTAGCCGTGTTGGTCAGCAGACTCTTGATCTGGGTTTGAATGCCTCGCAGCGTGCTGTCGCCCACTAACGCACCGTTGCTGGAGTCTTGTGTATCTGAACCGACATCCACCGCGGTGTATTTGGTCAGGCTGGTGAACTGATCCAGCAGATTGTTGTAAGCATCCACAAAGTTGGAAATCGCGGTGGAGGCTTTAGACGTATCCTGCGTGATGGTTAACGTCTGGTTGCCGCTGGTGACATCATTCAGATTCAGCGTAATCCCTTCCAGCGCATCACTGATGGTATTGGTGCTGCTGGTGATGGCGACGTTATTGACCGTCAACTCGGCGTCTTGCGCGGCGACGCTGACGTCCAGCGGGTTATCGGCATCGGTTTTGGTTGAATCAAAGCCGACAATGCCCTGCAGCGTGTCATCGCCAGTCACGGTAACGGAAGAAACCGCATTGGCCTCACCGGTTTTCGACGCGGTCAGTGACAGACGATAAGCGCCATCACCGGTTTTAATAATGCTGGCGCTAACACCGGCATTGGCGCTGTTAATCGCGTCGCGCATGCCGGTTAAAGAAGTTTGATCGCTGGTCAGCGTAATATCTTTGCTGGTGCCGTCAGCCAGTTTGATCGACAGCGTGCGGCTGGCATCCGAGCTGCCCAGCGCGGTGGTATTGCTGGTTTGTACGCCGGAAGTCAGCGTCTGTGCCTGCGCCAGCTGCGTAACGCTAATGCTGTATTTTCCGGCGATGGTGCTGCCAGACGTGGTGGCGCTGAATGCGGTGGTGCTGCTGGCAGCACTGGTGGCGGTGAACAAATCCGCACTGTTTAATGCCGTGTTGGCTGTCTGGAAGGTCGTTAACGCGCTAGACAAGGTGCCGTAGGCGCTCAGCTTCGCGGTGTACGCGGTCTGCTGATTAGAGATAGGCGTCAATGAAGCTTTCTCTGCCGTACTCAAGTTATCCAGGATAGTACTTAAATCGAGGCCTGAACCGATACCGAGGGTAGAAATTGTGGTCATGTTGTTTCCTTTCTATGTCGACACGGAGAATCAATACCGCGGGTTATCGGCTCTTTATGGGCAAAGTTTAGAATTATTTACCAGCAGGTAATAAAGCGAATAGCGTATATAGAGAAGGGTATTTCGGGGGCTAGAAAAATGATCAAGTTGGTCTAAAGAACTCTTCGGGTAGGGCGATAAAGATAAGCGTGACAGGTTGAAGGGAAAAATTTTCACCTGGTCCTAAAAAAAATCTAAAGGTTGTTTAAGGGCAGACGATAACAACATTGACGGCGCTGAAGCCGGCGGGTTGAAGCCCACACCTTAACCGAAAGACTTGATTAACAGGAATAATTATCATGGCCCAAGTCATTAATACCAACAGCCTCTCGCTGATCACTCAGAACAACATCAACAAGAACCAGTCTGCTCTGTCTACCTCTATCGAGCGTCTGTCTTCTGGTCTTCGTATTAACAGCGCTAAAGATGACGCAGCGGGCCAGGCAATTGCTAACCGCTTCCAGTCTAACATTACCGGCCTGACTCAGGCTGCGCGTAACGCCAACGACGGTATCTCTGCTGCGCAGACTACTGAAGGCGCGCTGTCAGAAATCAACAACAACTTACAACGTGTTCGTGAACTGACCGTACAGTCTCAGAACGGCACCAACAGCCAGTCTGACCTGGACTCAATTCAGGACGAAATCAAATCACGTCTGGACGAAATTGACCGCGTATCTGGTCAGACTCAGTTCAACGGCGTGAACGTACTGTCTAAAGACGGCTCCCTGAAAATTCAGGTTGGCGCGAACGATGGCCAGACCATCTCTATCGACCTGAAGAAGATTGACTCTTCTACTCTGGGTCTGAACGGCTTCAACGTGAATGGTTCAGGTACAATCGCTAATAAAGCGGCGACTATCAGCGACCTGTCTGCTGCTGGTGCAAACGTAACTGGTGCTGGCCCTTACGCGGTAACCACCACCAACGCTGCTCTTACTGCTAGTGATGCACTTTCTCGCCTGAAAACTGGTGATACTGTTGTTACTACAGGTACAGATGCTGCAACTTATACCTACGATGCTACCAAAGGTAACTTCACCACAACTGCGACTGTGGATGATGCTGACGTTACTACCTTTGCAAATACTCTGAAACCAGCTGCTGGTTCAACAGCTTCAGGTGTTTATACTCGTAGCTCTGGTAGCGTTAACTTTGATGTTGATGCCAACGGTAAAGTTACAGTTGGCGGCCAAGATGCATTCCTGACCACTGATGGCAACTTGACTACCAACAACGCTGGCGGTGCAACTGCAGCTACGCTGGCTGATATGTTCCAAAATGGTAGCGATGTGGCTGAAGCGGGTTCAATCAAGCTCAGCGGTACAACTTACAACTTCGGTGCCGGTGCTGACTCTGGTCTGACTTACACCAAAACTGTAAGCTCTGATGCTGTACTGAGTGCAGTTAACTCTGCTGCTACTGCAAATACCGCAGTAACTGGTGCAACCATTAACTACAACAGCGGCGTGCAGACTTTCGCATCAACCTTTGGTGGAGCCAACACCAACGGTGCCGGTAACGCGTTGAATACCTATGTTGATGGTGACAAAGAACTGACTACTACAGCTTCTTACACTATCAATTATAACGTTGATAAAGATACCGGTACCGTGACTGTCGCTTCAAATGGAGCTGGCGCTACAGGTAAATATGCTGCTGATGTAGGTTCACAAGCTTACGTTAACTCAGCTGGTAAACTGACCACTGAAACCACCAGCGCTGGCACTGCAACTACCGATCCACTGGCCGCTCTGGACTCAGCTATCAGCAGCATCGATAAGTTCCGTTCAAGCCTGGGTGCGATTCAGAACCGTCTGGATTCAGCGGTAACTAACCTGAACAACACCACTACTAACCTGTCTGAAGCACAGTCTCGTATTCAGGATGCTGACTACGCTACTGAAGTTTCAAACATGTCTAAAGCACAGATCATCCAGCAGGCGGGTAACTCAGTGTTGGCTAAAGCTAACCAGGTTCCACAGCAGGTTCTGTCTCTGCTGCAGGGCTAATCGCTCTAAGCTCCTTGCTTATCAAACCCCGCTTCGGCGGGGTTTTTTTATACCTGCATATTATGAATATGCAGGTAATTGCTCATAATTCGCCGGTAAAAACTCCAAGTGATACAAGTCGGTCACCATAAATAGCGACCCAACATAACCGCGTAGGGGCGCCATTTATGGCGACCGATACGTCATTGCACAAACTTAACCTCGCCACCCAATCCGCTTGAAGCTTCCCCCGCTTATCGCTAAGGTAAGCGCGTTTTTTCGCCGCCAGGAAACCTCATGACCACCATCGCGCTTATCGACGACCATATGATCGTCCGTTCGGGTTTTGCCCAGCTACTCGGGCTGGAGCCGGATTTCCAGGTTGTCGCCGAATGCGGTTCCGGGCGGGAAGCGCTCAACCAGTTGCCGGGACGCGGCGTACAAGTGTGCATCTGCGATATTTCGATGCCGGATATTTCCGGGTTGGAGCTGTTAAGCCAGCTGCCGAAAAGTATGGCGGTCATCATGCTGTCGGTACATGACAGTCCGGCGCTGGTGGAGCAGGCGCTTAATGCTGGCGCGCGCGGATTTCTCTCCAAACGTTGCAGCCCCGATGAACTGATTGCTGCGGTGCATACCGTGGCCAAGGGCGGCTGCTATCTGACGCCCGATATCGCCCTGAAGCTCGCCTCTGGACGTCAGGATCCGCTCACCAAACGCGAACGCCAGGTTGCGGAGAAACTGGCGCAAGGTTTAGCGGTGAAAGAGATCGCGGCGGAACTGGGCCTGTCACCGAAAACTGTTCACGTTCATCGCGCCAATTTGCTGGAAAAGCTTAACGTCAGTAACGACGTTGAGCTGGCGCGTCGCATGTTTGATGGCTGGTAATGCAGCCACTCTTTTCGCGGCTGATTGCCGTTATCGCCAGTTTTTGTATCTTCTCTGCCGCGTGGTTTTGCCTGTGGAGCATCAGCCTGCATCTGGCGGATCGTCCTGAGCTGGCAGTGCTGCTGTTTCCCTTTGGCCTGCGCCTTGGACTGATGTTGCAGTGCCCGCGCACCTATTGGCCGGTGCTGCTCGGTGCCGAATGGTTGTTGCTATATTGGCTGTCGCGCGAAGTGGAACTGGCGCATCTGCCGCTGCTGATGCTGGGTAGCGTGCTGACGCTGCTGCCGGTGATGCTGATTTCCCGTTATCGTCATCAACGAGACTGGCACACCTTGCTGTGGCAGGGTGGTGCGATGGTGTGCGCGGCGCTGCTGCAGGCATTGCCGTGGCTCACTCAACCCGCCGCGCTGAATGCGGTGCTGCTCACGCTAACCGGCGCACTGACCGTAGCGCCAACCTGCCTGGTGATCTGGCACTACCTTACCAGCACGCGTTGGCAGCCACTTGGCCCTTCACTGGTCGGACAGCCGGTCAACTGGCGCGTGCGCCATCTGTTTGGTTATGTGCTGCTGTTTATGGTCAGCTTGTGGTTGCAGCTTGGGTTGCCCGCGGAGCTGTCGCGCTTTACGCCGTTTTGTCTGGCGCTGCCGATTATTGCGCTGGCATGGCATTACGGCTGGCAGGGCGCGCTAATCGCCACACTGATGAACGCCATCGCACTGATCGCCAGCCAGACCTGGCACGATCACGCGGTCGATCTGCTGCTTTCCCTGCTGGCGCAAAGCCTCACCGGGCTGCTGCTGGGCGCGGGGATTCAGCGCTTACGTGAGCTCAATCAGTCGCTGCAAACCGAGTTAGTGCGCAATCGTCGCCTGACGGAACGCTTGCTGGAGACTGAAGAGAGCGTAAGGCGCGAAGTGGCGCGTGAACTACACGATGATATCGGCCAAACCATCACCGCCATTCGCACCCAAGCCGGGATCATGCAGCGCATCAGCCCGGAAAGTGGCGTGAAGCAGAGCGGGATGTTGATTGAGCAGCTGTCGCTGGGCATTTACGATTCCGTGCGCCGTTTGCTTGGGCGCTTGCGTCCGCGCCAGTTGGACGATCTTTCGCTCGAGCAGGCTATTCGCTCGCTGATGCGGGAAATGGAGCTGGAAGGGCACGGCATCATCAGCCATCTCGACTGGCAGATTGACGAAGCGCGGCTCAGTGAAGCGCAGCGCGTCACGCTGTTTCGCGTTTGCCAGGAAGGACTCAACAATGTGGTGAAACACGCCAGCGCCCGTGCGGTGACGCTGCAAGGCACATTGCAGGAGCAGCGGTTGCTGCTGGTAATTGAAGACGATGGCTGCGGCTTACCGGTGGGTTCTCCGCAGCAAGGTTTTGGCCTTGCCGGCATGCGCGAACGCGTGACGGCGCTAGGCGGCTCGCTGGGAATCTCCTGCACCCACGGCACGCGCGTTAGCGTCACGTTACCGCTGCGCAATGGATAAGCAAAAGATGATGTTCAGATTTCTCAAAGCGCCAGCCAGCGCGCAGTCAATCGGGGATAAAGCGACCATTGATGCGCGCTATCGTTACTGGCGTCGCCATATCATGATCACCATCTGGCTCGGCTACGCGCTGTTCTATTTCACCCGTAAAAGCTTTAACGCCGCGTCGCCGGAAATTCTGGCGGCGGGCGTGATGACGCGTACAGATATCGGCCTGCTGGCGACGCTGTTTTACATCACTTATGGTCTGTCGAAATTTTTCTCTGGCATCGTCAGCGATCGCTCTAACGCGCGCTATTTCATGGGCATTGGGCTGATAGCGACGGGCGTGGTTAATATTCTGTTTGGCTTCTCCACCTCGCTGTGGGCTTTTGCCTTGTTGTGGGTGTTGAATGCCTTTTTCCAGGGATGGGGATCGCCGGTCTGTGCGCGTCTGCTCACCAGCTGGTTTTCTCGCACCGAACGCGGCGGCTGGTGGGCGCTGTGGAATACGGCACAAAATGTCGGTGGTGCGCTTATCCCGATGATCGTTGGGGCCGCCGCGCTGCATTATGGCTGGCGCGCCGGCATGATGATTGCCGGCGGGCTGGCGATTGTCGCCGGCATTTTCCTCTGCTGGCGACTGCGCGATCGCCCGCAAACCGTAGGTTTACCACCGGTCGGTGACTGGCGCCACGATGCGCTGGAGATCGCCCAGCAGCAAGAGGGCGCGGGGCTGAGTCACAAAGAGATCCTCGCCAAATATGTGCTGCTCAACCCTTACATCTGGCTCCTGTCGTTGTGTTACGTGCTGGTTTACGTGGTGCGTGCCGCGATCAACGACTGGGGCAATCTCTATATGTCCGAGACGCTGGGCGTGAATCTGGTGACGGCCAACTCTGCGGTGACCATGTTTGAACTCGGTGGCTTCGGTGGCGCGTTAGTGGCGGGATGGGGCTCGGATAAATTGTTCAACGGCAATCGTGGCCCGATGAACCTGATCTTTGCCGCCGGCATTTTGCTGTCAGTGGGATCGCTGTGGCTGATGCCGTTTGCCAGCTACGTGATGCAGGCTGCGTGTTTCTTTACCATCGGCTTTTTTGTCTTCGGCCCGCAGATGTTGATCGGCATGGCGGCGGCGGAGTGTTCGCATAAAGATGCGGCGGGCGCAGCGACCGGTTTTGTTGGCCTGTTTGCCTATCTGGGCGCGTCGCTCTCTGGCTGGCCGCTGGCGCGAGTGATCGATGTCTGGCACTGGAGCGGTTTCTTCGCGGTCATCGCCTGCGCGGCGGGCATTTCGGCCCTGCTGCTGTTGCCGTTCTTGCATGCTCAAACGCCGCGCCAGCGCGAGGAAGTGTGATGCATCCCCGCTTTTTGCGCTTACATCGACAAAACTAAGAAATTTTCCCGGTTGCGCCGGGCAGTTGTCTCAGGCCGAAACCGCTGCTGATTTTTACAATGCCTGCCATCACGCAGGTCATTAATCAGGAGCACTCCATGCTGGCTTTCTTAAATCAGGTGCGCAAGCCGACCCTGAATCTGTCGCTCGAAGAGCGGCGCAAGATGTGGTTCAAACCCTTTATGCAGTCCTATCTGGTGGTCTTTATCGGCTACCTGACCATGTATCTGATCCGCAAAAACTTCAACATTGCGCAGAACGACATGATCACCACCTACGGACTCAGCATGACGCAGCTGGGGATGATTGGCCTTGGCTTCTCCATCACGTACGGCGTCGGTAAAACGCTGGTTTCCTATTACGCCGATGGTAAAAACACCAAGCAGTTCCTGCCGTTTATGCTGATCCTCTCGGCCATCTGCATGCTGGGCTTCAGCGCCAGCATGGGCGCGGGTTCAGTGAGTTTGTTCCTGATGATCGCGTTTTATGCGCTGAGTGGCTTCTTCCAAAGTACCGGCGGCTCCTGTAGTTACTCCACCATCACCAAGTGGACGCCTCGTCGTAAACGCGGCAGCTATCTCGGCATGTGGAATATTTCGCATAACCTCGGCGGCGCGGGTGCGGCCGGTGTGGCGCTGTTTGGTGCCAATTACTTGTTCGATGGTCATGTGGTCGGCATGTTTGTGTTCCCGTCACTGATTGCGCTGGTGGTCGGTTTTATCGGTTTGCGCTACGGCAGTGATTCACCCGAATCCTACGGTCTGGGCAAAGCCGAAGAGTTGTTTGGTGAGGAGATCAGCGAAGAGGATAAGGAAACTGAAGATCAGGCGATGACCAAATGGCAGATCTTTGTCGAGTACGTGCTGAAAAACAAAGTGATTTGGCTGCTGTGTTTCGCCAACATCTTCCTGTATGTGGTGCGTATTGGTATCGATCAGTGGTCAACGGTGTATGCCTATCAGGAGTTAAAACTCTCAAAAGAGGTGGCGATTCAGGGCTTCACGCTGTTTGAAGTCGGTGCGTTAGTCGGCACGCTGCTATGGGGATGGTTGTCGGATCTGGCGAATGGTCGTCGTGCGCTGGTGGCATGCGTGGCGCTGGCATTGATTATCGCCACGCTCGGTATCTATCAACATGCCAGCAATCAGTATGTCTATCTGGCGTCGTTGTTTGCTCTGGGCTTTCTGGTGTTTGGTCCGCAACTGTTAATTGGCGTTGCCGCCGTCGGCTTTGTGCCGAAAAAAGCCATTGGCGCCGCCGATGGCATCAAAGGCACCTTTGCTTACCTGATTGGCGACAGCTTTGCTAAGTTAGGCTTAGGCATGATTGCGGATGGCACGCCAATCTTTGGCTTAACCGGTTGGGCCGGGACCTTTGCCGCGCTCGATGCGGCAGCCATCGGCTGTATCGCCCTGATGGCGCTGGTGGCGGTGTTTGAAGAGCGTAAGATCCGCCGTGAGAAACGCCTGCAACGGCTTAAAGCGGCTTAGTCGCAAAAGAAGTAAACGGTCGCCATGAATGGCTCCCCTACGACGAACTCCTTTGTAGGGTCGCCATTCATGGCGACCTAAACACCGAACGGCCAAATCAGCCTAGTGATTCCTTCTGCACTAATCCAAATCACATCCCAACAAAAACAACGATTTCACCCATCGCCAAACTTCCTCAGAAAAGTAACCGCCTTGTTACAGTCCACATCAAATTTGCCGATAACTCCCCTCAGAATCATTCCAATTTTTGAACCACATTTTTCCGTTTCTGGGGTGTCTATGCGCTTCAATTATGACTTGTTACCGGGTGAGCTGCTGACCTTCGAAGAGATTGCCCTGCGCTACACGCAGCAGCATCCCGACGAGAAAGAGCTCACCGCACGCGGGTTGCTGAGCCCGTCGACCAGCTTTCGCAATTTGGTGATCCGCGCGCTGTTCGCGCAGGAGGAGATCAACAGTCCGATTGAGGATCTGCTGTTTGTCTCGGACGACAACGAGCGCAAAAACTATCTCCGCCGCTTTGAGCACTACCTGAAAAACCAGCAGGCGTTTCTCTACTTTCGTCGTAACGATGAAGCGCGCAAAGAGGGGCGCTGGAGAGTGGTGGGCGAAACACAGGTGTTTGCCATGCTCGATCCCAACTCGGCAGCGGCGCAGAACCTGCTGAACAGTCGCGGCTTTAAGCTGGTGCTGATGCGTCAGACCGAGGAAGAGGAGTACTGGCAGCTGTTTGATGCGCAGGCGCATCCATGCTTCCCGCTGTCGCGCAAAATCCAGTTTCTGGTGGTGTTAAGCACGCCGCAATACAAAGTGCCGAGCGGCGTGATGCCTGGCACCGAAGTCGGACGACGCGTGAAAGCCAAAGTGTTGCAACGCACCAGCCAGGCGGAGTTCACTTCGGCGGTGAAAGCGCGCTACGGCGCCTGCATCATCACCGGCACGCAGTTGACCGAACGTCACAGCTGGCCGTGGGTGGAAGCCTGCTACATCGACACGCAAGAGAATGAAGAGGGCTTTCTGGCGGATAACAGCGCAGATAACGGCTTATTCCTGCGCAGCGACCTGCAACGGCTGTTTATCAACAAAATGATAAGCATCAACGCGGAAACCGGTCAGGTGCTGTTTAATCCCGCGCTGGAAACTGAAGCGTTGATTACCCCTTTTTATCAGGCACTTGAGGGCAAAGTTTGCGCATTATGGGACGCGGTGCCGCCTGGCACGCGGGAAAGACTGCGTAATATGCGCTAACGCCCGCGCGGATGGCGGTGCGATCCACCGCCATCCATAACAAATTTGAAATAACCTCGCTTTTGCCCGCCTATTCTGCCAATCAAAACCCCTACAGAATTGGATAATCATGCCGATAACTTTACTAACGCAGGGTAGTCAACGTGAACGATCTCTATACCGCCGATGGCGTGATGGATAAACATTCGCTCTGGCAGCGCTACGTTCCTCTGGTGCGGCATGAAGCGTTGCGCCTGCAGGTACGTTTGCCAGCCAGCGTTGAGCTTGACGATCTGCTGCAGGCCGGTGGCATTGGCTTATTGAATGCCGTGGAGCGCTACGATGCGCTACAGGGCACCGCCTTTACCACCTACGCCGTGCAGCGTATCCGGGGAGCAATGCTGGATGAACTGCGCAGTCGCGACTGGGCACCACGCAGCGTACGCAGAAATGCGCGCGAAGTAGCAGGTGCCATGCATCAGGTAGAACAAGCGTTGGGGCGCTCGGCTACTGAGCAGGAAGTGGCTGAGCGACTGAATGTTTCGCTGGAGGAGTATCGGCAGATTCTGCTCGATACCAACAACAGCCAACTCTTCTCCTACGACGAGTATCGGGAAGAACACGGCGACAGTGCGGAGCTGGTGACGGAGGGGCATGAGGAAGCCAACCCGCTTCATCAGTTGTTGGAAGGAAACCTACGTGACCGCGTAATTGAAGCGATTGAGGCGTTGCCTGAACGTGAAAAACTCGTGCTCACACTGTACTACCAGGAAGAACTGAACCTGAAGGAGATTGGCGCGGTGCTGGAAGTGGGGGAATCCCGCGTCAGCCAACTGCACAGTCAGGCGATCAAACGCCTGCGTGCCCGATTATCGGGGGCGCGCTAACAGACTCAGTTCCTGGCGATCGAAAAAAACAATAAAACCGGGGACTCAGCAATGGGAGCCAAAGTTAAAGCCAGACCTTTAAGTCGCTATCTTAAAGACTATAAGCACAGCCAAAGCAATTGTTCACACTGTGGCAAAGTTTTAGATCGTATGGCGTTAGTCTTTCGCGGCCAGATCATCAATAAAGAGGCCATCGCACGCATGGACCAAATGATTGACGATCAGGTGTGGATGAAACTCCAGCCAGAATTGACCGCGTTGTGTCGTTTCTGCAGCGATATTTTCTGTAATACCCATCCGAATTACTTCGACATTATGGCGTTTAAGCAATACCTGTTTGAGCAGACGGAGATGAGCCACAGTACCATACGTGAGTATGTGGTACGTTTGCGTCGGCTTGATGACATGCTGAAGGCGAAAAATTTCCCGGCCGATCGATTACGGGGCAATAGCTGGCATGAGTGTCTGGAGAACGATCTGCCTGATGCGGGTAATAACAATTACCGCATCGCACTGCGTAAATATGACCAGTTTTTAGGCTGGCAGCAGGGCTGATGGTGAATCCACCCTTGTTGTTGTTGAGCATGACAGCAACAAGGGCAGCACGCGGTGAATTCCGGGTGCGACTTTTCTCATCTTCTGCAACACTGTATGGATAACTGCACATTGCCCGAATGGAGGCTGCATTGTCCTTACATCTTCTGCACCAGTTCCCACGTCTTGAATTACTCGGTGCACCTACGCCGCTTGAGCATTTGCCACGGCTTTCTGACTATCTTGGTCGCGATATCTTTATTAAGCGCGATGACTTCACGCCGGTAGCTCTTGGCGGCAATAAACTGCGTAAGCTCGAATTCCTGGCTGCTGACGCACTGCGCGAAGGCGCGGATGTGCTGCTGACGGCGGGCGCGATTCAATCTAACCACGTACGTCAAACTGCAGCCGTGGCCGCGAAGCTCGGCCTGAAGTGCGTGGCGCTGCTGGAAAACCCGATTGGCACCACAGCAGAAAACTACCTCAGCAACGGCAACCGCTTGCTGCTCGACTTGATGGATGTGGAAATCGTCATGGTCGATGCGCTGCACAATCCCACTGAACAGCTGGCCGCGCAGGCCGAACACCTCGAAGCGCAGGGATTCCGTCCGTATATTGTGCCGGTCGGCGGTTCCAATGTGCTCGGTGCGCTCGGCTACGTTGAGTGCGCGCAGGAGATTGCCCATCAAAGCGAAGGCGTGGTGGATTTCGCTGCGGTGGTGGTCGCTTCGGGTAGCGCCGGTACGCACGCTGGTCTGGCGATTGGTCTGGAGCAGCTGCTGCCAGAAACTGAGCTGGTTGGCGTCACCGTGTCGCGTAAAGTTGAGGCGCAGTTGCCGGTGGTGGAGCGCATTCGTAGCGCGTTAGCCGAGCAGTTGGAAGTGCAGGCCAAAGCGCCGATCACCTTGTGGGATGATTACTTCGCGCCGCGTTACGGCGAGCCGAACGAAGAGGGCATGGCGGCGGTAAAACTGCTGGCGCGCCTGGAAGGCATCATGCTCGATCCGGTGTACACCGGCAAAGCGATGGCGGGATTAATCGATGGCATTGCGCAAAATCGCTTCCGTCGTGAAGGTCCGCTGCTGTTTGTGCATACCGGTGGATCGCCGGCGTTATTTGCTTATCACCCTTCGATCTGAGACAGAACGTAAAAACGGTTTATAATCCGGCGGTTATTTAGAAGAGGTCGCCATGAATGGCGACCCTACAAAGCACACAACAACACATCACAATAAATGGGGTAAACATGATTTTCTCTCCTATTCGTCGCCAAATGGTGATGGGCATGATGGCGGTCGCGCTGGTTGCGGGCGTTAACGCTAAATCCTTCGCCGCCGAAGATTTGCTGGCAAAAGTGAAGAGTAAAGGCGAGCTGCGCGTCGGTCTGGAAGGCACTTATCCGCCGTTCAGCTTCCAGGACGAAAAAGGCCAGCTGACCGGTTTTGAAGTGGAATTCGCGCAGGAGCTGGCGAAACACCTCGGTGTGAAAGCCGATCTGCGTCCTACCAAATGGGATGGCATGCTGGCCTCGCTGGATTCCAAACGCATCGACGTTGTGATCAACCAGGTTACCATCTCGCCAGAGCGTAAGAAGAAGTATGACTTCTCCACGCCGTACACCATCTCTGGCGTGCAGGCGCTGACGCTGAAGAAAAACGCGGCCACCGTCACTAAGCCAGACGATCTGGCAGGCAAGAAAGTCGGCGTTGGCCTCGGCTCCAACTACGAGCAGTGGCTGAAAGATAACGTGCCTAAAGCCGATGTGCGTACCTATGATGATGACCCAACCAAATATCAGGATCTGCGTTCAGGCCGTTTAGACGCCATTCTGGTGGACCGCTTAGCGGCGCTGGATCTGGTGAAGAAAACCGGCGACACCATGGCAGTAGCGGGCCCGGCCTTCTCGCGTCTGGAATCGGGCGTGGCGCTGCGTAAAGGCAACGACGATCTGCTGAAAGCGATCGATTCTGCCATCGCGGACATGCAGAAAGATGGCTCGCTGAGCAAACTGTCTGAGAAATGGTTCGGCGCGGACGTCACTAAATAATGCAGGAAAGCTTACAACTGGTGCTGGATTCAGCACCATTTTTACTGAAAGGCGCGCTGTTCACGCTGCAGCTGAGTATCGGCGGGATGTTCTTCGGCCTGATACTCGGCTTCGTGCTGGCGCTGATGCGTCTGTCGCACTTCTGGCCAATCAACTGGCTGGCGCGCATCTACGTGTCGATTTTTCGTGGCACGCCGCTCATCGCCCAACTGTTTATGATCTATTACGGTCTGCCACAGTTTGGTATCGAGCTGGATCCGATTCCGTCGGCGATGATTGGTCTGTCGCTGAATACCGCCGCTTACGCTTCTGAATCATTGCGTGGCGCGATTGCCTCAATTGAACGGGGGCAGTGGGAAGCCGCTGCCAGCATCGGCATGACGCCGTGGCAAACGCTACGTCGCGTGATCCTGCCGCAGGCCGCGCGCACCGCGCTGCCGCCGCTGGGCAACAGCTTTATCAGCCTGGTGAAAGATACCTCGCTGGCCGCCACCATTCAGGTGCCGGAGCTGTTCCGTCAGGCGCAGCTGATCACCTCACGGACGCTGGAAGTGTTCACCATGTATCTGGCGGCTTCGCTGATTTACTGGGTGATGGCGACCGTGATGTCGGCGTTGCAAAACCGCCTTGAAGCGCATGTGAATCGACAGGATCGGGAGGGCAAATGAGTGCAATTGAAGTCCGTCAGCTAGTGAAACAGTTTCACGGCCAGACGGTGCTGCACGGCATCGATCTCGACGTGGCGCCAGGCGAAGTGGTGGCAATTATCGGGCCGAGCGGTTCCGGTAAAACCACGCTGCTGCGCAGTATCAATCTGCTGGAAGTGCCGGAAAGCGGACGTATCAAAGTCGGTGATATCGCCATTGATGCGGCGCTCGGCCTCAATAAGCAGAAGCTGCTGGTGCGCCAGTTGCGTCAGCAGGTTGGCTTTGTGTTCCAGAACTTCAATCTGTTCCCGCACCGCTCGGTGCTGGAGAACATCATTGAAGGGCCGGTGATCGTCAAGGGCGAACCGAAGGCAGAAGCCATCGCGCGGGCGCGCAGTTTGCTGGAGAAAGTGGGATTGCACGGCAAGGAAGAGAGTTTCCCGCGTCGTCTTTCCGGCGGACAGCAGCAGCGTGTGGCGATTGCGCGCGCGCTGGCGATGCGTCCGGAAGTGATTCTGTTCGATGAGCCGACCTCGGCGCTTGATCCTGAACTGGTGGGCGAGGTTCTTAACACTATTCGCGCGCTGGCGCAGGAGAAACGCACCATGGTGATCGTCACCCATGAGATGAGCTTTGCGCGTGACGTCGCGGATCGCGCCATCTTTATGGATCAGGGACGCATCGTGGAGCAGGGCGCGGCAAAGGAGCTGTTCAGTAATCCGCAGCAGGCGCGTACCCGGCAATTTCTCGACAAGTTTTTGAACCAGTGATTTAAACGCCAGGTCACCCCAACTGGCGACCCTACAAGACAATGCGCATCCTGCACGTTACATCGTAGGGTGCGCATTCATGCGCACCGCTTAACCGCTCATCGATATTTCTACTCAATTGCAAGACGTCCAATAAAGAAATAACCGGTTTTTACTCATTATCTGCTGGTCTTTATCTCTCGGTTTTATCCTAAAGTTAATTTCAGAATTAAATATAACACAATGAATATAATGATAAATTAACCTTCTCTCGCCTCAGTGATTCCGAGATTTTTCTTATTAGGAAAGTCCTGATTGAGACATCTTTGTAAATATAAATAATTCTTTACAAATTCATGGCGCAATTAGGACATAGCAATGACGACTGCCAGGAAAGAGGTCCTCTGGATCAACACGCTCAAAGGGGGCTGCATTTTGATGGTGGTGTTACATCACTCCATCATCACCACGTTCGCGCCTTCGCTGCATCATCTCACCGCTGGACTGCTGCCAGCGCACTGGTGGGTGGCGTTTAACACCTATCTGTCTCCGCTGCGCATGCCGGCTTTCTTCTTTGTCTCCGGTTTGCTGGCCGCCAGCTCAATCACCAAAAAGAGCTGGAAAGAGGTGTTCACCAAGAAGTTCAGCAACATCGTCTATCTCTACCTGCTGTGGGGCGTGATTCAGTGGTTAAGCATTCACTACATCTCCACGCATCTGGGTGAACGGCTCTCCAGCACGAAAAACGCTGCCTATGCCGACACGCCGTTTGAGTTCGTTAAGCTGCTGATGACCTCAATGACCAGCCTGTGGTATCTCTACGCGCTGGCCGGATTCTTCCTGTTCACCAAGCTGTTCCACAAACAGAAGCTGGCCTTGATGGCGCTGGCAATTGTCGCCACCTATGCGGCGCAGTTCAGCCTGATTCCCGGCTGGGGACCTGCCAGCGTGGCGCAGAACTATCTCTACTTCCTGCTCGGCGTGTTCTTCAGCCAGGCGTTGATTGAGTTGAGCGAGCTGAAGCGTCAGCACTGGTTGATGCTGGGCGGCATTGCGTTGATTGGCCTGCTGCATCATGTTGGCGGCATCTATAAAAATCCGTTCTACAGCCTGCTAACCATCGTGTTTGGCATTGTACTGTGCCGCTTCCTCAATGAACGATTCAATATGGCGTGGCTCAACTGGATTGGCCGCAACACGCTGCAAATCTACGTGCTGCACCGCATCTTTATTGAGCTGCTGGGGCTGAGTGCGATTGTGCTGGCGGTGCATTATGGCTGGTTTGACAATACCGCCTTTAGCTGGGCATGGGCGCTGCTAATGCCAATTACCGGCGTTGCGTTGTGTACCAGTATTTCGCTGCTGGTGTGGACGCTGCTCAACCGTGGTCCGGGCCGCATGCTATTTCTCTATCCGCGCCTGTTGCGTAAATCTGCGCTCGAGAACAAAAGCGCACCGCAGCAATAATTTAATCGGGCCAGTTTGCTGGCCCTGATTATGTTTGTTGGTTGGTCGCCATTAATGGCGTCCAATCAACTTCCTCGTTACCACAATGCAAATATTCACGCTTATCCATTTGCCACATTAAATAATTCTTTATTTAGGATTTGAATTTAATCTGGCATAAGAAAGGGTGGATTGTTCTTAATTTCCCTGCGCGACACCGCTCACACTTATTTTACTTAATAACCTTTTAGTGACTCTAATTAAGGCAAATTTCCTTAGCCTGCTCAGGGTTCTATTTTTGTCTGGATCTGTAAAGTATTGTTATATCAGGACCACAAAAAAACATTTAGGACTTTCGCTACATCATGCCTTCGCCCGCTGTTTAATAATCGTTGAATAATCATAAATGCATCAACGCTTATTTCCTCAACCTTCTCCTTAAGACCTACACAGCAACAGCAGCGGGAGTCATCATATGAATAACGCCAGGAAAGAAGATATCGCATGGATAAATACCCTCAAGGGAGCCTGCATATTACTGGTGGTGTTGTATCACACCGTATTACCTGGATTCGAAGGCACGGTGAAATTATTGACGGCGGGTTGGATCCCAGCAGAAATATGGGTGCAGTTTAATACCGTATTGTCGCCGCTGCGTATGCCAGCATTTTTCTTTGTATCGGGTTTATTAGCCACGAACGGTATTTTAAATCGGCCGTGGAAACAGGTGTTTACCAGCCGCATCACCAACCTGTTTTATCTCTATATTCTGTGGGGCTTTATTCAGTGGTGGTCGATTGTTGGCATCTCTACCGAGATCACCGGGCAGCGTATTTCGCAGAACCTCAACGCGGCGTATGCCGGTTCGCTGCTGGAGTTCTTAAAGCTCACGTTCCTCGCCATGAGTACCTCGTGGTATCTCTACGGCTTAGCGCTCTATTTCCTGTGCGCCAAGATCTTTAAACAGCAGAAAGTGGCGTTGCTGGTGGTGGCGATTGCGCTGAACTATCTGGCGGTGGAGAAGATCATTCCGTATTGGGGACCACAAAGCGTGGCGCAGTATTTCTTGTTCTTCCTGCTGGGTGCTTTCTGGAGCCCGATGATGCTGCGTCTCAGTGAATGGCGACGCGATAACATTGTGCCGTGGGCGATATTGGCCGCGCTGTCTGGCCTGCACGTCATCTTTGGATTGGATAAGAGTTTGTTCATGTGCATCCTTGCGGTGCTGTTCAGCGTGGCGGCGTGTCGCTGGTTGAATGCGCATTTCAAGATGAGCTATTTGAATTGGGTCGGGCGCAATACGCTGCAAATCTACGTGATTCACCGCATCTTCATTGAGTTCTTCGGCATGTCGGCGATTCTATTCGCCCAGCGTCATCACCTGTTTGAGCAAGCGTGGTTCTCGATACTGTGGGCCTGCTTCTATCCGCTGGCGATCGTTGGAATTTGTTCGCTGTGTTCAGTTGCGGTATGGCAAGTGACCAATCGTGGATTGGGGCAGTCGCTGTTTGTGTTTCCAACGCTGATTGGATTGAAGCGGAATAAGTCTGCGGCGTGAAGCAGGTTTCAGTTAAGCACCTGAGCGACTTTCGTTCGCCACGTAATCAGGTAGTTTCAGCTGTGCCGTGCGGCGACCGAGCATAGGGCGCCTGGCCGCGCCCTCTGCACTCCCGGGCCTTGCGCCAGCCCAATTCGCCGCTGCGCGGTACCTTCACTCATTCACGATTCCTGACGGACCGGTGGCGATTCGCTCCTGCTCAGCGCCACATCTCGCCGCATCCTTGCGGCTCGCCCTGGAATCCCTCATTCGCTCAGCGAGATGGGATGTCGCCTCAACACCCTCGTTTTAGCAGCAATGCCTTTTCCTGGCTCACAATCGCTGTAAATCCCGTAGGGTTGCCATTTATGGCGACCAGGTGCGCATGAATGCGCACCCTACGATGTCGGCATGCTGCTTAGCGCGAACTTAACCGATAGTCATCAAACTCGCATTACCGCCCGCTGCGGCGGTATTGACGCTCAGTGAGCGCTCAATCAGCAAACGTTCCAGCAGCAGATTGGTTTCACCTCGTGCAAAGCCTTGCACCGAAACAATCGCGCCATCGCGTGCCGCGACCTGCTCACACAGACTGCGTAGCTGATCGGCATCACCGTGATAAATCACCGCATCAAACTCCGCCGCCAGCGCATCCTTCACCAGCTTGATGTGCGCTTGCACCTCCGCTGGTAAAGACTTACGCAGCGCACTATGCAGCTCATCATCCTGCCAGATGGCTTGGCTGCCGACGCTGGTCACTGCCGCCAACTGCGTCAGCGCATCTTCCGCGTTATCGGCGATGCACAGCACATGTTCGCGCGGCAGCAGGGTAAAGGTGTTGCGCTCGCCAGTTGGGCCCGGCAGCAGACGCACCGTACCGGCCTGCGCCAGCTCGTCGTAACGCTGACACAGCGCCAGCAGCTCAGGCTTATCCTGCGCCCATTGCTGCAATGCCTGATGGGCACGCATCAACTCGGCACGCACCGTGCTGTCAACCGGACGCTCAGCATCCTGACGATCAAAGGTGATGCGCAGCGCACCGTCTGGACGATTGGCCAGCAGGCGATACAGATAGAGCGGGCCACCGGCTTTTGGACCGGTGCCCGACAAGCCTTCGCCGCCGAACGGCTGCACGCCAACCACCGCACCAACCATATTGCGGTTCACGTACAGGTTGCCGACTTTAGCCGTCGCCGTTACCTGCGCGATAGTTTCATCGATACGCGTATGCACGCCGAGCGTCAGGCCGTAACCCGACGCGTTAATCTGCTCGACCAGCTGCGGTAAGTTATTGCGCGAGAAACGTACCACGTGCAGCACCGGACCAAACACCTCTTTATCCAGATCGCTGACCTGATCCAGCTCAATCAGCGTCGGCTTAATAAAGGTGCCGCTGTTCCACTCTTTAGTATCCTGTGGATTCTCCTGCGCCGCCTGATACACCTTAAAGCCTTTGTTGCGCAGCGCCTGAATATGACGCTCGATATTGGCTTTGGCTTCGGCATCAATCACTGGGCCAATGTCAGTCGAGAGACGTTCCGGGTTGCCCATGCGGCACTCCGCCATCGCACCACGCAGCATTTTCAGCGTGTGATCGGCCACATCATCCTGCACGCACAGCAGACGCAGCGCCGAGCAGCGTTGACCGGCGCTATCAAACGCCGAGGCAACGATATCGACAACCACCTGTTCGGTGAGCGCTGAGGAATCCACGATCATCGCGTTCATGCCGCCGGTTTCGGCGATCAGCGGCGTTGGACGACCCTGAGGATCGAGACGACCGGCCAAATTGCGCTGCAGCAGCGTCGCAACAGCTGTTGAACCGGTAAACATCACACCGCGCACGCGCTCGTCGCCAGTCAGTTGCGCGCCCACGGTTTCGCCCTGGCCCGGCAACAGTTGCAGCACACCTTTCGGTACGCCGGCATCCAGCAGAATTTGCACCGCCTGCGCGGCAATTAGCGGAGTTTGCTCTGCCGGTTTCGCCAGCACGCTGTTACCGGCTGCCAATGCTGCGGCAACTTGTCCGGCAAAGATTGCCAGCGGGAAGTTCCACGGACTGATGCACACTACCGGACCCAGCGGACGATGGGTTTCGTTATCGAAATCATCGCGTACCATGCCCGCGTAGTAGTAGAGGAAATCGACCGCTTCACGCACTTCGGCGATGGCGTTGTTGTAGGTTTTACCGGCTTCACGCACCAGCAAGCCGATCAGCTGCTGCATCTGGCCTTCCATCGCTTCGGCAGCACGTTCCAGAATTGCGGCGCGCTCCTGCGGCGGTGTGGCGAACCAGATCGGACCGGCATTCACCGCCGCATCCAGCGCATCCGACACTTCGGCTTCGGTGGCTTCACGCACGCTGCCCACGACATCCGCTGGCGCGGCAGGATTCAGCACCGGACGGCTGACGCCTTCGCCTAATTCACCTTCTACCAGCGGCTGGGCAATCCACGGCTGGCTGGCGCTGTTAAGCAGGGCGCTGGAAAGCGACGCCAGACGATGTTCGTTGGCCATATCCAGACCAGCGGAGTTGGCACGCTTGGCGCCATACAGATCGCGCGGCAGCGGGATTTTCGGATGCGGTAAACCTACCGCGCCTTCCGCGACGCCCATCTTCTCCACTGCGGCAACCGGATCTGCGACCAGCTCATCCAGCGGCAAGGTGTTATCGGCGATGCGGTTCACGAAGGAGGTATTGGCACCGTTCTCCAGCAGACGACGCACCAGATACGCCAGCAGCGTTTCGTGGGTGCCGACCGGCGCATAAATACGGCACGGACGATTCAGTTTGCCATCAGCAACTTTGCCAACCACCTGCTCGTACAGCGGTTCACCCATGCCGTGCAGGCACTGGAATTCGTACTGGCCCGGATAATAGTTATTACCTGCCAGCTGGTAGATCGCTGCCAGCGTGTGCGCGTTGTGGGTAGCAAACTGCGGATAGATCAGATTCGGCACCGCCAGCAGTTTGCGTGCGCAGGCCAGATAAGAGATGTCGGTGTACACCTTGCGGGTGTAAACCGGATAGCCTTCCAGACCATCAATCTGCGCGCGTTTGATTTCGCTGTCCCAGTACGCGCCTTTTACCAGGCGGATCATTAGGCGACGACGGCTGCGCTGCGCTAGGTCAATCAGCGAATCAATCACAAATGGACAGCGCTTTTGATACGCCTGAATCACAAAGCCGATGCCGTTCCAGCCTTCCAGCTCCGGCTCGAAACAGAGTTTTTCCAGCAGGTCGAGCGACAGTTCAAGACGGTCGGCTTCTTCCGCATCAATGTTGATACCGATGTCATACGAGCGCGCCAGCAGCGTCAGGGATTTGAGGATGGGATAAAGCTCGTCCATCACGCGTTCATACTGCGCGCGGCTGTAGCGCGGATGCAGCGCCGACAGCTTAATCGAGATGCCCGGACCTTCATAAATACCGCGACCATTCGACGCTTTGCCGATGGCGTGAATCGCCTGCTGATAGGACACCAAATAGGCTTTGGCATCGCTGGCGGTCAGCGCCGCTTCGCCCAGCATGTCGTAAGAGTAACGGAAACCTTTCTCTTCCAGCTTGCGCGCATTGGCCAGCGCTTCGGCGATGGTTTCACCGGTAACAAACTGCTCGCCCATCAGGCGCATCGCCATGTCGACGCCTTTGCGGATCAGCGGTTCGCCACTCTTGCCGATAATGCGATTGAGCGAGCGCGACAGGTTAGCTTCGTTGTGGGTAGAGACCAGACGGCCGGTAAACAGCAAGCCCCAGGTGGCGGCGTTGACGAACATCGACGGGCTGCGGCCCAGATGCGACTGCCAGTTGCCGTTGCTGATCTTGTCGCGGATCAGCGCATCACGCGTCGGTTTATCCGGAATACGCAGCAGCGCCTCCGCCAGACACATCAGCGCCACACCTTCCTGTGAAGAGAGCGAGAACTCCTGCAGCAAACTTTGCACCATGCCAGCGCGCCCGGTTGCACCTTTCTGGTGCCGCAACTTGTCGGCGAGGCTGTAAGCCAACTGATGGGTTTTCTCTGCCAGCGGGGCAGGGAGACGCGCTTGCTCCAGCAGCATCGGCACGGCATCGGTCTCAGGACGACGCCACGCGGCAGTGATTGCCGAACGCGTTACCGACTGCGGCAAAATGTGTTCTGCGAAGTCGAGGAAAGGCTGCAGTGACTCTTCTGGCACGCCTTCATCAGCCAGCGCATCGATTAACTGTTGCGGGATTTCCGGCACGGATTCACCGGCTTCCAGCTGCTCCAGATAGTTAAAAATCGCCTGTTTGATCAGCCAGTGTGATGTGCGGTCAAGTTTCTGTGCTGCCAGTTTAATGCGATCGCGGGTGGCTTCATCCAGCTTCACCCCCATGGTAGTGGTTCCCATGATGTCCTCGTCCTCGAAAATAGTGATTCATCGCTTGCGTGGCAGCAATATCACCTATGTTGCAACTTTGTGCAACCGTGTTAAATGTGACTCAGGTTGCACGTTTTTAACCGGCTTAAATGTTAATGCTGTAAAAGCGGCATGAAACTTGCTGCAAGAAACTCGCCAAGGTTGCAACTGATGTAAACGAGACGGTTCTTGTATGTCTTAAGGTGCAACCTAAAGTGTGAGCGCGTGCAACCTTATGACAGATGAATTACGAAGTGAGGTGAAACCAATGTGACAGCTGTGTTAAATGCATTGTGCGCGCCGCACCTTTGCGGCAGGATACCGCGCCTTAAGAGAAATCGCTTTCTCTGGATGCGGTCAAATCATGCCGTTGCCCCGTTCCGGCAGCGATGATTAGAAGATTTCTCTTAGTGGATCAAATAATAAGTGGAGAGTCAGATGAGTATAAGTACACCGATGTTGGTGACCTTTATCGTTTATATCCTTGGGATGGTGTTAATCGGTTTTATTGCTTACCGTTCAACCAAAAGTTTTGACGACTATATTCTCGGTGGACGCAGTTTAGGTAGCGTGGTCACCGCGCTGTCTGCCGGTGCTTCCGATATGAGCGGCTGGTTATTGATGGGCCTGCCGGGCGCCATATTCCTTTCCGGTATTTCAGAAAGCTGGATCGCCATCGGCCTGATTATTGGCGCATGGCTGAACTGGCGCATCGTTGCCGGTCGTCTGCGTGTGCAGACCGAACATCATGATAATGCGTTAACCCTGCCAGACTTCTTCTCCAGCCGTTTCGAGGACAACAGCAAACTGCTGCGCGTTATCTCGGCGGTGGTGATTCTGATCTTCTTCACTATCTATTGTGCTTCTGGCGTGGTCGCCGGTGCGCGTCTGTTTGAAAGCACCTTTGGTATGGATTACCAGACCGCGCTGTGGGCCGGTGCCGCAGCCACCATTCTGTATACGCTGGTGGGCGGTTTCCTCGCGGTGAGCTGGACCGATACCGTGCAAGCGAGTCTGATGATCTTTGCGCTGATTCTGACTCCGGTGATTGTCATCGTCGCGGTAGGTGGCCTGGATGAATCCATGGCGGTGATTAAGGCGAAAAGCCTTGAGAATCTCGACATGCTGAAAGGACTGAACTTTGTCGCGGTGATTTCGCTGCTCGGTTGGGGCCTCGGCTACTTTGGTCAGCCGCATATTCTGGCGCGCTTTATGGCGGCGGATTCGCATCACACCATTCGCACTGCGCGTCGCATCGGCATGATTTGGATGATCCTGTGCCTGGCGGGTGCGGTTGCCGTCGGCTTCTTTGGTATCGCTTACTTCCAGAACCATCCAGAACACGCGGCTAACGTGAGCCAGAACGGCGAGCGCGTGTTTATTGAGCTGGCGCGTATTCTGTTCAACCCATGGATTGCCGGTATCTTACTCTCTGCGATTCTGGCAGCGGTGATGTCTACGCTGAGCTGTCAGTTGCTGGTGTGCTCCAGCGCCCTGACCGAAGACTTGTATAAAGGCTTCCTGCGCAAAAATGCCAGCCAGAAAGAGCTGGTGTGGGTAGGGCGCTTGATGGTGCTGCTGATTGCGTTGATCGCTATCGCGCTGGCGGCGAATCCGGAAAACCGCGTACTTGGTTTAGTCAGCTATGCGTGGGCAGGATTTGGTGCCGCGTTTGGTCCGGTAGTGTTGTTCGGCGTGTGCTGGAAGCGTATGACGCGCAACGGCGCGCTGGCCGGTATGGTGGTGGGTGCGCTGACCGTGTTGCTGTGGAAATCTTACGGTTACACCGATTTGTACGAAATCATTCCTGGCTTCGCCTTCGCCAGCATCGCGATTGTGGTGTTCAGCCTGTTGGGTCGTGGCCCATCTGAAGCCGCGCAGCAGCGCTTTGCCGCAGCCGAAGCCGAATACCAAAGCAAGTAACTCCGTAGGGTCGCCATTCATGGCGACCTCATTCCCACATCTGTAGGGTCGCCATTTATGGCGACCATCCCCCATCTTCCCGCTCTCCAACCCGCAAAATCAAAATTAATTTCCCGCTGTGACTTGTATTTCTTCTTGCGATAATGATAATCGATATCGTTCGCACTTTACGTTTTTTTACCCAAGCTTTACTCTTCTTAAAATTCAAGAGGTTGGTGATGTTCGTTCCCTTTCTCATCATGCTGCGCGAAGGTCTGGAAGCAGCGCTCATCGTCAGCCTGATTGCTAGCTATCTCAAACGCACCCAGCGCACCCAATGGTTTCCCGCGATGTGGGCTGGCGTATTTATCGCTGCCGCGCTCTGCTTAGCGTTGGGTATCTTCATCAATGAAACCACCGGTGAGTTCCCGCAAAAACAGCAGGAGCTGTTCGAAGGCATCGTCGCGGTGATTGCCGTGGTGATCCTGACGTCGATGGTGTTCTGGATGCGCAAAGTCTCGCGCAATATCAAAGCCACGCTGGAAAAATCCGTCGATCAGGCGCTGCAGAAGCAGGGCGGCAGCGGCTTTCCGCTGGTGCTGATGGTGTTTCTCGCGGTGGCGCGTGAAGGGCTGGAATCGGTGTTTTTCCTGCTGGCCGCTTTCACTCAGGATGTCGGGTATGCGCCGCCGCTCGGCGCGGTGCTCGGCTTGGCTACTGCCGTGGCGCTGGGCTTTTTGCTCTATTACGGCGGCATTCGCCTCAACCTCGCGCACTTTTTCCGCTGGACCAGCTTGTTCATTCTGTTTGTTGCCGCCGGATTGGCCGCCGGTGCCATTCGCGCCTTCCATGAAGCCGGATTGTGGAATCACTTCCAGGATGTCGCGTTCGATATGAGCAACACGCTGTCAACGCACTCGGTATTCGGCACGCTGCTGGAAGGGATTTTGGGCTATCAGGAAGCGCCAAGCGTCAGCGAAGTGGCGATGTGGCTCATCTACCTTATTCCGGCGCTACTGCTGTTCTTCTTCCCGGCGCGACCTTCGATCAACGCGGCGCGCACCACTCGCTGAAATTAAATCAGGCGCGATTGCGCGCCTGTTCTTCCATGTAACAGGGATATCACTATGACGATTCGCTTCCGCCGTAAGGCGCTGTTGGTTGCTATGCTGGCGCTTTCCGGTGCCGCTTCTGCTGCTGCCGTCCCGCAAGTCACGGTTACCGTGACCGACAAACAATGTGAGCCGATGTCGCTCAACGTGCAGGCCGGTAAAACCCAGTTCATCATCAAAAACAACAGCCAGAAAGCGCTGGAGTGGGAGATTTTGAAAGGGGTGATGGTGGTGGAAGAGCGTGAAAACATCGCGCCAGGCTTCAGCCAGAAACTGACCGCCAATCTGGAAGCGGGCGAATATGACATGACCTGCGGCCTGCTGAGCAATCCGAAAGGCAAGCTGGTAGTGAGTGGTGATGCGAAGAAAGCAGCATCCGGCAAACTGGATGTGCTGGAGCTGGTTGGCCCTATCGCCGATTACAAAGTCTACGTGATGAATGAAGTGAAAGAGCTGGTGGCGGGCACCAAGGCGTTTACCGATGCGGTGAAAGCCGGTGATGTCGAGAAAGCTAAAGCTTTGTATGCGCCAACGCGCGTGCATTACGAGCGTATCGAACCGATCGCTGAGCTGTTCTCCGACCTCGATGGCAGCATTGATGCGCGTGAAGATGACTTCGAGAAGAAAAACGAAGATCCGAAATTCACCGGTTTCCACCGTCTGGAAAAAATCCTGTTCGCCGATAACACCACCAAAGGTGCTGAAGAGTTTGCCACTAAGCTGAATCAGGATGTGCTGGATCTGCAAACCCGCATCAGCGAACTGGCGTTCCCACCGGCGAAAGTGGTCGGCGGCGCGGCCGGTCTGATTGAAGAAGTGGCCTCCAGCAAAATCTCCGGTGAAGAAGACCGTTACAGCCGTACCGATCTCTCTGACTTCCAGGCCAACATCGATGGCGCGCAGAAAATTGTTGATCTGCTGCGTCCGTTGCTGCAGAAAAACAATCCGCAGCTGCTGGCGAAAGTGGATGCCAACTTCAAAAAAGTGGACGGTATTCTCAGCAAATATCGCACCAAAGACGGCTTTGAGTCGTACGAAAAACTGACCGCCGCTGACCGTAATGCGCTGAAAGGCCCGATTACTACGTTGGCGGAAGATCTCTCCCTGCTGCGTGGAACCTTGGGTCTCGACTGATCATGAGTGATAAAAATGACGCGGCGCAGCCGTCGCGTCGTCGATTATTGCAGGGATTAGGCATGTTGGGCGGCGCGGCCGCCCTCGGCGGCGGTTGTCCGTTCCACACGGCCGCCGCCGATAGCTTCTCTCCCGGCACGGTTGCACCCAACTCGCGCCAGCAGGCGCAACCTTTTTACGGCGATCATCAGGCCGGTATCGTTACGCCGCAGCAGGCATCGATGATGCTGGTGGCGTTTGACGTGCTGGCCAGCGATAAAGCCGAGCTTGAACGTCTGTTTCGCTTGCTGACCGAGCGCTTCGCGTTTCTCACGCAAGGTGGACCAGCGCCTGCAGTCACCAATCCGCAGCTGCCGCCAATGGATTCAGGGATTCTCGGTGCCGATATCGCGCCTGATAATCTCACCATGACCTTGTCGGTGGGCACCTCGCTGTTTGATGAGCGCTTCGGCCTAAGTAAGCACAAGCCGGCGCAGCTGCAAACCATGACACGTTTTCCCAATGATTCGCTGGATGCTGAACAGTGCCACGGCGACCTGCTGCTACAGATCTGCGCCAACACACAGGACACGGTGATTCACGCGCTGCGTGACATCATCAAACGTACGCCGGATCTGCTGGCGGTGCGCTGGCGTCGTGACGGCTTTATTGCCGACCATGCGGCGCGCAGCAACGGTAAAGAAACGCCGATCAACCTGCTGGGGTTCAAAGATGGCACCGCCAATCCTGATACCCACAATCCAGCATTGATGAACCAGCTGTTGTGGGTCACCGACGAGCAGCAGGAACCGGCGTGGACGCGCGGCGGCAGCTATCAGGCGGTGCGTATCATCCGTTTTCATGTCGAAATGTGGGACCGCACGCCGCTCGGCGAGCAGCAAACCATCTTTGGCCGTGAGAAGTTATCAGGCGCGCCGCTTGGCATGAAAAACGAGCATGACGTACCGGATTACAGCAAAGATCCCGATGGTGATTTAATTGCGCTGGATGCGCATATTCGTCTCGCCAACCCACGTACGCCGGAAACCGACAGCAGCTTGATGTTGCGGCGCGGTTACAGCTATTCCAGCGGTATTACCGGATCGGGTCAGCTGGATATGGGGTTATTGTTTGTTTGTTACCAGCATGATTTAGCCAAAGGCTTTATTACCGTGCAGCAGCGCCTTAATGGTGAAGCGCTGGAAGAATATATTCGCCCGATTGGTGGCGGATACTTTTTCGCGCTGCCGGGTGTGGCGGATAAAAACCATTATCTCGGGCAATCTTTACTGCAGGCCTGATTAATAAATGTGCAGCGCCTGCGTTGGCTAGCGTTACGCAGGCGCGTTTGTTAAGCATTCCTTAAACTTTACGCTGGACGTAGTCACTTCCGAATGTTCCTAAAAAGTTCTACCACCCGCCAATAAACCATCCATTTGATAAATATACAAAATTTAATTTAAGGTAAAAGGCCTCAGGCTTCGCTTATCTTTTTTTCTTTATCGGGACGTAAAATTAATGTTGCAAACCACCGCAAATATGATGCACTTTATTCATAAGCGTTGTCAGTTGTGTGGCTAAGCCACTGGAGTTCGCGCATGATTCGTCTCTCTGTGGGACAGTTAAATAGTTTCAACACACGCAGTACACTGCGGGGGATTTCTTCCCTGCTAAACAACCTCTCAACTTTTCAAACATCGTTCTCGTTCAATCTCATTTTCTTTACCGGTGCGCGCCTGCGTCTCGGCGCTGATGCGTACCATTCTCACTGGCTCGACACGGCTTACAAGGAAGCCAACTAAACCTCTAAAGCGTTCAAGTCATCGCCGCGGGTGATCCGCCGCGATAAATGAAACCAACTGTAAGGTGCCACTATGGGAAGACAGAAAGCAGTGATCAAAGCACGTCGTGAAGCAAGACGCGTTATTCGTAGCGACTCTCGCAGTCACCGTCAGCGTGAAGAAGAATCGGTCACTTCGCTGGTGCAAATGGGTGGGTTGGATTCGATTGGTATGGCGCGTGATGCACGTGACCGCGGGCCGATTGAAGCCAGAAATGAAGCTCAGGCACACTATCTCCATGCCATAGAAACGAAACAGCTTATTTTCGCCACCGGTGAAGCCGGCTGCGGAAAAACCTGGATTAGCGCAGCCAAAGCGGCTGAGGCCCTGATCAATAAGGATATCGAAAGGATTATCGTGACGCGCCCGGTTCTGCAGGCGGATGAAGATCTCGGTTTCCTCCCCGGAGACATTTCCGAGAAATTCGCGCCTTATTTCCGACCGGTATATGACGTTCTGGTTAAACGTCTCGGCGCTTCCTTTATGCAATACTGCCTGCGGCCCGAAATTGCCAAGGTAGAGATCGCGCCCTTCGCCTACATGCGTGGACGTACCTTTGAAAATGCTGTGGTGATCCTTGATGAGGCACAAAACGTCACCGCCGCACAGATGAAGATGTTCCTGACTCGCCTGGGGGAAAACGTGACGGTTATCGTCAACGGCGATATCACCCAGTGCGACCTGCCATCCCATGCTAAATCTGGTCTCGCCGATGCGTTAGCGCGCTTCGAAGAGGATGAGATGATTGGCGTGGTGCGTTTCGGCAAAGAGGATTGCGTCCGTTCAGCGCTGTGCCAACGCACGCTGCACGCTTACAGTTAACCGTTTGATTGAGAATGTAGCCTAAGCAAAACCCGGCGTGAGCCGGGTTTTTTATGTGCGGGATGATGGCATACAATTAGGCGGTTTTTTCTCAATATCGCTTGCCCCAACCCCCGAATTTTCACGTTACGCCAACGATTAATATCGCTTTATTATTTATCTTTGAAAAAGTGTCGCCTGCAAAAGTATCTCAACAATCCAAAAAATAATTTTGGGAATAATCCTGGATGCTTTTTCAGTGCTCATCAATGCCTTAACTCAAATCTTAAGAAATTTCCTATATAAATCAGATCACAAAGATCGTCTCGCTTTATTGCCTTCTAAAATTTCCAGTTATATATTCGCGCGGTAACACACAGGGAAAGTGTGCCTACGCGTGCTTTCCGCGCCATTTTTACAAGGAGTAAACATGAGCAACTCTTACCAGAACGAAATCCCCAAAGCCCGTATCAATTTAAAACTCGACCTGCACACAGGTGGAGCGGCAAAGAAGACCGAGCTTCCTCTCAAACTGCTGGTGACCGGCGATTTCAGTAACGGTGCGGAAGACCGCCCGCTGTCTGAACGCGAAAAAATCAACGTCAACAAAAACAACTTCAACAGCGTGATGGCCGATATCGCGCCTGCGGTGTCGTTTGCTGTGCCAAACACACTCGCTGGCGACGGCAGCGAAGAGAACGTGGCACTGAACTTCCGCGACATGAAGGACTTCGAGCCGGAGCAGGTTGCCCGCCAAATCCCTCAGCTGCGCGCCATGCTGGCGATGCGCAACCTGCTGCGCGACCTCAAATCTAACCTGCTGGATAACGTCACCTTCCGCAAAGAGCTGGAAGCCATCCTGAAAGACCCGGCACTTAGCGACGAACTGCGTAGCGAGCTGTCTGCGTTAGCCACCGATCAAGCCTGATCATCCCCGTAACGGACTATAGAGAGAGAATGCTGATGTCAGTTCAGAATGAAACCCATGCCAATGGTGCAACCACCGTGCTGGATCGCCCGGCAGCGGCCGGCGTCTACGCGTCGCTGTTTGAAAAAATCAACCTCAATCCGGTATCAGAGCTGAGTGACCTCAACGTCTGGCAGGACAATCAGGCGATGTCTGATGCCACCGCCGACGAGCGCGTGACGGCGGCGATGCAGGTGTTCCTGACGCGTCTGAAAATTAGCGGCGCGAAAGTGGAAAAGCTGGACAAAAACCTGCTGGATCACCATATCGCTGAGCTGGACCGCCAGATCAGCCGCCAGCTCGACGCGGTGATGCATCACGACGAGTTCCAGAAAGTGGAATCGGCGTGGCGCGGCCTGAAGTCGCTGGTGGATAAAACCGACTTCCGCCAGAACGTGAAAATCGAAGTGCTGGACGTGTCGAAGGATGACCTGCGTCAGGACTTTGAAGATGCACCGGAAATCATCCAGAGCGGGCTCTATCTGCAAACCTACGTTGCTGAATACGACACGCCGGGCGGCGAGCCGATTGGCGCAGTGATTTCAGCTTACGAGTTTGATGCCTCGGCGCAGGACGTGGCGCTGCTGCGTAACCTGTCGAAAGTGGCGGCCTCTGCGCACATGCCGTTTATCGGTTCGGTCGGCCCGCAGTTTTTCCTCAAGGATTCCATGGAAGAAGTGGCGGCAATCAAAGACATCGGCAACTACTTTGACCGCGCTGAATACATCAAATGGAAGTCGTTCCGTGACACCGATGATTCACGCTATATCGGCCTGACCATGCCGCGTGTGCTCGGTCGCTTGCCGTACGGCCCGGACACCGTGCCAGTGCGCAGCTTCAACTACATCGAAGAAGTGAAAGGCCCGGATCACGATAAATACCTGTGGACCAACGCTTCGTTCGCCTTCGCCGCCAACATGGTGCAGAGCTTCATCAGCAACGGCTGGTGCGTGCAGATTCGTGGCCCGCAGGCTGGCGGTGCGGTGCAGGATCTGCCGATCCACCTGTACGATTTGGGCACCGGCAACCAAGTGAAAATCCCGTCTGAAGTGATGATCCCGGAAACCCGCGAGTTCGAGTTCGCCAACCTCGGCTTCATCCCGCTTTCGTACTACAAGAACCGCGATTACGCCTGCTTCTTCTCGGCTAACTCGACGCAGAAACCGGCAATCTACGACACCGCCGATGCCACCGCTAACAGCCGCATCAACGCGCGTCTGCCGTACATCTTCCTGCTGTCGCGTATCGCGCACTACCTGAAGCTTATTCAGCGCGAAAACATCGGCACCACCAAAGATCGCCGCCTGCTGGAGCTGGAACTGAACACTTGGGTGCGCACGCTGGTGACCGAGATGACCGATCCGGGTGACGAGCTGCAGTCTTCACATCCGCTGCGCGATGCGAAGGTGCTGGTTGAAGATATCGAGGACAACCCGGGCTTCTTCCGCGTCAAGCTGTTCGCCATCCCGCACTTCCAGGTGGAAGGCATGGACGTGAACCTGTCGCTGGTTTCTCAGATGCCGAAAGCTAAAGCGTAAGGCGGAACTCAGGGATGAAAACAGAACAACCACTCTGGGGCCGGGGCACCATGATCTCGCCCCAGCACTTTCAGCAGCAGTCCGCCTGGCAGGCGTGGCAAAGCGAGTGCATCGCGCGCATGGGGCTTAATCAACCGTGGGGCATGTTGCAGGCGGAATTTGAGCCGGAAGCGTTAAAGCGCGGACGTTTGCAACCGCGTCATCTCCATCTGCGCTTCAGTGACGGCACGCTGGTGGATACAAACAACGCCGATCCGCTGCCACCGACGCTGACGCTTGAGGCGGAGCAGAAGGAAGTGACGGTTGTTCTGGCGCTGCCGCAGCTCTATGCCAGCGGCGGCAACTGCCTGCAGGAGAGTGACGTGGCGGAGCGCCCAGTGCGATTCCGCCAGCGCTGGCACGATATCCGCAACCTGTTCGGGGACGACACACGGCAGATTGCGGTATTGCAACCTGAGCTGACGCTGCGTTATGCACATCAGGACAACAGCGACTGGCTGACCTGTCCGGTGGCGCGTCTGCAGCAGGATGCGCAGGGCGGCTGGACGCTGGACAGCACGTTCCTGCCGCCGCTGCTGACCCTGCAATCCAGCCCGTGGCTGATGACCGCGCTGGAAATGCTGGTCACACAATTACGTGCACGTCTGGTGCGGTTAATGTCCATGCGCCGCGAAAGTAACCAGCGCATGGCCGATTTTGCCGTTGCCGACGTATCGCTGTTCTGGCTGCTCAACGCACTCAACAGCGCCGAGCCGCTGCTGGCCGATTTTCAGCGTCATCCGCAAAGCCCGCCGGAACGGCTGTATCCCGAACTGGCGCGACTCGCCGGTAGCCTGTTGACGTTCTCGCTCGAACATCAGGTCAGCGCTATCCCGGTGTATCGCCATGAAAATTTGAATGAGGTGTTCCCACCGCTGTTCAGCCTGCTCGGCACGCTGCTGGAAGCCAGCCTGCCGTCGCGTATGGTGGCAATCGACATGACGCACGACAGCCGTCTGCGTCAGTGGCAGGCGCGCCTCAACGATCCACGCCTGCGCGAGGAAGCCGATTTCTATCTCTCGGTGCGCTCGCCGCTGCCGGTGGCGCAGCTGCAAGAGCAGTTCCCGCGCCAGTGCAAAGTCGGCAGCCCCGATGACGTCATGGCGCTGGTGAACAGCTCGCAACTGGGCATTCCGCTTAAGCCGCTGAGCCACGTGCCAGCCGCTATTCCATTGCGCCTGGAGAACCAGTATTTCTCGCTGGATCTGTCCCATCCGGCGGCACGCGCCATGCTCGAGAGCGGCAGCTGCATATTTTACGTACCCGGCACGCTGGGTGACCCGGAGCTGGAACTGTTTGCGGTGCTGAGATCATGAGTACTGAAGCAAAAAATATCGATATTGATGCGCTGCTGCAGAACACTTGGCTGCAGGTAATCAGCCTGCGCCACGGCCCGCAATTTGCCGATGGCGAAGGGCTGGCGCTGTGGCAGCGCTGCGTCAGTGACGCCGAACGCGTGCAACTGGCGCTGCGTGGCGCGGGCGTCAGCCGCGAGAGCCGCCATGACATTCTGCTGGCGCAGTGCGCGCTGCTGGATGAGGCGGTTAAAGGGCGCGGCGTGCAGGATGATGCCTGCGTGCAGTGGTATCACATGCCGCTGCAGGGCCATTTTTTACAGACCATGGATGCGGGCGAAACGTTGTGCGACCGCATGCAGCAGGTGCTGGCGCAGCCGGAAGCCGATGGCATGGTGTTGACCTGTTTTCACCGCGTGATGATGCTGGGCTTTCTCGGCGGATATACCGCTATTGATGCACCCGCGCGCCAGCAGCTGGTGAGCGCGCTAACTAAGCGCGTACCACCTTTCACGCGTGCGGCGGATGCGCCGTTGTTATCGCTGGCAAGTGGTGGGCTGCGAGCGGGTTGGTTAAGCAGCTGGCCTGCACGTCTTGGCCTGACCGCGCTGCTGCTGGCCGCGCTGTGGTGGGGGCTGAATCATTGGCTCGATCACCTCATCACCACGCTGCTGCCCGGAGTCAAAGGATGACTTCGCTGCTACCGCGCCTGCTGGTGCTCTGGATCTGGCTGCTTGCGGCGGTGTTGTGCACGCAGTTTCTGACCTTTACGCGCAGCAGCGATTTCCTCGTGTTGCTGGCGATACTGCTGCTTGCTGGCACGATAACGTTCAGAGTGCTGCGCCGCCGCAAGCATGTGACGAGTCAGGAATGGACTGATTTGCCCGATGTAGCTTATCGGCAGCCGGTGGTGCTTTGCTGCAATGCAAGTGGTCTGTTGGACGTGGAACCGGTACGCGTGTTGCCGCACGGCTGCTTTATTCACGTTGCCGATAGCAGCGAACTGCAGCACAACGTGCGTGAGTTGTTGCTGCAACGTCCCGACTGGGGCCGCCAGATTTCAATCTGCCTCAATATCAATCCACAGCAACAGCAGGACAGCGCAGCGCTGGAAAATGCGCTGTTCGCTCTGCGCTGGCAAATTGCGTTACTGCGCCGTGAAACCCGTCAGTCGCTGGCGCTGCTGCTTAACATCGGCGTTGCCGGCGAGATGACACAGTGCGCTGAACCGTTTTGGCAGGTTCAGCTGGCGGGAAATAGCCCACAAATCTGGCAGAATGACACCTCGCCGCGTGGCACCAGTGAATGGCTGCAGTCGGGTGGCAGCGTAGCGATGCAGCAGCAGGTCCTGCTCAATTCGCTGGATGCGTGGGCGCGTCAGCATGTGCTGCGCGTGCTGACGGAGGCGCACAGTGATGTCGGCGCCGTGATACCCGCCGCATATGTGTTGCAGCTGCAACCCGTTACGCCAGTTGCGGGCTATGACTCTCTGTGGTGCGCCTGGTTATGGCAGCACACCACCATCCGCAGCGCCGGTGCTGCAGCAAATACGCCTGTCATCCTTCCCGACTTTATTCTTCCGCAGCTTCCAGCGGGCCGTGGCCTGACGCCGGGCATCCGCGCGTTGCGCACGGCGATCACGGCCTTCGCCGTTGCCGCAGTCATCGCACTCTGTGCGGTGGCCTGGAACAACCAGTCGCTAATCCATCGCATCGTATTCGACCTCGAACACTACAACCGCATTGCCATGACCGACTACGCGCCGAAGCTCGCTGCTGTGCAGGTGCTGCGCGAGGACGCGAGCCAGCTTGATAACTATGCGCGTCAGGGCGCGCCGCTGCGCCTGAGTCTGGGGCTTTATCAGGGCGGGCATCTGCATCTGCCGGTGCTGCACGCCATTAGTAGCTGGATACCGGAGCCGAAACCCAAACCTGCGCCGAAGCCGAAACCGCAGCCGACGCTGGTGCGGCTGGACGCGATGTCGCTGTTTGATTCAGGCAAATCCGATCTGAACACCGGCTCGACCAAAGTGCTGGTGAACGCGCTGGTCAACATAAAAGCGCGTGCGGGCTGGCTGATTGTGGTCGCGGGTTATACCGACGATACCGGCAATCCGGCGCTGAACCAGCGCCTGTCGCTGAAGCGGGCAGAATCCGTGCGCGACTGGATGCGTGACACCGGCGACGTAGACGAAAGCTGCTTCGCGGTGCAGGGCTTCGGTCAGAGTCGCCCGATGGCGAGCAACGACACCGCCGAAGGCCGCGCGGCCAACCGGCGGGTAGAAATCAGTCTGGTGCCGCAGGCCGACGCCTGCCAGGCAGCGGACGCAATCCCTCCGTCATCACAGGATGGTGACGGCAATCATGAAGAAAAGGAGTAACAACATGGCAATTCCGGTTTATCTGTGGCTGAAGGACGACGGCGGTGCGGACATCAAGGGATCGGTGGACGTGCAGGACCGCGAAGGCAGCATCGAAATCGTTGCACAGGAACACAACCTGTACATCCCGACCGACAACAACACCGGCAAGCTGACCGGCACGCGCATTCACACGCCGTTCCTGTTCACCAAGGAAATCGACTCGTCCAGCCCGTACCTCTACAAGGCGGTCACCACCGGCCAGACGCTGAAGTCGGCGGAGTTCAAATGGTACCGCATCAGCGACGCCGGCCAGGAAGTGGAGTACTTCAACACCAAGCTGGAAAACGTGAAGGTGGTGAAGGTCAATCCGGTGATGCACGACGTTAAGGACCCGTCGAAAGAGAAGCACAACCATCTGGAGCAGATTGAGCTGCGCTACGAAAAAATCACCTGGACCTACAAAGACGGCAACATCATTCATTCCGATTCGTGGAATGAGAGAGCGACAGCATAGCGGCTGTAGGGGCGGTCCCAGCGTCCGCCCGCATTCGTAGGGTCGCCATTCATGGCGACCTTAATACCCACCACGCCAGATGCCTGGTGATTTCATCTTCGATGGGTGAAACCACAAGTCATTTCCACATCAGACCTGCTGACCTTATGCGCTTCGGTACACGGCGACGGGCGGTAGCGTGCCCCCAATCAGGAGATTTTGCTATGGACAGTCAGTCAGCCGCGCTTCTGCGCCGCCTCAACCCGTTCTGCGCACAGGCGCTGGAAGCCGCCGCGTCGCTGTGCCAGACCCGTGCCCACGCTGAAATCCAGCCGGAGCACTGGCTGCTCAAGCTGCTGGAGCAGGGCGAGGGCGACATCACCGTCATCGCGCGCCGCTACGAGTGGGACATGGATGCCATCTGGCAGGATTTGCTGGCGTTTCTCGACCGTCAGCCGCGCGCGGTGCGCGGGCGTCCGCAGCTTTCGTCCTCATTAGAAGCGCTACTGAAGCAGTCGTGGCTGATGGCCTCCGCATCTGATAACAACCCGCAAATCCGCAGCATCCATCTGCTGATGGCGCTGTCCGAGCAGCCAAAGCTTGCACAGTGCGAAGGCCTGTGGCCGCTGCTCAGCCTGCGCATGAGCCAGCTTGAGCGCCTGCAGCCGATGCTGGACGCACAGTCCGACGAGCGTGCGGAAGCGGAGCAACCGGAGATGCCGGTCAGCACTATCGAACAGACCGCCCCTGGCGAAACCAGAACTTCCTCCACCGAAGCGCTTGCCCGTTTCACCCGCGACGTCACCGCCGACGCGCGCAGCGGCAAAATCGACCCGGTCTTTGGCCGCGACAACGAAATCCGCCAGATGGTCGATATCCTGTCGCGTCGCCGCAAGAACAACCCGATTCTGGTCGGCGAGCCGGGCGTGGGCAAAACCGCGCTGGTGGAAGGGCTGGCGCTGCTCATCGCTGAAGGCAACGTGCCGGACAGCCTGAAGCCGGTCAATGTGCACACGCTGGACCTCGGCATGCTGCAGGCGGGGGCGGGCGTGAAGGGCGAGTTCGAGCAGCGCCTGAAAAACATCATCACCGAAGTGCAGGCCGCGCCCAATCCGGTGCTGCTGTTTATCGACGAAGCGCACACCATCATCGGCGCGGGCAACGTAGCGGGCGGCGCGGACGCGGCTAATCTGCTGAAACCGGCGTTGGCGCGCGGCGAGCTGCGTACCATCGCGGCCACCACGTGGAGCGAATACAAACAGTATTTTGAGAAGGACGCCGCGCTGGAGCGCCGCTTCCAGATGGTCAAAGTGGACGAGCCGGACGACGACGCCGCGTGCCTGATGCTGCGCGGCCTAAAGTCGCGCTACGCCGACCATCATGGCGTACACATCACCGACGCGGCGGTGCGCGCCGCCGTCACGCTGTCGCGCCGCTATCTCACCGGCCGCCAGCTGCCGGACAAGGCGGTTGACCTGCTCGACACCGCCGCCGCGCGCGTGCGCATGAGCCAGGACACGGTGCCGGAAGCGATTACCCGCCTGCGCGCAAAGCTAGACGCGCTGAACATTGAGCAGCGCGCCATCCTCGATGACGAAGCGCTCGGCGGCGCCATCCCGCAGGAACGTCTGGCAGAAATCGCCGGTGTGATTGAGGTAACCGATGAAGAGCTGGAGGCGCTGGAGCAGCGCTACGGCATCGTGCAGTCGCTGATGCAGCAGCTGCTGGAAGGCCGCAAAGATGCCAGCCAGCGTAGCGCTATCGCACAGCTCCAGACCGACCTAGACGCGCTGCAACCCGGCGAGCCGCTGCTCACCGCCGACGTCGACACGCGCATCGTGGCGGGCGTGATTGCCGACTGGACCGGCGTACCGCTGTCATCGCTGATGAAAGACGAGCAGGCCGAACTGCTGACGCTGGAAACCCAGCTCGCCACCCGCGTGGTCGGGCAGGATGCAGCGCTCAATGCCATCGCCCAGCGCCTGCGCGCCTCGAAAACTGGACTGACTTCGGAAAACGGTCCGCAGGGCGTGTTCCTGCTGGTCGGCACCAGCGGCACCGGCAAAACCGAAACCGCGCTGGCGCTGGCTGATTTGCTGTACGGCGGCGAGAAGTCGTTAATCACCATCAACCTCAGCGAATACCAGGAAGCGCACACCGTTTCCCAGCTCAAAGGCTCACCGCCGGGTTACGTCGGCTACGGCCAGGGCGGCATCCTCACCGAAGCGGTGCGCAAGCGACCGTACAGCGTGGTGCTGCTCGACGAGGTGGAAAAGGCGCACCGCGACGTCATCAATTTGTTCTATCAGGTGTTCGACCGTGGATTTATGCGCGACGGCGAAGGGCGCGAAATTGACTTCCGCAACACCGTGATTCTGATGACCTCCAACCTCGGCAGCGACGCACTGATGCAGCTGCTGGACGAAACCCCGGACGCCGCCGAATCCGACCTTCAGGAATGTCTGCGCCCGATCCTGCGCAACCACTTCCAGCCCGCGTTGCTGGCGCGCTTCCAGACGGTGATTTACCGCCCGCTGGCGCGCGACGCCATGCGCATCATCGTGGAAATGAAGCTCAGCCAGGTCAGCAAACGTCTTCAGCGTCATTACGGCATCCGCACCACTATCGGCGAAGGCCTGTACGGCATGCTCACAGACGCCTGCCTGCTGCCGGACACCGGCGCGCGCAACGTCGACAGCCTGCTCAACCAGCAGATTTTGCCGGTGCTGAGTCAGATGATTTTGCAGCACCGCGCCAGCGGCACCTTAGGCAACAGCCTGACGCTGGACACCAATGACGAAGGCGAAGTGAGCTTTATCTTCTGAACATGTGACGTTCTTTTTTAATAACAAGGAGTGTGTATGAAAACCCAGAATATCCCCGTTTCACCCGCTTTTATCGCAATTTCATGGATTGCCATGCTCGGTGGCACGCTGGTTTATCTGGCGGGCCTATGGCGCGCGGAGATGGAGCTGAATGAAAAAGGCTACTACTTCGCGGTGCTGATCCTCGGACTGTTCGCGGCGGTTTCGCTGCAGAAAACCGTGCGCGACCGGCTGGAAGGTATTCCGACTACGCACCTTTATCACATGGTTTGCCTGCTGGCCTTCACTATTGCCGTGGTGTTGCTGGTTGCTGGGCTGTGGAATGCAACGCTGATGCCGAGCGAAAAAGGCTTTTACGGCGTGTCGTTTTTCATGGCGTTATTCGGTGCTGTAGCGGTACAGAAAAACACCCGTGACGGTATGCACAGCGTGACTGAAAACGCTACTGAGGAAAGCCAGGAACCTCAGTCCTGACACTCACCAATACTCACGCGGCCGCCTTAGGTGCGGGAGAAAGGTAAAGTCAGAACAGCGAATTAAAAGGATTTAATCATGACAGATACGGCTATGACTCTGTTCAGCCACAGCCATCACCGGCTGAAGGTCGCCGACAGCGCCTCCCCGCTGGACGTGCTCAGCTTCGAAGGCACAGAGGCGCTGAGCGCGCCCTTTAGCTGGAAAATCATCTTCACCAGCATTGACAAGCACATCAGCCGCGAAGCCATGCTGATGAAAACCGCCTCGCTGACGCTGCAGCCATCACCGCAGAGCCTCGCCGACCTGCTGCGCAAGGCTAAACCGCTGCGCGTGGTGCAGGGCGTGGTCACCGGCTTTGATATGCTCGGCGTGTCGGCCGACGAAGCGCGCTACGCCATCACGCTGCAGCCGCGGCTGGCGCTGCTGGCGCGCACCCGGCAGAACGCCATCTGGCAGGATGCGTCGGTGCCGCAGATTGTCGAATCCATTTTGCGCGACCGTCACGGCATGCGCGGTCAGGACTTCGTGTTCAGCCTCAGCCGCGACTATCCGAAGCGCGAGCAGGTGATGCAGTTTGACGAAGACGACCTGCGTTTCGTCTCGCGCCTGCTGGCGGAAGTGGGCATCTGGTTCCGCTTCACCACCGACACGCGCCTCAACATCGACGTGGTGGAATTTTACGACGGCCCGCAGGGGTACCAGACCGGCCTGACGCTGCCCGCCGTGCCGCCGTCCGGCCTGCACGATAACGGCGTGGAGTCGGTGTGGGCGATGGAAAGCCGCTTCCGGGTGGTGGAGAAAACCGTCAGCACCCGCGACTACAACTACCGCGACGCCACCGCCGACATGAACGCGCAGGCCGACGTCACCGGCGGCGACGACACCACCTACGGTGAAGCCTACCACTGGGCGGATAACTACCTGCAGGCGGGCGAGGCGTACAGCGCGACTCCCGCCACCGAAAGCGGCGCGTTCTACGCCCGGCTGCGCCACGAGCGCTACCTCAACGGCCAGACGCAGCTCAGCGCCAAATCCAGCTGCGCCTCGCTGATGCCCGGCGTGGTGGTGCGCGCCAGCGGCAGCAACGCGGCGGAGGTGTTCCGCAGCGGCGTGGTCATCACCTCGCTGGTCTGCCGCGCGGCGCGCGACAGCAGCATGGAAACCGCGTTCCACGGCATTCCGGCGGAAGGCCGCTACGGCTATCGCCCGGAACCGGCACCGCGTCCGGTGATGGCGGGCACCTTACCGGCGCGCGTCACCAGCACCACCACCAACGACACCTACGGCCACATTGACCGCGACGGACACTATCGCGTCAGCATGCTGTTTGACCGCGCGGGCTGGGAAAGCGGGCATGAAAGCCTGTGGGTGCGCCAGTCGCGCCCGTTTGCCGGCGACACCTACGGTCTGCATTTACCTCTGCTGGCGGGCACCGAGGTGGCGATTGGTTTCGAGCACGGCAACCCGGATCGTCCGTACATTGCCGGCGTGCTGCACGATTCGTCCCGCGCCGACCACGTCACCATTCGCAACTACAAGCGCAACGTGCTGCGCACGCCCGTGAACAACAAGCTGCGCCTCGACGACACGCGCGGCCAGGAGCACATCAAGCTCAGCACCGAATACGGCGGCAAGAGCCAGCTGAATCTCGGTCATCTGGTTGACGGTGAACGCCAGCCACGCGGCGAAGGCTTCGAGCTACGCACCGACAGCTGGGGCGCCATCCGCGCCAGCAAAGGGCTGTTTATCAGCGCGGACGGGCAGGCGGCGGCACAGGGTAAGCAGAAAGACATGCAGGCGGCGCTGGGCAACCTGAACCAGGCGCGCGAGCAGATGGCGGAGATATCCGGCGACGCGCAAAAGGCCACGGCAAACCCGGCAGACCTGCGCGCGCAGATAGCATTACTGGAGCAGCAGGTGCAGGCGCTGAAAAAGTCGGTGCTGCTGCTGAGCGCGCCGGACGGCATGGCGCTGACCAGCGGCGGGCATCTGCAGCTCTCCGCGGCTCAGAATCTGGTGGCGACGGCGGGCAAAAATGCCGACGTCAGCGTGATGAAAAACCTGTTCATCGGGGTAGGCAACGCGCTGAGCGTGTTCGTGCGCAGGCTGGGCATCAAGCTGATTGCCAATCAGGGACCGGTGCAACTGCAGGCACAAAACGATTTGATGGAGCTAATGGCGAGAAAAGAAATCAGCATCGTCAGCACCGAAGATGAAATCAAAATCATCGCGAAAAAGAAGATCACGCTGAACGGCGGCGGGAGTTATATCTCATTGGACAGTAATGCTATTGAGTCCGCGACTATTGGGGATTTTAGAACCCAAGCTGGTCATTATGATCGCCTTAAAAGCGCAGAGCATAAAATCAATATGATGTCATTATCAGGTGTTATTGATGATAAAAGTCATAATTTACGTTATTTATGCATTGATGATAATGGCATGCCATTAAGCAATAGAAAATACAATGCATATTTAGCTGATGGAACCTTATTGCATGGCATCACTGACGATAAGGGTTTTACTGCATTGTTTACTTCGGGTCAGCAGCAAGACATTGTGCTACATGTCAATAATGGGTTAGCTAATGCCTAAATACAAAATATATACAAAGATAGAATCTAATGTCCCAGCTTCGAATTTATTTTATGACTTAACAGTTTATCGAATGAAAAATGGAAAGGAAAGGTATGAGCTATTATCAGTCGATAAAGAGCCATTGGGAGACAATTATCTAACGCAACAACACGAAACCAATGATACTGATGATGATTTATCCGTTATTTATCTTATGGATATAATGTTATATCGTTTGCATGGTGGAGAATTACATCAGGCTCTCGCTGCTCCTTCAACTAAAATGTTCACGTTAGGTGAGATGGTTTCAGGTAAAACTTACTCTAATAATAAACGAGAGAATGTTTGCTACTTTGAGACACAGGCAAAAACTAAGTCTGTAAAAAACGGAGAAGGCGAAAATGTCTTTAGCGTTAATATAACTTGTCTTGAAAGAGCGTTTATAGCTCAAGAGTATTCTGTTGGAGACCCTGAAGATCCTTTTGAAAAAGGAAAGATAAAGAATAAAATTTCATCAAGAATTAATCATTCTAGTTATCCTAATCAAGGAGCCACTAGTCTGTGTGGGCCGGCTTCATTTTTTTATTGTTTGCAAATGGATAGGCCTGATATTTACCAAAAAGCCGCTAATGATTTATGGGCGTTCGGGAAAACTAAAATTAATAATTTAGTGATAGAGCCAGGTAAAGGATGTAGGCACCCCAAAGGGAAGTTTTATTTTAATGGCCGGGAAAGAGTATCAGGATTAGACTGGATCACTTTAGCTAGCTTGCGAGATTCTGAAAACTCTATTATGAGTTATGATGAAATTGATGATCAAGTTGCAGGAATAACCATGTGGGGAAAGCTTTCTGAGTGGTTTGAGAAAGCTGGTTATGTAAAAGTATTTAGCAATGTTGGATTGTCTAATAGTAATGTGCAGGATCTTGCGAAGCTAAATGAATATGCCAATGACGGATTTAAAGTGGTAACTCTGATTTCTGCTGGAATGCTATTTGATTTCGGCCCAGATGATACATCCTCTAAAAATCACTGGATAGTTTGGGATGGAGCAATAAAAAACGAAAAAGGCCAATATGTGTCAGAGAGTTCCAAAATGGATGAGATCGTTAATTTGAAGTTATTTTCATGGGGCGAGGTTAAAAATCAAATTAAATTAGATAAAAGCCTTGGTTACGTATGTAGTCATATTTTCGGAGGGATGGTTTTTAAGCCATTAAAATAAATGAGAATTATGATTTTATGTTTTTTACTATTAACTTCTGGTTGCAGCGCTCCTAATCCTGATGTTTTTCCTGATGTTGCGGTTCTCCCCAGTGGCGCAGTGGGTAAAGAGTATAGGAGTCAAATTAAGATAAATGGAGGTCCTGTTAATAAATCTAGTGTATCAGTGATTATTGTCCCAGAAGGTTCAGGGCTAATGTGGGAACCTGAAGCAATAAAATATAAAATTGGAAATGAAGATGGAGTGAATGTTGATTATCATAAACTAATAATACTTGGAGTTACTAAAAAGCCCGGAGATTATGATATTATTGTGTCCGGTTACACTCTGGGAACGATGAAACCAGGAAGGGGTTTTTATAAAAAATATAGTCTAACCATTAAATAGGAATGTGTGATTTTTTCTAAATAAAAAAATATTAATTATAACTTTAACGAGTTTTGAAAAGGCGTGAATAATTTAACTTTCTTTTTTATTTGTGTGTTGTTTATTTCAGGTTGTGTAAAGAAAGTTTCATTTCAACCAAATGAACTGCCAGATGGGCGAGTTGGGGAAATGTATTATGTTCCCGTGAATGTATCTGGTGGCTCTGGTCCTATTGTCGACTTCCATTATGAGGTTCACCCTTACAATTCAGGGTTGAAATTGAAGTTTGATACTGAGAAATTTTACACAAAATACTTATATAATAAGTTTGTTATTGAAGGGAAACCTCAATTCCCTGGGGAATTTTGCTTAAAAATGAAAGGTGGATTGGTAGGTGGTGCAGGCCAAGGTTTTGAAAAAATATATAAAATTAAGGTGGCGAATTAGTTTAATTAAGATCAGGTTTCGATTCCCTCTTAATAAATGCTGATAGGTCAAGGGAGTAATTGTTAATCGAGATTATACTTTTTTTAAACATTAAATTTAGGTTAGTTGCTTTAGTAAAAGGCGTCATAACCTTTACCATTCTGAGCGAATGGACGCCCCGCTTACGTGGCATTTTAAAAGGATTTAACCATGAGCAAAACGGCCATCCCCTTCTTCAGTCACAGCCATCACCGGCTGAAGGTCACCGACAGCGCCTCACCGCTGGACGTGCTCAGCTTCGAAGGCACAGAGGCGCTGAGCGCGCCCTTTAGCTGGAAAATCATCTTCACCAGCATTGACAAGCACATCAGCCGCGAAGCCATGCTGCTGAAAACCGCCTCGCTGACGCTGCAGCCGTCGCCGCAGAGCCTCGCCGACCTGCTGCGCAAGGCTAAACCGCTGCGCGTGGTGCAGGGCGTGGTCACCGGCTTTGATATGCTCGGCGTGTCGGCCGACGAAGCGCGCTACGCCATCACGCTGCAGCCGCGGCTGGCGCTGCTGGCGCGCACCCGGCAGAACGCCATCTGGCAGGATGCGTCGGTGCCGCAGATTGTCGAATCCATCCTGCGCGACCGCCACGGTATGCGCGGGCAGGACTTCGTGTTCAGCCTCAGCCGCGACTACCCGAAGCGCGAGCAGGTAATGCAGTTCGATGAAGATGACCTGCGATTCGTCTCGCGTCTGCTGGCTGAGGTGGGCATCTGGTTCCGCTTCACTACCGACACGCGCCTTAACATCGACGTGGTGGAGTTTTACGATGGCCCGCAGGGCTATGAAACCGGCCTGACGCTGCCCGCCGTGCCGCCGTCGGGCCTGCACGACAGCGGCGTGGAGTCGGTATGGGCGATGGAAAGCCGCTTCCGCGTGGTGGAGAAAACCGTCAGCACCCGCGACTACAACTACCGCGACGCCACCGCCGACATGAACGCGCAGGCCGACGTCACCGGCGGCGACGACACCACCTACGGCGAAGCCTATCACTGGGCGGATAACTACCTGCAGGCGGGCGAGGCTTACAGCGCAACGCCGGCAACTGAAAGCGGCGCGTTCTACGCCCGGCTGCGTCACGAGCGTTACCTCAACCGCCAGACGCAGCTCAGCGCCAAATCCAGCAGCGCGACGCTAATGCCCGGAGTGGTGGTGCGCGCCAGCGGCGGCGACAACGTTGCTGAAGTATTTCGCAGCGGCGTGGTCATCACCTCGCTGGTCTGCCGCGCGGCGCGCGACAGCAGCATGGAAACGCTGTTTCAGGGCATTCCGGCGGAAGGCCGCTACGGCTATCGCCCGGAACCGGCACCGCGTCCGGTGATGGCGGGCACCTTACCGGCGCGCGTCACCAGCACCACCACCAACGACACCTACGGCCACATTGACCGCGACGGGCGCTATCGCGTCAACATGCTGTTTGACCGCGCGGGCTGGGAGAGCGGGCATGAAAGCCTGTGGGTACGCCAGGCGCGACCGTTCGCCGGCGACACCTACGGCCTGCATTTGCCGCTGCTGGCGGGCACCGAGGTGGCGATTGGCTTCGAGCACGGCAATCCGGACCGTCCTTACATTGTCGGCGTGCTGCACGACTCATCGCGCGCCGACCACGTCACCATTCGCAACTACAGGCGCAACGTGCTGCGCACGCCCGCGAACAACAAGCTGCGCCTCGACGACACGCGCGGCCAGGAACACATCAAGCTCAGCACCGAATATGGCGGCAAGAGCCAGCTGAATCTCGGTCATCTGGTCGACGGTGAACGCCAGCCGCGCGGCGAAGGCTTCGAGCTGCGCACCGACAGCTGGGGCGCCATCCGGGCTGGCAAAGGGCTGTTTATCAGCGCGGACGGGCAGGCGGCGGCGCAGGGTAAGCAGAAAGACATGCAGGCGGCGCTGGGCAACCTGAACCAGGCGCGCGAGCAGATGGCGGAGATATCCGGCGACGCGCAAAAGGCCACGGCAAACCCGGCAGACCTGCGCGCGCAGATAGCGTTACTGGAGCAGCAGGTGCAGGCGCTGAAAAAGTCGGTGCTGCTGCTGAGCGCGCCGGACGGCATGGCGCTGACCAGCGGCGGGCATCTGCAGCTCTCCGCAGCTCAGAATCTGGTGGCGACGGCGGGCAACAATGCCGACGTCAGCGTAGTGAAGAACCTGTTCATCGGGGTGGGCAACGCGCTGAGCGTGTTCGTGCGAAAGCTGGGCATCAGGCTGATTGCGAATCAGGGACCGGTGCAGCTGCAGGCGCAAAACGATCTGCTGGAGCTGTTGGCCAGGAAAGAAATCAGCATCGTCAGCACCGAAGATGAAATCAAAATTATTGCGAAAAAGAAGATCACGCTGAACGGCGGCGGGAGTTATATCACGCTGGATGCTAATGCAATTGAGTCAGCTACAGCGGGGGATTACCGCACTCGAGCAGGTCAATATGTAAGGGTTGAACAAACATCGAAAATGTGTGAACTCCCTGAACTTCCTGTCTTTTCACCTGGCTCTAACCAGATGTTCACTAGAATAAAAGGAATGGACGGCACGCTTGCAGATGAAATAATTTTCAAACCTTTTCAGGGAGATGAAATGAAATGAAATGAAGCCACTATTTGAAAAACCTGTTGATGAGCCAACGGAATTCAACGGACTCCTAGGCTGGTCTACACACTGGCGCTGTCTAACAGATTCAATTGAAAAGCCCATACCTTTAGATGATATAGAATCACTCAACCCCAAAGACGAAACAATAAAAGTGAAAAAAGGAGACTCATTGGGTTTTATAGCAAAGGAATATGGGGTGCATGTCAAGGATTTAGCTGAGTATAATAATATTAAAGACCCATCAAGAATATACGTTGGGCAATTATTAAAAGTTCCTGGGTATAGAACTAATGATTCCGATGATATCCAACTTCAGTTAGCAGATGAGAAATGTACTATGTCATTTTCCTTTATTGATTTAATTGAAAAGCCAATAAGGGATATGAAAGTTAAAATAGTTTCCGCAAGTGGATTTATATTTGATGGAATAACGGATGAGTTAGGGAGGATTAGTGACTTAATTATTCCTAAGCTTGAGGAGGTCCAAGTTTTTGTTGTGTCAGGGATTAATAAAAAGAAGGAAGTGGCAACAATCCTCCCATCTGGTAATAATAACAATATTCAACTTACTAGCCCAAAAGTAAGGATTAATGGCACATCGGTTGCACTTAAAGGTGAACCTGGTCATATAGATAAAAAAAACAACGTCATAAATTCAATAGTTACGGGAAGGGACGTAGACGGCAATCCTGTGGTACAAGTAAATCATGCATGTCCTAATGAATATGACCTTAACTTAGGGGGGAATATGATTTACTGGGATGATATCATTAGCGCATCTGAACAAAGTGGTATTATTCCGCAAAGCATTGCCGCAGTGATTAATGCTGAGTCAGCTAAAGATAGCGAATTAGTTTGGAAAAAAGAGTCTGTAAGTATAGATTTTGAAAAAATCAAGCAGCGAAAGTTAAGTCGTATAAATGAAGGGTTGAAAGAGGATGATGTTATACTATACCGAAGTTCAGCTGCCGGAATGACTCAGTTTCTAAATAAAACTTGGATGGGTGAAACCTTTAGGAAAGGTACATACTTAAATACCAATGCAAGAAATATACGGCTTATAGAAGATCGTGAAAGAAAGGACAGTAAAGGTAAAGTTGTAATAGGGAAGGACAAGAAGCCGATAATGGAACAAGTGATCAATATCTCACCAGATGAATGGAAAACCGAGAGTGAGCTTATGAATGGAGGGTATCTTTCAGGCAAGTCACCTTATCCACCAAAAGCAACTAAATTAATTCAAAATTGGCTAAATAAAAGATTCGAATCTATCTATGCTATAATGGCAGCAGTTGATTATGGATTGTCTAATCTGAGTTTATTGGAAAAATTTGGTTTTAATATTCAGGAGTTAAATGATGCTGAAAAGGCAAAAATAATTTATCTTACTCATCACCTTGGGATAGGTGATGCAGTGAAATTTATAAAGAACACCATTACAGAACCGAGTGCGAAAGTCTTACTTACTGCACAAGTTGGCTCTAGGAAAGCAGAATTAAGAGCAAAAGATAATAACGAAAGCTATGTCTTGGCACATCGTGAATGGTTGAATGGCTACATAAATTCGAATATAAAGTTGCTGAATTTCTATTGTCCCAAAGTTACAGGAAAGCAAGTTAAGGATGTTGAATTACTTAACGTAATAAAAAAAATGAGAGGTCTATAATGAAGTTGTTTATTTCTTTTCTGTTTTCAATGATGATTTTCCCAAATTTAGTTTCAGCGGAACTAAGCTGCAAGATCGGATTAGATAAATGTATCACATCTTTAGGTGACTTAAGGTCAAAACATATTTCTGAAAATGAAGTAGGGATTTATTTAAACGACATGAAAATTAGCAGTATCATTACGAGCGATGTAAATAAATCATTTGTTTATTATGACCTTCCTTATCACAAAAATAAAAATAAACTAATAGATAAGTTAATTATATCTTATGATGCAAGTGATTGCATTTATGGTGAGCAGGAATCAAATTGCCAAAAATATAAAATATTAGATCTAACAAATGGAGTTGAATTATCAAGTTCTTTTTACCCGCCAGTGATAAATGCGAACTTAATGACAGTGACTTGGGGCGAAGATGTAACTACTATGACATTTGAAGATAAGTCTATATTTTTATATAAAAATCACAAAGTTACATTAAATAATGGTGGGGTTAAATCTTCTAATGCTTCTTTTAATAAAGATATTTATATTACAAATTGAGCTGATAATAAGGTGAGGGTGCCGGTTTTATCGAGAAATCATTGTGGTGATTTATAACTTAACAATCAATTTTAATGGGTGCTTTTTAAATAAAAAATCGCATGTACGATAAAGTTATTATTAGAGATAGAATGATGAATAAGATGATTTTGTCAATACTGTTAATCCCATGGCTTTCTTACGCCGGATCACCGGGTGGCATATCTCTTTTTGTACAACCAACAACAAATGCTAAAAACATAAAGTATGTTTTTGATGGTTACTTTAGGAATTATTATGGTGTTGATAATCCTAAAACCCCATCATGTACACCTAATGACTATGTGCCTTACATTGATATTGTATATTTGAATACGATTCCAAAAAATATTGATAATGAACTTATAGATGGTGCTATAAGTTCTGATTTGTCCAGGACAGAATTGGCGAAGAAACTCAGCAATTTTAAAGATGACCGAGTGTCAGGTTTCAATGGTGCAATGATTTACGATTTGAAAGATGAGAGTGTAATAATTTATACTTTCGATCTTTCATCACCAAATGAAATTCGTAAAACTATTATAAAAAAAGAAAGAATAATTTCATCCGATGATATGGGGGAATGCCATTTGTAAGTCTATCGAAGGTAAAATCCTTCCATCTGAACCCTGAATAATATCTTTTCATAGGTCAATTAATGGATAATACATAGAGGATTATTAACGAAGTGTTTTTATTAAGTAAGTTTATGAGGTGTTAATGAAAAAAACTGCAGTTGTAATTTTATTAGTTTCATCTGCTTTTAACTCTGCTGCAGAGGAAAGAACTTTTAAAGCCGCCTGGACTGACAGCAATGGCAACAACGTGGTAAATCTTAATGTCAGAAATGGTCTAAAAGGAGAGGATGCTGGTTCCATTTATCTTTCTGGTGAAGGGATCATAAATGATGTGCAAAGCTGGAAAGTACGCGATGCAGTAGAAGCCTGTCCAGTTGACTACGATATCACCATTTATCCCGAGACCTTTGAGTTTATTGATTTACAAGATCATGGAGGGAATTATTTATTGTTTGCATATCGATTACTTTGTGTAGGTGGAGTAGATCCCGGCGAGATTAAATATTTGGCTTATCAGGATGGAAAGAAGTACGCATTACGAGGTGAGGAAAAAATAATTACACCAAATGAGAATACTTACGGAGGTGAAGATCCTCCAAAAGCTGACTATAACCTCAGAAATAACAAATCACTCCTGAATTACATGCTTAATAAATGGCCATCTTTTTCTATTCGACGTTACTAGCGATTATAGAGAACCAGCTGGCCGAGCGTTCATATGCAAAATAAAAAATACTCATTAAAAAAACTGCCACCCATATCACCTCGGCCTCAACCCATAAAATTCGCGCGCTGGTTGTTCCTGCTGGCTATTCTGCTGATTTTTAGTGCAGTGGTCACCCGGTTATTAGGACAGTCAATCGAAAGTCGTATATTGTGGTGGCTGGCTATCGGCGGTGGCATAGCGCTTTGAATAAAAATATTTGGCAGCTATCTGCTTGTCTGGCTGGACCCCCAATATAAGAAAAAAAATCTAACAGGAATGAAAAAACGACCTCCTGTAATTGATTCGCCTCATTTAGTTACCGAAAACTCTTATAATTGTATAGATACTGGAACATTTTATATAGCATGTTTTAAAAGTACAGTGTTAAAGGTTATGGATTCAGATGGAATAAATTCATCAGATAGTGATGTCATTATAGAAAAAGTTACTAAAGCGATTAATGGCGGAATTCTTGGGCTAAATGAGAGAAAAAAATGACTAAGTATGCTAAAGGAGAAATTAATGATGATATCTAAATTGTTATCTTTTTTCAGTTTTTTTTTACTCCCTTTAATATCGCACGCTAGCGCTATAAAATACGAAGGTTATGATATTAAACTTAATGAAAAAGATTTATCAATAGTACTTATAAACAGTGGGGATCAAGTGCGGGAGTGTAAAATAATTAATTGGGAGGTTCAGTACAATCATGGAATGGGCGACATTTCATTGACAAGTGACAATAAGGGAGTGCTGGTATACTTAACTAATAAATATCTTAATTCAAATGAAATTATTTCCTGTAAGAATGGTGAGGTAGAGTTGCATGAAATAAATGACCCAAGTAGCCCTGGAGACATAATTATTGATATCAATTTCAAACATAAAATATACCTTTCTGTATCCCTAGAGGATGCTAAAAGTTTAAGCTATACGGCAACAGTTGCGCGTCTTGGCAGTGATAAAAATCTACTCTCTGGTCCTGGCTTTTTTGATATAAACGACAAACCTGATCCATTCTACATTGGTGATAATATATACAAAGGAAATATTTCTTTAGATGGTAATTATGTTCATCCATCTACGCTTGATTGTTCAAAAGAGTCATTCCCAGGGGTTTGGGATATCAAATCTAATAAGAAAGTTATTTTTCCATCAACTATGAGTGACGAAAAAATTAAAAATGGATGCAAAAAATTATTCGATGGGAAAGAAACTCTTGAAAAGCTTGGGGGTAAATTGATTACACCCGAGGAATATGATTAAAACGCGCAATTATACTGTCTGTAGATCATTTAATTTTTTAAAATGGAGAGGTTATAAATAAAATTGTGTTCGGTATGATATACAACCTTTGGTGAAAAAATATCGGATAAGAAAGCACAGGATCTTTTTATGCATATATTGATGCAAATGCATTTATGTCATTTTTATTTTAATGACCACATTGAGAGTACTGTTCAGGAAAAAATTTACAGATGATAACTTTGTAACTGAGCGGGTAAGCAATGCACCCAATGGTGACTTGAAAGGTATAAGCTAAGAAATATAAATTTAGCTAAAAAAAAGGAACCAAATGATGCCTTATTGTTTGTCTAAGTTTTTTTGGTTGTGTATTTTTATTCCTATAATCCCATATGCATATGTTTCTAATGTTGTTGTTTACAATGGTTATCAAATTAATTTTGATAAACAAAATCCTTCTTTGATAAAAGTCGTTAATGAGTTAAATGACAATGTTAGTTATTGCAAGATAAATAACCGAAATGCAAGCTACAATACTGGTATGGGTGTTATATCTTTGACAAATGATGATTTAGCGATTCTTGTGTATTCAACAAATAAATATCTTATCCCTGATGAGGTTGTCAGTTGTAATGATGAAGGGGTTAAATTACATGAAATTCCAAACCCACCAAACCCTGGCTTTACTATTGTTGATATTAATTTCAAAAAACGGTTGTTTTTGTCATTATCATTAGAGGATGCAAGTGAACGAAGCTATACAGCAATCATTTCACTTTTTGGTAGTGATAAGAATTTAATAACTGGACCTGGCTTCTATAATGCTAATAGTTCCAATTACCCATTCAATACTGGGACTAATCGTTATGTTGGAAAAATATCACGTAACGGTAAGTATGTATCACCTTATGATCTTGATTGTTCTGTTGATGCATTTCCTGGAGTATGGGATATAAAGAATAATAAAAAAGTGGTTTTCACATCCAAATATTCTGATGATGAAATAAATAATAAATGCCAACAACTATTCATTGGGGAAAAGACTCTTGAAGAACTTGATGGCAAATTGATTACCCCAAAAAATGACCCACAATGAAAAGTTAAACATTAGTTAACCTATCAAATAGAATGAATTAAACCCCTTTTTGATGCGATATTGGAGGCTTCTCACGTATTATTACGCTGATTTGCACTTTATATCCCTGCCGAAACCCCGTATATCGTGAAATTCCGACGGGCAGGAGCCTGGATCCATAACGAACGACTCATGGTGATCTGCATGTCTCAATCCCCATTATTAAGGGAAGTTGCCTGATGACGACACGCGCGCAGAATGTTATCGGCCCGCTGATATTCACTGAGGTGGATGAAACTCTGATAGACGCTGATGATGCTGAATATGAATAAAATCTTTATAAAAATGCCTTGAAACTTTATCTTGTCAGCCCAGGTGCTAGCTTTAAATTAGTCCGTTTTGAGCGCGTGATTAATACAAAAATAAAAACGGTTTCTCCTGCAGACGCCCCGTTATAGCGAACAGAAAATATCCCGCAAGAAAAAGGGATAATTAACCTCGCAGCTAGGCTTCGACAGTACGCGCGGCCAGGAACACATCAGGCTCATCACAGGATACCGCGGTAAAAACCAGCTTAAACTCGGGCATCTGGTCGATGGCCAACGCAAGGCGAAGGCCTCAAACTGCGCACCGACAGCTGAAGTACCACTCATTTTATACAACCGATAGTACAGGGTTTTATTGGGTGTCTAAACATCACAGTAAAAAAATAAATATAAACAGAATCTCAGATCAAGGTATAACATCCGAAAGTATTGGCAGGTGTTCTGTTTTAATAAATGGTGGTGGTTACGGTTATTTTGAAAGGCAAGCTTACACGAGGTTTTGTTATTATTTCCTTAATGATTAAGTTAAGAGGTACGTTGTGGAGGCTATCACGATAGCTAAAGGATGTAACAATATAAATGTTACTGTTGATTATACAAATCAATACGAGTGAAAATCATATGAAATCAATATTTTTTTTCTTGATGTTGTTGGTTTCAATAAGTTCTATAGCTGGAAAAACCCAAGCTGATAATAAATATGATGTTATATCTTCAATTGAAAGATATGTATATAGAAATGGGGTGCCATATAATTTATCTCAGGTATATGGTGTAAAAGCTCATGAGAAAGGTTTTAAAAGTTACTATATTTACAACGATAAACACTCCAATGTTTTTCCTTTCGTCTTTAATCGTGAAGGTATAAAAGGTATAAAGGAACCTTATTCTCGGTGTAATTTAGCCTATGTTATGGGTGGGGAAGTTTTAATTCCAAACCGAAAATACAAATCTGAATATGCTGAGGATTCTGAGCAATGCTTAGGTTTTGATGATGTAGTCAGAACTTATGATGAAAATGGTGTGGCTTGGTTTATTACGAAGTCTATCTATCATATAAACACTGATGAACCTGATGTAAGTTATGAGGTGTATTTTTATTTAGATGGAAAATTGTGCTTCTCCCAAGTAAAAAGTCAGTTGATATCAATTAAAGGAGTGGATCTTTCTGATCTGAAATACTTTAATTTAAATAAAAAGGACTTTTTAGAATGCTCTCAATAAGAATTAAATTTGATGATTTTATAATGTGCTTTGATTTATGTACGCACTTTTATTTAATTAAACAAATTCTTTTTTATTTGTGGTGTCATATCTTGAAGGAGTGGGTTTTCTAACCATTAAATAAATGAGAGTCATGATTTTATGTTTGTTATTATTAACTTCTGGTTGCCGCGCTCCTAATCCTGATGTTTTTCCTGAAGTTGCGGTACCTCCCAGTGGCGCAATGAGTAAAGAGTATGGGAGTCAAATTAAGATTAATGGAGGTCCTGTTAATAAATCTAGTGTGTCAGTGATTATTGTCCCTGAAGGTTCAGGGCTAATGTGGGAACCTGAAGCAATGAAATATAAGTTGGGAATGAAGATGACGTGAATGTTGATTATCATAAACTAACAATAGTTGGACTTCCTAAAAAGCCCGGAGATTATGATATTATTGTGTCCGGTTACACTTTGGGAACGATGAAATCATGAAGAGATTTTTATAAGAAATATAGGCTAACCATTAAATAGGAATGTGTGGTTTTTTTAAATAAAATATATTAATTAATTATTTACAATTTGAAAGAAGAAAATGTCATAATATATACTTTCGATCGTTCATCACCAAATGAAATTCGTAAAACTATTATAAAAAAAGAAAGAATAATTTCATCCGATGATATGGGGAATGCCATTTGTAAGTCTATCGAAGGTAAAATCCTTCCATCTGAACCCTGAATAATATCTTTTTATAAGTCAATTAATGGATGATACATAGAGGATTATTAACGAAGTGCTTTTATTAAGTAAGTTTATGAAGTGTTAATTAAAAAAATTGCAGCTGTAATCTTGTTAATATTACCTGTGTTTAACTCTGCTGCAGAGGAAAGCACTTTCAAAGCCGCCTGGACTGACAGCAATGGCAACAACGTGGTAAATCTTAATGTCAGAAATGGTCCAAAAGGAGAGGATATTGGTTCCATTTATCTTTCTGGTGAAGGGATCATAAATGATGTGCAAAGCTGGAAAGTACGCGATGCGGTAGAAGCCTGTCCGCTTGACTACGATATCACCATTTATCCCGAGACCTTTGAGTTTATTGATTTACAAGATCATGGAGGGAATTATTTATTGTTTGCATATCGATTACTTTGTGTTGGTGGAGTAGATCCCGGCGAGATTAAATATTTGGCCTATCAGGATGGAAAGAAGTACGCATTACGAAGTGAGGAAGAAATAATTACACCAGATGAGAATACTTACGGAGGTGAAGATCCTCCAAAACCTGACTACAACCTCAGAACTAACAAACCACTCCTGAATTACATGCTTAATAAATGGCCATCGTTTTCTGTTCGACGTTACTAGCGATTACAGAGAAGCAGCTGGCCGAGCGTTCATATGCAAAATAAAAAATACTCATTAAAAAAACTGCCACCCATATCACCTCGGCCTCAACCCATAAAATTCGCTCGCTGGCTGATCCTGCTGGCTATTCTGCTGATTTTTAGTGCAGTGATCACACGGTTATTCGGGCAGTCAATTGAAAGCCGTATTTTGTGGTGGCTGGCTATCGGCGGTGGAATAGCGCTTTGGATAATAATATTTGGCAGCTATCTACTTGTTTGGTTGGCAGGGAATATTATTGCTAATGGTAAGGATAATCAGCGTGAGCGGTGGCTGCTTTATGAGACACAAAAGAGTCGTCGAGCGCTGCAAATTCTGGCAGCGGAATATCTGACCTGTCATTCACCGGATATTTATTATCCCACGCCGCTGGAGGCTCTTATGGAAAATTCCGGTGCAAAGCGAGCGCAAAGTGACAGAAAGGGAAATGGCGGCGTGAATCACAGTCAGATTGCCTCGCAGGCGTTTGATAAGCCTCATGCAGTGATGTGCCATACCATGAATTACCTGCTGTCTTCCATTATTCCGCAACTTGAAAAGCTGGATACCAAGAAGACAATAAAAATAGCGCTGAATATTTCCTCTTCTGTCAGCATCCGAGAAGTAAAAAACGAAATCACTCATGCCTTTCACGAAGCCGAATTATCTCATCCAGTTGAATTTATTACCGGAGAGGGTGTTTCAGTAATTAACCAGTGGCTGAATGAAAGATTTACCGATGATGCACTCCTTCTTATTATCGCGTTGCAGATTGATCCGCCAGTGGTAAAAGACAGCGCGGAAGCTGGCGTGGCACTGTTGCTCGGCAACCGAATGACGCAACACACGATCAACCCGGCGGCTCTGCTGCACCGCCCAGACCTCAATAAGGATAACGATCTCGCCGCATGTATAAAACAGGCGGCAGACAACGTGCCACTGGAAGAAGGTCTCGTGCAGCATCTGTGGATCGCTGGTGTGACGGAAGAGCAATACCTTTCCACTTTCAGCGTTTTGAAGGCGTTTTCGGTTGAAGCCGTGGAAACGGAAAACGTGATTACCCCAGATATATCAATCGGCCATGCTGGAGCCGCTGCGCCGTGGCTGGCGATAGCGGCTGCATTCCAGGCCGCAACACTGACCCATCGTCCCCAGATGATTATTACCGGGGACACTTCAACGGATGACATGTGGAGCATGGCGGTTTCGCCAGTTACGCCGCCGCACGAGAGGGATACTTGAAACGCTTCTTATCAAAATTAATGCCCAAATCAGCCGAGTTCTGGTTCGGGCTGATCATGCTGCTGCTCTCTGCATTGGCTTTGCTGGCGTGGTTTATCTGCTGGAAACATCCTGAAAGCGTCAGCCTTGTTAACGAAAGCACATTGCAACAACGCTGGATGGCGGCTTCTCTGACTCTCGCCGTGACTTTCTTTCTGATTGCGGCTGTCGGTATTCTGCTGATGCGTCAGGCCGGAAAATCAGCCTTTGATGCGCAGTTGAAAGGTGTCAATGGTGATGATGTTCCCGTACCGAAGAAAGACGCGACCTCGACGTCTCCTGCGCAAGCCATGCTGAAGGAGCTTAAACAGTATCTGCGTAGCCGCTATCAGTTTTTCTGGCGCGGCAAGGTTCGTGTGCTACTGGTGACCGGTGAAGAGGCGGCCGTTGAGGCGCTGGTTCCCGGCTTATCGAACCAGCAATGGCTGGAAGGTAATCGCACCGTACTGATTTACGGCGGCAGCCTGAGCAGCGAGCCAGATGCCGAAATACTTGCAGCATTACGCAAATTGCGCCGCAGCCGCCCACTTGATGGCATTGTTCATCTGCTAGAGCCGGATGAAACGCTATCGCCAAAGCAGAGTGATGTATATCGCCGTTCGCTGGAAAAAATCAGTGCTGCATTGCGCTGGCAGGCGCCCATCTGGCTGTGGCAACTCAGCCAAAGTGCGTGGTCGCAGGACGAACGTGAACAAAACGCGCCGGGGCTGACTTTCAGCGCCCGCGCAGTTCCCGAAGACGTAAGCACACAGATAGAAAACCTCATCCCGCTGCTGCGCGAGCAGGGCATGACGCAGATTTCGCAACAGCGCAGCCATGACTGGTTGCTGCGCCTGTCTCAGCAACTCGCCGATCAAAACCAGCAATGGCAGCAGCGTCTGGCGCCGTGGTTTGCATCTCAGCGCAAAATGCCGTTGCGCGGGCTTGTATTCAGTCTGCCGGAGCGAGCGCATGCTTCAGCGAGCGTGCATCCACATGCGCTAAACGATAGCGCATTGTGGCAGGGCATCAGCCAGGACAAAATGCGTGGCAGGCGCACCGGCTTGCCCTGGGAACAGACGCTGGCGTGGACGCTGATGGGGGTAATGCTGCTGTGGGGCACTGGCATGATGGTGTCGTTTGGCATCAACCGTTATCAGATTGTCAGTGCTGCGGAAAAAGCGCAGACGCTGGTGACGAATCCCGCCGTTAATGATCAGCAGCTGATTGCGCTGCATAGCCTGCGTAACGATCTTGGCCTACAGCAATATTGGCTTGCGCACCGCTCGCCGTGGTATCAGCGATTTGGGCTTAGCCACACGCAGGAACTGCATGCCGCGTTGTTACCGTGGTATGCCGTGGCGGGAAACCGCTTAATTCACGATTCGGCCCGCGCGTCACTGGAAACGAAACTAACGCGGCTGGCCGATCTACCGCCCGCCAGCCCGCTGCGCGCCACGCTGGCACAACCAAGTTATGACCAGCTCAAAGCCTGGCTGATGATGTCGCGCCCGAACCGTTCCGAGCCCGATTTCTTTGTGCAGACCATGAAGGCCGTGCAGCCGGAGCGTAACGGCATTTCTACGGCGTTATGGCAGAGTCTGTCGCCGGATTTGTGGTTCTTTTACGCCGCGAATCTTCCTCAGCAACCAACGTGGGGTATCAAGCCCGATGCGGCTTTACTGGCGCAGGTGCGTCAGGTGTTGCTACAGCAGATTGGTCAGCGCAATGCCGAAAGCACGCTTTATCAGAACGTGCTGCAGGCCGTGCGCCGCAACTATGCTGATGTTTCACTGGAAGATATGGCACCCGGCACCGATCCGCGTCGCCTGTTTACCAGCGATGAAACGGTGCCGGGCATGTTCACCCGCCAGGCGTGGGAAGGCGGCGTACGTCAGGAAATTGAGAAGGCGGCGAGTGCGCGGCGTGATCAGATTGACTGGGTTCTCAGCGACAGCCGTAGTGCGGTTTCTCAGGATGTTTCCCCGGAAGCACTACAGGCGCGTCTGACGCAACGCTACTTCACCGATTTCGCTGCCAGCTGGCTGAATTTCCTCAATAGCCTGCGCCTCAATCAGGCGAACAATATCGCAGACGTTACCGATCAGCTGACGCTGCTCAGCGATGTGCGTCAGTCGCCACTGATTGCTCTGATGAACACGGTGGCTTGGCAGGGACAGACCGGACAGAAGCGCGCCGCGCTGTCGGATACGCTGATTAACTCGGCCAAAGATCTCATTAGCCAGAAAGAGAAACCGGCAATTGATCAGCAGGTCAGCGGACCGGAAGGCCCGCTGGATGCCACTTTTGGCCCACTGCTGGCACTTATGGGTAAAAGCAGCGGCGCACAGTTGATGGCTGCCGATAGCACGCTAAGCCTGCAAACCTTCCTTACCCGAATAACTCGCGTGCGCCTGCGTTTACAGCAGGTTGCGGCTGCGCCAGACCCGCAGGAGATGCTTCAAACGCTGGCGCAAACGGTATTCCAGGGCAAAAGCGTCGATCTCACCGATACGCAGCAGTACGGCAGCCTGATGGCGGCGAGTCTGGGCGAAGAGTGGAGTGGATTTGGTCAGACATTTTTTGTCCAGCCGCTGAACCAGGCGTGGGAAACCATCCTGGAGCCTTCTGCTGTCAGCCTCAATGCACAATGGAAACGTTCCATCGTGGAAAACTGGCGCACCGCATTTGACGGACGCTATCCGTTTGCAGCCAGCAACAGTGATGCATCACTACCCATGTTGGCCGAGTTCATTCGTAAAGATGCTGGACGTATCGACAGCTTCCTTAGCGGTCGCCTCGGTGGTGTGCTGCAGAAAGAGGGCAGTCGCTGGGTGCCGGACAGCGCGCACAGCCAGGGATTAACCTTTAACCCAGCCTTCCTTAAAGCGGTGAATCAGCTGCGTGAACTGGCGGATATCCTGTTCACCGACGGCACGCAGGGGATTAGCTTTGAACTTCAGGGACGTCCGACACCTGATGTGGTGAAAACCGAGTTGAAAATCGACGGGCAGACGCTGAGCTATTTCAACCAGATGGCGGAATGGCAGGCGATGCGCTGGCCGGGCGAGAACTTAAAGCCCGGCACGCTGCTCACCTGGACTGGCGTGGGCAACGGTGGCCAGATTTACGGTGATTACAGCGGAACCTGGGGCTTTATCCGCTGGTTAGAGCAAGGTAAGCGTCAGCGGCTGGATCGCAGCCAGTGGATGCTGAACTTTGCCACTCCGGATAAACGCAACCTGCAATGGGTGCTGCGCACGCAGATTAGCGACGGCCCGCTGGCGCTGTTGCGGCTGCGTGGATTTACGCTGCCGGACGAGATATTCAGTGTTGATGCGGTTTCCGCTTCGCAATCGATGGCACCGCGCGAAGCGGCAATGGATGAAATACCCACAGACATGGATGGAACGGAATAATGGCGGACATTAATGTATTAATCAGCGCGTGTGGAGCCGAAGTTTCTACGCTGCGGGCTGATGCTCAGCAGCGTCTGAATCACTGGTCAAACTGGTTACAACCTATCGCAGCAGAAACGCCATGCGGTGCAGATCCCGCCTATGACGACCAGTTTTTGTTGATCCGTGAAGAGGTCAACAAACTCTCCGGCATTGATACTGCACTAATTACTTCACTGACGGAGCCGCTGCTTAATTCCGTCAGCAAAGATATTCGCATCATTACCTTTTATCTCTGGGCGCGGCTGCATCAGGATGGCGAAACCGGATTGGCTGATGGCGTTGAATTACTGGCGGCGGCGTTACAGCACTACGGCAATGAACTTCATCCGCAGCGTCCGCGTAGCAGACAAGCCGCACTCGCCTGGCTAGGTAGTGCGCGCATGCTGGACAGTTTATCGCTGTGGCCGGAAGCCGATTTAGATTGTACCCGACGTATTTGCGGTGGCTTGCTGCTGGTAAGCGAAGCATTGCAGGAGGACGAGCGTGCGGCAATTCAGCCTCTGATTAACGCGCTGGAGATCAGGCTGGCCCAGAACGGGGGCGCTGACGCGATGGTCCCACAGCACAGTGCTGAGGAATTTAATACCGGACGTGATATTGATGCGTCATCACTCAAGCCAGTTAATTCAGGTGAAAATCTCAAAGCGCAGGCAAAAGTGTTGGCGACTTATCTTCGCGAGCAACCGGGCGGATGGTTAGCCGCGCATCATCTGATGAAGAGTGTGCGCTGGGACACTATGACGCAACTTCCTGCGTTAGGTGCTGGCGGCAATACGCGCCTGCTGACACCGAAACCCGAGCACCGCGCACATTTAAAACGTCTTTATCTGCAACAAAGCTGGCTTGAACTGATTGAGCTGACGGACTCGCTGTTCAGCCAGGCAACTAATCATCTGTGGCTCGATTTGCAATGGTATGCGTGGGAGGCTCTGACCCGCAGTAATAAAGAAAGAAGTCTGGCGACCATTATCGAGCAGGATCTCAATGCGCTGTTGCTACGTTTACCAGGGCTGGAAACGCTGACCTTCGCCGACGGCACACCCTTTGCGGATGACGTCACACTCAACTGGATCGCTCAGCGTGTCACTAGCGGCGGAGCGTATCATGAGCCAGAAACGATGGTTAACGGCAGTCAGCCGGAAAGCGATGTGCTGTCACTTGAAGCTGAAGCACTGGAAAAAGCGGATGCGGAAGGTGTGGATGCGGCGTTGTATTGGCTGCAATTGCGGCCGGGTGTCAGTAGCGTGCGCGATCAATGGTTGTTGCGCCTGTTAATGGCTCGGGTATGCGAACAGTTTGGCCGCAACGATATGGCGCTGCATTTGCTGGGCGAATTGAATACCCAGGCAGATGGACTGACATTACCGCAGTGGTCACCTGACTTAATGTTCGAAGTGCGTGCGCGTAGGCTCAAACTGCTGCGAGTGAAAGCCGCCCGAGGCGAGAGCGACAGAGTTCGGTTGCAACCAGAAATGGACGCGCTGCTCTCGGGATTGATCACTATCGATCCTGCCCGTGCCGCCGTGTTGTGCGGTTAAGCCACAACAACTATTCAGGGAGTGAAACATGGCAAAAGGTTTTTATTTAGTTCAGGGGGATAAAACCACCTGCGGCGGACGAATCATTGAGGGCGCAACTGACCATACAATATTTGGCAAGGCGGCTGCGCGTGAAAAAGATCGGGTTCTTTGCGGCAAACATTCCGGCACCTTTCTTATTGCCGGTGGCATCGTCAACGATACCATCCATGGCCGCCGTATGGCCGGCACGTTAGACAGCGAAAGCACTTGCCCCTGTAAGGCGAAGTTTATTCCGTCGATGCTGCAGGATACTTATGAGAAAGCGAGTGGCGGCTCTGCAACGACCAGTGAATCATCTGCTTCAAATCCTGTAGCGCGACCATTGCCCGCTTATTTAACGGGCGAAAAAGTACCTTCTGGGTTTGTGCCTGATTATCCTGTGTTGAGAAACACGTATGATCTGCCAGATATGGCGCTAAGGTCGATGCTGAAAAATAATAATCAAGACGTAATGCTGCTTACGCTTGAAGAAGCATTTGAGGTGTTGGCTTCCTGGGGATCGTGGAAATCTGGCTGGGTTAACTTAACGCAAAGTGGGCCAGCTCAAATAATTATCAACTATGGTACTAATATTAAGGATGTTGTTACAGCCTCAATGTTAGTGAGTGATTTGGGCCGTTTTGGTATTAAGGCAATTTCATATGTCGGTAAAAGTGGGAATGACCTAATTAAAATAACTGGATATCCAGGCATAAGGAAAATTCTAAATGCACCTGTGTTTTCTGCGAAAAACCCTAGATTAATCGATTTAGGGTTGGGTAAATATGCATCTCAAGGTGTAGCTAAAAATATTTTGAAGGGTGCCAGGGCAACTTTTATTGTTGCTGCTGCTTATAGAACTTTAGATTATATTTTTAACGATGAAGTTGAATTGGCGAAATTTATCGGCTCTTTGGCAACTGATGTTGTTAAGATAGGCATCGCATCTGTTATATCTGGTGGTGCGGGGCTTATTGCTGGAGTCATGTTTTCATTCGTGATTGCTCCTACAGTGGCTATTGTTGGAGTTGGTTTTAGTGCTGCTCTCATACTAAACTATCTGGACGATAAGTTCGGCATAACAGATCGAGTTATAAATTATATTGAATCAGCCCAACAAGAAGTAATGCTCACTGCAAGAAATATAGAAGCAGGAGTTTGGGATCTTGGCTCTATGTTTGCTGACGAAATGCTGCGAAAAGGAAGGCAAGTTATATTAGAAGAGATTGTGAAATATTTAAAATCCAGTATTAATGAAATCATTCCTGAGGAACTATAATGCATAAATTTCCATTATCGACAAGAGTTGTGCTTTTGACGTGGAGCATCATTATATGGGTTTTATCGTTGCTTGCATCTTATATTGGTTATGTTTCAACAAAAGAGTATTTGGCATTTCCTGATGCGATGACATACTCAACAGGATTGGTATCTCTAACTTTATCAGCATTCATAATGCTACCATTTTGCTTATCTGGTATTTATGGCTCTATTAAAGGGCAGCGTATGAATGATAAACATCAGAAAGTTGCAATGATGATAATACTCTCTGGGTTTTTTTTGTCACTTATTTATGGTTTCTCTTTTAAAGTTTTTTTCATTAGTAGTATGAATAACAAGGGTTATTATAGTTGCTCAGGCATACCAACAGGATGGATGCCAGGAATGGCCACGAAATATGTAATTAATAAAGACTTGTGCAATAAAAATAAATGATTGTTAATGATGTCTGATATGATAAATGCAAAGTGTAAATTTTTAGTCTCAGTAATCTTCTGGTTAATATTGTCTTTCGGTTCTTGCTGGGGGGCTTTAGTATCATTTAATAACTATTTTTCATTTGCAGTACGTATTGTCTTCTCTCCCTATGCTTTATCATTGCCGCTGGCACCAATAATTTTATTCTTCCCTTGCATTTATTGGTTTATGGTTATTCGTTATGGGGAGAAATTAGCTATAAAAAAATGCAAAGTAATTAATAAGCTATTTATATATTTATTGGTTGGTTATGTTTTTTTTGCTGTTGTATTTATTGTTTTTTACAAGAATTACCTCATTAGTCAAGGCTATTTTATTTGCTCAGGGAATCCCAGAGGATGGACTATTGGTATGGCTACTGAATATGTAAGATCACTCTCGAATTGTGTTAAGTAGAAATATCAACATACATCTTTTAGTTACTATCGACTAATTCCAATTATTGGGTGTATGAGAGCTAAAAGTGAATGACTGATTGAAAAAAGTAAGTTGGTTATCGAGCATAAAATTCGAATTTATTTAAGAAATACGATTAATGATATTATCCAAGGGAGTTATTAAAATGAAAGAAAAAGCAAGGGCGATATTCTCAATTTTAATTTTTATGTCAATGTCTTTTTTATCTCTCTATTTTTGGATTGATGAACTATCAGGGTATCTTAAGTTTAAGGATGTCATTCTTTTTTCATGGATGTCAGTTAGCTTATTTTTCATCCCGCTGACGTTGCCATTTCCTACATATTGGTTTTATTCATTTTTGGTTTTTGGACATGATGTGGCATTGGTTAAAGTGAATCGTGTCATACCATATTTCAAGTGGGTGTGTATATTTTCTATTATTACATCAATCTTGATGTCTTTTTTCTATGTTTCTACATTGAAGTATAAAGGTTATACCACTTGCAAGGGTATTCCTTCTGGATGGATGCCTGGAACGGCTACTGAGTATGTTAAGAATACGGATCTTTGTTATAAGAAAAAATGTCAAAAAACAAATGAGTTATTATATGTTTATTTTATGCTTTAGTTGGGATTTAAAAAAACTAACATAGCTAAACTTCTTTTAATAATTTTAATAAAATTTATTTTTAAAATATAACAAAACCTAAGCCTAAAGTGACTGTCTACAACCAAATAGATGATGTCATTAATATTTTCAAGGGTAGAATGAGGGCGGCGTAAACCGAAGATTGAAGAAGGTATTTAAATTAGGAATGTTGAATTCATATGGTATGTAACAGCGTGTAGGGGGTTATGAAACGAAAAGATACTCAAAAAGCCTTAAGGTAAATTACACGGGTTGAATATTAATTATGTTTTCATTGCAGCAACGATCTTTTGCTTTATTAGGTTTTTTGTTTTTTTTATTAATGTCCATAGGATTGTCCTTCATAGGTTTAAGTCAGTTTAAAATGTATTTGACATATCCGGATTCTCTTACATTTTCAAGCTGGACCGTATTTGCAATTTGTTTTGTATTCTTCTTCTCACCATTGTTGATGATGTTGATTCCTGTTGTTTTCTTTGGAAAACAGGTGAGTGTTTATTATGCTAAGAAGCTATTTACTATCATGATAGTTATTTTGAGTATAACCGTTTATTTAATGATTACTTTCTCATTGTGGTATAAGGATTCATTAAGTGAAAAAGGTTATTCAGAATGTATTAATTCATCATCCGGCTGGATGCCTGGTACAGGGACGAAGTATGCTAAACATGAGGTGTTCTGTTATAAAAAAGCAGGTTGAATTTAAATTTTTTTTTGCCCCTTCCTGAGGAGATGTCATTAATTTGTAATAATATTTTAAGGTTAGAACGTCGATGAATTCTGTGAGGCTAAAGGCTATGTGTGCATTTTTATTTTTTTTCATAATGGCTATTGCAGATTTCTACTTTTCATTTCAATCTGTCACTGATTATTTAATGCTTCCGCCAACGGTGGTTTATTCTTGGATGGGAGGTTTTCTTTACTGTTTTCTATTACTTTATTAAGTGTTTCTATAGCTCCTGGTTACGTTGCTATCTACGGTGTCGGCATGCCAGACATTGCTATGAAATATCTAGGCAGAGTGATTGTTATTACATTCGTTTTTGCTTTGATTGGCGCATATATTTTTTCTGTATGGTATAAATCTGAGCTTGAAGATAAAAGCTATAAAAAATGTGTTGAGGTCCCCAGTGGATGGATGCCAGGGACTGCTACGAGATATGTAATGAGTGAAAATCTATGCAATATAAATACTCATACCAAAGATATGAAATTTTTGAAAAGCCATGATCACCGTGCTCATTATTAGTTTCTTTTTTCTGATCATTATTTTATTGGCTTTAAAATTAATACCCTGAAAGGGAATCAGTAGGTGAAGAAAGTGAAAAGTTTTTCTACAACCCAATTTGCGTACATTACTATCTGAAAAAAGTTAATATTTCTATTTCTATTTCTATTTCTATTTCTATTTCTATTTCTATTTCTATTTCTATTTCTATTTCTATTTCTATTGCCAGTTGTTCTATGTAGTAAACGTCAACAATTATTCAGGGAGGAAATGGAATATGTCTATAGGTTTTTATCTGGTTCAGGGGGATAAAACCACCTGCGGCGGACGAATCATTGAGGGCGCAACTGACCATACAATATTTGGCAAGGCGGCTGCGCGTGAAAAAGATCGGGTTCTTTGCGGTAAACATCCCGGTACGTTTCTTATTGCCGGTGGCATCGTTAACGACACCATCCATGGGCGCCGTATGGCCGGCACGTTGGACAGCGAAAGCACTTGCCCCTGTAAGGCGAAGTTTATTCCGTCGATGCTGCAGGATACTTATGAGAAAGGTGGGGAAGCTTCAGAGTCATCATCTTCTCTCGATGGACTCATGATAGGACTACAGAAACCGTATGAAGCACTCCATCAGGAAGATAATGTTGAGCATAATTGCTTTCATACTGATGGTGCCATACAGGTTGCAAAATATTTACTTAATGAAATAAAAGTAAACGCTAAAAGTGAGATAGCAGATAGAATCCGTTATTTCATTGACGACGAAATGCTCAGACAACGATTCGCTGAGTGGAATAATCTCCCTTTTTATGCCAAGTTATCATCGCCTCCCCAACCGAATTTAATTGCTGCGATGGGTATTTGGTATCAGACTGTGAAAACAAAATCGACCTGGGATCATAAACCAAAAATTCGAGATAAGTTTGGTTCTGTAGCTGTTGCCCGTCCTCTCCCTGCACCAAGTAATGCTTATTCTGAATCATACTTTCATAAATATAAAGGATATGACTATTTTTATGATGTTTGGTCAAATATCCATTATGGATACATTGGGTTAAGTGTTGGTTTTTCTGAGTCCTTATTGTTAAAAGGTTCTACCTGGGAGCAAAATATGACTCTGGGTGCAATGGGGAATGATACTTTAGATGATGTTACGAGCATGAAATTAGGATTTGAACTATTTCATAAGTACGGTAAATATGCGGAAAATCTCACGGCCGAACATATACTTGATGCTTTACACAACACTCCCAATAAATTAATTCAAGTTTCAAAGCAGAAGCACTGGTGCTGGAATAGTAAAAATCCTGAACATATAGATGAGCCGAAATGAAGAAGACCATATCTGTCATTTTTGTGTTAATGATTTTAGCATTTATTTACATGATGAGTGCAAAGCCTCATGTGATCGTTAAAAATAATACTGTAAAGCCAATTTATGTTCTTTCAGGTGAAAGCCGATATGGAGTTGAATCCGATCCTGCTAAAATAGATGAAATTATTAAGGAAAGGCCTAGTGTTATTATGCCTGGAGAGGTAATGAAGATCTCCCCTTCGTTTAGTTCATTAATGAAAGATGATTCAGTAATTGATCTTGGTTGGAACATAGGTGCTCGATATGAACATGCGGCTTCAGGTGGTGGTGGATGGAATTTTCTTCTATCAGATGAAGAGGGGGCCTGCTCCATATCGGTTGTAGTTAATGAAGGTTACAATAATGATTCATTTGATGAAGAAAACGATGGTTTTTGTTATAAAAAAATGAAGCCATTCAGGTATAAATATCAGAAAAATTGAGATTAACTTCAATGCTCACTATCGTGTGGCTTTAGTTAATTCCTATAATTAATTTCCCGCTTATAGGGAATTAAATACATTGTTTGATACTTAATTAAGATAATTATGGACGATTTAACCCTGCGTTATTACGACGCTGAAATGCGCTACCTGCAAGAAGCGGGCGAAGAGTTTGCCCGCGCCCATCCTGAACAGGCAGCGATGCTCAATCTCGACAAAGCTGGCGCGCGCGATCCCTACGTTGAACGACTGTTCGAAGGCTTTGCTTTTATGGTCGGTCGCCTGCGTGAAAAGCTCGACGACGACCTGCCAGAACTGACCGAAGGTCTGGTCAGCCTGTTGTGGCCGCACTATCTGCGCACCATTCCGTCCATGTCGGTGGTGGAATTCACGCCCGACTGGCGCGAGATGAAGGAGCCGATGCGGCTGGCACGCGGCTTTGAAGTAATCTCACGTCCGGTGGGTGAAAAAGGCACGCGCTGTCGCTACACCACCACACGCGACGTGCAGGTGCTGCCGCTGGCGCTGGAGTCGGCAAAATTAACCACCGATGCCGCCGGACGTTCAGTTGTTCGCCTGCGCTTTAACGGCGGCGCGCTGGCCGACTGGAGCCGCACCGATCTCAGCCGCATTCCGCTCTATCTCAATGCCGATACGCCGCTGGCCTGTGCGTTGCACGAAGCATTAACGCTCAACGTCGCCAGCATCGCACTGCGTTTGCCGGGCGAAACCGACAGCCGCCGCTTTGACGGGCACTTCAGCGCGCAGGGCTTCAGTCAGGAAGATCGGCTGTGGCCGGGCGATGAGGGCAGCTTCAGCGGCTATCAGCTGCTGCTGGAATATTTCACCTTCCGCGAGAAGTTTATGGCGGTGAACCTGCGCGGGCTGGAACAGATTGCGCTGCCCGCGTCGCTGCCGTGGTTTGAACTCGACGTGGTGCTGGCGCAGCGCTGGGAGCATGATTTTCAGTTCAGCGAAAAACATCTGCGCCTCAACGCCGTGCCGGTGATTAACCTGTTCGCGATGGAATCCGATCCATTGATGATCAACGGCTTGCAAACCGAGTATATGCTGCGGCCAATGCGTGTGCAGGACGGACATACCGAAATCTACTCGGTGGATTCGGTAATTTCCTCGAAAGGTCTGCCGTACGTGCCGTTCAGCAGCTTCCGCCACAAAGGCGGCATGCTGCGTCACGAAGCGCCGGAACATTACTATCACACGCGCGTGCGGCGCGGGCCGTCCGGGCTGCACGAAACCTGGATGATCCTCGGCGGCGAAGCCTTTGATAATCACAGCCTGCCGGAGAACGAAAGCCTGTCGGTGAGCGTCACCGGCACCAACGGCCAGCTGCCGCGCCGCGCGCTGCAGAGCACGCTGCTGGATACCGCCGTGAGCAGCACCGACGTGGCGATGCAGGTGCGCAACCTGTGCGCGCCGACGCTGCCGTGTTATCCGCCGAATCGTGACCGCTTCCACTGGCGCGTGCTGAGCCATCTCGGTTCGAGTTTTCTGTGGATGATGGACAACGCCGAGGTGCTGCGCGGCACGCTGGCGCTGTACGACTGGACGCACAGCGAAATGAATCGCCGCCGTCTGGAAGCCATCCTGCACGTCTGCCACAAAGAGACCGAACGCTTTGAGCAGGGTTATCTGCTGCGCGGCGTGCAGATTGAAATCACCCTCGACAGCAGCGGCTTTGCCGGCAGCGGCGATATCTGCCTGTTTGGCGAAATGCTCAGCCGCTTCTTCGCGTTGTATACCGATATCCACCTTTTTAACCGTCTGATTTTAATCCTGCAGCCAACCGGAGAGCGCCTCGAATGGGAAGAGAAGCACAATCGCCGCATCTCCGGCTGACGCCGCGGCTGGAGCAGGAGCTGACGCGGCTGAACTTTTACCGTTTCTGCCAGTTGATTGAACATCAGCATCGCGATAAGCCGCCGCTCGGCAGCACCAGCAAACCGCAGAACGATGCGGTGCGGCTACAGCCGCATCCCGGCATGGGATTTCCAGCAGGCGAGCTGAAAGCGGTTGAATACCCTGAAAGCGATGCCGCTGCGCCGCCGGTGGTGCGTACCACGTTTTTAGGTTTATACGGCGTGGATTCGCCGCTGCCCGGCAGCTACATCGATGACATCACCCAGCGCGACGAAGGGCATGAAGCGCTGCAGGGCTTTCTGGATATTTTTAACCACCGCATCCTGACGCAGTTTTATCGCATCTGGCGCAAATACTCGTATCCGGCAACTTTTGAGGCAGGCGGCGGCGACAGCACGTCGCAATCGCTGCTCGGGCTGGTGGGATTGGGCATTCCGGGCACCTGCAAGCATATCGCCACGCCGGTTTCACGCTTTCTGGCGCTACTCGGCGTCATGCGCCAGCCGGGCAGAACGGAAGAGGGCATTCGCGCGCTGGTGCGTTTGCTTGCGCCGAACACCTCGGTGACCGTGCAGCCGCACTGTCTGCGTCCGGTGCCGGTTAGCCATCCGCTGGAATGCGAGTTCGTACTGGATGGCAACGCGCCGCTCGGCGATGAGGCGATGGATGCCAACAGCCAGCTACTGATCGAACTGCAAACCGCTTGCCCGAACGAAGCCACACGCTGGCTGCCGGACGGCCAGTTGTATCAGGATTTTCTGGTGATGCTGCGCGTCTATCTCGGCTGGCGCTACCGGGCGCGTATTCGATTGTGTCTGGAGACGCAGCTGCTGGCACCGCGGGAACTCGGCGATGCGCCGTTCTGGCTCGGCATGACCGGCGTGCTCGGCGCGGACGAGGCGTGCAGCGACATCCCCCAAACCTTTACTACTGAACTGGGCTGCTATGCAGGCATGAGCCCGGTCAAACCCTGCGAGGAGCAGCGACGTGTCAGTTACCACTTTGATTAAAATTTTGATGTGCAGCGCACTGTTGCTGCTTGGCGGCTGCGGTTTGCAGCAGAAAGTCACCGATGGATCGGTCGCGGCGTTTGACGCGATTTTCTACAAGCAGATCAAAACTCTGCATCTGGATTTCAGCGCGCGTGAAAGCCTCAACAGCGACAGCCGCGAGCATAATCCGCTGTCGCAGCCGGTGATGGTGCGCGTGTTCCAGCTCAGCGAGCGCAAAGCGTTTGACGGCGCGGTGTATCAGCAACTGACCGGCGATGCGGCGGACGTGCTCAAAGCCGAACTCCTCGCCGATCGCGATGTGGTGCTGACGCCGGGCGGCGACGTGTCGCTGAATATGCCGATGGAAAAAGAAGCCAGATTTGTCGCGGTAGTCGCGCTGTTCCAGCAGCCGGATATGGCGAAAAACAGCTGGCGGCTGGTGCTGGAGCGCAACGATTTGGATCCGGATAAAGCGCGCGTGATTGAGTTAAGCAGCAACAGCCTGCGCCTGATCAGCGAGGCAAAACCATGAGTGGTGGCAACCATCAACCTTCTTTGTATGAGCTGCTGAAAGGCAGCTTCGCGGGTGGGCTGGAGCTGGACCGTGTGAAGGAACAGGATCAGGTGATCCTCTCGGTGCTCGATAACATGCAGCGCATCCTCAATACTCGCGCCGGATCGCTGTCGCATATCCCTGATTATGGTCTGCCCGATATGACGCGCATCCTTCAGGGCATGCCCGGCACCGCGCATCAGCTGCTGTATACGCTCTCTGAGGTGCTGCTGAAATATGAGCCGCGCCTGAAGCGCATTGATGTGGTGTTACTGGAGCAGAGCATGCCCGGCGAATTGCGCTATGCCATTGATGCCGAACTCAAAGAGGGCGGACTGGTGCGCTTCGGCACCGAATTTATGCCGGAAGGACGTGTGATGATCCGCCATATGAAACAGCAGCAATATCTGGATGCCAGGGCATCTGTTTAACTTTTTTGCCTGATTAAGGCTTTTCGGAATACAGCAATGACTTCATCTCAACCTCGGTTTGTTAAAACCGGCGGCGATCCGCGTGCGTTTGCGGAATATGCTGCGCTGCGTCAGGAAATGCAGAAACTCACGCACCCGGCGTGTCCGGATTTGGATTGGCCGCATGTATCCGTGCTCTGTTTAACGCTGTTCGAAAAAAACGGCGTCGAGCTGCAAAGCGCCGTTTGGTACACGCTATCGCGTGCGAACACGGCAGGAACGGTAGGTATGACAGAAGGCTTGGCGGTGCTGGTGGCGTTGATTACCCGCGATTGGCCGACCCTGTGGCCGCAGCCAGCGCACTCGCGCATCGAATTGCTGGCGGGACTGAGCCGTCGGTTGCAGCAGTTCCTGCGTACTCAAACGATAACCGAATCTGACTTAACGGCTCTCAGCCAGGCAGCGCGTTTGCTTAGCGAAGCTGGCGATCACCTGCAACGTCTTGAACTGCGTCAGCTTAGTCAGATTGATCCGCTACTGGATCGCATTCGCAATGCCGTGGTGATGCTGGAGCGCTGCGATATTTCAACGTCGAACGCCGTGATTACGCGGCCTGAAATCGCGCCGATTGAGAAGCCCGCACTGGCGTTAGCAGATGCAGAAGTCAGTGGCTGGGTTTATGTTCCGTCTACGGGAGCGCCTGCACCCGATTTGCGGCGGCTGCGCCAACGGGCGTTTATTAGTGGTGTGGGCGCAACGCTGCTGAGCGTGTCACTGATGTTCGTCGCTTACTATTTCGTTGAGCAAAACACCAAGCATGAATCTCCGTTGCAGCAGGAATTACTGGCTTCGGTATCGCCAATCCCAGCACCGCTTGAGCCTGAAATGGTTGCAAAACTCCAGGCTAATCCCCCCGAATGGCTAAACGACGGCGCATGGCTGGAGCAAACGCAGCAGCAACTAAACTGGCTGCAGGGCGCAGCACCGGACTGGAATCTGCAGCACGGCAATGCACTGGTGATGCAGGCCAGCCTGTTATTGCCTGATTCGGACGCTGTTAAAACGATGAGCGCACGCTGGAACAAGCAACTTAAGGCGGCAGCGCTGCCTGCTGAGAAAATGCAGGGATGGCAGCAGGGCATGGAGCAGCTAAACATGTTGTCGCAGCGCCTGAACGGACTGGATGAGAAGCGCGGCAAATATCTGACGGTGAGCGAACTGAAAACGGCAGTCTATGATATGACGCAGGCGTTCAACGGAACGGTGCCACTGGAAGAAGAACTGCGCGTGTTGCAGCAATCAGGTGGTGACGTTCCACAACATCAATTAGCACAAGCGGAAATGCACTTGAAGCAGCTTATCGCCAGTTATCAACAGGTGGTCACATCTTCAAGAGAGTAATATTGAGCAAAATCCGCGGGCTAATTTGCTTTTGCCAGCTGTTAAATTAGGCGGGGGTTCGAATCCCCCTTCTCTGTAGAACAGGCAAAAAAAAGCCTGAACTTTCGTTCAGGCTCTTCTTTAGAATGTGGCGGTGAGAGGGGGATTCGAACCCCCGATACGTTGCCGTATACACACTTTCCAGGCGTGCTCCTTCAGCCACTCGGACACCTCACCACATTTTTTTGTCAACCGCGCTGGGTCAACGGGGCGCTACTATAGGGAGATCGCTGAAAAGGGTCAAGTGCTATTTTCTCCTTTTGTTCTATTCGCTTAAGCTCTGAGCGTATTGCCGTTAGCCTGCTCAGAATGGCGATTCTGTCATCAAATCATTCCCTTTCTGTCACAAAAATGTCACCGCACTGTCGCAGACTTGTCCGCGGAAACATTTGGTTATATCTATGGATAAGGATGCTTATAAATGAAACAGATACCTCTCTTTACGGTTACGCTGCTGGCTTCGCTGATCGCGACATCAGCAGTGGCAGAAGATGCACAATATTCCCGCGCCGCTACCGGCGATGTCACCGAACACGGTGGCGCACGACGTCTCACTGGCGACCAGACCGAAGCGCTGAAAGCTTCACTAATCAATAGCACGGCGAAAAACGTGATTCTGCTGATTGGTGACGGCATGGGTGATTCGGAAATCACCGCCGCGCGTAATCAGGCGCGTGGTGCAGGCGGCTTTTTCCCCGGTATTGATGCGTTGCCGCTAACCGGTCAATACACGCACTATTCATTAGATAAGAAAACCCACAAGCCAAATTACGTGACGGATTCCGCCGCCTCAGCCACCGCGTGGGCCACCGGCACCAAATCCTATAACGGCGCAATTGGCGTCGACGTGAACGGCAAAGATCAAGTGACGATTCTTGAGCTGGCGAAAGCCGCCGGTAAAGCCACCGGCAACGTCTCCACTGCTGAATTGCAGGACGCCACGCCAGCGGCATTGATTGCCCACGTCACCTCGCGCAAATGCTACGGCCCGGAGAAAACCACTGAGCTGTGTCCAACTAATGCTCTAGAACAGGGCGGTAAAGGATCGATTACCGAGCAGATGCTGAAAACCCGTGCGGACGTTACGTTAGGCGGCGGCGCGAAATCTTTCGGTGAAACCGCCAAAGCTGGCGAGTATCAGGGCAAAACCCTGCGCGAACAGGCTCAGGCGCTAGGCTATCAGTGGATTGATAATCTGGATGGCATGAACGCTATTCAACAGGCCGACCAGAGCAAACCGGTGCTTGGCCTGTTCGCCGACGGCAATATGCCGGTGCGCTGGCAGGGACCGAAAGCCAGCTATCACGGCAACATTGATAAGCCGGTGGTGACCTGTGAAGTGAATAAAGAGCGTCCAGCTTCGGTACCGACGCTGGCGCAGATGACCAAAAAAGCTATCGATCTGTTGAGCACCAATGAAAAAGGCTTCTTCCTGCAGGTGGAAGGCGCGTCGATTGATAAGCAGGACCATGCAGCTAATCCATGCGGTCAGATTGGTGAAACAGTTGATCTGGATGAAGCGGTGCAGCAGGCGCTGGCATTTGCGCGCGAGCACGGCGACACGTTGGTGGTGGTGACCGCCGATCACGCGCACAGCAGCCAGATCGTGGAAAACGGCACCAAAGCACCGGGCCTGACGCAGGCGGTGAACACCAAAGATGGTGCAGTGATGACCATCAGCTACGGCAATTCAGAAGAGCATTCGCAGGAACACACCGGCACGCAGGTGCGTATTGCAGCTTATGGCCCGCATGCGGCCAACGTGGTCGGTTTGACCGATCAGACCGATCTGTTCTTTACTCTGAAGGATGCGATGGGATTGAAGTAACGGGGTTATTGTTGAGAAGGTCGCCATAAATGGCGACCCTACAGTAGTTAGTGAGGTTTTCGTAGGGTGCGCATTCATGCGCACCTTCTTACATAGGCAATTTATTGCTTAGGTGAGCGGCATTACGCCATTAATGGCGACCCTACCTTACAAGCCGCGTTTTGCCATCAACCGTGCTAAATCCACCAGACGATTAGAGAAGCCCCATTCGTTATCATACCAGGCAAGGATCTTAACCAGATTGCCGCCAATCACCAGCGTAGAAAGCCCATCAATAATCGATGAACGGGCATCGCCCTGATAATCGCTCGATACCAGCGGCTCATCGCTGTATCCGAGAATCCCCTTCAGCGGACCTTCTGCCGCCGCCGCTTTAAAGGCGTCGTTCACCTCTTCTGCTGTCACATCACGTTTCAGCGTCACGGTTAAATCCACAATCGAAACCACCGGCACCGGCACGCGCAGGGAATAGCCGGTCAATCGACCATCCAGCTCCGGAATCACCCGACCGAGCGCCTTCGCCGCACCGCTTGAGTAAGGCACAATCGACAGCGCCGCCGCCCGCGCACCGCGCAGATCTTTCTCTGGCTGGTCGTGTAGCACCTGGCTGTTGGTATAAGCATGCGTGGTGTTCATTAAACCGTGCTCGATTCCAAACGCCTGATGCAGCACCGCCGCCGCTGGCGCTAAGCCGTTGGTGGTGCAGCTGCCGTTACTCACTACAAAGTGCTGCTGCGGATCGTAACGCTGATCGTTGACGCCCAACACAATTGTCAGGTCATCGTTTTTGCCCGGCGCGGAGATAATCACGCGCTTCGCACCGCCGCTAGTGATATGCACAGCGGCTTTGTCGCGTTCGGTGAAGAAGCCGGTGGCTTCAATCACGATATCCACGCCGACATCGCGCCAGCGAATATTCGCCGGATCGCGCTCGCTGAACACGCGCACCGCTTTGCCATCAATGCGCAATTCGCCTTCGCCGGCTTCCACTTCCGCCGGTAATCTGCCGAGCAGGGAATCGTGTTTCAACAGATGCGCGAGAGTTTTACTGTCGGTGAGGTCGTTGATGGCGACGATTTCAATATCGTCGCTGCCCAGCGCTGCACGAAAAACGTTACGTCCGATACGGCCAAAGCCGTTAATGCCGATCTTAGTCATGGTTGACTCCTTTTCCGAAGATGCTGGAGTCACTCTAGGCCGACGACGCAGTGGCGTAAACGCCAAAAAAGGATCACTTTACGCCAATTTTCTGCAGTGAAAGCGTTGGCGGTATTCGCCCGGCGTGAGATGCAGCTGGCGCTCAAAACTGCGACGTAAATTGATGCTGCTGCCAAAGCCGGTATGTTGCGCGATGCGATCCAGCGTGTCGTTGCTTTGCTCCAGCTGTTCACGCGCGGCGGCAAGGCGCGCTTCGGCCACATAACGTGCGGGTGGCGCACCGGTTTCTCGGGTGAACACGCGGGTGAAGTTGCGCGGGCTCATGGCAACGCGCTCCGCCAACTTCTCCACCGACAGATCGTCGGCGAGGTTGGCGCGGATCCAGTGTTGCAGTTCACCGATCGGGCCGATGCCGCTTGGCGTTTGCAGATGAAAACGGCTGAACTGCATCTGCCCGCCGGGACGGCGCAGATACATCACCATATCCTGCGCAATATCGCGCGCCACGCTAAAGCCGAAATCCTCTTCCACCAGCGCCAATGTCAGGTCAAAGCCCGAGCTGACGCCGCCGGAGGTCCAGATCGGTCCGTCCTGAATAAATAGCGGGCCGCTTTCCACCTGAATGTTTGGATAACGCGACTGCAAAGTATCGAGCAAGCGCCAGTGCGTGGTGGCACGGCGACCATCCAGCAAGCCGGATTCCGCCAGCAGCATCGCGCCGCCACACACCGAAACCACGCGTCGCGCCTGCGGGGCCGCCAGCTTAATGAAATCAACCACCATGTTCCCTTCTTCCGCGCTGTCGCCGCGTCCGGTGATCATGATGGTGTCCCACGCAGTGCGCGGATCGACATCGGCCAGTTTGAGGTCGGCTAACAGATTGAGGCCCGATTGGCCATGGATCACCTGATGTGATTGAGTGGTGGCGAGGCTAACGCGATAGCGTTGCTGATCAACGCCAACCGGCAGATGCTGATTGGCGTGCATCAGGATATCGGCGATACCCGCCGCTTCGAACAGCATGCCGCCGTCGGGCACAATAATCAGAAAGGTTTTCATGGCGTGAAATGGATTTATTGACGGAATAAGCCAGAGTGTCTCATGAGGCAGGGATTAACGCCATGCATACCAGGTCGCCATGAATGGCGACCTTACGCTACGCCGATGCGCCACTGCTCGGGCGGCAACGTGCCGTTCACGGCGAAATCGCCGACGATGCGATCCTTATAGATGCGCGGATTGTGAGAAGAAAGGGTGCGCACGTTGCGCCAGAAGCGGTCAAGCGCCAGCGGTTTCAACGTGGCCGACGCGCCCAGCGCATCAAACAGCGTCGAGCTGGCGTTGAGTAACAAATCGCTCACCACATTCAGCGACTGCGACACTTCCAGTTCGGCAATCGCCACCGCGTGGTTCTCGTGCTCCTGATCGCCGCTGAAGTGGGCGTCATAGGCACGTTGCAGCGCGCTGGCGGCGTGCAGCACAATCGCGCCACTGCTGTAGGCCGCGCCACGCAGGCGTCCAACCACCTGCAAAATCTGCGCATCCTGCGCGGCACGCGGCGCATTACCGTTGCTGTATGTGCGCGTGCGTGAAGCCACCTGCTGCGCCACTTCGCCGCTCTGCGCGCGGCCTATGCCTGCCAGCGTCGCCAGATGAATCAGCTGATAAAACGCCGGTGAATACCTGAAATGAATCTCTTCGTTGATGTCATCGGCGGCGATCGCCACGTTAGCGAAAATAGCCGTGCCGCTGGCGGTCAGGGTTTGGCCGAAGCCGTTCCAGTCGTCGAGCAACGTCACGCCCTCGGCGGTGCGGGAAACCGTCACCGATACGCCTTTGCCGTTTTCATCGGTGATACCGATATCAATCCAGTCGGAATAGAGCGAGCCGGTGGTGTAAAACTTGCGGCCATTAAGCCGCCAGGATTCGCCGCTGCGCGCAATGTGCGTGGAGAATTCTGACTGGCGTGCTTCGCCGGTTTCGCTCCATGCGGGCCCGACGATTTCGCCGCGTCCGACCCGCGTCAGCCACTTGTCACGAAACTGGCTGCTGCCGCTGTTCAGCACGTTTTCCACAAAGCCGAGATGACCGCGAATCGATTGCACCAGATTGGAATCCGCCTCGCCGAGCTCAATCAGCAGTGCGAACAGCTCAGGCAGCGTCGCGCCCAACCCGCCATGGCTCTCCGGCACGCGCAGTGCGGTGAAACCGCCTTGTTTCAGCCACGCAATTTGCTCCAGCGGCAGTTGACGCTGCAGCTCACGCTCAATCGCGCCCGCGCGTATTTTCTGGAACACCGGACGGAAACGCTCCGCCAGCTGTTCATAACGGGATGACGGGCCAGCTCCCCAACCTGATTCGATGTGCGACATGACGCTTCCCTCCAGCGTAGAAATTTTCATTACTATGTCATCGCCATCGGGCGCAAATTAATGCTTTTTCTGCGTAAGCTATTTCACCAAATAACTAATCGCTGCTTATTTCACTATATGGAACAAATAATTCAATTCTGCATATTCACTGCCACTATTGTTATTTGCCGCGTTTTATATCTGTGCTCTATTCAAACGCTACTCCGTGAGTTACCCATTAATTTCCAAAAAACATAATTTCAAGCGGAATAGATCCATGCGAAATCTGTTATTTGTCTTTAACCGGGAAATGTAGCGAAATGAAATATCTGTCTCTTCAGCGGTTATTCATGCCGATATTGGCGACAATAAGTGGTGCGTTGCCCTTAAGCGTCAGCGCGCAGAGCGATTCGCCCCGTTATAGCAACGGCACGCTGGTTTATCTGCATGAGCAGGAGCCACCTTGCTTGTGGGGCGGCTGGGTGCAGCAAGCTTATTTATCGCGTCAGGTTTTTGATTATCTGGTGAGTTATGACAACGGACAAATTCGTCCGTGGCTGGCTGCCAGCTGGAGTGAATCCGCCGATCGTAAAACCATTACGTTTCATTTACGCCACGACGTTAAATTTACCGATGGCGATGTATTTAATGCCGATGCAGTTATTGCGAATTATCCAGCGTGGCAAAAAGGAATAGGCTGGCACGGTTTTACCTATATGACCGGATTTACCAAGGTCGATGATTATACCGTGGCGCTGCATTTATCTGAGCCGAATCCCGAAATCTATAATGTGCTGGCAAATGGTCATTACGGATTTCAATCGCCCGATTCGCTGGCGCATAACAGCAGCGAGCAGAAGTGCTTACGACCGGTCGGCACCGGACCGTGGAAAGTGGCGCGCTGGGTGCGCGGCGATGGCATCAGCTTTGTGCGCAATGACGACTATCGCTGGGCACCGCCAAACGCGCACCACAACGGCCCGGCGTATATCAAGCATCTGGAGTGGAAGTTTGTACCGGATGCCACCACGCGCTGGGGCGCACTGGTGAGCGGCGGCGCGGAGGTGATTTATCAGCCGCCATCCGCGCAGTGGCAGGCGCTGCAACGTCACTATCAAACGCTCTCTTATGTCGCCACGGGACGGCCGCAGGCGTTCTCCTTTAATGTGCAGCGCGGTCCGTTTACCGATCAGCGGGTGCGCCAGGCATTTGCTTACGCGCTGGACCGCAAGCAGATCGTCAAAACCGTGTTTAAAGGCGCAGTGCCGTATGAGGGCAATGGCTCGCTGAGTAAAAGCACACCGCTCTATCTGAATGTCGACGATCGCTATTCGCTCAATATCGCCAAAGCCAATCAGCTGCTGGATGACGCGGGCTGGACCGGACGCGATGCCGCCGGCTATCGCACCCAAGACGGTAAAACGCTGGATGCGCGCTTACCGTTTATTCAGGCGATTATCGACCAGGAAGGCGCGCTGATGCTGCAGGCGGTGCAGGACCAGGTCAAACGCGTCGGCATCAAGCTGGATCTGATCCCGCTGACGCAAACCGAAGGCTTTGCCGGTGCACGTTCGCGTCCGGGAGATAAGGAAATCAGCTTTGGTTACTGGGTTTGGCCGTCGCCCAACATCCTCGACATCGTCTACAACCATGCGCTCAACGGTGCGTTCAACGGCAATAACACCAGCTTTTACAATAATCCTGAAGTTGAAGCGCAAATCCTTGATGCGCAGCGCGAGCCCGATGCGCAACGCCGGCGGCAAAAGTTTGACCTGTTGCAAAAGTGGTTTGACGATCAGGCGATTGCCATCGGCGGCTACAACTTCACCTACAACGTTGCCATCGCCAACAACCTACGCGGGCTTTGGCAGGATCAGGGCAACGGATTGCTGAACTTTAACGATGCTTACTTCGTGCAGGAGCAGCCATGAGTGAATTAACGTCATCGCCGCCGCAAAACAGCGCCGCCCATCTGGCAAACGTGGCCACGCCACGCAGCCGCACGGCGTCGTTGCTGCGGCGGATTTCACTGCGTATCGCCTCCGCACTTTTCGTGCTGTGGGGCACCATCACCGTGACATTTTTGGTGCTGTCGGTGCTGCCAGGCGATCGCGCCACTATCCTGCTAAATATTACTTCCGGGCAGGTGATTGAACGCACGCCGGCTGAGCTGGCACCGATCAACGCGCAATACGGTTTTGATAAGCCGATTGTCGAGCAGTATCTGCACTATTTCTGGCGGCTGCTACACGCCGATTTTGGTTTCTCATTTGAGCTGCAGCGGCCGGTGGTGCACATCATCGCCGAGCAATTGCTGCCGACCTTTACGCTGGCGATTGCCGCGCTGCTGCTGGCGTGGATTATCGCCATTCCGTGGACGCTGCTCACCGCCGGTCGCAACCGTCGGCTGGCGGCGTTTGGTTCGGCGGTGGAAACCATCATGGCCGGATTGCCACAGTACTGGATTGGTATTCTGCTGCTGATCGTTTTCGCCATCGGCCTGCGCTGGTTCCCGGTGGTCGGCGGCACCAGCCTGCTCGGCACCGTGCTGCCCGCCATCACGCTGGCGATTCCGCTGGCGGGCTTTATTGGTCACGCCATTCGCGGCGAATTTGAACGCAGCATGCAGCAGCCGTTTGTGCTGTCGGCGCGGGCGCGCGGCATGAGTCTGGCAGGCGTGCGGCTGCGCCATGTGTTACGTCACGCGCTGATTCCGGCCATCACGCTGAGCGGCTGGGCGATTGGCAATTTGCTCTCTGGCGCGGTGCTGGTGGAAGCGGTGTTTGCCCGACCGGGACTTGGCAACGTGCTGGTCAATGCGGTGAGCAACAAGGATTTTGCGCTGGTCTCCGGCATCGTGATTCTTATCAGTTTCCTCTACATCGTCATTAACCTGGCGGTTGACCTGATTTACCTGATCATCGATCCCCGTCTGCGAGGTCGCGCATGACAAATCATCTCACGGATTACGCCGCACCGCGCACCACGCGCATCAGCTGGCAGTTGCCGCTTTCGGTGCTGCTCTCCGCTCTCGTGGCGCTGTTCTTTATTGTCGCGGCCATCGCGCCCGGCGTGCTGGCGACGCACGATCCCTTCAGCACCGATCTCTATCGCGCGCTGCAAGCGCCTTCGTGGAACAACTGGCTCGGCACAGATGACATTGGCCGTGACCTCTATAGCCGCATTATCTGGGGCACGCGTCAGTCGCTGCTGATTGGCATCGGCGCGATGGTGATCGCGCTATTTGGTGCGGTGGTGCTCGGCTTTAGCGCCGCGCTCGGCCCGCGCTGGCTGGCGGAGCCGGTCAATCGTCTGCTGGAAATCCTGCTGGCGTTTCCCACCTTGCTGCTGGCGCTGCTGTTTGTCGCGCTTTTGGGTCCCTCCGCCAGCAGTTTGCTGATCTCGGTCGGCATTGGCACCGCGCCGGGTTACGCGCGATTGGTGCGTGCGCAGGCATTGCAGGTCAAACAATCCGGTTATGTCGAAGCGGCGCGTGCGCTCGGTCATCCCTGGCCGCGGCTGTTTATCCAGCACATCGCGCCCAACGTGTTCCGGCCGTTGTTCTCGCTGGTGGCGTTAGGCATCGGGCAATCGGTGGTGTGGGCATCTGGGTTGTCGTTTCTTGGATTAGGCGTAGTGCCACCGTCGCCGGAGTGGGGCGCGCTACTCGAAGCCGGAAAAATTAACGTCACCGTCGCCTGGTGGCTGGAAGTGCTGCCGGGCATTGCGATTGTGCTGGTGGCGCTGTCGTTCACGCAGATTGGCCGCTACATCCAGCAGCGAGCGGAAGGGGAGAAGCGCTAATGAGCAACAATGTGATTGATGTGCGCGGCCTGAATATCTGGGCCAGCAGCGAAAGCGGGCAACCGCGCCATATTGTGAAGAACGTCAGCTTCGCACTGCAACGCGGGCAATGTCTGGCGCTGGTGGGCGAATCGGGCTCGGGAAAAAGCGTCACCGCTCGTTCGCTGGTGGGATTAGCTGGTGACGGATTGCAGGTGCAGGCTGCAACGCTGAGCCTGCACGGCGAGACGCTGCAGCAGCGTAGCGACAGTTGGTGGCGGCAGGTGCGCGGCAGCAAAGTGGGTTTCATTTTACAGGACGCGCTGGTGTCGCTGGATCCGCTGCGTCCGGTGGGTAAAGAGATCGCCGAAGCGCTGGCGCTGCATGGCTGGGGCAACGCCGCCAGCCGTCAGCAGAAAGTGCAGACCTTGCTGGAAGAAGTCGGCGTGCCGCAGGCGGCTTATCGCGTCAGCCAGCGGCCGGGAGAGTTATCGGGAGGCTTGCGCCAGCGCGCGTTGATCGCTTCGGCGATTGCGCTGCATCCGGATGTGCTGATCGCCGATGAGCCCACCACCGCGCTGGATGTCACGGTGCAGGCGCAGGTGCTGGAGGTCTTACGGCAGATGCTGGATCGCGGCACCAGCGTAATTCTGATTAGCCACGATCTGGCGGTGGTAGCGAAAATCGCCGATCAGATTCTGGTGATGCAGGGCGGATCGATTGTTGAGGCGGGTACGGCGTAGCAGGTGCTGCAACAGCCGCAGCATGCGTATACCCAAGGTTTGATTAACGCGATTCCCAGCGAGCACACTAAAGGGCAACGCCTTTCGGGCAGCGCGGCAAGTGTGTTAATCCGATCCGTGACGCCATCAGCGGAAGTGCTGCTGGAAGCGCGACATATCGTGAAGCGTTTTCGCGGGCACAGCGCCGTCGATGACGTCTCCTTTAGCTTGAAACGCGGCGAGACATTGGGGATTGTTGGCGAGTCGGGTTCAGGCAAAACCACCTTGTCACGCATTGCGCTGGCGCTGGAAACACCGGACAGCGGCGAGGTGCTGTTTGCCGGTCAGCCGTGGAGCCACGCGTCCGCCGCCGATCAACGTGCCATTCGCCGCCAGATCGCCGTGGTGTATCAGGATCCGCTCTCCTCGTTCGATCCGCGCTGGCGCGTGGCTGACATCCTGCTGGATGCGATTGCGCTCGATCGGCATGCGCCAACGCAAACACCGCGCGAGCGAGCGATTAGCCTGCTGCAATCGGTTGGGCTCGGCGCAGAGCATCTCACGCAGTGGCCAGCGCGCATGTCGGGCGGCCAGCGCCAGCGTGTGGCGATAGCCCGCGCGATTGCGACCCATCCAAAAGTGATTGTGCTCGACGAAGCAGTGTCGGCGCTGGATGTCACCATTCAGGCGCAGATTCTCGATCTGCTCAGCGATCTACAGGCGCAGCTCGGCGTCAGCTATCTGTTTATCTCGCACGATCTCGGCGTGATCCATCACATGAGCGATCGCGTGTTGGTGATGCAAAACGGCCAGGCGGTCGAGCAGGGCGCCGCCGATGAGGTGTTCTACCGCCCGCGCCATCCTTACACCCAGACGTTACTTGCCTCGCTGCCACGTCTGGCCGCGCCGGAAACTGCCTAACTTTGCTACAGGAGCGAACATGTCACGCGAACTGATTTATAACGGATTTTTGCATCTCACGCCGAACCACCATAGCCACGGTTACTGGCGCACGCCGGAAGGCCAGGTTCAGTACAACTACAACCAGCTTGATGCCTATGTAAAGACGGTGAAAACCCTGGAGAAAGGGCTGTTTGATACCTTGTTCATCGCCGATGTGGTGGGCGTGTATGACATCGACTATGGCGATGGTAAAACCACGATTAGTGCCGGTACTCAGTTCCCCGAGCCCGATCCGATCACCATTCTTTCGGCACTGGGTTTAGCCACCGAAAATCTTGGTTTGGTGGTGACCAGCAACGTGATTCAGACCCATCCATTTTCGTTTGCGCGCCAGATCTCCTCGCTGGATGAATTTACCCGCGGTCGCATCGGCTGGAATATCGTCACTTCGTATCTCTCCAACGGCTTCCGCAACTACGGCTATCAGGACATTGTGCCGCACGACGAACGCTACGCATGGGCGCAGGAGTATCTCGATGTGGCGTATAAGCTATGGGAGCTGTCGTGGGAAGAGGGCGCAGTGCTGCACGATCCCGCCACCAACCGCTTTTTCGATGCCGACAAGATCCACAAAATTAACCACGTTGGTAAGCGCTATCGGGTGGAAGGGCCGCACATTGTTGAGCCGTCGCCGCAGCGCAGCCCGGTGTTCTTCCAGGCCGGCAACTCGGATGCCGGACGCCGCTTTGCCGCGCGCAACGCCGAAGTGACGTTCCTGCCATCGCAAACGCCAGACACCGCGCGCAAAGATATCGCCATCCTCAATCAGGATGTGGTGGATTTCGGTCGCCAGCCGGAGGATTTGAAGAAGCTGGTGATGCTGTCCACCGTGATTGGATCGACTGAGGAAGAGGCGAAGCGCAAGCAGCAATATCTGTTCGACAACATTGATATCAATGCATTGCAGGGCTTCTACAGCGGCGGTTCGGGCATCGATCTGGCGAACATCGATCCCGATACACCGCTGACCGAACTCAGTCGCCGCGAGGAGTTCAGCCAGCATATGCGCTCGAAATTCCGTATCGCGGTTGATGCTGATTATGGGCAAGGCCGTGTGCTGACGTGGCGCGAATACTTGATCCAGCACGCGCTGCTGCCGGGCCGTTTTGCCGGTACGCCAGAACAGATCGCCGACCGGGTGCAGCAGTTTGCCGATGCCGGCGTTGATGGTTTTAATGTGGTGCCGGTCACCACGCTCGGCTGGTGGGATGAGTGGGTCGAACACGTGGTGCCGGTGCTGCAAAAACGTGGTCTGGCGCAAACGGCGTATAAATCAGGCACGCTGCGCGAGAAGATTTTTGGCAAGGAGAGCAAGCTGCCGGCGTCGCATCCGCAGAGGAAGTTGACGTTGGATTAGCATCACGATTAACCAGGTGCGCATAAATGCGCACCCTACGGTTTTGTAGGGGCGCCATTTATGGCGACCACGTATTAATGAATCAACCTCATAGACCCAATACTATTTCAGGCCATTATCTTCACAATCCCTTCCGCTAACATGGACGAATTCGATCTCTCTGGAATTCAACATGGATCACGCCTCAACGCGTACGCAATCCTTCACCGTCAAATCGAGCGGTTTGCCGTTTATCCTCATTCTGAGTGCGTTGATGGCGATCACCTCGCTATCCACGGACATCTATCTGCCCGCTATGCCGATCATGGCGCGCGAGCTACATGGCGATGCGGAACTTACCATCACCGGCTTTCTTATCGGCTTCTGTATTGCCCAGCTGATTTGGGGACCGTTAAGCGACCACTTCGGCCGTAAAGCGCCGCTGTTTATTGGGCTGACGCTGTTTGTCATCGGCTCAGCGGGTTGTGCGCTCTCCACTGACATCACCCACATCGTGTTCTGGCGTGTGTTCCAGGCTTTAGGCGCTTGTACCGGGCCGATGCTGGCGCGCGCCATGATTCGCGATCTGTTTGCTCGCTCGCGTGCTGCGCAGATGCTCTCGACGCTGATGGTGATTATGGCGATTGCGCCAATTGCCGGGCCGCTGTTGGGCGGGCAGATGATCCGTGTGACATCCTGGCATGCCATCTTCTGGCTGCTGGCGGCTATCGGCGGGGTGATGCTGATGTTGATCTGTTGGTTGCCGGAAACCTTGCCGCCGGAGAAACGGGTGAAAGCCTCGCTGCCGGGCGCGTTTCGCAACTATTTCACGTTGCTGAAAAATCGCCATTTCATGCGTTTTACCCTGTGCGTGGCGTTCTATTACGTCGCGGCCTACGCCTTTATTACCGGCTCGCCTTTTGTCTACATCTCTTACTTCGGCATTGATGCGCAGCACTATGGCTGGCTGTTTGCGGTCAACGTGGTGGGTTTGATGGCGGTGAGCATGGTGAATCGACGTTTGGTGCATCGCTATCCGCTTGAGTCGCTGCTGAAGTTTGCGGTGCTAACCGCCACCGTGGCAGCGCTGATCCTAGCGCTCTGCACCAAACTGCAGCTCGGCGGCATCGTGATGATCATTCTTTCGGTGTTCGTGTTCTTCTCAATGAACGGCATTATCGCGGCCACCTCAACGGCGGCGGCGATGGATGCGGTGCCGAATATGGCGGGTTCCGCCTCGGCGCTGATTGGCTCGCTGCAATACGGCAGCGGCATCATCTCGTCGTTGCTGCTGGCGCTGTTAAGCGACGGTACGCCGTGGACCATGGGCTGGATTATCGCGTTGTTTACCGTGGCGAGTGCGGTCATGGCGATCAGCGCCGCCACGGCAAAGTCGCAAGCTTAAATGTTCTGGTCGAAGAACGGATCGAGTTGACTCATCGCTTCATCGACATAACGTGGCACCCAGTACGTCTCTATGTGGGTTGCGCCTTCGATGAGATAGAGCCTTTTGATGGCGGTTCCGCTGGCTTTGCTAAAGGCGCTTTGCGTCATGTAGAGCGAGTCAGCTTTGCTGCCCGCCATCATCAGCAGCGGCTGGTCGATCAGCTCCATGTTGCTTTGCGCATCAAAGCGCATTAACTCCAGCAGGCTGCTGGTGGTGTAGCGGAAGGTTGAGTTCGGATGGGCGTGGGTTTTCCAGTAATAGGCGTAACCCTGGCGATAGAGATCGAACGGCAGTTTAGCGATCTGTTCATCGGTCAGATTGGCGTCGCCGGAGTAGCTGACTTTACCGCCCGCGGCTTCTTTGCTGCGCGCCTCGGTGGCGGCACGCAGACGATCCTGAATAGTGGCGATCTGGGAATCCTGATAGCCGTTGCGGCGCACGCGCCCGGAATCAAACATGCTCAGGGTTGCCAGCGCTTTGAACCGCTTATCCGTCTGGGCCGCTTTCAGCGAGTAACCGCCGCCGCCGCAGATGCCGAGCAGGCCAATGCGCTCAGCATCAACGCCGGGATAGCGGCTAAGGTAATCGGCCATGCCGTGAATATCTTCGATCCGGTTAGCCGGAATATCCACGCTGCGTGGCATGCCACCGCTGGCACCCTGATAAGCGGCATCGGCGGTGATGGTGATGTAACCGTGTTCGGCCAGTCGCTGTGCGTACAAACCAGCCACTTGCTCTTTCACGCCGCCGTTAGGATGGGCGACCACAATCGCGGGATATTTTTTTGCCGGGTCGTAATTGGCGGGCGTGTAGACATTGGCGGCGATTTGCAGGCCGTGCAGATCATACTTAACGGGATGGATGTTGACCTTGCCCGCCACGTTTTGCGTAATCGCGCCGTCATAAACCAGCGTGAAAGGGTTTTTTCGGTAATCAGCGGCCTGTGCGCTGACGGAGATTGCCGTGATCAGCAGGGCATGTATTGCAGTGAGTGTCATCTTCGCTCCCGGAAAAAAGTTTTGGCCTGAATAGTGGCCGTGCACGGAAGCTTAAGGCGCGCGGGCTGACAGCATCATGACCAGAACATAACAACCTTGTCAGTTTCACTCGTACGCTAACTGACAGCGCTGTCAGCAACTTGTCAGCTTGCTGTTGGTGAGCGACGCGCAACATAACGTTCAACGCTGTAAACAAAGGAAGCATCCGCTATGCGCTTATTGTTGGTTGAAGACGAAGAGAAAACCTCCACGTACCTGAGCCGCGCGCTGGGTGAATCGGGGTTTACCGTGGATGTCTCAGCCGACGGCGCGGAAGGGCTGCACTTTGCGCTCGAGTTTGATTACGACGCGGTGATCCTCGACGTGATGCTGCCGGGCATCGACGGTTATCGTGTGCTGGAAGGCATTCGCAGCAGCAAACAAACGCCGGTGCTGATGCTGTCGGCGCGGGGTTCGGTGGATGAGCGGGTAAAAGGACTGCGGCTAGGTGCGGATGATTATCTGCCCAAGCCCTTTTCGCTGATTGAGCTGGTGGCGCGCATCCAGGCGCTGGTGCGGCGTCGCGCCACCGATGGCGCTGACATCACGCAATTGCAAATCTACGATCTACATCTCGATCTGCTGGCGCGCCGGGTGTTCCGCCAAGGCAATCGGCTGGAGCTGACCGCCAAAGAGTTCGCGCTGCTCAGTTTGCTGGCACGGCATCAGGGAGAAATTTTGTCGAAGATGATGATCGCTGAACAGATATGGGACATGAATTTCGACAGCGACGCCAACGTGGTGGAAGTGGCGATTAAGCGGTTACGCGGCAAAATCGACGCGCCTTTTGCGGTCAAACTGCTGCATACCGTGCGCGGCATGGGCTACGTGCTGGAAGTGCGGGAGGATCAGCATGTTTAAAGGTTCGATCTCGGCGCGGCTGGCGCTGATGTTTGTTATCAGCATGGTGCTGATCGTCTCGACGATTGGCCTGCTGCTGCGCAGTTCGCTGCATGATTCGCTGCAAAAGCAGATGCATAACGAGCTGCAGTTTCGTGAATCGCTGATGAGCCCGTGGATTAGTGCGCGCAGCACGCCTGAAGGCTGGTCGGCGCTGGCCAGCAAGTTCACCGACTTAACCAGCGCGGAAGGTGAGCGCGTGCGTTACTGGATTTTGAGTGGCGATGCACGTTTCAGCGTTGGCGGTGCGCCGCCGCTCGGCGTGCGCTGGGATGCCTTGCAGGAAGGTTTTAATAAAGTGCCGGGCGCGACCGATGAGGCCTGCTCGCTGTTTCTGCTGGTGAAAACCATTGCCGCGCACGGCGAGCGGCCAGCGCTGCGCTATGTGGTGGCCATCGATTCCACGCCTTACATGGGCACGCTGGACGCCTTCACGCGCACGCTGCTGATTATCGCGTTAGTCGGCGTGTTTATTGTGGCGCTGTTCGGTTATGCCATTTCACGCATTGGCCTGCGTCCGGTGGGCGCGCTGAGCCAGCAGGCGCAGCAGCTGGTGCCCGGCGATCACGCTCAGCGCCTCAATACCGACAGCTTGCCGGACGAACTTCAGCCGCTGGCTTCCTCATTTAACGGCGTGCTGGAGAGACAGGCGGTCGCGTGGCGGCAGCTGGAGAGTTTCAATGCTGATGTCGCACACGAACTACGTACGCCGCTGACCAATTTGATTGGTCAAACCCAGCTGGGCTTAGCGCGCCGCCGATCGCCAGCCGAGCTGGAGGATTTACTCGGCTCCAATCTGGAAGAGCTGGAACGCATGACCTCCATCGTCAACGACATGCTATTCCTGTCACATGCCCATGCGGGTGAACATGCTTCACAGCTGACGCTCGTTTCGCTGCGCGCCGAGACCGCTAAAACCGCTGAATACGTTGAACCCAGTTTCGCCGAAAAGCAGCAGCGATTGCAGATTGACGGCGATGCGCAGGTGCATATCGACCGGCGCTTATTCCATCGCTCGCTGGCGAATCTGCTGGAGAACAGTGCGCGCCATGCCGCGCCACACAGCACCATTACCGTCACGCTGAGTGAATCCATCACGCAGGCGAGGGTGGCGGTTTCGAATCACGGCGATGCCATCGCGCCTGAGCATCTGCATCGCCTGTTTGAGCGCTTTTATCGCGTGGACGCGTCGCGTGCCAAAAGCGACACCCACCATGGGCTGGGATTATCGATTGTGCGTGCGGTGGCCATCATGCATCGCGGTGACGTGTTCGCGCGCAGTGAAAGTGGAATTAACACGTTTGGGCTGACCTTTGCCTTAACGCCCGAGCAAAAAACGCTATCTGCTGCGCCCGTCGCCTCGCTGCAAACTGACAACATTGTCAGTAACGCGTCAGCCTGACGACATCTGTGCCTCGTTAGAATCGATGCCTCGCAGCATCCATGTTCAACAAAATAGGACGCACGGCATGACAGCAAAATCGGGTTATCTGGGGCTATTACTGTCCTTTGCTTTCTCATCGGTTGCCGCCGAACCTTTGATGCAGATTGCACCGGCCGGCAGCCAATCAGCGCTTACCGGTCCCGCGCAGAACTTCACCGGTTAGGTGCGCGTTGATCCGCTGTTTGTGGCGGACAACGACATCATTGCCTCGGCTGCGTATGTCACCTTTGAACCCGGCGCACGCTCGGCGTGGCACACGCATCCCGCCGGGCAACGGCTGATTGTCACCTCCGGCGTGGGCTTGACCCAGCAGGAAGGGCAACCGGTGCAGATCATCCGTGTTGGCGATGTGGTGATCTGCCCGCCAGGCGTCAAGCACTGGCATGGCGCCAGCGCTAACAGTGCGATGACACATATCGCGGTGACCGGCGTGGTGGATGGCAAAAGCGTAACCTGGATGGAGAAAGTGACTGATGAACACTATCGTGCCGATTAAGCAACTCACCGTCGGCATCGTCATGATGTTTGCCTGTAACCTGGCGACCTATGCTGCAACCCAACAAGGAGTGACACCTGCAATGAATGAGTCATCAAATCTGTCCGAAACGCTCTCGGCACGTCAACAAGCCATTCCGCTGATGGCGGCGTTTATGGCAACCAGCAACATGGAAAAACTGGATGCGGCGCTTAATCAGGGGCTGGACGCCGGATTAACGGTAAACGAAGCCAAAGAAATTCTGGTGCAGCTGTATGCCTACACCGGTTTCCCGCGCAGTCTCAACGCGCTGAGCGCGCTGATGAAAGTCACGGAAGCGCGCAAGCAGCGCGGCATCAAGGATGAAATCGGCAAAGAGCCGGCGAAGCCGGTTCCGGTGGGCGATGCGCTGCGTCAGCTGGGCACTGACAACCAGACCAAAATTTCTGGCGCACCGGTGCAAGGACCACTTTTCGACTTCGTACCGGCGATCAATCAGTTCCTGCAAACCCATCTGTTTGGCGATATTTTTGCCCGTGACAACCTTGACTGGCAAAGCCGCGAGCTGGCCACGGTAGGCGCCTTGGCCGCTACTCCGGGCGCAGAATCGCAGCTGTTGTCACATACGCGCGCCAGCTTGCGCGTAGGGATCACGCGCGGCCAGTTGCAGCAGCTGGCGGACCTGTTGCGCGCCAATGGGGAAGTTGAGGCGGCGGATCGCGCGGAAAGTGCATTGCAGGCGATATAAGTTAGCAGAGGAAAGATTTTTGAAAAATTCACTCAAAATCTTCAGCATCTGTCTGCTGGCGACCAGCTTTATCGTCGCCGCGCAGTCGGAGCCTTTAGTGATTCAGGAACAAGGTAGTTTTGCGGCGGGCGGCACGGTGATAACCGCGCCAGGGCAATTCGATGCCAAAAAGCCGCTGGATCCTGCAGGCCAAACCTATCACGGCGATCACGCGGCGGTGTTTTATCAAATTCCGCCGCATGCGCATAAATATCCCATCGTTATGCTGCACGGTGCCGGGCAGTTTTCCCGCACCTGGGAAAGCACGCCGGATGGCCGAGAAGGCTTCCAGAACCTCTTTCTACGGCGCGGATTTGCCACCTATCTGGTCGATCAGCCGCGTCGCGGTAGCGCCGGTCGCAGCACGGTAGAAAGCACGCTAACGCCGAAACCGGATGAGCAGCTGTGGTTCAATCAGTTTCGCCTCGGCGTGTGGCCCACCCTCTTCAAAGGCGTGCAGTTCTCACAGGACAAAGAGGCGCTGAACCAATACTTCCGCCAGATGACGCCGAATACCGGGCCGTTTGACGTCAATGTGATTTCGGATGCGCTCTCCGCCGTGGTCGATAAAAGTGGTCCCGCTATTCTGTTTACTCATTCGCAGGGCGGCGGACCAGGCTGGTACACCGCGATGAAAAACAGCAAGGTCAAAGCCATCGTCGCCTTTGAACCGGGCAGCGGCTTTGTGTTTCCAGAAAATGAATTACCGCCAGCGATGCCCAGCGCGTTCGATACGCTGAAGGGTGAACCGGTGGCGCTGGATAAGTTTATGGCGCTGACCAAAATTCCTATTCTGATCTTCTATGGCGATAACATCCCGGATAAACCCAGCGCCATGCCGGCGCAGGACAGCTGGCGCGTAAGGCTGGCGATGGCGCGCCAGTGGCGAGATGTGGTGAATAAACACGGTGGCGATGTGCAGGTGATTCACCTGCCGGAAATCGGCATTAAAGGCAACACGCATTTCCCGTTCTCCGACCTGAATAACGTACAGATCGCCGATCAGGTCAGCCAGTTTTTGCAGCAGAAGCATCTGCAATAGCTCAACGGCAGGGTTTATAGATTGATGAATACAACTAATAAACCTTAGCTGATTACCGGGTCTAATCAAATTAATGCGGTGGCGTTATGCTTTTGGAAACTCTCAAAAGGATAACGCCATGCAAACGGTAAAACTCAATAACGGCCTCGAAATGCCTCTGCTGGGCTTTGGTGTGTTTCAGATGACCGATGCCGCCGAGTGCGAGCGTGCGGTAATCGACGCCATTGAAACCGGTTATCGCCTGATTGATACCGCCGCGTCTTATCAAAACGAAACTCAGGTTGGCAATGCCCTCAAGCAGAGCGGCATCGCGCGCGATGAGCTGTTCGTCACCACCAAACTGTGGCTGCAGGACACTAATTACGAAGGCGCCAAAGCGCAGTTTGAGCGCTCACTCAATCGCTTGCAGATGGATTATGTCGATCTCTATCTGATTCACCAGCCTTACGGCGATGTGCACGGTGCGTGGCGGGCGATGGAAGAGTTGCAGCAGGCAGGCAAGATTAAAGCGATTGGCGTCAGCAACTTCCAGCCGGATCGCCTGGCGGATCTCATCGCCTTCAACAAGGTGATTCCGGCAGTCAATCAGGTTGAAGTCAATCCGTTTAACCAACAACTGCACGCTGTGCCGTGGATGAAGAGCCGTAACATTCAGCCCGAAGCCTGGGCGCCGTTTGCGGAAGGCAGAAACGGTTTATTCCAGCATCCGCTGCTAACAAAAATTGGCGAAAAATATGACAAAAGCGTTGGTCAGGTGGTCCTGCGCTGGATCTTCCAGCGCGGCATCGTGTCGCTGGCGAAATCGGTGCGCAAAGAACGCATGGCAGAAAACATCAACGTGCTGGACTTCGAACTCGGCGAGGCAGAAATGCAGAAAATTACCGCGCTGGATAGTGCGACCAGCGCCTTCTTTTCGCACCGCGACCCCGCAATGGTCGAGTGGCTGACCGGCAGGAAGCTGGATGTCTAAACAGCCTTGTTAGCAACCTACTTTAGGCCGGCTCGATGATTAATACGGCGGTACCTGAATAGGTGCCGCCTTGGGTAATGCCTTCCAGCTGGCTGGTAATGGTCAGGGATGATAGGCCCGTTTCCAGAGAATGTTTTTCGCCCGGCTGTTTATTATTTATAAGAATATTGGCTTTTGCATCATTATTAAGTGGCACATAAGTAAGCTTGCTCTCCAGACTTAATTTTATGTTGTTTTTTTGTGAACAATTGATGCTGAATGATGCGCTGGCTGTCGACGTAGCTAGGTCTTTAATTGAAATAGAGCCGTGATTTAAGTTTATTTCTGGCGTAATGATATAACAATAAACATTGGGTGGTAGTGTTTTCATACAACCTGTTGGTAATATGGCGGTTTCATAAGATGTATTGCCCTGTGGAATACCACCAAATGCCACGCATTTACCATTTGCTCCGCCAGACGCAGAATAGTAAGTGGTTGATGGTCCTTTCTTAAACGCTCGCATGGCGGTCGCACTGATGGTTTCACCCGGTATGACTTTTGAAGCACATATATCATTGACGCAGGTCTCACTTTGTACGACTTCAAATTTAGGACCTGTTGACCAGGAACTGCCAAACCAATAATTTTCCGGTGCCTGGGTATCAGCAAATGGGATGTCAATAGTTGTCCAGATAACTCGTAAGCGAGCGGGTCGATCATCGGTTCTGGTGATGGATAATGGTACCGGGAATGGCCCTGCAATGGCTGCCGATAGCCAGAATATAAGAAAAGGTAGTAATAAACTGCGTATATTCATCCGGAATTCCTCATTGGTAATTCAAATTAAAAGTCGCGATGGCACTAAAAGCGCCATGAATGATGGAACGTTCGCGAATAGCATTGGGTTCACCCTGAATATACGCACGTAATACAATCAAAGTTCGTCCGGCTTGCAACGTAACAGCCGGGGCGACCTTGTTCAGTAGGACGGCTTCTCCAGATAATGTTTCCATGCCAACAGCGATACCAGCGGCTTTACTACCAGCCTGTGTCGCCAGAAATCCGGCCAATTCATTACTCTCCTGGCCGCTAAAAGTAATGGCAACAGTTTTAGCCGTATCGATGGAGCAACCAATCAGATTCAGTGTGAAAGGCATCGTTTGAGATCGATGATGGACATACAGTTCTCGGTCAATAACGTTGCCGAAATTCAGCTCTAAAGCGTCATCTCCGGTTTCAATCTCACAAGGCTCGGCAATCAGTGCACCGCTAAAATGGATATCGCTAGCGAGCGATAAGGGTGAAATCAGCGACAGAAGTATTGCCACTATATTTCGCCAGAGAATCAATAAATCCATTATTGGTACTCCGCAACGAGTGAGGCGGTTGCAAGGAAGCTGCCTTCGGACAATTTAATCGCTGGATCGGCTACCGGTACCGCTTCCAAAACGGGAGGGCTAGCCATATTAATAACCCATGTTGAACCAATAGTAACACGCTGATTATTTTGCAATATGCGAATGCCCAATCCTGATTTACTCGATTGAATCGCCGTATTATCTTTGCTCATGACATTGCCGCTCACAGTGAGCGTCAACTTATATGCAGAACCATTAGTTGCACATTTAATGACGTAATCAATTGTCTGACGATAATTATCTCCATTGATTTTGCTTACACCCAAATCCTCACCAAAACTGATATCAATGGGCTGATCGTCATTTATTTTACAAGACGGAGGTTCAATAATTGTACCTTTAAGTAATAGATTCGGTGCGGCTCTGGCCATGTTGCTACACCACAAAAGCCCACCAATGATTATCAAAGTGAGAATATTAAATCGGGTGCTATTCATTCGTAATATACCGCCAGCGTTGCTGCTGCGCTAAACGGACCTGCTTGTACCTTAACATTACCAATTTTATAAGGTGCAGCTACGAATGCGTATGATCTTAGTGGATCAACCTCCAACCGCTCATTAAGGGGAAACCATTGGCCGGCTCTAAAAAATTCAATACTCAAATTTTCTTTGCTGGTTTTAAGTACTTTAATGCTGCTGTACCATTGCTCGCCTTCAATTTTAAGAAAGATGGTGTTGGGTGTGGATGCATTGCATTGAAAATTAACAAAAAAAATTTCCCGATTATGATTTCCGTCAAGTTTGGTAGATAAAACTTCATCACCAAAGTCCACCTCAATAGTTTCACCGTTATTGATAGTGCATGAAGGCCCTAACACCTCGACATTAACGTGAATGTTGGACGCCAAAGCAGTCAGCGGCAAAAGACACGCCGATAAAATAACAACTTTTTTTACTGCCGTTAGCCAACTCATTTTCTTTTGCCTTAACGAAATCAGACTTAATTATCTAGTGGTGTGGCAATACAGAGATTAACTTTGCAACTGAACTGGAGTTTGGGGCGGGCACCGTAATCATTGACGTAGTTAATCACCGGCGATGAACCCAATTCCGTTACCGATGACGTCAGCAATTGATGACTTTGAGGTGCTAGCATAAGGGGTTTAAAACTTTCAATCGTTTTGCTTTTTGCACTTTTCCGTCCTTCTACCAACGTAATGTAGTAATTGGTTGGGTTGTGAATGCGATATTTATCACCTTCGCGGCTAAGCTTGAGCTGTTCCTGCCATGGCGCGGCACTTTTATCTGCGATGATAGCGGCGGGGCGATAAAAAAGTTTAATGCGCGTTTGCAAGGCGATTTGTAGCGTATTAGGCTTCGATGATTTCGGTGGAATTTCACGTAAATTAAAAAAGAACAAACTTTCTCTGTCCTGGGGCAATGATGCCACTGCCGGTAAGGCCTGAATTTTCAGCTGGCTGCTGGCGCCAGGTTCAACACGTTGTACCGGAGGCAGCACCACTAAAGGGCCGGTGATCTTATTTCCTTCAGCATCTTCCAGCCAGCCTTGCGCCAGATAAGGCAGTTTTTTATTTTCGTTGCTAATACGTAAGCTGACGGATTTCTGCGTGCTATCAAATACAATGCGCGTGCGATCCAGCGAAATCGCCGCGTAGGTGGGTTGAAAGCCAATAACACTGACCAAAAGTGTAGACAACAATGCATTTTTAAATTGAAAAAACATGGTTATATCCCATTATTACAAAAGCCAGTTAAAGGCTGCAGTTTTAATTAAATCTCACCGTCTCTTCGGCAAGGAAGAAATAGATTTGCAGTAAAGTCTTGTGGGTTAAGTGATTGTGGCAACGCAATGCTACATTGCACTTTCTCTGCCCATTTCACTGTCATACTTTCACCTGCGGCAATGCCCGTGAGATAGACATTGCCGCTGTCACTCACAATGCCCACTTCCTGTTTTTTGCGATTGTGCACCGTGGCGCCAAACGGTGGATAGGAACCGTCGGCCAGCCGGATGATCGCCATCGCTTTCTCTCCGGCGATGACGGCAAATTTACGGTAGCCAATGGCACCTTCAGTCAGCGTGGCTTGCACTACCGAACGTTCAGCTTCGACATTGTCCGGTAGATTATTGAGATCGAGGCTGGCGCTGTTGCGGTAATAACTGTTGACGTCAGTCGACACCAGTTTGCCAAAGCGATTACTGCGTACCGCTAATCCGCCACTGCTAACAGGAATGTTGGCCACATTGTCGGTATCAATCATTAAACGTGTGCCACCCATGTTGCTGGAGCGATGCAACGCGGCGCCTTTGGTCGTCGCCGTTGCGCCGCCGCGCACATTGAAGCCAAACGTGGTGGATTTTCCAGTTTGCGAACTGACGTTAGCGTTCAAATGCGCCAGTTCGCCGTCATGCGTTATACTGCCGTTCGACGTGCTGCCATGGCTATTGATCCCCGTTCCCACTTGATAACTGTTGCGTTGGTCCAGACGCCCATAATAATTAACGCGCTGATTTGTCCCATCGCGGCCTTGTGCGGCGCTATAACTCAGCGTGGCGTTGTTACCCAATGGAATCGACAGCGAGACGAATACGCCATCATCTTTGCTGCCATTATTAATAGTGCGATAGGCGGACAGCGATAAACTCAGATTGCGTAATTTGCCAATATCAAAATATTGCGACAGGTTAGCGCTATAACGATCGTTATCCGGCAAGCTCCAATACGTTTGGTGGTTATAGTTGAAATAGGTGCTCAAACGTAAATCACGGAACTGCTTATTAACGGTGACCGAATAAAGTTCTTTGCTGTTTTGCTGACGGATGCCCGTTTTGCGCGTTTCCAGATATTCATTCATGCTGAGGAAATTACGCTCGGAGAAACGATAACCGGCAAAAGTAATCTGGCTGTCGTACTGCTCAAAGTTTTTTGAATAGCTGAGTCGATAGGATCGTCCAGTCAGCTTTTCCGCGATATCAGGTAAGGCGGCGCGTGATTGTGTGATATCAAATGATAAAGCACCCAGCCAGTACAAATCACGACCAATACCCAGCACCAAAGCATTGTAATTTCCTGCCGCCACACCACCACCAAATAGCGACCAACCGTTACTCACGCCCCAGGATAATTCGCCACTGGCAAATGCTGGCCCTTTAAATTGATGGCGAGATTGAGAAGATTTTCCCGCTGCGAATTTGTAACGCATGCGTCCAGGCCGCGTCAGATAGGGAATGCTAGACGTTTCTATGGTAAAGGTTTGCGCCGTGCCATCCTGCTCTTCAACACGGACATCCAGTTTGCCGGAGACGGCATTATCAATATCCTGAATGCGGAATGGGCCAGCAGCGACCTGAACCTCTTTAAGCACACGACCTTGTTGGCTGATAATCACCAGCGCATTGGTACGTGCAATGCCGGTAACTTCAGGGGCATAACCGCGCAGGTTAGGCGGTAATTGGCTATCATCTGAGGCTACGCTAACCCCCGCGTAGCTGAAGCTGTCGAAGAGCTCTGAACCTAAATAATCTTCTCCGACAGAGACTTTTGCTTCCCAGCCTGGAATGGCGCGGTACGCATAATAGCGGCTCCAGTCAAACTGCTGTGCCAGGGTTTTGCTTTGATTGTTTTGCGATCTTCCAGGTTGAGATTGCCAGTCGGCGCGAAAACGCCATGCGTTAAGGTTTGCGCCAACGGTGCCATTACCGTTGAGCATCAGACGCTGCCCGTTTTTTTGACTCTGTGTTTGCCCATTGAAGTTGTAATCAAACAATGCGCCGGGAATACCATTATCCCACATCGCCGGAGCATCCCAGTTTTCATCGACATATTGTAAATAAGCCTGGGGAATGCTGATATACAGCGCCGAGGTGGCCAGATCAGGGCGCACCTCTAATCCCGTCATGCTGGCAGTGTCAATGCATTTTCCCTGTTGCTGCCAAACGATTTTTTCAATCACACTCTTTCTCAGGCCAAACTGTTTAATAAGGTCTGGCGTGATGCATACCGTGCTTTTATTCGTCTCTTCTTGAGTCTGAATAATGACGGTTTGCTCTGGCAGTGCTTGTTTGTTGATAAACACTGACATTTCATACTCCCCAGCGAGAATAAATCCGCTGTTTGAGAATCGGGAAAGGTCAATGTTTTTCCGGTCATTGATATCCAAAATATCAGTATTGAATTCAATATTGTCAGACAAGCTATGACTGGAAAATCCCAGGAAAAAACTCGCTATTAATAAACTCAGCTGCGTTGGCCGGAATCTCGGGAAAATCTTGTAACAAACCACCTTCATAATCTTAACCCTTGATTTCCCTGAGGTGTGCAGACGCAATCCGAACCGAGTATGAAAATATAACGATGAGAGAGAGCGACACGATGAGGAGGAAATTAAATTTTCCCCAGGATTTTTCTTACAGGTTGAGGGGTGACGTGTTTTCAGGCCGTTAGAAGAAAGCCGCGGGGCGAACAGGTATTAATTCCTGCCAATTACTGTCGCTTATATTGGCCGGATTAACAGAATTTAGCGTTGTCGCGCAAAGAGGCGTTACAAAGAGCATGCGGTAACCGCATGCTCGATTGAGGATTACAGGTAGTTAAGGCCGAAATTAACCACTGCCTGGAATTCACCTGGAACAATGGGAAGATCTTTATCGTCTTCATCTTTATCTCCCTGCAGGTAAGCAGCGAAACTGAGATTATTGTTGCCATCCTGCAGTGCCTGAGCAACTGAAGGCGTGCCCAGCTTAATTAAATTGTAGGTGCCATCAACAATAGCAATGCTCGCGCCTTTAGCGGTGCCGGCAATTCCTACACGGTCTGAGTTGCCCGCTGGACCGGTGAAGGTCGTGGTGACGGTTTTCTTGGTGGTTAGGGCACAGTTTTCCAGCATGATATTGAACTGACGAGGTTGAGACTTGCCGCCGTTCGCCAGAGAAACGTTAGAGACCTGACCCAGATCGACTGTTTGGTCGCTATTTTCATGAGAAACAGAACATGGCGCCTCAATGATGGAGCCTGTGAAGGTTATGGTACCGCTGCCCTGGTCAGCAGCGTGGGAAGCTGAGGTTGTTCCCAATGCAATTAAGGTGGCAATGGCAAGTGCGTTAAGTTTCATGTTTAATCCTTTAATGTTTTGTTTTTGATGATTTTTTTATTAAAAAAATCTTACTAAAAACCAGCTTGTTACGAGTTGGAATGAGTGTACAAGTAGGGAAATTCCTACTCAATCAGAATGGATTGTCAGGATCTGTAGGGTGAAACCTACATTGCCGGGCAGTAAATGACGTGCAGGATTATTAAACCGTAGTTTGAATTATTTAGAGAGATTACGTATGGCACTTATACGCTCAATTATTATTGACGATCATCCTTTAATCCGTTTAGCCGTCAGGACATTGTTAGAAAAAGATCAATTCTCCATTGTCGCAGAATCGGATGATGGCCTCGAAGGTCAAAAGCTGGTTGAATTACATAATCCCGACGTGTTGGTTATCGACATTGATATTGCGCGCATCGATGGCATTGAGGTGGTGAAACATCTTCGACGCAGGGATTTTAGTGGTGTCATTGTGGTTTTATCTGCAAAAAATCCTGACTATTATGCTCCGCTCAGTGCGTCTGCGGGGGCGAATGGTTTTGTTAGCAAAGATAAAAACTTGCAGGAAGTCATTAGTGCGATTAACGCAGGTATTAACGGCTATAGTTATTTCCCGCTGATCAAACGCCAGGTGGGAGAGGGCAGTGAATTGTCGGACCAACAAAAAATTGCGATGTTATCCACCCAGGAGTTTAGGGTTTTCCAGTTGCTGGTGGATGGTTTGCAAAATACCGAAGTTGCTCTGAAGATGAACCTGAGCACCAAAACCGTAGCCACCTATAAATGCCGTTTAATGGAAAAGTTGAAATTCAAAACGGTTAAACAGTTATATGAATTTGGGCAGAGAAATAGCCTTTAATTTTACGGTATGAATGGGTATGCTTTGCAGCGTCAGGATCTTCCGGCCAGGGTTGGTTGAGACGATTACAGAGAGCCCATGAAAAACAGTAATGATAAACAGCTATGCGACATTGCGATTGGTGATGCCGTGCTTGAATTATTTAATCAGGATGCACCGGTCTCGCGCACCACGCTGCTCGCGCAATTAGAGAAGATGATTCATGCCGGTGATACGGCGGAAGATGTGCGGGTTGCCAGACTGGCTTTAGCGTTGGTGAAGAGCAGCAGCACAGGCGACAACGCTGAGAAATCTGATGAGAACGTGATGAGCTTTATGGCGAAAAACGTCTCGGCGGATGACTCCACCAAGCACTGATTGTTGCATGCCGGACACGGGTTGTCCGGCATAACGTCAGGATTTACCAGTGGAACTTATTCGAATCTTCCCACTCTTTGACTTCTTTCTCCGCACGGTCTTTTTCATAACCGTAGCGTTCCTGAATTTTACCGACCAGCTGATCGCGTTTTCCTTCGACCACGGTCATATCATCATCAGTCAGGTCGCCCCATTTTTCCTTCACTTTCCCTTTGAACTGCTTCCAGTTGCCGCTAATACGATCTTCGTTCATGTCGAACTCCCTGGTTAGTGGTTACTGTGTGCTCGCCTTTGCTGGCCTGATGCCAGCGGGTGCATTAATTCTGGCACAGGATTTGCGCTTTGCCTGGCAGGGCTGTGAGCTGACTCGAAGATTTGAAATTGCGTGAGGTGGAGCGGTAGTAGAGGCAGGCTTTACAAGCTAACTTATTGCTCTATAAGGCATTATGCTTACCTGGCTATACATGCAGTGGTTTGTTGCGATATAGTAACCGCCGATAAGACATTTCCGTCAACTTTTGGAAACCCGCATTACCCAATGCCATCCGCTATGAGCAAAACGCAAACCACCGACACGAAAAGCAGAGAGCGTGGCCGCCCAAGAGAGTTCGATATCGAACAGGCTCTGGACAAAGCCATGATCGTTTTTCGTCAAAAGGGTTTTCATGCCGCTTCACTGAATGATTTGGGCGAGGCGATGGGCCTGACGGCGGGCAGCATCTACAAGGCTTTCAAAGATAAGCGCAGCCTGTTTCTGCTGGTGTTTGAACGCTACCTTTCGGTGCGCAATGCCGATCTGCGTCAGCGTCTGGCGCAGTTCACCACTGGCCGCGAGAAGCTCAGCGAGCTGCTGCAGTTTTACCTCGATTCCGCGCGGGCGGTGGAAGGTCGCACCGGTTGTTTAGTGGTTGGCAGCGCGGTGGAGTTACAGGTGCTGGATGACGATCTCTCGCAACTGGTCAGTGAAGCGGTGTTGCGTAACAAAAACTTCCTCGCCTCGTTACTCAAACAGGGCCAGGAAGATGGATCGGTCACGCCCAATCTGGATGTCGATACCGCCGCAGGATTGATCCTCTGTATCGCCTTTGGCATGCGCGTTGTGGGCAAGATCACGGATGTAAAAGATGAACCCGAGACCATCAAGTTAGTAATGAAGCTGCTGGACTAAAATTTGTCTAATTAGGAGGCGGATACTTCCTAAATAAGCGAAGCGTAAAGCCGGAGGGCAAGTGAAAGACGAAGATTCAGATATTACGGAAGAGATTCGCGCATTGGTGGGAAGGGTGGTGACACGTATCCTTCGTCCTGATGAAGCGCTTACCGTTCAGGAACTGATTGGCGCGTTGTATCGCCTGAGTTTGCGTTCTACCGATAGCAAAACCAAAGTTGCCTGCGAGAAAGCCATTCGTATTCTGGCGAAAAAACTGCACTAATAGGGTCGCGCGTGCCGCGCCTTGTTGTTCTCCTCTGCTGAAGTCTGGCAATCCCTCGCCAAACACCTGTCTGATTAAAGCGGGCGATGCGCGGTCTCTTTCGCCTTCCACAGCGCAAACAGCGTGATCAGCAACGCCAGGCTGACATACAGCGATACCCACATCGTGCTGCCCATCTCTTTATACAAGGTCGTAATGATCAAGGGCGCAAAGCCGCCGCCGATGATGCCCGCCAGCGTGTAAGCCAGTGACGATCCAGCGTAGCGCACATGGCTGGGGAACTGTTCGGTGACAAATGCCGCCTGCGGTCCGTACATCACCGCATGAATCAGTAAGCCGCCAATCACCGCCAGTACGATCAGCACCGGCTGCGAGCTATCCAGCAGTACAAAGAATACAAACGACCAGACGATCGCCAGCAGCGCACCGGCAATGTAAACCGGACGACGGCCGAGCTTGTCGGAGAGCGCGCCAAACATCGGCACCGTGATGGCATTGCCGATCGCACCGAGCATGGTCGCCATCAACGCCAGCGGACGCGGCAGCTGCAGCACCGTGGTGATGTAAGTCAGGGTAAACACCACCACCAGCGCATACAGCACGTCGGAACCAATGCGTGAACCGCCCGCGATCAGCAGCTCGCGCGGATAGCGCACAAACACCTCTTTGAGCGGCGTATGCGTGGTTTTCTCCGCCTGCTGCATCGCGATAAAGGTTGGGGTCTCTTCCACGCCGCGACGCAGCCATAAGCCAAACATCACCAGCAGCAGGCTCAGCAGGAACGGAATGCGCCATCCCCACTCCTGAAACTGTTCGCCGCTCAATGCCACCGTCACCAGCGTGATAAATCCGGTACCAATCAAGGTACCGCACGATGGGCCCACCTGCGCAAACGAGGCGTTACGGCCACGTTTGTTGGCATCGCCATGCTCCATCGACAGCAACACCGCACCGGCCCATTCGCCGCCTAATGCAATGCCCTGAATAAAGCGTAAAGCCACCAGCAGCACCGGACTCCAGATGCCCCACACCGCATAGCCGGGCAGCAAGCCCATCAGCGCGGTGGTGACGCCCATAATCACTAATGTGGTGATCAATACCGCTTTGCGCCCGGCGACATCGCCGAGATGACCAAAGATAAAGCCGCCCACCGGACGGGAGATGTAGCCGACCGCATAGGTGGAAAACGCCAGAATAGTGCCGACCAGCGGATCGAAGCTGGGGAAAAACACGTGGTTAAACACCAGCGCCGCCATGATGTTGTAGACCGTGAAGTCATACCACTCCAGCGCGGTTCCAATGGAGCTGGCCGCCGCGAGGCGACCGGTTTTGCTGTGGCTGGCGCGCGCGCCTGAAGCGTGCGGCAACGTTGAGTCGGTATTAGCCATGAGCCATCTCCTGTTTGGTTAACTGCCAACTGAGGGAGTAGAGCTGAACATCCGCGTTGAGCGCCTGCGCGGCGTCGGCGGCGAGGGTTTTACACACTTGCGCGTCTCGGCAGATCAGCAGCAGCATTGGATGCATAGGTCGCGTCGCGCTGGTTTCCCGTGGCAGCGGCGAGCTCAGCGTGGTGTCAGGCGTCAGCAAACGTGAGGCGATGTAGCCCGGCGTTTGCTGCACGCTGTTTTGCCAGTTGCCCAGCGATGCAACATCTGTACCGGCTTTCAACGTCAGCACCGCCAGATGGCTGCCGCTGCCTTGTCCATGCTGATGAGAGATGGCGCAGACGCGGCGCATCGGATTGACCATTTTGTTGAGATTCTTCACTGACCATTCGGTCTGGCGCGTGAAGGCGGCGTGGTAATCCGCGCTGGTAAAGGCTTCCAGCGATGCGGTTTCGTACAGGCCGAGGTATTTGCGTTCCGCATCCACCGCCTGATAACGCGTACCGCTGAGAAAGCCGCTGATCGCTACGCGCTCTTCAACGTGTTCGTGGTCGTACCATTGGTTGAAATCCGCTTCATCTGCAGCATCGATATTGGTGGCGACAAACAGCATGCCGTGGGGTTGAGTCATGATCAGCTACTCCGTTTCAGGGTGGTTTCAATCGCGGCAGCCCAGCTGAGTAACGCAGCATCGTTGCCATGGGTGGAAGAGAGCATCAGGCCAACCGGCGCGTCGCCGGGCTGATGACAAGGCAGAGAAATTGAACAGCCATCCAGCATGTTGATCACGCTGGTGTTGCGCAGCATCAGCAGATTGACCTGCATATAACGCGCGGGATCCTCGAGCTCGGCCAGCGTCGGCGCGATAAGCGGCACCGTCGGCATCAATATGCCGTCGAAAGGCGCAACCGCCTGCTCGACGCGCTGTTTCCAGTCGGCGCGCAGCTGATACAGCTCGGCGGCATCCTCTTCAGTCAGCAAACTGCCGCGTTGAATGCGCGTCAGAACCTGCGGATCGTAAGCTTCCGACTGAGATTGGGCGTAATGCTGATGCCATTGCCAGGCTTCCCACGCGGTAATGCCGCCGCGCGCGTTGATGGTGTCGAGTTCCGCCAGCTCTTGCAGCGGCAGCTCGGTGATTTTCACGCCCTGCGCGCGCAGCACATCAAGCGCATGCAGCCAGGCGGCGCTGACGTGTTCGTCAAGGCCAGCCAGCACCCGCGTCTGCGGGATGACGAAGTGTGCGTCCGACAGATGCCGCTCATCGATCTCCAGCGGCCGATCGGCGATCACGCTATCGAGCAGCCAGCAGCTGCGCACGTCGTGAGCGATCACGCCGATGCTATCGAGTGACGCCGCCAGCGGCAGCGTTCCGCGTTGATCGATGCGGCTGGCGCTGGGTTTAAAACCGGTTAATCCGCACAGCGCGGCTGGAATGCGCACCGAACCGCCGGTATCGGTACCGACCGCCGCCAGGCACATGCCATCGCTCACCGCCACCGCCGCACCGGAAGAGGAACCGCCAGGAATGCGCTGCTGCGCGCGCTGCCACGGATTGGCGGGCGTGCCGTAATGCGGATTGACGCCGAGGCCAGTGAAGGCGAACTCGCTCATATTGGTTTTGCCAAAGATGGCGGCACCGGCCTGCTGCAGTCGATCAACTAAGCTGGCATTCGCCGTGGCCACGCTGGCGTTATTCAGCAAGCGGGAACCGGCAGTGGTCACTTCTCCGGCGATATCGAACAGATCTTTGATGCTGATAGGCAGACCATCAATCGCGCTGCGCGGCTGTTGCTGCTGCCAGCGCGCGCCGGCTTGTGCCGCCTGCTGCTGCGCATCCGCGGCATATACCTTGGTGAAGACGCGCTTGCCTTCCCCGGCTTCCGCCGCGATTGCGCTCAGCGCATCCTGGGTCAGGGTTTCCGGGCTGATTTGCCCGGCGAGCAGCTGCTGGCTCGCTTGCCATAACGTTGTCATAGGGAACCTCAGGCGATAACCGGCAGCGAGCCAGTGATGTAGGTGTGTTCCAGCGTGCGGTTCAGCACCGGATCGTGCAGCGCCATGCGGAATTTACTGGAAGGACGAATCCCGCCGATGGCGCTGAGCGTGCCGCACGACATGGCGAAACCCTCCTCAACCTGACCTGCGGCAAAATAGCGGCTCAACAGATCGAGCGGCGTCAGCAGCGAGGCGAGGGCGCCTTGCTGATAAGTTACCCAGTCGCCGTTGACGTTGATCCAGGCATGCAGCTCCAGTTGATCCCAGTGCGCTTTGACTTCGGACATGCGCCACGCGTGACCGGCAACCGGTTTAATGCACGCCTGCTTCGATAGCGCCACGCTGAAGGTTTCCAGATGACGATCGGTGTGATCGGAAATCAGCGAAACCCAATATTCGCCGCGATGGAAAAATACAAAGGGTTCGGCTTCACCGGATGTTTGATCGCCGACCACTTCCAGCTGCGTTTGCTGACTTAATTGATTGGTCGCGACGCGGTAAAACAGCGGTACTGCACCAGGAGCGGGCACGCCGAGCGCTTCGAGTTCCCTGATATGGTGCAGCACCGCTTCCTGGTCGCGCCCAACCCAGCCCGCGATAACAAGTTGATTAACCTCAACATCCAGCAGTGCCGCATCGGCGTAATCTGTCGTAAACCGTAATTGCATGGGATAGATCTCCAGTTGAGAAATGCGTGTGAAATTTCACTGTGATTTCAATCTAGCCATTTTCATGCCAGGTTTTTGTGTAATATGTCTCAGTTACCTAATAAGGATTTGCGCGATGAGTAATGTGATGGCTGAAAATGTGAGCACGCCGACGACACCGAAGAGCATTTCGCTTAATGAGCGCGCTTATCTGGCGTTCAAGCACCGGCTGATCACGCTGCGCTACAAACCGGGCGACTATCTCAATATCGCGCAGGTGATGGATGACCTTGAGATGGGCAGAACGCCGGTGAATCAGGCGGTGCATCGGCTGGAGACGGAAGGGCTGTTGCAGATCATCCCGCGCAAGGGCGTGATGGTGTCGCCGCTGTCGATTGATGATGCGCTGGAGTTAATTGAGGTGCGTTTAGTGAATGAGGCGTTGTGCTTGCGACTGGCTTCGCAGCGGGTCAATGCGGCGCAAATCGCCTATTTGCGGGAAATGAATCAGCGCATTGCCCATGCCAGCGCCTCACGCGATCGCGAACAGATGATGCTGCTGGACCGCGAGTTTCATCAGGTGCTGGCGGATATCGCCGCCAATGGTCGTCTGGCCGATATTCTCAGCATCATCCACGCGCAGGCGCAGCGCTTCTGGGCCACCACGCTTTCCAGCGCTGCGCACATGAACGAAGTGATCGCCGAACACGAAGCGATCATTGCCGCGCTGGAGCAGGGAAATGCCGAACAGGCAGAAGAGGCGGCGCGGGTGCATATCTATTCGTTTAAGCAGGCGCTGTTGAATAATTAATATTCCGCTTCTTCACCCGGTAGCGGAATGGAAAGATCCATGCCTTCAGCCCCGGCATAGAAAATGATTAGCTCGGCAGGCTTATCGGTGGTGAAACCGCGATGGGCAATATCGATGGATTCATTAAAAGCTTCGCCTGCGTTGAAGGTTTTAGTCTCGCCGCCTGCTTTGTCCTCGATGGTGAGCGAGCCCGATAAAACATAGGCTGTGTTGGGCATCGGATGCGTATGCCACGGCAGCTCGGAATGCGCAGGAATCGTCATCTTCATTACGGTGATCTCAGGCTTACCGACGGGATAGTGTTCAATATGCTGGCCGTTCCATGCATGCCCGCTTTGCAGCAGCGTTTCTGCACTGTTTTCATGCTCGTTATCGGCACCTTTCATCTTATTCCCCTGAATAGTCATTAAAATCTCTCCCGCACAGGATAGTGCAAATCTGCAAGGCTGCGCGCGCGTTCACTTCCAATACAAGTCGATCGATCAACGCCGAGACGCTTGTAAAAGAATTGTGATCGGTCACGAAGAACTGCCTAAAGTAATCGATTACTTTTAACTTCTCTGTGGAATGTAATCGATTTCTTTTTGGCGTGAGGTCAGCATGGTTTCGACAACTACAGGTTCTGAGATCGCGGTGAGACAGCAGCGTTTGCTGATTCCCCGCTTGTCGTTAATGATGTTCATGCAGTTTTTCATTTGGGGAAGCTGGTCCGTTACGCTCGGGCTGGTGATGACGCAACACAACATGTCATTGCTGATTGGTGACGCCTTTTCGGCGGGGCCGATCGCCTCCATTCTGTCGCCGTTTGTGCTGGGCATGTTGGTCGACCGCTTCTTTCCTTCGCAGAAGGTGATGGCGGTAATGAACCTTGCGGGCGCGGTGATCTTATGGTTTGTCCCGGCCGCGCTGGTGGCCGAAAACGGTGCGCTGCTGATTGGATTGCTGTTTGGCTACACGCTCTGTTTTATGCCGACGCTGGCGCTCTCCAACAACATCGCTTTTCACAGCCTGGCCAGCAGTGACAAAAGTTTTCCGGTAGTACGGGTGTTTGGCACCATTGGCTGGATTGTGGCGGGCATCTTTATTGGTGTCACCGGCATCGCATCCAGCACCGGGATTTTCACTCTGGCCGCGATTTGTTCCGTGGCGTTAGCGATCTACAGCCTGACGCTGCCGCACACGCCAGCACCGGCGAAAGGCATGCCGTTAAAAGTGCGCGATCTGTTCTGCGCGGATGCCTTCGCGCTGCTGAAAATTCGTCACTTCTTCGTGTTTGCGCTCTGCGCCACCTTGATTTCCATCCCGCTCGGCACCTATTACGCCTACACCGCGTCCTGGCTGGCGGATGCGGGAGTGAGTAACGTCAGTACCGCGATGTCTTTTGGTCAGATGTCGGAAATCTTCTTCATGCTGGTGATTCCGTTGCTGTTCCGCCGCCTCGGCGTCAAATACATGTTGCTGGTCGGCATGGTGGCGTGGTTTGTGCGTTATGCGCTGTTCGCCATGGGCATGAACGATGAAAGCCGCGCACTTATCTACATGGGTATTCTGCTGCACGGTGTCTGTTACGACTTCTTCTTTGTGGTCGGCTTTATCTACACCGACCGCATCGCAGGGGAAAAAGTGAAAGGGCAGGCGCAAAGCATGGTGGTGATGTTCACCTACGGTATCGGCATGCTGCTGGGCTCGCAGATCTCCGGCGCGCTCTACAACCGCCTGATTGCCGGACAAGGCACGGCGCAAAACTGGGCAACATTCTGGTGGATCCCCGCGATTGCGGCGGCGGTGATCGCCGTTCTTTTCCTCTTCACCTTTAAATACCGGGATGAAGAGGTTTGATTGACTGGAGGTGTACGTGAAAACGGTAAAAGGACCTGGAATTTTTCTCGCGCAGTTTATTGGCCCGCAGCCACCGTTTAATTCGCTGGAAGGGCTGGCGCAATGGGCTTCTGCGCTCGGTTATAAGGCGTTACAAGTGCCTTGTAATCACCCGAAGATTTTTGATCTGCCGCGCGCCGCAACCAGTCAAACCTATTGCGATGAAGTGACAGGTTTACTGGCGAACTACGGCTTGCAGATCAGTGAATTATCGACGCACCTGGAAGGCCAGCTGATTGCTGTCCACCCAGCGCATGATGCCGCCTTCGATGGCTTCGCACCCGCCGCCTTGCGCGGCGACAATGAAAAGCGCACTGCATGGGCGATTCAGACGGTGAAGCTGTCGGCTGCCGCGTCGGCCAGGCTGGGATTGCAGGCCCACGCCACCTTCTCCGGCTCACTGGCCTGGCCGTATCTCTATCCGTGGCCGCCGCACAATCCTCAGCTATTGAGTGAAGCTTTCTCAGAGCTGGCGCGGCGCTGGTTGCCGGTGCTCGACGAATTTGACCGCTACGGCATTGATGTCTGTTACGAGATCCACCCCGGTGAGGATCTGCATGATGGCGTGACGTTTGAACGCTTCCTGGCGTTGGTGAACCATCATCCACGCTGCAACATCTTGTTCGATCCCAGCCACTTGCACTTGCAGCATATCGACTATCTGCAGTTCATCGATATCTACCATCAGCGCATCAAGGCGTTTCACGTTAAAGATGCCGAGTATCTGCCAAACGGGCGTAGCGGCGTGTATGGCGGTTATCAGCGCTGGATAGATCGTGCCGGTCGCTTTCGCTCACCCGGTGACGGGCAGATCGATTTCCCGTCCATTTTCAGCAAATTGGCGCAGTACGATTATGACGGCTGGGCGGTGCTTGAGTGGGAATGTTGTCTGAAAGAGGCGGAAACCGGCGCGCGCGAGGGGGCTGAGTTCATCCGTCGCCACATCATTCCGGTGGCCGATCGGGCATTCGATGACTTCGCCGCACAATCGCAGCAAGCGGCCAGCATCCGCGTGCAGCTGGGGCTGAGCGCGGCAGAGTCGCACGATTAAGGTGGGCGCGGAATTATGGTAGCCTCCGTAGTATCTGACTGAGCAAGAGTTCAAGCATGTCCATCCAAAAAATCGCCCGCTTAGCGGGCGTTTCTGTAGCGACAGTTTCACGGGTGCTGAATAACAGCGACACGGTAAAAGCGCAGAATCGTGAGAAAGTCCTGCACGCCATTAAAGCGAGTAATTACCAGCCAAATTTGTTAGCGCGTCAGTTGCGCACTGCACGTAGCTCAATGATTCTCGTTATGGTGTCAGATATCTCCAATCCTTTCTGCGCCGAGTTGGTGAAAGGCATTGAGGAGCAGGCGGAGAAGAACCGCTATCGCATTCTGTTGTGTAATTCTGGATCAGACATCGAGCGCTCCCGCTCCAGTTTGCAATTGCTGGCCGGTAAAATGGTGGATGGCATTATCACCATGGATGCATTCAGTAAGTTGCCAGAATTGGCACAGCTGATTGGCGAAACGCCGTGGGTTCAGTGCGCGGAATACGCCGATGCCGGGGATGTCTCCTGCGTCGGCATTGATGATGTGCAGGCATCAAAGCACGTGGTGGCATATCTGGCGAGCAGGGGACGACAGCGTATTGCGTTAATCAACCACGATCTCAGCTATAAATATGCGCAGCTGCGACAGGCGGGATATCAGCAGCAACTTAGCCAGGAAGCGCGTAGCTGGCAAGCCATCTCTTACGCCACCGATCTGAGTTTTAATGCCGGTAAACAGGCGATGGAAAGCTTGCTGGCGGCGCCCGAGCGTCCAGATGCAGTGTTCGCGGTGTCGGACACTTTAGCGGCGGGCGCGCTTTCAGCGATTCACGCCGCCGGACTGCGCGTACCGCAGGATATTGCGGTGACCGGATTTGATGGCACCGACCTCGCCGAAATGGTCACGCCACCACTGAGCACGCTGGCGCAGCCGTCGCGCGATATGGGGCGCAAAGCGTTCGACTTGCTGCTGAATAAGATCGACCAGCCTGGTTCGCCGGCTCAACGCATTATGATGGACTGGCACTTTGTGGTACGTGCCAGTACTTAAGCGGTCGCTTGCTGACAAATTTAATACTGCCGAAGAGGGTGATAGAGGACGTATAAATGCTCCACGGATTTCCTGGCGCGCGGTTTTAGCCAAACAGCCGCTGGCGGTTTTGCGTCAGCGCGTGGGCCACATCAGGCAGCATCGGGAAAGAACTCTGACCGCCATATTTCTGGATTGAGCAGGAGCTGATTTCAGCAGCGAATGGAATCGCTTCTTCCAGAGCGATGTTGTTCACCAGGCAATAGGCGATGCCGCCAATAAATGAATCGCCTGCGCCGGTGGTATCAACCACATCCGGGCAGAACACAGCGGGATAATGTCTGGCACCTGCATCACCGGATAATACCGCGCCTTTCTCGCCCAGCGTGATAATCACCCGCCCATTCACCTTTTGCTGTAGCGCTGCTGCGCAGGCCATCGCTTCCTTGACCGACGTGACGGAAGTTTTGCTCATAAAGCTGGCTTCGGTCTCATTCACCACCAGAAAATCCACCTGGCTCAGCGCCTGCGCAGACATCTCGCGTGCTGGCGCATTGTTGAGCAAAATCTGGCAATCGTGACGACGTGCCACGCTGATGGCACGTTCAACCACATGGTCGGGAATTTCCGACTGCAGGATTAACAGTGGGCGATCGCTGAATAACCCATCGTGAATATCAGATTCGGTTATCAGGTAGTTTGCGCCCTTAATAATGGTGCTGCAGTAATCACCGGATTCCAGAATCTGCACGATGCCAATACCGGAGGTTTTTCCGCGTTGGCTAATGTTATCCACCGATACGCCGTTTTCATTCAGCGATTTTATGAGCTCACTGCCATAAATATCATTGCCCACGCAGCCCACCATATTGACGTTCAAGCCCAGCTTGGCGCACTGAACCGCCTGGTTTGCCCCTTTACCGCCCGACATCAACATTAATTCGTTGCCGGTAAACGTCTCCCCAATTTCCGGCAGGCGATCCTGCTGGACAAGAATGTCTTAGTTAAGACTGCCAATAACAACAATATTATGTTTCATCATTTCGGCCCTTAATTGGCGGTGCGTTTCGACGCAACCGCATTTCTGGTGTTGTGTAAACTGGTCTGGCTTTTTTCGCTGGTCTTGCTGGCGATAATGGTAAAAATGGCATCGAGAATATTCAGATGCACAATGCGCGTGGTGGCGTTTTCTCCGGTAATCGGATTGTTTTTAACCGAGGAGATAATCGAGTGCCTGGCAATTAAACTCAGCGGGCTGTTGGGATAATTGGTCAGGCAGATGGTTTCTGCGCCGTTCTCATTCGCCGCTTTTACCATCTGGATAATGTCTGTGGTTTGGCCGGAGTGGGAAATTGCCAGCAGGATATCGCCGGGTTGCATCAATGAGGCGGTCATCAACTGCTTGTGGCTGTCACTGAATACCGATGAGAAGATGCCAATTTTCAGCAGCTTATGATTGAAGTCATCACAGATTGAGCCTGAACCACCGCATCCAGCAATAAAAATGCGCGCGCTTTCTGGCTTATTAATAAACAGATACGCCACCGCTTTGATCACGGCACTGTTAATCACACTCAGTGAATCCTGTAGCGCCAGCACTGAATTTAAAAAGGTGCTTTCAATCACCTGCTCAACATATTTCTCTGAATCCGGAATCACTGGAATATCAATAATATCTTCCTGCGTACTGACTTGCCGGGCGATATTGATTTTCAGATCGTGAAAACCGGTAAAGCCGAGTTTCTTCGATACTTTAGTAATGCTCGATACGCTGACATTCAGATAATTCGCAATATCAGTGATGCACATTTTAGATAATGACTGTGGATTGTCGTCAATAAAACGTGCAATAGACCGTTCCTTTTTTCCCAGCTCAGGTGCAAGCGTGCGAGCCAGCAGGAATATCTCATTGCCTTTAAGTCGGTTATGCATGTTGAGCGCTCAATAAAAACGTTGTCGCTAAGCTAGCATGGTGATTAGGGGAAAAGTGTTAACTGGATCACATGCTGTAAAACGTTTTACTGATGCATTTTACTGGTAGTAAAATAAAAGTATCATAATTGCGACTGTTATTTTACTAGCAGGAAAGTGATTATTTAACTTGTTGTATTTTAATGGTTTTACTCGCAGTAAAATTTTCACTATTATAAATTACCCTTTTATTTTATTAGCGGTAGTATTTATCTATCCGCATTTACCTGATGAATGTTCTCATTTATAAGAAAGTGGAAATCCCATTAAAGGTAATTTAAAAATGAAATTCTCATCACGTATAAATTCATTTCGCTCCAGAGCCGATCTGTTTGCGGCGAAGAACAAAATGGATACTTGCGATCTTATTACGCGTATGGGTACCGTTGCGGGCTTGACGCATATTGAGTTGAATTATCCAGAACATTTTATTGGTCAGGATAAAGAACTGATTAAGCAGACCATCGCTGATAACAATTTGCAGGTCGGTGGCATTGCATTGCGTTATAACAAAGAGTTCATTGACGGTGAATTCACCAATCCGGATGCCGCACTGCGTAAAAAAGCGATTGAAATTACCCTTGAAGCCGCAGAGATGTGCAAATACCTCGGCGGTAATACCGTCACGCTGTGGTTTGGCTACGATGGCTACGATTATCCGTTCCAGCAGGATTACTTCCGCGCCTATGAGTGGCTGGTCAGCGCATTACAGACCGTGACGCAGTCCCACGCGGATATGCAATTCAGCTTTGAATACAAGCCTTATGAGCCGCGCACCTTCTCCTTTATTGGTGATGTCTCTTCAACGCTGATGCTGATTGATGACGTGGGCTCCGACAATCTCGGTATTACCCTCGATTTTTGCCACATGATCATGAAGAAAGAGAATCCCGCTTTCTCGCTGTTCCAGTCGGCACGCAAAAACCGTCTGGTGGGTTTCCACCTGAATGATGGTTATGGCCATTTTGATGATGGGTTGATGCTGGGTTCAGTGCATCTGATGCAGACGCTGGAATACATCTATTACGCAAAACGCGTTAACTTCAGCGGCCTGATCTATTTCGATACCTTCCCAAGCCGCGAAGATCCGGTTGCCGAATGCGCGCAAAATATTCGCATGTATAAAGCGCTTTCAAGCTTTATCGACCGCCTGAGCATTGATGAGATCGATCAGCTGATTAAAAGCCAGGATGCACTGAAAGTGCAGGGCATGCTGATGAAAATCATCGCTGAATAAAAACAAAATCAAAACTTACCTCTATTAACTACAACCAGTCAGTGTCTGACACTGGGGGAAACTATGTTCGATAAAATAGGTTTGCCTAAAAACTTGCTTTGGGGCTATATCGGCCTCGCGATATTTATGATCGGTGATGGTGTAGAACAAGCGTGGATTGCCATCTGGCTGGTGGATAAAGGACTCTCCGTCGCGCAGGCCTCTTATCTGATCACCGCGTACGGTGTCACGGTGACGCTGGCGGCCTGGGTAACTGGCGTGCTGGTGCAAACCCTCGGACCGCGCAAAGTGATGGTGTATGGGCTGATCACCTTCGTCATCGGCAGCATCGGGTTTATCGGCATTGGCCTCAAGACCATGCACATGGCCTGGATGCTGCCGTTTTATGCCATTCGCGGCATCGGTTATCCGCTGTTTGCCTACTCGTTTCTCATCTGGATTAACTACAGCACGCCGGTGGAGCGCCGTTCTACCGCAGTGGGTTGGTTCTGGTTCACCTTCTCGCTGGGTTTAAGCGTTATCGGTCCGTTCTTCTCCTCGCTGGCACTGCCGGTAATGGGCGAAATTCATGTGCTGTGGATCGGCATGGTGTTTGTGGTGGTGGGCTCAGTGTTAGGCATTTGGGTGAACCGCGACGTGGTGCCGGCATCTGAAATTCATCCCTTCAGTGCGGCTGAATTAATCAAAGGCATCACCATTTTGCAGCGTCCGGTGATCGCCATGGGATTGGTGGTGAAATCGGTAAACGGCATCGCACAATATGGGTTGGCCACTTTTCTGCCGCTGTATCTGATCAGTTTCGGCTACAGCAAAACCGAATGGCTGCATATGTGGTCGGCGGTATTCCTGGTGGCGATTTTCGCCAACCTGTTCTTTGGCTTCTTCGGCGATAAGTTTGGCTGGCGTACCACCATTATGTGGGTCGGCGGCTTTGGTTATGCCGCGGTGCTGATTCTGGTTTGGGCAGTGCCGCAGGTGCTGGGCCACAACTTCTATGTGATGGCGTTCGTGCTGTGCCTGTGCGGCATTACCATGGCGGGTTATGTGCCGCTATCAGCGCTGTTCCCGTTACTGGCCCCGGACAGTAAAGGCGCAGCGATGTCGGTGCTGAATCTGGGGGCAGGTCTGGGTGCATTTATCGCACCTGCCATCACTGCGCTGTTCTATTCATCACTGGGTGCGGGCGGGGTGCTGGGGATTTATGCCGGACTTTATGTGTTGAGCGGCGTGCTGACGCCATTCCTGAAAACGCCAGAAGAGCTGGATGCGCGGGTGGCGATGACGGATAAAGCGGCCTGAAAGATGTGAGATTTTGGTTATAAAAAAGCCCAGTTAAGAAACTGGGCTTTTTATTGGAATCAATAGCTTAGACGTTGAACAGGAAGTTCATCACGTCGCCATCTTTAACGATGTACTCTTTTCCTTCTGAGCGCATCTTGCCGGCTTCTTTCGCGCCTTGTTCACCTTTGAACGCAACGAAATCTTCAAACGCGATGGTCTGAGCACGGATGAAGCCTTTCTCGAAGTCGGTGTGGATTTTACCCGCCGCCTGTGGCGCAGTGGCACCAACAGGAATGGTCCATGCACGCACTTCTTTCACGCCAGCGGTGAAGTAGGTTTGCAGGTTCAGCAGCGCATAACCGGCGCGGATCACGCGGTTCAGGCCCGGCTCTTCCAGACCTAGCTCAGCCATGAACTCGTCGCGCTCATCATCTTCCAGCTCAGCGATATCAGATTCAACCGCAGCACACACTGGCACCACTACTGAACCTTCAGCTTCGGCAATCGCACGCACCTGATCGAGGTACGGATTGTTTTCGAAACCGTCTTCGTTGACGTTAGCGATGTACATGGTTGGCTTCAGCGTCAGGAAGCTGAGGTAGCGGATTGCCGCTTTCTCGTCAGCATCCAGATTCAGTGCGCGCAGCATGCCCGCTTCTGACAGATGCGGCAGGCACTTCTCCAGCGCAGCCAGTTCGGCTTTAGCATCTTTGTCGCCGCCTTTGGCTTTCTTCTGGCAACGCTGAATCGCGCGTTCGCAGGTGTCGAGATCCGACAGCGCCAGCTCGGTGTTGATCACGTCAATATCTTCCGCTGGGTTAACTTTACCCGCTACGTGGATGATGTTGTCGTTTTCGAAGCAGCGCACTACGTGGCCGATGGCTTCGGTTTCACGGATGTTGGTCAGGAACTGGTTGCCCAGGCCTTCACCTTTGGACGCGCCTTTCACCAGACCGGCGATATCGACGAATTCCATGGTAGTTGGCACTACACGCTGTGGCTTAACAATCTCGCTCAGCTGATCGAGGCGCAGATCGGGCATTGGCACTACACCGGTGTTTGGCTCGATGGTGCAGAACGGAAAGTTGGCTGCTTCGATACCCGCTTTAGTCAGCGCGTTGAACAGGGTGGATTTACCGACGTTCGGCAGGCCCACAATACCGCATTTAAATCCCATGGTCTGATTACCTTTCTCACTGAGTGCGCAGCGCTGTTAACCAGCGCCGACAGATTCAAAAAATTTCGCGCATTATACACAGAATTGCCTTCTGCGGCGCGGGAATTGGCCTTAGCCCGCCTTGAACGCGTGCAGGCGGTTCATCGCCTTGATCTTGTCTTCTTTCAGCCACAACTCGGTGCAGCGCACCGCTTCGTCTACGGCATCGTCAATCAGCTCTTGTTCGCTGGCTGGCGGCTTGCCCAGCACGAAACCAGTGACTTTATTGCGGTCGCCAGGATGGCCAATGCCGACACGTAAACGGTGAAAATTATTGTTGTTGCCCAGTTTGCTGATGATGTCTTTCAGGCCGTTGTGGCCTCCGTGGCCGCCGCCTTGCTTAAATTTTGCTACGCCGGGCGGTAAATCCAGCTCATCGTGCGCCACCAAAATCTCTTCTGGCGCAATGCGATAGAAGGTCGCCATCGCCGCCACCGCTTTGCCGCTGAGATTCATAAACGTGGTGGGCACCAGCAGGCGCACATCTTCTCCCGCCAGCAACAGGCGCGCGGTATAGCCATAGAATTTTGGCTCGTCTTTTAACGACTGATTGTTGCGGCTCGCCAGTAAATCGACATACCACGCGCCAGCGTTATGGCGCGTTGCGGCGTATTCAGCGCCGGGATTGGCCAGCCCCACAATCAGTTTAATGCTGCTCACGATGTTTATCCTGTCTTGCTGCGGAAAGGGCGATAGTTTACTGCCTGACGGCACGGATGACAAAGGCCGCAAGCAGCAGATAATGTCTCTGCGTGACTAATCATTTTCTATCGAAATCAAGGCTCTGGCGGTAAAGATTTGTCAAAGGTTGTGAAGGATATGTGATCCTGTACGCAACTTAAGCGGCAACTATTGCCTAAGCTTATGGCTAGTTAACCATACGTGCTGTTTTGCTTTTATAAGGATGGAGGTGGATCATGAAACGTCAAAATTGCCGCTTTGTAGGTAACGGTTTGATGTGTTTAGGTTTACTGACGATGGTATTAGGTGTCGGCTATTCCATTATCAATCAGCTTCCTTCACTCAACCTGCCGCAATTTCTCGCGCACGGTGCAATGTTTAGCATCTTCGTTGGCGCTTTGCTGTGGCTGGTTGGCGCACGCGTCAGCGGACGTGAGCGCGTGGAAGATCGCTATTACTGGTTGCGTCATTACGGTGATAAGCGCTGCCGTCGCAATCACTCATCACATTAAGTGAGTACGGTTTGCTGAAGCGGCTGTAACTGCGCGAGATAACATTCGATGCGGTTACGGCCGCTGGCTTTTGCGCGATACAAAGCTTCATCGGCCAGCGCCAGCAATGGCGGGAAAGGTTCGCCGGGCTGCAGTGCGGTGGCAAAACCGATACTGACGGTATAGCGCACGTCGTTGGGTTGCGACAGCTGTGTCGCTAAACGAATACGCTCACACACGCGCTGCGCTTGCTCGGCATCGCCGGGAATAATCGCTGCAAACTCCTCACCGCCCAGGCGGGCAAAATGTCCACTCTCCGGCAACAATGCCTGCACCACCTGACAAAAATCGATTAATACCTGATCGCCTTGCTGATGGCCAAAACGGTCGTTGATACTTTTAAAATGGTCCAGATCGAACAGCACCGCGCTATAAACAAATTGCTGTGATTGTCGCGCGCTGCGCAGCACCATTTTATCTGCCTGCTCGAACAGTGCGCGACGATTCCACACGCTGGTGAGCGGATCAAGCATTGATGCCAGTTTGTGGGCGATTTGCGTGCGCTCATTCACCATCGCCAGAATGGTGAAGCTCAGGCCAATGACAAACAGAATCGATTCGAGAATCACATAAACCGAGAAGCTGGAGCCGCCGATCGCACCACGAACCGGCGTTGCCACCGCATCATCCAGAAAGATGCGCGCCACGTGAAACAGCAGATGGATCCACAGCAGGATTTGCGCCGGCCAGAAGGTAACGGTTAACGAGGCATGCACGCGCCACAGCAAGCGGATCAGCGCGCCGGTATAGATGATGCACAGCAGGCAAACCACCAGCACGCGCTTCGGCTGGCTGTGATAAAACTCGGGGAACAGGCACAGAATCGCCCACAATAAACCGCCGCCTAACCAGCTGAGTCCAATGGTTTTACCGCAGAAGATGCGGAAGGCATTGAGCAGATTGCCGTAAGCCAGCAGCAGCATGATGTTGCCGACCGCTACCGGTAAAAACTGGAATCCCGCGCTGCGTAAGCTGCTGAGGAACACCGCGGTCAACGTTAAAACCAACGCCAGCGTGGTGCAGCCCAATACGCGATCGTACTGCGCGCCAACCCAGGCAAAAACCAAAATGATACTCAAAAACCCCAGCACATAGAGCTCGCAAACAAACAGTGTGTAGATGTCGAGAGTCATAGTGGTCGGAGCTCTTGAAAAAGTGGGGAAGAAAATACCATTAATTATTGGAGCGCTAAAGGGCGGCAATGCGAGTTGCGGGAAAAGAGTGGATGGCAGCGAGAATAGCAAGATTTAACGAAATTTATCGCGCAAATATCAGCGGCGAAAGTGGCTTAATCGGTGAGTCAGGTTTAGGACAGTGAACAAAGAAAAACCGGGCACAAGGCCCGGTTTCACGCGATGAATTAATGCTCAAACATCGCGGAGATTGATTCTTCGTTGCTGATACGACGAATCGCTTCGGCCAACATGCCAGACAGCGTCAAAGTACGCACGTTTGGCAGAGATTTCATCTCTTCAGACAGCGGAATGGTATCGCAGACAATCACCTGGTCAATCACCGACTTACGCAGGTTTTCCACCGCGTTGCCAGAGAAGATTGGGTGAGTGGCGTAGGCGAAGACACGTTTCGCGCCGCGCTCTTTCAACGCTTCAGCCGCTTTGCACAGCGTACCGCCGGTGTCGATCATATCGTCGACCAGTACACAGTCACGACCCGCAACGTCACCAATAATGTGCATCACCTGAGAAACGTTCGCGCGCGGGCGGCGTTTGTCGATGATAGCCATATCGGTATCGTTAAGCAGTTTAGCGATGGCGCGGGCACGCACTACGCCACCGATGTCTGGGGAAACCACAATTGGATTTTCCAGGCCAATTTGCAGCATATCTTCCAGCAGGATTGGGCTGCCGAAGACGTTATCCACCGGGACATCAAAGAAGCCCTGAATCTGTTCAGCATGCAGGTCAACGGTGAGAACACGGTCAACGCCCACGCTGGAGAGGAAATCGGCAACCACTTTGGCGGTGATCGGTACACGAGCAGAACGCACACGGCGATCCTGACGCGCATAGCCAAAGTAAGGAATAACAGCAGTAATACGACCAGCAGAAGCCCGACGCAAGGCGTCGACCATCACAACCAGCTCCATCAGATTATCGTTGGTGGGGGCACAGGTGGACTGGATGATGAAAATATCACCACCGCGTACATTTTCGTTGATCTGTACACTTACTTCACCATCACTGAAACGGCCAACAGCGGCGTCTCCGAGGCTAGTGTAAAGGCGGTTGGCAATACGTTGTGCTAGTTCCGGGGTGGCGTTACCAGCAAATAGCTTCATATCAGGCACGAGAAGAACCTCAGGCTTGGCGTCCAGAGAATGAACGGCTCTAGAGTAACCGGCGAATACCAAAGAGCATGTTCATACGGGTGTGTTAATGCGCAACATGCAGTGTCTGGAACGTGTGACACTGTCACGTAGACGCTTTTAGCCCAGAAAGTGTGCGCTGCAACGGCGAGAGGTTAAGCCCGCGCGCCACAAATCCGCAAATCCATTTCGGGGCAAGCTCCAGCACCTGACGTGCGTCGGATTCGGTGTCAAATTCAGCAAACACACAAGCTCCGGTCCCAGTCAGGCGCGACGGCGCGTATTCTAGCAGCCAGGAAAGCAGCTCATCAACCTTACGAAAACGTTTTCTTGCCACAGACTCACAATCATTGTGAAAAGGACGCTGTAACAGTTCATCTAATGTGCGGATTGGTGAATCGCGCGTCAGATCGGGATCGCGGAACAGATCCGGCGTTGCGATACTCACGCCCGGATGCGCCACCAGATACCATTTTTCTGCCGGTTCTGCCGGCTGCAACAACTCGCCCACACCTTCAGCAAAGGCCGCGTGGCCACCAATAAACACGGGCACATCCGCGCCCAGCTTGATGCCAATCGCTGCCATTTCAGCAACGCTTAACCCGGTTTGCCACAGATGATTTAGCGCCACTAATACCGTCGCCGCATCCGATGAGCCGCCGCCGAGACCGCCGCCCATCGGCAAAACCTTCTCCAGCGCGATAGTAGCACCGGCTTGCGCAGGCAAAGTGCCACGCGCGGCGGCGAAGGTTTTTAACGCCTGCGCGGCGCGCACAATCAGGTTCTCTTCATCCGGCACGCCATCCAGCGGTGTCAGCAGCGTAATCTTGCCGCTGCTGTCTGGCGTGATTTCCAGCGTGTCACCGTAATCGAGAAATTGAAACAGCGTTTGCAGGTTGTGGTAGCCGTCAGGACGACGGCCAGTGATATACAAAAACAGATTCAGTTTTGCTGGCGCGGGCCACGTGGTGATCATTGGGTGGTCCAGCTATCCATGCGTAATTTGATGCGCTGGCCGCCTTCAGACAGCTCCAGATTCGCCGGCAGCGGTGGATTCACTTTGCTGTCGTAATCAGAAATGTTCACTTTCCACTGCTGGCCGTTACGGCTGTAATTTAGGCTTTGCAGCTGGTAATTGTTATTCAGCTGATAATCGCTGGCATCGCCCGGCAAGCCCATCATCCACTGTCGCAGATTGGCGAGCGGGATATCCATGCCGGTAAGCTGTGAAATCATCTTCTCGGCATCGTTACTGACGTAGCGCTTGCCTTTGTTATCAACGATCTGCACCACTGAACCTTGCGCATCCAGTTGCAATTCGGTGCTGCCGAGCGGATTGGTTAACAGCAGACGATAGCGATCGGCAGCGGTTTGCTGCCAGTTAAAGCGCGCATAGACTTTTTGCTTATCCGACAGGTACGCGAACGCGCCGCGCGTCTGATACTGGCTGATTTTCGCCACGGCTTGTTGATGCTGCTGCCATTGCGGTGACGTGGTGCTTGGGCCCGGACCTTGTGGTTTGTTAATGGTACATGCAGCCAGTAACACGCTGGCAAGGGGTAAAAGGCGCAGTAACTTGCGCGGGGGCAAATGCATCACGTGGTCATCTCCTCAGACACGTTTTTACTTCGTAACCGGTAACGCTAACCATCCGCATGTAAGCCGTCAATGCTGTTATGGCAATAATTGCGCACGATCAGTTTAATCTTATTACAGTCATAGGCTTTGTATGGCTTTTCTTGACCTGTGGCATCTTGTAGAATGCGCTGCACAAAACCCTGACAACTATTGGGATATCCCAACCCGAATCACATGACGCTGCTTGCACTCGGAATCAACCACAAAACTGCACCTGTTGCGCTACGCGAACGCGTTGCGTTTACACCAGACACGCTGGAACTGGCGCTGAATAGCCTGTTGTCCCAGCCGATGGTGCAGAGCGGCGTGGTCCTCTCGACCTGCAACCGTACGGAACTCTACCTCAGTGTAGAGCAGCAAGCCGACCTGCAGGAGAAGCTGGTGCGTTGGCTGTGTGACTATCACGATCTGCGTGAAGAGGATGTGCGCAACAGCCTCTACTGGCATCAGGATAACGCGGCGGTCAGCCATCTGATGCGTGTAGCAAGTGGGTTGGATTCATTGGTGTTGGGTGAACCACAGATTTTAGGTCAGGTTAAAAAAGCCTTTGTTGATTCGTCACGCGATCATGCGCTGAGCAGTGAACTGGAGCGCATGTTCCAGAAAACCTTCTCGGTGGCCAAGCGTGTACGCACCGAAACCGAGATTGGTGCCAGCGCCGTTTCGGTCGCCTTCGCCGCCTGTTCCCTGGCGCGTCAAATCTTTGAATCGCTCAGCACCGTTAACGTGCTGCTGGTCGGCGCCGGTGAAACCATTGAGTTAGTGGCGCGTCATCTGCGCGAACACTCCGTCAAGAAGCTGATGATCGCCAACCGCACACGCGAACGCGCACAGCTGCTGGCCGATGAAGTGGGGGCAGAAGTGATTGGCCTCGGCGATATCGAAACCCGTCTGGCCGATGCCGACATCATTATCTCGTCTACCGCCAGCCCGCTGCCGATTATCGGTAAAGGGATGGTGGAGCGCGCGCTGAAAGCGCGTCGCAATCAGCCGATGCTGCTGGTGGATATCGCCGTACCGCGCGATGTCGAGCCGGAAGTGGGCAAGCTGGCGAACGCCTATCTTTATAGCGTTGATGATCTGCAAGCGATCATCGAGCAGAACATGGCGCAGCGTAAAGCCGCCGCCGTGCAGGCCGAAAGCATTGTGGTGCAGGAGAGCGGCGAATTTATGGCCTGGCTGCGCGCGCAAAGCGCGGTTGAGACCATCCGTGAATATCGCTCGCAGGCCGATCAGGTGCGCGCCGAGTTACAGGAACGCGCGCTGGCCGCGCTGCAGCAGGGCGCTGACGCCGAAAAAGTATTGCAAGAGTTGGCGCACAAGCTGACCAACCGTTTAATTCATGCACCAACCAAATCACTGCAGCAGGCCGCGCGCGACGGCGACAGCGAACGCCTGCAGATCTTACGTGACAGCCTCGGTTTAGAGTAATCTGGTCAGTCACGACCTATCACTGGGATACCCGCTATTACATGAAGAGCTCTATTGTTGCCAAGCTGGAAGCGCTCCAGGAACGCCACGAGGAAGTGGAAGCGTTGCTGGGCGATGCCGGCGTGATTGCCGATCAGGATCGTTTCCGTGCGTTATCACGCGAATATGCCCAGCTTAGCGACGTCACCCGTTGTTTCCGCGAATGGCAGCAGGTGCAGGAAGATGTTGAAACTGCCGAAATGATGCTGGAAGACCCGGAAATGCGCGAGATGGCGCAGGAAGAATTGAAGCTGTCACGCGAGAAGCGTGAAGAGCTGGAACAACAGCTGCAAGTGCTGCTGTTGCCGAAAGATCCCGACGATGAACGTCCGTGCTTTGTCGAAGTGCGCGCCGGTACCGGCGGTGATGAAGCGGCGATTTTTGCCGGCGATTTGTTCCGTATGTACAGCCGTTATGCTGAAGCACGTCGCTGGCAGGTGGAGATCATCAGCGCCAACGAAGGTGAGCACGGCGGCTATAAAGAAGTGATCGCGCGCATCATCGGCGATGGCGCGTATGGCCGCTTTAAGTTTGAATCGGGCGGTCATCGCGTCCAGCGCGTGCCGGAAACCGAATCGCAGGGCCGTATTCACACTTCAGCTTGTACCGTTGCGGTGATGCCGGAACTGCCAGAAGCGGAAATGCCGGAAATCAACGCTGGCGATTTGAAAATTGATACTTTCCGCTCGTCCGGTGCCGGTGGTCAGCACGTTAACACCACCGATTCCGCGATTCGTATCACCCACTTGCCAACCGGCATTGTGGTGGAGTGTCAGGACGAACGTTCACAGCACAAAAACAAAGCCAAAGCGTTGGCGGTGTTGGGCGCACGTATTCACGCGGCGGAAACGGCGAAGCGTAATGCCGCAGAAGCCTCAACGCGTCGTAACCTGCTCGGCAGCGGCGACCGTTCAGACCGTAACCGCACCTATAACTTCCCGCAGGGCCGCGTTACCGATCACCGCATCAACCTGACGGTTTATCGTCTCGACGAGGTGATGGAAGGCAAACTGGATTCCCTGATTGAGCCGATTGTGCAGGAGTATCAAGCCGATCAGCTGGCCGCGCTGGCTGGACAGGACTAATGATCATCCGTCGCTGGCTACAGCAGGCTGTGGTAGCGCTCTGTGGCGGCGACAGCCCGAAGCGCGATGCGGAAATATTGCTGAGTTTCGTGACGGGCAAACCGCGCAGTTGGCTGATCGCCTTTGACGATGCCGAACTGGACGCGCAGCAGCAGGAACAGCTGAATGCGCTGCTGGCGCGCCGCGTCAACGGTGAGCCGATTGCACATCTGGTTGGCGAGCGTGAATTCTGGTCGCTGCCGTTGCGCGTCAGCGATGCCACACTGATTCCGCGCCCGGACACCGAAGTGCTGGTGGAACAGGCGCTGGCGCATCTGCCGGCCACAGCAACCTCACTGCTGGATTTGGGCACCGGCACCGGCGCGATTGCGCTGGCGCTGGCCAGCGAACGGCCAACTTGCCAGGTTATCGGCTGCGATCGTATTGCCGCAGCGGTGGAACTGGCGCAGGACAACGCGCTACGTCTGCACATCGATAATGCCCGCTTCATCCTCAGCAACTGGTTCAGTGAACTTCCCGCCCAACGTTTTGATCTGATTGTCAGTAATCCGCCCTATATTGATGCCGCCGATGAACATCTGCAGCAGGGCGACGTGCGCTTTGAGCCGCTCAGCGCGCTGGTGGCGGACGATCAGGGTTTGGCTGATTTACGTTTCATCATTCACACCGCACCGAACTGGCTGCACGCGGGTGGCTGGCTGCTGCTGGAACATGGCTGGCAGCAAGGCGCAGCCGTACGCGCCATCATGACGCAGCACGGTTATCAGGCGGTGAGCACCGTTGACGATTACGGCGGTAATCCGCGCGTCACACTAGGACAATTTTTTAACAAGGAATAACGATGGCGAGCTGGTATCCCCTCATTAAACATTTTCACTTGCTGACCGTCGCGCTGACGATTTGTCTGTTTTTGCTGCGCTTCTACTGGCAAACCACCGGCTCAGCGATGCTGCAGCGCCGCTGGGTGCGCATTGCGCCGCACATCAACGACACCTTTTTGCTGTTAAGCGGTGCGCTGCTAGTGATGATTACGCACTTTTATCCGTTCACACCGCAAGGAAGCTGGCTGACGGAGAAGCTGTTAGCGGTTATTATCTACATCGCCTTAGGTTCCGTGGCATTGAGCCGTCGCCCACGTAAAATGGGGACACGTTGGATCGCCTTCCTGATTGCAATCGTAGCTTTGCTGTTTGTGATTAAGCTGGCGATGACCAAAATGCCGTTATTGGGGATTGTATGACCTCGCCAGAGCAACTCGATTACAGTGAAACACCGTTGAGTGAAGCGGTGATTGGCGCCACATGCGCCATACGCAATGATTTTTCTGCACCTTCTGTGCAACAACAGTTGGCGGCAATGGTCGATGAAGCCCGTGAGTTCATCAGCAGCGAGCAGGACGCCGATTTGCAGCTGGGTAAGCTGCTGGAGCTGTTCTATCGTCAGTGGGGATTTGGTGGCGCCAGCGGCGTCTACAATCTCTCTGACGCGCTGTGGATCGACAAAGTATTGAAGAGCCGTCAGGGCACCGCAGTGTCGCTGGGTGTGATTCTGCTGCACATCGCCGATGAGCTGGAATTGCCGCTAATGCCGGTGATTTTCCCGACGCAGCTGATTCTGCGCGCCGACTGGTTAGATGGCGAAATGTGGCTGATCAACCCGTTCAACGGCGAAACGCTGGATACGCATACGCTGGAAGTGTGGCTCAAAGGCAACATCAGCCCAACCGCCAAGCTGTATAACGATGATCTCGACGAAGCTAAGACTATCAACGTGATGCGCAAGATGCTCGACACCTTGAAATCCGCGCTGATGGAAGAGAAGCAGATGGAGCTGGCGCTGAACGTCAGCAAAGTGCTGCTGCAGATCGATCCTGATGATCCTTACGAGATCCGCGACCGTGGATTGATTTACGCGCAATTAGAGTGTGAACACATCGCGCTGACTGATTTGACCTATTTCGTTGAACAGTGTCCTGAAGATCCGGTCAGCGAAATGATTAAAGTGCAGATTCACGCAATTGAACAGAAACAGGTAACGCTGCACTAAGCGTTACCCGATAAAAGGAAAGGAAAGGGCATGACACAGAAAGTAGTGAAAATCGGCGATATCAAGGTCGCAAACGATCTGCCATTCGTTCTCTTCGGCGGCATGAACGTGCTGGAATCGCGCGATCTCGCCATGCGCATCTGCGAACACTACGTTAAGGTCACCGACAAACTCGGCATCCCCTACGTATTCAAAGCCTCTTTTGATAAAGCGAACCGCTCTTCGATCAAATCCTATCGTGGTCCAGGCCTGGAAGAGGGCATGAAGATTTTCCAGGAGCTGAAGCAGGCTTTCGGTGTGAAAATCATCACCGACGTGCATGAAGCATCGCAGGCGCAACCGGTGGCTGACGTGGTTGATGTTATTCAGCTGCCAGCCTTCCTCGCGCGTCAGACCGATCTGGTGGAAGCGATGGCGAAAACTGGCGCAGTCATCAACGTGAAGAAGCCACAGTTTGTGAGCCCAGGCCAAATGGGCAACATCTATGACAAGTTCGTTGAAGGCGGTAACGATCAGGTTATTCTGTGCGATCGCGGCAGCAACTTCGGCTATGACAACCTGGTTGTCGATATGCTCGGCTTCAACGTGATGAAGAACGTCACGCAAAATAGCCCGGTTATCTTCGACGTTACCCACGCATTGCAAACGCGCGATCCGTTCGGCGCTGCCTCTGGCGGCCGTCGTGCGCAGGTGGCTGAGCTGGCGCGCGCTGGTATGGCGGTTGGCATTGCTGGCTTGTTCATCGAAGCACACCCAGAGCCAAACAGCGCGAAGTGCGACGGTCCATCGGCGCTGCCGTTGGATAAGCTGGAGCCATTCCTGGTGCAGATGAAAGCGATTGACGATCTGGTGAAGAGTTTCCCAGAGTTGGATACCAGCAACTGATTGTTTTCAGATGTGAAAAAGGCGCCGATGGCGCCTTTTTTATTGGCTGGACGCCATAAATGGCGACCCTACAACATGCACGATTTCCGTAGGGTCGCCATTTATGGCGACCTGGCACTCACAGCATAATCGTCAACAAATAACCGGCAAACAGCGCCAGATGCGCGGCACCGTTCAACACATTGGTGCGGCCGGTTGAGAACGAAATGTGGCACAGAATCAACACGGCGCTCATCATCACCATCTGCGGCGGCTCAAGGCCAAACACCAATTGCTGGTCGGTTAAGGTCGCAATGATTGTCACCGCAGGCACGGTCAGTGAAATGGTCGCCAGTACCGAACCGAAGAACAGATTCATTGCGCGCTGCACCTGATTCATCAGCACCGCTTTAATCGCACCCAATCCTTCTGGAGACAGGATCAACAGCGCCACCAGGAAGCCGGTGAACTGTGCTGGGGCATTCAGCTCTGTCAGAAGGCTCTCCAGCGGATTGGCGTTCATCTTGGTTACGGCGATAACCGCAATCAGATGCACGATCAGCCATACGGTGTGCCACAGTGAACTGTGCGCAGAAGGCTTGCCGTGATGCGGATCGTCGCCATCATCTTCATGCTCATAAACGAACAGGCTTTGGTGCGTTTTGGTTTGAATCAGCAGGAATACGCCGTACATGGCGGCGGAAATCGCCGCGATAATCAGCGCCTGGGTGGTAGTGAAGTTGCCGCCGGGTAACGCATTGGGAAACACCAGCACCAGAATCGCCAGCGGGAAAATGGCGATCATGTATTGCTTAACGCCCGCCAGATTAACGTACTGCGTGGCAAACTTGCGTCCGCCCAGCAGCAGGGCACAGCCGACCAAACCGGCAGTCACAATCATGATGATCGAGTAAAGCGTGTCGCGCATCAGCGCGGGCGCGGCATCGCCGGTGGCCATCAGCGCCGAGATCAGGCTCACTTCGAGAATGACGACGGAAAGACTTAAAATCAGCGAGCCATAAGGTTCGCCTAAACGGTGTGCCAGAACGTCGGCGTGACGCACCACGCTGAACGCGCTAAACAGAATGGCAACTAATGCCAGCAGATTGATGCCGATAACCGGCAGAAGCGCTGTCTGGTTGCCGAAGAAGCTCAGCACCGCCAGCGCAGCAACGGGGAAAATCAGTGAGTACTCGGTATGGCGGGTTTTCTCATGTCCAGGCATTTACCATCCTCTCCGGAAAAAGTACAAAGCAGGCAATCATTGCCTGATAAATATAATGAGTTTTCTGACGCAACGCAGTGTAACTTTTCAACAACTGTGCTGCTGTGACTTTACGCGATTTTACCAAAAGCGTTTATTATGTATAACACGGCAAAAGAGCATGTTATCGCTGAATTAACGACAGTATTCATTATGTTGCATCAGTCATCCACTAAATTAAGGATGAGATTGGTCTGTTTAATTGACTTGTTTGATACGGCTTATGGGGGTTTAACTCTCTTAAATCCAATATTCCCGTAAAAGTCGGACTTTATGCGGTTTTTTTGCTTCGCTTCGCACTTTTCCTTCCAATATTGAAGTTCCTCGCCAGGCAGCCGATGCTATTTACACAGAATTTCCCTTTTGTGATCGGGGTCAATCTTGAATGTTTTGTTAAAAATGAATTAATGTCTTCTCTTAAGGCGAAGTGTTCAGCGTCGCCTGTAGACATCAGTTTTAAGGAACCACACCGGCAAGATGTCAGCGCAGTAGAGGAGACCACAGTGTTAACGCGGGAATTTTTATTAAAAGCAGATTGTAAAACATCGTTTGGCGATATTGATGAAGCGCTGTTCTGGAGCTGTGAAAAGCGTGCGGCATCGCTGTCAGCGACGCTTGCCTGTCGTCCTGACCAAAGCCCGGTGTGGATTTTTGGCTACGGCTCGCTGATGTGGAACCCGATTTTTGAAGCGGCCGAAGTGGCGCCAGGCCGATTAGAGGGCTGGCACCGTGCGTTTTGTCTGCGTCTGATTGCCGGTCGCGGCACCGTCACCGCGCCTGGTCGCATGCTGGCGCTGAAAGAGGGCGGATCCACCAGTGGACTGGCGTTCCGTTTACCGGAATCGCGACTGCATGATGAGCTGGAGCTGCTGTGGAAGCGTGAAATGATCACCGGCTGCTATCTGCCAACCTGGTGTGAGCTGGAGCTGGAGGATGGACGCAACGTCACCGCGCTGGTGTTTATTATGGATCCGCGTCATCCACTGTATGAAACCGACTCATGTCGCAGCACCATCGCGCCATTAATTGCCCAGGCCAGTGGGCCGCTCGGCACCAACGCACAGTATCTCTATGCGCTGGAGCAGGAGCTGGGCAAACGTGGGATGCAGGAAGCGGCGTTGACGCGCCTGGCGGCAGAAGTCAGAGCGCTGCAGAATCATTCAGCAGCGCGCTAACGCGCATTACTGCGCTGGATTAATCAGCCAGGTTCCCGGCTTATCGATGGTCAACGATTGGCTGTGCACCTGGTTGCCGTTACGCACTTCAATGCGATAGTTCCCCGCCGCCAGATTCAATGAAGCAAACCCGCTGCTGGAGGGCTTCACATCCCGGGCTTCGCCATTCAGCATCACGTTCTCACCCGCCTGCAAACGCAGATAAACCGTCGCTACCGTTGGCGCATTGCTCGCCACATTATTGGCGGGTGCAGCAGGCGCGGCTGGCGTGGTGCTCGCGGCCACCGGCGGCACTTCGCTGTGACGATTCGCTTTCCACACCACCACCACAACCGCCAACACCGCAATCGCAGCGGCCACCACTAAACCGGGCGACAAACGACGCACGTTGCGTGGCGTCAGAGGTTCAACGGCGGCTGCGGCATGATTGACCGCCAACACCTGCGGTTCCGGCGTTGCCACAATCGGCTCCGCCGGTACAACCGGCTCGGCTACCACCGGAATGGTGGTGGAGAGCGCTTCGACATCGCTTACCGGCAGATCGATCAGGCTAGCAAAGGCATCAATGCTCTGCGGACGATCTTCTGGCTTCATCGCTAACGCGCAGTCAATGGCGTGCAGCAGCGGCAGCGAATAGCCTTCCGGCTTGCGCTCCACCAACGGCTGATAGTTATCCTCAATGCAGCGCACCACGCTCACCGGCGGCGCATGGCCGGTGATCAGGTTGTGCAGCACCGCGCCAAGCGCATAGATATCGGTCCACGGACCTTGCTCGATTTCACCTTCTTCACTGTATTGCTCAATTGGCGCAAAGCCGGGTTTAAGCATGATCTCGGTTTCATCAGAGAGGTTACCGATCTCTTTGCGCGCCGAGCCAAAATCGAGCAGCACCGGCAGCTGATTTTCCTGAATCTGGATGTTATCCAGTGAGATGTCGCGATGCAGATAACCGGCAGCGTGAATGGTATCGATGGCGCCAAACAGCGGCGGCAGCAGACGGCGGATCCAGCTTTCATCAATGCTGTCCGGACTGGTGATCTGCCACTCTTTCAGCGTCATGCCGCTGTAATAAAGCGTGCCCATGTACGCGGTGCCGTTCTCTTCCCAGAAGCGCAATACGTGCAGCAAGCCGGGATGATTAAAGCGTGCCAGCAGGCGCGCCTCCTGAATAAAGCTATTGCGACCGGCGGTAAACAGCTTGTGGAAACGCTCACCGCGCAGTTCCAGCGACATATCCGCCGCACGCACCGCCAGCGAGACGGGCATGTACTCTTTGATAGCGATAGTGCGTTCCAGCTGATGATCCCAGGCACGATAAACAATGCCGAAGCCGCCGCCGCCAATCACTTCCTTGATTTCAAATTCATTAAACCGGTAGCCCGCAGGCAGGGCGTTAGGTGTATGGTTTTCGTTTGCCGACATAGTGAACTCTCTGAACACGTCCTGTAGCGCCCCGTCATCACGATGACGGCGGGCAACGACCGCTAATTAATTAATGTTACGCCAGGCACCAATCGCCGGATCGGCGAGATCCGCATGCAGGGTGTCAATCAGTAACACAGTCACTTTTTGCTGTGGCATAAATTGCGGCGACCACACGCCGCGTAATGTCTCAACCCGCTTTTTCAGCACATCGCTGTCCTGATCGGCGGTTTTGTCCATCTTCACCAGAAGTGTGCCGCTGAAGCGCCACACATGCTGTTGTGCATCAAACGGCAGCACTAACCAGCTATCATCGGCATCCGGACGCGTAACGATCATGCGCTGGTTATTCACCGAGACCACTTCCAGCGGCGGACCGCTTAGTTTCAAATCTGCAATCGGGTAGCCCTGATAGAAATTCAGCGCCACATTGCGCGTTTTACCGTTGCTCATCAGCGTCATTTCGCTCGGGCCTTCCAGCCAGCCTTCGGTGGAGCAGTGCTGATTCGGGTTATCCGGGATAAACAGCGAATCGCCTTTGTCATCCCACCAGGTGCGGAAATGACAGCCGCCCGGCAAGGCAAAATGCTGCAGCGGTGTGCTATCCGCCGGGCGCGAGAGATCGAGCGGCGCGGCATTATTGGCGGTTGCGCTGGCCGTGGCATCGTTGATGACGATGGGACGCCAGTTCTGTAATTTGGCCGCGCTACCGTTTGCCAGCACGCTGCCCTCTTTATTAGTCATCTGCCACGGCAGTTCATCCAGCAAGCCGCACTGATTAGCCAGCAGCGTACCGACGCGCGGCAGGAAGCTGGTCAGGACGCTGGAATCGGTGCTTTTGCCCGAAACAATGCGCAGCGGCAGCGTCTCTTTGCACCAGTCGTTAGGTGCTTTGCTCGCCACGTCATCAATGTAGACTTCCAATGACAGGCTCGGTGAATAGACCACACGATAATCTTCTGCCTGCGCATTTCCGGCCAGCAACAGGGTTGCGAAGCCCGTCAACCACACTTTCATAAGAATCCTTGGATCAATAACGTGACGGCAGAAAACGTGCCGCATCAGCCTGGGAATAAAGCAGCGTCGCTTCCTGCGGTTCGCCAATCCAGACGGCCAGAGCGCTGAGATTGTCGCTTTTAACACTGCGGTTAACGGCTTGTTCCATCAAAGTCAGCCACTCTTCGCAGGCATTCACCATGCGCAGGGCCAGTTCCATTTCGTGGGTGGTGAGATTGAGCCAGAATCCATCGCTGCAAACTAAAAACGCGTCGCCGTCGGCCAGCGTAATCACCTCGCTAAAGGTGGCCGGACGGGCAGGCTCAACACCGAGCGCATTATAGAGTAAATTACTGTTAATGCCGGTATTTTCATAGCCCGCCTCGCGTAACTGCTGGGCCAAACTGTGATCACGCGTCACCTGATTCAGCACCCCGTGACGGAAGTGATAAACCCGGCTGTCGCCAGCGTGCGCCCACCATGCGAGCTGTTTTTCACGGTCAATAAACAGCGCAGCGAGCGTGGTGCTCATCCGGGAAAAATTCGGATTGTTTCCCTGTGCCTCAATCAGCACCTGCTGGCAATGTTCGATGGCAGCGCGCGTGCTTTCCGGCGTGAAGGTCGCGCTTTGCTGCAACTGCGTCAGCAGCGTGTCGCGCACCAGCTGCGCAGCGATATCTCCGCCGGGCAAACCGGCGACGCCGTCGCACACCAGAAAACAGGCTTTATGATCGTCTAGTTCAGCGCCGGTACGATCCTGATTTTCGTCGCGCATGCCTTGCTGGCAGCGGCTGGCAAACATCATCTTCATGCGTCTTCGGTCCGCGTCTGAGAATCCTTGTATTGATTCACTTCCATATCATAGGCATGCAGGAAGGCTTCGCCGAACAGCGTGTGGAAATCATCTTCAATTTCACCGGCGGTACGCTGGTAGTGGCGAGAGAAGTAATCCCACAGCGCCGCTTTTCGTCCGGTGCTAAACGCCATTTTGGGCAGCACGCCATCTTTGCGCGCTTCTTCTTCTAAGCGCTGCGGGTTAAATGATTGCAGCATGGCGGCGATAATTGCGCGGATGCCGGCAATCATCCCAAGCTGATGCGCCTGCAAATCCACCAGCGCATCACGCACCGCCGGTTCCGGCGGCATAAAGCCCGGCATCTGGCTCTGATACATCTGCATCAACACGGTTTTACCGGACGGCAGAATTTTGAACGGGTTATTCGCCTCGTTGAGGATCATCGTCATGTCGGCTTTCACGCCGCGCTTGAGAATCGAGCGCGAGGAGAGCAGGGCGACGGTGCCTTGCGAAAACAGGCTCAGCATGCGGCCAGTGACACGCATCTGCTCTTCGGTGATGGTGGTTTGGTGGCCGTTGTTCAGCCCCATGCCTTCCAGCAACGCGGCAATCAGTTTGTCCTGAGAGACGCCCGGCAAGGTGGCTGGCAGCGTCGGCGCATCGCTTTGCGGATCGATGGCGAGACGCGGATCGTTGCGACGTTCCTGACGCGCAACCGGCTCGGGAATCACGTCGGGCTCCTGCATCATGCCGAGCGGGTCGTCGCTGCTGTCGGCAAAGAACGCCAGCGGATCGTCCTGGCGGGCTTTGAGGTTGTTGGGATCGCGCACTTCGAGCCCGTACTCACCAATTTGCAGCGTGTCGCCATCCTGCAACGCCACTTGCGAGCCGCGTTGCAACGCGACGCCGTTCAATACTACCGACGTGACGCTGCCCTGATTGGTCAGGCGGCATTCGCCCTCCGGCGAAAGGTGCACCAGCGCCTGCAAGCGCGATATGGCGCGCGATTCGTCAGGCAGCACCAAATCGTTATCCTGACTGCGGCCGATGGTGCCGCCGGGCGGTTTGAAGGCTACCGTCTTGGCGGGCACATCCGTATTGCACTGCACAATGGTAAATTGCATGAGTCATCCCGTTAACAAGGCAAACGCGACGGCCTATTCAAACATCGGTGGATAGAGGCCGTTGCGGCCCGGCTGTGCACCAGACGCCGGGTTAAACAATAATGAAAAAAGTTGCGCAGTCAGCGGGCCACTGTGTTTATGCGTGGCATGGCTAAAACCGTCACTGCGATTACTCCACCAGTAGCTCATGTGCTGCTGCGGATCGAACCTGTCAGCCACTTCACGCCAGCTCAGCGTGCAGGGCAAATCATCAAAACCAATCACATCCATGATGTCGCTGCGCTGCGTATCCGGCACCAGCAGCGGCGACAGGCGCTGCATTTGCTGTTCCAGCGCATCGGGATTGAGCCGATCGCGCACCGAGTGCAGCAGCAGCGCGCCCAATTCCTGAAACCAGTCGCCGGACATTGCCAGCTGCGCGCTGTGCCAGCGGCTCAGCGGGAAGCTACGCAGCGCCAGCAGCGGCCAGCTGCGGCCCACGCGATCGCATGAGGGCAGCAGGCAGCCCATCTGCACCTGCTGACGCAGCGGCGAAAGCGGCAACACAAAATTCCACACCGGCGCACGTAAAAACTGTGCCGGACTGGCATCCGGTTGCTGATGCCAGTGCGTCAATCCCTGTTGAAACCAGTGGCTCCACGGCGTCACGGTATTTTCGCTCAGACGCTGGCGCAAAAAATCGCCGGTGGCCGGTAACTTGCCGTACCAGCCCGGCGCAGTGTGTGTCGGCATGATTACCTCACCATTACTCACTGTGTCTGGTCAATCGCTGCGAAACGACGTGCGGCGCAATCGCCAGCGTGTTGCTGCTGTCACCGGCATTTTTCAGATTCTCCGCAAGCTTGCGCATCATCAACGCGTTGTCACGCGCATAGGGCGAAGACTGAATTTGTTGATCCAGCAGCTGGCTCAGATGCCAGTCGAGCTGCTGCAAATCACGCGCGCTAACATCATCCGGTAGCGTACGCTGCAGGTTTTGCATCAGCCAGCCACGCAGGAACTCGCCGTCATAATTGCGCGGCTGATACAGCATTTGATAAGCGCGCAGCGCATTGCGACTGTATTCGTTATCGGTGCCCGGATCGTCACGCAGTAAATTCGTTATCTGCTGTGCCACGCGCGGCAACAGTAAAGACTTAAGCGCATTTTGATAAAGCGCCCACGCCGCATCGCTTACCTGATTGCCGCGATATAGCCCAACGCGCATGGTAAGCGGCGGATTGTCGAGGGAAAAACGCTCGGAGAGCGGCAGTTTCACCAGGTTATTTAAGAAGGGTAGCAGATCAAAAATATTATCGGCGGGCTGATGGATCACCTGCTGACTTTGCGTGGTGATCGGGCCAATGCGCTCTGCAACCTGGTCGAGATAACGCTGATTCTGAATATAGCTGGTGAGCCACAAACAAGAGAGCAGCAGCAGCGCGCCGGTCAGCACGCCATAACCGATCCAATGGAACAGGCGGTTGCGGTATTCCCAATGGCGATTGCTACCCGCCAGGCCACTTTCGCGGAACACCAAATCGCTCAGCAAATCGCGGATAAAGAAACTCTGCCCTTTGTTGCCGGGAATGGGGCTGCTGCGATTAACGCTATCCCAGGCAGCGAGGCTGCTTTCGCCGGTGTGCGGCAGCTGTAGTTTACGATTGAGCTCGCCCATGATGCGGTCAAACGGCAAACCTTCCTGCGTGCCGCTGGTGAAGAACAGACCGCGCGCCGACCAGGCGATCGGTTCCTGATGGCTGGAGAACACCACATCGAGATACTCATTCAGCAGCGGACGCAGCGAGCTGAACTCTTGCGGGAACAGGAAGCTGTCGGCGCGCTGGGTGAGATCGCGTTCACCTGCCATCACCTCGGCCAACTGCTGCTGTAAACGCTGCTCTAAGTGCTGATATTGCTGGCTGAAGCTACGATGCCAGTCATCTTTGTGCGGTTTGCCCGGTTCCCACGGAAAGGTAAAGCCCCAAATTGCATCACGCTGCGGCTTGCTTTGGCTGCCGTAGAAACTCATAAACCCTTTCAGCAGGTCGGTTTTGGTCACCATCACGTAAACCGGGAAGTGAATGCCGGTGTGCTGATGCAGCTCCGCCATGCGCTCACGCAGCGCGCTGGCCTGCGCATGGCGCGCTTCGGCTGAATCGGTCAGCAGATCGGAGACGCTGATGGTCATGATCACGCCGTTAATCGGCTGGCGGGTACGATAACGCTTCAGCAGGTTAATAAAACTCTGCCACTCCGCGCCGTCGCGCGCACGCTGGCTCTCCTGCAGGGCGTAACGCCCGGCGGTATCGATCAGTACTGCGCTGTCGGTAAACCACCAGTCGCAATGGCGCGTGCCGCCCACGCCGCGAATCGCCGCTTTGCCAAGGCTATCGGTCAGCGGGAATTCCAGTCCGGCATTAAGCAACGCGGTGGTTTTTCCGGCACCCGGCGCGCCAATCATCACGTACCACGGCAGTTGATAAAGGTAGTGACTTTGGAAACGTGCCAGCCAGCTCTGCTGATGACGACGACCAAACTGAGTGCGCTTTAAACGCAGCGCCGCTTCACTGAAACGCTGCGCCAGCAGAGTTTCGGTGGCCTGACGATCGGATAACTCTTCCTGACTCATCTGCTGCAAACGGTTAAGCAGTTTGCTGTTAAACCAGCCGCGCCACAATGCCGGGATAAACTGGAACAGCAGCCAGAGTAGATAAAGCAGACCGACCGCTAACTGGCGCGGCAATACCGGCTCGAGCGGGCGCGTATCGCCCCAGCTCCACAGCGGTCCGAGCATCCATAGCACGCAGCTCAGTGCGGTGACGCCAATCAGGCTCCACAGCAGGCGATGGGTTAACAGATGTTGCAGTGATGCGCGCATCATTGGCCTCCCTGATGATTGCCGAGGGTTTCCGGTGTCACAAACAGGGTGATTTCCACCCGACGATTGCGGGCGCGGTTTTCATTGCTGTCGTTCGGCAGCAGCGGATTGCTGTCGCCGCGACCTTCCGCTTTCACGCTGTGACCTTCGGCGAGCTGCGGATTTAGCAGCTGGGTGATAGCGCGCGCGCGGGCAAAAGAGAATTCGTAGCTGGAGGCGAAACGGCCATCGACCGGGCTATTATCGGTATACACCGACACCAAAACCGTGCCTTTCACGGTTTTCATTGCGCTGGCCACATGCGCCAGCAGCGCGCGGCCCACCTGATTCACCACCGTGCCATCGCTGGAGAACAGTTTGTCAGCCGGGATGATCACTTTGCTGCCGAACGCGCCATCGCTCACTTCCAGCTGTCCGGCGGCAATCACATCATTCAGACGTTGATGCAGATCGAGCAGCGCTTGAGGGGAAGTAGGGCGACGTCCAGGCGTGATTTGTGGCAGCGGGGTTTGATAGATGGTGCGCAGCAGCGGTTCGGCGGCGTTGCCGAGTCGCCAGTTCAGCCCGCTGTAGATCAGGCTCGCCACCAGCGTGGCTAAGGTAACGCAGGCCCAGAGCGGCACCATTGGACGCGTCAGGGTGCTGACCAAAGGATGCACTTCCACCAGCGGCACCGCCGGATTGGCGCTCGACGGACGATGCTCGGCTATCAATTGCGCCAGGCGTTTGCGGATTGCTTCACACTGCGCGCGACCGCTGTCACTGCCGCGATAGCGACCTTCATAGCCGAGCAACAGGCAATAGTGGATCAGTTCCAGCAACCACAAATGCTGCTGCGGGCTCTGTGAAACGCGCGATAACAGCTGGAACACTTTCTCGCCGCCCCAGCTTTCATTATGAAAAGTCACCAGCATGCCGTTACCGGACCACACGCCGCGCGTGCCCCACGGCGTTTGCGCCGCCGCTTCGTCCAGCACGCTGCACAGGCAGTAGCGCGCGCCGATGATCATCTCAAAAGGTAAGCCCGCTTGTTTGCAGCGTTGTTCGAATTGGCGGATCTCTTCGATCAGTAACTGGCGCAATCCGGCAGGATCGTCATGCGTAGCGGCCTGCCGTATACGTACCACGGCATTCAGGATAGGTGCTGCGGCATTAAGCAAAAGGTTATCATTGCCCGCGACAATGCCATCGCGAGCAAGGGAATCCTGAGTCATTAAATCTTGGTTATCCAGGCAAGGGCGAAAATCACAGCCCGCATAGCGAAAGCTGCTGCGGGCATTGTGCGCCGGATTGCATTATCAGTCTAAAATCCAGGTCGCGGTATCGTTAGTGCGACAAGCCTTACTGGCGCCCCCAACGGCCACACAGACCTGTTTGCTGTTGCGGCGAGGGCGCGGGCGATCGCTACGAATGGTCGCGTCATAGCGGCTGCTCTCTACGCCCGCTTTCGGCGGAATATAGCCAATTAACTGGCCGTTAGGCTCATCGGCCACCGCCAGCCAGCTGTGTTCAACACGTCCCAGCACTTCAAACGGTTTGGCGTTATCAAGATAGCGCACTACCTTGCCACCAAAATCAGGCGTGGTCATCACGGATGCCGCATAGAGCGCGCGATAACTCTCATTGACCGGCGTGAATTCGCCAGGTGCTGCCACCGCATGACGATGAACCAGTTGGACGCCATTCACTTCACTGGTTACCAGCGTGTCATCAGTAACGGGTGGCGGTGGCGCTTTACACGCAGCCAGACTTAACACCGCCAGCAACACAAGCACGAGACTCTTATTCACCATGATCCTCAAATTTCATCAGATTAGCTGCAGAGTAATCTGCGGCACGAGCCTTTAAGGCAGGCAGATTAGGCAGCGAGAAAGCCATCAAAAAAACAGACAGATTACAGAAAGATAGTGCTGAACTAAGTCTACCTAAGACTTTTTAGAATTCAAACCATTGCACCATGAGAAATCCCATGCTACCGGGCGAAAAAGCAGCGCAGGACAATGATATAAAACACATAGTCACGGTGATAGATAAGCTTCATTAATTTATTCGCTGCAGTTAGCGATGCGAGGGTGCGCAGCGGCATTTGGTCGCTGCTAGTGCCAATCGAAAATGGTAAATAAGATTAATCTATTTTTTCAGATTAAAAAAGATTGCTCAGCGAAACAATTTTCTTAAATTCGGAATTTCCGGGCACTTTTTTGCCACTTTTAAAAGCAGCACGGCATGGCTTTTGCTTAATCCTCTGTTTACTCCGCTAAACCGCTGGAGAAAGCAATGAATCGGGCTTTGAACTATCTGCGTGCCAGCCGCGCCAGCGAGATAGCCAGTTTGCAACGTCTGTTGCGAACCGGCGAACAGATTACCGCCATCAGTGAATTGATCCATGTGCTGCAGCGTGAACGTGGAGCCAGCAATATCTGGCTGTGCTCGGCTGGTCGATTGTTTGGCGAAGAGTTGGCACAGCGCGCCGCCGAGGTTGAATTGCGTGAGCAGAGTGCGATGGCGGTGCTGCCAGAAGCAGAGGCGCAGCCCGGCTATAGCCGATTTTGCATGTTGATCGCTACTGCGCTTCAGGCGCTGGACGGACTACCGGCGCTGCGTCAGCAAGTACACAGCCGCACCGTGACGCAGGCGCAGGCGATGGATGCGTTTAATCACATCATCTGCACCTTACTCAATCTGGTCTTTGAAGCGGCGGATACCGCCAGTGAGCCGGACATCTCGCGTGCGTTAATCGCGCTATTTAGCTTTATGCAAGGCAAAGAGCTGGCCGGACAGGAGCGCGCCACCGGTTCGGCGGGATTCGCTGCCGGTGAATTTACCGAGACGCAACGGCAGCGCATTCAGGTGTTGATCGCTGCGCAGGAGCAAAGCTTTGCAACCTTCAGCCAGTTTTCTGATGCGGAAAATTTGCAACGCTGGCAGGCGATAGCCGATGCCGGCAGCCAGATTGAGCGGCTAAGACGCATCGCCTGCACCGGCGCGCAGTGCGGTGAAAATGGCGTGTTGCAGTGGTTTAGTTTGCTCAGCTCGCGTCTCGATCAGATGAAACAGATTGAAGATACGCTGTGCGCCACGCTGATGAGCCGCTGTCAGCGCGCGATTGCGGCTGCCCAGCACAATGAACATTCGCCGATTGCCATCGGAGAAGAGGCCAGTTTCTCGCTCTATGTCGCGGGTGCCAGCTGGCTGTCAGGCGCTGAAACCACGCTGGACAGCAATGGCCTCGCGCCCCAACTCGGGCGTTCGGTGCTGGCGTTGATCCGTGAGCAGTCGCAGCGTCTGCAGACGCAGGCTGATGAACTCGCCTCGATGCGCGCTTCACTGGATGAACGCAAAATTATCGATCAGGCGAAAAGCTGGTTGATGCAACAGCACGGTTTCAGCGAGCAGGATGCGTGGCAGGCGCTGCGTAAAAGCGCCATGAACCAGAACAAACGGGTGCTGGAAATTGCCCAGGCAGTGCTGGCGGTTGCCGCCACGCTCAAGGCATAACCCGAAGGAGGTAGCTGCACAAACCCTGTGCGTAGGGTGCGTCAGCGCAGTGCAAAAATGACGCACCCTCAGCGCATTTGTAGCGCCAGCCTTGATAAATCGGCCTGATATTTTTGGCACAGGCTTTGCAATACCTTACAGACATTGCGCATTTGTTTCGCCAACGGCGGTGAAGCGAGTGCTTTGGATAAAGGCGTCCGGCCCCATGTTTTTCGACATGCGGGAGGACGCCTTTTTTTATTCTTTTTTTTCAGGATGCGCATGATGAGCAAAACGCGGTTCACATTGTCACGACGTCAATTTCTCCTGGGTAGCGCGGTGGTCGGTGGCAGCTATTTACTGCCGGGATTACGCAATGCGGTGTGGGCTGCCGGTTCCGACGCGCCCGAAAAGAGCAACATTCGCGTCGGCTTTATTCCGCTCACCGACTGCGCGCCGGTGGTGATGGCCTCAGTAAAAGGCTTCGATAAAAAATACGGCCTGACGCTGCAACCGAGTAAAGAAGCCAGCTGGGCGGCGGTACGCGACAAACTCACCGCAGGCGAGCTGGATGCAGCGCACGCGTTGTACGGCATGATTTATGGTCTGCAGTTGGGCATTGCCGGACCTCAACATGAGATGGCTAACCTGATGACGCTCAACAACAACGGGCAGGCCATCACTCTGGCGAATCAGCTTAAAGATCAGAAAGTCACCGATGCCGCCAGCCTGCAAAAGTTAATCGCCAGTCAAGCCAAAGGCAGCTTTACCTTCGCGCATACCTTCCCAACCAGTACGCACGCCATGTGGCTCTATTACTGGCTGGCCAACGCTGGAATCGACCCGTTTGAGGATGTGCGTACCGTGGTGGTCCCGCCACCGCAAATGGTGATGAACATGAAGATGGGCAACATGAGTGGCTTCTGCGTGGGCGAGCCGTGGAATCAGCGCGCCATCAGCGACAACATCGGTTTTACCGCCGCGACCACGCAGCAAATCTGGCCGGATCATCCGGAAAAAATTCTCGCCACGCGTGCCGCCTGGGTGCAAGAGAACCCCAATACCGCCCGTGCGCTGACCGCCGCAGTGCTGGAAGCCGCGCGCTGGATCGATGCCTCCGACGCTAACCGCAAAGAGACCGCGCAGGTGCTGGCCGGGCGCGCGTGGATCAATACCAAAGTGGAAACGCTGGAAGGGCGCATGCTCGGTCAGTACGAAAACGGGCTCGGTCAGCGCTGGCAGGACGCGCACGGTATGCGCTTCTTCCGCGACGGTGAAGTGAGCTTCCCCTGGATTTCCGACGGCATGTGGTTCCTGACGCAGATGAAACGCTGGGGCATGGTGCAAACCGCGCCTGATTACGCAGCAGTGGCGCGTCAGATCAACCGTATCGATATCTACAAACAGGCCGCCAGCGCGGTGGGCGGCATTAGCGTCCCAGCCGGCGAGATGCGCAGCAGCACACTGTTCGACGGCAAAGTGTGGGACGGCAGTAATCCCGCCGCTTATGCCGACAGTTTTGCCCTTAAACGCAGTTAAGTGAGGTCATGATGAAATCTGAAGCACGCACGCTCAACGCCGCGCCGATCGCCGCGCAACCCGCGCAGGTGATTGCGCTCAAGGTGACGCCCGCACCGCGTCGAGGTCAACGCTGGCTCCGTCCTCTGTTGCAGCGGCTAATCCCCGCCAGTTGCGGCCTGATTTTGCTGCTGTTTGTCTGGCAACTGGCCTCAATGTCTAGCAAAGGCTTCCCCACGCCGTACGCCACCTGGCAAGCCGCCGTCACGCTGTTTGCCGATCCGTTTTACAACAACGGCCCCAACGATCAGGGCATCGGCTGGAACGTGGTCGCCTCGCTGCAACGGGTGGCAATCGGCTTTGGTCTGGCGGCGCTGGTGGGCATTCCCGCCGGATTCCTGATTGGCCGTTTTAGCTTTATCGCGCACATGCTCAACCCGATCATCGCGTTGCTGCGCCCGGTCAGTCCACTTGCCTGGTTACCAATTGGCCTGCTGCTGTTCCAGCGCGCTGAGCCGGCATCAAGCTGGACCATTTTCATCTGCTCCATCTGGCCGATGGTGATCAACACCGCCGAAGGCGTACAGCGTATTCCGCAGGATTACCTCAATGTGGCGCGCGTGCTGCGGCTCAATGAGTGGACAGTGATGCGCCGCATTCTGTTCCCGGCGGTGCTGCCCGCAGTGTTAACCGGCATGCGTTTGTCGATGGGCATCGCGTGGCTGGTGATTGTCGCCGCAGAAATGCTCACCGGTGGGCTCGGTATCGGTTTCTGGATCTGGAACGAGTGGAACAACCTCAATGTGGAAAACATCCTGATCGCCATCGTGGTGATCGGCGTGGTCGGGTTACTGCTCGAACAGGCGCTGATGCTACTGGCACGCCGCTTTAGCTGGGAAAAATAAGGGCATCCGACGCCTTTGTAGGGTCGCCATTTATGGTGACCTAAAACTCAGAATCATCGGGAATTGAAAAATGAATCCAATTATTCGCGTACAGCAGATCAGCCAGCGCTTTAATACCGCAGGCGGCGAGTTCCTCGCCCTCGATAACGTCAGTTTTGATATCCATGAAGGTGAAACGCTCAGCCTGATTGGTCACTCCGGCTGCGGAAAGTCCACGTTACTCAATTTGATCGCCGGGCTAACGCAGCCGAGTAGCGGCGTGTTGCTGTGTGACAACCGCGAAATCAGCGGTCCCGGTCCAGAGCGTGCGGTGGTATTCCAGAACCATTCGTTGCTGCCGTGGCTGACCGCCTACCAAAACGTGGAGCTGGCGGTGCAGCAAGTGTTCAAAGGAAAGATGAGCAAAAGCGAGATGAGCGAGTGGATCGAACACAACCTCAATCGCGTGCAGATGAGTCACGCGTTGCATAAGCGTCCGTCGGAGATCTCCGGCGGCATGAAGCAGCGTGTCGGTATTGCGCGTGCACTGGCCATGCAACCGCGAGTGCTGCTGCTGGATGAACCGTTCGGCGCGCTGGATGCGCTGACGCGCGCTCATCTGCAAGACAGCGTGATGCGCATCCAGCAGGAGCTCAACACCACCATTGTGCTGATTACGCACGATGTCGATGAGGCGGTGTTGCTGTCAGATCGCGTGCTGATGATGACCAACGGCCCCGCCGCGCAGGTCGGTGACATTCTCAATATCGACCTGCCACGTCCACGTTCACGGGTAGCGCTGGCCGACGAGCCGCGATATCACCAGCTGCGCCAACGGATTCTGCATTTCCTGTATGAAAAGCAAACGGCTGTGGCGTAAGGGGACAACCATGGTGCAGCGACTGGTAGTGATCGGTAACGGCATGGCGGCGATGCGCATGGTGGAAACCTTGCTGCAACGTGCGCCGGGTCGCTACGCCATCACGGTGATTGGCCGTGAGCCGCACGGCAATTACAACCGGGTGCTGCTGTCGCCGGTGCTGGCGGGCGAAAAAGCCTTTGCTGACACGGTGCTCCACGCGCCCGAATGGTATGCGGCACATCAGGTGCAACTACTAATGGGTGAAGAAGCGCTGCAGGTGAATATCCCTGCGCGCACAGTACAAACCGACCAGCGCAGACTGCACTGGGACAAGCTGGTGTTCGCTTGCGGTTCGAGGCCGCGCATGCCGGAACTGCCCGGCATCCATCGCCCACAGGTGCAGGGTTTTCGCACGGTGCGAGACGTGGAGACCATGCTCGCGCAGCAAGGTCCGGTGGTGGTGCTGGGTGGAGGATTTATTGGTGTGGAAGCCGCAGCGGCGCTGCGTCAGCGTGGACGTGACGTCACGCTACTGCATCATCGCCCGTGGCTGCTTGATCGCCAACTGGATGCTAAAGCGGGGGCGCTGTTGCAGCAGCATCTGACACAGCGCGGTATTCGCTGTCGGCTCGGCGTCTCTTTGCAGGCCATTGACGCGAAAAGCGTCACGCTCAGCGATGGTGCGGTTATCGCGGCGGAACAGGTGGTGATCGCCATCGGCGTGCTGCCGGAGATCGCGTTGGCGCAGGCGGCGGGCGTGCCTTGTCAGCGCGGCATTCTGGTAAACCGCCAACTGCAAACCGCGCTACCGCATGTGTATGCGCTCGGCGAGTGCTGCGAAATCAGCGGAGAAACGTTTGGCTTGATTGCGCCTTGTCTGGCTCAGGCCGCCGTGCTGGCAGCACAACTGGCGGGTGAACCCGTGGCCGACTTTCACTATCAGGAAAACGGTACGCGGCTGAAAGTCAGCGGCATTGAGATGTTCAGTGCGGGTGATATCAGCGAAGGCGACGCCATCAGCAGCTTTGACCCGCTGCACCAGCACTATCGCCGACTGTTTTTGCGCAATGGCGCACTGCGCGGCGTGCTGCTGTTTGGTGACAGCCAGGCGGCAGGCACGCTGCTACCACAACTTCAACAGGCCGCGCAGGTGGGAATCAATGCGCTGTTCGGTCTTGACGACAACACAACGCAGCCGAGCGCTGCAGGAAGCCAGATGATGAGCAAACCTCTTCTCGCCGTGGTTGGACACGGCATGGTCAGCCACCATTTTCTCGAACAGCTGGTGAGTCGTGAACTGCATCAGCACTATCACATCGTGGTGTACGGCGACGAGCCGCAGATGGCCTACGATCGCGTGCATCTTACCGAATACTTCAACGGCAAAAGCGCGGACGATTTGTCACTGGTCAGCGATAACTTCTTTCAGCAACACGGCATCGAACTGCGCAGCGGTTGTGAAGTGGTGGCAATTGACAGTGCAAAACGCAGCCTGCGTGATGCCAGCGGCGCGGAATTGAGCTGGGATAAACTGGTGCTGGCGACCGGCTCGGTGCCGTTTGTACCGCCAGTTCCCGGCCACGATCACGCGCGTTGTTTTGTATACCGCACACTGGGCGATCTGGATGCGATTGCTGACTGTGCCCGTGATGCAACGCGCGGGGTGGTGATCGGTGGCGGGCTGCTCGGACTGGAAGCCGCCAACGCATTGAAACAGCTCGGTCTGGAAACCCATGTGGTGGAGTTCGCGCCGCGTCTGATGGCGGTACAGCTGGATGACGGCGGCGCGCAGATGCTGCGCGGCAAAATCAGCGCGTTGGGCGTACAAGTTCATACCAGCAAGCAAACTGAAGCGATTGAAAGCCTGCCGGATGGCAGCCTGCAACTGCGTTTTGCCGATGGCAGCCTGCTGGCAACGGATCTGCTGGTATTTTCAGCCGGCATCCGTCCGCGTGATGCACTGGCGCGCGCCGCCGGTCTGCAACTGGGCGAACGCGGCGGCATTCTGATCAACGACGCTTGCGCCACCAGCGCCGCAGATGTCTATGCGATTGGCGAATGCGCGCTGTGGCAAGGGCAAATTTTCGGTTTGGTTGCGCCGGGATATCAAATGGCGCGCGTACTGGCGGCGCAGCTGGCACATGAAGAGCTGGCATTCAGCGGTGCCGACATGAGCACCAAACTGAAGCTGCTCGGCGTGGAAGTGGCGTCATTTGGCGATGCGCACGGGCGCACCGCTGACAGCCAAAGTTATCAGTGGATCGATAATCCAAAGGGCATCTACAAAAAACTGGTGGTGTGCAAAGATCGCAAAACGCTGCTTGGCGGCGTGCTGGTGGGCGACAGCGCAGATTACGCCAGCCTGCTGCAGATGATGCTAAATCAGTTACCGCTACCGGAAGAGCCAGAGAGCCTGATTTTGCCGCAGTTAGCGGGAGCGCCGGCTAAAGCGCTGGGTGTCGCAGCGTTGCCAGACAGCGCGCAAATCTGCTCGTGCCATAACGTCAGCAAGGCGGACATTTGCGGCGCGGTGCAGGGCGGCTGCGGTGACATGGCGGCGATCAAAAGCTGCACCAAAGCGGCGACCGGCTGCGGTGGGTGCAGCGCATTAGTCAAACAGGTGATGGAGTTCCAGCTCGCCAGTCAGGGCGTGGAAGTGAAAAAGGATATCTGCGAACACTTTGCCTACTCGCGTCAGGAGCTGTATCACCTGATACGCGTCGGCAACATCACCACCTTTGAGCAGCTATTGCAGCTCAACGGGCGTGGACAGGGCTGTGAAGTGTGCAAACCGCTGGTGGGATCATTGCTGGCATCATGCTGGAATGACTACTTACTGAAGCCCGAACATCTGCCGCTGCAGGATACCAACGATCGCTACTTCGCCAACATCCAGAAAGATGGCACCTATTCGGTGGTACCGCGTGTGCCAGCCGGTGAAATTACGCCTCAAGGGTTAATTGCGATTGGTGAAGTAGCCGCCCGTTACGATCTCTACACCAAAATCACCGGCGGTCAGCGCATCGATCTGTTCGGTGCGCGGCTCGATCAGTTACCGGATATCTGGGAACACTTAATCGCGGCGGGTTTCGAAACCGGTCACGCCTACGGCAAATCGCTGCGCACGGTCAAATCCTGCGTTGGTTCAACCTGGTGCCGCTACGGCGTGCAGGATTCCACCGCCTTCGCCATCGCATTAGAGAATCGCTATAAAGGGCTGCGCGCCCCGCACAAAATCAAAATGGCGGTTTCTGGCTGCACGCGTGAATGCGCCGAAGCGCAGAGCAAGGACATTGGCGTAATCGCCACGGAAAAAGGCTGGAACCTGTATGTCTGCGGCAACGGCGGGATGAAACCGCGCCATGCTGATCTGTTCGCCAGCGATCTCGATGATGAAACCCTGCTGCGCTACGTTGACCGCATCTTGATGTTCTATGTGCGCACCGCCGATCGCCTGCAACGCACCAGCGTGTGGATGGATAACATGGAAGGCGGACTCGACTACCTGCGCCAGGTGGTAATCGAGGATTCACTCGGCATGGCCACGCAACTGGAGCAGGAGATGCAGCGCGTGGTGGATCGCTATCAGTGCGAATGGCACAGCACGCTGCAGGATCCTTCGCGTCGCGCCTTGTTTACCGCCACCGTCAACAGCGAGCAGCCTGACGAGACGCTCAACTATGTGCAGGTACGCGGTCAGCGTCAGCCCGCGACGGCGGACAGCATTCCGGTCACCACTTTGCCGGCAGAACCCTGGAGTGCCATTTGCCATGTCGACGCCATCCCGCCGTCTGCGGGCATGGGTGCGCGGCTGGGCGGCCAGCGTGTGGCCTTGTTCCGCTTGGGCGAGGCGATTTATGCGCTGGAAGATATTGAGCCCGGCACGCAAGCCAGCGTGCTGTCGCGCGGCATTCTCGGCGACGTCGCGGGCGAGCCGGTGGTGATATCACCGCTTTACAAGCAGCGCGTGCGGCTGCGCGACGGACAAAGTCTCGATAATGCCGAGCATCAACTGCGCTGCTGGCCGGTGCGCGTGGAAGGCGGCAAAGTGTGGCTCGGGCAGCAGCCGATTATTGCGCTGGCGGCGGCCTCATGAAAACCACCTGTCCGTACTGCGGCGTTGGATGTGGCGTGGAGGTGAAAGCCCTGGATGCGCCGGTGAGTGGCGACCGGCAGCATCCGGCTAATTTCGGTCGGCTGTGCGTTAAGGGTTCGGCGCTGGGCGAGACTCTGACGCATGAAGGTCGTTTGCTCTGGCCGCAGATTGATGGTCAGCGCGTCAGTATCGAAGCCGCACTGGACCACGTGGCGGCAGGTTTCCGGCGCATCATCGATCAGCATGGGCCGCAGGCGGTGGCCTTTTACGGCTCCGGTCAACTGCTGACGGAGGATTATTACACCGCCAATAAGCTGATGAAGGGCTTTATTGGCTCTGCCAACATCGATACCAATTCACGGCTGTGTATGGCTTCGGCGGTGGTGGGTTACAAACGCGCTTTCGGTGCCGATGCGGTGCCGTGCTGCTATGACGATCTTGAACAGGCCGATGTCGTGGTGTTGGTCGGCTCCAATGCAGCATGGGCGCATCCGGTGGCGTGGCAGCGGCTGGTGCAAGCCAAAGCCGAACGCCCAGAGATGCAGCTGGTGGTAATCGATCCGCGTCGTACTGCCAGCTGTGACCTTGCCGACCTGCATCTGGCGCTGCAACCGGGATCCGATAGCGCGCTGTTTGCCGGGCTGCTGAACTGGCTGGCACACCATGCGGGTATCGATACCAGCATGTTGCCGCATCTGACAAATGTTGAGGCCACCTTAGCCGCCTGTGAGGCGTGGGATGTGGCGGCGGTCGCCGCTGCCTGCCAGCTGAGTGAGCATGAGATTGTGGCGTTCTGGCAGCTGTTCGCCGCGCAGCCGCGCGTGCTGACGTTGTGGTGCATGGGCATCAATCAATCACAAACCGGTAGCGATAACAACAACGCCATCCTCAATGCGCATCTGCTCAGCGGCAAAATCGGCCGTGCGGGCTGCGGACCGTTTTCGCTGACCGGACAGCCCAACGCCATGGGGGGCCGTGAGGTGGGCGGCTTAGCCAATCAACTGGCGGCGCACATGGGCTTTAGCGCAGCAGAGATTGATCAAGTGGCGCGCTTTTGGGGGAGCGGTCGTGTTGCGCAGCAGCCAGGACTGACGGCGGTGAATTTGTTCAACGCCATCGAACGCGGTGACGTCAAAGCGGTGTGGATCATGGGTACCAATCCCGCCGTTTCGATGCCGGAAGGTAACCGCGTGGCGCAGGCGCTGGCGAAATGCGAGCTGGTGGTGGTGTCGGAAGTCAGCGCCCACAGCGACACGGCACAGTTAGCTGACGTGCTACTTCCGGCGCAGGCGTGGGGCGAGAAAAACGGCACCGTGACCAACTCGGAGCGGCGTATCTCACGCCAGCGCAGTTTTACCGCATCAGCCGGTGAGGCCAAAGCGGATTGGTGGCTGCTGGCGCAGGTGGCGCAGCGGCTCGGTTTTGGCGCGGCCTTTGCCTGGCAGCATCCATGCGAGATTTTCGCCGAGCATGCCGCGCTGTCTGGTTTTGAGAATCACGGCACTCGCGCCTTTGATATCAGCGCGCTGGCAACCATCACGCGTGAGCAATATGACCAGTTAGCGCCGGTGCAGTGGCCGATCACTGCCGCAGCACCCAACGGCACCGCGCGGCTGTTTGCCGATCGCCGCTTTTACCATGCCGATGGCAAAGCGCGTCTGCTGCCGCCCGCGATGCCGATTAAAACCCTCACGACCACAGATTATCCGCTGCTGATGAACACTGGCCGCATCCGCGATCAGTGGCACACCATGACGCGCACCGGCAACGTGCCGCGCCTGATGCAGCATTACGATGAACCCTTTGTCGCGCTAAATCCGCTGGATGCGGCGGCCCACGGCTTGAGTCACGGCGATGTGACGCGCGTGCAGTCGGCGCTGGGCTGGTGCAGCGGACGCGTCACCCTCGACAGCGGCCTGCAGCGTGGGCAAATCTTTGTGCCGATGCACTGGACAAGGCAGTTCAGCGGGCAGGCCAACGTCGATGGCTTAGTGGCGGCCACTTGTTGTCCCGATTCCGCTCAGCCAGCGTTAAAACAGACGGCGGTGCGCTTGCAACCCCTGCGTCCGACGTGGCAAGGCTGGCTGTGGCTGCCGAACATCATCACGCCGCCTGCGTTATTCTACTGGTCGCGAGCGCCACAGCCCGGCGTGCAGCGCTATGTGCTGGCGGGCAATGCTCACGCTGGCGAATGGCTGATGCAACTGCCGGGCATGTCCGCATTGCAATGGCAGCAGGCGCAGGCAGGACAGCAATTGCACTGGCTTGGCTGGCGCGAGGGCAAGTTGGCATGCGCCTTTTATGCCGCGCCCTGGCTGCCGGACATCGATCACCCCTTTATCGCGCAGGCCTTTAGCCAGCCGCCCGATTCGCCGCAGCAGCGACATGCGCTGTTAGGCGGACGACCGACGCAGGGCGGCAGCCACGGACGAACCCTTTGCAGCTGCTTTGGCGTCGGAGAAGTGGCGATTCGCCGGGCCATTGCCGGGGGCTGTGATTCCCCGGCGGCGCTCGGCGCGGTGTTGAAATGCGGCACCAACTGTGGCTCCTGTATTCCGGAGCTCAAACAACTGCTCTCATCTCTGCGCGTGGCGCAGTAACGGAAAACATCATGACGCAAGCCAGTGAATCCCTCGACAAGCTGTTTAATCCGCGTGACGGCGAACAGGCGCAAGGCGGCGTCTGGCTGGTTGGAGCCGGGCCGGGGGACGTAGAACTGCTCACCTTAAAAGCCTGGCGGTTGATCAACAGCGCCGATGTGGTGGTGTATGACCGGTTGGTGAGCGAGGCGATCATGGCGGAAGTGCCGCCGGAGACGCTGGCGATTGATGTCGGCAAGAAGCCCGGCAGCCACGGTTTGAAGCAGGCGCAAATTAATCAGCTGCTGGTGGATTTAGCCCGCAGCGGGCGGCAAGTGGTGCGGCTCAAAGGCGGCGATCCCTTTATTTTCGGGCGCGGCGGTGAAGAGATGCTCTATCTGCAACAGGCGGGAATAGCCTGCCATATCGTGCCGGGTATTACCGCCGCCGCCGGATGCGCGGCAGCCAGCGGCATTCCGCTAACGCACCGCGATTGCGCACAGTCGCTGCGGTTAATTACCGGTCACGGCAAAAGCGGCGAACCGCAGCTGGATGATGCCAGCCTCGCCGCCGATAATCAGACGCTGGTGTTTTACATGGGGCTGAAATGGAGCGCCAGCATCAGCGCACAGCTGCAGGCGCAGGGCCGCAACGCGCATACGCCAGTAGCCATTATTGAGAACGGCACGCGCGCCGATCAGCGGGTGATGATCACCACGCTGGCTGAGCTGGCGCATACCGTTGAGGTGCAACAAGCGCAATCACCGGCGTTATTGTTGGTTGGTGACGTGGTGCGCTTTTATCGCCATCCGGTCAGCATTTACGCACATTCGAGTGGGGTAGCGGCGCCATTTATGGCGTAATGCACGTCAGTTAAGCATCTTTCGGTCACCATAAATGGCGACCCTACAAAGGATTGGCGCGTTTTTCGTAGGGTGCGCATTCATGCGCACCTGCATACATATGCAAACTAATGCTTAACTGAGCGGCATTAAGCCATTTATGGCTACCCATCAGCCCGCAATTTCACTTATGGCTAAATAAGCTCACATTTCCCCCCTTTAATCCGCGCTTTAGCCTGACCGGGTTTTGGCATTCTATGCTCAGAATTCCTGCCAGCTGAGGTATGTCGTGGCTGAAGAGAGTAACGAGGACAAAACAGAATCGCCCACGCCCCACCGACTTGAAAAAGCGCGTGAGGAGGGGCAGATTCCGCGTTCGCGCGAGCTGACTTCAGTGATGATGCTGTTGATTGGATTGCTAATCCTGTGGATTGGCGGCAACAGCATGGCGGAGCGTCTGGCCAGCATGGTCGCCACCGGTTTTCGTTTTGATCACGGCATGGTCAGCGATGACAAAGTCATCATTGGTCATATCGGCAGCCTGATTAAGCAGGCGGTGATCGCGCTGCTTCCGCTGATGGGTGGTTTAGTGGTAGTGGCGATTGCCGGACCGATGGCGCTGGGCGGCCTTAACTTCAGCGGTAAATCCATCAAGTTCGATCTCAAAAAGCTCAACCCGCTCACCGGTATCGGCCGCATGTTCTCCGGTCAAACCGCCGCTGAGCTGGTGAAGTCGATTATGAAAGCGGTGCTGGTGGGCATCGTCGCCGGTTGGTACATCTGGAGCCACTGGCAAGAGATGCTGCGTTTGATGAGCGAATCGCCCATCAACGCGCTGCATCATGGTTTGTCGATGATCGCCGCCTGCTGCGGGTTGATCATGCTCGGCCTGTTCCCGATGGTCGGTTTTGACGTGTTCTGGCAGCTTTATAGCTACTTCAAAAAGCTGAAGATGACGCGCCAGGAAATTCGCGACGAACACAAACAGAACGAAGGCGATCCGCACGTTAAAGGGCGTATTCGTCAGGCGATGCGTGCAGCGGCGCGTCGTCGCATGATGGCCGATGTACCGAAAGCCGATGTCATCGTCACTAACCCAACGCACTACTCGGTGGCGCTGAAGTATCAGGAAGGCAAGATGAGCGCGCCGAAAGTGATTGCCAAAGGCGCCGGCGACATCGCGCTGAAAATTCGTGAGCTCGCCAAAGAGCACCGTATCCCGATTCTCGAAGCACCGCCGCTGGCGCGTGCGTTGTATCGACACACAGAAATTGGTCAGTTCATCCCCGGCGCGCTGTATGGCGCAGTGGCAGAAGTGCTGGCCTGGGTTTGGCAGCTGCGACGCTGGAAGCGCGAAGGCGGCTTGATTCCAAACAAACCAAAAAACCTGCCGGTTCCGGCAGACATGGACTTTGCAGGAGAGAACACTAACGATGGCTAATTTAGCCGAGAAGCTGCGTTTACCGGGCAACTTTAAAGACACGCAATGGCAGGTGCTGGCGGGCCCGGTACTGATCATGTTGATCCTGTCGATGATGGTGCTGCCGTTACCCGCATTCATTCTTGACCTGCTGTTCACCTTTAACATTGCGCTGTCGATCATGGTGCTGCTGGTGGCGATGTTCACCCAGCGCACGCTGGAGTTCGCCGCATTCCCGACCATTCTGCTGTTCTCGACGCTGCTGCGTCTGGCGCTGAACGTCGCCTCAACCCGTATCATTTTGCTGGAAGGCCATACCGGTGCCGATGCCGCCGGACGCGTGGTGGAAGCCTTTGGTCACTTCCTCGTTGGCGGTAACTTCGCCATCGGTATCGTGGTGTTCATCATCCTCGTTATCATCAACTTCATGGTCATCACCAAGGGTGCGGGACGTATCGCTGAAGTCGGCGCGCGTTTTGTGCTGGATGGTATGCCGGGTAAGCAGATGGCGATCGATGCCGACCTCAACGCCGGTTTAATTGGCGAACAGGAAGCCAAGCAACGTCGTAGCGAAGTGACGCAGGAAGCCGACTTCTACGGCTCGATGGACGGTGCGAGTAAGTTCGTTCGCGGTGATGCCATCGCCGGTATCCTGATCATGGTGATTAACGTCATCGGCGGCCTGTTGGTTGGTGTAGTGCAGCACGGTATGGATCTCGGCCATGCGGGCGAAACCTACACGCTGTTAACCATCGGCGACGGCCTGGTGGCGCAGATCCCAGCGCTGGTGATCTCCACTGCCGCAGGTGTCATCGTCACGCGCGTGGGCACCGATCAGGATGTCGGCGAGCAGATGGTGACCCAACTGTTCAGAAACCCGCGCGTGCTGATGCTGAGTGGCGGCGTGATTGGTTTACTCGGCCTGGTGCCGGGCATGCCAAACTTCGTGTTCCTGCTGTTTACCGCTTCACTGCTGGGACTCGCCTGGTGGTTGCGCGGCCGCGAAATGCAGCCGAAGAAACCAACCGAAGCCTCCAGTCTGGTGAAAACCCAGGAAACGCCGGCCACCGTGGAAGCGTCGTGGACCGATGTGCAGCTGGAAGATTCGCTGGGTATGGAAGTGGGATATCGCCTGATTCCGATGGTCGATCACCTGCAAAACGGCGAACTGCTGGGGCGTATCCGCAGTATTCGTAAGAAGGTGGCGCAGGAGGTCGGCTTCCTGCCGCCGGTGGTGCATATCCGTGACAACATGGAGCTGCCGCCTGCGCGTTACCGCATCCTGATGAAAGGCGTGGAAATTGGCAGCGGTGATGCTTATCCGGGACGCTGGATGGCGATCAACCCAGGCACCGCCGCCGGTTCGCTGCCGGGCGAGCCGACTGTCGATCCGGCCTTTGGTCTGGCGGCGATCTGGATCGATAGCGCCCTGAAAGAGCAGGCGCAGATTCAGGGCTTTACCGTAGTTGAAGCCAGCACCGTGGTGGCGACGCACCTCAATCACCTGATCGGACAATACGCCAGCGAGCTGTTTGGCCGTCAGGAAGCGCAACAGCTGTTGGATCGCGTTACGCAAGAGATGCCGAAGCTGACCGAAGATCTGGTGCCGGGCGTCATCACCCTGACCACGCTGCATAAAGTGCTGCAAAACCTGCTGACCGAGCGCGTCTCGATTCGCGATATGCGCACCATTATTGAAACCCTTGCGGAACATGCGCCGGTACAGAACGATCCGCAAGAGCTGACCAGCGTAGTGCGTGTGGCGCTGGGACGTGCGATTACCCAGCAATGGTTCCCTGGCAACGGCGAAGTACAGGTAATTGGCCTCGATGCCACGCTGGAACGTCTGCTGCTGCAGGCGCTGCAGGGCGGCGGTGGGCTTGAGCCGGGTCTGGCGGATCGCTTACTGGTGCAAGCGCAAGGCGCACTGCAGCAGCAAGAGATGGCGGGCGCGCCGCCGGTGCTGCTGGTCAATCATCCGCTGCGTGCGCTGCTGGCGCGCTTCCTGCGCCGCAACCTGCCGCAGCTGATTGTGCTGTCGAATATGGAGCTGACCGACAACCGTCAGATCCGCATGACCGCCACCATTGGAGGCAAGTAATGCGTCGCTGGTGCTGGGCATTGATGATGTTGCCGATGATGGCGCTGCCGCTGGCTGCCGATGCGGCCAGCGGTGCCTGGAGCGCCAACGCCAGCGGCCCGAGCATTGGCGTGCGCGGTAACTGGCTGATGACGCCTGCGCTGCGTGCGCCCTCCAGCGCACCGGGTAACATCTCGCTGGTGAACTGGCGTTATCAGCTCAGCCGTCCTGCGCCTTCGGGTTTGCTGGTACGCCTGTGCGCGGGCGATCGTTGTGTCGAAATCGAAGGGGCCAGCGGCAGCACGCGTGGCTTAGCCAACGTGGCGGCGGAAGAGACGCTGCATCTGGCGTTTGGCTTTCAGGGGAAGGGCGCATTGCCGCCGGGCTTGCGCGTGGTGAGCAGTGAAGTGACCGTGAATTACCAGTAACGCGTGTTACATCGGCGGCGCATCCTGCGCCGCCGAGTGCGTTAATTAAGGCTTATCTCCCTGACCGTAAATCGGAGGTGAAGCCAGTTTTGCATCCTCTCTTAATCCTTTCACCTGCTTCGCATCCACTTTGGCCGCCGCCGGATTACCAAACTGCTGGGTCACAAAGTTACTGACATCCGCCACCTGCTGGTCACTCAGTTCAGGGGCAAAAGGCGGCATAAAAACTTCGCCCTCGGTCATATTGCGATGTACGCCGTTGAGGATCACCGATACCACGTTCAGCGCATCTGCCGCGCCGGTGCTGGTGTGATGGAATAGCGATGGATAGGCATGGAATCCGCTACCCGATCCCGCACCTTCGGCGCCATGACAGCTGGCACAGTTACCGGCAAACACTACTGCGCCGGGCTGAGCATTGCGGGTTGCGTCATCGGCACCGCGCAGTGCAATCAGCGCGGTGGAAGGTTGTCCCCAACTGTCGCGCGCACGGGTTTGCTGCGCGTCCGGCTGCGGCTTGACGCTGCGCAGATAGGTGGCGATGTCTTGCAGATCACTCTCCGGCAGATATTGCAGGCTGTGCTCAATCGCTTCGGCCATCGGACCGGAGGCGCTGGCTTTATTGGCAACAAACCCGGTTTTCAGATAGGTCACCAGCTGTTGCTGGCTCCAGTCACCGATGCCAGCCTGCTTATCTGGCGTAATGTTGTACGCCATCCAGCCGCCAAGATCGCCGCCCGCAAGCGCTTTATCGTTGTCCATGCCCATAGTCAGATTACGCGGCGTATGACAGGTGCCGCAGTGCGCCAGCGCTTCAACCAGATAACGACCATTATTCCACTGCGCGCTCTGCTGCGTATCGTTCTGCAATTCGCCCTTATCGAAGTTAAACCACTTCCAGAAACGCATGCCCCAACGTTGGTTGAACGGGAACGGCAGGTCGGTTTGCGGTGAAGCCTGATGCACCGGCGGCATCGACATCAGGTAGGCTTTGATTGCCAGCACATCGTCGCGCTTCATTTTGGTGAAGGAGTCATACGGCATTGCCGGGTAGAGCTGCTCGCCGTTTTTGCCAATGCCGTCGCGCACTGCGGCAACAAACTGATCGTCGCTCCAGCTGCCAATTCCGTACTGCTTATCGGAGGAGATATTGCTGCCCCAGATCTGGCCGAAAGGCGTACTGACCGCAAAGCCGCCGCCAAACAGCGGGCCGTTGGTGGCGGTGTGACAGGCAGTGCAGTCACCGGCGCGCGCCAGATATTCGCCGCGCTTAATCTGAGCGTCATTGTCTGCCGCCTGCGCCACAGCGCACTGCATCAGGACCACCGCGATAGCGGCCTGAATAAATACAGGTTTCATCGGGGGCTCCTTACAAGCTTGCCAGAACGCTATCGGCCATACGCAGCGCCAGCGCGGTTCCGGTCAGCGTTGAGTTGACCGTCGAGGCCGACGGCATAATACCGGTGCCGGCGATAAACAGGTTCGGGTGATCGTGGGTGCGGCAGTGACCATCCACCACCGAATCCTGCGGATTGCTGCCCATGATCATGGTGCCGGTGATGTGCTGGTTGTTGTCGTAAACGCCGCGCTTGCTGTAAACCGCTTCCGTTCCGCCCATCTCTTTCACCATGCGCTGGAAGTCGAGCATCGACTGGTCATAGCCGCGATGCACGTATTCCGGGAAGCTGTAGTAAACCTCGAGGCGGGGAATGCCCCAGGCATCCTTCTCAGTTTTACTCAGCGTGACGCGGTTCTGCGGCTCCGGCAGCATCTCCAGCAAACACTTCAGCTGGACAAAGCGCTCGGCCTGGAAGGCCAGCTTGTCGTTAAGCGCCTTGCCGTAATAGCCCTGACGCACCAGACGTTCGGTGAGGTAGCGCACCGGCGAGGTGTTGGCGAGATCGATACGCAGCGCCGAACGCTCGCCACGGAAATCGCCGTCGCGCATGTTATTGATGCTGCCGGGACGCATCGGTCCACGGCCAAACCACACCGGCTCATCGGCGTAAAACTCCACTGACGATCCCGGATGATCCATCAGGTTGCGACCCACCATGCCGGAACTGTTGGCAATGCCGTTCGGGTAGCGATCGCTGGTGGAGAGCAGCAGGATTTTCGGGCTTTCGATGCCGTTGGCGGTCAGGACAAACTGTTTGCCGGTCACGCGATGGCGCGCTTTGTTCTGATCGAGATAGTGCACCGCCTGAATGGCGCCTTTGTCGTCGGCCTCAATGCGAAACACCACCGCATTGGTGACGATTTTGACACCGGCATCCAGCGCCTTACGCGCGGCGATGCCGCCGTGATACTGCGCGTCAATCGGGCAAACCGGCATGCAATTGTTGTTGCCGCAGCAGGCCGGGCGACCGTCGTAGGCGATGCTGTTACGCGCCTGCGGACCAATGCCCACCTCATAACCCAGCGGACCGAGACGCTGCTTCAGGCGATCAAAACCGTACGGCAGCGGAATGCCCGGCAGCGGGTAAGGGCGCGAACGCGGCGAGGCCAGATCGCTATCGCCAGAAACGCCCATCTGATATTCGGCATCGCAGTAATAAGGTTCCAGCTCGTCATAGCTGATCGGCCAGTCGCGGCCAATGCCGTACAGTGACTGAATGCGCATATCGTTCGGCAACAGGCGGAACGCTTGTCCAGCCCAGTGCCATGTGGTGCCGCCGGTACCGCGCAGATATTGGGCGCGATAGGGATCCGGGCCTTTCTGGATCAGGTAATTGTTATCGCTGGGGATAAATTTCGGCTGCGGCGCCCACGGCTGCGGCGGGTAAGGTTCGGTGAAATCGCCCTTAAACGGCGAGTTGCGGAAATACTCCACCGCCTGATCGCGTTTAATCTCCGGGCCAGACTCCAGCATCAACACCGATGCGCCGGCTTTGGCCATCTTCAGCGCCGCCAGTGAACCGGCAATCCCGGCGCCAATCACTACCACATCGGCGCTTAATGAATCAGACATGTGCTCTCCTTGCAGGCGGCTGCGTCCAGAAGTTAGGTTGCCCCGGCGCATAGCTCGGCGGTAACAGGGAATCGCGCAGCAGTTGATAACTGACGATATTCTCAAAAGCAATGCATTGCGGGCGCGGCAGCGGGCCGACGACGCCGAGATACCAGCCGGAAACCAGCGCCTGATAAAGATCGTTGAGGGCTTTGGGCTGCGTACTCAGCAACACCAGCAGGCTGCTGCCGTTGGCGGCGGGTTGCTGTTGCAGCAGCGCGTTGAGCGTATCGAGCTGGCTATCCAGCTGCGGGAAGTGGTCGTGTAGCCAGCTGTAAAGGTGCTGCGCCAGCAAGGCATCTGGCTGATCCAGCCCGGTTAATCGGGTTGAAATCGCAGTGAAACTGGCGGAAGGCGCGACCGCGGCGGCCAGCGGTGGCGAGGCGAGAGCCAGGCTGCCGGGAAGCGCCTGCGTCAGGACGCCAGCCACCAGCAGGCCCGCCGTGCCGGTCAGCAACCGGCGGCGTGAAAGAGTCATCATGGAAATTCCCGAAAGTTATTTCAGCGCCTGAGCGGCAGCCTCTGAAGCCTGGTTATCCAGATCCTGTTTAGGGGTGCTGACGCCGACCGCGCCGACCACTTCATTTTGCAGCGTGAGCGGGAAACCGCCGCCGAGCGCCACAGCGTGCGGGATGGCGAGCACCGTGGTTTCGCCGCTCTGCAGACGCTGCATAAATTTCAGGGAAGGGGCGTGATACAACGCCGAAGTGCGGGCTTTACCAATCGCAGCATCGACACAGCCCGGCGACGCGCCATCCAGGCGCTGGAAGGCCAGCAACGTGCCGCTGGCATCAACCACCGCCACGCAGCCGGTGCTGTGCTGGGCGCTGATGCTGTTTTTCACACTGGTGATAACCTGGTTGGTGTGGCTGGCGTCCAGCGCGGCTGCGCTGGCCTGGCCAATACCCGCTGCCAGCAGCAGGGAAAGGGCAACAGATGCTCTAATCTTCATGTTTTGCTTCCGATATTTATTGTTTTATAACCTGCTTCTCGTCTCGCTTACGCTACGCCGTTGCAAAAATGTAAACAATTGCCGATAAACAAAACGCATACCTTTGGGCGTATAACTCATTGAGGTGGATAGATCTTATCCAGCGTCTCTTGCCAAACGAACGGCGTGAGTTGTTGATAGCGCAGGGCGCGGGCGTTTAACGCATCTACCAGCCCTTGTTGGGTGGTAACAATCGCTGCGCTCATGGCGGCCGGTACCTTGACGTCCTGCAGCGTTTTCACCACTTCCTGCATCTCTTCAGCACGTCGCTGACCGTGCTCCGCCACGCGGCTGATCAGGTAGTGCGGCAGCTGATCGTTCCAGCCCAGCGACGGGAAGCTGGCGTGCAGCGAATCCAGCACTGCTTGCTCTACGCCGTACTGGCGCGCCGCGCTCAGGCATTCGGTGGTTAGCGCTTCGAGGCCTTTGATCATCACGCTGCGGCACATCTTAATCGCCGAGGCTTCACCCACTTCGCTGCCCAGCAGGCGGCTGTTGAGGCCCAGCTGTTGCAGCAGCGGCTGCACCCGCTCAGCCTGCGCACCGCCAATCAGCAGCGGCGTCGCCAGCCGCTTGGGCGGCACCGGCGCCATTACCGCCACGTCGATATAGCTGGCACCGGCGGCGTAAATCACTTCAGCGGCGGCGCGTTTGGTGTGCGGTGCCACCGAGTTGAGATCAAGAAAATGCTGCCCAGCCTGTAACAGCGCTGCCGCCTGCTGGGCCACGTTGAGTGCCTGCGATGCGGTAACGGTGGAGAACACCAGCGTGGCATCCTGCAGCGCGTCCGCCAGCGAAGCGGCCAGCCGCACGCCGCCTTGTTGCGCTTTTTGCTGCAGCGCGGGCAGGGTTTCTGCCGCGAGGGCTTTGCGGTCCCACACCGTCACCGCGTTGCCTTGCGCCTGTAAGTCATGGGCGAGAATGCCGCCCGCTTCGCCAAAACCGATAAAGGTGATGTTCATCAATTACTCCTTGCTGAAGGGCCAGACCGCAGCCGGAATCATGACTTCACCGGCAAAAATGGCGCGTGCGGTGCGCAGTAAACCGCAACCCGCCAGCGGGTTAGCGCCTTCGCGCTGCAGCAATACGCTAAATTCGCCGCTGGGGTGTTCCACGCTCAAGCGCTGTTGAGGTTGCTGGCAGGTGCGTGCCAGTCCGTCAGCGACGCTGCCGGGGATCAGGCAGGCGCTGGCAACGCTCACCGCGCCAAGCACGCCAATCGAGGCGTGGCAGCGGTGCGGAATAAAAGTGCGTGAGCTGATCGCACCGCCGTGACGCGCTTCAGCCAGCAGCGTGACTTTGGGCACCGTACGCTGGCTGACATCCCCTAAGTTCATCCGCGGCCCGGCCTGCAGGCGAATCGACTCCAGCCGCTGCTTGAGCTCGCTATCGTTGTCTAACGCGTCGCGGCTTTCATAGCCGCTGCGATTGACATCCGCCGCACGAATCAAAATCACCGGCATGCCGTTGTCGATGCAGGTGACATCAATGCCATCAAAACAGTCGCGCACCTGACCGGTCGGCAGCAGCGCGCCACAGCTCGATCCGGCAATGTCTTTGAAGGTGAGGGCGATCTCGCCTGCGCTGCCGGGTACGCCATCAATACTTAAGTCACCGTCATAGTCGACTTCACCGTCGGGCGTGGCGAACTCTGCTTCGGCAATCTGCCCGGTGTTCTGCATGAAAATGCGCACGCGGGTGCGTTGATTGCCTGCCTTTACCAGCCCGCATTCCACGGCGAAAGGCCCGACTGCGGCGAGGATATTGCCGCAGTTTTGCCCGTAATCGACGCTGGGTTGATCGACGTTGACCTGAGCAAACAGGTAATCGACATCGGCATCGTCCCGGCGCGAAGCGCTGACGATCGCCACTTTGCTGGTGAGCGGATCGCCCCCGCCGAGACCGTCAATCTGGCGGATATCGGGCGATCCCATCACCGCCAGCAGCACCCGATCGCGGATCGCAGGATCTGCTGGCAGATCCTGTGCCAGAAAACAGGCGGCTTTGGAGGTGCCGCCGCGCATCAGTAAGCAGGGAATGCGACGCTGGCGCATGGTTTACTCCTCCAGTTGATCGAGCGTGTCGAGATAGCGCAGTCCTTTTTCCGCCAGGCGCGGGCGCATCTGATAGATATCCAGTCCCAGCTCACCGGCCGCTAAACGCAGGCGTTTGCTCTCTTCCAGCTCTTCACGCTGACGCGCTTTGGCTGCCACGCTGGCGGCTTCATCGCGAGCCACCACCACCACGCCGTCGTCATCGGCCACGATCACATCACCCGGCCAGATCAGCTGCCCGGCACACACCAGCGGCACGTTCACCGAACCGAGCGTCTCTTTGACTGTGCCTTGCGCATACACTGCGCGCGACCAGACGGCAAAGCCCATCTCGCGCAGCGTGCGGCTATCACGCACACCGACATCCGCCACCAGTCCACGCACACCGCGCGCTTGCAGCGAGGTCGCCAGCAGATCGCCGAAGAAGCCGTCGCTGCACGGTGAGGTCGGTGCGACCACCAGCACATCGCCCGGCTGACAGAGCTCCACTGCGACGTGGAACATCCAGTTATCGCCCGGTGCCACCAGCACGGTGACCGCGCTGCCCGCGATGGCGCAATCCTGTTGAATCGGACGAACGGCGGGATCGAGCAAGCCTTTGCGGCCCTGCGCTTCATGCACGGTGGCGACGCCAAAGCGCGCCAGCGCGTCGATATCCGTAGCTGCCGCGCGCGCAATGTGGCGCACCGCGACGCCTTTTTTAGCGATGATGCTCATGCCAGATCCTCGGTTACGCGTGGGAAGATGCTCTGATAACCTTCGCCATAAATGATGTCGCGGCTGGTGGTAATCCCGACGTTGCGCTTGGCCTGTACGCCGCGCTGCTGTGCCACGCGCGTGTAGTATTCCCACAGATGTTCCTGCCCGGCCATGCACTGAATCGCCTGATATTTTTTGTCCCACACCGAGGTGATATCCAGCAGCACATCCGGCTTCCAGTTGCACTGCTCGGGCTGATGCGGTTCGAAGCAGTAAACCGGCGGCGCACCGACGATTTTTTCGCCCGGACGGTAGCCTTCGGCCTGGGCGATAATGCGCGCTTCCTGTGCCAGATGCGTGGCCATTGGGTGATCGTAGTTGTAGGGATCCTGCAATGAGTGGGTCAGAACAAAGTGCGGCAGCACCCGGCGATAGACGTCGGCAAGGCGGAACAGGGTTTCTTTATCGGCACGCAGCGGATAATCGCCGAGATCAAAAAATTCAATGCTGGCACCCAGAATCTCGGCGGCGGCCTGCGCTTCACTGCGGCGGGCGGCTTTAACTTTCGCTTCGCTCATCTCTCCTTTGCGCCACAGCTTGGCTGATTCACCGCGCTCGCCAAACGAGAGGCAGACAACGTGGACGTCATAGCCCTGCGCATGGTGCAGCGCGATGGCACCGCCGGCGCGCCAGACGAAATCCGCTGAGTGAGCGCTGACCACCAGCGCGGTTTTTTTTGGGGTGTTGTTAGTCATGGCATACTCCTCCGCTGTTTTTTTCCATGCTGTCACTGCCAACCTGGCGGCGATAATTCATTTAATTGCAGCGGGTATGCGTTTTATTTATATTGCGACATCGATCGGTAGCGAAAAGGGGCAGGGAAAGATGGCGGAAAAGGATATGCAAGAGCTGACAAACCTGATGCAAATCAGGGCATTTAGTCAGGTGGTGGCACAAGGCAGTGTCTCGCGGGCAGCAGATGAATTATTTCGCACCCAGTCGGCCATTACCCGCGCCATTCGCGACCTGGAACTCACGTTAGGTGTGACGCTGTTTGAACGTCACGCCGGTGGCATGATGCTGACTGACTTCGGTAAATGCGTGCTGCCGCGCGCGCTGCGGGCGATCGATGAGCTGCATCAGGTGCCGCAGCGGCTGGCAAAATTGCAGGGACGCGGCGCACAGCGTAGCGATGCTGAACCGCTGTGGCTATTTAACGTACGTCGGCTGCAAATTTTTATCACCCTGTGTCAGACGCGGCATATGCAGACGGTGGCGGCACGGCTCGGACTGAGCCAGCCAGCGGTGAGCGCCGCGCTGCGCGTGCTGGAAAACGGTGCGGGCATCGCGCTGCTGGAGCGCACGCCGCACGGCATGATGCCTTCGCTGGCCGGGCGTGAAATTGAAGCCAACGTGCGACGTGCGCTAAATGAACTGCGCCACATTCCAGCTGATATTGCCGCTCGCAGCGGGATACTTGAGGGAACGGTGCGCGTGGGCGCATTGCCGCTGGGACGCACGCGCATTCTGCCGCAGGCTATCGTGATGCTGACGGCGCGTTATCCGGGCGTGCGCGTAGTAACCAGTGAAAGCGCCTTTGGCGTGCTGGCCTCGGAAATGCGCTCCGGCGATATCGATTTTATCTTTGGCGCGCTGCGCCGCGATGAAGATGCGCTGGACGTCACGCGCGAGACGCTGTTCTCGGAACGCATGGTGCTGCTGGCGCGTCACGATCATCCATTAGTCGGGCGTGAGCTTTCTACCGAAGATCTGCGCGCTGCGCGTTGGGTGCTGCCGCGTTCGGCCACGCCAGCGCGATATATGCTGAATAACAGTTTTCAGGCGATGGGCATTCCGGCTCCCGATCCGGTGGTGGAAACCGGCGATTTGGCGTTGGTGCGCGGCTTACTGATGCAGTCGGATATGCTGGCAGCGGTCTCCGCGCACCAGCTGGAAGTGGAACTGGCGTCCGGTGCGCTGGTGGCGCTGCCGGTGCCATTACCGGATACCGATCGCGCCATCGGGCTGACGGTGCGGGCGGGCTGTCTGCACTCACCGGCAGCGGATGCGCTGATCCGCTGCCTGCGAGAAGTGTGCGGGCAGGATGAATAATCAGCCGACGCGCGCCGCTTCCATCAACGCATAGCGGTAACCGCGAATGCCGTAGCCGCAGATCACGCCTTGCGCGACATCGGAAAGATAGGAGTGGTGACGGAAGGGCTCACGCTTGTGCACATTGGTGATGTGCACTTCCCACAGTGGCAACGCCACGCCGGTGACTGCATCGCGGATCGCCACCGAGGTGTGCGTCCACGCCGCTGGGTTGATCACCAGCGCCTGCGCTTCGAGACGCGCCTGTTGAATCCACTCAATCATTTCACCTTCGTGGTTGGTCTGGCGAAACTCAATCGCCACGCCCAGCTCTTCCGCCGTTGCGCGGCACAGCGCTTCCACGCTTTGCAGCGTGTCGGAGCCGTAAGTTTCTGGCTCGCGCGTGCCCAGCAGATTGAGGTTCGGGCCGTTCAGTACATAGATGGTTCTCATCGTGACTCCTGTAATTCAGTAAAACCAAACAGCCGCTGTGGCGTGTGCCAAAGCACCTGACGGCGGCTCTTTTCATCGGGGATCAGCTGTTCGATCAGCAGCAGTTGCGTGCCCATATCCATGCGTTCAGTGGCGCGCAGGAAGGGCCAGTCCGATCCCCACATGCAATTTTCCGCGCCGAAAGCGTCCAGCAAGGCCAGCAGATAAGGATGTCCATCGCTGAAGGGATACGGCTGGCGGGAGAATTTCGCCAGCCCGGAAAGTTTCACGCTGGTGCGCTGCTGACCGGCCAGCGACAGCAGCGCCTGAAAGGCCGGTTGTGCTACGCCTGCGCCGACGTCTGGTCGGCCGGAGTGATCGATCAGCAAACGCGTGCGGGTGCGTGACAGCAGCGGCATCAGCGCCAGCAGCTGATCGTTCTGCACCTGAATCTGAGCAAAGAGGTCCAGCTCCGCCAGCCTGCCCATCAGGGCATCAAGCTGGAGAAACGGCTCGGTGCCGAGCATCGCCACGTTAAGCGCAATGCCGACGATGCCCTGATCTTTCAGGCTGGCGAGCGTGTCGCTATCCACGTCACGCGGCGTGACGGCAATGCCCTTGAACCGTCCTTCACCGCGCTTAATGGTATCCAGCAGGCAGCGATTGTCGGTGTTATAGCCCGATGTTGGGCCGACAATCAGCGAGTGGCGGATGTTGTAGGCCTGCATCACGGCGCGATAGTAATCCGGCGTCGCCAGCTCGTGTCCGTCCGGGTTGTAGGCGCTCTCGGGCGCCCAGGGAAAGTTTACTGGATCAAAAACGTGGTGATGGCAGTCGATAACGGATTGCGTAAACATCACTCTTTTTTCCCCGCTACCGAGTAGAGCACCTGCTGATTGCGCGTCTGCTGGAACTGTTCCAGCGTTTCGCCGCGCATCGCCGAATAGATATGCAGGTTAGACACGCCCACCACTGCACCCAGTTTTTCCAGCAGGAAGAAGCTGACGCCGTAATGGATCATGCCGCGCCAGTCGAGCTGGGTAATCAGCGTTTGCTCTTCAGCGGTCAGTCCGGCTTCCTGATACAGCGCCTGCGGAGCTTCGCGGAAACGCTTACGCCACTCTGGCTGAATCATGCGGTGCAGGAAGCGGTTGATGCGCAGCGCTTTCAGGCTGCGCGCCTGGGTGAACGGATAGGTGCCGGGCAGTTTTTCCACGCCGCTCATTTGCAGGTTGATCTTATCGCGCTGACGCTGATGCACATCAACCGGCGCTTCACGAGACTGGTTTTCGAGGATCAGCGTGGCGATACCGGTCATCGAAGGCAGATAGTAATCCTGATGCAGTTTCTCGACGTTGGCCGACAGCGCGCCGCGCATGATCAACCACATAATCACTTCCGCACCTTCCAGGCCGCCGAGCGTGGCGTATTCCGCCAGGGTGATTTCGGTCAGGCGCTCGGGATCGTTGATCAGCAGATCGATAAACTGCGCATCCCATTCGGGATTGTTGAAGCCACAGCGCTCGCCGTGAACCTGATGTGAAACGCCGCCGGTTGCTACCACCGCAACTTTCAGATCTTCCGGGAAACTCTCCACCGCGCGCTTCAGTGCCTGGCCGAGTTTATAGCAGCGACGTGCCGTCGGAATCGGGAACTGTAAAACGCCCACCGCCAGCGGAACCACCTGCATCGGCCAGCCGCCTTGCCACGGTGCTAGCGCCGACAGCGGCGAAAACAGGCCGTGATCCAGTGCTTTGTCCTGGAAGAATGACATATCGAACTCATCCGCCATCAGGCTGGCACCAATATGCTGCGACAGCGCCGCATGACCTTTTACCGGTGGCAGATCGCGCGGGCCGCCGCCTTCATCCGCCACGGCATATTCGTCATCAATGCCCAGCACAAACGCCGAATAATGATCAAAAAAGAAGGAGGTGACGTGATCGTTAAACACATACAGCAGCACGTCCGGTTTCTTCTCTTCCAGCCAGCGCTGCATCGGCGCAAAGCCATCGAAAATCGGTGCCCATGCGCCTTCCTGCTGCTTGTTATGATCAACCGCAAAGCCAATGGTGGGGGTATGGGAAACCGCTAAACCGCCTATGATTTTAGCCATAATTTTTTGACCTCTACTTCATCGATTATTGAGGGTACGCGACAGGGACGGCAGGTCATTAAGGTCGATGCCTTTAACCTGACGGGCCACCTGTGCAGGGTGATGTCGGGTGATGGAAAGTGCCGCCAAAACTGCCGGGAGCGACAAAACGATAAAAATGGCTGTTTGCCCAGGGAACACGCCAAGCAGCACGCCGCCCAGCGACGAGCTGATAATGGCGCCGCTGCGTCCAATGCCATGCATCCAGCACACGCCGGTGGCACGCATTTCAGTGGGGTAAAAGGCCGGAGAAAACGCCTGCAATCCGGTTTGCGCCCCGTTGATACAGACGCCAGCGAGGAACACTAGCAGCGCCAGTACATTCGGGCCAAAGCTCCAGATGCCCTGCGACACCAGGCAGAAACTGCCCAGCAGATAGAACAGGGCGATAACATATTTCGCTTTGAAACGGTCCATCAATCCGCCGACCATCAGGCCGCCAAAGGTGCCACCGAGCTGGAACAAGCCGGCGACAATCGCGGCACGCTCAAGCGTTACGCCGCCAGAACGGAGAATGGTCGGCAGCCAACCGTTAAGCAGGTAGATGACGAACAGCCCCATGAAGTAGGTGAGCCATAACACCACAGTGCCGCCCGCATAGCCGCGGCTGAACAGCTGCAGCACCTGGGCTTTTTTCGGGATGATTGGCGCATTGAGCACAAAGGCGGTGCCAGCGGAGAACTCGCCGCCCAGACGTTTGAGCACCGCAGCAATCTTGTCGCGACTGACTTTGCGCACCACCATGTACATCGCCGATTCCGGCAGCAGCCACAGCAGCAGTGGCAACATCAGCAACGGCAGCAGGCCACCAAACCCCAGCACCGCTTGCCAGCCAAAGTGCGGCAGCATGCCGGCGGCGATGAATCCGCCCAATCCAGAGCCGATATTAAATCCGCTGTACATCACGGTGATCATCAGGCTGCGGCGGCGCTCCGGCATATATTCCGACACCAGCGTGACGCAATTGGGCATCACCGCGCCGAGACCGAGGCCGGTGAGAAAACGTAACGCGCCCATTTCCAGCGGCGTACGGGCGAAGGCGCTCATCAGGCTGAAGCAGGCAAAGACGGCAATCGACAACAGCAGTACGCGCTTGCGGCCGAATTTGTCGGACCACGGACCGGCGATCAGCGCGCCAATTGCCACACCGAACATCGCAGCGCCGAGAATCGGCCCCATTTCCGCGTGGCTGATGCCCCAGTCTTCAATCAGCGCGGGCGCAATGAACCCCATCGCTGCCGCGTCGTAGCCATCAAACATGATGATGATGAAACACAGGCTGAGGGTCAGCCACTGGTATCCGGTGATCGGGCGGGCGTCGATCCAGCCTTTTACATCGATAATGTCGTGATTGCTCATAGGATACGCTCTGATTTTTTTATTAATGACGTTATCGGGTTGAGATTTTTTTCCGCCCTGACATGGGCCGGGGGCATCACTTTAACCCGATTGCAGGGGTAAGTTTTATAGTTTTTAGCTTTTAAAACAGCTTGTTGCATGTTTTAGCTTTCATGCTTCCATTACCAAATTAGGGATGGCGTGCGACTTTGTCTGCCATAAAATGGTTATGAAGGTATGAGTTTTGTTTATTTGGTGAGCTATGTCGGAAAATTGAGAAAGCGTGTGAAGCGTGAGAAATTGCAGGTATCGAGCAGGATAAAAGCCAAATTCAGAGCAGATTAAGGGGGATTTTTAACAGGAAGGAAGAGGGAAAGCAGCGAAGAGCCGTTTGCGGCGCTCTCCGCTGATGGTATTACATGCGCTCGACGGTTTTGATGCCCAGCGTGTCCAGACCTTGCTTCAGCGTTTTCGCGGTTAACGCGGCCAGCTGCAGACGGCTTTGACGGATGTTCTCGTCCTCGGCGGAGAGAATCGGGCAGTGTTCGTAGAAGCCAGAGAACTGGCCGGCCAGATCGTACAGGTAAGCGCACATCACGTGTGGCGTACCGTCACGCGCGACCTGAGTAATCACTTCTTCGAACTGCAACAGACGCGTGGCCAGCTGCGCTTCACGCTCTTCGGTCAGCACGATGTCGCCGCTCAGGCTATCGGCATCAATACCGGCTTTGCGGAACACCGACAGCACGCGCGTGTAGGCGTATTGCATGTAAGGCGCGGTGTTGCCTTCGAATGCCAGCATGTTGTCCCAGTCAAAGATGTAATCGGTGGTGCGGCTTTTCGACAGGTCAGCGTATTTCACTGCGCCGATACCCACCACTTCCGACAGATCTTTCAGCTCTTGCGCTGACATCTCTGGATTCTTCTCGCTGACCAACGTATGCGCGCGTTCGACTGCTTCATCCAGCAAATCGGCGAGGCGAATAGTGCCGCCGCTGCGGGTTTTGAATGGACGGCCATCCTTGCCCAGCATCATGCCGAATGCGTGATGCTCAAGCGGTACCGATTCCGGCACATAACCGGCTTTACGCACGATGGTCCACGCCTGCTGCAGATGCTGATGCTGACGGGAATCGATGTAGTAGAGCACGCGATCGGCATGCAGGGTTTCAAAACGGTATTTGGCACAGGCGATGTCGGTGGTGGTGTAGAGATAGCCGCCATCTTTCTTCTGAATGATCACGCCCATGGGTTCGCCTTCCTTGTTTTTGAACTCATCAAGGAAAACTACCGTGGCGCCTTCGCTGGTCACCGCCAGGCCTTTGTCGCGCAGATCGGCGACGATGCCCGGCAGCATGTCGTTGTACAGGCTTTCACCCATCACATCATTGCGCGTCAGCGTCACGTTCAGGCGGTCATACACCAGCTGGTTCTGGCTCATGGTGATATCGACCAGCTTCTTCCACATGCTGCGGCAATATTCATCGCCACCTTGCAGCTTCACCACGTAATTACGTGCACGCTCGGCAAAGGCTTCGTCGGCATCGTAGGTCACTTTGGCTTCGCGGTAGAAGGCTTCCAGATCAGCCAGCGCAATCTCTTCGTGGTGTTCGTTCTGCTGCTTTTCCAGATAGGCAATCAGCATGCCGAACTGCGTGCCCCAGTCACCGACGTGGTTGGCGCGGATCACTTTATGGCCGAGGAACTCCAGCGTACGCACTGCGGCATCACCAATGATGGTGGAGCGGACGTGACCGACATGCATCTGCTTCGCCACGTTGGGCGCGGAGTAATCCACCACGATAGTTTGCGGCGCGACACTGCTCACACCGAGGCGCGGCAGCTGCAGCGCCTGCGCGGTTTGCGCCGCCAGCCATGCACGATCGAGGAAGATATTGATAAAGCCGGGACCGGCGATTTCGACTTTGCTGGCGATGCCGTTAAGATCCAGATGCTGAATCACCTGCTCAGCCAGTTGTCGCGGTGCCTGACCGAGCTTTTTCGCCACGGCCATCATACCGTTTGCCTGGTAATCACCGAACTGTACCTTCGCAGACTGACGAACCTGAGGTTCGCAATCGGCAGGCGCACCCGCCGCAATCATTGCCTGACTGACTTTGTCGGAAAGAAGAGCCTGAATATTCACCGCGTTACCTTCATATGCTGAAAAGGCCCGCCTGTAGGCGGCGAGCCGATGTCGTCATCCCGCAACTGCGCGGCGGGACGGAAAAATAAGAGGGGAAGTATACGTGAAATGTTAAAGTGAGTCAGCTATTCGGTATTCAGTGAGACGTAACATCGGGCCCTCAGCGCCGATTAACGGCGCCGTGGGTGACGACGAGGATTTTTAACGCTTTTGTCTTCACGCACCTTCCAATGGCGGGAAATTGCAAATCCCATTAATGCAATCAGGACCGCGACAACAATGAGCATAGACATAAGGCCGTTCCTTGTAGTTGTGAAACACAAATTTATAAGAAAGGGTATCAGGCTGCAATTGTTTGCAACTTAAATAAGAGTTATCTCATTGTATTAACTATCCTGAATAATAACAGAAGGTTAAGCCACTTTCATAAAGTAACTGCTGGACCTGTTTTGGCGATAAATCCGAAATGAATGGTCTATTTATGCGGTTTTCAGCCTTTTTGACACCTAAATCGGATGAATCCGACAATTTTGTCAAGCGGAATCAACGGCTAGCAAATTTCATATTGATTAGTAAACCTGAACTGAATTAGAGGTAAAACGTGATGCGGACCAACTTTCCTATGGAATTGGATGATTTAAAACAAGACCTGGCTCGTTTTGAGCACTCTTTGGCGCTATTTGCTGAACGTTTAGGCATTAACCTGGCTGAACATGAAGCCGATCACGTTGCGGTGCGCTGCCACCAGTTTGCGACGGCAGAACGCTGGAAAAACGGATTGCTGCAAATCGGCACGCAGTTTTCCGAAGCAATGATCAATGGTCGCCCGATCTGCCTGTTCAAACTGCATCAGCCATTGAACCTCGCGGGCTGGGAAATCGATGTGATTGAACTGCCGTGGCCGGGCGAGAAGCTGTATCGCCATGAAGGCTGGGAACACGTGGAGATTGTGCTGCGCGGTGAACCGGAAACGCTGGGTGTGCGCGCGATGGCGTTGCTCTCGGATGATGCGCTGACGCAGCCGGGCATCTCGTTTAAAACCAGCGCGCCCAAAGGCGAGAATGAACGTTTGCCCAATCCGACGCTAGCGGTGACGGACGGGCAAACCACCATCAAGTTTCATCCGTGGCGACTGGAAGAGATCGTCGCCAGCGAGCAGGCTTAACGGCGCGCTGCTACCGCCAGCTGCAAACGCGCCACCGCCTGTTCTAGCGTGGCGCGTGTACAACCAAAGTTGAAGCGCACGAAATTATCGTCGCCAAAATCGTGACCCGGTGAAAAACCGAGTCCGTGCTGCTCGAAGTAGTCCATTGGGCTGGCAACATCCAGTTTGCTGGCGTCGATCCAACCGAGATAAGTCGCTTCCGGCGCGGCCATCTGCAGTTCTGGCAGCGCATTGACCTGCGCCACCAGCCAGTCGCGATTAGCGCGTAGATAATCCAGCTGCGCCGCCAGCCATTCATCGCCATCGCGCCACGCCGCTTCGGCTGCCACCAGCGCCAGAATATCCACGCCAGGCACAATGCCTTCCCGCACGCGTTTGAAGCGCGCTCGCAACTCTGGATTGGGAATGATCGCCATCGAGGCGCCTAATCCGGCAATATTGAAGGTTTTCGACGGCGAGATCAGCGTAATGCTGCGTTGTGCGGCATCTTCACTTAATGCTGCAAACGGAATGTGTTGCGCGCCAGGCGACAGTAATAAATCGCAATGGATTTCATCGGAGCAGACAATCAAATCATGCTGCTGCGCAAATGCCAGCTGGGCTTCCAGCTCGTCACGACGATATACCGTGCCGCCCGGATTCTGCGGGTTACACAGCATCAGCAGGCGCTCATTGCCCTGCATGGCGCTGGCGTCGAGATCCATTACCCAGCGATCGTCCTGTAAACGCAGCGGTAAATGCACCTGTGCGCGATCGGCCAATTTTGCTGCACCGCGAAACGGCGGATAAATCGGCGTTGGGGAAACCGTGGATTCGCCCGATTCCGTGAATGCGCGGACCGAAAGATTCAAACCGCATACCACGCCAGGCAATAGCACAATCCAGTCCGGCTCAATCTGCCAGTTGTAGCGCTGCGCTAAACGGGAAAGGGTGATATCAATCAATCCGCTTGGCGTTGCGCCATAGCCAAAAACGCCGTGTTCAGCGCGCTGTTTAATGGCCTCAATCACACTCGGCGGCGAACGGAAATCGCTGTCCGCTACCCAGAGCGGCAGCACATCGCGATCACCATATTTGTGCCATTTCAAACTATCGCTGTGACGACGGTCTATCCATTGATTAAAATCGAATGCCATAGTGCGAGTTCCACGTAAACTGTCCAATTAAGTAGACTAACTGAAGCATTCATCCCGAGCCAGAAGTCATGAGAAGGAGCATGGTATGACGAAACTGGAAATTTGTTGCTACGGCATCGACTGCGCAATGACTGCGCAGCTGTCCGGTGCCGATCGCGTGGAGCTGTGCAGCGCACCGCGCGAAGGTGGGTTGACGCCTTCAGCCGGCGTGCTGGAAGCGGCACGACGTGAAATTTCGATCCCGGTACATCCTATCGTCCGTCCACGTGGCGGCGATTTTTGCTACACCAACTATGAGTTTGAGTCGATGAAATCGGACGTTGCGCTAATGCGTGAACTCGGTTTTCCCGGCTTAGTGATTGGCATGCTTGATGAAGATGCGCATGTCGATATTGCTCGTATGCAGCAGATTATGACGCTGTGTGACGGCATGGACGTCACCTTCCATCGCGCCTTTGATTTATGCCACAGTCCAAAACGCTCACTTGAGGTGCTGGCTGATTTAGGCATCGCGCGTATCCTGACGTCTGGCCAGCAACAGAGCGCCGAAGCAGGAATTGCATTATTACGGGAACTAAATGAACACAGCACAGGTCCGATTATTATGGCCGGTGCGGGCGTGCGTTTGAGCAACATCCAGAAGTTCATCGACAGTGGATTGCAGGAAGTTCACAGCTCCGCCAGCCGTTTAGTCGCTTCGCCGATGCGCTACCGTAAAGCCGGTGTTTCAATGTGCTCCGAAGCGGAAACCGATGAATTCAGTCGCTATTGCGTTGATGGTGATGTGGTTGAAGCCATGAAAAGCATGACGCAGATGAGCGCCGTCCGGGTAGCCTGAATTCACCCCGATTTTGCCGCGCAGCACGCCAGTCCAAACGACGTGATGTTTGCAAGTACCAACCCCAGTTCTCCTAACTGGGGTTCTTTTTATCTGCCATTCCCGTAGAGATAGCGTGATCGTGTAAATGATGCTTTGATTACTCTATGGCCTCGTACGGATAACCTTCATGAAATCCATCCCTTGTACCGTTTTACTGCTGCTTCTCCCATACTGCGGCGTTGCGCTGGCGGTCAGCACGGCGTGTCCACCGATGAGCAAAAACATCACCAGCAGCAACAACTGGATCATGCTGGGTGGCGATGCCAAAGGCGCGGTGCGTCAGGTGGTGGCGGGCGAATTTGGCAAAGATGTAGACTCGCAAAAGCGCGTACTCGGCCAATTTGATCAGTGCGGCGATTTAATGGTGGCCGATATCTCCTACGACAAAAACGAAGGCAACGTTTTGCTGACGATGGAACAGCATATCGCGCGTGTTCAGCGCGGCTGGGTGGCGGAATATGCCTACATGGTCAAAGTGATCAAAGCGGGGCAGGAGCAAGTGGTCGACAACCGTCAGGGCACCATCAGCTGGCAAATCGGCCAGCATGGCAACATCGTCAGCTCATCCGATAAATTCACCAGCATGGGCAAAGATGGCTTTACCGATACTACTTACCGCTATGACAAACAGTTCAGAGTAGAAAAAAGCGTGGCGCGCGGCAGCGATAGCATGACCAACGGCGAAAGCAGCTGGCGCTGGAATCCACAAGGATTGGTGACTTCATCCAGCAGCGCGCGTAGCAAAGATACTTACAGCTACGATAACCAGTGGCGGGAACTGCGCCTGAACGGCACATCGACCACGCCAGTCAGCACGCTACGCTCGATTGACGAGTGCCAACTGTGGGATGAAGTGGGCAACTGTACGCTCAGTTATCTGCATGAAACCGAAGTATTCGCCAAAGGCACCATTGAACGCCATTTGAGCTCCGCTTATAAATACCAATACTGGAACGCACCTGCCGAAACAGCCGCACAAGATTAAACCGCACGAATTCCACATAAAGGCTGGGAACAAGGGCCGCGTAGTAAAGCTTCCAGCGCATGGATGCGCTGGCAGAGTCCACAGGGATGTGTCCACGACGTCTTTACGCAGCGGCCCTTGTTTTCAGCCTGAAACGCACCGGAGCAATTGAGAGCATCGCATGACACTAATTTTATCTTTCCTCTTCGCCATCACCATCCTCACGCTCACGCCCGGCTTTGATACCGCATTAGTGTTGCGTTCCGCCGCCGCGCAAGGCTGGAAGCGTGCATCGGCTACGGCGTTTGGCGTCACGCTGGGTTGCCTGGTGTGGGGCGTTGCGGTGGGCCTTGGCTTGGGCGCGCTGCTGCTGGCTTCGGAAATGGCGTATAACCTGCTGAAATGGATCGGTGCGGCCTATCTGCTCTATCTCGGCGTCAAATTACTCATCAACCCACGTACTCAAGCGGAAGCAGGTCAGCATGCGCAGAATAAAGAGCAAAGCTATGTTGCCTGCTTCACACGCGGACTATTTGGTAATCTATTAAACCCTAAAGTCGGCGTGTTCTACGTCACCTTCCTGCCGCAGTTCATTCCGGCGGGCGCATCGGTGCCGCTGTGGTGTACGCTGATGGCGCTCACACATATGGTGATTGGTTTGGTGTGGAATGCGGTGCTGATCGGTAGCAGCCAATACTTTGCGACGCATCTGCGTCGTCCAGCGGTGCTGAAAGTGATGGATCGCCTGACGGGCTGCGTCTTTATTGGCTTTGCCGCGAAGCTGGCGCTATCGCGGCGTTAAGCATTACGGCTTGCGCGCTACTAACACAGCACGCAGCGGAGCGGGATAACCTTCAACGGTCTTACTGCTGTCATTCGGATCAAGGAACTCGGCCAGCGACTCGCTGGTCATCCAACTGGTGCGACGCTGCTCTTCCACGGACGTCACCGCATAATCCGCGATGCGCACATCGACAAATCCGCACTTCTCCAGCCAGCTCTTCAGCGCCGCCGCAGAAGGGATAAAGTACACATTACGCATCTGCGCATAACGCTCACCCGGCACCAACACCGCGTTCTCATCGCCTTCAATCACCAGCGTCTCCAGCACCAGCTCGCCATCGCTGACTAACTGATTTTTCAGCTGCATCAGGTGGTCGAGCGGCGAACGGCGGTGATAAAGCACGCCCATTGAAAACACGGTATCGAACGCTTGTAAGGCCGGCAGTTGCTCAATGCCCAGCGGCAGCAAATGCGCCCGACGATCGTCACCCAACAGCTTACGCACCGCTTCAAACTGGCACAAAAACAGCTGCATCGGATCGATACCTACCACCAGCTTCGCGCCTGCACCAATCATGCGCCACATGTGATAACCGCTGCCGCAGCCGACATCCAGCACCGTGCGATGCTGCAAAGGCGAAATGTGCGGCAACACGCGATCCCATTTCCAGTCAGAACGCCATTCGGTATCGATCTCGGTACCGTACAGCGAATAAGGACCTTTGCGCCACGGCATCAAATTGCGCAGCAGATTCTCAATGCCAAGACGCTGACGATCGGTCAGATCCTCAACATCCGCGCTCACGCTGTGCAACAAATCCAGCTTCTGCGGCGTCAGCAGCGGCAGATAATCAACGGACTTCTCCCAGTCGCGAAACTTACCGTGCAAATTCTCACGCTGCCATGCGGCAACTTGCGCCGGTAACACTTCCAGCCAACTGGCCAGCGGGCCGGTGGCAATCTGCTGATAAAAACGGCCAAACTCAATCATTTCAACGCCACCAACGAACCAAAATTAAAGCACTGGAACCACAACTCCGCATGTTTGAAACCGGCGGTTTTCAAGCGTGCCTTATGCGCTTCGACGCTATCGGTCAACATCACGTTCTCCAGCATGCTGCGTTTCTGGCTGATCTCCAGCTCGCTGTAACCGTTAGCGCGTTTGAAATCGTGATGCATGTTAAACAGCAACTCGCCGACATCGGCATCTTCAAAACTGAACTTCTCCGACAGCACCAGCGCGCCGCCCGGATTCAATCCGATAACAATCTTCTTCAGCAACTCAAGACGGGCCGGCGGCTCAAGGAATTGCAGGGTAAAGTTCAGCACCACCAACGAGGCGTTCTCAATGTGGATATCCTGAATATCCGCTTCGATCACCTGCACCGGCGTATCCGCGCGGAAAGCATCGATGTGGCGACGGCAACGCTCAACCATCGCTGGCGAATTATCTACGGCAATAATCTGGCAGCCAGGCACATGAATATTGCGGCGCACCGACAATGTGGCGGCTCCCAGCGAACAGCCAAGATCGTAAACCTGGCTATTCGGCTGAACGAAGCGTTCTGCCAGCATGCCAATCATCGAAATGATGTTGGAATAACCCGGCACCGAGCGCTGAATCATATCGGGAAAAACTTCAGCTACGCGCTCGTCAAAGGTCCAGTCGCCCAGCTTATCGATGGGCGCGGAAAATAGCGTATCGCGATCAGACATAATGAAAGGTCCGGAGAGAAAACGGAAAGGGCGCTATTTTGGCAGAAACGCGGGCGGGCTGCACCCTTTGCGTTGCGTCTAGAACAGGCTTGATTGCTGCGGCCAGTCGGGCAGATCGCGTAACGATGGCTCCAGCTGCTGCAACTGTGGCCACAACGCCTGAATCAGTGGAAACACCTCGCCCATATCCGGCGTATGAATAAACAGCATGGGATCGCTATCCATCTGCCACGCTTGTAGCTTGCTGTGCCACGGCTGAAACAGCGGCACGCTCTCCGCCACGCTATCGCTGCCAATAAAACGCACCATCGGTTGCGAACCGGTGCGCACCGCATGCGGCGGCACGCGCGGCTTTTTCGATCGCGCATCCACGGCGGCGGCGGTTTGCGAGCTTGAAGCATGCACCGGACGGCTATCTAAAATCACCCGATTAACGCCGCGATCCAGTAAACCGCGATTCAGCGCGCGTTCAGCGTCACCTTTGGCAAAAAACGCCTGATGCCGCACCTCAACGCCATAGCGGAAATTGCGTGGCAAACTATCGAGAAAGGACCATAAATCAACCAGCTGTGCCGGTGAAAACGCGGCGGGTAACTGCAGCCAATATTGACCAATGCGTGTGCTCAGCGGATCGAGCAGGCGGAAAAACTCCGTCAGCAACTCATCGCAGTCGCGCAGTGCCGCTTTATGGCTGATGCTATCGGGAAACTTAAAGCAAAAACGGAAATCGTCGTGCGTCATATCGCGCCAGCGCAGTACCACTTCCGGCTTCGGAAGCGCATACAACGTGGTATTGCCTTCCACACAACCAAACAGCTGGGCGTAGTCGGCTAAAGTCTCAATGCCGAACTGTTTCCATTGCGCGTGCTGCCATTGCGGTAATCCTATGCGAAGTGTCAACGCGAACTCCTGAATCCTTTAGGGGCGGGAAAGGGCGGCTTAATGTACCCTGTTTTGATGTCGGCAGGAAAAACAGCGCGATAAAGCATAATGTTTTGTCCGCTTTGATCGGGCTCCACTTATCCTGCCTGGGTTTTTCCATTATAATAGCCGCCTTTTTTGCGACAGCATCTCAGAAGGTTACGCGGCCTGATGTTGTCTGGCAGCAGCGGCGAAGTTAAAAGGATACGTTATGCGTACAGAATATTGCGGACAGCTCAATCTGTCTCACGTGGGTCAGCAAGTCACTCTCTGCGGCTGGGTAAATCGCCGTCGCGATCTGGGTAGCCTGATTTTTATCGATATGCGTGACCGTGAAGGTATCGCACAGGTGTTCTTCGATGCCGATCGTCAGGACGCTTTCCAGCTGGCATCTGAGCTGCGTAACGAATTCTGTATCCAGATCACCGGCACCGTGCGTGCACGTGACGAAAAGAATAAAAACAGCGACATGGCGACCGGCGAAATCGAAGTGTTTGCTCATGAGCTCAACATCATCAACCGTGCTGAACCGCTGCCGCTGGACTCTAACCAGGTCAACAGCGAAGAAGCGCGCCTGACTTATCGCTATCTGGACCTGCGTCGTCCGGAAATGGCGCAGCGTTTGAAAACCCGCGCTAAAATTACCAGCTTCGTGCGTCGCTTTATGGACGACCAGGGTTTCCTCGATATCGAAACGCCAATGCTGACCAAAGCCACGCCAGAAGGCGCGCGTGACTATCTGGTGCCAAGCCGTGTGCATAAAGGCAAATTCTACGCGCTGCCGCAGTCGCCACAGCTGTTCAAACAGCTGCTGATGATGTCGGGTTTTGACCGCTACTATCAGATCGTTAAGTGTTTCCGTGACGAAGATCTGCGTGCCGATCGTCAGCCAGAATTCACCCAGATCGATGTGGAAACCTCTTTCATGACCGCCGAGCAGGTGCGTGAAAAGATGGAACGTCTGATTCGTGAACTGTGGATCAACATCAAAGGCGTGGATCTCGGTGACTTCCCGCAGATGACCTTTGCGGAAGCGATGAACCGTTACGGTTCGGATAAGCCAGACCTGCGTAACCCAATGGAGCTGGTGGACGTTGCCGATCTGCTGAAAAACGTGGAGTTCCAGGTGTTTGCCGGTCCAGCCAACGATGCTAAAGGCCGCGTGGCTGCCCTGCGCGTACCGGGCGGCGCTTCGCTGACGCGTAAGCAAATCGATGAGTACGGCGAATTTGTCAAAATCTACGGCGCTAAAGGGTTGGCGTGGATGAAGATCAACGAACGTGCTAAAGGCTTCGAAGGCGTACAGAGCCCGGTTGCCAAGTTCCTCAGTGCAGAAATCGTTGAAGACATTCTCAATCGTACGAGCGCACAAGATGGCGACCTGATCTTCTTCGGCGCGGACCGCGCCAAAGTGGTGGCGGATGCGCTGGGCGCACTGCGTCTGAAAGTGGGCCGCGATCTTAAGATCACCGATGACAAAGCCTGGGCGCCATTGTGGGTGATCGACTTCCCAATGTTTGAGGAAGATGAAGAGGGCGGCCTGGCAGCGATGCACCATCCGTTCACATCGCCGAAAGACATGAGCGCAGAAGAGCTGGCAACCGATCCGGTACAAGCGGTGGCCAATGCCTACGATATGGTGATTAACGGCTACGAAGTGGGTGGCGGTTCCGTGCGTATCCACAGCGGAAAAATGCAGCAGACAGTGTTCAGCATCCTCGGCATCACCGAAGAAGAGCAGCGTGAGAAGTTTGGCTTCCTGCTCGACGCGCTGAAATACGGTACGCCGCCGCACGCGGGCCTGGCGTTTGGTCTGGATCGTCTGACCATGCTGTTGACCGGCACCGATAACATCCGTGATGTGATCGCGTTCCCGAAAACCACCGCCGCAGCGTGCATGATGACCGAGGCCCCAAGCGAAGCCAATCCAGCTGCATTGCTGGACCTCGGCATTCTGGTGGCGCCGAAGAAAGAAAAGTCAGAGAACAAGTAATGGGCTTTAAACATCCGGTTTCGGTGCTGGTGGTGATTTTTGCCCGCGATACCGGCCGGGTGTTAATGCTGCAGCGACGTGATGACGACAGCTTCTGGCAATCGGTCACTGGCAGCCTGGAAGCGGGCGAAACCCCGCGCCAGGCGGCTCAGCGCGAAGTGTTAGAAGAGCTCGCCATCGATATTGCGCACGAAAAGTTAGTTCTGGACGATTGCCACAAGCAAATCGAGTTTGAGATCTTCCCGCACTATCGCCATCGTTACGCACCGGGCACCACGCACAACCGCGAACACTGGTTCAGGTTGGCCATACCCGCAGAGCGCGACCTGCTGCTCACCGAGCATCTCGCCGCGCGCTGGCTCGAACCCGCCGCTGCCGCAGCCCTCACCAAGTCCTGGAGTAACCGCCAGGCAATTGAAGAATTTATCTGAATGCTCACCGCCGCGCGTTTTTCCCGTGGCAGTTCAGTTAAATTCCGTGAATTCGACGAAGTTATTCCTTCGTCCCTTAAACCCGGTGCAGGATGTGAAACCTGCACCACTAAAATTGAACAGTCGGGCGTAATCGTCGCAGCGAGGTCGGTTACCGCCAGCGCACAGCAACCGGAGCGTACTTATGTACGTGAGGATTGCGAGCACTGCCGGGAGCCGAGATCGCCAGTAAGATAGCCCGTGCGATTGATAAGATCGGAGAATATGTAAAATGGCTGGACACAGTAAATGGGCGAATACTAAGCATCGTAAAGCTGCTCAGGACGCTAAGCGCGGTAAAATCTTCACCAAAATCATTCGCGAGCTGGTCACCGCTGCGAAACTGGGCGGTGGCGATGCGGGTTCTAACCCACGTCTGCGCGCAGCGATGGACAAAGCGCTGTCTAACAACATGACGCGCGACACCATGAACCGTGCCATCGCACGCGGCGTGGGCGGTGAAGATGATTCCAACATGGAAACCATCATTTATGAAGGTTACGGTCCGGGCGGCTCAGCGGTGATGATTGAGTGCCTGAGCGACAACCGCAACCGCACCGTGGGCGAAGTGCGTCATGCCTTCACCAAAACCGGTGGCAACCTCGGTACCGACGGCTCTGTTTCTTACCTGTTCAGCAAAAAGGGTGTTATCTCCTTCGCGCCAGGTCAGGATGAAGATGCAGTGATGGAAGCGGCGCTGGAAGCCGGTGCAGAAGACGTTGTGGCCTATGACGACGGCGCGATTGATGTCTTCACCGCGTGGGAAGAGATGGGTGCAGTGCGTGATGCGCTGGAAGCGGGCGGTCTGAAAGCCGACTCAGCTGAAGTCTCGATGATCCCTTCCACCAAAGCCGAAATGGATGCCGAAACCGCGCCGAAACTGCTGCGCTTGATCGACATGCTGGAAGACTGTGACGACGTGCAGGAAGTTTACCATAACGGTGAAATCTCTGATGAGATCGCAGAAACGCTGTAATGGCGTTGCTTAAAACCCCACTCACCGGAGACGCGCTGTGGCGATAATTCTCGGGATCGATCCCGGCTCGCGCGTCACCGGTTACGGTGTTATCCGCCAAACCGGCCGCCAGCTTACCTATCTGGGCAGCGGCTGTATCCGCACCAGCGTCACCGATTTGCCGACGCGCCTCAAACTGATCTACGCGGGCGTAAGCGAAATCATCACGCAGTTCTCACCCGACTATTTCGCCATCGAGCAGGTCTTTATGGCGAAGAACGCGGACTCAGCGCTCAAGCTGGGCCAGGCGCGCGGAGCGGCGATTGTCGCGGCGGTGAATCACGATTTGCCGGTGTTTGAATATGCGGCGCGTCAGGTGAAGCAAACCGTCACTGGCACTGGCGGCGCAGAGAAAAGTCAGGTACAGCATATGGTGCGGACCTTGCTGAAACTGCCAGCCAACCCGCAAGCGGATGCCGCCGATGCGCTGGCCATAGCTATCACGCATTGCCATATGAGCCAAAATGCGGCGCGTATCAGTGACACCAAATTGGTGATGACGCGCGGTCGTATGCGATCGGGTTAGCGGAAACGAAACGCGAAGTTAGGCTGGATATTCATCCAGCCTTTTTTATGCTATAAACTCAGGCTTACTTACAGATTAAGGAACTGCTCAGGTGATTGGTCGTTTACGAGGCAACATTCTGGAAAAACAGCCGCCGCTGGTGTTGATTGAGGCGCACGGTGTCGGTTATGAAGTGCACATGCCAATGACCTGCTTTTACGAGCTGCCGGAGATCAATCAGGAAGCGATCATCTTCACCCAGTTCGTGGTGCGTGAAGATGCGCAGCTGCTGTTCGGTTTCAATAACAAGCAGGAACGAACGCTGTTCCGCGAGCTGGTCAAGGTGAATGGCGTTGGGCCTAAACTGGCGCTGGCGATTTTGTCGGGTATGTCGGCACAGCAGTTCGTGACCGCCGTTGAACGACAAGAGATTGCTTCCCTGATCAAACTGCCGGGCGTCGGTAAAAAAACCGCCGAGCGTTTGATTGTGGAGATGAAAGACCGCTTTATCGGCATGCACGGCGATCTGTTTGGTGGTGATTCAACCTTTACGTTGACCACGCCTTCCGCCGCACAGGACAATAACGATGCCGAAGCTGAAGCGGTTTCAGCGCTGGTCGCTCTCGGCTATAAACCGCAGGAAGCCAGCCGGATGATCAGCAAAGTTGGTAAACCGGATGCGGATTGCGAAACCCTGATTCGTGAAGCCCTGCGCGCAGCTATTTGAGGTAAAGCATGATTGAAGCCGATCGTCTGGTCTCGGGCAGTTCCTTTAATGAAGAAGAAACGCTCGACCGCGCCATTCGCCCCAGGCTGCTGACGGAATATGTCGGTCAGCCGCAGGTACGTGAGCAGATGGAGATTTTCATCCAGGCGGCGAAACTGCGTGGCGATGCACTCGATCATCTGCTGATTTTCGGTCCGCCAGGATTGGGTAAAACCACGCTGGCTAACATCGTCGCCAACGAAATGGGCGTCAATCTGCGCACCACCTCCGGGCCGGTGCTGGAAAAAGCCGGCGATCTGGCGGCGATGCTCACCAATCTTGAACCGCATGATGTGCTGTTTATCGATGAGATCCATCGCCTGTCGCCGGTGGTTGAAGAAGTGCTGTATCCGGCGATGGAGGATTATCAGCTGGATATCATGATCGGTGAGGGTCCAGCAGCGCGTTCGATTAAGCTCGATCTGCCGCCGTTTACCCTGATTGGTGCCACCACGCGCGCCGGTTCTTTAACCTCGCCACTGCGTGACCGCTTCGGCATTGTGCAGCGTCTTGAGTTCTATAACGTTCCCGATCTTCAGCACATCGTTGGCCGTAGCGCGGCTTGTCTTGGCCTGGCGCTGAGTGAAGAGGGCGCGCTGGAGATAGCGCGTCGTGCGCGCGGAACGCCGCGTATCGCTAACCGCCTGCTGCGCCGCGTGCGTGACTTTGCTGAAGTGCGTGCTAACGGTAATTTGAGCGGCGAAGTGTCAGCCAGCGCGCTGGATATGCTTAACGTCGACAGCCAGGGTTTTGATTATATGGACCGCAAACTGCTGCTGGCGATTATCGACAAGTTCTCGGGTGGCCCGGTTGGCTTAGATAATCTGGCTGCGGCGATCGGCGAAGAGCGGGAAACTATCGAGGATGTGATTGAACCCTTCCTGATCCAGCAAGGATTCATTCAACGCACGCCACGCGGCCGAATGGCAACGCAGCATGCTTACAAACACTTTGGTATCAGTCGCGAAGAGTAAACCGGCATTATGCCGCCGGTTTTTTTGCCATGCTGATGATGAACAACACTGCGGCGCATAACACCACCGACGGGCCGGCTGGCGTATCGTAGGTGGCGGAGAAGGCGAGTCCGCCGGTCACCGCGATAATACCGGCAATCACCGCAAAACCGGCCATCTGTTCCGGTGAGCGCGAGAAGCGACGCGCCGTCGCCGCAGGGATAATCAGCAGCGATGTAATGATCAAGGCACCAACAAACTTCATCGCCACGCCGATGGTTAATGCCGTGACCAGCATCAACATCAAACGCGTGCGCTGAATGTTGACGCCATCGACCTGCGCCAGCTCCGGGCTGATGGTCATCGACAACAGCGAATTCCACTGCCACGCCATCACCGCCAGTACAATCGCCACGCCGCCGCCCATCATCCATAAATCATCGGGCGTCACCGCCAGCAGATCGCCGAACAGATAAGCCATCAGATCAACACGCACGCCTTGCATTAGACTGACGACCACTAAACCCAGCGACAGCGCGCTGTGCGCCATGATGCCGAGCAGCGTATCGATCGCCAGATGAGGGCGGCGCTCCAGCCACACCAATCCCAACGCCAGACACACGGTCACCAAAATCACCGCATAGTAGGGATTCACGTTAAGCAGCAAACCAAACGCCACGCCCAGCAAGGATGCATGCGCGAGCGTATCGCCGAAGTAGGACATGCGGCGCCAAACCACAAACGAGCCAAGTGGACCGGCCGCCAGCGCCAGCAAAACGCCGCCCAGCCAGCCAGGTAATAACAATTCAATCATGACGGGCCATTTCCTTTGCGCAGAACAATGCGTCCCTGTAAATCGTGACGGTGATTATGATGATGACGATAAATCGCCAACTGCTGCGCGCCGCGTGGGCCGAACATCGCAATAAACTCAGGATGTTGTGATACCGCTTCCGGCGTGCCCGAGCAGCAGATGTGATGGTTGAGGCACAGCACTTCGTCGGTTTTCGCCATCACCAGATGCAGGTCGTGTGAAACCATCAGCACACCGCAGTTCAGTTCGCGGCGCAGTTGATCGATCAAATCGTACAGTGCAACCTGGCCGTTGACGTCAACGCCTTGAGTTGGTTCATCGAGCACCAGCAACTGCGGCTCATTGAGTAATGCGCGCGCCAGCAGCACACGCTGCGTTTCACCGCCGGAGAGTTTTTGCAGCGTCGCGTGCATCAGATGTCCAGCCTGAACGCGCTTCAGCGCCGGCAAAATGGCATCGCGTTTGGTGCCACGAGACAGGCGCATAAAGCGCTCAACGGTGATCGGCAAAGTCGGGTCGATGTGTAGTTTTTGCGGCACATAACCGATACGTAAATCAGTGGCGCGTTTGACGCTGCCGCTGGTGGGTTTAAGCAGCCCCAGCACCGCGCGAACCAGCGTGGATTTGCCAGCGCCATTCGGGCCGAGCAGGGTGAGAATTTTTCCCGGCTCAAGTGTGAGGCTAATGCCTGCAAGCACTGGGCGCTGGGAGAATTTCACAGAAATGTTTTCAAGGGTAACAAGTGGCGGCATGTTATTTACGGGTTGCATTGAATTTCGAATGTTATAATATCACATTCCATCAACGGGTCACGATGGAATGACGTATTATGTTACACAATAAAAAGCGCCTTATTTTCACCCTTACTGCTGCGGCAATTGCCGCTTCAAGCGCGTTACCTGCGCACTCTGCAGTTGTCGCTTCAATCAAACCTATAGGATTTATCGCAGCGGCTATCGCAGATGGCATTACGCCAGTTGAAGTATTGCTGCCTGATGGCGCATCAGAACATGATTATGCCTTACGCCCTTCCGATGTAAAACGTATTAAAAACGCAGACTTAGTGGTGTGGACGGGGCCTGAAATGGAAGCCTTTCTCACCAAGTCAGCGGCCGAATTACCCGCCAATAAAAATCTGGAAATTGCCGCTTTGCCAGGTATAAAACCGCTTTTGATTAGCGGCGATGATGGCGATGAGGAACATGAGCACGGTCACGATCATGATCATGACTCAGAAAATTCCGAAGACCAAGACCCTTCTCATGCACATCACCACCACGGCCAGTTTAATATGCACCTGTGGATGTCCCCTGACATGGCCTTACAAACTGCGGTTGCAATCCATGGAAAATTATTGGAACTTATGCCGCAAAGCAAAGCCAAACTTGACGCTAATCTGCAGGAATTTAAGGCAGAATTAGCCGATGCAGACAAACACATCGGCGCGCAACTCGCGCCTGTGCGGAACAAGGGTTATTTCGTTTTTCACGACGCTTACAGCTACTTTGAAAAACATTACGGTTTGTCACCTTTAGGGCATTTCACCGTTAACCCTGAGATCCAGCCGGGCGCCCAGCGTTTACATCAAATACGAACACAGTTGGTTGAGCAGAAAGCCGTTTGCGTTTTCGCTGAACCACAATTCAGACCGGCCGTCATCGATGCCGTGTCCCGTGGAACTTCCGTCCGTAAAGGCACGTTAGATCCATTGGGAATGGACATCAGCTTATCCAAAGACAGCTACGTGAAATTCCTTTCACAGTTGTCGAGCCAGTATGCGAGCTGCCTGAATGGAGCATGAGGAATAGGTAAAAGTGCAGCAGATAGCCCGCTCTGTCGCCCTCGCATTTAATAATTTGCCGCGCCCCCACCGCGTTATGCTGGGTTCATTAACCGTTGTCACGTTGGCCGTCGCAGTATGGCGGCCTTACGTTTACCATCCACGTGATGTTGCGCCCATCGTGAAAACCATCGCGTTGGACAAAGACGAATTACGTACGCTGTTGCCAGAAGCCAGCGAGCCGATTGATCAAACTACCGAAGAACCGGCCGACGATATTCCTGCTGACGACATCGATAAAGACGTACCGGACAATCCCAATGTACATGATTACACCGTCTCTTCAGGCGATACGCTGAGCAGCGCGTTAAATCAGTACGGTATTGAGATGGGCGACATCAATGCACTGGTCAGCAGCGATAAAGATTTGCGCAACATGCGCGTCGGCCAGCAACTGAGCTGGACGCTGGATGCGGATGGTCAACTGCAAACCTTCAGCTGGGAAATCGATCGTCGTGAAACCCGTACTTATCAGCGCGCCGACAACGGCAGCTTCAAGATGCAGCAGGAGCTGCAAAAGGGTGAATGGCGTAACAGCGTCTTGAAAGGTGAAGTACGCGGCAGCTTTGCCGCCAGCGCGCAACGTGCGGGCTTGACCAGCGCAGAAACCAGCAACGTCATTAAAGCGATGCAGTGGCAAATGGACTTCCGCAAACTGCGTGCCGGTGATGATTTCAGTGTGTTGATGTCACGTGAAATGCTCGATGGCAAAAGTGCTCAAAGCCAACTGCTGGGCGTGCGTTTACGCACCGGCGGCAAAGATTATTACGCCTTCCGTGCGGAAGACGGCAAGTTCTACGATCGCAACGCGTCTGGTTTAGCACGTGGCTTTATGCGTTTCCCAACGGTTAAGCAATATCGTGTCTCCTCCAACTTCAATCCGCGCCGCCTTAACCCGGTAACCGGCCGCATCGCACCGCATAAAGGTGTCGACTTCGCGCTGCCGATTGGTACGCCAGTGTTAGCCGTGGGTGATGGTGAAGTGGTGATGGCGAAAAATGGCGGTGCTGCCGGAAATTACGTGGCAATTCGTCACGGTCGTCAGTACATGACGCGTTATATGCACTTGAGTAAAGCGCTGGTGAAACCGGGACAAAAAGTGAAACGCGGTGATCGTATTGCGCTGTCGGGTAACACCGGACGTTCAACCGGCCCACATCTGCACTATGAAGTGTGGATCAACAATCAGGCAGTGAATCCATTGACGGCAAAACTGCCGCGCATGGAAGGGCTGACGGGTAAAGATCGCAGCACTTACATGGCGCAAGTCAAAACCTGGTTGCCGCAATTGACGTTGAAATAACGCATTATTGCGCGTAACACTTAAAAACCGACGGATTCTTCGTCGGTTTTTTGCTATCTGGCGCATGAAGATTGCAAAATTAACCATCGTCACTATTATTGACCGGTCATTGTCAGAGGCGAGTGCATGGAAACCCGAAAGAAAAATAACAGTGAGTTTATTCCCGTTTTTCAACGTTCTTTTTTAAAGCCGAAATACTGGGGAAGTTGGCTAGCGGTTGGCGCGCTGGCCGGCATGGCATTACTTCCCGCCAAAGTGCGCGATCCGATTCTGGGCGGATTGGGCAAGTTCGCCGGTAAACTGGCGAAAAGTGCGCGCCGCCGTGCGCTGATCAATCTCTATTATTGCCTGCCGGAATTGAGTGAAGCGCAGCGCAATGAGATTGCTGATCGTATGTTTGCCACTGCACCGCAGGCGATGGCGATGATGGTTGAACTCGGATTACGCAATCCCGAACATGTGCGTAAGCGCGTTGACTGGCACGGCCGGGACATCATTGAGCAACTGCAGGCGAACAAAGAGAACGTCATTTTCCTTGTGCCGCATGGTTGGGGTGTAGATATTCCGGCGATGCTGCTGGCGTCTGAAGGTCAGATGATGGCGGCGATGTTCCACAATCAAAGCGATCCGTTAATGGATTATTTGTGGAATACCGTGCGACGCCGTTTTGGTGGCCGCATGCATGCGCGTAATGACGGCATTAAGCCGTTTATCGCTTCGGTGCGTCAGGGTTATTACGGCTATTATCTGCCGGACCAGGATCACGGCCCGGAACACAGCGAGTTTGTGGATTTCTTTGCCACTTATAAAGCAACGTTGCCGGCAGTCGGTCGCCTGATGAAAGTGTGCCGTGCACGCGTGGTGCCGCTTTTCCCGGTGTATAACAGCGAAACCCATCGTCTGGAAATCTATGTGCGTCCGCCTATGGATGACTTGCTGGATGCCGATGACAACACGTTGGCACGCCGCATGAATGAAGAAGTAGAAGTGTTTGTGCGCCCACATCCAGAACAGTACACCTGGATTTTAAAGCTGCTGAAAACGCGTAAGGAAGGTGACATTGAACCTTACGCGCGCAAAGATCTTTATCCTAAGAAGTAAACGTAGGGTCGCCATTCATGGCGACCCGTACCCTAAAAAACCAATTACACCACTGCCACATGACTGCGACGCTTACGCTCGCGCAGGAACAGCGTCACCAGCCCAAACCACAATACGCCAGCCACGAAGTTAATCCCGCTAAACCACGGTGTTCCGCCGCTGAAGTAGCCGCTTTTCGCCAGCTCAATCCCGACTGCTAAGGTCAGAATACTGATCATGCCGAGCATCGCCGCCACGCTACCTTTGCCTTCATTACTTGAGTAAAGCGTCAGTCGGTACAGACCGGCATTCACCATGCCCGCGCCAAAAGCGTACAGACTTAAACCGGCGGTCAGTAGCAGATAGGTGTGGCTATCCAGCAAGTTAGCCAGCAGCGAAATGCTCAGACCAATCAGGATTGGCCACGCAGCAAATTTCACTGGCTGCTCAATCGGAACGCGTCCTGCCAGTTTTCCCAGCGTGATGTTGCCCGCAATCATCGCCAGGAACACCGGCAACTGCAGCAGCGCATACTGCATGCGTGACAAGCCTTCATCGTGCATCAGAATCACTGGCGACAGCGCCACCCATGTCAGGATCGGGATAAACACCAACCCAATCGCAAAGGATCCGTACATCACCTGACGATCGCGCGCTAAACGCGCATAGCCGCGCGCCAGCGTTGGCAGAGCGATAGAGTGACTGCGGTCGCCAGCCGTTTCCGGCATTACACGCCACAGCAGGGCAAACGCAATAACGCTGCAAATGGCAAACAGCCAGAACATACTGCGCCATTCGCCAACGGTAAGCCATGCCGCACCGGCCAGCGGGCCCGCTAACGGTGCCAGCAGCGCAACGTTGGCCATCAGCGCCATCATGCGCACCGCCAGCGCTTCGTCAAAGGCTTCCTGCACCGCCGCATAGCTGACTGCGCCAATAAAGCACAGGCTAATGCCCTGCACAAAACGCAGCGCGACAAACTCTTCAATACTGCTGACCCACGTCGTCAGAATACAGGCCGCTGCGAAGAACAGAATGCCAAACAGTAATACCGGACGGCGGCCATATTTGTCTGAAAGCGGACCAAGCAGCCATTGCAGCACCACGCCGCCCATCAGATACGCGGTTAATGAGGTGGACACCCATTCCGGGCCTACGCTGAATTCAGACGTCACCAGCAGCATGCCGGGCTGGATCATGTCATGCGCGATATAGGTGGCGAACTCAAATAGCACCAGCGCGAGCGGAAACAGCAGCACGCGCCCGGTGAGTTGAGTAATAGGTTGATAGCGGGCCATCTGGCCTCCTTGTCAAAAAAATAAAAACGCGACTGCCAGGCAGTCGCGTTTGTCCATGTTGTTACAGCCGCTGTCGGTGGTGCGTATTAATCTACGCGCAGTACACGGCTGGTATTGGTGGTGCCAGTGGTGGACATCACGTCACCCTGGGTAACAATCACCAGGTCGCCTGAAACCAGGAAACCTTTCTCGCGCAGCAGGTTAACTGCATCATGCGCGGCGGCAACACCATCATTATTGCTATCGAAGAACACCGGTGTAACACCACGGTACAGCGCGGTCAGGTTCAGGGTACGTTCATGACGTGACATGGCGAAGATCGGCAAACCGGAAGTGATACGTGAAGTCATCAGCGCGGTACGGCCCGATTCGGTCATGGTAATGATGGCCGAAACCCCTTGCAGATGGTTGGCAGCATACATCGCCGACATGGCAATCGCTTCTTCGACGTTATCGAACTGCACTTCCAGGCGATGCTTGGAAACGTTTACGCTCGGGATTTTTTCTGCGCCGAGGCACACTTTCGCCATCGCTGATACGGTTTCAGCCGGATACTGGCCTGCAGCCGTTTCCGCCGACAGCATCACCGCATCGGTACCATCCAGCACGGCGTTCGCCACGTCCATAACTTCGGCACGCGTTGGCATCGGATTGGTGATCATTGACTCCATCATCTGCGTTGCAGTGATGATGGTGCGGTTCAGCTGACGCGCGCGACGGATCAACGCTTTCTGAATACCCACCAGCTCAGGATCGCCAATTTCTACCCCTAAATCGCCACGCGCAACCATCACCACATCAGAGGCGAGGATGATGTCATCCATTGCTTCCTGTGAGGCAACGGCTTCAGCACGTTCCACTTTCGCCACCAGTTTGGCATCGCAGCCGGCGTCGCGCGCCAGACGGCGGGCGTAATTCATATCTTCGCCGTTACGTGGGAAGGAGACGGCCAGATAATCCACGCCAATTTTCGCGGCGGTAACGATATCAACCTTGTCTTTTTCGGTCAGCGCGTCGGCAGAGAGGCCGCCACCAAGTTTGTTGATGCCTTTATTGTTAGACAGCGGACCGCCGACGGTAACTTCGGTGAACACTTTTACGCCCTGAACTTCCAACACTTTCAGCTGCACGCGACCGTCGTCCAGCAGAAGGATATCGCCTGGCACCACATCTTCTGGCAGGCCTTTATAGTCGATACCGACTTTTTCTTTGTCGCCTTCGCCTTTACTTAAATCGGCATCCAGCAGGAAACGATCGCCGACGTTAAGGAACACTTTGCCTTCTTTGAAGGTTGAGACGCGAATTTTTGGACCTTGCAGGTCGCCAAGGATCGCCACATGACGTCCCAGTTTCGCCGCGATTTCACGGACTTTGTTGGCGCGCTGCTGATGATCTTCCGGTGTGCCGTGGGAGAAGTTGAGTCGTACAACGTTAGCACCCGCCGCGATGATTTTTTCGAGGTTGTTGTCGCGATCGGTGGCTGGACCGAGGGTTGTAACGATCTTGGTTCTTCTGAGACGTCTGGACATGAAGGACTCCGTTAGCAAAGTATCGTGTCGCTCTCAAGTGACACGTAGTGTTCATCTATTCTATATGATCGATGGGCTGTGATTCGACTCACATTGTGAATGTGATGTTAATTATTTTCCTGCGCCTGTTTCTCCAGGCGTGAATCTTTCAGCGCTTCTTTCACCCGTTTCAAATTTTCACGGAAAGCGGCGCCGCGCTCAAGGGTAAACCCTGTCGCCAGAACATCAATCACGGTTAATTGTGCGAGGCGGGAAACCATTGGCAGGTAGATATCGGTATCTTCGGGCACGTCGAGCGTCAAAGCCAGTGTGGCTTCGGCCGCCAGTGGGGAACCCGGAGAAGTGATAGCCAGCACAGTGGAAGCGTTTACACGCGCCAGGCGAGCCAGTTCTACCATATTTTTGGTGCGACCAGTATGTGAGATGAGAACAAACACATCATTTGGACCACTATTTATGCAACTCATGCGCTGGATCACAATATCCTCTGACCAGATGACCGGCAGATTAAAACGCAAAAATTTATTGGTGGCGTCGTGGGCGACCACGGCAGAGGCACCAAGGCCAAAGAAGGCAATTTTATGGGCGTTTGATAATGCCTGAACGGCCTGGCGAATAATCTGAGAATCGAGTTGCTGGCGGACGCGGCTAAGGCCGGCTAACGCGGAATCGAAAATTTTGTGGCTATAACTTTCCACACTGTCATTTTCTTCCACATCGCGGCTCACCCAGTTTGGGCTTTTCACCAGGCTCTGCGCGAGCTGCAATTTGAAGTCAGGAAAGCCGCGCGTGCCCATACGATGGCAGAAGCGATTCACCGTCGGTTCGCTGACGTCAGCGGCGCGTGCCAGCGTGGCGATGCTGGAGTGCATCGCCTGCTGCGGCGCAGCGAGAATTTGTTCTGCGACTTTACGTTCTGATTTACTTAACGCATCGAGTTGCGCCTGAATTTGTTCCAGCATGGTTTAACCTAATGAGCGTCAATCACTTTTCCGCGTTCATCAATCAATGAAATCGCTGCCAATTCCCAAGAATATACCGTGTAATAGCACCTCGCACGCAGCGGAGGACAAATGTAAACGCGAATTTTTTGCGATACTTTGATCGCTGACGTGTTTTGCCACGACAAATATCGAAACAGAAAATGTGCTCAAATGGCACGCTACAACACACTTAACACCTTTATTACGTTCACAGTTAACGCCAGCAAAACGCGGTGTTCGGGTTGTCCTGGACCGGCGAAAAACGTACATTGTGCTGTAAGAAAATTACAATAAGGACCCGGCGTGATGAGAACGCTCAAGCCGGGTATATCCTGCAACGAGGAGAGGAAAATGGCGGTTACACAAACAGCCCAGGCATGCGATCTGGTGATTTTCGGTGCCAAAGGCGATTTAGCGCGCCGTAAACTGTTGCCATCACTGTATCAGCTGGAAAAAGCCGGTCAGATTCATGAAACCACTCGCATTATAGGCGTGGGTCGCGCGGATTGGGACAAAGCTGCGTACACCAAAGTGGTACGTGAAGCGCTGGAAACCTTCATGAAAGAGAAGATCGATGAAGCGCTGTGGGACACTCTCAGCAGCCGTCTCGACTTCTGTAACCTCGACGTAAATGACACCTCGCATTTCACCAAACTGGGCAAAATGCTTGACCAGAAAAACCGCGTAACCATTAACTACTTTGCCATGCCGCCAAGCACCTTTGGCGCGATTTGTGACGGTCTAGGCGCCGCCAAACTGAATGCCAAACCGGCGCGTGTAGTAATGGAAAAGCCGCTCGGCACCTCATTGGAAACCTCGCAAGAGATCAATGACAGCGTTGGCAAATACTTCGAAGAAGGTCAGGTTTTCCGAATTGACCACTATCTTGGTAAAGAGACGGTGCTTAACCTGCTGGCGCTGCGTTTTGCCAACTCCATCTTCGTCAACAACTGGGACAACCGCACCATCGATCACGTGCAGATCACCGTGGCGGAAGAGGTCGGTATCGAAGGCCGTTGGGGTTACTTCGACAAAGCTGGCCAGATGCGTGACATGATTCAGAACCACCTGTTGCAGATTCTCACCATGATTGCTATGTCGCCGCCATCCGATCTGAGTGCGGATGCGATTCGTGATGAGAAAGTGAAGGTGCTGCGCTCACTGCGCCGTATTGATCAAACCAACGTACGCGATAAAACCGTACGCGGTCAGTACACCGCCGGTTTTGTGCAGGGCAAGAAAGTGCCGGGCTATCTGGAAGAAGAGGGCGCGAACAAGCAGAGCGCCACTGAAAGCTTCGTTGCTATCCGCGTGGATATCGACAATTGGCGTTGGGCTGGCGTGCCGTTCTATCTGCGTACCGGCAAGCGCTTGCCAACCAAATGCTCTGAAGTGGTGGTGTACTTCAAGAATCCTGAGATGAACCTGTTCAAAGATTCGTACGCTGAACTGCCGCAGAACAAGCTGACCATTCGTCTGCAGCCGGACGAAGGTGTGGATATCGAAATCCTCAACAAAGTGCCGGGACTCGACCACAAGCATAAACTGCAGACCACTAAGCTGGATCTGAGCTACTCCGAAACCTTCAACCAGTCGCATCTGGCCGATGCTTACGAGCGTCTGCTGCTGGAAACCATGCGCGGTATTCAGGCGCTGTTTGTACGTCGTGATGAAGTGGAAGCGGCGTGGGGCTGGGTGGATTCAATCATCGATGCCTGGAATGCCGATGCCGAAGCGCCGAAGCCGTATCAGGCGGGAACGTGGGGACCGGTTGCCTCTGTCGCGATGATTACCCGCGATGGCCGTTCCTGGAACGAGTTCGAATAAAGACCTAATGCTGAGCCCGCCAATGCGCGGGCTTTTTTTTCGGCCAAAATTCATTTTTCTTAAAAGTGAACCTGAGTTTCAAAAAATTTTGATATCCGATGGACGCCGCTCCAGCCAATCTTGTATGGTAGAGCCCAATTATTGACAGCGTGGTCAAACGCCGGGCTGATGCAACTAAGGAAACGTGATGAAGAACTGGAAAACAAGTGCTGAACAGATCCTGAAAACTGGCCCGGTCGTGCCGGTCATCGTGGTGAACAAGCTGGAACACGCGGTGCCGATGGCGAAAGCGCTGGTAGCGGGCGGTGTGCGTGTGCTGGAAGTCACGCTGCGTACCCCGGTGGCGATGGACGCGCTGCGCGCCATGATTAAAGAAGTACCGGAAGCGATTGTTGGTGCGGGCACGGTTATCAACACCCAACAATTGAAAGAAGTCACTGACGCCGGTGCGCAGTTTGTTATCAGCCCAGGATTGACGGAATCGCTGCTGAAAGCCGCAGTTGAAGGTCCGGTGCCATTGATTCCAGGTATCAGCACGGTTTCAGAACTGATGACCGGTATGGATTACGGCCTGCGTGAATTCAAATTCTTCCCGGCGGAAGCCAACGGTGGCGTGAAAGCATTATCAGCGATCGGTGGTCCGTTCCCGCAAGTGCGCTTCTGCCCAACCGGCGGCATCTCGCCAGCCAACTATCGTGATTATCTGGCGCTGAAAAGTGTGCTGTGTATCGGCGGTTCGTGGCTGGTACCGAATGATGCGCTGGAAAGCGGTGACTGGGATCGTATTACGCGTCTGGCGCGTGAAGCGGTTGAAGGGGCACGCGCATAACGGCGTTTATCGGATTGCCATTGATGGCGTAAAGCTTGCCAGTTAAGTGTGAATCGGTCGCCATGAATGGCGACCCTACGGTAATGTGGCGGTTTTTGGTAGGGTCGCCATTCATGGCGACCTCTTAATACTGACTTAACCTTCTATTTTCACCGCTGCTGCACTGGCAACGGCGCGCGCGATAGCTTCATCGGTGTTTTCACCGGTCGCCAAAGCCACACCCAAACGGCGTTGACCGGCAATTTCCGGCTTACCAAACAGGCGCAGCTGCAACCCGGCACCCAGCGCGGCTTCGATATTCCCGAACACAACGTTCTGGCTGTTCAGCTCAGGCAAAATCACAGCCGACGCTGCAGGACCGTATTGACGGATACCGCCAATTGGCAGACCGAGGAAGGCGCGCACATGCAGCGCGAACTCAGACAGATCCTGCGAAATCAGCGTAACCATGCCGGTATCGTGCGGACGCGGTGATACTTCGCTGAACACCACTTCATCACCGCAGACGAACAGCTCCACGCCAAACAGGCCGTATCCGCCGAGCGCTTTCACCACGTTAGCGGCGATATCTTGCGCGCGTTGCAGCGCCAGTTCACTCATCTGCTGCGGCTGCCATGATTCACGATAATCGCCATCTTCCTGACGATGACCAATCGGCGCGCAGAAGTGGATGCCATCTACCGCGCTGATGGTCAGCAGGGTGATTTCGAAATCAAACTCCACCACGCCTTCAACGATCACGCGGCCCGCACCGGCACGTCCGCCTTGCTGCGCATAATCCCAGGCTTTGTCCAGCTGGCTGGCTTCACGAATAAAGCTCTGGCCTTTACCGGATGAGCTCATCACCGGCTTAACGATGCATGGGAACCCGATCGTCTCAGCTGCGGCGACAAAATTCTCTTTGCTGTCAGCAAACTGGTAAGTCGAGGTCGGTAACGACAACTCTTCCGCTGCCAGACGACGAATGCCTTCGCGGTTCATGGTCAGACGTGCAGCGCGTGCGGTCGGCACCACTTTCTGACCTTGCGCTTCCAGATCCAGCAGTTTTTCGGTGGCGATGGCTTCAATTTCTGGCACCACGAAGTGCGGCTTTTCCTGGGCAATCAATGCGGCCAGCGCGTCGCCGTCCAGCATGTTGATTACATAGCTGCGATGCGCCACGTGCATCGCTGGGGCATCGGCGTAACGATCCACCGCGATCACTTCCACACCCAGACGCTGGCACTCAAGTGCCACTTCTTTGCCTAATTCGCCTGAACCCAACAGCATGACACGCGTAGCGGCAGGGCGCAGCGCGGTTCCGAGAGTCGTCATAATTTCACCTTAGCAGTCAAAATGCGCGCGCAGTATAAACGAAAACGTTTGCGTACTCACGCTTTCGCCACGATCAGGTTTGCCATACTTTTCCCGCTCTGACGTTAACTGACACAGCCTGCGGCAGCATGGAGAACGGAAAATTAAACGGGAGTTAAACGATGAGTAATTGGCTACAGCAAATTCAATCGGTGCTGGCGAAGAAGGGCGGTGGCGGAAAGTCGGGCGGCTTAAGTGACATGCTGGCACCCGGCGCATTGGGCGGGCTGGCGGGATTGCTGGTGGGCAGTAAATCCACGCGTAAGTTGCTGACCAAATATGGCGGCAAAGCCTTGTTGTTGGGCGGCGGCGCGGCGGCGGGCGCGCTGCTGTGGAACAAATACAAACAGCGCATACGTGAAACCCATCAGGACGATGCGGGCTTTGGTCAGCTGCAAACGCCGATGGATCAACGCGCAGAGCGTTTAGTCACGGCGCTGGTGTTCGCGGCTAAAAGTGACGGTCATATTGACGATCAGGAGCGCGCAGCGATTGAGCAAAACATTCAGCAGGCCGGCTACGGCGCACAAGCCGAAGCGCTGATTCAGCAGGCGATGAATCGCCCGCTCGATCCCAACTGGCTGGCCGCCGATGTCAAAAACGAAGAAGAGGCGCTGGAGCTCTATTTCCTCAGCTGTGCCGCCATTGATGTCGACCACTTTATGGAGCGCAGTTATCTCTCCGCGCTCGGCGATGCGCTGAAAATTCCCCAGGATGTGCGCGACGATATTCAACGTGATATCGATGCGGAAAAAGCCGCGTAATCCATTACGAAGGTTGCATCCGCAGCCTTCGTTTTCCCTGTCTGGCTTGCCCTGCGCAAAGTGATGCTGCGTGCAGCTTGGCATCGCACGCGATTAGTGCCACGCTTGCTGAATGTTGTCCTTCAGGGAGAAGAGCCTAATGAATCAGCCACACGCGAAAAAAATTCCCCATGCCATGAATCTGCACGGTGAAACGCGCATCGATAATTATCACTGGTTACGTGATGACGACCGCGAGAATCCAGAAGTGCTGGCCCATCTGCACGCCGAAAATGATTATGGCCGCGCCATGATGGCGTCGCAGAATCCGCTGCAGGAACGGGTGTTGAAAGAGATCGTCGACCGTATTCCGCCGCAGGATCACTCGGTGCCCTATGTGAAAAACGGTTATCGCTATCAAAGCCGTTATGAAGTGGGCAATGAGTATCCGGCTTATTTCCGTCAGCCAGTAGACGCGCCGGCTGATGAGCCATGGCAGCTATTGCTCGATGGGAACCAACGCGCCTCGCACAGTGATTTTTACACCATGGGCGCGCTGGCGATTACGCCGGACAATCAGGTGATGGCCTTAGCGGAAGACTTCCTGTCGCGCCGTCAATACGGCATTCGCTTCCGTAATTTGCAGAGCGGCAGCTGGTATCCGGAAGTGCTGACCAATGCATCATCCAGCGTGGCCTGGGCCAATGATTCGCGCACGCTCTACTACGTGCGTAAGCATCCGAAAACGCTGCTGGCGTATCAGGTGTGGCGTCATGAACTGGGTCATCCGCAATCTGACGATCAGCTAGTGTATGAAGAGAAGGATGATTCCTTCCACCTGAGCGTGCACAAAACCACCTCCGAGCACTTCATTCTGATTGCGCTATACAGCACCAACACCAGCGAGATTCTGCTGATCGACGCCGAGTATCCAGATGCGCAGCCGCAAACCTTTTGTCCGCGTCGCCGTGATCACGAATACAGCATCGATCACTACAATCATCAGTTCTACATTCGCTCGAATCGCGACGGCAAAAACTTCGGTCTCTATCGCAGCGCGTGGCTGGCGGAAGCGCGCTGGCAATCGCTGATCCCGGCGCGTGACAACGTGGTGCTGGAAGATTTCCAGCTGTTCCGCCATTGGCTGGTGGTGGAAGAGCGTCAGCACGGTGTAAACACCTTACGGCAGATTAACTGGGAGAGCGGCGAAAGCTTTGGTATCGCCTTCGACGATCCGGCCTATGTCACCTGGCTTGCCTATAATCCTTCGCCGGAAAGCGACACCTTGCGCTACGGCTACTCTTCCATGACCACGCCGACCACCTTGTTTGAACTGAACATGGAAACCGGCGATCGTCGCGTGCTAAAGCGCACGCCGGTGCCGGGCTTCAAATCCGAGGATTATAAAAGCGAGCATCTGTGGATCACCGTGCGCGATGGGACGGAAGTACCGGTTTCGCTGGTCTATCACCGCAAGCATTTCCAGCGCGGTAACAATCCGTTGCTGGTATATGGTTACGGCGCTTACGGCAGCAGCATGGATGCCAGCTTTGGCACCAGCCGCATCAGCTTGCTCGAGCGCGGCTTCGTCTACGCCATTATTCATGTGCGCGGTGGCGGCGAACTCGGCCAGCAATGGTATGACGGTGGCCGGCTGAAGAATAAAATCAACAGCTTCACTGATTTTATTGATGTCACCGAAGCGCTGGTGGCGAAAGGGTATGGCAATCGTCAGCAGCTCTACGCGATGGGCGGCAGCGCCGGAGGATTACTGATGGGCGGCGTGGTGAACATGGCGCCGGATCTGTTCCACGGCGTGGTGGCGCAGGTGCCGTTTGTGGATGTGGTGACTACGATGCTCGATCCGACGATTCCGCTGACCACCGGCGAATACGATGAGTGGGGCAATCCTGAACAGGCGGAGTTTTATCACCTCATCCGCAAATACAGCCCGTATGACAACATCGAAGCCAAAGCCTATCCGCATTTACTGGTTACCACCGGCCTGCACGATTCACAGGTGCAGTATTGGGAACCGGCCAAATGGGTGGCGAAACTGCGTGAGCTTAAAACCAACGATTCGCTGCTGTTACTCTGCACTGAGATGGATTCTGGTCACGGCGGCAAATCGGGTCGTTTCAAAGCCTATGAAGGTGTGGCGCAGGAGTTCACTTTCCTGATCGGCCTGGCGCAGGGCAGCTTGCCAGACCGCGTCGATTACTGATCGCTCTTCACGTACTTGCGCAGCGCCTGCCGTAACGGTGGGCGCAAATCGCGCACATTTTCCAGCACCCAACGCAGATAGCCGGGATCTTTGCGCGCGATGCTGCCAATGCTCTGACCGCGATATTTGCCGAACGGGAACACATCGCCGCTCACCGGCGCGGGCTGGCATAAATTCGCCATCTGCTCGGCGTTCCAGCCTGAGGTTTCCATAATGCGGATCAGCAGCGCAGCGGTAACGTAGCAGTCATACAATGCGCGGTGCGCATGCAGTTCGGCTGGCGGCGTGACATCCAGCTTTAAGCTGTGACGCAGTGCCTGATTGCCATACTTAATGCCGGGCCACAGCTGACGCGCTAGCGTCATGGTGCAGATCCATTCGCCTGGCATGGTGGGCAACATGCGACGATCAAAGCTGGCGTTGTGTGCCACATAATGCGGGCTGCCATGATAGCGGCCAATCGCTTCTTCAATGGTGGGTTTGCCCACTACCATCGCTTCGGTAATGCGATGTACCGCCATTGCCTGACGACTGATGGGGCGATCCGGGCAGATTAAGTCACTCATCGGATTAACAATCTGACCATCAATGACATCCACCGACGCCACTTCCACCACGCCGCCCTGCAGGCCGCAGGTTTCGGTATCAATAACACGTAACATAAATTACTTCTGCTTAGGTTCGTAGGGCAGGCGCGACAGGCTAAGCGAAGCCTGGCGATAGTTCATTAAGCGCTGACGAAACCAGTCACGCAGCGCTTCGGGTTGCTCGCGTTCTACCATTTCGGCAATCACCGGCATATTGTAGCGCTCTTTAAATGCAACGCCTGCGGCGGCCAGATCGACATTCACTTTGTCTTTCTCTTCCTGCGAGAGCAGGGCAAGGTTTTGGCTCATGCTTTTCTCCTGATAAACAGGGGCAAAAGTAATGGTTTCGGACCTTGGGATCAAGGGGATTGGATCGCACCGCAAGTCTCGACACCTGCGGATCGGCGGCGTATCCTGCTGCCACGTTTACGGTGGTTTGCCGTATTTAAAAGGGAAGAAGTCATGAAGAAAACTGCGTTCAACTCGGTCGTCGCGCTACTTCTGGCGTCATCAACGCTGGCCTTCAGCCAGTTTGCCATGGCGCATGCTCACCTGAAAACACCGGTTCCAGCCGATAAAGCGGTGGTGGAAACGTCCCCGCAGAATTTAACGCTGACCTTTACCGAAGATGTTGAAGCGGCGTTCAGTGGCGTGGATGTGCTTAATGCTCAACATCAGCCGGTGGCGGTCGGAAAAGCCGAACTCAACGATAAACAACATGATCAGTTGATTGTGCCGATCAGCCAGCCGCTGCCATCGGGCAATTATCAGGTTAACTGGCATGTGCTGTCCGTTGATGGGCATAAAACCAAAGGCAGCTACAGCTTCAGCGTGAAGTGATTGATGAGTTTGAGCACGTTGTGGATTGGCTTGCGAGCGCTGCATTTTTTGTCGGTGCTGCTGCTCGCCGGTAGCGCCTTCTATACCGCGCTGCTGGCGCCGCGCCGCTATCGTCCGCTGCTATCACAACGTTTAGGTTTAATTTTACGTACCAGCGCGCTGCTGAGTTTGTTCAGCGCGCTGTTGATGCTGGCAACACAAACCGGCTTGATGAGCGGCGACTGGCGAAATGTCAGTGATAGCGCAATCTGGCAAGCGGTGCTTAGCACACGCTTCGGTCAGGTTTGGCGCTGGGAAATTGCTTTCGCACTGCTGAGCACGTTGGCGCTGCTGCTGCGTGGCACACTGCGGCAAAATCTGCTGTTGTGCAGCGGCCTCTTGCAGTTGATGGCTTTGGCCGGCGTAGGGCATGCCGCGATGCGCGATGGCTGGCCTGGATTGCTGCAGCAATGCAATCATGCACTGCATTTAATTGCGGCTGCATTCTGGGCGGGTGGATTATTGCCGCTATTAGTGCTGATGCGTGAAGCGCGGCAGATTGCCTTTCGCACCGATGCGATCCGCTGCATGATGCGCTTCTCGCGTTACGGACATCTCGCGGTAGCGCTAGCGCTGCTGACCGGCACGATTAATAGCCTGCTGATTGCCGGTTCACCGCTAAAATGGCAAGCCACGCTGTGGAGCGAGTTGCTGGTGGTGAAGGTGCTGCTGGTCATGCTGATGATCGCTATCGCGTTAACCAATCGCTATCTGCTGGTGCCGCGCTTTCGCCTGGCGGCCAGCAATACAGCGCATCTGTTTATTCGCCTGACGCAGCTTGAGCTGCTGCTGGCCGTTATTGTTATTGGGTTGGTGAGTGTGTTTGCCACGCTGTCACCGGCCTGAATGTGTCATTAAAGAAGATGAAATGAGGTCGATATTTTGCTGAAGAAACTGATTCCAGCTTGCGTATTGATGGCGCTGTGCAGCCAGGCGATGGCGGCACAGATTATTACCGTCAGCCGTTTTGAGATTGGAAAAGATAAATGGCCCTTCACCCGCGAAGAGGTGATGTTGACCTGCGAGAAAGACGGCGCGTTGTTCGCGATTAATCCGGGCACGCTGCTGCAGTATCCGCTTAACGATAAAGCCCTGGCGCGCAAAACTGCCGGGCAGGGCACGCTGCAATCGATCGACACCATCGTCGCCGTTGATAAAGCTCATCCCGGTCAGAAAATGAGTCTGCAGCCGATCATCGATCGCGCCCAGCAACTGTGCGATAAGTAATCCCCTAATTTTTCAGGCGTAGCGCACATTTTTGCCGCTACGCTTGCTTCCTTGTTCTGTCAACACGATCACAGAGTTGTCACCTTTCCGTATCAAACCTCCATATTGGCTGGAAAACCACCAATCTTGGTCTACCTTTAAATGGCAAGGCGTCCTCGCCTGCAAAAATGCCAACTTTTAGCGCACGGCTCTCAAAGAGCCATTTCCCTGGACCGAATATAGGAATCGTATTCGGTCTTTTTTTGTCTCTTTTTTACGTTCTAAATTCAAAAAACCATTATCACTAACCGAGAATTAAATATTCTTTTCGCTTGCTAGTATCGAAAATAAATGCGTTAATGCTTCGTCGGTCTGAATAGCAGACAGTTAGAAGGTTAGTTCCCATTGTATTTCTCATCCCAGTTAGTGCCGCTTCAAGCCCTTTCTCTTTGAGTCTTATCCTAAGTTCTGATTCGTATCTGCAACTCGGCCCTTACGCCAATAGGCTCATTTAAAAGGTAAAAATTATGTCTAATAAAATTCTTGGAACGGTAAAATGGTTCAACTCTGAAAAAGGCTTCGGCTTTATTTCTCCTGAAAATGGCAGCAAGGACGTTTTCGTCCACTTCTCAGCCATTCAGGGCACTGATTATCGCTCACTTGATGAAGGTCAGCGTGTTGAGTTTTCAGTTGAAGATGGTCCTAAAGGTCCGTCTGCAACAAATGTATTAGGTCTGTAATTATTCGTATTTATCATCGTTTAAGATGTCCGCATTGCCAGAGTTCACAATATCGCACCTCCGCGTTCGATATTACTAAAATGAACCCACATGGCGCTAAATGCATTTTCTGCAAATCATCAATGATTATGTTGAAAACTGCATAATAACGGATATTCTGCCCTGATAATTATTAGGGCTTATCAGGTAATTGCCTGATATCAGAATTATTAGCACTGCTTAGGCAGTGCTTTTTTATTTTTAAATACCCATCTTAACGTTACTTATTCCCCCGATCGTCATCTCTCCCAGATGCTACAGTTTCTCGTAATAAATCGCCGCTTTAGTGAGAATCTTGCAAGATGTACAAGCCTGTTATTCTGATCGCCATGCTGCTGAGTGGCTGCGCGCTGAAACAATATCCGCAGTCTGCCAATGTGAGCGATGCCGAAGCGCAAACCTACGACTGTGCAGCACTGAATCAGGAGATTGTTAAAAGCCAAAGTGTTAAGCAGCAGATCGATAAAACTGGCGAGTTTGACGCGCTAACCATACTCGGCTTCGTCGGGGATTTTGGTATCGGTAACGGCATTGCGAAAGCCAGTGCGAACAATAAGGCTGCAGCGCGTTTACAGCAGTTGGAAAATCTCAAGGCTGTGCGTTGCGAGCATAACGCGACTTGATGATGACCGAACGGGAAATAATCAGCAGAAAAGGTGCGGTCATATAGCTGCAGTCAGTCTGTGCGAAAAATGGTATAACGTTGGCGCATCTGATTAATGGCCGGATAAGGATCCTTCATGGCAAATACACAATATCTTCTCTGGGTAATGATTGGCACCCTAACGCTGCTTTGTATCTTTATTGGTGTGGTAGTTGGCCGCGCCAAAACGCCGCGTATTGGAACGCTGACATTCGCCGGTTTATTAGCCTTCTTCTTGCTGGCGATCTTTTTAATCACGCGCTAGTACGCAATGCCCCTTGAATGTCACAAATAGCGTCGCAGGGATATGTAAAAGGCTGCAGTGTGCAGCCTCAAGACAACGTCACAACGGTTTACGCGCGGCCAGCAAAAACATCATCGGACGATCGCGTTCTTCCGCCAGCGCGGGATTCAGCGCAACCATCTCTTCGCTCGGGCCCCATTCATCGAGATGCACCATCTCAAATCCTGCGCCGATCACTGCATTGATCCAGGTTGCCAGCTTGCGATGCTGCTTCTTCACGCCATCGGCAAACCAGTTGCTGATGCGCTCGCCTTCCTGCTGATAATGATTGACCGGCCAGCAGCGCTGCTGGTGCTCATCAACCATCCACTGCTGTTGTGTAGGTGCGGTGTAAATCGGATGTTCACAGGAAAACACCAGCGCGCCGCCCGGCGTGATCGCCTCAAACAGGGTAGCGAAAAGCGCGTCAATATTGGTGAGGTAGTGCAGCGCCAGCGAGCTGTAAGCGAGATCAAAGGATTCGCCTAACTGCAAAGTTTCTAAATCGGCGCGCTGATAGCAAATCTCCGTTCCCTGCGTCATGCTCGTGGCTTGCGCCAGCATCTTCTCGGAAACGTCGAGTCCCAGCACGTCGCGCGCGCCTTGCTGCTGCGCGTATCGGCAAAACCAGCCGTAGCCGCAGCCTAAATCGAGAACACGTTTATCCTGCAGGTCAGGCAGTAATGCACGCAGTGCGGGCCATTCTGGCGCGCCGTCTAATCCCTTAACGGAACGTGGCAAGGTGGCGTAACCGGCAAAAAAGGTAGGATTGTCGTAAATATTCTGGCTCATACAGGCTCCTTTATATGATGCGCAAAGGAGTTTAGGCGTTTAGCGCGGAATGTAAAGTGGCGTAATTATCCCACAAATAACAGATGTACCAGACGAGCGAGTGATTCCAGTAGCAGCAAGCTACCAATGAAAATAACGATTAACACACCAATGAATTGCTTCCGTCCGCTCATGCTGTTCCCTCCGCTGGCTAAACCTGACCGGACTATACTTTATGCCGGGCTCACTAAACTTCCAGTCAACCGGGGAAGATTACATGCTTTACCAAACGGTAAACACGCAATTGTGGCGAAAGATTTGGGTGGTTGGCGATCTGCACGGTTGCCGCGCCCAACTCGATGCGCAACTGCAGAAGCGGGATTTCGATAAGCAGCAGGATTTATTGCTGTCGGTGGGCGATTTAATCGATCGCGGGCCGGACAGTCCTGGCTGTTTAGCGCTGATGCAGGAACCCTGGTTTCGCTGCGTGCGCGGCAATCACGAACAGATGGCGCTCGCTGCGCTGGATGGGCGAGATCAAACCTTATGGATGATGAACGGCGGCGAGTGGTTTTGGCAGTTGAAGGGCGCAAAATTAATTGCTGCGCGCCATGCGTTAAAACGCTGCGCTGAGTTACCGTTGATCCTGCATCTGGATTTCGGCGATCGCGTAGTGGTCATTGCCCACGCCGATTATCCTGCCAGTCATTATGCGCTGGGGCAGGATGTTGACTGGCAACAAGTGGTGTGGAGTCGCGATCGGCTGGGACGCCATCAACGCGGCAGTTCAACCCACATCGATGGCGCCAGTGATTTCTACTTCGGCCACACGCCGTTAGAACAACCGCTCAATGTGGCGAATCAGCATTACATCGATACTGGCGCGGTCTTCGGCAATCATCTCACTCTGGTGCAATTGCAGTAACGTTTAACGGAACAGACGCCCGTCGCGCACCAGTTCACGTGGATAACTGTTTTTAATGCGATTACCCACTTTCTTCGCCAATCCCAGCGGCTGCTGCTGATAGGTGACGATCACTTCATCCCGGTTGGGCAAGGTTTCCGGATGGATATCCTGACCGCGATACCAGGTTTCCGCTTCTGCATCGGTGAGTTCGAAATCCAGCGCGCTGCCTGGCTGCGTCAACGCCACTACCGCTTCGTGCTGCCAGCGGTAGCCTTTCGGGAAGGTTTCTGCCAGCTTAAGGCCGATGCGCGAGAAGCGCACTTTGCCCAACCAACTCTCCAGCGCCGCCGGGAACAGCCACAGCTCTTTATCGCGCTGCCACAGCGTGTGGTTCTCATCCCACTGCAAGCCGACTTTTGCCGCCGCCTGCTGCACTTCGGCGCTCAGCTTGCGGCTGGCCGGAGAGAAGGGCAGTTTGCCAACTTTATAGGTTGGCGTGGGCAATGCCGGAATGCTGGCGGTTTTACGCAGACGCGCGACGAAGAAACCTTCGCTATCGAAAATTTGCGGGAATACGTGCAGGAAACCTTCGGCGGTTAACGCCTGATCGGCTCCGGCGAACAGGCCGTTCAGCGGTACGATTTCAACCGCATCGGGATAACGCTGTTGCAACCATTGAATCACTTGCTGATTCTCGATCTGATTCAGTGTGCAGGTGGAGTAAATCAGCGTGCCGCCGGGCTGTAAGGCGTGGAAAGCGCTATCGAGCAGATCGCGTTGGGTTTCGGCAATCGCTTCGGTGCTGGCCAGCGTCCAGTTACGTAGCGCGTCGGCATCTTTACGCACCACGCCTTCGCCAGAGCAGGGCGCATCGAGCAGAATGGCATCGAAACGTTCTGGCAGCGCGGCACCAAACACGCGGCCATCAAAATGCGTCAGCGCCACATTGCTGACACCGCAGCGGCTGATGTTTGCGTGCAGCACTTTAACGCGGCTGGCCGAGTATTCGTTCGCCAGAATAGCGCCTTCATTGCGCATCAATGCGGCCATCTGCGTGGTTTTGGAACCCGGTGCGGCAGCCACATCCATCACCTGACGCGCATCGGGTGCGGCATCAAACAGCGCGGTAACCGGCAGCATTGAGCTGGCTTCCTGGATGTAGAACAGCCCGCTCAGGTGCTCCGCCACGCTACCAAGCGGCAGCGATTCGTCATCACGCTCAATCCAGAATCCTTCGGCACACCACGGAATGGGCGATAAGCGCCAGCCATAGTCGGCGGTGCGGGCGAGGAAATCTTCCACGCTAATTTTTAAGGTGTTGACGCGTAAGCTGCGACGCAACGGTTGCTGGCTAATGGCGAGAAAGCGTTGCAGTTCGGCGTCGTCAGCAAGGCTGGCGCGCATCAGCGCGAGGAAATCTTCGGGAAAGCGATCGGACACGGGCATCTACCGGGAAACGAAATGAGCGCGAAGTGTAACACGCGAAAAAGAATCGGGCAGCCAGGCTGCCCGATTTGCTTAAGGTTGATTAGGGTCCGGAATCGCGGTGCCCCAGTCGCGCCACGCTTTCGGCGCTTCATCCTGTAGCAGGAAGTGTTTGTTGGCGCCGGCCTGCGGTGCTAATGGCACCGTCGGCGGTGTGGCAAATTGTACGCCGCCGCGAATGAACTGCTGGAAGGTGCCGGTTTTCAACACGCCGCCAATCAGACCGAAATCGAAGTTATAGCCGGAAGCCAGCCAGAACACCGAGTTGTTGCGCACCAGATGTTGATACTTCTTACTGATGCGTAGCGCGATCTGCACGCGATCCGCCATATTGCCCAGCGACGTTCCGGTTACCGTGCCCACCTCTACGCCACGGAACAGCACAGGCGTGCCGACCGACAGCGATCCGGCGTCAGCTGCATCGACATAAATCGTCAAGCCGTTCAGGTAGCGTGAATCGGTGATGGTGCTTTCCTGCAGTTCAAAGGTGCGCGCCGGTGCACCTTTGCCCGGATCGACGTTGAGATAAGGCTGCAACAGCGTTTCGATATGATTAACGCCCGCCGCAGAGATCTCCGGAGATACCACCGAGAAGCGACTGCCGATGCGCGCGAAGTCCTGCACGTATTCCGGATAAAGCACCGCTTTAGCGACCACCTGATTGTTATCCGAACTCAGCGCCAGTGATTCAACCTGGCCAATGTTGATGCCGAGATAGCGAATTGGCATTCCCGCCGCCAGTTTGCTGGCATCAAAGGTGTGCAAGGTAATCTGGCTGCCAACTGCACGCGCGGCGGTTTCTGATGCGTACAGCACGCGCTTAACGCCTTTCGCTGCCTGCGCACCGGTCAGATTATCGAAGCTGATGGCACCTTTCAGCGCACGATTGAGCGGGGACGCTTGCACGGTTAAACCGCTGCCGTTGAGCTGCACTTTGGCGCCGCCTTCGGCCCAGAACACACTTTCGCTGGTGAGTAGCTTGCGATATTGCGGTTGAATGTGAATCGAGATCTCAAACGCATCCGCGCGCGGCACTACATCTACCACTTCACCGACCTGGAACTTGCGGTACAGCAGCACCGAACCGGCCTGCACATCTGGCAAGCTGTTGGCGGTGAGTTTCAGCGTGGTCGGCGGCTGTTCGCCCACGATGCCTTCCTGGGCACGTTCCGCATCGGCATATAAAGGATAACGACTGGATGGATTGCCTTTCGCGCCGGGAATCAGGCGAATGCCGCCATCCACCCATTCGCGTGCGCTGGCGCCCAGCACTTGCATACCATCGAGGCCAAACTTCACATCGAGGCGGCTATTCACCACAAACTTGCTGTCGGCGTGCACCAGATTACGGTGTTCCGGGTTGATAGCTGCGACAAAGCTGATGCCATTCTCATCCAGCGTGCGTGAAATCACCTGGCCGATTTTCATGCCATACAGCATCACCGGCTGGCCGGCATCGATGCCGTAGGTTTCCGGCGCGCTGAGTTTTACCGTCAGCACGTCCGGTTTTTGCAGCAAGGTTTCGCTGGCCGGTAACACAGTGAAGTGATCCTGCGGCTCACCTTCGCCGGGCACCAGTTCGAAGGTATTGCCGGTTAGCAGGCTGCTGATATTGGTGTCGGTCAGGCTGATCTTCGGTGTACGCATCTCAATGCGCGTTCCGCTGCGCATCAAACCGGTTACTGAAGGATCGACCGTCAGCTCGCCGGTGACCTTGCCGCCATCCAGCAGGTTGAGTTTGGTTAAGGTGCCGACTTCCAGCCCCTGATACATCAGCGGCGTACTATCGGCTTTCAGATTATCGCCGCTCGGCAAATCCAGTTTCACTTGCACGCCGCGCTGACTGCGCGCCAAATCCGGATAGAGCTGGTAATTGGCATCCACCTGCGCTTGCTCGCCGTCATTGGGCGAATCGAAGGCAATCGCGCCATTCACTAACGCAGCCAGACTTTCCAGCTTCACTTTGGCACCGCTCAGGCTGACATCCGCATCAACGCCGGAGACATTCCAGAAGCGGCTCTGCTTTTTCACCAGATTGATAAAGCGGCGCTCAATCAGCACATCAATGGTGACGCCATCGGTGCTGTTATTCAGGCTGTAATCGTAAACGCGACCCACCGGAATTTTGCGGTAGTAGACCAGCGAACCGGTGTTGAGCGAGCCGAGATCCGGCGCACGCAGGTGGATCAATAGCTCGCCGGTATTGACGCGATATTTCGGTTGGGTATCGAGCGCGGTGAAGTGATCGCTCTCTTTACCTTTGCCCGGCATCATGCCGATGTAGTTACCGCCGACCAGCGCATCAAGTCCGGAGACGCCCGCCAGCGACGCTTTTGGCGTCACCAGCCAGAATTGGGTGTCTTCACGCAGCGCATCGCGCATGTCGCTTTTGATGCTGGCCTTAATCTGGATGCTGCGATAGTCATCACTCAGCACAATGCCTTGCACCGTGCCCACTTCAACGCCCTGATAGCGAATGGGTGTGCGGCCTGGCACAATCCCGTCGGCGGTCTGGAAGTTAATGGTGATCGTCGTACCGCGCTCCTGATAATTGGTCCACAGCAGCCAGCCAGCAATCAGCAGGGCGATGATGGGCAATAACCAGAACGGCGAAATCTTGCGCTTGTTGCGCAGATTGGCGCTAGTCGGTGTAGTCGGCGTTTCCTGTTGCATGTGCATCCCAGATCAGGCGGCTATCAAGCCACTCTACAGCCATAATGGTCAGAACAACGGCGGCACCAAAATAGAAGGCGGCCGGTCCCATGGTAAAAGCCAGAAGCTGGTCACGATTGACCAGCGACATGGTTACAGCAATCACGAACAGATCCAGCATCGACCAGCGGCCCACCCAGGTGACGGCGCGCAGCAGGCGAATGCGGGTTTTTAACCCCTGTTCGCATTTGAAATGAATGCTGATCAACAAGGTCAGCATCACTAACACTTTGGTAAAGGGCACCAGAATACTGGCGATAAACACCACGGCGGCAACCGGAATATTGCCCGATGCCAATCCCAGAATGCCGGAAAATATGGTGTCTTCACGGCGTGCGCCATTCACGTACACCACCGAAATCGGCAGCAAATTGGCGGGGATCAGCAGCACAATTGAGGCGATGAGCGCTGACCAGGATTTCTGCAAACTGTGGCGGCGGCGATAGTCGAGCGGTGTGTGGCAACGCGTGCAGCGCCCACGCTCATCGGCTACACCGGTTTGATGGCAGTTAAGGCACACTTGCCACTCTTCGGGCGGGGAAGTGGGCATCGCTTGCGGATAGTACTGTTCCCACAGCTGCTCAACGTTTAGATGAATCAGCGTCAGCAAGCTGAGCACCGTCAGCGCGATATAAGCCACTAAACCGTAGCCCACCTCCAGCGAGGCGTAATCTTGCACCTTGATTGATGCCACCGCCACGCCGACCAGATAGATATCCAGCATCACCCACTCTTTGAGCTTATCCATCATCAGCAGGACCGGGCGCAGGTTCATACCGAGCGCATTGCCCAGCCAAAGATAGAGGATGCCGACGACCAGCGTGACCGGCGCGCCAATGGTGCAAAACGCCACCATCGACGCGGTTAGGGTGTCGCCCTGCTGCGCCATCTGAATCACGCCCTCCACCAGGCTGGCGTTAATGCGCATGCCCAGCAGGCGAATATCGACCAGCGGCAAGCTAAAAGCGAACGGCATCAGCACGATCATCACCACCGCCATGGCGGTGAGTCGCGTCATTGACCAGTCACGGCCGCTCTGTATTTGTGCATGACAGCGGGGGCAATAGGCTGTCTGATGCGATTTCACATCCGGTAAGGAAAAAAGGGTATCGCATTGCGGACAACGCTGATAACGTGCGTGGGGCAACGTCTGGCTGATAGCGTGAATTTTCATAGGTGACGCAAGTGCCCATCGTTCGTTACGTTTACCGGCATGCTGAGTAGCGCAAATTTGCCTGCAATATTCGGTGGTACCAGAATACTCTTATCCACCGACTGCTAAGGGTATAGTAACTAACAGAATGATTCACCTTATGCGCCTGGATTATTAGTGCTTATTTTAACAACTGAGTGACAACAAGGTCACCACAGTGACGAGTTATGGTTGAACAATGAACAAAAAAGCTTTTTACGAGGATTTGAATCGCGATATCCGCGCTCTGTTGGCGGGCGAAACCTCGTTCCTGGCCGCGCTCGGTAATTGCAGCGCGCTGCTTTTTGAACGTCTGGAAGGCGTGAACTGGGCTGGATTCTATTTACTGACGGAACCGAACACGCTGGTGCTGGGCCCGTTCCAGGGCAAAATCGCTTGCGTACGTATTCCGGTTGGCAAAGGCGTGTGTGGTACAGCGGTAGCCGAGGACAAAGTGCAGTTGGTGGAAGACGTGCACGCGTTCCCAGGTCACATCGCCTGTGACGCGGCCAGCAACGCCGAAATCGTGATTCCTCTGAAAGTAAATGGCACCCTCGTGGGTGTTTTAGACATTGATAGTACGGTTTATTCTCGCTTCGATAGCGAGGATGAAGCGGGGCTGGTGGCCCTTACCGACGGGCTTTGTGAAGTGCTGGCGGGCAGCGACATCGTAAAATTTATTCAGCTGACGCACAGCTAATCGACTGGATCACATAGCATTTGGCGATGTTGTCATTATAATGTCGCCTGTTCATGCCTGCTCTGGTCGGCAAATCCGTTGTAATCAGGAAATTTCATGGAAAATCAACCTAAGTTGAATAGCAGTAAAGAAGTCATCGCCTTTTTGGCGGAACGTTTTCCGCAATGCTTTAGCGCCGAAGGCGAGGCGCGTCCGCTCAAAATCGGCATTTTTCAAGATCTGGTCGAGCGTGTTCAAGGCGAACTGAGCCTGAGCAAGACGCAACTGCGTTCTGCCTTACGTCTTTATACCTCTAGCTGGCGTTATCTTTATGGCATCAAAGCAGGTGCCATCCGTGTCGATCTCGATGGCAACGCCTGTGGCGTGCTGGATGAGCAACACGTAGAACATGCGCGCAAGCAACTGGAAGAAGCTAAAGCCCGCGTTCAGGCGCAGCGCGATCAGCAGAAAGCGAAGAAGCGTGAAGCCGGTGAAGAGACCGCTGAACGTCGTCCGCGCAAGCCTGCTCCGCGTAAAGCTGCCGAAGGTGATGCACCGCGTAAGCCACGTCCTCAGGCGCCGCGTGCGGCCGCTACTGAACGTGCCGCAGCGCCGCAGCCACCGCGTGCTAAACCTGTCACTGATACCTCAACGTTGCAGCCCGGCCAGAACATCAAAGTGACCGCAGGCAAAGGTGCAATGGACGCTACCATTCTGGAAATTACCAAAGATGGCGTTCGGGTTCAGCTCGCTTCCGGCATGGCTATGATTGTGCGCGCAGAACATTTGCAGTTCTGAAACGGAGGCTGACCCTGGCATGAACAATATTTTAAAGATCGGTATGATCGCGGGCCTGCTTTTAGCAGGCCCCACCTTTGGTGCAGATAATATTACCCGCGCCGACCAGATTCCCCAGCTACACGAAGATCCACAGCATCCCACCGTCAGCGAACGCGTTACATCGCGTTTTACCCGCTCTCACTATCGCCAGTTCGATTTGAATCAGGACTTTTCCGCGAAAATTTTTGATCGCTACCTGAATTTGCTCGACTACAGCCACAACGTGCTGCTGGCATCGGATGTCGCGCAATTCGCCGACAAGAAAACCACCGTCGGTGATGAGTTCCGCAGCGGTAAGCTGGATGTGTTTTACGATCTTTACAATCTGGCGCAGAAACGCCGCTTTGAGCGCTATCAATATGCGCTGAGCGTGCTGAACCGCCCAATGAATTTCACCGGCAATGACACCATTGACATTGACCGGGCAAAATCGCCATGGCCGAAGAGCGTTGATGAGCTCAACGCGCTGTGGGATGCCAAAGTTAAATATGACGAACTGAGCCTGAAACTGGCCGGTAAAGATGAGAAAGAGATCCGCGAAACGCTGACCAAGCGTTACAACTTTGCCATCCGTCGTCTGGCGCAAAGCAACAGTGAAGATGTGTTCCAGCTGGCGATGACCGCGTTCGCGCACGAAATCGATCCCCACACTAACTATCTTTCACCGCGCAACACCGAGCAGTTCAATACCGAAATGAGCCTGTCGCTGGAGGGTATCGGCGCAGTGCTGCAGATGGATGACGATTACACGGTGATCAACTCGATGGTCGCGGGTGGTCCGGCGGCGAAGAGTAAAGCGATCAGCGTCGGCGACCGCATTGTCGGTGTTGCTCAGCCGGGCAAGCCAATGGAAGATGTGATTGGCTGGCGTCTGGATGATGTGGTTTCAAAAATCAAAGGACCGAAAGGCAGCAAAGTACGCCTTGAAATCCTGCCAGCCGGTAAGGGCACTAAAACCCGCACCGTCACGCTAACGCGTGAAAAAATCCGTCTGGAAGATCGCGCCGTGAAAGGCACCGTGCATAACGTTGGCAAAGAGAAGGTCGGCGTGCTCGACATTCCTGGCTTCTACGTTGGCCTGACTGACGATGTGAAGGTGCAGCTGCAGAAACTGCAGAAGCAGAACGTCGACAGCGTGGTGATCGATCTGCGTACCAACGGCGGTGGCGCCCTGACTGAAGCCGTTTCACTCTCTGGCCTATTTATTCCAAGCGGTCCGGTGGTGCAGGTGCGTGATAACAATGGACGCGTGCGCGAAGACAGCGATAACGACGGCATTGTCTATTACAAAGGTCCGCTGGTGGTGCTGGTCGATCGCTTCAGTGCTTCGGCGTCTGAAATCTTCGCTGCGGCGATGCAGGATTACGGTCGTGCGCTGATTGTCGGTGAACCGACCTTCGGTAAAGGCACCGTGCAGCAGTATCGTTCGCTGAACCGCATCTACGATCAGATGCTGCGTCCTGAGTGGCCAGCGCTGGGTTCCGTACAGTACACCATTCAGAAGTTCTACCGCATCAACGGCGGCAGCACCCAGCGTAAAGGCGTAACGCCGGATCTGCTGATGCCAACCGGCGTCGAAGCGGCTGAAACCGGTGAGAAGTTCGAGGACAACGCGTTGCCTTGGGACAGCGTGAATGCGGCAAGCTACACCAAAACCGGCGATATCGCGCCGTTGGTGCCGCAGCTGACCAAAGAGCACGCCGATCGCATCGCTAAAGATCGCGAGTTCCAGTACATCATGAAAGATATTGCGCGTTTCGATGCGATGAAAGACAAGCGTAATATCGTGTCGCTTAATCTTGCTCAGCGTGAGAAAGAGAACCGCGAAGATGATGCACTGCGTCTGGAACGTATCAACGCACGCTATCAGGCGGAAGGCAAAGCGCCGCTGAAGAGCATCGAAGATCTGCCGAAGGACTATAAAGAGCCGGATCCGTATCTGGATGAAACGGTGAAAATCGCTAACGACATGGCGCAGCTGGAGAAATCTCAGCCTGCAGCCGAAAGCGCGAAATAACCGTTTGGCCTGTGAAACAGCACCGCTTCGGCGGTGCTTTTTTTTAGGCTAAAATCGTTATTAAGCGCTGCTGATACACTGAATTGCGCACTTCAGTGCCTAATGTAAAGTTATGTCTTTTTAGACACTTAAAGATTAAGGTTGCTTGAAATGCGCGGCGATGACCATAGGATAGATATCCGCGCATATGCGCGTGCACAACTGAGGAAGATTAACGTTTATGATGCGTATTGCTCTTTTCCTGCTCACCAACCTGGCGGTGATGTTGGTATTCGGACTGATTTTGAGTCTGACAGGAATCCAGTCAAGCAGTGTTCAGGGTCTGATGATTATGGCAGGTCTGTTTGGCTTTGGCGGTGCGTTTGTTTCACTGCTGATGTCCAAATGGATGGCGTTACGATCCGTTGGCGGTGAGGTTATTGAACAACCGCGTAATGAGACGGAACGCTGGCTGATGGAAACCGTCGGCCGCCAGGCACAACAGGCTGGCATTGCGATGCCGCAGGTGGCGATTTATCACGCGCCCGACATTAACGCCTTTGCGACAGGTGCGCGCCGTGACGCGTCGCTGGTCGCTGTTTCCACCGGCTTGTTGCAAAACATGAGCCGCGATGAAGCGGAAGCGGTGCTGGCACACGAAATCGCCCACATCGCTAACGGCGACATGATCACCATGACGCTGATTCAGGGTGTGGTGAACACCTTTGTTATCTTCATCTCGCGTATTCTGGCGCAGATAGCTGCTGGCTTCCTGTCGGGTAACCGCGACGGTGAAGAGAGCAGTAACGGTAATCCGATGGTTTATTTCGCGGTCTCCATGGTGTTGGAACTGCTGTTCGGTTTCCTTGCCAGCATCATCACTATGTGGTTCTCACGTCACCGTGAATTCCATGCCGATGCGGGTTCCGCCAAACTGGTGGGTCGCGAGAAGATGATTGCCGCACTGCAACGTTTGAAAACCAGCTACGAGCCGCAGGAGCCAGGCAGCATGATGGCGTTCTGTATCAACGGTAAAAGCAAATCGTTTAGTGAGCTGTTCATGTCGCATCCGCCGCTCGATAAACGTATCGAAGCGTTGCGCAGCGGTGAATACCTGAAGTAGCCAGTGTTTGCATACCAAAAACAAGGGCGCCAGATGGCGCCCTTGCTGTTTTCAGGATTCGGCAGTCTGCCGTGTCTGCGTCATACGCGCGAGGCTCACCACGGCGGCAACGCTGGCAAAGCCACCTGCCAGCAGCAGTGAGGCGTGTGTACCGTGGTCACTGAACAGATTAAACATCAGAGCTACCAGCGCCGCGCCGCTGCTTTGTCCCACCAGACGCGCGGTGCCGAGCATTCCGCTGGCACCACCGCTGCGATTACGCGGTGCTGCGGTGATGATGGTGTGATTGTTGGGTGACTGGAACAGACCGAAACCGGCACCGCATAGCATCATGCGCCAGATGATATCCACATCAGTTGGCTGAGTCGGCAACAGTGCCAGTAGGAACAGACCGGCAGCGAACATCGCTAATCCCAATCCGCCCAATAATCCGGCATGGAACTTCTCGATCAATCGACCCGCAATGGGTGCCATCACCATAGTTGCCAGCGGCCACGGCGTGAGCAGCAAACCGGTTGCTACTTCATCACGACCGAGCACGTTTTGCAGGAAAAACGGCAGCGCCACCATCGCCAGCATCTGCGCGCAGAACGAGCAAATTGAAGTGCCAATCGACAGCGAGAAGATCGGAATACGCAGCAAATCCACTGGCAACAATGGCACCGGCATTGCTAACTGACGACGGATAAACACTATGCCTACCAACACCAATGCCACCAACTCGGCCACAATCAGCCAGCCGTTTTGCCCTTGTGAGAAACCGCTCAGTGCTGTAATCAGCAGCCCAAAGAACAACGCATTCATTATGGCGCTGGGTACGTCGAATTTCTGTTGTTTGGCTTTCTGTGGGTTATCTGGCAGGAAACGCAACGCCAGCCACAGCGCAACAATACCGAGTGGAATGTTGATCAGGAACAGCCATTTCCAGCTGGCGACCGAAAGAATCGCTGCCGCCACGGTTGGCCCGGCTGCACTCGACACCGCGACGATCAGAGAGTTAATCGCCATACCGCGCCCGAGAAAGCGCTGCGGATAGATGATGCGGATCAGCGCAGTGTTGACGCTCATCAGCGCTGCGCCACCAAAGCCCTGCAGCACGCGCGCCACGGTCAGCGTATTCAGCGATGAGGAGAGGGCGCAAAACAGCGAGGTGGCGATAAACAGCGCAAGTCCAACTTGATAGACGCGGCGGTAACCAAGCATATCGCCAAGAAACGACAGCGACAGCAGCGAGATAACGATAGCGATTTGATAGGCGTTAACAATCCAGATCGATTCGGCTGGACTGGCATTCAATTCACGCGCAATGGTCGGCAAAGCCACGTTGGCGATAGCCCCATCCAGCACCGCCATCATGATACCGAGTGCAATGGTGATGATCGCGCCATAGCGCTGTGGAACGGGCAATCCATCCTGAGCAACAGTAGAGGACATAAGTTAGGTAAGTAAAGGAAGTGAATATCATCATGCTAATCAATTCGCTGCCGAAAAGCACCGCATTCATTGACATAAAATTACGTGTGGATGTGTCACTTAGCGTCAGTCGTTGCCGCCATCAGGTTGAAACGCATATACTGGCGCTTCTGTTCCGTTTTTTTTGAAACACTGTCAAAAAAGGATACGCGCCATGGCGAGCAGCGATAACGATAAACAGCCGGACTCGGTTTCATCGGTGATGAAAGTGTTTGGCATTCTGCAGGCGCTGGGCGAAGAGCGCGATCACGGTATCACCGAATTGTCCCAACGCGTGATGATGTCGAAAAGCACCGTCTATCGCTTTCTCCAAACCATGAAATCGCTTGGTTATGTGGCGCAGGAAGGGGAAAGTGAGAAGTACTCGCTGACGCTCAAGCTGTTTGAACTCGGTGCCAAAGCTTTGCAAAACGTTGATCTGATTCGTAGCGCCGATATTGAGATGCGTGAGCTGTCGCGTCTGACTAAAGAAACCATTCACCTCGGTGCGCTGGAAGAAGACAGCATCGTCTATATCCATAAAATCGATTCACTGTATAACCTGCGTATGTATTCGCGCATCGGCCGCCGCAATCCACTGCACACCACCGCGATTGGTAAAGTGCTGCTGGCATGGCGCGATCGCGCTGAAGTGCAGGAGATCCTCAGCGAAGTGGAATTCCGCCGCAGTACCGCCAAAACCATTGTTACTGCAGAAGGGCTGCTGGCGGTGCTGGATCAGGTGAAAGTGCAGGGATTTGGCGAAGATAATGAAGAGCAGGAAGAGGGCTTACGCTGTATCGCGGTGCCGGTGTTTGACCGCTTTGGCGTGGTGATTGCGGGATTGAGCATTTCGTTCCCCACCATTCGTTTTTCAGAAGAAGCCAAAAATGAGTATGTGGCGATGCTGCACCGTGCGGCGCGCAATCTGTCTGAACAAATGGGCTACCACGACTATCCGTTCTGAAATGAAAAACGGGCTGTTGCCAGCCCGTTTCAACGTTTAATTGTCGACCACTTCGCCACTTTTCTTCAGCAGTGGACAATCGGTTACGCCGACGATACCGCTGTCTGTGTGCAGATACTGTGCTGTAATCATGCCGCGTGCGGTCAGATAGCTGCATTGCAGTCCCAATCCCGCCGCATTTTTATTGCTGCCGGTGAGTACGCCATAGCCGGTTAGCAGCATCGCCAACCAAATTAATGCCACCAGCATAATCGTCCGAATAAGTAGTTTCATCTTTTCTCCTTGTGATACACAACGCAGCGCGTCCAACATGGCTGCGAATCTACTGTAGCAGCATGCCTCGCTTTCGCCATCGAATCGATCAGAGATAACTGAAAGAGGGTCTTGCGGGATAATCTGCTTTCCGTCGCTACCCATTATCTTTTGCCCCGGCAACGAGTAGAATCAGCGGCGGAATAGATGTTTGATTTTTGACTACAGAGGCAGTTATGAACGAATTAGCCGCAAACACCAGCCCGCTGTTTAACTACGGCGTTCTGGCCATCATCATTCTTGTGGCCTTTATTGTCTGGTTCTTTGTTAACCGGGCTAGCGTGCGCGCCAGTGAACAGATCCGTTTGCTGGAAGCCGTTATCGAAGAGCAAAAGAAACAGAATGCGCTACTGCGTCGTCTGGTTGACGCACAGCCATCCACAGCAAAACCACCAGCGGATGAAGACGCGGATGAAAAACGCGATTTTATTCGGATGATCCCGGAACGCTAAGCCGTTGGAAGGGGGCAAATAATCGCCGATAGGGCAACCGGCTGCGCACTGAAATGGTGCGTGGCGGGATAATGCCTTTTAGCGAATTCGCTTCCTAAATCAAGTATGAATAGCGATGATCTCTGCGAGAAAGAATATCAACTAAGATTAATCCTAAGGAGTTTTTGTTAAATCAAGCTCATCAATGTTTTTTTTAACATTTAATTGTTGGGTAGATAGTTAAAATTGAGATAAATGCCACCTAATGTTAATGCGTTTATATGGGGCGCATATTATTGGTTTCTCCTTATTTTGGTGCAAAGCAATTAATAACTTATACCTGAGAAAACTATTTGTACAAGATTTGAACGGCGCGCAGTTGTTGTGTGGCTGGCGAACTTTTTAGTGGAATATTTTTTGATGCCATATTAGTGCAATATTTTTGTCGTACTGTTAACCCCTTTAAAATGTACCTGTTTAGACATTACCGCTGCGCTTGACTAAGTGAGGATTAAGCGCTAACTATACTGACAGATAACCCTTTTTTGCGCATCTTACGGGTTGGGTGTCAATATGTTGATTGATGAAGTGCAGCGCCAATTAACTAATTATGTGCGTCACGTCGATCACCGTTTAAAAATGGCTTGCCATTAATTTACGGATATGTGATAACAAATCGTGGGTCAAACGAGGTACAGTTCTGTTTATGTATGGCATCTTCAGTAAAGAAGTTACGAGTAAAGACGTTGACGTTGAATACCGCTTCCTTGCCGAACCTTAAATTAGTGCCTCATTCAGTAATGTCTCTGGTTTATCTGTAAGTCTGCCTGCGGGCAATATAATCATTGAAAGGAAATTTGCGAAATGGCAAAGATTAAAGGTCAGGTTAAGTGGTTCAACGAGTCTAAAGGTTTTGGTTTTATTACTCCTGCTGATGGTAGCAAAGATGTGTTCGTACACTTCTCTGCAATCCAGGGCAATGGTTTTAAAACTCTGGCCGAAGGCCAAAGCGTTGAGTTCGAAATCCAGGACGGCCAGAAAGGTCCTGCTGCGGTCAACGTTACCCCAATCTGATTTCGCCCTCAGGCTCGGTGCCATGCACCACTGAAACGAATCTTAAAGCCCCGTTCACTGAACGGGGCTTTTTCTTTTATCCTTTCTGTAGCCAGATGATCAGGGTAAACTGCGCCGCGAATTGCTAACCCGGAGTTATCTATGTCTTTGATTTGCCCACTTTGTCATCAGCCTTTATTGCAGCAGGCGAATAGCTTCCGCTGTGAGGCTGGGCATCAATTTGATCAGGCCAAAGAAGGGTACGTCAATTTGCTGCCGGTGCAGCACAAAGGTTCGCGCGAACCGGGCGATAGCGCCGAGATGCTGCAGGCACGGCGCGCCTTCCTCGATGCTGGACATTATCAGCCGTTGCGCGCGGGTGTTGCCGAAATCCTCGCGCAGCACCTGAGTGAGCAACGTTCGCAGCTGTTAGATATCGGATGCGGAGAAGGCTATTACACCGTAGCGATGGCCGACGCGTTACCGCAGGCGCAACTCTTTGGTCTGGATGTCGCAAAAGCAGCGATTCGCATGGCCGCTAAACGCTATCGCACGGTGAGATTCTGTGTGGCCTCCAGCCAGCGTTTGCCTTTTGCCGATGCTTCTCTGGATGGGGTGGTGCGCATTTATGCGCCCTGTAATGAAGAGGAGCTCAGCCGTGTGCTTAAAGCGGGTGGCTACCTGCTAACGGTGACGCCGGGTCCGCATCACTTGCAGCAATTCAAGGCGCTGATTTATCGCGAAGTGCAGCTGCATGCGGCAGAAGAGAAGATGTATGCCGGTTTTAAGCAGATCGATCAGCAAAACATGAATTACAGCATGACGTTGAGCGGAAGTGAGGCGGTGAGCTTATTACAGATGACGCCATTTGCCTGGCGTGCGCGCGAAGAGGTGTGGCAGAAGCTTGCGGCATCCAGCGAGTTTACCTGTGATGCCGACTTCATGCTGACGTTGTGGCAGCGCGACTAACGCGCTTCCACCAGCGTATTGTAGATGCGTTCCAAATCATCCAGCTGTTTGACGGCAATCAGCAGGCGACGCTGCTCCAGTTGCATCACCAGAATGCCGTCTTCCGACAGGTTCATACTCTGAATGCGAGCGTAATCGATCCACACGCTGCCAAAAAACAGTCCATTCTCCTTCATTAGCAGCTTCGGGCTACGCACCCAGAACAACCAAATTGCCATAAAGCACAGCACCATCAGCAAATTGGTGGTGAGTTGCGTGCCATGTTTATCAATGTTGTTCCATAGCAGAATCAGCAGCAGCACCACGAAAATGGCGCTATCAATTTTATGGCGACGGCGCAGCGCGACACGCAGTTTGGTCGGGCCGTTGCGGCGCGGCAGGATCGCTTCATCATAGATGGCGAACAGAATGAAGCCTGCAATCAGCAGGGCGATCAGCGCGTCAGTCAGTGACATAAAATACTCTTCCTCAATCGAAATTACCTCAACGTGGGCGCTCAAGTAATGCCGCTCAAAAATAGCCGGGAGCAGGGCTCCCGGCTGGCTGATTACAGACCGAGCAGGCCGATCCAGTAACCGAAGATACCGAGGGCGAAGAAGCCGACGATAATCCACAACGCATTCACCTTACGACGCAGCAGCCACATACAGCCAAAGGTCAGCAGTAGCGGGATCAGGCCAGGCATGAGCTGATCGAGGATCGATTGCACCGTGGTAACCGTGGTTTTACCGGTCTGGTCAGTGATGCGCGACACCACCAGCGGCACATTCACATGCGTCCACTTGTTGACCAAGGCCCCCATGACAAAGAGGCCGAGAATCGACGCGCCCTCCGTCAGTTTCTGCAGGAAGCCGCCGCCCATATCACTGACGATATCCACACCTTTACGGTAGCCGTACGCCACACCGTAGTAACGCGTTAACAGACGAACCGCGTTAAACAGGATGAAGAACAGTAACGGACCCAGCAAGCTGCCGCTCATGGCGATACCAGCACCGAGCGCAGCAAACACCGGACGCACGGTACCCCAGAAGATCGGGTCACCTACGCCTGCCAGCGGCCCCATCAGACCCACTTTGATACCGTTAATCGCCGCATCATCAATCGGCGCACCGTTGGCGCGCTGCTCTTCCATCGCCATGGTAACGCCGAGTACCGGCGCCGCTACGTAAGGATGGGTGTTGAAGAACTCGAGGTGACGTTTAATCGCCTGTTTACGTTCATCGTTGTTTTCTGGATAGAGGCGACGAATCACCGGCACCATTGAGTAGCAAAAACCCAGCGCCTGCATACGTTCAAAGTTCCACGAACCCTGAAACAGGTTAGAGCGCAGGAACACACCACGGACATCGCCGGGGGTGAGTTTCTTTGGAGTGTTAGTTGTATCAACCATGATTTCACCTGTTCCTAGTCGAGTTCGTTATCGAGGTCATTGTTTGCAGGACCGGCATTTGCAGCACCTGCAACGCGGTTATATTTCGGTGCCAGCTGGATATACAGCACCGCCATCACCACGCCAATCACGCCAAGCGCAACCAGGTTGAAGTTGGTGAAGGCTGCAGTAACGAAGCCAAGGTAGAAGAACGGCATCAGGTAGCCCGCGCGCATCATATTGATGACCATCGCGTAACCGACTACCACGATCATGCCGCCGGCGATGTTCAGGCCGTTGGTGACCACTTCTGGAATCGAGTTCAGCAGTTCCTGAACCACGTGAGTACCAACAGAAATCGCCACGATCAAGGCTGGGATCGCGATACGCATCGCCTGCAATACCAGCGCAGAAACGTGGATCCAACTGATCGCATTAAGATTACCTTTCTCGGCTGCCTTATCGGCGGCGTGCTGGAAGGCGACAGTGATGGTACGCACGATGATGGTCAGAACCTGACCGGCGGCGGCCAGTGGAATCGCCAGCGCGATACCGGCACCGACGCTTTGGCCACCTGCGATAACCAAAATGGTTGAGATAATAGAAGCCAGCGCCGCATCCGGTGCAACGGCCGCACCGATGTTCATCCAGCCCAATGCAATCATCTCCAGCGTACCGCCGATGATGATACCGGTTTTCATATCACCGAGGACCGCACCAATTAAGGTACAAGCCACCAGCGGACGGTGGAACTGGAACTCATCAAGAATCGATCCCATCCCGGCAATACAGGCCACAATAAATATCAAAATGATTTGTAGCGTGGTTATCTCCATTGCATTTCTCCTCTGCAAGGTCTCTAAAATTCGCCCACATATGCAGGCAAAGGGCGAACTACGGATTGACCTTGGCGATCAGGTCCATCATTTTCAGTCGCTGATCGCTGGACACTTTACGTACTTCCAGTTCGATACCGCGTTCATTAAGTTTGCGGAACGCCGTGATATCTTTTTCATCCACCGATACCGCGTTGTTCACCTGCGTTTTGCCCTGACGGAACGCCATGCCACCAATATTGACCGACTTAATGTCCACGCCTTGCTCAACAATCCTTACTACATCCGTGGGATTGGTGAACAGCAGCATCACTTTATCCTGGCCATATTTCGGGTTGTTCCACACGCGAACCATCTTGTCGACATCCACCACATGCGCGGTGACGCCCGGCGGGGCAACCTGCGTCAGCAGGGTTTTGCGCACATGATCGTTGGCCACTTCATCAGACACTACGATGATGCGACTAACGTTGGTCTCTTTGGTCCAGCGCGTGGCCACTTGCCCGTGAATCAAGCGGTCATCAATACGTGCCAGGCCGATTTTCATGTGATCGCCCGGAGCCATCGGTTTCTGCGGCTGAGCAGGCGCTTTCGCTGCAACCGGAGCCGGTGCAGCTGCGGCTTGCGCAGGCGTTTCAGTCTTGAGGGCTTTAACGCCTTCACGACCGGCTTCTACCGCGATGTGAATCAGTTCTTCCAGCGATGGGTTGTCATCACGTCCCATCAGGGTTTCCACCAGCATCGGAATGTTGACGCCGGCGATGACATCATAGCCATCCTTATCTACCACAATGCGGCTGGCCGCATTAAATGGACTGCCACCCCAGGTATCGACCAGGAACAACACGCCCTTTGACGTGTCGAGATCTGCCAGCCGTGCCTGATACTTTTCGATTAGCGTTTCTGCATTTTCGCCGGGAACGAAATCAATCCATCCGACATTTTCCTGCTCACCCAACAGCATTTCTGCTGTTTTAAGCAACTGTTCTGCCGCCCAGCCATGTGTACCAATTACAATAGCAATGGTCACTTGCTACCTCCGTTCGCGTGAGAGATTCTCTGGCATTGCCGGGAATCATTGAAAATTACCGTTAGTGTTTCAGGTGGATCGTTAGTGATGTGATAGAGAAAGAGCATCAATAAATAAAACGAAACAATCCGCTGCACAGCGATAAGGTCGCGATTTATTTTAGTGATCGAAAAAATAAATTATGTGATGTTTGTCAGCTATTTCGAGCGTAACGGCGCTAATGTGTACTTTTGTTCGTTATTCATGCGTTCACGTAGATATTTGTAAATGTAATAAATTTTTTTGACGTCGTTGATGTAACTGATACATTAGCGTTCTGTTTTTTTTTCAGGAGTACCGGGCTTCAGCTCACCTTTATGGACCGTCACCGACGTCGCTCAACATGTTCTCAGCGCTTTTCCGCGCCTGCTTCCACGCTCTTCAGCGTTATCACCACCTGTAACGATCTCTCGTCTCGCCCTCTGGTGCAGATGCAATTTCGTGCGCCTTCACGTTCGGTAAGGAGTCATTGATGGAATTTCTCTTCGACCCCTCAATCTGGGCGGGTTTGCTTACGCTGATCGTGCTGGAAATCGTTCTCGGTATTGATAACCTGGTGTTTATCGCCATCCTCGCGGATAAATTGCCGCCGAAGCAGCGCGATAAAGCCCGACTGATTGGTTTGTCGCTCGCCTTGATTATGCGTCTTGGCTTGCTGTCACTGATCTCCTGGATCGTGACGCTGACGCGACCCCTATTCAGCGTAGGCGATTTCAGCTTTTCCGGACGAGATTTAATTCTGTTGTTCGGTGGTTTGTTCCTGTTATTCAAGGGAACCATGGAACTGCATGAGCGACTCGAGAACCGCGGACTCGAACATCAGGGCAATAAGAGCTACGCCAGTTTCTGGGCGGTGGTGATTCAGATCGTAGTGCTGGATGCGGTGTTCTCACTTGATGCGGTGATTACTGCGGTCGGTATGGTGAACCATCTGCCGGTGATGATGACTGCGGTGGTAATCGCCATGGGCGTGATGCTGCTGGCCTCGAAACCGCTGACGAATTTTGTTAACGCACACCCAACGGTGGTGGTGCTGTGTCTGAGCTTCCTGCTGATGATTGGTCTGTCGCTGGTGGCCGAAGGCTTTGGTTTCCACATTCCTAAAGGTTACCTGTACGCGGCGATTGGCTTCTCGATCATCATCGAGCTGTTCAACCAGATTGCGCGCCGTAACTTTATTAAGCATCAGGAACATCGGCCGATGCGTGAACGCACCGCCGAAGCGATTCTCCGTCTGATGGGTGGACGTCAGCGTAAGCAAGCGACGACCACCGAAGAAACCTCGTTGACCGAAGCGATGCCGCAGGAAGCGTTTAAAGACGAAGAACGCTACATGATTAACGGCGTACTGACGTTATCGCAGCGCTCAATCCGCAGCATCATGACGCCGCGCGGTAACATTTCGTGGGTGGATGTTTCGCGTCCGCTGGATGAAATCCGTATTCAGCTGTTGGATACGCCACACAGCTTATTCCCGGTGTGTCGCGGTGAGCTGGATGAAATCATCGGTGTAGTGCGTGCCAAAGAGCTGCTGGTTGCGCTGGAACACGGTATGGATGTGGCAACCTTTGCCGCTAACACGCCAGCGATTGTGGTACCGGAAACGCTGGACCCGATTAATCTGCTGGGCGTGCTGCGCCGTGCCAAAGGTAGCTTCGTAATTGTTACCAACGAATTTGGTGTGGTACAGGGCCTGATCACGCCGCTGGACGTGCTGGAAGCGATTGCCGGTGAGTTCCCGGATGAAGATGAAACGCCAGATATCATTGCCGATGGCGACGGTTGGTTAGTGAAGGGCGGTACCGATCTGCACTCGCTGCAACAGCTGCTGGATCATCACGAGTTAGTGAAGGCCGATGAAGATCACGCCTCGTTAGCTGGTTTGTTAATTGCGCAGAAAGGCCAGCTACCGCTGCCGGGCGAAGTGATTGATTTACCGCCGCTGCATTTCCAGGTGATTGAGGCGACCGATTACCGTATTGACCTGGTGCGCGTGACCAAAGATAAGCCTTTCGATCATGAAGAACACGCCGAGTAAGTAATCTGATTGATGCGAATAAAAACGGCCACATAAGTGGCCGTTTTTTTATGCGCTTAACTGCGCCTGATGCTGCTCCAGCCACTGCGGGAAATCTTCAATCGGCATGGGACGCGCGTAGAAATAGCCTTGCAGATGGTCGACGCCGCGCTCACGCAAATAGTGCGCCTGCTCGGCGGTTTCCACACCTTCCGCCACCAGCGAAATATTCAGACGCTGCGCCAGCGAGATCACCATATCGGTCACAGTCGCGTTGATCGCGTCGGTGCCAATGGCAGCAGTAAAAATCTTGTCGATTTTAAGCACGTCTGGCTTGAGGTCTTTCAGGTAAGCCAGCGAACTGTGGCCGGTACCAAAATCATCAATCGCCAGACGCACACCAATCTCATGCAGCTGCGACACCACCGATTGATCGATAATCGGCAAGGCATCACGCTCCGTCAGCTCGACCACCAGTTTTGGAATCGGATTGGCGGGCCACCAGATATTCTGCAGGTCTTCCACAATGGCGCGATCGCGGAAATGGCTGGCGGCAACGTTAATGGCAATATGGAACGACGGACATTGCGGCAGGTTGGGCAGCTCATCCACCACTTTCGCCAGTACGAAGCGGGTTAACGGCGCGATCAGGTTCTGGCGCTCGGCCAGCGGAATAAACACGTCCGGCGCAATCCAGCCCTGACGTTGGTTATGCCAACGCAGCAGCAGCTCCATGCCGTCACACTCGCCGCTTTTGGCGTTAATCAGCGGCTGGCAATACACCATAAATTCGTTAGCGGTGATGCCATAACTTATCTGCCAGCTAAGGCTCATGCGGTTAGCGGTCGCCAGCCAGACGATATAACCCATCAGCAGGCTCAGCATCAGCGCCAGCGGCAGCTGTGAAGGCAGCGTGTTGAGCGCCAGCCGGGCGGGAGAAGGGCCATACAAGGTGATGCTGAACGGATAACGCAGCGACGCCTGATCGTAAGCCACTTCATCTTCAGACGGTTCGGTTTGCTCAATCAGCGGATTACCGTATTCAAGGCTCTGACCACCGACGTTGAAGATCGCACGCTCCACCCACGGCAACTGCGGTTCCAGCAGATAGTTAGTCATCAATTCAATATTAATGACTTGCAGCAGGCCTTCGCGGTTATCCAGCGATTTGGGCGTCCACAGCAGCAGCACCGGTGATCCTTTCAACAGATCATTATCCGTAGCTAACATCATGCGCTGATTATTGATGGCTAATTCAGGATAGGTTTGGCTGAAGGAGAGGTTTTGCGGGCCGAAAATACTGGAGCAGTAGAGCGTGTCATCCTGCACCAGCAAAACGGTGCGCACGGTTTGCAGCGCGGCAATTTTCTCAATAAGCGGATAACGCACCTGTGAGCAAGGTACGCCAACCAGGCCGAGCGTGTTGTTGGCGGAAACATCCAGCGGCGAGAACATGCGATCAAAGCGTTCAATCGCGCGGGTGGCGAAATTCAGCGACTGCTGCTCAATGCGCGATTTCTCTTCGATATAGCGAAAAGTCAGCGTCAGGACCAGAACCAGCGAGGCGATCACTAACGCGATAAGCAGTCGCTTACGGCGAAATTGACCCACAAATTGCTGGGGAATGAGCATCAGTAACCACCTTGCAAAACAAAGATTGAAGCCAAATTAACGTGTAGGTTATCGGCATTGAGGCGGCCAGGTTTAGCGCGGCTGAATAAAAAATACGGCACTAAAAAAAGCGCGGCCACAAAGGGCCGCGCTCAAAATCAATGTATCTGGTTTACTCAGTTGGAGGTAGCAACAGATGCAGAAAAATAGTCAACTGTTGCTTTAATCATCAGCGGAGTATTAGTCGCACTGGACCTTAATCGCCAATCCGCCGCGTGAGGTTTCACGGTATTTGGCGTTCATGTCCTTACCGGTTTCGTACATGGTCTCAATCACTTTATCCAGCGACACGCGCGGTTCACTGGTGCGACGCAGTGCCATGCGTGCGGAGTTGATGGCTTTCACGGAAGCGATGGCGTTACGCTCAATGCACGGCACCTGAACCTGACCGGCGACCGGATCGCAGGTTAATCCCAGATTGTGTTCCATACCGATTTCCGCCGCGACGCAAACTTGCTCCGGGCTGCCGCCGAGCAGTTCCGCCAGACCGGCGGCCGCCATGGAACACGCCACGCCAACTTCGCCCTGACAACCCACTTCGGCACCTGAAATCGAGGCGTTCATTTTATACAGCACGCCAATGGCGCCAGAGGCGAGGAAGTAGCGGATAAAGATATCGGGCGTAACGGGTTCGATAAAGTGATCGTAATAGGCCAGCACCGCCGGCACGATGCCGCAGGCACCGTTGGTGGGTGCTGTCACCACACGACCACCGGCCGCATTCTCTTCATTGACCGCCAGCGCGAACATATTCACCCAGTCGATGACATCCATCGGATCTTTCGAATGCTTAGAAGATGAAACCAGCAGACGGCGTAAGGAAGCTGCGCGACGTGGTACGCGCAGTGGGCCCGGTAGCACGCCTTCGGTATTGAGACCGCGATCGATACAGGCCTGCATGGTTTGCCACACATGACCAAAATAGGCGTGAATCTCGTCGCGAGTATGCAGCGCCAGTTCGTTTTTCATCACCAAACCGGACAGCGACAGGCCGCTTTCGCGACAATGGCTGAGCAGCTCTTTAGCAGAGTGGAACGGCCACGGCACAGAAACCTCGTCCAGCACCGGCTGGCCGAAATGCTCTTCATCAATGATGAAACCGCCGCCGATGGAATAGTAGGTTTTACTCAAGATCATCACATCGCCAGCGAAAGCGAACACCGTCATGCCATTCTCATGCAGCGACAGGTTTTCGCTGCGGAACACCATGCCGCCTTCACGGGGGAAATCCACTTCGCGCGCGCCCTTGGCTAACAGCAGACGTTCGCGTTGCTCCACGTCTTTGATGAACGCGGGAATGCCATCGATATCCACGGTGGCCGGTTCGAAACCCGCCAGGCCCATGATAATCGCGATATCGGTGTGGTGACCTTTGCCAGTGAGCGAAAGTGAACCGTAGACGTCGACCGCCACGCGCGTCACGTCCTGCAATTTGCCTTGTTCGGCCAGCAGATCAACAAACTGCTTGCCCGCTTTCATCGGGCCGACGGTATGTGAACTGGATGGGCCGATGCCCACTTTAAACATGTCAAAAACACTAATCACCGGTGACACTCCTCACAAATCTTATTCTGCACGGCAGAAGCCGTTTATGCGGCTAATAGTAATCGCCCATGCTGGATAACGAGCAGCTTTTCGCATGAAATAAACTAATTATAAACCACAGAAATAGTTATCCGTTTCTACAGTTGTGAAGCGGATCGGTTTTCCTGGCGAAAGGCTCACGAAGTGGCGGATTTAGGGCAAATTGCTGGTTAGTTAAGCATTAATATGCATCTGTATGCAGGTGCGCATTAATGCGCACCCTACGAAAAACGCGTCAATCCACTGTAGGGTCGCCATTTATGGTGACCGAAAGGCGCTTAACTGAGGAGCATTAGAGGATTTACGGCAGGGCGATTTGTTGACCGAGCGCACGAATAATTCCGGCGGTCATGCCCCAGATAAAGTAATCCTCATACCATGACAACCAAACCTGATGTTGGCGATGACCGCGGCGTAAGGTGAGATCGCTGTAACGGCTGAGACGCAGCGCTTCCGAAAGCGGCATGGCAAAGGCGCTTTCTACTTCGTCCGGATTAAGCAGCAAAGCAAAATTGGCTGGAATAATGCCCACCACCGGCGTCACGGCGAAACCGGTGCTGCTGGTTACCGCCGGCAGCACGCCAATGATCTGTACCTGCTCCGGCTGAATTCCCACTTCTTCCTGCGCTTCACGCAGCGCGGTGTGGATCAGAGACGCGTCAGTGGCATCCTGCATGCCGCCAGGAAACGCCACTTGTCCCGCGTGCTTACGCAGGTGTGATGAGCGGCGCGTGAGCAGTAAGCCAGGTTCCGCGCCGCTAATAACCGGCACCAGCACCGCCGCACGACGTCCGCTGATAGCGCTTTTTGGCACGTGCAAAGGCGGTTGCAGGACAAAGCGGCTGAGGAACTGCTCAAGGGTTAAACTCATTTCAGGTCTCATCGCGCAGGCTGGGCAGAATACGATTCACCTTATGAAAGGTTTCCTGATATTCGGCGTTCAGGTCGCTATCTGCCACCAATCCACCGCCGGCGGCGCAGTAGAGCTGATGGTTTTCCGCAATCAGCGTGCGAATGGTAATGCTGGTATCCATGCGGCCGCACAGGCTGATGTAACCGATGCTGCCACACCACGCATTGCGGCGATGCGGCTCCAACTCTTCGATAATCTCCATCGCGCGGATCTTCGGTGCGCCGGTAATCGAACCGCCGGGGAAACAGGCGCGCAGCAGATCGGTAGCACTTAGCGTATCAGGCAAACGTGCACGCACGGTGCTAACCAGGTGATGTACCGCCGGGAAAGGCTCGACCACGAACAGTTCCGGCACGCTAACGCTGCCGGGCACGGCCACGCGGCCAATATCATTGCGCAGCAGATCGACAATCATCAGATTCTCAGCGCGATCTTTCTCTGAGTTAGCGAGTTTCTCTGCCTGCAAACGATCGGCTTCGGCATCAGCAAGACGCGGCAAGGTGCCTTTAATTGGACGCGTTTCAATCTCCTGCTGCTGTAAAGAGAGAAAACGCTCAGGCGATAAACTCAACAGCGCGCTGTTTGGCAAACGCAGGAAGGCGCTGAACGGCGCGCGATTAGCCTGCGTGAGACGCAAAAATGCCTGCCACTCATCGCCGCGATAGCCCGCCTGAAAACGCTGCGCCAGATTCACCTGATAGCAATCACCGGCCTGAATATAAGCCTGCACCGCGTGGAACCGCTGCGCATAGGCGTCAAAACTGAGGTTCGACTGCCACTCGCTGGTCAAGGTGAAGGGCTCGGCTGGCGGTGCGACCTGTGCTTGCAGCCATTGCCAGCGCTGTTCGGCATCGTTGAGCGAAATCAGCGTCAGTTTTTGCAGATGGTGATCGGCGATCAGCGCCCAGTCATAAATGCCCACCGCCATATCCGGCGTGGTGAGATCCTGCTGCGCACGCTGCGGCAGAGTTTCAAAGCGCCGTCCCAAATCGTAACCGAACAGACCCAATGCGCCGCCCTGAAAGGGTAAATCGGCATCAAAAGCGGGCGTAACACCCAGCGCGGCGCATTGCTGTTGTACCAGCAGCAGCGGATCGTCGGCAGAGTGAATCACTCCATCACCACAGGTAATTTCGGTGCTGGCGCCGCGCGTGGTCAGTGTGGCGAGCGGGTCGGCGGCGAGGATATCAAAGCGGTTATCCGCGTGATCGGCCTGGCCGGAGGTCAGCAACATCGCCCAGCATTGGTGGGCCAGCGGAGCAAAAAGGTGTAACAGCGTTTCGGGCGTATACTTCAGAACGAGGCTTTTTACCATCATGGGACAAATCACTTCAGCAAGCAGGTCGCTAGCCTGACATATTTTTTTGTTGCTGGCACCCGTTTGTTCCACGTGGTAATAATGCGTCCCCCATGCACCAGGAGTGAATTATGTTTACAGGTCTTCCAGCGTTATCCCACGAACAACAGCAACAAGCGGTTGAACGCATCCAGGAATTAATGGCGGGCGGTATGTCGAGCGGACAGGCGATTGCGCAAGTGGCGCAGGAAATTCGTCAAACCTATAAAGGTGAAGCAATTCGGGCGATGTTCGAAGATGACGAGGATGAAGAAGACGACAACGAATAACGCCCAAACGGATTTTACAGCGCGGCGATGATTTTAATTTCGACTTTATACTTCGGGTTCATCAAACCGGCCTGCACGGTGCAACGCACCGGCGCATTGCCCGGTGAAACCCACGCATCCCAGGCGCGATTCATCGCCGGGAAATCGCTTTTCTCCACCAGGAAAATGGTGGCGTCAAGGATCTTGCTCTTATCCGATCCCACGCGCGTCAGAATGGCGTCAATCACTGCCAACGCATTGGCAGTTTGCGCTTCCGCATCTTCATCCAGATTTTCCGGTACGCTGGTGTAATAGACAGTTTGGTTATGCACCACGGCTTCCGACATGCGGTGCTCAGGATCAATACGCGTAATGGTCATGCTGTTCTCCTTTAATTTTGCTGCGCTAGCCTGCCATATCCCAGGGGCGTATGTCATCTGTTGTGGTTGCCTGCCGGGAATCCTGACATAATTACAGTGGTTTTTATTTTTGATGTGAGGAAGTGTGGCAGACGATTTTGCAGCTGACGGCGCCCTGGCGCAGGCAATTCCGGGCTTTAAACCGCGTGAAGCACAGCGCCAAATGGCCAAAGCGGTCACCGAGGCGGTAAAAAAAGGCGGCGAGCTGGTGGTGGAAGCGGGCACCGGAACCGGTAAAACCTATGCCTATCTGGCGCCGGCATTGCGGGCGAAGAAAAAAGTCATCGTCTCCACCGGCTCCAAAGCATTGCAGGATCAGCTCTATAACCGCGATCTGCCCACCATCGCGCGCGCCCTGAAGTTCAGCGGCAAAACCGCGCTGCTGAAAGGGCGCTCCAACTATTTATGCCTCGAACGTCTTGAGCAGCAGAATCAAACCGGCGGTGATCTCAGCGTACAGGCGCTGGGCGATTTGATCAGCGTGCGCGGCTGGTCGTCAGAAACTACCGATGGCGACGTCAGCAACTGCAACGGCGTGGCCGAAGACAGTCCGATCTGGCCCTTCGTCACCAGCACCAACGATAACTGCCTCGGCAGCGATTGCCCGCTGTATAAAGATTGCTTCGTGGTCAAAGCGCGCAAAAAAGCCATGGACGCCGATGTGGTGGTGGTGAACCATCATCTGTTTCTCGCCGATTTGGTGGTGAAAGAGGGCGGCTTTGGTGAACTGATTCCGGAGGCCGATGTGATGATCTTCGATGAAGCGCATCAGCTCCCCGATATCGCCAGCCAATATTTCGGTCAGCAGCTGTCGAGCCGCCAACTACAAGACCTCGCCAAAGACATCATCATTGCCTATCGCACCGAAGTGCGGGATGTGCAGCAACTACAGAAATCTGCCGACCGCCTGGCGCAGTGCGCGCAGGATTTCCGTTTGACGCTCGGCGAGCCGGGCTTTCGCGGCAATCTGCGCGATCTGCTGAGCGACAACAACATCATGCGCATGTTTACCTTGCTGGATGATGCGCTCGAACTCTGTTACGACGTGATCAAACTGTCGCTCGGGCGCTCCGCGCTGCTGGATGCCGCCTTTGAGCGCGCGGCGCTGTATCGCACGCGCCTGAAACGTCTGCGCGCCATTGATGAGCCGGGCTTCAGCTATTGGTATGAGTGCAACAGCCGCCATTTCACGCTGGCACTGACGCCGTTATCGGTGGCGGAACGTTTCCGGGAAGTGATGGATAACCGCAAAGCGGCGTGGATTTTCACGTCTGCCACGCTGGCGGTAAATGAGCAGATGAGCCATTTCTCCAGCCGCCTTGGCGTGGATAACGCCACCACCATGATTCTCGACAGCCCGTTCGATTACACCCAGCAAGCGCTGCTGTGCGTGCCGCGTAATATGCCGGAACCCAATCATCCCGGCGGCGCTCGCCAGCTGGCGCGCATGATGAAGCCGCTGATTGATGCCAACAAAGGCCGCTGCTTCTTCTTATGCACCTCGCACAAAATGATGCGCGAGTTAGCCATCGAGTTTCGCGCTTCGATGACGTTGCCGGTGCTGCTGCAGGGCGAAACCAGTAAAGGACAGTTGCTGAAGCAGTTCCTCGAAGCCGGTAACGCGCTATTGGTCGCGACCAGCAGCTTCTGGGAAGGTGTCGACGTGCGCGGCGATGCGTTGTCGCTAGTGATCATCGACAAGCTGCCGTTTACCTCGCCGGAAGATCCGCTGCTCAAAGCACGCATGGAAGATTGTCGCCTGCGTGGCGGCGATCCTTTTAATGATGTGCAGCTGCCCGATGCGGTGATCACCCTGAAACAGGGCGTGGGGCGTTTGATTCGTGATACGGAAGATCGCGGTGTGCTGGTGATTTGCGATCAGCGCCTAGTTTCACGCCCTTACGGCGGCCTGTTCCTCAACAGTTTGCCGCCCACGCCGCGCACCCGCGATATTGCGCGCGCCATCGAATTTGTCCGTCAGCCTGCGGATCACTAATTTGTGCCAGGCTGTGATAAGATGCGCGCCATTTTGACTCTCTGAGGTTGTTATGTCCGCCCGAATTTTAGCCCTGGACACGGCGACAGAAGCCTGTTCTGCCGCGCTGCAAAATCTGCAGCAGATTGATGCCCGCTTTGAAATCGCCCCGCGCGATCACACCCAACGTATTCTGCCGCTGGTGCAGGAGCTGTTGCAGGCGCAGCAGCTGGATCTGACCGCGCTTGACGTGTTGGCGTTTGGCCGGGGTCCGGGCAGTTTCACCGGTGTGCGTATCGGCATTGGTATTGCTCAAGGGCTGGCACTTGGCGCGAATCTGCCGATGATCGGCGTCTCCTCATTAGCGACTATGGCGCAGGGCGCGTGGCGTTTAACCGGCGCAACCCGCGTGCTGGCGGCGATTGACGCGCGTATGGGTGAACTCTATTGGGCTGAATATCAGCGCGACGAAAACGGCGAATGGCTGGGTGCGGAAACCGAAGCGGTGATCAAACCCGAAGTAGCACAGGAACGTATTGCGGCATTAAGCGGCGAATGGACTGCCGTTGGCACCGGCTGGCAAGCCTATCCGCATCTGTTGACCTCACCAGGCGCTCAGCTTATTGCTTCAGACGTGTTATTACCTGCCGCCGAAGATATGCTGCCGCTGGCGCTCAGCGCCTGGCAGCGTGACGAAGCGGTCGCGGTGGAGAATGCTGAGCCGGTTTATCTGCGCAATGAAGTGGCATGGAAAAAGTTGCCGGGACGCTAAGTCGCGCGCAACTTATCTTCGCGAGCTCAGTCTAATCAGAGAAATAACAGGAGAAGTGCTATGCCAATAAGTCGTAAAGGGATGTCTGGCGCTCTGTTAGCCTGCGCAATGCTGCTCAGCGGCTGTGTTTCGGTGCCAGATTCAATTAAAGGAAGTTCTGAGCTTCCACAGCAAGATTTACTGCGCGTGATGAACGCGCCGCAACTGTTTGTCGGCCAGGAAGCACGCTTCGGCGGGAAAGTGGTGAAAGTCACCAATCTTAACGACTTAACTCGCGTAGAGATTGCGACCCAACCGCTGGATGAGAGCGCGCGTCCGCGTTTGGGTGCAGCCTCAGTTGGCCGCATCTTTGCCGATATCCGTGGCTTTGTCGATCCGGTCGATTTGAATAACCAATACATCACGGTGCTGGGCAACATCAAAGGCATTGAGAAAGGCGATATTGGTAAGGCCAGCTACAACTTTGTGGTGATCGATGTGCGCGGTTATCAGCGCTGGCATCTGACGCAACAGGTGATGACGCCACCGCAGCCGATTGATCCGTATATCTGGTATGGCCCAACGCGCCATCGTGCGGGATATTGGGGACCGAATCCCTATTGGGGCATGAACCTCGGCCAACCGGCGCAGGTGCAAACAATCCTTACCGAGTAAGTTTTTTATTATGTTATTTACGGCCCGGTCGCGGTGCTTGCGAACGGGCCTTTTTATTGGGCGCGCAACCGATGCGCGAAATTTAGTGATGCGCTTCGCAACCTGAAAATGCCGAAACAGGCAAACTGGTACAATCAGTTAAAATATTGTTAACAACATTGATTGTCGAGGCGGCGATGGCTACGCAACAAGATTATCGGGGTGATTCTTTGAATAAGGTTTGGCTCAAACGCTATCCAGCAGATGTCCCTGCGGAAATTAATGCGGATCGTTACGCTTCATTGGTCGAACTTTTCGAGCACGCAGCAGAACAATACGCCGATCAGGTGGCTTTCATTAATATGGGCCAGCCAATGACCTATCGGCAGCTGGAAAAGCAGAGCCGCGCTTTTGCCGCCTGGCTGCAGCAAGGTTTAGGTTTGAAGCAGGGCGATCGCGTGGCGCTGATGATGCCAAACCTGCTGCAATATCCCGTCGCGCTGTTTGGCGTATTGCGCGCTGGCATGGTGGTGGTGAACGTCAATCCGCTCTACACGCCGCGTGAACTCAAGCATCAGCTAGTTGATAGCGGTGCCAGCGCCATTGTCATCGTCTCGAACTTTGCCCACACGCTGGAAAAAGTGGTGGCCGAAACGCCGATCAAGCATGTGATGTTAACGCGTATGGGCGATCAGCTGGCGCCGGTGAAAGCCACGCTGGTAAACTTCGTCGTGAAATATGTGAAAAAGCTGGTGCCGAAATACCATCTGCCGGGCGCGGTGCCGTTCCGCAGCGCCTTGTCGCAGGGCGAACAGATGACCTATCAACGCCCGACCGTAACCAATGACGATCTCGCCTTCCTGCAATACACCGGCGGCACCACTGGCGTGGCCAAAGGCGCGATGCTGACGCACCGCAATATGCAGGCCAATCTGGAACAGACCAAAGCCACTTACGGCAAGCTGCTGCGTCCGGGCAAAGAGCAAGTGGTGACCGCGCTGCCGCTCTACCACATTTTTGCGCTGACGGTGAATGGGCTGCTGTTCCTCGATCTTGGTGGTACCAACCTGCTGATTACCAATCCGCGCGATATTCCCGGCTTTGTCAAAGAGCTCAGCAAGTTCCCGTTTACTGCGATCACCGGCGTGAACACCTTGTTCAATGCACTGCTGAATGATGCCAATTTTAATAAGCTCGATTTCTCCACGCTGCGCCTGTCTGCAGGAGGCGGCATGGCGGTGCAAAAAGCGGTCGCCGAGCGCTGGGAAAAACTTACCGGACACTATCTGCTGGAAGGTTACGGCCTGACCGAGTGTTCGCCGCTGGTGTCAGTGAATCCATATGACATTACCTGTCACACTGGCAGCATTGGTTTGCCGGTGCCGTCCACCGATGTGCGCATCGTCGATGATGAAGACAAGGATGTCGCGCCAGGCGAACCGGGCGAGCTGTGTATTCGCGGTCCGCAGGTGATGACTGGCTACTGGCAGCGCGCTGATGCGACCGATGAAGTGCTGAAAAATGGCTGGCTGCATACCGGTGATATTGTTACCGTTGATAGCGAAGGCTTTATTCGCATCGTTGATCGTAAGAAAGACATGATTCTGGTGTCAGGCTTTAACGTGTATCCTAACGAGATCGAAGATGTGCTGATGCAGCACGAGAAAGTGCGTGAAGCTGCGGCGATTGGTGTTCCCAGCGATCTGTCGGGCGAAGCGGTTAAAGTGTGCATCGTGAAGAAAGATCCCTCACTGACCAAAGAAGAGGTGCTGGATCACTGCCGTCGCCAGCTCACCGGCTACAAAGTGCCGAAGATTATCGAGTTTCGTGACGAGTTGCCAAAGACCAATGTAGGCAAAATTCTGCGTCGCGAATTGCGTGATGAGGCGAAGCGAGAAGGGCAGTAATGCGCCATTCTCCTCAGGTTAACGCCGGCACAGTCCGGCGTTTTTATTGCTTTTAACATGGAGCGCTGCGCGTAGTTTGCCGCAGCGAGAAAGACAACGTGAATTACACCCTGATCGACCAAAATGACCAACTGGCCGCCGTGTGCGAGAAGGCACGCCAGCACGCTGCCGTGGCGCTGGACACCGAATTCGTGCGTACACGCACTTACTATCCGCAGCTCGGCCTGATTCAGCTGTTTGATGGCGACCAATTGATCCTGATCGATCCGCTTAATATCAGTGACTGGACGCCGTTTGTGGCGTTGCTGCAGGATAAGCAGGTCACCAAATTCCTTCACGCCGGTGGCGAAGATCTGGAAGTGTTCCTGCATCGTTTTAAATGCCTGCCCGATCCGATGATTGATACGCAAATTCTGGCGGCCTTTAGCGGCCAGGCGCTGTCGTGGGGTTTTGCCTCGATGGTGATGCATTTCAACAAGATTGAGCTGGATAAAAGTGAGTCTCGTACCGATTGGCTGGCGCGTCCGCTGACCGAGCGTCAATGCGAATATGCCGCCGCCGATGTCGCCTATCTGCTGCCGATTGCCCATCAGCTGGTGGCGCAAACCGAGGAAGCCGGCAACATGGCGGCGGCGTTAAGCGAATGCAATTTGCTGTGCCAGCGTCGCCTCGATGTGCTGCAGCCGGAAGAAGCCTGGCGCGATATCACCAATGCGTGGCAGCTGCGTCCGCGTCAGCTGGCGGCGTTGCAGCGTCTGGCGGCATGGCGTTTAAACATCGCCCGACAAAAAGATATGGCGGTGAACTTCGTGGTACGCGAAGAGAATCTGTGGAAAGTGGCGCGCTTTATGCCAGGAAGCCTTGGTGAGCTGGATCATTTAGGTCTGAACGGCCATGAAATCCGCTTCCACGGTAAAGCGATGGTGGCACTGGTGGCTGAAGCGCAGGCGCAGGATGAATCAACCTTGCCGCCACCGCTGCCTAATCTGATCGATCATCCGCACTACAAGCAGGCGTTCAAAGCCATTAAAGCGCTGGTGCAACAGGTAAGTGAAGAGAGTGGTTTCAGTCAGGAACTGCTGGCATCACGTCGCCAGATCAATCAGGTGCTGAGTGTGCATTGGGGATTGAAAACCGCGTCGCGCACACCTGAATTACAGACAGGCTGGCGGGGCGATTTGCTGAAAGCGGGTATCGACGAGATTCTGCAGGTACTTTAACGCGAGCATTTTCCCCTGCGCGACACCGCAGGGGAAAATCAGGAAACCGCTTTAATCATTTAGGAACGTCTTCCGGCTCCGGCAGCGTTACGTTGAGCTCGAGGATGGAGATATCATCCCCTTTCTGATCCAGCTGAACGGTCACCATATCCGGGTCAATTTTTACGTATTTACAGATCACTTCCAAAATATCGCGCTTCAGCTGCGGCAGATAGTGGGGCTCACTGTCGCCCCTTCTGCGTTCGGCTACGATAATTTGCAGCCTTTCCTTGGCTATATTGGCTGTGTTCTTCTTACGGGATAAAAAGAAATCAAGTAATGCCATTGGTTATCCCCCGAACAGGCGTTTAAGGAAACCCTTCTTCTCTTCTTCAATAAAGCGGAAGGGGCGTTCTTCGCCAAGCAGGCGATCTACGGTATCAGCATAGGCTTTACCGGCGTCAGCGTTTGCGTCGAGGATCACCGGCTCACCCTGGTTAGAGGCGCGCAGGACAGATTGATCTTCCGGGATGACGCCAACCAGTGGAATGCGCAAAATTTCCAGCACGTCTTCCATACTCAGCATATCGCCACGGGTAACGCGGCCAGGATTGTAACGGGTCAGCAGCAGATGCTCTTTCACCGGATCCTGGCTGTTCTCTGCACGACGGGATTTCGAAGAGATGATGCCGAGAATACGGTCGGAGTCACGTACTGAAGAGACTTCCGGGTTGGTGGTGATGATAGCTTCATCAGCGAAGTACAACGCCATCAGCGCGCCGGTTTCGATACCTGCTGGTGAGTCGCAGACGATAAAGTCGAACTCCATCGCCGCCAAATCGTTCAGCACTTTCTCAACGCCTTCACGCGTCAGCGCATCTTTATCGCGCGTCTGTGAAGCCGGCAAAATATAAAGCTGCTCTGTACGCTTGTCGCGAATCAGCGCCTGATTCAGCGTCGCGTCACCCTGAATGACGTTAACAAAGTCATACACCACGCGGCGTTCACAGCCCATGATCAAATCGAGGTTACGCAGGCCGATATCGAAATCGATGACGACGGTTTTTTTGCCTTTCTGCGCTAAGCCGGTGGCGATGGCCGCGCTTGACGTGGTCTTGCCAACGCCCCCTTTACCCGATGTAACTACAATAATGCGTGCCATAAATGTTGATTTCCTTAACGAAAGAAAAGGGGCTTAATTAAGTGTCTGAATGGTCAGCGCGCCATCTTGGAGACTCAAACGCGCCGCTTTACCAAAGAATTCCGCCGGAATGTGATCCATCATCCAATATTCCCCGGCAATAGAGACCAACTCTGCGGCGAGGTTGGTGCAAAAAATCTGGCTGTCGCGTTGTCCACCGACGCCGGCCAACGCGCGACCGCGCATCATGCCGTAAATATGGATGTTGCCGTCGGCGACCAGTTCGGCACCGGCGCTGACGCTGCTGGTGACGATGAGGTCGGCATTGCGCGCATAAATCTGTTGGCCCGAACGCACCGGCGTATTAATGATGCGGGTTTTACTGGCGGCTTCAGCGATCACCGCTGGAACAACCGGAGCGGCTTCAACCACGGGAGCCGCAGCCTGTTTGCGGCTCTCTTTACCTTCTGAAAGTACCGGCAAACCCGCGCGGGCAATCATTTTTTTCAGGGCTTCATCTTTGCAACCGCTGACACCGACGATACGCAGACCGGTCGCCATCACCGCTTGTTGCATCTGTTTCCAGTTAATGTCGCCGGTTAGCGCAGAAACATTCAGCACCACCGGCGCATTCAGCAAAAAGGCAGGTGCCTGATCGATTTTGTCCTGTAGCGCCTGACGAATCACCTCGGGTTGCGAATGATGCAGATGAACGACTGACAGGGTAAAACTGCTTCCCTTGAATTCGATTGGCGTTTGCGACATCTGTGCTGACTCAGTCCTGTTTTACGACCCTTAAATGTACGCCGATAAAATCGGCATTAACATCAAACGGTCAATATTCGAAGTTCTGCAAGCATGTTATAGTTACTGCTATATTCAGGCAAGTGACGCCATCGGTTAATTCGAGTAAAAAATATGTTTTGTGTGATCTACAGAAGCCCGCAACGTGAACAGACTTATCTGTATGTTGAAAAAAAAGACGATTTCTCACGGGTACCGGAAGAACTGCTGCGTGGCTTCGGCAAACCCCAGCTGGCAATGGTGTTATCGCTGGATAAGTGTGACAAGCTGGCTAACGCGGATATCAATAAAGTTAAGCAAGGTTTAAGCGAACACGGCTATTATTTGCAAATTCCACCACCGGTTGAAAGTCTGCTCAACATTCATCTCGATCAGGGTAAAAAAGATTAATTCAGATTCATCTGTAAATATATCCTGTAGAAATAATCAGTGCTATTTGCGTTAATTAACTGCCCGCTTTAACCCTTTATTGCGGGCAATTATCCAAGCGTTTAGCTGATTTTGTTGTATACGATTAACGACTTTTGACAATTTCCGCCACGCCAGCCGCCATAAACCCGCTAATATATTCCACCTCAGCCTGCCGCGTTCCGGCACTGAGCCAGACTTCATCGCCAGATGCACTGGCGGCAAACACAACCAAAGCAGGGGAATAGCATGTATCAGCATCGTAACTGGCAGGGCGCTCTGTTGGATTATCCGGTCAGCAAAGTGGTTTGCGTCGGCAGCAACTATGCGAAGCACATAAAGGAGATGGGAAGTGCCACGCCAACCGAACCGGTGGTGTTTATCAAACCGGAAACTGCGGTCTGCGATTTGCGCCAGCCGCTGTCGATTCCGGCAAATTTTGGTGAAGTGCATCATGAAGTTGAGCTGGCGGTGCTGATTGGCTCAACGCTGAAACAGGCGAGCGAAGAGCACGTTGCGAAGGCGATTGCTGGCTATGGCGTCGCGCTGGATTTGACCTTACGCGACGTGCAGGCCGGTTTGAAGAAAGCGGGCCAACCGTGGGAAAAATCCAAAGGTTTCGATAACTCGTGTCCGCTGTCGGGTTTTATTCCCGTTTCTGAGTTTAGCGGCGATCCTCAGGACACCGAACTGAAGCTGATTGTTAACGGCGAAGTGCGCCAGCACGGCACGACCGCCGATATGATCCACAAAATTTTGCCGCTGATTGCCTATATGAGCCAGTATTTCACCCTGCGCGCAGGCGATGTCGTGCTGACCGGTACGCCTGAAGGCGTTGGCCCGATGCGTTCTGGCGATAAGCTGGAAATCACGCTGGCCGGTCACGGTATTTCGACACGCGTTCTGTAAAACTTGCATCACCGCACCTGAACCTTTATAAGGTGCGGTCTCTTTGCTAACCCGGACCGCCATCATGACTGAACAACCTTTCTGGCAGACTAAACGCCTTGACCAAATGAACGACGCAGAGTGGGAATCCCTGTGCGACGGCTGCGGCCAATGTTGCCTGAATAAGTTGCAGGATGCGGACACCGACGAAATCTACTTCACCAACGTGGCCTGCAATCAGCTGAATATCAAAACCTGCCAGTGTCGTAACTACGAGCATCGTTTTGAGTTGGAAGAGAATTGCATCAAGTTGACGCGTGAAAACCTCACCAGTTTTGAATGGCTGCCGCGCACCTGCGCCTATCGTGTGTTAGGAGAAGGTAAAACCTTGCCGGCGTGGCATCCGCTGATCGCCGGTTCTAAAAAGGCGATGCATGCCCAGCGTATTTCCGTGCGTTTTATTGCGGTGCGTGAGAGTGAAGTGCGGGATTGGGAAGAGCATATAATCGATCGACCGGATCGCAACGGTTAAACATAGAACAGGCAGCCAAGGCTGCCTGTTTTGTTTGTGCTTAGCGTCCGAACAGATCGCGGCGTTTCGGTTTGAACGGTTGTGCAATCAGCACCAGCAGCGCCACCAGCAGATAAGCGGCAAAAATCACGATCATCCACTGCGGCATGCTCCAGGTCAGGAAGGTCCAGCCGCGCTCAGCGCAATCACCGCTCGCTACGAATACAGAAGGCAACCATTTATCCAGCGGCAACCAGGTTGGGAAACGCGCGGCAAAGTCGCAGGTGACAAACGGGTTGGGATGCAGTTGAATCATGGTGTGATCGTAAGAGAGGCGCGTGCCTTCAATTGCGCTGTAGATCCAGATGAGAATGGCCGCCCAGCGTAGCGGTGTTTTCGGCGCAATAGCGCCCACAATGCCCGCGCCCATCACGCCAAACAGCGCGCAACGCTCATAAATACACATTACGCAGGGTTGCAGCCCCATCACGTGCTGAAAATACAACGCCGTCAATTCAAACGCCAACGCCGTCAGGGCCAGCAGAAGCCAGGCACCGCGTCCACGCGAGCATTGATTCAAATATCGCAACATATTGCTTTTCCTGTAACCGTTAATGTTTCGCAGTGTAAACCAAAAGCGCAACCGTGCCAGCCAGGTAACGGGAAAAAATCATGTACAAAAATGACTTAAGTCGCGTTGAGGCCAAAAAAGATCCAGTCAGGCGCTTCATCCGATAAATGCAAGCCTCAGACGCAGCGCAAACGTGTGCCTGACCGGGGAATTTCCTCTGAATTCACGGCTGAATTTTGCGCCAGCGCGCGCTTTTAATCGGTTGGCAGGCTATTTCCGCTATAGCCGCTCTGGTATGATGAGTCGCATTACGATAAAGAAAGCAACGAGAAATAAATGCTATGGTGATTAAGGCGCAGAGCCCCGCGGGATTTGCTGAAGAGTATATTATTGAAAGCATCTGGAACAGTCGTTTTCCGCCGGGATCCATTCTACCTGCCGAACGTGAGCTTTCTGAACTAATTGGCGTGACACGCACCACGTTGCGTGAAGTGTTGCAGCGTCTGGCGCGCGATGGCTGGTTGACCATTCAACATGGCAAACCGACGCGCGTTAACGATTTCTGGGAAACCTCCGGTTTAAACATCCTCGAAACCCTGGCCCGACTCGATCACGATAGCGTCCCGCAGTTGATTGATAATTTGCTGTCGGTGCGCACCAACATCTCGTCGATTTTTATCAGCCGTGCGCTGCGTCATCATCCAGAAAAAGCGCGTGAAGTGCTTGAGAATGCGCTGATCGAGGAAGATAAAGCCGAAGCCTATACCGAGCTCGATTATCGCGTGTTCCGCGGCCTGGCGTTTGCTTCGGGCAACCCGATTTATGGTCTGATTTTGAATGGCCTGAAAGGATTGTATACCCGCGTTGGTCGTCACTATTTCTCCAGCCTGGAAGCGCGTGAACTGGCGCGTAACTTCTATCGCCAATTGGCTGACCTGTGCGTGGCCAACCCATCGCAGGAGCAGATTGTCGATAGCGTGCGTGAATACGGACGCCGCAGCGGTGAGATTTGGCATAAGATGCAGAAAAGCATGCCGGACGATTTAGCCAGCAAGCGATAAAAGAAAAACCGGACCTCAACAGTCCGGTTTTTTGCTTTATAGCGTTGGGCCGCGCGCGGGTGAACGATCCAGCAACTCGACGCTGCCGTCTTCATTCTGTTGCTCCAGAATCACATCAAAGCCCCACAAACGATGCACATGCTTCAACACTTCTTTGCGGCTCTTATCGAGCGGCGCACGCTGTTGCGGCACATAACGCAACGTCAGTGAGCGGTCGCCACGTAAATCCACGTTGTAGACCTGAATGTTCGGTTCCAGATTGCTCAGATTGTACTGCGCCGACAACTGCTGACGTATGGCGCGATAACCCGCTTCATCATGGATAGCTGCAATTTCGAGGAAATTGTTGCGGTCATCATCCATTACCGTGAACAGACGGAAATCACGCATCACCTTCGGTGACAGGAACTGGCTGATAAAGCTCTCATCCTTAAACTCGCGCATGGCGAAATGCATGGTTTTCAGCCAGTCCGAACCAGCAATGTCCGGGAACCAGTAGCGGTCTTCTTCGGTTGGCGTCTGACAGATACGCTTGATGTCCTGGAACATCGCAAAGCCCAGCGCATACGGGTTGATGCCGTTATACCACTGACTGTTATACGGCGGCTGATACACCACGTTGGTGTGGCTGTGCAGGAACTCCATCATAAAGCGCTCCGACACTTTGCCTTCGTCATACAGATGATTAAGGATGGTGTAGTGCCAGAACGTGGCCCAGCCTTCATTCATTACCTGCGTCTGTTTCTGCGGATAAAAATACTGGCTAACTTTACGCACAATGCGCAGCACTTCACGTTGCCAGGATTCCAGCAGCGGCGCATTTTTTTCCATGAAATAGAGCAGGTTTTCCTGCGGTTCAGAAGGGTAGCGCGATGCCTCAATATGCACCGACTCCTTCTCTTTACGCGGCAGCGTACGCCATAGCGTATTCACCTGACTCTGCAAATACTCTTCGCGGCTCTGCTGGCGAGCTTTCTCTTCCTGCAGCGAAATTTTCTGCGGGCGTTTATAGCGATCCACGCCGTAGTTCATCAGCGCATGGCAGGAATCGAGCAGCCGCTCAACTTCCTCCACGCCGTAGCGCTCTTCGCAGTCGGTAATGTAATTTCTGGCGAAGAGCAGGTAATCCACGATGGAACTGGCATCGGTCCAGCTGCGGAACAGATAGTTATTTTTGAAGAACGAGTTGTGACCGTAACAGGCGTGCGCCATCACCAGCGCCTGCATGGTCATGGTGTTCTCTTCCATCAAATAGGCGATACACGGGTTGGAGTTGATGACGATTTCATACGCCAGGCCTTGCTGACCGTGCTTATAGCGCTGTTCCGTTTCGATGAATTTCTTGCCGAACGACCAGTGTGCATAGTTGATCGGCATACCCACGCTGGAGTAGGCATCCATCATCTGTTCGGAGGTGATCACTTCAATTTGGTGCGGATAGGTTTCCAGTCCGTAACTTTTGGCTACGCGGTCAATTTCCGCCAGATAATCATCCAGCAATTCGAAAGTCCAGTCGGGACCATCACTGAGTCGTTTACTGTTGCGGGTTGGCTCGTCAAAGATTGTCGTCATAGCGCACCTCTGTTTTGCAAGCGGCAGGAATTACCTGTCACGATCGTTTAAGGCCTCATCCTGAGTAAAGATGGCCCAATAAAACTGAGCGAACACTTCAATGATAGTCCACTGTCGCCTATCCGAAACTGAATCTCAATCGAATTCTTTTGGCAGAAAATCATTCAAAAAGCGTTAGTTAAGTCGATACTGATGACAAATATTGGTTTTATTTTATTTGTCAGAACAATGTTCTGTTTATAAGTGGATTGTATGACTGCGGCGCTTTCTCCTGAAAAAAGTCAAAACCGCTGCCATCCGCATAATAAATTGCTGATTAAGGGATTTAAGGCATAAAAAATCCTGATTTTGGCTCTATTGCATGATTTCAGTGTGCAGCCAGGTAAAAAACATGTGAAATAAGTCGGTCGAATGTAAGATTTAAGTGGCGGTCGGGTTATGCTGTCTTGGGCTTGGTTAATAGTTAATTATTCTTTTGCTGCGACGAGGGGCTTATGCGCGTAGTGATTCTTGGTAGTGGTGTTGTAGGCGTGGCGAGCGCCTGGTATCTGGCGCAGGCCGGACATGAGGTCACGGTTATCGATCGTCAGCCTGCCGCCGCGCTGGAAACCAGCGCCGGTAATGCGGGGCAGATCTCACCGGGCTATGCCGCGCCTTGGGCGGCACCGGGCGTTCCGCTGAAAGCGGTCAAATGGATGTTCCAGCGTCACGCGCCGCTGGCGGTTCGTCTCGATGGCAGTAAGTTCCAGCTGGAATGGATGTGGAATATGCTGCGTAACTGCGACATGCAGCACTATCAAGAGAATAAAAGCCGCATGGTACGTATCGCGGAGTACAGCCGCGACTGCCTGAAAACACTGCGCGCCAGCACCGGCATCGCCTATGAAGGTCGTCAGGGCGGCACGCTACAGCTGTTCCGTACGCAGCAACAGTTCGAAAGCGCCAGCAAAGATATCGCCGTGCTGCGCGATGCGGGCGTTCCCTATGAGTTACTGGAAGCGCATCAGCTGAAAAATGTCGAACCCGCGCTAGCGGCGACGGCGCATAAACTCACCGGCGGTTTACGTCTCCCTAACGACGAAACCGGCGACTGCCAGCTGTTTACTCAGCGCCTGGCCGAAATGGCGGCGGAGGCGGGCGTGACCTTCCGCTATAACACGTCGGTTGATCAGTTGCTGCGCGAGGGCAATCGCATTTATGGCGTGAAGTGTGGCGATGAGGTGATTAAAGCCGATGCTTACGTGGTGGCGTTCGGTTCCTATTCCACCGCGCTGCTGAAAGACATCCTCGCCATCCCGGTTTATCCGCTGAAGGGTTATTCGTTGACCATCCCGATCAAGAACGCTGACGCTGCACCGGTTTCCACCATCCTCGACGAAACCTACAAAGTGGCGGTTACGCGCTTTGACGATCGCATTCGCGTGGGCGGCATGGCAGAAATTGTTGGTTTTAACACCAAACTGTTGCCGGCACGACGCGAAACGCTGGAGATGGTGGTCCGCGATCTCTATCCTGAAGGCGGGTTTGTCGAACAGGCCACGTTCTGGACCGGATTGCGTCCAATGACGCCAGACGGTACGCCGATTGTTGGGCGCACGCCGCTCTCCAATCTCTATCTCAATACCGGGCACGGTACGCTGGGATGGACGATGGCTTGTGGTTCCGGTCAGCTTTTGGCTGATTTAATTTCCGGTCAGAAACCGGCGATTGCCGCAGATGATTTGTCAGTGCTGCGCTACCTGCCAGGTTTTGAGCCACATTCTTCGCCGCTGCGTAACGCCAGCGCGGCGCGCTGAGACCTCAGGGAGAGTAAAAGCATGTCACGTCCAACCGGTGCCACCATCAATCAACAGGCACTGCGTCATAATCTGGCTGTCGTACGTCAGGCGGCACCGCAATCACGCGTCTGGTCGGTGGTGAAAGCCAATGCGTATGGTCACGGTGTGGCCCGCGTGTGGCAAAGTCTGGCCGAAACCGACGGCTTTGCGCTGCTGAATATGGAAGAAGCGATCTTGCTGCGGGAGCAGGGCTGGAAAAAGCCGGTCCTGCTGCTGGAAGGCTTCTTCCATGCTGATGATTTAGCGCTGATCGACCGCTATCGCCTCACCACCAGCGTACACAGCAACTGGCAAATTCAGGCGCTGGCCAAAGCGCAACTGTCGGCACCGGTCGATGTTTACCTCAAAATCAACAGCGGCATGAATCGACTTGGTTTCCGTCCAGAGCAGGCGCATGCGGCGTGGCAGAAACTGCGTGCTTTGCCGAACGTCGGTGAAATGACGTTGATGGCGCACTTTGCCGATGCAGAGAATCCGCAAGGTCTGGTTGAGCCGATGAAATGCGTTGAACGGGCGGCGGAAGGGCTCGGTTGCCCGCGTTCCCTGTCTAACTCAGCGGCTACGCTGTGGCATCCTGAAGCGCATTTTGATTGGGTGCGTCCCGGCATTATTCTCTACGGTGCGTCACCGAGCGGTGACTGGCAGGATATCGCCAGCACCGGATTGCAACCGGTGATGACGCTCAACAGCGAAATCATTGGCGTGCAGCAGCTGAACGCCGGTGAAGGCGTGGGCTACGGTTATCGCTATCACGCCAGCGGCGCGCAGCGCATTGGTATTGTCGCCTGCGGTTACGCTGACGGTTATCCGCGTCATGCGCCAACCGGCACGCCAGTCAGCGTAGATGGCATCCGCACGCAAACGCTCGGCGCCATCTCCATGGACATGATGATGATCGATTTGGAACCTTGCCCGCAGGCCGGTATCGGTTCGAAGGTTGAGCTGTGGGGCAATCAGGTGAAGATCGATGAGGTGGCAAAAGCCGCCGGAACTGTGGGCTACGAGCTGATGTGCGCGCTCGCGCCACGCGTTCCGGTTGAGGTTATTTAAGCGCGGTCACGCGACCGTGCATCTTCTTGCTGCAGCGCCAGGCGGTCATGGCCAGCGCTGCACCCAGCAGCATCATCAGTGCCAGTGATGATTTCTCCGCAACGGGCAACGCCACGATTGCCATGCTGCCGCCTGCACCACACGCCATCTGAATAAATCCTTGCAGTGCAGAAGCAACGCCCGCTTGCTGCTGATAAGGCTCCAGCGCGTAGCTGGTTGCGGGACCGACCGTGAACGCCAGGCCAGCAACGGAAACCGCCACCGGAATCATGTACAGCGACCAATGGTTTTGCCACGCTGCCGGTAACAACGTTGTACCCATCATTAACAGAATCGCGCCGATTAACATGGTGGCGAAACCCATCGCCAGACAGAATGGACGTCCCGCTTTACGAATGGTTTTGTTCACGAAAGCGCTAACCAGCATGATCCAAAAACCATTGGCGCCAAAGGCAAATGAGAATTGTAGCGGCGTCAGGCCGCCTTCGGTCATCAGCACGTGTGGTGCCAGCGACACATAGGTCAGCACCATGCCTAGCGCGCCGGCATTGGCAAAAGCAAAGGCAAGGAAGCGCGGTTCACGGGCGATGGCAGCGTACTGCGCCAGCGGTAAACCTTTAACGCGCAACGTGTCTGCGGGACGCGTTTCCGGCAGCCACAGCATCACGATCAAGCCGATCACCACCGCATAGCCGCACAGGAACCAGAACGGCATACGCCAGCCGTAGGCTTCAGCCAGAATCCCGCCAAGCAGCGGTGCCAGCGCAGGTACGATATTCAGCGCACCATTGAGAAAGCCGTAAGCGCGTGCGGCATCTTCGCCGCTGAGACGATCGCGCACGCCACTGAATGCCACCACCGCAGTGCAGCACACGGCACAGCCCTGAATGATGCGGGCGAGGAAGAACACCGGCCACAGCGTGCTGGTAGCGGCTATCGCGCTGCCAACGATGTAAAGCGCCAGACCAATCAAGGCGATCGGCTTGCGACCAAAATTATCCACCAGCGGACCGGTAATCAGTTGGCCGATGCCCATCACCAATAAAAACAGGGGAATTGTGATTTGGATAAGGCTCACCGGGCTATTAAGACCTTCGGCGATTTGCGGCAATGTAGGGAGGTAAAGATCAATGCCCAGCGGCGCCAGCAGCACCAGGCTAAGAAGTATTAAGGTGAATTTTTGCATTACGAACCGGACGACCTGTTAAACAATCCGGAAGGGTAATGACTCTTTGGGGAAAAAGAAAGGGATAAAAAAAGCGATGCCTGCCGAAGTGCACAGGCATCGCCTCGAGGGTATTAGTAAGCGCCGTCGCGACGGACCACTACGCCAGCGGTTTTGAACAGAATCGCAATGTCAGTCCACAATGCCCAGTTTTTCACGTACCAGGAATCGAAGTAAACGCGCGTATCGTAGTCGATGTCGTTACGGCCGCTGACCTGCCACAAGCCGGTCATGCCCGGTTTTGCCATCAGGTAGTAATCCACATCACCGGCATAACGCTCCAGTTCCGCTTCAATCACCGGACGCGGACCGACCAGACTCATTTCGCCGCGAATCACGTTCCACAACTGTGGCAGCTCATCAAGGCTGGTTTTGCGCAGGAAGTTACCAATTTTAGTCACGCGCGGATCGTTTTTCAGTTTGAAATCACGATCCCATTCAGCACGCGCTTCCTCGCTGGTCGCCAGCAGATTTTGCAGCACTTCCTGCGAGTTGGTCACCATCGAGCGGAACTTGAGGCACTTAAACTTCACGCCATCTTGTCCAACGCGTTCATGACCATAAATCGCATTGCCGCCGTCACGTTTCACCATCGCACACAGCAGACCGAATACCGGACCGAGGAACAGCAGCAGCATGGATGCCACCACAATATCGAAGGTGCGTTTCAGGAAGCGTGAAGAGCGTTTTGCCAGGTTGTTGCTGACGCGTAAGATCATCACTTCATGGCTGAAGATGAATGACATGTCGGTGCCATACAGCGGCACGCCGCGCAGCGTTGGGATCACGGAAATCGAACGGCACTTCATTTTGGACAGAAACTTCAGCCATTTATCGCGCACCACTTGCTGCTCAAATTCTGTGGCGACGATAAATTGCGTGTTGTCACGGTCCATGGTTTGCCAGTTGATATCTTTCCAGGTGATAACCGGAACGCCATTCACTTTTTCGTGCTGTTGGTCATCATCCAGTGAAATGAACGCCTGCACGTTGTAACCCAGGATCTCTTCGCTCTGCAGCGCCGCATAGGCTTCCATTGCGTTTTTACCGGAACCAATAATGATGGTTTCCTTCTGCCACTGACCTGCACGATTGATCGCACGTTTTACCACGGCACGCATCAGCGGCAGCAGCAGCAGGGCGTAAGTCCAGCTGAACACCCAAACCATGCGCGAGAAGTCCCATTTTGAAAAGGCAATCAGCGCCAGATCAAGCAGAGAGAAGACGAACAGGGTTTTAATCACTTCTTTCAATTCAAACCAAAATGGTTTGCGATAGGTGTAGTGACGCATACGCACCCAGAACCAGGCGGTGCAAAGAATAGAAAGGCTAAATTGGGCAATAAATCGGTATTCAATCTGCTGAGGCGGAATAAACGTATCCAGTTCGCCCCAAATACCTTGAACGGTGGCGGCAGATAAAAACAATGCCAGATTTAACGCAATTAAATCCGAGAAACTAAGTGCGACTTTTGCGATGAGGTTTTTGCGCAGTCCGCTCCACGAGCGGGTTGCATCATTCATTATCAAAGTACTTGCCATAAAACCTGCTCTCTTTTCTTAAGTAAAAGATGGCCTGACCAGAATCAAGTACGCGCTCAGGAGTGATCCGCTGAAAAGCAGAAAGAATAATTCTTTCAGCGATTTATAAGTCTGTGCTGCCATAAGCGCTGCAAGGAAAGGACCGTTTGAGACGTGATGCACGTCACGAAAAGCTGCAGCAACGTTTAAGAGTATGCAGGAGTTATTTGACAGAGTTAATATGGAAATAGTCTGAAAAGGAAAAAAATGACTAAAGAAATAATTGGCTATCTACTTGAAAAATATCGTTAAAAGTTAATTAATCGCGGATATAACGCTTCATTTTAAGACAACTTTTCGGAATGACCGCCATTTTCATCAATGGCGGCGCCAGCCAGTCAGGCAGGTTTTTTCAGTACCCAAAGATCCTGCTGCTTGTCGTAGTGTCCGATTTGTAGATCGACAGCCTCTTCATCAATCCATGCCGGTACACTGGTATCCACATCCCAGCCGTCGAGTTGGTCACTCAGGCCGGGATTGGTATGGCAGGGAATACTCACAGTATCGCCATTGTCAGTATTGAACTCTGCGTCAACAATCTCATAACGACCAATCTTAACCACGTGTCCCATTACATTCTCCCGTATTAACTGGGTTGAATAGTGAGCATAGTCGTTCATACGCAGTTTACGAGCGATAATGGCCTCGGATTATTCCTTGTCTTCCATTACACGCACGCCGATTTTCACGATTTGGTTGTCTTCTTTTTCTGCCACCGTCCAGGTTAACTGGTTCCATTCCACCTGATCGCCAACCACCGGCGTACTGCCCAGCAAACTCATCACCAACTGTCCTAACGACTGCTGATCGTTGGTTTGTTCATCCAACTCCAGCCCGTAAATTTGCGCCACATCTTTCAAACGTGCCTCGGCATCGAGGATAAAGTCGCCGAAGAAACGTTGATCGAGCGAGACGGGCGGCGATTGGCTGAACATTTTGCCAAGAGCGGGGAGATCGCGTTCCCGGCCAATCACACACAGCACATCGCCTTCTTTCAGACGCGTGTTGCCGTTGGGGTGCATCAACACGTTGTCACGGAACAGGGCGGCAATGCGGGTTTCGCGGGGCATCTGCAAATCACGCAGCGCCGCGCCAACGCACCACTTGTCTGCGCCCAACTGGTAAATGAATTGCTCCCACGGATTTTCTGGATGGATATCCAGTCCAACCCGGCTAATCGGCGAGGCGGTTGGCGGCACCACCACTTTGGCACGTTTGGCGGCATAGCCCAGCGACGTACCTTGCAGCATCAGCGATACCAGCACCACAAAGAAGGCGATGTTGAAGTAGAGTTTGGCGTTTTCCAGTCCGGCCATCATCGGGAATACGGCGAGGATGATCGGCACCGCGCCACGTAAGCCCACCCAACTGATAAAGATACGTTCGCGTCCGGTGAAGCCCTTGAAAGGCAACAGGCCAACCAGAATCGATAGTGGGCGTGCTACCAGAATCAACCACAGCGACAGAATCATCGCCGGCACCGCGATGTGCCACAAATCGGATGGCGTCACCAGCAAACCCAGCACAATAAACATGCCGATTTGGCTCAGCCATGCCATGCCGTCAAAGGTTTGCAAAATACCGTGGCGGTTGCGAATCGGGCTGTTGCCCAGCAGGAAGCCGCAAAGATACACCGCCAGAATGCCGCTGCCTTCCATTACCGTGGTCAGCGCAAACACGATGATGCCGCCACTCACCGCCAGCAGCGGATATAAACCCTGCGCGAGATTGATGCGGTTTATCAACTGCTGCAGCGCCCAGCCGCCGCCAAGGCCTAATACGATGCCAAGACCAAACTGCTGCACCAGATGCACCACGAACATCCAGCTCAGGCCGGACTGGCCTTGCTGGATCATGTCGATCAGCGTGATGGTGAGAAATACCGCCATCGGGTCGTTGCTGCCAGATTCAATCTCCAGCGTGGAGCTGACACGTTCGTTGAGGCCTTTATCACCCAGCAGCGAGAATACTGCGGCGGCATCGGTGGAACCGATAATCGCGCCAATCAGGAAGCCCTGCATCAGGTCGAGCTTAAACAACCAGGCAGCGGCGACGCCGGTTAAACCTGCGGTGATCATCACGCCGACGGTCGCCAGCGATAGCGCCGGGCCGAGCGCCACTTTTAGCGAGGTCGCTTTGGTGCGCATACCGCCATCGAGCAAGATGATGGCTAACGCCAGGTTTGAGACCAGATAGGCAACCGGATAGTTATCAAACGCGATGCCACCAATGCCATCAATGCCGGCCAACATGCCGAGCGCGAGGAAGATCACCAGAATCGGAATGCCAAGGCGCGAGGAAAAGGAACTGAGTAAAATACTTGCTGCTACCAGCACGGACCCAATAATAAACACACTGTAAATCATGCTGGTATTCAACGGCGTTCTCCTGCGGCGGGGCAAAAAAGACAAACTGCGGGGGATTCACACAGACAAGGTGAAAAGATAATGCCTTATCAATAGCTTGTCAGCGCTTAATTGCACATTTTTTCATTCTGTGGGGCCATATCCCATATACAGCTAAATTTGTATGAAAAAACAACAAGAAATGGCGGGAAGTGAGCGGGGCTGCTGCAAAGAAAAAGCCGGTCAGTGACCGGCTTATAGACTTAGGCTTCTGCAGCCTGCTTGTGGAAAAGTTCTCTAAATACTGGATAGATGTCTTCTGGCTCGCGAATATGTTGGATTGCGAAGTTATCAAACATCGCCTGCAGATGTTCGTACTCGCGCCATAAGGTCTGGTGCGCGCGGCGCGTGATTTCGATGTAGCTGTAATAACGCACAACCGGCAGAATATGCTTGGCTAAGATCTCGTGGCAGAGCGGTGAATCATCGGCCCAGTTATCACCATCCGACGCTTGCGCCGCATAGATGTTCCACTGCGACGGGTCATAACGCTCTTTAACCACTTCATCCATCAACTTCAATGCACTGGATACAATGGTGCCGCCGGTTTCCTGCGAGTAGAAGAACTCCTGTTCGTCGACCTCTTTCGCCTGAGTGTGATGACGAATGTAAACCACGTCGACGTTCTTATAAGTACGGCTCAGGAACAGATACAGCAGAATATAGAAACGCTTCGCCATATCTTTGGTGGCCTGATCCATCGAACCTGATACGTCCATCAGGCAGAACATCACGGCCTGGCTGGAAGGTTCTGGCCGCTTCTCGAAGTTTTTGTAGCGCAGATCAAAGGTATCGATAAACGGCACGCGATCGATGCGCGCGCGCAGCTCGGCGATCTCTTTACGTAAACGCTCCTCTTCCAGTAACTGCGCCGGTTCGCTGTTTTCCACTTCGGTTAGCGTGGCTTCCAGCTCGTTTAACATCCGGCGTTTACCCGCCGTCATTGCGGTACGACGCGCCAATGAGTTTTGTAGCGAACGCACCACGCTGATGTTTGCCGGCGTACCATTTGAGGTATAGCCCGCGCGATGGGTTTTGTACTCGTTTAACTGACGATGCTGATTCTTACGCAGGTTCGGCAACGCCAAATCTTCGAACAGCAAATCGAGATATTCATCTTTAGAGATTTGGAAGACGAACTCATCCTGGCCTTCACCGTCCTGACTGGCATTGCCCTGGCCGCTACCACCGCCGCCGCCGCCACCTTGCGGACGTTCAATGCGATCGTTTTGCACGAAATGGTCGTTCCCAGGATGAACGCGATGGCGACTGCCGCCACGGCCCTGATGGAAACTCGGCTCATTGATATCGTCAATTGGAATCGAGACCGATTCGCCGCTCTCGACATCGGTCACCGAACGCTTATTGATGGCCTCGGAGATCGATTGCTTGATTTGCGACTTATAACGGCGCAGAAAGCGCTGCCGATTGACGGCGCTTTTATTCTTACCGTTGAGACGCCGATCGATAAAATAGGCCATAAAAATCCCCCAAACTGCATTGCAAGCTTAGGCCGGGAAAACCCGGCCTCCTGTTACAGCACCGAAGCACCGCGACGCTTACAGATAACGATTATGAAGATTTACGCACGCGCAGATACCACTCGCACAGCAGGCGAACTTGCTTGCGGGTATAGCCTTTTTCCATCATGCGATCGACAAAATCATCGTGTTTTTTCTGCTCGTCCGTTGAGGTTTTGGTATTGAACGAAATCACTGGCAGCAACTCTTCGGTGTTCGAGAACATTTTCTTCTCGATAACCGTGCGCAGTTTTTCGTAGCTGGTCCAGTTCGGATTGCGTCCACTATTCTGCGCGCGGGCACGCAGCACGAAGTTGACGATCTCGTTACGGAAATCTTTCGGGTTACTGATCCCGGCAGGTTTCTCGATCTTTTCCAGCTCGGCGTTCAGCGATTCGCGGTCAAACAGCTGTCCGGTGTCAGGATCGCGGTACTCTTGATCCTGGATCCAGAAATCAGCGTAGGTAACGTAGCGATCAAAGATGTTCTGACCGTATTCAGAGTAGGACTCCAGATACGCAGTCTGAATCTCTTTACCAATAAACTCGGCGTATTTCGGAATCAGGTAGCCTTTCAGGTGCTCCAGATACTTCTCGGCTTGATCCTGCGGGAACTGCTCGCGCTCAATTTGCTGCTCCAGTACGTAGAACAGGTGCACCGGGTTGGCCGCCACTTCGGCATGGTCGAAGTTGAACACGCGCGACAGGATTTTAAACGCGAAGCGGGTAGAAAGGCCGTTCATGCCCTCATCTACGCCTGCGTAATCGTGATACTCCTGCCAGGATTTGGCTTTTGGATCGGTATCTTTCAGGCTTTCGCCATCATAAACGCGCATTTTTGAGTAGATGCTGGAGTTTTCCGGCTCTTTCAAACGCGACAAAATGGAGAAGCGGGCCAGCGTTTCCAGCGTACCCGGCGCGCATGGCGCAGTGGTCAACTCACTGTGATCCAACAGTTTGTTGTAGATCTTGATCTCTTCGGAGACGCGTAAGCAGTAAGGCACTTTGACGATGTAAACACGGTCAAGGAACGCCTCATTGTTTTTGTTATTACGGAAGGTGACCCATTCTGATTCGTTGGAGTGCGCCAGAATGATGCCGTTGAACGGCAGGGCAGAGATCCCTTCAGTACCGTTGTAGTTACCTTCCTGCGTAGCGGTCAGCAGCGGATGCAGCACTTTAATCGGTGCTTTAAACATCTCGACGAATTCCATCACGCCCTGGTTCGCACGGCACAAAGCACCTGAATAGCCGTAAGCATCAGGATCGTTTTGCGCGTGATTTTCCAGTTTGCGGATATCGACTTTACCAACCAACGCAGAGATGTCCTGGTTGTTCTCATCACCCGGTTCAGTTTTTGCAATCGCCACCTGTTCCAGAATCGACGGCCACACTTTCACCACTTTGAAACGGGTAATATCGCCGCCAAACTCGTGCAGACGTTTTGCCGCCCAAGGCGACATGATGGTGCCAAGGTAGCGCCGCGGCACGCCATACTCTTTTTCCAGAATATTGGCGTCTTCCTGCGGGTTAAACAGGCAGAGTGGATGATCGTTTACCGGGCTGCGTTCGCCGTCGGCGCTCAGCACATAAATCGGCACACGCTGCATTAGCGCTTTCAGGCGCTCCGCCAGCGAGGATTTACCGCCGCCCACCGGGCCCAGTAAGTAAAGGATCTGTTTCTTCTCTTCCAAACCCTGCGCGGCGTGTTTCAGATAGGAGACGATTTGCTCAATCGCTTCCTCCATACCGTAAAACTCTTCGAAGGCAGGGTAGCGTCCCATGACGCGGTTGGAGAAGATGCGGGAAAGGCGTGGCTCTTGCGCAGTGTCAACCATCACCGGCTCACCGATGGCCATTAATAGTCGCTCTGCAGCGTTGGCGTATGCACTGCGATCCTGTTTACAGATGGCGAGGAATTCCTGCAATGAGAACTCTTCATCCTTGGCAGCTTCATAACGCTGACGATAGTGATCGAATATATTCATAGCGATGCCCGTCCTTTCGTTTTTAGCACAGGTAAAGGAGCGTAATAAAAGTTTGTAGCAGCTCCCGGAAGATATTCTTTATTGAGTACAGCAACCCTTATGCCAACCTGACGTTTTTTAATCGGGGTACACAATTCTTATGGTTACTCTGCTCGTACAAAAAAGTCTCGTCTTACATTTAACTGTAGAAGGCATTCAGAAAACCTGCAGCCACTTTTCTCCTTATTCAGCGATATATCAATAACAAAGTCTCATAAGCACCGAGGCAATCAACCTAAGCAGCGAGAGCGATGCAGCCACTCAGATTATTTCCCGGTGCTGGTTAGAGAGCATCATTAAACGTTAACCGATAGCAAAAATTTGGTTAGACTCTGCGTGTGATTGTTATATTAATGGACTGATTAAATTGTGAACCAATTCAAACTTAAAGCGCTTGCTCTGGCTGTTCATTGTTATTTTGCGGCGTTCGGCACTCATGCAGAACCCTTATCTCTCGGCGCTTCGGTCATTTACGCGCAGTCACCTTATCGGGGCGGACAAGACCGCTATCTGCCGATTCCGGTGATTAATTATGAAGGTGAAAACTTCTGGTTCCGCAGCCTGCAAGGCGGCTATTACCTATGGAAAGACCCACAGAATCAGCTGTCGCTGACCGTGCTGGGATCGCCGCAGGAGTACGATCCTAAAGACAACGATTTGGGTGATATGAAAGCGCTGGATAAGCGCCGTATGACGCTGATGGCCGGCGCCAACTATCGTCATGTGGCGGACTGGGGCATCGTGCGCACCACATTGCTGGGTGATGTGCTCAATAACAGCAACGGCATGATGTGGGATCTCACCTATTTATATCGCTTTAATTTCGGTGCTTTCAGCCTGACGCCGGGCATTGGCGCGCTGTGGAACAGCGCCAATCAGAACCGTTATTACTACGGTGTTTCCTCGCATGAAAGTGCGCGTACTGGCATCGCTGAGTACCATCCTGACGCCAGCTGGTCACAGTATGTTGAGATGAACGCCAGTTACCAAATCACAGAAAACTGGAACGCCAGCTTGTCAGGTCGCTATACGCGCTTCGACAGCGAAATTAAAGATAGCCCAATGGTCAATAAGAGTGGGCAGTACACACTTTGGACCGGCATCAGTTACAGCTTCTGATGATGAAATAAGCGCCTCGTAATGAGGCGTTTTTCTTACATTGCACCATTTACGAGCCCCAATTTGGCGCAACAGGAGGAGTAATGAAGACCATTCAATTTCATGGTGAATCAGCTTTACCCGCCATCGGCCAGGGAACCTGGTATATGGGCGAGAATCCATCATTACGCAGCCAGGAAGTGGCGGCACTGCAGGCGGGCTTAGATCTCGGCCTCAAGGTTATCGACACCGCTGAGATGTATGCAGAAGGCGGCGCTGAAGAGGTGGTCGGGGAAGCGTTACGCGGACGTCGCGATCAAGCCTGGCTGGTATCGAAGGTCTATCCATGGAATGCCGGAGAAGTTGACGCTATTGAAGCTTGCGAACGCAGTCTGCGCCGTCTACAAACCGATTACCTCGATCTTTATCTGTTGCACTGGCGGGGCAATGTGCCCTTAGAAGAAACCATCCGTGCGATGGAATCTTTGCAGCAGCAGGGCAAAATTCGCCATTGGGGTGTCTCTAACTTTGACCACGACGATATGCTGGAACTGTGGCATGAGCCCGGCGGCAAAGCCTGTTTAACTAATCAGGTGCTGTACCACTTAGCGTCGCGCGGTATCGAGTACGATTTATTGCCACAATGTCAGCAGCGCGAGATGCCAATTATGGCCTATTGCCCGTTGGCTCAGGCTGGACGATTGCGCCAGGCGTTGTTTGACGATCCGCATCTTCAACAGATTGCACAACAGAAGGGCATTAGCGTGGCGCAAGCGATGCTGGCTTGGGTGATACGCCAACAGGGCGTTTTAGCCATTCCAAAAGCCAGCAGCGTTGCACATGTGCAGCAAAACGCTGCGGCGCTTGGCATCAATCTAACGGATGAAGAGCTGAGCATCATCGATCGGGCGTTTCCTGCGCCACTAACGAAAACCTCATTGGATGTGGTTTAGCGGCGCAACAGCGCCGCATCTTATTACTTTTTAACAATACGAATCGTGGTGCCCAAACGCGCAGGGGATTCGCCCGCGCTTTTTAACGGCTTGCTAATGCGCGCCGTTTCCACGCACACCATGTTTTTGTAGCCTTCATTTGGCATATCACCCATGCTGCATGACAATTCAGGACCTGGGTTCCACGTGACAACGTCACTTTGATAGTGGTGATAGACTTCAATCTGACGTTTACCAGCTTTATCGTGAATCACGCTGCAGTCATCTGCCGCGGTGTGAATACGATCCACGCGGCTAGGATAGGTCTGTTTACCGTCTGATGCGCCAACCGCATTATCGTTAACCTTATCGATAAAGCTGTTACCCAATCCGCTCACTTCGACCTGCGCGATATCTGCAATCTGGAAGTAGCTGTGCAACGCTGCCGTGGCTTCATAATCGCCGTAGGCTTCCAGCTCAATTTCACAATGTTCAGCAATACGGAAACGAGCGAGCAGGGTGAAATCGTGTGGCCACAGCTTTTTAGTTTGCGCATTGCTTTCCAGCGTAAAAGTCAGCAATACCGCATCTTCGTTTTCGTCATGGGCGGTCAATGTCCACGGCATGTTACGTGCAAAACCGTGTGCAGGTTCACCTGCCGGACCAAACCACGGCCAGCAGATAGGCACGCCGCCGCGAATTGCTTTGCCCGTGGTAAACGGCGTCTTTTCACTGAGCCAAATCACCGGTTGCTGGCCGCTCGGCTGCCACGAGAGCAGATGTGCGCCTTGCAGGGCAATCGCCGCACGTACTTTGGGATGGCTGATCACCACAATCGGTAAATCACCCTGCTGACGCTGTGACAGATAAGGGGTGATTTGATTCACTACCGGAAGGGTATAAAGCGTATCTTGCATGGTCAGACCTTCTCTTTATCCAGTCGAAAAAAAGGGGCGACCGAAGTCACCCCTTGTCTGTTTAGCCGGTTAGCTTACTTAGAAGCAACCAGAGCAATCAGATCCAGAACTTTGTGTGAGTAACCAGTTTCGTTATCGTACCAGGAAACCAGTTTCACGAAGTTGTCGTTCAGAGCGATACCTGCTTTAGCATCGAACACTGAAGTCAGGGTTTCGCCGTTGAAGTCGGTAGAAACCACGTCGTCTTCGATGTAGCCCAGAACGCCTTTCATTTTGCCTTCTGACTCAGCTTTGATCACTGCACAAATTTCTTTGTAGGTCGCTGGTTTTTCCAGACGAACAGTCAGGTCAACAACAGACACGTTTGGAGTAGGAACACGGAACGCCATACCGGTCAGTTTGCCGTTCAGCTCTGGCAGAACAACGCCAACTGCTTTAGCTGCACCGGTAGAAGATGGGATGATGTTCTGCGCTGCGCCACGACCGCCGCGCCAGTCTTTGTGAGACGGGCCATCAACGGTTTTCTGGGTTGCGGTAGTTGCGTGCACGGTGGTCATCAGACCTTCAACGATACCGAAGTTGTCGTTGATAACTTTAGCCAGTGGAGCCAGGCAGTTAGTGGTGCAAGACGCGTTAGAAACGATGTCCTGGCCAGCATATTTGTCAAAGTTAGCGCCACGTACGAACATTGGGGTGCTGTCTTTAGAAGGACCAGTCAGAACCACTTTCTTCGCGCCAGCAGTGATGTGTTTACGTGCAGTTTCGTCGGTCAGGAAGATACCGGTCGCTTCAGCAACAACGTCAACACCCACTTCGTCCCACTTCAGGTTAGCCGGGTCTTTCTCAGCGGTAACACGGATTTTCTTACCGTTAACAATCAGTGCACCGTCTTTCACTTCTACAGTGCCGTCAAAACGACCGTGAGTAGAGTCATACTTCAGCATGTATGCCATGTAATCGGCGTCGAGCAGATCGTTGATCGCGACGATTTCGATGTCAGAACGCTGCTGCGCAGCACGGAAAACGATGCGACCGATACGGCCAAAACCGTTAATACCTACTTTGATAGTCATATATTCCACCAGCTATTTGTTAGTGAATAAAAGGTTGGCTGTAAAATTACAAAAACCTTACCAGGCGTCAAGCGGAATCGTGTCAATTGTTGCGACAGGTCAATTCCAACACCAGGAATAATTCGTTGCGCAATCGCTTACGCAGCACCCTTATTGCGCGCCTATGTTACGCCGAATGCGGGCTGAAAAGGGATGACTTTTGCAAAGGGTGATCGCCATCACAAAATCGTGCTGTGGAAGAGATGTCGGATGCGTTAGCACGAAAAAAGACCCGATAGATGTTGTACGTTTGTTAGAATACTAGTCGATTTTTTCAGAATGACACTCCGGAACTCAAAATGGCTAAAGACACCGCACCCGACGCAAAAATTGCGCAGCTTTCCGAAATGCAGCGCTATGTCACTCAGCATCGTGGAACGGAGCCCCCTTTCTCGGGCGCCTTGCTGCACAATAAGCAGGAAGGGATTTACCACTGCTTAGTTTGTAACTCGCCGCTGTTTCTCTCCGAAACCAAATATGATTCAGGCTGTGGCTGGCCAAGTTTCTATCAGCCTTTCAGTGACGAAGCTATCCGCTATCTGGAAGATGATTCACACGGCATGCATCGGGTTGAGATTCGTTGTGGCAACTGTGACGCGCATTTGGGGCATGTGTTCCCGGATGGCCCACAGCCAAGCGGCGAGCGCTATTGCGTGAACTCCGCTTCGCTAAACTTCACTGATGAGCAGGGCAATCAGCAAGAGGGCTAAGCATGAAACAGGAACTGGAAGCAATGCTGGAGGCGATGACGCCGGAAGTCTACGAACGACTCTCCACGGCGGTTGAAATCGGCAAATGGCCAGATGGCGTCGCGCTAACGCCAGAGCAGAAAGAGAATTGTCTGCAGCTAGTGATGTTATGGCAGGCTCGCCACAATGACGATCCGCAACATATGACCATCAGCAAAGGTGGCGATATGGTGATGAAATCGAAGAAACAGCTGAAAGAAGAGTTCGGCATTGAGCCCGATGTCACGCGCATCAACCTGCACTAAAAAGCCAAAGGGCTGGTTCTCACCAGCCCCTTATTTTCAGATTAATACCGCACCTTGCGCCGCCATCTGCTCGAACGCAATTTCACTGTCGTCCGGATTCAGGTTCACACCACGACAGCCTTCTTTAACCACCTCCACGTTGTAACCCAACTCCAGCGCATCCAGCACGCTGTATTTAACGCAGTAATCGGTCGCAATACCCAACATCACTAAATCGCTAATGCCGCGCTCGCGCAGCCAGCTGTCGAGCTCTGTCTTGCGGCGATGGCCGTTATCGAAGAAGGCGCTGTAGCTATCCACCTCAACATCACCGCCTTTATGGAACACAGCATCAATCAGAGAGCGATCGAGATCGGGATGGAAATCCGCACCGACAGAGTTCTCAATACCGTGATCCGGCCACCAGATTTGCGCTAAACCGTTTAATTCGCCCAGCGTGTACACCGGCTCGCCGGAGATTGAGGCGAAGCTGCCGTGATTGGCTGGATGCCAGTCTTGCAATGCCACCACACATTCGCCCCGATCGTGAAACTCACGCGCAAATCGATTGGCAACAGCAACCGTTTGGTCACCATCACGCACAGCCATTGGGCCGCCGGGGCAAAAATCGTTCTGAATATCGATAATTATCAATGCCCGCTTCATTGGTTTCGCTCCGTATCAATCTTCAGTCAGTTCGCCGCGTAAATTCTGCTGCATTTTGGCACGAATTTCCGCGCTGGTAAGGTTCTGACTCAATAAAAAATGCAGTTTGGTTAATGTCGCTTCAACGGTGAGATCAAAACCGCTGATTACGCCCGCATGCTCCAGCGCATTGCCGGTGGCATAGCCGCCCATATTCACTTTACCGGACATACACTGCGTCAGATTCACCACCACAATGCCGCGATCGCTGGCCTGTTGCAGTTCAGACAGGAACTCGGCGTTTTGCGGTGCGTTGCCCACACCGTAGGAACGCAGGATCAACGCTTTCACCGGTTGGCGCAGGAAGTTACCCACCACGTCGGCAGATATCCCCGGATAAATCGTCACCACGCCAATCGGCTGCGGCGTAATCGGATGCACAATCAGCTCGCCGTGACCTTGCGGTGCGGGCGGCGTATTCAACCGGCGGATATGAATGCCTGCTTCCAGCAATGGCGCCAGGTTTGGCGACGCGAAAGCATTAAAGCCGTCAGCATGTGCTTTAGTGGTGCGGTTGCCGCGGAACAGCGTGTTGTTGAAAAACAGGGCAACTTCATTAATTGGATAATTGGCTGCCACGTAGAGCGAGTTCAGCAAGTTTTGCTGACCATCAGAACGCAATTCTGCCAGGGGAATTTGCGAGCCGGTGACAATCACCGGCTTGGCGAGGTTCTCCAGCATAAAGGAGAGCGCCGAAGCGGTGAAGGCCATGGTGTCGGTACCATGCAAAATCACAAAGCCATCGTAGCGATCGTAGTTTTGCTTAATATCGTTCGCAATCGATTGCCAATCCTGCGGCGTCATGTCCGAGGAATCCATCAGCGGCTGATATTCATGGATAGTGAAAGCCGGCATTTCAGGCCGATGGAATTCGGGCATGTTTGCCAGTTGCTGCTGTAGATGACCCGATACCGGAATGTAGCCCTGCGCAGAGCGCTGCATCCCGATGGTGCCGCCGGTGTAGGCTACGTAGATATTTTTCTTTTGCATGAAGGAACTCAGACTTGCCGTAAAACGCGCAGTATAAGGGGATTGCGAACGAAAAGCAGCCCGACCAGCGGCCGGGCTGTAAAGATTAGCGTACGTTGCCGCAGTTCAGGCAGAAAGCGTAGCGATTTTGCGGATCGTTAAGGTTATTCAGTAAGCCAGGTTGCTGCTTCATTGCGCTCATCACGTCCAGCATTGGCGCAGGCAGCCAGACTTTCAGCGCTGCCGGCAACACCGCCTGAACCGACGCGTTCATCTGATTCAGCAGCAGATCGATCATGCCCGGATCATCCTGATACCAGCTCAACTCCGGCTTGGCGACTTTCGCCAGCTCAGCGGCTTTTGCTACGGCATCGTCAAAGTCACCCAACGCATCGACCAAACCATTGGCTTTCGCATCGCTGCCGGTCCAGACGTGACCCTGCGCAATCGCATTGATTTCGTCAGGCGTTTTGTGACGCGAGGTCGCCACCAGGCCCACGAAGTTACGATAGCCGTTCTCAATGGTTAGCTGCATCAGCTGCTGCACTTCGGTTGGCAGCGCTTTGGTGGTGGCGACGTCCGCCAGCGGCGATGTAGCCACACCGTCGGTATGCACACCTACCGAACTCAGGCTGTTTTCAACGGTGTTAATCACCCCAAAGATACCGATGGAACCGGTCAGCGTGCTGGGGGCCGCCACAATGTAATCAGCAGGCGTTGAAATCCAGTAGCCGCCGGATGCTGCCATGCCGCCCATCGAAACCACTACCGGTTTACCCGCATCGTGAGCTGCCGCCAGTTCTTCACGGATCGCTTCCGACGCAGTGACGCTGCCGCCTGGGCTGTTGACACGCAATACAATAGCTTTAATTTTCGGATCAAGACGCGCATCGCGAATTTGAGACGCCGTGGTATCACCGCCGATGTTTCCGGCGCTCTCTTCACCATCCATAATCGCACCGCTGGCGAGGATCACCGCGATATTGCCATCCTGACTCTGCGGCGGTTGTTTAACGGTATAATCGTAGATACTGACGCTGCGGTAATCGTTATTTGCCTTGTCCCAGCCAAAGGTTTTCACCAGTTGCTGATCGGCGGCTGCACGTGTATCCAGCACATCTACCAATTTATTGTTCAGTGCATATTTCGCCGTATCGCCTTGCACCGCTTGCAGGCCGCTAATAATGCCGGCTGCGCCAGGGAACAGCTGTTCTGGGGTGATCTGACGATTAGCCGCCACGGTATTCAGGTAGTTTTGCCACAACTGGCCAATCCAGCGTCCGTCGGCGTCGCGCGCTTCCGGAGACATATCGTCTCGCAAGAATGGCTCAACTGCCGATTTGTAAGTGCCTACGCGGAACACATGCGAGTTCACTTTCAACTTATCCAGTAAAGACTTGTAGTACAGACCATTGGTGGCGAAGCCGTGCAGATCAACCGTGCCCTGTGGTGAGAGATAGACCTTATTGGCATAGCTGGCGATGTAGTATTGCGCCTGGCTGTAGCTGTCGCCGACCACGTAAATAGGTTTGCCGGCATCACGGAATTCGCGCAGCGCTTTACCCACATATTGCAGCGAAGGTTGATCGCCACCAGCAAAGTCGCGCAGTTCCAGCACGATGCCAGTGATGTTTTTATCGGTTTTGGCCTGGCGGATCGCGTCAACGACGTCAAACAGGGAATTCTCCTGCAGGCGATCGCTGTTGGCGCCTAACAGTTGACGGCTGATACGGCTCAGACGATTGCTAACGGAAGGCTTGTCGACCAGCACACCGCTCAGATCGATTTTCAGCGCGCCTTGCTGCACAGGTTCACTGCTATTGGAACTGGAAACCTGCAGCCAAATCCCGACGCCCGCCAGGATCAACACAATAAGAAATAAATTAAGAATAAATTCCCGAATAAAATTCAGTACCCGCCAGGTCCAGCGGAACAGGCCGGAAATAATTCGCCACAAAGTGCGCATAAACTCTCCATATTCACGTAGCAGGGCAGCCAGCACGCGGTCTGCCCCGATGTCGGGTTCATCCTAAAGAGCGGCGTGCGAAAAGTCAGCAGGAAATCGCGCCAGACTGTTACAAAAGATCGCGCTGTGCCAGGATTAGCCCACGCTTTTTTATTCACGGGAGAAGAATAATGGATGCATTGGATTTATTAGTTAATCGCCGCTCGGCGTCACGTCTGGCAGAACCGGCTCCGGCGGGAGAAGCGTTGCAAAATATTCTGCACGCCGCGATGCGCGCACCCGATCACGGCACATTACAGCCCTGGCGTTTCATTATTGTCGAAAATGAAGGGCGCGAGCGTTTTGCTAACTTGCTGGAACAAGCTGCGCGCGACAGCAACCTTGAGCAGAAGGCGATCGACAAAGCAGCTTCCGCGCCTTTTCGCGCGCCGATGGTCATCACCGTGGTGGCGCATTGTGAAGAGAACGCCAAAGTGCCTCATTGGGAACAGCTGGCGTCTGCAAGCTGTGCGGTGATGGCTATGCAGATGGCAGCCGTGGCGCAAGGTTTCAACGGCATCTGGCGCAGCGGTCCGTGGACCGATCATCCGTCCGTGCGCGAAGCCTTTGGCTGCCGCGAGCAGGATGCAATTGTCGGTTTCCTCTATCTCGGCACGCCGCAGTTGAAAGCTAACACCACTGTGGTGGCGCCGGACACCGCGCATTTTGTCAGTTATTTCTGACAGACAAAGGCGGCGATTTACGGCAGGTTAGGCGCCGTTGCAGGGATTGCACAAAGCCTGTGCGAAAGATCGAGGTTAGGTCGTGCAACACTTACTCCCAACTGACAGCCAGGCTAACATAGCGCCTTCTGTTCATCGCATAAGGAAGTCGCCATGAGTGAACCTCTTCGTTTAACGCAATACAGCCACGGTGCGGGTTGCGGGTGCAAAATTTCGCCGCAGGTTTTGGAAACCATTCTGCGCAGTGAGCTCAGCCCGTTTCACGATCCGCAACTGCTGGTTGGCAATGAAACGCGTGATGACGCTGCAGTGTACGACCTCGGAAACGGTACTGCGGTGGTAAGCACCACCGATTTCTTCATGCCGATCGTCGACGATCCTTTCACTTTTGGTCGTATCGCCGCCACTAACGCCATCAGCGATATTTATGCCATGGGCGGGAAACCGATCATGGCGATCGCCATTTTAGGCTGGCCGGTGAACGTATTGAGTCCGGAAGTGGCGCAGCAGGTGGTCGAAGGCGGACGTGCTGCTTGTCAGGCGGCGGGAATCGCGCTGGCGGGCGGGCACTCGATTGATGCACCTGAGCCGATCTTTGGTCTGGCGGTAACCGGTATCGTCGATGTGGCGCGTGTGAAAAAGAACAGCGCGGCACAGGCTGGCTGTCAGCTCTTCCTCACCAAACCATTAGGCATTGGCATTCTCACCACCGCCGAGAAAAAAGGGCTGCTGCGGCCTGAACATCAGTCGCTGGCGGCTGATGTGATGTGCCAGCTGAATAAAGCCGGAGCGGAATTCGCCAAACTGGCGGGCGTCAGCGCGATGACTGATGTTACCGGTTTTGGCTTACTCGGCCATTTAAGTGAAATCTGCCAGGGTTCAGGACTGCGTGCCGAAGTGATTGCGGCGCAGGTACCGCGCCTGGCGGGCGTTGATGACTATATCGCTGCAGGAGCGGTGCCAGGCGGCACCAGCCGCAACTTCGCCAGCTATGGCGAGCTGGTTTCCCCGCTTGATGACGCCACCCGTGCGCTGCTGTGCGATCCACAAACCTCCGGCGGCTTGCTGGTGGCGGTTCAACCCAGCGCTATTGATGCGTTCCAGCGCTGTGCCTCTGCTGCTGGCGTACAAGCAACGTCGATTGGCGAACTGTTTGCCGCCGAAGCCGATCGTCCACTGATTACCGTAGTTACCTGACGTTAAGGAACGACGCCATCCATGCGTTTGTTTATTGCCGAAAAACCCAGCTTAGCGCGTGCGATTGCCGACGTGTTGCCGAAACCGCATCGACGCGGAGACGGCTATATTGCCTGCGGAAATGACCAGGTTGTGACCTGGTGTGTTGGGCACCTGCTAGAGCAGGCGCAGCCCGACAGTTACGACAGCCGCTATGCGCGCTGGAATCTGGCTGATTTACCAATTATTCCGGAAAAATGGCGCTTGCAGCCACGTCCTTCGGTGGCGAAGCAGTTAAAAGTGATTGAAGGCCTGCTGCAACAAGCCAGCGCGGTGGTGCATGCGGGTGACCCCGATCGTGAAGGTCAACTGCTGGTGGATGAGGTGCTGGATTACCTGCAGCTCGCACCAGAGAAACGCAAAACGGTGCAGCGCTGTTTGATTAACGATCTCAACCCCTCGGCGGTTGAGCGCGCGGTCGGCCGTTTGCGTGAGAACCGCGAATTTATTCCGCTGTGCGTGTCCGCGTTAGCGCGTGCGCGCGCTGATTGGCTGTATGGCATCAATATGACGCGCGCTTTTACCTTGCTGGGGCGTAATGCGGGTTACGATGGCGTGCTATCGGTTGGCCGCGTACAGACGCCAGTGCTGGGCTTGGTGGTGCGTCGCGATGAAGAGATCGAAAACTTTATTCCAAAGGACTATTTCGAGGTTAAAGCACACATCGTCACGCCAAAAGAGGAGCGTTTCGTCGCGACATGGGTGCCAAGCGACGCTTGCGAGCCATGGCAGGATGAAGAGGGGCGATTGCTGCATCGTCCGTTGGCGGATCACGTGCTTGAGCGCATTAACGGTAAGCCCGCGCTGGTCACCGGCTATAACGATAAACGCGAGTCGGATACCGCGCCGCTGCCATTCTCGCTTTCTGGCCTGCAGATAGAAGCCGGCAAACGCTTTGGCCTCAGCGCGCAGAACGTACTCGATTGCTGTCAGCGGTTGTACGAAACCCACAAGCTGATCACCTATCCGCGTTCCGATAGCCGCTATCTGCCCGATGAGCACTTTGCCGGACGGCATGCGGTATTGAATGCCATTCAGGCGCATCAGCCCAATCTGACGCCGCCAGCAGACTTCAATCCCGATCAGAAGAACCGCTGTTGGGATGATAAAAAGGTCGATGCGCACCACGCCATCATTCCTACCGCGCGTGCCAGTAAGGTCAATCTGACCGAAAATGAAGCCAATATTTATGGTCTGATTGCCCGCCAATATCTGATGCAGTTTTGCCCGGATGCGGTGTTCCGCAAATGCGTGATTGACCTCGATATCGGCGGCGGTAAATTTGTCGCCAAAGCGCGCTTTCTAGCCGAAGCCGGCTGGCGTGCGCTGCTCGGCAGCAAAGAGCGTGACGAGGAGAACGACGGTACGCCGCTGCCGGTGGTCGCCAAAGGCGATGAGCTGCTGTGCGAGCGTGGCGAAGTGCTGGCGAAGCAGACGCAGCCGCCGCGTCCGTTTACCGATGCGACACTGTTGTCTGCGATGACGGGCATCGCCCGCTTTGTGCAGGATAAAGAATTAAAGAAAGTGCTGCGTGCAACCGATGGTTTAGGTACGGAAGCGACGCGTGCGGGCATTATCGAATTGCTGTTCCGCCGCACTTTTCTGGTGAAAAAAGGCCGCTATATTCATTCGACGGATGCAGGCAGGGCGTTGATCCATGCGCTGCCAGAAATGGCCGCCCGGCCGGATATGACGGCGCAATGGGAATCAACGCTGACCCGCATCAGTGAGAAATCTTGTCGCTATGATGAGTTTATGCAGCCGCTGGTCAGCACCTTGATTGGGCTGATTGGTGAAGCACGCCAGCGACCGTCGTTACAGGCCTTTCGCGGATTGACTGCGCCTGGGGCCAAAAAAAGAGCCAAAACAAAAACGGCTCGTCGCAAAACCAAGGAGACAGAGTGATGCGTTATGCAATGATGTTGCTGGGCGGATTATTGTTATGCAGCACCTCGGCGCTGGCCAACCGCCAGCCGGAAAATAATCGTACGGGTAATACTGATGTGGTGGTGGATCTGCCACCCGAAGTCTGGACGCAAGGGCAAAATAATCGTCAGAGCAACTGCATGCAGTGCTGTACCTATGAGAATCGCAGTTATTCGGAAGGTGCGGTGGTTAAAGCGGAAGGTGTGTTATTGCAGTGCGGCAGAGATGAGAAGGTATTAGGTACCAATCCGCTTATCTGGAAAATCATCAAATAAAAGCGCGTGGCGTATGACGCCACGCTGCTTCATTACAGCTTAAACGTTGACCAAACTGGGGCGTGATCCGACGGTTTTTCCATGCTGCGGATATCGTAATCGATGCCACTCTCAATACAGCGCGAGGCGAGCGGCTGGCTCGCCAGCAGCAGATCGATGCGCAGACCACGATTGTCGTCAAAGCCTTTCGAGCGGTAATCAAACCATGAGAAACGATCGTTGGTTTCCGGGAATTTATCGCGCCAGGTGTCAACCAAACCCCACTGCAGCAAGCGATCCATCCACTCACGCTCTTCAGGCAGGAACGAGCACTTGCCGGTGCGCAGCCAGCGTTTACGATTATCTTCACCAATGCCGATATCAAAATCTGTGCTGCTGATGTTCATGTCACCCATGATCAACACCGGTTTATCCACGGCCAACTGCTGCTCAAGATAGCTTTGCAGATCGCGATAAAACTTCTCTTTCGCCGGGAACTTGGTGGGATGGTCGCGGCTTTCACCCTGCGGGAAATAACCGTTGATAACGGTGATATCGCCAATTGGACTCGGGATTTCCGCCATGATTATACGGCGCTGAGCATCTTCATCATCGCCGGGAAAACCGCGTGAGACGTTGACTGGCTCAGCTTTGGTTAGCAGCGCGACGCCGTAATGACCTTTCTGCCCGTGATAAAACACGTGATAACCGAGTTTGCTGACGTCTTCAAGCGGGAACATATCGTCATGCACTTTGGTTTCCTGCAAGCCGATGACATCAGGTTGATGCTGTTCAACCAGCGCGGCTAATTGATGAGGACGCGCACGCAAGCCGTTGATGTTGAAAGAGACAAATTTCATTTCGCTGCCATTTTTATCCGCAAAAGTATGGCGCGATGGTAACGAGTTTTTGGGCAAAAGTCATGGTGTGAATCAGGAGGTTACAACGATTAAAACAAGTGGGAAAAACAGGAGAATGGTATTGATGGTGGTGGGAGAAGGATGATTCGACGCGTTGCGTCTCACCCTTCGGGCCGCGCTAAAGCGCGTTGTCTCACTTTGTTCGACTCGAACCTTCAGTCGAAGCTTCTCATCCTTCTCTGGATGATAAATTTGAATTCGGTGATTTTAGCGAGAGAAGGAGAATATGTGATGGTGGTGGGAGAAGGATTCGAACCTTCGAAGTCTGTGACGGCAGATTTACAGTCTGCTCCCTTTGGCCGCTCGGGAATCCCACCGGGGATATTACGTATTGTGGCTTCAAGCAGAGACGATTCAGATGGTGGTGGGAGAAGGATTCGAACCTTCGAAGTCTGTGACGGCAGATTTACAGTCTGCTCCCTTTGGCCGCTCGGGAATCCCACCACTGGCCTGAATCATTGCGTCTTAAAGCGGGGCGCATCATAACAAATGCGCTCAGCCTGTAAAGCGCCGTCACTGAAAATAAAAACTGTTTGCCCACTTTTTACGCGTGGCGCTGAAAGGTTGTGCAGTTCAGCGCCGAAGTGGTTAAAGAATGATCGTGCGATTGCCGTAAACGAACACGCGCTGGCCTAGCACTTTATACAGCGCGCGGCTCAACACATTCTTCTCAACGTCTCGTCCTGCACGCATCATCTCTTCTGCGGTGTAGCTGTGATCGACGTTGATCACGTCCTGCATGATGATTGGGCCTTCATCGAGGTTATCGTTCACGTAGTGCGCAGTGGCACCGATGATTTTCACGCCGCGCTCATAAGCCTGATGATAAGGACGCGCGCCAATAAACGCCGGCAAGAAGGAGTGGTGAATATTGATGATCTGATTTGGATAACGTTGCACGAAGGCGGGCGTCAACACGCGCATATATTTCGCCAGCACCACGTAATCAGGCTGATAACGGTCAATTTCGTCCGCCATGCGGTTATCGTGCTCTTCACGCGTGTGGCCTTCGTGGCTCACCAACACAAACGGAATATCGAAACGTTCCACCAATGAACGCAGCGTTTCGTGGTTACCGATGACCGCAGCAATCTCCATATCCAGACCGCCAAATGCGCTTTTCATCAGCAGATCGCCAAGGCAATGCGCCTCTTTGGTCACCAGAATCACCACACGACGACGACCGGCACTTTGCAGTTCACGCACAGAACCGACTGGCAGTGCGCTATCGAGATCGGCCAGCAGAGTGTTATCGTTGAAAATGCCTTCCAGCTCGGTGCGCATGAAAAAGCGGCCGGTACGGTGATCGACAAACTCATTGTTCTGCACAATGTTGAGTTCGTGCTTGTAACAAATGTTGGTGATCTTGGCGATCAAACCTTTCGCATCAGGGCAAATGGTTCGTAAAACTTTTCGTTGGATGGTTTGCGCTTGCATCTCGATCAGAGTCCTGTCAAAGCGATGAATGGTAAAGCCGTTGTGAATACCCGTCATACTTTGCGCTGCAGCTGCGTTGGCTGCGCATGCTCACCCCAGTCACTTACTTTTGTAAGCTCCTGGGAATTCACATACTTGCCGCCTTGCTGCAACTCAAATTATTTAGGGTCTATCTGTCCAGATTAACCACAACATTTTTTGTATTTTTTATCGGCGCCACAAGGACAGCGATCGTTACGTCCCAACTCAGGCGTTGTTCCGTCGACATAGTACCAGCGTTGATCCTCGCGAAGAAAGCGCGAACATTCATAGATGGCTGAAGTGCGGCCTTTTTCGAGGTAACGCGCAAAAAACGTCACGAAGGCTTCATTCTCGTGGCTTCCATGATTACAACGAGTTACATTCAAGCCCAGCCATTCAGTACCGCTAAAACTTTCGGATAATAACGTCTCGAGGTCAGCCACGCGTTTACTGGAGTGCCAGGTTTTTGCCAGCCACGCAGCATCTTTCACGACGTAGGCGGTATAGCGTGAGCGCATTAATTGCTCCGCGCTGGACGGGTTCGCTTGGCCATTCAGAAAGGGTTGGCAACATAGGCTATACTCCTTTCCGCTGCAGCAAGGGCACTTTTCAGACACGTCATCTCCTGGAAGTGATTAAAGTAAATTAAAGCGTGCGCTATGGTAGCCGACTGTCAGGCGTGATGCTACGTACCATGCCAATCATGAGGTGAGATGAGAAAAGTCAGGATCGGGCTGGCACTGGGCTCAGGTGCTGCCAAAGGTTGGTCGCACATCGGCGTGATCAATGCGCTGGAACGCGCGGGGATTGAAATCGATGTGGTGGCGGGTTGTTCTGTTGGCGCGTTGGTCGGTTCGGCTTACGTGAATGGACGGCTGGGCGTGATGGAAAAATGGGTGAGCGCATTCCGTTACTGGGACGTCATCCGACTGATGGATCTTTCGTGGCAGCGCGGCGGTCTACTGCGCGGCGATCGGGTGTTTAGTCATATCCGCCAGCTGATTCCTAACGATCTGATCGATGAGTGCGACAAGCCGTTTGGCGTGGTGGCAACCAATCTGAGTACCGGACGTGAAGTGTGGTTAACCGAGGGCGATTTGCATCAAGCTGTGCGTGCGTCCTGTAGTATGCCAGGCTTATTACCACCCATCGCTTACAATGGATATTGGTTGGTGGACGGTGCGGTGGTGAATCCCGTGCCGATCTCATTAACCCGCGCATTAGGTGCTGACATCGTTATCGCTGTGGATTTACAGCATGACGCACACCTGATGCAGCAAGATCTATTGTCAGTCACGCCGCAAAGCGGTGAAGAGGCGGCGGCAGTTGAAGCGCTGAGCTGGGGAAAAAAACTGCGTCAACGCCTGATTGGCCTGACGCAACGCCGTGCTAATCAAACGCCGGGTGCGATGGAGATTATGTCGACATCCATCCAGGTTCTGGAAAATCGCCTGAAACGTAACCGCATGGCGGGCGATCCGCCGGATGTGCTGATTCAGCCGTTTTGTCCACAAATTTCCACACTGGACTTCCATCGTGCAGAAGAAGCCATCGCGGCTGGCAAGGCCGCCGTTGAGAAAAAAATGGATGAACTATTACCGCTGGTCCGTGGCAGATAGTCAGGTTGTTCATTCACAGGTGTTGCTACTTCAGCCAATTCTGAAAGGCGCAACTGCATTTTATGAACCACTATTGAATTATCTGGTACGCAGGGGGAGAGAATGGAAAAACCGCTAATCGGCAAAAAGATACTCATTGTCGAAGATGAGGTCGTTTTCCGTTCATTGATAGACAATTTATTAACCAGCTTAGGCGCCAGTACGCTTGAGGCGGGAGATGGCGTTGATGGCTTAACATTGTTGACGGCGCAGTCAGTGGATTTGGTCATTTGCGATCTTGAAATGCCGCGTATGGGCGGTATCCCGTTCGTTGAGCGTCTTCGCACGCGCGGCAACAATGTGCCCATTCTGATTATCTCCGCCACACAAAATATGGCGGATATCGCCCATGTGTTGCGTTTGGGCGTGCAGGATGTGCTGCTCAAACCGCTCAAAAATCTTGAACGTTTCCGTGAAGCAGTGTTTGAGTGTCTCTATCCCTCAATGTTTACCTCCAAAGTAGAGGAGGATGAGCAGCTATTTCAGGATTGGGATGCGCTGGTCAGCGATCCGCTGGCGGCCTCTAAATTACTTAAACAGCTCCAGCCGCCGGTACAGCAAACCATCGCCAATTGCCGAATCAATTACCGCCAGCTCACCATGGCGGAACAGCCGGGCTTAGTGCTGGATATCGCGGCGCTGTCTGATAACGATTTGGCATTCTATTGCCTTGATGTGACACGCGCTGGCGATAATGGCGTGTTAGCCGCGCTGTTACTGCGCGCGCTGTTTAATGGCTTGCTGCAGGAACAACTCTCCGGCCAGAAGCAGCGATTGCCTGAATTAAATGGGTTGCTACGGCAGGTCAACATGTTGTTACGGCAAGCCAATCTCAGCGGTCAGTTCCCGTTACTGGTGGGCTATTACCATCGCCAGTTGAAAAATCTGATCCTGGTTTCAGCAGGACTTAACGCCACATTGCATATCAATACTCATCAAATCCAACTCAGTAATGGTGTGCCACTTGGTACTATGGGCAGCACCCATCTCAATCAAATCAGTCAACGTGCCGACGCCTGGCAGTGCCATATTTGGGGCGCTGGGGGCAGGCTACGTTTGATGCTATCAGCTGAAGAATGACCAGTCGGATTTAAATTTTCCACGGGTTGAAGACAGGACCAGGGGCAAGCTTTACACTTGGGTAATAGTCCTAAATTCCGTGGATTAACTTCTTCCAGGATAAATCCACCTGATAGTAACTGATATACTCATTTCGTTTTTAAACCGACATATCAAGTATTAACTTGAACGGCCTATTAAGAGAGGTATTTTGATGTCTGCCTATAAGACTAAAGTTAAAAAAGCGGTAATCCCAGTTGCAGGCCTCGGCACGCGTATGCTGCCTGCGACCAAAGCTATTCCAAAAGAGATGTTACCGCTGGTCGATAAGCCGTTGATCCAGTATGTCGTGAATGAGTGCATTGCAGCAGGCATTAACGAGATTGTGCTGGTTACACACTCTTCTAAAAACGCCATCGAAAACCACTTTGATACCAGTTTTGAGCTGGAATCTATGCTGGAAAAACGTGTTAAGCGTCAGCTGCTGGATGAAATCCAGTCAATCTGCCCTCCACACGTCACCATCATGCAGGTTCGTCAGGGTATCGCGAAAGGTCTGGGCCACGCAGTAATGTGTGCACATCCGCTGATTGGTGATGAGCCATTCGCCGTAATCCTGCCAGACGTAATCATCGATGAATACGAATCTGACCCAACCAAAGACAACCTGGCAGAGATGCTGGCGCGCTACGAAGAGAGCGGCCGCAGCCAGATCATGGTTGAGCCAGTTGCGGATGTAACCGCTTACGGTGTGGTTGACTGCCAAGGTGCTGATCTCTCTGCAGGTCAGAGCGCGCCAATGGTTGGCGTGGTTGAGAAGCCTAAAGCTTCTGAAGCCCCATCAAACCTGGCCGTTGTTGGTCGTTACGTGCTGTCTGCTGAAATCTGGCCACTGCTGGCGAAAACACCTCCAGGTGCAGGTGGCGAAGTTCAGCTGACTGACTCCATTGCGATGCTGATGGAAAAAGAGACCGTTGAAGCTTATCACCTGAACGGTGTTAGCCATGACTGCGGTAACAAACTGGGTTACATGCAAGCGTTTGTTGAGTACGGCGTTCGCCATCCAGTCCTGGGTAAAGATTTCACTCAGTGGCTCGAAGGCGCGGTAGGCAACAAAAAGTAACTCAATAAACACAGGATAATTTAATGAAAGTCACTGTATTTGGTATCGGCTATGTCGGTCTGGTTCAGGCTGCGGTGTTGGCCGAAGTCGGACATGACGTTCTCTGTATTGATGTCGACGAAAAGAAAGTCGAGAACTTAAAGAAAGGCAATATTCCGATCTTTGAACCGGGCCTGACGCCACTCGTTATGTCTAATTACGAGTCGGGTCGCCTGAAGTTCAGCACGAATGCGGAAGAGGGCGTTAATCATGGCGTGATGCAGTTTATCGCCGTAGGTACGCCACCGGATGAAGACGGTTCTGCCGATCTGAAATATGTGACAGCTGTTGCGCGCACCATCGCGCAGCACATGAACGATCACAAAGTTGTTATCGACAAATCGACTGTACCTGTAGGTACAGCAGATCGCGTTCGTGCGGTGATGACTGAAACTTTGCAAAAGCGTGATGTGAACATCGCCTTTGACGTGGTTTCAAACCCGGAATTCCTCAAGGAAGGTGCAGCAGTTAATGACTGTATGCGTCCTGAGCGTATCGTTGTCGGTACCGATAATGATGAAGTGGTTGAGCTGCTACGCGAGCTGTATGAGCCGTTCAACCGTAATCATGATCGTATGATTTTGATGGATATCCGCAGTGCAGAGCTGACCAAATATGCGGCTAACTGCATGCTGGCAACCAAAATCAGCTTCATGAACGAGATCTCTAACCTGGCAGAACGTCTGGGAGCCGACGTTGAGAAAGTTCGCCAGGGTATCGGTTCAGATTCACGTATCGGTTATCACTTCATCTATCCAGGCTGCGGCTACGGCGGTTCTTGTTTCCCGAAAGACGTGCAGGCACTGATTCGTACTGCTGAGTCAATCGGTTACACTCCGCGTCTGCTGCAGGCGGTTGAAGACGTTAACGATTCGCAGAAGAACAAGCTTCCAACCTTTATTAAGCGTCATTTTGGCGACGATCTGCGCGGCAAAACCTTTGCTTTGTGGGGATTGGCGTTCAAACCGAACACTGACGACATGCGTGAAGCCTCCAGCCGCGTGCTGATGGAAACACTGTGGGAAGCCGGTGCAACGGTTCAGGCCTTCGACCCAGAAGCGATGGACGAAGCGCAACGCGTTTATGGTCATCGTAACGATCTGAAGTTGATGGGCACCAAAGAAGCAGCGCTGCAAGGTGCGGATGGCTTAGTTATCTGTACTGAATGGCAAAACTTCCGTGCGCCAGACTTCGACGTCATCAAAAGTGCGTTAAAAGAACCCGTGATTTTTGATGGTCGTAACCTGTATGATCCAGAGCGTATCAGCAAGCGCGGTTTCACGTACTATGCAATTGGCCGCGGAGCATCAATTAAAATCGTAGAATAATGAGGGATGTATGAAGTTTCTGGTTACCGGCGCGGCAGGTTTTATTGGATTTCACGTCAGTCAGCGCTTGCTGGCCGCTGGTCACCAGGTTGTCGGTATCGATAACCTGAATGACTATTATGATGTCAGCCTTAAGCAGGCCCGTTTAGACCAGAACACACAACATTCTGATTTTATTTTCGTAAAAATGGACCTGGCGGATCGCCAGGCCATTTCTTCTTTATTCGCTGAGCATGCGTTTGAACGCGTTATTCATTTGGGCGCTCAGGCTGGCGTACGTTATTCGATCGAAAATCCCCATGCTTATGCCGAAGCAAATTTAATCGGTCATCTCAATATTCTTGAAGGCTGCCGCCATCATAAAATCGGCCACCTTTTGTATGCCTCATCCAGTTCAGTTTATGGCCTGAATCGCAAAATGCCTTTTTCAACGGACGATTCCGTTGACCATCCGGTTTCACTCTATGCGGCCACTAAAAAAGCTAACGAATTGATGTCGCATACCTATTCACATCTTTATCAATTGCCCACTACAGGATTACGCTTTTTCACCGTTTATGGTCCGTGGGGCCGTCCGGATATGGCGCTGTTCAAATTTACCCGCGCGATGTTAGCGGGTGAAGAAATTGACGTTTATAACAACGGACAAATGACGCGTGACTTCACTTATATTGATGACATTGCAGAAGCGATCGTACGTTTGCAGGATGTAATTCCTCAGCCGGATGACAGCTGGACAGTTGAAGCAGGTTCACCTGCAAGCAGTTCGGCACCTTATCGCGTTTACAACATCGGCAATAGCCAGCCGACCAGCTTAATGACCTATATTGAGTCGCTGGAAAAGGCATTGGGCATTGAAGCGAAGAAAAATATGCTGCCGATGCAACCCGGCGACGTGCTGGGTACCAGCGCTGATACACAACCTCTGTATCAGGCGATCAATTTCCGTCCTCAAACTAGTGTTGAGCAGGGTGTGCAGCATTTTGTTGATTGGTATCGCCGCTTCTATCAACAATAATTAAGCATTAAAAAAGGAAGCCATTGGCTTCCTTTTTCTTACCTGGTCAAAGTGAATTAGTGGTGAACTAATTACAATTCTGAGCGCTGGAATGATTACAGTAGGAAATCGTCCAGTTGTTTACCTTGTTCTTCAATTGCTTTTTTAATCACAGCAGGCGTGCGGCCCTGGCCAGTCCAGGTGCGGTTTTCACCGTTTTCATCAACGTAAGAATATTTAGCGGGGCGCGCAGCACGCTTGGCTTTACCCGGAACTTTTGTTTCAGATAATGCCTGCAATAGCTCATTTGGGTCGATACCATCGGCAATCAGCATCTCGCGATATTGTTCAAGCTTGCGTGTGCGCTCTGCATTTTCCGCTTGTGCATGAGTATCATCTTCACGACGCTCATTGACCACAACTTCGAGTTTTTCCAGCATCTCTTCCAATGTTTCCAGAGAGCATTCCCGAGCCTGTGCGCGCAATGTACGGATATTATTAAGAATTTTAAGTGCTTCGCTCATTGTCCTAATCTCAAAATATAATAAATGGAGGTTGTTCTGCCGACTCATAATAGTGGTGCAAAAAAATAACTGCAATAGCCGGATTTAAAAGCAAAACGTAAAAATAAAAAAGGAGTGCGATTTTATAACGCTATTCAGAATATATTTACTTATCTGGCAATCTTTTTTAACTGGCATAGTAGGCTGAACGCTTAGCCCACGCTAATCCTGACGCTTCGGCTTTAATTAAAACGAATAAAATATCGGCTTAATCGCTACTTTGTCAAAACGTGCTCTCTTTTTTTGGGCGCTGTGATATCCATCTTGATGGTGATGTTAATTTGAGCAAATGATAAAAATAATGCATCGCTACAGGTATACAGCTTTATGGTAAACTGCAGCGCAACAGATATAGGATACGATGAGATTTTCTAATGGCTCAACTTTATTTTTATTACTCTGCGATGAATGCGGGTAAATCAACGGCTTTGCTGCAATCTTCTTATAATTACCACGAGCGCGGGATGCGATCGCTGGTTTATACCGCCGAGATCGATAATCGCTTTGGTGCAGGCAAAGTCAGTTCACGCATCGGTCTTTCGTCTCCTGCATTTTTATATAACGATGAGACAAGGCTCGATGAGGAAATAGCGGCAGAACATGCGAAGCAACCCGTGCATTGTGTGTTAGTCGATGAAAGCCAGTTCCTCACGCGCGAACAGGTGAAAGCGTTATCTGATGTTGTCGACAATCTGGATATTCCGGTGCTTTGCTATGGCTTGCGCACGGATTTCCGTGGAGAGCTGTTTGTAGGCAGCCAATATTTGCTGGCATGGGCGGATAAGTTGGTTGAGCTTAAAACCATCTGTCACTGTGGCAGAAAAGCCAGCATGGTCCTTCGTCTCGATGCAAAGGGTAAACCCTTTAGCGAAGGCGAGCAGGTAGTGATTGGTGGCAATGAGCGCTATATATCGGTCTGCCGTAAACATTATAAACAAGCTATTGATGAAGGTTCCCTTCAGGCGATTTACGGCTCACAATCCCCGCAGGTTTAACTGATCAGCAAGCCATAAAAAAACCCGCCGAAGCGGGTTTTTTGTTTAAAGCGCTTTACGCTTTCTTCATTTTCTTATCAACATTTACTTCGGCTTTAACTTCTTCAGCTTTCTCATTCAGTGACTCAGAGAATTCACGGCCGTAGAAGGTATCCAGCATGATTTGTTTTAACTCAGCAATCAGCGGATAGCGTGGGTTCGCACCTGTACATTGGTCATCGAATGCATCCTCAGCCAATTTGTCCACTTTCGCGAGGAAGTCCGCCTCTTGTACACCCGCTTCGCGGATAGAGGTTGGGATGCCCAACTGCGTTTTCATCTCTTCAAGCCAGGCGAGCAGTTTTTCAATTTTCTGCGCGGTACGGTCGCCAGCGGCGGAGAGTCCCAGATGGTCGGCAATCTCGGCATAACGACGACGTGCTTGTGGGCGATCGTACTGGCTGAAAGCCGTCTGCTTGGTCGGGTTGTCATTGGCGTTGTAGCGAATAACGTTTGAAATCAGCAGGGCGTTTGCCAGACCATGTGGGATATGGAACTCAGACCCCAGTTTATGCGCCATTGAGTGACACACACCCAGGAAGGCGTTAGCGAACGCAATCCCCGCGATAGTCGCTGCATTGTGAACACGTTCGCGAGCCACCGGATTTTTCGCGCCATCGCGATAGCTAGCAGGCAGGTTCTCTTTCAGCAGTTTCAGTGCTTGCAAAGCCTGGCCGTCAGAATACTCGTTCGCTAATACGGAAACGTAGGCTTCAAGTGAGTGCGTCACCGCATCCAGACCACCGAAGGCGCAGAGTGAACGCGGCATATCCATCACCAGGTTGGCGTCAACAATGGCCATGTCTGGTGTCAGCGCATAATCCGCTAATGGATATTTCTGGCCGGTTGCATCGTCCGTCACCACGGCAAACGGTGTAACTTCAGAACCGGTACCGGAAGTGGTCGTGATGGCAACCATACGCGCTTTAACACCCATTTTCGGGAACTTATAGATGCGTTTACGGATGTCCATAAAGCGCAGGGCCAGCTCTTCGAAATGCGTTTCAGGATGTTCGTACATCACCCACATGATTTTTGCTGCATCCATCGGTGAACCACCGCCCAGTGCAATAATCACATCAGGTTTAAAGCTGTTCATCTGCTCTGCACCTTTACGGACGATGCTCAGCGTTGGGTCAGCTTCGACTTCGAAGAAGACTTCGGTTTCGATACCGTGTGATTTCAGTACGCGAGTCACCTGGTCGGCATAGCCGTTATTGAACAGGAAGCGGTCGGTAACGATAAAGGCGCGTTTTGCACCATCAGTTGCCACTTCTTCCAGAGCAATCGGCAGTGATCCACGACGGAAGTAAATAGACTTCGGAAGTTTATGCCACAACATATTCTCAGCTCGCTTGGCCACGGTTTTCTTGTTGATGAGATGTTTTGGTCCCACGTTTTCAGAAATGGAGTTACCGCCCCATGAACCACAGCCCAGCGTCAGTGACGGAGCCAGCTTGAAGTTGTACAGGTCACCGATACCGCCTTGTGACGCCGGCGTATTAATCAGAATACGCGCGGTCTTCATTTTGTCGCCGAAGTAGTGCACGCGCTCGATCTGGTTATCCTGGTCGGTATACAGGCATGAGGTGTGACCGATACCACCCATGGTTACCAGTTTCTCAGCTTTATCAACCGCGTCGTGATAATCCTTCGCGCGGTACATCGCTAAGGTTGGAGACAGTTTTTCATGCGCAAATGGCTCAGATTCATCAACCAGTTTCACTTCGCCGATCAGAATCTTGGTAGTTGCAGGCACGCTAATTCCCGCCAATTCAGCAATCTTTGTCGCTGGCTGGCCTACAATCGCCGCATTCAACGCGCCATTCTTCAGAATGATGTCCTGAATGGCTTTCAGCTCTTTACCTTGCAGCAGATAGCCGCCGTGGCTGGCAAAACGCTCACGAACCGCGTCATAAGCCGAATCAACCACAATTACGGATTGCTCAGAAGCACAAATCACACCGTTATCGAAGGTTTTCGACATCAGGATAGACGCGACAGCGCGTTTGATATCCGCAGTTTCATCAATCACGACTGGCGTGTTACCCGCACCCACACCAATCGCGGGTTTTCCGGAACTGTAGGCCGCTTTCACCATGCCCGGGCCGCCGGTTGCAAGGATCAGGTTGATATCGGGGTGATGCATTAACTGATTAGAAAGCTCGACAGAAGGGGTATCGATCCAGCCGATAATATCTTTTGGTGCACCCGCAGCAATCGCCGCTTGCAGCACAATGTCAGCGGCTTTATTGGTTGCATCTTTCGCACGTGGATGCGGAGAGAAGATAATGCCGTTACGGGTTTTCAGGCTAATCAGCGCTTTGAAAATAGCCGTAGAAGTTGGGTTGGTGGTTGGAACGATACCGCAGATCAGGCCAATCGGTTCAGCGATGGTGATGGTGCCGAAGGTGTCATCAGTGGCGAGGATACCGCAGGTTTTTTCATCTTTGTAAGCGTTGTAGATGTATTCAGAAGCAAAGTGGTTCTTGATCACTTTATCTTCAACAATACCCATGCCTGATTCGGCAACGGCCAGCTTGGCCAGAGGAATTCGTGCGTCTGCAGCAGCAAGTGCGGCAGCGCGGAAGATTGCATCAACTTGTTCCTGACTGAAATTAGCGTACTCACGCTGTGCCTTTTTTACACGTTCAACTAGTGCATTAAGTTCGGCAACATTAGTAACGGCCATAGTGCTCTCCTGAAGGAAGTTAAACTCTTTTAGTAAACAAGCCTGAATCCAGAAGTATAGTCACGCTATGCTTATATTTCGGTCAGGTTGGCAAGTGTTTTGCCTTTGCTTACTAAAAGGGTTTCCTGGTCAAGATGCTAAAACGTCAGGAAGTTGTTTCGACGGGGTAAGATTACCCCTGATGGGGTAGGCAAATTTTGATGCAGATCAACCCTGACCCAAGCTGACACCTTTCAGCACTAACTTTCGCAAGTAAAGTTAGCGTGATGTGCCACATATGCGGTACCCGCTGGCTTCATTGAGATAACCCAACATTAACAGTAGTTGAAAGAACTGACTTAAAGCTTTGCCGGTAGCATAAATTTCTGTTGGCACCTCTGGTTTTCAGCCCGGCTTATGGACTACATTAAGCGCGTTTTTCTACTCAGACTTTACCGGAGCCCACTTTGAACCCCGTGCTACTTGATCTATCCGGCTACATTAAGTTTTTTGTCGGTTTGTTTGCCCTGGTAAATCCGGTAGGTATCATCCCGGTCTTTATCAGCATGACCAGCTATCAGGCTGTGGTTGAGCGCAACAAAACCAACCTCACCGCGAATCTGGCCGTCGCCATTATCCTGTGGACGTCACTTTTCCTTGGTGATGGCATCCTGCATCTGTTTGGTATTTCGATAGATTCGTTCCGTATTGCCGGCGGGATTCTGGTCGTCACCATCGCGATGTCGATGATCAGCGGAAAATTGGGTGAGGATAAGCAGAACAAGCAGGAGAAGTCAGAGAGCGCCATTCGTGAAAGTATTGGCGTAGTACCGCTGGCTTTACCGTTGATGGCCGGTCCCGGCGCAATCAGTTCTACCATTGTCTGGAGTACGCGCTATCACAGTTGGCAGAACTTAATTGGCTTTAGTATCGCGATTGCGATTTTCGCGTTTTGCTGTTGGCTGCTGTTTCGCGCAGCACCATTGATGGTGCGAGTACTTGGCCAAACCGGGATCAACGTTATCACTCGTATCATGGGATTGTTGTTAATGGCATTGGGCATAGAATTTATTGTCACCGGCATGAAATCAATCTTCCCCGGATTACTCAATTAATAGCCCTTAATTTTTAATCTTAACCAGCAACGCGATCCACAATGGTGCAACGTTAAACTTAATTGCACCATTTTGGTAATTTCATTCATCCTTCTTAACGCATTAACCTCCGCATCACTTTTACTACTAATCCTGATAAAAGTATCCAGCAGTTCACATTAAACTGTGATAATTATCACAGATAAATACTCTGTATAATTCTTTCTTGTTAGCATTACGGGAAAGTCATTGGCTGAGTGATGAAATCATTATGTTGTGAAATGATGATTTTTCAGTTGTATTCGTAAAAACTATAACTTAATAACAATAATGAATAAATTTTATGCGATAAAGATATTATATTGATGTTAATCAGCAGTTTAATTGATATTTCATTCCAATAATTAACACTTTGCCTACTTACCAGAACGTGATAAAAGAGAATCTGCTAACATTTTTGCAGTTTAGCTTTGGCGTGCGGGCATCGGTTCTGATAATTTTCGGCACATCACAAATTTTTTATCTGATAGCGACAAATGTGTACGCTTCTTGCTTACAGGCTATCAGGCTTATGATTAAGGTTGATATTTGTTGATGAAATGCATGGTAGCGAAAACGGCCGAACGTTCAGTGCTTGCCTTATGTCTCACAGGCGCAATGGCCTCAAGCCAGGCAGCACAAATTCCCGCAGGCACTCAATTATCAGAATTACAGCTGATCGTAATTAATAATGGCAGCGAAGTGGCAACGCTCGATCCGCAGAAAGCGGAAGGCGTGCCGGAATCCAATGTCATGCGTAATTTGCTGGAAGGTCTGGTTGAAACCGATAATAACGGTCAACTCGTCCCCGGTGTCGCTAAGCAATGGAAAAGCGAAGAGGGGCGCATCTGGACTTTCACGCTGCGTGACGATGCGCGCTGGAGTAACGGCCAGCCCGTTACCGCCCAGGATTTCGTCTACAGTTGGCAGCGCCTGGCCGATCCCAAAACGGCCTCGCCTTACGCCAGCTATTTACAGGCGGCCCATGTCGCCAACGTTGATGCCATCTTGTCTGGCAAAGCCGCGCCAGCTGAACTCGGCGTTAAAGCCCTCGACGATCGTCATCTACAAGTTACCCTTTCTGAACCTGTTCCCTATTTTGTTGCCATGCTGGCCCACAGTGCGATGAAACCCGTCTATCGTCCGGCGATAGAGCAGTGGGGCGAGCAGTGGACGCAGCCGCAACACTATGTTGGCAATGGCGCTTTTACGCTGTCGGACTGGGTGGTGAATGAAAAAATTGTGGTGAAACGCAATCCGCAGTATTGGGATAATGCACACACGACGATTGAAGAAGGCGTGTTCTTACCGCTCTCTTCAGAGAACAGTGATATCAACCGCTATCGCAGCGGTGGCACCGATATGACCAACAGTGCGGTGCCGCCGGAACTGTTTAAAAAGTTACAGCAGGATCTCGGCGCTGAGGTCAAAATCAGTCCGCTGCTGTGCACCTTCTACTACGAAATCAACAACAAAAAAGCGCCGTTCGATGACGCACGAGTACGTGCAGCGCTGAAGTTAACCCTTGATCGCGACATCATTGCGCAGAAGATCATGGGACAGGGGCAGATTCCTGCCTACGGTTTGACGCCGCCGTTTACCCACGGTATCACGCTTTCCCCACCGACCTGGGCGCAACAAACGCAGTCCGAGCGTAATGCCAGCGCCAAACAGTTATTAGCTGAGGCCGGCTTTAATCAGCAAAACCCGCTGCGTTTTACGCTGCTGTACAACACCTCGGAACAAAACAAGCGACAGGCGATTGCTGCGGCCTCGATGTGGCAAAAAAATCTAGGTGCGGTGGTGACATTACAGAATCAGGAGTGGAAAACGCTGCTGGAGACGCGTCACCAGGCGCAGTACGACGTGGTACGCGCGACATGGTGCGCGGATTACAACGAACCTTCGACCTTCCTGAATATGCTGTTGAGCGGTTCATCAATCAACACCGCGTTTTACCAAAGTCCGGCGTTTGACCAGTTAATGAAGCAAACATTAACCACCTCAGATGAAGCAAAGCGCGCCGCTCTTTATCAGCAAGCTGAAGCGCAACTCGATAAAGATTCGCCAATCGTACCTGTCTACTATCGCGTTAGCGTGCGGTTGGTCAAACCTTGGGTGGGCGGTTTTACCGGTAAAGATCCGCAGGACATGCTGGCGTTGAAATACTATTACATAAAGAAACATTGAGTAATGTGCCGATCCGGCGCTAAAGTCGGGCGGCACTTTACCGTGGTAAACCCTGAAGGGTGATTAGGGTCTTCGTTCAGACACGCGAAGATCACCTGGAAACGGGGTACGCCGGGCGTTAAATCGACCCGGTAAAGATAATAAAACTGGAGCGTAATAATGAACAACATCACAAAAAAAAGCCTGATTGCAGCAGGCGTATTAGCAGCAATCGGCGCGCTGGCAGGGAATGCCGCGCTGGCAGCAACAGTGCCAGCAGGCGTTGAATTGGCAGCAAAACAGGAACTGGTTCGCGGTAACGGCGATGAAGTACAGTCGCTGGATCCACACAAGATTGAAGGTGTTCCGGAAGACAACATCGCGCGTGACCTGTATGAAGGTTTGATCACCAGCGACAGCGATGGCAAACCAGTTCCGGGCGTGGCGGAAAGCTGGGAAAACAAAGATTTCAAAGTCTGGACTTTCCACCTGCGCAAGAACGCTAAATGGTCCAACGGTGAACCAGTCACCGCTCAAGATTTCGTTTACAGCTGGCAGCGCCTGGTCGATCCGAAAACTGCATCGCCATACGCCAGCTATCCGCAATACGGCCACATAGTCAATGTTGACGACATCATCGCCGGTAAAAAGCCGACTTCCGAGCTGGGTGTAAAAGCCATCGACGATCACACGCTGGAAGTGACGCTGAGCGAGCCCGTACCGTACTTCTATAAGCTGCTGATCAACTCGGTAATGTCTCCGGTTTATAAACCTGCTATCGACAAATTCGGCGATCAGTGGACCCAACCGCAGAACTGGGTCGGCAACGGCGCATTCAAACTTGAATCACACGTGATCAACGAACGCGTAACTCTCGTGCGTAATACGCAGTATTGGGATAACGAGCATACCGTTCTGAACAAAGTCACCTTCCTGCCAATTAACTCCGAAGTCAGCGACGTTAACCGTTATTTCTCTGAGAACGGCAGCGATATTACTTACAACAACATGCCAATCGAGCTGTTCAAAAAACTTCAGCGTGATAACGGCAAAGAGTTGATGGTGAAGCCATATCTGTGTACCTATTACTACGAAATCAATAACCAGAAAGCACCATTCACCGATCCACGCGTCCGTACCGCGCTGAAACTCGGTCTGGATCGCGACATCATGGTAAACAAGGTTCTGGCACAAGGTCAGCAACCGGCTTACAGCTTCACCCCGCCAGCCACCGATGGCATGGAACTGCTGCCGCCGGATTGGTTCAAGTGGGATCAGAACAAGCGTAACGAAGAAGCGAAAAAGCTGCTGGCTGAAGCGGGTTACACTGCGGATAAACCGCTGACCTTCAACCTGCTGTACAACACCTCCGATCTGCATAAGAAACTGGCGATCGCCGCCTCTTCTATCTGGAAGAAAAACATCGGCGTCAACATCAAGCTGGAGAACCAGGAGTGGAAAACCTTCCTGGATACGCGTCATCAGGGCAACTTTGATGTCTCTCGCGCGGCATGGTGCGCAGATTACAACGAACCGACTTCATTCCTGAACATCATGCTGTCTGACAGCAGCAGTAACACCTCGCACTATAAGAGCGCTGACTTCGATAAAGTTATCCACGATGCGGTTAAAGCCACAGACGATAAAGCGCGCGTAGCGGATTATCAGAAAGCTGAGCAGATTCTGGATAAAGACAGCACCATCGTGCCGGTTTACTACTACGTCAATGCACGTTTGGTGAAACCTTACGTAGGCGGTTACACCGGCAACGATCCGCTGGATAAAACCGTCGATAAAAACCTGTATATCATTAAACATTAATAGCACTCAGGCTATCGACAGTGGCGGTGCTGCGGCACCGCCTTTTTACTTTGTGAAGCAACAGCCTGGTAGGTACGGCAATGTTAAAATTCATCCTGCGTCGGCTCCTTGAAGCCATCCCGACGCTATTTATCCTCATCACCATCTCATTCTTTATGATGCGACTGGCACCCGGCAGTCCATTTACCGGCGAACGTGTTCTGTCGCCAGAAGTGATGGCGAATATCGAAGCGAAGTACCATCTCAACGATCCGATTGGCAAACAGTACCTGAGCTATCTGGTGCAGTTGGCACATGGCGACTTTGGTCCCTCGTTTAAGTACAAAGATTACTCGGTCAATTATCTGGTCGGCCACGCCTTCCCGGTATCAGCCAAACTCGGTCTGGCGGCATTCTTCCTCGCCGTGGTGCTGGGCGTAACGGCTGGCGTGATCGCCGCCCTGAAGCAGAACAGTTTGTGGGATTATGCCGTGATGGGGGTCGCGATGACCGGCGTGGTGATCCCCAGCTTTGTCGTGGCACCGTTACTGGTGCTGGTGTTTGCGATTACCTTACGCTGGCTGCCAGGCGGCGGCTGGAACGGCGGCCAATGGAATTACATGTTGCTGCCGATGGTGGCGCTCTCGCTGGCCTATATCGCCAGCATCGCGCGTATTACCCGTGGTTCGATGATTGAAGTGATGCACTCAAACTTCATCCGCACGGCGCGCGCCAAAGGCCTGCCGTTGCGCCGTATCGTGCTGCGTCACGCGCTGAAGCCCGCTATGTTACCGGTGCTTTCCTATATGGGACCGGCGTTTGTCGGCATCATCACCGGTTCCATGGTGATTGAATCCATCTATGGTTTGCCGGGCATCGGCCAGTTGTTCGTCAACGGGGCATTGAACCGTGACTACTCGCTGGTGATGAGCCTGACCATTCTGGTTGGCGTGCTGACCATTCTGTTTAACGCGATCGTTGATGTGCTGTACGCCGTGATCGATCCGAAAATCCGTTACTGATTGTGGAGCTCGCCCATGATGTTAAGTAAGAAAAACAGCGAAGCTCTGGATGCCTTCAGTGAAAAACTGGAAGTCGAAGGGCGCAGCCTCTGGCAGGATGCGCGTCGCCGCTTTATTCATAACCGAGCGGCGTTTATCAGCCTGCTGGTGCTGCTGGTGATCACGCTGTTCGTGGTGTTCGCCCCGATGTTGTCGCAATTTAAATATGACGATACCGACTGGGCGATGATGTCTGCCGCGCCGGATACCGTTTCCGGTCACTGGTTTGGCACTGATTCCTCGGGCCGTGATCTGCTGGTGCGTGTTGCGATTGGTGGCCGTATCTCGCTGATGGTGGGCATCGCTTCCGCGCTGATCGCGGTGCTGGTGGGCACGCTGTATGGCTCACTGGCGGGTTATCTGGGCGGTAAAATCGACTCGGTGATGATGCGTATTCTGGAGATCCTCAACTCCTTCCCGTTCATGTTCTTCGTCATCCTGCTGGTGACCTTCTTTGGTCGCAATATCCTGCTGATCTTTGTGGCGATCGGCATGGTGTCGTGGCTGGACATGGCGCGTATCGTGCGCGGGCAGACCCTGGGCCTGAAGCGCAAAGAGTTCATCGAAGCGGCGCAGGTCGGCGGTGTCAGCACCTTCAAAATCGTATTGCGCCACATTGTGCCGAACGTGTTAGGTGTGGTGGTGGTGTATGCCTCGCTGCTTGTGCCGAGCATGATCCTGTTCGAATCCTTCCTCAGCTTCCTTGGCCTCGGCACGCAGGAACCGCTGAGCAGTTGGGGCGCGTTGCTGAGCGATGGCGCCAATTCGATGGAAGTGTCGCCGTGGTTGCTGATGTTCCCGGCCGGTTTCCTCGTGGTCACGCTGTTCTGTTTTAACTTTATCGGCGATGGCTTGCGTGATGCCCTCGACCCGAAAGATCGTTAAGGAGTTTCCCGATGACCATTCATGAATTTCAGCCGGCCATGGCTGCACGTGCGGGAAACAATAACCTGCTGCTGGATGTAAAAGATCTGCGCGTCACCTTCAGCACCCACGATGGCGATGTCACCGCTGTGAACGACCTCAACTTTTCACTGCATGCGGGTGAAACGCTGGGCATTGTTGGCGAATCCGGCTCCGGGAAATCGCAAACCGCGTTTGCCTTGATGGGGTTGCTGGCAAAAAATGGGCGCATTGGCGGTTCAGCAAAATTCAACGGCGCAGAGATTCTCAACCTGCCAGAAAACAAACTGAACAAACTGCGTGCTGAGCAGATTGCGATGATCTTCCAGGACCCGATGACGTCGCTGAATCCGTATATGCGAGTTGGCGAGCAGTTAATGGAAGTGCTGAAGCTGCATAAAGGCATGAATAGCGCCCAGGCGTTTGAAGAGTCGGTACGCATGCTGGACGCCGTGAAAATGCCGGAAGCGCGTAAGCGCATGAAGATGTTCCCACATGAATTCTCTGGCGGCATGCGCCAGCGTGTGATGATTGCGATGGCGCTGCTGTGTCGACCTAAGCTGCTGATTGCCGATGAGCCGACCACAGCACTCGACGTCACCGTGCAGGCGCAGATCATGACACTGCTGAATGAGCTGAAGCGCGAGTTTAATACCGCGATTGTGATGATTACCCACGATCTCGGCGTGGTAGCGGGTATCTGTGACAAAGTGCTGGTGATGTACGCCGGTCGTACCATGGAGTATGGACGTGCCCGCGATGTGTTTTATCATCCAGCACATCCGTACTCGATTGGCTTGCTGAGTGCGGTGCCACGTCTGGACGCTGAAGAGGGCGAGTCGCTGACCACCATTCCAGGCAACCCGCCAAACTTGCTGCGCCTGCCGCAAGGCTGTCCGTTCCAGCCTCGCTGCGCTTACGCCATGGACATTTGCGCCAAGGCACCGCCGCTGGAGCCTTTTGCTGAAGGGCGCTTGCGTGCCTGCTTCAAGCCGGTGGAGGAATTAGTATGAGCACCGTAGTCGAAGAGAAAAAAGTCCTGCTGGAGATCGCCGACCTTAAGGTGCACTTCGAGATTAAGGATGGCAAACAGTGGTTCTGGCAGCCACCGCACACGCTGAAAGCGGTCGACGGTGTCAGCTTGCGTTTGTACGAAGGTGAAACGCTCGGTGTTGTCGGTGAGTCGGGTTGCGGTAAATCGACGCTGGCCCGCGCTATCATTGGCTTGGTGAAAGCTACGGAAGGACGCGTCGCCTGGTTAGGACGCGATTTGCTGGGGCAAAGTCAGGAGCAGTGGCGTCAGGCGCGCAGCGATATCCAGATGATCTTCCAGGATCCGCTGGCATCGCTTAACCCGCGTATGACCATTGGCGACATCATTGCCGAACCGCTGCGCACCTATTATCCGAAGATGCCACGCCAGGAAGTGAAGGATAAGGTCAAAAGCATGATGATGAAGGTTGGGTTGCTACCTAACCTCATCAACCGCTATCCGCATGAGTTCTCTGGCGGCCAGTGTCAGCGTATTGGCATTGCGCGTGCGCTGATTCTGGAGCCGAAGCTGATTATCTGTGATGAACCGGTATCGGCGCTCGACGTGTCGATTCAGGCGCAGGTCGTCAACCTTTTGCAGCAATTGCAGCGAGAAATGGGGTTGTCACTGATCTTTATCGCGCACGATTTGGCGGTGGTTAAACACATCTCCGATCGCGTGCTGGTGATGTATCTCGGGCATGCGGTTGAGCTGGGTACTTACGATGCGGTGTATAACAATCCTCAGCATCCTTATACCCGCGCGCTGATGTCTGCGGTGCCGATTCCCGATCCGGATCTGGAGAAGAATAAGGAAATCCAACTGCTGGAAGGGGAGCTGCCATCACCGATCAATCCGCCATCAGGTTGCGTATTCCGTACGCGTTGCCCGATTGCCGGACCAGAGTGCGCTAAAACCCGGCCGCTGCTGGAAGGCAGCTTCCGACATGCGGTGTCTTGTCTAAAAGTTGATCCGCTGTAAATGAAAACGCCGGGCGATTGCCCGGCGTTTTTCTTTCTGTCTCTTACTCGCGCCACAAGATGTGGCAGAGTTTGTGATCTTTCTCGCGGCACAGCAGGACGCGTGCGAACACATCAGTGATCGGCTCGCCGTCGGCTTCACCCAGGCCAATCACCACTTCTGCGAAGAAGTCCGGGTTGAGATCAAAATCAACATGTTCCTGCCAGTCTTCCGCAGGATCGAACAGTTCCGCGCCACCGCGCTCTTCAAACTGCAGATTGAACAGAATAATGTCAGCGGGATCGAGATTGTCGCCAGCCAGCTCAAGAAAAATATCGTAAGCCTGTTCCAGCGTTTCATCTTCAGTAAGGCGATTATTTAAATCCATGGTCATTCCTGCTTGCCCTGAGGCGGTAATATTTTCGCTCGTTTTACAGTAAAGGACTAAAGAAGTAAAACAGTCGTTCAACGATGCGTTGCCACCAGGCACGTTTAGCCCAGCGAGCGCCATCCAGTAAGCGTGAGCGGGCGATGTAATCGTCCTGCACGGTAGCGAGATCGCTGCCAAAGCCATCATCATCAACCACCAATGTGATCTCAAAATTAAGCCACAGGCTGCGCATATCCAGATTAACAGTGCCGACCAAACTCAACTGCCCATCCACCAGCACACTTTTCGTATGCAACAGGCCATCTTCAAACTGGTAAATCTTTACGCCTGCTTCCAGCAACTCGGTAAAGAAGGCGCGGCTTGCCCAGCCTACCAGCAACGAATCATTGTGGCGCGGCACAATGATGCTCACTTCTACCCCGCGTAACGCCGCGGTACAGATGGCGTGCAGCAGGTCATCGCTTGGCACAAAGTAGGGCGTGGTCATGATCAGCTGCTCGCGCGCGGAGTAAACCGCCGTGAGCAATGCCTGATGGATCATATCTTCCGGGAAACCAGGGCCAGAAGCGATTACCTGAATGGTATGACCGCTCTCCTGTTCGAAGGGCATCACGTTGGCATCTGGCGCGGGCGGCAGAATGCGTTTACCGGTTTCAATCTCCCAGTCGCAGGCATACACAATGCCCATGGTGGTTGCCACTGGACCTTCCATGCGCGCCATCAGATCAATCCACTGGCCCACGCCCGCTTCCTGTTTAAAGAAGCGTGGATCGACCAGGTTCATGCTGCCGGTATACGCGATGTAGTTATCGATCAGCACCACTTTGCGATGCTGACGTAAGTCCATGCGGCGCAGGAACACACGCAGCAGGCTTACCTGCAATGCTTCAACCACATCGATGCCAGCGTTGCGCATCATATTGACCCACGGACTGCGGAAGAAGGTGACGCTGCCTGCTGAATCCAGCATCAAGCGGCAATGCACGCCGCGACGCGACGCGGCCATCAAGGATTCCGCCACTTCATCAGCCAGCCCGCCGGGATGCCAGATATAGAACACCATCTCGATATTGTGACGTGCCAGTTGGATATCACGAATCAGCGCGTGCATCACATCGTCGGAGCTGGTCAGCAACTGCAGCTGATTACCTTTCACGCCCGCAATGCCCTGACGATGGCGGCACAAATCAAACAGGGAACGCGCCACGTCGCTGTGTTCGGTGGCGAAGATATGACGGCACTGTTTGAGATCGTTGAGCCATTTGGCGGTAGAGGGCCACATGGTGCGTGCGCGTTCGGCACGCCGTTTACCTAAATGCAGCTCACCGAAGGAGAGATAGGCGATTATACCCACCAGCGGCAGAATGTAGATGATCAGCAGCCAGGCCATTGCGGAGGTGACTGCGCGGCGTTTCATCAGAATACGTAGCGTGACACCCGCAATCAGCAGCCAGTAACCAAACAGCAGCAACCAACTGATGAGGGTATAAAATGTGGTCATTAAGTGGACATCCTGTTCGCGCTTTGTTGTGCAAAGTTTACGTGCTGATCACAGGTAGTGAAACCTTTAATCGTGAATGACGTTTCGATGAAGCTTTCGATTTGGTATTTCCCAACAGATCTTTATAATGCCTGCCGAGTTTAGCCTGTCTGAGAGGATGTGATGAGACGCAGCAAAAATGAAGTGGCGCGCTGGAGAATGTTACGTCAGGTACACCGTCGTCGTTCTCGCTGGCTGGAAGGGCAGTCGCGTCGTTATAAACGCATCCACACCATTCGTCATCAGGTGGCGCAGCAGCATCGCCGCTCCATCCTGTTTATCTCGCAAATGGTCTAATGGGCTAACGCGGCCACTATGCGCCGCGTAGCACCCGAATAACATTGACCATCTCTACTGCCGCTGCCAGCACAATTAACATCACAATGTGCTGCCGAGCGTTGCGCCAGCCTTGCTGACGCCATAGCCAAAGTGCTCTGCCGATGAGCGCGAATGCTATTACCAGCAGTAAAACTGACTGCCACATAGATTAGAAAACACGTTTGAACGGTTTGACCGCGACTTTCTCATACACGCCTGCGGCAATATAGGGATCGTCCTTGGCCCATGATTCCGCGACTTCCAGTGAAGAGAATTCGGCGATGATCACGGAACCGCTGAAACCGGCCGGGCCTGGATCGTTGCTGTCAACCGCTGGCAGCGGACCCGCCGCAATCAGTCGACCTTCATCTTGCAACAGCTGTAAACGAGCAAGATGCGCGGGACGTACCGAGTTGCGTTTTTCCAGTGAATCAGCGGTATCTTCCGCATAAATGACGTAAAGCACGATGGGATACTCCCGTTAGACTTGCCGAAATTGCGTGACACGTTAAGTGATCGTTAATCAGAGTGCAAACGAAAGATAAATACGCTGTCATTCAGCGCAATCAGGGTTAAAAAAGGCCTTTCTGCAGCCACATTTACATCGCTTATTGAAACTGATTGCTATTTGCATTTAAAATCTGCGCTTCACTCAATGAACATGAATGATATGACCACGTTGACTACGCCTTTACCTACACGTACCCCCATTGCTGTAATTTTATCCGTGGTACTTCACGGTTCGTTGATCGCTGGCATTCTCTATGCATCGTTTCATCAGGTCATTGAAGTTCCAAAAGCGTCGCAGCCAATCAGCGTTTCGCTGGTAGCGCCTGAAGTGCAACCCGAACCTGCACCTGCCCAGGTTACGCCACCACCTCCCGAGCCTGAGCCGGAACCTGAAGTAGCGCCAGAGCCGCCGAAGGTTGAGCCGGTGCCGATTCCTAAACCGGAGCCTAAGCCAAAACCTAAACCGAAACCAAAGGTTGAAAAGAAGGTTGAGCCGAAACCGCGTCAGGAAGTGAAGCCGCAGGAAAATCCGGTGAAGCAGGACGCGCCAACCACGCAGACGCGTCCAACCACCGCGCCGAAAGCCAATCCAACCGCAACGCCAAGCATCTCTGATGGCCCGAAAGCGATGAACGTCAGCAAACCAGCCTATCCGGCGCGTGCGTTCGCGCTGCGCGTTGAGGGGCGTGTACGCGTGCAGTTTGATGTTGATAGTGAGGGACGTGTCGATAACGTTCAGATTTTATCGGCTGAACCGCGCAACATGTTTGAGCGCGAAGTGAAGCAGGCGATGAAAAAATGGCGTTATCAGCCGGGTCGTCCGGGCAAGAATCTGACCATGAATATCGTGTTCCGCATCAACGGCGGCGCCAATATCGAATAAGTACTGCTGTTTGATAGGCAAAAAGAAAGCGGTCAGATGACCGCTTTTTTAGTGTTACAAATCGCGTAAATTGCTTCTGCCGGGCGGTAACGGGCGAGATTGCCCGGTATTGTCGACAGCGACGTAGACAAATACCGCTTCGGTTGCGCAGTAAGTCTGTCCAATGGGTTCGGACGACACTTTCTTGATCCACACTTCGACGTTAATGGTCATGGAACTGTTGCCGGTGCGGATGCAGCGTGCGTAGCAGCTCACTACATCGCCAACCGCTACGGGTTTAAGGAACGTCATTCCATCCACGCGCACGGTAACAACACGTCCTTCGGCAATCTCTTTCGCCTTGATTGCGCCGCCCATATCCATCTGCGACATCAACCAACCACCAAAGATATCACCGTTGGCATTGGTGTCCGCTGGCATTGCCAGGGTACGCAACACCATCTCGCCTTGCGGCGACTTATGTTTTTCGTCCATTGCTCAGTTCTTCTGCAGGTGAAGAGAAGCCCGACGTTGTCGGGCGGAGTGGCATTATTTTTGTTCTTGTTGCGGCATCTGTCGCCAGATATACATGCCGCTTAACAGGGTAAAGAGTAGGGTCAGGCCGGTCAGACCGAACACTTTAAAGTTAACCCAAAATTCCTGCGATAACCAAAACGCAACATAAATATTCGCTAAGCCGCAGGCGAGGAAGAAAATTGCCCAAGCGATGTTGAGATTGCGCCACACGCCTGACGGCAATTGCAACTCTTTACCCAGCATGGTTTGGATCAGCGGTTGCTTCATAAACCACTGGCTGTAGAGCAGCGCGACGGCAAACAGCGAATAAATTACCGTGACTTTCCATTTGATAAATTCATCGTTGTGGAACACCAGCGTCAGCGTGCCGAATACCGCAACCAGCACAAAAGTAAAAATGGTCATCTTTTCCAGCTTGCGGTAAAGCACCCAACTGACGACCAGCGCCAGACCGGTGGCAACAATCAGTGCACCGGAGGCGACAAAGATGTCGTACAGCTTGTAGAAGATGAAGAAAACCACCAGGGGAAGAAAATCGAGTAACTGCTTCATAGCGTTTCCAATTAGGGCAGGAGCGTTCAGTTATGGCGCCCGGGTGAGCGCCATAACGATTAACGTAACAGCATATACAGCCGGTACAGATAGATGACCAGTACAGCGGAGACCAGATTACCCAGCGCGTTCAACACCACGGAGGCGATGTTGGCGGGCAGCACGGTCAGCGATGAAAAGAAGAACATCAGCACAATTTTGGCCAGCAGCCACAGCACAATGGCCGGTGCGATAACCTTAATATTCTTCCATGCGAGACGCATGCTGGCGCGCATCGCACCGATCACGCCGAGCTTCTCATTGGCGAGAATCACTGGCGCCAGTGAAAACAGGATGGCCAGAATCACGCCCGGCACCATCAGCACCATAAAGCCCAGCTGTACCAGCAAGGTGATCAGGAAGGTTTGCAGCAGCAGCTTTGGCAGGATCGGCGCAGACGCACCAATAGCACGCAGTGCGCTCACGCGTTGTCCCCCCGACACCATTGGGATCAGGAATAGCATGCCACCCAGCAGCAGCGTATTACCAATCAATGCAGCAAACGTGCCCGCAGCGGAAGCGCGCAGCAAAATACGCTGCTGATCCGGAGACATATTTTGTACCAGCTCAAACAGCGAGGATGCGCTGTCATCTGACTGGCTCAACAATGAGAGCTGGTCTTCACCTGGCGTTAACGCGTGGCCGACGATCACAGTAATGAACGAGGTCAGCAGCGCCAGCAATAAAATAGTAACCAACTGATGGCGCAAAAAATTTCCTGTGTCACGGTATAACGAGCTTGCCGTGATAGACATGTAAACTCCTTGAAAGAACCGGATTAATTAACCCGGCGATTGTACATGTTCTACTGGCGTGCTGGCACCCGCATTGGGATAACTTTCTGTCATAACAGGTAAAGAAGGGTGAAAAAGCGCAGGAAGACCATAGCGAGCACGGGCGCGGTCGCAGGCTTCGTTCAATTCACCGTTCTCGCCGGACATTGAAAACTCCCGACAAGGTGACGGACGCTGCTGATAAATGCCGCAGGAGACGCAACCGCCGACCTCTCCCTCTAACGCAACACAGCGCGGTTGGTGTTGGTTGGTGCCGCGCATATTGCGCATAAACAGGCCTAACGGCTCGGTTAATTCAACGGGAACGGCACCGGCGCCATCATCGGCTTCGGCCCAGTAAAAAGAAACACGGAAATGCGCGCAGCATGCGCCACAGGTCACACAAGGGTTTAGTAAATCGCTCATCTGATCGCCCGCCACCTCTAAGGCATCGAACCAAAATCACACAGGGGAAAGGTAAAATAATCACGGCGGAAAATTTTCGCAAGCGGACTTTTATTACGCGGTGTAAGGCCAAAATTGATCTGAATCAATCCATTGTTTTTTAAGTGATTAATTTAGGTTGATGCAGATGATCTTTTACCAAAAAAGGGGTAAATGTTGTGCCGCATTCAACATCGAGACCCATCTTTTTTGGCAAAGGAGTGATTATGAAACTGGCAAAATGCGCACTGCTGATGGCGCTGGCAATTCCGCAACTGGCTCTGGCTCATGAAGCCGGTGATTTCTTTATGCGCGCAGGTAGCGCCACCGTCCGTCCGACCGAAGGCTCTGACAATGTGCTGGGTATGGGCGGCTTTAACGTCAGCAACGATACGCAACTGGGTTTAACTTTTACCTATATGGCGACGGATAACATCGGCGTTGAGCTGCTGGCCGCCACACCGTTCCGTCATAAGGTTGGACTGGGCGCCACCGGAAATCTGGCTACCGTGCGCCAGCTGCCGCCAACCTTAATGGCGCAGTACTATTTCTTTGATAGCAAAAGCAAAGTTCGCCCGTATGTGGGCGTTGGTATTAACTACACCACCTTCTATGATGCCAAATTCAACCAAACTGGACAGGATGCCGGCTTAAGCGACCTGAGCGTGAAAGACTCGTGGGGCATGGCGGGCCAGGTTGGTCTGGATTATCAAATCAACCGCGACTGGATGCTGAACGCATCGTTGTGGTACATGGACATTGATACCGAAGTGAAATTCAAAGCCGGTGGTGAGCAGCAAAACATCAACACGCGTATCGATCCGTGGGTGTTCTTCTTTGGAGCGGGATATCGTTTCTAATCGGCAAGCAGAAATGAAGCGGGCGACCAGAAGGTCGCCCGTTGTGTTATTTGATCTGCATATTGTTAACCACAGACTTCACGCCTGCCACGCTACGCGTTACGGCAACAGCGCGATTAGCCATCTGCGGTGAGCTGACAAAACCGCTCAGCTGAACTTTACCCTTAAAGGTTTCAACATTGATTTCGGTCGATTTCAGCGACTCGTCATTCAACAGCTGAGCCTTAACTTTGGTGGTTACCACGGTATCGTCGATGTAACCGCCAGTGCCTTCTTTGGTTGCTGTGGGGGCACACGCGCTAAGAGCCAGCGCCATTACCGCAGCCATCATAAATCCTGCAACGACTTTAAAAAAATTCATTGGTTATCTCCCTGTCTTAGATGATGTTTCGCCGCAATGGGGCGGCGCAGTTAATTGTGGTCTGGCGATGCGAAATCGGCAAATCGGCACGTGCGAAAAAGTGAGAAATAGGGAATTTTTGCCACTTATTGATCCAATCCCAGTTTTAGCCGGGTATGAAAAGCTGAGAGTGGCCGAGAAAATGAGCGGGGGAGGTTTATGACGGTAAAAAGGCCTTATCCGCACGGGAATAAGGCCCTGAAGGATTTTAGCGAGTGGCCGCTTTCAGGCTACTAACAAAGGCTTTCAGCTCGCTGAGCAGCGTTGCCGGATCATTCTGATTACGCTCAATGATTTTCACAATCGCCGAGCCGGAAATAGCGCCCGCCGCACCCGCAGCGATCGCTTCTTTCACCTGGCCAGGCTCAGAGATACCAAAGCCCTGCAGAGGTGGCGCAGCGTTAAACTCACGCAGTTTTTCGATCAGGTGGTGCAGCGGCAGGCTGGCGCGATTTTCTGAACCGGTGACGCCTGCGCGTGACAGCAGATAGGTATAACCGCGACCGTGCGCAGCAATCTCACGCAGCAGTTCATCGTCGGCATTTGGCGGACAGATAAAGATCGGTGCCACATTGTGGCGCATGGCAGCCTGACGGAACGGCGCAGACTCTTCCAGCGGCACATCAGCAACCAGCACGGAATCGACGCCCACCGCTTCACACTGCGCATAAAAGTTATCGATACCTTTGCTGAACACCAGATTAGCGTACATCAGCAAGCCAATCGGTAGGTCGGGATATTTCTGACGCACGGTCGCCAGAATTTCAAAACACTGCGCCACGGTGGTGCCGGAAGCAAAGGCACGCAGCGTCGCGCCCTGAATAGTTGGGCCATCGGCCAGCGGATCCGAGAACGGAATTCCGAGCTCTAACGCGTCCGCACCGCCTTCCACCAAAGTATCGATTATTTTCAGCGACAGTTCAGGTGATGGATCGCCGAGGGTAACGAAGGGGACAAACGCGCCTTCTTTCTGCGCCGACAGACGTTGAAACAGCTGATTATAACGTTCCATCAGATCTCTCCCTTGGCTTTCAAAATATCGTGAACGGTGAAGATGTCTTTATCGCCGCGTCCGGAAAGGTTAACTACCAGCAGCTGCTCTTTTTCCGGATTCTCGCGGATCATTTTCAGCGCATGTGCCAGCGCGTGTGAGGATTCGAGTGCAGGAATAATTCCTTCAGCACGGCACAGCTCTTTGAAGGCGCTGAGCGCTTCATCATCGGTGATCGAAACATATTCTGCGCGGCCGATACTGTTCAGATGCGCATGTTGAGGTCCCACCGATGGGAAGTCCAGACCCGCCGAGATGGAGTAGGATTCTTCAATCTGCCCCTCTTCGGTCTGCATCATCGGCGCTTTCATGCCGAAGTAGATCCCAACGCGACCGTGCTTAAGCGGCGCACCGTGTTCACCGGTTTCGATTCCGTGACCCGCCGGCTCAACACCGATCAGGCCAACGCTTTCTTCTTCGATGAAGTCAGCGAACATGCCGATAGCGTTCGAACCACCGCCCACGCAGGCTAACACCGCATCGGGCAGACGACCTTCGCGCTCCAGAATCTGAGCTTTGGTCTCTTCGCCAATCATACGCTGGAATTCACGTACGATCGTCGGGAACGGGTGCGGGCCTGCGGCGGTGCCGAGCATGTAGTGCGCGGTTTCATAGCTGCCAGACCAGTCGCGCAGCGCCTCGTTACAGGCATCTTTCAGCGTGGCTGAGCCGCTATGCACTGGAATCACTTCCGCGCCCATCAAACGCATACGGAATACGTTTGGTGACTGACGTTCAACATCTTTCGCGCCCATATAGATGCGGCACTTCATACCCAGCAGGGCACAGGCTAACGCTGATGCGACACCATGTTGACCGGCACCGGTTTCCGCGATGATCTCGTTTTTGCCCATACGCTTGGCCAACAGCGCCTGACCCAGCACCTGATTGGTTTTGTGCGCGCCACCGTGCAGCAAATCTTCACGCTTAAGATAGAGGCGGGTTTTGGTACCTTTGGTCAGGTTGCTACACAGCGTCAAAGCCGTTGGGCGTCCAGCGTAGTTTTTCAGCAGGTCAGTAAACTCGGCCTGAAACTCGGGATCGCGCTGCGCTTCAACAAACGCATTTTCCAGCTGGCGCAAGGCTGGCATCAGGATTTGCGGCACATATTGGCCGCCAAACTCGCCAAAATAGGGATTCAATAACGTGGTCATTTTTTCATCTTCCTTATTCGGCCCGCGCGATGGCGGGCAAGCGAAATTAATAGGCGCGCAGCGTGCGGAATACCGCCGCGACTTTGCTGGCATCTTTAATGCCTGGCGCAGATTCTACGCCGGAGTTGAAATCGAGGCCGGCACAGCCCAACTGCGCGGCTTCAACGCAGTTGTCAGCGCTTAAGCCCCCGGCCAGCAATACGTTGCTGAGATCCTGGCCTTGCAGCAGTGACCAATCGAAACGCTGGCCGGTGCCGCCCTGGCCGTTATCGAACACGTAGCGATCGACGTGCGGCCAGTCGCGCGCAGGTAAGTGATCTTTGATGCTCAGCGCTTTCCAGATTTTAGTGTCTGCTGGCAGCGCCTGACGCAGTTGTGCGACAAACGCCTGATCTTCATCGCCGTGCAATTGTACTGCGGCCAGTTTTAACGTCTCCGCAAGCGTGACAATGTCACTTAAAGCATTGTTGCGGAACACGCCAACATACTTCAGCGGGGCAGCAGCCTGAACCAACTGCGCTTGCTCAATGCTGATTTTACGCGGCGAGCCTTCAGCGAAGATCAAGCCACCGTAAATGGCGCCAGCTTCCTGCGCTGCACGCGCATCTTCAGCGCGGGTCAGGCCACAGACTTTGTTATCGCCAAGCAACACGCGACGAACGCCAGCGGTGAGATCCGCTTCTTCCATCAGCGCGGAGCCAATCAGGAAGCCGTTAGCGAAGTGGCTTAATTCACGTACCTGCGCGTAATTGTGGATGCCGGATTCGCTGATGACGGTGACGCCATGTCCGAGACGCGGCGCTAACTGACGTGTGCGGTTCAGGTCGATCGACAGGTCGCGCAGGTCGCGGTTATTAATGCCGACGACTTTGGCTTCCAGCGCGATGGCACGTTCCATCTCTTCTTCATTACTTACTTCGGTCAGAACGCCCATTTTCAGGCTGTGCGCCACGGCGGCGAGCTGACGATATTGCTCATCATCCAGCACCGACAACATCAGCAGGATGGCATCGGCTTGATAATGGCGCGCCAGATAGATCTGGTACGGATCGATGATGAAGTCTTTGCACAACACCGGTTGCGTGATGGCGGCGCTGACAATCGGCAGGAACGCAAAATCGCCCTGGAAGTATTTTTCATCGGTTAACACCGATACCGCAGAAGCGTGATGACGGTAAACGCCAGCAATAGTCGCGGGATCGAAATCCTCGCGAATCAGCCCTTTGGAAGGCGAGGCTTTTTTGCATTCCAGGATGAATACGGTGCGTGAGCCACGCAGTGCATCGTAAAAATGACGTTCCGCAGGCTGCAAATCGTTCTGGAAGGTGGCCAGCGGCTGCTGTGCTTTGCGCGCTTCAACCCAGACGGCTTTATCTTGTACGATTTTCTCTAAAACAGTGCCCTTAATACTCATCTCATCCTCTCGCTGCCAGAGCGACAACGCGCTCGTAGGCCTGTCCGCTGCGAATGGCAGCGATGGCGCGTTGTGCGTTGTCGCGCAAATCTTCATTTCCGAACACTTTCAGTAACATTGCGACGTTCACCGCAACCGCCTGCTCATGGGCGGGCTGGCCTTTACCCTGGAGTAAACGGGTCAGAATGTCACGGTTTTCTTCCGGCGTGCCGCCTGCCAACGCGTCTTTATCATGGAAGCCAAAACCGAAGTCTTCTGGCGTCAGCTGATAGCCGGTGATTTCGCCATCACGCAGCTCAGCGACCTGCGTTGGGCTGTGCAGCGCCACTTCATCCATGCCGCCGCCGTGTACCACGGCGGCACGTTGATAGCCGAGCACTTTCAGCGTTTGAGCGATCGGCAGCACCAGCTCCGGGCTATAAACGCCAATCACCGCCAGTGGTGGACGCGCGGGATTGATCAGCGGCCCCAGCACGTTAAAGATCGTACGGGTTTTCAACTGCTGACGTACCGGCATCGCGTGACGAAAACCGCTGTGATACTGCGGGGCAAACAGGAAGCAGACGTTGAGATCGTCCAGCGCCTGGCGTGCCTGTTCAGCAGGCATATCCAGATTGATGCCAAATGCTGCCAGCAGATCGGAAGATCCAGATTTGCTGGAGACGCTGCGATTGCCGTGCTTCGCCACTTTCAGGCCACAAGTTGCCGCGACAAAGGCGCTGGCGGTAGAAATATTGATGCTGTTGCTGCCGTCACCGCCGGTACCCACGATATCGGCAAAGGTGTAATCCGGACGCGGGAACGGTTTCGCATCGGCCAGCAGCGCGGAAGCGGCACCAGCGATCTCTTCCGGACGCTCGCCTCGGACTTTCATGGCGATCAGCGCGGCGGCTAACTGCGTTGGCTCCAGCTGACCGGTGATAATCGCGCTAAATAGCTGGTGGCTTTCGCCCTGGCTCAGCGTCTCGGACTGATAAAGTTTTTCCAGAATAGTTTGCATCATAATCTCCCTATTACTTCGCCAGCGCCCAGGCCAACGTCTGTTCTAACAAGCGCGCGCCCTGAGTGGTGAGAATGGATTCGGGGTGGAACTGGAAGCCACACACACGGTCGGCATCGTGGCGCACGGCCATCACCATGCCGTTGTAGCTGGCGTTAACGGTCAATTCGGCTGGCGTATTGCTGCCGACCAGCGAGTGATAGCGTGCCACCGGCAGCGGATTGCTCAGGCCCGCGAACATGCCTTCGCCATCGTGGGTAATAGAAGACGCTTTGCCGTGCAGGATCTCGCCGGCCTGGCCGACATGTCCGCCGTAAGCTTCAACAATCGCCTGATGACCGAGACAGATCCCGATAATCGGCAGGCGGCCGCGCAGCGCTTGCAGTAAATCTGGCATGCAACCGGCATCTTTCGGCGCGCCCGGACCCGGCGACAGCATCAGAATCGGATTTTCCATCTGCTGCAGGCGTTCAATCAGCACTTCAGCGGGCACGTTGTTGCGGTAAATCACCACGTTGTGGCCGAAGGTACGCAGCTGGTCAACGAGGTTGTAAGTAAAGGAGTCGATGTTATCGAGCAGCAGGATATCGGCCATCAGAAAATCTCCTTGCAGTGATGGGCTGTTGCGATGGCACGCAATACCGCGCGCGCTTTGTTGCGGCTCTCGTCCGCTTCTGCCTGTGGCTGTGAATCCAGCACCACACCAGCGCCGGCTTGCACGGTGGCGACGCCGTCTTCGACCCACGCAGAGCGGATAACGATGCAGGTATCCAGATCGCCGTTAGCGGTGAAATAGCCGACTGCGCCGCCGTAGCTGCCGCGACGTGTGCCTTCTTTTCCGGCTATCAGCTGCATCGCACGCACTTTAGGTGCGCCACTCAGCGTGCCCATGTTCATGCAGGCGCGGTACGCGTGCAGCACGTCGAGGTCTGCGCGCAGCGTGCCGACCACGCGTGACACCAGATGCATCACGAACGAATAGCGGTCCACTTTGGTCAGGTCAGCCACGTAGCGGCTGCCCGGCACGCAGATGCGCGCCAAATCGTTACGCGCTAAATCCACCAGCATCAGGTGCTCGGCCATCTCTTTATGGTCGGTGCGCATTTCCAGTTCGATGCGGCTGTCGAGATCGCGATCCAGCGAGCCATCAGCATGGCGGCCACGTGGGCGTGTGCCGGCAATCGGGTAGATCTCAATCTGGCGCGAGGTCGCGTCATATTTCAATGAGCTTTCTGGCGAGGCGCCAAACAATGCGAAGTCCTGATCCTGCATAAAGAACATATAAGGGCTTGGGTTGCTGTTTTTCAGCGTGTCGTAAGCGGCCAGTGGAGAAGGGCACGGCAGCGAGAAGCGACGTGAAGGGACAACCTGGAAGATTTCACCGATGCGAATCGCTTCCTGCATCTCACGCACCACGTTGCAATACTCTTCGTCGCTTTGACTGGTGCTCAGCGTCATTTGCTCGACGCGCTGGACCGGCAATGCGGGCGCAGCTTGCGTCATCTGGCCGCGCAGTTGTTCAATGCGGCCTTGCAGGCGCTGGAACTCGCTGGTCGATGGGCTGAACAAGCTGGCCTGCAGACGCGCCGTGCGTTGCTGGTGGTCGATCACCAGTAAAGTTTCGGCCAAATAGAAGCAGTAATCCGGGCAACGCTGTTCGTTGCGCAGCTCTGGCAGATCTTCGAAACCCGCGACTAAGTCATAAGCGAACAATCCACCGAGCAACATCGCTTCACGCTCTTCTTCCGGGCTGTTCACCAGTTGCGGAATCAGGCGCAGCGCATCAAACACAGAAAGGGCCTTCAGGCGCGAATCTTCGTCCTGCATACCTTGCGGCTGAGTGAAATGCAGCTCGCGGCCATCGGGGCGCACATCGATGCGCACTTCAGGTGGCAGCGCCTCGTCCAGCAGCGGCAAGATGGCGCGACCATTTTCCGACAGCGCTTTGATGGTGACGATGTTGCCCAACGCGCTGACGCGTAGCGCGCTATCGACGATTAACAGGCTTTTCAGGTTTTGTTTGCTGTCGATATCAGCGGATTCAAGCAGCAGAGTTGCTGGACGTGCGCCGCATAACTGATGAAACACTGCGGCCGGATCTTCGCGGTAGGGCGCGGTACCGGTTATCAACTTCAATGTAGGTTTCGCAATAGCCATAATGGATTCTCTGAATTTCGCTCAAAAAAAAGCCCGCTCGGTGGCGGGCTTAGGTATCAATCTGCACTGCGGTTACGCGAGTTGTGCACGACGATGTCGCCCGATAAAGGGATCTTCGCGCCACCAACCATTTAAAAGCGTACCGAAAATAGTCATGATTAAATACCCGTTACGTGTGAACTTGTGTACTAGTTAACTGGTTCGGACGAAAAATGTCAATACCCTTTTTCAGCCAGGGACAAAATCGTTATCATGCCTGCCGGTTTATGCAGTTGCTGGAGTTATCTTGTCGGACATCGCTCGTTTTCCCCTTTATGATTTACACAGCCATACGCTGGCTTCTGACGGCTTATTAACGCCAACCGCGCTGGTGCAGCGTGCGGTTGAGATGAAAGTCGGCGTGCTGGCGATCACCGATCACGACACGGTGGCGGGCGTGGCAGAAGCGCAGGCAGCAGTGGTGCAACAGGATCTGCCGATCCGCGTGCTAGCCGGTTTAGAAGCGTCAACCTTATGGGAAAACCACGAAATCCACATTGTGGGGCTGAATGTCGATTGCCAGCATCCCGCGTTGACTGAATTCCTCGCGCAGCAGCATCAGACACGTGTGGATCGCGCGCAGCAGATTGCCGAACGCCTTGAGCGCGCGCGCATTCCTGATGCGCTGGCCGGAGCCCAACGTCTGGCGCAAGGCGGCCTGATTACACGTGGCCATTTTGCGCGTTATCTGGTGGAGATTGGCAAAGCCGATAATATGGCGCAGGTGTTCAAGAATTATCTGGCGCGCGGGAAAACCGGCTACGTGCCTCCGCAATGGTGTACAATTAAACAAGCCATTGATGCTATTCATCATTCTGGCGGCTATGCCGTTTTGGCGCATCCCGGTCGTTATGGTTTGTCGGCTAAATGGTTGAAGCGGCTGATTGCGCATTTTGCCGACGTGGGCGGCGATGCCATGGAAGTCGCGCAGTGTCAGCAAGCGCCAAACGAGCGCACGCAGCTGGCAACCTATGCGCGCGACCATCAGTTAGCCGGGTCGCAGGGATCAGATTTTCACCAACCTTGTCCGTGGATAGAACTGGGACGCAAGTTATGGTTACCGGGCGGCGTGGAGCCGGTTTGGGAACGCTTCCCCGAGTTGGCGCCCAGCATTGCTGTTGCAGACAGGTGATATGAGGTTTTTATGAGTCAATATTTTCACATTCATCCCGACAATCCGCAGCCGCGCCTGGTGAATCAGGCCGTTGATTATCTGAACAAAGGCAGCGTGATTGTATATCCAACCGATTCTGGCTATGCGCTGGGTTGTCGTCTGGAAGAGAAAAATGCCATGGAGCGCATTTGTCGCATTCGCCAATTGGATGGCAATCACAACTTCACGCTGATGTGTCGCGATTTGTCGGAGCTGTCGACATATGCGCAGGTGGATAACTCCGCGTTTCGCATCCTGAAAAATAACACGCCGGGCAATTACACCTTCATTTTGAAGGCGACCAAAGAAGTGCCGCGTCGTCTGATGAATGACAAACGTAAAACTATCGGTCTGCGCGTGCCGTCGAATCCGGTAGCGCTGGCAATATTGGAGCGCCTCAACGAACCGATGATGTCGACTTCGCTGATGCTGCCGGGCAATGATTTTACCGAATCCGATCCGGAAGAGATTCAGTACAGCATTGGCAAGCTGGTGGATCTGATCATCGATGGCGGTACGCTGGGACAGCAGCCGACCACGGTGATCGATCTCACCAGCGATGCGCCAGTAGTGGTGCGCGAAGGCGTCGGTGACACCCGCCCGTTCGAGTAATCATGCATGGTCAGGCGTGGCGTTCTGCGTCTGACCAATATTGGATTCCAGCCAATTTTTGAAATCCCCGTACGGAATATAGAGAGAGACATCTTTTAAGATGACTTTCTTGCTGCGCACGTTAGATATTTCGTGGCTGTAACCGACAATCACGCCGCCAATAGTTTGGTCAGCATTATATACCGCGCCACCTGACATTCCTTGCACAACACCAGCATTTGATGCCATCGCCATGCAGGGCTTTTTATTCCATTTATTGGTAATTGCGGTGCGCGCTAAATTAACGCCGCTCGATTCCACCGGCATAGCGGAAATAAAGCTGTAACCGTACATTTTAATCGGTTCACCAATCGCACCGCTGCGGAATTTAGCCAGCGTTTCTGGGCTGTTCTTATGATAAATAATCGCGACGTCGCAATAGGGATGATAAGCCTTCACACGTTGCACGGCGGTTTTTGCCACGTGCGCTGCCGTCAGGCTGTATTCTGGCGTCAAAGGAATGGTTGTGCCGAGGATGCCCAAACCCAGCACAGTAGGGATGCCTGTCACGCTCATATCAACGTGTTGCATCGCAGTACGACTGTACTCAGTGTGGCCCACGGAACAACCGCTCAGTGCCAGCGCAGCAAGCGCAGGCCAAAGCAGAGAGGTTTTCATGGCAGTGATCTTCATTAAAGCATGTCCGTAAAATCCCTGGTGAAGACTTTCGACATGCAAATTAAATTCATTCCGTAAATGAATAAACGCGTCAAATCCCGCGCGCGCCGGTTTATAATATCAGTGAAATTACACAGTGTTCGTTAATGGTTTGTTAGTTGAACGAATATAAATAGTAAATAAGAGCTATGTTATTATGACGACTCACTGGATTTCAGGCTTAAATTTTACACAGTTTTTTCTTCAGAACAATTCATCAAATTTAATATTAATCAAAAAATACAAAAATACAGACTTAATCCAACCTGTAGTGCCAATAAACTATCAATTTACATTTATTGCCAGAAAAGGGCTTATTTAACGCCATTAAATAGTTTTTTATGCTGTTTTGTCTTTTTTAATTAGATTTAAAGTTTGCGATTATCCTTAAGCGTGGCGCGCAATACTGCCTTGGCAGTATTGCGAAGCGCTAATGTATCAGGTGGCTTAAGTCGGGCGCAGATTCAGGCGGGAACGGTAAGCGGCAAGTAACAATATTTCAGTGACTTGGCGTGAATGCTGATGACGAAAAGGAGATCGATCTATCAGTCAGCTGAATGTTTATTGTCGTGGTGCTAATTAAGCCGTTTTTAACGGACCCTCTGTTATCGGCAGCAAAGGAAAAGGTGTTAACAAAACTTGCGTTAGTGTAAAATCGCGGGCCGTCTGAGATTGCAGCAGCGATGCAGAGCGGTAACAGATTCTGATATGGGAATTGGTAATCCCTGTATCGTACCTCTTCTTACCACGACGCCTGGGAAGGCGACAACGAGGCTCCATGAGCGAAAAATTACAGAAAGTATTAGCGCGCGCCGGTCACGGTTCGCGTCGCGAAATCGAAACCATGATTTCAGCCGGACGCGTCAGCGTTGACGGCAAACTGGCGACGCTTGGCGATCGTGTTGAAAGTGATAAATCCCTGAAAATTCGTATTGATGGCCATCTGGTGTCTATCGCTGAGTCGGCAACCGAAGTGTGCCGCGTACTCGCGTATTACAAACCGGAAGGTGAACTCTGCACGCGTAACGATCCGGAAGGGCGTCCAACCGTGTTTGATCGTCTGCCGCGTCTGCGTGGTTCACGCTGGATTGCCGTTGGTCGTCTGGATGTGAATACCTGCGGTTTGATGCTATTCACCACTGATGGTGAACTGGCTAACCGTTTGATGCACCCTAGCCGTGAAGTTGAGCGTGAATACGCAGTTCGCGTGTTTGGTGAAGTCGATGACGATAAAATCCGTCAGCTGAGCAAAGGCGTACAGCTGGAAGATGGCCCGGCATCGTTCAAAACCATCAAGTTTGCCGGTGGCGAAGGCATTAACCAATGGTACAACGTGACGCTGACCGAAGGACGTAACCGCGAAGTGCGTCGTCTATGGGAAGCGGTCGGCGTGCAGGTTAGCCGCCTGATGCGTGTGCGTTACGGTGATATCCAGTTGCCGAAGGGCTTGCCACGTGGCGGCTGGATCGAGATGGAATTACCTGCGGTCAACTATCTGCGTACGTTAGTCAGTATGCCGGAAGAGACGGTGACTAAAGTTGCCGTCGAAAAGGATCGTCGTCGCACCAAGGCTAACCAAATCCGTCGTGCGGTAAAACGTCACGGTGTGGTGAGCAACAATCCGCGTCGTAATAACACCAAACGCGGTTCCTGATGCGAAACCTGACGCCGTAATTTGCGGCGTCAGCGTTTTACCAGTCTATTCCTTGCTGTGCCTGAATTCCCGCATCGAACGCATGCTTCACCGGACGCATTTCCGTCACGGTATCCGCCAAATCCAGTAACGTACGATGACAGCCGCGACCGGTAATGATCACGCTTTGCTGTGCAGGGCGCTGGTTCAGCACATCCACCAACTCATTTAAATCCAGATAATCCATGCTCACCATGTAAGTGATTTCATCCAGAATCACCAGATCGACGCTGTCATCGGCCAACATGCGACGCGCCTGCCGCCACACCAACTGACAGGCGGCGGTATCGGTCTCGCGGTTCTGCGTATCCCAGGTAAATCCCGTGGACATCACCTGAAATTCGACGCCGTGCTGCTCCAGCAAGTTGCGTTCACCGTTTGGCCATTCGCCTTTAATAAACTGAACCGCCGCCACTTTTTTGCCGTGCCCACAGGCGCGTAAGGCGGTGCCGAAAGCGGCGGTGGTTTTGCCTTTGCCGTTACCGGTGAACACCATCAAAATGCCGCGCGTTTCGGTGGCGGCGGCGATACGGGCATCGACTTGCTCTTTCAGTCGCTGCTGACGTTGCTGATGGCGATCGCTCATGCGGTTGCTGGCCCCGCTTTACGTCCCGGCTGCGCATCGAAGCTGGTACCGGTTTTACGACGACTGTCATCGCCCATTAAATAGAGGTAGAGCGGCATCAAATCAGCCGGGGTTTTAAGTAAATTGGCATCCTCTTCCGGGAAGGCGCTGGCGCGCATTTTGGTGCGCGTGCCGCCAGGATTGATGCAGTTCACTCGCAGATGACGGTTTTTATACTCGTCTGCCAGTACCTGCATCATTCCTTCAGTGGCAAACTTCGAAACCGCATACGCGCCCCAGCCGGCACGTCCGGTGCGGCCCACGCTGGAAGTGGTAAACACCAGCGATCCGGCATCCGATTGCAGCAGCAGCGGCAGTAATGCCTGGGTTAAATAGAAGGTGGCATCAAGGTTAATCTGCATCACGTCACGCCAGATCTGCGGATCGAGTTCTTCCAGCGGCACAATCTCGCCCAGAATGCCGGCGTTGTGCAGCACGCCATCCAGACGCGGCACCAGAGCAGCGACCTGATCGGCCAGCTGCTGGCAGCTTTCTGGCGTGGCTTCAGCCAGATCCAGTAATAAAGAAGACGCAGGCTGCTTGTTTAACTGGTTGATGGCTTGCTCAGTTTTCTGCAGCGAGTCGGCGTTGCGTCCCAGCAGGATGACGCGCGCGCCGTAGCGCGCATAGGTCAACGCTGCTTCACGGCCAATGCCGTCGGAAGCGCCGGTGACGAGAATGATGCGATTTTCCAGCAGATCGCTTTTCGGTTGATAATGCACAGCGATGTCCTTTGCTCGGGTCAGGAGGTTTTTGGCTTTATGCCTGAATTTGCCGCGCGGTGCAATCGCTTAGCCTCGCATTCTGTGCCGCCTGCGGGCATTTCAGGCGACGACAGCGCGTAAAGCGGGTAAACTTGAAGCTGTTGTAATTTACTGTTTAATAAGGCGGCAGAATGGATTTTTTCTCCAGTTACGGATTATTTCTGGCTAAGGCCGTCACCGTGGTGGTGGCGATCGCGGCTATTGTTCTGATTGTGCTTAATGCCGCGCTGCGTAAACGTCACAGTAGCGGCCAGCTGCGTTTGACGCATCTTGATGATGACTATCGTGAGATGAAGGAGGATCTGCAGCTCGCCAAAATGAAGCCACAGGCGCAAAAAGTGTGGCTCAAGCAGCATAAGAAAGAAGAGAAGCAAAAGTCGAAAGCCGATAAACGCAATGCCAAAGCGGGCGTGAGCGAGACGCTGAAGCCCACGCTGTATGTGCTGGAGTTCAAAGGCAGCATGGACGCGAGTGAAGTCACTTCATTACGTGAAGAGATCTCCGCGGTGCTGGCGGTTGCGCTGCCGGGTGATGAAGTGCTGCTGCGTCTGGAAAGCCCAGGCGGTGTGGTACACGGCTACGGTTTGGCGGCTTCGCAGCTGCAACGCCTGCGTGATGCCGGCCTGCAATTGACAGCAGTAGTGGATAAAGTCGCTGCCAGCGGCGGGTACATGATGGCTTGCGTAGCGGATCGCATCGTCGCCGCTCCGTTTTCTATTATTGGTTCGATTGGCGTGGTCGCGCAGATCCCTAACTTCAACCGTCTGTTAAAGCGTAACGATATTGACGTTGAACTGCATACCGCCGGTCAATACAAACGTACTTTGACGCTGTTTGGTGAAAACACCGACGAAGGGCGCGAGAAATTCCAGGAAGATCTCAATGAAACGCATCAGCTATTTAAGGATTTCGTACAGCAGATGCGTCCGTCGCTTGATCTGAATAAAGTGGCGACCGGCGAGCATTGGTATGGCCGTCAGGCGCTGGATTTAGGTCTGATCGATGAAATCGGCACCAGTGATGCGTTGATTATCAAGCATATGGATCGCTTCACCGTGTTAGGCGTGCACTATGCACGTAAGCGTAAAATGATGGATCGCTTTACTAACAGCGCCAGTCTGGCGGCAGAGCGGTTGATTCTGAAAATTTGGCAGCGCGGCGAGAAGCCGCTGTTGTAACCGAGCCCGGCAATTGCCGGGCTTTTTTATGCCAGATGATATTGAGAGGAGAGTTCGACCGCGAGGTGTTTAAACACATTAAATACCGTGGTGGTTTTGGCCGTAGGCAAGCCTTGATCATCGAGAAAATAGGGACCGCGAAACACCAAAACCTCACCTTGCTGAATCACGTCATTAGCTTCTAATCCGACAAAATAATTGTCGTGCTGCGTGATCATCTGATTGGCTATTTCCAGTAACGCGTGGCGTGAAATAGATTCTGTTGGCACTGACATTTTTCACCTCTTTTTTGACAGCCATTTTTCTCCTTCTATATTACTTGCGAGCTATCGCGTTCAGCAAATCAGCATTGCGTCATAAAACTGGCGCAAAATTAGGCAGAATGCTAATTAAGTTGCGTAACGGATTTTATCAGGTAGAGTGTGGGCGATTCAGCTTTCAGGGAGATCACACCCGGATGTGTGGTTCTGTCAGATGGAAAACTCGCTCCTAATCATAAAGTTGCAGAAGTCGACGCAATCTGACCTGAGATTATCCCTGCTGCCTTGAAATGCGAAATGCTGGCAGCAATATTGAACCCATTGGGTTTTGGGACCTCCAATTCTCTCCCGTTTATCAGGACGTTTCATTTAGGTAAAGGTACATATGGGTAAATCACTCGTAATCGTTGAGTCCCCGGCAAAGGCCAAAACAATCAATAAATACCTCGGTAATGACTACGTGGTGAAATCCAGTGTCGGTCATATCCGTGATTTGCCGACCAGCGGTTCAACTGCCCGTAAAAGTGCCGACGGGGAAAAAGCGAAACCTGGAAAAAAGGTAAAAAAGGATGAGAAAGCCGCACTCGTAAACCGCATGGGTGTTGATCCATGGCATGGTTGGGAAGCGGATTATCAAATTCTGCCGGGCAAAGAGAAAGTTGTCGCTGAGCTGAAAAACCTGGCTGCCGATGCAGACCACATCTATCTCGCAACCGACCTTGACCGCGAAGGGGAAGCCATTGCCTGGCACCTGCGGGAAGTGATCGGTGGGGACGATAAGCGCTTTAGCCGCGTGGTGTTTAACGAAATCACCAAGAATGCGATTCGTCAGGCGTTCGACAAGCCGGGCGAGCTCAATATTGAACGTGTCAACGCACAGCAAGCGCGTCGTTTTATGGATCGCGTGGTGGGTTACATGGTGTCGCCGCTGCTGTGGAAGAAAATTGCTCGTGGCCTGTCAGCCGGTCGCGTTCAGTCGGTTGCTGTGCGTTTGGTGGTTGAGCGCGAGCACGAAATCAAAGCCTTCGTACCAGAAGAGTATTGGGAAATCGATGCTGATTTCGCCACGCCGAAAGGCGCCGATCTGGCTATGCAGGTTACGCATCAGAATGACAAAGCGTTCCGCCCGGTTAATCGTGAGCAAACTCACGCGGCGGTGGCGATTTTGCAGAAAGCGCGTTACGAAGTGCTGGACCGTGAAGACAAACCGACCAGCAGCAAGCCTTCTGCACCATTTATTACCTCAACGCTGCAACAGGCAGCGAGTACGCGTCTGGGCTTCGGCGTGAAGAAGACCATGATGATGGCGCAGCGCTTGTATGAAGCGGGCCACATCACCTATATGCGTACCGACTCCACCAACCTGAGCCAGGATGCCGTGGCGATGGCGCGTGGCTATGTTGAGAGCAGCTTCGGTAAAAAGTATCTGCCAGAAGCGCCGAATACCTATGCGAGCAAAGAGAATTCTCAGGAAGCGCACGAAGCGATTCGTCCTTCTGATGTGAATATCGTCGCTGAGCAGTTGAAAGATATGGAAGCTGACGCGCAGAAACTGTATCAGCTGATTTGGCGCCAGTTCGTTGCCTGCCAGATGGTACCGGCTCAGTACGACTCCACCACGTTGACCGTGGGCGCGGCTGAATTCAAATTGAAAGCCAAAGGTCGTACGCTGCGTTTCGATGGCTGGACGCGCGTGATGCCTGCGCTGCGTAAAAATGATGAAGATCTGACGCTGCCGCCAGTTGATGTTGGCGACATGCTGGATCTTAAAGAGCTGATGCCAAGTCAGCACTTCACCAAACCGCCAGCGCGCTTTAGCGAAGCGTCACTGGTCCGTGAGCTGGAAAAACGCGGCATTGGTCGTCCATCTACTTATGCCTCGATTATCTCCACCATTCAGGATCGTGGTTACGTGCGTGTTGAGAACCGCCGTTTCTACGCTGAAAAAATGGGTGAAATTGTTACCGATCGTCTTGAGTCTAATTTCCGCGAGCTAATGAATTACGATTTCACCGCGCGCATGGAAAATAGCCTCGATCAGGTGGCGAATAATGAAGCCGAATGGAAAGCGGTGCTCGATTCCTTCTTCAGTGATTTTAGCCAGCAGTTAGATGATGCTGAGAAAGATCCGGAAGAGGGCGGCATGCAGCCAAACCAGATGGTGTTGACGTCGATTGACTGTCCAACCTGTAGCCGTCCGATGGGAATTCGCACCGCCAGTACCGGCGTGTTCCTCGGTTGCTCGGGTTATGCGTTGCCGCCGAAAGAGCGCTGCAAGCAGACCATCAACCTGATCCCAGAAAATGAAGTGCTCAACGTGCTGGAAGGCGATGATGCTGAAACCAACGCGCTGCGCGCCCGTCGTCGTTGCCAGAAGTGTGGCACCGCGATGGACAGCTATTTGATCGATAACCAGCGCAAGCTGCACGTCTGCGGAAATAACCCAGAGTGCGACGGCTACGAGATCGAGCAGGGCGAATTCCGCATCAAGGGCTACGATGGTCCGATTGTTGAGTGCGAGAAATGTGGTTCTGAGATGCACCTGAAAATGGGGCGCTTCGGTAAGTACATGGCCTGTACCAACGACGAGTGCAAAAACACCCGTAAGATTCTGCGTAATGGTGATGTCGCGCCGCCGAAAGAAGATCCGGTGCCGCTGCCAGAACTGCAGTGTGAAAAATCGGATGCTTACTTTGTGTTGCGTGATGGTGCCGCAGGCGTGTTCCTTGCCGCGAATACCTTCCCGAAATCACGTGAAACGCGCGCGCCGTTGGTGGAAGAGCTGCAACGCTTTGCCGACCGTCTGCCAGAGAAGCTGAAATATCTGTCAGAAGCGCCAGCCGCCGATCCGGAAGGGAATAAGACGATGGTGCGTTTCAGTCGCAAGACGAAACAGCAATATGTCTCTTCCGAAAAGGATGGCAAAGCCACTGGCTGGTCAATGTTCTATATTGACGGCAAATGGCAGGAAGTGAAGAAGTAATTCCCCACAAGGCCAGCATCCGCTGGCCTTTCTCTTATCCTTATAGCTAATCGTTCTACATTCTTCCTTTAACTGATATAGTAGTTATAGAACTCTTTTCGTTTCGCTGACTCGCTTTCCCTCCCTCACCGCAATCAAGGCGGAAACACGTCTGCCGGGAATGCACCTCTGTCGCTACCAGGAAGATATAACTATGAAATTGCAGCAGTTGCGTTACATCGTCGAAGTGGTTAATCACAATCTTAATGTCTCATCGACCGCCGAAGGCTTATATACCTCGCAGCCAGGCATCAGTAAGCAAGTCCGTATGTTAGAAGATGAGCTGGGCGTGCAGATATTTGCGCGCAGTGGTAAGCATCTGACGCAAGTAACGCCTGCAGGCGAAGAGATTATTCGGATTGCGCGCGAAGTGCTCTCCAAAGTTGACGCGATTAAATCGGTTGCCGGTGAACATACCTGGCCAGATAAAGGTTCGTTATATGTAGCGACCACGCACACGCAAGCGCGTTATGCGCTTCCTGGCGTGATTAAAGGCTTTATCGAACGTTATCCACGCGTCTCATTACATATGCATCAGGGATCGCCTACACAAATAGCTGAGGCGGTTTCAAAGGGTAATGCCGACTTTGCCATAGCCACCGAAGCGCTGCATCTCTATGACGATTTGATCATGCTGCCGTGCTATCACTGGAATCGCGCCATCGTCGTGACGCCCGACCATCCGCTGGCGGGTAAATCGAATGTGACGATCGAAGAGCTGGCAGATTTCCCACTCGTGACCTACACCTTCGGCTTTACCGGCCGTTCAGAGCTGGATACCGCGTTCAATCGCGCAGGATTAACACCACGCATCGTCTTTACTGCGACAGATGCTGACGTAATTAAGACCTATGTGCGTTTAGGCTTGGGCGTTGGAGTAATTGCCAGCATGGCGGTGGACCCAATTGCAGACCCCGATTTGGTGCGTATTGAAGCATCAGAAATCTTTACGAATAGTACGACCAAAATTGGCTTTAGACGTAGCACCTTCCTGCGCAGTTATATGTATGATTTTATTCAACGTTTTGCACCGCACCTCACACGTGATGTGGTGGATGCGGCGGTCGCACTGCGCTCCAATGAAGACATTGAAGCGATGTTCCGCGACATCAAATTACCCTTCAAGTAAATTCCTAACTCATTCTTTTGCCAAGGTGTCCAGTGGGCACCTTCGGAATCCCTTAGCGCTTAGCGCCACGAGTACTTCAAAAAAAATCATTATTTTTATGTAAATGAAACATGGGTCACATGTTTTTTCATTGTTATCTATTAAATGCGAATCAGTACACAATTTTTACGATGCTACTTTGCAGCTCGCCAGGAATATTCCCATACTCTAGTTAAGAGTTGATGGAGAAGGGCTTTTTCACTGGGTTGGTAAATTAAACTCAAATTTAGATTGGATCTAATTTGCTGTTAACCCAAATTTACAATGTAACGATTTAATTAATAGTTATGTTGGCAATTAAATTTATCTCATCAATCTTTTGTGTTTTGATAAATAGCGTTAATCGTTGTGCTCAATAAAAATAACTGGATTTTCGGTCTTAACAAGTTTAGGATTCGTCCTAAATCTTAATCGTTGTCATCAATCGTTTTATTGAGAGTGATTATCAAAAACTATGAATACGAGAATAACTGTACAGCCGGGCTTCCGGACTAAAAGCACCAAAGTTGAGCGTACTGGCAACACCCGTCGCAAAGCTTGGATGACTGTCTTCGCTGCTTCAGCACTGTTCTGGGTAGTGGTGGCGTTAATGATTTGGCGTATGTGGGGTTAAGCCATGTGGGCAAATACACTCAGTCGTAAGCATCCGGTTTCTGCGCGTCAGCCGCAAACGCCTGCGTGCAAAGTGAAAGACGTTGTATCCACTGAACCACAAGTGACCATTCCTGTTTCGTGGGAACTCAGTGAGAATCAGCGCAACTTTATTGAATCCTTCATGGATATGAAGTCCAAATAACGCGGCGTGCGTTCTGTTCCATATTTAGACATTTAGTCCCTCTTTTTGCCGGATTATCCGGTGGGCAAGTTAAAAGCCCGTCCTTTAACACTCAGCATTAAAAAAACGGTGTCATCAGTACAACGCTGAAGACGGTGGACTTTTTTTTGCCCGGAATCCGGGAGGGAGTGAATTATGAACATCAATACAACGACATTATCCTGGGTGAGCGTATATACCTTTTCCCTGGCTTTTTGGGCTGCCGCCTTTTGGGCGATGATTTAAGCTCTAACTCAAATTAAACTGAATTATATAAATGCCCTGACAAACGTCGGGGCATTTTTCATTGTGCTTTTATGTGTCAATTCGTGTTGTTATCAAAACGTTAACGGTAATGTGGTCTATCTTTAAGTTAAACCTTGCAGTCACTGAGGTTTAAAAAGAGATTCACTTACATGGAGGCGCTATGTCGTTAACGTTACGCGAGCAGAGTCAGGACACGCTGGATGTTCGGGCAAAAAAATATCATTACTACAGCTTGCCCAAAGCAGCTCAGCAATTGGGCAATATTGATCGTTTGCCCAAGTCGATGAAAGTCCTGCTGGAAAACCTATTGCGCTGGCAGGATGGTGATTCTGTCACGCTGGAAGATATTGAAGCGTTGGTCGCCTGGCAAAAAGATGCTCACGCCGATCGTGAGATTGCTTATCGTCCAGCGCGTGTATTAATGCAAGATTTTACCGGCGTGCCGGCGGTGGTGGATTTAGCCGCCATGCGCGAAGCGGTGAAACGCCTCGGCGGCGATGTCGCCAAAGTCAATCCCTTATCCCCGGTAGATCTGGTCATCGACCACTCTGTCACCGTGGACCATTTCGGTGATGACAAAGCCTTTGGTGAAAATGTGCATCTGGAAATGGAGCGCAACCATGAGCGCTACGTCTTCCTGCGCTGGGGGCAAAAGGCCTTCAATCGATTCCGCGTCGTGCCGCCGGGCACCGGGATTTGTCATCAGGTCAATCTGGAATATCTCGGTAAATCTGTCTGGCATGAGACGCTGAATGGGCAAGAGATTGCTTATCCCGATACGCTGGTGGGCACCGATTCGCACACCACCATGATCAATGCGCTCGGCGTATTGGGTTGGGGCGTAGGCGGAATTGAGGCTGAAGCGGCGATGCTTGGCCAGCCGGTTTCGATGCTGATTCCTGACGTAGTCGGTTTCAAACTCACCGGTAAACTGCGTCCCGGTATTACCGCAACGGATTTAGTGCTAACCGTCACGCAGATGCTGCGTAAACACGGCGTTGTAGGTAAATTCGTTGAGTTTTACGGTGATGGATTAGCGGACTTGCCGCTGGCCGATCGTGCAACCATCGCCAACATGGCACCGGAATATGGTGCGACCTGCGGCTTCTTCCCGGTTGATGACGTGACCTTAAGCTACATGACGCTCACCGGCCGCGATGCGGAGCAGGTTGAACTGGTTGAGGCCTATGCTAAGCAACAAGGTATGTGGCGCAATGCGGGCGATGAACCGGTGTTCACCAGCTCTTTAGCGCTGGACATGGGTGATGTTGAATCCAGCCTTGCCGGACCAAAACGCCCGCAGGATCGCGTATCGCTGGGCGATGTTCCTACAGCCTTTGATGCCAGTAATGAACTGGAAGTCAATCAGGCGCAAAAGCCGCATAAAACGGTCAGCTATCGCGATAGTGAAACCGGAGAAAGCTATCAGCTGGATGACGGTGCGGTAGTGATCTCGGCGATTACCTCTTGTACTAACACCTCGAATCCTAGCGTGCTAATGGCCGCCGGTTTGCTGGCGAAGAAAGCCGTTGAGCGCGGTCTGATGCGCAAGCCGTGGGTTAAAGCCTCGCTGGCGCCAGGTTCTAAAGTGGTTTCTGACTATCTCGCTGTGGCCCAACTCACGCCTTATCTGGACGAATTAGGGTTCAATTTGGTCGGTTACGGTTGTACTACTTGTATCGGCAACTCCGGTCCGTTACCTGATGCGATAGAAAGCGCGATTAAAGAGGGCGATCTCACGGTTGCTGCCGTGCTTTCGGGTAACCGTAACTTTGAGGGCCGCATTCATCCGCTGATTAAAACCAACTGGCTGGCTTCGCCGCCGTTGGTGGTGGCTTATGCTTTAGCGGGTAACATGAAGATCAATCTGCAATCTGATCCGATCGGTCAGGATCGACAGGGCAATGATGTCTTTCTCAAGGATATCTGGCCGTCGCCGGAAGAGATAGCGGAAGCGGTGCAGAAAGTGACCAGCGATATGTTCCACAAAGAGTATGCCGAGGTATTTGACGGCACGCCGGAGTGGCAGCAGATCAAAGTCAGCGAAGCGGCAACCTATGATTGGGATGGCGATTCCACCTATATTCGCCTGTCGCCATTCTTCGATGACATGGAGAAAACTCCGAAGCCGGTGCAGGACATCAAAGGCGCGCGCATTCTGGCGATGCTGGGTGATTCCGTCACCACCGACCACATTTCTCCGGCGGGTAGCATCAAAGCGGAAAGTCCAGCCGGACGCTATTTGCTGTCGCATGGCGTCGAGCGCACCGATTTCAACTCTTACGGTTCGCGTCGTGGTAACCACGAAGTGATGATGCGCGGCACTTTCGCTAATATCCGTATTCGTAACGAAATGGTGCCGGGTGTGGAGGGCGGTTATACCAAACACTTCCCCACTAACGAGCAGCTGGCGATTTACGACGCGGCAATGAAATATCAGCAGGAAGGCGTGCCGTTAGCGGTGATTGCCGGTAAAGAGTACGGTTCCGGCTCCAGTCGTGACTGGGCAGCAAAAGGGCCGCGCTTACAAGGCGTGCGCGTGGTTATTTCCGAATCCTTCGAGCGTATTCACCGCTCAAACCTGATTGGTATGGGGATTCTACCGCTTGAGTTTCCGGCTGGCGTGACGCGTAGAACGCTGCAGCTCACAGGTGAAGAGTTTATTGATGTGGCGAACCTGTCGCAGCTGAAACCGGGTGGCACTGTAAACGTGACGCTGACGCGCGCTGATGGCAGCAAAGAGACGCTGGAAACGCGCTGCCGTATCGATACGGGTAACGAACTAACCTACTACCAGAACGACGGCATTTTGCATTACGTGATCCGCAATATGCTGAACTAAAAGAAAAAGCCGGGAATTCCCGGCTTTTTTTATCTGCTTTAAAATCTGCTTAAGACTTCGGTAGCAAATGACCCATTTTCTCGGCTTTAGTATTGAGATAGTGCGCGTTTTTCGGGTTACGCCCGACAACCAATGGCACGCGTTCAACGATATTAATTCCGGCTTCGGTCAGGATCTCAACTTTGCGCGGATTGTTCGTTAGCAAGCGCACTTCATTGACGCCCAGCAGTTTGAACATATCCGCACACAACGTGAAGTCACGCTCATCAGCGGCGAAACCGAGCTGATGGTTGGCTTCGACAGTGTCGTAACCTTTATCCTGCAACGCATAAGCACGAATTTTATTCAGCAAACCGATGTTCCGTCCTTCCTGACGGTGATACATCAAGATGCCACGACCTTCTTCCGCAATCGCCGTCAACGCGGCTTCCAGCTGGAAACCGCAGTCGCAGCGCAAGCTGAACAGGGCATCGCCGGTTAAACACTCAGAATGGACGCGCGCCAGCACCGGATTGTGATCGCTAATATCACCATAAACCAGCGCGACATGGTCATGTCCGGTTGCCAGTTCTTCAAAACCAACCATCAGGAAATCTCCCCATGGCGTGGGCAGTTTGGCTTCTGCTACCCGTTTAAGCTGCATGTGACTCTCCAGAACCTTCAGAGGATGCGCTATCATCATGATAACGCAAGGGCCATATGGCCCGATGAAACTTACACTATTGTGCCACAACCCGAACGGCTGCCGTTAATCGGTCAGAGTGATTGTAGTGATAAAGCACAATTATCCAAGTCGCAATGGGTATGTTATTCTTTTTTCAGCTAAAGTTATGCACAACGCACGTAGTAATGCGGATCTAAAAGGAAGCGAATGTTAAAAATCATTCAGCGCACCACTTTAGGGGCGTTTTTATTGTTGCTCATGCCGTTGGGCGTATGGATATCCAACTGGCAATGGCAACCAGGGGAAAGTGGCAATCTACTTCGCGTGCTGTTTTGGATGACGGAAACCGTCACTAATCCGTGGGGCATTCTCACCAGTATCATCCTCAGCGCCTGGGTGTTGTGGTGTTTACGCTTTCGGCTTAAACCCGCGATTCTGCTTATCCTGATTATGAACGGCGCAATTCTTGCCGGTCAGTACACTAAATCCACCATCAAAGAGCAGGTGCAGGAACCGCGCCCGTATGTCATCTGGCTGGAAAAAAGTCATGGCATTAACGGTGATGAGTTTTATCAGCTGCATCGTCAGCAGCGTGGCGAAATGGTCGCAACTTTGCTGGCCAACGATACCCAGCTTCCGCAATGGCTGAAGAATCACTGGGCGTTTGAAACCGGTTATGCGTTTCCTTCCGGGCACACCATGTTTGCCGCCAGCTGGGCGTTATTGGCGATCGGGTTATTGTGGCCGCGCCGCCATTTCGCCACGGTTGCCGTATTATTTGTTTGGGCGACCGCGGTGATGGGCAGCCGTTTAGTATTAGGCATGCACTGGCCGCGTGATTTAGTGATGGCAACGCTGATATCCTGGTTGCTGGTCACCGTTGCCACTTTACTTGCGCAGCGTTTCTGCGGCCCGCTCACCATCCCGCCAGAAGAGCATCGTGAGATCGCGCAACGTGATGATGGATTGTAATTACGCTATTCGTCCCCATATGATTGATTGTGCTTGCAGAAAAAAGCGCTATCAGATGTGGGGATAAGCAGCATCGACGGCGGTTTTTTGGCATACTTCTATTGGATAACCTCTCGACAGGACGCATTGTGAAATATTTGCTTATTTTTCTCGTGGTATTGGTCATTTTCATCATATCCGTCACGCTCGGAGCGCATAACGACCAAGTCATCACCTTTAACTATCTGCTAGCGCAGGGCGAATTCCGCATTTCAACACTGCTCGCCAGCTTGTTTGGCGCTGGATTCCTGCTGGGATGGGCAATTTGTGGCCTGTTCTGGTTACGCTTACGGGTTTCGCTGGCTAATGCACAGCGCAAACTTAAACGTATGCAGGCACAGAATGAACAATCAACCGCAGTGACCACATCACCAACTGCCAGCCGTCGGGATTAATTTTCGATGCTTGAATTGCTGTTTTTGCTTCTTCCTGTTGCTGCGGCGTATGGCTGGTATATGGGCCGCCGCAGTGCACATCAGGATAAGCAACAGGAAGCGAACCGCCTGTCGCGTGATTATGTGACTGGGGTTAATTTCCTGCTCTCCAATCAACAGGACAAAGCGGTTGATCTCTTTCTCGACATGTTGAAAGAGGACAGCGGCACGGTTGAAGCACATCTGACGCTCGGCAACCTGTTCCGTTCGCGCGGTGAAGTTGATCGCGCCATTCGCATTCACCAATCTTTGATGGAAAGCGCGTCGCTCAGCTACGAGCAGCGCTTACTGGCGATCCAACAACTCGGCCGTGATTACATGGCGGCGGGATTGTACGATCGTGCCGAAGATATGTTTGGGCAACTGGTGGAAGAGACCGATTTCCGCATCGGTGCGCTCCAGCAATTGCTGTTAATTCATCAGGCAACCAGCGACTGGCAAAAAGCCATCGAAGTGGCGGAAAAGCTGGTTAAGCTCGGCAAAGACAAACAGAAAGGCGAAATTGCCCATTTCTACTGTGAATTAGCGTTGCAGGCATTAAGCAGTGACGATCTTGATCGGGCGATGAGTTTGTTGAAAAAGGGCGAGTCAGCCGATCATCAAAGTGCGCGCGTCTCTATCATGATGGGCCGCATTTTGATGGAGCAGGGCGAGTATGCGAAAGCCGCCAGCCGACTGCAGCGCGTACTCGAGCAGGATAAAGAGCTGGTAAGTGAAACCTTACCGATGCTGGAAACCTGCTATCAGCGCCTGAACCAACCTGAAAACTGGGCGCAATTCTTACAACGCTGTGTCGATGAAAATACCGGCGCCGCAGCAGAGCTTTATCTCTCCGATATTCTCGAGCAGCAGCAGGGCCCCGAAGCGGCGCAGCTGTATATCAATCGCCAGCTACAACGCCATCCCACCATGCGCGTGTTCCATCGTTTAATGGACTTCCACTTACACGAAGCGGAAGACGGACGCGCGAAAGAGAGCTTGATGGTGCTGCGCGATATGGTCGGCGAGCAAATCCGCACTAAGCCGCGATATCGTTGCCAGAAATGCGGCTTCACTGCACATGCACTTTACTGGCATTGCCCATCTTGCCGCGCCTGGTCTTCCGTAAAACCTATTCGTGGACTCGACGGCCAATAAAAGGCCGTATTTGTATTCTATCTAAAGCTTATTAGTTACAACATACTTTAATGTTTAATACTGATACTACCTCAGCATCGTGCAGCGAGCGGTCAAACAGGCAAGTTCTGGCGGCAGCGTGATTGTCGGCACCGGCCTGCGCAGGTAGAATGCTTGCCGTTTGTCCATCGCGCCTGCGGGTGCCTGTTACTGAGGAAACGTTATGCCTGTAACCACTTCACCTATTCTGGTGGCACTCGACTATCATGATCTCAACAGCGCGCTGCAGTTTGTAGACCGCATCGATCCAAGCCAGTGTCGCCTGAAAGTGGGCAAAGAGATGTTCACGCTGTTTGGTCCATCGCTGGTGAAAACGCTGCAGGAACGTGGTTTTGAAGTGTTCCTCGATCTCAAGTTCCATGACATCCCAAACACCACCGCACATGCAGTCGCGGCAGCGGCCGATCTCGGCGTATGGATGGTGAACGTGCACGCCAGCGGTGGCGCTCGCATGATGAACGCGGCACGTGAAGCGCTGGTGCCATTTGGTAAAGATGCACCGCTGCTGATTGCAGTAACCGTGTTGACCAGCATGGATGAAGACGATCTGAAAGGTTTGGGCATTACCTTATCTCCAGCTGAGCAGGCTGAACGACTGGCGCGTTTGACCCGCGATTGCGGCCTGCACGGCGTGGTTTGTTCGGCGCAGGAAGCCGTGCACTTTAAGCAGGTAATTGGTCAGGATTTCGCGCTGGTTACCCCAGGTATTCGTCCGGCTGGCAGTGATGCGGGCGATCAGCGCCGTATCATGACGCCGCAGCAGGCTAAACTCGCTGGTGTGGATTATATGGTCATCGGGCGTCCGATCACCCAATCCGCCGATCCGGCCGCCACACTGCAGCAAATCCTGCAAAGTTTACAGGAGGCTTAATGGCTCAGGACAATCGATTGGTGTATTCGACCGACAGTGGCCGAATCACCCATGAAGAAGAGAAAGCGCCGCGGCCGAAAGGCGATGGTATCGTGCGTATCCAGCGCCAAACCAGCGGACGCAAAGGGAAGGGCGTGTGTCTGGTCACCGGCATCGATCTGGATGATGGCGCACTCGAAAAACTGGCCGCTGAACTTAAGAAAAAGTGTGGTTGTGGCGGGGCAGTTAAAGAGGGCGTGATTGAGATTCAGGGCGACAAACGCGATCTGATTAAAACGCTGCTGGAAGCCAAAGGCATGAAAGTCAAACTGGCTGGCGGTTGAAACAGTTCGGGCCACTTATTAGGTGGCCCGTTGTTAAGTAGATGCGCTGCGTAGCCTGATAATTATATTTTATTTGCTGATCTGGTGGCCGATGATGCCGCCGACAGCTGCGCCGCCAACAGTACCAAGTCCGCTACCGTTGGTCAGTACTGAACCACCAATGGCACCGGCACCCGCACCGATTGCGGTATTTCGGTCGCGTTTGGACCAGTTTGAACAGCCGCTCAGCGCGACAACTAAAGTTGTTGCCAATACGGCAGCAGTAAGACGTTTCATTGTTGTAGTCATTAACTTCTCCTTGATTGTTATCACCGAGGTAACTTTATAAGTATAGATGTTACGGCGCACTCGGCAGGGTAAAACGGTCCTAAACTACAAGTCTGCAATCCACATCTTGTTTGTTGTTCGAAACCCCTTCAAGCCACAGATTTCTCGTCATAGCGACTTTCCGCAGCTTTTACAGCCATTCCTTCCATAACGCTTTTCCTCACTGCTCCGCACAATTCAGCTATCACAGTTTGCAGGAGAAAAAAGATGCTGGAAGCGTTAAAGCAGCAGGTGCTGGAAGCCAATCTCGATTTACCCCGTTACAACCTGGTCACTTTCACCTGGGGCAATGTCAGTGCGGTGGACCGCGATCGCGGTTTATTGGTGATTAAGCCGTCGGGCGTGAAGTACGAACAGATGCAGCGCGACGATATGGTGGTTGTCGATCTCGCCAGCGGTGAGGTGATTGAAGGTAAAATGCGCCCGTCATCGGATACCGCTACGCACCGCGCGCTCTATCTCGCCTGGCCAGAGATCGGCGGCATCGTGCATACGCACTCGCGGCACGCCACCATTTGGGCACAGGCTGGACGCGAAATCATCGCGTTGGGCACCACGCACGCCGATGATTTCTACGGCACCATTCCCTGCACGCGACAGATGAAGCGTGAAGAGATTGAGCAGGAATACGAGTGGAATACCGGGCAGGTAATCATTGAAACTTTTGCGCAGCGCGCAATTGAGCCAACAGCGATTCCCGCCGTGCTGGTCAATTCCCACGGCCCCTTTGCCTGGGGCAAAGACGCGCATGCTGCGGTACACAGTGCGGTGGTATTAGAAGAAGTCGCCTATATGGCGCTGCATACCGAGCAACTGCGCACTGAATTACCACCGATATCGCAAACTTTGCTTGATCTGCACTATCTGCGTAAGCACGGTAAAAATGCGTGGTATGGGCAGAATTGAAGTTGATTCAGTAACATCGATGCCTACTCCGAACCTCCAGTGCATATTACTGAAAACGATACATTTGCGAAAGGCGCTGGCGCGTCTGCTGCGGCAAAAGGGCCATTCGCAGCGCTGAGGCTTTTACGTTGGGCCAGGAGCCTCACGCATGGATGCGTGAGGCAGTTCGGGGCGGCCAGGACGGGCGATCCCCGAACGGTCCGTTGGCACGACGTGGAAGCCGAAGGCACCGCCTTAGCGGCGCGAGGACGGCCCGTGACGCAGCAGATGTGTCAGAGCCCGCACGGTAACCCATCCTTAAAGCAATTCTTAACTAACAGCATTACGCCAAAAGGCGCCTTTCTATTTACTTCAAATAATCTGGTATGGCGATATGCATCATAAATACAAAATCATCAATCAATAAAAATAAAACAGCGTTTCATAAATGCATTTGCGATCACTTTTTTCCTTTCAGCCAATCGTTATCTTGCTCGCCATGCCATCTGGCAATTCATAAAAACACCTCCCTCTGGCTCAGTTAAGGTGACACCCTTATGCATATCAAACGTGCAATCGATAAGATTCCTGGCGGCATGATGCTGATACCGCTGTTTTTGGGCGCGTTATGTCATACGTTCTCTCCGGGCGCAGGTAAATACTTTGGTTCGTTCACTAATGGGTTGATGACCGGTACCGTACCGATTCTCGCGGTGTGGTTCTTCTGCATGGGCGCATCCATCAAACTCAGCGCCACCGGCACGGTGCTGCGTAAATCAGGCACGCTGGTGCTCACCAAAATTGCAGTGGCGTGGGTTGTCGCGGCGATTGCTTCACGTGTGATGCCGGAAAACGGCGTGGAAGTGGGCATGTTTGCCGGACTCTCCACGCTGGCGTTAGTGGCGGCGATGGATATGACCAACGGCGGCTTATATGCTTCCATCATGCAGCAATACGGTTCGAAAGAAGAAGCCGGTGCGTTTGTCTTGATGTCGCTGGAGTCGGGGCCGCTGATGACGATGGTGATCCTCGGCACCGCAGGCATCGCCTCATTCGAGCCACATGTCTTCGTTGGCGCTGTGCTGCCGTTTATCGTTGGATTCGCGCTCGGTAATCTCGATCCCGAACTGCGCGAGTTCTTCGGCAAAGCAGTACACACGCTGATTCCGTTCTTTGCTTTCGCATTGGGCAACACCATTGATTTGACCGTCATTGCGCAAACTGGCCTGCTGGGAATCATGCTTGGCGTCGCAGTGATCATTGTTACCGGCATTCCGCTGATTATTGCCGATCGCCTAATTGGCGGTGGCGATGGTACGGCGGGGATTGCGGCATCCAGCACCGCTGGCGCTGCAGTGGCAACGCCGGTATTGATTGCCGAGATGCTGCCACAGTTTAAACCGGTCGCACCGGCTGCCACGGCGTTAGTCGCCACTTCTGTCATTGTCACTTCCGTCATTGTGCCAATCATTACGGCTGTTTATTCACGACGTGTTAAGCGTTCTCATGTTGCCGTGGGGCAACGCGCAGCCATCAAGTAAGCCCGCTAATGCTTCCCCGGCCGCTGGTCGGGGATATCTCTGGATTTTGCTTTATAAATCAATCTCTCATTTGGTCTGGCCTCACTCTGGATTACGCTGATGTGGCGTTTAACGCACTACATAAACATAAACAGAGGATGAGACAATGACAGTAATTAACCAACCGACATGCAGACTGTTCACCGAAGTTGGACAAACCACACAGCTCGCCGCCTACTATGAAGAGGGCCGACGTACCATGTGGATGATGCTGCGTGCGCAACCCCGTCCGAGTTTCAACCACGAATTAATTGAGGAGATCATGAACCTGAGCTATTCCGCTCAGCGTTCCGGTCTGCCGATTGATTTCTGGGTGACGGGATCGTTAGTGCCACAGATGTTTAACGCCGGAGGCGATCTGCGTTTCTTCGTGGAGTGCATTCGCAATAACCGTCGTGAAGCACTGCGCGCTTATGCACGTGCCTGTGTTGACTGCATCCACTCCGCAGCGCGGGGTTTCGATACCGGTGCGGTCACGCTGGCGATGATTGAGGGCAGTGCGCTCGGTGGCGGCTTTGAAGCGGCGCTGGCGCATCACTTCATTCTGGCGCAGAACAGCGCGCGCATGGGCTTCCCGGAGATCGCGTTCAACTTGTTCCCTGGCATGGGCGGCTACTCGCTAGTGGCGCGTCGCTCTGGCATGAAGCTGGCTGAAGAGCTGATTATGGAAGGCGAGTCACACAGCGCGGAGTGGTATGAGACACGTGGTCTGGTCGACAAAGTTTTCCAGCCGGGCGATGGTTATCGCACCACACGGACCTTTATCGATACGTTGCGTCCAAAGCTCAACGGCGTGCGTGCGATGCTGAAAGCGCGTCAGCGCGTGTTGCAATTATCACGCGCCGAGCTGATGGATATCACCGAGGACTGGGTTGATTATGCCTTCACACTGGAACCGAAAGACATTGCTTACATGGAACGACTGGTACAACTGCAGAACCGTCATAGCGCATCCTTGCGCAAAGCCGGCTAATCTCGCAAACCAGCGTTAGACGCGGGCAGGATGCTTAGCCAGCCAATGCCCGAGCTCTTCTGCGGGCATTGGTTTTGCATAATAATAACCCTGACGTCCATCGACACCATTGGCCATAACAAACTTTTCTTCGGCTTTAGTTTCAATGCCTTCGGCAATCACCTGCAGCTTCAAGGCTTTGGCAACGGCGACAATCGCACGGACCAGCGACTGCGCAACAGGTTGCTTATTGATATTACGCACAAAACTCTGATCCAGTTTAATGGCGTCAATAGGGACGCGCGCCAACTGGGAAAGTGAGGAGTAACCGGTACCAAAATCATCAAGATGCACTTGCGCGCCCAGTTCCTGAAACTGCTTCATCAGCATTAGCGCGCCAGCTTCATTCTCAATCAAACAGCTTTCCGTCAGCTCGATATCAATCGGACAGTCGGTCAAACCGGCTTCGTTCAGCGCATGTTTCAGGTCGGTATAAATACTCTGGTCAATCAGCTGTTTAGCCGAGACGTTAACGGCGACGCGCAGATAGATGCCTTCGCTACGCCACTTAATGATCTGCTGTAACACATTCAGCATCACCCAGCGGCCCAAAGGCACAATCAAACCGGACTCTTCGGCATACGAGATAAAGTCGCCCGGCGGCACCAAACCGCGCTCCGGGGAATTCCAGCGCACCAGCGCTTCGGCGCTCAGCACATCGCCTTCGGCATTGAGTTTCGGTTGGTAATGCACCACTAAATGATCAAGTTCGAGTGCTTTACGCAGGTTGGTATCGAGCCACAGATACTCAAACACGCGCTGATTCATCTCGTTGGCGAACACGCAGAACTTGCCGCGACCATTCTCTTTGGCGTGATACATCGCGGTATCGGCGTTCCGAATCAGGCTTTCACGATCTTCGCCATGCAGCGGGGCGAGGGCGATGCCAATCGAGCAGCCGCTGTAAACTTCAATCAATCCAATGCGGAACGGCTGGCGCAGTCGCTCAAGAATGCGCGATGCCATCGCTTCCAGCGCCGCCTGGCTGGTGTGTTCCGCCAGCACCACAAACTCATCGCCGCCAAGGCGCGCCAGCGTCTGGTCTTTGCCAAGGCAACTGAGGATGGCCAACGACACCGCTTGCAGCAACTGATCGCCAAACATATGGCCGTAAGCGTCGTTCACCTTCTTAAAATTGTCTAAATCGAGGTAAACCACACCGGTTTGACTGCCATTCGCCAGCTCCAGTGCCAGACTAATCTGCTGATGGATCGCGTTGCGATTGGGCAAGCCGGTCACGGTATCGGTATTGGCCAGCACGCGCAGGCGTTCCTGAGCGCGGCGCTCTTCAGTTATGTCGGTTCCGGAACAGATGAGGAAAATTTCATTTTTTCCGCTACCGCTGTGAACGAACTTATTACGAAACAGAAACAGTCGCTGACCTTTACGGGTTTTAATCCAGCGTTCAACTTCGTAAGAACTGCCTTCACGGAAGAATCCGGCGATATTGCGGCGTGATGCCTGCGCTTCCTGCTTGGTCATAAACAGCTGAAATACGTTGCGGCCAATCACTTCCTGCTCTTTCAGCCCGGTGTACTCTTCACTCAAACGATTGAAACGCTGAATATTGCCGCGCTGATCGAGAATCACGATCACTGAGTTCGCCTCAGAAACCACTTGCTCGGCGAACGATAATCCCAGCGTTAAATCACGCGCGACAGCCGAGGTGTCGCCCCAGGCTGAAGAGGTGCCTGCCCAGGTCGATTGATTGACTTTACGACCGACAAAATGCATCGGAACGGGTTCGCCGTGCAGCGACAGCGTGAGGTTAATACTTGAGGTAATGACCGTCATCGCACGTAATAAACTGGCTTGTGCGGGAGTCAGCGGAACCGCCATATTGGTGTTCGCGTTCTCATCTTCGGCAAAATGCAGAGCATCACTATCTGAAGTTAAACGCCAATGAGGGCTGGTGGTGCCAAACAAGGTGTATAGCAATGTTTGCCCTTGTTCATCGGTCATGGAAACTTCCTCCGGGGGAATGCTCAGCGGGCGGTATCTCATTATTTTAGCAACAGTATTCAACCTCCTGCGCCAGCACAAGATGCAATCCAAATATATTTTTGTTTTTATTAAAGAATGGCACGAAAAAGCCCCGACAAGCGGGGCTGATCCTGGTTAGCAAGGGCACTTACCCAGTTTTCCGGCCTGGCTGGGAAAGCGGGCATCGAGGCAGTGACGGTGAAAAGCGCGTTCATCCATGGGGGCGATAGTTGGATGATGTTCGCGCATATGCTTCAGATAAGTTTGATAGTCATGAACGCCGACCATTAAACGAAAACTTTGCTGTAATCCCTGCCAGATGCGCTGCCAGCGCGTAAGATTTTGCCCAGCCGCAGCGGGTGCGATTGGTAAGCACTGCTGAATCTGCCACGCACCGGTGGGTTTTCTCCAGTGATAAATGGACTCAGACATTTCGCACCTCTTTACGCAGTGAGATCTCGGATTCATGGGTAGTCGGTACGGTGCTGTTGAGCGCCCGACGGATCACAAAGAAGGCTGAAACCAGCATGGTCACCGCCACCAGCATGAAGAAGGCGCACAGGGCCGCGTTAATTTGATTGCTGAAGACGATGGTTTGCATGTCGGCGACGGTTTTCGCCGGGGCGATGACGATGCCGTCATCAATGCCTTTACGGAACTTGTTGGCCTGCGCGAGGAAACCAATCGAAGGTTTCTCGTGGAAAATCTTCTGCCAGCCCGCGGTCATCGAGGTAATAAACAGCCAGGCGGTCGGCACAATCGTCACCCACGCATAACGCTGCTTCTTCATTTTGAACAGCACCACGGTGCCGAGAATCAGCGCCATCGACGCCAGCATCTGGTTGCCGATACCAAACAGCGGCCACAGCGTATTGATGCCGCCGAGCGGATCGACCACGCCCTGATAAACGAAGAAGCCCCAGCCCGCCACCGCAACGGTGGTTCCCGCCATGTTGCCCAACCATGAACGGTTATTCGCCATCGATGGCACCACGGTGCCCACCAAATCCTGCACCATAAAGCGGCAGGCGCGGGTACCGGCATCCACAGCGGTGAGGATAAACAGCGCTTCAAACAAGATGGCAAAGTGATACCAGAACGCCATCATGACGCGGCTGTTAAACACCTCGGTGATGATATGTGCCATGCCGACCGCAAAGGTGGGGGCGCCACCGGCACGGGAAAGAATGGTGCTTTCGCCGACGTCACGCGCAATGCCGCTCAGCATCTCTGGCGTCACCACGAAGCCCCAGCCGTTAATCACCTGCGAAGCACTTTCCACCGTAGTGCCAATCAGCGCGGCGGGGGAGTTCATGGCAAAGTAGACGCCCGGATCAAGCACCGAGGCGCAAATCAGCGCCATGATCGCCACGAAGGATTCCATCAGCATCGCGCCGTAGCCGATAAAGCGGATATGGCTTTCGCGCTCCACCAGTTTTGGTGTGGTACCGCTCGAAACCAGCGCATGGAAACCGGAAATGGCGCCACAGGCGATAGTGATAAACAGGAACGGGAACAGCGCGCCGGAGAAGACCGGCCCGGTGCCATCAATAAATTTGGTCACCGCAGGCATTTTCATCTCGGGCATGGCAAACACGATGCCGATGGCCAAACCAATGATCACGCCGATTTTCAGGAAGGTAGAGAGATAATCGCGCGGCGCCAGCAGCAGCCACACCGGCAGCGAAGAGGCCACAAAACCGTAAATCACCAGCACCCACGTCAGCTCCGTGCCTTTCAGCGTGAACAGCGGGCCCCAATAGGGATCGGCCGCCACGTTACCGCCGTAGATAATCGCCGCCATCATCAGCACGAAGCCAATGATCGACACTTCCGCAATTTTGCCGGGACGCAGGAAACGCATATACACGCCCATAAACAGCGCAATCGGAATGGTCGCGGCAATGGTGAACAAGCCCCACGGACTGTTGGCCAGCGCCTTCACCACCACCAAGGCCAGCGCGGAGAGGATGATGATCATCACGCCCAGCGCGCCAAGCATGGTCACCACGCCAGCGAATGAACCGAGTTCCTGGCGCGCCATCTCACCGAGCGAGCGGCCATCACGGCGCGTAGAGATAAACAGAATCAGGAAATCCTGCACCGCTCCGGCGAACATCACGCCAACCAGAATCCAGATGGTGCCAGGCAGAAAGCCCATTTGCGCTGCGAGGATCGGGCCAACCAGCGGGCCCGCACCGGCAATCGCCGCAAAATGGTGACCAAACAGCACCCATTTATTGGTGGGCACATAATCAAGGCCATCACTTAAGCGCTCCGCCGGCGTGCGACGACGATCGTCCAGTTCGAAGATGCGCTTAGCGATAAACAGGCTGTAAAAGCGATAGGCAATGCTGTAGCAGGCGACGGAGGCAATCACCAGCCAGACCGCGTTGACGTGTTCGCCACGGCTGAGGGCCAGCATGGCAAATGCGCCCGCGCCAATTAACGCCACCGCTAACCAGATGAGACTGGTTTTGACGTTGTTCATGAGTTAACTCCTTGTAGGGACCGGGAAAAGAAGCGATCGAATACAACAAGTTAAAAGTAATGTAATGAATTGTTAACGACAGGCACAGGCGTTAGAAATGTGAAGCGGAATGCAAATTTAACATTTGCTAATGCGGGCGGAGAGAAATGCGGGATAACGGCTGTTATCCCGCCAGTTTTCATGCTCAGGCGGCCGGACGTGCGACCACGCTGCGGGTTTCCATACGCACTTCGGCGATGGTCACGTCGATGATGTCCGTTACACGGTAAGCGACTTCACCTTTCACCTGCACGGTGCCGCTTTCCTGCGAGCACACCAGCTCATCACGCACCGCGTGGATGAACGGCGCAGGAATGAAGGCCACCGCGCCATTCTCCTGCAGACGAACGCGCATGCCGCCGCGAGAGACATCGATGATCTCGGCGCTGAACTTGCGATCGGTGCCGGCAAACGGCGCAAGGAAGCGTGCGTACAGCCAGTCACCGACATCGCGCTCAGCCATGCGGTTCAGGCGACGACGTTCGCTCATGATGGTCGTCAGCTCATCCTGCGGACGGGCGGTGCTTTCGCCGCGCACAATTGCTTTCAGCAAGCGATGGTTGATCATGTCGCCAAACTTGCGAATCGGAGAAGTCCAGGTCGCGTATGCGTCGAGGCCTAGACCAAAGTGCGGGCCCGGCTCGGTGCCGACTTCGGCAAACGACTGGAATCGACGAATGCGGCTGTCGAGATATTGGGTTGGCTGCGCATCGAGTTCACGACGCAGCTGGCGGAAGCCTTCCAGCGTAGTAATCGCCTGCGGATCCACGGTGATGCCATGACCCGCCAGCACGCCAGCGGCCTGCTCAGCGTTGGCCAGATCGAAACCGGTGTGCAGGTTGTAGATACCGAAGCCCAGCTTCTCCTGCAGCACTTTCGCGGCACAGACGTTAGCCAGAATCATCGACTCTTCAACGATGCGGTTAGCGATGCGGCGTGGCTCGGAAATGATATCCAGCACTTCGCCTTTCTCGCCCAACACAAAGCGATAGTCCGGACGATCTTTAAACACCAGCGCGTGGGTTTGACGCCACTCGCTGCGCGCCAGGCAAACCTGGTGCAGCAGGCGAATCTGCTGGTCAATGGCGTCGTTCTCTGGTTGCCAGCTGCCGCTGTTTTCCAGCCAATCAGAAACCTGGTCATAAACCAGTTTGGCTTTCGACTCGATCCACGCGGCAAAGAAATGCACGTCATCAGCCAGGCAGCCATCTTTCAACACGGTGACGCGGCACGCCAGCGCCGGACGACGTTCGTTCGGACGCAGAGAACAGACGTCGTCAGAGAGTTCGCGCGGCAGCATCGGGATGTTAAAGCCCGGCAGATAGTTGGTGAACGCGCGTTTCGACGCCAGCTTATCCAGCTCGCTGCCTTCCGCCACGTAAGCGGTCGGATCGGCAATGGCGATGGTCAGGATCAGATTGCCGTCGGCGGCTTCTTCCACGTACAGCGCATCATCCATATCCTGGGTGCTGGCGCTGTCGATGGTGACGAAGTTAAGCGCGGTCAGATCTTCACGCTGCAGATTTTCGTCGAGCATCTCACCAAAACCGACGTCCGGAGCCTGACGTTCAAGGTTATGGCGCGACAAGGTTACCCACCACGGCGCGAGGTGATCGTCTGCAGTGACAATGAATTCGGTCAGCTCGGCATAGAAACCGCGATCGCCTTTCAGCGGGTGACGACGCATCTCTGCCACCGCCCAATCGCCAGTCTGGAAATCGTGGGTCACGCCACGTTCGGCGCGGCACTGAATCGCATCTTTCAGCAGCGGATGATCCGGCACAATTGACAGGCGATCGTCTTTCTTCTGCACGCGGCCGACAAAGCGGGTCAGGAACGGCTCAACCAGGGTTTCCGGCTCGGCACTCTCGCGGTCTTTATCGGTGTGGATCACGGCAGAAATACGGTCGCCGTGCATCACTTTCTTCATCTGCGGTGGCGGAATGAAGTAGCTTTTCTGGGCATCAACTTCGAGGAAGCCAAAGCCTTTTTCCGTTCCTTTAACAACACCTTCGACGCGCGGAGTTTGCGCGTGAAGCTTCTCTTTAAGCTGCGCGAGCAGCGGATTATCCTGGAACATAATTTATATAGTTTCGTGGCCTAAGAGCGGCTGACAGTTTTACGCGAATCGGGTCCGCGCGGCAAGGCCAAAACAGGCTAAAAAGCCGCTTTACGCGGCTTTTTACCTTCTGATAACGCTTTGGTCAGGCGATGCGTTGTGAGGCTACGGCGGCGGTTAATGCCAGCTTCACCGGCACCGATTTTGAGGTCGGTGTGCCGCTGCCGTCGCCAAAACTGGAGAGCGGTACCAGCGGGTTAGTTTCCGGATAATAAGCCGCAAGGTTACCGCGCGGAATGTTATACGGCACCAGTTTGAAACCGCTGACGCGACGTGTTAAGCCATCATTCCACAGCGTCTCGATATCCACCAACTGGCCTTCAGCAAAGCCCAGCGACGCCATATCGTCCGGATGGATAAACACCACTTCGCGCTGACCGTACACGCCGCGATAACGGTCATCGAGGCCGTAAATCGTGGTGTTGTACTGATCGTGTGAACGCAGGGTTTGCAGCGTGAACGGCACCGCGACATCACCTAACTGCGGGAACAGCGAAGTCGGCAGGGCGGCAGCGCTGAACTCGGCACGTTTGCTTGGCGTATTGAAGCGCAGCTCGGCGGCAGCGCTACCGAGGTAGAAGCCACCCGGAATGTCGCACTTGTTATTGAAATCAGCAAAGCCAGGAATGGTGGCAGCGATGTGATCGCGAATCAGATCGTAATTGCCTGCCATCGCCAGCCAGTCGATTTTATCGCTGCCTAGCGTCGCATGGGCGATGCCGGCCACAATCGCGGTTTCAGAGCGCTGCGTTTCCGCCAATGGAATGCCGACGCCTTCTGAGGCGTGCACCATGCTGAACGAGTCTTCAACGGTGATGTACTGATTACCGCTGGCCTGGCGATCGCGTTCGGTACGTCCCAGCGTTGGCAGAATCAGCCCTTCATGGCCCGGCACCAAATGGCTGCGATTGAGTTTGGTGCTGATATGCACGGTTAAACCGCAATGCTGCAACGCTTCTTCGGTGACCGGTGAATCCGGTGCGGCCGCCGCAAGGTTGCCGCCCAGCGCAATCAGCACTTTCACTTCGTCACGCAGCATCGCGTTCAGCGCTTCAACGGTGTTGTGGCCGTGCTCACGCGGTGGCTCGAAATCAAAGTGCGCGCCGAGTGCATCAAGGAAAGGCTTGCCCGGTTTCTCATCAATGCCCATGGTGCGGTTGCCTTGCACATTGCTGTGGCCGCGCACCGGACACAGGCCAGCGCCTTTCTTGCCCAACTGACCAAACAGCAGCTGCAGGTTGGTGATCTCGCGGACGGTATCCACCGAGTGTTTATGCTGCGTGATGCCCATCGCCCAGGTGATGATTACCCGCTCAGAGCTTTGGTAAATCGCCGCTGCTTCACGAATCTGCGTTTCACTCAGGCCAGATTGGCGCACGATATCATCCCAGCTGGTGTTATCCACTGCAGCGAGATAGCCCTCGACACCTTGCGTATTCGCATCAATAAACGCCTGATCGAAAATGCCTTTTTCACCGGCTGCCAAACGTGCTCGCTGTAGCTCGAGCAGGGCTTTCACCATGCCACGCACCGCCGCCATATCGCCGCCCAGATTAGGCTGGTAATAGGCAGAACTAATGGTGCCGGCCATCGACGTCACTACTTCTAACGGCTTTTGCGGATCGGCAAAGCGCTCGAGGCCGCGTTCGCGCAGCGTGTTAAAGGTGACGATCTTCGCACCGTGATCGGCGGCGTGACGCAGGCTGTGCAGCATGCGCGGATGGTTGGTGCCCGGATTCTGACCCAGCACGAAAATCGCGTCGGCGTGATCAAAATCGTCCAAACGAATAGTGCCTTTACCGACGCCGATGCTGCGCTTCAGGCCGGTGCCGCTGGCTTCATGGCACATGTTGGAGCAGTCAGGGAAGTTGTTGGTGCCCATCACGCGGCCAAACAGCTGATAAAGCCACGAGGCTTCGTTGCTGGCGCGGCCGGAGGTGTAAAGCTCCATCTGATTCGGATGGTCCATCGCCTGCAGATGGCGAGCAATCAAGGCTAACGCATCGTCCCAGCTGATCGGTTCGTAGTGGTCGGTGGCGCTGTTGTAGCGCATTGGATGGGTCAAGCGTCCCTGATACTCAAGGAAGTAATCGCTTTGCTGATAAAGAGTGCTGACGCTGTGCTGAGCAAAAAATTCCGGCTCTACCACACGACGCGTGGCTTCCCACGTCACCGCTTTTGCCCCGTTTTCACAAAAGCTAAAGGTGCTTTTGTTGTCATCGCCCCAGGCGCAACCTGGGCAGTCGAAACCGCGTGCTTTGTTCATGCGCATCAGGTTACGCATGTTTTTTAGGGCAGCTTTACTATCAAGGACGAAACGGGTGGTGGCTTCCAATGAACCCCAGCCGCCCGCAGCAGCGCGATAGGGTTGAATCTTACGTTTAAATTTCATAGTTGCAGGCTTATTTGTTTATGAGTTGTTATCAGAATATGTCTTCTGTTAGCGGGAAGTGTGCGACTGTCCTTAAAAGTTGTCTAATTGATTGGTTTAATGGTGCGATAGGCGGCGTTTATCGCGGATCGGGCTTAAAGCGTGACCTAAGTCAAACTTTCCCGGCTGTTCAGGGGCGGCGGTTACGTGCTGCTGAGATAACTGGCTAATAATTGCTCTTTCCATTCTGAAAAGGGCACGCGCATGAAGAATCTGGCAAGCCAAATTCACGCCTTCGGTAAGGCCTTAATGATGCCCATCTCGGTGATCGCTGCCGCAGGGATCTTTCTTGGCCTGGCCGCCGCAATGCAAAACCCGGCGATTACCGGCGATGCCTTCGCCAATCTGCAGGTGCCGCAACTGATCATCGGGTTTATTCGCAAAGTGGCAGGCGCGCTGTTTGCCAATCTGCCGCTGTTCTTTGCGGTGGCCAGCGCCATCGGGCTGGCGAAAGCGGAGAAACCCACCGCCGCCTTTGCCGCTGTGATTGGCTATATCGCCATGAACGTCGGTATCAGCTCCACGCTGGCCTCGAAAGGATTGACGGCCGCCACCACCACGCCAGAAGCGCTACAGAAAGCGGGAATGGACCAAACCGCTGCGATGATGACGTCCGCCGAATACATCGACATGCTCGGCATCTTTACCTACAACATGAGCGTGCTGGGCGGCGTGATTGCCGGATTAATTACCGTGGTGCTGCATAACCGCTTTTACACCCAGCAACTGCCGACGGCGATCAGCTTCTTTGGCGGACGCCGCTTTGTGCCGATCGTTACCGTGGTGGTGCTGCCGCTGGTGGGCGTGCTGCTGGCGTTGATTTGGCCGACCATCGGCGCAGGCATCGCGTGGGTGGGTTTGATGATTGGTAAAAGCGGGCAATACGGCGCCTTCCTGCTAGGCACCAGCGAACGTCTGCTGATTCCGACCGGTTTGCATCACATTCTCAACGAAACCGTGCGATTCACACCGATTGGCGGCATGGCAACGGTAGATGGACAAAGCATCGTCGGCGCGCTCAACATCTTTAACACCTCGCTGACGCATCCCGGCGCTATCCCGGACGATACGGTGCGCGGCGCCACGCAGTTCCTCGCGCAGGGCAAAATACCGGTAATGATGTTTGGCTTGCCGGCCGCCGCACTGGCGATTTACCACACCGCGCGCCCCGAACATAAGCAGCGCGTCAAAGCGCTGGTGCTGGCCGGTGCGCTGACCTCCTTTACCACCGGCATCACCGAGCCGCTGGAGTTCTGTTTCATCTTCGTTTCGCCGGTGCTGTATATCCTGCATGCGCTGTTAACCGGCCTGTCATTTATGTTGATGTCGATGCTGCATTTGATGATTGGTAACGTGCAGGGCGGCGCGATCGATCTGGTGGTGTTTGGCATTCTCGGCGGCAGTAAAACGCATTGGTGGTGGACGATTGTCCTCGGCGTGATTTATGTGCCGATTTACTACTACGGCTTCCGCTTTGTGATTACGCGGATGCGAGTAGAAACGCCGGGGCGCGAATCTGATGAGGAGCACAAACCGGAACAAGTTGCGGCGGATGAGCGCACCAAAGTGATCATCAGCGGGCTGGGCGGTGAAGCAAATATAGAGGACGTCGATTGCTGTTTCACCCGGCTGCGCGTGCGGGTTAAACAGATGAATGAAGTGGTTGATCAAACGTTACTCACCACCGGCGCGAACGGCATCAATCGCGTCAGCGAACACGACGTGCAGGTGATTTACGGCCCGCAGGTCGAAAAGATCGCCAACGACGTAAAAAGTGCCTTAGGCGTGGCGTAACTCAATGGTCGCTGCGCGTGGGCTCAGCGCAGCGGCAACCGCCATGATACACTGCCGTTTTCCAGCCAATTCTGCTTTCCATGGACATCAAACAACTCATCTATCTTTGTAATCTGGAACGCGAGCGCCACTTTGGCCGTGCGGCAGAAGCCAGCTTTGTCAGCCAGCCGACGCTATCGATGCGCCTGAAGAACCTTGAGCGCGAATTAGGGCTGTCACTGATCAACCGCAGTAACAATTTCGATGGCTTCACACCGGAAGGCGAGCGCGTGCTGACCTGGGCGCGGGAAATTGTCTCGGTGTATCAGGGATTGAAGCTGGAAGTGGAGTCGCTCAAGCATGGCGTCAACGGCACCTTGCGGCTTGGCGTCATGCCGCAATGCAGCGTGGCGCTGCCTGCGTTGTTGAAAGCGGTGGAAGCGCGTTATCCGCAGCTCGATTATCGCGTTGCCGCGATGAGCGCCGATCAGCTACTGGAAGCGCTCAACAGCCACACCGTGGATGGCGGTATCGGCTTCTTTGAACTGACGTCGCTGCGCGAGCTGCATTTCCAAACCGCGCTGTTAAAAGATCCGGGCGTTGAGGCGCTGTTTAATCCGGCGCATTTCCCGGCGCTGCTGGAGCAAGAGAGCATCTCACTCACCACGCTTGCCAGCCAGCCGCTGTGTCTGGCGGAACCGACGCGCTATTTTCGTCGCTATCTTGATGGGCAACTGCGTGAAACCGGCTTGATTCCGCGCGTGATTGTTGAGAGCGCGTCGATCATGCAGCTGCTACAAAGTGCGCAGGTTGGCCTCGGCGTGATGGTGTCGCCATGCGGGCATCTGTTGCCGGAGCTAATGCAGAATCTGGCGCGACGGCCGATTGAAATTACGCCGATGGGCAGGCAGGCGGCGTTAGTGATTGCCGAGCCGGGCAGAGCATCGCCGCTGGCTCAGCATTTCTTTGATGAAGCGCGGCGCCATCTGCCCGATTAACGGGTTTCGCCGAGCGCCATCAGCACGCGATCCTGCCAGCTGGCAAAGGCTACCGCTTGTAACAAGGTGAAGATGCGTTCGCTGCCCCAGCCCGCGTTCAGCAGCGGTTGCAGATGCGCAGCGCTGAAGCGGTCGGGCAGGCGAGTGAGCTGGGCGCTGAGTAAAATTACCGGCGAAGCTTTGCCAGCGCTTTCGACATCCTGCACCAGCGCGGCTCGCCATTCATCAGAAACACGATCAAACTGACGTCGACAACCCAGCACGCGCGCGCTGACCGCCTGCGCCAGCGCTTCATCCTCGGTAAAATGTTCACTCAGCCGCTGTTTTAGCGTGGCGAAGCCATACAGCGCTTGCGCATCATGCACCAGCAACCAAACGGCATCATCCAATCCGTCAATGCCCTGACAGAAAGTCACCGCCGCCAGCTGATCGGCGCTGGCGTAGCGCAGTTCAACCGGTTTCAGCGCGTGCTGCCAGCTGTCGTTGCGGGCAAACAGCGCTGCGCTGGCATCTGGCGGCGGTGAAACGCCCGGAATCCAGCGCACCGGCAAGCCCATCATCGCCTGCAGCGCGGCCACCACGCGCGACTGATAGCTGACATATCCCACCAGCTGATTCAGTGTGACGATATCCGGTTCGGTTAAGCCCACCGCGTCCAGCGCGATGATGCTGTGGGCGTTGATCAGTTCCGGCTGCATCGCCAGTTGACGCGCATATTGGGTGATTTGCGTCAGACGATTATTACTTTCGCGAGACGAGTCCGGGCCGGGCAACGGATTGAGCCGGGCGGAGTAGTGATTGCACAGGCGCTGCACGCCGGCGACCTGCGCCACCGTCAGCGCGGTGCTGAGGCGATCGTACAGCGTTAAGGTGTGGGTCAAACTGGTGGCAAGCGTATCGGGAAACAGAATCTGGCTGAGATCGCGCGCGGCCAATAAAGCAGGCTGAAAACGCGACAGCAGCGGCTGTAACGCAGTCGCTTCCTGTTGCAAACCGAGTAAGAAACGATCGTCGATATAGGCGGCTTCGGGCACCAGCGGCGCAGTGGCGGTACTATTCGGGCGAGTCTGGCTTTCATAAAACCAGTGGTCATGGCCGGGAGAACGGCGTTGTTCCATGGTCATTCCTTGCGCTAAAAACGGACTTGCTGCACAGCGTGCGAATCTGAAAAGCAGGCATGCAACAAAGGGCTAGCTTATCGTCGCTGAACGGCTGTCCACGGCAAAAGAATGATGGGGAATAATTAATAGCTTACGAGTATAAGGGGGGATTTTTTTGGAGAAGAGGTCGCCATGAATGGCGACCCTACGTAAATCTTATTTCAATTCCAGCTCGTTCATTGCGGCAATGCTGAAGCCGCCATCAACGTGTACCACTTCACCGGTGATACCACCCGCCAGATCAGAGCACAGGAATGCAGCTGAGTTACCCACGTCTTCGATGGTAACGGTACGACGAATCGGGGTAACCGCTTCGCAGTGCGCCAGCATCTTACGGAAATCTTTGATGCCTGATGCAGCCAGCGTACGGATTGGACCAGCAGATACGGCGTTAACACGCGTGCCTTCTGGACCCATCGCGTTCGCCATATAGCGCACGTTGGCTTCCAGAGACGCTTTCGCCAGACCCATCACGTTGTAGTTCGGGATGGCGCGCTCTGCACCCAGGTAAGACAAGGTCAGCAAGGCAGAATTCGGGTTCAGCATCGCGCGGCACTCTTTCGCCATCGCCACAAAGCTGTACGCGCTGATGTCGTGAGCGATTTTGAAGCCTTCACGGGTAACGGCATTTACGTAGTCGCCATCCAGCTGATCGCCAGGTGCGAAACCGATGGAGTGAACGAAACCGTCAAATTTCGGCCAGGTTTTTGCCAGTTCGGTGAACAGCGCAGTGATGCTCTCGTCTTCAGCTACATCGCATGGCAGAACAATGTCTGAACCCAGATCTTTAGCAAACTCTTCCACACGACTTTTCAGTTTGTCGTTCTGGTAGGTGAAAGCCAGTTCTGCGCCCTGTTTGTGCATCGCCTGCGCAATACCGTAGGCGATTGAGAGTTTACTGGCAACGCCAGTAATCAGAATGCGCTTACCGGAAAGAAAACCCATAGCTGTAATCCTTTTGGTCATTGTTGTTGGCGGTCGCGATGGTTGAAAAGTAGGCGACCGACGTTAATCTCGTGCGAAGTCTAGCACGTCTGTATAAATGCGGTAAATCGCACCGCGTTTTCCGCGCCTTAACGCTCACGGCGCCAGGCTTCGGCGGTTAAGGCTTCACCAAAGTGGCTGGTGATCAGGCGTTTGGTGAGATCGTGCAGCGGCGAGGCCAGGACATCGGCGGTGCCACCGCGCTCAACCACTTCGCCTTGATGCATCACCAGCACCTGATCGCTGATGTGCTTCATCATACCGAGATGCTGCGTGACATAAATATAGGCGATGCCGTGCTTCTCCTGCAGTTCCAGCATCAGGTTCACCAACTGCGAACGCATGGTCATATCCAGCGAGGCGAGGGCTTCATCGGCGACGATCACTTTCGGCTGCAGAATCAGCGCACGCGCCAGCGCCAGACGCTGCTTCTGGCCGGGTGCCAGCATATGCGGATAGTATCCGGCGTGGTCGCGCAGCAAACCGACCTGACGCAGCGTGGCAATAATGCGTTTTTCACGCGCTTCATCATCCAGCTCGGTATTCAGGCGCAGCGGGAAATCGAGAATCTGGCTAATGCGCTGACGCGGATTGAGCGAGGTTGAAGGATCCTGAAAAATCATGCGAATGCGCTGGCTGCGGTAGCCGTAATCACCGTACTCCAGGGGATGATCGTCAATGAGCATTTCGCCTTCGCTCGGCTCGACCATGCCGCTGAGCATTTTCGCCAGCGTCGATTTACCCGAACCGTTTTCACCGATCACCGCCAGCGTCTGTTTCTCACGCAGGGTAAAACTGACGCCTTTCACCGCCTCAACGTGCTGACGACGGAACAGGCCGGTGCGATAGCGGTAGGTTTTACTCAGGTTGCGCACTTCCAGCAGCGTTTCCATGTTTACTGGCTCTCCATATTCAGCGGGAAGTGACAGGCAAACAGATGCGCTTTATTGCCGGTCAGGCGCGGCGTTTCGATGCACTTACGCTGCGCATACGGACAGCGCGGCCCCAAACGACAACCAATTGGCAGATGTTCGAGCGACGGAATCGCGCCTGACAGCGTGTTCAGGCGGCTTTTGTGCGGCAGCGCGCTACCGAAATCGGGCATCGCACGGATCAACGCCTGAGTGTAAGGATGATGCGGCGACTCCATTAACTCTTCGCTCTGCGCGCTTTCCACCGTCTGACCGCAATACATTACATTGATGCGGTCAGCCCAGTGGCTCATGGTGCGCAGATCGTGGCTGATCAGCAAAATGGTGGTGTTGTTATTCTGGTTGAGGCGGCTTAGCAGGCGGAAAATCTGCGCCTGCGTGGTCGGCTCCATCGCATTGGTCGGTTCATCGGCAATCAGCAAACGCGGCTGATTAGCCAGCGCGATGGCGATCATCACTTTCTGGCATTCGCCGTCGGTGAGTTCGTACGGGAAACTGCGCATGATGTCTTTATGATCTTTGATACCGACGCGGTGCAGCAGCTCAATCGCGCGCACTTTGCGCCAGAACCACAGCCGTTTAAACCAGCGACCTTTATGCGTCCAGCGCGGAATCGCCTGCATTAGCTGGCGACCAATGCTTTCTGACGGATCAAGACAGGATTGCGGTTCCTGGAAAATCATCGACACGTTATGGCCAACAATCCGGCGGCGTTCGCGCGGTGACAGGCGCAGCAGATCGATATCATCAAACACCATACGATCGGCGGTGACGCGCCAGTTGTCTTTGGTGACGCCACAAATCGCTTTAGCGATCAGGCTTTTACCTGAACCTGACTCGCCGACCAGCCCACGGATTTCGCCTTCGGTGAGCGTCAGGTTGATGCGATCGACCGCTTTGACCGGACCGTCAGCGGTCATAAATTCGATGGTCAGGTTACGGATATCCAGTAGCGGCATTATTCAACTCCCGCTTCTACTGCGCGACGAATGCCGTCGCCCAGCAGATTAACGATCAACACGCTGACCATCAGCGCTACGCCCGGTAGCATCACCGTCCAGGGCGCAACGTAGATCAGCTCCAGCGCGTCACCGAGCATCGCACCCCATTCGGGTGACGGCAGCTGCGCGCCAAGATCGAGGAAACCGAGTGCGGCGATGTCGAGAATCGCCATCGACAGCGAGCGGGTAAATTCGCTCACCAGCAGCGGCAGCACGTTAGGCAGCACCGCATTCCACAAAATATTCAGGTTGCGCGCGCCATCGAGACGCAGCGCCACCACATACTCTTTTTCCATCTCATCATGCACAGCAGTATAGATCTCGCGCACCAGACGTGGGATCAGCGCCAGAAACACCGCAAGCATCGCGTGTTCCAGACGCGGGCCGAGAAATGCCACCACGATAATCGCCAGCAGCAGCGAGGGAATCGACAGCAAGGTATCCAGCACGTGATTCATCACCGCCGAGCGCACGCCATGCGTAATACCGGCAAACACGCCAAGCACCAGCGCGCAAATCGCCGCCAGCACCGTCACCAGAATCGCCGAGCCGACGGTTGGCGCTACGCCGCTCAGCAGGCGGCTCAGCACATCGCGACCTAAATCGTCGGTGCCGAGGAAGAAGGATACATCGCCATAGCGCGACCACGACGGCGGCAGCAGCTGATAACCGAGGAATTGCTGATCGATGCCATACGGCGCCAGCAGGCCACCAAACAGGCACAGGAACAGCAGCAGGCCAAAGCCGTACAAGCCAACCATGCCGCTGGTATCGCGGTACAAGCGCTGCCAGCTGCGACGCAGCGTGCTGGGCAGCCGCTTCTCGTCGTAGACATTATCGTAAGGCATACCATTCCTTATGTTTCAGCGGATTAAGGGCCGCACCCAGAATATCGGACAACACGCTGACCAGAATCACCAGACCGCCTACCACCATCACGCCAGCGGAAATCGCCGCGTAATCCTGCTGACGAATGGCGTTAATCAGCCAGCGGCCAATTCCCGGCCAGTTGAACACCACTTCGGTGATCATCGCCAACGTCAACATGGTGGAAAATTGCAGGCCAAGGCGCGGAATCACTGGCGGCAGCGCGTTGTGCAGCACGTGGCGGCGGATCACCGTGAAGCGTGACAGCCCGCGTGTGGCGGCAGCTTTAACGTAGTTCTTGTCCATCACATCGCTGGTGCTGCTGCGCAGTAAGCGAATCATCTCGGTAGCGGGCGCAACCGCCAACACCACCACCGGCAAAATCATGTGCGTCAATGCGCTGATCAGCATTTCATGCCGCCACGGCGACGGGCTCAGCCAGGCATCAATTAATGCAAAGCCGGTAACGTTTTGCACCGGATAGAGCAGGTCGAAACGCCCGGAAACCGGCAACCAGCCGAGCGTTAATGAGAAGAACAGCGTAAACAGCAGCGCCAGCCAAAACACCGGCATTGAGAAGCCGAGCAGCGCCAGCGCGCTGATGGCTTTATCCTGCCATTTTTTGCGCATCACGCCGGCGCAAATTCCCAGCGGAATGCCCACCAGCAGCGCCAGAATAAACGCCATCACGCATAGCTCCAGCGTGGCGGGAAACACTTCGCGCAGCTGAAGATCAATCGGCTGGCCGTTGGTGCTGGAGACGCCGAAATCAAACTGCAGTAAGCCCTTAAACCAGAACCACCACGCATCAAACAGCGACGCGCCTTCGAGCGGGGCGTTTGGCGTAAAGTAGCTCAGGCTAAAGCTCACCAGCGACAGCAAAAACAGGGTGATCAGCAGCAGCACCACGCGACGCAGAATATAGATAATCATGCTTACTCCTCGCTGCTCTCATCGCGGTAAACGCCGGCGAACGAGGCGTTACCAAACGGGCTTAACACCAAACCTTTGATGTCATGCCGATAGGCTTGCAAACGCAGCGACGAGGCCAGCGGCAGCACCGGCAGCTCTTGCGCCAAAATCTGCTGCGCCTTGTCGTAGCTATCAATGCGCGCCGACAGCTGCTGGGACAATAGCGCGTGCTGCAACGCCTCATCAAAGGCGGGCGAGCACCAGTGTGCGTAGTTAGTCTGCGAACGGATTGCCGCGCAGCTTAATAGTGGGCGGAAGAAACTGTCGGGATCGTTACTGTCGGTTGCCCAGCCGGTAAGCGTGAGATCGTGATTCATCTCCATCAACTGCGCTTCCTGGAAGCGGCCTTCCACCGGCGCGATGGTGACGCGCACGCCAATCTGCGCCAAATCCGCCTGCAGCAGTTCAGCGGTTTTCAGCGGGCTGGGATTCCACGACTGTGAGGAAGAGGGCACAACCAGACGTAAATGCAGATCTTCCAGCCCCAGCGCTTTCAACTCTTCACGCGCTTTGGCCGGGTTGTATTCGGTGACGCGCGCATCGTTGTCATAAGCCCAGGACGCACGCGGCAATATCGAGGCCGCAGTTTCGGCGGTGCCGTAATAGATCGACTCCATCAGGCGTTCGTTATTGATCGCCAGCGCCAGCGCGTGGCGCACTTCCGGGCGATCGAGCGGCGGCTTGCGGGTATTGAACGCCAGATAGGCGATGTTCATGCCGGGACGCAGCGTCATGCGCAGACGCGGATCGTCGCGCAAAATGCTCAGCTGGCTGGCGGCGGGATAGGCCAGTACATCGCATTCGCCGGTCAGCAGTTTGGACAAACGTCCGGTGCCGCCAACGCCCAAATCAATCACCACCTGCTGCAGACGCGGCACGCCTTTCCAGTACTGCGGATTGCGCGCCAGGCGCAGATATTGTCCGGTGCGGTATTCGCTCAGTTGGAACGGCCCGGTGCCGACCGGTTCGCGATCCAGCTGTTCCTGCTGGCCTTTGGCGCTGAGATTATTGGCGTACTCCTGCGACAAAATCGGCGCGTAATGCGTCGCGATGTGCCACAGGAATGAGGCGTCCGGGCTGTTGAGGCGGATTTCAACCGTATCGCTATCGAGCTTTTTCACGCTCTGCACTGAATCGGCAAACTGCAGGCTGTCAAAGTAGGGATAGCTGCCGCCGTTGACGTTATGCCACGGATGTTTGCGATCAAACATGCGCGCAAAGCTGAACACCACATCGTCGGCGTTCATTTTACGCGTCGGTTTAAACCAGTTGGTGTGCTGGAAGGCGACATCTTTACGCAGGTGGAAACGGTAGGTTGCGCCGTTATCCCGCACTTCCCAGCTCTGAGCGAGGTCGGGAATCAGCCGATAAGTATAAGGATCCACGTCCAGCAGCCGGTCATACAGCTGCGCCGCCAGTGTATCGACGACTAAGCCGCTGCTGACCATTTGTGGGTTGAAGGTATTAACCGTGCCGTTAACGCAATAGACAAAGCCGCTATTGCGGATGTTGTCCGTTGGCGCGGCCCACGCTGACGCGCTCATCATGCTGAGACCAAGCAGCAGAGAGGGGAATAATTTTGGCATAGAACTCAACGATTCTGAGGCAATAGCGTGAGTGTATCTTAAACGTCACGTACTCCCCAAATTCGCGACACTTCTGCTGTGTTTTTCGCCAAAGTGGCGATGAGGTAATCACAATCTCTGTGTGGAAATGAGAAAAATTCTCAATTAGGGGTTTACAGATGATAATAAGAATGATTATTATTCTTCTGCGCTTCGACGGTGGCTCTACCGAAGAAGAGCACGACATTGCTCACATTGCTTCCAGTATTAGTTGCCCGCGTCTCGCGGGCTTTTTTTTGTGTAACGTTTTTCCCGTCATCTTTTACGCTGCTGCTGCGTTGGCTGCGTACGCTAACCCCGGTCACATACTGGTGTATGCTCCCGAGGATTATCGCACTTGCCGCCTTGCATCAGCGCAAAAGCTTTTGGGAAAAGCGCCACACACCTGTGCGATAAAACGTAGGGTCGCCATTTATGGCGACCTGGCTAATCCTCGTCGCGCGCCTGAATCCCGTGCTTCTTCATCATGGCGCGCAACTGATGATACGTCACACGCAACAACTCGGCGGCGCGGCGCTGGTTGTATTTGGCTTGCTGCAAGCTCGCTTCTACCAACTCGCGCTCCTGCTGATTTTGCCACTGACGTAAATCCAGCGGCAGAGAAGGCAAAGCAGATGAGGCCGGTTCGGCTGTGACGTCGGCGGGCGGAGTGCGTGGTGCAAACGGGTTGATGATGATGTTATCCAGCTCCTCGTCGGCGCTGTGATGGCGATAGACCGAACGCTCGACCACGTTTTTCAGTTCACGTACGTTGCCGGGCCAGCTGTGATTCAGCAGTGTCAGCTGGGCGCGATCGCTGAAACCTGGGAACAGCGGCAAGCCCAACTCGCGGCACATCTGAATCGCGAAATGGTTGGCCATCACCAGAATGTCACTGCGGCGCTCACGCAGCGGCGGCAGCTGCACCACATCAAAGGCGAGGCGATCGAGCAGGTCGGCGCGAAATTTACCGGCGGTGGCAAGCGCGGGCAGATCTTCGTTGGTGGCGCACACCAGCCGCACATTGACCTGCAAAGATTGATTGCCGCCAACGCGCTCCAGCTGGCCATATTCAATCACGCGCAGCAATTTCTCCTGCACCAGCATCGGCGCGGTGGCGAGTTCATCGAGAAACAGCGTGCCGCCATCGGCGCGTTCGAAGCGTCCCAGATGGCGTTTTTGCGCTCCAGTAAACGCGCCGGCTTCATGGCCGAACAGTTCGGAATCGAGCAGGTTTTCATTCAGCGCGGCGCAGTTCAGCGAAACAAACGGACCTTCCCAACGGTTCGACAGATAATGGAGGCGGCTGGCGATCAGCTCTTTCCCTGTCCCGCGTTCACCAATCACCAGCACCGGTTTTTCCAGCGGCGCCAGGCGCGAAACCTGTTCCAGTACTTCAAGAAAGTTATTCGATTCACCCAAAAGGTTGTCAGAACTATTCGCCATGATGAAATTCGCCACTGATTAATCAATTTCACTACCTTAAGGGATGTTCTGGCGGATGTAAAATAAACAAATGGCGTGAAATCAAGCAATTAAAAGTTGGCACGCGAATTGTATTAGTGATGAGCGCCTCGCGCACCTACATACAAAATTTGAGGAACATCATTATGGGTATTTTTTCTCGTTTCGCCGACATCGTGAACGCTAACATCAACTCTCTGCTGGAGCGCGCCGAAGATCCGCAGAAACTGGTACGCCTGATGATTCAGGAAATGGAAGACACGCTGGTAGAAGTCCGTTCAACCTCAGCCCGTGCGCTGGCAGAAAAGAAACAGCTGCTGCGCCGCAGCGAGCAGGCTGAAATTCAGCAGGCCGAATGGCAGGAGAAAGCGGAGCTGGCGATCAACAAAGGTAAAGAAGATCTGGCGCGTGCTGCTTTAATTGAGAAGCAGAAGCTGACCGATTTGATTGCTGCGCTGCAGCAGGAATCTACCCAGGTTGAAGAGACGCTGGACCGCATGAAAGGCGAGATTGGTGAGCTGGAGAAAAAACTCACTGAAACTCGTGCACGCCAGCAAGCGTTAACGCTGCGTCATCAGGCGGCATCGTCATCACGTGATGTGCGTCGTCAGCTCGACAGCGGCAAGATTGATGATGCGATGGCGCGTTTCGAATCCTTTGAACGTCGCATCGATCACATGGAAGCAGAAGCAGAAAGCCAGCGTTTTGGTAAGCCAAAAGGTCTGGATCAGGAGTTCGCCGAGCTGAAAGCCGATGATGAAATCAGCCAGCAGCTGGCCGCGCTGAAAGCCAAAATGAATCGCCCTGAGTGATCGCCACGGGCCTGATTGCGGGCCCGAGTTAAAAATGGTGTTAGTGATTAAGGAGAGTCAATGAGCGCACTTTTTTTAGCCATACCCTTAACGATTTTCGTGCTGTTTGTCGCACCAATCTGGTTATGGCTGCATTACAGCAACAAACGCAACGGCGGCGCCGATTTATCATCGAGTGACCTGCAGCGTTTGCAACAAATTATTCAGGATGCGCGCCGCATGCGTGAGCGTGTGGAAGCCCTGGAAGCCATTTTGGATGCCGAACATCCAAACTGGAGGCAACCATGATGAATGGCCGTAAACTGTGGCGCATTCCGCAGCAGGGCAAAGTGCGCGGAGTGTGTGCGGGTATCGCCGAATATCTCGATATCCCGGTGCGCTTGCTTCGTGTGATTGTGGTGCTGTCGCTGTTCCTTGGGCTGTTTATGTTCACCATCGTCGCCTATTTTATCCTGGGCTTTGTGCTGGACGAGAAACCCGTTGATGCTTCATCTGAACGGGCACCCAGCGCACGTGAACTGCTCGACGAGCTGGAAACAACGCTGCAAAGCGACGAGCGAAAAGTGCGTGAAGTTGAACGCTATGTCACTTCAGAAACGTTCAGCGTACGCAGCCGCTTCCGCCAGATCTAAATTCCCGGGCTTTCGGGCCCACTTCTTCTATTGTGATAAGAGGCTCTATGCAAACTCAACGTTTTACTGCTCTGCGCCGTCGCGCGACACCTGCGTTGATGTCGGCGGGGAAATTTATCATTATTAGCGCAGTAACTTACGGGCCCGGCGGGATCGCTGGCTGGGCAGTGAAATCGGTGGCGCGCCGTCCGCTGCGCCTGTTGCTGGCGGCCGCCCTGGAACCGTTGCTGAGTAAAGCGTTTAAACGCTTATCGGCACGATTCATCAGGGAGAACGATGAAAAGACTGCAAAATGAATTTGTGGCGTTGATGAACCGCGGTGTTGACCGCCATCTACGCTTGGCTGTAACCGGTTTGAGCCGCAGCGGCAAAACCGCGTTTATCACTTCGCTGGTTAACCAGCTTCTTAATGTCCACAGCGGCGCACGTTTGCCGCTTTTTTCCGTGGTGCGCGAAGATCGCCTGCTGGGCGTCAAGCGCGTACCGCAGCGCGAACTCGGCACGCCGCGTTTCACCTACGATGAAGGTCTGGCGCAGCTGTACGGCACGCCGCCGATGTGGCCGACGCCCACGCGTGGCGTAAGCGAAATGCGCCTGGCGCTGCGCTATCGTCCGGATGAGTCGCTGCTGCGCCATTTCAAAGATACCGCCACGCTCTATCTTGAAATCGTCGATTATCCCGGAGAATGGCTGTTGGATCTGCCGATGCTGGCGCAGGATTATCTCAGTTGGTCACGCCAGATGGTGGGCTTGTTGCAGGGCGATCGCGCCGAATGGTCAGCGCAATGGCGCAGCCTGTGCGCCGATCTCGATCCTTTTGCACCCGCCGATGAAAATCGTCTGGCTGCGATTGCCGCTGCCTGGACCGATTACCTGCACCAATGCAAAAGCGAAGGCTTGCACTTTATCCAGCCGGGCCGCTTTGTGTTGCCGGGCGATATGGCTGGCGCTCCGGCGCTGCAGTTCTTTCCGTGGCCGCAGGTCGACGAGATGCAGGTTAGCAAGCTGGCTCAAGCGCCAGCGGGCAGTAACTTCGCTATGCTGCAGCAGCGTTTCAACTATTACTGCCAGCACGTGGTGAAAGGATTCTATAAAAATCATTTCTTGCGCTTCGATCGCCAAATCGTGTTGGTCGATTGTTTGCAACCACTGAACAGCGGTCCGCAAGCGTTCAACGATATGCGCCTCGCGTTGACGCAACTGATGCAGAGTTTCCATTACGGTCAGCGCACGCTGTTTCGCCGCCTGTTTTCTCCGGTCATCGATAAGCTGTTGTTTGCTGCCACTAAGGCCGATCATGTGACTTCCGATCAGCATGCCAATATGGTGTCGCTGTTGCAGCAGTTGGTGCAGGACGCGTGGCAGAACGCGGCGTTCGAAGGCATCAACATGGATTGTCTCGGTTTGGCCTCGGTGCAGGCCACGGAAAGTGGGCTGGTTGATCATCGTGGCGAGAAGTTACCGGCGTTGCGTGGTCATCGTTTAGCCGATAATGAAGCCCTGACGTTCTATCCCGGCGAAGTGCCGCCGCGCTTGCCGAGCCACAATTTCTGGCAACAGCAGGGATTTCAGTTTGAACAGTTCCGGCCGCAGCAGTTGGATGTCGATCGTCCACTGCCGCATATTCGCATGGATGCCGCACTGGAATTTTTACTGGGAGATAAATTGCGATGAGCGACGAAATACCTTTAAAAGGACGCATTAATTTCGCCCGTCCGCTGACAGTTGAAGCGGAAAAACCACTGCGCGCCGCCCAAACCTTTAGCGCGGACAGCGAGAAGGCCTTTCTCGCCACGGCAGAAGCCGAACCGCTGGAAGAGGGAGAAGGCGAAAAAGTGGTGGAAGCCGCGCTGCGGCCAAAACGCAGCCTGTGGCGCAAAATGGTGGGCGTTGGCCTCGCCATTTTCGGCGTCAGCGTGGTGGCGCAGGGTGCGCAGACGCTGCACGATGCATGGATGGTGCGCGACTGGTTCACCCTCGGCACCGGCGTGGCCGGCACATTGATTGTCGCTGCGGGTGCGGGCGCGCTGATTGGCGAATGGCGGCGTTTATATCGCCTGCGTCAGCGGGCTGAAGAGCGCGATATTGGCCGCGAACTGCTGCACAGTCACGGTGTGGGCAAAGGTCGCGCGTTCTGTGAAAAGCTGGCGCAGCAAGCTCAGCTCGATCAGGCGCATCCTGCACTGCAGCGCTGGCATGCGGCGCTGCATGAAACTCACAACGATCGTGAAATCGTCACCTTGTATGCCCAACTGGTGCAGCCGGTGCTGGATCGTCAGGCTCGCCGGGAAATCAGCCGTCACGCCGCCGAATCAACGCTGATGATCGCCGTCAGCCCGCTGGCTTTGGTGGACATGGCGTTTATCGCCTGGCGCAATCTGCGGCTGGTGAATCGCATCGCAGCGATTTATGGCATTGAGCTGGGCTACTTTAGCCGCATCCGCTTGTTCCGTTTAGTGCTCCTCAACATGGCGTTTGCCGGCGCTTCCGAACTGGTGCGTGAAGTCGGGATGGATTGGATGTCGCAGGATCTCGCCGCGCGCCTGTCAACTCGCGCCGCGCAAGGGATCGGTGCCGGTTTGCTCACCGCGCGTCTCGGCATTAAAGCGATGGAATTGTGTCGTCCATTGCCTTGGCTGGAAGATGATAAACCGCGTCTCGGTGATTTCCGTCGCGAGTTAATCGGTCAGCTGAAAGAATCCCTGGTAAAAAGTGGGGATAAAGCAGGGCAGGCTGCTAAATAATCAGCACTTGCTTACCTTTCACGCTGCAACTGGCGTGAAAGGTAAAATTATCTGTGTTACCGCGCATATTTGGCGGGATTTTTGTTGGTCGCTCCGCTACACTTCCCTCTATCACCTGCCTCTGGCTGTCAACTTTTCCTGACAGGCCTCTTCTGAGGCGCTGCAAGTTAGCGTATTATCACTAAAATCAAAACCTGACTAAGGCTCATCGCAATGCGTTTGGAAGTTTTCTGCCAGGACCGAATCGGTCTGGCGCGCGAGTTGCTCGACCTGCTGGTTGCCCGCAATATCGACCTGCGCGGCATCGAAATTGCGCCACTCGGTCGCATTTACCTCAATTTCACCGCGCTGGAGTTTGAACCCTTCAGCAATCTGATGGCGGAAATTCGCCGTACACCTGGCGTGACAGATGTGCGTACCGTTTCGTTTATGCCCTCCGAACGCGAGCATCGCGCATTGAGTGCGCTGCTGGTGGCGATGCCGGAACCGGTATTATCCATCGATCTGAAATGCAAGGTCGAGCTGGCCAATCCGGCGGCACAAAATCTGTTTACCCTTGATGAACAGAAGCTGCGCAACCAAAACGTTGGCACCTTAATCACCGGCTTTAATTTCCAGCGATGGCTGGAGAATGAACGTGTTGACGCGCAGGCGCAGCATGTGGTGATTCAGGGACGCGATTTCCTGATGGAAGCGCGGCCGATTTATCTGGCTGAAGAAGAGGGCCAGAGCGATCTGCCTGTTGGCGCGATGATCACTCTGAAATCGACGGCGCGTATGGGCCGACAGCTGCAGAATCTCACCGTTACCGATGAATCAGAGTTCGATCACATCGTGGCGGTTACGCCAAAAATGCGTCAGGTGATCGATCAGGCGCGCAAGCTGGCGATGCACGATGCGCCGCTGTTGATTGTCGGCGATACCGGCACCGGCAAAGATATGCTGGCGCGCGCCTGTCATTTACGCAGCGCACGCGGTAAAAAACCGTTCCTGGCGCTGAACTGCGCCTCACTGCCGGATGATGTGGCCGAGAGCGAGCTGTTTGGTCACGCCGCCGGTGCTTATCCCAATGCCCTGGAAGGCAAAAAAGGCTTCTTCGAGCAGGCTAACGGCGGCTCGGTATTGCTGGATGAGATTGGCGAAATGTCGCCACGCATGCAGACCAAACTGCTGCGTTTCCTCAACGACGGCACGTTCCGCCGCGTGGGCGAAGAGCATGAAGTGCATGTTGATGTGCGCGTGATTTGTGCCACGCAGAAGAATTTAATTGAGCTGGTGCAGCGCGGTGAATTCCGTGAAGATCTGTTTTATCGCCTGAATGTGCTAACGCTCAATCTGCCGCCGCTGCGTGAACGTCCGCTGGATATTCTGCCGCTGACCGAAATGTTTGTTGCCCGTTTTGCCGACGAACAAGGCTTGCCGCGTCCGCGCCTCTCATCGCAGTTGACGCCGTTCCTGACGCGCTACAACTGGCCGGGCAACGTGCGCCAGCTGAAGAATGCGCTGTACCGTGCGCTGACGCAGCTGGAAGGTTATGAGCTGGGACCACAAGATATTGTGTTGCCAGAGCAGGCGCTGGATGTGTCATTGGGCGAAGAGGCGATGGAAGGTTCGCTGGATGATATTACTAGCCGCTTCGAACGTTCGGTGCTGACGCGTCTTTACCTCTCATATCCCAGCACGCGCAAACTGGCGAAACGCCTCGGCGTCTCGCATACCGCCATTGCCAATAAGCTGCGTGAATATGGGTTAGGTCAGAAGCGTAACGACAGCGAGTAACAAAGCGCGTACATCCCGTAACGTCGTTCCGCCCGTAGGGTCGCCATTCATGGCGACCTGGTCCGCAAACGTGCATCAACCTTGGCAGGCGGATGTCTTTGCCATTGGCCGCCATGAATGGCGACCCTACGTTTATTTAGCTGGGTTTTAGTCGGGTGCGCGAATATCTACCTGACTTCCTTCCCTCATAAACACCGGAATCTCACTCAATGGCGCGGCGACGCTAATGCGTTGTCCGCCTTGATAGCACTCGCCGTTACGCGCAATCCATTGCTCACCAGCAGGTAACCACACTTCACGTTCACGCTGCCCGGCGTGCAGCACCGGCGCTATCAGCAGGTCACGGCCCAGCAGATACTGATCTTCCACTTGCCAGCTCTCGGGCTGCTGCGGGTAGTGATAGAACAGCGGGCGCATAACTGGATCGCCGAGCTCATGCGCTTCGCGCATCAGGCCATCAATATAGGGACGAATCTGCTCACGTTGCAGCAGGCAACTTTTCATCAGCGCGTAATTCTCCTCACCGTAGCTCCAAACCTCGTTTGGTGAGCCGCTGTTACACTGCGCAATACCATCACGCCAGGCTTCCTCAGGTGCAATCTGTGGCTCGCGGTAACCATGCAGACGCATCACCGGACAGAACACCGCCCACTGGAACCAACGGATTAGCAGTTCATGAAACGCCGGGTCATGAATATTTCCGCCCTGAAAACCGCCGATGTCGGTGGTCCACCACGGAATTCCCGCCATTGCCATGTTCAGCCCGGCAGTGAACTGGTTGCGCAAGGCATGGAACGAGGAGTGAACGTCGCCCGACCAGGCAAGCACGCCATAACGCTGGCTGCCCGCCCAGGCACAGCGCACCAGGTTGACGATCTCGCTCTCACCTTGTTGTTGCAGACCTTCATAAAATCCGCGGGCAAACAGCTGCGGATAGATATTGCCCACTTCCTGAACCGGACCGAGATGATAGCGGTAGTTATCAAAATCGTACGCGCGATATTCCGGTTCCGCTTCATCGAGCCAGAAGGTGCGGATGCCGTGGTCATAATAGTTGCGCTTAACTTCTTGCCAGACGAACTCGCGTGCGGCGGGGTGCGTGGCGTCAAAAAAGGTTGTGTTGCCCATGAAATCGAGGTTCACGGATACGCCGCGTTCGCTGTTGACCAGCAAGCCTTTGGATTTCATCAGACGATAGTTATCACTGCGGCTATCCACCGTGGGCCACACTGAAACCATAGTTTCGATGCCCATCTCTTTCAGCTCCTGCACCATGGCTCGCGGATCCGGCCAGTCGCGCGCATCGAAACACCAGGTTCCCTGATTTGGCCAGTGGAAAAAGTCGATGACAATCACCGAGAGCGGCAGCTGCAGACGGCGATATTCGCGCGCCACCTCCAGCACTTCCTGCTGAGTGCGATAGCGCAGTTTGCATTGCCAGAAGCCGGTTGCAAAGCTGGGCATCATCGGTGCTGTGCCGGTGGCGCGGCCATACTGGCGCACGATCTCAGCCGGTGTATCGCCTGCGGTGATCCAGTAATCCATCTGATCGGTTACTTCGGCTTGCCAGCGCGTGCCGTTTTTACCAAAAGTCACTTCGCCGATGGCCGGGTTATGCCACAGCAAGCCGTAGCCGAGGTTGGATACCATAAACGGCACGCTGGCCTGCGAGTTGCGCTGTGCCAATTCCAGCGTGCAGCCTTTTAGATCGAGGCAATCCTGCTGATACTGGCCCATGCCATAAATTTTCTCCTCCGCACGCGCTTCAAAGCGCACGCTGAGCTGATATTTCCCTCCCGGAATCGGTCGAAAGGCGCGCGCATCCAGCTTAAGGGCGCTGATGTATTTGTCCTGACTTTTTTCGCTGGCGCCGATGCCCACGGTGCTGCGCTGACGCCAGAACTCCTCCAGCAGCAGTTCTCCATGTTGATTGTAAAAAGCCAGCTGGCCGCGGATGTTCAATGTAGCGGTGATATTGCCGTTACGCAGGCTAAGAGATTCATGCTCGCGCTGGATCTCCACCTCGCAAGCCGCAGGCGATAACAACGCCCAGTCATGATCGATCAGTTCAGGCTGACAGGTGGCTCGTACTCGCAGGCTATGCGCGCCCCAAGGCTCGATAACCAGCGTCTGACGGTCAAATGTCCAGATAATACGCTGGGATTCGGCGCGTAATTCACTCATGACAACTCCTGTGGTTGTAGAAGGGGGGAAGCCGTTGCAGCTGGTTGGGCTGACACTTTGTTCTGATTGATGGTGCGCATGGTGGCATCGTTAAGTTTGTAGCCGCGCATTGCCAGCGCGCTCAACAGCGACAGCAGACCTGGAACCACTGAAAACAGCGCGACGATGGCCATCATCGCGGCGGGTTGCTGATGCGGTGCCTGAGCAACGTAACCGCTCAGACCCAGCGTCCAGCCAACAATCGCGCCGCTGATCGCCATGCCCATTTTCAATACGGCGAGCAGCGTGGAGAAGACGGTGCCATCGAGGCGCTTGCCCTGACGATATTCACCGTAATCCACCACATCGGCCATCATCACCCACATCAGCGTGGTGGTGACCTGATAGAAGCTGGAAACGATGAACGTCATGCCGACTAACAGCGCCAGCGATCCCGGCAGGAACACGATGCTGATACTCAACACACCGGCAGTGATGGCGCTGAGGGTAAAGGCGGTGATTTTGTTTAGGCGGCGCGTCAGCAGCTTTGCCAGCACGCTACCGACGCTTTTGCCGACGATATGCGCGGCCAGCAGCCACATGAAGAGACTGGCGTTACCGAGAAAATAGGTGACGTAGTACATCATCGCGCCGAGTCTAACCACGCCGAACGAGATATTGCAGAACACCAGTAATGCAACCACGCGCCACTGATCGTTACGCAGCAAATCGCGTAAATCGGCGAGAAAGTTGCCGTGGTTAGCGGGCGCATTGATACGTTCGCGGGTGTTGAAGAAGCAGATAAAGAACAGCAATGTTGCCAGCGTCGCCATAATCGACATCGCCGCGAAGTAACCGTCCAGTTTGTTACCGCCGCCCAGCCAGGTGGCGAGCGGGATCATCAGGAAAGTGGACATCGCGCCACCTAGCGTAGCCAGGAAGAAACGCCATGATTGCAGGGAGATGCGCTGATTATCATCGGCGGTGATAATCGCCCCCATCGAGCAGTAAGGAATATTGATAGCGGTGTACATCAGCATCATTAGGCTGTAGGTCACGGCGGCGTAAATCATTTTTCCGGTGAGCGACAGGCTTTCCGGCACCGCATAAATCAGCATACAACTGACGCCGAACGGTACTGCCAGCATCAATAACCAGGGACGAAATTTGCCCCAACGTGAACGGGTTCGGTCAGCCACCATCCCCATTGCTGGATCGATCACCGCATCGGCAACGCGCGCCAGTAAAAACAGCGTGCCGACAAAGATCGCGGGCAAACCCACCACATCGGTGTAGTAAAAGGTGAGAAAAATAATGACGTTATCGATGGCGATATGGCTGGCCATATCACCAAGGCCGTAACTGATTTTTTCTTTAATGGATAAGCTTGCTTGCATAGAGATTCCCGCCTGTCTTTGAATCGCTTAAGGGCAATTGACGGTTAGTTATAGGTAGCGAAGCGGATGGGAACAATTGCGGGATCTGTTACGGGTTTTATGTTTTTTGATTAATGTGATACGGGTAACAAGAATCACAGCAAAAATGCAACAAGGTAGGAAGAAGTGCTACGTATCACGATAAATCAACGGGTTAAAAAGGGAACTGAGTTGAAGGCGGGCATAAAAAAAGCACCGAAGAATTAATCATTCGGTGCTCTTTGTTTCACATTAATAGCGAGCTAACGTTACTTCAGCGCAGCCAGCGCCGCATCGTAATTTGGCTCTTCGGTGATTTCATTCACCAGCTCGCTGTAAATCACTTTATCGTTTTCATCCAGCACCACCACGGCACGCGCGGTCAGGCCTTTCAGCGGGCCATCCGCAATCGCCACGCCATAGTTTTCTTTGAACTCAGTGCCACGCAGTGAGGAGAGCGTGATCACGTTGCTGACGTTCTCTGCGCCACAGAAGCGTGACTGAGCGAAAGGCAGGTCGGAAGAGATGCACAGCACGACCGTGTTGTCCGCTTCACCTGAGCGCTCATTAAACTTACGCACCGATGCCGCACACACGCCAGTATCAATACTTGGGAAAATGTTCAGAACTTTGCGTTTGCCTGCATAATTAGCCAGGGATACGTCAGCAAGATCTTTGGCGACCAGGCTGAAAGGTTTAGCTTGCTCGCCAACTTGTGGGAACTGGCCTGCAACCGGCACCGGATTGCCCTGAAAGTGAACAGTCTGAGACATGTGATTTCCTTTTTTTAACGATGAAATATCTGACTTTAAAGATATAGCGTGTGTTTATGACATAATTTTTAAGGGTTTACGAGCGCATTTCCTGGCGATAATCGAGCCGGCTCGCATTTAAGCGACGGATTTAAGGAGAAATAATGAGAACAGTGAAGAGTTATCCGGAAGCCTGGCCGTTACATTCGCCGTTTGTTATTTCACGCGGCAGCCGCATTGAGGCGCATGTTGTGGTGGTAGAGATCGAGCAGGATGGCGTTAAAGGCGTCGGGGAAGCCACGCCGTACGCGCGCTACGGTGAAAGCGAGGAATCGGTGCTCAAGCAGATCGCTTCTCAGCTGAGTGCGTTGCAAAGCGGGATGACGCGTGAAGCGCTGCAACAGGCGTTACCGGCAGGCGCGGCGCGCAACGCCATCGACTGCGCACTGTGGGATTTGGCGCGACAGCAGCAGGGCGAAAGTCTGGTGCAATTGTGCGCTGTGCCACTGGCCGACGAGATTGTCACCGCGCACACTATCAGCATCGACACACCAGATGCGATGGCCAGCAGCGCGCAGGCGTTGTGGCAGCATGGTGCGCGTTTATTGAAGATCAAAATGGACGATCACCTGATCAGCGAACGTTTAGTGGCGATACGCAGTGCGGTACCGGACGCTACCTTGATTGTTGATGCCAATGAATCCTGGCATGCCGAAGGCCTGGCGGCGCGCTGTCAGCTACTGGCCGATCTCAACGTCGCTATGCTGGAACAGCCGCTGCCCGCAGCAGAAGACAGCGCGCTGGGCAACTTTATCCATCCGCTGCCGATCTGCGCCGATGAAAGCTGTCACACGCGTGAAAGCCTGCCGCAGCTGAAAGGGCGTTATGAGATGGTGAATATCAAGCTGGATAAAACCGGTGGATTAACCGAAGCGCTGGCGCTCGCAGAGGCGGCGCAGCAACAGGGATTTGCGATTATGCTTGGCTGCATGCTCTGTACGTCGCGGGCGATTCGTGCGGCATTACCGCTGACGGCGCAGGCGACGTTCGCGGATCTCGACGGTCCAACCTGGCTTGCGGCCGATGTTGAACCGTCGCTGCATTTCTCTCACGGCGTACTCAAGCCGCTGGCTGCCAGCGCAGCAGATTGATCATCGCTTCCAGATAGACTTCGGTGGCTTCGTCGACTGAAATCGGCGGCATCTCGGCGGTAATGCATAACAGGCCGAGATCGTCGCACCAGCTGCCAAACGAACCCGGCGTGGCATAACCCACGCTACTCACCACCGGCAGCGCGGTTTGCTGCGCCAGCCACTGCGCTAAATCGCTGTGGTGCGGATCGTCAATACAGGCCAGCGGTTCATGCCACGAAACCACCCAGCGCGGTTTGATCTGATGAATCAGCTGGCACAGCGCGCGGGTTTCCGGTTCGGAAGAGGGACCTGATCCGGTTGAAAGTACCACATCGCGCTCATCCGCTTCACTGTTCCAGCGATACACCGTGTCGCCATTCTGCCAGTTAGCCGCGGGGAAATTACGGTTGAGATCGACGCCGTTGGCGTTGGCGCGCAGCCCCAACTGACAACCATCGGGATTGACGGCCAGAACAACGTGATGACGCCGCAGCGCCTCCGGCAAGGTGCGCATCGCACCGGATAAAGTGGCAATCGCGGCATTCTCATCGCCGTGCGTGCCAGCAATAATCAGCCCGCTTTCGGCATCGGCGGCGGGTGCCGGAAACCACAGCAGCGGCGCGCCCAGCACCGATTGTCCGTATTGTTGCCAGACAGCGTCCAGCTTGCCGCGCAGCGGACGTGGATGGTATGACGACATGACGTTCCTCTCTGAAATGCTTCCAACACCGCCAAAAACCTTCTGGCGCTTAAGGTAAAAAATGTGACCGGGAATCCAGCCTCAACATAACGGTAAATAGCCTGCGGGGAAATAGCTATATATCAATCAGCAATTTGCGATAAAGTGCCAAACGTTGCTGGCGACACAATCTCTTCGCGGTCGCCATTTTTTTCGCGTAAAGGAGTGGTGATGAAACTAACGTTCCGCAAGACGCTGACTGCGTTAATTGTAGCCAGCGCAGTCTCACCCGCATTCGCCGCCAACGTGCCGTCGGGTGCACAGCTGGCCAGCACCCAGGAAATCGTTCGCCATATAAAAGATGAGCCCGCTTCACTCGATCCGATGAAGGCGGTTGGCCTGCCGGAAATTCAGGTGATGCGCGATCTGTTTGAAGGGCTGACCAATCAGGATGCCCACGGAAAGATCGTTCCCGGCGTGGCGCAAAGCTGGAGCAGCAACGATAACAAAACCTGGATCTTTACCCTGCGCAAAGATGCGCGCTGGTCGAATGGCGAGCCGGTCACCGCGCAGGATTTTGTTTACAGCTGGCAACGTTTAGTGGAACCGAAGAACAGTTCGCCGTTTGCCTGGTTTGCTGCGCTGAGCGGCATTGAAAACGCGGAAGCAATCACCAAAGGACAGATGAGCGCCGATAAACTGGGTGTGACGGCGACCGATGCAACACACCTCAAGGTGACATTGTCACGCCCTGTGCCGTGGTTCCCGAGTATGGTTGCCAATGCCGCGATGTATCCGGTATCGCAGAAAGTGATTGAAAAAGAGGGCGATAGCTGGACGTCACCGGGCAAGCTGGTCGGCAATGGCGCTTATCAGCTGCAGGATCGCGTAGTAAACGAAAAAATCGTGCTGATGCGCAACGCCAACTATTGGGATGACAAAAAATCGGTGCTGACCAAAGTCACCTTTATCCCGATTAATGAAGAGTCCAGCGCCACCAAGCGTTATCGCGCCAATGATATTGATATCACCGAATCCTTCCCGAAAAACATGTACGCGCTGCTGAAGAAAGAGTTGCCGGGCCAGGTGTATACGCCGGATCAGCTTGGCACCTATTACTACGCCTTCAATACCGAGAAAGGGCCAACCGCCGATGTACGGGTGCGTAAGGCGCTGTCATGGAGCATCGATCGTCGCATTATCGCGGAGAAAGTTTTGGGCACCGGCGAGAAACCGGCCTGGCACTTTACACCGGACGTTACCGCCGGTTTCACTCCGATGAAAAGCTATCTGCAGCAACATAGCCAACAGGAGCTGAACGCGCAGGCCAAAGCGTTGCTGACGGCGGCAGGTTATGGACCCGGCAAACCGCTGCATTTGACGCTGCTCTACAACACCTCGGAAAGCCATCAGAAAATCGCTATCGCGGTGGCTTCAATGTGGAAGAAGAATCTAGGCGTGGATGTCACGTTGCAAAATCAGGAGTGGAAAACCTATATCGACAGCCGTAACAGCGGCAATTTCGATGTGATCCGCGCCTCGTGGATCGGCGATTATAACGAGCCTTCAACCTTCCTCAGCCTGCTGACCTCGACGCACAGCGGCAATATCGCGCGCTTCCGCAGTGCCGATTATGATGCGGTGATTACCAAAGCCAGCACTGAAACCAGCGTGGCGGCGCGTAACACCGATTACAACAAAGCCGAGCAGATCATCGCCGATCAGGCACCGATCGCGCCGATCTATCAATATACCAACGGCCGCTTGATCAAGCCGTGGGTGAAAGGATATCCGATCACCAATCCTGAAGACGTGGCGTACAGCCGCGAACTGTGGATTGAGAAGCATTGAGTCTAATCGGTCGCCATAAATGGCGACCCTACAAATGAATGTGACCGCCTGTCATCTTTGCTCACAGCCTGATGATTGCAACTGGTCTGCGCCACGCTAGACTGTATCGTATTGATTTTGATAGTGAGGCGAGTTCGTGAACGTCATTGAAGGAAAAGCGTTACAAGTATCCGATGCCATTGTGTCCTGTCAGCTGGATGGCGCAGGCGGCATGATCCCCATCGAAGATAAAGATGTCATCAACTGCGAACGTCCCTGCTGGCTGCACCTCAATTACACCCAACGGCAAAGTGCGGAATGGCTGCAAAACACGCCGCTGATCCCAGATTCAGTGCGTGACGCGCTGGCGGGCGACAGCATGCGTCCACGCGTGACACGTCTTGGCGACGGCTTCATGATTGTGCTGCGTAGCGTAAACCACAATGCCGATTCGCGTCCGGATCAGCTGGTGGCAATGCGCGTGTTTATCAACGACAAGCTGATTGTCTCGACGCGCCGTCGCAAGGTGTACGCCATTGATGCCGTGCTGACCGATCTGCAAAACGGTAATGGTCCGGTTGATGGCGGCAGCTGGCTGGTGGATGTGTGCGATGCGTTAACCGATCACGCCAGTGAATTTATCGAAGAGATGCACGATAAAATTATCGAACTGGAAGATGCGTTGATGAATCAGGAAGTGCCTGCGCGCGGCGATTTAGCGCTGCTGCGTAAGCAATTGATTGTGATGCGTCGTTATATGGCACCGCAGCGCGATGTCTATGCGCGCCTGGCTATCGAAAAGATGGCGTGGATGAATGACGACGATCGCCGCCGTATGCAAGAAGTTGCCGATCGTCTCGGACGTGGACTGGACGATCTCAATGCGGGCGTAGCGCGAACCTCGATTCTGGCGGATGAAGTGGCGTCAATCCTTGCGGAATCGATGAACCGTCGCACTTATACCATGTCGTTGATGGCGATGATCTTCCTGCCAGCCACGTTCCTCACCGGCTTATTCGGCGTCAACCTCGGCGGCATTCCCGGCGGTAATTGGGCGCTGGGCTTCACCGCCTTCTGCGTGCTGCTGCTGGCGATGGTGGGCGGCGTGGCGATATGGCTAAAACGGCGGAAATGGTTGTAAGGCAGAAAAGCGGGATAAACCTGATCGATATCAATATCCCGCCAGGGCAATCGGGGCAAACTCTTTCCCGCAGGTGAATGCAACGTCAAGCGATGGGCGTTGCGCTCCATATTGTCTTACTTCCTTTTTTGAATTACTGCATAGCACATTTGATTCGTACGACGCCGGCCTATCCGCCGGCTTTTTTTTGCCCGCTTGGCTTCAATACGCATCCTTTCCTATGCTTAAAGGACATTCAGTGACAAGGAGAAGGGCATGCAAGCGATCATTGCCAGCGAACCAATTCCTACCGATCCACCACCCATTCCCGAACCGATTCCACAACCGCAGCCGATACCACCCGCACAACCTCCGTACGATCCCGAATTTCCACCGATCCAGGATCCACCACCGCACCGCTAATAAAAAAGGCGCGTAGCCGAAGCGACGCGCCTTATTTCACAGCAAATCGATTATTTAATTTCCAGCACATCAAGACGCACGCTGAGATTGGGCGCATCGTCCTCTTCTGGCTGCCAGCCCGCAGGCTGCACCGGCAAGCTTTCGCGATCAAACGCCAAATCACCGCCATCTACCACGGCATCACCGTGTTTGATGCCTTTGAAATCGAACAGATTAATGTCGGCCATATGTGATGGCACCACATTCTGCATCGCGGTGAACATGGTTTCGATGCGGCCCGGATAACGTTTATCCCAGTCGCGCAGCATGTCGGCAACCACCTGACGTTGCAGATTCGGCTGCGAACCGCACAGGTTGCAAGGAATGATCGGGAACTGGCGCGCTTCGGCAAAACGAATGATGTCTTTCTCGCGGCAATAAGCCAGCGGACGAATAACGATATGTTTACCGTCATCGCTCATCAGTTTTGGTGGCATGCCTTTCATCTTGCCGCCGTAGAACATGTTGAGGAACATGGTCTGCAGGATATCGTCGCGGTGGTGACCTAAGGCGATCTTGGTACAACCCAACTCGGTGGCGGTGCGATACAGAATACCGCGGCGCAGACGCGAACAGAGCGAGCAGGTGGTTTTACCTTCAGGAATTTTATCTTTAACGATGGAATAAGTGTCTTCGTTAACGATGTGGTATTCAACGCCCTGTTGTTCCAGATAGGCCGGCAAAATATGCTCTGGGAAACCAGGCTGTTTCTGGTCGAGATTTACCGCCACCAGCGAGAAGTTAACCGGCGCGCTTTGCTGCAAATTACGCAGGATTTCCAGCATGGTGTAGCTGTCTTTACCACCAGACAGACAAACCATGATGCGATCGCCTTCTTCAATCATGTTGAAGTCAGCAATGGCTTCGCCCACGTTGCGACGTAAACGCTTCTGCAGTTTGTTGAGGTTGTACTGCTCTTTTTTTGTTACTTCTTGATTTTCTGACATTATTTTCACGCTTGAGAGTGAAGGCGAGGGCCGTTAGCGGCTGAAGCAATCTTCAGCGGCAATAAACCCTATAAACATGACTGCGTATGGTACGGATTGCGGGCGCGAATGCTAGCCTGAAGTGATCTCTTTTCTGATGATAACGCAGTAGCACGCCTTGCCATAACGACGGTAATGCTCATCAGTTAAGTGTTAATCGGTCGCCATGAATGGCGACCCTACAGTGGTTTGGCGAGGTTTTCGTAAGCGTCGGGCTTTTTCCTCTACTCGCTTTTCTCCGTTTTACCTGCTAACTCCGCCAGCCGCTGATAACGCTGACTGGCGGCTTCCGTTGCATCACGCCACAACTGCGACGCTTCTTCTGGTCGCTGGGTTTGCAACTGGCGGAAACGCTGCTCGTTCATTAATGCCTGTTCCAGCTCGGAGGTCGGCGGACGCGAATCCAGCGCCAGCGCGGCTTTGCCTTGCTCGGCGCGTCGTGGATCAAAGCGATACAGCGGCCAGAATCCGCTGGTGGTTAGCAGGCGCATCTGCTCGTGGCTGTAGGCAAGATCATAGCCATGCTCTTCACACGGGCTGTATGCGATGATCAGCGACGGCCCCGGCCAGGCTTCCGCTTCCTGAATCGCTTTCACCGTTTGATTGAGTTGAGCGCCCAGTGAAATCTGCGCCACATACACATGCCCGTACAGCAGCGTCGACATGCCGAGATCCTTTCGCGCCTTGCGCTTGCCTTGTTCGCCGAACTTGGTCACCGCGCCGAGCGGCGTTGCCTTTGATGCCTGGCCGCCGGTATTCGAGTAGCACTGCGTATCAAGTACCAGCACATTGACGTTCTCGCTCAGGCTCATTACATGATCGAGTCCGCCGTAACCAATGTCGTATGCCCAGCCATCGCCACCAATCAGCCAGACCGATTTCTCTACCAGCGCATCGGCTGCTTCGTTTAACGCTTTAGCTTCCGGTTGCGATGACGCAGCAAGCAGGGCGCGCAGCTGTTCAATTTGCTCGCGTCGTTGCGATATCGTGACATTGTCACCTTTTAGTGCGTCAACCAATTCCGCCGGTAACTGCGCCGCGCATTGATCCAGTAATCTGAGCGCGCGCTGTTTCTGCTGATCAACACTCAAGCGGAAGCCCAGGCCAAATTCGGCGTTATCTTCAAACAGCGAATTCGCCCACGCGGGACCGCGACCTTCGGCATTGGTGGTGTAAGGCGTAGAAGGCAGATTACCGCCATAAATGGAGGAGCAGCCGGTGGCATTGGCAATCAGTAGGCGATCGCCATACAACTGCGTCAGCAGTTTGATATAGGGTGTTTCCCCGCAGCCCGAGCAAGCGCCGGAATATTCAAACAGCGGCGTAATCAGCTGCGAGGTACGGATATCAATGCGTTCCAGCTGCTCGGCGGTGATTTCAGGCAGCGCGAGGAAAGCATCATAATTGACCTTTTCCGTCTCAACATGCTCCAGCCGTGATTTCATGTTAATGGCTTTGATTTCCGGATGCTGGCGATCGCTGGCTGGGCACACTTCTACGCACAGGTTACAGCCGGTGCAATCTTCCGGCGCCACCTGCAACACGTATTTCTGTCCGCGCATATCGCGTGATTTCACATCCAGTGAAGCGAGCGAATCTGGCGCATCTGCCAGCGCTGTAGGTTCAACCACTTTGGCGCGAATCGCTGAGTGCGGGCAGGCGGCAACGCAATGGTTGCACTGGGTACAGAGATCGGGCTGCCAGATCGGCACGGCTTCGGCGATATTACGTTTTTCCCATTGTGTGGTGCCAACCGGCCAGGTGCCATCCGGCGGCAGCGCCGAAACCGGCAGTTTATCGCCAAGGCCGGCCAGCATCGCTGCAGTGACGGTTTTGACAAAATCGGGTGCGCTATCCGAGACCACCGGCGGGCGATGCGGACTGCGATCGTCTACCGGCTGCAGCGGCACAGCCTGCAGCGCTTGTTGTGCCATCGCTAGCGCTTGCCAGTTGCGCTGCACCAGCTCTTCGCCTTTGCTGCTGTAGCTGCGGGCAATGGCGTTTTGCAGTTCGGTTAACGCGCTATCGCCAGGCAAAATCTGGGTCAGCTGGAAAAAGGCCATCTGCATCACGGTGTTGATGCGCGCGCCCAGCTGGCATTCGCGGGCGATACGCGCCGCGTTGATCACATAGAATCGCGCCTGTTTATCGTTGAGCTGGCTCTGCACTTCCTGCGGCAGGCGGGACCACACTTCCTCAGCGCTGTAAGGCGTATTGAGCAGAAAAATCCCGCCCGGCTTAAGCTGATCGAGCATGGAATACTTATCGATAAACTGCAGCTGATGGCAGCCAATGAAGTCGGCTTGCTGAATCAGATAGGCGGATTGAATCGGGTATTCACTGACGCGCAGATGGGAAACCGTCAGGCCGCCAGCTTTCTTCGAGTCATAGACGAAATAACCCTGCACGTGCCACGGCGTGGCGTTGCCGATTATCTTCAGGTTGTTTTTGCTGGCGCTGACGCTGCCGTCGCTGCCCAAACCATAAAACAGCGCTTCGAGCCGCGCGCGATTCGGCACGATATTGGCTTCGATCGGCAACGAAAGATGGGTGACATCGTCGTAAATGCCGACGGTAAAACGCGCCGGCGGTTGGTCGCGCTGCAAGGCGCGGAACACTGCCAGCACCGCATCGGGTGCGAACTCTTTCGACGACAAACCATAGCGACCGCCAATCACCTTCGGCAGCGATGAGCGCTCGCCTCGGCTGTAGGCTTCAGCCAGCGCGGTCATCACATCCAGGAACAGCGGTTCCCCCAGCGCGCCGGGCTCTTTAGTGCGATCGAGCACCGCAATACGCTCGACGGAAGCGGGGATTTTTTGCAGCAAATGCGCCGCCGAAAACGGACGATAGAGGCGTACTTTCACCAGCCCGACTTTCTCGCCGCGCTGCAGCATCTCATCAATTGCTTCTTCAGCAGTGCCGCAGCCGGACCCCATCATCACGATTACGCGTTCGGCCTGCGGATGGCCGTAAAACTCAAACGGCTGATAGTGGCGGCCAGTATTTTCGCCAAACGCAGTCATCGCGGCTTCTACGTGCTGGGTGCAATCGTCGTACCAGCGGTTAGTGGCTTCACGTGACTGGAAATAGGTATCAGGATTGGCGGATGTGCCGCGAATCGTCGGGCGATCCGGCGTTAACGCGCGGGCACGATGGGCGTTAATCGCTTCGGCGGGCATCAGCGCCTGTAAAGTTTCATCGCTGATCGGCACGATCTTGTTGATCTCGTGCGAGGTGCGGAAGCCGTCGAAGAAGTGGATAAAAGGGATGCGGCTATTCAGTGAGGCGATTTGTGAAATCAGGGCAAAATCCTGCGCTTCCTGCACGCTGGAGGCGCAGAGTTGCGCGCAGCCGGTTTGCCGCACCGCCATGACATCGGAGTGATCGCCAAAAATCGACAGCGCGTGCGTTGCCACGGTACGCGCCGCGACGTGCAGAACAAACGGTGTCAGCTGACCCGCCAGCTTGTAGAGCGTAGGGATCATCAACAGCAATCCCTGCGACGAGGTGAAGGTGGTTGAGAGTGCGCCGGTTTGCAGCGCGCCGTGCACGGTGGCAATCGCGCCACCTTCCGATTGCATCTCGACCACACGCGGCACATCGCCCCAGATATTACGGCGGCCTTCACCTGACCAGCTATCCGCCAGCTCGGCCATGGTCGAGCTGGGCGTGATGGGATAAATGGCAATCACTTCGCTGGTGCGGAAGGCGACTGAAGCCACTGCACCGTTACCGTCGACGGTAATCATAAATCGTCCTTTGCTACGCTGAGAAACCCGCAAAATTTACGGGGGTTATCAGTTCAGTTTAGCAAAGGGCTCTGACGCGACTTTTTCATCTGTGTGCTTGCGAGATGGCAGCGCACCGGAATCTAACATTGCTGATTTTTACATCATCTCCAGCGACTGAACGCCTTTGATTTCCATCACTTTGTCATAGATGTTGTGCATCGGCGTGCGTCGTGACAATGTCACCTCTACGCTTAATTCGCATAGGCCAATCTCTTCATCACGGTTCACCACGGCGATATGGCCGTAGCGCACATTCTCACGCTGCAGCACCAGCAACACCAGCGGCACGCTTTTCGGTTTGAGATGCACCAGCAGCGTATGATGACGGCCAATCAGCCAGTGACTGATGCGACGAAACGTCTCCAGCACCACCAGCGCCAGCACGGTGCCATAAATGCCGATTTCATACATGCCGCTACCGATCACCAGACCAATCGCCGCAGTAACCCATAAACCGGCGGCAGTGGTGAGACCTTTCACCACTTGCTTCTGAATAATGATGGTACCGGCGCCGAGGAAGCCCATGCCGCTCACCACCTGCGCCGCAATACGGCTGGGATCGAGCGCTACATGATCGCTGACTAACATATCGGCAAAGCCATATTTCGATACCAGCATAAACATCGCGCTGCCGATACCGACCAGAATATGGGTGCGCAAACCGGCCTCTTTGGCGCGCAGCTGCCGTTCCAGGCCAATCAGTCCGCCGAGAATCCCGGCTAACGCGATGCGGATCAGCATATCCGTCAACATCATTCTCTCCTTAGTGGTTGATAAACAAACAATCCGCCGGGTGAAAAGGGCGGAAATATCTCAAACAGGATAATTCTGCTTGTAAACAATGAAATTAAATTTTGTAAAAAGCTGTGTCGCCTATCGATCCCTCACCGCACCTGACATATTCTGGTGCGACTTTTTCGCTCAATCCCCGGAGCCTCATCGATGAAAGCCGCTCTCTTCCTGCTGGCTGGCGCCACCTTGTTACTTTCTGCCTGCAGCAGCAACAGTGATAACGAACCGCCACAACAAGCTACTGCCGCCCACGTACAACCGCGCGTTGTGATGTCATCAATGGCTGAAGTGAATTGTAGTAATGCCGGGGGATCGCTGGCGTTTTCGCGTCAGTTAGACGGTTCACGCATCGGTATGTGCCAATTGGCAAATGGTCGTCGCTGTGACGAACAGGCGCTGATGGGTGGAAGCTGCGCCCGCTAAGGCAGGCGCAGAAAGATTAAGCTGGGACCTGATTCGGGCTGGTTTCGCCGCGTTCCAACTGCTGCAAGTTGCTGAGCGTGGTTTCTGAAATCGCTGTCAATGCTTCGGCGGTCAGGAAAGCCTGATGGCCGGTGAACAGCACGTTGTGACAGGCCGACAGACGACGGAACACATCATCCTGAATCACGTCATTCGATTTGTCTTCAAAGAACAGATCGCGCTCGTTTTCGTATACATCCATCCCCAACGAACCAATCTTCTGCTGTTTAAGCGCATCGATCGCTGCCTGTGAATCAATCAAACCGCCACGGCTGGTGTTGATGATCATCACGCCATCTTTCATTTGGCTGAACGCTTGGGCGTTAAGCAGATGGTGGTTTTCCGGCGTGAGCGGACAGTGCAATGTAATCACATCGGCTTCGGCGAACAGCGTTTTGAGATCGACATATTCCGCGCCCAGCTCCAGCGCCGCCTGGCTTGGATAGGGATCGAATGCCAACAGGCGCATGCCAAATCCTTTGAGGATTCGCATCGCCGCGATACCAATCTTGCCGGTCCCGACTACGCCCGCAGTTTTGTTGTGCATGTTGAAGCCGGTTAAACCATCCAGCGAGAAGTTGGCGTCGCGCGTGCGTTGATAGGCGCGGTGAATGCGACGGTTCAGCGTCATCATCAGGCCAACCGCATGTTCGGCCACCGCTTCCGGTGAATACGCCGGGACGCGCACCACGTTTAAGCCCAGCGCTTTCGCCGCCGCGAGATCGACGTTATTGAAACCGGCACAGCGCAGCGCAATGTGCTTCACGCCCAGCGCCGCCAACTCTTCCAGCACCTCTTTGCTGGCATCATCGTTGACGAAAATACACACCGCATCACAGCCCGCAGCATTTTTCGCCGTCGCCGGTGTCAGCAGGAAGTCAAAAAACTGCAGCTCAAATCCAAAGCCCTCATTGACGTGTTCAAGGTATTTCTGGTCGTAATGCTTGGTGCTGTAAACCGCAACTTTCATTGTTTCGCTCCTGAAAAATGCAACGTCGGTATCACAACAGGATAACGTTTTCCGCGTCATTTTGCTGTTCTTCAGCCAGACTATGTCGCTAACACCTTCATTTGCCGGACGTAACATGCCATCATTTGGCTCCTCGTCAGGATTGTGTAAAGAACAGGAACGTTAACTGCCATGACGCGTGGCCTTCGCCGAACACTTGCTGCGCTGCTGGCGCTGATACTGCTGCTATTGGGATTGCTGCTGACGCTCACGCAATGGTTGCCGCGTCTGGCCGGTATCTGGCTGCCCGCAAATACCCGCGTGGAACTCAACGGCACGCCGCGCTGGCAGCAAGGCGTGCTGCATTTTCCGTCGGTGCGTTATCTGGCGGGCGATTGTGAACTGGCAAACGTCAGCGATGCGGCGCTTGGCTGGCAGCAAAAGCGCTGGCAGCTCAGCGCCGGTGAAGTGCAACTTAACAGCGACTGCCTGCAATCGCTGCCGCACAGCGAAGCCAGCGGTGCGCCGCGCAGCCTGGCCGACTGGCAGAAGATGTTGCCTGGCGCCGATGTGCATCTGCAAAAAATCACCATTCTGCCGTGGCAGCAATATGCCGGTCGTTTTGATCTCACCTTAGATAAAGATGTGCAGCAGCTGCATTATCAGGGCGACAACCTCAATGTGGATGCGCGCTTGCAAGGCCAGTTACTGCAGATTGCCCAGCTGCAGCTCAGTCATCCTCTACTCCCCAAACCGCTCAATCTGCATGGCGATGTCACCTTGCCAACCTTTGCTGATGGCTTGCCGGTGGCGGGTGAACTTAGCGCCGATCTCAATGTGGTGCAGTGGCCGCAGCCGCTGGCGCTGACGCTCAACTGGCAGCAACAGCAAGGCACCTTGACGGTGAAACAGCAGGATGACGATCAGCCGCTGCTGCAGCTGCCGTGGCAGGTCGACGAGCGGCAGATTCGTATTACGCAAGGCCAATGGCGCTGGCCACAGGCCGATCAGCCGCTGTCGGGCGGCATGGCTGTGACGCTGGAAAACTGGCAGCAAGGGCTGGAAAACACGCTGGTCAGCGGGCGATTCAATCTGCTGACGCAAGGGCGCGGCGGCAAAGGCAATCTGGTATTAAGCGTTGGCCCCGGCAAATTGAGCATGGTCGACAGCGCTTTGCCGTTTCAACTGACCGGCGAAAGCAAATTCGCCGATCTGCAGCTGTTTGGCAGCATGCCCGGCTTGCTGCATGGCGTGCTCACCGATCCGCAGTTGAGCCTCAAACAGGGCGCGCTGCTGCGTTTGCGCGGTCGCTTGCTCTCAACGCTGGAAGTGGATGAAGCGCGCTGGCCGTTGGCGGGCGTGACGGTGGCGTCGCGCGGCATTAATGGTCGCCTGCAGGCGATCCTCAAGGCACACGATCCCAGCTTTGGTCGCTTCAGGTTGCATCTCGATGGGCGCGCCAGCGATTTCTGGCCGGACAGCGGCGTGTGGAACTGGCGTTATTGGGGGGACGGTCAGATCGAGCCGCTCTCTGCCAAATGGGACGTGAAGGGCACCGGCAGTTGGCAGGACACCTTGATCAGCCTCGACACCCTGAATACCGGTTTCGATCAGCTGGCGTATGGCATGGTACAAGTGGCTAAACCGCGCCTGACGCTCAACGCGCCGGTGCGCTGGCAGCGTGATCCTGATCATCCGGCGTTTAACGGCGGCTTCACGCTGAAGTCGGGTCAAACCCAATTCAGCTACGGCGGCTGGCTGCCGCCATCAGAGCTTAATTTTGAAGCCAAAGGCAGCGATCCCAGCCAGTTTATCTGGCGCGGACAGCTAACGGCTGAGGATATTGGCCCAGTACGCGTGCATGGCCGCTGGGACGGCGAACGTCTGCGTGGCGAAGCCTGGTGGCCAGCGCAGTCATTGACGGTGTTCCAGCCGCTGCTCAGCAGCGATTTAAAAATGCGTATTCAGTCGGGTGAACTGCGCGCGCAGGTGGCATTCTCGGCGGCCAGCGAGCAGGGCTTTGAAGCGGGCGGTCACTGGACGGTGAAAAACGGCAGCCTGTGGATGCCGGACAGTGAAATCAACGGTATCGATTTCTCGCTGCCGTTCCGCCTGAAGGATCATCAATGGCAGCTTGGACGGCGCGGACCGGTTTCACTGCGTATCGCCGAAGTGAAAAATCAGTTCTCGCTGCAAAACATCACCGCCGATTTGCAAGGTCACTATCCGTGGCAGGAGCGCCAGCCGTTAACGCTTAGCAACGTCAATCTTGATCTGTTAGGCGGACACGTCAGCATGCCCGAGCTGCGTATGCCGCAGCATGAAGCGGCGCGCGTCTCGCTGAAAGAGATCAATCTCAGCAAGCTGGTCAGCGCGATTAAACCCAAGCAATTTGCCATGTCCGGCAAGGTCAATGGCGAGTTGCCGCTGTGGATAAACAATCCGCAATGGCTGATTGAAAAGGGCTGGATCGCCAACAGCGGCTCGCTGACCTTCCGGCTGGATAAAGATATGGCGGATGCCATTGTCAGCAATAACTTTGCGGCTGGCGCGGCGCTGGATTGGCTGCGCTACATGGAAATCTCGCGCTCGTGGGCCACTATCGATCTGGATAACTTCGGCAATCTGATCATGCAGTCGGAAGTGAAAGGCGTTAGTCAGTTCAGCAACCGCCGTCAGACCGTTAATCTGAACTACCGGCATCAGGAAAATCTGTTCCAGCTGTGGCGCAGCCTGCGCTTTGGCGATAATTTGCAATCCTGGGTGGAGCAAAATGCCACCTTACCCTCGAAGAAGGATCCCCAACCATGAGCCTCAGGGCATTACTGGTGCTGGCAGCCTGGCTGCCACTGATTGGCTGCGTGCCGCGCATTGAAGTTGCGGCGCCAAAAGAGCCGATCACCATCAATATGAACGTCAAAATTGAGCATGAGATTCACATCAAGGTGGATAAAGATGTGGAAGCGCTGCTGAAGAATCAGAGCGGACTGTTTTGAGGAGAAGCATGATGAAACGCAAGGGGATAGCGCTGCTTGCGGCGCTGCTGCTGATGCCTTCTGCCTGGGCGCTCACGCTGGATGAGGCGCGTCAACAAGGGCGCGTGGGCGAAACGCTCAGCGGCTATGTGGCGGCGCGTCAGCAGGACGAAGAAACGCTGGCGCTGGTCAAACGCATCAACGATGGCCGCCTGCAGCAGTATCAGCGCGTGGCGCAGCAAAATAACCTGAGCGCCAGCGAAGTGGCGCGCATTGCCGGCGAGAAGCTGGTGAATCGCGCGGGTAGCGGCGAGTATGTGCGCGGCATCAATGGGCAGTGGCTGCGTAAATAAATCGACTTGTTTTTTACAGTGGCTGCCGGGCAAAGGCCGCTTTTAACGCATAGTAGGGCTTGGGTTACCGAATATATAAAGTGAAGCAAATGTGTAGCTGTTATGCGTTACCTGCTGGCTGAAATAAATGACTAATTGTTTGCAAAAAATTCAATATAAGTTAAGCATTCTTAATAAACTGGCACTTGTTTTCCAAAGTGCTCAGTGTATGATTTTCGCCGTTCTGATGCTTACTGACTATGTGATAAGACAAAATCTTGAACTGTCTTGAGAGTCTTTATTATTCAACACAATATAAAATGTAATCATAATTTCTGAATTATGAGCTCACGTGATGCATCAATCAACTCGCCCCTCACTCCGGGCAGACTCCGCCTGGAAGCGATGTGCGATTTAGTTAATTACTTTAATTTAAAACTTTAAGGCATGTTATGGCAGAGTACTCTTCATCAGATGATGACGGTTCACAAGCTTATATTCTCAAATCACTTGAGGATATGCGACGCAAGTTACTGGATCTAACTTCACGCAACAGACTGCTAAATTTCCCGGTCGCTCAAAAACATTCTTCATTACGGATTGTTGATGAGTTACCCGATCAGCTTTTTAGAACCTTGATTTCTGAAGAGCCTATGCAGTTTGCAGGCGTTCCAGACCCTTCAAGACATCAGCTCCAAAAGTTTGGCTTTCTTGATAAAAGCCAAGATTCGACAGATGAAAAAAATAAAAAGTCGATGCCTGATGCCAAGAACTGGGCGGCAAAATTAGGCATTAATACTAGCTATGAATTGCTGAGCCAGCCAAAAGACAACGTGTCTGCTGAAGATTACCAACAGGTGGTCAAAGCCTGGCAGGATATTCTTGATCCACTGAAAGATAATGCTACATCTCGATCGGGGGCATGGAACAACGCATTGCAGTCTGAGCCACCATCTGAGCGACTGATCGCTGCACTTATGCAACTCGGTTATAAAGATTTAGGTGAATTCGAGCTCGATGCAAAAGCGGGAAAACAACTTCGCACCCCTTCTATACGTGCATCCCTAGCTGATACTCAAATTCAGACACTTTATTATCCTTCAGAGCTTGAGGCCATGTTGCGTTCATTGCATGGCAAAGCCCAGGTTGCGATTGAGGAAACTGGAGCTGGAATTCTTTATCTTGCTTTGGGATTTTTAGAATGGTTTGAAAGTGAGGATTCCGATAAGCCGAGGCTCGCGCCACTTTTCACTATTCCTGTTACTTTGGAAAAAGGCAAACTTGACCCGCAGGCAGGTCTTTACCGATATCATTTGCGATACACAGGTGAAGATATTTTGCCAAATCTTTCTTTGCAGCAAAAACTTCAGGGGGATTTTGGTATAGCGCTGCCTAATCTTAGTGATGACATGTTGCCTGAAACCTACTTCCAACAAATCCAGGCGATCATAGAGAAAAGTAAACCACGTTGGTCTGTTCGCCGTTATGGCGCGTTAAGTCTGCTGAACTTCAGCAAGATGCTGATGTATCTCGATCTCGATCCTGACCGTTGGCCGCAAGGCAGCAAGAATCTACTCAACCACGAAATTATCAAACGACTTTTCACCTCACAAGCGGGAGATGCTCCGGGCTCCACCTCCGGCGGGTCAAATGAGTATTCGATTGATAATTTCAGCGATATTCATGAAAAATTCCCTTTGATTTATGACGCTGACAGCTCCCAGCACAGTGCACTTATCGACTCCGTTAATGGAGAAAATCTTGTCATTGAAGGTCCACCTGGAACGGGCAAATCTCAGACGATCACAAACCTGATCGCTGCAGCAATGCTGAACGGTAAGAAAGTTCTCTTTGTTGCTGAAAAACTTGCGGCTTTAGAAGTGGTAAAACATCGCCTTGATAAGGCTGGATTGGGAGATTTTTGTCTTGAGTTACATAGCCATAAGTCCCACAAGCGCAAGGTAATAGAAGATATTCAGAAGCGATTACTTAATCCAGCATTGCAGCAATCTCCTGCACAAATTGATGCGGAAATATCACGCTATGAAGACCTAAAAAACCAGTTAAACAGTTACGCCCAGGAAATCAATCAAGGATGGAAAAATACAGGCCTGACGATTCACCAAATTCTTACGGGGGCAACGCGCTATCGACGCGAATTGGGTATCGAACCCACGCTTCTACATATTGAAAACTTTTCGGGACAGACCTTTGATCGTGTTTCACAGTTGAGACTGCGAGATCAAATTAAACAGTTTAAAGACGTCGTGGTCGAGTTTCGCCTGCAAGTCGGCGAGCAAGCTGAATTGGCCGAACACCCGTGGTATGGCGTCAACAATATTGACATCCAGTTATTCGATTGCGATAGGATCGTTGCATTGCTGAGTGACTGGAATGCCGCGCTATTTTCCTGGCAGGAGGCGTTTTCTGATTTTCTACAAAAACATTCAATTTCCTCAACAAGCTATGATGATCTCTGCTGGCAAACTCAACTGATTGAATTAACCCTACAACTACCGCAGCTTTCTGACAATATCGACTTTGACGCTTATAAAAAACTCGATGAACACAGTATTGAACAACTGAAAAAATGGTTAATTAATTACGACGAAGTTCAAGCCGACTATGTTCAACTAGCTGGTTTTGTTGACACTGAAAAATTGCGTTTTCTTGAAGAAGGCGCTGCCGTTCAAGACTTGCCCGATATTGCCGTAACGTTTGGCCTTGAAGGCACAATTACACTTGCTGATGTTGTGCGCTTAATCCGGGGGCTGCAACAACTGTACGAAGATTTTGAGTCCGATAGTGCGGGCTTCTCTGCACTACTCGAAGCGTTGCCTCCAATAGTTGCTCAAAAGTTTCCAGCTACTGCCCAAGGGTTTAGCCAGGTTATCACCTTTATTGATATCGCCTCTGCGCTACCTGCCGATTTAGTCAAATTCAGACACGACAGATTTGATGATGACAGCATCGATTCGGTACTCAGTGACTTATATCAGCGTCTGGCATCATTGCAAATATTGCGTGACCAGCTCAAACCACGCTTTGTTTTAAGCCGAGTCAAAGATGATGAACAGCTAAAAAATATAGAAATGAGCTTACATGACTCTGGATTGCTGAGTGGATTGAGTAGTACCTGGCGCCAGGCAAAAAATACGCTTATTGGATTATCTACCGACTCTACCGCCAAATGGAAAACACTGAGTGCTGAGTTGCCTAAACTTCGCCAGTATGCGCAAGAGCTGGCTGAGCTTGAAACTCGAAACTTCAACCAACTTTTAGGAGAGCTTTACCTAGGGCTTGATACGAATACGGATCACCTGAGGCAAATCCGTGATTGGTATTGCAACGTGCGCAAAGCCTGGGGTATAGGATTTGGAACTAATGTTGCGATTGGCAGTGCATTGCTAACGTTAGACGGCCAGATTTTTAGAGGTATTCAGCATTTAAAGCAGCAGGGAGCAGACGTACAAATCTCTCTACATCTTGCCCGCCTTAAAGAGCACGAACGGACGTTTTCATCTGGCATGTTGATTGTGGGTAATGATCAGTTGCTGGCCGGCGAGATGAACTTATTTACACCGATTATTGCAAAGCTTAAAGAGGCGCTAGTACCGATTCAACAATGGTTTACGGCTGAGCATCTTACGCTGAATACGGTAAGTGAAAAAATTTCAATCCTGAAGCAGTTACATATTCGGCAGCGTGCTTTAACCGATAATACATTGCCCGCCGAGATCTTTGCCGCTGCTCGTGAAATCGTTTTAGATGTGGATAAAAATAACGCATATCCTCTAAACGTTATGAATGAAACCATCACGTTTACCGAACAGTTACGCGATAAAATTCATAGTACCGATCTGGCTCGTTGCATTAAAAAACTCAGCGGTGGTGATGCTTATCGCAATTTACAGTCTGAATTAGCCTCTCTTCAGCGCGTGTGGCAAGCGCATGTTGATGCTCAGGATAACTTTGTGGGTGAGACACAACTAACATTGGCCGAATGGTATCAAAAAAGCGGTAACAGCCTTGATGCGCTGATTGGGCGCAATAAAGATGCCATTTATAAGCCTCGATGGCTCAATGGCTGGCTTAACTTCATACGCAGATCGAAAGAAATAGAGAAAAGTGGACTGCAGCGTATTCGTGATGCAGTCATGAACCATACGCTCGCGATTGAGCTTAGTGATACTGGATTACAGGTGGCGGTCTATGACCAGCTAGCACGCGAAGTCGCTTCAGAGCGTCCACATTTGCTTCGTACTTCAGGCAATAGCCGTAGCGCACTGCAAAAACAATTCCGGGATTATGACAAAGCGTTACAGAAACTGCAGCGTGACCGCATTGCGGCTATTATCGCCAGTAACACAGTTCCTCAGGGCTCAGCCGGGGGGCGAAAAGCTGATTACACGGAGTTAGCTTTAATCCGTAACGAGGCAGGTAAGAAGACGCGACATATCCCAATTCGGCAGCTTATTAATCGTGCTGGCCAGGCGCTACTTCAGCTGAAACCGTGTTTTATGATGGGACCTATGTCTGCGGCTAACTATCTTGAACCTGGCGAAATAGAGTTTGATCTGGTTGTGATGGATGAAGCGTCACAGGTTAAACCTGAAGATGCGTTAGGAGTTATTGCTCGTGGCAAGCAGGTTGTTGTAGTTGGCGATCCCAAACAGCTTCCTCCAACGAGTTTCTTCGATCGCGCAGGCATTGAGGATGACGATGAAGACACTGCGGCTGTAAGCCAGACAGACAGTATCCTGGATGCCTCTCTGCCGCTTTTCAAAATGCGTCGCTTGCGATGGCACTATCGATCAAAACACGAAAGCCTAATTGCCTATTCCAATCGCCATTTTTATAACAGTGATTTAGTTGTGTTCCCTTCGCCGAACGCTCAGGCACCAGAGTTTGGCGTTAAATTTAGCTTCGTCAAAAACGGCCGCTTCGTTAATCAGCAAAACATTGAAGAAGCTCGCGTCATTGCTAAGGCAGTTGCCCTACATGCAATCCAGTCACCTGATGAGTCACTAGGTATTGTTGCGATGAACTCTAAGCAGCGTGAACAGATTGAGCGTGCCATTGACGAAATGTGCCGTGAGGATGCACAGGTAAACGTTGCCATCGACCGCCTGAGAATTAAAAGTGATGCACTGTTCGTTAAAAATCTTGAAAACGTGCAGGGTGATGAGCGCGATGTCATTTTCATTTCCTTCACGTATGGACCGGGAGAGGCCGATGGCAAAGTTTATCAACGGTTTGGCCCGATAAACTCAGATGTCGGCTGGCGTCGATTAAACGTGCTTTTCACGCGCTCTAAAAAACGTATGCATGTGTTTAGCTCAATGCGTTCGGAAGATGTGCTTCTAAATGAAACGTCTAAGCGAGGTGTGCAAGCGCTGCGCGGATTCCTGCACTTTGCTGAAAAAGGCAATATGGACGGACTCGGTCAATCCACAGGTAAAGCCCCAGACAGTGATTTTGAAGTTGCTGTTATTAATGCGCTCGAGCACGCGGGCTTTAGCTGCGAACCTCAGGTAGGTGTGGCAGGCTTCTTTATTGATATCGCAGTGCGAGATCCTGGCAAGCATGGGCGTTATCTCATGGGAATTGAGTGCGATGGTGCAACATACCACTCAGCTAAATCGGCTCGAGATCGTGACCGCCTGCGGCAGGATGTTTTGGAAGGGCTGGGCTGGAGAATTCGTCGTATTTGGTCAACTGATTGGTTTAGTAATCCAAATGAAATCTTAGATCCAATTATTCGTGAATTAAATCAGTTGAAAACGCTTATCGACAAAAACGATTATTCAGAAGAAGAGGCGATTGCAGAGTTAGTTGCAGAAGAAAGAAAAAGCTGCACCGATCTGGCTGATTACAGTAATGTCAAGGAGCCCCTTAAAATGCGGCTTGAGCGGTTTGCTCGAGAAGTCATTGATGTAGAAAACCCATTCATAGCGGATGAAAGCAAGTTACTCAGGCCTGCCATGATCGAGGCTTTGGTTGAGCACCAACCTCTTTCGCGATCGGAGTTTGTAGAACGTATTCCTAAATACCTAAGGGAAGCAACCGAAAGCAAAATGAGTAAGGCCTACCTCGATAGTGTACTGGCTATTATTGATGGCCAAGAGATGCTCGATTAGCGTTGTATGTGAATTCCGCCTGGAGCATATGTGCCTCAGGCGGAATAATTAACGCCAAGGGACTTAAGAACAATTTTTCTAAGTAGCCAGTTGCTTAACGGCTTCACGCACCGGCATTTCTCCGCCGGTCAACTCAACTATCACGCGGCTGACAGCCGGTTGAGCGATGATCTCAGCCAGCGTCGCCGCCACGTCATCGCGAGGAATATCGCCATAGGGGATCGCCAAACCGGCACGCACCATGCCTTGACCTTTCTCATCCGTCAGCGTGCCGGGGCGTAAAATTACCCAATCCAGATCGCTTTGCGCCAGCTCGACATCGGCCGCTTTCTTCACGCGCATGTAGTTCTCGAAGGTGGCGGAGAGGTTTTTGTTTCTGCCAGCTTCGGGAAACGCCGAGACCAGCAAAAAGCGCGAGATGCCAGCCTGCTGCGCGGCAGCAACCGCGGTGGTTAATCCTTCACCATCAATGGCGTTCGTCATCTCTTCACCGCCTTTGCCGCCGGCACCAGCGGTAAACACCACCGCATCGCTGCCCGCCATTAGCGCGGCAAGGGATTTTGCGTCCAGCGCGGTTAAATCGCCGTTAACCGGCTCAGCACCCATTTCACGCAAAGACTGCTCCTGTTCCGCTTTGCGAAACAGCGGGCGCGCAACGTGCCCGTTTGCGGCCAGCAGTGATGCCAGACGACGGCCAATGTTGCCTGCGCCGCCAATAATAAATACGTTGGACATGAGTACCTCTGCAATTGCGTAGATAAAAGCTAGTCAGTATAGACAACGTCAATCCGCCGGGAAAAAGCTGCGCAGTTTTTGCCTTTCGCGGCCGTGCTGATCCATATTCTCCGCCGCCAGCCATTCGCGTAAGGCCTGCTGAATCGCTGGCCATTCGCTATCAATGATCGATAACCAATCGGTATCGCGATTGCGCTGTTTGCGCGTCATCGCCTGACGAAAACAGCCTTCAAAGGTAAAGCCGATGCGCTCTGCTGCGCGTCGTGAAGCCAGATTCAGGGAATCACAACGCCACGCCACGCGGCGATAACCGAGCGTGAAGGCCTGCTGCAACAGCAGATATATTGCTTCACTGCCTAACACGTTGCGCTGCATCAGCGGCGACCAGGTGACATGACCAATCTCAATCGCGCCATTCTGCATCTCGATATTGGCGAAACAGACCGCGCCAACCGCTTGCTGCTTAACCTGATCGATCACCGCATAACTGACTAATCCACTGTCGCCTATTTTGTTGGCGCTCCAGTCGGTCATTTCGGCTAACGATTGCGGCTGCGATGCGCCGAGCCAGGTCCAGTCGCGATCGTCGGCTGCCAGCGAAAAGGCGGCAAACAGAGCGGGTGCGTGGTTGAGTTGAAGCGGTGCGAGATGGCAAAAACGGCCAGTGAGAATAACTGCGGGCGGGAAGGTAGCGGGCTGCCAGTCGGGTAATGCAAAACCGATGGGCTGACCGTATTGATTGTGGTGTATCACTTCATCTCCTTTCGCTGTGCTGAAATCGACCATTCAGAGGCTGGCAAAGAAGTGCAGTATGGAGCTTTAAGCGCTTAGAAAACAACAGCAAAAAAAATGCCCGTCAGATAAGCCTGACGGGCATGCATCATAGTGAAAAATGATTACGCAGCAACAATTTGCTTGATGGCGTCTTTTGCATCGTTAGCCGCTTTGGTCGCCACTTCTGGACCATAAGCGATGCCTTCTGCGAACACGAAGTTCACGTCAGTGATACCGATGAAGCCGAGGAACAGTTTCACGTATGGCGTCAGCAGGTCGCTGGCCGTATCTTTATGGATGCCGCCACGGCTGGAGAGGATCACCGCACGTTTACCGGTTACCAGACCTTCCGGGCCTGCTTCGGTGTAACGGAAAGTCACGCCAGCGCGGGCAATCAGGTCGAAGTAGTTTTTCAACTGAGTTGGAATGTTGAAGTTGTACATTGGCGCGGCGATAACCACGGTGTCATGGGCTTGCAGTTCAGCAATCAGCTCATCGGAAAGAGACAGCGCTTCCTGCTGACGTGGAGACAACGGTGCGTCGGATGGACGCAGCGCGCCAACCAGCTCACCATCCAGCACCGGAATTGGCTGCGCAGCTAAATCACGCACGGTAACCGAATCACCTTTAACGCGTGCTTCGTCAGCGTAGAAGTCAGCCAGTTGATTTGACTGAGAGTAACCAGCGAGGATGCTTGATTTCAGAACTAAAACTTTGCTCATGGTATTTTCCTGTGCGTTACGCGGTTGGCTTACCGCTCAATGCTTTACACTGTACGGAGTTAGCCCGCGAGGTAAAAGCGCAATATTTCGAGATCTATGTTCGAAATAATTGAATAACCTCGCACGTCCCGTTCAGGCAGGTGTTCCAAATTGTGCTATGATGCCGACCATTAATTGCTTGAATCCGCCGGGAAATCATCTGCCCGCTGCAACAACAGGTACGCATCGCTATGTCATCATCCGACTCTTCACCTTTAGCCTCCCTTTGGCCGCGGCTCGATAATCTGACGCTGCGCGACAGTCAACGTCTGCGACGTCGATTGCTGGGCGCTGCGAAGGTGAAAAATCCTGCGGCGCAGCAGGGCATTATGGCTGAACTGGAGCCGGAATTTGTCGCGGCGGAGCAGCGCCTTGCGCAGCGCACGGCGGCGACACCACGCATCACTTTCCCGGACAACCTGCCGGTCAGTCAGAAGCAGCAGGACATTGCCGATGCGATCAGTCAGCATCAGGTGGTGATCGTCGCGGGTGAAACCGGATCGGGTAAAACCACGCAGCTGCCGAAAATCTGTCTGGCGCTGGGACGCGGGGTAAAAGGGCTGATTGGTCACACGCAGCCGCGTCGTCTGGCAGCGCGCACCGTGGCGAACCGCATTGCCGATGAGCTGGAAACCTCGCTCGGTGGCACCATCGGTTACAAGGTGCGCTTTAACGATCAGGTGAGCGAAACCACCCAGGTTAAGCTAATGACCGACGGTATCCTGCTGGCGGAAATCCAGCAGGATCGCCTGTTGCTGCAGTACGACACCATCATTATCGATGAAGCGCACGAACGCAGTCTTAACATCGATTTCCTGCTCGGCTATCTGCGCGAACTGTTGCCACGTCGTCCCGACTTAAAAGTCATCATCACGTCAGCCACCATCGATCCGCAGCGTTTCTCACGCCATTTCCACAATGCGCCGGTGATTGAAGTTTCCGGCCGTACTTATCCGGTGGAAGTGCGTTATCGCCCGATGGTGGAAGACGCTGACGATACCGATCGCGATCAGTTGCAGGCGATTTTTGATGCGGTCGATGAGCTGGGACAAGAGAGCCGCGGCGACATTCTGATCTTTATGAGCGGCGAGCGCGAAATCCGCGATACCGCCGATGCGCTGATGAAGCGTGATATTGCGCACACCGAGATTCTGCCGCTGTATGCGCGCCTGTCGAACGCCGAGCAAAACCGCGTGTTCCAGTCGCACAGCGGACGCCGCATCGTGCTGGCAACCAACGTAGCAGAAACCTCGCTAACCGTGCCTGGCATCAAATACGTTATCGATCCCGGCACCGCGCGTATCAGCCGCTACAGTTTCCGCACCAAAGTGCAGCGCCTGCCAATTGAGCCAATTTCGCAAGCGTCCGCCAATCAGCGCAAAGGGCGCTGCGGACGCGTTTCGGAAGGTATCTGTATTCGCCTCTATTCCGAGGACGATTTCCTCAGCCGCCCGGAATTTACCGATCCCGAAATTCTGCGCACCAATCTCGCCTCGGTCATTTTACAGATGACCGCGCTGGGGCTGGGCGATATTGCTGCCTTCCCGTTTGTCGAAGCGCCGGACAAGCGCAATATTCAGGATGGCGTGCGCCTGTTGGAAGAGCTCGGTGCCATCACGCTGAGTGAAGACGAAACCTACAAGCTGACACCTTCGGGTCGCCAGCTCGCCCAGCTTCCGGTCGATCCGCGTATGGCGCGTATGGTGCTGGAAGCGCAAAAATTTGGCTGCGTGCGCGAAGCGATGATCATCACCGCTGCGCTATCGATTCAGGACCCGCGCGAGCGTCCCGCTGATAAAAAGCAGGCATCTGACGAAAAACATCGTCGTTTTGAGGATAAAGAGTCCGATTTCCTCGCCTTCGTGAATCTGTGGAATTACCTGCAGGAGCAGCAAAAAGCGCTCTCCAGCAATCACTTCCGCCGCTTGTGTAAAACGGAATTCCTTAACTATCTGCGCGTGCGTGAATGGCAGGATATTTACACCCAGCTGCGTCAGGTGGTGCGGGAACAAGGTATGCCGGTCAACAGCGAACCTGCGCCGTATCGTGAAGTGCACTGCGCTTTGCTGACCGGCTTGCTGTCGCACATTGGGCAGAAAGATAACGAGAAACAGGAGTTTACCGGCGCTCGCAACGCGCGCTTCTCCATCTTCCCAGGTTCTGGCCTGTTTAAGAAGCCGCCAAAGTGGACCATGGTGGCGGAGCTGGTGGAAACCAGCCGTTTGTGGGGGCGCGTTGCCGCACGTATCGATCCGGAATGGATCGAACCGCTGGCGCAGCATCTGATTAAACGCAGCTACAGCGAACCGCACTGGGAAAAAGCGCAGGGCGCGGTGATGGCGACGGAAAAAGTGACGCTTTACGGCCTGGCGATTGTGCTGGCGCGTAAGGTCAATTACAGCCGCATCGATCCTCAACTGAGCCGCGAGCTGTTTATCCGTCATGCGCTGGTGGAGGGCGATTGGCAGACGCGTCACGCGTTCTTCCGCAATAACCTGAAACTGCGCAACGAAATTGAAGATCTGGAACACAAATCGCGTCGTCGCGACATTCTGGTCGATGACGAAACGCTGTTCGCTTTCTACGATCGCCGTATCGGCAGCGACGTGGTCTCAGCGCGCCATTTCGATGCATGGTGGAAGCAAGCCAGCAAAGAGAATCCGGACCTGCTGAGTTTTGATAAGCAGATGCTGATTAAAGATGGCGCGGACAAAGTTAGCCAGCTCGATTACCCCAACTTCTGGCATAAGGGCAACCTGAAACTCAAGCTGAGCTATCAGTTTGAACCGGGCGCGGATGCCGATGGCGTGACGGTGCATATTCCGTTGCCGCTGCTGAATCAAATCGAAGAGACCGGTTTCGAGTGGCAGATTCCTGGCGTGCGTCGCGAGTTGGTTATCGCGCTGATCAAATCGCTGCCCAAGCCGGTGCGCCGCAATCTGGTGCCCGCGCCGAACTACGCCGAAGCGTTTCTTGGTCGCGTTACCGCGCTGGAGCTGCCGTTGCTGGATGCGCTGGAACGCGAATTCCGCCGCATGACCGGCGTCACTATTGACCGTGAAGCCTGGCAGTGGGATCAGGTGCCCGATCACCTTAAAATGACTTTCCGCGTGGTAGACGAGCACAACCGTAAGCTGCAGGAAGGCAAGAATTTGCATCAGCTGCGGCTGCTGCTGAAAGGCAAAGTGCAGGAAACGTTGTCGAAAGTGGCAGACGATGGCCTCGAGCAGAGCGGTTTGCACATCTGGAGCTTTGGCGATTTGCCGCAAAGCTACGAGCAGAAGCGCGGCAGCTATCAGGTCAAAGCCTGGCCGGCGCTGGTGGATGAAAAGGACAGCGTAGCGATTCGCCTGTTCGATAACGAAGTGGAACAGCAGAAAATGATGTGGCGCGGCCAGCGTCGCCTGCTGCTGCTCAACATTCCGTCGCCGACCAAGTATCTGCACGAGAAGCTGCCAAACAAAGCCAAACTCGGTTTGTACTTCAATCCGTACGGCAAAGTGCTGGAACTGATCGATGACTGCATCGCCTGCGGCGTGGATAAGCTGATGGCGGAGGCGGGCGGTCCGGCGTGGCAACAGGAGAACTTCGAACAACTGCGCGACAAAGTGCGTGCCGATTTGAATGAAACCGTGGTCACCATCGCTCAACAGGTCGAACAGATCCTGACCTGCGTGTTCAATATCAACAAGTTCCTTAAGGGACGCGTGGATATGTCGCTGGCGTTGGCGTTAGGCGATATTAAAGCGCAGCTGAATGGCCTGGTGTATCGCGGTTTCGTGACCGGCAATGGCTGGTCGCGCCTCGGTGATACGCTGCGCTATCTGCAAGGTATTGAACGCCGCCTCGAGAAACTGCCGGTGGATCCACACAGCGATCGTGCGCGCATGCTGAAAGTGCAAGCGGTGGAGCAGGCCTGGCAGACGTGGCGGAATAAATTGCCGCCGCAACGTCAGGATGATGCCGAAGTACAGGCGATTCGGTGGATGCTGGAAGAGCTGCGGATTAGCTATTTCGCGCAGCAGCTGGGCACGCCTTATCCGATTTCGGATAAGCGTATTCTGCAGGCGATGGAGCAGTTGAGTTAATCAAGAGAGTGATGTGATGGAGGTCGCCATGAATGGCGACCCTACGTGATTATTGCGCTAACTCTTCTAGCTTATCTTTAAAGGACGGCACCGCAATCGCGCGGTTATCGGCACGATAACGATCGGCCGGCGCGGGCGCTGAACTCTGCACCGCAATCAACTGCCACTCATCACCGTTCTTCAACAGTAGCGGCGAACCGCTGTCGCCCGGCAAGGTATCGCACTGGTGCGACAGCACTGCGCGCTGCGCCCAACCTGTCACTAAACAATCGCTGTGCGAATAGAGCGTATCCAGATGATCGGCTGGATAACCGGCTTGCGTCACTTTGCGTTGGGTGGTTTTCAAGGCGGCGGTTAAATCGCCACGCGAACCCTCAAACAACGGAATCGGCACAATACCGGACGGCGGATTATGCAAGATAACCAGCCCATAATCGTAGGGCGCGGCACCCGGCGGCACGATCCAGCCTTCGCCGTCCGCCTGCAAACGGCGCGCTAAAGAGGGTTCAACGCGCGCATCAATATCATGAATCTCGTAACGCCAGCCTTTGCTGCTGGCCATAAAACGCAGCGCCACTGGCTTATCAAATTTGCCGGGCGGAGCCAATAAACAGTGTCCGGCGGTCAACGCCAGATGGGCAGAAATCAAGGTAGCAGTGCAGAGGTTACCGCTTTCGGTCTCTAACTGACCGATGGCATCCCAGGGCGCGGCGCTTACGTCGCTAATCGCCTGGCGATGATCTTTGCCAAAGAACAACGTTTTGATGTCTTCCGGGCTTGGCCCATCTTCATCATCGGCATGTGCTGTGTGGTTAAAACTGAAAAGACCAACAAGTAACAGGATAGCCAGGCGCATAGTTCTCTCAATGGCGAGAATAAGTAGAAGTTGTTGTCATCACGCTTGAGCGATAACTATAGTCGGTGAGCGGTGAAAAAGGGAGAAATATTGGAGTAATCAGCACGCTACAACGACTAGATAAAAAAGCTGGCTGCAACTATGCCACAGAGGATCATCACAATCAGAATAATTTCGAAGCGATAGCGACGCACCATTTTTCGCTACTCCAGTAAATAAACACCCGGCATAACCGGGTGTTTTCAATCATCAATACGGTGTTGGCGCTAAGCGAATCTTATTTAGCTGCTTTTTTCACTTTGTGATGCTTTTTAGCTGCCTGAGCTTTCTGCGCAGCTGGTTTGGTTACTTTTTTGTGGTGCTTTTTAGCAGCCTGAGCTTTCTGTGCAGCTGGCTTGGTTGCTTTGTGGTGCTTTTTAGCAGCCTGGGCTTTCTGTGCAGCTGGCTTGGTTGCTTTTTTGTGGTGCTTTTTAGCAGCCTGGGCTTTCTGTGCAGCTGGCTTAGTTGCTTTTTTGTGATGCTTTTTAGCGGCCTGAGCTTTCTGTGCAGCTGGCGCTTTCTTCTCTACTTTCTTATGTTTCTTAGCTGCCTGCGCTTTCTGAGCAGCTGGTTTTTTGTGGTGAGCCATTTTGTGTTTAACTGGCGCAGCAGTTGTGGTTGCAGCAGCGGCTGGAGCAGCAGTTGTTTCAGCAGCGAAAGCAACAGAAGACATACCCATAGCAGCGGCGATCACCAGTGCAAATAATTTTTTCATTGCAAAATCCTCGAACTATTTTTTCATGTGTAGCCCACTGCGGGGCCGGTGAAAACACTATATGAAAAACAATTCAGGCTTTCCGTGAGGCATTGGTATCGGCGTGTAACGGATTGTACAAAGCGGCGTAAAGGAAGTGAAAAGGGCGGCCGCATGGGCCGCCGCGCAGTTTACTCAGACAGATAACGTTGTTCAAGGTGCTGGCGGAAATAGTGCGGATTCAGCGCTTCGCCGGTGGCATTGATCAGCAGTTGCTGCGTCGGGAAACGGCTACCGTGCTGCCAGATGTTCTGCTGCAACCAGTCAAACACCGGCTGCAAATCACCTTGTTGGATCAGCGTCTCGACCTGCGGAATCGCACGCTTCACCGACTGGAACAGCTGGGCCGCGTACATCGCGCCCAATGTGTAGGTTGGGAAATAGCCAAACGCGCCGTCGGTCCAGTGAATATCCTGCATGCAGCCATCGCGATAATTACCGCGCGTATCAATGCCTAATGATTGCTGCATCTTCTCGTCCCACAGCGCCGGGATATCATCAACCTCAATATCGCCCTCAATCAGCGCGCGCTCGATCTCGTAACGTAAAATTACGTGCGCCGGATAGCTCAACTCATCGGCATCAACGCGAATAAAGCCCGGCTTCACGCGCTGCGTCTGACGAATAAAGTTGTTTAACTCCAGCGCAGGCTGATCGCTCATCAGCGCCACCACCTGCGGATGTATATGCTGCAGGAAGGCTTTACTGCGCCCCAGCTGCATCTCCATAAACAGGCTTTGAGATTCATGAATCGCGGTAGAACGCGCCTGCGCCACCGGCTGACCGCGCCACTGTTTTGGCAAATTCTGCTCGTAACGCGCATGGCCGGTTTCATGAATCACGCCCATCATGGCGCTGAGGAAGTCGTTCTCGTTGTAACGCGTGGTGATGCGCACATCTTCCGGCACGCCGCCGCAGAACGGGTGCGCACTCACATCCAACCGGCCGTGATTGAAATCGAAGCCCAGCGTTTTCATCACGCTCAGGCCCAGCTGTTTCTGTGATTCGATGGCAAACGGACCGATTGGCTGCGCGATCGGCGTTTGCTGCTGCTTCGCCACTGCTTTTTGCAACAGGTCGGGCAGCCAGCTTTTCAAATCGCCAAAGGTTTGATCCAGCTGCGCGCTGGTCATGCCCGGCTCAAACACATCCAGCAGCGCATCGTAGCGCGATACGCCAAGCGCATCGGCACGCAGCTGCGCCTCTTCACGGCTCAGCTTCACCACTTCTTTCAGATTGGCGGAGAAACCTTGCCAGTCATTCGCTGGACGCTGCTGACGCCAGGCGTGCTCACAGCGCGAACCGGCCAGCGACTTGGCTTCCACCAGTGACGCAGGCAGCAGCGTCGCTTGCTGCCAGGCGCGCTGCATCTCGCTCAGGTTAACCTGCTCGACATCATTCAGTGATTCCTGCTGCGCGGCATCAAACAGCCCGCGGAGGCGTTTATCGGTCAGCACTTCGTGCATGAACACGCTCAGTTCGGCCATCGCTTCACCGCGTGCCTGGCTGCCGCCCGGCGGCATGGTGGTTTGCATATCGACACCGGCAATGGCGCCTAAATGGCCAAAGCGGGAGAGACGCTGAAAAGTGCGGCTAAGTTCTTGATAAGCTGAAGTCACGTATAAAGCTCCTTATGACGGTAAGCGTGGCGCAATGTCCCGCAAGGGTAGATCAACCGGCCAGCAAAAGCGAACGCTGGCGCCGCCGAGCGGACTGCTCTCAATCGAGACATTTCCCTGCATCGCCAGCGCAATAGAGTGGACGATCGCCAGACCCAAACCACAGCCGCCGGTGGCGCGATCGCGGCTCGGATCGAGGCGGACAAAAGGTTCGAACACGCGGGCGCGCTCTTCCTGCGGAATGCCCGGACCGTCGTCTTCCACCTGCAAACAGCCCAGCGCGCCATCAAACCATAAGCTCACGCGCAAACGCTGTTGCGCATAGCGCAGGGCATTGTTCACCAGATTATCCAGCACGCGCTCCATCAGGCGCGTATCGGCGCTGCCGACGTTCTCCAGCTGCGGGATATCCAGCGCAATCTGCGTCTGCGGATTCATGGTTTGCACATCTTCGATATGCACCCGCAGCCATTGCGCCAGGTCGAAAGATTGCAGATGGAGATCAACGCGTGGGCGATCGAGGCGCGCATACGTCAGCAACTCCTCAATCAAACTCTCCAGCTGACCCACATCGCGGTTCAGCGCGGCGGATTCCGCATCGGTGAGGTTATCGCTCATCTCCAGCCGGTAACGCAGCCGCACCAGCGGCGTACGCAACTCGTGCGCGATGCCGTCAATCAGCTGTTTCTTACTGGCAACCAGCGTGTTGATGTTCTCCGCCATCTGATTAAACGCCACGCCAAGACTGTGCAGGCTGGAGGTGCTTTCAAAATGGGTGCGCACGTCGAGTTCGCCGCGACCAAAACGTTCGGCGGCTTTCTCCAGCCGCTGCATCTCTTGCCAGTGTGGACGTAGCCAGATAAATACCGGCAGCGCCAGCGACATACCAATAAACGCCAGCAGCGCGATATCCAGAATGCGCATCTGGTGCAGATAGAAAAGGTAAGGGATTGGGCCGACGGAAAGCACGTAATGGCTGCGTGGAATGTGCTGTAAGAAGGTGTATTGATCGTCAATCGCCACGATTTCGCCAGCGCGCAGGCGCTTCATGTCCGCGTCACCCAGCTGATATTTGCTCATCGGCTCAATATTCAGATCAAACGAAAGATCGAGATCGAGGCTGCGAATGGTTTTGCTCCAGTCGCGCGGCGGGATCTCGCGCAGTTCGCTGCGCATCAAAAACAGCGAACTGGCCATCAAATCGTTCATTGACTGGCGTCCGGCGCGTTCGGCGGTGAATTTGTACACCAGCCCAACCAGCAGCGTCATCACCAGAAAACAGACGAACAGCAGCAAATAGAACTGAATAAAGAGCTTTCTCATGCGGAACGGGTATCCCAGGCCTGAGGCGCGAACAGATAGCCTTTGTTACGGATGGTTTTAATGCGGAACGGCTCGGTGGCGCTGTCGTACAGTTTTTTGCGCAGGCGAGAAATCGCCACATCAATGCTGCGATCCATGCCATCGTAGGTTACGCCGCGCAGGGTTTTCAGCAGCGCATCGCGATTGAGGATTTGCCCGGCATGATTCGCCAGTTCCCACAGCAGATCGAAATCGGCGGTGGACAGTACAATATTTTCCTCGAACAGCGTCACCTGACGATTGAGCGAATCGATGGTCAGTGAACCGAATCGCAGCACGCGCTGCGAACTTTGAATAGCGGGCGCCACTTCCGGCTGCCCAACATGCGCCTGGCGCAGATGCAAACGCAGGCGCGCCAGCAACACCGCCGGCGGCGTGGTTTTAAGGATGTAATCGTTAGCACCCATTTCCAGTGACAGAATATGGTTCATGTCGCTGTCGAGTGAGGTTAGCAACACAATCGGACCTTGCCAGCTGGCACGCAGATCGCGGCACAATGTCATGCCATCCTTGCCGGGTAACATGATATCCAGCATCACTAAATCGGGATCGTGCAGGGCGATGGTGGCTTCGGCGCGGTCACCGCGCGTTTCAACAATAACTTCAATATCGTGGCGGCCAAGGTAAGCGGCGATCAATTCGCCTACTTCTGGCTCATCTTCCACATAGACGATTTTGTTCATAATTCACTGTGACGGATGAGAATGCCAGCAGCATAGCTTTTCCTGGTCCTGAGCTCTACGTTACCGCACGAAATATCCCTGCGTTACTGGTATGTATACCGTGAAATGTGCCATCATTAGCGGCGCGTTGTAGCGCAAGGTTCGGAACCGTAACGAAAAACAGGAGGAGTGCGAGAGTGTCTGATAAAGAGCTGGCTTCAGCCGGATACAGTGATCGCATCTGCTTCAATTACAGTGATTTTCTCTCCGCTTCCTGCAAAAAACGCTGGAGTTTTGTCGATGCCATTTATGGCGTGATGCCTATTTTTGGCATGGTAACGCGTAAATCGGCGCACAACCTTCAGGCCAGCGACGATCATCTGAAAGAATTAGCATTACAAATCATTTCAACGCAGGTGAGCGATGAGATTAATATCGCGCGCCTCATCACGTTGGCCGAGCAACAACACATCAGCCGCTTTGATATTCAGCTGCCATATCCGCTGTCAGCCGAGCAGCTTGACGCTATTCATCAGGAATACCGTAAACCGCTCAATCTGACACAGCAGGATGACCTGCTGTGCGTTTCCATTCCCGTCCAGCCGCACTAATTCGTTAGCTGCCACAACGCGGGCAGTGACGCCGCAATCAACAACACAATCGCGATGCGCTCCAGCTGTGACAACATCTTGTCGCCACGGCCGCCGCGTCGTGCGTACAGGAACAGCAGCAGTCCAGGCGCATAAAGCACCACAGAGAGCAGCAGATGCAAGGGACCCGACGCATACAGCAGCCAAATGCCGTACGCGCTGGCGCCGATGCCGGTAAACATCGCCCAGGGTTTGTTCTGCCCGCGCACCACCTTAATCAGATACAGTCCGACCAGCAGATAAGGCACCAAAATCATTTCTGAGGCGATGGTCAGCAGCGTGTTGTAATCCGCGCCAGTTAAGGCAATCAAGATCAGGCAAACCTGCACGCTGCCGTTGGTCAACCATAACGAGGCTGAAGGGGAGTTGTGGCGATTCTGACGCGCGATGCTGCGCGGGAAGGCACCTTGCTGCGCGGCAAGGAACGGCACTTCAGCGGCCATAATCGTCCAGCTCAGATAGGCGCCGCACACCGAAATAATCAATCCGACCGCAATCACCGCATCGCCCCAATGACCGAGTAGATGCTTCATCAAACCAGCCATGGAAGGATTGCGCATCTGCGCCAGTTCGGCTCGCGGAATCACGCCTAACGACAGCAGCGTAACCAGCAAATAAACCAACAGCGCGGCCAGCACCGCCATCAGCGTAGCGCGTCCGACATCCTGCTTATTACGCGCACGCGCGGAAACCACCACCGCGCCTTCCACGCCAATAAACACCCACAAGGTGATCAGCATGGTTTGCTTCACCTGCTGCCACAGCGGCTGACCGAGCTCGACACCGCTGAAATCAAAGCGGAAGCGATCGTAGTTGAATGCCAGCAGCGCCAGCACCACAAACAGCAGCAGCGGCACCAGCTTGCCCAGCGTAGCCAGCAAGTTAATGCTGGCCGCGGTTTGCACGCCGCGCAGCACCAGGCAATGCACCAGCCACAGCAGCACCGACGCACCAAGCATTGCCTGCCATGTATTGCCATCGCCAAACACCACGCGATCCGGTGTGTCGGTAAAGAAGCTCAGCGCCGAGAAGACAATCACCAGATAAGAGACGTTGGCGATTACCGCACACAGCCAATATCCCCACGCCGAGCAGAAGCCCATCAGCTCACCAAAGCCAGCGCGCGCATAGGTAAAGATGCCGCCATCCAACTCGGGTTTCAGCCGCGTCAGTAATAGCATGGCAAGTGACAGGAAGATGATGCCTACGCCGGTGATCAGCCAGCCGATCAGCAGCGCCGCCGGGCCGGCAACTGCCGCCATGTTTTGCGGCAGGCTGAACACGCCAGCGCCCAGCATTGAGCTGAGTACCAACGCGGTGAGCGCACTAAGACCTAATTTTTTATCCAAAACGCCCATCCTAAGCAGCAGAGTATGCTGGGTGGAGGCGATTCCGCTGGAGTCTCGCGTGGCAGTTAGCCAACTTTGAAACGGAATCCCCTAAAAACAGGCGGCAGATTTTACGGAGTGCAAAGGGGGAAGGCAATGCAAGACTATGCAAATCTGCGCACGGATTATGCAGTCAGTATGAGGGAGATTTTGAAAAGGGCGACGGACGCCGCCCTTAATCGGAATTACTTGAACAGATCCGCAGTGACGGTCAGGTTACCGCCGCTCTGGTTCTGCCATTGACGCGTGATGTGATAGTACTTAGCGCCTTTTTCTACGGCACGTTTGCCAACCGCTTCAGAGATTTCGGTTGGGGTACCGAAGTGATCGGAGAAGGTGATGGTATCAAACGGCTGCATCTGCGCAGCAGTAATCGCATTCACTTCCTGCACGCTGCGGCCATCGGCGGTTTTTACCGTGTAACGTTGACCGGTTGAGCTTTGCGTTTCGAAGAAACGACCTACGTTACGGCTTGGGGTCTCAGAAGAGGCCACGCCTGGGATCGCCACTTTCGCTGCCGCCGCACCGCCAGCAGCCAGAGCGGCTTTACCGGCTTCAGAATCCGCAGGGATTGAATCAGAGGTGTTCTGTACTTTACGTTCTGGCGCATCAGCCTTGTAAACATACGCGGTTACGTACTGATTGCCGCCGTTGTTGGCATCAACCTGACGCACGATAAAGAAGGATGCCGCACCTTTATTTTTAGCTGCCTTGGCAATCGCTTCATTAACATCTGGCTGGCTTGAGAAGAAACCATTAACCGATACGGTATCGTAAGGCTCAAGGCGATACGCTTCTGCTTTCGGCAGCTCTTTCACGCCGGAGAAGGTGCGGTATTTAGTGGAGTCGTCCGCTTTTGGTGCGTTGGCTTTATACAAATCAGCCGTTACGCGCCAGTTACCGCCGTTGCCGTTGCTATCATTAATACCCTGAACATAGAAAGAGTCAGCGCCTTTGGCATCGGCTTGTTTGGAGATGGCATCAGTTGCATCGCCAATGGCATTGAAACGGCCGCTGATATTAATACGTTCGAATGGTTTCAACGCGGCCGCTTGCTCTGGCGTTAACTCTTTAGCCGCAAACGCATTTGCAGCCAGCAGTGATAACAAGGTTGACGCCAGAATGGTGTTCTTCAGCTTCATAAAAATGATCCTTCGCCTTACGCAAAATGAGTACGAAAACGTGCTGGACTCTTGATGTATAACAGATTAGCCGCTGATTATTGCATGTAATAATCGGCCTGTCTCAGCCAATTTAAGCGCATAACATTGACAATCTCTGCCATTTATTCATCGACCTGTCATTGACTTCTGTTACGGCTCTTTTTTGCACAGATAACCACTTATTCTGGTAACACTTAGTGCCATAATAGTTATCGCATTGTTAAATAAAGGTTTTTAATAATACTTAATTCGACATGACACGATTTTGCGCAGCAGAATATTTTTTAATAAACACTAAATGTAGTGGCAAAACGTGGCATTCAATCTTTGCGTCTGAATATTTGTGTGAATGTCATAAGTAGGCGTTATCGCTGTGGATCACTCTTCATATTTTCAGTAGGTTATAAAGACTTTGTTACATTGTGCATTTTGCTCATAAAAAGCTGAAACACTGTTTCGGCTTTTGAGCTTTTTGCCACTTACAGAACCTCATCCTTTAATTGTTGAAAGGAAACAGTATGTTAATTGGGATACCCAAAGAACGGTTAGCCAATGAGTCGCGCGTGGCCGCCACGCCAAAGACCGTTGAGCAGCTGATCAAACTGGGATTTAGCGTCACCGTTGAACAGAGCGCAGGACTTCGCGCCAGCTTTGATGATGAAAGCTTTATCGCCGTCGGCGCCACAATCACCAACACTCACGACGTCTGGCAGTCAGACATCGTGTTAAAAGTGAATGCGCCTGACGATCAGGAGATCGAACTGACGCGCGCCGGTAGCACGCTGGTGAGCTTTATCTGGCCTGCACAGAATCCAGCGCTGCTGGAGAAACTGGCAGCACGCAACGTCACCGTGATGGCGATGGATTCGGTGCCGCGTATTTCACGTGCGCAGGCGCTGGATGCGTTGAGCTCAATGGCGAACATCGCGGGCTATCGTGCCATCGTTGAAGCCGCGCATGAATTCGGCCGCTTCTTCACCGGACAAATCACCGCAGCCGGTAAAGTGCCGCCAGCCAAAGTGATGGTGATCGGTGCGGGCGTGGCGGGATTAGCAGCCATTGGTGCTGCAGGCAGTTTGGGTGCCATCGTGCGTGCTTTCGATACGCGTCCGGAAGTGAAAGAGCAGGTGCAGAGTATGGGCGCCGAGTTCCTTGAGCTGGACTTTGAAGAAGAAGCGGGCAGCGGCGATGGTTATGCCAAAGTAATGTCTGAAGCCTTTATCAAGGCGGAGATGGAACTGTTTGCCGCGCAGGCGAAAGAAGTCGACATTATTGTCACCACCGCGCTGATTCCAGGCCGTCCGGCACCGAAGCTGATTACTGCTGAGATGGTTGCCAGCATGAAGCCGGGCAGCGTGATCGTCGATCTGGCCGCGCAAACCGGTGGTAACTGCGAATTGACGGTTGCCGATCAGGTAACCTTAACCCCAAACGGCGTGAAAATTATCGGTTACACCGATTTGCCAAGCCGCCTGCCTACGCAATCCTCACAGCTTTACGGTACCAACCTTGTCAACCTGCTGAAACTGCTATGCAAAGAGAAAAACGGCGAAATCACCGTTGATTTCGAAGACGTCGTAGTGCGTGGCGTGACGGTGATTCGTGATGGCGAAGTGACATGGCCAGCGCCGCCAATTCAGGTTTCCGCCGCGCCGAAAGCGCAACCCGCCGCACAGCCGCTGCCGAAGGCTGAAGCCAAGCCGGTTTCACCGTGGCGCAAGTATCTGCTGCTGGCGCTGGCGGTGGTGCTGTTTGCCTGCCTGGCCAACGTGGCGCCAGCGGACTTCCTGTCGCACTTTACCGTCTTCGCGCTTTCCTGCGTGGTCGGCTATTACGTAGTGTGGAACGTGAGTCACGCTTTGCACACGCCGTTGATGGCCGTCACCAACGCCATTTCCGGCATTATTGTGGTGGGTGCGGTGCTGCAGATGGGCCACGGCGGTTGGGTAACGATTCTGTCGTTTATCGCCGTACTGATCGCCAGCATCAATATCTTCGGTGGTTTCACCGTCACCCAGCGCATGCTGAAAATGTTTCGTAAGAATTAAGGGGTAGCAACATGTCTGGCGGATTAGTTACTGCAGCATATATTGTTGCCGCGATTCTGTTTATTTGCAGCCTTGCCGGTCTCTCGAAACACGAGACCTCTAAGCAGGGTAATATTTTTGGCATGAGCGGCATGGCGATTGCGCTGCTGGCCACCATTTTTGGCCCGAACACCGGTAACGTTGCCTGGATTCTGGTGGCGATGGTGATTGGTGGTGCGATTGGCTTGCGTCTGGCGAAGAAAGTCGAAATGACCGAAATGCCGGAGCTGGTTGCCATTCTGCACAGTTTTGTAGGTTTGGCGGCGGTGTTAGTGGGCTTCAACAGCTACATCGATCACGCACCGGGCCTCGCGCCGGTGATGGAAAATATCCATCTCACCGAAGTGTTCCTCGGCATCTTCATCGGTGCGGTGACCTTCACCGGTTCACTGGTGGCGTTTGGCAAACTGCGCGGCAAGATCTCCTCTTCAGCGCTGATGCTGCCGCATCGTCATAAAATGAACCTCGCGGCGCTGGTGGTTTCCTTCCTGCTGATGCTGTGGTTCGTGCAAACCGATAGCACTGGCGCGCAGGTGTTTGCGCTGCTGCTGATGACCATCATTGCGCTGGTGTTTGGCTGGCATCTGGTGGCATCGATCGGCGGTGCGGATATGCCGGTTGTGGTTTCGATGCTTAACTCTTACTCCGGTTGGGCAGCGGCGGCGGCGGGCTTCATGCTGAGCAATGACTTGCTGATCGTTACCGGTGCGCTGGTCGGTTCTTCCGGTGCCATCCTCTCTTACATCATGTGTAAAGCGATGAACCGCTCCTTTATCAGCGTAATCGCCGGTGGTTTTGGTACCGACGTAAGCGTGGGCGGCGAAAGCGATGAAGTCGGCGAGCACCGCGAAATTACCGCAGAAGAGACCGCAGAAATGCTGAAAGCCTCTTCTTCTGTGGTGATCACGCCGGGTTATGGCATGGCGGTGGCGCAGGCGCAGTATCCGGTGGCTGAGATTACCGAAAAGCTGCGTGCACGCGGTATCAAAGTTCGCTTTGGTATTCACCCGGTTGCTGGTCGTCTGCCTGGTCACATGAACGTACTGCTGGCGGAAGCGAAAGTACCTTACGATGTGGTGCTGGAAATGGACGAGATTAACGATGACTTCAGCGATACCGATACCGTGTTGGTAATCGGCGCGAATGACACCGTTAACCCAGCTGCACTGGAAGATCCGCGCAGTCCAATCGCTGGCATGCCAGTGCTGGAAGTGTGGAAAGCGCAGAACGTGATTGTGTTTAAACGCTCGATGAGCACTGGATACGCGGGCGTACAGAATCCGCTGTTCTTTAAAGACAATACGCAGATGCTGTTTGGTGATGCGAAAGCGAGCGTGGAAGGTATTCTGCGCGCGCTGTAAAAAAGAAGGGCGGTGATGTGACTCACCGCCCTGAGTTAAATATAGAAAGGGCGGCCATTGCGAGCCGCCCTTTTTTTAATCAATCGTCTTCATCTTCTTCGTCATCGTAATCAATCGGCGATTTGAAATCGTCTGGCTTGATTGCCAGCAAATCACAGCGCAGATGATCGATCACTTGTTCCGCGGTGTTACCCAGGAACGCAGCTGACAAACCGGTACGGCCGATGGTGCCGAGCACCACAATGCCAGCATCCAGATGTGAAGCGATATCCGGAATCACTTCCTCGGGCAAACCTTTTGCCACATGAGTGAACTCTTCACCGATTGAGAATTTTTGTCGCAGCGCTTTCATCGCCACTAAATGCTGGCCGCGAATTGCGTCGTTATAAACGCTCGGATCAAAGTCCGGCAGTTCGATAGCAATGTTGATTGGCGTGATGGGATAAGCACCGACCAAATGCACTTCGGTGTGATTCACCATCTCGGCCAGCAGTGTGGTTTCACGAATCAGCTTCTGATTAAGCTCATCGTGATGCGGCTCTTCGCTGGCAAGATTGACCGCCACCACCGCTTTGCCGCCTTCAGGCCACGCCTGATCTTTCACCATCCATACCGGGCAAGGGCATTTACGCAGCAGATGCCAATCCGTCGGAGTAAATATCACCGCTTCCAGGCGATCGTGCTGGTGCGCCATTTTCAGCACTAAATCATGCTGATGCGCCATAATTTCCTGAATGATGGCTTCATACGGACGGTTGTGCCAAACCACTTTGATTTCAATTTCAACGCCAGCCTCAATATATGCCTGGGCCTGTTGGCGGATCCATTCGGTACGTTGGCTGATCACCCCTTTGCGCATATTGGAGCGCTCGTCGGGCGACAGCAGCGTGGTCATTTCATATGAGAAGTCGTAAATAGGCAGGAAAGCTTTGATTTTTCCGCCGATACGTTGATTGAGATAAACCGCACGACGCAGCGCGGGCTGATCGTCCTGCTGGGCATCAATAGCCACCAGAATATTTTGGTACCGGGACATAGGCCGATCTCCTAAAACCAAAGCAAGTTGGATTAAAGATAGCCTAAGTTTGGACAGGGCAGAAGCGGAAAAGTTGTTGCCGGATCAATAAAATAACTTTTATTAACCCGGCACAGAATCACGCGGCTTGTTCGGTCTGGCCAGCTAATTCTGCCAGCAAAGCGTGGTTCTCGATGGTGATATATTTGCCTTTAACGGCCAGCATGCCACTTTTCTGGAAGCGACCCAGCAGACGGCTGATGGTTTCTACGGTTAGTCCCAAATAGTTACCAATGTCGCCGCGCGTCATGGTCAGACGAAATTCACGCTGCGAGAAACCGCGCTGGCCGAAACGGCGTGACAGATTCCAGACAAACGCCGCCAGACGCTCTTCGGCATTTTTCTTCGACAGCAGCAGAATCATATCCTGATCGCCTTTGATTTCACCGCTCATCAAACGCATCATCTGCTGACGCAGCGCCGGCATTTTACCGGAGAGATCGTCGAGGGTTTCAAAAGGGATTTCGCACACCATCGCGGTTTCCAGCGCTTGCGCAAAGCTTGGATGTTTTGCACCGACAATGGCGTCAAAACCGACCAAATCGCCTGCCAGATGGAAGCCAGTAATTTGCTCGTCGCCTTGTTCAGTGATGGTGTAGCTTTTGATAGTGCCGGAGCGGATTGCGTAAAGCGATTTCAGTTCATCACCGGCTTTGAACAGCGTCTGGCCTTTCTGAATCGGCTTTTTGCGCTCAATGATGTTATCCAACTGATCCAGTTCGTGCTCGTTCAGCGTGAAGGGAATACACAATTGGCTGATACTGCAATCCTGACAATGGATGGCACAACCGCCAGACTGAATACGTCGAATGCTGCGTTTTTCCTGGATCATATAGTTACGCTCGATGATTATTGACTGCGGTCAATTTTAACATTTTTCTAAGCGAAGGGAACTCATCCGAGCAGTAAATGTCCTTAAAACCCCACAAATGTCAGGTATTACACGGTTTGCGCTGCTCTGGCTCAAGGGCATTTATTGATCTGGAACGTTTTGTTGCCAGGTTTACAGTTAGACACAGCTTAATACAGCGCAAAAAGTGACAGATGTTTTGCCAATAATCCTTTGCTACTCTTTTGCTTTGGCGTCGAATTGGACGCTCAGGTAAATACCAGGCGAGAGGAAACACCATGAACCTTGATGATGAAGACCTTTTCCGCGATGCCATGGGTGATGTGACACCATTAAAAAACTGCGCTAACACCCAATGGCTACGCGCCCCTTCGCCTAAAGCGCCGCGCGCGCCGCAGGAAAGTGACGAGCAGGAAAATTTCCTCACGCGTGGCTTTCTCGACATTGTTCCGCTGACAACACCACTGGAGTTTAAGGTTGAGGGCGTTCAGCAAGGCGTATTGGATAAGCTGCGGCTGGGCAAGTATCCGCCCGAAGCCAGCCTTAATTTGCTGCGTCAGCCGGTTGAAACCTGTCGTCAGGCGCTGTTCAGCTTTATGCAACAAGCCAACAAGCTTGGATTGCGCAATCTGCTGATCATTCATGGCAAAGGGCGTGACGATGAGTCGCACGCCAATATTGTGCGCAGCTATGTGGCGCGATGGTTGCAGGAGTTTGCAGAGGTGCAGACCTTTTGCACGGCGCAGCCGAAAGATGGCGGGGCGGGCGCGCTCTATGTCGGTTTACGTAAAACCGAACAGGCGCGCCTTGAGAACCGTGAACGTCATGCCAAACACAGTCGTTAACTGTGGAATTTACGTATGGTCGCCATCAACACTTCGGCGCTTAGGCTTAGCGGGCTGCCGCTGCGCGTAATAATGCCAACCGGTTCGCCTGGCCCCGGCGAGGCAATCGGTAGCGCGCATAACGCATCGTGATTTAAATCTTCTTTAATGGCGCCGGAAGGCACAAACCACACATAGTCGTAACGCAGCGCCAGCTGGCGCGCCAGCGATGTCGATGAGGTTTCGACGCAGTTTGCTGGCAAGGAACAACCTTGCTCATTCAGCATATGCTGCGCAATACGGCGCGGCGCGGTGCCTTCCGGCGAAATCACCACCGGCCACTGCATCGCGCGCGACAGCATAACGTTTTCGCTTAACAGTGGATGATCCGGGCGCACCACCAGTTTGAGTGATTCCAGAAACAGCAATTCATAGGTCAGCCCGGCCATCATGTCGCTATCCGCCATCCGACCAATGCCAACATCAAACTCACCAGCACGTAAACCGGCCAACAGTACGTTATTGTGCAACGTCGCAACCTGCACCGTGGTATTAGGTTGCTGTTCATGGAAGCGATCAAGAATTTGCGGCAACATGCCCATCGCAGCGGTAGTCAGCGCGCCGAGCCGAATCACCACCGGCCGGCCAGGCTGCTGTGCGTTGAAGCTCTGACCCGCATGATTGAGCGCATCCAGCACTTTCACCGCATGAATCAGAAACTGTTCGCCCAGCGTGGTGAGCTGCGCGCCGAGCCGTCCGCGCTCAAACAGCCGCGCGCCGGCCAGCTCTTCCAGCTCATTCAGTGTTTTCGACAAAGCAGGCTGGCTCAGATTGAGCGTTTCAGCGGCACGACCGAGCGTGCCTTGCTGCGCCACCGCCACAAAGGTATGTAAATGACGCAAGCGAATGCGCTGATTGAAAAGGATATTTTTGTCCATACGCCCAACATAATGAGTTATGACGAGAAGCAGCAATGAGGAAACGTTAATTATGTTAACTTGCCTGCAAATTTATATTAACAAAAATGCCGCGACTCAACCTTTATGCCTAACCTGCTGAATTTAAGCGTAATGCTGCAAATGACACTTTTTGCCGAATATTTAGGTCACGTAAAATCAACAACATAATTCGGTAAAAGTTGAATAATTCTCAATTACATCCAAAAACAGTGCCCGATATTGTTAACGATGAGCTATGATAAGCGCCGTTTTTTTTACTAAAACTGATGCCCTAAACGGTAAAAGTGCAGGAGTCGTTACGTGACCAGCGTTGAAGCAGTAGACGTTCGCCAGCTTATCAATAAGAGTGCGCTTAGCAGCTGGCAGAAGCGCTTAATCGCGCTGTGCTTCGTGGTAGTGGCGCTGGACGGCATGGACATTGCGCTAATGGGATTTATTGCGCCCACGCTGAAAGCCAGTTGGGGCGTAACTAATCATCAACTCGGCCTGGTGATCAGCGCGGCGTTGATTGGTCTGGCATTAGGTGCGATGGTCGCTGGACCGCTGGCCGATCGCTATGGTCGCCGCGTGATGATCCTGATCAGCGTATTGTTCTTCGGCCTGTGGACGCTGGCCACGGCGATGGCGCAGAACATCGAACAGATGATGCTGTTCCGCTTTCTCACCGGCTTAGGGCTCGGCGCCGCCATGCCTAACGTTGGCACTCTGGTGGCCGAATACGCGCCCGAACGCCGCCGCTCCTTCATTATTACCGTGGTGTTCTGTGGCTTTACCTTTGGTGCCGCAACCGGTGGCTTTGCCGCTTCGTGGTTGTTGCCGCGTTATGACTGGCACTCCGTTATGCTGATGGGTGGCGTGCTGCCACTGTTGGTGCTGCCCTTTTTAGTGCGCGGCTTACCGGAATCGGTACGCTTTCTGATTAGCCGTCGTGCGCCTGCCGCACATATTCACGCCATCCTCGAACGTATGTTGCCCGGCACAGTGCAGCCTGGAAGCCATTACCAAAGCACTGAACTGCCAACCGCGCGCAAAGGTTCGGTTGCAACCGTGGTGTCGCGCCGCTATCTGTTTGGCAGTTTGATGTTGTGGGGTGGCTACTTTATGGGGCTGTTCCTCGTTTATCTGATTGGCAGCTGGATGCCTTCACTGATCAGCACACTTGGCATGTCGGTGACGGAAGCGGCGATTGTCACGGCGATGTATCAGGCCGGTGGAACCATTGGTTCGCTGTTTGCTGGTTGGTTGATGGATCGCATCAACGCCAATCTGGCGCTGGCGGTGATCTATTTCTGCGGCGGCATTGCCATTGTGGCGCTGGGTTTTTCTCCTGCGCAGGTTGGCTTAATGAGCGCCATCGCTTTCTGCAGCGGCTTCTGTTTTAACGGCGCCAACACCGGCATGAATGCGCTCTCCGCCAATTATTATCCAACACACGCTCGAGCCACCGGCTCCAGCTGGATGCATGGCGTTGGCCGCATCGGCGCCATCATCAGCGCGTTTGTGGGTGCCGAGTTGTTAACGCTCGGCTGGACGTTCAGTCAGATCTTCCTGCTGCTGGCGATTCCTGCGGTATTAACCACCATCATGCTGGTGCTGAAATGTCGCTTTGGTGACCAGTCAAACCTCACTGAGTGACAAGGCGATCACAGTTCCACGAAATTGTTACCCGCCGCTAAAGGGTTGATCTACAGTAGCAACAACCCGTAAGCCCAAGGTGATGATGATGCCAAACTTTCTCAGCAGCGATGCCATCCGCACGCTGTTCTCTCAGGCAATGTCGACCATGTATCAGCAGGAAGTGCCGCAATACGGCACGCTGACGCAGTTGGTCACCGCCGTTAATGAACGTACGCTGGAAGCCAATCCCGAGTTGAAAAACCGTCTGTCAGCCGCCGATGAACTGAGCCGACTCAGCGTCGAGCGTCACGGTGCGATTCGCGTCGGCAAGGCTGAAGAGCTGAGCACGTTGCGCCAGATGTTTGCCGTGATGGGCATGGAAGCGGTGGGATATTACGACCTGTCGCAAGCCGGTGTGCCGGTGCATTCCACGGCGTTTCGTCCGGTCAGCGACCGCGCGTTGCGCCATAATCCGTTCCGCGTGTTCACTTCGCTGCTGCGTCTCGAACTGATTGATGATGCGGCGCTGCGCGAGAAGGCCGCTGCGATTCTCGCCGCGCGCGATATCTTTACGCCGGGTTGCCGCGCCTTAATCGCTAAGCATCAACTGCAGGGCGGCTTAAACGCAGCGGATGCGGCGACTTTCGTGCAGGAAGCGCTGGAAACTTTCCGCTGGCATGCGCACACCACCGTGGACAGCGCCACTTATCGCGCGCTGAGTCAGCAGCATCGTCTGATTGCCGATGTGGTGTGTTTCCGCGGTTGCCACATCAACCATTTGACACCGCGCACGCTGGATATTGACCGCGTGCAATCGCTGATGCCTTCGCGCGGTATCGATCCCAAAACCCTGATTGAAGGCCCGCCGCAGCGCAAGGTGCCTATTCTGCTGCGCCAGACCAGCTTCAAAGCCCTGGAAGAAGCGGTGCACTTTAATGATGGCACGCCGGGCACGCATACCGCGCGCTTTGGTGAGATTGAACAGCGCGGTGCAGCGCTCACGCCGAAAGGGCGCGAACTCTACGATCGTCTGCTGACCGAAGCCGGTACCGGCAGCGATAACCAACATCACCAGCAACATCTCAGCGCGGTGTTTAGTGACTTCCCCGATGACGAAGAGACCTTGCGCGAACAGCAGCTGGCGTGGTTCCGCTATCGCCTGACTGACAAAGGTGAGCAAGCGCCGCCACGCGCGGGCGAAAGCGTGACGCAGTTGCTGGCAGAAGGGCGATTGAGCGCTGAACCGATCGTTTATGAGGATTTCCTGCCGGTCAGTGCTGCAGGGATTTTCCAGTCAAATCTGGGCGATGTGGCGCAAACGCGCAGCGCAGGTAATGCCAGCCGGGCAGATTTTGAAAGCGCGCTAGGTACAGCGGTGCAGGATGAGATGGCGTTGTATCAGCAGATGCAGCAGCGCAGTCTTGAGCGCAGTGGCGTAGCGTAAGAAATGTTACAGCCGGTCTGAAATTCAGCAGACCGGCTGCTTTTATTTTAGTTATTGCAAGCGCGAGTCACGCACCAGCGTGTACTTCCCGGCACCCAAAAACATAATGGCGAGCGCACCCAGCAGGTAAAGAGCTTCTGTCTCCAGCGCCCAGGCACCGACATCTGTGCGATGCCAGACAGCGCCCATTTTTACCAGCAGTGTCGCAACAATCATGTTCACCGCAATAATGAACGCCGCAGGGCGCGTCAGTAATCCGATGATCACCATTAACGGTGCCGCTATTTCCCCGATGTAAGCACCGTAAGCGATGAAACCTGGCATCCCTTTGACGGCGAGCATATGCGCAATCCAGCCCACGCCATGCACTACCTTGAACGCCCCATGAAACAGCAGCAATCCGCCAAAAGTCAGGCGTAACAGCAGTTTGCCGAAGTCCGGGTGATCGCACATCCGGTTGAACATCTGGTTAATGCCACCAAACATGGTGTTTCTCCGTCGCGCCAGGTTAACTTGCAACCTTAAAACAAATGGTCTCAATGGGGTTAGCCAAAATATTTGATGGAGTTGTTCAAAGAATCGCGCCACGGTTCGGCATAATCTGCAAATGCTTTCAGAACATGGACATTCGTCCAAGGCCTGCAAATAATGGAACGATGCATTATCAGGGAACCCGAGATGAAAAATGAACGACGTCTGAGGATCATGACCGCAGAAGGTGAACTCAGAGGCCTGATGGACGAAGATCTTTTTGTCTTCAAAGGAATACCGTACGCAGCCGCACCCACTGGCGCTTTACGTTGGCGACCGCCGCAGCCGGTTCAGCCGTGGCAAGATGTGCGTGACGCGACCGAATGGGGCGCGGCAAGCTGGCAGAACCGTGACTATTGCGTGGCCGCTGGCGGTGGCGATCCCGGCCACTTCAGTGAAGATTGTCTCTACCTCAATATCTGGACACCGGATGTTGAGCCCTCGCGGCCGTTGCCGGTGATGGTCTGGTTGCACGGCGGCGGTTTTGCCATCGGCGCGGGCAATCTCGATCCCTATCGCGGCAAAGCGCTGGCGGCGCAAGGCGTGGTGGTGGTAACGCTCAACTACCGGCTCGGTCACTTCGGTTTCTTCTCTCATCCGGCGCTGGATGCGCAATATCCTGCTGGGCGCGTAATCAACAACTTTGCCTTACTCGATCAAATTGCCGCTTTACAGTGGATTCAGCGCAACATTCCTGCCTTTGGCGGCGATCGTCATAACGTGACGCTGTTTGGTGAATCCTCCGGCGCGCGCAGCGTGTTATCGCTGTGCTGCTCGCCGCTCTCCGAGGCGCTGTTTCACAAAGGCATCGTACAAAGCGCCTACAGCTTGCCCGACATCCCGCAAAAGCAGGCACAACAAATTGGTTTGCAGGTGGCGGCGCATTTTTCATTACCCGAAGATGCCAGCGCCGAGCAGTTGCGTGAGCTGCCAGCTGAACAATTCTGGCCGTTAGAACGCCCGCTAGCACTTGGCCCGGTGCCAATTAGCGGCGATGCGGTGCTGCCGAAGCCGATGTTAACCACCTTTATGAGCGGTAAACAGCATCGCATCCCGTTAATGATTGGCAGCAACAGCGATGAAGCCAGCGTGCTGGACTATTTTGGCGTGGATGCCACGGCGGTGTTGCGGCAGATGCGCAGCAAGAACCGCGTCAGTTATCGTCTGATGAAGTGGTTGTACGACATTCATGATGATGCGCTGCTGGGACGTGCGGTGGCGCGCGATATGGCGTTCACGGTGTTACCGTTGATGGTCGCTCAGGCGCAGCACAATATCGGCATGCCCGCATGGCGTTACTGGTTCGATTACGTCTCCGAAAACGCGCGCGATCTCTATCCGCACGGCACCTGGCACGGCAATGAAATTCCTTATGTCTTTAACACGCTGGATACGCTAACGCCGCCTGCGGAACGCAGCTACAGCGAGCAGGATAAAGCGTTCGCCGCCGCAGTCAGCGCCTATTGGGTCACCTTCGCACGGGAAGTCAGCGAGTTCAGTGCGCACTTACCCGGAGAGGTTGATTGGCCCGCCTGGCGACCGGGCGAAGATCTGACGCTGGCATTGGGCGATCAGGGCAAAGCCCAGGCGGTGGTGAAGGCGCGCTTTATGCGTGGACGGCTGCGTTTGTTCCGTTTGATGATGCGCAGCCACGTTAAGCTTTAATGAGCCTGCTAATGGTTTAAGCAGGTAAATGAATTCTTAAGACAAATTCACGCCTATCTTACTGATTAATCATCAAAGCGCGTTTTCCTCACCTGCGTCAGTAAGCAATTAATTAGCTTTCAAAACCGTTACATTTTCCCCATCCGATGCCGATAAACGCAATATGCCCGATTTTATCGGGCCTCCTTCGCGTTTCACACCACGGGATTATGTATGGGTATCTTAAAAAATTTCACCATCCGCGCCGTATTGCTCACCATTCTTGGGCTGTTTTGCCTGCTGTGGTGTGCCGTTGGGCTGTTTAGCGTCCACTCACTGAATGCCCTCGGCGAGGGCAACGAGATTGACCGCCAGCTGGTCAATCAAATGACAGTTTTGAGCAAAGGAAACGATCAATATTTTCGTGTGGTTACGCGTTTGTCGCGTGTGATGGAAGGCCGTGCTTCAGGCAGTGCAGTCAGTGCAGTCAGTGCTGATGCGTTCGCGCCGGTACAGCAAGCGCTCGACAATATGAAAGATCTGCTGGCGCAGTTTAAAACCATGGCGCCGGGTCCAATGGACGCGGAGACCGCCAATAGCGTCATCGCCAACTGGCAAAAACTGCTGGATGAAGGTATCGCCCCACAGGTTTCGCTGGCGCAGCAAGGCACGATTGAAGCCTATCGCGCGCAAGCCAATAATGTCACGCCGCCGCTCAGTCGTGCATTTGGTGCCAGCGCTGAAGCCTTCAATAAAGCCGCAGGCAGCAAGCTGGATGAGACGCGCGTCACCGTCGATAAGCTCACCAGCATCACCAAAGTGATCATTCTGGTGGCGGTAGTGATTGGCTTGTTCATTCTGCTGTTTACCGATCGCTATTTGGTGGCGATGCTGGTGAAACCGCTGGAACGCATCCGCAATCATTTCTCCATTATTGCGCAGGGTGATCTCAGCCAGCCGGTAGAAGATTTTGGCCGTAACTGCGTCGGTAAACTGGTGCCGCTGCTGCGTGCCATGCAGGACAGCCTGCGCGAAGCGGTAAGCGCGATTCGCAGTGGAACCGAAAACATCTATCGTGGTGCGGCGGAGATCTCCTCCGGCAACAACGATCTCTCTTCGCGCACCGAAGAGCAGGCGGCCGCGCTGGAGCAAACGGCGGCCAGCATGGAGCAGTTAACCGCTACCGTGAAGTTCAACGCCGACAACGCGCGTCAGGCCAGTTCGCTGGCAGAAACCGCCACCGGCACCGCGCAGCAGGGCGGCAAGTTGGTGGGCGAAGTGGTTACCACCATGCAAGGCATCTCCGGCAGCTCGAAGAAGATCGCGGAAATCACCAGCGTGATTAACAGCATCGCCTTCCAGACCAACATTCTGGCGCTTAACGCTGCGGTGGAAGCCGCACGCGCCGGTGAACAGGGCCGAGGTTTTGCCGTGGTGGCCAGCGAAGTGCGCAATCTGGCGCAGCGCAGCGCCGGTGCGGCGAAAGAGATCGCCACACTGATTGAAGATTCCGTGCAGCGCGTGGAAAAAGGTTCGGAGCTGGTGAGCAGCGCGGGCAGCACCATGCACGACATTCTTAAGTCGGTGCAGGATGTGAATGAGATCATGAAGCACATCGCCGCAGCGTCGGAAGAGCAGAGCAAAGGCATTTCGCAGGTCGGCACCGCCGTCACCGAAATGGACAGCGTCACCCAGCAGAACGCCTCGCTGGTTGAAGAGGTTTCTGCCGCGGCCAGCGCGCTGGAGCGTCAAACGCAGGAGTTGCAAGCTTCGGTGGCGAAATTCCGTCTGTCGGACAGCGCGCCGGTGAACAAGGCCGTGGTTTCGACAACCGCGCTACGTCGTCCGGTGTTGGCAGGTGCAGGTGTCGCGCAGCCGAAACCAGCCTCTGACGAATGGGTCTCTTTCTAAACCTCAGATAACCACGCCACCAGTTCCGGCAGGAACGGTGGCGCATCTTTTTCCGCCCGCTGTAACAGGCTGTAGCTTGCGCCGGTTGCCACACTGGCGGCAAAGGGCGCAATTAATCGGCCATTTAACACATCGTTCTGCACTAAGGTGACATCCGCCACCGTGACGCCAAATCCCTGAATCGCGGCGCTGATCGCCAGATCCATGGTGGCGAAATGCTGATTGCGCGCCATCGGCAATGCGGTATCGAGCCCGGCCAGCCACAGCTGCCAGTCACGTGAATCCGGTGTCGGATGCAAAAAAGTAAACCTCGCCAGTTCATCAATCTGGCTGGGCGGCGTGACGCTGCTGGCCATCACCGGCGTTAAACGCTCCTCAAACAGGCAAATCGATCCGGCTGGCGTTGGGCCAAACACAATCGCCGCGTCAAAATTATCCAGCTGCGATCCATGATCGAGCGTGGTGGTTAACGCCACGTGAATATCCGGACGCTGTTGTTCCAGCGCCACCAGACGCGGCACCAGCCAGCGCATGGCGCAGGTGGGTGCTTTCAGGCGAATGGCGGCGTTGCTGCGGCTAGCTTTTTCTGTGGCATTCACCAGCATGGCAAAACCTTGCTGCAGTTCCGGCAGCAGCGCTGCGCCCTGTTCGGTGAGATGCAGGCCACGGGCGTGACGGGTAAACAGCGCGAATCCCAGCCAGCTTTCTAGCGTGGCGATTTTACGGCTCACTGCGCCTTGGGTGATGCACAGTTCGCTGGCGGCTCGCGTCAGGTTGAGATGGCGCGCGGTCACCAGAAACGCGTGAATGGCATTGAGCGGCAGAGCAGAGCGGGACATAACAACCTCAAGCTATGATTTTTAATCATGGCTATTATGACAACAATTCGCTTGTCGACTCAAGCCGCACGCCGTTGAATAGAAATCTACTTTCGATACGTGGTTATGCAACCTCACGAGGCACCGATGACCCTGAATAGCAGTGTTAACATCTCTTCCAAACAGCCCGATGTCGGCACGACGATTTTTAGCGTCATCGGCCAGCTGTCGGCGCAACACAAAGCCATCAACCTGTCGCAGGGCGCACCGAACTTCCCATGCGATCCGCACCTGGTTGAGCTGGTGAGTAAGGCGATGCGCGACGGTCATAACCAATACGCCTCGATGACCGGACTGCCGTCACTGCGTGAAGCGCTGGCGGAGAAAGTGCACACGTTGTATGGCCAGCAATATGATGCCGGCAGCGAAGTGCTGATCACCGGCAGCGCCAGTCAGGGCATTTATATGGCGATTTCCGCGCTGGTGCATGCGGGTGATGAAGTGATTTTCTTCGAACCGGCTTTTGACAGCTACGCGCCGGTGGTGCGCCTGCAAGGCGCTACGCCAATTGGCCTGAAGTTGCAGGTACCTGATTTCGCTATCAACTGGGATGAACTGCGCGCCACTATTACGCCGCGCACCCGCATGATCATCATCAATACGCCGCACAATCCCAGCGCGCAGGTGCTGTCAGCGGCGGATCTGGATCAGTTAGCCGCGTTGACGCGCAACACCGATATCGTGGTGCTGTCTGACGAAGTCTACGAACATATTCTGTTTGATGGCCGTAAGCACTGCGGCATGGCAACGCATCCTGAGCTGGCGCAGCGCAGCGTGGTGGTTTCATCCTTCGGCAAAACCTTCCACGTAACCGGCTGGCGTTTGGGTTATGCGCTGGCACCGGCAGCGCTGATGGAAGAGATTGTCAAAGTGCATCAGTTCATGATGTACGCCGCCGATACGCCGATGCAGGTCGGTTTTGCTCACTATCTGCAAAACCCGCAGAACTATCTGCAGCTGTCGCCGTTCTATCAGGAAAAACGCGATCGCCTGCTGACGTTGATGCAGGATTCGCCATTTAAGCTGCTGCCGAGCGCCGGTTCGTTCTTTATGTTGGCCAGCTACGGACATTTCAGTGACGAAAGTGATAGCGAAATGGTAAAACGTCTCATCGTCGATCACGGTGTGGCCACCATTCCGTTGTCGGCGTTTTATATGGACGGCACTGACAATAAATTAATTCGCCTGTCATTCGCAAAAGACGACGCAACACTTCAGGCCGGTGCAGAAGCGCTCTGCCAGGTCAAAGGGTAACTTAGGGGTAAATATAATGAAAAAATTGAACGCACTGTTTGTCGCTCTGGGCATGCTGACCTCGGCGCACGCGCTGGCGCAGGAAACCTTACGCTATGGTCTGGAATCACAGTATCCGCCATTTGAGAGCCGCAACGCGCAGGGCGAACTGGAAGGTTTCGATATCGAACTGGGTAAAGCGATTTGTCAGGTAGGTAACTTCGACTGTAAATGGGTGGAAAGCAGCTTCGATGCGCTGATTCCGGCTCTGCAGGCGAAAAAATTTGATGCCATCAACTCCGCGATGAACATCACCGAAGCGCGTGCAAAAAGCATCGACTTCACTAAGCCGATCTACCGCATTCCAACCATGCTGATCGTGAAAGAGGGCGAGAAGCTGCTGCCAACCGCCGAATCACTGAAAGGCAAAAACATCGGTGTGCTGCAGGGTTCGATTCAGGAAACCTATGCCAAGAAACACTGGGAAGCGCAGGGCGTTACGGTGACTTCTTATCAGGATCAGAACCAGGTTTACAACGACATGGTTGCGGGTCGTCTTGATGGCACGCTGGTGATGTCTGCGGCGGGTCAATCAGGCTTCCTCGAAAAGCCGCAGGGTAAAGGTTTCGCCTTTGTCGGCAAGCCGGTGGAAGATGACACCATTCTCGGTACCGGTATTGGTTTTGGCCTGCGTAAAGGCGATGCCAAACTGAAACAAGAGCTGGATGCGGCAATCACCAAAGTGCAAACCGATGGCACCGTTACCAAGTTGGCAGCGAAATTCTTCCCTGGGATTGATGTTTCAGCGAGCAAATAACGTAAAACAGGTCGCGTAATGCTTGCCGGTTTAACCAACGGTGTTTGCGCAGGCCGGGGCCACTTTTGGTCCGGCGGTCCTCGCGCCGCTTACGCGGTTCCTTCACTTCGTTCGTCTGCCTGACGGACCGGCGGAGACGGGACTTCCATGTCCCGGCTCCGCCTTTCGCCCGCGTCCTGCGGGCTCTCCTGGCTTCCTCGCTTCGTTCAGCGCTGCGGATTGCCTGCCCAAAAGTGGCCCCGGCCTGCTTCTTAGCTTCCGTGCATGTTGTTGAAAACGTCTCAATTTTGAGAGGCGCTGGCACGTCTGCTGCGGCAAAAGGGCTATTCGCAGCGCTGAGGCTTTTACGTTGGGCCAGGAGCCTCACGCATGGATGCGTGAGGCAGTTCGGGGTCGGCCAGGACGGCCGATCCGCGAACGGTCCGTTGGCACAACGTGGAAGCCGAAGGCACCGCGCTAGCGGCGCGAGGACGGCCCGTGACGCAGCAGATGTGTCAGCGCCCGCACGAGTTGGTGTCGTCATTTATGACGACCTTTTTCTTTTATTTCGCCGCTAAATAACACAGCGCTTCTGCCACCTGATACGACTTCACAAACGAGGGAACCGGTAAAAATTCAAAGCGCGAATGGAAATTGTGCGCGCCGGTGAAGAAGTTCGGCGTCAGTAATCCTTTCGCCGACAGCGCTGCGCCGTCGGTGCCGCCGCGCATCGGGATCACTTTCGGCTCCACGCCCACCTGCTGCAGCGCGGCAAAAATCAAATCAATCGCGCGACGATCCTCACCAATCGCATTACTGATATTGCTGTAAGTGTCGTTAATCGTCAGCGCCACATGGCCGGTGGGATAACGCGCGGCAATTTCGTCGGCCACTTCCACTAATTGCTGTTTTTTCGCGTCAAAACCCTGCAAATCAAAATCACGAATTGAGGCTTTCAACACCGCGCGGCTGGCGTTGGCATTCATATCGTTAAACCAGATATAGCCTTCGCGGCCTTCGGTATGTTCGGGAGTTTTTAAGCGATCAAAGCGCGAGATGAAGTCATGTGCCATCAGCAGCGGATTGACTAACACGCCTTTGCCCGACATCGGATGCGCCGGCACGCCGGTAAACACCAGCTCAGCGGCGGCGGCATTGAAGTTTTCATACACCACTTCACCCAATTCGCAGCAGTCGATAGTCCAGGCGAAATCGACGTTAAAGCGCTGCTCCAGATCGAGCGCTTTAGCGCCGCGCAGACCAATCTCTTCATCGGGCACAAACGCCACCACGATATCACCGTGATCGCTGCGCAGGTTCTCCAGCAGCGTCATCACCACCGTTACGGCGGCTTTGTTGTCGGCGCCCAGCACGCTGGTACCGTCGCTGAAGATAATCTCCTGACCAAGATAGGGTTTGATTTCCGGATGTTCCGCCACGCGCAGCCAGATGTCCTGCGTGCTGTTGAGGCACAGATCTTCACCGGTGAACGTGAGGGTTTGCGGATGGATATCCGGCGAGAGTCCGACATCCACGGTATCGATATGGGTGATAAAACCGATGCGCGGCGCATCAGGGCGATTGCCGGGTTTCACCGCCGTGACCGTGGCGTGCTGGTCAATCACAATATCCTGTAATCCCAGTTCGCCCAGCTCCTTTGCCAGTAACTCCGCCATCGCATGTTGGGACGGCGTACTCGGCAGCGTGGTTGATTTGGCATCGCTCTGGCTGGAAACCGCCAGATAACGGTAGAAACGCTGGGTCAATTGGCTGGCAAGTTGGTCTGTCATCACAATTCCTTATTAGCATTGCGGCGTCTGTAGTACGCGTGCTGGTTAAATCATGTTATTTATTAATCAGATGAACATTAAATAACGAAGCAGACTCATGGAAGTCAATAAAAAGCGAGGATCATGATGAAAAAAATGATGGCAAATCTCACTCTCACGGCAATCGGCTTGGCGGTCGCGGGCGGGGTTTCGGCAAAAACGCTGGTTTACTGTTCTGAGGGATCGCCAGAGAACTTCAACCCGCAGTTGTACACCTCGGGAACCAGCGTCGATGCCAGCGCAGTGCCGATTTTTAACCGCCTGGTGGACTTCACGCCCGGCACCACCGAACTGGTGCCCAGCCTCGCCGAGAGCTGGGATATCAGCCCGGATGGCAAGGTCTACACATTCCATCTGCGCAAAGGGGTGAAATTCCAGAGCAACAAACTGTTTAAGCCATCGCGCGATTTCAACGCCGACGACGTAATCTTCTCGTTTATGCGCCAGATGGACCCCAAAAACCCGTACCACAATGTCTCCGGCGGTAACTACGCCAACTTCGAAAGCCTTGAGCTGGCCAAGCTGATCACCAGCATTGAGAAAGTCGATGACAATACCGTGCGCATCACTTTAGCTCACGCTGAAGCGCCATTCCTCGCCGATTTGGCGTGGTATTTTGCCTCGATCCATTCGGCTGAATACGCCGATCAGATGCTAAAAGCCGGCACGCCAGAAAAGGTCGATATGGAACCGATTGGCACCGGACCGTTTGAGCTGGTGCAGTATCAAAAAGATTCACGCATCCTCTACAAAGCCTTCCCGGAATACTGGCAAGGCAAGGCGAAACTCGATCGCATTGTCTTCTCCATCACGCCGGACGCCTCAGTGCGTTACGCCAAGCTGGAAAAAAACGAGTGCCAGATTATGCCGTTCCCCAATCCGGCCGATCTGGAGAAGATGCGCACCAATCCCGATTTAACGCTGCAACAGAAATCGGGCCTGAATACCGGTTTCCTATCATTCAACACCACCAAAGCGCCGCTGGATAACGTGAAGGTGCGCCAGGCGCTGGCGATGGCGATCAACAAGCAAGCGATTATCGATGCCATCTTTAAAGGCACCGGCACGGTGGCGAAAAATATCCTGCCGCCGGACGTGTGGAGTGCGGATAAAGATCTGAAGGATTACGACTACGATCCGCAGAAAGCCAAAGCGCTGCTGCATGAAGCGGGAATTAAGCCAGGCACCGAAATCGCCTTGTGGGCGATGCCAGTTCAGCGACCCTATAATCCGAACGCGCGACGTATGGCGGAGATGATTCAGGCGGACTGGGCCAAAGTAGGCATCAAAGCCAATATCGTCAGCTATGAGTGGGGCGAATACCTTAAGCGCGTGAAAGGCGGCGAGCATCAGGCGGCGCTGATGGGCTGGACCACCGCGACCGGCGATCCGGATAACTTCTTCGGTCCGCTCTACAGTTGCACCTCAGCGAATGGCGGCTCCAACTCATCGAAATGGTGTTATCAGCCGTTCGAGAAGATCATCACCGAAGCGCGTGCCGAGCAGAATCACGACAAACGCGTGGCGCTGTATCAGCAAGCGCAGCAGATCATGCATGACCAAATGCCCGCAGTGATGATTGCTCACTCAACCATCTTTGAGCCGGTACGCAAGTCGGTGAGCGGTTATCAGGTCGATCCGTTCGGTAAACACATCTTCTATCCGGTGGATATCAAGAACTGAGTTACGGCTTCCAGCGCTGGCGCAGCGGTTCCTCTAACGCGTCCAGCTGTTTCAGTAAAAAAGAGAGAAACACATTCAGGGCGGCACTGCGAGGTCGCCCTGATTGCGTCTGCAGCTGCAAAGTGCGCTGGCTCAGCTGATCGATGCCTACCGAGCGCAAAATAAAACCGTGCGTTTCAGCCTCCTGCAGCACGGTGAAGGCGCTGCAAATCGTCACCGCCTGCGGCGTACGTAGCAAAAATTGAAACAGCATCGAAAAGGTATCGCAGGTCATCACTGGCTCGACCAGGCTGCCATTCATGTGGCTGGCGAGTTCGAACAGTTGCCGCACGGTGGTGTTTTGCTGCGGCAAGGCCAGCGGATAGTGGCTGAGATCGGCGAGCGTGACCTGCGGCGCAGTCGCCAGCGGATGCGTTTGATGCATAACGATTAATACCGGTGCCGGCCACGAACCCATCACTTCGACACCGCGTTCAGCGTGCAGACTAAACTGCAGCGCTACGTCACACTCGCCGTTGCGCAGTGCTTCCGCCACGCCTTGGGTGCTGGCGACTTTCACATCAAACAGCACGCCCGGATTGTCATTGCGAAAATCCGCGATCAAACGGGGTAGCAGCGTAAACGCCAGCCCATCGGTGCAGGCCACGCGGATCAGCGTGCGGCGCACCGCTTTTAGCCCCTTAATCTCCGCCAGCGCGTACTCCATATCCAGCAGGTTCTTACGTACGTGATGCGCGAAAATCTCGCCCGCTTCATTCAACACCATGCCGCGCGCATGACGTGCAAACAGCGGCACGCCAACCTGATTCTCCAGTCGCTGAATTTGTCGACTGATCGCCGACACCGCCACAAACAGCTGTTCGCTGGCGGCGCTGAGCGAGCCGGTATTGGCGACGGCGAGAAAATAGCGGATTTCACTGCTTAACATGCGGGTGCCTCATGGTGGTGCATGCCTCGAAATCGGGCAGGCTAGCTTTGCAATAAAAGCAAATCTTACTCGATAAATTGATAATTGTGGCAAAGCAGCGTTTCCGCAAAGATGAATTAACGACAAAACAATAAAAGACAGGGCAAACATGACAGCACAACAGGCGGTTCAACAGGCCACCGCTTATTTTGACAGCGGGGAATTTCAACGTATTTTGGCGCGTCGTGTGGCGCAACGCACCGAAAGCCAGCGCGAGGATCGTGACAGCGAGCTACAGCGTTATTTGCAGGATGAGATCGGCCCGCAGCTGATTGCACTGGGCTTTACTTTGCACTTCATCGACAACCCGGAAGCCGCTAATCGACCGTTCCTCGTGGCGGTACGCATTGAAAATCCGCAGCTGCCAACCTTGCTCAGCTATGGTCACGGCGATGTGGTGTTTGGCGACGATGAAAACTGGCGCGACGGCTTATCGCCGTGGCAGATGGTTGAAGAGGGCGATCGCTGGTATGCGCGCGGCAGCGCCGATAACAAAGGCCAGCACTCTGTCAATCTGGCGGCGCTGGAGCAGGTGTATCAGTTGCGCGGCGGAAGCCTGGGCTTCAACTGCAAAATGCTGTTCGAGATGGGCGAGGAGATCAGCTCGCCGGGACTGGCGCAGTTGTGCCAGCAGCATGGCGAGCTGCTGCAAGCCGATCTGTTTATTGCCTCAGATGGTCCGCGCCTCAACGCGATTCGTCCCACGCTGTTCCTGGGCTCACGCGGCGCGGTTAACTTCCGTTTGACCGTCAACGCGCGTGACAACGCTTATCACTCCGGCAACTGGGGCGGATTGTTGAGCAATCCGGGTACACAATTGGCCAACGCCATCGCCTCGCTAGTCAACGCACAGGGCGTGTTGCAGGTTGAGGCGCTGAAACCTAACTCTCTGACGCCGCAGGTGCGCGATATTCTCGGCGATATCGAAGTCGGCGGCATGCCGGGCGATCCCGACATTGACGTGAACTGGGGCGAGCCTGGACTGACGCCAACCGAACGCCTGTATGGCTGGAACACGCTGGAAGTGTTGTCATTCCTCACCGGCAATCCGGCACGTCCAATGAATGCCATTCCGGGCAGTGCTACGGCGGTTTGTCAGCTGCGTTTTGTGGTGGGCACCGATTGGGAAAACCTCGCCCAGCATGTGCGCGCCCATCTGCAAGAGCACGGTTTTGACTATGTGGACGTGGAGTTTATGCGCGGATCGCCCGCGACACGCCTTGATCCCACCGATCCGCTGGTCAATTGGGTTCTTAGCAGCATGGCGGAAACCAGCGGCAAGAAACCGGCGCTGCTGCCTAACCTCGGCGGTTCGCTGCCCAATGAAGTGTTCTCTGACATTCTCGGCTTGCCCACCTTGTGGGTTCCGCATTCGTATCCGGCCTGCGGCCAGCATGGCGTTAACGAGCATATGTTGAAATCGATTGCCCGCGAAGGTTTGCAGATCATGACGCGTCTGCTGTGGGATCTCGGCGAGCAGGGAACGGAACTGGTGGCGCAGCATCGTGCGCACGTAGGAGGTGGCCAATGAGTACATTGAATACGGCGATGCCGTTGAGCGCGGCAAAACCCAATCTGCACAAAACGCTGTTCGCCACCTGTATCGGTAATGCGCTGGAGTGGTTTGATATCGCTGTGTACGGCTTTTTTGCCAGCTACATTGCGCATGCCTTCTTTCCCACCAGCGATCCGTCGGTCTCGATGTTGCTGACCTTTGGTAGTTTTGGCGTGTCATTCCTGATTCGTCCGCTCGGCGCGATTGTGCTGGGCAACTATGCCGATCGCCACGGACGTAAAAAAGCGCTGCTGTTATCGATTAACCTGATGATGCTCGGCGGTGCAGTCATCACCTTTATGCCGAGCTACAGCAGCATTGGCCTGATGGCGCCACTGCTGATTTTGCTGGCGCGTCTGGTGCAGGGTTTCTCTGCCGGCGGTGAATTTGGCAGCTCGACGGCGTTCCTGGTTGAGCATTTTCCGGAGCGCAAAGCCTTTATCGCCAGCTGGCAGTTCGCCACGCAGGGCGCCAGTACGTTAATGGCGTCGGCGTTTGGCCTTGGATTGACGCAGATTCTCAGCGAAAGCCAGATTCAGGATTGGGGATGGCGCATTCCGTTCGCCTTCGGTCTGCTGATTGGTCCGCTGGGGATCTATATCCGACGTCACGTGCATGAACCAGCGAGCTTTGCTGAGCACAAACCGGAAGCCGCACCGCTAAAAAGTCTGTTTGGCCGCCAGAAGGAGTTGATGCTGTTAGCAATCGGCCTGATGGTGATCTCGACTGCGGTGAACTACATGCTCAACTACGTGCCGACTTACGCCACTAAAAATCTGCACTTGTCAGGCAGCGTAGCGTTTACCGCCACCTTGTTGGCGGGCGTGATTCTGACGGTGGTCACGCCAATCATGGGGTTATGGGCAGAGCGCGTAGGACGCGTGCCGCTGATGTGGGGATCGTTGATTCTGCTGATCGTTACCATCTATCCGGCATTTAAGCTGGTGGTTGATCACACCACGCCGACCACCCTGATTTTGCTGGTGTGCTGGATGGCGCTGCTGAAGTCGATCTACTTCTCAACAGTGCCATCAGTGATGGCGGATCTGTTCCCGATTGGTACGCGAGCCAGTGGCATGGCGATCAGCTATAACGTGGCGGTGACGGTGTTTGGTGGCTTTGCACCGCTGATTTGTACACTGCTGATTAGCGCGACGGGTACCAGCCTGGCACCCGGCTATTATCTGATGGCGATGTCGGTATTAAGCGGCCTGGCGCTGCTGCGCAGCCAGAAGCGGGTTTCTTAACGATTTCAGGTGCGCAGGGATGCGCACCTGGTCGCCATAAATGGCGACATTACGAGAACTGCAAATACGCCACGTGTGTCTGCAAAAACTCTTCCAAACCGTGACGGCCATCGGCACCGCCAATGCCCGATTTACGCCAGCCCGCATGGAAACCTTGCATCGCCTCGAAATTCTCGCGGTTGATGTAGGTTTCGCCAAACTTCAACTTACGCAGGGCAACCATCGCGGTGTTGAGGTTTTGGGTGTAAATCGATGAAGTCAGACCGTATTCACAGTCATTCGCCAGCGCTACGGCTTCATCAAGAGTTTTAAAGGTCATCACTGGCAGCACCGGACCAAAAATCTCTTGCTGCATGATCTCCATATCCTGACGCACGCCCGTGATGATAGTTGGCTCGAAATAGAATCCTTTGCTGCCTGCACGCTTGCCGCCCAGCACTACTTTCCCGCCATCTGCGACCGCGTTCGCCACTTTCTGCTCAACGCGCTCTAGCGCAGCCGCCGTGATCAGCGGACCCATATCAATATCATTCTGCTCGGCCGGATTACCGAACTTCACCTGCTGCATGGCGGTGGTCAGGGCACTGATAAAGCGGTCGTAAATGCCTTCCTGCACGTAAACGCGCTCAGCACAGTTACAAACCTGTCCGGTGTTGATCACACGGGAGCTGACGATTGCTTTGACCGCAAGATCGAGGTCAGCATCATCCATCACGATAGCCGGCGCTTTTCCGCCCAATTCAAGCGAGACTTTGGTGACGTTTTTCGCAGCAGCTTCCATAGTGGCGATACCGGCGTTGACGCTGCCGGTCAAACTGACCAGACCGACTTTCGGGTTGCCTGCCAGCTCCTGACCAATCTCTGGGCCATAGCCGTAAACAAAGTTGATCACGCCTTTTGGCAGACCAATTTCATGGATGATTTGCGCAAAAATCGCCGCATTGTTAGGCGTCAGCTCACTGGGCTTGATAACAATGGTATTACCGGTTACCAGCGCGGGCGCGGCTTTACGTGCAATCAGGAAGAAGGGGAAGTTCCATGGCAGAATGCCGGTGGTGACACCAATGGCTTTCTTGAACACGAAGATGTTTTCGTTAGGACGATCGCTGTTAATGATCTCGCCATCATAACGACGTGCCCATTCGGCCATGTACTCAAGATAATCGGCGGTAAACAGCACTTCAGTTTGCGCCAGCCCCTGGGTTTTTCCGCCTTCGGCGACGATAGTGGCGGTCAGTTCCGGCTCACGTTGACGAATAGCAACGGCAATTTTACGCAGCCAGTTGCCGCGTTCCACGGCAGGAAGTGCTTCCCAATCCGGCTGCGCCACTTCAGCAGCGTCGATGGCCTGCGCGGCATCGTGTTTGCTGCCTTCCGGCACGCGTGACAGTAACGCCTCGGTTGCCGGATTAATTACTTCTATCCACTTGTCGTTCTGATCGGCAACAAACGCGCCATTAATGTAATGTTGATGGTGTGTTGTCATCTGCAGGTTCTCCGCGATCGGTTTCGTTAAAGTTTTGTGAAGTGCAGAGTGAAACAGATCGCGGTATTGCACCTTTTTGCTATTGCCAATGCGACTTGAAGGGTGGCAAAGAAGGGAAGAACAGCACGACAGACGCAGCATTCCTGGCGAAATGCCGCGCTTTCAGCGGCTTAGAGGCGATTCAACGTATGTTAAATAAATGTCAGGAACCCGGCATCGCCGCGCCGCTGGCAATAAACCACGCCAAAAAACTGACGCCAGCAATGATGATGGCAATAGGGAAAAGCAGTCCGATTTTCATAGTCATCCCGAGAGTTAAGCGATCTGCACGATCGCGCGATGGGTTTTCATCATACTGAACAGCTGGAATTGCGTGGCGTCATCGACCTGACGAAGATGCTCACCTTTCTGATAATGAATCGCATGAATGTGACCCAGTTGGCGCCACACCACAATCACCGACGCCAGCAGGGCGCAATTCTCTTCGCTCTGCACGCAATCCAGCGTGGCGTAGTGCGTCTCATCTAATCCATTAATAAAGACGTTAAGCGCCTGCGCTGGCACGATGGCGCGGATGTCATCCAGCATCACGCGGCTCACTGATTGTGACAGCAGTAGCCGCAATCTCTTGGTATTCATCTCAATCCTTCGTCCTGATGATTTTCCCAACGTTATACGGATTAAACGCCTGCGGGGAAAGTCTGGTGCGCGGCTTTGTGTGACTGCCATGTTAACTGTTGCAGTGGCAGTGAATCAAAAACTGTGCTGTTCGACACAGCACAATAGAAAAATATGCTGAATAATAAGCGACTTATAAAAAACACCTCGTGATCTACCTGCAAATGCGATTTTGTGATCCTTATGTTGACGACCCACCGAATTTTGCCAGCAACCTCCGCTTTCCGGCAGCCATCCAAAGGCTGACGAAAAGCTGCCCACCGTAGACTGCCGGTAATCGGGAAACCGCCGGTTTCCTGTTGGCCTCAACCTTACGAAGGAATAACAATGAACAGTGCCATCATTGCAGGTATTTTCTGGCATCTGGTGGGTGCCGCCAGTGCCGCCTGTTTTTATGCTCCATTTAAGCAGGTGAAAAAGTGGTCCTGGGAAACGATGTGGTCGGTAGGCGGCATTATGTCGTGGCTGATTCTTCCCTGGGCAGTCAGTGCGGTATTACTGCCGAACTTCTGGGCGTATTACGGCAGCTTTAGTTTCTCTCAACTAATGCCGGTGTTTCTGTTTGGTGCCATGTGGGGCATCGGAAACATCAACTACGGGTTGACCATGCGCTACCTCGGTATGTCGATGGGCATCGGGATTGCCATCGGTATCACCTTAGTGGTGGGCACCTTAATGACGCCGCTGCTGCAGGGACGCTTTGTTGAGCTATTCAACTCAACCGGTGGACGTATGACGCTGCTCGGCGTATTTGTTGCGTTGATTGGTGTGGCGATTGTTTCACGTGCCGGTCTGTTAAAAGAGCGGGCGCTTGGCATCAACGCCGAAGAGTTCAATCTGAAGAAAGGTCTGATTCTGGCGGTGATGTGCGGCATCTTCTCCGCTGGCATGTCATTTGCGATGGATGCCGCCAAGCCGATGCATGAAGCCGCAGCCAATCTGGGTATCAATCCGTTGTATGTGGCGTTGCCAAGCTATGTGGTGATCATGGGCGGCGGTGCATTAGTCAATCTGGCTTATTGCTTTATCCGTCTGGCAGTAAAAACCGATCTCTCTGTTCGCCGTGATTTCTCCGTCGCCAAACCGATGCTGCTGGCCAATATCGCGTTTGCCGTGCTGGGCGGCACCATGTGGTATCTGCAGTTCTTCTTCTACGCCTGGGGCCACGCCAAAATCCCAGCACAGTATGACTTTGTCAGCTGGATGCTGCATATGAGTCTCTACGTGCTGTGCGGTGGCTTGGTTGGTCTGGTGCTGAAAGAGTGGAAGTCAGCGGGTCAACGCCCTGTGCGCGTGCTGTCACTGGGTTGTGTGGTGATTATAATTGCCGCCAACATTGTAGGATTAGGATTAGCAAACTAATAAAAGGCCTGACGCACACCTCGCGTCAGGCTTTAACTTTCTCAGATGAGAGTTCGCGATGCGGCAGGAAGCGCTGCCGCCACGCACTCGGCGTTAAACCGGTTTCCCGCGTAAACACCACCGAAAAGTAGTTACTGTCATCGAAACCGCAACGCGCGGCCACTTCACTGATTAAGCAATCCTGTGTACGTAGCAGATACTTCGCCTGGCACAGCTGGAGCTGCCGCAAATAGTGTCCCACGGTCATACCGGTTTGCTGGCGAAACAGCTGTTTTAACGCGCGCTCGCTTAACTGATTCTGCTGGCAAAACACCGCCAAATCGAATGGACGGCTGATGGCACCTTGCAGCGCCGACATCAGCAGATCCAGTTGCTCACCTTCAGGCAATGCCCAGGGCCGATCGGCAGCATAACCGTGACGACGCAAAATCAGCGCGAGTTGCAAAAACAGCGCTTCGGAGAGTTGAATCGATAGCGAATCACTTTTGCGGCTCTCGCGCTCAAGTTGGCTAATCACGCCACGCGCTAACGCCATCCCGCGTGTGGTCAAACGCCAGCAGCCCGGCGAATCTTCTTCTTGCGGCGGCAGCAACTGGCTCCAGTCAAGGCCAAGACGAAAGCGATCGCGGCAGTAAAGAATGTTATCCAGCGCCAGGTCGTTGACGCTGTCGTAGCTGTGGCAGTCGTTATCGTGAATGTAAAAAACGTCGCCGCAGGTTATCAACCATGGACGATCGTTCAACACATGCAGGCCGTTGCCGCGCCAGACGATAACGATTTCACTGAATTCATGACGGTGCGGAGGGAAGGAGGGCTGCGGCATGCGCTCGGCCACAGCAATCGGCAGATTGGTGGACGGAAAATAGTCTTCGCGCGTTAAAATCAGCGACATGAGGAAACGCTCCCGTTATAGCATCTGCTGGCGCTCCGCTCTGGGCGCGCAGCCAAATTCTCGCCGGAACAGCGTGGAGAAGTGGTTGCTGTCACCAAATCCGCACTGGTAGGCAATGTCTGTTATGCGCATATCGCTATGACGCAGTAAATGCCGCGCCTGTAACAGGCGAAGCCGATTCAGGTAACGCTGCGGTGTATTGCCGGTTTGCTGCTTCATCTGGCGGTGCAGGGTACGCAGCGACAATGAAAAACGATCGGCTAAGGCATCCCACACAATCTCTTCACTGTAGTGCTCATTGAGCCAGTCGAGCAACCGATGCAAGCGGGCTTCCTGATCCTGTGATTGATCGTTGTGAGCCGCTTCGCGCAACAACACCAACAGTTGCAGAAAAAGTTGCTCCTGACGTGCGTGCCGTTCCAACGACCATGCATCTTGCTGCTTCATCTGCGTAACGATTTGCAGCGCCTGCGCCATTACCTTGTGATTAATGCGCCAGTGCGACGCGTAGTGGTCCTCTTCTTCGCGCGGCAGGAGTTCCTGCAAACCCGAGAGAAAACGGAATGCCGCCGGACTGCGATACAGCACGTTGGTCAGACATAAATTCTCCGTTTGCTCATAAAGATGGCGATCGTGATCGCGCACGAAGCACACGCATCCTGCGGATAAAGCCTGTGGTTGACCATTAAACACATGAATGCCAGAACCTTGTTCCACTAACACAATCTCATGGAAATCATGATGGTGCTCCGGAAATGCCTGCTGCGGCACGCGCGGCTCAATGGCGATGGCGTAATTCCCTTCCGGGAAGAAATCTGCGCTATGTAAAACGGTCATGATTCGCCTCTTTATTAACTCAACTGTTGCCGAGTCTACGCAGGCGCCCCGCACCTTACCTTGAATTTTCAACTTAGTGGCGCAGGAAAATGGCTAATTTTTCAAGATCTCACCAGTGATTGACGGAAATGCGGCAAGGCTCACATCTCCCTTCTTGTGTGGTTCTGTGAGCTTTCTCACGAACTTCTTTGTTAGCGTGCCAGCGACTATTACGCACTGGCAGTAAGGGGAAGGTGGCAAAAAGCAGAGATTTCTAATCTGTAGCCATCTCATCACAGGAAGAACACGCCATGAGTATGCGTAACATTGTTGCCATTGATTTAGGCGCATCCAGCGGGCGCGTGATGCTCGCACAATGGAGTTCAGCGAATCAGCAAATCAGCCTGCGCGAAGTTCGTCGCTTCACCAATCAGCGTGTGCGCCGTGCAGATTATGATTGTTGGGATTTGGATCGACTGGAGCAGGAGATTCGTTTAGGGCTCGCCCAGCTAGATGATGAAGGTATTGTGCCGGACAGCATCGGCATCGATACCTGGGGCGTTGATTTGGTGTTACTCGATGCCAACGGTGAGCGCGTCGGCGAGGCGGTAAGCTATCGCGACAAGCGCACGGAAGGGCATATGGCTCAGGCCATTAATGATCTCGGCAAAGGTGCGATCTATCAGCGCACCGGTATTCAGTTCTTGCCTTTCAACACGCTCTATCAACTGCACGCACTGCATCAGCAGCAGCCAGATTGGCAGGAACAAGTGCAGCATGCGCTGATGATTCCAGACTATTTGCACTATCGCCTTACCGGGCAGATGAACTGGGAATACACCAACGCCACCACCACGCAGTTGCTCAATATTCACAGCGGCGAATGGGACAGCGATTTGCTTGCCTGGGCTGGCGTGCCGGCTAAATGGTTCGGTAAACCAACCTCGCCAGGCAATACCGTTGGTTATTGGACCAGCGCCAGCGGCAACCACATTCCGGTGATCGCGGTTGCGACACACGATACGGCGAGCGCGGTTTTGGCCACGCCGTTAATGCAGGATGATGCCGCTTATCTCAGCTCGGGAACCTGGTCGCTGATGGGGATCGAGAGCTTGCAGCCTTGTGTCAGCACGGCGGCGCTCAATGCCAACATCACCAATGAAGGTGGAGCAGAAGGCTACCGTGTTCTGAAAAACATTATGGGTTTGTGGCTGCTGCAACGTGTCTGCACCGAGCTGCACATTACCGATCTCTGCTCGCTGATCAAAGACGCTGAAAAGGAACCTGCCTGTCGTGCGCTGGTTAACCCCAATCACAGCCGTTTTATCAATCCAGACAGCATGGTTCAGGAGATTCAGAACGCCTGTGCCGAACAGAACATGCCCGTTCCGCAGACGCCTGCCGCGCTGGCCCGCACCATCTTTGAGAGTCTGGCCTTGCTCTATCGCCAGGTGATTGGCGAACTCGGCACATTGCGCGCTGCACCGCTGCGCCAGCTGCATGTGGTGGGCGGTGGCAGTCAGAACCCACTGTTAAACCAATTGTGTGCCGATGCCTGCCAACTGCCGGTATTAGCCGGGCCAATTGAAGCCTCAACGCTCGGTAACGTCGGCTGCCAGCTCATTGCCTTAGGCGAACTGCGTGACGTCAGCGATTTACGCCGCTGCATTAGCCAAAACTTCCCGTTAGAAAAATTTGAACCGTTGAACAACAGCGCCTTCGCTGCCCATCAGGCACGCTTTGCCGCGCTCAGCCAACCTGCTAAGGAACTTGCATATGACTAAGCTGATTGAACAGGCCTTCGAACTGGCCAAACAACGCTACGCCGCCATCGGTGTGGATGTGGAACAGGTAATGGCACAGCTGGATGGCATTCCGGTCTCGATGCACTGCTGGCAAGGCGATGACGTGCGCGGCTTCGAAAATCCAAACGGTGAACTGACCGGCGGTATTCAGGCTACCGGTAACTATCCGGGCCGCGCCCGTAATGCTGATGAGCTGCGCTCAGATGTTGAAAAAGCGATGTCACTCATTCCGGGGGCAAAACGCCTTAACCTGCATGCAATTTACCTGGAGAGCGATAAGCCGGTTGATCGTGATGCGATTGAACCGAAACACTTCAGCAACTGGGTGGAATGGGCTAAGACGCACAAGTTGGGTCTCGACTTTAATCCAAGCTGCTTCTCCCATCCACTGAGCGCCGATGGCTTTACCTTGTCACACGCCGACAAAGGGATTCGCCAGTTCTGGATCGATCACTGCAAGGCCAGCCGTCGCATCTCGGCGCACTTTGGTGAGCAACTGGGTACTGCATCTGTTATGAACATCTGGGTGCCGGATGGAATGAAAGATCTCACCGTCGATCGCCTTGCACCGCGTCAACGCCTGGCAAGTGCGCTTGATGAAGTAATCAGTGAAAAGCTCAACCCTGCGCATCACATCGATGCGGTAGAGAGCAAACTTTTTGGTATCGGTGCCGAAAGCTACACCGTGGGCTCCAATGAATTCTGCCTGGGTTATGCCAGTAGCCGCCAGACCGCACTAACGCTGGATGCCGGCCACTTCCATCCAACCGAAGTGATTTCCGACAAGATTTCCACTGCGATGCTTTATGTGCCGCGCCTGCTGCTGCACGTAAGCCGTCCGGTGCGCTGGGACAGTGACCACGTGGTGATTCTCGACGATGAAACCCAGGCTATCGCCACCGAGATCGCGCGCCACAAGCTGTTCGACAAGGTGCATATCGGTCTCGACTTCTTTGATGCGTCTATCAACCGCATCGCGGCGTGGGTAATTGGTACACGCAATGCCAAAAAAGCACTGCTACGCGCACTGCTGGAACCTACCGATCAGTTACGCAAGCTAGAGAACGAAGGGGATTACACCGGTCGCCTGGCGATGCTGGAAGAACAAAAATCGTTGCCGTGGCAAGCGGTGTGGGAAGCCTGGTGTCTGCGCCACGATGTCCCTGCTGATGCCAGCTGGCTGAGCGAAGTCCGTCATTACGAACAACAAACACTGCGTCAACGTTAAGGGACACACCATGCAAAATATTCTCTCTTCCGCTTTTGTTCAGGGAATGGTTAAAGCGACCAGCGACATGTGGTTGAAGGGCTGGGATGAACGTAATGGCGGCAACGTCAGCTTACGTTTACTGCCGGAAGAAGTTAAAGATTTCGCCGGTGATTTCTATGCAGAGCCGCGCTGTATTGAGCTGACCAAGCCTGCTCCAGCGCTAGCCAATGATTGGTTCCTGGTTACCGGATCGGGTAAGTTTTTCCGTAATGTACAGATCGACCCGGCTGATTGTCTGGCGCTATTGCAGGTTGATGACAAAGGCTTGTCATACAAAATCCACTGGGGTTTGAGTAACGGTGGCCTGCCAACCTCTGAACTGGCAGCTCACTTCCAGTCCCACAGCGTGCGCAAACAGGTCTCAAACGGCGTTGATCGCGTGATCATGCACTGTCACGCCACCAACTTTATGGCGCTGAGCTATGTGGTCGATCTGGATTCCGCACGCTTCACACGACTGCTGTGGGAAGGCAGTACCGAATGTCTGGTGGTGTTCCCGGATGGTGTCGGTATTCTGCCGTGGATGGTGCCAGGCACTGACGGAATCGGCCAGGCAACAGCCGACGCGATGGCAAACCACAGCATTGTGATGTGGCCGTTCCATGGCATCTTTGGCGCCGGTCCAAACCTCGATGAAACCTTTGGCCTGATCGATACGGCAGAGAAATCCTCCGAAGTGGTGGTGAAAGCGCTGTCGATGGGTGGCATTCGTCAAAGCATCACCACTGAGCAACTGATTGCGCTGGGTGAACGCTTCAACGTTAAGCCGTGGCAAGCCGCGCTGCAGGCGGAGCGCAGCGATGTTGCGTAAAGCCTTTGTGATGCAGGTGCATGCACACTGCCACGATGAGTATCTGCGTCGCCATACGCCAATTTGGCCGGAGCTGGCCGAGACGTTAAAAGCGCATGGCGCGCACAATTACGCTATCTGGCTGGATGCTGAACGCAATCTGCTGTTTGCCAGCGTGGAAATTGAGTCTGAAGCGCGCTGGGAAGCAGTGGCAAAAACGGAAGTGTGTCAGCGTTGGTGGGCATCTATGAAGGATTTAATGCCATCAAATCCGGATAACAGCCCGGTGAGTGCGGCATTAAAACCGATGTTTTTCCTGCCTTAACGCTCGCTCGTCTCTGTATTCGAATAGAGGCAATAATTTCAGGCCGACAGGGAAGTCGGCCTGAATTTTATTTGGTGCTCAACTCACAATATCCCGCCAGAGCGGGCCAGATTGCCATCTGCGTATCCACAATCTGGTCAAGATCCTCACGATTAGCTCCTTCTCGAGCACGTACCGACATTCCCTGAAGTAAGCACGCCAGATAGCTAGCTAAGGTTGCACTATTGGCACATTGCGGTAATTCGCCGCGCTGCTGCCGGGTATCAAGGAATGCTTTTAATGCTGATTCCTGTGCATGATGCTGCTGAGCTAGCATCTGCGCCACTTCTTCCGAGCCGGAAGAGAGCGCGCTCGAAGTACAAATGAAGAAACAGCCTGCTGGCTTATCACATTCTGTGAAGCACGCGGCGGTTGCCCGAAAATAGGCTTCAATTGCCGTTTTCACGTCTGATGCATCATCGTTAAGCACTGCGTTGCGTTGTGCGCTGAAGGTTTCAATGTATCGCTGCATCGCCGCACGGAATAAACCCTCTTTATTCTCAAACTCAGCATAAAGGGTTGGGGCTTTCGCGCCGGTTGCATTAACCAAATCGGACAAGGACGTGCCTTCATAACCATGCGCCCAGAACAACATCAATGCCTTGTCCAGGGCATCATTCCGATCAAACACTTTCGGGCGACCGCGCGTTTTCCTGTTCACTACATCGATCAATTCTGTCATTGGGCACCTCAAAGCTTAGAAACACCCAATTAAATTACCGATCATTAAATAAATATGCAAGCGCAGCCCGGAATGAGCCTGTTCGTCATTGTCCGTTTGTGCTTTTAGCTGTCGAAAGCACCCAAATGGATAAGTCGAATAGGGCTGGGAAGCCCATAATCACGCCACTTCCGATTAAAATAATGACCGTTAATAAAATGATTGACGCGCGCACCCTTTCGGCAGTAGCATTTAATTAACGGTTGTTAACTTAATCGCGACCGACCCCAATTCATCTGTTTAAGAGAGCAAAATTATGAAAAGCATCAAACTGACCCTGGCCGCTGTAGCATTATCCTCAATCGCGTTTGGTAGCATGGCTGCAGACCTGGTAAACGAAGCGCCAATGAATCAACAACAAATTGGTGTGGTTAGCGCTTCAGGCAGCACCAACCTGACGTCGCTGGAGAATCAGCTATCGGAAAAGGCCAATGCTGCCGGAGCAAAGTCATTCCGCATCACTTCGACCTCTGGCAACAACAAGCTAAATGGCACAGCAGTAATTTATAACTAAGAGAATTGAGCGGAGTGCGATTAAGCATTCCGTAAGAAGTGAATAAAAGGCTTCAGAAGATAATCCTTCTGAAGCCTTTTTTCTTATCCGTTAGAACGCAGTTGAGGATAGCGGCGGAAGATAGCGATACACCAGAACAGTGCCACAAGGCCAATAATGCCGCCGACGTTACCAACGTCCGACATTTGCATATGCAAGCTGACCTGATTACCCAGCAGCGCACCTGCGCCGATACCGATGTTGTAGATACCAGAGAACAGCGACATTGCGACGTCGGTAGCATCCGGCGCCAGCGCCAAAACGCGCACCTGCATCGCCAGACCAATCATCATCATTGCCATGCCCCACACGATGCATAGCACGGTGATCGCAGCGGGACGCACTGCGGCAAATACCAGCAAGCCCATACTTAGCGTGATCATCGCAATCGCGGCGATCAGCATCGCCGACGGGAATTTATTACCCAGCGTACTAAACAACACGCTGCCGATGATGCCCGCCGATCCAAACAGCAGTAAAAGCAGGGTGGTGAAATTGTCATCCGCATTGGCAACCACCTGCATAAACGGTTCGATGTAGCTATAAGCGGTGTAATGCGCCGTTACCACTACGGTAACCAGCACGTACATTGCTACCAGCGCCGGACGACGGAATAGCATCGGCACGCTGCTCAGTGAACCGGTATGTTCACTCGGCAGACGCGGCAGGATGCGCATCAGCAAAATCAGCAACACCAATGCAGACAAACCGATCATGCCGAAGGTGGTGCGCCAGCCAAGATATTGACCGACGATGCGCCCAATCGGCACGCCCAGCACCATTGCCAGCGCGGTACCGGTTGCCAGCATACTCAGCGCCTGAGTTTTCTTACCTGCAGGCGCCACGCGAATAGCCAGCGAAGCGGTAATTGACCAGAACACCGCGTGCGCCAAGGCAATACCAATGCGCGAGATCACCAGCGAGGTGAAATCCCATGCCACAGACGAGAGCACATGGCTGGCGACGAACACGATGAACAACACGGCCAACAGCAGGCGACGCTCAATATTGCGCGTAAGCAGCATCAACGGCAGGGACAATAGTGCGACGACCCACGCATAGATGGTCAGCATGATGCCGACGTCGGCAGTCTTCATGTCATAGCTGGCGGCGATATCTGACAGCAAACCGACAGGCACGAATTCTGTGGTGTTAAAAACAAAAGCAGCAATAGCCAGCAATACAACGCGTAGCCAGGCCGTTTTACGGGAAACAGTAGTAGATTGCATGGAGTTCAAATCTGTCAGACGGCGAGTGAAAGGGCGAATAGGCACCCCAGAAAGTGACCGGAGTCACAAATTGCCGCTATTGTGGAGCATTAATGAGCGAAGGGAAACCGTTTGTCGGGCTTTTATTACTGATTATTTTTTATCGTGGAAGGCGTTGTTAATAGCCTGAGGTTATTACGCTTTCTGGTATGAAGGCGAGAGTAATCAGGAGTGATGAAATCAGGGAAGAGGCGACTGGACCTGACGCCACAATGAACGTCTTAAGGTCCAGTTATTATTACACTTAAATTTATAGTTATTATGAAACGCCTCAGCGGTGCTTAACAAAACAGCGAGGGCACCTTACCACTCTCAAATCATGATTATCAGAGTCTCACCATGTGTTTTAGTGCCACGCTATTTTGAGTCGTCATGTTTTTTTTTACCCCAACCGGACAACAGTGCTCGCACCCTAGCGCACTGGCATAAAATTTACGCGCTTGCTGGATGGCGGCATTTGGCGTGTAGAAAGTACCAAGAAAACGGCGTGCCTCATCGGTGGGTAAAAACGGGCATCCCGTTGCATGTACTACATGGTTGTCGTTATAGCCGGCGTGCTTATCGACGTAATAATAGAGTCCCATCTAACGACCTCATTGCTGTGAAATAAAAAAAGTCTAACTATTGTTGGAATGGAATGAATTATAGCGACGAATAGCCGTTTTGTTTTATCTGGGACTGTGAGATCGCCGTGTGGCGTGCACTTGAGATGAAAACGGGGCGCATTAGCCCCGTTTAACAGATGAAAGGTATTACAGTTTCCGGCACTGCAAACGCCAGCCAACCAGCAAAGCCATTAATAATAGCAGGCTAATGAATAGCGTTACGCCCATCCAGCCATAACTGTGCCAGAACACGCCACCCAAGGTACCGGCCACGCTGGAACCGACGTAATAACTGAAGAGATAAAGTGACGATGCCTGGCCTTTAGCACGGCGCGCGCGCGGGCCAATCCAGCCGCTGGCAACCGAGTGTGCGGCAAAGAATCCGGCGGTGAACAGCATCATGCCAGGCAAAATCAGCCACAGCGAGTTAAACGCCGTCAGCAGCAACCCTGCCAGCATAATTGCAGTCGCGCCGATCATCACCGGACCGCGCCCAAAGCGGCTAGTCATCGCACCCGCTTTTGGTGAACTCCATGATCCGGTCAGATACACCACCGACAATAATCCGACCACCGCCTGGCTCAGTGACCACGGCGCACTTAACAGGCGATACCCGATATAGTTGAACAGCGTGACGAACGCGCCCATCAGCAGGAAGCCTTCCGCGAACAGCAGCGGCAAACCTTTATCGCGCCAGTGCAGACGGAAGTTGATTAATAAACTGCGCGGGCGCAGCGACGCCGGGCGGAAATGACGAGATGCAGGCAGAATTTTCCAGAACATCAGCGCGCCCGCCAACGCGAAGCAACCAATAACACCCACCGCAACGCGCCACGAGAAGAAATCGGTCAATACGCCAGTTAACAGGCGTCCGCTCATACCACCAATCGAGTTACCGCTGATATAAAGCCCCATGGAAAAGGCGATAACACGTGGATGAATCTCTTCACTCAGATAGGTCATGCCAACGGCCGCAACGCCGCTTAGAGATAAACCTATCAGCGCGCGCATCAGCAAAATGCCTTGCCAGCTGCTCATGGTAGCGGAAATCAAGGTGCAGATGGCGGCGAGCAACAGCGCGGTAACCATCACCGATTTACGCCCAATTGCATCCGACAGCGGCCCAGTAAACAGCAATCCTAACGCCATTAAGCCGGTGGAGAGCGAGAGAGAAATACTGCTTTGCGCCGGGGAAACGCCAAACTGCTGCGATAGCACCGGCAGAATGGGCTGTACGCAATACAGTAAGGCGAAAGTGGCAAGACCGGCGGAGAACAGCGCTAGCGTCACGCGCATAAACTGCGGCGATCCGCGTTCAATCCATTCTGAAGGGGTTGCAGCTGGAGCAGGCTTTACGGACAACTCGTCTTCATCAAGTATCACCGCCTGGGAAGAGCGACTCACGGAACATCCTCGTTTGAACCATTGTGGCGTTACTGTAGAAAAGCGTTAATAGGTTGTACAATATATTAATAATCTCAAATGAGACTTTTAAAATATGAATGTCGAGTTGCGCCATTTACGCTATTTCATTGCCGTCGCCGAAGAGCTGCATTTTGGTCGTGCCGCGCAGCGCCTGAATATTTCGCAACCGCCGTTGAGTCAGCAGATCCAGCAGCTGGAACAGGAAATTGGCGCGCAGCTGTTTACCCGCACCAACCGCAGCGTGCAGATCACGCCCGCTGGCGCGCTGTTTTTGCAGGATGCGCGTGGCATTTTGTTGCAGGTTGAACAGGCAGCGCGCCGCGCCGCACGCGTGCACACCGGTCAGGAAGGCGAGCTGCGCATTGGTTTTACCTCGTCAGCGCCGTTTACTGGTCTGGTTTCAGATGCGTTGTATCAGTTTCGTCAGCGTTGGCCGCAAGTGCACATACAGATGCAGGAAAACAACACGCGCCAGCAGCTTGCGCCACTTCATGACGACCGGCTGGATCTCGGTGTGATGCGCAATACGCCGCTGCCCAGCGATCTGCAGCATCGTGTGTTACTGCGTGAGCCGCTGTGCGCGGTAGTGCATTGGGCGCATCCGCTGGCCGATGCGGAGTCGATCTCAATTCAGGCATTAGCCAACGAGCCGTTTGTATTTTTCGATCCGCAAGGCGGCACCGCGTTGTACGGTGAAATCCTGGCACTGCTGCATCGTTATCAAATCAAACCTTTTATTACTCAGGAAGTGGGCGAGGCGATGACCATTCTGGGGTTGGTGGCAACCGGACTCGGCGTATCTATTCTGCCGGCGTCGTTCCGCCGTGCGCGTTTGGCCGATGTGGTATGGATCCCTTTGCAGGAAAGCGACGCGATTTCTGAAGTTTGGCTAGTCTGGTCGGCGACGCGAGAACCGACGGCACAAATGACCAATATGATGTCGTTGATGCTCCAAAACGCGGAGAATTGAACCAGCGGGTGAAGCAGGGCATAAACTTTATGTGCGATAAATCACATTTCTAATCAAATATTTGACGCTGCTGGTCAATCTGCATCACCATAGCTGCTGTTTATTTAGAAGCGCGAAAATAATGGGAGCAGGGCGTGAATCTGTACAGTCAACCTGGTCATATTGATCAGATAAAACAGACCAACGCAGGTGTGGTTTACCGACTGATTGACCTTTACGGCCCGATTTCGCGTATTGAGCTTTCTAAACGTGCCCAGTTAGCACCCGCCAGCATTACAAAAATCGTGCGTGAAATGCTCGATGCCCATCTGGTACAGGAAACCGAATTTCAGGAACCGGGCAGTCGCGGTCGTCCAGCGATTGGTTTGATTCTCGATACGCTTGCCTGGCACTATCTCGCCGTACGCATTCAGCCCGGATACATTACGCTGACGCTGCGCGATCTCAGCAGTCGCGCGCTGCAGGAAGATCGCTTGCCGCTGCACGCCAGCGCCGAAAAACCGCTGCTGCAAACCTTGCTGGATCTGGTGAATGACTTCTTTATTCGTCATCAAAGCAAGCTGGAGCGTTTGACCGCCATCGCCATTACTTTGCCGGGATTGATCAACGCGGCTTCTGGTGTGGTACATCGTATGCCGGGTTACGACGTGCAGGATATGCCGCTGGGAGAAACGCTGGCGCAACGCACCGGTTTGCCGGTGTTCGTGCAGCATGATATTTCTGCCTGGACGTTAGCCGAAGCACTGTTTGGTGCTTCCAGCGGCGCACAACATGTGATTCAGATTGTGATCGACGAAACTGTCGGCGCGGGCGTGATCAGCGGCGGACAACTGCTGCATAAAAATGGTCGTACGCTGGTGGAGATTGGTCATACGCAAATCGATCCTTACGGCCAGCAGTGTTATTGCGGCAATAATGGTTGTCTGGAAACCGTCGCCAGCATCGGAAGCTTGCTTACCCTCACTGCCCAACGTTTGCCGTCGCAGCCAGACAGTTTATTGCATCAGGCACCGCTGACGATTGAGAGCTTATGCGCTGCCGCGCAGCAGGGCGATCGTCTGGCGCGTGATGTGATTGCTGGCGTCGGACATCATATTGGCCGGATGCTGGCGATGATGGTAAACATCTTTAATCCTCAACAAATCCTTATCGGTTCGCCGCTTAATCAAGCCGCCGATGTGCTGTTCCCTGCGGTGAGCAGTACCATTCGTCAGCAGGCGTTGCCCGCTTACAGCAGTGAAATCCAGCTCACACCAACGGCTTTCAGCGATCCCGGTACTTTTGGCGGTGCAGCCCTGATAAAAGACGCGCTCTATAGCGGCCACTTATTAGTAAAACTGTTGCAGGGATAATTACAGCTCGCCTTAAGTTTGTCCTAACGCAATCTGCCCGAGAAAACATTTCCTTAAACTGCCTCCTTCGCACGTTACACATCGCTTCAATGAAGGAGGAGAATGGTGAAAACGCTTTTTGTCACCGGTACCGACACCGCGGTGGGTAAAACCGTGGTATCTCGCGCGTTATTACAGTGCTTTGCCAAGGCGAATCTCTGCGCCGCAGGTTTTAAACCTGTAGCCAAAAGCGCGCAGCGCACACCCGAAGGCTTACGTAACAAAGATGCACTGCTGTTGCAGCAGGCTTCGGGCCTCACTCTCACTTATTCCGCCGTCAATCCTATCGCGCTAGAAGAGGATGAAATCAGCACCAGCGCGTCGCAGTGCATTGATTATCCATTGCTCAGTCGCAGCTTGAACGATTTGCAGCAGCGCGCCGCGCGCGTGGTGGTGGAAGGCACCGGCGGCTGGCGCAGTTTAATGAACGACTTGCAGCCTTTATCCGATTGGGTGCGGCAGGAGCATTTGCCGGTTGTGCTGGTTGTGGGCATTAAGGAAGGTTGCATCAGCCATGCTTTACTGACCGCCGAAGCCATTGCGCAGGATGGATTGCAACTGGCGGGTTGGGTAGCAAACCGTATTAATCCCGGCCTGGCGCATTACGCTGAAATTATTGATGTTTTGAGCGGCAAGCTAGGTGCACCTTTATTAGGCGAGTTGCCTTACCTGCCGCGTGCAGAGCAGCGGGAACTGAGCGGTTATCTGGATATTTCGCTGCTCGATGAGAACTTTACGCACGACAACAGTGCAAAGCCTGCGGCCTGATGAAACAAAGTGCCGCAAATGATCAGTGGCTGAATCTAATGATTCAGATTCAGCCATCCTTTTTAACGAATTAATTCCTCTATTATTCAATCCTTTACTCCCCGCATTTTATTGAACACTCTTCTCTGGCGTGATTCATGCATCAGCTGCTCTGATGAATATCTTGCCGGAGCACCTGTATGTCGCAATCAGATGAGAAAGGTTTGTTGTATGGGCTGAATGACCGCATCGGTCCATTGCCTGCATTTTGTGCCGCACTGCAACATGTGCTGGCCAGCGTCGTCGGCATAATTACGCCGCCGCTGATTATTGGTTCCGTTTTGGGATTACAGGCGTGGATCCCTTATCTGATCAGCATGTCGCTGTTAGTTTCCGGCTTGGGTACGTTCCTGCAGGCGCGTCGCTTTATGGGCATTGGTGCCGGCATGATCTGCTTGCAGGGCACCAGTTTTGCCTTTCTTGGTGTGATTCTGTCGGGCGGATTGATGGTCAAAGCGCGCGGCGGATCGCCTGAAGAGATCATGGCGATGATCTTTGGCTGCAACCTGGTTGCGGCGATGATTCCGATGTTAATCAGCCGCTGCATCGCGCCATTGCGCAAAGTGTTGACGCCGGTGGTTACCGGCACCGTTATTACCTTGATCGGCATCAGCCTGATCAAAGTCAGCATCACCGATTGGGCTGGTGGCCATAACGCCAGCGATTTCGGCGCACCCGGTAATCTGGCGCTCGGCGCCTTGACGCTGCTGGTGATTATTGTACTTAACCGTTCGCAAAATCGCTGGACGCGGCTGGTTGCCGTGGTTGCCGGCATTGCTGCGGGCTGTATCGCCGCAGCGATAACCGGTCATCTCACCCTCAAGCCAATGGGCGATACGCCGTGGCTGGTTCTGCCAGAACTGTTCCGTTTTGGTTTTGCCTTTGACTGGACCATTTTCATTCCCATCGCGCTGGTATCGGTGATTGCCGTGATTGAAGCGGTGGGCGATCTTACGGCGAACTGCATGTTGTCGCAGCAGCCGATTGAAGGCGAAGCGTTTGAGCGCCGCATGCAGGGCGGTATTTTTGCCGATGGCATCAGCTGTTTGCTCGCCGCCGTATTCTCAGCCTTTCCCAACACCACCTTTGCGCAAAATAACGGCGTTATCCAGATGACTGGCGTCGCCAGCCGTTACGTTGGCATGGTGATCGGCGTGATGTTGGTGCTGCTCGGTATGTTCCCGGCGATTGGCTCCATGCTGCAGCAGATTCCACCGCCGGTGCTGGGCGGCGCGACCATCGTGATGTTTGGTAGCGTGGTGGCGGCCGGTATCCGCGTGATGACGCAAACGCCGCTTGGCCGTCGCGAGATGCTGATTGTCGCCGTGTCGTTTGGTATCGGCTTAGGTGTAGAAGCAGTGCCTGATGTGCTGAAACAGTTCCCCACGCTGATTAGCAACCTGTTTGGTCACGCAGTCACCACCGGCGGGATGCTGGCGATTATTTTGAATGTCGTGCTGCCTTCAGAGCGTAACGAAGCGGTAGCAGCAAAAACGGCTGAAGAGTCGCATTAACGTGCAGAGTGCATACGCAAGAAGAGGCGGCAGATCGTAAAGACGCCATAAACCATCCCTGGGGCTTGGCCCGCGCCATCCATGGCGCGGGACACTTTACTCCTCTGCCGCCTCTTCCTGCGTTTCAAGTATCGTGCGGTTTTATGGATTCAAACGACGGCGCGTACGTCCAGAACTGAGATAATCGGCAATGTAATCCTGCGATATCTCACCGCTATAACGACCTTCCTCATCGACGATCGGCATCCACACGGTGTTGTGCTCATACAGTTTCGAAAGCACCACGCGCAGATTCTCTTCCGCTTTGCCGGTCACTTTAAAGGTATGCAGCATCTCTTCGCAGCGGCCCGTGGAACCGCGCGCTTCACGCCGCTTCACAAATCCCAGTGGCTTGCCATCTTCATCGACCACCGTTACCGAGCGCATATCGTTATCGTCCATGGTAGCGAAAGCGTCCTGCAACGGCGTATTACGCTGCACGGTGATGGTCGGCTGCTGATCGGTGACATCGCCAGCCTGAACCAGCAACAAACGTTTCAGCGTACGGTCTTGCCCGACAAAGGAGCCCACAAAGTCGTTCGCTGGTTTGGCTAACAGCTCATCCGGGCTGGCGCACTGCACAATTTTGCCCTGACCAAACACGGCAATGCGGTCGCCGAGCTTCAGCGCTTCATCAATATCATGGCTAACCAGCATCACGGTCTTCTTCAACTGACGCTGCATTTCCAGGAACTCGTTCTGAATCACTTCACGGTTAATCGGGTCGACCGCGCCGAAAGGTTCATCCATCAGCAAAACCGGTGGATCAGCGGCCAGTGCGCGAATCACGCCAATACGTTGCTGCTGACCACCGGACATTTCACGCGGATAGCGATGAAGGAACTTGGTCGGATCGAGCGCCACCATGCTCATCAATTCCGTGGCGCGTTCGCGGCAACGCTTCTTATCCCAGCCCAGCATGCGCGGCACCACGGTAATGTTCTCCTCGATGGTCATGTTCGGGAACAGACCAATCTGCTGGATCACGTAACCAATATTGCGGCGCAGGGTAACGGTATCTTGCCCGCTGGTGTCTTCACCATTGATCAAAATCCTGCCGCTCGAAGAGGGAATCAGGCGGTTAATCATCTTCAGCGTGGTGGTTTTGCCACAACCCGATGGGCCAAGCAGCACACACATTTCCCCGGCAGGCACTTCCAGGCTGACGTTATCCACGGCATTGAGAGACGTGCCGTTCTTTTGCGTAAAGGTTTTCGTCAGGTTTTCCAGTTTTATCATTATCGAATCCCCTTAGGAGTCAGCGCCGACTGCAAACGGTGCAGCAGCCAATCAAGCACAATCGCGAGCAAACAAATCATCAAGGCACCGGCAATCAGCATGCGCACATCGCTGCCGCTGATACCGTCGAGCAGTTGCAGGCCCAAACCGCCCGCACCAATCACGGCGGCAATCGCCATCACGCCGACGTTCATCACCACCGCCGTACGGATACCGCCAAAAATTACCGGCAGCGCCATCGGAATTTCCACCCAGCGCAGACGCTGCCAGAAGGTCATGCCAATTCCGCGACCGGCTTCACGCAGTCCGGGTGACAAATTCTCCAGCGCGGTGTGGGTGTTACGCACAATCGGCAGCAGCGAGTAGAGAAACACCGCAGTAATCGCGGGAAGGGCGCCAATGCCCTGACCAATCATTGAAAACAGTGGAATCATCAAACCAAATAACGCAATGGTTGGAATGGTTAACACAATGGTGGCGATGCCGAGCACCGGCGTAGCCAGCCATTTAAAGCGCACAATCAAAATGCCCAGCGGCACGCCAATGATAATGGCGAAACCCACCGCGACCAGCACCAGCCAGGTATGTTGCCAGGTGAGCGACATCAAGGTGTGCCAGTTATTCATGATGTAATGCAAGGTATCCACAGCGCCTCCTTACAGCATGTTCTTAGATTGAAGGAAATCACGCGCCACCTGTTGCGGCGACTGATGATCAATATCGACACGTTTGTTCATCTCGGTGATCGCTTCGTCATTAATCAATGCGGAAAGCTGATTAAGCGCCGTATCCAAGCCTGGATGGCTCTCCAGCACATCCTGACGCACCACCGGCGTGACGTTGTAACTCGGGAAAAAGTGCTTATCATCTTCTAACACTTTGAGTTCAAACCCTTTCACACGGCCATCGGTGGTGTAGATCAAACCCGCATCAACAAAGCCATCGCGAATCGCGTTGTAGACTAAGCCGGGATCCATCTGGCGAATCTGCGGACGATCGAGCGGCATGTTGTAGGCTTTCTGCAACGGCTTCAGGCCATCGGAACGGCCTGAGAACTCCAGGTCCAAACCCAGTTTCCAGTTATGATCCGGATCGTTCTTGCGCACCTCTTCCAGCTTCGCCACCAGTTGCGACATGGTGTTGATGCCTTCTTTCTCCGCACGATCGCGTTGCATAGCAAACGCGTAGGTATTGTTCATCGGTGCAGGATTGAGCCACACCAGCCCCAACTTCGCATCCAGCTGTTTTACCGTTTTATAAGCGTCTTCCGTCGACATCGGTTTATTGATGTGATTAAAGATGATCAGCGAGGTGCCGGTGTATTCCCACGTCATATCAATCTGTTTATTGATCATCGCGTTACGACCGATGGTGGTGGCGATGTTGGTTTTGGGGATCACCTGAAAACCTTTCTTCTGCAACCAAATCACCGTCATCGCGGAGAGGATGTGCTGCTCGGTAAAGCTCTTGGTTGCCATGGTGATTGGTGTTGCGGCAGCGGCGCTTTGGCTGATTGCCAGCGTCGCGGTGAGTGCCAGCGCAGTACGTTTTACCCAGCGCGCCAGCTTATTGGCAGTGGCCATCACAAAACTCCTTGTGTTAAGCCGCAGAGTGCGGGCTGAGATAACGTCCCAACGCTGCGAGCAGCATGTCGAGCACTAGCGCGACCAGCGCGGTGGCCACAGCGCCGAGGATCAGCGTAGGGAAGTCGTTGAGGTAGATGCCGGGGAAGATCAGTTCACCAAAGCTGCTGGCGCCAATCAGGAACGCCAATGGCGCGGTACCGACGTTAATCGCCGTGGCGATGCGCACGCCTGCCAGAATCACCGGCAGCGCATTAGGAATTTCCACCTGACGCAAACGCTGAAACTTGGTCATACCTATACCGTTGGCGGCTTCGATTAGCGACGGCGGTACCGCGCTTAAACCGGCAAAAGTATTACGCACAATCGGCAGCAGCGAGGCGAGGAACAGGGCAATCAGCGCGGGACGATCGCCGATACCGACAATCACCATCGCCAGCGCCAATACCGCCAGCGGTGGCAGCGTGTTACCCACGTTGAAGATTTGCATCACGTACTCTGCCCAGCGACGGGCAAACGGACGACTCAGCAGGATCCCGCTAGGAATCCCCACCAGCAGCGCAAAGAACATTGACCAAAACACCAAAAACAGATGCTGCTGCCCGAGATAAATCAAATCTTCCCGGCGGTCGCGCAGCGTATTCAGCCCAAGCCCCCATACCAGCAGGGCAATCACCGCAACAATTGCGAGCAGAGCCAGCCCAGCTCGGCGGGCGAGCGATGCATTTTGCATAGCCAGTGTCTCCCTGATTCAAAAAATCGTTCGATGTGGTGATGTCATTCCCAGGATGGCGGCGCAGTGTTAAAAACGCACACATACGAAAATCCTTCACCCCGTTAAATTGCAGTTAAAATGACTATTAGCAGATGCTTTTTCAGTGAATAACTGGAAAGCACCGCTTAGACCTATAGCAATGCTTGTCGATAAGCGCCAGTTTCTGCGGCAAAATCAGACAGATAGAAATAATCAAAAACCGCATCTAACCCGCATGGAATAAGGCATCATCCGACAATAAAAAATTTTCATCGAAATAAGTGACGTCGTCACAGATAGGGCGCACGCAGAGGAAACTGGTCTGGTGAATTTTCAGCTAGCCTTGTTAGAAATTAGGGAGACGTATGACTGAAACTGCAGAATTGAACACGGAACATCGCCACTGGATTCTCATCGGCTGCATGCTCGCTATGTTTATGGCGGCGATTGAAGTCACCATCGTGGCCACCGCGATGCCGACCATCATTGCCGATCTTGGCGGCTTTTCGCAGTTTGGCTGGGTATTTTCCATCTATTTACTGACACAAGCGGTCAGCGTGCCGCTGTATGGCCGATTAGCAGACATGTGGGGCCGCAAGCGGCTGCTGTTTATTGGCGTTTCGCTGTTCCTGCTCGGATCGATTTTGTGCGGATTCGCCCACAGCATGACGTGGCTGATTCTGTTTCGTGCTTTTCAGGGTTTAGGTGCTGGCGCGATTATGCCGCTGACCTCCACCATTGTGGCTGACGTCTATTCGCCGCGTGAACGCGCCAACGTACAAGGCTGGCTCTCCAGCGTCTGGGGCGTGGCGGCAATTATTGGCCCACTGAGCGGCGCATGGCTGGTGCAGCACTTTAGCTGGTCGGTGATTTTCTGGGTTAACGTACCGATTGGCGCGGTCGCCATGCTGCTACTGGCGCGCTTCCTTCCTGCGCGTGAGCAAAATCAGGCCACCTCGCTCAATCTCACCGGCAGTTGCTGGCTAATGATCTGCGTGACGGCATTATTAGTCGCGCTGTTGCAGGCCGAAGTGCTCGGCTTCTGGCTGCTGCCGTTCCTGCTGCTGGCGGTCATCGCCGCCTGGCGTTTAAAACATCATGAACAGCGTGCCGATGCGCCGCTGTTTCCGCTGGAAATCTGGCGCAGTCGGCTCATCGTTGCTGGCAACATCGGCAACCTAATTATCGGTGCCAGCATGATGGGCATCAGCGCGTTTCTGCCAACGTGGATTCAGGGCATCACCGGCGGCACGCCGCTGCAGGCTGGCAGCGCGCTGGCGATGATGTCGATTGGCTGGCCGCTGGCGAGCACCTTAAGCGGCAGGTTGATGCTTATCACTTCCTATCGCTTCACCGCGCAGTTGGGCGCGCTGCTGCTAATTGCTGGCAGCGCGTTACTACTGTTACTGCGCAGCGACAGCTCAATCATGCAGGCGGGATTCACCGCCTTTGTGATTGGCACCGGCATGGGCATGACCAGCACCACGTTTTTGGTATCGGTGCAGAACCATGCGCATTACGACATTCGCGGCATTTGCACCGCATCAATCATGTTCAGCCGCATGATCGGATCGGCGATTGGTACTGCGTTGTTGGGCGCGGTACTGAACCTGAACTTGTCGCTGCGTCTGCCGCAGGCGGACGATCCGATGCAGAAAATCATGTCGCACGAAAGTCGCCAGGCGCTGCCGGAAGCGACATTGCATCACTGGACCGGACAAATCGCCAGCTCATTACATTGGGTGTTTGTGGTGTCGTTGCTGATTGCGCTTCTAACGCTGTGGGTGGCGTGGATGATGCCGCGGCAAAGGCCGGAAGTGGAGTAAAAGCAGGGCGGCCAGAGAGCCGCCCGAAAGGTTACTGCGCGGGCGCATCCTGAGAACTGCCTGCACCGTCTGGCACGCTGCTGTCGCCATCACGGCCATTTTTCTTGTAAACGATTTTCTGTGTGTCGTTCTCGCAATGACCCACAACCTGGCCGCCAGCTTGATCGGCTTGATCATTGGCCACGATATCCAGCGTGAAGTCCGATTCGGCGACGCCGTTGTTAATGATTTTTTTGCTGATATCCGCTTTGACACTTTCACAAGAAGCCTGCGCCAAAACCGGCAGCGACAACATCGCCATCAGCAGCACTGCATTACGTTTTTTCATCATTCACTCCTTTGGTCAGAAATCCTGTCAAAACTATAGCAGCGATAAACGATTAGGGTGCAAGTGGACGTCCGGTGCGGCGGTCAAGGCAACGCAGCGTATTCGGTTCCCAATAAGCGTTAACGTTGTAGCTCTTTTCGCAGGAGTCGCGGGTATCAAAAGCTTTATCCGTTTTATCGAACTCTTTCTCGACGCGGGTATTGACCTTGTTACGCAGATTTTTAGTATCGTTCCACTGCTCTTTGCTCTGGCGCGCAGCTTCATTGCTGGAGGCGCTGCTGCCATCTTCAATGATCAGGCGATCGGTTTTGGCCGAAGCGATGGGCGCAGCCATTAACAGGCTCGACGTCACCACGGTCGCCAACAGGGCGGAAAACAGTTTATTCATCGTCATTTCCTTCAGTTAACACCAGCACAGCCGGGATCGCGGCTGTAACAACCATGGGCGCTAGTATATCATCGCTGCTTCTTTGCTCACCAGCGGTGAGCGCTTTGTTTAGCTTAGTGAGAGATTTTCTATGCTGGTAAAAACCGCCTTGCTGTTTTTTATCACTGCGATAGCGGAAATTGTTGGCTGTTTCCTGCCGTGGCTATGGTTAAAGAAGGGCATGACGGCCTGGCTGCTGGTGCCCGCCGCAGCGAGTCTGGCGCTGTTTGTTTGGTTGTTGACGCTGCATCCCGCCGCGAGCGGGCGCGTCTATGCGGCCTATGGCGGCGTGTATGTGTTGACGGCATTGCTCTGGCTGCGCGTGGTGGATGGCGTAAAACTCAGTACATGGGATTGGGTTGGCGCGCTGGTCGCCTTTAGCGGCATGTTGATTATTGTGACAGGCTGGGACCGCACCTAAATCGTAGGGTCGCCATTCATGGCGACCTGGTTCGCATTGAAAGCGACCAGGTGCGCATGAATGCGCACCCTACAAAATCACCTTAACCTTTATGTACTTTCAATCCTGCGGTGGTTTGCGTCACCGGCATAATCTCCAGCGTATTGATGTTGACGTGCTTCGGCAGCGTCGTCACCCAATAGACCGCTTCAGTCACATCTTCCGCCGTTAACGCGGTGGTGCCTTCGTAAACCTGGCCCGCTTTATCGTCATCGCCTTTGAAGCGCACGTTGGAGAACTCGGTGCCGCCCACCAAACCTGGCTCGATATCGGTCACGCGCAGCGCGGTGCCGTGCAGGTCAGTACGTAGATTCAGGCTGAACTGGCGCACGAACGCTTTAGTCGCGCCATACACGTTGCCACCCAAATAGGGCCAGCTGCCCGCAATCGAACCGATATTCACGATATGACCGACGTTGCGCTCAACCATGGCAGGCAGCACCGCACGCGTCATGTACACCAACCCTTTGTTGTTGGTGTCGATCATATTTTCCCAGTCTTCGATATTGGCTTTGTGCGCTGGTTCTACACCCAACGCCAGGCCAGCATTGTTCACCAGCACATCAATATTGCGCCATTCAGCGGGCAGGGAGGCAATCACTTCATCGATGGCGGCGCGATTACGCACGTCCAGCTGAACGGTATACAGATTATCGCCCAACTCATCTTTCAACTCTTTTAAGCGCTCAGCGCGACGTCCGCTGGCGATCACTTTATGACCTGTAGCAATGAAGCGGCGGGTGATACTTTGACCAAAACCAGCAGTTGCGCCAGTAACAAAAATAATCATCTCACTGTTCCTTAAACGATTTCAGGTTATCAGCCACACCTTAGCATTAACCTCGAACCCATGCTCATGAAAACCAAAGGCAGCTTGTTGCAGGATTTTTCCTGCACATTGCGAGTGCATCAGCGCACCACAAAGACGCACGTTTGCGGGCGATGAACTCGCCATGTCAGGTAAAACTTACCGCAATGTTAAATCGCAACCGTTTGCGAATACAGGCAACCGGTTGCGCACACGTTTGCCAGGCAAGCTTGACATAAAAACACGTCCAAACAATCTATAATATTGAAAGTAAACAGTATTTTTTGTTCTTTGCATTGGCATGCGCTTTGCAAACTATCTTTAAGGCAATCACCTGCATTAATAAAAAAAGCACCAAGGAACCATTATGCCTTACGCACCCGAAACGCTGCTGCGCGCCAGCTTCTTTGATTTCACCGCTCTGGCCGCGCAGCCAGACGACATCGCTGCCAACGCGCGCTATCTCGAAGATGGCTTATTAACGCTGCGTGACGGCAAAGTGGTCAGCCTTGAAAGCTGGCAAATCGCGGAAGGGCGCGTCGATCACACGCGCGTCACCGATCTGCGCGGCAAACTGATCGTGCCCGGCTTTATCGATACCCATATTCATTACCCGCAAACCGAGATGATCGGCGCCTTTGGCGAACAGCTGCTGGAGTGGCTCAATCAGTACACTTTCCCGGTAGAGAGCCAATATCACTGTCCCGATCACGCGGCAAAAATGTCAGCGTTCTTCCTGCATCAGCTATTGTCGAACGGCACGACAACAGCGCTGGTGTTCGGCACCGTGCATAAGCAGTCGGTTGATTCCCTGTTCAGCGCCGCACAGCAGCTGGATATGCGGCTCATCGCTGGCAAAGTGATGATGGATCGCAACGCACCGGAATACCTGACCGAAACGCCGGAAGAGAGCTATCAGCACACGCGTGAACTGATTGAGCGCTGGCATCAGCGCGGCCGCCTGAGCTATGCACTCACGCCGCGCTTTGCGCCGACCTCGTCGCCGGATCTGCTGGATAAAGTGCGTCAGCTGCGCGAGGAGTTTCCTGATGTCTGGATGCACACGCACTTAAGTGAAAACCAGCAGGAAATCGCCTGGGTAAAAGCGTTATTCCCGGAGCACGAAGGCTATCTTGATGTCTATCATCACCACCAACTCACCGGCAAACGCAGCGTGTTTGCGCACTGTTTGCATCTGGAAGATCAAGAGTGGCAGTGCCTGCGTGAAACCGATTCATCGATCGCCTTCTGCCCGACGTCAAACCTGTTCCTCGGCAGCGGCTTATTCAACATCAAACGTTGCTGGCAGCAGGGCGTGCGCATGGGCATTGGCACCGACGTGGGCGCAGGCACCACCTTTAATCTGCTGCAAACGCTGGGCGAAGCCTACAAAGTCGGCCAGCTACAGCAGTACAAACTCAGCGCCTGCGAAGCGTTCTATCATGCCACTTTGGGCGGTGCACACGCGCTCGACCTCGATGACGTCATCGGCAACTTTAATCCCGGCAAAGAGGCCGATTTTGTGGTGCTCGATCCGGCGGTGTCGCCGCTGCAGAAGCTGCGCAACGCCAATAGCAAAGATATCTGGGAGCGGCTGTTTGTGATGATGACGCTCGGCGACGACCGTAACATTGCGCAAACCTGGGTGAGTGGCAAGCCGGTTTGGCAACGCGAAAGTGAGGAGCAAATCGCATGATCCAGTTCTTACTCAACGATCGTTTAGTCACCGAACGCGAGCTCGATCCCAATCTCACCGTGCTCAACTACCTGCGCGGCCAGCAGCAGCGTCGCGGCACCAAAGAGGGTTGTGCCTCTGGCGACTGTGGTGCCTGCACCGTCACGCTCGGTAAAGTGGTGGATGGAGAGATGCAGTATCAGGCGGTCAACAGCTGTTTAACGCTGGTAAGTAGCCTGCAAGGCAAGCAACTGATCACGGTGGAAGATCTCAAGCAGGGGCGCGAACTGCACAGCGTGCAGCAAGCGATGGTCGATTGCCACGGCTCACAATGCGGTTACTGCACGCCGGGGTTTGTGATGTCGCTGTTTACCCTGCAGAAAAACAGCGCTGGCTGGAACCGTCATCAGGCGGAACAGGCGCTGGCGGGCAATTTGTGTCGCTGTACCGGCTATCGTCCGATCATGGATGCGGCGCAGCAGGCATGCGAACAACCTGATGCGGATGCCTTCAGCGCCAATGCACCCGCGCTAGTGCAGCGTTTACAGGCGCTTAGCAACACAGAAGTCCAGATTATCGAAGCCGCGGGCAGCCGCTGCTATCTGCCAAAAACGCTAGGGCAGCTCGCCGATCTCTATCAGCAACATCCCGAAGCCCGTTTGGTGGCCGGTGGCACCGATCTGACGCTGCAAATCACCCAGCAATATAAGCGCCTGCCGCTGCTGATTGCGCTGGAGCAGGTCGATGAGTTGAAGGTCTGCCACGAAGATGAAACACATCTTTATCTCGGCGCTGCCGCTTCATTGCATCATTGCTATCAGTTTTTAGCGCAGCACATTCCGGCGTTTAGCAGCATGCTGGAGCGTTTTGCCTCGTTGCAAATCCGTAATCAGGGCACGCTTGGCGGCAACATTGGTAACGCATCGCCGATTGGTGATTGCGCGCCCATGCTGCTGGCACTGAATGCGCGTCTGGTTTTGCAGCAGGGCGACAAGCAGCGAGAAGTCCCGCTCGATCAATTCTTTACCGCCTATCGCCAAACGGTTTTGCTGCCGGGGGAATTCATTCGCAGCATCATCATTCCTAAAGTGACAGCGTCACCCAACTTTACTGCGTGGAAGGTGGCGAAACGGCTGGATGATGATATTTCCGCCGTATTTGCCGCCATCAATCTGCAAATCAAGGAAGGGGTGATTGTGGAAGCGCGACTGGCTTTTGGTGGCATGGCCGCCACGCCGAAGCGTGCGCTGGCGGCTGAGGCACAATTGCTGGGCCAGCCGCTGAATCTCAGCGCCATCGAAAAAGCCTGCGCCGCATTAAGCGTTGATTTTCAGCCGCTGAGCGACTTCCGCGCCAGCGCCGATTATCGCCTGCAGGTGGCGCGCAATCTGTTGCGCCGCTACTACGCACAAGCGTCTGGCGAGCTGACCATTACCGAGGTGTCGCGCTATGTCTCATAACCGTCCGGAACTTAACGAAACTCTGCTGAAAACCCAGTTCGCCACCGGCATGCAAACAGGCGTGGGGCGCAGCAACAAACATGAAAGTGCCGACAAGCATGTCTCCGGTGAAGCGCTTTATATCGACGACAAGCCCGATTTGCCGGGATTGCTGCATCTCTGTCCGCGACTGAGCGAGCACGCGCACGCGCGCATCACTAAACTGGATGTGCAGCCGTGCTACGCGGTGCCGGGCGTGGTCAGCGTGCTGACCTGGCGTGATGTGCCAGGCCTCAATGATGTCGGTCCGCTGGAACCCGGCGATCCGCTGCTGGCGCAGGACAAAATCGAATATTTCGGCCAGATCGTGATAGCCGTGGCGGCTGATTCTCCGGAAGCAGCGCGTGCCGGTGCCGCAGCGGCAATTGTTGAGTATGAAGCGCTGCCCGCAGTGCTCGACGTGCGTGAAGCGCTGGAACAGCGCTTCTTTGTGCAGCAGCCGCATATTCACCAACGCGGTGATGCCGAAGCCGCGCTGGCGCGTGCGTCGCGCCGTATTCAGGGCGAGTTTCACATCGGCGGTCAGGAACATTTCTATCTGGAAACCCAGACGGCGCTGGTGATCCCCGGCGAAGATGACAGCTTGCAGGTGTTCTCCTCGACGCAAAACCCCACCGAAGTGCAGAAGCTGGTCGCGGAAGTTATGGGCATCACCATGAACAAAGTCACCATTGATATGCGGCGCATGGGCGGCGGCTTTGGCGGCAAAGAGACCCAGGCGGCGGGCGTAGCGTGTTTGTGTGCCATTGCCGCGCGTCAGCTGCGTAAACCGGTGAAAATGCGCCTGGCGCGTCGCGACGACATGCAGATCACCGGCAAGCGGCATCCGTTTTTTGTCCGCTACGATGTCGGCGTCGATGACGACGGTCGCTTCTGCGGTGTGAAGATCGATCTGGCTGGCAACTGCGGTTATTCGCTCGATCTCAGCGGATCGATAGTCGATCGCGCGATGTTCCACGCCGATAACGCCTATTACCTCGGCGATGCGCTGATTACCGGCTATCGCTGCCGCACGCATACCGCTTCGAACACCGCCTATCGTGGCTTCGGCGGGCCGCAAGGCATGGTGGCGATTGAGCAAATCATGGATCACGTCGCACGCGAACTCGGATTAGATCCTCTCGAACTGCGCAAACGTAACTATTACGGCAAAACCGGTCGCAACATCACCCATTACCACCAGCAGGTGGAAGACAATCTGCTGGACGAGATGACGGAGCAATTGGAAACCAGCAGCGAATACGCCGCGCGCCGTGCCGAAATCAGCGCGTTTAACGCCAGCAACCGTTTTATGAAACGCGGATTGGCGCTGACGCCGGTGAAATTCGGCATATCATTTACCTCCAGCTTCCTCAATCAGGCCGGCGCGCTGATTTTGATCTACACCGATGGCACGGTGCAGCTCAATCACGGCGGCACCGAAATGGGTCAGGGCTTAAACACCAAAGTGGCGCAGATTGTGGCGGAAGTGCTGCAGATTGATATCAGCCAGATTCAGGTCACTGCCACCGATACCGGTAAAGTGCCCAACACCTCGCCAACTGCAGCGTCCAGCGGAGCCGATCTCAACGGTAAAGCGGCGCAGAATGCCGCGCAAATCCTGCGCGATCGCTTAACCGAGATGCTGTGTCAGCAACATCAATGCGCTGCCGAAGCGGTGCATTTCAGCAACGGCATCGTGCGCGTTGGCGAGAAACACTTCACCTTCGCCCAGGTGGCGCAGCAAGCGTGGCTTAATCAGGTGCCGCTTTCCGCCACCGGTTTCTACAAAGTGCCGGGCATTCATTACGATCGCGCCGCCGGACGCGGCAAACCGTTTTATTACTTCTCCTTCGGCGCAGCCTGCTGTGAAGTGCTGGTGGATACGCTGACCGGCGAATACCGTTTGCTGCGCGCCGACATTTTGCATGACGTGGGCGCATCGCTGAATCCCGCGATTGATATCGGCCAGGTTGAGGGCGGTTTTGTGCAGGGCATGGGCTGGCTCACCTGCGAAGAGCTGGTGTGGAATGACAAGGGCAAATTGCTCACCGATGGCCCGGCCAGCTACAAAATCCCAGCGATCAGCGATGTACCGAGCGATTTGCGCGTCACGCTGGTAGAGAACCGCAAAAACCCGCAGGACACGGTGTTCCACTCCAAAGCCGTCGGCGAACCACCGTTTATGTTGGGCATCGCCGTGTGGTGTGCGTTGCAGGATGCGGTTGCCAGCGTCGATAACTATCGTCGCCATCCGCAGCTGGACGCGCCCGCCACGCCGGAGCGGGTATTCTGGGGGATTCAGCGCTTATCAGGAGCGGACCATGATTTATCATGACTGGATCAGCGTGTTACACAGCCTGCGGGAGAAACACGAAAGCTGCGTGTTGATCACCGTGCTCAGCGAGCGGGGCTCCGTGCCGCGCGATCGCGGCAGCAAAATGGTGGTCAGCGCCAATGACACTTTTCTCACCATTGGCGGCGGCCATCTTGAGTATCAATGTATTGCGCAGGCACGTGAGATGCTGCAGCAGCGCTGCACTCAACCGCGCAGTGAAGATTTTGCGCTGGCTGCGCGCCTCGGCCAATGCTGCGGCGGTCACGCCACTTTGCTGTTTGAACCGCTGATGCAGAAGCAGCCGGAAATCCAGGTTTACGGCGCAGGCCACGTCGGCCAGGCGCTGGTGAACTTGCTCGCGACCTTGCCGTGCCACATTACTTGGATTGATAGCCGCGCCGCACAGTTTCGTGCCGTGCCGCCCGGTGTGACGGTGCGCCAGGTTGAAGATCCGATCGACTGCGTGCGGGAAGCCGCGCCCGACAGCTACTTTGTGGTGATGACGCACGATCATCCGCTCGATCTGGCGCTCAGCGAAGCGATTTTGCGGCGCGGCGATTTTCGCTATGCCGGTGTGATTGGTTCAGCTACCAAAGCCCAGCGTTTTCGTTATCGCTTAGAGGGCAAAGGCATTGCGGCAGATTCTCTCGCACGTCTGCGCTGCCCGATTGGTTTAGCGGATGTGAAAGGCAAGTTGCCGGCGGAAATTGCCGTCGCGGTGGCGGGGGAAATCATCAGCGTTTATCAGCAGCAGGCGATAAGTTGTTGAGTGACGAGGAAACTGCCAGGATAGAACCATCCCGCCGCCACTGTGCGGCGTTGCTGATTATCAGGAGCGATAATGAATTCACGAGCTAATCCGTTTTTCACCGCCAGCACCTTGCCGTATCAAACCCCGCCATTTGACCAGATTCAGGAAGAGGATTTTCTGCCGGCGCTGAAAGCGGGTATTGAAGAGAAACGGCGCGAAGTGGCGGCGATCGCCAGCAATCCTGACGCGCCAACCTTTGCCAACACCTATGAAGCGCTGGAGCGCAGCGGCCAGTTACTGAAGCGCGTAAATCTGGTGTTTGGCGCCATGACTTCCGCCAACACCAGCGATCGTTTGCAGGAAATCGATGAACTGATTACCCCGCAGCTGACCGCGCTCAATGATGAAATCTGTTTGAACAGCCAGCTGTTTGCTCGCCTCGATGCGGTTTACCAGCATCGCGGATCGCAGTGTCCGGATGCTGAAGCGATGCGTCTGGCGGAAGTCACCTGGCAGCATTTCCAGTTGGCCGGTGCCAGCCTCAGCGATGCGGATAAAACCCAACTGCGCGCCTGCAATCAGGAGCTGGCAAGCCTCAGTACCCGTTTCGGCAACAAGTTGCTGGCTGCCACCAAAGCCGGCGCTTATGTGGTGAGCAATGTGGCGGCGTTGGCCGGATTAAGCGAGGAAGAACTGGCGCACGCCAAAGCGGCGGCCGAAGCGCGCGGTTTACACGGCGAATGGCTGATTGCGCTGCAAAACACCACGCAGCAACCGGCGCTGCAAGCGCTGGAAGTGCGCGCCACGCGTGAAGCGCTGTTCCAGCAGGCGCTAACGCGCAGCGAGCAGGGCGATGATAACGACACACGCGACATCGTGTTACGCATGGCGCAACTGCGCGCGCAGCAGGCGAGTTTGCTCGGCTTCAAAACCTATGCCGAGTGGAGCATGCAGGATCAGATGGCGAAAACGCCGGAAGCGGCTTTTGCCTTTATGCGCAATATCGTACCTGCCGCGCGGGCCCGCGCCGAACGCGAAGCCGCCGATATTCAGCAGGCGATTGAACAAGAGCATCACAGTTTCCCGCTGCGTGTCTGGGACTGGAATTTCTACGCCGAGCAGGTGCGCAAAGCCCAATACGCGCTGGATGAGAGTCAAATCCGTCCGTACTTTGAGCTGAATAATGTGCTGGAAAAGGGCGTATTCTGGTCGGCCAGCCAACTGTTTGGTATTCGTTTTAGCCAACGCCACGATCTGCCGGTTTACCATCCGGACGTTAACGTTTACGAGATTTTCGATGCCGACGACACGCCGCTGGCGCTGTTCTACACCGACTTCTTCAAACGCGATAACAAAAGCGGCGGCGCGTGGATGAGTAATTTCGTTGACCAAACCACGCTGCTCGGCACTAAGCCGGTGATCTACAACGTGTGCAACTACACCAAGCCGCAGGCAGGCCAGCCAGCGCTGCTGAGCTGGGATGAAGTGATTACGCTGTTCCACGAGTTTGGTCATGCGCTGCACGGCTTGTTCGCCACGCAACGCTATCCGAGCTTGTCGGGCACCGCCACGCCGCGCGACTTTGTCGAGTTCCCGTCGCAGATTAATGAGCATTGGGCCAGCAACGAAGCGGTGTTTGCCAATTACGCGCGCCACTACAAAACCGGTGAGGCGATGCCGGCTGAGCTGCGCGACAAGATGGTACGCGCCGCGAAGTTCAACAAAGGCTACGACATGACCGAGCTGCTGGCCGCAGCGCTGCTGGATCTGCAGTGGCATTCACTGACCACGCACGACAATCCGCAGGACGTCAGCCACTTTGAATTGCAGGCATTGGCTGCCGAAAACATTGCGCTGGCGGCCGTTCCACCACGCTATCGCTCCAGCTATTTCCGCCATATCTGGGGCGGCGGTTATGCAGCCGGTTATTACGCCTATATCTGGACGCAGATGCTGGCCGATGATGGCTATCAAGCCTTTGTCGAACGCGGTGGATTAACGCGAGAAAACGGTCAGCAGTTCCGCGATCATATTTTGTCACGCGGTAACAGCACCGATTTGCAGCATCTGTGGCTGGCGTGGCGCGGCAAAGAGCCGGAGATCGGCCCAATGCTGAAAAACCGTGGATTAGAATCGTAGGGTCGCCATTGATGGCGACCTGATTTAACCGAACGGACCGCCTTCAATCGTATCGCACATGCCGGCCAGCACCCGCTCGCCGGTTTCGTTTTTCAAATCCGCATACCACGCCGCCGTGACTTCCGCATCTTTCGCATGGGTAACATCACAGCGCTTACGGGCCTTCAACACCAAATCTTTGGTGCGCTCCACACGGCGGCTTTCATAGCGCAACAGCGCATCATCAATCCCCAAAGAGTGTGACGCCAACGTCTGCGCCAGCACCACCGCATCTTCCATCGCCGCACAACCGCCTTGCCCGATATCCGGCGTGGTGCTGTGTGCTGCATCGCCCAGCAACGCCACGCGACCTTTAACGAAACGGCTGAAGGGTTCGATATCGTGGATTTCCACGCGGTTGGTGGTTTCCGGATTAAGGCGTTCTATCAGGCGCTGCACCGGTTCGGCCCAGCCGTTGAAGTAGCCTTTAAGATCGCTTTTCAGCGTGGCGCGATCTTCCGACAAGCCTTTTGGCAGCGGGACATCAAAGAAGAAGTAGAAGCGGTTGTCGCTGACCGGCATCAGCGACACGCGTTTGCCTTCGCCGACAAAAGTGGTCCACTGATCGGCAGGCGCAATCGTTTCATCAATCGTCACCAGGCCGTTCCAGTTGACGTAACCGGCGTAACGACGTTCGACGCTTTCGCCCAGTACATAGTGGCGGATCACCGAGTGCGTGCCATCGGCGGCGATCAGGAAATCACCTTCGGCCTGGCTACCGTCATCAAACCAGGCGGTAACGCCGTGCTCAGTTTGTTCAACCTGCGTGACGCGTTTGCCAAAGCTAATGCGCGAACGTCCGTAGGTATCGATCAGCATCGCCTGCAATTCAGCACGCGCCACCGGATAAGGATATTCACCCACCTGTTGCACCAGCGGTTCCATACTGAAGCGGGTGAGCGTGCTACCGCTGTGCGCATCGTTGTAGGCCATAAACGCCATGTTGCCACCCAGCGCGCGCAGCGGCTCTTTCATACCCAACGCGTTGAGGCATTTCACGCCGTTGGGCCAGATGGAGATCGCCGCACCCACCGGCTTCATCTCTTTCACTGCTTCAAACACGGCGGTGTCAAAACCCGCTTTCTCCAGCGCAATCGCAGCACTCATACCGCCAATGCCCGCGCCAATTACAATCGCTTTCATATCCGTCTCCTTTGCTATGCATAAGAGATTGCAACTTTTGTACCAGATTCGCGTGCAAGCCGATTTGCGGTTATCTCTTTGATTTTACATTGTCGTAGCAGCATCTGGCTTTGCTGTCCTGCACTACAGTGGCGCACATTCATGCACTAAAGAAGGGCGATTTGAGATAAAAATTGAATCGATTGTTTCAGCATGGTAATTGGCGCCGCAGCAGCCATACTCTTTACACTCTTCCTGCGAGGACTCAATCATGAAATGGATAATGGCTTTAGCCTTGCTGTTTAGCGTTAGCGTGCTGGCACAACCGCAATGGCAGCCGGAGCGAAAAGCGCCGGTGGTCCAACTGACGCCGATTGCCGCCAAGTGCGATGTTTCAGCCTGTCAGCAGAACTGTTATGTGCAGCAATCACAGTGCAAAAACGACAATAACGGCGGCTGCGGCTCGCTGGCACAAATTTGCGTACAAAACTGTGCTAGTCAGTGTCGTTAAGTGAAATAAATCTGTCATAACCGAGTGCTAGCGTGTTTCCCCGGCAAGGTAATATTTTGATAACAGGGGAAAATAATGAAAACCCGCTTCACACTGATTGCAACGGTTCTTCTGCTGGCACAGCAGGCACATGCGGTTTCACTGCCCAATGCGGCCGCGCTGGCAGGCTTAACCTCCACCGGTTCCACCTCCGCTTATAGCGATCTCGAGCAGCAATCTTTACAGGCTGAACGTAAGGCGCTGCAAGGCGACAGCAGCAAGCTGACGCGCGAGCAACTGGAAAAAGCTAAACAGAACGCGAAACAATCTGACAAGCAGTGGCTGAAAAACAGCGGCTACGATTTCAAAACTAAAGAGAACCAGCAGGCCGGAATTGCGCTGCTTGCGGGTTTTAGCGCGTTGCCCGCCAGCGTGCTTGATGCCAGCCAGGCCACCGTTACCAATATCAATCTGAACGCCACGCAAAATGTGCGTCATCAGGCACTGGCCGATGCGGAAGCGATCAGCTATCTCTATTTCCTCTCTGATGCGCTCGGCCCGCGTCTCGGCAAAGCCTTCCTCGCGGCTTACGATAAAGGTGAGATCGGCAAAGCGGCGGCGTTGATCAAAGCCAGTGAAGTCAGCACCAGCGCGGCGAAAAAGCACTTTAACTATCCGCGACCGTTCCTGCGTGAAGGCAACAGCATTCATCTGGTGCCGGACGATGTGGTGGTAAAAGACAACGTGCGTTACACCGCCGACGGCGGCTCTTTCCCGAGCGGCCACACCAATACCGGTTATACCGATGCTTTGTTGCTGGCCGAAATGGTGCCGGAACGTTTTGAAGCATTGGTAACACGCGGCGCGCGCTACGGTTATTCGCGTTTAGTATTGGGCGTGCATTACCCGCTGGATGTGATGGGTTCGCGCATGGTGGCGCAACGCAACGTGGCAAATTATCTCAACGATGCGCGCTATCAGGCGCTGTTTAGTGAAGCGCGTGACCAGCTGCGTGCCGCGCTGGAGAAAGAGTGCGGAACGTCGCTGGCAGAATGTGCGCGCAGCGATGGCAAGGACGATCCTTATCGTTCACCTGCAATGAAGCAGTTCTATCGTTTCACCATGAGCTACAACCTGCCGAAAGCCAATGTGCAGAACACGCCAGTTAAAGTTCCGCAGGGCGCGGAGATCCTGCTGAAGACCGCGTTGCCGCAGCTGTCTGATGCGCAGATTCGTAGCCTGATGGTGAAAAGCGCGCTGCCAAACGGTTATCCGCTGTCCGGCAACAGTGCGGATCAGTCATTCTGGCAACGTGTCGATTTAACGGCGGCATTTGCTTTAGCGAAACCGACTTTGTAGGGTCGCCATTTATGGTGACCAGATGCGCATGAATGCGCACCCTACGACAACTCTCGTCACGCTTTAATCCGACGATCAAGCGCGAAGGGCGCTGAAGTGGCTTTTGCAAAGAGGGCGGCGGCGGCGGGATGGTCGGGATTGAGAATGGCGTTGTCTTCACCGGTCAAAATGCTAGGTACCGTCAACAGCAAAGGTAAGCCGCCTTGCAAATCAAGGAACGCGGCGCCAATCGCTTGCGTCTCTTCCTGCTGCTGATACTTTTGCCAATCGCTGGGCAGCTTACTGCTGTCCAGCGCCATGATTTCGCTCTCAGGGATCGGCAGGGTGAAAATCACAAAGCGGCTCTTCTCCAGCATCGCTTTACCGGCATGCACCACCAGTTCTAGCGTTGCGAGTGCCTTTGAGCTGCTGAGGTAAACCGTTTTAATGCCGGGCGGATTCCAGCGTCCGCCCCATTTTTCAGCGCCAGCGCCGCTAAATGCCTCGCTGGCATACTCTTCTTTCACTAAACGATAAAACAATCGATGGGGAGCATCCGGTTCCTTCCGTTGCGTCATTACACAATCACTCCTTGTTCCAGGCGACCAATCAGCGTTAACACCGCATCACAGCCCGCAGGCGTGCTCAGCATCTCCATTGGCAAGGCATCATCCAGTGCCAACGCAGGTTGATACATCCAGTGCATGGCAGCGTCAACGTCACCGGCAAATAATTGCAATACGGCATCCAGAATTTCGAACACCTGATACACGCGAGCACCTTGCTCCACCGAGAGTTGCGATCCGGCTTTCTCCCGGCGGCGATAGGTATTGCGATCGATCGAGACCATCTGGGCCACATCCAGCGGCGTTGCTTTCAGCACCGTGGCAGCGCGCTCAACGATGCCAACGTCCAGACCTTCGGTGATCAACTGATGTGCTTTCAGCGGATTACGCGGCAAGCCCATTTGATCCATAAAAGATTGCTGAGCGTGCTGAATCAGCGTCGGGTCGAAGACGCGTGCGGCATTGCCGTGATTGAATGGGGATGCAGTTGTCATAACAACCTCCTGAACAATGTTCATTTGAACATTTTGATAGTTCAAGTGTACATCACTGCGCAGAGGTTGTCATTTTTTGTACGATCATAAAACTAATGCATTGTTAATCAACAATAAACAGCTTTGCACCGCTGACGGTTGAGGAGCGGTGCGCTTCCGCATTGTCTGCGACCTGATAACTCACGCCTGGCGTTAACGTGAAGGTGCGACCATCTTCCAGTTCCGTCACCATTTCGCCTTCGAGGCAAAGCAGAATATGGCCTTTGCTGCACCAGTGATCCGCCAGATAACCGGGTGAATACTCCACCATCCTGACCCGAATATCGCCAAAGCGTTGGGTGCGCCACAAAGCAAAACCTTCATCGCCGGGATGTTTTTCAGGCGCGATGTCGTTCCAGATGGTTATGCCGAAGGGAAGTTGATTGATCTGCATACGGATGTCCTTAAGTAGATAAGACAGCCATGATTAGCAGCGAGAGGACAATTAAGCCAGTAAAATCAACCGGCTTCCTGCCACATCTCGCGCATCGCCAACTCCAGCTTCTTAAACACGCGATAACGCGTATCGTGAAACGCAACGCGCTCCGCTCGCGGCAACAGCGCGCCGGGATTGATCTGCACCGCCTGCTGCGCGGCCTCGGCGAGATTACGCCACGCGCCGACGCCCACACCGGCACACAATGCTGCGCCGAGCGCACCGGTTTCTTTGCACTCCGCAACGCGAATCGGTATGTCTAACACGTCAGCAAACATTTGCGGCCAGACGCAACTGCGCGCCGCGCCGCCCGACAAAATGGCCTGCGTAAAAGGGATACCCGCCGCACGCAGGCGATCGATATGCGCCCGATGGGCAAAGGTCACGCCTTCAAACAGCGCGAACAGCATATCGGCGCGCGTATGCCAGCCGCCTAAGCCATAAAACCCGGCTTTGGCCGGTTCTGATTTGCGTCCGGAATAGAGGTAAGGATGATAAAGCGGTAACTGCGCATTGGGTTGCACGTGCGCCACGCTATCGCTGCTGCGCGCCGCGCCTTGACCGCCGCGACCGTCGTCAAATTCACGCAGGAACCAGTCGAGATTCGCCGCCGACGTCGCGCTGGCCTCAATCGCCATGTAACGATCTGACTCAATAATGGAGTTCATAAATACCGGGCGCAGATAATCGGGTTTATCCACTACCACCTGATTGATGCTCCACGTCCCGGCGACAATCGAGGCTTCACCGGTGTTCACCACGCCAGAACCGACGGCGCTGGCCACCACATCAAAGATGCCCGCCACCACCGGAATGCCCGCCGGTAATCCGGTGAGCTGTGCAGCATGTTCTGTGACATGGCCAACCACCTCGCAGGATTCACGCAGTGCGGGCAGCAGGGCGAGTGCCTCTTCGATGCCGTAAAGCGCCATCAATTCACGGCTGTAGCCGCGCGCGCGATAATCAATCAATCCAGCCCCGGCGGCATCCGAAAAATCAGCGCTGATTGCACCACTGAGAAAATGGGCGATAACGTCTTTCGCTAACAGTAAATGGCCGATTTGCGCCCAACATTCGGGTTGATGTTGTTTGATCCAACTGATCAACACTGGCGTTGCCGCTGGCCAGGGTTTTTGCAGCGAAATCGGGTAGATGCGCTTATCCGCGCCGCTCATTTCCAGCGCGTGCACCGTATCACAAGCGCGATGATCGATAGACTGAATACCAAACAGCGGCTGGTGATGCTTATCCAGCGCATACAAACCGTTGCCGTGACCGGCCGCGCCAACCGCAATCACCTCGCTGGCTGGCGTTCCCGCCTGTTGCAGGCAACGGCTCACCGCATCGCAGACGCCATGCCAGATATCCGCCACCGGCCGTTCGGCGTAACCTTCCTGCGGACGATGGGTTTCTCCCGCGCACTCGGCCACCGATAATACGCGACCGTTGAGATCAAACAGCACCGCTTTGATCATGGTGTTTCCGGCATCAATACCGACTATCTTCATATCCGACTCCGTGCAACTGGCGAAGACGGCGCACCGCATAAGCGCCGGTGCAGGTAAGGCTCAACCCTGCTGATAGATTTTCAATGCGTCCGGGCCGCTGGCGCCCTGATGAATAATCGCCATCAGCGCTTTCACCACGCGCGACGGATTATCGTGCTGATAAACATTGCGGCCATACACCATGCCGCTGGCACCTTGCGCCATCAGCGCGGCGCTTTTCGTCAGCACGCCCGCCAGTTCACCTTTGCCACCGCCGCGCACCAGCGTGGGACAGCGCGCCGCTTCCACCACACGATGAAAATCCTCCACGTTCTCAGTGGGATCAGCTTTGATAATATCGGCACCCAACTCACGCGCCAGCCGTACCAGCGGCACAATCTTCTCCACATCGCCCAGCGAGCCGTAAGCTGCGCCTTGCCCGGCGGGAGCCATCACCAGCGGCTCAATCATCAGCGGCATGGCGTAGCGATCGCAGGCCTGACGCAAGCGGCCAATGTTTTCAACGCACATGCGGAAAATGCCCGGTTCATCGGGGATCAGATAGAGATTCACCACTACCGCGGCGGCGTCCATCTGCAACGCGGCAAGGATTGGTTCATCAGGATTGTGCAGCACCGCCCACATTTCCCGGTGACGCGCCGCGTTGTAGGCATTGCCCACATCGGTGCGCATCACCAGCGCCGGTTTACGTCCAGCCACACGCTGCAGCAGATCGGCCTGTCCGTAGTTGACCTGAATCGCATCCGGCTGCGCGGCGATCAGGTTATCCATCACGCCCTCAATATTCTCCAGCCCGATGAGAAAATCGGGCTCGTTGGCGATGCCGTGATCGATGGCGACATCCAGACATTTACCGTGCTGAAACAGCCGTTGCATGCGCACTTTATTGGTTACTAACATGTCGTGTTTCCTCCTGAAAAACTGTGGGATAAAGGCCGGTAAGTCCGTGCAAACGGGCCAGATTGGCGCAGCCGCGCTGCAGCTGCTGCGCACGTTCGCTATCGCTCCAGCCGAGCGTCGCGGCCATGATCTCGGCGATCTCCTGCACCAGCGGCGCGCTAAGTTCACCGCAAATCGCCAGCGAGGTGCGGCGCACCAGCAAATCCTCCAGCTGACAAACCTGTTCATTCTCTATCAGATAACGTAATTCGACATCGCTGTAGGCGGCGTGATGCTGCAACATTTGCTCGCCGTGCTGTTGGATCAGCGCCAGCAGCGGCAGCGCGCGGCTGCCGTAACGTTTGGCGAGCTGCATCACGCGCGGCAGCGGCACGCTATAACGCTGCGCCAGTTGCGCCAGCCACGCGGTTTGTCCTGAAGGTTTGGGGAAGTCACGTCCACCGCCAATCGGCACATCGCCGCTCGATACCTGACGTTTTTCACCGAGCAGGCGCAGTACACGATCCGCCGCCTCTTCACCGAACTGACGGAAGGTGGTCCATTTGCCGCCGACTAAACAGAGCGTGCTCCAGGCGCGATTCGCGTCAGCTGGCAGCACCACTAACGAATGATTACGTGAGATTTGTCCGTTAAGTTTGGCCTCGCTGGCGGGCAGCGGACGAACGCCGCAGAAGGTATACACGATGGAGGAATCCGCCACCTCGATATGCGGAAAGACGAAACGCAGTGACTCAAGGATGTAATCCTTTTCCTCCTCTTCGCACACCACCGCGTCAGGATCGTCCACGCGGATATCGGTTGAACCCACCAGCACCTTGCCGAACCATGGGAACATGATGCAGACACGGCCTTCCTGGTTCTCGAAATAGACCATTTCGCCATCCAGCATATGCAGCAATTCGGGGTGATTGAGGATCAGATGCGATCCTTTGGTGCCGCCAATCAGCTTTGGCAGATCGCGGCTGGAGGTGATGCGTTGGTTAAGCTGGTCGATCCAGGCGCCACCGGCATTCACCAGCACATGCGGTTGCAGGCTGAAGCGCTCGCCGCTCAACGCATCCTGCAAAATTACGGTTTCTCCCTCAGCGCTGACCAGCTGTAAATAATTGAGCGCCAGCGCCTCTGGACAGGCTTTTTCGGCATCATCAATCAACTCGAATCCCAGTCGTTCCGGTGCGCTGATCCAGGCATCGTAATAGCTGGCGCTGTATTTCACCCAGGGCGCGAATCCCGGCCAACGATCGCGCGTGGCGGCTTCATTGCGCACCTGATGCTTCGGCATCGATCCGTATTGGCGGGTGTAGATGTCATACAGGCTGAGCCCGGTTTTAATCAGCAGCGCACCACGTCGTGTCGGTTTATCGCTCAGGCGTAGAAAACGGCGCGTGGCATTCACTAAGCCACCAGCGAGATTATCGATTGGCACCGTGGTACGTAAGGGAAACACATAATGCGAGGCATTTTTCAGCAGGCGGTCGCGCTCGGTGACCGACTCTTTGACCAGCGTGAACTCACCGGTTTCCAGGTAACGTAAACCGCCATGAATCATGCGCGACAGCGCACCGCTGGCGGCCTGGCACCAGTCGCCTTTTTCCACCAGAATTGCCGGAATGCCCTGCAACGCCAGCTCGCGAAATGTACTGATGCCGTTGATGCCGCCGCCGACAATCAACACCGGTGTCGACGAACGCAAGCGCAGGGCGCTCAGGCGTTGTTCGCGGGTTTTGATGTTATCCATGAGATGCTCCAGATCCAGTACGCCAGGATGAGATCGTAGTCGCTGGAGAAGTGCTGAAGGATGAAAGGTGAAGGAATTGTTAATTCGATGAGTCGTAGTTGTGATTTCGTTCACTTAAATGGTGTTTAATAGACGGCGGGATTTGAAGTGTGTGAAAGGTTTAAATGCAAAAAAATACTTATCAGAGCATGGCCGTATTTTACTAAGGAGTAATAGCATGAGAACGCAAAAGCGCTGTATGGGATATGTGGCAATTGTCGTGGATGATTATGACCGCGCCATTGAATATTACACTCAGAAGCTGGGATTCCATTTAATTGAAGATACACCTCAACCCGGTAAGCGATGGGTTGTCGTGAACCCTAATCCGCAAAGTGATTGCAATCTATTACTCGCTCAGGCTTCCAATGATCGACAGAAAGAATCTATCGGAAATCAATGCGGTGGCCGCGTATTTCTGTTTTTACAAACCGATGACTTCTGGCGTGACTATAACCAGATGAAAGCTAATGGCGTTACTTTCAGTGAAGAGCCGCGCGAAGAAGAATACGGCACAGTGGTCGTGTTCGAAGATATATACGGTAACCGCTGGGATCTTTATCAGAATAAATAATCATAACGACCGGTGTGACAAGGAATTAATGAATGCTCATCACTTTTAGCGGATTACCCGGCACCGGCAAAAGCACCATTGCGCGGTTATTAGCGCAGCAGATCGGCGCGGTGTATTTACGCGTCGATACCATCGAACAGGCGCTGCGATCGGGTGAAGAGAGCGAGAAAGCCATCGGGCCGGAAGGGTATTTCGTCATCTACGGATTGGCGCGCGATAATCTGCTGCTCGGTTCCACCGTCATCACCGACTCGGTTAACGACCTGCAACTGATCCGCAATGCTTATCGCGATATCGCCTTATTAAGCGACTCGCCGCTGCTGGAAGTCGAAGTGATCTGTTCCGATCGTAACAAACATCGCTTTCGTGTCGAAAATCGCGCGTCCGATATTAAAGGTTTGAAGCTGCCGGATTGGCAGGCAGTTGAACAGCGCGAATATCAAGCCTGGGAACGTGATCATTTGCAGCTTGATAGCGCAATGCTGTCGGCGCAGCAGTGCGTGGATGCCATTCTGCAAGCGCTACCGAAAACGTCAAAATCCTGATCTTTGAGTGGTGGCGTTCAACTCGCCGCCACTTTCATCTGAAAGCTATTTTCAACCTTAATGTGATCAACCTCCGGATTCGGCGCTTGTGGCATTGTTTATTGCTGCGCATTTGTTATGAATGAAGTGTAATTTAGTTTCGAATGAAACAAACAAGTTAACGAATCGGAGCATGTCATGAATAATACTTTCACTTCATTGCAACAACCTGATGATTTCAAACAAAACGTTCGTCTGATGAAAAGCGTGCTGAGAGAGCAGATCGGTGATGTCGAAGGTCTGTTTGAACAAGTCAGAAGCAAAATCGTCAGCGAAATTGCCGCCGCTCGTGCGGAAGAGGCGCAAAACGGCAGCGCGTGGCCGCAGGTCAGTCAGCAGGATATTGCGGCGGGACGCATCAGCGATGAGGTGAAGGATCATATCCGTCGACGCGGTTGTGTGGTGGTGAAACAGACTTTTCCGCGCGAACAGGCGCTGGCGTGGGATGAGTCGATGCTTAAGTACCTCGATGACAACGATTTTGACAATGTCTATAAAGGGCCGGGCGATAACTTCTTCGGCAACCTGGATGCGTCACGCCCGGAAATCTATCCGATTTACTGGAGCGATGCGCAGATGTCAGCGCGCCAAAGCGATGCCATGGCCCAGACGCAATCTTTCCTCAATCGCTTGTGGAGGTTTGAGTCACGCGGCACACGCTGGTTTGAACCTGACGTCAGCATTATTTATCCCGATCGTATTCGCCGCCGCTTGCCTGGCACCACCTCCAAAGGCCTCGGTGCGCACACCGATTCAGGCGCGCTGGAGCGTTGGTTATTGCCGGCGTATCAGCAGGTGTTCAGCAAAATTTTCACCAACCAGTTTGATCAATACGATCCCTGGGATGCGGCGCATCGCACCGAAGTGAATGAGTATCAATCGGGCACCACCACCAAGTGTTCGGTATTCCGTACCTTCCAGGGCTGGACTGCGCTGTCGGACATGCAGATTGGTCAGGGCTTGCTGCATGTGGTGCCGGTGCCGGAAGCGATGGCCTATTTGTTACTGCGTCCGTTATTGAAAGATGTGCCGGAAGATGAGCTGTGCGGCGTTGGGCCGGGCAAAGTGTTGCCGGTATCAGCGCAGTGGCATCCGGAACTGATTGACGGCTTGTGTTCGATTCCCGCGTTGCAAGCCGGTGATTCGGTATGGTGGCACTGCGATGTGATCCATGCGGTCGCGCCAGTAGAGGATCAGCAAGGCTGGGGCAATGTGATGTACATTCCCGCCGCGCCGCTATGCGAGAAAAATGCCGCCTACGCGACCAAAGTGGCGCAAGCGCTGGCCACCGGTGCATCGCCAGGCGATTTCCCGCAGGAGGATTATGAAACGCAGTGGCGCGATCGCTTCACCCTCGATGCGTTAAATGCCCATGGTCGCCGCAGTCTGGGATTGGGCTAAATTTCTGGTAAGCTTGACAAAAATTTCACAGCAGCGGGTGTTATGAACGCACGTCATCAGCAGATTATCCAATTGGTTAGCGAGCGCGGCAGCGTCAGCGTTAATGAGCTGGCGCACACCACCGGTGTCTCGGAAGTAACCGTTCGTCAGGATCTCAATCTCCTCGAGAAAGGCGGCTTTCTGCGCCGCGTGCACGGTTCTGCCGTGGCACCAGAAAGTGATGACGTCGGCGCGCGTATGCAAACCCGCTTCGCGGTGAAAAAGCGATTGGCCGAATACGCAGCGTCGCTGGTGAACAGCGGTGAAACGGTGTTTATCGAAGGCGGCAGCACCAACGCCTTACTGGCGCGTGAACTGAGTGAACGCAACGACATCACCATTATTACCGTGAGCCATTACATCGCCGGATTGCTGCGCGAAAAGGGCGGCGATGTGATCATCCTTGGCGGCCTGTTCCAGAAAAGCAGTGAATCGGTGGTGGGGCCGCTGACGCGTTTGTGTATTCAGCACCTCAATTTCCACAAGGCGTTCATCGGCATTGATGGCTGGGATGCAGTCACCGGCTTTACCGGCCGCGATATGCTGCGCTGTGACGTGGTCAACGCCATCATGGAAAAACCCACGCACACCATCGCGTTGACGGATTCCTCTAAGTTTGGCCAGATTCATCCTTTTGCGCTGGCACCGCTTCAGCCGTTTAAACAGCTGATCACCGATGCCGAACTGGAGGCAAGCTATCTAAAAACGCTGCGCGAGAAGGGCGTGGAAGTGAGTGTGGTTTCGTAGGAAAACCAGGTGCGCATGAATGCGCACCCTACGAAATCCGTGCTCGCTGTCGTAGGGTCGCCATTTATGGTGACCCATTAATTTGATAAACCCACCAACGACTGCGCCGTCACTTCATCCGTGATCAAACCGGTCACCAGACCGCTGGCCAGCACGGCGCGAATCGCAGCAACTTTACTGGCGCCGCCCGCCAGGGCGACAATCTCTGCGCGATGCGAAAGATCGAGATCCACCGACAAGGTGCGTGCCGTCAGGTTGGTGTGAATCATCTGCCCGTTGGCATCGAAGAAGTGGCCCAGCAGTTCGCCGACCGCTCCGGATGAGGAGATATCATTGATCTCCGCTTCATCAATCATGCCGGCTTCAACCAGCTGAGCGGCAGGTTCGACGGTGCCAATGCCCACCAGTTTGACTTCACTCTGCGCCGCCATGGCAAATACCTCGCTCACACCGCGCTGCGCCAGCAACACTTCACGATCTTCCTGAGTATTCGCAAAGAAAGGCACAGGCATCATGTAAGCCTGCGCACCGGTTTTCTCGGCGATGCGATGCATGACGTCGTGGGGATTGAGCGCATAGTTGCGGGTTAAACAGCCGAGCAGCGAGACAAAGCGCATATGCGGCGCATCAATACGCGGCAATTTGTGGATGGCGGCGGAAAGGGTGCGGCCGTGCCCCAGACCTAGCGTGGTAGAAGGCGACGCGGTGAGCAGGTTACGCAGATAATCCGCGCCCGCCATACCCAACGCACGCACCGGCAAGCCTTCTTCACCGAGATCGGGCGCGACATGACAGAAGTTAAGCGCGAATTTCGCCCGCAGCCGATCTTCTAATGCGACGCAGGCGACAATATCGCCATCGATAGACACCTTCACCGCACCTTCCGCCACCATGCGCGCAATCATGCGGTGCGTTTTCACCGACGGCAGCCCAAGTCGTTTCGCCACTTCCGCCTGCGTTAAACCGCCGACGTAGTGCAGCCAGGCGGCGCGCAGCGCCAGAGATTCGTCGCGTTCAGTCGAGGTTGGTGCCGGTTTCATTATTTATACGTCCTGTTAATTAGACAAATGCAGATCCTGCACGCCGGTATCAATATGTCCGGCCCAGAAGGCGACGCTTTCGGCGATCTCAGCCACCACATTGCTGTCGGTTGGCTCGCGCTCTTTAAAGCTCAGTTCAAGGCAGATCTCATTATCCTGCGCGCCGCCGCGCGCCAGCGCGTCTAGCAGCGGCTGCGGCTGAATGCGGCCGCCGGCATTGTACTGCAATGTAAAAGGTCTGTGTCCGCCTTTATCCAGCATGCTCTGTTTAATATGGATAATCGGAGAATAACGCGGCACCGCTTCCGCCCACGCATAGGGATCGTAATCGCGCGGATCGGCGGAGGTAACATCACCGTGATCGATATCCGCCATCATCCACATCGGCAGCGCCATCGAGGCTTCGCTCAAACGCTGCTGCAGCGCTAAACAGGCCGGAATGGTTTCACCAAACTCGCGGCCCACGCTCATCGGCTCCCAAAACAGGTATTTCAGTCCGGCGGTTTTAGCGTGTTCGGCAACGTCGGCCCAGCAATCAATGGCGATATCGATCAGTGCTTCGCGGCGCGCAACATCGTTGAAATCCTGTTGAGTAAAGATGGCGAACTGCGATCCCACCGAGTCGCCACCCAGTTCAGCGGTGATATCGGCGAAGGTTTTAAACCAGTCAACGTAATAGCGGCGCACTTCAACATCAGGATGGCCAAAATGGTTGAGTCGACCATACGGCCCGGTCATGCCGGAGGTGACGCGCACGCCGGTGGCGCGCTGCGCTTGCTGCATCAGGCGCGTCATGCGTGTGATGGTCGCAGCGGCCCAGCTGGGATTGATGAATTCATGGGTGAGCTGCAAATCACGGATGCGGATCTGCTGCGCCACGGTGTGAATCAAATCCTGCGGATCGGCAAAGCGATTTACCAGTGGATTGGTATTCAGTGACAGCGTTAACGGCATGATTCACCTCTTATCCGGCATGCGCACGCAGCGGCGCGGGAGTAGCAAAGGTAGCGTTGAACCATTGGGTGAAAGCCTGTTGCTGCGCGTCATCGAGGTGCAATTTATGCTTGGTGCGACGCCACAACACATCCTCAGCCTGTTGCGCCCACTCGTTTTCCACCAGATAACGCACTTCGGCTTCATACAGTTGCCCACCAAAATGACGGCCAAGATCGCCCAGCGCATTGGCATGACCGATCAACTTATCGATACGCGTGCCATACAGCCGCGCATAGTGTTTGCGCAGCGGCTGCGGCAGCCACGGCCAGCGCGCTTTAACCTGCTCTAAGAAGCTGTCGAAATCGGCGTGTGGCATATCGCCGCCCGGTAAGGTGGCACCACGCGTCCAGTCCGCGCCCATGTTGGGGAAGAACGGTGCCAGCTTCTGAATGGCGTGTTCAGCCAGCTTGCGGAAGGTGGTGATCTTGCCGCCAAACACATGCAGCAGCGGGGCGTTTTGCTGATCGTCGAGGTCAAACACGTAATCACGGGTCACCGCCGATGGATTGCCCTTGCCGTCATCAAACAGCGGACGCACGCCAGAGAAGCGCGTGATCACATCGCTGGCGCGCAGTTTCACCTTGAAGTAGCGATTTACCACATCGATCAGGTATTGCTGTTCGCTGTCGTCGGCGGTGACCGCTTCCGCTTTACCTTGCCACGGAATATCGGTGGTGCCGATCAGCGCTTTATCGCCTTCATACGGATTGATAAAAATCACCCGCTTGTCGGTGTTCTGCACCAGATACGCCTGCTGGCCTTCCCAGAATTTCGGCACGATGATGTGCGAGCCTTTGACCAGCCGCACGTTGCGACTGCTTTTGGTGTGAGTCACCTGATTAACGATATCCAGCACCCACGGCCCGGCAGCGTTAACCAGCACTTTGGCAAACACGGTGCGCGAGGTGCCGCTGGCATCCTGCAGGGTGATTTCCCACTTACCGTTATGACGCGTCGCCGCCACGCAGCAGGTGCGCGGCAGAATGGTGGCACCACGCTCGGCGGCATCCAGCGCATTCAGCGTCACCAGCCGCGCATCATCCACCCAGCAATCGGAGTATTCGAATCCTTTGCTGTAGTTATCCAGCAGTGGCGCACCTTCAGGATCGCGCGATAAATCCAGCGAACGTGTGCCCGGCAGTTTCTGACGGCCGCCAAGGTGGTCATAGAGAAACAGGCCGAGACGCACCAGCCACGCCGGGCGATCGGTTGGACTGTGCGGCAACACAAACCGCATCGGCCAGATGATATGTGGCGCGGCGTTGAGCAGCACTTCGCGCTCGATCAGCGCCTCACGCACCAGACGAAACTCGTAATACTCCAGATAACGTAACCCGCCGTGCACCAGCTTGCCGGAGCGCGATGAGGTGCCCTGCGCGAGGTCATCTTTCTCACACATCATCACCGACAAGCCGCGACCGGCGGCGTCACGCGCGATACCCGCACCGTTGATACCGCCGCCAATCACAAACAGATCCAGCATGTGTTCACTCATGATTTACTCCTTAAAACTGTTTTAGCGCGTGCCAGGCGGCAGGAAGATCGTTACGCATCTGCTGATAGGTGGGGAACAGCTGGTTGTAGCGCTGCATCAGTTCACTAGCTGGCGCTTCGGGCGCATCCAGCAGCGGCATCACCCAGGTTTTGACGCAGCTCTCCATCGACGGATAGGCGCCAATCGCCACCGCCGCCATCATCGCGGCACCGGCCGCTCCGGCTTCGTCGCGCTGGCTGATGCGCACCGGCGCACCAATACAGGCCGACAAAATCTGGCGTAGCGGCTGCGAACGCACCGCGCCGCCGGTTAAACGGATTTCCCCCGGCAAACTGCCCATCGCCTGATAGCAATCGCGCGCCGCAAAACCGATGCCTTCGATCACCGCTCTCACCAGATCGCCAAAGTTGTGGGTGTAACTCAGGCCGGTAAAGCTGGCGCGCGCCTCGGCATTGACGAACGGCCCGCGTTCACCGGCAATTGAGATATAAGGGTGATAGAGCAGGCTGCCGGGCTTGGCCGCGTTGAGCCAGCGATCAATATGTCCCACCAAGCGGGCATGATCGATTTCGCAACCAAAGCTGTTGAGCAGATCGCTGGCCAGATTCAGTAGCCAGTCGAGGTTGAGTGTTGATGCCATATTGGTTTGCACCTGGGTGACATAGCCCGGCCACGGCAGTGGAATCACGTAGCCGGTTTGCGCCGGATTCAGCCACACCTCATCGATGGTGACGCTGCGCAGATGCACGCCGGTCGATCCGACAATCGAGCATGCGGTATTGGCTTCCCCGGTATGCACGCCAGCGCCAAGCGCGGTCATCGCCATATCGACATAGCCGAGACAGATTGGCGTGCCGGCCCGTAAACCGGTGGCCTGCGCGGCTTCAGCGGTTAATGGATGCGTGGTTTCCGTGCCTTCGATAATTTCCGGTAGCAGATGGCGACGCTGTTCCAGCCCCAGCGCGGCAATCACCTGATCGTCATAACGCTGGTGGCGGAAGTTGCCAAAGGTAAAGCTTGCCTCGGAAGGATCGGTGGCGCGAATACCAGTGAGATTGAGGTAAAGCCAATCTTTGCAGTGCAGCGCCACTTCGCTGTGGGCTAACAGCTCGGGAAAGAAGTGATCCATGTGCGCCAGCTGCGATCCCTGCTGACAAGTGTTGAGTCCGGTGCCGGTCGCGCTAAAGCGTGCGGCAGCTAACGGATGTTGATTGAGTTTTTCAACCGTCGGTGCCGCGCGCGCATCTAACCAGATCCACGCATCGCCGACCGGCTGGTTATTGGCACCCACCAGCCAGCTGCCGTCGCCTTGAGCAGTGACAGCCACCGCGACAACCCGCGCGGCGAGATTGTCGACCCGCTCGCCCAGTTTACGTATCGCGGTGACCGCATCCTGCCAGGTTTGGCTCATTGACTGCTGCGCTGCACCGCCTTCGCTGCGGTAATAACTGTTACGCACCGATGCGCATGCCAGTTGCGTGCCTTCCAGATCAAACGCCACCGCTTTAACCACCGAGGTGCCGGAATCCAGACCCAGAATGATATCGCCACTATCCACGTACACCTCCGAAAGAAGAAGAGTTCTGTTCATCGCCGTGATCACCGGAAAGGTGTTAATGGGCTGTGATGAATTTGCTAAATAATGTCTTACACCACTTCTCACTGAGATAACATATCATCTGTATTATTTTTCGATAAAACCAATAAATTTCACTTCGGATAGCGAAGCAGATCACGGATTAGGTGGTAAAACCTCACAAGAAGAAATGAGATATCACGGCGAAAAGGCTTACATGGCGGGGTTTAATGCGCTTTGTGACGAGGCCGACATCAAATAAGCGATCCAGATCGCTCTCCTGAAAAAATTGCGCGCCACCTGTTGACAATTTAGTCACATCAGCACAATTCTCATCACACAAGTTATCACATTTATAACATTATCGGCGCGATTATCGCAGCTGATGTCAGTGAGAGGTCACGTTATGTCCGATGTCTCAATTCAGGCCCAGCAAATTTCCCGCAAGCGCGTTCGGCGCTACGCCGCCATCGGCGCAGTGGTGATCGCGGTTATCGCGGCGATGGCGCTCGACACCAAGGTGGTAAAAATTGGCTCCGCCGATGATGCGCAGGAGCAGGGATTCTCGCCGGACAGTTACGGCCAGAAAACCTTCCCAACCATTCAGCAGGATGTTGAATCACGCGCGGTAGAGGCCAAAACGTTAGCCGATGCGCTGCAAGCGAATCAGCAGGAAGCGGTGCAGAAGTATGGCGTTGGCGCGCCGCTGCCGGTGTTCGCTGTTAAGTTATCAGGCGTGGTGCAAGCGGGGCAGATGGGCATCTTTCCGCTGAAAATCGACGGATTACCGGGAGATATGCAGGTGCGGCTGCAAACCGGTCCGGCGATTACTGGCACCGATCTGCGTGACGCCAACGGTAAGATTCAGTTCGGCGATTTCACTAACCAAATCGAGTATCAAAATGCCGGTTCGGCGATCAATCGCGCGATGAAAAGCGCGGTGCTCGACAAGCTGGATCGTGATGCGTTACCGGGTAAAACCGTGCAGGTGGTTGGCGTGTTCCGTTTGCTCAACGCGAAGAACTGGATGGTGACGCCGGTCAGCATGGAGGTGAAATGAAACCGTTCAACCTCAATCCCGCCTTGCTGAAAGGCGAAGTGATTCTGCAGGCGCGCAACGTCAGCAAAGTGTACGGCTCCACGCACGCGCTGAAGGGCGTCAATTTCGAAATTCGTCGTGGCGAAGTGACCACGCTGTTTGGTGAAAACGGCGCGGGTAAATCGACGCTGATGAAAATTTTGTCTGGCGTGATTACGCCAACAACCGGGGAAATCTTATTAAACGGCGAGGAGAAGACCTTTCGATCCGCCACCGAAGCGCGTGACTGCGGCATCTCGATTATCCATCAGGAGTTGAATCTCGCGCCAAATATGAACGTGCGCGACAACATCTTTATGGGCCGCGAAATCATGAAGCCGGGCGGCGTCGATTATGCCGAAGAGGCGCGCGTGACGGCGCACCTGATGGCAGCGCTGGAGGAGGAGATTGATCCGCTAACGCCAGTGGAAAACCTGCGTCTGGGCCAACAGCAGATTGTGGAGATTGCGCGCGCGCTGTCGGTCAATTCGCAGATTCTGATCATGGATGAACCGACCTCAGCCCTGAGCGCAGCAGAAGTGGCGGTGCTGTTCCAGGTGATCCGTGATTTAACCAGCCAGGGCGTGGCGATTGTCTATATCTCGCATCATCTCGAAGAGGCGCTGGAGATTACCGATCGCGCGGTGGTGCTGCGCGATGGCGTGATGACCGCCTACGCCAAACGCGATGAGATCGATCTCGAATGGATCGTGCGCAACATGGTCGGCGATCACTTTGATCTGGGATCGCCGCCGCAGGGTTACGACTTCGGGCTGCCGGCGCTGACGGTGAAAGATCTGACATTGAAAAGCAAAACCGGCATTCGGCTGGTGGACAACTTATCGCTGGCGGTGCAAGCCGGCGAGATCGTCTGCATTTACGGGCTGATGGGCGCGGGGCGCACCGAACTGCTGGAGTGCATCGCCGGACGTCTGCATCAAAGCAGCGGCCATATTCTGCTGCAGGATACCGATATCTCCGGACTGACCATTTCACAACGCATTCAAATTGGGCTGGCGCTGGTACCAGAAGATCGGCAGCGCGATGGCCTGGTACAAACCATGTCGGTGGGTGAAAACCTGTCGCTCGCCAGCATCGGCGACTTTGTGCGTGGGCTGGTGCTCTCCAGAAGCCGCGAAAAACAGCTGGTTAACGACAGCATTCGCAACGTGACGGTGAAAACCGCCGGTGGCGACGCGGCGATTGGTTCGCTCTCCGGCGGCAATCAGCAAAAAGTGGTGATCGGCAAAATGCTCGCCACCCGTCCCAAAGTGATTCTGCTGGATGAGCCGAGCCGTGGCATTGATATCGGCGCTAAAGCGGAAGTGTTTCGCCTGCTGGCGGAGAACGCCAAAAAGGGGCTGGCGGTGGTGTATACCACCTCGGAAGTGGGCGAATGCCTGAGTATTGCGCATCGCATTGTGGTGATGAGCAAAGGGCGCATCTCCGCCATCTTCGACGCAAGCGTCAGTAAAGAACGCATTATGGCCGCTTCAGGCGAGTCTCTGGTGGCATGACATGAAAAGTGGAGCAAAAGGTATGACTGACAGAACCCAAACGCTGGATACGCCGCCGGTGGTAAACAAGAAAAAAAGCGACAAGCAGCTGAATTTGGCGCGCCTGCTGCTGGAAGGGCGCGCGTTCATCGCACTGCTGGTGATTATCGCCACCTTCTCAATGTTGTCGCCTAACTACTTTACCGGCGCCAACTTCCTCACCATGGCATCGCACGTGGCGATTTTCGGTCTGCCGGCGATCGGCATGCTGTTGGTGATCCTCAACGGCGGCATTGATTTATCGGTGGGCTCTACGCTCGGTCTCGCCGGGGTAATGGCCGGATTTATGATGCAGGGCATCAACCTGGAAGCGCTCGGCGTGGTGCTCTATCTGCCGGTGTGGGCGGTGGCGATTTTGACGCTGGTGGTCGGCGCGCTGGTGGGATTAGTCAACGGCGTACTGATTGCCTGGTTCCGCGTTCCGGCATTCGTCGCCACGCTCGGCACCATGTATGTGGCGCGCGGCATTGCGCTGCTGATCACCAACGGCCTGACCTACAACAAACTCTCAGGCAGCGAAGCGCTGGGAAATACCGGCTTCGACTGGCTCGGCTTTAATCGCATCTTCAATATCCCGGTTGGCGTGCTGGTGCTGGGCGTGGTGGCGCTGGCATGTGGTTTCCTGCTCAGCCGCTCGGCGTTTGGTCGCTGGCTGTACGCTTCGGGTGGTAACGAACGCGCGGCCGACCTGTCGGGTGTGCCGGTGAAGCGCATCAAAATCAGCGTCTATGTGTTGTCTGGCGTCTGCGCCGCACTCGCCGGGCTGGTGCTCTCCTCACAGCTCACCTCGGCGGGCCCAACCGCCGGTACCACCTATGAACTGACCGCGATTGCGGCGGTGGTGATCGGTGGCGCGGCGCTGACCGGTGGACGCGGCAACGTGCGCGGTACGCTGCTTGGCGCGTTCGTGATTGGTTTTCTCTCTGATGGCCTGGTGATTATCGGCGTCTCTGCTTACTGGCAGACGGTGTTCACTGGTGCCGTGATCGTGCTGGCGGTATTGCTCAACACCCTGCAATACGGACGGCGCGCTCGCTAACTCACGCGCGCTGTTTCAGCAGCGCGCGGATATCCGTAAAACCTGTACCCCATATAATAACGGAGCACCAACTATGTTCACTAAACGTCTCTTCATCGCGGCCGCAGCTATGGCCATCACCACTTTTGCTGCACCCACCTGGGCAGATAACGGGTTAATGACGATTATCGTTAACGATCCTTCCAACCCTTACTGGCTGACGGAAGGTCAGGTGGCGCAGAAAGCCGCTGAAAAGCTGGGCTACAGCGCCAAAGTCAGCGCGCACAAGGGCGATACCAATACTGAAAGCCAGCTGATTGATACGGCGATTACCAATAAATCGAAAGCGATTATTCTCGACCCGGCTAACGCCGATGGCTCGGTCGGCTCGGTGAAAAAAGCCATCGCCGCCAATATTCCGGTGTTTATCATCAACGCCGAACTGAATCAGAGCGGGCTCGCCAAAGCGCAGCTGGTATCAAACAACGCGCAGGGCGCGGCGGTTGGCGCGATGGAGTGGGTGAAGCAGGTGGGCGATACCGCGAACTATGTCGAGCTGGTTGGCCCGCCGTCGGATAATAACGCCGCCACCCGCGCCAACGGTTTTGACACCGTGCTGACGCAATATCCCACGCTGAAGAAAGTAGGCCAGGAAGTGGCTAACTGGGACCGTACACAGGGCTTTAATAAAATGCAGTCGCTGCTGCAGGCCAATCCCAACATCAAAGGTGTGATCAGCGGCAATGACGAAATGGCGCTGGGCGCGATCGCTGCGCTGAAAGAAGCTGGCAAACTGAATCAGATCAAAGTCGGCGGTTTTGACGGTTCACCGGATGCGGTCGACGCCGTGAAAGCCGGTACGCTGGCTTACACCGTGATGCAGCCAGTGGCGCAGTTCGCGCAGAAAGCGGTAGAGCAGGCGGATAGCTTCCTGAAAACCGGCAAAACCGGAGCAGCCTCCGAGAAGCAGCTGTTTGACTGCATCCTGATCACCAAAGAGAACGCCGGTAACTTTGCTTCACCGTTTGTTCTGAAGCAGTAAATAAACCAGGTCGCCATAAATGGCGACCCTACAGAAAATATCGCGCTATGTAGGGTCGCCATTTATGGCGACCTCAGCATTTGCCAAAACCCGTTTTAAACGCTGTAATGAGTGCCGAACCCGCTTTCCGCTTCACTTTCCCGGATGAAATATGGCGCACAACCCGCAGGACTCTTCCCTTGGCGTATTTATGGCCGAAACCTTACCCAGCGATAGCCGTCAGGCGCGCCAGCTCGCCCGTCGTCAACTAATCGCCGAAGCGGTGATGGCTGAAGGGGCGATCCGCATCGAAGATATCACCGATCGCTTTGGCATCAGTTTGATGACCGCGCATCGCGATATCGACGAGATGGTAGAACGCGGCCTGCTGCATAAATCGCGCGGCGTGGTATCCGCGACGCCAACCAGCCTGGTTGAATCCAGCGATATCTACCGCGCCACCCGTCAGCTGGAAGAGAAGCAGGCGATTGCCGATGTCGCCGCCACCTATCTCGAACCGGGGCAGGCGATTTTCCTCGATGATTCCACTACCGTGCTGCAGATGGCGCGACTGCTTTCCGCACGCGCGCCGCTAACGGTAATCACCAATTCACTTACTTTGATGAACGAGCTACGCAACGGCCGCGATATCACCTTGATGGGCCTCGGCGGACAGTTCTATCACTGGTGCAATGCGTTTATGGGCCGTATGACGCGGGATGAAATTGCCAGCCTGCGCGCCGACGTGTTTTTCGTCAGCATGTCAGCGATTATCGACGATGCGGTGTTTCATCAATCTGCTGAAACGGTGGAGACCAAACGCGCGATGTTTGACGCCGCGCAGAAGCGCATTCTGATGATGGATAACACCAAGTTTGAACGTCGAGCGCTGCACCGCTTTGCGCATCTGAGTGAATTCGATGTGGTGATTGTCAATCAGGGCACGCCGGTGCCTATTTTGCGTCGTATGCAGGATTTAGGGGTAAAGGTGGTGGTCGCGCCAATGAAAATAAATCATTCGGTTAATTCGTGAAAAGAGGGTCACCATAAATGGCGACCCTACGATTATATGGCATGCCAATCTTTACATTAATTTAAATATATTCCCGCCTCGTTGATTTTTTTACTTTCTTTAATTCGTTCAGCGTCTTATTCGGGAATTTCCTGGTCATGCACTCAGCGTAGTGCTCTATGGTTATTATTCGGCCCTGGTTCAGAATAATGAGGTATCTGATGCTGATTAAACTTAAACGCACACGCACGCATGATGAGGACAGGAATCTGGCAATGTGGCTTGCCACCGCAGCCGGCGTGCTCAATGCGATCGCCTTGGGGGCGTTTGGCTTTTTCCCCTCACACATGTCAGGTAATACCTCACAATTATCCAGTGAAGTATCGAACGTTAATTTCCGCGATATCACCTTTTTAGCCACCATTCTGTTTGCCTTTGTTTGTGGTGCGGTCACGGCGAGAATGGTGGTGATCAGCGGATTAGCCAACGGCAATCGTATTATATTCTGCCAAATACTGTGGGTTGAAGGGCTGGCCTTAATCGCGTTATCGCTGTTTGAAATGTTCTTTTATTCATCGGCCAATAACCGGGAAGTTATTGTAATTCTCGGCTTCCTGATGGGCGTACATAATTCAACCTCAACGCAGTTATCCAATGGTCGCGTACGTTCAACCCATATTACCGGTACCTTAACCGATGCCGGAATTTCTCTGGCATCAGTATTAGCGGCGCTGTTCCGCCGCGATCCGTCAAAGCAGATCTCGGGCCAGAAACGCCAGCTGTGGACGCATCTGACCACCATTTTCTCTTTCCTGATTGGCGGGATTGTCGGCCTGATGATGTTTAAACATCTTGGTTTTAAAGCCATGGCGATGGTGGGCGGCATACTACTAATTGTTGCCACCCTGGCGATGGTGAGAACGGTGGTGCGCGTAAAGAACAACCGCTCACTGGCCTTAAAACCGTCCAGCAAATAAGGCCGCAACCTTAGCAGCCGCATTGATCAAGCGGCTGCTAAAGACGAGATTAGTCGATAAGATTTTTCGCTCTGGCCAGCAGAAACGCGGTCACAGACGTTGCGTCGGTGATCTTGCCTGCCAGAATTAATTCAAGAAATTCGACAGTTTTGATTTTTCTCGCGGTTAATCCTACTTCTTCTGCATCCAGATTTTGTCCCTGATAGCTCAGGTTACTCGCCAGATAAATGTGATAGCCCTGCGCGGAATAGCCTTGCGCTAATTTTTGATAACCCACGTGTTCAAGCTGCCCGGCAATGAGCCCGGTTTCTTCTAGTAGCTCGCCAGCGGCAAGATCTTCAGGTGCGGCATCGGGCGCAAGTTCCCAGCTTCCCTGTGGCAGTTCAATGGTGCGTTCACCCAGCGGATAGCGGAACTGTTCAACCACATAAATGTGGTCATCCTCAACTGGCAAAATCACCACAAAATCATTCTTCTCAATCACCGAATAGATGCCTTCGCTGCCATCGGCGCGCTGGATTTTGTCCTCTTTCAAGGTTAACCAGCGGTTACGGTAAATCTCAGTTGAAGCAAGAGTATGGATTTCAGGTTTCACTGTTGGCCTCCGTGATCTCAATAAGTGAATAACTATAACCACGATCGCCGTTAGCTTTTTCTGAATTCTCACGCCATCGCCTGTTTCAGGGCATTCAGAAAGACCGTGACGCGCGTTGGCAAATGGCGAGCGGTGGGAAACAGCGCCCAGACGCCGAGCAGCTGCGGTTGTGCATCTCGCAAGCCAATCTCAATCAGTTCACCGGCCGCCAATTCCTGCTGCACATCCCACGCAGAGAGCTGGGCGATGCCGCTGCCCGCCACACATAAGGTACGCACACCTTCCACATTGCTGCCGCTGAAACGGCCTTCAACGCTGACACTGGAAATATGGTCGTCGACCATAAAACTCCATTGCGGTACGCCGGATAAACGCAGGCAGTTATGCTGATGCAAATCGGCCAGCAGTTGTGGAGTGCCGAAGCGCGCTAAGTAGTCTGGAGAAGCACAGAGCACCCGCGGATTATCCGCCAGTCGCTGCGCCACTAACCGCGAATCCCGCAGCGGGGCGATGCGAATGGCGACATCATAGCCGAGCCCAACAATATCGGTGACGTTATCGCTGAGTTGAAAATCGATCTTCAGTTCGGGATTCTCCGCCATCAGCGCGGGCAGCAATGGAATAATGGTGCGGCGGCCAAAGCCAGAAGGCGCGGTGATACGCAGTTGGCCGGTGGCGCCTTGTTTATCCGGCGAGAACAGATTACGCGCGCTCTGTTCGGTCTCCGTCAGGGTTTTGGCGTAGGGCAAAAACTCTTCACCTTCATCCGTTAACGCAATGGCGCGGGTGGTGCGATGCAGCAGGCGCACGCCGAGATCTTCCTCCAGCGAGGCGAGTCGGCGCGATACCGTCATCGGCGTGGTGTTTAGTCGCCGCGCGGCCTGCGTCAGGCTGCGCGTCTGGGTGACCATCAGGAATACTTCAACATCCTTTGAGTTCATTGTAACGATTTCCGTTATACAGACGTATCATCATCGGCCATTTTTGTCCCTGTGGCGACCGAATATACTGCGCTCTGTAGATAATCCGCATTCAGAGAGCAATATGAGTGATAAACATCTTTTTCAGAGCGGGACACTGAACCGGCTGGCGCTGAAAAATCGCATCATGGTGGCGCCCATGACGCGCATCTCCGCCAGCGTCGACGGCATACCGGGCGAACGTATGCAGCTCTATTATCAGCGCTTCGTGCGTGGCGGCTTTAGCGCCATCATCACCGAAGGCATCTATATCGATGAAGCCTGGTCGCAAACCTATGCGTTTCAGGCCGGGCTAGTTAACGCCAAACAGAGCGCTGGCTGGCGGTCAATTACCGATCGCGTGCATCAGCGCGGCGGCAAAATCATTGCGCAGTTGATGCATGCCGGGGCGATATCGCAGGGCAACATTTATCGAGCAGACACGCTCGCGCCTTCTTCGATACAGCCACGCGGAGAACAGCTCGGTTTCTATCACGGTCATGGTGCCTATCCGCTGCCGCGTGAAATGGATGAAGAGCAGATCCAGCAGGTGATCGACAGCTTTGCGCAAACGGCGGCGCGGGCAATCGGCGAAGCGGGTTTTGATGGCATCGAAATTCATGGCGCAAATGGCTATCTGCTGGACCAGTTCTTCACCGATTACACCAATCAGCGCAGCGATCGCTGGGGCGGCGATATCGTGGCACGCTTGTCTCTGACACTGGCGGTGATCGCCGCTGTGCGCCAGCGCGTAGCGCATGATGTTACGCTGGGAATTCGGCTCTCGCAGGGCAAAGTGAATGATTTCCAGCATAAATGGCGTGAAGGCGAAGCGGGCGCGCGTCAGGTATTCGCCGCAATAGCTGAGGCTGGCGTGGATTATCTGCACCTGACCGAATATGACGCGCTGCAACCGGCGTTTGCCGATTCGCCGCTGTCGCTGGTGCAAATTGCACGGCAGGCGGCGCCGAATTTGCCGATTATCGCTAATGGTTCGTTAAGTGATGCCAGCTCGGCGGCGCAGGCGCTGGAGCAGGGCGCGGATTATGTGTCGATTGGCAAAAGCGCACTGGCGAATCCCGACTGGCCGACGCGTATTCGTGATGCTGTAGAACTGCGCGTCTTTGATAAAAACCTGTTAGCGCCGTCTGCGGATGTGAAAAACTGCGAGTTGGTGTAACGTCTGGCAAAAGGGCTGATTAAGCGTAATTTTTGATTCAAGCATTAATTTGCATATGTATGCAGGTGCGCATGAATGCGCACCCTACGAAAAACGCGGCAACCTTTTGTACGGTCGCCATTTATGGCGACCGTATGGTTATTGTGCGAAGGCCCACGTCAATTTGCCGTCATCGGAGACCAGCTTTTCCAGCTTCTTCTCGTTCACTTTCTTGCGTGCGCCTAACCGATCCGCCGTCAGCGGGCCGCTATCGCTGTGCGCAATTACCGTGTCTTTCGGCACGCTGGTCATCTTCTCAGCGATGGTTTCCAGCGCTTTGGCGTAACCGCCGCGATTGTTGAGATCAAAGTTCTTCAGTGGGAGCTGAGTTTCCAGCCATTTGCCCCAGTAGAATTCAAGGAACGGCGGCGGATTTTGCTCTTTATCAAAGCCAATATCGCGCACAAAATAGACCAGCGAGCGATATTCATCATTCTGCATGTGCTGGCGACCCAGCTCTTTCGGCAGCGCATCCGGTTTAATTTTGCCAGATGGCGTGTCCAGCCACACCAGATGTGCCGCTTCCATTTTTTGCCAGAAGGCGGACATGGTTTTCAGACTGCGGAAGTCATTGGTAATGCGTACCTGCACCGGCGTGTTGAGACCGGCGATATCGACGAAATTACTGAAAGTATGATGACCATCGGTAAGGTACAGCACATTATCCGGTGCAATCACTGCCGTTTTCATCGGGCCAGGTTCGCTGCCGACCGGCGCTTTACAACTGAAGCTGCTGGGCTGCGAGAGACGTGATTTACTATCAAATTTATCGACGCCTTTCTGACCCATGCTTTCGCAATAATCATCAAACAGCTTTTTCGGTTCGGCTTCATAACGATGTTGTTTGTAATCCAGCTGACGATAGCCAATCGCGGCCTGCGTCGGATGGAGTTGCGCTAACTGCACTTGCACAATATCACCGGCTTTGATGTCGGCGGGCAGCGCGGCAGATGCCTGTCCGGCTGACCACAACAGCACCAGTATTGACCACGGTGTTCTCATTCCCTTTCCTCAAATCGCCCATTGCAGATGCGCACAATAGCATTTCTGTCATCTTGTCGCTGTAGCGTGATGTCTCGCGGTTGCCCAGTCGCAACCGCTTATCCAGACATCTGACCACACGGAGCTTTGATTATGGCACTCGCTGCTGTGCAACCGGCAAAACTGCAACACACCGTTATCGATCCCAGCGTGCGTATGCGCGAAACCCAGATTGGCGCGCAATGTGAAGTGCTGGCCGAAACCTATATCGAATATAGCGAACTCGGCGATTTCTCCTATCTCGGTGAGCACTGCTGTGTCGCCGATGCGCAGATTGGGCGCTTTACCGCCATTGCCAATCATGTGCGGATTGGCGCGCCCAATCATCCGATGGATCGCGCTTCGCAGCACCGTTTCACCTACTGCCCGGAATACTACGATGGGCAGGCGGAGCGCGATAATGGCTTCTTTGCCGAGCGACGCGCCGATCGCGTGATTATTGGTAATGATGTGTGGATTGGGCATGGCGTGATCGTTCTGCCGGGCGTAACGGTGGGGGATGGCGCGGTGCTGGCGGCCGGTGCGGTGGTGACGAAAGATGTACCGCCTTACACCATTGTCGGTGGCGTGCCAGCCAAAGTGATCCGTGCGCGTTTCGCTGCGGATATTGCCGCACAACTGCAGGCAATTGCCTGGTGGAACTGGCCGCTGGAGAAATTGATGACGAATCTGGCGGATTTCCAGTCATCCGATCTCCGCACATTCTGCCAGCGACACGGCAGCTAACCGCGCTGTAAGCGCCATTTGTCGTCGCAGCTAATCTCAAGTAAACTCAAAATACACTGTTTTTGAGATTGCTTGAGATGAAACTGCGTCGTCCGCCTGCTCAACTTATTGATTCGTTAAGTATCAGTGAGATTAATTCGCTCCTCGCTAGTCATGCCGAGTGGGATGAGCGCTATCTGCATTTCGATGAATTGTACCGTCGAGTCAGTGATGGCCAAATGCGTGAGAAACTGTGGAGCGCATTGAAATTCAAGCGCCGCAACAGCTTGCAGCACTTTGTGATCGCCGATCAAACCGTGACCTGTAACCTCACGGCCAAAATCACGGCGGCGATGTCGGTGGTCGATCGTATGACCTTTGCGCGCAATGGCGAACCGACGGATGAGGACGCGGCTTCTTACCTGATGTCTCAGCTGATCATGGAAGAGGCGATCTCATCCAGTCAGTTGGAAGGCGCGGCGACAACCTCGCGGGTGGCGATGGAGTTGCTGGCGGTGGGGCGTGCACCGCGCAACGAAGATGAAAGCATGATCATGGGCAACTGGCGGCTAATGCAGCACATTGCCACGCTGGGTGATGCGCCGTTAACACGCGCCGATATTCTGGAAATTCATCACATCGCCTGCGCTGGCATTAATGATGACAATTATCGGCCCGGCGCCGTGCGTGACAATAACGATGTGTTTGTTGCCGGGCGGGATGGCGAAATCATTCATCAGCCGCCGGATTATCAGCGGCTGAATAGCCTGCTGGACGCGTTATGCGCCGAAGTTGCGTGGCTGGAGCAGCAGGGCAAGCATCCGTTGCTGGTCGCCTGCGTAATGCACTTTGCCATCGGCTACATTCATCCCTTTAATGATGGCAACGGTCGCACCGCGCGCGGGCTGTTCTACCATCATCTGATTCGTCACGGTTATAGCGCATTCCGCTACATCTCTATTAGCAAGCTGTTGAAAGCCGCAGCGGTAAAGTACGGCATCTCCTATCTGTACAGCGAAACCGATGAGATGGATCTGACCTATTTCGTGCAGTTCCAGTGTGAAGTGGTGATGCGCGCGGTTAATGCATTCACCGAGCAAATCGCCACGCTGCACAAAGAGCGAGAGCGTCTGGTGACGTGGGTGGAAGAGAATATGACCTTAGCCAAAGGTGAGCTGGATATCATGGCAATCGCACTGAATGCGCCGGGTTCATTACTCAGTTCTGCCGGGATTAAATCGCGGCTCGGCATTGCGGATAACACCGCGCGTGCGCGCCTGAAAAATCTCACCGAACAGGGATTGTTGCGTCCACTCAAGGAGGGGAAAGGAACGGTGTATCAGGCGCCTGTTTCACTGCGCAAGCTGCAAGAGTGGCTGAAAAAGCGCGAAGGGTAACAACGTCATCGCAAGCAATCTCAAAATACCCTGTTTTTGCGATTGCTTGCGATGTGGATTAGACCGGCGGATGCATCACCATCGCCGACAGCACCGCTTCCTGTGGCAGCTCGACATGCAACAAAATCTGCTGGCGATAGTGCTCATCGGCGTCGCGCGCATCGTCGCTGAGCAACACGCCAACTTCATTGACGTTCTTGCCAGCCACCTGCACCTTGTCACGCGCGGCACTGAGCATCCATTCATACTCGATATCAATGTGGCCGGTATCAATACAGCGAATGCCATGCTGGCTGAGATCGTAAGCCAGCACCGTTGCGGTGGGGCCGAGCGACATCAGCACCATATCGTAATCGCGTGCATGCGCCAGGACGGCGCTGTAGAGATCGTTGTAGACCGAGAAGGCGTTGCGATTGAGCGTGGTGATGCGCTTAATCTCCCGCGCGCCGCCGAGCAAATCGTTGCCGATGCCGAGACGCGTGCCGCTACCTTCCACAATTAATATCTTTTTGTCACTGAACAGTTGCTGGAACTTATTAAACACACGAGCAGCCTGTTGCTTATCCTTATAGTCATGATAGGGACGCGTAACTGAGGTATTACCGTAGCGATAATCTTTCTTTAATAACGCTTCATAATGGCGGAAATAAAACGCTTTATGAAAAAACCAGAATAGGGCCGAGCCAAAACGCATATTCGAGGTGCCGCGAAAGGCATCCGGCAAACACAATAAGCACGTATTCTTCGGCTGGCTTCCGCGACGTAATATCTCTTTAAGGCGAATCGAGAGACGTTCATCGAAAGATTGAAAACCGATATTCTTGAACAAGGTCATTTCCAGTTCGCCGTCGCCATAGCGGCTCATGGAGAGCTTGTCGTTGTTGAGCAGCAGGTCAATGGTTTGCTCAGGCGACATCACCTGATATTGCCGGGCATGCGCATTGGCAACCGGATACTTAAAAGCAGCGTGTGTGAGTTTAAAAGGAAAACGTAATTTACGATAAAAGAAATCTGCGCTAATCATCATAACCTTCTTTTTTATAGCGGACTTGCCGCAGAGCAGTTATGTGATTTATATCACGCTCAATCGGTGATAACAGGCTGAGGAAACTCTCAAAAAGGTATTGAGTCGTAATAGTTAATCAATTCAAAAAATCTTAAATAAAGACTGCGGAAATGAAAATGTAATAAAAATGCGCTTATTCGCACCGCTGAGATAATCGTTGCCAGGAATAATCGCAGCGGTGCTTTTATAATCTATTAAGTTATTTCAATTAATGTCTAACTGTGAAAGCGATTTTCCGGCTTTACTAAGCCTAAACGATCGCGCAGCGTGCCCGGCTGATAGTCGTTGCGGAAGACGCCCGCGTCCTGCAGGCGCGGTACAACCTGTTCGAGGAAGCGATCTTCGTTCTCATCAATGTAGGTGGGCAAAATGACAAAACCGTCGCAGGCCTGATGCTGATACCAGTCAATCATCTGCTGCGCAATGCTATCCGCTGTGCCGGTCGGCGCCGGGAAAGACAAGCTTTCCGCGTAGCGTTTTGCCATTTCACCCAGCGTCAGGTTCTGCTCAATGGCGCTGGAAATCACATACTGGAAACGGCCTTTGCTGCCGGTGATCTTTTCACGCAGATCCGGCACCGGACCATCAATTGGATACTGCGACAGATCGATATTCATGCTGGCCGAGACAAAACTCAGGCCCGATTCCACAGTAATCAATGATTTCAGGTATGCCGCACGCTCCTCGGCATCGCGCTGCGTGTGGCCGACAATCGGCACCATGCCAGGCAGAATGCGCAGTTGATCGGGCTGACGCTGATACTGCTGCGCACGCTGTTTCAGGGTTTGATAGAACTGCTGCGCGCGTTCCCGATTGGGCTGCACCACAAACAGCACTTCCGCCTGTTGCGCCGCCAGATCGATAAAGGCCTCCGAGACGCCAGCCTGAATCACCACCGGATGACCTTGTGGCGGGCGCGGCAGGTTCAGCGGGCCCTGCACGTCGAAAGATTCACCTTGATGATCGAGTCGATGGAAGCGTGACGGTTCGGCAAAGCGCGCCTGCGCTTTATCCAGAATCAGCGCGTCCTCTTCAAAGCTGTCCCACAGCGCTTTCATGACATCGATAAATTCTGCCGCGCGGCGATAGCGATCCTCATGGCTGAAGTGTTCGCTGCGACCAAAGTTGCGCGCTTCGGCGTGGCTCAGCGAGGTAACCACGTTCCACGCCGCGCGCCCGCCGCTGATGTGGTCGATGTTGGCCAACTGACGCGCGGTGGTATACGGCACCGAATAGGAAGAGGAAACCGTGCCGCCGAGTCCGATGTGGTCAGTCACCGCCGCCAGCGCGGCTAATAATGTTAAGGGTTCAGACCAGCCAACCTGACGATGTTGCACGGTGTGCGCCAGATGACCGCCATAAACATCATCAATCGCCAGCTTGTCAGCGACAAAAATCATGTCCAGCTTCGCGGCTTCGGCGCGTTGGGCAATTTTGCGATACAGCGGCCAATTACTGCCGCCGGTCGCGGCCGAATCGGGATGACGCCAGCCGCCCTGATGAATGCCGGAGTCGAGGTAGAGCGCCAGATTCATCATGGTTTGGCGGCTCCGTTGGCGCTAAAGAAGGTGGCATCCACCAGTTTGTCGGCTTTTAAGCCGGGTTTGATCAGGCCGCCACGGGTGAAGGTATCAATTGCCAGCTGCTGGCGTTTCTCCACCAAGGCGTAATCTTCTACCGGCGCGTTGTTTTCACGCTGCACTTTGCTCAGCGCCACCGCATCTGGCAGACGCAGCAGTTTGGCGATCTCGCTGGCGTACGCTTGTGGATGCGCCACGCCCCAAGCGCGTGCGCGGATCAGGCGCTGACGGAAGTCTGCGAGCTGCTCTCGCTTGCTGGCGATGGCGCTATCGGTCGCCACCAGATAGTTTGAAACCGGAGAGTTTTTGCCGTCGATGGCGATACGATCGCCGGATTGCGCCACGGCAAATGACACATAGGGTTCCCAGGTTGCCACCGCATCCACCGCGCCATTATCCAGCGCCAGCGTTGCTTCCGACGGCGTAGTAAAGACAAAACTGACGCTGTCGTCTGGCAAACCCGCTTCGTGCAGCGCATTCAGCACCATATTTTGTCCGGACGATCCTTTTACCGTCGCCACTTTTTTACCTTTTAAGTCGGCGATGCTGTGCAAGGCGCTGTTGTTTTTCACCACGATGGCATTGCCGAGATATTGCGATGCCTGAATGGCGCGGATCTGTGCGCCCGCCGCCACGGCAAATGACAGCGGACCATCGCCGACCAATCCGGCATCCAGATGCTGGGAATTGAGCGACTCCAGCAGTGGCGCAGCGTTGGGGAATTCATACCATTTGATTTCATATGGCACATTGTTGAGCTCGCCGGCGGCGGACATCACCGCGCGAGCATTACCTTTTTGATCGCCAACGATCAGTTCGTTGCTGGCAGCGTGTGAAGTCACCGTGAGGAGCAACAATGAGCAAGCTAATAAAGTGATTTTCATAACGTTTCCCGGGTAAAAAGAAAACAGCGTAAGTTTTCAACTACAGCGGGCGTAGTAATAAATCCGCACAAGGTTATGTCTCAGGCGCAAAAGCCAGCAAATCGCGTACTCTCGCCATTTCCCGTTATCAAAAAATGCGAATTTTCCTCACTAATGATTAATTCTCTCAACGAAAATGAAACGTGATTTCAGTCACACATTGAGCGAGGCGGTAGCTGGCAGCCATTAGCCAAACTACATTCATTAGCGGAGCTAACGACACAACTCGCAACGGGTTTTTACTAAACGGTAACGTACGTTAAAATTCTGTTGATTTTATGTGGGGTTATTTTTGAGGTTTTTCGATGAAAATGGTTGAGGGATTAGCATGGTTAACAAACTAACCAGTATCGTGCTCGCGATTCTGGCGATTGCCTTGCTGTACATGGGCGGCAAGCTGTTAATGCTGGGCGGCAGCGCCTTCTATGCACTGATGGCGGTGGGCTTACTTATTACCGCAATTTTACTGTTCCGCAACCAGCGCAGCGCGCTGGCGCTGTATGCGGTGCTGATGTGGATTACGCTCGCCTGGATTATCTGGGAAGTGGGCTTTGATAAATGGCAGTGGATCCCACGCGGTGACCTGTTCGGTGTGATCGGCCTGTGGCTGGCGATGCCGTGGGTGGTGAAACCGCTGTATCGCGGTGAACGCCGTTTCCACGGCTTCCTCGGCGGCACCGTGATTATCATGATTGTGGTGGTGATTGGTCTGTGCTTCTACGATCCGATTCCGCAGCAAGGCACTATCAGCAATGCCCGCGAACAGAACAGCGAGCAGGGCGCTGCTAACGACTGGACCGCGTACGGTGGTTCGTCTGACGGCCTGCGTTTCTCATCGCTGAATCAGATCAGCAAAGAGAACGTCAAAAACCTCGAAGTGGCCTGGACTTATCACACTGGCGATCTGCGCCAGGATGCGGATGCTACCGAATACACCTTCGAAGCCACGCCGCTGAAAGCCAACGGTATGCTGTACTTCTGTACGCCGCATAACGAAGTGCACGCGCTTGATCCGGAAACCGGCGCGGTGAAGTGGAAATTCACGCCGAATAAAGATCGCTCTTACCTGCAGCAGCATCAAACCTGTCGCGGCGTAAGCTACTACGAAGAAACCCCGGTTGCCGCGCAGGATAGCGCAGCGAATCCGGCTATCTGCCGTAAGCGTATCTTTAACGCCACCACCGATGCGCAGCTGATTGCGCTGGATGCCGATACCGGTAAACCGTGTGCTGATTTCGGTCAGAACGGTGTGGTTGATCTGCACGCCAACATGGGTGAAGTGCGTCCACATGCGCTGATGCAAACCGCAGCACCGCTGGTCGCGGGCAAGCTGGTGATCGTTGGCGGTTCCGTGATGGATAACGGCTTCAACAGCGGCAACCCGTCAGGCGTGATTCGTGCGTATGACGTGCAAAGCGGCCGTCTGGTGTGGAACTTTGATCCGGCCAACCCGGAAAACACCGCACCAATCGCTGCCGGTCAAAACTACCCGCAGGACACGCCAGTAGCGTGGGGCACGTTGAGTGCTGACCTGAAAAACGGCGTGGTGTATGTGCCGTTTGGTAACGCTTCACCGGATGAAGTGGGCATTGAACGCGATCCGAACAGCAACACCGAGAAGTTCCGCGATGCGCTGGTGGCGTTGGATCTGCAAACCGGTGCGTTCAAATGGCGTTATCAGAGCTCCAACCACGATCTGTGGGACCGCGATAATCCGTCACAGCCTTCGCTGGTGGACATCGATTATCAAGGCCAGAAGCAGCCTGTGGTGATCCTGCCGACCAAAACCGGCAACCTGTTTGTGCTGAACCGTCTTACCGGCCAGCCGGTGTATCCGGTAAACCAGGTAAAAGTCTCTACTGAAGGTGGCGTCGCGGGTGAGAAATTTGCGGCAACCCAGCCGGTTTCCAGCCTGAACTTCATCCCGCAGCCGTTGACTGAGAAGTCAATGTGGGGCATCACGCCGTTTGACCAGATGTCATGCCGCATGGATTTCCGAAGCTTGCGGTATGATGGCAATCCGTGGACGCCAGCAACTGAAGGTGGTTCGCTGATCTTCCCTGGCAACATTGGTGTGTTCAACTGGGGTTCTGTTGCTGTCGATCCGCAGCGTCAAATGCTGATTGCCGCGCCAGTGCGTCTGGCTTACAAATACAACCTGATCAAACGCAGCGAGCAGACCGCCACCGAGCGCCTGTTCACCAAAGATGGCACGCCATACTGGAACGAAAACTTCCACGGTGATTACGCGATTCATATCCAGCAGATGGCGTCTGGCCTCGGCATTCCATGTGTTGCGCCACCTTGGGGCCGCATGGTGGGCGTGGATCTGAAGACCGGTAAAACCGAATGGCTGCGCCGCGTCGGCGTTACCAAAAACCTGAAAACCAGCTTCCTGCCTGGCCGTTTCCCAATCGGTTTCCCGATGGGCATGGTGGCGCACGGTGGTCCATTGCTGACTGCGGGTGATTTGGTGTTCCACGGTGCAACCGCGGATAACTTCTTCCGCGCCTACGACAGCACCACCGGCGAACTGCTGTGGCAAACCGAGCTGAGTGCCGGTGCGCAAGCCACGCCGTCTACCTTTATGGGCAAAGACGGTAAGCAGTACGTGGTGATTGCAGCAGGCGGTCACGGTTCGCTCGGCACCCAAGCGGGTGACAGCGTGGTGGCATTCCGTTTGAAGTAACCGAATAGTGCGAAAACGTATGACAACGGCTGGTGCATCGCATCAGCCGTTTTTTTACGCTTAGAAAACCAACTGCACCTTAGCCGCACGCTCTTTATCCGCAGCCATTTCCAGCGCAAGTGCCGCATCCTGCATGGGCATTTCGGCTGATAGCAGCGGCAGCGGATTGATCTTGCCTTGCTCGAGCCAGCGTACTGCGGTGGTGAACTCGCTGGTGAAGCGGAAGGAGCCACGCAGCTGTATCTCTTTGACCAGCAACGGTCCGATAGGATAGTTCACTTCAGCCGCGCCCATGCCGAGCTGCACGATAATGCCGCCCGGACGCGTAAAGGCAACCAGCGAAGCCACCGCCGCGCCTGCGCCGGAAGCTTCAAAACAGACCTCAAAACTGCCGCCATTTTCCGCCCAGCGCGCAGTTTGCTGTTCGTCACGCGGATCCACCACCGCGCTAGCGCCCATCTCGTTCGCCAGCTGACGGCAGCGTTCGCTGATATCGGTCGCTACCACTTCGGTAGCACCTGAAGCCAGTGCCGCCGCGATCACCAGACAACCGATCGGCCCGGCGCCGGTGACCAGCACGCGCTTGCCGGTTAAATCACCCGCCTGACGTACCGCATGAATGCACACCGCCAGCGGTTCGGCGAAGGCCATCACTTTGGCCTCTGCATCATCGCCGTACGGCACGCACTGCACGGGATTCACCGCCACATATTGGGCAAATCCGCCGTTAACATGTGGGAAAAACTGCGCGCTGCCCATAAAGCGCATTGAGCGGCAAAGGTTCTGTTTTCCTTCCTGACACAGCGCACACAACTGGCAGGGTTGGGAAGGGTTGATCGCCACGCGCTGGCCAACTTTCAGGTCGCTGTTTTCTGGCACTTGCTCGATGATGCCAACAAACTCATGGCCTAAAATCATCGGCGCTTTCAGCACCGACATGCCCGCGCGGCCATGCTGGAAATAGTGAATATCCGAGCCACAAATCCCGCCACGCTCAACTTTGACCAACACTTGCTGTGCGTTCCACTCAATTTCCCGCGACTCACAGCGCACATCATGTGCGGCATTGACGATCACCGCGTTCACTGTTTTCTGCTGCATCTTGCTTCTCTCTATGCGTTTGAAGGGGTTTCGAATTTCTTCTTATTTTCAGCGCGTTCTTCGCCGGGCGGTGTCATCACTTCAATTTTGCCAACCAGCAGCAGGTAGGCCAAAAAGCCCATCAGCGCGACGGCGGCGATGTACCACATGGCATACTGGAAGTTGTGGGTGCGCTGCAAAATAACGCCAATGATGATCGGGCTGACAATGCCGGAAAGATTGCCAAAAATGTTCAGAAAGCCGCCGATGGTGCCGATTAAGTGGCGCGGAATCACATCGCTGCATACCACCCAGCCGAGATTAGAGAAGGCGTTGGCGAAGAAAGCGATAGAGAGAATGGCAATGGCAATTACCGGGCTATCCTGGAAGAAATTCACCAGCGCAATCGAGCAAGTAAGCAACATGCCCAGCATCACCGGCAGCTTGCGCGCAAAAGTGCGGCTGCGGCCACGCTTCAACAGGAAATCACTCAGCGTTCCGCCACACAGCACGCCCGCCATCGCCATCAGATAAGGGAACATCGCGCCAATCCCCGCTTTATCGATCGACAGATGCAGCCCTTTTTCCAGATAGACAATAAACCAGGTCAGGAAAAAGTAGAGCGTCGATGAAGCCGCAAACTGCGCAATAAACAAACCCCATGTGGTGCGCTGACGCAGGATGTATTTCACCGACTGCCAGTTAACTTTGCCGTTGCCGGTTTGCTGATTTACCGAACCGTGACCGCCGCCTTTGCGGATAATATCGAGTTCAGCGTCATTCACTTTGCTGCTGTGCTGCGGATCGCGATAGACAATCAGCCAGTAAATACCGAACACAATTCCCACCAGGCCAGAGAGATAAAACGACATCTCCCAGCCCCATTGGCTGACGATAAACGACAGCACCGGCGTCAGCAGCGCCAGGCCAATATATTGCGCGCTGGAGTAGGTTGCCGTTGCACGCGCACGTTCATGGTCGGGAAACCAGGTGGCGATGATTTTGGTGTTGGAGGGAAAAGAGGGCGCTTCCGCCACGCCAATCAGCGCGCGGCACACCAACAGCATCATAAATGACGCAGTGGCGGTGGTGAAAAAGTGATGCGATGCCAATCCCATCAGCAGGGTAAACAGGCTCCACAGCACAATCGCGCTGCCGTATAGCCAGCGCGAACCAATCCGGTCAAGCAGATAGCCGACCGGAATTTGGCTCAGCGCATAAAACCAGGTAAACATAGAGAACAGCAAACCGAGTTGGGTGGCGGATAAGAAAAACTCGCCCTGAATATGGGAACCGGCCACCGCCAGGTTAGCGCGATCCATGTAATTAATCGCGGTGACAATAAACAGCATGAATAAAACGCTTAAACGCGTGCGCGTGGGTTTCATGGTCATGACTTCATTCTCTATTAGTATGCAGAGCGGGTTTGTGCCGTTGGCGTGCTCAGGCTGCTAAAGGTGGTGAGCGCGGTGAGTAATACCGCGACAACCAGCGATCCACCCATAAATACGTAAGATGCCGCCGGGCTGCCGGTCAGGCCATTGAGATAGCCCACAATCCACGCGCCGACGAACGAACCGAGCGCACCGAAACAGACTACGAAGGACATCGCGCCCGCCACCACGTTGCGTGGCAGCATCTCAGGAATCGCCGCGAAGAATGGGCCATACGGCGTGTACATCGCACCGCCAGCAATCACCAACAGCACCCATGAGAGCCAGAAGTGGGTCGCACCGAGCGTAAAGGAAGCAATGAAGCACACCGCGCCCAGCCCAAGGAAAAGCAGCACGATGTTTTTACGCTGCTGATATTTATCGGAGAACCAGGATGCGGTCAGCATCAGCGGCACAGCGAGCAGATAGGGCGCGGCAGAGAGCCAGCCAGTCGCAACGATGCCCATGCCAGACGCACTCTTTAACATCGAAGGCAGCCACATGATGAAACCGTACATGCCGATATTCCAGAAGAAGTGGATGAAAGCCAGCGCCAGCACCTTAGGCGAGCGGAAAGCTTCACGGTAATTCTTAACCGGTTTGATCGACTGCTGCTCTGCCGCCAGCGCGTTTTCGACTGCACGCTTTTCCGCTTCGCTCAGCCATTTGGCATCGCGCGGTCGGTCGGCATAAATTTTCCACCAGATAAACGCCCACAAAATGGCGGGCACACCTTCAATAATGAACATGCCGCGCCAGCCAAAGGAATTCACCAGATAGCCGGAGAGGATCGACATCCATAACACGGTAATCGGATTGCCGAGGAACAGAAAAGTATTGGCTTTGGAACGCTCCGCGCGCGTGAACCAGTGGCTGAGGAAGATCAGCATCGCAGGCATCACCACACTTTCCGCCACGCCAAGCAGGAAGCGAATCACCGCCAGCAGCGCCACGCTGTGCACCATGCCGGTCGCGGTAGCCAATGCGCCCCACAGGATCAGGCTCCAGAAAATCAGCTTCTTCGCCGAGTGCTTTTCAGCGTATATGCCGCCCGGCACCTGAAAACAGAAGTAACCAAGGAAAAATAGTGCGCCGAGTAGAGCTGAAATGGCGGGCGTGATATTGAGATCTTCAGCCAGACCTGCGGCGGCACCGAAACCGTAGTTGGCACGATCGAGGTAGGCGAGGCTATAGGTAATAAAGGCAATCGGGATGAGTTTTCCCCACCGACTGGCCGGTAAAATCCCTGCAATATTCTGGTTCATGGTATGACCTCAGGTCGCTTGAGTAGGATACAGCTGAGTCTTGATGCCCAGCTTAGGTCGCTGTTACAAGGTGGCGAGCCAGCCGCCATCCACGTAAATCATCTGGCCATTGACGTAATCGGAAGCAGAGGACGCCAGATAAATGGCGGTACCCACCAGTTCGTCGGGTTTTCCCCAGCGGCCAGAAGGGTTGCTGCTGCAGACCCATTTATTGAACTCTTCGTTTTCAACCAACGCTTCGTTCATATCGGTGAGGATGTAGCCCGGCCCGATGCCGTTGGTCTGGATATTGAACGGCGCCCATTCAGCCGCCATCGATTTAGTCAGCAGTTTGATACCGCCTTTCGCCGCAGTGTAAGGCGCGACGGTAGGGCGCGCGGCTTCGCTGGTTAGCGATCCGATATTGATAATTTTCCCGCCGCGCTGACGTTGCACCATGCGTTTGGCTGCCGCACGCGAAACGAGGAACGCGCTGGTGAGATTGACATCCAGCACGCGCTGCCAGTCGCTCAATGCCAGTTCCAGCATCGGTTTGCGGAACTGAATACCTGCGTTGTTGATCACAATGTCGACGTGAATACTCTCTTCGTCGAGCTGCTGGAATACCACTTCAATCGCGGCTTCATCTGCCACGTTGAACAGAAAGCCTCGGGCATCAAATCCCTGCTTCTGTAATTGTTCCAGCGCCGTATCCATATGCTCCTGACGCGTGCCATTCAGCAGCACTTTTGCGCCGGCTTGCGCCAGGCCTTGTGCATAAGCGAATCCTAAGCCGCGCGTTGAACCGGTGATCAGGGCGGTTTTCCCGGAGAGGTTAAATAAGGTCTGCATAACAAAACGTCCTTCATGTAACATGACTAACAAGTTGGATGAATTACTTTTACGTGATGCGCAGAAAGGCAGCAATTGGCAGGCGAGAGATTTGTAAGATATCTCACAAATATTTAATGTCATCGCCAGAAGGCAATCATCTACCTTTGATGGTTAACCCAATGAAAGTAATCATTAAGTTACGGAATTTTGTATTATCGCTTTTGCCACACAAAAAATTGCTGCTTGTGTTGCAAGCAGTGACGCGTTAAAAAGCGGTAGACATGTAGGACAAGTGAGTAACGCCGTGGCGCTGGAAAGTATCCAAAAACATAATGTGGTTGATGTCATCTACGAACAGATGAAGCAGAACATTCAGGATGGTCTGTGGGAGCCGGGCTGTAAGTTGCCCTCTGAAGCGGAATTGACCGCAACCTTTCAGGTGAGCCGCGTCAGCGTGCGGAGTGCCGTGCAGAAGCTGCGCGACCTTGGCGTAGTGGTGACGCATCAGGGGAAGGGCACATATGTTACCCGCGAAGTGGCGCGCTACGGATCGTTCAGTGATAACCAGCCCATTCTGCATCTGTCGCAGGAAGAGTTTGATGATATGCGGGTTTTCCGTCAGACCGTCGAGTTCAAATGTATGGAGCTGGCAGTTCAGAACGCCACTGATGAAGATGTCAAAGTGCTGGAAAGCGCCTTGAATCGCATGCTGGTGAGTAAGGATGACTACAAAAAATACTCGCTGGCGGACTACGATTTCCATCTGGCGATTGTGAAAGCCTCGCACAACAAGGTGTTCATCCACGTAATGGAATCCCTGAAAGGGATTTATGTGCATTACCTGGAAGAGTTAAATCGGGTGTTAGGCATCACGCTGGAAAGCGTTGAAGCCCATATCAAAGTCTTTATGGCGTTGAAAAACCGCGATGCGGCGCTGGCGGCCGAGACGCTTAATAGTGCGATGACCCATAACGTGCACGCCATTGAAGATGTACGCCATAACTGAATAACCAAAAGCCCTGAACAGGGCTTTTTAATACACATAACATGTAGGACATCATACAGCATGTTATCCAGCTACCGTGAGGATCATGATGAGTAACCTGAAAATTACCGATGTAAAAACCATCCTTACCGCGCCAGGCGGCATTGATTTGGTGGTGGTAAAAATCGAAACCAGCGAACCCGGTTTATACGGTTTAGGCTGCGCCACGTTTACTCAGCGCATCTATGCGGTCGCCGCAGCCATCGAAAACTACATGAAGCCGTTTTTGATCGGTAAAGACCCGGCGCGTATCGAAGATATCTGGCAATCGGCGGCGGTCAGCGGTTACTGGCGTAATGGTCCGGTGATGAATAATGCGCTCTCCGGTGTGGATATGGCGCTGTGGGATCTGAAGGGCAAAGTCGCCGACTTGCCGGTATATGAACTGCTTGGCGGCAAATGTCGTGATGGCGTGCCGCTTTATCGTCACTGCGACGGCGCAGATGAGATTGAAGTTGAAGATAACATTCGCGCGCGCATGGAGGAGGGCTATCAATACGTGCGCTGTCAGATGGGCATGTATGGCGGCGCGGGTACCGATGATTTACGTCTGATTGCCGGCAAGCTGGCCAAGGCCCGCAATATTCAGCCGAAAGTATCACCGCGTAATCCTACGCACGGCATCTATTTCGATCCGGATGCTTATGCACGCGCCGTACCGCGCCTGTTTGATCATCTGCGCAATAAACTCGGCTTTGGCGTGGAGTTTATTCATGATGTGCACGAGCGCATCACGCCAATCGCTTCGATCCAGCTGGCGAAATCACTCGAACCGTATCAGCTGTTTTTCCTCGAGGATCCGGTTGCGCCGGAGAATATCGACTGGCTGAGCAAATTACGCAGCCAAAGCAGCACGCCAATTGCCATGGGCGAGTTGTTTACGCAAATCAATGAGTGGAAGCCGTTAATTCAAAACCAGCTTATCGATTATATTCGCTGCCACGTCAGCACCATTGGCGGCATCACACCCGCGAAGAAACTGGCAACCTTTGCCGAACTGTTTGGCGTGCGCACCGCGTGGCATGGTCCTGGCGATATCTCACCGATTGGCGTGGCGGCAAACCTGCATATCGATCTGAGCATCACCAATCTTGGTATTCAGGAGTACACGCCGGTCAACGAGGCGCTGCAGGATGTGTTCCCAGGTTGTCCAGAGATTGATCGCGGTTATGCGTACCTTAGCGATCGTCCGGGGTTGGGCGTGGATATCGATCTGAAAGAGGCGGCGAAATATCCGGTGTCGGGCGGAATTCCGGACTGGACCAATGCGCGCCTGCCAGATGGCACGGCTGCACGTCCGTAAGCGTATTTGTGACTGGAGAGGAACCAATGAACGGTTCCTTTTCCATCAATGTTGAAGCTAAGCAGAGATGACCGGGTTCAGGCAAATCTGAGATGTCCGATTGTTGTCAGAGTAGGTTTTTAATAAAAGAACTAACCCTCTGCTTTGAGGGCTAATTAGAATTAAAATTCAGCTTTAATAAAGGGGTTGATTATTCCGGAAGGATCAGCGAGTTAAGGATGTGGTCCTGCCAAGTCCCATTTATTTTCAGATAAGATTGTGCATAACCTTCTTTTACGAAGCCCAGACTGCCCAGAGTCTTTTTGCTGCGTAAGTTATCAGAAAGATGATTAGCCATTATCCTATGGATGTCATACTTATCATGCACATAGGAGATGGATTCTTTCAGCGCCTCATGCATCAAGCCATTACCCTGATAATTCTGGTCGATTGAAAATCCTAGATAGCATGCCTGAAAAACACCGAATATAAAGTTGGTGAAATTTATACTGCCTATAATTTTGTCATCATCTTTTAAGGTGAAAACCATAAGGATGCACTTTCTTTCTTCATAATCGAGTAGCGCATTACTGATCCTTTCAGCTACGCTGTTGATTGTGAAATATTCGTCGTTTCGCAGTGGTTCAAAGGGTGCGAAATTGTCTCTGTTATTAAGCAAAAAACGCTGAAAGCTCGTTGAATGGTCTAAGGTCAGCAGATATACATCGGTCCGTTCAGTAGAAAATAGCTTCATCTCTCATCCTTGTGAATGTCGGTATCGCTCTGATTATATTGATAAATACTTCAACTTCCAAATATCTCCTGACTTCGTGCCTGTAAATCAATCATCGCCTCCAGTAAATCATCCTCATTGACCGCACGTTGCCGTTTTTTTGTTGGATCTTTCTTCGCACTCCTGCGACTTGGCCCAGTTCCAGCGGGAAGCGCCTGCGAGCGCGTATTATCACGCTTGTCCTGCATCAACTTAGCCACGGCAAGCGCGTGGCCGAGCCGCTTGTTGTCAACGATCGCACCCTGGTCAACTTCAGACAGCCGGTCGTAGGCAGAGTAGGGAAGAACCGTACCGTGACTCCTGAGTTCAACGCGGCCGTCCGGGTACTGCCAGGCATCCAGATACTTGCCCATCGCCCGGCGGCTGTCATCGTTATCTTCAAGCAGCAACAGCATTTTATCGTAGCGGACCGTCAGCGATTTTGAGACCTTGCGCAGCTCGCGCCAAGTGAATATCTGGTTCAGGTTGTCATCAATATCGAGTGGACGATGCACGTCAAAGTCGTGCCTCGGTGCCTTCGCGAAACGACGGTTGTAGTCCGCCATAAACTCAGCGGCAAAGGCGTTGGCAGCATCAGGCGTACTGATGCCACGCAGCCTGAGCTCCTTGACCAGCCGGTCCTGCAACGTGAGATGCGCACGTTCCACGCGTCCCTTAGCAGAACTGGTGTTGGCGCAGATGCCGGTGATGTTCAGCTCGTTCAGCGCGCGCCCGAACTGCGTCTGGCCGTCGCCTCCGGCCGCATTTTTATTGTTGATGCGGAACACGCTGGCCTTGTCGCTGTAAAACGCCAGCGGCTTGCCGTACAGCTCGAGATAACCGCGCGTGGCTTGAAAATAGGTGAAAGTAGACTCGGAGCGGACGAAATGAAGCTGCATCAGGCGGCTGGTTGCGTCATCCACGTAAACCAGCAGCGTGCAGGCCGGACCACGTTCCTCAAACCAGCGATGGTCGCAGCCGTCGATCTGAATCAGTTCGCCGACACAGGCGCGGCGGTAACGAGGCTGCTGGATCCTGGAATCGCGATGCCTGCGGGGGATCCAGAAACCAGCCAGCATCATCAGCTTGCGTACGGTCTCTTTAGACAGCATCACGCCGTGCAACTCGGCCAGCTTCTCGCAGGCGAGCGTGGGACCAAAGTCCGGGTATCTCTCACGGATGATCTGAATGGCGCGTTCGGCAAGGCCTTCGGGAAGCTGATAGTTGCTGGGCTTGCCGCGCCGCCGGTCAGCCATGCCCAGCGGGCCTTCGATGCGATAGCGCTGGAGCAGACGACGACACTGTCTGTCGGAAATGCCGAGACGTTCAGCAGCGAGATGTGTTGTCAGACGCCGGTCGACAACGTCCTGAATGACTTTAAGCCGGTTAACTTCGTTCATCGTGAAAAACTCCACACCAGAAGCCGCCATAGCAGGTTCCTCAGCAGGTCACCCGAAGCGGCCATGTCAGCTTAGCTCAAAGCGGACATTACTACTTTGCCTCCTCAATCAAAGGGCGCATAATGTATATTATGTTAAATGAAGTATCTAAGCGCGCACTCAAATCACCATCAGCCTATTACCTGCCTTCAAACACCTCCTTCAACAACAATCCGTAACCAGCGATAATTCTGGCAACGGACTGTTGAACTAACGATGCCGTTATCTGCGGCCTTTAATCACTGATGCCTTCCAGTTGAAATCGCTAACCTCGCTCTCTTTCAGCGACTCCGGTTTCTTCCTGCGCGTTGGCGTTTTCTTTGCTTTATCAGCTAGCGCTTTCTCTTTGGCCAGTTTCGTCGTCATGATTTGCTGCCGGGCTTCTGCCGTGAACTCTTTCTCTTTCTTTGCATCCGGCTCTTTGCCGGTGCGCTGGCGATACTTCTCCATCAATCCTTTGAACGCTTCTTCTACTGCAACACGTTCATTGAGATTGAATTGATCGATGGAAATCATTTTCTTGTCGTTCATAGCGTACCGTCCAATAGTGATTTTCTGGCAACAAGTGTACCGCATTTACCGGCAATGAAGATCGCACCATTGCCGCTGGCGAGGCTTTCTTGTAACCTTTGCCGTCAACATTTTAAGGATTTCCTATGAACGATCATCGCTCCAAAGATCCCTTGCACGGCGTGACGCTTGAGATGCAAATTAATGCGCTGGTCGCCCATTATGGCTGGGCCGAACTGGGCAAGCTTATTAATATCAACTGCTTCAAAAGCGATCCAAGCGTCAAATCGAGCCTGAAGTTTTTACGCCGCACACCGTGGGCACGCGCTGAAGTTGAAGCACTTTATCTGGATTCACTGGATGATTTTGCTACAGATAAGCCGGATGATTCAGCGCCAAATCCCTGGACGATGGGCAAAGATAAGTAATTTCTGGCGATAAAATCGGCAGTGCTACGTGAATTCTCGCTAACTTCCACCCTGCTCTTTTCACAGAATTCACGTAGCGACGTCAGCGAAATTTGCCTTAAGACCGCACCAAAACAGACTATCCTGATATACTACCGCTCCTAAATTATTAAGGAGATTTCAGATGGCACGATGCCTCACTCTATTTCAATCCCCTGGAAGCGCTAGCTTCCTGCCGTTGACGCTCATGCGCGTCGCTTTCGGTTTGTTCTTCTTCGCATCCGGTTTTAACAAAGTGTTTGTTGCGGCTAATCAGGCGCTAATGCTGGAAACCATCACTGAAGCTGGCATTCCCTTTCCAGAGTTCATGTCGGTGTTTGTCGCTAGTTGTGAAACGCTGTTTGGATTACTTCTGGCGCTGGGTTTATTTACGCGTTTGGGCGCTTTAGTGTTGCTGGTGATAAGCCTTGTGGCACTTTTTACCGTTGGACTGCATCACATTCCCGCCGACCTGAATTTATTAACCTGGTATAGTTGGCTGCTCTATCTGCCTGAATCCAGTTACATTTTGATGTGCGTGATGTTAATGGTTCAGGGCTGTGGCCCGTGGGGAATTGATCGTCTATTTGCTCAACGCTATTCACATCAGTAAGCATTTTGTCCGCTGGCTTTTCTAAAGCCAGCGTTATTCTTTAAGTTTTCACTTCCTGCCAACCTTGCCCGCGTCATCACATTTTCCAATGACCGATCGTATTGTAAGTTTCCATTCTGCATGACAATATCGCTACATGTATATACATGTAGCACCAAGATAACTCACATCATACTAACAATACTTCGCCCTCTTTAGACGCTTCAGCGAGGAAACTATGTCAGCCGAATCACCTGCAGCAGATTACGCCGGCGCAGAGAAACAGCGCCTGTCAGAAACGCGATCCATTGATTACATTCCTCCGAGCGAACGCCACGGACACCCTTTTAGCCAGTTCACCTTATGGTTTGGCGGCAATTTGCAGATCACCGCAATCGTGACCGGCGCGCTGGCGGTGGTGTTGGGCGGCGATGTGGTGTGGTCGATCATCGGATTGCTGGTTGGGCAAGTTGTCGGTGCGGCGATCATGTCGCTGCACGCGATTCAGGGACCGCGCCTCGGATTGCCGCAGATGATCACCAGCCGCATGCAGTTTGGCGTTTATGGTGCGGTAATTCCGTTAGTGTTGGTGTGCATCATGTATGTCGGATTTTCTGCCAGCGGCACGGTGTTGGCCGGACAGGCGCTGGCCAAACTGATCAATACCAGCAATGCTTCAGGCATGATCCTGTTCAGCGCGATTATCGTCGTCATCGCGGTGCTGGGATATCGCGTGATTCACAAGTTGGGTAAAGTGGCCAGCGTGATTGGCGTGCTTGCCTTTGTTTACCTGTTTATCACGCTGCTCTCAACGCATGATCTTTCTTCGGTGTGGCTAAACCAGCATTTCACCGTCGCTAATTTCCTGCTGGCGGTTTCGTTGTCGTCGTCATGGCAGATTGCATTCTGTCCGTATGTCTCTGACTATTCACGCTATTTACCGGCCAACGTCTCGGCGAAAAAACTCTTTAACTGCGTTTTCTTCGGTACCGTTTTAGGCACACAAGCTTCAATGACCTTGGGTGTGATTGTCGCGGCGATTGCCGGTAAGGCTTTTTCTGGCAACGAGGTTGGCTATATCGTCAGTTTAGGCAGCAGCGCCACGATGGCGATGGTGATTTACTTCGCGATCTGCTTCGGCAAAATCACCTTCACCACGCTGAATGCTTACGGCAGTTTTATGTCGCTTACCACCATCGTTTCTGGCTTCCGTCAGAAAACGGCGTTAAGTCGTGGCGGCCGCATTCTGTTTGTGGTGCTGATGGTGACGATATCCTGTGTGATTGCACTGATCAGCGAACCTGCGTTCCTGAAATCTTTCACTCATTTCCTGCTGTTTTTACTGGCCTTTTTTGTGCCGTGGAGCGCTATCAGCTTGACGGATTTCTACCTGATCACCAAAGGGAAAGTCGATGTACCGGCGCTTTCCCAACCCAACGGACGTTACGGGAGCTGGAATTGGGCGGGGATTGTTGTCTACTTTTGCGGCGTGCTGGTTCAGTTGCCGTTCATTGATAATCCGCTGCATCACGGTTCGTTAACCTGGATTTTTGCCGGTAACGATGTGTCGTGGATTATTGGTTGGTTTGTCACCGCGCTGCTGTGGTTAGCCGCAAGAAAGTTCGATCGTCGCGGAATGTTAGCACAATCTGTTTACCCCAATTAGTGACAATGTCACGCACCTTGCATTAATGAATTGCGCTCACAAGTGCTTGCAGCTTTGAGCGCATTATCATTCAGCCATCCCGCCGCTACACTTTAACCATGCTGCACTTACATGGAGATAAAGATGAACGACCAATTTGATGGCAATGGTATCTTCCCGAAAGGGCCTAAAAACGACGCTTTTGCACAATACTTTACCGGTACCAGCTATCTGAGCATGCTGACGACAGAAGGCGTCAACATCGGCAACGTGGTGTTTGAACCGGGCTGCCGCAATAACTGGCATATCCATCATGGCGGCGGCCAGATTTTGCTGGTGACTGGCGGAACCGGTTGGTATCAGGAGTGGAATCAGCCGGCGCGTCAGTTAGTGGCTGGCGATGTGGTAAACATTCCGGCGGGACTGAAGCATTGGCATGGCGCATCGGCCGATAGCTGGTTCGCACACATTGCTATCGCAGTACCGGCTGAAGGCGCTTCCAATGAGTGGCTTGAGCCGGTTTCTGACGAGGAATATCAGCAACTGTAAGGTGCGCATTTTGATAGCGGTCGCCATGAATGGCGACCCTACGGGATTATTTGTAACTCACCACCGTCACCCAATTGGCATCTCCGCCGGCAGGTGCCTCGCCAACGCGTTTCAGCGCCCCGCTTTCCTGATCAATGGCATAGCTGCCAGTAACCGCACTCTTCTCGCCGCTGGCAATCAGCCAACGTCCGTCAGCGGTAATCGCGATACCGCGCGGCTGCTTCTCGATTTGCCAGCTATCAATCAGCGTCAGTTTGCCGTCATCTCTATTGATCCGATATCCGCTGATGGTGCTGCTGGTCCGCTCGCTAACATACAGAAAACGGCCATCCGACGTCAGACGAATATCGGCCGCCCAGATGCGCGGTGTGGAGTCACTGTAGCCTGGCGGTCGCTCTTTACCGTGTTGCAGCTTATATTTTTCAGCGACGGCATTCGGCGTCTCCGCCACTTTGACTAGCTCGCCGCTGGCTTCACGACGAAACTGCGTAATGATGCCGCCCATTTCACCGATGTTGTAGAGATAGCGATTATCTGGCGACAACACCGAATGACGCGGTCCGTTTTCTGTCGCCGTTTTAACATAACCGTTGCCTAAGCCCGACAGTTCGCCATCGGCGCTCAGCTTCAACTGCAGCACACGATCGGTGCCGAGATTGCCGACATAAGCGTGTTTTCCGCTCGTATCAACAATCACCGAGTGCGCGGCATGTCCGGTTTTGTAGCTGCCGACTGGAGGCGCAATCAGCATGCCATCGTTATTGAGTTTGTAAACGTGCACCACATCGCCATCGTAGGACGCGCCCAGCAGAAAACGCCCTTGCGGGTCCGTGCTGATGTAGGGATAACTGGCCGCAGCGGATACGGCATTCAATGGGCTGAGATCGCCCGATTTGCTGTCGATGTTCCAGCTGACAAGTTGCAGCGGTTTGCTGCGAATCGCGGCGTACAGATGTTTATGATCGGCGCTTAACGCCATCGGCATCACTTTGCCACCGGCTTGCGTGCGTCCCAACAGTTGTAGCGCACCGGTTTGCTCGTTCAGCGCGTAGCGCGCGATGGTGCCATCATCGGCTTCTGAAACGTAGACAAAAGTTTGTGCCAGTAACGGCGCGCTGGCGGCCAACGATGCTAACAGCGTCGCCGCGCGTAATAGGTTCTTCATGCGGCTTCCTTAGCGTACCAATGACGGACGTTTGGCGTCATAGCGCCAGTTATCGATCAAAAACTGCATCCCCAGCGCATCGTTGCGATTTTTATCCGGCAGCGCATTGTAGAGCGCATGCGCTTGCTCGATGCGATCCATATCCAGCTCGATGCCCAATCCCGGCCCGTGCGGCAACTCCAGATAGCCGTCACGGATCTGCGGCGGTTGACGTGTAAGCTGCTGACCATCCTGCCAAATCCAGTGCGTATCAAAAGCGGTTTGACGATCGCCCGGTGCCGCGGCGCCAAGGTGCGCGACCATCGCCAGCGAAATATCAAAATGATTATTGGAGTGGCAGCCGGTTGTCAGCCCCCATTCGTTGCACAACTGCGCCACCACGTTGGCGTTACGCATCGTCCAGAAGTGCGGATCGGCGAGCGGGATATCGATAGCATTCAGCTGCAGCGCATGATGCAGCTGGCGCCAGTCATTGGCGATCATGTTCGTCGCGACCGGCACGCCAGTGGCGCGGCGAAACTCGGCCAGCGTTTCCCGGCCGGAATAGCCCTGTTCAGCACCGCAAGGATCTTCCAGATAAGGCACTTTCCCGGCCAGCTGCTTGCCAAAGCGAATCGCCTCATCCAGCGACCAGCTGGCATTAGGATCGACGGTGACGCGCGCGTCAGGGAAGCGTGCCAGCAGCGCTTCAACCGTTGCCACTTCCACTTCGCCTGGCTGCACGCCGCCTTTTAGCTTGAAATCGCGGAAGCCGTATTGCTCAACCGCCGCTTCGGCGAGCCGCACCACAGCATCGCTGTTCATCGCCGCTTCATGACGCAGACGGAACCAACCATCTTGCTCATGCTCTCCCGATCGATAGTTCATATTGGTGCGCTGGCGATCGGCGATGTAGAACAAATAGCCCAGCACTGGAATGCGGTCGCGCTGTTTGCCGCTGGCCAGCAGATCCGCTACCGGCAGATTGAAAAGCTTGCCTTGCAGATCCAGCAGCGCCGCTTCAATCGCGGCGGCAGCGTTATAAAACTTCTCCGGATTCATCTGCGGGATATGAATGTCATTGGTGTGCGAAGTTTGTTGCTGACGTGCCTCGCTGCTGAACAACTGGCCTAGCGTCGCGTTGAGGCGCAGCAGCGAACTGCCTTCGATCAGCGGACGAAACTGTTCCAGCAGCTGCAAGGTGGATGCATGACACGGCGTTTCGCCAACGCCGGTATGCCCGGCGGAATCGGTCAATATCACGATGATGCGCGTGAAGTAGCAGTTATGGGCGCCACCAATGTTCAATAGCATGCTGTCGTAACCGGCAACCGGCACGATGCGCATCGATTTAATGACTGGACTGTCTGACATGGTTTCTCTCCGTGTGACCGAATGCGGGTGGAACAGGTTTGCGACGCAGCAGCAAATAGAGTCCGGTAACCACGGACACGCTGGTCAGCGCGTAAAGTCCGCCGGTGGTGCTGCCGGTGTGCATTTCGAGGTAGCCGAATACCGTGGGCGCAAAGAAGCCGCCCAGGTTGCCAATCGAGTTGATCAGCGCGATGCCGGGTGCGGCAATCGAGGCGGGTAATTCACTTTGTGGCATCGGCCAGAAGAACGCCGCGCTGACTTTGGAGCCGATACAAGCCACAATCATCGCCACAAAACCAAACCACGGCGTGCCCAGCGTGGCCATAAAGGTGCCGCACGCGGCGATCAGCATGGCGATGCCGAGGCCTCTATCCAGTTTATCGCGATAGCGGTCGGTGGCTTTGCCCAGCAGAAACAGCGCGACGATAGCGAATAACCACGGAACGGCGGTCAGCAATCCGGTTTCAAAACTGTTAAAGCCCTGAATGCGCTGAATGATCTGCGGAAGCCAGAACACTAACGTGTAGCCGGTCATGGTCATAGTGAAGAAGATTAGGCAGTAAGACAAAAGGCTGCGATCGGTGATCAAGCCCCAGCGGCCGTGTGTCACCGCATGCTCTTCGCGAGCGGCATCTTCCAGTGCTAGTTGCTGCGCCAGCGCCTGCTTCTCCGCGTCGCTGAGCCACTTCGCGCCTTCAGGTTTGGATACCAACACAAAGGCGGCCAGCAAGCCGATCACAATCGATCCGCCGCCTTCCATAAACATCACCCATTTCCAGCCCGCGATGCCGCCAACATCATGCATCATCAGAATGGCGCCGGTGAGCGGGCCGGAAAACAGAAAGGCGCTGGCGGTGGCGCTCAACACCATCGCGGTAGCGCGCCCTCGCCACGCATTCGGCACCCATTGACGAAAATAGAACAGCACACCAGGAAAGAAGCCGGCTTCGGCCACGCCAAGCAGAAAACGCAGCAGATAGAAATGCAGCGGCGTGCTGACAAAACCGGTAAGCACCACCACCATGCCCCACGTAATCATGATGCGTGTCAGCCAAACGCGTGCGCCGAGTTTCTTCAGCATCATGTTGCTCGGCACTTCAAACAGCGCATAGCCGATAAAGAACAGTCCTGCGCCTAAACCGAAGGCGGCGGCGCTGATGCCCGCATCCGTTTGCAGTTCGGCTTTAACGAAACCAATGTTTGCCCGGTCAATCTGGTTCACAATTAACATAAGCGCCAGCATCGGAATGATGCGGCGGAAAAACTTGCCGATGGCCGAGGCGATGTGCGCGTCATGATCCGGCGATAGTGCGTATTGTTGTTGTGTCATGCGTCACCTTTAGGGAGAAAAGCATCGCTATAGATATACGCAGCAGAGTTGGCTCTGGTGTATGTGGCATTGCCCGAGACCGCTTAGGCAAATGCCCTATGAATGTTAAAATTCATGGTGTTATATTAATTCGCGTCGAAAAGTTTACGCTTGGTTTGTGCGCTGGCTCACTGGCGTTTTTACCAGGTGCGCTTAAATGCGCACCCTACAGATGTTTCGTAGGGTCGCCATTAATGGCGACCTTATCCTCAAACTTGCCTTTTCCTCGTCTACACTTGCCTCACGTGAAAACGCTAATAGAGGTAAAAATGTCGCAATCAAATCAACGTAATCAAGCTTGGCTATTAGCCTCACGCCCGCATGGCGAACCGGTAAAAGATAACTTCCGCCTGGTGGAGCAGCCAATTCCTGAGGTGAAGGACGGTCAAATCCTGCTGCGCACGCTCTATTTGTCCCTCGACCCGTATATGCGCGGACGCATGGATGACAGCAAATCCTATGCTGCGCCAGCAGAACTCGACCAACCGATGGTCGGCGGCACGGTGAGCGAAGTAGTGGAATCTAAACACGCGGATTTCAAACAAGGCGATGTGGTCCTCGCGCAAAGTGGCTGGCAAAGCTATGCGGTTTCGGACGGAAACGGCGTGGCGAAACTGGGCGATCTGCCCCATCCTTCCTGGGCGCTGGGCATTCTCGGGATGCCGGGCTTTACCGCCTATATGGGCTTGATGGATATCGGCCAGCCAAAACAGGGTGAAACCTTAGTGGTTGCAGCGGCTACCGGCCCGGTCGGTGCCACGGTGGGTCAGCTTGGCAAGCTCAAAGGTTGTCATGTGGTAGGTGTTGCCGGCGGCGAAGAGAAGTGCCGTTATGCGATTGAGAAACTCGGTTTCTCTGCCTGTATCGATCACCATCGTGACGACTTTGCAGAACAGCTGGCGTCGGCCTGCCCGGACGGCATCGATATCTACTTCGAGAACGTCGGCGGCAAGGTGTTTGATGCCGTATTCCCGCTGTTAAATACCGCTGCGCGCGTGCCGGTATGTGGTCTGGTTTCTGGTTACAGCAGCCGCGAATTACCGCCGGGCCCGGATCGCACCCCGCAAATCATGGGCGGTATTCTCAAACGTCGTATTCGCATGCAGGGCTTTATCATCTTCCAGGATTATGGCGATCGTTACCCTGAATTCCTCAAAGCGATGACACCGCTGGTGGAGCAGCAAAAAATCCACTATCGCGAGCACATGATCGACGGGCTGGAAAACGCGCCGCAGGCGTTTTTCGATATGCTAAAAGGTAAAAACTTCGGTAAAACCGTGGTTAAAGTCAGTTAACGCTTTTCAGGGCGAAAGGGATCTTCGCCTGTTTATGCCGAGTTAAGTAAAGATACTGGTAATCCATACAGATAAGGTTCAGGATGGTCGCTCATCCTGGATTAGCACCCACGGCCATTCACCCTCAATCTGAGGGCTCGTAATGAACTTTTATTCAACTGAAACCGTTTGCGCCATTACCGGTGCCAACCGTGCCAATTTACGTCGCTGGTTGCGCGGTGGATTAATTTCTGAGAATCACGTCAATAAGGACTGGAGCCGACATCAGGTTGATGAAGTGCTCGCCATGATGGCATTAACCTCGGGTGGCGCCACGCTGTGGCAAATCTATCAGGGCAGACACTGCGGGCTCGATTACTCGTCGTCTGGTTGGGTGGCACGCCGTGGCGATCTGTTACGTCAACTGGAGCTGGGTTCTGACCGCGAACTGGCGCGTACCGTGCGCAATCTGGCGGGCGATTATAGCAGCGATGATTTCGTCAACGTGCTGATGAAACCGCTTAATCGCTGGCTGCGTGATGATACACGTCGTGGCGCATCGCGTCGGTTAACGCGCTTCCATGAGGCGATCGTGCATCATAGCGACTGCGTAAAACGCGCGTCAGCCCGTCAGCAGCAGATGCCATTGTTGCTGGAAGTGGTCAGCACCGGCGATGAGACGGAAGTGTGGTTGGAAGCCATTCGCCTTAGCGGACAAGGATTCTGCGTCGATGTCGATCAAACCTCACAACCGATGCTGTACGGTTCAGAAAGTCGTCACGATCATCACCTGCTATGGTGCGGTGCCGGGATCAGCCAAGAACGCATGACCCAGTTCCAGCGTGGATTACGTTCCGGTAAACCGGTGATGCTCAGCGGGCCAGATCGCAGCGTGCATCCGGCTGTCGCTGCAGCCAAAGTTGCTTAGCCGGTGCATTTTGCACCGGTCTCACCGCTTATCGCATTCCGCACTTTGCTTATTCAAAAGAAGTAGTTAGCCACGGCAACAACGGTTAAGTCCGATCTATCCCTCTTCTGTTACGCTCTCGCCTCCCAATCAGGAGGATCCATGAGTTCATTAATCGATATTTTCACCAGTCATAAAAGCGATCGCAGTTTTACCGACCTTCCCGTTGAGGATGCGGTGCTGGATCGCATCATTTCGGCTGCGTATCGCGCGCCAACCTCGGTGAACTCGCAGCAGGTCTCTTTGGTGGTGACGCGCGATGCTGAGAAACGCGCACAAATCTCACAGATTGCCGGCGGCCAACCGTGGATTGCCAAAGCGCCGGTGTTTATTACCCTGGTGCTGGATATGCATAAATCGCGCTTGGCGATGAATGCGATCGACCGCGAGCAAATCGCCCAGCAGAGCATCGAAAGCATTGTGTCGGGCTCAACCGACGTCGGTATTGCGCTGGGTTCGATCATGGCAGCGGCGCGCGCAGAAGGTTTGGGCATTGTGCCGATTGGCGGTATTCGTCGCGATCCACAGGCGTTAATTAGCTTGCTGGATTTGCCGGAATACACTTTCCCGGTGGCGGGCGTGGTGATTGGCCATGTCGATCAGCCTGCGCATCAGAAGCCGCGTCTGCCGCTGACAACCTTCCGTCATGAAGAGCGCTATCAGCGTGATGGACTGGAGCAGCACATCGCCGCCTACAATCAGGAAATGGTGCAGCACTGGAAAAATACTGGACGTCATGATGGCGAGAGCTGGAGCGAAAGCGTCAGCGGTTATTATCACAAGATTTACTTCCCGCACGTGCTGGATGCGCTGAAGAAGCAAGGATTTGGCAACGACAAGTAACGGCTTTTCCCCGCGCGCTCTGCGCGGGGAATGAAAAATTAACGCCCTTTCTTCTTACGACCCGGCTGCGCGAAACGCTGGCGATTCGCTGGTTTTGCACCCGCTTTCTCACCCGGCTTAGCTCCGGCAGCGGGCTTTTTCGCGGGGCTGGCCGGTTTCTTCTTCGCCTGCGTCTTCTGCGTTTTTTGATCTTCCGATGAAGAGTCTTCAATCAATTTGAACAGGTCGATCAGTTCGTCATCGGTTAAATCACGCCATTCGCCGAGCGGAATTCCTTTCAGGCTGACGTTCATGATGCGCGTACGTTCAAGCTTGGTGACTTCAAAACCGAAGTGCTTGGTCATGCGACGAATCTGACGATTCAGCCCCTGAACCAGAATGATGCGGAAGACAAAGGTCGACTCTTTTTTAACTTTGCACTTTTTGGTGACGGTACCGAGCATCGGTACGCCCGCGCCCATTCCGGCAATAAATTCATCGGTGATCGGCTTATCAACGGTGACCACATACTCTTTTTCGTGGTTATTGCCGGCACGCAGGATTTTATTCACCAGATCACCGTGGTTGGTGAGGAAAATCAGCCCCTGCGAATCTTTATCCAGACGACCAATCGGGAACACGCGTTTGCTGTGATTGACGAAATCACCAATGTTGTCGCGTTCACCCTCTTCCATGGTAGTGATGATGCCAACCGGTTTGTTCAGCGCAATCAGCACTAAATCTTCTTCGTCACGCGGCTCAATCAGCTGCCCGTTCACTTTGACTTCATCCCCCGCAAACACCTGCGCACCGACGGCAGCGCGTTTACCGTTAATGAAAACGTTGCCTTGCTCGATGTAACGATCGGCATCGCGGCGTGAGCAGATACCGCTCTCGCTGATGTATTTGTTCAGGCGTGTGGATGAGTTAGGCAGCATGGTTCCTCCGAAAAAAAACGGACTATACAGCAACCTTAGGCGTTGGTTAAGCATCGCGACAATCATCAGCATTTCTCTCACCACGATATAACAGCACACTAACAATGTGGTTGTTGTCAGCCGATCGATCAGCGACAATTCGCACCCATCGTTTTTTCTTATGACAGAGTGATTCCCTCATGACAAATCAGCCATTGGTGACGTGGATTGCATCCGTGCGCACCTTTCTGGCCCGCCTTTGGCCTCATCCTTTACCGGGAGGCAAAAAGCAGATGGTCATCGCCAGTGTTGGCGCGGGATTGGGTTTAATGATTACCAGCCTGACCAGTCACTGGCTGCTGGGCGAAGTGAATCTGTGGTTTGTCGCGCCAATGGGCGCTTCGGCGGTGTTGCTGTTTGGTTTGCCGAACAGTCCGCTGGCGCAGCCGTGGTCAATTGTCGGCGGCAATCTGGTGGCGGGCGTTGTCGGTGTTACCATTGCGCTGTTGGTTCCCCATGCTGCATTGGCGTGCGGCATCGCGGCCTGTTTGACCATTGCGCTAATGTTTCAACTGCGCTGCCTGCATCCACCGAGCGGCGCGGTAGCGCTGACCGCGATTTTAGGCGGTAACGGCGTCCAGCAGCTGGGTTACCACTTTATTTTAACGCCGGTATTGTTGAACTCGGTTTGTTTGGCGCTGCTGGCGTTGGTGTTTAATAATCTCGCCGGGCGTCGTTACCCGCATCCGCTGGCAGCAACTGAAATCAAAGCACCGCCTGTAGTGATCGACGTACCGATTACGCGTGAAGACCTGCATCAGGCGCTGGAAAGCGGTGAAGTGCTGGATATTGATGAGGATGATTTGCAGCAGTTGCTGCAGCGTGCCGAAGAGATTGCGATTCTTCGTCAGCGCGGGAAAATGCCGTTATCATCATGAGCGGTCGCCATAAATGGCGACCCTACGCCGTATTCTTTCACGCGTACTTCGTCGCCCTCAATCTCAACCACTGCAAACGGCACCTCGTCTGCTCCATCCAGCATGCCTTTCAGCGTATAAAAGCCTGTTTGACCGATGCGCGCAAAGCCGCCGCGGTGGTCGTGCCCTGAGAAACAGAACTGTATGTTGTAACTAGAAAGCAGCTCTGCCAGCGTGCTGCCGTTGAGTAAGTTGTGGCTGTTGTGCGGCGCCAGCGGATAATGGCCAAACACCACCACTTTCTCTCCTTGCTGCTGGGCTTGCAGCAACTGCTGCTCAATCCACGCTAACTGCTGCGTTCCTACCGCGCCGTTCCACGGTTTCGCCTGCGGCTGCTGACGCTCGGTCAGATCCACCAGCATCGCCTCCGCCAGCGCGCGATCGTCTCCGTTCTGCGTGTTGCAATAGAGGCTAATATCGTTGCCGTCATAAACAATAAAACGCCAGCCCTGCAATCCAAAGGCGTAATAGCTTTTTGGCAGCGCGGCGGCCTCGTTGAGATGCTGCGCGATGGTCTGTGCATCGTGATTGCCCAGCACCACCGCATGTGGATGCTCGAGGCGATCGTAAATCGGCAATATCGCCGCGTAGCTGCTCCAGTCACGATCGACTAAATCCCCCAGCGTGACGACAAAATCCAGCGGCTGCTGATTCAACGCTTCAATCGCCTGCGGTAACTTGCGCAGTGCATGACGATAGTAGAGATTTTTCGCAATATCGGCGTCGATGTCGGCATATTGTGGATCGGCAATCAAACCAAAACGCAGCGTGCCGCTCAGCGGTGCGGAACGCACATCGGGTAAAGCATAGAGCTCGGCGACATCGCCCAGCAGTTCACGCTGCAATTCAGTCAGCGGATGCGGATAAGACACGAAAAGCACTCCTTAGCGAATACCGGCACGCATAAACGATTGAATAAACTGACGCTGGAAAATCAGGAACAGCACCAGCAGCGGCAAGGTGGTCATCAACGTAGCAGCGCCAATCAACGCCCATTGCACGCCCTGCTCTGGCGCCGAAAACAGTTGCAGGCCAACGGTAAGCGGCCGCACGTTGACGGAATCGGTAATCACCAGCGGCCAGAGGAAATCATTCCAGTGGAAGCTGATCGATACCAGCGCAAACGCCACATAAATTGGCTTCGCCAGCGGGATGTAAATCTTGCGCAGAATGTAAAAGCGGCTGGCACCTTCGACAATCGCCGCCTCTTCCAGCACCAGCGGAATACTTTTAAAGGTCTGGCGCAGTAGAAAGATGGCGAAGGCCGAGGAGAAATACGGCAGCGCGATGCCGGTCAGCGTATCGCGAAAACCCAGCGCGCCAATGGTTTTGTAGTTATTCAGAATCAGCACGTCTGGGCTGATCATCAGCTGCAGCAGAATCAGCGCAAAGATCGCGCCCGAGAATTTCAGACGGAAACGCACTAACGCGTAAGCGGCCATGGTCGCCAGAATCAGCTGCACCACCACAATCATCAGCACCAGCAAACTGGTATTGAGGAAGTAGCGACCAAAGGGCGCGGCATGCCAGGCATTAACGAAGTTTTGTACCGTCAGCGGCGAAAACAGCGAAAAGCTCGCCTGATCGGATGCTGGATGAATCGCCACCCAAAATGCCACCAGAATCGGTAAAAACCACAGCAACGCGGCAAGCCCAATCGCCGTATTCAGACACAGGCGACCAAACGTGATTGTCGGCTTCATTGGTAATGGGCTCGCTTGTCCAGCAGGTTGAATTTAAGCAGCGCAATTGCGGCGAGAATCACCAACAGTACCACCGTCATGGCCGCCGCTGCGGGCATGTCCCAGAAGCTGAAAGCGGTGCGATAGATATAAAAAAGCAGCAAGCTACTGCTGTTATTCGGTCCGCCGTTGGTCATAGCGATCACCTGATCGACGATGCGGAAGGCATTCATCGACGCATTGATCAGCACAAACAGCGTGGTAGGCATAAGCAGCGGCCACTGCACGCGCCGGAAGAAATAGCTGCGTGAGGCCCCTTCTATCTGCGCCGCTTCACTGAGACGCGGATCGATCTGCTGCAAAGCGGCGAGATAAAAGATCATAAAGAAGCCCGCTTCGCGCCACACCGACACCGCCATCAAGCAGTACAACGCGCTACCCGGTTCGCCGAGCCAGTTAATCGCCGGCAGGGAAAACAGCGCCAGCAGCTTATTCAGCAAGCCCAACTGCGGCGTGTAGAAGAACAGCCACAGATTGGCGATGGCAATCATCGGCAACAGCGAAGGAATAAAGAACGCGGTGCGCACCAGCGCATTAGCCCGCATATGGCGATTGACCGCCAGCGCCATCAGCAGCGCCAGCGTGACCGCCAGCGGAATGGTGATCAGCGCATACAGCAGGTTATTCCACAGCGACTGGATGAAAATGTCGTCATCCAGCAGCGCGAGATAGTTATCCAGCCCAACAAAATGGGCTGGACGACCGTTACGCGCCGCGCTGAACAGGCTTTCCCACACGGTCGCAACCGCCGGATAGTGGGTGAACAGCAGTAAAAAGCTCAGTGCTGGCAAAATCAGCAGATAGCCATACAGCTGCATCGACCATAACCGGGGACGACGAACCGGCGCGACGGTGAGAATCGTGCTCATAATTATTGGTATGACTTCAGCAGACGATCGGCTTGCTTCTGCGCGCCTTCAAGTGCTTCGGCTGGGGTTTTCGCCTGCGTCACCGCCGCTTCTACCGCATGATTGAGCGCATCCTGAATCTGCACGCTGTTGTAGGTAGAGAGTTCCGGCTGGGCATACTTCAGCTGTTCACGCGCCACCAATGCCTGCGGAACGTCTTTGACGTAATCCTTCATCACCGTGGTATCCCACGCTGCCGGAGACGTCGCAACGTAACCGGTGGCGATACTCCAGCGCGCCGCCTGCTCGGGTGACGTGACCCAACGGATAAATTCCATCGCCGCTTTCTGCTGTTCTGGCGAAGCGTTTTTGAACACATACAGGTTGCCGCCGCCAGTTGGGCTGCCGCGCTGGGTTTTCTCCGGCAGCATCGCTACGCCGAACGGGAACTTGGCGTTATCACGCACGTTGGTCAGGTTGCCGGTGGTGGTCACCATCATGGCGGTTTTGCCGCTGATGAAATCCTGCGGCGTGGTGCCCCATGCAATCGCGCCCTTCGGCGACACTTCCTCTTTCTGGCCGAGATCGGTTAGCCACTGCAGCGTTTCCACGTTGCCCGGCGTGTTGAAGTGCACCGCCGTGCCTTTGCCGTTATCCAGACGACCGCCGTTGGTAGCGGACAAGCCCTGGAAGTTCCAGTAGCCGTTTGGCGTGGACGGAATCTCGATGCCCCATTGGCTGACGCCGTTGGCATCTTTGATTGTAAGTTTCTTACTGAACTCGACCACTTGCTGCCAGTTGGCCGGTGGCGTATCGGCGTTCAAACCGGCTTTCTCAAACGCCTGTTTGTTCCAGTACATCACCACGGTTGAACGCTGGAACGGTACGCCCCACACTTTGCCGTCAATGTGACGCAGAAACGCCGGATAGAAACCGTCGATCCATTTTTTGCCTTCATCGCCCTGCGCTAAATCGCTGGCCGCCACAATCGCACCGGCATCAATCAGAGAATAGGCTTCGATATCGCCGATCACCGCCAGCTGCGGCGCGTTGCCACCGCGAAATGCGGTCAGCGCTTTGGTCACGGTGGTGGCGTAGTCACCGGTATACACCGGCTGAATGCTCACGTCCGGATGCACTTTCTGGAAATCCGCCACCAGCGTATCCACGGTGTGGCTCACTTTGCCGCCCACCGCGATCGGGTAATACATTTGCAGCTTGACCGGTTCAGCCGCAAAAGCTGAGGTGGTAACGGCGAGGACTAAGGCAGAAAGACGTGAATAACGAATCGCAGACATGATTTTCCCTTGGGCAAATGACAACGGTTAAACGGCGTATTTTTTCTGTGAAGCAAACATCTGTTGTTCGGCTGGCGCACAGCGCTTACCGCTCTCCTGATGGAACAGATATTGCCGCGCGGCGGACCACTGCAATCCCACTTCGCTGCCATCGATAAAGCGCTGCATGCCCGGCACTTTGACCGTCAGCGGCTCTCTGATACCGGCAAGCTGGCACACCAGCAAGGTATCAGAGCCCATATATTCGGAACTGATCACCCGCGCGGTCAACGCTGCCTGTTCTGCGGCGATCAGCTGGATATCTTCGGCACGCAATCCAAGACTGAGCGCTGCTTCGTGGTATTCCACAACGGGCGCGGTGAGGTGCAACAGGGTGTGATGTGCGCCGTTGCGCTGCAGCGGCAGGATATTCATCGGCGGTGCGCCAATGAACTGCGCGGCAAAGACGCTGGCGGGATTGTTATAGAGAACGTCTGGCGTGCCGTGCTGTTCGATGTGGCCGTCGTTGAGCAGAATAATGCTGTCGGCCATGCTCATCGCTTCGGTCTGATCATGCGTGACATACAGCATGGTCAGGCCAAGCTTCTTCTGCAGCGCGCGGATTTCACGGCGCATGCTCTGACGCAGCTTGGCATCGAGGTTCGACAGCGGTTCATCCATCAGGCAAAGCGTATTATTGGCGATTACCGCACGGCCCAGCGCCACGCGCTGCTGCTGTCCGCCGGAGAGCTGCGACGGCAAACGATCCAGCAGCTTATCCAGCTCCATCAGCTTACTGACGTTATCGAGGCGTGCAGCAAACGACTGTTTCTCCTCACCGCGCGCTTTCAAACCAAACAGCAGGTTTTCTCGCACGTTAAGGTGGGGAAACAGCGCGTAGGACTGAAACACCATCGACAGCTTGCGTTGCGACGGCGGCAAATGGGTGATATCAGCGTGTTTAAAGTGGATCGACCCGCGATCGGCCGTTTCCAGGCCGGCAATGGTGCGTAGCAGTGTCGATTTACCACAGCCCGATGGACCGAGCAGCGCGACAAACGAGCCTTCTGCCGCGTCAAAGCTGATGTCGTCCAGGGCGATTTTCTCGCCCCAGGCTTTAGTGATGTGATGAAGCGAAAGGTGGCTCATGCATCCGCAATCCAGAAATCAGAATGGCGGTAAGCTAGCGGAAGGAAATGAAGGATTTATGTCACTGCGGTGACCGCGCGGTTAAAGTGGCTCCCGTAGGGTCGTCATTTATGACGACCTTCTAAAATGAATCACTGATCAAAATAATGCTGCTTCAAAATCGCCGCCCCATCATCAATCGCTTTCAGCAAAATCTTCTCACTGGTAACGCCATCACCCGCCTGCAACGCTTCCAGCAGATGATCATAATTATGATGCCCATTCACCACCTCGGCCGGCTGCGGATAGAGATAGTTGAAGCACGGACCAATCTGCACCCAAAGCTGTTCAATCAGCGCTTCAAGCGTAGGCATTTGCGCATAGCCATACAGCGTAAAACGAAAGGCGCGATTGGCTTCGAGCGCCAATGCTGCATCGCCGCTTAACTTGGCCTGCATAAAGCTGACGCAGAGTTTTTTCAGTTCAGAAAGTTGTTTTTTCCCCACAAAGGGCGTCGCCGTCCTCACGGCTAAACCTTCAAGCTGCTTACGAATTAGCGTGATTTCCTCGAAGCGCTGCAATGACATTTCCGGCACCAAAAAGGCGGCGGCGGGCGTGGCATCCAGCGCGCCGGCAGAAACCAGACGCAATAAGGCTTCACGCACCGGCGTGATGCTGGTACCCAACTGAGCCGCCAGATCGCGCGTCACCAGCCGTGCGCCAGGTTTTAGCTTGCCGACAATCAGCGCGCTGCGCAGTGACGATTCCACCTGCGCGGTCAAACTCATGCGCTGCGCTTTATCCATTTCGATCATTTTTTGTGAGCCCTTTACCGAAATCCGCAAATGGTAAGTTATTTTTAATGTTTTATTGCCAACCGGCCAGATTATAGGATATATCATGTATTACAAATAAGCACAGTCTTGATTCTGGCCGCAGCCACTCTTTTCACTACCTTGCCCTGGCAATTTTTGGAAAACGTTATGAGACTACCTGCAGTGAAGTTTGTCACTACCGCGTTGCTATTTGCTCTGATGCCTGCTGTACAGGCGGCAGAACTGACCATTGGCCAACCCACGTCTGCCACGGCGATGGATCCCGGCTTCCTTAAAGAATCTGCCACGCTGGTAGATAACATCTTCGATACCTTAGTGCGCCGGGCCGATGACATGTCATTGCAGCCGGGCTTAGCCACTGAGTGGAAAGCGATTAACGAAACCACCTGGCAATTTACCCTGCGCCAGGGCGTGAAATTTACCGATGGCGAGCCGGTGAACGCCGAAGCGGTAAAATTCTCCATCGATCGTATTTTAGACCCCGCCAATCACGCGCCGACGATTTCCTATATCCGCACCATCAAATCGGTGGAGGTGATCAACGATTATCAGGTGCAGATCCACACCAACGGCCCGGATCCTCTGCTGCCGACGCGCATGAGCCGCTATCCGGCTTACATTGTGCCACCAGCATACGTGAAGAAAGTCGGTGCCAGCGAGTTTGCGCGCAAGCCAGTGGGCAGCGGTGCTTACAAGCTGGATAGCTTTATCCCGGACGAAAAAGTGGTGATGGTCGCCAATGAAACTTACTGGCGCGGCAAACCGGCGATTGATCGCGTTACCTGGCGTCCAATTCCCGAAGCCACCGCACGCCTTACCGCGCTGCTGACCGGCGAAGTGCAGCTGATTGAAAGCGTGCCCGCCGATTTAGTCCCCGCGTTGAAAAATCGCCCCAATGTCGAGCTGGAACAGGTGAAAGGCGGCGGGTTGACGATTTACCTCGGCCTTAAAGATGATGAGAAACCGCTGAGTGATGTGCGCGTCCGTCAGGCGCTTTCGCTGGCGTTGAACCGTCAGGCGTATACCCAACAGCTGCTGCACGGTTTCGGCACACCAACCGGCACCATGGCCGGAGCCAATGACTTTGGTTATCTGGCGGTTCCGGCTACCGCGCAAGATGTGGCGAAAGCCAAATCGCTGCTGGCTGAAGCCGGTTACGCTAACGGTTTTACCCTGCGCTTCCAGGCGCCGCGCCGCTATATTGCCAGCGCCGATGTGGCACAAGCCATCGTGCAGGATTTAGCCGCAATTGGCGTAAAAGCCGAGCTGGAAGTGCCGGAATGGTCGGTTTATACCCAGCAGGTTGCGTCACAGAAACAGGCTCCGATGTATATGCTGGCGTGGGGTTCAACCCAAACGCTGGATGCCGATGCCGCGCTGTTCCCGATTCTGCGCAGCGGCGAGCCCTATTCCACCGTGCATGATGCGGAGCTGGATAAGCTGCTCGACCAAAGCCGTCAGATTGTTGATCCCGCTGCGCGCAAAAAAGTGTTAGAGCAGATTCAGCAACGCGTCGCTGAACAACAGCCGCTGCTGCCGCTGTATCGTGAAGACACCTTGTATGCGCATAGCACCTCGCTCAACTTCAAAGGCCGCGTCGATGCCCGCATCCCGCTGTTTGATTTGAGGCTGAAATGATTTCACCGGGCAACGTGCTGCAGCGCCGTCCGCGCCGCCTGATTTACGGCGATGCGGTGATCGGCAGCGTATTGCTGATCGTGGTGATTGCAGCGGCGCTGCTCTCTCCGTGGCTGCCGTTGCCCGATGCCTTAAGTAACAACCTTAATGAGATGTTCCTGCCGCCGGGTTCGCCCGGCGCGCAAGCCACGCATTGGCTCGGCACCGACCAACTGGGCCGCGATCTGCTGGCACGTATTCTTTCCGGCACGCGCTTGTCGCTGCTGGTGGTATTGGTCGCGGCGGCGATTGGCGCGGTGATTGGCGTCGCGCTCGGCATGATTGCCGGTTACGCCAGCGGTTGGGTTGATGCGCTGATCATGCGCCTGATCGACATCCAGCTGGCAGTGCCGTTTATTCTGTTGATTCTGCTGGTGATTGCGCTGATGGGCGCCTCACTCACCAACATTATTGTGATTATGGGCTGCACCAGCTGGGCGATTTATGCCCGCGTGGCGCGCGCCAAAACCTTAGAAATTCGTGAACTGGAATATATTCAGGCGGTGCGCGCCATGGGCTTTTCGCCGCTGCGCGTGCTGCTGCGGCATATCCTGCCCAATCTGCTGACGCCACTGGTGGTGCTGCTGACGCTGGATATCCCACGCTTGATCGTGCTCGAAGCCTCAGTCGGATTTCTTGGCATGGGCATTCAGCCGCCCACGCCGACGCTGGGCAACTTAATTGGCGAAGGCCGCTCTTACATGCTGCTGTCGCAATGGCTGGTGCTCTATCCCGGTTTAGTGATTGCGGCGCTGGTAATTGGCTGCAACCTGCTCGGCGATGCGCTGCTACGTCGCACGCACACAAGGCTGGATTAAGATGCTGAACATTCTGCTCAATCGCCTTGGCCAGTCGGTATTAGTGCTGCTTGGCGTGTCGCTGCTGATTTTCTTTAGCCTGCACATGACGGGCGATCCGGCGGCGCTGATGATGCCGCCCGGCTCCAGCCAGCAGGAGATCGATACTTTCCGTCACAGCATGGGCTTTGATCGTCCGCTGCTGTGGCAATACAGCCACTATCTTGGCGGCGTGCTGCACGGCGATTTTGGTGAATCATTGCGCTACAGCCAGCCGGTATTGGCACTGATTGCTGAGCGCTTGCCCGCAACGGCGCTGCTGGCGGTGAGTGCGCTGGCGTGGAGTTCGCTGCTCGGTCTGCTGCTGGGCATTATCAGCGCCCTGCGACCGCACAGCATTTGGGATTTGCTGTGCCGCCTGCTGGCCTTCTCTGGTCAGGCGATTCCGGTGTTCTGGCTGGGGCTGCTGCTGATTTTGCTGTTTAGCCTGAAGTTACAGTGGCTGCCTTCCAGCGGTTACGGCACTTTCGCCGCGCTGGTGATGCCCGCACTCAGCCTTGGTGCGTTTTACATGAGCGCCGTAGCACGCCTGACGCGCGCCAGCCTGCTGGATGTGCTGCAACAGGATTATATCCGCACCGCGCGCGCCAAAGGGCTCAGCGCCTGGCGCATTGTGGTACGCCATGGTTTGCGTAACGCGCTGATTCCGGTGATCACCGTGCAAGGCATGTATTTCGCCTCGCTGCTCGGCGGCGCACTGGTAACAGAGATTATTTTTGCCTGGCCGGGCATTGGTCGTCTGGCGATTCAGGCGATTCAAAACCGCGACTTCCCGCTGGTGCAAGCGATTGTGTTGCTCGCTGCGGTGGTGTTTGTGGCGATCAATTTGCTGATCGACCTGCTCTATCTGGTGCTGAACCCGAGGATTCGTTTATGAGTCGCCTTGATGCCACGCTTGAACTGCTGAGTGAACTGACGCGCTGGCCGAGCGTGGCCGGCCAGTTATCCTCGCAGCGCGGGTTGGCCGCCTGGCTGGAACAGTGGATGGTGGAGCAACTCGACGCCAGCGTGATTTATCCGGTGGCGGCGCAAACCGACAATTCTCCGCCGCTGGTGCATGTGCGCATTGATAACGGCAGCGCCAAAACCGTGGTGCTGTACAACATGTATGACGTGATGCCTGCGGATGATGCCGGTTGGGATGTGCCGCCGTTTGTTGGTGGCGTGTGCCACTGGGACGATCCTGGCGCGGTCTTTGTCGGACGCGGCGCAGAGAACAACAAAGGCCCGGTCGCCGCCCTGCTGATCCTGCTGCGCGAACTGCAGCAGAGCCAGCAGCTCGATTTCAATATTGAAATCCTGCTCGAAGGTGAAGAGGAAATCGGCAGCGGCACACTGCGACGTTATCTGGCGCAGCAGCCTTGCCCGATTGCGCCCGCTGAAGCGGTGCTGTTCCCATCACTGTGCGAATACGGCGGCGGCGCACCGCGCGTTTACCTCGGCTTTACCGGACTGGCCAGCGGACGCCTGAGCGTCAGCGGCGGCGCATGGGGCGGACCTTCCTCCGCGATTCATGCCAGCAATGCCGGTTGGATCGCCAATCCGGCATGGCGCTTAGTGCAGGCTCTGAATGCCATCGCACCGGCCGCACACAGCGGCGTGCTGGCCTGTAACGCCACGGACGATGAGGCGAACCAGTTATTGGCGACCTTAGCCGCCGAATTCAGCATCGATGACGAACTGCAGTTCCGTCGCAGCCAGCGCCTGATGATTGAAGGCGACACGCTGAGCTGCCTGCAAACGCTGCTCGGCAGCGCGGTCTTGACGCTGGCCGAACTACACAGCGATCCGCCGGGCGGACGCGGCGTCATCCCGTTCCGTGCCAGCGCGGAACTAGCTTTTCGCATTCCGCCGGGTTTCGATCAGGACGCGATGATTGAAGCCGCGCAGCAGCGCCTGGCGCAACCCGATTTAGCCAGCAGCGAACTGCAACTGTTCGATCGTTATCCCGGCGTGCGCTTTAGCCGCAGCGCCAGCGGCGTCGATGCCTTGATCGCCAGCTATCAAACGCTGGGCGCGGTACCGCAAATCTGGCCGTGGGCACCGGGCTGTGCGCCCGCTTACGCTTTCGCGGCCGTCGCACCCGCCTTTTTGATTGGTGGATTAGGCCACGGCGGCAACGCCCACGCCGTCAATGAGTTTGTCACGCTGGCGGGACTCGAACGCTTCCAGCAATCCATGAGCTTATGGCTCAACGCATTCAATGATTCGGCCATTGGCCGGGTCGCGCCACACCAGGGAAACACCGCAGTACATAAAAATATAGGTAACACATAATGAAATCAGTTGAAGAGTTTGAACGCGTTCCGCTCGGCTTCTTCCCCACGCCTCACGAGCCGCTGCCGCGGCTCAGTGAGGCACTTGGGATTACGCTGACGATCAAACGTGATGACTACAGTGGCTTCGGCGGCGGCGGCAACAAAGTACGCAAGCTGGAGTATCTGATGGCGGAGGCCTGCAAAACAGGCGTGAATGTGGTGATCACCACCGGCGGGCATCAGTCGAACCACGCCCGCATGGTGGCCGCCGCGGCACGCAAGTTTGGTATGCGTCCGGTGCTGGTGCTGCGGGGCAATCCGCCCGCAAGCTGGCAGGGTAATCTGCTGCTGGACAAGCTGTTCGGGGCCGAGGTGCAGTTCCTCGATCCCGACGGCTATTTCACGCAGATTGAAGGTGCGATGCAGGCGCATGCTGATGCGGCTGTCGCGCAAGGCGAAACCCCAATGATTATTCCGCTGGGTGGCGCAACGCCGCTCGGCGCATTGGGTTATGTGCGGGCCGTGGAAGAGATGTCGGCGCAGCTGGCACCCAGCCAGACGCCCGCGCCCGATTTCATCGTCGCGCCCACCGGTTCCGGCGGCACGCTGGCGGGATTGCATGTGGGTACGCGTCGCTATTGGCCCAATACCCGGGTGATTGGCGTGAGCGTCAGCGCCAAAGCCGACTGGTTCCAGCCACGCATTGCCGGCATGGCGCAGGATTGTGCCGATCTGCTGCAATGGCCGCAGCAGTGGCAGCCGGATGATATCTGGATTGAAGATGGTTATGTCGGTCAGGCGTACGGCGTGCCATCGGACGGCGGCATTGCCGCCATCTATCAACTCGCCCAGCTGGAAGGCGTGCTGCTGGATCCGGTTTACACCGGCAAAGCGATGCATGGCCTGTTCTCGTTGGTCGAGCAAGGGCGCATTCCGCAAGGATCCCGCGTCACCTTCGTGCATTGTGGCGGTTCTCCGGCGCTCTATCCCTTCGCCGATCGCCTGCTGGAGCAGTAATGGAAGCGTTATTGCGTGTACTGGATGAAGCCACCGTCGCGCAATTAGGCGGCGGCGATGTCGCTCTGGCGCTGGAAGACGTCAAAGCGGTGATTCGCCTGATGCGTCTCGGCGAGGCGCAAATGCCCGCTGAAAATCACATCGATCTCGGTACGCCGCTCGGTAAAGCTTATGCCTTACCAGCGCGCGTGGGCGGCAGCTACAACGCTGCGGGCGTAAAGTGGACGGCACATCGTCCACAGCGACCGGATGCGCTGCCCGCCGCCTTAGCCTTAACCCTGATTAACGATGCGCAAAGCGGTATTCCGCGTGGTTTGCTGGCCAGCGGTGCATTAACCGCGGCGCGCACCGCGGCGGTGAGCGCACTGGCGTTGCAGCTGGCCGCGCCGCGTCCGGTGAAACGCGTGCTGCTGCTTGGTGCCGGTTTGCATGCTCAGGCGCATCTGCGCATGTTGCAGCAGCTGTTTCCGCAGCTGGAACAGATTGGCGTGTGGAATCGCTCGCCTTTTAAACTCAATGCGTTGCGCGAAGTGCAGATCGAAACTGATTTGCAGCTCGCTCTGGCGCAGCCTTATGACGCGGTGCTGACCTGCACCAGCGCCGACCAGCCGATTATTGATGCCGCAGCGGTCCAGCCCGGCAGGATCATTGTGCAGATCGGCTATCACGAAGTCAGTTTCGCCGCCATCAAAGCCAGCAGCAAGGTGGTGGTTGATGCGTGGGGCGATTTTGCCCAGCGCAGCGCCAAAAGCCTGTTCCAGATGTTCCGCGCCGGAGAATTTGGTGAGCAGGATGTGGCGGCCGATCTCGCCGCGCTGCTGCTGGATAACTGGCGTCCACAGCCCGATGACAGCGTCTATTTCTCCTCGTTTGGCCTCAACGTGTTTGATATCGCCCTCGCCGCCCGCGTGTTACAGGCCGCCGAGCACGACGAACTTGGTTCGTTGCAGTCGCTGTTTTCAGGAGTTCTGCATGATCATTGATGTGCTTTCCCTGCATCAGCGCCAGGCAAAAGGCGAAACGTTTCTGCTGATCGACGTGCGCGAGTTCGCCGACTGGCAACGCGCCACCTTGCCCGGCGCGCAGCACTGTAACGTCTACGACTATTTTATTGAGGATTGCAGCGAGACAGGTTTAGCGGTGATGGCTGCAGAAGCAGCCACCGCGCTGCAACCGATGTTTACCGCCTATCCCAACGCCACGCCGGTGTTTTTCGAACAGCAGGTTGGCATGCGTTCGCCGCGTGGGGCCTGGTTTGCCTGGCTGCTGAAGCGGGATGATGCGCTGATTCTGGATGGCGGCGTGGAGGCGTGGATTGCAGCAGGCTATGAACTCAGTCCGGGATTGGGATTAAGCCGCACGGTGGCGCATCCACCCGCAGCAAACGCACCCGCGTGGAACCGCGAATTGGTGTGCAGCCGTGAACAGGTATTAGCAGCAGATGGAGTGAATGTGGTCAACGTGGATGCACGTCGCCCCAGCGAATTTGACGGCAGCTTTGCGCATGCCTGCTGCCAGCGCGCCGGACGCATTCCGCATTCTCAGCTGCTGTTTTGGGAGGATGTGGTTGCCAACGGCCATTTCTTAGCAGCGCAGCAGATTGCCGCACGCGCCGAGGCGGCAGGATTGAGTAAAGACGCGAAGCTGCAAGTTTATTGCCATCGCGGAGCCCGCGCCGCCACGGTGTTGGCGGCGTTGAAGCTGGCGGGCTATCCCCATGTTTCGGTGTATGTCGGTTCCTGGCACGAATGGGCTGAACATCACGAACTGCCGCTGTTACACGGCAGCTGATCGCAGCGCCAGCGCCTGCTGCACGTCCGGCGCGGCGGCGAGCAGTTGGCGGGTGTAATTGTCCTGCGGATGATTAATCACGCTGGCGGTCGCGCCGGACTCCACAATCCTGCCGTGATACATCACCACCACGCGATCGCACAACTGACGCACCGCGCTGAGATCGTGGCTGATAAACAGTACCGATAATCCCAGCTTGTGGCGTAAATCATTAAACAGCGCCAGAATCTGCCCGCGCACTGATAAATCCAGTGCCGCCACCGCTTCATCCGCCACCAGCAACTTCGGCTCCATCGCCAGCGCGCGCGCAATGGCAATTCGCTGACGCTGACCGCCGGAAAACGCGCCCGGCAGACGTCCGGCATGTTCGGCCTTCAATCCCACCAACGCCAGCAGCTCTTTAACCCGCTCATCCACCGCCGCGCCTTTGCGCAGTTGCCAGACGCGCAGCGGTTCGGCGATCTGCTCACCAACTGGAATTTTGGGATTCAAACTGGCGTAAGGGTCCTGAAAGATGATCTGAGCGTGACGACGTAACGTATTCAGTTGGCGCCCTTGCAGATGCTGCCCCTGAAAATGTACCTCGCCGCCATCCGCCGTAATCAGACCAATCGCCGCGCTGCCCAAGGTGGTTTTACCGGAGCCTGATTCACCAATCAGCCCAACTATCTCACCCTGCGCAATCGACAGATTGGCTGGATGCAAAACGGTTTGCCGTTTGGCAGGCCACAGCGGCATGCGGCGCGGCAGCGGATAGCTTTTACTGATGTCACGCAGCACCAGCAGGGGCGGCTGTTCAACCGGCGCAATTGCCTCAGGAATTTGCGTAGCTGAAGCGGCAATCAATTTGCGTGTGTAAGGATGCGTTGGCGCGCCGAGCGTGCTCAGCACCGCGCCCTGTTCAACCAGCCGCCCTTGCTGCATCACGCAGACGCGATCGGCGTAGCGCGCCACCACCGAGAGATCGTGGGTGATCAACAAGATCCCCATGCCCATCTCTTGCTGCAGTTCCTGTAGTAGCGCCAGAATCTGTGCCTGAATGGTGACGTCCAGCGCGGTGGTCGGCTCATCGGCAATCAATAATTCCGGCTGACCGCTAATGGCGCTGGCGATCATCACACGTTGCCGCATGCCGCCTGACAGCTGATGAATATATTGCCGTGCGCGCTGCGCCGGATTGACGATGCCAACGCGATCCAGCAGCGCTATCGCTTCCTGCTGCGCCTGTTTCCAGCTGAACTGTCGATGCCGCACCAGCACTTCGGCAATCTGCTCACCAATACGCAGCGTGGGATTCATGCTGGTCATCGGCTCCTGAAACACCGTGGCGATGCGGCAGCCGCGTAATTGCTGGGTCTTACGCGCATCCAGCGGTTCGCCATTAAACACCACGCGGCCACCACTCTGCTGCACGCCCGGCGGCAGCAAGCTCATCAGCGCCAGCGACGTTAAGGTTTTACCCGAGCCCGACTCGCCGACTAACGCCAGGATTTCCTTGCGATCGAGATCAAAAGAGACATTATCCACCAGCAAGCGCTGATCGTGAGTGTGCAGCGAGAGGTTTTCAACCGAGAGCAAGCGCGCGTTAGTCATCTGGCAGGGATTCTCAACAAGGAAAAATACAGGATATATCCTGAACATAGCACGAACAAGACCGTTAGGTTATGGCACTGCGCGTTGCGGAATAAGGCTGTTCATTGAGTTTAAAATATTCCGTATTAACGGCGATGATTGCCGTTGAATCGTAAAACGGTAAACTTTTTCGCGGAATGCTCGTTAGTTAAGCGTCTTTCGGTCACCATAAATGGCGACCCTACAAAGTGTTGGCCGTTTAACTAAACCTTTTCCTGCGACAAACTCAAAATGGTGCGGATATTCTGCGCGGTGGTAGCAATGATATCGATCGCGCCAGTGCGCAGTGCACCGAGGATCGCCATCGCTTTGGTATTTTCTGCGGCAATGGCGATCACACAGGGAATTTTGCGCAGCTCATCAATGCTCAGCCCAATCACGCGATCGTTCATCACGGTATCTACATGTTGGCCTTGTGAATTAAAGAAATCATAGCCGGCGACATCGCCCGTCACGCCCTGATTAACGCTGGCGTCGATGATTTCGTGCGGCGTGAACCAGCCGAGTTTCACCATATAGCTGTTTTCATTCATGTCACCAATACCCACCAGCGCCACATCCGCTTTGCGCGCGCGGTCCAGCGTCTCTTTGATGGTGCCGTTTTGCATAAAAGCATCGCGCAGCGCGCGGTTCTCAACATAGGCAGGCGCGTACAGCGTTTCGCTGATGCCACCAAACTTCTTCGCCAGACGACGGCTGATATGGTCAGCGTTAATGGCATCGCCTGGACGATGCGTGCCGCCAATGCCGCTAATGAACAGGCAGTTACGCGTCGGTACCTGGCCGGGATAATCGGCGACAGCGGCAACGTTGCGCCCTTGCCCAACGGCGACAATGGCGTCGTCTTTCAGCGACTGCGCTAAATGTGACGACACCAGCGCGGCAACCTGACGTCGCTGCTCTTCCTGATCGGGCTGATCGAGCGCTATTAGCGCACGTTGCAGTTGTGGGAAGCGATTTTGCAGCTGTTGTTCGAGGCGGGTACTGAAGACGGGATGGTAACGCACGTTGATTTCGACGATGCCTTCTTCGCGCGCGCGTTTGAGCAGTCGACCGACTTTAATGCGGGAAATACCAAACTTACGCGCAATCTCCTCCTGGGTGATTTCGTCCTGATAATAGGCGACAGCTATTTCCGTCAGCAGCTCGGAGTCCTGAAAAAGCGTGTTTTTTTCCATCCGTAACCTGTCTTTTGTTGGAATCGTGCGCCCGGGCGCAAGCGGATCGTTGTAGGGTCGCCATTTATGGCGACCAGGGATTTTGGGAAGGAGTTATATCATTGATACGACTCGCTTCGCCAGACAACAGCGCCGCGAGTCGATCGAGCATCACGCTTAGCGCTTGATGGCGTCGATTTTCAGCATACGGGCAATCACGATATCCAGCTCTTTCTGATCGAAGATCTGTTTCCAGTCAGGTTTCACAATCTTCTCACGGCCGTACTCCATGGCGATCATGCAGGCATCCGAGAACGGATTGGTGGCGCGGAACGCCACGGCCAGCGCGATCTGAATGTGGCCGTATAACATCGCTTTGGCTGCCTCTTCCGGCACGCCGCTGTGTTTCACAGTTTCATCCAGCGCTTCTTTCATAAACGCGCCGACCATGCAGGCCACAGTTTCCACCAGCGTGGGTTCCAGATACGCCAGTTGCGTCACGGTGACCCAATGTACTTGCTCCACCGGGCCGTACATCACGCTGATCACCTTACTCAGCTCGGCTTTCTGCTCATCAGATCCGGTTTCATACGAAGCCGCTACGTGCTGAACCGCCGCGATCCCGCCGAAAGCATCGGCATGTTCTTCTTTGGTATAACGCTCAAGGAATACCGAGGGATGGCAAGGATGCGCCACCGCGTATTCAATGCCATCGCGATGGGCGATCAGATTAGCGTAGGCCGCTGCGGGGTCCAGCGTCAGCAGAATCGCGCCCGCTTTCATCTGTGGCACCACGCCTTCAGAGACTTTGCCCAGCACGATATCCGGCACAGCCAGAATCACCACGTCGCTCAATGGCACCACGGAGGCCGCATCAGAGAGTTCACGCCCCTGCGCGCTTACCTGCTCTTGCGCCTTCGGTGAGTTCTCACAGTAAAACACCTGGTAATCGCTTTTCTGGAAGTTGGCAGAAATACGCATACCCATTTTGCCGCCCGCGCCAATCACGGTGATGGTTTTCAGTTGCACGCTCATGTTGTTACTCCTGATCTTGTTTACTACGTAAGAATTCAACGGTGCGGCGAGTCCATTCGGCTTCTCGCTCGCAGGTCAGCGCGGCATCGTCCTGCCACGGCAACCAATGTTCGACGATTTGGTTAATGCCTTTATCCGCCGGGCGCACGCTAGCGATCATCCGGTCGTAATCCAGCAAGCCTTCGCCCATCGGGCAACCGGCAAAGGTAAAGCCGACCCAGCCATCTCGACGCGTGAAAGCAAAGTCTTTGATGTGCAGATTGCCGACGCGCGCGGCGGTGTTGGCAATCACCTGCTCTGGCAATTCGAGTCCGGCGACACAGTTGGCGGGATCGAGACACACACCGAGCCACGGCGACAGGAACTTGTTGATCACCGACATCATCGCGCCGCTGTTCACCTGCTCGTATGTCTCCAGACAGAGGCGCACCTGCTGGCGGGCAAAATCCGGCAACACCGCGCCAATCAACGCGGCAGCTTCGTCGAGCGAAGGACGGTGATCGGCGGTGTAGAACATCGAACGTATTACGCGCGCATCGAGGATCTCCGCCATATGCAGATAACGACGCAGATGCTCGGTGCCAAGGCCGCGCGTGCCGAGTTCCAGCGTGATACCGAGCGCATCGGCCTGCTTACGTAGCGCCAGCAGTTGTGCGTCAGACCAGCTTTCAATCGCCGGGTAATCGCAGATTTGAAACACCGACACATCGAGATCGGCGGTCTGTTGCAGCATCTGCTCCAGCGTCAGCGGGTTTGCTACTTTCGACGACATGCGCCAGAAAAAGGCGTAGGTACTGAGTCCGATACGGCTCATGAATCGAGCTCCTGAGCCAGCTCACTGGCTTCATCAATTATTTGTGCCAACGCGTTGGGATCGTGGGCAAAGCGCCCCAGGAACAGGCCATTTACGTCCGCGCCAAGGCGCTGAATCAGTCCCGGACCCGCGCTGCCGCCGTAGATGATTTTCAGCGTGATGCCGGACGGCGTGGCGAGCTGCTGCAACCCGGCGCACACTGCGCGGATGTAGCTGTCTGGTGCCGGTTGCGGCGCACCAATCGCCCACTGCGGTTCATAGGCAAAGAACACTTCGCCCTTTAAGCCCTGCTGCGCCGACTCGACCAGCGCTTCGGCCAACTGCTGCTGGCACAGTGCGATCGCCTGCTGCGGTTCTGCCTGCACTTCTTCACCGATGCACAACACCGGCGTGATGCCGTGACGCAGCGACATTGCCACTTTGGCGGCAATTTGCACTTTATCTTCGTGGAAATGACGACGGCGCTCAGCGTGACCAATTTCGGCCAGCGAGCAGCCCAACTCCTGCAACATGCTGGCGCTGACTTCGCCAGTCCAGGCGCCGTTCTCCGCCTGGCAAACATCCTGGCCGCCGAAGCGCACTGGTGTGTTAGCGAAGATCTCTGCAACCGCCGGAATCGCCGGATAAGCCGGTAACACAAACAAGCCCACTTCGCCGTTTTTCACCGCAGCATGATTGGCTAATGCCGCCACATCGCGACACCATTGCAAAGTTTGCTGATAACCGAAGTACATTTTCAAACTGACGCCGAGCCAGATTTTTGGCTGAGACATGCTTCAAGCTCCTTGTTCAGAGGCACTGTGTTCTTTTAGCAGATCGCCGACGGTATTGACGATCAATGCCAGCGAAATCGCTCCGGCATCCGGCGTGCCAACACTTTTTTCTGCCAGCGGACGCGCGCGCCCCATTTTTGGTACCAGCTGCGCAGTGTCCTGCGCGGCTTTATCGGCCACCTGCGCCGCCTTCAGCCAGGCGTCGGTTAACGACTCGCCAGCGGTAACCGCTTCGTTCAGGCTGTCGCTAAACGGCACCAGTACATCAACCATGGTTTTATCGCCGACGCGCGCTTTACCAAAGTGCATGATGCCTTCTTTCGCTTCACGTACGCCGGTGGCCACGCGCTGCGCATCTGGCGTCTGACGATCGCCAAGCGCGGTACCCAACGCGGTAAGCGCCACGCCCCACAATGCGCCCGACGTGCCACCGGCTTTATCGGCCCAGGCATCCGCCGCGCGGCACAGCAAGCTGCCCGCACCGGCACCACGCGCCGCAACTTCACGCGCCTTCTCAACCGCGCCCAGCACGCCGCGCTCCATGCCGATACCGTGATCGCCGTCGCCGGCCACCGCATCGATATCGCCAAGACGCTCAGCGTTACGCTGTAACATTTCTGCCACTGCTTCGAGCAGCTGCAGCACGCGTTTCGCGCTCTCTTGCGATTCGGCTGTAGCTGATGGCAAGGCTTCTTCCGTGCTTTCAACCAACTCTGAGGCGCTTAACGGCTCGGCCACCAATACGCTGCCTTTACGGTAAGCGGGCGTATTGGTCGGCGCACGCCACAAAGTTTCCAGCTGATCGTCCAGCCACATCAGCGTCAGTGACGCACCGGCCATATTGAAGCTGGTGACAAACTCACCGACGTCCGGCTCAACCACCTGCAGCTTAGCCGCCTCCAGCAGTTGCGCGACGCGGCGATAGACGACAAACAGCTCTTCATATTTCACCGAGCCCAGCCCATTGAGGATCACCGCCACGCGCTGACCTTCGGCCTGCGGGATATCGGCTGGCAGTTCATTGAGCAAGCGCTCCACGAAGATTTCGGCCAGCTCATCCGCGCTCGGCATATCTGTCTCTTTAATCCCCGGCTCGCCGTGAATTCCTAAGCCCAGCGCCATGCGCCCTTTTTCCACTTCAAACAGCGGATGCGAAGCACCTGGCAAGCTGCAACCGGAAAACGCCACGCCAAATGTACGCGTACGGTTATTCGCGTGCTGTGCCAGCTGCAGGACTTGTGATAAATCGTGACCCGCTTCAGCCGCGGCGCAGGCGGCTTTGAACACGCAGAGATCGCCTGCCACACCGCGACGCTTCTCCAGCTCATCTTTACCCGCGCTGGAGATATCGTCGGTCACCGCCAGCACTTCACAAGCAATTCCTTCCGCGCGCAGACGCTCGCAGGCCTGGCCGAAGTGCAGCACATCGCCAGCGTAGTTACCGAACATCAGCAATACGCCCGCGCCGTTATGGGCCGCACGCGCCACGTTGTAGATCTGCTGCGCCGACGGCGATGCAAATAAGTTGCCCATCGCCGCGCCGTGTGCCAGACCTTGTCCAACCAACCCGGCGAACGCCGGATAGTGACCGGACCCGCCGCCCACAATCACCGCCACCGTATTGGGCTGGCTGCGGGTGCTGCGCACCACGCCTCCGGCGACCTGACGGACTTTATCGGCGTTGGCGGCAACAAAGCCTTCGATAAGCTCAGCGGCAAAGGCTGAAGGTTGGTTAAACAGGTACGTCATATTAATGCTCCTGAGCTAAAGAGGTCGGCTGAGACGGCGAGCGACGGCGATTAAGTAACAGCATGAGGAACGCGGACAGCAGCATGAATCCACCTACCACAAACATCGGCAAGGCGTAGCTGTTGGTGGCGTCATGCAGTGCGCCGGTGATGTAGCCCGCAGAGAAGCCCGCTACGTTTCCTAAGGTGTTGATCAAGGCAATGGCTGCGGCGGCAGATGCGCCGGTCAGGAATTGCGTCGGTAAGGTCCAGAAGTTCGGCAGCGCGGCGAAGATGGAGCTGGCAGTAATCGCAATCACCATGATGGTGGTGAACGGCGAATCCATATACAGCGCCAGCGGCACGCTGATGCCGCCTGCCAGCGCCGGAATGGCGATGTGCCAGGTTTTGCAGCCGCGACGTGTGGCATCTTTCGACCAGAAGAACATCACCACCGCCGCGATCAGGTACGGCACGCCGGTAATCAGCCCTTTCTGCATCACGTTAAAGGTGGTGCCAAACTGCTGCTGGAAGCCCGCGATGATGGACGGCAGGAAGAACGCCAGCGCATACAGGCCATAAATAAAGCCGAAGTAAATCAGGCACAACATCCACACGCGGCCATTACCCATCACCGAACGCAGGCTGTGTTTTTGATGGCCCTGCTTCTGTTGATTCTCGGCTTCCAGTTCGGTGTTCAGCCAGGTTTTCTCTTCGGCGGTCAGCCACTTGGCCTGACGCGGCGAATCCACCAACCAGAACAGTGCGACGATACCAATCAGAATCGCGGGAATTGAGACACCCATAAACATCACACGCCAGCCTTCCATACCAAACAGGCCGTGCTGCTGAATCAGTGACGCGGCTAAAGGTGCACCGAACACCACCGTCAGCGGCTGCGCAAGATAGAACAGCGACAGAATTTTGCTGCGATGACGTCCCGGCACCCACATGCTGAGATAGAGAATCGCGCCAGGGAAGAAGCCGGCTTCGGCGATACCCAGCAGCAGACGCAGCGTATACAAGCCTTCCACACTGCTCACCCAGGTGAACAGCAGCGAGACAATGCCCCAGCTGATCATGATGCGCGCCAGCCAGCGACGCGCGCCGAACTTATGCAGCGCGAGGTTGCTTGGTACTTCCAGCAGGATGTAACCAATAAAGAAAATGCCCGACGCCAGGCCAAACTGCAGCGCGGTGAGGCCAAGGTCTTGCGTCATGCCGTTGGGGCCGGCAAACGAAATCGCGGTGCGATCGAGGAAGTTGATAAAGAACATCAGCGCCACGAACGGCACTAAGCGCCAGGAGATTTTTCTGATGGTGGATTGTTCCACCGCCGTCATTGTTTGTTGGTTCATAACGCACCTCCACGACGTGCGTGAGTGATCATTTCTTTATGTGGTGTTGACCAAACGCCAAAGGGGCGCTGGCTGCAGGAGTACTGAGAGGTACGGTGTAAATGACACATGTTCGAGTCCTCGATGGGTCTTCTTGTACATTGGTATAATCATGCGAACATATGAACACTACACGGATATTTGTGCATCTCTCAACTGCAACGCGCGAAAGTGTGAGCGGCTTCATGAGATTTGATTTTGGTCAATTTATCGGATTACTGCGCCCATGCGGCGCGGAACAGGCGGTTTAGCAGGGTTTCCTGAGGAATTCAGGCGCGATCCTGAAGGTAATTCATATGAACAACCATTGAACATATGATTGCATTTGTGGCAGGCTAACCATGAACATCTTCTCGCCTGCTGAACAAACGTGCAGGCGTCATTGCACACCCCGCTGGAGAACGACGATGAAAACTATCGCAATTGGCGCCGATGATGCGGCTATCGAATTGAAAAATGTGATTAAAAAGCTGCTGGAAGAGAAAGAGTATGTGGTGACGGATTACACCAATGACGCGCAAAACGACCGTCCGATGTACCCGGATGTGGCATTTGCGCTCGCCACCGCCATCCAGAAGAACGAATTTGAGCGCGGCATTCTGCTGTGCGGCACCGGTATCGGTGTGGCGATTGTCGCTAACAAGGTGGAAGGCGTGCGTGCAGCGCAGTGTCACGACACCTTCTCTGCCGAGCGTGCTCGCAAGAGCAACAATGCACAGATCATGACCATGGGCGCGCGCGTCATCGGGCCTGAGCTGGCGAAGAACATCGTGAATGCCTGGCTGGCATCGGAGTTTGAAGGTGGCGGCTCAACCGCCAAAGTTGAGAAGATCGGTTACTACGAACAAGTATCTCACGCTAAATAAGCGCCGACGTCGCACCTCTGGAGAACCTTATGTCTACACGCCGGGAAAGAGCCAACGCCATCCGCGCTTTGAGTATGGATGGCGTACAACAAGCCAATTCGGGACATCCGGGTGCCCCGATGGGCATGGCGGATATTGCTGAAGTCTTGTGGCTCGACTTTTTGCAGCACAATCCACGCAATCCCAACTGGGCTAACCGCGACCGCTTTGTGCTGTCGAACGGTCACGGCTCAATGCTGATTTACAGCCTGTTGCACCTGAGCGGTTACGATTTGCCGCTCAGCGAATTAAAAAATTTCCGCCAGCTGCACTCCAAAACGCCGGGGCATCCGGAATACGGCTACACGCCGGGCGTTGAAACCACCACCGGCCCGCTGGGTCAGGGCATCGCGAACGCAGTCGGTTTTGCTATTGCCGAGCGCACGCTGGCAGCGCAGTTCAACCGCCCGGGTCATGACATCGTAGACCATAACACCTACGTGTTTATGGGCGACGGCTGCATGATGGAAGGCATCTCACACGAAGTCTGCTCCATCGCCGGTACCCTGAAGCTGGGCAAACTGGTTGCCTTCTATGATGACAACGGCATCTCTATCGACGGTCACGTTGACGGCTGGTTTACGGATGACACCGCCAAGCGTTTTGAAGCCTACGGCTGGCACGTGGTGCGCGGCGTGGACGGTCACGACGCAGACGCAATTAAGAAAGCGGTTGAAGAAGCCAAAGCGGTTTCCGACAAGCCTTCGCTGCTGATGTGCAAAACCGTGATTGGCTTCGGTTCGCCGAACAAAGCCGGTACGCACGATTCGCACGGCGCGCCGCTGGGTGCCGATGAAATCGCGCTGACCCGTAAGCAGCTGGGCTGGAACCACGGTCCGTTTGAAATCCCTTCAGATATCTACGCACAGTGGGATGCCAAAGAAGCCGGCCAGGCGAAAGAGTCCGCGTGGGACCAGAAGTTTGCGGCCTACGCCGCTGCACATCCTGAGCTGGCTGCGGAGTTCAAACGTCGCGTCAACAACGAGCTGCCAGCTAACTGGGCAACTGAGTCGCAGAAGTTTATCGAGCAGCTGCAGGCCAATCCGGTGAAAATTGCCAGCCGTAAAGCCTCGCAGAACGCCATCGAAGCCTTCGGTAAAATCCTGCCGGAATATCTGGGCGGCTCTGCTGACCTGGCACCGAGCAACCTCACCATGTGGTCCGGTTCTAAGCCGATCAATGAAGACGCGGCGGGCAACTACATTCATTACGGCGTGCGCGAGTTCGGTATGACCGCCATCGCCAACGGCCTCGCGCTGCACGGCGGTTTCCTGCCGTACACCGCCACCTTCCTGATGTTCGTCGAGTACGCGCGCAACGCCGCACGTATGGCCGCGCTGATGAAAATCCGTCAGATCATGGTCTACACCCACGACTCGATTGGTCTGGGCGAAGATGGCCCGACGCATCAGCCGGTTGAGCAGATGGCCAGCCTGCGCGTGACGCCGAACATGAGCCTGTGGCGCCCGTGCGACCAGGTTGAGTCAGCGGTGGCGTGGAAGTACGCTATCGAACGTGTTGACGGCCCGTCGGCGCTGATCTTCTCGCGTCAGAACCTGGCGCAGCAGGATCGCAGCGCTGAGCAGCTGGCGAACGTGGCGCGCGGCGGTTACGTGCTGAAGGACAGCGAAGGTACGCCTGAGCTGATCCTGATCGCCACCGGTTCAGAAGTGGAGCTGGCGGTGAGCGCTTATGAGCAGCTGACGGCGGAAGGCCGCAAGGTGCGCGTGGTGTCTATGCCATCTACCGACGCCTTCGACAAGCAGGACGCGGCGTACCGTGAATCCGTGCTGCCGAAAGCGGTTGCCGCGCGCGTGGCGATTGAAGCGGGTATCGCGGATTACTGGTTCAAATACACCGGCCTGAACGGTGCGATCGTCGGCATGACCACCTTCGGTGAGTCAGCGCCTGCGGATCAGCTGTTCAAAGAGTTTGGTTTCACCGTTGAGAACGTGGTTAACACGGCGAAATCGGTTTTGTGATAGGTGGTCGCCATTAATGGCGACCCTACGGTTTTTTGGCGAGGTTTTCGTAGGGTGCGCATTCATGCGCACCTGGTCGCCATCAATGGCGATCCGACAAAATCAAGGGTGACTCAGTTGAGTCGCCCTTTTTACTGCGCGGTAATACGAATGATTTTTTGCGTCATGCTCATGGCGGAATCAAACGGGCCGGTATTGCGCACGATTTTCACCATCACGCTGGCGCCCACCCACAGCTGATAAAGGCTTTCCGCCACAAGGCTCGGTTTGTCATCGATAACTAATGAACCTTCCTCAACACCCGCTTCTAACGCTTCCGCCAGTCGCGCGATAATGCCAGCCGTGCCCGTCTGTAACGTGCCGCGCATGCTGTCCGACAGATCGGCAACTTCCGCGCCCAGCTTCACCGCCAGACACTTGCCCTGACAATCGGAGAACGATTGCGATTCACGCCACAACTGCCAGTAATTCATCAGCCGCTGCGCCATCGTCAGGCCCGGCTGGCTCAACGTCGCATCAAGCTCAGCCAGATAATCATCGAAGTAGCGCGCCAGCATATCCACCCCAAAAGCCTCTTTCGAGCTGAAGTAGTGATAGAACGAGCCTTTTGGCACACCGGCATCGGTGAGGATTTCATTTAATCCGACAGCCGAAAAACCCTTGCCGGCCATAATGCGTTGGCCAGTGGCAAGGATGTGATCGCGGATTTCATTGCTATGCAATTGGGATGAAGTAGTCATAGCGGCAGATTACCAAATACTAGACCAGTCGTCTATGCACTGAACATGCGTTTACTACTGCGATAAGCTGCGTGCCGCTTTCTCGATCACGGCCGCAATTTCTTTCGGCTGTGAAGCATAAATCGCATGATTCCCTTTCAACTCCGTCACGCTGCTATGCGCACGTTGCGCCATAAAGCGTTCCAGCTGCGGATTGATCGCGCGGTCTTCAGTTGCCACCACCGCCCAGCTGGGTTTGGTTTTCCAGGCTGGCGCACCGGCCGGTGCAGCAAAGGCCGCGACAGCAGGCATCACCTGAGAACGCGCCAGCAAATCGGTCTCTTTAACGGGCAAATCGGCGGCGAAGTCAGCGTGGAATTTTTCCGGTTTCAAATAGAGATAATGATCGGGTGTTTCGGCGATGGATTGCGCAGCGGGCGGATATTTTTTTGCCAGACTCAGCAGCGATTCACCTTGCTCCGGCTGGAACGCGGCAATGTACACCAGGCCAGCAACCGACGGATCGTTACCCGCATCGCTGATAATCATGCCGCCGTAACTGTGTCCGACCAGCAGCGATTTACCCTGCTGCAATGCCAGAACGCGTCGGGTGGCTGCCGCATCATCAGCCAGAGAAGTTTGCGGCTCCTGCACAATCGACACTTTATAACCGGCTTTATCGAGAATGCGCGCCACCGGATTCCAGCCTGAGCCATCCACAAACGCACCGTGAACCAGCACAATGTTTTTCACCGGCTCAGCCAGTGACGCCTGCGCATACACCGACAGCACTGCGCCTAACGCTAACGTGGTTAATGATTTTTTAAACATGATTTTTCTCTCCACAATTTTCACGATGCAAAACAAAGGAGGCGAACAACGGCTCACCTCCCGATGCGTTTATTGCGCCAGTTGCTTGATCAACTGTTGCGCCGTCTCTGCTGAAGACGTTGGGTTTTGTCCGGTAATCAGCAAACCATCGCTGACTACATATGAACTCCAGTCCGCGCCTTTGGAATACAGACCGCCCTTCGCAATCAGCTCGTCTTCCACCAGGAATGGCACCACCTGAGTCAGGCCGACCGCTTCCTCTTCGCTGTTGGTAAAACCGGTGACTTTACGGCCTTCGACCAGCGGTTTTCCTTCCGGCGTTTTGACGTGACGCAGCACACCCGGCGCATGACACACCAGCGCAACGTGCTTATTCGCGGCCAGGAAGCCTTCGATCAGCGCGATGGAGTGCTGATCTTCTGCTAAATCCCACAGTGGGCCGTGGCCGCCTGGGTAAAACACCGCGTCGAAATCGGCTGGCGATACGCTGTCGAGACGTACAGTAGAGGCGAGTTGCGCGGTTGCTGCGGCATCCGCTTCAAAACGATGCGTTTGCTCGGTCTGGAAATCGGGCTCATTGCTTTTAGGATCTAACGGCGGGTTGCCCCCTTTCGGCGACGCCAGCGTGATTTCTGCGCCAGCATCTTTGAATGCGTAGTAAGGCGCGGCCAGCTCTTCCAGCCAGAAACCGGTTTTACGTCCGGTGTTACCCAATTGGTCGTGTGAGGTTAAAACCATAAGAATCTTCATCATCAATCTCCTGCTTGCTGGATTTAAACATCTAAACTAGACCAGTCGTCTAGCGCTTGAATTCAAAGTAACAGCTAATAGACCAGTCGTCTAGTGGTTATAAGTAAAAAAATTTTTGTTTGATGTAGCCACCCATCGAATCTTGCTTAGAGCAGCAAAAGGGGCTGGAGCCCCTTCTCTTAAGCAGACGGCCTTTCGTTCCACGCATCAGTAAATTGAATATTACCGTCAACATACTTCCATGTAATGCGCTCATATCTCAACTCAATACGTTCCATATGATTACATTTTTCAACAGTTTTCGTATTGTACATAATCGGCGTTACCGCAACGATTTTCACTCCTTCAAGCAGCATGTTGAAATATTCAACTTCCTGACCGGCATCACTAATTCGATACCATTTTATTTCAGCCGATTTAAGTGAGTGACCGGTAGCAACGGCTTTATATAAATAAGGTGTAGAGCTATCAAACTCTTTTTCAATTACCAATGGAGCATGAATACGGGTTCCTGTAATTTTCCCGGTACTGTTATCTGTCGGGATGTGCAGCCCATGCCCAAAACCAATGACTTCTATACTACCTTCACGTTCATGAACATCTGAAGAACCTTTAATTAGTGCTCCACCGTCATCTTTGAGCCATAAATGAGAGGGAATAGCCATAGCAAAACTCCTTTTTAGTCATATAGCCAGTATCCAGCCTTGGCTGATTCTACAAGCATGTTTAAGGTCAACGGTTGAGGTTCGATCCACTTCCATTTATTCGCTTTAGAACGAAAAAAATTAAGTGGCATAAATACCTCTTCGTTAGGCCAATATTTAATAAAGGAAAAATCTCTTTTTTCCACATTGAAACGCGTAAAATACTCTTCAAGTATTTCAATGGCGTCTTCATCTGCCCACGGATATTTTCCTGTCGACAAACTTGTTTCAGGGGTGAGTGCCTGACGTTTAAAGAAAGGGAATATCGGACGGTTGTAATTTTCCCGATACCAATCCATTACTTGATTTTCGATAGTGTTAGCTTCGCTCATATACCCTACCAAAGTCGATCTGAAGGATGGGCTATCGTGTTGTATTTGTTAACAGCTTTGAATGTGATAGTTGTTACGTCAACTGCGAGTATTACCCAACCTGCAAGAGGGATAGTTCTGCCAACAAATGTCCCTAATTTCTGCGTCATTATTCTTTTAGCGTTAGGCGGATAGCCTATCCATGTGGGCAATTTCATAGGCATCATCCTACCTCTAAAAAGCCTTCTGGAGTAAATTGAGGCAACTGATGTTCCCGGCGTAGCTCCAGCGAGTTTTCCAGCAACAGTTATGTTGTTAGAACCTAAATAGATCGCCGTTACGGCCGCAATATCCGTAATCCCGAAATGGTCCAGGGTTTCATCAATCATGACCCAAAAAAACAACTCACCAGCACTTAAGTTTGATGAGCCATCATAAAAGTATGTTTCATTGAGCTGCTCAACCGTATCCATACGCATCCTCCCAATATTGAGGAAGCAAGATTACAGTGCTTAAAATGTGTACTTTTGTTCAAAAGAGTGATGTGGAAATAAAAATAGGCCATTGTATTACAAGGATTTCACCATTAAATATTCATACAGATAGTCGGTGTATTTCCTTAAAATTCCCATAGTCCTTACCTCTCCGCCTCATTACGCGTAATCTGTTTCCGCTTATTATTTCTCACGGAACCGAAAAATCATGTCCACCCTACGTTTACTCATTTCTGACTCACACGATCCCTGGTTCAACCTCGCGGTAGAAGAGTGTATTTTCCGCCAGATGCCGACAACGCAGCGCGTGCTGTTTCTCTGGCAGAACGCCGAAACGGTGGTGATCGGCCGCGCACAGAATCCGTGGAAAGAGTGCAATACGCGGCGGATGGCGGAAGACGGTATCAAGCTGGCACGACGCAGCAGCGGTGGCGGCGCGGTGTTTCACGATTTGGGTAACTGCTGCTTCACCTTTATGGCTGGCAAACCGGAATACGATAAGTCGGTGTCAACGGCGATTATCCTGCGCGCGCTGGAACAGCTCGGCATCCCAGCTGAAGCCTCGGGTCGCAACGATATCGTGGTGAATGTGGATGGCGAGGTGCGCAAGATTTCCGGATCTGCCTATCGTGAAACGCCGGATCGCGGTTTTCATCACGGCACATTTTTGATGGATGCCGACCTTTCACGTCTCGCCGACTACCTCAATCCAGACATTAAAAAATTACAGGCGAAAGGCATTACCTCGGTGCGTTCACGCGTAGCCAACATTGCCGATTTGGTGCCGGGCATCAGCTTTGACGCAATCTGCCGCGAGGTGATTGCCGCGTATTTCGCTTACTACCAGGAAGAGTGCGAACCGGAGCATATTTCCCCCGCCGCACTGCCTGATTTGCCCGGTTTTGAACAGCAGTTTGCGCGGCTAAGCAGCTGGGAATGGAATTTTGGTAACGCACCGGATTTCTCGCATCAGCTCAATGAGCGCTTTGTCTGGGGCGGCGTAGAGATCCATTTAGATGTGGAGCGCGGCGTGATTTCTCGCTGCCAGATTTTCACCGATAGCCTGAACCCTTCACCATTAGAGGCGCTGGCGTTACGTCTGCAAGGCGCGGTCTATCGACCTGAAACCATGTTGGCGCAATTAACGCAGTTGAAAACAGAATATCCAGAGCAGTTTAATGAATTGAGCCAGCTGGAAAGCTGGCTGGTGGCGAGTGTGAGCTAGGTAATATTGGTCGCCATGAATGGCGACCCTACATTTGTTTGGCGGGGTTTTCGTAGGGTGCGCATTCATGCGCACCTGGTTGCATAGGCAATTTATTACTTATTCTCTGCCTGAATAACTAAATCCGGTTCCTTGCCCACTAATATCAACGTCAGACTAAATGACATGATAAGCGCAATGGCGACGCCGGAAACGGCCCAGATAAAGTACGGGCCAATATAGGCTGGCAGACTGAATATACTGGAAAGAATGTAGCCATATAAACGCACGCCAAAGAAACCGATAAAGGCTGAAGCCAGTGCACTGGAAACCGTTGCCGCGATAAAGGCTTTTTTGTAGCGCGTTAATACGCCAAACAGCGCCGGTTCCGTGATGCCTAACAACGCTGAAATTGCGGCTGAAAGCGTGACCACTTTGTCCTGACGATTTTTACTTAATTTCCAGATAGCGAACGTCGCTCCGGCAATCGACATATTTGCCATAAACATCATCGGCATCAACATGTCATAACCGCGATCGCTGAAGTTCTGTAGCGCGATGGGTGTCATCGCGTGATGCATGCCGGTTAGCACCGCAACCGGGCGAATGGCGCCGACAATTAAGCCAGCAAAGCTCGCTGAGATACTGAATAAGCCCTCAATAAACAGCGCCAGACCTTTGCCAAGCCAAATCCCCATCGGGCCAATCACCACTAGCGCGGTCAATGCCGCGAGGAACAGCGTCAAGGTTGGGGTAAATACGGTTTTCAATACTTCCGGCATAATGCGATCCACCCAGCGGTGGATATAGCTGAGCGCCAGAATAGAGAAAATGACCGGGATAACGCTGGAAGCATAATTAAATACCGAAACTGGCAGCACGCCCATCAGCCAAAACGCGCTCACTGCGCCCTCCTGATGCGCTGCCAGCGCTTTTGCCGCATCGATTAAAGAGGGATACATTAAACAAGCCGCCACAGCAGCGGCTAAATACTCGTTGGTTTTAAATATTTTGGCGGCGGAGACTGCTAAAAAGAACGGCAGGAAATAGAACACGCCGCTGGCGATTAAATCAATCACCATCACCGTGTCGCTTTTGGCCGAGACTAACTTTAACGCCACCAATCCGGCCAGCAAGCCTTTGATCATCCCTGCACCAGCAATGGCGGGAACAATCGGCCCAAATACGCCCGATACGGTATCCATAAACAGCGATATCAGGCTTTTACGTGTTTTCTCGTTTTGCGCGGGCTGCACGCCATCGTTATTTAATACCGGAACGATTTGCTCATACCAGCTATTGACCTTGGGCCCGATAATAATCTGGAATTGTTCGCTCTGCATTTGCGCGCCCAGCACACCGGGCAAGGTTTTAATTTCGCTCTGGTTAACTTTATTGTCATCAATAAGGTCAAAGCGCAGACGCGTCATGCAATGCCAGACTTTATTGATATTATTCTTCCCACCCACTAAGTGGATTATATTTTTTATTACTTCCTGCGTTCCCATACATGCTCCTGAGGGAAGAAAAACAGCCTGATGAAATCTGCACTGGATGGTAATAAATGACACCAGACAAAACAAACCAATAAATCATGACTGCGATCACAAAAGCCGCTATGTCAGGCCCATTAATCTCTAAAATGACAAATTGGTCCGTTTTATGGCGATAAATACTCTTATTTTCTAACCAATATTTATTGCCAAAAAAAGGTTTGCGTCTCAATAAAAACCCGGTAATGATACGGCAAAAATAGCTTAGCAACATGCCTTGATATTGCGTGCAGTCACTGCACCACAGGAGTATTTCTCGTGACCCCAACCATTATTGAAAGTATTGAGTGTTTTATTACCCGCCCCGATCGTCATAATCTTATTACCGTACGTGTCACCACCAATAAAGGAATTACCGGTCACGGCTGCGCCACCTTTCAACAGCGTCCTTTAGCGGTAAAAACCATGGTGTATGAGTATCTGGTGCCGCTATTAATGGGACGCGATGCCAACAATATTGAAGACCTGTGGCAGATGATGAACGTTAATGCCTATTGGCGTAACGGGCCGGTAACCAACAATGCCATTTCGGGCGTGGATATGGCGTTGTGGGATATCAAGGCGCAGTTAGCCGATATGCCTCTTTATCAGCTTTGGGGCGGTAAAGCGCGCGATGCAATTGCGGCTTACACCCATGCCAGCGGTGAAACACTGGAAGAACTTTATACTTCAGTCGATAACGCCTTAGAGAAAGGCTATCGCCATATCCGCTGTCAGCTGGGTTTTTACGGTGGAACGCCCAAAGAACTCAACGCACCGGAAAATAGCACATCCGGCGCTTATTACTCGCAGCAAGAGTACATGGCAAATACGGTTGAGATGTTCCGTGCGTTAAGAGAGAAATATGGTCATCGCTTTGAAATTCTGCATGACGTGCATGAGCGCCTATTCCCGCAGCAGGCGATTCAACTGGTGAAACAGCTTGAGCCGTATATGCCCTATTTCCTTGAGGATGTGCTTCCTCCCGCGCAAACCGGCTGGTTGGAGCAGCTGCGTCAACAAAGCGCGGTGCCATTAGCCTTAGGTGAATTATTTAATAATCCAGCAGAGTGGCACGAGTTAATTGTGAATCGTCGCATCGACTTTATTCGTTGTCACGTCTCGCAGATTGGTGGCATTACGCCAGCGTTAAAACTGGCCGCGCTGTGTCAGGCATTTGGCGTGCGACTGGCATGGCACGGACCGGGCGATATGACGCCGATTGGCGTGGCAGTAAATACGCATCTGAATATTCATCTGCACAATGCTGCAATTCAGGAATTTATTCCGCGCTCAACGCTGACGGATGCCGTTTTCCCTGGCGCGCCGGAGATTAAAAATGGCTATATTTATCCGCCACAAGCATCAGGTATTGGCGTCAGCTTTGATCAAGCGTTAGCGGAAAAACATCCGGTGGTTTATCGTCCGCATGAATGGACGCAGAGTCGCTTGCCTGACGGCACCATTCACACGCCATAATTTAGCGCTTTTGCTGGCGGAAACGCAGATTATCCGGGTTATGCGGAATCAGATAGGTGCAGGTGTAGTTAATATCAATGATGTCGCTGATTTCATACACCTGCCCGCCTTGCAAAATACCACGATTAATAATGTGCATTGCCGGACTGCCTTTTTTACAACCCAATAACGTCGCCTGTTCGCGATTAACGCTAATCGCGCGATAGCTGGTGAGTAAATGTGAGATTTGATAGCCTTTGGACAACACATATTGCTGTATCGATCGCTCAATAATGTCACCGTTGAGATCGCTAAATAAGGTTGCTGGCATGCGCGATATCTCAATCTGCACGGCCACATTATCCACATAGCGCAGGCGGGAAAACTCCCAAATAAAGGCATCGTCGTTAATGGCGAATATCTGTTGCTCGTCACTGTCCGGGCGTCTTTTACGCAGGCCGATTGAACGGTAATGCATTTGGTCAAAGCGCTTTTCGGTAATCGAATTATACACCAGCGGGTTATTACGCACCGTCTCGTTAATCCAGATGCCCGATCCCTGCACGATACGTACCGCCCCGATACTGACCAGCTTCTCCAGCGCTTGCCGGATGGTGAAACGCGATACGCCATACTCTTCGGCCAGCTGGCGTTCAGGCGGTAATTTGCGGGGTGCGGAGGTATCTTCCTGATAGATCTTGCTCAGCAAATCCTGGGTAACGAACTCTTTCTTTTTCATGGGATTAGCCTCCTCCTGTGTTTTATCTGAAGATGATAACACGATGTTATGAGGAGAAAGGGTTAGGTGCGCATCAAATAGGCAGAGGTCGCCATGAATGGCGACCCAACATGTATTACTGCACCAGAAAGGCGATTAGCGTTGCATCACGTTCTCCCGTCAGCGCGGGTAATGGCGCGGTATCGCTCACGGAATCGCCCTTGTGCAACCGTTCATTATCCATCCGCACAATGCCGTCCAGCACGGTAATCCAGCTGGAAAAGCCTGCACGCTGTGGCACATCCACCTGTTGGCCGCGTTCCAGTTTCAGGTCATAAATATATACCCCCTGATTCAGTGGCAGCGGCGCCTCGCTGCCGTGCGGCCCTGCCAGTAACGTCCATGCATTTGCTGCCGCACCGTCCACACGGGTAAAGGTATTGACCTGCGGTTCACCGCCGGTTTTTGCTGGGCGGATAGTGGCCTGCAGCATTTCGGTTTCAATAAAAGGCGCAGACTCGGCAAAGCGCATCCCGCTACCGGCACTCAGCAGCAGCGCGCGTTTGGCGTTGAGGGAATGCGTTTCTCCCTGCTCGGTGCTGTGCAGCAGCGAACCGCGCCAAACGTAGCTGAAAATCTCACTGTCCTGATGCGAATGCAGCGGAATGGTGGCATCCAGCTGCAGCGTCATTTGATCGATAATCTCCAGCGGTCCAAACGCTTCACCTGGACGCTGACGGCGAATGTTAAACGGACCATATTCAAACAGCTGATCGCGTTGGGCACGCAGGATGTTCATGGTGTTATTCCTCAATGATTTTTCTCTGTCCACCATCATAGAGATCTGGAAAATCATGAACAGCAGGCAAAACTGCTCGCTTAAATCAAAAAAACTGAACAACGATTAAGTGCCGAAATAATAAGAGCAGGTTAATGTTTTTATTCATCGCCAGCGCAGGTTTAATTGCGTAAAATAGCCGCTTTATTCTGTGAGTGTAATAATCATGAACCGAAGCGAACAGATTCTTGCCGCCGCCGAGCAGTGCATGCGGCAAAAAGGTTTTCACCAGACATCGATTCAGAATATTGCCACTCAGGCCGACGTCAGCATCGGTTTAATTTATAAATATTATAAAAACAAAGAGGCGATCATTGAGGCATTAGTCACCAGTGTGGTGCAGCGGATGATCGCGCTATTGAATGCCGATTTCGAACGTATCGCGCATATGAAAGGACAGTATCACGAAGCGGAAGATATTGTGCCGGCGGCCGTGGAAAACAGTATTATTCTGCTGATGGAAGTGTCGTCTGAAGCCACGCGTAATAATCGTATTCAGCAAATTATGTTCGATGCATGGCATGAGCTTAAAAATAACTTTATCGCTCAGGAGCAGGCGCTGCATCCCGAGCAGGACGCCAATGCCATTCACACCCGCTTATATGTAATGTCGCTGATTATTGACGGCATCATTATTCGCCGCTGCATGAAGCAGCGCGATCTCGCGCCGGGCTTTATGCCGTTTTTCAATGCGGTGGTGAATGACGTCTACCCGCACAGTGCTGCCTGATTTCAACCGAACAGATGCTGGCTGAGAATGCCGTTCACGCGCTGCATTTCATGTTGATTAAGGTCGCTATCGCCAAAGGCGCGACAGGCGACGCCATCCACCAGCAGCAATAAAAATTGAATGCGGTTGGCACGTCGCGTTGCGTTGGTTTCAGGTGTTTGTGCGGCAAAACTCACATCTAATTCGGCGAGTAATAATTGCTCTTGCTGGGCCAGAATGGTGCGCACCGATTCATTACGCGACGCCTCAGAATACATTTCCAGTAATAATTTTCGGTCCTGACTCGGCCAATGCTGCCAGAATGGCGAGTCGGCGTTGATAATATCCTGAGTCGATTGTTGCGCAGGTAAATGTTGTACTAAAAACAGGCGCCAGTTGTGCGCGATGCTTTTGATTGTTTCCGTAACAATAAGCTCTTTACTGCTGAAGTAACGATATATTTGCCCTGCCCCTAAAGCGGATTCACGGCTAATATCCGCCATGCTGGCGCCATGAAATCCGGAGCGACTGAAACAAACTTTTGCTGCATTAATAATCTGCTGCTGACGCTGCAAAAAGAATTCGTCATGTTCAGAGTGGCTCACATTGGCTCCGAAAAAGAATTTATCGTTTTAATTGCGTTATCATACGCGATGCGTATCCGGTGAGAAACCATGACAATGTTTCCAATATTTGCGGTTGGTGCGCATAAATGCGCACCCTACGAAACACGCGCCAATCCTTTGTAGGGTCGCCATTTATGGCGACCGAAAGACGATTAACTGACGAGCATTACGCAATTATTGCGTGCTCATTATTTCAGACTCTTTCAACGCCGTACCTCCGCCCATCACTTTATAGAAGGTGATCAAATTCAGGTAATAAGCTTGCTGCGTACTCACCAGACTGGTGCGGGCGCTGTACAGCGTGCGCTGCGCAGTCAAGGCATTGAGATAGGTATCAACGCCGTTGCGATAGCGCAGATCCGCCAGATGGTAATAGGTTTGCGACGCCGCCACATTACTCTGCTGACTGCTGAGCTGATCGTTGATGGTGCCGCGACGCGCCAGCGCATCCGCCACTTCCTGGAAGGCAGTTTGCACCGCTTTCTCATACGCCGCCACGTAATACTCTTTCTGTGCTTTGGTGTATTTCAGGTAAGAGACGTTGTAGCCGCCCTGGAAAATCGGCAGCGAAATGCCTGGCGCAAACGACCAAATGCCCGCCCCATTTTTAAACAGCGTCGACAGATCGGCACTGCCGACGCCGCCGCTACCGGTCAGCGTAATGCTCGGGAAGAAGTTGGCACGCGCCGCACCAATACTGGCGTTGGCAGATTTAAGATTGTGCTCGGCTTGCAATACATCAGGGCGATTCAGCAGCGCATCCGATGAGACGCCCGCCGGCACCTCACGCAGTGCGTTACCAATCGACTCAATGCTGTCAGGCAGCAGGTTATCCGGCACGCTGCGGCCCACCACTAAATCCAGCGCATTTTTATCCTGCGCCACCAGCGTGGTGTAGCTGGCGACATCGGCCTGCGCAGATTGATAAGTGGTTTCCGCAGACGAGACATCCACCATCGAAGCGATGCCATTTTCCATCTGCTTACGCGTCACCTGCCACGATTGACGCGCGCTCTCGGCGGTCTCTTTGGCAATCGCCAGATTGCTGCGATCGGCGGCGAGTTGCAGCCAGTAATCCACCGTGTTGTACAACACCGTCAGACGCGTACTGCGCGCGCCCTGCAGCGTGCCGAGATAGGTTTCATACTGTTCGCGCGTCAGGCTCTGGTTTTTGCCAAACAGATCGAGTTCAAACGAACTCACGCTGCCTTCCGCCGAATAGCTGTTGCTGATGGCGGTTTGATTGCCTTCGCCGGTTAAAGCGCGTGAACGCGTGCCGCTCACGCCTGCGCTGATGGTCGGGAACAGATTGGCGCGCTCTTCGCCATATTGCGCATGCGCAGACTTCACGCTGGCCACCGCTTCACGCAAGTCGCGGCTGCTATCCAGCGCCATCGCCACCACCTGACGCAGTTTGGCGTCGAGCACATAATCCTGCCAGCTCAGGTCGCGGTAGTTGCTGGCCTGCGTGCCTTGCAGTGAACGATAGGCATCACCGCTCGGCATCTGGTTGCTGACCGCGCCTTGCGGGCGTTCATAGTGCGGATCGAGTGAGACACAACCCGACAGCAGCGCGGGAATTAACACCATTAAGAGTTTTGCCGACATGTTATTCCCCCGCCTTCGCCACAGATTGATGATTATCGTCATGCGGAATCGCCGGGAAGACGCGACGCACCAGAACAAAGAACAGCGGAACAAAGAAGATCGCCAGCAAGGTAGCGGTCAGCGTGCCGCCAATAATGCCGGTACCAATCGCAATGCGGCTGTTGGCGCCCGCGCCGGTGGAAATCGCCAGTGGCAATACGCCAGCGGTAAACGCCAGCGAGGTCATGATGATAGGACGCAGGCGCATCGATGCCGCGTGTGTCGCCGCCTTCACCAGGTTTTCCCCTTTGCGGTAATTGTCTTCGGCGAACTCAACAATCAGAATCGCGTTCTTCGCCGACAAGCCAATGATGGTTAACAGCGCCACCTGGAAATAGACGTCGTTTTCCAGTCCGCGCAGGCTGATCGCCAGCAACGAACCGATCACGCCGAGCGGCACCACCATCATCACCGAGAAGGGTACCGACCAGCTTTCATACAACGCCGCCAGACACAGGAACACCACAATCAGCGAGATGCCATACAGCGACATCGCCTGGTTGCCGGAGAGTTTTTCCTGATAAGACAAACCGCTCCACGCAAAGGTGGTGCCCGCCGGTAGCTTCGCCGCCAGTTTTTCCATCGCGCCGATCGCGTCCCCGGAACTCTTGCCTGCCGCCGCCGAACCTTCGATTTCGTAGGACGCCAGGCCGTTATAGCGTGACAGCACATCCGGGCCGTACGCCCATTCGGACGAGGCAAACGACGCAAACGGCACCATGGTGGTATTGCTGTTACTATCGCTGCCGCGCACGTACCAGTGATCGATATCTTCCGGCTTGCTGCGGAATTGCTGATCGCCCTGCATATAGACCTTCTTCACGCGGCCACGATCGGTGAAGTCGTTAATGTAGCTGCCGCCAATCGCCGCACTGAGCGTGTCGTTGATGTCGCTGATGGTGAGCCCCAACGACTGCGCTTTTTCATCATCGATATTGACCTGCAGCTGCGGTAAATCCGGCAAGGTGTTGGCACGCACCGCGCTGAGCAGCGGATCCTGATTGGCTTCAGCAATCAGCTGGTTGCGCATCTTCAGTAACTGGTCGCGCCCGGTGGTGCCACGCGCCTGCAGCTCAAAGGTGAATCCGTCTGACTGCCCTAAACCGGACACCGACGGCGGCGACAGCACGAAGATCTGCGCATCACGAATGCTGGCCAGGCTCGCCATGGCACGTGCGGCAATTGCATCGGCACTGTTTTCTGTACCTTTTCGCTCGCTCCAGTTCTTCAGCGAGATAAAGCCAATCCCGGCGTTCTGGCCGCTGCCGGCAAAGCTGAAGCCGTTAACCAGCATGCTGACGTTGACGTTGTCTTTTTCTTTGGTGGCGAAGTATTCCTGCACCTGACGACGAACCTCGCTGGTACGGTTTTCCGTTGCGCCCGGTGCCAGCTGATATTGCACCATGATGTAGCCCTGATCTTCGGTCGGCAGGAAGCCGGTCGGCAACCGCATGTACATCACCGCGCAACCGATCAGCAGCACCGCGTAAAGCAGCAGATAGCGCACCGAACTGTTCAGCACGTGACCCACGCCATTGTGATAACGCGCCTGCACGCGCTCGTAGCTGCGATTAAACCAGCCGAAAAAGCCCTTTTTGCCGCCTTCTTCGTTATGCGGTTTGAGCAGCGTGGCGCACAGCGCTGGCGTCAGCGTGAGCGCCACAATCACCGACAGCACCATCGAAGAGACAATGGTAATGGAGAACTGACGATAGATAACGCCGGTTGAGCCGCTGAAGAAGGTCATCGGCAGGAACACCGCCGACAGCACCAGCGCGATACCAATCAACGCGCCGGTGATCTCTTTCATCGATTTTTCGGTGGCCTGACGCGGTGGTAAACCCTCTTCGCGCATCACGCGCTCAACGTTCTCCACCACCACAATCGCATCATCCACTAACAGCCCGATGGCGAGCACCATGCCGAACATGGTTAAGGTGTTGATCGAGTATCCGAACAGCGACAGCACGCCAAAGGTTCCGAGCAACACCACTGGCACGGCAATCGCCGGAATCAGCGTGGTGCGGATGTTCTGCAGGAACACAAACATCACGATCACCACCAAAATCACCGCCTCGATCAGGGTTTTCACCACCTCTTCGATCGAGATTTTCACGAAGTCGGTGCTGTCGAGCGGATACGCCACTTCATAGCCCGCCGGCATGCTGCTGCGGAATTCGTCGATGGTGGCTTTCACCTGTTCGGCGGTTGACAGCGCATTGGCGCCGGACGCCAGCTGCACCGCAATCCCCGAAGCCGGATGACCGTTGGCCAGCACGTTGGCGCTGTAATCTTCATCTCCCATTTCTACGCGTGCCACATCGCTAAGATGCACCACCGAGCCGTCGCTTTGGCTTTTCAGCACGATATTGCGGAACTGTTCCGGCGTTTGCAGACGCGAACGCGAGCGGACGGTCGCCACCAGCTGCTGCTCTTTGCTGGCCGGTTGCGCGCCTAACTGACCGGATGAAACCTGGGTATTCTGGCTCTCCAGCGCGCTTGTCACATCGGACGGCATCAGCGAATAGGAGGCGAGTTTGGCGGGATCGAGCCAGATGCGCATGGCGTATTCGGCACCAAACACCTCAACGCTGCCGACGCCCGGCACGCGCGCCAGCGAATCTTCCATGTTGCTGACCATGTAGTCCGCTACATCGGCCGAGGTGCTTTTGTTGACTTTATCGTACAGCGCCAGAATCAGCAGGAAGTCGCTCTGCGCCTTCTCCACCGTCACGCCTTGCGTGGTGACGGACGTCGGCAAGCGGCTTTCGGCCTGCTGCACTTTGTTCTGCACCTGCACCTGCGCAATGTCCGGATCGGTGCCCTGCTGGAAGGTGACGTTGATTTTCACCTGGCCGGTTGAAGCGGTGCTGGTGGAATCGAAATAGAGCAAGCCGTCGATACCGGTGAGCTGCTGCTCAATCACCTGCGTGACGCTGCTTTCCAGCGTTTCCGCCGACGCACCGGTGTAAGTGGCCTGGATACTGATCTGCGGCGGCGCGACGTCGGGATACTGCGCAATCGGCAGACTTTTGATGCTGAGCACGCCGAACATCATGATGCAGATGGCGATCACCCAGGCGAATACCGGGCGGCGGATAAAGAACTGAGCCAACATAATTACTGGCCTCCGCTGCTGGCGCTGTTCGGCGTCACTTCAACCGCTTTCACCGTCATCCCGGCCTGCACTTTGGCGGTGCCTTCAACAATCAGCTTGTCGCCGCTGTTCAAACCGCTGGTCACCAGCCAGGTATTGCCGATAACCCGATCGGTCACCACTTCCCGGCTCTGCACTTTGTTCTCTTTATCCACCACCAGCGCCGTGGCGTTGCCTTTGGCATCACGCGTGATGCCCTGCTGCGGGGCCAGAATCGCATCGTTTTTAACCCCGTTGGTGACGCTGGCACGCACATACATGCCAGGCAACAACTCATGCTGCGGATTGGGGAAGATCGCGCGCAGCGTGACGGTTCCGGTGGCTTCATCAACTGCTACTTCGGTCAGTTCCAGCTTGCCGGGATGATCATAATTGCTGCCATCTTCCAGTTTGACCGTCACCGGCACCACATCGCCGCTCTGCTGTAAGGAAGCCTGCTGACGCTTCAGTTTCAGCAGTTGCACGCTGGATTGCGTGAGATCGACATAGATCGGTTCAAGCGCGCGAATGGTCGCCAGCGCGGTGGTTTGTGCGGACGTCACCAGCGCGCCCGGCGTTACCGACGAGATGCCGATGCGGCCTGAAATCGGCGCTTTGATTTGCGTGTAGTTGAGGTTGATGCGGGCGCTTTCGACGGCGGCACGATATTGATCAACCGACGCTACGTTCTGTTGATAGGTTGCCAGCGCATCGTCGGCATCCTGGCGCGACACGCCGTTCTCTTTCACCAGCGCGCTGTAACGCGCGGATTTTAACTGGCTGCTTTTGACTAACGCCTGCGCATTTTTCAATTGTGCAACGGCCTGATCGTAACTGGCCTGATAGCTAGCCGCATCGATTTGATACAGCACCTGGCCGGCTTTAACTTCATCGCCTTCGGTAAACAGGCGTTTCTGGATGATGCCGTCCACCTGCGGACGCACTTCCGACACCATGCTGCCCACTACACGTCCAGTGAGCTGGCTATCGAGCGTCACCGGCTCGGTTTGCAGCGTTTTAACGCCGACTTCGGTAGTCATCTCGCCCGCTGGCGGGGCGCTGTTCTGGTCACAGGCGGCGAGCAATAACACCAGCCCGGCGATGGCCGTGCGCTGAAAATTCTTCATGAATAATCCTGTAGTGAACGTTCATTCTCAGTTTTAAGTCTACCAAATCGCAGATGTGGGCGTATGTCAGGAAAATGAAAAGAGCGATCCTGAAAAGCGGCAGCAGAAAAGCGTCCTCTTTGATTGAGGATTTATAGTGGTTAAATCGCGATAGGTTACAAAGTGTTGCTAAAGATAATGAGTAATAAGCATTAATGCAAATGATTATTATTTACATGATGATGAACGATAACCCGATGCGCGGCCTTGCATGCGCGTCGTAGGGTCGTCATTCATGGCGACCTCCTTCCAGGTGCGCATAAATGCGCACCCTACGAAAAAACACCTACCACCTTCAACGCCAGCTGCGGGCTGGTTAACGGCTGATTATCCGGTCTAAACAAACTGGTCGCAGCCGCCATTGAAACCTGGGCCAGCGCCACGTGATCCGCGCCCTGCTGTTTCCCGTCGGCCACCGCTTGCGCAATCATCTGCAAATACACATCCTGCTGGCCCGCTTTAAACGCCGCCCAGGCGCCAGAAATCAGCTGCACGTCAGGATGCTGTTCAACCGGCAGCGTCGCTGGGCAAAACAGCGCGCGCGTCGCCGCCAGGGTGGATTCTGCCGCACACAGCACCAGCGATTTTCCCGGCAAACGGTGCACCGCATCGGCCAGCATGCGATCGGTGCGGTACACCGGGCAATCATGTCCTTCAGCGTGAAAACCATCGGCAACCGGGCCCAGCGTCGAGCAGGTAATCAGAATCGCGTCGAACCACGGCGTCAGGCTGTGTAACAATTGTTCCAGTTTTCGCTGCTGCGGCGCGGTCATGCCACCGGTCAGCTCCGCTTCCGCCAGTAAATGTGGCATGACGATATGGCTAAGGGGATTATGGAGGGCCAATGAGCGCGCAGCGTCATCGAAAATAGCGATATTACTGGCGGCGGTATGCAAACAGGCGATGGTCATAGTGCTCCTGAAAAGACGACGGCTAAATAAGAAACACTATAACCTAATGGCGCTTAATATCACTGGATGCGCGTACCTCAGGCGATTTTTTGCTTAAAAAAATCATTGTGGAATTTGAATAGTTCTAAATCACTTTTCATCCCCATTTTCCTGAGCGCATTATTTTTATGTCCGGCGACTGTTTTACGACTGCGCTCAAGTTCTTTGGCAATATCGCTGATCGACATTCCTGACAAGAAATAGCTGATCACCGTCGTTTCACTGGGTGTTAACAGTTTATTCAGTACGGATGAAGCATCCACATCATGAGAGTGTGGCTTAGGCAGATAGTCATTATTTTTGCCGGTGAACTGCACCAGTTGTTCCGCGATAGCAGGCGGAATGAACCGCTGACCATGCGCTACAGTACGAATCGCGGAGCTATAGACTGCGCCACTCTCGCGTTTAGATATATAGCCTTTGATACCCAGCTAATTGTATCCTCGTCCAATCACGCGTACAGCATAAACTAATCCAGAAAGGTCTTCCGTTTTAGTGACAAAACTATTCGCCCCGGTATTCTGACAGCTATGAGTAAAGTGAATCTTTGCCTGATAAGTCAGAACTAAAATTTTGATCTGCTGAATTTGACTGCGTAAATATTCATTCACTTGAAAGCCATTAATTTTTTGCATACTCATATCTAACACAACATACGTAACAACTATGACTCAGCCTGGTATTTTAATTTTCTTAAACAAGATATATTGAAAACACATTCCAGCGAAAAAACAGATTATTTTCAGCGTTGCGAATGCAAATAAAAAAGGGCCTTAAGGGCCCTTTTTTATTTGCATTATCTATATTCGTTAACGGCTGACTTCGTGCCCAATCAAACCACCAATGGCCGCACCACCCAGTGTTCCGAAGGTGCTACCGCCGGTTAATACTGCACCACCCACCGCGCCCACTCCGGCACCGATAGCAGTATTGCGTCCACGATGCGACATTCCACAAGCGGTGACAGAAAACATAACCACCAGAACAATGGCAATATTACAGCTGCGTTTTAAAAGCATACAAATCCTCACTGCCACGAATTTTGGCATGCAAAAATGTTTATTTGATTGTTGTTAAGATACTCACGTGTTGTGAGTGGTACTGGTTGTCGACGTGAATTTAGGGGTTTTTCGTACGCGCTGGAAGGTAAAAATTCCTATTTAATGATGGCACTGCCTGTGTCGGGGGGCGCAAAGATGCGCCCCCCGAAAATAGTGACTATTTTATCTCCGCCAATATAACTTCTGCCTGCGCCTTATCCACCGCTACGCCATCAATAAACAACTGACGCTGTTCACCCGGCGGCAACGTAACGTTCAGCGTTTGCCAGGCTGGCAGGAAGCTGCCTTTGCGCTGGAAGTTAAGGTGGATTGCCTCAGCATCGCTGCGCATTTCCCAGTTGAGCCACAGCGCATTGCCCTGCTGATAACCCCAGCTTTCGCCATCATCCTCAAACAGCACACCGTGGCTGACGCCTTTTCCTTTGAGCGGGAACAGCTGCAAGGTGCGGCGATCGTCAGTTTTAGCATCAACATGACGCAGGCGCTCGCTGAGCGGTAAGCCCGCACCGGCACGCACCAGCATCGGCTGGGTTTCCAGCGGTGCTGCCAGCGTGATCCATTGACCGCCGCTGTACCATTGCTGAGTGGCAAAATCATACCAGCCGGTTTGGTTGTCAGGCAGCCACAGGCGACGTTCGCGCTGACCGGGCTCAACCACGCTGGCCACCAGCAGATCGCGGCCCAGCATAAACTCATCGCACTCGGCGAACGTCTGAGTATCCTGTTCATGATCGAGGAAAGTCGGACGCAGCATCGGTTCATCGTCAGCATGCGCCTGCCACAGCAGCGTATAGAGATAAGGCAGCAGACGATAGCGCAGCTCAATTGCGGCGCGGATTGCAGGCGTGGCCGCTGGATACATCCAGGGTTCATTGACGGTGTGATCGTCATTCCACGAGTGAATAGTGAAACGCGGATGCATCACGCCGTTCTGTACCCAGCGCACAAACAGTTCTGCATCTGGCTTATCGCCAGAGAAGCCACCCACATCATGTCCCACGTTGTACAAACCGGACAGGCTCATGCCCAATCCCATGCGGATGTTGTAGCGCAGCGTGGTCCAGTTGGTGCGGTTATCGCCACTCCAGGTTTGCACGTAGCGCTGCATCCCGGCGCAGCCCGAACGGGAAATCAGGAACGGACGCTTTTCTGGCGCGAAGCGCTGCTGCGCTTCCATGGAGGCGCGCATCATCAGCAGCGGCATCACCGGGCGAATGTGCTTGATGGCAATCGGCGTGCCGAAACCATGGCAGCGCGCTTCGCCATCCCACACTTCATATTCGTTGTTATCGTTCCAGGTGGAATCGATGCCCTTTTCCAGCAGCTGTTTCGTGACGTTTTCCTGCCACCAGACAACGGCTTGCGGATGGGTAAAATCGAGATGTGAACCTTCATCATCCCAGAACACCGAACGCTCGGGCGCATCCTCTTCCGAGTCACGAATAAACAGGCCTTGTTCCGCCACTTCGTTGTAACGCGGATGATCCTGCAACAGGCACGGTTTGATATTAGCGGCAAGGCGCAAGCCCGCGTCGTGAAACGCCTGGCTCATCACTTCCGGCTGCGGCACTTTGTCGTAGTTCCAGTTGAACACGTAGCGCTTGTTGTTAATCGAGGTGTAACCGGACGAGAGCTGGAACGAATCGCACGGAATATCGTGTTCTTCACACAGGCGGATGAAGTTCATCAGCTGATTTTGCGCGTCAGGCGCATCGGTGTAATGCATGGTTGAACCGCTGTAGCCAAGGCTCCATTTCGGGCCGAACAGCGTTTTACCGGTCAGACGCACAAAGGCTTTGGTGATATCCAGCACCTTGTCACCGACAAACAGGTAATAGTCGATATCACCGCTTTCAGCCTGCCAGCGGCGATACGGCTTGTGATAGTTATCGAGCTCATTACCGAGATCAAACCAGCTGCTGCTGAGGTTATCGTAATAGAGGCCAAAGCTGACGTCGGTGCGGCGCGTGATGGTAAAAGGCACATGCTTGTACAGCGGATCGGTCGCGGCGGCGTTGTAGCCCATCGCGTCAAGGTTACGCATCTCGTAGCGCTGACCGTTACGCTGCAAATCACCGCTTTTCTCGCCAAGGCCGTAATAACGATCGTCGTTCATGCGGCACTGATAGTGCGCCACGCCATCGCCGTGCGCGTTAATTTGATAAGCGCTGGTTGGACGGTCACAGGTCAGCAACTGCCATGCGCCGTGGCTGTCGCAATATTGCCACTCCAGCGCCAGCGGTTGATGGACGATCACCCGCAGCTTATCGGTGGCGACCACCAGCGTGTCGCCCTCTTCTTCCAGCGTGAACGATGGCAAGACGAAGCCGGCCAGGCTGTCGCGCTGACGCCCTTCCCACGGCACATCGCTTTCTGGCGCGATGCTCCAGGTGCGGTCAAGGCTATACGCGCCCTGACGTTTAATTACCACGCGGAACATGCCCGTTTCCAGCACATACAGACACAGCGTGTGTTTGCCGTCGACGGTTAATGCCACGTGGTGCGCATCGGAACCGGCTAATGACCAATTTTTTAACGTTTTCATCGTTACCTACTTTTTCATGCGCGCTGTGCGCGACGTTCAGCAATAAAAGCAATCAGGAATACGGCACCAATCAGGTCGAAGAAGCCCATGGCGACAAACAGTGGGTTAAATCCAATGGTGTCGGCGGTAACGCCGATCAGCAGTGAGAACAGGAAGCTGGAGATCCACGCGAACGAGCCGCGCATGCCGTTGACGGTGGCCATCTGGCCTTTATCAAATTTCTCCACCACCAGCGCGCTCAGCATGCAGGAGATGATCTGATGACCGAAGCCACCAATTGAGATCAACGCAATCGCCACATACGGATCTTTGGTCATCGCCACTGCGGCCAGAGACAGCATCAGGAACGCGCCGGTAACTGAACTGGCGACCACTGAATTGACTTGGGTGAAGCCAAAGATCTTAGTGTAAAGGCGCGTCAGATAGCCGCTGGCAGCGCTGCCGAGATCGGCGGCGAGGAACGGCAGCCAGGCGAACATAACAATCTGTTTCAGATCCATGCCGAGCTCTTTTGCCAGATAGAGCGGCACCCAGAAACTCAGTACGCCCCACGCCGGTTCGGCCATGAATGCCGGAATGGCAATGCCGTAGAAACGCTTGTTCTTCGATACGGTTTTCAACGCGGTAAAGAATGGCAGTTTCACTGCCGGTGGTTCGTTGTCCTGGCGGATGAAATCCAGTTCGGATTTCGACAAATTAGGGTGCTGATCGGGATCGCGATACAGCCACCACCACAGCAACACCCAACCCAGTGCCAGCGCGCCGGTGAACAGGAATGCGCCCTGCCAGCCGCCAAACGCCGCATGGGCAAAGTAGATAATCGGCGGTGCCAGCATAGCGCCGAGGGAGAATCCGACACCCGCCCAACCCGCGGCGATAGGACGCTCTTTTTTCGGGAACCATTCACCAATTACTTTGGCGTTGGCTGGCGTTGCAGCGGCTTCTGCGCTGCCCATAACAAAACGCAGAATCGCCAGATGCAGCCAACTGCCCGCTCCAGCATGGAATAAACAGGCAATGGCCCACACCGAGGCGCAGATCAGGAAGCCGACTTTCAGGCCAATCACATCAATCAACCAGCCACAAATCGGTTGGAAGAACGTATAGGCCAGTTGGAAGGCACCGACGATGTAGGAATATTGCTCGGTGGTGATGTTAAGGCTGTCTTTGAGCTCTGGGGCCAGCAGCCCTAACGAGTTACGGGTGATGTAATTGACCGTCACGCCGGCTAAGAACAGCACCAGCACCCACCAGCGCATATGGCGGAAGGTGCGTTTGGTGCCAGCGGCGGTTATCCCTGGATTTAAACTGCGGTTCATCGGGTTCTCCCTAAGTGAATCATCTATGACCATTCGCCAGGAGTGAACCACAGTTGCGAAAAGTGGTCGCCAGCTTGATGTCGCAAATGTGATCTGGTTAACCAAAATCACTCACCAGGTTGACTTAACCGGACAAAGAGCAGAGTTTTAACCGCGAATCGCGTGGTTAATGTTTGAAGTAACACGCTGGCAAGAAATATTGGTCAACCAATCGTGAGTGAGGTAACAACATGAAGCAGACCTGGCGCTGGTACGGCCCCAACGATCCTGTCTCTCTGGCCGATGCGCGCCAGGCGGGCGCAACCGGCATCGTCACCGCACTGCATCACATCCCCAACGGTGAAGTGTGGTCAGTCGACGAAATCATGCAGCGTAAAGCGCTGGTGGAAGCCGCAGGTTTGGTGTGGTCGGTGGTGGAAAGCGTGCCGATTCATGAAGAGATCAAAACCGGCAGCGGCCGCTGTCAGCACTGGATCAGCAACTATCAGCAGTCGCTGCGTAATCTGGCACAGTGCGGCATCAAAACCGTGTGCTACAACTTCATGCCGATCCTCGACTGGACGCGTACCGATCTCGAATATCTGCTGCCGGATGGCGCGAAAGCCCTGCGCTTTGATCAGATTGAGTTCGCGGTGTTTGAACTGCATATTCTGCAACGTCCCGGCGCGGAGCATGATTACAGTGCGGAAGAGATCGCCCAGGCCGCTGAACGTTTCGCCACGATGAGTGAAGAGCATCGTAATCGCCTGATGCGTAATATTATCGCTGGTTTGCCGGGCGCTGAGGAAGGTTACACGCTGGATCAATTCCGCGCCCAGCTGGCGCGTTATGAAGGCATCGGTAAAGCCGAACTGCGTGAGAACTTTGCCACCTTCCTGCGCGCCATTGTTGCGGTTGCCGAAGAAGTGGGCGTGCGCATGGCGGTGCATCCTGACGATCCGCCGCGCCCGATTCTTGGCTTACCGCGTATTGTTTCCAACGCTGATGATCTGCAGTGGATGATCGATACCGTCAGCAGCCCCGCCAACGGATTCACCATGTGTACCGGCTCGTACGGCGTACTGGCAGAGAATGATTTAGCCAGCATGGTCAAACGCTTCGGCCCGCGCATCTACTTCGCGCATCTGCGATCCACCAAACGTGAAGAGAACCCCAACAGCTTCCACGAGGCCGCGCATTTAGGTGGCGATGTGGATATGTTTGCGGTGATCAAGGCGATTGCCGAAGAGGAACAGCGCCGTAAAGCTGCGGGCGAGGAAGATTTGATTCCAATGCGTCCCGACCACGGCCACCAAATGCTGGATGACCTGAAGAAGAAAACCAATCCCGGCTACTCGGCGATTGGTCGACTGAAAGGATTGGCTGAAATTCGCGGCGTCGAACTGGCGATCCACCGCGCCTATTTTGCTCAGGAAGCCCAATAATGCGCTTTATGGATGAAGATTTTCTGCTGCAGAGCGACATCGCGCGGCGCTTGTACCACGACTTCGCTGCGGACATGCCGATCTACGATTATCACTGTCACCTCAATCCGCAGGAGATTGCTGAAGATCGTCGCTTTGCCAACCTCGGCCAAATCTGGCTGGAAGGCGATCACTACAAATGGCGCGCGCTGCGTGCTGCCGGCGTGGATGAGTCGTTAATTACCGGCAAGAACACCAGCGACTACGACAAGTATCTCGCGTGGGCGCAAACGGTGCCAAAAACCCTCGGCAATCCGCTTTATCATTGGACGCACCTTGAGCTGCGTCGTCCGTTTGGCATCACTGATACGCTGTTTGGCCCGGACACCGCGCCTGCTATCTGGCAGCGCTGCGCGGAACAACTGGCGACGCCGGAATTTTCCGCGCGCGGCATTATGCGCCAGATGAAAGTGCGCATGGTGGGCACCACCGACGATCCGGTTGATTCGCTGCGCTATCACCGCCAAATCGCCGAAGACAGCAGCTTTGATATTGACGTTGCGCCGAGCTGGCGTCCGGACAAAGTCTTTAAAATCGAGCTGGAGGGTTTTGTCGACTATCTTGGTCGCCTGGAAGCCGCCGCCGATGTCGCCATCGACAGCTTCGATGCGTTACGCCGCGCGCTGCTGCGTCGCCTTGACCACTTCTCCGCTCACGGTTGTCGCGCATCGGATCACGGCATCGAAACCCTGCGCTTTGCGCCGGTGCCTGAAGACAGCGTGCTCGATACAATTTTGGCGAAACGTCGCCGTGGCGATGTGCTGGATGAATTGGAAATCGCCCAGTTCAGCAGCGCAGTATTGGTGTGGCTCGGCAGTGAATATGCGCGGCGCGGCTGGGTGATGCAGCTGCACATCGGCGCGATTCGTAATAACAGCACGCGCATGTTCCGCCAGCTTGGGCCAGACAGCGGTTTTGATTCGATTGGCGATAACAATATCGCCTGGCCGCTGGCGCGCCTGTTAGATGCGATGGACCTCAACGATCAGCTGCCGAAAACCATTCTCTATTGCCTCAATCCGCGTGATAACGAAGTACTGGCCACCATGGCGGGCAACTTTCAGGGCGCGGGTATCGCTGGCAAGGTGCAGTTTGGCTCCGGCTGGTGGTTCAACGATCAGCGCGACGGCATGCTGCGTCAGCTCGAGCAGCTGTCGCAAATCGGCTTACTCAGCCAGTTTGTTGGCATGCTGACCGATTCGCGCAGCTTCCTCTCCTACACGCGCCACGAATACTTCCGCCGTATTCTGTGCAATCTGCTGGCACAGTGGGTGCAAGATGGCATTGTGCCGCATGATGAGCCGATGCTTGGCAGCATGCTGCGCGACATCTGCTTCAATAACGCCGAACGCTATTTCGCACTTAACGCTTAGTAATGAAGGCCTGACACTGCACGTCGTGACCAGGCCGATTCTTATTCGCTATGCTATAGTGCGCGTCTCTGAGTGAGGCTGTATCAGAGGTTGTGAATCCTTTAACACACAGAAAAGAGCACGATGAAAACTCAAACTTCAGCACAGCGCCCTTATCAGGAAGTCGGGGAAATGCTCCGCCAGATGATCACCCAGAAGCAGTATGCGGTGGGCGAACGGCTGCCGCCGGAGCGCGAACTCGCCGCGCTGCTGGACGTGACGCGCACGCTGGTGCGTGAAGCGCTGATCATGCTGGAGCTGGAAGGATTAATCGAGGTGCGTCGCGGTGCGGGCATCTACGTGATTCACGACTCGCCGCAACAACCCGTTTCGCTTCACAAGGCCAGCAACGATGCCGGACCGTTTGAGATGTTGCAGGCGCGCCAGCTGCTGGAGAGCAATATCGCTGAGTTTGCCGCGCTGCAGGCCACGCGTGAAGACATCATGAAGATGCGCCAGGCGCTGGAGCTGGAAGAGAAAGAGCTGGCTTCGGGTGCGGTCAACCAAAGCGAAAATGGCGATCGTGATTTCCATCTGGCGATTGCTGAAGCCACGCACAACAGCATGCTGGTTGAGCTGTTTAAACAATCCTGGCAATGGCGTGAAGATAACGTGATGTGGAGCCAACTGCATCGCCATCTGGTCAACAACAATTACCGCAAACAGTGGCTCGACGATCACAAAAAGATCCTCGCGACGCTGATCAAAAAAGACGCGCGCGCCGCCAAACTGGCGATGTGGCAACATCTGGAAAACGTGAAACAACGGCTGCTGGAGTTCTCAGACGTCGATGATATCGATTTCGATGGTTATCTGTTTGAATCCTGGCCGCTGTACGCTACCCATAATCCGCCTAACTAATTTGCGTTTCCTCTTTTGACGCCACGACAGTAATAAGGTCAACCACATGCTGCGGGAAAACTTCAACGACCTGATCTATTTAGTGATGGTGGCGCGCGAATGTAGCTTCACGCGCGCCGCAGCTAAATTAGGCGTGTCGCAATCGGCATTAAGCCACTCGATTCGCGGTCTTGAAGAGCGATTAAACACGCGTTTATTAACGCGCACCACGCGCAGCGTCGCGCCAACCGAAGCCGGTGAAAACCTGATTCAAAGTGTGGCGCCGATGATGGCCGATATTGAGAAAGCTCTGCTGCAACTAGCCGATAATCAGGGCAAGCCGTCAGGGAATATTCGTATTACCGCCGGCGAACATGCGTTGTCTTCCACATTGTGGCCGCTGCTCAAACCGTTTCTGCAAGCCTATCCCGAAGTGAATGTGGAACTCTCTGTCGATAACACCTTAACGGATATTGTCAGCGGGCGTTTCGATGCTGGCGTGCGACTGGGTGAAAGCATTGAGAAAGATATGGTGGCGGTGAGAATCGGCCCGGACTGGAAAATGGTAACTGTTGCATCGCCTGACTATTTGCAAAAACACGGCACTCCCACCACGCCCTACGAATTGCAGAATCACAACTGCATTAATATGCGCCTTCCTACGCTGGGAGGATTATATAGCTGGGAGTTCAGTAAAGATGGCAAAGATATTCGCGTTAAAGTTGAAGGGCAGCTGATATTTAATAATCTGGCTTCGCGTATTGATGCGGTACTGTCCGGCATGGGTATCGCCCATGTCCCCGAGGATACCGTTAAACAGCACATCGCCACCGGCGAACTCCAATGCCTGCTTGAAGACTGGAGCGAACCTTTTAGCGGATATTATCTCTATTATCCGAGCCGGAAACAGCACACCGCCGCGTTTGAAAAATTGATTGAAGCCATTAAATATAAGGGCTGAAAAATCGTCAATTGAGCCTTTAGGTCACCATAAATGGCGACCCTACAATGAGCACGATTTTGTAGGGTCGCCATTCATGGCGACCTCAGCTAATAACATCAACTCACCACGCTCAATGCCAAATCCTTCGCCAGAAAAAACGGCCGCAAATACGCCACGCTATTCGATAAAGGCAAGATTTCTTCGCTGAGCTGAATGCCGATGGTTTCCCGCAAATAACGGCGACGGGTTTCGATGCGTTGCCACAGCGCCGGATATTGATTGCGGATGTCGCTTTGCAGCGCCGCATCGGCCAGCACCACGCACTCTTCAACACTGGCACCGTTGTAGCCCGGCACCGATGGGATGATATCAATTTGCAGCATCATGCCGCTTTTGAGCAATTCGGTGGAATGATGATAAATCGGTGAAGACATCCACTCTTCATCCGCCACCAGATGTCCCGGATTGAGATGCCAGCCGAAGCGCTCTTTTGGCAACATCTGCTCGATAAGCTGATACAGTGCCCCGCCGCTCATGCCGCAGCGAATATTTTCCAGCCACGCCACCACCGCCGAGAAATAGGGTTTGGCGATGCGATCCAGATAATCTTGCTGGCCTGGCGGCAGTTCGCTTTGCTCGGCAATGACGAAACCGCTGCGGCTGGAGAGCCCGCCTTTGAAAGCGGTGGTCAGCGAGAGCGGATCGCCGCGTTGCACTTTTTTGTAAGTCGGATAGAGATTCGCCTTGTCGAAACGGCTGCCGGTCGCAGCGATGGTCACCACCGTGTTGCATTGCCCTTCCGCCTGAAGTAACGCGCCCAACTCGGTTTCACGCACGCCCACCTCGATGGCATTCAGCGCCTCCAGCATGCAATTTGATGCGAGGTTTGCGCCATATTCGTAATGCGCGATTTCATTGGCATTGCAGGTGGTGCGCGCGCCGTGATCGCCAATAAACAAGTGGATGGCATTTTCTAACAAGGCGTTATCGCTGAGCGTGCGCTGGATGGCGTCGACGATAAAATACGGCAGATCAAACATAGCGCGCCCATTGCCCGCGGCGGGCGTAAACATCTTCCAGCCCACCAGCCCGACTTTATCGCCGTTGGCTAAGCCAGCGTCTTTGAACAGGCTTTCCAGCGGCGCTTCATTGTCCATGGGCTGATTGGGTAGCGAGAAGTATGGCGTGTGCACCAGCGCAGCAGAGGTGCGTGAGAAGCGCGCCATTTTGAGGTTTTCGTTACCCAGTACCAGCGTGCAATCCCCGGACTGATTCAGCAGCAGCAATCCTTCTTCGAAACGCGGGATAAATCCGGTGAGATATTCGAAATTGCCGCCGTGTTCCTTGTCGGCGTAGATTACCAGCCAGTCAAAACCCTCGCGCTGCATGCCCGCCAGCAGCGTGTTTTTGCGCTGCAACAGCGTGTCATCGGTGAGAAAAACCGGTTCTACGTCGCTAAATTTCACCGGCGCGCTAATCGGCCCGAACGTGATTGCCATGATGCACTTCCTCGCATTACTGAATGAGATGAGGATAGTAGCGTTTTTAGCGCAGCGGACTTTGATCCACGCGAAAAAAGGCGGAGGGGTGAGCTCCGCCTTGTCTCAAGTTCCGATCAGTGTGCCTGACCGGTCAGTTGCAAAAGGGCAACGATGATTTGAAGAATGATGCGGACGATGTCCAGCAGCAATCGAACAAGTTCCATCACTTTCCTTCTCCTCTGAGAGGAGCGCGCCTTTCAGCTGCCGGGGCTTTGACTCCACCCGCCGACCGCCTAAGCACAATTGTGAGGAGTGCTGAGCGGCTCTCATTGTAAAAGCCACAGGCCAGCACCACCTGAAACCTGCCGGGATTTGACTATCCGCGCCCCTGGAGTCATCAGAAAAACAATGAGGCTTTGCTCGTCACTCAACACCTGTATAACCATACAGTATTATGGCAAAACTTGAAATATATCGCCGCACATTTTATTATCGCCTTTGTGAGGAGTGCTGAGCACCCCGTTCGCGGCGCGGTTACCAGCCGGTTAGCGAACATAAAAAAAAGGATTTGGCTTAATGCCAAATCCTTTTTTATTGCCCGCGATTGATTATCTGGCGGAACTGACACGCCAAATGGTATTTCCCGCATCATCGGCAATCAACACGCCGCCCTGCTGATCGGTGGCTAAACCCACCGGCAAACCGCGCACCTGCTTCTGATCGTCCGTCAGAAAACCAGTCACTACCGGCTGTGGCTGCCCTACCGGTTTCCCATTCTCGAATTTCACCCACACCACCTGATAGCCGTTGAGCGGCGTGCGGTTCCAGCTGCCGTGCTCGCTGATAAACGCGCCGCCACGATACTGCGGCATATTATCCGCGCCGTAGAACAACAGGCCGAGCGGTGCAACGTGTGAGCTCAGGGCGTAATCCGGTTTGATCGCTTTCTCCACCAAATCTGGCCTTTGCGGCTGCGCGCGTTCATCTACATGCTGGCCATAATAGCTGTAGGGCCAGCCGTAGAAGCCTTTGTCCTGCACCGACGTCAGGTAATCTGGCACTAAATCCGAACCGATCTCGTCACGTTCATTAACGACAGCCCACAGCTTGCCGCTTTGCGGCTCCCACTGTAAGCCGGTTGGATTGCGCAGGCCGCTGGCATAAATCCGGCTGGCACCGCTGGCCGCATCCACTTCCAGCACCGCCGCGCGGCGATACTCTTCGCCAATACCGTTTTCCGTCACGTTACTGTTCGATCCCACGCCGACATACAGCTTGCTGCCGTCGGGGCTGGCGAGCAGCGATTTGGTCCAGTGATGGTTAATCGGCCCGCCCGGCAGTTCGGTCACTTCCACCGGCGGCGTGCGGATCTCGGTTTGCCCGGTCTCATACGGGAATTTCACCAGGCTATCGGCATTCGCCACATACAAGGTGTTGCCCACCAGCTGCATGCCAAACGGTGCGGTCAGATTTTCGATGAAGCGATGCTGTTCCCATTTGCCGTTAACGTTACGCAGCAAGGTGATGCGATTACCGCCCGCGCCGCCTTTGCCGGACGCTTTCTGCACCAGTCCCATGATCAACTCTTTGGGCGCGCTGATGGTTTTAGCCATGCCATTGGATTCCGCCACCAGCACATCATTATTCGGCAGCACCAGCACCTGACGCGGATGCTGCAATTTTTCGGCGATCTTTTCGATCTTCAACCCATCCGCCACTTTCGGCATTTCACCGGCTTTCCACGGCGTGCCTTCCGGAACCTGCATCGGCGGCATAAAGAAGTTCTGCGCCTGCGGCAGTTCAGGATTTGGGCCAATTTGCTTTTGGGGATCGATCAGTGCCCCGTCGTCACAGGCGCTGAGCAGCATCGCGATGGCTACCGCGCTGAGTAGGTGTTTCATACGCGACCTCCTTGCGTGCGACGTTCGCGCAACACCAGCTGCACGTTAGCGATCAGCAGCAGCGCCACCACCAACGTCGACAGCGTCACGCCCATCGGCACCACCGCGTAAGCATCACGGCTGTGAATAAAGGCATTAACCACCGCCAGTACGATTGCCAGCAGCGACAGCCAGAAATGGGTTTTCTCATTCGGCCGCGCGCCTCGGAATAAATAAACCAAACTGATTAATCGTGGCAGGATAGCCAGCACCAGACCAATGGTGATTAGCCAGCTGGCCGATTTGGTCCACATGATGACGAAGGTTTGCAAATAGAGGATATCGAAAAACCAGGCGGCAACAAAAAAGCCCAGCGGCAACGGTTCCAGCAGCGTATACAACGTCACACCGAACACCGATCTTCCTGAGGTATGAAACATTACTCTCTCCCTTTTACCGTATTAACATCAGATGGCGCACGCGTTTCGCTTTTCTGAAACAACGTGCCACCACCTGTGAAATATTAGTAAAGATAAACAGTAACGTTTAACACTTATCTAACACACTCAAACTTAAGACTTATCTGCCGGCAGGCTTACCCAATAACCCGGCTGATAAGGCAATGGCAGGAACTTTTCGTGGAACTCACGGAACGTGGCGTCCGGATCGAGATCGGCAAACAGTTCAGGATGCAGCCACTTCGCCAGCACCTGAATCGCAACAAACTGATATGGGCTGTCGTAGAACTGATGCCAGATAGCATGTGCGTTACCGTTATGCGCTACCGGCAGCGTTTTGAAGGCGTCACGCATCATTAGTAGCTGCAAACGCGCCGTCGCTTCTTTTACATCTGCACCGGGACCCACGCCGACCCATTTGCCAACGGTGTTGTAGTTTTTCCAGTTCGCACCGGTTACCACCACCACATCGGGACGGCTGGCGATGATCTGCTCAGGATTGAGCGTGCCGAAGGTGCCTGGAATCAGGTCTTTGGCAATATTGCTGCCGCCCGCCAGTTCCACCATCTGACCAAAGTTCTCGTTACCAAACGACATGCAGCACTCGTCGGTGTAGCCGCCTGCGCGATCAATCATCACTTTCGGACGCGTGCCGTTAAAGTTCTTCAGGCGATCGGTCACCTTTTCGATTTGCGCACGGCGGAACGCTACGATCTCTTCGGCGCGCTGCGGATTGTTAACCAGCTCGCCCATGATGCGGATGCTTTGCTCAGCATGTTCCATCGGCTTCTCGCGGAAGTCGATAAACACCACCGGCACGCCCACCGCTTGCAACTTCTCGATCAGCTTGCCTTCGTCGGTCGCGGCTTTGGATTCGAGATTCATCAGCACTAAATCCGGCTTCAGCGTCAGCGCCTGCTCGACGTTAAAGGTGCCATCTTTCGCGCCACCAAAGGTCGGCAGCTTTTTGATCTGCGGATATTTCTTCTCATACGCCATATAGCCGTCGTAATCGGCTTTATGGAAATCGTCGCGCCAGCCCACCACGCGCTGGAACGGCGCAGCAGTATCAAACGCCGCCAGCAGATACATCTGACGACCTTCGCCGAGAATAATGCGTTTGGATTCTTCTTTGACTTCAACCTGTCGTCCAGCCACATCGGTAATCGTTTTAGCAGAAGCGTGACTCGCCACCGCCAGTAACCCCAGTGCAAACAGCCATTTTTTCATTTGATCTACCCGGAATGATAATGATTATTATTAAAATTTCGCGGCGTCACTATTACCTGGCTGACAGCAAATGAAAAGCCCCGGAGACACATTTTTTTACATTCCCTCAGCGATTTCCCACTGTGCAATCGCTCACAAAATGCCCTTCATTCGTGAAAAACCTCACAGTGCACCGGGCAAATGCCCAATTAATCGCCGCGCTATCCCGCGCTTTGGCTAATGCGTAAACAAAATGTGAACGCTAAATTACAAAATGAAACGGCGTTTTATTTTTTATGTTAATGCCCAGCTGGGCAAGCTACCGAGTTGAAGGAGGAGTTACCGTGAAGATCAGTGCCATTGATGTCACCCTGTTTAGCTACCCTACGCGCCGCGTCTCTGACAGCGCCGGACATTCGCATCCCGGTGCAGAGAGCGATGCGCAAATGGCGCTGCTGACCATCACCAGCGAAGATGGCGATTGCGGCTACGCCTTTGCCCCGGCCGAAGTGATTCGTCCGCACGTGGTAAATGCCTTCTTCCGCAAAGTGCTGATTGGGCAAAATGCCTTTGATCGCGAACGTCTGTGGCAGGATTTGGTGCACTGGCAGCGCGGTAGCGCCCATCAACTCACCGAACGCGCGTTATCGGCGGTGGAACAGGCGCTGTGGGATTTGATTGGCCGCAAACTCAAGCAGCCGGTGCATAAGTTGCTCGGCGGCTATCGCGAGAAAATCCCTGCTTACGGCAGCACCATGTGCGGCGATGAGCTGGAAGGCGGTTTATCCACACCCGAAGAATACGCGCAGTTTGCCGAAAAGCTGGTCGCGCGCGGTTATCAAGCCATCAAACTGCACACCTGGATGCCGCCGGTGTCGTTCGCGCCAAGTCCACAAATGGACATCAAAGCTTGCGCTGCGGTGCGCGAAGCGGTTGGTCCAGACATCGCCCTGATGCTCGACGGCTATCACTGGTACAGCCGCAGCGATGCGCTCACCATCGGTAAAGCATTGGAAAAACTCAATTTCGCCTGGTTCGAAGAGCCGATGGAAGAGGAAAGCATGGCGTCGTACGCGTGGCTGGCGGAAAACCTCAGCATTGACGTGCTCGGCCCGGAAAGTCTTGGCGGTAAACACCACAGCCGCGCCGATTGGGTGCGTGCCGGTGCCTGCGACATTCTGCGTGCCGGTGCGAATGGCGTTGGCGGCATCTCCGCCACTATGAAAGTCGCCAGCCTGGCCGAAGCCTTTGGTATGGATTGCGAAGTGCACGGCAACGGCGCCGCCAGCATCGCGGTAGTTGGCGCCATCCGCAACTGCCGCTGGTACGAACGCGGTCTGCTGCATCCGTTCCTTGATTACGAACAGCCACCCGCCTATCTCAACGCGCTGGTCGATCCGATGGATGCCGACGGTTTTGTGCATCTGCCAACGCGCCCTGGACTTGGGGAGGATATCAATTTCGCGTGGATTGAGACGCACACGCTAAATCGCTGGTAAGCGCCCAACACAAGCAGTACGGCAAAAAACTATAAACCTCTGACCTGCTGGACTTTGCTTATGAACCTGATGAACCCCTGCAGAGCGTGGTGCGCCGCGCTGCTGCTGCTCACCTGTAGCCCGTCGCTACTGGCGTCCACGCCAGACGACCAGCTAATTGTGGGCATGAACATGAACAACTTACTCACACTCGATCCCGCCGCCATGACCGGCAATGAAGTGGTCGGCATTGTGGTTAATCTCTATGACGGTTTAGTCGAGTTAGATCCGCAACAGCTCACCAACGTGCGCCCGGCGCTGGCAGAGCGTTGGGAGATCAGCCCCGACAATCGTCAACTAACCTTCCATCTTCGTGACAATGTCACCTTCCACTCCGGCAATCCGTTGAGCAGCGACGATGTGATTTGGTCGATGCGCCGCGTGCTGCACCTTAATCTGGCGCAGGCGTCGGTATGGAAATCTTACGGCTTTAGCAAAGAGAACGTGGATCAGATGATCACCGCGCCGGACGCGCGCACGGTGGTGATTCGCCTGCCCAAGCCTAACGATCCCAAGCTGGTGCTCTACTCGCTGGCAGCGCTCGGCAGCATGGTGGTGCTCGACAGCAAAACCGTGCAGGCGCAGGCGGTGAATAACGATTGGGGCAATCGCTGGCTCACCACCCATGAAGCAGGTTCCGGGCCGTTTCGCCTGGATGTGTGGCAGGCCAAAGATGTGCTGCGCATCAGCCGCGACGCCAATTACTGGCGCGGTGCGCCGAAGTTGACGCGCGTGGTGTTCCGTCATCTGCAGGAGTCGCAAACCTTGCGCCTGATGATGGAAAAAGGCGATCTTGATATCGCCAGCAATATGGCGATCCCCGATGTGAAAGCGCTGCGCCACGATCCCGATCTCACCATCGACGCGGTACAAAAAGGCACGATTTATTACCTGGCGATGAGCATGAAGGATGATCACTTCGCCAATCCGCAGGTGCGCGAAGCGCTGCGTTATCTGGTGGATTATCAGGGGATTAACAAAACGTTGATGGCCGGTTACGGCACGCTGCATCAGCGGCCGATTCAATCCGGCATGCCGGCAACGTTACCCGATCCGGGCTACAAGCTGGATGTACCACGCGCCAAAGCGCTTCTCGCCGCCGCCGGTTATCCCAACGGTTTTGATACTACGTTACGCGTACTGGCCGATCAGCCGTTCCTTAATGTCGCCATTGCGATTCAGTCCACGCTGATGCAAGGCGGCATTCGCGCCAAAATCATCACCGGCACCGGCAACCAGATTTACGGTGCGATGCGTGAACGCCAGTTCAACCTGCTGGTGGGACGCGGCGGCAGCGGCGTGGAGCCGCATCCGCACTCCAGCCTTCGCGCACTGGTGTATAACCCGAATAATGCCGATAGCGCGCGACTCACCAATTTTCAGGGCTGGCGCACCGGTTTTTATGACGCGCAGCTGAACAGCATGATCGATAAAGCGCTGCTGGAGCGCGATGTAAAACAGCAACAGCAGGATTACTTCGCCATCCAGCAGCGTTACGACCAGCTGATTCCGGCGCTGATGCCAATCTCGCAAATGACCGATTCGGTGGTGGTGAACAATCGCGTGCAGGATTACGTGCCGCATCCGTCGGCCACCACTTTCCTGCGTGACGTTTGGAAAACGCCAGACAGCCTGGCGGGAGGTGCGCAATGAAGCTAACAAAAAGCCACTGGCGACGCCTGCGTAGCCGCAGCGTGCAGGTCGCGATCACGCTGTTTGGCCTGCTGCTGCTGACCTTCTTTATTGGTCGCGTCATGCCGCTCGACCCGGTGCTGGCGATTGTCGGGCCGGATGCCGATCACAACACCTATCAGCAGGTTTATCACCAGCTCGGCTTCGATAAACCGCTGTGGGTGCAGTTTGGCATCTATCTGCAAGGCCTCCTGCACGGCAACCTCGGGCTGGCGCTGCTGACCGGACAACCGGTGATCAACGATATCCTGCGCGTCTTCCCGGCCACGGTGGAACTGGCAACGCTGGCGATTGTGATTGGTACCGGCCTCGGCGTCCCGCTGGGCGTGTGGGCCGCCGCGCGCCGCAACAGCGTGATTGACTATCTGGTGCGCATCATCAGCCTTGCGGGTTACTCCACGCCAATCTTCTGGGTGGGCATGGTCGGCCTGCTGCTGTTTTATGCCCATCTCGGCTGGGTCGGCGGCGCCGGGCGTGTTGATTTCAGTCTTGATGGCATTGTGCCGCGTCGCACCGGTTTTCTGCTGATCGATGCCTTGCTGGTTGGCAACTTTACGGTGTTCAGCAATGCGCTCAATCATCTGATTCTGCCCGCGTCGCTGCTCGGCTTTCACTCGCTGGCTTACATCAGCCGCATGACGCGCAGCTTTATGCTGGCGCAGCTATCGCAGGAGTTCATTTTGACGGCGCGGGTGAAAGGCCTCAGCGAATGGCAGGTGATTTGGCAGCACGCGTTCCGCAATATTCTGGTGCAGCTGCTGACGGTGGTAGCGCTGGCGTACGGCTCGCTGCTGGAGGGCGCGGTGCTGATTGAAACCGTGTTCTCGTGGCCCGGTTTTGGCTCCTATCTCACCGGCAGTTTGATGCTCGGCGATATGAATGCGGTGATGGGCTGCGTGCTGGTGGTCGGCCTGATTTTCGTGCTGCTCAATCTTCTCTCTGACCTGCTCTATCAGGTGTTCGATCCGAGGACCAAAGTATGACGATTTCTCTCGATACGCCGTTAGCCAGCCAGACGCGCGAACGGCTGGCGCGCTGTCGCCGCACCGGCGCGCGCATCGGCCATTTTCTCTGGCAGATGGCGAGCAATCCGTTAACCGCGATTGGCGGCGGCATCATTTTGCTGCTGCTGATAGTGGCGCTGTTTGCGCCGTGGATCGCGCCCTACCATCCGCTGATTCAGGATCTCAACAATGCACTGACGCCGCCCAACGCGCAGCACTGGTTTGGCACCGATGAGTTTGGCCGTGACATCTTCAGCCGTCTGGTGTGGGGCGCGCGCATCACGCTGTATATCGTGCTGCTGGTATCGATCACCGTTGGCCCGCTGGGTTTGCTGCTCGGCGTCACCGCCGGTTACTTCGGCGGCAAAGTCGATAGCGTGTTGATGCGCGTCACCGACATCTTCATCTCCTTTCCGAGCCTGGTGCTGGCGCTGGCGTTTGTCGCCGCGCTCGGTCCGGGACTGGAGCATGTGGTGATCGCCATCACGCTCACCGCCTGGCCGCCGATTGCACGCCTGGCGCGCGCCGAAGCGCTGTCGCTGCGCCAGGCCGATTTTGTCTCCGCGGTGCGCTTACAAGGCGCCTCTTCACTGCGCATTTTGTGGAAGCACATTGTGCCGCTGTGCCTGCCGTCGGTGATTATCCGCATCACCATGAATATGGCGGGCATCATCCTGACCGCTGCCGGACTCGGTTTTCTCGGTTTGGGCGCGCAGCCACCGGATCCGGAATGGGGTGCGATGATCGCCAGCGGCCGCACTTACATGCTGGAGTGCTGGTGGGTGGTGACGGTGCCAGGTTTGGCGATTCTGATCAACAGCTTAGCGTTCAACTTCTTAGGAGATGGCTTACGTGACATCCTCGATCCCCGCAGCGAATAGCGCTGCACCGTTGCTCGACGTGCAGGATTTACAGGTCAATTTCGTCAATGGCCGGCTGGTGACGCCCGCCGTGCGCGGCATCTCCTTCCAGTTGGGCAAGGAGAAACTGGCGATTGTCGGTGAATCCGGTTCCGGCAAATCCACCGTGGGCCGCGCACTGTTACAGCTGCATCCGCGCAGCGCGCAGGTCACCGCCCAGCGCATGCAGTTTGGTGACGTGGATCTACTGCACGCCACGCCAGCACAGATGCGCGCCATTCGCGGCAAGCGCATCTCAATGATTATGCAGGACCCAAAATACTCTCTGAATCCGGTGGTGCGAGTGGGCGAGCAAATTGCTGAAGCCTGGCGCAGCCATCATCCCGGCCAGCGCGCGGTTGCGCGGCAGCGAGCGATGGAGATGCTCGAAGTGGTGCAGGTGCGCGATCCGGGCCGCATCTATCAATGTTATCCGCACGAGATTTCCGGCGGTCAGGGCCAGCGCGTGATGATCGCCATGATGCTGATTACCGATCCCGAACTGCTGATCGCCGATGAGCCCACTTCGGCGCTGGATGTTTCGGTGCGTCTGCAGGTGCTGGCGCTGCTGGACGATTTAGTGAAACAGCGCGGTCTGGGGCTGATTTTTATCAGTCACGACATCAATCTGGTGCGGCGCTTCTGCGACCGCGTATTGGTGATGTATGCCGGGCGCGTGGTGGAGTCACTGGCGGCCAGCGAGCTCGACCAGGCTCAGCATCCCTACACGCAAGGCCTACTCGCCGCGCTGCCGGATATGGATCAGCGTCGCGCCCGTCTGCCGGTGCTGCAACGTCAAGCCAGCTGGCTGCAACCCTAAGGAGCAATGATGAACGAGATGATCCGCGTAAGTAATCTCAACCTCAGTTTCGGTGAGGAGGAGCGGCGTAATCAGGTGCTGTTCGACGTTAATTTGTCGATTCGTCAGGGTGAAATTTTTGGCCTGGTCGGCGAGTCGGGATCGGGTAAAACCACGGTACTCAAATGCCTTGCCGGGCTGTTTACTCACTGGCACGGTGAGCTGGCGATTGATGGCGTGCCGCTCGAACATCGTATCGCCCGCGAGCGCTGCCGCAGCGTGCAGATGGTGTTTCAGGATCCCTACGGATCGCTGCATCCGCGTCACACCATCGGCGATATTCTCGAGGAGCCGCTACAGATTCACGGCATCGGTCAGCGCCAGCAGCGGGTCATCGCCATGCTGGAGAAGGTCGGCCTCAATCGCGCGTGGCAAACCCGTTATCCGCATCAGCTGTCCGGCGGTCAACGCCAGCGTGTCGCGATTGCCCGCGCACTGATCCTCGAACCGCGCGTGCTGCTGCTGGATGAACCGACCTCGGCGCTGGATGTGTCGGTGCAAGCGGAGATCCTCAATCTGCTCAGCGATTTGCAGCAGCAGGAGAAAATGACCTATTTGATGGTGACGCACGATCTCGGCGTGGTGGCGCATCTGTGCCATCGCGTGGCGGTGATGCAGCACGGCAAAGTGCTGGAGACGCTGGATGTCGATGCGCTGGTGCACAATCGCGCGCAGGTGGCCTATACGCAGATGCTGGTGGATGCAAGCAGGCAGGATAACGGGGTTTTGGCGTAGGGTCGCCATTTATGGCGACCACTTTACCAGGTGCGCATGAATGCGCACCCTACGTAAAACCCAGAAAATTACTGCGTCAGTTCACGTACAAAACCCACGATCTCCTGATTCTGCCCATGTTCAAACAGGCAATGCTGCAAGCGCGGGCCGCTTACTGCGGTCTTCACCAGTTCCGGATCGATAGCACGCAGTGAGTCGAGGTAATTCTCTTTCAACAGCGCGGCTTTCACTTCGTTCAGGATACCTGCGTTGCGCACCTGTGGTTCTTTGCGCTCAGGCGGATAACCGTGCCCTTTTTCGCCGGTGAAGGCTTTTTCGAAGATAAAGCGCAGGTTCAGTTCCGCGCCCCAGCCGAAGCCTTTAGCGAACGGCAGCGACAGCGCATTCCCGTTGTTGATTTGCGCAAACAGATAGGCATCTGCTGGATCGATGCAGTAACCGCACACCACGCCGGGATGCAGGTTCAGCGACATCAGCGCGCCCTGGCCGGTGCCGCAACCGGCTACCACGAAGTCTACCGCTTTGCTGTTAAGCAGTACGTTGGCAATGATGCCGAGGTGAATATAGGTAAGATGGTGATCCTGTTCGTCGCTCATACCGACGTTAAACACCTGATGCCCGAGCGGTTGCGCCACAGACTGAAGCTCTTTCAACACCGTTGCGTTCTTCGCAGCCTGGCTGTTTTCCATCATCAAAGCGATTTTCATGATCCATCCTCAGATTAAATTGAAACACCGTTTCATTTTAATCAAAGATCGTTAAAATGCAGCCTTTAAATGCCTTTTTGACTGTGAGTTAAGTCACACATTGACGATGCAACCTGCAAGGAGAAATCATGTTTATCTATAAAAGCACAACCCAACTGGACGATTTAGGCAACGGCGTGACGCGCCGAATTCTGGCGCACGGCGGCACCATGATGGCGGTGGAAGTCACTTTTGAGCAGGATGCTGTTGGTCCGCTGCATCATCATCCGCATGAGCAGCTCACCTACGTCCTGTCCGGACGTTTTGCCTTCACCATTGATGGTGTAACCAAAGAAGTCAGCGCCGGCGATACGCTGTATAAAGCACCGAACATTGTGCACGGCTGCGTATGTCTGGAAGCGGGCGTATTGCTGGATACGTTCACGCCGCAGCGCGAGGATTTTCTGGCGGCACCATAACGTGCCGCCAGACAGACTAGCGGGAAGCCCACCAGAGGCGCAGCTTCAGCCCCCAAGCGCTGGTCCAGCCGCTGCTGGTGCTAATGACTTTGCCCTGATGCAGCACGATAAAGGTCGGCGTGGCCTGAATATCCCAGCGCTGGCCGATCGCCCCGCTCTCATCATTGATCGCCACGCCTTGCAGCCCTTTCTTCTCCAGCCAGGTTGCTACGCGCATATCGTTACCGGAGCGCAGCGCAATACTCGCCACCTTGTAACCTTGCTGGCTCATCGCCGCCACAGTTGGCGTGGTGAGTTTGCATACGCCGCACCAGGTTGCCCAGACGTAAACCAGCAATGGCCGATCCTGACTGAGCTCCGCCAGATTGACCTCGCCTTGCAGCGAGGTGAGCGGCTGTTGCGCTAGGTCGGCAGGCAGCTGCGGTGCGCGCAGCCAATCCATGCCCCACAGCGCCGCCGCGACAATCAGCACTAATAGCAGCGCCTCACGCAGCCAGCGCTTTAGTCGACTCATTGCTTCGCCTGCAGCGCGCCTTTCACTGCCGCTTCCAGTTGCTCATACGGCACCGCGCCGCTGATCATCTGATCGCCCACCAGCGTCGCTGGCGTACCTTGCACGCCGAGCTGCTGCGCCAGCGTCAGGTTGCTGTTGATGGTGTCGAGGCTCACTTTGCTTGGCTCTTTCAGCTTGATGCCGGTTTTCTCCAGCGCCGCGTCGATGCTGGCGGTATCGTGATTGCCCTTTTTCGCCATCAAACGCTCATGCAGCTTGAGGAAGTTTTTCGGCTGCTGCTCCCACACGGTGAGCGCCAGACGCGCCGAGGTGAGTGAGGTTTCAGAGCGATACGGCAGCGGTTTAATCACCACCGCAACCTGCGGATACGCTTTCAGCAGTTTTTCGATATCAGCTTCAAACTTCTTACAGAACACGCAGTTGTAATCGGTGAAGTAGACCAGCGTCAGCGCCGGTTTTTCAGCGCCGATGCGCGGTGAACCAGCATCGTTGAACAACGCGTCATGGTTTTTCTTCACCATTTGCGCCACCACATTTTGCTGCTGTTGCGCTGCTTCTTTATCAAACGCATCAGCCGCTTCCGCCAGAATCGACGGATTTTGCACCAAGGTTTCACGGATCAGTTCTTTAATACGCGCTTCCTGCTCAGGGGTAAAAGGCGCGGCCGCCAGCGCAGGCATGGCAAGGAACATCAGTGGCAGTAACAGGGATTTCTTCATTATTTTTTCGCCTCAGAGAGAGTGGAGATCACCGCTTCACGACTCAGCAGCGGTGACAAAATCTGGCCTTGCGGCAGTGCCGGGCCATAAATTTGGTTAAAAGGGATTGCCACGCGGTCGCGGCGGCGCAGGAATTCACCGATGGCAGGATCGGGCTGCGTCCAGTCGCCGCGCAGCAGCACCACGTCATCGGCTTTTAGCGCAGCACGCACATCGGGCTGATTCAGAACGCGGGATTTGTTCACTTTGCAGGTGATGCACCAGTCGGCGGTGACATCGACAAACACCCGTTTATTCTGCTCGAGTGCCTGATGGATCGCCGCTTCGGTCAATGGCTGCCAATGCAGCGTCTCCTCTTCCGGCGTGATGCGCGTCATCAGGAATAGCGCACCAGCCAGCGTCAGAGTGATAAACACCACGCCCGCCTGTTGTAGCGCGCGACGTTTCACCAGCCAGCCGCAAAGTACCGCGAGTAACATACCCGCCAGCACCAGCGCGAAGGTGCTGCCCCAATGCGGTACCAGCAATGTCACCAACCAGAAGGTGGCGAGCAGCATAAACAGGCCGAGCACGCTGCGCAGATGCACCATCCAGCGCCCCGGACGCGGCAAACAGCGCGCCATGCCCGGTAACGCCGCCACCAGCAGCCACGGCAAACTCATGCCGACGCCGAGCGCGACAAACAGCAGCCACAGTTGCGGCAGCGGTGCCGTCAGCGCATAGGCCACCGCAGTACCAAGAAACGGCGCGCTGCACGGCGTGGCCAGCAAAGTGGCAAACGCGCCCTGGCCGAAGTGCCCGAGCAAGCCGTCGCCGCCCTGCGTCGCCAGTTTGGTATTCAAACCCGACGGCAAGCGGAAATGCAGCAGATCAAACAGGCTGGCGCTGAACAGGAACATCACCAACACCATCACCAGCAGGAAGCCGCTGCTCTGGAACTGAATGCCCCAGCCAAGCGCCTGACCGCTGAGACGGAGTCCGGTCATCAACAGCGCCAAAAGCAGGAAGGAGAAAATGATCCCGGCGCTGGAGGCGAGAAACTGCTGGCGCGTCTGACGCTGCGTTTGCCCTTGCTGCTGCACCAGGCTGCTGAGTTTGATCGCCAGCACCGGCAACACGCACGGCATCAGGTTGAGGATCAAGCCACCGAGCAGCGCCAGCAGCAACACCGACCAGAAGGTTTGCGCGCCATCGCCGGATACCAACGCTTCCGCGCCAATATTTATCGCGCTTTGCTGCGCAATCCCACCATCGGCAACCACCAGCGACAACGTTTTGCCGCGCAGATCCGGTGCCGCTTCGCCCCATTCATCGGTGACCGCCACCCGCGCGCTGAGCGTGTCGCCTTTCACACTGATTTGCGGTGCCGCCAGCATGCTGCCCTGCGGATAATCGAAGAACAGTTCAGGTTGTTGCCAGCCACCCTGACGCTGTGCGCGAATCTGCAATTCGCCATTCACAAAGCTGGCGTCGAGTTGATCGGTTAAGCCGCTGGCGGCCGGGATGCGTCCCATCGCCTCGGCGAAATCGCGGGCAAAATCGGCGTCAGCGGGCTGCGTCAGATCGAGGCTGAAGGGGAAGTCGGTGAGGATGCAGACGTCGCTGCAGGTCGAAAGCGTCAGCGTTCCTGCGAGCTGCTGGCTCGACAGTTTCGCCAGTTCGATCGGCAGCGTGATATCGCCTTTGTAGCCTTGTGTGGTCAAGCCGCTAACGTCAAAACGTTCGGGCGCAGGCCAGAACCACTGCGCCTTTACATCCGGCGTTTGCCAGCGGATTTCCGGCGCAACGCCGCCTTCGCCTGGCGTACGCCAGTAGGTTTTCCAGCCAGGTTGCAGGCGAATATCCAGCAGCAGTTGCTGATTATCGTTGTGGCTGGCGCTGCGCAGGCGCACTTCGGCATGGCTATTTTGCGCATTACGCAGCCAGCCGGTGTCTGCCGCCTGCGCAGTAATCGCGCAGCTCGCCAGCAGGAGCAACAGGCTCCTGATCAATACAGTCATGTGAATTCTCCAGTGAATAACAGGGTTTACGCGATGTAACGCGCAGGTGTTATTCCCGGAAGACGCAGAAGGTCAGATGCCGCCGTCGCAGAGGCGGAAACAGCGGTGCGCGGCGATAGCCGACGGAAGTGGTGGTTTGTGTAAAGGTGGCGATCAGCGCCAGCAACAACAGCAGGAAAGGCAATGCGGTATCAAGGATGGGTGCAGCGGCACTCAGCGATTTGGCGCTCAGTGCACAAGGTTTTTCACTGCCGCTGGCATCGTCACTACTGTGAGTTTGCGCGGACGCGCTGACCTGCGTTAAAGGTGCAGAAGGCAAATTGAAGCTGCGCTGGACGAGACAAAACTCCAGCACCAGACAAACCAGTGCCAGAATCCATTTTGCGCGTGATAGCGATATCGTCATGCCGCAGCCTCAGAGAAAAGTGCGGGCATTTTAAGCATCTGCAGCAGAAACACCAAGCTTTGCTGTGTAAACTTTTGTCTTTGTGGTGCGAGCGTCGTAGGGTCGCCATTCATGGCGACCTTGTCAATCACCGCACCCGGCTAAACAATATCATCCACCACGCCGCCATCGACGCGCAGCGCGGCACCGGACGTCGCGGATGCCTGTTTCGAACAAACATACACCACCATGTTCGCCACCTCTTCCACCGTAGCAGCACGCTGGATCACCGAACTCGGACGCTGAGCCATGACAAACTCTTTCGCCAACTCTTCCAGCGGCTTACCGGTGCGTTTCACTTCATCTTCCATCATTGCGGCAAAACCATCGGAGAGCGTTGGGCCCGGCAACACGCTGTTCACCGTCACGCCGCTGCCCGCCACCACTTTCGCCAGCCCGCGCGCCAGCGACAGCTGCGCGGTTTTACTCACGCCGTAATGCAGCATATCGGCGGGAATATTCAGTGCTGACTCTGAAGAGATAAACACCACGCGGCCCCAACCGCGTTTCACCATCTCCGGCAACAAAGCCCGCGACAGGCGCACACCGGACATCACGTTGGTTTGCCAATAGGCATCCCAGGTGTCGTCATCCACTTGATAAAAATCCTGCGGACCGTAAATCCCAGCGTTATTCACCAGAATATCGATTGGCGGCAAACCGTTGAGCAGTTGCTTAACACCTTGTGCACTGCCGAGATCGGCGATAAAAGTGTGAATTTTCGCCCCCACCACTAAGCCGTTGAGCTTCTCGCGCGCACGACTCACCGAGGCTTCACTGCGCCCGTTCAGCACCACTTCCGCCCCGCTGGCCGCCAGACCTTGTGCAATGGCAAAACCGATACCGCCGGTTGATGCGGTCACTAAGGCTGTTTTTCCGTGTAGATCGATATTCATCATGCTTTCCTCTGTGAGCGTAATCACAAAAGCCTGGTTGATACTGCCGGATATGCATTGACAAATCATGCGGTTATTATCACGACAAAGGATTAACGCTGGCCTGCACCCCGCGCTGACCTGACCACCAGGCAATGCCCAACGCCATGACCAACAACAGCAATAACACCGGGGCAAAACTGCCGATACCGAGATTTTGCAGTAACACGCCACCGAGCATGCCGCCGCCAGCCATCGCCAGATTCCACACCGTGACCAGCATAGATTGCGCGACATCGGTCGCGGCACCGGCGCGATTCACCATGCCGGTTTGCAACAGCGTCGCCGCCCCACCAAACGCCAATCCCCACAATGCCACCGCCAGCCACACCAGCTGCTCGCTCGCAGCATTCAGTTGCAGCAATAACGCAGCCACCATGAAAAGGCCGATGCTGATTAGCGTGAGCGGCTGTAAAAATCGGTCGACGAATATGCCGGTGATAACGATGCTGACCAGCGAGCAGAGGCCAAACAGCAGCAGTATCGCGTCAGTTCGCGCCATTAAGCCCGCAGGTTGCAAGAAAGGTGAGATATAGGTGTAGAGAATGTTGTGCGCCAGCACGATGCAAAGCACCAGTAATAATACGCTGCGCACGCCGGGTAAACGCAACACAGCACGCAGTGGCCTACGTTGCTGCGCCGATTGTCCCGGCTGCTCCGGTGCGGTCAGACGCAGCACCAGCATCAACAGCATTGACAACGCACTGAGTGCCATAAAACTCTCGCGCCAGCCGATGGCATTCCCGACGAAAGTGCCAAGCGGCACGCCGATTGAGAGCGCCAGCGGCGTGCCGGCCATCGCAATGGCAATTGCTTTGCCCTTTTGCTGCGCAGGCGCCATCGCTGCCGCGTAGCCCGCCAGCAGCGCCCAAAGTACGCCTGCTGCAGCGCCTGCAACCGTGCGCGCCACTAGCAGCAAGGTGTAATCACGGGCAATGGCCGTCACCAGATTCGCCACGGTAAAACCGGCCAGCGTTAACAACAATAAACGGCGGCGGCGCATTCCTTGCAACAGTGTCATCAGCGGGATGGCGGCCAGAAAGGAGCCCACCGCATAGGCGGTTATGCTCTGCCCAGCCGCAGCGGCTGAAATGGCAAAATCCTGCGCCATCGGCGTCAATAATCCGGCGGGAAGTGCTTCGGTAACAATGGTGACAAACGCCGCCAGACTTAGCGCCAGCAACGGAATCAACGGTAAGCGATCTCTCATTGTTCCTCCCACAAACCCTGATACACCGCGTCACGCAGTTCATTAACAAACGCGCCTGACATGCTGATGGTTGCCGCACTGCCTTGCGCCACTAGCACCATTGCAGCGGTGGAAACGATCAGTTTGCTCACCGACGCGAGACGGAAATGCCCCCTTTTCGCCATCGGACGCTGATTTTCCTGGTCGGCCCATCCCGCCGCCTGGTGATAAATAATCTCGCCGCGCTGCGCGGCCATCACCTCGACCCCGACTAAACGCTGCTGGTCCAGCGCCTGCTGAATCACTGTCTGAAGTAAACCCTGCATGCTTTTCTCTCCTCAATAATGAATGACATCACAGTAGCCACTTCTCAATTACGGAAAAAGCGGGGTATATTTCTCGACTTAACGGACAATAATGTCCGCAATGGCGGAATCAAATGGACAGTCTGAACGGGTTTGTGGTGTTCGTGCAGGTCGCTGAAACCCGCAGCTTTGTTGCTGCCGGGCGTCATTTGGGGATCTCTGCTTCTGCGGTGGGGAAAAGTGTGGCGCGGCTGGAGGAGAAACTCGGTGTCAGGCTGTTTCACCGCAGCACACGTAGCATCACGCTGACTGCCGAAGGCTCCCTTTTCCTGCAGCGCAGTCGCCGCATTTTGGCGGAGATTGAGGCTGCCGAAAGCGAACTGTCACAGGCCGCTGGGCGGCCAAGTGGGCGTTTGAAACTGAGCCTGCCGATTGTAGGATCGCTGATCTTGCCGGTATTAGGCGATTTTATGCGGGCATATCCGGAGATTCAGCTCGATCTGGATTTCAGCGATCGCGTGGTAGATGTGATTGCCGAAGGGTATGACGCAGTGATGCGCGGCGGTCCGCCAACGGATTCACGGCTGTCGGCGCGTAAACTAGGCTATGCCTATTCTGTTGCAGTCGCATCGCCGGACTATCTGGCTCGGCAGGGTGAACCCAAAACGCCTGAAGAGTTGACTCAGCACGCTTGTTTGCACTATCGCTTCAACACCACGGGCAAGCTTGAGCGCTGGGTACTACGCGGTTACGAAGATGAACAGGAACTGACGCTGCCCACCACCATGATTTGTAACAACATTGAAACCCGCGTCTGCTTTGCCATGCGTGGCTTAGGCATCGCCATGCTGCCGGATTTCTCTATTCGTGAGGCACTGGCACAAGGTACGCTGCGTGAAGTATTGAGCGACTTCGCCTGCCACCGTAACGTATTCCATTTGTTGTGGCCCGCCAGTAAATATCCGTCGCCAAAAGTACGTGCGCTGATCGACTTTCTCAGCGCACGCGTTTTTCAGCCCGATGCCGATAAAACCGGTTGAGCGCTGATTGGCAGCCGCAGTTGGCGCTGCAACCAGGCGCAGGCCGCCGCCTGGTCCGGGTTGCGCGCGTTAAGCTGCAACACCGGACCCAGCGCCATCGGCTGGGCGGTTTCCGCTAACTTGCGCAGTTCTGGCAGATACTCCGCGCCCGGATGTCCCGGCATGCGATCGGTTAAACGTGCCTGATAACGCGCCACCGCCTCATCTGGCGTGATCGCCAGCCACAACTCCAGCACCCGCGTCACGCCCGCCTGTTGCAATCCCTGCTGCAATACCTCTTTCGGCTGGAAGCCAAACCAGGCATCGATGACATAGATGCAACGCGTCGGTGCTTGCGCCACCACTTGCCAGATCGCCTGATACGCCGCACAGCCTAGCTGACGATTGCGCAGGCGATCCACCGGCGCAAAGCTGGCCATAAACGGCTCTTTCAGGCTATCCAGCGTCAGCACCGGAAAGCCGAATTGCTCGGCCAGCGCGCGCGTCAGGGTGCTTTTGCCGGAAGCCGGAATGCCGTTCACCAGCACCACCATCTTCTCTTCAGTGTCGGTTGTCATAGGATCTCTATCACCTCCGCAGCACTGCTGGCGTTGCGCAAGCGCACCAGCGTCTCCTCATCTTCCAGCAGCGTGACAATCGCGCGGATGCCCTCTTCAATGTGGGCGTTGCTGTCACGCGCACCGAACATAATCACGATGTCGGCTTTGTCGCTGCCGTCGAAGGAAATCGGCTCATCCAGCACAATCATGCTGAAACAATCTTTCAGCACGCCGGTTTCCGGCCGCGCATGGGGAATGGCGATGCCCTCCTCAAACACGTAATAAGCGCCATGCTCCAGCGTGTTGGCGATCACCGCTTCCGGATAACTGGCTTTGATGTAACCGCCGTTCACCAACGGCAGCGCCGCCAGCGCGATCACCTCGCGCCAATCCCTGGCGCTGATCCCCACCTGAATCGCACTTGCCTCCTGCAGCAGCTGTTTAATACTCATACTGCCTCCTTAAAATGATTTGCGAATGGTGTTGCGCAGTTCATCGATTTTGACAAACAGCGGATCAATTTCCTGACGAAAGCGGCGGCTTTTCGCAAAAATATTTAATGCACGATTATATTCCAGCATTAATTGTTTTTGCGTCTCTGTCGCCTGCGGATTATTGGCTAACTGTTGTTCCAGTTCGCTTATTTTCCCGCTGATGGTTTCAGCCTGAAGATCTATTTCCTGTGAATCCTGGCTCTTATTATCGGAGCCCTTTTTCAAGAATCCAAACATAGCGTCTCCTGCCCCGAATGGCGCCGGGCACCTCAGGTTATTACGTCATGAGTGAGTCGGAATTAGCGGAACAGCTGAATCTTTTCTACCAGCACATTGGTTACGGCATCGTTGGCCGGCACAAGGAAATTACGCACGCTGTCGTTGACCTTGCCCTTTTCAAATGTCTGCTTGCAGTTTGCGACCCACTGCACATTCATCTCGGTGCCGACGTTGACTTTCTCAATGCCGCTGCGCACCGCAAGACGCATATCTTCATCGCTGACGCCGGTTCCGCCGTGCAGCACCAGCGGCGTTTTTGTGGCATCGGTGATATCCGCCAGGCGTTGATGCTGAATATGCGCTTTGCCGGTATACAAGCCGTGCACGGTACCGATGGAGATGGCCAGCATATCGACGCCGGTTTCATCGACAAAGCGTTTGGCTTCATCGACGGTGGTAAAGGCCGCATCGTTCATTTCCACTTCTTTGCCATCTTCCGAGCCGCCAATCGCGCCCAGTTCAGCTTCTACCGAAACAGCCAGCGGGCGCGCCATATCAATAACACGGCGCGTATTGGCGATGTTCTCTTCAATCGGCAAATGTGAGCCGTCATACATAATTGAACTGAAGCCCGCATCCAACGCAGTTTGAATCGCATCTAAGTCCGAACAGTGATCGAGGTGCAAACAGGTCGGCACGTTACGACTTTCCGACAGTGAGCGAATCGCATCCACCAATAATTTATGTCCGAGATATTTCGCTGTGCCGGTTGAGATCTGAATCATTAATGGACTATTGGTTTTCTCCGCCGCTTTAAAAAAGGCCGGCAGCATTTCCAGGCAGTGCAAATTAAAGGAACCGAGCGCTTTAAATTCACGTTCTTTAGCCACCTGTAACAGATCGGTAAAGTTATAAAGTTTCATGGAGCTTTTCCTCATGGGATTTAGACTTAGTGGATTTTCCGTTAACAAACCAGGCGATGAGAGTAATGAAGGCAATAAACAGCGCGACGAACAGCCAGTTATTCTGGAATGCATGGCCGAGCACCAGGCCGGTACTGATGACATCCGAATCACTGAAGGTGACGCCGGTAAAACCGTAACTTTCCAGCATCGGCACCAGAATCGCCGGTAGGAAGGTGATGAATAGACCGTGCACGAAACCGCCGATCATCGCCCCGCGACGACCACCAAGCGCATTACCAAACACGCCTGCGGTGCCACCGGCAAAGAAGTTGGTCAGCAGACCTGGCAGAATCATCGCCAGACCAAACATCGGGAACACCAGCATGCCCACCACCGAGCCCAGCGTGGTGGCGAGGAAGCCGACGATCACCGCATTCGGGGCGTATGGGAACATCACCGGGCAGTCGAGCGCCGGTTTCGCATCCGGAACCAGACGCATGGCGATACCACGGAAAGCCGGCACCAGTTCGTTCAGCAGCAGACGCACGCCGCTATACAGCACGAACACACCGCACACGAACTGAATCGACTGCATAAAGGCGTACATCAGATAATTCATACCGTTGCTGTACTGGCCGATAAATTCCGGACCGGCGGCGACCGCAGGAATCAGGTACATCGGTACCATCACCACCGCCATCGACAGATAGGTATCCTGCAGGAATTTAAAGTTGTCGGGCAGTTTGAGGTCTTCAGTGGAGCGCGAACCTTTGCCTACCACCTTCGCCACCGCCGCCGTCAGCAGATAGCCGATGGTGCAGAAGTGACCGAGCGCCACGTCGTCGGAATCGGTGATACGACGCACCACCGGTTGTGCCAGTGCAGGCATCACGACCGCCATAATGCCGCCAAAGATGCCGCCGGTAAGGATCAGAGGTAAGCCTGTCAGCCCCGCTTTATAGCCAATCACCGCACCGATGGTCGCCATCCACAGCAGCGCCTGACCGGTAAGGAAGATGTATTTGAACGGTGTCAGACGCGCAATGATGATGTTGACGATAAAGATCACCAACAGCGTCAGCGCCACTTCTGAACCCAGCTCGCGGTTTGCTAACCCGGCAATGGCGGCAACGTCAGTGATATAACCCTGCATGCCAAAACCGTGGGTGAAAATGGTGTTCAGGAAGGTCAGCGTACCGACAATAATGTTGATACCGGCCATCATAATTAAGAAACCAAGCAGGGTTTTAAAGGTGCCTTCCACCACCTTGCCCGCTGATTTTTTTTGCAGTAGCAGACCAATCAGGGCAATAAAGGCGATCAGAATTGATGCCTGTCCCAATAAGTCTTTTACCAGGAAGTCGATCACACTATTCATGATTAGCAACCTTTAAGTTACGTTCTTTCATAAACGCCACGATTTTCTCTTCAATTTCCGCTTTGTCGGTCAGCTTATTGAGAATAATCACCCGTTTGATCTGTTCCGGGCTGGCATCGGCATTTAACACATCAGCAAAGGCTTTCTGGGTTAAAATCATGTCGGATTTAAAGGCGTTGGCTTCAGAAATGGTGGTGTGATCGATATCAGCATCAATTTCGAGTTTTTTTAATACCGACTTGGCGCTCATCTCAATCGCAAAGCTTGAACCCAAACCACATCCACAGACACATAATATTTTCAGCATGGCTATTTCCTCACAGAATTTGCAGTTGTTTAGCGAGTTTATAATGATGCCCTTCCGTATCGACCAGGCGTTTTTTCATGCTTATTAAATCAATCGGAATCGGTCGATTATTGCCATTAATAATCACCGCTTTGTTGCGCATTCCCGACTGAATACAACGCGCGACTTCACTGGCCATAATGGTGCCCTGATAAATCTCTTCACAGGTAGGATCGCCATTACGCAGGCCATAACCGATAATTGTTTTACGAATACGCACACCAATTAACGGTTCAATTTGTTTAATTAAGGTATCGATAGCGCCCTGAAAGCCCGGCGAATATTCACGGGTGTAGCCTTCCGAACATAAAATAATGACGCTGTTCTGCGCCGCCAGCCGCTGCGTGATGCGCTCGGCCAGCTCTTGTGGTGCAATCTGGCATTCCGGAATCAGCGCGAAATCCGCATTGGATTTGATCGCCGACTGCAAGGTTAATTCACCGCAATAACCGCCCAGCAGTTCCACCATAAACACTCGACCGGTTAAGGCGCGGCCGGTATTGCGTAATTTCGCCACCTCTTTTAAAACCTGCTCGCAGGCGGTGGAGAAACCGATGCTGTAATCACTGCCAAACACATCGTTATCGATGGTCATGCCAACGCCAAAACAGTTAACGCCAAATTCGCTTAGCGTATGCAGGAATTGTAATGATCCATCGCCCCCCGCCATAATTAATACATCGATGCGCAGCGACTTAAGATGTTTGGCGATGATTTCATATTCCGGACGAATTAATTTTCTATTGGTTCGTCCCGATTGCATCACCGGAATAGCAGCGATGGCGTAATCCACTAAATCGCGCTGGGATATTTCCTGGTGATTATTTTCCAGCAGGCCCGGAATGCCACCGTTAAATAACACCATTTCCGCCTTAGTTAAGCGCGATATTTGATACACAAAGTTATTAATCCCGGTAACATCGCCACCGCTGATCACCATGCCAATTCTCATTGTCATCATCCTTTATGCTGTACGTCTGGAATTCATTCTTCCGATTAACGACATTGTTATTTGCAACGAATGTCACACTTTTGCGATGAATTCCCCGAGTGAGATCATTGACAGCATCCAATACAGGCAAAATTTTGTGATATAAATCACATGCCATTTTTCACCTTAAATCATTAATAACAAATAAAATCATATGGTTATATTCATTTTTCGCAGTAAAACCGGCGGATTAAATAAACACCCTACTCGCTGTTTTTCTTTCGATCTATTTTGTGATTTCCCGCGCATTTTTATCGGTTCCTGACGCTTATTCCGTATCAGATAAAGGGATAATGATTACGTGCGTTATTTATGCGTCAGGGCCAGTGAATGATTGACTCAATGCCGATGCACTTGTCCAATACCGTGGCAGATAAAGAATAAAGAAGAGAAAAAATGAGCATGCAGAAGGATATGTTGCGTAAGTTGGCAGAGGTGGTTGGCGAGAAACAGGTATTAACCCATGCGGATGATAAAGCCTGGTACATAAAGGGATTCCGCGTCGGACGCGGTGAAGCGTTGGCGGTGGCGTTACCGCAAACACTGTTGCAGCTGTGGCAAACGCTGCAGGTTTGCGTGGCGCACGATGTCATTGTGCTGATGCAGGCCTCGAATACCGGCGTCACCGGTGGCTCAACGCCCGACGGCAATGATTATGACCGCGATATCGTGATTATCAGCACCCGCCAGCTCAAAGGCGTGCAGGTGATTGATCAGGTGCGTCAGGTGATTGCTTTCCCCGGCACCACCTTGACCGAACTGGAGCACACCTTGCAGCCGCTCGGTCGTGAGCCACACTCGGTGATTGGATCATCCTGCATCGGCGCGTCGGTGGTCGGCGGGATTTGTAATAATTCCGGTGGCTCGCTGATTCGACGCGGCCCCGCTTTCACCGAAAAATCCTTGTTCGCCCGCATTCATGACGATGGTCGTTTAGAGATGGTCAACCATCTCGGCATCGAGTTGGGCGACACGCCAGAAGTGATGCTGGAAAACCTGACGCAGCAGCGCTATCAAACCGGTGAGCAGCCCGACTGGCAGGGAAAAATCTGGGCGGATGATTATGCCTACCGCCTGCGAGATGTGGCCGCAGATTCCCCGGCGCGTTTCAATGGCGATCTGCATTACTTACACGACAGCTCAGGCAGCGCCGGTAAAGTGGTGGTGTTCGCCGTGCGCTTGCCGACCTTCGAAGCCAGCACCGGCAGCGATACCTTCTACATCGGCACTAATGATGAGAGCGTGCTGGTGGCACTGCGCCGTTTCCTGCTAACCAGGATGAGCGAGCTGCCGCTGCAGGCGGAATATATCCATCGCAACGCCTTCGATTTAACCGTGCGCTACGCCAAGCATATGTATCTGGCGATCCGCAAACTGGGACCGCAGGCCATTCCGCAGATGATGGCCAACAAAGCCAAATGGGATGTGCGCGTCAGCCACCTGAAGTTCCTGCCGCGCAATTTTGTTGATCGGGTGCTGCAATTCTTTAACCAGCTGACGCCTAGCTTTATCGCGCCGCGCATCATGGATTACCGCAGCGAGTATCAACATCATCTGATGATCAAAGTCGAGTCGCCACAAACCGATGAGTTACAGAGCTTGTTACAGCAGTTCTTTGCTGAGCAGCCAGGCGGCTTTTTCCGTTGCAATGCGCGTGAAGCGGCGGACGCGTTTTTGGTGCGTTTCGGCGTCGGCGGCTGCACCATTTCCTACTGCGATGCGCTGGGCTACAACCCTAACGAACGGCTGGTGGCATTTGACGTGGCGCTGCGCCGCAATGACGACGCATGGCGTTTGACGCTGCCGGATCATCTGGCGGCCCAGGTACAGGTTGATTCCTGCTGCGGGCACTTCTTCTGCTTCGTCAATCATCAGGATTACGTGCTGAAACCGGGCTACGACGTGAAAGTGTTTAAGGAAGAGGTGAAGCGCTATCTGGAACAGCGCGGCGCGAAGTATCCTGCCGAGCACAATGTCGGTCATCTTTATCAGGCATCGTGTGAGCATGTCGAGCACTGGAAACAGCTTGATCCGACCAACAGCTGTAATCCGGGGATTGGTAAAACCACTAAGAAGAAGTTTTGGCGGGAGATGTAGCCTCGGGGTTTTGTAGGGCGCGCATTTATGCGCGCCTGGTCGCCATAAATGACGACCCTACGACAACGGTGCGGGTTTCGTAGGGCGCGCATTTATACGCACCTGGTCGCCATAAATGACGACCCTACGACAACGATGCAGGTTTTGTAGGGTGCGCATTTATGCGCACCTGGTCACAAAAATCAACCAACGATGCCGTTCGCGCAGCAGACGCTGGTGCAGTTGCTGAAGCTGCGGCAGCGTGAGTGACTGAATGGCAGCGCGATTGAGCGTCGCCAGGCCGTGCTGCTGGCGCAGGGTTTCGAGTGCGGCATCGCCATTGTCTTTACTTGCGCATAGCGTCATTAAGCTTGCCTGCCATGCCGCCAGCTTTTCAGGGGAAACTGCCGCGATCTCGGCAACCATCTCACGCATAAAGCGTTTGCAGTGACCCAGCAACGCGCGCCAGGTGATATCCGGCGATTGCAGTGCCAGCATTAAGCCATCCACATCTGCCACCCGCTGATAACGCGCCGACACCACATAACCAATTTGCTGATCCACGCGCAGCCGCTGGAAGAAACGCGTTTCCAGCATTAGCGCCAGCACGCGTAAAGCGGCCAGGGCGGCATCGTCGGCGTGCGATAACGGCATAAACAGCAGCAGCGCCTGATCGCGTCCGTCGCAGGCGATGGGCACGATGCCGCGTTGCAGTTGTGCGGGCGGCGTGTAGCGCGCCAGATCCGGTGTAAAATCGCTAAGCAGATGCGCCACGCGCTGGCTTAGCGCGCTATGGGTTCCGCACCATGCCGCCAGCCATTGCGGCATGGGCGATGGCTTAATCAAGCAAGTGGGCAAAGCGGCGAGTAGCTGACGAATCACAATAGAGTGCGTTGTCGCTGCGGATTGTGCCTGCACCGGCTTGTTCAGCGCCAGTAATGCCTGATGCACGCTTAACAACGCGCGCTCTTCGGATGCGGGCAGATTGAGCAACAGCTGCCAGCTTCCCTGCGTTTGTTGCCAACTGCCGTTGCCGCCCGCGTGGCGCAGTTCCGCCAGCAGCGGGCGCAACTGGCGCTGCCGCGCCTGCGCATCTTCATCGCTCAAGGTTTGATAAAACGCCGGACGCAGCAGCAACGTCTCAACCTGTTTAACCGGCGCAATCAGCGGCAGTTGCTGCGCCACGGGCGGAAGACGAGGGAGCTGAATGTTGCCTGAAGCGGGATAGAAGTGAAACGCTGCGGATTCTGCCGCATTCAACGTCGCTGGCAGCCACTCGGCCAGTTGCAGAGTAAAGCCTTGCGTCTGATGCGTTGCGCCGTCGATCTGTCGCTGCGTCAGCAGACGCGTGCGCGGCCAACGCGGCAACGCGGCGGCAAAATCCGTGAAGTTATCTGAAACCGCTAAACCAGGCGCGAAACCCAACGCACGGCCGCGTAGCTGTTCCAGCGGCGACAAGGCCGCGAAATCCTGCTGCGCGAGTTGCGCGTAATGCTGCAGCTGAATCGCATTACATTCGATTAACGCAGCCAGATGCTGCCAAACGCGTTGCTCAATCTGTTGCGCCTGCGCCGGTGAAATGCGCCTGGCGCTAAAACGCAGCGCCAGTAATGCGTGTTGTTCATCTTGCCATAACCATTGCACATCAAAGGTTTCGCATAACGCCTCTGCCTGCAACTGCGCCAGCAAACTGCCGGGCGCTTCGTCCTGCCAGAACCTCTTAAGCAAGGTGACATTGTCACGAACAGTCTGTTCATCACCGGCTATCAACAGCGTCAGCCAGAAATTTTCTTCGCCACCTAATTGCAGCAAACGATCGCCAGGCAGCAGCGTAGGTTCTACAGCCGCAGCGCGTTCTCCACCCGCCAGCAAACTGCCGCCATAGCGGGTCGCTAGCTGTGTTAGCTCATCAAGCGATTGCGGCCCTTGCAGCCAAAGTTCCATATTTTCAGCGCGATAGAAGCGGCAATGAAAATCGCGGAGTGCGGATTGCAACTCCGTGACATTGTCACCAAACGCAAGCCGACTGCCGACACGGAAGCGCTGAAAGCGTCCCTTTAGCTTATCCAGGATGGCGGCTTCACTCAGCGTGTCGGCATGTTTTTGCAGCAGTTGATACTCTGCCTCAATCACCGCTGCTTCCTGTTGAATGGCCTGCGTCGTCAGCAACGGCGACGCCAACATATCGCACAGCCGCTGCACGCCTGCTGACAACGCTGAAGCTGGGAGCTGAAAGAAATAGGCGCTGCGGCTCAACTGCGTGGTGGCATTCACCTGTCCGCCCTGCTGCTGTAGCCACGGCATCAGGCGATCCTCGCCGTTAAAATCTTCACTGCCGCAGAACAGTAGATGTTCTAGCAGATGCGCCAAACCCGGCCAGCGATCGGCTTCATCCAGACTGCCGGCCTGCACGCGCACCAGCGCCGCCGCCTCACGCGCGTCAGGTTGATGATAAAGATGGCAGCGCAGGCCGTTGGCAAGCGTGAGCTGACGCGCGTTCATCAGGTAACGCGCTGCTTAAAGATCAGTTCGGAGTTGCTGCGATTGCGGAACTGCAGCTGCTGGATTTTGATATCGCTGCAGTTGGCTTCACGCCGTGCTTCGAGGATCTTGCCGTGATGCGGCGATTTGCTGCACACCGGATCGGTGTTATCAGCATTGCCGGTCAGCATAAAGGCCTGACAGCGACAGCCGCCAAAGTCTTTCTCTTTCTCATCGCAGGAGCGACACGGCTCTGGCATCCAGTCAAAGCCGCGATAGCGGTTGAAACCAAACGAGTTATACCAGATATCGTCCAGCGTGCGTTCCAGCACCGACGGGAACTCGACCGGCAGCTGACGCGCGCTGTGGCACGGCAACGCGGTGCCGTCTGGCGTGACGCTAAGGAAGATCGATCCCCAACCGCCCATGCAGGGTTTCGGGCGCTCTTCGTAGTAGTCCGGCGTCACGAACAGCAAATTGGTGAGATTACCGGTGGCGCTCATGCGCTGACGATAATCGGCCACCACCGCTTCGGCGTTGGCGATCTGCTCGCGCGTCGGCAGCAAACCTTCGCGATTGAGCTGCGCCCAGCCGTAGAACTGGCAGGTCGCCAGCTCGACATCGTCGGCTTCCAGTTCGATACAGAGATCGATGATTTTGTCGATCTGGTCGATATTGTGGCGATGCAGCACGAAGTTCAGCACCATCGGATAACCGTGCGCTTTCACCGCTTTTGCCATCTCCAGCTTCTGCTGGAAGGCCTTTTTCGACCCGGCCAGCGCGGCGTTGAGCGTTTCATCGCTGGCCTGGAAACTGATCTGAATATGATCGAGCCCGGCGTCAGCAAAGGCGTCGAGTTTTTTCGCCGTCAGGCCAATGCCGGAGGTGATCAGGTTGGTGTAGAAACCGAGATCGCGCGCGGCGCGAATCAGTTCCGGCAGGTCTTTACGCGTCAGCGGTTCGCCGCCGGAAAAACCGAGCTGCACGCTGCCCATGGCGCGCGCCTGACGAAACACCTCAATCCACTGTTCGGTGGTCAGCTCTTTCTCCTGCTGGGAAAAATCCAGCGGATTGGAACAATACGGACACTGCAGCGGGCAGCGATAGGTCAGTTCTGCCAGCAGCCACAGCGGCGGCGTCACGCTTTTACTCGGGTTCACGACACTGTATCCATTTTTGTTCGATGGCTGATTGCAGGAACTCTTTAACGTCATCGCCGACGCCGCCCGCATCCGGGAAACGCGCATCCAGCGTGGCAACAATCGCCACCACATCCTGTTTGCCATCCACCAGCTCGAGGATCGCCACAGCGGTTTCGTTCAGTTTGGCCATGCCTTCAGGATAGAGCACCACATGGCTGTCTTGTGCCGCTTCCCACTGCATGCGGTAGCCGCGACGGAAAGCGGGAATCACATTATCTTTCATGTTGTTATACCAGTCTTGTGCTGTGCCAGGACACCTGATCGGTGACCGTATGATATGGTGGACGTTGCAGCGCATACGCCATGGTCATGGCATCGAGCATGGTCCAGAGAATATCGAGCTTGAACTGCAGGATCTCCAGCATGCGGTTCTGCTGTTCGGCGCTGGTGAACACCTCAAGCGCCAGCGCCAGTCCATGCTCCACATCGCGGTTCGCCTGGCTCAGACGGCTGCGGAAGTAGAAATAGCCTTCCTCTTTGATCCACGGATAGTGCTGCGGCCAGCTGTCGAGGCGCGACTGATGAATCTGCGGCGCAAACAGTTCGGTCAGCGAGCTGCAGGCCGCTTCCTGCCAGTTGGCACGGCGTGCAAAGTTAACGTAGGCGTCCACCGCAAAGCGCACGCCTGGTAGCACCAGCTTCTCCGACAGCAAAACCTCACGATCCAGGCCCACCGCTTCACCCAACTGCAGCCAGGCTTCAATGCCGCCTTCGTGACCGTTGCTGCCGTCGTGATCGAGGATGCGCTGCACCCATTTACGCCGCGTCGCCGCATCCGGGCAGTTCGCCATGATCGCCGCGTCTTTCAGCGGAATATTGGTCTGATAATAGAAGCGGTTCGCCACCCAGCCCTGAATCTGCTCGCGCGTCGCATCGCCGTTGTGCATGGCAATGTGATACGGATGATGAATGTGGTAGAACGCGCCTTTATCGCGCAGCGCCTGCTCAAACGCGGCGGGCGATAACGCTTCAGTAATGATCACGATGCAAACTCCTGCAGATGAATCGCCATGCCATCCCAACTCACTTCAATGCCCTGCTGCGTCAGATAGGCGCGCTGCGGCGATTGCTCATTAAGGATCGGATTGGTGTTGTTAATGTGAATCAAAATCTTGCGTTTGGCCGGCAGCGCGGCCAGCAGCGCCATCAAACCTTGTTCTTCAGCCAGCGCTAAGTGGCCCATCGCTTTGCCGGTATTTTTGCCGACGCCGGTAGCGAGCAGCTCGTCGTCCTGCCACACAGTGCCATCAATCAACAGGCAATCGGCTTTTTGCAGCCACGGCATGATCACCGCATCCGGCTCACCCAGTCCCGGCGCGTACAGCAGCGTTTGGCCGTTGGCGGTATTTTCAATAAACAGCGCCACGTTGTGGCCCGGCAGCGGGCGATCGCGATACGGCGAATATGGTGGCGCGTTGCTGAGAATCGGGATCGCGGTGAACTGCAAACTGTGGCAGACATCGACGCGAAACGGTTCCAGCGGCGTTAACGCATGATGCTGCAAGCCGCCATTCCAGTGCTGCAACATGGTGAAAATCGGGAAGCCGCTGGTGAGATCGCCATGCACTTCCGGCGTGCACCATACCTGATGCGGACAACCTTCGCGCAGGCTCAGCAAGCCGGTGGTGTGATCGATTTGGCTGTCGGTCAGAATGATGCTGCCAATCGCCGTGCCGCGCAGCACACCCTTTTTGATCAGTTCTGGCGTGTGGGCAATTTGCTGGCTGATGTCCGGCGAGGCGTTACACAGCACCCAATCTTCACCGTTATCGCTGACAATGATCGAAGATTGCGTGCGCGCCTGCGCCTGGATGCTGTCGTTACGCAGGCCGCTGCAATTGGCGCAGTTACAGTTCCACTGCGGGAAGCCGCCGCCCGCTGCTGAACCGAGGACTTTAATAAACATGAAAGTTGACCAGAGAGAGAAAACAAAATGCCCGCACGAACGGCGGGCAGAAGTCTTAGCGGTTGGAGATGTACAGAGTCACTTCCAGGCCCAGACGCAGGTCAATAAACGCAGGTTTTTTCCACATAATGGTCTTCCTCTTAAAGCTAAAACGCAGAGAAATCTCTGCTGAAGAGGATTGCGGCTGTGACGTAGATCACATCGCAATCCGTACGCGCGCAGATGTTGCGCCAATGTAGCGAGCAGATCAACCCTGATTCGGTAAGGGAATTGTGCTAATCCTGCCAAATTTGTTGCAACACGCGCTGCCAGTTGCCCCATGCGAGCTGCTCAAGTGCTGTTTGATCGTAGTCGAATGAACGCAACAACGCATATAGATGCGGTAATCCACTGACATCTTTCAGCGCATCAGGCACGCTAATGCCGTCAAAATCTGAGCCCAGCGCCACATGATCGCGGCCCATTATCGCGATCAGGTGCTCAACATGTTTAACAATTTCGATCAATGCGGTGTCGCTATCGCGTTTTCCGTCGCTGCGCAGGAAAGCGTTGCCAAAATTCACGCCCACCACGCCGCCGCTGTCGCGGATGGCACGCAGCTGATCGTCAGTCAGATTGCGCGGCTGCGCGCAGAGCGCATGCGCGTTGGAGTGCGTCGCCACCAGCGGCGCAGTTGACAGGCGCGCGGTGTCCCAGAAGGCTTTCTCGTTCATGTGCGACATATCGATCAACATGCGATGGCGATTGGCTGCAGCGATCAACTGCTCGCCTTGTGCGGTCAAACCCGGTCCGCTGTCCGGCGAGTTGGGGAATGATCCACTGACGCCTTCGCCAAAGCGATTAGGCAGATTCCAGAACGGCCCGATGCTGCGCACGCCCGCTTTGTAAAACGCATCAAGCGCGACGCCATCGCCATCAAACCCATCTGCGCCTTCAATGTGCGCCACCAGCGCCAGCACGCCGTCCGCACGACAGGCAGCAATATCAGCGGCACGGAGGCATAAACGCGCGCGACCGTCAGATTGCGCCGCCAGCGTTTTCAGGATGTCGAGCTGCTGCCAGAGAATCGCCAGTGGTTCGAGATTTTCCTCCGCTCGCTGCGGCGCGACCTCTTTGACATAACGCTGTGGCGGCACGAACATCGCGAACAGCCCACCGGCAAAACCGCCCTGCTGCATGCGCGGAAAATCGAGGTGGCCCTTTTCGATGCCGTGAAAAAATGCCTGCGCCGGATCATCGCGATGATGCAGCCACAGATTGAGAAGCAGGTCGTTATGACCGTCGAAGGTTTTTAGCAACATGGGGAGATCTTTGGCGAAACAACATGCCGCCATGCTACGCGCGCGCTGCTGTTTCGCCAAATATGGGCGCACAAAGGGTTAGTTCTGCGCAACCTTTAAGCCGTGATAGAAGGTCGGTTTCACATCCAGATGCTGCTGGATCAAACCGTATTTCTGGTAAAAATCGGCGGTCTCCTGCTGCTGGGCGATAGTGGCATCATCGATGCTCTGCCAGTGCGATTTGCGGCGTGAGAAGGATTTCGCCGCCGCTTCTTTCGGGAAGCCGATGATTTTCGCCAGTGTGGTGGAGTACTCATCGACATGGCTGTTGGCCCAGCGATCGGCAGCCGCTAAACGATTGACATAATCCTGCAGCGCCGCGCGTTTGGCGTCATCTTGCAAAGCAGCGTCGGTGGCGGCGAGGAAACTGTTGCCACTGGACAGGCCGACGCCGTTAACCAGCACGCGGCCGGTATGGGTCACTTCTGCCAGCGCGGTATAGGGATCCCACGTTGACCAGGCATCCACCGAACCGTTAGCCAGCGCGATGCGCGCATCCGCCGGCGTTAAGAAGCGCCACTTAACCTCTTTATCGCTGACGCCCGCCTGCTCCAGCGCTTTGAGCGCCTCAAAATGGCCAATCGATCCGCGTCCAGTGGCGATGTTTTTGCCCTTCAGCTCGGCCACGGTTTTGATGGGTGAATCCGGGCTGACCAGCACCGCCAAACCTTCGGGTATCGACTTACTTACCGCAACTGCTTTCACCTGCGAACCGGCCGCCAGCGAGAAAAGCAGCGGCGCATCGCCGATAATACCGGCATCCACCGCACCGGCATTCAGCGCTTCCGCCAGCGGTGCCGCCGCCGGGAACTCCGCCCATTCGATTTTGTAATTAAGGTTGTTCAACTGCTGCGCTGCGGCCATTTCCGCGTGCATATTTCCCTTCTGATCGGCAATGCGTAGCGTCACTGTTTCTGCCGCTGCCGCGCCGCTCGCTGCCACGATCAATAGTGCCAAAGCTGCTCTTTTCATTGTGTTTTATCCCATCGCGCAAAACCCCAGCCTAACCCGCGCGCGCCAAATGACCGATGCCGATTTCGCATGAGATATGCCGACAATGGTATATAGCGGTGAGATGCCGCTCAGTTAGGCGCGGAGCAGCTTTCGTTCGCCATGTGCTGGGGCAGTTGCAGTAACTTTGTGCGGCGACCGAGAAGAGGACGCCTCAACACCCGCGCTGCTGCATCAATGCATTATTTTGACTCACAGTCGTTACAAATCCCGTAGGGTCGTCATTTATGGCGACCAGGTGCGCATGAATGCGCACCCTACGAAAAACCAGTTTGAGAACTGTCATCACAGGCAGCGGTGTTGCGCGCCATCCGCAGCGCCGAGCGCAGAGTGACGGCCAGGATGAGCCGACACGACGTCGGCGAAAGCGCGGATTGCTAAGGTCCGCGCCTTCGGACCTTAGCCCGGCCGCCTGCTTCAGGCATTCTGAAACTGCCAGATGCTTAGCGGGCGGAACCCCTGCGATGCCAGTACACAGCTTATCTAATAAGCATTACGCCATTTATGGCGACCGACGGCATGACCGCACGGTTGTCACTTTTGCGCGTGTGGTTGTCAGCAATGCGCGAGCCGCGCCGCGTGCTACTGGGTGAGACTGAATACAACATCACAAGGAGATCGTTATGCTCACGCAACCCGCTGCAAAATACCGCCCGTTTCCGGTCATCGACTTACCCGACCGTCAATGGCCATCGCGCCTGCTGACGCAGGCACCGCGCTGGCTCTCTACCGACTTACGCGATGGCAATCAGGCGCTGGCGACGCCGATGGACAGCGCGCGCAAGCTGGAGTTCTGGCAACTGCTGCTGCGCTGTGGCTTCAGGGAGATTGAGGTGGCGTTCCCGGCGGCATCGCAGACCGATTTTGATTTTGTCCGTTTGCTGATTGAGCAGAACCACATTCCAGACGATGTGGCGATTCAGGTGCTGACCCAGGCGCGCAGCGACCTGATCGATCGTACCTTTGAAGCGCTGCGTGGCGCAGCGAACGCCATTATTCACCTTTACAACGCCACCGCGCCGCTGTTCCGCGAGCGCGTGTTCCGCCAGAGCAAAACCGAGATTATTGAACTGGCCTGCGCCGGTGCACGGCAAATTCGCGCCCGCTGCGAAACACAAAAAGATACCGCGTGGACCTTCGAGTATTCGCCAGAAACCTTCTGCTTTACCGAGCCGGAGTTTGCGCTGGAGATTTGCGAAGCGGTGGCGGCGATTTGGCAGCCGGGCCCGGCGCGTCCGATGATCATCAACCTGCCTGCCACCGTCGAAGTGAATACGCCAAACGTCTACGCCGATCAGATTGAGTATTTCTGTCGCCACTTCAGTCAGCGATCGCAGGTGTCGATCAGCGTGCATCCGCATAACGATCGCGGTACTGGCATTGCCTGCGCCGAGCTGGCGCTGCTGGCGGGTGCTGATCGCGTCGAAGGCTGTTTGTTCGGCAACGGCGAACGCACCGGCAACGTCGATATCGTCACGCTGGCGCTCAATCTCTATACCCAAGGCGTGGCGCCGCAACTCGATTTCAGCGATATCCAGCAGGTGCTGGAAGTGGTGACGCGCTGCAACCAGCTGCCGGTGCATCCGCGCCATCCGTATGCCGGTGAGCTGGTGTTTACCGCCTTCTCCGGTTCGCATCAGGATGCGATTCGCAAAGGCTTTGCCGAACGCGCTGAGCGTGAAGAAACCCTGTGGCAGATGCCGTATCTGCCGCTCGATCCGCTGGATATCGGCTGCAGCTACGAAGCAGTGATTCGCGTCAACAGCCAATCCGGGAAAGGTGGCGCCGCGTGGCTGCTGGAGCAGAATCACGGCCTGCAACTGCCGCGCGGCTTGCAGCAGGATTTCAGCCGCCTGGTGCAGCAACAAACCGACCAGCACGGTCAGGAGATGACGCACCATGCACTGTGGCAGCTGTTTTGTCAGCACTACGGCTTAACCCAGCCGGCGCGTCGTTTGCTGGAAGCGGAAAGTCATAGCGACGATAAAGGCGAAACGCGTTTCAAAGCGCGGCTGCAACAGGGCGCGCAGCCGGTGACGCTGGAAGGCAAAGGTAACGGCTTGCTCTCTGCTGCCGTCAGCGCGCTGCGTCAGCGCTATGACCTAAATATCACCATCGAGGATTATCACGAACACACGCTGGGCAAACGCAGCGATAGTCGTTCAGTCACTTACATCAGTTGCATTAACGCACGCGGTGAACGCGCGTGGGGCGTGGGCATTGATAACGATGTGGCGCGCGCTTCATTGCAGGCGCTGCTCAACGCAGCGCACGCTTTTCTGCCGCAGGAAAGTAGTTCGCTGGCGTAACGCCGAGCACGCGACGAAACATCGCACTGAAGGCACTCGGGCTGTCGTAACCGAGATCGAGCGCCACCGTCAGCACGCTTTCGCCCTGCGCTAAGCGGGTTAACGCCACGCTCAGTCGCGCGCGGCGCACCCAATCGCTGAACTGCAAACCGGTTTCGCGGCTGAAATGGCGCGCCAGCGTGCGTTCCGCCACACAAAGTTGCGTAGCCGCGCGGGCCAGCGTCCAGTTTTCGCCGGGCGCTTGCTGAATGTGCTGGCACAAACTCAGCAGCCGCTCGCTTTCCGGCAGCGGCAGGCCAAATGGCAGCACATCCATCACGCGGATCTCATCGAGGATCAACTCGTAAATACGCTCTGCGCGACTGCCGGGAACGTACTGCTCCGGCAGCGCCAGCGCGCTGACAATCAACTCACGTAGCAGCGGCGAGATTTGTACTACCTGACAACTGGCGGGCAGATCGGCACGCGCCAGCGGATCAACAAACAGCGTGCGCGCCGCAACTGCGCCAACGATGTGCAGCGCGTGACGCGTTCCCGCTGGCAGCCAGACGCCGCGACTCGGCGGCACAATCCAGCTGCCGTGCTGCGTTTCAACTTTCACCACGCCGCTCAGCGTGTGGATCAGCTGCGCGCAATCGTGGTGATGCCACGGCTCCGCGTCGCCATGCGCATAATCATGCGCATAGGGCACCAGCGGACGATGGGCGAAGTCGAAGTTGAGCCGCGCACTCATGTTAGCGTTTCAGATATTGATAAACCGCCGCCAGATCCTGCTCGCCGTAACCGGCGTCCACCGCCTGCTGCCAGACATCCACGATGTTTTCCAGCGCCGGCAGTTTGCTGTCGCCTGCCGCATCCAGCGCCAGTTTGGCGTCTTTCAGCGCCCACACCAGATGCATCTGCGGCGTGAAATCGCCGCTGGCAATCATGCCGAGTTTCATTTTGGCGTACGGTGCTGCCAGCGGACCACCATCCAGCACTTTCCACAGATCGTCGGTGCTGAAACCAAACTCTTCCGCCAGACGGGTACTTTCCGCCAGGCTCTGCATCAGACCAATCAACCAGCTATTCACTACCAGCTTCATGCGCGAGCTAGCGCCCGCCTCGCCCAGCCACTGCGTGCCTTTACCGATCGCCGCGAACACCTGCTCGGCGGCCTGCGCTTTGCTCTGGTCGCCGCTGGCCATCACCAGAATTTGCGCATTTTCAGCCGGCGCTTTGGTGCCGGAAACCGGTGCATCGATAAACACCACGTCCGGACGTGCGCTTTTGAATTCAGCGATCAGTTGATCGGTGGCTTCCACGCCGATGGTGCCCATCTGACAAATCGTCGCGCCCTGCTTAAGCGCGCTGCTGGCGTCGTTCAGCGCCTGCCGTGTGGTATCGCCGTCGGACAGCATGGCGATCACCACATCAGCACCTTCTACCGCTTGCGCGGCGCTATCGGCCAGCGTGATGCCAGCATCCAGCAGATCTTCGCCTTTGGCGCGTGTACGGTTCCAGCCGCGTACCGTGAAGCCTTTTTTCAACAGGTTAGCGGCAAACGCATGGCCCATCGCGCCTAATCCCAGTACCGCGACCACAGGTTGTTGACTCATCATTCCCTCTCTTTTGTGCTTTCAGACAAAACCGCCAGACTGACAGAATTTCCCTGACGCAGCCAGGCCAGAGATGCGATGGAAAAACATTTTCAACACCGCAATTATTAATAATCCGTCATACTATTAACGCTTTTCAAACAAATGATAAAACGATTAACATACGCGCCATTAATGTTCCATTCGGTACATTCCACGCCCTTTTTACGGTCTTTCATAATGAAAATAGCTTTACTGCGACAGGCTTCGTTGCTGATGCTGCCTGCGATGTTGCCGGTCTCAGCGCTGGCGGCGAACGCGGCCAATAACACCATGGTGGTGAGCGCGGCGCCGTCCGCATCCGGACTTTCTGAACTTGATACGCCAGCCGCAGTTAGCGTGGTTTCCGGCGAAGATATGCGCCACGCGGCACCGCGCGTCAATTTGTCAGAAAACCTCAGCAGCGTGCCGGGTTTGCAGATACAAAACAGACAAAATTATGCCCAGGATTTGCAGATTTCGGTGCGCGGTTTTGGTTCGCGTTCCACCTTCGGCCTGCGTGGCATTCGTATGTACGTTGACGGCATTCCAGCGACCATGCCCGACGGCCAGGGACAAACCTCTAACATCGATATCGGCTCAATCGATCACATCGACGTGCTGCGCGGCCCGTTCTCGGCGCTGTATGGTAACTCGTCGGGCGGCGTGATTAACGTTGAAACCGAAACCGGGCAGCAACCCACCACGCTGGAAGCCAGTAGCTGGTACGGCAGTTACGGTAGCTGGCGTAACAGCGTTAAAGCCAGCGGCGCGACCGGTGACGGTACGCAAGCCGGCGACGTTAATTACACGGTTTCCGCCTCACGCTTTACCACGCACGGCTTCCGCGATCACAGCTCGGCGGACAAGAACCTCGGCAACGCCAAACTCGGCGTGCGCATTGATGATGTCAGCACCCTGACGCTGCTGTTCAACAGCGTGCACGTTGATGCGCAGGATCCGGGCGGTTTGACCGCTGAACAGTGGAAAGACAATCCGCGCCAGGTCGCCAGCAACGTGACCTTGTACGACGCGCGTAAAACCGTCGATCAAACCCAGGCGGGCCTGCATTATCAGCGCCAGATGAGTGAAAACGATGACCTGAGCGTGATGATGTACGCGGGGGAACGTGAAACCACGCAGTATCAATCGATTCCTAAAGCCACCCAGTTGCGCCCAGGTTATCCCGGCGGCGTCATCTCTCTGTCACGTCATTATCAGGGCATCGATACCCGCTGGACGCACCGCGACGCGCTATTCACCATTCCGGTGACCTTCACCGGCGGCCTCGACTATGAAACTATGACCGAGAAGCGCAAAGGTTATCAGAACTTTAGCGGCGATGAATTGGGCGTACAGGGCGAGATGCGTCGTAACGAACGCAACCTGATGTGGAACCTCGATCCCTATCTGCAAACCGCGTGGCAGCTGACCGATAAACTGTCGCTGGATGCCGGCGTGCGTTTCAGTACGGTGAATTTCGACTCCAATGACTATTACGTCACCTCAACCGATCCGGATGACAGCGGCAATCGTCGCTACCATCGCTGGCTGCCTGCCGCTGCGCTGAATTACGCGATTGATAACAGCTGGAATGCCTATGTTTCTGCTGGTCGCGGCTTCGAAACGCCGACGCTGAATGAGTTGTCCTATCGCGCCGCCGATCAGGCCGGACTGAATCTCAACCTGCAACCCGCCACCAGCGAAACAGTTGAACTGGGCAGTAAGAAAAGGATCGGCAATGGCCTGTTAACCGCGGCTATTTTCCAAACCGATACCAAAAACGAGATCGTTTCTGACAGCAGCTTTGAAGGCCGCACCAGCTACAAAAATGCCGGTGAAACCCGCCGTCGTGGATTAGAACTCGGCCTCGACCAGCAGTTTGGCGAAAGCTGGCGCTTCAAAGCCGCATGGACCTTGCTGGATGCGCGCTATCGCTCAAACGCCTGCGGCACCGAAAGCTGCGACGGCAATCGTATCCCCGGCATTGCCCGCAACATGGCCTACGCCGGGCTGGCTTACGCCCCCGATCAAGGCTGGTATGCGGGAACCGATGTGCGCTACCTGAGCGATATCGCGGCGGATGATGAGAACGATGTGAAAGCGCCGTCTTACACCGTGGTCGGCGTAAACAGCGGTTATAAGTGGCTGGTGCAGAACTGGACGCTGGATCTGTTTGGCCGCGTCGATAACCTGTTTGACCGCAACTACATCGGTTCGGTGATCGTCAATGAAAGCAACGGCCGCTATTACGAACCGGCACCGGGCCGCAATTACAGCGTGGGTCTGACGGTGAGTTATGCGTTTCAGTAAATAAACGTGAATGCCGGTGCGCATAAATGCGCACCCTACGAAAACCTCGCCAATTACCGTAGGGTCGCCATTAATGGCGACCTGTAAGCCAGGTGCGCATGAATGCGCACCCTACGATGAACCTTACTTCAACAACGCCAGCACATCATCGGTTGTGCCGGTTTCACCCAGGCGCGGGAAGATGCGCTCGACGCTGTTTTTGTGCGTTTCGGCATTCAGGCAGGTCATAGCATCGGTTGCCAACGTGACGTTGTAACCCAATTCATACGCCTGGCGCGCCGTGGATTCCACACCGATGCTGGTGGCGATACCGCAAACAACCACTTGCGTGATGCCGCGCTGCTGCAGCTGTTCATGTAGATCGGTGTTGTGGAATGCGCCCCAGGTTTTTTTGGTGATAGCAATATCACCGCGCTGCTGCGCCAGATCCGGCACCAGCGTGGCCCAATCGGCAGGTAGATCGCCACCATGCTTCGGCTGCTCATTACGGCCAGGTGCGCCGCCCGCAACGTTCACCAGCACCACCGGGCGCTTTTGCCCACGGAAAGCATCAGCCAGACGCGCTGAGCGCTCAATCACTTCATGCGCCTCTAACGGTGCGACAGGCAGCGCAACGATGCCGTTCTGCAGGTCAATTACAATCAGCGCAGTGTTGTCGTCAAGGGTAGTTAAAGCCATGTTGAGTCCTCTCAGGATTATTGGTCGGCAAGTCGTTGCAGTAAGGGAATCGCGGCCAGCAGCGTGTGTTGTTCCTGCGCATTCAACTGCGTCGCGATGCTGTTCAGCAGCCAGTCATCACGTTGTGCGCGGTTGGCGGCGATCAGTTTCAGGCAAGCATCGGTAGGTTGATAGCGGGTTTTGCGGCCATCCTGCGGATCGGCGGTGCCCTGCACCATACCCAGCGTTTGCAAGCTGGCCACGGTGGCGCCCATCGACTGCGTGCGCACACCTTCCAGCGTAGCCAATTCCGTCACCGTCATAGCACCCTCGCGCACCAGATAACCGAGGACCAATACCTGCGGCCAGGTGAGATCGCCCGGCGGCGCCGATTCACGCAGACGACGCGCCAGTTTGCCATTGATGCTGCGCAGTAACGCCGCCGCGCTGTTGAGGTCGCTCATGGCACCTTCTCCTTACTGATGAGCCGCGAGTATATAAATACGAAGGCAAACTGTGTAGTTTACCTTCGTATCAATTTGTAATTGTGCCGGGTTATGAGGTGGTAGCCATGAATGGCGATCCTACGGGCGTTGCAGATAATGGATCAAACTGTGGAAACGCAGCGGCGTGCTAAGAGGATTGCGATAGCTGTGCGGCGTATCGGCGGCGAATTGGCTGGCTTCGCCCGCGAGCAAACGCCGCCATGTGCCTTCCACGCCCAACAGCAGTTCGCCCTCCAGCACCACCACTTGCTCAATCACCCCGCTTTCATGCGCCGATGAATCGCTCTGCGCGCCACCCGCTAGCGTCACTTCCAGTAGATCAAAACGCAGTTTGGCATCGTACGGCAGCAGCGGCTTAACCTGCATCTGTGCATTAGGCTGGCTGAAGGTCGCCACGCTGCCCGGCGGTTGATCGCTGCCCTGCACAAAGAAGGAAAACGGCACGTTAAAGCCGGTGGCGATTTTCCACAGCGTCGCCACCGTGGGGCTCGATTCGCCGCGCTCGATCTGGCCTAGCATCGCTTTGCTCACGCCGGTGCGATCCGATGCCAGCGTCAGGCTCCAGCCGTTGGCCTGACGCAGCTGCTTCAGCGCCAGACTCAAATGTTGATGCAAATTTTCCATGTGTTCTCCCGAAAAGCTCGCGCGCAGTGTAACACTTGTGCGCTATAACGCTCCATGCCACTATGTGCGCTATAACGCACAACCGGATGTGACCTGATGACAACCGCCACCACGCGCAGTGCTTTCTCTTTCCCAATGCTGATTTCTGGATTTATCGCCGTGCTGGTGGGCTACAGCAGCACGGCGGCGCTGATTTTTCAGGCGGCGCAGGCGGCGGGCGCTTCGCCGGAGCAGATTGGCGGCTGGCTGTCGATGCTCGGTGTCGGCATGGGTTTGGCCTCGTTCGGTTTATCGCTGTGGACGCGCATGCCAATCCTCGCCGCATGGTCAACGCCTGGCGCGGCGCTGCTCGCCACCAGCGTGCAGGGTTTGACGCTGAATGAAGTGGTTGGCGTATTTGTCGCGACTAACCTGCTGATTGTGTTGTGCGGCGTCACCGGCCTGTTTGCTCGTCTGATGAATCACATTCCGCAGTCGCTGGCGGCGGCGATGTTGGCCGGGATTCTGCTGAAGTTTGGCATCGGCACCTTTATCGGTTTGCAGAGCAATTTCGCGCTGTGCGGCAGCATGTGTCTGGTGTGGCTGTTGAGTCGTCGCTGGCTGCCGCGCTACGCGATTATTCTGGCGTTGATCGCCGGCGTGCTAGTGGCGCTGGGCCAGCAATCGATCCACTTTCCGCCGCATGCGCTGGCGATCAGTCGTCCCGAATTCATCATGCCGCAATTTAATCTGGCAGCGCTGATTGGCGTGGGGTTGCCCTATTTTCTCGTCACCATGGCGTCGCAAAACGCGCCGGGCATCGCCACCTTGCAGGCGCACGGTTACCAGCCGCCGGTTTCGGCGCTGACCGGCTGGACCGGATTTATCGCCTTAGTGCTGTCGCCGTTTGGTGGATTTTCGGTGTGTATCGCCGCCATTACCGCTGCCATCTGCATGGGCGACGATGTCGATCCGAATCCGGCGCGCCGCTGGATGGCCTCCGCATTGGCGGGCGTGTTCTACATGCTGACCGGTTTTACCGGCGGATTGATCGCCATCATGCTGAGCGCCTTGCCGCCGGTATTGATCGCCACGCTGGCCGGTTTGGCGCTGCTGGCTACGCTCTCCGGCAGTTTGCAGCGCGCCTTAGCGGAGCCGGATCAGCGCGATAGCGCTATCGTGGCGTTCCTGATCACCGCCAGCGGCATTTCGCTGTTGGGCATCGGCTCCGCCTTTTGGGGCTTGCTCGGCGGCATGCTGACCTATTTGATTCTTTCCCCACAACGCCGCGCTTAAAATTTCAGCAATCTTCTCCGCACCCGGGAAAAACGCCCTGTTTTTCCCCCTTTATCAGCCGTTTGATTTCGCAGCATTTGGCTTAAGATCACTATCATCGCCAAAAACACACACTGTTCTGCCTCAGACAACCACCGATAAGGGCCCAACGAGTGGCAAAAACTTTTCTGCGCAGCGGCAATCTGGACACGGTACTGGCACTGGGTGAAAACGGCCAGCCGGTCTGGACGTCCGCGCTGCAAATCCGTGAAACCCTGCGCCTGCGCCGCCAAACCACGCTGGCCAATTGCCTCGCGATTCCGCAGGTCAACGAGCGCGGTGACCGCCTCGATTGGTACGCCCCGTTTAATGGCAAAGTAAAATCCTGGCTGGGTGCCAGCGATCACGAGCGCCGTCAGGCGCTGGAACTGCTGACGCTGAACCAGCAGGATTTACAGGCGCTTAGCCTGCGCGCGCGCGACGCGGAGAATCCGGCGATGCGCTTGTTTGGTGCGTTGCTGAGCAAGACGTTGCAGTTCCCGGATCAGCAGTACGTTTATCTGGTGGATGGCAAACCGGTGATCACCTTTTGGGGCTTTGTCGATCCGCAGGCGCGTTCGCGTGATGACGCGCTGGCTTGCCTGCGTGATTCGCTGGAAGATGAACTGCCGCCGCTATTGCCGGAACCGCCAGCGCCCGCTCCGCTGGTGGTGACACCAGTGATTGCGCCGCTGATCGACGTGCCGCCTGCTGCTGCCGAACCGCTGATCGAGCCGGAACCTGAAGTCGAAGAACCAGAAGCCGAAGTCATTCCTGAGCCCGCGCCTGAACCGGCGCCTGTTGTTCCACCACGTCGCGCCTTTGCCGTGCGACCGCTGATGCTGCTGTTGCCGGTTGCGGCGGTGGTCGCTGCGGGCGTCGCCTTCTGGCTGCACAGCGCGCCGCAACCGGCTGCGATTAGCGTTGCCGATATGCCTGTGCCGGTGAGTAAGCCGCCAGCCGTGATAGTGAAAGCGGAAAAACTCGCCGCCACGCTGCCACAAACCGCTGCCACCGTCATTGCCGCCCCAGCGCCGGTTGCTGCGCCTGTCGCACCGCCTGAGGTGGTCGCTGAACACACCGAACCGGCCAAAGCCGATGATTTGGTGATGACCACCGAAGATGCGCGCGTTGGCTCAGTGAAATTTATCAATGGCACCTGGCGCGTGACGTTGCGTCAAACCAATCTGCCGACCGGCAAACCGCCGAGCCTGCGCTATCAAATTCGTAACGGCAAAGGCACCGCCACCATTACCCAGGGCGACAACATCCGCTGCAAAGCCGATGTCACCGCCGCGATGACCAGCGCCGGCAGCATGGAAGTGCGCAGCCGCTATACTGCGACCTGCAGCGATAAATCGCGTTACCGCATGCCGGAACTGGTGTGTAAAGCCGGTGATGGCATCGCCAGCTGTACTGCGCAATACGGCGCAGATCAGGTCTTCCCGTTGACGATTAAGCGTGAGAGTAAGTAAACATGTTGGCTCCCCTCATCGATGACAAACAGAAAATCACGCTGATTGAAGATAGCGGTGTGCAGTTTCTTGATTTCGGTTTGCGTTTGCCTGCGTTGCAGGCCCGCCGCCAGTTCGTGCGTCAAACCGCCAACGGCCCGCTGCTGCGCCTTAACGTCGACGGCAACAGCGGCAAGTTCCTGCTCTATCCGGAAGATGGCGGCGCGGCAGAAGTGGTGCGTCCGGAAACGGATATCGCGCTGGCCGATTCGCTGAAGCTGCTGGCTCATCAATGGCTGCCGCTGCCGGTGCTGCGCTGCACCAGCGGACGTCGTTTTATTGGCGGCCCGGATAACTGGGCGCGTCTGCATCTGGCGCCGCTCGCCCAACCTGATGCGGCAGGCAACACTCATCGCATTACCCTCGCCTTCGATACGCGCATTGTTTCAGAACAAGATGGCGGTGAGCAGCACGGTTTAAGCAAAGCCGATGCGCAGAACGGCGTCAGTTTCGCCCTCGCCTGGCACAACTACGAGCTGGGCGAATTTCTTGATCACACCTGGGTCGATGGCTGGCTGCGTGAAACCTTTAGCCAGCAGGTGCATGCGCTGGAGTCGCGTCGCGAGCAGGAGCTGAACCAGGCGCTGCGTGAGTTCGAATATCAGGCGCACTATCTCAACCTGCTGGAACTGCTGGGCGAACAGCTCGATCTGGCGGAAATCTATATTCAGGCGACGTCGCTGCAAACGCCGGCGGTTAACGTCGATATCATTCTCGACGTCGGCAACTCGCATACCTGCGGCATTCTGGTGGAAGATCACGCCGAAGAGAGCAGCGGCCTGCGTCAAACCTACGAGCTGCAGCTGCGCGATCTCTCTGAGCCGCATCAGGTGTACAACGAACTGTTCGACAGCCGTCTGGAGTTTGCGGAAACCCGTTTCGGCAAGGCCAACTTCTCACTGGAGAGCGGCCGTGAAAACGCCTTTATGTGGCCGTCGCTGACGCGCGTGGGCCGTGAAGCCAGCCGTCTGGCGCTGCTGCGTGCTGGCACCGAAGGCAGCACCGGCTTGTCCAGTCCGCGCCGCTATTTATGGGATGAAGCGCGCTATCAGCCAGGCTGGCGCTTCAACGCCAACGGCAGCAGCGATGAGCCGCAGGCGACTGCGCTGCCATTCACTTTACTGATCAATGACGAAGGCCAGCCGCTGCACGCGCTGGCGGAAGACGATCGTCTGCCAGTGTTCTCCGCCAGCTACAGCCGCAGTTCGCTGATGACCTTTATGCTGTGCGAACTGCTGGCGCAGGCGATGATGCAGATGAACAGCGTGGCGCAGCGCCAGCGCATGCCGCAAAGCCAGGCACCGCGCCAGCTGCGTCATGTGATTCTGACGCTGCCGTCGGCGATGCCGAAGCCGGAGCGTGAGATTTTCCGTCGCCGCATGCAGGAAGCCATCGCGCTGGTATGGAAAGCCGAAGGCTGGCATCCAGCCGAAGAAGAGTTCACCGCCGCCAGCCAGGCAAACAGCCTGCGTCCGGTGCCGGATGTGCAGATGGAGTGGGACGAAGCCACCTGCGGTCAAATGGTGTGGCTGTTCAACGAAACTCAGGTCAACTTTGCTGGTCGCGCAGAAGATTTCTTCAGCAGTATGGCGCGCCCGGATCGCCCGCGTGAAGTCGATGAGCTGCCGGGTAAAAGCCTGCGTATCGCCTCAATTGATATCGGCGGCGGCACCACAGATTTAGCCATCACCCAATATCGCCTTGATGATGGCCAAGGCAACAACGTCAAAATCACCCCGCGCTTACTGTTCCGCGAAGGCTTCAAAGTCGCTGGTGACGATATTCTGCTGGATGTGATTCAGCTGTGGATTCTGCCGGCGTTGCAGCAGAGCTTGCAGAAAGCCGGATTGCAACTGGCCGAACCGCTAATGAACAAGCTGTTTGGTCACGACAGCCGCATGGACGGTCAAGCCACGCTGCGTCAGCAAGTGACGCTGCAGCTGTTTATTCCGCTGGCGCAGGCGGTGCTGGAGCAGTATGAAAACTGGGATCCGCTCGACAGCCACAGCGAAATCAATGCGCTGTTCGGCGAGCTGGTGCCACAAAAACCGGCCAGCAGCGTGCTGGCGTTTGTGAACGGTGAAATTCAGCGCACGCTCGGCGGCGATAGCCGTTTCGATCTGCTCGAGGTGCCACTGGTGGTCAGCATGGCGCAGCTGCACGGCGAGTTCCTGCAACACCGCATGGCGATTATTCCGGCGCTGCGCGCGATGTGCGAAGTGGTGTCTTTGTACCAGTGCGATGTGCTGCTGCTTACCGGTCGTCCGTCACGCTTCCCCGGCATTCAGGCGCTGGTGCGCCATCTGCAACCCTTGCCGGGCAGCCGCATTTTGTCGCTGGAAGGCTATCACACCAGCGACTGGTATCCGTTCAACAAGCAAGGCCGTATTGATAACCCGAAATCCACCGCCGCGGTGGGCGCGATGCTGTGCCTGCTGGCGCTCGATCTGCGCCTCAGCAGCTTCTGGTTCCGCGCCGGTGATTTCGAACCTTACTCCACCATTCGCTATCTCGGCGTGCTGGATGAGACCTCAGCGCTTAGCGACGATAATCTGTGCTACAGCGAGATCGACCTCGACAGCAGCAGTTTCGCGCTGGATCGCAAAAGCAGCTTCCGCATTCGCGGCAACGTTTGCCTTGGTTTCCGCCAGCTGGAAAACGATCGCTGGCCGGCATCGCCGCTGTATAGCCTGAGCATTGTCGACCCGACGCTGGCGCGTCAGGTTGCCGGTGAAAGCGTACTGCGCATCAAACTGGCGGTGCAGCCGGGCCCGGATAATCTCGGCCCTGAACGCTTAGTGTTAAGCGATGCACGCATGGATGACGGCACGCGCGTGCCGCTGGAGCAGCTGAGTCTGAAACTGAATACGCTTTCCGCCACCGGCAACGCGAATGCGCAATATTGGATCGACAGCGGGAGCGTCTGCAAACGATGAGAACTGCCAAAAAAGCCTCGCCGGTTACGCCCGCGAAACGTCTGAGCCTGATGCAGGAAACGCTGGATGGCGCGCTGAACTGGGTGGAAACCCATCAGGCGCACGCGCCGCGTCTGGCGCTGGAGGCCGAAACCCTGACGCTGCAGCTGCGCCGCGCGCGCGTGGAAAGCCATGCACTGGCGCGCCAGCTGGCGCGTCCGGTGACGCTGGCGCTGTTTGGTCAGTCGCAGGCGGGCAAAGCCTGGCTGCTGAGTGAGATGGTCGGCGATGCGCAGGGCCAACTTATTGCGCGTCTCGGCGATAAAACCCTGAACTATTTCCAGAACATCAATCCCGGCAATCTCGATTTCGCCATCGCCACCCGCTTCAGCCACCAGCGCGAAACCCAATCCAACGCCTGGCCGCTGGAGATGACGCTGCTGAGCGAAGTGGAACTGATTCGTTTGATGCTGGCCTGCGCCAAAACCGAGATTCAGCCGGACACCGCGCAGATCGATGCCGCTTTGCAGCGTTTGCAGCGCCATCGCCAGGATGAACCGCAGCCGGGCCTCGACAGCGATGCGCTGATCACGCTGTGGGCGTGGAGCCGTCGTCATCATCGTCATGCCGAGATTCTCGATCGCCACTTCTGGCCGCAGGCGATTGCGCTGGCGCCGTGGCTCAACGTCGACGATCGCGTGCAGCTGTTTGCCCTGCTGTGGCCGGGCCAAAACGCGCTGAACGAAAGCCTGCGTAGCCTGATGCACTTGCGTCACCAGCTGCGCCACGCGCCGCGCGTATTAGCGCCACTTAGCGTGCTGGTGGACGATGCTGCGTTGCCGGCAGAAAAACTGATTGGCAACGATGCCGACTGGCAGGAGATGATCGAAGTGTGTCCGATCGTCGCCAATCGTGTGGGGAAAGCGCAGCATGTGCCGCTGGGATTGCTGTCGCTGCTGACACTGGAGATTACCTTGCCGCTCAGCTCCACGCCGCGTCAGGCGCTGTACGATGATGCGGATATGCTCGAGCTGCCCGCGCCGGGCACGCCAGCCGATCGCGCCCAACAGGATGAACTGGCGCAGCTGCGCAAACGCGATCCGCTGCGCGCCACGCTGCTGGAACAGAAACGTGCGCTGCTACCGGGCCTGTACGCCGCGCGTCAGGGCATTGATTTGATGCTGATCTGTACCGCCGCCAGTCAGCGTCAGGATACCGATGTCGCCGCCAGCGCGCTGCGCGAGTGGCACATGCATCAAACCATCGCCGCCAGCGGTGAAAAGCCGCGTCTGATTTGGGCGATCACACCGCATGACGCGCGCTATCAGCAGCAGCAGATTAACGTTGATGAAGCAGTGCAACGGCAGATTGGTCAGCCGGGACAGAGTTGGGGATCGATGCTGGCGCTGGATCGCGCAGGCGTCGATCGTATGGGCAGCTGGTTGCAGGATGAGATGCAGCCGGAAGCGCGCCGCGATCGTCTGGCATTGCAGCTCGGCGCGCTGCAGCAGAAGCTGGTAGAACGTTTGCAGCCGTGGACCGAATCCAGCGCCACGCCAGAACAGGCGGCACGCAAGCAGGCGATCTCCGATACGTTGCTGAAATGTTTGCAACATCGCACCGGTTTGCACGGTGAACTGCTGGAGCGTTTGCAGCCGTCGCGTGAAGCGGTGCGTCAGCTGTGGCTGAGCCAGAGCAGCAGCACTGCTATTCAACATAGCGCCAAAACCGCAGCCGCTGAGCAGAGCTATTTTGGCATCGGCTTCGAGTTCGATCTGTTTAAAGACGAGCCGGTGGCCGCCGCTGAGCCGCGCAGCTCGGGCGGTCAGCGCGATCAGCAATTTCCGCAGCAGGTGTTTGCGCTGTGGCTTGAGCATTTGCGTCAGCTGCCGGAGAGTCGCAGCCTGCTGGCGCTGCTCAACGTCGATAAACCTACGCTGGAGATGCTGGTGGAAGAGTTGATTACCGCCAGCTTCCGTCTCAAAGTGCTGAGCAAACTGCAGAGCGCGCTGAATGAGCCGGATGCGCAGGCCAGCGCCCACGAAGCGCGTACCGATCGTCAGGTTTCACGCGCCATGACAGTGCTGGGTGATTTTGTCGCGTGGCTGGGCTTTTTACAGCGCCCGGAGAGCGAGCGTCCTGAAAGCCGCGTCAATCGCGGTCAGACGATTTTTGCTCGTCCGCCTGCGCCAAGCGTCAGCTTCTCGCCGGGTCAGCGCTTAACACGTCTGTCGGCCGCACCCGCCAATCATACCGCTTACTACATCTATGACTGGCTGGTGGGGTTGAATTCGGTGATCGTTGAGAACAACGGCTATACCGGCGGCGGCGATTTGCCCGCCAATGCCCGCCAGATGCTGGCGATTTTGCTGTTACCGCTGCACGCGTAATTTACTCGCCACGCACCAGGCGCAGCTCGCCTTCTAACTGCTGCTGCGCCTCCTCCAGTAACGCCAGCACCGGCGCGAATTCGGCACTCTCGCTGGCGTCATCGGCATGCGCTAAATAGAAGGTCGCCGGCAGCGCCATGCCGCCGGTCAGCCAATCCCACAGCGCATCCAAATTGTTACCGAAATCCACTGGGCAGGCACTTTGCTGCACCAGCGCGCGGTAAAACGCCTGGCGATCCGACAAGTTTTCAAAGTCAAAATGGAGCGTCAACATGGTTAAGGCACCTGTTTGAAGCTGCGATAGTGATCGGTGGTGAGGAAAATCAGTCCATCGGAAGAGTAAAGCAGACGATCGGCATCGCGGTGGCCGCAATCGTAATTCACGTCCGCTTCATACCACTGCCTGCCCGCCTGCATCGGCAACCTTCTTTCGCGGTTGCTAAAACGATCGCCACCAATCGCGCGGCCCGGCAAGACCTCGCACAAGTTGCCCTTGCTGGGATTCCAGCCCTGACGACGCGCTTCGTTTTTGGTGAGATAGAGATCGGGTAATTTGTGATGCTGCTGCAGCCAACGCGCCACGGTGTTGGCATCGGTGAGCTGTGAAATATCGGGATGGCTGGCTGACCATTTATCGGACAAACGCGGTTTCAGCCCGAGCCACAGCGCGGCGAGGACCAGAATTAAGGCAATCCAGAGTTTTTTTGACATGGTGGCATCCTGAAAAACAGGACGACGATAATAACAGATTTAAGGCAGGGAAAAACGCGGGCCAGCTAAGCTGGCCCTGGCGGGGTTTACTGCATCGCGCTGGCGGATGGCGCGGCGTGACGACGCCATGCTCCCGGCGCTACGCCATACTGGCGTTTGAAGCTGCGGTTAAACGACTGCTGCGAGTCGAAACCGAGTGAAATCGCCACGTTAAGAATCGGTTCATTGCTGGTGGTCAAGCGATCCGCTGACTTCTTCAGCTTCTTCTCACGAATGTATTCGCCCAGTGGCAAACCCGTGTGCTCTTTGAACATACGTTGCAGGTGCCATTTCGAATAACCGGCGCGCCCCGCTACGGTATCCAGATCCAGACGCGTTTCAATATTGTTGTCAATCCAGTCGATCAAATCGTGAATAAATGCGGTGGTCATCATCTCGTTTTCTCCGGTCGCCGTTGCGAACAGTATCAGTATCAGTTGCAATTACACTTTAAGGTTGAACGACTATGCCAGTTAATGCAAGTTTTATTATTGCATTAAATGCCGCACTGCGCGTAGGGGCTTTGATCCTTCTGCAACGTAATGATCAAAACAGCACATAAAGTGTATCAGATATTCTTGCAGATGCAGTTTGAGCAAGCCTACACTCGTGGCGTTTTAATGCAATCATAAAAGTTGCAGATTTTTCGTACGTCTCCTTTCATTTTCACCAATGCGGAATAACAACAATGCATCTGCAAACATATAGGGTTCAATGGGCGGTAAGCCTGTCAGGAGTGATGTTGCTGGGAAGCCTGCTGGCCGGTTGCGATCGCGGGGTGGCGCAAAACGCCCCGCCGCCGCCGCCCGAAGTAAGTGTCGCGCAGGTGGTAGAGCAGAAAGTCAGCCAATGGGATAGCTTCAATGGCCGTTTCGAAGCGGTGCAGAGCGTGCAGCTGCGGCCGCGCGTTTCCGGCTATATCGATCAGGTCAATTATCGCGAAGGCGACGAGGTGAAAAAAGGTCAGGTGCTGTTCACCATTGACGATCGCACCTACCGCGCCACGCTCGAGCAGGCGCAGGCCGAACTCGCCAACGCGCGCAGCCAGGCCACGCTGGCACGCAGTGAATCGGCGCGTACCGATAAACTGATCGGCACCAATGTGGTGTCACGCGAAGAGTGGGAACAGCGTCGATCGGCGGCTAATCAGGCGCAGGCCAGCGTGCTGTCGGCACAGGCGGCGGTGGATATGGCGCAGCTGAACCTCGATTTCACCCGCGTCACCGCGCCGATTGAAGGCCGCGCCAGCCGCGCGATGATCACCACCGGCAACTTAGTTACCGCCGGTGACAGCGCCAGCGTGCTGACCACGTTAGTGTCGCAGGATCGCATGTACGTCTATTTCGACGTCGATGAAGCTACCTATCTGCATTATCAGGCGATGGCGCGTAAAGGCGAAAATCGCGGATCGCTGCCGGTGGAAGTGGCGTTGACCGGCGAAGAGGGTTTTCCGCATCGCGGCACCGTGGATTTCCTCGATAACCAGCTGACCGCCAGCACCGGCACCATCCGCATGCGCGCCTCGCTGGATAATCAGCAGCGTCAGTTCACGCCGGGCCTGTTTGCGCGTGTGCGCTTGCCGGGCAGCGCCGACTTCACCGCGCTGTTAATCGACGATAAAGCCGTGCTCACCGATCAGGATCGTAAGTACGTTTACGTGGTCGATGCCCAGGGTAAAGCCCAGCGCCGCGATATTCAGGCCGGTGATTTAGCCGATGGCCTGCGCATTGTGCAGCAAGGCCTGAAACCCGGCGACAAGGTGATCGTTAACGGCTTGCAGAAAGTCTTTATGCCTGGCATGCCGGTGACCGCCCAACCGGTGGCGATGCGCTCCGCTCAATAACCTTCGAGACTGCCTTTTATGGATTTCTCCCGCTTTTTTATCGACCGGCCGATCTTCGCCGCGGTGCTGTCGATTTTGATCTTTACCACCGGACTGATCGCCATTCCGCTGCTGCCGATCAGTGAATATCCCAACGTGGTGCCACCCAGCGTGCAGGTGCGCGCGGAATATCCCGGCGCCAACCCCAAAGTGATTGCAGATTCCGTGGCGACGCCGCTGGAAGAAGCCATCAACGGGGTAGAAAACATGATGTACATGAAATCCGTGGCCGGTTCTGATGGCGTGCTGGTCACCACCGTGACCTTCCGTCCAGGCACCGATCCGGATCAGGCGCAGGTTCAGGTACAGAACCGCGTGGCGCAGGCCGAAGCGCGTCTGCCGGAAGAGGTGCGCCAACTCGGCCTCACCACGCAGAAGATGTCACCAACGCTGACGCTGGTGGTGCACATGTTCTCGCCGCACGGCAAGTACGATTCGCTCTATCTGCGTAACTACGCCACCTTGAAGGTGAAAGATGAACTGGCGCGCCTGCCGGGCGTGGGTCAGATTCAGATCTTCGGGGCCGGTGAATACGCCATGCGCGTGTGGCTCGATCCCAATAAGGTGGCGGCGCGTGGTTTGACCGCATCCGATGTGGTCAGCGCAATGCAGGAGCAGAACGTGCAGGTTTCTGCCGGTCAGCTTGGCGCAGAGCCGCTGAAGAAACAGAGCGATTTCCTGCTGTCGATCAATACCCAAGGTCGTCTGGAGAGCGAAGAGCAGTTCGGCAATATCATCCTGAAAACCGCCGACGACGGCACACTGGTGCGCCTCCGTGACGTGGCACGCATCGAGATGGGTTCCGGCAGCTACGCGTTGCGTTCGCAGCTGAACAACAAAGATGCGGTGGGTATTGGTATCTTCCAGGCGCCGGGCGCCAATGCTATCGACCTGTCGAATGCGGTTCGCGACAAAATGGCTGAACTGGCAACCCGCTTCCCGGACGATGTGCAGTGGGCCGCGCCGTACGATCCAACGGTGTTCGTGCGTGATTCGATCCGTGCCGTAGTGCAAACGCTGTTCGAAGCGATTGTGCTGGTGGTGCTGGTGGTGATTCTGTTCCTGCAAACCTGGCGCGCGTCGATCATCCCGCTGCTGGCGGTGCCAGTTTCGGTGGTGGGTACCTTCAGCATCCTCTACCTGCTCGGCTTCTCGCTCAATACCTTGAGTTTGTTTGGGCTGGTGTTAGCGATCGGTATCGTGGTGGATGACGCCATCGTGGTGGTGGAGAACGTCGAACGCAATATCGAGCAAGGTTTATCTCCGACGGCGGCGGCGCATCAGGCGATGCGTGAAGTGTCCGGACCGATTATCGCCATCGCGCTGGTGCTGTGTGCGGTGTTTGTGCCGATGGCCTTCCTGTCGGGCGTGACCGGTCAGTTCTATAAGCAGTTTGCGGTGACAATTGCCATTTCAACGGTGATCTCAGCCATCAACTCGCTGACGCTGTCACCGGCGCTGGCGGCGCTGCTGCTGAAGCCGCATGATGCCGCGAAGGATATGCCGACGCGCATTATCGATCGCCTGCTCGGCTGGCTGTTCCGTCCGTTTAACCGCTTCTTCCAGCGCAGTTCGGATGGCTATGAATCGCTGGTGGGTAAAACCTTGCGTCGTCGTGGCGCGGTGTTCGGCGTATACGTGCTGCTGCTGGCTGGTGCGGGCTTTATGTTCCATACCGTACCGGGCGGCTTTATTCCGACCCAGGATAAGCTCTATCTGATTGGCGGCGTGAAGATGCCGGAAGGTTCGTCGCTGGCACGTACCGATGAAGTGATTCGCAAGATGAGCGAAATCGGCATGAACACTGAAGGCGTGGCCTATTCGGTCGCCTTTCCCGGTCTGAATGCGTTGCAGTTCACCAACACGCCGAATACCGGCACGGTTTTCTTTGGCCTGAAACCGTTCAATGAGCGTAAGCGCAGCGCGGCGGAGATCAATGCCGAGATCAACGCCAAAATCTCGAAAATCCAGCAAGGCTTTGGCTTCTCAATTATGCCGCCGCCGATTTTGGGTCTGGGACAAGGTTCGGGTTATTCGCTGTATGTGCAGGATCGCGCGGGCCTCGGTTACGGTGCGCTGCAAACCGCCATCAACACCATGACGGGTGCGGTGCTACAAACGCCGGGCATGATGTTCCCGATTTCATCCTACCAGGCCAACGTGCCGCAGTTGGATGTGCAGGTGGATCGTGATAAAGCCAAAGCGCAAGGCGTGTCGCTGACCGAACTGTTCAGCACGCTGCAAACCTATCTGGGATCGTCGTACGTTAACGATTTCAATAAGTTTGGTCGTACCTGGCGCGTAATGGCGCAGGCGGACGGCGATTTCCGCGATAGCGTGCAGGATATCGGTAATCTGCGTACCCGAAACGATCGCGGCGAAATGGTGCCGATTGGCAGCATGGTCAATATCACTACCACTTACGGCCCGGATCCGGTGATTCGCTATAACGGCTATCCGGCAGCGGACCTGATTGGTGATGCCGACCCACGCGTGCTCTCTTCGGCGCAGGCGATGCAGAAGCTGGAAGAGATGTCGACGCAGGTGCTGCCGAACGGCATGAACATTGAATGGACTGACCTGAGTTATCAGCAATCAACGCAGGGCAATACCGCGCTGATTGTCTTCCCGGTCGCGGTGTTACTGGCGTTCCTGGTGCTGGCGGCGCTGTATGAAAGCTGGACGTTGCCGCTGGCGGTGATCCTGATTGTGCCGGTGACCATGCTCTCTGCGCTGGTCGGCGTGTGGCTGACCGGTGGCGATAACAACGTGTTTGTGCAGGTTGGGCTGGTGGTGCTGATGGGGCTGGCGTGTAAGAACGCGATTCTTATCGTTGAGTTTGCGCGTGAGCTGGAGATGCAGGGCAAGAGCATTGTCGATGCGGCGCTGGAAGCCTGTCGTCTGCGTTTGCGTCCAATCGTCATGACCTCGATTGCCTTTATCGCCGGTACCATTCCGCTGATTCTTGGCGAAGGTGCAGGCGCGGAAGTGCGCGGCGTTACCGGAATTACCGTGTTCTCCGGCATGCTGGGCGTGACGCTGTTTGGTCTGTTCCTGACACCAGTGTTCTATGTGACGCTGCGTAAGCTGGTGACGCGCAAGCAGCCGCAGGGTGAAGTGCAGACGGTGTAAAGGTTTTAGGTGAAATGAACAATCCGGGCCAAAGTGCCCGGATTTTTTATAAATGTGCAGCCTACAGAAACCTTGTCAAACAACCGTAGGGTCGCCATTTATGGTGACCGATTAAGCTTAAAATGAATGCAGTACGCCAATGTGCCCAGAATTGTATGGCTGAAGCATGAGGCAATAAAAAGGTCGCCATGAATGGCGACCCTACGGGGTGTGGTTTTAGCGGCCTTTCTTACACAGGTCGGCGAGTTCGAGATCGGGCAGCTCCTCGCAGTTGCTGGTGTCGTTATGCTTCAGTTCGGCTAGCGCGTCCGCGACGGTGCGGGTTTCCAGCACTTTCAGCGACGCTTCTTCAGCCTCTTCAGCAATCGATTTGAAATACCAACACAGGTTGGCACTGACCAGACAACGCGGTGCCACATCAGGGCGCGATGCCCAGAGTTTTTTATCTTCAATCACAGAAGTATAAATGTCGCGCAGCGTGATCTCAGCGGCCGGGCGACCCAAATGAATCGAGCCGGTGCGGCCAAGCGTTGAGACGATGATGCCGTCACGCGTGAGCGGAACCATAAGTTTCCGAATGAAACTGGGGTTCGCTTCAAGACCATACGCCAATATGGCACTGGTCGAGCGTTTACCCAGTTGCTCCGCCATCGCTACGCTCAAAACCATCTGCAAAGCTGTCGGGAAGCGGTAATCAAGCATTTCAATATCCTGAGTTGCGGTTATCTTGTTGTTTTTATGCCGCGACAGTGAGTAATCAATGAGCAATAAATATAACAAACACTGTTGCTTTTTAGAAGTCAACGTCCGTGATCCAGGCACGTATTCCCCATTTAATCGGGCAGAAGCGCACAGGCTGCTTAGTTTATCACTCCCCTTTCCGACTGTCGGCTGGCCTGCGGCAACTTCTGCTGCAAAAGCACTACCAACAGCACGTTAATCAACGCCAGAACGCATAACAACCACAGCGTGGCGCTGGCTCCGAGGTGCTGAAACACATAGCCGCCAACCAGCGGCGTCAATGCCTGACCGATCAAGGCGGGACGCGCCATGCGCCCTACCACAATCGCGTAAGCCTCTGGTTTGACCATCACCAGCGGTAAAGTTCCCCGCACAATGGCGCGCAAACCATTTCCGGCACCGTACAGCACCATGCTGAGCACCGCTAATTGCGGATAACACGCCAGCAGCAGCAAGCCGAGCGCCACTAATCCCACCGAGAAAAAGGTGGTCCAGATTGGATGACCGCGCTTAAAGGCGATATCCACGATACGTGATCCCACCTGGCACGGGCCGAGAATCGCGCTGATGGCCAGCGCCGACGCTAGCGTGTGGCCGCTGGCCTGCAGCAAGGTGATCAGCTGCACCGAAATGGCCGTCATGATCACCGATGCGAGAGTGAAAATGCTGCACAGCAGCCAAAACAGCGTTGGCGCCAGTTCGTCGCCCTGCGCGGTTGGTTTTGCTCTGGCGGCGGCGATTTTCCCTTCCGGCGCGGGCAGCGCGTATAGATAGGCGGGCAATACTGAAACACATAACAATCCTGCGATAGCAAAACAGGCGCCACGCCAATCCAGCCAGTGAATCAGCAGCGCGGTGCCCGGCCACACCAAGGTGGTACAGAAGCCGGAGATCAGCGTGATGCCGGTAATCGCACCGCGCGCCTGGCCGCCGTAAAGCGTGCCGAGCGTGGCAAACAGCGCATCGTACAGGCCCATCGCCATACCAATGCCGATAATCAGCCAGGCAAACAGAAACAGCGGCAGGTTATGACTCAATCCCATAATCACCAGACCGAGCGCCATCACCGCCCCGCTCGCCGCCAGCAATGCGCGGCCATACGTGTGGGAAATCAATCGCCCGCTCAACGGTGCCAGCAAACCGGAAATCAGCATGCCGAGCGATAGCGCGCCATACACCCATTGTTGCGACCAGCCGGTTTCCGCCACGATGGGATTGGCCATTACCGCCATAAGATAGAAGGATCCGCCCCATGACAGGATTTGCACTAATCCAAGCGTAACGATGGCGGCGGCAGGTGGCTTTGGCTGAGGCTTCACAACAATTATCCATTAGCAGGCAAAGTATTGTTATAACACGTTCATCCCGCTGGAAAAATCCCGCCGTTGGCTGCTTAACAAAAACCTTGCGCGGCGCTGGCAGACCAGCGTCTAAGTTAGTACACTGAAAAGTATGTTGTAACTATGGAGGCCATTAATGGCTCGTTATGATTTGGTTGCCGATCTGCACGACTGCGTCAACGCGCTGGAAGCGGGTTTAGACGCGTTGCGTCAACAGATTGAGCAGCAACCGCTGCTGATTGCGCGCGTGTTTAGCCTGCCGGAGATTGAGAAAGGCCGCGAGCATGATGAAATTGAACGCATCGCGGTGACGCAGCATCTTGGCAAAACGGCGCGCGATATGGCGCTGGCGCACTATTGCCGCCTGTTTATGCAGCATCAATCGGAAAAGCTCAGCACCAAAGCCGCCGTGCGTTTGCCGGGCGCGATTTGCATTGAAGCCGACGGCGATGTGCATGAACAGATTACGCAGCAGGTTGCGGAGATAAATACCCTGAAGCAGCGGCTGGAACAGCTGATTACCGTGGAGTCGGGCTTGCCGAGCGAAGCGCGCTTTGAGTTTGTCCATCAGCATCTGCGCGGGTTAATTACGCTTAACGCTTATCGCAGCGTGACGCTGCTTAACTCACCGGACAGTTTGCGCTTCGGCTGGGCGAATAAAAATATCATCAAAAACGTTACGCGTGATGAGGTGGTTGAACAGCTGGAGCGCAGCCTGAAGGCCAATCGCGCTCAGGCGCCGTGGACGCGTGAGCAGTGGGCGGAAAAAGTGCAGCTGGAGCTGGAAGCGATCCTCGCGTTACCGGCGGGTGCGAAACTGAAAATCAAACGTCCGGTTAAGGTGCAGCCGATTGCCCGCGTGTGGCGCGCCAGCGAAAAGAAACAGGTGCAGCTTGCCTGCCCTTCTCCGCTGCTGGTGCTGTGCCGCGATCGCACCCAGGTACCGATTCTGGGTGAGCTGCTGAATTACGATGCCGATAACGTGGCTTATCGCCACAAACCGCTGGCCGAGCCGCTGCATCTGATCATTCCGCGCCTGCATTTATGGAGCGATCGGCAGGTTTAAAAATAAATTTCAAAATCACTGCATCCAATTCATCACCTGCCCTCGTATATCAGAGTGTGAGCAACTTCTTCGCTCCCTACTACGAGGATTTATGATGAAAAAGCTAATGGGCATTGCAGTCGTATCCAGCACTTTACTGTTCACCGCAGGTGCATTCGCCGCGATGGATAATGGCTCCGTAATGGTAGGCGGAGCCGCGATGTATCCGCAAAAGAACATCGTTGAAAACGCGCTGAACTCCAAAGATCACACCACGCTGGTTGCTGCTGTTAAAGCGGCGGGCTTGGTGGAAACCCTCGAAGGTAAAGGTCCGTTTACCGTCTTCGCGCCAACCAATGCGGCCTTCGCCAAGTTGCCAGCGGGCACCGTTGATAGCCTGGTAAAACCGGAGAACAAAGCGAAGTTGACCAGCATCCTGACTTATCATGTGGTGGCGGGCAAATACGACATGAAAGCGCTGGAGATGAAAATCAAGCAAGGTGGCGGTCATGCCGAGCTGAAAACTGTCAACGGCCAACCGTTGTGGATTATGAATAATGGCCCGCACAATATTCAGCTGAAAGATGGTCAAGGCAATGTGGCGAATATCAGCACTTATGACGTCAATCAGAAAAATGGTGTGATTGATGTGATTGATACCGTCTTAATGCCTAAGTAATTGCCTATACTCGGATTGGGCATTTTAGCCAACCGGGAAGATTATGGATAATAGGCTAACAGAACAGCTAGTGACGTTATTGCCGGCGATCGCACAGGGCGATCGCCGCGCGTTTGAACAACTCTATCGACTGACTTCGCCACATCTTTTCGCCCTCACCCTGCGCATGCTACGCCAGCAAGGCTGGGCGGAAGAGGTGCTGCACGATTGCTATCTCACTATCTGGAACCGCGCCAACGCCTACGATCCCGCCCTTAGCGCGCCGATGACATGGATGACGCACATTGTGCGCAATCGCTGCATTGACGTGCTACGCAGCGGACAAGCGCGCATGATGCTAAATACAGAAGAGTTTGACGATCTGCTGCAAATAACAGCGGAAGACGAACAGAATACCTGGCACGATCCGGCGCAAGCCGATCGCCTGCGACACTGCATTGGCCACCTGAGCAGCGAACAGCAGCAAAGCATCACGCTCGCCTATTATCAGGGGATGTCCCACAGTGATATTGCCGCCTGGCTGCAACAGCCGGTTGGCTCGGTAAAAAGCTGGATTCGCCGCGCGCTGGAGCATCTGCGGGAGTGTGTGGGCCTATGAACGATAACGTACAACGTGATGATGCCTTAGCGGCCGAGTATGCGCTGGGCACTTTAAGCGAGCTGGCGCGTTTGCGCTTTGAGCGCCGGCTGCGCAACGAGCCCGAGCTTGCGGCTAACGTCGCACGCTGGCAAACCATGCTGGCGGGCCTTGATAATCAGCTTGCGCCGGTCACGCCGCCGGAAAAGGTGTGGAAGAAGATTACGTTGAGCTTGCCCGAGCAACGCGCGATTCAAGCCAAACGTCATTATGCCGGCTGGCTGGCGGCCGCCAGTATCGCGGCGATCGCCCTGCTCGCCTCACTGTTCCTGCAGCAGCCGACGTTAACGCCGTTGACGGTACTGAACGATGCTCAGCATCAACAGCAATGGGTGGTCAGCGCGGACAGCAAGCTGGCGCAGTTGAGCCTAACGCCGTTACATCCGGTGGCCATCGCCGATAACAACAGTTTGCAGCTGTGGCTGATTCCGCCGGGCAAAGCGCCGATTTCGCTGGGTTTACTGGATAACCAGAAGGCAACCGATGTTGCGTTGAATAGCACGATTTCCCCCTCAGGCGTGATCGCTATCAGCCTTGAACCGCGCGGCGGCTCGCCAACTGGGCAGCCAACCGGTCCGGTGTTGTATAGCGGTCAGCTGTAAACGAAAAAGGCCGTTCAAATGAACGGCCTTAGCTTGTTCAGCAACTATTGCTTCATGCTGCCAACCATCTCTTCCGGACGTACCCACTCATCGAACTGCTCTTCGGTCAGATACCCAAGCTTCAGCGCCGAGCCTTTCAGCGTCAAGCCCTCTTTATGGGCTTTCTTGGCGATTTCCGCCGCTTTGTCGTAACCGATGTGGGTATTCAGCGCGGTGACCAGCATCAGCGATTCGTTCAGCAACTGATCAATGCGCTCGCGCACCGGTTCAATGCCAATCGCGCAGTGGTGATTGAAGCTGTCCATACCGTCGGCCAGCAGACGCACCGATTGCAGGAAGTTGTGGATCACCATCGGACGGAATACGTTGAGCTCAAAGTTGCCGGACGCGCCGCCAATGTTCACCGCCACGTCGTTGCCCATCACCTGGCAACACAGCATGGTCAGCGCTTCGCACTGCGTCGGGTTCACTTTGCCCGGCATAATTGAGCTGCCAGGTTCGTTTTCCGGGATTGCCAGTTCGCCGATGCCGCAACGCGGTCCAGAAGCCAGCCAGCGTACATCGTTGGCAATTTTCATCAACGAAGCCGCCAGACCTTTCAGCGCACCGTGCGCGTGGACCAGCGCATCGCAGGTCGCCAGCGCTTCAAACTTATTCGGCGCGGTAACAAACGGCTGTTTGGTCAAATCGGCCAGCGCTTTCGCCACGCGTACCGCGTATTCCGGATGGGTATTCAGGCCGGTACCAACCGCCGTGCCGCCCAGCGCCAGCTCCGCCACGTGCGGAATACTGTTTTCGATGTGCTTAAGATTGTGCTCGAGCATCGCCACCCAGCCGGAGATCTCCTGGCCGAGCGTCAGCGGGGTCGCATCCTGCAAGTGGGTACGACCAATCTTGACGATATCTTTGAAAGCGTCGGACTTCTCACTCAGCGTCTTTTTCAACACGTGAATCTGCGGAATCAGCTGCTCCCGCACGGCGATGACCGCGGCCACGTGCATGGCGGTGGGGAACACATCGTTGGAGCTTTGGCTTTTATTCACGTCGTCATTGGGGTGCACCAGACGCGACATGCCACGCTCGCCGCCAAGAATTTCACTGGCGCGGTTGGCCAGCACTTCATTCATGTTCATGTTGGTCTGGGTGCCGGAGCCAGTCTGCCAGATCGCCAGCGGGAACTCGTCGCTGTGTTTATCTGCCAGCACTTCGTCGGCGGCTTTAAGAATCGCCTGAGCGCGATCGGCAGGAAGCAAGCCGAGATCCTGGTTCACCTGCGCCGCCGCACGTTTGGTCAGCGCCAGCGCATGCACCAATGCCACTGGCATTTTCTCGGTTGATATTTTGAAATGTTCCAGCGAACGCTGGGTTTGTGCGCCCCACAACTTATCTGCCGGTACTTCGATCGGTCCCATTGAGTCTTTTTCAATGCGATTGGCTGCCATGACTACGTCTCCTTAGCTCAGATTTTGAGGTTTCCGCTCTAAACGCCTTCCCGCGACGCCGTTGAGCGAGCAAGATTGTCACATACAAGAATTTAACATTATGCGAGCCTATCGCCTTTATTGCACTTGTTCGTGTATTTTCTATGGCACTTTCTGCTTTAATAAGCCTATTTACTTACGGTTATTAAGGGTAAACGATGCAAAAATTGAACAATTCGCTGCAAAATTACGCCTGGGGCAGCAAAACTGCGCTGACAGAACTCTACGGCATCGAAAATCCACAAGGTTTGCCGATGGCGGAACTGTGGATGGGCGCACACCCGAAAAGCCCTTCGACCGTTGAGGTCAACGGTGAAGCGCGTTCGCTGCGCGAAGTGATTAATGCCGACAAAATCGCCACGCTGGGTATAGCGGTGGCGGAACGTTTCGGCGAGCTGCCATTCCTGTTTAAAGTGCTGTGCGCCGATCAGCCGCTGTCGATTCAGGTACATCCGAGCAAAGCCGCTGCCGAAGAGGGTTTTGCGCGTGAAAATGCTGCTGGCATTCCACTCAGCGCCGCTGAACGTAACTATAAAGACGCCAATCACAAGCCCGAGCTGGTGTATGCGCTGACGCCATTCCAGGCGATGAACGGTTTCCGCGAGCTGCATGAAATTAATTCGCTGCTGGAACCGGTGGCCGGTGCGCATCCGCAAATAGCTCACTTCCTCGAGAATGCTGATGAAGCCAATCTGGCAAAACTGTTCGCCACGCTACTTTCGCTGCAGGACGAGGCCAAATCGCGCGCCATCGGCGTACTAAAATCGGCGCTCAATGCGCGTGAAGGCGAACCGTGGCAGACGATCAAATCCATCGCCACCGATTATCCGGATGACAGCGGGCTGTTTTCGCCGCTGCTGCTCAATGTCATCACCCTGCAGCCGGGCGAAGCGATGTTCCTGTTTGCCGAAACGCCGCACGCGTATCTGAAAGGCGTGGCGCTGGAAGTGATGGCGAACTCCGATAATGTGCTGCGCGCCGGTCTGACGCCGAAGTTTATCGATATCCCGGAACTGCTGGCTAACCTGAAATTCCAGGCAAAACCGGCCGCGACGCTGCTGACTCAGCCGCAGCGCGACGGCGAAACCCTGAACTTCCCGATTCCGGTAGAAGACTTTGCCTTTGCCATTCATGGGCTTTCCGCTGCGCCGCAATCGCTGGCACAAAACAGCGCGGCCCTGCTGTTCTGCATTGAAGGCCAGGCGGTGATTGAGAAGTCCGGTCAACAGCTGGTGCTGAAGCCAGGCGAATCCTGCTTTGTCGCCGCCAATGAGTCGCCAGTCAACGTGGCGGGCACCGGTCGTCTGGCGCGCGTATTTAATACGCTCAACTGAGTTCCGGCTGACGCTGCCAGCATTAACTGCTATTCTTTCAAACTATTAATTTAAAACGCCTGCGGGCGTTTTTCTTCACCCGTCGCGCACCGACCAGCGGCGTGCGGACGCAAGGATAAGGACGACACAGCGATGAAAAAGACCCAGGTTGCCGTAGGTGTAATTGTGGCGCTCGGCGTGATTTGGACTGGTGCTGCATGGTTTACCGGTAAACAACTGGAAAGCCACATGGATCAGATGTTGCAGAATGCCAATGCGCAGCTGAATGCTTACGCGCCGAACAGCCGACTGACGCTGAGCTATCAGGATTATCAGCGCGGCGTGTTCAGCAGCAAAACCAAGTTGGTGGTGCAGGCTAGCTCGCAAACCAATGACAATCCGCTGTTGAAGCCTGGTCAAAGCATCGTGCTGAACGAGACTATCGATCACGGTCCTTTCCCGTTCGCCCAGTTGAAGCGCGGCAGCCTGATCCCAAGCATGGCGTCGGTGCACACCGAGCTGGAAAACACCGATGCGGTGAAGAAACTGTTTGAACTGACCAACGGCAAATCGCTGGTTAATGCTGATACCCGCGTCGGTTACAGCGGTGCGACCAATACCGATCTCAACCTGCTGGCGGTGGATTACAATAATCCGCAGACCGGCGATCGTCTGGCCACCAACGGCGGCACGCTGAACATCAGCGCCGACAGCAAAGGCGACAAAGTCAGCCTCGACGGCGACTTCTCCAGCATCGCGGTCACCAGCAAAAATCAGGTGGAACAGCCAGTGCTGTTCACGCTCAATGGCCTGAAGCTGAGCGGCGATACCCATCTCAGCCCGGAAGGCGTGCGCGTTGGCGATCAGTCGATCTCTCTGGATAAACTCGATGCCAGCATCAACGGTCAGGAAGGTTTGTCACTGGAGAAGCTGAAAACCACCTCTTCCTTCGATAATAAAGAGGGCAAGATTGGCGGGCAGCTGGATGTCAACGTTGACAAGATTACCCTGCAGAAACAGCCATTTGGTGAAGCTAAGCTGGCGATGAAGTTTGCGCAGTTCGATGCGCAGGCGGTGAAAGCCTTCTCGGATACTTACAACGCGCAGATGCAGGATCTGCTAAATCAGCCGGGCGTGGCGGAAGATCCGATTCGCTATCAGGCCAGCGTGCAAACCATCCTGCGCAATAACCTGCCAACGCTGTTGAAAGGCTCGCCAACGCTGAGCATCGCGCCGCTGAGCTGGAAAAATGACAAAGGTGAAAGCACCTTTAATCTGAACGTCGGCTTTAACGATCCGGCCACCGTGACCGGCGAAGCGCAGAGTTTGGGTGCCGCAGTGGATCGCGTGCTGAAAAACCTCGACGGCAAGCTGGCGATCAATATGCCGATGGCGACAGAAACCATGCGTCATGTCGGTCTGGCGGAAGGTTATCAGGGTGATGATGCGCAGAAGCTGGCGGATCAGCAGGTGAAAGGTTTAGCGGCGATGGGCCAGATGTTCCGCCTGACGCAGCAGCAGGATGACAACATCGTCACCAGCCTGCAATACGGCAACGGTCAGGTCACCATGAATGGCGATAAGATGACGCTGGAGCAGTTCCTGTCACGTTATATGCTGGGCGCACCGACCAGCGAAGGCATGCCAGAGTAAATCGAGGGGCGGCCAATTGGCCGCCCTTAAACTTCCCCGCGCATCAGCTGCGGCGGCACAATCAAGCTTTGAATCTCCGCTTCTGGCTGCGCCAGCCGCTGCAACATCCTTTCCGCCGCCCTTCTTCCTACATCACGCGCTTCGCTACTGACAAAGGTCATGGTGGGATCGTGCAACTCCCGCTGCGGATCGTCATTAAAGCCTACCAGCGCCAGTTGCTGCGTGTAGTAGCTATCGACTGCGCCTTCACCAAAGGTTCGCCCACAGCGTAACGCACCAAAATAGCAGCCGAGCGCGGTGCTACCGTTATGCGCCAAAATCGCGGTAATGCCGGGATGTTGGCGCAACAACTGCAGCGTCAACGCCGACACGCTTTGCTGGCGATCGTCACACTCAATAATCCAGTCGGATCGAAACGGCAAACCGTATTGCAGCAAAGTGGCGCAATAGCCGCCAATCCGCTCGGCGCGCGTCAGAGACGATCCCAAACCGCCCATCCAGGCGATACGCTGATGGCCCTGACGAATCAGATACTCCGTCGCCATGCGCGCCGCCTGACTATTATCGGGACGCAATGAGTCAACGTTATCCAGGCTGCTGGCGCGCGAGGCGCAGACTAAGGCGATGTTCTGTTCCTGCGCCTGCGGCACCAGCGTTTCCGCCTGCGCCACCGCACCGCCGAGCACAATCCCTTCCGCGCCCTGCGCCACCAGCGTGTCAAAACAGCGTTTAAGATGTTGGCCGTGCTGACCGCTTTGTGTCAGCACCAGCACTTTGCCCTGCTGCTCCAGCACTTCGCTGAGTCCGGCCGTCATCGCGGCATAAAATGGCTGGCTGAGATCGCGCACGATCAAGCCAATCACGCCGCTTTCGCCGCCGCGCAAGATTGAGGCCGAACGATTACGCACGTAGCCAAGCTGCTCAATCGCCTGATTGACACGTGTGGCCGTAGCGGGCGAAATGCGCCCTTTGCCGGAGAGCACCAACGACACGGTAGAGACCGACACCCCGGCGACCAACGCCACATCATGAATAGTGGTTTTCTGCTGGGACATAGCGTTCCGTTACCAACGTCCAAATTCAAAGAGGTAAAACGTTACACTGATTGCACCAAAAATAAAGTCTGCAATTAGTCACTCTTTGTGATTATAGCCACAAAAATAAGTGGTAAAACGTTTTATCATCCTTGACCACATTGAAGCCTTTAACTTTTATTGCCAGGAGAGTCTATGTCCGCCAGTCGTCCCAAAATGTCACTTTGGGAGTTTTTCCAAAGTCTGGGCAAAACATTTATGTTGCCCGTCGCACTGCTCTCGTTCTGCGGTATCCTGCTCGGCATCGGCAGTTCGCTCAGCAGCCGCGATGTGCTCACGCTCATCCCCGCGCTCGATCAGCCTTTCCTGCAATATATGTTTATCTGGCTGGCGAAAATCGGTTCCTTTGCCTTTAGCTATCTGCCGGTGATGTTTGCCATTGCCATTCCGCTCGGTATGGCGCGCGAGAACAAAGGCGTGGCAGCGTTTGCCGGTTTTGTTGGCTATGCGGTGCTGAACCTAAGCATCAACTTCTGGCTCAACATCAACGGCATTCTGCCAACCACCGATGCGGCGGTGCTGAAAGCCAATAACGTACAAAATATTCTCGGCATTCAATCCATCGACACCGGTATTCTCGGCGCGGTTATCGTGGGTATCGTGGTGTTCTGGTTGCATGAGCGTTTCCACAACATTCGCCTGCCGGATGCGCTGGCATTCTTTGGCGGTACGCGCTTTGTACCGATCGTCACCGCGATGGCGATGGGCGTGCTGGGCTTAGTAGTTCCGCATATCTGGCCATTCTTCGCCCGTGCGATTACCGGCCTCGGCTGGGTGATTAACAGCGCCGGTGAATTTGGTCCAATGATTTTTGGTACCGGCGAACGTCTGCTGCTGCCGTTTGGTTTGCAGCACATTCTGGTGGCGATCATCCGCTTTACTGACGCTGGCGGCACCATGGATGTGTGCGGTAAAAGTGTCAGCGGTGCGTTAACCATCTTCCAGGCGCAATTAGCGTGTGCGGATACGCACGGCTTTGCCGAGAGCGCCACGCGCTTCCTGTCGCAGGGTAAAATGCCGGCCTTCCTCGGCGGTTTGCCGGGTGCAGCATTGGCGATGTATCACTGCGCCCGTCCGGAAAACCGTCATAAAATTAAGGGTCTGCTGATTTCCGGCGTGGTGGCTTGCGTCGTGGGCGGCACCACAGAACCGCTGGAATTCCTGTTCCTGTTCGTCGCGCCGGTGCTGTATCTGATCCACGCACTGTTGACCGGTTTAGGCTTCACCGTGATGGCGATGCTGGGCGTGACTATCGGTAACACCGACGGCAACGTGATCGACTTCTTCGTCTTCGGCGTGCTGCACGGCCTCTCCACCAAGTGGTATTGGGTGCCGGTGATTGCTGCGGTGTGGTTCGTGTCTTATTACGTCATCTTCCGTTTTGCCATCAGCCACTTCAATATCAAAACGCCAGGTCGCGAAGTGGAAACCAACAGCGTGGAGCAGCAGGTTAATCGCGCAGCTGTCGGTAAATCGGGCTTCAACACGCCAGCAATTCTGTCGGCGCTGGGCGGCGTGGAAAACATCGCTTCACTGGATAACTGCCTGACGCGTCTGCGCATTACCGTGGTCGACATGAGCAAGGTGGATGATGCAACACTGAAAGCCAACGGCGCGATTGGCGTGGTGCATGTTAATGCCACCAATCTGCAAGTGGTGATGGGCCCGCAGGTGCAATCCGTCAAAGATGAGATGGCACACCTGATGAGCGCGACGGTGTAATGATGCCGGATTTTGATTTCAATCAGGTGGTGGATCGCCACGGCAGCTGGTGTACGCAGTGGGATTTCGTGGCCGATCGTTTCGGCGTGGCGGACTTGCTGCCCTTCACCATCTCCGACATGGATTTCGCCTCCGCGCCTTGCATCATCGAGGCGCTGCAACAGCGCCTCACGCACGGGGTGTTTGGTTACAGCCGCTGGCAGCATGACGATTTTCTTTCTGCCATTCAACATTGGATGCGCAGCCGTTTCGCGACAGAAGTTGCGGCAGAATCGCTGGTTTATGGCCCCTCGGTGATTTATATGGTGGCGCAGCTGTTGCGCCACTGGACGCAGCCGGACGATGAAGTGCTGATCCACACGCCTGCTTACGATGCGTTTTACAACACCATCAACGGCAATCAGCGTCGCGTGCTGGAGCTGCCGCTGCAGCGCCACGGAAGTGAATGGCTGTGCGACATGGCGGCGCTGGAAACTTTATTGGCGCGTCCGCGCTGTAAGGTGATGCTGCTGTGCAGTCCGCACAATCCTACCGGCAAAGTGTGGCGCGAAGACGAGCTGCGCCAGATGGCAGCGCTGTGCGAAAAGCATGGCGTGAAGGTGATCAGCGATGAAATCCATATGGATATGGTGCTGAGTGATGCGCGGCATACGCCGTGGAGCCAGGTTGCGCAGTCCGATTGGGCGTTGTTCACCTCGGCTTCCAAGAGCTTTAACATTCCGGCGCTGACTGGCGCATGGGGCATCATTCCGGACGAGCGCGATCGTCAGGCGTGGTTCCACGCGCTGAAGCAGCAGGATGGTTTATCCTCGCCGGCAGTAATGGCGCTTGCCGCCACCATCGCCGCGTATCGCGATGGCGCGCCGTGGCTGGATGCGCTGCGTACCCACTTACGTGGCAATATGCAGCACATTGCAGAACGGATGAACACGGCGTTTCCGCAGCTTAACTGGCAACCGCCCGCCGCCACTTATCTGGCGTGGATCGATCTCAATCCGCTTGGCATTGACGAACAGGCGCTGCAACAGCGTCTGATTCATCAACACAAAGTGGCAATCATGCCCGGTTCGACTTACGGTGCAGCCAGTCGCGGTTATCTGCGTCTCAACGCCGGTTGCCCGCGCAGCAAGCTGGATGATGGGCTTGATCGTCTGATCGCCGCGTTAAAATCGTTCTGAAATGCGACGGATGCTGATTAATTCAGCATCCGTTTTCCTGTTTGCGCAAATCGCTGGCGCTGTTGCGCAAGATGTTTTTATAATCCTCTGCACTTTATGAAACTTAAGCGAGTGCGCCATGATTGATCTAAAACTCCCCCTCACCGACATTCACCGCCACCTTGATGGCAATATCCGCGCACAAACCATTCTCGATTTAGGTCGCCAGCATAATCTTGCGCTGCCCGCTGATACGCTTGATGCATTGCGTCCGCATGTGCAGGTCACCGCGAATGAACCGGATCTGGTGAGCTTCCTGCAGAAACTCGACTGGGGCGTGAAAGTGCTGGGCGATCTTGATGCCTGCCGTCGTATCGCGCTGGAAAACGTCGAAGATGCGGCGCGCGCCGGCATTCACTATACGGAACTGCGCTTCTCACCGGGCTATATGGCGATGACCCACAAGCTGCCGATTGCCGGCGTGGTTGAAGCGGTGATTGATGGCGTGCGCGCCGGTATTCAGCAATACGGCGTCGATGTGCGCCTGACCGGCATTATGAGCCGTACCTTTGGTGAAGAAGCTTGCCTGCGCGAGCTGGAAGGTTTGCTGGCGCATCGCGATGGCATTACTGCCGTCGATTTGGCCGGTGACGAGTTAGGCTTCCCAGGCAGCGAATTCCTCAGCCACTTCAACCGCGCGCGTGATGCCGGTTTCCGCATTACCGTGCACGCCGGTGAAGCCGCGGGCCCGGAAAGCATCTGGCAAGCGATTCGCGAGCTGGGCGCAGAGCGTATTGGTCACGGCGTGAAGGCGATTGAAGACCGCGCACTGATGGATTTCCTTGCCGAGCAGCGCATTGGTATTGAGTCTTGCCTGACCTCGAATATTCAAACCAGCACGGTTTCGTCGCTGAGCAGCCATCCGCTGAAAACCTTCCTGCAGCACGGCATTCTCGCCACCATTAACACTGACGATCCGGCGGTTCAGGGCGTTGAGTTGGCACATGAGTATGAAGTGGCGGCACCGCAAGCAGGATTGACGGCGGAAGAGATGCGTCAGGCACAGGATAATGGCGTGACCATCGCGTTCCTGAGTGATGCAGAGAAAGCCGCGCTGCGCGCACGCGTGGCGGGATAAAAAAAAGGTGCGCATAACGCGCACCTTACATTGTAGGGTCGCCATTCATGGTGACCGCTTTACAGAATTAACGCAACGACAGAGTCTGGCGCTTCTCGGCGGACTGCAAGCCCAGCTCGATCAACTCCATCACCTGAATCGCCTCTTCTGCCTGCACCGGATTTGCACCTGTGCCCGCAATCGCATCACGAATGCCTGCGTAGTACGCCGGATAGTTGCCTGGCAAAGTCAGAAGCTCTTTCTCCACCATCACATCGCCTTCCGCCAGCGTCAGCGTACCGTTGCGCATGTCGTAGCCCCAATCTTCCTGCGGCGGACGTTCACCCGCTTTCAGACGATCTTCCTGTGGATCGAGGCCGTATTTCACGTAGCTGCCGCGCGTGCCGTGCACCACAAAACGTGCTGATTCCGCCGCCACCAGCATGCTGGCGTGCAGCACCACGCGGCGCGTTGGATAGGTCAACACGGCATGGAAGTAATCGGTGGTTTGAGCGCCCGGACGCAGTTCCGCCATATCGACATTGATGGCGACCGGCGTGCCAAACAGCTGCAGCGCCTGGTCCAGCACGTGCGGTCCGAGATCAAACCAAATGCCGCTGCCCGCGCCTTTCATTTCACGCCAGCGTTGACGCACTTCAGGGCGGAAACGGTCAAAGTGAGATTCAAAGTAACGCACTTCGCCCAAGGTGCCGTCGTTCAGCAAGGATTTCAGCGTCAGGAAATCGCTGTCCCAGCGGCGGTTATGGAACACCGACAGCAGCAAACCTTTGGCTTTCGCCAGCGCATCCAGTTCACGCGCCTGTGACAACGTCACGGTAAATGGCTTATCGACCACCACGTGTTTACCGGCGTTAAGTGCGGCTTTAGCTAAGGGAAAATGGGTGTCATTCGGGGTCGGAATAACAATCAGTTGCAGTGTCGGGTCGTCCAGCAGCGCCTGTGGATCGGAAACCACCTGCACTGACGGCCAGTCAGCATGCACTTTGCTGGCATCGCTGCTCGAGATCGCCGCCAGCTCAACATCCGGCGTACCGGCGATCAAGGGTGCATGAAAGGTTTTGCTGGCAAAACCGTAGCCGATTAGGCCGACACGTAATTTATCGCTCATTCTCATTCCTCTTGTTCGTTACCAGACTGATTTAAGACGAATCGGTCTATAAGAACAAGGCGGAATCACCTGAAAACTCAGGAAATAGCACTCCGTGCGGATTGCCAGCTCTCGTGAGCCACCAAAGCATCCTGCGCATCCTGGCTGCGGCGGCGGAAGTCGCTGGGGCTGACGCCAACGCGTTTGCGGAACACGCGCGAGAAATAGAGCTGGTCGTCGTAGCCCACTTCGCGGCCGACAGAAGCGATCGGTTCCTGGGTGGTTTGCAGCAGCAGTTTGGCGCGGATAACCCGCTGATCTTCGCGCCAGCGCAGCAGATTAATACCCATTTGCTCGCGGAACAGATGCGCCAGCCGTGACGGCGACAGGCAAACATGGCGCGCCACTTCTTCAATCTTCACTTCGCCCGCCAGATGATTGGTGACGTACTGGCAAGCTTCAATCACGCGTGGATCGCGAATCTGTTGATGGCTGCGCGGATCCTCTTCCACCGCGCGCAGCAGCAGGCGCTCCAGCAGGTTCATCGCCAGCTCTTCAGCGAAGCGACGTCCGGAGTTGTGGGTTTGCTCGATGCTGGCGAACAGGCGGTCAAACTCGGCACGCTGCGCTTCTGACAGACGCAAACGCCCCACGCCCTGGCTTTCATCCTGCCACTGCAGCCAATCGGTCCAGTAGGCGCGCGGACGGAAATAGACCCAGCGATGGAACCAGCACGGGCTATCGGGTGCGCGTCCGTAATAGTGCGGGGTTTTCGGTTGAAACAGCAGCAGATCGCCCGGCTCGCAGTCGAAGGCGGATTCACCATCAAACACGCGGCCCTGACCTTTAATGGTCAGATTGAGGATGTAGCCTTTCATGCCGTGCGGACGATCGATAAAGAAATCGAGCGCGTCATTGGCGTTAATCGGCGTCAATCCTGCCACCAGCCAGGCATTGAACGCATAGCCCGGCAATAAGGGATTCTGCTGCTCACTCGGGGGTTCACGATGGTACATAGTGGCCTCACTTATCGCGTGAAATGCGGCGAGCGCGCCCGCTATGCGGCGCGCTCAGCCTTGGTTATCAGGCGGCTTTACTTTTCTGTTTGTAGCGGTCAAAAATCACCGCCGCTAACAGTATCAAACCGCGCACCACATACTGTGAGAATGGCGAGATATTCAATAAATTCATCGCATTCTCAACCGTGCCCAGAATCAGCACGCCCGCTACCACGTACGAAATTTTGCCGATGCCGCCTTTCAGCGAAACACCGCCCAGCACGCAAGCCGAAATCACAATCAGCTCATAACCGAGCGACGTCATTGGCTGGCCGCTGGTCATGCGCGACGCCAGAATGATGCCCGCCGCCGCCGACACTAAACCCGACAAGATGAAGATGATGATGCGCGTACGCACCACCGGCACACCGGCCAGGCGCGCGGCTTCCTCGTTGCCGCCAATCGCCAGCGTATTGCGGCCAAAGGTGGTTTTGTTTAGTAAGAAGCCGAACAGCACCATGGTGGCGATGGTGAGCCAGATGGGTGCCGGTACGCCGAGCCAGTTGGCGTAGCCGAGGGTAAAGAAGCGCTCGTCTTCAATGCCCACCGCTTTGCCGTCGGAGAAGATATAAGCCAGGCCGCGCACAATCTGCATGGTGGCCAGCGTGGTGATCAGGGCGTTGATTTTCAACCGCGCGATGACGAAGCCGTTGATAAAGCCAGTGGCCATGCCGAGCAGTAAACCGGCCGCGACGCCAATCCACAGGCTTTCGGTCATGTTGATCACCACTGCGGTGACCACACCGGCGCAGGCGATCACCGACGCCACTGAAAGGTCAAAGTCGCCTGAGGCGAGGCAGAACAGCATGCCGCACGCCACCATGCCGGACATCGACATCGCCAGACCGAGCCCTTTCATATTGATGATGGAGCCAAAGTTCGGCACGAAAATGGCACAAACGATAAACAGCAGTGCGAACACCACCAGCATGCCGAAGTTGTCCCAAATCCGCCCGAGTTGCAGCCCGTTGCGCTGCACCGGTGGCGTGTTGGAAGTGGTAGATGAAGCCATTATTGCTCTCCTTTACATCAGGCCACGGCGGCCGCTTGAGTGGTTTTCGGCATCGCCAGGCTCAGCGTCAGCTGCTCTGTGGCCGTGTCGTGGGACAGTTCACCGGCAATTTCACCTTCACGCATCACCAGAATGCGATCGGCTAATCCCATCACTTCCGGCAAGTCGCTGGAGGCAAACAGCACCGCAATGCCTTTTTTCGCCAGGGCATAAATCAGGTTGTAGATTTCGTGTTTGGCACCGACGTCAATGCCTCGCGTCGGCTCATCGAGCAGAATCACGTTCATCTCTTCCGACAACCAGCGGCCCAGAATTGCCTTCTGCTGGTTGCCGCCCGAAAGGTTCATGATCAGCTGCTGCGGACCCGGCGTTTTGATGTTGAGTGAACGAATGTGGATATCGGCGTTTTTCGCCTCCCAGCTCGGTTTGATCAGACAACCGGCGGTGAGATTGTGGCGACGCGCGCTGATGTTGATGTTATCGCGCACCGAATGCACTGGAATGATGCCCTCAGATTTGCGATCTTCCGGGCACAGCATGATGCCGGCGCGGATAGCGTCGATCGGCTGACGAATGTTGAGCTTTTTGCCATCCAGCGTCACGGTGCCGCCGCGCAGTTTGGTGGCACCGAACAGCCCTTTCATCAGTTCGCTGCGTCCCGCGCCAACCAGACCAAACAGGCCAACGATTTCACCGGCGCGCACCGTTAACGAAATCGGCGTGCGCACGCCCTTCGCCTCTACCGCGTCCAGCTGCAGACGCACCGGGCCCAGTTCACGCGGCGCGTAACCATAAATATCCCCCAGATTGCGTCCCACCATCGCCTGCACCAGATCGTCGTGATGGGTGTTTTTCATGTCGGTGAAGGTGCGCACGTAGCGACCATCTTTAAACACGGTGATAGCGTCGCTGAGCGCAAAAATCTCCTCCATACGGTGCGAGACATACAGCACGGTACGGCCCTGCTCGCGCAACTGACGGATGACGCGGAACAAGTGATCAATCTCGCGCGCCGACAGCGAGCTGGTCGGTTCGTCAAAGGCGATAATGCGCGCGTTACGCGCCAATGCTTTGGCGATCTCCACCATTTGCCACTGGCCGAGCGACAGATATTTCAGCGGCATATCCGGATCGATGTCCATGCCGAGATTTTGCAGCTGCAAACCGGCTTCGTAGCGCAGCAGTTTGCGATTCACCAAACCGCGCTTGTGTGGCAACTGGCCGAGATAGATATTCTCCGCCACGCTCATTTCCGGTACCAGATGCAGTTCCTGGTAGATGATCGCCACGCCAGCGTCCAGCGCATCCACGGTGGTGTTGAAACTCTTCGACTCGCCTTTAATGCGAATCTCGCCGCCGCTCGGCTGATAACTGCCGCTGAGGATTTTCAACAGCGTCGATTTACCGGCACCGTTTTCCCCCATCAGCGCGTGCACTTCTCCGGCGCGGCAGCTGAATGAGATATCCTGCAGCGCTTTCACGCCGGGAAAGGTTTTGCTGATGCCATGAAACGACAGAAAGGCTTGATCAGTGTTCATGGAAACTCCTAAGTCATGGGCCCTGCGCATTAATGCGCACCCTACAAAACCGCATCGTAGGGTCGCCATTTATGGCGACCTTCCAAAAGCGCTAATCCTTACTTCAGCCCTTTCTTATCCAGCTCGGCTTTGAAGTTATCGCGGGTAATCAGCACCACATCGGTGACTTCGGTGAACTTCGGCGGCTCCTGATCTTTGGTTACCCAGTTGTAGAGCATCTGGCTGCTCTTATAACCGTGCACGTCCGGGCTTGGCAGCAGCGAACCGTAGAAACCGGTGGCGGAACCTTTCGACAGCTCACTTACCGCATCAACACCGTTGATGCCGATACCAATCACATCGGGCGCCTTGAAGCCCTGACCTTCGGTGGCGCGTACGCCGCCCAGCACGGTGTTATCGTTCATGCCAAGAATCAGCCAATGTTTAACTTCCGGATGCTGCACCAGCAGCGAGTTACCGGCGTCAAACGCGCCAGGAATATCGTTGGATTTGGTCGGGACCTGATAGATCTGCTTCTCCGGGAAACCGGCGGCTTTCAGCGCATCCATTGAACCGCTGGTGCGGCGGCGTGCGGTGTCGAGCTCGTTGGCAGTAATGGCCATCACGCCGGTCTCTTTCACATCCCAGCCGCGTTTCTGCATCTCTTTATACAGTTCTTGTCCCTGACGCTCGCCGATCTTGGTCGCGGCCATCATCACTAATGGCACGGTATCCATCGGCTTGCCTTTGGCGGTGACGAACTGGTCATCGACGGCGATCACTTTCAAGCCGTAACCGCGCGCTTTGGCGACAATCGCCGAGCCGAGTTTGGGGTCCGGCGTACAGATAACGAAGCCTTTCGCGCCGCTGGCGGCCAGGCTATCGATAGCGTTGAGGGTTTTCTCGCCGTCAGGCACCGCAATTTTGATCACTTCGAAACCGAGATCCTTGCCGGCTTTATCCGCGAATTTCCATTCGGTCTGGAACCAGGGCTCTTCCGGTTGTTTGACAAGGAAACCGAGTTTCATGGTCTCGGCGATAGCGGATTGTGACATAACCGCAGCGAGACCAACCGCCGCCAGCGTTTTAGTGAATTTATGCATGATGCTCTCCGGCACAATGTTGTTTTAGGCTGTTATTAACCAATCGGTGTAAACGCTACCAATCAAATAATTCTGTGGGGTACAGCTAAAAATCAGCGCGTTAGCACAAAGGTTGTACAAAGGCTGCGCAAACGCTGGGCTAGTTGTAGCGGGAATGGAGATGAAAAATGTAGAGCGGTATCACATCCCAAAACGATGACAAAATCCTCCATATATTCAGCAAATTTAACCGGTCGTTAACTTTTGCTATGGATCACACATCCTCGCCGATGGCAGAAAAGTGCATATTCTCAGCGACTGATGACTAACCGCTTCTGCCGCCCCATTCCAGGATAGAGCCAGATAACTCACACAGGAGAATCCCAATGGGTGCTGGCACCATAACAATTGGGCTGGATTTCGGCAGTGACTCGGTGCGTGCGCTGGCCGTGGACTGTCATAGTGGCAAAGAGCTGGAAAAAGCGGTGGTCAACTATGCACGCTGGGCCAACGGCGAATTCTGCGACGCGCACGCCAACCGCTTTCGTCACCATCCGCAGGACTATATTGATGCGTTAGAACAGGCGATTGTCACCGTGGTTAACGCCTTAACGCCTGAACAGCGCGCCGCCGTGGTCGGGATTGGCGTGGATTCTACCGGCTCGACGCCCGCGCCCATCGATCGTGATGGCAACGTGCTGGCGCTGCGCCCGGAATTCGCCAATAACCCCAACGCGATGTTTGTGCTGTGGAAAGATCACACCGCGATTGAAGAAGCCGAAGAGATCAATCAGCTGTGTCGTAGCGGTCGTTTCAACGATTACACCCGCTATATTGGCGGCGTGTATTCGTCGGAGTGGTTCTGGGCCAAGATACTGCACGTGTCACGCGCCGATGCTGCGGTACGTGACGCGGCAGTGTCTTGGGTGGAACTGTGCGATTGGGTGCCCGCGTTACTCAGCGGCACTACCGCACCCGCGCAATTGCGCCGTGGACGCTGTGCCGCCGGGCACAAATCTCTGTGGCATCCGGAGTGGCAAGGCTTGCCACCGGCTGACTTCTTCCGCGCGCTCGATCCTCTGCTGGTCGAGCAGCTTGATTCTCCCCTGTTCGCAGAAACCTGGACCGCCGATGTGCCGGTTGGCACGCTCAGCAGCGAATGGGCACAGCGCCTCGGTTTATCAGAGAAGGTGATACTTTCGGGCGGCGCGTTTGACTGCCACATGGGCGCGGTCGGTGCCGGTGCGCAGCCGTATACGCTGGTGAAAGTGATTGGTACCTCAACCTGCGACATTCTGATTGCCGACAGCGACACCGTTGGCGACCGCGCCATCAAAGGCATCTGCGGCCAGGTGGATGGCAGCGTGGTGCCGGGCGCGATTGGCTGCGAAGCCGGTCAGTCGGCGTTTGGCGATATTTATGCCTGGTTCAGCCGCTTGCTCGGCTGGCCATTGCAGCAGGCGGCGCAGCAACATCCCGAGCTGCAACCGCAGTTAGCCGCGCTGCAAAAGGATCTGATCCGTAATCTCACCGAAGCCTGGGCGGCCAATCCGCAGCTCGATCACCTGCCGGTGGTGCTCGACTGGTTCAACGGCCGCCGCACGCCGGATGCTAATCAGCGCTTAAAAGGCGTGATCACCGATCTTAACCTTGGCACCGATGCGCCCGCGCTGTTTGGTGGCCTGATCGCCGCGACCGCGTTTGGCGCACGCGCCATTATGGAGTGTTTCGAACAGCAGCAAATTCCGGTGCAGAGCATCCTGACGCTCGGCGGCATTGCCCGCAAATCCCCCGCCATCATGCAGGCGTGCTGCGACGTAATGAACCGTCCGCTGGATATCGTCGCCTCTGACGAATGCTGCGCACTCGGCGCCGCCATTTTTGCCGCCGTCGCTGCGGGCGTGTATGCCGATGTGCCTGCCGCCCAGCACGTTATGGCCAGTCCGATTGATGTCACGCTGCAACCCAACGCCGAGCGCGTGGTGGTTTATCAGCAACTTTATCAACGTTATCAAAACTGGTGCCAGGCCGCTGAACCGCAGTATGCCGCACGCACCGCATCCGCTCAGTAAAGGAGAGATTTAATGGAACAGCACAACGCACAACAGGTGTGGTTTGTAATTGGTACGCAGCACCTTTACGGCGCGGAAACCTTGCGTCAGGTTGAACAGCACGCTCGCCAGGTAATGGAGGGCTTGAATCAAGCTGGCACTTTGCCGGTGTCGCTGGTGCTGAAGCCGCTGGTGAAATCACCGGACGAAGCGCTGGCTCTGTGCCGCGATGCCAACCACGACAATCAGTGCGTCGGCATCATTACCTGGCTGCACACCTTCTCGCCAGCCAAGATGTGGATTGGTGGCCTGAGCATCCTCAATAAGCCGCTGCTGCAATTCCATACCCAGTTCAACGCGGAGATTCCGTGGGACAGCATGGATATGGACTTTATGAACCTCAACCAAACCGCACACGGCGGCCGCGAGTTCGGCTTTATCGGCGCGCGCATGGGCTTGCAGCACAGCGTGGTCACCGGTCACTGGCAGGATAAAGCCAGCCAGCAGCGCATCGGACGCTGGATCAATGCCGCGCTGGCAAAACAGGCCAGCCAGCAGCTGAAAGTGGCGCGCTTCGGCGACAACATGCGCGAAGTGGCGGTAACTGAAGGCGATAAAGTTGCGGCACAGATTCAGTTTGGTTACTCCGTGAATGGCTGGGGCGTGGGCGATTTGGTCGAAGTGGTGAACAGCGTCAGCGATGGTGACGTCAACGCGTTGATTGATGAATATGAAAGCCAATACCGCTTTACCGATGTAGCAGCGGTCAACGGCGAAAAACGTCAAAACGTCCTGGATGCGGCACGCATCGAGCTGGGTCTGAAGCGCTTCCTCGAAGCCGAGGGCTGCAAAGCCTTCACCACTAACTTCCAGACCTTACACGGCATGACGCAACTGCCCGGTTTGGCGGTGCAGCGCTTAATGGGCCAGGGCTACGGCTTCGCCGGAGAAGGCGACTGGAAAACCGCCGCGCTGCTGCACATCCTCAAAGTACAAGCGGGCACGCGTGCAGGCGGCACTTCCTTTATGGAGGATTACACCTATCACTTCTCACCGGGCAACGATTTGGTGCTGGGCTCGCACATGCTGGAAGTGTGTCCATCCATCGCCAAAGAGGAGAAACCGCTGATTGATGTGCAGTTCCTCGGCATTGGCGACAAAGCCGATCCAGCGCGCATGATCTTCTCCACGCCAGCCGGGCGCGCGGTGAATGCCAGCGTCATCGACATGGGCGATCGTTTCCGCTTGCTGGTGAATGTGGTGGATGCCATCGAACAGCCCAAACCGCTGCCAAAACTGCCGGTGGCGCGTGCGCTGTGGCGTGCTCAGCCGTCGCTGGCAACGGCCTCCGAAGCCTGGATTCTGGCCGGCGGCGCGCATCACACGGTGTTCAGCCAGGCACTGGATTTGGATGATATGTATCTGTACGGCGAGCTGAATGGCATTGAAGTGCTGGTGATTGATGAGGAGACGCGCTTACCGGCATTTAAAGATGCGCTGCGCTGGAATGAGGCGTATTACCGCCTGGCACGTTGATGTGATCTGGAATGAACAAGGCCGCGATGATTCGCGGCCTTTTTGTTGGTGGCGGTAACGGTGGTCGCCATAAATGGCGACCCTACATCTTCGTAGGGTGCGCATGAATGCGCACCTGGTGTAAAACAGCGATGAAATTATCCACGGGGGACAGGAAAGGCCAGCCCGAAGAGCAAAGCGTCCGAGCCATGGACAAAAACGCCGGGAGCGTTTTTGCACAATGCAAAGCATTGCCCGCTAGCGGGTGAGCCTCATGGATGAGGCGAATACTTGCGAGGCCGATCTGCATGGATGCAGGGTTTCTTTGCGATCGGGCTGGCCTTTTCTGGCCTTTGTGCCGATCCAGCAGCCATCAGGTAAACCAGGTGGCCATGAATGGCCACCCTACGAAAGCGGAGAAGAATTTAAGAGGTTAATCTTTTGACAGGTGCGTTCTGCTGGCGATCCCACATAACCGTTAACAGGCGTTGCAGGGCGATAAAGGCGAACAGCAGAATGCCGATGGCGATCTTGGTCCACCATGAACTCAAGGTTCCGTCGAAGTTAATCCAGGTCTGAATCAATCCCTGAATCAACACGCCGAACAGCGTGCCCAACACCGTGCCGACGCCGCCGGACAACAACGTCCCGCCAATCACCACCGAGGCAATCGCGTCCAGTTCCACACCCAATCCCGCCAGCGCATAACCCGCCGAGGTATAAATCGAGAACACAATGCCCGCCAGCGTCGCCAGCGTGGTCGACAACATATAAATCTTAATGGTTGTCGCGCGCGTGGACACGCCCATCAGCTGCGCCGAAGTCAGGCTGCCGCCAATCGCATATACCTGATTACCAAAACGCGTGCGGTGCGCCAGAATAATGCCGCCCAGCACCACCACCAGCATAATCAGCGCCAGCAAGCTCAAACGCCCGCCGCCGGGGATCTTCCACGCCAGACTCGACAGCGTGGTATAGAGCGGATGATCGATAGGAATCGAATTCTCCGACACCAGATAGCTACAGCCGCGCAGGAAAAACATCCCCGCCAACGTAATGATAAACGCCGGGATTTTCAGCGCATCGATCAACCAGCCCATCATCGCGCCAAACAGCGCGCCCATCGCCAGCACCAGCGCAAACGCCAGAAGCGGATCGAGATGATAGTCACCAATAACCCGCGCGAGGAACACGCCGCTGAAGGCGATCACCGCGCCCACTGACAGATCAATCCCGCCAGACAAAATCACGAACGTCATTCCCACCGCAATAATGCCGAGGAAGGCATTATCGGTAAGGATATTGCAGATCACGCGCGTTGAGGCGAAGCCGGGAAATTGACTCAGGCAAAACAGATAACCCGCCACAAACACCAGCAGCGTGATCATCAAGGGCAGATGACGTTTAATCATTTCGGGCGTCTCCGTTTCAACATGGCAATAAAGCGTGGCGACTGCAGCAGCAGCACGCACATCACCACCACCGCTTTCACTACCTGATTGAGTTCAGGCTGGAAGCCGGACAGCAAAATACCGGTATTCATCGACTGAATAATCAACGCGCCAATCAGCGACAGCACCAGATTAAAGCGTCCGCCCATCAGCGAGGCACCGCCAATCACCACCGCCAGAATCGCATCCAGCTCGAGCCACAAACCGGCGTTATTGGCATCGGCCCCACGGATATCTGCCGCGACTATCATGCCCGCCACCGCCGCACACATGCCGCTAATCACATAGGTCGACATCACCACCAGCCAGCCATTCACACCGGCATTGCGCGCCGCGCGCAGGTTGATACCCACCGCTTCGATAAACAGTCCGAGCGCGGTTTTGCGCGTCAACAACCACACCACTAACGCCACCAGCAGCGTAATCCATACCGGCACTGGCAACAGCCACAGCGAACCGCTACCAAACCACGCCAGGCTATCGCTATTGAAGGTGACGATTTGCCCCTGCGTAATCAACTGCGCCACACCGCGTCCCGCCACCATCAATATCAAGGTGGCGACAAACGGCTGAATTTTTAGCAGCGCCACCAAAATGCCATTCCACAAACCGCAGGCCAGACCGGTACCGAGCGTCACCAGAATGATGAACGGCAAACTGTGCCCCGCCACGGTCAGCGTCGCCGCCGTCGCGCCCGCAATCGCCATCACCGCGCCCACCGACAGATCGATGCCGCCGGTGGCAATCACCAGCGTCATGCCGATCGCCAGCAGCGCCACCGGCGCTGCACGATTGAGAATATCAATCGGACTGCCGAACAAACGGCCATCCTGAATGTGGATGGCAAAAAAGTTATTCGCCACCAGGCTATCCACCAGCAGCACCAGAATCAGCGCCACAATCTGCGGCATGCCAGGCGGCAGCTTCGGCTTACGCCGTTCGGGTTTGTCATGTGTCATAGGGGATTCAAGCATGTTGTGCTCCTCCATCGGCGATGGCGTTGACGATCGCGGCCACCGACAGCTGCTCCAGTGGGATTTCGGCCACCTGCTTCAAATCGCGCATAATCAACACGCGATCGGCATAGCCCACCAATTCTTCGAGTTCAGAGGAGATAACCAGCAGCGCCAATCCGTCGGCGCACAGGGTTTCAATTAAGCGAATGATTTCGGCGTGCGCGCCCACATCAATGCCGCGCGTTGGCTCGTCGAGGATCAGGAATTGTGGTTTGGTCACCAGCCAGCGCGATAGCAGCACCTTTTGCTGGTTGCCGCCGGACAACAGCTCAACCGGCTGATCGGCATGCGGCGTGCGAATGCCAAGACTCTTAATAAAGCGCTCGGCGATCTCCTGCTGCTCACGACGCTTAATCGGTCGCAGCCAGCCGCGCTGTGCCTGCAATGCCAGAATGATATTTTCGCGTACCGATGCGCCACCAATGATGCCGTCGGTTTTTCGATCTTCCGGACAGAAACCCATACCAAGGCGCGATGCTTTCGCGGGCGTGCGGATGTTCTGCACTTTGCCCTTGATAGTTGCAGTCCCACGATCGGCGCGGCGAATGCCAAACAGCACTTCGGCAGTTTCGGTACGACCGGAACCGAGCAATCCGGCCAGGCCTACCACTTCCCCCGGACGCACCTGCAGGTTGAACGGTTCAATAGTGCCCTTCTTGCCGTAATCTTCAAACGACACCACCGGCTGATTGCTGCGCAGCGTGCTGCCCTGACGCTGCAAAGCGGTTTCCAGCAGCTCGCGCCCCAGCATCAGCTTAATCAGTTCAATCTGCTGCAGCGTGGCGGTATCGCGCGTGGCAATAAACTGGCCGTTTCGCAGCACGGTGATGCGATCGGTAATGCGGTAAACCTGGTCGAGAAAGTGGGTCACAAAAATCAGGCTCATCCCTTTGGCTTTCAGCTGCGCCATTAAGGTAAACAGCATTTCGACTTCATTGGCATCGAGGCTGGCAGTCGGTTCATCGAGGATCAGCACCTGCGCGGAGAGATCGACCGCGCGGCAAATCGCAATGATCTGCTGCATCGCCACCGAGTAATGGCCCAGCGGACGCGTCACGTCGAGCACGAAGCCGTAATTGCGCATCAGCGCATCGGCATCGCGCACCATGCGCTTGCGATCGATCATGCCAAAGCGACGCGGCTCGCGGCCAATATATAAATTATCCGCCACCGACATATTCGGCAGCAGATTCACTTCCTGATAAACGGTGCCAATGCCCATCTCCTGCGCATCAGCGGTATTGTGCGGCGTAATCGCCTTGCCATTCAGGGTTACGGTGCCGGCATCGCGGGTGTAAACGCCGGTCAGGACTTTAATCAGCGTAGATTTGCCCGCGCCATTCTCGCCCAGCAGCGCCATGATCTCGCCCTTGCGGATGCTGAACGAAACATTATCCAGCGCCTTCACGCCGGGAAAGCCTTTACTGACGCCGCTGATGGTCAGCAGTGCGGTTTCATCGGAGGTGCTCATCGGGTTCTACCTCGCCTTACGTCATCAAAAACCGCCCCGAAGGGCGGTTGCGGGGATCAGTAACCCATGCCTTTTTTGGTATCGAGCTGTGCCTGCGCGGAGTCCGGCAGATAAAGTTTCGATTCTGTTTTGATGATTTTCGGCGGCATCGTGCCGTCTTTCTTGAATTTCTCCAGCGCGTCAAATGCCGGGCCGGCCATGTTCGGCGTCAGCTCTACGTTGGCATTGGCTTCACCAGCCAGCATCGCTTTGTAGATATCTGGCACGCCGTCAATCGAACCGGTCAGGATATCTTTACCTGGTTTGAGGCCGGCTTCTTTGATCGCCTGAATGGCACCGATCGCCATATCATCGTTATGCGCGTAAACCATGCAGATGTTCTTGCCGTTGTTTTCCGCCTTGATGAAACTCTCCATCACCTCTTTACCTTTGCTGCGGGTAAAGTCACCGGACTGCGAGCGAATCACTTTGATGTTGTCGTGTCCTGCGATGGCTTCGGCGAAGCCTTTCTTACGGTCAATCGCTACGCTGGCGCCAACGGTGCCTTGCAGCTCGACGACGTTACATTTTTTGTCCGCAACAGTTTTCACCAGCCAGTCACCAATCAACTTGCCTTCCAGCACGTTGTCAGCAGTGACCACCGCCATGTACAGCGATTTGTCTTTCACCACGATGGCGCGATCAAGTAAGAACACCGGAATCTTGGCATCTTTGGCTTCTTCCAGCACCGGCTCCCATCCCGTTTGCACCACCGGCGCAATGAAGATGGCATCAACGCCCTGCGCAATGAACGAGCGCACCGCTTTGATTTGGTTCTCTTGTTTCTGTTGGCCATCGGCGATTTTCAGTGTGATGCCGCGCTTTTGCGCTTCACTTTTTGCCACATTGGTTTCTGCTGAACGCCAGCCAGATTCCGAGCCAACCTGTGAGAAGCCCACCGTCATATCAGCAGCCAACACCGACGTACTCAGTGCCGAGCTCACCATGGCGGTCAAGAGTAAACGTTTCCACATAATTTCATTCCTCTGAAGGGAGTGTGTTGTAGGGGTACAAAACGCGAATTAAGCCTGGCTGAAAAGCGCGTAAACAAGCGCGACTTACTTCACAAATCAGAGTGAATTAAAGGAGTTACGCGAACGTGCAAGGCTTTAAGGAGAGTGCCGTTATGGACAAAATGCCTGCTAATTATTGCGCAGGTGGTTAAATAAATGTAATAAACAGAATCGGTTATGTTTCTCAGTACTGGAAACGATTACAGCAGGTACGTAAAGAATGGTTATTGTCTGTCCGGACAAACAATTATCGGTTTTGTGACTGCTCGCACAGATTGTGAGTGCTGGTTTCATGGCGTGTGCATAAATTTGCCGACCAGTCGCGAATAATTAGCGGATTCGTCAGCAGCACGATCGGAAATAACTATTATAGAGACGGATAAATAATGGCTAACCAGTATGGATTAATTAGTGTGAGATTTTCTCACATACCCGCTAATTACCGGCCTAAATTTGCCTTAAATCGCTTTTCAAATACGCGTTTAAAACGTTTAAAAGGCAAAAAAGTGTCGTTTCATGAGCGAATTAGCGCATGTTGTCTGAATTTTGTATTTTTTTACAAGTCGCGTATGGACTCTGGCTGCGTGCTCCCTATACTTGGGCACTTCCGAGTACTTTATATTTAAATGGCAATCATGACTGCGTTAGATTACCTGCTGAAATTCCGCAAAGTGAATAATCTCGATAGTCTGGAAAAACTCTACGACCATCTTAATTATTCGCTGACTGATGATAATGAGATCATCAATATGTATCGCGCTGCCGACCATCGACGTGCTGAACTGGTCTCTGGCGGACGTCTGTTCGACATGGGCCGCGTGCCTAAAACCGTCTGGCGTTACGTGATCTAATTGATTTATCCCCTCTTTATCTGCGCTCTTGCGTTGTCCAGGTCGGGCGTGCCCCGTTTGGACATGATACGCTCTGCATCGCCCTCTTTTCTGCAAACAGGATCTTCCCGATGACCGAACAGGTGTTCCCGCCGCGTATCGCTGGCTGGTTATTGCTGCCGCTGGCGTGGCTGATCATGACCATGCTGACCAGCGCGCTGGTGGTGGCGATGTATTTGAGCCCGCTGTTCAATCCCGAATTGCGTACTACGCTGTTTTCACACGGCGGCATTTTGCTCACGCAATGGTCGATCTCACTGCTGACCGCCGCAGTGGTTTGGCTTTACAGCATGTGGGTGTGCTGGATTTTCTGTAAACGTTCGCGTCGCTTACCGCGCCACTACATTCTGTGGCTGTTGATGACGATTTTGCTGGCGTTAAAAACCTTTGCCTTCACGCCCGTTGCCGACGGCAAGGCGATTCAGACGTTGCTGCTGTCACTGCTGGCTGCGGCGGTGTTTGTGCCCTATTTCAAACGCTCTCAACGCGTGAAACAGACGTTTATCCAGCCATAATGATGTGAGTTTCGTCAGCAATTTAATTCTGAGTGCTCTCAACGACCACACAAACCCGGTGAAGGTTGAGATGCACCTCTCAATTCCGGATAATAGACGCCTTTCGGCTTCCCAGGTTAAAAAATGACCGATTACTTACTTCTCTTTATTGGCACAGTGCTGGTGAACAACTTCGTGTTGGTCAAATTCCTCGGCCTTTGTCCCTTTATGGGCGTGTCAAAAAAACTGGAAACGGCCATCGGCATGGGACTTGCCACCACTTTCGTGATCACGCTGGCGGCGATCTGCGCCTGGCTGGTGAACCACCTGATTCTGGTGCCGCTCGATCTGGTTTATCTGCGTACCCTCGCCTACATCCTGGTGATTGCTGTTGTCGTGCAGTTCACCGAAATGGTGGTGCGCAAAACCAGTCCGTCACTTTATCGCCTGCTGGGTATCTTTTTGCCGCTGATCACCACCAACTGTGCGGTGCTGGGCGTGCCACTCTTAAGCGTTAATTTGAATCACACCTTCCTGCAAGCGGCGCTGTATGGCTTCAGCGCGTCACTCGGCTTCTCGCTGGTGATGGTGCTGTTCGCGGGTATGCGCGAGCGTCTGGTGCTGGCGAATGTTCCTGCACCGTTTAAAGGCAATTCGATTGCGCTGATCACCGCCGGTTTAATGGCGCTGGCCTTTATGGGCTTCACCGGGCTGGTGAAATTCTAATGACCGCGATTTGGATTGCGATTGTCGCACTTGCTGCATTGGGCCTGGTGTTCGGTGCGCTGCTCGGTTACGCCTCACGTCGCTTCGAGGTGGAAGAAGATCCGATTGTTGAACAGATCGACGAGATTTTACCGCAGAGCCAGTGTGGGCAGTGCGGCTATCCCGGCTGTCGTCCGTATGCCGATGCGGTAGGTAATAACGGCGAAGCCATCAATAAATGCGCGCCCGGCGGCGAGCAGACCATGCTCAAGCTGGCCGCGCTGCTCAACGTTGAACCGCAACCGCTCGACGGCGGCGCAGAAGTGCTGGAGCCGATACGTACCGTGGCGTGGATCGATGAAGAGAACTGCATCGGCTGCACCAAATGTATTCAGGCTTGCCCGGTGGACGCCATCGTCGGTGCCACGCGCGCCATGCACACCGTGCTGAGCGACGTCTGCACCGGCTGCGATCTCTGCGTTGCGCCTTGCCCGACCGACTGCATTGAGATGCGCCCGGTTGCCACCACCACGGCCAACTGGAAGTGGAATCTCGACACCATTCCTGTACGGGTGATCCCGGTAGAAACAACCCATGCTTAATTTGTTTAACCTGTTCCGCAAAGAGAAGCTGTGGGATTTTCAGGGCGGCATTCATCCGCCGGAAATGAAAACACAGTCCAACGGCACGCCGCTGAGTCAGTTACCGCTGCCTGAGCGCTTTATCATTCCGTTAAAACAGCATATCGGCCATGAAGGCGAGATTTGCGTCGCGCCCGGCGACAAAGTGTTACGCGGTCAGCCGCTGACCTTTGGCGGCGGACGCATGCTGCCGGTACACGCTCCGACATCCGGCACTATCGAAGAGATTGCGCCACACATGACGGCGCACCCTTCTGGCCTCTCAGAGCTGTGCATTTTCCTGCGTGCCGACGGCGAAGATCGCTGGACGACACTCGATCCGCAGCCCGATTACCGCGCCCTGTCGCGTGAAGAGGCCGTAAAACGCATTCACGATGCCGGCATTGCCGGTTTAGGCGGCGCGGGCTTCCCGACCGCCACCAAACTGCGCGGCGGCCTGCGCGGCGTCAAAACCCTGATCATCAACGCCGCCGAGTGCGAGCCTTACATCACCGCCGATGACCGTTTAATGCAGGATTGTGCCGCCGAAGTGCTGGAAGGCTGTCGCATTCTGGCGTGGGTGTTGCAGGCGGAACGCGTGCTGATCGGCGTTGAAGATAACAAACCTGAAGCCATTGCTGCGCTGAAGCAGGCATTGGGTGGCGATCGTGAATTGCAGATTCGCGTCATCCCCACCAAGTATCCTTCTGGCGGCGCGAAGCAGCTGACGCAGATTCTTACCGGCCTCGAAGTGCCACACGGCGGACGCTCCACCGATATCGGCGTGCTGATGCAGAACGTCGGCACCGCATGGGCGGTAAAACGCGCGATTGTTGACGGCGAACCGATCACCGAACGCGTGGTGACGCTGACCGGCGAAGCGCTGGCGCGCCCGCGCAACGTCTGGGGACGTCTCGGTACGCCGGTGAGTCACCTGCTGCAGCATGCCGGTTTTACACCGGGATCGCGCCAGATGGTGATCATGGGCGGTCCGCTGATGGGCTTTACCCTGCCGTCGCTCAACGTGCCGCTGGTGAAAATCTCCAACTGTATTCTGGCGCCGTCCGCCAGCGAAATGGGCAACGATCAGGAAGAACAATCCTGTATCCGCTGCAGCGCCTGCGCCGATGCCTGTCCGGCCAAGCTGCTGCCGCAGCAGCTGTTCTGGTACAGCCAGGGCGGCGATCACGAAAAAGCGCGCGCACATAATATTGATGACTGCATTGAGTGCGGTGCCTGCGCTTACGTCTGCCCGAGTAACATTCCGCTGGTGCAATATTATCGCCAGGAGAAGGCGGAACTGCGCGCCATCGACCTCGAAGCGAAACGCACCGCCGAAGCGAAAGCGCGTTTTGAAGCGCGTCTGGCACGTCTGGAGCGCGAAAAACAGGCGCGTGAAGCGCGTCATGAAAACGCCAAACAGCGCGTGGCGCGCAGCGACCAGGGTGAACGGGACGCTGCCGTGGCACGTGTGAAAGCGCGTCAGGAAAAAACGCCGGAGCAGGATGCTGCAGAGCGCGAAGCGCGTCACGCACAAGCCTTAGCGCAGCAGGCCGAGAAGCAAGCTGAAACTCAGGCGCTGAGTCGCCAATCTGGCGATCCGCGTAAAGCGGCGGTGGAAGCGGCAATTGCGCGTGCGAAGGCGAAGAAAGCGGGCGCACCAGCGGCTGAGGTAGAGCCTGCCGCTGAACCGGTGGCTGAAGTCGATCCGCGCAAAGCGGCCGTTGAAGCGGCGATTGCGCGTGCGAAAGCGAAGAAAGCCGCCGCTGCCGCTGAACCGGCACCTGCCGAGCCGCCAGCTGAAGCACCTGCTGCTGAAGTCGATCCACGCAAAGCTGCCGTTGAAGCAGCGATTGCCCGCGCGAAAGCGAAGAAAGCCGCCGCTGCCGCACAACCTGCTGAACCTGCGCCAGTAGAGCCGCCAGCTGACGCGCCTGCTGCTGAAGTCGATCCGCGCAAAGCCGCCGTTGAAGCGGCAATAGCGCGCGCTAAAGCCAAAAAAGCCGCTGCGGCTGTCGCGCAGCAGGCTGAAACACCATCTCCTGAAGTGGAGGCTGCTGCCTCTCCTGACTCCGCCGACCCGCGCAAAGCGGCAATTGCCGCTGCGGTCGCCCGTGCCAAAGCGCGTAAAGCGCAGCAGCAGCCTTCGACGACTGAGGATTAAATGGCTTTTCGTATCGCAAGTTCTCCCTATACCCACAACCGCCGCAGCACCGGCAATATCATGCTGCTGGTGGTGTTGGCCGCGCTGCCGGGCATGGCCGCACAATGGTATTTCTTTGGCGTAGGTTTTTTAATTCAGGTTTTGCTGGCGATCGCCACCGCGTGGGCCACCGAAGGCGCGATTCTGCGCCTGCGCAAAACGCCGCTGGTGCCGACTTTATCCGATAACTCCGCCCTGCTCACCGCCTTGCTGCTCGGCATTAGCCTGCCGCCGCTTGCGCCGTGGTGGTTGGTGGTATTGGGTACCATTTTCGCCATCGTCATCGCCAAACAGCTGTACGGCGGTTTGGGGCAAAACCCGTTTAACCCGGCGATGGTGGGTTACGTGGTGCTGCTGATCTCTTTCCCAGTGCAGATGACCAGCTGGCTGCCGCCCGATAGTTTGCAGGCGATCAAACCTGGTCTGTTGGATTCACTCAGCATGATCTTCACCCATCACACGCTGGCCGGTGAAACCATGCAGCAGCTGCAACTCGGCGTTGATGGCGTCAGCCAGGCGACGCCGCTCGATACCTTTAAAACCGGTCTGCGTGCCGGACATAGCGCCGATCAGTTGCTGGCGCAGCCGATTTACAGCGGCGTGTTAGCCGGTCTCGGCTGGCAGTGGGTTAACCTTGGTTATCTGCTGGGCGGCGCGCTGCTGCTGGCGAAAAATGCCATCCGCTGGCACATTCCGGTCAGCTTCCTCGTCTCGCTGGCGTTCTGCGCCACGCTGGGCTGGCTGTTCTCGCCGGAGTCGCTTAACTCACCGCTGATTCACCTGTTCTCCGGTGCCACCATGCTTGGCGCGTTCTTTATTGCCACCGATCCAGTGACCGCATCGACCACCAATCGCGGACGCCTGATTTACGGTGCGCTGATTGGTTTGCTGGTGTGGCTGATTCGCAGCTTTGGCGGCTATCCAGACGGCGTCGCCTTCGCGGTATTGCTGGCCAATATTTGTGTGCCGCTGATTGATTACTACACCCAGCCGCGCGTTTACGGCCATCGCAAGGACTGAAGATGATCGAAGCTATTCGTAAAAATGCGGTGACGCTGGCGGCGTTTGCGGTGATCACCACCGGCGTGACGGCGGTGGTTAACTATGTCACCAAACCGACGGTGGAGCATCAGACCGCGCTGCAACAGAAAAATCTGTTAGATCAGGTGGTGCCGACCGATCTGTACGACAATCACATCCAGCAAGAGTGTTATCTGGTGACCGATGCGCTGGCGCTGGGCAATGGTAAACCGCATCATCTCTATTTAGCGCGTAAAGGCGATCAGCCAGTTGCGGCGGCGCTTGAGACCACCGCGCCAGACGGCTATTCTGGAGCGATTCAGATGTTGGTCGGGGCCGATTTCCACGGCAAAGTGCTGGGCGTGCGCGTGGTTGAGCATCATGAAACGCCGGGCCTTGGCGATAAAATCGAACTGCGTATTTCAGACTGGATCAACAGCTTCAATGGCAAAGTGATCCACGGCGCTGATGACAAAAATTTTGCGGTGAAAAAAGACGGCGGTGAATTCGACCAATTTACCGGCGCAACCATTACGCCACGTGCGGTGGTAAATGCCACTAAGCGCACCGCGCTGCTGATTGAAACACTGCCAGCGAAGTTATCTTCGCTGCCTGAATGTGGAGATGCAAATGAGTGAAGCCAAGAATTTACTGGTCGGCGGCCTGTGGAAAAATAACTCCGCGCTGGTGCAGCTGCTCGGCCTGTGTCCGCTGCTGGCGGTCACCTCAACCGCCACGAATGCCCTCGGCTTAGGCCTGGCGACCACGCTGGTGCTGACCATCACCAACAGCGCAATTTCTGCTTCACGTCGTTGGGTGCCGGCTGAAATCCGTATCCCGATTTACGTGATGATCATCGCCTCGGTGGTGAGCTGCGTGCAGATGCTGATCAACGCCTACGCATATGGTTTGTATCAGTCGCTCGGCATCTTTATCCCGCTGATCGTCACCAACTGCATCGTGGTGGGTCGCGCCGAAGCGGTCGCCTCGAAGAGCAGCATTCCGCTCTCCGCGCTGGATGGTTTTGCCATCGGCATGGGCGCAACCTGCGCGATGGTGACGCTGGGTTCGATTCGTGAACTGATTGGCAGCGGCACACTGTTTAACGGTGCGGATCAGTTGCTGGGGCCGTGGGCCAAAGCGCTGCGTATTGAAGTGGTGCATTTTGATTCCCCAATGCTGCTGGCGATGCTACCACCGGGCGCCTTTATCGGCCTCGGCATGCTGCTGGCGGCGAAATACCTGATCGATCAGAAGATGAAACAGCGTGCGGCCACACGTGCGGCGGCGCCTGAAGCCGAGCCGCAAGGCGCAACCGGGAAAGCGGTGTGAATAAAGAGAAACGCGCGCAAATTCTGACGCGCCTGCGTGATGAGAATCCGCATCCAACCACAGAACTGAACTTCAACTCGCCGTTTGAGCTGCTGATTGCGGTGTTACTCTCCGCGCAAGCCACCGACGTTAGCGTCAACAAAGCCACCGCGAAGCTCTATCCGGTGGCGAATACGCCAGCAACCATTCTGGCGCTTGGTGTGGATGGCGTGAAGGAGTACATCAAGACCATCGGCCTGTTTAACAGCAAGGCAGAGAACGTCATCAAGACCTGCCGCATTCTGCTGGAACAGCACGGCGGCGAAGTGCCGGAAGATCGTGCGGCACTGGAAGCGCTGCCGGGCGTTGGGCGCAAAACCGCCAACGTGGTGCTCAATACCGCTTTTGGCTGGCCGACGATTGCTGTCGATACGCATATTTTCCGCGTCAGTAATCGCACCCGCTTCGCGCCGGGTAAGAACGTGGAAGAAGTGGAAGACAAACTGCTGAAAGTGGTGCCGGCGGCGTTTAAAGTCGACTGCCATCACTGGCTGATTCTGCACGGTCGCTATACCTGCGTGGCACGCAAACCGCGTTGCGGATCCTGTTTGATCGAAGATCTGTGTGAATTCGACGCCAAAACCGAACTCTGAATCGCTGCCGATAAGCAATCTCGCGCTCGCTTATCGGCAGTTTGGCGAACCTGCCAGCGTACTTACGCTCGAATCCTCTACTTTAGCGCCCAGCGCTGCTGGCCTGCTGCGTGTGGCGATGCAGTTTGCTCCCATTAATGCTTCCGATCTGATTCCGATTACCGGCGCCTATCGCCATCGCGTCTCGCCGCCGCTCATCGCTGGCTATGAGGGCGTCGGCACGGTGGTGGCTGCTCCGCCTGCGTTTAGCCATTTGCTTGGCCAGCGCGTGCTGCCGCTGCGAGGCGCGAGCACCTGGCAACGTTATGTCGATTGCGATCCGCTGATTGCGGTGCCGGTTCCGCCCGACATCAGCACCACGCTGGCGGCACGCGCCTATATCAATCCACTGGCGGCGTTGCTGATGCTCAAACAGTGGTCGCCAGCCGGTAAACGTGTGTTGATCACCGCAGGCGGTTCCGCTTGTGCCCTGTTACTGGCGCAGTGGGCGCGACAGATGGGCGCGAGCAGCATCACCGCGATTCATCGTGCGCCGCAGCATGGCGCACGCTTGCAGCAATTGAGCATCGTTGCGCTGGCTGAAACGCAGCGGGCCGAGATTGCTGCTGCAGCGCAGCAGTGCGATCTGGTGTTTGATGCCGTGGGCGGCGAAATCGGCCAGTTGATTTGGCAATCATTATCTCCCGACGCTGAATTCATTGCTTATGGCGTGCTGAGCGGCAAGCCGGTGCGAGTTAATGCGCCACGTCCGGCGCTGCACTGGTTCCACGTGCGGCATACGCTAGAGGATTTAGCACATCAGGATTGGCAAACGTTATTCCGTGAGATCTGGCCGCTGTTACGTGCCAGTGAGTGTGGCGAGGTCGAGATTTTCCCGCTGGCGCACTGGCGGGATGCTATTCAGTGCTATCACCAATCGGGGCGGGAGCGTAAGCCGTTGTTGCAGATCAGTTGAAAGCGGTCGCCATGAATGGCGACCCTGCGTATTTAAACTGCGGCGGCCTGCAGCCACGCGACTACCAGCGGCGAAAGCCGGTTTTGTAACGCTGCACGTTCGGACTGGAACAAGGTAGCCACAAAGAACGGGTGATCGGTCAATTCAATGCCGCGCACGTCGCCGTCCAAATCCCAGGAAGTGATCTGCAGATTCTGTGTCGCTAGCGCTTCGCTGAACTCAGGGTTGACGCCAAAGTTGCAGTGGTAACCCTCATCGCTCTGCAATGCGCCGTAAGCCTTTGCAATACGTGAACCCGGCTGGAAGGTGACGCTTCCGCGCTGTTCCACCAGTGAACAGGCCAGCGGCGCAATCACCCAACGACCGCTGGCATCGGTTTCCGCATGCGCCGCATCTTCCCAGCCCAGCACATTGCGCGCGTACTCCACGATGGCGTACTGGAATCCGCCACACGAACCTAAAAATGGCTTACCGCTTTCCCGCGCCCAGCGAAGAGTGGCAAACACGCCCGCGTCATTGAGATAAGGACTGCCCGGTACCAGCCAAATCGCCTGGTAATCATTGAGGTTGTGCTGGTCGAGCTCGGGAGTGGCAATCCAGTCGGCGCTAACGTTAAGGGAAAGGGTTTTTGCAGCGAGTTGTACGGCGGGAGGAATGGCTTGATGCGCAACGGCATCAGCACGGTAATCGCCAATCAGGGCAACACGAATCGACTTCATCATGACTACGTCCTTTCAGGGAAAAAAGGAGGTTACAGCAAAGTTAACGCGCTGTCTAAACGCCTTAAATGCCGTTTTTTGCGCCTTTCGTTTCCTCGTGTTGCGCTTATGGCGGCCTGTTTATCTGGCAAATAATGCACCCAATCGCGCTAATATTCGTCAGATGTCAGCTACGCAAACGTTTTCTTCTTTTACCTTGCTAATTAATTCACGGTTTTGTGCGCAGGATCAACTAATTAGCGTTCTGGAATCTTTTGACTGCTTATTACGCTCATCAATCAAGCTGTTGTGCTTATATTCTGCACAACAGCAATAATAATCTCTGTATAATTTATGAACTTTAGCGTTATATTCCAACAATGTCTCTCTGAGCAGTTTATATCAGGAAAATGATCTTCCAGATCTGCATTTCACCTGTTTATCCTGATATAATTACACACAGCGAGATTTAACACTGATTTACAACTTTGTATAACGGCATTAACCCTACCTATTGCAAGTATTTCAGCGTGTAGAAAATGCTTGCCCTGTTGGACTGATTCAGCCAAATTAGTCGCCGTTTTTCCTTTCTAATAACAATGTTGCGCGGGATTACCCAGCCCGACGCAGACTTAATTCCTGTCGCAAAACAGGCTATGTTAAAACTGAGGTACACGTGTCAACTGCAAACAAACACACTGACGGGGCGCCAAGCCTCAACGCTTTTAAGCAACCGAAAGCGTTTTATCTGATCTTCTCCATCGAACTGTGGGAACGTTTTGGTTACTACGGTCTGCAAGCCATCATGGCGGTTTACCTGGTTAAACAGCTGGGCATGTCCGAAGCGGACTCCATTACGCTGTTCACCTCGTTTAGCGCGCTGGTTTATGGTTTAGTCGCCATCGGCGGCTGGCTCGGCGATAAAGTGCTGGGTACCAAACGCGTTATCGTACTCGGCGTGATGGTACTGGCGCTGGGTTATGCGCTGATTGCCTTCTCCGGTCATGACACCTCAATGGTGTACATCGGTATGGCGACCATCGCGGTGGGTAGCGGCTTGTTTAAAGCTAACCCGTCTTCCCTGCTGTCGACCTGCTATGAGAAAGATGACGCGCGCCTCGACGGTGCCTTCACCATGTTCTACATGTCGATCAACATCGGTTCGCTGTTCTCGATGATGCTGACGCCGTGGCTGGCTGCGAAATATGGCTGGGGCGCGGCGTTCTCGCTGTCGGTTGTCGGTCTGGTCATTACGCTGCTGAACTTCCTGTTCTTCCAGCGTGTGGTGAAAAACTACGGCTCCAAGCCGGATTTTGCCCCGCTGCAGATGGGTAAACTGCTGATGACGCTGGTTGGCGTGGTAGCGCTGATTGCGCTGGCGGCCTGGCTGCTGCATCACCAGAGCATCGCACGCATGACGCTGGGCGTCATCGCCGCAGGTATCGTGGTGATCTTCGCCAAAGAAGCTTTCGCGTTGAAAGGTGCCGCACGTCGTAAGATGATCGTGGCCTTCCTGCTGATGGTAGAAGCGATTGTGTTCTTCGTGCTCTATATGCAGATGCCAACCTCACTCAACTTCTTCGCTATCCGCAACGTTGAGCATGCGATTCTGGGCATCACCTTTGAGCCAGAGCAGTTCCAGGCGCTGAACCCGTTCTGGATTATGCTGGCAAGCCCGATTCTGGCGGCGGTGTACAACAAGCTCGGCGATAAAATGCCGATGCCACACAAATTCGCCTTCGGTATGGTGCTGTGTTCAGCGGCCTTCCTGGTGCTGCCGTTTGGTGCCAAATTTGCCAACGAAGCCGGTATCGTCTCGGTGAACTGGCTGATCCTCAGCTATGCGTTGCAGAGCATCGGTGAGCTGATGATTTCCGGTCTGGGCCTGGCGATGGTGGCACAGCTGGTGCCACAGCGTCTGATGGGCTTCATTATGGGTTCCTGGTTCCTGACCACCGCAGGTGCAGCAATGATTGCGGGTAAAGTCGCCAACCTGATGGCAGTGCCGAGTGATGTGACCGATCCGCACACATCACTGGCGGTCTACAGCCATGTGTTCCAGCAGATTGGTATTGCTACCGGCGTGATTGCCTTGCTGATGTTGATTACCGCGCCACTGCTGAATCGCATGACGCAGGATGACAGTCAAACTGAACTGAAACGCGCTAGCGCCAATCAGTAATGAGAAAGCCGGGCTTGTCCCGGCTGTTTTCTGCCCGCTATTTCACTTCCATTCACATTTGCTTTAACGATTTCTGCTGCTCACACTTCGCTTTTCGCTCGCTTAACTTCATGATGTCGGCTCACTGTTAATCAGCGTGGAAGAAGCATGGACAGGTTTGATGAGCTTGAGGTGTTTGTCGCAGTTATCCAGCAAGGCAGTTTGGCTGGCGCTGCACGCTTGTTACAGCGATCGCCACCGGTGATCACTCGCACTCTTAATACCCTCGAAGCCCGTCTCGCCGCCACCCTGATTGAACGCACAACGCGCCAGCTGGCACCCACCGAAGCCGGTTGGCAGCTGTTTGAGCAGGCGCAACGGGTGTTGGGCGATTATCAGCGCGCCATCGACAGCGCTCACCACAGCGGCCTGCATGGCTTGCTGCGTTTAACCGCACCGGTGCAGTTTGGTCGTCGCCACGTCATGCCTTTAGTGAATGCCTTTCTGCAACAGCATGCGGAGATGCAGATTGAAGTGGTGCTCAGCGACACCTATCAGGACCTGATCGAAAACGGTCTTGATATCGCGCTGCGCATTGGTGAATTGCAGGACTCTTCGATGGTGGCGCGTCAGGTTGGCAATGTGCGCTCGACGCTGGTTGCCAGCCCCGACTATCTGCAACAGGCTGGCACACCTCTTCATCCCACTGAACTGACTCAACATGCGCTAGTGACGAGCCTGCGCCATACGCGCGAGTGGCGCTTCGCCCAGGATCTGCGCGTGCGCATCACGCCGCGTCTGCGGGTTAATGATGTGGAGAGCCAGCTGGAAGCGTTACGCAGCGCACACGGCATTGGACGGCTGCTGTCGTATCAGGTTCTCGACGATATCCACAGCGGAAAACTGCTGCGTTTACTGCCTGAATGGGAGCCGGCACCGTTGCCGGTACAGTTAGTCACCCAGCGCGTGAAGAATATGACGCCTAAAGTGCGGCAATTTTGGGATTTCGCGCTCGAAAAGCTGCCATTACTGCCATGCTTTGCTGAATAAACCTGAACGGTGACCGCAATTCCTGATCGCTGTCACTGGCAAAAATCCCTGGCAGACTTATGCTGCTTCGATCACCACAACACTCAAGGAGAAGCCATGATGAAACTCTATTGTAAGCCCGGTGCCTGTTCGCTATCACCGCATATTGTCGCGCTGGAATGCGGACTGGACTTTACCCAGGTGAACGTGGACCTGCAGAAGAAAGTGACCGAGCAAGGAGAAGATTACTGGCAGATTAACCCGAAAGGACAAGTGCCGGCGCTGCAGTTTGATGATGGCAGCATCCTGACAGAAGGCGTGGCGATTGTGCAGTATCTGGCGGATCTCAAGCCGGATCGCAACCTGCTGGCCCCGACCGGCAGCCTGACGCGCTATCACACTCTGGAGTGGTTAAGTTATGTCAGCAGCGAACTGCACAAGGGTTTCAGCCCGCTGTTCCGTCCTGATACGCCAGAAGAGTACAAAGCCATTGCGCGTGCGCAACTGGAGAAGAAGTATCAGCAGGTGAATGAGGCGCTGCAGGATAAGCAGTGGCTGCTGGGATTACGTTTTACCGTCGCCGATGTGTATCTGTTCGTGGTGACGCGCTGGGCTAAAGCCATCAAGCTGGATTTATCGGGACTGGATGCGCTGGAAGCCTGGTTTAGCCGGGTTGCGGAGCGCCCAGCGGTGCAGGCGGCGTTGAAGGCGGAAGGTTTGGTTTAATCGTAGGGTCGCCATTAATGGCGACCTCAATTACAGGTGCGCATTCATACGCACCCTACGGGAATTTACAGCTTTTCTGCCGCGAAATGCTGCGTCGGTTTGGCAATCGCATCCTGCGCGGCCACCAGCTGCAACTCGTACTCGCCCATTTCGTGGGTTTTCAGCATCACTTCATACACCGCCGCCGTAATGTGCTCCAGCGCATCCTGCAGCGACTTACCGTGCAGGAGATCGACCAGCAGCAGGCCGCTGGTGAGATCGCCCACGCCAACCGGCTGACGCACGCCAAAGTCCACCAACGGACGGCTGATGTGCCAGCACTCATCGGCGGTCACCAGCAGCATCTCAAAACGATCGCTGCGGCGTCCGGCGCGCGCCAGATGCTTCACCAGCACCACTTTCGGGCCTTTGCTAATCAGTTCTCGTGCCGCAACCACCGCTTGCTCCACGTTGGCCACTTCATGCCCGCTGAGCATCTCCAGCTCCAGCAGGTTCGGCGCGATGATGTCGCTGGCGGGCAATGCCATTTTGCAGTGAAACTCCGCCACGCCCGGTGCCACAATGCAGCCTTTTTCCGGATGGCCCATCACCGGATCGCAGAAGAACCATGCGTTCGGGTTGGCTTCTTTCACCAGACGCACGATCTCCAGAATCTGTTCGCCCTGCTCCGCTGATCCCAGATAGCCACTTAATACCGCATCACAGGTTTTCAGGCGGTCAACCGCCGCTATGCCTTTAACGATGTCGGTCAAATGCGTGGCGGGCATCACGGTGCCGGTCCAGTGACCATACTGGGTGTGATTAGAAAATTGCACGGTATTCAGCGGCCAAACGTTTGCGCCCATGCGGCGCATCGGGAATTCGGCAGCGCTGTTACCGGCGTGTCCGTAAACAACGTGAGATTGAATTGCGAGAATATTTTTCATTTTGCCCTGTACTGCTGTCTTGCCATAAAAAAGGGCCGGAAGCCGGCCCTGAACGCTTACTGCCAGTTAATCAGGCAGTAATGTTTTTTACCGCGACGCAACAACGTGAAACGTCCAAACAGTTTATCGCTGTCGCTGAAACGGTACTCCGCATCTGACTGTTTTTCGCCATTCAGCGAGACCGCGTTAGAACCGATCATGGTGCGCGCCTGGCCGCGTGATGGCACCAGCTCAGCCGCTACCAGCGCCTGCTGCAGATCGTCTTCTGCCGTCAACGTGATGGTTGGCATGCCGTCCTGCGCCAGCTGCTCGAAGTCGGCTTCGGTCATCGCACTCAAACTGCCAGAGAACAGGCTCTCAGTGATACGTTTTGCCGCGGTTAAGCCGCTTTCACCGTGCACCAGACGCGTGACCTGCTCAGCCAGCACGTACTGCGCGCGTGGCGCTGTGCCGCTGTTTTTGTCTTCTTCTTCCAGCGCATTGATCTCTTCAATGCTCATGAAGGTGAAGAACTTCAGGAAGCGATATACGTCTGCATCTGCGGTGTTGATCCAGAACTGGTAGAACTTGTACGGACTGGTTTTCTTCGCATCCAGCCACACCGCGCCACCTTCGGTTTTACCGAATTTGGTGCCGTCAGATTTGGTGATCAGCGGTACGGTCAATCCCCACGCCTGCTGCTGATGCAGACGACGCGTCAGGTCGATACCAGAAGTAATGTTGCCCCACTGATCGGAACCGCCAATCTGCAGCACCACATCGTGACGCTTGTTCAGCTCAGCAAAGTCATAACCCTGCAGCAGGTTATAAGAGAACTCGGTGTAGGAGATGCCCTGATCTTCACGGTTCAGACGCTGTTTCACCGCTTCGCGGTTGATCATCTGGTTGACTGAGAAGTGCTTACCGATATCGCGCAGGAAGGTCAGCACGTTCATGCCGCCAAACCAGTCGTAGTTGTTCGCGGCAATCGCGCTGTTGTCGCCGCAATCGAAGCTGAGGAAAGGCGCGACCTGGTTGCGGATCTTGTCGACCCACTCGCCAACGGTTTCAGCGGTGTTAAGTTTACGTTCTGCTGCTTTAAAGCTGGGATCGCCAATCAGACCGGTGGCACCACCCACCAGCGCGACCGGCTTGTGTCCGGCATCCTGAAAACGTTTCAGGCAGAGCAGCGGCACCAGATGGCCCAAATGCAAGCTATCAGCGGTAGGATCGAAGCCGCAATAGAGTGCAATTGGCCCTTGCGCCAGTCGCTCTGCTAACGCTTCTTCATCCGTTACCTGGGCGACTAAGCCCCTTTCTTGCAATTGTTGTATCAGGTTACTGCTGGTCATCACTGACTCCAAATTGATCAGACTGCACCTAGGCTGGTACACAGCTTTCCGCCGACGTGCGGAGACGAAAAAAAAGAGGGCTATAGCATAAAGCGCTGACGCCAACTGCGCCAGCGTTGAAAGGGGATAAAAAGCAGTTTTACGGGGCTAAACGGTCAATCGACCAGCCATTGTCATTACGCTGGTAGAGGAAGCGATCGTGCAGGCGATGTTCGCCACCCTGCCAGAACTCCACGGTGTGGAATTTGACGCGGTAACCGCCCCAAAAACTCGGCAGCGGCACTTCACCCTGCTGGAATTTCTGTTTGAGTTCGAGGAACTTGCCTTCCAGCACGCCGCGCGCCGAAATGCGGCTCGACTGCTTCGACACCCACGCACCAATCTGGCTATCACGCGGGCGACTGCTGAAGTACTTCAGCACCTCGAGCGGCGACAGTTTTTCCACTTCACCCAGCACCATCACCTGACGCTCCAGGAAGTGCCACGGGAAGTGCAGCGAGATACGCGGATTCTCTGCCAGCTGCAGCGCCTTGCGGCTGCCGAGGTTGGTATAAAACACCATGCCTTGCTCGTCGTAGTGCTTAAGCAGCACGATGCGCTGATAAGGCTGGCCGCTGCTGTCAACGGTGGCCACCGTCATCGCCGTCGGATCCGGCAACTGCGCGGTGCAGGCCTGCTGCAGCCACTGCTCAAACAGCGCCAGAGGATTATCGGGCAGATCTTTACGTCGCAGCCCGCCGCGAGTGTATTCACGACGCAGATGGGCAATATTTTGCAAGCTGTCACTGTCGCTCATGCTGTTTCTCTTTCTCTAACGTTTACTGAGCGGAGGTATCCGCGTTCTGCAATTCACAATCATTAATCACGATTTTGTCATTACGTTCAACAAAAGCGCCATTGCCTTTTGACCAGAAGACGTAAGTGCCGTCACTGTAGCGCGCGCCGGAGGCCGAGATCGTTTGTGTCAGCGTCAGCGGCTTGCCATCCAGAATAAAGCTCACCTGCTGCTTCGCATTATCCTGAGTGACGGTCAGCGGCAAGGTGCCGCACTGGTAGCGCAACTGTTGTGGCGTCTCTTCCTGTTTATGCATCATGCCGCAACCACTTAAGATCGCCACGCTACTCAGCATCATAATTGTTTTTTTCATCTTCACCTCTTAACGAATAGGTCGGGGATTGGCCGGATAAATCGCGCCCAATACACTCATCTCCCGCGCGCCGGTTACCGCTGGCAGGTTGCCCGGTAAGCCATTTAATGTGCGAAACGCCAGCCAGGCAAAGGCCAGCGCTTCCATATCGTCACCGCTGATGCCCGCTTCGTCGGTGGTACCCACTTCAGTACCCGACAGATGGGTGGCTAGGCGCGCCATCAGCAGCGGATTTCGGCTGCCTCCGCCGCACACCAACAGACGATCGCAACCGTCGTTGAGCTGCACCTGCTGCGCGATGGTCAACGCCGTCAGCTCAGTCAACGTGGCTTGCACATCTTGTGGTGCCAGCGCTGGGAAACGCTGCAACTGCTGCTCAATCCAGCTGAGATTGAAATATTCGCGTCCGGTACTTTTTGGCGGCGGCAGCGCAAACCACGGATCGCCTAGCATTAACTCCAGCAGCGCCGGAACCACCTGACCGCTGCGCGCCCAGCCGGCATCTTTGTCGTATGGCAAACCTTTATTGCGCCAAATCCACGCATCGATCAGCATATTGCCCGGTCCGGTATCAAAACCGCGCACCGGCTGGCCGGGAATTAATAGCGACAGATTGGCGATGCCGCCAATATTCAGCACCATGCGGCGCTCGACGCTGTCCATTAACAGCGCCTGATGGAAGGCCGGCACCAGCGGCGCGCCCTGCCCGCCGAGCGCCATATCGCGGCGACGAAAATCACCGATCACCGTCACGCCGGTGGCCGCCGCGATCTGGTTGTTATCGCCAATTTGCAGCGTATTGGGCGCATCACTTTGCGGCTCATGCCACACCGTTTGTCCGTGGCAGCCAATCGCCATAATGTCGCTGGCTTCCAGCGACTGCTGGTGCATCAAGGTCAATACCGCCTCGGCGAACAGTTTGCCAAGCCGCGTGTCCAGTTGTCCGAGCTGCGATAGCGTCAATGATTGTCCCTGACAAATGGCCAGCACCTGCTGACGTAATTCCTGCGGGATGGGATGACAATAGCTGGCCTGCTGCGCCACCATTTGCCCATCAATGGCCGCCAGTACCACGTCCACGCCATCAAGGCTGGTGCCGGACATCACGCCAATATAGCGTCCTGATTTCATAGCGGTTCACTCCCTTAACATCATCTGGCTTAAGCCTGGCAAATTACCGGGGCTAATTCTATGATAAAATTCCGCTTTTCAGCGTCACTGCGCAATGTGTCCCAGCTCAGAAATATTTTCTGCAGGTAATTGAATTTTTGTTGATGGGAGACGGTCTATGCTTCGGCCCAGCCGCGTATTATACGGACTTAGAGTCAATTGCCAGTTTTCTGTCTTATACTCTGTGCAGTACAGGATGAGAAATATGGCGTTTTTTTGCATTAAGGAGCGTTCTGATGATTAAGCGTTTTGTAGCCGTGGCGTTGACCGGCTTAACTCTGGCAGGTTGTGCCAACGACAGCACCCTTTCCGGTGACGTTTACAGCGCCAGCGAAGCTAAACAAGTACAAAGTGTTTCCTACGGCACGCTGGTTTCGGTGCGTCCGGTGAAAATCCAGGGCGGCGATGAAAACAACGTGATTGGCGCAATTGGTGGTGCTGTGCTGGGTGGTTTCCTCGGTAACACCATTGGCGGCGGCAGCGGTCGCAGTCTGGCAACCGCAGGCGGTGCGGTACTCGGTGGCGTAGCCGGTCAGGGCGTGCAGGGTGCGGTTAACAAATCTGACGGTGTCGAGCTGGAAATCCGCAAGGATGATGGCAACACCATCATGGTGGTGCAGAAGCAAGCTGCCACCCGTTACTCGGTTGGCCAGCGCGTCGTGATGGCGTCAAACGGCAGCCAGGTTACCGTTTCGCCACGTTAAGCGAATAGATAAAAAAAACCGACGCCTGGCGTCGGTTTTTTTATTTCTCGCGGTTGTGAAACTCGAGAATATTTTTTTCCAGCCGCGCAATCAGCGTCACCATCTGATTGATCTCTTCCAGGCTGATGCCGGAAAGAATGTCATCACGCGTGGCATCAATCACATTCTCAACCTGCTCGATGATCGGCTCAGCTTGCTTGGTCAGCTTGATGCGTTTCGCGCGGCGATCGTTGGCGCAGGTGGCGCGGGTGATCAATCCCTTCTCTTCCAGCTGATCCAGCGTGCGCACCAGTGAAGGCTGCTCAATGCCGATGGCTTTTGCCAGCTGAATCTGAGACTGCTCTGGCGGGAGTTGATGAATATTGTGTAGCGTCACCCAGTGTGTTTGTGTCAACTCGAGCGGTTTTAAGCGCTGATCGATTAACGCGCGCCAAATGCGCACCAGGCGAGACAGATCGGTTCCCAAGGGCGTATCCATTGCATCTCCTTATAATTAGCTTGCTAGCTATTAAGCCAGATTTTACACTATTCTGCGAGTTTACCTGGCAAATTACAAATACCAGGCCTGCATATACGCTTGCCGTCTACGCTCTATTTAGATGATTCCCGGTCAAAAAGGATGATGACACGTGTCCCTAACCGCTTTTTCCCCCAGCGCCCCGCTTACCGACCTGGTGTTCGGTGCGTCGCTGTTTTTCCCGCCGCTGTTTAAAGCGGTGTTACTCGGATTCTTTTTCTGGTTGTTGATTCACCCGCTGATACGCGGCTGGATCTACTCCGGCGATGTCTGGCATCCCACCTTAATGGACCTTTCCCTGTTTGTACTGTGCGTCGCTGGCGCATTGTGGTTACTGAGCCTCGGATAAATCACTATGAAATTCAACCCTTTTAAGTATTTTTCAACTGTAGTGATCTTTGCGCTGGCCCTGCTTGCCGGATGGTGGATGTGGAATTACTACATGCAATCGCCGTGGACGCGTGATGGCAAAGTGCGCGCCGAACTGGTGGATATCACGCCGGAAGTGTCCGGGCGCATCATCGCCCTGGAGGTGCGTGACAATCAGTTCGTGCATAAAGGTGATGTGCTGCTCAAGCTCGATCCGGTGCCGTGGCAAATTGCGCAGTCCAACGCCGAAGCGCAGCTAGCCAAAGCGCAGGCCGATCTGGCGAAAGCGCAGCATGAAGCCAATCGCCGCGCCAGCCTGCCGCGCAACGTCATTTCAGCGGAAGATATGGACGCCGCGCGCTTAACCGCCAATGCCGCCGCATCAACGGCGAAAGCCGCGCAGGCCAGCCTCGATCAGGCACGCTGGAACCTCGATCAAACTACGATTACCGCGCCCACCGATGGCTGGATCAGCAACCTGACGCTGCGTACCGGCAACTATGCCAGCGCCGGTACGCCGCTGTTTGCGCTGGTCGACAGCCACTCTTATTACGTGATGGGTTATTTCGAAGAGACCAAGCTGCGCCATATTCAACCCGGCGCTGCGGCGCAGATTGTGTTGTACAGCAACGGTGCGCGTTTGCAGGGCAAAGTCGAGAGTATCGGACGCGCCATTTACGACCAAAGCGTCGCCAGCGATGGCGGTTTGGTGCCGGATATCAAGCCTAACGTGCCCTGGGTGCGTCTGGCGCAGCGCGTGCCGGTGCGCATTCGCTTAGACGCGTTGCCGGAAGGCGTGCCGCTGGTGGCGGGCACCACCTGCACCATCTCGATCGATCACTGAGGTTGTGATGAATTTTCAGTGGCTGGCCTGGCAAAATCTGCCGTGGATAAAAGCAAGCTGGGGCGAGTGGCGCTACGCGCTGCGTAATGGCATTGCGATGTGTCTCGCCTTGACCATCGCTTATGCGCTGCAACTCGATGAACCCTACTGGGCCATGACATCGGCGGCGGTGGTGAGTTTTCCCACCGTCGGCGGTGCCATCAGTAAAAGTCTGGGGCGTATCGTTGGCAGTTTGCTCGGTGCCAGCGCCGCGCTGCTGATTGCCGGACACACGCTAAACGAGCCCTGGCTGTTTGCCTTTTTCATGGCCGGTTGGCTGGCGTTCTGCACCTGGATCGCCAATCACTACCAAAACAACGTGGCCTACGCGTTTTCGCTGGCGGGATATACCGCCGCCATCATTGCCTTTAGCAGCGTCAATATCACTGATGTCACTCAGCTATGGGATATCGCGCAAGCGCGCGTTTGCGAAGTGATCTCCGGCATTCTTTGCGCCGGATTGATGATGATGATTCTGCCCAGCACCTCGGATGGCAATGCACTGATGAGTTCACTGCGTCAGATGCACGCGCGTTTGCTGGATCATGCGGTGTTATTACTGCAGCAAGGCAGCACCGATAACGTGCGCACCGCCCATGAGAATGTCATTAGCCAGATTCTCACCATGAACTTGCTGCGCATTCAGGCGTTCTGGAGCCACTATCGCTTCCGCCGTCAGAACAACGTGCTGAACTATGTGCTGCATCAGCAGCTGCGTCTGACCAGCGTGCTCTCCAGTCTGCGCCGCATGTTGCTGAACTGGCCCGATGCGCCGCCTGAACTTTACGATGCCATGGCAAAACTGCTGCACGAATTGGCGCAGCCACAGTGTGACAAATACCGTTTGGCGCTGATTTTGCGTGGCATCACGCCATCAGCAACCGGTGATTACCGCCAACGCGCCTTCGTTCAGCGTCTGCGTTATTTCTGCTGGGTCTATCTCAACGTCAATCGCTGGATTCGCCTGATTGAACTCGCCGATGCCGATACCCGTTTTCAACCGCCGTATGCGCCGTCGCTGGCGCGAGAAAGTGACAGCGCAGAAGCCGGCTGGAGCGCCCTGCGCACTTTTAGCGTCATCATGCTGGGTTGCGCCTTTTGGATCACTACGCAATGGGATTCCGGTGCCGCCGCCCTGACGCTCACCGCCATCGCGTGCGTGCTTTACTCTTCCGCCCCTTCGCCGAGCGGCAGCGTCTCGCTATTACTCAAAACCTTGCTGTGGCTGTCGCTGTTTAGTTTTGTGCTGCAGTTCGGTTTAATGGTGCAAATCAGCGCGCTGTGGCAGTTTTTGCTGGTGCTGTTCCCGCTGCTGCTCACCTTGCAGTTGTTCAAACTGCAGCAGAAGAAACGCGCGGGAATGTGGGGGCAGTTCATTGTATTTATGGGATCTTTTATCGCCGTCACCAATCCGCCCGACTGGGATTATCAAAGCTTCCTTAATGACAATATCGCCAAGGTGTGCGGCGTGTTGCTGGCGTGGCTGGCGTTTCAGGTGCTACGTCCCAGTTCCGATGCGCGCCGCAGTCGTCGGCATATTCGCGCCTTGCGCCATGCATTTCTCGATCAGCTACGCCGCAATCCGCGTCTGAGCGAAAGCCACTTTGAATCGCAGATTTATCATCATATTAGTCAGCTCAGTAACAGTCGCGACGAGCAGGCGCGCGTGTGGCTGCTGCGCTGGGGCGTGGTGCTACTCAACTGTTCCCACATTGTCTGGCAGCTGCGCGAATGGCAGCCGACGTCGGCTACGCTCGGGCAAATGCGCGACAGCAGCCTGCAGGATCTGCAACGGATTATGAGTCTGCGCGGCGTGCATCACACTGCGTTGCAGGCCACGCTGGATGAGCTGGAAACCATGATTAATCAGCTGCAGCAGCAAGCAGAGAGCGAAGCCAATACGCTGGTGGGTATTTTGTGGCGCCTGCGCTGCTCTCTCGCCCAGTTAGCGCAGGCGGTGCCGGATTAATCACTGACAATATTGCGTGGTCTGGCGATTAAAATCGTCCTGCAACTGCTGCAGCGATTTCTGTCCTTCGAAGCGGGTTTTGTCCTGATCGGTCATCGGTTCAATCACCAGCGCCTTCTCTTCTGAAGAGTAGATAAAACGTCGATACAAGGTGGTGCCGGTGAAACTTTTACCCTGAATGCCACCGCATACCACCGTCATCGCATGACGATAAGTTTCGCTGTGAGTGAAATTGGTTTCGGTGGCGCTGCGCAGAACGTTTTCGCAGCCTTTGGCTTCCAGACGATGGAGGGTGTGCTGTGTCAGCCATTCACGCCCACGCGCAATCTTTTCACACTGAACACGCAGTGGGTTGGTATCGATGGTGCGTTGCAGTTGTCGACTGGCATCTAAACGCAGCTGTGTGTCGTTGGGTTGATCGCATCCCACCAGCAATAAACATAACAACATCATCCCACGCGCTTTCATTCCTGCCCCTGAAGGTTTTATTCCTGAATCAATATCATAGGACGGAAAAACCGCTGAGAGTAGCAAGAAAATGGGTCAATTTTTTTCAAAGTAAGGAAATCAGGGCGACAAGCTGCTGCCGCCCACGAAGTTAAATTACACCGCAGGCAAAACGCGCCCCGCCGCCGCCGAGCGGTTGCGGATGGTCGGCATGATTATCGCCGCCCACATGCACCATCAAAGCTTTTCCTTTGATTTCACTCAGGGATTTGATACGTGGCGCAACCACCGGATAAGTCGCCTTGCCATCTTCGGTTACAAACAGCGCAGGCAAGTCGCCAAGGTGGCCATCGGCGTACGGGCCAAGATGCTTGCCGGTTTTTTGCGGATCGAGATGTCCGCCCGCCGCACCGGCCGCCACCGTTTTACCGTCTGATTCGCCCGGTTCACAGCTGCCTTTGGCATGCACGTGGAAACCATGAATGCCCGGCTTCAGGCCGCTTAACGCTGGCGTAAATTGCACACCGTACGGCGTTTCGCTGATAGTGACTTTGCCGATTGCCGCTCCGATGCCCTGCGCGGTGGTTTCGTGCAGCGTGACTTCTTCTGACGCCGCCTGCGCGCCTGCGGCGCAGGCCAGAGCCAGCATAACAATGAGGGTTTTCTTCATAACGTCTCCTTACGGTTAGATTCCCTGTAAGCCTGGACTGCTTTCATCCAGGCTGCCGTAATTTGACGCAGCTTTACGCTTTAGGGCACATCGTAGCCGATGGCGGCTTTGCGGATGCGGAACCATTGCTGGCGGTCGAGGGTTAACTGGCAGGCGCCAACCGCTTCTTTCACACGTTCAATTTTGCCTGATCCAATAATCGGCAGCGGACGGCTTGGCAGCTTCATCACCCATGCATACACCACTTGCTCGATATTGCTGGCGCCAATCTCCTGCTTCACCTGCTCCAGCTCATCGCGCAACGGCTGATAGTGCGGATCGTTAAACACGCGGCCGCCGCCGAGGCAGGACCACGCCATTGGGCGGATACGGTTCTGCTGGCACTGATCGAGCGAGCCATCCAGCAGCGACGTTTGCTCCAGCGGGGAGATTTCCAGTTGATTAGTGACCAGACTAAATGGCAAACGCGATTGCAGCAGCGTGAACTGAGACGCAGTGAAGTTAGATACGCCAAAATGGCGCACTTTGCCGCTCTGATGCAGCGCCGTAAAGGCTTCGGCAATTTCATCCGCGTCCATCAACGGATCCGGGCGATGAATCAGCAGCAAATCGAGGTAATCGGTATTGAAATGGCGCAGCGAATTTTCGGCGCTATGCAGAATGTGGCTGGCTTCGGTGATGTAGTGACCAATGCGGTGTTCGGGTTTGGCGCGCGTCGCAATGCCGCATTTAGTGACGATTTGCAGCTTTTCACGCAAACCTGGCGCCAGGCGCAGTGCTTCACCAAAGGCGGCTTCACACTGGTAATCGCCGTAGATATCAGCGTGATCGACAGTGGTGATGCCCAGTGCTAAATGGTGTTCAATAAACTGCACCACATGCTGCGGCGTCATGCCCCACTCCATTAAACGCCAGTAACCGGCAATCAGCGTTGAAAAGGACGGTCCCTGCGGTGCAATAGCCTGCGGTTGTAACATGGTTAAACTCCCCTAAACACGATTCCAGATAACGAAAGCGGGAGTATAACGGAAAGGCAGATCGTCGTTTTCTTAAAACAGTTCCGGTTGTTGTGGATCATGATCTTCATCGACTTTTTGCTGACGCTGCAGACGCAAAAAGCGTTGCTGGCACAAGCGCAGCACATCACGCTTTTGTGCATCGCTGAATTTCATCCAGTTAAAGCGCTCTTCCCGGCTGCGTAAACAGCCACGACAATAGCCACGTGCGTCACTCTGGCAAATGCCACGACACGGGCTGGGAACGGGGAAGAACTCGAGTTGCTCGGCCACATGCACTCCGCAATTAACATCTCAAATCACATTGATAACAGCTTAATGACATTGTGCAAAGAGTATACGGGCATTGCGCATAATCAAGCCATCGCGGCATTTCGTTACGCCTGTTTACCAAAAAGCCAGCATTTAAAGGATTTGGATTGCTTACGTTTAATCTTCGTTAAGGTTTTCCTCATCTTGTCTTCATACGATTGTCACATTACTTCTTACCGTTGAGTTTTCATGAGATTTCCGATCACCTTTCAGTGCGGCACCAACGGATTTAACCTTATTGCCGCCCTGTTTTTCGCATTAGTCCTGAATGCCCTGTTCTTGCTGCGCGCCTGGGAAATGATCCCTTACGATCACGTCCACGATTATCTGTTCGCCGCCAGTATTCCGCTGGTGCTCGCCTCGGCGTTCTATTTTCTCTTCTCGCTAGCCGCCTGGCCTTATCTGCGCAAACCGTTACTGATTGCGCTGGTATTAGTTAGCGCCGCCGCCAATTACTTCATGCACAGTTTTGGCACGGTGATCGACACCAATATGATTCAAAACGTCTTTGAATCCGACCCGCAGGAAGCCGGTGCGCTGATCAGCAGTCGCTATCTACTCTGGATGCTGTTGATGGGGATGGTGCCGGTGGCGCTGATTTGCGGCGTGCGCATCAATAACGGCACGCGCTGGTGGTGGAATCTGCTGCAACGCCTGACGGGCGCACTAGGCGCAATATTAATCATATTGCTGATGGCGGCGCTGTTTTACAAAGATTACGCCTCGCTGATTCGCAACAATAAAAACCTGATCAAGATGATTACTCCGGCCAACGTGGTTAGCGGTACTGGCCACTATGTCGATCAACGCTATCTGCAAGGTAGTCAGGAATTGGTAAAAATTGGCGAGGATGCCCACAAAGGCCCATTAATCTCCGCAGCAACCAAGAAAACGCTGGTGGTGTTAGTGGTGGGTGAAACCGCGCGCGCCGAGAATTTCTCGCTGGGTGGCTACGCGCGTGACACCAATCCGGAGCTGAAAAAACAGCAGGTCATTTACTATCCCAACGCCATTTCCTGTGGCACAGAAACCGCTATATCGGTGCCCTGCATGTTCTCCAATATGCCACGCGTGCATTACGACGCGAATCTGGCGCATCATCAGGAAGGCGTGCTTGATATCCTGGCGCATGCCGGCGTGAGCGTGCTGTGGCGCGAAAACGATGGTGGTTGCAAAGGCGCCTGCGACCGCGTGCCGCACACCGACATGACACAGTGGAAACTGCCGCAATATTGTCACGATGGGTTTTGCCAGGATGATGTGTTGCTGCATCGTCTTGATAACTATATTGATAGCCTGCATAACGACGGCATTATTGTACTGCATCAAATGGGCAGCCACGGTCCAGCCTATTATCAGCGTTATCCGGCTGAGTTCCGCCGTTTTACGCCCACCTGTGACAGCAAACAGATTCAGGATTGCGATCATCAGGCATTGGTGAATACCTACGACAACTCGCTGCTGTATACCGACGCCATGCTGAGCCGCACCATCGATAAGCTCAAAGGCCTGAGCGATCGCTTCAATGTGGCGCTGGTCTATCTCTCCGATCACGGCGAATCACTTGGCGAACGCGGGATATATCTGCACGGTGCGCCTTATATGTTTGCGCCCTCACAGCAAACACACATTCCTCTGCTGATGTGGATGTCACCGGGATACGCGGCGGCGAATCACATCAATGAAGCCTGTTTGCGCCAGCAAGCTGCCGATGCAAAGGTGTCGCAAGATAATCTTTTCCATACGCTTTTAGGCATGTTCAACATCCAGACGCAGCAGTATCAACCGCAGTTGGATATGAACAGATCGTGCCAAACCGCCGCCTGAGGGTTGCGCTAGACTGACTGGTCTAATAACCTGCGACCCATGAACAAGACTCTGCAACGCAACGATACCCGTGAACATCTGCTCGCTATTGGCGAGCAGGTTTGTTTACAGCGCGGCTTTACCGGCATGGGTTTGATCGAGATGCTGGCGCTGGCGGAAGTCACTAAAGGCTCGTTCTACCACTATTTCGGTTCGAAAGAGGCCTTTGGCGTGGCGCTGATTGAGCGCTACTTCGCCCACTTCCAGCAACAGATTGATCAGCAGCTAAATCTGCCCGGTTTACCGCCGAGCGAACGCCTGTTAGCGCATTTCCGCTACGGTGAAAGGCTGTTTATCGAGCAAGGTCATATTGTTGGCTGCCTTGGCGTGAAATTGTCAGCCGAAGTGTGCGATCTCTCCGAGCCCATGCGCGATGCCCTGCAACAAGGTGCCAATGCCATCATCGCTGCCTACACGCGCTGTTTGACTGAGGTAGCCGCTGAGCAGCCGCTGCCGTTTGGGCAAACGCCGCAGCAGCTGGCGCAGCGCTGCTATTTGTTGTGGCTGGGAGCCAGCTTGCAGAGCAAGATTTCCCGAGAGCCGGGTCCGATTAGCCTGGCGCTCGAAACCATCGAACAGTGGCTTATAAGTCACTGATTTTTAAAAATTGTCGTTACTAGACGACCGGTCTTCCTGGAGCAATCAATATGGCGAGTAAGCAGCTGTTCTCCCCACTCAAAGTGGGCGCGATTACCGTACCGAACCGCATTTTTATGGCCCCATTGACGCGCCTGCGCAGCATTGAGCCGGGCGATATTCCGACGCCACTGATGGCAGAATATTATCAGCAGCGCGCCAGTGCCGGTTTGATCATCACCGAAGCCACCCAGATCTCTTTCCAGGCGAAAGGCTATGCCGGTGCGCCGGGTCTGCACACACAGCAGCAAATTGCCGCGTGGAAAATGATTAACGAAGGCATTCATGCCGCTAACGGTCACAGCGCCGTGCAGCTGTGGCACACCGGCCGCATTTCTCATAACAGCGTGCAGCCAGAAGGCAAAGCACCGGTCGCACCTACCGCGCTGGCGGCAGGTACGCGCACTTCCCTGCGCGCTACGGATGGTTCGGTCTACCGTGAAGACACCTCAGTGCCGCGCGAGCTGTCAGTGGCTGAAATTCAGCAAATCGTCAAAGATTTTGGTCAGGCCGCCGCCAATGCGCGCGAAGCCGACTTCGACCTGCTGGAGCTGCACTCCGCGCACGGTTACCTGATGCATCAGTTCCTCGCACCCGGCTCAAATCAGCGTAGCGATGAGTACGGCGGTTCGATTGAGAAACGTGGTCGTTTCGCGCTGGAAGTGGTGGATGCGGCGATTGCTAACTGGTCTGCCGATCGTATCGGTATCCGCGTTTCGCCAATCGGTGCCTTCCAGAATCTGGAAAATGGCCCGGAAGAAGAGAAAGCAGCGTTGTGGTACATCGCCGAGCTGGGCAAACGCGGCATCGCCTATCTGCACCTTTCTGAGCCAGACTGGGCAGGCGGACAGCCATACAGCGATGCATTCCGTGAGAAAGTGCGTGCGCTGTTCCCAGGCGTGATTATCGGTGCCGGTGCCTACACCGTTGAGAAAGCGGATGATCTGATTGCGCGCGGCCTGATTGACGCGGTGGCGTTTGGTCGCGACTTTATCGCTAACCCGGATCTGGTTGCTCGTTTGCAGCAAGATGCGCCACTCAATCCGCAGCGTCCTGAGAGCTTCTACGGCGGCGGCGCGGAAGGCTATACCGATTATCCAACCCTGTAAGAAAATGGCTGCCGCGTCGGATAGGCGGCAGCGTTGTTTCATCAGTGTGTATACTTAGTTGTCTTGTCATTCACTGATGACGTTTTAAAAAAGAGGATGTTATGCGTTTACTTCACACCATGTTACGCGTTGGCGATTTGCAACGTTCTATCGATTTCTACACCCGCGTGCTCGGCATGCGCGTGCTGCGTCAGAGCGAAAACACCGAGTACAAATACACGCTGGCATTCGTTGGCTACACCGAAGAGAGCGAAGGCGCGGTAATTGAGCTGACTTACAACTGGGGCGTGGATAAATACGATCTCGGCAACGCTTACGGCCATATCGCGCTGGGCGTGGACAACGTGGCTGACACCTGCGAACGCATTCGCAGCGCGGGCGGCAACGTGACGCGTGAAGCGGGCCCGGTAAAAGGCGGTTCTACCATTATTGCGTTTGTTGAAGATCCAGACGGCTACAAGATCGAACTGATTGAAAACAAACATGCCGGTCACGGCTTAGGCAACTAAGGTTGCTGGTCAGCCTGCTAATTGCAGGCTGACTTCCCTCTCCTGCTGCACCCTCCTGCGATTTTTGCCATAATGCGCGCTGCCCTATTTATTGCCATGAGATCCTGATGTCTGAATCGAACGCTTTAAACGCTCTCCACCAACGCTTCCGCGGTTTTTATCCTGTTGTGATCGACGTTGAAACCGCAGGTTTCAATGCACAAACCGATGCACTGCTGGAAATTGCAGCCACAACGCTGAAAATGGATGAAGACGGCTGGTTGCACCGCGATGAAACGCTGCATTTCCATGTGGAACCGTTTGAAGGCGCCATTCTGAATCCTGCGGCGCTGGCGTTTACCGGCATCGATCCCACCAATCCGCTGCGCGGTGCGGTAAGCGAATATGAAGCGCTGCATGCGATTTTTAAAATGGTGCGCAAAGGCACCAAAGATAGCGGCTGCAATCGCGCGATTATCGTGGCGCACAATGCCACTTTCGATCTCAACTTCGTGATGGCGGCCGCAGAGCGCGCCAGCCTGAAGCGCAATCCGTTCCACCCTTTTGCTACGTTTGATACCGCAGCGTTAAGTGGTTTGGTGCTGGGGCAAACCGTGTTGGCGAAAGCCTGTAAAGCGGCGGGAATGGAGTTTGATAGTACGCAAGCGCATTCGGCGCTGTATGACACCGAGCAAACCGCGACGCTGTTTTGTGAGTTGGTGAACCGCTGGAAACGTCTGGGCGGCTGGCCGCTGGCTTTCAGTGAAGAATCCGCAGACGACGCGTCTGCCGAGTAAGCAAAGAAAAGGCCGACATTTGTCGGCCTTCTGCATTATTCCGCTTCTTTATACTTCTCAGCGGTCTCTTTCAGCAGTGGCTGAAGTTCACCGCGCTGGAACATCTCAACGATGATGTCGCAGCCGCCGACCAGTTCACCATCTACCCACAGCTGCGGGAAGGTTGGCCAGTTAGCGTATTTTGGCATTTCAGCACGAATGTCCGGGTTCTGCAGAATGTCCACGTATGCGAAACGCTCGCCACACGCAGAAAGCGCCTGCACGGCTTGCGCCGAGAAACCGCAGCTTGGCAGCTTTGGAGAACCTTTCATGTACAGCAGAATCGGGTTTTCTGCGATCTGACGCTGAATTTTTTCAACAGTACTCATTATTGCCTTCCTTAATCTTCTACTTCGTGTTTGTTTATTGTAGCGATTTCGCTCCCGGACTGAAAACGGGATTTTGCGTTTGCACTGGCTAATCGCCATGTTTGTTAAGTTAACGCATGACAAATAACATTTTCATATCATTAATTGGCATTAATAAATTAATAATTAGCAATAGTTTCGCTGCGTTAACCAGCTGAAATCGCTCATTTTTGCTACAGAATCAATCTGGTAACATATTAATGGAAAAAGGCCTTACCTTTTGGAAAAAAAGTGGATTAGAATTGCCTCGGCGCTGATCGCTTGATCAGATTTCTCTCACTTTAACGCAGTCTGCTTTCATTCAGCCTGCTTAACCTGTAACCGGATTATGCGTCTACTAATTACGCTTTTCATACTGGCTTTCGCCCAACTGTTTTTTAATGTGGCTGCTGCATCTCCGCATGCGCCCGTTAATGCCAGTTCGCTTAAAGCAGAGAAAAAGAGCGCACGTGAAGACGAGCGCCGCAAACGACGCCCGGTGAAAACCACCACCAAAAAATCGCGCCTGACTGCTGTTCAAAAATTCAAACTCAAAAAACAGACCAAAACAGAAACCGCGCTGCACAAGACCACCAGCAAAAAATCCCCGCTGAAACTCTCTGCTAAGAAATACGGTCATCAACGTTTAGCGAAGAAAACACCAGAGATCGCCGTCGATGATGAAGCGTTAGCGCTGACCGGCATCAAAATGAGTAAGGCGCACCGCCAGCGTTATCAAAAAGCGCGTGAAACAGCGATGACCAAATTGATGGGCCAACTCGGCAAACCTTATCAGTGGGGCGGCACTTCGCCACACACCGGTTTCGATTGCAGCGGCTTAGTGTGGTACGCCTATAAAGATTTGGTGAAATTCAAATTCCCGCGCACCGCCAATGAGATGTATCACCTGCGCGATGCGGCACCGATTAAGCGTGAAATGCTGGAGAAAGGTGATCTGGTGTTCTTCCGCATTAATAATCGCGGCACCGCCGATCATGTTGGCGTGTATCTCGGCAACGGGAAATTCATTCAGTCGCCGCGTACCGGCAAAGATATTCAGATTAGCGCACTGGGTGAGGATTACTGGCAGAAACACTATGTGGGCGCGCGTCGCATGATGACGCCAAAAACTATTCGCTAACTGTTGCGCAACAATCATAAAAAGCCGGATGCTGTTCTCAGCTCCGGCTTTTTTGTTAATGCATGATCGCGGTAAAGCTGAAGGCGATAATCATCAACAGTGCGCCAACGGTGGTCATTAGCGCCAGCTTCAGGTCGGTATTCATCACAACTCCTTAGTCACACAATTATTAGGGTTAAGGCGATTTTCGCACAGCAATGGGCAAAAATCTCGTGTTATCCGCGCCAGCTTGTTAGAATCGCCGCCTTTCGTTGCGCAACAGATTTTGCGCGTGCTGTATTTACAGCGTGATGAAGTGATTTCGCCTGCTAAAACACACCGTTTTGCCCGCTTTTTTGGGCTATAAAAGCATTAGCAGACGCAAACGTTTAACAATATACTTATCAGTAAGTTGCGATAAGCCCAGGAGTACCATTTTCATGGCAACAATTAAAGATGTCGCAAAACGCGCGGGTGTCTCAACCACCACGGTTTCGCATGTCATCAACAAAACGCGTTTCGTTGCGGAAGAGACGCGTAACGCCGTATGGGAAGCGATCAAAGAATTACACTACTCGCCCAGTGCCGTGGCGCGTAGTCTCAAAGTTAATCACACCAAAACCTTAGGTTTGCTGGCGACCTCCAGCGAAGCGCCCTATTTCGCTGAAATTATCGAAGCGGTGGAGAACCGTTGTTTCGAACGCGGGTACACGCTGATTCTCGGCAATGCGCACAACGATCTGCAAAAGCAGCGTGCTTACCTGTCGATGATGGCGCAAAAGCGCGTCGATGGCTTGCTGGTGATGTGTTCTGAGTATCCAGACGATTTGCTGCAGATGCTGGAAGAGAACCGCAACATTCCCATGGTGGTGATGGATTGGGGTGCATCGCGCGGTGATTTCACCGATACCGTGCAAGACAATGCGTTTCAGGGCGGCTATCTCGCCGGGCGTTATCTGATTGAACGCGGTCATCGAGATATCGGTGCCATTCCCGGCCAGATGGAGCGCAACACCGGCGGCGGCCGTCACGCTGGCTTCCTGCAGGCAATGAACGAAGCGGGCATTACGGTGCGTCCGGAATGGGTAGTTCAGGGCGACTTTGAGCCTGAATCGGGCTATCAGGCGATGCAGCAGATTTTAAATCAGAAACAGCGCCCAACAGCGGTGTTCTGCGGTGGCGATATTATGGCGATGGGCGCGATTTGCGCTGCTGATGAGATGGGTTTGCGCGTACCGCAGGATATCTCAGTCATCGGCTACGATAATGTGCGCAACGCGCGCTATTTCACGCCAGCGCTGACCACCGTGCATCAGCCAAAAGCCGAACTGGGTGAAAAAGCGCTGGAAATGCTACTGGATCGCATCACCAGCAAGCGTGAAGATCCGCAAACCATTGAGGTTCAGCCAACGCTGATTGAGCGCCGTTCGGTGGCGTACGGTCCGTTCCGCGACTATCGCCGCTAAGCCGACAATTCGCTGAGCCATTCGTGGTTCAGCGTTTCGGCATCCCCGAGATAAGCCAGTAACCACTCCAGCGCCGGTGACGCGCGCTGTTCTGACCAGCTGACGCAGCACGGACTGTCCGGAAAGGCCTGCGGCAGTGCCAGTTCCACCAGTTTATGGCTGTCCAGCAGAGGACGCGCCAGATGGCCTGGCGCCATGCCGACGCATAATCCTGCCAGCAAACAATCCATCCCGGTTTCCCACTCTGGCACCACCAGACGTCGCTGATTATCCAGCGTCCATGTCATACGGCGCGGCAACGCACGCGAGGTATCCTCCAGCACCAGCGATGGCCATACTCGCAATGTTTCATCATCCAGCTCCGTGCTGTTAACCAACGGATGATCCGGACTTACAACACAACGCCAGTTCAACGCGCCCATATCCTGAAAGGCAAAACGTCCGCCCACCGGAATCGCCTGGGTTGCGCCAATCGCCACATCAACCCGGCCATCTGCCAATGCATCCCACACGCCGTTAAACACTTCGTAGCTGATAATCAGCTCCATATCGGGAAAGTGGCGATAGAAATCCTTCACTAACTGCCGCGTGCGCTGCGGTTTAACGATGCAATCAACCGCGATGCTTAGCTCCCCGCGCCAGCCATTTGCCAGTTGCTGACACTGTCGACGGGTTGCCAGCATTTTTTTGATAACAGATCGTCCTTCACGTACAAAATGCTCGCCCGCCGGTGTCATCACCACTTCGCGGTGCTGACGCTCAAACAGCGGCACCGCCAGCCAGCTTTCCAGCTGGCGCACGGTATAGCTGACGGCAGAAGGCACACGATGCAGCTCCTGCGCTGCCGCACTAAAACTGCCAGTGCGCGCCACCGCATCCACCACTTCAAGCGCATATTCTGACCACATAATTTTGCCTTCAAAAAATTTAACAGCACTATGCAAATATTAGCGTTTCACAAAGCGCGTTGCATCCTTTTACACTCCCCGGCGTTCAACCTGCCCAAAAGAGAATCACCATGTTGTCGTCTAAAGCATTTATGCCTTATCTCGCCGTGCTCAGCATGCTCGGCTTTCTTGCCACGGATATGTATTTACCCGCCTTTGGCGATATGCAGCGTGATTTCGCGAGCGCACCCGGCACCATCAGCGCCAGCCTGAGTCTGTTTCTCGGCGGTTTCGCCTGTGCCCAGGTATTTTGGGGGCCGCTGTCAGATCGTTACGGCCGTAAACCCATTTTGCTGGCGGGGTTAGCCATCTTCGCCCTTGGTTGTCTGGGGATGCTTTGGGTGACCGATGTCCGCCTGATGCTGGCGCTGCGTTTTGTGCAGGCGATTGGTGTGTGTGCGGCTGCCGTGAGCTGGCAGGCGCTGGTGGTGGATCACTATCCAAAAGCCAAAGCCAATAAAGTGTTTGCCACGATTATGCCGCTGGTTGCGCTGTCTCCGGCGCTGGCACCGCTGCTCGGCGCCTGGCTTATCGGCCACTTCCACTGGCGCAGCATCTTTATCACGCTAACGCTGGTTGCCGTGGTGTTGCTGATCGGTACGCTGCAGTTAACCTCGCCTAAGCGCGAGAAAGTTGCGTCAGGCAAACAACCCGGCTGGTTGACCTTGCTGGGTACTCGCGTTTACAGCGGTAACGTCTTGATCTACTCGGCGTGTTCAGCGAGCTTTTTTGCCTGGCTGACGGGATCACCTTTCATTCTCGCCGCTGCTGGCCTGACGCCGGGCGATATTGGCCTGAGCTATATTCCGCAGACCATTGCGTTTCTGATTGGTGGCTTTGGCTGCCGCACGCTGTTAAATCGTTATCAGGGCGCGCAACTCCTGCCGTGGTTGCTGGTGTTGTATAGCCTGAGCATCCTGAGTCTGTTTGTCATCGCCCTGATGCCTTCCGCGCCGCTGTTTGTATTGTTGATGCCCTTCTGCGGCATGGCGCTGGCCAATGGTGCGATCTATCCGATTGTGGTTGCCAGCGCATTAGCGCCCTTCCCGCACGCCACTGGTAAAGCCGCAGGATTACAGAACTTATTCCAGTTAGGATTATGCTTTGTTGCCAGCCTGCTGGTCTCCGCCGGTCTTGAGCAGGCGCTGTTCAACACCACGTTAGTGATGGTCGCCACCGTGGTACTGGCGTGGGCGGGCTTTGTCTGCCAGCGATCGCTAAACGCACAAAGTGATATTGCCCACACTTCCCGTCCCTGCGAAGATAATCTCTAAGTCAACGCTTTTCGTTAGCAAACTAACGATAACCCGTTGAATATTGACCCACGTGAGCATATACTCTGTGGGTCAGTAATTCTGTATTAAATCAATAATATAAATGTAATACCTTTAGCGACACTGTCGCGGGATGGCGTCTGCACATTATCCGGTGCGGCGACCCACTTTTCTGCTCAAATTCATACCTCTGTACTACGTCGTACAACGTCGGATTTCTGGCGCACGGATTTTCCGTGAGTTCTCTCACAGGTCTTGGGAAATTGGCTATTCTTTTTCTCAGGTTCAGATCGGAAGGTGATGGAGAAGCTATGAGTTCATCTGTTATAGAAGAAGTGAGCCTTGAAGAAAACCATTGGTATCGGATCGTCAATGAACTGCTAGAGCGGGCTGATATTGCAGTTAATGGCACTCGTCCCTGGGATATTCAGGTAAAGCATCCAGATTTTTTTAAACGCGTTCTTGAGGAAGGATCGCTCGGATTAGGTGAAAGTTACATGGATGGTTGGTGGGAGTGCGAACAGCTCGATATGTTCTTCCATCGCGTTTTAAAACACCATCTGGATAAACAATTACCCCGGCATTTTAAAGATACGTTGCGCATCGCCGCCGCGCGTCTCACTAATTTGCAATCAAAAAAACGCGCCTGGATTGTGGGTAAAGAGCATTATGACCTTGGTAATGATCTATTCTCACTGATGCTTGATCCTTATATGCAATATTCCTGCGGCTACTGGAAAGACGCTGATACCCTGGAAAACGCGCAGCAAGCCAAACTGGATATGATATGCCGCAAGTTGGAACTTGAACCGGGTATGATGCTGTTGGATATCGGTTGTGGCTGGGGCGGACTGGCAGAATACGCTGCGCGCCATTATGGCGTCACGGTGCATGGCGTGACTATTTCAGCAGAGCAACAAAAACTGGCACAACAACGCTGTGAAGGACTGGATGTCACTATATTACTGCAGGACTATCGCGACCTGAATAATCAATATGATCGCATCGTTTCTGTCGGTATGTTTGAACATGTCGGGCCGAAAAACTATGCCACTTATTTTGATGTTGCTGACCGCAACCTCAAACCAGACGGCATATTTTTGCTGCACACCATTGGCGCCCTCACCACAGATATGAATGTCGATCCGTGGATTGATAAATATATTTTCCCGAACGGCTGTTTGCCGTCAGTGCGTCAAATCGCTGATGCCAGTGAGCCGCATTTCGTCATGGAAGACTGGCATAACTTTGGCGCAGATTACGATACGACGTTAATGGCATGGTACGAACGTTTTCAGGCGGCGTGGCCGCAGCTGGCTGAGAAATATGGCGAACGTTTTAAACGTATGTTCGACTATTATCTCAACGCCTGCGCCGGTGCGTTTCGTGCCCGTGATATTCAGCTGTGGCAGGTAGTATTCAGTCGTGGCAAGGATGGCGGTTTACGCGTTGCGCGTTAATAAGCTTTGAAATGAATCAAGGCGCCGCATGGCGCCTTTTTTTACGGTATTATTCTGCGCTAGCAATCTGCGCCAGTGCAGCGGCTTCACGCTGCGCTAATACGCGCTCAACCGTTTCCACAATGGCCTGCGTATGCGGATCAATCTCAATATTGACCTTATGACCAAACTTCTTCGCGCCTAAAGTGGTGCGCTCCAGCGTTTCCGGAATCAAATGCACACAGAATTTGCTTTTCGTCACGTCGCCAACGGTCAAACTAATTCCATCGATACCCACGAAACCTTTGTGCAGAATATATTTGATCTGCGTGGCGTCCTGTAATTTAAACCAGATTTCGCGGTTGTTTTCTGACTGGATGATTTTGCAGATTTCCGCCGTGGTCATAATATGGCCAGACATTAAATGGCCGCCAATTTCATCACTGAACTTCGCTGCACGCTCAATATTCACCACATCACCCACCTTTAATTCACCCAGGTTGGTAATGCGCAGTGTTTCTTTAATCAGATCGAAGCTGACCAAATCGCCGTTAATCTCGGTCACGGTCAGGCAGCAGCCGTTGTGTGCCACCGATGCGCCCAACGCCAGGCCCGGTAACAGATCCTCCGGTAAGCGCACAATATGGGTACGAAACAGATCTTTCTCTTCAATGCCGACAATTTCTGCCGTGCCTTGCACAATTCCAGTAAACATAATCTCAGCCTCTGCAAAGTTTGCGTCAGTTTATCACAGCTTGTCGGCGGCAGCTTAATTTGGCGGAGTTCAAACTTTACACAAATTGCTAAACAAAATGCGATCAACGTTTGGCGGAAGCCAGCGCTGCCGCTACACTATGCCGCGCATTCTTTGGGGATTTCGCCCCGCTCTCTTCTTTAATTAAGCAGGTGTAACGTGCAGAAGTATTTTACAGAAGCGCGTCAATTGCTGGCCCTCGCGATCCCGGTCATCCTTGCTCAGGTGGCCCAGACGGCGATGGGATTTGTAGATACTGTTATGGCCGGTGCGGTAAGCGCCACGGATATGGCCGCCGTTGCTGTCGGCACCTCTATCTGGCTTCCCGCCATTCTGTTTGGTCATGGTCTTCTACTGGCTTTGACGCCTACCGTTGCGCAACTCAACGGTTCAGGACGACGCGAACGTATCGCGGAACAAGTGCGCCAGGGATACTGGATGGCAATTGCCGTTGCGCTACTGATTATGGTGGTGCTGTGGAATGCCGGTTATCTGATTAACACCATGCATGACATCGATCCTGAATTGGCCGCCAAAGCCGAAGGATACCTGCATGCGTTGCTGTGGGGCGCACCGGGTTATCTGTTGTTCCAGGTGATGCGCAATCAATGTGAAGGTTTGTCGAAAACCAAACCGGCGATGCTGCTTGGTTTTCTCGGCCTGATGGTGAACATTCCGCTCAACTATGTCTTTATTTACGGACATTTTGGCATGCCTGCTTTAGGCGGCGTCGGCTGCGGCGTGGCAACGGCGTCGGTCTATTGGGTGATGTTCCTGGTGATGCGCTTCTGGGTCAAACGCATGGCAAGCATGCGCGATATCCGCATGAAAACGCGTTGGTCCGCACCGTCACGCGCAATTTTGTCACGCCTGTTCACGCTGGGTTTGCCGGTGGCATTGGCGCTGTTCTTTGAGGTGACCCTGTTTGCCGTGGTGGCGCTTTTAGTATCACCACTCGGCATCGTCAAAGTGGCCGGGCACCAGATTGCGCTCAACTTCAGCTCGTTGATGTTCGTGTTGCCGTTGTCGCTCGGCGTGGCCACCACCATTCGCGTTGGCTATCGACTCGGACAAGGTTCAGCCGAACAGGCGCGCGTTGCCGCGTGGACTGGCCAGGGAGTAGGCATCAGTATGGCGGCCATCACCGCGCTGTTTACCGTGATCTTCCGTCATGATATCGCCGCGCTGTATACCGCAAATCCTGAAGTCATTACTCTTGCGGCGCAACTGATGCTGCTTGCGGCGATCTATCAGTTCTCAGATTCGATTCAGGTGATTGGCAGCGGCATTTTGCGAGGTTATAAAGACACGCGCTCGATCTTCTTCATTACCTTTATCGCCTATTGGGTGCTGGGTTTGCCGGTGGGTTATGTACTGGCGATGACGGATTGGGTATTGCCGAAACTCGGTCCCGCCGGTTTCTGGTGTGGCTTTATTATCGGCCTGACCTCCGCAGCAGTGATGATGATTTGGCGCATCCGTCGTTTGCAGCGCCTGCCTGCGCAGGTGATTTTAGCGCGCGCCGCGCGCTAAGTGGCTGGTAACGGCGAAAAAAACGACGCATAGCACAGTTGCTGGTCAGTCGTAGGGGAAAAACACTTTTTCCCCTTGCCAGCATCACGGCCTGCCGTTAATATTCGTCCCCGCTGTCGCCCTGACAGCGTGTTGCGCTCTTAGCTCAGTTGGTTAGAGCACCACCTTGACATGGTGGGGGTCGATGGTTCGAGTCCATTAGAGCGCACCATGTGCGTCCGTAGCTCAGTTGGTTAGAGCACCACCTTGACATGGTGGGGGTCGGTGGTTCGAGTCCACTCGGACGCACCAATTATTGAATATTCTGCATGCGCTCTTAGCTCAGTTGGTTAGAGCACCACCTTGACATGGTGGGGGTCGATGGTTCGAGTCCATTAGAGCGCACCACTCTGGTTTTATCTCCTTGCGCAACACCTTTTTCTTGATCTGCATCGTCTTTATCACGCCGCTTTTATATTGGTTTTCGCATACTTAGCGACTATACTATGCCGCGTTGTTCCACCTGAAAGGTTTCAGCGCTAACGTGCCTATGCAAACAACTCCAATGATTTGCGCAACACTGATCACTCAGTTCCCTCGCGTACTGCATAACTTCTCTGCACGCTTTGCTTTCGTCTCCTATTCTTATTTCTGTGAAATCCGTTCCAACACCATAAATATTCTCACTTCGGTGCCATGCGCATCGAATCCCGACCTTTATCATCCATCACAACTTATAGAAAACCTGACATGAAAAAGACCAAAATCGTTTGTACTATCGGTCCAAAAACCGAATCTGAAGAGATGCTGACCCAACTGCTGGAAGCGGGCATGAACGTGATGCGCCTGAACTTCTCGCACGGGGATTACGCTGAACACGGCCAACGCATCACCAACATGCGTGCAGTTATGGAAAAAACCGGTCGTCAGGCCGCTATTCTGCTGGACACCAAAGGTCCGGAAATTCGTACCATGAAACTGGAAGGCGGCAACGATGTATCGTTGAAAGCGGGCCAGACCTTCACTTTCACTACCGATCAGTCGGTAATTGGTAACAGCGAACGTGTTGCCGTGACCTACGCCGGTTTCACTGAAGACCTGAAAATTGGTAACACCGTGCTGGTCGACGATGGCTTGATCGGTATGCAGGTGACTGAAGTCACTGAGAACTCAGTGATCTGTAATGTCCTGAACAACGGCGATCTGGGTGAGAACAAAGGCGTTAACCTGCCAGGTGTCTCCATTCAGCTGCCTGCACTGGCGGAAAAAGATAAGCGCGACCTGATCTTTGGTTGCGAGCAGAACGTTGATTTCGTCGCCGCTTCATTTATCCGTAAGCGTTCTGACGTGCTGGAAATCCGTGAGCACCTGAAAGCGCACGGCGGCGAACACATTCAGATCATCTCGAAAATCGAGAACCAGGAAGGCCTGAACAACTTCGACGAGATCCTTGAAGCGTCAGACGGCATCATGGTTGCGCGTGGCGACCTCGGCGTTGAGATCCCGGTTGAAGAAGTGATCTTCGCGCAGAAGATGATGATCAAAAAATGTAATAAAGCCCGCAAAGTGGTGATCACCGCGACGCAGATGCTGGATTCAATGATCAAAAATCCGCGCCCTACCCGCGCAGAAGCCGGCGACGTGGCTAACGCCATCCTCGATGGTACCGATGCGGTGATGCTGTCTGGTGAGAGCGCGAAAGGCCGCTATCCGCTGGAGTCGGTCACCATCATGGCGACCATCTGTGAGCGCACCGATCGCGTGATGAAATCCCGCATCGATTCACTGCAAGACTCACGCAAGCTGCGCATCACCGAAGCAGTGTGCCGCGGTGCCGTTGAGACTGCAGAGAAGCTGGAAGCACCACTGATTGTTGTAGCTACCGAAGGCGGTAAATCTGCCAAAGCGATCCGTAAGTATTTCCCGGATGCCACCATTCTGGCGTTAACCACCAACGAAACCACCGCGCGTCAGCTGATTCTGAGCAAAGGTATCGAAACCCATCTGGTGACAGAAATTGCCTCAACTGATGATTTCTATCGCATTGGTAAAGAAATGGCGCTGGAAAGCGGATATGCGCAGAAAGGCGATGTTGTGGTAATGGTTTCAGGCGCATTAGTACCAAGCGGAACGACAAACACCGCTTCTGTACATGTAATCTGATTAGCAACTGAATTTTTATTAAAAAGCGCCTTTTCCAGGCGCTTTTTTTATTGCTGATGTAATACAAAAACCAGAAATTTCCAATCGAAATTAACTATTCAAAATCTCGTATGATTAAGGTTAGTCCGATTAAATCTCTCTGTTTTAGCTAATTATTTTCATCTTCTTCTGTGAAATGCTGTTTCTTTGAGCGAACGATCAAAATTAAGCATGTTCTCATCAAAAATTTATTCTCAACTCAAAAAGCTTTGTGTAATACTTGTAACGCTACATGGAGATTAACTCAATCTAGAGGGTATAAAGAATGAATCGCACTAAACTGGTACTGGGCGCTGTAATCCTGGCTTCAACTATGCTGGCTGGTTGCTCAAGCAACGCTAAAATCGACCAACTGTCTTCAGACGTTCAGACTCTGAACGCTAAAGTTGATCAGCTGAGCAACGACGTGAACGCAATCCGTTCTGACGTTCAGGCTGCTAAAGATGACGCAGCTCGCGCTAACCAGCGTCTGGACAACCAGGCTCACTCTTACCGTAAGTAAGAGTACTGGTTGAAAAATGGTGCCCATGTGGCACCATTTTTTTTGTCCTGATTCTGCGTTTCTCTGGTCCGAATTCAGGGTTGCGCTACTGCATCACCTACAGCTTCAGCACTCTGATTCATTACCGGCTCACCGCTGCTCACTAACACCGGCATTCCTGAACGTCGGGCTATCACTTCCTTAATCAACGCGGTATCGCTCTTCTCACTCTTTGAGAAGGCTTTCAGCTGCGCAGACTGTGCAATCGGCATGGTTTGTGGATCATCCTTATCGTTGCGCGATAACGGCTGATGCACTTCAACGTAGCGCTTACCGTCGGGCTCAATGGCATATTTGATGGGCTGATTGATGACCTGCACGCGCGTTCCTTTCGGCACGCTGTTGAACAGCGCTTCAATATCATCCGGTCGCAGGCGAATACAGCCAGAACTCACGCGCATTCCAATACCAAAGTCAGCATTGGTGCCGTGAATCAAATACTGACCAGTACCACGCGCCAGACGCATCGCAAACAGCCCCATCGGGTTATCTGGTCCGGCGGGCACCACGCCCGGCAAAGTGATGCCCTCTTTGGCATAGCGCTTGCGGATATTGGTGGTTGGCGTCCAGGTTGGATTAGGGATTTTCTGGCTGATGCTGGTGACCATGGTTGGCGTCATGGCCCCCAGTTGGCCGATACCAATCGGATAGACCACCACACGATCTTCACCTTTCGGATAGTAGTAGAGTCGCAGTTCCGCGAGGTTAATCACGATACCTTCGCGTGGCGCATCAGGAAGCAGCATCTGCAGCGGCACGGTTAATTGTGTGCCGGCCTTTGGCAGCCAGGGATCAACGCCTGGATTGGCTTCCAGCATGCCGAGCATGCCTATCTTATAACGCGCGGCAATGCTCTCCAGCGGCCGTTTGTCATCCGGCACAGTGGTCAGGGTATTCTCGCCAATTAAACGGCTGTTATCGGCTGGTAGGGGATATTCCGTAGCAAATGCAGGTGCAGAGAGTCCGCAACAGGACAACAGCAATGCACCGGCTAAACGTAAGGCTGGTTTCATGCAATTTTCTCTTTGTCGGATAGAACAGACCCCGGTCAAGCCGGGGTCTGGAGAGTGTAACTTAGCTGAGGGTCTGAGCGTTATGCCGGATCGCGCGGATCATGGCTTCCAGACCCTGTGAACGCGAGGGAGTGAGATGTGAGGTCAGCGCCAATTCGCCAAACCAGTGACGCACATCGAGATCGAGAATCTCTGGCGCCTTAAGCCCCTGATACAGGCTAAATACCACTGCAATCAACCCTTTAACGATGGCCGCATCACTGTCGCCTTCGAAGGCGATGGTGCCATCGGCCTGCGGGGTCATGCGTATCCACACCTGGCTCTGACAGCCTGAAATCACGTGTTCTGGCTGCTGTAAGCTTTCGGAGGATTCTGGTAATTTCCCACCGAGTTCAATGATGTAGAGGTACTTCTCTTCCCAGTTAGCGCAACGATTAAAGTTACGAACCAGTCTCTCTTTATCTGGCAAATTCGCCATGAATCACTCCTGAAATCTGCTCAACCGCCCAGCAGACGATGAATACGGGTCAAACCTGCGGCCAGGCGATCGGCTTCTTCTTCGGTGTTATACAGCGCGAAGGAGGCACGACACATCGCCGGCACCGCATAATGACGCATCAACGGCATTGCGCAGTGATGGCCGGTGCGGATCGCAATACCGTATTGATCAAGGAAACTGCCGACATCAAACGCGTGATGCTTGCCGAGGTTAAAAGCCACCACGCCGCTACGACTCTCCGGACCGTAAATCACCAGATCCGGCACCGAAGCCAGTTTATCCAGCGCATAACGCATCAGCATCGATTCGCGCTGATGAATAACGTCCAGGCCCAGTTCGCTGATCCACGTTAACGCCGCACCCAAACCAATGATACCGCCGGTATTTGGCGTGCCCGCTTCGAAACGCCATGGCGTACTGTTAAAGGTGGTGCCGGTTGGCAGCACCACTTCAGAAATCATCGAACCGCCGCCTTCCCACGGTGGCATGATCTCCTGCAACGCTTTACGCGCGTACAGCACACCAATACCGGTCGGACCATAAATTTTATGGCCGGAGAAGGCGTAGAAGTCACAGTCGATATCCTGCACATCTACCGCGTGATGCATCACCGCTTGCGCGCCATCCACCAGCGTAATCACGCCAGCGGCTTTCGCTTGCGCCACGATGGCTTTCACAGGATTGACGGTTCCGAGCACGTTTGAAACGTGGGTCACCGCCAGCAAACGAGTGCGGCTATCAATCAAGCCGCTCAGCTGCTCCAGCGCTAGCTCGCCCTGCGCATTTAGCGGCAGTACGCGAATTTCTGCGCCGGTGCGCTGTGCCACCATCTGCCACGGTACGATGTTAGCGTGATGCTCCATCTCGGTGATGATGATGTTGTCGCCTGGCTGCAGCTGACTGCCGCCCCAACTGTTAGCCACCAGATTGATGGCTTCCGTGGTGCCTTTGACGAAGATGATCTCTTCAGGCGAAGCGGCGTTAAGAAAACGCGCGGCCTGATGACGCACGTTCTCCATGTCGGTGGTCGCCTGCGCGCTCAACGAATGGATACCGCGGTGCACAGCTGCATAGCCGTGCTGGTAGAAATAACTTTCCGCATTGATGACCGCGAGCGGGCGCTGTGCGCTGGCCGCGCTATCAAGGTAGGCCAGCGGATGTCCGTTGACCTCACGTTTCAGAATCGGAAATTCCGCTCTGATGCGTTCGAGATCGAAACTCATGACTCAACTCCCGGAATACGCGCGGCAATGCGCTGCAGCACCACCTGACGCAGTACCGGATTCTCCAGCGTTTCGGTGAGTTCAGCGGCAAAAGCATGGATGATCATACGCTGTGCGGCGGTCTCATCGATGCCGCGCGAGCGCAGATAGAACATCTGCTCTTCATCAATACGACCAATGGTCGCACCGTGACTGCACTTCACGTCATCCGCATAGATTTCCAGCTGCGGCTTGGTGTCCACTTCAGCCAGACGACCCAGCAACAGGTTGTTGTTGGTCATCTGTCCATCGGTTTTCAGCGCGTGCTGTGCCACTTTGATCATGCCATTGAACACTGCACGACCTTTATCGCGCGCGATGACTTTGTGCATCTGACGGCTGGTGCAGTAGCCTTTGTTGTGCTCCAGATAGCTGCGGGTATCGCACACTTCCTGATTCACCGGCAACGACAAGCTGTTGATAGCCAGATTGGTATTTTCGCCATTCAGCTGCGCGCTGGTGTTGTGACGTGACAAGCCCGCACCCAGCAGGAAGCTGGTGGTGGCTACATTCGCATCACGGCCCATCACCACATCATTGTGCGCGAAGTGGTAAGCCTTCTCGCTCTCAAATGACAGTTTGATGTGCTGCAGTTTGGCATTGTCAGCCACGTCGAAAGTGAAACGCGCGCCGGTAAAGTGCGCCACGTCATTCAGCGTAACGTAGTGCTCAATCACTTCCGCTTCTGCGCTGGCTTCCAGCTGCAGATGGTGGCGATGATGCACGGTGTTAGTGCCCGCGTCCTGACCACTGGTGATGTGCAGAAGATAGAGCGGTTTAGCCGCTGATTTGCCACGCGCCAGACGAATAGTGGTGGCTTCTTCTGCCAGACTTTCGGTCAGATGCAGGAACACTTCCGGCTGAATCGGTGCCGGCAGCGGACGACGCTCAGAAGCCTGCGCATGCTGAATTTCAAACAGGCCGGTATCACGGCTGCTCAATTCGGCCTGAAAGCGGCCGTCAACAAACACCAGACGCACCGCATCAACCGGCAGCGCCAGCGCTTCAACTTGCTCCGCGCTCACTTCCTGCGGCTGCGGCAGCACAAACTGCTGCGCCAGCAGGCCATCAAGCGGCGTGTATTTCCAGTTTTCATGCTTACGAGTCGGCAGGCCGACACGCATCAGTTGCTGCCAGTGCTGCTGCGCCTGTAAAGAACGCACGTCACCGCGCGATTCAAACAGGTGATGCCACTGCTGCAGGGCGTTATCACTCTTGGTCGGTAAGCCAGCCATAGCCTTGCTCCTCCAACTGTTTCACCAGCGAGAAGTCGCCAGATTTAACGATCTTGCCCTGATACAGCACGTGTACGTGATCCGGCTTGATGTAATCCAGGATGCGCTGATAGTGCGTCACGATGATGAATGAACGCTTACCGTCGCGCAGGCTATTAACGCCTTCGGCTACGATTTTCAGCGCATCGATATCCAGACCGGAGTCGGTTTCATCCAGGATGCACAGCTCAGGTTCCAGTGCCGCCATCTGCAGGATGTCGTTACGCTTCTTCTCACCGCCGGAGAAGCCAACGTTTACTGAACGGGTCAGCAAATCTTCTGGCATCTTCAACAGCTGGATTTTATCTTCGATAAAGTCCTGGAAGTCGAAACGGTCCAGCGGCTCCTGCTCACGGTATTTACGTACCGCGTTGACCGAGGTCTGCAGGAAGAACTGGTTGCTGACGCCCGGAATTTCTACCGGATACTGGAATGCCATGAAGATGCCTTCACCGGCACGCTCTTCTGGCTCAAGTTCCAGCAGATCTTTGCCCTTAAAGGTGACAGAACCGCCAGTGACTTCGTAATCTTCACGACCAGCCAGCGTTGCAGACAGGGTACTTTTACCTGAACCGTTCGGTCCCATGATGGCGTGGACTTCGCCCGGTTTCACTTCAAGGTTCAGACCGCGCAAAATCTCTTTGTCTTCAACGCTAACCTGCAAATCTTTAATGCTTAACATACTCTTTCCTTCACATTGCTTCCGGCAACGGGCATCAGCCCACACTGTGCTCAAGGCTGATAGCTAACAATTTTTGCGCTTCCACGGCGAATTCCAGTGGCAGCTCGGAGAAAACGTCTTTGCAGAAGCCGTTAACGATCATTGAGATCGCATCTTCTTCGCTGATGCCACGCTGCAGGCAGTAGAACATCTGATCTTCACCGATGCGCGAGGTAGTGGCTTCATGCTCCAGATGGGCGGTGTTGTTGCGCGTTTCAACATACGGGAAAGTGTGCGCACCGCACTCGGCACCAATCAGCATCGAATCACACTGGGTGAAGTTACGCGCGTTGGTGGCTGTTGGCATGATTTTCACCAGGCCGCGATAGGTGTTCTGGCTCTTACCGGCAGAGATACCTTTCGAGATGATGGTCGACTTGGTGTTTTTACCAATGTGAATCATCTTGGTACCGGTATCCGCCTGCTGGCGGCCCGCAGTCAGCGCGACTGAGTAGAACTCACCAATCGAGTAATCACCGCGCAGGATGCAGCTTGGATATTTCCAGGTGATCGCCGAACCGGTCTCAGACTGTGTCCAGGACATCTTGCTGTGATCGCCTTCGCACAGGGCACGTTTGGTAACGAAGTTGAGGATACCGCCCTCGCCTTCACCGCCTGGGAACCAGTTCTGTACGGTGGAGTATTTCACTTCAGCATTCTTGTGGATGATCACTTCTACCACTGCGGCGTGCAGCTGATAGGTGTCACGCACCGGTGCAGAGCAACCTTCGATGTAGCTGACATAACTGTCTTCATCGGCGATCAAGATGGTGCGCTCGAACTGACCAGTTTTTGCCGCGTTGATGCGGAAATAGGTCGACAGCTCCATCGGGCAACGTACGCCTTTCGGGATGTACACGAAGGTTCCGTCAGAGGCCACAGCGGAGTTCAGCGCGGCAAAGAAGTTATCGTTTGGCGGCACGACAGTACCGAGATACTTCTGCACCAGCTCTGGATGATCGTGAATCGCTTCGCCGAACGAGCAGAAGATAATGCCCTGCTCCGCCAGCTTGCCGCGATAGGTAGTGGAAACGGAAACGGAGTCGAAAATCGCATCCACCGCCACTTCACGCCCTTCACGCACCGGAACGCCTAACTGGTTGAACGCATCTTCCACTTCCTTCGTCAGGTAGTCGCTGGAGGCGACGCTGCCGGAGGTTTGGGTCGCGCCAGGTTCAGAAGCACAGCTGTCGTCGCAGTTGCCGCAGGACGGCGCGGAGTAGTAGCTGTAATCCTGATAATCCAGTTTTTCGTAGTGCGCTTTCAGCCAGTGCGGCTCTTCCATTTGTTCCCAGGCGCGGAACGCCTTGAGACGGAATTCAAGCATCCATTCAGGTTCGTTACGTTTAGCCGAAATCGCGCGCACCACATCTTCATTGATGCCGTGAGCAAATTCTTCGGTTTGTAACTGGGTAAAGAAGCCCTCTTTATAGTTGAGCTTGCCTTCCCACATTTGTACATCATCAGATGCTTCGGTGTGTCGTGACATGTTTTACTTACTCGACGCCAAAGCTTTCACCGCACCCGCAGGCGTGTTGAGCTTTAGGGTTGTTGAATTTAAAAATCTGGTTAAGACCTTCGCGGACATAATCCAGCTCGGTACCGTCAACAAACGGCATCGCCTGAAGTGGCACAAACAGTTTTGCGCCGAATTGCTCAAACTGCAGGTCGTCATCGGCAGGATCTTTTACCAGATCCATAACGTACCCAAAGCCGGCACAGCCGGACGTTTTCACACCCAGTTTCAAGCCCTTGACTTCAGGGTCTTGTTCTACCAGGTTAAGAATCTGTTTCGCTGCCGATTCGGTCAGCGTGAGCCCTTTCCAGACGAAATCTTCGGGTGAAAAGGAGTCGGCATTTACTGATGACATTGTGCTACCTCGTATGTCTGGGCCTTTTCAGGCTATCCCCCTATGGTAGTGATATCAGATATCACTTCAACCTCTTGTTTTGCAGGGATAATCATCTCGTGCTATTTTTCACTGTTGCTTTATTAAGCATAGTCGCTTCAAAGCAGATTGACGGCGGCATTCCCGCGCGCGCCTGACCTGCGTAACCCGTTAAATTGCCGCAAAATTTTTAAAATCAATTTTACGATTTAATCCTGATTGATAGGTTACGCCTTTCTACTATGTAAAGAAATTGTTATTGCCGATTTTAGTAACAGGCAGAAGAAATCAATAAAATTTCACAGCGGGAATTGCATTCCTGACGCGGTTGAATATGATAATGATTATCATTAACCTAAATAGGTGGCGATATGACGCTTACCGTCTCAGCCTGGTTACAACATAAAATCGACGAATATAAGTTTTCGGTGCGCGATATCACCGTTGACTTCTACATGGCTCAGGCAAAGCTCAACCGCACCGATTGCACTCTCGACCAACTGCGTCGCTTCAACGACACCTGCCTCGATATGGCAGAAATCTGCGAACTTAACGGCGACGATCACAGTTTTCTGCATGCCATGGGCAAGCTCCATCACCGCTTAGTGCAGGAGATGGGCAATGCCGATCGTGACCGTTTGTTCCGGATTCAGGCCTATCAACTGGCGCGCCTGTCATTAACACGTTTGTGTCATCAACTGGCGCTCAGCGGCGAGTGGGATCAAGCTACCCGCCTGCAGAGTGATTTTGTTCGCCACGCAGGCTGGATATTCTAATCCAGCTTTGTGACGTCTCCTACAATTTGTTTACATCATTTCCAGTAACGCTTGCAGTGGATGACGCATGCCATTGCCTTCTGCGCGTTTTACCTGGCTACGACAGGAAAAGCCGGTTGCCAGACAGCGTTGACGCGGCAGCTTTTGCAGTTGCGGATGCCAGGAAAGCTCATAAATCCCCAGCGAATTCTCCAGGTTTGCGCTTTCGTGACCATAGGTTCCCGCCATTCCGCAACAACCGACATTGACGTTTTCCAGCTTCGCGCCAAAGCGCGCAAAGATGCTCTGCCACTGATTCGGCGTGGAAGGCAGCGCGGTCACTTCGGTGCAGTGCGCAAACAAATACCAGGCTTCGCCGCTGGCGGTTTGTTCCGCGCGTGGAGACAACGCGGTTTTCAGCCACTCGTGCACCAGCTGCACGTTAAACTCGCCGCGCTGCTCGCCCAGCACCTGGTTGTATTCGTCGCGATAGCAAAGCACGGTCGCCGGATCGACGCCAACCATCGGCATGCCCAGTTTCGCCACGCGGTTGAGGAAATCGGCGGTTTTGCTGGCGGTGCGTGCAAAGCGTTGCAGGAAGCCTTTCACATGCTGCGCCTTGCCGTTCGGCGAGAACGGCAGCAGCACCGGACGATAACCGAGTTTCTCAATCAGCTTGACGAAATCGGTGACCAGCTGCGCCTCGTAATAGCTGGTGAAAGGATCTTGCACCACCAGCACGCAGTTTTCGCGTTGCGCCGCATCCAGCGCTTCTAACTGCTCCAGCGTCAGGTTCATCGCCGGATGGCCGCTTAACTGCTGCTTGAGGCTCGGCGATGACAGCAGCGGCAAATCCACCATGCCGATATGCGTTTTGCTCAGTTCGCGCATCCACGGCTGTTTGAGGAAGAAGTTGAACACTTTGGGCGCTTTGGCCATCAACGGCGCGTAACTTTCCACTGTGGCCACCAGATGATCGCTCATCGGACGCAGATAGCGCGTGTGATAAAGCTGCAGGAAGCGTGAACGGAAGTTCGGCACATCAATCTTGATAGGACACTGCGTCGAGCAGGCTTTACACGCCAGACAGCCCGACATCGCCTCTTTCACTTCGTGCGAGAAGTCATATTCGCCTTGATTCGCGTGCCAGGTATTGCGCGTGCGCTGAATCAGCGTACGCAAGCTCGCGCCCTGTTTGGGCAGCGCCTGCTCCAGCTGAACGGGATCCACGCCCTGCTCGGAGAGCAAGCGCAGCCATTCACGCGTGAGTGTGGCGCGCCCTTTCGGCGAATGAATGCGGTTGCGGGTGATTTTCATCGACGGGCACATCGGGCTACGCGCATCAAAGTTGAAGCACAAACCGTTGCCATTACACTCCATTGCGCCACGCCACTCGTTGCGCACCGTGACGGGAATCTGCCGATCGTAAGTGCCGCGTTTCACCGCATCAACCTGCATCATCGGTTCATCACTGCCCAGCGGCGTACAGATCTTGCCGGGATTCATGCGGTTGTCAGGATCGAACGCGGCTTTGATGCGGCGCAATTCGTTGAACAGCGTTTCGCCAAAAAATTCCGGGCTGTACTGCGCGCGGAAGCCTTTGCCGTGCTCGCCCCACAACAAACCGCCGTAGCGCGCAGTCAGCGCCACCACTTCATCGGAGATCTGCTTCATCAGCAGCTCTTGCTGCGGATCGCACATGTCCAGCGCCGGACGCACATGCAACACGCCGGCATCCACGTGACCAAACATGCCGTAGCTCAGGCCGTGGCTATCGAGCAGCGCACGAAAATCGACGATGTAATCCGCCAGCTGTTCTGGCGGCACCGCAGTATCTTCCACAAACGGAATCGGCTTGGCGCGCCCTTTGGCGTTCCCCAACAGGCCAACTGCTTTTTTGCGCATATTATAGATGCGCTCAATGCCGCCTAAATCGTCACACAATTGATAGCCGATCACGCCGCCCATCTGCTGCTGCATCAGCTCATCTAAACGCTGGCACAGCGTGCTGATTTGCTGCTCAATCAGTTCGCCATCATCACCGGCAAACTCCACAATGTTGAGGCCGAGCATCTCTTTGTCTGGCACATCGGTAATTAATTCATTCACCGAATGCCAGACGATATCTTCGCGCGCCAGGTTCAATACTTTCGAGTCAACGGTTTCCACCGACAGCGCTTTGGCTTCCACCATAAAAGGTGCGTTCCGCAGGGCCGAGTCGAAGGAGTCGTATTTGATGTTCACCAAACGGCGCACTTTCGGGATGGGCGTGATGTCGAGGCGCGCTTCAGTAATAAAGGCCAATGTACCTTCCGCGCCGCACAGCAGACGCGTCAAATCGAATGTCTGTAAATCGTCGCTGAAAACATGACGCAGGTCGTAGCCGGTCAGGAAGCGATTGAGTTTGGGAAATTTCTCCAGAATCAGATCGCGCTGTTCACGGCAGCGGCTTAACACCTGCTGATAAATGCGCCCTTCCGCCGTTGGCGTGTTCGCCAGTTGTTCCGCCAGTGCGGTCGGCATGGCGCGCGTATCCAGGATATCGCCGCCCAGCAGCACCGCACGCAGACCTTCAACGTGATCGGAGGTTTTGCCATACACCAGCGAACCCTGGCCCGATGCATCGGTGTTGATCATGCCGCCAAGCGTGGCGCGGTTGCTGGTGGAGAGCTCCGGCGAGAAGAAGAAGCCATAGGGCTTGAGCCACGCATTGAGCTGATCTTTCACCACGCCCGCTTCAACACGCACCCAACCTTGCTCGGTGTTGATTTCCAGGATGCGGTTCATATAGCGCGACATATCCACCACGATGCCCTGATTGAGCGACTGCCCGTTGGTGCCGGTGCCGCCACCGCGTGGCGTAAACACCAGGCTGGTAAAGCGGGTTTCACCGGCGAGGCGCGCAATCAAGGCTACATCCGCCGTCGAGCGCGGAAACAGCGCCGCATCAGGCAGCAGCTGATAAATACTGTTGTCGGTGGAAAGCGAGAGGCGATCGGCATAGCTGGTGGCGGTATCGCCGGTAAAGCCTTGCTCTTTTAAGGACTGCAGGAATGTCAGCACCAGTTGAACGAGGCCCGGTGCCTGAGAAATCTGTGGGATCATTATTGAGTGACCGAGATGTTGTAAACGTTTGCGTCGTAATTTTTTTCAGCCATTGGTTTTATCATACTTTTCCGCTGGCTGCTGTTTTTTCAGGAAAGCGCGCCGCCGTCGCTGCTTTTCCTGTTTAAATTTCAGGAAATAGATCATCATTAATCAGGGCTGTTCAGCCCCACTCTGAAGGATTCAATCGAGGTTAACCGTTGTGATGAAAGACCTGCAACGCGGTATGGATTTACCGCAAATGCTGTTTTCACTGATGTTCATTCTGATCATGATCATCGCCAGTCTGTGGGTGGTGCAGCCCTTTATTCTCGGCTTCGCCTGGGCCAGCATGGTGGTGATCGCCACCTGGCCGTTGATGATTCGTCTGCAACAAATGTTATGGGGACGCCGCTCACTGGCGGTTATCGCCATGACCATTTTGCTATTACTGCTGTTTATTATTCCCATCGCCCTGCTGGTCAGCAGCCTGATTGATAACAGCGCGCCGGTGATTGCCTGGGCAACGCAGCGCCATCTGGTGATGCCAGACTTCGATTGGTTGCGACAGATTCCCTATGTCGGCAGAAAACTCTATTCCAGCTACCACAAATTAGTGGATGGCGGCGGCGCGGCGATGCTGAATCAGGTGCAGCCTTATATTGGTCGCACCACGGGCTTCTTCGTGGCGCAGGCCGGACACTTTGGCCGCTTTATGATGCATCTCATCGTGATGCTGCTGTTCAGCGTGCTGCTCTACTGGCGCGGCGAGCAGGTGGGTCACGGGATTCGTCATTTTGCTTATCGCATGAGCGGACGCCGTGGTGATGCCGCCGTGCTGCTGGCTGGTCAGGCAATTCGCGCCGTGGCGCTCGGCGTAGTGGTCACCGCGCTGGTGCAGGGCGTACTCGGCGGCATCGGTTTAGCCATTTCCGGCATTCCTTACGCCACGCTGTTAACCGTGCTGATGATCCTCACTTGTCTGGTACAACTCGGACCGCTGGTGGTGTTAGTACCAGCGATTATCTGGCTCTACTGGAGCGGCGATACCACATGGGGCACGGTGCTGCTGGTGTGGAGTTGCGTGGTCGGTACGCTGGACAGCGTGTTGCGTCCGATGTTGATTCGTATGGGCGCCGATTTACCGATGATCCTGATTCTCTCCGGCGTTATTGGCGGATTGATTGCTTTCGGCATGATTGGGCTATTTATTGGTCCGGTGGTATTGGCGGTCTCTTATCGTCTGGTTTCGGTGTGGATGCATGAAGCACCTGAACCGGATGACGATATGCAAACCGCCATCGAAGCATTAGACGATCACGAAGAAACGCAACGTTAAGTTCGTAGGGTCGCCATTCATGGCGACCTGATCCACCTGAATGCCCACCCTGCAAAAGATGCACAAACTCTCCGTTTTACACTGGCCTTACTTTAACCCGCCTAATACCTCAACTTCGTCACCTTACATTCCTAACTGATAATAATTTTTTTCCATAAGCGATTTTTAAGAAAAAACGCAGTTTTAGGCGCTTTAGGTGGGATTCGCTTACGGAATGATTATTTTTGCAGCTGAAACAGCGGTAGATCACTAAGAAAATCACCACGAAAGGTTATCAGCTTTAAACTAATAAGAGGATTCTTAAAGACGCCAGCGGGCCTGATCAATAACATGTTTCCTATGTTTGGAATCAAGCTACTGATTTTTAAACAACCTTATTCCCCTGAGTAAAGTGAAGAATTGCTGTGTGTAGTCTTTGCCCATCCCCTGTGATGGGCTTTTTTTTGGCTTTTTTTCAGGCAAAACAACAAGGCCAGCAGCGCTGGCCTTGATAATTACCTTAATGACACGTCAAATTCTCATCTGAGGCGTTAAATTGCCGCTTGGTTAATGTTTCGCAGCGTTCAACTCTGCCAAACCTAACCATGTTTCAACCACGGTATCCGGATTCAGCGACAGGCTATCAATGCCCTGCTCCATTAACCATGCCGCAAAGTCCTGATGATCTGATGGGCCCTGACCACAAATCCCGACGTATTTGCCCTGTTTTTTCGCCGCTTTGATCGACATCGACAACAGTGCTTTCACCGCATCGTTACGCTCATCAAACAGCGCGGACACCACGCCAGAGTCACGATCGAGGCCCAGTGCCAGCTGCGTCATGTCGTTTGAGCCGATGGAGAAGCCATCGAAGTGCTCGAGGAACTGCTCAGCCAGCAAGGCGTTGGACGGGATCTCACACATCATGATCACTTTCAGGCCGTTCTCGCCGCGCTTCAGACCGTTTTTCGCCAGCTCGGCGACCACCGCTTCGGCTTGATCGACGGTACGCACAAACGGAATCATGATCTCAACGTTGGTCAGTCCCATTTCGTTACGCACGCGCTTCACCGCTTCGCACTCCAGCTTGAAGCAGTCGCGGAAGTTGTCAGCAACGTAACGACCGGCGCCACGGAAACCGAGCATCGGGTTCTCTTCTTCCGGCTCATAACGCTCGCCGCCGACCAGGTTGGCGTATTCGTTGGTTTTGAAATCCGAGAGACGAACAATCACGCGCTTCGGCGCAAACGCCGCACCCAAGGTCGCAATCCCTTCGGTCAGACGGCCGATGTAGAACTCAATCGGATCATCAAAGCCTTTCATCATCTGACGAATCTGCTGCTGCAGTTCCGGCGTTTGCTGATCAAACTCCAGCAGCGCTTTCGGATGCACGCCAATCATGCGGTTAATGATGAATTCCAGACGCGCCAGGCCTACACCTTCGTTCGGCAAGCAGGCGAAATCAAAGGCACGATCCGGGTTACCGATGTTCATCATAATCTTCAGCGGCAGTTCCGGCATGGTATCGACCTGCGAGCTGGTGACTTCAAAGTCCAGCAGTTCGTCATAGACATAACCGGTATCGCCTTCGGCACAGGAAACCGTGACTTTATGGCCATCTTTAAGGTGATCGGTGGCATCGCCACAGCCCACCACCGCCGGAATGCCCAGCTCACGCGCGATGATCGCCGCGTGGCAGGTACGACCGCCGCGATTGGTCACGATGGCCGAGGCTTTCTTCATGATCGGTTCCCAATCGGGATCGGTCATGTCAGTCACCAGCACATCGCCTTTTTCAATGCGGTGCATCTCGCTGATGTCGTGAATAACTTTGACTTCACCGGCACCGATGCGATGACCAATGGCGCGGCCCTCGACCACCACTTTACCTTTGCCCTGCAGCGTATAGCGTTCCATCACCTGACCGTTGGAGCGCACCGTTTCCGGACGCGCCTGCACGATGAACAGTTTGCCGGTGTGGCCATCTTTGGCCCACTCAATGTCCATTGGGCGTTTGTAGTGCTGCTCAATCAGCACCGCCTGACGCGCCAGCGCTTGCACTTCGTCATCGGTTAAGCTGAAGCGATCGCGCTGTTCCTGCTCGACATCTTCTATGCGCACCTGCTCGCCATGCTCCTGCGAATCGGCATACACCATACGCAGCTTTTTCGAGCCCATGGTGCGGCGCACAATCGCCGGACGGTTGGCTGCCAATGTCGGTTTGTGCACGTAGAACTCGTCGGGGTTAACCGCGCCCTGCACCACCATTTCGCCCAAACCAAAGGCTGAGGTGATAAACACCACCTGATCGAAGCCTGATTCGGTATCAATGGTAAACATTACGCCCGACGAGGCGAGATCCGATCGCACCATGCGCTGAATACCGGCCGAGAGCGCTACGCCGCGATGGTCGTAGCCCTGATGCACACGGTAAGAGATAGCGCGATCGTTAAATAAAGAGGCATACACGTGCTTAACCGCGATGATCACCGCGTCATAGCCCTGCACGTTAAGGAAAGTCTCCTGCTGGCCGGCAAACGAGGCGTCGGGCATATCCTCGGCGGTGGCTGACGAGCGGACCGCAAAGGAGGCGTCGGCATCATCAGCAGAGAGTTGTTCGTAGGCGCTACGAATCGCCGCTTCCAGCTCAGGCTGGAATGGCGTATCGACCACCCATTGACGAATCTGTTTACCCGCTTGCGCGAGTTCAGCAACATCATCAACATCCGTTTTATCCAGCAAATCATAAATACGCTGGTTCAGTCCGCTTTGATCGAGGAACAGATTAAACGCATAAGATGTGGTCGCATAACCGTTTGGCACGGAAACACCCAGCGACGACAAATTCGTAATCATTTCTCCAAGGGAAGCATTCTTGCCTCCCACACGATCAACATCATGCATGCCAAGCTGGTTGTACCAGAGCACTAGCGACTGTTGGTCTTGATTGGACATTGAGATTATCCTTTTAAATGATGTGAATACACATGGAACATTTTGCTATTCGCCAAAACAGCCTGGCACAACCGATAAATAAAGACTAAGTGTTGAATCGTTAAAGCAGGAAAAGAAAGGCAAAATCGGATTAGTACTTAGAATTAATTGAGTTGCGCAACCGGGCTATTTCACGCTAATGGATTGCTGTAACGATATTTTTCCCCTTTTCAGAGGGTTAGCGATTGATTTTTGTTGCGCAACGGCTTCACACTTTATTTCATGCGCGAAAAGGAAAATGCGCGAAAATAACGCTTTTCAAAACAGCATTTCATCTAATATTGATTATTCGCTGATTCATCTTTGTGAGCGCAATAGCGGACAATATGGATATTTCATTTTACTATTAATTAAAATGAAATATTGTCATCAATAATTTAGGCATTGATACGCAAGAGGATATTTGCACGATGAACACTGAACGCAGCGTATTCTACATTTCTGATGGCACCGCCATAACCGCCGAAGTACTGGGCCATGCGGTGTTATCTCAGTTCCCGGTGATGGCCCACAGCGTGACGCTGCCGTTTGTTGAGAATGTGCAGCGCGCTCAAGCGGTTAAAGCACAAATCAATGCGCTCTATCAGCAGAGCGGCGTACGCCCGCTGGTGTTCTTCTCCATTGTCACGCCCGATGTACGCGAAATTATTCTGGAGAGCGAAGGCTTTTGTCAGGACATCGTGCAGGCGCTGGTGGCACCGCTGCAGAGCGAGTTGGGCGTGGCGTCAATGCCAGTGGCGCACCGCACACACGGTTTAACCGCCAGCAACCTCGGCAAATATGACGCGCGTATCGCGGCCATCGATTACACCCTTGCGCATGATGACGGCATTTCTTTACGCGGTTTGGAAGATGCGCAAGTAATTTTGCTCGGCGTGTCTCGCTGCGGGAAAACGCCCACCAGCTTGTATTTAGCGATGCAGTTTGGCGTGCGCGCCGCTAATTATCCGTTTATTGCCGATGATATGGATAACCTGAAACTGCCGCCGGCGCTGCGTGCACATCAGCATAAGCTGTTTGGGTTGACCATCGATCCTGAACGTCTGGCGGCGATTCGCCAGGAGCGCGCGGAAAATACCCGTTACGCCTCGCTGCGCCAATGTCGTCTCGAGGTGGGCGAAGTGGAAGCACTGTTCCGCACCAATCAGATTCGTTATCTCAACAGCACCAACTATTCGGTGGAGGAGATCGCCACCAAAATCCTCGACATTATGGGCCTGAACCGCAACATGTATTAGGTGTTGCTGCCGGTCGCCATAAACGGCGCCCCTACAAAAACCGCACTACACATCCGTAGGGTCGCCATTTATGGCGACCTCGTCACTACATTCCTGACCTGTATTTGAATCGTAAAGCCAGGCTTCCGTCTAATTTGATGACCTTTGTTTTTAGCAGGTTGAATTCGCAGGCTATTAGTTTATTGTGACCACCATCACTTCCCGGTATTTCACCGCTGCGAAGAAAAAATTTTTGAGAATCCCAATGAACAAGACTGATGAACTGCGTACCGCGCGCATCGGTAGCCTGTTAACTCCGGCTGCGCTCGCGCATGAACACCCTATTTCGGCAGAAATTGCCGCCAACGTCACCGCTTCCCGTCAACGCATCGCGCGCATCCTAACCGGTGAAGATCCGCGTCTTTTAGTGATTATTGGACCTTGCTCTCTGCACGATCCTAAAGCGGCGATTGAGTATGCAGAACGACTGAACGTGCTGCGTGAGCGCCATAAAGATCGTCTGGAAATTGTCATGCGCGCCTATTTTGAAAAACCGCGCACCGTGATTGGCTGGAAAGGCCTGATTTCCGATCCGGATCTGGATGGTAGCTATGATGTCAATCGCGGCATCGCCATCGCGCGCAAACTGCTGCTGGATATCAACGCGCTCGGCATGCCAACCGCCACCGAATTCCTCGATATGGTGATCGGCCAGTTTATTGCCGACCTTATCAGCTGGGGCGCAATTGGCGCGCGAACCACTGAAAGTCAGATCCACCGTGAGATGGCATCGGCGCTCTCCTGCCCGGTCGGTTTCAAGAACGGCACCGACGGCAACGTGCAGATCGCGGTCGATGCGATTCGCGCCGCGCGCGCCAGCCATATGTTCCTGTCACCGGATAAAAACGGTCAGATGACCATTTATCAAACCAGCGGCAATCCGCATGGTCACGTGATCCTGCGCGGCGGTCGTCAGCCGAACTATCACGCCGAAGATGTGGCGGCTGCGGCGGCCAATCTGCGCGACTTCAATCTGCCGGAGCAGCTGGTGATCGACTTCAGCCACGGCAACTGCCTGAAGCAGCACGGTCGTCAGCGTGATGTTGCCGATGACGTGGCGGCGCAAATCCGTGCCGGATCGCGCGCGGTCGCGGGCGTGATGATCGAAAGCTTCCTGCAGGAAGGAAATCAGAAAGTGGTGAGCGGTGAAGCGCTGACCTACGGCCAATCGATCACCGATCCGTGCCTCGGCTGGGAAGACAGCGCCGAGGTGCTGGCAAAACTGGCTGCCGCTGTCGACAGCCGTTTTTAATCCCGACCTAGCTGGAACAACTCACTTCCAGCGTTTTGCCCCACTCTGGTGGCCGTTGACGCAACTCCGCGCTGACGGCCGCATCGCTAAACGGCTGCTGTAATGCACTGTGCAGCCTGGCTAACGCCGTGGTCTCGCCGTTCTCTACCTCTTCAATCACCTGCTGTGCCAGATAGTTGCGCAATACCAGCGCCGGATTGGCCGCCTTCATCACCGCCTGACGCTGCGCATCGCTGGCGTGATCTTGCAACAAACGCTGGCGATAATCGCTGTACCAGCGATCAAAAGCGTCACGATCGATAAACTCATCCCGCAACGGCGAACGGCTATCATCTTGCTGCGTGTCGCTTAGCATGCGGAAGGTCAGCGTGTAATCACTGCGTTCCGCCGTCATCATCGACAGCAAGCCGGTCAGAAGCGTGTTGTCATTGGCATCCGCCGTCAGCAAGCCGAGCTTGGCTCGCATCTTCTCGCCCCAGACGCGCATCAACTCGTTTTCATAATGACCGAGCGCCAGTTTGAGTTGCTCGGTGGTCATTAAGCCCGACAAGGCGTGCGCCAGGCGATTAAGGTTCCACAGGCCAATCATCGGCTGATTTTCGAAGGCATAGCGGCCCTGATAATCGCTGTGATTGCAGATGTAATCCGGCTGATAGTCGTCGAGGAAACCGTACGGACCGTAATCCAGCGTTAAGCCCAGAATCGACATGTTATCGGTGTTCATCACACCGTGCGCAAAGCCTACGCTTTGCCAATGGGCGATCAGGCTGGCGGTGCGTTTGACGATATCGGTGAACCACAGCAGATAACGGTCCGATTCCTCTTTCAGCTGCGGCCAGTGATGGCGAATAGCGTAATCCGCCAGCTGGCGCACTTTGTCTTGTTCACCGCCGTAATAGAAATGCTCAAAATGGCCGAAACGCAGATGGCTGTCGGCAATGCGCATTAGCATCGCACCGCGCTCCTGGGTTTCGCGCAGTACCGGCTCATCGCCGATGGCGAGCGCCAGCGCGCGCGTGGTGGGTATGCCAAGATGATGCAGCGCTTCGGAAGCGAGGAATTCGCGTACGCTGGAGCGGATCACCGCGCGACCGTCGCCCATGCGCGAATAAGGAGTTAGTCCAGCGCCTTTTAAGTGCCAGTCGAGCTTGCGACCATTTGTTAGCTGCTGTTCACCCAGCAGAATGCCGCGCCCATCGCCCAGTTGTCCGGCCCAGACGCCAAACTGATGGCCGCTATACACCTGCGCCAGCGGCGACATGCCGGGCAACAGTTCGCGCCCTGACCACACGCCATGCCCGCTGCCGGCGAACAGCGCATCGTCTAAACCCATCTCTTGTGCCAGCGGCGCATTGTGATAAAACAGCCGTCCACCTGCCAATGGCGTTGGGTCCAGCGCGGTGTAGAATCCGGCTAATTCTTGCTGCCAGCTATTGGTAAATTGCATCGACACTCCGGAAGGTGCTCTTAACGAAGGCACCCGCATTGAGTTTTAAGATAACCAGGATTGTAACGCCGACGCGGCGTGGAAGACAGGCGAAAGGATTACTGCTGCGAAGGCGTGTGTAAATTCAGATCGGAATAGATGAGATCGCTAAGGCGTTCAGCTTTAACAACCGGGAACAAACTGCCCTGCAGCTGCGCACCGCTCAACGTGCTCATCTTTTCCATCATTTGGTTATCGTCAATACCACAAATAATGATCTGCTCTGCAAAATCAGAAAAATTATTGATAACCGTCTGAATAAAAGGCGTAAACGAGGCACGTTTTGCCAGGTTCTGAATAAAGACTTTATCCAGTTTTAACACGCTAAACAGATTATCGTATACCGCCGTTGCCGGTGCTTTTCCTGCACCAAATTGTGAAAGCGATAAACGAAATTCACTTTGTAATGCGGCGAGCAATGGATGGGATTTACCCAAAGATAATTGCGGAAACGTTTCGCTGATATCCAAAACAATAAAAGGAATTTGTCGGAATTTCCTTAACAGAAATTCGCTGGCTAAAAGTGTATTGGCCATGGAATCATCAATACGTACCAAAGCGGTAATTTGATTAACCTCAAAAAAGTCGCGGTACTTTTCCAGCAATGAAAGCTGGCTCTGCAGCAAACGTAATTGCTGCGCATCGTCCAATTGTGGCAATAGCAAATCCTGCGGCAGCGTAATAGGTGCGCTGTCGTGGACAAATTGCGTCACCAGCTCGACCGCAGTCAGCTGGCCCGCCAGAGAGTAAACTGGATAAAACCAGGTTTCCGACTGATAGTCGGCAGACAAATGGACTTTCATTTTTCAAGCCAGAAGCAATGGCAATTGGCGCATCGTATATCAACGAATACCACCAGGCAATAGGACCAAACGTTTGAAGAGGTGCCGTTTTAGGTCTTATTACGCCGATTTAAGCCGCAAATAATACTTAAGCCAAATAAGCCGGGGTTAATGTCCATACCAATTAAATAAATTTAGCTTTATTATTAGTATTAAATCGATGGCGGGTAAAGTGCCATTCTAAATGATAGTTAAATATCGGCACGATTCGGAATTAATTCAGGGTGAGATAACCTTTCTTTTTCCGCGTCTTTATTAAGCGATATAAGCACTATTTAGATGCGACGCGCCTGCCAAAATACTTTGCGCCAGTAAACGTTATCCAGCGAAGAGCGGATCACACCCTGGCTGGTCGAGGCGTGAATAAAGGTGTTGTCGGTATCGTAAATACCCACGTGCAAACCGTTTTCTCCGCTGCCGGTTTTGAAGAACACCAGATCGCCCGGCAGCAGATCGCCTTTGTCGATGCGCGTACCAATGTCGGTTTGGTCAATGGTCGAGCGCGGCAATTGCATCTCGAATTTATCGCGGAAGGTCAGGTAGACGAAGCCGGAACAGTCCACGCCACCGCGGCTTAACCCGCCGTAGCGATACGGCGTTCCGCGCCAGCGGCTCAGCTGATCGTTGAGTTGGGCAATCACGGTGATGGAATCAGAAAGGCGACCATTAGGCGGCGGCGCATGATGGCTACAGCCCGCCAGCAACAGTGCCAAAATCAAAATTGTCAGCCGCATCAGCCTTTTCCTCTCTCCCTCGTCCGGCTGACACTTTAGCGGCAAAGCGCCACGGCACGCAATCCTCAGTCAGGGAATAAACAGCAGCGGGCCTTGTGCAGTATCGATTTGTTCAAACGGGGTTTGATAAAGCGGTGCTAATTGCGCAGCGGTCAGCACGTCACGGGCGCTGCCCTGACGCACCACCGCGCCTTGATGCATTAGCCACACGCGATCGGCATGGCGCAAGCTGTGGTTGAGGTCGTGCCCGCTGGCAACAATCGCCAGTCCGCTGCGACACAGTTCAGCTAACAACTTATCAATTGCACGCTGTTGCGCCACATCGAGTGCGCTCATCGGCTCATCAAGCAGCAGCAGCTTGCCGCGAGGATTGATCGCTGGATGCACCTGTAACACCACGGCAGCCAGCCGCACGCGTTGCCATTCGCCACCAGAAAGCTGCGTCAAGCTGCGCGTCAGCTTGTCCTGCAGAGCTAACTGCGCGAAAACATCCAGTAAAACGCGGTCCGTTTCCGCCGTTTGTGCGGAGATATGCATGCGTAAGTAATGCCATACCGGCATTTGTCCCGGCGCCATCTGCTGCTGTGGCAGCCAGCCGCGCAGCTGAGCCAATGCCGCACCGTTTGACGTGGACAGCGGCGCGCCATCCAGCACAATGCTGCCCTGACTTGGCAACAAACCGGACAGCGCGTTGAGCAAGGTACTTTTGCCAGCACCGTTCGGCCCCACCAGATGTACTAACTCACCGGCGTTAACGCTAAGTTCAACGGGAGCCAGGCGCCCTATGACGCTGACTCCCTGACACTGCAATAGCATTTACCCGGCCAGCGCCTGCTCAACACTTTTCAGGATGATGGGATCGTCCGGCGTCATATCCGGTGAGAAGCGCGCAATCACTTTGCCCTGCTTATTAATGATGAACTTCTCGAAGTTCCACAGGATATCGCCTGGCGCTTTCGGCGCGCGGCCTTTGCTCTCCATGCGCTCAAGGAAACCGCTGCCTTCAGGACGTTGCGCCACCGGCTGCGCCGCCGTCAGCTGCGCATAGAGCGGATGACGATGCTCGCCATTGACGTCAGTTTTATCGAACATCGGGAAAGTCACGCCGTAGGTGGTGCTGCAGAAGGTTTTAATCTCTTCGTTGCTGCCCGGCTCTTGCTCGAGGAACTGATTGCACGGGAAGCCCAGCACGCTGAAGTTCTTATCCTGCCAGGCTTTCTGCAGCGATTCTAACTGTTCGTACTGCGCCGTCAGGCCGCATTTCGATGCCACGTTCACCACCAGCAGCACCTTGCCTTCATAGGCGGCCAGCGAGGTTTTTTCACCGTCCAGCGTCACCAGTTCTGTTTGATAAATGCTCATAGTCGATTCCTGTTGTTGATAACACGTTGCCAGCCGTAGCTAGCGTGAAGACTTCACTAATAACACGATAAACAGCGGCGCGCCGAGCGTGGCCGTTACCACGCCAATTGGCAGTTCGGCGGAAGTTAACACCAGCCGCGCAATAATATCCGCGCCCAGCAGCACTGCGGCACCGGCTAATGCCGCCGCAGGCAACAAATAACGATGATCGCTGAAACCACTGAGACGCAACAAATGCGGGATAACCAGACCGACAAAGCCGATTGCACCCGCCATCGCCACGCTCACACCCACCAGCCAGCCCATTGCCAGCACCAGCAGGTTGCGCCACAGCAGCACTGGTAATCCGAGCTGACGCGCCGAGGTTTCACCTAGCGCCAGCAAATTCAGTGTGCGCGCGGTAGCGATCAGCAGCAGCGTAACCGGCAGCAGCGCCAGCATCATCCAGCCATAGCGCCAGTCGATGCCGCTAAAGCCGCCCATCATCCAGTACATCAGCTGGCGCAGATCGAGGCTGGTGCTAAAGTACACCGCCCACGTCATGATGGCGCTACAGATAATGCCGAGCGCCACGCCGGTTAACAGTAAGCGGCTCACCGACAGTTGCTTGTGAGCGAAATGCAGCAGAATCAGCGTGATCAGCAGCGCACCGGCCATTGCCGCCAGCGCTAAACTCCATAACGAACCGTTACCGAGCATTACGCCCAATACCAGACCAATCCCCGCCCCATTCGACACGCCCAGTAAGCCAGGTTCCGCTAACGGATTGTTGAACAGCGCCTGCATCACCACACCGCACACCGCCAGCGCCGCACCCACCAGCAGCACCGCCAGCGTACGCGGCATGCGCAGTTGCCAAACGAACAGATCGCCTTGCGCCGAAAACCATTGTGTGGGGGAGATCCAGCTATCACCGGCAGACAGGCTAAGCCCAATGAGCAGCAACAACAGCGCACTGAGTGCGATAAGCCAGCGCTGGCTGCGGCGATTTGCCTGAGAAGCAAGCTGATCCAGCAGAGTCATAGATAAGATTGGCTGAGAAAACAGAGATTTGATTGTAGTGGGATTACAGCAAAAAGAAAGCGGCGCTGTGGAGGCGCCGCCAGAGAAGCATTACTGATGCGGAGGAAGCGGCTGACCGTGGTTATCACGCTTCTGCTGATTATCATGCTGATCGTGATGCTGCGATTGCGGCTGATGCTGTGGCTGACGTTTGTCATCCCGATGCGGTCCATTGCCCGGATGCTGCTCCTGCCAGCCGTTACCGTTCCAGTAACCGTGCGGACCTTTGGTGCCAATGCGCTGGTTATGGTGCTGTTTCCACCACGTTGGCGCACGCCAGTCGTAACCATCCCAATAGTAGCCACGCTTATCCTGATCGCCGATATGAATCGAAACGCCCGGTGTGTTGATGTTGACGGAAACATTGGCGCTAGCCAGCAGCGGCATGCCTAACAGAATGCTTAATAAAAGTGCTGTCTTTTTCATTATTCAAACCATTTGCTATGTGATGGCGCTGTTATAGCAAAAGTGTCGACGCCGTCACTATCAGTGAGGACCGATTTTCGCCCTATTTTCCGGATAATTACGAAATCCTTACATCGTGGATAAATCGTGTAGAACGACCAAATTTAAGGCAAAAAAAAGGCCGCTAAGCGGCCTTTTTGTCGTACTGAAATTAGTCAGCATCCTTGGGTGTCGCGTTCTCGACGCGACTTTTCAACTTCTGTCCCGGACGGAATGTCACCACTCGGCGCGCGGTGATAGGAATATCTTCCCCCGTCTTCGGGTTACGGCCCGGACGCTGGTTTTTGTCACGCAGATCAAAATTACCAAATCCGGACAGTTTTACCTGTTCTCCGTTTTCCAACGCGCGGCGAACCTCTTCAAAAAAAAGTTCTACCAACTCTTTGGCATCGCGTTTGCTCAACCCGAGTTTTTCAAACAGGTACTCTGACATTTCAGCTTTTGTAAGCGCCATAGGTTCAATCCCTCAAGGTTGCCTGGAATCGCTCTTTTAATGCCGCAACGCATTTGGCAACGGTCGCGGCAATCTCCTCTTCTTCGAGTGTCCGGCTGGTATCCTGCAAAATCAGGCTAATCGCAAGGCTCTTTTCACCCTCGTTCACGCCCTTACCACGGTACACGTCAAACAAGTTTACGCCAACTACCTGATTTACGCCAACTTTCTTACACTCCGCAATGATATCTGCTGCAGGCACGTTTTCAGCCACGACAACGGCGATATCACGACGGTTTGCCGGGAAGCGGGAAATCTCACGCGCATCAGGCAGGACGCGGTCTGCGACCTTATTCCAAAGCAGTTCAAACACTAAGGTGCGCCCGTTAAGATCCAGCTTACGTTCCAGCTCTGGATGAACCACCCCGATAAATCCGATTCGTTCGCCGCGTAAATAAATTGCGGCGCTTTGTCCTGGATGCAGCGCCGGATTGGCTTCCGCACGGAAGGAAATCTCATCAAGTTTACCGGTCAAATCCAGCAGCGATTCTAAATCGCCTTTCAAATCATAGAAGTCAACCGTCTGACGCGCCAGATCCCAATGCTCTTCATAGCGATTACCGCTTAAAACGCCGGCCAGCATAAGATCCTGGCGGATACCCAGATCGGCCTGTGTATCAGGAACAAAGCGTAAACCGCTCTCAAACAGGCGTACACGGCCCTGCTGACGGTTTTGGTTGTACACCACTGCGCCCAGTAAACCGGTCCACAGCGACAGGCGCATGGCCGACATATCGCTGGAGATTGGGCTTGGCAGGATCAGCGCCTCTTCGCCAGGATGCAGCAACTGCTGCATTTTTGGATCGACGAAGCTGTAAGTAATCGCTTCCTGATAACCTTTATCCACCAGCAGATTTTTCGCACGCTTCAGCGACAGGTCGGCTTCACGATGTTGCGTCATGATCAGGCTGGCTTTCACCGGCACATCAGGAATGTTGTTGTAGCCGTAAACGCGTGCCACTTCTTCGACCAGATCTTCTTCGATGGCCATATCGAAACGCCAGCTTGGCGCCACGGCTTGCCACTCGCCTGCACCGACCTTCACTTCACAACCGAGACGCGTCAGGATGTCAGTTACCTGATCGTCAGCAATCACGTGACCAATCAGGCGATCGAGCTTTTCACGGCGCAACGTGATGGTGGCGCGTGGCGGCAGCGCGCTTGCGTCAGTTTGATCGATGACCGGGCCCGCTTCGCCGCCACAGATGTCGAGCAGCAGCTGCGTCGCGCGTTCAATCGCTTTGTGCTGCAGAGCCGGATCGACGCCACGCTCATAACGATGTGATGCATCGGTATGCAGGCCTTGACGGCGTGCACGGCCGGTAATCGCCAGCGGATCAAAGTAGGCGCATTCGAACAGCACGTTTTGCGTCTCTTCATTCACACCTGAATGCTCGCCACCAAAGATGCCGCCCATCGCCAGCGCTTTGTGGTGATCCGCGATCACCAGCGTGTCGCTGCTGAGTTTAGCTTCGGTCCCATCCAGCAGCGTCAGGGCTTCGCCCTCTTCTGCCATACGCACCACGATGCCGCCGTCGATACGGTCGAGATCAAAGGCGTGCATCGGCTGGCCAAGCTCCAGCAGCACAAAGTTGGTGATATCAACCACCGGATCGATTGAACGAATACCGCAGCGACGCAGCTTTTCACGCATCCATAATGGCGTAGCGGCTTTGACGTTGATACCTTTCACCACGCGGCCAAGGTAGCGCGGGCACGCTGCGGTAGCATCGACGCGAATCGGGAAAGTATCGGTGATGGTGGCTTTTACCGGCTCAATGGCAGGTGCCGTCAGCGGCAAACCGTTCAGTACCGCTACATCACGTGCAACCCCGATGATGCCCAGGCAATCGGCGCGGTTTGGCGTAACGCTGATTTCGATGGTGTTGTCATCCAATTGCAGATAGCTGCGGATGTCGGTACCAATAGGCGCATCAGCTGGTAGCTCGATAATGCCGCTGTGATCGTCGGAAATACCCAGCTCAGAGAAGGAACACAGCATGCCTTCAGAGGGTTCGCCACGCAGTTTTGCCGCTTTGATTTTGAAATCGCCCGGTAGCACAGCGCCAACGGTCGCCACTGCTACTTTCAGGCCCTGACGGCAGTTTGGCGCGCCGCAGACGATATCCAACAGGCGATCGCCACCGACGTTGATTTTGGTGACGCGCAGTTTGTCGGCGTTTGGATGCTGGCCGCACTCAACCACTTCACCCACCACAACACCGTTGAAAGCGCCAGCAACCGGATCCACGCCGTCCACTTCAAGGCCAGCCATGGTGATTTGCTCAGACAGCGCAGCGCTGTCCAGGGCTGGATTTACCCATTCGCGTAACCAGAGTTCACTGAATTTCATTGGATAACCTGCCCTTATTTAAATTGTTTGAGGAAACGTAGATCATTTTCGAAGAAGGCGCGCAGATCGGTCACACCGTAGCGCAGCATGGTGAGACGCTCCATGCCCATGCCAAACGCAAAGCCCGAATAAATTTCCGGATCGATGCCGACATTTCGCAACACGTTCGGATGCACCATGCCGCAACCCAGCACTTCCAGCCACTTGCCGTTTTTACCCATCACATCCACTTCTGCGGACGGTTCGGTGAACGGGAAGTAAGAAGGACGGAAGCGAATTTGCAAATTCTCTTCGAAGAAGTTGTTCAGGAAATCGTGCAGCGTGCCTTTCAGGTTGGTAAAGCTGATGTCCTTATCGACAATCAAACCTTCCATCTGATGGAACATCGGCGTGTGCGTCTGATCGTAGTCGTTACGATAAACACGGCCTGGCGCGATGATGCGGATCGGCGGCTGCTGGTTTTTCATGGTGCGAATCTGCACGCCTGAGGTTTGGGTGCGCAGCAAACGCGTGGCATCGAACCAGAAGGTATCGTGATCGGCACGTGCCGGGTGATGGCCGGGAATATTTAGCGCATCAAAATTGTGATAATCGTCTTCAATTTCCGGACCTGTCACTACCGCGAACCCCAGTTCGCCGAAGAAGGTTTCAATACGATCAATAGTGCGGGTCACCGGATGCAAGCCGCCATTCTCAACGCGACGGCCAGGCAGCGACACGTCGATGGTTTCCGCAGCCAGACGCGCATTCAGCTCGGCGCTTTCCAGCGTATCTTTGCGCGCGGTAAGGCGATCCTGCACTTGCTGTTTGGCATCGTTGATGACCGCACCCGCTGCCGGGCGCTCTTCTGCTGGCAGTTCACGCAGGGTGGTCATTTGCAGCGTCAGATGCCCTTTCTTACCCAGAAATTCGACGCGCACGGCGTCCAGAGCAGCGATATCCGCCGCCTCGTCGATGGCGGCCGTGGCACGAGCCACCAGGTCTGCGAGTTGGGACATGATTTCCTCTTCTTCCAGCCGGGCTGGTCAGTTCTCGTTGGGATCAGCTGATCCGATTAAGTGTCGCCAGAAACAAAAAAGCCTCCACGAGGGAGGCTTTTAGCGCGATTTTTCGTTTCTTTTCTTATGCGCAAAAGCCCCTGATGTTCAGGCGCTAAAGTAAAAAAAGAAACGGAAAATAGCAGCATTCATGCTTGCGTTACCTTGTCATATTTAGAAACCGCACTATTGAAATGCGCAGCGGCCAAAATGTCAATCTTTTGCGTGAGTTGCGGGTAATAAAAAAGGGAGCAAGCTCCCTTTTTCAACTGACTTACGCCAGAGCTGATTTTGCTTTTTCAACAAGTGCAGTAAATGTCACTTTGTCGAATACAGCGATGTCAGCCAGAATCTTACGGTCGATTTCAATAGAGGCTTTTTTCAGGCCATTGATGAAACGGCTGTAAGAGATACCGTTCTGACGAGCCGCAGCGTTGATACGCGCGATCCACAGTTGACGGAACTGACGCTTACGTTGACGACGGTCACGGTAAGCATACTGACCAGCTTTGATAACAGCCTGGAAGGCAACGCGGTATACACGTGAACGTGCACCATAGTAGCCTTTAGCTTGTTTTAAGATTTTCTTGTGACGTGCGCGAGCAATTACACCACGTTTAACGCGAGCCATGTGAGCTCTCCTATATCATATTCTGTGATTTCCCCTTCATCTTTCGTGCCGCAGCGGCGTTGGCTGTCTTCATTCATCCCAGTCACTTACTGATGTAAGCTCAGGGATTCATTCAGTTGCCGCCTTGCTGCAACCCGAAATCTATCGGGGAACTAAACTAAAAAAATTTTACTTATGCGTACGGCAGGCAGGCAATAACCAGACCCAGATCGCCTTTAGACACCATGCCTTTCGGACGCAGGTGACGTTTACGCTTAGTAGACTTTTTAGTCAGAATATGACGCAGGTTCGCGTGCTTACGCTTGAAGCCGCCAGAAGCGGTCTTCTTGAAGCGCTTAGCGGCGCCACGTACAGTTTTAATCTTTGGCATTTTTACAAATATCCACTTCGCATTGTTAATAAAATGAATCAGACAGGCGAATAAAAATCCGCACAACGCAAGCGCTGCGCGGCTTTATTACTTGAAGGCCTACTGTTTCTTCTTAGGAGCGAGCACCATGATCATCTGACGACCTTCGATCTTCGAAGGGAAGGATTCGACAATCGCCAGATCCATGTCTTCACACAGATCTTTACGGACGCGGTTAAGCACTTCCATACCGATCTGCTGGTGCGCCATCTCACGACCGCGGAAACGCAGCGTAATTTTGGCTTTATCGCCCTCTTCCAGAAAGCGAATCAGGTTGCGTAGTTTGACCTGATAGTCGCCATCATCGGTACCAGGACGGAATTTGATTTCCTTAACCTGGATAACTTTCTGCTTCTTCTTCTGTTCCTTAGAAGACTTGCTTTTTTCATAAAGGAACTTGCCGTAATCCATGATACGGCAAACCGGCGGTTCGGCGTTCGGGCTGATTTCAACTAAATCTACGCCGGCTTCTTCAGCTTTCTCAATGGCTTCACGCAGGGTGACAATGCCAAGTTGCTCGCCGTCTACGCCAGATAAGCGCACTTCGGTAGCACGGATTTCGCCGTTGATACGGTTCGGACGTGTTGGTTGTACTCGTTTTCCGCCTTTAATAACCTGTTTCCTCTAATTGGTGAAGATGTCGGCTGCGAATCTCTTGTTGCAGCTTCTCAACAAACACATCTACGTCCATGCTCCCAAGGTCTTTACCACGGCGGGTGCGCACGGCAACTTTGCCTGCTTCCACCTCTTTGTCACCGCAAACCAGCATATAAGGGACGCGACGTAGTGTGTGCTCGCGGATTTTAAAGCCTATCTTCTCGTTTCTCAAGTCCGCTTTGACACGAATACCTGCATTCTGCAGTTTCTTTGTCAATTCGCTGACGTATTCTGACTGACTGTCGGTGATATTCATCACCACAGCTTGCACTGGTGCCAGCCAACTCGGGAAGAATCCAGCGAACTCTTCGGTCAGGATGCCGATAAAGCGCTCCATTGAACCGAGAATTGCGCGGTGAATCATCACCGGTGTCTGACGATCGTTGTTTTCACCGACAAAAGTCGCGTCCAGACGTTTCGGCAGGGAGAAGTCTAGCTGAACGGTACCACACTGCCAGGCGCGGTCGAGACAATCGTACAGGGTAAACTCAATTTTAGGGCCGTAGAAGGCGCCTTCTCCCGGCTGATATTCGAATGGAATGTCATTCTCTTTCAGCGCTTCTGCCAAATCCACTTCCGCACGATCCCACATTTCGTCGGTACCGATACGTTTTTCCGGACGGGTCGACAGTTTCACCACGATTTTTTCAAAACCGAAGGTGCTGTACATGTCGTAGACCATGCGGATACAGCTGTTCACTTCATCACGTACCTGATCTTCGGTACAGAAGACGTGAGCATCATCCTGGGTAAAGCCGCGTACGCGCATCAGACCATGCAAGGCACCTGATGGCTCGTTACGATGGCAGCTACCAAATTCCGCCATACGCAGCGGCAGGTCGCGGTAGGATTTCAGACCCTGATTAAAGATCTGAACGTGGCCTGGGCAGTTCATCGGCTTGATGCAATATTCACGGTTCTCTGAAGAGGTGGTGAACATTGCTTCTTTATAGTTCTCCCAGTGCCCGGTTTTTTCCCACAGCACGCGGTCCATCATGAACGGACCTTTCACTTCCTGGTAGTCGTACTCTTTCAGCTTGGTACGCACAAACACTTCCAGCTCGCGGAAGATGGTCCAGCCGTCATTGTGCCAGAACACCATGCCCGGAGCTTCTTCCTGCATGTGGTAGAGATCAAGCTGCTTACCGATTTTACGGTGATCGCGCTTCGCCGCTTCTTCCAGACGCTGCAAATAAGCAGCCAGCTGCTTTTTATCCGCCCAGGCCGTACCGTAAATACGCTGCAGCATTTTGTTATCGCTGTTGCCGCGCCAGTAAGCCCCGGAGATTTTCTGCAGTTTAAAGTGATGGCAGAAACGCATGTTCGGCACGTGCGGACCGCGGCACATGTCGATGTATTCTTCATGGTGATACAAGCCAGGACGATCGTCGTGGCTGATGTTCTCGTCAAGAATGGTGGTTTTGTAGCTTTCGCCACGCTCAGCAAACACGTCACGTGCTTCCTGCCAGCTCACCTTTTTCTTCACCACATCGTAGTTGCTTTCAGCCAACTGGTGCATACGCTTTTCCAGCAGCTCAAGATCTTCCTGGGTTAAGGTATGTTCCAGGTCGACGTCATAATAGAAACCGTTATCAATCACCGGGCCGATAGCCATCTTGGTGTTTGGCCACAGCTGCTTAATCGCATGCCCTAACAGGTGCGCGCAAGAGTGACGAATGATTTCTAAACCGGCGTCGTCTTTAGCGGTAATAATCGCGACCTGAGCGTCTTCGGTGATCGGATCAACCGCATCAACCAACTCGCCATTCACGCGACCCGCGATACAGGCTTTCGCCAAACCCGGTCCAATATCCAACGCAATATCCATCACGCTGACCGGACGGTCAAAGCTGCGCTGGCTGCCATCAGGAAGAGTAATTACTGGCATTTCATATCCTTAATTGCAGTGGTAAGCCACACGAAAGCCTACATGCAAAAATGAGTTTTGTAGTGTGTAACCCGGCGTGATGTCAGACCCACGTTGTCGGAATGACGCCAGGAATGTAAAGCGGCGATGATAATAGCAGCTTTCGCCGCCGATCAAAACCCGTGCGGAAATTCGCTAAGCTAAAGAGAAATAAAAAAAACCGCTGCGAGGCGCAGGCCTGGCAGCGGTGATTCACATCCGTCTCGCTTACATTGAGTATGAGAGCTGGATCGTGGTTTTGGTATCGGTACGATCCGGCGCAGATTCTGGCGGATTGTTGTTCCAGGTCACGTTGTAGCCCAGCTTCAGCGCGAAGTGAGCATTGATGGCCACCTGCAGTGCAGTCTCTGAGTTCAGCGTGGTGTCTTCACCGAAGCTGCTCAGCACAGAAACACCCTGGATGAATTTGGTGGTATCTGTCAGCTGCCATTGATAACTCACTGCACCATAACCTAATGCTTTGGTTTCATGGCCGCCATCATGGAAATCGTCGTAACGCACACCCGGACCGAATTCAGCACGCAGTGAGTGAACCGGACCGTTAAGGAGCTGACGACCGTAACCGGCGGTCAGTACATCGCGTGAGTCATAACCGTTGAAACGGTCGCTCAACCAGCTCGCCTGACCAAACAGGTAATCGGCGCTGTTAAGGTTATAACGGCTACGGCCACCGATGTTGTAGGTCTCAGATGAACGCTCATCGTTAGAGGAGTTGTTCGAGGCGTTACCCCACAGGCTCAGTGCGGTGTTGGTTTGGTACCACGTCATATTGGTAGCCGCACTCAGCGAAGAACTGGTGGTGTTACCGGTTTGAGCCAGGTAACCCGCTGACGCACTGCCTTCAAACGGTTTTTTCGCCGTTGAAGGGTCATCCATGGAGGTGAAAACGGCGTTATCTGCAAATGCCTGGTGACAAAATGCTCCAGCAGAGAGCAATAAAACAGCGGACAGCTTGTTAAAGGCTTTCATTAAAAGTAACCCGTACGACAGTTTAAAAAACGAAGAGTCTGAAGCGTTTCTCCGGTCAATCAATGCAATTTACCGTAAGTTTTGTAAAAAAATATGTACCCGCAAAAAAAGCCAGGAAAGTCGCTGGACCGCTCTTTTAATGGGACTTTTCCCATTTTCGTTGCGCATTATAGGGGGCAATTACTTAAATAGCAGCCCAAAAGCCAGAAGAATTTTCTGAACTTTTTTGACAGAGCTTTACCTGCCATTCCTGCTGATGAATCGCCTAAAATTCGCTCTATCCTGCCCGCTGGTCTACGCTGAAATCTGTTCGATAACAATGAGGTGAATAATGAGTGACCATGATGTCAAACGTTACATTGTAACGTTAAAGTATCAGGAAAATGGGCTTGTCGACTTGCAGTCAGTGAATAGCGCCATGATCAATGGCGGATATAGCACCACGTTGAGTGATGATGAAGGTCATCCGCATGAGTTGGGCACTAACAGTTTCGGCATTGTCAGCGCGTTAGAAGAGCATGAAGTGGCGGAGCAGGCCGCGGGATATGCGCAAATCGCTCTCGAACACAAACCTGAAGTCACCGTCACCACGCTTGAGGCATTTTTGAAAGAACAATCCTGACGCAGTGCAAAAAAACGGCATCGACGCCAGGTTTGCTCAGGTTTTGCGCGTTACAATCGAACTCACGCAGCGAACAAAGAGGATTACCCGATGTGGTCAGCCATTAGTCGTCTGTTAAACGAGTACGCCGGTGATGCTGAAATCATCGACCGTCAGGAACTTCCCGGTGGCGATGTCCATCCTGCCTGGCGTATCCGCTATGGCGAGTTAGATGTGTTCGTCAAATGTAACACCCGCGACATGCTCACCTTGTTTAGCTGGGAAGCCGATCAACTCGACCTGCTGGCGCGCACGCAAACCGTTCGCGTACCGAAGGTGTATGGCGTCGGTAACGATCGTGATACCAGCTTCCTGCTGCTGGAATATATTCCGCCTCAACCCTTTACCGAGCAGAGTGCTTTCCAACTCGGTCAGCAGTTAGCGCATCTGCACCAATGGAGCGAGCAACCGCAATTTGGTCTCGATTACGACAACAACATCACCACCTCACCACAGCCGAACAGCTGGTTACGCCGCTGGTCGGTGTTCTTCGCTGAGCAGCGCATCGGCTGGCAGCTGCAACTGGCTGCAGAAAAAGGTGTGCATTATGGCGATACCGAGCTGATTGTCGATTGCGTGCAGCGCACGTTAGCCAACCATCATCCGCAACCCTCTTTATTACACGGCGATTTATGGCCCGCCAACTGCGCTGGCAGCGCAACCGGTCCGTGGCTGTTCGATCCCGCCTGCTATTGGGGCGACCGCGAATGCGATCTGGCGATGATGAGCTACTACGCCGATTTACCGCGCCAGATTTATGATGGCTACCACGCGGTTTGGCCACTGGAGGACGGATTCTCGCAGCGTCAGCCGGTTTATCAGCTCTATTACCTGCTCAATCGCGCCAATGTGTTCGGCGGCAACTGGAGGGGCGAAGCGCAGTTCGCCATCGGCCAGTTGTTAGATGAAGATGTGTTGGGAGAACGTCAGGCCAGACCGGCCTGACGCGTTACAGCATGCCGAGTAGCTTCAGCACAAAGTAGCCGGCGATAGCGATAATGATCGGCAGGATATACAGCGGGAAAATCTGCAAGAAAATGGTGTGACGCGGCATATGGATTTTCTCTTCCAGCTGCGCTCGCGTACGCCCTTCACTGCCTTTTGCCTGTTCCATGATCAGTTGATCTTCAATGCCCTCTTTAATATGGCGCGACTGACGCCACATCCGCGCACCCGAAGCCTGCAGCGCAATGCCGACAAAAATCAGGATGTATATCAGCCAAAAGCCGATATTCGCGCCGCCATTAAACTCCGGCACCGGCGAGTTTTGCCAAAACACATTAAGGAATGGCGTATTGAACTTCACCATGTCGACCATAACATGGACAAAATCGAGCATCACGGCATCAATGCCTGGCTGCTTTTCACTGTGCTTAAACATAAAGCCCAGCAGCGAAATAAGGGTGGATAACAGTGCTGGTATAAAAATCACCCAGCCAGCCACTCGCTTAAGGATGGCGATGTGGCCAGCCTGTTGGTAAGTCATGGTGTCTCCCTGAACCGATAATAGTTTTGCCTAAGTCTACCTGCACTACTGCAATTTTTCCTGAAAAATGCGTGGCCTGCCGCAAGTCGGCTTTCTCCGGCACTCGTGCTAAGGTAAGCCAAATTTCCAAGGGAGCAGTTGTATGTCATATCGTCGTCCTGTATTGGCCGCCATCTTTGATATGGACGGATTGTTGATCGACTCAGAACCGCTGTGGGATCAGGCGGAATTGGATATCTTCGCCAGCCTTGGCGTCGACATCACCCGCCGTCACGAATTGCCCGATACGCTGGGTCTGCGCATCGATCAAACTGTGCGCATGTGGTTTGAAGCGCTGCCGTGGAACGGCCCTGATCAGCAGGAAGTCACCCAACGCATCATTGCTCGCGCGCTGGCGCTGGTGGAAGAGACGCGTCCGCTGCTACCTGGCGTGGAGCAGGCACTGCAACTGTGCCAGCAGCAAGGTTTGAAAATCGGCCTCGCCTCCGCCTCGCCGCTGCATATGCTGGAGCGCGTGCTGGAGATGTTTGACCTGCGCAAATACTTTGATGTGCTAGCGTCTGCGGAAGCGCTGCCGTACAGCAAGCCACACCCGCAGGTCTATCTCGACGCCGCAGCCAAACTGGGTATCGATCCACTGAACTGCGTGACGCTGGAAGATTCCTTCAACGGCATGATTGCTACCAAAGCCGCACGCATGCGCTCGATTGTGGTGCCAGCGGCCGATCATCGCGATGATGCGCGTTGGGCGTTAGCCAATGTGATTCTTGATGATTTAACCCAGCTTAAACCCGAGCATCTGCACGGCTAACCGTCCCCTATTTCTGTTACTGAAAATGAAAAGCCCCGAAAGCAGGAACATCAACTTTCGGGGCTTGTTGCTACAAAGCCAGATTAATCAAAGCTTATTAATGCTGGTCAGTCTGAACACCTTGCTGAATCAGAACTTCAAGTGCGTGGTTATCCGCCTGATAAACACTGTATACCGTGCCGCCGACGGTGACTTCGCCCATCATGTTCCAGTTTTCAACGCCATTTTCACCAGCAATCGCTTCAAGACTCACGTGGTCACCGGCATCGCCATTGATCATTAGCTGCTTGCTGCCATCCTGAATGAACAGATTCTCATGTCCCAGCGCCAGGACATCTTCCATACGCAGGTTCAGGGTGTTATCGCCATGACCTTCCAGTGAGATGCTATGAATATCCTGCTGTTGCTGCGCAATGTTGGACAAATCCAGCACCTGCTCATCTCCGGCCAGCAACAACGCGTAGTTATTGAGGCTGAAGTTTTCGTCGACCATGTTGATGCCTGCAGGAGCCGGATTCAGATCGGCGGCATTGGCTTTGTAATATTCCAGACTGTCAATACCAAATCCAAAAGGATCACCTACCGAAATGATTTCGATACGACCAATAAACTCACCGGCGGGTACTTCATGCACAATGTAGGTATTATTTGACACAACACCCGTTTCTTCAGTAAAAATGAAATTACCGTTTTCATCATAATAGTTCACCGTTAGAGAGGTCTGTACACCGGTGAGAAGGAATGAAAACTTCGTCGTTGGCGCATCCAGCTCGAGCGACATAGTAATGTCTGTGGCTGCAACCTGAATGGCCATACCATCCATCTTAGGTACAGTTCCGGTAGTGGTGTATACCCGCCCATTGCTGTTAGAAATATTCAGCGTAGCGCCATTCAACCGAGTAATTCCCAGCAGGTCCTGACCTTCAGCAAAACCAGAGAACGACTCCACCATCTTCTCTGCCACTTTCACCACAAAATCGTTGCTGGTATCTGTACCCTCCACGCCACTGCGGCTGATGGCAACGGCACTAAAGCTATAGTTGTCAAACGCTAATGGGCTGGATGGCGTCCATGTCCAGTTACCGTTGCTGTCAACCGGCACACGCGCGATTTCACCAGAGACATCCGACAAAATGATTTCGCCATCAATGGGTCCTTTACCGTTGAGCGTCGGGGTCTGGTCGTCTGTGATGCCACCAGAAACCATATCACCGGTTTCGGTTCCCACATCGTCATTAAAGCCCTCAATCAGTGGAGCAGCTGGTACCTGCGTATCAATATGGATGATGCGCTGGTCATTGGAAAGACCCGACTCGTTACCTGCCAAATCCGTTTGCATGGTACGAAAATACCATTCACCATCGGCTAATACTTCCGGAATAGTGATCGACCAGTTACCTTGCGCATCAACCACGGCGGTAAACGTGCGATTATCTGGGCCATCTTCCCAGCCCACACCACCGCCATGAGCCAGTTTCAAGCTCATTACCGCCCCAGGTTCACCGGTGCCGGTCACTGTCGGCGAACTGTCATTGGTGAACTCGCCGTCAGGGATATCACCTTTGATACCACCATCAACCTTGTCAAGAATTCCCGTAATAATAGGCTCTGCAACAATCGTATCCAGCTCGAATTCAACCGGTGTGGATTTGGCACTTTCGTTACCCGCCGCATCGGTGAAGGTGGCACTTAAACCATGTAATCCATCGCCAGTCAGGTTACCGATTACGCTCCAGCTACCGTCTGGCTGAACAACAGCGGTCGCAATAACATTGCTACCGTCGTAAAGCGTAACGATGTCACCAGGTGTACCATTCTGGCCTGACATGGTGATATCACCATTGTTGGTCAAACCACCCGCGGCGAGATCCGAATTATTGGCGTCAGTAATTGAGCCAACAACAGGCGCATCGGGTGCGGTGATATCATAGGAGACCGGCATGTCTGGCGAGCGACCGCTGCTGTTGCCTGCTGCATCGCGCACTTCCAGTTGGAAATTGTACTCACGCTCTTCGGTCATCTCAGCCGGCAAGCTCCACTGCCCACCCGCGCCAACCACTACAGAGCTCGCCAGATCGCTACCATCCCACAGATATACGATGTCACCTTCTTGTGCGTCTCCGGAGAAAATCAGCTCACTGCTGTTCACAATGTCGCCTGCAGCCACCGCTGCGCCTGTGCTATCAGCAATACCGACGTTGGAAGCCTGTACAGGTGGCGTCAGGTCGATTTCAAGGTCATAACTGTCAGATTTTTCGCTGCGGTTTCCGGCAGCATCTTCAATTTCGGTGCGCAACTGATGGTCGCCCTCTTCCAACCCGGAAACGGGGATCGCCCATTGCCCATCTGCACCAACGCGTACTGAACCAATCTCTTCATCTCCGTCGTACAAACGAACAATCTCGCCCTCTTCGCCAGTTCCACGGACAATCAGGTCTGTCGCATTAGTTAATCCGTCCTGAATCAGCGGGTTACCGTTGCCATCGGTGATGGTGACATCGCTCATATCCGGGGTATCGGGTGCCGTCACGTCAAAATCAAAATTAAACTCTTCAGAGCGACCTTGCTCTTCGCCTTCTGGCGAGGTGATGATCAGGCCGACTGACTGCGCACCTTCCTGATCCTCAGGAATTACCAGCTCGTAATGCCACTCACCGCCATCCCCCACAATTACGCTGCCCGCAGGCTGGCCATTACGGATGATGGTGACAATGTCGCCCGGTGTGCCGCTACCGCCCATTTTGATCGGGCTAGTGTTGATTGCTTCGCCAGGCTGTAGCGCGTTGTCGTTACCGTCGCGGATATAGCCGAATTCTGGTTGGTCTAACAGAGTATCGTCGATGATGATCGGGCCAAGGTTAACCGGCAAACCAACATTGCCAGCTGGATCAACCACCACGACAGAAAAGTTATGCTCACCATTTTCAAGTGCGGGTGATGGGGTAAAGGACCATTTGCCGTCTTCGCCCACCAGCACGGTACCAATTAGCTCACCATTGTCGCGGATCTCGACCGTGGCACCTGCTTCGGCGTTTCCGGATAAAGTTGGCGTGTTGTCATTGGTGGTTTCACCCGGCTGAACAGGTCCACGGTGATTGCCAGCGTCATCAGAAAGCGTTAAATCAGTAACACGTCCCGGCGCGGTCAGATCAAGCTCAAAACCAACAGATTCAGAACGCGGCCCTTCAACACCATCACGGTTCATTTCAGAGAAGCTCAGCTCATGATCGCCCGCTGGAAGATTGCTCTCCGGCTGCCACGACCAGCGGCCATCTTCACCAATTTGCACGCTACCAATCAGCTGGTTTTTGTCATAGACGCGAATGATGTTGCCCGGTGTACCCACGCCCTCAAACAGTGGACGTGCATCGTCCGTTGTGCCGCCCACCGCGATAGGCCCCGTCTGGCTGCCAACACGATCCATCATCACCAGTTCACTCAGATCCACCGGCTGCGGTTCAGGCGCTGGGGCTGGCGGATTATCATTATCGCTTCCACCGCCGCCACTGCCGCCGCCTGCGGCTGCTGCAATGCCGCCTAACGCCAGCAGACCACCAATCGCGCCTGCAACTAACCAACCCGTGGATAAACCTCCTGCCACCGCACTGGTCATGCTCAGTCCGCTCAAGCCGGTTGTGCTTTCCGATGCCATCATCAACGACATGGCCGCACCATCATTCATCATTGCGAAGGCTTCAGTCTCGCCTGCTTCAGTGACAAACGTATGGTACTGCCCATCACTGCCCATACCTGCCAGTTCGCCCTGGTTAGCGTAAAAATCCTCGATAACCAGCTGCGGCTGATCGTCATCGTCGTTAAGGAAAACCTGCAGATTTTTTCCGATGCGCTTAACAATAATGTGCTCGTTTACCGCACCATCTTTTCCGGTGGTGAACAGATATTTAGCGCCCTTTACGGCTTTAATGTTTGCTGGAGCCCCTTTAGCCTGCAGGGGAAGCTCCGCGCTTTGGGTGATCTTTTTTCCTTCAACGACAATGACGTTAACCGGTGTATTCATGATGTTTTCAATCTCTTTGCTGATAAATGAAACTGCTGAGGACAGGAGGAAAACTCCTACAATTTGATGCAGCAAATTCTGAAGAATATTTGCAAAAAAAAAGCCAGGTCAGGTCTTGGTTGTTTTAAGCACATAAAGCGATTTTTATAAGCAAGTTGATCACCAACACAAATAAATAAAACATCGTTTCATTTTTATTGAATTCACATCTCATCCTGCCTAAGATGCCCAAAGACCCGCATCGGGACCACTTCCTTTGACTCTTGAGAGGCCTGAGATGGACATTCGTCAAAGCATTCATAGCGAACATGCCAAAACGCTGGACACTAACGGCCTACGCCGTGAGTTTCTGATCGACACGATTTTCGACGCCGACAATTACACCCTCACTTATAGCCATATCGATCGCATCATCATCGGCGGCGTAATGCCGGTGCAGAAATCCGTGACCATCGGCCATGAAGTGGGTAAACAACTGGGCGTCAGTTACTTCCTCGAACGCCGCGAGCTCGGCGTAATCAACATCGGTGGGCCGGGACTGATTGAAGTGGATGGCAGTACCTGGGAAATCGGTAATCAGGAAGCGTTGTATGTCGGACAAGGCGCGCAGAGCGTGATTTTCCGCAGTAGCGATGCCAATCATCCGGCGAAGTTTTACTACAACAGCGCGCCGGCACACACTCATTATCCGGACAAAAAAATCACCCTCGCCGAAGCGGTGAAAGCCACGCTGGGCGACGCGGCCACCTCGAATCGCCGCACCATCAATAAATTCATCGTGCCCGATGTGTTACCAACCTGCCAGTTAACCATGGGATTAACCCGCCTCGATGACGGCAACCTGTGGAACACCATGCCGTGTCACACCCACGAACGCCGCATGGAAGTCTACTTCTACTTCGATATGGCCGACGACAGCGCCGTGTTCCACATGATGGGCCAGCCGCAGGAAACGCGTCATCTATTAGTGCACAACGAGCAGGCGGTGATTTCACCGAGCTGGTCGATTCACGCGGGCGTCGGAACGCAGCGCTATACCTTTATCTGGGGCATGGTGGGCGAAAACCAGGTTTTCGATGACATGGACCACGTCGCCATCAGCGCGCTGCGCTAACAAGGAGCGAATCATGATACTTAACGCATTTAGTCTTGAAGGCAAAGTCGCACTGGTTACCGGCTGCAATACCGGTTTAGGACAAGGCATGGCGCTAGGTCTGGCGCAGGCGGGATGTGACATTATTGGCGTCAATCGCGCTGGGCCAGATGATACGCAGGCCAAAGTTGAGGCGTTAGGCCGCCGTTTTTGGTCGATTCAGGCCGATCTGACCAAACCGTCCGTCGTGCCGCATATTGTTGAACAGGCAGTGGCGCAGGCCGGTCGCATCGACATCCTGGTAAATAATGCCGGCATCATTCGCCGCGAGGATGCACTCAACTTCAGCGAACAGGATTGGGATGATGTGATGAACATCAACAGCAAAAGCCTGTTCTTCCTGTCGCAGCAGGTCGCGCGTCAGTTTATCGCGCAAGGTAACGGCGGCAAGATCATTAATATTGCCTCGATGCTGTCTTTCCAGGGCGGCATTCGCGTGCCTTCATATACCGCATCTAAAAGCGCGGTGATGGGGTTAACCCGCCTGATGGCCAACGAATGGGCCAAGCACGGCATCAACGTTAACGCCATTGCGCCAGGCTACATGGCCACCAATAACACTGAACAATTGCGTAGCGATGAGTCACGCAACGAGGAAATTTTGGGCCGCATTCCATCGGGTCGCTGGGGCGTCCCGGACGACATGATGGGCCCGATTGTCTTCCTCGCCTCCAGCGCCTCCGATTATGTGCAAGGTTATACATTGGCAGTCGATGGTGGATGGTTAGCGCGCTAAGCTAACCCGTTCTTTTCCCGCGTCATTGTGACGCGGGAAAGTGAAAAATATTAACGCTTCGTTACAGCGTCACCATTCTCATTCACTGGATAAATCCCTATACTGGATGCATCGACAGTTTTATGCAGCCAGGTTTCATCATGACGGCCGAAGGCCATATCATTTTTGCCATTGCCAGCGCCATTTTTGCCAAGCGCGCGGAGCTGACGCCAGTTTTGGCCAGCGCCGATTGGTGGCATTTAGTGCCTGCTGCGCTGTTAACCTGCCTGCTGCCTGATATCGATCACCCTAAATCCGTGTTAGGCCAGCGATTAAAGTGGCTATCGCATCCCATCGCCCGCGCCTTTGGTCATCGCGGCTTTACCCACAGTTTGCTGGCGGTAGCGGTGAGTCTGTGGCTATTCCAGATTAATGTGCCCGTTGACTGGTTTCTGCCCGCCGATGTACTGCAAGGTATGACGCTCGGCTATCTCAGCCATATTGTCGCCGATATGCTAACGCCCGCTGGCGTGCCGTTGCTGTGGCCTTGCCGCTGGCGCTTCCGTTTGCCCATCCTGAATAGCCAGAAAGGTAACCAGCTGGAGCGCGCACTTTGCCTGGCGCTGGTCGGTTATGCGTTGTGGTTCCCGCCTGGCATGCCCTCTTTTGGTGCCAACGGCTGGCCGGAACAATTGTTCAATACGCTACAAAATGGCGTCGGTCGGTTGGTTAATGGTCAAAACGGTCAATAACCAGTCGAATCAAGCGATAAAGTTATAAAACATTCTTTTTGGGTATAAGCCCGCCCCACGCTGAACTGATAACATTCTAAATATTCCCTAACGGGGACTTACTGTTTTACGTGCCATCCCAGGGCGATGGCGCGTCACACTCTGGAGTTGAGCATGGATTTTCCCCTCATTATTAATATCGTGGCGTTTGTCGCGCTGCTGATTCTGCTGAATCGCATTGGCAACCAAAGCTGGAGCTTGTCAAAGCGCGTGCTGACCGGTTTGGTTTTCGGTGTGGCCTTTGGTCTGGCGCTGCAAACCATTTATGGCGAAAACAGCCCAACCGTGAAAGCGTCGATTGGCTGGTTCAACATCGTCGGTAACGGCTACGTGCAACTGCTGCAGATGATCGTGATGCCGCTGGTATTCGCCTCGATCCTGAGCGCGGTCGCACGACTGCACAATGCCTCATCGCTGGGTAAAATCAGCGTGCTGACCATTGGCGTGCTGCTGTTTACCACCGCAATCTCCGCGCTGGTCGGCGTGCTGGTAACTGGCCTGTTTGGCCTGAGCGCGGAAGGTCTGGTGCAAGGTGCGCAGGAAACCGCCCGTCTGAGTGCGATTCAGAGCAACTATGTAGGCAAAGTGGCTGACCTCAGCACGCCGCAGCTGCTGCTCTCCTTTATTCCTAAAAATCCGTTTGCCGATCTGGCAGGCGCCAATCCAACCTCGATCATCAGCGTAGTGATTTTCGCCGCCTTCCTCGGTGTTGCGGCGCTGCAACTGCTTAAAGATGACAAGGTAAAAGGCGAGCGCGTGCTGGTGGCGATCGATACTCTGCAATCCTGGGTGATGAAGCTGGTGCGTTTGATCATGAAGCTGACGCCGTACGGCGTACTGGCGCTGATGACCAAAGTGGTGGCAGGTTCCAACCTGCAAGACATCATCAAGCTGGGTGGCTTCGTGGTGGCTTCTTATCTCGGTCTGGCAATCATGTTTGCCGTGCACGCGCTGTTGTTGTCGGTTAACGGCATCAACCCAATGCGCTTCTTCCGTAAAGTGTGGCCGGTGATCACCTTCGCCTTCACCAGCCGTTCCAGCGCCGCCAGTATTCCACTGAACGTGGAAACGCAGACGCGTCGTCTGGGCGTGCCGGAATCGATCGCCAGCTTCTCGGCATCGTTCGGTGCCACCATCGGACAGAACGGTTGTGCAGGTCTCTATCCCACCATGCTGGCGGTGATGGTTGCGCCAACCGTGGGCATCAACCCGTTTGACCCAATGTGGATTGCGACGCTGGTGGGTATCGTGACGCTGAGTTCTGCCGGTGTGGCAGGCGTCGGCGGCGGTGCAACCTTCGCTGCACTGATTGTGCTGCCTGCGATGGGCCTGCCGGTGACGTTGGTCGCGCTGCTGATCTCCATCGAACCGCTGATCGATATGGGCCGTACCGCGCTCAACGTAAATGGTTCAATGACCGCCGGTTCACTCACCAGCCGCTGGCTTGGATTGACCGACAAAAAAGTGCTGGAGAGCGACGAGCACGCCGAACTGGCACACCGCTAACACTCCTCAATACCACAACGGCAGGCCAATTGGTCTGCCGTTTTTTTATGCCCTGTTCTCCCCAATTCCCCCCCAATCATGGCGCTAGCGTCAGGAAAGCGTTAAGCATGGTAAACAGAGGAAAAATCAGCTGCTTTTCGCTTGAGTTTTCGCTCAGGAAGGCCAATTCTGCTGTCAGTCACAGCAGGAGAATCACCGATGAAAACAGTTATCGCCTCGGTGCTGGCGTTAACCTTATTAACACCAGCAATCAGTTTCGCCCATCCCGGCGGTTGGGGCCCCGGTCCAGGTCCGCATTGGGGTGAAGGTCCACATTGGGGCGGTCCCGGCCCGCTGCGCTTCTTACCGGAAGCGGCAACCGCAGTGTTGCTGGGCGGCCTGACCTATTACATGCTGAACGGCAACTACTATCAGCGTCAGGGCGACACTTATGTGGTGGTGCAACCGCCTGAAGCCCCGCCAGGCGGCGGAATGCGCGTGCTGGATTTCAACGGCAAACGCTATTACGTGCAGGAAGGCCATTACTACCAGCGTGAGATCGGTGGTGATTATATCGAAGTGCCGCGTCCTTACGGTTTATAAGCGCCACAACGAAAAACGGCCCGTCAATGACGGGCCGTTTCTTATTCTGCTGCGATTACTGAGCCGCTTGCGGATCGGTATCGTAGTCTTTACAGCTCTGGAAACCGTAGTTCATGACGCGACCGGTATCGTTGTAGCTAACGAAATAGGTCTGCGGTTTGCCGTCGCGTTCGCCAATCACGTAAGTCTGGCAAGTACCGCGGGCGTGAACCATGGTGATTTCAGTAGAGGCTGGACCGGCAATCTGGCGAACCTGATCGCGCGTCATGCCTTTCTTCACATCCTTCACAACCGGCTTGGTTACGTAGCTTTCAGCTTTGTCATAAGTCGTACAACCAGACAGGGCTGCCAGCGTCATAGCGGCAGCGATACATCCCATCACTTTATTCATGTTGTTGTTCCTCGTTTTTTGTCCATGTGGAATAAGCCTGGAACATAAATCCAGATTTATCAACTTTATGGGACAAATTCAGCCAAATTCCGAAGCGTTAGGATTTGGTAAAAATGCTGTGTTGATGCGCTACGGTTCGTATAATCACCCGCGAAAAAATACCTATAGCAATGAATAAAGACAGAGGATTAATGACACCTGCACCTTCTAATCGGCTGGTTTATGCCATCACGCTGGGCTTGCTCGCTGCACTCGGGCCACTCTGTATCGATCTTTACCTGCCGGCGCTGCCGGAACTGGCGCGCGATCTGCACACCGAAACCGCCACAGCGCAGCTGAGCCTCACCGCCGGCTTGCTCGGTTTGGGTGCCGGTCAGTTGCTGTTTGGCCCAATGAGCGACAAGTTTGGTCGCCTGCGTCCGCTGCTGTTATCGCTGGTGCTGCTGTTTATTGCCTCGATTGGCTGTGCGCTGGCAAAAGATATCAACTCGCTGTTAGTGGCGCGTCTGTTTGAAGGATTGGCGGGCGCAGGCGGCGCGGTGCTGTCGCGTGCGATTGCCCGTGATATGTACAGCGGTCATGAACTGACGCGTTTCTTTGCATTGCTGATGCTGGTCAACGGTTTAGCGCCAATTGGTGCGCCGGTGCTGGGCGGTGCCTTGATGACGGTGCTCAACTGGCGCGGCATTTTTGTGGTGCTCGGCTGCATCGCCATCGTGTTGATCTTTCTTGCCCGCTGGAAATTGCACGAAACTTTACCGCCTGAGCGCCGTAGCCAGGGCTCGATCTTTTCTACCTGGGCGGCGCTCGGCCAGGTCGTCACGCATCGTCAGTTTATGGGCTTCTGCCTGACGCAAGGTTTTATGATGTCCGGCATGTTTGCCTACATCGGCGCCTCGCCGTTTGTACTGCAACAGCTGTACGGCCTGACACCGCAAGCCTTCAGCTTCTGCTTCGCTGCTAACGGCCTCGGCCTGATTATTGCATCACAAACCAGTGCGCGCCTCTGTCCGCTGTGGGGTGAATACCGTGTACTTAAAGGCGGCCTGACGCTGGCGTTTGTCGCTTCAAGCTGTTTGCTGCTGGCGGGACTGACAGGCGCCGCGCTGCCGATTCTGCTGGTCGCGCTGTTCTTCACCATTGCCAGTAACGGCGTGATTGCTACCACCGCTTCTTCGCTGGCGATGCAAAGCCAGGGCCAGCGTGCGGGCAGCGCCTCGGCGGTGATTGGCGTGTGCATGTTCACCTTTGGTGCCATCAGCGTGCCGATCACAGGCCTGGGCGGTACCTCGGTGGCGAGCATGACCGGCACCATCTTTGGCTGCTTTATGCTGGCGATTGTGTCGTTCAATCTGCTGGTGCAGAAGGCAAAAAACGCCTGATTTGCCAGCAAATAACCTGAACAACAAGCCGTGCGGCTTGTTGTTTGTGGGGAGAGGCGTTAGCTTTAGCAGATGATTCGCATTGTGCCGTCAGGCTACTGACTTGAGGAGAGGTTCATGTCACTGCAACAGGAAATCATTGAAGCCCTTGGTGTAAAACCGGTTATCGACCCGCAGCAGGAGATCCGCGTCAGCGTTGATTTTCTGAAGTCTTACCTGAAAGCCCATCCCTTTTTGAAAACGCTGGTGCTCGGCATCAGCGGCGGCCAGGATTCGACGCTAACCGGCATTTTGTCGCAAACCGCGATTCGCGAACTGCGTGAAGAGAGCGGCGATAACGATTACACCTTTATCGCCGTGCGTTTGCCGTATGGCGTGCAGGCCGATGAGCAGGATTGTCAGGACGCGCTGGCGTTTATCCAGCCGGACCGCACGCTAGTGGTGAACATCAAAGAAGCGATTCTGGCCAGCGAACGTGCGTTGAAAGACGCGGGTATCACGGTGTCGGATTTTGTACGTGGCAATGAAAAAGCGCGTGAGCGCATGAAAGCGCAGTACAGCATCGCCGGCATGACCAAAGGCGTGGTGGTCGGTACTGACCATGCGGCAGAAGCGATCACCGGTTTCTTCACCAAGTACGGTGACGGCGGCAGCGACATCAACCCCATCTTCCGTCTGCACAAAGGCCAGGGCAAACAGCTGCTGAAAACGCTGGGCTGCCCGGAGCACCTCTATCTCAAACATCCGACCGCCGATTTGGAAGATGATCGTCCCGGCTTGCAGGATGAAGTGGCGCTTGGCGTAACTTATCAGCAAATCGATGCTTATCTGGAAGGCAAAACCATCGATGCCGCTGCAGCGAAAACCATCGAAGGCTGGTATCTGAAAACCGAACACAAACGTCGCCCGCCGATCACCGTGTTCGACGATTTCTGGAAACCGTAAGTTACGCAAGTGCGCATAAATGCGCCCCGCCAAATTACCGTAGGGTCGCCATTCATGGCGACCTAATTCAAATCAGAACCTAAAGTGGCGAGAAAAAGCACAGTTTGATACACTGGATAGACAACCAGTAATTGGAGTGTGCTTTGGTCAGACGTGCAGCCAGCCACCGCCTCGATTTCGATGCGGCAGCAATCTATCAATACCCCGAACATTTACGTCAGTGGCTGGAAGGTTTACCCAACCAGCCGGGCGTCTATACCTTTCACGGTGAAAGCGAAAACCTGCCGCTGTATATCGGCAAAAGCGTCAACCTGCGCAGTCGGGTGATGGCGCATTTCCGCACACCCGATGAAGCCAAAATGCTGCGTCAGGCGCGACGCGTCACCTGGATCCCCACGGCTGGCGACGTCGGCGCACAGCTGCTGGAAGCGCAGATGATCAAAACGCAACAGCCGCTATTTAATAAGCGCCTGCGTAAGAATCGCCAACTCTGTTCGCTGCAGCTGGGTGACGGTGCGCCGCAGGTGGTATATGCAAAGGATCTCGACTTCTCGCGCTCGCCCAATCTTTATGGCCTGTTTCGCAGTCGCTTTGCCGCGCTGGAAAAGCTAAAAGCCATCGCCGATGAGCAGCGTTTGTGTCATGGCTTGCTGGGGCTTGAATCGTTGCGTCCGGGACGCGGCTGTTTTCGCGCCGCCCTGAAACGCTGCGCCGGTGCCTGCTGCGGTAACGAATCGGTTGCTGAGCATCAGCAGCGTTTGCATGCGGCATTAGAGCAAATGCGCATTCAGTGCTGGCCGTGGCAAGGCCCGGTTGGCATGGTGGAAACGGGCACGGACATTACACAAATTCATGTGATCGATCACTGGTTCTGGCTGGGATCGGTAAACAGTGAAGCCGAAGCACGCCAGCTGCAGCGCGCCTCGCACGGCTTCGATCATGACGGCTATAAAATTCTCTGTCGTCCGCTGCTTTCTGGCGTGTTCCCGCTGATCGAGCTGTAAAAACAAAACCGCCGAGGTTGCCCAAAGCATCAGATGCGATGGACAACCCCGGCGGTCTCTATTCAGTTAGCGAAAGAACTTATTCAGCATCAGCCGGCGGTGGCGTCATTTTGCCATCGTGCGGGCCTTTCTCAGTTAAGCGCTTCTCAAAGTTCGCGTTGTACTGTTTCTTCTGCTCTGGTGTCAGCACGTTGTAGATCTTGTTCTGGGTTTCCATCATCTGCAGCGCGCGGTCTTTGGCGTTCGCTGTCATCTTCTCAGCCTGCGCTTCGGCTTTCGCACGGTCGAAGGTATCGGAAGCGATGATGGCATGGTCAGCACGACGCTCTTCCAGCGACGGGCGTTTCATATCTTTGTGGCCATCACGCAGAATAGTTTTGATCTGCGCTTTCTGCGCGTCGGTCAGGTTCAGACCTTTAAACATCATCTCCATACCGTGATGGCGCATCGGCGGCTTGTGCATCGGTTTTTCGCTGCCTGCTGGCGGCGGAGTCAGGTTGTCTGCCGCTGCATGGACGATATTTGCAGCACCAAGAGCCATTGCGGTAGCCAGGAACACAGAAGTTAATTTACGCATAATATTGTCCTTACTTATCAGTTTAATGACGACAGCCTGTGTCGCGTCTTCGGAAACAAGCATACGACGCTGAACGTCAACTACTCAGAGGCTGAGTAAAGCCCTGAAAGCATAAAAGACAGAGATCAGGCAATCATGGAGAGAAAGAGAAGAAATGCGTGAGGAATTGCAAAAGTTTATGACAATCAAGGGAAAAACGTAGGAATTAAGGAGGAGTGTAACGGTATTGTCGGTTTTCAGGAAGGGAAATGTCGGCGATTAATCCCGTTACGCACCTCGTCCATTGTAGGGTCGCCATTCATGGCGACCCGCTACATAAAGATCACAACGCTAGCGCCTGCGTCTGCTCATTCTCCTCCACCAGCATCAGCCCGGCGCGCAATCCCGGCGCGACATTCGGATTCGGGAACAGCACATACTCGCGTGCCTGCTGCACGTAGTAGCGCCGATCACCCTCTTCCGCCAGCAGTGTGCCCTGCGGGAAAGCGGTGAAGTTCAGCGTCTCTGGCCCCATGTGCAACACAAACTTATCACCGTGGCGGGTCAGCTGCTGCGCCACACGATAATGGCGCGGCTGCTCGCGCACCTCCGGCAAGGTCTCGCCATACAGCAACGCCGCCAGCGCCCGTTGCACGCCGCTAAACTGACTCAAATCGTTCTCACCAAACGGCAAAGCCTTGCCGAGCTCCAGCGTGCAGCTCGCCGCATTATGGTGCTCGCAGCTGTAATGGGTGAAAGTGCCGCCCGGCGAACGATGGAACACCAGCGCTTCCATTTCTGCCGCTGCCAGCCAGTGCATAAACTGTTCGGGCCACGGATTGGGATTCAGCGGCATCACGCCAAAACGCGCATGATACGAGCCACGGATCGCGGTATGCAGATCGAGGTGCCAGCGCACTTCGTGATCGAGACAGGCACGCCAGAAACTCTCCAGCTCCTGCTCCAGCTGCAACACACGCTGCGCTTCCGGTACATCGGCCACCTGCTGCCAGCGGCCACCAAACAGGCGGTTGATATCGTATTGCTGGTAACGCTTGCCGCTGCGCAACGCGGCGGGATTACCCAAAATCACCAGCAAACGCACCGCCAGCGGTTTCTCGCCTTTCAATAATGGCGTCAGCAACAGATTGAGAATCTCAACCGGCGCGGTTTCGTTGCCGTGAATGCCCGCAGAGAGCACCAGCGCCTGCTGCGTGGGCGTGTGCGGCGTGAGGGACAGAAGTCCCTCGTTATGCCATTGCCAACTAAGATGATCGTTGCTGCCCTCTCTTTGCTGTGGCGGCTCACCAGACAAGGTCTGCTGTAAAAAATCCTGCATGTTCACTCCTTTTTAACGACGTGGGGCGAACCTCTCACCCCGGCGTTAACGCTGAAACGCGTAGACACTGCCTAAGTCTAGCAGCTTCGTCAGCTCATCCAGCGCGGTGCGCCCTTCACGCAGCAGTTGCGGGTCGGCTAAATCTGCCTGGGTTAGGCGATCGCGGTAGTGGCGATCCACCCAATCGTTGAGCGTGGCAAACAGACGATCGTTCATTAGCACCGCCGGATTCAGCGCCTGACGCTCGGTTTCGGTTAACACCACGCGCAGACGCAAACAGGCCGGGCCGCCGCCGTTAAACATACTTTCACGCAGATCGAACACTTTTAGTTCACGAATCGGCCCGCCGCTCTCCACCAGCTCGGTGAGATAACGCCACACGCCCGCATGCTGGCGCGACTCTTCGGGCAGCACCAGCAGCATACCGCCGTCGGCACGTTGCAATAACTGGCTGTTAAACAGATAAGTATTGACCGCATCGGTTACCGACACTTTATCGCGCGGCACTTCAATCGGCTGGAAACCGTTGACGCGCGCGGCGAGGTCGTTCAGCAACTGCGGCTGATTAACAAAGGCATCCTGATGGCAGAACAGCACCTGCTGATTGCTCACTGCAATCACATCGTTATGAAACACGCCCTGATCGATCACCGCCGGATTTTGCTGGGCAAACAGCGTGCGCTGCGCATCGAGCTGATGCAAACGCGCCACCGCTTCGCTGGCTTCCCGCGTTTGGCGCGCCGGATAACGTGCCGGTGTTGCGCCCTGCTGCTGCCCATCGCGGCCATAAATAAACAGCTGCACGCCCGCATCGCCGTAATCACTGCCGAAGCGATTGTGATTGGCCGCGCCCTCATCACCGAATTGCGCCACTTGCGGCAGCGCATCGTGCACGCTGAAGTGCTGCGGGTTACGGAAAATGGCGCGCAGCAGATCGGCAGTTTCCGGTGCCTCAATGGCGCGATGGAATTTGTTATTCAGATTGGCAACGGTGAAATGCACGCGACCATCGGCGCTATCCGCCGACGGCGACACCGTGGCGGCATTGGCCACCCACATTGCTGAGGCGGAGCTGGCCGCCGACAGCAGCTGCGGCGCGTGCTTCGCTGCCTGCGCCAGCACCTGCTCATCGCTGCCGCCAAAACCAAGTTGACGCAGCAGCGGCAGATTAGGACGCTCGTGCGGTGGGATCACGCCCTGCACGTAACCCATATCCGCCAGCGCTTTCATCTTCAGCAAGCCCTGCTTCGCCGCCAGGCACGGATTCGAAGGTTGCAGCTGATTGCGCGTCGAGGCTTCATTACCAAACGACAATCCCGCGTAGTGATGTGTCAGGCCGACCAGCCCATCAAAGTTAGCTTCAAACGCTTTCATTATTTCGCTCCCTGCGCGGAGAAATCGAGGCCCGGCGATAAGCTGCCCGGCAGCGCCAGGCTTGGGCTCTCCAGCGACGCCATCGGCCACGCACAGTAATCGGCGGCGTACCATGCGCTGGCTCGATGATTCCCCGAGGCGCCGATGCCCCCGAAAGGTGCGGTGCTGGCCGCACCGGTCAGCGGTTTGTTCCAGTTAACAATACCGGCGCGCGCCTCCAGCAACAGCTGATCAAACTGCGCGCGCTGCGGCGAAATCAGGCCGCATGACAAGCCATAACGGGTGTTATTGGCGATGGCAATCGCCTGCTCGAAGCTGTCGTAGCGAATCACCTGCAACAGCGGACCGAAGACCTCCTCATCCGCTAAATCTTTCACTTCGGTCACATCAATGATGCCCGGCGTGATGATGGCGCTGTCGCGATCCGGCCAATGCATGCCGAGCAACACTTTCCCGCCCTTTTCCACCTGCTGCTGCCAGGCAGCAAAAATATGTCCGGCGGCGACAGGGGAAATCACGCTGCCCATAAACGGCTGCGGTTCGGCATTCCATGCGCCAGGCTGCAAGCGCGCGCTGACCTCAACCAAACGCTGCAGGAAGGCATCGCCCGCCGCGCCGCGCTTCACCAGTAGACGACGCGCGCAGGTGCAGCGCTGTCCGGCGGTAATAAAGGCCGACTGAATAGCGATATGTACCGCACCATCGAGATCAGAGGGATCTTCGACAATCAGCGCATTGTTGCCGCCCATCTCCAGCGCCAGCATTTTTTCTGGTTGCCCGGCGAACTGACGATGCAGGTGATAGCCGGTGGCGGCGCTGCCGGTGAACAGCAGGCCATCAATTTGCGCCGCATTCGCCAGCGCCTGGCCGGTTTCACGCCCGCCCTGCAGCAGCGCCATCACGCCCGCCGGTAAACCGGCTTGCTCCCACAGCTGCACGGTTTTCTCCGCCGTCAGCGGCGTCAGCTCGCTTGGCTTGAACACCACGCAGTTACCCGCCAGCAGAGCCGGCACGATGTGGCCGTTCGGCAGATGACCGGGAAAATTATACGGACCAAATACCGCCAGCACGCCGTGCGGACGATGGCGCAACGAGCTCTCGCCGTCGGCCTGTTCGCCGGTGCGGCTGTGATAGGCCTTAATCGAAATGGCGATTTTGTTGATCATCGCCTGTACTTCGGTCAGCGTTTCCCAGCGCGGTTTGCCGGTTTCCTGGGCGATGGTTTCCGCCAGCGCGGTTTTATGGCTTTCGAGCAGACGGGCAAAACCTTCCACCAGCGCCTGACGTTCCACAAACGGTTTTTTCGCCCACTGCGGGAACGCCGCACGCGCCGCTTCGCAGGCCGTAGCCACTTGTGCTGCCGATGCCGCTTTGCCCTGCCACAGCGTTTCGCCGGTTACCGGATTGTGTTTGCTCAGGGCATCAGCGCCGCCGGTCACCCATTGACCTTGAATAAAATGCGTCATGCTTTTTTCTCCTCGCGACACAGCGTGACCACACGCAGATGATCGCCAATATTGCAGTGCAGCGCCGCGCGCTGGCTCTCAGTCAGTTTTACCGTGCCGGATGCCATATCCACCGGCAGCAGCGCCACGCGGAAATGCTGGTAATCCGCGTTCGCCACCAGACACAGCGGCCAGCTTTCATCGGCGGCACCGCTCTCAGCGGTTAACTGGCGACTCTTGCGAATGGCGCGGATGCGATCGATTTCGCACTCCAGCGTCGGGCCGCCGTCGAAGATGTCGACATAGTTGAGATAGCGGAAGCCTTCCGCCTCCAGCACCGCACGCGCCGGTGCGGTTTTCGGATGGACTTCGCCAATCACTTTTTGCGCGGCTTCAGACAGGTAATGAATGTAGAGCGGATGTTTGGGCATCAGCTCGGCGATAAAGGCTTTCTGGCCGGTGCCGCTGAGGAAATCGGCTTTGCTGAACTCCATCGAGAAGAAGCGACTGCCGACGCTGTCCCAGAAGGGCGAGTGGCCATTGTCATCACTGACGCCACGCATCTCCGCCACCACGTGTTTCATAAAACGGTCGCGGAAGTTGGCCATAAACAGAAAACGCGATTTCGACAGCAGATGGCCGTTTTTGCCATCGCGGTAATCAGGATCGAGGAACAGCGTGCACAGCTCGCTGCTGCCGGTATGATCGTTGCTCAGCGACAGCGTCGGCAGGCTGGCATAGACATTCAGCTCTTTCGAAGCGTGCACCTGCGTGCCGACGCGAAAGTTGTACCAGGGATCCTGCAAACCTACCGCCGCTTCGATGGCGCAAATGCCGACGGCGCGATTATCTTCGCTGTCGGCCAGCACAAACACATAGCCTTGCTCGGCAGGCGGCAGCGCACCTTGCCAGGTGAGCAGCGAACGCTCAATACGGGCTTTGAGCGTATCGCTATCCACAGGCAGCGAGGTTAAGCCGCCTCCGGTTTTGCCCGCCAGCGACAACAACTGCGAGAGATCGTCACGTTCGACGGGGCGAATCACCATCATGATGTGGCTCCTTTGAGCACGCGTTCACAGGCACGTTCGAAGCGCGCCAGGCCTTCTTTTACTTCGCGCTCGCTGATGTTCAGCGCTGGCGCGAAACGTACTACGTTAGCGCCGGCAATCAGCACCATCACGCCCTCTTCGGCCGCTGTAAGGTTGAACTGTTTGGCTTTACCGGCGAAATCGTCGTTTAGCACCGCGCCAATCAGCAGCCCCAATCCGCGCACTTCTTTAAACACCGGCAGACGCTGGTTAAGTTCCTGCAACGCAGTAACAAACCATTGATGACGCTCGGCAACACCGGCCATAAATTCCGGCTGATTAATCAGCTCCATCACTTTGCCCGCGACTGCGCCCGCCAGCGGGTTGCCGCCGTAGGTGGTGCCGTGCGTGCCGACGCCCATTACCTGCGCTAAATCTTCACGCGTCAGCATGGCGCCAATCGGGAAGCCGCCACCCAGCGCTTTGGCGGTCGTTAACACATCCGGCGTCACGCCATAATGCATGTAGGCGTACAGCGAACCGGTACGCCCCACGCCGCTCTGTACTTCATCAAAAATCAACACCGCATGATGCTTATCGCAGAGTTCGCGCAATCCGCGCAGGAAAGACGGATCGGCTGGCAGTACGCCGCCTTCACCCTGAATCGGCTCGACGATCACCGCGCAGGTTTGGTCATTGATCAGCGCGGCCGCCGAGGCCAGATCGTTGAAATTAGCGTGTTCTACCGCTGGCGGCAGCGGCGCAAAATCACGGGAATAAGCCGGTTGTCCGCCCGCTGTCACGGTAAACAGCGTGCGACCGTGGAAAGCATTATTAAAGGCAACGATGCCATTCTTCTCAGCACCTAAACGGTCATGCGCGGTTTTACGCGCCAGCTTCAGTGCTGCTTCATTCGCTTCAGCGCCGGAGTTACAGAAGAAAACGCGGTCGGCAAAGGTGGCATCAATCAATTGTTTGGCGAGACGCAGGATCGGTTCATTGGTGTAGCCGTTACCGGTATGCCACAGTTTGCTCGCCTGTTCGGTCAGCGCCTGCTGCAACGCGGGATGCGCATGACCCAGGGCGTTAACGGCAATGCCACCGGCGAAATCGATATACTCTTTGCCTTGTTGATCCCACAGCGTAGAACCTTCAGCACGAACCGGTACAAAAGCCGCGGGTGCATAAACTGGCATCATCCATTGATCGAAATTTTGACGCGAAACCTGCTGTGACATAGCCCTTTCTCCCGCTCCACACCCGGTGAAGCCTTTGTTTTGAAATTGTTAAAAATGTTAAGTGGCAGCTCTACTGTATCTTGCAGATAGCGTGCCAGCCAGCCACAAAAATGCATAAACGTCTTGCCACTACGAAATATCAATAACTTAACCAGTGCGACTATTCACATTAATTGCATAAAAAGTGAATATCAGTCTGATGCATGCTGAATAGCAGCAATTTATTTAGCGGATTTATGCATTGGCAAAATGAAATATTGCTTTTGTGATCGGGCAGGAAATATTTCGCCAAATTAATGCGATATACGCACTTTTTTGGGGCGAGATGTGCCTGATTGGTGCAGGAAAGTGTTAGCGCGGTGCAGATTTAACATGGAGTGGATTAATCGGTCTTTAACATTTACATGGTCAAATTGAATATTATTTCGCCATTTCGTTATTAAACGGAACCTAAATAACAATTTGTGACCAAGGTTATTATCAGAACAGAAATAAACAGACACAAAGCCATGAACCCGATAATTACCATGCTAACGATTAGCTGGATTCAGATATTTGCTATTGAACAATTATGCATAGGCTTGTGCTATTTCACGAACAAGCTAGTTACTTTATTTACGCATCTTTAATTTTTAAATTTTAGAATAAAATCATTAAGATAACTATTTAAAAATTCATATCCCTTGTTGCTTTAGGGATAAGTTTAACCAATACAAAATTCCACATAATGGAATTTAAGATTAAAAATCACACAAAAAGTTAACTGGAAATATTTAGTTACATATATTGCACTGTCGATCTTGAACCTTTTGTGTCATTTTCTTTTCACCCCGAATAAGGGGACAAAATTAAAAAATATCACAGGGTAAAAATTAAATGATGAAGCGCTCCTTACTGGCAGCAGTGATGCCTTTACTGCTGGGACTTTCTTCGGCTCAGGCCGCCGAAATCTATAACAAAGATGGCAACAAGCTGGACCTGACTGGCAAAATTAACGTCTCGCACCTGTTCTCTGATAACGATGCAGCAAATGGCGACACCTCGTCTTATACCCGTCTGGGTTTTAAAGGCGAAACCAAGATCAACGACCAACTGACCGGTTACGGCCAGTGGCAGTATCAGTACAGCCTGACCAACTCTGAAGGCAGCGATGCCAACAACGGTAACAAAACCCGTCTGGGCTTTGCCGGTCTGAAGTTTGGTCAGTTTGGCTCGATCGATTACGGTCGTAACTACGGCCTGATTTATGACGTGCTGGGTTACACCGATATGCTGCCATTCTTCGGTGGCGATCAAGGTTACTCTGATGGATTCCTGTCCAGCCGCTCAGGTGGCGTGCTCACCTGGCGCAATAAAGATTTCTTTGGTCTGGTGAAAGGCTGGAACGTTGCGGCTCAGTACGAAGGTAAAAACGATCGCAGCGCTTCAGACATTGCGGTACGCCGTTCGAATGGTGATGGCTTCGCGCTCTCTACTTCCTATGACTTCGATTTCGGTCTGAGCCTGGTTGGCGCTTACGCTAGCCTGGATCGTACCAATACGCAGAATCAGGCCTTACGTGGCGATGGCGAGAAAGCACAGCACTGGACTACTGGCCTGAAATACGATGCTAACCAGATTTATCTGGCAACCATGTACGGCGAAACGCTGAACGCAACCCCAATCAATGGTGGCTTTGCTAACAAAGCGGTTAACTTTGAAGCTGTGGCGCAGTATCAGTTCCTGAACGGCCTGCGTCCTTCAATTGGTTACGTTTCATCGAAAGGCAAAGAGATTGAAAATATTGGTGATGTCGATCTCACCAAATATGTTGCTGTCGGTGGAACCTACTACTTCAACAAAAACATGTCTGTGTATGCTGAATACAAAATCAACCTGTTGAAAGACGATAATGCGTTGGGCATCGCTTCTGATGATGTCACCGCTGTAGGTTTGGTTTACCAGTTCTAAGTTGCTTTACCCTCATTGCTATTCGGCTAGTGTCGGCTGAATATGCGCAAAGGGCAGCGAAAGCTGCCCTTTTTTATTGGCGTGATGCGATTACGGCGCCATCAAATCAAAGCGATTATCATCGCCCTGATCCAATGAGAACGGCGGCTGCAATTGCAGGACGATTTCGTTCGAAGTGACGCGATTCTGTTTGCTGTCTTCTAACACCACCGACAAGCGATAACTGTTATGCGCGCCCGGCGAGCTATCCCAGGCTGGCATGATCACGCTCCAGCCCTGCGGATCGTTGGGATTAGCACCCGGCGTCAGGCTCAGCGCCTGCGTATCGCCTTGCCACATCACTTTAGCGATTGGGTTGGTGCTGCGGATCTGCAGTTTCAGCGGCAAACTTTCTCCGCCATTCAGCTGCCACGGTGGCGTGGCGAGAAACACCGACAGCGTTTTACGCTGGCGATATTCCAGCACCGGCGTATAGCTGCGCGCCACGTTATCATAACGACTGCCGCGCAGTGAGTGCGCCGCCGCCACGTTATCCGGACTCAGCTGCTGGCTGAGCGCCACGCCAAAGCGGTAGTTCAAACGCAAACCGAGCTGATCCTGGCTCTCACCGCTGTCGCTGGTTTTGTGGCTGGCGGATAAGGTCACCAGCGGCACTGGCGTGTAAGTGACGCCAAAGGTCAACGCCGACGGATTGTGGTAGCGATTGCCGGAGCTAAACAGATCGACGTTATCGCCAAGATATTGCTGCCAGCTCACTGATGCACCGAGCTGGCGATATTGCGGCAAATAGCCTTGGGAGGTGAAATCGTAGCCGCGCGCCATACGCTGCTGCTGGAAAGGATTGCGATCCTGCCAGCCTGAGAGCGGCGTGTAATAGTTGGCGGAGAAGCGCAGATAATCGCCCCACGCTTCGGTACCCAGCGAGGCGCGCTGCAGGCCGCTGCTGAACATGCGGTCCACAAAGCCGTTATAGCCCAGCTGCCATTTGCCCGCCATCCAGCGCTGGCCGAGACCCACATTGCCCACCAGCCCATCATCGGTTTGATGGAAACCCACCTGACTGAAGGTCAAATAGCGATAGTTATCTGCCCACGGCGTCAGCAGCGAAGCACCGCTGCCGTTAAAGTTGCCATCGATGTCCACGTTGAAGTCGATCTGCGCGTTGCCATACGGCGACAGCAATGATTGACCTTCATTGACCAGACGATTTCCTACTTCATCGCGGAAATGATTAAAGGCCCAAAGACCGGCCTGCTGGCTTAACGAATTTTCGTCCGTGCTGTTCTGGCTGGCTTCGCCAATGCTTTTGGCAATGGTCGCCAGCTTTTTGTTGAACGCTTCGGTTTCGTCCTGATAGCCCAACGCAGGTAACTGATCGGCCATTTTCTGAAAACGTGTGGGATCGCTAAACGGCGCATCGGCGAGTTTAGTGTCAGAAATCAACGCCAGCGCAGGCGCGGATGCAGCAAGTAATGAAAAACCAGAGAGATATCGCACGCTTTTGAGTGATAACAAAGTAGATAACATAGCTAAAAATAGGGTTCGACCCAGTTCAGAATTTGAGGTGGCTCACAAAAGTGCATAAGTCTACCCTAGCATATTCTGATGCAAGTGCCGGAAATGTCTGGTTTCGATTAAGACAATGGCGGGGACTTTCGGATTTGTAGAGTGCGCATTCGTGCGCATCTGGAAACCAGGTCGCCATAAATGGCGCCCCTACGGATGCAGTGATTGTTTTGTAGAGTGCCCATTTATGGGCACCTGGAAATCACGTCACCATAAATGGCGCCCCTACGGATGCAGCAATTGTTTTGTAGGGTGCCTATTTATGGGCACCTGGAAATCACGTCACCATAAATGGCGCCCCTACGGATGCAGCAATTGTTTCGTAGGGTGCCCATTCATGGGCACCTGGAAGCCAGGTCGCCATAAATGGCGCCCCTACGGATGCAGCAATTGTTTTGTAGGGTGCCCATTTATGGGCACCTGGAATACCAGGTCGCCATAAATGGCGCCCCTACGGATGCAGCGATTGTTTTGTAGGGTGCCCATTTATGGGCACCTGGAAGCCAGGTCGCCATAAATGGCGCCCCTACGGATGCAGCAATTGTTTTGTAGGGTGCCCATTTATGGGCACCTGGAAGTCAGGTCGCCATAAATGGCGCCCCGGCGGATGCAGCAATTGTTTTGTAGGGTGCCCATTTATGCGCATCTGGAAGCCAGGTCGCCATAAATGGCGCCCCGGCGAATGCAGACGCTGTTTTGTAGGGTGCCCATTTATGGGCACCTGGAATACCAGGTCGCCATAAATGGCGACCCTACGGTGAACTATCAGGAGAAGATCAAACCGCCATCCACATTGATGGTCTGCCCGGTGATATAGCGTGCATCGTCAGACGCGAGGAAGGCCACTAAACCAGCGACATCTTCCGGCTGCCCCGCGCGCTTAAGCGGGATATTTTCCACCCACTCCGCCATAAGCTCGCCTTTGCCATACTGCTTTTTATCGCTGCTGAGGATCTCGCCCCACACGCGATCGTTGTAGTCCCACATTTCACTCTCGATAATGCCCGGACAGAAGGCATTCACCGTGATATGCCACGGTGCCAGCTCCAGCGCCAGACTCTGGGTAATCCCGATCACGCCCATCTTGCTGGCGGCATAGTGCGGAGTATAAATGAAGCCCTGACGTCCCTGGCCGGACGAGGTGTTAATCAGGCTGCCGCTGCCCTGCTTGACCATATATTTCGCCGCTTCGCGACAGCACAACCACACGCCGGTGGTGTTCACCGCAAGGATCTTTTCGAAGTCGCTTTTTGGCATCGAGTCGAAGCGATCGATGGTGATGACGCCCGCATTTTGAATCGACACATCAATGCTGCTGAAGCGCTCAGCCGCCTGCTGATAGAGCTGCTGTACCTCATTTTCATCGGTAACATCGACCTGCAGCGCCAGAATCTCACTACCAAACTGCTGCTCGATTGTCTGCGCAGTGCTGAAGACGCGCTCCGAATTTGACACCATCACCAATCGCGCGCCGTCGCGGGCAAAACGCGCCGCAATGCCCGCGCCAATCCCGCGGCATGCGCCGGTAATCACCACCGTTTTTCCACTAAAATCGCGTGTCATATTGCCTCCTGTTATCCATGTGTCGCTTCAGGCAGGGCGGCCGATTGCTGCTTTTTTTCATGTCTGCGCAGCAGCACCACCTTACTTTGTAATTTTTGCTGGAATTGGTCGATCACCACCGCAGTAACAATTACCAAACCTTTAATCACCATTTGCCAGAAATCGCTGACGCCCATCATCACCATGCCATCGGCGAGGAACACAATGACGAAAGCGCCGATAATCGATCCCGATACCCGCCCGCGTCCGCCCGCCAGCGCCGTGCCGCCCAACACCGTGGCACCGATGGCGTCCATCTCGAACATATTGCCGGTCATCGGGTGCGCGGTTTGCAGCTGCGACGCCACAATCAAACCGACCAACGCGGCGCACAAACCGGAAAAGGCGTAGACAAATACTTTGACCTTGATGATCGGTACACCCGCCAGGCGCGCCGCCGATTCGTTGCCGCCGGTGGCGTAGATGTAACGTCCGAGCGGCGTTTTGCGTGTCAGATACAAACCCAGCAGCAGGAAGCCGAGCATCATCCATATCGGGATATACACGCCCAGCACCGAACCGGAACCGAGCAAAGCGAAACCGGTGTTGCCGAGCGCTGGCGTGCCGACGAGGTTGGCGTAGGTGCTGCCATCGTTGAACAGCAGCGCCGCGCCGCGTGCCACATACATCATGCCGAGCGTGCAGATAAAGGGCGCTACACCGAGTCGCGTGACCACCGTGCCATTAATCAGCCCCAGTGCAACGCCAAACAGCGCCACCACCAAAATCACTTCTGGCACGTTGAAGAACAGCACGTTGCCGCCCCATAGCGGTACGCCGTTAGTAAGCAGCGCACCCGCTACCATGCCGCATATGCCCGCCACCGCGCCCACGGACAGATCGATGCCGCCGGTCAAAATCACCAGCGTCATGCCGATCGCCAGCAAGCCGGTGATCGCCACATGCTGCGTCATGATCAGCAAGTTGGAGGTGGTGAGAAAGTTAGGCACCATAAAGCTGAAGAAACTCACCACGATTAATAAGGCAATAAAGGTGCGCGCCTTAAGCAGGTACATGTAGATCAGGTATTTTTGATTCATCGTTTTACTCTCCAGCGGGCTCAATCATGCGGCGTTGAGGCGCTAATCAGGGCTTCGCGCGTGGCCGCCGCGCGCGGTAAATCGGCGGTGATACGACCATCCGCCATCACCAAAATGCGGTCAGCCAGCGCCATCACTTCATCCAGCTCGGACGAGGAAAACATCACCGCCAATCCCTGCTGCGCCAGGTTGCCAATCAGGTGATAGACGTCGGTTTTGGCGCCCACATCAATGCCGCGCGTCGGCTCATCCAGCAGCACCACCTGCGGCCCGGTCATCAGGGCTTTGCCCAGCACCACTTTTTGCTGATTGCCACCGCTTAACGAGGTGATCGGCAATTCGGCATCGCTGACTTTGATGGCGAGATGACCAATCATTTCATCAACGCGACTCTTTTCTTTGTGCGGATTGAGCATGCGCCAGCAGCGGCGAAAGCCGCGCAGGCTAAGATCGCTGAGCGTCATATTGGCGGTGATCGACATCAGCTGCACCACGCCTTCGGTTTGACGATCTTCCGGCACCAGCGCGATACCTTTTTTCAGTCGCTGCTGGAAGCTGCGCTTCTCCAGCGCTTCGCCGTTCAGACTGACGCTGCCCGACTGACAGTGCATCATGCCAATCAGCCCTTTGAACAACTCGGTGCGCCCGGCGCCCAGCAAGCCGTAGATGCCAATCACTTCGCCTTTGCGCAGCGAGAAAGAGACATCATTGAGTTTGTAGCCGCCGTTTTGATGTAGCGCGGTAAGCCCGCTGACGCTGAGTACCGTTTCGCCCTGGGTCGCCGGTTGGTAGTCGAAGTGTTTCTTCTTGTCGCCCACCATCTGCTCGATGATCCACGGAATCGAGGCGTCGCGGACTTCGCGTTCGCTGATAAAGCGTCCGTCGCGGAAGATGGTGATGTGATCGCCAATCTCCATCAGCTCTTCCAGTCGATGTGAGATATAGATGATGGTGACGCCGCGCCGTTTGAGCTGGTCGATGACGTTGAACAGCACCTTCACTTCTGACTGGCTGAGCGCGCTGGTCGGTTCATCCATGATCAGCACGCGTGTGTCTTTTGATAGCGCGCGGGCAATCTCCACCAGCTGCTGATGGCCGATACCGAGTTCAGCCAGTGGCGCGTAGGGATCGACATCCAGTTCCAGCCGTTCCAGCAGCGCTTTGGCCAGAGAATATTGATACTTCTCGTTGATCACACCGCGCTGGAAAAACTCATTGGCCATGAAGATGTTGTCCATCACATTCATGTTCGGAAACAGGTTCAGCTCCTGAAAGATAATGCTGATGCCCTGTTTTTCCGCCTGATGTGTGGAGCTTAGCGACACCGCCGCGCCGTCCAGCAGAATCTCGCCCGATGAGGGGATCTCCACGCCAGCCAGCATTTTCATCATGGTGGATTTTCCCGCGCCGTTTTCGCCAATCAGCACGTTCACTTTGTTGCGATAGACGCGGTAATTGACCTGATCCAGCGCGGTGACGCCGGGATAGATGCGCGACACGTTGCGGGTTTCAATAATCACGTCATGTTGAGGCTGTTGCATATCCGCTCCTTACTGACGTGTAATCGCCGCAGGTGTCACATTCGGCACCTGCTCCGGCGTATCGAAGCTGCTAAACACGCCAGCAAGCTGCACTTTGTCACCCACTTTGGGCTTGAAAGCACTCATCATGTTCGCCGCCTGCTGATTGATCGCGCGACTGTAGTCGCCGAACAGCACCTGATCGTTAAAGTCCTGATAGCTGGCACCTTTATAGGCATCGCGCAACACCGTACCGGGAAAAATCGGGCCAACCTGCACCGTGATATTGTCACCAGACACATCCTTCACCGTCATCCGGCCATTACGCGATGTGGTGTTGACGGCGGTAACTTCGCCGCTCACGTTGACACTGAACACACACGGGTTCTCTTCCTGGCTGCGATAGCCGTAGGTTTTACAGGCGCTATCAAAATCTTTGGCGGACTTCAGCGCATTCAACAACTCAGCCACCGGCTTCGCATCATGCTGCACTTGCGGTACCAGCTTCTGTTGCCACGTTTGGGCAATATTGCCCATTTTGGGATTGGGAGGATTTTTCAGGTCGGCCAGCTCCTGCTGCGACACAATGCGGCAACCGCTAAGGATCACGACAGGAAGCAGTAACCAGAGTCGTCTGTGCATCACATTCTCCTGGGCGCCCGATAGACGGGCGCACCGCATTGATTACGACTTGAAGTTAAAGTCCTGCACGCCTTTGGCGTTGTCTGGCGTGATGAGAATGCCGCGGAACATCACGCGTTGCTTCTCAGGCTTGGTGCCTTTCTGAATAAAGTTGTCGAGGTCGGTCACGCCCTGTGCGGCGATGGCTTGCGCCTGCAGCATCACCGTGGCTTTCAAGTCGCCTTTTTCCACCGCGTCACGTTCATCATTGCTGCCGTCAATGCCGACCACGATGACGTCGTTACGGCCCGCCGCTTTCAGAGCCGCAATCGCACCCAGCGCCACGGGGCCGTTACCGCAGATCACCCCTTTTACATCCGGATGCGCCTGCAGAATGCTGTCCATGATGCGTTTGCCGTCAATCAGCGTGCCTTTGGCATCCTGACGCGCGACGCTTTTCATGTCTGAATATTGGTCGAGCACCTGATGGAAGGATTTAGAGCGCGTCACGCAGTTGTTGTCGGCGAGGTTACAGGTGAGTTCCGCGTAGCTGCCCTTCTCCCCCATCTTCTCGACAAACACGTTGGCCACGTCAGATCCGGCCTGGAAGTTGTTGTGGGTGATCTGTGCCAGCGCCACGTCGTCTACCGGGATTTCACGGTTGATCAGCACCACCGGAATGCCGGCATCTTTGGCTTTTTTAATGGCGGCCACGCTGGCAGTGGAGTCGGCGTTATCCAGCACGATGCCCTGCACCTTTTTGCCGATGGCGGCATCAATCAGTTCACTTTGTTTTTTCACATCTTCGCCATGCGATAGCACGCTGGTTTTATAGCCCAGCTGCTGCGCTTTAAGGTTGGCACCTTTGGCTTCGGAGGCGTAATACGGGTTATCCAGCGAGTTCACCAGAATCATGATGGTGCCTTTATCGGCAGCGAAACTGGCTTGGGAGATCATGCAACTGGCAATGGCAGTTAACAGCAGGGTACGTTTTTTCATGGTGAGGTTCTCTCATTGTTATATTGGGTCACGCAGGGTCAGCCGTTCTGGTGTTGGCGCGGCTTACCAGATGGTAAAGCCACCGTCGATCATTAAATCTGCGCCGGTGATCATGTCGCTGCCGTTGCTGGCGAAGAACAGCACTGCGGCGGCGATTTCGTCGGTATAGGCAAAGCGTCCGAGTGGGATCAGCTTTTTCATCTGCTCGCCCTTCTCGCCGCGCCAGGCTTTTTCACCCATCGGCGTCAGCACCACGGTGGGCGATAAGGTATTAACGTTAATGCGATAGGGAGCGAACTCTTTAGCCATCACTTTGGTCATGCCGAGCAGACCGGCTTTGGCTGAGGTGTAGGCAACGTGGTTATCGATGGCGATGGAAGCGGCCTGCGAGGCGATATTAATAATTTTGCCGCCGTTACCGGCGCGCACCATGCGTTTACCGGCCGCCTGTGAGCAGAGGAAAGGTCCGGTAAGATTGACGTCGATCTGCTTCTGCCACTCGGCAAAATCGGTTTCTAACACCGGTTGCAACATCACGTAGCCCGCGCAGTTCACCAGGATATCGATCTTGCCGTAATGCTGTTCGACGTTATCAAATGCCGCTTCAACCGAGGCTGGATCGGTCACGTCGCAGCACACCAGCAGCACACGATCGGCAGCAAACTGATCCTGCACGCCCGCCACTTTTTCGCTTTCGAAAGGCGGATAGAGCAGCGCCAGCCGTGCGCCCTTCTCCAGCAGCATGGCGTTACTTGCCATCGCAATCCCGCCCAGCCCGCCGGTGACCACCGCCACTTTACCGGTTAAATCCTGCTCAATGTTCACGCCGTAGCGCAGGTTAACGTCATATTCCCCACTCATCGTCTCTCTCCATAATGGTGTACGGCGGCTCTGGTTACGGCTGGCCGGGTTATCGTTTTTGCAAATATCATTTTCGAACAAAAATATAAGCTATCGATTAATAATGGTTTGTGGAGGAGATCAAATTTCATACAAATCGCAGCAAGAAAAATTATCCCCATGATTTTATTAAGTTTGCGTAAATTACTGAATTTATGACATGGAGAGAGCTGCTAGTGGCTTTCTGCGAAATCAATCGCATAGCAGATGATGATTTTCGTTCGAAAACGAATGATTCTGGAAGCTGCCTCGCAAATGCCCAAAACGCAGAGTAAAATCAGCTCGGGTTTCCTTATTGGAGAAACCAGACCGTGATTGGAAAGAGGGAGCATTTCGATTGAAAAGCAAAACTGAGCAGCTGGCTGATATGCAGCAGCGCCGTGAGAAGATTCTGGAGATGATCCGCGAAGACGGCACAGTCACGGTTAAAGCGCTAACCGACACCTTCGGCCTGACCGAAGCCACCATTCGCACCGACCTGCGCATGTTGCAGCAAGAGGGCCACGTGCAGCGTTATCACGGCGGTGCCACCTTGATGACCGGCAAGCAGAATACCGGCGCAATGTTGCTGGAGCGTCAGACGCATCTTGAAGAAAAACAGGCGATTGGCCATCTTGCCGCGCAGCATGTAGAAAATGGCGATACGGTGATTTTCGATTCCGGTACCACCACCACGGCGATTGCCGAGGCGATTAGCCATATTCGTCGGTTATCGGTGATTACCACGGCGGTGAATATTGCGCTGAAGCTGGGCGGCGAGCCGGGCATTAATATTTTGCTGACCGGTGGGACGTTCAAGTTCCCGACGCTTTCAACTTCGGGCGAGAAAGCGGCTTCGTTTTTCGAAAACGTGCTGGCGGAAAAGCTGTTTCTTGCCACGGCCTGTATCTCGCCACGTCTGGGGTTGAGCTTTCCCAGCGAGACCGATATCAAGGTGAAAATGGCGATGATCAAGTCAGCCAACACCGTTTATGTGGTGGCGGATTCCAGCAAGATCGATAAGGTGTCGATGTTCGCGCTACCGTGTGACTGGAGCCATATTCACTATCTGATTACCGATAGCGGTATTTCTCCGTCGCAGGTTGCGGCGTTTGAGGCGTTAGGCGTGGAAGTGTTGGTGGCGCAATTGGCGTTGGCGCAGAAGCGCGCGGTGTAAAACCAGGTGGGCATAAATGCCCACCCTACGCGGTTTTGTAGGGTCGGCATTGATGCCGACCGCTCGCTAACCGTTAAAACCCTAAGCTATCCAGCAGGTCATCAACCTGATCCTGGTTCGCCACCACGCCAGGTGCATTGGCGTGGATCTGCGGACCGTTCAGCAGGCTGTTGCCCTCTTTACGCGCCGCGGCGTTGGCTTCTGGCATATTCTCCAGCAGCACCATCAACAGCTGACGCTCGATCTCCTGGATCACATCCATCATGCGCTTGATCACCTGACCGGTCAGGTCCTGGAAATCCTGCGCCATCATGATTTCGAGCAACTGCTTATTGGTGTACGACGTGTGTCCCGGAACGTCAGTCAGGAACTGGCGCGTATCCGAAACCAACTCGCGCGCATCAGTCAGTTCAATCGGATTTTCAAACCACGCATCCCACCGGCCTTTCAGCTGGTTAGCGCCGGCTTCCATTTGGTCCTGGTGTGGCTGCGCTGCATCAACGCAGTTCAACGCACGTTCTGCCGCTTGCGCCGTCATTTGCACAACATAATCCAGACGATCGCGCGCATCAGGAATGGCTTCCGCCGCTTCAGCAATCGCCTGGTCTAACCCCAGCTCACGCAGACTGTCACGCAACATGCGCGTCAGTGAGCCGATGCGGGTAATAATGTCGTGTGCCGAGGCTTCTTCGGTTGATTTCGGAAGGTCGCTCATCACATCTCCTTACATACCCAGTTTTTCGAATATTTTGCCTAACTTCTCTTCCAGCGTGGCCGCCGTGAACGGTTTCACCACGTAGCCGCTGGCGCCCGCCTGCGCGGCCGCGATGATGTTCTCTTTCTTCGCTTCTGCGGTCACCATCAGCACCGGCAGTTTATTCAGCGTGGCGTCAGCACGAATGGTTTGCAGCAGCTCCAGACCGTCCATGTTCGGCATGTTCCAGTCGGAAACCACGAAATCAAAGCCACCGGCACGCAGTTTGGTTAGGGCATCGACGCCATCTTCTGCTTCTTCGACGTTGTTGAATCCAAGCTCTTTCAGCAGGTTACGGACGATACGACGCATCGTATTGAAGTCATCCACCACCAAAAAGCGCATATTTTTATCAGCCATATCTACTCCCGTGTTGTCTCGTCCAGCAGGACGGGCTCGTTAAATTCGCAATGCCTGTCCGGCGCTAATTTTCGCCAGCATGTGCTGACTGATGTGGCCTAAATCGACCACTTCACTGGTGCCGCCCATCGCAATCGCTTCGCGCGGCATACCAAATACCACGCAGCTGGCTTCATCCTGCGCGATGGTCCAGGCGCCCGCGCGATGCATTTCCAGCATCCCGGCCGCGCCGTCGTTACCCATCCCGGTCAGAATTACACCCACCGCATTTCGTCCTGCGTGCACCGCCACCGAACGGAACAGCACATCTACCGATGGCTTGTGTCGGTTCACTGGCGGACCGTCATTCAGTTTCACCACATAGTTGGCACCGCTACGGCCCAGCTCCATGTGCATCGCGCCTGGCGCAATATAGGCGTGGCCCGGCAGAATACGCTCGCCGTCTTCCGCTTCTTTCACGGTGATCTGGCACAGCTTGTTCAGGCGCTCGGCAAACGAGCGGGTAAAGCCAGGCGGCATATGTTGAGTAATCAGCAGCGCCGGGCTGGTCGCCGGCAGCGGCTGTAGCACATGGCGAATCGCCTCGGTACCGCCAGTGGAAGAGCCGATGGCGATCAGCTTTTCACTACTCAGCAGCGGACCCGCTTTCAGCGTCACCGGCATCGGCGTGGAAGCACGCACATGCAGCTTGGCGCGCGCGGCGGCGCGGATCTTGTCGGCAATCATCTGGCTGTACGCCAGCATGCCTTCGCGAATTCCGAGCTGCGGCTTGGTGACGAAATCCACCGCACCCAACTCGAGCGCGCGCAGCGTTACTTCTGAACCTTTACCGGTCAGCGAAGAAACCATCACCACCGGCATCGGGCGCAGGCGCATCAGCTTCTCGAGGAAATCGAGGCCATCCATACGCGGCATCTCGACATCCAGCGTCAACACCTGCGGGTTGTACTGTTTGATTAAATCCCGCGCCACCAGCGGATCTGGCGCACTCGCGACCATCTCCATATCGGGATGGCTGTTGATGATCTCCGTCATCAACTGTCGCATTAGCGCAGAGTCATCCACGCACATCACGGTGATTTTGCTCATCGTCTTTCCTTGCTCAGTCCATAGACTGTCTGTCCACGCAGCCAGAACTCTTTGCTGATCTGACTAAAGTTCTCGGAATGCCCGGCAAACAGCAGACCACCGGGTTTCAGCAGGGGCACAAAACGGCGCAGAATCTGTTCCTGCGTCTCTTTATCGAAATAGATCATCACGTTGCGACAGAAAATTGCGTCGAACGGACCCGGCAACGCCCAGTCGTGTGCCAGTAAATTCAGTTGCGTATAGTTCACCATATTGGCGAGGTCGGAACGCACGCGCACCATGCCTTCGTGCGGACCGGTGCCGCGCAGGAAAAAGCGCTGCAGCTGTGACTGCGATAGCGTGCGTAGCTCTTCCTGGCGATACACGCCCGCCACGGCTTTCTCTAATACTTGCGTGTCGATATCGCTGGCATGGACCTGGAATTTACCCGGACCGGTGCCCAGCGTTTCCGCCAGCGTCATGGCGATGGAGTACGGCTCTTCGCCGGTTGAGGCGGCGGTGCTCCAGACGCTGTAATTACCCGTGCGCTTACGCGCATGATCCGCGAGGATCGGGAAGTGATGCGCCTCGCGGAAGAAAGAGGTCAGGTTGGTGGTCAGCGCGTTAATAAACGCCTGCCACTCCGCACTGTTTTGGTCCTGCTCCAGCAGCGCCAGATAGCGGCCAAAGTCATCAATATTCAGCATGCGCAGACGACGCACTAAACGGTTGTAAACCATCTCGCGTTTATGGTCGGCTAGCACAATGCCCGCGCGCTGATAGATCAGCTGGCTAATGCGACGAAAATGCGTATCTGAGAGCGGTAAGCGCTGCACCATTTGCGAGAGCAGCGTGGTCGCTTCACTTTGATCCAATAACGTCGATTTCTTCATTTCAGGTCACCCGGCAACAAACTGTTTAAATTGTGATACTGCGGTTGCTACTGTGCTGCCAGTCGCGCCATTCTTATGGGCCGCCTTGCGGCGGCCACAAGGATTAAAAGGTTTCCCAGTTATCGTCAGTGCTACGTGCGCCTGCCGGTGCCAGTGCTTTTGGCGTGCCGGAACGCAAATTTTTTGCCGCTGTAGATACGTTAACGGCCTGAACGACAAATTCTTTACCGATATTGAACACCGCAACTGACTGTTTCAGTCGGCTAGCCTGATCTTCCAGCGCCGCTGCCGCAGTCGCAGACTCTTCAACCAGCGCGGCGTTCTGCTGCGTCACGCGATCCATCTCGTTCACCGCCAGACCGACCTGATCGATACCACGGCTCTGCTCGTCCGACGCCGAGGCGATTTCGCCCATGATGTCGGTGACGCGCGTAACCGCATTCACGATGTTGGTCATGGTTTCCCCGGCGCTCTCCACCAGCACAGAACCGGTGTTGACGCGGCTGACCGAATCTTCGATCAATCCTTTAATCTCTTTCGCCGCTTGTGCGCTGCGCTGTGCCAGACTGCGCACCTCGCCCGCTACCACAGCAAATCCACGTCCCTGCTCACCGGCGCGCGCAGCTTCTACCGCTGCGTTCAGTGCGAGGATATTGGTCTGGAAGGCAATGCCATCGATCACGCTGATGATGTCAGCGATTTTCTTCGAGCTGCCGGTGATCTCTTTCATGGTGGTAACCACGCCATCCACCACTTTGCCGCCCTGCTGCGCGGTTTCCGAGGCGGTGAGCGCCAGCTGCGATGCCTGACGAGCATTTTCGGCGTTCTGCTTCACGGTGGCGGTCAACTGCTCCATGCTGGCAGCGGTCTCTTCCAGCGAAGCCGCTTGCTGCTCGGTACGCGAGGAGAGATCGTTGTTGCCCATGGCGATTTCGCTGGCACCGGTGTAGATGGCATCGGAACCGTCACGCACGGTACGCACCGTCCGCGCCAGCTCTTGCTGCATCTCTTGCACCGAAGTGAGCAGCTCGCCCATCTCATTGCGCACCGTGATGTCGACCTGCTGCGTCAAATCGCCACGCGCGATGTGACGAATGTGCTCGATGCTCTGCTTCAGCGGACGGATCAGCACCGTACGCATGCCGCTCCACACCAGCGCAATCACCAGCAAGGTCACCAGCAGCGTGCCGACCACCAGCATGATGGACTTGGTGTATGCCGCGTCATTGGCTTCAATGCCCTGATTGGCGAGCACAATGTTGTAGCTCAGCCACGCGTTGTAATCTTTGGCAAATTTGTCCTGGAATCCCTGCGTCGGCTGATCAACAAATCCTTTGAAATTTCCGCTACCGAGGAAATCGATCAACTCACCCAATGCACCCCGATAGGCGTTGTAGTTGGCCTGCAGCGTCAGCACGTTCTCGGCCTTTTTGCCCTTTTCAGACAGGTTGGCGTTAAATTCGGCAAAACCCTGATCGGCGTTCTTCAACTCCTCACTCGCCAGCGCCACCAGATCTTTCACGGTTGCGCCTGAGCCAGCCTGCTGACTGTCCAGCAGGTAACGGATCCCCGCACGGTTCAGCGTGTTACGCGCCTGAACCAGCGATACCCATGAGGTGCCCATCGCCCGCTGCAGCGTGCTAAGACGCTGGTTATAGGCAAAATTATCTTTATCGGCTTTGACCGTGGAGTAGAACACTCCACCGGAGAACAGCTGCAGTAAGGCAAACAGCGCCAGCACGCACAGCAGGCCGGATACAACACGAATACGACTAAACATAAACACCTCATTGGTTGGCGGATCGCCTCTGTTATCGGCGCTCAAAAGGGGATCTTTATGTGTGTTCGCAGGGGTTGGACCAGCTTGGGGATGAAGAAGGTCGCCATAAATGGCGACCCTACGGGGGATTTTGTAGGGTCACCATTTATGGCGACCTGTTACTAACGGTTAAAACGTCTCCCAGTTGCCGTCACTCACCGGCGCGGCAGCCGCTTTGCGCGGTGCGCTGGCGATCTGACCTACCATGCTCGCCTTCGGTTGCGCCTGCGCGGCGCGTGGAATGCGGAACACCGATACCGACTGGCTCAGGCGGCTCGCCTGCTCTTCCAGTGATGCAGCAGCAGCAGCGGACTCTTCCACCAGCGAGGCGTTCTGCTGGGTGACGCGGTCCATCTCGGTCACCGCTTGTCCTACCTGATCGATACCACGGCTCTGCTCATCCGATGCCGAGGCGATTTCGCCCATAATATCGGTGACGCGCGTGACGGCACCGACGATATCATTCATGGTCTCTCCGGCGGTGCCGACCAGCTGCGAACCGTTGTTGACGCGGTTCACCGAGTCTTCGATCAAGCCTTTGATCTCTTTCGCCGCCTGCGCACTGCGCTGCGCCAAATTACGCACTTCACCCGCCACCACGGCAAAACCACGGCCCTGTTCACCGGCGCGCGCCGCTTCAACCGCCGCGTTCAGCGCCAGAATGTTGGTCTGGAAAGCGATGCCATCAATCACGCTGATAATGTCGGCGATCTTCTTCGAACTGCCGGCGATATCCTGCATGGTACGCACCACGCCATCGACCACCTCGCCGCCCTTGCGCGCGGTGTCGGACGCGCTGAGCGCCAGCTGCGATGCCTGACGCGCATTTTCGGCGTTCTGTTTCACCGTCGCGGTGAGCTGCTCCATGCTGGCTGCAGTCTGCTCCAGTGAGGCGGCCTGCTCTTCGGTACGCGCAGAGAGATCGTTATTCCCGGCGGCAATTTCACTGGCGCCGGTGAAAATCGCATCGGAACCGTCACGCACATTGCCAACGGTGCTAACCAGAGACTGCTGCATTTCATGCAGGCTACCGGCCAGCTGGCTCATTTCATTGCGCCCTTCCACCACGATTTGTTGCGTGAGATCGCCAGCAGCGATATGACGAATATGCGCCAGCAGCTGATGCAGCGGCTGAATCAGCACGCTACGCAGACCAAACCAGCAACCAACAATCACCGCCACGACTACTAGCGCCACGGACGCCAGCAACCACATCATGGTCTGGAAGGCGCGCTGGTTTTGCGCCACGCCTTCTGCCGCCAGTTTGCTTTGCTCAGTCCGCCACTCTTCGTATGTGGCTTTCATCGCCACCTGTTTCGCTTCGATATTCTGCGCAAACATGCCTTGCAGATCGTTGGCTTTCAGGCGATCCAGCATGGCTTTCAATCCGTCGTTAAAGGCGGCGTAGTTCGCTTCCAGCTTATCGCGCAGCGCTTCCGGCAAGCCCGGCGTGGCCGGTAAGTCGTAGTAGCGTTGATAGTGACCGGCAGCCACATTGAGCTGCTTTTCAGTTTGCGCAATTAACGCCGCCAGCTGGCCGCCATTCGCCTGCGCGGCCATGGTGCCCTGCATACGCAACATGGCGCGGTTGAGCACCGTGCGGGTTTGGTTCAGTTCAATCCAGGCATCGGACATCGCGCCGACGTTGTTGGAGGAGATCTGCGCTACCGCAAACGCCTCTTTATCTTTCTGTAAGGCGGACCAGAACAGGCCACCCGACAGTAATTGTAAAGCGCCAAACATCAGCAATACGGCGATGAGGCTGGTCACTACATTGATTCGTTTTAACATGGGTTCTCCAGGGATACGTTTCGGCTCCCCCAGTTATCGACCAGCAATCTGAATTTTTCAGGGTGCTTAAGCTACTTTACGAATTAAAACTCTGCGTTTGAGCATGATTGCAGTGTTTTATAACTAAAAAAATTAACAGTAAAAAAAATGCGCCTTTTATCGGATTAGCGATAAAGGCGCATTTTTTTAATGTTGGTCGCCATGAATGGCGACCCTACAAGTGAGGTTTGCGTAGGGTCGGCATTTATGCCGACCGCTATTTAACGCGTTAAAACGTCTCCCAGTTACCGTCCCCCGCCGCCGCGGTCACCGCTTTACGCGGTGTGCCCAGCGTGGGTGGTGCGATCTGTGGATGACGCACGCCGGCTTTGGCCTGCGGCTGCGCTTGCGCCGCGCGCGGTACGCGGAATACTGCTACCGACTGGCTCAGGCGGCTGGCCTGCTCTTCCAACGATGCCGCCGCCGCCGCCGACTCTTCCACCAGCGAGGCGTTCTGCTGCGTCACGCGATCCATCTCCGTTACCGCCTGACCGACCTGATCGATACCACGGCTCTGCTCATCCGACGCCGAGGCAATTTCGCCCATGATGTCAGTGACGCGCGTCACCGCATTAACGATATCGCTCATGGTTTCACCGGCGGTGCCAACCAGTTCAGACCCGCTGTTCACACGCTGGACGGAATCTTCAATCAGCCCTTTGATCTCTTTCGCTGCTTGCGCGCTGCGCTGCGCCAGGTTACGCACTTCACCGGCAACCACCGCAAAACCACGGCCCTGCTCACCGGCACGCGCCGCTTCTACCGCCGCGTTCAGCGCCAGGATATTGGTCTGGAAAGCGATGCCATCGATCACGCTGGTGATGTCGGCGATCTTCTTCGAACTGCCGGCAATGTCGCTCATGGTGCGCACCACGCCTTGTACCACGTCGCCGCCTTTTTGCGCGGTTTCGGAGGCGCTCAGCGCCAGCTGCGACGCCTGACGCGCGTTTTCTGCGTTCTGCTTCACGGTGGCGGTTAGCTGTTCCATGCTGGCGGCGGTCTGCTCCAGTGAAGCCGCCTGCTCTTCGGTACGTGCCGAGAGATCGTTGTTGCCCGCAGAGATTTCGCTTGCCCCGGTAAAGATGGCATCCGAACCGTCACGCACATCACTTACCGTGCGCACCAGCGACTGCTGCATCTCATGCAGGCTTTCCGCCAGCTGGCTCATTTCGTTGCGCCCTTCGACCGCAATGCTCTGCGTCAAATCGCCCTGCGCAATGTGCTGAATATGCTGGATGTTCTCATTAAGCGGCTTGATGAGAATTTTGCGCATGCCAAACCAGCACAGCACAATCACCGCCACCACAATCGCCAGCACCGCGCCTAACAGCCAAATCATGTGTTCGTAGGCTGAGCTGTTGGCTTCGACGCCCGCAGCGGTCAGGCGATCCTGATCGGCACGCCACTGGCGATACTCTTTCAGGAAGGCGTTTTGACTCGGCGCAACCGGCGCTTTGGCTGCCTGATCGAGATCTTTTGCCACCAGCGCATCGTGCAACTGGCCCAGCGCGCTGGCATAGGCGGTATAGGTTTCATCCACACGCTTATTCAGTGCGGCATCCTGTCCCGGTGTGTCCGGCGTGGCTTTAAATAGCTGATAGTTATCGGCGGCGTCTTTCTGGAAGGCTTTGCTGTCGTCATACAAACCGGCGATATCCGCTTCGCTGCCGGTGAGTTTGCTGGTTGCCATACGCAGCTGAATGCGGGTTAACACCACACGGCTCTGATTGAGGCTCATGTAGGCATCGTTGATGGCGGCAGTGTTTTTGCTCGCCAGTTGTGAAACGTTAAAACTGTTTTTGTCATCGCTTAACGCTTTGAAAAACAGTGAGCCCGATGCCAGCTGTAAAAAGCCAAACACCAACAACACCAGCAATAAGCTGGTGACTACGCGGATTCTCGTAAACATAGTTTGCCCTGGAAAATGAAGAAAATTGGTACAGATCAGTTATCGACCAAAGGCGGAGAATATTGAGGGATACTGCAGAGGTTTTTCGCAGTTTTGTTGTTGATTTGTAAGGAATTAATTCACGCGCGTGATGATAACGGGCCGCAGCAGCGCGGCCCGTTGCGGGGATTATGCGGTACGCAGGTTATCCACCAGCGCCATCTCTTCGCTGCTCAGCAGCTTTTCGATGTCGACCAGAATCAGCATACGTTCCCCCAACGCACCCAGACCTGTCAGGTACTCGGTGGACATGGTGACGGCGAACTCCGGTGAAGGACGAATCTGCTCTTGCGTCAGTGACAGCACGTCAGAAACGCCATCGACCACGATGCCTACCACGCGATGCTCAAGATTCAGCACGATCACCACGGTGTTCTCGTTGTACACCACATCCGGCTGCGAGAACTTCACGCGCAGGTCGATGATTGGCACGATCACGCCGCGCAGGTTGGTCACGCCTTTGATGAATTCCGGCGTGTTAGCGATGCGGGTTACCTGATCGTAACCACGAATCTCCTGCACTTTCAGAATGTCGATGCCGTACTCTTCGTCACCCAGTGTGAAAACTAAGAATTCCTGGCCCACGGTTTCGCCAGCGATTTTGGTCACGGTTGCCATGTCAGTCATTTTTTTACCCTTTCGTTATCTATTACGCTGCGGCACCGGCCACACGCTTTTCACGGTTCAACGATTGCAGTGCTGAGACATCCACAATCAGCGCCACGCTACCATCGCCCAAAATGGTGGCGGCAGAGATGCCCGGCACTTTGCGATAGTTGCTTTCAAGGTTTTTCACTACCACCTGATGCTGACCAATCAGCTGATCAACCAGCAGCGCATAGCGACGGCCTGCGCTTTGCAGAATCACCACGATGCCTTGCGTGGCGTCGGTTTTGGCGTTCTGCACCTCAAACACATTCCACAACTCCACCAGCGGCAGATATTCGCCACGCACTTCCAGCACGCGCTCGCCACCGGCCAGCGGTTTCAACTCTTCGGCGGTCGGCTGCAGCGATTCCATCACTGCGTTGAGCGGCAGAATGAACACTTCGTTAGCCACGCGCACTGACATGCCGTCAAGGATCGCCAGCGTCAGCGGCAGCAGGATGCGAATGGTAGTGCCTTTGCCCTGCTTCGAGGAGATTTCGACGTGACCGCCCATCTCCTGAATATTACGTTTCACTACGTCCATGCCCACGCCACGGCCCGACACGTCGGTGACCTGCTCGGCGGTGGAGAAGCCCGGCGCGAAGATCAGCATGCCGACTTCTTCGTCGCTCATGCTGTCGCTGACCGGCAGACCAGACGACAGCGCTTTCGCCAGAATACGTTCGCGGTTCAGACCGGCACCGTCATCGATCACTTCGATGCAGATGTTGCCGCCCTGATGTTCCGCAGAGAGCGTCAGGTTGCCGACGGCGGTTTTATTCGCCGCCAGACGTTTTTCCGGGGTTTCGATGCCGTGATCGAGGCTGTTACGCACCAGATGCGTTAACGGATCGATGATGCGTTCAATCAGGCTCTTATCCAGTTCGGTCGAGCTGCCGAGCAGCGTCAGTTCCACTTCTTTGCCCAGCTTGCTGGCCAGATCGCGCACCAGACGCGGGAAGCGGCTGAAGACATACTCCATCGGCATCATACGAATCGACATCACCGATTCCTGCAGGTCGCGGGCATTACGCTCCAGCTGACCCATGCTGTTCAGCAGGTCGCCGTGCGCCACCGGATCCAGCGCGCCGGAGCGTTGCGCCAGCATCGATTGGGTGATCACCAGTTCGCCAACCAGGTTAATCAGTTGGTCAACTTTCTCTACTGCTACGCGGATACTGCTGGATTCGCTGCCTTTAGCCGGTGCGGCGGCACGCTTAGGTTCACGTTTCACCGCTGGCGTAATGTCGGTCACGGTGGCGGTTTGCACCGCTTCTGCAGCCACTTCCGCTACCGGCGCTTCAGCAACTGCCGCCGCGCCTGACGGGAAGTGGATCTGTGCTTCATCCAGCACAAAACACAGCACCGCTACGATGTCATCTTTGCCGACGCCATCAATGGTGACTTCCAGCGAATTGGCGCCTTTCACCACGTTACTGACGGTACCCAGATTACCGAGCTCTTCCAGCATCAGCTCCGGCTCTTTCTCTTTCAGGTCAACCAGTTGCAGGCGCAGACCGCTGGCGGCAACGGCTGCAGCAATCTCAACCACTTCGGCGACTTTCGGTGCTTCAGGCACAATGCCTTTCGCTTCCAGTGCCAGCTGACGCAGCGCTTCGCAGATGTATTTAAAGCTTTCTGCATTCGGCTCCTGCGCCGTTTTATAGGCATCGAGCTGTTCTTGCATAATATCTTTGGTTTCCAAAAACAGGTTGATGATATCGGTGCTGAGCTGCATCTCGCCGCGGCGCGCACCATCCAGAATGTTTTCCAGGATGTGGGTGGTTTCCTGTAAAACCGTAAAGCCAAACGTACCGGCTCCGCCCTTGATGGAGTGGGCGGCGCGGAAGATGGCATTCAACTGCTCGGAATCGGGCTCCTGGGGATCAAGTCCCAACAGGTGTTGCTCCATATCCGCTAACAGCTCATCGGCTTCATCGAAAAACGTCTGGTAAAAATCGCTGATGTCCATGCTCACGGGATCACCTCGGCTGTGAGGGTTGGTCTGGTGTCACCGCGCTCGCCGCGGGCGTCGCCACTGCCGCAGGTGCCGTTGCAGCAGCCGGCGCAGCCGGTGTCGCAGTGGAACCTGTTGGGGCAGTCGACGCAGCCGGTACAGCGGGTGCGGTAATGTCGGGAATAATTTGCGCCGGGTCGCTTACCTGAACGGCATCGCTCTCGGCATTCTCTTTTTCAATCGCCGCTTCGGTGTCGTGATTCAACACCAGCAGGCTAATGCGGCGGTTGACTGCATCATTAGCACCACGGTTTTTCAGCTTCATGGTGTCGGCCATACCGACCACACGCAGCATTTTGGCGCCGTCGAGGCCACCAATCACCAGCTCGCGCCGTGAGGCATTGGCACGATCCGCCGACAGTTCCCAGTTGCTGTAGCCACGGTCGCCGTTGGCATACTGGAAATCATCGGTGTGACCCGCGAGGCTGATTTTGTTCGGGATATCATTCAGTACCGGCGCGATAGTGCGCAGGATGTCGCGCATGTAAGGCTCCACGTCCGCGCTGCCGGTTTTAAACATCGGGCGGTTCTGGCTATCGATAATCTGAATGCGCAGTCCCTCTTCCACCATGTTGATAATCAGGTGTGGACGCAGTGCTTTCAGACGCGGATCGGCTTCAATCAGCTGGTCGAGCTTTTCACGCAGGCGATTCAGACGGATCTCCTCCAGCTTCTTCTTCTGCGCATCCATATCGACAATCTTCTTTACTTCGCCCTTCTGCTGCGTCGGATCGTCGCCGCCGCCAGGGATCGGACTTTCGCTGTCGCTGCTGCGCTGACCGCCGGTTAACGCCACTTTCAACGGCGTTTTGAAGTATTCCGCAATTTGGACCAACTCTTTGGGGCTGGAGATGGAGAGCAACCACATCACCATAAAGAACGCCATCATCGCCGTCATAAAGTCGGCATAGGCAATCTTCCACGAACCGTGGCTCCCATGGTGACCTTTATGTTTGCGCTTTTTAACCAGCACAATGGGGCGATTGCCTGCTTTCATGAATTCTCATCCGAAGTTTGTTTCGCCGGGTTCTTGGCGTTACGCACGTGCTCTTCCAACTCTGAGAACGAGGGACGCTCGGCGGAGTACAGCGTTTTACGACCAAATTCCACGGCGATTTGCGGCGCGTAACCATTGAGGCTGGAGAGCAACGTCACCTTCACGCACTGCATCATCTTGGTGGTTTCGGCACATTTCTGACGCAGCACCGACGCCAGCGGAGAAATAAAGCCGTAAGCCAGCAAAATTCCGAGGAAGGTACCGACCATCGCGTGGGCTACTAACGCACCCAGTTCGGCCGCCGGACGGTCGGCTGATGCCAGTGCGTGCACCACGCCCATTACCGCCGCGACAATACCAAAAGCCGGTAAGCCATCACCCACCGCCGATATACTTTGCGCTGGTACTTCGCACTCGTGCTCGTAGGTCTCGATCTCTTCATCCATCAATGCTTCGATTTCGAAGGCGTTCATATTTCCGCTGACCATTAAACGCAAATAATCGGTAATAAAATCGACTAACTGTTTATCGGACAAAATACGCGGATAGTTAGCGAAAATTTCACTCTGGCTGGGATCTTCAATGTCGCGTTCTAATGACAACATGCCTTGCTGACGCGATTTCGCCATCAGGCGATACAGCAGCGCCATTAAATCCATGTATACCGCTTTGTTATATTTCGAGCCGCGCATTAACAATGGCAGCGCTTTTAATGTTTTCTTAATCGATTTGCCATTATTGCCGACTAAAAAGGCACCAATACCGGCACCGCCGATAATGATCAGCTCCGCCGGTTGATATAGCGCGCCTAAATGTCCGCCGACCATCGCGTAGCCGCCCAACACGGAGCCGACGACCACGATATAACCCAGAATTATCAGCACAAAAAATCCTTACGTCCGTAACGTGTTGATGGAAGTTAAGCCAGAGAGCCGCAGGTGTTATTCGTTTATCGCAGGCAAAAAAAAAGCAGCGGTATTAACCGCTGCTGGATGTTTTCCACGATGCGAACAAACTTAAACGGCGCGTTTAACCTGTTCATCCAGCAGTTGTGGAAAGGTATCGGCAGAATCTGCAGAAAGTTTACGTCTTTTTACGGCACGTGATGGCGGCTGGCACAGGCTGCAGACAAAGCTGCCGACGGGCTGGTGCGCGTGGTTAATAAAGCTTCCACCACAGCACTTACAGTCAGAAAGTTCCAGCATGCCGCTTTCAACGAATCGCACCAGGGTCCATGCACGCGTTAGCGCCAACAGCGGGCCCTCGTCCGATTGCGGACACTGCTCAAGATACAAGCGATAAGCTTTGATTACCGCTTCAACGCCACTGTTCAAGCCGGTTTTCAGCAGGAACTGCCAGGCGTTACAGAACATAGAAGAGTGGATGTTTTGTTCCCAGGTCATGAACCAATCAGTAGAGAATGGCAGCATGCCTTTCGGTGGTGGAGCACCACGCAGTTCTTTATACAGTTTAATCAGGCGACCACGGCTCAGCTGCGTTTCACTCTCCAGCATTTGCAGTCGTGCGCCCAATGTAATCAGCTCCATTGCCAGCTGAATATCGCGCGCTTCCTGAACAATACTTTTTTCGGTCATTAAACTGCCCTCTTCTTCGCGGAGACGTCATCTTTAGACGCATTCCGCAGCAGGCGGCTGGATAATAAAATACCGGTGTGGATTTGCTGCAAGTCATCCACGCGTGACTCTTGAGTCAGACGATTAATATGGTTGTGATCGGTAAAACGGAACTGGCAAACCAGTTGATTGGTTTCCGCTAATTTTACCATTTCAGGTAAGGTTAATTGCGACAATGCATCAGCCATCGATTCATCGATGCCTAAACGAAACATTGCTGAAGCTTTTTCCTGGTTAATTAAACGCTGAGCAAGAAGCAAATATGACAGATTGATGTCATATATATGTTTTAGTAATTCTGATGTACCCATTTTTTTCCATCCTGATAGACGCGACACATATACGGCCACAGAATTAAATTGTTCTATGGTTCGGGCTGCTGGTTGGTAAATCTAAAGATGGCAAAAAATAATCAGGCTTGAGCCAACGCGTACCTAACTGTTTCACTTCCCGTCAGGACACTGATCAGTAGTAATCAAAACTCCAGGCCATTCTTTGCTTGAGTAGTAACCATCTTCCGTGACGTCTGCTTACAGTTTTTTAAGACTAATCTGAAAACAAGGCAAATCTATATCGTCTGATTTCGACATACAACGTGAGTGGCGCGAAATTTTAGATAAAGTGTGATCTGCGTCACACTTTTAAGGCAAATTTTTTCGCTAACCCTTCAGCATCGCTTTTCTGTTGTCTGTTTTTTGCGCGATTTCTGATTATTTCTTTAATATTTTGCTGAAGTAAGGCGGATTTTAGGCTCTGCGGAAGATTGTCATTACAACGCGATCAGATATCTGTTTTGTTGGAATTAGAGTGCTATAACGCGCCATATAAAGAATTATATGCAGCATAATACTCTGAATTAGCGCGAAACTATTCGCTTCTAAATTAATCACTTACAGGGAATATTGCCCATGTGCCGTAAAGCGAGACGCTAGCGAAGCGTGAAGACTGGGCGTAGAGCGCCTGGGAACTGTCAATGGATTGTAGGGAGTGTTTAGCGCACGGCAGGGGATGTAACAGAGCGTTACATTAGAGAAATGAATGAATCGGTGTTTTTTCGGTTTGCTACGCGATTACTATCGGCGTACCACCTGAGATCTTTAGGGTTGAGACGAAAAAAAGCTTTTTTGGCCTTTCGATTGCGTGCTTTTTAACCAAAATGTGCGCTTTTTGCTGATGAGTCAGCGCATTAGCGCTTAAAGAAATGAAATCGATTTCGTGAAGTTAGGATGGCGCGTGAAAACGCTGTGCAGTGAAGCAGAAATGAGGTGGCGATGGGTGGCGTAATAGCAGGAAGTTTTTGGTGAGGAGATTGTCATTGATGGCTGGGAGTTTTTGGAAACAAGGTCGCCATTAATGGCGACCTTACTTGTTGGTGCGCGTTACGCTAATTTCGGAAAGGTAGCGACTTTATTTGCCGTGCCGTGATCGTCACTGCGTACCGGCAACGTATTTAAATCTTTCAGGAAGCTTTCGCGCCAGTGCGAAATATCCTGTTTGCGCAACACCGCCATCATGTCGTTATAACGCGAAATACGTTCGGTACGCGGCATAGTCAATGCGCGGTCCAGCGCCGCTGCCACTTCATCACGGTCGTATGGATTGACGATCAGAGCCGACGTCAGCTCATTGGCCGCACCGGCAAAGCGTGACAATACCAGTACGCCAGGATTATCCGGGTCCTGCGCGGCCACATACTCTTTCGCCACCAGATTCATGCCGTCACGCAGTGGCGTAATCAAGCCGACGTTGGTGAGACGGAAGATCTTCATTAACAGACGGCGATCAAAGTGCTGATTGAGGTAATAGAGCGGCGTCCAGCCCAAGGTGCCGTATTTACCGTTGATGCGCCCCGCTTCTGTTTCCAGCTGGTGACGGATGTCCTGATAAGCCTGTACGTCGCCGCGCGAAGTGGGTGCAATTTGCGAGTAGCGCACATTGCCGCGATGCTGCGGGAAATTCGCCAGCAAGGCTTCAAAGGCGAGGAAACGCTCCGGCAACCCTTTGGAGTAATCCAGACGCTCGCAGGCGATGATGTTCTGCAGATCGCCCAAATCACGTTTCATCGCCGCCATTTTCGGTGGCAGCGGCCCTTCCGCCATCTCTTTAATGGTGTCCGGCTCAATACCAATCGGATAGACCTCGGTCATAAAGGTGTTGCCGAAGGCGCGATGCTTCTTCTCTCCTTTATTCTGCAGCTGCGTCAGCTGACTCAGGCTATCGAGGAAGGCAACGCGGTCGGATTCTGTCTGGAAACCCAGCAGATCGTAGTCGCACAGCATCTCCAGCAGTTCCTGATGCGGCGGCAACGCGTTGAAGATCTCAGGCGTTGGGAACGGGATATGCAGAAAGAATCCGATGCGGTTATTAATGCCCTGTTTGCGCAGCTCGGCGGCAAACGGCAGCAGATGGTAATCGTGGATCCACAGAATATCGTCAGGCTTGAGCAGCGGTTTAAGGCGCTGTGCCAGCAAGGTGTTGACGCGGCAATAGCCATCCCAGGCTTCGCGCTGATACTGCACCAGATCGAGGCGATAGTGGAAAGCCGGCCAAATCACGGTATTGGAGAACTGGAGATAATATTGATCGTAATCGTTTTGATTCAGCGGCAGTGACGCGTAGGTAATGCCGTCTTTTTCGATCTGCGAAAGTTCTTCATCTTCCTCTTCGCCTGAGAATTCGCTGATCTCTCCGTTCCAGCCAAACCATAATCCTCCGGTATCTCGCAGAGCATCCAAAATACCGACAGCAAGCCCGCCTGCGCTGGCCTTGCTACCATCGGGAATCGCGATACGGTTAGATACGACGACTAAACGACTCATAACCTAAACTCCTTACCCACATTGTCATGTTCTAGTTGTAATAATAGTTGTTCAAGCCAGTGCCATACGGCCTCAACGCTGTCGAGGCGATAGCGTGCATGGCTGGCCCCTTCACCGACTTTGACAGAAATGCCCTGCATGGCGTTGACCGCGAGAAATCCTTTTTCGTCTGTCAGGTCGTCTCCCACAAATACCGGAATGCGTCCGGTAAAGGGCGCTTCCTGCATAAATTCACGTACGGCGGCACCTTTATCGATGCCTTGCGGCTTCAGTTCCACCACGCATTTGCCTGGCTGTAACGCCAGCTCGGGAAAGCGTGCGACGGCGTCTTCGGCCAGCTGCATGATGGCGTTTTCATACTGCGGCGCATTGCGATAGTGCAGCGCAAACGCCATGCCTTTCACTTCTAAAAGCGTATTCGGCCATTGATCCAGCGTCTGCTGCAGTTCGGTTTGCAGCGTTTGCGCCACATCGCCCGGCAAGCTGTGGCGATGTACGCGGCCCGCCGCATCGCGGCGTTCTGCACCGTGCACACCAGCGGCGGGTGCTTCGAGCGGTGCCACTAAGGCGTCAAGTTGCGCAATCGGACGTCCTGAAACCAGCGCGACTGCGCCGTGGCTGAGATTGGAAATTTGTTGCAGGAGCTGGCGTACCGAGGCGGGAATGGAGACCGACTCGGGCTGCGACTGAATCGCTGCCAGCGTGCCGTCGACATCAAAAAAGAAGGCATAAAGTCCGCCACTTAACGACGGCAAGGTGCTGTTCTGATTAACCGCGGGGGTCACGACTCTTCTCCTGTCTTGTGGAATTTACCATCACAGGATGTTCGGAGGCTGGCTGGGCGATCGAGGCGGTTACAACCGCAGAAGTGTGTGCGAGGAGGTTTTGCAGATAACACGGAATTTCGATAGATAACTCTCCACAAACAAACATCATTTGAACTCACTCGCCAGGCTGACTGCGAACATCGTCAGCTTTAAGTGTAGACGCAGATCACGATATTGCCAGATTCATGCGGCTTCGCTATAGGATAAGTGGCAGTTTTAGGGGTTATGCCGCAAAAGAATCGCCTCACGGGTTTTTCATACGCTTCGCTTATTTCTGGCAGTATTACGCCCTTCTCCCGCCTTAATTCCCGGATTATGCCGACTTGCATCCGCCGCGCGGATTATCATATGGTGCGTTTACCGTGCGGCTACAGCGCGGAAATAGAGCCCTGAACCGCATAGATCACGGCTTTTAGATCCATTCAGGCAGGAATCCGGATGATGGAAAACCGATCGACATCACATTTTTCATATGTCATGGCGGGTGAACGACGATGATCCCGCAAAGCTATAGCCAACGCGTTCACTTCTATTACTGCATTCTGGTCGCCCTGAAAATCAACGCCAAAACCAAGAAGTCTGGCGGCGTGCGCGGCAAGAATAACTTCCTGCTGAAATGGCTGCGTAATGCGCAGAACAACACCATTTTCCCGCCGGATATCACCAGCGAGATTGAGTGGCTGCGCGCCAAGATCATCAGCTCCGGGCCCGATACCGATTTGGAACCGATGCTGCAATACGTCTATGACACCGCAAAGCGTGCCGAGACCCTGCGTTTAGGTTCGTGATTGTTGCGCCGGTTCGCCGGCGCGTTTCCTGCGTAGTTCTACCTATTTCCCTGCGTATTCAACCGCATGTTTTCCCCCTCTCGCATTACCTATGATTCGTCATCAGGAACAGTCGCGTTCCTCCTTTCCACCTGACGAAGAGAATGGATTCAGATGAAATTAAAACTATTATGCTGCGCGCTGCCCTTGATGATCATCGCCGGCTCGGCCGTGGCAGCGGATGTGAATCAAGGCTATTACGCTTCGGCGAAATATCTGCAAAACCAACAGAATGCTAAAGAGATGAACACCAGCGCGCGTCCGGGCGTCGGCCAGTTTGTTGCGGGTAACGAGAAGGCGCATCAGGCCACTGCCGCGCTGGCGCTCGGTTATCAATGGGGCAACGGCTGGCGCACCGAAGGTGAATACACCTTTGGCCAAAGCGCGGAGTTCACCAGCGGTTCATCCACCTTCGCCACCAGCTATAACCATCTGCAAACTGACGTGCAGCGCCTGATGTTCAACCTCTATCGTGATATCGAGCTCGGATATAACGTTTCGCTGTACGGCACCGCTGGGGTGGGCGTGAGCAAAATCAAAGCGGGCGGCTGGCAAGGCGTGCCATCGCGTGAGTACGCCTCAAGCACGCAAAACAATCTCACCTACAGCATTGGTGCCGGTCTGAGTTATACACCGATCGATCGCATCGCCATCGACGTCGGCTATCGCTACGTGGATATGGGCAAGATTGAGAGCGGCTATAATAACTTCGTCAATGCGCGCGGTTATAAGGATGAGCAAATGAAAGCCCATCTGGTTGAGAACCAGTTCACGCTGGGCGCACGCTATTTGTTCTGATGCGTTAATTTCTCCCCTTCCCCTGATCTCGCGTTGGGGGAAGTTTGCCCGCGAAATTCCAGCCCTGCGGAAACCACGTTTTTATTGAGAAATCTCAATACCTGCCCGCCAATTACCCCGTAGATCTAGAACAGGTTAAATCTTCTTATCTTGATGAATTTAATCGAAAAAACTTAAATCTGGCATCTACGTGAAGGTAATTAATATGATTAACAGAATGATCCTCAATGAGACCGCTTATTTCGGTGCGGGCGCGATTAATTCGATTGTCGATGAGATTCACAAACGCGGTTTTACTAAAGCGTTGGTGGTCACCGACAAGGATTTGATCAAGTTTTCGGTCGCCACCCGCATTACCGATCTGCTGGCGCAGCACGACCTCAGTTTCGAGATCTATGATGAAGTGATTCCTAATCCCACCGTTGATGTGGTACATGCGGGCGTCGACGCTTTTCGTCGTTCGGGTGCCGATTATCTGATCGCCGTGGGCGGCGGCTCGCCGCAGGATACCTGCAAAGCCATCGGCATGATGATTGCCAATCCCGAGTTCAGCGATGTGCGCATGCTGGAAGGCGGTGCCGCCACGCGTAATCCTTCCGTGCCGATCATTGCGGTACCGACCACCTCGGGCACTGCGGCGGAGGTCACCATCAATTACGTCATCACCGATGAAGAGAAGAAGCGCAAGTTCGTCTGCTACGACCCGCACGATATTCCGGCGATTGCCATCATCGATCCCGACATGATGGCCAGCATGCCCGCCAGCCTGAAAGCGGCAACCGGCGTGGATGCGTTGACCCACGCCATTGAAGGCTACATCACGCGCGGTGCGTGGGAACTCACCGACATGTTCCATCTCAAGGCAATTGAAATTATTGGCCGCTCGCTGCGTGACTCGGTCAAAGGCGTGCCGGCGGGCGTTGCCGATATGGCGCTGGGTCAGTACATCGCCGGAATGGGCTTCTCGAATGTCGGACTCGGTCTGGTGCACGGTATGGCGCATCCGCTGGGCGCGTTTTATGGCACGCCGCACGGTATCGCCAATGCGGTCCTGCTGCCGCACATCATGGCGTTCAATGCCGAACATACCGGCGAGAAGTACCGCGCTATCGCGCATGCGCTTGGCATGGAAGGCGCCTATTCCTGTTCATTAGCCGACGCACGTGCGCTGGCAATTGATGCGGTGATCACCCTGAACCACGATATCGGTATTCCGCTCAGACTGCGTGATATCGGCATGCAGGAGCAGGATGTGGATGCGCTCGCTGCCGCCGCCTTCGCTGATGTGTGTACGCCGGGCAATCCGCGTGAGTGCAGCGTTGAAATGATTAGATCGCTTTATCGTGAACTGTTCTGATTAATGCTAAATAGGCAATCCTGAATGAACAGCATTGCCTGTTATTAGCCGTATCGGTTATTCCCTGTTTATCGCCAATCACGCGACTTCTATCGGCAGATTAATCTGGAAATTTTGCTTAATATTCGGTTATGAGGCGTTCTCTTTGCAGGATGTGCCATAGTTCATGTTGATATGAAATATAAAGGATCCTGCTATGTTTGGCTTTTTAACCTCTCTTTTTGGTAGTCCAGAATCATTAGTGCAAGTCATGACGCGCCAGGACATTCAGGAATCGATTGAAGAAGGTGACAGAATTATTATTGATGAAGACGGTAACGCTTCGGTTAATCCATTGAGTCCTGAAGTACAGCGCGATTTTGCCCATCATGTCAGCACATTAAAGGATATTTAAATGGGCACGGCGATATTTATGGTAATGATGGTGTGCGGTTATTGGTATACTAGCCGCGACATGTCGAGCCGTTTGAAAATTAAGCGCTCTTTTGGCTGGGATGTCTATTTTCTTATTGCACTGTATGGCTGCATATTTGTACTGCAAGGCGTGTTGGCGACCGCCATTATCTGGCTGATTCTGCTGGCCGCATCCGGTGTGAACAATGCCTTTGCCCTGACTTCTGCGGAGAATGTGCACTGGAACGTCGATTTCATGACGTGGAGTTTTTTAGGCATTCAGGCGCCGGTAGTGCTGATGTTGGCCTTTGCCATTCTGTTCTGTATGTATAGATCCAATTGGGCGGTGAGCGCCCGGCTCAACGCCGGTGGGCGCAAAGAGCTGTATCAGCGCCTTTCACGCTCCAACGGCATCGAACAGTTGCTGCTGCAGTGTATGGAAGAAGGCGAACTGGCGTGGGTTACGCTGAAATCGCGCCGTATCTATATTGGCATGATTCACGCGGCGACCTTTGAGTATGCCAATACCGCCAATATTGTGTTGATCCCGATGCTGAGCGGCTATCGCGATTCGCGCACGTTAAATCTGGCAATTGAGCATAATTACAGCAAGTGGTACCACAATCACGACATTGATTTCTCTTCGTCACCGAAAAGTGCCCTTGAGTTTCGCAAAGTGATTATGGTGCATCAAATAGAAAGTTTGTCGCTGTTTGATCCGGCTAGCGCCAGCGCATTAGCCATGGATAAGCAAAGCGGTAATAAACGCAAATGGATTAGGAAGTCTGCGCCTAAACGCGACTATCCATAATTTAATAATCAAAGATGCTGGCTTAATTATTTATGTTGTACCGAGCCAGCAACACTCCATAATAAGTCAAAATAATAAGGTAATCATGATGGACTTTAAAAAGTTCGAGGCCACTCTTCAGCTGTGGGGGGATTTACACTTCACAGGAATTGAATTACAACAGCGTGATAATAAAAGCGAAATTTACGCCACCGGCACCAATAATCATACCCAGAGTCAACTTTATATTTGCACGCTTTCTACTGAGATTGCGTCACATATTCAGTTAAAACAGTTTCGCACATGGTTACACAGAATTAACATTGGTAAAGCAAAACGCCGGTTGGCTCTGTTACGAAAGGAGTAATGACATTGTCCCCGCGTGGGGGACAGCGGAAAATATCAGGCGTCGTCAGGCGTATAGCCCACCACAATTTCCAGCGTTTTGCGCAGTACATCGGCTTCAGCATCACTTTCTGCGGTTTCCAGCGCCATAATCAGACAAAGAATAATCGATTTATTACTGACGCGCCCTTCCGTGGCCAGCACGTGGCGGATAACCCTATCCAATACGGCAGCTTCGTTTCTTAACGTACTGTCTGCATTGCGAAAATGCTCTGCCAACTCGGTATCAGGCAGTGCAGCATAGAGGTTGTGATTTTCCGACATGATTCCAGTCCCGTGATTGCGTGTGTGCCCGCATTGCTATGTCCTAAACGCGAGCCAATCGGTCAATGTTTACGATTGTTGCCAGACTGCTGGTTATGACCAAACAGCTGGAGAACGTTATCTCTTTGCGGCTGCTCTTCGCGCAGTTTTTTCCCCGCCGAAATGCTGTTGCGCACATCGGTGATGGCGGCAGTAATCGCCTTACGCTGTTCGTCATCGGTGCTCTGCTGTTTCATCAGCGTCAGCTGATCCATCAGCGCCTGAGTATTAACGGGACCCGGCTGCTGCAGCAACGCCAGCGCGGCTTCGCCAATAATTTCATCGATTATTTTCTGCTGTTCACTTCTATTCATAACGAATCATTCATAACGAATCTCTGATCGCCGCTTCGCCCCGGTGCGGGGCGAAGCCAGTGTGGGAGCGTATTCAGAGTAAAATTTTAATACTTGTACAAGTTTGACGTCTGACAGGCTCTCAGCTTTCGCGTTCGAATAATAAGCCAATCAGCTGATGATAATGATGCTCTTCTTCGGCATTGGCGGCCAGTTCCAGTCTGCGCAGCAGCTTGGTGCAGAGCGATTTGCGGTTGAGATTACGGCCTTCGCGTAAGATTTCAACCACGATCTGACCCAATGTTTCCTGCTGCGATGGCAGCGACGCTTTGCTGAAGTAGTTGGCAATGGCCTCGACTGAACTCGGCGTGTATCCGTTCTGACGCATAATTGACCCCAATAATTAAAAAAGTTAGGTCATTTGACCTAAGTAAAGTTGTACAGATAGCAAAAAGCTGTACAAGGAGCTTACTCAAGTTAGCTGGCGGGATTTGTTGCAAAAAGTGCTAATAAAGGTGAATTAGGATAATTGGAAAGCTTTTATTTCCAAATCCGTGCGCTCAGCGCCGAAAGTCATCGACGCGTGAGCTTATTGGGATGGTCAACTGTCGTCGGCGTCGGCCGAGGGCATTCTGACGCTGCCTTCCTGACGGCTCAACCCGCGCAACGCTGAATGGACGCGGTTATCGCTGCCCGCCGGTTGACGGTGCGTGAGCAACCATTGCTGCGCCTGGGCAATGCGCTGCTGCTGTTGTGTGTTTTGCTCTTTTCTCGCCATGCGCGCAAGTTCTGCCAGTAGTGAGGAGACGCTGACATCCTCACGACGTAGCAGTAACGCATAGGCCGCTTCGCCGATAATTTTAGGTTGCGAATCTGACATCTTCTACCTCCTGAGAATATGGGCTTACGCTTGCTTCTCACTACTCACTATAGATCATCAGCGTGACGCCTTGTTAACAGAAAGCTCTGGTTATCTTGGGTTTTTGTTACTAACACGTTATGGTAACTGCCCTTCGGTGGCCTCTGCTCGCACCGACGATGTGATTAATAACAAGAATGAAGCAAGGAAATCTGGCATGGAGTTCACCATACGCAAAGCCCAGGCAGAGGATGCAGAGCTGCTGCACCTGCTAGGCCGCATGACCTACAGCGCGCATTTTAAACATATGTGGGTTTCCGCAGAAGAGCTGGATGCCTTTATCGACAAGGAATATGGTCTGGCTGAGCTGAATAGCAGCCTGGCGGCCCCCAACGAGAGCTGGCTGATCGCCGAGACCGACAAGCCGATTGGCTTTGCCAAAGTCACCTGGAACACACCGGTACCGGATTCCGGCATGAGCGGCGCGCTGCTGAATAAGCTGTACCTCAATCCGGAAGAAACCGGCAAAAACTACGGTCGCTGGATGTTCGAGAGCATCATCAATGAGGCGCGCGACAAACGCGAAGGTTATCTGTGGCTGGAAGTGCTAGGCGATAACGTGCGTGCACGTAAGTTCTATGAAGCCTTTGGCATGCAGCACATCAAAGACATTCCGTTTGTCACCGCTTCGCAGCAGAGCACTCTGCAGATCATGGGAATGATGATTTAAGCGCAGCGGCAAGCCATTTGGCACAAAATAAATTTCCTTTGTTGCCAACTGTTTTGCAAATCATTGCGGGTTCTGGCTTGATCAAACCGCCCAATCGACATTACTGTATACATATACAGTAATGATTTGAGATCGCAGCCATGCAGTTTTATCAGCCCGCGGAAATCCGCGCCATTCTTGCCTTACCCTTGTTCATCAGCCGCGTGCCCTGCGGCTTTCCGTCCCCGGCGCAGGACTACGTTGAACAACGCATCGACCTCAACGACTTTTTAGTCGATCACCCCAGTTCAACCTACTTCATCCGAGTCAGCGGTGACTCGATGATCGACATCGGTATCAATGAGGGCGACATGCTGGTAGTGGACAGCTCGCTGAAACCCAAACACGGTGACATTGTGGTGGCTTCGCTTTCCGGCGAGTTCACCGTGAAACAGCTGATGCTGCAGCCTTACCTGCATCTCAAACCGATGAATGCTGCGCATGCGGTTATTGCTATTCCTGACGCCGATGAGTTCGAAGTCTTCGGTATCGTTAAACACGTGATTAAAACCATAGGCCGCTGATGTTTGCCCTGGTGGATGTGAACTCGTTTTATGCCAGCTGTGAAACGGTGTTTCGCCCGGATCTGCGTGGCAAACCGATTGTGGTGCTGTCGAATAACGATGGCTGCATTATTTCCCTGAGCAGAGAAGCCAAGGCGCTGGGCATCAAGATGGGCGCGCCCTACTTCAAACATCGCGAAGAGCTGATGCGCCATAAAGTGGTGGTGTTCTCGTCTAACTATGCATTGTATGGCGATATGTCGCGCCGCGTGATGGAGACGCTGGCGCTGATATCCACGCGCGTGGATGAGTACTCCATCGACGAAGCCTTCGTTGACGTCACCGGCATCAATGCCTGCATGACGTTTGAACAGTTAGGCTGCGATATTCGCGACCGCATTTATCGGGATACCCATCTGCGCGTGGGTGTCGGCATTGCACCGACCAAAACCCTCGCCAAGCTTGCCAACTGGGCCGCCAAACGCTGGACCAAAGCCGAGAACGTGATGGATCTCTCTTTGCCCCGCCGTCAGCGCGAGTTGATGAAACTTGTCAAGGTCGAAGAGGTGTGGGGTGTGGGCCGTCGCTTATCGAAAAAGCTCAACCTGATGGGGATTAACACCGCGCAGGAATTGGCAGAAACCCCAACCGCGCTGATCCGGAAACACTTCGGCGTGGTGCTGGAGCGCACGGTACGTGAATTATGTGGCGAGTCTTGTCTGGCGTTTGAGGAGGTGATTCCCAACCGACAAAATATTCTCTGCTCGCGCTCGTTTGGCGATCGTATTACCGAATATCAGGATATGCGCGAAGCCATCGCCAATTACGCCGCGCGTGCCGCAGAGAAGCTGCGCAGCGAGCGGCAATATTGTCGTCATATCGGTACGTTTATTCGCACCAGCCCGCACGATCCGTATCATCCTTATTACGCCAATGCGGCCAGTCAAACCTTGATTACCCCCACCGCTGACAGTCGCGATATTATTCAGGCCACGCTTAATTGTTTAGATCGTATCTGGGTTCCCGGTAAGCGTTATATGAAAGGCGGCGTGATGCTGGGCGATTTCTTTAGCGATGGCGTGGCGCAGTTTGATCTGTTTGCGGAATATCAGCCGCGTCATAACAGTGACCAACTGATGGCCCTGATCGATAAGATGAATGCCCACCAGCGCGGCGCGCTATGGTTTGCCGGGCAAGGCATTCAGAAACCCTGGTCGATGAAACGCGAGATGCTGTCACCGGCGTACACCACGCGGCTGGCGGATCTTCCTGTGGCGAAGTAACCGCTTCACGCTTGAATTACGCGCATGCCAATACAATATTCAGGCCCTGACACGGCCACAGCTTAATAGCATCCGGAGAATCTGGTTCGGCGAAAAGATGTTTCAGCAGATCAAAAAAACGCGCCAGTCAGCGTAATGCTCGTCAGTTCAGCTTCTTTCGGTCACCATAAATGGCGACCCTACAAAGGATTGGCGCGTTTTTCGTAGGGTGCGCATTCATGCGCACCTGCATGCATTGATAACCACAGGCGCGCCGCAATACCCAGCCCCGCCTCAAGCCGCACCGCCATTTCAGGGCTGATCGATGCTTTACCGCTGGCGACTTTACTCAGCACTGGTTTTTATTTTTCGCAGCGCACCACAGACTCAAGCCCTGAGAGAATCTTCCGCTGGCGAAGTAACCGCTTCACGCTTGAATTACACGCATGCCAATGCGATATTCAGGCCCTGACACAGCCACAGCTTAATAACATCCGGAGAACCTATGTCGAATGAAGAACGCGTAAACGAGCTGGAAGAAACGGTAAACCAGCTGCAGATTGAAGTCGCTGCCTTGCGCGAGTTAATGATTAAGCAGGTGGCGGTAAATAACATCACCTTCAAAGGGAAATATGATGAGGTGATTATTCAGCTGGCGAAAGAATATGAAGAGCGCGGCTTAGAGAACGAAAGGAATAGCCAGATGCACGAAGCGCTGCGTCAATATATCAAATACCAGCTGCCTGCCGTGGAATAAGCCCACGCTTATTTCTGCTCCTCTGGCAGCGAGGCGATATTCATGCCTTTCGCCCCATCACGCCCTTCACGCTTTGCCTGATACAAAGCATGATCGGCGTATTCCAGCAGTTTAACGGCGCTCATCGCCGCCGCCGTAACGGTGGTGGCGCAGCCGGCACTGAGCGTGACATGGCCAACGGGCGAGGCAACATGGGGAAGCTGCATCACCCTCACCGCTTCAACCACGCGGTTGGCAATGGTCATCCCTTCGCCAAATGTGGTATCCGGTAATATCAGCGCAAACTCCTCGCCGCCATAACGCGCGGCCATGTCTGAACGTCTTCCGGTTACAGACGCCAGAACCTCGCCAACCACTTTCAGGCATTTATCCCCGGCAATGTGACCATAGGTATCGTTGTAGTGTTTGAAGAAATCGATATCCATCATGATAAGCGAGAGCGGTTTACCGCTTGCTGCCGCATGGGTTAACGCTTCACGCAGGAAACGATCAAATTCCCGGCGATTCGCCAGCCCGGTTAAGCCATCGACATGCGCGAGTTTGTTCAGCGTCAGGTTGGCGTTGTGCAGTTCGTCACGCAATAGCGTCAGCTCCTGCTGATAGCGCAACACGCGGCGCGCCTGACGCAGCTGGAAGGTGCCGAGTAAGATGATGGTCAGCAGCAGAATGATGCTGAGCAGAATATCCTGCGCCCGACCGTTGACCCACACGTGGAACAGATCGTCGCTGTTGTAACCCGCCGCAACAATAATCGGATAACGATCGGAACGGGCAAAACCAAAAATACGCGGTTGGCCATCGAGCACCGATCGCCACTGCCCGCTGCCACGATCCATCTTAGCCAGCATCTCCTGAAACAGCGGGCTGGCCGAGAGATTCTTACCGATGAAACTGTCTGGCATCGGACGCGCATAGAGCACGGTGCTATCGGCCAGCATTAACACCAGCACATCGCGTGCACCGATCTCATAGTAGCTGTAGAAGCGACGGAAAAAATCCACCTTGATGGTGGCCAGCAACACGCCCTTAAATCCACCACCCGCATCACTGACGCGCAGGGAAACGGGGATCACCAAATCGCCGGTGCTGCGGCTGGTGATCACCGGGCTAATATGCACGCTGTTACGATGGTTGCTGCGCTGAAAGGTGAAGTATTCACGATCGGAGTTATTAATATTGTTGGGCACACGTTCAGCAGAGGTCGCAATCCACTTGCCCTCGGCATCGTAATAGAACAGTCCATGCAGTTGTGGCAGACGACGTTGCAGTTCGCGCATGGTGTTACTCAGGTCTGCGCCCTGAATATGCGTGGCCAGCTGTAGCTGGAGATCACGCTGCATCTGCCGCAGCGACAGCTCCGTCTGCAGAAAGGTATCTTCCGCCTGGCGCGACTGCGACAGCGCCAAATTCATCGCCGTTTGCTGCGTTTGTCGCACGGTGCCGAGCCAGTCTTCGCGCAGGGTCCAGATGCTCATCCCCACGACGGTGATAATCAAAAAGAGACCGGACAGCACTATACTTTGCTGCAAACCTGCGTCAGATGTCGCCCTGGGATCCATTTTTCTTTTTAACTGCATGTTGTCCTCTGTTTTCAAGCTACAACAGAGTTAAGCATGTAATTGATGCAGCGCAGGATGAGGCGGATATTTTTCGGACCATCGATAACTCATATGACCAGTAACCAGATATTACTGTAGTATAGCTTCACCACACACAGTGGCTGCACTACGGCACGCGTTTACAACGAGATCATTCGGTAGTCACATCGACCAGCCCGCAAATTGCGGGCTTTTTTTATTTGAGATGCAGGGAAAGCGGACGGAGCAGAAAGCGCCGCCCTGAAGGTTTTATGCTGCGACGGTCAGCGCTTTTTTACTGCGCGACCAGACGCGATGGGATGCCATCAATGCGAGGAAATCCGCCATAAAGCTGCCTTCGGCTTTCACCGCTTCCACCAGCCCTTCTTCGGTTTCGTTATCCTGCACGTTGAACTGCGCTTTGAACCGGCGCGCATCACCGCTCAGACCAATGGCTTTGAGATGCTTGTACGCTTCCAGCAGGAAATAGCGCGCATCGCCGCTCAGCAGCAACGCATCAATATTGCCATCCGGCACAATCACCGCATCAAAGGTCAGTGAAGGAAGACCGGTAAAGGTGGCATCAACCGGCAGCACCGAGCCGTCATCAGCCAGCACTTGCCCCATATGTGCCGCCAGGATTTTGGCATGCACGCCCTGCGCTTTTAGCGCCTGCAGAATCGCCAGCACGTCGGCAGCTTTCACGCCATCGCTCAACAGTAATGCGACCTGACGGCCTTTAATATCGCCGCTCGGTTGTGCGTACAGGCTGAGACTTTCGTCCTTTTGCAGTCCATTGACATCCTTCGGCGGCGCGGTTTTCAGCTGCTCATCACTTAGCTTCAGACCGAGATTTTTCGCCACGGCCTGCGCCAGCGTGACATCAATCTGCAGCAGATGATCGACCACGCGCTCGCGGATATAAGGACGCGCCACCTTACTGAGCTCAAACGAGTAAGCGCCAATAATGTGCTGCTGCTCTTCCGCCGTCTGGCTCAGCCAAAACAGCCGTGGCTGCGAGTAATATTCGCCAAACGATGGGCTGCGCTCGCGCACCTTGCTGCCTTCAATGCGTTCCTGATAACTCTCAAATCCGCCCTGTTTCGCCGCTGGTGGCACTTCACGCGGCCAGTTGTTGTTGATGGAGTTCGGTTCGTAGTTGGCCGGATTGGTATCGATTTCCGTACGATGCATGCCCTGACGCTGGAAGTTGTGGTACGGGCAAACCGGACGATTGATCGGAATCTCGTGGAAGTTCGGCCCACCCAAACGGCTGATTTGCGTATCGGTGTAGGAGAACAAACGGCCCTGCAGCAGCGGATCATTGCTGAAATCCAGCCCCGGCACGATGTGGCCCGGATGGAACGCCACCTGTTCGGTTTCGGCGAAGAAGTTGTCCGGATTGCGGTTGAGCACCATTTTGCCGACCAACTCGACCGGCACCAGCTCTTCCGGAATCAGTTTGGTGGCATCGAGAATGTCGAAATCGAACTTGAACTCATCCTCTTCCGGGATCAGCTGCAGACCCAGCTCATATTCCGGGAAATCGCCGGCTTCAATTGCTTCCCACAGATCGCGGCGATGGAAGTCAGGATCGCGGCCGGTCAGCTTCTGTGCTTCATCCCACAGCAGCGATGCCTTGCCCGCCACCGGTTTCCAGTGGAAACGCACGAAGGTGGATTTACCCTCGGCGTTAATCAGGCGGAAAGTATGGATACCGAAACCTTCCATGGTGCGATAGCTGCGCGGGATGCCGCGATCCGACATCGCCCAGATGACGTTGTGCAGCGTTTCCGGTTGCAGCGACACATAATCCCAGAAGGTGTCATGCGCACTTTGCCCTTGCGGGATTTCGTTGTGCGGCTCGGGTTTCACCGCATGCACAAAGTCCGGGAATTTATGCGCATCCTGAATAAAAAACACTGGCGTGTTGTTGCCGACTAAATCAAATACGCCCTCATCGGTATAGAACTTGGTGGCGAATCCACGGATATCGCGCACCGTATCAGCCGATCCTGCGCCACCTTGCACGGTGGAAAAACGCACGAAGACGGGTGTGATTTTTTCGGCATCGCTGAGGAAGCCCGCTTTGGTCAGTTTTTCCAGCGAGCGGTAAGGCTGGAAATAGCCGTGCGCCGCCGAACCGCGCGCATGCACGATACGTTCAGGTATGCGTTCGTGGTCAAAATGCGTGATTTTTTCGCGCATGATGAAGTCTTCAAGCAGCGTGGGGCCGCGTGAACCTGCGCGCAGTGAGTTCTGATCGTTGGCGATGCGCGTGCCCTGATTGGTGGTCAGGTCAGCGTTTTCACCATTTTTACGGTACTCATCGAGCTGCTCAAGCTTGTCGTTTTGCGTTGCAGGCGCTTTAAGGCTGCCAGGCGCGGTGGGCTGTTTGCCCGGCGGTGTAGGTTCGGCGGCAGGTTTATGTCCACCATCATGCGGCGCTAAGTCACCTAAACCCGGCTCAGAGGTTTCTGGCCCTTTGTGCGGCGCGGTATGGGTTAAATTTTGCTCTTTTTTATCTTTCGACATTTCACATGCTCCTCCAGTTAAGACCCTATTAACTGTAGAGCAAAAAAACATTTTAATTTCCGCTTCGCTTATAAATGATGTTTAAAGAGATGAATGGCGTTGATTTGCCGTGAAGTAAATTTAAGCGAAGCGTTTTATATTTTTATGCCCATTTCACTTTCTGTACAAAATAAATACTTTTCATACCCGATTAATTAGCCAGGGCTCTAACGTGTAAACAGACGTAATTGTGCCAGGATTAAACATCATGGATAAATAAATAGCGGGTGAAGAGATGAAGCAACGTGTTTTAGCGTCGTTATTAATGCTGTTAAGCGTGGGTGCCAGTGCGGCACAAGGCGGATTCGAGGCCGGAGAAAGCGCACCGCCACAAAGTAAACAGGATGCAGGCTACAAAGGTTCTGAAGACACGGGCCAAACGCCGATATCACGCATTCGTGATTTTCGTCAGGGCGGATATGTCACCTTAGAAGGTTACATCGTTAAAAAATTAAAAGATGAGAGTTACGAATTCCGGGATAATACGGGAACCATTACTCTTGATGCTAAGGCCGATGCTTTTAAAGGCAAAACGTATAAGGCTGACGACAAAATTCGCGTCAGCGGAAAAGTTTATGGACGCGGCGATAATACACATTTAAACGTAACGCGTATTGATGAGCCTTAATTAATTAGCGGCGGCGTTACGCCGCTTGCCACTCCTTCACCAGCGTTTTGACCAATTCAGCGGCCGGCATTTCCCGCGCCAGCATCGCGCCCTGTCCGGCCCACTGCGCGCCAAAACCGTGTGCACCTTTGGCAGCCGCTGCGACGGCGAGCGCTTTGCCTAACGCATAGGTGAGTGGATAAGGTGGAATGGATTCCTGCGCAAATTCGCGCGCCAGATGGCAAAAATCGTTGGTGAGACATCTTGCCGAGCGGCCAGAGATGGCTGCGATCATTTCGGTGCTATTGGCCTGCTCGCTTTTCAGCGCCTGGCGATACGCCGCATTGGCAGCGGATTCCGGGCACAAGATAAACGCGGTGCCCAGCTGAACGCCCGCCGCGCCCAATTTGAGCATGGCGGCAATGCCTGCGCCGTCCATCACACCACCGGCGGCAATCACCGGCAGACGCGAAACCTGGCGAATCGCCTGCACCAGCGTAAAGGTGCTGAGCTGCTGATCGTCGCCTGCAGGCTGGAATATCCCGCGATGTCCGCCCGCCTCAATGCCCTGCGCCACAATAAAATCGATGTCGGCGGCTTCAATCGCCTGGGCTTCGCGAATACTGGTGGCGCTTGCCAGCGTGATAATGCCGCGACTTTTCAAACGCTGCACGAAAGCGGCGGACGGCAAACCAAAATGGAAACTCACTGCGGCGGGCGCGGTCTCCAGCAACACCTCCAGCATCGCGTCGTTATCGACAAACGTTTGATAAATCTCCGACAGCGCATCCGGCGGTGTCGCTTCATAGCGAGCAAACACCGGCTGAAAGCGGGCGATCCACGCTTGTTCTAGCTGTGGATTGCGCTGCACCGGCGCGTGACAAAAGACGTTGACGTTGATCGGTGCGGCAGTCAGCGCGCGCGTTTTTCGGATCATCATATCCGCCTGCTGCGGCGTTGAGGCACCCACGCTGATCGATCCCAGCGCGCCGCTGTTACTGACCGCCGCCGCCAGTTCCGGCGTGGAGACGCCCGCCATCGGCGCCTGAATGATCGGATAAGTGAGGTTCAACTTCTGGCACAGCGGATAATTCATTTTGGCCTCCCTGCTTAATTAACGGTGATTCACCACGTTAAACCCTTCATCGCTGTGTGGCGCGACGAAGTAGCTGCTGATCAGCGCAAACTGCGCATCGGTGGCGGCGAAGTCGTGCTGGCCGGATGCATTGCGCGCGTGCAGCCGCGATTTGCACAGTTCATCGGACACATCGAGAAAATGCAGTTGATGTTCAGCCTCGGCGCTGTGGATCACCGCCTTCATCCACTGACGTTGAGCCACGGTGTTGGCGGGGAAATCCAGCACCACCGACACGCCACACTGCAACAGCGAAATAAGATGCGGCGTCATCGCATTACGCAGCTTACCGGCACAGCGCACGTAATCCGCCACATCCTGCATCTCTTCAGCAAACAGATGTGCAAGCCAGGCATCTTCGCTAATGATCACCGCACCGGTTTGCTGAGCCAACTGATGAGCCAGCGTCGATTTTCCCGCCGCAATTTTACCGCACAGCAGATGCAACACAGGACGAGATGTGGACGCGCACGCAGATTCCATAAAACAGCTCCAGATAAGATGACGCATTAACATGCCGTGAAATGCCAGCCCAGTAAAGGGTGGCAGCTACACTTAGAACATCTGTACCTACAACAGGAGAATCCCGATGCATAAAATCGACTTTCCGGTGAGTAAAGCGCGCAAATATCTGGAGCCGGGTCCGGTGGTGCTGCTGAGTTCACAGTTTGAGGATCACCGCGACATCATGACGCTCGGCTGGCACACCATTCTGGAGTTCTCGCCGTCGCTGGTTGGCTGCATGATTGCCGGCGGCAATTACAGCCATGAACTGATTCGCCAGAGCGGCCAGTGCGTGATCAACGTACCGTCGGCCAATCTGGTGGATAACGTGGTAGCGATCGGCAACAGCCACGGCGATCGTCTCGACAAGTTTGATGCCTTTAACCTGACGCCCGAACCAGCCAGCGTGGTGAATGCGCCGTTGATAGACGAGTGCTTTGCCAGCTTCGAGTGCCAGCTGTATGACGATTCGATGGTGGATAACTACAACTTCTTTATCTTTGAGATCGTCAAAGCACATGTGGCGGAAACGCCGGAGTTCCCACCGACGCTGCACTACACCGGCGAAGGACGCTTTAGCGTGATGAGCAACTTGCGACTCGACAAGCGCAGCGACTTTAAGCCAGAAATGTTAATTTAACTGCTTGAATTGATATGGGCTTGCCCCCACTTTTAACCTTTCGCCCTGACAGGAGTAAATATAATGGCAACCGAATATGCGGTGATCGCTGGTGGCTGTTTCTGGTGTACTGAAGCAGTGTTTAAAGATGTGATTGGCGTCGAGTCAGTCGAGAGTGGTTATACCGGCGGCGCACGTCCGAACCCAACCTACGAGCAGGTGTGCAGCGGCGCGACCGGCCATGCCGAAGCGATTCGCATCGGCTTCGATCCGCAACAGGTGAAGTATGGCGATCTGCTGGATATCAGCTTTGCTACTCACGATCCCACTACGCTGAATCGCCAGGGCAACGATGTGGGCACGCAATATCGTTCGGCGATTTTCCCGGCGAATGCTGAGCAGGAAGCCGAAGCCATTGCCGCAATTGCGCGTGCGCAGGAAGGCCTGAGCGATCCGGTAGTCACTACCATCGAGCCGCTGAAAGAGTGGTATGCGGCGGAAGGCTATCATCAGGATTATTGGGAAGGCGCAGGCCAGCGCAACGGCTACTGCATGGCGGTGATCCCACCAAAACTGCAGAAGCTGCGTAAGAGTTTTGCCAATCGGGTTAAATCGAGTTAATTCCCGCGTGAGTTCAGACGGTCGCCATGAATGGCGACCGTACGTGATACGCGACCTTCTGCGGTTTATCCGTCATAATAGACGCCCTCTTCTCCTCTGAGAGCGATCATGTCTTCTTCACAGCAAGGAATCACGGCGCGCAAGCAGCCGATGAAGCTCAATACGCTGGTCACTCTGATGCTCAGCGCGGTGATTGTGCTGGTGCTGCTCAGCGTGCATATGTTCTATTTCTTCCAGATTGGCGCCGCGACCCGCGCGCAGCTGGAGGACAAAGCGATGGCGGTGGCGCGCACGTTGGCCAAATTTCCTGAGATTCAGCGCGCGCTGATATTGCCGCCAAATGCCACCAGCATCCAACCCATTGCTAAAGCCGTGCAGGAGAGCAATAACCTGCTGTTTGTGGTGGTGACCAACATGGATACCATCCGCTATTCGCACCTGAATCCTGAACTCATCGGTCAGCACTTTATTGGTACGGATATTGAGCCCGCGATACGCGGCCATGAAAATGTCTCCGTCAATCAAGGTGTACTGGGCCGGGCAATGCGCGTCTATACGCCGGTCTATAATGCGCAGCATAAGCAGATTGGTGTCGTGGTGGTGGGCATTTCACTCAGCGCCGTTACCGATCAGATTAACCAAAGCCGCTGGAGCATCTTGTGGACTATCCTGATTGGCACCTTTGCGGGCGCCGTCGGCACCTTTGTGCTGGTACGCGTGCTGAAGCGCATACTGTTTGGCCTTGAACCCTACGAAATTTCCACCCTGTTTGAACAGCGCCAGGCGATTCTCAATTCGCTAAAAGAAGGCGTGGTGGCGATGGACGATCAGGCGCAGATGACGCTGGTGAATCAGGCGGCGCGATCGCTGCTGAACGATTCGATGGGTACCATCAGCGGCGACCGCATCTACGATGCCTCGGTGATCAACGATCATCTGCAGGATGTGCTGCACAGCGGGCGCGCGCGGCGTGATGAAGAGTTAAATGTGAACGGCCGCGTGTTGCTGAGTAATACCGTGCCGGTGCGCAGCCAGGGACGGATTATCGGCGCGGTCTGCACCTTCAGGGATAAGACGGAAATCAGTCAACTGATGCAGCGCTTGACGGGCATGGTAAACTACGTCGATGCGCTGCGTGAGCGCTCGCACGAATTTATGAATAAGCTGCATGTGATCCTCGGCTTGCTGCACATGAAAAACTACACGCAGGTGGAAAGCTACATTCTCAAAACCGCCAATAATTACCAAACGGAGATCGGTTTCCTGCTCGATAAAATTAAGTCGCCGGTGATTGCCGGTTTCTTGCTGAGCAAAATCAATCGCGCATCGGATTGCGGCCATCGCCTGACCATCAGCGATGCCAGCTTCCTGCCCGACAGCGGCAATGAGCAGCAGATGGCGGCGCTGATTACGGTGATCGGCAATCTGATTGAGAATGCGCTGGATGCAATGAGCGAGCAGGTAGAAGGCGAGATTCACGTAATGCTGCACTATCAAAACGGTTGGCTGACCTGTGAAGTGAGTGATGATGGTCCGGGCATTGAAGCCGATCATCTCAGTACCATTTTCGAAAAAGGCTTCTCCACCAAAGGTGAAAACCGTGGTGTCGGGCTGTTTCTGCTGCAACAGCAAACCGAAAATATCGGTGGCAGCGTGAGTGTCGAGTCAGAACCCGGCGTGTTTACCCAATTTTTAGTCCAACTTCCCTGGGATGGAGGAAACCAATCCGCATGATCAATGTGTTAGTGGTCGATGATGACGCCATGGTCGCCGAGCTTAATCGCGCGTATATCGGCCAAATTCAGGGCTTTCACTGTTGTGGCACCGCCTCAACCTTGAAGCAGGCGAAAGAGATCCTGTTCAACAGCGATACCGCGGTCGATCTGGTGCTGCTGGATATCTATATGCAGCAGGAGAATGGCCTCGATCTGTTGCCGGAGCTGCGCACGGCGCAGAGCGCGGTGGAAGTGATCATCATTTCGTCTGCTGCCGATGCGGAGAATATTAAAACCTCGCTGCACTACGGCGTGGTGGATTACCTGATCAAACCGTTCCAGTTCCCGCGTTTTGAAGAGGCGCTGACCGGCTGGCGGCAGAAGAAGTCGCTGATGGACAATCAGCATTACTATCAGCAAGCGGATGTAGATTTGCTGATTCACGGTAGCCCGGCGACGCAGCACGATAACAAGCGCTTGCCAAAAGGCTTAACGCCGCAAACGCTACGCACGCTGTGTCAGTGGATTGATGCGCATCCGGGACACGAATTCTCCACCGACGAACTGGCGGCTGAAGTGAACATCTCGCGCGTATCCTGCCGTAAATACCTGATTTGGCTGGCGCAGATTAATATTCTGTTCACCAGTATTCACTACGGCGCGACCGGTCGTCCGGTGTACCGCTATCGTCTGCAGCCGGAATACCATTCGCTGCTGCAGCAATATTGTCAGTAACGCAGCTGCCAGTCGAAATCGAGCTGCTGGAAGTGGAAATGATGCGGCGAGGAGCAGATGATCTGCCGATCGCGCGTAACGAAAACCGCGTCGATGTCGGGCTGGTCAGCGAGATAAGCCAGCCCTTGCTCTACACCCATGCCGTAGAGCAGCGTGGTGTAGATATCACCATCAATTGAGCGATCGGAAATCACCGTCACGCTCAGCAGTTCGTTATCCAATGGATAGCCGGTTTGCGGATCAAAAATATGGTGCCAGCAGCGCCCATCCAGTTCGAAGTAACGCTCATAAATCCCCGACGTCACCACCGATTTGCCCTGCACCTGCAGCACGCCTAACAGCTCATCATCGCGACCAAACGGCTTTTTCAGGCCAATGCCCCAACCTTGCGGCTCGTGCGGCGGCGATCCCAGCGTTTGCACATTGCCCCCCAGATTGATCAGCGCCTGCTGCACGCCCTGCTGACGTAAAAACGCCTGCACACGATCGGCGATGTAGCCTTTGGCGATGGCACCGAGATCGATCTCCATGCCCGGTTGTTGCAAAAACACGGAGCGATCGGCGGGATTGAGCAGCACCTGATGCGGATCGGTCAGTTTCAGCAGTGAAGCGATTTCCAGCGCAGGCGGCACGGCGCGCCCCTTAAAGCCAATTTTCCAGCGTTTTACCACCGGGCCGATGGTGAAATTGAAGGCGCTCTCCGGCAGCAAACTCACCGCGTGCGCCACGTTGATTAAAGCGAATACTGGCTCGCTGACGATCACCGGATGGCGGCCTGCGGCGTGGTTGATCGACATGACTTCGGATTCAGCGCGATTAACGGTGAACAGGTTTTCTTGCTGTTTGATCAGTTGAAAGACGTGGCGGGCAAGCGTGGGATTGTCATCGAACAATTTAAGCAGAATGGGTGAACCCATCAGAACGGCAGAATAGGCATAGACGCCAGCGTCGGTGTTCATTGATGCCTCTTCTCAGAGAGAAAAAGATGCCTGCACGTGACGTTAAGCACCATTCGGTCACCATGAATGGCAACCCTACAAAACCTGTAGGGTGCGCATTAATGCGCACCGAATGGAATTAACGACCTGACAGGCAGCGAGAGAGATTAGTTTCCTAACGCCAGTTTAGCCGCGTTATGACCGGCTTTGATACCGAAGATGATGATATCAGCCACCGCGTTACCGCCGATGCGGTTGGCGCCGTGGATGCCGCCGACCACTTCACCCGCCGCCCAGGCACCTGGAATCACCTCTTTCTGCGCATCCAGCACCGCAGTATCGGTGTTGATGGTCACGCCGCCCATGGTGTGGTGCACGCCCGGTGCGATACGAATCGCGAAGTACGGACCTTTATTCAGCGGATGACGCAGCGCGGTTTTACGGCCGAAGTCTTCGTCATCCTGCTTCGCCACGAACTCGTTGTAACGACCGAGCGTGGTTTGCAGCGCTTCCTGATCCATGTTGAGTTTCACCGCCAGCTCGTGTGGCGTTGGCGCGCTGATGACAAAGCCTTTGGCGATGTATTCGTCAGCCGCTTTGTTGTTGGCGCGAACCTGCTCATCAAACACGATCCACGCACTCTTCTCTGGCAGCGCGATGATCTCAGCGGAAACTTTGTCACGGGTTTCCATTTCGTTATAGAAACGCTTGCCCGCCTGGCTCACCAGAATCGCCCCGCCGCCGCGCATCGCTTCGGAAATCAGGTACGAGGTGGTTTGCTCAACCGTTGGGTGAATCTGGATTTCTCCCATATCCACGGTATCCGCACCGATGTGTTGCAGCATGGCGATGCCGCTGCCGGTGGCGCCTTTGTGGTTGGTGGTGACGAAACCGTCCAGCTCAGGACGATATTTCACTACCATTTCGCGGTTGGCACTGAAGCCGCCGGTCGCCACAATCACGCTTTTGGCGTTGATGATGCGGCTGTCGTTGTACTCATCCACCACTTTCACGCCGGTGACCGCGCCGTTTTCCACCAGAATTTCAGCTACCGAGGTTTCCAGCAGCACTTCGATATTGCGCTGGTTAACGTTTTTCACCAGGCCGCTGATCAGGAAGCCGCCGACCGCAGAACGATCTTCCGGACGGTGCGTACGATCGATGCTCATGCCGCCGGTGATGGTGATGTCGCACAGCTCGATCTCTTTCGCTGCCAGCCACTCAATCGCTTCGGGCGCTTGCTCAACAAACTCGCGCAGCAGCACCGGATTGTTTTTGAATTTGCCGCCTTTCAGCGTCTCTTCGTAGAACAGCTCTTTGCTGTCTTCGATGCCTTTCAGCTTCTGATAACGGGTTTCCGCTGCGTTCATACCGACCGAGGCTTTGATGGTGTTACCGCCGATGGTTGGCATCTTCTCGATGATCACCACGCGTGCGCCATCGTCATGCGCCTGAATCGCCGCCGCCAGACCGGCACCGCCAGTGCCCACTACCACAACGTCGTAATTCACCGGTGCGTTCGGGTTACCGCCCTCTTCAATCACATACTCTTTGCTTGAGGTGGTCATGGCGCGCGATACCGCTTTTTTCAGCGCTTCACTCTGCGTGGTGGCGCCGGTGATGGCATCCACGTGCGGGCTGTTCGCCACCAGAATGCGTTCACGCAGGCTTTCGAAGGTGCTGGTGAAGTCGACGTCGAGGCTTGGATCCGGTACCAGCGAGATATCGGTGATACGGTCGGTGTCGAGCGTAACGTTGATTTTCAGCTTCAGCGCTTCGGCTTCCACTTTGGCCTGATACACGCCCGCTTTGTATTTACGGCCGGTATCGCTGGTGTCGCGGATCATCGCATCCACCAGCGAGAAGCGCCACAGCGGTTCTGGAATGGTCAACTCTTCGCGCTTGGTGCTGTCGATATACAGCTCCATGTGCTGATTCTTGATGACGCGATCGGTCCAGTCCGGATAAGCGATGCAGGCTTTACCGACTGCTACTAAGTCGAAACCGTGCTCCAGCGCGTTCTCGGCATCTTCTTTATTGACGATGCCGCCGACGCCAATCACCGGCACTTTCGCCAGATTAGGAGAGCGTTGCGCCAGATATTTGGTGATCAGCGGCGTTGGATCCTGAGTGTCAACAATTGACGGGCGCAGCAGTTGGCCCACCGAGAAGTGCACGTAATCGAGACCGCGTTCCGCCAGTTTCTCCAGCAGGTAAAGCGTGTCGTCCCAGCGGATGCCCGGCACTTCCAGCTCTTCCGGTGAGAAGCGATAACCGATGATGAAGTCTGCCGCAGCGAAGCGGTCCGCCATCTTATGGGTGATTTCCAGCACTTCCAGTGGGAAACGCGCGCGATTGTCGCGGCTGCCGCCCCATTTGTCGTCACGCTGGTTAGAGTTTGGCGAGTAGAACTGCTGGATCAGATAGGTGTTGGCACCGTGGATTTCTACGCCGTCGAAGCCGGCTTTAATCGCACGGTTCACTGCATCACCAAACTTGGTGATCATCACATCCACTTCTTCTGCAGTCAGCGCCTGAGGTTTAGTGGCACCGTCACGCGGTGCGGCGATAGCGCTTGGTGCGACCGGGGTTTTACCGCCGATCAGCGCCGGTTCAACCATGCGGCCGCCGTGATAGATCTGCAGAACCGCTTTGGAGCCTTGCGATTTGATGGCGTGGGCAATTTTCGCCAGACCGGGGATTTTGTTGTCGCTGTCGATACCGAGCGCACCTGGGAATGCAGGACCACGGTTATCAATAAAGCAGCACTCTACAATTACGGTACCGATGCTGCCGGCACGCACGCGATAATATTCGACAAGGTCACTGGTAACACCGCCATCGTAATAACCGGTACAGGTGGTCATCGGCGCCATAACCAATCGGTTTTTAAGCACCGCACCTTTCGGTAGCGTAAGCGGATTAAGAATCGGGGTGAGCGTATTCATGATGAGCAACTCCAGAATTAAGAAACTTTGTATTCAATTCTTTGGCGGTTCGGAGACATTTATAATTATTTGAGTGGTCCGATTTCATGGCGTAAATATACCATTTTATTTACTTACATAACCTTATTCGTTAGTTATATAAGTTTTACGCATGGAAATAATATTTGATACCTATTGCTGAAAGTTGCGCTGAGCTAAGTTTTAACCAAGACTTGACAAAAATCAACTTTTTCCTTACATTTAAAACAAATCCAGCCTTATCATAAAGATAAATCGTCTCCTTTCTCTGTTTTTTGCTTGATTTGTGCCGTTTTATTCGCCTCACACAGTTAATTTTCACCTAATGGTTCATTTATTAAGGCGTGCATGTTTAAAGCAAAAAAACCACGAATAAATTTTATTGATCTGGATCAAAATAGATATTTTAATTAATCGCATCATAGGCGCATCCATTAGATAATTCGCGCATCAAATTTTGTAAATAGCGATTTATTAAAACTCAGTTTTAAATGTCACGACTAATCTGTTAAAAGAGTTTTGTAACTAAAAAAACCAGCTTGGTTCGGGGCGTATATACGCATTCTCCATAACTTGCAGACAAAACTATGAACACACAAACAACCCAGAGTGAATCCCTCACCGCGCCTCCCGCGGCACCGGGGAAGAAAAAGAACCGCCTGATAATGTTGTGCCTGCCAATTATTGTGGCTGTGCTGTTGCTGCTGGTGCCGACTCCTGCGGGATTGGAACCTTACGCATGGCACTTCTTCGCCATTTTTGTCGGGGTTATTGTGGGACTGATTTTCGAACCGCTGCCGGGCGCCGTTATCGGTTTAACCGGCGTGGTGGTGATTGCGCTGTTCAGCCAGTGGGTGCTGTTTAGCCCGGCAGAACTGGCGGATCCCAAGTTCAAAACCGCTGCGCAGTCGTTCAAATGGGCGGTAAGTGGCTTCGGCAACTCTACGGTCTGGCTGATCTTCGGTGCCTTTATGTTCGCCGCCGGCTACGATAAAACCCAGTTCGGTCGCCGCCTGGCGCTGATTCTGGTGAAATATCTTGGCCGCCGCAGCCTGACGCTGGGTTACGCCATTACCTTCGCTGACCTGTTGCTGGCACCGTTTACGCCATCCAACACCGCGCGCAGTGGCGGTACCATCTATCCAATCATCGCTAACCTGCCGCCGCTGTACGGTTCAAAACCTAACGACCCGAGCGCACGTAAGATTGGTTCTTACCTGATGTGGGTCGCCATCACCGCCGCCTGTATCACCAGCTCAATGTTCCTTTCAGCTCTGGCGCCGAACCTGCTGGCACTGGCGCTGGTGAAAAGCGTGGTGGGCTTTGAAATCTCATGGGGCATGTGGTTCCTCGCCTTCCTGCCGCTGGGTGTGCTGCTGATTCTCACCATGCCGCTGCTGGCTTACTGGCTCTATCCGCCAGAAGTGAAAGTGAATGATGAAGTGCCGCGCTGGGCGACGGCTGAGCTGGAAAAACTCGGCAAGCTGAAACGTAACGAAATCCTGCTGCTGGGCTTCGTGGTTGCTGCGCTGATGATGTGGATCTTCGCCACCGCATGGATTGAACCGGCAATGGCCGCGCTGTTAGTCATCGTGCTGATGTTGTGGACCGGTGTACTAAACTGGAATGACATCACCAGCAATAAAGCCGCATGGAACACCTTCGCCTGGTTCGCCACGCTGGTCGCGCTGGCGGATGGTTTAGCGCGCGTCGGCTTCATCGCCTGGCTGGGTAAAGAAGGTGCGATGCTGCTGCACGGTTATGACCCACAGGTTTCTGCCGTGGTGCTGTTAATCGCCTTCTACCTGCTGCACTACCTGTTCGCCAGTACCACCGCGCACACCACTGCGCTGCTGCCAGCCATGCTGACTATCGCCGCCTCAATCCCGGGCATCAACATGCCGGTATTCTGCCTGATGATGTGTGTTTCTCTGGGTGTGATGGGCATTATCACCCCGTACGGCACCGGCCCAAGCCCGATTTATTACGGTAGCGGCTATCTGCCAACCAAAGATTACTGGCGCCTGGGCACCATCTTCGGCGCGCTGTTCCTGGTTCTTCTGATGGTTGTCGCCTATCCATGGATGGTGATGATGTTCTGATGATGTTGCTTCGATGTTAAAAACGGAGCCGCGCATTACCGTGAAAATGTTATGATGCTCGCCAGTCAGCCCCTGCGGAGGGCTGGCGAGAGAAAATCGAATAACAGACTGCCTAATTTGTCGCCCGTCATGCTGGCGGGCAACACGAAGCTAAGTGAGCCAACATGTCGAACAAACCCTTCTATTATCAGAATCCCTTTCCTCTCGCCAAAGATGATACCGAATACTATCTGCTGAGCACTGATTACGTCTCGGTGGCCAATTTCGATGGCGAAGAAGTCCTGAAAGTCGATCCCAAAGCGCTGACGCTGCTGGCGAAGCAGGCATTCCACGATGCCTCTTTCATGCTGCGCGCCTCGCATCAGGCGCAGGTCGCGTCAATTCTTGCCGACGATGAAGCCAGCAAGAACGACAAATACGTTGCCCTGCAGTTCCTGCGCAACTCTGAAATTGCCGCTAAAGGCGTGCTGCCGACCTGTCAGGATACCGGCACCGCCATCATCATGGGCAAAAAAGGCCAGCGCGTCTGGACCGGCGGCGGCGATGAAGCCGCACTGTCGCAAGGCGTCTACAACACCTTTATTGAAGATAACCTGCGCTATTCACAGAACGCCGCGCTGGATATGTATAAAGAGGTGAATACTGGCACCAACCTCCCGGCGCAAATTGACCTGTATAGCGTTGATGGCGACGAATACAAATTCCTGTGCATTGCCAAAGGTGGCGGCTCCGCCAATAAAACCTATCTGTATCAGGAAACCAAAGCGCTGATTACGCCCGCCAAGCTGAAGAACTATCTGGTCGATAAGATGATGTCGCTGGGTACCGCCGCTTGCCCGCCGTACCACATTGCGTTTGTGATTGGCGGTACTTCAGCAGAAGCCACGCTGAAAACCGTCAAGCTGGCCTCCACCCACTATTACGATTCGCTGCCGACCGAAGGTAATGAACACGGTCAGGCCTTCCGTGACATTCAGCTGGAAGAAGAACTGCTGAAAGCCTCGCAGGAGCTGGGTCTCGGCGCGCAGTTTGGTGGTAAATACTTCGCACACGATATTCGCGTGGTACGTTTGCCACGTCATGGCGCATCCTGCCCGGTAGGTATGGGCGTATCTTGCTCTGCGGACCGTAACATCAAAGCCAAGATCAACCGCGAAGGTATCTGGATTGAGAAGATGGAAGACAATCCGGGCCGCTACATTCCGGAAGAACTGCGTCAGCAGGGCGAAGGCGAAGTGGTGCATGTCGATCTGAACCAGCCAATGAGCGAGATTCTGGCGCTGCTGTCGGCTTATCCGGTCTCAACCCGCTTGTCACTCAACGGCACCATCATCGTGGCGCGCGACATTGCCCACGCCAAGTTGAAAGAGCGCATCGATAACGGCGAAGGTCTGCCGCAGTACATCAAAGATCATCCGGTCTATTACGCGGGTCCAGCGAAGACGCCAGAAGGTTATGCCTCTGGTTCACTCGGCCCAACTACTGCAGGTCGTATGGATTCCTACGTTGACCTGCTGCAAGCCAACGGCGGCAGCATGGTGATGCTGGCGAAGGGCAACCGCAGCAAGCAGGTTACCGATGCGTGTCATAAACACGGCGGCTTCTACCTCGGCAGCATTGGCGGCCCGGCAGCGGTGCTGGCACAGCAGAGTATTAAGAGTCTGGAATGCGTGGAGTATGCCGAGCTCGGCATGGAAGCGATCTGGAAAATTGAAGTGGAGAACTTCCCGGCGTTCATTCTGGTGGATGACAAAGGCAACGACTTCTTCCAGCAGATTCATAACAACTGCGCCGCCTGCGTGAAGTAATCTACGCATCGCACCGCAAAAAAGCCGTTATCGCGTGATAGCGGCTTTTTTATTGCGATATTTCTGACGAATTGATCATTAAATGAGGCAAAGCAGAAAAGTTAAAAACGGAATTGGCTCTCCAGCTGACGCAATGTTTCCATCCGCTGCGCCGTGGCGACTTCGCGTGCTTTCACTTCCAATAGCAGGTCAGCATCGTTCTGACCAATTACATACACCGCCTGACGTCCAGGCAGGTTAACGGTAATAATATTTTGCTCCACTCCGTCCAGCATCTCGTCATGCTGTTCCAGGTAGTTATACAACGTGTTCATGGGTTCTCCTTGAAAATAGGTGGGCTATTCTGCCCAATCGCATCCTTTAAACACACAAGACCTGGCTTAAAGATACCACTTCCATCAGAAGTTTCTGGCGATAGAGTCATCCTGCGGCCGTAAGATGACGAAGAGATGAAAAGGCAGCGGAGCACTCCGCTGCCTTTTATCATTAGAAGAAACCAAGCGGTTGCGTGCTGTAGCTCACCAGCAGGTTTTTGGTCTGCTGATAATGATCGAGCATCATTTTGTGGGTTTCGCGGCCAATACCCGATTTCTTATAGCCGCCAAACGCCGCGTGCGCCGGATAGAGGTGATAGCAGTTGGTCCACACGCGACCAGCTTTAATCGCGCGACCCATGCGATAGGCGCGGTTGATATCGCGCGTCCAGACGCCGGCGCCAAGCCCGTAAATCGAGTCATTGGCGATAGCCAGTGCTTCCGCTTCATCTTTGAAGGTCAGCACGCCAACCACCGGGCCAAAGATCTCTTCCTGGAACACGCGCATGCTGTTATCGCCTTTCAACAGCGTTGGCTGGATGTAGTAGCCGCTGGCAAACTCCTCGCCCACTTTCTCTACGCCGCCGCCGTGCAGCACCTGTGCGCCCTCTTGCTGCGCAATCTCCAGATAAGAGAGGATTTTATCGAACTGCTGCTGCGACGCCTGCGCGCCAATCATGGTTTCGGTATCAAGCGGATCGCCACGTTTGATGGTTTTGATACGCTTCATCACCGCCGCCATAAACGGCTCAAAAATCGATTCCTGCACCAGCGCACGTGATGGACAAGTACAAACTTCACCTTGATTGAGGAAGCCGAGCACCACACCTTCGGCCGCTTTCTCAATGAAACTCTCTTCGGCATCCATGATGTCTTCGAAGAAAATATTCGGCGATTTGCCGCCCAGCTCAACGGTGGACGGAATCAGACTTTTCGCCGCCAGCTCCAGAATATGGCCGCCGGTTGCGGTGGAACCGGTAAAGGCGATTTTGGCGATGCCCGGATGCGACGCCAGCGCTTCGCCCGCCTCTTTGCCGTAGCCGTGCACCACGTTAATCACGCCTGGCGGCAGCAGATCTTTAATCACTTCCATAAACAGCGTGATCGACAGCGGCGTTTGCTCAGCCGGTTTCAGCACCACGCAGTTGCCTGCGCCAAGTGCCGGTGCCAGTTTCCATGCCGCCATCAGCAGCGGGAAATTCCAGGGAATGATTTGCCCGACCACGCCCAGCGGTTCGTGGAAGTGATAGGCGGCGGTGAACTCATCAATTTCAGCAGCGGTGCCTTCCTGCGCACGCACGCAACCAGCGAAATAACGGAAGTGATCGACCGCCAGCGGCAGATCCGCTGCCAGCGTTTCACGCACCGGCTTCCCGTTATCCCAGGTTTCGTTGACCGCGATGTATTCCAGATTCTCTTCCAGCCGGTCGGCAATTTTCAGCAGCACCAGCGAGCGTGCCTGCGGTGAGGTTTTGCCCCACGCATCGGCAGCGGCCTGGGCGGCAGCCACGGCGTTATCGATATCGGCACGATCCGAGCGTGGGAACTCGCCAATGGTGGAAGCATTAATCGGTGAGGTGTTGACGAAGTAGTTACCGTTCACCGGCGCAACAAATTCGCCGTTGATAAAGTTGCCATAACGCGATTGCAGAGTAATGAGAGAACCTTGTTCTCCCGGAGCAGCGTAACGCATGGTGTTTCTCCTTGCGGACAGAGTGGCGATTAACAACTATGAAACCTGTTATTAACATTGAGCGATCAACGCCAGCCTGTCAGATCGCAGAAGGGGAAACTGTGACCGCATCGAAGGAAATCCGGCACAGCCCATCGCTTTACGATTTTTCACATTGCCCTAAGTTTCAGCCAGGTCTTGTATGCCTAAACTGCAGCCTGTGTATCATCCCCAGTTCCGTTACGGAAAATTCCGAGTTTTCCCACTTATGCCGCAAAAAGCGGAACATGGGCGAAATATGTGGTCAATATGAAGCAGGATACTAACCAGGAGAAACAGATGTTGGCTTCAGCCCTGACGTTAATGCGCGCCAAAGCGAACTTTGTTCAGCAATTCATCCGTAACCCGCGCAAAATGGGCAGCATCACGCCCTCTTCCGCCGCGCTGTGCCGCACCATGTGCGATGCGGTGAATTGGGATAACAGCCTGCGTATCGCCGAACTCGGCGCCGGTGATGGTGTGCTCACACGCCACGTGCTGTCGCGTATGTCATCGCAAGCTCAGTTGGATGTGTTCGAAATTAGCCCGGAACTGGTGAAAAGCCTGCGGGGATTGCCCGATGCGCGCATGCAGGTGCGCGCCTGCTCGGCGGAATATCTTGCGGGGGAATATGATGTGATTTTCTCTGGCTTGCCGCTGCTGTCGTTACCGCCGGCCACACGCGACAATATTCTCAGCGCGGTGCATGATGCGCTGGGTCCACGTGGCGTATTCGTGCAGTTTCAATACACCTCGTTTACCCAGCCAAATTTGTCACGCTACTTCACCTGGGAACGCCAGCGAGTGCTGAAAAACATGCCACCCGCGTGGGTTTATCGCTGCACGCGTAATTACGCGCCCTGAACCTGTGCGCGCGGCTGCGGCCGCGTTTGCAGCCAGAAGCGGCGCAGCAGTTCGCGCGACCAATCTTCCCCCACCAGTTGCGTACCATCGTCACTCACGCCCGCGGGTAAACAGGCGCTCATAATGTCGCGGGTAAATTCCGGATGGAACTGCACCGACAGCGCCTGCGGCGAATAACGCAAAATCTGACAGCCATCCTGCGTCGAACTTGCCAGCACCTGCGCATGCTGCGGCGGCGTTAGCACCGATTGCCGATGCGATAACCACGCCTGAAATTCGCCCGGTAACGCAGCCAGCCACGGATCGTTGTGCGCCTGCGCGCTACGCGTCAGCGGTTTCAGTCCACGCTCCCAGCCATGCGGGTTATCGCCCACTTTGCCCCCCAGCGCATACGCCATCAATTGATGTCCGTAACAGACGCCAAGCAGCGGCAGATCCGCTTCCAGCGCGCCCCGAATCCAGGCGGCGCTGCGTTCGCTCCAGTCAGCGTGATCGGTAACCATCGCCCACGAACCACTGAGGATCGCGCCGCTGACGCGGTCAAAAGCCGGTAAATCATCACCCAGATGCGGACGCACAATCACATAGTCATCAGGCTGCAATTGCAGCGCGTCGATAAACCAGCGGGGTTGTTCACCAATTTGCGCCACAACCTGCGGCGGCGGAACTTCGAGTTGAATCAGAGCAAGAGGTAAAGCGCGGGTGTGTGTCATGCCGAATACGGTCCTCATTATGGTCGCCTTTCGGACGTCCACTTTGACAGTAAATCAGCGACATGTCTTATTTTTTTCCTGCATAAGCTAATGCTTATGCGAAAAAAGTTTTGTCAGACATGTCCGAAGTCGACGGCTTCATGCCATCATTAGCCGGTGATAATCTTTGTACAGCGTGAAGGAAGACCTCGTGGCAGTGCGGCATTTTTTAATGGTTCTGATGGTGGTTTCCATCTGGGCTTTCAACAACGTGGCGGTGAAGTGGGGATTACTGGAACTTCCGCCGCTGTTTCTCACCTGGATGCGCTTTGTGGTGGTGGCGATTGTGCTGGTGCCGTTTTGCCGCATCACGCGCGCACAATTGCCGTGGCTGCTGACGCTGGCATTCACCTTTGGCTTTATGCACTTCTCGCTGCTGTTTGTCGGCATGCGCTACACCGATGCCGGCACCGGCGCCATCGTGGTTCAGCTCGGCACGCCGATTGCCATGCTGCTGGCGATGGTGATTCTGAAAGAGAAATTGCGGCTGGTGCAGCTGATCGGCATCGCCATTTCGCTAAGCGGCGTCGCGGTGCTGTCGGGCAGCCCGACCATTCCGGCCTGGTGGGTGCTGTGTATTCTGCTGTGCAGCGCGTTTGGCTGGGCAATCAGCAATATGATTGTGAAGAAATCACCGCCGATAAAACCGCTGACGCTAACCGGCTGGATCTCCTTCCTCGCGGTGCCGATTGTCGGTGCCGCTTCGTGGCTGACCGAATCCAATCAATTTTACGCATTAGGCCACGCCGGCTGGCGCGGCTGGTTTGGCATTCTGTATAGCGCGCTTGCCTCGTCGATTGTCGCCTATACGCTGTGGTATGCGCTGCTGAAGAAGTACAACGTCAACCTGATCATGCCCTATTCGCTGCTGACGCCGGTGCTGGCGGTGTTGATGGGCGTTTTTGTCTTGGGTGATAGCATGAACAGCTTTAAGATTCTCGGCGCTTCGTTAGTGGTGCTGGGCACCGCCATTGCGGTGATCAACCTGCGTAACCTGCGGATGCACGCGCGTTTCCCGCGCTTACGCCGCCGATAATCCGCTCTGCTATGCTTGAGTCTCGCGCGTTATCCGGAGACTCAACATGGATTCTCAACGTGCTGCCGCACTGTGGCAGCAAATGTGGCAGGGATTGCGAGGCGCGGACCCGCTTCCCTCGCCTACTTTTCTCCAGCCCGACACCTTTTCTTCTGCCTTCGCCGTCAGCGAACTGGCGGCCTCCAGCATTGGTCTTGCCAGCCAGGCGTTGAGCGATCTGCTCGGCCAGGCCGCGCCGGTCAGCATCAATGTCCGTCTCGCCTCGCGCTGGTTTCAGCACAGCCTGATCCCGCTTAATCGACCACCTGCCGCGCTGTGGGATGAATTCGCCGGTGATTACGCCAGCGCCGATGGCTGGATCCGCCTGCACACCAACGCGGCTCATCATCGTGCGGCGATGGAGCGCGTGCTCGGCCAGCATGCTAATCGTGCCGCACTGGCCGATGCAGTGGCACGCTGGCCCGCCACTACGCTGGAACAGGCGGTGATTGATGCTGGCGGCTGCGCCGCGCAGATGCGTAGCGAAGCGCAATGGCTGCAACATCCGCAAGGCCGCGCCGTGCAGCAGGAAGCGCTGATTGCCCAACAGGCCACCGACGCTGCACCCGCGCCAGCCTGGCTATTATCGCCCGCGCGGCCACTGCTCGGCGTACGCGTATTGGATCTCACGCGCATCATCGCCGGTCCGGTGGCGACGCGTTTTCTCGCCAGCCTCGGCGCGCAGGTGCTGCGTATCGATCCGCCCGACTGGCACGAACCAACGCTGGAAGAGGAGATCACCTGTGGCAAACGCTGTGCGCGGCTTGATATCAAATCCCGCACCGGGCGCGAGCAGCTGCGCCAGCTGTTGCAGCACAGCGATGTGTTGGTACACGGTTATCGTGCCGATGCGCTGGAAAAACTCGGGCTGGATGCTGAGACGCGCCGCAAACTCGTGCCGGGCTTAGTGGATGTCAGCCTCAATGCGTGGGGCTGGAGCGGGCCGTGGCGCAACCGGCGCGGTTTCGACAGTCTGGTGCAGATGGGCTGTGGCATCGCCGAACAAGGCATGCGCTGGAGCGGCAATAACAAGCCAACGCCGCTGCCGGTGCAGGCGCTCGATCACGCCACCGGTTATCTGATGGCTGCGGCGGTGCTGGAAGGTTTACGTCAGCGGTTGATCAATGGCGTTGGCTGGCAGGCGCGCTTATCGCTGGCGCGCACCGCTCGGATGTTACAGCAGTTCGGTGCCGCGCCGGAGAATGTGCAAAACGGTATCCACGCGCAGCACGATGACGCGTTGAGCGCGATAGAGATTAATCAATGGGGAATTGCCGAGAGATTGCGTGCCGCAGCGTATTTGCCCGGCACGCCAATGATCTGCGCGACGCCGGGCGTGAAGCTCGGCAGCAGCGCAGCCAGCTGGTAACGGTTAGGCCTCGTCGCCCTGCTCTTCGTTCAGCTCGTCGTACATCGCCTGAATCGCCTCACGGCTTAGCGCCGCCAGCGTGCGATAAAACGCCGTGGTAGCATGCGCTTCCACTTTGCCGAGGAACGCGCCGCACCACGGCAGCAGATAATCATCAAACAGCGCCAGCTGCGCGGCGGATTCATCTTCCGCTGACTGATCTTCCAGCCACGATGCTGCCAGCAGCAGCACGCCAAAATGATCGGCGGGTGCTTCGCTCAGCGGCATGCCGCGCGCGCTGAGAAATGCACGCACGTCCGCTTCAGCAACCCCGTTCGGCCACTGGGATGCGTACGGCGGCACGCTGCAGTCGCTGCCAACAAACAGCGCGTTGTAGTCGGCGGCCAGCGCCTGCGGATCGCTATTCTGCTGCAGGCGCGTCAACAGTTCATCCTGCTCCAGCGGCCACTGCTGTTGCAGTTTGCCTTCACGCAGCAGAGTGAACAGCGGCACCAGCAGCGGATCCTGCGGCTGGCGATTAAACAGCGAGCCGATGACGCGGCAGAGAATGGAAAACTCATTCATGCAACAGAATTCCTTGAGGCAAAAAAGTTAAAAATCAGCAAATTCGGCAATCGTTTTACCGGTGCGCAGTTCGAGGAAATCGAGCAGGCGACGCGGCGTGACATTTAACACGCGATCTTCAGGAAAATCCACTTCGCTGGTGATGCGCAGGCAGTGTTCGAAATTGCCCAGCGTAAACGCCGTATGCGAATCGGAGCCAAATGCCAATTTACCGCCCGCATCGCGCACCGCTTCGGCAATAGCACGACAGTTAGGTTCGCTGCCGAGGCGCGAATGGGTAAAGGAGGAGTTGTTGATCTCCAGCGCCACATCGTAATGCGCGGCGGCTTCGGCTATTGCGCGGATATCCACCGGGAATTTCGGGTTGCCCGGATGCGAAATGATATGCACCAAACCGCCCGCCATTGCCGCAATCATCGCTTCGGTGTGATGCTTTTTATCACGCGGTGCATAAACCGGCTCGTGGAAGCCCGCGACGATCAGATCCAGCGCATCGAGCATCGGGCCGCTGCAATCGATCTCGCCCTGCTGATTTTTGATGTTAGCTTCAATACCGCGCAGCACGCCAACGCCATCAATCACCCGCGGCCAAATGCGCATGTTAACGAAGTGCCAATAGTGCGGCGCATCGGCCATATCCGGACCGTGATCGGTAATCGCGAACAGCTTCAGGCCGTTCTTTTTCGCCTGCGCCACATAATCATGCAGCGTGCTGTAAGCATGCGTGCTGGCAACGGTGTGCATATGTAAATCAACGGGATACATCTTCATCTCCTGACCCAATGTGAATTAATAACCGCGCTGGCGATCGACCAAACCACCCGGCTGTTGACCTTGCTCCAGAGCAAGTATGGCATCCGCAATGTAATCCATCGCCTCGGCTGGCAAGGTAATCGCTGCAGTATGTGGCGTGATTGTGACATGCGGATGAGACCACAACGGATGATCGTGCGGCAGCGGCTCGGTCTGGAACACATCCAGCGCGGCGGCGGCCAGTTGACCGCTGTTCAGCGCCGCCAGCAGATCGGCTTCCACCACATGCGCACCGCGCGCCAGGTTAAGGAAACAGGCACCGTGCGGCAACGCGCTGAGCAGCTGGCTATCAATAAGGTTGGTGGTTTCCGGCGTGGTGGGCAGCAGATCGATCAGCACCTGCGTGCCCTCGAGGAAGGCATTGAGTTGATCGCGGCCATGGAAGCTTTGCACGCCGTCGATGTGCTTCGGCGAACGGCTCCAGCTGCGTAACGGGAAGCCCCATTGACGCAAACTCTCCAGCACGCTGCGGCCTAACACGCCCGCGCCGAGCACGCCAATGGTGAAGTTCTCGCGATCGAAGCCATCCAGTTCCTGCCACTGCCCCTGCTGCTGCAGTTGACGGTATTCCGCGAAACGGCGGAACCAGCCTAGCACGCACCAGTTGGCGTACTCCTGCATCTGGCGCGCCATGCCGGTATCTTCGAGGCGGAATAACGGCACGTTGTCAGCCAGCATTTGTGGATTGTCACGCAGCTGCTTGAGGATCTCGTCCACGCCCGCGCCCATGGCAAACACGCCTTTCAGTTGACGCCCCGCCAGCATCTCAACCGGCGGCGAACGCACCACCGCGTAATCGGCCGGCGCGTTGTCGCCCGGCTGCCAGTAACGCACGCGCGCCTCAGGTAAACGCTGATGCAAACCTTCCAGCCAGCCCTGCGGCGCCAGCGACGGGTGATACCAGATAATCTCCATTCGACTCTCCTTTTTTTGCTTCAGCCTCAGGCAAATAGCCGAACAGGGCAAGCAAAAACCTTAGCCTTGATGCAATTTCTCGCGTGATTAATTCCGGGCGCTTCACATTTCCACCGCTGTACAAGGCTAAGCGGTGCGATTGCGACTAAAGTTGTTCGGGTGGTCAATGCGTTAGCACACCACCTTTTCGGACAAGGAGAAAAACCGATGATAAAAAATGCCGTATTCACGCCCGCGCGTCTGACCTTTTTACTCAGCGCTGCGTTGCTGGCCGCTGCCAACAACGCACACGCCGACGATCAAAGCCGCATGCTCAGCAACCAACCGCAGCCGCCAGATGTGCGTCTGGGACCGCTTTTCAATGCCGTGCAGCAGGCGAAATTTTATCCGGACCAGAAAACCTTCGCCGATGCGGTGCCGAAATCCAATCCCTCTTCGATTCTGGCCGACTGGCAGATGCAGAAAAGCCAGCGCAACTTCGATCTCAAGCATTTTGTCGACAGCAACTTCACGCTGCCAAAAGAGGGAGACAAATATGTGCCGCCCGCCGGGCAAAGCCTGCGCGAGCACATCAACGGTTTATGGCCGGTGCTGACACGCACCGCGCAAAGTGCCAGTCAGTACGATTCGCTGCTGCCGCTGCCGAAACCTTACGTGGTGCCCGGCGGCCGATTCCGCGAAGTCTATTACTGGGACAGCTACTTCACTATGCTCGGCCTGGCGGAGAGCGGTCACTGGGATCGCGTGCAGGATATGGTGGATAACTTCGCCACCGAACTCGATAAATATGGCCATATCCCCAACGGCAACCGCAGCTACTATCTCAGCCGCTCGCAGCCGCCGTTCTTCAGCCTGATGGTTGACTTGCTGGCGACGCACAAAGGCGACGATGTCTATCGCCAATACTTGCCGCAGCTGCAGAAAGAGTACGATTACTGGATGGCGGACAGCGACAAAGTGGCAGCCGGCCAGGCCAGCAAACGCGTGATCAAACTCAGTGACGGCACGCTGCTTAACCGCTACTGGGACGATCGCGATGCACCGCGCACCGAATCCTGGCTTGATGACGTCAACACCGCGAATAAAGCGCCGGATCGTAATAAGCAGCAGGTTTATCGCGACTTGCGTGCTGGCGCGGCATCAGGCTGGGATTTCAGTTCGCGCTGGTTCACCGATGCGCACAATCTGGCGTCGATTCGCACCACGCAGCTGGCGCCGGTCGATCTTAACAGCCTGATTTTCCACCTTGAACAGACATTGTCTAAAGCGTCCAAACTGGATAAGCAGGATGACAAAGCCAAACAGTTCGCGGCGGATGCCGAGAAACGTCAGGCGGCGATCAATCGCTATCTTTGGGATGACAAAAAAGGCTGGTACGCCGATTACGATTTCCAGAAGAAGCAGGTTCATCCACAGCTGACCGCCGCCACGCTGTTCCCGCTCTATATGCAGGTGGCGAGCGATAAGCAAGCTGAGCGCACCGCTTCCGCCGTCGAAAAACAGCTGCTGAAACCGGGCGGACTGGTGACCACTACGGTGAATAACGGCCAGCAATGGGATGCGCCAAACGGCTGGGCGCCGCTGCAATGGGTGGCGGTGGAAGGTCTTGAGCATTACAAGCAGCCGAAACTGGCGCAGCAGATTGGTCAGCGCTTCCTGCAGAACGTGCAGGCAACCTATGACAAGGAGCATAAGCTGGTCGAGAAATATGTGGTTGAAGGTGCGCAGTTGGGCGGCGGTGGCGGCGGTGAATATCCGCTGCAGGACGGCTTCGGCTGGACCAACGGCGTGACGCTGAAGCTGCTCGATAAGTACTGCCCGAAAGATAAAACCTGTAATAACGCCGGCGATATCCCGAATATGCCGGTTTTGAGTAGCGCGAAGTAACGTTTTTCCTGATCCATACGTAACCGTTGTAGGGTCGCCATTTATGGCGACCATTAAACCAGGTGCGCATTAATGCGCACCCTACAACCTCATATGCTTGCACGCTACTCCCGCACTGCCTGTGCATTTTCCTCACAACCCTCTTACAACAAACTCACATCTTGAAACACTCGCGACAAAAGATAATAATTCTCAATCTAATATCGATAGCTATTCCCATTAAAATATCAGGAACCTCTCATGACCTCGCTGTTTACCCTTAACCGTGGCCGCGTTCTGTGCGCGCTTGCGCTGGCCTTACCCGCTGCAAGCTTCGCTGAAGAGTCGATTGTCGTCACGGCGCAACCGCAAGAGAGCGCCACCTCGCCGACGCAGGGCTATCTCGCCACGCGGAGCAGCGGCGCCAGCAAAAGCGATCAGCCGCTGATTACCACGCCGCAGTCAATTTCGGTAGTGACACGTCAGCAGATGGAAGATCAGGGCGCGCAGGATCTCAATCAGGCGCTGGGTTACACGCCGGGCGTGTTCACCAACTTCGGCGGGGCCGCCACGCGTTACGACACCATCGCGCTACGTGGTTTCCACGGCGGCGATGTCGACAACACCTTCCTCGATGGCCTGCGCGTAATGAGTGACGGCGGCAGCTTCAACATCCTGCAGGTGGACAACTGGTTCCTTGATCGCATTGATGTGATCAAAGGTCCCTCCTCCGCGCTTTACGGCCAAACGGTGCCGGGCGGATTAGTGAACATGGTGAGCAAGCGTCCACAGTTTGCCGAAGAGGGCCACTTCCGCCTGTCGAGCGGCACCAACGCCACCAACAGCGCCGCCTTTGATTACACCAACGCCATCAACGATCAGTGGGCGTTTCGCTTAACCGGCATCACGCGCAACAGCGATACGCAGTACGATCACACCCGCGAAGAGAAATATGCGATTTCGCCACAGCTGATGTGGCAGCCAAGCGAAGACACCAACTTAGTGCTGCGCGCCTATCTGCAGAAAGATCCATCCGGCGGCTATCACGGTTCGGTACCAGCGGAAGGTACGCTCTACAGCCATAACGGCCGCAAGTTGAGCGACAGTTTCTACGAAGGCGACAGTTCGCTCGATCAGTTCAAACGTCGCGAGCAGATTTACAGCTATGACTTCTCACACCGCTTCAACGAAGTCTGGTCGGTGTATTCCACCGGCAGCTACAGCCACTCGAATACCGATCTCGATCAGGTTTATCAAATTGGCTGGAACGCAACGAATCCTGACCTGCTAAACCGTTACTACTCTGGCGAGCGTTCATCACTGAGCGCATGGGCTAACGACAACCGCTTGCAGGCTGATTTTGCTACCGGCGCGGTTCAGCATCGTGTGACGCTGGGCGCGGAATACCATCGCTATAAAAACGACATCACCGAAGCCAGCGATGCCGCCAGCGCGCTGAATGCGTGGAACGGCGAAGAAGTGGGCATCATGCCGGACTTCGACTGGACATCGCAGACACGCCGCTACTATCAAACCGGTTTGTATCTGCAGGATGAGTTGCAGCTCGATCGCTGGCATTTGGATTTGTCGGGACGCTATGACCGCATCGTGTCGGAAAACGGCACCAGCCGTCGTCAGGACGATCACATCAGCGGCCGCGCGGCGCTGCTGTATGCCTTCGAGAACGGCATCTCGCCTTACGTCAGCTGGAGCCAGGCGATTACGCCAGCTTCGTTAACCGATCCGCAGGGCAATCAGCTGAAACCGACTACGTCTGAGCAGTATGAAGCGGGCGTGAAATATCAGCCGGTGGGCACGCGCGATATGTACTCAATCGCCGTGTACGATTTGACTCAGGACGATGTCGCCAACCGTAACGTGCTGGACGGCACCTACACGCCGTCGGGCAAAGTGCATTCGCAGGGCATTGAACTCGAAGCCCGTAATCAGCTGACGCAGCGTTTCAGCACCATCGCCGGCTACACGCTGAACCATCTGCGCTTCAAAGATTCGGTGGACGGTAACGATGGCCATACGCCGTATGTCACGCCGAACAGCATGGCATCGTTGTGGGGACATTATCAGTTTGACTACGGCTTGAGCGCCGGCGCCGGTGTGCGCTATATCGGCAAACAGTGGGCGGATAACGAGAACACCACGCGTCTGCCATCCGTGACGCTGTTTGATGCGTCAGTTCGCGCCGATCTGGGCGCATGGAACTCACAATTGAAAGGTGCCTGGCTGCAGGTTAATGCCAACAACCTGACCGATAAAAAGTATCTGGCCGCTTGTTATGGCACCGGTTACTGCTATCGCGGTGCCGAGCGCACTGTGATGGCTACGGTGGGCTACGACTTTTAATCAGGCATAAAAAAATCCGCCATCCTTTACGGGATGGCGGATTTCATCAAATCTCTATGCTGTTAACTTCGTACTTTACGGTAAATCCACAGCACCACAATGGCACCAATCACGGCCACCACGAAGCTACCGAAGTTGAAACCGTCTACTTTACCGAAACCAAACAGGGTACTGATCCAGCCACCGACAACCGCACCAACCACACCCAGAACTACGGTGATGATAAAGCCGCCGCCATCTTTACCCGGCATAATCCACTTCGCGATAATCCCGGCAATCAGACCAAAAATAATCCATGAAAGAATACCCATGTACTGCTCCTTACGTTATTAATCAATGTGTTCACCGCCTCTAGTATAGACGGGATTTTATGATCTGCCTCGCAACTTACCGCAGTAAATAATCGTTAGCTAACTAAAGGTTAGCGCAGCCACGCCGATAACTGACGAACAGCATTGTCAGTCGTGAAAATAACAATCGGATAAGTGGAGCAGGACGTGGGAGAAGCCGATAAAGAACAATACCTCAAGCGAGGCACGTTAGCGGTTTTGGGCGTGATGAAGGATCTGTTGCGTTTTCAAACCCCGTTGATGGTGAATTTTTCGCGCGGTCAGTTTATCAGCCGCATGCTGTCAGCCGATGAAGATCAGGTGATCTTTGACCTTGGCAGCAACGCGCTGGATAACGATTTAGCGCTGCAAGGTGGTGAAGTGAATATCTTTGCCGAAACGCACGGTGCCAAAGTCGAATTTAGCTTAATCGGTTTACAGCGTATCGAATTCGAAGGCTTGCCCGCTTTTGCTGCGTCGCTACCTGAACTGGTGTGGCAGATTCAACGCCGCGAGTTCTTCCGTGTCAATGCGCCGCTGGAGCCGGTTTTTTATTGCCATAGCCAGTGGCCGGATGGCAGCACTGCGCGTTTCCGCCTGCAGGATTTGTCATTGGGCGGCGTGGGCGTGCTGCTGGACGAAGCGCTGCCAGAAGGCCTCAATCGCGGCGATACCTTTAAAAAGCTGCGCGTTGACCTGGCTGAATACGGTCACTTTGAGGTGACCGCACAGCTGCTGCACATTGGTGAGCGCACCATGGTGACCAGCAAGAATGAAACTCGCGTCACACCGCGCCTCAGCTTCCGCTTTACCGCCATCGAACCGATTCAGGAACGCCAGCTGCAGCAGGTGATTTTTGCGCTGGAACGTCTGGCGCGCGATAAGGCCAACCGTTTCCAGTAACTTCGTTCAATTTTATGGCGTAATGCTTGTCAGCCAGGTGTGAATCGGTCGCCATGAATGGCGACCCTACAAAGGATTGGCGCGTTTTTCGTAGGGTGCGCATTCATGCGCACCTGCATACATATGTAGATTAATGCTTAACTGAGCGGCTTTACGCCACTCATGGCGCCCAATCCCCCAGATCCACACAAAACCGCACCCATCAACGCGGCTGATAACGGCAACGCGCCACCGCATCCAGCCAGCCGTGATAATTCTCTTGCATGCTTTTCGCCTGATCTTCACGCGGCGTGATCACGCTGCCACCCTGCAACGCCTGCATCTCACTGCCCTGCTGCCACCAGCCTAAGATGCGGCCCGCTAATAGCGCGGCACCCAGCGCTGAAACTTCTGCCGTGGGTACGCGTTTCAGTGGCCGCTGCAACACATCGGCCTGCATCTGCATCAACCAGCCGTTTTCCGTGGCGCTGCCATCCACGCACAGCGCAGGAAGTTGCACGCCGCTGGCCTGCTCCATGGCAAAAAACACGTCGGCGATCTGGAAGGTGATCGATTCCAGCGCCACGCGCGCCAGTACCTCCGGCGTTGCCGCATCGGTCAAACCACACACCATGCCGCGCGCTTTTAAATCCCACCAGGGCGCGCCGAGGCCAGAGAGCGCCGGTACAAAATAGATGCCCTGGTTGTGTTCGCTGCGCTGCGCCAGCGCGGTGAGTTCTCGTGGATCCTTGATGCCCAGCATGCGGCCCAGCCACGCCGCGCCGGAACCGGTGTGGGTAATGTTGCCTTCAAAGGCATAGCGCAACGTGCCGTCGTGCCACGCCACCGTGGTGCTAAGGCCATTTTCCGTTAGCAGCGGCGTCGCCATCGACATCATCAGTGACGAACCGGTGCCGTACGTGGCTTTAACCACCTCTTCGCTGCCACTGCGCTGCGCTTGCAACGCAGCGTGCGAATCGCCGATGCGCGACAGAATTGGCGTGCCAGGCGCTAAACCGGGAATATCGTTGCGCGTCACCACGCCCTGCGCGCTGGCCGAGGGCACAATCTGCGGCAGCGCCGCACGGGGAATATGGAACAGCGCTAACAGTTCCTCGTCCCAATCGCCGCTGTGCAGGTTGTAGAGCTGGGTGCGCGCCGCATTGGCATGATCGGTGACAAAGCTTTCGCCGCCACTCAGCTGCCAGCTCAGCCAGCTGTCCACGGTGCCGATACAGAGTTCACCGGCCTGCGCGCGAGAAAATCCGTTCGGCAGCGCGGCCAGCATGCCGGTGAGCTTACCGGCCGGAAACATCGGATCGACCGCCAATCCGGTAAGCCCAGTGATGCGCGGCGCTTTACCCGCCACGCGCAAATTGCGGCAAAACGCCTCCGAGCGGCGATCCTGCCAGCTGACCAGCGGTGTCAGCGGCTGACCGTCATGGCGCTGCCAGATCAGCACCGATTCGCGCTGGTTGCTAATCGCTACGGCCGCAACTTGCGCACCCGCACACTGCGCCAGACAATCGCTCACCGCTTGTTTCACCGCCTGCCATATTGCCAGTGGATCCTGCTCCGCCAGGCCAGGCTGCGGATGTTCCAGCGTCAACGGCTGGCTACCGCGCGCCACCACGTTGCCGGCACGATCAACCGCTATCGCTTTCGCGTTGGTGGTGCCTTCATCAATTGCCAGTATCACCGAACCTGCCATCTTTACGCTCCTGCACAGATGCGCGCTGCACTCTTCACTACGCTGGCGGCATCAATGCCATGTCGGGCACGGGTTGAGGCGCGATCGCCCGCAATCGCGTATTCGCCATCGGGGATACCCAAACGCAGCAGCGGGATGCCACAGCCGCCTTCCGCCAGCACTTCTGCCACCAGGCTGCCGACGCCGCCGTTGACGTTGTGTTCTTCCACGGTAATTACCGCTGGATAGTGATTTAACAGCTCGCGCAGCTGTTGGGTATCACAAGGTCGAATCGATGGAATGCTGATCACACCCGCTGTAATGCCTTGCTCATGCAGTTGCTCGGCGGCGTGAACCACCTCGTGAACCGTCGAGCCCATCGCCACCAGCACAATGTCATGACCTTCACGTAAAACGTCGATTTGGCCAGGACGGAATTGGTAGTTCTCATCGTGCAGCTGCGGCAGATCTTTACCGTCCAAACGGATATACACCGGTCCAACATGCGCCAGCGCATACTCAATAATCTGGCGGCACTCCAGCGGGCAGGATGGCGCGTAAATTTCGATGTTGCCGAAGCCGCGCATCACCGCAATGTCGTCGATGCTGTGATGGGTGCTGGCGAGCGGCCCGTAGCTGGCACCGGCATTTAGGCCAAACAATTTCACATTGGTGTTGTTGTAGCAGACATCGACTTTAACCTGCTCATTGGCGCGGGAAACCAGGAACGGCGCGGCGTTACAGGTCACGGCCACTTTGCCGCCAATCGCCAGGCCAGCAGCGGTGCCCACCAGCGTTTGCTCGGCGATACCGACGTTAACCAGCCGATCGGGAAAGGCTTTGATAAAGGGCGCAATTTTGGCGGTTGAGGTGGAATCGGCCACCACCGGCACTAAATCGACGCCGCGATTAACCGCATCAATAAATGCCTCGACCATTACCGTCGCCAGGTGTTTTGCATTACTCATCTTTCAACTCCTCCAGTGCCAACTCAATCTCTTCCCCTTTCGGCACGCGGTGATGCCACTCCGGTTTGCCCTGAATAAAGGAGATGCCGAAGCCTTTTTCGGTATGCGCCACAATCACCTGCGGCTTGCCGCTGTTGCGCGGCAGGTTTTCGATGGCTTCCACCACCGCCGCCATGTCATTACCGTTGCACTCGCTCACCTCCAGACCAAAGGCGCGCCATTTATCCGGTAACGGATCGGTGTTCATGATGTCGCGCGTGTGACCCGCCAGCTGCAGTTTGTTCTTGTCGTTGATGATCACCAGGTTATCGAGGCCGTAATGCGCCGCCACCAGTGCCGCTTCCCAGTTGCTGCCTTCTGCCAGCTCACCGTCGCCGGTAACGACAAAAATACGTCGGTCGCTGTTATCTTTCTTCGCCGCCAGCGCAATGCCGACCGCCACCGGTAAACCGTGGCCCAGCGCACCGGTATTCAGCTCAACGCCCGGCGTTTTTTGGCGCACCGGATGGCCCGGCAGATGCGAATCCGAATGCTGATAGGTCGGCAGCCATTCGGTCGGGAAATAACCGGCTTCCGCCAGCACGCAGTAATAACCGCCCACCGCATGGCCTTTCGACTGGATATAGATGTCGCGTTGCGGATCGTTGGTGCGATCCGGCGCGCAGTTAAGAATGCGAAAATAGAGTGCGGTGAGGATCTCCACCTGTGAGAGATCGGCACCGGTATGCCCGCCCGCCGGGCTGCCCGCATTGAGCTGAATGATGCGGCGGCGCACGGCGCGCGCTTTCGCTGCCAGATCCGCTACCGAATATTTGAAAGGATTCATAGACACCTCTGAATTTTAAAGCATTGATGAATATTTATTCGTAATGGAGAAAAAAAGGTGCAGACAATCAGCGCCTGCACCCAACCGATTAACCTTTTGCCGGGCTACCGCCCTCCTCAATCAGCGCTTTCTGCGCCACCACCGCCGCTTTCTGCTGCATGCGGCTCTGCATTTGGTCGATGATCACCGCCACGATAATCACGATGCCTTTGATCACCATTTGCCAGAACTCGCTCACGCCCATCATGATCAAACCGTCGGCGAGAAAGCCGATCACGAAGGCACCAATCAGCGTGCCGAGAATGGTGCCGCGTCCACCGGCCAGCGAGGTGCCGCCCAGCACCACTGCGGCAATCGCGTTCATTTCAAAGGAGGTTCCGTTCGCCGGATGGCTGGCCACCAGCTGAGACGAGACCACGATGCCGGCAATCGCCGCGCAAAAACCGGAGATGGCATACACCCAGATTTTCACCGACTTCACTTTCACACCCGAAAGTTCAGCGGCCCGTTCGTTATCACCAATCGCGTAAACCTGGCGGCCAAACGGCAGACGGCGCGCAACGTAGGCAATCACCAGCGCCAGCAGCACCATCATCCAGATGGCCCACGGCAAACCGAGGAAATAGCCCGCACCAATCTTGTCGAATCCGGTATTCCCCAGCATTTCATTGCCCTGTAAACCGGGGAAGGTTTCGCCGCCTGAGGTGAGCATTGCCGTGCCGCGCAGGATGTACATGGTGCCGAGCGTGCAGATGAACGGTGCCACGTTATAGCGGGTAATGATCCAGCCGTTTGCCGCGCCAATCAGGCCGCCAATCAGCAACACAATCGGTACGATCAACCACACACTGGGGAAGATGGCGATGCCAAACATCGGCAACACAATGCCTTTGGTGATCAGCCAGCCGGCGATCATGCCGCACAGGCCAAGCGTGGCACCGATGGAGAGATCGATGCCCGCCGTGATGATGACAAATGTGATGCCGAGCGCGAGGAAGGCGTTAATGGCGATGTGTTTCACCATGATCACCATGCTGCCCACCGCGAGGAAATCGGGCACCGTAATAGCGAAGAAGCCGACAATCAGAAACAGCGCAATAAAGGTGCGCAGTTTGAGCAGCAGCAGAATCAGGCTTTCGCGTGAGTTGAACGCTTTAGCTGGCGATGCGAGCGCGAGCGCGCCGTTGTTTTTCATATCAGAACCCTTGTGCGCTTGCTTTAACCAGCGCCGCCTCTTCCGCTTCAGCACGCGGCAGGTCAGCAGTCAATTTGCCGCCGGACATCACAATGATGCGATCGGCAACGGCCATGATCTCTTTCAAATCAGAGGTGGAGAACACCACCGCAATGCCCTGCTCGGACAGCTTCACCATCATGCGGAACACTTCGCCTTTCGCACCCACGTCAATGCCACGGCTTGGTTCATCCAACAGCAGCAAGCGCGGATTGGTCAGCAGCGAACGACCAATCACCACCTTTTGCTGATTGCCGCCGCTCAGCGCGCTGATGGCGACATCCGGCGAAGAGATTTTGATCGCCAGATTGCCGACGGTGCTGGTCACCACTTCGCGTTCCGCCTGCTCTGATATCACCGTGCGATGCGACAGACGTAGCCACAGGCTGGCGATGGTGAGATTGCTCGCCACCGATGAGATGGGAAAAATGCCCGAGCGTTTGCGATCTTCCGGCACCAGACTCATGCCCATGCGAATGCGTTCTGCGGTCGGCAGACGCGTCGGCAGCGGTTTGCTGTCGAGCCACAGCTTGCCGAGATAGTTACGCTGCGTGCCAAGCAAACACTCAAACAGTTCGGTGCGTCCTGCGCCCATCAACCCGTAAATGCCGACGATCTCCCCGGAACGCACCTGGAAGCTAACATCATCCACCAGCGTGTTGCCGTTCGGGCTGACGCAGGTGATGTGTTCGGCTTCCAGCACCGGCGCACCAAACTCGCGATCCGGCGGCAGGAAGGTGCCCACCGGTTCGCTGCCCAGCATTTCGCGTACGATCCACGGCACGTCGATATCGCTGACCTGCGCTTCGGCCTGAAAACGCCCGTCGCGCAGAATGGTGATCACATCGCCAATCGCCATCAGCTCCTCCAGCCGATGCGAGATATAGATGATGGAAACGCCCTGGCGCGTCAGTTCGCGGATCACCCGAAACAGGATCTCCACTTCGGTTTTGCTCAGCGCCGAGGTCGGTTCATCGAGGATCAAAATGTCGGCGTCCTCTGCCAGCGCTTTGGCGATCTCGACCAGTTGCTGCTGGCCGACCTTCAGGCTGCCAACCTTCTCATCCGGTGATATTGGCTGATCGAGGCGCTGCATCAAGGCGGCGGTGCGGCGTTTCTGCTCGGCTTCATTGATGGGCCGAATGCCACTCTGAATTTCGCGGCCGAGGAAAATATTCTCCGCCACGCTGAGGTTTTCAAACAGGTTGAGTTCCTGATGCACCATGCCGATGCCGTGGCGCGCGGCGTCTCGCGTGCTGTGAAACGCCACTTTGTTGCCATTGAGGAACATTTCTCCGCTGGTCGGCTGCTGCACCCCGGCGAGGATCTTCATCAGCGTCGATTTCCCCGCGCCGTTCTCGCCGATGATGACGTTGACTTTGCCGCGCCACACGCGGTAATCCACACGATCCAGCGCTAAGGTGCCGGGGAACAGCATCGACATCTGATTGGCTTGCAGAATGATCTCGTCGCTCATCATGGATTCCCCTGCTTCAGCTGCACCGCCACCACATCATCTACTGTGCCCGCGCCCATGCTGACGGCAAGCAGCGCCTGCGCCGGTTTGCCCACCCAGCTGGCATCCACCGCTGGCAGCTGTTTCACCGCATGGCGATTCAGTGCTTTGGTCAGTTGCGCGTATTGCACCTGATTGGTGAACTCTTCAAAGCGGAAACCGGCCGCATCGCGGATGGCGTTGCCGCGCAGCACCGGACCAATCAACACTTTCACCGGCTTGCCGTTGATGGTCATGGTGAGGCTGCGTTCCCGATCGTTGCTGTTGTCAAACGCCGTCACCGTGCCCGCTGCACGCACAAACACGCTTTCGCTGCCGCCGGCTTTGACGGTGTGGCTTTTGGTTTCCATATCCGCCCAGCTCAGCGCCTGCTTCTCAGCGGGCTGCTGCACGCGGCTGGCCCAGCTTGACTCCGCAATCTGCTGCGGCGTTTGATCGCTGTAGCCCGGTTTGGCGTTGGGATCTTTCGGCATGATGGGTTTGCCGTCGGCATCCAGATCCACCACGGTGCAGGCGGCTAACATCAGCGTCAGCAGCGCCACCAGCATGCCGCTCAGCGCTTTCCCCTTCATGCCGACCTCCATGTTATTGCGCCAGCTTGAAGGTTTTCAGCTTCGAGGCGTTGCTGTCGTCAATCAGCACGCAATCCATCAGCTGCTTCTCCTCTTTCTGCGCTTTGCCGTTCTTCAGGTAGTAATCCACCTGCTCAACGGCCATCTGCGCCTGATCCCAGCCCGGCTGCAGTACGGTGGCTTTGATGTTGCCTTTATTAAGGATGGAGTCGCGGGTGTAATCGCTACCGTCGAAACCGACCACAATCACATTGGTTTTGCCCGCCGCTTTCAGCGCCGCTTCCGCACCGAGCGCCATGGTGTCGTTACCGGAGATCACGCCAACGATATTGGGGTTCTTCTGCAGGATGGTTTCCATGCGGCTGAAGGCTTCGGTCTGGCTCCAGTTGGCACTCTGCTGCGCCACCATTTTCAGATCGGGATAATCATCCAGCACGTCGTGATAACCCTGCGAACGCACGCCCGCATTGGTATCCGACTCTTTGCCCAGCAGCTCGACGTAATCCCCTTTGCCGTTCAGCAGTTTGGCGAATTTCTCAGCACCTAGCTGTGCGCCTTGGTAGTTGTTGGAGACGATTTGCGCCACGGCAATGCCGGTTTTGTTGATTTCGCGGTCAATCAGGAAGGTAGGAATGCCGGCATCTTTGGCTTTTTGCACTGGGCCAACCGTGGCATCCGCACCGGCGTTATCGAGGATGATGGCTTTGGCTTTGCGCGCGATCGCGGTTTCGATCAGCTGGTTTTGCTTATTCACGTCATCATCGTGTGAGGCCACCAGCGTGGTGTAACCGAGCGCTTTGGCTTTTTCCTGCGCGCCATCGGCTTCCGCTTTAAAGAACGGGTTGTCATGTGATGGCGTAATGATGGCCAGCAACCCCTTATCCGCCGCCAGCGACGCCGCCGAGATCATCATGATTGAAGCAAGTAGAGAGACTTTGAGGACAGAGGCTTTCATTTGTTATCTCCGATTGAATATATATTCAATTGCGATTTTATATGCATAATGACTATGCGCTGGCTTTCTGAGCACGTCCATTGCCCAATCCTCAAAAAGCGAAAACGATCACAAAATGTTCTGCGTTGTTATTTATGACAGGCTGATTAACAATACCAGGCAGGTTAAGAGAGAGAAAAAACCATGGCAAAACAGGATGAACAGCGGCTGATGGTGAAAATCGCCACGCTTTATTATGTGGAAGGCAGGAAGCAGTCCGACATTGCGCAGCTGCTGAAGCTGTCGCAATCCTTTGTGTCGCGCATCCTCAATCGCAGCGTGAAAGAAGGTGTGGTGAAGATTAGCGTGGTGCCCCCGGCCAATGTGTTCCCTGAGCTGGAAAAAGCCATTGAGCAGCTGTATCAACTGCCGCAGGTGATTGTGGTGGATGTGCCGGATCAGGCGTCGGCGTTGCAGATTAAACAGGCGATCGGTTCCGCTGCCGCGCACTATCTGGAAACGCGGGTGCGCGCCGATGAGCTGATCGGCATTTCATCCTGGAGCGGCACCATTCGCGCGATGGTGGATGCGCTGCATCCGCTCAGCGCGCCGTGCAAAGGCGTGATTCAGCTGCTGGGCGGCGTGGGCGCCAACGGCAACGTGCAGGCCACGATTCTGACGCAGAATCTGGCGGCGCTGCTGGATTGTCCGGCGTGGCTACTGCCGTCGCAGTCGATTGAGCATTCTGTGCAGGATCGCCAGCGTTTGTCGGTTAATCCCGATGTTGCGGTGGTACTGGAAAAGTTTGATCAGGTGGATCTGGCGATTGTCGGCATCGGCGATCTCGAGCCTTCCGCCCTGCTACGCAACTCCGGCAACTATTACGACGGTGCGATGCTGCAAACGCTGGCCGAACGCGGTGCGGTGGGCGATATCTGCCTGCACTATTTTGACGCCGATGGTCAGCCGGTGCTGAGCGCTGAGGAAGATCCGGTGATTGGCATGGAGCTGGCGCAGGTGAAACGCTGTCCGCAGGTGGTGGCGTTAGCGGGCGGCAAAGAGAAAGCGCAGGCGATTCGCGGGGCGTTGCGCGGCGGTTATGTGCAGGTGCTGATTGTGGATTATCCTACGGCGAGATTGTTGGTGCAGGGTTAGTTTGGTGCGGTTATTGGCAAGGTCGCCATGAATGCTGCGGTTGTGAATAAGGTCGCCATGATGGTGCGGTTATTGGCAAGGTCGCCATGAATGGCGACCCTACTTCAACCGATGGTGCGGTAGGCGGTGGTGACTTTCCACAGATAACGCGGGGCCTGCGCCGCCGGATGCTTGTTCTGCACGTGCTGGTAAAACTCGTCCGGCGTCATCGAATTAATCATCGCAATAGCACGGTCGCGGTCACGCGAGAAGGTGCGCAGCAAGGCGCCCGCGCCGTTGGCGTAGGAGACAATAGTGGCGTAACGCAGCGTCAGCGGATCACGAATCCCGGCTAATGCGGAGTCCTGCAAAATTTTCAGGTAGGCGGCGCCGATATCAATGTTCTTCGCCGGATCGCGCAGCTCGGAAGAGGATGGCTGACCGTGACGGCCCTGGGTGCGATAGACTTCGCGGCCTGCAGTTGAGGCCTTAATTTGCATCAGACCAACCGCATTGGAACGGCTCACCACGGTGGGATTGCCTCCGGATTCGACACTAATAATGGCGCTGATTAACTTCTCATCAACGCCATAATGACTGGCGGCATCTTCGGTAAACATTGACCATGCATCATTCACTTTCGACGGCGGTGCCTGGGTCAACGGCGTATTCTTCTCGGGCAGTGCCGGTTTTTCCGGCTCGCTTGAACAGCCAGCAAGCAGCAGTGCAGAAAGCATAAGTAGGCGAATTTTCACTGATTTTTGGTTCCGCAATAGGGTTGGCGCAAGCTATCATACCTGGCGCAGCGCGATGCAAAATTACCGTTTATCCTAAATCGGTAAAAAACCTTATGCTACCGTGACTTCGATAACGCATTTCGTCATCATCGGCAGGCCACTCTACAGCAGGATGGAAGTTATGGTTACTCCCCGCACGCTACGTCTTATCGCCCCTTCCGGTTATTGCCACAATCAGGACGCCGCCCAACGTGCGGTGCATCGTTTACAGGCCGCAGGCCATCATCTTGAGAATCTCTCTGCCATCACCCGCCGCTTTCAACGCTTTGCTGGCGATGATGCGCAGCGGCTGAATGATATCAACGCGCTGGCTACGCTGGAGGCGCTGCCCGATATCGTGCTGGCGGTGCGTGGCGGCTATGGCGCTTCACGTTTGCTGGATAAGATCGATTACGTGGGTCTGCAACGTCGATTGCTCAATCAACCGGTGGCGCTGTGCGGTCACAGCGATTTCACCGCGCTGCAGCTGGCGTTGCTGGCGCAAATCGGCCTGATTACCTTCAGCGGTCCGATGCTTGCCGGTAACTTTGGTGCAGAGGCATTATCTGATTTTACCGAGTCGCACTTTTGGCAAACGCTAACTTCACCTACAGTCAATCTAAGCTGGCCGAGCACAAGCCCGGATCACGGCCGCTGGCAAGGCACCTTGTGGGGTGGCAATTTAGCGATGATTTGCTCGCTGATTGGTACGCCATGGATGCCGCAAATCGAAGGCGGGATTCTGGTGATCGAAGATGTGAACGAACATCCGTTCCGCATCGAGCGCATGCTGATTCAGCTGCAGCAGAGTGGCATTTTGTCGCGCCAGCAAGCGATTATTACCGGCAGCTTCACCAGCACATCGCTGTCGGCGTATGACAACGGTTTTGATTTTGCCACCGTGTGGCAGCGCATCCGTGATGAGTTTCAGATTCCGGTGATCAGCGATCTGGCTTTTGGACACGATGCCGATACCGTGACGCTGCCGCTGGGTGCCAGCGCCACGTTGCAGATTGAGAATGGAGAAGCACAGTTCGCCTTCACCGGCCACCCGACATTGCGCTAACGTTTTGCCGCAGGAGACCGACAATGAAGCCACTGTACGACGACTTGTGGATCTCCACGCCAGAATTCCCCGCCGAAGAGACGGCGAATGATTTAATGATGCATGGCTTTATGCTGTGCCACCCACGCGGCAATTTATTGATTGGTCGCGTGGAGCATCCACTCGATCATGAATTCCTCAACGATGCCGGCGGCGTGATTCGCCACTATTTGACCCACTGGCATGAAGCCGCACCGGGCGCGATCGCCATTCAGCAGCGCTTTAATAGTGCGCTCTATTGTCACAGTCGTTCGCTGGGACCGGTTAGTTTAGTGATTGAGCCCGACGAAACCTTTACCCAACAAGAGACACACTTCGGCGATTTCCACCTGTTGCCGACGCCCGGACATACGCCCGGCAGCAGCAGCTATCTCTATCACTCGCCGCTCGGCCAGACTTATCTGTTTGTCGGCGATACGCTGACCCGCGACTACAATCGCTGGATCAGCGTGCTGATGCCAGACAGTAATCCCACCGAACTGCAGCAGTCGCTGGAGCTTTATCGCTCGTTGCGTCCCGATGTGGTTTTGATGAGCACCACGCGTGGACATCTGTCGTGGGCCAAAGTGAATTTGCAGAGCTGGCTGGCAGCCATCGATGAGGCGGAACAATCACCGCTGGATTTGCGCCAGCGGCAACTAATCAAACAGGGTTATTAACTCACGAATTTGGGCGCTCGCTGTCGTCGTAGCGTTCCAGTGACAGAATCTGTGCATCTCGCTTATCGGTACGGCTGCAGGGCAACAGCTTGTTGCTGTTAGCGTAGACGAAGAAGGTTTCATCGTTATTTTTATTCACGATTAACTGATCGCCATTACGAAAACGGGTGATGGCAACTTTGTCACCGCCTTTCAGGCTGGTGCGCTGCTGACCAGCAGCGATCTGGAAGTGGCGCGTCGGCCACATTAAGGTACTCAAACCATACTCGGCACGCGATACCGTCATGGTTGGACGGCCGGGACAGGTAATTTGATATTCGGTTTCGCTCCAGGCGGGCGCAATCTGACAAGCCAGCACGCCAACGGCCATAACTATCGCCTTCATTGGGTTCTCCGCTGAGGTTAAATGATGATTTCGTGGAGTGATTGGCTTTGCTGCTGCATTCCATGAACGTTATCTAACAGCAGCAAAGCCTGGTACATCAAACGTGGCGAGATTTCGCAGGAGCAGGAACTACTCAGCGGCCACTTGCGCCGCGACCAACATCAATGCCAGCCCGGCCTCTTCGGCTTCAAAACGCTGCATCACTTCCTGAATGGCCGCTACGCAGTTCATTACCTGCATCTTTTTGTCGGCTTCTAATTTGTCGATCGCGTGCTGAAGAATCATTAAACTCGCTTCTTCTTCTTTCATTAATTTACCCTTGTTTTGCTTACCCGGTGCGCAACGCTGGCAAGAATACCGTTTCTCTGCTAGTAAAGTCACCCCTTTACATTCCTTCCGCTTAACGATTATACAAATGACAAATGGGAAGCAGCGTCAGACCTGCTATGATCCACTTATCAGTACGCATTGGCGTGCCATTGCAAACCAGGGAATGAAGCAGGTGCTCATGTGGCGAATCACGGTTGTACTCACCCTTTTAGTTTTAGCTGGCTGCAGCTCCGCACCGAAAGGTGTCGACTGTCCGGGCGAAGTGTCGACGATTTATGGACAATCGATGGGCAATACGCAGGCGCGCATCTTTGATTTGGTGAACGCCTTCGCCGTCTCGCGCGACGGCGTGAAGGTGCAAAGCGGCACGCTGCACTCCACCGATCGCTTTCAGTACGTGCCTTCGGCCATCACCGCCGAGGGCTTCTACGCGCAGCGGTTGTCGGATAAACAGTTCCGCCTGATCAATCCCCATCAGAACACCATGATCACCTGGACGTGCCCATAAGCCGTGCGTCGCAGTGCGAGATGGTTTATTGTCTGACCATCTCACGCTGCGGACCTGCCTGATGGAAAAGAGTCTGGATAACAACGGTTATATCGATTTCCCCTTCCCGGCCAGTACTAATGCGGATGGCTCAGTGAATCCTTGTGGATTCGACCTGACGCTGGAAACCGACCGAATTGATGAGATCACCGCCGGTAAACATTCCGAAAATATGCGGCGCCTACTGGAAGAGGTCAATTTGCAGGAGGGCTTGTTTATGACGCTGGCCTGCGACTGGCAGCTGCGTGACGACGGCGTGTGCGGCTTTATCGATGTGGCATTTCGTCCGACGACTGCAGGCTTTAACACGGATGAAACACAAAGCCTCGATCAGGCGTTTGAAATCTACCTCAGCCGACAAGAGAAGCAGCACAATATGCAGAACGGCACGCTGATCAATTATGCGCGTGCCGTGTTGGATTGGGGTTGGTCACCGCTGCAGCAGCGCCACATGCGCTATGAAAAAGTGACCTTGCGCTATTACTGCCAGCAGGCCGACGATGCCGAATGGTGTTTTGATCATCTGCGTCACTTCCTTGTGAGCTGGTATCCGGCTTATCGCGGAAAGCCCTAGTTCAGACTATTGCGTCCCGCCTTTCTGCTGCGCGCAGAATTTTTGCTTACTGCAAACTGCTGTTACAACCTTTACCGCTGCGTCATTTGCTGCCTGCAGTTTCTCTGACTACGCTTTACAGGACATTCACCACGATCAGGGAGTAATTATGAGCGACAAAGCGGAAGCAAAATTGAATGAAGCGGCAGGTGCCGTTCAGGAAAAATTTGGCGAATTCACCGGTTCACGCCGTCAGCAAGCCAAAGGTGCGGCGCGTCGTTATCCGGCTCAGGCTAGCTATGCGGTTCAGGATGCAGCGGATTGTGTGGTGAAATCGGTACGCGATAATCCCGCGACCGGCCTGGCAGTTGCAGCAAGCATTGGTGTGATTGTCGGTTTTCTGCTCGGACGTAAGTAATCTGTAAATGGGGCCTTAAGGCCCCAATTTATTGGCGATGTCCAACATCCTCAACGCGTTCCTGAATATGCTCATCCGGCGTTTCAGCCACATCTGCGGTGCTGTTTTCCACCCTCAAATGACGATCGTGCTGCATGGTGAGCGTTATTAAGCCTGAGGGCTGGGCGCAAGCCGCCATGGACAGCAGCAGAAAAAACCATGCAACGATAACCTTCTTTCCCATCGTTTTCTTACCAGCAAGCTGAGATTTGTCGGCTCAGATTGCCCGAGTAAGTGCAAATCAGCGTCAACTTGCCGCAAAGCTCTGTAGTCAGTTGTGTACAACTAAACTTGCGCGCGCCGTGCTTTATAGCGCGCAACCATGGTCATCAGGGCCTGATAAATCAATCCCGCATACAAGCTCATCACAATCACCATGCCGATCTCTTTGCCCTGCGCCTGCCATGAAACAAACCACATAAAAATGCCCCACAACAGGGAAAAAATCAGCCAGCCTTTGACGAACTTGATTACACCTTGCATACCACCTCCTGAATCGTAAGCGCTGAAGATAGCGGTTTAGTCTTTATTTCACACTGCCATCAGCACGTAAATGTTAACTGATTCAAGCTTCTATGAAGTGAATTGTAAAGCAACGCAAAGTGATAGGAATACGCTGCACATATTGCAATTTAGCTCTGCCGCAACTTTGACGTCATCAGGTTAACTTAAGCGCGGTTAAGCACGCCATAGGCAAGGTAGGACGATTGCACAGGTGTGTATCGTGTGTATAATTTGATGGCAGTGATGGCGATGAAAAGCTCTGAGCTAATTAAAATGCTGGTGAACACCGGATGGAGTCTTGAAAGAATCAAAGGCAGTCATCATCAGTTCTCCCATCCTGATTTCAGTTATCTCATTACCGTTCCGCACCCGCGAAAGGACCTAAAAACAGGCACGCTGATGCAGATTTTGAAGGACGCCAAACTTAAATAGCGCGATAACGCCCTACTAAACTCAGCCACAGGTGAAAATTATGTTGTATCCCGCCTTTGTTGAAATTGATGTTGATGGCTCTGCCAGCGGTTTCTTCCCTGACGTAACCGGCTGCTACTTTGCTGGAGATACGCCAGAGCATACCCTTTACGATGCCCAGTCTGCGCTGAGTGCGCATTTTGAATTAATGGCAGAGAAAAGCATGCTCATTCCCGAACCTTCGCAGAATTGGATCACCGATTTTAGCCAGACAGGAATTTGGATTTATGTTGAGATCGATATTACGCGCTATCTGGGTAAATCTGAGCGCATCAACATCACTATGCCGAACTTGTTGATTGAGAAGATAGATCAGGCTGTGGGGAATGATGCGCGCTATAACAGCCGCAGCCACTTTCTCGCTGAAGCCGCGCGTAAAGCGTTATCACACTCTTAACGTGTCACTGCGCAACAACGCCTTTGCGCACGCGTAGCATATCGCCTTTGGCGCGTTTATGTTTGAATTCCCGCCAACACTGTCCGGCATGTGGTTGAAATGAATTATTTAAGCAAGATACAAAGTTTTATTGAGGGCAACACGGTGCTGTCGGCCGCATTCAGCCTGGTGTTACTGATGTTTGCCGGCATGATCGCCCATCTGATCTGTAAATTCTTTATTGTGAAGGTGGTCAGGAAGGTGTTCTTCAGCACGCACAAGAATCAGGTGCCGCTGGATAAGGACGTCAGGCTGTCGGAGAAGCTCTCTAACTTTATCCCGGTGATCACGGTCTACTATCTGCTGCAGTTTATGCCAGATTTACCAGAGCATCTGTTGATTGCGATAAAGACCATCTGCGGCATTCTGTTCTTTGTGTATTTATCGCTGTTCTTTACCGAAGTGCTGGAGATCGTTAATAACTCCTATTCGAAAAAAGCCAAACGTAAGAATCACTCGATCAAGGGTTATATCCAGGTCGGCAAGATTCTGGTGCATATTATTTCGGCGATCATGATTCTGGCGATTATGTCGAATAAATCACCGGTGATTATTATCTCCAGTTTGGGTGCGGTAGCGGCGGTGTTAATGTTGGTGTTCCAGCATACGCTGATGTCGCTGGTGGCCAATATTCAGGTGTCCTCTAACGATGTGTTGCAACTCGGTGACTGGATTGAGATGCCTGACAACGGCATTAGTGGCGAAGTGATCGATATCGCGCTGCACACCATCACCATTCGCAATTGGGACAATACGCTGTCGCGCATCCCGACCAAAAACTTCCTCACCGAAACCTACACCAACTGGCAGGCGATGTTCTCCTCTGGCGCACGCCGCATTATGCGCAGTTTCCATCTTGATCAGATGTCGATACGCTTTCTCGATCACGATATGGTGCAGCAGATGAGCCAAATTCGCGGTGTCAGTGAGCAACTCTCGGCGCTGATGGATGGTCGCGACAGCAATGCGGTGGGCGAACGCTGGTTTGCCGAAAACGGCATCACCAATCTGACGGTGTTTCGTAAGTACCTGACGGCGTGGCTGTCGCAACGCGACGATATCAAGAAAGATATGTATATCGTAGTGCGCGCCATGAAACCTTCGCCTGAGGGCTTGCCGGTCGAGGTTTATTGCTTCACTTCGTCGGTACTGTGGGTGGATTACGAGGATTCTCAATCGGCCATTTTTGAGTATATCTACGCGATTGTCGGCCACTTCTCGCTGCGGATGTATCAGCAACCGGGCGGTAGTGATTTCTGGCGGCTGTCGCAGGAGCGAGCTCAGATGGCAAAGTCCAATGAGCAGCCAGTCGATTGACGCAATAAAAAACGGGAGCCACTGGCTCCCGTTTCTTTAATGTTCGTAAGCCAATGGCTTTATCTAATGACATGTTGGTGAGAACGATGATTTTACAACTTTATTTGTTGTGAGCCTCCATGTAAAATTCCCCACTATTTTTAAAATAATGATGTCCTCATGGCTAACATTTCACTATGTTGAAATTATTCTCACGTTTTTTATCAGTAGGCATCATTAACACCTTGATCCATTGGATGGTGTTTGCAGCCCTGTATTCTCTGAATACCCGCCAATGGCTGGCTAATCTGTTGGCTTTCATTGTCGCCGTAACATTTTCATTTTTTGCTAACGCACGCTGGACGTTTAAAGCCGAAGTGACAACTTTTCGCTATGTCATCTTTGTTGCTTTTATGGGCATGATGGCCGCAGGTATTGGCAGTTTCGCCGATCATACGCATATTAATCCGATTATTACGCTTATTTCATTTTCCATAATAAGTCTGATATTCGGCTTCATCTATTCAAACTTTATTGTTTTTAGGGTGAAAAAATGAAAATTTCTCTGGTGGTGCCTGTCTTCAACGAAGAAGATGCAATACCTATTTTTTACCGGACCGTTAAAGAAAAACTTTCTTCTTACAATCTTGAAATCATCTTTATTAATGATGGCAGTACTGATAGCACAGAGCAGATTATTAAATCGCTTCAGAATAATGACGAATCTGTATTAGTCATCAATTTCATTCGTAACTTTGGTAAAGAAGCCGCGCTGCTCGCTGGACTTGAACATTCTAGTGGTGATGCAGTCATTCCGGTTGATGTTGATCTTCAGGATCCCATTGAAGTCATTCCTTTGCTGATAAATAAATGGCAAGAAGGCTGGCCGATTGTGTTGGCCAAGCGCAATGATAGGCGTAGCGATAGTCGTTTTAAGCGAAAAACTGCTGCATGGTTTTACAAGTTACACAATAAAATTAGCTCACCAAAATTAGAAGAAAATGTTGGCGACTTTCGTTTACTTTCTCGTGCAACTGTCGAAAACATTAAGCAATTGCAGGAACGCAATCTGTTTATGAAAGGTCTTCTGAGTTGGGTGGAAGGTGATTCTGCCATCGTTGAATATAGCCGCCCAGCGCGCATTGCCGGAGAGGCAAAATTTAATGGATGGCGACTTTGGAATCTGGCTCTTGAAGGGCTTACCAGCTTTTCAACATTTCCGCTCAGAGTGTGGACCTATATTGGTTTTTTTGTCGCGTTCTTGTCGTTCGTTTATGGCGCATGGATGATTATTGATAAAATAATATGGGGAAATCCTGTTGCCGGATATCCGTCACTACTGGTTTCAATACTCTTTTTAGGTGGCATTCAGTTGATAGGAATAGGTGTATTAGGTGAATATATTGGCAGGATCTATATTGAAACCAAACACAGACCTCGATATATAAAAAAGGAATCAAATGACTAATATAGTCTGCAATAACTTTAAAATTTATTTTTTATTAGCCGTGGCCTTGCTCGCCAGTTATAGCCCCGTTTTTCTCTCGAGCTATGCTTTTTCGGATGATTGGTACTATCTGTTCAGCTCTCAGACTGATCCAGCCAGCATTTTTAAATGGGATATTCTTTCAGGAAGGCCGGCCTACGGCGGTTTGCGCTATTTACTCTCATTCTTTATATCCAGCGTGGACTCGTTAATACTGTTAAGACTGCTATCCGTTTCTTCTCTTATCATACTAAGCTGTTACTTTTACAAATTTATCTCTGATAGAAATATTCTCAAAAATACTCTGCAGAGAGTGATATTCTCATTAACGATCTGTTTGCTGCCCTCTTTCCAGGTATTCAACTCGTGGTCAGTATGTTTTCCTTTTGTCACCTCTATTATTCTTGCTGGATTGAGTTACTCAGCATTAACTACATTGCGCGGCATTTCAGGGATTATGTTATCAGCATTGCTGATCACGTTCTCCTTCGCTATTTATCAACCCACTGCAATGTGTTTCCTATTTTTTGCATTTATGGACACTTGCCTGACCTCCCGCAAAATTGATAAAAAGGAACTCATTCGTGCTTTCGCAATGATTTTCTTTGGTATGCTGATGGCATTAGTATTAGCTAAAGCCATTCCGCTCCTGTTATTCGGCGAGACACTTTCAAGAAGTAACATCACCATTGATCTTATAGGAAAGATTAAATGGTTCTTTGTAGAACCATTAAAAAATGCCATCTGTAATTTTGACACCGGCAGAAAAGCACTCTCGATCATTATATCGTTGGGTTTTATCTTTATCGGATTGAAAAACATTAGCGAGAATGGCAAAGAAAAAGTATTTTTATCTTTCCTCTTCGCTGTTGCAGCAGTGACACCAAACTTGCTAGTGACAGAGAGTTGGGCGGCTTACCGTACTATCAGCGCGCTCTCGCTGATTACCACCTCTTGCTTCCTTATTGGGCTATTATTTATTATCGATAAAATAAAATACTCAGGATTCATTTATCTTTTGCTTCCTGTTGCTGCAGGATGGCTTGCAGCCAGCAATATTAAAGAGGGGTTTTCTTCGCCTCAGCAAAAAGAGTATGCACTTTTACAGGCCGAAATTACTAAAGTGGTGCCAAAAGATTTCGATGGCACTCTTTACTACCGATTAAATACTGAGAATTTGCCAAAAATTGCAAAATCATCGAAATATGATGAGTTTGGTTCTTTATCTTTAGGCATGCCGTGGACATTTGCTGGTATGGCATACACCGTAAAGAAAGAAGCAGGTATGAATTTCACTCTTACGGAATCGCCAGTGATCACCGGAAACGACAACTGCGCAGGCAAGTGCATTATTATTGATGCTCAATCCGTACTGGCAATGAAATAAATTCTTAGCTGTAATAGTCGCTAATTTTAGAACAAAAAAACGGGAGCCATTGGCTCCCGTTATGCTTTCTGCCTGAGTGGCAAATTACATGTTGTTGATGATTGCATCACCAAACTCTGAACATTTCAGCAGTTTAGCGCCGTCCATCAGACGTTCGAAATCGTAGGTCACGGTTTTGTTAGCGATAGCGCCTTCAACACCTTTAACGATTAAGTCAGCCGCTTCGAACCACTCAAGGTGACGCAGCATCATTTCTGCCGACAGAATCACTGAACCTGGGTTCACTTTATCCTGACCTGCATACTTAGGTGCTGTACCGTGTGTCGCTTCGAACAGGGCACATTCGTCCCCGATGTTTGCGCCTGGTGCGATACCGATACCGCCAACCTGTGCCGCCAGGGCATCAGAGATGTAGTCACCGTTCAGGTTCATACAGGCGATCACGTCGTATTCAGCTGGACGCAACAGGATCTGCTGCAGGAAGGCATCCGCGATCACGTCTTTAACAATGATCTCTTTACCGGTGTTCGGGTTCTTGAACTTCATCCACGGGCCGCCATCGATCAGCTCGCCGCCGAACTCTTCTTTCACTAACTGGTAGCCCCAGTCTTTGAAAGAACCTTCGGTGAACTTCATGATGTTGCCTTTGTGAACCAGGGTCAGAGAATCACGATCGTTGGTGATGGTGTATTCAACTGCTGCGCGCACCAGACGTTTGGTACCCTCTTCCGAGCATGGCTTAACGCCGATACCGCACTGCTCAGGGAAGCGAATTTTCTTCACGCCCATCTCTTCGCGCAGGAACTTGATCACTTTATCCGCTTCTGGCGTGCCCGCTTTCCACTCGATACCGGCATAGATATCTTCTGAGTTTTCACGGAAGATCACCATGTCGGTTTCTTCAGGGCGTTTAACCGGGCTTGGCGTGCCTTTGTAGTAGCGAACCGGACGCAGACACACGTACAGATCCAGCTCCTGACGCAGCGCAACGTTCAGAGAACGAATACCGCCGCCAACTGGCGTAGTCAGTGGGCCTTTGATGGCAACGCGATATTCTTTAATTAAATCGAGGGTTTCCTGCGGCAGCCAGACGTCCTGGCCGTAAAGTTCTACTGATTTTTCACCAGTATAAATTTCCATCCAGGAAATTTTACGCTCGCCGTTGTAGGCTTTCTTCACAGCGGCATCAACCACTTTCAACATTACCGGGGAAACATCAACACCGATACCGTCACCTTCAATGTAAGGAATAATCGGGTTATTCGGAACTGTAAGTTTTCCCTGAGCCAGGGTGATTTTTTGACCTTCCGCCGGAACAACTACTTTGCTTTCCATCAACCTCTCCTTCGAGCGATTTTTTGTTAATGATTTGTAAGATGCGGGTCAATACTACTTGATTATTTCCGCTACGCCAATCACCGTAGTTTCGCGCTATAATGCGCCGAATGTTTCTGACTGCAAAGCCCATGCGAAAAACTTCTCAACGAATTCACCAGGATAAGCGTGCGAACGCCCCAGCACGTAAGCCCGTGCGCCGTGATACCCGTCCGAAAGGCCCAAGACGCGTCATACTCTTTAACAAACCCTTCGATGTTTTGCCGCAATTCAGTGATGAAGCCGGACGCCGCACGCTGAAAGATTTTGTGCCGGTAGGCGACGTTTATGCTGCGGGCCGCCTCGATCGCGACAGCGAAGGATTGATGATTTTGACCAACGATGGCGCGCTGCAAGCCGCGCTGACGCAGCCTGGCAAGCGCACCGGAAAGGTCTATTTTGTGCAGGTGGAAGGCGCGCCGCAGGAATCAGATTTATCCCTGTTACGCAACGGCGTGACGCTCAACGATGGCCCAACGTTGCCGGCAGGCATTGAGTTGGTGGACGAGCCAGAGTGGCTGTGGCCGCGCCAGCCGCCAATTCGCGAGCGCAAAGCGATTCCCACCAGCTGGCTGAAAATCACTCTGTTTGAGGGCCGAAATCGTCAGGTGCGCCGCATGACGGCACATATCGGTTTTCCGACGTTGCGCCTGATTCGCTTTGCGATGGGCGAACATCAGCTAGGCGATTTACCGCCCGGAGAATGGCGCGATATCAGCGCAGCCATTTAATAACTTTTAGTTAACAATTTCGGAGGAAGGATGTTTAAACCTCATGTAACGGTCGCCTGCATTGTACAGGCGCAGGGACATTTGCTGGTAGTCGAAGAGCGTGTGCACGGTCGTATTACCTGGAATCAGCCCGCCGGACATCTTGAGGCCAATGAAACCCTGCTCGAAGCCGCGCAGCGTGAATTGTTTGAAGAGACCGGTATCGACGCCCATCCCGAATATTTTCTCGGCGTGCAGCAGTGGATTGCCCCGGACGATACACCTTTTGTGCGTTTCCTGTTTGGCCTCGATCTGGCCGAAAAAGTCGAAACTTCACCGCACGATCGCGACATCGATTGCTGTTGGTGGTTGCCGCCAGAGCAGATTCTGACGGCGAATCGCCTGCGTTCGCCGCTAGTGGCAGAGAGCGTGCGGCTGTGGCAACAAGGCGAGCGTTATCCGCTGCATCTGGTTGCGCCGTTCCAGTGGCCGTTTCATGAGGGTGCGCGCCCCGCTTCTGCATGATAGAATGCGCCGCCTGTTTTTATCGTAATTTAAGAGTGCGTCATGTCTGACAACAGCCAGAAAAAAGTGATCGTCGGAATGTCCGGCGGCGTCGATTCTTCCGTTTCCGCCTGGTTACTGCAGCAGCAGGGCTACCAGGTTGAAGGCCTGTTCATGAAGAACTGGGAGGAAGACGATGGCGAGGAGTATTGCACCGCCGCCGATGATCTGGCTGACGCACAAGCCGTGTGTGACAAACTCGGCATCAAACTGCACAAAATCAACTTCGCCGCTGAGTACTGGGATAACGTTTTCGAGCACTTCCTGGAAGAGTACAAAGCGGGTCGCACGCCGAATCCCGACATCCTGTGCAACAAAGAGATCAAGTTCAAAGCCTTCCTCGAATTCGCGGCGGACGATCTCGGCGCAGACTTCATCGCCACCGGCCACTATGTGCGCCGTCAGGATGTTGACGGTCAAAGTCGCCTGCTGCGCGGACTCGACGGCAACAAAGATCAGAGCTATTTCCTCTATACGCTCAGCCACCAGCAGATCGCGCAAAGCCTGTTCCCGGTTGGCGAACTGGATAAGCCGGAAGTGCGCCGCATCGCTGAGCAGTTGGATCTGATCACCGCCAAGAAGAAAGATTCCACCGGCATCTGCTTTATCGGCGAGCGCAAGTTCCGTGACTTCCTTGGTCGCTATCTGCCTGCGCAGCCGGGCGAAATCGAAACCGTTGACGGTGAAATCGTCGGTGAACATCAGGGCTTGATGTATCACACGCTCGGCCAGCGTAAAGGCCTGGGCATTGGCGGTCGTAAAGAGAGCAACGACGATCCCTGGTATGTGGTCGACAAAGATGTGGCGCGCAATCGTCTAATCGTGGCGCAAGGCGGCGAGCATCCGCGCCTGATGTCTGTGGGGTTGATTGCCCAACAGTTGCATTGGGTCGATCGCCAGCCGATTACCGCCCCGCTGCGCTGCACGGTGAAAACCCGCTATCGTCAGACCGACATTCCGTGTGAAATCATTCCGCACGGCGACGACCGTATTGAAGTCCGTTTTGACGAGCCGGTTGCGGCCGTCACGCCAGGCCAATCTGCCGTGTTTTATCTCGGTGAAGTGTGCCTCGGCGGCGGTATTATCGAACAACGCCTACCTCTGGCAGAAGCCTAAGGTCGGCGCTGCCCGACGCGATGACAGGAGTTAAGCGTGGCTAAGAACTATTATGAGATTACACTGGCGCTGGCGGGCGTATGTCAGGCCGCCCATGTGGTGCAACAGCTCGCGCAGCAGGGACATTGCAATAATGCGGCACTGAATGTGTCGCTGCGCAGCCTGATCGATCTCAATCCCGGTTCAACGCTGGCGGTGTTTGGCAACGACGAAGCCAATTTGAAGGTTGGATTAGAGACCTTAATGGCGGTGCTTAATAGCAGCAATCGTCAGGGCGCCAGCGCAGAGCTGACGCGCTACACCTTAAGCATGATGGTGCTGGAGCGTAAGCTGCACGGCAATAAAGCCGCGATGAACACGCTGGCACAGCGCATCGGCCAGCTTGATCGCCAGCTGGCGCATTACGAGCTGGAATCAGACACCATCACCAGCGCGATGGCTGGCATTTATGTGGATGTGATTAGCCCGCTGGGCCCGCGCATTCAGGTTACCGGTTCGCCGCAGGTATTACAGAATTCACAAGTGCAGAGTAAAGTGCGCGCCGCCCTGCTGGCCGGCATTCGCTCTGCGGTGTTATGGCAGCAGGTTGGCGGTGGCCGACTGCAGCTGATGTTCTCGCGCCAGCGCTTGCTGAGCGAAGCCAAAACCATTTTATCCCGCCTGGGCCCGGCGTATTAAGCGCCGCCCCGGCATAATTGTTAAACGATTCAGGAGTTGCACTGATGGAATTATCCTCTCTGACCGCCGTTTCACCTGTCGATGGTCGTTACGGCGATAAAGTCAGCCCACTGCGCGCCATTTTCAGTGAGTTCGGTTTGCTGAAATTCCGCGTTGAGGTTGAGGTTCGCTGGTTACAAAAACTGGCTACGACTGTAGAGATCAAGGAAGTTCCTGCATTTGATGCCGACGCAAACGCTTTCCTTGATGCCATTGTCGCCAATTTCAGCGAAGAAGACGCGGCGCGTATCAAAACCATCGAGCGCACCACCAACCACGACGTTAAAGCCGTGGAATATTTCCTGAAAGAGAAAGTGGCCGACATCCCTGCGCTGCATGCGGTGTCTGAATTCATCCACTTCGCCTGCACCTCCGAAGATATCAATAACCTGTCGCACGCGCTGATGCTGGAAACCGCACGTCGTGATGTGATCGTGCCATTCTGGAACCAGTTGATCGATGCTGTAAAAGGTCTGGCGCACGAATACCGTGACATTCCGCTGCTGTCGCGCACCCACGGCCAGCCAGCAACGCCGTCAACTATGGGTAAAGAGATGGCGAACGTGGCGTATCGTCTGGAACGCCAGTTGCGTCAGCTGAGCAAGATTGAAGTGCTGGGTAAAATCAACGGTGCGGTCGGCAACTATAACGCCCACATCTCGGCATATCCGGAAGTGGACTGGCACCAGCTGAGCGAGCAATTTGTCACCTCGCTGGGCATCACCTGGAACCCGTACACCACGCAGATTGAACCGCACGATTACATCGCTGAACTGTTTGATTGCATCGCGCGTTTCAACACCATTCTGATCGACTTTGATCGTGATATCTGGGGCTACGTTGCGCTCAATCACTTCAAGCAGAAAACCATCGCCGGTGAAATCGGTTCGTCCACCATGCCGCACAAAGTGAACCCGATTGACTTCGAAAACTCCGAAGGCAACCTCGGCCTGGCTAATGCGATGATGCAGCATCTGGCGAGCAAACTGCCGGTTTCACGCTGGCAGCGCGACCTGACCGACTCCACCGTGCTGCGTAACCTTGGCGTGGGCATCGGTTATGCGCTGATCGCCTATCAGGCCACGCTGAAAGGCATCTCTAAGCTGGAAGTGAACCGCGATCGTCTGCTGGACGAACTGGACCACAACTGGGAAGTGCTGGCTGAGCCGATCCAAACCGTGATGCGTCGTTACGGCATTGAAAAACCGTACGAGAAGCTGAAAGAGCTGACGCGCGGTAAACGCGTTGATGCCGCCGGCATGCAGACCTTTATCGATAGCCTCGAGCTGCCGGAAGAGGAGAAAGTGCGCCTGAAGCAGATGACGCCAGCCAACTACCTCGGCCGTGCGATTCAGATGGTTGATGATTTAAAATAGTCGCCAATATCTTGCCCTAAATAATTCGGGCTAGCGCAAGGCGGCAAGTGATCGAATCCCCAGGAGCTTACTCCAGTAAGTGACTGGGGTGAGAACACGCAGCAAACGCAGCGATAGTTCGAAGTATGAAGGGCAAGCGTTAATCTGCGGTTTAGCTCTTCTCGCATATACTCATTCCATCATCACTACGTTCGAGCTAAGGAAATACTATGCGTGTACTGGTTGTGGAAGATAATGCGCTGCTGCGCCATCACCTCGCCGTGCAACTGCGTGACATGGGCCATCAGGTCGATGCTGCAGAAGATGCCAAAGAAGCGGATTATTTCCTGCAAGAACATATCCCCGACATCGCGCTGGTCGATCTCGGTTTGCCGGACGAAGATGGCATGTCGCTGATTCGCCGCTGGCGCACCGATTCCGTGCGCCAACCGATTCTGGTATTAACCGCTCGCGAAGGCTGGCAGGCCAAAGTGGAAGCGCTGGAAGCCGGTGCCGACGACTACGTGACCAAGCCGTTCCACATTGAAGAAGTGGCTGCACGCTTGCAGGCGCTGATGCGTCGCAACAGCGGTCATGCATCGCAAATTATCTCTATGCCGCCGTTCCAGGTCGATCTCTCTCGCCGTGAATTGACGGTGCAAGACGAACCGGTAAAACTCACCGCCTTCGAGTACACCATCGTCGAAACTCTGATTCGCAACGCCGGTAAAGTGGTAAGCAAAGATTCACTGATGCTGCAGCTCTATCCCGACGCCGAACTGCGCGAAAGCCACACCATTGACGTGCTGATGGGTCGTCTGCGCAAAAAAATTCTGTCACTCTATCCGACCGAAGTGATTAACACCGTGCGCGGCCAGGGATATCGCTTTGATCTCTGATTTATGACGTGGTTACAACGCTTACGCCCCTTCTCACTTCGCGCCCGTTTCCTGTTGGCGACGGCCGCGATCGTACTGTTTTTGTCGCTCTCCTACGGCATGGTCGCCGTGGTCGGCTACGTTGTCAGCTTCGATAAAAATACCTATCGCGTGATGCGCGGCGAGAGCAATCTGTTCTTCACGCTGGCGCAATGGCACGACAATCAGCTCACCATTGGTCAGCCCGAGCGCATGACGCTCAATTTCCCCACGCTGGTCTTTATCTACGATGAACACGGGAAACTGCTGTGGCAGCAGCGCGACGTGCCGGACATCCGCAAAAAGATTCGTCGTGAATGGCTGCTCAAGCCCGACTTCTACGAAATCGACACCAGCAATCGCACCAGCATGGCGGCGATGGGCAATAACCCGCAGGCGAAAGAGCGACTGCACGCGCTGGATAGCGACAGCAATGACACCTTCACTCACTCGGTCGCCGTCAATCGCTACGATGCCACCACCAACTTACCGGCGTTAACCATTGTGGTGGTCGATTCGATTCCGCAAGAGTTGCAGCATTCCGATGTAGTGTGGTCGTGGTTCAGCTATGTGCTGGCGGCGAATCTATTACTGGTGATTCCGCTGCTGTGGCTGGCGGCACACTGGAGTTTGCGGCCGATTGGCGATCTCACTTCGCAAGTGCGCGAGCTGGAAACCGGCCAGCGCGAGAATCTCGATGACAATCCGCCGCAGGAGCTACGCAGCCTGGTGCGCAATCTTAACCTGCTGCTGACCAATGAACGCCAGCGCTACACGCGCTATCGCACCACACTTTCGGATGTCACCCACAGCCTGAAAACTCCACTGGCGGTGCTGCAAAGTACGCTGCGATCGTTACGCAATGGTAAAGAGTTAACCATTGAGCAGGCCGAACCGGTAATGCTGGAGCAGATCAGCCGCATCTCACAGCAGATTGGTTATTACCTGCATCGCGCGAGTATGCAGGCCGATCACAATCCTTTGCAGCGCGATTTGCATTCGGTGTCGGCGCTGCTCGACAGCCTGTGTTCGGCATTGAATAAGGTCTATCAACGTAAAGGCGTGGCAATCACGCTGGATATCTCGCCGGAGCTGACCTTCATCGGCGATAAAAATGACTTTATGGAAGTGCTAGGCAACGTACTCGATAACGCCTGCAAATATTGCCTCGAATTTATTGAAGTCACCGCGCGCCAAACCGACAACACTTTGCATCTGTTTATTGATGATGACGGCCCCGGCATCCCGGAAAGCAAACGCGATTTGATCTTCGTGCGCGGTCAACGCGCCGACACCTTGCGTCCCGGCCAGGGTTTAGGTTTAGCCGTGGTGCGCGATATCCTCGAACAGTACGCCGGTCAGGTGATTGCCACCACCAGCCCGCTCGGTGGCGCGCGCATGGAAGTTATTTTCCAGCGCCAGGAAGTCGAGCATCACCGCGAGTAGAAAGGGACGCGGGCTGTTATACTTGCCATCATTCTTTGCAGCAAACGGACTCCTCATATGGACTATCAGCTCGATATCAACTGGCCCGACTTTATTCAGCGCTACTGGCAGAAACGCCCGGTGGTGCTCAAGCGTGGATTTAAAAACTTCGTCGATCCTATTTCTCCTGACGAGCTGGCTGGTCTGGCAATGGAAAATGAGGTAGATAGCCGACTTGTCAGCCATAACGAAGGCAAATGGCAAGTCAGTCACGGCCCGTTTGAAAGCTACGATCATCTCGGTGAGAGCAACTGGTCGCTGCTGGTGCAGGCGGTCAACCATTGGCATGAACCTTCTGCCGCGCTGATGCGCCCATTCCGTTTCCTGCCCGACTGGCGCGTTGACGATCTGATGATCTCTTTTGCCGTGCCAGGCGGCGGCGTGGGCCCGCATTTCGATCAGTACGATGTGTTTATCATTCAGGGCACCGGCCGTCGTCGCTGGCGCGTGGGTGAAAAAGTGCCGTTGAAACAGCACTGCCCGCATCCGGATCTGCTGCAGGTTGAGCCGTTCGACGCCATCATCGATGAAGAGATGGAGCCCGGCGATATTCTCTATATTCCGCCTGGATTCCCGCATGAAGGCTATTCGCTGGAAAACGCCATCAACTATTCGGTCGGCTTCCGCGCACCGAACGGTCGCGAGCTGATCAGCGGTTTTGCCGATCACATGCTGGCCAACGAATTGGGCAGCTATCGCTACAGCGATCCTGATGTGCCATCGCGTGAATGCCCATCGCAGATCCTGCCATCAGAACTGGAAGGTATCCGCAAAGTGATGATGGATGTAATTAACCAGCCAGAGCAGTTTAATCAGTGGTTTGGCGAGTTTATTTCTCAGTCGCGTCATGAGCTGGACGTCGCGCCGCCGGAGCCGCCGTATCAACCGGATGAGATTTACGATGCACTGCAGCAAGGCGATGCGCTGACGCGTCTCGGCGGCTTGCGCGTATTGACCATCGGCGATGTGGTGTTTGTGAACGGGGAATCGATCACCAGCAGCCATCCGCATGTGCTGGCGGCATTGGCGCACAATCACGTGCTGACGCTGGAAGATTTCGGCGATGCGCTGGATGATCCTTCACTGCTGGCGCAGCTGGCGGCGTTGGTGAATAGCGGCTATTGGTTCTTCGGCGAGTAAGCTGGCGTTACGGTCGCCATGAATGGCGACCCTACGACGTTGTAGGGTGCGCATTTATGCGCACCTGGATACTGTTACTTTTTCTGTCCCGCCAGCTCAGCCAAACGCACAATCACATCCACTGACTGCGCCATCACATTAAGTGAGGCGAACTCGTGCTTGCCGTGATAGTTGTAGCCGCCGGTAAACAGGTTCGGGCACGGCAATCCTTTCCACGACAACGCTGAGCCGTCGGTGCCGCCGCGAATTGGTTTGACGTTCGGTTCAATGCCACAATCGCGCATCGCCTGCAGCGCTAACTCAATAATGTGCGGATGCGGTTCAACCTTCTCGCGCATGTTGCGATAGCTATCGCTGATTTCAACTTTCACCGAACACTCGCTTTGCAGCCCTTTGCTGACGCGCTGGCCAATCTCTTCCAGCAGCTGTTTACGCTGTTCATAGTTGTCGGCATCAAAATCACGGATCAGATACATCAGCTCGGCATGCTCAACCGTGCCTTTGATGGTATGCAGATGGAAGAAGCCTTCGTAGCCGTCGGTGAACTGCGGCTTCTCTTTGGCGGGCAATTCCGCGTGGAAGCGCATCGCCAGATCCAGCGCATTGACCATCACATTTTTGGCGCTGCCCGGATGCACGTTGTTGCCGGTGATTTTGACCATCGCGGTGGCGGCGTTGAAGTTCTCGAACTCGAACTCGCCAAGATCGCTGCCATCCACGGTATACGCCCAATCGGCGGCAAAACCTTCAACGTCGAAGTGCGACGCGCCGCGACCAATCTCTTCATCCGGCGTAAAGGCCACGCGAATCGCGCCGTGTGGCGTATCACTTTTTGCCAGACGCGCCATCGCGGTCATGATCTCGGCGATACCAGCTTTGTCATCTGCGCCGAGCAGGGTTTTGCCATCGGTTGTGATCAGCGTATGGCCGATCAGCTTATGCAGGATCGGGAACATCACCGGCGACAAGATTTCATCGCCGTTGCCGAGCGCGATATCGCCACCGCGGTAGTTTTCAATAATCTGCGGATTGACGTTTTTAGCGGTGAAATCCGGTGAGGTATCCATATGCGAAATAAAGCCGATCACCGGCGTGGCCCAATCGACGTTAGCCGGCAAGGTGCCCATCACACAGCAATGATCGCTCAGAGAGACATCAACAAAGCCCAGCACGATGAGTTCTTCCTGTAATTGACGCGCCAGCGTCCACTGCCCTTCGCTGCTTGGCACCTGTCGTGCCTGAGGTTTTGACTGAGTTTCTACTGCGACATAACTGAGAAAACGCTCAAGTAATTGATCCATCTGTCATCCCTCTAAAGAACCTGCGTCATTATCATGGTGGCCTGATGGCACCATGTTGCGTCAAATCATTATCCTTCAGGTTAGCTCTCTCAACGTGAATTGCGCTGAAAATTCGCTCACTATCGCCTGTCCGACTTATCCGTTACGCATACTCCGGCATTTTTCAGAGTTTTCAAGGTAAATCCGTGGCAAAACATGGCATTGACACATTTTTGCGGTATCATCGCGCCCTTCATCACAGCAAGCGGCCACCAGCGGCTATGCTGTAACCTGATTCACCATCAGACTGAGTGACTAAAATGACGCAAACACGCGCGCCTGCGCTGGTTACGCTTTCTGGCATCAGTAAAGCTTTCGATGGCAAAAGCATCATCTCTGACTTCGACCTGACCATCCGTCACGGCGAGTTCATCACGCTGCTTGGCCCTTCCGGCTGCGGAAAAACCACCATATTGCGGCTGATTGCCGGGCTGGAAGATGCCGATCGCGGTCACATCATTCTTGATGATAATGACATCACCGATCTGCCCGCCGAGCATCGCCACATCAACACCGTGTTTCAGAGCTACGCGCTGTTTCCGCACATGTCAGTGTTTGAGAACGTCGCCTTTGGTCTGCGCATGCAGAAAACCCCAGCGGCCGAGATCACCACGCGCGTTAACGATGCGCTGGCAATGGTGCAGCTAGAGAGTTTTGCCGATCTCCGTCCGCATCAGCTTTCGGGCGGTCAGCAGCAGCGCGTGGCGATTGCGCGCGCGGTGGTCAATCGCCCGAAAGTGCTGCTGCTGGATGAGTCGCTGTCGGCGCTGGATTATAAGCTGCGTCGCCAGATGCAAAACGAGCTCAAAGCACTGCAGCGTAAGCTCGGCATCACCTTTGTCTTCGTCACCCACGATCAGGAAGAAGCGCTGACTATGTCTGATCGTATCGTGGTGATGCGCGATGGTCGTATCGAACAGGACGGCACGCCGCGCGAGATTTACGAAGAGCCCGCCAACCTGTTTGTGGCGCGCTTTATCGGCGAGATAAATGTGTTCGATGCCGAGGTGCTAAACAGCGACCATGCGCCCTCTATCCGCGCGCGCGTAGAAGGCCGTGAATGTGAGCTGCAGTGTGATTTCCCGGTCAGCGCGGGCGATAAGCTACTTGTGCTGCTGCGCCCGGAAGATCTGCGCGTCGAAGAGATTGATCACGACAGCCGCAGCGACAACCTGATCGGCTACGTGCGCGAGCGCAACTATAAAGGCATGACGCTGGAATCCACCGTGGAGCTGGAGAACGGCAAGCTGCTGACGGTGAGCGAGTTCTTCAACGAAGACGATCCCGATTTTGATCACTCGCTGAACCAGAAAATGGCGGTCAGCTGGGTGCCAAACTGGGAGGTGGTGCTGCCGTATGAAGTTGATGCGTAACCGCCTGCAGAAAGTGATTGTCGCGCTGATCGTCAGCTGGCTGACGCTGTTTGTGCTGCTGCCTAACCTGATGATCTTCGCCAGCAGCTTCCTGACGCGCGATGATGCGCATTTTGTCAGTATGGCCTTCACCCTTGATAACTACACGCGACTGCTGGATCCGCTTTACGCCGATGTGCTGCTGCACTCGCTGAATATGGCGTTTATCGCCACGCTGTGCTGCCTGTTGCTCGGTTATCCGTTTGCCTGGTGTCTGACGAAACTGCCGGCGCGCCTGCGTCCGCTGATGCTATTCCTGCTGATTGTGCCGTTCTGGACCAACTCGCTGATCCGTATCTACGGCCTGAAAATCTTCCTCAGCACGCGCGGTTGGCTGAATGAATTTTTGCTGTGGCTCGGGGTGATCGATAAACCGTTTCGCATCATGTACACCTCAGAAGCGGTGATTCTGGGACTGATCTACATTCTGCTGCCGTTTATGGTGCTGCCGCTCTACTCCAGCCTGGAAAAGCTGGATAAATCCTGCCTCGAAGCGGCGCGCGATCTCGGCGCCAGTAAAGTGAAAACCTTCTTACGCATCATTCTGCCGCTGACCATGCCAGGCATTGTCGCCGGTTGCCTGCTGGTGTTTATCCCGGCGATGGGCTTGTTCTTTGTGGCGGATTTGCTGGGCGGCGCGAAAAATCTGTTGATTGGCAACGTGATCAAGAGCCAGTTCCTGAATATCCGCGACTGGCCATTCGGTGCCGCCACCAGCATTGTGATGACGCTGCTGATGGGGCTGATGCTGCTGGTTTACTGGCGCGCAGCGCGTATGCTGAACAGCAAGGTGGAACTGCAATGATGGCGCGCTGGTTACGTGGCGGCTTCATGGCCGTGATTTACGCCTGGTTTTATATCCCGATCATCATTCTGATCGTCAACTCCTTCAACAGTTCGCGTTTCGGCATTAACTGGCAGGGCTTCAGCACGCAGTGGTATCGCCTGCTGATGAACAACGACAGCCTGATTCAGGCGGCACAGCATTCATTGCTGATGGGCGTGCTCTCCGCCAGCTGCGCCACAATTATCGGCTCGCTGACCGCCGTCGCGCTCTATCGCTATCGCTTCCGTGGTAAACCGTTCGTCAGCGGCATGCTGTTTGTGGTGATGATGTCGCCGGATATCGTGATGGCGATTTCGCTGCTGGTGCTGTTTATGCTGCTGGGCATTTCGCTTGGCTTCTGGTCGCTGCTGTTCTCGCATAACACCTTCTGCCTGCCGTTTGTGGTGATCACCGTCTATTCGCGCCTGAAAGGGTTTGATGTGCGCATGCTGGAAGCCGCCAAAGATCTTGGTGCCAGCGAAGTCACCATTTTGCGCAAAATTCTGCTGCCGCTGGCGCTACCGGCGGTCGCAGCGGGTTGGCTGCTCAGCTTTACGCTGTCGATGGACGATGTCGTGGTATCGTCGTTCGTCACCGGCCCAAGCTTCGAAATTTTGCCGTTAAAAATCTACTCGATGGTTAAAGTTGGCGTGTCACCGGAAGTGAACGCGCTGGCGACAATTTTGCTGCTGCTGTCGCTGCTGTTGGTGGCGCTCAGTCAGCTGTTGCTCCGTGATAAAACCAAATAGAGGATAATCGATGAAAAAGTGGTCTCATTGGCTGGCGGCTGGGGCGCTGGCATTGGGCATGCAGAGCGCGCAGGCGGATGCCGGCAAAACGCTCTACTTCTATAACTGGACCGAATACGTGCCGCCGGGACTGCTGGAGCAGTTTACTAAAGAGACTGGCATCAAGGTGATCTACTCCACCTACGAATCCAATGAAAGCATGTATGCCAAGCTGAAGACCTGGAAAGATGGCGCCTACGATTTGGTGGTGCCTTCAACCTACTTCGTCGCCAAGATGCGTAATGAAGGCATGCTGCAAAAGATCGATAAATCCCAGCTCAGCAACTTCAAAAATCTCGATCCTAACCTGCTGAATAAGCCGTTCGATCCTAATAACGATTACTCGATCCCGTATATCTGGGGCGCGACCGCCATTGGTATCAACACCGATGAAGTGGATGCCAAAAGCATTACCCGCTGGGCTGATTTGTGGAAGCCAGAGTATAAGCAGAGCCTGCTGCTGACCGACGACGCGCGTGAAGTGTTCCAGATGGCGCTGCGCAAGCTGGGTTATTCGGGCAACACCCGCGATCCCAAACAGATCGAAGCCGCTTATGAAGAGCTGAAAAAGCTGATGCCGAACGTGCTTGCGTTTAACTCCGATAATCCGGGCAACCCGTTTATGGAAGGCGAAGTGAACGTTGGCATGATCTGGAACGGTTCCGCCTACGTTGCGCGCCAGGCGGGTACGCCGCTACAGATTATCTGGCCGCAGGAAGGCGGGATTTTCTGGATGGATAACCTGGCGATTCCGGCCAATGCGAAAAACCGTGAAGGTGCGCTGAAGCTGATTAACTTCCTGCTGCGTCCAGACGTGGCGGCGCAAGTGGCGGAAACCATTGGTTATCCCACGCCAAACCTGGCGGCGAAGAAGTTATTGCCAAATGAAGTAGCCAACGATCCTTCGCTTTATCCTGCTGAAGACGTGATTAAAAACGGCGAGTGGCAGAACGATGTCGGTGAAGCCAGCGTGCAGTATGAGACGCTGTTCCAGAAGCTGAAGGCGGGACGTTAATCTTTCGTAGGGTCGCCATTCATGGCGACCTGGCATGCCAGGTGCGCATAAATGCGCACCCTACGACAATCGCTACTTATACAACCCACGCAAAAACGTATGCACAAACTCTGGCACCACTTCGCTTGCTAAGCCGTAATGACTCTCAGCAAACTCATTGCCGACCTGGCTCGGTTCCAGGTTCAGCTCCACGGTATGTGCGCCCTGCAGTTTCGCCTCGTGGACAAAGCCAGCAGCGGGATAGACGTGGCCCGAGGTGCCAATGGCGATAAACAGATTCGCCTGCTCAATCGCCTGATAAATCTCCTCCATCCCTAGCGGCATTTCACCAAACCACACGATGTGCGGACGCAGCATGGCCGGGAACTGGCAGCAGGTGCAGCGATCGTCCGGGGTTAAATCTTCCGTCCAGTCCAGCACTTGTCCACTGCTGACGCAGCGCACTTTCAACAGTTCACCATGCATATGCAGCACGCGCTGGCTGCCGGCGCGTTCGTGCAGGTTATCGATATTCTGCGTCACCAGCAGGAAGTTATCACCCAGCACCTGCTCCAGTTCCGCCAGCGCTTTGTGCGCGGCGTTAGGCTGGATTTCGGGCTGCTGCAGCTGTTGACGGCGCGCATTGTAAAACGCCTGCACCAGCGCCGGATTGCGTTGAAAACCTTCCGGGGTGGCGACATCTTCCACGCGGTGCTCTTCCCACAAGCCATCGGCGGCGCGGAACGTGCGAATACCCGACTCGGCGGAGATACCCGCGCCGGTCAGCACCACCACGCGCGGTTGCGGATGCGCGGCCAGTTCAGCTTTACGATCGCGCTCGAAGATGCGCTGGCGAAAGCGTTGATGCACCTTGCGGCGGTTTTTTTTGTCGCGGGCGAGTCGTAGGCGGCGGCGCGGTATGCGCATAAAAGCTCCTTATCTGCGGCGTTTATCGCCGCGCGTCGGGTATTTTCCGGGCTAATCTGCCCGATAATAGCAGCCGCACGGCGGCTGCGTTTTATCTTTACTGACCGCTAAGCACGCGGGCCGGATCGATACGGCTGGCGCGACGTGCCGGATACCAGCTGGCAATCAGGCTCAGGACAATCGCGGTGCCCAGCACCGAAATCACATCAATCCAGTGCAGTTCGGACGGCAGGAAATCGATAAAGTAAATATCGCCCGCCAGCAGCTGATGCCCGGTAATGTGCTCAAACACGCGCATCACCGGCGTGAGATTGAGCGCCACCAGCACGCCGACCACCACGCCGCTGACGCTGCCAAGCAGGCCCGCCAGCAAGCCGTACCAGATAAAGATGGCGCGAATCAAACCATCTTTGGCGCCTAGCGTACGCAGCACCGCGATGTCGCTACTTTTGTCTTTCACCGCCATTACCAGCGTCGAAACGATGTTGAAGCAGGCCACGCCAATCACCAGCACCATGGCTAAATACATAATGGCGCGAATCATCTGGATGTCACGGTACATGTAGCCGTAAGTGCCAATCCAGCTCTTGATATAGACGTAAGAGTGCGTCACTTCACCGGCGTCTCGCACCAGCTTCTGCGCCTGGAACGGGTCATTCATCTTCAGCGCGATACCGCTGACGCTGTCGCCCATATCCAGATACTTCTGCGCATCCGCCAGCGGCACCAGCGCCAGGCTGTGATCGAGCATGCCGCTCAGTTGCAGCACGCCGCTGACCTGCAGACGAATGCGTTTCGGCTGCAGCAGCTTATTCTCGCCATCATTATTCGGGATCATGATGGTGATCCAGTCGCCCTGTTTAACGTTGAGCGATTTGGCGATGCCGCCACCCAGAATGATCTGCTGTTTACCGGCTGCGAACTGTGACCACGCATCACCGACAACAAAGCTCGGCAAGGCGCTAAGACGCGCTTCCTGCTGCGGATCGACACCTTTCACCTGCAGCGCTTGCAGCTTCGCGCCGCTCTCAATCAGCCCGGTGAAGTTGATGTAGGGCGCGGCAGCGGCAATGCCAGCAACCTGCTCAATCGGCGCGATCATCGGTTGCCAGTTGCGGAACGGCTGATTCACCGGCTCGATTTCACCGTGCGGAACCACCGCCAGAATGCGGTTGTTCAGCTCACGCTCAAAGCCGTTCATGGCGCTCAGGCCGATGATCAGCACCGCCACGCCCAGCGCAATGCCGATGGTGGAGATGATGGAGATCAGCGAGACCATGCCACCACGCCGCCGACCGCGGCTAAAACGCAGCCCGAGCAGCAGGGATAATGACGAAGCCATCAGATCACTCCCAGCGTCAGTTGGTCACTCAACTCACCGTCGCGCATCTCCATCTGCCGGCTCAGGCGTTTCGCCAGCTGCAGATCGTGCGTCACTACCAGAAAAGCGGTGCCCTGCTTGACGTTCAACTCGCCGAGCAGTTCGAAAATTGCATCGGCGTTGCGCGCATCGAGGTTACCGGTGGGCTCATCGGCCATCACCAGACGCGGACGATTCACCAGCGCGCGGGCAATCGCCACACGCTGACGTTCACCGCCCGACAGTTCAGAAGGCCGATGCGCGGCACGTTTTTCCAGCCCGACCGCCGCCAGCATTTCACGCGCGCGTGACTCCGCTTCCGCTTTGCCGATTTTGCCAATCAGCAGCGGCATCGCCACGTTCTCCAACGCGCTAAAGTCCGGCAGCAAATGGTGGAACTGATAGATGAAACCCAGCTCGCGGTTGCGCAGCTCAGCTTTCGCGGCGGACGACATCGCGTTTAGCGATTTACCATCAAAAATCACATCGCCCGAGGTAGGCGCATCCAGGCCGCCGAGCAGATGCAGCAAGGTACTTTTACCCGAACCGGAACTGCCGACAATCGCTGTCAATTCACCCGGCTGCAGGCTGAAGACCACATTGCGCAGCACATCGGTCTGCACGCTGCCTTCCTGATAGCGTTTGCACAGGTCACGACACTGCAACAAAGGAGTATTACTCATAACGTAAAGCCTCAGCGGGTTGGACGGCGGCAGCGCGCCACGACGGATAAAGAGTAGAGAGCAGCGCGACGGCCATCGAGACCAGCGCGATGGTGATCACCTGCAACACATTGATGTCGACCGGCAGCGCCGCGCCATCAAGGAACAAGCCAATCACCGGCATCAAATTATTCAGTTGGCTGGCAAGCAGCACGCCAAGCACGGTGCCCAGCAGCGCGCCAATAATCCCTGCGCTGGCGCCCTGCACCATAAACACCGCGACAATCTGGCGGCGGGTCAAACCCAGCGTTTGCAGGATCGCCACTTCGCCCTGCTTCTCCATGATCAGCAGGCCGAGCGAGGTAATGATATTGAAGGCCGCCACCGCGATGATCAGGCTCAGCAGCAGCCCCATCATGTTTTTCTCCATGCGCACCGCCTGGAACAGATCGCCTTTGCGTTCGCGCCAGTCTTTCCACGTCAGTCCATCCGGCAGTTTCTGCTGGCTGAGCGCATCAACGCTCAACGGCTTATCCAGCCACAAACGCCAGCCGGTGATGTTACCGAGCGGATAGCGCATCACGCGTGAAGCATCCTGCTGATTGACCAGAATCTGATAGCCATCCACTTCGCTGTTGGCTGCATAGGTGCCAGCCACGGTGAAAATACGCTGGCTCGGCAAACGCCCCACCGGCGTGAACTGGCTGACCGACGGCACCATCAAACGCAGCTGATCGCCACGCTTCACGCCCAGCTGTGCAGCCAGCTGTTCACCGAGGATCACGTTGTACTGGCCCGCTTGCAGCACGCTTTGTTGGGTGTTGACGAGGAATGGCGTCAGCGGATCCTGTTCGTCAGGATTGATGCCGAGCATCACGCCGACCGAGACATTACGCGCGCTTTGCAGCACCACATCGGCGGTAGTGAGCGGAGCGATGCGCTTGACACCTTGCAGCTTGAGGTCCTCGGCGGGCAACGCCTTCGGATCGATACTGCCCTTGTCGCTGGTGATCAGCGCCTGCGGCATCAGGCCGAGGATATTGCCTTCCAGCTCGCGCTCGAAGCCGTTCATCACCGATAACACGGTGACCAGCGCCAGCACGCCGAGCGTGATGCCGATAGTTGAGAGCCAGGAGACGAAGCGACCAAAGCGGTCTGAGGCACGTCCACGCATGTAGCGCAAACCGATGAATAACGCGACTGGTTGATACATGAGATCCGTCTTGGCAGTTGCCTGAAAATAAGTAGTGGGATGATAAAGGAGGCGTCCCCTTTATGAAACCTCTAACCCTCTGAGTCTGCGGCAAAGTTGTGTCAAAAACCGTACCAGCCAACGCTTATGCATAAATTTGCGACAAATTAATGATGTTATTTGTACGTTTATTCGTCATCGGCTGGCGTAGACTTAAAGGTGAATTACCGTAGGCGACGAGGAGTACACCATGTTCAAATTCCCCAAGAGCAGTATCGTGAAACATAAATCGGGTGAAATTAAAGGCGAGATCGTTAACGTTTTTGAACAGGGAGATGCGCCAACCGGCTATTACGTGAAGTGGGACGACGGCAATCACAGCTACCATCTGGAGAAAGAGTTGTCATGGGCCAATGTCGATCGCCCACGTATGCACTACACACAGCAATCGAGTAAGTGATTCGTGGGGGTTTTGTAGGGTCGTCATTTATGACGACCTGGCAGAAACTCCGAAACGACAGATGATCCTCAGGGCGGATTATGGAATGATGACGCCCTGTAATCCAAGGAGAGAATGTCGAGATCCCATGTCGGAACAGAGTCGTTATACCCTGCCAGTCAAAGCCGGCGACCATCGCCAGCTCGGCCAGCTAGTCGGCGCCGCGCAAGCGCTTGAGTGTGCCAGCATCACCGAACGCCACAGCGGTCCGGTGTTGATGATTACCCCGGATATGCAATCTGCCTTGCGTCTGCAGGAGGAGATACGCCAGTTCACCGATCTGCCGGTCACTAACCTCGCTGACTGGGAAACCCTGCCCTACGACAGTTTCTCGCCGCATCAGGACATTATCTCTGCTCGCCTCTCCACGCTGTATCAGCTGCCCAACCTAACGCGCGGTATGCTAATTATGCCGGTCAACACGCTGATGCAGCGCGTTTGTCCGCACAGCTTCCTGCACGGCCATGCGCTGGTGATGCAGCAAGGGCAAAAGCTGTCGCGCGATGCGCTGCGCGATCAGCTGGAGCAGGCTGGTTATCGCCATGTCGATCAGGTGATGGAGCACGGCGAATACGCCACGCGTGGCGCCTTGCTCGATCTGTTCCCGATGGGCAGCGATCAACCTTATCGCATCGACTTCTTTGATGACGAGATCGACAGCCTGCGCCTGTTTGATGTCGATACTCAGCGCACGCTGGAAGCGGTCAACGCCATTAATCTGCTGCCGGCGCATGAATTCCCCACGGATAAAGCCGCCATCGAACTGTTCCGCAGCCGCTGGCGCGAAACCTTTGACGTACGGCGCGAGCCGGAGCACGTCTATCAGCAGGTGAGCAAAGGCACGCTGCCCGCTGGTATCGAATACTGGCAGCCGCTGTTCTTTGAGCAGGAATTGCCAACGCTGTTTAGCTATCTGCCCGCCAACACGCTGCTGCTCAACAGCGGCGATTTGCTGGCTAGCGCCGAGCGCTTCTGGCTTGATGCCAACGCGCGCTTTGAGAATCGCCGTATCGATCCAATGCGTCCGTTGCTGGAGCCAGTCACGCTCTGGCTGCGTCCCGACACGCTAATGAGTGAACTGAAAGCCTGGCCGCGCATGCAGCTAAGCAGCGACACGCTGCCGGAGAAAGCGGCAAATACCAATCTGGGTTATCAGCCGCTGCCGGAATTAACCGTGCAGGCGCAGGCCAAAGCGCCACTCGATCTGCTGCGTCAGTTCCTTGAACAATTCAGCGGTCAGGTCATTTTCTCGGTGGAGAGTGAAGGCCGCCGCGAAAGCCTGCAAGAGTTGCTGACGCGCATCAAACTGCGTCCGCATGCCATCGATCACTTTGATCAGGCCGCCAATCAGCCGCATAGCCTGATGATTGGCGCCAGCGAGCGCGGCTTTATCGATACGCAACGCCAGCTGGCATTGATCTGCGAAAGCGATCTGCTTGGCGAGCGCGTCAGTCGTCGTCGTCAGGATAATCGCCGCACCATCAATCCTGATGTGCTGATCCGTAACCTTGCCGAGCTGCATCCCGGCCAGCCGGTGGTGCATCTGGAGCACGGCGTCGGGCGTTATATCGGCCTGACCACGCTGGAAGCCGGCGGCATCGTGGCGGAATACCTGATGCTCTCCTATGCGGGCGATGCCAAGCTGTACGTGCCGGTTTCGTCGCTGCATCTGATTAGCCGCTATGCCGGTGGCGCCGATGAGAATGCGCCGCTGCATAAACTCGGCAGCGATGCCTGGTCGCGCGCGCGGCAGAAAGCCGCCGAGAAAGTGCGCGACGTGGCGGCCGAGCTGCTGGATATCTACGCTCAGCGCGCGGCCAAAACCGGCTTCGCCTTTAAGCACGATCGCGATCAGTATCAGCTGTTCTGCGAAGGCTTCCCGTTTGAAACCACGCCGGATCAAGGTCAGGCGATCAACGCGGTGCTGAGCGACATGTGTCAGCCGCTGGCGATGGACCGTCTGGTGTGCGGTGACGTCGGCTTTGGTAAAACCGAAGTGGCGATGCGCGCCGCGTTCCTCGCGGTTGAGAACGCCAAACAGGTCGCGGTGCTGGTGCCCACCACCTTGCTGGCGCAGCAGCATTACGACAACTTCCGCGATCGTTTCGCTAACTGGCCGGTGCGCATTGAAATGCTATCGCGCTTCCGTACCGCCAAAGAGCAGAGTCAGGTGCTGGAACTGGCGCGCGAGGGCAAAGTCGATATTTTGATTGGCACGCATAAGCTGCTGTCCAACGACCTGAAATGGCACGATCTCGGCCTGCTGATTGTCGATGAAGAGCACCGCTTTGGCGTGCGTCACAAAGAGCGGATCAAGGCGATGCGCGCTGATGTCGATATCCTGACGCTCACTGCCACGCCGATTCCGCGTACCCTGAATATGGCGATGAGCGGCATGCGCGATCTGTCGATTATTGCCACGCCACCGGCACGACGCATGGCGGTGAAAACCTTTGTGCGTGAGTACGACAGTTTGGTGGTGCGCGAGGCGATCCTGCGTGAAGTACTGCGCGGCGGCCAGGTTTACTATCTCTACAATGATGTCGAAAACATCGAGAAAGCGGCGCAGCGACTGGCCGATCTGGTGCCGGAAGCGCGTATTGCCATTGGTCACGGCCAGATGCGCGAACGCGATCTCGAGCGGGTGATGAATGATTTCCACCATCAGCGCTTTAACGTGCTGGTGTGTACCACCATCATCGAAACCGGTATCGACGTACCCAGCGCCAACACCATTATCATTGAACGCGCCGACCACTTTGGTCTGGCGCAGCTGCATCAGCTGCGTGGTCGCGTGGGACGTTCGCATCATCAGGCCTATGCGTGGCTGCTGACGCCGCATCCAAAAGCGATGACCACCGATGCGCAGAAGCGTCTGGAAGCTATCGCGTCGCTGGAAGATCTTGGCGCCGGTTTTGCGCTGGCAACCCACGATTTGGAGATTCGCGGCGCGGGTGAACTGCTCGGCGAAGATCAGAGTGGACAGATGGAAACCATCGGCTTCACGTTGTATATGGAGCTGCTGGAGAATGCGGTCGATGCGCTAAAGGCAGGCCGCGAGCCGTCGCTGGAAGATCTCACCAGCAATCAAACTGAAATCGAATTGCGTATGCCTGCTCTGCTGCCGGATGATTTTATCCCGGACGTGAATACCCGTTTGTCGCTCTACAAGCGCGTAGCCAGCGCGGCGGATGAGCAGGATTTGGCGGAGCTGAAGGTCGAGATGATTGACCGCTTCGGCAAACTGCCGGATGCCGCACGCAATCTGCTGGATATCGCCGGGCTGCGTTTAGTGGCGCGCGAGTTGGGGATTCGTAAGATTGAAGCCAGTGACAAAGGCGGCTTCTTCGAGTTTGCGCCGCAGAATCAGGTTGATCCGGGCTGGCTGATTGGCCTGCTGCAGAAAGATCCTAAGCAGTGGAAACTGGATGGCCCAACGCGCCTGAAATTCACCCGCGACATGGCGGACCGGAAAATCCGTATGGAATGGGTGCAGAGTTTTGTCAGCGAGCTGGCGAAAAATCGGGTTTGATGCCGTGTTGCGGAAGGTCGCCATGAATGGCGACCCTACGGCCGAGATGATGTGTGATACGAAAAAAGCGCCTTGCGGCGCTTTTTTGTTACTGCTGCTGTGATGCATCTTTGCCCAATTAGGCCTGATTCGAATTCAGGATCAGCTGACCATTACGGTCGAGCGGAATGCGGGTGCCAGGGTCATTTTCCATGCGGATTTTGCCCTGCTGGTCGCCTATTTTATAGGTCACGTCATAACCCAGCATTTTTTCCTGTTTATCGTATACCGTTTTGCAACGTTGCTCGTTGGTGGTGTAAGTGTCGCGATCCTGCAGCGCACCCTGCACCTGATTACCACCGTAACCACCGGCCAACGCGCCCGCTACCGTAGCCACATCGCGTCCGCGTCCGCCACCAAACTGATGGCCCAACACGCCGCCAGCTACTGCACCCAGCACCGAACCGGCAATGCGATTCTCATCCTGCACCGCACGACGATGGGTCAGCGTCACATTGCGACACTCCTGTCGCGGCTGCTTGATGCTCTCTTTGATCGGCGTCGCCGACAGAACTTGTGCAAACTGCGGGCCGCGATCGAAGACATCCATGCTGGCGACTGCGGCAACGCCTAACGCTGCTGCTACGCCGATACCGATACCCGCTAACATTGATTTATTCACAGGAATGTCCTCCTGAAGGTTGTTACCGCGCATTCCTGCCGCTACGAAATCCTGATGTAGCCGAGGCATAACCGGCGTGCGCGCCGCGCCGTGTTTGTTGGTAATAAGTTTTACAGATGGACCGTAATTGCAACATCAGATTAATGGAGGAAACGCAGCGGAAACCCATCAGGGCCAGCTTTTAGGAGAGTTCTGAGAGCGGGTGAAATAGTGCCGTAACCTTAAGCTGAACGTGCAGTTTTCAGCGGGTTACGGCAGCTGACGTGGCGTGGGGCGGCATTCACCGCCCGAAAATCATCAGTGCAGCTTGAGGCGCGGACGCAGTACGCGGTTAAGACTGCCGACCAGCATCATCAGACCGGTCTTGAAGTATCCGTGGAGCGCAATCTGGTGCATACGATATAGAGAGATGTAGACAAAACGCGCAATGCGCCCTTCCACCATCATCGATCCGCGCATCAGGTTACCCATCAAACTGCCCACGGTGCTGAAGCGCGACAGCGATACCAGCGAACCGTGATCTTTATAAACATAGGCTTTCAATGGTTTATCTTTACGCTGTGCAAGGATGTTCTCCAGCGCGCGCGACGCCATCTGATGCGCTGACTGCGCGCGCGGCGGCACGAATCCGCCACCTGGCAGCGCGCAGGAGGCGCAGTCACCAATCGCGTAGATGTCGTCGTCCAGCGTGGTTTGCAGCGTCTCTTTCACCACCAGCTGATTGATGCGGTTGGTTTCCAGTCCGCCAATCTCTTTCAGGAAATCTGGCGCTTTGATACCGGCCGCCCACACCATCAAATCGGCCTCGATGAATTCGCCGCCTTTGGTATTCAAGCCGTTTTCTGTGGCGCTGGTGACCATGGTTTGCGTCAACACGCGCACGCCAAGTTTGGTGAGCTCCTGATGCGCCGCCGCCGAGATACGCGGTGGCAGCGCAGGCAGAATTCGTTCACCGGCTTCCACCAGCGTGACGTTCAGCGAGCTGCTATCCAGACCTTTGTAGCCGTAGCTGTGCAACTGTTTCACCGCGTTATACAGCTCAGCGGAGAGTTCCACGCCGGTAGCACCGCCGCCGACAATGGCGATGTTGACTTTTTCCAGGCTGCCTTCGCTGGCCGAGAAACGCAGGAACAGGTTGAGCATTTCGTTGTGGAAACGACGCGCCTGATGCGGGTTATCAAGGAAGATGCAGTGATCTTTCACGCCCGGCGTGCCGAAGTCATTTGAGGTGCTGCCAAGCGCGATCACCAGACGATCGTAGGCCAGCTCACGCTGCGGCACTAACAACGCGCCTTCCGCATCGCGAATTTCAGCCAGCTCAAGGGTTTTGTTTTCACGGTTGATTTGCGTCAGCGATCCCAGCTGGAACTGGAAGCCGTGATTACGCGCGTGCGCCAGATAGCTCAGCGCATCAATCCCTTCGTCCATCGAACCGGTTGCCACTTCGTGCAGCAGCGGTTTCCACAGATGACTGTGGTTACGATCGACCAATATGATCTCGGCCTTTTTCTTGCGTCCCAGCTTGTGACCGAGCTGCGTTGCCAGCTCTAAGCCGCCAGCACCACCGCCGATAATAACGATTTTTTCCATAGATGTAGTCAACAAAGACCCCCTCAAAGTTGTAAACCAATAGTTAATTAATGGTTAATAAAAACCTTAATAAACATAGGGTTGGCGACGTTAAATCGCGAGCTGAGGGCAGAATATCACGGCGTCAAAGACATCACATAAGAAAATTGATGTACATCAATCTTTCAGCAGCATTATCAGAATGTTACACATTTTATGCGCCGCGTCACACGGCGCACCGACGATCAGGGGAGGAGTTTGAAGGCTTTAATGCGCTGTAAATGCGGCGCGATGTTCTTGAATTTGTGGCTGGCTACGTCATCCCAGATGATTTCATAGAACGGCTGCAGATACGCCGCGCTGCGCTGATTATCCAGCGCTTCATCCTGACGAGACAAAATCGCCAGACACTTATCGCGATTCTTCTCGCGGAAATCATTCACGCACTTGGTAGCAATATCGAGATACTCTTCCGGGCGATCGATTTTGCCTTCCATGTTCTCAAACGGGAACAGATTGGGATTAAAGATCACCTGACGCATGCCACACAGGAAGCCAATGCGCTCTGCCCAATAACCGCCCAGCCCAACCCCGCAAATCAGCGGATGCGCATCGTCGCCTTGTTGCAGCAGCTTGTCGCACTCTTTCAGCAGAAACTGCATGTCGTGTTTGGGATGGCGAGTGCTGTAGCTGACTAATCTGACGTCCGGGTCAATAAACTGCAGCTGCAGCACCTTTTCATGGTTGCCCGGACTGTTGGAATCAAAACCGTGCAGATAGATGATCATGATTTTCCTCAGCGTGGAATAAATCCGGGCAGCGCGGCTTATCTGCCCGAAGCTTTATGCGCCAACCAGCGCTCTTGCAATGCGCTGAGCTGACGCTGATTTTGCCGCCAGCGTTCGCTTGCCAGCAAGCTTTGACGGGTAAAACGTCCTTGATGGTATAACTGCGTCACGCGCTCTGCACCGATCGGCGTCAAGTTATCCAGCACGCTCACCGCGCCCGCGCGCTGATTGCACACCAGGATCATATCGCAACCGGCATTCAGCGACTGCTGTGCGCGTTCGGCGTAGCTGCCCATCACGGCGGCACCTTCCATCGACAAATCGTCGGAGAAAATCACGCCGTTGAAGCTGAGCTCTTTGCGCAACACGGTTTGCAGCCAGTACGGTGAACCGCTGGCGGGCAACGGATCCACCTCAGTATAGATAACGTGCGCCGGCATCACCGCATCGAGCAGTTGCTCATCGATCAACTGCTTAAAGATCGCCATGTCATGTTGACGCAGCGTGGCGGCATCGCGATTGTCGCGCGGCGTCTCTTTGTGCGAATCCGCGCTGACCGCACCGTGACCGGGGAAGTGTTTGCCGGTGGTTTTCATGCCAGCTTCATGCATGCCGTTGATGAAGCGACGCGCGACTTGCAGGGCGATGGCCGGATCTTCATGGAACGAACGGTCGCCAATCGCCGCGCTGATATGACCAATGTCGAGCACCGGCGCGAAACTGATGTCGATGTCCATGGCGATCATTTCCGATGCCATCTGCCAGCCCGCCTGCTGCGCCAGTTCACCGGCACTGTTGAGATCGTGCAGCGCGGCGAAGGATTGCATGGCCGGCAGCTGCGTGAAGCCGTCGCGGAAACGCTGCACGCGCCCGCCTTCCTGATCCACCGCGACCACCAGACGATGGCGCGACGCGGCGCGAATCTGGCGCACTAGCTCTGCCAGTTGGTCGACATCGTGGAAGTTGCGGACAAACAGAATCAGTCCGCCTACCAGCGGATGCTGCAGAATTTCGCGTTCTTCGGCGTCCAGCTCATAGCTTTCGACGTCGAGCATCAGCGGTCCAGGCGTATTCATGGTCATGATTAAAATCCTACGTTAAAGGTCGTTCCAGCTGGCCTGCGCCAGCTGTTGTAAGGTGTCATCCTGGCTCTGCTCGGCGCGCAACTGATACCAGCTGGCCATCAGCAGTTGCAGCCACGGCTGCCAGCGCTGCATCTGCCGCGCCAGTTCATGCTCATCCAACTTCGCGCGCGCGGCGTACTCGGCAATCCACGCTGAACGCGTATCGCCATCAACCGCACAAACCGCCGCTAGCTCCAGCGCCACGTCGCCATCGGCGGCATATTCCCAGTCGATCAGGCGCAAACCGGCAGGCGTGGCAATCAGGTTGCCGGCGTGGACATCCATATGCAGCGGTGCCAGGCGCAGCGGCTGCGGTTCGCCCTGCTGTAATAAGCGTTGCAGACGACGTTGCCAGCGCCAGTGACGCTGCTGGCAAAGTTGCCAATAGCGCTGCAGCAGCGGCGCTAATCGTAAACGGTAGCCGGTGAGCGGCTGTTGATGCAGGCACTGCAGCAGCGCCACAATCGCCTCCCGCTGCGCGTTAAACTGAGCGGAGATGAGCACCTCGCCCGGCAACCAGCTTTGCAGCAGCCAGGGATCGCGCCATGCCAGCGGCTGCGGCCCGAGCTGTGCATATCTGAGCTGCCGCAGGATGCGGTATTCGCGCTGGCGATCGACAAACGGAATCGGCTGCGGCGGCGCACGTCTTGCCAGCAACGCGCCCTGTGGCGTCTGCACGCGCACGCTTTGCCCGCTCAGTCCCGGCAGCGCGAAAAAATGACCGGCAGCTTGCGCCGTCGGCCATTGTTGCTGAAGCATGTTTTGCAGCTGCGGATCAGGGTTGAGCAACACCGTTTCCTGACCAGATGATTTCACCGGTTTGTACCAGCATCAGCTGCATTTGCAGCGTAGGTGCTTTCACATCGCCCTGCGCATTGCTGTAAAGCACATACTGCGCGTTAACGTTGCGCGCCAGACCAATCGCTTTACTGCGCGAGTTGAGACTGTCATCCGGCGATAAGCCCAGCGTCTGCTTCGCCTGCGCCAGCTGTTCGGGTGTGATCAGCGTGAACTTACCGTTGTTGGCCAGCGCATTCTGAATCGCATCGGTGGCTTTGTCGGTTTGCAGCGCGCCGTTGGTGCTGTTCTTAATGCGATCCACCAGCAATACGCTGCCAGGATTCACGCCTGAAGATTGCACCATCTTGCCGACCAACGGCTGGACGCTGGCATCCCAGTTAATGGTTTTCAACTTCGGTGGCTGCGGCACGGTTTCTGGCGGCGGCACCGGCTGCGGTGTCGGTTCTACCGGCTGAGTTGGCGTAGTCGGCTGCGTGGGTTCTACCGGCGCTGGCGTCTGTTGTTTCACCACACAACCGGTGAGCATTAGCGCAAATAACAACGCGCCCGAACGTTTTACACTGCGAATCACAGCTTACTCCTCAAAGATAAAGATAGAGACGCACCTTACTGGCGGTCGGATTGCCCATTTGTGAGGCCACTTCTACGCTGCCGTGCGCCGGGACGATTTGGCTCTGCGCCGGCTCTTCCGGCGTGATTTCCAATCCTTTGTCGTCGTACCAATAGAAACGATAGTGCACTTTCACCGGCGTTTCCCGCTGGTTATACAACACGCTCATGGCACGCTGCTGACCATCTTGTTCGGTCAGTTTCGGATCATCGGTAATAATGCCCGCGGATAATACAGACGATTCCATTACCAGCGACTGCGAGGTATTAATCATCGGCTTATCGCTGCTGCAACCTGCAAGGGTCAGCAACAGCAAGCCACTCAGCCATTGACGCATCAATTTGTCCGCCTGAGTTAGATGGCCAGCATTGGGCCCAGCGGCTGACCGCCGACCAAATGCATATGGATGTGATAAACCTCCTGACCGCCATGACTGTTGCAGTTCATGATCAGACGATAGCCATCTTCGGCAATGCCTTCATCACGGGCAATTTTGGCGGCCACGGTGAACATCCGGCCCAGCGCCTGCTCGTGTGCGGCCTGCACATCGTTGGCGGTGGGAATCAATACGTTGGGGATGATCAGAATATGGGTGGGCGCTTTGGGCGCGATATCACGGAAGGCGGTGACCAGTTCGTCCTGATAAACCACGTCGGCGGGGATCTCGCGACGGATGATTTTACTGAAAATGGTTTCTTCAGCCATGGTGCATTTCCTTAAGCCTGAGTTCAGTCAGGCAGTATGCGTGAGGAATTCCATTTCTTTCAACCTCAGGACCACATTTCCTGTATTAAATGACTGCCTTTAAGCCGTTTTCTCCCTTCGCCACGCATTGTGCTACAACTCGCATTTCTAACATCTCATTAACCACAAAAATGAAACGCTGTTTTATAAATTAGAGATATCACGCCATTTTCTTTGTGATTTTGCCACTCACCAGAAAGTCATTGCGAAATCACGAAGGTTTGCCCGCTTAAGCCGCTCTACTTTCAATCCAATCCGAGCAAGTTGTACGGAGTGATGAGGGATGTGTTTACCGACTAATTCAAGGAGAACCTGCCATGCGCTCTCGTAAGATTGGCCTGGGCCATTATCTGGCCTATGGGTCCGGGGATTTCCTCGGTGCAGGCACCACGGCGTTAACCGCCGCCTGGCTGCTCTACTTTTACACCACCTTTTGTGGGCTCTCGCCGATTCAGGCGACCTTTATTTTTGCTGCCGCTCGCGTGCTGGATGCGGTAGTGAGCCCGCTGATGGGTTTCCTGACCGATAACTTTGGTTCGACCTGGCTCGGCAAGCGCTTTGGCCGCCGCAAATTCTTCATTCTGCTCGGCATCCCGTGCGTGTTCAGCTACAGCCTGATGTGGGTTGGCGACATGAGTTTCTGGTGGTATCTGCTGACTTATCTGCTGTTCGATATGGTCTACACCATGATTCTGGTGCCCTACGAAACGCTGGTGCCGGAGATGACCGATGATTTCAAACAGAAAACCCGCTTCTCTGGCGCGCGTATTGGGTTGGCGCAGCTGTCGGCTATTCTGGCGGCGTTCCTGCCGGGCGTGCTGATTGGCTGGTTTGGCAAAGATAATCCGATCTCCTTCTTCTACGCCAGTCTGGTGTTCTCGGTGATTTGTGCGCTGGTGTTAACGCTGGTGTGGCTGTTTACCTGGGAGCGCGATCCCAACGATTTCTCTGCCGAATCACGCCGCGCAGAGCAGGAAAAATCACAGCTAACCTTGCTGCAGAGCCTGAAACGCCTCTACACCGAGCTGGCCTCGACGCTGCGCATTCGTATTTTCCGCCAGCATCTGGGTATGTATCTCGGCGGCTATATCGCGCAGGACGTGTTTAACGCGGTGTTTACCTGGTATGTGGTGTTTGTGCTGATGCAAAGCGCGCAGATCGCCTCCAATCTGATGGGCACCATGGCGGTGATGCAGTTTATTGCGGTGATGGCGATGATTCCGCTGTGTATCCGCCTTGGACCTGCGCCTGCGTATCGTATGGTGGTGGTGCTGTTTGGTCTGAGCGCCCTTTCCTACGCCGGATTGTGGTACACCGGCATGAACGACAACTTCGCCCTGTTGGTACTGATTTCTGGCCTTGCTGGTCTTGGTCGCGGTGGCATCAACTATGTGCCGTGGAATACTTACACCTACATCGCTGACGTCGATGAAGTGATTACCGGTCAACGTCGCGAAGGCATTTTTGCCGGCATCATGACGCTGACGCGCAAAGCCTCACAAGCAGGTGCGGTGATGTTCGTCGGTATCGTGTTGCAGCTGGCGGGCTTCTCTTCCGGCAAGGCCACACAAGTCCCGGCTGTCGGCCATACCATTCTGGCGATCCTCAGCGTGGGCACACTTTGCGTGCTGGCCTGCGGCTTCATTATTTCACTGCGCTTCAAACTCAACCTGCAAACCCACACGGTGTTGCGCGAAGAGACATTGAAAATGCGCGAAGCCGGATGCGTGGTGCCAGAACGCATTACGCCGCAAGCGCGTGAAGTGGTCGAAATGCTGGCGGGTATGCCGTATGAAAATCTGTGGGGCAATAACAACGTCGGGTATCTCAACCGTCATAAGCCTGCCGCACCGCCGCTGCTCACTCAGCCACGATCTTTACCTTCTCTCTCTACCCTGATTAACGATAGGAATGAACCATGACTGTATTTCCTGTGAAGCACAGCGCGTTACTGCGCCAGCCTGAATATCTGTTGCCGCGTACTGAGCTGGTGCAGTTGATTCAGCGGCTAACCCATAATCTGGTGAATATTACCGATCACAGCGGCGAGTTTTTACTGCGCCTCGATGATGGCCGCGTGATCGATACCAAAGGCTGGGCCGGTTGGGAATGGACACACGGCATCGGCCTGTACGGCATGCTGCACTACTATCAGCAAACCGGCGATCAAGAGACGCTGAAGATTATCGATGACTGGTTCAGTACGCGACTGGCGGAAGGTACGCCAACCAAGAACGTCAATACCGTTTGTCCGTTCCTGACGCTGGCGTATCGCTATGAAGAGACGCGAAATGCCGCATGGCGGCCGGTGCTGGAGCGTTGGGCCGAATGGGTGATGTATGAGATGCCGCGTACCGAGCAAGGCGGCTTGCAGCACATCGTTTACAACAACGAAAACACTCAGCAGCTGTGGGATGACACCCTGATGATGAGCGTGATGGCGCTGGCGAAGATTGGTCAGTTGCTGGAACGTCCGGAGTTTGTCGAAGAAGCCAGCTATCAGTTCCTGATTCATACCCAATATTTGATGGATCGCCAAACCGGTTTGTGGTTCCACGGCTGGACGTTTGATGGGCGGCACAATTTTGCCAACGCGCGCTGGGCGCGCGGCAATAGCTGGCTGACTATCGTTATTCCTGATTTCCTCGAGATGATGAACTGGCCGGAACAGCATGCCACGCGACGTTTCCTGCAGCAGGTGCTGGAGAGCCAGGTGAAGGCGCTGAGCACCTGTCAGCACAGCAGCGGTTTGTGGCACACCTTGCTCGACGATCCCAACAGCTATCCTGAAGCCTCCGCCACCGCTGGTTTCGCCTATGGCATTCTTAAAGCGGTGCGCAAACACTACCTTTCGCCCGAATATTTGCCGCTGGCGGAGAAAGCATTGCGTGGCGTGATCGGTAATATCGATGAGGATGGGGAACTGAAGCAGGTGTCGTTTGGTACGGCTATGGGCAGCGATCTGGAGTATTACCGCCAGATACCGCTCACCTCGATGCCGTATGGTCAGGCGATGGCGCTGCTGTGTTTGACGGAGTATTTGCGGGTTTATTTATAAATAAAAAATGCCCTCATTTGAGGGCATTTTTACGCACCGAAAGTGAAGTGCGATGAAGCGGCGGCAGAGGAGTAAAGCGTCCCAAGCCAGGGATGGCTTGGGCCGAGCCCCAGGGATGGTTTATGGCGTCTTTACGATCTGGCGCCGCTTCATCGCACCGGCTCTGCCTGCCCTTTCTCGTTACATGCTGCGGATATAGTCATCCATTTCAGTTTTCAGGTTATCGGACTTGGTGCCGAAGATCGCCTGAACGCCTGAACCTGCTACCACCACACCACGTGCGCCAAGGCTTTTCAGTTCAGCCTGATCAACCTTGCCGACATCTGCCACGCTCACACGCAGACGCGTGATACAGGCATCAAGGTTAGTGATGTTCTCTTTACCACCAAACGCGGTAACCAGTTTGCCAGCCATTTCGCTGCCAGTTGCGCTGCTCTGCTCCATCGCGGTGTCCTCACGGCCAGGGGTTTTCAGATTCAGTTTCACAATCAGGAAACGGAATACGGTGTAGTAAATCAGGCCGTAGATGATACCCACAATCGGGAACAGCCAGATTTTGCTGCTGTTACCGCTCAGCACGATAAAGTCGATCAGACCGTGTGAGAAGCTGGTGCCATCACGCATACCCAGCAGGATACAGATTGGGAAGGCCAGGCCCGCCAGAATTGCGTGGATCACATACAGAATCGGCGCCACGAACATGAAAGCGAACTCGATTGGCTCGGTAATACCGGTCAGGAACGAGGTCAGCGCGGCTGAGATCATGATGCCGCCCACTTTGGCGCGGTTTTCTGGTTTAGCGGTATGCCAAATCGCAATCGCTGCTGCTGGCAGACCGTACATTTTGAACAGGAAGCCGCCTGACAGTTTGCCTGCCGTTGGGTCGCCCGCCATGTAACGTGGAATATCACCGTGGAACACCTGACCTGCGGCATTGGTGAATTCACCAATCTGCATCTGGAAAGGTACGTTCCAGATATGGTGCAGACCAAACGGCACCAGTGAACGCTCAATCAGACCGTAAAGGCCAAAGGCGACGACTGGGTTTTGGTACGCTGCCCACTGTGAGAAGTCCTGAATCGCGGTACCGATTGGCGGCCAAATGAATGACAGCACTACACCGGTGAAAATCGCGGCCAGACCGGAGATGATCGGCACAAAGCGCTTGCCGGCAAAGAAGCCGAGATACTCAGGCAGTTTGATGCGGTAGAAGCGGTTAAACATATACGCCGCAATGGAACCGGCGATGATCCCGCCGAGCACACCGGTGTCGGCCAGATGCTTGGCCTCGATTTCTCCGGCAGGCATATGCAGTACCAGTGGTGCAACCACCGCCATGGTTTTCACCATGATGCCGTAGGCAACCACGGCCGCCAGCGCGGACACGCCGTCGTTATTGGTAAAGCCAAGTGCCACACCGATCGCAAAGATCAGCGGCATATTGGCAAATACCGAACCACCCGCTTCGGCCATGACGTGGGAAACCACTTCCGGCAGCCAGCTGAAGTTTGCTGAACCAACACCTAACAAAATACCGGCAATCGGCAGTACCGATACCGGCAACATCAGCGATTTACCTACTTTCTGCAGGTTCGCAAATGCGTTCTTGAACATAGAAACTCCTGAGTATGAGTGCAATTTTTTGCGCAGTGCGCATGGCTTAGGGGGAGGATCCTTCGCCGGGGTGACGCTGAGCGTCTTTTGATTTATTACGAAGAGTAAAATAAATCGCTAATTGTTAAATTGACGGCCATCACATTTCGCTAAGAGCGGCCCCTTCCTTTCAGTCATTTCTGACTGACTTGCGCTAATAAACAGCAAAAAATCACTGCCTGCGTCCAGTCAGACGCAGTGCAGTTGGGTGATTTTTGATTAATTACAGCGTTTGAAATAAAGCGGTTAGCCGCCGAGACGACTCATCGGGATGTGGAACAGGCGGGAGAAGTTTTCTGTGGTGGCAGCGGCGAGGGTTTCGATATCCACGCCTTTTAATACCGCCATGTAATCTGCAACATCACGCGTAAACGCCGGCTGATTTTCTTTACCACGGTGCGGTACCGGCGCCAGATACGGCGAATCGGTTTCTACCAGCATGCGATCAAGCGGCACATAGCGCGCCGCATCGCGGATCTGTTCGGCGTTGCGGAAAGTCAGAATGCCGGAGAAGGAGATATAGAAACCGAGATCCAGCAGTTTGGCTGCGGTTTCTTTATCTTCGGTAAAACAGTGCAGCACGCCGCCGCACTTCTCCACCTGCTCTTCGCGCAGAATCGCCAACGTGTCTTCACGCGCATCACGCGTGTGCACAATGATCGGTTTATTCAGTGCGATACCGGTACGAATGTGCTCACGAAACGAGGCTTGCTGCTGCGCTTTGGTTTCCTGCTGATAGAAGTAATCCAGCCCGGTTTCACCCAGCGCTACCACGCGATCCTCGGCGGCCAGACGGCGGAACTCTTCGACGTCATAAGGCGCTTCCTGGTTGAGCGGATGCACGCCACAAGCCAGCGCGACGTTTTCACGATCGCCTACCAGCTGTTTGATTTTGTAGTAATCCGGCAAGGTGGTGGCAATTGCCAGCATAAACTTCACATCACGCGCCGCCGCTTTGGCGATGACATCATCCAGATCGCGATGGTGTTTTTCATAATCGAGGCCATCGAGATGGCAGTGGGAATCGACAATAAACATAGAGCTCTCTTTTCGCTTAGCCGACCGTTGCCGGAGTCAGTAAACGTCCCCAGGCGAGTAAACGATCGGTCAACATTAATTCACGGTTGAGCGCGGCGACATGTAACAGCTGTTCGCGGCACTGCATCCATTGCTGCGCGCTGCTGTTGAGCGCACTACTATTCATTCTTTGCGCCAACTGCGTGACCACATCCGGACGATCGCCGTTGCTCAGCCACTGACTGGCGCCCTGCTGCACTTTCATCGCATCCACCAGCAGCGAAATCAGCCAGCTGAGGCGTTCGGCCACATCTTCGCTGTTCAGCGCGGGTAATAGCTGCAGTACATCACCGTTAAGCGCTTTGATCAGCGTTTCGCACAGCGTTTCACGCGCCTGCCAGCGCTCGGGCTGCAACAGCGTCAAGGCGGCGGCGGGTGCGCCATTACTCAAACGTAAGGCGGCGCGCAGCTTCTCTTCCGGCTGCGGTTGCTGTTTCTGCAGCCATTGCAGGCTATGCGCCTCTTCCGGCGGCGACAGATGCCACGTCATGCAGCGACTGCGCAGCGTCGCCAGCAGCCGCGAAGGTTCGCGCACGCTGAGGAAAAACCAGCAATTCGCCGGCGGCTCTTCCAGCGTTTTCAGTAATGCGTTGGCGGCGGCTTCTGTCAGCTGCGCGGCATCGGGCAACCAAACGATCTTTGCGCCGCCCTGCTGCGCGAAGTGATACAGCTTTTCAGTGACGTCGCGCACCGCATCAATACCAAGCGAGGATTTCCCCTTTTCGGCTTCCAGGCGATACCAATCGGGATGCGTATGCGCCTGCATTAACTGGCAGCCGTGGCAGTGGCCACAGCTCTTCAATCCTTCCGGCTGCAAACACATCAACCAACGGCTTACGCCCCAGATCAACGCATCGTCACCCATGCCTTCAATGGCCTGCACCAGCAAGGCGTGATGCGCCTGGCCGCTTTGATGGCGGGCGATAATTTGTCGATAAGGCTGATTAAGCCACGGATACCAATTCATGCGGATTGGCCTGCCAGCCAGCTACGCAAGGTGCCTTGAAGTGACGATGTCACGTCTGCAATATTTTGCGTCGCATCAATAGTTAGAATTGAGGGATCCTGAGCGGCCAAAGCCAGATAGCGTTCACGTGTGCGCTCGAAGAATCGCAACGACTCTTGCTCAATACGATCCAACTCGCCACGTGCGCGGGCGCGTTGCAGGCCAATTTCTGGCGTTACGTCGAGATAGAGTGTGAGATCGGGACGGAAATCGCCCAGCACCGCATCGCGCAGCGTGGTCATTAGCTGTGCATCCAGACCTCGTCCGCCGCCCTGATAAGCTTGTGAGGAGAGATCGTGACGATCGCCGACCACCCAGGCACCGCGTGCCAGCGCCGGTTTGATCACGTTCTCTACCAGCTGCACGCGTGCCGCGTACAGCATCAGCAGCTCGGCTTTATCGGTCACCTGCTCGCCATCAATGCCCTGCTTGACCAACACACGCAGTTGTTCTGCCAGCGGCGTACCGCCCGGCTCGCGCGTGAAGACGACATCATGAATGCCGTGCTCATGCAGCACGGCAACCAGCGCATCACGCGCGGTGGTTTTGCCTGCACCTTCCAGGCCTTCAATGACGATAAACTTACTTTTCATTTTTTTCCTTCATTGCCAGCCGGTAAACCTGCACCGCTTTATTGTGGCTGGCCAGATTGGTGGTAAAGGTGTGCCCACCTTTGCCGTCCGCGACAAAATAGAGGTAATTGGTTTTTTCCGGATGCGCAGCCGCTTCCAGTGAAGCACGGCCCGGCATCGCAATCGGACCCGGCGGCAAACCGCTAATGGTGTAGGTGTTGTAGTCGGTTGGTGTTTCCAGATTTTTACGCGTTAGCGTGCCGGTGTAGCTGTCGCCCATACCGTAAATCACCGTGGGATCGGTTTGCAGTTTCATCCCGGTACGCAGGCGATTGATAAACACCGACGCCACGCGCGCGCGCTCTTCGCTCACGCCAGTCTCTTTCTCAATGATCGATGCCATGGTGACCATGTCCTGCTCTTTCTTGTAAGGCAGATTCTCCATGCGTCCCTGCCAAATCTCATCGACCAGCTTATTCATGCGCGCGTGGGCACGTTCCAGCAGCGCCACATCGCTGGTATTGGCGGTGTAGAGATACGTATCAGGATAGAAGCTGCCTTCCAGTTGGCTCACGTCGAGTTTGAGCGCAGCGGCAACGCTGGCAAATTGATCGTCGGTCAGCGTGTGTTTCAGGTATGGCGCTTTACGCAACTCGGCTAACCACTCGGTAAGACGAGAACCTTCAATAAAACGCACCGGGAATTGCGCTTCTTTACCGCTTGCCAGCAATTGCAACAACTGACGCACCGTCATGCCTGTTTCCAGACGATAGGTACCGGCCTTAAAACGCGCCAGTTCCGGTTCAAGCTTCAGTAACGGGCCAAACCAGATGCTTTGCGGAATGATGTGCTGGCTTTCCAATTGCGCTTCCAGTACCACGCGACCGCTGCCAGCCGGCAAGGTGTAAATGGTTTCCTGCTGCAGTGTTAAAGGCGTATCGGCTAAACGTTCAATCTGCCAATAGCTAAAGGCGGCGGCGATTCCTGCGACTACCACAACGCCTGCGAGAATTTTCTTCATTCGAGTCATGATGCTTCCATCGTCGGGCAACTGGCGCGCAGTTGCTGATACAGCGAGCGTGCGCTAAACGAAACGTCGTCAATTTGTCGCACGGGTAAAACGGGCATCAGGGCGTTGCATATCACCACTTCATCAGCGTTCAAAACGTCGTCCCTGCTGCCATCAATTAGCTGACAAGTCTGGCCATTCGCGACCATCTGCGCCATCAGATAACGACGCATAATACCATCCACGCCAGCCTGCCCAAGCTTAGGTGTAAAGACGTGGTTGCCTTTGCGCCAGAATAAATTGGCCGCACAGCATTCCACCACCGTCCCGTTAGTGTCAAGCACCAGCGCCTCGTCGCCGCCCGTCTGGTCAAGATGCTGGCGAATCAGCACCTGTTCAAGGCGATTCAGGTGCTTTACGCCGGCCAGCAATGGATTGCGTGCCAGTCGTATTGGGCTGGTGTGCAGCACAGCGCCCTGCTGTTGCAGCGTGGCGTAATGCTGTGGCCACGGCGAAAGTGAAAGGATGCGCGTCGGTGAATGGCAGCCTGCGCGACTGTATCCGCGTCCTCCTGCGCCTGGCGTCAAAATCACCTTGAGCACTGCCTGCGTTTGTTGCGCAGCGGCGTGATGCATTTCTGCGGCGAGTTGAACTAGATCAGGTGCATCCATCAATAACCGTGCGCAGCCCTCTTTCAGCCGCTGCAGATGCGCATCCAGCATAACAATATGGCCGTTGATCACTGCAGCAGTGGTAAAACAGCCATCACCAAATTGCACTGCGCGATCGCGTGCTGAAAGCTCGGTTTGCGGTATGCCGTTTATCCACATGTTGGCCGCCTTGATTAGCCCGGTAGAAAATATAAAAAAGGCCCGCAATGCGGGCCTCTGTATGGCTGAGGAGCGATTAAACCTTGCGGAAGATCAGCGAGCCGTTAGTGCCGCCAAATCCAAAGGAGTTACACAAGGTGTACTCCAGTCCGCTGACCTGGCGCGCCGTATGCGGCACGAAATCCAGATCGCAACCTTCGTCAGGATTGTCGAGGTTGATGGTCGGTGGAATCGCCTGGTCGCGCAGCGCCAGAATCGAATAAATCGCTTCTACCGCGCCCGCAGCGCCCAACAGGTGGCCAGTCATCGACTTGGTGGAGCTGACCATCACACTGTGAGCCGCCGCACCAAACACCGATTTCACCGCCTGCGCTTCCGCTTTGTCACCGGCTGGCGTCGAGGTGCCGTGCGCGTTGACATAACCAATCTGCTCAGCGTTCAGCTGCGCGTCACGCAGCGCGTTAACCATCGCTGCTGCTGCACCTGAACCGTCTTCCGGAGGTGACGTCATGTGGTAAGCATCGCTGCTCATGCCGAAACCAATGATCTCAGCATAAATCTTCGCACCACGTTTCTTCGCGTGTTCGTACTCTTCCAGTACGATAATGCCAGCACCGTCACCCAACACGAAACCGTCACGATCTTTATCCCACGGACGGCTTGCCGCCTGAGGATTGTCATTACGCGTGGAGAGCGCACGAGCAGCACCGAAACCACCGACACCTAATGGCGTACTGGCTTTCTCCGCACCACCGGCCAACATCACATCAGCATCGTTATACGCAATGATACGCGCCGCATGACCAATGTTGTGCACACCGGACGTACAGGCAGTTGCGATAGAGATGCTTGGACCTTTCAGGCCGTACATGATGGTGAGGTGACCTGCAACCATATTGACGATGGTAGAAGGCACGAAGAATGGGCTGATTTTGCGCGGTCCACCGTTGACCAGCGAGCTGTGGTTATCTTCGATTAAACCCAGTCCGCCAATACCAGAACCGATTGCCGCACCAATGCGACCAGCATTCTCATCGGTTACGACCAGACCGGAGTCTGCCATAGCCTGAATGCCTGCAACGATGCCGTATTGGATGAAGTCATCCATCTTGCGTTGATCTTTGCGCGAGATGAAATCATCGCAATTAAAATCTCTTACTAAGCCCGCAAAACGCGTTGCATAGGCACTAGTATCAAAATGGTCGATCAGGCTAATGCCGCTCTGACCGGCAAGGAGAGCACTCCAGGTAGACTCTACGGTATTGCCGACAGGAGACAACATGCCAAGACCAGTCACAACTACACGACGCTTAGACACGCACGTCCTCCAGGGAGGGAAAAAATAACGCTATGTGGGGCATACATAAAACTCAGGCGGTCGAGGTGACCGCCTGAAGATATTCATTAGTCGTGTTTATGACTATTGATGTAGTCGATCGCTGCCTGAACGGTAGTGATTTTCTCAGCTTCTTCGTCTGGAATTTCAGTATCAAACTCTTCTTCCAGAGCCATTACCAGCTCAACGGTGTCAAGAGAATCTGCACCAAGGTCTTCAACGAAAGAAGCAGTGTTAATCACTTCGTCTTCTTTAACACCCAGCTGCTCAGCTACGATTTTCTTAACGCGTTGTTCGATATCGCTCATACTATTTAATTTCCTATCAAAACTCGCTTTCGCGATGGTTTTCGTAGTGTATAAAATGTTGAAAAAGATGCAACAAAATCCCGGCTGGTCGAACCACGATTTTGCGTTATTCTGCGGTGTTTGCCGCAGATAAAGCAAATGTTTTCGTGATTATCAGACCATGTACATGCCGCCATTGACATGAAGCGTCTCACCCGTGATGTAGGCTGCTTCGTCAGAGGCTAAGAATGCAACAGCATTGGCAATCTCCTGCGGGTCACCTAAACGACCTGCTGGAACTTCTGCCAAAATACCCGAACGTTGATCTTCGTTCAGTGCACGCGTCATGTCCGTCTCAATAAAGCCCGGAGCTACGACGTTTACAGTAATGCCACGTGACGCAATTTCTCGCGCCAGTGATTTGCTAAAGCCAATCAAACCTGCTTTTGCTGCCGCATAGTTTGCCTGACCCGCGTTACCCATGGTTCCAACTACAGAACCGATGGTAATGATACGGCCCACGCGTTTTTTCATCATGGCACGCATAACCGCCTTAGAAAGACGGAAGACAGATGTCAGGTTGGTATCAAGGATATCCGCCCACTCATCGTCTTTCATGCGCATCAACAGATTGTCACGCGTAATGCCTGCATTATTGACTAAAATGTCCACTTCGCCAAATTCGGCGCGAACTTGTTCGAGGACGCTCTCAATTGAGGCGGCATCAGTGACGTTCAGGAGCAGGCCTTTGCCCTTGTCGCCGAGGTAAGCACTGATTGCTTCCGCACCGCTTGCACTGGTGGCGGTTCCCACCACTTTGGCACCGCGCGCAGCCAGCGTTTCCGCAATGGCGCGACCGATTCCACGGCTTGCACCGGTAACCAGCGCTACTTTACCTTCAAAGCTCATGTTTTTCCTCTTATTCCTGTGTAAGTGCAGCACTCAGTGAAGCAGTATCGTTCACCGCAGCAGCACTCAGGCTATCCACAATACGTTTGGTCAGACCGGTCAGGACTTTACCTGGACCGACTTCCAGCAGCTGTTCAACGCCCTGCGCAGCAATAAACTCGACCGATTCAGTCCAGCGCACCGGGCTATACAGCTGACGGACCAGCGCACTACGGATCGCAGCAGCTTCAGTTTCACACTTCACGTCGACGTTATTTACCACTGGTACCGAAGGTGCATTGAAGGTGATCGCTTCGAGCGCCACCGCCAATTTATCGGCCGCAGGTTTCATCAACGCACAGTGTGATGGCACGCTGACTGGCAGCGGCAGTGCACGTTTGGCACCGGCAGCCTTACAGGCTGCACCCGCACGCTCAACCGCTTCTTTGTTGCCAGCGATAACCACCTGGCCCGGCGAGTTGAAGTTAACGGGTGAAACCACCTGGCCTTGAGCGCTCTCTTCGCAGGCTTTACGGATGGATGCGTCATCCAGGCCGATAATCGCCTGCATAGCGCCAGTACCTTCCGGTACCGCTTCCTGCATCAGTTTGCCGCGCAGCTCAACCAGTTTAATGGCGTCAGCGAAATTCAGTACACCGGCACATACCAGCGCCGAGTATTCACCGAGGCTGTGACCGGCCATCATGGTTGGTTGCACCACATTTTTGCTCTGCAATACGCGATAAATAGCAACAGAAGCCGCCAGTAGCGCAGGCTGCGTCTGCCAGGTTTTATTCAATTCTTCAGCCGGTCCCTGCTGGACCAGCTGCCATAAGTCATAACCCAGCGCATCAGAAGCTTCACGGAAAGTGGCTTCAACCTGCGGGTTTTCAGCAGCCAGCTCGGCTAACATGCCGACGGTCTGCGATCCCTGTCCTGGGAAAACATAAGCAAATTGCGTCATCTTTCGTTCCTGTCAATCAAAAGCGAACCAGCGCAGAACCCCAGGTGAAACCACCACCAAAGGCTTCCAGCAGAATCAGTTGTCCCGGCTTGATACGGCCATCGCGTACCGCTTCGTCCAGTGCACTTGGCACTGACGCGGCAGAGGTATTACCGTGACGATCCAGCGTGACGACAACTTTATCCATGCCCATGCCGAGCTTTTTGGCGGTTGCGCTAATAATGCGCAGGTTCGCCTGATGCGGCACCAGCCAGTCGAGCATTTCACGATCAAGATTGTTGGCTTGCAGGGTTTCATCAACAATGTGCGCCAGTTCAGTCACGGCCACTTTGAAGACTTCATTGCCCGCCATCGTCAGATAAGCAGGCTCATCCTGATGGGCACGATCCTGATACGGCAGCGTCAGCAGTTTGCTGTAACGGCCGTCGGCGTGCAGATGAGTAGAAAGGATGCCTGGCTCTTCGCTCTGGCTCAGTACCACCGCGCCCGCGCCATCACCAAACAGAATGATAGTGCCACGATCGTTAGGATCGAGCGTACGTGCCAGCACGTCTGCACCGATCACCAGCGCATGTTTTACCACACCATTTTTGATGTATTGATCGGCAACGCTCAGTGCATAGGTGAAGCCCGCACAGGCAGCGGCCAAATCGAAGGCAGCGCAATCATTGATCTCCAGCATTTGCTGGATCATGCACGCTGAACTAGGGAAGGCATGGCTGGAAGAGGTGGTTGCCACAATGATCAGGCCAACGTCGCTCGCATTCACACCCGCCATTTCCAGCGCGCGCTGTGCTGCGGTGAAGCCCATAGTAGCAACGGTTTCTTCCGGAGCGGCAATACGGCGCTCACGGATGCCGGTACGGGTGACAATCCACTCGTCCGTCGTCTCGACCATTTTTTCCAGATCCGCATTGGAGCGAATCTGCTCAGGCAAATAGCTGCCCGTACCGATAATTTTGGTAAACATCTACGCTTTGTCACTCCTGGCTAATACAGTGTCAAGGCGCGCAGCAATCCTCTCTGGGACTTGCTTTCGCACCGTCTGCTCTGCCTGCTCTATCGCCACGGCAAATGCACGTTGATTCGCCGCACCGTGGCTTTTGATCACTGTCCCGCGCAATCCTAACAGACAAGCGCCATTGTACTGGTCGGGGTTGAGATGGCCGAAACGCTTTGCCAGACGCTTTTGAATCCAGCGCCCCAACAATGTTAGCCACCAGGCCCGTTTTTTTCCTTCCTCTGACGATTTGATCAGAGAGAGGAACATTCTTACCACGCCTTCCATGGTCTTCAACGTGACGTTACCAACGAAGCCATCACAAACCAGCACATCCGTCTTGCCGGTGAGGAGATCGTTCCCCTCAAGGTATCCAATATAGTTGATTTGCGGTGACGCTCGCAGCACCGCAGATGCGGCGCGGATTGTTTCTAATCCTTTGGTCTCTTCCTGACCAATATTCAGCAGCGCCACACGCGGCTGGGCGATCTCCAACACTTCTTCGGCCATTACAGCGCCCATGATCGCAAACTGCACCAGCATGGCGCTGTCAGACTCCACGTTAGCGCCAAGATCAAGCACCACCGTTTTGCCATGCTGCTGATGCGGCAACACCGTCATCAACGCCGGACGCTCAATGCCATCCAGCGGCTTTAATAACATTTTCGCCAGTCCCATCAGCGCGCCGGTATTTCCCGCACTGACACAGGCTTGTGCTTTCCCCTCTTTCACCAATTCTAACGCCACACGCATGGAACTGCCGCGGCTGTTACGAATCGCCTGAGAAGGTTTGGCATCACTTGCAATAACCGATTCGGCAGGAATAACCTGCACACGCCTCTGTAACGAGGAATCCGCTTTGGCAAGAAATGACGAGATGATGTCGGGATCGCCGACCAGAAGAAGAACCAGCTCCGAATGAGAGGCCAGTGCCTGCAAGGCTGCAGGCACTGTCACGCAAGGACCGAAGTCCCCGCCCATGGCATCAACTGCCAGGGTCAAACGTGTCAAGGTATCGCCTTGTGTAATCGCGAGGATTACTTGGTGATAACCTTGCGACCGCGGTAGTAACCATCCGCAGTGATATGGTGACGCAGATGAGTTTCGCCAGAAACTTTATCTACTGACAGAGCAGCAGTGGTCAGAGCATCGTGTGAACGACGCATACCACGCTTAGAACGGGTTGGTTTATTCTGTTGTACGGCCATGGACCTTACTCCTATTACTTACGCTTTAAACTGGCTAATACGGCAAAGGGATTTGGTTTTTCTGCCTCTGGAGGCAGTTGACCAAATACCATGTCCGCGTCGGACACTTCACAGTGTTCAGAATCATGCACCGGAACCACGGGCAGCGCGAGGATGAGCTCATCTTCGATCACTGCCAGCAAGTCGATCTCACCAAAATCATTGACATCAACTGGCTCGTAGGCTTCCGGTAGTGCCTCGGCCTGCTCATCAGAAGAGACAGGACTGAAGCAATAGCTTACGTGAACATGACGTGGAAACGACTGGTTGCAGCGTTGACATGACAGAGTCACCTGCACTTCGGCTGTTCCTTGCAGAACGGCGAGGCGCTGGTTATCAACCGCAAACGACATATCGCATTCAACTTCACTGTCCACACTCACGACCGTTTCGGCCAAGCGCGCCACCAATTCAGGTGCATAAACACCATGATAATCAAGGCGTTTTTGCGCGGCGCGGACCGGATCGAGCGTCAGGGGTAATTTTACCTTTTGCATAGGGCGCGCATATTAACTTTGTAACGTCATAGAGTCAAAGAAAAAGGCCGGTTTACGGCATCTTTCACCCGTTAGTCGCATCCAGTGCGGCGCATAGTTTAAAATGACTGTCATCTTTACGCTATCTATTCTGAAAAAAAATGACGACACCTTTGGTTTTAGCTTCTACTTCCCCTTTTCGTCAGGCGCTGCTAAGCAAACTGGGCCTGCCTTTTATTACCGCCGCCCCAGATTGCGACGAATCCCCGCTACCGCATGAATCGGCCCCCGAGCTGGTGCAGCGTCTGGCATTAGCCAAAGCGCAGGCGCTGGCCGCACGTTACCCGGACAGCTGGATAATCGGGTCCGATCAGGTTTGTGTGCTTAATGGCGAGATAACCGGTAAACCGCACACCGTGGAAAAGGCCTGCCAGCAACTTGCGGCGGCCAGCGGCAACGCCATCACCTTTTATACCGGCCTGGCGCTTCTGCAACCGCAGAGCGGCAAACAGTCGGTCATTTGCGAACCCTTTACCGTGCATTTCCGCGAGTTGAGTGCTGAAGAGATTCGTGGCTATGTCGAAAAGGAGCAGCCGCTGCAGTGCGCCGGCAGTTTCAAAAGTGAAGGATTAGGGATTTGTTTATTTGACAGGCTGGAAGGTCGCGATCCCAATACCTTGATTGGCTTACCGCTGATTGCGCTAGATGAAATGCTAAGAAAGGTGGGCATCAACGCATTGTGTTGATGCCCGGATAATCAGGCTTTTTTCTGACGCAGTTTGGCGAGGCAATTCTTAAGCGCACCATCCAGTGGCGCTTCCATCCGCAGCACTTCTCCGGTGTTGGGATGGGTGAAGGTTAACGCCGCTGCATGCAGGAACAGACGCGATAAGCCCGTCGAACCTAATTGCGCATCAAATTCGCGGTCGCCGTAACGATCGTCGAAGGCGATCGGGTGGCCGCCATGAAGCGTATGCACACGAATCTGATGGGTACGACCGGTCACCGGGCTGGCTTTCACCAAGGTCGCGAAACCAAACCGCTCTTCGACTTTAAAACGCGTCTCAGAAGGCTTGCCTTCCGCACTAACGCGAACCACACGTTCGCCGCTCTGCAAAATGTTCTTTAGCAGCGGAGCCTGCACCACTTTCAGATGCGATGGCCAGTCACCGCGCACCAGAGCCAGGTAATCCTTCTGCATGCCCTTCTCGCGCAGCTGCTCATGCAGCGAGCGCAAAGCAGAACGCTTCTTCGCCACCAGCAGGATGCCAGAGGTATCACGATCGAGGCGATGGACTAACTCAAGGAAACGCGCTTCCGGACGCAACGCACGCAGCCCTTCAATCACACCAAAACTTAATCCGCTGCCACCGTGCACCGCCGTGCCCGACGGTTTATTCAGCACCATCAGGTAATCATCTTCATAGAGAATGGCATTGGTGAGCGCCGCGACTTTATCCAGCTTAGGTGAAACCGTATTCTCTTCGCGCTCGGCAACCCGTACCGGTGGGATACGCAGCTCGTCGCCATCCTCCAGCTTATATTCCGGTTTGACACGCTTTTTATTCACCCGCACTTCGCCTTTACGCAAAATGCGATAAATCATGCTTTTCGGCACGCCCTTGAGCTGGGTGCGCAAAAAGTTATCAATTCGTTGTCCGGCATTTTCAGCCGTGATGGCGACATACTGTACGCCGGGATTCTCTGTTTTCATGGCGGCGATTCTAATTAGTGTCCCTGGATAGCGCCACCCCTTTTTCTGTGCTTAACTCTCTCTTTGTCGCGTGATGAAACGGTGAAAATGGCGACATTTTCAGCGATGCGATGATTAGCCCTGCAAATGAACAGGTTATGGACGAATAAACTTCTCAGCTTGGCAAAAGTCGCCTTGCTTAATGTTGGTTAGCAATGGAATAATGCAGGTGTTTCTGCCCTGGAAAGATTCAGGCAGGAAAAAGAGCGAAATAAGTCATTTTGCCGGATTGAACGGACACGCAGCAATGGCGTAAGACGTAATGTTAAATCAGGCACTTAGCGGGCTGCGGGTTGCGGCCTGGACGACAGACTAGGATGTGTGGATTTTTGAATACTCTGTAACATTTCCACCTTCAGGCGCTGGATTTCCTTATGAAAAACAGGCCACCGACAAGATTTGCGCCCCTTTAGCCGCCGACAACCGTGAGGTTGACGTCAGTGCATTAAGACACGGGGCCATCGGTTGATTCTCGTCCAGGGTAACGATGCCCGCAGCTAGATCACTCATGTGAGAATAACGAGTAAGTCACGATGAAAAGAATGTTAATTAACGCAACTCAGCAGGAGGAGTTGCGCGTTGCCCTGGTTGATGGACAACGTCTGTACGATCTGGATATTGAAAGTCCTGGACACGAACAGAAAAAAGCCAACATATACAAAGGTAAAATCACCCGCGTTGAACCTAGCCTTGAAGCTGCATTTGTCGATTACGGTGCAGAACGTCACGGTTTCCTCCCTCTGAAAGAAATTTCCCGCGAATACTTCCCCGCCAATTACAACGCACATGGTCGTCCGAATATCAAAGATGTGCTGCGTGAAGGTCAGGAAGTTATCGTTCAAATTGATAAAGAGGAACGCGGTAATAAAGGTGCAGCATTGACCACCTTTATTTCTCTGGCCGGTAGCTATCTGGTATTGATGCCGAACAACCCACGTGCCGGTGGTATTTCACGCCGCATTGAGGGCGACGATCGTACCGAATTAAAAGAAGCACTTTCCGCACTGGAACTTCCAGACGGCATGGGATTAATCGTCCGCACTGCGGGCGTAGGCAAATCTGCCGAATCACTGCAGTGGGATCTCAGCTTCCGTATGAAGCACTGGGAAGCCATTAAGAAAGCCGCAGACAGCCGCCCGGCGCCTTTCCTGATCCATCAGGAAAGCAACGTTATCGTGCGCGCCTTCCGCGACTATCTGCGTCAGGATATCGGTGAAATCCTTATCGATAATCCAAAAGTCCTGGAACTGGCTCGTCAGCACATTGCTGCACTGGGTCGTCCAGACTTCAGCAGCAAAATCAAACTGTACACCGGTGAAATCCCGCTGTTCAGCCACTACCAAATCGAATCGCAGATTGAATCAGCCTTCCAACGTGAAGTGCGTCTGCCATCAGGCGGCTCGATTGTTATCGATAGTACCGAAGCCCTGACGGCGATTGATATCAACTCCGCACGTGCAACTCGCGGCGGTGATATCGAAGAAACCGCCTATAACACCAACCTGGAAGCGGCCGATGAGATCGCTCGCCAGCTGCGTCTGCGCGATCTCGGCGGCCTGATTGTTATCGACTTCATCGACATGACGCCAGTGCGCCACCAGCGCGCGGTGGAAAACCGTCTGCGTGAAGCGGTACGTCAGGATCGTGCGCGTATTCAGATCAGCCACATTTCACGCTTCGGTTTGCTGGAGATGTCGCGTCAGCGTCTGAGCCCGTCACTGGGTGAATCCAGCCATCACGTCTGCCCTCGCTGCAGCGGTACCGGCACCATCCGTGATAACGAATCGCTGTCGCTGTCTATTCTGCGTCTGATTGAAGAAGAAGCGCTGAAAGACAACACCAAAGAAGTGCATGCCATTGTTCCGGTTCAGGTCGCCTCTTACCTGTTGAACGAAAAGCGTGATGCCGTTAGCGCCATCGAAAAACGCCAGGGCGGCGTGCGTGCCATCATCGTGCCAAACGATCAGATGGAAACGCCACACTACTCGGTACTGCGTGTTCGCACCGGCGAAGAGACGCAAACGCTGAGCTATCACTTACCGAAACTGCACGAAGCGGAAATGGCGCTGCCTTCTGAAGAAGAGCACGCTGAGCGTCGTCGTCCGGAGCAGCCAGCATTGGCCGCCTTCGCGATGCCTGATGCGCCGCCTGCGCCGGTTGAAGTGGTGAAAGAGTCTCAGCCTGCAGCAGAAGTGAAAACCAAGCCTGCTGTTGCAGCACCAGCGGTGACTAACACCGGCTTCGTGGCACGCCTGCTGAGCGGATTGAAGAAACTGTTTGCCGGTGATGCACCAGCTGCGGCTCCTGCTGAAACTAAACAAGAATCCCCAGCCGTTGTTGCTGCTGAATCTGAAAATACCCAGCAGCGTGGCGAACGTCGCAACAATAACAATCGCCGCAACAACCGTCGCGAACGTACTCCGCGTAATGGCGAGAATGGTCAGGTGCGCGAAGGTCGTGAACCGCGCGAGCCGCGTGAAGCACGTGAGCCACGTGAAGCCCGCGAACCGCGTGACAATCAGGACAATCGTCGCAACAAGCGTCAGAACGAGCCGCGTGAAGCGCGTCCGGTCCTGAGCGATGAAGCACTTGAGCAACGTGATGAGCAGCAACAACAGCGCCGCGAACAGCGTGCTGATCGCCAGCGTCGTCGTCAGGAAGAGAAGCGCACTCAGCAGCAGGATCAGAAAGCCGCTGAGCCGGTTGTTCAGGCTCCTGTTGTTGACGAAAACGTCGAGCAGGAAGAAGAACGCGTTCAGGTAATGCCGCGTCGTAAGCAGCGTCAGCTGTCACAGCGCGTGCGTGTGGGCGATACCACTGAAATTGCTGCCGAAGCACCAGTGGTTCATGAAGCCGCCGTTGAAACTGCGCCGCGCGCTCAGTACCACGAACATCCTGAAGCCAGCAATGACGAGCAAGATGATAGCGATAACCGTGATAGCGCCAATATGCCGCGCCGTTCACGTCGTTCACCGCGTCACCTACGCGTAAGTGGTCAGCGTCGTCGCCGTTATCGTGACGAGCGTTACCCAACGCAGTCTGCAATGCCGCTGGAATCGGCTGCTGCCTCACCAGAAATGGCGTCAGGCAAAGTGTGGATCTCTTACCCGGTTGCGCAAGCGCAGGAAGAGTACAGCACGCAAGATGCGATGCATGAAGTGTCGGATTACGGCTACCAGCAATCCGCTGATGCAGAAGCTCAACCGGCTACTGTTGAACCGGCCGTTGAGCTAGTTGCTGCTGAAGAAGCTGTGCATCATGCTGAACCACAGGCACATACCGATGTTCCAGTGGTAAACACTGATGACGTCACGCCGATTGCCGCGCCTGTCAACGAAGAGCCAGCCGTGATCTCTGCTGCTGATGAACAAGTTGCACAGGAAACTGCGGCTGAAGCGGAACCGGCTGTTGTCGTTGAAGAAGCGAAGCCTGAAGGTGAAGTCAGCGAAGTCGCTGCGGTTGTAGAGCAGGCGCCAGCTGATGTTTCTCCAGCAGTGGAAGCTCAGGTTGAAGAAGTGCTGGCTGCGCCAGTCGCGGCTGAAGCGGAAGTCACGCCGGTCACTGAACCTCATGCGCCGGTTGCGGCTCGTGATACCGCAGTGACCACGGTAGAGACGCGCTTCAAGCACCACGCTACCGCACCGATGACCAAAGCACCGGCTCCGGCGTGGGAACCTGAACCGGTTCGTAACAGCGACTGGGTCCGTCCAGCGTTTGGCTTCGAGGGCCGCGGCTCTGCCGGCGGTCACAGCGCGACGCATCAGGCCACCGCCCCGGCAACCCGTCCGGAAAGCGCGTAAGCTACAGCACGGCAGTAAACAGCAAACCCCGGCCAGTCCGGGGTTTTTTATTGCCTGCGGTCGCCATAAATAACAGGCAAAAAAAATCCCACAGCCCCGAAAGGCGGTGGGAGAAACTAAGCGCACCCGGTTAAAGTACGCTCAAAGGTTCAGGTCAATTACGAATTAAGCTGGAACAGCGAGAGTTTCGACATATCGGTAAAAGTCTTATAAGACGCCTGCAAAGCCGTTTGTTGCATGGTGTAGCTGGAAATGGCTTGCGTATAATCAACCTGCACCAGATCTGTCATTTGTGAAGCCATAATGGTGTCACGGTCATCGCCCTGCGCATCCAGCGTATCCAGTTCAGCCAACTGTGAACCTACTGCTGAACGCACCGCCAACACGTTGTTCAATGAGTTGCTCAAGCCACGGTTGGATTTATCCATTGCATCCTGGAAAACCTGCTTGGTTGCGTCATCAGCATCATCCTGCGGCGTATTGAGTGCTGCAATTGCGCTATCAAGCATGTTAAACAGATTGGTTTCACTCGGGCTGCCGTCCGGCTCTGCTTTTGCGTTGCTGGTCAGTGACATAAATACTGACGATCCTGTGCTACTCACCGCCATCGTGCGACCATCATCGACCTTCTGCGTAATGGCATCGGTCCCGCCAACATACGTAACGCCCGTTGGGGCTCCAGCGTCACTGAACGGTGCGACATCAGTTTGATAGCCCGCAAAAATATAGCGACCATTACCGTCACGGCTGTTAGCCTGGTTCAGCAGTTGGTCACGAATACCTTGTAATTTGGTGGCAATCGATGCGCGGTCATCGTCACTCAGCGTACCGGTTGAACCATACACAATCATGGTCTGCGCATCTTGAATGCTGCTGGTCACGCTGGAGAGTGAGTTCTCTTCCATCGACAAGCTTTGATCGGCAAAGCTGCGTGCCGTGGCATATTGGCTACTTTTCGCCTGCGATTGCGAAAGCACCACGGCGCGGGAGGCGGCGATTGGATCATCTGAGGGATTGCTGACGCGCAGCCCGGTAGAGAGCTGTTCACCTACTTTTAACCAGGAAGCTTGCGAGTCAGTAATCCCGCGCACCTGCTGGTTGAAAATCATATTGGTACTAAGACGCATGGTTTTTATCCTCTATGCTTAGCCGCGGATGCCCATCAGCGCATTAAAAATGGTACTCGCCGTTTGCAGTACTTGCGCGTTCGCCATATAGAACTGCTGATACTTCGTCAGATTAGAGTACTCTTCATCGAGGTTGACCCCTGAAACTGACTGCTGGCGATCGCTTAGCTGTGTAACCACGTTTTCTTGTGTGGTGCTGGCCGTTTCCAGCGTGCTGGTTTTGTTACCGACGCTGCTGACAATGCTGGCGTAAGCCTGAGCGATGGTCGCATTACCATTCACCAACTTACTATCCTGCAGGTCCAACAATTTCTGCGCATTACGGTTGTCACTTTCACCGCTGGTTGCGCTGGATGCCGCAGCAATTTGCGACTCATCGGTGATCGCAACCGACATACCGGCAATGACGTTCTGTACCGGTTTGACAAGGAAACTGTCTTTAGCGTTAGGCGCGGGTGAGGTGCTCACCGTCAGTTTCAGGCCATCAAAGTTGAGCGTGCCATCAGTCGCATCTGGCGTAACGCTAAACTTCACGTTGTCAGACATGCGGGTCACCGACCAATTACTGCCGTCATAACTCACGGTGTAGTTAGACGCTTTCATCGCGCTGGTATCTGACCATGCAGCCGTAACGGTAGCCGCTGAGGTATTTTTGCTGTTACCCACCACGGTTGGCGAACCGATATTAAAGAAGTTGCCACCCTGGTCACCGTTGCTGTCATACCCTTCGCTGTGCACGGTATTGAAGCTAGTGGTGAACGCCGCAGCTAACTGACCGAGCTGATTCTGCGCGGTATCCAAATCCTGCGTACGAAACGCCAGCAAACCGCCGAGTGAACCGGTGGTTAATGTCTTCTCAGGGATCTCAACATTACCCGCCTGCTTATCGACATAGCCGACAGTGGTACGTGTTGAATCACTGCTGGACGGCATCGCCACCAAACTGGTGGAGTTTTTACCATTCACCAAGGTCACGCTGCCCATTGAGACGATATAGCTACCGTCCTGTTGGGATACGTTAACGCCAACCACATTATTCAGGCTATTCACTAACTGATCGCGCTGATCCAGCAAATTGTTCGGCGCCGCGCCACCGCCGGTGGTCAGCTTGGCGATCTGACTGTTCAGGTCGGCAATCTGACTGGTGAAGGTGTTGATTTGGTCGACGTTCGAGGCGATATCCGTATTAACGCTGTTCTGCATATTATTGAGATATTGCGCCGTGGTCTGGAATTGGTTCACCAGGCCTTGTGCGTAACTCAGCATTGATTGACGCGCCGACGGATCGTTGGCGTTACTCACCACGTTCTGCACGTTGGTGAAGAAGCTTTGGATTGAGGTCGACAAGCTGGTGGTCGACGTCGAGAGCAGATCATCAATGTTCGAAATTTGGTTGTACTGCGTATTCACGGCGCTGTAGTTGGCGCTGGAGCCGCGTAGCTGGGCGGTGATGAACTCGTCATACTCACGCTGCACGCCGGAGAGCGTTACACCGTTGCCGTAATAGCTGTTGCCCTGCAGGGTGCTGTTCGACTGCGACAAAATCGCCGTCTGACGCGAATAGCCCGCTACCGTGTAATTGCTGATGTTATTACTGGTGGTGCTTAATGCAGCCTGTGCGGCGCTCAGCCCACTCATCGCTGAGTTAATTATGCTGGACATCTCGGTTCCTTAATTTCCCGTTAACCGGGCTGGCAGTCATCAGTGCGATTGCGCGGGCGGTGAACGCCCGCGGCATGTGATTGTTATCGGCGTGCTTAAGTGAAACTTGAGAGCAAAAATCAGAACAAATCGGTGATGTCGTTGCTATACGCCTTCACCACTTTTTCGCCCATGTTTTTGAATTGCTGGATCATTCCCACCAGTTTTTGCGCATACTTTGGATCGGTCGCGTAACCGGCGGCCTGCAAGGCACGCGCGCCCTGCTCGGCGCTCGGCGCGTTGGCAACGGCGGCATAACGAGGATTGTTGGACAGCAGTTTGACGTAGTCGCTGAGCGCTTCCATATAGGAGCTATACACACGGAAACTGGCGCGCACTTTTTTCGCCACGCCGCCTTCGTATTCGGTGGTCATGATATCGGTGGTTGCGCCCTTCCAGTCACCGCTCGCCTTAATACCGAACACGTTGTAACTCGGCTTGCCGTCGCGCGTCAGGATCTGTCGCTGGCCCCAGCCGGATTCCAGCGCGGCCTGCGCCAGGATCAGATGATGCGGAATGCCGCTCTGCTGACTGGCGACCTGCGCCGGTTGCGCGAGCTGGGCGATAAAGTCGTTGCTGTCGCTCGGCAAACTGCTCGGCGAGACCGGCAAACGCGGCACCGCTTTACGCACCATCTGCTCCAGCTGATTCGACGGCAGGTTGCTATAGATGAAACTGTTGTCCAGCTTCATCGGCACCGTACCGGCGGTTTCGTCCGGCTCCTGAGCGGGCTGCATCTGTTTAACGATGATATCGGCCATGCCGAGACCACGTTTACCGATGTCCTGTGCAATCTGCTGATCGTACATCGAGGTGAAAAGCCGCGTCTGATCGTTGCTTAGCAGGCCATCCTGCGGCAGCGCAGCGCGCATGCTTTTCATCATCATCTGCACGAACATCCCTTCCACCTGCTTGGCCACCTGCATCGCCTTCCCTTTCGGGTCGGCGGCGGCTTCGCGTTTCAGGTCGTTCAGCGAGCGGCTGTCATACGCCGCATTCACCAGCGATTGCGTATCGTTCATCAGATAATTTCCAGTTTGGCGCGCAAGCAGCCTGCGCTTTCCATCGATTGCAAAATCGACATCAGCTCAATCGGTGACGCACCCAGCGCATTCAGCGCACGTACCACGTTGTTGAGGTTAGCGCTGGAGTTAACACGTTGCAGCGCGCCGCCACTCTGACGCAGATCGATCTGGGTATTGTTAGTGGTCACCGTCTGACCGCCCGCCAACGGCGTATCAGGCTGACTGACGTTCTGCTGCTGATTGACGGTAACCGACAGATTACCCTGCGCCACCGCACAGGTGTTCAGCGTCACTTCGCGGTTCATCACTACCGAACCGGTACGTGAGTTGATAATCACCTTGGCATCTTCCAGCGGCACCGAAACGTCGAGGTTTTGAATTTCAGCCAGCAGACGCACCTGAGAACTGTTATTTGGCGACACGCGGATCTGCACGGTACGCGCATCCAGCGGCTGCGCGGAACCAATGCCACGGCTGTTAATGGCGTCGGCGATGCGCTGCGCCATGCTGAAGTCTTCATTATTCAACTGCAGGTTGATGGTGTTCTGGCTACCAAAGTTGCTCTGTAGTTCACGCTCTACCGTGGCGCCGCCGGTAATACGGCCACCGTTCAGCTGGTTAACCTGCACGCTGCTGCCACCGGCTGAAGCGCCGGCACCGCCAACCAGAATGTTACCCTGCGCCAGCGCATAAACCTGGTTATCGACGCCTTTCATCGGCGTCATCAGTAGCGTACCGCCGCGCAAACTTTTGGCGTTACCCAGCGAGGAGACCACCACATCTACGGTTTGGCCCTGACGCGCAAAGGTCGGCAGCTTGGCGGTCACCATGACGGCCGCCACGTTTTTCAGCTGCATGTTGGTACCAGCCGGCACGGTAATGCCGAGCTGGGAGAGCATGTTGCTCACGGTTTGCGTAGTAAACGGGGTTTGCGTGGTCTGGTCACCGGTACCATCAAGGCCAACCACCAAGCCGTAACCGATCAGCTGGTTATCGCGCACGCCCTGTACGGAGGTCAGATCGCGGATGCGATCAGCATGCGCCAGAACGCTGAAACCGAGCAGCAAGCAGAGGCTCAGGCGGAGCAGAGTCTTCATATTCATTCTTAATACCTCTTACATCGGCGAGACGTTCAGGAAGAAACGCTGGAACCAGCCCATCGTCTGCGCTTCATTGATATAACCATTTCCGACGTACTCAATACGTGCATCGGCCACCGCGGTGGAGAGCACCGCATTGCTGGCGCTGATGGTGCGCGGGTTAACCACGCCCGAGAAGCGGATGAATTCGGTGCCCTGGTTAATTTCGATCTGTTTCTCACCCACCACGCGCAGGTTGCCGTTCGACAACACCTGATTGACGGTGACGGTGATGGTGCCCGTAAAGGTGTTATTCGCCGTGGCGCCACCTTTGCCGGCGAAATCATTTTTGCCATTGGCATCCAGCGTGGCTTTTTCGCCACCGGCACCCACCAGACCACTCAGGCCGGTTGGTACACCTGTCACACCAAAACTGTTGCTGCCATCGCGGCTGGCGTTGGCGGAAGAACTTTTGCTGGCGCTGACGTTTTCCTGCAAGGTGATCGTCAATGTGTCGCCAATGTTGCGTGGACGGCGATCCTCAAACAGCGGCTGATAGCCGTAGTTCAGCGGTGCGACGCCCTGAAAAATGGAACCGTTCACCACTGGCGGTGCGGATGGCGTCGGCTCTGCCGTTGTCGCCCCTTGCACCAGTGGCGTGCGCGGAACCAGCGCACAACCGTTAAGAGTGAGTAGCAGCGTGGCTACCAACCAATGACCAGGCTTGAGAATCACTTGCTTCGCCACGGAGTTCTAACCTTATTCATGTTGCTTAATCAGGCCAGCCAGGCTGGCCCAACGACACCAGCATTACAGCTGGGTTAACTTCGCCAGCATCTGATCGGAGGTGCTGATCGCTTTACTGTTGATCTCGTAGGCGCGCTGCGTCTGAATCATGGTGACCAGCTCTTCCGCCACGTTGACGTTCGAGGTTTCGACATAACCCTGATACAGCAGACCCGCGCCGTTCTGGCCTGGCGTGCTCTGCGTTGCCGCACCGGATGCCTGCGTCTCCTGATAGAGGTTTTCACCCTGGCTATTCAGGCCCGCATCGTTCATGAAGGTGCTGAGCGTCAACTGACCGACCTGCGCCGGGTTGGTCTGGCCCTGCTGCGTCACACTCACCACGCCATCGCGCGAGATAGTGATGCTGGTGGCGTTGGCCGGAATGGTGATGCCTGGCTGTACCGGATAACCGGCGTTGGTTACCAGCTGACCGTTCTGGTCAACCTGGAATGAACCATCACGGGTATACGCCGAGGTGCCGTCTGGCATCTGCACTTCGAAATAACCCTGGCCATTGATTGCCACGTCTTTCGAGTTGCTGGTCTGCGACAGGTTACCCTGCTGATGCAGACGCTCTGTCGTAACAGGACGCACACCGGTACCGATCTGCAGACCTGACGGCAGCGTAGTTTGCTCCGACGACTGGGTGCCCGGCTGACGCAGGGTTTGGTACATCAAATCTTCAAATACCGCGCGCGAACGTTTAAAGCCGTTGGTGCTCACGTTCGCGAGGTTGTTGGAGATGACGTCCATGTTGGTTTGCTGAGCGTCAAGACCGGTTTTGGCGATCCATAAAGAACGAATCATGGTGTTTTCCTTACGCCTTAGCTGCTCATGTTGAGCAAGCTGTTAGCTTTTTGTTCGTTTTCATCGACGTTGGAGATCACTTTCATCTGCATCTCAAAACGTCGGGCGTTGGCGATCATATCGACCATGGTTTCCACCGGCTTCACGTTACTGCCCTCCAGCACGCCAGGCATCACCGTCATGGTGGCATCGTTCGCCAGCGCAGCGCCGCGCGTCGCCTGAGTTTGCTGGTTAGGACGGAACATGCCGTCATCACCACGTTGCATCTCTTTACCGGTGGCACGCACCAGCTTCAGGCGACCAATCTGCACCGTGGCATTGGGTGCATCACCGGCGTTACGCGAGGTGATGGTACCGTCCGCCGCGATGGTCAATTCAGCACCTTGCGGGATGGCGATCGGACCGCCATCGCCCATCACGGGATTGCCCTGAATGGTCAAAATACCGGTCGAGCTGATCTGCATGTTGCCGTTGCGGGTATAGGCTTCGGTACCGTCAGCGGCACGTACTGCCAACCAGCCATCCTGCGCGACACCCACATCCAGCGTGCGGCCGGTGTTATCCATTGAGCCCGGTGACATATCGGCGCCCGGCGTGGAAGCGGCAACCAGCGTACGCGTTGGCAGCGACCAGCCGCTGACCGGCACTGCGCGCAACGCGTTGAGCTGAGCACGAAAGCCCGGCGTTGAGGCGTTGGCGAGGTTGCTGGCCGTTACCGACTGCTGCTCCAACGTCTGACTGGCCGCGCCCATAGCGGTATATATTGCGTGATCCATAAAGCAATCCCGTTAGCGAATTAACGTAAGTTAACCAGGGTGTTAAGAATCTGGTCCTGAGTTTTGATGGTCTGGCTGTTAGCCTGATAGTTACGTTGCGCAACGATCATGTTCACCAGCTCTTTACTCATATCGACGTTGGATGCTTCCAGCGCACCTGAAGTCAGGTTGCCGTAAGTACCAGTGCCTGCCAGACCAACCGCAGCCTGACCTGATGAGCTGGTAGCTGACCAGACGTTATCGCCTTCAGACTTCAGACCTTCCGGGTTAGAGAAGCTCGCCAGCACGATCTGACCCAACAACTGGGTTTTCTGGTTGGAGTAAGTACCGGTAATGGTGCCATCATCATTGATGGTGTAGCTGGTCAAATCGCCAGGCTGATAACCGTCCTGCGTTGGGTTACCAAAGGTGGTCGCACCGGTGTTTTGCTGCAGGCTGCCCAACATGCTCATGCTGATGTTCATGCCATCCGCACCGTTGGTGCCGCTCACAACTAGGTTTGCCAGTGAGGCGCTGGTGGTCGTGGTATCCGGAATTGCAGTGCCCGGGTTGGCCGGATCGTCAATCATTTTTGATACGCCGGTCAGCTTACCGTTGGCATCAAACTTCATCTGGTAGCCCAGGTTGTCGCCTGCTGCGGTGTTACCGACTTCATTACCCGTGGTGGAGTCAACCATATGCACGGTCCAGGTGTTATCCGCAGTTTTGATGTAGTACATATCTAACTGATGATCGTTACCCTGGGTGTCATACACCGTCATGGTGGTTTTTGCGTTGTAGCTATCAACGTTGGACTTATCAAACGTTGTCACCGTTGGTGTGGTGCTGGTTGAGTTCAGGTTCGCAACCTGAGTCGCGGTGGTCGTTGCGCGAGCGCCCATCTGCGTGGTCGGAATACTCAGCGCCACCGGGTTCGCACCGGTCTGAATGGTTGGCGGTGTGCCGCTGGCCGGATAACCGGAAACGTTCAGACCTTGGGTGTTCACCAGGTTACGGTTGGCATCCAGTGTGAACTGGCCGTTACGGGAATAGAACACGCCGCCGCTGGCGTCGGTCATACGGAAGAAGCCGTTGCCGCTCAGCGCTACGTCCAGTCCACGACTGGTTGACGTGGTACTACCATCACCAAAGTCCTGGATAACGGCAGCAACCTTGGTACCCAGACCGACATTAGAACCGGCAAACATATCGGCAAAGGCAATGGTGCTGGATTTAAAACCGGCTGTGGCGGAGTTGGCGATGTTGTTACCAATTACATCCAGATTGCTGGAGGCAGCATTCAGGCCGCTCACCGCTTGTGAAAAAGACATAGTATTTCTCCTGCTAAAGGTTAATCAGAGAATCTGACGAATTTCATCGAGGGTTGCGGAGCCCATGGTGCCGAGATCCAGTTTTGCGGTGTCACCCACTGTGCTGACGCCATTGACGTAGGCATAGTTGAGCGGTTGAGCCACCAATTGGGTGCTGCCACTGCTGGCGGCCAGTGAAACGGTATATTTTCCATCCGGTGCAGTGCTGCCATCGGTCAGGGTGCCATCCCATGAGAAGGTATGGACGCCTGCAGTCAGTGCACCCAAATCGATGGTGCGAACAGTCGCGCCACTGGCATCTTTGATGGTGGCGGTGGTCGCGGTTGACGCGGTGCTCAGTTCCACACCGAAAGGCGTGGTCGTGCCGCTGCCCACCAGGACCTGGCTACCGTTAACCATCACGCCGTGACCAATTAAGGTTGCGCTCTGCAACGACTGGCTAGAGCTAATCTGACCAGAGATGGATCCCAGCGTGGTATTCAGCTTTTCAATACCGCTCAGGGTGTTGATTTGAGCCAACTGGGTGGTGAGCTGGCTGTTATCCATTGGATTGGTGGGATCCTGGTTTTTCAGCTGCGCCACCAACATATTCAGAAACTGATTCTGCAGGTCGGCGGAGGTATTACCGCTCGAAGCACTGCTGGAGGTCAGTACCGTTGGGTCCAGACTGTCTTTAATTCCTACTGCTACGCTCATCGTCGTTCTCCGTTACTGACCCATGGTGAGGGTTTTCATCATCATTGACTTCACCGTGTTCAGCACTTCAACGTTGGCCTGGTAGCTGCGCGACGCGGACATGGTGTTGACGGTTTCGGACACAACATCAACGTTTGGCATCTTGACGTAGCCCTTCTGATCCGCCAGCGGATTGCCTGGGTCATACACCAGTTTTGCCGGAGTAGGATCGTTAACCACGCCTGCGACCTTCACGCCGCCGGTCGCTGCACCTTGTGCGGCGTCGGTCTGGAAAATCACCTGCTTTGCCACGTAAGGTTGGCCATCAGGGCCGGTTACGCTGTCGGCGTTGGCCAGGTTACTGGCGCTGACGTTGAGGCGCTGTGATTGCGCTGTCATCGCAGAACCGGCGATATCAAAGATATTCAGCAATGCCATGCTTATTGCCCCTGCAGAACGCTCATCATGCCTTTGATCTGGCTACTGATGAGGGTGAGATCGGTTTGGTATTTCAGGCTGTTATCAGCAAACTGCGTACGTTCGCGATCCATATCCACGGTGTTGCCATCCGCGGCGGGTTGATCGGGAATGCGGTACAGCAGATCCAGTGACGGCTGAGAGTTGGTTTGCGCTTCAATGTGGCGTGAGGACGTCACATTCAGCGCCAGACTGCTGCCTTCGGCGCGACCGTTTTGCATCACCTTGCTCAGTTGGCTGGCAAAGTCGATATCCCGCGCCTGGTAGCCCGGGGTATCGGCGTTGGCAATGTTTGACGCCAGGATTTCCTGACGCTGAGCACGCAGGTTTAACGCTTCAGTACCAAATCGCAGCGCGGCATCGAGTTTGTCGAGCATGCTTCCTCCGCGAATGAGAATTTTGAGCTGACAGCTTAAGTGGACAAATGCAAGGGCGATCGTCTGAATAGCAGCAAAAATGACGGCTATTTTTGACATTGATTTTTTTGCGCGAGGCGTAGACTCGGTGCCATCTTCTCGTCAGGAGGCGTTATGCGCAGATATTCCACTTTGCTAGCCACACTTTTGCTGGCACTGGCGCTACCCAGTTCTGCCGCGGACCTTACCGCGCAGTTAACCCAATTTTTTAAGGCGCGCGACCCACAACATGCCGCCGGCATGACGGTGGTGGTACGTACGCCGCAGGCGCAGTGGCCAAACTGCGAAACCCCTGAGCTGCAACTGCCGGGTAATAGCCGTCAGTGGGGCAATATCAGCATCGCCGCTAACTGCGATCAAAACCGTCGTTTCCTGCAGGTTCAGGTGCAGGTCACCGGACAATATCTGGTGGCGAGCCGTCAGGTGGCGCGCGGCAGCAATCTCAGCCAGTCTGATGTGCGTCTGGAAACCGGGCGGCTGGATGAACTGCCGGCTCGCGCCTTGATGGATAGCAGTGGCGTCATCGATGCGGTTGCGCTGCGCGATATCCCGCCAGGACAGCCGGTCACAGCCACTATGGTGCGCCAACCGTGGCGCGTGAAAGCCGGTCAAAATGTGATGGTAGTCGCCAGTGGAAACGGGTTTAATGCCAGCAGCGAAGGACGTGCGCTGAACAACGCCAGCGCGGCACAAATGGTGCGCGTGAGGATGGGAAATGGTCAGGTTGTCAGTGGTCGCGTCGACGCGGATGGGAATATTCTGATATCGCTATAAAGCGTTAAAGAACACTGTTGTTCTGCCGATAGAGATATCAACAAAGACATTACCCTATGCTGACTCAGTTGGCTGACCCCCAACTGACCTTACAGGAGCCTTACCATGAGCATCGACAGAACGCAGCCTACGAATCCGGTTAGCACTGTTCAAACACGCGATACCAACGATAACAGCGGCAAAGTGCGTCAGAGCGCCACGCCAGCAGCCAGCACCAGCGAAAGCGGTGCAGAAGTGAAGTTGAGTACCGCGCAGGCGCAACTGATGCAGCCTGGCAGCAAAGACATTAACACAGCGCGCGTTGAGCAGCTGAAGACGGCCATTCGTAATGGCGAATTGAAAATGGATACCGGTAAGATCGCCGACGCGCTGATCGCCGATACCAAGGCGTATTTAGAGGGTAACTAATCCCAATGGACAATCTGCTGATCACCTTAGACAAAATGCAGGACGTGCTGACATCCCTTGCGCTGGTAATGGATGAAGAACAACAGCAACTTTCTGCCGGCCAGGTTAATGGCAACATGCTGCAGCGTATTTCTGAAGATAAAAGCGCGCTGCTGACTACGTTGAATTATCTGGACGAGATGCGCCGCACCACCGAGAAATCCCTCGGCACGCAAGCGCCCTATGGTGATCACAGCGATCGCGAAAACCGCTGGATGCGTATTCAACAGCACACGCGCCGTTTACGCGATGCCAATACGCATAACGGGATTTTGTTGCAGCATCAGATTGGCTTCACCAATGAAGCATTGGCGGTATTGCGACCGCACCAAACGCAGGCATTTTACGGGCCGGATGGTTTGGGTAAAGGTCAGGCGACGCTGAGTCGTAAAGGGTAAAAAAGTGGGTTTGAAGAGGCTGCTATCTTTCGGGATGGCGGCCTTTTTGTTTTGGTTTTAAGCATAGCGCACAAGAGATAAACAGCAGGCGGGAGCTTGTTTTGGGCAGGCATCCGCAGCGCTGAACTGAGAAAGGAAGCCAGGATTTGCCCGCAGGACGCGGGCGAAAGGCTCAGCCGGGACAAGGAAGTCCCGTCTGAGCCGGTCCGTCAGGCTGACGTACGAAGTGAAGGAACCGCAAAGCGGCGCGAGGACCGCCGGACCAAAACAAACTTCCGTCTGCGTGAGAGCTGGTTTTTTACGCCATAGTGCGGCGCGCGAAGTCGCGCGGGCGGAAGCCGAGCAAGCCAAGCATCACAAAGTATGAGCCGCCGCCGATGGCGCAGACCGCCGCCAGACGAATCAGGCGCCACCACATCTGCCCCTCTTCCCATGCTGGCATGACCTGCAGAATGCCCAACAGCGCTGCGGCCATCACACATACCGCAATCAGCAAACGAGTCAGGAAACTGAACCAGCCAGGCTGCGGCTGGAAGATATCCTGCTTACGCAGTTGCCAGTACAACAGCGCGGCATTTAGACAAGCGGCAAGACCAATCGACAGCGACAAACCGGCGTGTTTGAGCGGGCCAATAAATGCCAGGTTCATCAATTGCGTCACAATCAGCGTCACGATGGCAATTTTCACCGGAGTCTTGATGTCCTGGCGAGAATAGAAGCCGGGTGCCAGCACTTTCACCACAATCAGCCCCATCAAACCCACTGAATAGGCAATCAGCGCGCGTTGCGTCATCAAGGCATCAAAGGCGGTGAATTTCCCGTACTGGAACAGCGCGACCGTCAGCGGCCCGGACAAAATCCCCAGCGCCACTGCGCTCGGCAACGCCAGCAGGAAGCAGAGACGCAGGCCCCAATCCATCAACCGTGAATACTCTTCCTGATTGCCACTGGCAAAACTCTTCGCCAGCGAGGGCAGCAAAATGGTGCCCAGTGCCACGCCCAGCACGCCGGAAGGAAACTCCATCAGACGATCGGCGTAGTACATCCATGAAACCGAACCGGAAACCAGAAAGGAGGCGAAGATGGTGTTGATGATCAGTGAAATTTGACTGACCGACACGCCAAGAATCGCCGGCCCCATTTGACGCATCACTCGCCACACGCCCGCATCGCGCAGATTCAGACGCGGCAGAACCAGCATGCCAATTTTCTTCAGGTGCGGCAGTTGATAAAACAGCTGCAACACGCCGCCCACCACCACAGCCCACGCCAGCGCCATCACCGGAGGATTAAAATGCGGCGCAGCGAAGACGGCAAAACCAATCATGCTGATGTTGAGCAGCGTCGGCGCAAACGCCGGCACGGAAAAACGGTTCCAGGTATTGAGGATGGCACCCGCCAGCGACGCCAGCGAGATCAGCAGAATATAAGGAAAGGTGACGCGCAGCAGCGCGCTGGTTAAAGCGAATTTGTCGGCGGTATCGGCAAAGCCTGGCGCCGTCACCACAATCACCCAGGGCGCAGCGATCATCCCCAACACGGTCACCACCGCCAGTACTAGCGTCAATAAACCGGAAACGTAGGCGACAAACACCCGCGTGGCATCTTCGCCCTGCTTGCTTTTATATTCCGCCAGGATTGGCACGAACGCCTGAGAAAACGCGCCTTCGGCAAAAATGCGGCGCAGCAGGTTAGGCAGTTTGAAGGCAACAAAGAAGGCATCGGTTGCCATCCCCGCACCGAAAACGCGCGCCACAATGGCATCGCGGGCAAAGCCCAGTACGCGGGAAAACAAGGTCATCGAACTGACCGCAGCCAGCGATTTCAGCAAATTCATATTGAGTGGCGCATCCTGAAAAGTGTCGGAGAAATGAGCGACTTAGCGCGGACATCCCGTGATGTCCGGCGATAGTCTACTGACACGGCGGGAAATGACCAGCATTGAGTGTTACAAGGGATTATTCACGTTCGGCATCGCGCCACAACTTTTCCACCAGACGCTGCGCCGCCAGCGCCTGTTCGCCACTGGTTTCAGGCATCGTCTGATTTTCAACACACTGAATGAAATGGTGCGCTGCGCCGCTAAAACCGCGCTGGGTAAGATGGCTTTGCCACGCGGGCGGCACATCACGCACGATGCCGCTGCGGTTTTCCTGCTGCCAGTCGCGCATCTCGTTAATTTCGATGTAATCACCGTCACAGATGGCGCTGACCACTTCGCGTTGCGTCCCGGCGCGACGATGCATGCTGGTGGTGATTTGCAGCGAACCGGCGGTGAAATGGTGTTCGGCGTACAACATCGCGCCATCGTCATTGGTCTCGATATGTCCCAACTCGCGCGTCAGAGTGCCGCCCGCCAGCCACAGCGCGGTATCAACCACGTGCAGATAATCATCCAGCAGGGTAAAACGCAGATCGTGCGGGCCAACGCTATCCGCGCGATGCTTCTCAATACGCAGCGAGGCCGCGCGTGGCATGTCATTTTTTAGCTGCTGGTAACGCGGCGCAAAGCGGCGGTTGAATGCCACCATCAGCTTACGCTTATGCTTGTCCGCCAGCGCCACCAGCGCTTCAGCCTGTTGCAGCGTTTCGGCTAGCGGTTTATCGACGCACACATCTTTGCCCGCCAGCAACAGCGCTTTGACCACTTCGTAATGACTGGCGGTGCTGCTATGAACAAATACCGCATCGCTGGCTGCGGCCAGCGCATCCAGTTGACCAAAATAGGGTATGCGATAGCTATCGCAAATCGGTTGTGCCTTGGCCTGATTCGGCGAAAAAGCGCCAGCCAATTGCCAGCCGCTGGCCTGCGATAACACCGGCAGCCACGCTTTCTGCGCGATACCGCCTAAACCTACAATGCCAATGCGCAGCGTCATATCAGAGCTCCTTTTGCAGCAGCTGTTGCAGTTGCGACTGCAACTGAGCAACCGTTTCTTCAAGTTGCGCGACACGCGCGGTTAAATCGTCATTGTCGCTTGAGGTTTCTGCGCTGGCCGCGTCTTCCACCACTTCGCCGCCAAACAGATGCATATAGCGGCTTTCACGTTTGCCCGGTTCGCGCGCCAGGCGCACCACCATTGGACCATCATCGCGCGTGGTCAAACCGTTAAGCGTCTGCTCGACTTCATTCATATCGCTGAATTCATGCAGTCGACCGCTGCGGGTACGCAGTTCGCCCGGCGTCTGGGCGCCGCGCAGGAACAACAGAGTCAGCACCGCGACTTCAGCGCTGCTCAACTGCAAGTTGCCGAAAGCGGAGTTGCAGAAACGCTGTTCATATTTGCTGACGCGCTGGCCGAAGCCATTATTGGAGGTCACCAGATGCTTTTTCACCAGCTCATCGAGCTGCGTTTGCACCTCCATCTCGCTGAGATTCAACACCGGTTCGCGGTTGGATTTCTGATTACAGGCGGTGACAACGCCATTAAGGGAGAGCGGATATTGATCCGGCGTGGTGACCTGCTTCTCCAGCAGGCATCCAATTACGCGCAGCGCCTGCGCGGATAAAGCCATTTTCATTGGGGTAATCCTTTTTTATTGTCCACGGCGATCCGGGGTCCACTCCCGGTAGGTCAGCGCAGTCAGGACATGATCCTGCCAGCGCCCATCAATCAATAAGTAATCTTTGGCATAGCCCTCTTTTTCAAATCCGAGGCGCGCCAGCAGATCGCCACTGCGCTGATTATGCGGCATGTAGTTTGCCATAATGCGGTGAATGCGCTGCTGACGTTGCATATAGCGAAGGGTGGTCGTGAGCGCTTCAAACATCAATCCTTGACCTTGCCACTTCTCGCCCAGCGAATAGCCGAGATAGCAGGCGTGAAACGATCCGCGCAGCACGTTGCTATAGTTGGCTACACCACGCACTTCGGTCTCTTCCGGGTCCATCAGCACAAAATAGTAGGCTGAGCCCTGTTTATGCATGTCAGCGATCAGTCCGAGGCGTGCTTGCCAACCGGAAGGATAACAGTGGCTCTCGTCGCGCACCGGTTCCCACGGCTTAAGAAACGCACGATTTTCAGCGTAATAATCCGCTAATCGCCAGGCATCGCGTTCGTGTACTAAACGCACCACTAAGCGATCGGTAGTGAGGCGCACGCGTGGGCCAGCAGAACGATAGCCAAACATCATGACTCCTGAAATCCATAACTTAAGAAAGATGTACGCCAGCGGCGATACTTCTCACTATAACCGTCACCCCGCTTGCGGTAAAACCCTTGAACACGTTCATCCGGATTCATCCTGATTTAGGATTAATATTTCTGCGGATTCGATGAAAAAATATCATCCTGAGAAAGCTGTTTTTCGCCCCTGAGCAGGCGGAAAATAGACCAATTGGTCTCTTATCTCCTCTCACTTGCTTAGGAATTAGCATGTCTCGGGTTGCGCGGGCACGACGCCTCGGTAAAACATTTCTTTTAGTGGATAACATGCTGGTTGTGATGGGATTTTTCGTGGTATTTCCTCTCATCTCCATCCATTTTGTCGAACAGCTGGGCTGGGCCGCGTTGATGGTCGGCATTGCGCTTGGCTTGCGGCAGTTCGTCCAACAGGGATTCGGCATCTTCGGCGGTGCGATTGCCGACCGTTTTGGTGCGCGTCCGCTGATCGTCACCGGCATGTTAATGCGTGCGGCGGGTTTTGCCTGCATGGCGCTGGCGCATGAACCCTGGCTGCTGTGGTTCGCCTGCTTGCTTTCCGGTCTTGGCGGCACGCTGTTTGATCCGCCACGTAGCGCGCTGGTGATGAAACTGGTGCGCGCACGCGATCGCGGCCGCTTCTTCTCCCTGCTGATGATGCAGGACAGTGCCGGAGCGGTGCTGGGCGCGCTGATTGGCAGCTGGCTGTTGGCGTGGGATTTCCGCCTGGTGTGCTGGGTTGGCGCGGCGGTGTTTGTCGCTGCTGCGCTGTTCAACGCCATTTGGTTACCGGCGTGGCGTATCTCGACAGAACGCATTGCGATGCGTGAAGGGATGCAACGCGTCTGGCAGGATAAGCGTTTTCGCCTGTATGTGCTGACATTGACCGGCTACTACATTCTCGCCGTGCAAGTGATGTTGATGCTGCCGGTGATGGTGAATCAGGTGGCCGGTGCGCCTGCTGCGGTGAAGTGGATGTACGCCATTGAAGCGCTGCTGTCATTAAGCCTGCTCTATCCACTGGCACGCTGGAGCGAAAAACGCTTCCGCCTGGAAACGCGTCTGATGGCCGGTTTGTTCCTGATGACGTTCAGTCTGCTGCCGGTTGGCATGACCGACTCGCTGCCGTCGCTGTTTATGCTGATCGCCATCTTTTATCTCGGCTCGATCATTGCTGAACCGGCGCGTGAGACACTCAGCGCTTCGCTCGCCAGCTCCCGCGCACGCGGTAGCTATATGGGCTTCAGCCGTCTCGGCCTCGCCATTGGCGGCTTGATCGGCTACTCCGGTGGCGGCTGGATGTTCGATATGGGCCAGCAATGGGCGCTGCCGGAACTGCCGTGGATGCTGCTGAGCAGCGTCGGCATGATCACCCTTTTGGCGCTGTGGTGGCAGTTCCAGCCGCGTTCGGTGGCGCCAGCGATTTTCAGCAGCTAGTTTGCCCCTGCCACAGATCTCTTCCATACTTCCCGCACGTCCGAAAAAAGGGTGACCTCCGTCACCCTTAGAACCACAGGAGAAACGGGATGAAACTCTACATCTACGATCACTGCCCTTTCTGCGTCAAAGCACGCATGATTTTCGGCTTAAAAAATCTGCCGTTAGAACTCATCGTTATGCTGAATGACGACGAGCAAACACCGAAAAAACTGATCGGCCAGAAAATGGCGCCGATTCTGCAAAAGGCTGATGGCAGCGCGGTACCGGAAAGTATGGATATTGTGCGGCTGGTGGACAAATTCGATCACGAGCCGCTGCTCAATGGCAAAAGCAATCCGGCGATTAGCGACTGGCTGCGCCATGTAAATGGCTACGTGAATAAGCTGCTGCTACCGCGCATTGCCGATGCCTCCTTTGCCGAATTCGCCACGCCGGAAGCGCGCAGTTACTTTAGCGAGAAGAAGCAGGCCAGCGTCGGCGATTTCAGCGAGTTGCGGAAACACGCGCCGGGCTTAATCAAAAACATCAGCGACGATTTGCGCCAGCTCGATAAGCTGATCGTCAAGCCCAATGCGGTCAATGGAGAACTCTCAGAAGATGACATTCATCTGTTCCCGCTGCTGCGCTCCTTAACGCTGGTCAACGGCATTGAATGGCCAAGCCGCGTTGCCGATTATCGCGATAATATGGCGAAACAAACTCAGGTCAATCTGCTCTCCTCCATCGCCGCATAATCCTCATCCACGAGAGGCGCTACGGCGCTTCTCATCTCTCTCCTGGTGACAGGTGCCGCTGATTCAGGCAGGCTATCGCTGTTTTGCCGTTTCGATCAGGATGAGGACTATATGAAAAAGGCGTTTACCGGGCTTGTCGCCCTGCTTTTTGCCGTGCTACTCAGCGGCTGTAACCAATTGACGCAATACACCATCAGCGAACAGGAAGTGAATCAGGCGCTGCAAAAGCGCAATAACTTCGAAAAAGACATCGGTGTTTCCGGGCTGGTGAATGCGCACATTGTGCTGAGCGATCTCAACAGCCAAATTGGCCGTGAAGAACCCGGCAAAATCACCCTCTCGGGTAAAGCCAATATCAATGTCAGCTCGCTGTTTGGCCCGCAGCAGGCCGAAATGCTGCTGAAGATGAAGGCGCAGCCGGTTTACAACGCACAGGAAGGCGCGATTTATTTGCATGATATGGAGATTGTCGATGCGCAGGTGCAGCCAGAAAAAATGGCGTCGATCATGAAAACCCTTACGCCTTATCTCAATGAGTCGCTGAAGCGCTACTTCAATGAGAAACCCGCCTACGTGCTGAGCGCAGACCGCAGCAAAGGCGAAGCGCTGGCGAAGAAACTCGCTAAAGGGATAGAAGTGAAACCGGGACAATTGGTGATTCCGTTTACTGATTAATCCGCGCAGCCGCACCTTCGGGTGCGGTTTTTGTTTGTCACAATAAAATCCCGTGCAAACGGTTGCCCACATCCTTATGATTACTCCCCGGCCTAAACGTGCCTCTCGTTTTCTTCTCAGCCGGAGTCTTTTTGAATGACAGCCCAACCTCAGCAAATCACCATCCGCCGCCCTGACGACTGGCATATCCATCTGCGCGATGGCGCGATGCTCAACGCCGTACTGCCTTATACCAGCGCAGTAAATGGTCGTGCGATTGTCATGCCAAACCTGGTTCCACCGGTTATTAGCGTGGCCGCTGCCGTGGCTTACCGCGAGCGCATTATGGCCGCGTTACCTGCTGAGCATGCTTTTACTCCGCTGATGACCTGCTATCTCACCGACTCACTCGATCCTGATGAGATCGAGCGCGGCTTCCGTGACGGCACTTTTACTGCTGCCAAGCTCTACCCTGCGCACGCCACCACCAACTCCAGCCACGGCGTCACCAATATCGCCGCGATTGCGAAGGTGCTGGAGCGCATGCAGCAGATCGGCATGCCGATGCTGGTGCATGGTGAAGTGACCGATTCTCATATCGATATTTTTGATCGCGAAGCTCGCTTTATTGAAACCGTGCTGGAACCGCTGCGCAAACAGTTCCCGGCGCTGAAAGTGGTGATGGAACATATCACCACCAAAGAAGCAGCAGAATATCTGGCTGCCGGTAACGAACTGCTGGGCGCCACCATTACGCCACAACACCTAATGTTCAACCGCAACCACATGCTGGTGGGCGGCGTGCGTCCCCATCTCTACTGCTTGCCGATTCTGAAGCGCAATATTCATCAGGAAGCGCTGCGTAAACTGGTCGCCAGCGGTAATCGTCGCGTATTCCTCGGGACCGATACCGCGCCACATCTGCGTCACCTGAAAGAAGCCAGTTGCGGCTGCGCCGGTGTGTTCAATGCGCCGACCTCATTGCCTGCTTACGCCACGGTGTTTGAGGAGCTTAATGCGCTGGAGCATTTCGAAGCCTTCTGCTCGGAAAATGGCGCGAACTTCTATGGTTTGCCGCTGAATGAAGGCACTTTGACGTTGGTGCGTGAATCCTGGCAGGTTGAAGAGAGCATTGCCCTGGCGGATGACACGCTGGTGCCTTTCCTTGCCGGTGAAACGCTGAACTGGCGCATCAAAGAATAATTTTCTGCTGCTTGCCTTCGGGATAATTATACTGTACAAATAAACAGTATATTATTCCGGAGGCTTCTATGCGTGTTGAAATTACCGTAGCAAAAACTTCGCCCCTTCCTGCAGGTGCACTTGATGCACTCAGCATCGAACTGGTTCGTCGCATTACACAGGATTTCCCTGACGACGATCATCACGTCAAAGTGCGTTATGCCGGCGGCAACCAACTTAGCGTGTTTGGTGGCTGCAAAGAGTCACGTGAACGCATCAGCGAACTGTTACAAGAAACCTGGGAAAGCGCTGACGACTGGTTTAATAACGATTAACAGCCACTGTGCCGTTTTTGCCGGGTTTCGCCACCCGGCTTTTTTGTTTTTATTTCACTCTCGCCAGAAAAACTTCCTGCATCTAGACTCATGTTAAACGATCCCCTATTCTTGCCTCGTCATGCTTACAGGAGGTGTTTTACATGACTACTGAAAAACCAGAAGAGGCGATGACCTTCGGAGAGTTGCTGGCATTTATTGCTGAGCAACAGCGCCGCTTAACCGTATTAGAAAATGCGTTTGCCACCTTGACCTTCTGTCTCGACGATCGCGCCAATCAGTTGCTGGTCCACAACCTGACGCTGGAAGCGCAAAACCAGAACCATGACGAGCAGTTACAGCAGCATTTTACCCGGCTGGCGGAAGAGATTCAGAAGCGTCACGGCCTGCTGCCGAGCGAGCCACACGCCTAAAAGATTCTCTTTTTTCGGCCTAAAGTTTTCTCTTATAAAAGCCGATAATTTCGTAACTACCGCCAGTAATATTTCCAATAAAATGCCTGACGTTTCGGGCATTTTATTATTCGTCATAACGTCAATGTGAAGCGCGTTTATTTTCACTCAGATTAGGTTCGTCATACCTTTTAACTATTGTACCCGCTATTTCATGTTATAATTGTTTCGCTAGTGCACGATACAGCCGCATTGAACCTCAAGAAGCACTTCGTTTAACGAGTAATACGGAGGTTATAATGGACAGAAATAAAGACGTCATCCAGACTCATCCGTTGGTAGGATGGGACATCAGCACCGTAGACAGTTATGACGCCATGATGATTCGCCTGCACTCGCTCTCCTCGCAGGGGCAGAAAGAAGAAGAAGCTGACGTGGGCCCGACCTACTGGCTGACTACCGATGTAGCCAGACAGTTCATCTCTCTACTAGAAGCTGGCATTGCAAAAATAGAGTCTACCGAGCAGTACCTACGCGACAATCAAAAGCATTAATTTCTACTATCGCGTGAAAGGGCACCCAACAGGGTGCCTTTTTCATGGGCGCTCTCTTTTGATATGCTATTGAAAAATTTCGCCGTTTTGCTGGAGTGATGTCGTTATGGTTTATGATCTGATTGTGGTGGGAAGCGGTTCGGTAGGCGCAGCAGCCGGGTTTTACGCCACCCAGGCTGGCTTATCGGTCCTGATGATTGATAGCGCCCATCCCCCGCACAGCCAGGGCACGCATCATGGCGAAACCCGCCTGATTCGGCATGCTTATGGCGAAGGTGAACGCTACGTGCCGCTGGTGCTGCGCGCGCAGACGCTGTGGGATGAACTGGAACGCCAGAGCGGCGAGCGCATCATGCATCGTAGCGGCATCCTCAACTTAGCGCCTATTACATCCTCCTTTATTCAAAATGTCATCGATAGCGCCAAAGCATGGCAGCTGGATGTGAAAATCTTGCAAGCCGATGAAGTGCGCGCGCGCTGGCCGCAGTTCATGGTGCCGGATGGCTATATTGGCGTGTTCGAACCTAACTCCGGTTTCCTCAAATGCGAGCAAGCGGTGCGCAGCTGGGTGCAGCTGGCAGAACAAGCCGGCTGCGCGCAGCTGTTTAACTGTCCGGTGACAGAAATTGGTCGCGATGGCGATCTGCAGCAGGTCACTACCAGCGATGGCATTTTCCGCGCGCGTAAATTGCTGGTCAGCGCCGGAACATGGGTTAGCCAGTTGGTCGCCGATCTGCCGGTTGCGCCCGTGCGTAAAGTTTTTGCCTGGTATCAGGCAGATGGCCGCTACAGCGAAAACAACAAATTCCCCGGCTTTACCGTAGAGATGAGCGATGGCAGCCACTTCTATGGCTTCCCAGCGGATAACAATGCGCTGAAAGTGGGACGTCACGATGGCGGCCAGTTGATGCAAACGCCGGCAGACCGCAAACCTTTTGGCAGCATCGCGGTGGATGGTAACGAGTCCTTTAACTTCCTGCGTAAATTCCTGCCGGGCGTGGGCGTCTGTTTGCATGGCGAAGCCTGCAGCTACGACAATACGCCGGATGAAGATTTCATAATCGATACGCTGCCCGGTGAGCCAAATCGCCTGATCATCACCGGTTTAAGCGGGCATGGTTTCAAATTCGCCAGCGTGTTGGGTGAACTTGCCAGTGAATTTGCCCAGAACAAACCATTCTCTTTCGATATTAAGCCCTTCTCACTCGCGCGATTTAACTGATGCGCAGATGCCGGCGCTCATTCCGCGCCGGCAAGATTGACGCATGTTGACATTTAATTACCTAAATAAACATTCAATGCAGCGATATGCCGCATTTGGTGTAGTCAATATGCAATACCCCGCAATAGCCCACATGTTTTAAGTCATCCCTTCAATTATCCTGACTGAGATTTAATTAAATCCTCATTTATTCCGAAGATGATTTTCGACTTTATAGAAAAGTAAGGTTAATTGATCTTTCATTGCAAAATGTAGATGCTCATTGCCACTTATTTCATTCCTGGAACTTTATATGTGGCGTAATTCCACACAGCATTTCGGCGCTGTCTCCATTTTATTGCATTGGCTTATGGCGCTGGCTATTTACGGCATGTTTGCGCTGGGTTTGTGGATGGTCGGATTGGGTTATTACGACGGCTGGTATCACGACGCGCCAGAAATTCATAAAGGCATCGGCATCCTGCTGTTTGCTGCGCTGCTGCTGCGCCTCGGCTGGCGAATTATTTCACCGCCACCCAAACCGTTGTCGAGCTATTCCCCCGCCGTTCGGCGCGGTGCCACTGCCGCACACTGGATGTTATACGGCTTGCTAATTGTGCTGCTGTTCACCGGTTATCTCATCTCCACCGCCGATGGTAAACCGATCTCAGTATTTGGCTGGTTTGAGGTTCCCGCTCTGTTCAGCGGTGCCGCGCAGCAAGCGGATGTGGCGGGCGACATTCATCTTTGGCTGGCGTGGGGTTTGGTGCTGTTCTCTGCACTGCACGCGCTGGCAGCCCTGAAACACCATTTTATCGACCGTGATGTGACACTGAAAAGGATGTTGGGTTACCGCATCCCGTTAACCTCTGAAAAGGAAAAGTAACATGCTAAAGAAGACATTATTGGCAGTAGCAGCGGCCGGCTTATTGAGCGCCAGCCTGACGGCCAGCGCAGCTGACTATAAATTTGATAAGGAAGGCCAGCACGCGTTTGTTCAATTCCGCATTCAGCATCTGGGCTACAGCTGGTTGTACGGTACCTTTAAAGATTTTGACGGCAGCTTCACGTTTGATGAAGCCAATCCTGCAGCAGATAAAGTCAACGTGACCATCAACACTAACAGCCTCGATACCAACCATGCTGAACGTGATAAACACCTGCGCAGCGCGGATTTCCTCAACACCGGTAAGTTCCCGCAGGCGACCTTTGCTTCTACCGCGGTGAAGAAAGACGGCAAGGATTACAAAATCACTGGCGACCTGACGCTGAATGGCGTGACCAAGCCCGTGACGCTGGATGCAAAATTGATGGGAGAAGGCAAAGATCCGTGGGGCGGCTATCGTGCAGGATTTGAAGCCAGCGGTGAAATCGTGCTGAAAGAGTTCAACATCAGCAAAGATCTTGGCCCGGCATCGCAGAAAGCTGAACTGATTATTTCGGTGGAAGGCGTGCGTAAGTAAACCAAATGCAGCCTGAAGTCCGCTGACTTCAGGCTGTTTTGCGCTTATTTTTTATCTGGCGCGGGAATCGCCATCGTCATGTTCAGCAAACCGCGTGATTTGTTAAACACCTTGTTGCCATTTTCACGGCCCGCACGGCGTGCGCGCTGCTCTTCTGGCGACAACGTTGACTCTTCCATGCAGATTGGGCTGCAGCAGTTGTTGTACTTTTCAGCACAGTTTGGGCACTGAATGAACAACAAGTGACAGCCATCATTGATGCAGTTGGTGTGGCTATCGCAAGGCGTGCCGCACTGATGACAGCTGGAAAGAATATCGTCGGAAATGCGTTCGCCCATGCGTTCGTCAAAGACAAAGTTTTTGCCTTTGAAACGCACCGGTAAGCCCTGCTCGCGCGCGCGACGGGTGTATTCAATAATCCCACCTTCAATGTGATAAACATCATTGAAGCCGTTGTGCTTCATCCAGGCGCTGGCCTTTTCACACCGAATGCCGCCAGTGCAGTACATGACAATCTTTTTGTCTTTCTTATCCTGCAGCATATCAACAGCCATCGGCAGCTGATCGCGGAAGGTATCGGCCGGCACTTCCATGGCTTTATCGAAACGCCCCACTTCATATTCGTAGTGGTTACGCATATCCACGAACAGCGCATCCGGATCGTCGAGCATCGCGTTAACGTCAGCGGCTTTCAGGTAAGCGCCGACATCGCTGGCATCGAAGCTATTGTCTTCAATCCCATCCGCCACAATGCGCTCACGCACTTTCAGGCGCAGCACCCAAAAAGATTTACCGTCATCATCCAGCGCAATGTTCATGCGCAGGTTATTCAGCGCTGCATCAAAGGCATACAAGGCTGCCTTCATCTTTTCGTAGCGGCTGGCTGGCACGCTGATTTGTGCGTTGATACCTTCATGCGCGACATAGACGCGACCAAACACCTTGAGTTTGGTTAACTCAACGTAAAGGGCATCACGGAAGGCTTTAGGATCGGCAATCTGGAAGTATTTATAAAAAGAGACTGTGGTACGTGGTTCGGTTTCCGCCAACATACGTTCCTTCAGCTCTTTATTGGAAACAAGGTTATGTAACACTGGCATGGTGTTCGTCCTGTTAGCAATCAGAGAAATTTAGCGCGCGTATGATACCCGAATTCTGCCGGATACAAAAATTTTGGTGTGATAAGCCTGACGAGTGCAATTACAGGCGCATTTCTGCGACACAATTGCGTTTTCGTGCGCATACCTGCTGCCAGATAGCCGTCCACGGTCTATGCTTGATTTCAGCCAGAATGAAAAAATGGCATAATGACAAAAAATTACAGAAACCGGACTCTCTGGCATAAGACGCAGGATACTGACATTTCCATGACTCAACTTCCCAAACTCACCCGTGAACTCCTCTATCCACGCTATTGGCTGACCTGGCTCGGCATTGGTTTTCTCTACCTGTTAGTGCTGTTGCCCTATCCGGTGTTGCATGCCATTGGCTGTGGACTGGGTCGCATTGCCATGCGTTTCATGAAACGTCGCGTTGAAGTGGCGCAGCGCAATCTGGAAGTGTGCTTTCCCACCATGCCGACTAATGAACGCGACGCGATGGTGAAGCACAACTTTGAATCGGTGGGCATGGGACTGATTGAAACCGGCATGGCGTGGTTCTGGCCAGACTGGCGCATCCGTAAATGGGTCACCACCAGCGGCCTGGAACATGTTGCTAACGCGCTGGCAGAGAAGCGGGGCATATTATTAATTGGTATGCACTTTCTGACTCTGGAATTGGGCGCGCGGGTATTTGGTATGCATAACCCAGGCATTGGCGTGTATCGTCCGAACGACAATAAGCTCATCGACTGGCTGCAAACCTGGGGCCGCATGCGTTCCAATAAAAGCATGCTGGACCGCAAAGATCTGAAAGGCATGATTCGCGCCATGAAGAATAACGACATTATCTGGTATGCACCGGATCATGATTATGGCCCGCGCAGCAGCGTATTTGCGCCTTTCTTTGCGGTTCAGGACGCGGCGACAACCACCGGTACGCATATGCTAATTCGTCTGGCAAATCCTAGCGTGGTGCCTTTCCTGGCGCGACGTCTGCCAAACGCACGCGGCTATGAGCTGAAAATGATGCCTGATATCCGTGATAAATTTACTCTGGAATCTGAACTTGAGACCGCTGTAGTGATGAATAAAGTGGTGGAAGAGACGGTGTTACTGGCTCCAGAGCAATATATGTGGCTGCATCGTCGTTTTAAAACCCGTCCGCAAGGTGAGCCTTCGGTTTATTAATGTGATGTGGGGCATGATTGCGCGCCCCACGCCCTTCAGCAGAAATTTACCTTATTACGTGATTTTATCCGGTTATTAATCAGCTAATCGGTCCAGCCTGAGCTTGGGCTAATTGTTCAGTTAGCACCACTCTTAACCCATCAAATCCTTCTTTCTTAGCTATATCTTTGCAAGAAATTAATCTTTCAAGGCGATGCGCCGGCAAAAAACTGCGCTAGTATTTGATTCTGCCGCAGGTTAATCGGAAATATTTACTAATCAAAATATGCCGTTTCGGACCTGTTTTTCCCAACATCCAGGGCTATTCCTATTTAATTTTGCTGAACCCTTCGGCCTCGCTTATCAATGCAGTAAAATTAACTTAGTAAACAAGGTATTGTCTTAATAAAAATCCCTATATTCCTTTTTGCGAAAAAAAACCGCGTCTTTATATCCTTATGGAATTTGTCGGCAAATTCGAATCCAGTTAATTTCGTGATGTCAGTTAGAACATTAAGTTCACTTTAAAAAAATATAAAAAGATTACACACAGCAAATATATCTCAGGACAAATATTATATGAATAAAGGCATCTACTACTACGTGACGATCAGTACCGATCAGGAAGGTTATCATCTTCTGCATCGGAAAGAGTGCAAACGGCTACCCGTAAAGGAGGATATGGTTTTTATCGGCACTCTGTATAATTTAAATCAGGCATTATCAACCGCGCGTATTAATTTCAAAAAGGTTAAGCCCTGTATTAAATGTTGTATTCGTTACTCTGCTCCAATTATTCATGAATCTGTGCGTCCGGTATTACACTTTCCTCAGAAAATAGCCTGACCGGTTGGGCGGTTGAATTTCATGCAACCGCCCAACCGATATTTCCTCTGCGCCCCGCACTTCACGATTTTTCGTCTATCCTTCTGTGAAATCCCTTTTTTACAGACATGGAGTTGATGATGAGCCTGTTTAGCACCCTTGAAGAAGCCATTGAAGCCGCTCGCGAAGAGTTCCTTGCCAGCCAACCTGAGATCGCTGAAGAAGATGCCAGCGTCAGCCAGTTTGCCCTGCAGAAGTATGTGATGCAGGATGGCGACATTATGTGGCAGGCCGAGTTTTTCGCTGAAGAGGATGGCCAGGGTGAATGCCTGCCGATCTCCAGCGGAGAAGCCGCACAGGCCATTTTTGACGGCGATTTTGATGAAGTCGAATTGCGTCAGGAGTGGCAGGCAGAAAATACGTTGCATGAATGGGATGAAGGCGAATTCCAGCTGGAACCTCCGCGTGACCTTGAAGAAGGCGAAGCGGCGGCGCAAGAGTGGGAAGACGATAACAGCCCTTCTGACAATCTGTAATAACGCTTATTCGTACGGGCCGTGACTGGCATCCACGGGCAGTAACAGCGTGTCCATGACCAGCGATAGCGGCAAATCGAGAATGGTCAGCACACGCCACGGTCCGTCACGAACGTCCCACTGCACGCCAGGATAGTATTGATTGCCGTGACCTTGTCCGGGAAAGGTGCGGCTGATGATACTGCCACAACCAGTGAGCAGAAGAATGGCGGCGCTAAGCGCGGTTATTTTCAGGAAATAATTCACAACATTTACTCACAATGAACTGGCGTTAGTTTAACTGCCTGTGAGGTGAAATACCTACTCCTGACGCGTAAAGATTGCGTCATAATCCGGGCGAAAAAAAAGCGGCATCTCTGCCGCTTTTCACTTTCTCATCTTTAGCGCTGTGGCAGCGCCTCTGGATTGAGCTTCAGCTTCTGATAGCTTTCCACCCACTGATGATATTTGTCCGCGCTTTCCCACAGGCGTGAGTGCACACGCGCCAGCACCACTGGATCGCTGATCAGCTGCAAACGCTGCTCGCGGTTCAGTTTCTCTGGCGCATCACTCAGCGCCTGATCAACACGACGGTCACGCGCATGGTCCAGCAAATCGCTCTGCTTATGACGCGATGTTGCCATCGCCGTCGCTAGCGCGTTAAACGCCGGGTTAAACAGCGCATGCATAAAGCCATTTTTCAGCGCACGTTGACGGTTGATCTGCAGGTAGTGATCGGTATCGACCAGCTCTTTTGGTGGTTCATACTCTTCTGGGATCAGGAACAGCTTAGCGTTCTTACTCTTCTGCCCTACCGTTGCACGGCTCGACATCACCGACACAAACGGCGACAGGATCAGCGAGAAGACGATCGGCGACAGCCACCACAGGAAGTTCAGGTCGAGGAAGCCCATTCCGCCCGCCCACACGATACCCAACAGCATCTGTGAACCATGACGACGGAAAGCTTCGCTCCACGGCGTCGCATCATCATCACGCTGCGGCGAGTTCCACACCACTTCCCAGCCGAGGAATGCACTGACCACGAACACGGTGTGGAACAGCATGCGTACCGGCGCCAGTAGCACCGAGAACAGCATTTCCAGAATCAGCGAGAAGAACAAGCGGATGGCGCCACCGTAAGGTTTCGCTCCCTTGAACCAAATCAGCACCACGCTCAACAGCTTCGGCAGGAACAACAGCACCAAAGTGGTTGAGAACAAGGCAATAGCCAGATCCGGACGCCACTGCGGCCACACCGGGAACAGCTGGCGTGGTTGCAGGAAGTAGGTCGGTTCCATCAGCGTGTGCACCACCTGCAAGGCAGTAGACAGCGCAAGGAACATGAACCACAACGGCGCAGAGAGATAAGACATTACGCCCGTCAGGAACACCGCACGGTGAACCGGGTGCATCCCTTTTACCAGGAACAGACGGAAGTTCATCAGGTTACCGTGACACCAACGGCGGTCACGCTTCAGCTCATCCAGCAGGTTCGGCGGCAGTTCTTCATAGGAGCCCGGCAGATCGTAGGCGATCCACACGCCCCAACCGGCACGACGCATCAGCGCGGCTTCAACGAAGTCATGCGACAGGATCGAACCGGCGAAGGAACCCTCACCCGGCAACGGTGCCAGCGCACAGTGCTCGATAAACGGCTGCACACGAATGATGGCGTTATGGCCCCAATAGTGTGATTCACCCAACTGCCAGAAGTGCAGACCGGCGGTGAACAGCGGACCGTACACGCGCGTGGCGAACTGCTGACAACGGGCATACAGCGTATCCATGCCTGACGCTTTTGGCGAAGACTGGATAATACCGGCGTTCGGGTTAGCATCCATCATGCGCACCAAGCCGGTAAGACACTCACCGCTCATCACACTGTCGGCGTCCAGCACCACCATGTAGCTGTAATTGCTGCCCCAGCGACGGCAGAAGTCATCGATGTTACCGCTTTTACGCTTCACACGACGACGACGGCGACGATAGAAAATCTTGCCCGCGCCACCGACATCACGTACCAGCTCCATCCAGGCTTTCTGTTCGGCGATGGCGATATCCGCATCGTAGCTGTCGCTGAGAATGTAGACGTCGAAGTGCTCGGCGTTGCCCGTACGTTTGACCGATTCCCAGGTCGCACGCAGGCCGGCAAACACACGTTCTACGTCTTCATTACAGATCGGCATAATCAGCGCGGTACGATGTTCCGGATTCAGCGGTTCATCGCCGGTGGTCGAATACGAAATGCTGTACTTATCGCGACCAATCAGCAACTGCAGGAAGCCCATCAGCGCGGTCCAGAAACCGGCAGAAACCCAGCAGAACAGAATGGCGAACAGGAACAGAATCCCGGTCTGCAGGATGTACGGCAGAATCAGCTCAACCGACTGCAGCCAGTTCTGGTTGAACATCTCGATCGGATCGATCAGCGTCCAGCCCTGATACGGCAGAATGGTTTTCATGTACCAGGTTGCCACCACGGTCTGCAAAATCGTCAGAATCAGCAGCACGTAACGACGCATGGAGCCAACATGGCGCCACTTATCTTCGGTTTTCTGCTCTTCTACGGTGGCATAGCGCGGTGTGGATTTCTGGCCACGCAGGGAATCCCATGCGCGTGCAATCGGGTTAGTGCGCCAGATCTCCGGGAACATCAGCGAACGCTTCACTTTCGGCATCGCCTTGAGTGTGGTGCGATCGAGATAATCCTTGCTGAGCTGCTGACCATCCGCCAAAGAGTCCGGCCAGGCCATTTGCACACGGGATGACACCGATTTCAGCGGCGCATCATCCGGGCGCTCGCTGGCGGCGTTATCCTGCCCCAGCGACGTATGAATAGCGTGGAACGCCTGCGCATTCTGTAGCGAATCGCTCAGACGGGCGCGCCCTGCCGCATCAAGCGGCAGAGCCTCCACGTAAGATTGAGGTAGAAATATCGATTTATTCATTGGCAGGTAGCTGATAGCTCCAGGTTTCCGTCAATGTCTTGTCGCCGCTCACCAGCGCCGCACGCATCTCAGTCGGCTGCTTGTTATCTTTCACACGCAGACGCAACACCAGACGCCAGCCTTTGGTCACCGGGTTGTAGCGCACACTCTGCTCAACCACGTCAGCGTTATTACCCACGCTCACCTGCGGTGCCACTTGCGTATCTTCCGGCAGCTTGCTCATCGCTTTGCCAACGAAATCCACGGTGAAGGCGATAGAACCATCAGGTTGACGTACCAGATTCGACTGCTTCACATCACCGGCAGAGCGCAGCGTGTCTTTCACCCAAGCGATATCATCGGAGTGCAGCTGATTCTCGTCACGGGTGAAGTGCAGACGATACTGGAAGTTCATCTCTTTGCCTGGCTCAGGCAGTTTTTCCGGCGTCCAGAACGCAACGATGTTGTCGTTGGTTTCATCCGCGGTTGGAATCTCTACCAGCTCAACGCGACCTTTGCCCCAATCACCCTGCGGCTCAACCCAGCCACTTGGGCGCAGATCGTAACGATCGTCGAGGTCCTGGAAACGGCTGAAATCACGCGTGCGCTGCAGCAGACCAAAGCCTTTCGGGTTCTCTACGGTAAAGGTACTGACTGCCAGATGTTTCGGGTTATTCAGCGGACGCCAAATCCACTCACCGTTACCGGCATGAATCGAAAGACCATTCGAATCGTGCAGCTCTGAACGGAAGTTGGTCACCGGCGAAGGCTGGTTAGCACCAAACAGGAACATACTGGTCAACGGCGCAACGCCCAGTTTGCCGACGTTATCACGCAGGTAAACTTTAGATTGCACATCAACCGTCGATTCTTTGCCCGGTTTGATGATGAAGCGATAGGCACCGGACGCACGTGGCGAATCCAGCAGCGCATAAATCACCAGCTGTTTGTCCTGCGGTTTTGGACGTTCAATCCAGAACTCTTTAAAGCGCGGGAACTCTTCGCCGGACGGCAAGGCAGTGTCAATCGCCAGACCGCGCGCCGAAAGACCGTACACCTGGCCTTCGCCAATCACACGGAAATAGCTGGCACCGAGGAAGCTGGTGATCTCGTCGTCTTTGCCCTTTTTATTTAAAGGATACAACACCTTAAACCCAGCAAAGCCGAGGTTTTTGACTGAATCAGCATCGTGTTTTACGTTGCCGAAATTGAAGTAGTCAGGGTTATATTTAATTTCACGTACTGAAGACGCCGTCACTTCGTTAATTTTCACCGGCGTATCGAAATACATGCCCTGATGATAGAACTCAAGCTTAAACGGCGTGCGCAGTTTGCCCCAATAAGCTTTGTCGTGGTTAAACTGGATCTGCTGATAGTCAGCAAACTTCATTTCACGAAACTGAGAGGGTAAATTGCTTTTTGGCGCTTCGAAACTTTTCCCTGCCAACGCCTTGGCTTGTTTTGCAACATCATCAATGTTAAACGCCCAACTATTGTTGGCATACATAGCCAGCAGAACTGCCGCGCCTACCCAGCGCATCTTTACCAGTCCCACTTTATTATTCACATTATTCAGCACATCCCCCCCTTTCGTGTGCTTAGATCAAACCCGATTATCTTAAAGGATTATTCGGTTTTCCGACAGCGTATGTAATAGATTGTTCCGCTGATTTGTAAGCTGAAAGTGTGCTTTTAGGATAATTAAACCCCGCAAAATCACATACAGATTCACCTGATAGTATACCCTGTTTACAGCCGGTAGAATTTTCCTTCGGCATAATCCGGTTTCAGGGTGAAACCGGCAAGTAAACTGACTATTGGAAGATTATGAGTTCAGCAAAACCCGAACGTGAATATTTCCTCGATTCGATTCGCGCATATTTAATGTTATTAGGCGTGCCTTTTCACGTCTCCCTGATTTACTCCACGCAAAAATGGGCTGTGAACAGCCATGACGCATCGATGTGGTTGACGGTGTTGAATGACTTTATTCACGCCTTCCGCATGCAGGTGTTCTTTGTTATCTCAGGCTATTTTTCCTACATGCTCTACTTACGCTACCAGCCACAGCGCTGGTTGAAAGTGCGTCTGGAGCGTGTCGGTATCCCGATGTTGACCGCCGTTCCGCTGATCACGCTGCCGCAGTTTTTCATCACCAAAAATCTCACCGATAAAATCGGCGACTGGAGCAGTTTCTCGCTGTACGACAAGTACAACACGCTGATGTGGGAGTTAATCTCGCATCTGTGGTTTTTACTGGTACTGGTGATTCTGACCACGCTCGGTATGGTGGCGTTTCGCTGGCTGAACAAGCAGCAGCGCGACATCAATTATCAGCAAATTGGCTGGGGTAAACTGACGCTGGCGCTGCTGATTTATGCGTTGATTTGGTGCGCCTTCCGACGCGTGCTGTTTTATTTCGTCCCGGCCGTTTTTGCTGATGGCCTGTTCAGCATTGCCGTGATGCAAATGCTGATGTTCCTGCCATTCTTTATGCTGGGCGCGCTGAGCTGGAAGCATCAGGCGCTGAAGGCGCTGTTTGTACGCTTTAATCCGGTGATGTGCTTTGGCGCTATCGCGGTATTTATTGCTTACAGCCTGAATCAGCGTTACAGCAGCGGTGAAGGTTGGCTGTACGAGATTGATATAATCATTTCGACGCTGATGGGTTTGTGCATGCTAAACGTCTGTTTTAGCTTCGGGCATAAGCTGCTGAACAGCCATTCACCGCGCATTATGTATTTGGTGAATGCTTCGCTGTTTATCTATCTGGTGCACCATCCGCTGACCATTTTGTACGGCATCTACATCACGCCGCACATTGGTAGCGACACGCTCGGCTTCTTCGTCGGCTTGCTGATGGTGTTTGGCGTGGCGTTTACGCTGTACGAAATCCATCTGCGCATTCCGCTGCTGCGCTTCCTATTCTCCGGTAAGCCGCAACGCAAATAAAAAATAGGGCCAGCTAAGCTGGCCCTTTTATCTAAAGCAACCACTCAACCGGCAAACGCCACACCAGCCGCACCAGCAAGCGCTGAAGCAGCGTGCACTGCGGTTCGTGTTTATGCACCACTTCGCCCTGCTCGTTCGCAAACTCCACCCAATTGACGCGTCCCCACTTATCCAGACGCAGCGTCCATGCGCGATCGCGCATGCCGGCAATAAAGCGCTGATGGGTTTGCTGCGCCAGGGTTTCACTCTCAATCACCAAACCCATTTCGGTGTTCAGCATGGCGGAACGCGGGTCGAAGTTAAACGAGCCGATAAACACTTTGCGATTGTCGACGGTGAAGGTTTTGGCATGCAAACTGGAACCCGAATTACCGGTGATGCCGCGATCGTGTGGCGCGCTTTGCGGATTGTCCTGCGGCTTCAGTTCATACAACGCGATACCGTGGCGCAGCAGTTTTTTGCGCCAGCGCGCATAACCGGCATGCACCACCGTGACGTCATTCGCCGCCAGCGAATTGGTGAGTATCGCAATCTTCACCCCGCGCCGCTTCAACGCCAGCAGTTGCGCCACGCCAGCACGCGTCGGGACAAAATAGGCCGAGATAATATCGAACTGCTGCTGCGGCGTGCCAATCACTTCCAGCATGCGCTGAGGCAGCAAACTGCGGCGTTTTGCTTTGCCGAGCCCTTTACGCGGATCGTCGCTCAGCAGACGCGATTCCGCCCACGTCATCTCCAGCTCGCCCTGCTCCATCTGACTGATAAACGACGAATGCTCCAGCCGCGCCAGATAGCGCTCCACCGCTTCACTCTGCTGCCACTCTTGCGGCAAGCGCACCGCCTGATGCGCATCACCGCTCACATCAACCACCTTGCGCAGCGGCGAAACGGCTTTACTGCGCCAGTAGCGTTCGAAATCCTGTGTCACTTCGTCGACCACCGGACCAATCGCCAGCACATCGAGATCGGTAAACAGCGGCTCATCGCCAGTGCCAAAATATTCGTCGCCGATATTGCGCCCGCCCACCAGCGTCGCCGCGCCATCCACCGTCAAACTTTTATTGTGCATGCGCCGATTGAGGCGGGAAAAATCGGTGAGATAACCGAGCGCGCGCAAGGTGCGGAACGAGAACGGATTGAACAGGCGCACGGCGATATTGGCGTGGCGATCGAGTTCCGCCAGCGTTTCATCCAAACCCGGCGTGTTGTTATCATCCAGCAGCAGTCGCACTTTCACTCCGCGCTCGGCGGCATCCAGCAGCGCGCTAAACAGCAAGCGGCCGGACATGTCGTTGTGCCAAATGTAATACTGCACATCAATGCTGTGCTGCGCCATGCTCATCATCTGATAGCGCGCAGCAAAAGCGTCCAATCCATCGTTAAGCGGATGAATGCCGCTCATGCCGGGATGCCGCGCGCAACGCGCCTCAACACTCGGTTTTAGCCCATTGCCCGAATGTTCCTCAGGCGGCAAAGAAGTTGCTGCTTCACTCATAGTGAATCCCTGAAAGCTGTGGACCTATTATTGTTGGTATCAATGCGCTAACAAGCAATCGGAGGCTTCCTTTTCTGCCCGATGGCGCACCGTCAATTTAGTCTAGACTTAGCCAGGCGTTCTGCATTCTGCATCCGGCGTTCACCGTGAGGAGAGGATTATGACTCAGCAATCCCTGCGCCATCACCCTCAGCTGTTCCGCAGTTTCTTTCAGGGCAGTTTTCCCTGTTCAACCGCCTGTCGTGCAGGCGGACGTCGGCTCGATATGGTGATCAGCAGCGGCCACGACATGCTGCTGGAAAAAGATTATGCCGCGTTAGCGCAAGAAGGTTTGCACACCGCGCGCGATGGCGCTCGCTGGCATCTGATTGAAGCCGTGCCCAACGCATATGACTGGCGCACCTTTCTGCCGATGGTGCATGCCGCAGCGCGTCACGACATGCAGATTATCTGGGAGCTGGCGCACTTTGGCTATCCCGATCACCTGGATATCTGGAAAGCCAGCTTTGTCGATCACTTCGAACGCTTCGCCCGCGCGATGGCGCAACTGATGCGCGATGAAGGCATCGAACAGCCCTTTTTCACGCCGATTAACCAAATCTCATTTTGGTCGTGGGCCGGCGCGGACGTTTCCTGGCTCGATCCCTACGCCAGCGATCGCGGTCGCGAGCTGAAGCGCCAACTGGTGCGCGCCTCGCTGGCGGCGATGCACGCCATTCGTGAGGTATATCCCAATGCCCGCTTTGTGCTGACCGATCCGCTGGTACAAGTGGCGACAGATCCCGATAATCCCGACAGCAAACCCTACGCCGACGCGCAGCATCAGGCGCAATTTGAGGCCTGGGATTGGATTGGCGGACGCGATGCGCCGGAACTGGGTGGCCGCGCGGATTTCCTCGATATTCTGGGTCTCAATTACTATCCCGACAATCACTGGTTTTTCTCAGGCGAAACCATTCCGCTCGACCATCCAACGCGGCAACCGCTGCACCGTTTATTAATGCAGTGCTGGCAACGCTATCAGCGCCCGATGATTTTGGCTGAAACCGGCGCTGAAGGTGATGCGCGTGCGCCCTGGCTGCGTCACATAAGTGAAGAAGCGCGTCTGGCGCTGGATCAGGGTGTGGCGCTGGAAGGAATTTCGCTCTATCCGGTGGTGGAGTATCCGGCGTGGGCCGACGATCGGCGTTCACCGGGCGCGCTGTTCGGCCTCGGCGATCCCAATGGCAATCGCACCTTGCATGAGGCGCTGGCGCTGGAGTTGCGCAGTCAACAGATTAAGTGGCAGAACTGGCAGACAAAAAGCTAAGACTGTTGCGTGGTGGTTGGTTTTTGCGGACAGGTTTGCACATCAAGTGAAGGATCAGCCGGATGACGTACGTCGGTGAGCCAGGTCATAGTGAAGAGAAATACCACGCCAATTAAACAGGCGGAGAGCAGGCCAATTATGGCGATCAGTTTGTCATCTCTGGATTCCATCGACATCTCCTTGCAGGCTTCCTTTTCCCGGTGCTGACCTTAACTCATCCACAGCGTAATCATCAGGACGAAGATTATAAGCGTAACCGAAGTGACTGCAAGTACCACAATAGCGAAGAGCGCGTCGTCGAGCGGCTGCCGATAAGGTTCGTCGTGGTCGTCTGGTGGTGCAGGTGAACTCATGATGACTCAAAAATAAAGGCGAGTTTTCGTGCAGGATTGCCGCTCAGAGTGTAATGCAATGTGCTCTAAGTTACAGGATTATTTCTGGCGGAGAAAATAACGGGGCGCAAGCGCCCCGTGAGAACAGATTAGAAATCGTAGCTCAGTGAAACCTTCACCGTGCGCGGTTCACCCTGAGACAAATAGGTGCCGCTGTCATCGACGTTGGCCCAATATTTCTCATTGGTGACGTTATCCACGCCCACGCGCCACACCATATCGTTCTGGTTAACCTTCATGCGGTAACGCAGACCCAAATCCAGCGTGGTGTAATCATCCAGTTTCATGTTGTTTGCCAGATCAGCGTATTGCGAGCCGGTGTAGTTCAGCAATGCCGTGGCAGTCAAACCATCAACTGGCTTGATGTCATACTCCGCACCCAGCGCCGCAGTGAAGCGCGGAACGCCGATGGCGTTTTTGCCATCCTGATCGCTGTCTCCGGTTTTGGTCATATTCGGATCGATCCAGGTGGCGCTGCTATTGAGACGCAGACCCAGCACCGGCTCACCGAATACGTTCAGCTCCACGCCACGGTTACGCTGCTCGCCATTCAGTTGGTAAACCGAATTGTTCAGGACGCCAACCGGCTGTTTGATTTCAAACAGCGCCAGCGATCCGCCAACGCGACCAAAGTCCGCTTTCACACCCACTTCGTTCTGCTTCGCATGCACGATACCGGTAACGCTACCGTAGTTAGTGGCGGTAAACGGTGCGGCGGTGCCCGGCGTCAGCGATTCGGTATGGTTGGCATACAGCGAGATATTTTGCGTGGCTTTATATAGCAAACCGTACGCTGGCAACCAGCGGCTGCTGTCAAAACGTGTCGCGGTATCTTCTGCGCCGTCATAACCGTAGTTACGCACCACCACTTTCTGATGACGCGCGCCGACGGTTGCCAGCAAGGTGTCATCAAAGAAGCCCAGCGTATCGCTCAGCAGGTAGCCCTGCGAGCGTGAACGGTACGTGGTCAGTGGATCGCTGAACTTAGCGCCACCGGCAAACACGCTATCCGGTTCGGCCACATCCTGCGGATTATAAATGTTCACGTTGGCATCGTTGCCCGACGACATGCGATAGCTGTTTTTCGCATTCGCGGTCATCGCCGAATAGCCGAAGTTCACTTTGTGCGTCACCGGACCGGTGGTGAAATCACCACGCAGGCCAACCATGCCGCTCATGTTGTCCTGCACGCGATTGGTACGGAAGCGGCCAATGGTGGCGTTACCGGCGCTATCGAGGATCTTCGGAATGCCGTAGTTGCCCACTTCATGGGTGTGCTGCGCGCCGAGGCCCGCATAGGCGGTCCACTGATCGGTGAGATCGTATTCGGCTTTCGCCAGACCAAACTCCGACTCGATATCGCTGAACACCCAATTCTGGCTGTAGTTTTTCGAGTTGGACGGCACATCAGGAATGAAATCGATGCCGCTGATGTTGATGCCGTTACGCGCATCGTGGAAGGTCTTTTTCTGGTAGCCGACGTCGAGCGACGTACGCAGACGATCGCCACGATAATCCAGGCCGAGTGACGCAGCAGTGGTGCGTTTCTTCTCGCCATCCACCTCCGTGCCGCCTTCACGGTTAACCGCGTTCAGACGCACGCCAAACTGGTTATTGTCGCCAAAACGACGCCCAATATCGGCAGTGCCGCCCACTTGTGAACCGGAAGTGTAATCTACGCCAATACGTGTCAGCGGCGTGTCATCGGCATGTTTCGGCTCAAGGTTAATCATGCCGCCGACGCCGCTTTCCGCCGAACCGTTCAGCAAGGCGTTAGCGCCTTTGAAGATTTCCACGCGATCAATCAGCGAGGCATCCATCACCTGACGCGGCACGATACCGGCCAGGCCGCCGTAGGTCATGGCATCGCCGTCCAGCTTGAAACCACGGATGCGATAGCTCTCGGCAAAGTTGCCGTAGCCTTTCAGATTCTGCACGCCAGCATCGTTGCGCACCACATCACCGATGGTTTGCGCCTGTTGGTCCTGAATCATTTTCGAGGTAAAACCGATGACGTTGAACGGCACGTCCATGGCGTTTTGCTCACCCAGCATGCCAAGACGGCCGCCGTGCGCAACCTGGCCATCAAGGAACGCCGGTACCAGATCGTCGCCGCCTGGTTTGAAATCGGTTTGTGGTGTCGCGGTCACGGTCAGCGTCTGCTGCTCGTTTTTCGCGTTGGTTTGAGTTGTGGTGTTGGTGGTAGCAGCCATCACTGGCAAACAACCGGCGCTGACCATAACGGCCAACAGCGTCGGTTTCAGTCCGGGATTGAAAGGCATAGCGCGCATGGGATCCCCTAATGCAAACGAAGTGATAATCATTATTATTGCGGTTTGCGATTATGCGCAGTCGTTGCCTGAAAGCAAGAAAAATCCTACTTTCTGCGTTCACATTATGGAGAGGTGGTGCAACAGGTCGCCATAAATGGCGACCCTACGACGGGTTTTGTAGGCGATCTTTGATGTAGGGTCGCCATTCATGGCGACCTGCTATCAGGCCTCGCGCCAGCGTTTAAACACCAACGAGGTATTAATACCGCCAAACGCGAAATTATTGGATTGGATGTAGTCGGTCTCAATCTGGCGCTCTTCGCCGATGATGTAATCAAGTTCACCGCATTCCGCTGCCGGTTGAGACAGATTCAGCGTCGGCGCAAACCAGCCTTCGCGCATCATCTCAATGCTCATCCAGGCTTCCAGCGCCCCGCAGGCGCCCAGCGTATGACCAAAGTAGCTTTTCAGCGAAGAGATTGGCGTGCGGTTGCCATAAATCGCCGCGGTGGCTTGGCTTTCGGCGATATCGCCGCGATCGGTGGCGGTGCCGTGGGCGTTGATGTAGCCAATCTGCTGCGCCGTGACACCGGCGGTTTTCAGCGCACGCTCGATACAAATCTGCATGGTTTCCCGCTGCGGCTGGGTAATATGCGCGGCGTCGCAGTTGGTGTGAAAACCCACCAGCTCCGCGTAAATGGTGGCTCCGCGCGCCTGCGCATGTTCCAGCGATTCGAGAATCAAAGTGCCAGCGCCTTCGCCAATCACTAAACCGTCGCGCTGCTGGTCAAACGGCGCGGGCGAGGTGTGCGGCGCGTCGTTACGCTGGCTGGTGGCAAACAGCGTATCAAACACCGCCGCTTCGGATGGACACAACTCTTCTGCACCACCCGCCACCATCACGGTTTGATAACCGTGGCGAATCGCTTCCCACGCATAACCAATCGCCTGGCTGCCCGAAGTACAGGCGCTGGACGTCGGGATCACGCGGCCGCGCAGGCCGAAAAACAGGCCCGCATTGACGGCGGTGGTGTGCGGCATCATCTGCACGTAAGTGGTACCGGTGATGTTGTTGGTGTGCTTTTCCGTCAGCATGGTAGCGAACTCACTCACCGGTCCGGTGCTGCCGGTTGAGGAACCGTAGGCAATGCCGGTTTCACCGTTGGTCAGCACCGGATGGTCGATCAAACCGGCCTGTTCCAGCGCGAGTTCGGTCGCGCGCGTTGCCATCAGTGAAACGCGGCCCATCGAGCGAATGCGTTTGCGCGTGTAATGCGCGGGCGGCGTGAAGTCGTCCACCGGCGCGCCGAGCAGCGTGTGCAAGCCGTCGTAAACCTGCCATTCCGGCATATGACGCACCGCATTTTTGCCCTGCCTGATCCGCTCAGCCACCGCGCTCCAGCTCTCACCAAAGGCGGTCACGCCGCCCATGCCGGTTACCACTACACGCTGAATCACAGCATACCTCCATTGATTGAAATCACCTGACGCGTGACGTAGCCCGCGATGTCCGACATTAAGTAGCTGGCCAATCCGGCAACTTCATCTGCCGCGCCCATGCGCTTCATCGGAATCAGCTTCATTGCTTCATCAATCACCAGCGGCTCAAGATCTGTCATGCCGGTATCAATCAAGCCGGGGGCGATGCAGTTCACGGTAATTTTGCGTTTCGCCAGCTCAATCGCCAGCGCTTTGGTGGCACCGATGATGCCCGCTTTGGCCGCGCTGTAGTTGACCTGGCCGCGATTGCCCATGATCCCCGATACCGAAGAGAGCGTAATAATACGTCCGCCCTTGCGCAGGCCAATCATTGGCATCACGCACGGATGAATCACGTTGTAGAAGCTGTCGAGATTGGTGTGGATCACGCTGTCCCACTCATCATCGGTCAGCGCCGGAAACGCCGCATCGCGCGTGATGCCCGCATTGCTCACTACGCCGTAATAGGCGCCGTGCGCGGCGATATCCTGTTCAAGTGCGCTGCGTGTTGCCTCGCGCTGCGCCACGTCAAACTGCAAGGTGCGTCCACATCCGCCCGCCGCTACAATCTCTGCCAGCGTGTGCGCTGCACCGGCGCTGTCGCGGTGAAAATGCACCACAATCTCAAAGCCATCCTGCGCCAGACGCTGTGCAATCGCGCGGCCAATTCCTTTACTTGCGCCGGTCACTAAAACGCTGCGTGTCATGGCTGAATTCCTTGTTGCAATTGAATTAACTCGTGTTCATTGGGCTGATAAGTATTCAGCCGCCCACTGGCGATGATCGCCTCACCGCAGCGGATTTCCCCTTCGAAGCTGCCCAACCGGTCGTCGCGCATCAGCAGGCGCATTTCAACGCACAGCGTGCTGTTGGCGGCGAAAGCGGCGCTGCTGGCACGATAGCCGCGTCCGCCAAGCAGCATGCCGGGACGAATCTCACTGTCGCCGCGCTGACGCGCATGAAATCCCGACCAGACGCCAACGGTCTGCGCCATGATCTCCACGCCGTACCACGCCGGCAAATCGCCCTGCGGCGTGAGAAACGGCGCCAGCACGCCCGTTGCGTTGATGCTGACTTCGCAGATCACACTGTCGTCCGTCACCTGGATGACGCGATCCAGCAGCAGCATCGGCGCGCGATGCGGCAGATAGGCATCAACCGGCAGAAAATCACTCATGAGGCTTTCCTACAATCAGGCAGGTATTGTTCCCGCCAAAAGCAAACGAATTTGAAGCAATCACCGTACGCACAAGCGGCTGTGACGCGGTGATCAAACCGCATTCTGGCAGCGAAGTATCGCGTGCCACCTGCGAGAAATCCTGCGGCGGCAGCGGCAGATTGTGCTGCAGAATCAGTGCAGCCAAAGCCGCTTCGGTCGCGCCCGCCGCGCCCAGCGTGTGGCCGGTAAGGTGTTTGGTTGAGCTGCACGGCACGCTATCGCCAAACAGGCGATGAATCACCGCCGATTCCACCTGATCGTTCAACGGCGTGGCGGTGCCGTGCAGGTTGATATAACCGACATCCTGCGGTTGTAAACCCGCCTGTTGCAGCGCCATCCGCATAGCGCGCTCGGCACCGACGCCTTCAGGATGCGGTGCCGACATGTGCCATGCGTCCGAGGATTCACCACAACCGAGCAGCGCCAGCGGCTGCTGCTCGCGCGTCAACAGTAGCAGCGCGGCGGCCTCACCAATCGAAATGCCGTCGCGATCGGCGCTAAAGGGCGCGCAGTGACCTTCAGAGAGCGAATCCAGGCTGGCGAAACCGTTAATCGGCATGCGGCTCAGCGAATCCGCGCCGCCCACCAGCGCCACGTCCGCTAATCCGGCATCAATCAAACGTTGGCCGCTGATGATCGCGCGAGCACTGGAGGAGCAGGCAGTCGAAATGGTGTAAGCCGGACCATCCAGTTCTAAATAGTGTGCCAGGAAGCGCGACGGATCGCCAAGCTCCTGCATGCGGTAATCGTAGCCCGGCAATGCGTCATCCACCTGACGATCGCCTTCATCGACGCCGGAGGTGCTGGTGCCGAGCACAATCGCCACGCGATCGCGGCCATATTGTGCGATGGCCGCATCCACTGCCGGACGTATCTGCGCCAGCGCGGCCTGCAGCAGCTGATTATTGCGGGTGTTATGCGCCGCCAGCGCGGCAGGAATCAGCGGCAACGCGCCCTGCACTTCGCCCAGCCAGCAGCGTTTGCCGTCTTGCAGCCAGCCGTCGCGCAGCTGCATGCCCGGCGCTTCACCGGCTTGCAGCTGCGCGGTAATCTGCGCCAGGTTATTGCCCAGCGCGTTCACCATGCCAAAAGCGGAGATGTAGATCATGATGAGGCATCCAGATGTTGGATTTGAATCTGATAGCCAAAAGCACGTTGATCGATGCTGATAGGCTCACGCAACTCGCCGCGCTGCAGATAGCGAATCAGCGTCACCACCTTGCCGGACGGATCGCGCAGCTCGCGACGATCGTCGATGTCGGTTAACGTCCAGCCACGCGGCAACTGCGGCTGCCACGCGCTGATCGGCCAGTGGCTGAGCATTACATCCGCCAGCACCTGACTGGCGGGCGGCATTTCCGGCAGCGCCATCATCTGCTGCGTGTGAATGCCGTTTTTATCATAGGTGACGCGGAACAGGCGAATGCCAAGCGATGACAAACCGGCGAGGCTCAGCTGTTGCGAATCAGCGCTCAGCAGCACCAGCAGCGACTGGGTTTTGCCTTTGGCGTGGCCGGTCAGCAACTGCTGCTGCTGAAACGCTGGCGAAATGCCCGGCGCTGGCAGCGTGACGCGCACGCCCGGTTTCAGCCACGCGCTCGGCCGATTGAGATCGCTCTGATGCTGCGCGCAGCCGCTTACCAGCAGGCTCAACAGCAGCAAAATGCCCATTTTCATCGTTGCTTCCTTTTCCCCGGAGCCAGCGCCAGCGGCGCCAGCAAGAATGCACAAAAAATCCCGCTGCACAGCACGGTACCAAAACCGCTGATAGCGGCGGTGCTGCTGAACACCAGCATGCCGAGCGTTAACAGCGTGGTCATCATCGCCAGCGTCACCGCCAGCATTGAGGTTAACGGCGTGCCGCGCGGATTGCTGAAGAACAGCGTGTAATTAATGCCGATGCCCAGCACCAGAATCAGCGCCAGCAAGGCAAACAGATTGAGGCTCGCGCCGATCCAGCCCAAGGTCGCCAGCGCCGCCGCCAGCGACAGCCACGACGGCAGCGCACTGCGCATGCCGGCTTTCACGCCCAGTCGCAGCATGTAGCTGGCGGTAATCAGCAATAACGCCAGCGCCAGCAATCCGCTCAGCAGCGTGCGCCAGAAGCGGAACAGTTCATCATAGCTGGCCTTGCGATCGACCCAGCTGACGCCCGCCTGCTGAGATGCCAGCTGCTGCAGCGCGGCACTGTTTTTAACGCCGCCGATCGGCACCAGCACGCTGCTGCGTCCGTCCGGCAGCGACAACCACAGCAGCCGCCAGCCTTCACTCAGCGGGCTCGCCAGCCAGTCGGCGGCGGTCACCGGCATGGCGTTGAGATTGGCATTCGCTACCGTGATGCCCGCCTGCTTCAATCGTTGCAGAATGGTGGGCGCGGCCTGCTGTAGCAGCGCCACATCCTGCTGCTGCTGCGCCAGCGAACTGAGCGGCAGCACGCGATAACTCGCAAACCAGCCTTGCTGCTGCGCCTGCTGCAGCTTTGGTGCCAGCGCGCTCAGCCGCTGCAGCGCTTGCTGTTCATCCTCGCCCCACACCACAAACCAGGTTTGATCGGCCTGCTGACCGGTCAACTGCGCCAGCTGACGATCCTGCGCTAACAGTTTCGCCGGTGCGCTTTGCAGATGCGCAATATCATCATCGACCTTGAGTTGCAGCATGCCGCTCAGCGCATAGATCGCCACCAGCGCCGGTAAGCCGCGCTTCAGCCAGTTATTGCGCCGCCACGCGGCCAGCCAGCGCGCCAGCCACACCATTGCCGGAATGGGTCGCACCGGTAAACCGCGCACCAGCCACGGATAAAAACAGATCACCGTCAGGCAGGAAGCGCTCAATCCGCTGGCAGCAAACACCGCCAGTTGGCGCAAGCCGGGGAACGGTGCCAGCAGCATCAGCAGCCAGGCAATCGCTGTGGTGCCGAGCGCCAGCAGCAGCGTGCCGCGCACCTTATGCAAGCTTTGCCACGGCGTGGCCTGCTCGCCGTGCACCATGCGTTCCGTCAGGTAGTAGAGCGTATAATCGGCCGAGATACCGACAATGCTGAGGCTCATCACTAACGTTGTCAGATGCAGCTCACCAAAACACAGCAGCGTTAGCACCGTGCCCGCCATCGCGCCAATCGCCACCGACAGTGCGCACAGCGCCAGCGGTCGCAACGAACGGAACACCAGCCACACCAGCAGCAGCAATCCCGCTAATGTCGCACTACCGAGGGTTTCGACATCATGCTGCGCGCGCTGGCTGGCATCGTCGCTAAACAGCACCGTGCCACGCGTCAGCAGTTGCGCATCCGGCCAGCGGGTTTTCAGCTGCTGCTCCAGCTGATTGAGCGCGGTCACCAGCTGATGGCTCTCTTTGATACTGAAAGCATTGCTTGCCAGTTCGCCGTGCAGGAAATACCAGCGGCGCTGCTGCGCATCGTTGACCGTCAGCCAGCCGTTATGCAGCAGCATTTTGTTGGCACTCTGCTGCATCGCCAGCTGTGCGCCGCGCACCAGCAGCAGCGGATCGTTGCCGATCTCTTTGCTGCCGACGCCCGCGAAGGCCGAGAAAAGCTGCGCCAGAATCCAGTCAGCCTGCGCGCCGCCGCCGTTCTGCAAGCGTGCGCGCGTGGCCGCATCGATCAAACCGTTGCGATGCTGAAACGCATAGGTGCCCCAGCGCTGCATTTGATCGTCATCCAGCGCGCCGCTCACCTGTTTCAGCATCGGCAAAGCTTGCAGCTGCGCTTGCCACCATGCCGCGACCGCATCGCCGTCTTGATTGTTGGCGCTCACCAGCCACACCAGCTGACGATCGAGGCGCTGCATAAAGCCGTGCTGGAACTCCGCCGGTGCCTGGCCGAGGTTCTGCTGCGGCAATAACGCCAGCACGCTGCTGTTCAGCTGGCTGCGCGGCAGCAACACCGCCAGCGCCAGCGCTAACGTCAGGCATACCGCCAGCCACAGCAGCGCAACGGTTTTCTCACTGCGCTGGGGCAAAACGGGCTCGCTCTTCATCGGTTAACTGTTTAGGTTCGGTGCGGGTATCGCTCAGCGTGATCTCGGTTTTATCGCCCTGCTTGTCATCCAGCGTGATGCGGTTGAGGAACGCTTCGCCCTGCAGATCGATACGGTTAAAGATCTTATTCAACGGCGCGGCTTTCGGCGTCAGGCCAAGCTGCCAGCGGTTGTTGCCCTGATCGTGGAAATCGAGCTCAAAGTTCTCGCGCAGTACCTTTTCATCCGCCTGGAACAACGCGCGTAACAGATGGTTGAACTGGAACATCTGCGGATTGCTGTCGGCGGTGATCACCTGCGGCGGCTGGCCGCTCATGCTTTGCACCATGCGCTTGTCATCGAGGATCAGCATCAGCGGGAACGGCGTGGCTTGCTGCCACCACAAACCCTGCTGCTGGGCGATCAATAGCTGACCGCGTGACACCAGCGGCTGCGCCATGCCAGCAATGGTGCGCACCTGAACAAAATTGGCGCGGATCACCGGTTGACTGGCGAAGCGCTGTTGCAGCTGCTCAAGCGTGACCGCGCTGGCGTTGGCACAGATCACCAGCAACAGCAGACAAAGGATTCTGATCACGGTTTCACTCCCAGGCGTTCAAACAGAATATCGGGCGAGACAAAACACATCTCCTGCGTGGCCGCATGCACCGCCACCTGCAGCGTGTGTGCTTTGGTGGTCACCTGCCCCGCCGCATTGCGGATCACGTAATCGATGCGCAAACGGTTTTCGTATTCGCTGATACTGGCGGCGACGCGCACCACCTCTTCGCAGCGCAGCGGCTGGCGGTATTTCACGTGGGTATCCACCACCGGCCAGACGTAGCCGCTGGCGGCCATTTCGCCGTAGCTGTAATTGACGCTGCGCAGCAAGGCTTCGCGCGCCACTTCAAAGAAGCGGAAATAGTTGCCGTGCCACACCACGCCCATCGGATCGCAGTCGTGAAACGACACGGTAATGTCCACCTCAGCGCGGTAGTTGCTTTCACTCATCGCGGGTTTTCTCCTCGGGCAACGTCCAGAAATCATAAAAGTTAAACCAGTCCAGCGGCGCCATCAGCGCGTGCTGTTGTAACCGTTCGGCGTAGCGATCGACCGTGGCTTGTAACGCCTGCTGGCGCTGCGCACGCGGCAGCGAGAGCGGATCGGCGAAGGCTTCGCAATGCACTCGCAACCGGCCCTGTTCACGCAGGGCAAACATCAGCAGCACTGGACAACGCAACGCCGCCGCCAGCACAAACGGTCCCTGCGGAAACGGTGCACGCTGGCCCATAAATTCGCTCCACACTACGCGACGCTCGCCGCCACGCTGGCGATGCACGGCGGTGCGATCGCCAACAATCGCCACCCATTCACCGGCATCCAGTTTTTGCTGCAGCAGAATGGCGGTTTCCGGGCCGATATCGGTGACCGGCATCAGATTCACGCCCGCCTGTGGCGCAATGCTCTCCAGCACCTCGCGGAAGCGCTGCGCATTGTCGGTAAACACCAGCGCGTTAATCACCAATCCGCTGACCTGTTTGGCCATCGCGCGGCAGGCTTCGATATCACCGAGATGCGAGGCGAGAATCAAATGACCTTTGCCTTCGGCGGCGCGAATGGTGGCTTCAGCACCGGGCGCGAAATCGATATCTCGTCCCCATTGCAGATCGCCGCGCCAGCTGGCGACTTTATCCAGCATGCTGTAGCCGAAACGCAGAAAGTGACGATAGCTGTTGAGCGGCGCAGGCAGCGCGATGTTCTGCTGTTGCGCCACCGCCTGCACCCGCGTCAGCCACTGCTGCGAGGCGGCGCGTGCGGTGCGTCCGGTTAGCCAGTAAACCGCCACCACTGGCCACAGCAGCAAGATAAAAGGTAAGCGCCCGGCACGCCGATAGAGCCACAGCATAAAGCGTAAACCGCTCTGACCGCGCCGTTCCGGCGTCGCCGACCAGTGCTGCGCATCGCCACGCTGACGCAGCAATTGCGGGATGCGCGGCAACATGCCGAAGAACAGCCGTGTGTGCATCCACGAGATGCGCAGGTTGTCACGCAGCGCGTCAAAGTGCGACACGCCGCTGGCCGGATAGGTCACGCGCGTGGTGATAAAACGGCTCGGCGTGCCCTGCCAATAGAGGCGCACCATGATTTCGGTGTCGAAATCCATGCGCTGCCCAATCGGGCGGCGATCGCACAATGCCAGCGACGGTGCGAGCGGATAGACGCGGAAGCCGCACATGCTGTCTTTCAGCGAAAACGACAGCGTTTCCACCCACACCCAGAAATGGGTGATGTAGCGACCATACAGGCGCGATTTGGGAATCGAAGCGTCGTAAAGCGGCTGACCGGAGATCAGGCAGTGCGGATAACGCTGCGCTTCGGCTAACATACGCGGCGTGTCTTCCACCTGATGTTGTCCATCGGCATCGAGCTGCAGCGCATGGCTGAAACCCGCCGCCGCCGCCGCGCGCATACCGGCAATCACCGCAGCGCCTTTGCCCTGATTATGCGGCAGCGTCAGCACCTGCAACTGTGGCGCATCCAGCGCTGCAATCTGCTGTTTGGTGCTGGCATCGCTGCCGTCATCCACCAGAATCACCGGCAAGTTGAACGGTGCCAGCCGCGCCAGCACCGACGCTAGCATCGCGCCGTGGTTATAGCAGGGAATTAATACGCAAGGCATGAAGTCAGGGCTTAACACAGGCGGATCTTCCCGCTGCTGGCGATCGTTGCCACGTCGCCGTTGATCAGGCTGTAGCTGAAACTGAGCAGCGATTTTTCTGCCTGCCACTGCAGCTGTAATTGCAGTTCAGCATCCGGCGGCACCGGCTGCTGAAACTTGATATTGTCGATGGCGGCAAAGGATTTCCCGACAGCTAAACGCGTCAGGCCGTAATGCAGCGCCCAGTCGAGCTGAGCTACGCCGGGCAAAATCGGCAGCGTCGGGAAATGGCCGCGAAACCAAAACAGATCGGCGGCAACGTGCAGGCGCAATGTCAGTGCATCGCTCTGCTGTTCGGCATGCAGTTCAACCGGCAACATCAAACAACTCCTCAATTTGTGGCCAGGCGCGTTTACTCTGTGCGGTGACAGGAATGGTTGTCACCACGCGCCAGTAGCGCGGCATCGCCACCGGCTCCAGCCAGGGTTGCAGCGCGCGTTTCCACTCAATTTTTAGCTGATGCAGCGTCGCCGCATCCAGCATCTCAGGCAGCGCCAGCACCACGCCAATCGCGTGACGACCGTGACGCTGAATCGCCAGCGCGGCGGCATCGTCCACGCCGGGCAGCGCCAGCAGGCGGCGTTCAATTTCACTTAGCGAGACGCGCTTATCTTCAATCTTCACCACGCGATCCTGACGCCCCGCCAGCTGAAACTGCCCGGACGGCTGCTGCACGATACGATCGTCGAGCGCGCAACCGGCATCGGTTTCCAGCAAAGCGGAAAACACCCGCCAGCGTCCGGCTTCCTGCTCACGCAGGGTAATTTGCGGGAAACAGTGCCACAGCGCGTTCTCCTCGCGGGCGCAGCGCCAGCCAATCACGCCGGTTTCAGTGCTGCCATAAATTTCATCAACCGTGCAGCTTAGCGCCTGTTGCGCATGCTGCGCCGCCGTCCACGGCAATGCGCCACCGGCGGAGACGATCAGCTCACAGCGCGGCCCGGCTAACGCCGGATCGAGACGCCGTAAAAACGCCGGGCTGCTGATGAACGCGTAGCGACGATCGGGTGATTGATCGGCCAGCTGTTCGCTGTAGAAAATTTGCTGCGCGGCAAAGGGTACACCCAGCGCCATCGGCAGCACGATACGAAAACTCAGGCCATACAGATGTTGATGGCTGACGGAGGCAATCACATGGCAATCACGTAAGCGTGCGCCCCACAAGGTGTTGAGCCAGTGGGCTTCGAGATCCAGCGCGCGCAGCGATTTCACCACGCGACGCGGCGTGCCGGTCGAACCGGACGTAAACAGCACCAGCGTGGCGTCGGTGGCGATCGGCGGTAACGCGTCGCTCGCCAGCGCGCCGTCCCAGCGCAGCTGCGGCAGCGAGACCGCCAACGGCATATCGCTGATCACACCATCGAGGCTGTCGGCCATCTCTTCCAGCTGGGCCGCGCGACAGTGTCCGGGGATCACCGGCGTTTTACCGGCGTGCCACAGCGCCAGCAGCGCGGCAGTAAACGCATAACTGTTGTCAAAACACAGCGCCCAATATTGGCCGGGCTGATTTTGTAGCCGATCAACCAGCGCCTGCACCTGCTGACGCAAAGTGTGCAGCGTATATTGCTGTTGGCCGTGCCAGGCCACAATGCGATCCGGCGCGCTGAGCCAGTCGCGAAGGCTATGTAGGTTCATGCCTGTTTCCTTATGCGCTGACGCAGCAGCCATTCGCCGCCCATCAGCGTGCCCATCAGCAAATAGCTGATGCACCCATTCCAGAGTGTCCAAAGCGTGACATCATTGAGCAGGCAGGTGAGCAATGCCACGCTGCCATTGAAGACGAAAAAGCCGCACCACACTTGCGTCACGCGGCGGGTATAACGCACCGCGCGCGGTGGCAGATCCGGTTCGCGCAGCCGCGCCAGCCGCTCCACCAGCGGCATTGGGCTCCACAGCGACGCGCCAAACAGCAGCAGCATCAGCGCATTGACCACCAGCGGATACCACAGCAGCAGATGTTGCGATCGCAGCAGCAGGCTGGCGAGGCATAACGCGCTGCCGACCAGCGCCAGCAGCAACATCACGCGCGCCATCGGCCCGGCGGCACGGCGCAGCGTCCAGACGCGCAGCACAAACAGCAGCGCCAGCAGAGCCGTCACGCCGCGCCACTGTGGCTGGGTGATGGTTAACCACACCAGAAACGGCCACGCCAGTAGCGCCACGCCGTTTAGCAGCCGCAGCAGCATACGATCAGGCTTCGTCGCGCATCAGTTGGTCGACGGCATCCACCACGTCCTGCACGGTACGCACCGCGCGGAAGGTTTCCGGTTTGATTTTGCGGCCGGTACGTTTTTGCAGATGCACCACCATATCCACCGCATCGATGCTATCCAGCTCGAGGTCTTCATACAGGCGAGCGTCCGGACGAATATCCTCCGGCTCAATTTCAAACAGCGAGGTGAGCAGCGAAGCCACTTCCTGGTAAATTTCGTTTTTGTTCATCATGTTGGCTGTTCTCAGGCTTGCTGTTGTTCAACAAACGCGGCCAGTGTAGCCACGGAAAAAAAGTGCGCGCGCAGCGTTTCACTCTCGGCTGAGAGCTGTACGCCGAAGCGATTTTTCACCGCCAGTCCCAGCTCCAGCGCATCGATTGAATCGAGGCCCAGCCCCTCGCCAAACAGCGGCGCGTCGGTTTCGATGTCGTCAGGGCTGATATCTTCCAGATTCAGCGTGTCGATAATCATCTGTTTGATGTCGTTAATCAGTACTTGCATAACTTAGTTGGTCTCGTCAGGCACCAGCGCCTGTTGCAGATGACGCGTCAGACGACGTGCGGCCAGCGGCTGCGCATCCTCTTCGGCTTCACTAAAGGCGTGGCTAGCAATACGCGATTGTACGCGTACAGTAAAAATCGGTTTAACCAGCGGAATCTGATACCAGCGGCTTTGCTTATCGAGCATGCGCTCGGTGCAGCTAATGTGTACCACGCGCAGATCGCAGCCAGCGCGCACTGCAATATTGGCAGCTCCGCGCTGTAACTTCAGCGGCTCGCCATAACGCGTGCGCGTACCTTCCGGGAAAATCAGGATGGTATCGCCGCGCGCCAGACGCTGTTGGCTGTCCGGCAGCAGCGTATCGGCTTCGCTGTTAATCAGGTAATCGGCGGCGCGAATCACGCCACGGAAGAAAATGTTGTGCTGCAGCTCGGCTTTTACCAGGCAATCCATCTCCGGCAGCACCGAGGCGATCATCACGTAATCGATCAATGACGGATGGTTGGCGACGATCAGGCAGCCGCGATCCTGCCGCAGCTGTTCTGCGCCAATGATCTGGTAATCGTACACGCCGACAAAACGGCAGAAACGCAGGAAGCAGCGGAAGCTCCACGCAATGCTGCTGCGGGCAATGTGGCGACGACGCAGCCCATCGCGCTGCACCAGCAGCAGAAAGTTGAACCAGATCAGCGACAGCAACAGGCCGCCCACGCTGAACAGCGTGAAGCTGACGGCGGTCATTACCAGCCGCCAGTAATAGTTGAAACCTGGACGCGCCTGCGCCAGCGAATTATCCACCATGCTGACGCTCCCAATGCCACTGATGGCGTTCGCCAGCCACGCTAAAAGCTGGCGTGTTGTGCAGCATCGCCGCCAGAAATTGCAGACTTTGCGGCAGATCGTTGTGCGGTTCAGCGGGTTTGCCTGCCTGCGCTTCGCAGCGCCACGCCTCGCCCGCGCGCAGCAGCAGCGCCACCGCGTACGGCGCATTAAAGCGATCGATTTCCGGCAGCCACGGACGATAGTAATCCGGCACCACGCCGTCAAAATCCACCAGCAGCACCTGCGCGTAACCCGCCTGATGTAGCGTCGCTACTTCAATCAATCCTTGCTGGAAGCTATCGATACCGGCCGAAATCGAGGATGAAACCAGCGGCTGACGCGCAGCGATGGTCAAACTGCCCACCGCAGAGTTGTGGACCGACATGGCGAAATCGGTCGGCGACAGCGCTTGCTGTTCCGCCAGCGCGGTGAGAATGCGCAGATTGCGTTCCAGTTCGCCGTGGCGACTGGTGAAGACGATGGCGTCCACGCTTTGCCGCGCCAATAGCGCCAGCCCGCACTCAACCGCTGCACGGCTGCCTGGGCTGAGACGACGCGCGGTCATCATCGGCAAAAATTGGGGTTTCGCGATAGGTTGCGTGGCATCTAACGCCGGTGCCTGTTGCGCCCAACGTTGCCACTCTTCTGCGGTGCTGTTGCCCGGCGCGATGGCGTGCCAGTCAACAAGGGAGTAAGCGAGTTTCATACCTGTATTCTTTCTTCAGCCTCAGGGATGGTCAGATTTTCGCTGCGCGGCATCCCTTCCTTGCTCTCAATACCCGTCATCCCATGCGGATGTCGCCGATTAACAAGGCGGGCACATGGCCCGCCTGTTTCTATTTCGGCAGCGTGTCGGCTAACTTTACAACATTATGTCAGCAATCACGCTTCGCGCTTATTTAGCGGCTTCGACCGCCAGACGCGTTTGGATGCCCTGGCTCAGGTTCTGAATCCAGCGGTTGTAATTACGGTGAATTTGACCGCTACCGGCTTTCAGATTCTGGCTGCTGACATACTGGATTTGATAGCTGTTCGCGGTGTAGTTCACGCGAATATCTGCGGTATGTCCGCGCTCGGCCAGGTGACCATTCATCGCGCCTGGACCGGCTGGCGTCATCACCCAATGGTTAGCGGCACCTGACTGGATGATAGCCTGCTTCATTTGATCATCCGAGTAGCTATGACCCACGGTCTGGCTAACATTCTCGATCGGCGCGGTACGTGGCGCGCAGCCAGTTAACAGGACCGCAGATACTAACAAAGCCAAACCGATTTTCTTATTCATCATTTCCTTTTCTTCCCCTGTCTTTGCAAGCCGCCAAGTGAGCGACCGCGCTGGTAAACTTACCAACACTGTTCCGTTCAGACTGTGTAAAGCGGGCGGATAATAACATTATTTGTAAAGACAAGTAAAAATAAGCATGAATCACTTAAGAATCGTTTAATGCCGATTTAAAACTATTCACAGGCCCTCTTACGGCGGAATTTCTACCGAAAAATGGCCTTGTCGCATGATGTTTAACCCTGCCAGCCGCCACCGAGCGAACGATAAAGATCGATTTGTGCCAGCAGCAGCGTATTTTTCACTGACACGATATTGAGCTGAGTGCTGAACAGCGTGCGCTGGGCGTCCAGCTCATCCAGATAAGAGGCGTAACCGTTTTGATAGCGGTTATGCGCAATGCGATACGCTTCCGCCACGTAACCTTCCTGCTTCTGCAACTCTTCAAGCTGCTCCTGACTGCGGCGAATGGCATCCAGCGCGTTATCCACATCGGAGAACGCATTGCGCACCACCTTCTCATAACCGTAGAGCGCTTGATTGCGCGTCGCCATCGCCACATCAACCTGAGCAGTCAGCGCTTCGCGATTCAGCAGCGGTGCCAGAATGCTGCCGCCAATGCTCCACAAACGGAACGGATTATCCAGCAGCTGATGAAGTTCGCCGCTTTGCAAGGTGCCGCTGGCGGTGAGATTAAGCGACGGCAACAATTTGGCCTGGGATGATGCCAGTGACGCGTCGGCGGCCAGCAGCTGTCGCTGCGCCTGCACGATATCCGGCCGGCGATTCAGCAACTGCGATGGTAGCAGCGATGGCAAGGTTTGCGGTTTGATGTGGTCGAACTGGCTACTGCGCGCAATTTCACGCGGGTTCATGCCCACCAGCACGCTGAGCGCGTTCTCCTGCTGCTCGATCTGATGCTGCAGCTGCGGGATCTGCGCTTTAGCGGTTTGATACTCTGAGGCGGCCTGCATCCATTCGAGACGCGAGGTGTAGCCGGTTTCAAACTGACGCTGCGCCAGATTGAGTGAATTTTCGCGCGTTGCTAACGTCGCTTCAGTGACGCGTAACTGCTCATCAAGTGCGCACAAGCTGAGATAGCCCGATGCCACCGAACTGGCGACGGTGAGCTCAGCGGCAGACGCGGCGGCACGCTGCGCATCCAGCGAAGCTTGCGCGGCGCGAATGCTGTTGCTGCGGCTGCCCCATAAATCCACTTCATAGTTGGCCTGCAGCAATCCCTGAAACACCGCGTTTTCATACGGCTGACCGGTCGCCGCCGACAGCGCACGCTGATGCGTGGCCGCGACGCCCGCCGACAGCGTTGGGAAATTGTCGCCCTGCGCGGCACGTAATTCGGCACGGTATTGATCTACGCGTGAACGCGCCGTGAGAATATCGCTGTTGTGCTGCAACGCCTGCGTAACGAGGCGATTGAGATCGGCATCGCCAAAGTTCTGCCACCACTGCGCTTCCGGCAGCGCATGTGGGCCAACCTGCTGACGCCAGCTATCGGGAATCGGCAACGATGACGGCGCTTTTTCCACTTCCGTCGCACAGCCGCCCACCATTAATGCCACGCACGTGGCTAACAGTAAGCGCTTCATGGCGCATCCTTGTGCGGTTCAGCGGCGGTATCAATGCTCACTTCCACCGACATGCCGGGGCGCAGTGCGTGCAGATCGTCGTTAAGAATTTTGATGCGCACTGGAATGCGCTGGGCAATTTTCACAAAGTTGCCGGTGGCGTTATCCGGCGAGATAGCGCTGAATTCGGAACCGGCGGCAGGCGAGATAAACTCGACGCGGCCATCGTAATGCCTACCGTCCAGCGCATCGACGCGGATGTTCACCGGCAAACCGGGACGCACGCGCGCCAGCTGGGTTTCTTTGAAGTTGGCGATGATCCATTTGTTTTCCGGCACCACCGAAGTCAAACGCGTGCCCGCGGTGACATAGGTGCCTTTACGCACCGACAGCTGACCGAGCTGGCCGCTGTCCGGCGCGATGATGCGTGTATTGGCCAGGTCGATGTTCGCCAGCTCTAACGCCGCTTGCGCACTGGCGACATCGCCTTGCAGTGAAGCCTTATTTACCACCACGGTTTGCAGATTCTGTTGTGAAACGGCAACCTGCGCATCCGCCTGACGCAATTGCGCCTGCGCCTGAGCATTCGCCGCGCGCGCCGCGTCACGTTCACGTACCGACAGCGAACCGTCAGCCGCCAGATTTTCTACACGCTTGAGATCGAGGCTGCTTTTCAGCGCCTGCGCTTTGGCATTTTCCAGTGCCGCTTTGTTGCTGAGAATGTTGGCTTCGGCACTTTTACGCTGCTGCTGGTTATTATTCTGCGCGGCGATTTTCATATCCAGCTGCGCCTGCGCCTGATGCACGCGCTGACGGTAAATACGATCGTCGATGGTCATCAGCAGCTGGCCTTTGGTCACCGGCTGCAAATCCACCACGTTAACCTCGGTCAGATAGCCATTCACCTGCGGGCTAATAAAGGTCACCTGGCCGCGCACATAGGCGTTTTCCGTCGACTGAACGGTGCTGGTGAACGGCCACAGCTGCCAGGCATACAGAATCACCAGCACGCCGACGATAACAATGCCGCTGCCGGCGGCGATGGAAAGAATGCGTCGGCGATTGGTGCGCTCGCGCTCTGCCGCCTGAATGTCGTCCTGTTGGCTCATGAATTCTCCGTCGGGGTTACTGGTTGTGCCGCATTCATTTTGGTCTGACGCCAGTTGATATAGCGTAAACGCGTCAGGCGATACAGCACCCAGATTAAGGTGATGAAGGCCAGCGCGGCGGTAAGAAGATAGGTGTCGTTATAGGCCAGCACGTTGGCTTGCAGCGTCGCCACAATTTGCAGCTGGCTGCTGCTTTGCGCGCTGAGCAGAACGCTATCCGGCAACTGGCTGCTGAACAGCGAGCTGTACTGGCTGAGGCGTTCGGTGACGTTGGGATCGAGCTGCGACAGCTGATCGCCCAATAAGCTGGAGTGATACTTTTCGCGCCACGTCTGGAACGTGCCGAGAATGGCTGCGCCGATCAAGCCGCCTAAGTTCTGGCTCATGCCAAACAGCACCGAGAAGCTCACCAGGTTCTTCGGCTGCGTCACCACGCCGCCAATCCCCAGCAGCATGGCGGGCCCGAGGAAGAAGGCGCTGCCGAAGCCGAGTAAAAACTGACTAAAGTAGAGATTGTTGGCACGCGTCAGCGGGCTGGATTGCGCATCCATGAGTGAGGCGACGATCATCACTACCAGCGACGCGACAATCGGCCAGCTCAGATGCGTAGGTTTGATGGTTAGCGCGCTAGCGATCATGCCGCAAATTACCCCGGCGATGATCGCTAATGCCAGACCGCGCATCTGATCGTTGAGTAAACCGAGTTGCTGCAGGAATCCGACCGCGCCGGTGTTTTGTTCAGCCAGCAGAATACGCATCATGATCATCACAATGCCGAGTCGCACAATCATGCCGTTACTCAGCCAGCGCGTGTTGATCAATGGATTCTTGCGATTGTGTTCGACGACGATCGCCGCCACGATCAATACCAGCGCCAGCGCTAATGCCACACCGAGCCACGGCGTGCTGAACCACCATTCGATACGTCCCAGCGACAGCACCGCACACAACAGCGCCATGCCCGGCGCCATCAGCATAAAGGTGAGGAAATCCATCTTTTCAAACGCTTTGATACGGTCGCCGGGCGGCAGTTTCACCACCAGCACGCAGCCCAGCGAGATCAGCGCCAGACCGAGTTCAAACAGGTACAAACCGCGCCACTCTTGCAGCTGCAGCAGTTCGGTAGAGAACAATCGTGCCAGCGGAATCGCCAGCTGCGACGCGGTAATACCAATCACCAAGGCTTTAAGCCGATGCTTCGCGGGCCACGCCTGAATCTGGTAATAGATGCCGAGCGAACTGAGCGCCGCACCAACCATGCCGTGCGCGGTGCGCACAATGATGGCCGAGCTGAGATCGTTGGCCAGCAGGTGGAAAAACGCCACGATCACATACAGCACCAGAAACGCTTCGGTGAACAGCCGCAGACCAAACTGCTGGCGGAACTTCACCAGCAGCAGGTTGATGGAGATGTTGCCCATCACATACACCGCAGGCAGCCAGGCGATCTCATTGCTGTAGGCGCCAAAAGTGCCTTGCAGATTGGTGAGGTTGGCAGAGACCAACGCGTTACTCAACGCGCCGGTAATGGAGATCAGTAAGCCGATAATGCCAAATGCGATGCGCTTCGAGGGCGAATGCAGCGGCGTTGAGGGCGAGCCCGGCAACATCGGCTTTTCATGTGGCAGCCATTCGCGTGGGGCATAAGGATTACGTTTCGCCACGGTTAAACACTTCCCAGACGCGCCAGCAGTTGTTTCAGCACCTGTTCCGTTATCGCCAGCGATTCGGGATCGATATCCGCCAGCAACTGCGCACGTAGCGCATCGGCCTGGGTTTTCACTTCGGCAAAGGCCACGCTGCCTTGCTCTGTCAGAATCAGCAGGCGCTTACGGCGATCTTCCGGCGGCTGCACGCGCGCCAACAGCTGCTGCTTCACCAAACGATCGACCAAGGGCACGACGCTGGCCTCTTCCAGACCGAGCAATTGCGCCAGGGCTTTTTGCGTTGGCGGCTCGGCGGCGGTAGCGACGCTGGCAATCGCCATCCAGCTGCTCATACTTAATCCGCTCTCTTTGAGGCGACGATCAACGGCCAAACGCCACGCGTGCGCGGTGAGATGCAGCAAACGAGAAAAGGGTTGCGGATAGTCGCTCAAAACGTAGTGGCCTAATGGTTAGGTATCTAACTAAACGGGAGCGTTATTATAGGCGAAGCCGCTCACCAATGAAAACGTTGCTTACATTAGCAAACGTAGTTGGCACGGCAAAAAATCTCCAGCTTTCTGTATCAGTTGTACAACTCGCGGATTTTTTTGCTGTTCCTGCATAGGTTTGTATAGATTTTAGAAAACATTACAAATTATAACTCTTTGTTAAATATACATTAGCACAAATTGCTTAAGATCCTTGTTGTACAAGTTACTCCAGATTGTATAAGTTTACATCCCGCGAGCCAGCTGATGGCTCCGTAACGAATGATGCACTTTGCGTCGCCTCTGAAGGTGTTGTGGATTTCCACCTTCAGAGGTGTCTTTTTGCGTTGGTTGATGAGTTGGGTGGTGCGCGCCTGTCCGCGTGCACGTTTTTTCATCATGGAGCTGAAGGCACATTGCCATCAGGCCGATCTTAAGGGCTTCACATATGCAAAACGCCGCAAACAGTAGCGCTGCCATCGCTGACTACTTCAAACTGGCCGGTAACAGCGACAGCAGTGAGATGGAAGTTTTCGGGCAGATCATCGCCGAAATCCTGCAAGCCGGTATGCCGGTTTCCAATAAAGCGATTATTGCATCGCTGATTAACCGTCTTGAGATGGAAAGCGATGTGATTCAGCTGGATATTTATCGCCACCTGCTTGAATTGGTTGTGAATAAAACACCTGACGATCTCGCGGTCTAAAGCCGGATTCCAGGGATGGAATCACCCTCATCTGTCCCAACGCGCTAGCGTCTAATCTTATTGCCCGGTAACATCCTCTCTCGAAAATTCAAACTGGTTACTGCCGTACCGCGACGGTATGCGCACAATAATAAAAGAGCCTGCACAATCTATGAGCCAACCAACTGAGCGCGCCACTACGGTGGAGAGCGATATCACCGTGGGGCGCGTATTACGTTCGCCTGCCCTGCTAACCCGCGAGTGTCTGGCCGGCATTATCACCGCGCTGGCGCTGATCCCTGAAGTGATCTCCTTCTCCGTGATTGCCGGTGTCGATCCCAAAGTCAGCCTTGTGGCCTCTGTGGTGCTGTGCCTGACGCTGTCGATTCTGGGCGGCCGTCCGGCGATGGTTACCGCTGCAGCCGGTTCGGTGGCGCTGGTGATCGGCCCGATGGTGCATGCGCACGGCGTCGAATACATTCTGCCCGCCGTGATTATGGGCGGCATTATCCAAATTATCTTTGGCCTTGCTGGACTGTCGCGCATGATGCGCTATATCCCGCGCTCGGTGATGATCGGCTTTGTTAACGCGCTCGGCATATTGATCTTCTTTGCGCAAGTCCCGCACGTTTGGGGGCAGTCCGCTTTGGTATGGGCACTGTTTGCCGTGACGCTGGCGATTGTCCTGCTGCTGCCGAAAGTGCTGAAAAGCGTCCCATCACCGCTGGTCGCCATTGTGGTGGTGACGGCTGTTGCACTGCTGCTGGGTTATCGTGTACCAAATGTCGGCGATGAAGGGCCAATGACTGCTGGTCTGCCTGGCTTCACCACCTTATTGGTGCCAATCAATCTACACACCCTGCAAATTATCTGGCCAACCGCCTTGAGCATCGCCTTTGTTGGCCTGATGGAATCGCTGCTGACCGCCAAACTGGTGGATGACATCACTGATACGCCTTCCGGTAAACGCCGCGAATCCTGGGCGCTCGGCGTTGGCAACATTCTGGCGGGCTTTTATGGCGGCATCGCCGGTTGCGCGATGATTGGTCAAACCATCGTTAACGTCGAGCTGGGCAAAGCGCGTACGCGTGTTTCGACCATCGCAGCGGGTATCGTGCTGCTGTTATTAGTGACCGGACTGAGCCAGATTATGGCGCAGATCCCAATGGTGGTGCTGGCGGGCATTATGATGGTGGTGGCGGTGAAAACCGTGAACTGGCACAGCCTGCAACCGGCAACGTTGAAACGCATGCCGTGGTCTGAAACCTTTGTAATGGTGCTGACGGTGGCGGTCACCGTGTGGACCGGCAACCTTGCGATTGGCGTACTGGTTGGTGTAATTCTGGCAATGATGCTGTTTGCCCGCCGCATCGCTCACGTGATTCACGCTGAACGCCACTTGAGCGACGATGGGCAACAGGTCAATTACATCGTGCGCGGCCCGCTGTTCTTCGGCAGCAGCAATGATTTGTTTGAACACTTCAATTACGGCCACGATCCTAAATCTGTCACTATCGATTTAACCCATGCGCAGATTTGGGACGCATCCAGCGTGGCGGCCCTCGATGCCATCGAATATCGCTATCAGCGCCATGGCGCGAAAGTCACCTTTATCGGGCTGGATAACCGCAGCAGCGATTTCCGCGAGCGGCTGAGTGGGAACTTGAGATAGCAATTATTAGGATTGAGACGAAAAACGCCGGAAATCCGGCGTTTTTTATGCTTATCAACGCGCTTCGCTTGCGTAATTTGCTGTTACTGACTTTGCTTACCTCAAGGTCAATCCTTTGATCTCTTTGAGATTGGTTACTCAATCGCTCATTTATGAGGAGCAATAGATGAAAGTTTTAGCAAAAGCAGCATTGGTGACGTTAACGTTGGTCTCGCTGGCGGGCTGTATGCACAAAAGTGATGCAGTCGGCGGCGATGGGCGTCCACATGCGCCAAGTAACCAACCAGTGCCAGGCGCCAGCGAAGGTGCGGGTCCGGTGGGACAACCACAATCGTAATGATTTGCCCGGCTTTGCCGGGTTTTTTATTGATTTTAGTAAAAGACAAAAACAAAAAAACCGCCCTTAGGCGGTTACGACATTACTGCTTATTGCTTTATTTTATTCGTTTTATCAACTGCGAATATGGTGCCCGGGGCGGGACTTGAACCCGCACAGCCATAAGCCGAGGGATTTTAAAGACCTTAATAGCACTAATAATTTCAATAAGTTAAGTAAAATCAGTGCAATATTGAGTTAAGGTTGGGTTTACTTGAGTCAATGCGGATGAATGTAGTCATTCAACTCAACGTGATGCAATATCCTATTCCCGACATAAGTTGGTTCTTGTCGCACCAAAGCTTAAGTCTAGGATACTGGCTATCAACCACTCCAAATTCATCGAAATCAAGAATGTAAGTAGTTCTATGTATGGTGAACAAATTATTGTCATTAATAGCAAAGTATGTGGTAGAAATTAATTCTTCAATTATCTCATCAAGCTCATACCCTGCTTGTTTACATGAAAGTCTATTATCTTCATTAATAGCGTACCCATCAGCCTTGTAAGACAAATGTTGAACTACGAAAATTGCGGACTTTGATATTCTTAATGGCTCATATTGAATCGGTGATAATGACTTTAACTTCTTCGCTGATAACTCAAAAGAGCGGTATTGCCATCCAAATTTTTCATCCTTGCGAACTACTTTTGCGAAAATTAATGGCGCTAGATTCTCAGCTTTATCATCATCTCCCCACGGCATGCTTGTATCGCAAAAAACTGAAATTTTGCTCCATATAAGTTCCAGCATAATACGAAGTGGATTATCTCTACACGAAGCAATAACAACCCAGTCATCTTTTTTATTTTTTATAGAAAATGAATAAGGAAGACCATTAGATTTAACTAAGGTAAATTGACTCGATATTATAAGAGTTGGCAAGCTATTCATGCCACGAATCATTGCATTCGAGCCGCCTTTCTTTTCTTCAATGGCGCGTTTTTTTTCAGTTAAGTTTTTTAGATAATTTTCCTCATCCAAATAATCAACAAAAACATCCCTCAGTCCTTTCTCAGTTTTATAGCCATCATATCCATGAATTATCGTAACAGGCGCAAGTTGTTCTACCACTAACGAATAAAATAGAATTTGATGGTGCTCCGGCAAATAAAAAATGTCATCATAACTTTGTGGACCAGCAACACCAGTAAGTTTTGAAAACATTTCAGAGGCAATTTCTATATTAGGCCTTTCTTCCATAGCATCCATTTTTCTTGAGAAATACTCGCTATATTTCTTTCTCAACACAGCCAAATGTTCGTATGCATCGGTAAAGTCATCTTTACTCAGGTTTTTTTAACTTCGAAGATAGCTAGTACGTTTTCAATGTCACATATATATTCTTCCGTAATTCCGTACCTCTCCGCCTCACCTTTAATTAGCATACAATCAATCTGGTTAGGTATGAGTTCATCCCCAACCCTGATAAATCCACTAACAACATTAAGATTTAACCCTTTTGGAATTATATAATTATGATTAATCCCTTGCTTTGTTATTTCCTCATAAGCTTTACCCAAAGTAGGCATATGAGGCATACTTTGCTTGTCTAACTTATCTTGTTCTAACCGTACAAAAATACTCAATAGTTCGGTGGCTTCATTTATCATTTCTAAGCACTCTGTCAAAGGGATTAAGTTGTATAGCAGCTTCAAGATGTTCAGGAGAAAAATGACTATATCTCATCGTCATTTGGATAGTTGAATGTCCCAATATCTGCTGAAGGATTAATATATTTCCACCATTCATCATAAAGTGGCTCGCAAACGTGTGTCTCAAAACATGAGTTCTTTGGCCGTCAGGTAATTCGATATTTGCCCTATCAATCGCAAACCCGAAAGCATCATACGCATTGTCGAATAAACGCCCACGGATTTTCGGAATCAGTGTATGAAGTTCTTTCGATATAGGTATAGTGCGGTTTTTTTTACTTTTCGTGTTGGTATATGTGATACGAAATGGCATAACTTGAGATTGCCTCAACTGCTCGGCTTCACTCCAGCGAGCGCCGGTTGCTAGACAAATACGCACTATAATACCGAGATCCTTATTTGATGACGCATCACACTCTTGGAGTAATCTTTTAATATCATCCTCGTATAAGAACGATAGTTCATTTTCGCTTTCACGAAAGAGCCGTACGCCTTCAAGTGGATTATCACCTTTCCAACGCCCTAGCCTTTTCAGCTCATTAAACACTGCGCGTAAATAAGCGTGCTCGCGGTTGACTGTGGCTTCTTTCGGCAGTTTTTTAATACCGTGCTTAGGATTGGTGGTAAAATCCCCAGCCAATCGCTGCTTACGATACCTCGCAAACACCTCTTGGTTGAGTGAGAAGGCATCTGGATCACCCATGTTATGGCAGAGTGATTTCAATTTTTGCAGCCTAGCATCGCCATCGGTCAAAGATCTTCCATGTAATTCATACCAATCATTAACTAACTCACTAAGGCGAACCGCGCGGGCTTCCGCCTCAATCGTGTTTATGCTGGAATCGCTGGCTTTAGCGAGCTGTTCTCGCTCGTAACGTAAAGCCTCGCCGCGAGTTGCAAAGCTTTTGCGAATTCGCTTACTTCCTCTGCCCGCCGAGTAAAAATCACAAACCCACTTTCCGTTTTCAGCTTTTCTAACAGACATACCGTTTCCTCAAAAAACAAATGAGGACTTTTTACTGTATATAAAAACAGTGGTCAATGTTTGATTTCTGGCTTTTAAACATGACCACATAATGAGCATCAAGCAGAATGCTGACGCCAATGTTCTTCGCTGATGATCTTCAAAGAGTGTCCCTTTTCACGGTACTCGATGGCTTTTTCTATTTTTCGGCCATAGCTTTGATAGCGCCAATCTCTTGAACTCAAAGTGCCTATAATTAGGTAGTCTAATTTTTGAGTGATGTCATCGATTACAATTCCGCCTGCCGCTTCAATTTCAGCGGCACATGAGGAACGCGATCCGCAGAGAAACTTTCCTGTAAGACAAACCACAGAGCCTTTGATTTTTAACTCATCCACATGTTCAAGCGGTGAACGAATTGAAAGACCGTCAACCGATCCAGTGGCTAAATCGCAGCCCGTAAAAGCTATCATGGCCTCTTTCAGTTCTTCTCTTTCATCAGGTGTTACAACACCATCAGCCAAGATGTTCTCAATCAGAAGATAAAGATCTTTACCGGGGAAGTTTGTTTTTAACAAACCATTATTGGATAACCACCAACGAAGATAGCGGATCTCATCTTCTGTAAGCTCATGATTGGCTAACATGCCTTTACACAGACCTTCTAGAAGGTGTTTATCAGATTCGGTTGAATAGAAGTCAACGTCAGGTGTATCGAGAAGGTTTTGTTGAATATTTAGTAAGTCATCTTTGAATTGCTTCAATTCAACTTCTTCGATGACTCCATCTTCTAAAATGGCAGCAATTTTATCCCGAATAACCTGGACGCAATAATTTTCGCTAATTGCTTCTGCTTCCAATAACCAAGTATCAAGGTAAAGTAATTCTTTGGCATCAACCTGTCCGTCACATGTCATACCCTCTATGATATTGACAAGATTTGCCAGTAACTTATCTCTGTTGCGTGTGTAGTTATAAACACTGAGTTTTCTATCCATAGCACCCCCAATTACATTTTATGTTTGATACTTCCTATAACCTTCGCGATTAATTTAACTTCATCAACAGGCCAATCCACACCTTCGATACGCCAGTGATTGCCCGGCGATCTCTGTAACGTTTCGCATCGCACAACATCAGCGCGCTGAGTGATCCATATTCCATCGGTCGGTTTAGCAAAATCTTTATCGACTAAATAGAACGTGCTGACTTCCAACACCTGAATGACTTCAACTTTTTTGTGACCTGAAGGAAGCAAAGAAGCCTGAATTGAAACCGGCTCCCGCAGCTGCAGATGCCCAGAATCGATAGAACTGAATGGCAGGCTTTCAACTTTAGAAGGCTGTTGTTCTCTTTCGCGAACAGCAGCGATTTCAGGCTCACCTTTTCCCGTGGCAAGCCATTCAAGTGAAACTCCAGTATCTAAGGCGCATTGCACTACGGCTTCACCGGCAAAGTATTCACGGCGAATCCATGTACTAACCGTGCCATGACCAACACCAATCTTTTCGACTAACTCTCTCTGCGTGGAAAAACCGTAGGCTTTCAATAACCTATCAACTAAAGCTTGCCCGCCTGAAAATTCCATTCAACTTTTCCACCATGTGAACGTTGACTGATTCAAATTTGAAATGTAACGTAGTCAATATTGAATCAACGAACGCAATTACCCGCATTTACCTTAACGAACAAGGATGCACGATGAATTCTCCACTTTCAATTACCTTGAGCAGCCCTTACTTGTCGCTGCCGGAATTCGCAAAAGTGACCGGAATACCTTACGAAACCTGCCGACTGATGGTGAAAGATGGTCGCCTACCAATCAGGGCAAAAGCTCGCAAGATGGAAAAAGTGCTCATCAACATGATCGCTTTAACGAAAGAAGCTGACTTTCAGTCACGTTAACATTCAACTTTGCCAATAATTGTGTTCGGCAGTGAGGGATTTGACTATGTTTGATTTCAAAGTTTCTACCCATAAGTTCTATGACGATGCCTGCCGCAAGTTCGCGCTAACTCATAACATGGAAGACGTTGCGCAGCAGGCAGGCATGCGAGCGCAAACGCTGCGTAATAAGCTGAATCCCGACCAGCCTCATCAGCTCACCGTACAAGAAGTGTTAGTGCTTACCGATGTCACAGAAGACGCGACGCTCATTGATGGCTTACTTGCGCAAATCCAGTGCTTGCCATGCGTGCCAGTCAACGAAGTTGCCAACGACAAACTGCCGCTGTATGTGATGAAAGCCACCGCTGAGGTTGGGCAGTTAGCGGCTGGCGCAATCTCCACTGAGCAATTGAGTGCTAGCTGCAAACGTAGCCTGCTGCAAAACGTTAACAGCGGTATTCGTTGTTTATCCCTCGCCGCACTGGCCGTTCAAGCGCGCATACAGGCTAATCCGGCTTTGTCTTCAACAGTCGATGCGATTAGCGGTCTTGGCGCATCATTTGGCGTGGTCTGAGGTGCAGTAATGATTTCATTTGCTGCACAGCTCAAAAGACGAAGCCCGTTAATGTCTTACGGACATGGCTGGATTTTAGGTGACAACGGTAAGCGCTGGCATCCGGTTAAAGAGGTTTCAAGCGCACCACGAACTCAAGCAACACCCAAGAGAGGCAAATCATGGCTATCGAAGGCGATTCAATGCTTGTCGAACTGAGCGCCGGTCAACGTGTCGCGGCACTCAATCACGTTGCGTTGTTGCGCTCGCAATTTAAGGGCGGCGACAGTGAACAGGATTTATCGCGATTCTTCGACTCAATGCGTGATGTTAGAGACAGCAACTATCAGGACAATAAGCGCGCACTGAGCGCCATCTTTTTCCTGGCAAATATTGGCAAAGACCGACACAGCGCCGATTTTAGCGAATTAAGCACCGATGAAAAAACCGCCGTCATACGTGCAATGAACCAATTAAAAGCTGTTGTGAGTTTATTCCCCAAGCGAATGACTCTTTCTAACTAAATAACCCAATGCAATTAACTGGCGTAAACCCGCCGGGATTCTCTTTGCCCAAAAACTGGAAATTACATGCTGAATAATTCATCCCAACCTAAACATACGTCTCCATACATCGATCTCGACATGATGCTGAATGATGCGCGTAAGGAAGAACGTCGCGGTCGTGCTGACCTAATGGTCAACCGCCTGAACATCCTCGCTGCGAAAATTCGTCACGACGAATTATCGCCGATTGAAGCCGCTGAGCTGCTTCATCAGGAAATCGAAAGAATCCAAACACAAATCGCGGAGACGCACTGATGGCTGATTCGATGGATATAGTGCAGCAGCGCACCGAGGAAATGCTTGAACGCAACATTGCTTTAATCGTTAATCGCGCTCCAGCTATCAGCGCATCCTTCTGCGAAGACTGTGACGCCCCAATTCCAGAATTGCGTCGTCGCGCCTACCTTGGAGTTACTCGTTGCGTTTCTTGTCAGGAGATTGAAGAACAACGCGTAAAACATCTGCAGGCTAAAGCCTGATGTCAGAGAATTATGCTTACCCGTGGAATGCTCCACGGGAAGCTATTACCAGCCCCTATCCCACGTATGATGAGATTCACCATCGTAATCATCTGAATGCTCAAAAAGCTGAGCAAATAGCCAAGCTGGTTCAAGCTCATCACCTGCTAGAAAAACAACCTCAGATTGTTCAGTTTGACATCAAACGGCGTATGGCCGAACTTGAAAAGTCACAGGGTGAAATTCGTGCCAATGCGTACTTAACGAAGACTTTTGTTGAGCGCACATTGCCACGCGTTGAATGTGTGAACATCAAGTATCGCCTCAGCGAAATGAAGGCCGGTACGCAAACTCTACTCACTAATAATTCAGACAAAGCAAATGGTGCAGCCAGAGCAAGTGGCGCGCTATGGGAGTTAATGCGTCGTTTTAACCGCTTGCCGGATATGGCTCGCGCCGATGTTGATTTGCTGGCTGGCGACATTGCCAACTTTGCCCTGGCTGAACTGGTACAGGCGCATGCTCAATCTGACAACGAATCAGATTATAAATACACGCACCGCATTTACATGACCGCCGCCACCATCACTCGCGAGTTTAATCAGACACCGCCATTGTGGGAAAAAGTCACATCACGCCTATTCGACCCGGAAGAAGTAACGCCAGCGATCATGCGCATGCAAACCGAGAAATGGTGGAAAGGTCGCCTGCGTCGTATAGCGGCTTCATGGCGTGAACATCTGCAAATCGCCCTCGCTAACGTCAGCAAAAAACACACACCCTATGCCAGCAATATGACTGTCTCGGAGTGGCGCGAGCAAAAGCGCCGCACGCGTGAGTTTCTTAAAGGGCTTGAGCTGGAGAATGAGGAAACCGGCGAAAGGATAAGCTTAATCGACAAGTTTGATTCCAGCGTGTCGAATCCCGCCATTAAGCGCTGCGAGTTGATGAATCGCATTCGCGGATTTGAAAATATCTGTAACGAGATGGGCTTTGTCGGCGAGTTTTATACGGTTACCGCCCCTTCTCGCTACCACGCCACTATCAAGACTGGTCATCGTAACCGCAAGTGGAATGGTGCCAGCCCGGCAGACACGCAGCGTTATCTGTGCAACGTGTGGCAGAAAATTCGCGCCAAGCTGCATCGCGAAGAAATCCGCATATTCGGTATTCGTGTTGCCGAACCCCATCACGATGCAACTCCACATTGGCACATGCTGATGTTTATGCTGCCGGAAAATGTTGATCGCGTACGTGAGGTGATAAGCGACTATGCATGGCGCGAAGATTGCAATGAGCTAACCACCGAAAAGGCCCGCAGAGCACGCTTTCATGCCGAAGCCATCGATCCCGAGAAAGGCAGCGCCACCGGCTACGTAGCGAAATACATCTCAAAAAATATCGATGGCTATGCGCTCGACGGCGAGCTGGACGATGAAAGCGGCAAAGAGCTGAAAGAGACTGCCTCAGCCGTTTCAGCATGGGCGGCGCGCTGGCACATTCGCCAGTTCCAGTTCATTGGCGGCGCACCGGTTACTGTCTATCGCGAGTTACGTCGCATGGCAGACAGCGAAACCGCACACGGACTCAGCATCGAGTTCGCTGCCGCGCATGACGCAGCAGATGCTGGTGATTGGGCTGGCTACGTTAACGCACAAGGCGGCGCATTTGTTCGTCGTGATGAACTGGCCGTGCGCACCTGGTATCAACCGAGCGAAGATCTCAACGCTTACGGCGAAGAAACCGTGCGTATAAAAGGCGTTTATGCCACCGAAGCGGGCGCAGATACGCCAATCTTAACCCGGCTTACACAGTGGAAGATTGTACCGAAGCGTGCCGTTGATTTGGCCGTTGACGTTAAGGGCGCGTCCGCGTCCTCTTGGAGTTCTGTCAATAACTGTACGGCCCCGCCGAATGATGATCCCCCTATAGACTTCACGTGCTCGCCGACCCGTGCCGAGAGAAGACGTATTTTGAAGAGATTGCATGAAAGCACGCCTGCGAAACCGCGAAAAAAACGACAGGCGCCGGTTTCTGATAAATATCGCGATCAACGTAAGCAGCTCAAAGACAGTTTTTATGATGTCTCACGTATTACCCTTTCCGAAAGCGAAGTTACACGCATGATGATGGGGCACAAGCTCAAAGTTGGCGCGCAAATATTCTGGAGTGGAACAAGCGGCCATCTTTTCGTTGAACGTAGAAAACCTTCTACAGCCCTGCAGCGGTTCGATGCATTGGCAGCTCAGCATCGAAAAAGTAGTAATGTTCAATAATCCATCGGTCGGACAAATCCGAGCCATACGATTGTTTACGATTACTTAACGTCATGGTACTGTTTATGCATACAGTATATTTATTTGATAAGGAGTTAATTAGCTGATGGAAATCGATAATCTGAGCGAGACTGTAGCCAGAATCCAATTTATCGCCGACGTCTCATTGATTGCACACTGCAAGGAAGATGAACTAAAGATGGCACTGTCTATGATCAGTGATATGGCCGGAACTATCGACACATCATCTTTTCAGGACACATTATACTACCAGGCAGAATGAAAATTTACGTTATCTCCTCCCCTATAAGCCGCCTGTAAGGTGGCTTTATTGATAGGGATTGAGCATATCTTAAATAGTCTGTCGAATAGCCTCTTTTAAAACATAGAGTCAGCAGATGACAAAGAGTTGCTATATCATTCATGAAAACTACAGTCATCAGTTAAAAGTGCACCGCTCGGATGTTGTTTGATATTAAACTTAGGAAATACTTTGCCAGGCGCTTGAACATCTAACACCACGGTACACGTAGCTTCAGCAGGATCTGCCTGTATCCCATTGAGTAATGGATAGTAGGTGAAATTAGTCTCAATACGGAAAGTATGCTGACCTCGTTTAAGTTTTAGTACTTCATCTGTAAATGGTGTATTAAGATCCTCATTAACCACTAATCTATTATCTACATAAATTGAGATATCACTATTCTTTAGATCAATAAACGCCCAGTTTATCACTCCATCTAGAATAGGAGATTTCGCAGTAAAACCAAGAACGACTATAAATGTATCAGCACTTTCAATTATTTTATTTTGTATAGTACAGTTCAATATATATATTCCACCTGCGCTATTTGTGATCGTTTGATTACAATTCCCATTAACAGCAACACTAACTGTCGATGGCTGGACAGAATATAATGGGAATACAAATGAAATAAAAATCACAGCTTGGAATAATAAAAACCTTAGTGTGCTGTACATGATGATTTCAAACTCACACTTGAAGAGCCTGTGACTACTTGGTTACAATCACCCACGACATCATTATCCATTATTGGTTGAGGCAAACTAGGTAGAATTACTGGCTTATCAACAAACATGACTTTCATATCATCCCATATATGCATACGACACTCTTGATTATTTTTAATAGTACTGCCTAACTGCTCTTGCAGAACCCCATAGTAGCCATTATTCGACAAATCGACCTTAACTGTCCCACCAATATCAGCTACTTTTTTAAGAATGCTATTAACTTTAGCTGTAGCATCAACCGTTAATTTCTCAGAATGCTTATTGCCATCATAAATCATCTCACCACAAATAGTCGTCGCCATTTCCTTTATTAACTCCGAACTTTTAATAACATCAATCTCTGCTATAGCAAAATTCGAATAAATTAATGGGCTAAATAAATATATAATAACAGTTTTGCGGCAACCCATAGGAACCACCTCTAAACTATTTCAGTTGAATTTGTGTAGGGAGTCTGTTTTTAGCGTCAGGTTCACACCAGTTAAGAAATGTAGCCTTAAATGCAAATAACTGCAACAAGAAACTATAACTCAATGTTATTATTATACTTTGACTATGTATTTGTTAAGCAACCATACCTTGATCACTGAATGCAGCAACTTAGGCATAAAATAACATTCTAAAATGCGATGTTCCGTCAACATCTTACAGTCATCCAGTAATGCCTACCTTTAAATACCTCAGTCTAAGTAGCATACCAAATTAGATAGCACCATCCTGCTGGCGACATAAACGCATGCGTATGCATGAAATCGCATGATCCAAACTGTATCCCTACCTTTCCCCACCTTCTTTGCTGGTGCGGTCTGAGACATTGCGTGCAGTTGCATGAAAAGCGTTACATAAAGCGGGCAGGCGTGGCGGGGAAAGCATTGCGCGCGTATGTCTAATTTCCATTACAGTTGGCCTCCCATTGAAAATTAGTAGCTATGAGTAAACGGCTCGGATAACTCTTAATTAAGACTATTCTGATTGCTTGGCTTGAGATATTCTTAAGCTAACTTTCTTATTTAAATAGGCATTTTATGAGTGATAGTTTGAAGGAACTGGCTGGAGCGCTGAAGGATGCATTAGTTACTCCCGTTCAGGAAGCTTTTGTGTACCGTGCTAGAAATCCATTTTTTGGCACATTAGTGATTTCCTGGCTTTTCTATAATTGGAATAAAGTCGCAATTTTCTTCATGTATGACAAGTTAGATGTATTAGAAAGGATTGAATATATTAACAATAAAGTTATTGACAACTCATCAGTATTTGGAATTGAGTTACCATATGCCAATTCAATATTTCTACCTCTCTTATGGGCTATTTTCATATCTTCAACGTATCCCTTTTTTACATACTGCATAATTTTAATGCATAAATGGATTTTTTCTATGATTGAAAATGTTAATGCTTCCAAAGAAAAAAACAGAATCATCCTACAAAGGGATTTAGTTATTGAGTTGGCAATTAACGAATCAGCAAAGATGAAACAGCTTGCTGTTAACGAAACGGAAATCGAAGCAGAAAGAGAAAAAAAAGAGTCTCACAAAGCTAATATTGATGCACTAAAAGTAGCCAAATCCACTTTAGACTCTCAATTAGCCGCTCTCACTGTAGATCATAATTCAAGTGTATCTAAGCTCAACTCCTTAACAAATGAAATTGAGATAGCCGAAAAAAACTTAGAATCAATTAGACAAGAATATAATAGCTTAGGTGTTTTATCGATTGAACATGAAGCTTTAAAAAACAATTACTCTGCAGAGAAACAAGCTTTAGAGCTAGCGAATAAAAAATTAAAATCTTATGGTGAGACCATAAGTAAGAATCAAACTCAATTAGACAACCTCTCAATAAAATATGACAACCTGAGAAATAACATTGACATAAATGAAGTACTTAGAAATAGTCAAGATGCGGTTATACGCAGAATTGAAAAGCTCACGGAAGAATTAGATTCAACATTTCCCAATGCATTTGAGAAAGATGCAAATGGGCTAATAAGCAACATCCATCCTTTTGCAATGGAAATATTCAAAAAAGCTTATTACGAACCCTCTATGGCTAAATCCATGATGATTAGCAATGAGGGAGATATTAATGGAAAGCAAAAAATCACAGATTCAAAATGACTTAACTACTATTAATTAAGGCTCCGAGCGAGCCTTAATTATTACTAATCTAGTGCATAGACCTTAAAATTGACAATTTCCTCTCCAATCCAATTATTAATCTCCTTCAAGCGTTCCTGAAGCGGCGTTAATTCATTACGCACAAACACCTGCGCCGCCTTCACCGCATCACCGAATCCACCTGTATTATCCGGGATAATCCCCATCATTTGCGGCGGCACACGGTGCGCGCTGAGCAGATCGTCGCGGCTCGCCTTCTTAATGTTGAAAAAGTCATCACGCGTAGCCACTTCGCTAAGCGGCAAAATCTTGATGCCGTCCGGCTTGCCGTTGGGCGCATACATAAACAGGTTGCGGAAGTTGCCAATCCCTTTTGTGTCGCGCATAGCCTGTCGCATACGCTCGATATCGCTGCTGCTTTGCGCCGCGTCGGTCATATACAGGATGTAACCGGCGTGCGCACCGTTCTGATAATACTTGCGGCGGAACAGCGTAGCTGACTCATTCAGCCAAGCGGAATTTAACGCGCTGAGATATTCAGGCAGGCCGTATAACTCTTGATTAATATCCGGTTCGATAAGGTGGAACACCTGATCCGTATCGAACTGATACGCCTCCTTCCATTCCCCCACAAACCAATACACGCCCTTCTCCACCCCTCGCCGCGTATATTTAGCCGGTGACGTTTCAAGGCGCAGCGGCTGACCGAGCGTGTTGCGGCGCAGTTCGGCAAAGGCGTTGCCGAATACCAGATAATCCAGCGCGAACTTGCTGAACTCCTGCTGACTCAGCAACGGATGCGGGATAAAAGTTGACGCCAGAATGTTGCGCTTAACGTACAGCGGCGAGCTGTGATGCACCGCCGAGCGCAGACTTTTCGCCAGACCGTGAAAGCTGACCGGCGGCTCGTACCAGCGCCCGTTATGGATGCATTCGGTGTAATCCATGATATCGCGCTTATCCAGTACCGCCGTTGGCTCGCCGAAGCTGAACGCCTCGAACGGCTGCGGCGCTGCCGGTGATGGCTGAGATTGGGCGGTGAATGTCATGCGGTCTTTGCGTTTGCTCATCAGTAAAATTCCATGAATGAAGGGTTATCGCCGCCGCTGGCAGCGGTGAGCGGTTCGTTAAGCAGTGCGTGCATGATTGCCCACGCGACGTCAGCGTGGCTGGCTTCTTCGCTGCGGCTGGCTTCGTAGGTTGAACGGTTGCCGCTGGCGGTCATGGTTTTGCGGATCGCCATAAACGACTGCGTGATATCGGTCTGGCCCGCGTCGTATTCGAGTCGGCCGCTGCCGATGGTATCTTTCGCTTTCAGCACCATCGCGGTTTTTACTTCGGGCGAATATTTGATTTCGCGCGCAGCCGGAAAGAACTGGCGCACAAGCTGAAACACGCCCTGACCGATGCCGGTCGCATCCACGCCGATATATTCCACGGTGTATTTTTCGGTGAGCTGTTTTATCGACTGCGCCTGCGCGGCAAAGTCCATGCCGCGCCACTGGTGGCGCTCCAGCACGCGGAATTTACCGCCCTTCACCAGCGGCGGCGCGATAACCGCACATCCGGCGCTGTCGCCGGTATGCGAAGGATCGTAACCAATCCACACCGGGCGATAGTCAAACGGGCGCAGCGCGTAAGGGTTGAAGTCCGTCCATTCCTCCAGGCTGTCGACCATGCAGGTCTGCAGCTCGGCGAAAGGAAATACGCTGGCCTCGTCGTCGACAAATTCACACATCAGCAGGTTCTGATATTCAGACGGGCTGTATTCGAGCTGCAGCTGATCGATATCGAACAGATTGCATCCGCCGGTCAGCGCATCCTCAACCGTGACAATCTGCCGCCACTGGCCATCGCCACATAGCGCGCCTTTCGCCAGATGTGAATGCGAGAGATCCAGCTCAATGCGGTCGTCTTTATTACGGCGCCCTTTGTTGAACAGCTCGCCTGACCAGAACGGATAAGCGCTGTGTGACAGGCTCGACGGCGTGGAAAAATACGTTGTGCGCCACTTCTTGTGCAGCGACATGCCGCTGGCAACTTTGCGCAGCTCCTGAAACTTCGGTATCCAGAAATATTCATCCAGGTACAGATTGCCGGTGTAGCTCTGCGCGGTGCGCACGTTAGTACCGAGGAAAATCAGCCGCGCGCCGTTGGGCAGCACTATCGGATCGCCTTTCAGGTCAACGTCCACCTGACGGGCAAAGTCGAGAATGTAGTTTTTGAAGACGTGCGCCTGCGCCTTGCTGGCTGATAAGAAAATCTGGTTGCGCCCGGTGGTCAGCGCATCGATCAGCGCCTCACGGGCAAAGTAAAACGTTGCGCCAATCTGGCGGGATTTGAGGATATTGCGAATGCGGTGCGCGAGTCCGGCCTGATGCCAGCCGAGCTGATACGCAAAACAGCCCTCCATAAACAGGCCGGTGAGCTTGTCGGTCTGCTCGTCGCTGAATACGTTTTTAATCACCGGTTGGCGCTCACCTTTGTTGCGGTTGCGCACGTTGGGATTGAGATCCGCCTCGTTACCGCTGCTGCGGTAGCGCTCAACGCGCGCCAGCCGTTCAATCTGACGGCCGAGTGCGTCTATCTCCTTGTAATCACCGTTCCCCTTGACCTCTTTCATGATGAGCTGAATCAACCGCGCTTCCATGCTGGCTTCCACGCGACTGATGGGCGCAATGCTGTCCCATTCGTCGCGCAGCTTCCAGCTCTGCACGGTCGGCGTTTTCTGTCCGAGCGTCTCCGCAATCTGGCGCACGGAAAATCCCTGCCAGTAAAGCAGCGCAGCCTGACGGCGCGGATCGCTGATGATGGTGCCGGGTGTCATGTTCATGCCGGTAAGGCTACCGGTGGCAAATTGGGCGCGCCTGCACTGGCTGTTTGCTGATGCATGAGCGGGCGGGCATGCGTTGAGGGATTGGGTGGCGGCGGTGAAACTGGCCCCGAACCGAACCAACCCACTGACCGGAGCCTGATTGATGGCAACTAAAGCAAAGCGTTTCCGCATCGCTGTGCAGGGCGCAACCACCGACGGCCGCGAGATTTCCCGCGACTGGATTTCGCAGATGGCGAAAAACTATGACCCCACCGTTTACGGCGCTCGCGTCAATATGGAACACATCAAAGGCTATGCCGCCGACAGCACGTTCCGCCGCTTTGGTGACGTAACGAAGGTCGAAGCCGAAGAAATCACCGAAGGCCCGCTGATAGGCAAGCTCGCGCTGTTTGGCTACATCGATCCGACGCCTGAGCTGGTCGAGCTGACTAAAGCACGTCAGAAGGTTTACACCTCGATTGAAGTGAACCCGAAATTCTCCGATACCGGCGAAGCCTATCTGATTGGTCTGGCCGTGACCGACGATCCGGCAAGCCTCGGCACCGAATACCTGAGCTTTAGCGCCACCGCCAAAGCCAGCCCGCTGGCCTCACGCAAGCAGGACAAAGAAAACCTGTTTACCGCCGCCGAAGAAACCCTGATCGAGTTTTACGACGAAGCCGACGCAGGCCCGTCGCTGCTGTCCCGCGTGAAAGAGCTGTTTACCCGCAAAGAAAAAACCGACGACGAGCGCTTTAACGACGTGAGCGCGGCGGTCACTGCCGTCGCGGAGCAGGTGCAGAAGAACGGCGAATCCCACTCGCAGCAGGTGGTCGCGCTGGAAAAAACCTTTTCCGATCGCATTGCGGCGCTGGAGCAGGAAGCCGGTAAAGACCGCGAAGCGCTGAGCACCCTGCATGAGACGCTGGCAAAAACTGACGGCGGCTTTAACCGTCGTCCCCCTGCGACCGGCGGCGACAACAAAGGCAGCGTGCAGACCGACTGCTGATACACCGGACTGAGTAAACCCGAATACTGATTAACAGGAGCGCCAATGCGCAAGAATACCCGCTTTAAATTTAACGCCTATATGTCCCGCGTCGCCGAGTTGAACGGTGTAGAAATCGACGACATGAACAAGAAATTCAGCGTCGAGCCGTCTGTCACGCAGAAGCTGATGACCCGCGTGCAGGAGTCGTCCGCGTTTCTGACCCGCATCAACATCGTGCCGGTGCCGGAAATGAAGGGCGAAAAAATCGGCGTGGGTGTGTCCGGTTCGATTGCCAGCACCACCGATACCGCTGGCGGCGACGAGCGCGAAACCGCTGATTTCTCCTCGCTCGATAGCCAGGGCTATGAGTGCGCACAGGTCAACTTCGATTTCCACATCCGCTACAACACGCTCGACCTGTGGGCTCGCTACGACGATTTCCAGACCCGCTTACGCGATTCCATCATCCAGCGACAAGCATTGGACCGCATCATGATCGGCTTTAACGGCACGCACCGCGCCAAAACATCCAACCGCGCCGCGAACCCGATGCTGCAAGACGTGGCGGTGGGCTGGCTGCAGAAGTACCGCAACGAAACGCCGAGCCGCGTGATGAGCAAAATCACGGAGGAAGACGGCACGGTGATTTCGCCCAAAATCCGCGTGGGCAAAGACGGCGACTACGCCAACCTCGACGCGCTGGTAATGGACGCCACCAATAACCTGATCGAGCCGTGGTATCAGGAAGACCCGGAGCTGGTCGTCATCGTTGGGCGCCAGCTGCTGGCCGACAAGTATTTCCCGATTGTGAACAAAGACCAGGCGAACACCGAGCAGCTTGCCGCTGACGTCATCATCAGCCAGAAGCGCATCGGCAACCTGCCAGCGGTACGCGTGCCGTACTTCCCGGCCAACGCCATGATGATCACCCGCACCGATAACCTGTCAATTTACTGGCAGGAAGGCACGCAGCGCCGCCACATCGAGGAGGTGCCGAAGCGTGACCGCATCGAAAACTACGAATCCGCTAACGAGGATTATGTGGTGGAGGACTACGCGGCGGGCTGCGTGATTGAAAACATCGAACTCGGTGATTTCAGTGAACCGGCTGAAACCAAAACTGAAACCCCGGCAGCGGGAGAGTAACGCATGCTGAGTCCCGCCCGCCGTCACCGGATGCGCGTCCAGGCCGAAACCGAATCGCAGCGGGATGCGAACCCGCTGCGCCACGCCACCGGCTATGAGCAGATGCTCGTGAAACTCAACGAGGACAAGCGCCGCCTGAAGAAAGTCCACTCGGTAGAGCGCAAGGCTGAGCTAAAGCGCCAGCTCCTGCCCGACTACCTGCCGTGGATTGCAGGCGTGATGAAAAGCGGGCGCGGCGCGCAGGATGCCATCGTGATGACCGTCATGATCTGGCGACTGGACACTGGCGACGTAACCGGCGCGCTCGAAATCGCCCGTTACGCATTAACGCACGGTCTGGTGCCGCCCGACGGATTCAAACGCGACAGCCTGCCGTATCTGCTGGCCGAAGAAGTGGCCAGCGCCGCGACACGCGCCTGGACGGCAAAAGAGGCGGTCGATATTGCGCCGCTGCTTGAAACCATCCGGCTGACCGACGCCGAAGACATGCCCGATCAGGTGCGCGCCAAGCTGCATAAAATCGCCGGGTATGTGTATCGCGACGCGGGCGGGACTCTGGAAGCCATGCACCATCTGAAACGTGCGCTGCAGCTGCACGAGGGCTGCGGCATGAAGAAAGACATTGAGCGGCTGGCAACTGCCATGAAAAAGCAGGCGCAGGCCAGCCGCTGACCGGACGCGACCCCGCGCAGGGCGGCAGGACGGCAACGCACTTTCAGTGTTTGCGCCGTCCTCCACCGCCCACCTATTTCTGAGGCCAACTATGAGCACGCTGGTAATAGCAGCACAGCGACCGGCAGAGACTGCCGAGCCGCCGGTAAAAAACACCTTTTTCTGGCCTGATATCGACCTGCAGCAGCTGCGCGAGTCACTGCGCTATGAGGGAACCGTCACCGCGCAGCGCCTGCGGCTGGCGGTGAAAACGGCGATTAGCGAAGTGAACGCCGAGCTGTACGACTGGCGCGCCGACCAGATGGCGGCGGGCTTCAAAACGCTTGCTGACGTACCGGCGGAAGCGCTGGACGGCGTGAGCGAAAAAATCACGCACTACCTCGCCGCCGTCGAGGCGATCACCGCCGCCACCATTGCCGAGCGCTATCGCGGCTATGACGCCAGCGGCACGAAGAAGGCCGGAGACGTTGAGGCCAGCGCCGACGAATACTGGCGCGACGCGCGGTTCAGCATCAGCCGCGTCGGTGAGCGCCCTAACTGCATCGTGAGTCTGCTGTGACGCGGGTTTACGCGCTGCAGGGCGATACCGTCGACGATATCTGTTACCGCCATTACGGGCGCACGGAGCAGGTAACGGAATCGGTCTTTGATGCTAACCCCGGCCTCGCCGACGCCGGGCCGATACTGCCGCACGGCTGGCCGGTCGATCTGCCTGAGCTGCCGGAATCGTCAACGCGTGAGACCGTTAACCTTTGGGACTGAATCATGAACATCACGATGGAGCGCATCAGCACCTTTATCACCTACAGCATTGCCGTGGTGATGGGCTGGCTCGGCAAGTGGGATTTGCAGGACATGGCGACGATCCTCGGCATGGTGCTCGGCGTCGGCATGTTTCTGGTGAGCTGGTATTACAGGCGCAAAACCTACCAACTTTTTGCAACGGGCCGCATCAGCCGGAGTGACTATGAATCTGCAAATCGTTAAGCGTTGTTCGGTGGGCGTGGTGCTGGCGATTGCCGCCACGCTGCCGGGCTTTCAGCAGCTGCACACCTCGGTTGAGGGACTGAAACTTATCGCCGATTACGAAGGCTGTCGCCTGAGTCCGTACAAGTGCGACGCGGACAAATGGACGGACGGCATCGGCAACACGGTTGGCGTGGTGCCGGGTAAAAGCATTACAGAGCGGCAGGCGGCGGGAACCTTTATCGCTAACGTGCTGCGCACTGAAAAGGCGTTAACGCGTTGTCTGTTTGTGAAGGTGCCGCAAAAGGTTTACGACGCCGTGGTATCGCTTGCCTTCAACGTCGGCACGGGTAACGCCTGCAGCTCAACGGTGGTAAAGCTGCTGAACCAGAGCCGCTGGCGCGAAGCCTGCTATCAGTTGCCGCGCTGGGTATTCGTGAAAGGCGTATTTAATCAGGGGCTGGATAACCGCCGCATGCGCGAGCTGGCATGGTGCCTAAAGGGGGCATTGTGATCCGCATTACGGGAACGCTTTTAGCCGTGGCGCTGCTGGCGCTGGCGTTAACCGGCTGGCGCTGGTCGGTTGCCTGCGATGAGCTGGCGAGCGCGCAGCGGGTAATAGGCACACTGTCCGCCGGTATCGAGAGCCGGGATAAAGCCATTACCCGGCTGAAAATCGAAAACAATGAGGGGCAAAAACGCGAAGCCACGTTGCGGCTGATGCAGGGCAAAGCCAGCGCCGGAGCGCTAATGCGAGAAGCACAAATACAGAGGGAAACCGATGCAAACCCGATACTGCGTGACTGGTCTGTTACTGTTTTGCCTGACGATGTTATCAGGCTGCACACCCGTCCCGCCTTCAGCAGCGCCAGAGATTATCTGGATTGGCTGTCCGCGCGTGACAAGCTGCCCGGTGCCGGGAAATAGCCTGAAAACGGCCGGCGATCTGGCGGCGGATAACCGGCAGCTTGAGGCGGTGCTCGCTTCCTGCGGGCTGCAGGTCGAAATCATTAAAGAGTGCCAGGAGCAACACGATGCTGAAACCTCAACAACTCCGCAAGGCACTGACCGACAGCGTGCCGCTGCTGCAGCGCAACCCTGACAGCATGAATGTGTTTATCGACAGCGGGCGTATCGTGTCAACGCTCGCCGCCTCGCTGTCGTTTGAATATCAGTACCGGCTGAACATGGTGATCACCGACTACACAGGCGATATCGATCTGCTGATTGTGCCGATGCTGGAATGGTTGCGCGTGAATGAACCCGACATCATGGCGACCAAAGAAAAGCAGCAGACCGGCTTCACGTTCAAGGCTGACGTTATCAGCGATACGGCCAGCGATATCAGTATTGACCTGCAACTGAGCGAACGAGTGATCGTCAAACGCGTGGGTGATGAACTGCATGTTAATCATGTTGGCGAAAATCCATTAGCTGAGAACGATGCGCGGCCCTTCCAGCTCTATGCTGGCGGTGATCTGGTTAGCGAGTGGCGACAATGAGTGACTTACAACTGGTCAATGACCGGCTGAACGCGTTGATTGGCAACCTTTCGCCGTCTTCGCGGAAAGAAATGGCGCGGAACATTGCGAAGAAGTTGCGCGCCAGCCAGCAGCAGAATATCAAGCGCCAGCAGGCACCGGATCGCACACCCTTTAAGCCGCGCAAGGCACAGCCAATACGCAGCAAAAAGGGCCGGGTTAAGCGAGAGATGTTCGCCAAACTCCGCACCGCGAAATACATGAAAGCTCGCGCGACTTCAGATAAAGCGGTGATTGAGTTTGTTGGAAATGTGCAACGCATGGTAAGAGTGCATCAATATGGATTGCGAGACAGGCCATCACGCGGAGGTAAAGATATGCAATACATTGCTCGCCCGCTTTTGGGTGTATCCAAAATAGATGAAATGATGATCTTTAATACAATCCTGTCAGCTTTGGGGTAAATACGTTAGTCTTATCCCCAGACATTTGCTGACGACACATCGTAGAAGTAAACTTCCAAGGTATGTTTTTTCCTAGTCAATGCCATCTTATTGGCGCGCCTAATTATTTTCTTATTATCATTTGAATCAGGGTTTCCATATATACCAACATAGAGCTGTCTTATCTTCCCATTTTCAATTGCACCAAGGAAATGCTCATCATTCTCTGCTAAAGAATGTCCATAAATGAACAAGGCTCCGGTTATTGCACTAAAGCTTCTGTAAGCTTTGGCAAGGTAGTCGTTATGTCTGATCCTTTCAATTTTTTCTTTAGATGTTCCTTCAGAAACAAAAACAGGGAAAAGATCTTTACTCATTGCCTTACGAATCTGTTCAATGAGTCTCACTTTAGTATTAATCCATGTGAATTTCCTTAACTCATAGCCAGCATCAAAAAGATGTAGAGCACCGTGTAGGAAGAAAAGACTCTGTCCATGAGCATTATTCGGTTCCCAAGTTACATAATCAGCATCATAGTTATCTGCAGGTTTTCTAAATCCATCATCGCTTGTTGGACTTTTTCCTTCTTCGCAATGCATGCAAGTCCAATAAAGTAGCAAATCATAATTAAGAGTATAGACAAGCTCGAAATTATTGAGAAATCGCCTGCAAGACTGATATTGCAGTTCACTAATTTCTCCGGGGTGTGAAGGATGGCTTGTAGCCAGAGTTTCAACAAGTAGCTCTTTAAGAGCTTCAGAATCCTCTAATAACTTGTCAACGATGCTCTGGCCGACACCATCATATGCTTGAAGTACATCACTCGAATCTCTCAGAGTTTTAATGATTTTTTCAAAGTCTTCTGTGCCCATTATATTGAAGGCTTTTTTCGCCGAGGGAGAGAGCTTATCAAACCTTGCTTTTTCGAATAGACGTCCATAGATAAATATATCTGGCTTGCAAGCTATACTAAAGCCGTTACCCAAAAGAATATGTCTTTTCTTCTGACCTTCCGATTTTTTTATTGCTTCACTAAAACTCATTAATTCCATGCCAACCCTCCTCCTCCAATTATTTAAGGAGCCAAGGCTCCTTAAATATCTTAGCCTCTGTGTACAATTGATTTATTCAAAGCATCAATAACCTGATCGATATACGATACATCTTTGCTTTTTAATGCTTGGCTCTCACCAGATGAGCTATTTAAATAAACGCTATATTCAGCCTTCATTTTCCGAAATACAATAACTCCGGCGACCACCAACACAACACCAAAAATTTTCGTACCGATTTGGTCAGCACCGAAAGTCATTAATGCGCCAATAAAAATCATTAATATGGCTGGAAATTTATTAGCATCTTTCTTTGCACGCTTAACTGATGTTACGCCCTGCATTGCATATGTGCTTGCCCCAACACGAAATCTTGCGCTTGAGACGCTAACATTGCCATCGTTGAAAAACTCCACTTCTTCCATGATTACCCCTTAAGATAAGTAGCATTTGCTCACATACATTAACAAAGCTTTACTTTTAAGTAATCATTTAATATAAGCCCTTTTTACCCTCTGTTTGTCCTGTTAGAGATCAATAAACAGCATCATTTTTGCAAGGCTTGATGATTGAAGCATCATCTTGCCATGAACGAACAACTCTCCGAAATCCTGCGCCTGCTGCGCAACCTGATCCGCATTGGCACCGTATCCGCCGTAAAACTGGACGACGGGTTATGCCGCGTGGAAACAGGAAATAACACTACTGACTGGCTTCACTGGCTGTCTGCGCGTGCGGGTAAAACTCGTTCGTGGAATGCGCCGTCGGTAGGTGAGCAGGTGCTTATATTGTGCCTCGGCGGTGAACTCGATACCGGGTTTGTGCTGCCGGGGATCTTCTCTGATGACAATCCAGCACCATCTGCATCCGCTGACGCTCTGCACTGGTCATTCCCTGACGGCGCGGTGATTGAGTACGAGCCGGAAATCGGCGCACTCAAAGCAACAGGCATACAGACCGCTACCATTGAGGCGTCAGTAAAAATTCTGCTGAGCACGCCCGAAGTTGAATGCTCGGCGCACCTGAAAGCCAAAACGTTTGAGTTTTCAGAGGGCGGAAAGATGACCGGCAATGTCGAGCATAGCGGCGGAAAGTTCGACTCGAACGGCGTTGTTGTGGATGACCACGATCACGGTGGCGTGCAGCGCGGCGGAAGCAGAACGGATGGCCCTAAATGACGACAGCGAAATACATCGGCATGAACCGGGAAACCGGCGAGGCGCTTAACGACCTCGACCATATCCGCCAGTCAGTGCGTGACATTCTTTTAACACCGCTCGGCTCCAGGGTGATGCGGCGCAAGTATGGCTCGCTGCTGTCGGCGCTGATTGACCAGCCGCAAAACGAATCGCTACGCCTGCAGATTATGTCCGCCTGCTATATGGCGATCCTGCAGTGGGAGCCTCGGGTAAAACTCACCGGCATCAATTTCGATTCTGATTTCAACGGCAGCATGGTGGTTGAGCTGACCGGCAACCGCGCCGACACGACGCAACCTTTTTCCTTAACCGTTCCTGTGAGCTGAGAACATGGCAACCATCGACCTGAGCCAGCTGCCCGCGCCTGACGTGGTGGAAACGCTGGACTATGAAACCCTGCTGGCAGAGCGCAAAGCCACGCTGATTTCACTCTACCCGGAAGAACAGCAGGCCGCTGTTGCCCGCACGCTGTCACTCGAATCTGAACCCATCGTGAAGTTGCTGCAGGAAAATGTTTACCGTGAAGTGATTCTGCGCCAGCGCATCAACGAAGCGGCTAAGGCGGTGATGGTGGCTTATGCGCTTGACGACGATCTCGATCAACTCGGTGCGAATAATGGCGTTGAACGCCTGACCATTACAGCGGCAGATGAAACGACCATCCCGCCCACGGCGGCGGTGATGGAAAGTAATGATGATTTTCGCGCCCGTATCGCTGCTGCATTCGAAGGCTTAAGCGTTGCCGGGCCGACTGGCGCATATGAGTACCACGCCCGAAGCGCTGACGGCAGAGTGGCGGATGCGTCCGCCATCAGTCCATCGCCCGCCGTTGTTACGGTAACTGTGCTGGCGCGCGAGGGTAATGGCACCGCTGCCGACGACCTGCTGGCCGTGGTGGATGCCGCGCTGAACGATGAGAACGTGCGCCCGGTGGCTGACCGCGTAGGTGTGCAGTCGGCGCAGATAGTTGATTACGCCATCGAAGCTGAGCTTTATCTCTATCCGGGGCCTGAGGCTGAACCCATCCGCGCGGCATCTGAGGCAAAACTTGCGGCCTACGTGACTGCACAAAAACGGCTGGGCCGCGACATTCGCCTGTCTGCCCTGTATGCGGCTATCCACGTTGAGGGCGTGCAGCGCGTCAATCTGATCCAACCTGTCGCAGACGTGGTGCTGGACAAGACGCAGGCGGCATATTGCACCGGCTACACACTGACTGTGGGAGGCTCGGATGAGTGATCGCCTGTTGCCCACTGGTTCATCTTCACTAGAAGTTGCCGCCGCTAAAGCGCTGGCAAGCCTCAGCATGATGAATGTACCACTGCGCCAGCTCTGGAACCCGCAAACCTGCCCGGTGCAGTTGCTGCCCTATCTGGCGTGGGCATGGTCGGTTGACCGCTGGGACTCTGGCTGGAGTGAATCAACCAAGCGCGCCGTTGTGACGGCTGCGCGATACGTGCACCGCCATAAAGGAACCATTGGCGCAATCCGTCGCGTGGTTGAGCCGCTGGGCTATCTGATCCGCGTTATCGAATGGTGGAAGACCAATGAAACGCCAGGCACGTTCCGGCTTGATGTGGGTGTGCTCGATACCGGCATCACGGAGGAAATGTATAACGAGCTGGAACGGTTAATTGCGGATGCTAAGCCGTGCAGCCGTCATCTGATCGGGCTGTCCATAAATCTCGATGCAAACGGCGCAATACCGGTTGCCGTCGCCAGTTACAGCGGCGACGAGCTGACAGTTTATCCCTACACCCCCTGAACTTATCAGCGTCGGCGGGCCGGTCTATTCCGGCGCGGCGGTGCATCTTATCGACCTGACGGAAGTAAGCGCATGACACAAAAATATTTTGCCCTGCTGACCAATCAGGGCGCGGCTAAGCTGGCGAACGCCGCCGCGCTCGGCACCAAAGTAGACCTTAAAGAAATGGCCGTTGGTGACGGTGGCGGCACGCTGCCCACGCCAGATCCGGCGCAGACGAAACTTATCGGCGAGAAGCGCCGTGCACAGCTTAACTCTCTGTCGATTGACGCGGCGAACAGCAGCCAGATTATTGCCGAGCAGATTATCCCGGAAAGCGAAGGCGGTTTCTGGATCCGTGAGATTGGGCTTTATGACGCTGACGGCGTGCTGATTGCGATAGCGAACTGCGCGGAGACTTATAAGCCAATGCTTGCCGAGGGCAGCGGGCGCACGCAGACGGTGCGCATGATTTTAATCGTGAACAGCACCAGCGCTGTGACTCTGAAAATCGATCCCTCGGTGGTGTTGGCGACGCGTAAATATGTTGATGACGCTGTGATCGAGGTTAAGGCCTACACCGACAGCGTAATGAAGAAGCACGCAGATGCAGATAATCCGCACAGTCAGTACCTGCAGATAGCAAATGCCCTTGCTGAAATTAAAAGCGCTGGCCTGATTGGTGACGTTCTCAAAAACCTTGGTTTAGGCGAAGGCTCGCCTGTCATCGGATCGCCATTCCCATGGCCTCACACGAAAATGCCCAATGAACTGTTTGAATCAATGGCTGGCATGGTGTTCCTGAAAAGTAACGGTGCAAACTTTAGCAGCACGCTATACCCGAAGCTGGCGCTTGCTTATCCGGGTTTAAAACTTGCAGATCTTCGGGGCGAGTTTATACGCGGATGGGATGACGGGCGCGGTGTGGACAATGCCCGCGCCTTGATGAGTAGCCAGATGGATGCTCTTCAGAACCACGGACACCGCACAATCAGGCTGCGCTTTGTCGGCGGACCCGGCGGCAACTTTGCAATTCCGGACGGAAGCTCGGATTTTACGGGCGACAATGATTTAGTCGGAGACGTGTCAGCGCGAAATTTCAATGGCGGGGCTGCACGTATCGCTGGTGAAACTCGTCCGCGAAACGTCTCATTCAACTACATCGTAAGGGCAGCATGATGATCGCAGAAAATAGCGTAACGCTTGATGTAAACGGGCTGGCTAAATCCTCTGGCAGCCTCATGGTTTATAACTTCAATACTGAAACCGGGGAATACACCGGCAGCAGTCTGGAATTTCTGGTGCAGGGTGTAGGCATTCCTGCGCACTCTTCTTTCAATGCTCCGCCTGAATGCGAGTCGGGAAAAGTATGCTTATTTCGTGATGGCGCCTGGCAGCAAATAACCGATCATCGTGGCGAAACGGTGTACAACATTGAGACCGGCGAAGCATTCACTTTGCTGCAGCCCGGCGATTATCCCGATGGTTGTACGCCATTAAAGCCCGTAACCATCTTTGATAAGTGGGACGGTTCTGCATGGGTTACTGATCAAGCCGCACAACTTAAAGCAGCAGTGACCGCCGCAAAGGCAGAAAAATCGCAACGCATCAGTGAAGTTGGAAGCATTACCCAGACGTTGCAGACACAGCTGATGCTGGGCATCATCACCGATACAGACAAAGCATTACTCATAGCGTGGATGGAATATCTGCAGGCGGTACAGGCCGTAGACGTGTTAGCCACATCTGAGATTAACTGGCCTTCCCGTCCTGAAAATTAACAGGTGCATCATTGTCCGTGACGTATTCTCGCAGGAATTCAGGATACGTCACGGACACATTGCCATTACTGATTCTGAAGCCCGTCGCTCCCCATATAATCGCTCGTCGCAGGAATGCCTCTGCGGCGGCAGATACCTCTACTGAATCCTCCGGCTTTTCCATCGCATTTAAAAAAAATCCCATCGCAGTCGGACTGAAATAAAGGTTCGCCATATCAATATCCCGTTGATTCAAAGTGAATGGTTGGGGCTTCACCAGGAACGTTTGTCGTATAGGCAACAGTGAAGCGCGTTTTTGAAACATCGTTACCGGTGTCAGTATCTCTGTGAACGGCTATGGACCTGCCCGCCATCGATCCCTGCGTTGTATAGGAAGGACTGGCGAGCGTCGCGAGCGTAGAAACCTGTGCGCCCGGATACTGCCTTGGAAAAGCGACGCGATAATAGTGAGTATAAAAATCCACGCCTCCGATGGTCTGTTTATTAAAGCTGCCGACAGGTGCAAGCGTGACAGTACCAAACTGTCTGATCATGCCATTAGGCAGCACTGACCATCCGTTCTGCCCGTTGCGTGAATAGCCGAAGGCAGACATATCAGGCAGCTGCTTATCACCTGTTCCGACGTCGCGCTTTGCGGCTTCGCCCAAACCAAGGTTTTTGAGAAAGATACTCCTGGCATTAATTCGCGGCCTGCTGGCACACTTCGCGGCTTTTGAGGGGGGGTGAGTCCATGCTAATTGGCTATATCAGGGTGTCAACAAATGAGCAGAATACGGATTTACAGCGTAACGCACTGAAGAGCGCAAATTGCGACCTGATCCTAGAGGATAAAATCAGCGGAAAAACCCGCGACAGGCCCGGACTTAAAAAGGCGCTGCGCACTCTCGGACAGGGTGACACGCTCGTTGTCTGGAAGCTGGACCGTCTGGGACGCAGTATGCAGCATCTGGTTATGCTGACAGAGGAGTTACGAGAGAGAGGCGTCAACTTTCGCAGCCTGACAGACAGTATTGATACCAGTACGCCTATGGGAAGATTCTTTTTCCACGTCATGGGGGCTTTGGCTGAAATGGAGCGCGAACTGATCATTGAGCGCACTCGCGCCGGGTTGGCGGCTGCGCGTGAGAAAGGCCGCGTCGGTGGCAGAAGGCGTGTGATGACGCCTGACGTTATCGGGCGCGCAGAAAGAATGCTGGCGAACGGTGCAACGTTGCAGCAGATAGCGCTTGTGCTTGAGGTGTCTGTCAAAACACTTTACCGATACATTCCAGCAGAGCGGCAGCGGGAAATTATCAATTCTGTCTGCTGATGGTTCAGCAAACTCCAATCAAATGCGTTGCTTAATCTGGCCTGACACTCTGAGCACACCTTTAACCAGGAGTGCAACAGATGGCAGATTATCATCACGGTGTCCGCGTCGTCGAAATCAACGACGGCACGCGCACCATCTCCACAGTATCAACCGCAATTGTCGGCATGGTCTGCACCGCGCAGGATGCGGATGCGGCAACGTTCCCGCTTAATACGCCGGTACTCATCACCAACGTGCAGAGCGCAGTTGGCAAAGCTGGCGTGAAAGGCACGCTCTCTGCCTCGCTACAGGCTATCGCCGATCAGTCAAAGCCCGTCACCATTGTGGTGCGCGTGGCAGAAGGCGCGGACGAAGCTGAAACCATTTCCAATATCATCGGCGGCACCGATCAGAACGGCCAGTACACCGGCATGAAAGCGCTGCTCGCTGCGCAGACGCAACTCGACGTGAAGCCGCGCATCCTCGGTGTGCCAGGCCTCGACTCGCTGGAAGTTGCCACCGCGCTAGCCAGTATCGCGCAGCAGCTGCGCGCCTTCGCCTATGTGTCAGCGTGGGAATGCAAAACCATTTCCGAAGCCCGCCTTTATCGCGACAACTTCAGCCAGCGTGAGCTGATGGTGATCTGGCCCGATTTCCTCGCGTGGAACACCACCGCGAATAAATCAGACGTGGCTTACGCTACGGCCCGTGCGCTGGGCTTGCGCGCCAAAATCGACAACGACACCGGCTGGCATAAAACTCTGTCGAACGTTGGCGTAAACGGCGTGACCGGTATCTCCGCGTCGGTGTTCTGGGATCTGCAGCAGACCGGCACCGATGCCGACCTGCTGAACGAGGCGGACGTCACCACGCTGATTCGTAAAGATGGTTTCCGCTTCTGGGGTAACCGTACCTGCAGCGACGATCCGCTGTTCCAGTTTGAGAACTACACCCGCACCGCGCAGGTGCTGGCCGACACAATGGCCGAGGCGCACATGTGGGCGGTTGATAAACCGCTAACGCCAGTTCTTGTTAAGGAAATTATTGCGGGCATCAACGCGAAATTCCGCGAGCTGGTTAACGCCGGTTATTTGCTGGGCGCGTCCGCCTGGTACGACGAAAGCGCTAACGATAAAGACACCCTGAAAGCGGGCAAGCTCTTTATCGATTACGACTACACGCCGGTGCCGCCGCTGGAAGACCTGACGTTACGCCAGCGCATCACCGACACCTATCTGGCGAACTTCGCCGCATCCGTTAACAGCTGAGGAGCCGGATAAATGGCACTGCCACGCAAACTAAAGGCGATGAACCTTTTCAACGATGCAAACAGTTATCAGGGCATCGTCACCGCCGTCACGCTGCCGAAGCTGGCACGCAAGCTCGATCCGTACCGCGCGGGCGGTATGAGCGGCGCGGCGCACATCGACAATGGATTGGAAGATGACGCACTTGATGTGGAATGGAGTATCGGCGGCATGGATGAGCTGGTACTCACGCAATGGGGTGCATCTGCCGTGCCGCTGCGTTTCACCGGTTCTTATCAGCGTGACGATACCGGCGAAGAGATCGCGGTAGAGGTTGAGGTACGCGGTAAGCACCAGAGTTTTGACTTTGGTGAAGCCAAACAGGGCGAAGACACCGAGACCAAAATCATCTCGAAGTGCACCTACTACAAGCTGACGTGGAACGGCAAAGAGCTGATCGAAATCGACACCATCAACATGGTAGAGAAGGTAAACGGCGTTGACCGCCTCGAACAGCGCCGTAAAAACATCGGCCTGGTATAAACCTGCAACCAGCGCCAGCGCGGCGCTTGCTTAATTAAAGAGATAACCAAGATGGAACAGAACGAAAACACCGTGGTATTTGAAACTCCGCTTAAGCGTGGTGAAAGCGAAATCAAACAGGTTGAACTGATTAAACCAACGGCTGGAAGTCTGCGAGGCGTGCGCCTGGCCGACCTGTGTCAGTCAGATGTTGACGCGCTGCTGACCGTTTTACCGCGCATCACCCTGCCCTCATTAACGAAAGCTGAGTGCAACGCCCTCGACCCGATTGACCTGATCTCGCTAGGTGGCAAGGTGATTGGTTTTTTGCAGACGAAGTCGGACGAATAGAATGGCCTACCGGCCTGACGGTTAATGATCTAATGGCCGATGTGGCAACGATATTCCACTGGCCTCCTTCTGAAATGTACGACATGCCGCTGGCCGAGCTGATGGACTGGCGGCATAAAGCTTTTATCCGCAGCGGAGCAAACCCGGATGAGCAATAACCTCAGAGTGCAGGTGCTGCTGAACGCGGTAGACAAAGCCTCGCGCCCCTTCAAAGCTATCGAGCGAGCCACCCAAGGGCTTGCCACTGAGATCCGCCAGACTCAGAACAACATTAAAGCCCTCGATGCGCAGGCGGGTAAAATCGAGGGCTTCCGCAAGACCAGCGCGCAGCTTGCTATCACCCAACAGAGACTCAAAGATGCCAGGGCCGAAGCGGCAGCGCTTGCGGTGGCATTCAGAAGCACCGAGCGCCCAACGGCACAGCAGGCGCGTGCGCTTGAGAAAGCTAAGCAGGCAGCGGCAGAGCTACAAACCAAGTCGAATTCTTTGCGCCTGTCAGTGCAGCAGCAGCGTGAAGCATTAAAATCTGCAGGTATTTCCACACGCAATCTTAGTAGTGAACAGCAGCGCCTCAAGAGCGCTTCGGCACAAGCTACGCTCGCGATGAACCGGCAGAAACAGGAACTGCAACGGCTCAACGCGCAGCAGGAACGCTTAAACCGAACCAGCGAACGCTACCGCCGTGGACAGGAGCTGTCAGCGAAAGTGCGCAATACCGGTGCGGCAGGCTTTGCCGGTGGTAGCGCTGCACTCTATGCAGAAGGCAGGCTGATTGCGCCGGGTATGGAATTCGACAAGCAGATGTCAGAAACGCAGGCGCTGCTCGATACCGGTAAAAACGATCTTAAGCTGGCAGCTATCCGCAAACAGGCGCGAGACATTGGCGGCAGTACGGCATTTTCTCCAACGGATGTGGCGCGTACGCAGAGCACGCTGGCACGTTCCGGCTACGATGCCGACGCCATCCTGGCGTCAACCGAGTCGACGGTAAACCTGTCACTGGCGTCTAAGGTCGATATTGCCGAGGCGGCTGACATCGTTACCAACATGCAGACCGCTTTCAAAATTCCGATGGCGGAGATCCAGCGCGTTTCCGACGTAATGACAAAGGGTTTCACCAAGTCCAATACCAACTTACTTGAGCTGGGCGAGGCAATGAAATACGTCGCGCCGGTTGCGCGCGCGGCTGGCGCCAGCATCGAAGACACCACCGCCATGCTTGGTGTGATGGCAGATAACGGCATCAAAGGTTCGATGGCGGGAACCGGTGGCAGCGTAATATTCACCCGATTGCAGGCACCGACCGGCAGAACGTCCGCTGCCTTGGGCGAGTTAGGAGTTAAAACCCGTGACAGCAAAGGCAACATGCTGCCGGTGTTTGGCATCCTCAAAAGCATCGATGCCTCATTCAAAAAGAACAGGCTCGGCACAGCGCAGCAGGCGGAATACATCAAAACCATTTTTGGCGAAGAAGCGATGAAAGGTGCCATCAACCTTATCGATGCCGCCGGAAACGGTAAGCTTGATGAAAAGCGCGGCTACCTGATGAAAGCAGGTGGAGCCGCTAAACAGGTGGCAAATGTTCAGGTTGATAACCTCGATGGCGATCTGCTCAACCTATCATCAGCCTGGGAAGACGTACGCATTGAGGTATTTGAACAGCAGGATAAATCTCTTCGCAAGCTGACGACCACCGCCAATAAATGGCTTATCACCGCTGGCAACTGGGTGAAAGCCAATCCTGAACTGACAACCAAAATCGTTATGCTGACCGGCGCGGCGACTGCGCTAGTCGCAGGGCTGGGATTAATTGGTCTGGTTGCATGGCCCGTCGTCGCGGGAATTAACGCATTGATAGCAGGCGCGGCTTTTCTTGGCACAGCATTCAGCATTGCTGGCGGTGCAATAACAGCGGCGCTTAGTTTAATCACTCTGCCGGTCGTTGCTGTCGTAGCGGCCGTCGTGACGGGTGCATTGATGATCCGTAAATATTGGGAGCCTATCAGCGCATTTATGGCTGGCGTTGCTGACGGGTTTACTGCGGCGATGGGGCCGATAAGTGAATCGTTTGGCACGCTAAAGCCGCCGTTTGAATGGCTGGGCGGCAAGGTCAAAGAGCTTTGGGAATGGTTTGGCAAGCTGCTGGAGCCGGTGAAATCCACGCAAACAGAGCTGGCCTCAGCGGGTGAGATGGGTAAGAAGTTCGGCAACATGCTGGCGGAGGCTCTTAAGATACCAGGAGAAGCCCTTGATCAGTTGCGAGGTGGTATTGATTGGGTGCTGGAAAAACTCGGCATCATCGACACCAAATCTGATGGTCTGAAAGACAAAGTCCCCTCACCTGATCCGATAGCAACAGGCGGCGCTGGCGTAAATATGGGCGGGTTGCAATACAGCCTGGCAACTGGTGGTGCGCCCTATCGACCCGTGTCGGCACCGTCCGCAGGCGGCGGATTTACCGACCGCAGTCAGAACAGTTACCAGTATGAAATCAACATGCATGAAGGCATGAGCAAAGACGATGCGCTGGCACTTATGGCGCAGCATCAGGCGCGTGAGCAGCGTAACCGACAAGCGCAGAATCGCAGCAAAATGAGCTGGGAGGATTAAGTGATGATGATGATCTACGGCATGATGCCATTTATGCGACAGACGCTGCCTTATGGTGAGCTGCAGCAGAACATCGATTATCGCTGGCCGACTAACAACCGTGTCGGTCAGCGACCGGCGGCGCAGTTCATTGGGCCGGGCGACGAAAAAATTACGCTGTCGGGAGAGCTTCGACCGGAGATTACTGGCGGCGCCATTTCTTTGATGACGATTCGGCTGTTGGCCGATCAGGGCATGGCATGGCCGTTAATTGGCGGCAGCGGCATGATTTATGGCATGTACGTTATTGAGAGCATTTCAAATACCCACAGCGAATTTTTCCCTAACGGTACGGCCAGCAAAATCATGTTTACGCTAAGCCTGTTGCGTGTGGATGAGTCTCTTACGTCAATGTTTGGCGACCTGAAAAAGCAGGCTGATGGGCTTATCAGCGGTGCGGGAAATCTGCCAGGGCAAATCACATCGGCCATCGGCAGCGTTAAGTCAGCGGCTGGCAATCTCATTTCGCAGGCGGGAGGGTTGATCGGATGACCGGTATTAGTGGCCTGCCGGTGCAGATGGGCGCGCGTTTAACTCCTGATTTTATGCTGACGGTCAATTCAAAGGATGTCACAGCGAACATTCGTGATCGCCTGATATCGCTCACGCTGACCGATAACCGCGGCTTTGAGGCTGACCAGCTCGACATTGAGCTGGACGATGCAGACGGCCAACTGGCGATGCCAGTACGCGGAGCTGTGGTAACGCTGTTTCTCGGTTGGAAAGGACAAGCGCTGATCGGGAAAGGGAGTTTTACCGTAGATGAGGTTGAGCACCACGGCGCGCCCGACACCATGACTATTCGCGCCCGTAGTGCTGATTTTCGCGGCTCGCTGAATTCCCGCCGTGAAGTGTCCTACCACGAAACAACCCTGGGCGATATTGTCACGCAGATTGCCGGTCGCAATAAACTTAAACCTATGCTGGCCGATGGCTTTGCCAGGATTGCGGTGGCGCATATTGACCAGACACAGGAGACCGACGCCAAATTCCTGACGCGCCTTGCCACGCTCTATGGCGCGGTCGCTGCAGTAAAAGCCGGTCGTCTGTTATTTATCCGTCCGGGTAATGGCGTCACCATAAGCGGCAAACCCATCCCACAGATGACCATCACGCGTAACGACGGTGATCGTCATACTTTCAGCATTGCTGACCGTGGCGCTTATACCGGCGTATCAGCTAGCTGGCTTCACACCAAAGACCCAAAGCCTAAGAAAGTGAAGCTGCAACGCAAAACGAAAGTGCGGCAGCTTCGCGCGCTTGAACATCCCGCAGCAAAGAAATCGAAAACACAGGTTGTTAAGCCACCGGAAGCGAAAGAAGGTGATTATCTGGCAGGCAGCGAAGACAACGTGTTTTCGCTGACGACAGTCTATTCAAGCAAAGCAACGGCGATGCGCGCCGCTAAAGCTAAGTGGGAAAAGCTCCAGCGTGGCGTAGCTGAGTTCTCGCTTACGCTGGCAATGGGGCGAGCTGATCTCTATCCCGAAACACCGGTCAAAGTCAGCGGCTTTAAATCGGTGATCGATGCGCAGCCGTGGCTCATTAGTAAGGTGACGCATAGCCTGAGCAACAACGGCTACACCACACAACTCGATTTTGAGGTGTTACTTAATGACGTTGAGTATGACTCATTCACAAATGACTAGTTATTTATTTGCAAATGCCTACTCGTGTAGTCAAAATAGTAATTGATATTTCTAATTATTCAGGTAGCGCCTATATGATGCATTGTCCGCTTTGCCAGAACGCAGCACACACCAAATCTAGCCGTTATATCTCGAAGGAAACCAAGGAACGTTATCATCAGTGCCAGAACATCAACTGCAGTTGCACATTCAAATCACATGAAACTGTGGCACAGATAATCGTTTCGCCTGGTCAGATCAAATCTGTCCCACCTCACCCGCAGCGTGGAAGTCAGCAAATTTCCTGGTGGTAAAATGAAGCCCGCATCGCGGGTTTTCTTTTGCCTGTCGAATGGGAAAGTATGGGGGCAAAAAGTGTCGTGGACGCAATGTAGTCATTTTGTAGTCATTTCCAAATATGGTGCAGACTCCAGAAACGAAAAAACCGCCCTTGGGCGGTTACGACATTGCTTATACTGCTTTGTTTTAATTAGTCTTTTGAATATGGTGCCCGGGGCGGGACTTGAACCCGCACAGCCATAAGCCGAGGGATTTTAAATCCCTTGTGTCTACCGATTTCACCACCCGGGCAGGGTGTAAATTGGAGGCGCGTCCCGGAGTCGAACCGAGGTAGACGGATTTGCAATCCGTTGCATGGCCACTCTGCCAACGCGCCTTTAATCTGATATGTAATTCGTTGAATACGAATTACTAAATTTGGAGCGGGAAACGAGACTCGAACTCGCGACCCCGACCTTGGCAAGGTCGTGCTCTACCAACTGAGCTATTCCCGCATAATCTTCGTCTTTCAATTTGTTGCTGCGTTAGCTTCCTTCACTCACACAGGTCACTTACTGAAGTAAGCTCTTTGTGATTCGTTCAGTTGCTGCCTTGCTACAAAATGAAATACTCGATTCTGTATTTCTGCATCGAACTTACTGATTTCACTCAGCTTCTTGCGGACTCGCTGCTGTTCGATGCGATGCATTCTACTTATCTGACGCAGTGAGTCAATATAATTATCCACGCACTGCGTCCGTTTGCTGCTTTTTAAATCGCATCGATCAGCTATCGAGCAAATCGCCGCGCGCCGCGCTCAAATACTGGAACATTGACCAGAAAGTCAGCACCGCGGCGATGTACAGCGCAACCACACCCACGCCAACTACTGTGGCTTCAGGACGCCACAGCAAGGCGAACAGCGAGAACATCTGCGCGGTGGTTTTCACCTTGCCGATCCACGACACCGCTACGCTGCTGCGTTTGCCAATTTCCGCCATCCACTCGCGCAGCGCAGAGATTATGATCTCGCGTGCGATCATGGTTGCCGCAGGCAGCGTAATCCACCACGCGTGGAAATGCTCTGCCACCAGCACCAGCGCAATCGCCACCAGCACTTTATCCGCCACCGGATCCAGGAACGCGCCAAAACGCGTGGTCTGCTTCCAGCGACGCGCTAAAAAACCATCAAACCAGTCAGTGACCGCAGCAATCACAAAGATCAGTGCAGTAGCAAAAGGAGCCCATTGAAATGGCAGATAAAACGCCAGGACAAAGAAGGGAATAAGTACGACTCGAAACAGGGTAAGACACGTCGGAATGTTAAATTGCATATGCCAGTAACTGTCTGGTGTGAGTAGGGTTTCATGTATGTTCCTACATTGCCCCCCCTCTTTCAACGTTAGTGTTTCAGTGAGTAGTAGATTTTTTCCGCCAGCGCGGTAGAAATTCCCGGCACTTTGGCGATCTCATCGACGCTGGCATTCATCAACGGTTGCAGGCCGCCCATATACTTGAGCAGCTGTTGGCGCCGTTTTGGCCCCACGCCTTCAATGCTTTCCAGTGCGCTGGTGTTCTTCACTTTGGCGCGTTTTTTCCGGTGACCTGAAATCGCATGATTGTGAGAGTCATCACGAATATGTTGAATCACATGCAGTGCAGGCGAGTCCGGCGGCAAGGAAATACCCTCACCTTCCGCTTCAAAGAACAGCGTTTCCAGCCCGGCTTTACGATCGCTGCCCTTCGCTACGCCGAGTAAAATCGGACGATCTTTATCCCACGGCACATTCAGCTCGGCGAACACCTGCTTCGCCTGCGCTAACTGGCCTTTACCGCCGTCGATAATGATCACGTCGGGGATTTTGTCCTCTTCCAGCGCCTTGCCGTACCGACGGCGCAGCACCTGATTCATCGCCGCGTAATCATCGCCCGGCGTGATGCCTTCAATGTTGTAGCGACGGTAATCGGAACGCAGCGGACCATCACGGTTAAACACCACGCACGATGCAATGGTCTGCTCGCCCATGGTGTGGCTGATGTCGAAGCACTCCATGCGATGGATGGTGTCAAGCTCGAGGAACGTCGCCAGCGCCGCCAGACGCTGCTGAATGGTCGAGTGCTGCGACAGCTTGGTAATCAGCGCCGTCGCCGCATTGGTACGCGCCAGTTTCAGGTAGCGCGCGCGGTCGCCACGCGGCTTACTTTGAATATTCACTTTGCGCCCCGCCAGCACGCTAAGCGATTCGGCCAGCAGCTCGCGTTCTGGCAGATTAAAGTCCAGCAGGATTTCCGCCGGCAAAGTGCGCGCTTCACTGCCTTGCAGATAGAACTGGCCGACAAAGGTTTGCACCACTTCGGTCAGTTCGGTATCAGCGGGCACTTTCGGGAAGTAGCTGCGGCTGCCGAGCACTTTGCCCTGACGAATAAACAGCACGTGCAAACAAGCCATGCCGGCATCAAAGGCCACGCCCATCACATCCAGGTCTTCACCCTGATTGGAGACAAACTGCCGCTCGGTAACACGCCTTACCGCCTGAATCTGGTCACGTAAGATCCCCGCCTCTTCGAAGCGCAGCTCCTCACTGGCCTTTTCCATGCGTTTGACCAGTTGATTGATCACCTGATCATCTTTGCCCGCAAGGAACAGACGCACGTAATCGGTTTGCTGCGCATACTCCTCTTCGCTGACCAGCCCCGAAACGCAAGGCCCAAGGCAGCGGCCAATCTGATACTGCAAACACGGGCGCGAACGGTTGCGATACACGCTGTTTTCACACTGACGAATCGGGAACACCTTCTGCAACAACGCGAGGGTTTCACGCACCGCATAGCCATTTGGAAACGGCCCAAAGTATTCGCCTTTAGCATGCTTCGCACCACGGTGCATCGCCAGGCGCGGATGGCTATCGCTGCTGAGGAAAATATAAGGATAGGATTTGTCATCGCGCAGCAGCACGTTATAGCGCGGCTGGTAGAGCTTGATGTAGTTATGCTCCAGCAGCAGCGCTTCCGTTTCGGTGTGCGTCACGGTGACGTCGATGTTCTGGATGTTGCTGACCAGCACTTCAGTTTTGCGACTGCCCACCTGCGTACGGAAGTAGCTGGTCAGGCGCTTTTTGAGGTCTTTGGCTTTACCAACATAGATCACCGTGCCGGTCGCATCGTACATACGGTAGACGCCGGGTTGGCTGGTCACGGTGCTGAGAAAGGCTTTGGAATTGAAGACGTCACTCACTACTGATTAATGGCTCCGCATTGAACAGGCCATGTCGAATGGCCAAATGCGTTAACTCGACGTCGCCACTGATATTCAGCTTACTGAACATGCGATAGCGGTAACTGTTAACGGTTTTCGGGCTGAGACTGAGTTGTTCGGAGATTTCCGTCACTTTCTGCCCGCGCGTGATCATCAGCATAATCTGCAATTCCCTTTCCGACAAACAGCTGAACGGTGATTCGGCTTTTTGCGGTTCGATCTGGCTGAGTGCCATTTGCTGGGCAATATCGGAGGCGATATAGCGTTGCCCCGAATGTACCGAGCGGATCGCACTTACCACTTCCTGTGGCGCGGCACCTTTGCTGAGATAACCCGCTGCGCCCGCCTGCATCACTTTCGCCGGCAGTGGATTTTCGGTATGAATGGTGAGCATGATGATGCGAATGTCGGGGTTAAAGCGCACAATTTTGCGTGTTGCTTCCAGGCCGCCAATACCGGGCATGTTCATGTCCATCAGCACCACATCAACCGGATTGCTGCGGCACCATTTCACGGCGTCTTCACCGCAGGCCGCTTCACCGGCTATGACGAGTCCTTTCATATCTTCCAGAATGCGGCGAATACCGGCGCGGACCAGTTCATGGTCATCAACAAGAAGCAGGCTGATCAACGGGACGTACTCCGCAGGTTAAGAAAGGGAAATATATTTCAGAGCGGCTATCTTACCGGTTTTCAGGTGGAAAAAACATCTATCGCCACAGATAAATCTCAAATGAAATGATGCAAATCAATAACATTCTTTTGATCTTGCTTTTACCGCACGGGGCAATAACATGCAAAATTAGAGAAGTAAAATTGTGACTAATATCATTAAGTTATAATTTATAGCTCGATTTTGTTGTCGCACTCTGTTTGCCGGGTAAATAACAGCTAAACGCTAATTCTGATTGCTGACAAATAGCGCAATAGGCAATTAAATCGCGGTCTGGCTTTTACCGCTTCGCCTGCATTAAAATTCGTCTGACAACCATATGATATACTCTCTTTTTTACGCACAGGAAGAATGTGTCTACATTGAGTAACACCACCAAGGAGTCAATTATGAGTGATGAAGATTTCGCAACTTCACGAGACACGCAGGCGCTGGCAGACGAAGTCGCCTGTCTGAAAATGATGGTGACGCTGATTCTGAAAGGAATGGGTCAAGCCGATGCCGGTAAGGTGATCATCAACATGGAGCGTTATGTGCAAGCTTCGTTAGGCGATAAGCCGCAGGCGGAAGTGTTTAACAATACGATTCGTCAGATCAAAACTGCTTACCGTCAATAAGCGATATGCCCCGCGCACGATGCGCGGGGTATTTAGCTGTGTGATTGCCAGTTAACTGAAACACCCAGCGATGGCAGCACCTCTTCCGGGCTAAAGCGTCGCGTACCACGATACTTCTCCGCCAGCGCCGGTTGATCAACCGGAATGCGAATGGCAAACAGATTGTCTTCAGATTGGATCAAGCCCGGTGAAAGCGGCTCGTAGACCACCTGATGCTGTTCAAACATCTTCTCAAGCATCGGCGTCGCCGAACTGATCAAATACTCCATGCCGCTCAGTTCTGCTAATTGCACCGAGTGCCACAAAATACTCAGCGGCAGCTCTGCATCGACTTCAAGGCGCGCCGAGAAGCGCGACATTTCCCATACCTTTTCCTGATCGAAAGGCAGAACAAAACCTTCAGGCACTTCAGGTTCATGCCATGGCAACAGGCGTGCGCAGCCACAAATACCCTGACGAGCGTTCCAGGCAATCAACCAGGTAACATCCGAGCGATCAAACCGATCGTACTCTTGCCCTGGCGTACTTAATCGCGGTGGAATCGACCACCCTTCGCCGCGCGCAAACACGCTATAGCGATACGTTCCCAGTTCTGCCAACAGTGAGGACGGCATATCCTTAAGCTGTGTTTGAATTACTTTCATCATGCGCCTCTGACATCCCCATGTATGCAATGATTTCTTTGAGCCAGCCTGGCAACATTGCGCGCAGGGTAGACAACTGACACTGGAGAAGGAACTACTAAAATTAGTAGTTGCGTTTTCGCTATATCAGGCCAACCGCTGCGGCATAACAGGCAATCTGCGTTTTATTGGAAACATTAAAACGCTTTTGCATATTCTTTTGGTGAAAATTCACCGTATGTTCAGATATGGCTAAAATAAGTGAAATTTCCGCAGACGTTTTTCCTTCTGCCGTCCATTTCAGAATTTCTAATTCACGCTGACTAAAATCGTTAGATAAAACGACCATAGAATCGTCATTCAGACGCTCCAACACGCGCAAACTCAGTTCCGCCAGAAGATGCAGTTTCACCTCTAACTGTACACGTAAGTGTTGGGTCTTACTGTGAAGCGTCGATGCAATTGATAATATACCAATGGTACGATTTGGTGCCATTGCTGAGCAGGAAAAGCCGCTCATTAATCCTGCGGCGTTAGCTTCCACCCATAAATTACCCGCACCGGTAAATAAATCGCGCGTCCATTCCACACCGCGTCCCGGCCGCTGACAGAGTAATAGCACCGGATCGACCGCATAATAGTTCTCACTTTCATAGCGTTTTACCCAGCTTTCCGGGTACGTACTGAACAAAAACAGGCGCGGCCGGGTAAAAGGTACCGGATGCTGAACCAAAAAAGCGAAGTAATCAAAACCCAGCTTTTCAATCTGCTGTTGCAATAGCGATTTCAAATGCGCCACTTGCGTTAGCGCCAGAAATTCATTTTCCATTTCGTCTCGCCAGACGAAATAATTATCGGTCGTCATTATTGCCTTAGCGCTGTTTCACGCTTTTACATTCTGAAATTGATTCGTGTTAACGCAAAAAATAAATTAGCCAGACAAAAAATATTGATTGAAAAGAGAGCATATTTTCCAGCAGCGGGCATAACTCTTCTAATGTCAATGCTTTAACGTAATGGAAATGTGTAAGTTCACGCTATTTGTTAACAGGTTCACAACTTTAATTCCTCAGCAGATTAGAATAGGATTTTTCTGAAGTAGTTTCAATCACCCGTTTGATTGAAAATCAACGTTAGATTGATAAATTTTTAGCATCGTCATTAACCAAAATTAACGCAAGGCAAAGCATATTCTTTTGCTATCAACGCCATTTCCACAGTGAATTAGTTTTTACTTAATCTTAATCCCATCTATTTCTGCGGTTAAGATAATGGTTTTAGTAATGATGTGATTTCTCTCACGCTGATTCACGGCTACGCTTAATACTCGCGGCATGAGAAATGAAGGTAAAGAGGCAATGGGGGACAATGCGGCAGAACGGCTCACACGTATTGTCACAGGTAGGTGGGAAACTTAGCGGAACCGACTATGTTGAACCAGTTGGCATTACCTTTCCTTGTTCTGGGCGGCTGTACTGCCCTGATGATTCTAAAAGACCTGTTCCGCCATCCGCATCCTGTCGCGGTGATGAATATCATTTGGCCCATTACTGGCTTGTATATGCCTTTTATTGGCTGGATAGCCTGGTGGTACTTAGGCCGCAAGCCTTCACAACAGCAAAAACTTGCGCTGCTGGTTCCACAAAAAATACGCAGTAATGCCAGCTGGCAAACCATATTTATTTCCACTTCATTATCCGCAGCGGCCTGTATATTCGGCGATATAATGACAATCCCGATAGTCACATTACTAAAACAATTTGCCTTTAATCCAACGATTGGGATGCAGGCGCTTATTTGCATTATCGTTTCATTGTTCATCGGATTACTATTTCAATTCCTGGCGATTCGTCAACGTGAAAAACATTCATTTGGCGGCGCATTATTATTGGCGTTGAAAACCGAGATTTTCCCACTGCTGATTTATCAATTAGGTATTTTTATCTTTATGGCATTGGCCCTAAAGTTTGTGCTAAACGAGCAAGTCAATCCGCTGCTGGTGGCATTCTGGTTTATGCTGCAGCTGGCAATAATGATTGGCTTTATTTTCTCCTGGCCGGCTAATCATTTCCTGATAAAACGTGGACTTAATCCTGCGGTATAGCTAACGACAGTAACCTGAACCGCGCATGCCGAGATGAAAATGGCTGGCATGCGCAGCGTTGTAATCAGGCCCCAGCGCATTACCGAATGTGGCGCAGCCGTTACGCCACAGCGCATGCAGTCCTGCCGCCGCATCCTCCGGCTGTTGCCAGTTTTTCCCTACCTGTAACCAACGCCCGCTCGCCAGCTGAAATCCGGTTATATCCCAGGCATCAGCGCTGGCGTGCTCACTCAAACGCCCTTCCTGACGATGATAGATATTGCGACAAGCGTAGCTGCCAACATGGGCAATGCGTTTCAGCGGGCTGTCAAAACCGGCCTGGCGCAACGCGCTGTCGCTGTTAATCACGAACATGGTGCTGGTCACCGCCATTGGACAGCTGGCGAGAAAACTGCTGCTAAGAGAAACATCGCCATAGCCGCTGATGCGTAGCGGCTGCTCAATCGGACAATCACCCTGCATCGGCGGCACGGCGCGAAACTGCACCAGCCGCTGTTCACTGGCTTGCCGCATCACCGCCATGCAGGCGGCAGGATCGCCACTCAGCTTTTTCAACTTGTAGCGCGTCATCCAACCGGGCGGATCGGTGACCTTAAGCGGCGTGAAGGGATTCCACTGAGGCGGCAGATGGGTTTTCAACCACGGCAAACTGAGCCAGCCGCAAACAGCCAGCAACGCGACGGCGAACAGAGCGCGCACAATGCCTCACTTTTCCTGATGAAATGAACTAACAAGTGTAGAAGTCATGCGTGCGGAAAGTGACGTAAATCGCTTAATTGTTGAAGATTTACGCAAAATGACTGCGCTTTAAACTCTGTAAATAATTACTGACACAGCAAAGCGCGTAAAAGGTCACAAAGGGGGAAAAACCATTACCGACACTGCTTAGCTTTCCACTATCTTATGCCACTTGCCTATACAACGGCTCATAACGATTGCCCTAAATAATTCGAGCCGCAGGAAGGCGGCAAGTGTGTGAATCCTCAGGAGCTTACTTTAGTAAGTGACTGGGGTGAACACGCGTAGCCAACGCATCTGCGGCTCGAAGTATGACGGGCAAAACAGCCATTAGAGCTGACACAACATCCCGACAGGAAAGAATAATTTATGGTTGATCAATCAAAAGAGGCGCTCGTTGAGGCCGAACAGCCGGATAAGCTCCAGCGTAGCCTGCATAATCGCCACATCCAGCTGATTGCTATCGGTGGTGCCATCGGCACCGGGCTGTTTATGGGCTCGGGTAAAACCATCAGTCTGGCAGGTCCGTCGATCATTTTCGTCTATATGATCATTGGCTTTATGCTGTTCTTCGTCATGCGCGCCATGGGCGAACTGCTGTTATCCAACCTCGAATACAAATCCTTTAGCGATTTCGCCGCTGACTTACTCGGTCCGTGGGCGGGTTACTTTACCGGCTGGACTTACTGGTTCTGTTGGGTGGTGACCGGCATTGCCGACGTGGTCGCCATCAGCGCCTATTTCCAGTTGTGGTTCCCGGACTTCTCCATCTGGATGAGCGCCCTGCTGTGCGTATTTGTCTTCCTGGCGTTGAACATCGCCACGGTGAAGCTGTTTGGTGAGATGGAATTCTGGTTCGCGATTATCAAAATCGTCGCCATTGTGGCGCTGATCATTACCGGCATTGTGCTGGTGAGCATGCATTATCCGTCGCCGAACGGTGGCAGCGCTTCCCTGAGCAATATCTGGGATCACGGCGGCATGTTCCCGAAAGGACTGAGCGGCTTCTTTGCCGGCTTCCAGATTGCGGTTTTCGCCTTTGTCGGTATTGAACTCGTCGGCACTGCGGCGGCAGAAACCAAAGATCCGCACAAAGTTCTGCCACGCGCGATCAACGCCATTCCGCTGCGTATCATTATGTTTTACGTGCTGGCGCTGATGGTGATCATGGCGGTAACGCCGTGGAATCAGGTGCTACCAAATCGCAGCCCGTTCGTTGAGATGTTTGTGCTGATTGGCTTGCCTGCTGCTGCCAGCATCGTCAACTTCGTGGTGCTGACCTCCGCCGCCTCTTCCGCTAATAGCGGTATCTTCTCCACCAGCCGCATGTTGTACGGTCTGGCGGAACAAGGCGTGGCGCACAAAGCCTTTGGTCGCCTCTCAGCGCGTGCGGTGCCAACCACCGGTCTGTTCTTCTCCTGCCTGTGTTTGCTGGCCGGCGTGGCGCTGATCTACCTGATTCCGGATGTGATGACAGTGTTCACCATGGTCACTACGGTGTCGGCGATTCTGTTTATGTTCGTCTGGACCATCATCCTGTGCAGCTATCTGGCGTACCGTAAGCAGCATCCACAACGTCATGCCGAATCGACGTTCAAAATGCCGCTGGGTAAGTTTATGTGCTGGGCGTGCATGGCGTTCTTCGCCTTTGTGCTGGTGCTGCTGACGCTGCAGGAAGATACCCGCCAGGCGCTGATGGTGACGCCGCTGTGGTTTGTGATGTTGACCATGGGCTGGTTGTTACGTCGTCGTAAAGCGTAAAACGTTAAAGGCAATCGCGCGTGCGCTGGCCGGGGACACATTTGCCAGAGGCGCTGACGCGTCTGCTGCGGCAAAAGGGCTATCCGCAGCGCTGAGGCTTTAACGTTGGGCCAGGAGCCTCGCGCATGGATGCGTGAGGCAGTTCGGGGCCGGCCAGGAGGGCCGATCCCCGAATGGTCCGTCGGCACGACGTGAAAGCCGAAGGCACCGCGCTAGCGGCGCGAGGACGGCCCGTGACGTAGCAGATGTGTCAGAGCCCGCACGGATAGCAATCCTAAAGAAAAATGCAACCAGATAGCCATAAGCATTGGTCGCCATAAATGGCGACCCTACAAATCAGAGTCGCTCGCGGAGTTTGTGCCATGCCTGCGCCAGCGAGGGCCGCATCGAAGGTTCACGCTGAGGAGCCACTTCCGGCGACTGCGGCGATCCCAGATTAAAGGTAAAGGTGTAATCCGGCTCTTCACCCATGCGCAAATCGCTGATCAACGTACGATCGCCCTGCTGCTTCATCGCGTAAAAACCATGACTAAACCACGCCACACGCTCGGCGTGCCATTGCCCTTTGAACGGTGCAAACAGCGCGGGCTGACGGTCGTGCCAGCTTATCTGCAGCGGACGCCCGGGCGACAATAGCGACCAATAGGCTTCGCCATAACGATCCGGCGTCATGATCACCGTGCGCCACACCAGCGTATTAAACGCGGTCGGCGTCACCAGCAATTGCTCGGGCTGCACCGATTGCTGCGTCAGCGCTTGCTCAATGTGCTGAGTCGCGATGCTTTGTGCCACCATGCTCCAGCCGAGATAGAGCGTACTCACCAGCAATCCCGCCTGATTCCAGCGCAAACCCACCGCATCACGCCGCCATAGAGCCACCAGCAGCGCAATCAGCAACGGCAAGGTATACAGCGGATCGATGATGTACATGCTGCCAATGGCATAGGGGAAATCGGTGAGCGGCAGGCCCAGCTGCGTGCCGTAAACCGTGGTGAGATCCAGCAGCGGATGCGTTATTAGCGCCAGCCACATTGCCAGCGTCCAGCCGCGCCAATGTGCGCGACTGCGTGTCGCACCAGCCACCAGCCAGCCGAGCAGCGGTGCAAATAAGGTGAGGAATATCAGCGCATGACTTTCGGTACGATGCAGCGTCATATTGCGGATAGCATCGCCGTGGTCGATAAACACGTCGAGATCCGGCAAAGTGCCCGCCACCGCGCCTACCAGCGCCGCTTGCCACAGCGGAACGCGTTTGCCCATCACCGCAACCGTGACCGCCGCGCCTAACGTCAATTGTGATAACGAATCCATGCACTCTCCTTGAACCAGCGGGATCAGCGCACGCGGATCCCTTCAATAATCATGCGTTGCACATTTTCCAGCGTCTGTTCAAAGAACGCAGCATCGTTCAACGTCTGGCCAGTAATCGCTTCCACCTGCGAGGCGAAATCCGCATAGTGCTGCGTGGTCGCCCACAGCAGGAAAAACAGGTGCTGCGGCTGCACACCCGCCAGCCGCCCTTCGGCGATCCACTGCTCGATAATCGCCGCCTTCTCATCCACCAGCGCTTTTAAATCGCCGGCCAGTTCACCTTTCAGCAGTGGCGCGCCTTGCAACATCTCAAGGCAGAACAACCGTGAAGCTTGCGGATGATCGCGCGAGACTTCCAGTTTGAGCCGAATGTATTGACGAATGGCCGTCAGCGGATCGTGATCGTGCTGCAGCGCACGCAATGGTGCCAACCACACATCAAGAATCTCTTTTAAAACTGCCACATACAGCACTTCTTTCGACGGATAGTAATACAGCAGATTGGTTTTAGAGACGTCGGCGCGCTCCGCCACTTTATCCAGGCTGGTGCCGTGAATGCCGTATTGCGAGAAGAAGGCTAATGCCGCTTCCAGAATGGCTGCCCGCTTTGCGGCGACCGCACGCGAACGGCGTCCCGGTTTTTTTTCATCGCTTTTCACACTGTTACCTCTTCCGTCCTGCGTGAACGCATCATAACAAAGGCCCTCTTTCCTGCCTAATCGCCTGCCTGCACCTTTTTTGACCATGTCGCGCATGAAAAACGTGCAGAACATTTTGACCAAACGGTCTGAATTGGACCAATTACTCCAGTTTACAAACATCGATACTTTTAACACATTGTTATTTAAGTCTTTTGAAAATGTGGCACAACCTTTGCAATTTTGTGATGGAGCGCCGCCCGCAGGATGCGTGCAGGAAGCAGCGCAGCGCGTGAAGCAGTCCCCGTCTAATGCAGAGAGAGGTTTCACATGAAAATTGGCGTCTTTATCCCGATTGGTAATAACGGTTGGCTGATCTCCACCCATGCGCCGCAATACAAACCGACCTTTGAACTGAACAAAGAGATCGTGCTGAAAGCAGAGCACTATCATTTCGACTTTGCTCTTTCGATGATCAAGCTGCGCGGCTTTGGCGGTAAAACCGAGTTTTGGGATCACAACCTCGAATCCTTTACGCTGATGGCGGGACTCGCGGCGGTGACCTCACGCATTGAGATCTACGCCACCGCCGCCACGCTCACCTTACCACCCGCGATTGTGGCGCGTATGGCTTCCACCATTGATTCCATCTCCAATGGCCGCTTCGGCGTCAACCTCGTCACCGGCTGGCAGAAACCCGAGTACGAGCAGATGGGCTTGTGGCCGGGCGATGCCTACTTCTCCAGTCGTTACGAATATCTGACCGAATACGTCACCGTGCTGCGCGATCTGTGGGGCACCGGCCAGAGCGACTTCAAAGGCGAGTTCTTTACTATGAACGATTGCCGCGTCAGCCCGCAGCCGCAGAAACCGATGAAAGTGATCTGCGCCGGCCAGAGCGATGCGGGCATGGCGTTCTCGGCGCAGCATGCCGATTACAACTTCTGCTTTGGCAAAGGCGTCAACACGCCAACCGCCTTTGCGCCAACCGCTGCGCGCATGAAGCAGGCTGCCGATAAAGCGGGCCGCGACGTCGGTTCTTATGTGCTGTTTATGATCATTGCCGCCGAAAGCGACGAAGCCGCACGCGCCAAATGGGAGCACTACAAAGCCGGAGCCGATGAAGAGGCGCTCGCCTGGCTCACCACGCAAAGTCAGCAGGACACCAAATCCGGCAGCGACACCAACGTGCGCCAGATGGCCGATCCGACCTCCGCCGTCAACATCAACATGGGCACGTTAGTGGGTTCTTACGCCAATGTGGCACGAATGTTGGATGAGGTTGCTTTAGTAGATGGCACGCAAGGCGTGTTGCTCACCTTCGACGACTTCCTGCAAGGCATCGAAGATTTCGGTGAACGTATTCAGCCATTAATGCAGTGTCGCCACGATTTAATCGCATCCCAGCAGGAGGTTGCCTGATGAGTACCGTTGTTTGCGCCCACACCTCAAGTTTACCGAACGTCACCTTGCCGGCGCGCCCGGAAGCCATCGCGCTGCCGCCCGCGCAAAGTGCGCTGATTGTGGTGGATATGCAAAACGCCTACGCCACGCAAGGCGGCTATCTCGATCTGGCGGGCTTTGATGTCTCCGCCACCAAACCGGTGATTGCCAAAATCCATCAGGCGGTCACCGCAGCACGTGCCGCCGGGATGCAGATCATCTGGTTCCAGAACGGTTGGGACGACCAATACGTTGAAGCCGGAGATGCCGGATCCCCCAACTTCCACAAATCCAACGCGCTGAAAACCATGCGCAAGCGCCCGGAATTACAGGGCACGCTGCTGTCGAAAGGCGGCTGGGATTATGCGCTGGTCGATGAGCTAGTACCGCAAGCGGGCGATATCGTGCTGCCGAAACCGCGCTACAGCGGCTTCTTCAACACCTCGCTCGACAGCATGCTGCGCAGTCGTGGCATTCGCCATCTGGTGTTTACCGGCATCGCCACCAACGTCTGCGTGGAATCGACGCTGCGTGACGGCTTCTTCCTGGAGTATTTCGGCGTGGTGCTGGAGGACGCGACCTATCAGGCAGGTCCGGCGTTTGCGCAGCAGGCGGCCATTTTCAACATTGAAACGTTTTTTGGCTGGGTCAGCGATACCGACACTTTCTGCGAAACGCTGAAAAGCTAACGCCTCGATTCACCTGCAGCTCAATAACAAGAGGATTTCACCATGCCTAAAAGTGTGATTATTCCGCCCGGCAGCGGTACGCCAATCGCGCCATTCGTGCCCGGCACCTTAGCTGACGGCATTGTGTATGTCTCCGGTACCTTGCCGTTTGATGCCAACAACAACGTGGTGCACGTCGGTGATGCTGCCGCGCAAACGCGTCACGTGCTGGAGACCATCAAAAAGGTGATCGAAACCGCTGGCGGCACCATGGACGACGTGACCTTCAACTCGATTTTTCTCACCGACTGGAGCAACTACGCGGCGATTAACCAGATCTATGCCGAGTACTTCCCCGGCGATAAACCGGCACGCTTCTGCATTCAGTGCGGCTTAGTGAAACCGGATGCGCTGATTGAAATTGCTACCGTTGCGCATATCGGCAAACAGGAGGCGTGATGCATCTGGAGATTCAGGGTTTAACCGCTGAAGATGCGCCGACGCTGGTGCTCGCCTCTGGTTTAGGCGGCGTCGCCGGTTTCTGGCAGCCGCAGCTGGCGGCGCTGACGCCGCATTATCGTGTGGTGACCTACGATCAGCGCGGCACCGGCCGCAGCGCAGATACGCTGCCGGACGGCTACAGCATGACCATGATGGCGGCGGAACTGGCGGAAGCGTTGGAACAGCACGGCATTGAGCATTACGACATTATCGGCCATGCGCTGGGCGGCTTAATCGGCCTGCAGCTGGCGCTGGACTTCCCGCAGCGCGTGGGTCGCGTGGTGGTGATCAACGGCTGGCTTTCGCTGGATGCGCACACGCAGCGCTGCTTCCAGGTGCGTCAGGATCTGCTGATGAACGTTGGCGTCGAAGCCTTTGTGCGTGCACAGCCGCTGTTCCTCTATCCCGCCGAATGGCTGGCGCGCAATCAGGAGCGCATTAACGCGGAAGATGCGCACCATGTCGCCCATTTCCAGGGCATGGAGAACCTGTTGCGCCGCTTGCATGCGCTGAAGAGCGCGGATTTCCGCCCACATGTGGCGCGCATTATCCAGCCGGTATTAGCGATTTGCAGCCAGGACGATCTGCTGGTGCCGTGGAGCTGCTCACCGCAGCTGGCGCAGGCGCTGCCCAACGGCAGCCTGATTGAGATGGCCTGGGGCGGACACGCGATGAGCGTTACCGATGCCGACAACTTTAATGCGCTGCTGCTGCGCTGGCTGGCCGACACGGCTGCGCCTGCTCAGCGTGCGGCCAGCTAATCACAGGAGCAGCCAATGAGCGTGCATGAACTGCCGGTTTTACCCGCTGTAGAACGCGATGCATTTCGCAATGCGATGGCGTGCTTAGGCGCAGCGGTAAATATCATCACCACCGACGGCCCCGCCGGACGTGCCGGTTTTACCGCCTCGGCGGTATGCAGCGTGACCGATTCGCCGCCGACGCTGTTGGTTTGTCTTAATCGCTCTGCGTCGGTGTGGCCGATTTTTCGCGACAACGGTTATCTGTGCGTTAACACGCTGGCCGCCGGACATGAAGATCTCTCAACGCTGTTTGGCGGCAAAACGCCAATGGCAGAACGCTTTGCCGCCGCTGACTGGCACACGCTGGCCAGCGGTTCACCGCTGTTAGACGGCGCGCTGGTGTCGTTTGATTGCAAAGTGGCGCAAGTGGTCAGCGTGGGCACGCACGACATTCTGTTTTGCGAAGTGCAGGCGCTGGTACGCAATGATGAAACCCACGGTCTGGCATGGTTTGACCGTGGCTATCATCACCTTTTACGGCAGGACGCCCGCTAACGCCGCCTTATGCGGCCCGCTTTCACTGACACCCTGGAGATGACGATGGCGAGTTCCTGGTTCCCCCGCTGGCAGAAAAAGTCAGCCTTGACCGATGATGGGCTGATTGCGCCGGACGAAACGCTGCCGTTTGCGCAGACGGTCGTCCTTGGCCTGCAGCATGCTGTGGCAATGTTTGGCGCAACGGTGCTGATGCCGTTGCTGATGGGACTGGACCCCAATCTGGCGATTCTGGTTTCGGGCATCGGTACGCTGCTGTTCTTCCTGATCACCGGCGGACGCGTACCCAGCTATCTCGGATCCAGCGCGGCGTTTGTCGGCGTGATCATCGCGGTAACCGGCTTTAACGGCCAGGGACTCAACCCTAATCTGGCGCTGGCGCTGGGCGGCGTTATCGCCTGCGGCGCGCTCTATACCGTGATTGGCCTGATCGTGATGAAAGTCGGCACCGGTTGGATTGAACGCCTGATGCCGCCGGTGGTCACGGGCGCGGTGGTGATGGCAATTGGTCTGAACCTGGCACCGATTGCGGTGCACGGCGTTTCCGGCTCGATGTTCGACAGCTGGATGGCGGTGATGACGGTGCTGTGCATTGGTCTGGTGGCGGTGTTCACGCGCGGTATGATCCAGCGCCTGCTGATTCTGGTCGGTCTGATTGTCGCGTGGGCCATCTACGCGCTGCTGACCAACGTGATGGGCTTCGGCAAACCGGTGGATTTTAGCGGCCTTGCCAGCGCGCCGTGGTTTGGTCTGCCACACACCACCGCACCGATCTTTGATATGCAGGCCATCGTGATGATTGCGCCCGTGGCGATCATTCTGGTGGCGGAAAACCTCGGGCACATTAAAGCCGTAGCAGGTATGACCGGACGTAACCTTGATCCCTGGATGGGCCGCGCCTTTGTTGGCGATGGTTTGGCAACCATGCTGTCGGGATCTATCGGCGGCAGCGGCGTCACCACCTACGCGGAAAATATTGGCGTGATGGCGGTAACCAAAGTCTATTCCACGCTGGCTTTCGTGGCCGCTGCAGTGATCGCTCTGGTGCTCGGCTTTTCACCGAAATTTGGCGCGCTGATTCACACCATTCCCGGTCCGGTGATTGGTGGCGCATCAATTGTGGTGTTTGGGTTGATTGCGGTGGCAGGCGCACGTATTTGGGTGCAGAACCACGTGGATTTCAATCAGAATGGCAATTTGATCATGGTGGCGACCACGCTGGTGCTGGGCGCGGGTGATTTTGCTCTGAAGATTGGCAGCTTCACCATTGGCGGCATTGGCACTGCAACCTTTGGCGCCATCATCCTGAACGCCATTTTGCAACGTCGCGGTACCGCACTGGCGAACCAGGCGGCACGGCAACATCCTTAAGGTTCGAGCGGTGCCTGATCGGGCACCGCTTTCTTGCGACGAATACGCAGCTCGCTGACGATCACGCCACAAACAATCAATGCCGCGCCCAACAGTGCCGCCGCAGGTAAACGCTCACCCGCCAAACGTCCCACCACGCCAGCCCATACCGGCTCACCGGCGTAAATCACCGTGGCACGCGTCGGTGAAACACTGCGTTGCGCCCAGTTCATCGTCACCTGAATTAAAGCACTGGCTGCACCCAAACCCAACGCGCTCAGCAACAACGGCGTTGACATGGCCGGAACCGATTCGCCATTGGGGATCATCAGAACAAAGGCGCAGGCCGATGCCACCATCAGCTGAATCAGCGTTACGCGGCGCACATCAACTTGTCCGGCATAGCGGCTAATCAGGATAATCTCTGCCGCAATCGCCAGCGTACTCAGCAAGGTGGCGATTTCACCGGCGTTCAGTGTCAGACTGCCATCCTGTGGACCGGCCACCAGCACTAAACCGGTAAACGCCAGTAAAATGCCCAGCCACGCCATTAATCCCGGCGGACGGCGCAGGAATAACCACTGCAGCAGCGGTACCACCGGCACATACAGCGCGGTAATAAATGCCGACTGGCTGCTGGAAATGGTTTGCATACCCCAGGTTTGCAGACCGTAGCCGCCAGCAATCGACAACCCGATCAACGCGCCAGCTTTAATTTCCAGCCAGGTCACCTGTTTAAGATAACGACGGAAGAAAAAGGCCAGCAGCAGCGATGCCGTGGCAAAACGTAATCCAACAAAGAAGAACGGACCGGAATGCGCCATCGCGCGGTGTACCACCAAAAAGGTGCCACCCCAAACCATGGTAATAAAAATGAGCACCAGCTCCTGACGCGAAATACGCAGGCTGAGACAAGAAGAGGAAGCGGACATAACGCACCAGAATAATCAGTTGGCGGTCAGTTTGCTCAGAGAGCGGGGAAATTGCAATGCTTGTTACCGCCGGGCGAACCCGGCGGCCGGGGATTAACGGGCAGTCGCGCTATTTCTTGCCGCGGCTGCGTCCCCCTTTTTCACCGGCTACAGAAGCGCGCTGTGGGTCGTTTCTGAAATTACCCCCGCTGTTTTTGCCGCCTTTGCGACCCGCTTCTGCGGCCCTTTCACGGTCCTCTGCGAAATTGCCTGATCCTCCACGATGTTCGGCCATCATTTCCTCCAGGGATTGAGCGTTCAGTTTAGGGGCTGATCACGATGCTGCCGTGAAAAGCACGGCGGCGGACATTCCGCACGCCTGATTAAATAATAGACAACGCAACGGTGAGATCGGCCTGATATTCATAATTTGAAACAGATAATTCACTCATTTATCTGCGAAAAACCAAATTTACCGCCGCGTTACAAGCAGTTAGCCGACACTTATTGGTACCTGCTTAACCTCTGTACAGCAGCCTGCGCAGGCTCTTCTATACTTCTGATTACTCATCACCCCAGCAGGATGAAAACTATGGCAAAGATTTTGGTGCTCTATTATTCGATGTACGGACATATTGAAACCATGGCGCAAGCCGTGGCCGAAGGTGCAAAGAGTGTAAGTGGCGCGGAAGTCACGATATTACGCGTGCCGGAAAGCATGGATGCCGAGCGTTTCGCCCAGGTTGGCGGCAAAGTGAATCAGGCCGCGCCTGAAGCGAAACCGGAAGATTTGCCGCAGTACGATGCCATCATCGTTGGCACACCCACGCGCTTCGGCAACATGGCGGGCCAGATGCGCAACTTCTGGGATCGCACCGGCGGCCTGTGGGCTTCGGGCGCGCTGTACGGAAAAATCGCCAGCGTCTTTGCCTCTACGGGCACCGGCGGCGGCCAGGAGCAAACCATCACTTCCGTCTGGACCACCCTCGCCCACCACGGCATGGTGATCGTTCCTATCGGTTATGGCACTAAAGAACTTTTCGACATTTCTCACGTACGCGGCGGAACGCCTTACGGCGCGACTACGCTGGCGGGCGGAGATGGATCACGTCAACCTTCGGCGGAAGAACTGGATATTGCCCGTTATCAGGGTCAACACGTCGCCGGACTGGCGGTTAAGCTGCAGGGATAAAATCCACAACAGGAGATCTTCATGACAACAGAACAGTCGAAAGAGCATCACGTGGGCGAATGGGCATCACTGCGCCACACTTCACGCGAAATCGCTGAAGCCATTTTTGAGGTAGCCAACTACGACGAACGTTTAGCCGAGCAGATCTGGAGCCAGCAAGGCAGCGATGAAGTGCTGATTCGCGCCTTCAAAAAGACCGACCAGGATGTTCTGACCTGGGACGACAAAACGGTCGAGCGCAAAAACGTTTGAGTTACAGGCGGGCACTGTCCCGCCTTTGTTACCTTTACATCACCAAGGAGCCTTGTATGTCTGCCTATCAAAGTATCAATCCAGCCAATAACCAACTGCTAAAAGCGTGGAACGAGCACGATGATGCCTATGCACAACAGGCGCTGAAAACCGCAGATGCGCTTTATCATTCCGCGTGGAGTAAAGGCGATATTCAACCGCGTCTGCAGGTGCTGCACCGTTTAGCCGACCTGATCGACCAACGTGTCGAAGAGCTGGCGACCATCGCCAGTAAAGAGATGGGCAAGCTAATTGGGCAAAGCCGTGGTGAAGTGAAAATCTGTTCGCAGATCGCCCGCTACTACGCTGAACATGCCGCGACATTTTTACAGCCGCAACCTTACGCCAGCGATGTGGGCGATGCCTGGCTTGAGTACCATCCGATTGGCGTGATTGTCGCGGTTGAACCGTGGAACTTCCCTTACTATCAGCTAATGCGCGTACTGGCGCCAAACCTGGCGCTGGGCAATCCGGTACTGGCAAAACACGCCAACATTGTGCCGCACTGCGCCGATGTATTTGAAAAATTGGTGGAAGAAGCCGGTGCGCCAAAAGGCGCGTGGACCAATTTGTTTATCTCTACCGATCAGGTTGCGGATCTGATCGCCGATCCACGTGTGCAAGGTGTGGCGCTGACAGGTTCCGAACGCGCCGGTAGCGCCGTGGCGGAACAGGCCGGTAAACATCTGAAGAAATCGACGCTGGAATTGGGCGGTAACGATGTGTTTGTGGTGCTGGACGATGCCGATATCGATGAAGCGGTACGTCAGGGCGCGCAAGCTCGCCTCAGCAACTGCGGCCAGGTGTGTACCGCTGCCAAACGCTTTATTCTGCACGAGAAAATTGCCGATACGTTTATGGCCAAATTCAGCGCGGCTCTGCAATCGGCCACGCCGGGCGATCCGCTCGACGAGAAGACCACGCTTGGTCCGCTCTCTTCTAAAGATGCGCGCGATCGTTTAGTGAAGCAGGTTGATGAAGCGGTAAAAAATGGCGCGCGCGTGGAATTTGGTGGACGTGCCATTGATGGCGTCGGCTGCTATTACCAGCCAACGGTGCTTACCGGTCTAACGCCAGATAATCCAGCTTACTATCAGGAGTTCTTCGGCCCGGTGGCGCAGGTGTATGTGGTGGCGGACGATCGTGCCGCTGTGGCGCTGGCGAATGATTCAAATTACGGCTTGGGCGGTTCGGTCTGGACCAAAGACATTGCGCGCGGCCGTAAGATGGCGTCGCAGATTGAAACCGGCATGGTGTTCATCAATTCGCAGAGCGATACCTCAGCAGAGCTGCCGTTTGGTGGCGTCAAACGTTCCGGTTACGGGCGAGAGCTGTCGGATTTGGGTATTAAAGAGTTCGCTAACCAAAAATTGGTTGTGGTTGCCGGTTAAGTTCACAGGCATAAAAAAACCCCGCTTCGGCGGGGTTTTGTTTTTTCAGCAAACTCAGTTGCTGGTCGCCGCTTTGGCCGGCTCTTCTGGCTTGGCTGGCGTGGCATCGGCTTGTGCTTTCTGTGCAGCTGCCGCATCGGCCTTAGCTTTGTCATCCGCTGCTTTCTGGGCAGTGGCTTTCTCGGCTTTGGCTTTCTCGGCTTTGGCTTTCTCGTCAGCCGCTTTCGCGTCTGCAGCCTTCTGTGCTGCGGCTTTATCTGCTGCTGCTTTGTCTGCAGCCGCTTTATCGGCAGCGGCCTGATCGGCTTTCTGCTTGGCATCATCTGCGGCCGGTGCGGCCGCCGCTGGTGCTGGCTGTTCTGCCGGAGCTGGTGCAGCAGCAGGCTGCAGTGGCGTACCTTGCAGAGCGCCATTCAGCGCGCCGGTGAATTGATCCCAGCTGCAGTAGCCGTTGGCATCCGTTTCACAGCCTGCCAGTTGCAGCGTGACGCGCTTCGGCGGATTTTTCAGGCTCAGCACATCGGCATCGCGCAGCTGATCGGCCGTTTGATAGACGTACTCAATTTTCAACAAATCTTTGTTGTTCTTCACATCGTGCCAGCGTTCGAATACCACCTGGCCGCCAATTGGCGTTTTCTCATCGTTGCCCGGCAACTCATAAGGCTTAACCTGCAGTGCGCTGAGTAACGATGCGATGTTGGAATCATGACCGACCATCAACGTCACTTTTGGCGCGTTGGCTTTGTCCTGATCGACTAACTGGCTGCGGATGTAATCCACCAGCGGTGCGGCCACTTCGCGCGCCACTTCAGGAGAGGCGAACAGCGCATCCTGATAACCGTTTTTGATCGACGCCAGCTCTTTCCACTGCTCAGGCGTTTTTATCTGGCCCCAGGCAACCTGATCGGCCGGGAAACCTTCGTAATATTGCAGCGTAAACGCATCCACCAGCGAGTTGCCGATTTTAAGCGGACCGCTTACGTTTGGCTCTTTACCGTTATCCGCGCTGAAGGTGTTATCGCCGCTGCTTAAATCACACTGCTTTTTGCCGTTACAGGCTGGAGCAGATTTGTAATCGACGATTTTTTCCAGATGCTGGAAGGCAGGCTTCAGTGCCAGCTTTTCATTGGCGGCGGTCATAGCAGCCAACGCTTTCTTGTTGAATTCATCGCTGCCGTCGGTGACGACCGGATTGAAGATAGGATCCATAGTGCCCATCGCATCCTGATGCGTTACCGCGATATCACAGCCAGGGAAAGCGCCAGTGATAAAGTACTGCGCGGTCGCCACGGTGCGCTGCAGGCTGTTGGCGTAGACAAAGATGTTGCTGCTGTCCGGGCAAGTACCGTTCTGGACTAAGCCCTGCTGTGCCAGCCACTGACGGGTGTAATTACCCATGTAGACTTCCAGCACGCCACCTTTAGTGGTGAGCTCACCGCCCGCGACATCCCACTGCGGCCAGCTCTTCTTGGTGGATTGTTCCAGTACGCTGCCGTTATTGGCGAGCGGCGCACGCAGGTTATGACGGCTTAACATCAGCACCTGCTGGAGTTGCATATCTCCATCCGCAGCATATGCGGAAATGCCCATCGGGAGCGCAGCGATGACTGACAACGCGCAAAGACTCAGTTTCTTGATCATTGTGCCTATTCCATAATTCATCAGTGAAACACTCTGGCTTTCAAACGATTAGCCCGCCAAAGAGCGAATTACCGCACAGTGTAACTCAGCTTGCATCGGAAAATCGCCAGATGTTTGCAAAAAACCGTGCATGGAATATAGCAGTAAACGCGCGTGGCGTTGGACAATGGCAGCAGATTGAAAAGCAACGCGATGTTTTTCGGAATCTGTGAACGCAGAAAAGCAAAAAGCCCGCATTTCTGCGGGCTTCTTTAATATGGCGGAGGAACAGAGATTCGAACTCTGGGATGGTTTCCCATCGACGGTTTTCAAGACCGTTGCCTTAAGCCACTCGGCCATCCCTCCGGGGATTTTTTGTTGCGTCATCACTCAGCAAGAGTGATGGCGGAGGAGGAGAGATTCGAACTCTCGGATGGTTTCCCATCGACGGTTTTCAAGACCGTTGCCTTAAGCCACTCGGCCACCCCTCCGCAATGAGGCGCACTATAAACATCCCCCATAACGATGTAAAGCCTGCAATGAATCGTTCGGCTGAAAAACAGCCAAATTCTATTTTTTCGGCGTCAATTTCGCCATTCTGCTCAGCGAAACAGCAATTTATCGCGTAAAGATGGGTAAAACGCCTTTTATGTCTTTCAGGCGCTGCGTATCCTCGTGCCATATTTGGTGTTTCTCTCTTTAAGGAGCGCGTGATGGAAAGAGTTTTTAGCTCGTCGCAGCAATCGTTAGTCAGCACCCACAAGGTACTGCGCAATACTTATCTGTTACTTGGCTTTACGCTGGCCTTCTCGGCGGTTACCGCAACACTGAGCACCGTGTTTGCGTTGCCTTCGCCGGGTCTGATTCTAATGCTGGTGGGCTTTTATGGTTTGATGTTCCTGACGCATAAACTGGCTAACAGCCCGGCAGGAATTCTTGCCGCCTTCGCCTTTACCGGTTTCCTCGGTTACTGCCTTGGCCCAATCCTCAGTTCGTTCCTTACTGCGGGCATGGGTGATGTGATCGCCATGGCATTAGGCGGCACCGCATTGGTGTTCTTCGGTTGTTCGGCTTATGTGCTGACCACGCGCCGTGATATGTCATTCCTGAGCGGCATGATGATGGCCGGCTTTGTGGTGCTGCTGGTGGCGGTAGTTGCTAACATCTTCCTGCAACTGCCTGCGCTGCATCTTGCTATTAGCGCCCTGTTCATCCTTTTCTCTGCCGGTGCCATCCTGTGGGAAACCAGCAACATCATTCATGGCGGTGAAACCAACTATATTCGCGCCACCGTGAGTCTGTATGTCTCGCTGTATAACATCTTTGTTAGCCTGTTGAGCCTGCTGGGCTTCGCTAACCGCGATTAAGATGCCGTAACCGTTATCAAACCCCGCTTCGGCGGGGTTTTTGCTTTTTATGGCCGGGCGAATTTACAATGTGCCGATTAACGCAATGAGGAATGACTGTGAATTTTGCCGGTAAAGAGATTGCCACCGATGCGGAAGGCTATTTGAAAAATAGCGCGGACTGGAGCGAACCGCTGGCCGCCGCCATTGCGGAGCAAGAGGCGATCGTGATGAGTGAAGCGCATTGGGAAGTGGTGCACTTTGTACGCGCGTTTTATCAGGAATTTAATACCTCGCCGGCGGTGCGCATGCTGGTGAAAGCCATGGCGCAAAAGTATGGCGAGGAGAAAGGCAACAGCCGCTATCTGTTCCGCCTCTTCCCGGAAGGTCCGGCGAAGCAAGCAACCAAAATTGCCGGATTGCCAAAACCAGCCAAGTGCCTGTAATCAGCCGGTGGTGAATCGCGTAGGCATTTCCCTGGGCTGATGCGGCTCCACCAGCACTTTATCCACGCGCGCGCTACGCGGCCCACCTGCTTTTAGCCAACTGATCAATGCATCGACCTGCTGCGCTTCACCGGATGCCAGCACTTCAACGCTGCCGTCCGCAAGATTGTGCGCATAACCGCTTAGATTCAACTCTCTGGCCTGCGCTTGCGTGTGGTAGCGAAATCCCACGCCCTGCACGATGCCATGCACCCAAATTTTGCAGCATGTGGTTGCCATTGCGTTCTCCCATCACCTTGCGTTGCAATTTGCCGCCATCCGCCGGAAAATGGCGCCTCATTTTTTCAGGTAAGCATAGCAAACTATGACCGTTCGATTGATTCTCGCAAAGGGACGTGAAAAATCCCTGCTCCGCCGCCATCCGTGGGTGTTCTCTGGTGCCGTTGCACGTATGGAAGGTAAAGCCCAGTCTGGTGAAACCATTGATGTCTGTGACAGCAATGGCAAATGGCTGGCTCGCGCCGCGTATTCTCCGCAATCACAAATTCGCGCACGCGTCTGGAGCTGGCAACAGGATGAGTCAATCGACATCACCTTCTTCGTGCGCCGCTTTGAGCAAGCGCAGTTGTGGCGTGACTGGCTGGCTAAACGTGACGGGCTGGACAGCTATCGCCTGATTGCCGGTGAATCCGATGGCATGCCGGGCGTCACCATCGATCGCTTCGGCAACTTCCTGGTGCTGCAGCTGTTATCTGCGGGTGCCGAGTATCAACGTCCAGCCATCGTATCAGCCTTGCAACAGTGCTTCCCGGATTGCGCTATTTACGATCGCTCAGACGTCGCGGTGCGTAAAAAAGAGGGACTGGAGCTGGCACAAGGCCCGGTTTCGGGTGAACTGCCGCCACCGCTGCTGCCGATTACCGAACACGGCATGAAGCTGTTGGTGGATATTCAGGGCGGCCATAAAACCGGTTATTACCTTGATCAGCGTGACAGCCGTTTTGCCACGCGTGGCTACTCAGAGAATGCACGCGTGCTGAACTGCTTCTCTTACACCGGTGGATTTGCGGTTTCGGCCTTGATGGGCGGCTGCCGTGAAGTGATCAGCGTTGATACTTCGCAAGACGCGCTCGACGTGGCGAAACAGAACGTTGAGCTCAATAGTCTGGATGTGTCGCGCGCCCAGTTCGTGCGTGACGATGTGTTCAAACTGCTGCGTCGTTATCGCGACAGCGGCGAGAAGTTCGACCTGATCGTGATGGATCCGCCGAAATTCGTTGAGAACAAGAACCAGTTGATGGGCGCGTGTCGCGGCTATAAAGACATCAACATGCTGGCCATTCAGCTGTTGAATCCCGGCGGCGTGTTACTGACCTTCTCCTGTTCTGGCCTAATGCCGACCGATTTGTTCCAGAAAATCATCGCGGATGCCGCCGTTGATGCCGGTCGTGATGTACAATTTATAGAGCAGTTCCGTCAGGCAGCCGACCATCCAGTGATCGCCAGCTATCCTGAAGGGCTTTATCTGAAAGGTTTTGCCTGCCGCGTGCTGTGACTTGAAAACGCTGTCCCTGCCTCCATATTGGTTACAGGGCAGTCTTTTGGGAGGTCACAATGATTACGACTAAATTTGGAATTGGACAGCAGGTCCGACATCGTCTCTCCGGGGTGCTCGGCGTTATCGTGGATGTCGATCCGGAGTTTTCGCTTGATGAGCCAGAAGTTGATGATGTCGCTGCCAGCGAAACGCTGCGCGCCGCGCCCTGGTATCATGTGGTGATGGAAGATGAAGAAGGCGATCAGGTGCATACCTACGTGGCGGAAGTTCAGCTGGCGGGAGAAACCTCCTTTGAACATCCCGAACAACCTTCAATGGATGAGCTGGCCGCGTCAATTCGGCAGCAGCTGCAGGCACCTAGCCTGCGACATTAATGACAACGGCGACTCAGGTCGCCGTTTTTGTTTAACGCGTGATACCCAGCCGCGGAATTTCAATCTTTGGACAACGATCCATTATCACGGTCATACCCGCATCTTGCGCCAGCACCGCCGCCTGCTCATTAATTACGCCCAACTGTAACCACAATGTATCCGCCCCAATGGCAATCGCTTCCTGTGCTACGCCCCACGCCGCTTCGGCATTGCGAAACACATCCACCATATCCACTTTTCCGGGAACATCCGCCAGCGTGGCATAGGCCGTTTGGCCAAGAAGTTGTTGACCTGCCAGTTTAGGGCTCACTGGAATCACGTCGTATCCCTGATCGAGCAAGTATTTCATCACGCCATAGCTTGGGCGATCGGGACGATCGCTGGCGCCCACTAATGCGATACGTTTGGTTTTAGTCAGCACATCGCGAATCGTTTGATCATTCATCTTTTTTCTCCTGGTTCATTCGCTTAAGTGTAGATGGCATTGCGCATTAGGCTGCAACTGCCAGGCACGAGAACTTTGCGCAGCAGCACGAATAAATATGTAAAAATGTAAATTTACTGCCATAATGTAATACTTTGCTACACATAATCGATTTACCCCCTTCTGCCGGGAGTTGAAATGAAGCTGTCTTTAACTGCTACGGGTTTACTGCTGTTGCTCGTATCAGCCTCATGCCAGGCCATCACTCTCAAGCTCGATCCCGAGATCGAACTGCTGGTGCTGGACGGGCGTAAAATCTCTGGCTCGCTGCTGAAAGGTGCTGGCAGCCTTGAGCTGGAGCGTGGGCAGCATCAGTTTCTGTTTCGTGTGGAAAAACCGGGCGCTGACGCCGCGCACTTTCAATCCGTGCCGATGATTGTCACTTTTAACGCCAACGCCCATTCGGTGGCGATTCGCTTGCCCGCGCTCAATAATCGTCGCGAACGCACTACCTTCGACAAAACGCTCAACTTCCAGCTGATTGATGAACGCGGCATGGAGATCACCAGCCTGCGCGACCATTTGCCGAAGGAAAGTGATAACGATTTCGAAAAGGCGATGGTGAATTATAATCGTGATGCCCACGCCGCTTCGGTTCCGCGTTTTGCCTTACATTCGCTGAGTGCCGGCGAGGCACAGCTGAATATGGATTACGCCTGGCAGGACGTTAGCGATCTCCCCTCTTTGCAAGGCTGGTTCAAGCGTTTTGATGCCGCCACACGTCTGCGTTTTATTAGCTGGATGAAAACCTTACGCACAAGTTGATAGTGATGAAACGCCAGGGGTAAACTCCTGCATTAACACATAATGCATGAGAAGAAACAGGAAGCCCTATGGAGCAGACCGTTCGTACCCTTCAGGTTCAGAAACATATCGCCCTCGTTGCACACGATCACTGCAAAGCCTCGCTGCTTGAATGGGTGCAAATCAACCAAAGCACGCTGCAAAAGCATGTGCTTTACGCTACCGGCACCACCGGCAATCTGATTAATCGTCATACTGGATTAGACGTTAACGCCATGCTGAGCGGCCCGATGGGCGGCGATCAGCAAGTGGGCGCGTTGATTTCGGAAGGCAAAATTGATGTGCTGATTTTCTTCTGGGACCCGCTGAATGCGGTGCCGCACGATCCGGATGTCAAAGCGCTGCTGCGCCTCGCCACAGTATGGAATATCCCGGTGGCCAATAACCGCACCACTGCAGATTTTATTATTCAGTCACCGAAGTTTGCCCAGCAGATTGAAATTCAGATTCCAGACTATCAGCGTTATCTCGCCGAACGTCTGAAACCCTAATCATCAGGCCTTACGGCTTTGCGGCACACCTAACTCGCGCAGGTGTTCGACAAATACCGAAGGCCGATCTTTATCAAACATTAGCCATACCTGCTGGCGCGCGCGCGTCATCGCCACATACGCCAGCCGGCGCTCCTCCGCATCCGGGAAATCTTCCGGCTGCGGCAGCAAACCCTCTTCCATGATGGATTCACGCGCTTCTGCCGGAAAACCGTCGCGTCCCTGATGCAGCCCCAACACAATGACGAAATCCGCCTGTTGGCCTTTGCTGGCATGAATGGTCATGAAATCCAGCTTTAACTTTGGCCAGCGCGTTTTGGCTTTATCGAGGATTGCGGGGCGCAAATGGTGGTAACGCGCCAGCAGCAGCACGCGCTCATCGGGTTTGGCATAGCCGCTCAGTTTATCGAACAGCGCTTCCAGTTGCTCCTGCGGCAGCAAAGTCACCGATTTTTTATTGCCCTTGCTCAAGCTATTTAGCGGCTTGCGCAGCTGATGCGGGTTTTGCTGTACGAAGCGATTGGCAATCTCACCAATGCGATCGTTAAAGCGATAAGTGGTATCCAGCACGCAGCGATCGCCATCACCGAAATAGTGATGGAACGCGGTGGTCAGGCTCATTTCGGCACCGCTGAAGCGATAGATTGCCTGCCAGTCATCGCCCACCGCGTAAAGGCTCGTTCGCTTGTTTTGCTGACGCAGCGCCGTCAGCAGCGCGGCTCGCTGCGGTGAGATATCCTGGAATTCATCGACCAAAATATGCTTCCACGGACTGATAAAGCGTCCTTTCTCCAGAATGGCAATCGCCTGATGAATCAGCCCGGAGAAATCGACCGCGCCTTCCTCTTTCAGCGCGCTTTTCCACGCTTTAAGTAGTGGCGCCATCAGTTTGACGCGTTTGCTGAAGTTATCGCGCTGCGCTTCTGCCACATCCGCGATCATTGCCGCCTGCGCGCCGCCGTGCATGCGCATCAAACCCAGCCAGCGCTCCATGCGCGATGCGATACGCTGCGCCAGTTTGTCATCCTTCCAAAACGGACCTTCGGGGATTTCCCACTCCAACTCATCCTGCAACCACTGACGCCAGCCGCTGGCCTGCGCTTTTTTGCTGTTGCACTGCTCACGCCAGGTCTCAATTAGCAGCTGTCGCCGCGCCTTGCTGTCGCTCTCCAGTTTGCTGATTACCGGTTGTTTGTTACTGCCTTCGCGGATGATATGCAGCGCCAGCGCATGGAAGGTACGCGCCTGAATCGCGCTCTCGCCAAGACGCGTTTGAATGCGGTCATTCATCTCTTCTGCCGCCTGACGACCAAACGCCAGCAGCAGAATTTGATCCGGTTGCGCCAGTTTGCGTTTCAGCAGCCAACCCGCGCGCGCCACCAGCACCGAGGTTTTGCCGCTGCCAGCACCTGCCAGCACCAGCAGCGCATCTTCGCCATTTACTACAGCTTCACATTGCGATGGATTGAGCGGCGTGGTTTCAACCTTGGAGAAGAATTCGTGATAATCGCTGAGGATCTTGCTGGTCCATTCACGATTGCGTTGGCGAATGGCCGTTTCACCCTGATCCAGCCATTGCTGGCAGAATTCCCAGCGTTCACGGCAGTTTTCAAACTCGGCAATACGCGCGAGGGGCAACGGCAAGGCAGAAAACTGGCGCGTAATGCTCTCTTTCACCGCGCTCAGCTCACTGCGTTTCAACCAGCGATCCTGCTGTGTAAAGGCGAGGATTTCCTGCTCCAGCGCGGCGAGCACCTCGGCGCTCACCTCGCTCATCTCCTGGCTCCACTGCTGCCAGGCGTGCTGCAAGTAATGGAAAAAGCGCTGCGTTTCCTGCCATTCGGTGCCATGCAGGCGCACCACTTTCTCATCTGGCAGCAGAAACTCCAGTTCGCCCCACACCATGCCGCGCTTGCAGGCAATGTTGAGCAACTGGTTAAACGGAATCAGATATTCATGGCGATCGCCACTGACTTCCACGCCGGCGGCCAGCAAGCGCACCCGATTATAGGGATGCTGTGCCAGACGTTTACCCATTGATGTTGCTTTCAGTTCCATGTCCGCACCGTCATGTGGAATTCGATATCGCGCAGTTTACCTGTCAGACTCTTGGCGCTCCAGCCTTAAAAAGAGCTAAACTTGGCGCCACATATTGCGGATTGCAAAAGGAAAAACACGTTTATGCGTACCGTACTTAATATTCTTAATTTCATTCTCGGCGGCTTCTTCACCACCCTCAGCTGGCTGTTCGCCACATTGGTGAGCATCGTACTGATTTTCACGTTGCCATTGACGCGCTCCTGCTGGGAAATCACCAAGCTGTCTCTGCTGCCCTTTGGCAACGAAGCGGTGCATGTCGATGTGCTTCGCCCCGACAGCAAAAGCCATGTGATGAATACTGGCGGCACCTTCCTCAACATCTTCTGGCTGATTCTGTTTGGCTGGTGGTTGTGCCTGGCGCATATCTCGGCCGGTATCGTGCAGTGTCTGACTATCATCGGCATTCCAGTTGGCATCGCCAACTTCAAAATCGCCGCAATTGCGCTGTGGCCGGTGGGCCGTCGCGTGGTCTCTGTTGAAGAAGCCCAGGCCGCGCGTGAAGCCAATGCGCGTCGCCGTTACTGAGGCCGTTCAATGATTCATGACGCCTTGCCAGGCTGGCGACGTTATCTGTTTAACAGCAGCCTGCGCTATTTGCTGCGCATCTTCTTTGCCTTAACCGGATGCGCGGCGGTGCCGTGGTGGCTGCACCAAATCGAGTGGACCATTCCGCTGACGCTGGGTGTAGTCGCTGCGGCGCTGGCGGATCTCGACGATCGCTGGATTGGGCGTGTGCGCAATCTGTTGATCACGCTGGTGTGTTTCTGTATTGCTTCGGTGTCGGTGGAACTGTTGTTCCCCCATCCTTGGGCATTCGGTTTGGGCCTGGCGCTTTCCAGCTGGGGCTTTATTTTGCTCGGTGCGTTGGGACAGCGTTATGCCACCATCGCCTTCGGTGCGCTGCTGATTGCGGTTTACACCATGCTGGGCATCGGCTTATTCCCACAATGGTGGATGCAGCCCGCGCTGCTATTGAACGGTGCCCTTTGGTACAACTTACTGACCTTTATCGGTCATTTGATGTTCCCGGTGCGCCCGGTACAGGAGCAGCTGGCAGGCAGTTTTTCCCAGCTGGCGCGTTATCTCGAAGCCAAAGCGAACCTGTTTGATCCCGATGGCGGCGATCAGGATGACGCCACGCTGGTTGCCACAGCGATGGTTAACAGTCAGTTGGTGGCACAGCTGAATCTCACCAAAAGTACGATTCAAAGCCGTTTGCGTGGTGATCGCGGTTCACGCAGCACGCGCCGCAGCCTGCACTACTATTTTGTCGCGCAGGATATCCATGAGCGCGCCAGCTCCTCGCATCTGCAATACCATCTGCTGCGTGATAACTGGCGTTACAACGAAGTGCTGTTCCGTTTCCAGCGCCTGATGAATATGCAAGCGCGTGCCTGTAGGCAGCTGGCGGAGACCATTTTGCTGCGTCAGTCGTGGCATCACGACAGCCATTTTGAACGCACCTTCGAACGTCTGGAAACCGCACTGCAACGTCTTCAGCAGAATGAGCCGCAGGATCCACACATTCACGCGCTGTTTTGGCTGCTGCGTAATCTGCGTGCTATTGATGCGCAACTGGCGTCGATTGAATCAGAACAGATGCTGGCCGAACCGCCCCCACAGAGCGATCACCATCTATCACGGGAAGGACTCAGCGGCTGGGCGGATATCCGTTTGCGCCTCAGTCGCCATCTTAGTCCGCAATCTGCCCTGTTCCGCCATGCGGTGCGTATGTCGCTGGTGCTGTGCGTTGGCTACGCCTTCATTAAAATCACCGGCGTCGATCGCGGTTACTGGATCTTGTTGACCAGCCTGTTTGTCTGCCAGCCCAACTACAACGCCACTCGACGACGCCTCGCATTGCGTATTGGTGGCACCTTAGCCGGCATCGCTATCGGCCTGCCGGTCTTGTGGCTGGTGCCCTCGATTGAAGGTCAGTTGGTGCTGATTGTACTGAGCGGCGTGCTGTTCTTCGCCTTCCGCCAGATTCAGTATGCTCAAGCCACCTTGTTTATCACTTTGCTGGTTCTGCTGTGCTTCAATTTGCTCGGCGAAGGTTTTGAAGTGGCGCTACCGCGCGTGGTGGACACCTTACTGGGCTGCGGTCTGGCGTGGCTGGCCGTGGCCTTTGTCTGGCCAGACTGGCGTTTTCGCAAAATCACTGCCGTTGCCGATCGTACACTGGATGCGAACTGCCGCTATCTGGATGCGATTATGGAGCAATACCATCAAGGCAAGGACAATCGTCTCGCTTATCGTGTGGCACGTCGCGATGCGCATAACGCCGATGCCGAGCTAGCGTCAGTGGTGTCAAACATCAGTGGTGAACTCAAGCTACAACAACCGCTACGTGAGAATGCGTTTCGACTGCTGTGCCTGAACCACTCCTTCCTCAGCTATATCTCCGCATTGGGAGCGCACCGCGAACATCTCGCGGATAGCACCTTGCTTACCTTACTGGATGACGCCGTCTGCTTCATTGAAGATGTGCTGCAGATCGACCGGGTTACGGATGCTCAAGCCACTGAGATGCAGCAGACGCTAATGCAGCGCATGAGCGAGATGAAAAACAGCCCGGATACACGCGCACCACTAGTGATTCAGCAATTGGGCTTGTTAGTCGCGCTGCTGCCTGAAATCGCCCGTCTACGCCGTACCCTCGTCAACGATTAAAGCGGTTGATGCTCCGCCGCGTGCTGGCGGAGCATTTTTAGATACCAGGTATAAAGCTCTTGCCTGATTGCGCTGGGTAACGCTGCTTCATGATGTCCTGATATTGCACCTTCCAGCGCCAACAGCGTTTTTAACCCAATGTGCTTATTCACCGCCCGCAGTTTCAGCCAGCTTTGTCGCGACCCTGTTTCACACAGCAATTGCACCGAACTGATCCCTACCTTATGCAGCATCAACTCTAATCGGAGGCTTAAATTCGGCAGATCTTTCAGACGCAGCGAGACAAGTCTGGTAGCCGCTTCATCCTGTGCGGCACGCAGAGAACATGCTGACAGCTGCAATAACTGTTCAGGGTTTTGCCACAATTGCGTATCCACTTTGAAGTAGCTCAGTGTCACCGGCACGCCACGCTTACGGTACACCAGCGGTTCCAGTGAACGCTGTGCGTTATAGACGTGAAGCGCCTCGCTGGCTCGAAGATAGAGTGCATCCTCATTGATATACGCAAAAATTACCTTCTCAACAGTCAGTGCATAACCACCAAATTGCGTGCGCGATTCAATTTTACCTAATGCTGCCAACTGCGCTTTCGATTGCTCAACTACCGGGTTATATCTCTTCATAACGCCCCCTTCAATGGATTCCATGCGCGGGAAATTTCCTATAAAAGCTCGCAGATTCATCTGGTTAGAAGATAAAAAAAACGATTTAGCTGTTCAATGAATAAAAGCAGGCGGGCGGTATCTTGTGCAGAAATTGCGAGGCGTTTTCAGAAATTGAGGTTGATCTTTATCCAGGAAGCTATTACTGTACATCCATACAGTTCATTACTGAGTGATTAAATTATGCGTACTCATTTCTCTGGCTCTGCTGACCGTTCAAATCGTTTCGCTTCATCCAGCTTAGCGCAACCTTCGCTGGGTGGAATCACTGAACTGCGTTCCAGCGAACAACCTGGAATGATGCAACTTATGCTGTTGCCGGTACTAAAACAGCTTAGTGAGCAATCACGCTGGCAGCTGTGGCTCACTCCAGCGCATAAGCTGAATCGTAACTGGATGCAGCAGTCGGGATTGCCGTTAGAAAAGAGTATGCATATCACCGAATCTGAGCGTTTTAACACCGTGGAAAGTATGGTGAAAGCATTACGTACGGGTAATTACAGCGTCGTTCTTGCCTGGATTCCGTACGAATTGAGTGATGAAGAGCGATTAGAATTGGAACAAGCAGCGGCGGAAGGTGAAGCACTCGGTCTGATTTTGCGTCCGCAGGGACGTCAATATGCCCCTTCCAGACAACCTAACTCAGCAAAAATTCCGTCTGAATTGTTTCATTAAGTAAATTCCAGGAATTTTCTCAGCATTTTTTTTGCATAAGTTGCATCTAAGCTACTGATTCTTTTCCCGCCAGCTATGACAATGGCTTAGACGCTTTTTTGTTTTCTAATACCGAAGATTTAGCCAGGTGATTTGTTAAAATGTGTGTATAAATCGCTGTTTTTTTGCTGCCCGGCGTCACATCATACTTGTAAGTTTCCAATCTCGTTGTAGACTTTAGCTCGCCAGGGTGCTCAATAACCTCCGTTTTTTCGGTAGAGTCAAAAGCGAGCGTTTAGACCCGGCGAAGGATTAACACAAAGAGCAACCTTTTTGCTCATTGCCTATTTGGATGATAACGAGGCGCAAAAATGAAAAAGACAGCTATCGCAATTGCAGTGGCACTGGCTGGCTTCGCTACCGTAGCGCAGGCCGCACCTAAAGATAACACCTGGTACACCGGTGCTAAACTGGGCTGGTCTCAGTATCACGATACTGGTTACTACGGTAACGGTTACGAGAACAACGACGGTCCAACTCACGAATCTCAGCTGGGTGCTGGTGCATTCGCTGGTTACCAAGCTAACCCGTACCTGGGCTTCGAGCTGGGCTACGACTGGTTGGGCCGTATGCCTAACAAAGGCAACGTGACCAATGGCGCGTTCAAAGCACAAGGCGTTCAGCTGGCTGCTAAACTGAGCTACCCAATCACCGAAGACTTCGATGTCTACACCCGTCTGGGTGGCATGGTATGGCGTGCAGACTCTACTCAGAACACCGATGGCGTTCGTCACAGCGACCACGATACCGGCGTTTCTCCGCTGGCTGCTGTTGGTGTTGAATACGCACTGACCAAAAACTGGGCGACGCGCCTGGACTATCAGTGGGTTAACAACATCGGTGACGCAGGTACCGTTGGTGCGCGTCCAGACAACAGCATGCTGAGCGTCGGCGTTTCTTACCGTTTCGGTCAGGAAGAAGATGCAGCGCCAGTTGTAGCTCCGGCTCCAGCTCCAGCGCCAGTTGTTGAAACCAAGCGTTTCACTCTGAAGTCTGACGTTCTGTTCACCTTCAACAAGGCAACTCTGAAGCCTGAAGGTCAGCAGGCTCTGGATCAGCTGTACAGCCAGCTGAGCTCAATGGATCCGAAAGACGGTTCTGTTGTAGTACTGGGCTTCACCGATCGCATCGGTTCAGAGCAGTACAACCAGAAACTGTCTGAGAAACGTGCTCAGTCTGTAGTTGATTACCTGGTATCTAAAGGTATCCCTTCTAACAAGATCTCTGCACGCGGTATGGGCAAATCTAACCCAGTTACTGGCAACACCTGTGACAGCGTGAAAGGCCGTAATGCCCTGATCGACTGCCTGGCGCCAGACCGTCGCGTTGAAATCGACGTGAAAGGTATCAAAGACGTTGTAACTCAGCCACAGGCTTAAGTTATCACGCAGTAAAAAACCCCGCTAAGGCGGGGTTTTTTTATGGCTAAATGTAATGAGAACGAAAAGAATTCTACTCTTTTTCCGAGCCACCATTCCCAAGGATCGCCTGCAGATCTTGCTTCAGCGTAGACATCTGGCTGGCATACTTCTCTTTGCGTTCGGCATCTTCAATCAACTGGACGATGGTTTCTGATAGCGTATTACTGCGACGCTGCGCCAATCCCGCTAGTCGCTGCCACACCAGATATTCCAGATCGATCGATTTCTTACGCGTATGTTGATGCTCGGCATTAAAGTGACGCTTACGGCGCGCACGTATCGTCTGCTTGAGACGATTCTCCAAATCAGGATGAATGTGCTGAGCGATCCACTCGTTAACCTCAACCGGGCTATTTTCCATCGATAGCAGCGTATCAACCGCAGCTTGCGCCGCGCTAAGCTCAAGATGACGGGTGATCAGTTCACCCTCCCGATGCTTTTTCACCAGGTATTTCCACTTCCATCCACTTTCAAGATTTTCGAGTTGCTGGTATTTCATCGGAATCTCATCGTGATCACGTAACAAACTAAGAATAACAGCTTTTTTCCTGGATGCAGCAAGGAAAAACATGTTGCAGCCGTCACAATCCGGGCCGGAACTCCGCCGTGATTAACCGGGTTGATTCCTGTATAATCGCGCTTTTCCTAAATCAGACTAATGCGAATATTTTGACCAGCACTCAAATTACGTGGCAAGCCCTGCAGCCGGATAGCAACCGCTACCAATCCATTTTCTCGAACGTCTCACTGGAAGATTGCGATAGTCTTGCCGCGGTTCAGCCGCGTCTGCTGAATGCGCTGGCGCATTTGCATCATCAAACCCTGGGTTTTCCACTGCTGTTATTGCGCAGTCAGGAAAATAGCGATTACCTGGCCTGCATCGCCGATGCAGCGCAGCGTTTCCAGCCGGATGAGATTGCTCTCTACGGTGGTGACTATCATGTGATGGGCGACAACGTTAGCCTACTCGCGCCCACCGATATCAATCGTCCGTTTACCAGCCAGGGCGGCGTGCATTTCGCCGACTGGATTGAAGCTGAGCAACTGTTCGGTTGCGTACGTCAATATAAAGACCGTGTGCAGCCTGAACCAGGCTTACTGCATCGCGCCAATGGCGGCACGTTAATACTTGCGGTCAATACTTTGCTGGCACAGCCGCTGTTGTGGCTACGTCTGCGTAAGTGCATTGAGCAAGGTCGCTTCGATTGGTATTCACAGGATGAGCGTCAACCGCTGCCCGTCGCCATTCCCTCGCTACCGCTGCAACTGCGTCTGGTACTGTGTGGCGATCGTGATGCACTGGCCGCCTTCCAGGAAATGGACGTCGAAGTTCATGAGATGGCGCTGTATAGCGAATTTGAAGAGAGCTTACAGATTCTCGACGAAGACGACATGACGTCATGGTGCCAATGGACGCTGACCCAAGCTGAACAGGCCGGATTAGCGCAGCCTGAAGCGGATTTCTGGCCATTGTTGATCACCGAAGCGGCACGCATGACCGGTGATCAAGACACCTTACCGCTCTGCCCACGCTGGCTTCGTCGTCAGCTGCAGGAAACGGCGCTGCATGGCGACAGCATCAATGCCGAAGCGCTGAAAGAAGCACTGGAAGCACGCCAGTGGCGTGAAGGCTTCCTCGCCGATCGCATGCGCGATGAAATCCTGCTTAATCAGATCATGATTGAGACTGAAGGCGAAGTGGTCGGCCAAATCAATGGCCTTTCGGTGGTTGAGTTCCCTGGTCATCCGCGTCCGTGGGGCGAACCTTCACGCATTACCTGTGTGGTTCATCCGGGCGATGGCGAGTTCACCGATGTGGAGCGTAAAGCCGAATTGGGTGGCAACATTCATGCGAAAGGCATGATGATTATGCAAGCCTACCTGATTGCCGAGCTGGAACTGGAGCAACAGCTGCCCTTCTCGGCTTCGCTGGTGTTTGAACAATCCTATTCTGAAGTAGATGGCGACAGCGCCTCGCTGGCCGAGCTGTGTGCGTTAATCAGTGCACTGGCTAACCAGCCGGTTAACCAGCAGATTGCGGTGACCGGTTCAGTCGATCAGTTTGGTAACGTGCAGCCCGTCGGCGGCCTGAATGAAAAAATTGAAGGCTTCTTCCACATCTGCAACTCACGTGAACTGACCGGTAAGCAAGGTGTGATTTTCCCTGCCAGTAACGCGCGCCATCTCAGTTTGAATCAGGACGTAGTGGAAGCGGTTAAAGCCGGACAATTCCATCTTTGGGCCATTGAGAGCGTAGATGAAGCGCTGCCGCTGCTAACCGGCGTTGCCTGGCAGAGTGAAAGCGGCGAATCATTGCTTAGCACCATTCAGGAACGCATTACCCAGTTGAATCAGCAGGAAGCTCGCCTGCGTCCATGGCCATTACGTTGGCTCAACTGGTTCAACCACAGTTGATAAGATTGCTCAGCGTACAACTGTTCGCTAATATTCGGGCTTCACTAAAAGAAGGCATATTGAGAACATGGTAGATAAACGCGAATCCTATAGTAAAGAAGACCTGGTTGCCTCGGGTCGCGGCGAACTGTTTGGCGAAAATGGACCGCCGCTTCCATCCAACAACATGTTGATGATGGACCGCGTGGTCAAAATGACCGAAGACGGCGGTAAATTCGATAAAGGTTTCGTAGAAGCCGAACTGGATATCCGCCCTGACCTGTGGTTCTTTGACTGCCACTTCATTGGCGATCCGGTGATGCCGGGTTGTCTCGGCCTTGATGCGATGTGGCAGCTGGTTGGTTTCTACCTCGGCTGGCTAGGCGCAGAAGGTAAAGGCCGCGCATTGGGCGTGGGTGAAGTGAAGTTCACTGGACAAGTCCTGCCTACCGCGAAGAAAGTGACCTACAAAATTCACTTCAAGCGTGTGATCAACCGTAAACTGGTGATGGGCGTGGCAGATGGTGAAGTCTTCGTTGACGGGAACCTGATTTACTCTGCGACTGATTTGAAAGTGGGTCTGTTCAAAGACACTTCCGCTTTCTAGTCCTTCCAAACGAAAACCTCCGCACGCAGCGGAGGTTTCTTCCATAATGATAGACATCCAGCAGTGCTAGGCCACCGCTGACCTGTCCTCCATGGCTTGACGCCAACCTCCCAACCAGTGAGACCGTGCATCGATCAATTGATAAGGGCATATCTCTTTTGAACGCCCTGTAATCCCGGCTTGGTAGCCTCGTGAATGTGCTCGTTCCAGGCGGTCTCTCTTCTGTCTCTTCATGCCTCGTTTCCCTCATTTTTCAGGTCTGGTGGAATCTGGGTGGAAAGAAAGAGTGGCGATATAATGTTCAACCACAGTAATGTTCTAACCCGATGCAGAAGAAAGGTCAATGCGCAAAATTCACGCCAATGTCATGTTTTTGACGTTAAAGTGCCATGTAGAATTGTCAGTGGAATGTCTATCTGGCTGATTAGGCAATAAAAAAAGCCCCTGATTTGACTGCGATCACACTACAGCAAATCAAGGACTTAGCATAAGCATCGAACAAATCTTAATTTAGCGAAACGACACTATTTGCGATTTGTTGCGCCGTTTGCTGCCAGCCGAGAGCCAGAGTACGCACCAACGCATCATAGCCATCTTCAGTTTGCGGCAGCGTCAGATTAAAGCCATGTTTGATTAGGCGCCCTTGATGCTGCAGTAACCATTCGCCACTCACCACCACTTGCCCATCGTAACGTCCCTGGAAACCGGTGACATTGACGGAAAGCGTATCGTGGCTATCGCCCAGCGGAGCACCAGCAACCAAACGACCAGGCAGCGCTTTGCTGAGATTACTGATCAGCGTTTGCTGCAGCTGTTGATCGAGCGGACTGGCCCACAGGTTATTGGCCGCAATCACGTACTTCACATCGCTGGTCTGATACACCAGGCCATTGCCCGCCATATAATCCGGCACTGTCACCTGCTCGACCCAAATCATCGGCTGTCCAGTGCCAGCGGCACTTTCAACGCGCGCCACATTATTGCCTGCCGGCAGCTGATAATAGGTATTTTCAATGGTGCTGCTGCAGCCTGCCAGCAGCAACAGCGCCCCGATAATTAGCCCTTTTTTCACTGTTTCGCCCTCTTTGGCTGTGGATCCTGGCCCGGCTTGGCTTCAAACACCAGCGCGTTACTTTTGCTATTCAGCGTTTTCAGCACCGGCTGCAGTTCACGTAAAACCTGATCAAGCCGCTGCATATCGCCCACCAGCTTGCTGTAAGCCGGCGAACCTGGCTGCAGCCCTTTCATACTACGATTCAGTTCGCGCAGGGTTTGCTGCATATCTGAAGGCAGCGTTTTCATCGCCGGATTCGCCGTGACCTGATTGAGGTTATCCAGCGTCTTCTGTAGTTGCTGCAGCGTGCGCTGACTCTCTTTCAAGGTACCGGTGGCTTCGTTCAGCACAGGATTGAGTGGCAAGCCGTTAATCTTATCCAGCGCCGCCATCAATTTCTGCTGAATCTGCGCCAGGCCGCCGCTGACGGTCGGAATCACTTCCAGGCCTGCCACTTCGTTCGGGCCTTTATACGCCGGTGCGTTGTCGTAGAAATCAAGATCGATAAACAGCGCGCCAGACAGCAGGTTACCGGTCTTCAGCGTCGCACGCAGACCGCGTTTTTTGCCTTCCTGCAGATGCTGCTCAAGATTGAAATCCCCGCCCAGACGATTAACAAAACGGTCCGGCTCAATGCGGATCAGCACTGGCACACGATAGTCAGTATTCAGCGCCTGGTTCACGCCTGGAATCATGTAAGGCACTTGTGAAACCGTACCCAGACGAATGCCACGGAACTCAACCGGTGCGCCAACCTGCAAGCCACGAATCGAATCGGTGAAGAACAGCAGGAAATCGGTGTGAGCGCTGTAGAGCGAATCCTGGATGCTGCGCTGATCGTCGTAAAGATGGTATTCCGCTTTGTTCTCCGCAGCACGGCCCAACTCAGCGCCGTCCGGCACGTCAAAACTGACGCCGCCGCTGAACAGCGTGGTGAGCGATCCCATCTCTACGCGCATGCCGGATGCCGACATATCTACCGCAATGCCGCTGTCTTTCCAGAAGCGCACGTTGGTGGTAATGAGGCGATCATAAGGCGCCGAGATAAACAGCTGGTAAGCCATCATGCGTTTATCGGTATCAAAGGTGCTGGTTTCTACCGAGCCGACACGATAACCACGGAACAGCACCGGATCGCCCGGATTCAACTGCCCTGCTTTCTTACTGTCAAGCGTGACACGAATGCCTTTGGCATCCGGCGGCGCTAACGGCGGCGCATCCAGCAGTTGGTATCTCTCTGGCTTATCGCCCTTCGCGCCCGGCTGCAGTTCAATGTATGCACCCGACAACAAGGTACCTAAACCGGAAATACCTTCGCGGCCAATTTGCGGTTTGACCACCCAGAATGCGCTATCGCCCTGCAGCAGTTTTTCCATGCCGGAGTTGAGACGCGCTTTAATCTCTACGTGATGCAGATCGTCGGTCAGAACCGCGCTTTCCACCACGCCGACGTTAACGCTGCGGCTTTTAATGGTGGTTTTACCGGCTTCAATGCCTTCCGCATTCTCGGTAATCAGCGTGACTTCCGGGCCCTGATGGCTGAAGTGATAAAAAAGAATCCATCCGCCGATTAACAGCGTGACGATGGGTACAATCCAGACCGGTGACCAGCGTTTAATCTGGTCGACCTTAGCAGTCCCGTGATGGTTGTCCGTCAAGACGCGGCTCCTTACGTTCAGTTTCTCGTTGTCGATCCCACAGCAGGCGCGGATCAAAGGTCATGGCGGCGAACATCGTGAGAATCACCACCATGGCAAACAGCAGCGCACCCGGCGCAGGATACACACTCATCAGCCTTCCCATCCGCACCAGCGCAGAGAGAACGGCGATGACAAACACATCAATCATTGACCAGCGGCCAACGAACTCAACCACCTCATAAATCACGTGCATCTTTTCATCATCGCGCCCGCCGCGTCCGCTGCCGTGCCAACACAGCCAGGCGATCGCGAGCATTTTCAGCGAAGGCACCATGATACTGGCGATGAATATCACCAGCGCTACCGGCCACGAACCGTCGCTCCACAGCAAAATCACCCCGGCCATAATGTTCGAAGGATATTGCGAACCGAGCGTTTCGGTCACCATGATCGGCATGATATTGGAGGGAATGTAGAGCATCACCGAGGTGATCAGCAGCGCCAGCGTCCATTGCAGACTGTTCTTGCGGCGCGCATGCGCCTTCACACCACAACGCGGACACGACAGTTGGTCGGCGGGCAGAATAGCAGTACAACAAGGACAACTACGCAAACCCTGTTTTAAGCCGCTAATACCGGCCAGCGGCACTTTCGGCAGCGGCGGTAACGGATCGATACGTTGCCACACCCAGCGGCGATCAACGCATTGAAACGCCCGCAGATGCAGCACGCAGAACAGACACCACGGCCAGAAGCTGCTGCCGAGGCCAATTTCACCGTACGCCATCAGCTTGACGAAACTGACCAGCACGCCAGCCATAAAGATTTCCGCCATGCCCCAACTACGCAGCTGAAACAGCACGCGCGCCAACCCAAGCCGCAGGTTATGCGGCATGCGAACGTTATTGACCAGCAGGATAATGGTGATCATGCAGAAGGCTGGAATGCCCTGCACAAACAGCAGAAACAGCGTTGCCAGGCTGCGGTAATCTTCACGATCCATCACCTGCGGAATTTCGAGCAGCGATATCTGGCTGCTCAATCCCGCGACGTGCATATTGATGAAAGGAAACAGATTGGCCAGCACCAGCATAAACAGCGCCGAAAGGGCGTAGCCGGTCGGACGTCGACGCGGCTCCTGCCAGTTGGCTTGCAGCGTGGTGTGACAACGCGGGCAACGCGCACGGCTGCCGACCGGTACAGCGGGCAGCTTTACTGTTAAATCACACTGTGGACAAAGACTCCACTGATGCGCTTGATCCGCTGCACACATGCTGACTCCTTCCGATTACGCGCCGTTTTTCAGCGCTTCCAGCTCTTCCCAACGTTCAAACGCCACTTCCAGTTCCTGTTCGGTTTGCGCTAACGCATCCAGAACCGGCTGGGTTTTATCGTGTGGCTGGCTGAAGAAGTCCGGATGACTCATTTTAGCCTGCAACTCACCGATACGGGTTTCCAGCTGTTCCAGTTTTTGCGGCAGCTGTTCCAGCTCACGTGCCAGGTTATAGCTTAGCTTGTTGGCCGGACGTTTGGCGGCGTCACTTTTGTCTGCGGTTTTCGCCGGTGCAGCCGATTTGGCTTGAGTGGCTTTGCCCTGCTTATAAGCGGCACGCTGCTGCTGTGCATCGTGATAGCCACCAACAAAGGTACCGATTTCGCCGTTGCCTTCAAAGATCCAGCACTCGGTCACGGTATTGTCGACGAATTGACGATCGTGGCTCACCAGCATCACGGTGCCCTGATAACCATCCACCAGCTCTTCCAACAGCTCCAGCGTTTCAACGTCGAGGTCGTTGGTTGGTTCATCGAGAATCAGCAGGTTGCTTGGCTTGAGGAACAGACGCGCCAGCAGCAGGCGGTTACGCTCACCGCCGGACAAAGCGCGCACCGGCGTCATGGCGCGTTTCGGATGGAACAGGAAGTCCTGCAGGTAACCGAGCACGTGGCGCGGTTTGCCGTTAACCATCACTTCCTGCTTACCTTCGGCGAGGTTATCCATCACGGTACGATCCGGATCCAGCTCGGCGCGGTGCTGATCGAAGTAAGCGATTTCCAGTTTAGTACCGCAGTGCACGCGGCCGCTGTCGGCTTTCAGCTGATCCAGCATCAAACGCAGCAAGGTGGTTTTACCGCAACCGTTCGGGCCGATCAGGGCGATTTTGTCGCCGCGCTGTACCTGAGTAGAGAAGTCTTTCACCAGGGTTTTGCCACCCACGCTGTAATTGACATCTTCCATCTCAAACACGATTTTGCCGGAACGTGCCGCTTCGCCGACCTGCATATTGGCTTTGCCCATCACTTCACGGCGTGCAGAGCGCTCGTTACGCAGCGCTTTCAAGGCACGTACGCGGCCTTCGTTACGCGTGCGGCGCGCTTTGATGCCCTGACGGATCCACACTTCTTCCTGTGCCAGCTTGCGGTCAAACTCGGCGTTCTGCATCTCTTCGACGCGCAACGCTTCTTCTTTACCGGTCAGGAACAGATCGTAGTTGCCCGGCCAGGAAACCAGCTTGCCGCGATCGAGATCGACAATACGCGTTGCCATGTTGCGGATAAATGAACGGTCATGCGAGATGAACACGATGCTGCCGCTAAAGGTCTTGAGGAACGTTTCCAGCCAGTCGATGGTTTCGATATCGAGGTGGTTCGTCGGTTCGTCAAGCATCAGCACACGCGGGTTGCTCACCAGCGCGCGGCCCAATGCCGCTTTACGTAGCCAGCCGCCGGAAAGCGAGGACAACTCGGTGTCCGCATCGAGACCAATCTGCAGCAGCACGTCGTTGATACGGCTATCAAGCTGCCACAGGTTTTGGTGATCAAGAATGGTTTGCAGACGGCCCATCTCGTTGAGGTTTTTCTCGCTTGGATCTTCCATCACCAGATGGGAAATCGCGTGATAAGCCTTGAGATGTTCAGCCTGCTCGGCCACGCCTTCGGCAACGAAGTCGTAAACCGAACCGGTAATGTTGCGTGGCGGGTCCTGTTGCAGACGCGCCACCACCAAATCCTGCTCATAAATGATGCGGCCATCATCCAGCGGCTGTTCGCCGTTGATGATTTTCATCAGCGTCGATTTACCGGCGCCGTTACGGCCAACCAGACAGACGCGTTCGCCCTCTTCGATATGCAGTTCGGTGTTATCCAACAGCGGCGCATCGCTGAACGAGAGGTAAGCGCCATGGATACTGATCAGTGACATAAAACTTATTCCTTACCGGCGTGGCTAACCAGCCAGCAGTTGTGAATTTGACGGTTGCGCGCGAAATCCTGCGACAGCGTTTTTTGGGTAATTTCCTGCGCCTGCAGACCCAGACGTTCTAAGCCGTCGAGATCCATTTTGAAGCCGCGCTTATTGTTGGAGAACATAATGGTGCCACCGCGACGCAGCAGACGTTTCAGGTTCTGCATCAGCATCATGTGATCGCGCTGCACGTCGAAATCGTCTTCCATGCGCTTTGAGTTAGAGAACGTCGGTGGATCAATAAAGATCAAATCGAACTGCTCATCACTCTCGCGCAGCCAGCTCAGGCAATCCGCATGCATCAGGCGGTGCTGACGGCCGGTTAAACCGTTGAGACGCAGGTTGCGCTCGGCCCACTCGAGATAGGTACGCGACATATCTACGGTGGTGGTGGTTTTCGCGCCACCCAAACCGGCGTGCACGCTGGCGGTGCCGGTATAGGCAAACAGGTTGAGGAAATCTTTGCCTGCGCTCATTTTGCCCAGCATCTGGCGCGCGATACGGTGATCGAGGAACAAACCAGTATCCAGATAATCGGTGAGATTCACCAGCAGGCGCGCATCAAATTCCTGCACTTCGAAGAAATCGCCCTTCTCGCCCAGCTTTTGATACTGGCTTTTGCCTTTCTGGCGCTCGCGGGTCTTCATTACCAGACGATTCGCCGGGATCTCCAGCACGCTCAGCGTGGCGCTGATCACATCGAACAGACGCTGACGCGCTTTGTTGGCGTCCACGGTTTTCGGCGGCGCATACTCCTGAATCACCACCCAATCAGCGTAACGATCGACCGCCACGTTGTACTCAGGCAGATCGGCGTCATACAGACGATAGCAGTCGATATTCGACTGACGCGCCCATTTATCCAGCTTCTTCAGATTCTTGCGCAGACGGTTAGCAAAATCTTCCGCGATCTGCGCGCCGCCTTCTGCGCTGGTCGCAGCCAACTGATAGTTTTTCTGCACGCACTCAAGCGGGCCGTTTTTGGCTTTAAACTGGCGATCGGCACGCAGTTGCAAGCAGCTCAGCAGCTCTGGCGAGGCGCTGAACAGCGAAAGATTCCAGCCGCCGAAATTCTGCTTCATGATGCGGCCCAGCTGGCTGTGCAGCGCAATCAGCGCTGGCTCGCTTTCCAGACGTTCACCGTACGGCGGGTTGCTCAATACCGTGCCGGTAATCTCTTTGCCCGCCAGCGGATTCTTCAGCTTGATCACATCCTGCTGCGCGAAGGTGAACAGCTCGAACACGCCGGCACGACGGGCGTTGGCGCGCGCTGATTCCAGCACGCGGCTGTCATTATCGTAGCCATAGAAACGGGCGGTCGCCGCAGCGGTGCCGACGCGTGCGCGCTCTTTCGCGGCAGCATGAACCTCCTGCCACACCGCCTGATTGTGTTTCTTCCAGCGATTGAAGCCCCAATGGGTACGCAACAGGCCAGGCGCGCGATCGCAGGCGATCAACGCCGCTTCCAGCAGCAGCGTACCGGAACCACACATCGGATCGACCAGCGGCGTGCTGCTCTGCCATCCGGAACGCATCACAATCGCCGCCGCTAAGGTTTCTTTTAACGGCGCGGCGCCGGTTTGCTGGCGATAGCCGCGCTGATGCAGTGAATCACCGCTTAGATCCAGCGCGATGCTGACGCGATCTTTGTTCAGCCACGCATTGATGCGGATGCCCGGCTGTTCACGATCAACGTTCGGACGTTCCAGGTTCTGACGGGTAAAGCTGTCCACGATGGCATCTTTGATACGCAGCGCACCGAACTGGCTGTTGCGGATCACCTCGTTGGTGCCGCTAAAATGGATGGCAAAACTGGTGTTGCTGTCGAACATCTCGGTCCATGGAATACTTTGCGCACCCACGTAAAGATCGAGATCGCTCCAGACGCCAAATTCTCCCAGCGGCAGCAAAATGCGCGAAGCCAGACGGCTCCACAGCAGGCTTTGGTACATTACATGGTCGTCGGCCTGAAAGTGGACGCCGCCCTGCACCACCTGCAAATCCTGCGCACCCAGCGCGTCTAGCTCACTTTTCAACAGCTCTTCGAGCCCACGCGCCGTACTGGCAAACAGAGAATTCATATCGTCACTTTTTACTCTTGCTTAAATTGCTGCGCATTATAGCGAATCAGCGTGCTATGTCATAAAGTTAGCTTCTTTTAAACTTATGACCCTATTTCTGGAGTGGTGATGATTACGCTTTCACGCCTTTACATCCATCCCGTTAAATCTATGCGCGGTCTGCAACTGTCACATGCGCAGGTGCTGGAAAGCGGTCTGGGCTTTGATCGCATCTTTATGGTGACCGAACTGGACGGCACGTTTGTGACCGCGCGCCAGTTTCCGGAAATGGTGCGTTTCACACCTGCGCTGCTGCCTGATGGCCTGTTTTTACAAGCACCGGATGGATCGCAGGCGCTGATCCGCTTCAATGATTTTACCGCTGAGCAGTCACCTACCGAAGTATGGGGCAACCATTTCACCGCGCGTATTGCACCGGAAACGATTAATAGCTGGTTGAGCACCTTCTTCCCGCGTCCGGTGCAACTGCGCTGGACCGGCGCGGAACCGACGCGCCGCGTGAAGCGTTTTGATCACGTGCCGCTGAGCTTTGCCGACGGTTTTCCCTACCTGCTGGTCAATATGGCCTCATTGCAGGATCTGCAACAGCGCTGTCCGGCCAGCGTGCGCGTTGAGCAGTTCCGCCCCAATCTGGTGGTGAGCGGCGCGGCCGCGTGGGAAGAAGATAGCTGGAAGCGTCTGCAAATTGGCGAGATCACTTTTGAAATGCCGAAGCCTTGCAGCCGCTGCGTGTTTACCACTGTCGGCACCGAAACCGGTCGTAAACATCCTAATGGCGAACCGCTCACCACCTTGCAGGGTTTCCGCAGCGCGCAGGATGGTAGCGGCGATATCGATTTCGGCCTGAATTTGATTGCGCTCAACAGCGGCATTATTCGCGTCGGCGATGCAGTGACCATTTTAGAGAAGCAAACGCCGCGCGCTTACGGTACCGGCGCCGTGGTCGAAACGCTGGCGCCGGTCGCCAGCAGTCACAGCGCAGTAACTATCGATTATCAGGGTGCGCGCTTTAGCGGCGACAATCAGCAAGTGTTGCTGGAACAACTGGAGATGCAGGGTTTCCGCATTCCCTACTCGTGCCGCGCCGGACTCTGTGGCAGCTGCAAAGTAACGTTGGTCGCGGGTGAAGTGAAAGCACTGAAGAAAAGCGCGGTGCGCGCAGATGGCACGATCTTAAGCTGCAGCTGTATTCCGGCAGGCGATATCGAACTGGCGTAAGCCGATTACACCGCCCGCGCAAAGTGGGCGGTTTGTTCCTGCTGCTGTGGACGTAAACGATCGTTCATGATCTTGATCGCATCACCCAACTGCATACCTTTACCCGCCACGGTTAACGCATTTTGCGCTAATAAGCACAGCGCCGCATTTTCACCGCTTTCAACCACAAACAGTTGTGCCTGCTCGCCGCTATCGGCTAGCGTCACCGCCACCATATCGCCCGCAGCCGGCTGCCAGCTGTGCGCGTGATTAGTAAAGTGCCAGCTTTTAGGCATCAAGGGTTTGAGAAAACGGCTGGCCACCAGCGCGTTTAAAACTAATTCGGCACGCTGATCGCCTTTTAATCCACTCTGACGGCAACGTTCTTCAAAAGTAAAATAGAGCGCGGCGTCATCAACGCAAAAGCCGCTGATATTAAATGCATCAGGCGTCAGCATTTTGCGCGAGAAGCGCGAGCGAAATAACATGCCGTCGGCTAAATCCAGCATCATGCGGTCATGCTCTGCGTCGAAATACCAACGCCAGTTGTCATCAGGTTTGATTTTCATGATCTGCCCTGTGGTTTATCGCTGCGCTAAATGGCGCTTAATTAAAAAAATAAATCTGAGAAAAAGCTGAAAAATGCACCAGCAGGACAAAATATAAACGAGCCGAAGGGATAAATAAACCCCTCGGCGCAGTAAAGTGGGAAATGTCTTAGAGGTGGGTCACGATATCTTTAATTAAGCCTGGGCCTTTATAAATAAATCCGGAGTATATCTGCACTAATGTTGCACCCGCGGCAATTTTCTCGCGCGCTGAAACCAGCGAATCAATACCGCCGACGCCAATAATAGGTAAGCGGCCCTGCAGCTCTTGCGCCAGGCGGCGAATCACTTCGGTGCTGCGTGATTGCACCGGACGACCACTTAATCCACCTGCTTCTTCGGCATATTTAAGGCCGGTCACCAGCGAACGATCGAGCGTGGTATTGGTGGCAATCACACCATCAATATTGTGGCGCAGCAAACTGTCGGCAACCTGGATCAATTCTTCTTCGGTAAGATCCGGCGCGATCTTTACCGCCACCGGCACATATTTAAGGTGCCGTTCTTGCAGCTCTTGCTGTTTTAATTTGATGGCAGAGAGAAGATCGTCCAGCGCTTCACCATATTGCAGCGTACGTAATCCTGGCGTGTTCGGTGAGGAAATATTGATGGCAATATAACCGGCGTGGGCATATACCTTTTCCATGCAGATCAGATAATCGTCTTTACCATTCTCAACCGGCGTATCTTTATTTTTGCCAATATTGATGCCGAGAATGCCTTTAAAGCGCGACTTTTTGACGTTGGCGATCAGATGATCAACGCCGTGATTATTAAACCCCATGCGGTTAATAATCCCTTCCGCAGGCACTAAGCGGAACATACGCGGCTTATCATTTCCCGGTTGCGCTAGCGGCGTTACCGTTCCCACTTCGACAAAACCAAAGCCCATCGCGCCGAAGGCATCAATGCACTCGGCATTTTTGTCGAGGCCAGCCGCTAAGCCGAGCGCGTTCGGGAAGGTTAATCCCATGCAGGTGACCGGACGGGATGGCAGCGACTGGCGAATCAGCCCTTCCAGCGGAGTGCCGCTGATAAAACGCAGTTGTTGAAAGGTGAGTTCGTGCGCACGCTCAGGATCAAGCTTAAACAGCGCCGGCCGGACGATAGGATATAACATGCACTCTCCTCAATGACGGAAACCAGGGAAGTCGGGGTGCACGGGAAAATGTGCGCCAGAATGGTAAGGTGCTCTGGCGCAAAAGTAAATTGTTCTACTGCATCACAATTTGATCGTTATCAGCGTCGTGCAGAATAGCGGCCAAGCTGTTCACGACACGCCTGCAGGCCACTGTAAATCGTCGGGCAGTACCACATCAGCTTCAAACGCGCGCTGTGCTGCAACACATTGCGTACCAGCTGATTCACCTGTGGCTGCCAATCTGTCGGGATCACCATGTTATTTTTACGGATCTGCGCCAGACAGCTGTGCATCACCGTTTGGTAATAGCTGTCCAGCAAGGACGCATCCACCGACAATTGCTGGTCACGCAGGAACTGTTCGCTGCTTTCACGCGCAATAAAGTAGTTTTTCACGTAGGAAAAATCGCGCGTGCTCTGTGACAACGAGGTCAGCATAAAGCGCTTGTAGTAATAGCTTTGGCTGGTGCAATAAATGTTACGCGCCTGCAGATAGAGCGCGAACATGTACGGGGCATCTTCATGGTTTTGGATCGGCAGAAACTGCAGCGCCAGTTGATCAATTAAGCGACGCGAAATGATGCTGCTCCACACCACGCGGTGCGCCGACTGATGCTGCATCAGCGTACGCAAGCTGGTGCTGCCGCCGGGCAATAATCCACTGACGTGACGCTGATGAATGGTTTGATAGTGACGCTGCGCGGCGGGCAGATCGAAGAACATTTTTGCGCCAAAGCAGAACAGGTCAATATCCTCATGGCGCGCCTGCACGCGACGGAAGTCGGCGAACAAATCGGTGGAGACAAAATCATCCGCATCCATGAAGTAAACAAAATCGCCGGTTGCGACTGACAGTCCTTTCATACGCGCGGCACTGACGCCACCGCGCTCACCGCTCAGCAGCATCACCTGCGGATGCTGAGCCGCAAACGCCGTTAGCCAGGCCACGCTGCTATCGCTGGAGCCATCATCGATAACAATGATCTGTTCCGGCGGCGATGACTGCCGCAACAAAGAACTCATCGCTTCTGGCAGCCAGGGCGCGCAATTCCAGTTCGGAATGATGACCGAAACCGTAGGGATACGGTGAGATGACATCATGCTCATCCTCTTTCCTCAACGTTAAACAACGGAATTCTGAGACGCTTCAACACCACGCTGTGCAGCAGGCAGCAGACACCAAGATTGAACGCGCCAATCAAGCCGAGCCACAGCAGGTTGATCCAGCGATTTTGATTCCACTCGATCGGCAAGAAAGTGCTCAACCAGGCGATGGCGGCGGATACCGCCCAAATCAGCATTACGTCGCGGGTTAACCAGGTGAAATGAATGCCAGGCGCGAAACGGCGATGCACCAGCCAAGCCCAACCCACCAGATAGAAGATGTTTTGCCCCAGCCACAACCAACCGGTGCCCAACGCGCCGTAGTGAATAGCGCACCAGATGTTGAGCGGCACCAGCAGCACGGCAAAGCAGGTGAAGCCTTTCATGTGCAGCTTGAGGTTGCCGTTGATGTATTGAAGGTGATAGAGCAAGCCACAGATGGCCTGAATGCCGCTGCCCAACGCGTACAGGCTAAGAACAAACGACATCTCATCAACAATCTGACTCTTCTGCGTCCATGCCCACAGCAGCGGGCCGGCGTAACAGGCAATAGTAATGCTGAGCGGCGCCATAAAGATCGCCACCGCCTGCGTGGTGTAGCGATAGAGTTTCAGCGACTCCGCATCGCCCTCTTTACGGGTTTTCATGCCGGTCATGCGTGGCACAATCGCCTGCATTATCGGGCTGCTGAGCAACAGAATGCCGGTCGCAGCCGTCGCCACCACGGTAAACGAACCGTATTCGCTTAGCGGCAGCGTCTTGGAAAGTACCAATCGGTCGATTTGCGAAATAAAGGTCCACACCGCACTGGAGAATGCCGCGCTGAGGGCAAAACGAATAAAGGGTTTCAGTACCTCTTTCAGATCGCCGCGCTTCTCTTTGCGTGCCGCCTTTGGAATCAGCTGGCAGGATTTGTAGATACAGCAGGCCGCTTCGGCAATCGACACCAGCAACTGCCAGATGAAGAACGCCAATACCGGATTAGAGAAGAACTGAATCACCAGCACTGCGCCGAAGGTGCGCAAGGTGGTGATGACCAGGTTGACGCCGTTCAGCCAGACTTGATGTTCGAAGCCGACAATTACGCTGCGATACGGACTGGTGCGCCAGCGAATCGCGGCGGTAATCACCATAATCGCCACGGCAATCACCACATCGCCCGCCGGAAGATGACGTGCATCCAACCAATGCGTGGCAATCCACGGCGTTGCCAGCCAACCCAACACCACCAGCACAATAGTGGAGAACAGGAAGAATTTGGTCAGCGTGGCAAACAGCGCCGGGAACCAGACGAACTCCGCCTGATTGGCACGATAGCGCGCCGCTTCCCGCATTAAGGTAGTAGAAACTCCGGCATCGAGTAATTGCAGCCAGGTTAATAAGATCGAAAAGAAGCCCACTAAACCGTAGGCTTCCATTCCTAAGTGTTGAATATAAAGTGGTACAACCAAAATACCTGACAGCGTCAGATAGATTTGACCAACATAGTTGGCAATCGCGTTACGTTTTATAGACATAGGTGTTTTGGCATCTGGGGATTATCTCAGTGGCCTTAAGCGTGACATAAAAGTATTCACGCGCACACCGGAGTTATTCTTAAAATTAACCTTGGTGCTAAGCGCCCAGCCTTTTTCTCATTTTCATCATGGAGAAATAGATGTCAGGTTGTTTCAACATAAGTTTTTCCATTGCACCCTTGGCCGGGAAGTTTTCCGCAAAGTAGGTTAATGCATGGCGGGTATTATCTGAGAATTTCGCCGCGCCACTTAACTCGTACTGGACTAATTGTAATAAGCCGCTGCGTAAATAACTTTCCCGATAGCGGTTTCGCTCCGGAATATAGTGTGACAAACGCGTGAGTTTTTCATAATCAGTAATAAATTGCTGATAAGTTAAGCGCGGCGAGGCATCGGCTTTGGTGGTCAGCGAGGCTTCGCTGGCGTAGTCGAGCACCCACGCCGTTTGCGTATGCAGTAATCCAGCGAGCATCACATCCTGAATACGCGTCAGCGGCGCACCCACGCGGGCCAGGCCAGCACGCAAGATCACCGCGAAGCCGCCCTGCTGCCACCAGCGTTGCTCATGCAGTTGCTGAAACAGCTGCAGAGACGAGTGTAAACCGTTCGCCAGCTCGCGCTTCGCCAGTGAGATAATAAAGCAGTTCAGCTCTGGACGCTGGTTACTGAGCTTCGCCACGTCCTGCAGCAGGCTGGCCGGCAAGGCGCTGCGCTCCGCGCTGAACAGCAGGAAGTCATCTTCTGCAGGCGTGCTGTGCGGGAAGGTTGGCAGCAATGAAGAAGTAAGATGCGCGCCCGCGGCATCGGGTTGCAGCCAATAACACACCAGCTCTTCTTCTGCTTTAGGTGAGGGTGAGATGCGATTGAAGGTGGCAGGCACGACCTGCTGCTCAGTTAAATCCTGAGCAAATGAAGAACTACCCATATTTATCTCCCTAAGAATAAATTGGCTTGCCGCAACGGCAGTTCACGCCACAAAACGCGGGCGTAAATAAATAAGTGAAATATCGTTATCGTGTTCTAGCGGAAATTAGCTCAACCAATTATAAACAGGCCGGGGATTGTAATTCCAACCACTATTAGCATTAACACGTAACTTAAGAGATTCATTGTTTAGCGCGACTGCATGAAGTGTGAAGTTGATCTACGCAAAGTTGCATTAGTTGTAACCAGCGAGATGAATGGCACGTATTTTATTAACCTTTATTCGCGTTTCGACATAAATTTCGCGAAATAAAAACCACGGTATATTAGGAAACAATCAAAGCTTGCTAAGTTTAATCCGATTCATAAAAAAATGAATAGTGGTGAATTGCTGGTTTTTCCCCATATCTTTCAATAGTAACCGGCGCATTTATCCGGTATCCACGTGGTCTGTGTAAATATATTTCTCCGGTTACTCCTCTGTTTTACCCATGCATTACGACCCTTAATCATTAAACTCCGTCCAATGGGCCTCAGGATTTATATAACCGCCTACTTCCTGCACCGCTTTTCAGATTATGCCTAAGCACCCATCGGCAGCTTTTTTATCCTTCCTTTATATGTCGCTGGCTATCCCATTTTGCGACTTAGGATTACCAGATAAATCATTTAAGCCTCGCTGCCTGCTCTGACAGTATTGAACACATCAGTTCTGAATATCAGATAATCAATAACTTTCAGTTATAAGGAGTGACCATGCGGGTTATTACGCTGGCGGGCAGCCCTCGCTACCCTTCACGCTCTACTGCGCTGCTGAGCCTTTGCCAGCACGCGCTGGAAGCACGCGGTGTCGAAGTGATTCCGTGGAATATTCACAACTTCCAGCCTGAAGATTTGCTCTATGCACGCTTCGATTCACCTGCCTTAGCCGCGTTGAAAGCTGATTTGGCGCTGGCAGATGGCGTGATTGTCGCCACGCCTATTTATAAGGCTTCGTTTTCCGGCGCACTGAAAACTCTGCTCGATCTGCTGCCAGAGCGCGCGCTGGAGCACAAAGTGGTGCTGCCACTGGCAAGCGGCGGCAGCGCGTCACATCTGCTGGCGGTGGATTACGCGCTGAAGCCGGTGCTGAATGCGCTGAAGGCGCAGGAAGTGTTGCATGGCGTGTTCGCCACTGACGGCCAGATTACTGATTACGATCGCCAGCCGCTGCTCGATCCGCTGCTATCGCAACGCATTGATGAAGCGCTGGATACCTTCTGGCACGCGCTGCATCGTCGCCACCAACCTTACGCACAAGCGGTATAAAGGAAGAGAGATGAAAAGGATATTGACGGGTTTACTCATGCCAGCCGTAGCGGCACTGCTCACCTTGAGCGTGAGCGCCCTGGCCGCCGACGCACCCGAACAGTTGCGTATCGGATATCAGAAAGGTTCGGTGAGCATGGTTTTGGCGAAAACCCACAAGCTGCTGGAGCAGCGCTTCCCGCATACCAATATCAAGTGGGTGGAATTCCCGGCGGGCCCGCAGATGCTCGAGGCGCTTAATGTCGATAGCATCGATTTGGGCAGCACCGGCGATATCCCGCCGCTGTTTGCCCAAGCTGCGGGTGCCGACCTGCTGTACGTCGGCTCGGAGCCACCCAAGCCGCAGGCCGAAGTAATTCTGGTGCCGAAAGATAGCCCGATTCACAGCGTGGCCGAACTGAAAGGCCACAAAGTGGCGTTCCAGAAAGGCTCCAGCTCGCACAACTTGCTGTTGCGTGCGCTGGAACAGGCCGGATTGAGTTTTAAAGATATTCAGCCAACCTATCTGACGCCCGCCGATGCGCGCGCCGCGTTCCAGCAAGGTGACGTTGATGCCTGGGCGATTTGGGATCCTTACTACTCCGCCGCGCTGCTGCAAGGCAACGTGCGCGTGCTGGCCGATGGCAGCAAACTCAATCAAACCGGCTCCTTCTATTTAGCCACGCGCAAATACACCGAAGCGAACGGCGCCTTCGTGCAGCAGGTTCTGAATACCTTCAGCGACGCCGATGCATTAACGCGCAGTCAGCGCGACCAGAGTATCGATCTGCTGGCAAACGCCATGGGCTTACCGAAACCGGTAATTGCCAGCTATCTCGACCATCGTCCACCCACCACCATTACGCCGGTCAGCGCCCATACCGCGCAGGCCCAACAGCAAACGGCCGATCTGTTTTATGCCAATCATCTGATGCCGGTAAAAGTGAATATCGCAGACCGCATCTGGCATCCACAATCCGCCCAGCCCAAAGGAAATTAATCATGAGCGTATCCGTATTTTGGTTTCTCCCGACGCACGGCGATGGTCACTATCTTGGCACAGCGGAAGGTTCGCGCCCGGTTGATCATGGTTACCTGCAACAGATTGCGCAGGCGGCGGATCGCCTCGGCTTCGGCGGCGTGCTGATCCCCACCGGCCGCTCCTGTGAAGATGCCTGGCTGGTGGCAGCATCACTGATTCCGGTGACGCAGCGTCTGCGTTTCCTCGTTGCACTGCGTCCGGGCGTGATTTCACCGACGCAAGCGGCGCGTCAGGCCGCCACGCTGGATCGTCTGTCGAATGGTCGCGCGCTGTTTAATCTGGTCACCGGCGGCGATCCGGAAGAGTTGGCCGGCGATGGCGTATTTCTCGATCACCGCGAACGCTATGAAGAATCCGCCGAGTTTACCCGCGTCTGGCGTCGGGTTAGCGAAGGCGAAACGGTCGATTACGAAGGCAAGCATGTGAAAGTACGCGGTGCGCGTCTGATGTTTAAAGCGGTGCAGGAACCGCGTCCGCCGCTGTGGTTTGGCGGATCGTCGGATGCCGCGCAGGATCTGGCCGCCGAGCAGGTTGATGTTTATCTCACCTGGGGCGAACCGCCCGCGTTAGTCAAAGAGAAGATTGAGCAAGTGCGCGCCAAAGCGGCAGCGCAAGGCCGCACCGTGCGCTTCGGAATTCGTCTGCATGTGATTGTGCGTGAAACCAATGAAGAAGCGTGGCAAGCGGCGAATCGCCTGATTGCTCACCTTGACGATGCCACCATTGCCAAAGCGCAGGCCGCGTTTGCGCGCACTGATTCAGTGGGCCAGCAGCGCATGGCGGCACTGCACGGTGGACGTCGCGACAAGCTGGAAATCAGCCCGAATCTGTGGGCCGGTGTCGGTCTGGTACGCGGCGGCGCGGGAACCGCGTTAGTGGGCGATGGCCCAACCGTGGCGGCGCGCATGCAGGAGTATCAGGATCTCGGCATCGAGACATTTATTCTCTCCGGCTATCCGCATCTGGAAGAGGCTTATCGCGTTGGCGAGTTGCTGTTCCCGCACCTCGATTTAGCGATTCCGGAAGTGCCGAAACCGCGTGTGGTGCAAGCGCACGGTGAAGCGGTGGCCAACGATTTCACGCCGCAAAAAGTGTCGCAGAGCTAAAGGAGCGGATCATGGCGAACGTTAAAAAACAGCTAACGAATGCTGTACTGCCCTGGGTTTTACCGGTGGTGCTGATTGCGGTGTGGCAACTGGCATCGCAAGTGGGTTGGCTGTCGACGCGTATTTTGCCGTCGCCAGAAAACATCCTCATCACCTTCTGGAAGCTGACGGTGAGCGGTGAACTGTGGCAAAACCTGACGATCAGCAGCTGGCGTGCCGCCATCGGTTTCTCCATTGGCGGCTCGATTGGTTTGATTCTGGGATTGATAACCGGCACCTCGCGCGTGGGTGAACGCTTGCTGGATACCTCGGTGCAAATGCTGCGTAACGTGCCGCATCTGGCGCTGATTCCGCTGGTGATTCTGTGGTTTGGCATCGACGAATCCGCCAAGATTTTCCTCGTGGCGCTCGGCACCTTGTTCCCGATTTACCTCAACACTTATCACGGCATTCGTAACATTGATCGGGGTTTAGTTGAGATGGCGCGCAGCTACGGCTTGTCTGGCTGGAGCCTGTTCATTCAGGTGATTCTGCCAGGTGCGCTGCCTTCTATTATGGTTGGCGTACGTTTTGCCCTTGGCCTGATGTGGCTGACGCTGATTGTCGCCGAAACCATTTCCGCTAACTCTGGCATTGGTTATCTGGCGATGAACGCCCGTGAATTCCTGCAAACCGACGTGGTGGTGGTGGCCATCATTCTCTATGCCCTGCTCGGCAAACTGGCCGACGTTGCAGCACAACTGCTGGAGCGCGTCTGGCTGCGCTGGCATCCAGCCTACCAATTGAAGGAGAACGCATGAGCAACGCAACCCTAAATCCGGCGCGTTTAAATCGCGGTACGCCGGTTGGTGTGAATGGCGTCAGCAAGCAATATGGCGATCGCACCATCCTGAATAATATCGATCTGCATATTCCGTCCGGGCAGTTTGTCGCCGTCGTCGGCCGCAGCGGCTGCGGGAAAAGTACCTTGCTGCGTCTGCTGGCGGGACTCGAATCAACCACGCGCGGTTCCTTGCTGGCGGGCAATGCGCCGTTATCCGAGGCACGCGAAGATACGCGTTTGATGTTCCAGGATTCACGCTTACTGCCGTGGAAAAAGGTGATTGATAACGTTGGGCTGGGACTGAAAGGCCGCGAATGGCGTGCGGCCGCGCTGGACGCGCTGGAAGCAGTGGGATTGGCGGACCGCGCCAACGAGTGGCCTGCTGCATTGTCCGGCGGACAGAAACAGCGCGTGGCGTTGGCACGTGCGCTGATTCACCGTCCAGGTTTGCTGCTGCTCGATGAGCCACTCGGTGCGCTGGATGCGTTGACGCGCATCGAAATGCAGGGATTGATTGAGTCGCTGTGGCAGCAGCATAACTTCACTGTGCTACTGGTGACGCACGATGTCAGCGAAGCGGTGGCGATTGCCGATCGCGTGCTGCTCATCGAGGAAGGACAGATTGGCCTGGATTTGCTCGTCGATTTGCCACGACCACGCCGTCGTGGATCAGCGCGGCTAGCAGAGCTGGAAGCGGAAGTACTGGATCGGGTGATGAAACGCGGTTTGTCGGAACAGCCGTTGAAGTTTGCGCAGCAGAGTTAGTGATAGAGGTCGCCATAAATGGCGACCCTACGGTTACTTTTACGCGTTCAACGCCTTGGTGATCTTTTCGTACAGATCGCCAGAAAGCTTATCCAGCCCTTTCAACGTTTCCAGCGCCTTACGCATCAGCGCCTGACGATCGGCATCGTAGCGTTTCAGGCGAATCAGCGGCTCGATCATCCGTGCAGCCACTTGCGGGTTGCGCGTGTTCAGATCGGTCAACATCTCCACCAGGAACTGATAACCGCTGCCATCTTTGGCGTGGAATGCCGCTGGATTGCCTGAGGCAAACGCACCAATCAATGAACGGATACGGTTCGGGTTGCCCATGGTGAACGAACGATGATTCAGCAGCTCACGCACGTTGCTCAGCACATCCGCCGCTGGGCTGGTGGCTTGCAGCACAAACCATTTATCCATCACCAAACCATCCTGATGCCAGCGCTCATCATAGGCCGCCAGCAGCGAATCGCGGCATGGCAGGTTCGCCGCTACCGCTGCCGCCAGCGCCGCTAATGCGTCGGTCATGTTGTTCGCCTGCTGATATTGCGCCTGCACCAGCTTGTCGGCCTGTGCCGCATCGGCAAACGCCAGATAGCCGAGGCAGACGTTTTTCAGCGTGCGCTTGCCAATCTCCGCATGCTCAATTTTGTATTCGCCGCTTTGGTTGGCCAGATAGAGCGCGAAGAATTCGTCACTCAACTCTTTAGCCAGCGTACGTACCAGCGCATCGCGTACTGCCGAGATCGCCAGCGGATCGATGACATCAAACAGTTCGGCGATTTCATTCTCAGACGGCAGCGACAGAATCAACGCTTTCAACGCTGGATCGCCCTGCTCATCCAGCAATACCGCGCGGAACGCGTCAGCCACATGCAGCGGCAGCGACAGCGGCTGACCCTGCTGATGGCGCGCCACGTTGAGGCGAATGTAGGTCGCCAGCAGGCTTTGCGCCGCATCCCAGCGCGCGAAGTCGTTGCGCGCGTGGCGCATCAGGAAGGTAAGTTGCGCATCGCTCCATTTGTAGTCGAGCTTCACTGGCGCAGAGAATTCACGCAGCAGCGACGGCACCGGCTGGAAATAAACGTTATCGAAAATAAAGGTCTGGAACTCTTCGGTAACGTTCAGCACGTGATGCACCGGATGACCGTTATGCTGCAGCGGAATCACCTTGCCTTCGTTATCGTACAGTTCGATATCCAGCGGAATGTGCAGCGGCAGCTTCTCTTTCTGCTCGGCGGTGGCCGGCGTGCGCTGGGTGACGTGTAGTGTGTACTGTTCCAGTTCTGGGTTGTAGTCATCGCGCACCGTCAGAATTGGCGTGCCCGCCTGGCTGTACCAGCGGCGGAACTGCGACAGATCGACATTCGACGCATCTTCCATCGCCTGCACGAAATCATCACAGGTCGCCGCGCTGCCATCATGACGCTCGAAATAGAGTTGCATGCCCTTCTGGAAGTTCTCTTCGCCCAGCAAGGTGTGCATCATGCGGATCACTTCTGAACCTTTCTCATACACCGTTAAGGTATAGAAGTTGTTCATTTCGATCACCTGATCCGGACGGATCGGATGCGCCATTGGGCTGGCATCTTCCGCGAACTGCGCACCGCGCATCACGCGTACGTTATCGATACGGTTCACCGCGCGCGAACCGAGATCGGAGCTGAACTCCTGATCGCGGAACACCGTCAAACCCTCTTTCAGGCTGAGCTGGAACCAGTCGCGGCAGGTCACGCGGTTGCCGGTCCAGTTGTGGAAATATTCGTGACCGATAACGGCTTCAATACCGAGGTAATCTTTGTCGGTGGCGGTTTCAGCTTTCGCCAGCACATATTTGGAGTTGAAGACGTTGAGGCCTTTGTTCTCCATCGCGCCCATATTGAAGAAATCCACCGCGACGATCATAAAGATGTCGAGGTCGTACTCGAGGTTAAAGCGCTCTTCATCCCACTTCATGCTGGCTTTCAGCGAGGTCATTGCCCAATCGGCACGATCGAGGTTGCCGCGATCGACAAAGATCTCCAGCGCCACATCACGGCCTGAACGGGTAGTAAAGCTATCGCGTAACACGTCGAAATCACCGGCCACCAGCGCAAACAGGTAGCACGGTTTCGGGAACGGATCTTGCCACTTCACCCAATGGCGGCCATCTTCATGGCGGCCGCTCTCCAGCTTGTTGCCGTTGGAGAGCAAATAAGGATAACGCGCGGCATCGGCAATAATGGTGGTGGTGAAGCGCGCCAGCACGTCCGGGCGATCGAGATACCACGTAATGTGGCGGAAACCTTCGGCTTCACATTGGGTACAGAGCGCCTCGCCGGATTGGTATAACCCTTCAAGCGCGGTGTTTTTATCCGGATGAATGTCATTAATGATGGTCAGAGTGAAGTTGTCCGGAAGCTGGCTGATGAACAACGCGCCCTCTTCTTCGCGGTAATGCGACCACGGATTGCCATCCACCGCCAGCGATACCAGTGTGAGATCTTCGCCATCCAGACGCAGTTCCGCACCCGGCGCACCCAGACGCTTCAGCTGACTGACCGCCGTAACGCGCGTCGAAGCTGCATCCAAATCAAAAGTCAGGTCGATATCGGTAATGGTGTAATCCGGCGCACGATAGTCGTGGCGATATTTAATTTGCGGCTGTTGCGTCATGAGTCCTTCTCGCATCGTTAAATCGTTAATATGTTGACCCGTCAAAGTCTAAGCGGGTTGTGCCTCGGTTGCCACGGTCAATGCGTGCGTTCGTTGAAAAGGCTACAATTCATTAACAATGGCACAAATGACCCTCGACCTGCCACCCGCAATTATGGTGTGATCGCGGTCATTACTGTTTTATACTCCTGCGTCTTTATGACTTTGTTGAACACCGGGCTCTGCTCCGCGGAAGAGGATGCTGAAACGCACCATGACTGGACATGCTTCCCCGATTTTGACCACGCTGCTTGATACCGATGCGTACAAGCTTCATATGCAGCAGGCCGTCTATCATCGCTATTATGATGTCCCGGTTACGGCGGAATTTCGCTGCCGTGGCGACGAACTGCTCGGTATTTATGCGGACGAGATCCGCGCACAAATTGAAACCCTGCAAACGCTCGCCCTGAGCGACGATGAGTATCACTATCTCAGCGGGCTGCCTTTCTTCCAAAGCGACTACCTTAACTGGCTGCGCCAGTTCCGCCTCGATCCGTCACAAGTCAACGTGCGTAATAACAACGGCCATCTGACGATTCAGATCAGCGGGCCGTGGCGTGAAGTGATTTTGTGGGAAGTGCCGCTGCTGGCGCTGATCAGTGAGGTGGTGCATCGCCATCGCACGCCGCAGATGGGTGTGGATCAGGCGGTTGCGCACTTGCAGCACAAGCTTACGGATTTCCGTCAGCAGGTCGGCGATTTGGATATGTCACGCTTCCAGCTGATGGATTTTGGTACGCGTCGGCGCTACTCCAAAGCGGTGCAGGAAGCGATTGTCGCTACGCTCAAAGCGGAATTTCCGTGGCTGGTTGGCACCAGCAACTACGATTTGGCGCGCCGCCTGCAGCTTAATCCGGTAGGTACTCAAGCGCACGAATGGTTCCAGGCGCACCAGCAAATCAGTCCGGTATTGGCGAACAGCCAACGTGCGGCGCTGCAATCCTGGCTGGACGAGTATGACGACCAGTTAGGTATCGCCCTGACCGACTGCATCACCATGGATGCCTTCCTGCGCGACTTTGGTCCAGGCTTTGCTCATCGTTATCAAGGCCTGCGCCATGACTCTGGCGATCCGGTGGAATGGGGTGAAAAAGCCATTGCGCACTATCAGCGTCTGGATATCGATCCAAAAAGCAAAACGCTGGTGTTCTCGGATAACCTCAATCTGGACAAAGCACTGGCACTCTATCGTCACTTTGGCCAACGTGCCAACGTGGTGTTCGGTATCGGAACGCGCTTGTCATGCGATATTCCGGGCGTTACGCCGCTGAATATCGTGATCAAACTGGTGAGCTGCAATGGCAAACCGGTGGCAAAACTCTCCGACAGTCCCGGCAAAACCATTTGCCAGGATAAAGCCTTCGTGCGCGCCTTGCGCAAAGCCTTCGATCTGCCGCTGGTTAAAAGAGCCAGCTGATTCTTATTGCAGGGTGCTTGCACCCTGCTTTCACGCAACAAATCTCCGATTAACCCGGCAATTTTGCTTGTTTCCTGTCGGCTCGCAAGTAACATAGCAAAACCCTGAAAAAGGGCTTTTATCCACCTTCTTTTATATATAGAGAGAACTTTATGAGCGTTGTGCCTGTAGCGGATGTACTGCACGGCCGTGTCACGGTTGACAGTGAAGTCACCGTACGTGGTTGGGTGCGTACCCGAAGAGATTCCAAAGCTGGTCTTTCCTTTATCGCCGTTTACGACGGTTCCTGCTTTAATCCCGTTCAGGCCGTCGTCAATAATTCTCTGAATAATTATCAGGATGAAGTGCTGCGTCTGACTACCGGTTGCTCGGTGATCATTACCGGCAAAGTGGTCGAATCGCCAGGCGAAGGCCAGGCCTTCGAGATGCAGGCAACCAAGGTTGAAGTTACCGGTTGGGTTGACGATCCGGATACCTATCCGATGGCGGCGAAACGTCACAGCATCGAATACCTGCGTGAAGTGGCGCATCTGCGTCCGCGTACCAACCTGGTCGGTGCGGTGGCGCGCGTGCGTCATACGCTGGCGCAGGCGTTGCATCGCTTCTTCCACGAAAACGGCTATTTCTGGGTGTCGACTCCGCTGATCACTGCTTCGGATACCGAAGGTGCTGGCGAGATGTTCCGCGTTTCGACGCTGGATCTGGAAAACCTGCCGCGCGATCCGCAGGGCAAAATCGATTTCGATAAAGACTTCTTCGGTAAAGAAGCGTTCCTGACCGTATCCGGCCAGCTCAATGCCGAAACTTACGCCTGTGCGCTGTCAAAGGTCTATACCTTTGGTCCAACGTTCCGTGCCGAGAACTCCAACACCAGCCGCCACCTGGCGGAATTCTGGATGCTGGAGCCGGAAATTGCTTTCGCAACGCTGGATGATGCCGCAGCTCTGGCTGAATCTATGCTGAAATACGTGTTCCAGGCCGTTCTCAACGAGCGTGCTGATGACATGGCGTTCTTTGCTGAGCGTGTGGACAAGGATGCGGTTGCGCGTCTGGAGCGTTTCGTAACTACCGACTTTGCTCAGGTGGATTACACCGATGCGGTTGAAATTCTGCTGAAAAGCGGCCAGACCTTCGAGAACCCGGTTTCATGGGGCGTGGATCTGTCATCCGAGCACGAGCGTTACCTCGCAGAGCAGCACTTCAAAGCGCCAGTGGTAGTGAAAAACTATCCGAAAGACATCAAAGCTTTCTATATGCGTATGAACGAAGATGGTAAAACCGTGGCGGCGATGGATGTTCTTGCGCCGGGGATCGGCGAAATCATCGGTGGTTCACAGCGTGAAGAGCGTCTGGATGTGCTGGATGCGCGTCTGGCGGAAATGGGCCTCAATAAAGAAGATTATTGGTGGTATCGTGACCTGCGTCGTTACGGCACCGTGCCACATGCTGGCTTTGGATTAGGTTTCGAACGATTAATCGCCTATGTCACCGGCGTACAAAATGTAAGGGATGTTATCCCCTTCCCACGTACGCCACGCAATGCGAATTTCTAAATTTAGCGATTAATTATAAGTAATTCATATATATAAAGAGGTCGGCCTAGCCGGCCTTTTTTTATTTTTGTAAATTTAGAGTTCTCTCACAAAGTTCCCAATATTTTACATTTTGTAATACATATTTTCCTTTTGATACCTAATCGAGAGATTTGAATCATTTTCGGGCTAGAATTAGCAACCCTGTGATGGAAAGATGCGTGCAGACACAGGAGACATCAAACTTCTTTCAAGGTTCTGTAAAGATTTCTTGGCAGCAGTGGCAGATGTCCAAATAACTCCAATGAGGGTAATAAAAAATGATGAAGCGCAACATTCTTGCAGTGGTTATCCCTGCTCTGTTAGCTGCCGGCGCAGCAAACGCAGCAGAAATCTATAATAAAGACGGCAACAAGCTGGACCTGTACGGTAAAGCTGTTGGTCTGCACTATTTCTCGGATGACGCTGGCAGCGACGGCGACCAGACTTATGTTCGCTTCGGCTTCAAGGGTGAAACCCAGATTAATGACCAACTGACCGGTTACGGCCAGTGGGAATACAACATTCAGGCTAACAACTCTGAAGGTTCTGATGCACAAGACGGCAACAAAACCCGTCTGGGCTTCGCAGGTCTGAAATTTGGCGATGCGGGTTCAATCGACTACGGTCGTAACTACGGCGTTGTATATGACGCAATTGGCTGGACTGACGTTCTGCCAGAATTCGGTGGCGACTCAGGTTACTCAGACAACTTCATGAACGGTCGTAGCACCGGCCTGCTGACCTACCGTAACACCAACTTCTTCGGTCTGGTTGACGGTTGGAACTTCGCAGCACAGTACCAGGGCAAAAACGATCGCTCTGATATCCGCCGTGCAAACGGTGACGGCTATGGCCTGTCAACCTCTTACACCTCACCAATCGGTGTTGGTGTAGCTGCAGCTTATAGCAGCAGCGACCGTACTAACCTGCAGTCTGCTGGTTCAGTAGTAGATAGCAATGGTGATGTAGTAGCGACTAACATCGGTGCAGGTAAGCGTGCTGAAAACTGGGCTACCGCTCTGAAATATGACGCAAACAACGTATACCTGGCTGCAATGTACGGTGAAACCCGTAACTCAACGCCAATCTCAGGTGCGCAAGCTACCTTGGCTGATGGTACTCAAACTACCGTTTCTGGCTTCGCTAACAAAGCTCAGAACTTCGAAGTTGTAGCACAGTATCAGTTCGACTTCGGTCTGCGTCCGTCCATCGCCTATGTTCAGTCTAAAGGCAAAGACATCGAAGGCGTTGGCGATGCTGACCTGGTTAAATACATTGAAGTGGGCGCAACCTACTACTTCAACAAAAACATGGCTACCTACGTTGATTATAAAATCAACCAGTTGAACGATGACAACCCACTGGGTCTGGCTACCGACGACGTTGTTGCACTGGGTCTGGTATACCAGTTCTAATCACCCGATTAGATTTGCGTAATACCTAAAAAACGGAGCCTTCGGGCTCCGTTTTGCATTTCAGTGATCGGCTTCGCAATTAGCTTTTCTACTTTATCCTGCTGACATATTTCTTTTTTATATCAGCGGTTGGCAAGCGTGCCGACTGACGTTAACCTGATAGCTCATTTCGCTAAAGTTCACCCAAACGGAACTGACTCATGTTTGAATCGATCTCTGCCGCACCCGCCGATCCCATTCTGGGACTGGCTGACCTTTTTCGTGCCGATGACCGGCCGAATAAAATCAATCTTGGCATTGGTGTTTATAAAGATGAAACCGGTAAAACGCCGGTCCTCACCAGTGTCAAAAAAGCTGAGCAGTATTTGCTGGAAAATGAAACCACCAAGAACTACCTGAGCATTGATGGTCTGGCGGATTTCGCACGTTGCACGCAGGAGTTACTGTTCGGCAAAGAGAGCGCGCTGATTTCTTCAGGTCGCGCCTGCACCGCACAAACGCCAGGCGGCACCGGCGCCCTGCGCGTTGCGGCAGATTTTCTGGCAAACCAGACCAGCGTGAAGCGTGTTTGGGTGAGCAACCCAAGCTGGCCGAACCATAACAATGTGTTCAACGCTGCTGGCCTCGAAGTGTGTGATTACGATTACTACGATGCAGCCAGCCATAGCCTGGATTTCGACGCGATGGTTGCATCACTGCAGGAAGCCAAAGCGGGCGATGTAGTGTTATTCCACGGCTGCTGCCACAACCCAACCGGCGTTGATCCTTCTGCAGAGCAATGGCAGCAGCTGGCGCAGCTGTCTCTAGAAAAAGGCTGGCTGCCGCTGTTTGATTTCGCCTATCAGGGCTTTGCTCGCGGTCTGGATGAAGATGCGGAAGGGTTGCGTATTTTTGCCGCTTCACATCAGGAACTGATCGTTGCCAGTTCTTATTCGAAGAACTTCGGTTTGTATAACGAGCGTGTTGGTGCATTGACGCTGGTTGCTGCCAGCAGCGACGTGGCAAAAACCGCGTTTAGCCAGGTGAAATATACGATTCGCGCCAACTACTCAAACCCGCCGTCACACGGCGCGGCAGTAGTCGCCACCATCCTCAGCAACGACGCGCTGCGTACCATCTGGATTCAGGAGCTGACCGATATGCGTCAGCGCATCCAGCGCATGCGTCAGCTATTTGTGAACACGTTGGCAGAGAAAGGTGCTAATCAGGACTTTAGCTTCATCATCAAGCAGAACGGCATGTTCTCGTTTAGCGGCCTGACCAAAGATCAGGTGATACGTCTGCGTGAAGAGTTTGGTGTGTATGCTGTGAACTCTGGTCGCGTTAACGTGGCAGGCATGACGCCTGACAACATGTCGGCGCTGTGTGAAGCGATTGTCGCGGTTTTATAAATCAGGCGGCAAATAACGACAAATGGGCCGAAATGGCCCATTTTTTATTCTTGCAGGAACGGATTGCTGAGGCGCTCACGACCTAGCGTTGAGATAGGCCCGTGACCCGGTACGAAGGTCACATCATCGCCTAGCGGCAGCAGCTTAGCTTTAATCGCATCGATTAGGTCGCTGTGGCTGCCCTGCGGAAAATCGGTGCGTCCGACGCCACCGTTGAAAATCACATCCCCTGAGATTAGCAGACGTCCAGCACGATCAAAGAACACGATGTGTCCCGGCGTATGGCCCGGACAAAGCAGTACTTCCAGCACGACATTTCCAACCTGAACAGTTTCACCCTCTTCCAACCAGCGATCGGGCATCAGCGGCGCGCATTCAGGTAATCCAAACATGCGGCTCTGTGTAGGCAGATTGTCTAACCAGAAAGCATCAAGCGGATGCGGACCGACAATCGGCACCTGATAATGTGCCGCAAGTTCCGCAGCGGCACCAACGTGATCAAGATGTCCATGTGTGAGCAGGATTTGTGACGGCGTTAAACCACGTTCTGCCAGCACGGCTTTGATGGTTTCTGCATCGCCGCCGGGATCGACCAATGCGGCTTGTTGGGTTTCGTCATCCCAAATAACTGAACAGTTTTGGGAAAAAGCCGTAACCGGAATAATTTGGTAATTCATAGCGCTCCATGACCGACACACGCAGCGCTGCCGGTATCAGGACCAGTGCCTTGCAGGCCCGGTATCTATGTGTACGAAGTTGCTGCGCGGGTAATATCCTACACCACCGGCGCGCATAGATAACGCCGCTTTGCGAACATTGCTCAACGAAATTCCCTCAATGTGGAAATCCATCGCTTGTCCTTTGGTGTGATAGCTTTTTTTCGCCACGCCCGGACCCGATTCACGCAGCATGGTGTTGGTGGCTAAGGTGCGGTAACCCGAGATCAACTGCACCGGCTTACGCGTATCGAGCAACGTTTGCAGGCGGTAAAGCTGATCAAAAAGATGGGGATCGATGTTCTTCACCTGATTGGCGCGGTAATCACGGAAAAAGTGATTTAAGCGGGCTAACTCATCCTTGTCATAACGCTTACCGTTAAAAAACTCCGTTTTGAGGGTTTCGCCGGTGTGAAGGTTACTAAGTGTCAATACTCGAGGGCGGGCGGTGGAAAGCGAAGCCAGAGCGGAGCCAGGAAGCAGTGATAATCCTGCTGCTGCGCCTCCAATCAAGAGTAATCGACGACGTTGAGAATCAATATTAGCCATGAAGCGAGGTTACCTAGTCTAAAGCGGATAAAATATGTGCGAAAAATACACAAGGCCGAACATTAACGTCCGCCTAAGACTCAGTCAACCCAGAATATGTTGCAGAAGACCAAAACCAGCTCAAAATCAAATTTTCGAGACTGGTCTTGGTTAAATTCATGTGAAGAGAAAACAGCCAAATCAAGTACTAGAGTAACAATTGGCCGGCTTTATACAGCACCTGACTGCCGGAACGCGCAGGGTTATCATAATTGTAAATATCTGTACGATATTGCGGAAGTCCATCATCTGCAACCCAGGCTGTGAGGTAGTAAAGGTTCACTGGTATACGATGGCGAATCGGCACATAACGGGTATTCCCCTCTTTCAATGTGTCCGAAATACGGCCGTCATTCCAGCCCACATCCTGCAATAGCAGATCGGCCAATTCCGAGGCTTTATTGACGCGCACACAACCCGAACTGAGCGCACGAATATCACGCTGGAACAGATTATGGTTAGGCGTATCGTGCAGATAGATAGCATCCGAACTCGGCATATTAAATTTGTAGCGACCCAGCGAGTTAGTCGCGCCTGGCGCCTGACGAATGCGATACGGGAAGCTCGCCGCCGACACCATATGCCAGTCAATCATTGAAGGATCGATCACTTCCGCATCCGCGCTCCAACCCGACAGCAGCGTATAACCGTGTTTATACAGATAGCTCGGATCTTGCTTCACCTTCGGCACAATATCCTGGCGCACCAGCGTGGTTGGCACATTCCAAGGTGGATTCAGCACCACATTATTTAGCGCGCTGCGCATCAGCGGCGTTTTGCGGTCGGGACGGCCCACAATCACGCGTGATGATAAAATGGTAGCGCCATTGTTGTAGTAGGTCAGCGAATAGTTGGGAATGTTTACCATGATGCCGTTATGCATATCATCTGGCAGCAGACGCAGACGCTGAATATTGAGCGCCAGCAGCGAGGCGCGCATCTGCGGCGGCACATTCAGCCATTCACGTGTACGCGGACCAATTGCGCCATCATCGGCTAAGCCTTGCCAGTGCTGGAAGCGTTTCACACCTTCCACCAGTGCAGCGTCATAGACGTTGGGGCCGGTTGCCGCTGGATTGGCAGCCACATTATTGGCGACTTCAGGCGTAGCAGCGAGTGCCGGAGCCGCATCAATATCATCAAAGTTCGCCGCAGATGGGCTCACCGCCACCGGCTGATTGCTCTGACTCACCGGAACCGGCGCCGTGGGTACCGCATCTTCCGCCGGCGTTGGTGTAGTGCTGTGGCTGGCGGTCAACATACCGGTGCGTTGCAGAATCTCACGCAGTGCAGGCACATCATTGCTGATTTGTCCTGGGCGCAGCGTAGCGGTATCACGCAGCTGTGGCCACGGATGATGATCGTTTAGCAACGTTTTCAATGCATTATGCATCGGTAGATATTGCGGATGCTGCGGTTGCAGTGACACCACGAAAGTACGGCTGCCACCACCATTCACCGCATTCTGCCACTGATTGATGGCCGCCAGCGATGGCATGGTCAGCTTGTACGGCACGTTGCTGTAAAGCCAGGTTTCACCCTGCGTCGGCACATTGGCAACAAATTGCAGATAGCCAAGCATTGCATCACTGAGCACGATATCGCGCGCCAGGCCTTTAATGTTCGGATTGGTTAGCCGCTCCACCCAGCGAGTGAACTGCGGCTGCACGCCTGAGAGCGCCACTTCCGCAAGCTGCTGCTGGAAAGCCTGCACCGCTTGCTGGTCCTGCCACAGCGGTGCCATGTCACGCGACGCATAAATGCCGGCCAAGCCTGGCAGGTAGAAGGGTTGTTCAGTGGCGCTAAACGCCTGCTGAATCTGTTGCTGACTGGCAGCAACCGACATCGAACTGTGATGCGTCGAGTTGGGTAGCGTGGAGGTGATGGCCGCATGGCTGACAGCCAGCGGCGATAATACCAGTGACAAACCGAGTGCTACTGCAGCACGACTCATTTTGCGCTTATTGTTTAGCAACATCCCTGCCCCCTTCTCACCAATGACATAGCGCCCTGTGATCGCCATGTACAGCCATACTCTTAATGTTGAGTATACGAATAAAAAACGGCATCTGCCTCTAAGTGCCGATGCCGCATACAGATTAAACGTAGTGCTGTTTTTTAACCAGATTAAGCGCTATGAATTCTCATATTCAAGACCGACCTTAGGACTTTGATCCTTGCTCGGTGCAGGATCCGCCGAGAAGCCGCGCAGACCAACCACATGCACGTGTTCGGTGTTATTGAACATTTTACGCACCAGTTTGTAAGTGGTGCCTTTTTCCGGGCTGATATTCTCTGGTGCCGCGATGATCAGCTGCATCTCCAGACGTTCACATAGCTCAAACAGCGTGGCGATTGAACGGGCATCCAGACGTGCCGCTTCATCGAGGAACAGCAGACGACACGGCGAGATATCTTTGCCGCGCAGACGACGTGATTCCTCTTCCCAGCTCTGCACTACCATCACCAGAATCGACATCCCGGTACCGATCGCTTCACCGGTCGAAAGCGCGCCACTCTCTGCACGCAACCAGCCATCAGAGCCACGATTCACTTCCACTTCCATCTCAAGATAGTTGCGGTAGTCGAGCAGCTCTTCACCAATGGTTTGCGGCGTACGCTGGCCCATATCGATCTGCGGATTCAAGCGCTGATAGAGTTTCGCCAGCGCTTCCGAGAAGGTTAAGCGGTTGCTGGTAAACAGATCCTGATGCTGTTCATGCTCTTCCGACAGCGTATCCAGCAGCGTTGAGTGCGCTTCACGCACGTTAACGTTGAGGCGCACGCTGCGCACCTGACCAAAGCTCACAGCTTGCAAGCCCTGGTTCAGCTGGCGGATACGGTTCTGCTCGCGCTGAATGGTTTTGCGAATGATGTTCGCCGCGCTGCGTGAGCTGATTGCCAGCGTCTGTTCACGCGCCGTCAGCTCTTCGGTCAGACGATTCAGCTCGATTTCCATCTGCTCGATGGCTTCAACTGGATCGTCGGTACGAATGATGTCCTGACGAATACGTTCGCGCAGATGCTGATAGACCGCGATAAAGAACTGAATCTTACGTTCCGGACGTTTCGGGTCTTCCGACATGCGCAGCACATCGCGCAGATGCTCGTTATCCGCTACCGCCAGACGCAGCGCACCCAGCGCCTTATCCGACATCGAACGCAGCTCATCGCCGCTGAGATAGGCCAGCTCGCGACGATGCAGACGACGCTCAACGCCGTTCTCTTTAACCAGACGCAACACCGTGCACCAGCCGGCTTTCGCGCTGACAACCTGCTCACGAATCTGATGATAATCGCGTTCTAGCTTGCGCAGTTTCTTCTGCAGGCTGTCCATTTCGGCTTCACAGAAGGTGATCTGTTTTTCCAGCTGGTTGCGACGCGCACGGTTGTGGCTCAACGCGCTGTACAACTCGTCACGACGAATGCGCGCGCGCTCTTCTGCGCTGGCATCGGCATGCACACCGATGTCCTGCATCTCTTGCTGCAACTCTTTCAGCATGTCGCGTTTGGCATCGTAAGAACTTTTCAGCGAAGCCAGCACCTGCGAATACTGCGTCAGCTGCGCCTGATGTCCACGCAGACGTTCACGTGCGCGGCTGCGCTCACCTTCCGCCTGTTCCAGACGCTGACGCAACTGTTCATTGAGATCGCTGTTGCCGCCCAACATGCCAGCCGAACTTTCATAGCTGAAGTGCGCACGACGCTGCACCACTTCGGTCAGGGCAAAGGCCTGCTGACGCGCATCGCGCTGCTGCTGCTGTGCCTGCTGATAGTCACGTTGCAGCTGATCGTGCTGCTGCGGATCGCTTTGCAGTACAGAAATCAGCGGCTCCAGCTTGCTGAGTTTATTGCCGTGTTGATGCAGGAAGCGCGCGGCTTCCTGCGCTTCTTCGACGCGCTCGCGGATCTCTTCACAGCGATCGCCAAGCGTATCGTCGAGCAGCAGATTAACGCGTGGCAACAGGCGGTTAAGCTGGCTGACGCCCTCTTTTGCCTGCTCAAACTGCGCGCGTTGCTGCTGATTGTCATTTTCATGCTGCGCCAGCGCCCGCTCCAGCTCGCCACGGCGGCTGTTAAGCTGACGAATCTGCGCTTCCGGATCTTCATCAAACGCCACTGCTAAATGGCTGCCGATAAAGCGGCTGAAGGATTGATGTAGACGCTGGGTTTTCTGCACATCAAACGACAGCGTGGCATAACGCTCAGCCAGCTGTTCACGTTCGTTGTTCAGCAACTCAAGCTGGTTTTCACGCGCCGCGCGACCAAACAGCGGCACTTTCGGGAAGCGGGAGTAGCGCCACTGACGTTCAGCCACTTTCACTACCACCGCTTTTTCCAGCTCTTCGACGCTAAATACGCTGTCGTCAAAGGCTTGCGGATCGCCTTCAATCAGATAGAGATCTTCCGGGCACTCGTCTAAACCGTCGAGCAAGTCGCGCACCAGCGACAGATCCGGCACCACGATGGCGTGGCGCGATGGACCGTATAACGCCGAGAAGTACGGCGCGTCATCCAGCGTAACGTCATCATAAATTTCCGACAGCAGCACGCCGCCAAAACGTTCCGCCAGCTGCGTCAGGCGCGCATCTTCCGCGCCGCCCGGCTGGCTCAGACGTTCAATCTGCTGTTCAACTTCACGCTTACGCGCGGCCAGCTCGTCGCGTTCAACCGTGGTTTCACGCTCGCGCTCCAGCAGTTGCTGCATAAATTCAGTGATCTGCTGGCTGCTGGTCAGCTCCTGACCGGTTTGCTCGCTCAGCTGCGTCAGAATTTCCTGCGCCGCCAGCCAGTGTGGCGCACGCGCAGTCAACGCGGTGATGCGTTCACGCAGCTGCTCCAGCTCCTGACGCATCAACATGCGGCGTTCACCGGCATCGGCGACGCTACTATTCAGCTGTTCAATCTGTGCTTCGAGTTCACGCTGCAAGCCATCCAGCGCATCCGCATCGTATTGCTGGCCCTGACGTTTGCAGAAATCCGCCAGCAGACGCTCTGCATCATGCTGCTCACGCAGACGGGTTTCTAATTCATTGAGACGCAGACGCAGCGAGGAGAGTTGTTCAGCATGATGGCGCTGATTGCCGGCGTCACGCAGTAATTCGCGCCCCACTTGCCACGCATCCTGACGACCGACGTCACCGGCGATGTTGGTGACTAACGCTAACGCTTGCTCAAATTGGCTGTGCGCCGCTTCGGCGACGCTCAGCTTCTGTTCGAGACGCAGCAGGCGCTCGGTGGCTTCCTCTTCACGCGCCTGGAAGGTTTCCTGCCATTCAGCGGCGTTATCGATAGATAAATCGGGCAGTTGACACTGCGTGCGTGCTTTCTCCAGCGCCTGCAAGGCTTGCTGATACTGAATGGCACGCGTCTGCTGCACGTCGAGCGCCTGCTGGAAGTCGGCAAGCTGGCTTTTCAGCTCATCCACTTCCACTTCGGCTGCTTCGGCGCGTGCTTCATTCTCTTCCTGCACTTCGCGCGCTTCGGCTACAACTTCATTCTGCTCTTCGAGGCGATAGGTCAGCTCTTCCAGATCGGCATCGTAACGCTCGATTTTCTCCTGCTGGCGCATGGCGGTTTGCACCAGATTCAGGTGGTCGCTGGCGCCCTGATAATCGCTTTCCAGATCGCTCTCGGCGCCGTTGTGCTCGGACAACTCGCGCGCCATTTCAATGTGGCGATACTGCTCGGAAATCAGCTGATTGCGGCTGGTAAACAGCTCATTACGCAGCTGCAGCGCGCCGTCGAGGTGAATGCGGCGCTCGTTGGCGTGGCGCATGTAGTCGGCGGAAACATAGCTGGTAGCTTCCGAAATCAGATGCTTAAACAGGTCGCGATCCGATTGGGTGACGCGAATCGCTTCCAGCGTCATACGGTTTTCCCGCAGCGCGGCTTCCATATCCTGGAAGGCTTTACGCACGCCGCCGTTTTCTGGCAGCAGGTAATCGCGCAGCGAGCGGGTGATGGCGCTGGAGATACCGCCGTACAGTGAGGCTTCGATCAGACGATAGAACTTGCTGCGATCGCTGGCGTTACGCAGACGACGCGGCACCACGCCGAGCTCGAACAGCACCGCATGATAATCGGTGACCGAGTTGTACTGTTTGAACTGCACGCCTTCCTGCGCTTCCACGCGCTCCTTCACTTCCGTCAGCGGCAATACGCGCGCCTGACGGTTGTTAAGGATTTCGGTCAGCATATCGGTGGCCTGTGAATCGCTCGGCAAGCCGTGAATACTGAATGGCTTGATATCGACCTTTTTATCGCGTCCCGCTACCTGCTGCAGACGTACGCCAACAATCACGCGTTGATGGCGTGAGTTGACCACATCAAGCACCGAATAACAGACGCCAGCGCGCAGCTTGCCGTGCAGGCCTTTATCACGCGAACCTGAAGTTGCACCGGCTTCGGTGGTGTTACGGAAGTGCAGCAAGGTTAAGTCAGGGATCATCGCCGTAACGAAGGCGGCCATGGTGGTGGATTTACCCGCACCGTTACCGCCCGAAAGCGTGGTGACCAGTTCATCAAGATCAAAAGTACGGGCAAAGAAGCCGTTCCAGTTGATCAGCGTTAGCGAACGAAATTTACCGCGTTCAATCATGCTTGTTCATCCTCCGCGTTATCACTCGCGTCGCTTTCAGCGTCAATATCGTTATCTGCTTCATCGTTTTCTGCCGCAGCCGGCGCGCTTTCCAGCGTCATCGCTTCACCGTCACGAATCAGGCGCAGCTGCGCTTCACGCGCATCGTCACCGCTGCGCACGTCGGCGCCAAAGCGGAACACCGATTCGGTGATGCGGAATTTGCTGCTGTCGTTGCCCATAAACCACACCATGCCAAGACGGCGCAGGCGGCTCAGCGACGCACGCATTTTTTCCTGCAACTTGGCGCGGTCAAGATCGGAACCGGTGGAACGCTGATTTACCAGCTTGAGCAATTTGCTCTCATCGGCCAGCGACAGCAGTTCGTCATACAGCTCTTGTTGGGTAAAAATCCCCTCATTTGCCAGACGTTCCGGGCTGAGGTAGAGGTAGCAAAGAATTTTGCCCACCATCATGTCCAGCTCGGACAGCACCGAGCGCGGAATCAAGGTGGTTGAACGCGGACGCAGATAGAAGAAGCCTTCCGGCGCACGGATCAGCTCAACGTTGTAGCGCGCGTAAAACTCTTCGAGATATTCCTGGTAATCCATCAGGAAGGCGTGATTATCCAGCTCTTCAATGCCAATGTGGCGACCCGCGCGTAACTGGCTATCGAGCGCCGGGAAAATCGGGTTTGCCAGAGCCAATGCCAGTTTGACTGGCATCACTTGTTCAATATTTGTCGATGACATGTGCCTGCACCTTGGCTCCGTAATCATTAATGGCCTGCCATTGCGCAGGCAGACCGGCTAAATCAGCTTCGGCCACGCCGAGTCGCACCGCTTGATCGATGACGATACGCGCCAGATCAAAGTGGCGCGCGCGCGGATACTGCGACAGATAGTCGCGCATCACCGTGGCAAGATGGAGCGGCTTCTGCTCCTGCTTATAAATTTGCAGCGCCTCTTCGATCATCGCGGCCAGCTGCTCGCGAATCTCATTAAACTCTTCGTATTCCATTTCCGGCGGCAGCTCGCCCATCACCTCGTCATTACGCAGCGTCATCTCTTCATCGCGCATATCGTAGAGACGATCGGCATTGGCGTAGGTCAGCGCCCACGGCTGATCGAAATAGTTTTGCACCGACAGGCGTAAACGCTGCGCAAACACGCGGTTCTTATCCATGTCGATGGCGGTACGAATAAACTTGTGTACGTGGCGGTCGTAGCCGATCCACAGATCGATAGCCTGCTGGCCCCAGCTGATAATGCGATCGAGCTTGTTTTGCAGGTCAAACACCAGCTTATCGACAAAGCCCAGATCCGGGCTGCTTAGCGTCGCATCCTGAATGCGCAGTAAATTGGCCTGCAGCTTATCGCCCGCCGCTTCCAGCGTATCCTGCAGTTCACGTAGCGTACCGGAGGTTTCCGACAGCAACATTTCACAGCTGGAGATCGCTGCGCGCCAGTCTTTGTTGAGCAGATCGGCAATATCGGTTTTCACCGCTTGCTGCTGCTCATCCATCAGACGTTGCGTCATGTCGATGCTATCGAAGATTTCCGCCACCGAATATTTCAGTGGTGCAAACACGTTGCGATGCCAGTGGAATTCGTCACCGTCTTCTTCGGCGGCGTCTGCGGCACGTTTTAACTCTTGTGCCACAATCGACAACTGCATCGACAGGCGCAGCGTGGAGAACTCGCGCTGACGGATGTAATAGTCGGTAATGCCGATGGCGAGCGGCGTCAGACGATAGATGGCGTGGCCTTCCGTCAGCTCGCTGGTAAAGCGATTAAGCAAGCGCTGACGCACCATGTCATTGATGGCGTTGTTGGCACGGACCTGCACGGTTTCGTGAGTTTGTTCGAATGCTTTGCTAACGTGACGAAACGCGTCAATCAGCTCGCCTTCACTCATCTCGCCGTCCATGCGCTCACCGTTTAAGGTGGCGATGGCCAGCAGAAAGGCCAGACGTTCTACCGGCAGCGCAAGCGAAAAATCGTTCTTGCGCGCCCATGCCACCAATTCGGGGACCGTCTGGGAAAATTCGCTCATAGTTGATCCTTCTAACTGGGTTTGCGCGCGGTCACGTGGATATAGCGCCCTAAACTTAAAAAGGGCTCCTGGCGACAGAAACGCCGTTCCATCTCAATGATTTCCTCAACGCTCTTCCCTGCGCCGGGTTGCGGCTTCATGTAATCACAGAAGACGCGAATGCCCGCACGCCGTTCAATTTCAAATCCACAGTTTGTCAGCCAGCGCGTCACATCATCGGGATCGCGCGGGAAATCGGGCGACAGCGTGCGCTTTTTACGTTTGCTCATATTGGCGCGCATATAACCGAAATTGCCGAGCGTCAGGGTGCGGAAGGTTAAGCCGTGCGCGTTATAAAACATCAACGACAGCACGCCGCCGGGCTTGAGCGTGTGCCACAGCGCTTGCAGCACCTCTTCCGGATGCGCGACCCATTCCAACACCGCGTGAAACAATACCAGATCAACCTGCGTATCCAAATGTTCGCCCACCTGCTGGGCGCTAATTTGTTTGAATTGCATGTTGTGGCTCACACCTGCGGCGAGCGCATGGGCTTCCGCCAGCTTCAGCATCTCAGCAGAGAGATCGCACAGCACTACCTGATGACCGCGTGCCGCCAAGCCGCTTGAGACTTGTCCCACGCCGCCGCCGGCATCCAGCACCTTCAAGGATCCGGCAGGCAGTGTCGGTAACAGGGCTTCCAGCTCGTCCCAGACAATCGCCTGGCGCACTTGCCCTTTGCGCGTGCCATAAATGTTCTGTGAGAATTTGTCCGCCAGATCGTCAAAGTTACGATCCTGCATGATGATGGCTCCGCTTTGCTGCATTCAACTTGTGCTATTTTGTCACAGGCTCAACAAGAATGAACCTTTCATGCCGCAGTAACCGTCTGGCAGCTGTTTTTTTGGACAAAAGAGGCCATATTCGATGTTTTTCGCATTTAAAAAAGTCATTGGCGGGATGTTGCTCCCCTTGCCGCTGCTGTTATTGCTGATGGCGGCAGGACTTTTGCTGCTCTGGTTCAGCCGCTGGCAAAAAAGCGGCAAAATCCTTATCTCTTGCAGTTGGCTGCTACTGCTGGTGTTAAGCCTGCAGCCGGTTGCCGATCGCCTGCTGTCACCGCTGGAAAATCATTATCCCACCTGGAACGGTAACGAGCCGGTCGATTATATCGTGGTGCTTGGCGGCGGCTATACCTTCAATCCGAATTGGGCGCCGAGTTCAAATTTAATCAGTAATAGCTTGCCGCGCGTGGCCGAAGGCGTGCGTCAGTGGCGGCGCTATCCGCAGGCGAAAATGATTTTTACAGGCGCAGCAGCCGGCGAAAACCCACGCAGCAGCGCCAGCGTGGCGGCTGAAGTGGCAGAAAGCCTGGGCGTGCCGCCAGAAGCGATTATTCAGTTGGATCAACCTCGGGATACGATTGGTGAAGCACGCGCGGTGAAACAGACGATTGGGGAACATCCGTTTTTACTGGTGACCTCCGCTAACCATCTGCCACGTGCGATGCAATTCTTCCAAAGTGCTGGCATGAATCCTCTGGCTGCACCGGCGAACCAGCTGGCGGTGACATCGCCGCTCAACTGGTGGGAACGCGCGATTCCGTCACCGCTGTGGCTCGGTCACAGTGAACGAGCGATCTATGAAACGCTAGGACAGATCTGGCAGAAGCTGCGCGGTGACGATCTCACCTCAACCCAGCCAGGGGAGTAATTGCGCCCGGGCATGATCGAAACGCGGACGGTCAAATTGTCCGCTGCTGACCAGCGTGTCGACGCAATCCCACAGCTGATACAACCAGCGTCGCCAGAGAAAACCTTCCGCCACGGGCGCACGCTGCAGATAGTGTTGCAGCAGTGACGCTTCTGCGCCGCTATCCGCCAGGCGCATCAGATCGTATTCGCGCGGTGCCCAGAGAATGTTGCCCGGCTGCATCATCGCAATCAGCTGATCGCTGTGCGCATCTTTCAGCATGCTGGCTAAGCGCAAATTGCCGTGCATCAACACGCAAGGATCGTCAAACCCGTTGAAAAGACGCGGTAATAGCTGACGGCTGCGAAACAGAATCTGACGATCTTCCAGCGTGAAAAACGGCGGCGATAGATAACCCAGCGTTGACCACAACACATCTACCCGCTGGCGATACCATGCGGGCCAGCTATTCTCCTGCACGCTGTCCACGCTACCGACTAAGCCATGACTGTCGATGCGATGCCACGCCAATACGCCTTCGACGATCTGCTCGCACAGCTGTTCCCAGCGTGCTGCGCTGCGTGCCGGAGCTTCCGCCGAGACGCCGTTAAAGCGCGCCATCAGCAACATTTCATGTACCGGCTTTTGCTGGCTGAGCACCAGACCAAACACTGCGGGCACGGCAATTAAGCCATCATGGCCGAGCATGGTCAGCTTTTTGGCTTCCAGCGCAGCACGTCCCTGATGACGAAAATACTTTGCCACCAGCGGCATCGGTTTACCGGCGTTATCGTATAGCGCATACAACCGCGTGTGCGTATTCTCACTAATGGTTTCGAGACGGCTGATGCTTTCACCGAGCACCAACGCGAGTTCTGAACGGAGCTGTTCCATGCAATATCCTCCGAAGTCAAAGGGCTGGAATATGCTGGAGGTGATGGCGGCGCAAATCTTAGCGCCAGATCAAACTTTAAGGCCAGCGAGAGCCGCTGGCCGGTCGGAGATTAACCCTGCATAGCGAGACGAACCCGCTCAAGGTCTTCCGGCGTATCCACCCCAACACTTGGGATAGCTTTTGCCACCGCGACGTGAATCTTTTCACCGTACCACAGCACGCGCAGCTGTTCGAGCAGCTCAATGTGCTCCAGCGGGCAAGGTTCCCACGCGATATAGCGACGGATAAAACCGGCGCGATAAGCGTAGATACCAATGTGCCGCAGCAGCGTGTCGCCAATCTGCTCGCGCGATTGAGCATAACGCTCGCGATCCCAGGGAATGGTGGCGCGTGAGAAGTAAAGCGCATAACCTTTGGCGTCCATCACCACTTTCACCGCGTTCGGGTTAAAGGCTTCTTCTGCATCGGTGATCGGCACCGCTAGCGTCGCCATTCCGGCTTCAGATTGCGCCAGATTACCTGCCACCTGACGTACAATTTCCGCCGGGATCATCGGCTCGTCGCCCTGCACGTTAACGATGATGGTGTCGTCGGCAAACTGATACTTCTCGACCACTTCTGCCAAACGCTCGGTGCCAGACTGATGATCGACCCGCGTCATGCACACTTCGCCGCCCGCTGCGGTTACCGCCGCCGCCACATCCGGATGATCGGTGGCGACAATCACGCGATCGGCACCCGATTCGCGCGCGCGTTCCATGACGTGCAGCACCATCGGTTTACCCTGAATATCCACCAGCGGTTTGCCGGGCAGACGCGTTGAAGCGTAACGCGCGGGAATAATGGCAACAAAACTCATGGGTGGATCTCTTCAACAGACAGCGTACGCGCTTCCACTTCCAGCAGCACTGGAATGCCGTCACGTACCGGATAAGCCAGGCCATCTGGTTTACAGATCAGCTCTTGCTGCTCTTTGTTGAAATAGAGTTTTCCGTTGCATACCGGGCAGGCAACGATTTCGAGTAAACGGTGATCCATAATCTTCTCCATTCAGGACCAATTCAGGCGGTTAGCATATCATAATAGCGTGCGCGTGAATGGCGCACTCAAGCCAGACAAATGGCGGCTTTATTCACCAATCGACCAGCGATTTGACCAGGCAGCCAGCAGTTCTGCCGGCGCATTTTCGATAATCACTTCATTGGCACCTTGCCACGCAGCAAAGCGATTAATGGCTTTTTGTACGTCATTAAGGAAAGCGTTACTGACGCGTGTGCTTTCTTCCAGCCAGAATGCACGAATTACCAATTGTTGTGCCTGACGCTCCATTTTGGCGTCGATGCGCGCTTTCAATACGCCGCGATGTAGCACTGGAAGGACAAAATAACCATATTTGCGCTTCTCTGCTGGCGTGTAGCACTCGATGCGGTAATCAAAATTAAATAGCTCCAGCGCACGACGACGATCCCATACCACTGGGTCAAAGGGTGACAACAGCGCGGTATGCGTAGCCGAGAGTGGCTTTTCCAGCAGCGGCAATAACGCGTGGTGTAGCCACATTTCACCCAGCTGCTCGACCTCAACGCGAACTATCTCTCCGCGTGCGGCGGCATCCATGAGCCACGACTTGAGTGGTGCGCGTTTGAGGCGATAGTAATCAGCTAGCCAACTATCACGGAAAATGCCGAGGCTGCGCGCACTGTGACTCAACATCTGTATCACTGCTTCGTCTTCACTCAGTGCATGCTGTTCATCAATCCAGTCCGGCATTACGCGGCTGTGCAGATCGTAAACTCGTTGAAAGTTGCGCCGCTCCACCACCATCAACTGACCGGCACTGAACAAATTCTCCAGATGACGCTTATGCGGCTTCCACGCCCACCAACCTGGTTTGGTCTGTTTATCATTGCTGAAATCGGCAGCACGTACCGGACCATTGGCGGAGATGTGTTGCAGAAGATCAGTGATTTCCTGTTGATGTTCATCAACCCACTGTTGGTTGTACTTCCAGCCAAGTCGCTGCGGTTCCAGCATGCGATGGCGCAGCAATGGGTAATCTTCGACAGGAATAAAACAGGCTTCATGCGCCCAATATTCAAATAACGCGCCAGATGCCAGCGCCTGTTCCAGCCAATTGGCCTGGTATGCGCCAAGGCGGCTAAACAGCACCAGATAAGGACTGCGTGCCACCACATTGATGGTATCGATTTGCAGCAAAGACATTTGACGCACAGTGGCGTGAATATCGCTAAAGCGCGCTCGGCGGCCCAGAGGACGTAACAGTCCCTGAGCAGCCAGATGAAGGTGACGAGCAGTTTGTAACGAGAGGGAAGCGACGCGGTTCATGACTCAGTTCCCTTTTCGGAGGTTAGCGCGAACGGGCGTCGCGCGCGTTGGTGCAGAGATGAGTGATATCGTCTAACAAGGTTGCCACCGCCGCGCCCTGCAGATGCGCATCCACCGGCAGATACCACCAGTTTGGGCGAGCAAAGCCACGACATTTCACCGCATCTTTTTCTGTCATCAGTAAACACTGTTCTGCCTGAGTCAGACGTTGCAATTCTTCTTCGCTGTAAGCGTGGTGATCGGCGAAGGCAATTTCTGCCACCGGCTGAATACCTTGCTGTTTGAGCGTGTTGAAGAAGCGCGGCGGATGACCAATACCGGCCATCGCGACAATTTCCGGCAACTGCGCTAACGCTAAGGTTGCGCCGCTGATCAGGTTTACCGCCAGACCAGGCTGCAATGTCATCGCAATTTCGCCCGCCTGCGCATCACCACCATTAACGATCACCGCATTCACCGTCTGAAGTCGCGAAGCACGTTCACGCATCGGCCCAGCCGGTAACCACCAGCCATTGCCAAAACGACGCATACCATCCACCACCACGATTTCACGATCGCGCTGCAGCGCGTAATGCTGCAGGCCATCATCGGTAATGATCACATCCAGATCGTGCGCAGCGAGCAGACCTTCTACCGCCAGACGCCGCTGCGGTGCAACCGCGACTGGCACCTGCGTACGCTGAGCGATTAAAACAGGTTCATCGCCAGCCTGCGCCGTGGGTGTTTCAGCGGTAACCAACAGCGGATATCGTTCAGCTTTTCCGCCGTAACCTCGCGACACCACGCCAGCACGTAAACCGCGTTGTTGCAGCGCCTGCACCAACCAGATCACTACAGGCGTTTTACCATTCCCGCCTGCGGTGAGATTCCCCACCACAATCACCGGGCAAGGTGCGCGCCAGCTTTTTCGCCACCCGTGCTGGAAGCTGAGGCGAATCAGCGAGGTGATCGCCCCATAAAGCAGACTCAGCGGCCATAGCAGCAGCCATAACGGCGAGCGCCCGCTCCAGATGCGTTCAATCATTGACCGAACTGCAGCTTGTGAAGCTGCGCATAGGCGCCCTTCTGTTCCAGCAGCACGCTGTGGGTACCGCGTTCGACAATGCGACCATCTTCAACCACGACGATCTCATCAGCTTTTTCAATGGTCGACAGACGGTGCGCTATCACCAGTGAAGTACGGTTTTTCTGCAGCTCATCAAGTGCGGCCTGAATCGCACGCTCAGATTCGGTATCCAGCGCTGATGTGGCTTCATCAAGAATCAAAATTGGGCAGTCACGTAGTAACGCACGCGCAATCGCAATACGTTGACGCTGACCACCAGAAAGCAGCACGCCATTCTCACCAATCACGGTATCGAGGCCGTTATCCATCTTCTGGATGAAGTCCATCGCATGCGCCATGGTCGCAGCCTGCTCAATTTGTTCACGCGTGTATTGGCCATTGCGGGCATACGCAATGTTGTTGGCGATGGTGTCGTTGAAAAGGTGTACGTTCTGGGAAACCAGCGCGACCTGGTTACGCAGTGAGCGCAGGGTGTATTCACGTAAATCGTGACCATCCAGCAAAATTTCACCGCTGTCGATGTCGTAGAAGCGCGTCAACAAACTGGCCATGGTGGATTTACCCGAGCCGGAACGACCGACCAGTGCAACCGTTTTACCGGCAGGCAGCGACAGGTTGATATCGCGCAGCGCAGGGATTTCACGGCCTGGATAGGTAAAGGTCACGTTGCGGAATTCAACATCACCTTTGGCGCGATCCATCTCACGCTTGCCGTTATCCACTTCCTGCTCACTGTCGAGAATCGAGAACAGTGTCTGACATGCCGCCATACCACGCTGGAACTGCGCATTGACGTTGGTCAGTGACTTCAGCGGACGCATCAGGGCGATCATTGAAGAGAAGACCACGGTGATGGTACCGGCTGTGAGCGTATCCATCACGCTTGGGAAGCTCGCGGCATAAAGCACGAATGCCAGTGCCAGTGAGGCAATTAACTGAATCACCGGATCAGAAATGGAGGACGCTGACACCAGTTTCATGCCCTGTTGACGCATCTTGTTGCTAACCTGAGAAAAGCGCTTCGCTTCGACGTCCTGGCCACCAAAGATCAGCACTTCTTTATGCCCTTTCAGCATCTGTTCGGCGCTGGTTGTCACCTGTCCCATGGTGTTCTGCATGTTCTTACTGATGCTGCGGAAGCGCTTTGAAACGGTACGAATGGCAAAAGAGACGATCGGCGCCAGCACAATGAGAATCAAAGACAGCTGCCAGCTGTAATAGAACATCATGATGAACAGGCCAATGATCGAGGCCCCTTCACGCACCACGGTAACCAGTGCGCTTGAAGAAGAAGAGGCAACCTGCTCAGAATCGTAGGTGATGCGTGATAGCAGCGTACCCGTTGACTGTTGATCGAAAAAGGTAACCGGCATGCCCATCATATGGCCGAACAGACGGCGACGCATGTTCATGACCACGTTGCCGGAAACCCATGAGATGCAGTAACTGGAGATATAGCTGGTCACGCCACGCACCAACATCAGGCCGATTACCACCAGCGGCATCCACAGCATTACGGATCTGTCAGCTTTACCGAAGCCATCATCCAGTAAAGGTTTCAACAGAGAGAGCATCAGGGTATCGCCTGCCGCATTGAGTATCAGCGCCACCGCTGATACATACAAGCCAGCCTTGTGGGGTGCAATCATCGGCCAGAGTCGACGGAATGTCTGCCACGTTGAGAGATCTTTATCTTGATGCATTATTTATTCACGCTGTTTGAAATAGCCGCTCATTCTACCTGGAATCGCGTTTGACGCCAAACCACTGATGGTACCAGCGAGGCATTATTTGCTCTCTTAAGCCCTTAATTTGCCAATGACCTTGTCTGATACCCACATGAATCTGCCCCGATTGTGCCGTGTCGTGCCACATATACCCTTGCTGACGATAGCGCTGCACCACGGCTGGTGCAGGCATACGCCAGGCGTTATAACGCGCCACCGAAGCGAATGCCGCCTTACCAGCAACATTACGTAACAGTAACGCTCCAGACGAAGTGCGACTGCCATGATGCGGCACCTGCAAAATCGTCGCGTTGAGCGCATCTTTTTCCAGCGCGACAATTTTTCTCTCGGCTTCTAACTCAATATCACCGGTGAGCAATACGCTAAATTGCCCGTCATCGACTCGCACCACACACGAATCGTTATTTTGTCCCTGGGTCTGACTCTCCGGCGGCCACAAGGCGGTAAATTGCAATTTGCCCCATTGCCACTGCTGGCCACGGAAGCATGGCAGATGTCCCTTTTCCGCTAAGGCACTTCGAATTGCTACCGCTGGATTAACTTTGAGCAATGAGTGTAGCCCACCACGGTGATCCAGATGCTTGTGGCTTAGTATCAGAGAATGAAGGCTTCTGCCGTGATACTGCAACCATGGCAGGATGACCCGTGAACCGGCATCATCCTGCTTCCAGCCCGGTCCAACATCATATAGCACCACTTCATTGCCTTGCGTAATGGCAATAGCCAGGCCATGCCCCACATCAATCATGTCGATTTGCCAATCATCACGCTGAGTAGTGCTGCGCCAAAGGATGATCGCGAGTACCAGGCTAAAACACGGCATAAGGCTGCGATATATCAGCTTGCTACGCCAAAGAAGTAATCCCACCCACAGCAGCACGATCGCGGGTAAGGTATCGCTCCATGCCCACCAGCTCGCGGGTAACCACTGCAGCACGAGCAATAGTTTGTTTATAGAAAAATCCGCCAGATACCACAGTCCCGCTGAAATCGGCGGCACCGGCAAGAGCATTGCCAGCAATATCAGTGGCACCGTGACAAATGACACAACCGGCACCGCGATCAGATTTGCCAATAAAGCACTCAGGCTTATTCCCTGAAACAAGAAGATTTGTAGCGGAGCCATGAGGATCATCATGCCAAGCTGCAGATGCAGCAATTGCAGTAGCAGCCATCGACGCTTTGAGCGAAAGCGATGCGGCAATGGAAACCATTGATACCAGACAATTAGCATCGCGACCGCCAGTGCTGACAACCAAAAGCTTTCTGACAGTACGGTTAATGGATCAAGTGCCAGCAAGGCGCCAATACACAATGTCCATACTTGCCAGCCACTGAGTTGCCAACCAACGCTACGAATACCTGTCCAAAGCATGAGCGCGATAATCGCGCGCTGGGCCGGTGCATGGCTGCCAGAAACCCATGTGTAAATGGCTGCGGTTATGATGCTAATCAGCAGCGGAAACAAATGGCCAATCAATTGAGCAGGTAAAGTCACCTGGATTGCACGTGATAATAGCCATCCAACGCTGGCAGCTAACGCAATGTGCATGCCTGAGATGGCCATCAAGTGGGCGGTGCCTGTTTCCCGCAGCAACTGTCGCTGCTCTTCGGTCATGTTGGTACGTATACCAAACGCTAAAGCCTGCATGATTGCGGGTAGCTGGAACGTATCAAATTTAGGTAAATGATAATCAATAAAACGCGTGCGCCAGTTGCAAGTTAGCGATTCCGCCTGCTGACTGATGATGCGACCTTGCAGCGGAGTGTGATTCGACAAAGCAAAGCGTTGCAGATCGAACTCCCCTTCGTTCAGTCTGCCGTGCACGGCACGCAGTCGCAATTTCATCTGCCAGCGCTGACCGGCACAAAATGGTTGGTCTGTAGAAGCATTATTGAGCGTGACAAATAGAGGTGGAAATTGATAACGCTGACCGACACGCAGGATTTGCGCTGTCAGCTGCTGCTTCTGTTCACGCACTTCAGTGATGCGCACCGTGGCTTCAATAGACGCGGCAGCCAGTTCCTCAATGCTATTAACCATCTGCCGAGCTTCATTCAATGTCCAGGCCAACATTAACAGAGCAATCCCTAATATCCGCAGCAACGTGATTGGCATCAACCCGAGTAACACCGCGAATCCAACCATGATGAGTATTACGCTGGCGGCGGGTATGTGCGGCAATATGCCCAACGGCAACGCCGAGGCAATCATCAATCTCGCCAGAACAATCCAGTTCATATGCATTAGTAATCTCCCTCATTGGGGGAAGAGTTTGCAGTGAAGATGGGGGATTTGCTTCAGTGAAAAGAGTGTGTGTCGCGATGGATTCAGAGAATTTTGCAGAGATTACATTGGTGGGACTTCATTTTGGAAAGCAGCTCGCAATTCTGCATACTGCAAGCAAAAAAAACGACACCCTAAAGTGTCGTTTTTATCGTTCGGTAACGGCTTAGCCGTAGATGTTCGCACGGTCACGCAATTCTTTGCCCGGCTTAAAGTGAGGAACGTATTTACCTTCCAGATCCACTTTGTCACCCGTTTTCGGGTTACGACCCGTACGCGGTGCACGGTAATGCAAAGAAAAGCTGCCGAATCCCCGGATTTCAATGCGCTCGCCCTGGGCCAACGTAGTGGCCATGTGCTCAAGCATCTCTTTGACCGCATCCTCAACGACTTTCGCCGGAATATGAGTATGCTGGCCAGCAAGTCTTTCAATCAGTTCTGACTTGGTCATGTAACCTCCGGTTAATCCTTATTGGGAAAGGTATGACAGCTTTTACCGAAACCGGACGATTTTCATCGTCCGGTGCCTTAGGTCGATTACTCGCCTTTAGCCGCTTTGAACGCTTCAGCCATCGCGCTAGAGAAGTTGCTGCCTTCATCCTGTTTGGTGTTAACAGTGTTGATAGCTTCTTTCTCATCAGCCTGGTCTTTAGCACGAACAGACAGGCTCACAACGCGGTTCTTACGGTCAACGCCGGTGAATTTAGCTTCAACGTCGTCGCCAACACTCAGAACCAGAGTTGCGTCTTCGATGCGGTCCAGAGAAGCTTCAGAAGCGCGCAGGTAACCCTCTACGCCGTCAGCTAATTCTACTGTAGCACCTTTAGCGTCAACTGCAGTGACTTTACCAGTCACGATAGCGCCTTTCTTGTTCAGGGTGATGTAGTTGTTGAATGGATCTTCAGCCAACTGCTTCACGCCCAGAGAGATGCGCTCGCGCTCTGCATCAACCTGCAGTACAACGGCAGCGATTTCGTCGCCTTTTTTGTACTCACGAACGGCTTCTTCGCCAGTCGCGTTCCAGGAGATGTCAGACAGGTGAACCAGACCGTCGATGCCACCGTCCAGGCCGATGAAGATACCGAAGTCAGTGATTGACTTGATTTTACCTTCAACGCGATCGCCTTTGTTGTGGGTCTCAGCGAACAACTGCCATGGGTTAGATTTGCACTGCTTCAGACCCAGGGAGATACGACGACGCTCTTCATCGATGTCCAGAACCATTACTTCAACCACGTCGCCTACGTTTACAACTTTAGACGGATGGATGTTTTTGTTGGTCCAGTCCATTTCAGAAACGTGTACCAGACCTTCAACGCCTTCTTCGATTTCTACGAAGCAGCCGTAATCAGTCAGGTTGGTTACACGACCAGTCAGGCGGGTGCCTTCTGGATAGCGCTTAGCGATAGCCACCCAAGGATCTTCGCCCAGCTGTTTCAGGCCCAGAGATACACGGGTACGCTCGCGGTCGAACTTCAGCACTTTAACAGTGATTTCGTCGCCCACGTTGACGATTTCGCTCGGATGCTTAACGCGTTTCCAAGCCATATCGGTAATGTGCAGCAGGCCGTCAACGCCGCCCAGATCCACGAATGCACCGTAGTCAGTGAGGTTCTTAACGATACCTTTAACTTCCATGCCTTCCTGCAGGTTTTCCAGCAGCTGATCGCGCTCAGCGCTGTTCTCAGATTCGATAACTGCACGACGTGAAACCACGACGTTGTTACGTTTCTGATCAAGCTTGATTACTTTGAATTCAAGCTCTTTGCCTTCCAGGTGCAGAGTATCGCGAACCGGACGAACGTCTACCAGTGAACCTGGCAGGAACGCACGAATACCGTTCAGCTCAACTGTGAAGCCACCTTTAACTTTGCCGTTGATAACACCGGTAACAGTTTCAGCGTCTTCGTAAGCTTTTTCCAGCGTGATCCAAGCTTCGTGACGTTTAGCTTTCTCACGGGACAGCAGGGTTTCACCGAAGCCGTCTTCTACTGCGTCCAGCGCAACGTCAACTTCGTCGCCTACCTGGATTTCCAGTTCGCCGGCTGCGTTCTTGAACTGCTCTGCAGGAATTGCAGATTCAGATTTCAGACCCGCATCAACCAGAACTACGTCTTTGTCGATAGAGACAACAACGCCACGAACGATGGAACCCGGACGGGTTTCGATTTCTTTCAGGGACTCTTCAAAGAGTTGAGCAAAAGATTCAGTCATATTGATAATCTTAGGATTCTTCAATTTAACGTCCACCTGACTTCATTGTCGGATGGGGTTGTTTCACATGCCCTGCACCGGGTCCTTGGTACAGGGTTATAGCAATTCGGTTGCCGAAAGATTAAATGCCGAGCTTCTGCTTAGCATAATCAAGCGCCTTTTCAATCACTTGCTCAATCGACATACTGGTTGAATCCAGTACCAGAGCATCTGTGGCAGGCACTAAAGGTGCGATGGCACGATTACGATCGCGGTCGTCGCGTTCCTTTATCTCGGATAAAAGGCGATCAAAGTTAACATTAAAGCCCTTCTCCTGCAACTGTAGCATACGGCGATGCGCACGCTCTTCCGAGCTGGCGTCGAGGAAAATTTTCACTGGTGCATCTGGGAAAACCACGGTTCCCATATCTCGTCCATCAGCGATTAAACCGGGCTCTTCACGGAATGCACGTTGGCGACGAAGCAGCGCCTCACGCACCCGCGGAAAAGCGGCCACGCGCGATGCGGTGTTGCTCACTTCTTGCGTGCGGATTTCACCGGTGACGTCTTCACCTTCAAGCACCACCTGCATTTCACCGTCAACCGACAGAAAACGCACATCAAGATGCGCAGCAATCGGAACTAATGCTTCTTCAGACTCAATATCCACCTGATGGTGAAGTGCAGCCAATGCTAAAACGCGATAAATAGCGCCAGAATCCAGTAAGTGCCACTGCAACGACTCCGCCATCGCTTTACATAAAGTCCCTTTACCCGCGCCACTTGGCCCATCGATGGTAATAACCGGGGCGATTGCCGTCATTGTTCTCTCCTGTTGCTGCGTGCTTATTGTCAGCCCTTCCAGGCCGCCTGGATTGCGCGGCATTATACGCTGCCTGCATCAGGTTAGTTACCCTTTAGCGTAGACAGCGCTAGAAATATAGACAGATTCAGAAGAATTTCCGATTGATAAGGCCAAAGGAGAGCAAAGAAACCCGGCCTAGTGCACCGGGTCAGACGATCAAGAAGTATGACTGATTTTCGCCAACTGCTGGAAATAGCTTGGGAAGGTTTTCGCGGTACAGCCTGGATCAAGGATGGTTACTGGCGTATCAGACAGAGCCACCAGTGCGAAGCACATCGCCATGCGGTGATCGTTATAGGTACCGATATCCGCATGGTTCAACTGAGCCGGCGGTGTCACACGAATAAAGTCGTGTCCTTCTTCCACTTCAGCACCCACTTTGCGCAACTCAGTCGCCATCGCCGTCAGACGATCGGTCTCTTTTACGCGCCAGTTATAGATGTTGCGCATCAGCGTGGTGCCTTCTGCGAACAGTGCTGTGGTTGCAATGGTCATTGCCGCATCGGGAATATGGTTCATATCCATATCGATTGCCGTCAACGATCCACGCGTACAGGAGATGTAATCATCGCCCCACTCAATCACTGCGCCCATCTTTTCTAGCACATCAGCAAAACGAATATCGCCCTGCACGCTGTTGCGGCCGATACCGGTTACACGCACGGTGCCACCTTTAATGGCTGCCGCAGCGAGGAAATATGAGGCAGAAGACGCATCACCTTCCACCAGGTAATCGCCCGGAGACTGATACTGTTGCTGCCCTTTGACCACAAAACGCTGATAGTTCTGGTTATCAACGTCCACACCAAAGCAGCGCATCAGGTGCAAGGTAATGTCAATATAAGGCTTAGAAACCAGATCGCCTTTAATGGTGATGATGGTGTCTTGCTGCGCCAGCGGCGCGGTCATCAACAACGCCGTCAGGAACTGGCTGGAAACGCTGCCATCAACGCTGACTTCGCCCCCAACAAAACCGCCATTGAGGCGTACTGGTGGGTAATCGGTCTGCTCAAGATAGTCGATCTTTGCTCCGCCCTGACGCAGTGCATCAACCAGATGACCAATCGGACGCTCTTTCATGCGCGGCTCGCCAGTCAGGACAATTGACTGCTGGCCCAAACACAGCGCAGCAGCCAATGGACGCATCGCGGTGCCTGCGTTACCCAGAAACAGCTCAAGCGGCTTTTCAGCGCGCAAAGGTCCCGCGTTACCCACTACTTCGCATACGGTGCGATCATCGGAGAGCGTATAGCTGACACCCAGCGCCTTGAGGGCGTTCAGCATGTGCTTAACGTCATCGCTATCGAGCAAATTAGTCAGGCGAGTGGTGCCTTTTGCCAGCGCGGCCAGCAAGAGAGCGCGGTTCGAGACGCTTTTTGAACCCGGTAAATTTACCGTGCCGTCAACGCGAGCAATCGGTTGTAGAGTCAGGGTGTCCTGCATGTGAAACCAAATCTCCAGAAAATACGAGACCCCATCGTGTGACGGGGTCTGATACCAGACAAGCTGGCATGAAAAAAGCAATTAACCGTGGCGACGTTCGAAGTCAACCATGAACTCAGTCAGTGTTTTAACGCCTTCCAGCGGCATCGCATTGTAGATCGATGCACGCATACCGCCAACCACGCGATGGCCTTTCAACGCATGCAGACCAGCCTTGAGAGACTCTTCCAGGAACACTTTGTCCAAAGATGAATCGGCTAACTGGAATGGAACGTTCATACGTGAACGGTTTTCGCTTGCGACATCGTTACGATAAAACGCGCTGTTATCAATCACGCCATACAGTAAGTCGGCTTTTGCCTGATTCAGCTTGTCCATCTCGGCCACGCCGCCCTTCTCTTTCAGCCATTTGAATACAAGGCCAGAGAGATACCATGCGAAAGTTGGCGGGGTGTTGAACATCGATTCGTTTTCGGCCAGCACCTTGTAATCAAGGATTGAAGGCACATAACGCTGTGCTTTACCCAGCAGGTCTTCGCGCACAACCACTAAGGTTAAGCCCGCCGGGCCGATATTTTTTTGCGCGCCAGCATAGATCACGCCATAACGACTCACATCGATTGGACGAGACAAAATAGTAGAAGAGAGATCGGCAACGACGATCTTATCGCCAAAATCTGGCTCTTCATCGATAGCAATGCCATCAATCGTTTCGTTCGGGCAGAAATGGACGTAAGCCGCATCATCATTCAGCTGCCATTCACGCATTGGTAATAAAGCACGTTTACCATCACGAGTGGTTTTTATATCAATGGTATTTGGCGAGCAGAATTTTTCGGCTTCTTTAATTGCGCTGTGAGCCCAGTAACCGCCGTCAATATAATCTGCGGTTTTTGCGTCACCCAATAGGTTGCCGGGGATGGCCGCGAATTGTGCACGCGCACCGCCGTGGCAGAATAAAACTTTGTAGTTGGATGGGATCTTTAGTAGATCGCGAAAATCTTGTTCTGCCGCTTCTGCAACAGCAATAAACTCTTTACTGCGGTGACTGATCTCCATCACCGAGGTGCCTAATCCGTGCCAGTTTGTCAGTTCTTGTTCTGCGCGACGGAGCACTTCTACCGGCAGCATAGCCGGGCCAGAGCTAAAATTATAAACCTGAGTCATTTCCCCTCACCACTGTCATATCGAACGGTTATGAATACCCCACCGGTTTTATCATTGCCTCCAGATGGCTGCAATCATTAATCCGGCAGCGATCACATTTCCAGAGCCAGCTCCACCGCAGCTTATGTCATAAATGCATTAAGCTGTGGAATTATGTGAGGTAATTCCAGAAAGAAAAAGCGGGGAGCGGAATAGCGTAAAAACCTTAACCAGACTGAGATAAATTTGGCTGACTGAATAGCGAAGCACGCATAAAACCCGTATTATTGCGCGCTTTACGCCCACCCCTTTGACTTAAGAGAGCGCCACCATGACGCAAACGTTTATCCCCGGAAAAGACGCCGCACTGGAAGATTCCATTGCTCGCTTTCAGCAGAAACTGCAAGACCTTGGTTTCAATATTGAAGAAGCTTCCTGGCTGAATCCGGTGCCACACGTCTGGTCAGTACACATTCGCGATCGCGACTGCCCGTTGTGCTTTACAAATGGCAAAGGTGCTAGCAAAAAAGCCGCTCTGGCTTCAGCACTGGGCGAATATTTTGAGCGCCTCTCTACTAACTATTTCTTCGCCGATTTCTGGTTAGGTAAATCCATCGCTAATGGCGATTTTGTTCACTATCCGAATGAAAAGTGGTTCCCGCTCACTGAAGACGACAGCCTGCCAGAAGGCATTCTGGATGCGCGCCTGCGCAAGTTCTATGATCCTGATGAGAGCCTGGGTGCTTCTGAGCTGATTGATCTGCAATCCGGCAATGATGAGCGCGGTATTTGTGGCCTGCCATTTACCCGCCAATCTGACCAGCAAACGGTTTATATCCCGATGAACATCATCGGAAATCTGTACGTTTCGAATGGTATGTCAGCCGGTAACACCGCGAACGAAGCGCGCGTACAGGGCCTGTCTGAGGTTTTTGAGCGCCATATCAAGAATCGCATCATCGCCGAATCCATCAGCCTGCCAGAAATTCCAGCAGAGGTGATGCAACGTCATCCTGGCGTAATTGAAGCGATTGATCGTCTGGAAGCAGAAGGTTTCCCAATCTTCTCTTACGATGCTTCACTGGGCGGTAAATATCCGGTTATCTGCGTAGTGCTGTTCAATCCAGCAAATGGTACCTGTTTCGCTTCGTTTGGTGCACATCCGGACTTTGGCGTCGCACTGGAGCGTACAGTTACTGAACTGCTGCAGGGCCGTGGTCTGAAAGATCTCGACGTGTTTACTCCGCCGACGTTTGATGATGAAGAAGTGGCGGAACACGCTAACCTGGAAACGCATTTCATCGATTCAAGCGGTCTGATTTCATGGGATATGTTCAAAAACGATGCTGACTATCCTTTCGTCGACTGGAGCTTTGCGGGTACCACGCACGAAGAGTTTGATACGCTGATGGCGATCTTCCGTGCGGAAGATAAAGAAGTCTATATCGCTGACTATGAACATCTGAGCGTTTACGCTTGCCGCATTATCGTTCCTGGTATGTCTGATATTTATCCAGCGGAAGATCTGCTGCTGGCGAATAACAGCATGGGTGCACCACTGCGCGAAACGCTGCTGGCGCTGCCGGAAAGCCAATGGGAACCTGAGGCCTATCTCGAGCTGATCGTGCAACTGGATGAGGAAGGTCATGATGACTTTACTCGCGTGCGCGAACTGCTGGGTCTGGCATCAGGCAAAGATAATGGTTGGTACACGCTGCGTATCGGCGAGCTGAAAGCGATGCTAGCGCTGGCAGGTGGCGACCTGGATCAGGCTCTGATTTGGACTGAATGGACGATGGAATTTAACCAGTCCATCTTCAGCGAAGAGCGCGCTAACTACTATCGCTGCCTGCAAACCTTGCTGCTGCTGGCAATGGAAGAGGAACGTGATCCACTTCAATATCATCGCGCCTTTGTTCGTATGTATGGCCAAGCCGCTGTTGAAGCTGCTTCAGCGGCAATTAGTGGTGAAGCGCCCTTCTATGGATTGCAAGCGGTCGATCTGGACCTAAAAGCATTCCCTGCGCATCAATCATTACTCGCTGCCTATGAAAAACTGCAGACAGCCAAACGTCGTTACTGGTCACAAAAATAGCCTTAACGCTTTAAGTCTTATCCATAGAAATTAACGTATTGGTAAATGGCACTGAAAAAAATCAGTGCCATTTTTTTATTTTGATCATGCAAAGATATTAAAGCGTATTATTGAATAACAATTAAGCTTCATTCGTTAATGATATTTAACAAAACCCAGCCTTGACTGCATCCACCTTCAACTTATTTTGCATAAATTAAAAATTATTTATTTTATATAATTCAATTAGTTAAACACAAAATGCATGCTTTATCGCTTCGCTTATCAGCAACCTTCCGGTCAAATATGATCCACATCAATTTCTGACCTATACTCCTTTGTTAGTATCTTTACAGGCAATTTTTGGAGAGCGTTAGTGTGAAAGCTGACAACCCTTTTAATTCATTATTACCGGCGGCAATGGCGAAAGTTGCAGAAGAAGCCGGCATATATAAAGCTACTAAACGTCCTTTAACCACATTCTTCCTTGCCATTACTGCTGGCGTATTTATCTCAATTGCATTTGTCTTCTATATCACTGCAACTACCGGAAGTGGAGCCATGCCCTACGGCATAGCAAAACTGATCGGCGGTATCTGTTTCTCACTCGGTTTAATGTTAGTAGTCGTGTGTGGCGCTGACCTGTTCACCTCAACTGTTCTGATCGTGGTGGCAAAAGCCAGCGGCCGAATCACCTGGCTGCAACTTGGTCGACATTGGTTGACCGTCTATATAGGTAACCTGTTTGGCGCGCTGTTCTTTGTAGCGCTGATCTGGCTGGCCGGTGAACACATGGTGGCGAATGGTGCCTGGGGCTTAAACCTTCTGCAAACCGCTGACCACAAGATGCATCACACCTTTATTGAAGCAGTCAGTCTCGGCACGCTCGCCAATTTGATGGTTTGCCTGGCGGTATGGATGAGTTACTCCGGCCGAAGCCTGATGGATAAAATGTTTGCGATGATCTTACCGGTAGCGATGTTTGTTGCCTGCGGCTTCGAACACAGCATAGCCAACATGTTCCTCATTCCGATGGCCATTGTTATCCGTGATTTTGCCAGCCCGGAATTCTGGCAAATGGCTGGTGCAAGCGCAGCACAGTTTCCCTCACTCAGCGTTAGCGATTTTATTCTTAATAACCTTATTCCCGTAACCATCGGCAACATTATTGGCGGCGGATTATTAGTCGGTTTGACCTACTGGGTAATCTATCTGCGTGGCGATGAGCCGGTGCATTAATGAATTGGTACTGGCGTGCTGAAGCAGCGCGCCATACGTCAAAGTCTCCCTAAATAAGGCAGGTATATCATGTCCGAACTGAATGAAAAAATGGCGTCAGCCTGGGAAGGATTTAGCGCCGGCGAATGGCAGAACAGCGTCAACGTCCGTGACTTTATCCAGAAAAACTATACACCGTATGAAGGCGACGAGTCCTTCCTCGCGGGCGCGACTCCAGCCACAACTAAGTTGTGGGACAGCGTGCTTGAAGGCATCAAAATTGAGAACCGCACTCACGCGCCGGTGGATTTTGACACCGATTTGGCTTCAACCATCACCTCTCACGACGCCGGCTACATCAGCAAATCGCTGGAAAAAATTGTTGGTCTGCAAACTGAAGCGCCTCTGAAACGTGCCATCATCCCGTTCGGCGGCATCAAAATGGTTGAGGGCTCTTGCAAGGTTTATGGCCGCGAACTCGATCCCGCGCTGAAAAAAGTCTTCACTGATTACCGCAAAACCCATAACCAAGGCGTATTCGATGTTTATACCCCAGACATCATGCGCTGCCGTAAATCAGGCGTACTGACAGGTTTACCTGATGCCTATGGCCGCGGTCGTATCATCGGTGACTATCGCCGCGTTGCGCTGTACGGCATTGATTACCTGATGAAAGACAAAGTTGCGCAGTTCAATTCTCTGCAAAGCGATATGGAGAATGGTGTTGACCTCGAAGCCACTATTCGCCTGCGTGAAGAGATTTCTGAACAGCATCGTGCGCTGGGTCAAATCAAAGAGATGGCTGCGAAGTATGGTTCAGATATCTCGTTGCCCGCTACCAATGCACAAGAAGCCGTTCAGTGGACTTACTACGGCTACCTCGCGGCGGTGAAATCTCAGAATGGTGCGGCGATGTCCTTCGGTCGCGTATCCACCTTCCTTGATGTGTACATCGACCGCGATATTCAGGCCGGGAAACTAACTGAAGAAGACGCACAGGAACTGATTGACCATCTGGTAATGAAACTGCGTATGGTGCGCTTCCTGCGTACGCCTGAATACGATGAGCTGTTCTCCGGTGACCCAATCTGGGCAACAGAATCATTAGCGGGTATGGGCGTAGATGGCCGTACTCTGGTGACCAAAAGTACCTTCCGTTTCCTGAATACGCTTTACACCATGGGTCCATCTCCGGAACCAAACATGACCATTCTGTGGTCTGAAAAACTGCCGGTTAACTTCAAGAAATACGCCGCAAAAGTTTCTATCGATACATCCTCATTGCAGTATGAGAATGACGACCTGATGCGTCCTGACTTTGACAACGATGACTATGCTATCGCCTGCTGCGTTAGCCCAATGATTGTCGGTAAGCAGATGCAGTTCTTCGGTGCGCGTGCCAACCTGGCAAAAACCCTGCTGTATGCAATCAACGGCGGCGTTGATGAAAAACTGAAAATGCAGGTTGGTCCGAAAGAAGCGCCAATCACTGACGAGATTCTTGATTTCGACATCGTGATGGAGCGTCTGGATCACTTCATGGATTGGCTAGCGAAGCAGTACGTCACCTCCCTGAATATCATTCACTACATGCACGATAAGTACAGCTATGAAGCTTCACTGATGGCACTGCACGACCGTGACGTTTATCGCACCATGGCATGTGGTATCGCGGGTCTGTCTGTTGCCGCTGACTCACTTTCTGCTATCAAATACGCCAAAGTGAAAACCATCCGTGATGAAGATGGTTTAGCGGTAGACTTTGAAATTGAAGGTGAATATCCGCAGTTTGGTAACAATGACTCGCGCGTTGATGACATGGCGTGCGATCTGGTTGAACGTTTCATGAAAAAAATTCAGAAACTGCAAACCTACCGCAATGCGGTGCCAACTCAGTCAGTACTGACCATCACTTCTAACGTGGTTTATGGTAAGAAAACCGGTAACACGCCAGACGGACGTCGTGCGGGTGCACCGTTCGGACCGGGTGCTAACCCAATGCACGGCCGTGATCAGAAAGGTGCGGTAGCTTCATTGACCTCGGTCGCGAAACTGCCCTTCGCTTATGCTAAAGACGGCATCTCTTATACCTTCTCCATCGTGCCGAATGCGCTGGGTAAAGATGATAACGTGCGTAAAACTAACCTTGCTGGCTTGATGGATGGATATTTCCACCATGAAGCTAATATTGAGGGCGGTCAGCATCTGAACGTTAACGTGATGAACCGTGAGATGCTGCTGGATGCGATGGAACATCCTGAGAAGTATCCTCAATTGACCATTCGCGTATCCGGTTATGCTGTTCGCTTTAACTCGCTCACCAAAGAGCAGCAGAAAGATGTAATTACCCGTACGTTCACTCAGTCGTTGTAATAGCACTTCACTGAGATTAAAAGGCTCCTGCGGGAGCCTTTTCTCCACAAGTCCGTTTTGCCAGCTTGCTGGTGCTGGCGACCTGGCAAAATCGACTTTCACTTTTAGAGCACGACATAGATTGTGCTGCCTGATGTTCAGGCTCACCTGGAGAACCCATCGCAATGTCAACCATCGGTCGTATCCACTCCTTTGAATCCTGCGGCACCGTTGACGGCCCAGGCATCCGTTTCATCACCTTTTTTCAGGGCTGCCTTATGCGCTGCCTGTATTGCCATAACCGCGATACATGGGACACGCATGGCGGTAAAGAAGTTACCGTTGAAGAGTTGATGAAGGATGCGCTCTCATATCGTCACTTTATGAATGCATCTGGCGGCGGCGTGACGGCGTCGGGTGGCGAAGCGATCTTACAAGCCGAGTTTGTGCGTGACTGGTTCCGCGCCTGCCAGGCAGAAGGTATTCATACCTGCCTTGACACCAACGGCTTTGTTCGTCGCTACGACCCAGTGATCGATGAATTACTGGATGCCACAGATTTGGTCATGCTCGACTTAAAACAGATCAATGATGATGTGCATGAAGTTCTGGTGGGCGTTTCCAATCATCGTACGCTGGACTTCGCGCGCTACCTACAGAAGAGAGGCAAACGCACCTGGATTCGTTACGTTGTTGTGCCTGGTTACTCTGATGATGATGATTCCGTGCATCGCTTAGGTGAGTTCACTAAGGATATGGATAACATTGAGAAGATTGAACTGTTGCCTTATCACGAGTTAGGCAAACACAAATGGATTGCCATGGGTGAAGAGTACAAGCTGGATGGTGTTAAGCCGCCGAGCAAAGAAACCATGGAGCGAGTGAAGAATATCCTCGCCAGCTACGGTCATAAAGTGATGTATTAACCGCAAACAAAAGGGGAGCCGCTGGCTCCCCTTTTTACTATTTCATATTAATGCGTTAAGCATGTGCAACCGGCGTTGCCTGATGATCGGCTTTGCGCAGTAACATCACCAGATAAACCAGTGCAACTACAGCAATCATCACAAACAGCAGGCGGTCAGAGTAGTTCTGCATCAGCATTGACGTCATTCCCGGCCCCACCAAACTACCCACGGTATAGCTGAACAGTAATGCCTGATTCATCGCCACTAACTCATGATGCGCCACGGTTTCGCACGCCCAGGACATCGCCACTGGGTAGAGAGTAAAACCCGCCAGCCCCAGCACAAACAGTGCTGGCGCCATCGCAGCATCACCCAACATGGCAATCGCACCCAGAATAACCACAAACACTTGCACACGTAGTACCATCAGGCGACCAAAGCGATCGGCTAAACGTCCTACTGGCCACTGGCCGACAATGCCCGAGCTGACCAGTAACGCCATCCAGTAACCGACGGTCGCATCACTCATGCCCTGATGCGACAGATACAAAGGCATCAAGCCATAAAGCGAGCCGAGAACGATACCGGAAATGATGCAGCCATTGATGCCGAGACGTGAACTACGACGGCGCAACATCACCCAAAGGTGACCCGTTGAAGCCTCTTCCGTCGCAGCGCTGGCATTAACATGCACAAATACGACCGGCAACACCGCACAGATAATCAGCGCAGTCACCCACGGAATCACGTGGAGCAGCTCTGTCGACACACGACTCACCAACAACTGGCCGGCAACCGTGCCGAGGTAGTAGATGATCATATATGCCGCGAGCAGCTGACCACGATTACGTACGGTACCGCTGCATAATAAGGCGCTCTCAACCACCACCCAAATCAGTGCACAACCCACACCTGCGGTGAAGCGCAACATGGTCCAGCTATAGAAACCATCCAGCATCACCATGCCCATGGTCGCCACGGCGAAAAGCACACTGGCGAGGTAGAAACAGCGATTAAAACCGTAACGAGTGATCAACCAACCCGCGAGCAAAGTGCCCAGCAAATTACCGGTGTAATACGATGAGCTAGCCATACCCACTTGCCAGGTTGGCAATTGATCATGGGTAAGCCATAGCGGTACCAGCGTATTAAGCACAGCAATAGACACCGTCATGAGCATTAAGCCGCAAAGCAGCAAAACGACGGGGCGCGACCAGGTTGACATAGGGAATAAAACCAAAAGAGATGACGATAATTGCGCGCAGTTTGCCATTTGCTATTTTAAAGTCAATGTGCAAAAAATCGTCGCCGCACGATTTGCTGCAGCACAATTTATTTTATTTATCTTCAGCGGGTTAGAGGCAGGATGAAAGATAACAGGCAGGCATCTATCTATTTGAATTTATGATTTTTAATGGTTAACGGCCATTTATTATCGATAACGTTTATTTCTGATTAATTCCAACTAAAAAATAATTATTTTTCAGCTTAAGAAACAAAAAAACCCGGCATTGCCGGGCTTATATAATTGCGCGTTGATTAGCCAACGAATTCCAGTCCGCCCATATAAGGACGCAACACTTCTGGCACTTCAATGCGGCCATCTGCTTGCTGGTAGTTTTCCAGCACAGCAACCAGAGTACGACCAACCGCCAGACCAGAACCGTTCAGCGTGTGCACCAAACGTGGTTTCTTGTCGGTTTTGCTGCGGCAGCGCGCCTGCATACGACGAGCCTGGAAATCACCCATGTTGGAGCAAGAGGAGATCTCACGATAGGTGTCCTGTGCTGGCAGCCAAACTTCCAGATCGTAAGTCTTGGCAGAACCGAAGCCCATATCGCCGGTGCAAAGTAGCACTTTACGGTATGGCAGATTCAGCAGCTGCAGCACTTTCTCTGCATGGCCGACCAACTCTTCCAGTGCGTCCATAGAAGTTTCAGGCGCCACAATCTGCACCATTTCCACTTTGTCGAACTGGTGCATACGGATTAAACCGCGCGTATCACGTCCGTACGAACCGGCTTCAGAACGGAAGCATGGCGTGTGTGCGGTGAGTTTGAGCGGCAAAGATTCTTCTTCAACGATTTCATCGCGCACCAGATTGGTCAGCGGCACTTCAGCGGTTGGGATCAACGCATAGTTGCTGCTACCTGCTTCTTCGCCCAGCGGCTTGGTATGGAACAGATCTTCACCAAATTTCGGCAGTTGTCCGGTTCCATACAGTGTTTCCTGATTAACCAGATACGGAACATAGGTTTCAAGATAACCGTGCTGCTGCGTGTGCAGGTCAAGCATAAACTGGCTAAGCGCACGGTGCAGACGCGCAATCTGGCCCTGCATCACAATGAAACGTGAACCCGTCAGTTTAACCGCTGCGGCAAAATCCAGACCTTTGGCGGCTTCACCCAGCTCAACATGGTCTTTTACCGGGAAATCGAACTGGCGCGGTTGGCCCCAGCGACTGACTTCCTGGTTCTCGCTGTCATCTTTACCCAACGGGACTTCGTCAACCGGGAGATTTGGCAATGCGAGGGCAAAGTCACGAATTTCGTTCTGCAGGGCATCCAGTTCTGCTTTCGCCGCATCCAGGCGTTCGCCCAGTGCGTTCACTTCCTGACGCAGCGGCTCGATGTCTTCCCCACGTGCTTTGGCCTGACCGATGGATTTGGATCGGGAATTACGCTCAGCTTGCAGATTTTCAGTTTCTACCTGCAAGACTTTACGACGCTCTTCAAGCGAACGTAAGGTTTCCACATCCAGTTTAAATCCTCGGCGTGCCAGTTTTTCTGCGACTGCGTCTGGCTCGTTACGCAGCAGGTTGGGATCGAGCATGCTAATCCTGTGTAATAAAAAGGTTGATTGAACGAATGGCGGGACGTGCATCCCTATGGAATGCAATGAAATCCTTGCTCACCTTACCGTAAGGTGTTTATCAGCGGTAGCGTTTTATCGGGCTATTTTGATCCTGCTCAGCCAGCCAGGCGAGTTTTTCGCCAATTTTCCCTTCAAGCCCGCGATTAGTCGGTTGATAGTAGCGTGTCTGCGCCATTTCTGGCGGGAAATAGACTTCGCCAGCGGCATAGGCGTTAATCTCGTCGTGCGCATAGCGATACTCTTTACCCAGCCCCATCTCCTTCATCAATTTGGTCGGAGCATTGCGTAAATGTTCCGGCACATCGTAGTCAGGAAATTCGCGGGCATCGCGCATCGCGGCTTTGAAAGCGGTGTAAACGGCATTACTTTTGGGTGCGCTGGCAAGGTAGACAATCGCCTGCGCAATCGCCCTTTCGCCTTCAGCTGGACCGACGCGGGTGAAGCAATCCCAGGCCGCTAACGCAACTTGCATACCGCGCGGATCGGCGTTACCCACATCTTCCGAAGCGATAGCCAGCAAACGGCGGGCGACATACAGCGGATCGCCGCCGGCGGTGATGATTCTTGCATACCAGTAAAGTGCCGCATCAGGTGCTGAACCGCGTACCGATTTATGCAGAGCGGAGATCAAATCGTAGAAACGATCGCCTTTGTTATCAAAACGCGCCGCTCTTTCACCGGAAACTTCGTTAAGCAATTGTGGCGTTAATTCACGCTGGCCTTCGGCGTTACTTTCGGCCATATCCGCCATCATTTCCAGCGTATTCAGTGCCCGACGTGCATCCCCGTTCACCAACTCTGCAATCATGCAGCGCGTATTATCCGGCAGCACAATATCGCTTTTGCCATAACCGCGATCGTCATCCTGCATCGCCTGCAGCAAAACCTGTTCGATATCAGCAGTGGTAAGAGATTTGAGTAAATAGACACGAGCACGCGATAGCAGCGCCGAGTTGAGCTCAAACGAGGGATTTTCGGTGGTGGCACCGATAAACGTGATGGTGCCATCTTCAATATGTGGCAGGAATGCATCCTGCTGACTTTTGTTAAAGCGATGAACTTCGTCGACAAACAGAATGGTGCGTCGGCCCACCAAACGATTTTGCCGGGCGCGCTCTATCGCTTCACGAATCTCTTTAACGCCAGAAGTCACCGCAGAAATCCGCTCAACATCAGCTTTACCGTAATGGGCGATGATTTCGGCTAATGTTGTTTTCCCTGTCCCCGGCGGTCCCCACAAAATCATCGAATGCAGATGCCCGGCCTCAATAGCGCGCGGCAGCGGTTTACCGGGCGCCAGCAAATGCTGCTGCCCAATGTAATGTTGCAGCGTAGCTGGCCGCATACGTGCGGCCAGCGGCTGAAACTCATTCGAAGGTGCGAAATCCAGAGACAGGTTACTCACCGTGACCTCACTGACGTTGATCGTCCACCGTTACCCCTTTTGGCGGCGTAAAGGTGAATTTGTCTGGGCTAATGGCGCCGTTGTTTTGGCTCTTCAGCTGATAATCGCTGTGCTGACCATCTTGCTCAATCGCGCTGAACTTATTGATGGTGCCAGACGATGTCACATTGATGGTGAACTGCTTGAGGTTGCCATCACTGCTCTTCGGCGTTAGCTCGAAGTTATCGCCCTGTTGCTTGATGTTGTACTGTTTCCAGTCGCTTGGCTGATTACGCGCAATCAGCATAAACGGCGTATTACTTGCCGCATTTTGCAGCAGGCTAACGCTGGCTTGTTCAACGAAGGGATTGTAGAACCACAGATTTTTGCCATCAGAAATAATTACGCTTTCGTCCGGCGCGGTCATGTGCCAGTTAAACAAACTTGGGCGCTTAACCCACAGCTCACCTTCACCATCCTGCACGTTAGCGCCGCTGCCATCGGTCACTTTCTGACTGAAGCTGGCATGGAAGCTGTTCACTTTATTGAGACGCTGTTGCAGATCGCTGGACGCATCCGCCAATACTGATGCGGAAACAAAACTGGCCAACAGGCCACAGGCAATAACGCGTAATTTCATCTGATTCGATTCCTTATTCATTGTTTCCCGACACTTACTGCATTAAACGTAGTTGCCGTCCTGTCTCTTCGACAGGAGAAAAAGCCGAAAGCTCCCGAAGATATGGGGATCGACCAACAGATAAACAATGGGCCAGTGTTAACTGGCCCATAAGCAGACAATCGCACGCGATAATTTACATTTCGTGTGGCGGCGGTGAAAGCACTTCACGGTTGCCATTGTGTCCCGGTTCAGAAACGATGCCCTGCGCTTCCATCTGCTCGATGATGCGTGCAGCACGGTTATAACCAATACGGAACTGGCGCTGAACCCCAGAAATGGACGCCCGGCGTTTTTCCACCACGAAAGAGACAGCCTGATCGAACAGCGGATCCAGCTCTTCATCACCCATCATACCGCCAGCCGCGCTATCGCTCTCTTCACCAGCAGTAATGCTTTCGATATATTGCGGACGACCGCGTGCTTTCCAGTCCTGAACGACCGCATGGACTTCCTGATCGCGCACGAATGCACCGTGCACACGCACTGGCATTGAGGAGTTTGGCGGCATGTAGAGCATGTCACCCATGCCCAGCAGCGATTCCGCACCGCCCTGATCGAGGATGGTGCGTGAGTCGATCTTACTGGAAACGGTAAAGGCGATTCGCGTCGGGATGTTGGCTTTGATCAGACCGGTAATCACATCGACCGACGGACGTTGCGTCGCCAGCACCAGGTGAATACCCGCCGCACGTGCTTTCTGTGCCAGACGCGCAATCAACTCTTCAACTTTCTTACCGACAGCCATCATCAGATCGGCAAATTCGTCAACCAGTACCACGATATAAGGCAGTTTTTCCAGCACTGGCGGTGTGGTGTCCATGCTATCGCCCGGCTTCCAGAACGGATCGGGAATTGGTCGGCCCATCGCTGCAGCCTGCTCAATCTTCTCGTTATATCCGGCAAGGTTACGCACGCCCAATGCCGACATCAGCTTATAGCGACGCTCCATTTCACCAACACTCCAGCGCAGCGCATTGGCCGCATCTTTCATATCGGTAACCACTTCGGTCAGTAGGTGCGGAATGCCTTCGTAGACTGACAGCTCAAGCATTTTCGGGTCAATCATGATAAAACGCACTTCTTCAGGCGTGGCTTTATACAACATGCTGATGATCATGGTGTTAACGCCCACCGATTTACCGGAACCAGTGGTACCGGCAACCAGCAAGTGAGGCATTTTCGCTAAATCAGCCACAACCGGCTGGCCAGCAATGTCCTTGCCCAACACCACTGCAAGCGGTGACGGATTTTCACGGAATTTAGGGCAATCCAGCACTTCGCGCAGATAAACGGTTTGACGATGTTTATTTGGCAGTTCAAGCCCAACATAAGGCTTGCCTGGAATCACTTCCACCACGCGCACGGCAACCGCTGACAGTGAACGCGCCAGGTCACGCGACAAGTTAGAGATACGTGAAGCTTTAACGCCTGGCGCTAAGTCGAGCTCAAAACGGGTGATGACTGGCCCAGGAGAAATACCTACTACTTCCGCCTTCACACGATAATCCGCCAGTCGAGCCTCAACCAGTCGCGCCGTTTGCTCAAGTGCAAACATATCAACCGGCTCTTCTTCAGCCGGTGGTGACGTGAGCAGATCCAGCGTTGGCAGCGGCGTAGAGGGTTTTTCCAGCGGCTGTTCATGGCGAACCAGGAACGGATGGAACAAGCTATCCTGCGCTGGCGCTGCAGGTTTCACTGGCGCAGGCGGCGCAGAATAGGCTTCCTGTTCCGGCGACGACCACGGGCTTGATTCGGCACTCAACGACGGTAATGACGCTGGCTCTGGCGCAACGGGTTGCTGCCACTGCGCGGGTTCTTCCGGCTCTGGCGTTGCAGAGATCGTAAACAGCGGCTCGCTTGGGCTGTCGTCGACCAGATCTTTCATTGGCGAAAAATCAAACGCAGACGAGGTATCCAGATTAAAGACCGGCGCTTCCTTCACTTCAGGTTCGTTATAGCGTTGCTGCTGCTGGTCGGCGAACTGACGTGCCAGTTGAGCCTGCTGCAATGCATCTTCATCCTCAGGCTCAGACGCATCCTGCCAGCTTTCGCCATAACGATTCTGCTGCTGTGATGCGAAGGCTTCACGCAACTGCGCCTCTTGCAGCTCACCATCATCTTCCTGTGAAGGAACGCTGTAAGACGCGGTGACTTCCGGCTGTTGCTGCTCAGCATCTTTAGCCTGCTCTTCCGCCATGCGCTGCGAAGGCAACTTAATGCCGTACGACGCTAACTCGCGTCGTGTTGGCAACTTAACCTTATTCGGACGCGGCAATTCTGGACCAATGCCCTGCTTGACCTGCGGGTTGTAATCACGCTCAGGCACGATATCGAAAGCAGGCGAATAAGCAGCTGTTGAAGATGCTGCTTTTACTGCTCCCGTAGCTAATGATGAAGCGGCGACACTATTTAAAGGCGCTGAAGATGGAGCGGCATCCTGCCAGTTGCCCATTCTCGGGCCCTCATCGTCATCAGCCGGCGAAAACGGTGAAGGTGCCGGTTCATTTGGCATCTCGAAACGATAGAGCGGCGTAGAAGGCTGCGCGATCGGTTCAGGCGCCGCAGCGACAGGCTGTGGAACCGAAGTTGGCTGGGCAGCAGATTCAGTAACGCGCGGCATTGCGGCGGGTTCTGCAGACGCACTTGCCGCAGGCTGCGTGGTTGCCGGGGTTTGCTGTGCGGCTTGCGTGGTAACCGCAATCGCAGCGGCAGTTGCCGCACTGGCCTTAGCTAGTAGCGGATCATCGCCCAACTCTGCAACAACGGGTTCGCTAATCTTGCGCGGTTTGGCTAACAAGACATCGTCTTCTTCATTTGCAGGCTGTAAAGCAGGCATAGAAGGCGACACCTCATCAGCGTGCTCTTCGTCGTCGTATTCTTCTTCCTGCCAGGGTTCGTCATGCCGTGAACGGTTGCTGGCAAAGGTCAGAACACCCATTACCACGCCGCCGATCTTCTCGGCAATCGTCAGCCATGACCAACCGGTATAAAGGGTGATCCCGGCAGCCCAGACGCACAGCAGCGTTAAAGTGCCGCCAGCCGAACTGAACCACGGTGCCATCGCATTGCTGACCAGGCTGCCAATGACGCCGCCGGAAGCAAAATACCAGATGTCATCAACGTTGAGCGCCGCAAGACCACAGGTAGTTACCACCAGGGCCAGCACGCCAATCAGACGTAAACCAACGGCAAAGTAGTCGATGTAATCCTGACGATCGCGTTGGCGGAAGGTGATCCAGCACAGACCAATAATGACGGGAGGAATGGCGTAAGCCATCACGCCAAAAATGAACAATAGCGTATCGGCCAGCCATGCGCCGACGCTACCACCCAAATTATGGATAGGTTCGTGCCATGCGGTTTGTGACCAGCTTGGATCTGAAGGGTTAAAACTAACCAGCGACACCATCAAATAGATGGCGAACAAGGCCACAAGAATGAGCAACGCCTCCAGCAGACGACGTCCACTGCTCAGCGGTTGTAACGAAACATCTTTATCTTCTGTATATTCCTGGCTCAAGAGAACTCTCCAGGTGCCTGTAAATTAAGAAGGCAACAACGTCGGGCATGCCCGACGCTGGTCCTGTATGAATTCACAGGAGTGTACCGAAATCCTGCAAGCTTTGCACCTGCCCTGCACTACCGGGTTTTGATCACCAGACGATTGCTCTGTTTGACCTCTTCCATCACCACGTAAGTACGGGTGTCGTTTACGCCCGGCAGACGCAGCAAGGTTTCACCCAGCAGTTTACGATAGGCGGACATATCTGGTACGCGGGTTTTCAGCAGGTAGTCAAAGTCACCGGAAACGAGGTGACACTCTTGAGTTTCCTCAAGTTTTTGCACAGCGGCGTTAAATTGTTCAAACACATCTGGCGCACCACGATTCAGAGTAATCTCAACGAAAACCAGCAGTGAAGCATCCAGATAATGGGGATTGAGCTGCGCAGTGTAGCCCAGAATGAAGCCTTGACGCTCGAGGCGACGTACGCGCTCAAGACAAGGAGTTGGCGATAATCCAACACGTTTGGAAAGCTCGACATTGGAAATTCGACCGTCTTTCTGCAGTTCATTCAGAATATTTCTGTCGATACGATCTAAATCTTTTCCGGGGCGTTTCTTATTGTCTACCATTATTATTGTCTCTCTTAATTCCTTCCCTTTACCTGCCACACCCTGAAAACGCTCATTGTTCAGGGCCTTACTGAAGTGAAGACCATAAGCCTGTGCAGTAACGCGTCCATCCGTATGACGCATGTTGTCTGTCCACATCATGCGTCACTACCAATGTCAGGCTGAGTTTATTCGGCTAAAAAAGCCAAAACAGAAATGAAATTCTGTTTTGAATCGCTAAATATTCTCTGCTTCTCCCAATGTTTTCGCAAAAGCGCAGGCGATTGTCAAAGTAAAACATCCAAATTCAGTACAAGATGCCAGATAGAGTTCTGGGTTGCTGTTTTTAAATGAGAATTTTTATGCTGCTGCACCACTAATTGCCGAGCATTGCCCCCTTTTGGCGCAACGCGCGTGCAAAATTTACACTCATCGTCTACGCCGCTCGCAGTGATTGTTAACAAAATTGCTGAAGCCTTTTTTTGCGACGTTAATTTCCCTACAATCAAAAACTATGTTGTCAGAAAAATTGAGGAACGCATGAGTACGGCCAAACACAGTAAGCTGCTCATTCTGGGCTCCGGCCCTGCCGGTTACACTGCTGCGGTATATGCAGCGCGCGCTAACCTGAATCCGGTATTAATCACCGGGCTGGAAAAAGGGGGTCAGCTCACCACCACCACCGAAGTGGAGAACTGGCCAGGCGATGCAAACGATCTGACCGGTCCAGCGTTGATGGAACGCATGCAAGAGCATGCTGAGAAATTCAACACCGAGATCATTTTTGACCACATTCATACCGTCGATTTGCAGAACCGTCCGTTCCGTCTGGTCGGCGACAGCGGTGAATACACTGCTGATGCCTTGATCATCGCAACTGGCGCCTCAGCGCGTTATCTCGGTCTGCCATCAGAAGAAGCGTTTAAAGGCAAAGGCGTATCTGCTTGCGCGACCTGTGACGGTTTCTTCTACCGTAACCAGAAAGTTGCCGTGATTGGTGGAGGCAACACTGCCGTTGAGGAAGCACTTTATTTGGCTAACATTGCCGCTGAAGTGCATCTGATTCACCGTCGCGACAGCTTCCGCGCGGAGAAAATCCTCATCGACCGCCTGATGGAAAAAGTGCGCAATGGCAACATCGTGCTGCACACCGACCGCACGCTGGACGAAGTGGTCGGCGATCAAATGGGCGTGACAGGCTTGAAACTGCTTTCTACCAAAGGTGAAGCGGCGGAATCACTCGATGTCGCTGGTCTGTTTGTCGCTATCGGCCACAGTCCAAATACCGCAATCTTTGACGGTCAGCTGGATTTAGAAAATGGCTACATCAAAGTGCAGTCTGGTTTGCATGGTAACGCCACTCAAACCAGCATCCCAGGCGTGTTCGCTGCCGGCGATGTGATGGATCATATTTATCGCCAGGCCATTACCTCTGCCGGTACCGGCTGTATGGCTGCGTTGGATGCGGAACGCTTCCTCGATGGACTGGTTAAAAACGATAAGTAAGTTGTTAATAACCTGATCATAATCGCCTAAAGGCGGCCAGTTTTGGTCGCCTTTTTTGTTACCTGCGTGCTACAGTTCACGCGCCCGACATTGCTGGGTTTTCATCCGGGATTCACATCTCTTTTGAGTTACCAAACGGCATCGCATGAACAAATCACGGCAACAAGAACTTCTCCGCTGGCTCCGTCAGCAACGTCATCACGGTGCGCGCAACTTGCGTGTAGCTTCGCTGTTGGGTTTTGCTGGCGCACTGGTCATTATCGCCCAAGCCTGGTTAATGGCTTCACTGCTGCAAAATCTGCTGGTCGCGCAACAACCTCGTGCATCACTGCTCACCGATTTTCTGTTGTTGCTGCTGTGCTTTGTCTTACGTGCTGGATTGCATTACGCCCGCGAAATGGCAGGACATCGCGCTGGCGTCGCCATTCGCCGTGCGCTGCGTCAGCAGGTTCTGGATCGCCTCAATGTGCTCGGTCCCGCCTGGATTCAGGGCAAACCCGCAGGCAGCTGGGCTACGCTGCTGCTCGAGCAAATCGAAGAGATGCAGGAATACTACGCGCGCTATCTGCCACAAATGTCGCTGGCGGTCTTTATTCCATTAGCTATTTTGATCGCTATTTTCCCGATTAACTGGGCGGCAGGATTGATTCTGCTGGTGACCGCGCCACTGATTCCCCTGTTTATGGCGATGGTTGGTATGGGCGCGGCGGATGCCAACCGCCGCAACTTTGTTGCTCTCGCCCGTCTTAGCGGTGATTTTTACGATCGTCTGCGTGGACGTGAAACGCTGCGCTTGTTCTATCGCGGCGCGGCAGAGCAAGAAGCGATTGCCGCCAGCACCACCGATTTCCGTCAGCGCACCATGGAAGTGTTGCGCCTGGCGTTTCTCTCTTCCGCCGTGCTGGAGTTTTTTGCCTCACTGGCGATTGCTGTCGTCGCGGTCTATTTCGGTTTTTCTTACCTTGGCGAACTGAATTTTGGTCATTACAGCACCGGCGTAACGCTGTTTGCCGGTTTTCTGGCACTCATTCTGGCACCTGAATTTTTTCAGCCGTTACGCGATTTAGGCACTTTTTATCACGCCAAAGCGCAAGCGATTGGCGGAGCTGATGCGCTGGACCAGTTTCTACGTGAAAGTCCCGATCCAACCTTAGAACACGCTTCCCGCGAGCTTTCCCTCACGGCACCGCTACACCTTCATGCGCAGGACCTAGTGGTAATGACAGCCAGCGGTGAAGCGCTGTCTCAATCGCTGAATTTTACTCTCAACGCCGGTAAACGCGTGGCGTTAGTAGGACAAAGCGGCGCAGGGAAAACCGCGCTGATGAACGTCTTGCTGGGTTTCCTGCCTTATCAAGGTTCGCTGCAGATCAATGGACAGGAGCTGCGCGATATCAGCCGCGATAGCTGGCAAAAACATATCGCCTGGGTAGGCCAAAATCCCCATTTACCCGCGCAAACGCTGCGCGAAAATCTGCTGCTTAATAGCCGCATTGATGACGCTACGCTCATGTCGGTTCTACAGCGCGCGGGTGTTGATGAATTTTTAGATCGTCTGCCACAAGGATTAGATACCGTTTTAGGCGATGGCGGCGTGGGTCTTTCCGTCGGTCAGGCGCAGCGTATTGCCGTAGCGCGTGCATTGCTTAAACCAGCGCAATTGCTGCTGCTTGATGAGCCCGGTTCCGGGCTAGATAGCCAGAGCGAGCAGCATGTCATCAATGCCTTGCAACAAGCAGCCACTCAGCAAACCACGTTGATGATCACACACCAACTTAGCGAGCTCGCGAGTTGGGATGAAGTGTGGGTGATGCAGGCGGGGCAACTGGTGCAACAAGGTCCCTGGCAGCAGCTGATTGAACAAGATGGACCACTGCGCGAAATGGCGCAGCATCGTCAAAAGGAGATCGCATAATGAACGATTTATTGCCTTTCCTACGTCTGTTTAGCCGTCATCCATGGCGTTTAGGACTTGGCGTTGTTCTTGCCATCATCACCTTGCTTGCCAGTATTGGACTGCTTACGTTATCCGGCTGGTTCCTCGCCGCCTCTTCACTGGCGGGCGTAGCGGGACTTTACACGTTCAACTATATGTTGCCCGCAGCTGGCGTACGTGGCGCGGCGATCACGCGCACGGCTGCGCGTTATTTTGAGCGCCTGGTGAGCCACGATGCCACTTTCCGCGTGCTGCAACATTTGCGCGTGTTCACCTTTGGCAAACTCATCGCCCTCGCTCCGGAACAGCTGGCACGATTTCGTCAGGGTGAATTACTCAACCGCTTTGTCAGCGACGTCGATACACTCGATCATCTCTACCTGCGTGTGATCTCACCGTTGATTGGCGCAGCCGTGGTAATTGTGGTGGTCACCTGCGGCTTAGCCTTGCTGGATGTACCGCTAGCTTTGCTGCTCGGCGGCATCATGCTTTTAACGCTATTGCTTATGCCGCCGCTATTCTGGCGGCTTGGCACTTCAGCCGGACACCAGATTGCCCAGCATCAGGCTAGCTGGCGCATGCAGTTGACGCACTGGATTACCGGCCAGTCTGAGCTGAAAATTTATGGCGCTGCACATCTGTGGCGCGCCCAGCTTGATAAAGAAGAACTCAACTGGCAGCAGGCGCAACGCAGACAGCATCGCCTGCAGGCGCTGGCGCAAAGTCTACTGTTGGTCATTAGTGGCGCGACGGTCACGCTGTTGTTGTGGATTTCCGCCAATGGCGTGGGGGGAAGCAGTGCACCGGGCGCATTTATCGCGCTGTTTGTGTTTTGCGGACTGGCGGCGTTTGAAGCGCTGGCCCCGGTTGCAGGAGCGTTTCTGCCGCTTTCGCAGGTGACCAGCGCCGCTAAGCGAGTACAGGAAATCATTGAGCAGCCCGCTGCGATACATTTTCCCTACGCTAAAATCAGTAGTGCTTCAGGTATTAACCTGAAAATGGAAAATATCAGTTTCAGCTATCCGCAGCGTCCTGAACCGGTGTTGCAGAATTTCTCTCTATCGCTAAATGCAGGCGAACATCTGGCGCTGCTCGGTCCAACCGGCTGCGGCAAATCCAGCCTGCTGGCGCTGATTACCCGAGGTTGGGAAGCGCAACAAGGTTCGATTAGCCTGAACGACAGCGATATCGCTTTATGGGATGAAGCTTCGCTGCGCAGCCGCATTAGCGTGGTAACACAGCGCGTGCATCTGTTTAGCCAAACGCTACGCGACAATTTGTTGCTGGCAAAACCTGATGCCAGTGATGAGCAACTGGTTGATGCATTAAACAAGGTCGATCTGGCTCATTTGGCCGAACACAACGAAGGATTGAACGCATGGATGGGCGATGGCGGTCGACCGTTATCTGGCGGTGAACTGCGTCGTCTGGCAATTGCGCGCGCTCTGCTGCACGATGGCGATTTCTGGCTGCTGGATGAACCCACTGAAGGTCTTGATGCCAGCACCGAGCAGCAGATTCTGACGCTATTGCAGCACGTCACCCGTGGTAAAACGCTGATTATGGTGACGCATCGCTTAAGCGGTTTAGATGCCATGGACCGTATTTGCGTTATGGATCAGGGACAGATTATTGAATCCGGTTCGCACGCCGAATTAATCTCAAAAGCAGGCCGCTACTGGCGTTTCCATCAGCGCTTTACGCTATAGTCTTAGCCAACAGCCCTGAGTGTGATTGACGCAATGAGACTGATACAGCTTTCACGAGATTCATTAAATTTCCCACCACCGGAAATGGCGCTGCGCGAGCCCAATGGATTATTGGCGATGGGCGGCGATCTCTCCCCTGCTCGCCTGATGAATGCTTATCAGCGTGGCATTTTCCCGTGGTTTTCTCCGGGCGATCCGATTCTTTGGTGGTCGCCGGATCCCCGCGCGGTAATGCTGCCAGAATCTTTCCATCTCAGCCGCAGTATGGCGCGCTTCCATAGGCGCTCACCGTATCGCGTTACCATGAATCATGCGTTTCCACAGGTTCTGGAAGGCTGTGCCAGTGGTCGACAGGAAGGTACGTGGATTACTTTTGAAGTGAAACGGGCGTGGTTACGATTGTACGAACTGGGCCATGCACACTCGATTGAAGTCTGGTGCGATCAGCAACTGGTCGGCGGGATGTATGGTCTGGCGCTGGGGCAAATTTTTTGCGGTGAATCGATGTTTAGCCGTCAGGAAAATGCTTCGAAAACCGCACTCTGGGTATTCGCGCAACATTTTCTCGCGCATCAGGGCCGACTGATTGATTGTCAGGTACTGAACCCGCATACCGCTTCCCTGGGTGCGGTTGAAATTCCCCGCGTCGATTATCTACAGTACGTGCAAACGCTGGCGTGGCAACCGGTTTCCGAGAGTTGCTGGCAAACACAAACCCTTTTTTGACATCGGTCACCGATGTTTTGCACACAATTCCCGACAAAAGTGCTACAATAAGCGAGTTTGGTATGTCGTCCGCGCTTCGCTGTGGCGAGCCGGAATTGCCAGGTTGGGAATCTCACACATTTCCCGAAGCTGTTTTGATTGTGCAACTGATGCCGATTGCTACAGATTCTTAGCCCGCTAATCCCCCGCAGACGTCAAAAAACACCCTAATTTATCCGTACTGCACGCGCAACGGCGCGACGCACGGCGAAGCGTTGGCAAAATCATCAACGGTTCTTTACATAAATCATGGAATTCGGCATTATCTTGCCGGTTCAACAGTTTGGTAGTACACCCAGAGGATTCGATGGCCAAAGAAGACAATATTGAAATGCAAGGTACCGTACTGGATACGTTACCGAACACCATGTTCCGCGTAGAGCTTGAAAACGGGCACGTGGTTACCGCTCATATCTCCGGTAAAATGCGCAAAAACTACATCCGCATCCTGACGGGCGACAAAGTGACTGTCGAGTTGACCCCGTACGACCTGAGCAAAGGCCGCATTGTCTTCCGTAGTCGCTAAGTAAATATTCACATCTCGCGATGGTTATATTTACATAGCGCGAAAAAAAGGCCGGATTCGCATCCGGCCTTTTTCATATCTGCATTCCGCTTAGTGCACCGTACCTTCGGTTTTACGTTTTTCCGCACTCAGGAAGTGGTAAGTAAGCTGGTTTTTATCTTTATCCAGCGCTACTGATACCGATCCACCATCAACCAGCGAACCAAACAGCAGTTCATTCGCCAACGGTTTCTTCAGATTTTCCTGTACGGCACGTGCCATCGGACGCGCTCCCATCGCTTTGTCGTAACCTTTATCAGCCAGCCAATCGCGCGCATCATCGCTAACTTCCAGTGATACGCCCTTCGCATCCAGCTGAGCCTGCAACTCGACGATGAATTTATCCACTACCTGATGAATCACTTCCTGAGACAGGTGACGGAACCAGATAATGTTGTCGAGACGATTACGGAACTCTGGCGTAAAGATCTTTTTGATCTCTTCCATCGCGTCAGTACTGTTGTCCTGATGAATCAGGCCAATCGACTTACGTTCAGTCTCGCGTACACCGGCGTTGGTGGTCATCACCAGCACCACGTTGCGGAAGTCTGCTTTACGGCCGTTGTTATCGGTCAGCATACCGTTGTCCATCACCTGCAGCAGCAGGTTGAAGACATCCGGGTGCGCTTTCTCAATTTCATCCAGCAGCACCACAGCGTGCGGATGTTTAATTACCGCATCTGTCAGCAAACCGCCCTGATCGAAGCCAACGTAGCCCGGAGGCGCACCAATCAAGCGGCTGACGGTATGACGTTCCATATATTCGGACATATCGAAACGCAGCAGCTCGATACCCAGCGCTTTGGCTAACTGGACAGTAACTTCTGTTTTACCGACACCGGTTGGGCCCGCAAACAGGAAGGAACCAACCGGTTTACGATCCTGCCCCAAACCTGCACGACTCATCTTGATTGCTTCAGTCAGTGCTTCAATCGCATTATCCTGACCAAACACCAGCATCTTCAGACGATCGCCAAGATTTTTCAGCGTATCGCGATCGGTTGCTGACACACTCTGCTCAGGAATACGCGCAATACGCGCCACCACCGTTTCGATATCCGAAACGTTGACGGTTTTCTTACGCTTGCTGACCGGCACCAGGCGCGCACGCGCACCGGCTTCGTCGATCACGTCAATAGCTTTATCCGGCAGATGACGATCGTTGATGTATTTCACCGCCAGTTCCACCGCCGCACGCACCGCTTTCGCGGTATAACGCACATCATGGTGCGCTTCGTACTTCGGCTTCAGGCCGTTGAGAATCTGCACGGTCTCTTCCACAGAAGGCTCGGTAATATCGATCTTCTGGAAACGACGCGCCAGCGCACGATCCTTCTCAAAGATATTGCTGAATTCCTGATAAGTGGTTGAACCCATCACGCGGATTTTACCGCTGGAGAGCAATGGTTTGATCAGGTTTGCCGCATCGACCTGGCCACCCGATGCTGCACCAGCACCGATAATGGTATGAATTTCATCAATAAACAGGATGCTGTTACTGTCCTGTTCCAGCTGTTTCAGCAGCGCTTTGAAACGTTTCTCAAAATCACCACGGTATTTGGTACCCGCCAGCAGCGAACCGATGTCGAGTGAATAGATGGTGCACTCTTTCATCACTTCCGGTACGTCGCCCTGCACAATGCGCCAGGCAAGCCCTTCAGCAATCGCAGTTTTACCCACGCCCGATTCACCCACCAGCAGCGGGTTGTTCTTACGACGACGGCATAATACCTGAACAGTACGTTCCAGCTCTTTATCGCGGCCGATCAGCGGATCGATTCCGCCGACACGAGCAAGCTGATTAAGATTGGTGGTGAAGTTTTCCATACGATCCTCCCCGCCTGCTTGCTCTTCGTTAACCGGATTCTCCGCATTGTTCTGCGGCTGGCCGGGTTCGTCTTTACGCGTACCATGGGAGATGAAGTTCACCACATCGAGGCGGCTCACTTCGTGTTTGCGCAGCAGATAAGCCGCTTGCGACTCCTGCTCGCTGAAAATCGCGACCAGCACGTTCGCGCCTGCGACTTCGCTGCGACCGGAAGACTGGACATGGAATACCGCGCGCTGCAACACGCGCTGGAAGCTGAGCGTAGGTTGGGTATCGCGCTCCTCTTCACTGGCAGGCAGCACCGGCGTGGTTTGTTCGATGAAGGCTTCGAGTTCCTGACGCAGAGCCACGATATCCACCGAGCAGGCTTCCAGTGCCTCTCTGGCCGACGGGTTACTGAGCAATGCCAGCAACAGATGCTCGACGGTCATAAACTCATGACGGTGCTCGCGCGCTCTGGCGAAAGCCATATTTAAACTGAGTTCCAGTTCTTGATTGAGCATTTGGCACCTCCCCCAATTATCGCTCTGACAACCTATCTCCTATATGGAGATGGCTTCAGGCTTTTTCTAGCGTACACAGCAACGGATGTTCATTATCTCGTGCGTAATTGTTCACCTGGGCTACTTTGGTCTCCGCCACTTCTGCAGTGAATACACCACAGATTGCTTTTCCATGGTAGTGAACTTTCAACATCAGCTGCGTTGCACGTTCAATATCATAAGAAAAGAACTTTTGCAGAACGTCAATAACAAATTCCATAGGTGTATAATCGTCATTGTTAAGAATGACTTTATACATTGAAGGCGGCTTTAACCCTTCGCGTACTTTATCTTCGGCTAGATGTTCAAAATTAAGCCAGTCGTTTGTGTTTGCCATAATGTTCCGTCGAAATTCTGCGTTACGGTTGTGCACATCTCTGCGCCCATTCCTAAAGTTTAACATGCCTGTCAAGCCGGTTTTCAGATGATAAAAACTGGCCCTAAAAGCACATGCGCGACCTGTATCACAAAATTTGCAATAGCGTTAACTGCCTCAAATTTTGATGAATTTATCCCCGTCCGCCAGGGCCGTTTGCTTGACGATAAGGTCCGTTTCTCTACATTCTACTAACACAAGCTGATTGAGTTTTAAACAAACTCGACTCACAGCTTCAATGACCTCACCTACTTATCAAAATGTCTTGCGAGGGAAGTAAAAGCATGGAGACGGGTACAGTAAAATGGTTCAACAACGCCAAAGGCTTCGGGTTTATCTGTCCGATTAGCGGCGGCGACGATATCTTCGCACACTACTCCACGATTCAGATGGAGGGATACAGAACGCTGAAAGCTGGCCAGCAGGTTCAGTTTGATGTCCATGAAGGACCAAAAGGCAATCATGCCAGCCTGATCGTGCCCTGTGAAGCCACGCAAGCCGCGGTCGCTTAACGCGCATGCTGTTTCACGTATTCTGACCACTCCCGAAAAAAAATGCCAGCCGCAGACGCTGGCATTTTTATTTGGCTCATCTCACCCTTTCCTCAATCCGCCCGACCGCGCGCCAACCACATCACGTGCGCAAACAGTTGATCCAGCAACGGCGGGATCGCCTGTGGCCCGCGCTCAGCCGCAGCCATCGCGACGGCAATCGCCAGCTCAGGTTTCGAGCTGTGCTGAATGGCTTTACTAATAATACGCCGCGTATTCATCGGCGCGTTTAACGGCAGGTGCGCCGTCTGGTGATAAACATCGCTGAAGCCCTGCTTATAGAGAAAATGTTCGATATCCGGTGCCGGGAACTGCGTGAGATGATCGCTCTCCCGCGCCGCCGATGGCAGCTGACTGCGAGCGGTAGCCGCATATTTGCTCCCCGCCTGGTCACCATCGGTCAGCACATGCCAGGCGATGCCCATGCGTTGAGCAAATTTCAACAGCGGTTTCAAACCCGATTGCGCAAACTCAATCACTTTCACCCCTTCCGCCGCGAAGTGATAGCCACGCTGCCGCGCCAGCTCATTGATAATCCACACTTCGGTCTCGCCTTCCACCAGCAGCCAGCAGCGGGCAAACAGCGCTGAAGGACGATTAACGCGGATGTGGAAACCGATACGGCGGCTCTCTTCAGCACTTAAACCTTCGGGTCCAATGCGCCATGCCGCCACACGCGCGGGTTCGCGCACCAGCCGACAGATATTCTCCAGCGGCACCTGCGATAGCAGTTCGCCCGAGTTGGTGGTGGCGATTTTTTGCAGCGGCATCAGCTCCAGTAAATTCCACGCCACCGACAGCATAATGGGATGCAGCCGCGTTTCTGGATCTTCCACCAGCAGCAGCGGATGCGCGCCCGCCGGCAGCGGTTCGTTGCCGTGCGCCTGAATCAACAGCGAGAACATACGCAGCAAAATCACCTGACGACTGCGCGATTCCGTACCGGCAATCAGGTGATTAAGTTTATCCAGCGAACGCCAGCCTTCGCTGCCATCGCGAACTTCCGGTGCCACGCGCGGCGCGCTACTGCCTGATTGCTGCACCAGAAAATAGTGTTCCAGCAGCTGCTGCATGGTGTGCAATCCCTGACGCAACAGATCGTCGCTCAGCGTTTGCGGACGCACCACCAAATCGCGCGTCAGATTTTCCACTTCCTGTGCCAGTGCCGTCAGCGTCGTCGCGCGGCGTTCAACATCGCAGTCCGCATGGCGGTTACGACGGCCAAAACGCGCATCGCGTAAACGCAATACCGGATAATAAGCGCGCAGATGTGCCAGCGCCGCGTCGGTGCCTGCCAGCGGCAACACATCGTTATGTTGATCGATGAAACGCCAGGTAGTTTTTACGCCCTGATCCTGACGCTTAGCGCGAGTGCTGAAGCGAATATAGCGGCCATGCTCATCGTGCTGCCAGAAAGGCTGAAACAACGCGCTTTCATCATCGCTCTGAGCGCGAAAACGAAATATCAGCTGCAACTGACGCATGCGGGCATCAATATCACCGGGAGGAAAGTGGAAGTCGTGTTCAGTGAATTGATAGGGTTCGGCGGCGGGTGCCAGCAATAGAGTTAAGGCATCGAGCAGGCTCGATTTACCCCAGGCATTTTCCCCAATCAGCAAATTGGTGTTGGTCAACGGCAATGACAGCCGATTAATGCCGCGAAAACCGTGAATATCGATATGTTCCAGAATCATCATACATTCCATCCGATGCTTTGCCTGAGCATGGTCCGCCACGCTGCGTTGGTCAAGTCAGCGCCGGGGGAAAAGGTTTACACTTCAACCGTTTTTCGCTAGCGTGGCAGCCCGCCAATCATGGATTGAAAACCCACATGTACGGATTGATTATCATCCTTTTGCCGCTAATTCTTGGCTATCTGCTGCCGCTGCGGCACACCACGCTTTTACAGGCGGTTGGCCGCACGTTGAGCGCGCTGGTCTACATCATTCTGTTCTTTATGGGCACCAGCCTGGCGTTTCTCGATAACCTGAGCAGCAATCTGCTGGCCATTTTCCACATCGCCCTGGTGAGCATGCTGAGCATTCTTGCCTGCTCGCTGCTAGCGCTGTGGCTGCTGGAGCGACGCTGGCCGTGGCGTCATCAGCACAAACCTCAAGCGCTGCCGTCAAGGCTGCATATGGCGCTGGAGTCGCTCAAGTTGTGCGGTTCGGTGCTGGCGGGCTTTCTGCTTGGTTTGAGTCAGTGGGCACCGCTGCGTCATGCCTCGACCATCAGTGAATACGCCTTGATGCTGATGCTATTGCTGGTCGGTATTCAACTGCGCAGCAGCGGCATGACGCTGCGTCAAATCACCATCAACCGGCGCGGCATGTTGGTGGCGCTGGTATCGCTGTGCAGTGCACTGGTGGGCGGCATGATTGCCGCGCTGCTGTTAGATCTGCCGATCAAAACCGGTCTGGCATTAGCCAGCGGCTTCGGCTGGTATTCGCTCTCCGGCATACTGATGAGCGAATCGTTCGGCCCGGTGATAGGCAGCGCCGCCTTCTTCAACGACCTGCTGCGTGAACTGATCACCATTATGCTGATTCCGCTGCTGATAACGCGTCAACGCAGCATGACGCTAGGTTTGAGCGGCGCAACCTCAATGGATTTCACCCTGCCGATCCTGCAACGCACCGGCGGCATGGAAATCGTGCCCGCCGCCATTGTGCACGGTTTTATTATGAGTTTGCTGGCCCCAATCCTGATCGCCCTGTTCTCGGCATAACGCATTTTTTCACGGCTGCACGCCAGCTTCATCGTCTACGCTTTCTGACTGACACGTTTTCGCCATCGGCATGGATGGCTCAACACCAGAAAGGAGCATAACGATGAAGCAAACTGTGGCAGCAATGCTGGCAAAAACCCTGGAAAACGCCGGTGTGAAACGCATTTGGGGCGTCACCGGTGACTCACTTAACGGGCTGAGCGACAGCCTGAATCGCATGGGCACCATCGAATGGATGCCGACGCGCCATGAAGAAGTGGCGGCGTTCGCGGCCGGCGCCGAAGCCCAAATCAGCGGCGAGCTGGCGGTATGCGCCGGTTCCTGTGGACCGGGCAACCTGCATCTCATCAACGGCTTGTTTGATTGCCACCGCAACCACGTTCCGGTATTGGCGATCGCCGCCCACATCCCTTCCAGCGAAATCGGCAGCGGCTACTTCCAGGAAACCCATCCGCAAGAATTGTTCCGCGAATGCAGCCATTATTGCGAGCTGGTGTCCAATCCGGAACAGTTGCCGCAGGTGCTGGGCATTGCGATGCGTAAAGCGATTCTCAATCGTGGCGTATCGGTAATTGTGATCCCCGGCGACGTGGCGTTGCAGCCGGCGCCGGAAAGCGCACGCAGTGAATGGTATCCGCCGCAGCTGCCACACGTGGTGCCAACCGCCAGCGAAGTGTCCGCCTTAGCCGAAACGCTGAACGCAGCGGAAAATATCACTCTGCTGTGCGGCAGCGGTTGCGCTGGCGCGCACGCCGAAGTGGTGAAGCTGGCAGAAACGCTGAAAGCGCCGATCGTGCATGCGATGCGCGGTAAAGAGCACATCGAATACGATAACCCTTACGATGTCGGCATGACCGGATTGATTGGCTTCTCCTCCGGTTTCCACGCCATGATGAACGCCGATACCTTAGTGCTGCTGGGGACGCAATTTCCCTATCGCGCCTTCTATCCGGCCGATGCCAAAATCATCCAGATCGATATCAATCCCGGCAGCCTCGGATCGCACAGCCATGTCGATATGGCGCTGGTCGGTGACATCAAAACCACCTTACATGCGCTGCAGCCACAGCTCACCAGCAAAACCGATCGCCAGCATCTGGATAAAGCGCTGGAGCATTATGTCGATGCGCGTAAAGGGCTGGATGAGTTGGCCACCGCCAACGATAAGTTGGCGATTCACCCGCAATATCTGGCCCAGCAAATCAGTGAATATGCCGATGACGACGCCATCTTTACCTGCGACGTCGGCACGCCAACCGTGTGGGCGGCGCGCTATCTGAAGATGAACGGCAAACGTCGTTTAATTGGCTCGTTCAATCACGGTTCGATGGCCAACGCCATGCCGCAGGCGTTAGGTGCACAGTCGCTGGACAAGCAGCGTCAGGTGGTTGCGCTGTGTGGCGACGGTGGTTTTAGCATGCTAATGGGCGATTTCATTTCGGTGGCGCAGCTGAAACTGCCGGTGAAACTGGTGATCTTCAATAATAGCGTGCTGGGCTTTGTGGCGATGGAGATGAAAGCTGGCGGCTATCTAACCGATGGCACCGATCTCGAAAACCCTGATTTCGCCGCCATCGCCGCCGCCTGCGGTATCAAAGGCATTCGCGTCGAGAAAGCCTCCGATCTCAACGGCGCGCTGCAGGAAGCCTTTGCGCATGATGGTCCGGTGCTGCTTGACGTGATCACCGCCAAGGAAGAGTTGTCGATGCCGCCGCAAATCAAAGCCGAGCAGGCTAAAGGTTTTAGCCTCTATATGATGCGCGCCATTCTGAATGGACGTGGTGATGAGATCGTGGAGCTGGCGAAAACCAACTGGCTGAGGTAAAACAATTCAGGCCAAACATGATAATAACGCGGGCGCTCTGCCCGCTTTTTTTATTTCAGGAGAGCGACGTGATCGATTTACGCAGTGATACCGTAACCCGCCCGAGTGCAGCCATGCTCGATGCCATGATGGCAGCTGAAACCGGCGATGATGTCTACCGCGATGACCCCACCGTACACGCACTGGAAGTCAAAGCCGCGCGCTTGAGCGGCAAAGCCGCTGCCCTGTTCTTCCCCACCGGCACGCAAGCCAATCTGGTGGCGCTGCTGTGCCACTGTCAGCGCGGCGATGAATATATCGTGGGTCAGCAGGCGCACAACTACAAATATGAAGCCGGTGGTGCAGCGGTGCTCGGCAGCATTCAGCCGCAGCCGATTTTGCACGCCGAAGATGGTTCCCTGCCGCTGGCGGATGTAGCTGCCGCCATCAAACCCGACGATTTCCACTTCGCCCGCACGCGTCTGTTGAGCCTGGAAAATACCCATCACGGTAAAGTGCTGCCGCTCAGCTATCTGGAGCAAGCCTGGACATTCACCCGCGAGCGCAAGCTGGCGCTGCACATTGATGGCGCGCGTATTTTTAACGCCGTGGTGGAACAGAATGTTGAGCTGGAAGCGATTGCGCGTTACTGCGACACCTTAACCATCTGCCTGTCAAAAGGCCTCGGCACACCGATTGGATCGCTACTGTGTGGCGATGAGGCGTACATTGAGCAAGCGCGTCGCTGGCGCAAAATGACCGGCGGCGGCATGCGTCAGTCGGGTATTCTGGCCGCTGCGGGCCTGTATGCGTTAAAGCACAATGTCGCGCGTCTCAAAGACGATCATGACAACGCGGCATGGTTAGGCGAGCAGCTAAGTGCCATCGGCGTTGAAGTGCTCAATCAGCACACCAACATGCTGTTTGTGAAGGTGCCAACCGAAAAAGTTGAAGCGCTGAAAAGCTGGATGCAGTCAGGCGATGTGTTAATCAGCGTCGGGCCCGTGACGCGCATTGTCACGCATCTGGATGTCAGCCGTCAGGATCTTCAACGGCTGGTCGCACACTGGCAGGCGTTTCTGCAGCAGTAAATCCTGGTGCGCATTCATACTTTGTAGGGTCGCCATTTATGGCGACCACTGCTAGTTCGTCAAGCCAACGATGAGTGCGCTGGCCGACGTCGAAACTTCAGTGCGTGTTGTTCAAAAGAGGTCAAATGCATGATGCTTTATTAATAACAAGCATCACTGCGCCACACCATACTTCGCTAATAACGCACGCGCAATCGCCAGGGTTTCCGCATCGGCGATGCCGCGATAATCACGCGGGCGGAAGTGCATCTGAAACGCCGCAATCAGCTTGCGCTGCATCTGCGGCGTGGTTGCCGCCGGGACGTCGTAGCCATAGCGCTGCAGCGCATCCAGCAATTCAGCCTGATCCACGCCCTCATCCGCCGCGCGTCCATTGAGATAGCGCTGCACCGTTTCCTGCTCGGGCCACGCGCCTAAACCTTGCTCTGCCAGTTGCTGCCACGGAAACAGCGGACCGGGATCCTGCTTACGCTGCGGTGCGATATCGCTGTGTCCGACCACATTTTCCGGCGCGATACCGTAGCGCTGGGTGATGTCCTCTACCAGCGCCATCAACGCGCTGATTTGCTGCGGCGTAAAAGGCTGCCACAGCAAACCCGTCAAAGTGCGGCGATAGCCGCTGTTGACGATTTCAATGCCAATCGAGGTGTCATTGATGCGCGTTGCGCCGCGCCAGAAACTCGGGCCCGCATGCCACGCGAGCTGACTTTCCGGCACCAGTTGCCACACCACGCCCTTGCCGTTTTTCTGCGGCGGATGTTGCGGAATCAGGTAGTGCGCGCTAACGTCCCGATCGGTCAGTGTCGCCAGCGAACTAGAGAAATCCTCGGCAGTATAGTGAATCACCACCACCTTAATGCGCGGTCGCGCGCCCTGCGCCGGATGCGCGGTATCGACCCAATAACCGTGTCGCGCTTCCATTGATGACTGACAAGCGCTCAGTAACAGCGCCATCGCCAACAGAACCACCACGCGCATTAGCGAATAATCACGGCGGTGCCGGTGACGCTCACCATCAACATGCTGCCCTCTTTGCCCACGGTTTCGTAGTCGATATCAATGCCCACTACCGCATTGGCACCAAGCGCTTTGGCCTGCTCTTCCAGCTCTTTGAAGGCGATCTGGCGTGCTTTACGTAACTCTTTTTCGTAGGCGCCTGAGCGGCCACCAACGATATCGCGAATGCCGGCGAAGAAATCGCGGAAAATATTGGCGCCGAGAATCGCTTCACCGGCGACCACGCCGCAATATTCACTGATGCTGTGTCCTTCCAGCGTGGGCGTTGTAGAAAATTTCATGGTGTTCTCCTTTTCTGAATCAGCTCGTAGCGCTTAAAAGCAAGGCTATACTCTATGCTAAAAATGGCGCTTTGCCAGTGAACAATAAGGAAATCGAGATGAGAAACAATGCCTTTGCGCTGCTTATTCCCGCAGCGTTGCTGCTGAGTGCTTGTACCACCGTTGAGCCGGTCATTAAGGATAATGGCCCGCGCACCGCTGCCTGTGTTGAAGGTGGTCCGGACAGCGTGGCACAACAGTTCTACGATTTACGCGTCAGTCAGCCGACACAAGGTTTGCCAGACAGCAACACACTGGCGAAATATCGCCCTTACCTCAGCGATCACCTGTATCAGAAGCTGCTAAGCGCCAGCAGCCAGAACCCGAAACCGGCGGCATGGAGCCAGGGCGATCTCTTCTCCAGCCTGGCCCAAGGCCCAACCTCGGCTAACGTTGCCAGCGCGTCCACCATTCCTAATCGCGACGCGCGCAATATCCCGCTGCGCGTTGAGCTGAGCCGCGATAACAAAACCTGGAAAGATGAAGTGCTGATGATCCACGAAGGCACTTGCTGGGTGGTTGATGATGTGCGTTATGTCGGCCAGGTGCCACACGTTGGCGGCGGTTCGCTGACGCAGCTGCTGGAAGCGAAAAAGTAACCGTTCACTTTTCCCGCAGTTAACACCATTGATTAGCGCGCCGCATCCTTGCGGCGCTTTTTGTTGATATTTTGTGAACTAAATAGGGCTCGCCAGCCCTCATCCACCTTGAGTTGCGCGATATTGTGCTACGCTTTGGAGGTTTCACTGCTCTTTAATAAATATTAACCCACCACAATTGCATAACTATTCTGGTGACGTTAAAATCCGCGACACTAATTACTATTCATTTTTTGCGCATGAGTATTCAACTAAACGCCATAAACTGTTTTTACGGTGCCCATCAGGCACTGTTCGATATCAACCTGGCTTGTCCGCAGGGTGAAACGCTGGTGTTGCTCGGCCCGAGTGGCGCGGGTAAAAGTTCGCTCCTGCGCGTTCTCAACTTGCTGGAGCAACCGCGTTCCGGCAGCCTGCAGATTGCCGGCAACCAGTTTGATTTCACCAAAGCCCCTTCCGACAGCGCGATTCGCGAGCTGCGGCAGAACGTGGGCATGGTATTCCAGCAATACAATCTGTGGCCGCACCTTAGCGTGGTGCAAAACCTGATTGAAGCACCGTGCCGCGTGCTCGGTCTCAGCAAAGATGCCGCGCGTGCGCGTGCGGAAAAGCTGCTGGATCGTCTGCGCCTGACGCCGTACGCCGATCGCTTCCCGCTGCATCTTTCCGGCGGCCAGCAGCAGCGCGTCGCGATTGCCCGTGCGCTGATGATGGAGCCGCAGGTGCTGCTGTTTGATGAACCGACCGCCGCGCTCGATCCCGAAATCACCGCCCAGATCGTCAGTATTATTCGTGAGCTGGCACAGACCAACATCACACAAGTGATCGTCACGCACGAAGTGGAAGTGGCGCGTAAAACCGCCAGCCGCGTGGTGTATATGGAAAACGGTCACATTGTTGAGCAAGGCGATGCCAGCCACTTTACACAGCCGCAAACCGACGCGTTTGCTAATTATCTTTCGCATTAAGTCAGGATGCTTCTAATGAAAAAAGTTGTAATTGCTGCCCTCCTTGCTGGCCTGAGCCTCAGCGCTTCAGCGGCACAGACATTGCGTTTTGCTACTGAGGCTTCTTATCCTCCGTTTGAATTCGTCGACTCTGATAACAAAATTCAGGGCTTTGATGTCGATCTGGCTAACGCGCTGTGTAAAGAGATGGATGCGACCTGCACCTTTACCAATCAGGCGTTCGATAGCCTGATCCCCAGCCTGAAGTTCCGTCGTTTTGACGCGGTGATGGCGGGCATGGACATCACGCCAGATCGTGAGAAGCAAGTGCTGTTCTCCAAGCCGTACTACGACAACTCTGCCATCTTCATTGCGCAGAAAGGCAAAATGGCTGACGTGGCCGCGCTGAAAGGCAAGCGTGTTGGCGTGCAGAACGGCACCACGCATCAAAAATACCTCTCTGACAAGCACAGCGACATCACCGTTGTGCCTTACGACAGCTACCAGAACGCGGTACTGGATCTGAAAAATGGTCGCATCGATGCCGTATTCGGTGACACCGCCGTGGTGAACGAGTGGCTGAAGCAGAACGCCAACCTCGCGCCGCTGGGTGAGAAAGTGACGGACAAAGATTACTTCGGTACCGGTTTAGGTATTGCCGTGCGTCAGGGCAACAGCGAACTGCAGGGCAAGTTCAATGCAGCGCTGGAGAAGATCAAAGCTGACGGCACTTACAAAACCATCTACAGCAAATGGTTCCAGCAGTAATTTCTGATGAATGAAATGATTCCACTCGCGAGCGCCGCCGGTATGACCGTCGGCCTTGCCGTTTGTGCACTGATCGCCGGCCTTGTGCTGGCGATGATTTTTGCTGGCTGGGAATCGGTACGCTGGAAACCGCTGGCGTGGATCGGTACCGCGCTGGTCACGCTGATTCGCGGCCTGCCGGAAATTCTGGTGGTGCTGTTTATCTATTTCGGCGCTTCTCAGCTGCTGCTGACGCTCTCCGATGGCTTCCACATCAATCTCGGCCTGTTCAACATTCCGGTGCAGGTGCAGATTGAAAACTTCGACGTCAGTCCTTTCCTGTGCGGTGTGATTGCGCTGGCGATGCTCTATTCCGCCTATGCGTCACAAACCCTGCGCGGCGCGCTGAAAGCGGTTCCGGTCGGCCAATGGGAATCGGGTCAGGCGCTGGGCATGAAGAAGTCGGCGATTTTCCTGCGCCTGATCATGCCGCAGATGTGGCGTCACGCGCTGCCAGGTTTGGGCAATCAATGGCTGGTTTTGCTGAAGGATACCGCGCTGGTCTCGCTGATCAGCGTCAACGATCTGATGCTGCAAACCAAAAGCATTGCCACGCGCACGCAAGAGCCGTTTACCTGGTATCTGGTGGCGGCAGCGATCTATCTGATTATCACGCTATTCAGTCAGTTCGTGCTGCGCCGCATTGAATTGCGCACCACGCGTTTTGAGCGAGGGGCTTAAGCATGCTGGATTACTTACCCGAGCTGCTGAAAGGGTTACACACCAGCCTGACGCTGACCGTGGCTTCGCTGATTGCGGCTTTGGTGCTCTCTGTGCTCTGCACCATCGTGTTGGCGCTCAAAGTGCCAGTGCTGAATTGGCTGGTGAAAGGCTATATCACCTTGTTCACCGGCACGCCGCTGCTGGTGCAGATCTTTCTGATCTATTACGGTCCCGGCCAGTTCCCCAGCATCCAGAACATTCCGTGGCTGTGGCATCTGCTGTCGCAGCCTTGGCTGTGCGCACTGCTGGCGCTGTCACTCAACAGTGCGGCTTACACCACCCAGCTGTTTTACGGTGCGGTGCGTGCCATTCCGTCCGGTCAATGGCAGTCCTGCGCGGCACTCGGCATGAACCGCAAAGATACGCTGCGCATTCTGCTGCCGTACGCCTTCAAGCGCGCCCTGTCGTCCTACTCCAACGAAGTGGTGCTGGTATTCAAAAGTACCTCGCTGGCTTACACCATTACGCTGATGGAAGTGATGGGCCACGGGCAGCTGCTGTATGGCCGCACTTACGATATCTCGGTGTACGCTGCCGCTGGCCTGATCTATCTGGTGGTTAACGGCTTGCTGACGTTGATGATGCGTTTGGTTGAGAAGCGTGCGCTGGCATTTGAGCGCCGCAACTAATGTCACCAAAGCGGGTGCCCAAAAGGTACCCGCTTTTTGATTTAAATTAATAAGCAAAAATATTGCATATAAATTCATTAACTGGCATCGTGTAACCCGTTCCGTCTCTGGCATGGTTTACAGGAGTTACATAATGAAAAAATGGATCGTTGCTGCTGCACTGGCAACTCTGGCAATGAATGCTTATGCGGCCGAAAAAATCCGCTTCGCCTCTTCCGCAACTTATCCCCCGTTCGAATCCCTTGATCACGACAACCAAATCGTTGGCTTCGATATCGATCTGGCAAAAGCACTGTGCCAGCAGATGAAAGCGGATTGCACCTTCACCAACAACGCCTTCGATAGCCTGATTCCGTCGCTGAAATTCCGTCGCTACGACGCGGTCATTTCCGGCATGGATATCACCGCCGATCGCAGTAAGCAGGTCGATTTCACCCAGCCTTACTACGCTAACTCGGCGATTGTGATTGCACATAAAGGCCAGTTCACCGATTTCAGCCAGCTGAAAGGCAAACGTGTTGGCGTTGAGAACGGCACCACGCATCAAAAATACCTGCTGGAGAAACATCCGGAGGTGATTGCGGTGGCGTATGACAGCTATCAGAACGCGATTCTCGATCTGAAAAACGGTCGTCTGAACGGCGTGTTTGGTGATACGGCGGTGGTGAATCAGTGGCTGAAGGCCAATGACGATCTTAGCGCGGTCGGCGAGCACATCACCGATACCGACTTCTTCGGCACCGGTTTAGGCATTGCAGTACGCAAAGGCAATGAGCCGCTGCTGAACGAGCTGAACAGCGCGTTAGTGGCGTTGAAAGCCAACGGCACCTGGCAGCAAATCAATCAGAAGTGGTTCCCGGAATAAGCATTATGGGATAGCGTGGCGGGCGCCAGACAGGTTCTGCACGTCCTCCGTTCCGGTGAACGTTACGCTGTTCCACCCTTCTTAAGCAAGCACAGCACTTCAAAATGCGCAGTATGCGGGAACATGTCGAACAGCTGCACACGGCTCACCTCATACTCCGCCAGACGCGCGATATCCTGCGCCATGCTGGTGGGATTGCAGCTGGAATAGAGAATGTAATCGGGTGCCATCTCACTGAGATAAGCACACAACTCTTCACCAATACCACGACGCGGCGGATTCACCAGCACCAGCTGCGGCACCGCTTCCCGCGACGTGGCGAACTGGGTGGAATCCAGCGCGGCAAAACTCACTTTTTCTAATCCAAGCTGCTGAGCCGACTGCTGAGCACAGGCAATGGCTTCAGCATTGATTTCGATGCCGGTCAGCTGCATCTCCGGCGTTGCGCAGTGCAGACCAAATCCCCCGACGCCACAAAACAAATCCCACATGCTATTAACCGGCAACTGCGCAACCCAATCACGCGCGGTGGCGTAGAGATTGGCTGCAACCTGTGGATTAGTCTGGAAGAAGCTTTGCGGACGAATATAGAGCGGCACCTGATTAAAGCGCTCGGCCAGCGCTTGATCCGGCGTCAGCGCAATCTCTTCATCGCCTTCAAGAATCGCCATATGCACCGGCTGAATATTGGCGGAGATCACCTTCAGCTGCGGCAGCTGCTGTTGCAGCCACGGCAAGGCATCGCGCAGCTGCTGCAGCTTACTGGTGGATCGCAGCACAAAACGCAGCATCATGCCGCCCTGCGTACTCTCCGTCAGCAGCAGGAACTTCAGCTCACCGCGTTTACGCGCTACGTTATAGGGCGTTAAACCGGCGCGGGCGATAAAGGGTTTGAGTAGCGTGAACACCGCGCTGAAGCTGTCGGGATAGAGTGGACAGGCGCAGAGATCGACCGGTTCACCGTCGCGCGCCACCATGCCAAAAATCGGCCGCTCCACGCTGCCGCTCACCACCATTTTGGCTTTATTACGAAACCCTTGCTGCGCGGATTGCACCGGCGGCAGCCATTCGCCCACCGGCTTCTCAGCCAGCAGTTGTTCCAGCAGCGACTGCTTGTCGTTGAGCTGTTGCGGATAGGGTTTTTCCAGCCACTGGCACGAACGACAGCGACCGGCATCATAAAGCGCGCAATGCATGCAAATGCCTGTATTCAGAATCGGGAGAAAAAATGGGGTGCGATTGTATCACCGGTGCCGGAAAAAAGCGCGGCTGCTGGCGGGCACAAACAGCAACGCTAACACCAGCACATCTGGCAGTTTTTGCAGCAGCGTGTGATGAATGATCTGCGCATTGCTTTCGCCAGGGATGCTGAAAATTTCCGGGTAGATCAAGCCCACCGATGCCATCAACATGTAGATCAGCACAATGATTTGCGTCGCGACATAGCCCCAGCGCCCACGATTTTTGCCGCGCATCAGGGTAAAGGCGCAGCGCAGTTCAAACAGGAAAATCAGCTGGCTGGCGATAAAGATCAGCGTGGAATCCCAGGCTTGCGCGCTGCGATGCACGAAATTGGCAAGTTCGTCGTAACCCAGTTCGTTGGCCAGCATCAATACGCTGAGGCAGCGCGTAATGATGATGGCGCAGCCCGCCACCATTACCGGCACCGGCGTAGCGTTAATCATTGAACCGTGTTTCAGGGTTTCCGACATGGTATTGCTCCGTAACTGAGGTGCGCATAAATGCGCACCCTACGACGTAGGGTCGCCATTAATGGCGACCTTAATGTTACGGCGTTCAGCCACGTTTTGCTTTCTGAATATCGCGTAAACGCTGCTTTTCTTCGTGCGCCATAAAGCGCCAGGCGATAAAACCGACTAAACCGACGACAAACAGAATCAGCGAGGCTAAAGCGTTGATCTCCGGATTCACGCCACGACGCACGGTAGCGAAAATCGCCATCGGCAAGGTGGTCGCGCCTGGGCCGGTCACGAAGCTGGCAATCACCAAATCATCCAGCGATAGGGTAAACGCCAGCAGCCAGCCGGTAACAATCGCGGGCGCGATCATCGGCACGGTGATCACGAAGAACACTTTCACCGGCGTTGCGCCGAGATCCATCGCCGCCTCTTCAATCGAGCGATCCAGCTCGCGCAGACGCGAGTTGATCACCACCGCCACGTAAGCGGTACAGAAGGTCACGTGCGCCAGCCAGATAGTCAGCATGCCGCGATCGCTCGGCCAGCCAAAGGTATTGCCCATCGCCACGAACAGCAGCAGCAAGGATAAACCGGTGATCACATCGGGCATTACCAGCGGCGCCGTCAGCATAAAGGCGAAACCGTTATGCCCACGGAAGCGACCAAAGCGCACAATCACCACCGCCGCCATAGTGCCGAGCACCACCGCCATGGTGGCTGAGAGCGCGGCGATGGTCAGGCTGAGCCCCACCGCATCCAGCATCGCCTGATCCTGGAACAGCACTTTGTACCAGTGGAACGAGAAGTTCTCCCACACCGTTACCAGCGGCGAACTGTTAAAGGAGTAAACCACCAGCAGCAGCATCGGCGCGTACAGGAACATAAAGCACAGCACCAGAATCACGGTGCGCCACGGAGAGCGAATGGTCGGTAACTGGCTCATTCTTTCTCTCCCACTTCACGGTTCTGGTGCTTGTGGAACCAGATAATCGGCAATATCAGAATCAACAGGATGATCACCGCCAGCGCGGACGCTACCGGCCAATCGCGGTTGTTAAAGAACTCCTGCCACAAAATACGCCCAATCATGATGCTGTCCGGGCCGCCGAGCAGTTCCGGGATCACGTACTCGCCGACCGCCGGAATAAACACCAGCATTGAGCCAGCAATAATTCCGCCTTTGGTCAGCGGCACAATGACGCTGAAGAAGGTTTTCAACGGACGTGCACCGAGATCCAGCGAGGCTTCCACCAGCGAATAATCAATACGCGTCAGCGCGGTATAAATTGGCAGCACCATAAACGGCAGATAGCAGTAAACGATACCGATATACACCGCCGTGTTGGTATAGAGGATCACCAGCGGATGATCGATCACGCCGAGCCACATCAGGAAGCGGTTAAGAATGCCGTTGTTGTTGAGCAGGCCCATCCACGCGTATACGCGCACCAGGAACGAGGTCCACGACGGCAGGATCACCAGCAGCAGCAGAATCGTACGCATTGATGGCTTGCTGTGCGCCACCGCCCACGCCAGCGGATAACCGATCATCAGGCAGATAATGGTGGAGATGCCCGCCACTTTCAGCGATGTCAGATATGCGTCGGCATACAGCGGATCATCGGTCAGCGTGAAGTAGTTACCGAGATTGAGTACCAGATTGAGCTGACCATCGGCCCAGGTGACCAAATCGGTGTACGGCGGAATGGCGCGCGCAATATCGGCGAAACTGATCTTCAGCACGATCAGGAACGGTAGCAGGAACAGCAGGATCAGCCACAGATACGGCAAGGCAATTACCAGCTTGCGGCCGTGCTGCATCTTGATGCGCGTTGCCCAGCGCTGCAGCGGCGTGCCCACCACTTCGGGCTCGCTGCGTTGAGAAATCTGGCTCATATCGCCCCCTTAAACCGTCAGAACCACACAGCTGTCGGCGTCCCAGCAGAGACGCACTTCATCGCCCCACGTTGGCGCGCCTTTGCGGTAGCGATGGGCGTTTTGCAACTGTGCGCTGATCATCTGGCCGCTGCGCAGACGCACGTGATAAATCGACAGGTCGCCGAGATAGGCGATGTGAACCACTTCACCTACGGCAAAATTACAGCCATCGGCTGGGACTTCTTCGCACAACATCACTTTTTCCGGACGCAGCGCCACGTGCACCGGCACGTTATCCACCACGGAGACATCGGTCTGCACTTTCAGCGGATGCACTAAGCCTGGCGCGTCAATGATCAGCGCGTCTTCACCGCGCTCGCGCAGCAAGCCTTCAAACACATTCACTGAACCGATGAACTCCGCGCTGTAGCGGCTGGTTGGATGCTCGTAGATCTCTTCCGGCTCACCAATCTGCACGAATTTGCCACGGTTCATGATGGCGATACGGCCCGCCATGGTCATCGCCTCTTCCTGATCGTGCGTCACCATCACGCAGGTAGCGCCGACACGCTCGAGAATATCGACCACTTCATGCTGCATGCGGTCACGCAGTTTTTTATCCAGCGCGCCCATCGGTTCGTCGAGCAGCAGCAGCTTAGGACGTTTCGCCAGGCTACGCGCCAGCGCCACACGCTGACGCTGACCGCCAGAAAGCTGATGTGGCTTACGCTTGGCGAACTCCTGCATGTGCACCAGCGACAGCATCTCTTCGACGCGGCTAGTGATTTCGCCTTTCGGCAGTTTGTCCTGCTTCAGGCCGAAGGCAATGTTCTGCTCCACCGTCATGTGCGGGAACAGTGCGTAGGACTGGAACATCATGTTGATTGGGCGCTGATACGGCGGAACATGGGAGAGATCCTGACCATCCAGCACAATCTGGCCGCTGGTTGGCGGTTCGAATCCCGCCAGCATGCGCAGCAAGGTCGATTTGCCACAGCCGGATGCGCCCAGCAGCGCAAAAATCTCACCTTTGTAAATGGTCAGACTGACATCATCCACGGCGTGCTGGCCGTCAAAAGATTTGGTCAGGTTGCGAATTTCCAGCAGCGGCGTCATCGCCTTAGCCGTTTTATTTGGGGGGCGGGGAATCGCGTCGTTCACTAACATTTCTCCGGCGCTAATATCGCGCGGCACAGCCAGCCGCTAAAAATGGCACAACAGAGGCCATCACTGCGCCTCTGCTGTCGTCTTCAGGCAATAATCGTTCAGAACGAATTACTTACCACTTTTTACTTTAGTCCATGCACGGGTACGCACACGATCCAGTTTCGGATCCTGGACCTTAAGCACAAACAGTTTGGCCATGGCATCCGGCGTTGGGAAGATGCCCGGATTGTTACGCACGTCCGCATTGATCAGCGGCAGCGAGGCTTTATTACCGTTGGCATAGTTCATGTTGTTGGAAACATCAGCGATGACTTTTGGATCCATCATGTAATTCAGGAACTGATAGGCACCTTCAACATTTTTCGCGTCTTTAGGAATCGCAAACATGTCGAAGAATGCCAGTGCGCCCTGCTTCGGCACGATATAGCCGAGATGCACGCCGTTGTTGGCTTTATCCGCGCGATCTTTCGCCTGCAGGATATCGCCCGACCAGCCAATCGCCACGCAGATGTTGCCGTTCGCCAGGTCGTTGATGTACTGCGACGAGTGGAAGTAACGGATGTTTGGACGCAGTTTCAGCAGCAGATCAGTCGCCGCGCCAGAGTAATCTTTCGCGTCAGAGCTGTTTGGATCTTTGCCGAGGTAATTCAGCACGGTAGCGAAGATCTCTTCCGGTGCATCGAGGAAGGAGACGCCACAGCCTTTCAGTTTTTCCAGGTTTTCTGGTTTCAGCACCAGATCCCAGCTATCCAGCGGCACATCTTTGCCCAGTGCGGCTTTCACTTTATCGACGTTATAGCCGATGCCAGTGGTGCCCCACAGATAAGGAATCGCGTATTTGTTACCCGGATCGTGCTGGGCTACTTTCGCCATCAGATCGGGATCAAGATTTTTGTAGTTCGGCAGCTTGCTCTTATCCAGCTCCTGGAACACGCCCGATTGCAGCTGACGCGCAAGGAAGCTCGACGACGGCACCACCACGTCATAACCGGTGCTACCGGCCATCAGTTTGCCTTCCAACACTTCGTTGGAGTCAAAGACGTCATAAACCACTTTATCGCCGGTCTGCTTTTCGAAGTTCGGCACGGTATCCGCCGCGATATAATCGGACCAGTTATACACATGAACCGTACTACCTTCGGCCTGCGCACCGCCGGCCGCAGCCATCAATGCACCAGCAACCACACCTGACAACCATTTTTTACGTTGGTTGAACATGTTTTACTTCCTCCTGAGCGGGTCATCACAACGCTGCATACACGGCGATCCGGACGTTGCGTTTTCTGTTAAATCACAGGCACACAATGAATCAATATTCAGCGGGAGTTTAATAGCAAAAACCTATACCTGCGCTGAGGTTGCACGTCTCAAGCAGCCCCGCAAGAATAGCCCCCCCGCACCACCTGCACCAGATCCCAGCTTAAAAAACGCCTTTTCGCGATAAGTTATGCATGTTTCTGCTATGGGGTTTGGCGTTAGTGGCATAAAGCACGACTAATATCTGGCAATAAAGGGCAAAGTGCAGAATAAAAAGTGGTGGGGCAAAAATGAAAACTGCCGCAAAAAGCGGCAGTTAGCGAGGCGGGGAACTCAGTGCAGCATCGCGTGGCTGCTGGAGCTGGGTTGTCGCTCCTCTTCTTCTTCTACCACCAGCAAGTGGTTAGCAAAGGCTTCCATGATCACCATAGAAACGCCCTCTTCACTCTGCTTCATAAAGTGGGAGAACTGACCGAAGGTTAATCCGGCGCTGGTACTGATCGACTGGCAGACAATCAGCTTCGGCAGATTGTCGTCCTGAATATCAACAAAGGCTTTAATGGTCAGCGAGCTGGCGTTGATCTGCGATAAATCGCCTACCAGCGGAATCAGCGCCGTCGGTTTTACTTCTGCCAGCGCGGAGAAGAGGATAACGTTATCCACCAGGTCAATTTTTGCATCAAACACCCCGTCAAAATTCTGCATATGCGGCAGATGCAGTGCCTGACAGGCATCGCATTCGAACCAGGTGATATTTTGTTGATCCAGCCAGCGACGCAGCACGTCAATGTCCGGAACGACCAGTGAATCCATCGTAATATCCTGTGGGGTGAAGAAATGAGCGCCTTAGCTTACGGAAAAACCGATCTGGATGCCACGAAAACCGCTGAAAAGCGCGGGTTAGCCGCCGGTTTTAGGACGATAGCCGGGGCAGGCGTGCTGCTCAATCCACTTGATCATCATGGTGGCGATATCTAAACCGGTAATACCCTCAATTCCTTCCAGTCCGGGCGAGGCGTTCACCTCCATAACCAGCGGTCCACGATTTGCGCGCAGGATATCCACGCCAGCCACCTCAAGCCCAAGCGTGCTGGCGGCTTTTACCGCGATATCCCGCTCCTGATCGGTGATCTGCACGGCGCGCGCTTTGCCGCCGCGATGCAGATTAGAACGAAAATCGCCCTCTTTCGCTTCGCGCTCAATCGCCGCCACCACTTCACTGCCAATCACCAGGCAGCGAATATCACGTCCTTGCGCTTCCTTAATGAACTCCTGCACCAGAATATGCGCATTGAGGCCACGAAAAGCGTCAATGACGCTCTCCGCCGCCTGCCGCGTTTCCGCCAGCACCACGCCGATGCCTTGCGTGCCTTCCACCAGCTTCACCACCAGCGGCGCACCGCCCACCATCGCAATCAAGTCATCGGTATCATCCGGCGAGGAGGCAAAACCGGTGATCGGCATATCAATACCCTCACGCGCCAGCAGCTGCAGCGAGCGCAGCTTGTCGCGCGCGCGGGTAATGGCGACTGATTCATTGAGGGGATAGCTGCCACGCACCTCAAACTGGCGCAGCACGGCGGTGCCGTAAAAGGTGGTGGCGGTGCCAATGCGCGGGATCACTGCATCAAAATGCCCAAGCGTCTCGCCGCGATAGTGCACCGCCGGTGAATCGGAATTGATGTTCATGTAGCAGGAGAGCGGATCGATGATCTGCACTTGATGACCACGCTCCTCCGCGGCGTCGCGTAGACGCTTACACGAATAGATCGATCCATCGCGGGTGAGAATGGCCATTTTCATTGCAGAGTTCCTTGTGCTTAGCGCGTCGCCCAACCCTGCTGATGCAGGTAATCCAGTATGAAGGGACGCGTTTCTTTAATAATCAGGCGCTGAATCAGCTGGCTCCAGGTTTCGGAACGCTGGTTGCTATCACGTTGCTGATAATAGGCAGTAATTTGCTCATCGTACTGTGCCAGCACCTTTTTATCGACGGGCTGATAACGATTTTCATGCACCAACATCGCTTGCGGCATGCGCGGTTTAACGTCTGGCGCATCAGCTGGATGACCGACGCAGAAGCCGAACAGCGGCAGCACAAACTTTGGTAGCTCCAGCAGTTCGGTTACTTGAGCAATGCTATTACGAATCCCGCCAATGAATACGCCGCCAAGGCCCAGCGATTCCGCCGCCACCATGGCATTTTGCGCCATCAGCGCGGTATCAACGCAGCCGAGCAGCAGCTGTTCAGCGCGCCCGAGTTGCGCGTCTGGGCAGATCTGCTGATGACGATTGAAATCCGCGCAGAACACCCAAAACTCCGCTGCCGCGCTGACCCACGGCTGGCCGCCGGTCAGCTGTACCAGTTGCTCGCGCTTTGCGGGATCGGTAATACGAATAATTGAGGAGCACTGCAAAAAGCTGGAGGTCGAAGCCGCTTGTGCCGCTGCAATAATGGCGCTGCGTTGCGCCTCATCAATGCCCTGTTCGGTAAAAGCGCGAATGGAACGGTGGCTGCACAGTAAATCGATAGTCGGCGTCATAAATCCTCTCCGGTGGTTACTTCTTTTTATTGGAATGATTGAACAATTGTGGAGCCATCGCCTTCGCCGTGCGCCACATCATCATCCACGCGGCAGGCAGCATCAACGCGATGCCGAGAAAAAACAGCAGCGTCGCCAGCGGCTTTTTCGCGATGAAGTCAGGTGCGCTCACCCAATCGTTGGTGAGCAACAATGCGCCAATCACGGCAAGCACGCCGAGCACTTCGAGCAATAACACGGGTTTCGGTAATGTGGCGAGATCACGCATGCGAGGGTTCCCTGGAGTTCAATCAGTTTTAGCGTCTGCATAGGCAGCAGGTATCAGAATAACAGGTAACTTCTTCTTTCATTAAGCAGGATGGGCGGGCATGATGTGACGCATTATTCACGCTGTGATGTGATTCTAGTCACAAAACAGCAGCGGAAGGAGAGAAGCAATGATTGCAGTGATTTTTGGCCGTTCTAGCTGCCCTTACTGCGTACGTGCGAAAGAGTTGGCCGCCAAGCTGACCAGCGAGCGCGACGATTTTAACTATCAGTACGTTGATATTCAGGCCACCGGCATTACTAAAGCCGATCTGGAAGCCCGTGCCGGCAAGCCGGTAACAACCGTGCCACAGATTTTCCTCGACGATCAGCACATTGGTGGTTACACCGAATTCGCTGCCTGGACCAAAGAAAACCTGGGTATCGAAGCATAAGAGAACGGGCCTTCGGGCCTAATGCCGCTCTGTTAATCGCAGAGCGACTTTCGTTCGCCATGTGCTGGGGCAGTTGCAGCACCTTGGTGCGGCGACCGAGCAGAGAGCGCCTGGCCGCGCCCTCTGCACTCCCGGGCCCTGCGCCAGCCCAACCCGCCGCTACGCGGTACCTTCACTCATTCGCGATTCCTGACGGACCGGTGTCGATTCGCTCCTGCTCAGCGCCACCTCTCGCCGCATCCATGCGGCTCGCCCTGGAATCCCTCATTCGTTCAGCGGTTTGGGATGTCGCCTCAACACCCTCGCTGCAGCAATCGTGCATATTCTTAACTCACAATCGCTGCAAACCCCGTAGGGTCGTCATTCATGGCGACCTGATGCACATGAATGCGCACCCTACGAAAAATGCACCGATCCTTTGTAGGGTCGCCATTTATGGTGACCGAGAGACGCTTAACTGACGAACATGAGGCCCGCGGGCCCGTTTTTATTGGTGCTATTCGGCACGCATCGCCAGCATAATCCGCAGCAAGCGCACCAGCAGAGCACCACATCCCGCCCAAAACAGCGCACTCAAACTCCAGGCCACAATCAACAAGCCGCTATGCGTCATTGGCACCGCCAGCATTAACCACATCATGCCCAGCAGCGTACCGCCCAGCGCCACCCACAAGGTGCTAATCAGCGGACTTTCCGGCTGCAGTAGCGCCATCAAACATCCCGGCAGTAAAAACAGCAGTAATTCTGGTTGTCCGCGCACGGCTTGTTCACTGGCGGCGGCCCAGAAATGATGTGCATAAATAAACACCAGCGTATAAAGCATCACGCCCAGAATGGATGCTGGCCAGCGATTATTGCGCTGCAACATAATTATCCTCAACTTTGACGTTAACAATTATGAAACTTTTTCTGCCCTGATGCGCACGACTGGAAATAAAAAGAAACAGCTGGAGGCGAAAGGAATGAAAACTGCCGATAGCTGAGGGTGTTAATTATGATTAGAATGACGCCGCTTTAGATTTCGGCTTGAACGCTTTTGTTGCAGGAACCTTAACGTTCGGCACAAGATAGCGAAAAAAGGTCATATCATCAACTGGTTACAGGTTAAGAAGAAGTTAAACCGTGAACATTAACGTCGCAGAATTGTTAAGCGGAAATGACGTTCTGTTATTATTTGTCGTTTTAGCACTCGGACTCTGCTTAGGTAAATTACGCCTCGGCTCGGTCCAACTCGGTAATTCCATTGGCGTGCTGGTTGTTTCGTTGATTTTAGGTCAACAGCATTTCGCCATTAATACTGACGCATTAAGTCTAGGCTTTATGTTGTTTATTTTTTGTGTCGGCGTGGAAGCCGGACCTAACTTTTTCTCGATATTTTTCCGCGACGGTAAAAATTACTTCTTTTTAGCCATTGTCATGGTGGTCAGCGCGCTGTTAATCGCCCTGACGCTTGGCAAGGTATTCGGCTGGGATATTGGTTTAACCGCGGGCATGTTAGCCGGTTCGATGACCTCGACGCCGGTGCTGGTGGGCGCCGGAGATACCTTGCGGCAAAGCATCAGCGACAGCCATCAGCTCACGTTGATGCAGGATAATCTCAGCCTCGGTTATGCCCTCACTTATCTGGTGGGTTTAGTCAGCCTGATTTTTGGCGCACGCTATTTGCCGCGCCTGCAACATCAGGATCTGCCCACCTGCGCGCAGCAAATCGCACGCGAGCGCGGCCTCGACGCCGACAGTCAGCGCAAAGTGTTTCTGCCGGTGATCCGCGCCTATCGCGTCGGTCCGGAACTGGTGGAGTGGAGCGGCGGCAAAAACCTGCGCGAGCTGGGCATTCATCGCCAGACCGGCTGCTACATTGAACGTCTGCGCCGCAACGGCATTCTCGCTAGCCCGGACGGCGACGCGATGCTGCAACTGGGCGACGATATCTCGCTGGTGGGCTATCCCGATGCACACGCGCGCCTTGATCCCAGCTTCCGTAACGGTAAAGAGGTGTTCGATCGCGACCTGCTGGATATGCGCATCGTCACCGAAGAGATCGTGGTGAAAAACCACAACGCGGTGAACAAGCGCCTGAGCCACCTCAAACTGACCGATCACGGCTGCTTCCTCAACCGCGTGATTCGCAGCCAGATCGAGATGCCGATCGATGACAGCATTATGCTCAACAAAGGCGATGTGCTGCAGGTAAGCGGCGAAGCACGCCGCGTCAAGAGCCTCGCCGATCGCATTGGTTTTATCGCCATTCACAGCCAAATCACCGATCTGCTCGCCTTCTGCGCCTTCTTTATCGTCGGCCTGATGATCGGCATGATCACCTTCCAGTTCAGCAATTTCAGCTTTGGCATCGGTAACGCCGCCGGATTGTTGTTCGCGGGCATCATGCTCGGCTTTATGCGCGCCAACCATCCGACCTTTGGCTATATCCCGCAAGGTGCGCTGACGATGGTGAAAGAGTTTGGTTTGATGGTGTTTATGGCGGGCGTTGGCCTGAGCGCGGGCAGTGGTTTGCAACACGGTTTTGGCAGCGCCGGTGCGTTGATGCTGGTGAGTGGCTTACTGGTGAGTTTGCTGCCGGTGGTGATTTGCTATCTGTTCGGCGCTTATGTACTGCGCATGAACCGCGCGCTACTGTTTGGTGCCATCATGGGAGCGCGTACCTGTGCACCGGCAATGGAGATCATCAGCGATACCGCGCGCAGCAGCATTCCAGCCTTGGGCTATGCAGGAACTTATGCGATTGCTAACGTTTTGCTGACGCTGGCTGGCACCTTGATCGTGATAATCTGGCCGCTTTTGCCTTTATAAAAATATTTTCGCGCTGTCCAGAACTTTCTTTGGGGGGCGCAGTCTGAATAAGTGCCACTGCTTTTCTTTGAAATCCCCAAATTGTGGAGCCCGCCGGTCACTGACTTGCGGGTTTTTTTATGGCTTTTTCGCCAGATTGCCAAAATCCCCTTAGTCATCCTCTTGCTTCGCCCTGTTTTAATCAAACCTTCTTGCAACTTTCATCAAAGTTAAACACTCCAACAACCCGCAATAAGTTTAAGAGCGCGACTATGTACTCATAACTGGTCCGCTTTTAGGCTATCAGCTTTATTTTGCTGGCTATTTTTAGGCTGGTGTTTTTCGGGTAAACAAGACGAGGACAAGGCATCGTGATGGAAGCACTGAACCACACGCTTTTTTTATGGATCAACGCCACGCAGGATTCGCCGCAGTGGCTGATTAGTCTGGCGACCTTTATCGCCAAAGATGTGATTGCTATCGTGCCGCTGCTGATTGTGGCGCTGTGGCTGTGGGGACCGCGCGAACAGCTGGAATCTCAACGCGCGCTGGTGTTGAAAACCGGCATGGCGCTACTGTACGCGCTCAGCATCTCATGGTGCGTCGGTCAACTGTTGCCACATCCGCGTCCTTTTGCCATAGGATTCGGGCATCAGTTCTTATCTCACGCCGCAGATGACTCTTATCCGAGCGATCACGGCACCACCATTTTTACCTTTGCGCTGGCATTTATCTTCTGGCATCGCTTGTGGTCGGGCGTGCTGTTGCTGGTGATCGGCAGCGCTATTGCCTGGTCACGCGTCTACCTTGGCGTGCATTGGCCAATGGATATGCTGGGCGGATTTTTGGTTGGTTTGCTGGCGTGTCTGGCGTCGCACATGGCGTGGCAACTGTATGGCGAGCGCATGCTGGCGTTTACCCATCAGGTGTATCGCGCACTGTTTGCTATGCCGATTAAGAAAGGTTGGATACGTGAGTAATTGTTTTGGTCGCCATAAATGGCGACCCTACAACACGGTGCGCTTGATGCGCACCGTTTTTTATTAACTAAACCACTTACCGAACCAGCCGTGGAATTTCATCATAATGAAGTCCCAAATCCGGCCAATAAAGCCACCTTCCGGCACCGCTTCCATCGCCACCAGCGGGCGTTGTTCAATGGTTTTACCATCCAGCTGGAAATCAATGGTTCCCACCACCTGATTCTTCTCCAGCGGCGCTTCCAGCTGCGGTGAGTTTAGGGTAAAGCTGGCCTTGAGGTTTTTCATCTGCCCTTTCGGCACAGTGATGGCAGCGTCTTTTGCTACACCGAGATTCACCTGACTATGATCGCCAAACCATACGCGCTGCTGTGCAAACGGCTTGTCGGCTTTAATCGGCGTCACGGTTTCATAGAAGCGGAAGCCCCACGTCAGCAGCTTCTCACTTTCACGGAAACGCGTGGCATCGGTTGCCGCTCCGAGCACCACGGAAATCAGACGCATATCACCTTCAGTTGCCGAGGCCACCAGATTGTTGCCCGCGCCGGAGGTGTGACCGGTTTTAATACCATCCACCTTCAGATTGGTGCTCCACAGCAGACGGTTACGGTTCATCTGCTTAATCTTATTGAAGGTGAACTCTTTTTCGCTGTTTATCGCATACTCTTCCGGCACATCGCTGATCAGTCGCTGGCCGATAATCGCCATGTCACGCGCAGTGCTGTATTGCCCTTCCGCGTCCAGGCCGTGCACCGTCATAAAGTGGGTATTTTGCAGGCCGAAAGCTTTGACGTAATTGTTCATCAACCCGATAAACGAATCCTGGCTGCCCGCGACATAATCGGCCAGCGCGATACAGGCGTCGTTGCCAGATTGAATCACCACGCCTTTATTCAGTTCAGAGACCGGAATGCGATCGCCAGGCTTGAGGAACATCAGCGATGAACCGCGCAGTTTGGGATTGCCAGTTGCCCATGCATCCTGGCCGATAGTGACCATGTCATCGTTGGTAATCTTGCCCGATTTCAGCGCCTGGCCGACCACATAGCTGGTCATCATTTTGGTCAAACTGGCGGGATCGAGGCGCTGATCGGCATTGGATTCCGCCAGCACTTTGCCGCTGTTGTAATCCATTAAGATCCAGGCTTTGGCGTCTATCTGCGGAGCGGCTGGAGCTTGTTCTGCCAGCGTTGAAATAGGAATGAAAAGTAATAATAGTGACGATGCAGCCAGCGGCCGCCATGCAGTAGCGAAGGTGTTTTTTCTCATGAGGATGACCAGATTGTCCTTGTTAAATCTTGGTTTTTTGCAGATAAGACATGTCTCATCCCACGCTAACGGTTCAGGCCAGCGAAAAAAACCGTCCAATCGTAAAGTTTTATAGAGTTTATTAGAGTAACCCTGGCACCAACCGCGCAGCGCCGCCACTTTTGCCCATCTGACTATTGAAAAATTTTGCGTGTAATTCCGATTTTTCGCAGAACGGTTAAGCCAGTCACAAATTTCCGCTAACCTGAATTCAGTCAGCCTGAGGAGAGCCGCGATGGACTTAGCCATTTTCGATTTGGACGAAACCCTGATTTGTGAAGACAGCACCAGCCTGTGGCTGCGCTGGTTGGTTTCACAGGGCTTTGCCCCCGAAGAGATCATCCAGCAGGAGAAAATCCTGATGGAAAAATATCACACCGGTACGTTATCGATTGAAGAGTACATGAACACTACGCTGGCGCCACTCGCCGGTATGGCCACTATGACCGTTGAAGGCTGGGTACGCCGCTTTATCCATCGCGACATCATGCCGCGCGTGTTCCCCGCCGCCCGCGAGCGCATTGAGTGGCATCAGCAGCGCGGCGACACGGTAATGATCATCACCGCCAGCGGCGATCATCTGGCGGTGCCGATTGCCGAGCGCCTTGGTGTTCATGGCGCACTGGCAATTGGCGTTGAAGTGGTGGATGAACGCTACAGCGGGCAAACTTACGGCACCATGACCTATCGCGAAGGCAAAGTGACGCGCCTCAGCGACTGGAAAGCGTTACAGCAGGATCAACGCTTTGAACGCACCTGGGCTTACAGCGATTCAATGAATGATTTACCGCTGCTGGCGCATGCCGACCATGCATGGGTGGTGAATCCCAATTCGCTGCTGCTGCAGGAAGCACAGCAGCGCGGATGGGAAGTGTGTAACTGGGCACGCTAAGTTAACCGCGTGGGGCGCTGGCGGCGTCTGGCAGCCCCACTTTTAGCAGCTTGCCGTTGGACTCATCGGTTAGCACGTAGAGATAGCCATCCGGGCCTTGTCGTACATCACGAATACGTTCGCCACGATCCTCCAGTAAGCGCTGCTCCTCCACCACTTTCTCGCCATTCACCTGCAAGCGAATCAAACTCTTCTCCTTCAGCGCGCCGATAAACAGTGAGTTTTTCCACTGCGGGAAACGCGCGCTGTTATAGAACGCCATGCCGCTGATGGCCGGTGAGACTTTCCAGTAGTGCAGCGGTTGCTCAGTACCTTCGACTTCACTGCCTTTCGCTTCCGGCACTTTCTCTCCGCTGTAATCAATGCCGTACGTCGCCAGCGGCCAGCCGTAATTTTTGCCCTTCTCCGGGATGTTTACCTCATCGCCGCCGCGCGGGCCGTGTTCGCTTTCCCACATTTGCTGCGTCCACGGATTGAGCGCCAGCCCTTGCGGATTGCGCATGCCGTAGGACCAGATCTCGGCGCGCGCGCCCTGGCGATTAACAAACGGGTTGTCCGGCGGGATTTCACCGTCTTTGGTCAGACGCACGATTTTGCCGGAGAGCTTATCCAGCTGCTGCGCGCTGCTGCTGGCGAAGTTGTCACCGAAGGCGATATAGAGAAAACCCTGACGATCAAACGCCAGTCGCGTGCCGATATTGGCGCCACTCGACAGCTTTGGCGTTTGCTCCAGCACCACTTTAAAGTCGCTCAGTTGGCGGTTGTCATCGCCTAATCGGCCATAACCCACGACGCCGCCGGCGCGGCCGCTGGCATCGGCGGTGGTGTAGCTGAGCCACACGCGGCGGCTTTGGGCAAAGTCCGGCGCCAGCACCACATCCAGCAAGCCGCCTTGACGATTCGCCCACACCTTCGGCACGCCGCCGATCGGTTGCGACAGGCCTTTGCCCGGCTGCCAGCTGCGCAGCTGGCCGGATCGTTCAGTGATTAACAGCGTTTGATTGTCGGGCAGAAAAGCCACGGACCACGGATGATCGAGCTTGTCCTGCAGCACCTGAACCTGCACATCGGCAGCGAATAACGGTAAGGACGTGCTTAAAGCGCCAAACAGCAGCGCGGCGGGCAGTAAACGCATGGCATTCTCCTTTATCACGGTCTGCCGTTAAGGGTAGTCAGCGCGTGACAAAGGATGTGCAGGATTTACAAAACATTAAGCCCGGCACACGGCCGGGCACAGGTTCACGGCACGGAGAACGCCAACGTGTCGCGCACCATCTCATCAATGCCTGGACGAAGATCGGTGAGGGTAATTGGCGTGTTGTTGTTCGGTAAGGTTTTACCAAAGGCTTTGCGCACCACTTTAATCATCGGCTTACCGGTTTGTGCATCCACCGCTTCGATTTCGAGGAACAGCGAGCTCTCTTGCGTGCGATGTCCGGTTGCCGCCATGGTGCTGGCAACAACGGCGGCAATCGGCACCACTTCGTAGAACTGCACGCCTTCATTCTCTGCAGATACCGCCGTAATCGCCGCTTTCACCAGCAACGTACGCGGGCCTTTGGTGGTCACCAGCGGCTTGCGTTCAGAAATCGCCCGCTTCAGCTGGCTATCGGTGTAACTTCGCACCTCATCCAGCGTTTGCTGGCTGATACGTGCAGTCGGGTGCGCCGCCGGATAATAGACCACCGGCGTGTAAACCACGCCTCGATAATCAGCATCGTGATAGTCGGGAGAGATCCAGCGCAGCGTCGGTTTACCGCTTGGCGATTGGGTCGATTGCAGCTGACTATAATCGCCGAGGAAGCCGGAATATTGTTTTTTGTCGGCCACATGAGAGGTACAGCCCGCAGCCAGCAGCGCCAGCGTTAACACGGGAACACAAAGGGGAAATCGCATGAGAGAGCCCTTATCAGAGGTAATTGCTTCTCAAGTGTAGAAGTTGGTTTTCAGCGCGGGAGAAAATATTAGCGAAATGCGAGGAAAAACCACCTGCATTGCAGGTGGTTAGGCGGAATTACTCGAAGCAGGTTTCCGGGTTTTCCGACAGTGAAATAAAGGATTCACCGCCTTTGGTCAGCGCAATGATGCCACCGCTCTCAATATCATAAACCCACCCGTGCAGGCGCACTTTGCCTTTACGCAGCGCGACCGCCACAGAAGGGTGTGTTTTGATATTGTGCAGCTGCGCGATCACGTTCTCTTTCACCATTTCGTTGAGACGTTTCTCAACCGAATCGTAGTTGCGCTCTTCCACCACCGCTTTGGCCGCGTTGGCGTAGTGCAACCAGTGATCAACCGCTGGCATGGTTTCCAGATCGGCATTGGAAGCAATCGCGTTCATGGCACCGCAGTTGGAGTGACCACAAATAATGATTTCGGTCACGCCCAGCGCCACTACTGCGTACTCAATGGTGGCAGACACGCCGCCCGGCTCTGGACCAAACGGTGGCACGATATTACCGGCGTTACGGATCACGAACAGCTGACCCGGCTCCGACTGCGTCACCAGCTCTGGCACCAGACGGCTGTCTGAGCAGGAGATAAACAGGGCTTTGGGATTTTGGTTGGATGCCAAACTTTTGAAAAGATCCTTCCTTTCAGGGAACACATTCTGTTGAAAATTCAGAAAACCTTTGACGATCTCTTGCATATGTCTGCTCTCACATTATCCACTTCTGCCCTGGCAGTGAGGATTCACTATCAGTGCGATTTGAAATTTTCAGTGAAGATAAGTACTTACCTTTACCGACCCAACATTTAAGCAAAACACGTCAGCTTACACAACTCGGATCACGTTCGCAGACGAGCAACTCAGGCGCGGCGCTTAATGAGAGCGCGCGTCGCTCACTGAGTTAAGCATATCTACAGCACATTGGTTGTCGATAAGGAGATTCTTACACAGCCTATACATTTTCCTCTGCAACCTCTGTACAATCGCCCCCCTATCCACACTAATTATGATGAATTTTTAACCTTATGAGCCAAGTCAAAAATCCACCGCGCGTGGGGTTCGTCTCCCTCGGCTGTCCGAAAAACCTCGTCGACTCTGAACGCATCCTGACGGAACTGCGTACCGAAGGCTATGACGTGGTGCCACGCTACGATGATGCAGAGATCGTCATCGTTAACACCTGTGGATTTATTGATAGCGCCGTACAGGAATCTCTGGAAGCGATTGGTGAAGCGCTGAACGAGAACGGCAAAGTGATCGTTACCGGCTGCCTCGGTGCCAAAGTGGATCAGATCCGCGAAGTGCATCCAAAGGTGCTGGAGATCACCGGCCCGCACAGCTACGAGCAGGTTCTGTCGCACGTGCACACTTATGTGCCTAAGCCGGAGCACAACCCGTTCCTCAGCCTGGTGCCGGAGCAAGGTGTCAAACTGACGCCGCGCCATTACGCTTACCTGAAAATTTCCGAAGGCTGCAACCATCGCTGCACCTTCTGCATCATTCCATCGATGCGTGGCGATCTGGATAGCCGTCCAATCGGTTCGGTACTTGACGAAGCGAAACGTCTGGTCGAAGCCGGCGTGAAAGAGCTGCTGGTGATCTCACAAGACACCTCCGCTTACGGCGTGGATGTCAAACATCGCACCGGTTTCTGGAACGGATCGCCAGTGAAAACCAGCATGGTGAGCCTGTGCGAGCAGTTAGCCAAACTCGGCGTGTGGGTACGTCTGCACTACGTTTATCCGTATCCGCATGTGGATGACGTTATTCCGCTGATGGCCGAAGGCAAGATTCTGCCGTACCTCGATATTCCGCTGCAGCACGCCAGCCCGCGCATCCTCAAGCTGATGAAGCGTCCAGGCGCGGTAGAGCGTACGCTGGAGCGCATTAAGCGCTGGCGTGAAATCTGCCCAGAGCTGACGCTGCGTTCAACCTTTATCGTCGGCTTCCCCGGTGAAACCGAAGAAGATTTCCAGATGCTGCTCGACTTCCTGCAGGAAGCGCGCCTCGATCGCGTTGGCTGCTTCCAGTACAGCCCGGTAGATGGCGCAACCGCCAACCAGTTGCCGGATCAGGTAGCGGACGACGTGAAGCAGGATCGTTTTGATCGCTTCATGCAGCTGCAGCAGAAGATCTCCAGCGAACGTCTGCAGGAAAAAATCGGCCGCGAAGTGCTGGTGCTGATTGATGAAGTCGATGAAGAAGGCGCGGTCGGCCGCAGCATGGCTGACGCGCCGGAAATTGATGGCGCGGTCTATCTTAACGGCGATCGTCAGGTGAAAGTCGGTGATGTGGTACGCGTTAAAGTTGAACACGCCGACGAATACGATCTGTGGGGCACGCGCGTTTAACCATACTTCTGCTGGTGCGCACGTTTGCGCGCCAGATAGTCAGTATCCGCGCGCAGTTTATCCCAGCACGCTTTGAAAACGGCCGCCGCAGCGGCCTTTTCTTTTTCTGTGGTGCGCGGCAATTCGTTGCCCGCCTCGTCATATTTCCGCCCGCCCTGATGATTGCTATAGCGGCGCGCACGCGTGTATCCCATCTGAATATATTTGCGCGCCATGTCCATGCCGACAAAATCGTCCTGCGCGCGATACGCTTCAAATAACTGCATAATCTGCTGTGAAGATTGTTTTGCCAGCTCGACGGTGCGAAAACGCCAGTGCGGCAGAATCTCACTTTTGTAAGGTTCGACCATCAACACGCCCTGCTCGCCGCGCCCCACCTGATACAGCTCTGGCTGCTGGCGAAAATCGATGTGCTTGAAATCCTGCTCGTAATTAAACGCTTTCATCTGTTTTTTCCCGCCTCTCATCATCCCGTGACGTAATTATTTCCCGCTGGCACTTAAGCGATTTGCTTTTATACCGATAACTTCAATATCAGCCTACTTCCTCAGAGACGCACCTATGTTTAAACGAATGAAAATTGTGACGGCCATCATGATGATATTGGTGGTTTTCACGGCGATGCAGGCGATTTCCGGCTCGCTATTTTTATCATCACTGATTACCGGACAGCATAATTTCACCACCAGCAATCAGCTGTCGCATCAGCAACGGGAGCTGGCCGATGGCTGGCAAACGCTGGTGAAAACCCGCGTGATTATCAACCGCGTCGCCATTCGTATCCTGAAAAAACAGACGGATGAAGCGTCAGTCGCCGCCATCAACAAACTGCTGATCAGCGCAGGTGCGTCACTGGATGAAGCGAAGCAACATTATGATCTCTATAAGAGCATGCCGCACATTGCCGGACAAAGCGCGGACTCAGCCAGTGTAGTTGACACTAAGTTTGCTGCCTTCGCAGATTTGTTGAAACAGTCGGCGACGTTCCTGAAAGCCAATGATTACGCCTCCTATGGCAATCTTGATGCCCAGCAGGCGCAGGACGATCTCGAAGCGGCCTATAAACAGTGGCGTGAACATAACGTGCAATTGTTAACGGAGCGCAGTGCAGACTACGACAGCGCCTACCAGCATATGTTGGTGATGATGGCCGTAATGGCTGTGGTTGTGGTGCTGCTGCTGGTTGCCGTGTGGATTCTGGTGCGTCGCATTCTGCTGGCACCAATGAAGCAGGTGCAGCAACAGATGGAGCGCTTCGCCGACGGCGATCTCTCCGCCAGTTTGCAGGTGGAAGGCCGCAGCGAAATGGCGTCGATTGCCGCCAGCCTCAACCACATGCAGCAGTCGCTGCTCAGCACCATCAACAATGTGCGTGATAGCGCGGATGCGATTTTTGGCAGCGCCAGCGAGATCGCCACGGGTAATAACGATCTCTCCTCACGCACCGAGCAACAAGCGGCGTCACTGGAAGAGACCGCTGCCAGTATGGAAGAGCTGACCGCCACGGTGAAACAGAACGCCGATAACGCGCGTCAGGCAACGCAGCTGGCGAAAACCGCCTCGGAAACCGCCGATAAAGGCGGCAACGTGGTGGATGGCGTGGTGAAAACCATGCGCGATATCGCCGACAGTTCGAAGAAAATCGCCGATATCACCAGCGTGATTGATGGCATCGCTTTCCAGACCAACATCCTTGCGCTTAACGCAGCGGTAGAAGCGGCGCGTGCCGGTGAACAAGGGCGCGGTTTTGCCGTGGTGGCAGGCGAAGTGCGCAATCTGGCACAGCGCAGCGCCCAGGCGGCGAAAGAGATCAAACTGCTGATTGAGAATTCCGTGCAGCGCGTCAACACCGGTTCGCAACAGGTGAGCAGCGCCGGTGAAACCATGCAGGAGATCGTAAGCGCCGTCACCCGCGTCACCGATATCATGGGCGAGATTGCTTCGGCATCCGATGAGCAGAGTCGCGGCATCGACCAGATTGGTCAGGCGGTGAACGAGATGGATCGTGTCACGCAGCAGAACGCCACGCTGGTACAGGAATCGGCTAATGCGTCGGCATCGCTGGAACAGCAGGCCAGCAGCCTCTCTTCTGCGGTGGCCCGCTTCAAAACCGGCACGCGCCAGGCCGCTGCGCCGGTGGCAAAAATGGTGAAACCGGTGAGGACGCCAACCCGCGCCGCACCTGCCGCCGCGCACAGTAATGACAATTGGGAAACGTTTTAAGGGCGGGATTGTGCTGTGGGTGAAAAGGTCGCCATGAATGGCGACCTTACGGGCGACCGAACCACCATCAGGTCTTCAATTTCGGATCCAGCGCATCACGCAAACCATCACCCAGCAGGTTAAACGCCAGCACGGTAAGGAAAATTGCCAGGCTTGGGAAGATGGCGACATGCGGCGCAATCACCATATCGGCGCGCGCTTCATTGAGCATCGCGCCCCACTCCGGCGTGGGCGGCTGCGCGCCGAGGCCGAGAAAGGACAAACTCGCCGCCGTAATAATCGACGTACCAATACGCATAGTGAAATAGACCACAATCGACGACACCGTGCCGGGCAGGATGTGACGCATGATAATGGTCCAGTCCGACGCACCAATGCTGCGCGCCGATTCAATATAGGTTTGATGTTTCAGCACTAACGTATTGCCGCGCACCAAACGGGCAAACGCCGGAATGCTGAAGATTGCCACCGCGACAATCACGTTGCTCATGCCGCTGCCCATAATTGCCACCACCGCAATCGCCAGCAGAATGCCGGGGAACGCGAACAATACATCGCAGATGCGCATGGTGATGCGATCCCACCAGCCTTCGTAATAGCCCGCCAGCAGACCTAACACGGTGCCGATCAGCGCGCCAATCGCCACCGAGAAGAAACCGGCAATCAGCGAAATGCGCGTGCCCACCAGCACGCGGCTGAAGATATCGCGCCCCAGCGAATCAACGCCAAACCAGTGCATCAGTGATGGCCCTTCGTTCAGCCGGTCGTAATCGAAATAGTTTTCCGCATCAAAAGGCGCAATCAGCGGCGCGATAAACGCCACCACAATCAGCAGCAGCACAAACAATCCGGCCAGCAGCGCCACATGCTGACGGCGAAAGCGCCGCCAGAATTCGCGCCACGGCGTGCGTACCCGGTTTTCCGTGATAGTCGGCATGGTTTTCAATGCCGCGGCTCGTCGCCAGTTCTTCAATTGCGACTCCTTACTTGTAGCGAATTGCCGGGTTGATTGCCGCGTACAGCACGTCGACAATCAGGTTAATCAGAATAAATTCCAGCGAGAACAGCAGCACTTCGGCCTGAATCACCGGGTAATCGCGCATCTCGACCGAATCCACCAGCAAGCGGCCTAAGCCTGGCCAGTTGAACACCACTTCCACCACAATCGAGCCGCCGAGCAGGAAACCAAACTGCAGGCCCATCATGGTAACCACCGGGATCATGGCGTTGCGCAGGCCGTGTTTCACCACCACCAGCGATTCGCGTACCCCTTTGGCGCGTGCGGTGCGCATGTAATCTTCCTGCATTACCTCCACGAATGACGCGCGAGTGAAGCGCGCCATCACCGCCGCCACCGCCGCACCCAAGGTGATCGATGGCAAAATGTAGTGTTTCCAGCTATCCGCGCCGACGGTCGGCAACCAGCCGAGCTCGACGGAAAACACCTGCATCAGCAGCATGCCGAGCGCAAACGCCGGGAACGAGATGCCCGACACCGCCAGCGTCATGCCGATGCGATCCGGCCAGCGATTGCGCCACACCGCCGAGGTGATGCCAATCGCCATACCGAAAATCACCGCCCACACCATGCTGCTCAGTGTCAGCCACAGCGTCGGGAAAAAGCGCGCGGCAATTTCGTCAATCACCGGACGTTTCGAGACCAGCGAATGGCCGAAATCGCCCTGCACTGCATTGATCATGAAGTGCCAGAACTGCTTGATCAGCGGCTGATCGAGGCCGAGATCCTGACGCACCAGCGCCACCACCGAAGCATCCGCTTCCGGGCCGGCAATCAGGCGCGCCGGATCGCCCGGCAGCAGATGGACGAACAGGAACACCAGCACCGCCACAATCAGCAGCGTGGGAATCAGTCCCAGTAATCGTTTGAGAAAATAGTTGAGCATGCAAAGTCCTGCGCAGCATCGGCCAGCCCGCAAAGGCTGGCCGCGTCTGTTACTTCAGATCGGCCTCATCAAAATTGAATGAGGTATCGGGCATGACATAAAAACCGCTGAGGTTTTTATTGTTGGCTGACAGCAGTTGTTCCACCACCAGCGGGATCCACGGATGGTCGTTCCAGATGCGATCCTGCGCGTCTTTGTACAGCTTAGCTTTCTGGTCGCGATCGGTGGTTTTCAGCGCATCGGCAAGATCTTTATCCACCTGCGGATTGCTGTAGAACGCGGTGTTGAAGATCGCTGGCGGCCATGAGGTGGTGGCGAACAGCGGCGTCAGCGCCCAGTCGGCTTCACCGGTTGAGGCTGACCAGCCGGTGTAGAACATGCGCACACCGCTCTCTTTCTGCCCTTTACTCTCCACTTCAGCGGCACGTTGACCGGCATCCATCGCCGTCACTTTGACTTTCACGCCCACCTGCGCCAGCTGCTGCTGGGTGAACTGCAGCACTTTCTGCGCGGTACTGTGGTTATGCGACGACCACAAGGTGGTTTCGAAACCGTTCGGGAAGCCCGCTTCCTTCAGCAATTCGCGCGCTTTAGCCGGATCATATTTGATCGCCGGATAACTCTGCGCAAAGTCGATGCTTGGCGGCACGATGCCGGTAGCTGGCGTGGCGTAACCGGCAAAGGCGACTTTCGCCAGCGCCTGACGGTTGATGGCGTACTCCAGCGCTTCACGCACTTTCGGGTTATCAAACGGCTTTTGCGTCACGTTGAGGCTGATGTAGCGCTGCATGATCGATGGCGTGGTGACCACATCGAGCTTGTTGTTGCCTTCCAGCAGTTTGGCCTGCTCGAACGGCACCGGGAAAGCAAAGCTCGCTTCGCCGGTTTGCAGCATCGCCGCGCGGGTGTTGTTATCCACCACCGGACGCCAGGTAATGCTATCCAGCTTCGGATAGCCTTTTTTCCAGTAGCCATCCCACTTCTTCACTTTCACGAAGTCGGTCTGGTTCCAGGTATCAAAGGCAAACGGGCCGGTTCCCACCGGATGGAAGCCGATATCCTTGCCATATTTTTTCAGCGCGGTTGGCGAAATCATCACCGCCGCCGGGTGCGCGAGGTTGTTGATGAAGGCCGAGAACGGCTGTTTCAGGGTGATCTTGACCGTGCTCGGATCGACCACTTCGGTGGTGGCGATATATTTGAACAGGTTATAGCGTTTGAGATGGTTATCCGGATTGCTGGCGCGATCGAGGTTAACTTTTACCGCTTCGGCATTGAAGTCGGTGCCATCCTGGAATTTCACGCCGGGGCGCAGCTTGATGGTGTAGGTCAAACCGTCGCTGCTTGCCTGATAGCTTTCTGCCAGCACGTTGGTCAGCTTCATGTCTTTATCGAAGCCAAACAAGCCCTGATAGAAGGACTTCGCCACCGCCTGCGACAGCGTATCGTTCGCGTCATACGGATCGAGCGTGGTAAAGGTCGAGGCCACCGCAATCACCGCATCTTTCGCCGCCCACGCGGGCAGCGCCAATGCCGAACTCAACAAACCGGCAGTGATAACCCCTTTTCGCATAATATGGTGCATCGTTATCGTTCTCCTGTAATCCCTGTCATGCGCGACATCCAAAGATGTGCGGTTGTTTGCTGCTCAGGCGCCACTAATTGCGTGTCGGGCGACAAAATGGCCCGGCGCCACTTCCAGTAAAGGCGCCACTTCCGGCTCATCGCCCAACGGGCGAATCGGGCTGGGGATCTCATCCACCATCAGCGCCCGCTCACGATGCCGATGGGCCGGATCGGCCACCGGCACTGCGGCCATCAGTTTTTTGGTGTATGGATGGCGCGGCTGCTCAAATACCGCCTGGCGCGGCCCCATCTCCACAATCTGTCCGAGATACATCACCGCCACACGATGGCTGATGCGTTCCACCACCGCCATATCGTGCGAGATAAATAAGAAGGCGATACCAAATTCACGCTGCAAATCGAGCATCAGGTTGATGATTTGCGCCTGAATCGACACGTCCAGCGCCGACACCGATTCATCGGCGATCACCACTTTGGGATTGAGCGCCAGCGCGCGTGCAATACAAATACGCTGGCGCTGGCCGCCGGAAAATTCGTGCGGATAACGCTGCGCATGTTCCGGCAGCAGACCCACGCGCTCCAGCAGCCAGGCAACGCGTTTCTCCGCCTGACGGCGATCCAGCGTTTTATGCACCAGCAGCGGTTCCATGATCGAGAAACCAACGGTTAAACGCGGATCGAGCGAGGCGTAAGGATCCTGGAAGATAAACTGGATATCGCGCCGCAGCGATGCCAGCGCATTGCCCTGCAGCGCATCGATGCGTTGGCCGTCAAAGGTGATGGTGCCGCCCTGGCTGGCCACCAGCCGCAGTAGCGAACGTCCGGTGGTGGATTTTCCGCAGCCGGATTCTCCCACCAGCGCCAGCGTTTCACCGGCATGGAGATCGAAACTAACTTTCTCCACCGCGTGCACGCGATGCTTGACGCGATTGAGCAAGCCGCCGCGAATATCAAAGCGCGTGACTAAATCACGCACCTGCAAAATCGGCGGTCGATCGTGACGCACCGTGTCCTGCGGCTCGGCTTTCTCTTCACGGCCGTTGCTGTGCAGTAACGGAAATTTGGCCGGTAACGGCTGGCCGTGCATCGCCCCCAGTTTGGGCACCGCTGCCAGCAACGCGCGTGTATAAGGCTGCTGCGGCTCAGCAAACAGCTGCTGCACCGGCGCGCGTTCCACCACATCACCGCGATACATTACCTGCACACGATCGGCCATCTCCGCCACCACGCCCATATCGTGGGTGATAAAAATCACCCCCATCTGCATCTCTTTTTGCAGCACGCGGATCAATTGCAGAATCTGCGCCTGAATGGTGACGTCGAGTGCGGTGGTGGGTTCATCGGCAATCAGCAACGCCGGTTTGCACGACAGCGCCATGGCAATCATCACGCGCTGACGCATACCGCCAGAGAGTTGATGCGGATAGCGTGATAACACGTTGTTTGCTTCGGGAATGCGCACCAGATCGAGCATGCGCCGCGCTTCCGCCAACGCCTGCTGATGACTTTTGCCCTGATGCAGACGGATGGATTCCGCAATCTGCTCGCCAACGGTGAATACCGGATTGAGCGAGGTCATCGGCTCCTGAAAAATCATCGCCATATCGGCGCCGCGCACTTTGCGCATCTGACCGTTCGATGCGCGCATCACATCCAGCACCTCGCCATTGCGACGACGCAGCTGGATTTCACCGCTCACCTCGCCGCCGGCCTGCTGAATCAAACGCATCAGCGCCAGCGAGGTGACAGATTTTCCCGAGCCCGATTCGCCCACCAGCGCCAACGTTTCACCGCGATGCAGGTCGAGCGACAGGTTGCGTACCGCTTCGGTAATGCGCCCTTCATGCTCAAAGCGCACGTTAAGATCGCGCACCGCCAGAACCTGCTCCGGCGCAAACTGCAGCTGTTGGTCCGTCATGCCTGCTCCTTAGCTGTCGCGGTAAATCGCTACCTCAACGTCGCCATCTACATAGGCGAATCCGCGATACATACCTTCGCTGTTAAACGGCAGCGCCACATTACCTGCGGCGTCAATGGCAATCAGCCCGCCGCTGCCCTCCAGCTCCTGCACTTTGTCATGAATGACGTTGGCGGTGGCCTGTTGCAGCGAGCGTCCGGCGTAATGCATCTGCGCCGCTACGTCATAGGCGGCGAGCGTACGGATAAACACTTCGCCGGTGCCGGTACAAGAGACCGCCACTGTGTCGTTGCTGGCGTAGCAGCCCGCACCGACCAACGGCGAATCGCCCACGCGACCGGCCTGTTTGTTGGTCATGCCGCCGGTTGAGGTGGCGGCCGCCAGATTACCCTGAAGATCGAGCGCCACCGCACCGACGGTGCCGAATTTGCGATCCGGGTCCAGCGGATCGTTGCTGTGACTGTTTGCTTCACCGTCGTGATCCAGCACCATTTGCTGGCTGTGCAGCGCGCGCTGCAGCTGTTCCCAGCGTTCCGGCGTGGAGAAGAAATCTGCCTCGACCGGCGCTAAGCCTTGCTCGGCGGCAAAGGCTTCTGCGCCCGCACCGATAAACAGCACGTGCGGACTGTTTTCCAGCACTTTACGCGCCGCCAGAATCGGATTGCGGATGTGGCTGACGCCCGCGACCGCGCCGACGTCCAGCGTGCGGCCATCCATAATGCTGGCATCGAGTTCATGCGTGCCCTGATGAGTGAATACCGCGCCCTTGCCTGCGTTAAACAGCGGACACTCTTCCAGCAGGCGCACGGCCTCGGTAACGGCATCCAGCGCACTGCCGCCGGCGGCGAGAATTTGCTGGCCGGCGGTAACGATTGCGCTGAGTTGCTGACGATAGTGCTGCTCTTTTTCGGCGCTCATTGCCGCACGCGTAATCGCGCCCGCACCGCCGTGAATTGCGATAACTGCTTTAGCCATAACCGGTACCCTGTGAAGGAATCAGAACCAAAAACACTGATTTAGAATGGTTTTCATCTTTTTTTGGCAATTTTCGACTATAGAAAGGCACCCTCATCTTGTAAAGCAGAAACTGCCTGCGCGGTCATAACCTTTTATTGTGGATTATGCTTTTTTGGTTGTGAGTGATTTTTTCCGGTCGCCATAAATGGCGACCCTACAAATACACGCGCAATATTGTAGGGTCGCCATTTATGGTGACCGAAAATTCAATAAGCCGTAACGTGAAATACCCCTTCCTGACCACCAACTCTCGCTTAACGGCCACGCATTACCCATAATAGACCGCATCTGAAATTAACCAGGCAGAGATGGACATGGAACCTTTTACCGCAGGATTAATCTCCCTCGAAGACGCGCAGCAAAAGATGCTGCAACAGCTGACGCCGATCAGCGATTCGCTCAGCGTTTCGCTGTTTGAAGCCGCCGGACGTATCACCGCGAAGCCGATTCTTTCGCCGCTCGATGTGCCCTCGTTTGATAACTCGGCGATGGACGGTTACGCGCTGCGTCTGGCTGATATCGCGCCTGACCGCGTGTTACCGGTGGCCGGTAAAGCGTTTGCCGGTGCGCCGTATAATGGCGAATGGCCAGCAGGCAGCGTGATTCGCATTATGACCGGCGCGCCAATCCCGGCCGGTTGTGATGCCGTGGTGATGCAGGAGCAAACGGAGCAGCGCGACGGCGGCATTGTGATTACCGCGCCGGTGCAGGCCGCGCAGAACATTCGTCGCATCGGCGAAGACATTCAGGCGGGCAAACAGGTGCTGGACGCCGGTGTGCGTCTCGGCGCGGCCGAGCTGCCGCTGCTGGCGTCGCTGGGCATTGCTGAAGTGAGCGTGCTGCGCAAACTGCGTGTGGCCATTTTCTCCACCGGAGATGAACTGCAAGCGGTCGGCCAGCCGCTGGCGGAAGGCCAGATTTACGACACCAACCGCTTTACCGTGGCGTTAATGCTCAACAAGCTCGGCTGCGAAGTGATTGATCTCGGCGTCATTGCCGACGATCAGGCGGCGCTGCGTACCGCCTTTACCGAAGCCGATCGTCAGGCCGATGTGGTGATCAGCACCGGCGGCGTGTCGGTTGGCGAGGCCGACTTCACCCGTGCGATGCTGGAAGAGCTTGGCGCTATCACCTTCTGGAAACTGGCGATTAAGCCGGGTAAACCTTTTGCCTTTGGGCGTCTGGCAAACAGCTGGTTCTGCGGTTTACCGGGCAATCCGGTTTCTGCGGCAGTAACTTTCTATCAATTAGTCCAGCCGCTGCTGGCCACCTTAACCGGCCAAACCACACGCATCATGCCGCTGCGCCAACGCGCACGCGCTACCCAGCGCTTGAAGAAATCCCCGGGTCGTCTCGACTTCCAGCGTGCGATTGTTAGTCGCGGTGATGATGGCGTGCTGGAAGTGCGCAGCACCGGTGCGCAAGGTTCGCATGTGTTCAGCTCGTTTGCGCTTGCCAACTGCTTTGTGGTGCTCGAGCGCGATCGTGGCGATGTCGAACCCGGCGAATGGGTGGAGATCGAAGCCTTTAACACGCTGCTGGAGGGCTAATGAGCGTTGAGTTGAGCGATGAAGAGATGCTGCGCTATAACCGCCAGATCGTACTGCGCGGTTTTGATTTTGATGGCCAGGAGAAACTGAAGGCATCACGCGTGTTGGTGGTCGGCCTCGGCGGACTCGGCTGTGCAGCAGCGCCCTATCTGGCATCGGCGGGCGTGGGACATCTCACCTTGCTCGATTTCGATACCGTTAGCCTGAGCAATCTGCAGCGTCAGATCCTGCACAGCGATGCGAAGATTGGCATGGCAAAAGTCGCCTCGGCGCAGCAGCAGTTAGCCGCAATTAATCCGCATTGTCAGCTGGAGCCAATTGATGCAAAGCTGGACGATGCGCAGCTCAGCGCGTTGATTGCAAGGCACGACGCGGTGGTGGATTGCACCGATAACGTCGATACCCGCGAGCAGATCAATCGCCTCTGTTTTCAGCACAAGGTGCCGCTGATCTCCGGCGCAGCGATTCGCATGGAAGGCCAGCTCAGCGTCTTCACCTGGCAGCCCGGCGAGCCGTGTTATCGCTGCATCAGCCGTTTGTTTGGCGATCAGGTGTTAAGTTGCGTCGAAGCGGGCGTGATGGCACCGCTGGTTGGCGTGGTTGGCGCGATGCAAGCGATGGAAACCTTAAAAGTGCTAACGACTTTCGGTCAACCCGCTAGCGCGCGCTTACTGATGTACGATGCGATGAGCGCGGAATTCCGCAGCATGAAGGTGGCACAAGACGCGCATTGCGAAGTGTGTGGTAAATAACGCGCGCATCCCTGCGCGCCCCGTAGGGTCGCCATTCATGGCGACCTGGTAACGAGCAGCACTACTCTTGCGGGAAAATGGTGCCTTTATTCATAATCCCATGCGGATCAAACGCGGTCTTCAGCGCCTGTAAAATCGGCCAGGCGCTGCCGTGCTCCTGTTTCGCCCACTGCACACGATGCTTCCCAATGCCGTGGTGATGCACCATCGAACCGCCCAGCTTCAGCGTCTCTTCCACAATCATGCCGTTAAGCGGCACATGGTATTTCGCCATCTCCTCTTCCGGGCGGCAATCCACCACGTTGTAGTCATAGACGAAATACATATTGGTGCCGTTGATGTAGCTGTGCGACGAGTGTCCGCCGAGCATGGTGATGTCTTGCGCATGCGGAAATTCGTTGCGAATGCGCTTCAGCACGTTTTCGTAGATGGCATTAATGGTTGACCAGTCGCCCGACACTTCGGTGGTGAAGCCCATGTTGCCGGTGCGCATAATAAAGTCGCGCTCGGCCTGCACTTTCTCCGGTCCCCAATTAAGGTTTTCGAACCAGTTTTGGATCAGTTTGCTGTCAACCGGCTGACACTCGCGGTGCTGCGCCACAATCGCCTCAATGCCTTTCCCGGTGGCTTCGCTGATCCCGCGCGTCCCTTCCGCCATGAAAATCAGTACGCATTTGCCTTTCGAGAAGTGACTGAAGTGCTGATTAGCATCCTCAGGATCGTAGAGACGCGCAATCGACGGGCGATAACCATCAACCATCACTTCACGCAGGATGGCGAAGCCGGTTTTCATCGAATCAAGCAGATAGCCATAAAAACGGTTATTTTCTGGCTGATATTTAAACATTTTCACCGTGACTTCGGTGATGTAACAGAGCGCACCTTCGTTACCGATAATCACATGGCGAATATCCGGACCGGCCGCACGACGCGGAACGTTTTTGATGCGGGTGATGTCACCGTTCGGGAACACCGCTTCCAGTCCCACTACCATATCTTCGATGGCGCCATACAGCGTGGAGAACTGGCCGATACTGCGCGTGGCGACCAAGCCGCCCATCTGCGCTAACGGCTTCGACTGCGGTGAATGGCCGGTGGTGTAACCCTGGGCGCGCAGCTGATTTTCCAGCACTTCCAGCGTTACGCCACACTGCGCGGTGACCTGCATGTTTTCGATATCGATCTTAATGACCTTATTCATGCCAGAACCATCCAGCACCACCGAATTCGGCGCTGCGGTTTCCAGCCCGCCTTCGGTGGCCGATGCGCCGGTACGCGGCACGCCGTTAATCTGGTGGCGATTCATAAAGGCCAGCACTTCGGAAACCTGTTGGGTATTTTGTAACTTCACCACCGCTGCCGGAATAGGCATGGTGTACACGCCGTGAATATCGGCATATTTACGGAACCGATCGTGGCTGCTGCGCTTTAATTCTGCTTCATCGGTAATCACCTGCTGCGGACCGGCGATCTCTTTTAATTGTTCAACAATAGCTTCGCGTGAGAGCGTCATAATTCATTCCTCAATTTTTAGCGAACGCGGTAGCCGCCATCGACGACTAACAAATGACCGTTAACATAATCTGATGCGCGGCTGGCTAAATAGACCATCGCGCCCATTAAATCCTGCGTATTTCCCCAGCGATTAGCGGGAATATGATCCAGTACGCGTTGATTGGTTTCAGGATTGCTGCGGGTATTTAACGTAATCGGCGTCGCGTAATAACCCGGCGCAATACCGTTGACCTGAATATTGTGTTGACCTAACTCGTCACAATACGCTTTGGTTAAACCGGCAATCGCATGTTTTGTGGCGGCATAGGCGGGCGATCCTTGTCCTCCTAGCCAGGAGAAGAGCGAGCAAATATTAATTATCTTGCCCGACTTTTGCAGCACCATTATTTTTGCCGCCTGATGACTCATTTCAAATGCTGCGGTGAGATTCACCTGAATCATTGGATCCCAATCCTGGCGATCAAATTCCAGCACCGAATTTAACTTACAGATCCCGGCGTTATTCACCAGAATATCCAGCCGACCAAAGCGTTCCAGACATTCGGCAATAATGCGTGCCGGTTCACCCGCCTGCGTGATATCGGCTTGCATGAACTCCGCCCGAACGCCACAACTTTCAATCAGTTGGCGCGTTTCGGCATTGGCAGGTGCCAGATCCGGAATAAACACGTTGGCACCCGCTTTGGCTAACGCCACGGCAAAGGCCTGGCCGAGACCGCTGTTGCCGCCGGTGACAATGGCGCTTTTGCCATGCAACCCAAAGAAGTCGAGAGAAAAACTCTCCAGCGCTTCCGTCGTCATGATTTCACCTCCTGGCTAAATAACGGGCAATAAAAAAGGAGAAAAGCAAGCTCCTTCGCGATGAAGCGAAGAAGTTACTTTTCTCCTAATCTCGAGTAACTGCCAATTACGCTAGCATGGAGAATTAAAAATAAAAAGCGATCGTAATCACAAAAGTTATTGCAAAAAAAGTATGCACTAATCACGCCATATAATTTACTGCGCACAAATTAAATAGGATAAAACTGAGAGCACAGTGAAACTGGCTTTTGTGATTCCCTTCACAACGCAAACTCCTGGCTGCATGTTAAAAATGGCGTCCGTTACTGTCTGAGACGAAGAGAAAAGTAACTTTCCGCAATTGCGGAGAGGATGCTTTTCTCTTTTTTTGTTTCTAATTTTGGGGATTTGAGATGCACGCTAAAAATACCACGCGCTGGCTAACCCTGGCGGTAATAAGCATCAGCGGGGGCATTAGTTTCGATCTCGCCTATTTACGCTATATCTATCAAATTCCCATGGCGAAATTTATGGGTTTTTCCAATACCGAAATTGGTGTCATTATGAGCACCTTCGGTATTACAGCGATTTTACTTTACGCGCCGGGCGGCATCATTTCTGACAAATTCTCGCACCGCAAAGTGATGTCCGGCGCGATGATCGCCACCGGCTTATTGGGCATGATTATGGCGACTTATCCGCCGCTGTGGGCAATGTTGCTGATTCAGGTTGCCTTCGCCATCACCACCATTTTGCTGCTGTGGGCCGTATCGATCAAAGCGGCATCGCTGCTCGGCACACGTGAGGAGCAAGGCAAAATCATGGGCTGGATGGAAGGCCTGCGCGGTGTCGGCGTGATGGGCCTGGCGCTGTTTACCGTGTGGGTGTTTTCACGCTTTCATCCGGACGATCCCAACAGTCTTAAAGCGGTGATCCTGATTTACAGCGGCACCTATATTGCGCTGGGGATCGCCTGCTGGTTTCTGGTCAGCGATGGCTTTGCCCAGAGCGGCGACGAGGCACAATCTGCCTTTAGCCTGCAGCATGCGCTGCGCGTGCTGAAAATGCCCACCACATGGTATTGCAGCATGATCATCTTCGGCGTCTATACGCTTTACGCCATTCTCAGCTACTCCACCAACTATCTCTCCGAGATTTACGGCATGTCCCTGGTCGCCGCCAGCTATATGGGCATCATCATCAACAAAGTGTTTCGCGCCATTTGTGGTCCAATGGGCGGCATGCTCACCAGCTACAGCCGCTGGCGTTCGCCAACGCGCGTGATTCAGGTGTTTGCATTGGTGAGTTTCACCACGCTGATTCTGCTGTGGCTGGTCACACGGCAGCCGGTGAGTTTAGTGCTGGCGATTGGCCTGATTCTGTTGATGGCCTTTACCTGCTACGCCTCGCGCGGGCTCTACTTTGCCTGCATCGGCGAAGTGAATACGCCAAAACAAATTCTGGGCACCACCATCGGCATCTGCTCGGTGATCGGTTTTCTGCCGGATGTTTTCGTCTACCCAATTATCGGCCACTGGCAGGATACGCTGCCGCCCGCCCTCGCCTATCGCAATATGTGGATGATGGGCGCCACGGCCAGCGTGGTGGTGCTGGTGTTTACCGCGTTATTAATGGGACAAATCAAGCGCGTCGCGGCTGCGACAGCGCTGGCAAAAGGAGTCTGATATGTCTGGCTATTTGATGGGCATCGATGTGGGCACGCAAAGTGCCAAAGTGGTGATCTTCCAAACGGATGGCAAGGTGCTGTGCAGTGCTCAGCAACCGCTGCGCGCGCTGGCTATTCCGCAGCCAATCCGTGCTGAACATCCTGACGACGATCTCTGGACATCGGTGCAACAAGCCTGCCGCGCGGCAATGCTGCGTTTTCACCAGTTGGGCGGGCAACCGCATCAGCTGCTGGCCGCCGGGTTGTGCGTGATCCGCTGCTGCCGTGTGCTGATGCGCGCTGACGGTGAACTGGCATGGCCAGTGATCAACTGGATGGATGTGCGTCTTAATCAGCCTTATCAGCACGAAACGGCTTATGGTGACGTGCGCTGGATCACCACCACATCCGGCTATATCACCCATCGTCTTACCGGGGAAACGCGTGATACCAGCGCCAACTATATTGGCTGCTGGCCGATGGATGATGTGCATCAGGATTGGGATAACGCGCAGATGCCAGCCTGCAATCTGCGCCGCGAACAGCTGTTTGATGTGGTGCGGCCGGGCGACGTACTCGGTCAGGTAACGTCTGCTGCCGCCAAAGCCAGCGGCCTGCCGCAAGGATTGCCGATTGTGGCTACCGCGCACGATAAAGCGGTGGAAGCATTGGGCGCGGGTGCGTTAGCCGATGATGAAGCGCTGATCTCGCTCGGCACGTATATCGGTGCGATGGTGCACGGCGAAGAAACTCCGCGCAGTAGCGATCACTTCTGGCCATTTCAGGCCGCGCTGCCGCAGCGTTTTCTCTACGAATGCATGGGCGTACGGCGCGGGATGTGGACCATCAGCTGGTTCCGCGATCAGTTTGGCGCGGCCGCTGTCCAGGATGCGCAGGATCGCGGCATCGACATTGAGAGCTTGCTAAGTGCCGAAGCCAGCCGCGTGCCAGCGGGCAGCGACGGGTTGATCACACTGCACGATTGGGCGGCACCGGCGCACGCACCTTGGCGCAAAGGGGCAATCATCGGATTCGATGGCCGCCATACGCGCGCGCACCTGTTCCGCTCGCTGCTAGAGGGCATCGTGTTCACGATGAAGAATCATCTGGATCCGATGATGCAGGCGCTGGAGCGCCCGCTGGCGCAGCTGGTGATTTCGGGTGGCGGTGCCAATAGCGATCTGTTTATGCAACTGTTTGCCGACATCTTTGGCGTGCCAGCACGACGTAATGCCATGCGCAGTTCAGCGGCGATCGGCTGTGCCATCAGCGCGGGCATAGCGGTTGGCGTGTGGCAACATTACGCCGATGCGGTGGCAGCGCTGGTGCAGCCGGGCGAGACCTTCATGCCCAACGCCGCACATCACGCGCACTATCAGCAGCTCAACCAGCAGGTTTATCAGCAGTTGCATGCGGTGCTGGATCCGCTGTTACAACGGTTAAGCAACCTTGAATAAAACCGGTGCGCATAAATGCGCACCCTACGGAATAGCGGCAGCCAATGGCCACACGCTCGCATTGGTCGTGGACACCGCCAGTGCGCCGGATGCCAGCGCCAGACGCGCATCCTCTTCATCGCACACCAGCCCGCCGGCAATGATCGGCTGGCTGATGCGTTCGGTGATCCAGCCCAGCACTTTCGGCATACAGCCCGGCAGGATTTCAACAATATCCGGCGCTGACTGCGCTACTTGCTTCTCAATGTTGTTGAAGGAGATGGAGTCAAGCACGAAGAGCCGGTGAATCGCCCAGAAACCGTGCTGGCGCGCGGCTTTCAGCATCGCCGGTTTGGTGCTGATGATGCCATCCGCCTGGGTGACGATTTTCAGAAACTGAATCACCACTTCCTGACGCGAGCTGCCTTCCAGCAGATCGACATGGACGAAGGCCATTTTCCCGGCCTGTTTGATCTGCCCAACGATACGCCCGATGTTGCAAATGTTGCCGTAGAGCACCGACACCACCTGACAAGGTGAATCCAGCGCCTGTTGCAGACTTTGCGCATCTTTCACCGCCGCTACCACCGGCGCGTTCTTTAACAACTCAACTAAATCCACTGCACACCACCTTTTCCATTAAAGCGTCATCGTGGCAATCGGCGCGGCAGCGTTAAAACGCTGCATCTCCGTCAACAGCCAATCGCGAAATACGGTCACGCGCGGCAGCGTCTGTTTGCCGCCCGGCACTTCCAGCCAATAACCGTTTGCGCTGGCGAGCATCTGTGGCGATACCTGCACCAGCACACCATTGTTCAGTTCATTACGCACCATCGCACGATCCAGCACCGCATAACCCGCACCGGTCACGCAGGCGTTGATCACCTGATCCTGAGTACTGAAGGCCAGCCCGTTATCTTCCAGCGCCGGGGCTTCACCGCAAGCCTGACACCAGCGCGCCCAGTTATCCAGCCGGCTGTCGCCATTGAGAATGTGCAACTGCGGCATCAAATTGATATCTGGCCAGGCCCCATCCAGCATCAGCAGCGGACTGGCAACCAGCACCAAGGTTTCATGGCACAGCCATTCCCCTTCGCCGCCCGCCGCCTGCGCCTCCTCCTGCGATCCAAAGCGGATAGCGCAGTCAAAGTCGCTGTATTTCTGGCGCGCTTCACTGATCAGCATGATTTGCAGATGGCGATGCTGTTGACGCAGCGTGACCAGCCGTGGCGCTAACCAGCGCGTGGCAAAAGTAGGCGCAACCTGCAAACGCAGGTGCTGGCGCGGATTGTGTTGTTGCACGCCGCGCACGCCCTCTTCCAGCAAATCCAGCGACTGCCGCACCACCGGCAGCAGTTGGATCGCTTCCGGGGTAAGCAGTAAACCGCTATGGCTACGCACGAACAGATCTTTGCCGAGGAAGGTTTCCAGCTGACGCATCTGACGACTGGCGGCGCTCTGCGTCATGAACAGCGCATCGGCGGCTTTGCTAAAGCTCAGGGTGCGACAGGTCTCTTCGAACAGCCGCAACATATTGAGAGAAGGTAACTTTCTCATCTCTGCCTCCGGCAGACATGGGTGAAATGTTGCGCCAATGTAACCACAGCCCTTTCAGCCAGGGAGAATCAAACGCCAATTTTATGAGAGCAATCACAGGAAATTGCGGAATAGGGGTATGAGTTTTTCGCACTCGCCTGCGCCCGGTTCAAGTGTCACAGTAATTTCGCATCCAGATAACAATAAAATAACAATCATCTCTCCAACCAGAAGGAAGGAATATGAAGCAAACCACTCTGATGGATGACGTACCCTTAAATCGCTTTCACCTCAAAATCACCGGTTTGACCTTCGGCGCGCACCTTACCGACGGCTATATCCTCGGTTCTGTTGGCTTCGCGCTGACGCAAATGACGCCGCAGATGAACCTGTCGCCGTTCTGGCAGGGCATGATCGGCAGCTCCGCCTTAATCGGCCTGTTCCTTGGCAGCTTGATTCTTGGCTGGATCGCCGACTCCGTTGGCCGTCAGAAGATCTTCTGCTTCAGCTTTATTCTCATCACCCTCGCCTCCGGCATGCAGTTTTTTGCGCAGTCGGCTGAGCAGCTGTTCCTGCTACGCGTGCTAATTGGCTTCGGCCTCGGCGGCGACTTCGCAGTCGGTCACACCATTCTGGCGGAGTTTGCGCCGCGTAAGCATCGCGGTGTGCTACTTGGCGCCTTTAGCGTGTTGTGGACGGTTGGCTACGTGGCGGCGAGTTTTGCCGGACATCTGGCGCTCAACGCGCATGCCGACGGCTGGCGCTGGTTGCTCGCCTCTTCGGCGTTACCGGCGCTGGCGATTCTGCTGCTGCGCATCGGCACGCCGGAATCCCCGCGCTGGCTGCTGCGTCGTGGGCGAAGGGAAGAAGCGCTGGCGATTGTCGCGCGTCTGTTTGGCCCGAATGTGACCTTGCCGGAAGAGCGCCAGCAAGCACCCGATGGCGGCCTGAGCGCGCTGTTCAGCCCACGCTATCGTCGTCGCACCGCCTTTAACTGCTTGTTCTTTGTCTGTCTGGTGATCCCCTACTTCGCCATTTACACCTTCCTGCCGGCGATTCTGCGTCAGATGGGTTTGGATCAGGGCTTCGCCACCGATTTGCTGTTGAGCGGCCTGTTATTGGTCGGTGCGGTGTTGGGCATTGTGCTTACCGCCATGTGTTCACGCCGCGGCTTCCTGATTGGCTCGTTCATCTTCCTCGCCGCCTGCTTACTACTGCTGAGTCTGCTGCACAACAGCGCGGGCGTCTGGCTGATTGTGCTATTCGCGGCTTTCACCTTAGTGATGTCGGCAGTGAGCAACCTGGTGGGCGTGTTCCCCGCCGAAAGTTTCCCAACCGATGTGCGCTCACGCGGCGTGGGTTTTGCCACCTCAATGAGCCGCCTTGGATCGGCGGTCGGCACGCTATTACTGCCGCTGGCGATCGTGAATTACGGCATCGGCGGCACCATGGCGTTACTGGCCGCGATTCTGGTGCTGGGCGCGTTGGTTTCCATTGCCTGGGCACCAGAAACCAAAGGATTGACGCTAACCGACGCGTCACAAGACACACCGCCGGCTGACAAGTCACTCAGCCCGCACGCTTCAACTTCAACGCAACAGCTGTAACGGGAGGCAATGATGGAAATGTATATCGGTGAAGGTTTTGCAGGCGACGGCGTAAATGCCTCGCACATCAATATCATGATTGGACCGCGTGACGGCGTGGTGGGACAGGCGTTCTCCACCAGCCTGGCCACGCCATCGCAAGGGCACTGTCCCTTTATGGTGGTGATTAAACCCAATGTGCCGGCCAAACCTATGACCTTGTATGTGAATAAAGCCGCAATTGATGGCGAACTGCACGGCAACGCCACCTGGGGCGCTTCGCAAGCGGCGATTGCCAAAGCGGTCACCGAGGCGCTGCTGAAAGGTACGCTGCCCGCCGAAGCCGAAGATGAGTGGTGCATCGTCACGGCCAACTGGGTGAATCCCGGCTGTACCGATGTGGATGAGGTGTTCGCCAATAACTATCGCGCCTGCACGGTGGCCATTGAGGCGGCAATGGAAAAATTACCGGGCCGTCAGCAGTTGCAGCAGGCGCTATCGCAGTTGGGCAATCCGTTCTATACCCCGAAGTAACAGGAGTTGCAGCATGGAATACATCAATCTCGGCCACAGCGGTTTACGCGTATCCCGTCTTTGTCTCGGCACCATGAACATGGGCAGCAAAAGCTGGAAACCGTGGATTTTTGATGAGGCGCAGAGCGAGCCGATCATTCGTCACGCGCTGGAAAACGGCATTAACTTTATCGATCTGGCTGATTTCTACTCCAGCGGAGCCGGTGAAGAGGTGGTAGGCCGCGTGCTTAAGCGCGTGGCACAGCGTGACGAACTGGTGCTGACTACCAAAGTCGGTTATCCGCTTGGCGGCGGGCACAACAATCAGGGCCATTCGCGTAAGCACATCCTCGACAGCATTGACGGCAGCTTGCGCCGCCTCGGCACCGATTATGTCGATATGTATATGCTGCACTATTTCGATGTGAATACGCCGATCGAAGAGACGTGGGAAACGATGAACAGCATCGTGCGCAGCGGCAAAGCGCGCTATGTCGGCGTGTCCACCATGTATTGCTGGCAGCTGGCGAAGATTTTGTGGTGCTGCGAACGCAACGGCTTCGTGAAGCCCATCAACATGCAGTTGCAGCTTAACTGCGCCTATCGCGAAGAGGAGCGTGAAATGCTGCCGTTCTGCCGCGATCAGGGTTTGGGCGTCTCGGTGTTCAGTCCGTTAGCGCGCGGTTTGCTGAGTGGCGATGTGCAGTCGGTGCGCAATCAAACCGACTTCTTTACCCGCGAAATGTATGGCGATGAAGCCTCATTGCAGATCGCCGAATCGGTGGGCCGCGTGGCAGCGGCGCGAGGACTTTCCAGCGCACAAATCGCGCAAGCCTGGGTGCTGTCCCATCCAGGCGTGGATGCGATGCTGGTCGGGGCCGACAGCGTAGCGCAACTGGATAGCGCGATCGCCGCATTGGATACACCGCTGGATAGCGAAGAGCGTTTCGAGCTGGAACGCAATTACACGCCATGCGATGTGATTAACGATTACACCGCCGGTAAACGCATTACCCGCCACAGCCGCGCGGCACGCACGGTTTTTGCCGATCAGATTCAACCTGCGAGGAATATTGCATGACAACTTCACTGCTACGCACCGGCTGGTACTGCGATGGACAATGGCTGGAGAGTGAACACACCTATGAGGTGAATAATCCGGCCGATGATAGCGTGGTGGCGCACGTTGCTCACGTGGGTGAAGCCGAAACCACGCGGGCGATTGCGGCGGCCACTGCTGCCCTGCCCGCCTGGCGCGCTCTGACCGCCAAAGCGCGCGCGGTGGTTTTGCAGCGCTGGTATCAATTAATTATTGAGAATCAGGAAGCGCTGGCGCAATTGGTGGTACAGGAACAGGGCAAAGTGCTGGCCGAAGCGCGTGGCGAAGTGCTGTACGCCGCCAGCTTTATTGAATGGTTCGCGGAAGAGGGCAAGCGCGCCAACGGCAAAACCATTCCGTCCACCAAAGCGGGCAATCTGATCCTGACGCTGAAACAGCCGGTTGGTGTGGTCGCCGCCATCACGCCGTGGAATTTTCCGCTGGCAATGTTGACGCGCAAACTTGGCCCTGCGCTGGCGGCGGGTTGTACCGCCATCGTCAAACCCGCCAATGAAACGCCGCTGTCGGCTTTTGCCTTGCTGGTGCTGGCGGAGCAAGCCGGCGTGCCTGCGGGCGTGCTGAATGCCGTCAGCGGTGCCACCGTGGAGATTGGTCATACGCTGACGCACGACGATCGCGTGCGCAAAATCTCCTTCACCGGCTCAACGGCAGTGGGAAAATTGTTGATGCGCGATGCCGCCAGCTCGGTGAAAAAGTTATCGCTGGAATTAGGCGGCAACGCGCCCTTTATCGTGTTTGACGATGCGGATATTGATGCAGCGGTAGAGAGCGCAATGGCGGCAAAATTCCGCAACAGCGGGCAAACCTGTATTTGTGTGAATCGCTTTTACGTGCAGGACGGCGTTTACGATCGTTTCGTCAATAAACTGGCCGATGCGGCGCGGGCACTTAAAGTGGCGCCGGGTTTGACGCCTGGCGCACAGCAAGGACCGCTGATCCATCGGCGCGCCATGGAGAAAGTCGAAACCCATGTTAAGGATGCGGTGCAGCGTGGCGCACGTTTGCTGTGCGGCGGTGAGCGCCATGCCCTGGGTGGCAGTTTCTATCAGGCTACGGTGCTCGCCGATGCCAATGAGCAGATGCTGCTGGCGCATGAGGAAACGTTCGGCCCGGTAGCCGCCTGCTTCCGCTTCACCACTGAAGATGAGGTGATCGCCCGCGCTAACGCCACGCCATATGGATTGGCAGCTTATCTGTGGACGCGTGATTTAGCGCGCGCGCTGCGCGTCACGCCACAGCTGGAGAGCGGCATGGTGGGCGTGAACGAAGGGATTATTTCCACCGAAGTGGCACCGTTTGGCGGCGTGAAGGCGTCAGGTTTGGGACGTGAAGGCGCGGATGTTGGGTTGGACGAATATCTGGAAACGCAGTATGTGAATATTGGGCAGATTGTGGGATAGCAGGCTTGGCTGGGGATTTGTGCCGGGTCAGATGGGATTCGCCCGATCGCAAAGAAATCTCACATCCATGTGAATCGGCGCGCGCTCCCTGCGCGCGACGCTTTGCTCTTCGGGCGAAACCCATCTTCCTTCAAACTTTAGTGCGGCTGTTTAAACCAGGTGCGCATGAATGCGCACCCTACATGTAGGGTCGCCATTTATGGCGACCTGGTTAAATAATACCTTGGCTGCTATGGCGACCTGGTTAAACAATCCCCTGGCTGCGCAGGTAATCTTCATAGTTACCGGTGAAATCGATAATACGATCGGCTTTCATCTCCATCACGCGGGTAGCCAGCGAGCTGACAAACTCACGGTCGTGCGAGACGAAAATCAGGGTACCTTCGTACATCTCCAGCGCCATGTTGAGCGACTCGATCGATTCCATATCAAGGTGGTTAGTCGGCTCATCCATGATCAGGATGTTCGGCTTCTGCATCATCAGCTTGCCAAACAGCATGCGGCCCTTCTCACCACCCGACAGCACTTTGGCTGGCTTGTTGATCTCGTCATGACCAAACAGCAGGCGGCCAAGAATACTGCGCACCGCTTGTTCGTCATCGCCTTCCTGCTTCCACTGGCTCATCCAGTCGAATACCGTCAGGTCTTCAGCAAAGTCTTCTGCGTGATCCTGGCCGTAATAACCAATGCGCGCATTCTCGGACCATTTCACCGTGCCGCTATCCGGCGTATGTTCACCGATCAGCGTTTTCAGCAGCGTGGTTTTACCGATACCGTTGGCACCGAGGATCGCCAATTTCTCGCCGACTTCTAACATCAGGTTGAGTTTATTAAACAGCGGACCGTTATCAAAACCTTTGGTCAGCGCTTCAACTTCCAGCGCATTACGGAACAGTTTCTTATCCTGGTCAAAACGGATAAACGGGTTTTGACGGCTGGATGCTTTAACTTCTTCCAGCTTAATTTTATCAATCTGCTTGGCACGCGAAGTCGCCTGACGTGATTTAGAGGCATTGGCGCTAAAACGGCTAACGAACGATTGCAGATCGGCAATTTGCGCTTTCTTCTTGGCGTTATCCGATAATAAACGTTCGCGTGATTGAGTAGCCGCGGTCATATATTCGTCATAATTACCTGGATAAACGCGCAGTTCGCCGTAATCCAGATCCGCCATATGCGTACACACCATATTCAGGAAGTGACGGTCATGCGAAATGATGATCATGGTGCTGTTACGTTCGTTGAGCACTTGCTCCAACCAACGAATGGTATCGATATCCAGGTTGTTGGTCGGTTCATCGAGCAACAAAATATCCGGATTAGCAAATAATGCCTGCGCTAAAAGCACACGCAATTTCCAGCCCGGCGCAATTTCGCTCATCGGACCGTAGTGCTGCTCCACCGGAATGCCAACGCCCAGTAATAATTCACCGGCGCGTGATTCCGAACTGTAACCGTCCATCTCGCCGTATTCGACTTCGAGATCGGCGACTTTATAGCCTTCCTCTTCGCTCATTTCCGGCAAAGCATATATACGGTCACGCTCTTGCTTCACTGCCCACAATTCATTGTGGCCCATGATCACGGTGTCCAGCACACTATATTGCTCAAAGGCAAATTGGTCCTGACGTAACTTACCGATACGCTCATTGGGGTCGAGGGAAACATTTCCACCCGTCGGCACCAGGTCGCCGCCCAGTATTTTCATAAAGGTAGATTTACCGCTGCCGTTCGCACCGATTAAACCGTAACGATTACCGCCGCCAAATTTAACGGAGATATTTTCGAACAGCGGCTTACTGCCGAACTGCATGGTGATATTGCTGGAAACTAACACGGCATTGACCTTTGTTACGCAGTGGAGGAAAAAACAGCGGGCATTATGCCAGAAGCGGGCACCCGTACGCCACCTCTGCGCCAGAAGCAGAGAGGGTAATCGGCTGAACGTCTTGAGCTAATACAAAAAAATAAATAAAAAAGCCGAAGGCGTTGGCCTTCGGCTCCCACTTACAAGGATTGTGCGGATTATTTGATCAGGAAAGTATCGAGGCTTTTACCTGAATCCAGCGCTTTTTTAATCGCAGCTGGGGTACGGCCTTGGCCGGTCCATGATTTTACTTCACCGTTTTCATCGGTGTAAGAATATTTTGCTGGACGTGGTGCACGCTTAGCGCGTTTTTTACCAACTTCCAGAGCACCCAGTAATTCGTTCGGGTCAATACCGTCAGCCAGCAGCATTTCGCGATATTTAGACAGCTTCTCTTCTTTTTCGCGGTTCTGCGCTTCTTCTGCGTTTACTTCGTCACGACGTTCAGTCACAACAACAGTTAATTTTTCCAGAATTTCTTCCAGATCGGTCAATGGCAGTTCACGAGCCTGCGCACGTAATGTGCGAATGTTGTTCAGAACTTTAAATGCGTCACTCATCACAATGTCCTTGCTTAAGGGGGTTAAATAAACTGTAGTGGCAAGATTACCTAATTCAAATAAAAAAATAAATTAATTTTATTGTCCGGATTTATCTGAACTTGCTTACCTAATTCTTACATTGAGCTTTAAAACGGGTAAGGTTGCTTTAATTAACCCTGAATTAACAACTCAAGGTTGTTCCTTATGGAGGAACTGGAATCGATTTCAGTTCGATATTCTCAGGTAATAAACAACCATTTAGGCGCTATTGCGTGCTGCAGCATTAGTGAGCATAAAGGTAAGCAAGGATTAATGGTGTAACGAAAAACCTATTTTCATTGTGGAGTAATATATTGCTGAGGATGAGAGAAGTATCTCATTTTTTCTTATCGTGCCGATAAAAAAGCCGGTGGTTAACCGGCTACTAAGGGAAATTAATGCACTTCCGTCGCGGGACCAAACACTGAATAGTCTGGCAGATTGACATTTTGATAAGGTTCCCAACCACCGCCCAGCGCTTTATATAACGCCACTAAATCGAGCGCACTTTGCATGCGCGCCTGCGTCGATTGCGCTTTAGCTTGCGCCAGTTGTCGCTGTGCATCTAATACATCGAGGAAAGTAGAAATACCCTGACGATAACTGTCGCTGGCTAAATCAAATGCACGTTGCAGTGCGCCGGTGGTTTCATCCAGTGCAATAACCTGCTGCTGATCGGCGCGATAACTGACCAGCGCGTTCTCCACATCCTGTAGCGCGGTTAATACCGTTTGCCGATAATCAAGCGCTGCACTGGCTTGCTGCGCGCGCGCCAGTTTTACGCTGGAGACTAAACGACCGCCCTGAAATATAGGAATCGATAGCGATGGTCCAACACTGAAGAAGTGGCTGCTCCAATCATCCAGATAGCTGGCATCGGTATTTCGCACGCCCAGTTGCCCGGTGAGCGATAAGCTGGGGAAAAGGTCGGCAACCGAAACGCCAATGTTCGCGGTTTCCGCATGCAAGGTCGCTTCGGCCTGACGAATATCCGGACGTCGCCGCGCCAGCGTGGACGGAATGCCCACCGGCACCAGTTTAGGCAAATCGGGCAGTGGTTTGATGTTCATCAGTTCATTATCCAGCGCGCCCGGCGTTTTACCCAGCAGCACCGCCAAACCGTTCATCGCCTGCTGCTGCTGCGCCTGATATTGCGGCAGCTGCGCATTCAGTGAGGCCAACTGCGCGCGGGCGTTTTCCACATCGGTGGTGGGCGCTAAACCGTTTTGCTGCTGGCTTTTGGTCAGTTCCCAGGTTTGCTGGGCCACCTCAATCTGCTGCTGCAAGGTCGCCAGCACCGCCTGCGAACCGCGCAGTTGCAGGTAGGCACGCGCTACTTCAGCTTCCAGCGAGACCAGCGCATCGTTGCGCTGCTCGATAGCCGCCTGCTGCTGCGCATCCGCGACTTCCATCTGGCGGCGTACTTTGCCCCACAGATCCAGCTCCCAGCTGGCGTCAAAGCTGCCCTGATAAAGAGTAACGGAATGATCTAAACCGTTGAGCTGGCTGGCGACATCGCTATCAACCTGATCATAAACGCCGTTGGATTTCAGCAAGCCTTTCAAACCCAGCTGCTGACGCGTGACCTTTGCCGAGCCGTTAAGCGACGGGAATAAGCCACCGCGCGCCTGCGCCAGCTGCTCACGCGCACCGGCAATACGCAGTACCGATTGTTGCAGCGTTAAGTTGCCAGCAATGGCGCGCTCAATCAGGCTATCAAGCTGCCGATCGTTAAAGCTTTTCCACCACAGCGGATTGGTCGCCGCCGCCAGCGGCTTAGACGCTTGCTGTGAAGGCAAATCATGGTAGCCGCCCGGCGTGTGCGCCTGCGGTGGCTGGTAATCCGGTCCTACCGCGCATCCGGCCAGCAACAGTGACAGCGCCAGCAACGTCAGTGACGGCTGAGATCGCGAAATCATTTTCATTTTAATGTGCTCCTGCACCGCCTTCGCTCTTAATTGGCGAAAGCAACCAACAGAATGGAATCAATAGCAGCGCCACAATACTGAGGCCCATAAATACGTCGATGTACGCCAGAATACGTGCCTGGGCGATCATCTCCTGATAGAGCTGCCCGGTCGCCAGCACCAGCGGATCGCCCACGGCGGTGGTGAAATTGCGGATCGATTCAGCCCAGTGTTGCAGCGTGAGATTGTAAGGCTCGTTGAGCGGCGACATGTTGTGCACCATGCTGGCCGAACGCGTCTGCATGCGTTCGGTAATCCCCGCCGTCGACAGCGAAATGCCGATCGAGCCCGCAACGTTACGGAACATGGTGAACAATGCTGAGGCATCGGCGTTTAATCGCTGCGGCACGGTGATGAACGCAATAGTAGTCAGCGGCACAAACAGGAAGCCAAGGCCGATCGACTGCGCGCTGCGCATCATCACCAGCGTGGTGAAATCGACGTTAGGCGTTAACGTGGTGGAATAGAAGAAGGCGCTGGCAAGGCAGGTGAAGCCGAACGCAATGATGTAGCGCGTTTGCACGATCGGCATCAGCTTCAGCACGATGGGTATCGTCAGCACAATCAATATCGCGCCGGGCGATAGCACCAGCCCCGACCAGGTTGCAGTGTAGCCAAGATCCTGTTGCGCCAGCTGGGGAAGCACCACCGAACTGCCGTAAAGAATCATCGCCATGCCCGCCATCAACAAGCCCGCCACCCAGAAGTTGCGATCTTTCATTACGGTGAGATCAACCACCGGTTTGCGGGCATACAGCAGCCAATAAATGGCGCCGATAATGCCGATCACCGCCAGCATGGCGAACAGGCGGATAAAGTGCGAGGCAAACCAATCTTCATCTTCGCCACGATCGAGGAACACCTGCAAACAGCCGAGACCCAGCGTGATCAGGCTGATGCCGATGTAATCGATCTTCAGGCGGCCTTTATCCCACTTGCGTTCCCACGGCGGATCTTCCAGCAACTGATAAATCGCCATCACCGTCAAAATGCCAACCGGAATATTAATGAAGAACACCCAGCGCCAGCTGTAGTTGTCGGTGATCCAGCCGCCGAGCGTCGGACCAATCACCGGCGCGACGATAATCGCAATCGACGACAGGCCAAAAGCTTTGCCGCGATCTTCCGCTTTGAAGTAATCAAGCAGTACCGATTGCTGCACCGGCTGCAATCCGCCGCCAAAAAAGCCCTGCAGCACGCGGAACAGAATGATCTGCCACAGTTCCGTGGCGATGCCGCACAGGAAGGAGCAGATGGTGAACATCACGATGCAGATCAGGAAGAACTGCTTACGGCCAAACAGGCGGCTGAAGAACGCCGAGATCGGCAACACGATGCCGTTGGCGACCAGATAAGAAGTCAGAACCCAGGTCGATTCGTCGTAGCTGGAGGAGAGCGAGCCGGCAATGTGCGGCAACGCGACGTTGACGATGGTGGTATCGAGGATCTCCATAAACACCGCCAGCGTCACCGTAATAGCGACCAGCCACGGATTGCTGGCCGGACGCCAGCTTTCGCTCGCACTCATTCCACTGTGACCTTCGGCTCAACCGACAAGCCCAGCGGCAGCGGATGGTTAGGATCCAATCCTTTATCGATGACGATTTTCACTGGCACTCGCTGCACGATTTTCACGTAGTTGCCGGTGGCGTTTTCCGCCGGGAAGGTGGAGAAGCGCGAACCGGATCCCATCTGCACGCTATCCACATGCCCTTCCAGCTTCATATCCGGCCAGGCATCGACACTGATTTCCACTTTGTCGCCCGGCTTCATGCGCGCCAGCTGCGACTCTTTGAAGTTGGCGTTAATCCAGATTTCAGGCGAAACTAGCGAGAACAGCGCGCTGCCAGCCTGCACCAGCGTGCCGAGGTGCACGTTACGCTTGGTGACGAAGCCATCGTATGGCGCGCGAACCTGGGTATAAGAGAGATTCAATTCGGCGGTGTTGAGCTGCGCCTGCGCCTGCTCAACTTGTTGCTCACGCGCTTCAACATTGGTTTCCTGCTGGCGGATTTGCAGCTTCACCTGAGAAGCCACTTCAACCTGCGCTTTAGCGCTTTGCAGTTGCGCTTCAGCCGAACGCAGCTGTGCGGCGGCAGTATCAATATTGCGCTGTGAAGTGGCTCGCGGATCAACACCGCGCTGGCGACGATAATCGGCTTGAGCGTTGAGCAAGTTGGCCTGCGCTTTGGCCTGATCGGCGAGCGCTTGATCGCGCTGCGCCGGATACTGCACGCGAGACAAGGCTAACTGCGCCTGCGCCTGATGCAGCTGCGCCTGTGCCAGACCAAGCTGAGCTTTGGCCTGATCGCGCTGTGCTTCACTGTCGCGCGCATCGATCTCCACCAGCAAATCGCCCTGTTTCACACGCTGGTTATCGCGCACCAGCAGCTTGACCACGTAACCGGCCGCTTTCGGCGCGATAGTCACCGCATTGCCTTCGGTAAAGGCATCATCAGTGCTTTCAATATTGCGCGTGGTGAGCCAGAACCATAATCCCACCACGATCATGATCACCACCACAATGGCGAGAAAAATCAGCGGCTTCTTTCCGGGTCGTTTACGTTCTGGTTCGTTGTTATCTTGATGGGTATTCGAGGTGTTTTGCGGATCCTGCTGATCGCGTTCAGACGGTTGATTCTGGTTTTCCATAATTTTTCATCGTAGGCGGTTGTCCCGATTCCCGGGCAAAAACGGTCAACATAACCTTAGATGGGAAATTGACAAATGCCAATGCAACTTTACACAAGCCGACATTGGCATGGCGCTAACGTATGAGGTGTAACAGCAGCCATCCGCCCAACATCGACCAGGCCAGCATCGGGATGGAAAACAAGTGGAAACGCCACCAAACTCGCGCATCTTGCGCCATGCGCAAGGCAATCAGGTTGGCGAGCGATCCCGGTAATAAGCCAAATCCACCGATATTCACCGCCCACGCCAGCACGTCGGACGGTGGCACTTTCTGCAAAAGCAGAATGGTGGCGGGAACGTTACTGATGAATTGCGACAGGCCAATGGCCAGTAGATAGAGTCCGCCCTCGCCTAGCTGACCAATAGCGGCAAAATGCGGCTGCAGCCAGGACAAATGCATCAACAGGAAGACATCGATAAACATCGCCACGAACACCAGCAGCAAACTCCAGTCGATGCTGATCAACACGCTGCGCGCCATAATCAGGAAACAGGCGGCCACCAGCAGCAACGCCCAGCCGGTCATTTTCAGCTCGAGCGCCACGATAAACACGATGTACAGCAGCACGCTGATCATGAAGAGCGGCTTCTGCCATGTTTGGCTTTCGGTTTGGTCATGTTTCTGGATTACGCGCGCCGGGAAACTCCACCACGTCAGCGCCATTAGCGTGAGCATTAAAAATGCCGCCAGCGGCGCCATTTGCGCAATGAAGCCTGGCACGCTGAGCGTACCGTGACTCCACAACAGAATGTTTTGCGGGTTACCAACCGGCGTCAGTAAGGAACCTGCGTTCACCGCCAGCGCTTCGAAAATGATCAGGCGGGAAATAGGCAAGCGCGAAAATTTGCGCAGCGTTAGCGTTAGTGGCACCAGAATAAACAGCGCAACATCGTTGGTGAGAAAAGTAGAGAGCAACGCGGCGGCGCATACCATGAACAGCGCAAGTGCGCGTTCATGTTGAAAACGTTGGATCAAGCGCGCGCCGAGCACATCAAAATAGCCGCTGTTCTCTAGCCCTTTGGTCAACATCAATAAGCCGGTGAGCGTCATGATGGTGTGCCAGTCCACCGCGGCAGGCAGTTGCGACCAGCGGAAATTCGCCAGCGGCAACATGATCACACCCAACAGCAATAACAAATGCAAAATACGATCGCGCATTAAGGAACGAAGCAGATTGGGCATGATGGCGGAAGGCCTTGTAGTTAGCGACTCTCGTAGAATTTCTGGAACACGGCCAGGGTTTCATCACTGACGTGATGCTCCAGGCCTTCTGAATCACGGCGCGCGGTTTCCGGGCTAACGCCCAACGCCAACAGGAAGGTTTCAACAATATGGTGGCGAACGCGGCTCGCTTCCGCCAGCTTCTCACCTTCGGCGGTGAGGAACACACCGCGATACGGCACTTGCTCGACTAAACCGGTGGTGCCAAGACGCTTCAACATTTTCGCCACGGTCGGCTGGGATACGCCCAAACGTGCGGCCATATCCACCTGACGCGCTTCGCCAAATTCGCGAATCAAATCAGAGATTAATTCTACGTAGTCATCGATCAGCTCACGACGATGCGCCTCGCGCACCTGACGAAATCCTTCGACATGCTCCTCTATCTCTTTTAGCGGGCCCTGGGGCATGTTGGTGGCGATTTTTGCACGACGACTCATCTAACTTCCTCTTTATTATCTGCCGCACTTTACCTGCGGTGCGGGCTGGCTGCGCCCATTGTAAACCAGGCACAAATAAGCACAAATTTTTCCTAAATAGTGTTGGCTAAAGAGTATAGCCAGTGCTATCTTTGTTGATAATCTAAGCGAATAGCTTATAAAGGCTACAAAGAAATTGTCGTCATTCACTCGGGAGGTGAACATGACTACCATGAAAAACTGCCTCGACTGTGGCAAATGTTTCCAGGCTGAACAGAGCAAACCGGCTTTTGAGCTGAAATCGCTGCTGTGCCTGTTTACCCGCTCGCCGTTTGCGCTGCGTTTGATGCTGATTGAAAAGCTCACCGGCAAACAGCTGGTTGAACGTCCGTGCCCAAATCTGATCTGGCGCGGCTAACGTTCCCGACTTTCAATAAAACCCGCTCACGTAGCGGGTTTTGTGTTTCTGGTAGCCGGTAAACCATATTTTGCGCCCATAAAAAAACGGCCCCGAAGGACCGTTTATTGTGCAACTGGTCTAAGCAAGAACTTAGAAGCTGTAACCTACGCCAGCAATCCAGGTGCCAACGTCGACGTTGCGGATACGGCTCTGCTCGTAACCTACGTCAACTGCGATGTTCTCGATTGGGTTGAACTGCATACCCGCACCGTAAGAGAAACCGTAGTCGCTTGAATCAGACTTAGAACGTACTGCGGTATCGTTCTGCTGGAATTTGCCATAGCCCACACCAACAACACCGTAGATGCTTGCCCAGTCGTTCAGACGGTAAGCTGGACCACCGGTGATGCCGTAGTACTGGCCTTTGTTATAAACGCCAGCATCAGTACGATCTTTCTCGGTGTAGGTGAAAGAACCGATCCAACCCAGTGGGTTAGAACCGTCTTCGTAACGATATTTCAGGTTGAAGCCGTTTGCTTTGTTAGCAACGCCTTGATAATCGCTCTGAGCGTAACCACCGGTAACGGTGCTTTGTGCCATGGCAGAACCTGCAGAAACTGCAAGTACACAAGCCAATGCTGAAAGACATGCAATTTTTTTCATAACCACCTCAAATGTGAATATACTTCTCTCCTGACAACGCTGTAAATATAACAAAAAACAGCAAGAAACTCTGCCCGCATTTTGTTGTCTAACAGATTGTTTGGTGTAACAGAAAGTTAATGAAGTTTCCTATGTCATTCATTTTACTTATAAAAACCATCATATTCCTGCAACATAAATTCCGATCACAAAAAATGCCTTTAAGTAAATTCCTAAACTAACCTGACGTTTCTTTACGGAAATGGCCCTAAAAATGGCCAAATTATGACCTGTTAGCGCTTTTTAATTCCCCGATTCGCGTCTCCTTATTTGCCGAAGATTCCTTTACACTGAGCGCTTGTTACCCTGCTGTTAATAAATAAAGGACTGGATTACAGGATGTCTGCGCCTCAAACGACCAAAAATATGGCCCCGGTGTTGTTCCCTATTGCCGTGCTGCTGATTGCCATGCTTTCGCTGCAAGGCGGCGCTTCGTTGGCAAAATCACTGTTTTCCACCGTTGGCGCGCCCGGCATTACCGCGCTGCGTCTTGGTCTTGGCACGCTGATTCTCTGCATCATCTTCAAACCCTGGCGTTTGCGCTTTACGCGCGAGCAGCGCAAACCGCTGCTGATGTACGGTTTAGCGCTTGGCTGCATGAACTATCTCTTCTATTTAGCAATTCGCACCGTGCCGCTGGGCGTTGCGGTTGGATTGGAGTTTCTGGGTCCACTGACGCTGGCCTTGATCGGCGCGCGTCGTCCGCTTGATTTTATTTGGGTGCTGCTGGCGGTGGTAGGTTTGTGGTTCCTTTTACCAATCGGTGAAGGGATGAGTCATATCGATCCGCTCGGTGCGCTGTTAGCGGTAGGCGCGGGTGCCTGCTGGGCAGTCTATATTCTTGCGGGTCAGCGAGCGGGCGCGGAACATGGCCCGGCAACGGTGGCGATGGGTTCGCTGATTGCCTCAGTGATTTTTGTGCCGCTCGGCCTGACATTCGCCGCGCCGGGCATCTGGAATTGGGAAGTGCTGCCTTTAGCGCTGTTAATCGCCCTGCTCTCCAGCGCCATTCCCTATTCTTTAGAGATGATGGCGCTGACGCGACTGCCGGCGCGCATTTTCGGCACCTTAATGAGTCTGGAACCGGCAATGGCCGCGCTTTCAGGCATGTTGTTCCTCGGCGAACTGTTAACGTTAAAGCAGTGGATGGCGCTGCTGGCGATCATTGTCGCGTCAGCAGGTTCAACGCTGACCATGAAACAAAAGAGCGCAAAAATAAGCGAAGTGGATATCAATCATCCGCAATAAATATTCAACACGTTAGCCTGCTTCTCGGCAGGCTAAATATAGAAGCATTCTCATTTTCATTTTTAATGTGGCGTTAGGATTTCTCCGTTATTATTTTGCAACACGATTAATAAATAATTAACAAAACCCGCAACCTTCTGTTTTACCTCAACTAATACTTAAACCGCACAATCCCTGAGCAACATTAAGGTTTATCTATTCCTGTCATTGATTTAATCAATCCTGCAGATTAAAAAACTGCTGCTATACTTATTTCCGTGCTTGATTAGGACAACCATCAATAAGAGGACATTAATGATGAGTACCGCAAAACTGGTTAAAACTAAATCGTCTGATCTGATTTACACCCGTAATGACGTCGCTGACAGCGATAAAAAAGCGACCATCGAGGTGCTCAACCGTCTGGTAGTGGAGTTTATTGACCTGTCGCTGATCACCAAGCAGGCGCACTGGAATATGCGTGGCGCTAACTTTATTGGCGTACATGAGATGCTGGATGGTTTCCGTGCGGCCATTACCGATCACCAGGACACTATCGCTGAACGTGTGGTTCAGCTAGGCGGCGTAGCGCTGGGTACCACTCAGATCGTTAACGACAAAACACCACTGAAAAGCTATCCGTTGAACATTCACAGCGTGCAGGATCACCTGAAAGCGCTGGCCGATCGCTATGCGATTGTGGCGAATGACACGCGTAAAGCCATCACTGAAGTGAGCGATGAAGACACCGCTGATATCTTCACTGCGGCATCGCGTGATCTTGATAAATTCCTGTGGTTTATCGAATCGAATATTGAATAAATTTCAGTGTTATAACGAAGGCGGGAATTCCCGCCTTTTTTTACGTCTGTAACATTGTGGTGCTTTTTTTGACGTCGTTAACAATTCCTTAATCCCTTCTTTCGCTCTCACCGCCCTTGGTGCACACTGTTCCTGCACCACAACAGCACCATGCACCAAAATGAAGCACCAATAAGGTGCAAAACTTTTCTTCTGCGCAAAATCGTGTCAGCAAGTGCTTAAAACTACTGATTTTGAGAAAAACGAAAAGTTGGCATAATTTTTTCATATGATACGCCGTACAGCAGGCCACAAGGCCTGAAGGGTAATAAGGAAAAAAATGATGAAGTCATTGATTAAAGTCTCCGTGGCCGCGTTAGCGCTGGCCTTCTCGCTTTCTTCCACCGCAGCAGACAAAAAACTGATTGTCGCGACCGACACCGCATTCGTTCCCTTCGAGTTCAAACAAGGCGATAAATACGTCGGTTTTGATATCGATCTGTGGGATGCCATCGCGAAAGAACTGAAACTCGATTACGCCTTCAAGCCAATGGATTTCAGCGGCATCATTCCAGCCCTGCAAACCAAAAACATTGACCTGGCGCTGGCGGGTATCACCATCACCGAAGAACGTAAAAAAGCCATTGAGTTCTCTGACGGCTACTACAAAAGCGGCCTGCTGGTGATGGTGCGCGAGAACGAAAAAGACGTGAAGAGCATTGACGATCTGAACGGCAAAGTGGTCGCGGTTAAGAGCGGCACCGGTTCGGTTGATTACGCGAAAGCGCACATCAAATCGAAAGACCTGCGTCAGTTCCCGAACATCGACAACGCTTACATGGAGTTAGGCACTAACCGTGCTGACGCTGTGCTGCACGATACCCCGAACATCCTGTACTTCATCAACACCGCTGGTAAAGGCCGCTTCAAAGCGGTTGGCGAGTCGATTGAAGCGCAGCAGTATGGCATCGCGTTCCCGAAAGGCAGCGACGATCTGCGTGAAAAAGTGAACGGCGCACTGAAAACCCTGCGCGACAACGGCACTTACAACACCATCTATAAAAAATGGTTCGGTACTGAACCAAAATAATTGCGGCTTAAGCCGATTTTCCAGCAGGGAGCCTAACACTCCCTGCTTTTTACATTTCCACGCAACAGATTTTGGAGTCACACCATGGAGTTTGACTGGAGCGTCATTTGGCCTGCCCTGCCGATTTTAATCGAAGGTGCCAAAATGACCCTGCTGATCTCGGTCCTCGGCCTGGTCGGCGGTTTAATTATCGGCTTAGTTGCCGGTTTTGCCCGCGCCTACGGCGGCTGGATCACCAACAACATCGCCTTAGTGTTTATCGAACTGATTCGCGGTACGCCAATCGTGGTTCAGGTGATGTTTATCTACTTCGCCCTGCCGATGGCTTTCCCGGATCTGCGTATCGATCCGTTCAGCGCGGCGGTGGTCACCATCATGATCAACTCCGGCGCCTACATCGCAGAAATCACGCGCGGTGCGGTGCTGTCGATCAACAAAGGCTTCCGTGAAGCGGGTCTGGCGCTGGGTCTGTCGCGCCGCGAAACCCTGCGTTACGTAATCATGCCGCTGGCGCTGCGCCGCATGCTGCCGCCACTGGGTAACCAGTGGATTGTCAGCATCAAAGATACGTCGCTGTTTATCGTGATTGGCGTGGCCGAACTGACGCGTCAGGGTCAGGAGATCATTGCCGGTAACTTCCGCGCGCTGGAGATCTGGAGCGCCGTTGCCATTATCTATTTGGTTATTACGTTGGTGTTGAGCTTTGTGCTGCGCCGTATTGAGAAAAGGATGAAAATTCTGTGATTGAATTTAAAAACGTCTCGAAGAATTTCGGCCAGACTCAGGTTCTGCACGACATCAACCTGAAGATTAATCAAGGCGAAGTGGTGGTAATTATCGGGCCGTCTGGTTCCGGTAAATCCACGCTGCTGCGCTGCATCAACAAGCTGGAAGAGATCACCACCGGCGACCTGATTGTCGATGGCATGAAGGTCAACGATCCGAAAGTGGATGAGCGCCTGATTCGTCAGGAAGCGGGCATGGTGTTCCAGCAGTTCCATCTGTTCCCACAGATGAGCGCGCTGGATAACGTCGCCTTTGGCCCGATTCGCGTGCGCGGTGCGAAAAAAGAGGAAGCGCATAAGCTGGCGCGTGAATTGCTGGGTAAAGTTGGCCTCGCCGAGCGTGCACATCACTTCCCGTCTGAGCTTTCCGGTGGTCAGCAACAGCGCGTGGCGATTGCCCGTGCGCTGGCGGTGAAGCCGAAGATGATGCTGTTTGATGAGCCAACCTCTGCGCTGGATCCCGAGCTACGTCACGAAGTGTTGAAAGTGATGCAAGATCTGGCGGAAGAAGGCATGACGATGGTCATCGTGACGCACGAAGTCGGTTTCGCCCAGAAAGTGGCTTCGCGTCTGATCTTTATCGACAAAGGCACCATTGCAGAAGATGGCAACCCGGACGATCTGATCACCAACCCGCCAAGCGATCGTCTGCGCGAATTCCTGCAGCACGTCTCCTGATCCGTAGGGTCGCCATTCATGGCGACCTTTTTACTATCCCACCTTGCCCCACGCAATTTTCCTTTCAGAATCCTAACCTTCCATCACTGACTATACTTCTCTCTTGTGCCGCTGTGCGAAGCTAAAGGAGAAAAGCGATGTCGTCTGCCAGCCCACCATGGCGTTTAGCCATGTGGTTACTCTTCAGTTTGTTCACTCTGTTTGTTATTCCTCCGGCGCAGGCGGTCAATCTGCCGCAGGCGGCCGTTGCAGCTCAGCAGTCACAAACCCCGGCAACGAATAGCACAGCTGAAAGCGAACCCAGCTTAGACGAGAAAAAAGCCGCCTATGCCGCGCTGGCGAATATTCTGGATAACAATGCCTCGCGTCAGGAGCTGATCGATCAGTTACGTCAGGCGGCGAACAGCCAATCCACCAGCGAACCGCCGGTGCTGGCACCGCCGCAAGCTAATGAAGAAGATCCCACGGTGCTGGAGAGCGTCACCAGCGTGACGCGTGAATATGGCGGCGCGGTAGCCGCGCAGTTTGTCCAGCTGCATGACAACATCACCAACGCGCCGCACAAAGCCTTTAACCAACAAACCTTCCTCAACGCGCTGAAATACTTTGCCGCCCTCGCCGCCTCGGTGTTTGCGTTTTACTGGCTGACACGCCGTATGATGTGGCCGATCTGGCGACGCATGGGCCGCTGGGGACGCAATCAAAACCTTGAGCGCACCAAGTGGCTGCACCTGCCCGCTACCATCTTGATGGCCTTTGTACTCGATATTGTGCTGCTGGCGCTGACGCTGTTTGTCGGGCAGATCATCAGCGACAACTATCACAACAACAACCGTACTATCGCCTATCAGCAAGGTTTGTTCCTTAACGCCTTCGCGCTGATTGAATTCTTCAAAGCGGTGCTGCGTCTGATTTTCTGCCCGCGCTTCCCCACGCTGCGCTTCTTCCACTTAACTGATGCGCGCGCCAGCTACTGGAACACACGTTTGAGCTGGCTGAGCGGCATCATCGGTTATGGTTTACTGGTGGTGGTGCCGATTGTCTCCAATCAGGTCAACATTCAGGTGGCCGCATTGGTCAATATGCTGATTATGGGGATCATGACCGGCTGGGCGCTGTGGCTGATTTTCCGCAACAAAAGCAACATCCATCATGAACTGTCGCGTCTCGCCGATCGCAGCATGAGTTTCTTTGCGCTGTTCATACGCGCATTCGGCATGGTGTGGCACTGGCTGGCCAGCGCCTACTTTATCGCGCTGTTCCTGTTCTCGATCTTCAATCCCGGCGACAGCCTGAAGTTTATGATGTCCGCCACGGTGCGCAGCCTGGCGATCGTGGTCATCGCCGCGCTGATTTCCGGCATGCTAACGCGCTGGATTGGCAAAACCGTCACGCTGTCGCCCGATATGCGCCGCAACTATCCCGAGCTGCAAAAGCGCGTCAACGATTGGGTGAAAGCGCTGCTGAAACTGGCGCGCGTGGTCACGGTATTTGCCACGCTGTTGCTGCTGCTCAACGCATGGAATCTGTTTGATCTCTGGCACTGGCTCACTCTTGGTACCGGCCAAAAAATGGTGGATGTCCTGATTCGCATCGTGATGATTGTGCTGCTGTCGGCAATCGGCTGGACGCTGCTGGCGAGTTTAATCGAAAGCCGCCTCGCCTCGGATTCGCACGGCCGCCCAATGCCGAGTGCGCGCACCCGCACGCTGCTGACGCTGTTCCGCAACGCGCTGGCGGTGGTGATCAGCACCATCACCATTATGATTTTGCTATCGGAAGTGGGTGTGAATATTGCGCCGCTGCTGGCCGGTGCCGGCGCGCTCGGTCTGGCTGTGTCGTTCGGTTCACAAACGCTGGTAAAGGACATCATCACCGGCATCTTTATCCAGTTTGAGAACGGCATGAACACCGGTGATTTAGTCACCATTGGCCCAATCACCGGCACGGTAGAACGCATGTCGATTCGCTCAGTGGGCGTGCGTCAGGATACCGGCGCGTATCACATTATTCCGTGGTCATCGATCACTACCTTCGCCAACTTTGTGCGTGGTATTGGCTCGTTTGTGGCGAACTACGATGTGGATCGCAGTGAAGATACCGAACGCGTTAACCAAACGCTGCAGGCCGCAGTGAAAGAGCTGCTGGAGAACCCGGAGATTCGCGGCATGGTGATTGGCGAGCCGAGTTTTGCCGGATTAGTGGGATTAACCAACCAATCCTTTACCGTGCGCGTGTCATTCACCACCCAGCCGCTGAAGCAGTGGACGGTACGTTTTGCGCTGGATGATAAGGTGAAGAAGCATTTTGATGCGGTCGGCATTAAAGCGCCGCACCAAACGGTGGAAGTGATGCAAACCGGCAGCGATATTACCTCCGCTGCCAGCTTACCGGCGTTGCCGCCGGCGCAATAAGCTTAGCGTTTCAGCCGCTTGGCGCGTGTTGCCGGCGGCTGGAACGTCCAGGCGATAAAGCGGCTCTGCTTCTGCCCTTGCGCCATTTCGATGATGCGTACTTCATAGGCATCAAGATCGCGCAGCTGGTCGCGCAGCGCCGGTAAATTCTCTTTGCGCGAGACCAGCGAGGTGAACCAGATAATATGGTCGGAGTGCGCCACGCTTTCAGCGATCATCTGGCCGACGAACTTGCGCTCGCCGCCATCGCACCACAATTCGTTATGATGACCACCAAAATTGAGCGGCGCGTTTTTGCCCAGGCCGAGGTTACGCGTTTTACGCTGACCTACGGTTGCCGCCTCTTCCGCAGAAGCGTGGAACGGTGGATTGCACAGCACCGCGTGATAGCGCTCATTCTTATGCACCACGCCAGCGAAAATCGCCGAGGCCTCTTTTTGCCGACGCAGACGCACGGCGCGCTGCAAGCCCGGATTGCTCGCCACAATCTGTCCGGCAACGGTAATCGCTTCGGCGGTGATATCGGTGCCGGTGAAGCGCCAGCCATATTCGGCGTTGCCAATCAGCGGATAGATGCAGTTCGCGCCGCAGCCGATATCCATCACATCCAGATCGCGTGGCACCACGCCGCCGTTATCGCCTGCCAGCAAATCGGCCAGCGCGTGCACATAATCGGCACGGCCCGGCACCGGCGGCGTCAGATAACCTGCAGGCAATTGCCAGTTGAGGTTATAGAACAACTTCAGCAGCGCCTGATTCAGCAGCATCACCGCTTCAGGATCGGCGAAATCCACCGACAACTCGCCGTAGCCGTTGGGACGCACTTTCACCGCCAGCGGCGGATGGGCTGCGGTCAGAGCAGCAAAATCATAACGGCCTTGATGGCGGTTACGCGGATGGAAAGGTGACGTGGCGGCTGGCTTGTTCATAGTTTCTCCGGAAAATAGCGCGGGCGTAAGATACTCTGGCTAGCGGCATCGCACAATGCGCTTAATCGAATTCACCGTATTAGATGAGATTAGTGCACCACACTCAGGTTCCCTTATAAGGATGGTTATGACTCGTCAGCGTTACTCTTATCAGCCCCGCGCTGGGCACGGTTTGCCACACGACCCTTTGAATGCGATCGTCGGCCCTCGCCCAATTGGTTGGGTCAGCTCACAAAGCGCCAGCGGCGTGCGTAATCTCGCGCCCTATAGCTTCTTTAACTGCTTCAATTATCATCCGCCCATTATCGGTTTCGCCAGCAGCGGCTGGAAAGACAGCGTGCGGAATATCTCCGAGACCAAAGAGTTTGTCTGGAATCTGGCAACACGTCCGCTGGCCGAGGCGATGAATGAGAGCTCCGCGTCGGTGCCGTCTGAACAGGATGAGTTTGCGCTGGCGGGATTAACGCCGCTCGCCGCATCACACGTCAATGTCAGCATGGTGGCGGAAAGCCCGGTGAATTTTGAGTGTAAGTTGACGCAGCTGATTCAACTGCAGGATGCGCAAGGCAAGCCGATTGATAGCTGGCTGGTGATGGGCGAAGCGGTCGCCATTCATATTGATGAATCACTGCTGGAAGAAGGGATCTATCAAACCGCCAAAGCGCAGCCAATCCTGCGTGCCGGTGGCCCGTCGGCCTATTACGGCATCAGCGAAGAACTGCGCTTTGATTTAGTGCGCCCGGATGCGCGCCGCTGATCAGCTAATCGTCGGCCAGGTCGCCATAAATGGCGCCCCTACGACCGGATTTTGTAGGGTCGCCATTCATGGCGACCGCGTTACAAACCGCTCTTCAACACCTGCACCGCACGCGCAATCTCTGGCGCGAGCCAGCGATCTTCCTGCCAGTTAGCGACCACCGCGCGCAGGCGACGCAATGCCTGCGACGTCCCTTGCGCCAGCTGCTCTTCGCCGTGAAAATCCAGCGCCTGCGCCGCCAGCAGATACTCAATCGCCAGAATCTGCCACACGTTGCCCACCAGCTTCAGCAGCTTCAACGCCGCGCCAGTACCGAGGCTGAGATGATCCTCCTGCAAACCCGAGGTCACATAGTTATCCAGCACCGCCGGTTGCGCCAGCTGGCGATTCTCCGCACAGAGTGATGCTGCCACATACTGCGCAATCATCATGCCGGAATTGACACCCGGCTGCGCCACCAGAAACGCCGGTAAGCCGCTCACCAATGGATTAACTAACCGATCCAGCCGCCGCTCGGCGATGCTGCCGACTTCCGCCATGGCAATCGCCAGCAGATCCGCCGCCATCGCCACCGATTCGCCGTGCGGATTAGCCTGCGACACCACGCGCCAGTTATCCGGCGTGCCGAGCACCAATGGATTATCGGTGCAGGCATTGAGTTCGGTCTCAATCTGGCGCGCCGCGTGATCAAACTGATCGCGGCTGGCGCCGTGCACCTGCGGCATTGAGCGCAGGCTGAGCGCATCCTGGGTACGAATGCCGACGCTGGTCGCCAGCAGCGGGCTATCACTCAGCAGTTCGCGTAAACGCTGACCGCTCACCTGCATGCCCGGACTGGCTTTCAGCGCGATCACTTCGGCATCAAAGGCCACCAGCTGTCCGCGCAGCGCCTCAAAACTCATCGCGCCGGTGACATCCGCCCAATCCAGTAAACGCGCCGCATCATCCAGCGCCAGACAGGATAACCCGGTCATGCACGGCGTGCCGTTGACCAGGCTTAAACCCTCTTTGGCACCCGGACGATAGGGCTGTAATCCCGCCAGCGTTAACGCCTGCGCGGCAGGCATAATCTGGTTTTGATACTCCACGTCGCCAACACCAATCAGCGCCAGACCGATATGCGCCATATGGCTGAGATAGCCCACCGAACCTTGCGACGGCACCTGCGGTGTAATCTGCTGATTGAGCAGCGCCAGCAGATGCTGCACCAGCGCCACCGACACGCCCGATTTTCCGTGGCTGTAATTGGCAATTGCCGCGCACAGAATGGCGCGCGCCTGTTCACGCGTCAGCAGCGGGCCGACGCCACAGGCGTGGCTCAGCAGTGTATTGCGCGACAGCTGGCTGAGCTGATCTTCCGGCAGCGTGATGTTGCACAGCGCGCCCAAACCGGTATTGATGCCGTAAGCAATCTGGCCGCTGGCGACAATCTCATCGACAATGGTGCGCCCTTGCGCAATGCGCTGCCAGGCGCTGGCACTCAAACTGAGTTCCGCGTCGTGCCGCGCCACCTGCACCAGCTGTTGCCAGGTTAATGGGCTGTCGCCCCACACGATAGTCATGCTGGCTGCTCCGCGCCGTGATGGCTGGAGATAAACTGCTTAAAGCGTTGCGATCCCTGGGCGCCAAACATCTCTTCTGGCGCGCCCTGACAATCAATAGTGCCCTGATGCATAAACACCACGCGGTTAGAGACATTACGCGCAAAGCCCATTTCGTGCGTCACCACCAGCATGGTGCGCCCTTCTTCGGCCAGGCTGCGCATCACTTTCAGCACTTCGCCCACCAGCTCCGGATCGAGCGCTGAGGTCGGTTCATCGAACAGCATCACTTCCGGATCCATCGCCAGCGCGCGGGCAATCGCCACGCGCTGCTGCTGGCCACCCGACAGCTGCGCCGGGTAAAAATCTTTGCGATTGAGTAAGCCGACGCGATCCAGCAGCTGCTCCGCCTGGGCGATGCAGCTTTTCTTGTCGCGCTTCAGCACATAGTGCGGCCCTTCAATGACGTTTTGCAGCACCGTCATGTGTGACCACAGATTAAAGCTCTGGAACACCATGCCGAGGCGTGAACGCAAACGCTCAATCTGCTTCGGATTGGCCGCCAGCTGATGGCCGCGCGCATGGCGTTTCATCTCAATGGTTTCGCCGCCAACGCTCACCACGCCGGCGTCCGGCGTTTCCAGCAGGTTGATGCAGCGCAGCAAAGTACTTTTGCCCGAGCCGCTGGCACCAAGAATCGAGATGACATCGCCTTTATGCGCCTGCAGCGAAATGCCTTTCAGAACTTCCATCGCGCCAAAGGATTTATGGATATCGGTGGCGGATAAGGTAACGGGTGATGTGGAATGCATATTACTCTCCGGCAAGCGGTTTAACGGCGGGCAACGGCTTTTTTGCGACACGATGCGCCGGGGTCAGACGACGCTCTAACAGCGCGTACAGCTGGACGATAATAAAGTTGAGAATCAGGTAGATCGCCGCCGCACAGACGAACACTTCCATGGTGCGATAGGTACGCTGAATGATCTGCTGCGCCACGCCGGTCACGTCCCAAACGGTGACGAGGCTGGCGAGCGCGGTGGATTTCACCAGCAAAATCGCTTCGGTGGAGTACGCGGGCAGCGCATAGCGCAGCATGATTGGCGCGATAATGCGGCGCAGCAGCAGCCAGCGCGACATGCCGCAGGCGAGGCCCGCTTCCACTTGTCCAGCTGGCACCGCGAGCAGCGCCCCGCGCAAGATCTCGGCGGTGTAAGCTGCAGTGCAGAGTGACAGCGCCAGTACCGCGCAGATAAAGGGTTCACGCAGGAACGGCCAGACGAAGCTGTGGCGGATCACGCCAAACTGCCCAAGACCGTAATAGATGAGAAACAGCTGGATCATCAGCGGCGAGCCGCGAAACACCAGAATGTAGCCGCGCGCGAAACCGCTCAGCACCCGCCAGCGGCTCATGCGCAGAGACAAAATGCCAATCGCCAGTAGGCCGCCGCAGATAAAGGCGCTGATAAACAGGCCAAGCGTCACCGGCAGCGCGGCGCTCAGTTTGAGAAAGGTATCAAAGAGAAAAGCGAAGTCGATCATGCTGCTGCTCCTTAATGCTGTGCCGCAGTGCGACTTTGCCACGCACGACCAAGGCGCGATTCCGCCCGACGAAACGCATGATTAGACACCAGCGTCAGCACCAGATAACAGGCGCCGCCGATCAGATAGAAAGTGAAGTAATCGCGTGTGGATCCGGCCGCAACCTGGCTGGCGCGCATCAGCTCGACGATGCCGGTGACCGACACCAGCGCCGAATCTTTCAGGCTCATCTGCCACACGTTCGACATGCCCGGCAGCGCATAACGCACCACCTGCGGCAGCAGAATGCGTTGCGCGATACGCCAGCGCGGCATGCCAATCGCCACCGCAGCTTCCACCTCGCCTTTCGACAGCGCCAGACGTGCCGCGCGATACACTTCACCCTGATATGAACCAGAGATGAGCCCGATAGCCAGCGCACCAATCAGGAACGGCGGCGCTTCGATAAAGCCATCCGCGCCGAACATCTGCCCAACCAGCGTAATCAGGCCGGATCCGCCGAAATAGAACAGGTAGATCACCAGCAGTTCCGGGATGCCGCGAAACACCACCGAATAGCTTTCACCCAACCAGCGCAGCCAGCGCTGAGGCGATAATTTGGCGGCCGCCACACCGGAACCGACCACCGCACCAATCATCAGCGCCACCAGCGACAGCAGCAGCGTGGTGCAGGCGGCACTCAGGATCAGGCGGCCCCAACCATCAGCACCAAAACTCAGCAGGCTCATCATCTTTCACCTCACTTACGGGGTTACGTCAGTTTTAAACCACTTCTCACTGAGCTTTTTCACCGTGCCGTCAGCCAGCGCAGCATGAATCGCCTCATCCAGCTTGGCTTTCAGATCGTTATCCGCCATGCGCACGCCCATCGCTTCGCCTTCGCCCCAGATTGGGCCGCCGAGCTGTGGACCGCTGAAGATCAGATTGTTGTTCTCTTTGCGCGCCAGCATCGATTGCGCAAAGGTCACATCATCGAACACCGCATCAATACGGCCCGATTGCAGATCGAGCATCGCGTCCGCCGACGAGGTGTATTCGCGTACGTCAGCATCGCCTTTGAAGTACTTATCGATAAATGGCGTGTAAACCGTGCCGGAGGCGATACCGATGGTTTTACCCTTTAGCGCCGCTTTCAGCGGAGCAATCGCCGCATTGATCTCTTTCTCATCGTCATGCAGCTTGATGATGTTGTGATCGGCTGGCAGCAGCGGGCTATCTTTGGTTGTAATGAAAGTGGCAGGCGTTGAGGCATATGGCGTGGTGAAGTTGACCACTTTTTTACGATCCGGCGTGATGACAATCGCATCCATGATCACGTCATATTTACCGGCGTTGAGGCCGGCGATCATGCCGTCCCAGTTCTGCACCACCAGCTTGCACTGAATGCCCATGCGCTTGCACAGGTCTTCCATCAGTTCAGGTTCAAAGCCGCCTAACTTGCCGCCCGGCAGCGTCAGGTTCCAGGGTTCATAGCTGCCTTCGGTAGCGATGGTGATCGATTTCCACTCTTTCGCCTGTACGGCAATGCCGCTCATCATCAGGCTGGCAAACAGGGTCGTGAGGCAAAAACGGCGAATCTGAACACGGTGCGTCATGCGGCTTCTCCTGGCTATTAATCGAGTTTGTCAGTCTCTGCTTGTGCAATATTTGCAGATGACCTTTCATGTATATACAAGTTAGCGTGCGGCAGATCATTGTCGGCATAAGCTTTTTGTGAGCCAGCCAGTATAAAAATTGATAATCGCTGCGTGGTCTTTACTTGTACATACAACCTAGCAAGCGCTATGCCAAATCGGCAAAGCCGCAAAATCAGGGGGATTGTCACGGGATGGACGTAATGTTGCACTGTGGTGTAGCAGAGAATGCATTGCGATGGTGCAAGGTAGGGTCGCCATTAATGGCGACCGTCTAAAATGTACTCACAGCATTAATTGGTCGCCATGAATGGCGACCCTACGAATGTGGTTTTATTGGGGTTTACCCGCTTCTAAAAAGGCCTGCATCAGCGGTTTCAGCACCTTCTGCAGCTGCGCAGCGCGATCCTGCTGCCAGGCAAATGGCGGGGTTTCATCCATATAATTAAGCTGCGCCAGCTCCAGCTGCACCGCCTGCACGCCCTGCTCCGGCTGGCCGTAGGCGCGGGTAATGTAGCCACCTTTAAAGCGCCCATTCGCGATCCAGCTGTAATCTTGCTGCTCGCTGCAAACTTGCTTAATCGCCTCGATCACCGCCGTTGAACAACTGGCACCATCGTTGGTCCCGATGTTGAGATCCGGCAAACGTCCCTCAAACAGGCGCGGGATCACCGAGGCGATTGAGTGCGCATCAAACAGCAGCGCGTAACCGTGCTGCGCTTTCAACCGCGCCAGCTCCTGCTGTAGCTGCTGATGATACGGTTGCCAGATGGTGTCCAGATAACCCTGACGCACCTCGGCGCTCGGCGTTTTACCTGCAGCAAAGGTTGGGCTGCCGTCAAACAAGGTTTCCGGATACAAACCGGTGGTCGCCGTGGTGTAGAGCGGCTGATTATCCGCCGGGCGATTGAGATCGATAACAAAACGCGAATAGTGACCAATCAACACGCTGGCACCAAGATCGCGCACAAAGTCATACAGCAGCGGCAAGTGCCAGTCGGTATCCGGCAGGCCGCGCGCGGCGTCGCTCAAACCGGCATCCACTTCCGGCGTTAATTGCGTACCGGCGTGCGGAATGCTGACCAGCAGCGGAATCTTACCAGCGGTGAAATGAAAAGGTGTCATTGCGCTTCTCCACGATAAATAACCTGGCACGGCAATTCGCCGCCCAGCCAGTAAACCAGCTCTGCCGGACGCGCCAGCGGCCAGTGAACAAAATTCGCGACCTTGCCCGCTTCCAGCGAACCGTGCGAGTGCTGTAATCCCAGCGCTTTGGCGCCCCACAAGGTCACGCCCGCCAACGCCTCTTCCGGCGTCAAACCAAATAGCGTGCAGCCCATATTCAGCATCAGACGCAGCGAAAGCGCCGGTGACGTGCCCGGATTGGCATCGCTGGCCAGCGCCATCGGCACGCCGTGTTCACGGAACAGCGCCACCGGCGGACGCTGGGTTTCGCGTAACAGATAAAACGCGCCCGGCAGCAATACAGCAACAGTGCCATGTTGTGCCATCGCCTGCGCGTCGGCTTCGGTAGCGTATTCCAGATGATCGGCGGAGAGCGCACCGTAACCGGCCGCCAGCGCCGCGCCGCCCAGCGCCGAAAGCTGCTCGGCATGCAGTTTTACCGGCATGCCCAATGCTTTGGCTGCATCAAATACCGTGCGAACTTGCTCAGGAGAAAAGGCCAAATGCTCGCAAAACGCATCGACCGCATCCGCCAAACCTTCGGCTTTCACCTGCGGCAGCAGGCGCTGGCAGATGATATCGATCCAGCCTTGCGGATTGTCTTTAAACTCCGGCGGGAAGCCGTGCGCGGCCAGGCAAGTAGCTTGCACATCGGCGGGCACCGTTTCCGCCAGCTCACGAATGGCACGCAGCATGGTGAGCTCGCTGGCTTCATCAAGACCGTAACCGGATTTGATCTCCACCGTGGTGACGCCTTCCGCCAGCAGGCGATCCAGCCGCCAGCGCGCACTCGCTACCAGCTCTTGCTGGGAAGCGGTGCGGGTGGCGCGCACCGTGGAGAGAATGCCGCCGCCCTGTGCAGCGATTTCTGCATAGCTCACGCCATTGAGACGCTGCTCAAACTCCTGGCTGCGATCGCCGCCAAACACCAGATGCGTATGGCAATCCACCAAACCAGGCGTGATGATGCCGCCGGAAAATTGGTGCTGTTCACGCGCGGCAAAAGCCGGGCATTCGCTGCGCGGCCCCACCCAAATCAGTTTTCCCTGATCGACCGCCAGCGCGCCGTTGGCAATCAGATTGTAGTGTCCGTCACGCATCGTAACGATGTCGGCCCCCAGCCACAGGCTGTCGATCTGCTCTGTTTCTGCCATCCCACTCCCCTTCGCGTTCGGCGATTTACACCAGGCTTCAAAGTATGTATATGTATATACAACCTTTCGCCATGCAGGATCAACCATGACAACCTATTTTGCCCCACGCGCGCTGCTGGCCGACGGCTGGCATGAGCGCGTGCTGATTACCACCAACGCAGCTGGACAGATTACACAACTCGCGCCCAACAGCGAGCCCGGCGAGGCCACGCGTCTTGCCGGACCGGTAATTCCAGCGATAGCGAATCTGCATTCACACGCCTTCCAGCGCGCGATGGCAGGACTGGCCGAAGTGGCGGGCGATCCGCAGGACAGCTTCTGGACATGGCGCGATCTGATGTATCGCATGGTGCAGCGCCTGTCGCCCGAGCAGGTTGGCGCCATCGCCACGCATCTCTATATCGATATGCTGAAAGGCGGCTACAGCCAGGTAGCGGAATTCCACTATTTGCACCACGATGCGCACGGCAAACCCTACGCCGATGATGCTATGCAGCTGGCGTTGATGGCGGCGGCAGATAGCGCGGGCATCGGCCAAACCTTGCTGCCGGTGCTCTACAGCTACAGCGGTTTTGGTTCGCAGCCGGCCAGCGACGGCCAGCGCCGTTTCATTCAGCAAACCGACGCCTATCTGCAACAGCAGCAGCGCGTGGCAAGCTGGAGCGCGGATAAGCCGCTGCTTAATCATGGCATCTGCTTCCATTCGCTGCGCGCGGTGAATGAAGCGCAGATGCACGAGGTCTTAGCCGCCTGCCCGCAGGATGTGCCGGTGCACATTCACGTCGCCGAGCAGGAGAAAGAGGTTAACGATAGCCTGGCGTGGAGCGGCGAGCGTCCGGTGGCGTGGCTGCTCAACCGTTTCAAGGTCGATCAGCGCTGGTGTTTAATTCACGCCACCCATCTTGATGACGATGAAATTCAGCGCATGGCGGCGAGCGGCGCGGTGGCGGGCTTGTGTCCGACCACCGAAGCCAATCTCGGCGACGGCATTTTCCCGGCGGTGGAATACATCGCGCGCGGCGGTCGCTGGGGCATTGGCTCCGACAGCCACGTGTCGCTTAGCGCATTAGAAGAGCTGCGCTGGCTGGAGTACGGTCAGCGACTGCGCGATCGTCGTCGCAACCGCATCACCTTGCCCAATCAACCTTCCGTCGGCGATCTGCTGTGGCAGCAAGCCGCACAGGGTGGTGCGCAGGCGTGTGGCTTATCGGCGGGTGAACTGGCGATTGGCAAACGTGGCGACTGGCTGGTGCTGGCAGAAGACGCGTTCCTCAGCAGCGTCAGCAGCACATCGTTGTTAAACCGCTGGCTGTTTGGCGGACAGCGCGAACAGATCCGCGACGTGTTTGTGGCGGGCAAACAGGTGATTCGTGCAGGCCATCATGCGGCAGAAGAGCACGCAGCGATCCACTTCGCTGAGGCGATGAGGGCATTACAATGAGAACCCGTTTTGCCTATGACCAGCTTCCGGTCAGCCGCTGGCGCAACGGCGGCGGTGAAACGCGGGAAATCGTCAGCTATCCGCCGGGCGACGCACAGTTTGCCTGGCGCGCCAGCATCGCCACTATCTCCGCCGACGGGCCGTTTTCGCCCTTCCCCGGCATCGATCGGGTGATTACCTTGCTGCATGGCGACAGCGTTTTACTTGAGAGTGAACAGGCTCAGCAGCACTTAACTCCGCTGCAGCCGTGGGCGTTTCCCGGTGAATGGGCAATTGAAGCTAAAATTTCGGGCAGCTGTCAGGATTTCAATATCATGACGCGGCGCGACAGCTGGCGTTCTGCGGTGAGCATCGCCCAGGAAGCGGTCAGCAGTGAAAACGGCGTGGCGTGGGTGGTAGCGGGCACATGGCAAACATCGGCCGGAGAAACGCTGGCGGTGGATCAGGGGATGTGGTGGCTGGATGAAAAGCTACAGCTGGCACCACAAACGTCGGATGCCAGACTGTTATTTGTCACGCTTAACCGTGTCCTCTAAAGCGACCCAGCAACTTATAGCGCGATCCTGGATAAAGCAGGCGCGCGTAGGTCACAATCTTGTTGTCGCTCCACGTCTGACGACGAATCAGCAAGCACGGCTCATGTTCATCCAGCGCCAGATGCTTACGCTGGCGCAGATCCGGCAGCACCGCTTCAACAATATGCTCACCGGCGGTCAGCGGGGCGACGCGCATCAAATAGGTGTACGGCGTCAGCTGATGATAATCCTGACTGAGATAATCCGGCGCCACCAGCGGATTGACCAAACGATCTTCCAGCTGCACCGGCAGATCGTTTTCGTAATGCACAATCAGCGAATGGAACAGCGTTTGCCCGGTAGATAATCCAAGCACCGCCGCCTGTTCTGGATCGGCCTTCATCTGCCCAATCGACAAAATCTTGCAGCTGTGACGATGTCCGCGCTGCGCAATCTCATCGGCGATGTTGTGCACTTCCAGCATCGCGGTGTAGCCCTTCATCTCAGCGACAAAGGTGCCTACGCCCTGCATGCGCACCAGAAAACCTTCGCTGGTGAGCTCACGCAGCGCGCGGTTAATGGTCATGCGACTGACGCCCAGCTCGTTCACCAGTTCACTTTCAGACGGCACGCGCTGATTGGCTTTCCAGTGGCCTTCACGGATCTGGCTAACGATCGCCTGCTTCACCCGCTGGTAAATCGGCGCAGGCTCATCGCCCATCGCCGCAGCCAGCTGTGCTACTGCTGTTTGCTCCGCCATTTCCTGTTCCTTTAAAGAATAATGCCCAAAGTTTACTGTCTCAGCCGGTAAATGTATATACATCTAATTGTGCAATCCGCCCAGCATTGGTGCAGCATTCGTGCCATTCCGGTGCAATCACGCTGCGGTTGCGCCTCTTTCACCGCTTTGCGCCGCATTTCACAGAACAAGAACAATCTGGCATAGCGCTTGCTACTTGTATAGACAAGATTAGACACTTATGCTTCACTCATCGCAATCCACGGCAAATCGGACAGCCACATCGCAAAATATCGGCGTCCAATTCATGCCAGATCACTTGTATAGACAGGAGTAGACTATGTCAGGTTCGGTTCAGGAAATTCGCCTCGTTCCCGGTGAAGTGGACCTCGCGACCTTGCGCTGCATTTATCAAAGCAAGGTAACGCTCACGTTGGCCGATGAAGCGCGCGCAGCGATTGCCCGTGCCCATGAAACCGTTGATGCCATCGTCGCATCCGGCAAAGTGGTTTACGGCATCAACACCGGTTTCGGCAAGCTGGCGCAGACGCAGATCCCTTCGGCGCGGCTGGCAGAGCTGCAGCGCAATCTGGTGCTGTCGCACAGCGTTGGCCTGGGCGATTTACTACCGGACAATGTGGCGCGGCTGGTGGTCGCCACCAAAATTATCAGCCTGGCGCGCGGTCACTCTGGCGTGCGCATCGAACTGATTGAAGCGCTGCTGGCGCTGTTCAACGCGGGCGTGATGCCGTGCATTCCGGAGAAAGGATCGGTTGGCGCGTCAGGCGATCTGGCGCCGCTGGCACATCTTTCCTTGATGCTGCTGGGCGAAGGTCAGGTACGCGTCGAGGGCGAATTGATACCCGCGACTGAAGGCTTAGCGCGCGTTGGCCTGCAGCCGATTGTGTTGGGCCCTAAAGAAGGTCTGGCGCTGCTCAACGGCACGCAGGTCTCTAACGCGCTGGCGCTGCGCGGTCTGTTCGAAGCGGAAAACCTGTTCGCTGCCGGCCTGATGGCCGGTGCGCTGTCGCTGGAAGCCATTAAAGGTTCGGTGAAACCTTACGATGCGCGTATTCACGAAGCGCGCGGCCAGGTTGGACAGATCAACGTTGCCGCCGCCGTCTCCTCTTTATTATCCGGCAGTGAAATCCTCGGCTCGCACACCAACTGTGGTCGCGTGCAGGATCCCTACTCGATTCGCTGCGTGCCACAGGTGATGGGCGCCTGCCTGGATAACCTGACGCACGCCGCGCGCGTATTACAGATTGAAGCCAACGCCGCCTCCGATAATCCGCTGGTGTTCAGCGACAGCGGCGATGTGATTTCCGGCGGCAACTTCCACGCTGAGCCGGTGGCTTTCGCCGCCGATATTCTGGCGCTGGCGATTGCCGAAATCGGCGCGATCTCCGAGCGTCGTCTGGCGCTACTGCTGGATACCGGTCTTTCCGGTTTGCCGCCGTTCCTCGTCAATGATGGCGGCGTTAACTCCGGCTTTATGATCGCCCAGGTCACTGCGGCGGCGCTGGCGTCTGAGAACAAATCGCTGGCGCATCCCGGCAGCGTTGACAGCCTGCCGACCTCCGCCAACCAGGAAGATCACGTTTCGATGGCGACCTACGCAGCCCGCCGCCTCGGCAGCATGTGCTTCAACACCGCCGCCGTAGTGGGTATTGAAGCGATGGCCGCTGCACAAGGCATCGATTTCCATCGTCCGCTGCAGAGCTCGCCGACGCTGGAACAGGAGATGAGCCGCATCCGCGAGAACGTGGCCTTCCTCGATCACGACCGTTTACTGGCGCCGGATATCGAATCCATGCGTCTGTGGGCCAGCGCATCCGCATGGCCTGAATCCCTTACCGCGCTGCTGCCAAGCCAGCGTAAGACTGTTAATTAAGGAATCGATGATGAGCGAAACTTTGACTCAGGCTGTAGCCCGTGAAATCCGTGCGCCGCGCGGTAATGAATTACACTGCGCCAACTGGTTGATTGAAGCGGCTTACCGCATGATCCAGAACAACCTCGATCCTGACGTGGCAGAGCGCCCGGAAGATCTGGTGGTATACGGCGGCATCGGTAAAGCCGCGCGTAACTGGGAGTGCTTTGAGCAAATCCTGCGTTCCCTGCGCGCGCTGCAGCCGGAAGAGACGCTGCTGATCCAGTCCGGCAAACCGGTGGGCGTGTTCCGCACTCATGCCGATGCACCGCGCGTGCTGCTGGCTAACTCGAATCTGGTGCCACATTGGGCCAACTGGGATCACTTCCACGAGCTGGATCAAAAGGGCCTGATGATGTACGGCCAGATGACCGCCGGTTCGTGGATCTACATCGGTGCGCAGGGCATCGTGCAAGGTACTTTTGAAACCTTCGCCGAAGCCGGTCGCCAGCATTACGACAGCAATCTCAGCGGCCGCTGGATCCTCACCGCCGGTTTAGGTGGCATGGGCGGCGCACAACCGCTGGCTGGCGTGTTGGCCGGTGCCAGCGTGCTGGCGATTGAGTGCCAGGAATCACGCATCGATTTCCGTATCCGTACTCGCTACGTTGACCACAAAGCCTACACGCTGGACGAAGCGCTGGCGCTGATTGACCAGGCAAACAAAGAGAAGCGCGCCATTTCTGTTGGCTTGCTGGGTAACGCCGCTGAAATCGTGCCGGAGCTGGTGAAACGCGCCAAAGCGGGCGGCATGAAGCCGGACATCGTCACCGATCAGACTTCGGCGCACGATCCGATTAACGGTTATCTGCCGGTCGGTTGGGATGTGGCGCGCTGGGAAGCCGAGCGTGTCAGCAACCCGAAAGCGGTGGAGAAAGCCGCGCGCGCCTCAATGGCGGTGCATGTGCAGGCGATGCTGGACTTCCATCACATGGGCGTGCCGACCGTGGATTACGGCAACAACATCCGTCAGGTGGCGCTGGATGAAGGCGTGAAAAATGCCTTTGATTTCCCTGGCTTTGTGCCAGCCTATATTCGTCCTCTGTTCTGCGAAGGCAAAGGCCCGTTCCGCTGGGTGGCGCTTTCAGGCGATCCGGAAGATATCTACAAAACCGATGCCAAGCTGAAAGAGCTGTTCCCGGATCATCAGAATCTGCACCGCTGGCTCGACATGGCGCAAGAGCGCATCGCCTTCCAGGGCTTACCAGCGCGTATCTGCTGGCTGGGTCTCGGCGAGCGTCACAAAGCGGCGCTGGCGTTCAACGAGATGGTGCGTAACGGCGAGCTAAAAGCGCCGATCGTCATTGGTCGCGATCATCTGGATTGCGGTTCCGTGGCGTCACCGAACCGTGAAACCGAAGCGATGAAGGATGGCTCGGATGCCGTATCCGATTGGCCGCTGCTGAATGCCCTGCTGAACACCGCCGGCGGCGCGACCTGGGTGAGTCTGCATCATGGCGGCGGCGTCGGTATGGGCTTCTCGCAGCACTCAGGTGTAGTGATCGTGTGTGACGGCACTAAAGAAGCCGATGCGCGCTTAGGCCGCGTGCTGTGGAACGATCCGGCCACTGGCGTAATGCGTCACGCGGATGCCGGTTATGAACTAGCGCAAAGCTGCGCACAGGAACACGGCTTAAACCTGCCGATGCAGAAATAACGTTCACCTCGCGCATTATCATTGTAGGGTCGCCATTCATGGCGACCTCTTTTATTAAAACCCGCATATTCCATTCCGCTATACCCTATAGCCAAATTATTCCGTTCCGCGATAGACGCCGCCATGCGCTTGCCACTACAGTAAATACATTATTTTGCAGCTCACGCTGCTAATGGAGAGCCTTACTTTATGAGCCTGCCTGCTGCACTGCTGGAAAACGCCCTCGACTGGCGTCGTCAGTTACACCAACATCCTGAACTGGGTTACCAGGAGCAGCAGACCAGCGAGCTCGTTGCAAAGGTACTCACCGATGCCGGATTACAGGTATTTCGTGGCTTAGCCGGCACCGGCGTGATCGGCACCTTAGAGAACGGTCCCGGACCGGTTATTGGCCTGCGCGCGGATATGGATGCGCTGCCGATCACCGAAAAAGGCGCGCCAAAGTGGAAGTCGCAAAAAGCCGGCGTTATGCACGCTTGCGGCCATGATGGTCACACTTCTATGCTGCTGGCTGCGGCCTGTCAGCTGGCGGCCACGCGCAACTTCAGCGGTACCATTCACTTCATCTTCCAGCCCGCCGAGGAGAATCTGGGTGGCGCGCGCAAGATGGTAGAAGAAGGTCTGTTCCAGCGCTTCCCGATGGATGCGGTGTACGCCATGCACAACTGGCCGGGCATGCCGGTGGGCACGCTGGCGGTGAACCCGGATGCGATGATGGCATCTCTCGATTCGTTCGAAATTACGTTGCACGGTAAAAGCTGCCATGCGGCGATGCCGGAGAGCGGTGCCGATCCAATGGTGGTAGCCGCCGAACTGATTCTGGCGCTGCAAACCATTCCGTCGCGTCGTCTGTCGCCGCTGGCTTCGGCGGTGGTGAGCGTGACGCAGATTCACGGCGGTGAAGCGATTAACGTTATTCCTGAGCAGATTGTGTTGCGCGGCACGGTGCGATGTTTGCAGACCGACGTGCGCAATCGCGTGCGCGGTCTGATTGAGGATTTTGTCACTACGTTGCCGCGCCCGTTTGGCGTTAGCGGCGAGATTCACTGGTATCCCGGTTATCCGGTCACCGCCAACCATGCAGAGCAAGCCGAACAGGTGCGTACGGTGGCGGTTGATGTGCTCGGCGAGTCGCAGGTGCATTGGCAGGTGAACCCTTCAATGGCTTCGGAAGATTTTGCCTGCATGATGGAAGCCTGTCCCGGCGCCTATTTCTGGCTCGGTGCCGATGGCGCAACGCCTTCCGCCCCGCTGCATAACGCCCATTACGATTTTAATGATGAGCTGCTGCCGATCGGTATTACCTTCTGGCAGCGGTTGGTGGAGAGCGTGTTAGCGAAAGCGTGATTACGTGTTTGCGGTCGCCATAAATGGCGACCCTACGAAAACCTTGCGATGCGCCTGACAGAACTCAGATTCCCGCCTGTTTTAACCGCCCTTCCGCGTCCGCCATGCTGGCAGATTCCCCGGTCGCCACCAAACAACACGCCAGCTGCAAACGCAGCGCCTGTGGGACCGCGCGTTCCCCGACTAACACCTGATTGATCCACACAGCGGTATCCTGCGCGCTTTTGCTTTCCGGCAGTTCCACACTCACTTCCGGCTGGCGCTCAACCCATACTTCCGCTTCTGCACCCGCACCGCGAATGTAGTTAATCGCCGGGCAGCGCTGCGGATTGGCATACACCTCGCCTTCGGTACCGTTGAGCAGAATTGCCGGTGCATCGATATCCTGGAAGAATTTCCCCACGCGCGGCACATATTCCGGATGCGAGACGCTGGCCAGGCGCAGCGCGGCGCGTTCGGCAAACGGCGTCGCCAGTTTCGCCAGCGTATGCGCGCTGTTACGCACGCCCATGCGCCAGCGCAGCGACAGCTGTTGCGCCATCGGCGCACACAGATGATCAATGGTGATAAATGCCAGCTCGCCGTTATCCAGCTTCGCCTGCGCCTGTGCGGCGGAGGTCACGGGCGCGATGTCCAGCGCCGCCAGCACCGCTTCGGTGGTGATGCGCGTGGGATCGTCGCTAACGCCGTGCAGCAGCACCGGGAAGCCAAGTTTCACCAGCAGCAGCGCCAGCAGCGGCGTCAGATTGCCCTGACGACGCGCACCGTTGTAGCTGGGGATAACAATCGGCATCGGACGATGAGCCGGTGCCTGCAACTGCATCATCTGCTGCTGCATCGCGTGGTAAAAACCGCGCATCTCCTCTTCGCCTTCACCCTTGATGCGCAGCGCAATCAGCACGCCACCCAATTCCAGCTCCGGCACTTCACCGGCCAGCATCGCGCTGTAGAGCGCCTGCGCAGTGTCGAAATCGATATCGCGCGCGTGATTTTTACCGCGCCCAATCTCTTTAATGATTTTATTCAGTTCCATCAGGCATTCCCGCTTCCAGGGCGCGCCGCCGTGCGGCTGCCAAAGTTAGATTTTCTTACTGCGACTTTTTTTCGGCTTGTCACTGCTGGCTTCCGGCATCGGCGGTTGCTCAATCGGGAACACCGGTAATGCGGCCAGCAGTCGGCTGCCATAAGCTTTGTTGAGCAGGCGGCGATCGTAAATCACAATTTCGCCAAAGCAGCTGTGGCTGCGAATCAAACGTCCTACCTGTTGAATCAAGGTAAAGGAGGCGCTCGGCAAGCTCTGCACCTCGAACGGATAACGTTTCAGGCTCTTCAGCCATTCGCCCTCGGTCAAAATTACCGGACTGTCCACCGGTGGAAAAGCGATTTTATGGATATGCACCTGCGACAGCAGATCGCCTTTCAGATCCAGCCCTTCGGCGAACGATTGCAGCCCGACCAGGATACTGGTTTTACCAGCTTCAACGCGTTCCCGGTGCAGCGCCACGAGGCGCGAACGTGGCTGGTCACCTTGCACCAGCATTGATAAACGCAGCTCCGGAATGTGCGCGACAAACTGCTGCATCGCGCGGCCGCTGGCGAACAGCACCAGCACGCCTTTGTGCTTCTCTTCGGCTATCTGCTGACGGAAGAAGCGCGCCATCTCCGCAATGTGTTCCGCTTCCTGCGCCATCTGCGGCTCAAACTGCATCTGCGGAATCACCAGCTTGCCCTGATCGATATGGTTAAACGGTGAATCCAGCGCCACAAAGCGGTCGCCGGCTTTCTCGCTCAACCCCGACATCTCTTGTAGCCGGTTGAAGCTGTTAAGCGATCGCAAAGTGGCGGAGGTCACCACCACATGCGGGATTTTACGCCACAGGATTTTTTCCAGCTGATCGCTCACGCGAATGCCCGCGCAGTGGAACAGCAGATGCGCCTGGCCTTCACGGATCTCACGCGTAATCCACTTCGACACCGGCGCATTCGAGGCTTTCTCCATCGCCGCCAGCCGCCACAATTTACTGATTGATTCGAACCAGCCAAAATGGCGATTGAGCTGAATAATCGCTTTATGCAGCCGCATGATGTCAGCTTTACCGGTTTGATCGCCCAACTCATTGAGCAGGCCTTCGCTCAGGCCACGCAGCGCATCGCTCAATTTGAACAGCCGCGCGCACAGGCTCAGCAGCTCTTCCGGCAATTCGCCCAGCACAAAGCGGAACTCGCCCGGCTGATTATGGCCAGGCAGCAGCGGATTGAGCGCATCGCAGAGAATCTGCAGCAGCTCGCGCATTTCATCGCAGTGGCTTTTCAGGCGTTCTGGATTGGTGAGCGGCGGCGGCGATTTCGGGCGGAACTGCGCCATGATGGTTTCCACCAGCCGCACAAACAGATCGAGTTGTAAGCTGCTCCAGCCAGGCGTGATCTCTGCGCTCATCTCCAGCGCATCGCGCGCCACTTCCGGCAGATGATGGCCTTCGTCCAGCACCAGCATCAGGTTTTTCGCCGGTGGCAGCACCGATTCATTCTCCATCGCCGCCATCACCAGCGCATGGTTGGCGACCACCACATCCGCCTGCTCAATTTCTCGACGCGCGACAAAGAACGGGCATTCACGATACCAGCGGCAGTGATGGCCGAGGCAATTGGCTTTGTCGGTGGAGAGGCGTTGCCACAAGCTGTCGTCAATGTTGACATCGGTGTGATCGCGCAAGCCATCCCAGCGGTAGCTGCTGAGCTGCTTCTCCAGTTTGGCGCAGAATTTCTGCTCCTCTTTCGAGCCGGTGACCGCCTCTTCATCAAGATAGAGCAGCAAATCGCCCTGCTGATCTTCGGTCGCCGCCAGCGCCGCAAGGTTGCGCGGACAGACATAACGTCCACGGCCAAAGGCGGCGGTAAAAGTAAGATCGGGGATGATTTTCTTCAGCAGCGGCAGATCCTTGGTGAAGATCTGATCCTGCAACGCCACGTTGGCGGTGCTGATCACCAACCGCTTCTCCTCGGCGCGGCTCACCGCAATGCCGGGAATCAAATAAGAGAGGGTTTTGCCGACGCCGGTTGGCGCTTCAATCGCCAGATGACGCCCTTCGTCACCGGCCAGACTTTTCGCCACTTCGGCAATCATCTGGCGCTGCGGCGCGCGCGGGATAAAGTCAGGAACCTGCTGCTGCAGCGCCTTATACCATTGCGCAATCTGGCTTTTTATCGCTGCTGTCAGGGCCATTTTCGTTACTGTTTGCTGAATTGGCCTGTATTTTTACACAGTATTGGCGCAGCGTCAGCTTTCGCTGCTATTTTTTCGCGCTGGATTCAGAATTTCACGCATCGCGCGGATCAAGGTTTCGCGCGCGCGCCCACGGCGAAACGCAAAAGAGAAAGGCGCGCGGAAGTGGAAATGGTGCGGCAGCAGACGGCGCAGCGCGCCCTGCTGTTCCCAGCTGCGCGCATAGTGTTCGGGTAAATAGCCAATGAAGCGGCCGGAGAGAATCAGCGTCAGCTGCGCTTCGATGCTCTCAACCGATGCGTTGCTCTGGCGGAAGCCGCGCTTGTTCAGCTCCTGCTGATTCCAGTAGCGCCGCGTCACCATGCCGGTTTGCTGCACGGTGCGCACATCCGGATGACCTTCAGCCAGCGGATGTTCCGGGCTGCAATAGAGCCAATGCTGCTCTTCATACAGTGGAATGGTCACCAGATTGCTGGCGCGCAGCGGGAAGTGACCAATCGCCAAATCGAGCCGATCCTCCAGCAACTGCTGCTGCAACTCATTGGGATCGCGCACGCTCAGATTAAAAAACACCGCTGGAAAGCGCTGATTAAAACGCGCGATGGCAGCGGGCAGATCCAGCGTGCTGTCGGTGACGGTGGCGTCCACCACGCCAAGCGAAAAAGTGCCGCCCTGCGCGCTTTTCAAGGTTTCCACCTGCTCCTGCCAACCCGCCAGCGTCGCCAGCATCTCCTGACTGTAGCGATAAAACTGCTCGCCTTTGCTGGTCAGGGTAAAGCCGCCGCGTCCGCGTTGACAGAGGATAAAACCGAGCTGAGTTTCCAGCTCGCTCATGTAGGCGCTGATGGCGGGCGTGGTCATGTTCAGCGCCTGCTGCGCGCGCGAATAGCCCTGATTTTCCACCACGCTGGCGAACACCTGCAGCAGTTTAAGGTTGGGAAGCGTCTGCACCGATTTTCCTTCAGTGATTGCTGACTAAAGTTAAGTAATCTCTGAAGTGATTATCTGCTGTCAAGGATTTTTCCGGCGCGCGTGCTGGGTAATGATGGGTTTCACCTGACTGAAGGAGTGCGTGATGACCGATTTCCCCCAGCCGCAAGGCGGCAACGAGATGCCCCGTTTTGCCGGACGCGGCACCATGATGCGTTTGCCCGCCGCTGACACACCGGCCAATTTGGATGTGGCGTTCGTCGGCATTCCGCTGGATATTGGTACTTCGCAGCGCAGCGGCACGCGCTATGGCCCGCGCGCCATTCGCGCCGATTCAGTGATGATCCGCCCGTACAACATGGCCACCGGCGCCGCGCCCTTTGATTCGCTGCGCGTCGGCGATCTCGGTGATGTGCCGATCAACACTTACAGCCTGCTGAAATCGGTTGATATCATCGAAAACTATTATACCGAGCTGAATACCTGGCCGATTATCCCGTTAACGCTAGGCGGCGATCACACGCTGACGCTGCCGATTTTGCGCGCGCTGGCGAAGAAGCATGGGCCTATGGGGCTGATTCACATTGATGCGCACACCGATACCAACGACGAGATGTTTGGCGAGAAGATCGCGCATGGCACCACGTTCCGCCGCGCGGTGGAAGAAGGCCTGCTTGACTGCCAGCGCGTGGTGCAGATTGGGCAACGTGCGCAAGGCTACGCCGCCGATGATTTTCAGTGGGGCGTCGATCAGGGCTTCCATCTGGTGCCCGCCGAGCAGTGCTGGTATCGATCCATGACGCCGCTGATGGCCGAGGTGCGCGCGCGTATCGGCAACGGTCCGGTGTATCTCTCTTACGACATCGACAGCTTCGATCCCGCATGGGCGCCCGGCACCGGTACGCCGGAAGTGGGCGGTTTGACGTCGATGCAAGGGCTGGAGATCGTGCGCGGCTGCCGTGGACTCAATCTGGTGGGCGGCGATCTGGTAGAAGTCTCGCCGCCGTATGACATCAGCGGCATGACCTCACAGCTGGCGGCCAATATCCTTTATGAGATGCTGTGCGTGTTGCCCGGCGTCCGTTACACAGAGAACAAGTGATGACACAACAGAATCTGGTGTTCCCGGCGCGCGTGCTGCGCGGTGCGGGCGTGATCAATCAATTAGGCGCGATCTGCGCCGGACTGGGCCAGCGTGCGCTGCTGATTGGCGGCCATCAGGCGTTGCAGGCGGTTGAAGCGCAGGTTCGCGCGCAGCTGCTGGCAGCCAACGTCACGCTGCTGGCGCAGGAGTGGTTTGGCGGCGAAACCTCGATCAATCACATCAACCGTTTAGCGGCGCTGGCAACCGAACTGCACGCCGAGGTGCTGATTGGCGTCGGCGGTGGTAAATCGCTGGATACGGTGAAAGCGGTTGGCGCACAGCTCGGCTTGCCGGTGGTGACGCTGCCGACCATTGCCGCCACCTGTTCAGCGGTAACGCCGCTGAGTATTCGTTATGACGACAACGGCAATTTCTTCGATATCTTCCCACTGCCGCAGGCACCAGCAGCAGTAATTATCGACAGCGAGCTGCTGGCAAAAGCGCCCGCCCGCTGGCTGGCCGCCGGGCTGGGCGATACGCTGGCGAAGTGGTACGAATTCCGTGCGGTCAGCGCACACCATCCGGCACGCGACGGCAATGCGCTCTCGTCACTGGCGCACAGCCAGATTTGTTATGACGTGATTGCCGAACACGGCCCGGCGGCCTACGCCGCAGTGCTGCGCGGTGAGAGCAGCGCGTCGCTCGATCAAGTGCTGGATGCGATTTTCACCTGGGCAGGATTAACCTCGCTGATGAGCAACGGCGCACACGCGGCAGCTTCGCACGCGATTTATGAAGGTTTTACCTTCTGCGATAAAACTCGCGAGTTTGGTCATGGCTTGCTGGTCGGCTTCGGCAACCTCTGTTTGCTGGCGCTGGAGAACCGCGCCGATGAAGAAGTGCTGGATGAGATGCGCCTGGCGCGCGACTGCGGCGTGCCGCTGACGCTGAGCGAGATTGCCGAGCTGGATGAGCATGAGCTGGCGCTGATTGTGCGTGAATCGGTGCATGCGCCGGATATGGAGAACATGGCCGAAGCGGTGACCGAAGCGCGATTGCTGGCGGCGATGGCGCGGATCGAGGGTTTGGCGGGCAGGGTTTAATCGCGGTCGCCATTAATGGCGACCCTACGCTGAAATGTGCGGATTTTGTAGTGTAGGCATTCATGCCGACCTGACTGAGCGTGAGCTTGCGGCGATGGCGCGGATCAAGAGGTTGGCGGGCAGGATTTAAAGCGGTCGCCATTAATGGCGACCCTACGCCGAAATTGCGTGGATTTTGTAGGGTCGGCATTCATGCCGACCTGACTGAGCGTGAGCTGGCGGCGATGGCGCGGGTTGAAGGGTTGGCGGGCAGGGTTTAATAGCGGTCGCCATAAATGGCGACCCTACGCCGAAATGCATAGATTTTGTAGGGTCGGCATTCATGCCGACCTGGTTTTACCTCAGCGCCAACAACCCCACCACTTCCCTTACATCCGCCACTTCATCCAGCTCCAGACACACCGCCTCGAGCCGTTCGACCTGATCCAGCGGCAACACGCGCGCGGCCAAACTGCGGTACTTCGCCAACAGCGCATCCAGCGTGAGCGGATTGGTCGGCGCGCCTGACGGCACCGGCACGTGCTGCTGCCACTGCGCGCCCTGCTCGGTTTCCAGCCGCACCCACGGCTCGTCGTCGCGGCCCTGCTGCGCATCGATCACCAGCTCAATACGCGCCAGCAACGCTTCCACATCAGGATGCAGCCGTTTGGCGTCGTCATAACTCGCCAGCTCGGCCGAGCCGTAAAGCGCACGTGCCGCCAGCGCATATGGCAGGCTCATCTGCGCCGCCGCCAGGCTGTGTAACTCACGTCCGCCACACATCTCCAGCAGGAACGGATTCACGCCCACCACGATGCGCGCGATCTGCTCTGCGCGCACATCATGCTGTTGCAGCATTATTCCCAGCGCATCAATCGCCGCGTGGGTGCCACGGCATGAAGCGTAAGGTTTGATCGAGCAGCGCGCCAGTTTCCACACGTCGCCGAGATCCGCCGTTAAGGCCTGCGGCTGCTGAGTATCTGCCGCTAAGGTTTGCAGGAAGCCGCCCCAGCGCGGTTCAAACACCTCAGAAGGACCGCTGATACCGCGTTGTGCCAGCAATGCGGCTTGCACGCCACCTTCTGCGGCGCGCGCGGCATGCAGTTTTTTGGTGTGCGAGCCGTCGTGGATAAAGCCCCACAAACCGCCGCTAAAGCTGGCGGCTATGCCCAGCGCAGACGCGCATTGTGCGCGATCCAACTGCAGCAGTGAACACACCGCCGCCGCCGCACCAAACACGCCGCAGCTGGCGGTAGAGTGCCAGCCTGCGCCGTTGTGCGCCGAGTAACCGCCGCAGGCTTCTAACACGCGGCGGCCGACGTCATAGCCGATCACCATCGCCACCAGCAGCGCTTGTCCGTCCACCGGCTGCGTCGCCAGTGGCAAAGCCGCCAGCAGCGACGGGATCACCACTGCGCCGGAGTGATCGCAGCCGCCAGTGTCGTCGAGTTCATACATATGCGCCGCCACGCCGTTCAGCCACGCCGCCTGGCGCGGATTGGCCTGTTGCGCGCTGCCCCAAATCTGCGCCTGCTCGCGTCCACCTTCGGCCTGCACCAGCGCCAGACATTCGCGCCAAATCGGGCTGTCGCAGCCCGCCAGCGAAGCACCGAGCGTATCAAGCAAATGACGTTTCGCCTGCTCCACCAGCGGCGCAGGCAGTTGTGCAAAACGCGTCTCGGCGATAAAGGCCGCCAGTTGATCAAGCGTGCTCGCCATGCGCACCTCCGATGATGCGAGTAAACACTTCCGCCGGATGGGAGACATCGTTATCCGGCTGCGTCTGCCAATGCGCCGCCGCCTGCTCAGCGGTGGCGATCCACACGTTGTGCTGTTGCAGCGTGTCGAGCAGCGCCCGCAGCAGGCCAATACGTCCGGCGGTGCCAATAATTTCCGGATGCAGGCGCAGCAAGTAGCACAGACCAAAGCGGTGGAAGCCGTGGAAATCCTGCGTCATATTCGCCAGCGTTTCCGCATAAGGCGCGATACGCGATTGCCCTGGCGGAATCGCCGGGCTGAGGTTGAAGGCGAAATAAGGCTCATCTTCCAGCGTGTAGTGCATTGGCAGTTCCACCAGGCGCGTGCCGGGATGGAAGTACGGCAAATCGTCGCCGCGCCAGCTGGATGACCAGCGAATACCGCGTTCTATCAGCGCCTCGGCCAATCCCGGTTTCCACTGCCCGGCGGGCGTGCGGAAGCCGATAATTTTGCGCCCAGTAATTTGCGCCAGTTTGTCGCAGCCGCGCGTCACGCTGGCAATTTGTTGCTCCAGCGTGAGCAGCGAGAAATCTTCATGGGTATCGCCGCTGCAGGCAATTTCATGGCCGTCGGCCACCATACGCTGCACCAATTCCGGCTGCTCTTCGGCGACAATCGCCGGCATACACCAACTGGCTTTGAGCTGTTTTTCCGCCAGCAGCGCCAGCAAGCGATCAACGCCGCGCAGCGTGCCGTAGCGCCATACCGATAGCGTTTTATCGCGCCCCGCCACCGCCGGCGCCTGAGTGAGAATGCCGTGAATGTCGTTGAAGTCGATGGTGAGGATCGCCGCCGACTGGAAGCCCAGCGGCCAGCGTGAAGGTTCAGTCATGCTGTTGCTCCTGCAAATACCACTGCGCCACTGCATCGCAGCGCGCGAACCACACGTCGTCGCGCGCCGTCATATGTTCAAACAGCTGTTCGAGCAGCAAAATGCGTCCCGGCTGGCCGGAGATTTTCGGGTGGAACAACGTGGTGAGGCACAAGCCTTCATCCATCGCGCCATCGAACTCGCGCTGCCAGTTATCGCGCGTGTGCGCATAGCTGGCGATGCGGTCGCCGCCTTTGGGGAAATCGGGCTGGCGCGTGTAGGCCAGCGAGGCGTAATCATCCATCTCCCATTTACCGGGGATCTCCACCAGCGGCGTATGACCCGCCACCGGAATGCTGTAAGGACGATCGTCGCCGCGCATGCTGCTGGAGTAGATCACGCCCGCATCGCGCAGGATTTGTGGCGTTTCGGCATGCCAGTCGCCCGACGGCGTGCGAAAACCGCAGGCGGTGATGCCAAGATGTTGTTTAAAGATTTCAGCGGATTTCTCCATCACCGCACGCTGTTCATCCGGTGAAATCGCCCAGAAGGATTCGTGGCGATAGCCGTGATAGGCCACTTCGTGGCCCTGTTCGATAATCGCCTGACACTGCTGCGGCCACTGCTCCACCACCCACGCCGGCACAAAGAAAGTGGCGGGAATATTGAAGGCGCGCAGCAGGTCAAGCAGACGCCCGAGCGCACGGTACGGCCCGTAGGCCCCAAAGGTAAAATACTCTGGCGTTGACCACAGGCTGCCATTCAGCATGGCATCGCCGGTGGGACCGTCGAGGTCAAACGCCAGCGCCATACAGCCGCGTTTACCCTGCGGCCAGCGCACTGCACCCGGTTGTTGCATCTGCGCGCTCCTTAGCCCTGGTTAACGGTAGCCTTCGCCACGCCGTTGTCTGCCAGGCCCCATTTGCCGAGGATTTTCTGGTAAGAGCCATCAGCAATCATCGCGTCGATCGCCGCCTGAATCGCCGTGGTCAGTTCGCCCGCATCTTTACCAATCGCCATGCCGGTGTACTGGAAGGAGAAGGCTTTATCCAGCGCCTTATATTTGCCCTTTTCCAGATCCATGATGTACGGCAGGGTTTCGCTGCCCTGCACCACGCCATCCAGACGGTTCTGGCGCAGCTGAGTACGCGCATCGGCGGTGCCTTCGGCGCCTACCACAATGATCGCCGGCTTACCGGCCGCTTCACAGTGCGCTTTTGACCAGTTGGCAATTTCCAGTGGGAAGGTGGTGCGACGGCTGGTGCCAACTTTCTTGCCGCACAGATCCATCGCGCTGTTGATATCGCTGCGCGCGGATTGGGTGTAGAACTGCGGGCCGGTTTTGAAGTAGTCGATAAAGTTAACCACCTGCTGGCGCTCTTTGGTGTCCGTCATGCCGGACATCACCAGATCGACGCGCTTGGTCACCACCGCGTTCACCATCTGCTCGAAGGCGATCTCCTGCCAGTTGATCTTCACGCCGAGCTTTTCACCAATCGCCTGGCCGAGATCGTAATCCACGCCGGTCAGCTGGTTAGTGGCCGGATCTTTGAAATCCATTGGCGGATAGTTCGGCATGATCGCCACGGTCAGTCCTTTCTCTTTGATCGCAGCAGGTACGGCGATATCTGCCCAGGCAGAGGATTGCAGCAAAACGGCGGCACTGATGGCACTCAATAACAGCTTTTTCATATTCACCCCGGTAATGTTAAAGAAGAATCGCGTTAATAAAGTTTTTCATCCGTGGATTTTGCGGGTTCAGCAGAATGTCTTCCGGTGCGCCCTGCTCGATAATGCGTCCCTCGTCCATAAACACCACCTGATTGGCCACCTCACGGGCAAAGCCCATTTCGTGCGTGACCACCAGCATGGTGGTGCCCTCTTTTGCCAGCTGACGCATCACCGCCAGCACTTCGCCCACCATCTCCGGATCCAGCGCCGAAGTGGGTTCGTCAAACAGCATCAGTTTGGGTTTCATTGCTAACGCGCGGGCAATCGCCACGCGCTGCTGCTGGCCGCCGGAGAGCGACTGCGGATAGTCGTGCGCTTTGTGCGCCAGACCGACGCGATCGAGCAGCGCCATGGCTTCTTCGCTGGCTTCGCGCCTTGGACGCAGCAGCACGCGACACGGCCCTTCGATGATGTTCTCCAGCGCAGTTTTGTGTGGGAACAGGTTAAAGCGCTGGAATACCATGCCGGTTTGCAGGCGCTGACGCGCAATCTGCTTGTCGCTCAGCGCGTGCAGTTTGTTACCGGCGATGCGATAGCCCGCCAGCTCGTTGTCGACCCAAATTCCGCCTTTATCGACCTTCTCCAGCTGATTAATGCAGCGCAAAAAGGTGCTTTTGCCGGAACCAGATGGACCGAGGATGCACATCACCTCGCCGTAGTTAACTTCGAGGCTGACATCCTTCAGGGCGTGGAACTGGTCGAAATATTTGTTCACCTTGACGGCGCGCACGATGTTTCTCATGTTGGGCTCCTGATTACTGACGCTGACGATGGCCGCGTGAGAAATAACGTTCCAGTCGGCTCTGTCCAAACGACAACACCGTGACCACAATCAGGTACCAAATGCCTGCCACGAACAGCAGTTCCATTACGCGCGCGTTGGCGAAGTAGATGGTTTGTGTGTTGTAGAGCAGTTCGGAGTACTGAATCATGCTGGCGAGACTGGTGGTTTTGATCATGCTGATAAATTCGTTGCCGACCGGCGGCAGAATCACGCGCATCGCCTGCGGCAGAATGATGCGATGCAACGCCTGCAGACGCGGCATGCCGATGGCTTTCGCCGCTTCGTACTGTCCGGTATCCACCGACAGCAAGCCCGCGCGCACCACTTCCGAGGTGTACGCGCCCTGATTGATGCTCAAACCGAGCAGCGCGGCGAGGAACGGCGTCATGATGGTGACGGTTTGCACGCTGAACACGCCGGGAATGCTGATGGTGGGAAACACCAGCGCGAGGTTAAACCACAGCAGCAGCTGCAGAATCAGCGGCGTGCCGCGAAAAATCCACGCATAGCCCACGGCGATGTAGTGCAGCACCGGATTGGGCGACATGTACATGATGGCGGTGATGACGCCAAACAGCACGCCAAGCCCCATAGCCAGCACCGACATGATTAGCGTGTTGACCACGCCGTTAAGAATCGCCTGAGCGGTAAAGAACTGGCCGACAAACGACCATTCGATATTGCCGTGGGCAAAGGCGTTCACCAGCAGCGCCAGCAGCACCAGAATCACCGCCGACGCGGTAATGCGGCCATAATAACGGCGCGGCACCACCTGATAACGATCGAGATCGTAATGCGTCTGCTCGCGGCTGTTGTTCAAACCCGGCTCAATCGGCGTTGATTGCGACATAGAGCTCTCCTCAGGCGCGTGGGCCAGCGTAATCTTCGGTCCAGCGCTGCTGGTCCTGCATCAGGGTTTGCAGACGTGCCAACTGCTCACGCACGCGTGCCGGTGCGGTACCGCCGTAGCCGCTGCGGGCCGCCAGCGCCGCTTCCAGCGTCAGGGCGCTGCGTACGTCCGGCGTTAAGCGGGCATCCACCGCGTGCAGCTGCGCATCGCTGAGATCCGACAGACCGCAGTTTTCGCGCTCGCACAGCTGCACCAGCTGGCCGGTGATCTCATGCGCCTCGCGGAACGGCACGCCGCGCATCGCCAGCCAGTCGGCCACTTCGGTCGCCAGCGTGAAGCCATCCGGCGCCTGCTCGCGCATCACGTCGGTGTTGAATTTCAGCGTCGCCATCATGCCCGCCATCGCTGGCAGCACCAGCAGCAGCGTATCCACCGCATCAATCACGTTGCGTTTGTCGTCGCTGAGATCGCGGTTGTAGGAGAGCGGCATCGCTTTCATGGTGGTGAGCAGCGCCATCAGGTTGCCGACCAGGCGACCAGAGCGACCGCGCGTCAGTTCGGCGATGTCCGGGTTTTTCTTCTGCGGCATGATGGAACTGCCGGTGGCGTAGCTGTCGTGCAGCTCAACCCAGCGGAACTGGCGGGACGCCCACATGCACACCTCTTCGCACAGGCGTGACAGGTTGATGCCGATCATGCTGGTGACGAACAGGAATTCAGCGGCGTAGTCGCGGCTGGCAACGGCATCGATGGAGTTCTCACACGGCGCGAGATAAGCGAGATCGGCGGCGGCTTGCTCCGGCTGACGCGCAATGGCAGAGCCGGCCATCGCCGCCGCACCGAGCGGACAGCGTGCGCTGCGGCGATCCCAATCCTGCATGCGTTCAATATCGCGGGCAAAAGATTGCGCATGGGCCAGCAACTGATGGCCGAACACAATCGGCTGCGCCTGCTGCAAATGTGTGAAACCGGGCGCGACGCTTTCGGTGTGCTGCGCCGCCTGCTCGACCAGCGCCTGCTGCAGCGTCAGCAAGGCGCTGACCACCTTGCGTCCGTTGTCGCGCAGATAGAGACGCAGGTCGTTAACGGTTTGATCGTTGCGCGAACGCCCGGCGCGCAACTTGCCGCCCAGCGGGCCTAAACGCTCGGTCAGCGCGCGTTCGATAAACGTGTGCACATCTTCGTCGGCGGCAATTGGATGCAGCTGACCGGCGCGATAATCGGCGTCTAACGCGTCAATGGCGTCCAGCATGGTGCTGAGCTCTTCGGCGCTCAGCAGTTCGCCGCGCGCCAGTTCACGGGCATGCGCCCGGCAGCCCGCCAGATCGTAAGGTGCCAATGCAAAGTAATAATCCGGGCTACGAGACAGCGCGGTTAAACTCGCCGCCGGTGCCGCTTTGAAACGCGCGCCCCATAACAGTTCGGCATTATCAGACATGCTATTTCCCCTTACAGATAATCATCAGCGATATGAAAAAGATATGGTTGAGCCAGTTGAGATAATAAAAACTTATTTTATGGCTACACTGGTAAATAGGGCCTATTTCAGGTTCACTGTACTTTCACCGCAATTATTCCGGAGTTGAATAGCAAAAATGGAAAGTAAAGTTTCCCAGTCCGGAAACAATGCAAATAATCGCAGCGATAATGCGGTTCTGGCACTGAGTAATATCGATTTAAAATTACTGCGGGTATTTAAATGCGTGGTGGAAGCCGGCGGATTAACCGCTGCCAGTCACGAACTCAATATTGGTTTGGCGGCGATCAGTAAACAGGTTTCCGATCTGGAAATTCGTCTCGGCATGACGTTGTGCAGCCGTGGACGCGAAGGTTTTGAGCTGACGCAATACGGCATCAACGTCTATCAGGCCACGCTGGAGCTGTTCGTCTCGCTGAATCTGTTTCGCGAGCGGTTGCATAACAGCCGCAACGAACTGCTGGGCGACATTGCGATTTGCGTGGTGGATAACACTATTTCGGATCCGCAATCACCGGTCACCGCGGCGGTGCAACAGCTGCACCAGAAAGCGCCAAAGGTACAAATTCGACTGCAAACCGCGCAATTAGATGATATTGAACGTGGCATCAGTGAAGGCCGTTTTCATTGTGGCATTGCACCGGTTTATGAAATGAAAAGTGATTTTGATTACTTCCCGCTTTATAAGGAATATTCAAAATTATATTGCTCCATGTCACATCCTTTATATTCCGGCTCGTGTGATAAAAATATCTCACTGGAAATATTACGTGAGCAGAAAATCATTAATCATTTATATGTGACGCCACGCGACGATCGTCGCATCATTCCGTTGCAGGACAGCGGTGCGCAGGCAGTTCAGGTTGAATCTGTCGCCATGTTGATTTTAACCGGCCATTTTATTGGTTATTTACCGGATCATTATGCCGCCGCGTTTATTGCGCGTGGTCAGCTGTGTGAGTTGGGCGATGATTCGATTCGCCGTGAAAACCCGTTTTGTTTGATGATGAAGAAAGGCCGCAAAATAAACCCGATTATCCGGCTGTTTATGCAGGCGCTGGGCGTGGCAGAGGGAGAGGCGGCGCACTGATTTGGTGCAGAGTTTTGCAGAGGTCGCCATTAATGGCGACCCTACGTAGGGGCGGCATTTATGCCGACCTGGTCAACGCAGCAGCTTAAACATCACCGTGGTCGCATCCAGCACACCTTCAGTTGACTCGGCATACATTGGAATCGACCCCGCAATCTGCCAATCCATCGACAAATACAAATCCGTCGCCACGTCGCCGCTGCGCGTGTCCAGCACCAGCAAGGTTTTGCCCTGCTCTGCCGCCAGTTGTTCGGCCTGCTGCATCAGGCGGCGCGCAATGCCCTGCCGTCTGGCGCGCGGATGCACCAGCAGCTTGCTGATCTCCGCCCGATGGCGACCGTTCGGCATCGCGCTGAATCCCACCATTACCGTCGCCACAATCACGCCCTGCTGATACGCCACCAGCAACTGATTGTCGCCGCTCGCCAGACTGTAAATTTTGTCCTGCCAGAAACGCTCAATGGCCGCGCGATCGCTGGCATCAATAAAGCCCACGCTGGCGCCGTCGGCGACGCAGCCCTGCAGCACATCACACAATGCCGCCAACAGCGGCTGCGCCTGGGTGGCGCTGAGACGTTCGATGTCAATCATGGTTTGCATACCACCAAAATGTAGCGCGCGCCGCCTTCGGCATGGGCGGCAAACGCGGATTTACCGGTGAGATGGAAGCGCAGACAGTCACCCGCCTGCAGGGTCCAGTGTTGATCGTCCATGCTGATAGTCAGCTCGCCCGATTGCAGCCAGATGTGCTGCTCCAGTCCCTGAATCGGCGGCGCGTCGTAATCAATGCGCGCGCCGGGACGCAGCACGCCTTCCACCACTTCCGCTTTAAAGTGGCTGGCGGGCGGTGATACGTTGCGGCGCTGGAAACCGCTGGCGTCGTCGCGCCACACCGGCTGTTGCTCTGCTTTTAGCAGCAGCGCGGCCTCCTCTTCCACCTCGCTGAGCAGGCGCGACATGGTCAATCCATAAGCAACACACAGCCGGTTAAGCAAAGCGGCTGTGGGGCTCGTTTCAGCGCGTTCAATGCGCGACAATGACGCCCGACTGATGCCGGTCGCCATCGCCAAATCATCTAATGACCAACCGCGCTGTACGCGTAATTCGGCCAGTCGTGCCGCCAGTCGATCGTCAGTATCAGAAGCAGACATCTTCACCTCTCATTTATGGGAAATAAATCTCATATATGAGATAACACTACGAATCCTAAACAAGGTCAAGTTGTACAACTAAAAAATCGTTGTACAACCCAAGCGTGGGGGTTAAGGTGTTGTTATGCAGGTCAGTATTTTCGAGGAGTCTATGGCCTTATACAGTATCGGGGATGTGGCCGAACGCTGTGGAATCAACCCGGTAACGCTTCGCGCCTGGCAGCGACGTTACGGTCTGTTAAAACCCCAGCGCACCGAAGGTGGTCATCGGCAGTTTGATGATGAAGATGTTCAGCGTATCGAAGAGATAAAACGCTGGATAGAGAGCGGCGTGCCCGTCGGCAAAGTAAAAGCGTTGCTGGAAGGCGCCACCGTCAATGTACATGACGGTTGGTCGGCGCTGCAGGAAGAGTTGATGAGCGTGCTGCGTCACGTTCGCCCGGCGAAACTGCGCGTCAAAATTGCCACCATTGGCCGGGAACATCCGGTAGATGCGCTGATCGATCACGTGTTCGTGCCGGTTCGTCAGCGTCTCGGTTTAGATCAAAATACTGCGCGCACCATGTGCAGCCTGCTTGATGGCGCGCTGATTGATTATGTGGCGTTTTGTCTGGCCGGTGGGCGTAAAAAAGCCGGTAAAGATGCGCTGATGATTGGCTGGGCGGTGGAAGATCGTACCCGCATCTGGCTGGAAGCCTGGCGTTTGTCGCAGCAAGGCTGGCGCATGGATGTGTTGGCAGAGCCGCTGGATATGCCGCGCCCTGAGTTATTCCCCGGACAAAACCTGTTTATCTGGACCGGAAAAAAGCCGACGCGTCGTCAGGTCGAGCAGTTTGAGCACTGGCAGGCACAAGGTTTTGCCATTCACCTGCACGATCCCGCGTAACTAAAAATCGCACACACGGCCTTTGCCTGGCGTGGTGTGCGCGTTATCATGCCGCCCTAAATTTCTTTTCTCAGGTCTTCACATGAACTGGAATAAACTCCTCATCGGTTCCCTGTTTGCCATCATGGCGCTTGGCGGCATGGGCGGCATGATGCTGGTCGGCTACAGCCTCATTGTGCATACCAACTAAGTTTGCGCTGCACGCGCTCTAACAGGCGATCGCAGATCAACGCCAGCAGCGCCACCAGCAGCGCGCCCTGAATCACATAGGCGGTGTTAAAGCCGCTCAAACCGATAATCACCGGCGATCCCAGACTCTCCGCGCCCACCGTGGAAGCGATGGTTGCCGTGCCGATGTTGATCATCACTGAGGTTCGCACGCCCGCCATAATCACCGGTGCCGCCAGCGCCAGCTCAATCTGCCACAAGCGTCGCCACGGCCCCATGCCAAGGCCGACCGCGATTTCACGATTGCTGGCCGGTACGCTATCTAAGCCCGCCAGCGTGCCCTGTAAAATCGGCAGCAAGCCGTAGAGAAACAGCGCCATCACCGCGGGCGTCGCACCAAATCCCATCACCGGCACTGCAATAGCCAGCACCGCTACTGGCGGAAAAGTCTGCCCGGCCGCAGCCACCGTTTCCAGCAGCGGACGAAAGGCGCGACCGGCGTGACGCGTAGCAAACACCGCACAGCCAACGCCAACCAGCAACGCCAACAGGCTGCCGCTGACCACTAACGCCAGATGCGCCAGCGCCAGCCGCCAGAAACTCTCCTGCTGATAGAGCGGACGCTCCAGCTGCGGAAACCAGTGGGCAAACAGCGGACCGCTGTGCGGCAAGCCCCACAGCAGCAGCAGAAAAGCCGCCAACAGCCAGTAAAGCGGATCGCGTAACAGCCGCATCAGCTCGCCTCCCGCTGGCGCAGCAGATCGCTGAAGTGCAGCACGCCGAGCGGCTGCTGATGCTGATCGATCACCGGTAATTTGTCGGTGCGGCGCGCAATAAACTGCGACAGCGCTTCACGCAGCGTCAGCGATGCGGCAATTGGTTCGGCGTCAAGCCATTCACCGCGCCGCGCCGCACTGCCCGCACGCCCCAGCGCCAGCAAACGCACGCCCAGCTCGCTGCGACCAAAGAACTCGCGGGCAAAATCATTCACCGGCTGCGTCAACAGATCGATCGGCCTGCCCTGCTGCACGATTTCGCCGCCGTCCATCAGCACCAGTTGATCGGCCAGCGTCAGCGCTTCGTCGATGTCGTGCGTCACCAGCACCACGGTGCGGCCGGACATTTTCTGGATGCGCAGCATCTCGTGTTGCAGCGCCAGACGGTTAACCGGATCGAGCGCGCCGAAGGGTTCATCCATCAGCAGCAATTCGGGATCGGCCGCCAGCGCACGCGCCACGCCGACGCGCTGCTGCTGTCCGCCCGACAGCTGATGCGGCATGCGCGTCGCCAGATGGCTATCGAGATTGAGCAGCGCCAGCAGCTCCTCGACGCGTTGGTTGATCTTCGCCTGCGGCCAGCCGAGCAGTGACGGCACCGTGCCGATGTTCTTCGCCACGTTCCAGTGTGGAAACAGGCCAATCGACTGAATGGCGTAGCCGATGCGGCGGCGCAGCGCGCGCGCATCCATGGTTTCGATGGCTTCTCCGGCAAAGCGGATTTCGCCGCTGTCGTGTTCGACAAGCCGATTGATCATCTTCAACGTGGTCGATTTGCCGGAACCGGACGTGCCGATTAGCACGGTAAAACTGCCCTTCTCAATCTTCAGCGACAGGTTACGTATCGCCTCTTTGCCGGCGAACACTTTGCTCACCTGGTGAAATTCAATCATGACGTCTCTCCAGCAGTGCCGACAGTAGACGCAGCAGTGCATCAAAAATCACCGCCAGCGCCACCACCGGAATCACACCCAGCAGCACCAGATCCAGCGCGCTGCTCAGTAATCCCTGAAAAACAATGGCGCCGAATCCGCCTGCCCCAATCAGCGCTGCGACCACCGCCAGGCCAACGGTTTGTACCACCACCACGCGCAGCCCGGAGAGCCACACCGGCAGCGCCAGCGGCAGCTCGGCGTGCCAGAACTGTTGCCACGCGCTCATGCCCATGCCGCGCGCGGTTTCACGCACTTCCTGCGGCACCTGCTGCAAACCGGCCACCACGCTGCGCACCAGCGGCAATAACGCATAGAGCACCAGCGCAATCAAGGCCGGTGCGATGCCGATGCCGCTGATGCCCCAACGGGCCAAAACCGGGAAATGCGCCACTAATCCCGCCAGCGGCGCTATCAGTAAACCGAACAGCGCCACCGACGGCACGGTTTGGATCAGATTGAGCACGCTAAACGCGGCGTTTTGCCAGCGCGGACGGCGTGCAATCGCCAGGCCGAGCGGCAAACCGATGATTACCGTCGGCAGCAGCGTGCCGCCCAGCAGCCACAAATGCTGCGTGAAGGCCGCGTCAAACACCGCCGTGCGATTGGCGTACTCTTTCATAAGCGAGAGACGATCAAGATGACCGCTGAGTAACAGCGCCAGCGGCAATAGCCAGATTTGTAGATTGAGCACAATGCGCCACGGCGTACTGCGCGTGATTTGCCGTATCGCTTCCGCCGCCAGCAGCAGCGCCAGCGCCGCCGCGCACCACAAGCCGCTACCAAACGCGGTACGTGCCAGCGGGCTGCCGCTGTTCGCCAGTTCGCTTGCTTGCTGTCCGGCCAGCCAGATGAGCAAGGCCAGCAGCAACTCCGCCGCCAGCAGCACCGTTATCGCGTGGATGCGGCGCGGCGACCACCACAAGCTCTGCCAAAGCCACAGCAGGGGAATCAACAGCAGTGCGCTGTTCGTCACCTGCCAGAACGTTAGCGGCTGGCCGGAGACCAACCGATTGGCAGCAAAGCTCAGCAGCGGTAAGGCAAACAGCGCCAGCGTAATAAGCGTGATTAACACCAGCAGCACCGGCTGCTGGCGCGGTCTGAGTAACAACGACGACACTGCTTACAGCAACTTATTGGTCTGTAACCACTGTTTCGCGACCTGGCTGGCATCCTGACCATCCACCGCGATCTGCGCATTTAGCTGCTGCAGGGTTTTCTCATCCAGCTTGCTGAAGACCGGCTGCAGCCAGTTGCCGATGTCAGGATATTGCTTGAGCACGCTTTCGCGGATTACCGGCGCAGGCGCATAAATCGGCTGCACGCCTTTCGGATCGCTCAGCGTTTGCAGGCCTAGCGCCGCCACCGGACCGTCGGTGCCATACGCCATCGCCGCGTTCACGCCAGAGGTTTGCTGCGCCGCCGCTTTAATGGTCACGGCGGTGTCGCCACCGGCCAGCGACAGCAGCTGCGCCTGCTCCAGCTTGAAGTTGTAGGCTTTTTCAAACGCCGGTAAGGCATCGCTACGTTCGATAAATTCCGCCGAGGCGGCCAGCTTGAAGGTGCCACCTTTTTTCAGGTAGGCGCTGAGATCGTCCAGCGAGTTGAGGTTGTTCTTCTGCGCTACGTCGCCGCGCACCGCAATGGTCCAGGTATTGTTGGCCGGCGCGGGCGTCAGCCACACCAGATGATTTTTCTCGGCGTCGAGTTTCTTCACTTTCTCGTAGCCCTGCTGGGCGTTTTTCCACGCGGTATCTTTCTCATCGTTGAAGAAGAACGCGCCGTTGCCGGTGTATTCCGGGTAGATATCCAGCTCGCCAGCGGTGATCGCACCGCGTACCACTTGCGTAGTACCGAGCTGGATTTTATTGACGGTTTTTACCCCGTGTTTGTCCAGCACCTGCAGGATGATGTTGCCGAGTAGCGAGCCTTCGGTATCAATCTTGGAACCGACTTTGACCGGTTCCGCCGCCTGCGCTGCACCCACGCTCATTGCCAATGCAATCATTCCCAATAAACCCTGCTTTATCATCTCGCTTCCCTCATTTGTTTTCATTGTGTGACTATCAAGCGTAGCCTGGCGAATCGGGATGGGCGCGGTCAAGCGGCTTACTTCGTGCTTTTTTTGCTATCAATATCGCAACGGTTATAACCAAAACGCAGCACATATAATTAAATGGAATTTTCGATGCTTCGGTGGCGGCTTATGCTCACAGTCCCACTCATTACAATAAATTACAAAACATCATGACCGACTTAGCTTCTCCGGCGCACGTCGCGCAGGCAGGGAATACACCAACCGGCGAGACCAAATGGATCCGCAGCGCGGCCGATGTCTCCGGGCTAGTGAATAACAGCGACGAATCGCGCAGCAACGCGCGTATCGTCATCGCCATTGCGCTGGGCGGCGTGTTCCTCGACGCCTACGATCTCGGCGCATTAGCCTTTGGCATCAAAGACGTGACGCGTGAGTTCCAGCTTACGCCAGCGGGCACCGGCATGGTGGCATCGGCGATTACCTTTGGTGCGATTGTCGGGGCGCTGATTGGCGGCTATCTCACCGACAAAATCGGCCGCTATCGTGTGTTTATGGCCGATATGTTCTTCTTCGTGGTGGCGGCGTTAGCCTGTGCGTTTGCGCCAAACGAGTATGTGCTGGCCGGTGCGCGCTTTGTGATGGGCCTCGGCGTTGGGATCGATTTGCCGGTGGCGATGGCGTTTCTCGCCGAGTTTTCCAAGCTGCGCGGGCAAGGTAATAAGGCTGCCAGCGTGGCGATGTGGTGTCCGACGTGGTACGCGGCGATCAGTATTTCCTATCTGCTGGTCCTGCTGCTGTATGCGGTGTTGCCCGAAAGCCACACCGATTGGCTGTGGCGTTTGATTCTGGGTTTTGGTGCGGTGCCTGCGCTGCTGATCATCGCCATTCGCAGCCGCTATATGAGTGAATCGCCGATTTGGGCGGCCAATCAGGGTAACCTGAAGGGCGCGGCGGAGATTCTGCGCAACTCTTACAACATCAACGCGCAGGTGGCGGATGACGCCGATTTGACGCCGCAGAAAGCGGTGCGCAAAGCCAGCTGGCGCAACTACGGCGCGCTGCTGCAGGGCGTTTATCGCCGTCGTACGATTCTGGCTACCGTCACTTCGATCGCCTCGTCGTTTGCCTATAACGCGGTGGCGTTTGGCCTGCCGGTGATTATCTCCAGCTTCTTTGCACAATCGATGCTGACCACCATTCTGGTGTCGCTGGCGCTGAATCTGCTGTTTGCCTTTGTCGGCGGCTTGCTGGCGGTGCGGCTGGTGCCGCGTCTTGGCGCGTGGAAGATGTCGGTGGCCGGTTACGCCTGTCAGTGCGTGGCGCTGCTGGGATTAGCGCTGATTGGTCGTCCGGAGGGCGGCGAACAGGCGGCGGTGGCGATTGCCATGCTGGCGCTGTTCCTGTTTGGTCAGGGTTTTGGTCCCGGCTCGCACACCATGACGTTTGCCTCGCTGAGCTATCCGGCTTCTCTGCGCGGTGTCGGCGTCGGCTTCAACCAGACGCTGATGCGCGGTAGCTCAACCGTGTCGCTGTTTGCTTTCCCGCTGCTGGTGGCGGCGTTTGGTACCGGCGTGTTCTGGGTGATTTTCCTTGCACCGCTGATTGGCTTACTGGCGCTGCTGGCGATTCGCTGGGAGCCGTCGGGTTACGACGTGGATGCGGAAGATTTTCAGTGATGGATTAACAGAGGTCGCCATAAATGGCGACCCTACTTATTACGCCGTCAGGCGAAACTCACCAAGCGTATGGGGGATGCGCGGGAAGGTGTGCAAAAACCACGGCGTGAACTGCGCCGGATTCTCCTGCATCTCCTGCTGAATCTGCGCTATCGAACGGTAGCACCACGCGTCTGCCTCTTCCGGATTCAGCACCGGCTGCTCGTCGCTGATGGCGAAGAACACGTGGCCATATTCATGCTCGGTTAACCCGTTGCTCAGCGGCAGGTTGTAGCTCAGCTCAAACACCGGTGTTAACGCCACATTCATGCCCATCTCTTCACGCAAACGGCGCTCGGCGGCGTCGCGTGTTGATTCCTGCGGATAGGGATGACTGCAGCAGGTATTACTCCACAAGCCACCACAGTGATATTTACTGCTGGCACGGCGTTGCAGCAGCACTTCATGGCGCGAATTGAACACGTAAACCGTCACCGCGCGATGCAGCAATCCTTTTTCATGCACTTCCAGCTTTTCCATTTTGCCGATAGGACGATCGAGGTGGTCAACGAGAATAACTTCAATGGCGGGCATGACAACTCCTTCGGAAAATTCGCAGCTATTGTACACAACCTCCACAGGGTTGATGGAGGAAATAGCGCACATTCCGTGCGTTAACGTGGGCACATTAAAGCGTAGCAGCCGGCGGGCAATTCAGCATAAAAAGGCGGGGAACGGCGTTAATGGAGGAGATGTGTGCGGAGGGTGAGAAGGTCGCCATAAATGGCGTAATGCCGATCAGTTAAGCTCAGAGCGACTTTCGTTCGCCTCGTGCTGAGGCAGTTGCAGCACCTCCGTGCGGCGACCGAGCAGAGGACGCCTGGCCGCGCCCTCTGCACTCCCGGGCCCTGCGCCAGCCCAACCCGCCGCTTCGCGGTGCCTTCACTCATTCACGATTCCTGACGGACCGGTGTCGATTCGCTCCTGCTCAGCGCCACCTCTCGCCGCATCCATGCGGCTCGCCCTGGAATCCCTCATTCCCTCAGCGGTTTAGGATGTCGCCTCTACACCCGTGCTGCAGCAGTCGTGTGTATTCTTAACTCAAAATCGCTATAAATCCCGTAGGGTTGCCATTCATGGCAACCTGGTGCGCATGAATGCGCACCCTACGAAAAAACCAATTCGGGCACGGTTATCATAGGCGGCGGTGTTGAGCGCCATCCGCAGCGCCGAGCGAAGAGCGACGGCCAGGATGAGCCGACAGGACGTCGGCGAAAACGCGGCATGAGCCAGGAAGGCGAATCCGCGTGGTCCGTAGGACGGAGCGATAAGCGAGGGAACAGCGAGGACGGCGCAAGGCGCGGATTGCTAAGGTCCGCGCATTCGGACCTTAGCCCGGCCGCCTGCTTTTGGCATTCTGAAACTGCCAGATGCTTAGCGGGCGGAATCCCTGCGATTTCAGCGCACTGCTTATCTGACATGCATTACGCCATAAATGGCGGCCTTACGTGGGATTGGTGTAGGGGCGCCATTTATGGCGACCGCTTCCACAAAACTTACAATTTAAAGCTCTGCACCACCTGCTCCAGCTGCACGCTCTGCTGCTGCATCGACTGCGCGGCGGCGGAAACCTGCTCGACCAGCGCGGCGTTCTGCTGGGTACTGCCATCCAGCTGGGTAATCGCCACGTTCACCTGATCGATGCCCATGCTCTGCTCGCGGCTGGCCGACATGATTTCGCTCATCAGCGTGGTCACGCTGCTGACGCCCTGCATCAGCTCATCCATGGTTTGCCCGGCCTGCTCCACCAGTTGGCTGCCGGTATCGATATTCGCCACCGACTCCTCAATCAGCTTCTTAATTTCACGCGCCGAGTTAGCTGAACGCTGTGCCAGGTTGCGCACTTCCGATGCCACCACGGCAAAACCGCGACCCTGTTCACCGGCGCGCGCCGCTTCGACCGCTGCGTTCAGTGCCAGGATGTTGGTCTGGAAGGCGATGCTGTCGATGACGCTGATGATATCGACCACTTTGCGCGATGAGTGATTGATCGCGCCCATGGTGGTGACCACCTGACGTACCACTTCGGTGCCGCGTGCGGCAACCTGCGATGCGCCGTCCGCCAGCTGGTTCGCATGCGTGGCGTTGTCGGCGTTCTGCCGCACCGTGCCGGTCAGCTCTTCCATTGACGCCGCCGTTTCAACAATCGAACTGGCCTGCGATTCGGTACGCGCCGAGAGATCGGCGTTGCCGCTGGCGATTTCACGCGAAGCCGCCGTAATCGCCAGCGCGCTGTCGCCCACCTGGCGCATCAGGCCTTGCAGATAAGCAATGAACTGGTTGAAGCTCTGCGCCACGGCGTTGAACTCCGGGCTGTTGCTGGCAGGCAGACGCTGTGTCAAATCGGCGCCGCCGGTCGATAAGGCTTCAATGTTGCTGTTCAGCACGGCGAGACGTTTCATCATGGCACGCACGAAGCCAAGCAGCACCAGCAGCAGGATCACTGCCAGCGGAATCTGCACCAGACCAAGACGCGTCAACATGCTGTGGGTTTGTGCATCCAGCAAGCTCGACGGCACATCACTGGCGAGATACCACGGGCTGCCGGCAATCGCCTGCACGAACAGCGTGTGTTCGCCATCTTCACCTTCAAAGGTGATTTGCGCGGGCTGGCTGCCCGCCTGCGCCAGCAGACCTTTCAGCGCCGATGCCATCGGCAGCTGGGTATCCGCGAGGTTTTCCAGCTTCGGCGCGCCATCTACCAGCGCGGCGTTACCCACCACTTTGCCGTCAGCTTCAACGATCAGTACGCGGCCCTGAATCGCCTCACCCATCTGTTTTGCCAGCTGGTTGAAGAAGCCGAGCGTCACGTCAATGGTCGCCACGCCCCACGCGGTGCCATCGCGATAGATCGCCATTGCGCAGTTGGTACGCGGCTGCGGGCTGGCGGCATCCTGATAGGCTTTCGCCCAGGCGCACTGGCCTTTAGGCGCGGCTAAACCATCTTTGTACCAGGATTGCTCCCAGTATTTGTCGGCGGCATCCGAGTTCCAGTAGGTATTGACCTGCAGCTGGTTACTGGCGTTGCGCGCAAAGAATGAGCTGTTTTTCTCTTTGGCGGGATCGCGACGGTTTGGTAACGGCCAGATGCCGCCGCCGAACACATTGCTGTCCTGATATTGGTTAACTAAGGCGGGCAGCAAGGTATCGATGGCTGCGCTGTCCATCACGCCTGCGGCTTCGGTAATGGCGCGCTGCTGCGCCTGTACGCGGTTCATCTGCTCGACAATGCGACCGGCCAAGCCGTCCACTTCGTAACGCACCAGACGACTTTCATTTTCGGAGAGTTGCGGCGCGATGAACTGATTGATTACCAGCACGGTAACCAGCATCAGACCGGCAAAAAAGGCGACAAGCGTCGCGGTGAAACGGGATTGTGTTGTTTTGAACATTATGTGTGCCCTTACCCTGGTTGGCGAGTTGCCTGATCGAGGTTAACGGCGTGTTAATGGGGAACTTGAGGTGAGCGGGATCACAAAGCAGTGAAATAGTTGATTTGGGTGATAATTTAAAATCGTAGGGTCGGCATCGATGCCGACCTGATTTACGGTGCGGGGGTTTCCACCACTTCCTGCCGTGGCCGGAAGACATGATTATTGCCGTCCGCCAGCAAACGTTGCAGCAGCTGCTGTCCACCGCGATCGTCAGCCTGAGCAAACTGGCGTTCGGCCTCGGTAATTGGCGTGGACCACAGCAGATTCACGCGATCGCCATCGCGTTTCGGCAGGCGGAACTGCGCCGCTTCGGGCGCTAAATCATTCGCCAGCAGGAAACTTTCAAAGCCCACCGGGGCGACTTCCGACGCCAGCGTATGTCCTTCGCCTATCCAGGTCAGACGCGCCCAAGGCAGATGGGCAAACTCAGCCAGCGCGCTCGCCATCTGCACCGCGTTGGCTTCGGTCATCACTTCGCCATCCACCGCCATCGCCAGCTCGACGCGGCGATACTGCGGGGCCAGCTCGTCAAACAGATGATCCACCTGCGGCATCGGGCGGATTCCCATGCCCAAGGTGAGGAAGTACCAAACGCCATTGTGCAGGTGCTGCGAAATCGCCATCGGCGGCCAGTTGCCCTGATCGATGGAGTAATATTTTACCGACTCGCCAAACTGCGCCTGATAACACTGCATCAGCTCGCGCTGCACCACATCCCACAAATGACCGTCGTGCCAGTCGCGCCAGAAGTGGCGCTGTTGCTCTGCGCGCGCGTAGTAATCGTTGGTGGAGGCCGATCCAAGCGGCGCGGTCAGACGATTCTCTTTGATGCAGGCAGCAGAAAAACTCACCTGCTTATCCTGATACAGGCTCCAGCCGGGGATCACCGCCAGCAATTGGCCGTAATACCACAGCGCTGCGCCATCGTCGCTGGGCTCCCACAGCACCTGTAATCCCGCCGGATCGAGCATCGGCTCGGCTTCCAGCGTGCGGCAATACTCGGCACTCAGCAGCGGCGCGATGCCCTGCTCCATCGCTTCACGATCTTCCTGCGCGGGTGCAGGCAGCAGGTTACGCAGCCAGCAGCCGCGCACCGCGTATTGGCTGCGAAACAGGTCATTCGGCCAGATATAGAAATAAGCCGTACGCGCATCCTGCTCGACGATCGCGGTTAGTGTGTGTTGCTGATTCGGCACCTCAGCAATCAGAGGTTGGTGGGTCATAACGCCTCGATATTACCTGGAGGAATCCATTTTCCCCGAGAATAGAGCAGGATCGGCACTCGTGCCATGTGACACAAGGGTAAAACTCTCAAAGTGCGGTGGGAAATAGATGAGAGCGGCTTATGAATCGCCGCTTAACTGGCTGACAAGCTTCAGATTAATTTGCGATTCTTTTACAATTTCGCGTGATATTGTTTGCACATTCGCCTCTTTGGAGCTGCCATCATGGTGCTGCAAAACCTCGATCTGAACCTGCGGGATGTGGTTATTTTCGTGATGTTGGTGTGGCTGTTTATCCGCTATACGTGGGTGATGTCGTCGCTGACCTTGTTGCTAAGCGGCGTGGCATTGCTGGTGTTATTACCGATTGATATCTATTACAGCTTGTTGCCGCTGGCGCTGATTGGCCTCGGGCTTGGCATGTTGCTGCATCATTATCAGCAACGTCAGCTAGCGTTAAAACGTCAAGCGCGCACGCCGCGCACCTACACGAACAAGCAGGATGAGCTGCATCTGTAACCTTTAGCGGCCCATGCGCTGCATCGCACGAGTATAAGCGCCGCGCTGAATCGACCAGCGCAGCAGTGCGGCGATCACCGCCATTTCCCGATCGACTCGCCACTGCGTCAGCGGCGCAACCGGCTGCTGGATCTGCTGTTGCGCCCAGTTCGGCAGCAATCCCATCCCCGCTTTCAGCATTACGCGCATGGCCGGTTTTGCCTGCCAGCTGGGCGCGGGCGCGTTAATCAATAACTGCATCACCTCCAGCGTGCGCGCATCGCAGATCAACTCGGGTCGCATCATCTGAAGATACGCCTCAACCGCCTGTACGCTTTTCGGCACCCGCTGCGCACCCAGCGCTTCGGCAACTAATGCCGCTTCCTGATAGTAACGATCCTGATCGGCGAGGCTGAGCTGCGAATTTTTATAGCGCAGATGCGCCGCCAGAAAGCGGCTGGTTTCCGCGACGTGCACCCAGGTGAGCAGATGCGGATCGCTGGCGGCATACGGCTTGCCCGCGTTATCGACACCGGTGACGCGCAGGTGAATACGTTTGACGCGGTCGATCAAGATATTGGCATCCTTGGTATTACCGAAGGTGGTGACGGCGATAAACTGGCTGGTGCGGCGCAGGCGGCCCATCATGTCCTGACGGAAATTGGAGTGATCCCACACGCCCGCCAGCGCCGCCGGATGCAGCATTTGCAGCATCAACGCGCTGATGCCGCCGCACAGCATGGAGGTGAAGTCGCCGTGGACGCGCCAGATAACGTGGTCCGGGCCAAATAAGCCGGGATCGCCAGGCGGTTGCGAGATGTCGAATTCGTTGAGTGACAGGCCGTTGAGGCGGAAGACTTGCTGTTGGATGCGTTCGCGGATGTTCATGGGTTTGTGCGCTCGTTGACCTGGTCGGCATAAATGCCGACCCTACAAATCAGTGAAGCATAACATGTAGGGTCAGCGTTCATGCTGACCGAACCAAAGAGCGCAACAAGCTTACTTACAGATAATCAAACTGCGCATCCTGAGTGCGCACCGAATCCAGTCCAATCATTACATTGATTTTGCCTGGCTCGGCGATGTGCTGCATCTTCTGGTTCCAGAATTTCAGCGCATCAACGTCGATCTTAAACTTCACGGTCTGCGATTCACCGGCTTTCAGCATGATGCGCTGGAAGCCGCGCAGCTCCTGCACCGGACGGCTGATGCTGGCCACCGGATCGTTAAGATAGAGCTGCACCACGGTTGCGCCATCGCGTTTACCGCTGTTGGTGACGGTCACTGACGCTTCCACCGAGCCGTTACGCGGCATGGTGCGCGAAGACATCTTCACCGGCGATACAGTAAAGGTGGTGTAGCTCAGACCGTAACCAAACGGATAAAGCGGACCGTTCACCGCATCGTAGTAATGCGAAGTGTACTTGTTCGGTTTGGCGAAGTTGTACGGACGACCGGTTGGCAGATGGTTGTAGTAAATCGGAATCTGGCCCACGGAACGCGGGAAGGAGACCGGCAATTTGCCTGACGGGTTGTAATCGCCGAACAGCACATCAGCGATGGCGTTGCCGCCTTCGGTGCCGCTGAACCAGGTTTCCAGCATCGCATCGGCTTGCTTATCTTCATTGACAACCGTCAGAGGACGGCCATTCATCAGCACGATCACCAGCGGTTTACCGGTGGCTTTCAGCGCTGCCAGCAGCTTCTGTTGGCTAGGTGGAATAACGAGATCGCTGCGGCTGGAGGCTTCGTGCGCCATGCCTTGCGCTTCGCCGACGGCGGCCACCACCACATCGGCTTTTTTCGCCTGTGCTACCGCTTCATCAATCAGCTCCTGCGGCGAGCGCTTATCCACGCTTACCGCTTGCTCATACAGATTGAGGAAGTCCTGAATGCCTTTGTTGTCGCTGATGTTCGCGCCTTTGGCGTACAGCACCGTGCCTTTACCCGCCATCGCATTACGCATGCCTTGCAGCAGCGGAATCGATTGTTTCGCTACGCCAGCCGCCGACCAGCTGCCCATGATGTCGCGCTGGCTATCCGCCAACGGCCCCACCAACGCAATGGTGGCGTCTTTCTTCAGCGGCAGCGTTTCACGCCAGTTTTTCAGCAACACAATGCTTTTACGCGCCACATCACGCGCTTCGGCGCGGTGCAAACGGCTTTCGGCATTGGTGTCCTGCGGATCGCTCTCTTTCGGCCCTAAGTGGCTGTAAGGATCGTTAAACAGGCCCATGTCATATTTGACGTTCAGCACGTGGCGCGCGGCATCATCCACTTCCGCCATGCTCACCGCGCCGCTCTTCACCAGGCCCGGCAGGTATTTGCTGTAGTATTCGTCGCTCATGCTCATGTCGATGCCTGATTTCATCGCAATGCGCACCGCATCCTGCGGATCGCTGGCCACACCGTGTTTAATCAGTTCTTTAATCGCACCGTGATCGCTAATGGTGATGCCTTTGAACTTCCAGTCGCCGCGCAGGATATCTTTCAGCAGCCAACTGTCCGCCGTGGCCGGCGTGCCATTCAGCGAGTTGAGCGCCACCATTACGCCACCGCTGCCGGCATCCAGTGATGCTTTATACGGCGGTAGATAATCCTGGAACAGTCGCTGCGGGCTCATGTCGACGGTGTTGTAATCACGTCCACCTTCCACTGCGCCGTAGGCCGCGAAGTGCTTCACGCTGGTCATGATCGAGAAGCGATCCGCCGCGCTTTTGCCCTGCATGGCTTTTACCATGCTGCTACCCATTTGTGCGCTGAGGAAGGTGTCTTCACCGAAGCCTTCCGAGCCGCGTCCCCAACGAGGTTCGCGTGACACATCAACCATCGGTGCCCACGTCATATTCAGGCCGTCATCTGCGGCTTCATAAGCAGAGACGCGTCCCACCTCAGCGATGGCATCCAGATCCCAGCTCGCCGCCAGGCCAAGTGGAATCGGGAAGATGGTGCGCTGACCGTGCACTACGTCATAGGCGAAGAACAGCGGAATTTTCAGGCGGCTAAGCTGCATCACCTGATCCTGCATGGCGCGAATATCCTGACGCGTCACGGTGTTAAAAATTGCCCCGACCTGACCATGCTGAATCATATCGCGAACCGCCGATTTTGGCGTATCCGGTCCTACGCTGATCAAACGCATCTGCCCGATTTTTTCATCAAGGGTCATTTTGCTGAGCAGCTGATTCACAAAGGCGTCGCGCGCCTGTTCAGTCATCGGATGTGGGCCAAACAAGTCGTCCGCGAAAGCGGGCTGAATGGCTAAGGAGACAGCGAGGCTAACAGAGTAAATCCATTTCATCAGGTCGGGTTCTCTTAAGTGACTGCGCAATATCGAAATAACCGGGGCAGTTTGCCACAAGATGAGGATAGCAGGTAGCCGCCATGTCACACCGCGACCCTGTCGCTGACGCGTGCTACAGTAAATGCGCCATGTTAAAGACAAGGATAGGCCAATGAATAACAACACTTCGCACCCTACTCTGCTCGCCGAACTGCGTCGTCTGGTCGGATCGTCGAACCTGTTAACCGACGCAGAACAAACCGCGCGCTACCGCAAAGGTTTTCGCTCCGGCGAAGGCGAGGCGCTGGCGGTGATTTTTCCCGGTTCGCTGCTTGAGCTGTGGCGGGCGTTGCAGGCGCTGGTGAGCGCCGATGCGATCATTTTAATGCAGGCCGCCAACACCGGTCTGACCGAAGGTTCCACGCCGAACGGCAACGATTACGATCGTCCGGTGGTGATCATCAGTACCTTGCGTCTGGATAAATTGCAGCTGATCGACAGCGGCAAACAGATCCTCGCCTTCCCCGGCAGCACGCTGTATCAGCTGGAAAAAGCGCTTAAACCGCTTGGACGCGAACCGCATTCGGTGATTGGTTCCTCCTGCATTGGCGCCTCGGTGATGGGCGGAATTTGCAATAACTCGGGCGGATCGCTGATCAAACGCGGTCCGGCCTACAGCGAAATGGCGCTGTTTGCACAGATTGATGCCAGCGGCAAACTCAAGCTGGTAAACCATCTCGGCATCGATCTGGGTCACTCGCCGGAAGAGATGTTGGGACGGCTGGATGACGATCGCTGGCAGCAGAGTGATGTGCGCTGGGACGAGCGCCACGCCTCGGATCACGAATACGCCGAGCGCGTGCGCGATATTAATGCGGAGACGCCAGCGCGCTTCAACGCCGATGAGCGCCGCCTGTTTGAAGCTTCCGGCTGCGCCGGGAAGCTGGCGGTGTTTGCCGTGCGTCTGGATACTTTCCCTACCGAACCGCAGCAGCAGGTGTTCTATATCGGCACCAACAATCCGGCGGAGCTGGGCGATATTCGTCGCCATATTCTGGCGGAGTTTACCCATCTGCCGGTGGCGGGCGAATATATGCACCGCGACATCTTCGACATCGCCGAGGTGTACGGCAAAGATACCTTCGTGATGATCGACAAACTCGGCACCGACAAAATGCCGCTGTTTTTCACTCTCAAAGGCCGCGTGGATGCCTTGCTAGGCAAGCTGAGCTGGGTGAAACCGCATCTCAGCGATCGCCTGTTGCAGCGCGTCAGCGGCTGGCTACCGGCGCATCTGCCCAAACGCCTTAAACTTTATCGCGATAAATATGAGCATCACCTGATGCTCAAGATGTCTGGCGACGGCGTGGCCGAAGCGCAGGCTTATCTGACCGAATATTTCCGCGAAGGCGGCGGCGCGTTCTTCGCCTGCGACGCCAAAGAGGGCGCGCACGCGTTCTTGCATCGCTTTGCTGCCGCCGGTGCTGCGGTGCGCTATCACGCGGTGCATGCCGATGAAGTGGAGGACATTCTGGCGCTGGATATCGCGCTGCGTCGTAATGATGAAGAGTGGTTTGAACGCCTGCCGGCCGAGTTCGATAACGATATAAGTCATCGTCTCTATTACGGCCACTTCTTCTGCCACGTGTTCCATCAGGATTACATCGTGAAAAAAGGCGTGGATGCGCATGCGCTGAAAGAGAAGATGCTGGCGATATTAGCCGCGCGCGGTGCCGAATATCCGGCCGAACATAACGTCGGCCATCTGTATCAGGCAAAACCGCAGCTGCAGGCGTTTTATCAGCAGCTCGATCCTACCAACAGTTTTAATCCGGGGATTGGCAAAACCAGTAAACAGAAAGGTTGGGCGGTGAAGGTTTGATCCAGTGCGGTTGTGGTGAAGGTGGCCATGAATGGCCACCCTACGGATTTATGGCAATGGATCGCTTTGCTGATCTTGTGCCGCAGCCATGGCGCGGCGCTCGATGATCATGGTTTGCGGCGTTGACAGCATAATGCCCTCTTTGCGCAGACGCGTCAGAATATCAAACAGCAAATCACTCTTGGCGCCGGAAATCTGCCGCTGACCCGCCACGTTGCCGGTGACGCTCAACACGATGCCCGCCGGCGTCAAATCTTTGAACGACACTGACGGCTCTGGCGTCTCCAGAATGCGTTCATTCTCCTGATACACTTCCAGCAGAATTTCACGCACGCGCACCGGATCGATATCCAGCGGGAAGGTCAGCAAAATGGTGACCACGCCTTGTGCATTGCCCATGGTGGCGTTACGCACGTTCTGCGAGATAAACTGCGAGTTCGGCACAATCACCGTCGATTTGTCGCCCAGCTGAATTTCGGTGGCGCGCACGTTGATGCGACGAATATCCCCTTCAATGCCGCTGATGCTTACCAGATCGCCGACTTTCACCGGACGTTCGGTCAACAGAATCAGGCCGGAGATAAAGTTCTTCACAATCTCCTGCAAACCAAAACCGATACCGACCGACAAGGCGCTGACGATCCACGCCAGCTTGTTCCACTGCAGGCCCATAATCGACAGCGTCAGCAGGATAATCAGCACGTAACCGATGTTGCTGAACAGCGTCACCAGCGACACGCGCATGCCGACATCCATGGTGGTTTTTGGCAGGAAATCTTTATCCAGCCAGCGACGCACCGAACGCAGCACGTAAATGCCCACCACCAGACAGAGAATCGCATTGACCATGTGCGCCGGCACAATGTTCAGCGACTCCAGCCCTTTACCGCCCCAGAATTCAATCACCTTCTGGATCAGCTCAATCGGCGTTGATGAAGCAAAAGTGCCGTTCAGCAGCGCCAGCGCCAGAATGGCAATCAGCAGGGTTTTACCCAGCGCGCTGAGCAGCGTCGCCGCCTGTTGCAGGTAGCGCTCATCGATATTCAGCGTGGTTTGCAGGCGCTTGCCGGTAGCGTTGCTGGTGGAGAACAGGCTTTCGCAGCCGTCATTCACCAAATGGCTGAGGAAGTAGAACGAACCAAACAAGATGCCGCACCAAATCACTTCATAACTGAGGAAGCGCGCCAGCGTGACGTAACCGATAATCAGCGAAACCAGAATGCCCAGCGCCGTCAGCATCAGCGCCAGCTGCACCAATCCCACCAGCGTCGAGCGCGCTTCAGGCTGATGACCTTCCTGCACCATGCGGCGGCGTACGCGGTTGATGCGCATGCCGATCGCCAGTCCGGTGCTGCCGATCAGCAGCGCGGTCAAGCCATTAGCAAAAATGGTGGTGTTCAGGCTGGTGCCGACGCTGTAGTTGAAGGCTTCCACCGTCTGGAAAACGAACACCAGCGCCGCAGTGAATGGCGGGAACGGTTTTAGCGCCTGCGCCACTTCGTTGGAGATGGCCGGCAAACGCCAGCTTGGGCGACGCGTTGAGAGGAACGCGCGGCCTAAACCGGCAATCAACCCGCAATAGACGCTGAGCTGCACCAGACGCTCGACAAAATCCTGCACATCGCCAGAGACTTCGTCGCGGCGCGTAAAGGCCAGCGCGATGAAGTTGAAAGTCAGGACCACCGCCGCCAGCGTGGTGAGTGCGGTGGTGGCGGCGAGGAAGCTGCGACGTAAGCGCCCTTCCGGCATTTTATGAATGCTGATCCAGGCAAAGAACTCTTCGCTGTAGCGGCGTCCCAGCGTCATCACCAGCATCGCCGCAAACAGCCAGGCGATGGTGCCAAAACGCCAGCCCGACTCCCACGACAGCGCGGCGGTGTCCTGCAATTCGGCGATAAAATCGCTGATCTTCTCGCCATCGAGATCCTGGCTGCTCATCACCGGCGCCCAGAAACGCGGGCCGAGGATACTGCCGGAGTTCAGCGCCAGCTGGCTTTTCAGCTGGTCACGACGCAGGTTGACGATCTGCGATGACAGCACCAGCGCACCGTTTTTGATGCCATCGGCTTGTTTGATCTGATCGTCCAGCTTGGCTTTCTGGCTCTCCAGCGCCGCACGTTTGCGCGTCACTTCGGGCGTCTCTTTCACGCCGCTGTCGGCTTTCGGTGCCGGGCCGAGCACCGCTAACTGGGCATCCAGCTGCTGACGCTGCGGCACTAAGGCCTGACCGAGGGTTTCGGCATTACCGGAAAGCTCGAGCGCCATCTCATTGAGCTGGTTAAGCTGGCTTTCATTGGTATCGCCTGAGACCTGGCCTTTAATTTTGTCGAGAATTTTCTGCATCTTAGGCAGCTCGACCGAGGCGTTAACCTTGGGCGCGGCGTCTTCTGCCTGATCGTTGGGCGGAGTATCAGCGGCCACGCTCAGCGTGGGGGCTAACAGCACAAGCAGCAGTAAAAACGGGGTAAACAGATGACGAAACTTGAACATATGAATAAGATTCCAGCGCAATAACAGCCGATAAACGCAAGTGCGATAGTGAATGGCGGCTAGTTTAAGACGTTGCCGACACTGAAACTATAGGAATGAAGGTGTAAAACTTTGGCGCTAACGATAAGAGATTTTGTCGGTAACCGGGATAAATCAGGTCGCCATTAATGGCGACCCTACGACAGATTGCAGATTACCTGCGAATGATTATTCCGCCTCGCTGTTGCTGGCGGTCAAGCCGGACTTCTGCTTTTTATACGCCAGCGCAGCGGCCGGAACCGGTGCGGCTTTGCCGGTTTCCAGCCAGTCGCGCAGGCGATTAGCATCGGCGAAATGGGTGTATTTGCCAAAGGCATCCAGCACCACCAGCGCCACCGGGCGGTTGTTGATCACCGTGCGCATCACCAGGCAGTGCCCGGCTTCGTCGGTGTAACCGGTTTTGGTCAGCTGAATACGCCAGTCGTTTTTGTACACCAGATGATTGGTGTTGCGGAACGGCAGCGCGTAGTTCGGATGTTTAAATACCGCAGTATCTTCTTTGGTGGTGCTCAGTTCGCCAATCAGCGGGTACTGACGGGTGGCTTTCACCAGCTTAACCAGATCTTCCGCGCTGGAAACGTTCTGAATCGACAGGCCGGTCGGCTCTACATAGCGCGTGTGCGTCATGCCGAGTGAACGCGCTTTGGCGTTCATGGCGCGGATAAACGCATCGTAACCGCCCGGATAGTGATGCGCCAGACTGGCGGCAGCACGGTTTTCCGAGGACATCAACGCCAGCAGCAGCATGTTGCGGCGGCTGATTTCGCTGTTCAGTTTGACGCGGGAGAACACGCCGCGCATTTCAGCGGTATGGCTGATATCCACCGACAGCATTTCATCCATCGGCAGTTTGGCATCCAGGACCACCATCGCCGTCATCACTTTGGTGAGTGAAGCGATTGGACGTACGCGGTTAGGATGGCTGGAAAATAGCACTTTGCCGTTTTCCAGATCAACAATCATGGCACTGCCGGAGGCGATTTGCGGTTGAGCAATCGGTGCCAGGTTAGAGAGTGCCGCCGGCGCAGCCAGCGCGGGCGTTACAGCGGCTGGCGCGGCGACAAAAAGCGCCAGCGACAGCAAGGAAATACGCATTTTTGCAGACATCGTGTCAAAAAAATCCGGTAAGGAGTTTTGCGCTGTGTTGAGACACAGGCCGCCCGCAACAATCCAGACAGGATGCGGGCTGGCAGCAGTATCATACGCACTTACCTGAGAAATTTCTTATCGAGATTGTTTCTGGGCGTTAAAAAGGTCGCCATGAAAGACGACCTTGGGAGGTGGGTGCGTTTTATGGGAAGGTCGCCATGAATGGCGCCCCTACGGGGTGGGTGCGTTTTTTGTAGGGTCGCCATGAATGGCGACCTGGCTAACCTCAGAACAAACGCGGCCCGTAACCCCACAAAATCACCGTCAGCGCCAGCAGCACTTCAAACACCAGCACACCAATCGCCAGCGTTGAACCGGAGAAACGCAGGCTCTCTTCACGGTCGATGCTCAGGAACACCGGGATACCGACGTAAAGCAGATAACCGGTGTAAACCAGCGCCACCGCACCCGCCAGCACGCAGAGCCATACCAACGGATAGAGCGCCACCAGCCCGCTGAGGAACAGCGGCGTTGCCACATAGCCGGCAAACACCGTGCAGCGCTGCAGGCTAGGACGCTGCGGATAGTTTCGCGCCATCCAGTGGATCACACGCCCCATCACCGCCACGCCGCCGAGAATAATCAGATAGAACAGAATGCCGAGACCGATACCGGTCAGTAGATTGAGTTGTACGAATTGCCCTTCGCCCAGATTCCAGCCCAGTTGCGTGGTCCCGATAAAGGCGCAGATCACCGGGATCGCCGCCATTAGCAGAACATGATGGGTGTAATGGTGCGAAACGCTCTCATTTTCCTGTTTAATATCGCGCATTTCCTGACCTGGATGCGCCAGTAAACCCCAGACATGATTCATACATCTACTCCTTTGCTGCGATGGGCTGCCCTTACAGCTAACGGCCTGATCAACGGAGGCAGCGTTAACTCAAGTATAATCGTCAGCGCCGTTTTTGCGGGCCACCACACAAATTAAGCCGCTGGTATACACTAATAGCGATTTCACACTTTGCAGGGAGGATAATTTGCATCTCGATATCAATGGATTAATCACCCAATACGGTTATCTGGCGCTGCTGATTGGTTGTATTGCCGAAGGGGAAACGTTCACGCTGTTGGGCGGTGTGGCGGCGCATGAAGGCTTATTGCACTTCAGCGGCGTGGTGCTGGCGGCAATGGCGGGCGGCATCATTGGCGATCAGCTGCTGTTCTGGCTGGGACGTCGTTATGGCACGCGTATTTTGCGCCGTTTCAGTAAACATCAGGAAACCATCGGCAAAGCTAATCGGCTGATTCGCAAGCATCCCAGCCTGTTCGTGATTGGCGTGCGCTTTATGTATGGCTTCCGTATTGTCGGGCCAATCATCATCGGCACCAGCCATCTCAAGCCACTGCGCTTCTTTATTCTTAACGTGATTGGCGCAGCGCTGTGGTCACTGATCTTTGTTTCGCTCGGCTACTTCGCCGGACAGATCGTCGCGCCCTGGCTGCACAAGATCGATCAGCACCTCAAGCCGGTATTGTGGCTGGCGGCAGCGGTGATTTTCGGCATTGTCCTGCGCTTTGTCATTCGCCACTGGAACCGCCGCCGCGCCGGTTGATTACTGGTGGTAACCCTTAAACTGCGGATTGGCCAGCATAAAACCACCGTCGACAATAAACGATTGTCCGGTGGTATAGGTTGCCCACTCCGAACAGAGCCACGCCACTAAACTCGCCACTTCGCGCGTATCGCCGGGACGCCCAATCGGGATTTCCGGCATGCGTCGCCCTTGCTGATCATCTTTCATATCGTTCATTGCGGTGGCAATTGCGCCAGGCGCGACCGCGTTCACCAAAATGTGGTGCGGCAACAGACTCAACGCCATCGACTTGGTCAGGCCACCAAGCGCATGTTTGGCGGCGGTATAAGCAGTGGCATCCGGTAGCGGCGTGTGTTCATGCACCGACGTAATGTTGATGATGCGTCCGCCGTCGCCCTGATCCACCATATGGCGCGCGGCAATCTGCCCGCACAGAAACGCGCCATCGACATCCACATTGAACACTTTGCGCCAATCCTCAAAGGTGACGTCGAGAAAGTCGGCTTTGGTCATCACGCCGGCGTTGCTCACCAGCACGTCGATGCGTCCCAGCGAGTTGATCAGCTGCGCCAGTTGCTGTGCGCCAGCTTGCGGATCGGAGAGATCGACCTGCCGCACCTGCGCCTGCTGTCCACGGCTCTCCACCATGCGTGCGGTTTCCTGGGCGCTTTCTTCATCCGAACTCCAGGTGATGCCAAGCGTATAGCCCGCTTCGGCCAGCATCACCGCACAACTGCGACCAATGCCAGAACTGGATCCGGTGACCACAGCGACTTTCTGTTTTCCTGAGCTCATAACATTCTCCTGATTGAGGGTGTCTTTACAGTATAGAAGTTATCCTTCTGTGCCTCGGAGCCGCCGAATCTGCCGTTTCGTCTATAGTTAACAATTACATACGCATTAGGGGGCACGATGAGCGAGATAAAACGAAGAATAGACGACCACGGTGTGATTGGTGATTTACGCACCTGCGCCCTGATCGCGAATGACGGCACCATCGATTATTTGTGCTGGCCGGAGCTCGATAGCCCGTCGGTTTTCGCCGCCCTGCTCGACAGCGATGAGGCTGGACTTTTCTCCCTCGCGCCGGACTGGAAACATGCCCGCCAGCAGCAGCTTTACCTGCCGGATACCAATATTCTGCAAACCCGCTGGCTGGATGACGCTGGCGTGGCAGAGATCACCGATTACATGCCGATTTGCGATGAACACAGCAAAGTGCCGCGTATCGTGCGTCGTGTGAAGATGGTACGCGGCACGGCAAAATTTCATCTGCTGTGCGCTCCGCGCCATGACTATGCACGCGCCGAAACCACCACCGAAGTGCGGCCCGGCGGCATTGCGTTTTTGGCGCCCGGACAACCCACGTTGCGCCTGAGCGCTACGGTGGTGATGACGCGCGAAAATCATAGCGCGGTGGCGGAATTCACCCTGAAAGCCGGTGAAACCGCTGAATTTGTCTTTGGCAACGATGACGATGCCAACGTGGCCGTGATCGCCACCGAGCAGTGTTTCCATGACACGCTGCAGTACTGGCGACGCTGGAGCAGCCACAGTTCCTATCGCGGTCGCTGGCAGGAGATGGTGACGCGTTCGGCGCTGGCGCTGAAGCTGCTAACCTCGCATCAGCACGGTTCAATCGCCGCTGCCGCTACCTTTGGCTTACCGGAAGAGTTGGGCGGCGAGCGTAACTGGGATTATCGCGCCTCGTGGATCCGCGATGCCTCATTCAGCATGTACGCGCTGATGCGCCTCGGCTACACCGAAGAAGCGCGTGACTTCACCAAATGGGTCGGCCGCTGCGTCGAGCACAGCCACGACGACACGCCGCACTTACAGGTGATGTATCGCCTCGACAGCGGCACTGAACTGCACGAAACCGAGCTGCTCAATCTCTCTGGCTACGCCAATTCACGCCCGGTGCGCATCGGCAATGATGCCTGGCGTCAGACGCAGCTCGATATTTACGGCGAGCTGATGGATGCCATTTATCTCGCCAACAAATATGGCGAAGCGATTTCACATCGCGGCTGGAAGTACGTCTCCGATATGATCGATTACGTCTGCGTTAACTGGAATCAGCCCGATGCTGGGATTTGGGAGATGCGCGGTGAGCCGGAGCATTTTCTGCATTCACGCCTGATGTGTTGGGTCGCGCTCGATCGTGCGCTGCGATTAGGTATGAAGCGTTCATTGCCGATGCCGTACGAACGCTGGGATAAGGTGCGCAGCGAGATCCGCGATGATATCTGGCAGAACTTCTGGAACCCGGAACTGGGCCATTTCACCGCCACGCGCGGCGGAACCTTCCTTGATGCGTCGATGCTGCTGATGCCGCTGGTGCGCTTTGTCAGCTCCACCGATCCCGACTGGATTTCGACGCTGGACGCGATTAAAACGCATCTGGTGAGCGACGGTTTAGTTCGACGCTATAACATTCATGAGACGCCTGCCGATGCTTTAACCGGTGGCGAAGGATCTTTTGCCGCCTGTTCATTCTGGTATGTGGAGTGTCTGGCGCGTGCGGGTCGCGTACATGAGGCGCATTTTGAGTTTGAAAAGCTGCTGAGTTACGCCAATCCGCTCGGTCTGTATGCCGAAGAGTTTACTTCGCACGGCGAAGCATTGGGTAACATGCCGCAGGCGTTGACGCATCTGGCATTAATCAGTGCCGCTTTTTTCCTCAATCGTAAACTGAGTAATGAAGTGACGCTGTGGCAGCCGTGAAAATTCACATTTTGGGCTGCGGATCCAAGAGAATTGTCTGGTAAAGACAAGGAATTGCGTAAAGTATCTGCAGCCAGTAAAAATCCTGATTTCCATCAATGCGTCAATGCACATATAATGCGCAGCGGGTCATACTGACCACGATGGATTCGACACACTGACAAGCCTGAAACATGGCCATAACGACTTGAAAAACATGAAAATGAGCATTCGCGCGTTCGCTTCACTCGCCCTCGCACTGGCGGCGTTCAGCCAGTCGGCATTTGCAGTAGTCTATCCGCTGCCGCCGGCTAACAGCCGTCTGATCGGCGAAAACATTGAAATCACCGTACCTGATGACAGCAAACTTCCGCTGGAAGCCTTTGCTGCTCAGTATCAGATGGGCCTCAGCAACATGCTGGAAGCCAATCCGGGCGTTGACGTTTATCTGCCGAAAGCTGGCACTAAAATGATCATCCCACAGCAGCTGATTCTGCCTGACGCGCCGCGTGAAGGCATCGTGATCAACAGCGCTGAGATGCGTCTTTATTACTACCCGAAAGGCACCAAGACTGTAGTCGTGCTGCCAATCGGTATCGGCGAGCTGGGTAAAGATACGCCGATCAACTGGACTACTGCGGTTGAGCGTAAGAAAGATGGCCCAACCTGGACGCCAACCAAAGCGATGCACGCAGAATATGCGGCACGCGGCGAGAGCATTCCTGCGGTGTTCCCGGCTGGCCCGGATAACCCGATGGGCCTGCACGCGCTCTATATCGGCCGCCTGTATGCGATTCACGGCACTAACGCCAACTTCGGTATCGGTCTGCGCGTGAGCCACGGCTGTGTGCGTCTGCGTGCTGACGACATCAAGTGGCTGTTCGACAACGTGCCGGTTGGCACGCGCGTTCAGTTCATCGATCAGCCGGTGAAAGCCACCGTTGAGCCAGATGGTTCGCGCTATGTGGAAGTGCACAATCCGCTGTCGACCACCGAAGAGCAGTTCAACTCACGTGAAGTGGTGCCGATCAACCTGACTTCCGCTGTGACCAAAGTGATTGCCGATGCCAGCACTAACCAGGATGCGGTCAACAACGCTATCCAGGCGCGTAACGGTATGCCGATCAAGATTAACGGCCCAGCAGGCGAAGTTCAGCCAGCACCGGTTCCGGTTCAGGAGTCTTCTGACGCATTGCCTAAAGAAGAGCCAATGACACCGCAAGGTATCAACGGTGCAGCGCCAGCGGCGCAGCCAACCACCAGCCTGTAATCGCGGTTTAAGATGTGAAGAGCCAGCCTGCGGGCTGGTTTTTTTGTGCGCGCGTTAAGAAGGTCGCCATTAATGGCGACCCTACGTAAACGGCAAGATCGCCATTCATGGCGACAGCGTCCGTTCCGGGTTTTGTAGGGTCGCCATTTATGGCGACCTTGCCAAATCAATCACGCGGTCGTCGAAAAGCCAGCCAACCCGCCACCAGCGTAAACGCCAGCACCACCAACACCAGCAGCAAAAAACCGTGCGGATTATTCGCCAGCGGAATCCCGCCCACGTTCATACCAAAAAATCCCGCCACGATATTGATCGGCAGCGCCAGCACGGTAATCACCGTCAGCAAAAACAGCGTGCGGTTGCTCTGCTCCATCAATCTTGCGGCGATCTCTTCCTGCAACAAACGAATACGCTCCATCAAACTCGCCAGGTCATTCAGCGCCACGCTGAACTCTTCGGTGAAAATCCGCAGCTCGCCTAATGGTTCACGCTTCAGCCATTTGGGCGGACGATTCAACAGGCGAAACAGCGCCGCCGGTTCCGGTGCCAGTAAACGCTGCACGCGCAACAGCATACGTCGCAGCTGCCCCAGCTCGCGGCGATTGGTTTTGATCGCCGCACTCAGCAACCGCTCTTCAATCGCATCCACCGCCTGACTGGATCGCCGCACCACCTGCTCCAGCTGCGCTTCCTGCTCACCAAGCAGCCACAGCAGCATCGCATCCGGCTCGGCGAACTTCAGCCGATCCATCTGCTGATGCATGCGCTCAATCATGCCAACCGGGCGAAAACGCGCGGTGACCACCACACGCGGGCAGCACCACATCCACAATGTGGCGTTCTGCGTGCTGCGCTCCTCTTTACTGAAAGTCACGTCATTGAGCACCGCCAGCAGCGCATCGTTTTGATGGGCTAAACGGGTGCGCGGCGAAGCCGAATGTATCTCGTCGAAAAAATCGTGGTCTACGCCAAAGTGGTCCTGAACCCAACGCTCCGCACGTGCGTGATTAAGGTTGATGTGCAGCCAGATAAAGTACGACTCCGGCAGCTGCTGCTGCGCCAGCTGGGCCGCTTCACGCGCATTGAGGCGCTGGGGCGGCGACGTGGGGGTAAACAGATAACCATGAATCAATCCGGCGACTTCGTTGTTGAAGTCCGGCAGCGAGGCGAGTGGTAGTACGGGCTGGAGCATTAGCAGGTCATTCCGCAGCGGTCAGATCCACAGCGTGCGACAGCTTTGTTGCAGCACGATGACACAGCGTGATCGCCATCATCATTCTGTCATACAAACCACGTATCACACTGCCAGTAACGGGTGCCGTTCGAGCATCGTGATTTAACACTGAGGTGTTTTATGGCTGAAAACAGTTTACCTGCATCGACCTCCTCGTCCCACAGCGGACGCCCGAACCTTAACCGCGGCAACGGTCCAGCCTCACGCCTGATCTTTGTACTGTTGCTGATTGCTGGCCTGATGTATGCCGGCATTAACCTGTTTAATGATGTTGAAGAGACTGGAGCGCCGGTCACCAGTTATACGCCATTCGTACTGCTTGGCGTGGCGCTGATCATCGCGCTCGGCTTTGAATTTGTTAACGGTTTCCACGATACCGCCAACGCCGTTGCTACGGTGATCTACACCCATTCGCTGTCGCCGGGCGTGGCGGTGATATGGTCCGGCTTCTGTAACTTTTTGGGCGTGCTGCTCTCCAGCGGCGTGGTGGCGTTCGGCATCATCTCGCTGTTGCCGGTGGAGTTGATTCTGCAAGCGGGCAGCGGCCACGGCTTTGCCATGGTGTATGCGCTGCTGTTCTCGGCGATTATCTGGAACCTCGGCACCTGGTATTTCGGTTTGCCGGCCTCCTCTTCGCATACGCTGATCGGTTCGATCATCGGCGTCGGCGTGGCGAACGCCTTACTGCATGGTCGCAGCGGCACCAGCGGTGTGGACTGGGATCAGGCGATCAAGGTCGGTTACGCATTGCTGCTATCGCCGATTGTTGGCTTCGTCTGTGCCGCGCTGCTGCTGCTGGCGATGAAAGCCTTTATCCGCAATCGCCAGCTGTATGAAGCGCCAAAAGGCAATCAGCCGCCGCCGGTATGGATTCGCGGCTTGCTGATCCTCACCTGCACCGGCGTCTCTTTCGCGCATGGCTCGAATGACGGCCAAAAAGGCATGGGCTTAATCATGCTGATTCTGGTCGGCACCATGCCGATTGCCTACGCGCTGAACCGCTCGCTGCCGCCGGAGCAGATTCCGCGCGTCGCCGCCTTAACTCAGGTGACGGAACAGCAGCTGCTGACGCTGCAACCGGCGCCCGCTGCCATGCCCGCGCCGCGTGAAGTGCTGACCGAATTCGTGCGCACCAACCAAAATCGCCCGCAAGTGTTGCCGGCGCTTGGCATGATGCTCGGCGATATTGGCGATCAGATTCGCCGCTACGGCGCGGTGGAGAATATCCCGGCGCAGGCGGTGACCAACACGCGAAACGACATGTATCTGGCATCGGAAACCATCAAGCATCTGCAAAATGCCAAGGTGACGCTGCCGGAAGAGACCGCGCGCAACCTGGCGGCGGTGAAGAAAGAGCTGGATGCCGCCACGCGCTTTATCCCGATGTGGGTGAAAGTGGTGGTGGCGATAGCGCTGGGTCTCGGCACCATGGTCGGCTGGCGTCGCATTGTGGTGACGGTGGGTGAACGCATCGGTAAAACCCATCTCACCTATGCGCAAGGGGCCAGCGCCGAGCTGGTGGCGATGGCGACCATTGGCGCGGCGGATGTGTTTGGCCTGCCGGTTTCCACCACGCATGTGCTCTCTTCGGGCGTCGCCGGTTCGATGGCCGCCAACCGTTCAGGTTTGCAACTTTCCACCATCCGCAATCTGGCGATGGCGTGGGTGCTGACGCTGCCGGTTTCTGTATTACTTTCGGGGCTCCTTTACGCCCTGTTTATCCACCTGTAACGGGAGAAAATAATGGCGACACACGACAATAGCTTCCACAGCGAGACCTTTAATCAGCGTCTGCTGCAGGAGTTTTACGACAGCTACGACGAAGAGCTGGAGATGGAGCTGGATGACCTGCGTTTTAACGACAGCGGCGAGCCGCAGGCTGATGACGATAAAGCCTTTCGTCGTCGTTATTTCCGCGAACTGCTGCATCTGCAAGGCGAGCTGGTCAAGCTGCAGGATTGGGTGATGCGCACCGGACATCGCGTGGTAATCCTGTTTGAAGGGCGCGATGCGGCGGGTAAAGGCGGCGTGATCAAACGTATCACCCAGCGCCTCAATCCGCGCACCTGTCGCGTAGCCGCCCTGCCCGCGCCCAACGATCGCGAGAAAACGCAGTGGTATTTTCAGCGCTATATCGCCCATCTGCCGGCCGCCGGTGAGATCGTGATGTTTGACCGAAGCTGGTACAACCGCGCGGGTGTCGAGCGCGTAATGGGTTTCTGCAACGAAGATGAAGTGGAAGAGTTTTACCGCAGCGTGCCTGAGTTTGAAAAAATGCTGACGCGCAGCGGTATCCAGATCATCAAATACTGGTTCTCGATCACCGATGAAGAGCAGGAGCTGCGCTTCCTCAGCCGCATTCACGATCCGCTTAAACAGTGGAAGCTGAGCCCGATGGATCTCGAAAGCCGTCGTCGCTGGGAAGATTACACCGAGGCGAAAGAGGAGATGCTGGAGCGCACCAATATTCCCGAAGCGCCGTGGTGGGTGGTGCAAGGCGTGGATAAGAAGCGTGCGCGACTCAACTGCATCAGCCATTTGCTGCAGCAGATGCCATACGAAGAGAGCGAAGCCAAACCGATTATGTTACCGCCGCGCGAACGTTCTGAAGACTATCGCCGCGCGCCGGTACCCGAGCACATGGTGGTGCCGGAGAAATACTAAAGCGCTTGCGCGGACGTCTGGCGGCCGTGCTGTTGGTGCAGGCGCAGCGTGATGACAAACGCGCCGAGTACCATCAGCGCCGCCGCCAGATAGACCGATTGCATGCCCCAATGACCAATCAGCAAGCCCGCCACCGGACCGGTTAATCCCAGCCCTAAATCGAGAAACGCCGAATAGGTGCCAAGCGCCGACCCCTGATCCTGCTGCTGGACGCGCTTCACCGCTTCCACGCCGAGCGCCGGGAACACCAGCGAGAAACCGCCGCCGGTAAGGAACGCGCCCAAATCCGCCAGCCAAATGCTGTCGGCCTGCCAAATCAGCAGCAATCCGGCACACTCCAGCACAAACGACACCAGCGCCACTTTCAGACCACCAAAACGCGTGATGTAGCGGCCAAAACCGAGGCGCACAATCACAAAGCCGAGGCTGAACAGCGTCAGCGCGAACGCAGCTCCGCTCCAGTCGCGGCTGGCGAAATAGAGGGTGATAAAGGTGGAGATCACGCCAAAGCCGATGGTGCCAAAGCCGAGCGCCAGACCAAACATCCACACGCGGCTGACCACACGATGAAACGGAATGCGCACGCCGGCGGTAACGCTGACGCCCGCTTTGCGGCTCGCCATCCAGAATCCGGCAACGCCCATGATCGCCACCAAACCGGCAAAGCCGCTGATGCCAAACCATTGATTGAGCAGCACGCCGAGCGGCGCACCAATCGCCATGGCGAAATAGGTCGCCACGCCGTTCCATGAGATCACGCGCGCGGTTTGCAACGGACCGACAATGTTCATGCCCCACAGCGTAGATCCGGTGCTGCTAAAACTTTCACCGACGCCGAGGAACAAGCGCCCCGCCGCCAGCAGCGCCAGGCTCAACAGCGGCATATCGCTGCACAGCGCGGCGATAATCGATAGCACGCCGCTCATGCCGCAGAACACCAATCCCATCATCACCACGCGTTTTGGACCATAGCGATCCGCCAGACGACCGGAGTGCGGGCGACTTAATAGCGTGGCGAAGTATTGCAGGCTGATGATCAATCCGGCGATGAATGAGCTGAATCCAAGCTGGTTATGCACGAATCCCGGCAGCACCGCCAGCGGCAAACCCACCGAAAGGTAGCAAAAGAAAGTGAAGACAATGACGGAAAGAATACGTTTATTTAACTGAGCGTTACTCAGTACAGCGGCGTCAGACATGGAAGGTGGCGTCGGGCATGATGATGAAATTGAACGACAACTATAACCTTAGCCTGCTAATAGATCGCGGATTTTTTAGTTATAAAGTTTATATGCACTTGTATGAGAAGGTCGCCATGAATGGCACCCGACAAATGACAAGGTCGCCATGAATGGCGCCCCTACGAGGATTTGATTAATGCTGCGGCATGGCGCTCAATCGCGGTGGCGATTTCGGCGGAGACTTTGAGGGTGCGAACTTCGCTGAATAAGCCGTCGGCTTGGTGATACGCCTTGCGCAGGTAGCCAAGCCACTGCTTAATGCGCGCCACGTGATACATGCCGGTATCGCCCTGCTTTTCCAGTTGGGTGTACTTTAGCAACAATGCGACCACATCAGGCCACGGCATCGGCGCTTCGTTGTACTTCACGACGCGCGCCAGATTCGGCACGTTGAGCGCACCGCGTCCAATCATCACCGCATCGCAGCCGGTAATGCGCATGCAATCTTGCGCGTCCTGCCAGTTCCAGATCTCACCGTTGGCGATCACCGGAATACGCAGACGCTGGCGGATTTCGCCAATCGCCTGCCAGTTAATGCTTTCGGCGCGATAGCCATCTTCTTTGGTACGACCGTGCACCACCAACTCGCTGGCACCGGCTTGCTGCACCGCATCGGCGATTTCAAAGCGACGATCGCCGGAATCCCAGCCCAATCGAACTTTCACCGTCACCGGCAGATGATCCGGCACCGCTTCACGCATCGCTTTCGCGCCGCGATAAATCAGTTCGGGATCTTTCAGCAAGGTGGCACCGCCGCCGCTGCCGTTTACCAGCTTCGACGGACAACCGCAGTTGAGATCGACGCCCCAGGAACCGAGTTCCACCGCGCGCGCGGCGTTCTCTGCCAGCCACTCGGGATATTGCCCGAGCAGCTGCATGCGAACGCGCGTGCCTGACGGCGTGCGGCTGTGGTTATGCAGCTCAGGACACAAACGATAGAAGGATTTTACCGGCAGCAGCTGATCGACCACGCGCAAAAACTCGGTCACGCATAAGTCATAATCATTAACCCCGGAGAGCAGCTCACGCACCAGCGAATCGAGCACGCCCTCCATCGGCGCCAGCAAAACCCTCATGACGTTAGGCGTTCCCGGTTTTCTTTGGTGCCGGACGACGACGACCGCTGTTGGCGGCTGGCGCGGCCTGGCTTGCGCCCTGCGCAGGACGACGCGCTGAACGCGCTTCACCCTGCGGACGTGGTGCATTGCCGCTGTGTGGACGAGAAACGTTGCCGCCCTGTCCGCGACCCTGGCCTTGACCACGTCCACCTTGACCGCGACCGCCGCCCTGCTGCTGACGACCGTTCTGGATTGGCTCAGCTTTGATGCTTGGATCGACTTCGAAACCAGGCAGCTCGATGCGTGGGATTTCACGCTTCAGCAGACGCTCAATGTCACGCAGCAGTTTGTGTTCATCAACACACACCAGCGACAGTGCCGCGCCGGTTGCTGCCGCACGGCCGGTACGACCGATACGGTGCACGTAATCTTCCGCCACGTTTGGCAGCTCATAGTTCACCACGTGTGGCAGCTCTTCGATATCCAGACCACGCGCCGCGATGTCAGTGGCAACCAACACGCGAATGCCGCCAGATTTGAAGTCAGCCAATGCACGGGTACGCGCGCCCTGGCTCTTGTTGCCGTGGATAGCGGCGGCAGTGATGCCGTCTTTGTTCAGCTGTTCAGCCAGGTGGTTGGCGCCGTGTTTGGTACGGGTGAAGACCAGCACTTGCTGCCAGTTATCACGACCAATCATCAGCGACAGCAGTTCCCGCTTGCGCTTCTTATCCACGAAATGCACTTGCTGGGAAACCTGCTCAGATGCGGTGTTACGACGCGCAACTTCAACCTGTTCTGGGTTGGTGAGCAGTTTTTCCGCCAGCGTTTTGATCTCGTCAGAGAAGGTGGCAGAGAACAGCAGGTTCTGACGCTTAGCAGGCAGACGAGCCAGCACGCGACGGATGTCGTGGATGAAGCCCATGTCGAGCATACGATCCGCTTCATCCAGCACGAGGATTTCAACCTGTGACAGATCAACCGCGTTCTGGTGTGCCAGATCGAGCAGACGGCCCGGTGTTGCCACCAATACGTCAACGCCGCCGCGCAGTTTCATCATCTGCGGGTTGATGCTCACGCCGCCGAAGACCACCAGCGAACGGATATCCAGATATTGGCTGTACTCACGCACGTTCTCGCCAACCTGAGCCGCCAGTTCGCGGGTCGGGGTCAGAATCAACGCGCGCACCGGACGGCGGCCACGCGCCGTGGACGGTTTTGCAGTCAGACGCTGCAGCAATGGCAGCGTAAAGCCGGCGGTTTTACCGGTGCCGGTTTGGGCGCTCGCCAGCAGGTCACGACCAGCCAGCACCACAGGAATTGCCTGACGCTGAATTGGCGTCGGCTCTTGGTAGCCTTGTTCTGCTACCGCACGCAAAATATCGGCACTTAAGCCGAGAGAGTCAAATGACATGCAGGTGTATTACTCCGAACCGTCCTGATCGCCGTAGGCGATGTAGTTTTCAGGAGGGATATGACGCAAGCGCGGGGCTCACGTGTGAAAAGGGCACAAACTACCATGCGTAAGGGCGCGAGTTTAGCAGCTTTCCGCGCGTACAGCATCCATAAAAAAAGGAGCCGCATTCGGCTCCTTTTTATCAGGTCCGCAGGGTTGCGGTCCCTAATCGATCAACTGCGCTTCTTCTCGATGCGCTGGACCGGCTCTTTCGCCAGCAGTGATACCAGCGCCGGTCCCACCAACATCACCACGCCGAGGATACCAATCAGCAGGTTGTTGTGGATAAAGCGGGAGATCAGGAACAGCGTTAACATCGCTGCGCCAAAGTAGTACGTGGTGGTCACCTCTTCGAGGGAATCACCCATTCTACGTAAACGGGCACTACGCTGCATGACCAGCATGGTAATAAATACCACCGCATAAGCTGCCACCAGGGTACTGCTCACTTCAACCAGCGCCCTATGTTTCCAGCCCCAAACCAGCGCGGCAATCACCAGCAGGTGCATTGCAATGTGCAAACAGGTTTGTCCGGTAACAATCTGAACACGATTAGACCATTTCATTCTCTTCTCCTGGCAGACCCAACAGGTCGCCCAAGTGTATCTGGCTGGAGGCCAGACGAACGTCCTCAATGTAAAGCAAATTTCGGATTACGCCCTAATTTTCTGCCCTTAACACCACCCATTTGTGACAAAGACTACACTTTGTGCTGTTGATGATGAAAAGGAGCGCGTCGAAGTATGCCACAAAATACGCAAGGATTTTCATTTAAAGTCCTGACGATCAATACCCACAAGGGGTTCACCAGCTTTAATCGCCGCTTTATCCTGCCGGAATTGCGTGACGCTGTCCGCGCGACATCAGCGGATATTGTCTTCCTGCAAGAGGTGATGGGCACCCACGCTATCCATTCACTGCACATCGAAAACTGGCCGGAAACCTCACATTACGAGTTTCTGGCCGATACCATGTGGGACGATTTCGCCTATGGCCGCAACGCCGTTTATCCCGAGGGACATCACGGGAACGCGATATTGTCACGATTTCCCATCGTTGAATATGAAAACCGCGATATTTCCGTCGCCGGAAGTGAAAAGCGCGGCATGTTGCACTGCCAAATTCGCCTGCCGGATCGTGCTGAGCCGCTGCATGTGTTCTGCGTGCATCTCGGTCTGAAAGAGAAACATCGTCAGGCGCAGATGAAGATGATGTGCGACTTCATCGATACGCTGCCGCCCGATGCGCCCTTGGTGGTGGCCGGTGATTTTAATGACTGGCAGGTCAGCGCCAATCGCTTTCTCAAGCGCGCGGTGGGCTTAGAGGAAGTGTTCAGTATCAAAACTGGCCGCCCTGCCCGCACCTTTCCGGCACGTTTTCCGCTGTTAAGGCTTGATCGTATCTACATCCGCAACGCTACGGTAAGTCGTCCGTGGGCGCTGCCGGTTAAACCCTGGTCACACCTGTCCGATCATGCGCCATTAGCGGTGGAGATTTTCCTATGAGTTTCAATTGGCGCGACGGTAATCAGCTCCGTTTGCTTGAGAACGGTGACGCATTTTTCCCGCGCGTGTTGGGCGCGATTCAGCGCGCCGAGCGCACGCTGCTGCTGGAAACCTTTATTCTGTTTGAAGATGAAGTGGGTAACGACCTGCACGAAGCGTTGCTTAACGCAGCGCAGCGTGGAGTGAAAGTTGAAGTGATGGTCGATGGCTACGGCTCGCCGGATCTCTCCGATCGATTTGTTAATAGCCTGACCGCCGCTGGCGTGCGCTTTATCTATTACGATCCGCGTCCGCTGGTGCTCGGCATGCGCACCAACGTGTTCCGTCGTCTGCACCGCAAAATCGTGGTGATCGATGAAGCGATCGCCTTTGTCGGCGGCATCAACTTCTCCGCCGAACACAACACCGATTTTGGCGCGCAAGCCAAACAGGATTATGCGGTGGAGGTGAAAGGTCCGGTGGTGCTGGATATTGCCCAATACGTGCAGCAACAAATGGGCAGCGAACAGCACACGCGGCGCTGGTGGGGCGCGCGTTCCCATCGCCCCGCGGTTAACGCCATGCCCGGTGAAGCGCAGGTGCTGTTTGTCTATCGCGATAACGACGAACACCGCGACGACATTGAGCAGCACTATCTCGCCATGCTGCGCAAAGCCCAGAAGGATGTGATCATCGCCAACGCCTACTTCTTCCCCGGCTATCGTTTGCTGCGTGAGATGCGCAGCGCGGCACAGCGCGGCGTGCGCGTCAGGCTGATTGTGCAGGGCGAACCCGATATGCCGATCGTTAAAGTTGGCGCCGAGCTGCTGTACAACTATTTGGTCGATGGCGGCGTGGAAGTGTATGAATACTGCCGCCGCCCGCTGCACGGCAAAATTGCGGTACAGGATCAGCAGTGGTCCACCGTCGGCTCGAGCAACCTCGATCCGCTGAGTTTATCCCTCAATCTGGAAGCCAATTTGATGGTGCACGATCGCGCCTTCAACCAGACGCTGCGCGACAATCTGGAATTGCTGATTCAGCAGGACTGCGTGCGCGTGGAAGATGACAAGCTGCCGCCGCGCAACTGGTGGCAGCTAACCAAAGGCGTGATTGTGTTCCACTTTTTACGCCACTTCCCGGCTATCGCCGGTTGGTTGCCTGCGCATACGCCGCGCTTGTCGCAGGTTGCGCCGCCGGTACAGCCTGAAATGGAAACCCAGGATCGGGTTGAAGCTGATAATCCAGGAGCGAAACCTTAATGTCGAAGAAGAATCCGCGCTGGCAACTGGCGAAGAAAATCCTCACCTGGCTGTTTTTTATCGCGGTGATTGTGCTGCTGGTGGTGTATGCGCGCAAGGTGAACTGGGAAGATGTCTATACCGTCATCGTCGGCTACAACCGCTATGTGGTGCTGAGCGCTGCCGCGCTGGTAGTGGTGAGTTATCTGACCTATGGCTTGTACGACCTGATTGGACGCGCTTACTGCGGCCATAAGCTGGCGAAGCGTCAGGTGATGCTGGTGTCGTTTATCTGTTATGCCTTCAACCTGACGCTCAGCACCTGGGTTGGCGGCGTGGCGATGCGTTATCGGCTCTACTCGCGACTCGGTTTGCCGGGAAACACCATTACGCGCATTTTCTCGCTGAGTATCGCTACCAACTGGCTCGGCTATATTCTGCTGGCCGGCGTGGTGTTTGCGGCGGGCATGGTGCCGATTCCTTCCGGCTGGTTCATTGGCGAAACCACGCTGCGCATTATTGGCGCGGTGCTACTGGTGATGGTGGCGGTCTATTTGTGGGCGTGCGCCTTTGCGAAGAAGCGCCGCTGGACGGTAAAAGGCCAGCATCTGCAGTTGCCTTCGCTGCGCATGGCGCTGTTCCAGTTTGCCGTCTCCTGCGCCAACTGGATGGTGATGGGTATGATTATCTGGCTGCTGCTGGCGCGTCAGGTGGATTATCCGATTGTGCTGGGCGTGCTGTTGATCAGCAGTATCGCGGGCGTGATTATTCATATCCCGGCCGGGATTGGCGTACTGGAAGCGGTATTTTTGGCGCTGCTGAGTGGGCAACATGCCTCGCATGGCAGCATTATCGCGGCGCTGCTGGCTTATCGCGTGCTCTACTTTATTCTGCCGCTGTTGGTGGCGCTGGTGCTCTATTTGTGGCTGGAGAGCCGCGCGAAGCATTTGCGGCAGAAGAATGAGCAGAAGATGGAGAAATCGGTTTCGCGCTGAGGATCCTCGTAGGGTCGGCATTTATGCCGACCTGGTCGCCATGAATGGCGACCCTACGAAGATACACGAGACTTAGCGGCGGTTGCCGAAGATGCGCAGCAGCATCAGGAACAGGTTGATGAAGTCGAGATACAACGTTAACGCGCCCATGATGGAAGTGCGACGCAGGTTCTCTTTGTCGTTCACGTTGATGTTCTCGCCAATCGCCTTCAGCTTCTGCGTGTCATAAGCGGTTAAGCCGACAAACACTACCACGCCGATATAGGTAATCGCCCACATCAGTGCCGGGCTTTTCAGCCAGAAGTTCACCAGCGACGCCAGCAAAATACCGATCAGCGCCATAAACAGCAGGCTGCCAAAACGGCTCAGGTCGCGCTTGGTGGTGTAACCGTAGAAGCTCATGGCACCAAACATCCCGGCCGTCACAAAGAAGGTGCTGGCAATCGATGAGTAGGTGTAGACGAGGAAAATACTTGCCATCGTCAGGCCAGTCAGCGCCGAATAGAGCATAAACAGCGCGGTGGCGACCGCGCCGCTCATCCGTTGCACCATGCCAGACAGCACAAACACCAGCGCCAGCTGCGCGATGATCAGACCAAAGAAAGTAATACGGTTAGCAAACACCAGTTCCATTACTGCAGGTGTGCGGGCAGCAAACCACGAAACAAACGCGGTGAGCAGCAAGCCGCAGGTCATCCAGCCATACACCTGCGCCATGTAGGTCTGCAGCGAGGTGGATGCCTGCTGCACGATTGAATCATTACGTGGATATCGATCCATGAAGCGCCTCATTAGCTTTTACGTTAACAAACTCTGTAAGTGTGGAGTGTACACCCGTTTGCGTCAACGGCGCGTCAAGCACTGTTGATAGCGGCCATTAACGCGCTGGGCAAACCACGCGGTGGTGAGATTGCGGGTGATTTTCGGGCTCTCCAGCTTGATGCCCGGCAGCATTTCGCGCGGCAGACGTTTTCCGGCCATCTTATCGGCAAGAATAAAGGTCTGCTTCCACAGCGTGCTTTTGGCAAAATCTTCGCTGTCGCCCTTCTCCAGATCGCGGCGGATTTCACGATTGCTCATATCCAGCTGCTTGCTCAGGCTGCGCACCGCCAGTTCGGTGGAGCCGGCCTGCTCGCTGCCATACATAATCAAATCGCCATCCAGTTCCAGCTTGATGCCGCTGGCGCGCGCAATCGCTGCCTGAAATGCCGCGTTGCGGCTGGCGTACCAACCGGCGTTGAAGTCGGCAAAGCGATAGAGCGGCTGGCTGTAATCGGCCGGATAGCCAAGCAGATGCAGCGTGCCGAAGTAGATACCACCGCGACGGGTGAAGACTTCTCGACGAATCGAACCGTCAACCGCATACGGATAGCCTTTGGCGTGCGCTTCCGCAAACTCAATGCTGACCTGCATCGGCCCGCCGGTATGAATCGGGTTAAGGTTGCCAAACAGCTTCTGCCCCATCGGCACCATATCGATAAAATCATCAAAGATGGCGCTCAGCTCTTTCTCGCTGCGCACTTTATCCAGACGCGCGGCATAGCTTTCACCGTTCGGCGATTTGATCAGCAGCGCGGTGCGCACCAGAAATGCCGGAACGTGTACTTTGGCGGCGCGGCGATCGATTTCGCCCCAGGCAATTTTCGGTAAGCCCGGCACTTCCGCATCAGCACTGAAGTTGGACTCCTGATCGGTGACGGCAATGACCGCGCAGATGTTGCTGACGCTGGCATCGATTTGCTGCACGCGGAACGCGGTATAGATGTCGTCGGCCCAGGCGGATTTTTGCTTCACGTCGCTGGGCAACAACTGCTGGATTTGGCTTTTCACATCGGCGGGCTGACGTGCAGGCACCTGCGGCTCTTTTTTGGTGCTACAACCAACCAGCACAAGCGCAGCCAGCAATGCTGCGCCTTTCATCATCTTGCTCGTGTTCATCCTGCTCCCTGACGCCAACAAAAACCGTACCTTAACGTTTTCAGTGGCCTGCCGCTATCGGAGCCGGAGGATTTTGCGCGCTAGCTCCAGCGCTCAGCAGCCTGATGATCGCTGTCGCGGGCATCGACCCAGCGATCGCCTGCAGCGGTAGCTTCGCGCTTCCAGAACGGTGCGCGGGTTTTCAGGTAATCCATGATGAACTCAGTGGCAGCGAAGGCGCTGCTGCGATGCGCGCTGCTGACGCCCACAAACACAATTTCATCGCCGGGGAACAGTTCGCCAACGCGATGAATCACCGTGACCTGCTGCAGCGCCCAGCGCTGACGCGCATCTTCAACAATATCGGCCAGCGCTTTTTCCGTCATGCCGGGATAGTGCTCCAGCGTCAAGGCCGCCACGCTAGCGCCGAGATTGTGATTGCGCACTTTGCCGGTGAAAGTGACGACCGCGCCATCGCTGTCATGGGCGGCGAGTTTTTCGTACTCTTCGCCGACGTTGAAAGGCTCTGATCCCACACGAATCCGCGTTTCCATCATCAGCCTCCAGTAACCGGCGGGAAAAAGGCTACTTCATCACCGGCACGCAGCGGATGACTCATCGGCACCAGCGTTTGGTTAACCGCCGCCAGCAGCTTGCCGGATTCCAGCGCCAGCGCCCAGCGATCGCCCTTCTCTGCTAACGCCGCGCGCAATGTCGCGACGTCATCATATTCTGGAGCCAAATCAAGTGAGCTGGTGCCGGTCAATTCACGCACCTGAGCAAAAAACAGCACCTTAATCATGGCTCACCGCCTTGAAATCGCCGGACTTGCCGCCGCTTTTAGTCAGCAAACGCAATTGGTCGATGACGATGTCTTTTTGCACCGCTTTGCACATGTCATAGATGGTCAGCGCCGCGACGGATGCCGCCGTCAACGCTTCCATCTCGACGCCGGTTTTGCCGGTCAGACGACACAGCGAGGTGACGCGCACGCGATTGTGCTCGGGTTCAGCAATCAAACTGACTTCCACTTTGCTCAGCATCAGCGGATGACAGAGCGGAATCAGTTCCCAGGTACGTTTTGCCGCCTGAATACCGGCGATGCGCGCGGTGGCGAAGACGTCACCTTTGTGATGACTGCCGTCAATAATCATCTGCAGCGTTTCGGCGCTCATCAGCACCAGCGCTTCGGCCTGCGCTTCGCGTACCGTTTCGGTTTTGCCAGAGACATCCACCATGTGGGCTTCGCCAGCGGCATTGATATGAGTTAACGATGACATGCTTACAACTTCTTCAAATGTGAGACGAAATTACACGGACGCGTACGTGCATCCAGCTGATCTTCAATAATGCGTTCCCAGGCGCTGCGGCAGGCGTTGGTCGATCCTGGCACGGCAAAAATCAGCGTCTGATTTGCTAATCCAGCCACCGCGCGCGACTGCAGCGTTGAGCTGCCAATCTCTTCATAGGAGATCATGCGGAACAGTTCGCCAAAGCCTTCGATTTCGCGGTCCAGCAGCGGCAGCAACGCTTCTGGCGTGCTGTTTTTGCTGTTGAAACCGGTGCCGCCGTTAACGATCACCACTTGCACATCGTCGCTGGCGATCCAGCGCGACACCGTGGCGCGAATGCGATAGCGGTTATCCGGTACCAGCGCGCGATCCACCACCTGATGTCCGGCTTCCGCCAGCGCTTCACGCAAATAATCGCCGGATGTGTCATTGCTGGCATCGCGGCTATCTGAGACGGTCATCACCGCCACATTTAAGGCGACAAATTCGCCAGAAGGTTTACCCATGGCCGTAACTCCTGTGTTTAGCCACCAATAAAGGAGAGATTTTGTGTGATGCCGGTGTTGCCCTGATGCAGGAAATGCGTCTGCTTTTTCTGTCCAAGGCTGTGCGCAATGCGTGCCTGCAACGCATCTTGCTGATCGTCAGAGGCCAGCAGATCGCGCAGCGACACGCCGCCATCGCCAAACAGGCACAGATGCAAATTGCCCAGCGCCGAGACGCGCAGGCGGTTGCAGCTGGCACAGAAATCTTTCTCGTACGGCATGATCAGGCCCACTTCGCCCTGATAATCGGGATGACGGAACACCTGCGCTGGGCCGTCGCTGCGACCGCGCGGCTGGCGTTGCCAACCTTGCATGATCAACTGATCGCGAATCACTTCACCGGAGATGTGATGACGGCGGAACAGATCGCTGCCTTCGCCGGTTTCCATCAGTTCGATAAAGCGCAGTTGAATCGGTCGCAGGCGCAGCCACTCAAGGAAGGTGCTGAGACTGTGGCTGTTCACATCGCGCATCAACACGCTGTTGACTTTCACCTTCTCAAAACCGGCATCAAAGGCGGCGTCGATTCCCGCCATCACCTCGGCAAATTTGTCCTGGCCGGTAATGGCGTGAAACTGGCGTGCGTCGAGGCTGTCGACGCTAACGTTGATATGGGTGAGACCGGCGGCGCGCCACGCACGTACGTCACGCGCCATGCGGTAACCGTTGGTGGTCATCGCGATCTGGCGAATGGCAGCGTTTTCACGCACGGCGGCGATGATGTCGGTAAAATCACGACGCATAGAAGGTTCGCCGCCCGTCAGGCGCACTTTTTCCGTGCCCGCTGCCGCAAAGGCACGCGTCACGCGACGAATCTCATCCAGCGAGAGAAAGCTTTTATTGTGCGTACCGTTTGGCTTGTAGCCGTTCGGCAAGCAGTAGGTACAACGGAAGTTACACACATCCGTGACCGACAGGCGCAGATAGTAAAAGCTGCGCGCGTAGGCATCTGTAAATTGTGGCACCTGAACACCTTTCCAAAGTCGGGAGATGCAGTCATTTCTTTCTGCACCCTGGCAGCTCAAGGCTGCGGCCTGCATTCCATATCTTTAACGACTTAGGAAACCAGGCTTGGGAGTTTGTTGTCATTATGGACAACACGGTTAAAACGAATGGTAGCGCGATTAGCGATTCGCATCCATCAGTGAATTTCGCTATATATCTTGATGTATAACGTGTTTTTCACCGCATTTTCGCGACAGGATACGGTAAAATGCATCACAGATATTGATGCACATCAGTTCAACTACGCCTCAACGCGAGGACGTCAGTGACAAAGGAGAAACATGAATCGAACCCTGGCAGATTTGGACCGCGTAGTGGCATTAGGTGGCGGACACGGTTTGGGCCGCGTGATGTCGGCGCTGGCACCGTTAGGCTCGCGCTTAACCGGCATTGTTACCACCACCGATAACGGCGGATCCACCGGCCGCATTCGCCGCTCGGAAGGCGGCATTGCGTGGGGCGATATGCGCAACTGCATCAATCAGCTGATCACCGAACCCAGCGTCGCCACTGCGATGTTTGAGTATCGCTTCACCGGCAATGGCGAGTTGGCCGGGCACAACCTGGGCAACCTGATGCTGAAAGCGCTCGATCATCTAAGCGTACGCCCGCTGGAAGCCATCAATATCATTCGTAATCTGCTTAAGGTTGATGCGTTTCTGATTCCGATGTCGGAACAGCCGGTCGACCTGGTGGCGCAGGATGGCGAAGGCAATATGGTGTACGGCGAAACCGCGATTGATGAGATGAAGCAGCCGCCCGAAGAGTTGATGTTGCATCCCAACGTGTTGCCGACCCGCGAAGCGATTGAGGCGATAGGCGAAGCGGATTTAATTCTGATTGGCCCCGGCAGTTTTTACACCAGCCTGATGCCGATTCTGCTGATGGAAGACATGGCGCGCGCGCTGCGTCGTACACCTGCCACCATGGTGTTTATTGGCAATCTGGGCCGCGAACTGAGCCCGGCGGCAGCCAGCCTGAATGTGGCCGATAAATTGGCGATCATGGAGAAAGCGATTGGCAAGCGGGTGATTGATGCGGTGGTGGTGAGTCCGGCCGCCGATATTCGCGGCGTGGAAGAGCGTTTAATCATTCGCGAACCGCTGGAAGCAGCCGACATCAAATATCGCCACGACCGCCAGCTGCTGCGTATCGCGCTGGAGCACGCCATTCAGGCCGTGTAGGGCTGAGGGATCCCCAGGAATATCGTTAATACACATATACGATATTCCTGTAACTCGCTGATAGTTCGGCTCGCACCGTTTCTATATCCAGCTGACTGATCCCTGCCGGGTTGTGCCTTATCGCATTTCTTGCCAGCGTAAGGTATGACAGTACTCGCCGGTGTTGCACCGTGTTCGCCTGATAAAACCGGTGCTCGCCTTTTCTTTCAAGCGCGTAGCCCATCAGCCACAGTACGATGCTGCACAGCGTCGACAGCAGGTTCAGCACTGACATCCTTTCCACACTCCGGCTGAAGCTGCTTCTCAGCCCCATACCGTAACGTTCACTCTTTTCATCCCGGAAGTTCTGCTCTATCTGCATTCTCCGGCTGTAAAGCTTCATTATCGTCCGTGACTTCAGCTCCGCATCGCTGGTAAACAGCACCCACGGCTCACGGGCCAGGCGACTCTGGTTTGCCTCTTCGCGCGTGTAAAAAAAACGATCCCGGCTTTTCTTTCCGTGACGATTTTTGGGTGCTCTCTTATGAACGTGCACGAAGCCGTAAGCCGGTGATTTTTTATATCGCGTCAGCCGGGCCGCACCAGCACAGCGCGGCGTTGTGCCGGCTTTTAGCTGACCCGGCGTTACCCACTCTTCCGTTCCGGCCAGCTTCAGAACGCCGTTGCCCCTGAGCCGGCCGATGAAGTGCCATCCGTGCGACTGAACGCGGTTAAACCACTCGCGGCGGAACCCGGCATCGGTGACGATGGTCACTTTCCTGTCTCCCAGGCACCCGGCCAGGTCGTCCAGAAAACGGTTCTGAAGGTCGGGATTTCCCAGCTTATCGCCTTCTGCGATGAGGCTCAGCAGCGGGATGGCGCGTCCATCCGCCAGCAGGCTGGCACGCAAAAGGCTGAAGGACTGAGTCGGCCAGGCGCTCCAGTCCACGGCAATGACGCACTCCTTCATGTCCCGGATAAGCCAGCAGATAATGTCGCGTGACAGCGCGGGCACCTCCCGGTGGAGGGCGGCATTCCCCATAAGGCGGTCAACGCGTTTGATTTTGTGCTTAACGCGGGCATCGCCCGCAAGAGAGCGACCAATGCTGGTCAGATTGAGGGAAGCACCGCGGGTCAGGGAAATCGTCATATCAGTGAGGGCGTTACGACGATACTGATGGGTGCTGGCTAAAGATTCCCGTAAAAATTTATGGCAAAATGCGGAAGCAGGCATAGTGGCGATCTTATTTTTTGTTGGCGCAATAATTAGATCATTTTTCCACTGTGCCTGCTTCGTTTTTGTGGGGATTCATCAGTCCGTAGGGTCGCCATTTATGGCGACCTGGTTACAACCATCACGATTATGGCGACCTCGCTACAACCATCACGAAGCCGCAATAAACAGCTCACGCAATTGATGTAACTGATCGCGCACGCTGGCGGCTTCTTCGAACTCCAGGTTCTGCGCGTGTTGCTGCATCTGCCCTTCCAGCTCGTGAATTTTCTTCTGCATCGCCTGCGGCGTAAGCGCCATATAGTTAGCTTCGGCTTCTGCCGCAGTGCGTGACGCGGTTTTGCCTTTGCCGCGCGTTTTCACCACGTTTTTACCGAGCTCAAGAATATCGGTGATCTTCTTGTTGAGCCCTTGCGGTGTAATGCCATTCTCTTCGTTGTATTTCTGCTGCTTCTCACGACGGCGCTCGGTTTCGCCCATCGCGCGCTCCATCGACGGCGTGATTTTGTCGGCGTAGAGAATCGCCCGGCCGTTGATGTTACGCGCGGCGCGGCCAATGGTCTGAATCAGCGAACGCTCGGAACGCAGGAAGCCCTCTTTATCGGCATCGAGAATCGCCACCAGCGATACTTCCGGCATATCCAGACCTTCTCGCAGCAAGTTGATGCCAACCAGCACATCAAATTCGCCGAGGCGTAAATCGCGGATAATCTCCATACGTTCCACGGTATCGATATCCGAGTGCAGATAGCGCACCTTCTCACCGTGCTCCACAAGGTATTCGGTGAGATCTTCCGCCATACGCTTGGTCAATACGGTCACCAGCACACGCTCGTTGATCTCAACACGCTTGCGGATTTCCGACAGCAAATCGTCCACTTGCGTCGCCACCGGACGCACTTCCAGAACCGGATCCAGCAGGCCAGTTGGACGCACCAGCTGATCGATCACTTCGCTGCCCGATTTTTCCAGCTCGTAATTACCCGGCGTGGCCGACACATAAATGGTTTGCGGCGCTGCTGCTTCAAACTCTTCAAAGCGCATTGGACGGTTATCCAGCGCTGACGGCAGGCGGAAACCGTATTCCACCAGCGTCTCTTTACGCGCGCGGTCACCGCGATACATGCCGCCGATCTGCGGAATAGTGACGTGCGATTCGTCGACCACCAGCAAGCCATCCGCCGGTAAATAGTCGAACAAAGTCGGCGGCGGCTCGCCCGGTCCGCGACCGGAGAGATAGCGCGAGTAGTTTTCGATGCCGGAGCAGTAACCCAACTCATTCATCATTTCGAGATCGAACTGCGTACGCTGAGAAATACGCTGCTCTTCAAGCAGCTTATTGTTCTCCAGCAGCACTTTGCGGCGGATCACCAGCTCATCTTTGATCTCTTCCATCGCTTGCAGAATGCGTTCACGCGGCGTCACGTAGTGCGTTTTGGGATAGACGGTAAAGCGTGGGATGACGGAATCAATCTGGCCGGTCAGCGGATCAAACAGCGACAGCCTTTCAACTTCTTCATCGAACAACTCAATACGCAGTGCGATGTCATCCGATTCGGCCGGGAACACATCAATCACTTCGCCGCGCACGCGGAAGGTACCGCGCTGGAAGGCTTGATCGTTGCGGGTATATTGCAGCTCCGCCAGGCGACGCAGAATGCTGCGCTGATCGATAATCATGCCGCGTGTCAGGTGCAGCATCATTTTCAGGTAGAGATCAGGATCGCCCAAGCCGTAGATCGCCGAAACTGACGCCACCACAATCACATCACGACGCTCCAGCAGCGCTTTGGTCGCCGACAGACGCATCTGCTCAATGTGCTCATTCACCGAGGCATCTTTCTCGATAAAGGTGTCAGAACTCGGCACATAGGCTTCAGGCTGGTAGTAATCGTAATAAGAGACGAAAAACTCCACCGCGTTATCCGGGAAAAACTCCTTCATCTCGCCGTAGAGCTGCGCTGCCAGGGTTTTATTCGGCGCCAGCACCATGGTCGGACGGTTGAGGTCGGCAATCACGTTCGCCACGGTAAACGTTTTACCAGAGCCCGTCACGCCCAACAGCGTTTGATGCGCGAGTCCATCTTCCAGCCCCTCTTCGAGACGGCGAATCGCCTCAGGTTGATCGCCTGAAGGCTTGAAAGCGGAGTTGAGTTTAAAGGCTTTGCTCATGTTTTAGCGGTTCCAGCAGATGAAGTCGGCGGGCAGGCTGCTAATTCTACTCTGCTATGGCGAATTTGCCAGAAAAAAATACTGGACATAATCACAGTAACCTTGCACGATAATGGAACCTGAAGCCGATTTTCTTCAATGCAATTTAAGCGGCAGCCAGCAAGCTCTTGTTGCGCAATGTTATCCCCAAGCGGAGGACGCTTTTAACATTTGTCAATAGAGTGTCATTAAATTGCAGTCCGATGACAAGCCAGATAATTCGCATGCTTGATTTTAACTAACCTGCTGTTTTTACTGACATTGACTCAAAAGCCCAGTTTCTCATCATAATGTATGAAGGCCGCGAATTTACTCGCTTGCACACGGTTTTCAGTCGCTAATGCACAAGGTTATCCACAGTAATGGTGGATAAGTGAATCCAGCCCCGAGCCCATCGGCTGTGTATAATTTTCTCCCGCCCATTCTTAAGCGCGAAAAAAAATTTTTTCGCATTTATTTTTCTTCTCCTGCGTGTGGCATTAACCCTTCTTTTTCCCTGTTTACCTCTCCTTGCCGGGAGAAAAACCAGGCTTTAAGACCATTTATTTCCCCGGTTATTGCCTTACGAACGATCAAATGCACCAGAAACGTTAAGCAGTCAGCACCGTCAAAGTGCAGCTAATTTATCACCGCCGGCAATTGTTAAGCGTTTCTCAACTTTTAGCGGTTGATTTGTCAGGTTTCCGACCTGGAAAGAGTTAAATTCCTAACCTGGCCTGGGAATTGCAGTGTTAACGGTATGGAGTGACGAGTCCATATCGGCAGTTGCCGACGACAGCGGTGTCCATCAATCGTGCACGACTGTATGCCAGACGACACAGAGCGGGAGCATTCAGGCTAATAATCTGGAAGGAGTATGTCAGATGCTGAGTTTACGTTCGGTGAATCAGTTTTACGGTCAAAATCACATTCTGTGGGATGTGGATCTCGATCTGCCGCCGGGCACCTGCACCGGCGTGCTGGGCAGCCCCGGCATGGGCAAAACCACGTTGGTGAACTGCATTATGGGCCGCCTGCCGATTAACAGCGGCTCGATGACCTGGCAGGAAGATGGCGCGCCGCCGGAAGATTTGCTGCTGCAACCCGCCGAGCTGCGCGCGCGCACCGGCATTGGTTACGTGCCGCAAGGACGGCATATTTTCTCGCAGATGAGCGTGGAGGATAACCTGCTGATCGCCCTGATGGCAGCGCAGGACGATCGTAGCCGCGCCATTCCGGAAATGGTGTTTGACCTGTTTCCGGCGCTCTATTCATTGCGCCATCAGCGCAGCGGCGAGTTGCCGATGGAGCAACAGCAACATTTGGCACTGGCGCGTGCGCTGGTGCTGCAGCCCAAGCTGGTGATTCTGGATGAGCCAACGGAAGGGATGTCGCCGTGGCTGGAAGAGGAGATGGGCAATCTGATTCGTCGGCTAAACCGTGAGTATGGTTTAACCATTTTGCTGCTGGAGCAGCACGTGTCGCTTGTCCGGCGCGTCGCCGACTATTTCCTGCTGCTGCATCGTGGGCGTAACGTGGCGCATGGCAAAGTGGCGCAGCTGGATGATTTGACGGTGAATAAGTGGCTGACCGCAACGTGACGATGTAGCCAGGTCGCCATAAATGGCGACCCTACGGACTGATGAATCCCCACAAAAACGAAGCAGGCACAGTGGAAAAATGATCTAATTATTGCGCCAACAAAAAATAAGATCGCCACTATGCCTGCTTCCGCATTTTGCCATAAATTTTTACGGGAATCTTTAGCCAGCACCCATCAGTATCGTCGTAACGCCCTCACTGATATGACGATTTCCCTGACCCGCGGTGCTTCCCTCAATCTGACCAGCATTGGTCGCTCTCTTGCGGGCGATGCCCGCGTTAAGCACAAAATCAAACGCGTTGACCGCCTTATGGGGAATGCCGCCCTCCACCGGGAGGTGCCCGCGCTGTCACGCGACATTATCTGCTGGCTTATCCGGGACATGAAGGAGTGCGTCATTGCCGTGGACTGGAGCGCCTGGCCGACTCAGTCCTTCAGCCTTTTGCGTGCCAGCCTGCTGGCGGATGGACGCGCCATCCCGCTGCTGAGCCTCATCGCAGAAGGCGATAAGCTGGGAAATCCCGACCTTCAGAACCGTTTTCTGGACGACCTGGCCGGGTGCCTGGGAGACAGGAAAGTGACCATCGTCACCGATGCCGGGTTCCGCCGCGAGTGGTTTAACCGCGTTCAGTCGCACGGATGGCACTTCATCGGCCGGCTCAGGGGCAACGGCGTTCTGAAGCTGGCCGGAACGGAAGAGTGGGTAACGCCGGGTCAGCTAAAAGCCGGCACAACGCCGCGCTGTGCTGGTGCGGCCCGGCTGACGCGATATAAAAAATCACCGGCTTACGGCTTCGTGCACGTTCATAAGAGAGCACCCAAAAATCGTCACGGAAAGAAAAGCCGGGATCGTTTTTTTTACACGCGCGAAGAGGCAAACCAGAGTCGCCTGGCCCGTGAGCCGTGGGTGCTGTTTACCAGCGATGCGGAGCTGAAGTCACGGACGATAATGAAGCTTTACAGCCGGAGAATGCAGATAGAGCAGAACTTCCGGGATGAAAAGAGTGAACGTTACGGTATGGGGCTGAGAAGCAGCTTCAGCCGGAGTGTGGAAAGGATGTCAGTGCTGAACCTGCTGTCGACGCTGTGCAGCATCGTACTGTGGCTGATGGGCTACGCGCTTGAAAGAAAAGGCGAGCACCGGTTTTATCAGGCGAACACGGTGCAACACCGGCGAGTACTGTCATACCTTACGCTGGCAAGAAATGCGATAAGGCACAACCCGGCAGGGATCAGTCAGCTGGATATAGAAACGGTGCGAGCCGAACTATCAGCGAGTTACAGGAATATCGTATATGTGTATTAACGATATTCCTGGGGATCCCTCAGCCCTACGGAGCATGATGTGGTTTTGTAGGGTCGCCATTTATGGCGACCTGGCTCATTTATTGCGGCAACCTCAAATAACGCCCACATTCCGCCTGTTCGGCCTCATCGCTAAGGTGCGGGATCTCACCCAACAACGGCGCATCAATGCGCTGACGCAGCGTAGCCATATACTCCTGATGGCGTTTGCCGGGCGGTTGAATATCATTGGCAATCCAGCCCGCAAGGCGTAATCCGCGTGCTTTGACCGCTTCGGCGGTGAGCATCGCATGGTTGATGCAACCAAGTTTCACGCCCACCACCAGAATCACCGGCAATTGCTCGGCTTCCACCCAATCGGCGTACGTTTGTGTCTCCGACAGCGGCGTAAACCATCCGCCTGCGCCTTCGACTAACACCCATTCCGCCTGCTGCTCCAGCGCGCGCAAGCCTGCTGAAAGCGTGGCAAAAGTAATCGGTCTGCCCTCTTCCGCGCTAATGATATGCGGCGAGGTCGGCTCGACAAACGCCAGCGGGTTCACCTGCTCATAGCTTAACGCCAGGCTGCTGTAGCGCTGCAACGCCAGCGCGTCGCTGTTGCGGATGCCTTGCGGCGTGATCTCGCAGCCGGATGCCACCGGCTTGTAGCCTGCGGTGCGTAAACCGGCGGCGCTCGCCGCCTGCAGCAGCGCACCGCTGGCCACGGTTTTGCCCACTTCGGTATCGGTTCCGGTGATAAACCAGCGTGTCATTTGCTTAAAACTCCATACATCAGATGATAACTCAGGCGATAACCCGCCTCGTCCTGCGGCCAGTGCTGCTCAAGATGTGCCAGTTGGGAACGCGTCAGCACGCTGGCGCCGCGTCCGTCGTGCAGATGCGTGGCACCAATGCCTTTCAGCGAGCGCATGGCGCTGAGCGCACTGGGAAAATGCAGCGTGATAACCTGCTGCTGCTTAGCGATCGGCAGCGTCGCGGTGGCCGCGTCAAACTGCGCGGCGCTGAGGAAACGGTTGGCGTGCTGACGACCATCCAGCTGCGCCCACGTGTGATGCACCTCGTGGAGCGATCCATCGAGCAGCGTGGAAAACAGTACCGTGCCGCCTGGACGCGTAACGCGTAAAAACTGCAGCAGCGCGGTGTGCAAGTCGCTGCTCCACTGCACCGCCAGATTGCTCCACACGCCGTCAACGCTGGCGTCTGGTAGCGGCACCTCATCAATATCGCCCAGCAGATAGTGCTGTGCCGATTGCTGATCGCGTGCGGTTTGCAGCATGTTGGCCGACAGATCAAGCGCCGTCAGCGTGCGCCCGCGATCGCGCCAGTAGCGGCTATACCAGCCGGTGCCGCAACCAGCATCCAGCAGATGCGGGCCAAAACCGGCGGGCGCCAGCGCCAGCAGCGCATCACCGCTCAGCCGCTGTAACTGCGCGTGCTGCTCGTAATGCGCAGCCGCACGACCAAAAGCGTTTGCCACGGCCTGCTTGTTAACCTGCAGCGTCATACAGCGCCTCCAGCAGACGATCAATATCATCGGTGTGATGCGCAGCGGTAAGCGTGATGCGCAGCCGTGCGGTGCCCGGCGGCACGGTCGGTGGACGAATGGCGCTCACCCAGCAGCCGGCCTGTGCCAGCCGCTGGGATAACGCCAGCGCCGCGCTGTTTTCGCCAACGATCAGCGGCTGGATGGCGCTCGCAGAATCGACCAGTTGCCACGGCAAATCCGCTGCACCGGCGCGAAAACGCGCAATGTGACTGTGCAGTTTTTCGCGCAGCGCATCGCCTTGTTGAATCTGCCGCAGTGCCGCTAGCAGCGCGAAGCACTGCGCCGGTGGCATCGCGGTGGAGTAGATCAGATGGCGTGAAAACTGCTCGACGTAATCAGCAGTGGCGTCATCACACAGCAGCGCCGCGCCGCTGACGCCAAACCCTTTGCCGAAGGTGACGATAAGCAGTTCCGGCTTGACCTGCTGCTGCCAGCAGCTGCCGCGCCCTTGCGCACCGGTGACGCCGATGCCGTGCGCATCATCCACCAGCAGCCAGCCATTGCCGCGCCGCGTCTCTTCTGCGATAGCTGCCAGCGGTGCACTGTCGCCATCCATGCTGAACACGCCTTCGGTCACCACCAGCGTGCCGCCATCCGACGGCGTTGCCAGCAGCTTTGCCAGACTTTCCGGCTGATTGTGGGCAAAGCGACGCAGGCTCGCCGGGCTGTGGCTGGCGGCATCCAGCAGTGACGCGTGCGCCAGCTTATCGGCGAAGATGCGATCCTGTTTTTCCGCCAGCAGATGGATCACCGCCTGATTGGCGGCGAATCCCGAAATAAATAGCAGCGCGCGCGAATAGCCAAGCCAGTCCGCCAGCTCCGCTTCGAGCTGCGCATGATGGCGGCTGTAGCCGGTGACATGACCGGATGCACCCGCACCCGCGCCTGATTCGGCCGCGCCCTGCTGCCAGGCAGCGATCACCGCCGGATGCTGACTCAAGCCGAGATAGTCATTGCTGGAGAAGTGGCGATAGCGCTGCCCTTCGAGCGTAATCTCCCGCACGCTGTTGTGCTCAACGGGACGCCGCAGCCGCCAGCCATCAGCGGCACGCCGCGCCGCCAGCGCCTGATCGATACGTTGTGACCAGCCCATTTACACAGCCGCGTTGTAGAACTGCTCGGTATCCGCGTGCAGCAGCTGCTCGCTGAGCTGATATTGCTGCTCGTTGTCACCGGCGGTTGTCGCGGTATGCTCAGGATTGAGGCCCAGTTTGCGGAACAGAATCAGGTCTTTATCCTCTTCCGGGTTTGGCGTGGTGAGCAGCTTGCAGCCGTAGAAGATTGAGTTAGCACCGGCCATAAAGCACATCGCCTGAGTTTGTTCGCTCATCTGCTCGCGACCGGCTGAAAGACGCACGTGCGAGGATGGCATCATGATGCGCGCCACCGCGATGGTGCGGATGAAGTCGAACGGTTCGACGTCGTCGTTATCGGCCAGCGGCGTGCCTTTGACCTTCACCAGCATGTTGATCGGTACGCTCTCAGGCGGCGTCGGCAGATTCGCCAGCTGCACCAGCAAGCCCGCGCGATCTTTCACCGTTTCACCCAAACCTACGATGCCGCCGGAACACACTTTGATGCCCGCGCCGCGCACTTTATCCAGCGTATCCAGACGTTCCTGATAGCTGCGCGTGGTGATGATGTTGCCGTAGAACTCTGGCGAGGTGTCGAGGTTATGGTTATAGAAATCGAGCCCGGCTTCGGCAAGACGCTGTGCCTGGCTGCCATCCAGCGTGCCAAGCGTCATGCAGGTTTCCATGCCCATCGCTTTCACGCCCTGTACCATCTGCTGCAGGTAAGGCATGTCGCGCTCGTGCGGGTTTTTCCACGCCGCGCCCATGCAGAAGCGGCTCGATCCCGCCGCTTTGGCTTTGCGCGCCGATTCCAGCACCGCATCCACTTCCATCAGCCGTTCTGATTCCAGACCGGTTTTGTAGCGCGCGCTCTGCGGACAATATTTACAGTCTTCCGGGCAGGCGCCGGTTTTGATCGATAGCAGCGTGCTGACCTGCACCTGGCGTGGATCGAAATGTTGACGATGCACTTGCTGCGCTTCAAACATCAACTCAAGGAAAGGTTTATCGAAAAGTGCCTGAGCTTGTGTCAGTGTCCAGCGGTTTGCCATTGCTTACTCCAGAAAAAGGGGGTTCATCCCGACGATTAACGTGGTTATACTTGTAAACTAAATCTTTTTAAAATGGTTTACAACTCACATGTTCACTCAGGACGACCTCAACTTTGACCGCCAGCATATCTGGCATCCCTACACGTCGATGCGCGATCCCCTGCCCTGTTATCCGGTTGTGGCGGCGCACGGCTGCCAGCTGCAGTTGGCCGATGGACGTGAACTGGTGGACGGCATGTCGTCGTGGTGGGCGGCGATTCACGGCTACAACCATCCGCGCCTCAATCAGGCGCTACAGCAGCAAATGACGCAGATGTCGCATGTGATGTTTGGCGGCATTACCCATCCGGCGGCGGTGGAACTGAGCCGCCAGCTGGTTGCCATGACGCCTGAGGCGCTGGAGTGCGTGTTCCTCGCCGATTCAGGTTCGATCGCCGTCGAAGTGTCGATGAAAATGGCGCTGCAATACTGGTTGGGACGCAACCAAACGCGGCAGAAATTCCTCACGCTGAAGCGCGGCTATCACGGCGATACCTTTGCCGCGATGTCGGTGTGCGATCCGGAAAATTCGATGCACAGCCTGTGGCGCGGCTATCTGCCGGAACATCTGTTCGCCAACGCGCCGCAGTGTGCTTTCGATGATGCGTGGAACGAGGCGGATTTCGCCGATTTCGCGCAGCTGGCCGAAATCCACCATCGCGAGATTGCGGCGGTGATTCTGGAGCCGATTGTGCAAGGTGCTGGCGGCATGCGTTTCTACCATCCGCGCTATCTGCAGCAGGTGCGCGCGCTGTGCGATCGCTACGGTTTGCTGCTGATTGCCGATGAGATCGCCACCGGATTTGGCCGCAGCGGCAAGCTGTTTGCCTGCGACCATGCGGGCATCACGCCGGACATTCTCTGCCTCGGCAAAGCGCTGACCGGCGGCACCATGACGCTCTCCGCCACGCTGACCACGCGTGAAGTCGCCGACACTATCAGCCGCAGCGCAGCGGGCTGCTTTATGCACGGCCCCACCTTTATGGGCAATCCGCTGGCCTGCGCGGTGGCGGTGGAAAGTCTGAAAATGGTGAATGAAGGGCATTGGCAGTCGCAAGTGGCGCAGATTGAACAGCAGCTGCGTGCCGAGCTGCTGCCGCTGCGCAGTCATCATGCGGTGGCCGACGCACGCGTGCTGGGCGCGATTGGCGTGATCGAAACCCATCAGGCGGTGAACATGGCGGCGTTGCAACACTTCTTCGTTGAGCGCGGCGTGTGGATTCGTCCGTTTGGACGATTGATCTATCTGATGCCACCTTATCTGATTTCTGCCGCCGAGCTGACGAAACTGACGCAAGCGGTCGGCGCGGCACTGGATGTTGCGGCGCATTTCCACCATGATTGAGGGCACTGCACAACCAATAAGGAGCGATCATGCGCGTAGTTAGCCAGGATTTTAACGACGGCGATAAGATGCCAGAGCGACACGTTTTCAACGGCATGGGTTACCAGGGCGATAATGTGTCACCGCATCTGGCGTGGGAAGATGTGCCGGTGGGCACCAAAAGCTTTGTAGTCACCTGCTACGATCCCGACGCGCCAACCGGTTCCGGCTGGTGGCATTGGGTGGTAGCGAACATTCCGGCAGAAGTCACCGAGTTGCCGCAGGGTGCCGGTTCCGGTGTGGCAGAACTGCCGGAGAGCGCCATTCAGACGCGCACCGATTTTGGCCAAACCGGCTACGGCGGCGCAGCGCCACCGCAGGGCGAATCCCATCGCTACATCTTTACGGTGCATGCGCTGGATACGGATAAGATTGACGTCGATGAAGGCGCGAGCGGCGCGATGGTGGGTTTTAACGTGCATTTCCATGCGCTGGCCAGTGCGTCGATTACGGTGAAGTACGCGTAATAAAAAAAGGTCGCCATGAATGGCGTAATGCCGCTCAGTTAAGCGCAGAGCGGCTTTCGTTCGCCAGGTGCTGAGGCAGTTCCAGCTCCATGCTGCGGCGACCGAGCAGAGGACGCCTGGCCGCGCCCTCTGCACTCCCGGGCCCTGCGCCAGCCCAACCCGCCGCTGCGCGGTACCTTCACTCATTCACGATTCCTGACGGACCGGTGGCGATTCGCTCCTGCTCAGCGCCACCTCTCGCCGCATCCATGCGGCTCGCCCTGGAATCCCTCACTCGTTCAGCGTTTTGGGATGTCGCCTCAACACCCGCGCTGCAGCAGTCGTGTGTATTCTTAACTCAAAATCGCTATAAATCCCGTAGGGTTGCCATTCATGGCAACCTGGTGCGCATAAATGCATTCCCTACGAAAAAACCAATTCGGGCACTGTCATCACAGGCGGCGCTATTGCGCGCCATCCGCAGCGCCGAGCGCAGAGTGACGGCCAGGATGAGCCGACACGACGTCGGCGAAAGCGCGGCATGAGCCAGGAAGGCGAATCCGCGCGGTCCGTCAGGACGGAAGGATAAGCGAGGGAACAGCGAGGACGGCGCAAGGCGCGGATTGCTAAGGTCCGCGCCTTCGGACCTTAGCCCGGCCGCCTGCTTCACGCATTCTGAAACTGCCAGATGTTTAGCGGGCGGAACCCCTGCGATGCCAGTTTACCGCTTAAATGACAAGTAGTTGGCCATGAATGGCGCCCCAAAAAGTTATCACAGCTGGTGGATTACCACCCACATTGGGCCTTGTCCTACTGCGTAACGCGCCAGCGGATTAAGCAGGCCGCGCTCCTGAATCTTATACACTTCGATGTGGTGCGATTTTTGTCCCGCTGCCACCAGATATTGACCGTTGTGATCAATATTAAAGCCGCGCGGCTGGGTTTCAGTCGGCTGGTAACCTTCAATCGCCAGCACCGAACCATCTTCACTGATGCTGAACACCGTAATGGTGCTGCTGGTACGGTCGCAGGCATAGAGGAAACGGCCATCCGGCGTGATGTGGATGTCCGCCGCCCAACGCGTATCGCTGAAATCCTTCGGCATCATGTCGAGGCTCTGCACCCGCTCAACCTGGCCGTGCACATTGTTCAGCGCCCAGACATCGACGCTGCTATCCAGCTCGTTCACCACGTAGCCATACGCGCCGTTAGGGTGGAACGCCATGTGACGCGGACCCGCACCTTCAACGGTGGTGACCTGCGCTTGTTCACGCGGGGCCAGCGTGCCGTCTGCGTTCAGTTGATACAGGCAGATGCGATCCTGCTTCAGTGCCGGAACAAACAGCGTTTGGTTATTCAGGTCGATATTGGCGGAGTGGCAACCGTCCAACCCGCTGATCACCTGACTCGGCGCTTGCGGCAAGCCATCGCTGCCAATCGGGCTGATGCTGACGCAGGCATCGTTGTACGAGCCGCAGAACAGATAATTGCCGTGACGATCGGTGGAGATGTGGGTTGGGCTGCCCGGCAGCGGTGCTTCACCGGCGAGGCTCAGCGAACCGTCGGCCGCAATGCGGAACGCCAGCACGCGAAAATTCGGACGAACACCTACATAGAGGAAATCTTTCTTCGGGCTCACCACCATCGGCTGCACCTGGCCGGCAACATCCGTTACCTGCAATAACGTCAGTGCGCCATCTTCCTGCAACTGCCAGGCATGAATCTGCTGGCTCTCGGGACTGGCGGTATACACGACTTGTTTCATGCGTTTTCCTTATTCGCTGCCTGATGAAAGGGATAACTGTAGCGCGTTTCATTTTGTCGCGCTGGATTCATTTGTGCCCTGTTTTTTGTCTCAGGGCCGCTGCCGGGTGTAGACTCAATGCTTTGCCAACTTCCGGACGGAAAGTGTAATGAGCTACCGCGTAATCGCCCTTGACCTCGACGGCACCCTGCTGACCCCGAACAAAACCATTCTGCCTGAATCCATCGAAGCGCTGGCCCGCGCGCAACAGGCGGGCGTGAAAGTGTTGATCGTCACCGGTCGCCACCACTGCGCTATCCACCCTTTTTATCAGGCACTTAAGCTGGATACACCCGCAATCTGCTGTAATGGCACCTATTTGTATGATTATCCGGCGAAACAGGTGCTGGCCGCCGATCCACTGGATAAAAGCAAAGCCGCGCGTGTGATTGAGATGCTGGACGAGGAGAACATCCACGGTCTGCTGTATGTCGATGATGCGATGCTGTACCAGACGCCAACCGGCCATGTGACGCGTACGTTGAACTGGGCGCAATCGCTGCCGGAAGCGCAGCGTCCGCTGTTCCTGCAGGTGCCAAGCCTGGCGCAGGCGGCGATTGACGCTGATTCGATCTGGAAATTCGCGCTGTCGCATCCCGACACCCGCGCGCTGCAGCAGTTTGCTGAACGCACCGAAGCCGAACTCGGTCTGGCGTGTGAATGGTCGTGGCACGATCAGGTGGATATCGCCAAAGGCGGCAACAGCAAAGGCAAGCGTCTGGCGCAGTGGGTTGAAAGTCAGGGCTTTAGCATGCAAGACGTGCTGGCGTTCGGCGACAACTACAACGATCTCAGCATGCTGGAACAGGTGGGATTAGGCGTGGCGATGGGCAATGCCGATGACGCCATCAAAGCGCGCGCCAAAAAGGTGATTGGCACCAATCTGGAGCCGGGCATCGCCGAAGTGATTTATCAGGAAGTTTTCTAGTTAACCCTCCGCATCAACGCATTTCGGTCACCATAAATGGCGACCCTACAGATGTTTGGTGCGGTTTTGTAGGGTCGCCATTTATGGTGACCTTTTGTTATGCCGCTATCGACACGCTCTTAATCTGCGCATACAGCCACTGATCGGGCCGGATGCCCAACTCATCCCGCGCCCACGGTGAAATACGTGCCCACAACTCGCTGATGCCAATGCGCAGCTTCACTTCCACCTGATCGTCAATCTCCAGCAGCTCAACCACCTGCGCCGGTAAAATATTGCGGATCGAAGTATTGTGCGGCGGCTGCAAGGCCAGCGACACATCGGCCGAGGCGATACGAATACGCAGCGGCGTTTTCAGCGGCTGATTCACCCTGCTCACCCAAATATGCTGATCGCCCAGCGACAGCGCGGTCATCGGGTAATCGGGATGCTGCTCCAGCACCTGCACGCGTAGCACGCTGGTGCGCTCGGCGAGCGGCAGCCACGGACGCATCGCCGAACTGCTCCACACTTTCTCCAGCGGGCCAAATGCTTTCACCTGGCCGGCATCCAGCACCAGCACGTTGTCCGCCAACTGCAGGATTTCATCGAGGCTGTGCGACACGTAAAGAATCGGGATATCGACCTGCTTTGCCAGCTTTTGCAGATAGGGCATCAGCTCACGTTTGCGCGGCAGATCGAGCGATGCCAGCGGTTCATCCATCAGCAGAATATCGGGCGCGGTCAGCAAAGCGCGGCCAATTGCCACGCGCTGTTTTTCACCGCCCGAAAGCGACGCGGGATAACGCGTTAGCAGCGACTCTAAACCGAGCAGCGCCACCAGCGCGTTGAACTGCGGCTTCATTGAGGGCGCCATGCCGTATTGCAGATTGCCGCGCACGCGATAGTGCGGGAACAGCCGCGCATCCTGAAACACATAGCCGATACGGCGCTTCTCTGGCGGCAAATTCACGCGCGTGTCCGAATCGAACAGCAGGCGATCGTTTAACTCGATGCGCCCGCTTTGCGGCTGGGTTAATCCGCCAATCGCGTTAATTAACGAGGTTTTGCCCGCGCCCGATACGCCGAAAATGGCGGTGATGCCGCTGGCGGGAATGTTGACGTTGACGTCGAGCAGATGATCGCCCAACTGCTGAGAAAGATGCAGATTTAGCATTATGCCGCTCCCAGCCGTTTACGGCCCCAGCGCGCCAGCAGCTCAGACGCCACCAGCGACATCAGTGCTAACGCTATCGCCACTGCACAAAGTCGCGCTGCGGTGCCTTCCGCACCCGGCGTTTCAATCAGGGTGAACATCGCCGACGGAATGGTGCGCGTCTCGCCGGGAATGTTGGAGACAAAAGTGATGGTGGCGCCAAATTCGCCCAGCGAGCGGGCGAAGGCCAGCACCGTGCCGACAATAATGCCCGGCAAGGTGAGCGGAAGTGTGATGGTGAAAAACACGCGCCAGCGCCCGGCACCCAGCGTGCGGGCGGCCAGCTCCAGTTTGGTATCCACCGCTTCCAGCGCGAGACGAATCGCGCGCACCATTAGCGGAAACGCCATCACCGCCGAAGCGATCACCGCGCCGCGCCAGCTAAAGGCAAAGGTGAAGCCAAACCAGTCATACAGCCATTCGCCGATAAAACCGCGACGGCCTAAAGCGATCAGCAGCAGATAACCCACCACCACCGGCGGCAGCACCAGCGGCAAATGGACGATGCTATCCAACAGGGTTTTGCCCGGAAAACGGCAGCGCGCCAGTATCCAGGCCATCATGATGCCAAACGGCAAGCTGCAGATCACAGCTACACAAGAAACTTTCAGGCTGAGAAAAACGGCCTGCCATTCGGGATCGCTCAATATCATTTCTTCGGCGTGAATCCATACTGTTTAAACACGGCAGCGGCATCCGGCCCCTGCAAATAGTTGTAGAAGGCTTCTACCGTTGCGTTCTGATGTTCTTTGACAATCGCCATCGGATATTCCACGGGCTTGTGGCTATCTTCCGGGAATCGTCCCACGACCTGCACTTTTTGGCTGGCCACCGCGTCCGAACCATACACGATGCCGTACGGCGTTTCATTACGCTCAACCAATGCCAGCGCGGCACGCACATTATTAGCCGGCGCTAGCTGCGGGGATAAAGCGTCCCACGCGCCGAGTTTTTGTAATGCTTCTTTGGCATAAATGCCAGCGGGCACGTGATCCGGATCGCCCACCGCCAGCCGCTCGCCTTTCAGCAGGCTTTTCCAGTCGGTTTTGCTGTCAATCGTGACCGCTTTAGCCGCGTCGCTTTTCGGTGCAATCAGCACCAGATCATTGCCGAGCAGCGTATAGCGCGTGCTGGTTACCACGCTGTTTTTCGCCACTACATCGTCCATCCATTGCTGATCGGCAGAGATGAACAGATCGGCAGGTGCGCCCTGATCGATCTGGCGCGCCAGCACCGAAGAAGAGGCAAAAGAAGAGACCACTTCTACGCCACTTTTCTTCTGATACTGCGTCGCAATTTCCTGCAGCGCATTGGTCAGCGATGCCGCCGCGAACACGGTAATTTTTTCTGCGGCCACGGCGTGACCCGCCAACGAAACGCCTAAGACGGTTGCAGCAGCCCAGCGGTAATTGATTGTTTGCATTTGTTGCTCCTTGTTACGTTATATATTTGATAATACAACGTGAGCACAAAGCATGTCAGCCGCTATTTGGTGACGTAGGGTCGCCATTTATGGCGACCTGGACGATGGGATATATATCGGCAGGATTTTACAGAAGTTCAGAAACAAAACGCCCGCAGGAAGCGGGCGTTGAGAAATTAGTGTTGTGAGCTGTTGGCAGGACGATCGTCGCGGCGGCCAAATTTTGAGATGACGTTGAAAACTTCACCCAGGCCGTAAATCAGACCGAGCATAATAGCCATCACAATCGGCACCATGATGATAGCCACAGCCAGGCTTTTTAACAGTTCCAGCATGGAAACCTCACGCAGAAAATAAAAAAGTGATTGTAACGGTTAGCGAAAAAAACGCACTGCCCTTTTCGTGCTTTTACTTTAGGCCTTACACTGGTCAGATAAACCTAAGGAGCTGACATGCAGGCAGAACTTTCTCTCCATATTCGTCTTCAGCAAAAGCTGTTTGCCGATCCGCGCCGCATCGAATTACTGAAACGCGTGCAGCAAACTGGCTCGATTAGCCAGGGCGCGAAACTGGCGGGCATCAGCTACAAAAGCGCCTGGGATGCGATCAATGAAATGAATCAGCTGGCCGATCAAACGCTGGTGGATCGCGCGACCGGCGGCAAAGGCGGCGGCGGCGCGCAGCTGACGCGTTATGGCGAACGCTTGATTCAGCTGTTCCAGTTAATGGAGCAGATTCAACAGAAAGCCTTCGATGTGCTGCAAAACGACAGTTTGCCGCTCGACAGTTTGCTGGCGGCAATTGCGCGCTTCTCGCTGCAAACCAGCGCGCGCAATCAGCTGTTTGGTACGGTGCTGGCCAGCGATCATCAGCAGGTGCAGCAGCACATTGAGGTGCTGCTCGCTGATGGCGTGACGCGCCTGCAAGTGGCGATCACCGCCCGCAGCGCTGAACGGCTACAGCTCGACAGCGGCAAAGAGGTGCTGGTGCTGATTAAAGCGCCGTGGATTCACGTCAGTCACGCCGCCGACAGTAGCGATAATCAGCTGGCCGCGCAGATCAGCGCGATTGAGCCAGGCGATCAGGTTAGCGAAGTATTGATGGCGTTGCCGAGCGGCGAAACGCTGTGCGCTACCGTCACCAATGACGCGGTGAAACAGCAGAATCTGCAGGTTGGTGCCAGCGTCACCGCCAGTTTTAATGCCGAACACGCCATCATCGCCACACTGCTCTGAAATCCACGCCATGATTTGACTTCGCCTGCATCGCTGGCTAAAACTGAGCAATACGATGCATAAAACGGAATAGATCATGGCTTCATTGCAAATTTCGCAAGGCACGTTTCACCTTAGCGACACCCGAGCACTGTCCCTCAACGATTTAACTCTCAACAGCGGCGAAAGCTGGGCGTTCGTCGGCGCCAACGGCAGCGGCAAGTCATCGCTGGCGCGCGCCCTCTCCGGCGAGTTGCTGCCCGGCAAAGGCAGCGTGCAGCAGAATTTTCAGCGCCGCACGCGTCTTTCGTTAGAGCAGCTGCAAAAACTGGTCAGCGATGAGTGGGAACGCAATAACACCGATCTGCTGAGTGAAGGCGAAGACGATACCGGCCGCACCGCCGCGCAAATCATTCAGGACGAAGTGAAAGATGAGGCGCGCTGTCAGGCGCTGGCGCAGCAGTTTGGCATCACTTATCTGCTTGATCGTCGCTTCAAATATCTTTCCACCGGCGAGACGCGCAAAACGCTGCTGTGTCAGGCGCTGATGGCGCAGCCGGATTTGCTGATCCTCGATGAACCTTTCGATGGGTTAGATGTGGCGTCGCGCGCCAGCCTGGCGCAAACCCTCAATGATCTGCATCAAAGCGGTTTTAGCGTGGTGCTGGTGCTCAATCGCTTTGATGATATTCCTGACTTTGTCGAGAAGGTTGGCGTATTGGCGGAATGCACGTTAACCCACGTGGGCGAGCGCCGCGCGATTCTGGCTGAAGCGCTGGTGGCGCAGCTGGCGCACAGCGAGAAACTCGAGGGCATGGCGCTGCCGGAAGCGGATCAGCCGGATCAATTGCCGCAGCTGGCCGAAGATGCGCCGCGCGTGGTTCTGCGCAACGGCGTGGTGTCGTACAACGATAAAGCGGTAATTGATGGCCTGAACTGGCAGGTTAATCCCGGCGAACACTGGCAGATTGTGGGGCCGAACGGCGCGGGTAAATCTACCCTGCTCAGTTTAGTGACCGGCGATCATCCGCAGGGTTACAGCAACGATTTAACGCTGTTCGGCATCCGACGCGGCAGCGGTGAAACCATCTGGGATATCAAGCAGCACATTGGTTATGTCAGCAGCAGCCTGCACCTCGATTATCGCGTCAGCTGCAATGTGCGCACCGTGGTGCTCTCTGGCTTCTTCGATTCGATTGGCTTGTATCAGGCGGTGTCCGATCGGCAAAAAGCGCTGGCGCGTCAGTGGCTGGCGTTGCTCGGTATGGATAATCAGCTGGCCGATGCGCCGTTCCACAGTTTGTCGTGGGGACAGCAGCGGCTGGTGTTGATTGCGCGCGCACTGGTGAAGCATCCTACGTTATTGATCCTTGATGAACCGCTGCAAGGACTGGATCCGATTAACCGCCAGCTGGTGCGTCGCTTTGTCGATGTGCTGATTGGCGAAGGCCGCACACAACTGCTGTTTGTTTCCCATCACGCCGAAGATGCCCCGCAGTGCATCACCCACCGCCTGAGTTTTGTCGCGCAGGAACAGGGTTACGGTTTTCTGCAAGAGTCGCTGCGTTAATTAGCGGTCGCCATGAATGGCGACCCTACGAAGGCCTACCGTGCAATAAAGCCATTGCCAAAATAATTCGTGCTGCTGCAAGGCGGCAAGCAGGCAAGTCCCCAGGAGCTTACATCAGTAAGTGACTGGGGCGCGCATGCGCAGCCAACGCAGCAGCAGTTCGAAGTATGAAGGCAATGTAACCGCTACCATTTCATTGCCTGGTAAGTAAGCAAATAGCACTGATAACCCCACAAAATGAGAATCGTCACCTTGTGTAAACGATACCATTTATCCAGACTGGATCACGCTTTCACGCTGGTCTTTGTGCTACTTTGATCAAAATCATTTTTATCTGTTTGCCGTTTACCAGGACTCATCATGGAAAAATTTAACCCGGTCGATCATCCGCATCGCCGTTATAACCCATTGATCGATCAATGGGTGCTGGTCTCACCCCATCGCGCTAAGCGTCCGTGGCAAGGCGCGCAGGAAACCCCGGCGCTGGAGCAGCTGCCGGCGCACGATCCTGACTGTTTCCTCTGTGCGGGAAACACTCGCATTACCGGTGACAAAAACCCTAACTATAAAAGCACTTACGTGTTCACCAATGACTTTGCCGCGCTGATGACCAACACGCCAGACGCACCGCAGAGCGACGATCTTTTGATGCGCTGCGAAAGTGCGCGTGGCACCAGCCGGGTGATCTGCTTCTCGCCGGATCACAGCAAAACGCTGCCGGAGCTGCCGCTGAGCGGACTGGAAGATATCGTGCGTACCTGGCAGGAACAGACCGCCGACCTCGGCCAGCACTATCCGTGGGTGCAGGTGTTTGAAAACAAAGGTGCGGCGATGGGCTGCTCCAATCCTCATCCACACGGTCAGATTTGGGCCAACAGCTTCCTGCCGAACGAAGCGCAGAAAGAAGATGACCATCAGCGTCACTATTTTGCCGAGAAAGGCACGCCGATGCTGGTCGATTACGCCGCGCGTGAAATGAATGATGGCAGCCGCACGGTGGTAGAAACCGAACACTGGCTGGCCGTGGTGCCGTGGTGGGCGGCGTGGCCGTTTGAAACCTTGCTGCTGCCTAAAGCCCATGTGAAACGCATCACCGATCTCACCGAGCCACAGCGCACCGATCTGGCGCTGGCGCTCAAGCAGCTCACCAGCCGCTACGACAACCTGTTCCAGTGCTCATTCCCCTATTCAATGGGTTGGCACGGCGCGCCGTTCAACGGCGAAAGTAACGATCACTGGCAGCTGCATGCGCACTTCTATCCACCGTTGCTGCGTTCAGCCACGGTACGCAAATTTATGGTTGGCTATGAAATGCTGGCCGAAACCCAACGTGATTTAACGGCGGAACAGGCAGCTGAACGTCTGCGTTCTGTCAGCGATGTCCATTTCCGCGAGGCGCAATAAATGTCATTAAAATCCATTACTCAACAGGTATTCGCTGACACCTTCGGCTATCCAGCCACGCACAGCATTCAGGCGCCGGGCCGCGTCAATCTTATCGGCGAACACACCGATTACAACGATGGCTTCGTGCTGCCGTGCGCCATCGATTATCAAACCGTGATCGCCTGCGCCAAACGCGACGATCGTCAGGTGCGCGTGATTGCCGTCGATTACGACAATCAGCAGGATAGCTTCTCACTGGATGCGCCGATTGAGCCGTTGAAAGAGCCAATGTGGGCCAACTACGTGCGCGGCGTGGTGAAACATCTGCAGAAACGCGATGCCAGCTTTGGTGGCGTCGATATGGTGATCAGCGGCAACGTGCCACAAGGCGCGGGCCTGAGCTCTTCGGCGTCGCTGGAAGTGGCGGTCGGCACCGTATTCCAGCAGCTGTATGCATTGAATCTGGACGGCGCAGCGATTGCGGTGAACGGTCAGGAAGCGGAAAACCAGTTTGTCGGCTGCAACTGCGGCATCATGGATCAGCTGATCTCCGCGCTCGGTCAGCCGGATCACGCCATGCTGCTGGATTGCCGCACGCTTGGCACGCGCGCGGTATCGATGCCGGAAGATGTCGCGGTGGTGATCATCAACTCCAACTTCCGTCGCAGCCTGGTGGGCAGCGAATACAATACGCGTCGTGAGCAGTGCGAAACCGGCGCGCGTTTCTTCAATAAACCGGCGCTGCGCGATGTGACGCTGGAAGAGTTTGAAGCCTCAGCAGGCGAACTGGATGCGTTGGTAGCCAAACGCGTGCGTCACGTCATTACCGAAAATGCGCGCACGCTGGAAGCAGCCGATGCCTTAAGCGCTGGCGACCTGAAACGTATGGGCGAACTGATGGCCGAATCGCACGCCTCGATGCGTGACGATTTCGAAATCACCGTGCCACAAATCGACCAACTGGTTGAGATTGTGAAAGCAGAAATCGGCCCGCGCGGCGGCGTGCGCATGACCGGCGGCGGATTTGGTGGCTGCATCGTGGCGCTGATGCCAACCGATCTGGTCGATGCGGTGAAAGCGGTGGTGGCCGAGAAGTATGAAGCACAAACCGGCATCAAAGAGACCTTCTACGTGTGCAAAGCGTCCGCAGGAGCAGGCCAATGGTAAGTGATGTGAATTCACACGCGCCAGACGGGCAACCGTGGCGCATCACTGTGCTGCGCAATCGCAACGGCATGGTCGCGACCTTTATGGATTGGGGCGCGACCTGGCTGTCAGCGCGCGTGCCAATGCTGGATCACAGCGTGCGTGAAGCGCTGCTCGGCTGCGCCACGCCGTCCGATTATCTGCATCAGGATGCCTATCTTGGCGCGACGATTGGCCGCTACGCAAACCGCATCGCCTCGGCCGAACTGAAGCCGCTTAATCTGTTGCTGGCAGCGAATCAGGGCGCACATCAGCTGCACGGCGGGCCGGAAGGTTTCGATAAACGTCGCTGGCAGATCATCAGTCAGAGCGAAAGCGAGGTGCACTATCGCCTCGATTCGCCGGATGGCGATCAGGGTTATCCCGGTAATTTAATCGCCGATGTCATCTATCAACTTGATGATGATAATTGCCTGTCGATTCGCTACGAAGCGCAAACCGACAAGCCCTGCCCGGTCAACCTGACCAACCATGCTTACTTTAATCTTGATGCGCATCATGGTGATGCGCGTCAGCATCGCTTACAACTGCACGCCGATCGTTACTTGCCGGTGGATAGCGAAGGTATTCCTAACGCGCCGCTGAAAGAGGTAGCGGGAAACAGTTTTGATTTCCGCCAGCCGAAGCGCGTCGCCGATGAGTTCCTCGCCGATGACGATCAAAAAGCGGTGAAAGGCTATGACCACGCCTTTTTGCTCAACACCGCTGGCGACAGCAGCCAGCCCGCCGCCCATTTGTGGTCTGCGGATGGCAAGCTGGAGCTGAGCGTGTTTACTGCCGCCCCGGCGTTGCAGTTCTACAGCGGCAACTATCTGGCGGGAACACGCGCCCGTGAGCAGGACAGCTATACTGCTTTCCAGGGCATCGCTCTGGAGAGCGAATTTTTACCGGATTCGCCCAACCATGCAGAGTGGCCGCAGCCCGATTGCTGGCTGCAACCCGGCGACAGCTGGCAGTCCGTGACGCGTTATCGCTTCACGCCGCACTGAGCCACCGGATGAAAAACGCGCACTGCGCTGCCGACAGGCTTACGCAGTGCGCTGTTTTCCGCTATGGTATGGCGCTATTAGTGAGCCGCTTCTCAGTGGCCGCAGCCGGTTTCAATACTAATCGTAAATCGAGCATTAAGGAGTAAAGCTATGGCCGTAACTAAGCTGGTACTGGTGCGACACGGCGAAAGCCAGTGGAACCAGGAAAACCGCTTCACCGGATGGTACGATGTTGACCTGTCTGACAAAGGTCGCACCGAAGCCAAAGCAGCCGGTCAGCTGCTGAAGAAAGAAGGTTTCGTGTTTGATTTCGCTTACACCTCAGTGCTGAAGCGCGCTATCCACACGCTGTGGAACGTGCTGGATGAGCTGGATCAGGCTTGGCTGCCGGTTGAGAAAACCTGGCGTCTGAACGAGCGTCACTACGGTGCGCTGCAAGGTCTGGATAAAGCAGAAACCGCCGCTAAATACGGTGACGAGCAAGTGAAACAGTGGCGTCGTGGCTTTGCCATCACCCCACCAGAGCTGGATCGCGCTGATGAGCGTTTCCCTGGCCACGATCCGCGTTACGCTTCACTGACTGACGCGCAGCTGCCAACCACCGAAAGCCTGGCGCTGACCATCGAACGCGTGATTCCTTACTGGAACGAAAGCATTCTGCCGCGCATTAAGAGCGGTGAGAAAGTGATTGTTGCTGCACACGGCAACTCACTGCGTGCGCTGGTAAAATACCTCGACAACCTGAGCGAAGACGAGATCCTCGAACTGAACATCCCAACTGGCGTGCCATTGGTGTATGAGTTCGACGAGAACTTCAAGCCGCTCAAACGTTACTATCTGGGTGATGCTGACGAGATCGCTGCGAAAGCCGCTGCCGTAGCAAACCAGGGTAAAGCGAAGTAAGCGACCGCTGAAACGCAAAAAGGCCAGACGCGAGTCTGGCCTTTTTTATTGCCGCAAGGCTTAACCGCGACGCTGTTTGACCGCCTGAGCCAGCAGACGCAACGCTTTCTCGGTGTCTTCCCAGCCGATGCAGGCATCGGTCACGCTCTGGCCGTACACCAGCGGTTTGCCACTGTCGAGGCTCTGATTGCCTTCCACCAGATGACTCTCGATCATCACGCCAGTAATCGCCTGCTCACCGCCGGCAATCTGCTGCGCCACGTCATCAGAAACGACCATCTGACGCTGGAACTGCTTGCTGCTGTTGGCATGGCTGAAGTCGATCATCACCTGCGGACGCAAGCCTGCTTTCTCCAGACCGGTTTTCACAGCCGCCACGTGTTCAGCGCTGTAGTTCGGCTCTTTGCCGCCGCGCAGAATGATGTGGCAATCTTCGTTACCGCTGGTTTCGACAATCGCCGAGTGACCATATTTGGTGACCGACAAGAAGCAGTGTGGCGCGCTGGCTGCACCAATCGCGTCAATCGCCACTTTGATGGTGCCGTCGGTGCCGTTTTTGAAGCCCACCGGGCAAGAGAGACCGGAAGAGAGTTCGCGATGCACCTGCGATTCAGTAGTACGTGCGCCAATCGCGCCCCAGCTCATCAGATCGGCCATATATTGTGGCGTGATCATGTCGAGGAACTCACCCGCTGCAGGCAAACCGATATCGTTGATATCCACCAGCAGCTTGCGCGCCAGACGCAGGCCGTCGTTGATCTGGAAGCTGCCATCCATAAATGGATCGTTGATCAGCCCTTTCCAGCCCACCGTGGTGCGCGGTTTTTCAAAGTAAACGCGCATCACCACTTCGAGATCGTCTTTCAACTCATCACGCAATTTCAGCAGACGCGCGGCATACTCTTGCGCAGCCTGGGTATCGTGAATCGAGCACGGACCGATCACCACCAGCAGACGATCATCTTCGCCATGCAGAATGCGGTGAATCGCCTGACGTGACTGCGCAACGGTTTCGGCAGCTTTATCGGTGGCGGGGAATTTCTCAAGCAAGGCAACAGGAGGAAGTAACTCTTTGATCTCTCTGATGCGTAAGTCGTCGTTCTGGTAATCCATACACAATTCCATTCAAATTTCTGGCCCAACGTCCGTCGGGCGCAACCCGCCCACTTTAGCCCTTCGCGCGGTAGGTGTAAATTACGCACCGTGGCTAAAATGTATATCTCAAGTTTGCATTTATATATCTATGCACTAAGCTTTTTAAATGTAAGCACTAAGGAATGAGGTGTTTACAAAATTTAATATTTAAGCGAAGCGTATAAGGTGGAATTTTATTCCATCGCGGCACGCTATTTTCGTCAATTAACACCAGTGCGTGTTTGACGGCAACTATCCATTAATTACTGGAGCATAATGATGAATAAGTTTGCAATGATCTTTCTGACGGCAGCGATGACTTTAGGTAGCGGTGCTGTAATGGCTGCAGACAATAATGGCGCGGCTAACGCTTCAGCAGAAGCAGGCGCAGCAGCGGGCGGTGCAAAACAGAATCTGCCACCGAATAAAGTTGATAACAGCAAAATCAACAGCGGCAGCATGAACACTAATAGCGCTGCAACATCCGGCACCAACACCAGCAATATGTCTGCGGAACAGGTTCATAAAAATTCAATGTGTAAAGAGGGCAAATGCCCTGACATGAATAAAAAAGTCGGAACCAAGCATCATAAGACCGATGGCACCACGCAATAAGTAAGTCATTGGTCTCAATCGGGAGAGCTTCGGCTCTCCCTTTTATTTTGCCCCCCGCCCTTTTCCGCTATGCTGAAGCAATGAAATTCACAGGAACTGATTCATGGCTTCATTGCTGCTTATTGATGATCACCCGTTAGTTGAAGTCGCACTGGAAGCGGCTTGCGTTAACGCTCCTATCACGCTGAAAATTCACGCCGCTGGCGACGAAGCCCAGGCACGCCAACTGCTGCAGCAACATCCCATCGACTTAATTGTGCTGGATATTGGCCTACCCGATTGCGACGGCCTTGAGTTGCTGCGCCGGTTACGCGTGCGCAATCAGCACTGCCCGGTATTAATCTATTCCGCGCAGCAGAGCCGTCACACATTGCTCAGCGCAGTGTCGTTGGGCGCCGCCGGTTACGTGGTGAAAAGCCAAAGCATGGCGCAACTGCTGAGTGCAATTCTGGCAGTGCTCGGCGGACAACAGGCGTTTCCGCCGCTGCCAGAGCGTATCGAACTGCCGTTAACCGAGAAGGAGCAGCAAATTGTAGCGTTGCTGGTACGCGGCTTATCGAATCTGCAAATTGGCGAGCAGCTGCACATCAGCAATAAAACCGTCAGCACCCATAAGAAGAACATCCTGGAGAAAACCGGCGTGCAATCGGTGGTTGAACTGGCTGAACTGTGGAAAGCGCAGCAGTGAGGATATGGCTGCTACTCAGCCTGTTGGTGCTGAGTGTGCTGGCGAAAGCCGATCTGCAACCCGCCAGCAGCGTGATGTTACCCGCAATGATGCCAGCGCCGCACGCCGAGCCGTGGCCGGGTGCAACCTTGCGCGTCGCGGTGCCAGCACAAAACAGCGCGCCCTGGGCGATGCGCATTGGCGATCACATCTGGGGCATCGACGCCGACTATCTCAGCGCTCTGAGTCAACTGACCGGCACCCATTTCACGCTGCAAAGCTATGCCGATCGCGCGCAGCAACTGGCAGCATTGCAGCGCGGCGAGGTGGATTTGGTGTTAAGCAATCAACACGCCGAGCTGCCGCCCGATGTTCTGCTCAGCGACAGCTGGTACAGCAGCCCGATTCGTATCTATCGCAACCGGGATAATCAGCGCGCGGTGATGTTCAACAGCGATACCGCGCAACTCACCATTGCCGAGGCGACGTTAGCGCAATTGCCCGCCGAATTTGTCCAGCAGCATCGCTGGCATACCTTGCCGGGCGATCTGCAGGCGCTGTATGCGCTGCTCAATCAGCAGAGCGATTACCTGGTCGCCGATGAAGCCAGCGCCGGTTTCCTGCTGGGCCAGCTGCAGCAAGGACAAATCTACCAAATCACCGCCGATCCCGGCGCGGGCGAACTGACGTTACGTGCGCTGGCGCGCGATGCCGCCTTGATCCACTGGCTTAACAGCCAGCTGCGCCTGCTGCCCGCCGAATTTAGCAGTCGCGTCCAGCAGCGCTGGAGTCCGCCGCTGCTGCGTTATCAGGACACGCAAACATTGATGCTGTCGGCCGGCGAAAAGCAGTGGCTCGCGCAGCACAACGAGATTCCGTATGCGGTTGAGGCGGATAACGCGCCATGGAGTTATCGCGACAGCAACGGTAATGCGCGTGGCTTTGGCATCGATCTGCTAAACGCGCTGAGCCAAAGTACCGGCCTGCGTTTTACTCCACGCTGGGTCAACAATCCGCAGCAGGCCGCCACGCTTTTGCAGCAACAGCAGGTAATGCTGAATCTGTTACAGCCGCTGTATGGCGACGACCCCGGCAGCAACACCTTGCCGGTATGGCGCGCCATTTGGGGAATTTACACGCTTGCCACCCATCAACCGATGAACTGGCAATCCCTACAAGGCCAGCGCGTAGGCGTGTTACGCGACGATCTCGCCTCACGTTTGCTGCCATCTGGCGTTACGCCACAGCCGTTCGACGACCGGGCGCAGCTGTGGCAAGCGCTGAATAGCGGCCAGATTGATGCGCTGGTGGATAACGTGCTTTCCGCCCGCTGGCGCATGGCGAGCCACGAAGATAATCGTGTGCATCTGGCATTTGCCGCCAGCGATATCGCATGGCCGCTGGCACCGCAGGTAAGCGCACAACAGCCTGAGCTGCGCGCCCTGCTCGACCATGCATTGCAGCAGATCCCGCCCGATACGCTCAATCAGATGCGCGTCAGCTGGTCGCAGCCGCCGCAGCCCGGCACGACGATGGCGATGCGCAATATTCCGCTGATGATTTTGATTGCGGCTGGCGTGATTATTCTGTTGCTGCTGGGTTTGCTGGCGCGTCGTTACTGGCAGCAGCGTCGTGATCGATTGCAACGTGAACAGGCCGAACGCGCCAATGCCGCCAAGAGCCAGTTTCTCGCCACTGCCAGCCACGAACTGCGCACGCCGATGCAGGCGATTCTCGGTTTGCTGGAGCTGGAACAGCAACAGCACCCGAGCGAACGGCTGGCGCTGATGCACAGCAGCGCGCGCTCGCTGATGGCGCTGCTGAACGACTTGCAGGATCACGCACGCATTGAGAGCCAGAGCTTCCGTTTGGCGCCGCGTCCGCTCAATCTGACACTTTGGCTGCAGCAGCAACAGCAGTTCTATCATCCCTTGATGCGCGATGCCGGGCCAAACCTGATTGCCGAAGCCCTGACGCCACTGCCTGCCAGCGTGTTACTGGATGGCGATCGCCTGCAGCAGGTGGTGAATAATCTGGTCGCCAACGCCCTGAAGTTTACCCGCGAAGGCGAAGTGCGCCTGTCGCTGGCGGTTGATGCGCATATCCAGCTTACGGTGGCCGATACCGGCAGCGGCATTCCGCTTAACGAGCAGGCAGAGCTGTTTGAACCTTGGTATCAGGCGCCATCCGGCAAAAGCCATGCGGTACAAGGTAGCGGATTGGGTTTGTTTATCTGTCGCGAGATTGTGCAACGGATGGGCGGTACGCTAACGCTCACATCAGAACCCGGCAGCGGCACCACGGTCAGCGTGCAGTTGCCGTTAGTACTGAGCGAAGAGCCGTTAACCGAGCGCACAGCAAGCTGGCCACTTTACCCGCAGCTGCGTGTAGCGATCGTGGACGATCATCCAACCAATCTTTTAGTGATGCAGCAGCAGCTGGCGAACTTTGGTGTGCAGGCGCAAGTATTTGAAGAGGGCCGAGCGCTGCTGCACGCCGATGCCCAGCGCGCCTTCGATATTCTGTTTATCGACCAGATGATGCCGCGCCCGGATGGTTTAACGCTACTGCGCATTCTGCGCCGTCGCCAGCGCCAGCGCGGCACCGCCACGCTGCGCGTGCTGTGCTCTGCGGATGTTCAGTTGCTGAAAATCGCCCTGCAGGACGATGAAGCCTTGCTGCTCAAACCCATCGAGCTTGATCATCTGGCGCCGCTGCTGGCGCGCGCGATAAAAGATCCGTTGGATTTGTTACCAAACAGCTTGCTGATTTTGGCGCAGAATAATCAGGCGTTTATTCCACGCATCTGCCAGACCTTGCAGCGCACGCTGCAACAGGATCGGGATTTGCTGATCAGCGCACGCGATAAACAAAACTGGTCAGCGCTGGAACAGGCAGCGCACCGCATGAAAGGCAGCTGGTTGATGCTCGGGATGGATGAGGTTGCCGAGCGCTGTCAGCAGTTGATTGTGCAGACCAAACAGCAGCAGTTGCCGCTTGATGATCTCAATTTACTGATATCCTTAACAAACAGGTTACTTAAACAACTGGAAAATTATGGCACACACTCATTCCCACGGCGCAGCTAGCAGCAACCGCACGCGGCTGGCAGCGGCGTTTGGCGTAACGGCGCTGTTTATGGTGGCGGAAGTGATTGGCGGGCTGGTTTCTGGCTCGCTGGCGCTGCTGGCCGATGCCGGACATATGTTGACCGATGCCGCCGCACTGCTGATGGCATTACTTGCGGTGCAGTTTGCTCAGCGCAAACCCAATGCACGTCATACCTTTGGCTTACTGCGCCTCACCACCTTAGCGGCGTTCGTCAACGCCATTGCGCTGCTGGTGATAACGGTGCTGATTGTCTGGGAAGCGCTGCGTCGCTTCTACGAGCCACAGCCAATCGCTGGCGGATTGATGCTTGGCATCGCCATTGCCGGTTTGCTGGCCAATCTGCTGTCGTTCTGGCTACTGCATCGCGGCAGCGAAGAGAAGAATCTCAACGTACGTGCGGCGGCTTTGCATGTGCTGGGCGATTTGCTGGGCTCGGTCGGTGCGATTGTCGCGGCGGTGATCATCATGCTGACCGGCTGGACGCCGATCGATCCGATTCTGTCGCTGCTGGTGTCATTGCTGGTAGTGCGCAGTGCCTGGTCGCTGCTGCGCGAGAGTCTGCATGAGTTGCTGGAAGGTGCGCCGGGCCATATCAACGCGGATAAACTGTCGCGCGAGCTGACACGCAATATCGATGAAGTGCGTAACGTGCATCACGTTCATCTGTGGCAAGTAGGTGAAAAGCCGGTGCTGACGCTGCATGTACAGGTGATTCCGCCTTACGATCATGACGGCCTGCTTAAGCGCATCCACCATTATCTGCATGAGCACTATCAAATTGCCCATGCCACGGTGCAGATGGAGTATCAGCCTTGCAGCGGACCGGACTGTGAGCTCTGTTTAGATAACAGCGCCGCGCAGCACGATCACCACGACCATGCTGCGCTGGAAGGTCATGCTCATCACCATCACTGATGTGACAGCGCGCGCGAGCCATGTTCGCGTGCGCTTTGCATCCACAGACGCGAACCGTTAAGCGCAATCAGCGTCAAAATCGCGTACTCCAGTGACATGGCATAAACGCCCTGACGCGCAAAGATCATCACGCTAATGACGTTGATCACCACCCACAGCAGCCAGTTCTCAACGTATTTACGCGTCATGAGAATCATCGCCACAATCGACAACACCATCATGCATGAATCCCAGAACGGGAAAGCATCCGGCTGCAGCTGCGGCATCGCCACGTTAAGCCCCACGCTCTGCATGATGCCGACCGCTGTTTTGGTCAGGAAGGCGAAAACCGGATCGATATAAAACGTCATCAGAGCAATCGCCACCACGCACGCCGCGCCCCAACCCAAGGCTTTTGAGCGCGGCAGCCAGCGAATTTGCAGCTCAGTTTCGTTGTTGGCGGTTTGCCGACTCCACGCGTACCAGCCGTAAACGTTGGCGACGAAGAAAAACAGCTGCAGCAATAAGCTGGCGTAGAGCTGAATCTGGAAGAAGATCACCGCGAAGAGCGTGACGTTAATCAGCCCGAAAAAGTAGTTGATGATTTTTTCCAGGCTGGCGAGCCAGATACACAGCAAGCCAGCGATGGTGCCAACGGCTTCGATCCATGAGAGATCGTAGCCGCCAACGCCAAGTGGAATGTGAACCAGAATATTTTGCGTGCTAAAGAAGTCCATATAAGGTGCCTGTGTAACGGGAGCCCGTCATGCATTCCCTTTGATTTTAAGTTTGAGATCTGCAGCAAAGGATAGCATGCGATTAAGGGGGATCAACGCGGCCTCGCGCAGCGCATCATCGACATGAATTTCATGCTCGCTGCCGCCACGTTCCAATCCTTCGGCAATCGCTTTCAGACCGTTCATCGCCATCCACGGACAGTGCGCACAGCTGCGGCAGGTTGCGCCCTCACCTGCGGTTGGCGCTTCCAGCAACTCTTTGTTCGGCACCGCCTGCTGCATTTTGTAGAAGATGCCGCGATCGGTGGCAACGATCATCTGCGGATGCGGCAAGTTTTGCGCCGCCTGAATCAGCTGGCTGGTGGATCCCACCGCATCGGCCAGATCGACAATCGCCTGCGGCGATTCAGGATGCACCAGCACCGCCGCATCCGGATAGAGCGCCTTCATGCGTTGCAAAGCCTGCGTTTTGAATTCGTCATGAACGATACAGGCGCCCTGCCAGCAAAGCACATCTGCGCCGGATTTTTGCGTGACGTAGCGGCCAAGGTGACGATCCGGTGCCCAGATGATTTTCTCGCCAAGGCTGTCGAGATGTTCAATCAGCTCAACCGCGATGCTTGAAGTGACGACCCAATCCGCGCGCGCCTTCACCGCCGCCGAGGTGTTGGCATACACCACCACGGTGCGATCGGGATGCTGATCGCAGAAGCGGTTAAATTCCTCAATTGGGCAACCGAGATCGAGCGAGCATTCCGCCTGCAAGGTGGGCATCAGCACGGTTTTTTCCGGGCTAAGAATTTTTGCGGTTTCGCCCATAAAACGCACACCCGCCACCAGCAAGGTTTTGGCGGAATGTGTGCTGCCGAAACGCGCCATTTCCAGTGAGTCCGATACGCAGCCGCCGGTCTCTTCAGCCAGCGCCTGGATTTCAGGATCGGTGTAATAATGCGCCACCATCACCGCATCACGTTCTTTCAGCAAGCGTTTGATTTTGTTTTTGTAGTAGGATTTTTCATCGTCACTGAGACGTGCCGGTTTCGGCGGGAAAGGATAGATCGCGCTTTCAGGATCAAACATCAGACTCATGACACGGCTCTCGTTTTCTCAATTTAACAAAATTGCCTGTTAGGGCAATGATGCGGCATCAAAACCGCCATCGTGTTTTATATGCTAAACACGATAGCGGAATTGCGCGAGAGTGTCGTCTCTTTTTTGCGCGCTCTATAGCAACAACGTGCTCTTCTGTGGGCTTTCCAGCTCCAGCAGGAAGGCTTTAACGCTGAGCCCGCCCGCAAAACCGGTGAGTTTGCCGTTGCTGCCAATTACGCGATGGCACGGCGCCATAATCGACAGCGGGTTTTTACCGTTGGCTGCGCCCACGGCGCGCACCGCTTTGGGATTGCCGATCTGCTCGGCGATTTGCAGATAGCTGCGCGTTTCACCAAATGGGATAGTGAGGAGTGCTTGCCACACTTTTTTCTGGAATTCGGTGCCGACGGTGTCGTACGGCATATCAAACTGCTGACGTTCACCGGCGAAATATTCGCGCAGCTGGCGTTCAGCCTCACACAGAATCGGATGCTGATCGTTACGGCTAATCGGCTTCAACGGCACGCGCTGCGCGCCTTCGTTTTCCCACAGAATCGCCGACAATCCCTTATCGGTGGCAACAAGCGTGAGCTCGCCAACGGGCGTTGCGATGATTTTGGCATGATACATGGTGCACCTCCGGCTTAATCTCTGCTGGCGATTATCGCATTTCCGCCGCAGGAAACTGGCTGTTTTCGGTCATCAGCATAAACTGGTTAGCTGTCCGAAAGCAGCGAGTTTTGCTGTTCAGCTTGCGCGACCATGCCGTTTATTTGCCGGAGACGATGATGTTTGATGCTGAAATTGCTTACCAGGCGCTGACGTCGCGCGATAGCCGCTTCGACGGGCTGTTTTTTGTTGGCGTGACATCCACCGGCATCTATTGCCGCCCCATTTGTCCAGTAAAAGCGCCGATGCAGAAGAACTGCCTGTTTTTTAACAGTGCAGAAGCCGCCGAGAAAGCGCACTTCCGCCCCTGTTTACGCTGCCGCCCGGAACTGGCACCCGGCTCTGCGCCGGTGGATAGCCATCACCGCATTGCCGATCGTTTAATTCGCCGCATCGAAGAGGGCATGCTGGAAGAACAAGAGACGCTGGCAGACATCGCAGCCGAGTTTGATCTGAGTGAACGTCAATTACGTCGCGTGGTGCAGCAGGAGCTCGGGGTATCGCCTTTAGAACTGCGTCAGACACGTCGTATGCTGCTCGCTAAGCAACTTCTTACAGAAACCTCACTACCGGTAACAGAAATTGCTTACGCCAGCGGCTTTCGCAGTCTGAGGCGTTTTAACGATGTGTTCCAGGCGCGCTATCGCATGACGCCTTCCCGCCTGCGTAAGCAGAATCAACCTGACGCCGTGAAGAGCACGCAGGAGAGTGCCGAACTGCGCCTGAGTTATCGGCCGCCTTACGATTGGGATGCGATGCTCGATTTCCTGCAACAGCGCGTGATGAAGGACGTGGAATGGGTGAACGAGGGCATTTATCACCGCACCGTAGCGCTGGGCAACTGCCGCGGCTGGGTGCGCGTGAGCCATCTTGCGGAGAAACAGTCGCTGAAGGTGCAATTCACAACGTCGTTGACGCCGGTGCTGCCCGCTTTACTACGTCGTCTGCGCGACCTGTTCGACCTGGATGCACAGCCACAGCGCATAGCAGAGCACCTAAGCCACGATCCGCTTTTAGCCGAGAGCTTGTCGCGCTTTCCCGGTCTACGCGTTCCTGGTGCGTTTGACGGCTTTGAGTTGGGTGTGCGCGCGATACTCGGCCAGCAGGTTACGGTGAAAGCGGCAACCACGTTAAGTAGCCGAATGGCACAGCGCTTTGGTGAGCCACTGGTAACGCCGTGGCCAGAACTTTCGCGTTTGCCGCCGAATGCGGAGTCGCTGGCGGCGGCGAGCATCGATGATATCGCCAGCCTGGGGATTGTCAGTGCGCGTTCACATGCCATTCAGGCACTGGCTCAGGCCTGTGCTTCTGGCGCATTGCGCTTTAACGGTGCGGTGAATCCTGATGTGGTTCAACAGCAGTTACTGGCGCTAAAAGGGATTGGGCCGTGGACAGCAAGTTATATCGCGATGCGCGCACTGCGCTGGCCTGATGCGTTTCCCAAAGAAGATATTGCCATTCGTAATAACCTCGGCGGCGTGAGTGCCAAAGTGGCGGAGCAGTTATCGCAGGTTTGGCGACCTTGGCGCAGCTATGCGGTGCTGCATATCTGGAAAAGTCTGACGCCGGTTAAGGTAAAAGAGTAGATTAGGATTAATACCTTGCCAACCAGCCGAAAGAACCGGGCGGTTGCGTAAAGTCGCCGTGGATACATCCCTGTAGGCTCTGCCGGCGCATCCATGCGCCGGAAGCTTTACTCCACCGCCCGGTCCTTCCGTCTTCGTTAAGCATGGTGCGATTATTTAAAGCAACATCGAAGCTTAAGGGCCAGAAAAGGCGGGAGCGGAAGGAGCGAAGCGTCCGAGCTATGGACAAAAACGCCGGGAGCGTTTTTGCACAACGCGAAGCGTTGCCCGCTTGCGGGCGAGCCTCATGGATGAGGCGAGTACTTGCGAGGCCGATCCACAGGGATGTGAGGTTTCTTCGCGATCCGCCCCGCCTTATCTGGCCGGTGCACCATCTCAAAGCAAATCCACCTAACATTTAAAAAAGCCTAAAAAGCAAAAAGGCGCCTTTAGGGCGCCTTTCTACATAACTGGTGGGTCGTGCAGGATTCGAACCTGCGACCAATTGATTAAAAGTCAACTGCTCTACCAACTGAGCTAACGACCCGCTGTGGGGCTTACAACCTTTACTTGATGGTGGGTCGTGCAGGATTCGAACCTGCGACCAATTGATTAAAAGTCAACTGCTCTACCAACTGAGCTAACGACCCATCAAGGTTGTGAAGCTTACTGAAGAAATCATCTCACTTACAACGGGTTGAGATGGTGGGTCGTGCAGGATTCGAACCTGCGACCAATTGATTAAAAGTCAACTGCTCTACCAACTGAGCTAACGACCCATCTTCAGTGCTGCCGATACTTGTTAAGATATGTCCCGGCAACGGCGGCATATATTACTGATTTAGCGGGAGGGCGCAACCCTTATTTTCCACTAAATGTCTCAATTGCTTACCTTTCATGCTGTAAGACCAGAAATCACACGAAATCCGGTCTTTTAAGCACAAATTACAACCCGGCAAGACGTTTTTGCGCCTGCTTAGCAGAATCACTATTTGGGAATTGTTTGATCACTTGCTGGAAGACAGCCTTGGCTTTCGCCGTGTCGTTCTTCTCTTGCATGATCACGCCAACCTTAAACAGCGCTTCCGGGGCTTTTGGCGATTTCGCGTAATTTTTTACCACAGTGGCAAAATAATAGGCCGAATCGTCTTTTTTACCTTTGTTGTAATACAGCTGACCCAGCCAGTAATTGGCATTCGGCTGATAGGTAGAATCAGGATATTTCTTCACCCAAGCCTGCAGGGCAGTAATCGCCTGATCGTACTGCTTCTTCTCCAGAATCAGCGCAACGGCAGCATTGTAATCCGTGTTGGCATCGCCGGTTTGTGCTGGCGCGGCCGCACTGGCGTTATCGCTGCTACCGCTATCAGCCGCTGCGGCACCCGCAGCGCCCGCAGCGCCCGCAGCAGCGGCATCCGCACCACCGCCGGCCTGCGCACCGTTACTGCCGGAGCTGAGGCTGTCGATTTGCTGATAAAGCTGTTTCTGGCGCTCGATCACCTGATTAAGCTGATAGCTATTTTGCTGGATTTGCCCGCGCAGCGAATCGATATCGCTTTGGTTGTCGCTCATCTGCTGCTGCAATTGCTGCAGAAGCTGAGCCTGGGCATTTGAGATACGTTCAAGAGTGGTGACGCGGTCTTCGACCGAGCCTGAGCCAACGCTACTGATTGACGCCTGGGCATTAGCAGCCCCCAAAGGGGCCGCTAAACCAACCAGTAACGACAGACTCAACAGATGAAGTCTGAAGTTACTCATCATGATATTTTCTTAGTAAACCAGTACGGCACGACGGTTTTTAGCGTAAGCCGCTTCGTCATGACCCAGTACAGCTGGTTTTTCTTTACCGTAAGAAACGATAGACATCTGGTCAGCAGAAACGCCTTTGCCTTGCAGATACATCTTAACGGCGCTTGCACGACGCTCGCCCAGGGCGATGTTGTATTCTGGAGTACCGCGCTCATCCGCATGACCTTCGATGGTCACTTTGTAAGACGGGTTGCCACGCAGGAATGCAGCGTGCTGATCCAGCATCTGAGCGTAGTCAGAAGCCACGTCATACTTGTCCAGACCGAAGTAAACGATGTTGTTCTGCTGCAGCTGCTGCATCTGCAGGCGCGCTTGCTCGTCAGAAGACATGTTACCGTTCTGGCCAGCACCGTAAGCACCGTCGTTAGCGCCCATACCGGTCTGATCGTTATTGTTGTTTTTGTGTGAGCTACATGCAGCTACTGCGATAACCGGCAGAGCCAGCATCAAACCCTTCAGCACTTTGTTCAGTTGCATTTCTTTATCCTATTATTTTGTTTGCCATACATTTTAATCCCCCGCCGTGCAGGGGATCTATGCATCACAGATACGGCGACCAGGCAGGGAATTTGACCTGTCCATCAGTTGCCGGAAGACGCGCTTTGAAACGCCCGTCGGTTGAAACCAACTGCAACACGGAACCCATCCCCTGAGTAGAGCTATAGATTACCATTGTGCCGTTTGGCGCCAGACTCGGCGTTTCATCCAGGAACGTGTCCGTTATTGTTTGAACGGCTCCCGTTACCAGATCCTGTTTGGCGACATGCTGAGCGCCACCGGCGCTGCTGATCATCACCATAGTTTTACCGTCGGTTGACACATCCGCATCCTGGTTTTGCGCACCTTCCCAGGTAATACGTTGTGGCGCACCGCCGTTGATACCAACTTTATAAATCTGAGGCGCACCGGCCTGATCCGAGGTGTAAGCCAGCGTCTGGCTGTCCGGGAACCACGTCGGTTCAGTGCTGTTGTAGCGACCATCCGTCACCTGACGCGTCTGACCAGAAGCCAGATCCATCACGTACAGGTTCAGGCTGCCGGTTTTCGACAGCGCGAAGGCCAGTTTAGAACCATCTGGTGAGAAGGCTGGCGCACCGTTGTGACGTGGATAAGAAGCCACCTGACGGATTGCACCGTTAGACAGCGTCTGCACAACCAGCGCAGATTTGCCGCTTTCGAAGGTCACGTAAGCCACTTTGCTGCCATCTGGCGACCAGGCGGGAGACATCAATGGCTGCGGTGAACGGTGAACCACAAACTGGTTGTAGCCATCGTAATCCGATACGCGCAACTCATACGGGAACTGACCACCGTTGGTCTGCACCACATAGGCGATACGAGTACGGAATGCGCCTTTAATGCCGGTCAGCTTCTCGAACACTTCGTCACTGGCAGTGTGCGCTGCATAACGCAGCCACTGCTTAGTCACTTTGTAAGAGTTCTGTGCCAGCACGGTGCCTGGCGCGCCGCCGGTATCCACCAACTGATAGGCAATTTGATAGCTGCCGTCAGCGTTTGGCGTTACCTGGCCGACCACGACCGCATCAATACCCAATGCGCTCCATGCGGCAGGTTGAACTTCCTGCGCGCTGGCTGGTTGTTGTGGCAGACGAGAACGATCGAGCGGATTGAATTTACCGCTGTTGCGTAAGTCAGCAGAAACGATCCCGCCGATGTCTTCTGGTGCCGCGCCTGGGCCAGCCCATTGGAACGGAACCACACCAATAGGGCGTGCGGTGTTAACGCCCTGCGTAATTTCAATACGGACTTCTGCATGAAGCATTGCTGCCCACAGCAGTACAAAAAAACCTAAGGTTACACGAAGTGCCTGCTTCATTTTTTCTCCCTTACCTGAACCAGAGGTTCATGATAATTCGCACAGTTCCTGAAAAACACGAGTACTTATAGAGTACGGCGAGCTAACCATAGTTCAACCTGCCGTACGTTACTGCATTATTCTGGTTTGAAACGCATAGGTGCGTTTTTAAACACTTCATACACCGCCTGCGAAGGCGGCTTTGGAATACGCGCCTGCTTCGCGGCAGCGATTGCTGCCTGACACAAGGCTGGATCGCCACCTTCCGATTTAACATCAATCAGTAAACCATCCGGTGCCAGCTTGATGCGCAGGTTGCACTCTTTACCTTTGTACAAATCAGCATCGTAGAAACGGCTCTGAATCGCGCCGACCACTTGCCCCATGTAATTATTGATATCTGCGCCTGACGCGCCAGCCTTCTTCTGATTACCCTGCCCTGCAGCGCCACCCGATGCGGTGCCGCTTTTCGGTGCATTCTTACCAGAAGACAAACCACCTAACAGGTCATCAACCGCATTTTCATTCTTCGCAGCTTCAGCGGCGGCTTTTTTGGCATCTGCAGCAGCTTTGGCTTTTGCATCCGCTTTGGCCTTCGCAGCTGCGTCGGCCTTGGCTTTCGCCTCGGCTGCAGCCTTCTCTTTCGCTTCAGTTGCAGCTTTTTCTTTTGCCTCAGCAGCCGCTTGCTCTTTAGCCTCTTTCGCTTCCTGAGCCGCTTTCGCCTTCGCATCGGCAGCAGCCTGAGCTTTGGCTTCAGCATCCGCTTTGGCTTTTGATTCTGCGGCAGCTTTTGCCTGCTGCGCCGCTTTCTCTTTGGCCGCTTCAGCAGCGGCAGCTTTGGCTTCCGCGTCCGCTTTCTTCTTCGCGTCAGCTGCGGCTTGCTTAGCTTCTTCTACCGCTTTGGCTTTGGCGTCAGCGGCTGCTTTTGCTTGCGCATCGGCTTCCGCTTTGGCATCCGCCTTGGCTTTCGCTGCAGCGGCTTCGGCAGTTTTCTGCTGTTCCTGCGCCTGCTTAGCGGCGGCTTCAGCGGCTTTCTGCTGCTCGGCCTGCTGCTTCGCCTGCTCTTTAGCTTCCTGCTGGGCCTGCAAACGCTCTTTTTCCATCTCTTTCAGGCGCTGCTGCTCAGCAGCTTGTTTCTGCTGTAACTCTTCGGCCTGCTGCTGCGACTGTTTCTGACGCTGCTGCTCGGCGCGCTGACTGTCTCGTTGCTGATTCTGCTGGCGGTTATACTGCTCAACCACGGCGCCTGAATCGACCATCACTGCGTCAATATCACTGCCACCGCCACCGCCGCTGGATTCGATTTTTTCGTTAAACGAGCTCCAAATCAGTAAGGCGATCAGCACGATGTGCAGAATCACCGAAACGATTATTGCGCGTTTTAACTTGTCGTTCTGCTCGGTTGCCTTCGACACACTCGGTTCCCAAAAACGGTTCGCTTTAAATCGGCTGCGTCATCAAACCGACAGATTTCACGCCTGCCTGATGTAACAGGTTCAGCGCCTTGATGATTTCGTCGTAAGGGACGTCTTTCGCACCGCCGATCAGGAAGACCGTTTTCGGATTGGCTTCAATCCGGCGCTGCGCTTCGCTCACCACCTGCTCCGGCGGCAACTGCGTCATACGATCGTGATCCACCACCAGGCTGTACTGGCCAACACCAGACACTTCAACAATCACCGGTGGATTATCATCAGTTGAGACGGTTTTTGAATCTGTCGCATCCGGCAGATCCACTTCCACGCTCTGGGTAATAATCGGCGCGGTTGCCATAAAGATGAGCAGCAACACCAACAGCACGTCCAGCAGTGGAACAATGTTGATTTCCGACTTAAGGTCGCGTTTACCGCGACCACGGGTTCTGGCCATCGTAAACCTCGACTTACTTCGTGTTGTCGTTGGAGAAAGCCTGACGATGCAGGATAGCCGTGAACTCTTCCATGAAGTTGTCGTAGCCCTGTTCCAGCTTGTTAACGCGCTGGTTCAGACGGTTGTACGCCATAACGGCAGGAATGGCCGCGAACAGACCGATTGCGGTAGCGATCAACGCTTCGGCAATACCCGGTGCAACCATCTGCAGCGTGGCCTGTTTTACCGCACCGAGGGCGATAAAGGCGTGCATGATCCCCCACACCGTACCGAACAGACCGATATACGGACTGATTGAGCCAACGGTGCCAAGGAAAGGAATGTGAGTTTCCAGCGTTTCCAGTTCACGATTGAAGGAGATACGCATCGCACGGCTCGCGCCCTCTACAACCGCTTCCGGCGCATGGTTGTTAGCACGGTGCAAGCGCGCAAACTCTTTGAAACCCGAATAGAAAATTTGCTCAGATCCGCTCAGTTCATCGCGGCGTCCCTGGCTTTCCTGATACAGGCGTGACAGCTCGATACCGGACCAGAACTTATCTTCAAAGGCTTCGGCTTCGCGCCCCGCCGCATTCAAAATGCGCGTACGCTGAATAATGATCGCCCATGAGGCAATAGAAAAGCCGATCAAAATCAACATGATAAGTTTGACCAGAAGGCTCGCCTTCAGGAACAAATCAAGAACATTCATGTCAGTCACTGCTTGAACTCCGCGACAATAGACTTGGGAAGCGCAATTGGCTTCATTAGATGTGGGTTGATGCAGGCAATCAGGACTTCTGCTTCATTTAGCACTTTGCCTTCTGCATTCACGATACGCTGCGAGAACGTCATCGTTGCACGCGTCATTGAGGTCACTTCTGTTTGAATTTCCAAAAGATCGTCCAGACGTGCAGCCGCAACAAAATCGATCGTCATGCGTCGTACCACAAAAGCCACCTGCTCTTCCAACAGGACCTGCTGATTGAAATGGTGCTGGCGCAACATTTCGGTACGTGCTCGTTCATAGAAAGCAAGATAACTGGCGTGGTAAACCACACCACCGGCATCAGTGTCTTCGTAATAGACACGAACCGGCCAGCGAAACAGCGTAGTACTCACTCTACATCCCGGTCTCATTTTAAACGTTGCTACTATACGCAAGTGAGATCGGCTTGGGAATGGTCCGCTGACGCCGCGCGAAAATAATTATCACAGGTTAACAACTGGAAGGATTTATAGGATGTTTCTTGACCGGGCGCTGACAAAACCTCACGCCAGCGCCTGAAAATGCAGCGTTTTTAAGTCCTGAACCTGGACTTAATGGTAGAACCAGGAAATTCCTGCCAACAAAATCAACAGAGCGGGCAGAGGTGAGAATAGAGCCTGCCAACGCGTTTGTTGTGGACTGAATCCGGTGCCGTGAATCACGCCGGTACACACAGCCCAAATCAGCAGCAATCCATGCCATATCGCCAAATCACTGGTACGCGCGGCAAAGCGTGAAGGTTGCCAAATAACGCAGCCCGCCAGCCACAGTGCCAGAATTAACGAAAGGGCCCGAAATGGGCCCTTGTCCATCAGACGATACATCGTCCGAATCAGTGTGCGCATCAGACTTGCTCGTCCTTGGCGCTGCTCTCTTCAACATGCTCCAGCGCCAGCGCCGTGATCACACCGAACGCACAGGCCAGCAAGGTGCCAAGAATCCAGGCAAAATACCACATGCTCAATCTCCTTAATCAGTACAGGGAGTGCGTATTGCTCTCAATGTGTTCTTTGGTGATACGGCCAAACATCTTGTAATAACACCAGGCGGTGTACGCCAGGATAATCGGTACAAAGATGATGGCGGCAATGGTCATCACTTTCAGCGTCAGCAGGCTAGACGTGGCATCCCACATCGTCAGGCTGATGCCTGGCACGGTGCTGGATGGCATGATGAACGGGAACATCGCAATCCCGGCCGTCATGATCACGCAAGCTAAGGTCAGTGAAGAAGAGATAAACGCCAGAGCGCCCTTCTCGATACGCGAAAAGAGAATGGTCAGCAGCGGTAACACCACGCCCAACAGCGGGAATAGCCACAATACTGGCATCTGCTCGAAGTTCACCATCCATGCGCCCGCTTCACGCACCACATCTTTACCCAACGGGTTGGATGCGGCGTGATGATCGATAACGCTCTTCAGCACATAACCATCAATGCCGTATTTCACCCACACACCGGCAAGGATGAAGCACACCATCATCACCAGCGCCGAGATTTGCGCGGTGCTGCGGCTGCGGACGTGCAACTCACCGGCAGTACGCATCTGCAGATAGGTTGCGCCCTGCGTCAGGATCATCGCCACACTCACCACGCCCGCCAGCAAGCCAAACGGATTCAGCAGCTGGAAGAAGTTGCCGGTATAGAACAGGCGCAGATATTCGTCAGCATGGAACGGCACGCCTTGCAGCAGGTTGCCGAATGCCACGCCAATCACCAGCGGCGGGACAAAGCTGCCGATGAAAATGCCCCAATCCCACATGCCACGCCAGCGCATATCTTCAATCTTCGAACGGTAATCAAATCCCACCGGACGGAAGAACAGTGAAGCCAGCACCAGAATCATTGCCACATAGAAGCCGGAGAACGCAGCGGCATACACCATTGGCCAAGCGGCAAACAGCGCGCCACCAGCGGTGATCAGCCAAACCTGGTTGCCGTCCCAGTGTGGCGCAATGCTGTTAATCATGATGCGACGTTCAGTATCGGTGCGACCCAAAATGCGGGTCAGCATACCGACGCCCATATCAAAGCCATCGGTGACCGCAAAACCAATCAGCAACACGCCAATCAGCAGCCACCAGACAAAGCGCAATACTTCGTAATCAAACATGGTCGCTCTCCTTATCCACGCGCCGGCTGAGATGATGTCTTCAGCGTTTCATGATGATAGCGGCCGGTTTTCAGGCTGCTTGGACCGAGGCGCGCGAACTTGAACATCAGGTACATTTCCGCCACGAGGAACAAGGTGTAGAGACCGCAAATCAGCGTCATTGAGAACAGCAGATCGCCGACGGTCAATGAGGAGTTAGCGACTGCGGTTGGCAGCACCTCACCAATTGCCCACGGCTGGCGGCCATACTCGGCAACGAACCAACCCGCTTCAATCGCAATCCATGGCAATGGAATGCCGTACAACGCGGCTTTCAGTAACCAGCGCGACTTGCCGATACGGTTACGAATCACGCTCCAGAAGGAGAGCGCAATGATGCCCAGCATCAACACACCGCCCAGCACCATGATACGAAAGGCGAAGTACAGCGGCGCAACACGTGGGATTGAGTCTTTCGTCGCTTTCTGGATCTGCTCTTCGCTGGCGTTAGCCACATCCGGCGTATAGCGCTTCAGCAGCAGGCCATAACCCAGATCCTTTTTGCTGGCTTCAAACTGGCTGCGCACAGCAGGATCTTTGCTACCACCGCGCAGTTCGTTCAGCAGCGCGTAGGCTTTCATGCCGTTACGAATACGCACTTCATGCTGCGCCAGCAGATCTTTCAAACCGGTGACTGGCGTATCGACTGAACGCGTAGCGATCAAGCCGAGCAGGTACGGAATCTGAATCGCATATTTGTTTTCCTGGGTTTCCTGGTCCGGAATGCCAAACAGCGTAAACGCAGCTGGAGCCGGTTGGGTTTCCCATTCCGCTTCAATCGCCGCCAGCTTGGTTTTCTGCACGTCGCCGATTTCATAACCAGATTCGTCACCCAGCACGATCACCGACAAAATCGCCGCCATACCGAAGCTGGCTGCGATAGCAAAGGAGCGTTTAGCGAAAGCAATATCGCGCCCTTTCAGCAGATACCATGCGCTGATACCAAGGATGAACATCGCACCTGTGGTGTAGCCAGCGGCCACGGTGTGCACAAACTTAACCTGCGCAACCGGATTTAGCACCAGCTCGGAGAAGCTCAGCATCTCCATACGCATGGTTTCAAAATTGAACTCGGAAGCAATCGGGTTTTGCATCCAGCCGTTCGCCACCAGAATCCACAGCGCGGACATGTTGGAACCGAGCGCCACCAGCCAGGTCACCGCAAGGTGTTGCACCTTGCCGAGGCGATCCCAGCCGAAGAAGAACAGGCCAACAAAGGTGGATTCGAGGAAGAACGCCATCAAGCCTTCAATGGCGAGCGGCGCACCGAAGATATCGCCGACATAGTGTGAGTAATATGACCAGTTGGTACCGAACTGGAATTCCATGGTCAGGCCGGTAGCCACGCCGAGCGCAAAGTTGATACCAAACAACTTGCCCCAGAACTTGGTCATATCTTTATAAATTTGTTTCCCCGTCAGGACATATACGGTTTCCATGATCGCCAATAAAAACGCCATACCCAGCGTTAATGGCACGAACAGGAAATGGTACATCGCCGTCAGGGCAAACTGTAAACGCGACAGCTCGACAATATCTAACATGATGACTCCTTGCTCCTCGCATGAACTTCCCCTGCGGATGACAACGGCAAACAACATACATTGACGCGCAGAATAAGATTCAGGAACGACTGATTATTGATTCCAGTTTTGTTACTGATAGAACAGAGAAAGCTGTTGCCCGAAGAAGGCGAGTAACAGTGATAAAATTCCCTTAAAAACCGATCTTTTCAGTCAATTTTAAGCAGGAGTGGAATGAGGAGGCGGCAGAATTGATATAACAACGCCTGGCACAAACTCCTGAAAAATTATGACGAAGACTGAATTGATGCAGCGCAATTTATACCGGTTAGTCGCTGTTTTGCTAGCGGTAAAGTTTCCTATAACTCGCTATTTATTGATCTGGATTAAGACAATAAATTTCCAGATATGTAGTGTTAAAGTGGTTGTTAATTAGATGTCACAACATCATCATATAATTAAGAATATAATTACCTTTTCCGCAATTATTTAACCTCGATCTGGAAAGTCGTGTGCCAATTGTTTGACGAAGATCCAGCGTCTTTTCCCTTCTTTACCCTGATGACAGAGTAAGCATAGCCGCTGTTTTTGAAACCGTTACGCTTTTTGCCCCTATTTTCGGCGGGTTATTACCAAAAAAAAGCCACCCGAAGGTGGCTTTTTAATGTCAGTCAATACTGGCTTATTTGATTGGCAGAACCGCTTTAACCGCGTCACCAATGTCTGCCAGGCTGCGTACGGTTTTCACACCGGCCGCTTCCAGCGCAGCAAATTTCTCATCAGCAGTACCTTTACCACCGGCAATGATGGCGCCTGCGTGGCCCATACGTTTGCCTTTCGGTGCAGTCACACCCGCGATGTAGCCGACAACCGGCTTGGTCACGTGTGCTTTGATGTAGGATGCTGCTTCTTCTTCCGCGCTACCACCGATCTCACCGATCATCACGATCACTTCGGTCTGTGGATCTTCCTGGAACAGTTTCAGGATGTCGATGAAGTTAGAACCTGGGATCGGGTCGCCACCGATACCTACGCAGGTTGACTGGCCGTAGCCGATGTCAGTGGTCTGCTTAACGGCTTCATAAGTCAGCGTACCTGAACGCGATACGATACCGACGCGGCCTGGCTGGTGAATGTGGCCCGGCATGATACCGATCTTACATTCGCCTGGCGTGATCACGCCTGGGCAGTTCGGGCCGATCATGCGTACGCCAGCTTCATCCAGCTTCACTTTCACGGTCAGCATATCCAGCGTTGGGATACCTTCGGTGATGGTGATGATCAGTTTGATGCCCGCATCGATCGCTTCCAGAATACCGTCTTTGCAGAACGGCGCTGGAACGTAGATAACGGTGGCGGTTGCGCCGGTCGCTTCTACTGCTTCACGCACGGTGTTGAACACCGGCAGTCCGAGATGCGTGGTGCCACCTTTGCCTGGCGTTACACCGCCAACCAGCTGCGTACCATAGGCCAGCGCCTGCTCAGAGTGGAACGTCCCTTGACCACCGGTGAAACCCTGGCAAATGACTTTGGTGTTTTTGTCGATCAAAATGGACATTATTTACCCTCCGCTGCAGCTACAACACGCTGTGCAGCGTCTGTCAGGCTGGTTGCTGCAATGATGTTCAGACCGCTGTCCGCCAGTTTCTTAGCGCCCAGCTCGGCGTTGTTACCTTCCAGACGTACCACAACTGGTACGTTCACACCCACTTCTGCCACCGCACCGATGATGCCGTCTGCGATCAGGTCGCAACGCACGATGCCGCCGAAGATGTTAACGAACACGGCTTTTACCGCATCGTCAGACAGGATGATTTTGAAGGCTTCGGTCACGCGCTCTTTGGTTGCGCCGCCGCCAACGTCCAGGAAGTTTGCTGGCTCACCACCGTGGTGTTTCACGATGTCCATGGTGCCCATTGCCAGACCGGCGCCGTTCACCATACAGCCGATGTTGCCATCCAGCGCAACGTAGTTCAGTTCCCACTGCGTTGCATGTGCTTCACGTGGATCTTCCTGGCTCGGATCGCGCATTTCACGCAGTTCCGGCTGACGGAACAGTGCGTTACCGTCTGCACCCAGTTTGCCATCGAGGCAGATCAGGTCGCCCTGCTTGGTGATCACCAGCGGGTTGATTTCAACCATCGCCAGATCGCGCTCGAGGAACATGGTCGCCAGACCCATGAAGATTTTGGTGAACTGGCTAACTTGCTTACCGGTCAGGCCGAGTTTGAACGCCAACTCGCGGCCCTGATATGGCTGTGGACCCGCTAATGGATCCAGCGCCATCTTGTGGATCAAGTGTGGCGTTTCTTCTGCCACTTTCTCAATCTCAACACCGCCTTCAGTCGAGGCCATGAAGATCACGCGACGAGTCGCACGGTCAACAACCGCACCAAGATACAGCTCCTGATCGATATCAGTCGCGGCTTCAACCAGAATCTGGTTTACCGGCTGACCATGCGCATCAGTTTGATAGGTCACCAGACGTTTGCCCAGCCAATGCTCAGCAAAAGCACGAATGTCTTCTTTGCTGTTAACCACTTTCACGCCACCCGCTTTACCGCGGCCACCGGCATGAACCTGACATTTCACTACCCACGGACCTGCGCCGATTTTAGACGCGGCTTCTTCAGCTTCACGTGGCGTGGTGCAGGCATAGCCTGTCGGTGCTGGCATGCCATAGCGCGCAAACAGCTGCTTCGCCTGGTATTCATGTAAATTCATGATGTTCTATCCATTCAGGTATGAGTTTGGGCGCGCCTTCACACCGCGCGCCCGGCGAAATTAGACGTCCAGCAGCAGGCGAGCTGGATCTTCCAGCATCTCTTTCACCGCGACCAGATAGCCAACGGATTCACGACCATCAATCAAACGGTGATCGTAAGAGAGCGCCAGATACATCATTGGCAGAATCACTACCTGACCATTGACCGCCATTGGGCGATCTTTGATGGCGTGCATGCCCAGAATCGCGCTCTGCGGTGGGTTGATGATTGGCGTAGACATCAGCGAACCAAACACACCACCGTTGGTGATGGTGAAGTTACCGCCGGTCAACTCTTCAACCGTCAACTTGCCGTCACGGCCTTTCACCGCCAGCTCTTTAATTTTCTTCTCAATGTCGGCCATGCTCAGCGCATCAACATCTTTCAGCACTGGCGTTACCAGACCACGCGGCGTAGAAACCGCAATGCTCACATCGAAATAGTTGTGGTAAACCACATCTTCGCCATCAATCGACGCGTTCACTTCCGGGAAGCGTTTCAGCGCTTCAACCACCGCTTTGATGTAGAAGGACATGAAGCCCAGACGCACGCCGTGGCGCTTCTCGAACGCATCGCCGTACTGCTTGCGCAGGTCCATGATTGGCTTCATGTTGATTTCGTTGAACGTGGTCAACATCGCGGTGCTGTTTTTCGCTTCCAGCAGACGCTCGGCAACACGCTTACGCAGACGCGTCATCGGTACGCGTTTTTCGCTGCGGTTAGCCACAGCGGCCTGCGGTGCAGCAGCAGCGGCTGGCGCTGGTGCGGCTTTGCCACCGTCGGCTTTCTTCGCCAGATGTTTTTCCACATCTTCACGCGTCAGACGGCCGCCAACGCCGGTGCCTTTGATCTGGCTGGCATCGAGGTTGTTTTCAGCAATCAGACGGCGAACCGCTGGGCTGAGCGCATCGTTGCTCTCTTCTTCCAGAGAAGCGGTCTGACGCTGTGCTGGTGTAGACTCTTTGCTTTCCGCTTTTGCCGCAGTCTCTTTCCCGCTGCTGTTGCCCTCTTTCAGACGGCCCAGAATCTGACGAGAAGTGACGGTAGCGCCTTCATCTTCCAGCACGGCTTCCAGAATGCCGTCCGCTGAAGCAGGCACTTCCAGCACCACTTTGTCAGTTTCAATCTCTACCAGTACTTCATCGCGGCTCACGGAGTCGCCGGGTTTTTTGTGCCAGGTTGCAACCGTTGCGTCCGCTACGGATTCAGGCAAATCGGGAACGAGAATTTCTACGCTACTCATTTTCTTTCCTTTTTATTAACCAAGGTTCAGCGCGTCATTAACCAGGTCTTGTTGCTGTTTTTGATGTACGGACATGTAGCCCACGGCCGGTGAAGCAGAAGCCGGACGGCCTGCATAACGCAGTGACGCACCAAATGGAACCACTTCGCGGAAATGATGCTGACTGCAATACCATGCGCCCTGATTCAACGGCTCTTCCTGACACCACACGAAATCCTGCACATGAGCATAGTTTTTCAATACTTCCTGCACGACTTTGTGCGGGAACGGATAGAGTTGTTCGATACGCACGATGGCCACGTCGGTCTGCTCGTTTTTACGACGCTGCTCCAGCAGATCGTAATAAACCTTGCCCGAACACAGTACGACGCGTTTAACCTGCTGCGGATCGAGATCGTCGATCTCACCAATCGCCGGCTGGAAGCTGCCAGTGGCCAACTCTTCCAGGCTGGAAATGGCCAGTGGATGACGCAGCAGTGATTTTGGTGACATGACGATCAGCGGACGGCGCATACCGCGCAGCGCCTGACGACGCAGCATGTGGTAAACCTGCGCTGGCGTAGAAGGCACGCACACCTGCATGTTCTGTTCAGCACAGAGTTGCAGATAACGCTCCAGACGCGCTGACGAGTGCTCAGGACCCTGACCTTCATAACCGTGCGGCAGCAACATTACCAGGCCACACATACGGCCCCATTTCTGCTCGCCGGAGCTGATGAACTGGTCGATCACCACCTGTGCACCGTTGGCGAAGTCACCAAACTGCGCTTCCCAAATGGTCAGCACGCGCGGTTCTGCAGTGGCGTAACCGTATTCGAAGGCCAGTACCGCTTCTTCAGACAGCACGGAATCCCACACTTTGAACTGACCCTGACCGTTATGGACATGGTGCAGCGGCGTGTAGGTTGAGCCGTTGGTCTGGTTGTGGATCACAGCATGACGGTGGAAGAAGGTACCGCGACCGGTATCTTCACCGGAAAGACGTACCGGAATCCCTTCGTCAACCAGCGTGGCGTAAGCGAGGTTTTCAGCACCGCCCCAGTCGAACGCTTTGTTGCCTTCGGCCATCTCTTTGCGATCGTTGTAGATCTTGGCCACGCGAGACTGCACTTCTACCGATTCCGGTACGCTGCTGATGCGGCGCGCCAGTTCCTGCAGGCGTTTCAGTTCCACGGTTGCCGGGTAGCTTTCGTCCCACTCGTGGTTCAGATATGGCGACCAGGTGAATGAATGCAGGCTCATCGGACGCCATTCCGGCACCACGCATTCGCCTTCATCCAGCGCGTCGCGGTACAGGTTAACCATCTCGGTGGCATCTTCAGTGGTCGCAACACCTTCGCTTTCCAGCTGATCGGCGTAGATTTTACGCGGCGTTGGATGCTTTTTGATTTTCTGGTACATCAACGGCTGAGTTGCACTTGGCTCGTCGGCTTCGTTGTGGCCGTGACGGCGATAGCACACCAGATCGATAAACACATCACGTTTAAAGGTGTTGCGATAATCCAGCGCCAGGCGAGTGACAAACGCCACCGCTTCTGGATCGTCCGCGTTAACGTGGAAAATCGGTGCCAGCACCATCTTGCCGATATCAGTACAGTACGGCGTAGAACGCGCATCTTTCGGGTTGGAGGTGGTGAAACCAACCTGGTTGTTAATCACGATGCGAACGGTACCGCCCACTTCGTAACCACGCGCCTGCGACATGTTCAGGGTTTCCTGCACCACGCCCTGGCCGATAACAGCAGCATCACCGTGAATGGTGATTGGCAGAACTTTGTTGCTGCTTGGCTCGGCCAGACGATCCAGACGCGCACGCACCGAACCCATCACTACCGGGCTCACGATTTCCAGATGCGACGGGTTGAACGCCAGCGCCAGATGCACCAGGCCGCCTTCGGTTTCCACGTCAGACGAGAAGCCCATGTGGTACTTCACGTCGCCGGTGCCGAGGTGTTCTTTGTGCTTGCCGGAGAACTCGTCAAACAGATCCTGCGGCTTCTTACCTAATACGTTGATCAGTACGTTCAGACGACCACGGTGCGCCATACCCAGCACCACTTCGCGCGTACCGCTCTTGCCAGCGTGACGAATCATCTCGCGCAGCATTGGCACCAGCGCATCACCGCCTTCCAGCGAGAAGCGCTTCGCACCCGGGAATTTCGCGCCCAGATATTTTTCCAGGCCTTCTGCCGCGGTCAGCTCTTTCAGGAAACCTTTTTTCTCGTCGCTGCTGAAAGACGCGTGGCCCACCACCGATTCCAGACGCTGCTGAATCCAGCGCTTCTCGTCAGTGTTGTTGATGTGCATGTACTCTGCACCAATTGAGCCACAGTAAGTCTGCTGCAGCGCCGCAAACAGATCGGCCAGCTTCATAGTCTCTTTGCCGATAGCAAAAGAACCTACGTTAAAGCTTTCCTGAAAATCGGCGTCGGTCAGATCGTGATAAGCCGGATCGAGGTCGGCTACCGTGTCCTGTTTCCACAGGCCAAGCGGATCGAGGTTTGCATGCTGATGGCCGCGGAAGCGGAACGCATTAATCAGCTGCAGCACTTTAACCTGTTTGGAGTTGGTTGCTGGATCGGTCACGGTTGATGTGTAACGCGTGGCGTCTTTAGCCAGGCGGCGGAAGTAATCACGCGTGGTGGAGTGAAATTGCTCAGGTTTCACGCCAGTGCCCGGCAGCTGTTGGAACAGCTCGCGCCACATGTCATCAACTGAGTCAGGATCGGTCAGGAAATCCTCATAGAGTTGCTCTATGTAAGATTGGTTCGCGCCGGCCAGCCAGGAGGAGTCCAGCCAGGGTTTCATCGCGCTGTTCTGCATTGTGATCCCTTAAGCATTAATCTGCTTTTTATGAGGTTTCATTTTTTACCGCTTACGCGGCTTGCCGTAGTGAGTTCAGCGATACGAACCTGTGCGCTACCGGCGCCTGGCTCGTAAGGGAACCTTTATAAGCGTGGTCAGCACCGCGCTTATAGAGGCTTCCGTAAACATCCGGGAACCTGGGTTCCCGGACAGTGACTTTCTGTTACGCCCCGCGTTGCAGCAGCATCGACTTAATATGGCCGATGGCGCGCGTTGGGTTTAGGCCTTTCGGGCACACGCTCACACAGTTCATGATGCTGTGACAGCGGAAAACACTGAAAGCATCGTTTAGATTGTCGAGACGCGCATTGGTTTCCGTATCGCGGCTGTCGATCAGGAAACGGTAAGCGGCCAGCAGGCCAGCCGGACCAACAAACTTGTCCGGATTCCACCAGAACGACGGGCACGACGTTGAGCAGCAGGCGCAGAGAATACACTCGTACAAACCGTCCAGATGCTCACGCTCAGCAGGGCTCTGTAAATGCTCGCGTGCCGGTGGATTTTCCCCATTATTCAACAGGAAAGGCTTAATCTTCTCATACTGTGCATAGAATTGTCCCATGTCTACCACGAGGTCGCGGATCACCGGCAAACCAGGCAGTGGACGGATAACAATTTTCTTCGTGCCGTTACCCAGCGCAGAGATTGGTGTGATGCATGCCAGACCGTTTTTACCGTTCATGTTCAAACCATCTGAACCGCACACGCCTTCACGGCATGAGCGACGGAAAGCCAGCGTTGGGTCTTTCTCTTTCAGACGAATCAGCGCATCCAGCAGCATCATGTCGCGACCATCTTCCGACTCCAGCGTGTATTCCTGCATACGCGGTTTGTCGTCGACTTCCGGGTTGTAACGATAGATAGAAAATTCGAGTCTCATGATGATCTCCGCAATTAGTAGGTACGCGCTTTCGGCGGGAAGGCCGCACGCAGTTTCGGTTGCATGTTCACCTCACGGCGCGTCATGCTTTCCGTCTGCGGAACATAGAGACTGTGGCACAGCCAGTTTTCATCATCGCGATCCGGGAAGTCGAAGCGGCTATGCGCGCCACGGCTTTCGGTACGGAAGTTGGCGGCGACAGCAGTGGCGTAAGCGGTTTCCATCAGGTTATCCAGCTCAAGGCACTCGATACGCTGGGTGTTGAAGTCCGGCGAACGATCATCCAGACGCGCCGATTTCAAACGCTCACGAATCACTTTCAGCTCTTCCAGACCTTCACGCATTGCATCGCCATCGCGGAATACCGAGAAGTTGTTCTGCATGCAGCGCTGCAGCGCTTTACGGATTTCGACAGGATCTTCACCGGTGGTGTTATTTTCCCAACGGTTGAAGCGCGCCATCGCTTCATCGAGATTTTCCTGCGTGGCTTCACGCAGTTCGCCCTGCTCTTCAATACACTCCAGCAGATGCACACCGGCTGCGCGGCCGAACACCACCAGATCGAGCAGCGAGTTGCCGCCGAGGCGGTTAGCGCCGTGTACCGATACGCAGGCGATTTCGCCGACAGCGAACAGACCCGGAATCACCTCATCCTGGCCCTGCTCGTTCACGCGCAGCGCCTGGCCGGTCACTTTGGTCGGCACGCCGCCCATCATGTAGTGGCAGGTTGGGATCACCGGAATCGGTTCTTTGATTGGGTCAACGTGCGCAAAGGTACGCGACAGCTCAAGGATGCCAGGCAGACGCGATTCCAGTACATCGGCACCGAGATGGTCGAGCTTCAGTTTAATGTGCGGACCCCAAGGGCCATCGCAACCGCGACCTTCACGGATTTCCACCATCATTGAACGTGCAACCACATCACGACCCGCCAGATCTTTGGCGTTCGGCGCATAACGTTCCATGAAGCGTTCACCATGCTTATTCAGCAGGTAACCACCTTCACCACGGCAACCTTCAGTAACCAGCACGCCCGCACCGGCAATACCGGTTGGGTGGAACTGCCACATTTCCATATCCTGCACTGGCACGCCTGCGCGCAGCGCCATACCAACGCCATCACCGGTGTTGATGTGGGCGTTAGTGGTGGACTGGTAAATACGGCCCGCGCCGCCGGTCGCCAGAATGGTGGCCTTGGCTTTGAAATAGACGGTTTCGCCGGTTTCCATGCAGATAGCCGTACAGCCGACAATCGCACCGTCTTCGTTTTTCACCAGATCCAGCGCATACCATTCGGAGAAGATGGTGGTTTTGTTCTTCAGGTTCTGCTGATACAGCGTATGCAGCAAGGCGTGGCCGGTACGGTCGGCCGCAGCTGCGGTACGCGCCGCCTGCTCACCGCCGAAATTCTTCGACTGACCGCCAAACGGACGCTGATAGACGCGGCCGTCATCAAGACGAGAGAAAGGCAATCCCATATGTTCCAGTTCCAGAATCGCTTCTGGACCGACATGACACATATATTCGATCGCGTCCTGGTCGCCGATAAAGTCGGAACCTTTGACGGTATCGTACATGTGCCATTCCCAGTTATCGTCATGGGTGTTACCCAGCGCGACGGTAATACCGCCCTGCGCCGATACAGTATGGGAACGGGTTGGGAAAACTTTGGATAACAGGGCACAAGTCTGGCCCGATTGGGAGATTTGCAAGGCGGCGCGCATACCTGCGCCACCTGCGCCGATCACCACGGCATCAAATTCTCTGACTGGCAAACTCATTTACACACCCCACACCACAACAAATCCATAAATTGCGTACGACAGCAGCGCAACCACAATCACAAACTGCAGGAGCAAACGGGTTGCTACTGGTTTCACGTAGTCAGTCAGCACTTGCCACATTCCAATCCAGCCGTGGATGAGAATCGAGAACAGCGTCAACATAGTGAACACTTTAGTGAAGGCGGATGAAAAGAAGCCATGCCAGACGTCATACGTCAGCGTGCCTGTCATCACGACAAAACCGAGGATGTAGATGATGTAAAGCGTCATTAAGATTGCAGCAGCACGCAGTAACAGCCAGTCATGGATACCGTTGCGTCCTAATGCAGAAGCATTGCTTACCATACGAGGACTCCAGCCAAAATTGAGAGCACGACAGTGATAACAAAAGCCGCTTGCGCGGAACGGGTTCCCACCTGCAGGGTTTCTTCCATAAAGCCAAAATCAGCCAACATATGACGAATACCGCCCACGACGTGATACGCCAGCGCAGTTAAAATGCCCCACATGATGAATTTGGCAAAGAAGCTATCCATGATGGATGCCGCTTGCTGGAAGCCTTCAGGAGAAGAGAGGGAGAGACCCAGTAACCAGAGCAGAATTCCGAGAGCGACAAAGGTGATCACGCCGGAGACGCGGTGGAGAATGGACGATATTGCAGTAACGGGAAACCGGATCGTCGAGAGATCCAAGTTAACAGGTCTTTGTTTTTTCACGGTTTTGCCCACACAGCTCTTTTTTATTTTGCTTCCTCCGGTCCTGAGTTGCATCAGAGACACAGCGTGTGTTCAGACTGCAACCGCCACCAAAATAGCAACATCCAGTGTTAAATAAAGCGGGTAAAACGCTGGGTGGCTCCTGGTGTCAGGGTGTTCCGGAGACCTGGCCGCAGTATAGGAGGATCACATTCTGATTACAATTCCCCTACAATCTCTTTGGTCACATTTAGGCTGAACAGTGATCACCTTCACGAATTTCACAATTTATACATTTTTAATTATCTGATTTGACAAAGAATAAACATTTCAGTTACAAACAATCGCATTAAAGCCCTATGATGCACAAAAGTTATGGGGATACACTTTCCCCTAAGCTCAAGTTATGTAACATTGCCAATACAAGTTATATAAAGCATCAGGTTATTGGTTACCAAGAAGTTATGTCGTGACAGGAACTTTAACATCCTCGATGTGCAGCATGTCATGCCCCGATGCCACCGAATGGCCCAAATTCAGCGTTTACTCTGTAACCTTGCCTAACCAACGTTACCGTAGAGTGATGCTGGGAAGATTGTGGTTTTATGCAACATGGAGGCTATTCTGGTGTCTAAGATCCTTACCTTAAAGGCGCTATGGAGACGAAATAATGACAGATAAAAAAGTGACGCTAACCCTACAAGATAATACGTCTGTTGAACTGGACGTGATGCAAGGCACGCTGGGACAAGATGTTGTTGATGTCCGCGCCCTTGGCTCTCAAGGCCTGTTCACCTTCGATCCCGGCTTCACCTCTACGGCGTCCTGCGAATCTAAAATCACCTTTATTGATGGTGACGAAGGTATTCTGTTACACCGTGGTTTCCCGATTGATCAGCTGGCAACCCACTCAAACTATCTCGAAGTGTGTTACATCCTGCTGAATGGCGAAGCCCCGACCCAAGCCCAGTTTGAAGAGTTCCGCACCACCGTTACCCGCCACACCATGATCCACGAGCAAATCACCCGACTGTTCCACGGCTTCCGCCGCGATTCGCATCCAATGGCGGTGATGTGTGGTGTGACCGGTGCGCTGGCAGCGTTTTATCACGACTCTTTAGACGTCAACATTGAACGTCACCGTGAAATCGCTGCGTTCCGCCTGCTGTCGAAAATGCCGACCATGGCGGCGATGTGCTACAAGTACTCGATTGGTCAGCCGTTTGTGTATCCACGTAACGACCTCTCTTATGCCGGTAACTTCCTGCACATGATGTTCGCCACGCCGTGCGAAGAGTACAAAGTGAATCCAGTACTTGAACGCGCGATGGACCGTATTCTGATTCTGCACGCCGACCATGAGCAGAATGCTTCAACCTCTACCGTGCGTACCGCAGGATCTTCAGGCGCGAACCCGTTTGCCTGTATCGCCGCCGGTATCGCTTCACTGTGGGGACCGGCGCACGGCGGTGCCAACGAAGCGACACTGCGCATGCTGGAGGAGATCAGTACCGTTGATCACATCCCTGAGTTTGTTAAACGTGCGAAAGATAAAAACGATTCGTTCCGTCTGATGGGCTTCGGCCACCGCGTGTATAAAAACTACGATCCACGTGCCACCGTGATGCGCGATACCTGTCACGAAGTACTGAACGAACTGGGCATGAAAGATGATCTACTGGAAGTGGCGATGGAGCTGGAACACATCGCGCTGAACGACCCGTACTTCATCGAGCGTAAACTCTATCCAAACGTCGATTTCTATTCAGGCATCATTCTGAAAGCGATGGGCATCCCGTCTTCCATGTTTACCGTTATCTTCGCGATGGCGCGTACGGTCGGTTGGATTGCACACTGGAAAGAGATGCACGACGAAGGCATGAAAATCGCCCGTCCGCGTCAGCTGTATACCGGTTATACCGAGCGTCCATTCACCTCGGCGCTGGATAAATAAGAGAAAGGCGGCCATCTGGCAACGCCGATTAGTTAAGCGCAGAGCGACTTTCGTTCGCCATGTGCTAAGCAGTTGCAGCACCTTGGTGCGGCGACCGAGCAGAGGGCGTCATGGCCACGCCCTCTGCACTCCCGGGCCCTGCGCCAGCCCAACCCGCCGCTGCGCGGTCCCTTCACTCATTCACGATTCCTGACGGACCGGTGGCGATTCGCTCCTGCTCAGCGCCACCTCTCGCCGCATCCGTGCGGCTCGTCCTGGAATCCCTCACTCGCTCAGCGAGTTGGGATGTCGCCCCAACACCCGCGCTGTAGTATCAGTACGTTTTCTTGACTCACAATCGCTACAAACTCCGTAGGGTCGCCATTCATGGCGACCTGGTGCGCATGAATGCGCACCCTACGAAAACCAGGCACCAGCGTTAAGCACTAAACGCAGCGCTACAACTGGCATCCCGGACACCAGTAAAACGGCCGCGATGACAGCACGCCCTTCTCAATCACCGCTCCACATCGCCGACACTTTTTGCCCTGCCGATGAAACACCTCGAAGCGAAACGCTGCCTCTTCGTGATACTTCTTCATGCTGCCACGCATCTGATATGACAAACGCGGCACCGCCAGCATCGCTTCACTCAATGCCGTCAGCTGCTGCTCGCTGAGATCCTGCGCCCGATGCGATGCCAGCAATCCGGCATGCCACAAAATCTCCACGCGCAGATAATTACCAAGGCCAGCTAAAAAGGCCTGATCGAGTAACAAGCCGCTGAACTGACGACGACGAAAACGCGGCGACAGTAAACGCTCGCGCACCTCTTCCACCGTTAAACTGGTATCCAGCACATCCGGGCCTACACGTTGCAAAAACGGATGCGCCGCTAAGGTATCAGCATTGAGCAGCTCAATATCCGACGCGCTATACAGCAAAATGGTTTTATCCGCGGTAGCGAGCCGTACGCGCAGCTGGCGCGTGGTATTCGGCTGCGTGCCGGTGGGCACCACGCGCCACACGCCGTACAGCTGATTGTGGCTGTAGAGCGTCAAACCGTTAGAGAAGTGGGTGAGCAACGCTTTACCGCGCGTTTCGAAGGCGTTGATGGTGGCATCCATCAGCGCCGGTTCGTAGGTTTTCAGCTGTGGAAAGGCAAACCACACATCGGTGAGTGGTTTGCCGACCATTGCCTCTGCCAGCTGATCCGCCGCGCGGCGGATCTCCGGTCCCTCAGGCATAACAACTCCTGTTAATGCGTGGCGCCACCGACGACGCGGATATCATTTTCGGTACTCAGGATCACCTGCAGCGAAGTTTCCAGCGCCTGAATCACGCTAGACGTCGCCATGCTGGCCACGCCCGGATGGTGCACCGCTTGTTCCGGCATATACGGAATGTGAATAAATCCGCCGCGCGCCTTGCTGTTGGTGGTGTGAATCCAGTGCAGCAGGCTGTACATCACGTGGTTGCAGGTGAAGGTACCGGCGGTTTGCGATACCGAAGCCGGTACGCCAACTTCGCGCAGCGCGGCAACCATCGCTTTGATCGGCAGCGTGGAGAAATAGGCCGCCGGGCCATCCGCCTCAATCGGCTGATCGATCGGTTGCTGCTGGCTGTTATCCGGAATACGTGCGTCGTCCACGTTAATCGCGACACGTTCAACCGTAATATCGGCGCGGCCGCCAGCCTGCCCAACACACAACACGCGATCGGGTTGAATCTCGTCCAGCGCGCGCGTCAGCACTTCACCGCAGGTGGCAAACACCACCGGCAACTGTCGTACAACAATGCGCGCACCGGCGATCTCTTTGCCGTCGAAGGTGCGCACGGCTTCCCACGAAGGGTTGATAGTTTCGCCACCAAAAGGCTCAAACGCCGTCATTAACACCGTTTTCATTGCAACCTCACAAGAACATCAGGAAGTAGAGCAGGAAAATATTCACTACCAACAGTAGCACACCGGTTGGCACCTGAGCCTTGATCACCGCGTTGCGGTCCGGCAGCTCCAACAGGCGCGCGGGCACGATGTTGAAGTTGGCCGCCATTGGTGTCATCAGCGTGCCGCAATAGCCGGAGAACATACCAATCGCCGCCATCACCGCCGGATTGCCGCCGTGCTGCAGCACCAGAATCGGAATACCAATGCCGGCGGTCACAATCGGGAAGGCAGCAAAGGCGTTACCCATCACCATGGTCAGCAACGCCATACCCACCGCATAGACCGCGACGGCAATCAGACGATTATCCACCGCCAGATACTGCTCGGTGAGGTGCGAAATCGCCGTGCCGACACCGGCACTGGTGAACAGCAGGCCAAGCGTGGCCAGAATCTGCGGCAGGATAAACGCCCAACCCACCGCGTCCAGCAGACGACGGGTTTCCTGCATCGACTGCAGCGGCTTTTCATGGGTAATTTTCAACGCGATCAGCCAGCCCAGCAGGCAGCCAATCATCATTGAGAACAGCGTCACCAGCGTGGAGTGATTACCGGGACCAAACACCGTGTCCTGCAAGCCGGGAATATGGTTAAACGCCAGCACGCCAATCACCGTTACCAGCGGAATCGCCAGCGCTGGCAGGAACAGTTTGTTATGCAGGCGTTTAGCGCTCTCCTGCTTCTGCTCATCGCTACGTTGATGATAACGCCCCAGACGCACGCCACCGAAACCGGCAATCAGCGCCATTAACACCACGGCTACGCCCACGCCAATATGCAACCAGCGGCGGCCCAGTTCAGCATCGCCCGCCCATTGTCCCATCAGTTGATAAGCACCATCACCAATCAGGAAAATCAGACCATACAATGCCCAGAACAGCCCGGTGGTAAAACGACGCGGGTTAGCGCTGTCACGCCAGGAAAGCACGGCGACCACCAGCAGGATCACGCCTGCCAGCCACATCAAATATTGTTGCTGGAACATTACTTCCCTCCTTTGGCGTTCAGCGCCTGCTGGTTTAACACGCCTAATTCACGCGACAGCTGGCGATCAAGACGCACCAGACGGGCGGAATGAATGAGGAAAGCACAAAGGGCGGTCGGGATGCCCCAAAGCGCAATATGCAGCGGTTCGGTGCTGATACCGGCAGATTCCTGCATGAAGTTATGCATGAAGATAATCGCGCCAAAGGCAACGAAGATATCCTCGCCAAAGAACAGACCAATGTTATCGGTCGCCGCAGACATGGCGCGCAGACGATAGCGCACGTCTGGCGGGACGTCACCGTAACGGTTTTCGGTAGCGCCTTCAGCCATCGGCGCCAGCAGTGGACGCACCATCTGTGGATGGCCGCCGAGACTGGTTAAGCCCAGCGCGGCGGTGGCTTCACGCACAAACAGGTAGACGATCAGTAAGCGGCCGGCGGTAGCGGTTTTGATCTGCGCGATCCAGCTTTGCGCGCGCTCTTTCAGACCATGACGCTCCAGCAAACCGATAACAGCCAGCGGCAGCAGCAGAATCAGCGGCAGGTTGCGCGTATTGAGGAAGCCTGAGCCGAGTTTTTCCAGAATGTCTGCCAGCGGCAGATGCGCCGCCAGCCCGGTGACGAAGCCCGCCACAATTACCACCAGCACCGGGTTAAAGCGCAGCACAAAACCCAGAATGATGGCGGCAATACCCAACAGCGGCCAGAGGTTTACCACGTTATCCATGTTGTTCCCTTATGTGAAAAGACAAAGCCCGGCGTGATGCCGGGCAATGAGTAAAACGTTAAGCGCTGGTGACAGCAATCTGATGTGTCGCAAAGGCGGCGCGAAGCGTGCGGGCGAACTGCAGCGCGTGTGCGCCATCGCCGTGTAAACAGACGGTTTCGGCGTTAACCTTGACCCATTCTCCGCTGATGCTCTGCACCTGACGCTGCTGTATCATCGCCAGCGTTTGCGCCAGCGCCTGATCGGCATCTTCAATCATCGCGTGCGGCTGGCTGCGTGGCACTAACGCCCCGCTCGCCAGATAGCCGCGATCGGCAAACACCTCTTCGCGGGTGCGCAGACCATAATGCGCCGCCGCCGCAATCGATGCGCTGCCCGCCAATCCCACCAGAATCAATCCGCTATCCACGGCTTTCACCGCGCGCGCAATGGCATCCGCCAGTTGCGGATCGCCCGCCGCCTGGTTGTACAGCATGCCGTGCGGCTTGACGTGCACCAGCCGTTCGCCTTCGCTCTCCGCAATGCTTTTCAACGCACCAATCTGGTAGATCATCTGCGCATACACGGTTTCCGGTGGCAGCTGCATGGCGGTACGACCAAAGTTTTCCCGATCGGGGAAACTCGGATGGGCACCAATCGCCACGCCCGACGCTTTGGCCCAGCGCACCGATTGCAGCATGGTTTGCGCATCACCGGCGTGGAAGCCGCAGGCGATATTGGCTGAACTCACCAGCGTCAACAGTTCCTGATCGCTGGCGCTGCCTTCGCCGAGATCGGCGTTAAGATCAATCTTCATGTGCCAATCCCCAGGCTATTTGGTCGAAGGAACGTTGTTGATGCTGTTTGGCGTGAATCGCGTCTTCCAGCGTGCAGTGGATAAAGTGAATCGGTTCGCCGAGGCGAATTTGCGCCAGATGATAGAGATCGGCTTCGATGATGCAGGCAATACGCGGATAGCCGCCGGTAGTTTGTGCGTCCGCCATCAACACAATCGGCTGACCATTGGGCGGCACCTGCACCACACCGGGCACTAAACCGTGCGACAGCAAATCGCGTGTTGCATCGCGATGCAGTTGACGTCCCTGCAGACGATAGCCCATGCGGTTACTTTGCGGACTGAGCTTCCACGGACTGCGCCAGAAACCCTGCTGCGCCTCACGCGAGAACTCGTTATATTCCGGGCCCGCTAAGGCGCGGATGCGGTTGCCCCACAGCAGCTGCCGCACGCCGGCTTTATCTTTGAAGTCGCGCGTCGGTTTACCCAGCGGCAGTTCGTCGCCATCCTGCAGTTTACGTCCCTGCCAGCCACCAAACGCCGCCTTAAGATCGGTACTCACCGAACCAAGCATTTCCGGCACGGCAAAGCCACCGTTGACCGCCAGATAGCTGCGCATACCGCGCGTTGGCGTTGCCAGCGTCAGCACCTGCCCTTTTTTCACCGGCAGACGCCAGCCAGTCCAGACCGGTTTGCCATCCAGATCGGCATTGCAACCCGCGCCGGTCAACGCAAACCAGCCATCGCGGGTAAACTGCGCTCTAAATTGTCCCAGCACGATTTCCAGCACCGCGCTCTGCTCGGGGTTGCCCACCAGCATATTGGCGGTACGCATTGCTGGTTGATCGAGTGCGCCGCCCACGCTGATGCCATATTGGCGGAAGCCGGTGCGGCCGTGGTCTTGCAACGAGGTCATCATGCCCGCGCGGAGAATTTTTAACATACGCCCTCCTGCTGCGGCACAAAGCGCACGCTATCGCCGGGGCGTAACAATGTAGGTGGATGCTGAAGTGGATCGAACAGGCTAAGCGGTGTGTGACCAATCAGTTGCCAGCCGCCGGGCGCGGCTAACGGATAAATACCGGTTTGGCTACCGCCGATGCCCACCGAGCCGCTCGGCACAATCACGCGCGGCTCAGCGCGGCGCGGCGTGTGTAAACGCTCATCCAGGCCGCCGAGATAGGGGAAACCAGGCTGAAAGCCGATGAAATAAACCACGTAATCGATGCTGCTGTGCAGTTCTACCGCTTGCTTTGGCGTCATGTTGGCGCGCTCGGCGACCACCTGCAGATCTGGTCCGCCCGCGCCGCCGTAAACTACAGGAATCTCGACGCGGCGCGATTCCGGCAGCTGCGCTTCGCTCTCTTCCCACCAGCGCTGCAAACGCTCAATGGCGTCCAATGCATTGAGTTGCGGATCGCGCAGCAGCAACGTCAGGTTGTTCATTCCAGGAATCACTTCCTCTACCTGCTCGTTCTGCTGCAGTCGCTGACACAATCCCCAGATGCGCTGCTGACTGGTCAACGAAACCGGCGGTTCCAGTTCCAGCACCACCGCGCGCTCACCTAGCAGATAACAACGTGCTCGTTGCAAAAACAACCTCCTGGTCAAATTCAAAACATAACGTAGGGTCGCCATTCATAGCGACCGGGCATCACGTTTATGCGTAAAGGCAATAAGTTATGCGAAAGTGACAGAGATGTGTCAACAGATTTGCGCCCTTAAACGCAGGTTAAGGGCGTGAGAGTGGAAGAATCAGGCAGGATTATCGATGTCGATAAAGGTCACATCAAGGGCATGATGGGCGGCTAACCACTCGCCCAGCGCCTTGATGCCGCCGCGTTCGGTCGCGTGGTGTCCGGCGGCAAAGAAGTGCAAACCTTGTTCGCGCGCGCTGTGGATGGTTTGTTCAGAAACTTCGCCGGTAATAAAGGCATCAACGCCAAAGGCTGCTGCGCTATCGATAAAACCCTGACCGCCGCCGCTGCACCAGGCAACGCGCTTGATCAATGCCGGCGCATTATCGCCGCAGTGCAGCGGTGTGCGACCTAATCGCTGGGCAATTTTCTGCGCCAGCGCCGTGCCACTCACTGGTTCTGCCAGCTCGCCCCACGGCACCAGCGGTTGAATCTCGCCTTTCACTTCAATATCAAACAGGCGCGCCAGCTGCGCGTTATTACCTAACTCGGAGTGCGCATCCAGCGGCAGATGCCAGCCATACAGGTTGATATCATTGGCTAACAGCGTACGCAGACGCTGGCGCTTCATGCCTTTGATTACGGGCGCTTCGCTTTTCCAGAAGTATCCGTGATGCACCAGCACCGCATCGGCGTTGCGCTTCACCGCTTCATCCAGCAGCGCCTGACAAGCGGTGACGCCGGTGATGATGGTTTTAACCTCGGCGCGTCCTTCAACCTGCAAACCGTTCGGCGCATAGTCGCTGAAGGCGCTGTTATTCAGCTGCAGATTGACGATCTGTTCTAACTCGACATTATTCATTACGGCTCCCTGACCGCCTCAAGCCGCGCTGCGAGCGCGCTCAAAGGCGTCTAGTGTCTTTTTACGTGCGTCCTTATGTTCCACGATTGGCGCGGGATAATCGAGTTTCTTGTTATTTTTCTGCGCCCACACCTGCGGCTGATGGATATCGCTGTCGGGCACTTCCTTTAATTCCGGCAGCCACTGACGGATAAACGCGCCCTGTTTATCAAAACGCTCGCCCTGCGTGGTGGGATTGAAGATACGAAAATAGGGCGCGGCATCGGTGCCGGTTGACGCTGCCCACTGCCAGCCGCCGTTGTTAGCGGCCAGATCGCCATCAATCAGCTGCTGCATGAAATAGCGCTCGCCTTCACGCCAGTCGATCAACAGATCCTTCACCAGAAAACTGGCGGTAATCATACGCAAGCGATTGTGCATCCAGCCGAGCGTGTTGAGCTGGCGCATGGCTGCATCAACAATCGGATAGCCGGTTTTACCCTGCTGCCAGGCTTTTAGGTGCGCTTCGTTTTGCTGCCAATCGACATTGCGCGTCCAGTCGACAAACGGCTGATGCTTACACAGCGCAGGAAATGCCACCATCAGATGACGATAGAATTCGCGCCAAATCAGTTCGTTCAGCCAGGTAAAAGCCGTGCCCTCGTTAAGCGCATCGGGATGCTCTTTTAATACGCGATGCAGACATTGACGCGGCGACAACACGCCAATCGCCAGATAGGCCGATAACCGACTGGTGCCGTCAATGGCCGGCAAATCACGTTGATCCGGATAATGTTGCACCGCCTGTTTGGCGAAGTGGCGCAGCTGTTTTAACGCGGCCTCTTCCCCTGCCGGGAACAAGCTGTCATCAAAAGCTTCACAGAGATAATCAAAGGCGGGAATCTTCTTTTTGATGCTGATGGGCGCGCCGTCACGCGCTTTCGGCGCGTGATAGCACTCCGGCAAGCCCTGATGCAGGCGACGAACAAAGGCTCTGCTGAACGGCGTGAACACCTTGAACATGGTATTGCTGCCGGTTTGCACGCTGCCCGGCGGCAACAGTAGGCTGTCGTCGAATCCCTGACAAATCACGCCCTGCGCATCCAGACGTTTTTCTGCCCTGGCATCGCGTTCTCGTTCGTTGATTTCGTACTGATAGTTGTAGAACAGCGCATCAACCTGCTGCTGCTTGCAAAATTCCGCCAGATAATCAATCGAAGCGGCAAAGTCATCACACTGATGGAAGTGCAAAGGAATGCCGCGTTCGGCCAGCGATGCCTGCAACAAACTGAGATTTTGCTGGATGAACGCCGCCTGCTTAGGTGCCATGTGGTGCTGCTGCCACTGCTGTGGTGTGGCTATAAACAGCGCCATCACTGTAGCCTGGCTATCGCGGCAGGCAGCGGCCAGCGCCATGTTGTCATTGATGCGCAGATCGTTACGCAACCAAACTAAATGGGTGGTCATAAAGCCCCGAAATTATTGTCCGTAGCGCAAACGCAGCGCTTCCGGATAAGGATCAAAGTAGCGCTGTTGTGCCAGCCACGGATGCGGATATTCCGCCATGTAGTGTTTCAGCATGGTGATCGGTGCTAACAGTGGCTGCACGCCAAGACGATAGCGATCAATCAGTTGCGCCAGCTCCTGACGCTGCGGCGAACTCAGCTGCGGACGGAAGTAGCCTTGTACATGCATCAGCACATTGGTGTGATTACGTCGCGATGCCTGATGTGACATCAGGTGCATCAGGCGATTGCGGTACTCAAAGGCGTAATCCTCCAGCGAATCCCACTGATCCATCGCCGCGACAAAACGACCCATTTCGCGATACTCATCCTGCGCGTGAGAAAGCAGCAGCAATTTGTAGCGGCTATGGAAGGCCATCAGCTTGTGGCGCGATAATCCGCTGCGCCACATTTCGTTGAATTCATGCAGCGCGTAAACGCGGCCAATAAAGTTTTCACGGATAGCGTCATCGTGCAAACGACCATCCTCTTCCAGCGGCAGCCACGGCATCTCTTTCTGCAGAAATGCAGTAAACATGCCGGTGCCTGCTTTACGGTTGTTGTTGGTTTCAGGCTCGTAAACGCGGACGCGTTCCAATCCACAGCTTGGCGATTTGGCACACAAAATGTAGCCGCACAGATGATGCAGCGACTTGACCCGCTCAGCGGACCAGCGCTGCATCTCTTCTGTCACCTCTTCGCCGCCATCTTTACTGAAACAGAGATGGATATTTTCATCGCTCTCTTTTACCAGCCGCAAAGCCGGACGCGGCGTCGGTAAGCCAATCGCCATTTCGGGACATACAGGTTCAAAGCGCACAAATGGGACGAGTTCGTCGGTGGCGAAGGCAAAACGTTTGTGGCCGCCATCAAATCGGACGTTATCTCCGAGCAGGCAAGCGCTGATACCAACAGGAATTTTCTCGCTCATACTTGTACAACCTCAGAAATCTTGTAGAGGTTTTAAGTGTAGCTGAAATGCGCGTGGATAACAGCGGGAACGCGCGGTGGGCGTGAATTTATCGATAAAAAAACCCGGCGCTTCGCGGGAAGTCGCCGGGTTAATACTGCGCTGAAATCGCTTACCAGTGAATACCGGCAGCCGATTCCGACTGCGCCAGCCAAACCGGTTTAGTGCTGGTTTTGCACCACATACGATGCAGGTAACTGTACAAACGCGCGCGATCCGAGCGGAATAACATCACTGGCAGCGCCAGTAAACCGATTGCTACCACCAGCACGCGGCGCAGTACGATTTTATACAGTGGATATGCTCGATCCATTTTTTGGCCCCCTTGTGGTAAACATTGCGTTGAAATGTGATCTGGTTCAGATATTACCCGTTGTTGTGTAATTTTACTACTCATCCGACCACTTTATTTGCGCTTTTTTCCATCAATTTAAGTGGTGATGAAATTTAGTTACAAGATTGTAAATTTAACGATCCCTTCAAGTTAAAAACTTCGTGACGGACGCCGGGCCGCTTTATTGCTAAAGTGATGCGTTAACTTTTTTGCCGCTGGAGGCAGCGTGACGACCATCTTGATAGTGGAAGATGAAAAAGAGATTCGCCGTTTCGTGCGCCTGGCGCTGGAGAGCGAAGGCCTTAAAATTGTGGAAGCGGAGCAACTGCAACGCGGCCTGATTGAAGCGGCAACGCGTAAGCCCGATCTGGTGATCCTCGATCTCGGCTTGCCGGATGGTGATGGCAATGACTTTATCCGTGAAGTACGCCAGTGGAGCAGCATGCCAGTGATTGTGCTGTCTGCGCGTAGCGATGAGCAGGATAAGATTGATGCGCTGGATGCTGGTGCGGATGATTACCTCACCAAGCCGTTTGGCATTGGTGAACTGCTGGCGCGCGTGCGCGTGGCGCTGCGTCGCCATCAAAGCAGCCAGCCTGAACCGATTGTGAAATTTGGCGAAGTCAGCGTCGATTTGGCGGCGCGGCGCGTGCTGCGCAACCAACAGGAAGTGCATTTGACGCCGACGGAGTTTCGTCTGCTGAGCTTGCTACTGAATAATGCCGGAAAAGTGCTGACTCAGCGTCAGTTGCTAAATCAGGTTTGGGGCCCGAATGCGGTGGAGCACAGCCACTATTTACGCATCTATATGGGCCACTTGCGGCAGAAGCTGGAAGCGAATCCCACGCAGCCCAGCCATTTGCTGACCGAAACCGGCATCGGCTATCGATTTATGCCATAAAAAAAGGCCGCTAAGCGGCCTTTTCTCTTCACCGCCCTATCAGGCGTTTTTCAATACTTCGCTAACAATCTCAACCGCTTCTTTCTCGATTTGCTGACGATGTTCAGCACCAAGGAAGCTTTCGCAGTAGATTTTGTAAGCGTCTTCGGTACCTGATGGACGCGCGGCAAACCAGCCGTTTTCCGTCATCACTTTCAGACCACCGATTGACGCACCGTTACCCGGCGCGGCAGTCAGGCGTGCGGTGATCGGATCACCCGCCAGCGTATCAGCGTTCACCATTTCTGGAGACAGCTTAGACAGCGCCGCTTTCTGTGCCGAAGTCGCCGGAGCCTGCAGACGGTTATAGCTTGGCGCACCAAAGCGCTCTGCCAGCTCGTCATAATGCTGCTGCGGGTTCTTGCCGGTGACCGCTGTGATTTCAGCGGCCAGCAGACACATAATGATGCCGTCTTTATCGGTTGACCAGGCTGAGCCATCGAAACGCAGGAAGGATGCACCCGCGCTCTCTTCACCGCCGAAACCGAAGCTGCCGTCGAACAGACCATCAACAAACCATTTGAAACCAACCGGTACTTCTACCAGCTTGCGGCCAATGTCGTTGACGACGCGGTCGATCATTGCGCTGGAAACCAGAGTTTTACCAACAGCAACCTCTTTGCCCCACTGTGGACGATGCTGGAACAGGTAGTTGATCGCTACCGCCAGATAGTGGTTCGGATTCATCAGACCCGCAGGCGTGACGATGCCATGGCGGTCGTAATCAGGATCGTTACCAAAGGCCAGGTCGAATTTGTCTTTGTACGCCAGCAAACCGGCCATCGCGCATTCAGATGAGCAGTCCATACGCACCACGCCATCTTTATCCAGATGCATGAAGCGGAAAGTCTGGTCGACCGCGTCGTTAACGATGGTCAGATCAAGCTTGTAGTGCTCAGCAATGCGCTGCCAGTAAGCAATACCGGAACCGCCTAATGGATCGACGCCAATTTTCAGGCCGGCTTTCTGAATCGCCGCAAAGTCGATGACCTGCGCCAGACCTTCAACGTACGGCTGGATCAGATCCTGCTCAACGATATGGCCGCTTGCCCATGCCTGATCCAGCGGCAGACGTTTCACGTCTTTCAGCTCGCCTTTGATCAGCTGGTTAGCGCGATCTTCCACCACTTTGGTGACGTTGGTATCAGCCGGGCCACCGTTTGGCGGATTGTATTTGATACCGCCATCTTCCGGTGGATTGTGCGAAGGCGTGATAACGATGCCGTCCGCCTGCACGCCGCCGCGTTTATTGTGCTCAAGAATCGCGTTAGAGATCGCAGGCGTTGGCGTATAGCCGTTGTCCTGCTGCACAATCACGTCCACGCCGTTAGCGGCCAGCACTTCCAGCACGGACAGAATCGCCGGCTCAGACAGCGCATGCGTATCTTTACCGACGTAGCATGGACCGGTGATGCCGTTCTTTTTGCGCTCTTCAGCAATCGCCTGCGCGATCGCCAAAATGTGCTGTTCGTTGAAGCTTTGGCGTCCCGCGCTGCCGCGGTGGCCTGAAGTGCCAAATTTCACCGCATGATCCGGATTCGCCACATCGGGCTTCAGGACGTAATACTGAGAGGTTAATTGTGCAACGTTAATCAAATCGCTCTGCTGGGCAGGCTGCCCGGCACGGGGGTGATTGGCCATTGGCGCTTCTCCCTGACGCTTCAGTTAAATGGTGCCGCGAACTTTCTCTGTCAGTTCCTGTGGGAACTGCATAGCCAGCATGATGTGTTCCACCATGCTGCATTTGCGACCTGTATTGGTATTCGTGATCACCCAGTACGGCGTGCCGGGAACGTGCTTCGGCTTGGTATGGGTGCCATTTTGCAGCAGCGTGTGCTCGTCGCCCGCAAAGTAGACGCGGGTACGGCCCTGCAGCGAGGCAGTCGCTTCAGCAAACGCCGCCGGATCAAGACGATAGAGCGTTGACAGTACCAACATGAAGCGGTTAACCGCCTTATTCTGCTCGGCATATTCATCGGAGAGCAGCAGCTCACGTACCGCGCGGACGCGATCCTGAGGACGCGCTTCGCGGCTGGCAGGTTGCGCTTCTTTCACTGATGCACCAGCGGCGGGCGCAGCAGGTGCGCTCTGTCCGGCGGTGAACTTCAACATGCGGCGCAAAATATCAGAGGCGCTTTCACCAATGTGCTGCGTGTGGCTGGCAATATAACGGTAGAGTTCTTCGTCAACTTCAATCGTTTTCATCTTTTTCCGTACGATTCTGGCAAATGACAGAACCACGCATTAGTGCAACGGCCTTAGCAAAATCCAGTCGTGCAAAACGTGAGCGGGTTCTAACATAAGGATTATAAAGTTAAATCCGTGGCAGCCGATAGCGTTGGCAACGCTTCCGGGCAAAAGTCGGAATATGCCCTAATGCCCACCGGCCTGACTGCTGGACAGGTGAATCCATGATAACCTAAGCCAAGGTCACAACCGTAAGAACTTTAGCCATGATTTTGAACGCCCGTCTGCAAACTGAACAATCTGCCCCCGATGCCACACCGATTCTGTTAATCCATGGTCTTTTTGGTAGCCTTGATAACCTTGGCGTGCTGGCGCGTGGGGTGCGTGACGTACGTCCGACGCTGCAGGTTGATGTGCGCAACCACGGCTTGTCGGCACGTAGCGATGAGATGAATTATCACGTGATGGCGCAGGACATTGTCGAAACGCTGGATGCGCATCAGATCGATCGCGCTGGTGTGATTGGCCATTCGATGGGCGGTAAAATCGCCATGGCGCTCAGTGCCATCGCGCCGGAACGCATCGAAAAAATGGTGATGATCGATATCGCGCCCGTTGATTACCAAACGCGCCGCCACGACGAAATTTTTGCCGCTATTCGCGCCGTTACCACCGCAGGCGTCACGCGCCGCAGTGAGGCCGCAGAAGTAATGCGTCAGCATATTGATGAAGAAGGCGTGATCCAGTTCATCCTCAAGTCTTTAGCCGAGGGCGAGTGGCGCTTTAATGTGCCGGTGTTGTGGGATAACTACAGCACCATCTCCGGCTGGAAAGAGATTCCTGCATGGCCGCATCCGGCACTGTTTATCCGCGGCGGCGATTCGCCTTATCTGGATAATCGGCATCGCGATGCGCTGCTGCGTCAGTTCCCGCAGGCGCATGCACATGTGATCAGCGGAGCTGGACATTGGGTGCACGCCGAGAAACCCGATGCGGTGTTACGCGCCGTTCGGCGTTTTTTTAACCTGTAAAAGCAAAAGCTTGCCGCTTGCGCTTTAGGGTTGGCGTCAGGGAAGGCGCTGGAGTATGATGTCGCGCTAAAAATTTGCCACGGATATTTTTTCGCCGTGGTCGGGCCGATAATGTTTTAATCGCGCAGCGCCTTTCCGCCGTTCGCGCCCACTCAGTTTTACAAACCATGGCAAAAGAACAGACAGACCGCACTACGCTTGATCTCTTCGCAGACGAGCGGCGTCCTGGTCGCCCGAAAACCAGCCCGCTGACGCGTGATGAACAGTTACGCATCAACAAACGCAACCAGCTCAAGCGCGATAAAGTGCGTGGGCTGCGTCGTGTTGAGCTGAAGATGTCGAGCGAGGCAGTTGACGCGCTCAGCACGCTGGCCGATCAGCAAAACATCAGTCGCAGCGAATTGATTGAACAAATGCTGCTGGCACAGCTCAAACTGTCGTAACGCGCGAAGACCGCACGCTGGAACACAAAGTCACGGCTTTACAAGTTCCGCACTTTTTACCGGTCTGCTATTATTCGCATAACTGTGCAGTCAACTGACTTACTTTCACAATCAGGATTCAAGAGGTTACCTAACCCATGGCAATCGTAGGCATTTTCTTCGGCAGCGATACCGGCAACACTGAAAACATTGCAAAGATGATCCAGAAACAACTGGGTAAAGATGTCGCCGAAGTGCATGACATTGCTAAGAGCACCAAAGAAGATCTCGATGCATTCGACATCCTGCTGCTGGGTATTCCAACCTGGTATTACGGCGAAGCGCAGTGTGACTGGGATGATTTTTTCCCGACGCTGGAAGAGATTGATTTCAATGGCAAGCTGGTAGCGCTGTTTGGTTGTGGCGATCAGGAAGATTATGCCGAGTACTTCTGTGACGCGATGGGCACCATCCGTGACATCATCGAGCCAAACGGTGCGGTGATTGTTGGTCACTGGCCAACCGAAGGCTATCATTTCGAAGCCTCTAAAGGTCTGGCCGATGACAAAAACTTCCTGGGTCTGGCGATTGATGAAGATCGTCAACCAGAATTGACCAACGAACGTGTTGAGAAGTGGGTGAAGCAGATCTTCGATGAGCTGCAGCTGAAAGAGATTATTGAAGCTTAATTCCCTGCTCTGCCCGATGTGCGCGCTGCCTCACATCGGGCAACGGAATTTCCTATAAAAATAATAGCTACGGTTTTTTAACTTTTCCCCGCAAATCTGTAGAATACCCGCAATGGTCATCCGCTTATTCCTCTGGCAGTAGAATGAGGCTGAGTGAAATGGAATCCAAAACCCAAGCGTCCTGAAGACGTTAGTGACTTATCCTTACAACCTTTGGTGATTAAGGACGTTGCCTTGGTTTTCATTTCACTGCTTGAGTTCTATAATGAGACGCAAATGAGAATGCGCGTTGACCTAAACATTCAAGGCCCCTGCGCCGCAAGTGACTAGCAAAGTAACAGGACAATATCCGCATGACTGACAACAACTCCGCATTGAAGAAGGCTGGCCTGAAAGTCACGCTACCCAGACTGAAAATTCTGGAAGTGCTTCAGGGACCCGGCCCCGAGTCCCATCACGTCAGTGCGGAAGATTTGTATAAGCGCCTGATCGATATGGGCGAAGAGATTGGTCTGGCAACGGTGTATCGCGTTCTTAACCAGTTTGACGACGCGGGCATCGTAACCCGTCATAACTTTGAAGGCGGCAAATCTGTCTTCGAACTGACTCAGCAACATCACCACGATCACTTGATCTGCCTGGATTGTGGCAAAGTTATCGAATTCAGCGATGAATCAATCGAAACGCGTCAGCGTGAAATTGCCACTCGCCACGGCATCAAGCTTAGCAACCACAGCCTGTACCTGTATGGTCACTGTGCTCTGGGAGACTGCCGCGAAGACGATACGCTCCACGATAAGTAATTGAGTGTGCTATGCAGTATAAAAAAACCGGCTTAAGCCGGTTTTTTTATGTCTGAAATCAGGCAACGAGCGTTTCCTGCAAGTAGCGCCAGCGCGGAATGGCGGTGCTGCAATCCAGTACCGCCAGAGAAATGCGGGTCTGATTGGTGCCATTCATCATCTGCAATTCACGATACTGAATTGTGACTTCGTCGCTTTGCTGCGAAATGATGGCGTGCTCACTGGTGGCAATTCGCATCCCTTCACGCTGCCCCTGCAACTGGCGAAACAGTGTTTCCATCTCATTAAGATCAAGCTGTTTACCCTGAGGCGTAACCATTTTGAAGTCGGGATGAAAGTACGACAAGAACAGATCAATGCTGTCATCACTGCCTTCTGCCTGATTGAAAATACGTTCGATAAGCTGATGTAAAACCACCACGCTATGTTTGGCTTCCAGGGCGAGACTTGTCATTTTTTATCCTTTGATTACCCGCAGAGCAACGGCTGAGAGCGCATAGCCTACCTGAAAAAAAGTTTTTCACACTGGCAAATGGTTTAATTTTGCTAAAGTCAGAATAGTCGCAAATAAGGAATTAAAGGCTAATTGCAGCGGGCAGCATAAAAGGTCGTATCTGGTTAAATCGAGACAATAAAAAAGGGCGATTGCTCGCCCTTTCATGATCTTATCGTGCTAGCGACAAAATGTATTAATCGCCGATTTTTGCCCAGGTATCACGCAAACCAACGGTGCGGTTAAACACCAGTTTGGATGGCTGTGAATAGACGCTATCAGCACAGAAATAGCCTTCGCGTTCGAACTGGTACGGTGCCATTGGATCGGCTGCACGCAAACCTGGCTCCACGAAGCCCTGTTTGATTTCCAGCGAGTTCGAGTTGATGGTGGTGAGGAAATCCTCAGCCGCGCCCGGATTTGGCACACTGAACAGACGATCGTACAGGCGGAATTCCGCTGGCAGCGCGTGAATTGCAGAAACCCAATGGATGACGCCTTTCACTTTACGGCCATCAGCCGGATCTTTGCTCAGCGTATCAACGTCGCAGGTACAATAGATGCAGGTGATATTGCCTTCATCATCCTTCGCCACACGTTCGGCACGGATCACGTAAGCATTACGCAGACGCACTTCTTTGCCCAGCACCAGACGTTTGTACTGCTTGTTAGCTTCTTCACGGAAGTCCGCGCGATCGATCCACACTTCACGGCTGAATGGCACTTCACGCGTACCCATCTCAGGTTTGTTCGGATGATTCGGCATGCTGATGATCTCTTCGTGACCTGCAGGCAGGTTCTCGATCACCACTTTCAGCGGATCCATTACGGCCATAGCACGCGGTGCGTTTTCATTGAGATCGTCACGAATGCACGATTCCAGTGAAGCCATCTCCACGATATTGTCCTGTTTAGTCACACCAATACGGCGGCAGAACTCACGGATGGAAGCGGCGCTGTAACCACGACGACGCAGACCAGACACGGTCAGCATGCGCGGATCGTCCCAGCCTTCGACAACCTTCTCGCTCACCAGCTGAGTCAGTTTACGCTTCGACATCACCGCGTATTCCAGATTCAGGCGTGAGAACTCGTACTGACGCGGATGAACCGGAATGGTGATGTTATCCAGCACCCAATCGTACAGACGACGGTTATCCTGGAACTCCAGCGTACAGAGAGAGTGGGTAATGCCTTCAATCGCATCCGAAATGCAATGGGTGAAGTCGTACATCGGATAGATGCACCACTTGCTGCCAGTCTGATGGTGATCGGCAAACTTAATGCGATACAGCACTGGATCGCGCATCACAATGAAGCTGGAAGCCATGTCGATTTTGGCACGCAGACAGGCTTTGCCCTCTTCGAAACCGCCATCGCGCATCTTCTGGAACAGCGCTAAGTTCTCTTCCACGCTGCGATCGCGATACGGGCTGTTTTTGCCCGGCGCCGTCAGGGAACCGCGATATTCACGGATCTCATCTGCTGACAGTTCATCAACATAGGCCAGGCCTTTGTTAATCAGCTCAACCGCATAGTTGAACAGTTGGTCGAAGTAGTCTGAGGAGTAACGAATGTTGCCGCTCCACTCAAAGCCCAGCCATTGCACATCACGCTTAATGGATTCGACAAACTCCAGATCTTCTTTTACTGGGTTAGTGTCGTCGAAACGCAGATTGCACTGACCTTGGTAGTCTTGCGCGATACCAAAGTTCAGGCAGATGGATTTCGCATGGCCAATATGCAAATAACCATTGGGCTCAGGCGGGAAACGGGTATGCACACTGCTGTGCTTACCGCTCGCCAAATCTTCGTCGATGATCTGACGAATAAAGTTCGTTGGGCGGGCTTCAGCCTCACTCATCTCAAAATCCTCAAAAACTATAACGGGTGATTTGTACCACGAAGTAACGGAGTATGATCCACAAAGCGCAGGAGGGAAACAACCGTTTGTTGGTCGTTTTAAAACAAAAAAGGCAGGAATTGCTTCCTGCCTTCTGGCTCAATCACAAGGACTTAGCCTTTAACCTCGTACAGCGGGGTTTGGCCTGCAACCACTGAACCGGTTGCCAGTAAATTCAGACCAGCGAAATCATCGCTGTTGCTGACCACAACCGGACTGATCATCGAGCGGGCGTTGGCATTGAGGAAGTCCAAATCCATTTCCAGGATTGGCTGGCCTGCAGTGACCGTTGCGCCCTCTTCAACCAGACGCGTGAAGCCTTTACCTTCCAGCGCTACCGTATCCAGACCCATGTGCACGACGATCTCGACACCGTTTTCCGCTTCGAGGCAGAACGCATGGTTGGTATTGAAGATCTTCACCACGGTTCCGGCGGTTGGCGCAACCACGGTTTTACCGGTTGGTTTGATCGCCAGACCATCGCCGACTGCCTTGCTGGCGAACGCTTCGTCAGGCACATTTTCCAGCGCGACAATTTCACCGGTTACCGGCGCCAGCAGCGTGGCAATCACGGCTTTTTCACTATTCAGCACGGCCTGAGGTTTTACTTCTGTAGCAGGCGCAGCCGTTGACGCAGCAGCGGATGCCGCAACCGGGCCTTTGCTCAGGACAGTTTTCATTGCCATTGCAATGCTTTCTGCCTGAGTACCGACGATGACCTGCACGCTTTGTTTGTTCAGACGAATCACACCGGACGCACCGAGACGCTTAGCCACACCTTCATTAACCTGCGCGGAATCTTTAACGTTCAGACGCAGACGAGTGATACAAGCATCGATGTGGGTCAGGTTTTCTGAGCCACCTACCGCCGCAATGTAACGACGTGCCAGAGATTCAGTTTGGCTTTCACCGCTGCCGCTGTTATCGACATTTACGTCATAACCATCGGTTTCATCGCCCGCAGAGAGTTCGCGGCCCGGCGTCATCAGGTTGAATTTCTGGATGGTGAAGCGGAACACCGCATAGTAGATAACGAAGAATACCAAACCTTGTGGGATCAGCATCCACCAGTGGACCGCCAGCGGGTTACGCGTTGACAGCACCATATCCACCAGACCCGCACTGAAGCCGAAACCAGCAATCCACTGCATGCTCGCGGCGATGAACACTGAAAGACCGGTTAATGCAGCGTGAATCACATACAGCACCGGCGCCACGAACATGAAGGAGAATTCCAGCGGTTCGGTGATACCGGTAAAGAACGCTGCAAAGGCAGCTGCCAACATGATACCGCCGACTTTGGCGCGGTTTTCTGGGCGGGCGCAGTGGTAAATTGCCAGCGCTGCACCTGGAAGACCAAACATCATGATTGGGAAGAAGCCCGCCTGATAACGACCGGTGATGCCTGGGATACCGGTACCTTCAGCGATAGACTGCGCGCCGCCGAGGAATTTAGGAATATCGTTAATGCCAGCAACGTCGAACCAGAATACCGAGTTCAATGCGTGATGCAGACCAACAGGAATCAGCAGACGGTTAAAGAAGGCGTAGACGCCCGCACCGATTGAACCCATTTTCTGGATATGTTCACCAAAGCTTACCAGTCCACCGAAAATGATCGGCCAGATGTACATTAGTACGAAGGCGACGACTATCATCAGGAAGGAGACAAGGATCGGCACTAAACGGCGACCACTAAAGAACGACAGCGCTTTCGGTAGCTCAACATGGCTGAAGCGGTTATAAACTTCAGCAGAGAGAATACCCACCAGGATACCAACAAACTGGTTATTGATTTTACCGAAGGCGGCAGGAACTTGCTCCACCGGTATTTTCTGAATCATCGCTACCGCAGCCGGTGAACAGAGTGTGGTCACCACCAGGAAGCCGACGAAGCCGGTTAACGCTGCTGCACCGTCTTTATCTTTTGACATACCGTATGCCACACCAATGGCAAACAGCACGGACATGTTGTCGATGATCGCCGAACCGGATTTGATCAGCAGTGCCGCCAGCGCATTACCTGCGCCCCAGCTATCTGGATCGATCCAATATCCGACACCCATCAAGATTGCCGCTGCCGGCAGAGTCGCTACCGGCACCATAAGCGCGCGGCCGACCTTTTGCAGATATCCTAATACACTCACCTTATTCTCCCCCTATGAGACTGGCGTTTTGCCGTGGCGCAGGTTGATTTTATTATCCCGTCGCCCGGTACCTTGATGACTCTTTTCACCACGAGGCGCAGTGTAAAGACAAATTAATTCGCCTCGCAAATTAAAACCACTACAACTGTGACTTTAATCACCAAAATGGTGGTTTGATAATGCGAAATGCTAGCCAGCACCACAAACTTATTTTATGATGAAAAATATCGAGTCGCACTTTTCCCGGATGGCTACGCTTAAACGCATTACGCTTAAAGGCAGAAAACTGTCAGAGAAACGGCAACTCCACATTTCCAATCTTAATTGAGGTGAAGACATGAGACTGATCCCTTTGGCCACACCGACCCAAGTGGGTAAATGGGCTGCACGCCACATTGTTAACCGCATTAATGCGTTTAAGCCTAGCGCAGAACGTCCTTTTGTGCTGGGCCTGCCAACCGGTGGAACACCGCTGGAAGCTTACAAGCACCTGATCGACATGCACAAAGCGGGCCAGGTTAGTTTCGAGCACGTTGTCACCTTCAATATGGACGAGTACGTTGGCCTGCCAAAAGAGCATCCTGAAAGTTACCACAGCTTCATGTACCGTAATTTTTTCGATCACGTTGATATTCAACCGAAAAATATCAATCTTCTGAATGGCAATGCCGAAGATATTGACGCAGAATGTCGCCAATACGAAGAGAAGATCCGCGCTTACGGCAAAATTAACTTGTTTATGGGTGGCGTAGGCAACGATGGTCACATCGCCTTTAACGAACCGGCTTCTTCACTCTCCTCACGTACCCGCATCAAAACCCTGACTCACGACACGCGCATCGCAAACTCACGTTTCTTTAACGGTGATGTGGATCAGGTGCCGAAATACGCCCTGACGGTCGGTGTCGGTACGCTGCTGGATGCCGAAGAAGTGATGATTCTGGTTACCGGCCATCTGAAAGCGCAAGCGCTGCAGGCGGCGGTTGAAGGTAACGTCAACCACATGTGGACCATCAGCTGCCTGCAGCTGCATGCCAAATCTGTCGTGGTCTGTGACGAGCCAGCCACCATGGAATTGAAAGTTAAAACCGTGAAATATTTCCGCGAAATGGAAGCGGAAAATATGAAAGGTGTGTGAGAACACGTTGTAACAAAACCTGCTGCGTTCAGGCAGCAGGCTTAGCCGGGAGAGAGAAACGATGTACGCATTAGTGAACGGCCGGATTTTTACCGGCCATGAAATTCTGGACAATCATGCGGTTGTGATTGCAGATGGCCTGATTGAGCGCGTGTGTCCGCGTGATGCCCTGGACGCGGCAATTGCACAGCAGGATGTGGCTGGTGCGTTTATCGCTCCTGGTTTTATTGATTTACAGCTTAACGGCTGCGGCGGCGTGCAGTTCAACGATGACATCAATGCACTGAGCGTTGAAACGCTGGAGATCATGCAGCGCGCCAACGAGAAGTCAGGCTGCACCAGCTATTTGCCGACGCTGATTACCAGCACCGATGCGCTGATGAAACGTGCCGTCGAAACCATGCGCGCCTATCTGGCGAAGCATCAGAATCAGGCCATCGGCCTGCATCTGGAAGGCCCGTGGCTGAATAAAGCCAAGAAAGGCACGCACAATCCTGAACTGATTCGCCTGCCGGATGCCGAGCTGGTGGATTTCCTCTGCACCAATGCCGACGTTATCACTAAAGTCACGCTGGCACCTGAAAATGCAGGTATCGAAGTGATTCGCAAGCTGCGTGATGCCGGCATTATCGTGTCAGCCGGTCACTCCAACGCAACCTATGAAGAAGCAAAAATCGGCTTCAGCGCGGGCGTCAGTTTTGCCACGCATCTTTATAATGCTATGCCAACCTTCGCCGGACGTGAGCCAGGTCTGATCGGTGCGCTGTTTGATTCGCCTGATGTATACTGCGGCATCATTGCGGATGGTTTACATGTCCATTACGCTAATGTGCGCAATGCAAAACGCATTAAAGGCGACAAACTGGTGTTAGTGACGGATGCCACAGCACCGGCGGGCGCGTCGATTGATCAATTCATTTTTGCAGGCAAAACAATATACTATCGCGATGGCCTGTGCGTTGACGAGAACGGTACGCTCAGCGGTTCTGCCTTGACCATGATTGAAGCGGTGCAGAACAGCGTTGAACATTGCGGTATCGCTCTTGATGAAGCGCTGCGTATGGCGACGCTCTATCCGGCGCAGGCGATGGGTGTGGAGAAGCAGTTAGGCACGGTCGAAGCAGGAAAAGTCGCCAACCTGACTGTCTTTACCCGCGATTATCAAATCACTAAGACGTTCGTCAACGGAGACAACGTCCTCAGCGAGTAAGCATTGAATGACCACTGGCGGCCAGTCTCAAATAGGAAATGTTGATCTTGTTAAACAACTTAATAGTGCAGCCGTCTATCGGCTAATCGATCAACAAGGGCCGATTTCGCGCATTCAGATTGCCGAACACAGTCAGCTTGCGCCCGCCAGTGTCACCAAAATTACCCGCCAGCTCATTGAGCGCGGCCTCATTAAAGAGGTGGAGCAACAAGCCTCCACCGGTGGGCGCCGCGCCATCTCCATCATCACTGAAACCCGTCATTTTCATACTATCGGCGTGCGCTTAGGACGTAATGACGCGACGTTGACGCTGTTTGATCTGAGTGGGAAATCGCTGGCGCAGGAAGATTATCCGCTGCCGGAGCGCACGCAGGAAACGCTGGAGAATGCGCTGTTCAATGCCATCAGCGCCTTTATGGCGGCGCATCAGCGGAAGATTCATGAACTAATTGCCATCTCGGTGATTCTGCCTGGTTTGGTTGATCCCATTAACGGCATCATTCGCTATATGCCGCACATCGCGGTAAGTCACTGGCCGCTGGTTTCCAGCCTGAAAAAACGCTTTAACGTCACCAGCTTTGTGGGCCATGACATTCGCAGCCTGGCGCTGGCCGAGCACTACTTCGGTGCAAGTCGCGATTGCGCAGACTCCATTCTGGTGCGTCTACACCGCGGAACCGGTGCCGGAATCATCGCCAACGGCCATATTTTCCTCGGCAGTAACGGTAACGTCGGCGAGATTGGCCATATTCAGGTCGATCCGTTGGGTGAACGTTGCCACTGCGGCAACTTTGGCTGTCTGGAAACCATTGCAGCGAATGGCGCGATTGAAAACCGCGTGCGTCACCTTCTCAATCAAGGCTATCCCAGTTCATTAACCTTGAATGACTGCCTGATGCCACAGATATGCCGCGCCGCTAACCACGGCGACGCGCTGGCGTGTGAAGTGATTGAGTATGTCGGCCGCTATTTAGGAAAGGCGATTGCTATCGCCATCAACTTGTTCAATCCACAAAAAGTGGTGTTGGCCGGTGAAATTACTGAAGCCGATAAAGTGCTGTTTCCTGCCATTGAAGGGTGCATTAACACGCAGACGCTTCCCGCTTTCCGTAAAAACTTGCCGGTGGTGCGTTCCGAGCTCGATCATCGCTCGGCGATTGGCGCCTTTGCGCTGGCAAAACGCGCTATGCTGAATGGCATTTTGCTGCAACATCTGCTGGAAGAGTAATCACCAGCCCGCTTGTTTAGCGGGCCCGACCGGATGCAATTTATGACGATTAAAAGCGTAATCTGTGACATCGACGGCGTGTTGATGCACGACAATACCGCCGTTCCCGGCGCGAACGAATTTCTGCAGCGCATTCTGGCGAAGGATATGCCGTTGGTAGTGTTAACCAACTATCCTTCACAAACCGCGCTGGATCTGGCGAACCGTTTTGCCAACGCCGGCATTGACGTACCCGATTCGGTGTTTTACACCTCGGCGATGGCCACCGCCGATTTCCTGCGCCGCCAGGAAGGAAAAAAAGCCTACGTGATTGGTGAAGGTGCGCTGATTCATGAGCTGTATAAAGCCGGCTTCACCATTACTGATGTCAATCCAGATTTCGTCATCGTCGGTGAAACGCGCTCCTTCAATTGGGAAATGATGCATAAAGCTGCTTTCTTCGTGGCCAATGGCGCACGTTTTATCGCCACCAATCCCGATACCCACGCGCGCGGCTTTGTTCCGGCGTGCGGAGCGCTCTGCGCTGGCATCGAAACCATCTCCGGCCGTAAACCGTTTTATGTCGGCAAGCCGAGTCCGTACATCATGCGCGCGGCGTTAAACAAGATGCATGCGCATTCGGAAGAGACGGTCATCGTTGGCGATAACCTGCGTACAGACATTCTGGCCGGCTTCCAGGCAGGTCTGGAAACCATTCTGGTGCTGTCTGGCGTATCAACGCTGAGTGATATTGATGCGATGCCTTTCCGCCCGGATTGGATTTATCCTTCGGTTGCCGATATCGACCTGTTCTGATTCCAGCCATCACCTCTTCTTATAGCCCTGCTCATGCAGGGCTTTTGTTTTTTCTGGGGTTAAGACTGACTTTGTTGCTCACGGCATGACCACAAAACGAACAAAAATGCCATTTCATTAGATACCATCTAAAATAACCATGTATTAATTGAATAATATTCAATATTACTCGCTCATCAACATTCTTTTTATCAAAGGATCGTAATTTTGCTTGCGCTAACACCACCATTTAGCGCATTTTCTTATGCATCACGCAGTCAAGGCTGCCGGACAAACGTAGAAATAACTTCGCCACAAGGTGAGATCAGGAGTCAGTTATGTGTTCAATTTTTGGTGTGCTGGATCTGAAAAGCGATCCTATTGAGCTGCGCAAGAAAGCGCTGGAATCTTCTCGTCTGATGCGTCATCGCGGCCCGGATTGGTCAGGTGTTTATGCAGATGATAAAGCCATTCTGGTGCATGAGCGTCTGTCGATTGTTGACGTTAACAACGGCGCACAGCCGCTGTATAACGCTGACCACACCCACGTACTGGCTGTTAACGGCGAAATTTACAACCATCAGGCGCTGCGTGCTGAATTAAGCGATCGTTACGCTTTCCAGACGGGTTCTGACTGTGAAGTTATCCTCGCGCTGTATCAGGAAAAAGGCGTCGATTTCCTCGACGAACTGCAAGGCATGTTCGCCTTCATCCTGTGGGACAGCGTGAAGCAACAATATCTGATTGGCCGCGATCATATCGGCATCATCCCGCTGTATATGGGCAACGACGAGCACGGCAACCTGTATGTCGCTTCCGAGATGAAAGCACTGGTGCCGGTGTGCCGCAGCATCAAAGAGTTCCCGCCGGGAAGCTACATGTCGAGCGCCGATGGTGAAATCCGTCGTTACTGGCAGCGTGACTGGATGGAATATTCCGCCGTTGAGCACAACACCACGGATGCCGCCGAACTGAAGCATGCGCTGGAAGAGTCCGTAAAAAGCCACCTGATGTCTGACGTGCCTTACGGCGTGCTGCTTTCTGGTGGACTGGATTCATCCATCATCTCTGCTGTGACCAAACGCTTTGCTGCAAAACGCGTCGAAGATGCGGATAAGAGCGATGCATGGTGGCCGCAGTTGCACTCCTTCGCAGTTGGCCTGGAAGGTTCACCCGATCTGAAAGCTGCGAAATCGGTCGCAGAACACCTTGGCACCGTGCACCACGAAATCCATTTCACCGTGCAGGAAGGTCTGGATGCGATTCGTGATGTGATTTACCACATCGAAACCTATGATGTGACCACCATTCGCGCCTCTACGCCGATGTACTTAATGTCGCGTAAGATCAAAGCGATGGGCATCAAAATGGTGTTGTCCGGTGAAGGTGCAGATGAAGTCTTTGGCGGCTACCTCTATTTCCATAAGGCGCCAAACGCCAAAGAATTCCACGAAGAGAACGTGCGTAAATTGCTAGCTCTGCACATGTTTGACTGTGCTCGCGCCAACAAAGCGATGTCCGCCTGGGGCGTGGAAGCGCGAGTGCCGTTCCTCGACAAGAAATTCCTCGACGTGGCGATGCGCATCAACCCAGCAGACAAACTGTGCGGCAGCAACGGCAAGATGGAAAAACACATCCTGCGCGAATGCTTCTCTTCTTATCTGCCAGAGAGCGTGGCGTGGCGTCAGAAAGAGCAGTTCTCTGACGGTGTTGGCTACAGCTGGATCGATACGTTGAAAGAAGTGGCGGCGAAGCAAATTACCGACCAGCAGCTGTCGACTGCGCACTTCCGCTTCCCGTACAACACGCCGAACTCGAAAGAAGCGTATCTGTATCGTGAGATCTTTGAAGAGTTATTCCCGATCGCCAGCGCCGCAGAGTGTGTGCCGGGTGGTCCATCGGTGGCCTGTTCTTCGGCTAAAGCGATTGAGTGGGATGAAGCCTTCAAATCAATGGATGACCCATCAGGTCGTGCCGTTGGCGTGCATCAGTCCGCGTATAAATAAGGTTTTTACTCAACAAGATAAGGGGCTCAATCGAGCCCCTTTTTTATGCAATCTGTCGTGCAACCTTTGAAATTTGCCGAATAAATCACCAGCCTGGTTACAAGCCAGACAAACAGGCGTTTTAAGGCGAAAAACGGCAAAAAAATTGTTGACGCTACAAGACTCAATACGCATAATGCGCCCCGCAACGCCGATGAAGGTTACGCGAAAAAGATGGCTACGTAGCTCAGCTGGTTAGAGCACATCACTCATAATGATGGGGTCACAGGTTCAAATCCCGTCGTAGCCACCATCTTTTTGCGGGAGTGGCGAAATTGGTAGACGCACTAGATTTAGGTTCTAGCGCCGCAAGGTGTGCGAGTTCAAGTCTCGCCTCCCGCACCATTTCAGTCTTCGGCAGCCGGATGGGGTATCGCCAAGCGGTAAGGCACTGGTTTTTGATACCAGCATTCCCAGGTTCGAATCCTGGTACCCCAGCCAATCCGGATTATGTTGTGGATACAAAGTCGACGAATGGGATATCGCCAAGCGGTAAGGCACCGGTTTTTGATACCGGCATTCCCTGGTTCGAATCCAGGTATCCCAGCCATCGTCGGACGCAGTAAGCAGTACAAAGGCTACGTAGCTCAGCTGGTTAGAGCACATCACTCATAATGATGGGGTCACAGGTTCAAATCCCGTCGTAGCCACCAAATTATTGGGGTGTCGCCAAGCGGTAAGGCTCTGGTTTCTGATACCAGCATTCCGGGGTTCGAATCCCTGCACCCCAGCCATAAAAAGACAATTTGATAAAACACCTATTGGGGTGTCGCCAAGCGGTAAGGCACTGGTTTCTGATACCAGCATTCCGGGGTTCGAATCCCTGCACCCCAGCCAAATTGCACAATAAAGCCCGCTTATGCGGGCTTTATTGTTTTCTGCGTTCGGGAATTAATCAGGAGCGCATAAAGCGCTCCCTACGATCACAAACCTAATGCGTAACGCAGCACCTTGCGTTTCAACGCTCCAGCATTCTCGGCCGCAATCAGCGCCAGGTTACGTGCAAAGCGCAGCGGCGGCAGCTTGTTGCTAAACGCGAAGTAGAACAGATCCATCCCACCTTGCATCAGTAAATTGTCTTTATAACGCTGGCGATGATAGCGCTGCAGCACAGCGTCCGATGACCAGAGTTCAGCCTGGTTGCGCGCTTCGACCAAGGTCGTGATCAACGCATCCACATCCCGATAGCCCAGATTAACGCCCTGCCCGGCCAGCGGATTGATGGTGTGCGCCGCATCGCCCACCAGCGCCAATCCCGGCATCACATACCGCGTGGCATGGCGTCGCACCAGCGGGAAAGAGGCGGCGGTTTTCACCCGAATACGCCCAACACGTGCTGGGAAGTGAGCATAGATCTCTTTCTCCAGTTGCTGGAGCGGCAAACTTTGCAGCTGGCGGATGCGCGCGGGCGCGTCGTACCACACCAGCGAAGCGCGACGATCAAACAGCGGCAGGAAAGCGCGCGGCCCTTGTGGCGTAAACTGCTGCCAGGTGGAATCGCCAGCATCCTGCTCGCACTCCACGCTGATCAGCATGCAGGATTGCGCATAGTTCCAACCCCGTACGCCAATGCCCGCTAACTGCCGCACACGCGAGTTGGCGCCATCTGCGCCGACCACTAAACGCGCATCCAGCGTTTGACCATTATCCAGTTGCACATGCCAGCCGGCGCGATGCGGCTGCAAACCCTGTAAACTCGCCGGGCAGATCAGCGTGATGCCCTCTTCCTGCATCTTTTCCCACAGCGCACGTTGCAGCACGCTGTTTTCCACCATAAAGCCCAGCTCAGGCAGCCCAAGCGACGCCGCATCAAACTTCACATGCGCGTTTTGCCACTCCCAGGTTTCCAGCTGGCGGTAAGGTGCACAGCGCATCGCCTGCACGCGCGGCCAGACATTCAGTTGCTGCAGCAACGCTACCGAAGAGGCACCAATGGCGGAGATGCGCACATCCGGCTCGCTGCTGGCATCAAAGATTGCGGGTTCCGCACGTTCAATCACCGCCACGCGGAACTGCTGCTGCGCCAGACCACATGCCAGCGCCGCACCGACCATGCCACCACCCACGATCACCACATCAAAATGTGAATCCTGCATCGACTCTAATCCTTCTTTTTGCCGTGAGGCCTTCCAGCATCACTTTGATAGCTAAAGTGTACCGGAAATTAGCCGCGCGATGCGATGCAGATGCGTGAAGCCTGGTAACAACAGCGGCGAAGCATTACAATACGCGCCCTGCACTTCGCTTGAATCAATGGCTAGTTCGATGACCAAAAAACTGCACATCAAAACCTGGGGCTGTCAGATGAATGAATACGATTCATCAAAGATGGCCGATCTGCTGAACAGTACTCACGGCTACACCCTTACCGAGGAAGCTGAAGAGGCGGACGTTCTGCTGCTCAACACCTGCTCTATCCGTGAAAAGGCGCAGGAGAAGGTTTTTGCTCTGTTAGGCCGTTGGAAAAAGCTGAAAGCAACCAATCCCGATCTGATCATCGGCGTGGGTGGCTGTGTCGCCTCACAGGAAGGCGAACGCCTTCGTCAGCGCGCCAGTTACGTCGATATCGTCTTTGGCCCGCAAACGTTGCATCGCCTGCCGGAGATGATCAACACCGTGCGCGGCAGTAAAAGCCCGGTTGTTGACATCAGCTTCCCGGAAATCGAGAAGTTTGATCGCCTGCCAGAACCGCGCGCCGATGGCCCAACCGCCTTTGTGTCGATCATGGAAGGCTGCAACAAATATTGTACTTTCTGCGTGGTGCCTTACACCCGTGGCGAGGAAGTCAGCCGTCCAAGCGACGATATTCTGCTGGAAATCGCTCAGCTTGCCGCTCAGGGCGTGCGTGAAGTTAACCTGCTGGGCCAGAACGTCAACGCCTATCGCGGTGCCACTTTTGATGGCGATATCTGCACCTTTGCTGAATTGCTGCGCTTAGTGGCGGCGATCGACGGCATTGACCGAATTCGCTTTACCACCAGCCATCCGATTGAATTCACCGATGACATCATCGAGGTTTACCGCGATACGCCAGAGTTGGCGAGTTTCCTGCACCTGCCGGTTCAGAGCGGCTCAGATCGCATCCTGACGCTGATGAAGCGCGCGCACACCGCACTCGAGTACAAAGCGATTATCCGCAAGCTGAAAGCCGCGCGTCCGGATATCCAGCTGAGCTCGGATTTCATCATTGGATTCCCCGGCGAAACGCAGCAGGATTTTGAGCAGACCATGAAACTGGTTGGCGAAGTGAATTTCGATGTTAGCTTCAGCTTTATCTACTCCATGCGCCCGGGCACGCCGGCCGCCGATCTGCCTGACGATGTGACAGAAGAGGAGAAAAAGCAGCGTCTCTTCATTCTGCAGGACCGCATTAATCAGCAGGTTATGGCGTGGAGCCGCCGCATGCTGGGCACCACACAGCGCGTGCTGGTGGAAGGCATTTCACGTAAGAATGTGATGGAGCTGACCGGCCGCACGGATAATAACCGCGTGGTGAACTTTGAAGCGCCGGTAGAAATGATCGGTAAGTTTGTTGATGTCGAAATTGTTGATGTCTATGCCAGCTCCCTGCGCGGCGTGCTGGTGCGCACAGAAGATCAAATGGCGCTACGTGTGGCCGAAAGCCCGGCTTCGGTGATTGCTCGTACCCGTAAAGAGAACGACATCGGCGTCGGCATGTTCCAGCCTTGAAACCTCGAACGTTGAGCGACAGCGCACAACGCGCTGTCGCCTGTTTCATCCCAAAGCCCTTGCTTTCCACAAGTGCTGCCCAAATATCGTTTCTGAAGCTTGCGCCTCGGCGTAGCGCCATAAATAATTCCATAAAGATGTTGAGAGATTGCTCTTTAGCATCCGGCACACTTTTTCAACTGGCCCTGAGTGACCTTAAGGATTCATTTGAATATCGAAACGCGTGAAATCGCCCTTGAACCGGCAGATAACCAACGACTGATGAGCTTGTGCGGTCCGATGGATGACAATGTGAAACAGCTGGAGCGCCGTTTGGGCCTTGAAATCAAACGCCGCGATAACCAGTTCACGCTCACTGGCCGCTCGCTGTGTGTGGACGCCGCCGTCAATATTCTGCGCACGCTGTACGTTGATACCGCCCCGATGCGCGGTCAGATCAAAGATATCGAACCGGACCAGATTCACCTGGCGATCAAAGAGAGCCGCGTGCTGGAACAGAGCGTTGAGAGCGTGCCGGAATTCGGCAAAGCGGTGAACATCAAGACCAAACGTGGCGTGATCAAACCGCGTACGCCTAATCAGGCGCAATACATCGCCAATATCTTCGCACACGACATCACCTTTGGTATCGGCCCGGCCGGTACCGGTAAAACCTATCTGGCGGTCGCTGCGGCAGTGGATGCGCTGGAGCGTCAGGAGATTCGCCGTATTCTGCTGACGCGTCCTGCGGTTGAAGCCGGGGAAAAACTCGGCTTCCTGCCCGGCGATCTCAGCCAGAAGGTCGATCCCTATCTGCGCCCGCTATACGACGCGTTGTTCGAAATGCTCGGCTTTGAGCGTGTAGAGAAGCTGATTGAGCGCAACGTGATTGAAGTGGCTCCGCTGGCCTATATGCGCGGACGTACGCTCAACGACGCCTTTGTGATTCTCGATGAGAGCCAGAACACCACCATCGAGCAGATGAAGATGTTCCTGACGCGTATCGGCTTCAATTCCAAAGCGGTCATTACCGGCGACATCACGCAGATTGACTTGCCGCGCAGCACCAAATCCGGCCTGCGCCACGCCATTGAAGTGCTGGCAGAAGTCGATGAAATTAGCTTTAACTTTTTCCACAGCGAAGACGTGGTCCGTCATCCGGTTGTCGCACGCATCGTGAATGCTTATGAAGCCTGGGAAACCGCCGACCAGAAACGCCGTGATCAACAGGCAGAAGAGCGCAAACGCGAAGCTATCGCAGCTCAGCTTGCCAGCCAAACCAGCCCGCAGGAGCGTTCATGAGCGCGGTGATTCTTGATTTACAACTGGCCTGCGCCGATGAAAACCATCTGCCGGCGGAGAGTGATTTTCAACGCTGGCTGGAAGCGGCGGTAACGCCGTTTCAACCAGAAAGCGAAGTCACGATTCGTCTGGTGGATGAAGCTGAGAGTAATGAGCTTAATCTGACTTATCGCGGCAAAGATAAGCCAACCAACGTGCTGTCATTCCCGTTTGAAGCACCGCCGGGAATTGAACTGCCGCTGCTCGGCGATTTGATTATTTGCCGCCAGGTTGTCGAGCAAGAGGCTGCTGAACAAGGCAAAACCGTCGAAGCTCACTGGGCGCATATGGTGGTGCACGGTACACTGCATCTGCTGGGTTACGACCATATCGAAGATGAAGAAGCCGAAGAGATGGAGGCGCTGGAGACCGAGATAATGCTTGCTCTTGGTTATCCTGATCCGTACATTTCGGAGAAAGAAGACGCCTGAGCCGCTGGTTCAGGTTATTGCGCTGCTGGCGCGGATGCCGGCAGCCCCAATCCCTCATTAGAGAGAACTAAATAAAAACGCCATGAGCGACGACCATTCTCAAAACAGCGACGCACCCAGTAGTAAAAAGGGATTTTTCTCCCTGCTAATCAACCAACTGTTTCACGGTGAACCTAAAAACCGTGATGAACTGCTGGGGTTAATCCGCGATTCTGAGCAAAAAGAGCTGATCGATCAGGACACCCGCGACATGCTCGAAGGTGTGCTGGATATTGCCGAACAGCGCGTGCGCGACATCATGATCCCACGCTCGCAAATGATCACCCTGAAACGCAATCAAACTCTGGAAGAGTGCCTTGCGGTGATTATTGAATCTGCGCACTCACGCTTCCCGGTGATCAGCGAAGACAAAGATCACGTTGAAGGCATTTTGATGGCCAAAGACCTGCTGCCGTTTATGGCCAGCGCGTCTGAGCCGTTCAGCATCGAAAAAGTGCTGCGCACCGCTGTAGTGGTACCTGAAAGCAAGCGCGTCGATCGCATGCTGAAGGAGTTCCGCTCGCAGCGTTATCACATGGCGATTGTCATTGATGAATTTGGTGGCGTCTCGGGTCTGGTGACCATTGAAGATATTCTTGAGCTGATTGTCGGCGAAATTGAAGATGAGTATGACGATGAAGAAGATCGTGATATCCGCCAGCTCAATCGTTACACCTATACCATGCGCGCCTTAACGCAAATTGAAGATTTTAATGAGGTCTTTGGCACCGATTTCAGCGATGACGAAGTCGATACCATTGGCGGATTGGTCATGCAGGGATTCGGCCACCTTCCCGCTCGCGGCGAAAGTATTGTCATTGATGGCTATCAGTTCAAAGTCGCCATGGCTGACAGCCGCCGTATCATCCAGGTGCATGTAAAAATTCCGGAAGACTCACCACAACCGCAACTGGAAGACGAATAATTTTATGGCTTTAGCCTCTCTTTACTCGCAGCAGCGGGTTCGCCTGCTGCTGGCGTTAATTACGGGTGCCATTGGCACCCTTTCCTTTTCCCCCTACGATTTCTGGCCCGCAGCGTTAATTTCGCTGTTTGGTCTGCAACTGTTGCTGCTGGAACGCCGCACTGCGCAGGCAGCAGCGATCGGCTTTGTTTGGGGCTTTGGACTGTTTGGCAGCGGCATCAACTGGGTTTACGTCAGCATCGCCACCTTTGGCGGCATGCCCGGCCCGGTGAACATCTTCCTGGTGATTCTGCTGGCGGCCTATCTGTCGCTTTATCCAATGCTGTTTGCCATCGTGCTCAACCGTTTCTGGCCGCGCGCCACAATCTGGCGTTTGGCTTTAGCGGCACCAGCACTGTGGCAGATTAGCGAGTTCCTGCGCGGTTGGGTGCTCACCGGTTTTCCGTGGCTGCAGTTTGGCTACAGCCAGATCGATGGTCCGCTAAAAGGCCTCGCGCCGCTGGCCGGTGTGGAAACCATTACTTTCCTGTTGATGGTGATCGCGGGCCTGCTGGTGCACGCGCTGCATCATCGTACCGTGAAAAGTTTGATTGCCGCCGCGTTACTGCTGTTATTGCCGTGGCCGCTGCGCATGTTGCAGTGGTATCAACCGCTGCCGGAACGCAGCGTTGATGTTGCGATGGTGCAAGGCAATATTCCGCAGTCGATGAAGTGGGATCCGCAGCAACTGCTGAACACGCTGCGCGTTTACACCTCATATAGCCAGCCGTTTATCGGCAAAGCGCCGATCATTATCTGGCCCGAATCAGCAATTACCGATCTGGAAAGCAACCAGCAACCGTTCCTGCGGGCGCTGGATGCAGACCTGCGTGCACGCGGCAGCTCACTGATTACCGGTATCGTGGATTCACGCGTAGAAGGCGATAATCGTTATCACGATTACAACTCTGTGATTGTGCTGGGTGGCGAGCAGCCTTACAGCTATCAGAGCCAGAACCGATATCAGAAGAATCATCTGGTGCCATTTGGTGAGTTTGTGCCGCTGGAAGAGTTGCTGCGTCCGCTGGCGCCGTTTTTCGATTTGCCGATGTCCTCTTTCAGCCGTGGCGCCTATGTCCAGCCGCAGCTCAAAGTGTCGGGTTATAACCTGACCAGCGCTATCTGCTATGAGATCGTGCTGGGTGAGCAAGTGCGCGCCAACTTCCGCCCTGATACTAACTTCCTGTTGACGATCTCCAACGATGCCTGGTTCGGTCACTCCATCGGGCCGTGGCAGCATTTCCAGATGGCACGCATGCGTGCGCTGGAGCTGGGGCGTCCACTGTTGCGCTCCACCAACAATGGCGTCACGGCGGTGGTGAATGCCAACGGTGAGGTGGAGAAAGAGCTGCCGCAGTTCACACGCGATGTATTGGAAGCCAAAGTGACACCAACCACCGGCGAAACACCTTATGCCAAAGCAGGCATCTGGCCGGTGTGGATGCTGACGCTGATTGGCATTGTGGTGGCCATTCTGCGCCGTCGCCACTAGTTGAGGCTGCTATGCAAACAGGCGAAGTGAATACTTCGCCTTTTTTATGCGCTGTTTTCTCTCCCTTCCGTTGTGCTTTCCCCGATTCTCTGCTGGCTTTTTACACTTATTCATCGTGCTGGCACGATCATTGCTATTTATTTCAGTGATTTTCGCAAACATCGGCTTTTGTCAGCGTAATGCAACCTTTACGCACTAATTTATGGCAATGATGCGCACTCTATTAGCGCATTGGTGAATTTTTGCCTTTTATTGGTGCGGAGCGGCTCGCAAAAAAGAAACTTTTTTGTTTCATTGCGTTAACAATTCGCTATGTTAATCACTATCCTGCGTGCAGTTGCGCTATGGGATAACTAAAAAAGCAGCACGAAATACACACAACATCACAATCTGCGCAGTTTATGTTCTGCGCGACATCCATACGAAGGAGTTGGAACATGCAGATACGCAAAGTGGCATTATCTCTTTTGCTGTTGGGAGCAGCAGCGGGAGCGGCCCAGGCGGAAGATCTCACTGGTACCCTGAAAAAAATCAATGATAGCGGCGTGATCGTCGTTGGGCATCGTGAATCATCAGTTCCCTTTTCTTACTATGACAACCAGCAAAAAGTGGTTGGCTATTCACAGGATTATTCAAACGCCATCATCGCGGCTATCAAGGCCAAACTGAATAAGCCTGATTTGCAGATTAAAATGCTGCCGATTACCTCGCAGAACCGTATTCCACTGTTGCAGAACGGGACTTACGATTTTGAGTGCGGTTCTACCACCAACAACCTGGAACGCCAGAAGCAAGCGGCATTCTCTGACACCGTATTTATCATCGGTACACGTCTGCTGGTGAAAAAAGGCGGCGACATCAAAGATTTCCCTGATCTAAAGGGCAAAACCGTTGTCGTGACCTCCGGTACCACTTCTGAAGTTCTGCTGCACAAGCTGAACGACGAGCAGAAAATGGATATGCGCATCATCAGCGCGAAAGACCATGGCGATTCTTTCCGTACGCTGGAAACCGGTCGTGCCGTGGCCTTCATGATGGATGACGCGCTGCTGGCGGGTGAACGTGCCAAAGCCAAGAAGCCAGACAACTGGGATATCGTGGGTACACCGCAGTCGAAAGAAGCTTACGGCTGCATGCTGCGCAATCAGGATCCACAGTTCAAACAGCTGATGGATGAAACCATTGCTAAAGCGCAGACCTCTGGCGAAGCCTCAAAATGGTTTGAAACCTGGTTCAAACAGCCGATTCCACCGAAGAATCTGAACCTGAACTTCGAACTCTCAAGCGATATGCAGGCCCTGTTCAAAGCACCGAACGACAAAGCACTCTGAATTAACAACGACAACAAGGGCAGCCCCGCTGCCCTCTCGATTGCTGAACATGCGGTGCGGACAGACAGACTGTAACAGGCCGTTCCCCTGAAGCAGGATGCAAGACACCGCTCAACAATCTTATGGGTAGCCTCGCTACCCTTTTTTTACCGGAGCTCGTTATGGGTATCGATTGGAACTGGGGCATTTTTCTTGAACAGGCCCCGTTCGGCAATACGACTTACCTCGGCTGGCTGTGGTCCGGTTTTCAGGTCACCATTGCGGTGTCCTGCTGCGCCTGGATTATCGCCTTCCTGGTAGGTTCCTTATTTGGCATTCTGCGTACCGTGCCCAACCGCCTGCTGGCGGCGATTGGCACCTGCTACGTGGAACTGTTCCGTAATATCCCGCTGATTGTGCAGTTCTTCTTCTGGTATCTGGTGGCGCCAGAACTGGTAGGAGAAAAGCTGGGCATGTGGTTTAAGTCTGAGCTGGATCCAAACATTCAGTTCTTCCTCTCTTCCACTATCTGTCTGGGCTTGTTCACCGCTGCGCGCGTCTGTGAACAAGTGCGCGCAGCGATTCAGTCGCTGCCACGCGGTCAGAAAAATGCGGGTTTAGCGATGGGCCTGACGCTGCCGCAAACCTACCGCTATGTGCTGTTGCCGAATGCGTATCGCGTGATTGTGCCGCCGATGACCTCGGAAATGCTTAACCTGGTGAAGAACTCGGCGATCGCCTCGACCATCGGTTTGGTGGATATGGCCGCGCAGGCCGGCAAGCTGCTGGATTACTCCGCGCATGCCTATGAATCCTTTACCGCCATCACTCTGGCGTACGTCGGCATTAACCTGGTGATCATGCTGATTATGAGTGTGGTAGAGCGCAAAATTCGCCTGCCTGGCAATATGGGAGGCAAATAATGTACGAGTTTGACTGGAGTTCGATTGTTCCCAGCCTGCCTTACTTATGGAATGGGTTGATCATTACCTTCAAGATCACCGCGATTGCCGTGGTGTTTGGCATTATCTGGGGCACGATTTTGGCGGTGATGCGCTTGTCGCCAATCGCGCCGGTGCGCTGGTTTGCCAAGCTGTACGTCAACCTGTTCCGCTCCGTACCCTTGGTGATGGTGCTGCTGTGGTTTTATCTGGTTGTGCCCGCGTTCCTGCAGCAGGTGCTCGGCTTATCGCCTAAATCAGATATCCGCCTGATTTCCGCCATGGTGGCATTTGCGCTCTTTGAAGCGGCGTACTATTCGGAAATCATCCGTGCCGGTATTCAGAGCATCTCACGTGGGCAATCCAATGCCGCGTTGGCGCTCGGCATGACGCACTGGCAATCGATGAAACTGATCGTGCTGCCGCAAGCGTTCCGCGCCATGGTGCCGCTGCTGCTAACCCAGGGCATCGTGCTGTTCCAGGATACCTCGCTGGTCTATGTACTGAGCCTGGCTGATTTCTTCCGCACCGCGTCAACCATTGGTGAGCGTGACGGAACCCAGGTTGAAATGATTTTGTTTGCTGGTCTGGTCTACTTTGTGATCAGCCTGAGCGCTTCGCTGTTGGTTACCTATCTGAAAAGAAAGAGGACGGTTTAAATGATTAGCCTGAAAAATGTTTCAAAGTGGTATGGGCACTTTCAGGTGCTGACCGACTGCTCCACCGAAGTGAAAAAAGGTGAAGTGGTGGTGGTCTGCGGTCCGTCTGGCTCAGGTAAATCAACGCTGATTAAAACCGTGAACGGCCTGGAGCCGATTCAAAAGGGCAGCATTCAGGTGACCGGCACCGAAGTGAACAACAAAAAAACCAACCTTGCTCAACTGCGCAGCAAAGTCGGCATGGTGTTCCAGCACTTTGAGCTGTTCCCGCATCTCAGCATCATTGAGAACCTGACGCTGGCGCAGGTTAAAGTGCTGAAGCGTGATAAAGCGGCCTCGCGTGAGAAAGCACAAGGCCTGCTAAAACGCGTTGGGCTCTCTGCGCACGCGGATAAGTTTCCGGGTCAGCTTTCTGGTGGTCAGCAGCAGCGCGTGGCAATCGCGCGCGCGTTGTGTATGGATCCGGTAGCGATGCTGTTTGATGAGCCGACATCAGCGCTTGATCCTGAAATGATCAACGAAGTGTTGGACGTGATGGTTGAGCTGGCGAATGAAGGCATGACCATGATGGTGGTGACGCATGAGATGGGCTTTGCGCGCAAAGTGGCCAACCGCGTGATCTTTATGGATGAAGGGAAAATTATCGAAGACACCAATAAGGATGACTTCTTTAACAACCCGCAATCCGATCGTGCGAAAGACTTCCTGGCGAAGATTCTGCACTGATTCAATATCCTCAAGCCAGGTGCGCATTAATGCGCACCCTACAAAATCACCTCGCTTTTGTAGGGGCGTCATTAATAACGACCTGGCTACCTTTCATCAGGGTTCAAACGGCTGACGCTGGAACTGATCGTGCCCACACTCCGGGCAGCGCGTTAAGCTCTCTGGCGTATAAATCGCCCGCGTGAAGCCGCACTTCTCACAAACTAAATTCCCCAGGCCGACCACTTCGCCGCTCTGGTAAACGCCGTGATGGCGCAAATCCTGAAACACCTCACGCCACTCCAACTGACTTTTGTCGGTGATATCCGCCAGTTCCTTCCATAGGCTTTCGCGAATCACGCGCAAAAACACCGAGTCGCCAACCACATCAGAAGACTCCTGATAGCTCAGCGCAAACTCGTGTAAATCGCGGCGCACGGCGCGCATCACTTCATTCACCTCGGCGGGCGACAGCGTTTTTTTCGCCAGCAAACTTTGCCGCGCCTCGGCCACCAGCGCATCAACATCGCGCTCGCCATGATCCAATCGCTGGGATAATGCTTCAATCGTTGCACGGTATTCCTGCGCCACGTTATTCATTTTGTTCTCCTTTCCGCTGCGGATACTGCTGTTAAGTTTAGCGGTTTTGTCACAATTGCATGGGCAGCAACCGGAGAAATCACAAAAGGGTGAAAGCGGCGGCGCATTCGGCAGAAATCCAGCCTGCGAGGGCGTGAAAAGTTGTTGAGGCGCAGCCTTATGGGTATGCTATGCGGATCTAAAAGTATGCTTAGCGATTTTCACAAAGGACCACAGGCAGCCATGCAAGAGCAATACCGCCCGGAAGAGATAGAATCCCGCGTCCAACAGCACTGGGACGAAAACGAAACCTTTAAAGTGACCGAGCAGGAAGGCAAAGAGAAATATTACTGCCTTTCGATGCTGCCCTATCCTTCTGGCCGCCTGCACATGGGTCACGTGCGTAACTACACCATTGGCGATGTGATTGCGCGCTACCAGCGTATGCTCGGCAAAAACGTCCTGCAGCCGATTGGCTGGGATGCATTTGGTTTGCCAGCCGAAGGCGCTGCGGTGAAAAACAACACCGCGCCTGCACCGTGGACCTACGACAACATCGCCTACATGAAGAACCAGCTGAAATTGCTGGGCTTTGGCTACGACTGGAGCCGCGAACTGGCGACCTGCCAGCCAGAATACTATCGCTGGGAACAGTGGTTCTTCACCAAGCTGTATGAAAAAGACATGGTCTATAAAAAGACCTCGGCGGTGAACTGGTGCCCGAACGATCAGACCGTACTGGCCAACGAACAGGTTATTGACGGCTGCTGCTGGCGCTGCGATACCAAAGTTGAGCGCAAAGAGATCCCACAGTGGTTCGTTAAAATCACCGCCTATGCGGAAGAGCTGCTCAACGATCTTGATAAGCTGGAAGATTGGCCGGAGCAGGTCAAAACCATGCAGCGCAATTGGATTGGCCGTTCTGAAGGCGTGGAAATCACCTTTGACGTTGCCAACAGCGCCGAGAAGCTGACCGTTTACACCACCCGTCCAGACACCTTTATGGGCGCTACTTATGTAGCAGTAGCTGCAGGTCATCCACTGGCGCAGCAAGCTGCTGCCACTAATCCTGCGCTGGCTGAATTCATCGACGAATGCCGCACCACCAAAGTTGCCGAAGCTGATATGGCAACGATGGAGAAGAAAGGCGTGGCCACCGGCCTGTTTGCTATCCATCCGCTGACCGGTGAAGAGATTCCTGTGTGGGTCGCTAACTTCGTATTAATGGAGTACGGCACCGGTGCGGTAATGGCTGTTCCAGGTCACGACCAGCGTGACTGGGAGTTCGCCACCAAATACAACCTGAACATCAAGCCAGTTATCCTGAATCTTGACGGTTCAGAACCGGATGTAAGTGCTGCCGCAATGACCGACAAAGGCGCGCTGTTCAACTCAGGTGAATACAACGGTCTGGATCATCAGGCGGGCTTCAACGCCATCGCCGATGCGCTGGCAGCTAAAGGCGTGGGCGAGCGTAAAGTGAATTACCGTCTGCGCGACTGGGGCGTTTCCCGTCAGCGTTACTGGGGCGCACCAATCCCAATGGTGACGCTGGAAGATGGCACCGTAATGCCAACGCCAGAAGATCAGTTGCCGGTCATCCTGCCAGAAGACGTGGTGATGGACGGTATCACCAGCCCAATCAAAGCCGATCCTGAGTGGGCCAAAACCACCGTTAACGGTCAGCCGGCGCTGCGTGAAACCGACACCTTCGACACCTTTATGGAGTCATCCTGGTACTACGCGCGCTATACCTGCGCCAACTACCATGAAGGCATGCTGGATCCGGCGGCGGCGAACTACTGGCTGCCGGTCGATCAGTATGTTGGCGGTATCGAACACGCCATCATGCACCTGATGTATTTCCGCTTCTATCACAAGCTGCTGCGTGATGCTGGCCTGGTGAACTCTGATGAGCCGGCCAAACGCCTGCTGTGTCAGGGCATGGTACTGGCTGATGCGTTCTACTACCTCGGCGTGAACGGCGAGCGCAACTGGGTTTCTCCGGTTGACGTCACCGTTGAGCGCGATGAGAAAGGCCGCATTATTAAAGCCATCGACAATGAAGGTCGTGAAGTGGTTTACGCCGGCATGAGCAAAATGTCGAAGTCGAAAAACAACGGCATCGATCCACAGCTGATGGTTGAGCGTTACGGTGCAGATACCGTGCGTCTGTTCATGATGTTTGCTTCGCCAGCAGAGATGACGCTGGAGTGGCAGGAATCGGGCGTTGAAGGTGCCAACCGCTTCCTGAAGCGCGTATGGAAACTGGCTTACGAGCACATTGCCAAAGGCGCGACCGTGGCGCTGGACGTCAACAGCCTGAATGACGATCAGAAAGCGCTGCGTCGCGATCTGCACAAAACCATCGCCAAAGTGGCCGATGACGTCGGTCGTCGTCAGACGTTCAACACCGCCATCGCCGCTATCATGGAACTGATGAACAAGCTGATCCGTGCCCCACAGGAGAGCGAGCAAGACCGCGCGCTGCTGCAGGAAGCGCTGGTCGCTGTGACGCGTCTGCTCTATCCATTCACCCCGCACGCCAGCTATGTGTTGTGGCAGGCGCTGGGCGGCGAAGGCAGCATTGACGAAGCCAACTGGCCGGTAGCCGATGAAGCGGCCATGGTGGAAGATTCACTGCTGGTGGTGGTGCAGGTGAATGGCAAAGTGCGCGGCAAGATTACCGTTGCGACGGATGCCACGCAGGAGCAGGTGCAGGCGCGTGCTGCGCAGGAGCATTTGGTGGCGAAATATCTGGATGGCGTCACCATTCGTAAAGTGATTTATGTCCCTGGCAAACTGCTTAACCTGGTCGTAGGTTAAGTTCAGGAGGAACTGTGCGACAACTGATTATCAGGCTGTTTGTCCTGCTTGCGGTAATGATTACCGCAGGCTGTGGTTTCCACCCACGCGGCACCACTTCGGTGCCGAGTGAGATGAAAACCCTTATCGTCCAGAGCGGCGATCCCTATGGCCCACTGGCACGAGCTGTGCGTCAACAGCTGCGCATCAACAATGTCACCATCATTGAAGACAGCAAAGCGGCCAGTGCCAAATATCCAACGCTGCGTTTAGGGGCTGAAGGCCAGGGACGTGATACCGCATCGGTGTTCATCAGCGGTACTACCGCAGAATACTCGCTGGTGATGACGGTCACTGCACAGGTTCTGCTGCCGGGTAAAGGTATCTACCCGATCAGCACCACCGTGTATCGCTCCTTCTTCGACAACCCGAATGCCGCACTGGCGAAGGATGCCGAACAGGATATGATCGTGCAGGAGATGCGTCAGCGCGCGTCCGAGCAGTTAGTACGTAAACTGCTGACCGTGCATGCCGCGCAGGAAAGCAATAAAGATACCTTGCCGCAGCCTGAGACGATCGCACCGGGACAGAACTCACCGGAAGTGTCCTCTTCGTCAGCCACCAGTCTGCAATGATCAGGATTTATCCTGAACAACTGAGCGCGCAGCTTCGAGAGGGGCTGCGCGCCTGTTATTTTCTCACCGGTAATGAACCCCTGCTGATTCAGGAAAGCGCAGATGCGATCCGTGCTACCGCCAGCGCACAGGGATTTGAAGAGCACTTCAGCATCACCCTTGATGCGCAAACGGATTGGGATGCGATCTTCGTCAGTTGCCAATCGCTTAGCCTGTTTACCCAACGCCAAACTCTGACGCTGCAACTGCCTGAAAACGGTCCAAACGCCGCTATCGCCGAGCAGTTGGTGAAACTCTCTACGCTGCTACACAGCGATATTTTGCTGGTGCTGCGCATGGCGAAACTGACCAAAGCACAGGAGAACAGCGCCTGGTTCAAAGCGCTGAGCGCGCAAGCGGTGTTGGTACCGTGTCAGACGCCTGAACAGGCACAGCTGCCGCGCTGGGTGGCGAGTCGCGCCAAAGCGATGAAATTGAGCGTCGATGATGCAGCAATCCAACTGCTTTGCTACTGCTACGAAGGGAATCTGCTGGCGCTGTCGCAGGCGCTGGAACGCTTATCGCTGTTGTGGCCGGATGGTAAATTGACGCTGCCGCGCGTCGAGGCCGCTGTCAACGATGCCGCGCACTTTACGCCATTCCATTGGGTGGATGCGCTGCTGGCGGGAAAAAGTAAACGCGCCCTGCACATCCTGCATCAGCTGGAGAAAGAGGACAGCGAAGCGGTGATTCTGCTGCGCACGCTGCAACGCGATTTGCTCACGCTGCTGCATCTGCAACGTAATCAGGCGAAACAAGCGCTGCGCACGCTGATGGATCAGCAGCGTATCTGGCAAAACCGTCGCGCGCTGTTTACCGAAGCATTACAGCGCCTTGATGCGCAGCGTTTACAGCGTGCGGTGCATTTGCTGGCAGAGCTGGAACTCAGCATGAAGCAGGATTATGGCCAAAACCTGTGGCCGCAGCTGGAAACGCTGTCGCTGCTGCTGTGTCACCGCGATTTCCCACTGAGCTTTACCGATGTCTAAACTCTACGCCATGTTTGGCGGCACCTTCGATCCGATTCACTACGGTCATCTCCGCCCGGTAGAAGCGCTGGCCCAGCAAGTGGGTTTGAAAAAGGTCACATTGCTACCCAACAACGTGCCGCCGCATCGCCCGCAGCCGGAAGCCAGTGCGCAACAGCGCGTTGAGATGCTGCGCTGTGCCATCGCCGATCGCCCGCTGTTTGATATCGATACGCGTGAACTGGAGCGTGCAACGCCGTCATGGACGGTGGCTACGCTGGAAGCACTGCGTGCGGAACGCGGCACAGAACAGCCCCTCGGGTTTATCATTGGCCAGGATTCTCTGCTAACGTTAGCCAAATGGCATCGCTGGCAAGATTTGCTGTCGCTGTGCCATTTGCTGGTGTGTAAGCGTCCGGGTTACGCCACCCAGATGGAAACGCCTGAGATGCAGCAATGGCTTGATGAGCATCTCGCCGATGATGTGCAGCAACTTCATCACGCGCCAGCGGGACACATCTGGCTGGCAGATACGCCGCTGCTCGATATTTCCGCCACCGAAATCCGTCAGCGCCGCCATGCGGGAATCTCCTGCGCGGATTTACTTCCAGATGCAGTGATCGGCTACATCGATAGCGTTGGCTTATATCGCAGCTAAAGGCAGCATGCTATACTGCGCCGCTTCATTTTCGGCTACCTTTCTCGCATCGTTAGCCCGTCCGTAATCACCTGTTTTTAAGGGGAACCTTTTGCAAGGTAAAGCACTCCAAGAGTTCGTTATTGATAAGATTGATGATCTCAAAGGCCAGGACATCATTGCTATTGATGTTCAGGGCAAATCCAGCATCACCGATTGCATGATTATTTGCACCGGCACTTCAACACGTCACGTCGCTTCTATCGCCGATCATGTGGTGCAGGAATCGCGCACTGCGGGCCTGAGGCCGCTGGGTGTTGACAGCAAAACCGCCTCCGATTGGGTGGTCGTTGACTTGGGTGACGTGATTGTGCACGTGATGGAAGCAGAGAGCCGCCAGCTGTACGAGCTGGAAAAACTCTGGAGCTAAGACGTGAAACTGCAGCTTGTAGCCGTCGGCACTAAAATGCCCGACTGGGTTCAGACCGGTTTCATGGAGTATCTGCGCCGCTTCCCGAAAGATATGCCGTTTGAACTGATCGAAGTGACTGCCGGCAAACGCGGCAAGAACGCCGACATCAAACGCATTCTGGAAAAAGAAGGTGAAGCGATGCTGGCCGCCGTGGGTAAAGGCAATCGTATTGTCACGCTGGATATCCCCGGACAGCCGTGGGAAACACCACAGTTGGCGCAGCAACTTGAACGCTGGAAACTGGATGGCCGCGATGTCAGCCTGTTGATCGGCGGTCCGGAAGGACTGGCGCCCGCGTGCAAGGCCGCAGCCGAGCAAAGCTGGTCACTGTCAGCGCTCACGTTGCCACATCCGCTGGTGCGTGTGCTGGTAGCGGAAAGCCTGTATCGTGCGTGGAGCATCACCACGAATCATCCTTATCATCGTGAATAAACGCCTGACAACCCCAGACAATAAATGTAGCGGATGAAATTACAGAGCAACGCCTTTCGCGATTACACTGCCGAACAGAAACTTTTTGTCCGCCGAGCATTGGTGGCTTTTGTTGGCATCCTGCTGCTCTCCAGCATTCTGGTGGTCAATATGTACCACCTGCAAATTCTGCGCTTTGACGACTACAGCACCCGTTCGAATGAAAACCGCATCAAGCTGGTGCCGGTGGCGCCGAGTCGCGGCATTATTTTTGATCGTAACGGCGTGCCGCTGGCGTTAAATCGCACCATCTATCAGGCCGAACTGATGCCGGAAAAGGTCGAAAACCTGAAGCAGACCTTACAGGATCTGCGTCCAGTGCTGGATCTGACCGACGACGATATCGATGCGTTTGAAAAAGAGCGCAAACGCTCGCGCCGCTTTACCTCGATTCCGGTCAAAATCGGTTTAAACGAGGTGCAGGTAGCGCGTTTTGCCGTCAATCAATACCGTTTTCCTGGCGTGGAAGTAAAAGGCTATCAGCGCCGCTACTATCCTTACGGCCAGACGCTGACGCACGTGGTGGGCTACGTCTCCAAAATTAACGATCGCGATGTCACGCGCCTCGATCAAGAAGGCAAATGGCCGAACTATGCGGCTACCCATGATATCGGCAAGCTCGGCATCGAGAACTATTACGAAGATGTGCTGCACGGCAAAACCGGTTATGAAGAGGTTGAAGTTAACAACCGTGGCCGCGTCATCCGCCAGTTGCACGAGCAGTCTCCGCAAGCCGGACGCGATATCTATCTGACGGTTGACCTCAAGCTGCAGCAATACATCGAAACCTTACTGACCGGCAGCCGCGCGGCGGTGGTGGTGAGCGATCCGCGCACCGGCGAAATCCTTGCGCTGGTGTCAACGCCGAGCTACGACCCGAACCTGTTTGTCGACGGCATCTCCAGCAAAGATTACAAAGCGCTGTTGAGCGACGAAAACCGTCCGCTGTATAACCGTGCGCTGCAAGCTTCCTATCCACCGGCTTCAACGGTGAAACCTTACGTTGCCGTATCGGCGCTGAGCGCAGGCGTAATCAACCGCAACACTAGCCTGTTTGATCCCGGTTGGTGGCAACTGCCCGGCTCAGAAAAGCGCTATCGTGACTGGAAAAAATGGGGCCACGGCCGCCTGAACGTCACCAAATCGCTGGAAGAATCAGCGGATACCTTCTTCTATCAAGTCGCCTACGATATGGGCATCGATCGCCTGTCGGAGTGGATGACCAAGTTTGGTTACGGCCATCGCACCGGCATTGACCTGCCGCAGGAGAGCGCGGGCAACATGCCCACGCGCGAGTGGAAGCTGAAGCGCTTTAAGAAGCCGTGGTATCAGGGTGATACCATTCCGGTTGGTATCGGCCAGGGTTACTGGACCGCGACGCCGATTCAGATGAACAAAGCGATGATGATTCTGATCAACGACGGCGTGATCAAGGTGCCGCACTTGCTGCGCGCCACGCGTGAAGGCCAAACCATGGTGCCCTATCGCCAGCCGCCGGATGCACCGATTGGCGACATTCACTCAGGCTACTGGGAAATTGCTAAAGACGGCATGTTTGGCGTAGCGAACCGCGCCAACGGTACAGCACACAAGAGTTTTGCCGATGCGCCTTACAAAATCGCCGCTAAATCCGGTACCGCGCAGGTTTACGGTCTGAAAGAAAATGAAGTCTATAACGCGCACAAGATTGCAGAGCGTCTGCGCGACCATAAATTAATGACCGCTTACGCGCCGTACGATAAGCCGCGCGTGGCCGTCACCATGATTCTGGAAAACGGCGGCGCAGGTCCGGCTGTCGGCACCGTGATGCGCCAGATTCTCGACCACATTATGTTAGGCGACAATAATACCGTGCTGCCAGAAGCCGTACCAACGCCGCCCGGCTATGAAGGTGAATAACAATGTCCATGAACGATAGTCCGCAGAAAAGATCGATCTGGACGCGCATCCATATCGACCCGCTGTTTATGCTGATCATTCTCAGCTTGCTGACCTACAGCGCCATCGTCATCTGGAGCGCCAGCGGACAGGATCCCGGCATGACCGAGCGTAAGTTCGGGCAGATCGCTATGGGAATCGTCATCATGCTGGTGCTGGCGCAGGTACCGCCGCGCGTCTATGAAAGCTGGGCGCCCTATCTCTATATCGTCTGCGTGATATTACTGATCGCGGTGGATGCATTTGGCCACATCAGTAAAGGCGCGCAGCGCTGGCTCGATTTGGGTTTTGTGCGCTTCCAGCCCTCGGAGATCGCCAAGATTGCCGTGCCGCTGATGGTGGCGCGCTTTATTAACCGCGATGTCTGCCCGCCGACGCTGAAAAACACCGGCATCGCGCTGGTGCTGATTTTCATGCCAACGCTGCTGGTGGCTGCCCAGCCTGACTTGGGTACGTCGATTCTGATCGCCGCTTCCGGTCTGTTTGTGCTGTTTTTATCCGGTATGAGCTGGAAACTGATTGGTATCGCCGTGCTGCTGGTGGCGGCCTTTATCCCGATTTTGTGGTTCTTCCTGATGCACGATTATCAGCGCGACCGCGTGATGATGCTGCTGGACCCGGAAAGCGATCCGCTTGGCGCCGGTTATCACATCATCCAGTCGAAGATTGCTATCGGTTCCGGTGGCCTGCGCGGCAAAGGCTGGCTGCACGGCACCCAATCGCAGCTGGAATTCCTGCCAGAACGCCACACCGACTTTATTTTTGCCGTGCTGGCAGAAGAACTCGGCCTGGTTGGCGTGTTGTTATTACTGGTACTCTATTTGCTGCTGATCATGCGCGGACTGATTATTGCTGCGCGCGCGCAAACCACCTTTGGCCGCGTGATGGCGGGCGGTTTGATGCTGATTTTATTCGTTTATGTTTTCGTTAACATTGGCATGGTAAGTGGTATCTTACCGGTGGTTGGCGTACCGCTGCCGCTGGTGAGCTACGGCGGATCGGCATTGATTGTGTTAATGGCTGGATTTGGCATTGTGATGTCGATCCATACTCATCGAAAAATGTTATCTAAAAGCGTTTAAGAGGCTGCACATGCGTAAGGACTGGCTTGGGGTTGCACTGGCATCATTGGTACTGGCTGCCTGTTCCACACCGGAACCGCAGAATAATACTGCGCCACCGCAACCGGCCTATAACGGCCCGGTAGTGGAAATTCCTGGCGTGGAACCACGCTATGAACCGATCAACCCTTCCACCAGCCAGGATTACAGCGTCAACGGTAAAAACTACCGCGTGATCAAAGATCCTTCGAACTACAGCGAAGTGGGTTTAGCCACCTGGTACGGTGACGAAGCGCAGGGGAATCGCACTGCTATCGGTGAATCTTACGATCCGGAAGCCATGACCGCCGCGCATCCTACGCTGCCGCTGCCGAGCTATGTGCGCGTCACTAACCTCGCTAACGGTCGCCAGATTGTGGTGCGCGTTAACGATCGCGGTCCTTATACGCCAGGCCGCATTATCGACCTGTCGCGTGCGGCAGGCGATCGCCTGAATATCTCTAACAATACTCGCGTGCGCGTTGATTACATCAAAGTGGCGCCGGATGGCTCAGTTTCTGGTCCCGGCACCATCGGTACCACCGTCGCCAAACAGAGCTACGCCCTGCCTGCGCGTCCGGATCTCGGCGGCGGCATGGTGATGATGGGCGGCAGCGCCAATGCAGCGCCAGCGCCTGCACCGCAAGATGTGCGCGCGGTGGATAACAGCACCTTGCAAAGCAACGACAGCATGGGTGCGCCAGTTCAGAGCAGCGGCTTTCTCGGCGCACCGCAGCCGTTAGCCACGGGTGTGCTGGAAGGCAACGAGCCGGTTGCCGCGCCAGCGGCACCAACCTCTTCCGCGCCATCCGCAGCATCAGCGCCTGCCAGCAGCCAGAATGCCCATGCCGGCAGCGGTTATGTGGTGCAGGTTGGCGCGATTAACGATCCAGCGCGGGCGCGCCAGCTGGCGGAAAGCCTGGGTAAACGTTTTGGCGTACCGGGTGCCGTTGAAGCCAATGGCAACGTCTATCGCATTCAGTTAGGCGGCTATAAAAGCCGTGCCGAAGCCGCCGCCTTGCAGCAGCGTCTGAACACTGAAGCGCAAATGAGCTCATTTATTACCACTGCCCGTCCATCGATGTAACGGACAGTGACATTTCCTGCTGAAACTGATTTGCAAAGCAAGATGTCGCCCGATCGGGCGTTTGCTATAGTTAGGCACTTTTTTCACTCTAAACCCACGGATGTTGTAGTCCTGAACATGAATACGCTGAAACCTTCTCGTTTTCTGAAACGCCTGACAGTGGGATCACTGGTCGCCCTTTCTATCAGCCATGCCGCTTTTGCGGACGATGTTAACCTTAAGACTATGATTCCGGGCGTACCGGACATTGATGCTGAAGCTTATGTGCTGATCGACTATAACTCCGGCAAAGTGCTGGCCGAAAAGAACGCGGATGCACGCCGCGATCCGGCAAGTTTGACCAAAATGATGACCAGCTACGTGATTGGTCAGGCGGTCAAAGCGGGCAAAATCCATAACAATGACATCGTGACCGTGGGCAAAGATGCCTGGGCAACCGGTAATCCTGTATTCAAAGGTTCATCCCTGATGTTCCTGAAACCAGGCGATCGTGTACCGGTTTCTCAGCTGACGCGCGGCATCGTGCTGCAATCAGGTAATGATGCTTGTGTGGCGATGGCGGATTATGTTGCCGGCAGCCAGGACGCGTTCGTTAACCTGATGAACAACTACGTTGGCGCACTGGGCCTGAAAAACACCCATTTCCAGACCGTGCACGGTTTGGATGCGGAAGGCCAATACAGCTCGCCGCGCGATATGGCGTTGATCGGCCAGGCACTGATCCGTGACGTGCCAGATGAGTACGCGGTTTACCGTGAAAAAGATTTCACCTTTAACAACATAAAGCAGACTAACCGTAATGGTTTGCTGTGGGATACCAGCCTGAACGTGGATGGCATCAAAACCGGTCATACGGACGCAGCGGGCTACAACCTGGTTGCCTCTGCAACTGAAGGCCAGATGCGTTTGATCTCGGCGGTGATGGGCGGTCGTACTTATAAAGGCCGTGAAACCGAGAGCAAGAAATTGCTGACGTGGGGCTTCCGCTTCTTCGAAACCGTAGCACCGCTGAAAGCAGGCAAAGAGTTTGCGTCTGAGCCCGTGTGGTTCGGTGACAGCGATCGTGTTCAGTTGGGCGTGGAAAAAGATGCCTATCTGACCATCCCGCGTGGCCGCATGAAAGACCTTAAAGCCAGCTACGTGCTGAACAACACTGAACTGCACGCACCGCTGCAGAAAAATCAGGTGGTGGGCAGCATCAACTTCCAGTTGGATGGCAAAACAGTTGAACAGCGTCCGCTGGTGGTGCTGAACGAAGTGAAAGAAGGCGGTTTCTTCGGCCGCATCATCGATTACATCAAACTGATGTTCCACCACTGGTTTGGCTAAGGCGCGCTTGAAAAAACGCCAATTTGCCCCCAAATAAGCTACTATCTTTGCTCCCGCCTCGGCGGGAGCCTGTTTTTTTAAGCACCGGAGTCAATGTATGAAAACCAAATTGAATGAACTGCTCGAATTCCCTACGCCTTTCACCTACAAAGTGATGGGTTTGGCGCAACCGGAGCTGGTTGATCAAGTGGTTGAAGTGGTGCAGCGCCACGCGCCAGGCGATTACAAACCGGACGTTAAGCCAAGCAGCAAAGGCAACTATCACTCAGTTTCCATTACCATCATCGCTACCCACATTGAGCAGGTTGAAACCCTGTACGAAGAGCTGGGCAACATCGAAATCGTGCGGATGGTGCTGTAATTCTGGCGCTGGCAAAGTCCGCTTTGCCAGCGTTATACTCTGCCTTCCACTCTCTACCGGATCTCTGCTTTGTCAGCTAATACGCTTCTTGTTCGTCAACTCGGCCAGCGCGATTGGCAACCCATCTCCGATGCGATGCATCACTTTACCGATCAACGCGACAGCAACACCGCCGATGAAATCTGGCTGGTGGAACATCATCCAGTGTTTACCCAAGGTCAGGCAGGTAAAGCCGAACATCTGCTGATGCCGGGCGATATTCCAGTGGTGCAAAGCGATCGCGGCGGCCAGGTCACCTATCACGGCCCCGGCCAACAGGTGATGTATGTGCTGATCGACGTGAAACGTCGCAAGATGGGCGTACGCGAGTTAGTGACAGCACTGGAAGAAACGGTGATCGCCACGCTGGCCGACTATGACATCAGCGCGCGTGCGCGACCGGATGCGCCAGGCGTGTACGTGGACGATGACAAGATTTGCTCACTGGGGCTGCGTATCCGTAAAGGCTGCTCGTTTCACGGCCTGGCGCTGAATGTGGCGATGGATCTCGCGCCCTTTCTACGCATCAATCCGTGCGGATATGCCGGAATGCAGATGACGCAGCTCAGTCAGCTGCAGCCGGGCGTCACGCCCGCCGATGTGCGGCCGCGTCTGGTGCAGCATTTCGCCCGTTTAAGCGGATTTACCCAACTGGAATGGCAAAGTGATGCCGCAGTCTGACCTTGACTGTACGTGCGCATTTACAAAATTGTAACTTTTGCACTGGCTAATCGGCTGCTTATGAACAGACGAGATGATATAATTTTTGCCATATTTTCAAAAAAAGTTGAAAGCCTGGTTCTCAGTTTGAGTGAGGAAGCTTTCAAATCGCAATCCCGACCGGAACCTGCAGATTTATGAGTAAACCAATTCAGATGGAACGTGGCGTCAAGTATCGCGATGCCGACAAAATGGCGCTGATCCCGGTGAAAACCGTGATGGTTGAGCGTGAAGAAATTCTGCGTAAGCCGGAATGGATGAAGATCAAACTGCCTGCGGACTCCAGCCGCATTCAGGGCATCAAAGCCGCGATGCGCAAAAACGGTCTGCACTCGGTGTGTGAAGAAGCCTCATGTCCTAACCTTGCAGAGTGTTTTAACCACGGCACCGCGACCTTTATGATCCTCGGCGCGATTTGTACACGTCGCTGCCCATTCTGCGACGTGGCGCATGGTCGTCCGAATATGCCTGACGCTAACGAACCGCTGAAACTGGCACAAACCATCGCCGATATGGCGTTGCGTTATGTGGTGATTACTTCGGTGGACCGCGATGACCTGCGCGACGGCGGTGCTCAGCACTTTGCTGACTGCATCAGCGCTATTCGCGAAAAAAGCCCTACCATCAAAATTGAAACGCTGGTGCCGGACTTCCGTGGTCGTATGGATCGCGCCCTGGAAATTCTCACCGCAACGCCACCGGATGTGTTTAACCACAATCTGGAAAACGTGCCGCGCGTTTACCGTCAGGTTCGTCCGGGCGCTAACTACGATTGGTCACTGAAGCTGCTGGAGCGTTTCAAAGAAGCGCATCCGGATATCCCGACCAAATCGGGTTTGATGGTAGGCCTGGGCGAAACCAATGCCGAAATCGTTGAAGTGATGCGCGATCTGCGTCGCCACGGCGTCACCATGCTGACGCTGGGACAGTATCTGCAGCCGAGCCGTCACCACTTGCCGGTACAGCGCTATGTTAGCCCAGCCGAGTTTGATGAGATGAAAGAAGAAGCGATGGCGATGGGCTTCACCCATGCCGCCTGCGGCCCGTTTGTGCGCTCGTCTTATCATGCTGATATGCAGGCCAAAGGTCTGGAAGTTAAGTAATATTCCTCGCGATTGCGTTCTTAATAGGGCGCAATCGCAAAAATCTCCTTAAAAGTCTTAATCCTTGTCTTAAATCTGTCGCTTTAACCGCTGAGGGCATAAGAGCCTATTTCTTTTTCTCAGTGTATTTTTTTGAAGGTCAGATAATGCAAACATCCTTTCATATAGATGTGCTCGATGCTTCCCGAGTACCCGATGTGTCAGGTCAATCCTCGGGTTCGCGGCAATACAGTGCATCTGAAGAGAGTCTGGATGCGCTGAAAGCGCGTACCACTCCGATCGACAACACCAATCCGTATGTTTCACCCCATGCTTCATGTGCACATGCGTTTTTAGCAACCGCCATTAGCCTTGAACATCGCTATGATGAAATCCATCTGCAATTACCGGTTCGCCTTGACGCTTCTCTTGCTGCTGTTCCCTTAATTTCTCAGACAACACCGGAGAAATCAGAAGAGGTGTCTTATATTGCGGGTTTACAAATCGAATATCCGATATTTCATTCAGAGCCTGAAATCCACTGGAACTTCGATCTGCTTGACGGCGCAAACATTCCCCCCCTTTCTTCCTTTGAATTGTCTCACGTCAGTCTGCAAACATCTGAGATTGAAATAGCTGATTTAGCGGAACTCAATATCATAACCACCGAAATTGCTGCGGTTTTGCTTCCCCTCGCACAAAACGCAATGGAAATGGTCGATATGGAGCTGATGGACTTGGTGATGCAAGAGGATGCAGCGCCGATGGCAATGTTACCCATGTTATCTATCGAAGAGGTGCTTGAGGGTGGATCAATTCAAAACGAATTATCCGCACCTGAATCATGGCAGTATGCTGCGATTGAAGAAAGGGAGACGATCGAGGACGTTAATATCGTCTGGCATTAATTCCAAAACAAAAACCAGACTGGCGACAGTCTGGTTTTTTATCAACGTAATAAATATTTACACTTATTGACGTTCGGCGCAGAGATTACTCTTTGTGGCTGACACGTTCAGCAGGTGCTTCTTCAGCGCTGCTTTTGGATGCGCCGGATTCATCATCTTTCATGGCTTTCTTGAAGCCTTTGATTGCGGAACCCAGATCGCCACCCAGTGAACGTAACTTGTTGGTGCCAAAAAGCAGTACGATGAGCGCACCGATGATCAGCAGTTTGGCAATACTGATACCTTCCATAATTTACCTTTCAACCAATGTGAAAAACGGACCTGACTATTAACGCGCAGTTTATAAACGGCCTCAACTGCAATCTGTAACAGAGTGAGACCGCACGCTTAAATAAAGCGGCTGAGAAAAGCCTGCGTGCGCGGATGTTGCGGATTACCAATCACCTGCTCCGGACTGCCCTGCTCCACTACCACGCCACCATCCATAAACACCACGCGATCGGCCGCCTCACGCGCAAAACCAATTTCATGGGTCACCACAATCATAGTCAGACCTTGATCGGCTAAGGTGCGCATGGTGGCCAGCACTTCGCCGACTAACTCCGGATCGAGTGCCGAAGTCGGTTCATCGAACAGCATCAGCGCCGGTTTAATCGCCAGCGCACGCGCAATTGCTACACGCTGCTGCTGACCACCTGACAGATGACGCGGCCAGGCATCAGCTTTATCACTCAATCCCACAGTTGCCAGCAGTTCACGGGCATGCTGGAGCACGTCCTGCCGCGCAAATTTGTGCACACCAATCGGCGCTTCAATGATGTTTTGCAGCACCGTCATATGCGGATAGAGATTGAACTGCTGAAACACCATGCCGATTTTCTGACGCTGATGAGCAATTTTACGCGCCGACAGGCGATGCAAAATACCGCGCTTCAGCTCATAACCGATCTGGTCGTCACCCACCATAATCGAACCGGCATTCATGTCTTCCAGATGATTAATGCAGCGTAAAAAGGTGGATTTACCCGAACCCGATGGCCCGAGAATCACCACAACTTCTCCCGGAAATACATCGAGATCGATGCCTTTCAACACTTCGTTATCGCCATAACTCTTCTGCACATTACGCGCACGCACCAGCGGCTGAACTTCACTCATACATCCTCCTTCAGACGGTGTGCGACGGCTGGCGCGGCTTCGTTAGCAGCAACACGACGTTTGTTCACCACCGTGCGGGTGGTGCCGCGTGCGTAGTAACGCTCGATGGCGGACTGACCCACGTTGAGAATCGAGGTGATAAACAGGTACCAAATCACTGCAACCATCAGCATCGGAATAATTTCAAAGGTGCGGTTATACACGGCCTGCACCGAGTACAACAGATCGCCCATGGCGATCACACTCACCAGCGACGTCGCTTTGATCATACTGATCAACTGGTTACCGGTTGGCGGGATGATCGAACGCATCGCCTGTGGAATGATTACACGTCGCAGCGCACGGCTGCGGCTCATGCCAAATGCCTGCGTGGTTTCAACCTGACCGTTATCCACTGACAGCAAGCCAGCGCGAATGATCTCGGCCATATAGGCCGCTTCATTAAGCGCCAGTCCGGCAATCGCTGCGGTCAATGGCGTAATCAGATCGTTAGTGTTCCAGCTGGCAAAGGTGATATCCGTCCACGGAATAGTGATCGAGATCGTGGGAAACAGCGTCGACAGGTTGTACCAAAAGATCAGCTGCACCAGCAGCGGCGTACCACGGAAAAACCAGATGTAGAGCGACGACAAGCCGCTCAGCAATTTGTTTTCCGAAAGACGCCACACGCCCAGCAACAGCCCCAGCAGCGTGCCGAGAATCATCGACACCACCGTCAAGCCGAGCGTGACCTGCAGGCCTTTCATCACCGAACCTTCGGTAAACCACTGTAGCACCACGTTCCACTCAAAATTGGGGTTGGTCGCCACCAGCCAGAGGAAGTTTGCGGCAATAACCAGCACCAAAATCCATGAGATCCAGCGCCCATAAGTGGGCGCACTGCGGGCAAAAGCCACATCGCGCTGCTGCACGTCGGCCTTATCCCTGGCTCGCGAATTGTTGGTGACCGGACTCATTTTGCTGCCCCTTGCGCCAGGTTACGTCCCGGTTGCTGCAACACGTTGCCGTCTAACTTCCACTTCTTCATGATGGCCGCGTAGGTGCCGTTACTGAACAGCTCTTTGTAAGCATCCAGCACTACGTTGCCCAGCTCCGATCCTTTCGGTACCACGGTGCCCTGGAAAATGTCTCCAAAGCCGTTTTTCTTGCCTTTGCCCGCCAGCTCCAGCTGACCATTAGCCTGTTCGATGAAGTAAGTCAGCGGCGCCTGCGACGAGAAGAAGGCATCGGAACGTTTTGAGCGTACGGCTAAAATCGACGACGGCTGATCGGTGAAGGATTGCACCACCACCGCCGGTTTACCCGCCGCGACACAGGCATCGGACTGCTTGCGAATCACCTGTTCCGCTGAACCCGCCGCCATCACCGCAATGCGTTTGCCGCAGGTATCTTCCAGACCGTTGATTTTGGATGGATTGCCTTTCTGCACGCCAAACACCACGAACTCTTGCACAAAGTCGATAAAATCGACCTTCTGCTGACGATCCGGATAATCCCCAATCGGCCCAATCGCCATCTGGTAACGGCCGGAATTAATGCCGGTGAGCACGCCCGATAAACCGCTCACTGTGGCATGTTCAATCTTCACACCCAGCAGCTGTGCCAGCGCTTCGGTGAGATCGGCGGAGGCGCCGTCCATTGAGTGCGGACCGTTAACGATCTCGTACGGAGGAAAGGAACCGTTGTTTACCGAGACCATTTTGCCGCTGCTTTTAATCTCTGCTGGCAGACGGTCGTGCAGTGCCTGATCCACTTTTTGCGCCGGAATAGCGCCAGCTGCCTGAGCGAAACAGGCCGTCAGGCCCAATGAAAGCGCGATGGCGGTAGCAATAGTTTTCATCAGTCAGATTCCCCAGCGATCAAAGTGGTTTAAGTTCAGGACGGGCAAAACAGCGATTCTCCAGCACCGGCAGTACGCTGCGTGCATAGGCGATGCGCTGCGGATCGAGATCGGCAAACACCAGCGCGGCCGACTCCGGCGCTTTGGCAATCGCCACGCCCAACGGATCGATCACCAGACTGTTGCCGATATTGCGTGGACCGCATTCGCCCACCGCCACCATGTAGCAGGTGTTTTCCAGCGCACGCGCGGTGGTCAGCAATTCCCAGTGCATCTCTTTCAGCGGACCTTTTACCCACGCCGCTGGCAGCACCAGCACATCGGCGCCGTCAAGCACTAAGCGACGCGCCAGCTCCGGGAAGCGCACGTCGTAGCAGGTCATCAACCCGACTTTCATGCCTGCTACGTCAACCAGCGGCGGAATCTCGCGTCCTGGATTGACGCGCTGCGACTCCTGCATGGCGAAGGCATCGTACAGGTGCAATTTCACGTACTCAGCGATGATTTCGCCGTTGCGAATGGCGATCAGCACGTTGAGCGCCTTCTGCCCTTCGGTCGGCACGTGTACGCTCATCATGGTGGTCAGGTTGTTGCCTTTGCTAACCGCCAGCAACTGCGTGACGAAAGGACCATCCAGCGGCTGCGCCGCCTTCAGCACCAGATCCGGATCGGCGATATCACGCGCCAGCACGCCTTCCGGCAGCACCAGCAGATCCGCGCCGCCCGCCAGCGCCTGGTTCATGAGCCCGATGCAAATATCGGTGTTTTCCTGCCATTCGCGGCTGACGGCAAATTGTCCCATTGCTACTTTCATGGTTATTCTCCTTGCGCCGCAGCCGGGAAAATCGCTTCCGGCGTCAGCAATGTTTGGGTTAGGCCTTGCTGGAACAGCTCATTCGCAAAGTCGGCAATCATCTTTTTGTTAACCGAAAATCCGTTCTGATTCCAGTTGGCGGGTAATTCCTGCGCGGTGCGCCGCAAATCGTCCAGCAGCCACGGCGTGGTGTCGGCGTATTTCTCGCGCTTCTTCATCCACATCTGGTACGAACGATCGATGATGTCGCTCAGCGCCTGAGGCAGCCACGGATGCGCCTCGGCTAAGGCAGGCTTCAGCGCCAATAAATGAATGCCCGGCACATAGCCGACGCGATTAAAGTAGTCGCGCTCGGCTGCGGCAAAATCCACCTGCAGCTGGCGCAGACCTGAATCGGCGAGGAAGAAACCTTCCGGCATAAAGGGCGTAAAGACTGCATCCAACTCGCCCGCCTTCAGCAGTTCAATCAGTGGACGCTCGCCTGGCGCCGGTTCAATTCGGCCCGGGCGACCAAAACCGGCCAGACGATCAACAATCGGATGATCTTCGGTCAAACGACCGGCAAACCAGTACGCATCATCAATCTCCACGCCCGCTTCTCGCAGCACGGTGCGCGTCCAGGTGTTGCCTGAATCCTGCCAGCCGGTTACGCCGATCTTTTTGCCTTTAAGCTGCGCTGGCGTGGTAATCGGGCTGTCGCTGCGCGTGATGATGCAGCGTTGGCGGAAACCGCGCATCAGGAAGTGTGGCAGGCCCAGTAGCGAAGTGTCACCTTTGGCTCGTGCCTGAGCAAAGCGGCTAAATGACACTTCACCGGCGTCGTATTTCTCGCTGGTGGCGAGGTTATCCACCAACGTGCCAACGCGATCGATCTCAAGCGTGAACCCTTCCGGTTTGAGATCGCCGAGTGCCAGCGGTGTGAAGTAATCCCAGTCACGTACCGCCAGTCTGATGGTTACCATAGTTATGCCTTCCCCGTCTGTTCTGCCAGCCCTGCGGCTGTGATTATTTATGCAGCAAATAGTGCTTGAATTTGAGTCTAAAACGCGAATACTAATCTGAACAATCTATTATTTGTTACTGAACAAAGGATTTTCTTATGACGCAAAGTGTGGATTTGGAGTGGCTTAGCCAGCAGATCACGGATGCCTCAGTCAAAGGCATCACGCATGCGGCATCAACACTGATTCGCGATGGGCAGATTGCGGTAGGCATGCAAATGCCAGCGGTACGCGAGTTGGCTGAGCGACTGGGCGTGAGCCCGGCAACGGTTTCCGCTGCCTGGGCGCAACTGAAGAAGCAGAAAGTGCTGGCGGGGAAAGGTCGCAGCGGTGTGTGGGTGAGCGGCAACAGCGTAATGCCGCGTCCGATTCGTTTCGAGAAGATTGGTAATTACGGTGAGAATGTTCAGGCGTCATTGGCGATGGCCTCACCAGATCCAACGCTGTTGCCGGATCTGCGGCAGGCGATGCTGGCTGGCATTGCCTCACCGCAACTGAATAGCTATCAGCGCGAGGCGATTTCACCGCAATTGCAGGATGCCGTAACGCCGCGCTGGCCCTATCCCGCCGAAGCCTGGCTGGCGACCGACGGCGGTTTTGATGCCATGAACCTGATCGTGCAAACCTTGCTGTCACCGGGCGATCGTGTGGTAATTGAAGATCCTACTGCCACGCGATTACTGGATATTTTAGACAACATTGGCGCTGAAATTTTACCATTGCCATGTGATGAACAAGGGCCAATTCCCTCGGCGCTGAGCACGCTGATGCAGAAATCTCCGGCGATGTTTATCTATCAACCACGTACTCATTCAGCCACCGGACACAGCGTGAGTCAACGACGCAGTGCAGAGCTCGCACGCGTGCTGGCGAACAGTAGCACCATCATTGTGGAAGATGATGGCATTGGCGATCTGTCACGCTGGCCGGTGTTTAGCCTCGGCTTCCACTATCCTGAACGCGTGCTGCATGTGCACTCGTTTTCCAAAGCTTATGGACCAGATTTGCGTCTGGCGGTGTTATCAGGCACTGCGGAAATGGTGAAACGCCTGCAAGCGTGGCGCAACTTTGGCGTCAGCTGGACCAGCCGTATTTTGCAGGATGCCGTGGCGTGGATGCTCAACGACGAGCAGACTCAGCAGCGTATTCAGCAGGCCAAAGCCACTTACGCGCAGCGTCGCCAGCAGTTGCTGGCAGCGCTAGCGAAACGCGGTTTGGTGCTGGAGGAGCGCGATGGATTAAGCGTGTGGATTCCAGTGGAATCGGAGCAGTACGCGATGATCACGCTGGCTGCGCGGGGTATCGCCGTGCTGCCCGGTGAACGCTGCAGCATTAACAGCCGGCAATTTATTCGCGTCAGCGCGGCGCTGCTGCCTTTTGCACAACTCGACAGCATCGCCGATGCCATTGTGATTGCCAGCGGACGCGAGTTAAATCTTAACCCAGAGCTTTAATGTGATAGCGCGGGGATTCCACATAGCCTTCGCGCGCATAGAACTGGTTGGCTTTGAGGCGCGATGAGTGGCAATGCACTTCCATGCGATCGCAACCACGTGAACGCGCCAGCTGTTCGGCGTGATTCAAAAGCTGCTGTCCACTGCCCTTGCTGCGTTCGCCTTCGGCAATGCAGAAATAGCTGATGCGGGCAAAATCGCCGGCCAATGCCAGCTGTGGAATAAAGTGCAATGACAGAAAGCCCAGCACCTGATTGCCGTGTTCAGCGACCAACAACGTTTCATCGGGATGACCAATAAGCTGCGCCAAACGCGTATCAATAAATCCTTCCGTCGCGCTATAACCTAATTCGGTTAATAACGCGCTCAATGCAAAACTGTCTTTTGCCTGTGCCTGACGTATGTTCATCCTGCCTCCTCATTTTCCCTGAGCAGTTATATAGCGTTGCCGGATAAAAATCTGCAAGTAAGCATTGGTGTGGCTGTGTTACGGAAGTTATCTGTGAGATGTGCCGCAGAATGTATGTGCAGACAAAGCAGCGAGCTGATTTAAGCATAAAAAAAACCCGCCAGGAGGCGGGTTTTCAGAATTCGAACTGTTAAATTACAGTGCGATAACGTTAGCAGCTGATGGGCCTTTAGCACCGTCAGTGATTTCGAACTCAACGCGCTGACCTTCAGCCAGAGTTTTGAAACCGTTGCTGTTGATTGCAGAGAAGTGTACGAATACATCTTTACTGCCATCTTCTGGAGTAATGAAACCGAAGCCTTTCGACTCATTAAACCACTTTACGTTACCTTTGATCTTAGACATCTATATTACCTTTACATGAAAAAAGGACACTAAACTGTGTCGACGTCTAGTACAGCAATTGCGGTGACATTTGTCCAGTGCGATTTGATGAAAAAGTGATAAATATTGATTTTTTGCATGCCGATCACACTTTCTGCGCGCTGCTAACGCTTAAAACTCAAATCTCAGCCAGGCAAAATAGACATTCCCGTTATTGTAAGTGCCGGGAATATAAGTCATTTGGAAAGTGGCTGGACCATATCCAATTGATGCCAAAGGTAATATCAGTGGAACCGGAATGTATTTCCAGTTATCCCTCGCCGTTACGCCCGCCGTATATCCCGCACCCAAATGGAAGTTTTGATCGCGAAGCGGTCGCCATGTCGCTTCCCAACCGTAACCACCAATTGGCTCCCATTTGTTAAACGAGTCTTTAAACGCCATCAGGTACAGGCCGTGCCAGTTGCCTTTTTCATCCCAGCGTGAAACACCCGCACCCGCGCCCCACGGGCGTTCGTTGTACTTATCGATGTGTTCATCGTCGTAAGTCCAACGGTTATGCCAGGTAATCGCCGGCAGATAAAAATCGTAACTCTGCGGCTGCGACCAGGTTTGCGACACGTTGTCGCTAAAAGTGTTCCAGCCAGATTTGATGGCTTGTGAAGTTGTAACCGCTGATGCTGAAAATGAGACCGATAAGGTCAAAATGCAGCCTAACAAAGCTGCAGAAAAGTGCCGATTCACAACATAATTTCCTGTTAAGTCATGCTGAAAAATTTATTACCCAAAGGCGGATTTTTCAGGTTCCTTTACGACGAGTTTCTAACGTAATTGCCAGGATGATATTAAAAAATGAACTTAATCTCTCCAGGCAAATTCTTGGATGTTGGCGAATTTTACCTCAAGCAGGACGCGAAATTGAAACGTCAGATAAACGGATAGGCATTACCGCGGAATGTACATAAAGTGCAAACCTGCTGTAATGATAACGGCAAGCAACAAGATAGCTTTCAGAGACTTAGCGCAAACAATTCACTTACGGAATAAGTTAATAAAATTTATCAATTGAACTCATCAGACGAATAAGATAAATCTCGATACTCCAGGACGGAGATGGGGAAAAAACTGACATGACTATTCGTTGTAGCCGCTGCGGTTGCGCTAAATTTTTTTACACCTTATCGGACTGCGAAAAGGTCGATTCGACAAATCATCATGGCGCCTGCTGCGCACGATGTCAGAAACCGCTAAATCTGCACGATCTCATTCTGCCTGTCTCGTCCTGTAAAGACAGCGAAAAATCCTATGCTGAATAAAAATTCAGGCACCCGCAGGTGCCTGTCGTTGTCAGAAAATCAGTTTAAAGACGCCTGTAATTGTCAGTAATCCAACGATGAAGATGATGGCGATGACCCACAGAATTATTTTCATTGTTCGCTCCTTCAAGTATGAAAAATAACGTGTCTGTTAACCAGTATAGATGATCATTCTGCCTTCGCTGGGTGCTGCGAGCGTGGTCACAGCCCTATGTTCTCGTTTCGCCTGGCGCAGATTATTTTCTGCGAGACAGGTCGCAGCATTCGCTTTTCTTTCCCCTTATTACCGCACTCAGCGCCCGTCTACAGGCTAAACTTACTTCGCCTGAAGAGGCCTCAATTGTTATCAATGCCTACGTAACAAGGAGATTCTTATGAGCACGATTAATACCAGCATGGGGCGTTACAGCCTTAAGGCAAAGGATTACGGCAACCACATCAGCGGCAGTATTGCGATAAATGATGAAGGTGGCACGCAACTCACCATGCAGGAGTTTGAAGAGCATTATCTTGACGATGTCGTCAACAATGTCATTTATCCGGTCACCGGCGGGAATCGAGAAATTACCCGCGCGTTACGTGATCAAATGGTCAAAGCGGGTTTTGAACAGCCGCACTGAGTTTTTGGGCCACACGTTGTGGCCCTTTACTTCTTTATCGCTGACTTGCGGTTATTACTGGTTTCGTCGCAGGATGCAATATCGTTCATGATAAGGAGATTAACCGCGTGAGTACTCTGCATCTTATTCCCCCTTCCCGCCTTCATCAGTTTGTTCAAGCCATTTGGTTACATGCTGGCAGCAGCGCCGAAGAGGCGCGCCTGGTCGCCGACCACTTAGTGGCCGCAAATCTGGCTGGTCACGATTCACACGGCGTTGGCATGATTCCGAGCTACATGAATTCGCTGGCGCAGGGCTTTTTGCAACTCAACCAACATGCCAGCGTGGCAAAAGACGCCGGTGCGGTGTTGACGCTGCATGGCCATAACGGTTTTGGTCAGGTCGCGGCGTTTGAGGCGATGCAGCTTGGCATTGAGCGCGCAGCCAAACTCGGCATTGCAGCGGTTGGTTTACACCATTCGCACCACATTGGTCGCATCGGCCATTGGGCGGAACAGTGCGCAGCCGCCGGTTTTGTCTCGTTTCACTTCGTCAACGTGATGGGCGATCCCATGGTGGCGCCTTTCAACGGTAGCGATCGTCGTTTTGGTACCAATCCGTTCTGCGCCATTTTCCCGCGTCGCAATGCCAAACCGCTGCTGCTCGATTTCGCCACCAGCGGCATCGCCTTTGGTAAAACGCGGGTGGCGTGGAACAAAGAGCAGCAGGTCGCGCCAGGTTATCTGATTGATCATCAAGGCCAGCCGACCACCGAACCGGGCGTGATGCATCAGGCGCCGTATGGTTCGCTGATGCCGTTTGGTCTGCACAAAGGCTATGCGCTGGCGACCATGTGCGAAATCCTCGGCGGCGCGCTGTCGGGCGGCCGCACCACGCATGATGACACGCTGGTCACCAGTCACGATGCCATTTTCAACTGCATGACCACCATCATCGTTAATCCGGATGCGTTTGATGCGCCCGCAATGCAGGAAGAGGCAGAATCATTCCTCGATTGGGTGAAACAGTCGCCTCAAAGTGGCGATGCACCGATTCAGGTGCCCGGCGAGTGGGAAGAGCAAAACCGCGTGGCACGTGAACGCGATGGTATTCCACTGGATAGCAATAGCTGGGAGCAAATCTGTGACGCGGCGTTACAGGCAGGTATGCCGCAAGAGGAACTCGCGGCCTTCCGCGCCTTAACGCAGTAAACCGCAAGCGGCTGAGGCGTAATGCCTCAGCCTTGATACTTAAATGACGCTGGCAAGCAGTAAGCAACCCACCAAACCGCAAACTGAAATGATGGTTTCCAGCGCCGACCATGAACGGAAAGTTTCGCCGATGGTCAGGTTGAAATACTCCTTAAACAGCCAGAAGCCTGGATCGTTGACGTGAGAGAAAATCACGCTGCCGGAGCCGACCGCAATCACCATCAGTTCCGGGCTGGCGCCGCTGGTGACGATCAACGGTGCGACAATACCGCCAGCCGTAATCGCCGCCACGGTCGCGGAGCCCAGCGCAATACGCAGTACGGCTGCAATCGACCACGCCATGAAAATGGGCGACAGATTGGTTTCATGCATCATGCTGGCGATGTATTTATCGACTCCGCTATCCACCAGCACCTGTTTAAACGCTCCGCCACCGCCAATCACTAACAGCATCATCGCGATGATCTTGATCGAATCGGTGATGGTGCCCATCACTTCATCCATGCTGCGGCCACGGTTCAGACCGAAAGTGAAGATGGCGATCAGCACCGCTATCAAGGTTGCCATGATCGGGTCGCCAAAGAACTCGGCATACGGTAATAACACGTGACCTTTCGGCAGCAGCATTTCCGCCACTGCGCGCAATGCCATCAGCACCACCGGCACCAATGCCGTCCAAACGCTGACGCCAAAGCCAGGCATCTCAGCTTCAGTAAAGGTTTTTGGGTTCCACAAGCCTTCCGGGATCGGCTTATCAATGCCTTTCAGGAAGCGCGCATAAACCGGACCGGCAAGAATAACGGTTGGAATTCCCAGCAGCGTTCCGTACAGCAGCGTTTTACCCATATCGGCGTTGAACAGCGTAGCGATCGCGGTTGGTCCCGGATGCGGTGGCAGGAAACCGTGCGTTACGGAAAGTGCTGCCGCCATCGGTACACCGACGTACAGCAGCGGCACGCGCGCAGAGGCGGCGATACTGAATACCAGCGGCAACATCAGCACAAAGCCCACTTCATAGAACAGCGCAAAGCCGACGGTGAAGCCGGTCAGCACCAGCGCCCACTGAATATGCTTCTCGCCGAACTTAGCGATTAACGTGGTGGCGATGCGCTGCGCCCCGCCGCAATCTGCCAGCAGTTTACCCAGCATCGCGCCGAAGCCCATGATCAGCGCGAGGCTGCCCAAGGTGCCGCCGACACCGGTTTTAATCGAAACGATAACTTTATTGACCGGCATGCCCTGCATCATGCCAACGGCCAGCGCCACCAGAATCAGCGCAATAAATCCGTTCAGTTTGAAACGAATCATCAGCAGCAGCAGTAACGCTACGCCAATCGCCACATAGAGTAATGGCATAATTTTTCTCCACTTTTGCGCGCGGTGAATCACCGGCAGCGGTTTATTTTGGTTATCCCAGAGGACATGAGAATCAACAGCGTGCGCCGCAGGAAAACATCCTGCCGAGCAATGTTACGGGTATCATGTTAAGGGTAACATTGCGTACAAAGCACCTGCCGCAGCGGCGGAATTTCTGTTTTGCGAAGGTGATCAACTTTTTGCCAGCGCGTTATCAGAATGTTTGCAGCGGGAGTGTCACGGCTTTTGGTTACACTAAGGTCTTTACGCCAAACAAGAAGGACATGCAGGTGAGTGAGAATCTGATCGAGTTGTACAGTAATCAACAAACCCTGTTTGGTCGCGGCAGCATTGACCAGCTGATTCCGCTGCTGGCGGCCAATACCCAGCCGACGCTGCTGTTTTGCGGCCGCTCATTCCTTAACGGTCCAGCCTGGGCGCGCCTGGGCGCCGCGCTCAACGATCAGATCATCGGTTACGAGATCGTCAGCCATGAAGCCTCGCCCGATGAGATTGATGGTTGGGTACGACGCTGGCGCGGCCATATTGATCGCGTGGTGGCGATTGGCGGCGGCAGCGTGCTGGATGCGGCCAAAGCCTTCAGCGCGATGATGCAACATCCGCTGAATACCGCACGCTATCTGGAGAAAGTCGGTGATACGCCTGTGCAAGCGGTGACCTTGCCGCTGATCGCCATTCCCACCACGGCGGGCACCGGCAGCGAAGCCACGCAGAACGCGGTGGTGACCGATCAGCAGCACATTCAGGTCAAAGCGTCGCTGCGCCATCCGGTCTTTGTGCCGCAGGTCGCGATTCTCGATCCCGACCTGCTTAAAGGCGCGCCAGACAGCGTGCTGGCAACCTGCGCCATCGATGCCTTCACCCATTTATTCGAAGCCTATCTGTCGCGCAAAGGTAATCTGTTTACCCAACAAACCGCGCTCAATGGGCTGCGACTGTTCTTCAAAGCGTGGCCGGATTTAAACCGTGATGACGAACGTGGTGATGCCGCGCGAGAAGCGATGATGATGGCGTCGTGGTTGGGTGGCGTGTGTCTGAGCAGTGCCGGATTGGGCGTGATCCACGGTATTGCTGGAGAGCTGGGGGCGATCAAACCGTTCCATCACGGCGAAGTGTGCGGACGCTTACTGTTCCCGTTCCTCGATGTGCTGGCGGAAACCGAGCATGTTGAGCAGCAACGTTTGATGGCGCAGCTCGGTCAACAGCTGTTGCCGGACGATCCCGCGCCGCCAGCATTGGCGTTGAAAGCCTGGATCCAGCAGCAGGCGATCGTGCCGTTCTGGTTAGACGGCCCAACGCTGTCAGCCACCGACGTGGACTGGATTGTGTCGCGCGCCAATAGCAAAAACGGTTGGGTCAGCTACGATGCACCCACGTTAACCGAGATGATCGCCGCCGCCTGGCGCATCGTCTAAATGATAACGGGCAGCCAACGCTGCCCTCATGCTCGTCAGTTAAGCGTTTTTCGGTCACCATAAATGGCGACCCTACAATGAATTGGCGCATTTTTCGTAGGGTGCACATTCATGCGCACCTGCATGCATATGGAAATTATCGCTCAGCCACTTTAAACATCGCGATCTCTTGCGCCAACTGCGCCGCTTCATCACGCAGCGCCTGGGTATTTTCGGCGGTTTGCGTCACCAGCATCAGGTTCTGCTGAATACCGCGCTCCATCTGCGATACCGCCAGCGTCACCTCCGCGATACCTTTGCTCTGCTCATCACCTGCCACGCGCATCTCGCTTACCACTTGCTTCACTTTATGCACGTCGGTGACCAGTTGCGAAAGTTGCTGCCCCGCGCCTTCCACCAGCTTACTACCAGCCAATACGTTGCTGTCGGAATCAGCAATCAGCGCTTTAATTTCCTGCGCCGCCGTGGCGCTGCGCTGGGCTAAAGCCCGCACTTCCGATGCCACCACGGCAAAACCGCGTCCCTGCTCACCGGCGCGCGCCGCTTCCACCGCCGCATTCAGCGCAAGGATGTTGGTTTGAAACGCGATGCTATCGATCACCGTCAGAATTTCTGCCACACGGCGCGACGAGGATTGGATAGCGCCCATGGTGCTCACCACTTCGCCCATCACGTCGCTGCTGCTGCGGGCAATCTGCGCGGTCTGTTCGGCGGCAGCATCGGCCAGTCGGGTATTTTCGGCGTTTTGCTGCACGGTCGCGTTGAGCTGCTCCATCGCCGCAGCGCTCTGCTCAAGCGCTGCGGCCTGTTCGGCGATTTTCTCCGACAGCGCGGTGTTACTGTGCGCCAATCCTGATGCATTGGCCGCCACCGTTTCGCCGCTGCCCTGCACGCGAGTAATCACGCCCGCGATCTTATCGACAAAACTGTTGAACGCACCGGCGATATCCGCCAGCTCATCGCGCCCACTTTTGGTCAGGCGGCGGGTTAAATCGCCATCGCCATTGGCAATCTCATCCAGCGCAGCATGCGTGGCCTTCAGGCGCTGGCCAATACGTTTGGTAAACGCCCAGGTTAACAGCAGCAGCACGATCATCGCCGGAATCAGGAAGGTAAAGATGTCACGCATCATGGTACGTGCCAGACCGCTAACCGCACTTTCCGGTGTTACGAGGCCAATCACCCAACCGGTTCCGGGCATGCGGAACAGCGTGACCTGCGCGCTGGTGTGCAAGTAGTCGTCATTGAAATCCGACAGCTGCAACACCTTGCCATCGCCTTTTAACTGAGCGATACGTGCGGCCAACGGTGCCAGCCAGCTGGATTTTTCCGCCAGGCTGCTTAGGGTGGTGAGCGATTTCATATCCTGGCCTGGGTAATAGAGCAGATTGCCCGCGCTATCGAGCGCAAAGGCATAACCGCCAGTCACCTGCCCTTTCTGCTGCATAAAGCCCGCAAGATTGTCCAGTTGCACATCCAGCGTCGCGACACCGGCAAAACGATCTCCCGCCGCGTACGGCACGCTGCAGGTCACCATTTTCACGCCGGATACCGGATCCTGATAAACCTCAGACCAGCCGCAACGATCGCGTGGCCCGTTGCGCACCGCGCTGTACCAACTTTCCTGTTGATAGCCGTTGCCCGCAGGCAGGTTGTAGTCATCGGAGTAGGCCAGCGCGCCATCACTCTGCCGCGCCCAGAAGAAGCTGCGACGCTGCACACCGGCGCTAAAGGCATCCGGCTCCGGCCACACGCCGCCGCCGGCAATGGTTTTATTGCCGCTGCTATTGATGATTTGCGGGAAACTTTGCTGCCACAACGTGGCATCGTGCGGCAACACTTCGGCAAGGCGCGCCATGCTGACGGCTTCGCCTTCAATGCGCACCAGTTGCTGATTTAATTGGCTGACCAGATTGCTACCGGCCTGCTCAATCAGCGTATGGCTGGCCTCGATGACGCGCGGTTGGCCGCGCAACAACAGAACGGAGAACACCACTGCGGTTGTGACGCACAGTAATAGCAGGCCACCCAGCGTCATGCGGGTAGCCAAACGGGTTGGCAACATAATTTATCCTTTCTAACCGACTGCATTAACGATTGAGATAAGAAGTGCCGCTCAGCGGCGAATTGTGCGTTCCGTCACAATCGAATATCGGCAAAGCAAAGAATAAATTCAGCTATAAATGATGATTAGATGACAAACGGCGGTTTGCCGGCCAGCATCTGCTCAATCACCTGTAAAACGCCCTCGTCATTATTACTCGGTGCTTCAAAGCGCGCCGCCTCTTTGACCTTCTGCGGTGCATTCGCCATGGCAAAGCTGAAGCCAGACTGCTGCAGCATTTCGAGGTCGTTACCGCCATCGCCAAACACCAGAATTTCACTGCGTTTGATGCCCCAGCGTTTGCCCAGCAGATCAAGGCCATGACCTTTGTGGTTGCCAGGTACAATCAAATCCACCGATCCATGACCGCTGGATGTGGCGGCAGCCGCACCCTGATGCAGACGCTCAATGTCCGCCATCAGCGGTTCCACGTAATCATCAGACAGATTCAGCGCGAACTTGAACAGCTTATCGCCCGCCACGTCATCGAGGCTGCGAATCGCCTTCAGCCGATGACAATAGTGACGCATTTTCACCAGCCACTTTTCATCCAGGCCTTCGAAGTAGTACGCGCTGTCGCGTCCGCACAGGATGTAACGCAGTTCGGGATAATTACCGTTGTGTAGCGTATCCAGCACCGCATCAATATCCGGGCGGGAGAACTCGCCGCAGAATAACTCTTCATCACGATCGATAATCCACGCGCCGTTCTCCGCCACGAAAGCAATTTCGCTGGCGATCTCAGGGAAGAAGGATTTGAGTTGGTAATACTGGTTGCCGCTGGCTACCACAAACTTGATGCCGCGCTGCTTCATTTCCTGATAGCAGGCGTTAAAACGCGCGCGATTGTACTGTTTATTGTCGTCGAGAAAGGTGCCGTCTTTATCCACCGCCACCATTTTTACCACGGTCATCATCACTCCTTAACGTATCGAAAGGAAAAACGGGTCGCAGAGAGAATAACCTGGTGAGCGGATAAAGCGGAGAGAAACACGGATGGCCGAAGCCATCCGCTGGGGAAGATTAGTTGAAGGCGCCATTGAGCAGAATCGCGGTGATGATGCCGGTTGCTGCGGCCACCAGCACGTAATTACCATCGATATAAGCCCAATGCTCACCACGCGGTGGCTCATACAGACCACGGTCGCGCCAGTCATCTACGCGATAGTGCGGACCACGAAACTCCGGCGGTGCCGGATAGCCGCGGCGGAAGTCATGGCCGCCCCACGCGAAGCGATCGCCGCCACGATGCCCTTCCGGCATCCGATGGTCAGCGTAATGGTCGTGACGATCCGGGCCAGGTCCGCGATCGTGATCGTGGCCACGGTCGTGATTATCACCGCGATCTGGTCCGCGGTCGCCGCCATGATCCGGGCCACGTCCATGGTCCTGATGCTGGTCGCCGCCGTGCGACTGCCAGCGCTGGTCACCCGGGCCGTCTGCCCAAGAGACGCTTGAAAACAGTGTGCTGCATGCAATAAATGACGCAATAAGACTTAGTGTTGTTTTTTTCATGGTGTTGCCTCCAATGATAACGGCGGTTGCTGTACCGTTGAGCATTACTATTGATTAAATGGAGACAGAAAAGCATTTCCAAAACTCTTAAAAACCGGATACTTACAGGAAATTACGTCAACTTATCACTTTCTTAACGATTGTGTATTTTCTGACATTAGCTGGATCGAACGGACGCATGCGCGTTTATTGGGGAGAAAGCGGGGAATATAAAGAAAAACCCGATCGCAAGGATCGGGAGGATAATTCAATTTCCATAAATTGCATAAAGGGGTAAACCCTACAAAAGTGAGGGTAAAACTGAAGCACACAACGCCACATCACTAGCATTGCCGGTAAACAATACCATTTAAAATTGAAAAGTTCTTTTGAAAAGGGCTACTTTTCAGAAAAATACGTAAAAATTAACCGACAAGATGAAATAATATTTTGCGAAACGTTGTTTCAGCTTAAATAAGGTCTGTGCTCTGACCAGACTCAGCGTGACATAAACACGACCGCCGGAAAGCAACATTAACGTCATAATTAAAAAGAAAAATAATGCATAAAATCAATGAATTTTGACCAGGCACTCGCTTTTCATGCTGCATTATGCGATCAGAGTTCAATGTAATTCATCATTCACCCGCCATTATTACGATACAATCCCTTTCCTGCCCCATTAATTCACACCAGTGATTAATATCGCGCTTAATATATTCTCTGTTGCGCAACACGTTAATACTGTGATTTCGACAGCGTCGTTATTTAAGGAAAACGTTTACATGGAAAGAATATTAGTCAGTGCTTGCCTTATGGGATACGCGGTGCGCTATAACGGCAGCGATAAGAAACTTATCTCCGACACCTTAGCGCGCTGGCGCAGTGAACAACGTCTGGTCATCCATTGCCCTGAACTGGCTGCGGGCTTAAATACGCCACGTTTACCCGCAGAAATTCACGGCGGCAGCGCAGAACAGGTATTAACCGGCGCGGCGCGCATCCTTGAATCGGATGGCAGCGATGTCACACAACATTACGTGCTGGCGGCGTGGCTAGCGCTGCGTGCGGCGCAAGACGCGCGCTGTCGCTTTGCCCTGCTCACCGATGGCAGCCCAACCTGCGGCAGCCAGCGCATCTATGACGGCAGCTTTAGCGGCCAGCAGCGGTCCGGTCACGGCGTCGCAGCAGCATTACTGCGTCAGCACGGGATTGAAGTGTTTGCCGAATCACAGCTCACTGAGCTGATTCAGCGGGTCGCTGACGCCGATAAATGTCGCGTCGTCGATGCCGGATGACGCGCTAACGCCGCAGCAGGACGAATTGGTCGACGCACCAGTTCACCGCTGCAATTAGGGCAGCGCTGCGCCAACGATCCTTCCGCGCAGGCAACACAAAAGGTGCATTCAAACGAACAGATGCGTGCATCAAGCGACTCCGGCGGCAGATCTTTATCGCAGCATTCGCAGTTAGGACGTAGTTCCAGCATGATTTCCTCCGGTGAGTTTCAGCCACCATCATCACCGTAATAACACCGCTGCACCAGCCAGTGAACAGACATCAGGCGGACAAATCGGGACATCGTTTGTCTGCTCTCGTCAGGCGCTTAAGCGAACCATCTGACCTAAAAACATTACATTCCCCGAAAGGCGTTCTATAGTTCAATCGCCTTATCTACTAACGAGACACTGTAATGCGTATTAAAGGACTTAATTTAGGCTTCTTTATCGTAATTTTGGCGATTGTCACCTACGCCTTTTTTGATGTGCTGACACCGTATTTTTCTGCCATTTTCTGGGCCGCGATTCTGGCGGTGATCTTCCATCCGCTGAAGTCGCTGTTGCGTCGTAAAATGGGCGATCGTAACGGTCTGGCTGCGTTTGCCACACTGCTGATTATCTGCCTGATTGTGTTCACGCCGCTGGCGCTGATCACCTCTTCGATGGTCGTTGAAGTCAACACGGTATACACCAAGCTGCAGAACAACTCCGCGCAGTTCCCGACGGTGTTTGCCGATCTGCTGCAACATCTGCCTTCGTGGGCGCGTAACTATCTCGCCGATAACAACCTGAACAACGCGCAGGAGATTCAGCAGAAGCTCTCTGGTTTTGCGCTGAAAGGCGGCCAGTACATGGCGGGCAGCGTGTTCCTGATCGGCAAAGGGACCTTCACCTTTACCGTTGGCTTTGGCGTGATGCTCTATCTGCTGTTCTTCCTGCTGAAAGATGGCGCCTGGCTGGTGAATTTGATTCTGGAAGCGCTGCCACTTTCTACCTACGTGAAACATCATCTGATGATGAAGTTCGCAGCGGTGTCGCGCGCCACGGTCAAAGGCACGGTGGTGGTTGCAGTGGTGCAAGGTGTGTTGGGCGGCATCGCCTTCTGGATCACCGGCATTGACGGCAGCTTGCTGTGGGGCACCTTGATGGCGTTCCTGTCGCTGATTCCGGCGGTCGGTTCTGCGATTGTTTGGGTTCCGGCAACTATCTTCTTCTTCGCCACCAGCGCCATCTGGAAAGCCCTGTTCCTGATTGGCTTCTTCGTGGTGGTAGTTGGCTTGGTGGATAACATCCTGCGTCCGCTGCTGGTCGGTAAAGATACCAAAATGCCGGACTATCTGATCCTGATCTCCACGCTGGGCGGCATGGAAGTGTACGGCATCAACGGCTTTGTCATTGGTCCGCTGATCGCTGCGCTGTTCATTGCCTGCTGGAATCTGCTTTCCGGTCGCGATAACCGCGAGAATTCCGAAGAGATCGACGAAGAGTTTATCGAAGAGGGTAAAACCCGCGAGGAAGAGGGCAAAATCCGCGAGTAACTGTTTCAAACGGCTACCGTTTATCGGTAGCCGCATTCCCGCATGAGAATATCGTCCCGCCATTTGCTATCATCGTTGCATTGATTACGGCTTGCGACAAAAGAGAACAACATGTCCATGGAATCCTCCTTAGCGCGTGAAAATCAGGTTCTGTCAGTCTTCGATTTCGACGGCACGCTGACCATTCACGATAGCTTTATCCCCTTTCTACGCTTCAGCTTTGGCAAACGTGCTTTCGCACGCAAAATTGCCCGACTGGCACTGCCAACGCTGCGCTGCATGCGTAAAAAGCTAACGCGTGATGAGTTAAAAGAAGTGTTGATTCACACCTTTTTAACCGGCGTTGAGGAGAAATGGATTCGCCAGCAGGCACAACTTTTCTGCGCGGCCAACTGGAACAAGTTGATGCGTCCAGCCGGACTGTTAGCGGTTGCCGCTGAAGTGAACTCCAGCGCGGAAGTGACCATCTGTTCCGCCTCGCCTGCGATGGTATTAGAACCGTTCGCCGAGCGTCTGGGCATCAACCTGATCGGCACCCAATTAGAAGTCGTCGACGGCATTCTCACCGGAAAGATTACCGGCCACAACTGCCGCTGCGGTCAAAAGGTTAAGCGACTGGAAAGCGTTTACGGCCCGTTGCATAACTATCACCTGCGCGCCTGGGGCGATACGCGCGGTGATTTTGAATTACTGGCCGCCGCGCAGGATCCACACTGGCGTCATTTCCATCCAACGTGGAAAAAACGCCGCGTGCCAATGGAAAAACTGCGCATGCTGCGCCTGGATCCGTAGGGTCGCCATTCATGGCGACCGATTCAGACAGCAAAAAGCCCCGGACCAGCCGGGGCTTTGTTAGCAATGCTTTAAATCAGACGCTCACGCCATGCTGTGAGGCCAGCGCTGACAGGCCGCCTGCGAAGCCCTGACCTACCGCTTTGAATTTCCACTCGTTGCCATTGCGATACAGCTCACCGAACACCATCGCGGTTTCAGTAGACGCATCTTCAGACAGGTCGAAACGGGCGATTTCAGCGCCGTTGTCATTGTTGAAGATACGCATGAAGCTGTTGCTCACCATGCCGAAGTTCTGCTTACGCGCTTCTGCATCATAAATGGTAACCGCAAAGACCAGTTTCTTTACGTCAGCCGGTACTTTAGACAAGGTGATTTTAACCTGCTCGTCATCGCCGTCGCCTGCACCGGTGCGGTTATCGCCCTGATGCTCAACGGAACCACAAGCGCTCTGCTTGTTGTTGAAGAAGATGAAGCTGGCATCGCTCAGCACTTTACCGTCGTCACCGACCATAAACACTGACGCATCGAGGTCGAAGTCCTGACCATCTGTTACACGTGCATCCCAACCCAGACCCGCCATGGCAACATTCATGGTTGGTGCTTCTTTAGTCAGGGAAACGTTACCGCCTTTTACCAGAGAAACTGCCATTTTAAAGCTCCTGCTTTTAATTGGATGATGCGGGCAGCGCGTGGCTGCCCGTGTTAATTAAGATGCGTTAATGCCGTACTGAGCACACACCGAGGCGAGGCCGCCGGCATAACCCTGGCCTACCGCGCGGAATTTCCACTCGGCACCGTTACGGTACAGCTCACCAAACAGCATCGCGGTTTCGGTGGAAGCATCTTCGGTCAAATCGTAACGCGCCACTTCACTGCGATCGTCATCGTTAACCAGGCGGATAAACGCGCCGGAAACCTGGCCGAAGCTCTGACGACGGGTCTGCGCATCATGGATGGTGACCACAAACACGATCTTGTCGACGTCGGCTGGAATCAGATCCAGTTTGATTTTCAGCGATTCATCATCGCCATCGCCTGCACCGGTACGGTTATCACCAGTGTGCGAAACAGAACCGTCGGAAGAGACCAGGTTGTTATAGAAAATGAAGTCAGCATCGCCACGGACTTTGCCGCTGGCGGACAGCAAGAACGCTGACGCATCAAGGTCAAAGTCCTGACCATCGGTGGAACGTGCATCCCAGCCAAGGCCAACGAGGACGTTTTTCATGGTTGGTGCCGCTTTGCTCAGCGAAACGTTACCGCCTTTAGAAAGAGAAACGCTCATTGTAATTACCTCTTGGTTAATGATTTTTAAGACACATTACTGGCAGAAGATCAGCTCTCTTCTTTTTCCTCGGGTTTACCGGGGAACATCACGCTGAGTACGATACCAACCGCTAACACGCCGAGTACCACAAACAGGCTGGCGCTAGCAGAGATGCTGTAGCCGTGATGCCAGATATGATCGGTAGCATTCAGACCCAGTTTCACCGCGATGAAGAACAGCAGCACGATAACGGCTTTTTCGAGGTGAACCAGATACTGTTTCAATGCTTCAAGTACGAAGTACAGCGTACGCAAGCCGAGGATGGCGAACATCATGGCGCTATAAACGATCAGCGGTTCACGGCTTACCGCGATAATTGCCGGCACGGAGTCAAAGGCGAACATCACGTCAGAGAGTTCAACCACCGCCACACACAGCATCAACGGCGTGGCATACAGCGCCGCTTTCTTGCCGCGACCAATCGCTACGTCTTTGTTTTCTGGCTTCTGCAGTTCTTCATCGACTTCTTTCTGATTCAGCAGGAAGGCGTTGCCGCGCATTTTTGGCCAGATTGGGAAGAAGCGCTTCACCATGCGATAAGCAAGATGCTGCGAGTAATCTTCGATCTCGTCGCTGTCGTCGCCGCTTTTCAGCATCATCACTGCGGTCCAGGCTACGATCAGCGCAAACACGATCTCAACGTACGGACCGAGGCTCAGCAAGCCGGTACCAATCGCCACGAAGATGCCACGGAAGACGATGGCACCGATGATGCCCCAATAAAGCACGCGGTGACGGTAGCGGTCCGGAACAGCAAACCACGAGAAGATCGCCATCATGACGAACAGGTTATCGACGGAGAGTACTTTCTCCAGCGCGTAACCGGTGACGAACAGGCTGGCAACTTCTGCGCCGTGATGGATATAGAGGAAGCCGGCGAAACCCATCGCCACAGCCACCCAGAACACCGACCACAGCGCCGCGCTTTTCAGCGAAATCGGCTTGTCGCCGCGGTGCATGAACAGGTCGATAAAAATAGCTCCTACTGACAGCGCGATGAAAACCGCGACTGTTTCAGTTGGGAAGCCAATGTGCGTAGACACCATGATGAACCCTTAAAAGATAAAAAATTACAGACCAAATATTGCTGGATCAAAGCCCAAAGCGACGGCGATCTCGCGCACCGCTTTCTGCTCGTCAGCATCAAAATCACCATCACTCTTACCGACAGCAATACCTACGCGGATCGCCAACTGCGCGGCTTCCGGCTGATCTTTCAACGCCATGATGTACTTCATAGTTTCGCCCTTGCCGATTTCCAGATCGAAATCGAAGCTGCTCACCAGCTTGTTGAAGAACTCAATCACTTCATTGGTATCAAAAACTTTCAATTCTTCGGAGGCGCGCAGAAAACCGATCATCTTCTGCTTCTCTTCCGCGCTTACGCTGCCGTCTGCCACCGCAATGCGTGCGCAAACCGCTACCGTACCCTGCATAAATTTCTTGTTCTTAAAGCGGCTAACCTGTTTGGTTAATTCATCGCGGCCAGAATTAAATGCGCCTTTAACCTTGTTGAAAAAGCTCATAGTGAATCCTCTGTCTGAAATTATTTGGAACCGGCTCGCCAGTTGAATCCCCAACCGAAAGCTTTATCCATATCGGAATGCCCGTTAAAGAACTGATTGATACGCTCGACGCGGATACTGCCGTTCTCATTGACCAGGCGAGCAATCGCACACATGTTGCGGCGATTTTCCCCTTCAGTCATACGCGTTTCAATCGGTGGCTGGTCTGGAATGTGCAGCGTCACTACGCCATCTGTTTTGTCCCAGCTCGCCGCACCTTGATAGATGAAGGCGAAAACCAACACTTCGCGAATCTGACTCCATTCGCGACCGTTGATGTGCAGCCATTCGCCATCGGTCACTTCGCCGGTACGATCGTCGCCCTGCAAGTGTACGAAAGGTTTGGCATGCATGGCGCCAAAATTGCCGCCCAGCGCCTGGATCACACCGCGCGAACCATCTTGCAGCTCAACGAAGGCGCCGAGATCGAGATCCACGCCTTTGTTGCCGCCGAACAATCCGCGCAATCCGCCGCCACCGCTATTCGTTTCACGGTGCCAGTTTAGATTGATGCGGATCTCACCGAAGTTATCGCGCTTGGTCAGGCTAATGGCAGGCTTCTCTTTGGTGAGAGAAACTTTGCTCAGATTGATTTTTGCTGGCGCTGGCGTCGGAGCCGCCTGCGGTGCAGGAGCAGGAGCAGGCGTTGGTGCAGGCGCAGGTTCCGCTATATCCACACCAAAATGTTCCGCCAGCGGCTGCAAGCCGCCGTTGAAACCCTGCGCAATAAAGCGGAATTTCCACTCATTATTGCGACGGTAAAGTTCGCCGAGGATCAATGCCGCTTCCTGACGTCCCACCAGCTCCACGTTACCGCTCAGCAGCACGTTGCCGCCCTGCTCCACCTGAATCGCCAGACGTTGCAAGCCCGACACGTTGCGGCCGCCGTCACAGGTGACGGTGAAGGCCACTTTCTGCACGTCAGGACGCAAGCGGGTGAGATCGACGGAAAAGGCGGAGTTGTGCCCTTCGCTTTTCAGGCTGATGGTGCGGTCATCGTTATCCGGCTGGCCGTAGAACACCATATCGGCATCGCCATTAACTTTGCCGCTGGCGAACAAACGAAAGGCGGAAGCATCAACGGCGGCGCCAGCGAGCACGCGCACCGTCAGCAGATTTGCAGGAACGGGAGCATTGCTCCCCGGCGTCATATTCATTAGCGCACCACTGCGGCAACGATGTCGTTTTGCATCGCATCGATGGTACGACCGGCACTCGCGCGGCCATGCGCCGTGAAGTCCCACAGTCCGCCGTTGCGGTGCAGCGAAGCAATCACGATGCCGGTATGGCTGCCTTGCTCAGTCAGCTCATAGCGCGCCAGCTCTTTGCCGTTTTGATCGACCACGCGGCAGAAGGCATTTTCCACTTCGTTGAAGGTTTGGCCCTGGAAGCTGTTCACGGTGAACGCCAGATACTCAACGTTGGCCGGCAGACGTGACAACTCAACGTTGATCACTTCATCGTCGCCATCGCCTTCGCCGGTACGGTTATCACCGCTGTGTTTAACCGCACCACATTTGGAGGTTAATGCGCGGAACCAGATGGTATCAATGGCATTACCGGATTGATCCAATAATACGCAGCTGGCATCGAGATCGATGGAATCTCCGCCGCCGCCAAATAGCTTGCCTAACAAGCCTTTCTTTTTAATTGGATCCCAGCCTAAGCCGAAATGTAATTTATTCAGCGAAGCGGTTTGTTTGCTGAGTGAGACCGTCTGATTCTTGCTTAATGAAACCATGTCATAATTCCTTCAAACAGGTTTGAAAAGGGTTTTATATTTGCATCAAATTCCATGAGGGCAAAATCATATCATGAGGATATTCATGAACAGCATTAATTTTCACAGCAATTTCATGAAACACAATAAAGCGTTGCAGAAGAACAACTTAAGAGAATCCAACTCAATTAGGCAACGCACTAAACATGACAATTCTTTACATTAAAATTCATAAGGTTACGTTAGGGTAAAAAATCATATTATGATTGACTCGTTTCGAGGTGAGAAATAAACTCGCAAGCCATAACCCAGCCACCAGCCTCTTGCGGAAATAATTAGAAATGTCTCACAAAATTTGGCTAATGGAAGGTTTATCCTCCCAGCGCGATATAATTAATGGCATTACATCTACAGCTAAAAAACATAACTACAACGTGTCGATTTATGCATCACATCGCCAATCGCGTAATGAAATACTTTCTCTGGCGGATCATGCATTAATTGAACCTGGTGATATTAATCAGCGCCTCGAATTTATTCTTTCTACCGTAAAAAAATACGCCATTCAGGCGATCCATACCGGTCGACATGCGCATTGGTTTGAAGCCCATCGCGCCGCTATTGAAGCCAGCGGTGCGCGCTTAACCACCGGCGCACGCGACGTCGCCATGCTGAATCTGGCCGATGACAAAGTTGCTTTTGCCCACCATATGAAAAGCCTGAATTTGCCGGTGGTGCCTTCACTGCGCGTTGATTCACCCGTACAGTTGCGCGAGTTGATCGCTCGCAAGCCCTTTGGTGATCTGCCGCTGTGCGTTAAGCCGGTTACCGGTATTTATGGCATGGGATTCTGGCAGTTTGATGAAAGCGTCTCACCGATGGCGGCGTTCACCCATCCGGATGCGCGCCGGGTGAAAGCCGAATACTACTTACAGGCGCTGGAAGCCGTCGACAGCATGGAGCCGCTGGTCTTGATGCCGTATCTGCCGGGCCCGGAATATTCGGTTGATATGCTGGCGGAAAACGGCAAAGTGCTTGCCGCCGTGGCGCGCCGTAAAGAAGGTGCGCTGCAGTATCTGGAGAACAGCGGCGAAGCCTTTGAGCTGGCGCAAGCCTGCGCCGCCGCGATGGGCGCGGATGGTTTGATCAACGTGCAGACGCGCAATGATGCCAGCGGTAAACCGCTATTACTGGAGATCAATATGCGCCCTTCCGGCGGTATTGGTTACACCCGTTTCAGCGGCGTAAATCTTCCCGGCTTGTTTGCCCTGCGCCAGCTAGGCTTGATCAGTCAGCAGCAGGTGATCGATGACGCCCGCAGCGCCTTCACGCCAGCAACCGTCCGCGCGCTGAGCGACGCGGTGGCGTACAACCCCGTCCTGTCCAACCAGGTTCAATGAGGAATTATCCATGACCACACTTTGGAGCAGGACGCTTTCATGCGGCACGCTGAGCGTCACGCCAACCGGCGGCATCAGCGCCATCGACAATCTGTTTGAGATCGCCGAGCGCCGCAATCCCAAGCGCGCTTTTCTATTCGTCAGTAAAGTGCTTGGCCGCCACATTCCGGTCGCACCGGAGAAAATGCGCGCCGTTTATCGCCAGTTGGCGGAGCAGTTCCCGCCGCTTTCTGACGGCCCGGTGCTGTTTATCGGCATGGCGGAAACCGCCGTTGGTCTGGGCGCAGGCGTATTTGATGAAGTGCGCCAGCGCGTGAGCGAACCGGTGTATCTCACCTCGACGCGCCATCCGCAGCAGGCGGATTTGCTGTGCGAGTTCAAAGAGAATCACAGCCACGCCACCGATCATCTGATTTATCTGCCCGATGATACGCAGCTGCGCCAGCGCGTGCTCAACGCGCGCACGCTGGTGATGATTGATGACGAAGCGACCACCGGCAACACCTTTATTAACCTGCTCGAAGCGCTGCGCAACGACGGCGGCTTAAAGCAGATCGAGCAGGTTATCGCCGTCACGCTCACCGACTGGAGCGGCGATGCGTTACCCGCGCGCTGTCCGGTGCCGGTACGCACCGTATCGTTGGTGCAAGGCGACTGGCACTGGCAGCAGGATCCTGACGCCGCGCTACCGCCGATGCCCGCGGTGGCGCTAAACGACGCCGCCACCGTGCCAATAACCGGCAAACAAAGCTGGGGCCGACTCGGCATGGAAACGCCAGCGGGCGATCTTGGCCCCACGATTCAGGCGCAGCCGGGAGAAAAAATCCTCGTGCTCGGCAGCAGCGAATTTGTCTGGGAGCCCTTCTTGCTGGCCGAACGTCTGGCAGCACAAGGCGCTGAGGTGAAATACAGCTCCACTACGCGCTCGCCGATCGCCACCGGATTTGCCATCGAATCGGCTATCGCCTTTGGCGATAACTACGGTCTCGGCATCGCCAATTTCGTTTACAACGTGGCACATCAGCAGTTTGACCGCATTTTGCTGTGCATCGAAACGCCGGCCGACAGCGTGGATCCGCTGTTAACCACGGCACTGGCCAGGGTTGCGCCACAGGTGGAAGTGATCAGCTATGAATAAACCGGTAATTTTTTCCGACCTCGACGACACGCTATTTCAGACGCGCCGCAAAATGGTGGACGAGCTGGATCTTGAGCCGTTCCGTACTGGCGCGCTCGATCTCAGCCTGCAGCCGCGCAGCTTTATGACCGAAGAGCAGTCGATGCTGGTCGACTGGATGATCGAGCAGGCCGATTTGATCCCGGTCACCGCACGCGGCACCGAAGAGATCGCGCGCGTGCAGATCCCTTTTCGTTCGTGGGCTGTCACTACGCACGGCGCGGTGATCCTTAATCCGCAAGGTGAGGAAGATGCCGCATGGCGCGCGCACATGCTGGAAAAACTGACGCCGTACGGCCCGGCGCTGCTCTCGATGCAGCAGGCGATCACTGACATGATGGCAGAGCGCGACATTAACGGCTGGGCGCGCATCAACTATGAATATGGCGTCACGCCGATCTATCTGGTGATGAAACACCGTGACAGCACGCGCCTCGAAGAGCTTTACGCCATCGCCGATGAAATTGAGCAACGCTTCCCCACCGTCGGCTATTACATCCATCGCAACAGCAACAACGTCGCCTGGCTGCCGAACGTGGTGGAAAAAGGCTTAGCCGTCAGCTACCTGCTGGAAAAACTGCGTAATGAGCGCGGCGTCTTCCCGGTAATTGGCCTCGGCGACAGCCTCAGCGATCACCGCTTTATGAAGCTGTGCAGCTGGTACGGCATTCCACGCCAAAGCCAGTTTGCCGAGCGCATCAACCAATCCATATTCGGAGAACAATCAGATGGTGAATAACCTGCCTTTCTCTGGATCGTACCAAGCCGGCGACGTCGAATTCCTGCTCAAGCCCGTCGAGATCGTCATGACGCCGGTGGAGCAAAAAGAGCAGCTGATCCAATCCGGCGCGCGCCACTATTCCGAGATGTTGAGCCAGGAACCGGAACCGACGCGCTGGCACCTTGAGCTATTTTCCCGCGCGCTTGACGAAGGTGCCGGACGTCTGGCGAAAGAAGTCACCATGCTGGCGCAGACGCTGGCACACCAGTTTGGCGACACGCCGATTGTGCTCACAAGCCTGGTGCGCGCGGGCGTGCCGCTTGGCGTGATGCTGCAACAGGCGCTGCGCGCGATGGGCCGCGAATCCTACCATTACGGCATCAGCATCATCCGCGATCGCGGCATTGATCAGGCCGCGCTGGAGATCATCGAAGCGCGCCACGGCACCAAAGGCATTGTGTTCGTTGATGGCTGGACCGGCAAAGGCGCCATCACCGGCGAGCTGATCCGCAGCCTCGAACATCGTCCCGGCTATCCGGCGCAACCGCGCTTGGTGGTACTGGCCGATCCGTGCGGCAAGGCGTGGCTTTCAGCCAGCGATGATGACTGGCTGATCCCGTTTGGCATTATGGGCGCGCCGGTTTCGGGCTTGATCTCGCGCTCGTTGTGGTCAGAAGAAGGCTTGCACGGCTGCGTGCAGTGCGACCATCTGGCGCAATACGATTGCAGCCAGCAGTTGGTGAACACCGTGGCGGAATACGCGCGCTCGCTGGATGTCAGCGCCCTGCCCGCATGCCAGCAGGATCCACAACATCAGCAGCAGCTGGTGGCGCAAAGTGAAGCGGTGATCGCCATGCTGGCGGCGCGTTATCAGGTGAACAGCATCAACCGCATTAAGCCGGGCATCGCCGAAGCCACGCGCGCCGTGCTGCGTCGCGTGCCGGATCAGGTGCTGGTACGTTCGGTGGACGACCCTGACGTGGCGCTGCTGGTCTATCTTGCCCAACAAAAAGGGCTGACCATCACAGAAGCGGGAGCCGATCTTGGGCAATACCGCGCCGTGACGATAATCAAAAAGGTGCTGTGATGAACGGCCGTCTCTCTCCGTGGCGTTTGGGCGCAACGCTGTATATGCCGGCGGTGCGCAGCGATATCGTCGATGCCATTCTGCACAATAAAATTAGCGGGTTGCGCTCGCTGGTGATCTGCCTGGAAGATGCGGTCAGTGATGCGGATCTGCCGCAGGCGCTGCACAATCTCCAGCAAATCCTGCATGTTTTGAATGCCGAACAGCGCGCCAATGGCAACGCGCAGTGGCCGCTGGTGTTTATCCGTCCGCGTAACAGCGAGATGGGCGCGTGGCTGGTGGAAAACCTCAACCTCAGCGCGATAGACGGTTTGGTGCTGCCGAAATTCACCGCCGATTCCTTGCCTGTGTGGTGGCAGATTCTCGAACCAAGCCATCTGTGCATGATGCCGACGCTGGAAACCGAAGAGGTATTCGACGTGGTGGCGATGCGCGAGTTGGCCCTCACGCTGCAAAACCATGTTTGCCGCGAGCGCGTGATCGCCTTGCGCATCGGCGGTAACGACTTAATGAATGTGCTGTCGCTGCGCCGCTCGCGCCACTTCACGCTCTATGACAGCCCGATGGGTTACACCATCAAAATGCTGGTGGCGGTATTCGCGTCGCGGGATTTTGCGTTGACCGCGCCAGTGTGCGAGCACATCGACGATCAGCAGATTATGGATCAGGAACTGGCGCTGGATATCGCGCACGGTTTGGTGGGCAAAACCGCCATTCACCCAAGCCAGATCGGCAAGATTCAGGACATGCTGATGGTTTCCGCCAGCGATCAGGCGGATGCCTTCCGCATCCTCAACTCAAGCCAGGCGGTATTTAAATCGCAGGGCGCGATGTGCGAACCGGCGACGCATCGCCGCTGGGCCGCCGCCATCCTGGCCCGCGCGCAGGAATATGGCATCGCACCCGATACCCGCGCAGACGGTGCATTGATGCTGGTAACGTGACAAACCCCGTAGGGTGGGCATTCATGCCCACCGCTTTACCACCAAACCACAATCCAAACGCAAGAATTTTCTGACCCTATTTACCTGATATTTAAATACCCTCTGATACTGTCGAAAACCGTTTGCCAGGAGGGCGATACCGACCATTGACCACTAACGCAGGCCTCAATCGACCATGCAACTCAGTACCCGACAGACACGCGTATTCATGCTCGCCTCACTGCTCAGTAGCGGCAAACCGGTAGCCTCCAGCCGCATTCTCGCCTCGCTCGACTGCTCCGAACCCACGCTGACGCGCGCGCTAAAAGAGCTACGTGAATCCTGGTCTGCGGAGATCAAATACAGCCGCCTCACCCACTGCTACCAACTTACTGAACCCGGCAAACTCGACAAGAAAAGCCTGCGCCATATTAATGAAGCGCTCAAACTCAATGCCGAACTGCAACAGAGCGAAACCGTCAGCCGAGTATTTCTGGATAAAGAGAAAAAGAAAGCGGTGTCACTGTCATTGCGTATGTCTGTTTTAAGGAAAATCGATCAGGTTGTAAGGTTGAGTGAAACGACAAGAAGTGATGCGGTAGAGATGCTGGTTGAGAGCGGACTGGATGAGTTGATTGAGAGGTTGATGCTTAAAAAGAACTAATTCAAACGGCAGTAATATTTCAGCAGTGGTTTAATGACGTTTATTGCCACGATAATTACCAACTAACCTCAGTGATGCAAACCTACCTCACTCCCTTAAATGATTAATGGACCTCATCGACCTGGATATTGTCCCCTAACCTCCCAAAACTGTTAGCGTAATCACGTTTCATCGATCGTTATTTTCATCATTAGCATTCACATCATCGTACCACATGATGACTAATACAGAACAGCCTTTCTCCTTTATTAAATTATAAATAAATCATTCAAAATCAATATTTAAAATAAAAATCTCGCAGTAACCGAATCGAGTTAAAGCTCTTTTTAATATCGAGTGTAAAAACTGGTAGAAAATTGGAATCCTGTTTCATAAACTCAAATTGTTAGTTTGATCAACTATCACTCAATGTAATATCATCAGTGCCGTTGATAGGTAGAGACCGCCTTTTTAGGCAGATAGTCCACATTTGCTCGGCTAAGTAAGCAGCGTGAGCAACAACAACTCCCCAATTGAAATCGGTAATTGGGTTAATGGATTAACAATGTTCAGGCGTTACCAGGAAGGTACCCATGACGTTTTCACAACACAACATCACAGCCAATACTCTCGATGCGCTGATGCAGGATACCTGGCTATTGGCGCTCGCGGTCCGCAATGGGCAATCGATCACAATTGATGATGCGCTCTACCAGCGTTGCTTCAATATGATTCAACAGGTTCAGGATCAACTCACTACAGCGGGAGTACCAGCTTCTCTCTGCGAAGAAATCAAATTTGCGCACTGCGTGTTTCTTGACGAACTGATCATGACCATTCCGGAAACTGATATCTCTGCCTGGTGGAAACGCACACCTTTGCAGGGGCACTTTCTCGGGCACCTCAATGGAGGTGAGCATTTCTACGAACGCATTAAAAACCTGCTTCATGAATCAGCAGCAGCTGAAGCCGCCGTTAGCTGTTACTACAGAATGTTGATTTTTGGGTATGCCGGAAAATACCGAACGGAAGATATTGAGGAGCGCCAATCGCTGATGCAGCAGCTAAAAGCGCGGTTGCCGCAGCAGATTGGAGCTGCCGACTCAGCGGTAATTATCCAGCATTCAAAGCATAAAACATCTTTCTGGCAACGTTCTCCATGGCTTATTCGCAGCAGTGTGCTGCTTGCCATTATTGTCGCCACTTTCATCATGAACGGTCATCTGCAATATCTGTTAGTCAAAGGGTAGGCTTCGGGCAAACAAATTTCAGGAAGGAATCTGTAAATGGGCAAAAAGGATTTTGTTATTACGGGCGGCAAGACGCCGGTATATAACCACTATCAACTGAGCATCCAGACGCTGAAAAGTCAGCGTCCCGATATCCTATTGTCGGTGCTGCGTTTTAGCGGTGAAGAGGCATTAAATACGCCGTGGAAGTACAGCATTGAACTCACCAGCGCTACACGCGATATTCCCGCCGATATTCTGATTAACAGCACTGCTCAGCTATTGTTTTATCCTGATGGCCAACCCTGGCAGTCAGTAGAACCTCGCATTTTGCGCGGTGTAGTGACCGCTTTCCAGCAGTGCGAGTCCTCTGCTGACGAAACACGTTATGTGGTAACGCTGGAATCGCGCCTTGCGCTGCTAAAAAACAGCCTGACTTATGCCGTTTACCAGCATAAAAGCGCACCGGGTGCGGTAGAGGATATCCTCAAACGCTGGGAATATTCCTCGCTGGATTATCACTTTCGCCTGAATACGCAGTATCCGATTCGCGATTTCTATATCTCATATGCGGAGAGCGATCTCGCCTTTATTGGGCGTCATCTTTCGCGCATTGGTGTCTTTTATTACTTCACCTGGGATGAAGAAAACCACCGTGATGTGCTGGTCCTCGGTGACAGCGCGCAGGCCTATGGTGCTGAGCAAAGCATCGTCTTTCGCCATCCGTCAGGGTTGTTTGATGGCGGCCAGGAATCACTCTGGGATATTTCAGTTAATCGCCAATCCGTTGCCGCCAGCACACGGCTTAATGATGAGGATTACCGCAATGCGCAAAATGACATGCAGGCGCAAGCGGAAACCGATCCTGATAAACCTGCGCTTACGGGAGAGCTATATCGCTACGGTGAAAACTATCAGTCGCAGGGCAAGGAGTACCAGGCTCTGCCGGAACAGGGACAGTGGTTTGTCAAACGCCGTCAGGAACGCCTGATAACCGAGCAGGTCATCTTTGACGGTTTGAGCAACGGCATGGATATCCGTCCGGGCATGGTGATCTCCCCACAGGGTAAAGAGTGGCCGGATGCGCCGGATGGCCTGCTGGTGGTGTCTACCTCATCAAACCGTATTTCGCGCGATACCGCCTATGTAATTCGCTTTACCGCCGTGCCCGTTCGCTCACAAAGCACTTATCGCCCACCGTTGAAAAGCTGGCCGCACATTGCAGGCACGCTGCTGGCTCGCGTCACCAGCCCGGTAGAAAATGCGCAATATGCAGAACTTGATGAACATGGCCGTTATCGGGTGCGCTTTCAGTTCGATCTGAACGAATCCTGGCAGTCTGGTTTTGAAAGCGTACCGGTGCGGCTGGCAAAGCCTTATGCAGGCAATGTCTATGGCTGGCACTTTCCGCTGATAGCCGGAACGCAGGTGATGATTGCCTTCACCAACGGCGATCCTGACAGGCCTTATATTCTCTGCTCGGTACATGACTCTCGTCATGAAGATCATGTCAATCTCTATAACTATCAACGCAATGTGCTGAGAACTCCGGCGAATAACAAACTCCGATTTGAGGATCGTCGTGGATATGAGCATGTCAAACTGTCGACGGAGTTTGGCGGTAAGAGCCAACTCTCACTCGGACATATCGTCGACAGTTCACGTAGCAAGCGCGGTGAAGGGTTTGAGCTGCGTACAGACAGCACCGGTACGCTGCGAGCCGGTAAGGGCCTTTTCCTGACGGCAGATGCGCAGACCTCTGCAACCGGACCGGTACTGGAAATGACATCGGCAGTAAGCCTGGTCAAAGGTGCGATCAGCCAGATGAGCGACTGGCAGTCGATTACTCAGTCTCACCATAATCTCCAGCCTGATGCCACGCATCTCAGAGCTTATCTGGCCGCCGTCGACCAGCTCAAATCCCCTGCCATGTTGCTGAGTGCACCGGAAGGGATTGGCGTTGTCAGCCCTAAAAGCATTCTGCTGAACTCAGGCAGCACTCTGCATCTGCAAAGCCAGACGGAAACCAGCATTGCCAGTGGCAAACGCATTCAGGTCAACGCCAGCCAGGCGATTTCTTTCTTGTCACAACAGGAAGGGATACGCATGGTATCGGGGCAAGGCCCGCTGACGGTGGAATCGCACGGCGATACCCTGGGACTGACGGCGATGAAAGATATCAGCGTGCAAACCGTTCAGGGTGAACTGCGCCTGACCGCGAAAAACGGCATTGTGCTGGGTTGCGGCGGCGCAACTATCAGGATTACGCCGCAGGGTGATATCCAAATTCATTCACCGGGTAAAACCAGCATCCGTGGCGTCCATGCCTGGAATTCTCCTGCCAGCGAAGAAACAACGCTGCCAGATCTGCCTAAATCCGTGTGCAAAGAGTGCCTGAAAAAGGCGCAGGAAGCCGCGCTTGCTTTCGCGCCAAGGGGATAACCATGACGGATATGAATAAGGGTGCAGGATGGTTGAAACAGGCCACCGCGCTTTGCACTGCTGCCGGACAGGATTATCTCGATGTGCTGGTTGATCAGGCTGGCACAGCACAACCGCTGCAGCAGGCACTGAACCAGATTAACCCGCCGTTATGCTGGTTCGAGCTTTTTGCGAATACGCCGGAAGCGGCAACCCCAGAGTATTCACCGCTGGTGATGCGATTGCATTTTAACGTCAGCAGCCACCAGCGCTGGCTGGAACAGCTGGTGGATCACTTCTCCACCACGCCGCGTTTGACCTTGCTGATATCGCCACTGGCATTCGACCTGCTGAGTAGCCATTTGCAGGCACTGTCACAGGTTCACTGGGAAGAGCAAACCGGTTTGCTGCGCTACTACGACAATCGCGTATTCCCCTCGTTACTTGAGCATGTCCTGACGCCAGAGCAGCAGGCGGCTTTCACCGATATTGCGCTGTTCTGGAGCTGGCGGGATCGAGATGACGAAGTGGTGTGGAAAACCGGTACCTGGAATCCGGGTCGTCAACTTGCTGATGCTCCAGAGATGAATCGTATCAACGATGCACAAGTTGAGCTGATGGGATGTATTAATGATGCCGAGATGTTGATGAAGGAGCAGGCAACTTCAACTCTTTCGCGAGAGGAACACTTTGCGCAATGCCTGGCAATTGCCATCAGAGCAAGCCGGGCGGGATATATAGGCGATCTACTGGACTACAAGGAATAAAGCGAATGAAGAAATGGATATTTAGTACGCTGAGCAAACAGTTAATCTGCGCAATTTTGTTTGTGCAGCTAGCTGGATGCGGGACATTGATGCGCGGAGAAAGTACCGAAGAAGTTTATCGCGGAGTTGATACCGATATACGCAATACCACTAATGCATTCATGTGGTTATTTACTGCTGGAATTTTACCAATTTTCTCAGTTATTTCGATGCCCTTTGATGCAGTGATCGATACACTTTTGTTGCCTGTCGATCTAGCCATGAGCAATTCGCCTAAAGTTTATAAACAACCCTCGGCAAATTATGTCCCAGTTTTTGCCGTCAATATGACGGGTCAACCAGACGTTGATTATACTATTCGAAAAAAAAGCACTGGAGAAATACTTACTCAATCCCGAAGTAGAGTTATTCCTCAGGCTGGTAGCGCATCAGGAAAACTTGATAAAGCATCCCTGATGACAAAGGATAATCCATCTATTCCCCCGGAATCTGTAACGATTAGCTGGGATGCTGGAACAAGGCTTCTACAAGCAGAGACGACGGATATCAGCGACTTCACTGAATCATATACTCCCGATGAATCTCTGCTTAAAGCCGTAAGTGTCATCGCAATATTTTTTCCTTGCAATCGAGTCATGCTGGTTAATTATGACTCTGAATTTTACAACTACGATTTCATTCATAAAAAAGCCATACAAGATGTTTTCCAGAAATTACAGTCATTATCCGAGCGTTCTCAGTGTTCTGCTTCAGGACAGATAACGTTAATGATGGAAGGAGCCTGGAAATGAAAAAGAAAGCATTCGATTGGTTGTATAAAGGATTGTTTTTTATCGTTGCTGCAATACTTTCAGGTTGCTCTCAGGCAAGCGTTGATGATGGCTATACCGCTGGAGACTTGAGCGGTATCAACCATATGGCTGATAGTGGTGTTAATTCGTTTTCGGTAAATGGATATGGAGGGGCGATGACTGGTAACACATGCTGCATCATGCTGCCTGAAAAATGGACACCTGAATTGAAAGCTCGGATTCAATGGGAAGTTGATCCTAATCCTAATGTAATTTTTCCTCCATTAGGAACTGATGAGTTCCGTAAAGCATATGAACAGCATAGAACAAAATATCAACAACACAGCGCCATCATTAATATTCCACAGTATGGCAAGGAGCGCTGTGGATTAACGGTGCACTTTCTGGCTTGTAATCAGGTGAAAGTGACAACCGCATGCTCTGGATACGGTACATCGGGCTACCCGATTAAAGATCCTCTTAACATGAAGGAGCCTGCGACATGTCCCGTGAAATGAATTTAGCACTGCCTTGTTTTGCACCACCGCTGTTCCCTGACAGTGGTCGCCTACTGCTTAGCGAAGCGCAGGTTAATGCCAATTATAAAAAACAGATTCACGAAGAAAATGATTATCGTGCCAGCCTGGCCGAAGAATCAGGTAAGAAAGGCATCATTCCATGCTGTCAGAGCCTACATATCAGCTTTTTTTTCGATGGTACGGGAAATAATGAAGAGAACGATACTCGCGTAGCAAAACCGTCTCATCCAACTAATATCGCCAAATTATTTCATGCTACATATGCCAAAACAGCAGAACCCGATGGATATTTCGCCTATTACATTCCAGGTGTTGGCACACCCTTCCCTAAAATTGGCGAAATGGATTACAGCAATGATGGTCTGGCTTTCGCCGCTGGCGGAGAGGATCGAATTAACTGGGCGATGCTGAGATTGGTGAATGCCTTGACTTATGCCACCACCAAAGGAGCCAAACGCCTTGATGATGGAGTAGCGAAGGGAATGCTGCCCAGCATGCAGGCTCGCGGAGCTTTTTCAGGTGAAGTGAACCGACGTAATGCGATCAACCCCTTGTTAAAGGCGTTGGAAAGTCAGGCAGCCCAAACTCAGCAGCCCCATCTTCTGGGTATTAAGTTGTTTATCTACGGTTTTTCTCGCGGAGCTGCTGAAGCGCGGACCTTTGTGAACTGGTTAACCCAGTTACCCGATCCCAAGCTAAAGAGTGATCACCTGAAACTTGCTGGTTTACCCATCAGTATTGAGTTTCTGGGATTACTGGATACGGTGGCGTCTGTTGGAGCAGCTCACATGATGCCGGGTGCTGCAGGTCATATGGGCTGGGCGGATAATAGTCAGCAATTACCTGATGAGCGTAAATTTCCTGGATTAATTAAATGTTGTCGGCATTTTGTTGCCGCACACGAACAGCGCTTATGTTTCCCTCTTGACTCTGTTCGTCGCCCTGATGGCAGTTACCCGGCCAACACTCAGGAGATCATTTATCCCGGGATGCACTCAGATGTTGGCGGCGGTTATCCTCCAGGGGATCAAGGGAAATCATGCAATGGCACTGGAGAATTATTATCGCAAATTGTTCTTCACGATATGTATGTTGCAGCATTTGAGGCGGGTGCACCATTAGCAGTTTTACCTAAAAGTATCTCTGCACTAATAAAGGACGTTTCACCATCAAGAGCTATGTCTCCTGAATCACAAGGAGAATTCGACTTCAGTAAAACGCTGGTCAGGCGCTTCAACATCTGGCGTCAAACCCTGCTCAACACCACTCTGCAAGGCAGCGAAGAGGCTGGAGATACATCGGAAGGTTATCGCGCCTATCAACTTTCTCAGACACTTGAAAGCGCGCTGATCGATCAGATTGGTTGGATCACCGCCTGGCGCATTGGTCGTTATGCTCACGGCAGCATGCTTCCTCAGGGGGATAAGTTTGCCAACAGTTTCTTTAATAAAGCACCCCAGCTAACTCCTGAAGGGCTTAAAAAAGAAGCAGAAGATCATAAAGCAGCGGTAAAAGCGCTTAACTCACGCCGAACAGAGGCCAAAAAGAGCCGCTTGCCGCTGGACGAAAGTTTGCAGGGTAAACCCGATTTAGATCCTACCAACTCACAATATCAGCTCCGCGAAGCTGCGCGTGAATTCCAGCACGACTACAAACTGTGGCGGCGAGACATCAATGGTGGCTTGATAGATAAAACTGCGCAGATCGTTCTGGATGTGATCCCCAAGCACGCCATCTTCCTGATCAACGGTGACGATGAAGACGCGGAATACGCGCAGATGAAAGCCGATGGCGATCGTCGTTATCCGCAATTGTTTATCGACAAGCTGGGCACCGGCATTCGTACTCAACCGCGTGCTGACTTGTTAGCCCTTTACGATGAACAAATTCACGATTCCCGCGCCTGGTTTATGCAAAGTGCATTGGGGGGACGTGAACCCTGGGGCGGTTATTTCCGCTATCGCATGCTTTACTGCGGCAACCAGACCAATAAGAACCTCCGCCTGATTTCCGTTGAAGGCAAAGTAATCAATGCCGCGCCAACCTCCAGTAACGTCATCTATTTTATCGAGCCGAAAACCGCTTATAACAATGTGACTTATAAAGTGAAGGATATGGCGACCGGTGTCGTTCAAACACTCACTCCACCAGAGGCAACCACCCAACCAGGCGCCATAGTTGCTCTGGCTCGCACCAGTGTAGTTAGCGAACAACACCAGGCCATGATGACCTCTACCATCGATATGCTGAAATCATCGGGAGCGCGAGTGGTATGACACTTAAAAAACTGGTGCGCGTGGGCGATACGCTCAAACCTTACGGTGGTGAAGTGCTCAGCGGGAGTTTTGACGCGTTTGGCAAGCCGGTGGCCTGCGTCAATGACAAAGCGAAATGCATCGAGCACGGCATGACCACCCTTATTCAGGGAGCAACCAACAGCACCGTAAACGGTAAAGCGGTGGCGCTCGATGGGCATAAATGCGCCTGTGGTTGCACGCTGGTCAGTTCCCTGCCGGATATGGATGTCTGCGGATGAATCAACCGCCGGTTTATGCCGATTACGCCACCATTTACCCGGCCCGCTGGCGGCGCTGGTGGGTTGCATTGCCCGTGCTGCTGTTTATATCGACGATGATCACCATGCTGTTGTGGCCGGAGGGAAAGCCGACCCGTTCGCCGCTTTTCTGGTTCTGCGCGCTGGTCTTGCCGCTGCTGTGCTGGTTTCTGGCGGTTACGCTGCGCTGGCTGGTATGGCTGCAATCTAGCGATAACAGCCGCACGCACTATGCAGAAACCTCGCTGGCGCTCGATGCCTGGTGGCGTCAGCGCAGTCAGGCCTTGCCGGTTGAAGCCGTGTTGCTGGTGACGCCAGTTGGAGACGACGCGTCGGAACATCTGGCGCTGTTGTCGCACCCTGCGGACTCTCCACAACCGGGCATCAACGCAGCAGGTTACGCGGAGTTGCGTTGCCCACTGGTGCTAAACAGCACGCGCAATCGCCCAGAAATGCTGGCGGTTTATCTCGCCACTCGCCTGGTGGCGCATGTGCATCAGTCAGGTGATACACGCCCAATCACGCATCTCTGCTGGCTCGGTGATGACCAAAGTCTGCTCGCTTTTCGCGAAACGCTACTGGCAGCGGGCATGACATTGCCAGATGAAACCATTCGACTCAGTGCAATTGATGGTGCAGACAGCGTTATCGATCTCCTCGCCAATACAGCTCCGACTTTGCTGCTGTGTGCCGGAAGCGGCGAAGGATTGTCTGATTGCACCCAGGTTGCCGGAGAAGCCGCCTTTGCCTGGCTCTGCTCGGCGCAGGGGACTGCGTTGATGCATCGTTCGGAGCGCTGGCAACCGGCGTTGGGTGAAACGGCCACTCTGGCCGTCGCACAGCTTTCCCGTTATGCCGGATTAAGCGATACGCCGGATATGGTGATCGCGGCGGATGCCCCCGCCATGGAAGCGTTGCTGGATGGCGGCTGGTCCGCGCTGGATCACGTACTTGCCCCGTGGCTCGGCCATGCCGGGCAAATAACACCGTTTATGTTACGGTCGCTGGCGCTTCTCTCGGCGCTCAACGGCCAGTCCTGCGGCTGGATCACCGCAGAAATGGAATCTCAATACATTACAGGAGTTTGTATTCCCCGTGGAAACCTCCCGCACTAATCCCCGGCACTCGTTGTTCTGGCTGGTTTGTGGCTATTTGCTTGCCGTAACCCTGCTGGTGCTGACTGGCGCAGGACTCTATTACTTCGCAGGCAGCAGCATTGACCTACCGGAAGCTCTGCCGCGCCAGATTGCTTTCTGGTCATTGATGGTCTGGCTGGCGCTGGTGTGGTTCTGTCCACTGTTTATTCTCGCCTGGCGCGGGCTGGTGCGACTCAATGCGCGTGAAGCAACAGGCGCAGCAGATTCGCAGAAACAGCGTCCTGCAGAATATCAGTGGGTGCAGGACATTATTACCCAGATGCGCTACCAGTATCGGTGGCGCTGGCGTAGTCGGGTGCGCATTCTGCTGGTGGTCGGCGATGAGCATCTGGTTGAACAGAGTATCCCAGGCCTGACAACTCAGCACTGGCTTGAGGGGCATAATACCTTGCTGCTCTGGCACGGCAGCCCGCAGGAAGATCCGCTACCCGCGCAGCTACGTGCGCTGCGTAAAATTCGCCGCCAGCTGGCAGATGCGGTGGTGTGGGTCGTGAAAGCCGAAGCGGAAATGACTCAGGATGTGCTGGATACCACGGCTCGCCAGATGCAGAAGCGTTACAGCCTGTTGGGCCAGGATATCCCGCTGTGGCTATGGGAAATTCACGCGCCATCTCTGCATAGCGCCATCGCGCAGGGGATCGGATTTACCATCGCGCAAGGTGATAGTGCGGACGATTACCGTCAGTCACTGGATGATCTTGAGCATCAGTTGGTTGAGCGCGGCATGCAGCAGACTGAGCGTAATCGCCAGCATAGTTTCTTACTGGAACTGGCGCACACGCTGCGCAGCGGTGGATCTGCTCGCCTGACACAAACCTTGTTGCAGCTCTCCACAGGCGCAAGAGCGCTGCCGTTGGCTGGAGTGGTACTCAGCCAGCCGGAGACCATCGGAAGCGCTTCATTGCGAAATGCCTGGCAGCCGGGAAAAGCCTGGCTGGATTTACTGGCGCTACGCTGGCGCAGGCCGGTCACCAACGGTGCTTCATGGCGGAAAACGTTGCTGACGATCTGCTCCTGCCTGCTGATTATGTGGATGGCCTGCCTGGTGTTTTCCTGGATTGCCAATATTCGCCTTATAAAGGCAGATCAGCAGCTTGCCGCAACCGCAACAGATTCCCGTCAGCCGCTGCAGCAGCAACTTTCAGCTTTGCGCGAGCTGCAAAAAGAGATCGAGCGTCTGCAGCATCGTCAGCAATATGGTGCGCCCTGGTATATGCGTTTTGGCCTCAGCCAGAATGACGCACTGTTGGATTCTATGTGGCAACAATGGCAGCAGGCGGCAATGCCGCTACTGCGTGATGCATCCGTCAAGCGCCTGACTACGCTGATGAGCGGCTGGCGCAACCTGCCGCCCGACAGCCTGCTGCGGGCCGATGATGCGAAAAACATGTATGACCTGCTTAAGGCGTACCTGATGCTGGCGCATCCCGAACAATCCGATCCGGCGTTTTTCAGCACCACGCTAATGAAGGTCTGGCAAGTGCGTGATGGCATTCAGGACGCAAGCTGGCGCAATAATGGCGGCGCAATGCTGGCCTTTATGATGACGAATCTGCCTGCGCACCCAGAGTGGCAGTTACAACCGGATATGCGACTGGTCAGCAGTATGCGCTCAGCGCTGCTGCGTCAGATTGGTGCCAGCAATGCGGAAACTTCGCGCTATCAGAAACTCATCGAGCAGGTGTCCCGTGATTATGCTGATATGACGCTCAGTGAGATGGTCAGCGGCACCGACAGCAGCAGGTTGTTCAATACCGATGAAACCGTGCCTGGCGTCTTTACCCGCAAAGCGTGGGAAGAGGCAGTACAACCTGCGATTGAGCAAGCGGCTAAAGTGCGGCGCGATGAAATCGACTGGGTGCTGAGTGATAACAAAACTGCCAGCAACAATGATCTCTCTCCGGAAACGCTGCAAGCGCGGCTGACAGATCGCTATTTCTCCGATTACGCCGGAGCCTGGCTGAAATTTCTCAACAGCCTGCAATGGCAGCGGGCGGAGAGCCTGTCGGAATCGATTGAACAGTTAACCCTGCTGGCCGATATACGCCAGTCACCTCTGATTGCACTGATGAACACGCTGAATGTTCAGGGCCGGACAGGGCAAACTGGCGGTAATCTTACCGATTCGCTGGTGAGCTCTGCAAAGAATCTGCTCAGCAGTGACAAAACCCACGCCATCGCCAGACCGCAAGGTGCAAGTGGCCCAATGGATGACGCTTTTGGCCCCTTGCTGGCGCTGACCGATACCGACGCAGCGGCTAAAGATAGCCTCAGCCTGCCAACATTCCTGACACGTATCACCCGTGTTCGTCTGCGACTGCAGCAGGTAACCAACGCGCCGGATCCGCAGGCCATGATGCAGTCGTTAGCACTGACGGTGTTTCAGGGCAAAGCCGTTGATCTCACTGACACCCGCGATTACGGCAGTTTGATTGCTGCCAGCCTCGGACAGGAGTGGAGCGGGTTTGGTCAGGCGGTATTTGTCGAACCGATGGTTCAGGCGTGGGAGCAGGTGCTCAGCCCCACCGCTGAGAGCATCAACAGCCAGTGGCAGAACGATGTTGTAACGCCGTGGGATCAATCGTTTGCCGACCGCTACCCGTTTGCTAACCGACAAAGCGATGTCTCCTTACCGCATTTAGCGCAGTTTATGCGTACCGACACCGGACGTATCGCGCAGTTCGTCAACAGTCGCCTCGGTGGCCTGCTGCGGCTCGAAGGCGATCGCTGGGTGCCGGATGCCATGAACAGCCAGGGACTGACGTTCGATCCTGCTTTTCTCAGCGCGCTTAATAAACTGACGCACATCGCGAACACCGCATTTGTCCGGGGAGATGTTGAGCTGCATTTCCAGATGATGGCAAAACCTTCCCGCGACATAGTGGAATCGGAGCTGACGGTAGATCGCCAGAAGCTGCAATATTTTAACCAGGAAGAGAGTTGGCAAACGCTGAACTGGCCTGACAACCGCTGGCAACCGCAAACCACGCTGACCTGGCGCAGCACCCATACCGGAACCCGCATTTATGCCGATCACCCTGGAAGCTGGGGCCTGATCCGCCTGCTGGATAAAGCCCGTATCACCGATCTGGGCAGCAACATCTACCGTGTTGTCTGGCCGACGCCGGACGGGCTGGCGCTTAACTACCAGATTCGCACAGAACTTGGCAGTGGTCCGCTGGCGCTTCTCGAGTTGCGTGGATTCCGCCTGCCTGCACGGATATTCATTTCCGATTCGCAGAAGGAAGTTGCGTATCAGGGAGGTGAACAATGAGGGTTCGTTTCGCCCATATGTTGTTGATTTGCCTATCGGCAATGTTGCTGAGCAGTTGTGGAGCCTGGCAAAAAACCAAACAGGGAACCGCGAGCATTGCAGATGCCGTGTTTTATCGCCAGGTCAACACCCTGCACCTGACCTTCACTGCACGTACAGCGATTAATCAGGACGATGCCCAGCAGTCGATGCCCTTGCGCCTGATTATTTTGCAGCTCAGCACGCGTCAAAGTTTCGATAACGCCGAATACAGCAGCCTGCTGGCACAGCCAGATTTGGTGCTGAAAGAGAGTCTGGTGGCGCAGCGGCAGCTCAGCGTCATGCCGGGACAAAGCGTCAGCCTGGATATGCCAATGGAGAAGCAGGCGCAGTTTATCGCAGTCGTGGGCTTGTTCCGCCAGCCGGACCGGGAGCGCGGCACTTGGAAACGGGTGCTGAGCCGTGAGGAGCTTGATCCGGATTCTCCACGCACGATTGAAGTAAGGGATAACACCCTGAATTTGGAATTATTGAAGTAACTATTCAATTTAACGGCAGGAGCCACAAAGTGACGCTATACGATATAAAACCGAAGTTTCAGAATTTATTAAGACCGCTGGTCGTCAGGTTACATGCGCAGAGTATCACCGCGAACCAGGTAACGTTGTTTGCCATGCTCACCTCTGTGGTGCTTGGCGCATTGTTGATGTGTTTCTCCGATCCACGCTTTTTTATCACCCTGCCCGTTTTCCTGTTTTTCCGCATGGCGTTAAACGCCATTGATGGCATGTTAGCTAGGGAATTCAATCAGCAATCCACCCTCGGGGCGATCCTCAACGAGGTGGGTGACATCATCTCCGACGCCGCACTCTACCTCGCTTTTGCGTTTGTTACAGGCATCTCTCCCTGGTGGGTTGTGCTGGTCGTGCTACTTTCCTGGCTGAGCGAATTTTGCGGTGTGATGTGCCAGACGCTGAACGGCATCCGTAGCTACCGTGGTCCGTTGGGCAAAAGTGACCGCGCATTTATCTTTGGTGCTCTCGGCCTGGTGATTGCGCTGTGGCCGCAGTATATCGTTTACGCTGACGCAGTGTTTGCCATCGCCGCCCTGTTATTGTGCTGGACCAGCCTGAATCGCTGCAGCAATGCAATGGAGGCGAAAAATGGCTGATTCCAGACACGTGCTTTATTACTGCCTGGGCGGCATCTTCGCGGTTCTTATTCTGGCGACGCTAATTATTTTTGTGCTGAGAAAGTGCCGCCCGCAACGCAACTGGCTGGAATTGCAGCAGCGCATTAATAGCTGGTGGGTCATTATCTGCCTGTTCTCGTTAGCAATGCTCTCGCCAAAGTGGCTGGCGCTGACCTTTTTCGGCTTCATCAGCTTCCTGTCGTTAAAAGAGTATCTGACGCTAGCACCCACGCGGCGTTCTGACAGTATGCCGCTGCTGTGGATGTATGCCGCGATCCCGGTGCAATATCTCTGGACCGGCATGGCCTGGTACGGCATGTTCATCATTTTTATCCCGGTTTACGTCTTCCTTTTCCTGCCGGCTCGCATGGTGATTGCCGGTGATACCAAAGGTTTTCTGCACTCTGCATCGGTGATGCACTGGGGCATGATGACCACCGTGTTCGCTCTGAGCCACGTTGCCTACCTGATGACCTTACCCGGTGCTGATGCCAGCGCCGGTGCGCTACTGGTGTTCTTCCTCGTTGCGCTGACTGAGCTGAATGATATTGCCCAGTATCTGTGGGGAAAATCGCTGGGCAGGATTCGGGTAACGCCCAAAGTCAGCCCGAATAAGACGCTGGCCGGTCTGCTGGGTGGCATCTTTACCACCATGCTGCTGGCAGTGATTCTTGGCCCACTGCTGACACCGATGAATTATCTCCACTCGCTGGGTGCTGGGTTGATTATTGGTGCAAGCGGCTTTTGCGGCGATGTTGTGATGTCGGCGATCAAGCGTGACTTTGGTGTGAAGGATTCCGGCAAATTGCTGCCCGGACACGGTGGCATTTTGGATCGACTCGATTCACTCATCTACACCGCGCCGCTGTTCTTCCACTTCTATTACTACTTCTACGTGTAGGAGGCGCACATGAACCGAATGCTGCGCTGGATCTTTACCCTTTGCATCGCTTATCCGGTGGTGTGGATCTGGCTGGGTGTCGCCGTTGCCAACCGCAAGAAGCTACCGAAAACAGGCCCGGCGATCATTGTGGCGAACCACAACAGCCATCTGGATGTACTGACGCTGTTCACATTGTTCCCCCTCTCGACACTGGTGAATGTACAGCCGGTTGCTGCGGCTGATTACTTCCTGAAAAACAAAGTGGTGGGTTGGTTTGCGCTCAAGGTGATTGGCATCATCCCGGTATATCGCGGGGCGCATCAGGCTAATCCGTTGCAGGCCTGCGTCGATGCACTGGCGGAAAAGAAAATCGTGATTATTTTCCCGGAAGGCACGCGCGGCGAGCCGGGGAAACTGTCAGAAATTAAATCTGGCCTGTGGCATCTCAGCCAGCAGTGCCCGGATGTGCCCATCATTCCGGTCTATATGCACGGACTGGATCGCTCAATGGGTAAAGGTCAGAAAATACCGGTGCCGTTCTTTATCGATATTTATATCGACGATCCGCTGCGTTATCAGGACAACAAGGCCGAATTTAAAAGCGCGTTATTAAATCGTTTTGTCGAATTACAACAGCAAGCCATAAGGAAATCATCATGAGCCAGGAAGGACGTTTATTTCAGGAAGGATCTTTTTCAACCAGCGACGGTGAATCTCTCTATTTTCGCCACTGGCCCGCGCAGGATGCGCAGAGCAAAAAAGTGATTGTGCTATTTCATCGCGGGCATGAGCACTCAGGTCGTTTGCAGCATGTTGTCGATGAGTTGCTGATGCCGGATGCCCATTTTTACGCCTGGGATGCGCGTGGACACGGACATTCGCCGGGAGAGCGAGGTTACAGTCCAAGCCTGGCTCGCTCAGTGCAGGACGTCGATGAATTTGTTCGCTTTGTCGCTGAACAAGCAAAGGTGAGCATTGAAGATATTGTTGTGATTGCGCAAAGCGTCGGCGCGGTGCTGGTTGCTACCTGGGTGCATGATTATGCGCCTAAAATCCGCGGCATGGTGCTGGCATCTCCAGCGTTTAAGGTGAAGCTGTATGTGCCTTTCGCACGCGCGGGTTTAGGTTTGCTGCAACGTATTCGCGGTCTGTTTTACGTGAACTCTTACGTCAAAGGGAAATTTCTCAGCCACGACCCAGAGCGCATTAGCAGCTTTGAGCAGGATAAACTCATCACCCGTCAGATTGCGGTGAATATTCTGCTGGACCTGTATAAAACAGCGGAGCGCATTGTTTCTGATTCTGCCGCCATCACCGTGCCAACACAGCTGCTGATTTCCGGCGATGATTTTGTGGTGCACATCAAACCGCAGAAAAAATTCTATCAGGGCCTGCGTAGCGCCATTAAAGAGCAGCATATTCTGCCAGGTTTTTATCACGACACGCTGGGTGAAAAGGATCGCCAGCTTGCTTTCGATAAAATGAAGCCGTTTATCGAACAGCTTTACCACGCTGCACCTTACACCTTCGATTACAGCCATGAAGATCAGTGGAGTCCGGGTGCTGATGCGTACCGTGAGTTGCAGGTACCACCTAAGCGCTGCTCACTACAAGGCATGTCCTACGCTTCACTGAGTTTTGGCATGAAAACCATTGGTCGGCTGTCTAAAGGCATGCGCTTGGGATATGAAACCGGCTTTGACTCTGGCAGTACGCTGGATTATGTCTACCGCAACACGCCTGAAGGCACCGGCATTGTTGGCCGTATCATCGACAGGCAGTACCTCAACAGCATTGGCTGGCGCGGCATTCGCATGCGCAAAGAAAATATCCAGCAGGTGATTGCGCAGGCCGTAGCAAAACTGCAAGAGCACAATTTGCCGATTCGCGTGGTCGATATTGCCGCCGGACATGGCCGCTACGTTCTTGATGCGCTGGAGAAACAGCCGGGAATTGAGAGCATCTTGCTGCGCGATTACAGCGATCTGAATGTGGAAAAAGGCCAGGCGATGATTGAAGCGCGTCAATTAGGCCACCTCGCGCAGTTTAAAAAAGGCAATGCCTTTGATTATGACTCGCTAGCCACACTCGCGCCTGCGCCAACGCTGGGCATTGTCTCCGGCCTGTATGAACTGTTCCCGAGCAACCAATTAATCAAAACATCGTTGGCCGGGTTGGCAGCAGCAATTCCGCCGGGCGGCGTGCTGGTTTATACCGGGCAACCGTGGCATCCGCAGTTGAAAACCATTGCATGGACCTTAACCAGCCATCAGAACGGCATTCCCTGGCTGATGCGCGTACGCAGCCAGAAAGAGATGGATACGCTGGTCGAAGAAGCTGGATTTGAGAAGTGCCATCAGCTGATCGATGAGTTTGGAATCTTTACCGTGTCGCTGGCGGTAAGAAAATAGCATGACTGAATCGTTGATGACACAACGCTCTTTTCGCCCCTGGAAACAGGGGCTTTGCTGGCTGATGTTGCTGGGGCCACTGTTTTTTCTCAGCTACGGGCAGGTGAATACCTTCACCGCGACCCGCGATGATGTGGGCAGCCTGGTGTTTGCCTGGGAACGTTCGATCCCATTTATTCCCTGGACTATCGTGCCTTACTGGAGCATCGACCTGCTTTACGGTATTTCACTGTTCATCTGCACTTCAAGACAGGAACTGATGCGTCACGGCTATCGCCTGCTTGCAGCATCGCTGGTGGCGTGTGCAGCGTTTTTACTTTTCCCGCTGAAGTTTACCTTCACGCGCCCGGAAACCCAGGGTGCTTTTGGCTGGTTGTTCCGCCAGCTTGAACAGTTTGATTTACCCTATAACCAGGCCCCTTCGCTGCACATTATTCTGACCTGGCTGCTCTGGCTGCGCTTTCGCCAGCATCTAAATCGCAATGAGAGAATCGTTGCGGCCAGTTGGTTCCTGCTAATAGCTATCTCCGTACTGACCACCTGGCAGCACCATTTTATCGATGTAATTAGCGGGATTGTGGTCGCGGTCATCATCAGCTACCTGATTCCGATTAGAGGGGTATGGCGCTGGCAGCGGCCAACTCTGCACGCGCGACGTCTTGCTGGCAAATATTGCCTGGGTGGAATGCTGTTTTTACTGGCTGGAGCCGCGATTCCCTGTGGTTACTTGCTGTTGTGGCCTGCCATGGCGCTGCTGGCAGTGGCTGCGGGCTATACCGGATTGGGCGTGACGGTATTCCAGAAAAGCAGTAGCGGCAACTTATCTCTCTCCGCACGCCTGCTGCTTTTACCCTATCTGATAGGCGCGAGGATTTCCCGCCGCTGGTTTTCCCGGCACACAGCGCAAAGTAATGAGATTGCCTCTGGCGTATCGCTGGGCAGGTTTCCGGACAAGGTTGAGCAAGATTTGGCAGTTTTTGATCTGACCGCAGAATTACACAAAGGCAACCGGAACGCACAGAGATGGCAGGCCTATCCGCTAATGGATCTGCTGGTGCCCGACATTGAGCATTTGCGCACTGCGGTAAGACAGCTCCAGCAACTGCACCGGGAAAGTGACAAGGTGTTGGTTTGCTGCGCGCTGGGTTTATCGCGCAGTGCCACGGTGGTTGCGGCGTGGCTGCTGGCGGAAGGACATGCAGCTTCTGTCGTTCAAGCCGTTGAACTCATCCATTCCCGACGCCCGCAGATTGTTCTCACCCCTGCACACATTGAAATCCTGGAAGCCTTCAGCAAGGAACAGCTATGTCAGACATCATGATGACCAACCGAATTGTGCAAATTCATCTGGCAAGCTGGCGCTACTTTGCCGCGCTGACACTGCCACCGTTGGCGCTGATACTCAGCCTTATCTACTCCGCGCTGAGTCTGCCGTTAATGTTGTTGTTCTTCATCACACACTACTACTGCTGGCGTTTATGGCTTGATGAACGGCTCTTCGCTTTGCTCAATAACGAAGACGACCTTGCTGAGTTTGACCGGGGCATGGCGCAGCTGTGGCCGAAAAAATTTTCCCGCCCGCGTTCTCTGGTAGATCGCCTGCACGGAACAAGAGTCATGTTTTACCGGGCAATGATCTCACTGCTGGTGCTGTGGTTGGTTTCAATCTGCTCAGTGATTTATCTGGCACTCACGCTGGTTGAGTAGGTGAACCATGAACGATCATGATTTTCTAAAATATTTCGACAGCGAAATGCGTTATCTGAAGGCGGCGGCGCAGGAGTTTGCGGAGCAGTATCCGGAGGCGGGACGGCGACTGGGCGTAGACGGCAAATCTCTGAAGATAGATGACTCGGTCGAACAGCTGTTTCAGGGCTTCTCGCTGATGATGGCGCAGATGCGTCGCAAGATTGATGACGATATTCCTGAGCTAACAGAGCCGCTGCTCGGGCATCTGCTGCCCGTGGTGAACCGCACGCTGCCATCGATGTCTGTGGTGGAACTTACGCCTGATATGGTTGCTCAGGTACGTGATGCGATGCTGCCGGAAGGCACAACGCTGCTGACCCGACCGATGGATATTACTGGCCTGCGCTGCCCTTATCGCACTACCGATGCGCTGAAATTGCATCCGCTGACGCTGGGCGAGATAACGGCGCCCTTCCATCCTGATGGACACCAGATGATCTCCCTGCGGTTTTCACTCAGCCCTCAGGCAGATCCGAGCCAAATCGATCTCAGCGATATCCCGCTCTACATCCACGGAGATCGCCCGGTGCAGTCGCTGATGTATCAAGCCCTAACCAACCATATTGAAAGAATTACTGTTCGCCAGCCGCAGAGCGTTAACTGTGATCCTAAACCCTTTAGTGGCGACATCCGCGCCCGCTGGCAGCAGCACTGGCACTCGGTCTGGCCGGAAAGCGATAGCCCAGCCTTGTGCGGCGAAGTGCGCCCACTGCTGGAATATTTCAGTTTCCCGGCTCGCTACGCCTTCTTTACTCTATCGGGGCTCAACACGCTTCTCTTCAACGAAAGCTGCCGCGAGGTGATTCTCGATATTCACCTTAGTCAGCCACTTCCGCGTGATATTTCCCTGCCGGCGGACGCGCTGCGCATTCACTGCGTGCCGGTGATTAACCTGTTTACGCTGAACGCCGAGCCGCTGAAGGTGAAGCCTGCAGTGCTCGATTATCGTCTGCGCCCGCACCGCCTGCGCGATCAGCACACTGAGATTTACAGTGTTGATGAAGTTGCCGCCAGCGAAACACTGGATAAGCGGCGTTATGTGCCGTATCGGCACTTCCGGCAAAAAGGTGGCATGTTGCAACGCAAAGAGTCCTGGCCAGAGCGATATTTCCATACGCGTGTCTGGCGGGGTGTTAGCGGTCTTTATGAAACCTTGCTGATGCTAGGCGGCGATGAAAGCGAGACCGATCGGGCCGAGGATGATGCCACGCTATTTATGAACATCACCTGCACCAATGGTAACTATCCGCGCATGGCGCTGGAGAAAGCCGTATTTGATGGAAGCGCGGTCACCGGCAACCTGACGTTGCAGTGCACAACGCGTCATCCCCCTTCTATGCCTTATTACCCGCCAACCACGCAATTATTTCAGTGGCATGTGATGTCGCTGCTGCATCCGCGCGCCCTGAGCCAGATGATTAACGATGCTGCGAGCCTCCGAGCCGTGCTGGCGCTGTTTGACTGGAGCAATGACGATAACAACCGCCGTCGCATCAGCGGTATTCGCCACGTCAGCTGGCGTCAGGACTATAACTCCTCGTATCACTGGCACGGGGTGCGTATTCGCGTGGCGCTCGATGAAACCCAGTTCAGCGGCACCGGCGATGCCCGCCTGTTCTGCGAGCTGCTGGAGCAGTTCCTGACGCAGTACGCCAGCGTTGTGCGCTTTACCCAGTTGACGGTGCTGCTGACCGCTTCGGGCACCGAGTGGGCCTGGCCGGAGCGACGCATTGACAGGGTGCTGATGTGAGCGAAGAAAACAAAAAACCGTTCTGGCTGGACAATAACGGCAATGACCAGACGGCGCGGTATAACTTTTACCGCTTCTGCCAGTTGCTTGAACAGACGACCGGCAGCCGTCTTGGCACGGGCCGCACGCCAGAGAGCGATCCGGTGCGCTTTCGTCCCAATCCGCATCTGGGCTTTCCCGCTGGAGAGTTGAAACGCACAGAAAGTGACGCCGATAATCCGTATGCGATACCGACGGTAAGAACTAACTTCTTCGGCTTGTACGGCGTCGATTCGCCGCTGCCCACCAGCATCATTGATGATATTAACCAAGGGCGTGACGGAGCTGATGCAATGGCGGCGTTTCTGGATATTTTCAATCATCGTCTGATGACGCAGTTTTATCGCATTTGGCGCAAATACAGCTATCCGGCTACCTTTGAGCCGGGCGGTACCGATACGGTTTCGCAAAGCCTGATGGCGCTAACCGGCATCGCCCACAGCGGCGATCAGCCGTCATCACGCCTGCTGGCGATACTGAAACCGTTGCTGCATACCACGCACACTGCTGAAGGCATCGCTGCGGTTATACGAAGCCAGGCACCGAACACCAAAGTTGAGGTTTTCGCGCACCATCCAGTAAGGATGCCGGTGGCAAAACGCGCCCAGCTTTCAATGTCCAGCGGCATGACGCTTGATCATAATCCGATCCTGGGCGATGCAACCCACGTGGCTGATTACTGCTCACGGGTTGAGCTTTCAACAGACGATCCTGATGAGGCAAAGGGTTGGATGCCCGGCGGGCAACTCAGGCAGGATGTGATGGCGCTACTGCGAACGTACCTAGGCTGTGACTATGATTTGCGATTTTGGTTAACGATTCCCACACGATTGCTGCCAATGCCGCGGCTGGGCGATGCCGGGATGTTTAATGGATACAATATGATGCTGGGGTTGAGGGAGGATAATCTGAGTGCGATGCCGGAAACGGTGCGCATCAAAGTAGGGAAGCTGCGAGGGGAAAATGCCCAAGTAGCTTTTTGAACATTGACTATTTATATATAAATTTGCAACTAAAAGCACCCTATCATAATTAGGAAGGCAAAAAGAGCTATTAGATTTTTGTGTAAAAATCGTTTTAAATAACATTGTGGTAAAAAATGTTTATTCTTATCGGATGCTATATCTACATTCTTTTACTAACACCACAGACTTAATTGATGATTTTAAATTCCGGAAAAAATAATGCCTATTGTGCCTAAAACCACTTTCTTCTACGAACTAACTTCCCATCGCCAAGACTGTAACCTCCAGAGTGAATAGCTAACCAGAACAATATGGTCAACACACTCGGATGAATTATTATTTTACAAAGCAGTTTACGCATACTCCCCACAAGAGAAACTCCCTCATTATGATCTGATGTAAAAAAGAAGTGCTGGTAATCACCTAATCTTCTACGTAAATAACCGGACATCTCAAGCTTTGCATATTCTATCGAGTTGCAGTTCCATAACATCCCCCAGCGTCGCTGCCACTTATCATTGAATAGCCAATTGTAAGTCAAATGGGATGTTAATGAATTGAAATGCGATATTTTATGGCCATCTGTCATAGTTAACTGGCAATCGATGAATTGGATTTCATCAATAGTGAAGAAAATACCGCGCTCACTCGATTCTATTAAGTCATCTTGGGGAATCTGTTCCAGAGTAACAACAAGAACGTTTTCATCAATATTTTTCAGCTCAATTTTCTGTTGATACCGAATCCCACTTCCTCTGGCCTCAAAAAAGAGAACAGCTTCCTTAATTGGAGTTTTCAAGGAACGAAAAGCCACCTTAGACTTTATTTTTTCATGGTCAGCGGGATTTGAAAGTCTCAGTGAATATTCAAGATGATCATCTAAACTCTCCCAGTATGATCCCAGACGCTGTAGTTTCTGTTTGTCTTCGTGAGATTTTTTGTAGGTGTTATATAACCAAAATCGGGTTAGTTTCTCCCACCCCCATTTAATTACTTTTCCAATTAATCCCCAAGGTGTAGGAATACTCATAATTGCCTCCAGCATTATCAGGTGGATAATGTAATCATTAAGCTCTGAGGAGCTACTGAAACTAATTAATTTTTAGATTGCAAGATCCAAAGGCAAATCCGATATATCTTTTAATCGCTTACCATTAACCATTACAGCAAGCATATCAGCGGCATCATGCAAACCGAGAAGCTTTACTGCAGCCTGAAGTTCATAAAGAGCAAAGTGATAGACACAATCAATATCACCTGTACCAAGGGCTATTGAGGCAAGTCTGCTTGGGGTTGGTTCAGCAGTTACGACCATGATGTGTGGAAGTGTCCCCTTACGGTTTCGCATAAGATTAAGAGCTTCAGATCGTGCGTTCTGAGCCCGATCGCTTCTTATCGTCCATTTGCAGGAAATACTCGCGTGTAGTAACGGTTTACCGCCATTTGATTCGCGTAGTCCTGACATCAGAGTGACAGAATCATTCACGATCATTTCTGGCTTGTTAATGACGCTGTCATGCTCAGGCTGACGAGCGACAATAATATCGGGTGAAATGGTATAGTCACTTCCTAACGCAGCTGCAAGTTGTGCATCATTCTTAGCTGCGCTATCGAGGGCTATGAGGTGAGAATATTGTTCATACTTGGCTATTTCAAGGCGATTCCGACCAGATACTTGTTGAACATTCCATCTACCTGGCCGTAGGTGGCCAAGTTTCAGAAATGTTTTTTCAACGAACTGAGCGCAGATGCTTTCGAACTGATTACCTGAGGTTTGCCCGGCAATCCTCTCGCCTATAGTTTCAGCCTGCAGCAAACGGGCAATTTCGCGTGCTATTGCTTTACTGTTGTTATTACTGCTATCAGCATTACTTACCACACCTGCAGCGTTGATAGTCAATGTATTCAAAAGAAGCTGTGCGTGAAATTCTTTGCGAGCTTCAGCGAAAGCAACAGTACCAATTTCGTTATGTTCGTCCATAAACCTCTAACCTTCTATGCAGCGTCTTTTTTCTTAACCGTCACCGCATCATCTTTCTTTGCCCGCATTACATCAAGTGCGTAAGCAGCGATTTTTTCGGCGAATAATGGTGGAACCGCATTGCCAATCTGACGTGCGACTTCCGTTTTAGAACCATGAAAAATGAAATCATCGGGGAATGACATCAGTCTAGCGGCTTCTCGGTGAGTAATAGGGCGATGCTGTTCAGGATGAAGATAACGCCCCTTCTCTGGCTTGAAGAACTCTGTACGTATAGTTACTGAGGGTCTTTCCCACCAAAGACGACCAAACAAATCTGTTCCGCCTGATGTTTTTTTGATCCAACATGCAGGGGTTAAGTCAGGTCGATTCTTCTGTAAGTCGAAACGATTCCCACCTAGGGGCACCGCCTGGTAGCGTTGTTTGGAAATCTCAGTTGGACTGCGACCAAAATGAAGATTCATGGGTGGCAATTCATCTCGGATCTCAGTACCAATAGGATCAGGTAAATCTCCAATCGCCTCTTGAGTTGAAATCCAGACAGGCAGCTCGCCAGACTTCTCGGGTGATCGATGAGAAGGGGCCGGAGGAAATGCGGGTACGTTGTCCATCTCAAAAAGCTCTCGTTTGATACCGATAGCTATAGTTCTTTTCCTGGTCTGAGGCACACCATAGTCAGCAGTGTTAAGTACCTTTGGGTCAAGAAGCACAAAGCCCATAGATTCAGCTCTAGCAGCAATATCGACAAACTCATCGCTTTTAAGCAGGCCTGGGACATTTTCCATTACGAACATGGACGCGCCAGAACGCTGAATGATGTCCATGTAGGGCTCCCAAAGCGCTCTACGGTGATCGCCTTCCCTGTTCTTGTTAAGGAGGCTAAATCCCTGGCATGGTGGCCCTCCGATTACGATATCGGCAGACGGAATCTCATTGGAAGCAATCCATTCATCGATATTGGCTTGGATACCATGTGAATCGAAGTTTGCGTTATAGGTCTTAATCGCAGCAGCATCGTTATCAATGGCCAAAATGCTTTCAAAATGAGCTGACATCTCGCCATGACAAAACCCAGTGGAGAGCCCACCAGCACCACAGAAAAGATCTATCACCTTGAATTTATTGCTCATAATACCGCATCGCTTAGTTATGATGACTATAATTAGCCATAATTTATCATATGTTTATGCTGTACAAAAACCCATACCTACTTCTCTTTAAGTTTAGGATGACGCTCATCAAATGCTAGGACGTTTTGTAGTGGCATGGATTTACCCGGTAGACAGCAAGTCAGGCAGAGCAATTGACGTTGCCCTGAATGACACAGCCGAAGTCGTTCTATGCAAACAGATCGAGTGGCATTACAACTAAGTATTTGTTCACACCGAATAAGCGAAGAGAAGTGACGGAACCACAACAGCAACCGTGCGCAAAACGTGAGTGGATTCCAATACAGCCTTGAGAGCTGCTTTAAAGCGAGCGGGCATTGATGATTTCAGCTTTCATGACCTTTGCCATATATGGGCGAGCTGGCTTATTCAGGCTGTCGTGCCATTGTCGGCATTACAGGAAATGGGCGGCTGGGAGAGTACAGAAATGGTACAGCGCTATGCTCACCTGGCACCGAAGCATTTAACAGAACATGCGAGGCAAAATGACGCGATTTTTGGCAGTCGTGCCCCAAATCTGTCCCATGGGGAAAATTTGAAAGCGGGAGGAGAGTGATAACTCGTTGATTTGTATTGGTACGCCCTACAGGATTCGAACCTGTGACCTACGGCTTAGAAGGCCGGTGCTCTATCCAACTGAGCTAAGGGCGCATAGTGATTGGGTCGGATTATACGTCCAGCGGCTCGCGCGTCAACGTTTTTGCCCTTCAAGAGCAGCGGAGTGCTGCCAGATTAACCAAAACCCCTTAATGCCGTTTGCGCCACTCGCTCATCGACACCAGATTCCCGCCCTGCTCCGTTTCGCCTTCCAGCTCAATCCCTTGCTGTGTGAAGTGCGCATTGTACTGCTCGCGCAGCGCATGCAGTTCCTGGCTGTCCGGCTCCAGCTGGCGCAAGAAACCCAACGCCAGCAACAACTGCTGACGTGTAATCAACGCTGAAAACCCAGCCCGGCTCAAAATGCCATGCCAGCGCTGAATATTTTCGTCGCTGCCATCGACAATCAGCACCTGCCAAATCAGCAGCACCGCCGCGCCATTGTGCAGATGCGTGTCGTTAGCGCCCGCGATGTAATCGGTGAACTCCTTTGCCGCCTCTTTGCCCATCAGCGACAACATCGATTCGATATGCACCGGCGGCAGTTGCAACCGTTTATTGAGCGCCTGCACCGCATGGCGCGAGCTGGCCGTCAGCAGCTGAAAACCTACCACGAACACCACCGCCAGCGTGGCGAGAATTAACCAAATCATCACGTCATCCATCTCATTCACTGCCGGGCATCATAAGCGCTAACGCGGGCGGGCGCCACGGCGAAAAATCGGGAAAGCGGCGTTGATGGCGAATCTCTACCTGACAGCCGCACGCGCTTCTGACAGAATAGGCGCCATCCCCGATCTAACCCTCTACAGATGGATTTCCTCTCTGATGGCAGCAAAAATTATTGACGGTAAAACGATTGCGCAGCAGGTGCGCCTTGAGGTTGCCGAAAAAGTACAGCAGCGTCTGGCGGCCGGTAAACGTGCGCCCGGTTTGGCAGTTGTGCTGGTGGGTGAAAACCCGGCTTCGCAGATCTATGTCGCCAGCAAACGTCGTGCTTGTGATGAAGTGGGCTTCATCTCCCGCTCATACGATTTGCCCGCCACCACCAGCGAAGCCGAGCTGCTGGAGCTGATTGATACGCTCAACAACGACAACGATATCGACGGCATTCTGGTGCAGCTGCCGCTGCCAGCCGGCATCGATAACGTCAAAGTGCTGGAGCGCATCGTGCCGGACAAAGACGTGGATGGTTTCCATCCGTACAACGTCGGTCGTCTGTGCCAGCGCGCGCCGAAGCTGCGCCCGTGTACGCCGCGCGGCATCGTTACCTTGCTGGAGCGCTACAATATCGATACTTACGGCCTGAACGCCGTGGTGGTTGGCGCATCGAATATCGTAGGCCGCCCGATGAGCATGGAACTGCTGCTCGCCGGTTGCACCACCACCGTGACGCACCGTTTCACCAAAGATTTGCGTCATCACGTTGAGCACGCCGATCTGCTGGTGGTGGCGGTCGGCAAGCCGGGCTTTATTCCGGGCGACTGGATCAAGCCGGGCGCTGTAGTCATTGATGTAGGTATCAACCGTCTCGACAGCGGCAAAGTGGTCGGCGATGTGGAGTTCGAAGCGGCTTCTGAGCGCGCCTCGTACATCACGCCGGTTCCAGGCGGCGTCGGTCCAATGACGGTTGCTACACTGATCCAAAACACGCTGACAGCGTGTGAAGAATTTCACGACATTGAGGAGGCATAATGGCCAGTTTTTCTCTCGGTAAACATGCCCACGTTGATTTGTGCGACCTGCTGAAACTCGAAGGTTGGGTGCAAAGCGGTGCGCAGGCGAAAGCCGTAATCGCGGAAGGCGAAGTGCGCGTAGATGGCGCAGTTGAAACGCGTAAGCGCTGCAAGATTGTTGAAGGCCAGAAGGTTGAGTTTGCTGGTTTTAAGATTACGGTTGTAGCGTAGTCATCCGGAAGGTCGCCATGAATGGCGACCTTACAAGACGCGAGTTTCCCCTTCGATTTGCTCCAGCTCGATATGATTCACCGCCGTATGCTGCGCAATCAGCGTTGCCAGTTTCGGTGAATGGCTGGTGATCCACAGTTGGCTGAACTGGCTGGCTTCGGCAATCAGTCGCGCCAATGCGGGCAGCAGATCTTCATGCAAACTGTTCTCCGGTTCGTTGAGCGCCATAAACGCTGGCGGACGCGGGCTGAGCAGCGCCACCACTAAGCAAAGAAACCGCAGCGTGCCATCCGAGAACTCGGCGCTCTCCAGCGGACGCAAAATCCCACGTCGTGACATCAGCATCTGAAAACGCCCGTTCTGCACATCAACGTGAAATTCCGTGTCAGGGAAAGCTTCGGCCATCACTTCGTGCAGCAACTCGACATGACCGCGTTCAACAATAGTGGCCCAGGCCGCCGCCAGATTACTGCCATCATGGCTCAGCACCGGCGCGCGTACGCCAATCTGCGGCGCACGAATCGGTGAACCGGGCCACACAGCAAACTCATGATAGAAACGCCACTGACGCAGCCTTTCGCGCACCTGCGAAAGCTCCGGATAAAGATGCGGTTCACCCAGTTGCCCAAACAGTGACTCTTCGGGATGCAGCACCGCCGGATAGGCTACGCGCTCGCCTTGCACATTATGTAAAAAGGCGGTCTGATTTTGCCGCTGCATGATGCAGGAGGAAGGACGCCGCCGTTGGCCGCTCATCCACAAGCGCTCCTCTTTTACCAGCGGATCGAGATTGAACATGCTGGTTTCTAACGGCTCAGGAAAACCGATATCGAGCTGATAATCCATATCGTCCATCACCACCGCCAACGCCAAACGTTTGGGATCGTGCCGACGATCGCCGCGCCGCAATCCGCCTGCCCACATCGCTTTCTGGATGCCGCCCTCTTCCGCCAGCGCCAGCGCTAAGCGTCCGCTAGCCGCTTCGTGCAGCAGTCGCACCGCTTTGTACAGGTTGGATTTGCCGCAGCCGTTCGGGCCGCTCACCACGTTGAGCTGCTGCAGCGGCAGCGTTAGGTCGCGCACCGAGCGGAAGCCGTGAATGTGAATCTGTTCAATCGTCATCAATAAAAAAGGGCGATTTCTCGCCCTCTCCGGTTATTTGCGTCGCCAGCTGGAACCTTGCGGCCCATCCTCAACGATAACGCCCAACTCATTGAGCTTATCGCGCGCCACATCAGCCTGCGCCCAATCTTTGGCTGCACGCGCATCGGAACGGGCTTTCACCCAATGCTCGATTTCCGCCACTTCATCGTCATTTACCTGCGCACCGCTTTGCAGGAACTGCTCGGGATCCTGCTGCAAAATGCCCAGCACGTTAGCGATCTGGCGCAGTTTCGCCGCCAGCGCATCAGCGGAGGCTTTATCTTCGGTTTTCAAACGATTCACTTCACGCGCCATATCGAACAACACCGAATAGGCTTCCGGCGTGTTGAAGTCGTCATCCATCGCAGTGCGGAAACGCGCTTCAAACTCTTCGCCACCCGCCGCCGTGGCGTTGGCATCGGTATGACGTAGCGCGGTGTACAAACGCTCAAGCGCCGCACGCGCCTGGTTGAGGTTATCTTCGCCGTAGTTGAGCTGGCTGCGATAGTGGCCCGACATCAGGAAGTAACGCACGGTTTCGGCATCGTAGTGCTGCAACACATCGCGCACGGTGAAGAAGTTATCCAGCGATTTCGACATCTTCTCGCGGTCAACCATCACCATGCCGGAGTGCATCCAGTAATTCACATACGGACCATCGTGCGCACAGGTGGATTGCGCCACTTCGTTTTCGTGGTGCGGGAACATCAGGTCCGAACCGCCGCCGTGAATGTCGAAATGGGTGCCGAGCTGTTTGCAGTTCATCGCCGAACATTCGATGTGCCAGCCTGGACGGCCGTTGCCCCACGGCGAGTTCCACGCCGGTTCGTCGGCTTTGGACATCTTCCACAGCACGAAGTCCATCGGATTGCGCTTCACATCCGCCACTTCGACGCGCGCACCGGCCTGCAGTTGCTCCAGATCCTGACGCGACAGCGCGCCGTAATCTTTGTCGCTTAACACGTCGAACATCACGTCGCCGTTGTCGGCTACGTACGCGTGCTTACGTTCAATCAGCGTGCCGACCAGCTCGATGATCTCATCGATATGGCGCGTCGCGCGCGGTTCCAGATCTGGCGGCAAAATGCCGAGCGCGGCGAAATCTTTGTGCATCTCGGCGATCATGCGGTTGGTCAGCGTTTCAATGCTTTCACCATTTTGATTGGCACGTTTGATGATTTTGTCATCGATATCGGTGATGTTACGCACGTACTTCAGCTGATAGCCCACATAACGCAGATAACGCGCCACCACGTCGAATGCCACAAACGTACGCCCATGGCCGATATGACAGAGGTCGTAAACCGTGATACCACACACGTACATACCGATTTGACCGGCATGGATGGGTTTGAATTCCTCTTTCTGTCGACTCAGGGTGTTATAAATCTTTAGCATTGAACGGTTCCGTTTTAATTACGTGTGCGGGATTCGAACGTGATAAATGTGCATTGGGTTTAATACGGTCACCATAAATGGCGACCCTACGAAATACTGTCCGGTTTGTAGGGTCGCCATTTATGGTGACCGAAACAACCTCGCCTAACCAGCCAGCATCAAGCCGGTTATTGTGCCGTATTTTTCTGACTTGTGCATCGCTCGGTTGCCAACTGCCGTCCGGTTACTGACGCGTTATTGGAAATTGTGATATAAGAAGCGTCTACAAAAATGCCCCGCCGCCTTGCAGGCGCGGCAGCGACACTGACGACAACCTTGACAGGAAGAAAATAATGGTCACTTTCCAGACGAACCATGGCGATATCGTAATTAAAACTTTCGATGACAAAGCGCCGGCTACCGTGAAGAACTTCCTGGAATACTGCGCGGAAGGTTTTTACGATAACACTATCTTCCATCGCGTAATCAACGGTTTCATGATTCAGGGCGGCGGTTTTGAGCCTGGCATGAAGCAGAAAGATACCAAAGCAGACATCCGCAACGAAGCGAACAACGGCCTGAAAAACACCAAAGGCACGCTGGCGATGGCGCGTACTCAGGCTCCACACTCTGCAACTGCCCAGTTCTTCATCAACGTGGCAGACAACGACTTCCTGAACTTCCGTGACGAAAGCCTGCAAGGCTGGGGTTACTGCGTGTTCGCAGAAGTGGTTGAAGGCATGGACGTGGTTGAGAAAATCAAAGCGGTGAAAACCGGCCGCAGCGGCATGCATCAGGACGTTCCGGTTGAAGATGTTGTCATCCAGAAAGTGACTGTTAGCGAGTAATGTCGCGCACGCTGTTTATCGCAGATCTGCATCTGTGTAATGAAGAACCGGCAATTACTGCCGGTTTTCTGCATTTTTTGCAGGGTGAAGCGCGTTCCTGCGATGCGCTTTACATCCTCGGCGATCTGTTTGAAGCCTGGATCGGCGACGACGATCCTAATCCGCTGCATCAGCAAATCGCTGCGGCGCTTAAGGCGCTGCCGGTGCCTAAATTCTTCATCCACGGTAATCGCGATTTCCTGCTCGGCCAGCGTTTTGCGCGGGCGAGCGGCATGACGCTGCTGCCAGAAGAGAAGGTGCTCGATCTCTACGGACATCGCGTGTTGATCATGCACGGCGATACCTTGTGCACCGACGATGAAGGCTATCAGCGTTTTCGCGCCAAAGTGCATCAGCGCTGGTTGCAGCGCCTGTTTCTCGCGTTACCGCTGCGTCTGCGCATGCGCATTGCCGCGCGTATGCGCAATGGCAGCAAGCAGGCGAATCAGCACAAGTCGGTCAGCATCATGGACGTTAATCAGTCCGCAGTGGAAGCCGCGATGACGCGCCAGCAGGTGCCGATTTTGATTCACGGCCACACGCATCGTCCCGCCATTCATCCCTTCACGCTGCACGGCGAAAACGCCCAGCGCGCGGTGCTCGGTGCCTGGCACGAGAACGGATCGATGATTCAGCTCGATGCCAGCGGCGTCAGCCTGATCGAATTCCCCTTCTGAAATCCGGGCATCAATGCCCGTTTTCCGCCTACGCAACCGTTTTCCTTGCTGCCATCTCATGCTATTCTCTGTGCCCTTCTTCGCCTGCCCGCCCGGCCAGGTTCGTTTGCATATTCACAGGAGTTGACCGCATGTCATCCAACGCCGCCCCGGCCCGTATCGCCATTGTCATGGGTTCCAAAAGTGACTGGGCTACCATGCAGTTCGCCGAGGAAATTCTTAACAGCCTGGATGTTCCCTTCCACGTTGAAGTGGTCTCAGCTCACCGTACGCCTGACAAACTGTTCAGCTTCGCGGAAACCGCCGCTGAAAACGGTATTCAGGTGATCATCGCCGGTGCTGGCGGTGCTGCCCATTTGCCGGGCATGCTGGCCGCGAAAACGCTGGTGCCGGTGCTGGGCGTGCCAGTGCAAAGCGCGGCGCTGAGCGGCGTCGATAGCCTCTACTCCATCGTGCAGATGCCGCGCGGTATTCCGGTCGGTACGCTGGCGATTGGTAAAGCCGGTGCCGCTAACGCTGCCCTGCTGGCGGCACAGATTCTGGCGATCCACGACAGCGCGCTGTCAACGCGCATCGCCAACTGGCGTCAAACGCAAACCGATGAAGTGCTGAACAACCCGGATCCGCGGGAGGACGCATGAAGCCGGTTTGCGTATTAGGAAATGGCCAGTTAGGCCGCATGCTGCGCCAGGCGGGTGAACCGCTGGGCATCGCGGTCTATCCGGTGGGTCTGGATGCGGAGCCTTCTGCGCTGCCGATCGCCGAAAGCGTGATCACCGCTGAGATTGAGCGCTGGCCGGAAACCGCGTTAACCCGCGAATTGGCGAGCCATCCGGCCTTTGTGAATCGCGATATTTTCCCGCGTCTGGCCGATCGTCTGACGCAAAAACAGCTGCTGGATCAGCTGAACCTCGCCACCGCGCCGTGGCAGCTGCTGGCCGATAAAGCCGAGTGGCCAAACGTGTTCAGCACCTTGGGCGAACTGGCGATTGTTAAGCGTCGTACCGGCGGCTATGACGGCCGCGGTCAGTGGCGTTTGCGCGCTAACGAAACCGATGCGCTGCCGGATGAGTGCTACGGCGAATGCATCGTTGAGCAAGGCATTAATTTCAGCGGTGAAGTGTCGCTGGTCGGTGCGCGTGGACACGATGGCAGCACGGTGTTTTATCCGCTGACGCATAACCTGCATCAGGACGGCATTCTGCGCACCAGCGTGGCGTTCCCACAGGCCGATGCCGCACAGCAACAGCAGGCAGAAGCGATGCTCAGCGCCATCATGCATGAGCTGAAGTATGTTGGCGTGATGGCGATGGAGTGTTTCATTACGCCAGAAGGTCTGCTGATCAACGAGCTGGCCCCGCGCGTGCACAACAGCGGTCACTGGACGCAGAATGGCGCGTCAATCAGCCAGTTCGAGCTGCATCTGCGTGCGATTTTAGGTTTGGCGCTGCCAAAACCGGTGGTGTTTGCGCCGTCGGTGATGGTGAATCTGATTGGTACCGATGTGAATCTGGCGTGGCTGCAACAGCCGCTGGTGCATCTGCATTGGTACGACAAAGAGGTGCGTGAAGGCCGCAAGGTTGGGCACCTTAATCTGACCGATAGCGATCGTGGGCGTCTGGCGTCAGCGTTGAATGCGCTGGTGCCGCTGCTGCCGCAAGCGTATGCGAGCGGAATTGCGTGGGCGGTTGAGAAGTTTTGATTAGCCAGGTCGCCATTAATGGCGACCCTACGTAGATTGATGTGATTTTGCCGAACGCGCATTCCTGTGGGGTTTTCGTAGGGCGCGCATTAATGCGCACCTGGTTACACCACCATCGACAATTTAGGCACTGAAGCTTCTGAACAGCGCCTTCTGTTTTAACAGTCGAATACCCAGCCAGGCGGCGCACAGCGAGAGCAGCAGCGCGCCGCCGATCGGCAAGGCGATCCACAGCGTCCAGTCTGGCTGCCACGGGAAATCGAAGATCTTGCGCTGCAAGCCCCACAGCGCCGCTTCCGCGCCCAGCGCTGCCGCAATCCCCGACACCACGCCAAGCAGCGCAAACTCGCACCATAACGTGCCGCGCAGCAAGCGCTTGCTGGCACCGAGCGTGCGATAGACCACCAACTCCTGCCGACGCTGACGCATGCCGACTTGAATCTGCGCTAGCAGCAGCAGCACGCCGCATACCGTCACCAGCACCACCATCACTTCCAGCGCCTGACTCACCTGCGTCAGCACCTGACCGATCTGGCGCATCATGCTGCCGATATCCAGCAAGCTCAGCGTCGGGAATGCGCGATTAAGCTGCGCGAGCAGCGCCGGATTGCTCTCCATGCGGAAGCTGGTCAGCCAGGTTTGTGGCTGTTGATCGAGCGCGCCTGGCGGGAAGATAAAGAAGAAGTTCGGCCGCAGACTTTCCCAATCCACCTTGCGCAAGCTGGTGATTTTGGCGCTGAACTGCTGCGTGTCGCCGCTGAAGGTCAAGGTATCGCCGAGCTTCACGCCCAGACGATCCGCCAGCTCCACTTCCATCGACACTTCACCAGCCTGCGGCGGCCAGTTGCCGGAGATCAGCGGATTGTGATCCGGACGCTCTGCTTGCCACGTCAGATTGAGTTCGCGATTTAGCGCGTTATCCAGCTTAGGATCGGCCTCTTTGCCATTTAGCTCAGTCAGACGCGCACGCACAATCGGATAGAAGGTTTCCGGCTTGAGCTGATGTCCGCTCAGGAAGTCGCGCACCTGTGGCACCTGATCTTTGGTTATGTTCAGCAGGAAATAGTTCGGGCTATCGGGCGGCAGTTGCTGTTGCCAGCGATCCAGCAGATCGCCGCGCATCACCAGCAGCAGCGCCAGCAACATAAATGACAGCGAAAAAGCCGCCAGCTGGCTGAGCGTCATCGCCGGTTGGCGCAGCAGACGGTTAATCGCCAGCCGCAGCGCCAGATTGCGCACCACCAGCCGACGCAGCAGCAGCAAGGTGCCCCAGCCGAGTAACGCCAGCAACAATGCCAGCATCACCACGCCCGCCAGCAACGCCCACAACATTTTGCTGCCGCCCATCAGCAACGCCAGCAAGCCAATCACCACCAGCGCCATCGCAGGTAGATAGATGCGCAGCGGCCAGACGTTCGCCACCGCATCCCGGCGCAGTACGCGTAGCGGTTGCGTTGCCATCAGCAAGCGATACGGACGCAAACCCACCAGCAGCGAAATCACAAACATCGCGCCAATCGCCCACAGCCACGGCCAGAAACTCGCCGCAGGCAGCGCGCCCGGCAGCACCGGCTTCAGCATCAGCAGCAGAATCACTTCAATGCCCTGCCCCAACGCGCTTCCGACAATCGCCGCCAGCAGCAGCACCGCCAGCCACTGGCCGATAATCAGCCGCTGCAGCGCCTTGCGCGTTGCGCCCAACGTTTTCAGCACCGCCACCAAATCGTAGCGGCTGCGGCAGTAATGACTCATCGCCACCGCCACTGCAGCAATCGCCAGCATCAGCGTCAGCAAAGCCGATAGCAGTAAAAATTGCTGTGCGCGCTGCATTGAGCGGCCCAGCGCATCTTCCGAGTTATCGACGCTGATCCAGCGCTGATCGGCTTTCAGCTGTGGTTCGATCCAGCTGTCATAGCGCGCCAGCGGTGCCGGTTCGCCGGAGAATTTGTAGCGCCAGCTCAGGCGACTGCCCGGCTGCACCGCACCGGTTTTCTCCACGTCAGCCAGATTCATCAGCAGACGCGGCGCGGTCTGGAACGGATTGAAGCCGCCATCCGGCTCCTGAATCACTTCACCGGCAATGCGTAGCGTGGTGTCGCCGACATCCACACTATCGCCCACTTTCAGATTCAGCAGCGCCAGCAAACGCGGCGCGGCCAACACCGTGCCCGCTTGAGGGCGTAAGCCCGGCGGATCGGTTTGCAGCGTGCCAAACATTGGATAGGCATCATCCACCGCTTTCACGTCCGCCAACTGCGGCGTCTCTTGTGCGAACGTCATGGTCATAAAGTGCAGCTGGCTGCTAACCGACAGCCCTTCTTCACGCGCTTTATTCAGCCACGCGTCCGGCGCGGGCGAGGTGGTGCGCAGCGTGCGATCCCCCGCCATAAAGTCGCGGCTCTGCTGGCTTAAGCCTTTTTCCATACGATCGCTGATCGATCCCAACGCTAGCACGCAGGCCACCGCTAAAGTGAGCGCCATCCAGACAATCAGCAGCGAGGGCGAACGCCACTCGCGCCAGAACCAGCGCCAAATCATGACTCCTCCCACAACTTGCCGTCGCGCAGCCGTAGGCGGCGGTCGCAGCGCGCTGCCAGTTGTTCGTCGTGCGTCACCAGAATTAGCGTTGTGGCAAAATCGCGGTTGAGGGAGAACAGCAGATCGGCGATGCGATCGCCGGTTTTACGGTCGAGGTTGCCTGTGGGTTCATCGGCAAAAAGCAGACCGGGACGGCCGCTAAAGGCCCGCGCCAGCGCCACACGCTGCTGCTCACCGCCAGAGAGTTGGGCCGGCAGATGGTGCAGACGATCTTTCAAGCCCAATAAAGTTAACAACTCCACCGATTGCGAACGACTTTCGCGATCGCTGTCGCCACGCAACAGCGCCGGGAGTTGCACGTTTTCCAGCGCGTTCAGCGTCGGCACCAGCATAAAGGATTGAAACACAAAGCCCACTTCGCGTGCGCGCAGTGCCGCACGCTGCTCTTCGTTCATGCTGTGCAGCGGCTGGCCAAGCAGATACACTTCGCCGCTGCTGCCGTCGTCCAGTCCGGCCAGAATGCCCAGCAGCGTGGATTTGCCAGAGCCGGACTCGCCAATCAGCGCGATGGTCTCAGCTGGTTTGACAACCAGCTCAACTCCGGTAAGGATGGTCAGCTGATGCTCTCCCTGACCGACGGACTTAGTAAGATGATGAACTGCAACAATGTTTTCCGCTGGCATTATCCCTTCCTGTTGTTATTGCTTCTGCTGGTGTCCCGCATCGCCGCCGCCGATACCTTGCTGGTATTGGGCGACAGCCTGAGCGCCGGGTATCGCATGTCGGCCACGGCGGCCTGGCCGAGCCTGCTGAATAAAGAGTGGCAACAGCAGCCCAAAGTGGTTAACGCCAGCATCAGCGGAGATACCGCCGGGCAAGGGCTGGCGCGTTTACCGGGCCTATTAAAACAGCATCAACCCCGCTGGGTGTTAATCGAATTGGGCGGTAACGATGGCCTGCGCGGTTTCCCGCCGCAGAATATCGCCGCCGATCTGACCAAAGTGATAGACGAAGTGAAAGCCGCTAAGGCGCAGCCGCTGCTGATGCAGATTCGTCTACCGGCCAATTATGGACGTCGTTATACGGAGGCGTTTAGCGCGATCTATCCGCGCCTGGCACAGCAGTACGACATTCCTCTGGTGCCCTTCTTTATGGAGCAGGTCTACCTGAAGCCGGAGTGGATGCAGCAGGATGGAATTCACCCCAATCCGGATGCTCAGCCGTTTATCGCCAATTTGATGGCGACCGAACTGGCTCCGTTAGTAAAGCATGATTAATGCAGACGCGTGATTTTTAACGGGTAAAAAAATGCAAAGAACTATTCTTATCACCGGCTGCTCGAGTGGCATTGGTTTGGTCGCCGCAAATGACCTTTTATCGCGCGGCTATCGCGTGCTGGCCGCCTGTCGCCGCGCCGACGATGTGGCGCGCATGGAAGCGCTGGGATTTATTGGCGTGCAGCTGGATCTGGATGATGCCGCCAGCGTCGATGCCGCCGCCGATCGCGTGCTGGAACTCACCGATCATCGCCTGCACGCGCTGTTTAACAACGGCGGTTTTGGTCAATATGGGCCGCTCAGCAGCGTTTCGCGTCAGCAGTTAGAGAAGCAGTTTTCCACCAACCTGTTTGGCACCCATCAACTGACCATGCGCCTGCTGCCTGCGCTGCAAGCCAGCGGCAACGGGCGCATCGTCAATACCAGCTCGGTGCTGGGACTGATCTCCACGCCGGGTCGTGGTGCTTATGCCGCCAGCAAATGGGCGCTGGAAGCCTGGAGCGATGCGCTGCGTCTCGAAGTGCGCGACTCAGGCGTGCGCGTCAGCCTGATTGAGCCGGGCCCGATCAGCACCCGTTTCACCGATAACGTGCATCAGGGCCAGCAGGATAAACCGGTGCGCAATCCGGGCATCGCCGCGCGTTTTACCCTGCCGCCAGAAGCGATTCTGCCGAAGCTGCGCCACGCGTTAGAGAGCAAACATCCGCGCCTGCGCTATCCGGTGACGCTGGTCGCCTGGGCGATGAGTCTGCTGAAACGTCTGCTGCCAGGTTGGATACTGGATCGCATTTTGCGCAGCAACTAAGCTGCAACACAGAATCAAACTTGAACCGGGGCAGCTTGCCCCCATATCCTCAACACACTTTCTGACAAGAGACGTATTCATGTCACACGCTTTGATTATCGACATCAACGAATCCAACCTGCAGCAGACCTTAGAACAGTCGATGCAGCTGCCGGTGCTGTTTTATTTCTGGTCCGAACGCAGTCAGCACTGTCTGGAACTGACGCCGGTGCTGGATCGCCTGGCGCAGGAGTATGCGGGTCAGTTTATTTTGGCGAAGCTGGATTGCGATAAAGAGCAGATGGTGGCATCGCAGTTTGGCCTGCGCTCCATTCCAACCGTTTACCTGTTCCAGAACGGTCAGCCGGTGGATGGCTTCCAGGGACCGCAGCCGGAAGAGGCGATTCGCGCCCTGCTGCAAAAAGTGTTGCCGCGTGAAGAAGAGGTTAAAGCGCAGCAGGCGATGCAATTGATGCACGAAGGCAAACCGCTGGAAGCGCTGCCGCTGCTGAAAGACGCCTGGCAGCTGAGCAACAAAAACAGCGAAATTGGTTTCCTGCTGGCGGAAGTGCTAATCACTCTGAATCGCAGCGACGAAGCCGAAACCGTGCTGGATGCGGTGCCGCTGCAGGATCAGGACACGCGCTATCAGAGCCTGGTTTCGCAAATCGATCTGTTAAAGCAGGCCGCCGACACGCCAGAAATTCAGCTGTTGCAGGAGCAGTTAGCCAGCGATCCAACCAATGCCGAGCTGGCTGCTAAACTGTCGTTACAGTTACATCAGGTTGGCCGTAATGAGGAAGCACTGGAGTTGTTGTTCAGCTTCCTGAAAAGCGATCTCAGCGTCGGTGACGGCCAGGTGCGTAAAATGTTCCAGGAGATTTTGGCCGCACTCGGCACCGGCGACACCCTCGCCACGCGCTATCGCCGCCAGCTTTACTCGCTGCTGTACTGATCGGTACCGCGCGTTAAACGGGCCGAACGACTCGGCCCGACAATCTGACAGCCAGGAGGTTATATGTTAACGGTAATTCCCGTCATCATTGTGCTCGCACTCGTTACCGTGTGGGCCGGTGTAAAAATTGTTCCACAAGGCTATCAGTGGACGGTAGAGCGCTTTGGCCGTTATACCAAAACGCTGGAGCCAGGCCTCAATCTGCTGGTGCCGTTCATGGATCGTATTGGTCGCAAAATCAATATGATGGAACAGGTTCTCGATATCCCTTCCCAGGAAATTATCTCTAAAGACAACGCCAACGTCACTATTGATGCGGTGTGCTTTATCCAGGTTGTCGATCCGGCGCGCGCCGCCTATGAAGTCAGCAATCTTGAACTCTCGATCCTCAATCTGACCATGACCAATATCCGCACCGTGCTTGGCAGCATGGAACTGGATGAGATGCTGTCGCAGCGCGACAACATCAACACGCGTCTGTTGCATATCGTCGATGAAGCCACCAATCCGTGGGGCGTGAAAATCACCCGTATCGAAATCCGCGATGTGCGCCCGCCGCAGGAATTGATCGCCGCGATGAACGCGCAGATGAAGGCGGAACGTACCAAACGCGCCGACATTCTTGCCGCAGAAGGCGTACGTCAGGCGGCGATTCTGCGTGCCGAAGGTGACAAGCAGTCGCAGATCCTCAAAGCCGAAGGTGAACGCACCTCCGCCTTCCTGCAAGCCGAAGCGCGTGAGCGTCAGGCGGAAGCAGAAGCCACGGCGACGCGCATGGTTTCCGAAGCGATAGCCGCCGGCGATATTCAGGCGGTGAACTACTTCGTGGCGCAGAAATACACCGACGCACTGCAAAAAATCGGCGAAGCCAACAACAGCAAAGTGGTGATGATGCCGCTGGACGCCAGCAGCCTGCTCGGCTCAATTGCCGGTATCAGCGAGTTGCTGAAGGAGAGCCGGACGGAGCGCCGACCATGATCCTGATGGAGCTGATTGCGCATCCACATTGGTTCTGGCTGACGTTGGGCGGCCTGCTGCTGGCCGCCGAAATGCTCGGTACCAGCGGTTATCTGCTGTGGAGTGGCTTAGCCGCCGTCGCGGTGGCGCTGATCGAATGGTTGTTTCCCATTTCATGGACCAGCCAGGGCATTGTGTTTGCGGTGATGACGCTGCTCAGCGCGTTTTTCTGGCATCGCTGGATGCGCTATCGCGAATCGTCGCAGGTCGCCAACACGCTTAACCAGCGCGGCAATCAGTTAATGGGCATGCAGCTGACGCTGGATAACGCGCTGAAAAATGGCCTTGGTCACGTGCGTATCGGCGACAGCAGCTGGCGCGTGCAAGCAGATAGCGATCTGCCAGCGGGCACGCCAGTGATTGTCACCGGCGTGGTCGGCATTACGCTGATGATTCAGCCGCGCTTTCCATCAGCCTGATGGCAGCAACCAGCCAGATGATTGATGATCGGGCACTCGGCGCTATCATCGCCGGGACAAGCTTCCGCCAGCTCCAGCAAGCGCGCGCGCATCGCATGTAACTCTTCAATGTGCGCAGCAATCTCGTCGGCTTTCTGCAAAGTGCGCGCTTTAACATCGGCGCTGTGGCGCGCGGGATCGTTGAAAAGCGTCACCAGTTCACGGCACTCTTCCAGCGTAAATCCCACCTGACGCGCCTGACGCAGCAGATTCAGCTCATCAATATGATGCGCCGCATAATGGCGATAGCCATTGTCACTGCGCGACGGCGGCGTCACTACGCCCTTCTCTTCGTAGAAGCGAATCGCTTTGCTGGTGAGTCCGGTTTTTTTTGCCACATCGCTGATGTTCATTTTTCCCCCTTGACCTTCCATTCAGGGGAAGGTTTAGGCTTTAGTTCTAATGCAAATTTTGCATGCAGTCAAAATCATTACCTGAGGAGTTAACCATGTCACATACCCAACTGCTGGAGCTGGACGGTTTGTCCTGCGGCCACTGCGTTAAACGCGTCAAAGAAGCGCTGGAGCAGCGCAGCGATGTTGAACAGGCCGACGTCACACAGCAAGAAGCGCGCGTGACCGGTGCGGCGAGCGCCAGCGATCTGATCGCTACGGTTGAACAAGCCGGTTATCACGCGGTGCTGAAAGACGGCGCAACCAGCCCAAAGCCTAATCCGTTGACAGCTACAGAGCCGCCGCCGGAGGCGCTGACAACGGAGTCGCAACCGGCACCATCCACTGAAGCGGTGCATCACTTACTGATTGGCGGCATGAGCTGCGCCAGCTGCGTGAGTCGCGTGGAACAGGCGCTGAAAAAGGTGCCGGGCGTCAGTCAGGCACGCGTCAATCTCGGTGAACGCAGCGCGCTGATCATCGGCGATGCAAGCGCCGAAGCGCTGGTGAGCGCTGTCGATCAGGCCGGTTATTCCGCTGAAGTGATCGATAACGAACAAACCCGGCGCGAGCGCCAGCAGGTCAGCGCGCAGCAAGCCATGCGCCGCTTTAGCTGGCAATCAGCGCTGGCGTTGCTGCTCGGCGTGCCGATGATGATTTGGGGCATGCTCGGCGACAACATGATGCTGAGCGCAGATAACCAAACGCTGTGGCGCACGCTTGGCGTCATCACCTTGCTGGTGATGGTGATTGCTGGAGGGCACTTCTACCGCAGCGCGTGGCGCAGTTTGCGTCACGGTACCGCCACCATGGACACATTGGTGGCGCTGGGAACTGGCGCGGCGTGGCTCTATTCGATGAGCGTTGCCCTATGGCCCGAATTCTTCCCGCATCAGGCGCGTCATCTCTATTTCGAAGCCAGCGTGATGATCGTTGGTCTGATCAATCTCGGCCACGCGCTAGAGCAGCGTGCACGCCAGCGCGCCTCGAAGGCGCTGGAACGATTACTGGATTTAACCCCGGCGCAGGCGCGGGTCATTAGCGATCAAGGTGAAACGCTGCTGCCACTCAGCGAAGTTGAGTCCGGCATGACGCTGAAACTGGTGACCGGCGATCGCGTCCCGGTGGACGGTGACGTCGCCAGCGGCGAAGCCTGGCTGGATGAAGCGATGCTGACTGGTGAAGCGGTGCCGCAGGCCAAACAGCCGGGCGATAAAATCTTTGCTGGTACGCTGGTGCAAGACGGCACGCTGCACTTTGTGGCGCGCGCCACCGGCAGCCACACCCGGCTTGCGCGCATCATCAATCTGGTGCGCCAGGCGCAAAGCAGCAAACCGGATATTGGCCGGCTGGCCGACCGTATCTCCGCGGTGTTTGTACCGGTGGTGGTGGCGATCGCGCTGCTAAGTGGTTTGATTTGGTATCTGGCGGGTCCGCAGCCGCAGCTGGCTTACACATTGGTGATTGTGACGACAGTGCTGATCATCGCCTGCCCTTGCGCTTTGGGTTTAGCCACGCCGATGTCAGTGATTGCAGGCGTCGGACGTGCCGCTGAGCTGGGCGTGCTGGTGCGTGACGCCGATGCGCTTCAGCGGGCCAGCGAAGTCGATACCATTGTGTTTGATAAAACCGGCACCCTGACACGCGGCACACCGCAGGTCAGTGATGTCGCGCTGTATGGTGATTGGAATCGCGAACAGGTGCTCAGCGCGGCGGCGCAGATGGAGCAAGGCTCCAGCCATCCGCTGGCTAAAGCCATTCTCGATGCTGCGCCAGCGGTGAACGCCGAAGCGGTTAAGCAATTTCGTACAATACGCGGCAAAGGTATCAGCGCTACAGTGGCCGACAGAACGCTGCTGCTGGGAAATCAGGCGCTGCTGGATGAGCAGCAGATTGATTATCGCGCCGCGCAGGCCGACATCGAACGCTTCGCCGCACAAGGCGCAACGCCGGTGCTGCTGGCCGATAATCAGCAGCTACTGGGATTGATCGCACTGCGAGACAGCTTGCGTCCCGAGAGCAAAGCAGCGCTGCAGCGTCTGCATCAGCAAGGTTATCGCCTGATTATGCTGACCGGCGATCACCAGAAAACCGCGCAGGCGATTGCCGCCGAAGCAGGTATTGATGAAGTGATTGCCGGCGTGTTGCCGGATGGCAAAGCGCAGGCGATTACGCAGCTTCAGCAGCAAGGCCGCAAAGTGGTGATGGTCGGCGATGGCATCAATGATGCGCCCGCGCTGGCGCAAGCCGATGTCGGCATTGCCATGGGCGGCGGCAGCGATGTGGCAGTAGAAACCGCCGCCATGACGTTGATGCGAAACGATCTGCACTGCGTCGCCGATGCGCTGTCGATCTCCAGCGCCACGCTGCGCAATATGCGGCAAAACCTGTTGGGTGCCTTTATTTACAACAGCCTCGGGATTCCGATTGCTGCGGGCGTGCTCTATCCGTTTACCGGCATGCTGTTGAGCCCGATTGTCGCGGGCGCGGCGATGGCGCTGTCATCAATTACCGTGGTGAGCAACGCTAACCGTTTGTTGCGCTTCAAGCCCGCGCAACGGCAATAGCCATTACAGCCCTGTTTTTCATCGGATGAAATCGCTAGCATGGTTTTTTGCCTTAAAAAGGACAGGGAATGAGACACGGTCTGTGGCACAGCATCCAACAACGGATCGCGACCCTTTTCCCGGCTAGCTACAGCTGGCCGGCCATGGATATTCAGCTGGGCGATCGTCGTTTGCATCTGGCGGGCAGCATTCACATGGGCACACGCGATATGCAGCCGCTGCCTGCCGGGCTGTTGCGCCAGCTGCATAAAGCCGACGCGCTGATTGTCGAAGCCGATATCACTCAAGGCGGATCGCCGTTCAGCAATGATGATGAACATCCGCCGCTGGCCATGCGGCTCGACGACGAGGTGCTCCAGCGTCTGCAGGCCTTATGCGATGAACTTTCGCTGTCATTGAGCCTGTTCGATACGCTGCCGTTCTGGCAGATCGCGCTGATGTTGCAGGCGCAACAGGCGCAGCGGCTGGGATTGCGTCCGCAGTTTGGTATCGATTATCAGCTGTTGCAGGCGGCCAAAGCGGCCAACAAACGCGTTATCGAGCTGGAAGGTCCGGAAACGCAGATCGCCCTGCTGAAATCGCTGCCGCAGGATGGTTTGCCGCTGTTACTGGATACGCTGGAACACTGGCATACCAACGCGCGTCTGCTGCAAACCATGATCAGCTGGTGGCTGGATGCGCCGCCGACCCAGCAACCGGTCGCGCTGCCAACCACTTTCAGCAGCGAGCTGAACGACACACTGATGCGCAACCGAAATCAGCACTGGCGTGAGTTGCTGCTGGCGTTACCGAAAGGGCGTTATGTGGTGGCGGTGGGCGCGCTACATCTGTATGGCGATGATAATCTGCCGGATTTGCTGAAGGGTTAACTTATTGGTCGCCATAAATGGCGCCTCTACAAAAACGCACCAAACATCCGTAGGGTCGCCATTAATGGCGACCTACATTCCAGATGTGCTCAAAATACAAAAAAAGAAGGCCAATAATTATATTGGCCCGTCAAAGAGGAATTTGTTTATGATTTTGGTTATCACCAACAATCTCTTGCTGGCGCGGGCCAATTCTCGCGCAAAGTTCAGAATTTCGCCACTGTTTTTCCATCAAAACTGAAATAAGAATTTTCCTAACAAGGACCGATCATGACGCCTGCGGTAAAACTTCTGGAAAAACAAAAAGTCACCTTTACCCTGCATCCGTACGACCACGATAGCCATGAAACCAATTTTGGTGATGAAGCGGTGCGTAAGCTGAATCTGGATGCGCGTCAGGTGTTCAAAACCTTGCTGGTGTCGCTCAACGGCGATGCTAAAGCGCTGGCGGTTGCGGTGACTCCAGTCTCAACTCAGTTGGATCTAAAAAAGGTCGCCAAAGCGCTGGGGGCGAAGAAAGCGGATATGGCCGATCCGCAGCTGGCACAGCGCGTAACCGGTTATCTGGTGGGCGGCATCAGCCCGTTAGGACAGAAAAAACGTCTGCCAACGGTGATCGATCAGCAAGCGGCCGAATTTGCCACCATCTTTATCTCCGGCGGCAAACGCGGCTTGGATCTGGAGTTGGCCGCACAAGATTTGTCTCGCCTGCTGGACGCGCCGCTGGCCGACATCGCGCGGCGCGATTAATCAGGCTGCTGGGCGCAGAGTTGATCGATCATCCAGCGCCCGGCCGGTCCCGGCGGATTACGTCGTGACCACACCACATCAACCGCAATATGCTGCGGCCAGCCCGGCACCGGCAACTCCTTCAGCACCTGATGCCCAAACTGCTCCACCAGCCAGCGCGGCAATATACTCCAGCCAAAACCCTGCTCTGCCATCTCCAACAGCAACAAATAGGATGGCGCCGACCACACGCGTCCGGCGGGCAAAGGATCGCGATTTTGCACCCAGGTATTGAGCCGCAACTGACGTAATTGGCTTAGCTGCTCGTCACTCACCTGCTCCAGCTGCGATAAAACATGATCCTGATGCAGATAGATCGCCATCTGCGCGCCAACCTGTAAACGCGCCATCGCCAAATCGGTCGGCAGCTTCGGCTGCGCCCGCACCACGCCAAGATGCACGCGTCCAGCCTGTAACAGATCGAGTACATCTTCATCCTCGGCGATCATGCATTCGAAGGCGATCTCGGGATAAAGCTCAGCAAAACGGGTGAGCAAAGTGACATGATGATCGGCTTGCCAAAAGTCGGAAATTGCCAGACTCAGACGCGGCTCGACGCCATCGGTAAGGCATTCAGCCAGTTCGTCCAGCCGCTGACTGGCGGCCAGAATTTGCTGCACCTGCGCAAAGGCGCGCTGACCATATTCGGTTAATACCGGATTACGTCCGCTGCGATCAAACAGCGTGAAACCGAGATCATCTTCCAGATTCGCGATCGCGTTACTGATGGTGGACTGGCTTTTAGCCAACGCGCGCGCCGCCGCTGAAAATGATCCACTGGCCACGGTTTGCACAAACGCCTCCAGGGATTCCGGGGAATACTTCATGGTGAACCATCGCTTTTATCGATAGGTGATCATTTTATCTTAGCATCATACAGTGCGAAAATGCGGGTTATCACTAATAAGGAGGTTTATATGCGTACCCGTTCGCTGAAAGAACGTTTTTGTCATGCCGCAGGCTTTGAAGGGTTGGCACTTATCACTGTTGCGCCGCTGGCTGCCTGGATCATGGAGAAACCGCTGTTTCAGATGGGCGCGCTGGCGATTATGCTGTCGACCGTCGCCATGCTGTGGAACATGATCTATAACAGCGGTTTTGATCGCATCTGGCCGCCGCAGGTCAAACGCGGATTCGGTTTGCGCGCGATGCATGCGCTGGGTTTTGAAGGCGGGTTTATCCTGATTGGCTTGCCGATTGCCGCCTGGATGCTGAATATTTCACTGCTGGAAGCCTTTGTGCTGGAAGTGGCGTTCTTCCTGTTCTTCCTGCCCTACACCATGGTTTACAACTGGATGTGGGATAAGTTGCGCCACCGTTGGGTGACGCAGAAATCCTGTCAGGCGTGATGTGCTCATTTCGAAAGAGGTCGCCATGAATGGCGACCCTACGTGTGCAGAGTTCAATGTTGCTGTGCGGCGCGCGGCCAGATCCACGCCAGAATCATCTGCGGATAGCTTGGCTTGCGCTGCTTCTCCTGTGCTTTATTGCGCTCTTCAATTTGCGCCGCCGTCAGATGCATAATCCCGCTCGGTTGATAATCAATTACCTTCAACGGCGAATGCTGGCTGACGTAGTCACGCAGCACATCCGCATCGCGCTGCCCGCTGTTGCTGAAACCGGCATGAGTTTCCATGTTCGGATAGCCGTCGCCGCCGCTGGCGTTAAAGCTGTTGGTCGCCATGCGGTAGGTTTTATCCTTTTGCAGCGGTTCGCCGTTAATCTTCACGTCGCTGACGCCTTTGCCATCCGCCACTAGGCTGATGTTGCTGAACTGCGCGAAGCCGCCGGAATCCACTTTGATGTTGGCCACCGTCGCCAGATAACTCAGCAGCTCATTGCCGCTCAGCGTAACTGAGACCACCTGATTGCCGAACGGCTGTACCTGCAGCAAATCGCGCCAGCTGAGATTGCCCTGCGCCAGCGAAGTGCGAATGCCGCCGCCGCTCATCACCGCAAAGTCCGCTTTGGTCGCCGCCATCTGCGCGCGCAAAATCAGCTGCCCAAGATTGGTCTGCTCGAAGCGTACTTTGTCTCGCTCGCCGACAAACACGCCGTCGCTACTACCGACTTTGACATCCAGCTTCTTGCCGGCACGCAGCTGGAAAGGTGTTAACAGCTTCATCATCGCGCTGTTCGGCGGGATCTCTTCCTGCCAGGTGAGCCAGGATTCGCTGCCATCAAGATTCTTCACTTTGTGCTTGAGGTTGACCGGGATCAGCTGGTAATTCTCCAGCGTCAGCTCGCCATTGCGGAAGGTGAAGTCGCCGCGTCCAACAAATTTGCCCCACTCTTTCGCCTGCATGATCCACACGCCGTTTTGACGATCCGGCTGGCAAGGCTGGCCCGGCTGATACTCTTTTACGCTGACGTTCTCTTTCTCCATGCACACCGCATCCTGCGAATGGCCGCCAATGATCACGTTGATGGTGCCCGGCGGCAGGCTGCGCGCCAGCTCCACGTCGCCCGGCGCATTGCTGCCATGCTGGCCGTCGTCGTAATGGCCCATGTGCGTCAGCGCGATGATTACGTCAGGTTTTTCGCTGGCGCGTAATTCCGCCACGGCTTTCTCGGTCTCTTTCACCGGATCGCGAATATCTATCGTCGCAATGTTTTCTGGGTTGGAAATACGCAGCGTGTCGGTAGTGGTCAGGCCGATCACCGCAATCTTCAGTCCCATGCGGTTAAAGGTCGCCCACGGCTTGAATAAGCGTGTGTCGGTGCCTTTTTGATAGATGTTGGCCGAAAGGAAAGGAAACTTGGCCCACTTCTGCTGCTTTTGCAGCACGCTAAGCGGTTTATCGAATTCGTGGTTACCCAGCGCCATGGCGTCATAGCCCACCAGGTTCATGCCGCGAATGTCGGGTTCAGCATCCAGCATGTCTGACTCGGGCACGCCGGTATTCACATCGCCTGCCGACAGGATCAGTGCGCCGCCGCCTTTGGCCTGCACATCATAGCGCTGTTGATCCATCAGCGTTTTCTGCGCGGCGAGGCCATATTCGCCCTGCGCATTGGTCCAGTAGCGACCGTGATGATCGTTGGTGTGCAGAATACTAAAACGATAACTGCGATCCGTTTGCCACGCCTGCGCCAGCATCGGCAGCAGTAACACTGTCAGCGCCAGCCAGCGCCCCTTTCGCGGTGATAAAAACAAAGCCGATCTCCTTATTCTGCGTTTTTCCACTGAGCGGTGGACTTAATGTGCGTTATCGCCCTTCTGTTTCGCACAGATGGCTGGCTAACTCAAGATGAAACTGGCAAAGCATCAATCAAACAAGCTGCAAAACCGCCTGGCGCTTCATTGGATAACCCAATTCTACGCCTGGCGGCGACTTTATCGACTTAGGACCGCTTTAACCGCAACAACACCTGCTGCGAAGCCAGTTTCCCGTCGCAACTATTTTTCCGCGCCACCCTTCATTCTGCGTATTTCCAGCCGATATAGTGAGATAACTGACGAAAATGGAGCTTCAGCTGCGTTTTAGTCTCATTTTTTCAATTTAGTGCGTTTTTACCGCTCAAATGTTTAAACGCGGTCAGTGATTGTGCATTACACTAGGTTGTTACAAGCGGATACATTTGCACACAAGGAGACAGGCATGCATCACACCACACCGTTGATCACTACCATTGTCGGGGGGCTGGTCCTCGCATTTCTCCTTGGTATGCTGGCAAACCGCCTGCGCATCTCACCGCTCGTCGGTTACCTATTAGCTGGCGTATTGGCCGGCCCTTTCACGCCAGGCTTTGTTGCGGATACCAATCTTGCTCCAGAACTGGCTGAACTCGGCGTAATTCTGCTGATGTTCGGCGTTGGTTTGCATTTCTCGCTGAAGGATTTGATGTCGGTAAAGTCTATCGCCATTCCCGGCGCCATCGCGCAAATCGCCGTGGCAACGCTGCTGGGAATGGGGCTTTCCTGGACAATGGGCTGGTCGTGGATGACCGGTCTGGTATTTGGTCTGTGTCTTTCCACTGCCAGTACCGTGGTGCTGCTGCGCGCGCTGGAAGAGCGTCAGCTGATTGATAGCCAGCGCGGGCAAATCGCCATTGGCTGGTTGATCGTGGAAGATTTGGTGATGGTGCTGACGCTGGTGCTGCTGCCAGCGATTGCGGGCATGCTGGAACAAGGCAACGCTAGCCCAACGCTGCTGTTGTGGGATCTGCTGCTGACCATCGGTAAAGTCGTCGCCTTTATGGTGCTGATGATGGTGGTAGGCCGTCGCGTGGTGCCGTGGATTCTGGCAAAAAGTGCCGCGACCGGTTCGCGTGAGCTGTTTACCCTTGCCGTGTTAGCGCTGGCGCTCGGTATCGCCTTTGGCGCCGTTGAATTCTTTGATGTCTCCTTCGCACTCGGCGCTTTCTTTGCCGGCATGGTGCTGAACGAATCTGAACTCAGCCACCGCGCGGCGCACGATACCTTACCGCTGCGCGATGCGTTCGCGGTACTGTTCTTTGTATCCGTCGGCATGCTGTTTGACCCAATGATCCTGATTGAACAGCCGCTGGCTGTATTGGGCGCGCTGGCGATTATCGTACTGGGTAAATCCATTGCCGCCTGGCTGCTGGTGACGCTGCTTGGCCATTCTCGTCGTACCGCGATGACCATTTCGGTGAGCCTGGCGCAGATTGGTGAATTCGCCTTTATTCTGGCCGGTCTCGGCATCTCGCTCGGCATGCTGAGCGAGGAAGGACGCAATCTGGTGCTGGCGGCGGCGATTCTCTCCATCATGCTTAATCCGATTCTGTTTAGCGTGCTGGAACGTTACCTCGACAAAACCGAAACCATCGAAGAGCAGACGCTGGAAGAAGCTATCGAAGAAGAGAAGCAGATTCCGGTGGATATCTGCAATCACGCGGTACTGGTCGGTTATGGCCGCGTCGGCAGCCTGCTGGGGCAAAAGCTGATGGAAGCGGATGTACCGCTGGTGGTGGTTGAGAACTCCCGTCCGCGCGTTGAAGCGCTGCGCGAGCAAGGGATCAAAGCGGTGCTGGGCAATGCAGCACGCGTCGATACCATGGAATTAGCCCGCCTCGACTGCGCCCGCTGGCTGCTGCTAACCATTCCAAATGGCTACGAAGCCGGTGAAGTGGTGACGGCGGCGCGCGAGAAGCGTCCGGATATAGAGATTATTGCGCGTGCGCATTATGACGATGAAGTGACCTACATTATGGAGCGCGGCGCGAATCGTGTGGTAATGGGCGAACGTGAGATCGCCAACAGCATGTTGCATGTGCTGGAAGAAGAGATTGCGCAGAACCCGATTGTGCGTGAGTGCCCGATTTAAGTGAGTGCGGTCATTGGGAAGGTCGCCATGAATGGCGACCCTACGTTTTATCTGTCCCAGTATGACTCTTCTAAGCTGTCTTCCCGCTCCGGCAGGCCGCGCGTGAGACGCGGTGAATGCTGGTTCAGCACCTGATAACTTACCCGGTTCGCGTATTTACACACCTGTGCCAGTGACGAATAGGTCAGGTAGGCGCGGCCGTGTTTGCTGGAGTTAGGTACTTTTTGGCGGTGGAAGTTGTTAGCGGTGATGTCATGCAGCAGCGCCGCCAGCGCACCATCGCCCGCGCCGTTAGTGTTCATGATCTTCTCTGGCCCGCCCATATAAGGTGCGATATGCGAGAAAATACGCAGCGGCTGATCGCAATCCTTGTGGCGCATCGCGCGGCTAAATTCATATTGGTTGAACTCAGCCAGCGCGCCCGGCAGCAACGGATGGTTGGTTTTACGTTTGTACTCTTCTTCGGTGAAACCGGCCATGTACAAACCGGTTGGCCCGGCGGTGCACAGCACCAAATCCACCCAATCCAGCGCCATATTCGACGCCAGCAGCGGATCCTGTTCGCCAGTCAGCGCAAAGGCTTCTTCTTCGTTCATCGCCACAATCGAGACGTGATCGCGCAGGAAATCGCGCCAGAACTGCGGGTTATCCTGAATCACATATTTGGTACCGAGCGTCAGCACCACCGGCACATTGTGCTTTTTGGCGTATTCGATGGCGCGCAAGGTGGCTTCCGGCATCGGCTCGCCCGGCTGGCAGCGCACCAGATAGGAAGTCAGCACCAGCGCCGAGGCGCCCGCAATCACCTCTTCCGGAATGCTGTTGGCCTGCAGCTGATTCATTAAGCCGGGGCTGATGGCAAAGGTACGTTCGCCCTGCTCGCCAATCAGCGTGAAGCAGCGGCCAATCGCGCCATCGACACCCTGCAGGAAGTTAAGATCCATGCGGCTGGAGGTGTTGCACAGGTAGCGATAAGCGTAGCCGCCGATCTGGATGTTATTGCACATCACGCCGAGCAGCACCGAGCGATCATCCGCCAGCACCGAGTAGTTATGCAGGGTATTTCCGATGGTGCCACCGGCAAATTGATGGCTGATGAGCTCTTCGCGCATCAGCTCGTTGTAGAGCGCCTCGGCGGTAGCATCATCAATCACCAGCGAGTGACCGGCGCTTAAGCCGTAACGCTGCAGAAAGTCGTCGTCGACTTTAGCTTCAATATCCACCAGCGTCTGGTCGATACCCACCACCCAACTGCCCTCTTCCTGCTCTTGCTGCGTTGCTTGCAGCAGCGGATCGCGCGCGTTGACGGGAAAATAGTGTTTGGATTTGCGTTTGCCGGGAAATTTCATCGAGAGTGCCGTCAGGGAAAATCAGCAGAGAATGATATCACACTCTCTGCCACACCCTTAACGGCGCGCGTTGACCAGCTGAACCATCATTTCAATGTGCTCAGCATCGTCGTTGAGCGCAGGAATGTACTCGAACTTTTCGCCGCCGGCATGCAGGAAGATCTCACAGTTCTCACCGCTGATCTCCTCGAGCGTTTCGAGGCAATCCGCCGCAAAGCCTGGACTCATCACCTGCACGTGCTTAATGCCTTTGGCCGGCAAGCTCTTCATGGTTTCGTCGGTATACGGCGTCAGCCATGGCTCGCGACCAAAGCGCGACTGGAAGGTCATCATGATCTTGTGCGGCGCAATACCCAATGCCGCGGCCAGCGCGTCGGTGGTGTCTTTGCAGCGCAGCGGATAATCGTCGCCTTCATTGGCGAAACGCTGCGGAATGCCGTGATACGACAGCACCAGCAGATCAGGTTCGCCATGCAGTGCAAACGAGCGCTCAACCGAGGCTTTCAGCGCGGCGATGTAAGCCGGATGCTCGGCGTAATCGCGGATAAACGCCACTTCCGGCAGTGAACGCAGCGGTTTGAAGCTGGTGGCTAAGCCATCCCATACAGCGGCAACCGTTGAGCAGGAGAACTGCGGATAGAGCGGCAGCACGATGAGTTTGGTGACGCCCTGATCCAGCAAGCGTTTTAACGCGCTGTCGAGGCTTGGCTGGCCGTAGCTCATACCCAGTTCAACCGGCATATCGAGGCGCTGCGCCAATGCGTCACGCTGACGCTTGCTGAACACCATCAGTGGTGAACCTTCATCCATCCACACGGAAGCATAAAGTTTCGACACGCGTGGCGAACGGAAAGGCACGATGATGAAATTGAGAATCGGCCACCACAATAAGCGCGGTGTATCAACCACTCGTGGATCGCCGAGGAATTGTTTCAGATAGCGTTTAACCGCAGGTGTTGTGGGTGCGTCTGGTGTGCCTAAGTTAACCAGCAAAACCCCGGGCTTTTCTTGCCTCATTGTATTTCCTTGATGTCGAAACGAATGGGTCGAATGCAAAATCAGGGGGAAATTGTAGCGGAAATCGAGGGAGGGGAAAGCAATTGCTGCAAAAGGGCCGGACAACCGGCCCTATCAACGCATTAACCGAGAATCGAGGCCAATTGCGTGCTCACTTCAGCGACAGGACGGGTGCCGTCGATTTTGTGATATTCGGTGTTGCCGTCTTGCGCTTCTTTGCCGTAGTAGGCAATCAGCGGCGCGGTCAGCTGATGGTATTCAACCAGACGCTTACGCACGGTCTCTTCCTGGTCATCTTTACGCGTGGTCAGCTCTTCGCCGGTCAGGTCATCTTTACCTTCCACTTTCGGTGGATTGTAAGTGACGTGATACACGCGGCCTGATGGCGTGTGTACGCGACGACCAACAATACGATCCACAATCAGCTCGTCCGGTACAGCGAACTCCAGCACGTAGTCAACCTTGATGCCCGCTTCTTTCATGGCGTCAGCTTGCGGGATGGTGCGTGGGAAGCCATCGAGCAGGAAACCGTTTTTGCAGTCTTCCTGCGCGATACGCTCTTTAACCAGCGCAATCACCAGCTCGTCAGTCACCAGTTTACCGGCATCCATGATCGCTTTTGCCTGTTGGCCCAGTTCCGTACCGGCTTTAACTGCCGCACGTAACATGTCACCGGTGGAGATTTGCGGAATACCGTATTTCTCCATGATGAATTGAGCCTGAGTGCCTTTACCTGCGCCCGGAGCTCCGAGCAGAATAATACGCATTGCGTAATTCCCCTTGCGAATCGCATTGTTCAATCTGAGAAGGCGAAGAACATACCATTATGGCCCGCGCACCACAAGGAAACGGGCGCGCTCGCCACGAAAGGTCTACTTTGACCTGCTTTGTCAGCAAATACCAGCAGAGTGCCCGTTTTTAGGAATCACGGCTAAGCATGAGTGCGTCTTTGAGACGTTTTTTCAGTACAGGCGTGACGTTCTGCTGTTTGTTGACGCCGCCGCGCACGTCGGCGCGCAAGCGTAAACGTGCCTGTTGCGGCAACACCTGAATATCCTGCGGCAATTCACTGGCATTGAGGCCGTTCGGCAGCGGAAAAAGCGCAAAGGGTAAACCCGGTTGCTGAATGGAATGCAGGATGAAAGGCGAGTCGAGTGCGATATTTTCCACCATCGCAATATTGAACGGACGCCATTCGCTGTCTTCCATCATCGTCAGCGCCTGTTCTGGTGCGTCACGAAGCGCTAATCCCTGCTCAAATAGACGCAGTTCACTGCGCACCAGCGTGCTGAAATCGGCGGTGCGCAACGCGATCAACACCAGATCGCCGCATAACGCCGCATGACGATCGAGGCGAGCAACAAATAGGCGCGCATCGCTCACCAGTCGCTTATGTAGCTGCGTGGCAAACGACTCCGATGCATCGGTAACGCCGTGGCTTTGGCATTCGCTTAGCGCCCGCACCCGTCCCTGCTGCATGTCGACATGATCCACCAACGCAATATTGCCCGCCGTCATCGGCAAAGTGGGCAGCACGCTGAGTTCGCTGACCGGATGGTGCGAGGCATAGCGCGTTTGATTACGTGATTGTTCCTGACGGAGAAACAGCTGGGAAAGCAGCACCCGCGAGATATGCAAAGAGGGTGCGAAGAAAAGATCGTAGTTTTCAAGCCGGTAATGACGGGAAAGCAAGCCGCGAAGCTTATCGCGCGCCGCCGCCGCCCTGGCAGTAGCAAGTTGTGGAGCCATCGCGTGATAGGTCTCTTATTATTGTGCTGTGTGTGGGAGGTGAAACTTGCGGTGATAGTCGGCGTGAAACACAGAGAGCCGGAGCCGTCAACCCGCCAGAATCTGGGGGAAAGGTTAGGCCAATGCGGCTGGACATTAAAATGATATAAACTGACAATCCCTGTTAGGTTTTTACACAGGGGACGAGTATGACCGCGCTTCCATCGTTACGTGCACTGCACTATTTCCACCAGGCGGCACTGTATAGCAGTTTTAGCGTGGCGGCCGAACGTCTGCATGTCACCCATAGCGCCATTAGCCATCAGGTTCGACAGCTGGAGAGCTGGATGGGTAAGCCGCTGTTTGTGCGCACCAATGGACGCGTCAAATTAACCTCACACGGTGAACGTTTGCTGGTGAGCTGTCAGAAAGCTTTTAGCGAACTCTCAACTACCTGCGAAAGCATCCGTACCGGCATGCGCCATCACCTCAGCGTCTCCTGCGCGCCCAGCTTTCTCTCACAATGGCTGATTCCGCGTATCGCCAGCTTTTATCAGCGCTATCCCGATATCGAAGTGCAGTTTCAGTCGCTGGTGGAGATCGATCAACTGCGCAGCGAGCACACCGATGTGCTGATTCTCAGCGCCGAGCAGTCGCCGGATGACGATATTGATGCCACTTTGATCAGCGATGATTACATCGGCCCGCTGTGCGCCCCGCAGTTTGCTGCCCGTTTTCAGAGCGAGCAGGATCTCGCCTCGCTGCCGCTGCTGCACGCCGATACGCGGCTGCATGCGTGGGCCGAATGGGCGAAAACCAGCGGCGTGCGCGGCAATTACTGGATCGGCAAGCATTTCGATAATTTGACGTTAGGCATTCAGGCGGCGAGAAACGGATTGGGTGTGATTATGGCGCCGCGCTTGCTGGTGCGTCAGGAGTTGAGTGACGGCACCTTGATTGCGCCGCTGGGCTTTGTGCGTGTTGATCGCGCCACTCTGATGATGACCAAGACTTCGCGCCAGCACGATGCGGAGATTACCTTGTTTCGCGATTGGTTGCGGGATCAGGCGCAGATTTAAGAGCAGATAATAAAAAGGTCGCCATGAATGGCGACCCTACGAAGGCGAATCTAGGGGCGTCATTTATGACGCCCTTGTCAATTACCGCACCGGCTTAAGCCGTCAACAACTGGTTCATGCGACGGATAAACTGGTTTGGATCGTCCAGCGTACCGCGCTCAGCCAGCAGCGCCTGATCCAGCAGCAGCTCAACCCACTCGGCAAAGCGCGTTTCGTCCTGGGTATCGGCCACGCGTTTCACCAGCATGTGATCCGGATTGATCTCGAAGATGTACTTCACTTCCGGCACGTCCTGACCCGCTGCGGCAAACAGTTTCGCCATTTGCGTGGTCATTTCGTTGGCATCGGTGGTAACGATCGCTGGCGTGTCGGTGAGACGATGCGTCAGACGCACCTCTTTCACGCGCTCGCCCAGCAGGGTTTTCACGCGCTCAACGAATGGCTCCAGCGCCTTCTCCGCTTCTTTCTGCTCTTCGGTCTCTTCGTCGGCCAGTTTGCTCAGCGAATCATCCGCTTTGCTGACTGACTGGAAGGTTTTGCCGTCGAACTCGGTGAGGTAGCTCATCATCCATTCGTCGATGCGATCGGAGAGCAGCAGCACCTCGATGCCTTTCTTGCGGAACAGTTCCAGATGCGGGCTGCTCTTCGCGGCGGCATAGCTGTCGGCGGTGATGTAATAAATCTTATCCTGACCTTCCACCATGCGCGTCAGGTAGTCGTCGAGCGAAATGGTCTGCTCGGCGCCTTCGCTCTGGCTGGTGGCAAAGCGCAGCAGCTTGGCAATCTGTTGCTGGTTAGCGTTGTCTTCTGCCGGGCCCTCTTTCAGCACCAGACCGAACTCTTTCCAGAACTGCTGATATTTTTCTGCGTCGTCTTTCGCCAGTTTTTCCAGCATCTGCAGGCTACGCTTGGTCAGCGCGGCGCGCAGGCTCTGGGTCACGCGGCTGTCCTGCAGGATTTCACGCGATACGTTCAGCGGCAGATCGTTGGAATCTATCAAACCACGCACGAAGCGCAGGTAGTTCGGCATGAACTGCTCGGCATCGTCCATGATAAATACGCGCTGCACATAGAGTTTCAGGCCGTGCTTGCTGTCGCGATTGAACATGTCAAACGGCGCGCGTGATGGCAGATACAGCAAGCTGGTGTATTCCTGCTTACCTTCCACGCGGTTATGGCTCCAGATCGCCGGATCGCTGAAATCATGGGCGATATGTTTGTAAAACTCGTTGTACTCGTCGTCGCTGATCTCGGACTTGTTACGCGTCCACAGCGCCTGGGCTTTGTTGATCTTTTCCCAGGTGGTGGTGTCGCTCTCTTCGTCTTTGCTTTCAATTTCGACCGGCAGCGCGATGTGATCGGAGTATTTGCTGATCACGTTACGTACGCGCCACGCATCGAGGAAATCATCTTCCCCTTCACGGAAGTGCAGCGTGATTTCGGTACCGCGATCGGCTTTCTCAATCTCCGCCAATGTGTACTCGCCTTCGCCGGCAGATTCCCAGAACACCGCTTCATCGGCTTTAGCGCCAGCCGCGCGGGTGCGCACGGTAACTTTGTCCGCCACGATGAACGCCGAGTAGAAGCCCACGCCGAACTGACCGATCAGCTGGCTGTCTTTCGCCTGGTCGGAGCCCATGGATTCGAGGAAGGATTTGGTACCAGATTTCGCGATGGTGCCGAGGTTCTCAATCACCTCATCACGGTGCATACCGATGCCGTTATCGCTGAGCGTCAGCGTGCGATTTTCCGGGTTGACCGAGATACGTACGCGCAGGTCGCCGTCGCCTTCATACAGATCGGGCGTCGACAGCGCGCGGAAGCGCAGTTTGTCGGCGGCATCTGAAGCGTTGGAAATCAGCTCGCGCAGGAAAATCTCTTTATTTGAATAGAGCGAATGGATCATCAGGTGCAGAAGTTGTTTTACCTCTGACTGGAAGCCACGCGTCTCTTGTCCTTTCATGGTCATTGCTACCTCAACTGAATCGGGGTTGATGATACGTTGAGAGAGAAATGGGGATGAAGGGCAGGATTTCAAGCCGATGTCTGCGAAGACATCGGCAAGTGATTAGAAATTAATCTTGTGGCGTCCGGCGAGCGAGTGCGACAGCGTGGTGCCATCGACCATTTCCAACTCACCGCCAACCGGCACGCCGTGCGCAATACGGCTGGCATCAACGCCATATTGTCCGCACAGCTCGGCGATGTAGTTGGCCGTGGCTTCTCCTTCCACCGTGGGATTGGTGGCGAGGATCACTTCGGTTAAGGTTTCGCGCTCGAGACGCTGCTCCAGCCGATCCAGGCCGATATCCTGTGGACCAATGCCATCCAGCGGTGACAAGTGGCCCATCAGCACAAAGTAGCGGCCGCCAAACTGGCCGGTCTGCTCAATGGCGTGGATATCTGCCGGGCTCTCCACCACGCAAATCTGGCCGTTTTGCTGACGACGCGGATTGGCGCAGATGGTGCAGATTTCCTGCTCGGTGAAGGTACGGCAATCGGCGCAGTGGCCAATTTCCGACATGGCGCGGGTCAACGCCTGCGCCAGACGCATGCCACCGCTACGATCGCGCTGCAACAGCTGAAAAGCCATGCGCTGCGCCGACTTCGGGCCAACGCCCGGCAGGCAGCGCAACGACTCCATCAAAGATTCAAGCAGTGGACTGGTTTGCATCAGAACGGCATCTTGAAGCCAGGTGGCAGCTGCATACCTGAAGAGACAGCAGCCATCTTCTCTTTCTGCGTTTCGTCGATACGGCGTGCCGCATCGTTGAAGGCCGCAGCGATCAGATCTTCCAGCATGTCTTTGTCATCTTCCAGCAAGCTAGGATCGACTTCGACACGACGGCAGTTGTGCGCACCGTTGATGGTTACTTTAACCAAGCCAGCACCTGATTCACCGGTCACTTCGATCGCGGCGATCTCTTCCTGAACTTTGGCCATTTTGTCTTGCATCTGCTGGGCCTGTTTCATCAGGTTGCCCAATCCGCCTTTACCAAACATAGTTTTCTCTCTTTGCTGGGGCTGCGCGCAGTTGACGCGCGGCAGCATGTTCACACCGGTCGAATACTCTCTTCATCCAAATCGGCATCGAAGAATCGACGCAATGTCTGAATATGGGTATCACTTTCGATCGACTGCCGCGCCTGCGACAGCTTCTCTTCATAAATGGCCTGGCGCCACTCCAGTGGCGTCAATACCGTAGGATTATCGTCTTCAATAATGGTCAATTCAACCGGCTGACCGGCAGACTGACTCAACGCGTCCGCCAGCGCTTGCTTGGCAGATGCAGAATTCAGATGGCGCTGGCTGCTGCGCAGATGCAGCGTAATGCCATTTTCGCCTACCTCTTTCCACGCATTGAGCGCCACTTGTTGCACCAATTTCGGTAGCGTCAGCGCAGCGATTTCTGCGGCCCACGCATCGCGCTGCTGTGCTTCTTCCGCCAGACGTAGCGCCAGCTCTGGCGTTTTCTCATGCTCCAGAGCCGAACGCAAGGCTTTTGGCGTCGCCACCGGCTCCGCTTTAACCTCCACCGGCAGCTGCGTTTTCCAGCGATAGGCTTCCGGTTTGGCCGGCGCTTTTACCGTGGGTTCAGACGCACGTTGTTGCACACGTTCAGTGACGCTAGCGAGTCGTTCCAGCGCCGGATTCGCCGGCCGCGCGGAACGCGCTGCCGGCTCACTCTTTTTTGCTTTGCCGGCTCCCTGACGCAGCAACTGCGTTCGCGCCTGTAACAACTGGCTGGTGGAGTCGGGTAACGGATCGGGCGCAGGCTGCATGTCCGGATAATCATCCGACATTGGCGGCGCGTCATGGTTCGGCGGTGCCATCTGTGGCTGCGCAGCCGGTGCGGGCGCGGCTTTTGGTGCGGCTTGTGGCGCAGCAACCTGCGGAGCAGCTTGTGGCGTCAAGGTGGGACGCGCCACCGGCTCAGCAATTGTTGCCTGCGGATGGAAGGCCAGCGCGCGCAGCAGCGTCATCTCCACGCCTAAGCGCCGATCCGGTGCCAGCGGCAGATCTTTACGTCCCATCAACAGCGTTTGGTAATAGAGCTGCACGTCAGCCGGTGGCAGCACGCGCGCTAATTCACGCAGGCGATCGGCCTGGCTAAGATCGTCCTCGCTGAGCGAGCTCGGCAATAGCTGCACCATCGCAATGCGGTGCAGCAAACGCAGCATCTCAACCAGCAGCGCTTCCCACTCCACCCCGCGCGACGCGGCCTGATTCAGCAGCGCCATCACCTGTTCGCCCTGACCATCTACCAGCGCTTCAATCAGCGCCAGCGGCTGTTCGTCGTCGAGTGTGCCGAGCATTTGTGCCACGGTGTCACGCGTTACGCTGCCCTGCCCCATGGCAATCGCCTGATCGGTCAGGCTGAGCGCATCGCGCATACTGCCGTCAGCGGCGCGCGCCAGCAGATGCAGCGCACGCGATTCGGCAGCAATCTGCTCCTGCTGCAACACATGCGCCAGCTGCTGCTGGATTTGCTCGACGTCGAGCGCCTTAAGGTGGAATTGCAGGCAACGTGACAGAATCGTCACCGGCAGCTTCTGCGGATCGGTGGTCGCCAGCAGGAATTTGACGTGCGATGGCGGCTCTTCCAGCGTTTTCAGCAGCGCATTGAAGCTGTGGCGCGACAGCATATGCACTTCATCGATCAGATAGACCTTGAAGCGACCGCGCGCGGGCGCGTACTGCACGTTATCGAGCAGATCGCGCGTATCTTCAACTTTGGTGCGTGAGGCGGCATCGATCTCAATCAGATCGACAAAACGGCCCTGCTCGATTTCGCGGCAGTTGTCGCATTGTCCGCACGGCGTTGACGTGATGCCGGTTTCACAGTTAAGGCCCTTCGCCAGCAGACGGGCGATCGAGGTTTTCCCGACGCCGCGAGTACCAGAAAAGAGATAAGCATGATGGATTCGTCCCAGTGACAACCCGTTAGCCAGCGCAGTCAGCACATGTTCCTGACCGACTACGTCAGCGAAGGCCTGGGGACGCCATTTTCGCGCAAGTACCTGATAGCTCATGTGGATTCAATCACTGGAATTTAGGGAGAAGGGAGAAAATGCAGCTTCGCAAACCCTGTTTATTTTGGCAGTAGTTTAACAGCCACCAGCGGATCAGCAACCACTAACTTTGCAGAGGTGGCGCCCCGCCATACAGCGGAGCGCGCAGGCCTTAGTGGCCGGGGAAATTCACCAGGCTGAAGCACTCGACGCCCATGGCGGTCAAGCGGGCTTCGCCGGTCAGGTCAAACAGATTAATCACGAATGCGGCGTCTTTCACTTCACCACCGGCGCGGCGGATCAGTTTCACCGTTGCTTCCAGCGTGCCGCCGGTTGCCAGCAGATCGTCCACCACCAGCACCACATCGCCTGGCTTGATGGCATCTTTATGCAGTTCCAGCGCATCGGTGCCGTATTCCAGCTCATAGCTTTCGCTGAAGGTTTCACGCGGCAGTTTACCTGGCTTACGCACCGGCACAAAACCCACGCCCAAACCCAGCGCCACCGGCGCGCCAAACAGGAAGCCACGCGCTTCCGTTCCCACCACCTTGGTGATGCCTTTGTTACGATAACGCTCAACCAGAATGGCGATCGACGCGGCATACGCCTGCGGATCTTCCATCAGACTGGTTACGTCACGGAACAGAATGCCCGGCTTCGGATAGTCAGGAATGCTTTTAATGCTGTTTTTGATGAGTTCAAGCTGCTGCGCAGTTGCGGTCATAAATGTTACGCCTGGAGAAAATATCTAATACGCGCAGCTTCTCTAGCGCCAAACCCCGGAAACCGGGTTAAGCGAAGTCGTTTATAAGGGAAGCCACGCACGAAGATGCCCAAATCTATGCAAATACCCGGCTAAATGCAACCCTCACGCTACTGTTGTGGCGGGCTGGCATCCTCGGCAACGACCGGAATGCGCCACATGAAAAGCAGCAGCATGCACAGCATCGCGCCTAACAGAATGCGTACCCACAGCAGGTTCACCAGATAAATCGAGATTGAAAGGGTAATCACAATCAGCAACATGGCGCGAATCTTGGCACCAGGCGGCATGGCACGATGCTGCTGCCAGTGACGAATGTAGCGGCCAAACGGCGATTTCCACAGCAGCCAATGGTGGAAACGCGGCGACGAGCGGGCAAAACACCAAGCCGCCAGCAACACAAATGGCGTCGTAGGTAATAAAGGTAATACAATGCCCAGCGTACCTAGCACAATCGCCAGCCAGCCAAGGCTCAGTAGTAAAATGCGCTGCATGCCTGATGCCTGAATGAGTCAAAACAGCGTTACGTTAACACAGTCGGAAACAGAGTGATGCCCCAAGCGCCCGCACAGCAGCGTCTCCACGCCATGTTAGATCTACTGCGCCAGCAGATTGCGCAGCAGCCGGATGGTGCCTGTCGTCAGCCGCGCTTTGACTCTCAACTGTTTCGCACTAGCGGCACGCGTCTGGCGGATTATCTGCGCGAACTGGAAGGCAATATTACACAGCTAACCGCAGCCGATACCGATGTGGTGCGTCGTCAATGGCTGGCGGAGAAAGTGTTGGATCAGATTGCCGCCTTGCAGCGCGAATGCCAAAGCCAACAGCTGCGGGTTAAGCGCGAGCGGCCACGCGTCGATGCACGCCAGACCAAACGTGAAGAGTATCAAGGCTACGAAAAGCGCTTACTGGCGATGATTCAACAGCGCGAGCAACATCTGGCGCGCGCCGAAACCCTCAGCGTTCAGCAGCAGCTAATTCGTGAAGTTGATCAATTGCAAGAGCGCCTGGCACGCTGCCGCGCCGCTATCTACAAACTGGAGTTGCCGTCTATGCCACGCTAAACGCGTAATGCTCGTCAGTTAAGCATCTTTCGGTCACCATAAATGGCGACCCTACAATGAATTAGCGCGTTTTTGCGTAGGGTGCGCATTCATGCGCACCTGCATACATATGCAAATTAATGCTTAACTGAGCGGTACTACATCCTAAACGTGGCGCTTTTTCCTCTATACTCAGTGCGGTGAGAAAAAGGAGAAAAATCATGACGCTGGTTTTTTGGATTGTAATTGGTTTAGCGGCAGGCTGGCTTAAGCGGGTGATTTTTCCCGGTCGTCCGGGAGGATTTGTGCCTACGCTGGTGCTGGCGGTGATTGGCGCGCTGATTGGCGGCTATATCGCTACCTATTTCACCACCGGCGACCTTGCCGCCTTGCATCCAGCCGGTTTCGCCAGCGCGCTGCTGGGCGCAATGTTAATGCTGCTGGTCGCGGCGAAATTACGTATTTAGGAGAAACAATGTCACTGGACAGCGCACCCGACGAAATCAAGCTTGCCGTCGATCTGATTCAACTGCTTGAAGAGAATAATGTTCCCACCGCCACCGTGCTGGCCGCGCTGGCAATTGTTCAGCGGGATTATCAACAAAAGAAAGCGGCGGAAGATGCTGCTTAACGTGGCCCGGTGGTAAGTGTTGGACTAAGGCGCAACATATCCAAAAATGCATCCACCAGCTGCGGCGCATCGGCAGCCAAATCATAAGCCTGCGGATTGAATAACCAGTTTTCCATCATGCCGTTGATGTAGCCACACATCAGACGTGCAGACTGGCGCGTGTTGATGTTGTTGGGCAGCTGACCGACCTCAATACACTCTTTCAACACCACTTCAATGCGGTCGTAACACTCCAGCAGTAAGCTTTGGCGCATATCCTGTAACGTCGACATTTCGCCAACAAACTCACACTTATGGAAGATAATCTCCATTAATGCGCGTCTTTGCGGATCCTTTGCTGTGGCGTCAAGGATATAGATCAACATTGAACGTACAACAGAAAGTGGATCACCCGGGTATTTTGTCTGATACTCAAGTTCCACATCGTCCAGCCCAGCGTCACAACGTAGCCAGATTTCATGTAAGAGATCGGCTTTGTTTTTGAAATGCCAGTAGATAGCCCCGCGCGTGACGCCGGCCGCTGTTGCGATATCCGCCAGAGACGTGGCGGCCACACCATGTTCGGAAAAGTGTGCTAATGCGGCGTCAAGAATTTGATGCCGTGTTTCAAGAGCTTGCGCTTTGGTTTTTCGTGCCATGCTGGGCTTTTTTTACAAACTTGTAAGTTTACATACATTTGTGAATGTATGTACCATAGCACGACCCGTGTTTTAACGCAGCAATGGGTTTATCGGTTTGTGATCCATTGATCATTTGATATCGGACACTAGAGGTTTATTTATGAATAAAAACAGAGGATTAGCGCCTCTGGCGGCCGTCCTGATGCTTTCAGGCAGCTTTTTGTTAACAGGATGTGATGATAATAAATCCCAGCAAGCCGCCCAGCAGCAGCCCCCAGAAGTGGGTGTTGTGACGTTAAAAAACGAACCATTGCAAATTACCACTGAGCTGCCGGGCCGTACCTCGGCTTTCCGCGTTGCGGAAGTTCGCCCTCAGGTGTCAGGTATTATTCTCAAACGTAATTTTGTTGAAGGTAGTGATGTAAAAGCCGGTCAGTCGCTGTATCAGATCGATCCCGCCACCTACCAGGCGGCCTACGACAGCGCTAAAGCGGATTTAGCCCAGGCGGAAGCCAATGCTCGCGTCGCGCAGTTAACCATCACTCGCTACAAGCCACTGCTGGGTACCAAGTACATCAGTCAGCAGGACTATGACACCGCCGCAGGCACTGCAGCCCAAACGGCTGCAGCCGCACAGGCTGCGCGTGCCAACGTCGAAACCGCGCGCATTAATCTGGCGTATACCAAAGTGACCTCGCCAATCAGCGGTCGCATCGGTAAATCGTCAGTCACCGAAGGTGCGCTGGTTTCAAATGGGCAGACTACCGCGCTGGCCACCGTGCAACAGCTCGATCCTATGTATGTCGACGTGACCCAATCCAGTGATGAATTCCTGCGTTTGCGCGCAGAACTGGAATCCGGTCAGCTGAAACAGAACGACGGTAAGGCCAACGTCACCCTGCTGATGCAAAACGGTAACGCATACCCGCAAACAGGCACATTGGAATTCTCTGATGTGAGCGTGGATGAAACCACCGGTTCAATCACGCTGCGCGCCATCTTCCCGAATCCGGACAATCGCCTACTGCCAGGTATGTTTGTTCGCGCACGTCTGGATGAAGGCACCAATCCAACCGCATTGCTGGTACCGCAACAGGGCGTAACACGTACCCCAACCGGTCAGGCAACGGCGATGGTCGTGGGCGCGGATAATAAAGTGGAATCTCGTAATATCACCGCTAATCAGGCATTTGGTGACAAATGGCTGGTAACGGAAGGTCTTAAAGCAGGCGATCGGGTGATCACCACCGGTATCCAGCGTGCCAAACCGGGTGCGCAGGTGACGCCACAAGAAGTCTCCGATGATGCCAAAGCTGCACCAGAATCACCGTCTGCTAAATCATCGTCATAACAGGAGCCACTGATACATGGCTAAGTTCTTTATTGATCGCCCCATTTTTGCGTGGGTGCTCGCCATCATCATCATGTTGGTTGGTGTGCTATCGATTATCAGCCTGCCGATTGAGCAATATCCCAATGTTGCGCCGCCGGCAGTTGAGATCCAGGCGACCTATCCGGGTGCTGATGCGAAAACGCTGCAAGATTCGGTGACGCAGGTCATCGAGCAAAACATGAACGGTATCGATGGCCTGATGTATATGTCATCGAGCAGTGATTCGTCGGGCACATTGACGCTGACGCTGACCTTCCAATCCGGTACTGACGCAGATATCGCGCAGGTTCAGGTGCAGAACAAACTGCAGCTGGCCACGCCGTTACTGCCACAAGAAGTGCAGCAACAGGGGATTCAGGTTAAGAAATCCTCCAGCAGCTTCCTGATGGTGGCAGGTTTCGTCAGCGATAACGACAACATGACGCAGAACGATATTTCTGACTATGTTGCTTCGAACATCAAAGATCCGGTCAGCCGTATGCCGGGGGTTGGTGATACACAGGTGTTTGGTGCGCAGTATGCGATGCGTATCTGGTTGGACCCACACAAGCTGAATAACTACTCACTGACGCCAGTGGATGTCATCAGCGCATTGAAAGTCCAGAACACCCAAATCGCCGCCGGTCAGTTGGGCGGTACTCCACCTGTGCCGGGTCAACAGCTTAATGCCTCGATCATTGCGCAAACCCGTCTGACTTCAACAGATGAGTTCGGCAAGATCTTGCTGAAAGTGAATCAGGATGGTTCTCAGGTGCGCCTGCGTGACGTGGCGAAGATTGAACTCGGTGGTGAAAACTACGAGATCATCGCGCGTTATAATGGCAAACCGGCTTCCGGTATCGGTATTAAGCTGGCAACCGGCGCTAACGCGCTGGACACCGCCGATGCGGTGAAAGCTGAACTGGCGAAACTGCAGCCGTTCTTCCCGGCAGGCATGAAAACGGTTTATCCGTACGACACCACGCCGTTCGTGAAAATTTCGATTTTCGAAGTGGTGAAAACGCTGTTTGAAGCGATCGTGCTGGTGTTCCTGGTGATGTATCTGTTCCTGCAAAACTTCCGTGCGACCTTGATTCCAACCATCGCCGTACCGGTAGTCTTGCTAGGTACTTTCGCCGTCATCAGCGCCTTTGGTTACTCGATAAACACCCTAACGATGTTCGGGATGGTACTTGCCATCGGCCTGTTAGTGGATGACGCCATCGTGGTGGTCGAGAACGTTGAACGTGTTATGGCTGAAGAGGGTTTACCGCCGAAAGAAGCCACCAAACGTTCGATGGAGCAGATTCAGGGTGCGTTGGTGGGTATCGCGCTGGTGCTATCAGCGGTATTTATTCCGATGGCCTTCTTCGGCGGTTCAACCGGCGTCATCTATCGCCAGTTCTCGATCACCATCGTTTCGGCGATGGCGCTGTCGGTGCTGGTGGCGTTGATTCTGACTCCAGCGCTTTGTGCCACCTTGCTGAAGCCGGTGGAAAAAGGTACCCATGGTAAAACTACCGGCTTCTTTGGTTGGTTTAACCGTGTGTTCGATAAGAGCACCAACCACTATGTTGATAGTGTGGGCCACATCGTTCGCAGCACCGGTCGTTACCTGCTGATTTATCTGGTAATCGTCGTCGGCATGGCCTACCTGTTCATAAAACTGCCTACCTCATTCCTGCCGGAAGAGGATCAGGGGCTGTTACTGGCTCAGGCGCAGTTGCCAGCGGGTGCAACCCAGGAACGTACGCAGAAAGTACTGGATCAAGTTACTGACTACTTCCTGAATAAAGAGAAAGACAGCGTGAATTCGGTGTTTACCGTTAACGGCTTCGGCTTTGCCGGTCGTGGACAGAACACCGGTATCGCGTTCGTCAGCCTCAAGCCGTGGGATGAGCGTGGCGATGCCAGCCTGAAAGTGCCTGCGATTGCCGGTCGTGCCATGCAGGCGCTCGGTCAAATCAAAGATGCAATGGTGTTCCCGTTCAACCTGCCAGCGATTATCGAACTGGGTAACGCCACCGGCTTTGACTTCATGCTGACCGATCAGGGCAACCTGGGCCACGAGAAGCTGACTGCCGCGCGTAATCAGCTGTTTGGCATGATCGCCCAGCATCCGGATACGCTGGTGGGCGTGCGTCCAAACGGTATGGAAGATACGCCACAGTACAAACTGATTATCGATCAGGAAAAAGCGCAGGCGCTGGGTGTGTCGCTGTCAGACATCAACACCACGCTGGGCGCCGCATGGGGCGGTTCTTACGTCAACGACTTCATCGACCGCGGTCGCGTGAAGAAAGTGTACGTAATGGGCCAGGCCGATTCACGTATGTTGCCGGACGATATCAGTAAGTGGTTCGTGCGCAACAGCGGCGGCACTATGGTTCCGTTCTCCGCCTTCTCTTCGGCGAAGTGGCAGTACGGCTCGCCACGTCTGGAGCGTTACAACGGCTTGCCTTCAATGGAGATTCTCGGCCAGGCTGCACCAGGCAAGAGCTCCGGTGATGCCATGAACCTGATGGAACAGCTGGCAGGAAAACTGCCTGCGGGTATCGGTTACGACTGGACCGGCATGTCCTATCAGGAACGCTTGTCAGGTAACCAGGCACCGGCGCTGTATGCTATCTCGCTGATTGTGGTGTTCCTGTGTCTGGCCGCGCTGTATGAGAGCTGGTCGATTCCGTTCTCGGTAATGTTAGTGGTACCGCTGGGTGTTGTCGGCGCACTGATCTTCACCACAGCCCGTGGCTTGAGTAACGACGTCTACTTTGTGGTGGGCTTGTTGACCACCATAGGATTGTCGGCGAAGAACGCCATCCTGATCGTCGAATTCGCCAAGGATTTGATGGAGAAGGAAGGCAAAGGGCTGGTTGAATCAACGCTGGAAGCATCCCGTATGCGTCTGCGTCCGATTCTGATGACCTCGCTCGCCTTTATCCTCGGCGTAATGCCTCTGGCGATCAGCACCGGTGCTGGCTCTGGCGCGCAGAACGCGGTAGGTACCGGCGTAATGGGCGGGATGGTAACAGCGACCGCGCTGGCTATCTTCTTCGTTCCGGTATTCTTCGTGGTGGTACGTCGCCGCTTCAGTAAGAACAAAGGTGACCTCGAACAAGGTCATCCGGTAGAGCACAAACACTAAGTTCTACCCTTCCCTAAAAGGCCGCTGATGCGGCCTTTTTTATTGCTGCTTCCCCGCCCCGCCAAAATCCCTGCGTTTTCCACGGTTGCAATCAGCCATTCTCGGGTTCATACTATTGTTATAGTATAACATTACATAACGAGGTTACTATGAAACCGAATATCCATCCCCTTTATCGCCCAGTGGTGTTCCACGACACCTCGGCCAACGAATACTTCAAAGTCGGCTCCACCATCAAAACCGAGCGCACCATTGAGTTTGAAGGTGAAGTGCTGCCGTATGTCACGCTGGATGTATCGTCAAAATCCCACGTGTTCTATACCGGCAAACAGAAAGATTTCGCCAAAGAAGGCAGCACCGCGCGCTTCAACCAGCGTTTTGGCAGCTTCCTGTCGCGCAACAAGTAACGCTGGAGAGAAGAGATGCAGGTATTGAGTTCATTGCGCTCTGCAAAGACGCGCCATAAAGATTGCAAAGTCGTGCGTCGTAAAGGTCGCATTTATGTGATTTGCAAAACCAACCCGCGCTTTAAGGCGGTTCAGGGAAGAAAGAAAAAAAGGTAGGAAAGTGTCGTGATAATTGGCCGGGATGCTCCCCGGCCTTTTTTTTACTTCATGCTATGCAGAATGGCGTCAACATTGTGTTTGAACGCGGCAACATAGGTCGCTGCCGGGCCATTCGCTTCCGACAACGCTTCAGGATAGAGTTCACCGCCCGGCTGTGCGCCGGTTTCGCTGGCAATCTGTTTTACCAGACGTGGATCGGTTTGATTCTCCATGAAGTAGGTTTTGATGTGCTCGGCCTTTAGCTGTTTGATGATCGAAGCCACATCGCTGGCGCTGGCTTCCGCTTCAGTAGAGAAGCCCACCGGCGCAAGGAAACTGACGCCATAACGTTGGCCAAAGTAGCCAAAGGCATCGTGGCTGGTCAGCACCTTACGCTTGTTCTTCGGCACTTCAGCAAAGGCGGTTATCGCCCAGCTATCTAGCTTTTGCAACTGCTGAATGTAGCTTTCCCCGCTTTTGCGAATATCCGCCGCATCTTCAGGATCGGCTTTGATCAGCGCATTCATCACATTGGTGGCGTAGATCACACCGTTTTGCATGCTGTTCCACGCGTGGGGATCGGTGACGCTTTTACCGTCCTCTTCCATCTTGCGCGTGTTAACGCCGTTCGAGGCCACTACGATGGTGCCTTTATAACCTGACGCGCTGATCAGGCGATCCATCCAACCTTCCATGCCCAAACCGCTGACAAACACCACATCCGCTTTTGACAGCGCCTGGCTATCCTGCGGCGTCGGTTCGAAGGTGTGCGGATCACCGTTCGGCCCGACCAGCGATTTCACGTTGACGTGATCGCCACCAACCTGTTTAACGATATCCGCCAGCACGGTAAAACTCGCCACAACATCAACGCTTTTCGCCAGCGACAGTGGGCTAATCAGCATGGCACCAATCGCCAGACTCAGCGGTAACTTTTTCATTCATATCCCCTTATTGGTTTCGTTATCGACGGCGCAACAGGCCGCCACATGGTCCTGTCAAAACAGAAAGCAGAAACAGCACCGCAGCACTCAGCACCACCGCCGGTCCAGCCGGCAGCGAGAAGTGCCACGAAAGAATCAGACCGATAAACGCAGAGACGATCGCCAGCAACATGGCGATGCCGAGCATGCAAGCGAGATGGCGACTCCAGAAGCGTGCGCTGGTAGCCGGCAGCATCATCAATCCCACCGACATCAGCGTGCCCAGCACCTGAAAGCCCGCCACCAGATTAAGCACCACCAGCATCAGGAACAGACCGTGCACCAGCGGTGCGCTCCATTTGCCCTGTGCGCGCAGGAAATCGGGATCGAAGGCATCGATCACCAGCGGACGGAAGATCACCGCCAGCAGCAGCAAGGTCGTAGCGGCAATGCCGCCAACCAGCAGAATTGCCGCGTTATCCACCGCCAGCAGCGATCCAAATAACACGTGCAGCAGATCAACGCTGGAACCACGCAGTGACACCAGCGTGACGCCGAGTGCCAGAGAGCCGAGGTAGAAGCCCGAAAAACTGGCATCCTCTTTGAGGTGCGTGTAACGGCTGACCGCCCCCGAGAGCAGCGCCACCGCCAAACCGGCAATCAGGCCGCCAATGCCCATCGCCACCAGCGATAATCCCGACACCAGATATCCAATCGCCGCTCCGGGTAATACCGCATGTGATAGCGCATCGCCGACCAGACTCATGCGGCGTAGGGAGAGGAAAACACCCAGCGGCGTGGCGCTAATTGCTAATGCAATGCAGGCCACCAACGCACGGCGCATGAAACCAAATTCGATAAAGGGTTGAAGTAATGTCACGACGCTACCCTACGCAACGTTGACGTTTGTGCGGAATCAGCGTCATCGAGCGATAACACATCCTGAAAATAGCGCGCCACCAGCGGCCGATCGTGTAGCACCACTAATAATGTGGTGCCCGCCTGCTGTTGCTGTTCGAGGATCGACATCAGTAAAGTGACGGTTTGGCTATCAATGCCGTTGAAGGGTTCATCCAGCAGCCAGAGCTGACTGCGCTGCAACATTAAGCGCGCGAACAGCACGCGCTGCAGTTGTCCGCCAGATAAAGTGGCTGGCTGCGCATCGGCAAACTCACGCATTTGCACCGCATCCAGCGCGGCATCAATTTCCAGACGCAAGGCGCGATTAATGCCACCAAACCAGCCGCAGCGTGGCCAACAGCCCATCGCCACCAGTTCATAAGCAGTAAGAGGAAAGCGGGTTTCGAGTTCACTGCGTTGTGGTAACCAGCCCAGTGCTTTACGTGGGATCTGCAATTCGCAGCTGCCAGAAATCGGCGGCAGTAAGCCGGCAATGGTTTTCAATAAGGTCGATTTGCCGGTGCCATTAGCGCCAATCAGCGCCGTCATGCTGCCCTTTGCCAGCTCACCATTAACGAGAGGCGTCACCGCACGGCCTTGATAACCTGCTTGTAAGCGGTTGAAATGCATCATTTCTGCATTCCCCACCATAAGGCTATTGCCAGAAAGGCAATCAGCATCAGCGCAACCAGCAAACGGCCGCCAAGGGAAAGAAGTAAACCGCTGTGATTCATACTCAACAACCAAAAATGTTATAACATAACAATTATACTACCCGAATCTTCCTCTATTGCGCCCGAGTAAAAGTGTTTCAAAAGTTGATCGCTCAAGACGATTACCGCTGTAATTCGCCGTTTCGCCATGATTGAGTTATGAAACCCATCACAACGATTACTCTTTCTGTTTATTAGCGACTTGCAATGTCACCCAATAAGCTCAATGATAGAAACATCATTCTTTTACTGGATACAAAATGCCGTCTATTATTCATCGTGATATTGCTGTGGATGAGGACGATTGCGAAAAGTTGGTAAGAATTATCCAGGGGAATATTCTCAAAATAGCCGAGGCATTAGCCGGTGATTTACAGTGGTATTCTCAAAACGCGCAATTAGTTCCCGAGAGCTTCCAGATTATTTCTATTCAACCAACCAACAACAATCGATTTAAAATGCTTTACGATTTCAGCTGGAATTTATTTAATCCTTGCCTGGATTTAAATGAAACGTTTAAGCGTCGAGAAGAAGTGTTGTTTCAGGTAACGCCCGGCGCGCTGGTGTTTGAAGTGATTGACAATGAGCGCCCCTCTCCTGCCGACGAATTGTAATATTTGGTAATTGAGGTGAGCAAAGCTAATGATTGTGGATTACATTTAAGGAGTCGCTTAATTCAATTTTATTCGAGATCGCTTCCTGGTAGCTTTTCCTAATCTCGCCGCGCTGCGGTAACTGTGCTAGCTATGGAGGGGAAAAAGATGGACGAATACTCACCGAAACGGCATGATATTGCCCAGCTTAAATACCTGTGTGAGAACTTGTTCGACGAAAGTATGGCGACATTGACTGATAGCCATCATGGTTGGGTTAATGATCCTACTTCGGAAAGCAATTTACAGCTCAACGATTTGATTGAGCATATCGCTTCTTTCACGATGAATTACAAAATTAAGCACGTTGAAGATGAAGCCCTGATTACGCAAATCGATGAATATCTTGACGATACCTTTATGCTGTTCAGCAGCTATGGAATCAATACTCAGGATCTACAACGGTGGCAGCGTTCAGCAAAACGTTTATTTAATCTGTTTGCCGAAGAGTGTGCTTATCTCCAACAACCTAGCCATTCCTTTTAGCACCAGACTGAGACCGGTTTATTTATGAGCAACCAAGCCTTAACCAAAACAGATTATTTGATGCGACTGCGCCGCTGTCGCTCAATCGATACCCTTGAACGGGTTATCGAAAAAAACAAGTATGAATTACCTGATAATGAACTCGCGGTATTCTATTCGGCAGCCGATCATCGTCTGGCTGAACTGACCATGAATAAGCTTTACGATAAAGTACCGGTTTCTGTCTGGAAGTTCGTCCGCTAAGTTTTTCCCCTAACAGCCGCTCTGCACCATCATCGTATTAATCAAGGATTGAATCACAGGCAAAGGATTGCCAGATTTCTCTGTGCGTAAAATTCTGTGGAGTATTAGGCGGGTACAAAATGGTGGGGGCCCTGCCAGCTACATCCCGGCACACGCGTCGCCTGCTGCGGCTGCTTCCTTCCGGATCTGACCGAGTTCACAAGTTAGCATTGCGGGAGAACCAACAGGGCCCCCATTGACAAGCCCTCATTTCGAGAGCGCAGGCATTATCAAGTATGCCCCTGGCAATTGCAAGCGCAGGCCCGACAACCGTTGGTTTCTTGCACAAGCACACAGCAATGCGCTGATGTCTACCCTTCTGCATGCTAAAGTTTGCCCTTTCCTGATGAAAATAGGTGCGCATATGAGCGACCAAAACAATTTCTCTGAGCGCGTGTGGCAGATCATCGCAGCCATTCCGCCAGGAAAGGTCACCACTTACGGTGATGTTGCACAGTTGGCCGGTTCGCCACGCGCAGCACGTCAGGTGGGCGGCGTATTACGCCGTTTGCCGGAAGGCAGTAAGTTACCTTGGTTTCGCGTTATCAATCGTCACGGCAGGATTTCGCTGCAGGGCGATGATCTGTTTCGTCAGCGGGATGCGCTGGAAGCGGAAGGGATTGAAGTGAGCGATGCTGGGGAGATTGAGCTGGAAAAATATCGTTGGGAAATTTAGCGGTGCGATATGTCGCGCACAAGCCCGCTGCCGTTCCGTAAAGCCGCTGTCTCGTCCCTGATCGCTCGGCACACGCCATCCATGGCGTGTGACGCTTTACTACACGGCAGCGGGCCTGTGCGCTTGGCCTATGCCGTTTGGTAGATTACAAACTCGTCGGTGCCGGCACCGAAGACGATGGCGTCACCTGTGTAGGTGAAGTCGAAGGCACTGTTGTTGCGGCACCCGGCTGGGTTTGCATCGCGACGTTAGTCACGGGAACCAACAGCAGTTCGGCTTTTGTTCCGCCCTGATTAATCACCGGTTTCACCGTATCGGTGATAAACGCCAGCTTGCCATCAATCGAAATCGCCGCACTTAACAGAATGCGCGCGTTCGGCTGGATGTCAGCCGGATTGAACGGCAAGACAAACTGGAACGGTGACTGTTTGCCTTCCGTACGCACTACGCGCTGCGACAACACTTTCGAAGGCGCATCGGCCAGCGATGCATCAGACAGCGTTACGGTTAGCACGGAATCCGGTGGCAGCGCGATGCGCTGGCGGATATACACCGAACCACTGACATTCGGCTGCGCAATGGCGGCCTGCTGCCCCGCTACCGCTGAGCCGAGTGTAGGTGTGGCTACCGGCTTGCTGTGGTCCGCACAACCGGTAATCGCCGCTGCCAGGGTCATACCGCTAATAACTTGCCAGATTTTCATCGATGTCGTCTCCTTATGAACACTATGATTGTCGGCGGTAAATTCATTACTTAGCTTTTCAGCCGCCGAATGACCTTAATTCTGGCACAAATATCGGCATTGCGCCTAAACCTTCAGCCAGCCCACTGAAATCGCGGCAAAATCATTGACGGAAACTGGTCGGATCTTTCACACTGACGCGATTAGTCCCGCTGAGGAATCCGCTATGAGCCAGGCACTGCACAACCTGCTTAATTTATTAAATCTGGAAAAACTGGAAGAAGGCCTGTTTCGTGGTCAGAGCGAAGATCTTGGTCTGCGCCAGGTGTTTGGTGGCCAGGTAGTTGGTCAGGCGCTGTATGCCGCGAAACAAACGGTGCCGGAAGAGCGCATCATTCACTCTTTCCACAGCTATTTTTTGCGTCCAGGCGATAGCCAAAAAGCCATCGTCTATGATGTCGAAACGCTGCGTGACGGCAAAAGCTTCAGCGCACGCCGCGTCAGCGCGGTACAGAATGGACAACCGATCTTCTACATGACGGCCTCGTTCCAAGCACCTGAAAGCGGCTTCGAGCATCAGAACAGCATGCCGCAGGTGCCGGGCCCGGATAATCTGCCATCGGAACAGGATTTGGCGAAAAAGCTGGCCGCCCATCTGCCACTCAAGCTGAAAGAAAAATTCCTCGCCGAGCGTCCGCTGGATATTCGTCCGGTACAGATTCATAACCCGCTAAAAGGCCATGTTGATGAGCCGCTGCGTCAGGTGTGGATCCGTGCCAATGGCGAGTTACCGGCCGATCGTCGTATCCATCAATATCTGCTGGGATATGCCTCGGATCTCAACTTCCTGCCGGTGGCGCTGCAGCCGCACGGTAAAGGCTTCCTCGAAGCCGATATGCAGGTTGCCACCATCGATCACTCAATGTGGTTCCATCGCCCGTTCGACTTGTCTGAATGGCTGCTGTACAGCGTGGTGAGCACCTCCGCCTCCGGCGCGCGCGGTTTTGTGCGTGGCGAGTTTTATACGCAGGATGGCCGACTGGTGGCGACCACGGTACAGGAAGGCGTGATGCGCCAACGCGACGCATAAAAAAAGGGGCGATATTATCGCCCCTTCTGCTTTTTATAATTTTAGCGCACTGCTCTTCTTCAGCCCGGCTGTTACTGGTTGTAAGCGTTCTCGCCGTGGCTGTTCACATCTAAACCTTCACGTTCCTGATCTTCCGGAACACGCAGGCCAACAATCATATCTGCCAGTTTGAAGCCAATGAAGGCCACAACTGCAGTCCAGACGATGGTCACGCCCACGCTGAACAGCTGAATCCAAACCTGATGGCCCATGGTCACGCCTTCTGCGTAGCCTACGCCGCCCAGTGAAGAGGACGCGAACACGCCGGTCAGGATACAACCGAGGATGCCACACACGCCGTGCACACCGAACACATCACATGGGTCATCAACACGCAGCCATTTCTTCAGGGTAGTTACGCCCCACAGACCGGCTAAACCACCCGCCAGACCGATAATCAGCGCGCCGCCGACACCGACATAACCACAAGCTGGGGTAATCGCCACCAGACCAGCGATGAAGCCTGAGCAGGCACCGAGCAGAGAAGGTTTACCACGTACCGCCCACTCGCCGAACACCCACGACAGCACCGCACCCGCCGTAGCCACTACGGTATTCAGGAACGCCAGCGCAGCGATTTCGTTAGCTGAGGAAGCAGAACCGGCGTTGAAGCCGAACCAGCCCACATACAGAATCGCGGTACCGAGGAACACCATCGGCAGGTTATGTGGTTTGAAGGCTTCTTTGCCGAAACCAGCACGTTTGCCCACCAGGTAAGCACCCACCAGGCCAGCAACTGCAGCGTTGATGTGAACCACGGTGCCGCCCGCGAAGTCGAGCGCGCCGTCTTGCGCCAGCAAGCCACCTGCCCAAACCATGTGCGCGATTGGCAGATAAGCCAGCGTCAGCCAAACCACCACGAAAATCAGTACCGCCGAGAAGCGAATACGTTCAGCCAGCGCACCGACAATCAGGCCGACGGTAATACAGGCGAAGGAAGCCTGGAACGCAACGTGAATGTACTGATAGAAGCTGCCCATCACCGCTTTCAGCTCAATATTTTTCAGCATCGCCCACTGGAAGCTACCGAAGAAGGAGTTGCCTTCACTGAAGGCCAGCGAGTAGCCGTAAATCACCCACAGCACGCACACCAGCGAGAAGGTCACTGCAACCTGCGTCAGCATCGACAGCACATTCTTACCGCGAATCAAACCGCCGTAGAACAGCGCAATGCCTGGAATCGACATAAACAGTACCAGCGCGGTACAGATCATCATAAAGGCGTTATCGGCTTTATCCGCGACGGCAGGCGCTGCCGCCATCGCCAGAGAAGGTAACAGCGCAAGGCTGGTGAGGCCCAACTTCGTTATCAGTTTATTCATTTCTTTCCATCCCATCACAATTCAGAGCCCCAGTTACAGTGCTGCTTCGTCGGTCTCGCCGGTACGAATACGAATGACGCGCTGCAGTTCTGCGACGAAAATCTTGCCGTCGCCAATTTTGCCGGTATACGCGGCTTTGCTGATGACATCGACCACTTCATCAAGTTGGTCGTCCGCAATAGCGATATCAATTTTTACTTTAGGCAGGAAGTTAACGCTGTACTCGGCACCGCGATAAAGCTCTGCGTGACCTTTCTGGCGACCGAAACCTTTAACCTCGGTAACTGTCAGTCCCTGAATGCCAATAGAGGATAAGGCTTCACGCACGTCCTCCAGCTTAAATGGTTTGATTACCACGGTAACCAGCTTCATACGTTCCCCTCCGGATAAGAAATTGAGTGAGTCTTCGCGGACACGTAGGGATATAAGCAAAGGCTGTGCCATAAATAAAAAAAGGGGAATGTCAGTAGCATAGGCGCGCTGCATCACGCTTCGTTATGTGAAGCACAGCGCAGATTGGGGAGCAGAAATAGGAAAGGTGTTGCAATATTGCACTTCTTTGGTGCTTCAAGCCTCAAAGAAGTGCATCAATACAGAACATTCCGATAAAACTGTGCAAAAAAGGTGCAATTCACCCTTCAGCTTGTACGGGGATGCCCGCCGCGAGTTCATCGCCGGCTTGCTGCAACTGATACATCTGCCAGTAACGGCCCTGCTCGGCCAGCAGCTCAGCATGCGTACCGCGCTCAACTACCTGACCGCGATGCAGCACTAAAATCTGATCGGCTTCGGTGATGGTGGAAAGGCGATGCGCTATCACCACCAGCGTGCTGTGCTGACGTAGTGCACGTAACGCGTGCTGAATCGCCTGTTCCGTACCGGAATCGATATTGGCCGTGGCTTCATCGAGGATCAGGATTTGTGGCAATGACACCAACACGCGCGCCAGCGCCAGTAGCTGTTTCTGCCCAACCGACAGATTATTGCCCTGCTCGCCTAAACGCGTATGTATGCCATCCGCCATGCTGCGCGCCAACGGTGCCAACTGCACCGTCTCCAGCGCCTGCCACACTTGCTCTTCCGGGATATCGCGCCCTAAGCGCACGTTGGCCAGCAGCGAATCCGCCAGCACCACCGGATCCTGTTGCACCATCGCAACGCTTTGACGTAAAGCGGCGTGCGACAGCTGCGGCAGCGGGCGACCATCCAGTTCGATGCTGCCGCGCGTCACTGGGTAATAGCCCATCAGCAGATTCGCCAGCGTACTTTTACCGCTGCCGGTGTGTCCCACCAGCGCAACAAAATTACGCGCGGGCACCTCAAGATTGATATTGCTGAGCACATCACGGTTATCGCGATAGGCAAAGCTCACATCCCGCAGCGAGATGCTGCCCGAGGCCAGCGGCTGAATATCGTTGCCGTAACCTTGCTGATCCGCATCCATCAGTTCAAAGATGCGCTCGCCAGACACCACCGCTTGTTGCAGCATCGACTGCTGCGTGGTGAGTTCAATCAGCGGCTCGTTGAGGCGACCAAGATAGGTAATAAAAGCATAAAGCACGCCCACTTCAAACACGCCTGGCGTGGCGAAGCTGAACAGCATCAGCAAACCGCACAAAATCATGGCCGAAAACAGACTCAGCAACGGGCGCAATAAAAAACCATCCAGCCGCAGCGTTTCCATACGCGCCAGATAGTGCGAACGGCTGGCTTCGCCCATGCGCTCACCAAAGCGCGCCTGCTGGCGGAACTGCTGGATCACGCTCATGCCGTTGATCACTTCATTAAAGCCATTGTTGATGTCCGCCAGATAGCTGCGCACGCGGCGCGCAATCGGCGTGCTGAAGCGCTGATAAATCAGCATCACCGTCAACACCAGCGGGAAAATCACGATCGCCACCAGCGCCATACGCCAGTCGAGAGAGAACATCGCCACCAGCATCGCGCCAATCAACGCGGCGGCGCGCAACACCGTTGCTACCACGGTGACGTAGAGATCTTTGATCACTTCGGTGTCGTTGGTGACGCGCGAGATAATTTGTCCGACCGGCTGCGTATCGAAGGCGCTGAGCGGCTGGCGCAACGCCGCGTTCATCACGTCTACGCGCAATTGCTGCACCACGCCAATCGCCGCGCGGTTAAACAGCAATGCCTGAAAATAGTGCAAACCGGCAGCCAGCAATTGCAGCAGGATAAAGCCCACCAGCAGACCAGCGACGATGCCCCACGGCATCTGATGTTTCGCCACCAGATTATCGATGAAGTAGCTCACCAGCACCGGTCCGGTCACTTCGGCCGCAGCAGCAATCCACAGCATGCCGACCGCCAGCCACAGCGATTTACGCCACGGTTTGCCATACGCCAGCAGACGTTTTAGCGTCGGCCATAAACGTTGTGATTTAGCCACGGCTTGCTCCTTCTGCCACTTCATCGTCATCCAGCGCGGCTTCCAGCTGCTGATAACGGTACATATCGCGATACCAGCCCTCTTTAGCGGCCAGAGTGTCATGATCGCCACGCTGCGCCACGGCGCCCTGCTGCAGCACCAGAATTTCACTCGCTTCAGTGAGCGCCGACAAACGATGCGCGCTGATAATCAAGGTGCGCCCTTTACCCCACTGACGCAGGTTATGCAGGATGTCATGTTCAGTACGACCATCAACCGCCGACAGCGCATCATCCAGAATCAGGATTTCCGCATTCAGCAGCAGCGCGCGTGCAATCGCAATGCGCTGCTTCTGTCCGCCCGATAACATCACGCCGCGCTCGCCCACTTCGGTCTCATAACCTTGCGGCAGGCGCAGAATATCATCGTGCACGCAGGCCATGGTTGCCACGCGCTCCAGCTCTTGCTGCGTCGCGTTGGGGCGGCCCAGCGCCAGATTGGCGGCGATGGTGTCAGAGAACAGGAATGGCGTTTGGCTGACCACCGCCAACCGGCTGCGCCAGCTATCGAGCCGCAACTGCGGCAGCGGCGTATTGTGGTAGCGAATATCGCCTTGATCGATGTCGAAGTGGCGCTGAATCAGGCTCAGCAGCGTGCTCTTGCCGCAGCCGGTTGGCCCGCATAAGCCGAGCATCTGGCCCGGTTTTAGCTGGAAGTTAACATGGCTCAGCACCGGGCCAGAACTGGCCGGATAGCGGAACTCACGAATGGCAACCTGCATTACGCCAGGTTCGGGTGGCAACACTTTCGCTCCATCTTCAACCGCCGGCGCTTCCGCCAGCAAGGAACGGATACGGCTCCACGCCGCACTGCCGCGCTCAACGATATTGATCATCCATGCCAGCGCCAGCATCGGCCAAATCATCAGGCCGAGGTACATCACAAAGCTGGTAAGTTGCCCGAGTGTCAAACTGCCGTTCCACACCATCCAGCCGCCACCGGCAATCGCCAGCAGGTTGGAGAAGCCAACGGCGATATAAATGATCGGATCGAAACGCGCATCCACGCGCGCCACATGCAGATTTTTCTTGCCGGTATCGGCAGCGATGCCAGCAAACTGCTGCGACTGATGATCTTCGAGGCCAAAAGCTTTGATCATGCGAATGCTGGTCAGGCTTTCCTGGGTTTGATCGTTCAGACTAGAGAACGCCGCCTGCGCCACTTTGAAACGCTGATGCAGGCGTGCGCCATCTTTCTGAATGGCGAAGGCCATAATCGGCATCGGGATCAGTGCCAGTAACGTCAGTTCCCAGCTGATTTGGGTGCTCATCACAATCAGCACCACCAATCCCATCACTAGCGAATCCACCAGCGTCAGCACGCCTTCACCGGCGGCAAACACTACGCGATCCACATCATTGGTGGCGCGGGCGATCAGATCGCCGGTGCGATGACGCAGATAAAATGCCGGATGCTGGCGACTGAGCTGACGATAGAAATCTTCACGTAGCTCAACGGCTAATTGGTAGGATGCGCCAAACAGCAGCACGCGCCAGACATAGCGCAGCAGATAGACGATCACCGCCGTCACCAGCATCACGCCGATCCACATAAAGATCTGCCCGGCGCTTAAATTATGCTGGGTAACGCCGTCGACAATCACGCCAACCACGTGCGGTGGCAGCAATTGCAATAAGGCAATAACGATCAGCAAGCTGACGGCGCCCAGATATCGCCGCCACTCGCGCAGGAAATACCAACTTAACTGGCTGAATAATTGCACAAGCGTGTCTCTTTCTGTGCCCGCTAGGGCGCTACCGGCAAGGCGGTGGTGTATTTAATCTCTTCCATGGCAAAACTGGAGGTCACATCCATCAGTCCTGGCACGCCGTTCACCAGACGCTTATAAAAGCTGTCATAACTCTTCATGTCCGCGACCTGAATGCGCAGCAAATAATCGTACTCGCCCGCCATGCGATAAAACGCCATCACTTCCGGCATTTGCTGCACCACGGCGACAAATTGCTTAAACCACTCGCTGCTGTGCTGCTGGGTTTTGACAAACATAAAGGCGGTGAGTGACAGACCGATTTTTTCGCCGTCCACCAGCGCCACGCGCGCACGAATAATGCCATCATCTTCCAGTTTTTTCAGGCGTTTCCAGCACGGCGTGGTGGTGAGGTTCACCGCATCGGCCAACGTCTGCAGCGACAAGGTGCAATCCTGCTGCAGCATTGCCAGCAAAGTGCGGTCAGTTTTATCTAACATTTGCCACTCCGGGAGAAAATTTTTCTCTAATCTCGCCATTATAGCGCGGTTTTAGCAACCTCTTTTTCCTGCCAGTGCCTTACACTGTGCGCAATAATGATTACGGAAATGCCACATGCAAACGCCCTGGGTTCGCCACGCCATCAATGAAATTAACGCCGATTTTCAGCGCTCTGCGGATACGCATCTGATCCGCTTTAAGCTGGATGATTTTCCAGGCATTCACTTCTATCTCAAAGATGAAAGCACGCATCCCAGCGGCAGCTTAAAACATCGCCTAGCGCGTTCCCTGTTTCTCTATGGTCTGGCGAACGGCTGGATCCACGAAAATACGCCGATCATTGAAGCCTCTTCCGGCAGTACTGCGGTATCGGAAGCTTACTTCGCGCGCCTGCTCGGTTTGCCGTTTATCGCCGTGATGCCCGCCAGCACCGCGAAACGCAAAATCGAGATGATTGGCTTTTACGGTGGTGAGTGTCATTTCGTTGCAGATCCCTGCCAGCTGTACAGCGAATCCGAGCGTTTAGCGCGTGAACTGAATGGCCACTTTATGGACCAGTTCACCTACGCCGAACGCGCCACCGACTGGCGCGGCAACAACAATATTGCCGAAAGCATTTTCCGCCAGATGTCACACGAACCGTTCCCGGTGCCGCATACGGTGATCATGAGCGCCGGTACCGGCGGCACCTCGGCAACGCTGGGCCGCTATATCCGCTACCAGGGCCATGACACGCGCCTGCTGGTGGTCGATCCGCAACATTCGGTGTTCTTTGACTACTGGCACAGCCGCGACAAAACGTTACGCAGCGAACGCGGCAGCCTGATTGAAGGCATTGGTCGTCCGCGTGTCGAACCGTCGTTTTTACCCGACGTCATTGACGAGATGATGAAAGTGCCAGATGGCGCGACCATCGCCGCGATGCTGCAGCTGGAAAAGGTGCTTGGACGTCGCCCTGGCGCCTCAACCGGCACCAACTTCTGGGGCATGATGCAGGTGGCAAAACGCATGCGGGAAAACGGCGAGCAAGGATCTTTGGTGACATTGCTGTGTGACAGCGGTGAGCGCTATCCGGACACCTATTACAATGCGCAGTGGGTAGAGCAGAATATCGGCGACATTGCGCCTTGGGTGCGAGAGCTGCAATAAAAAACCGGACGTCCTGTCCGGTTCACTGTAAGCCTCAGCATTCGGGGGAATAATCGAGGTGTGGTGTGGTCATCCAGTGATTAAGGTAGTGAGACACAGCCTGTGTCTCGCAATGTCCGATAATCGGTAAATGGGGCAACGACACTTTCAGTTGATTCATGGCGTTGCCCATAATGAAACCGCTGCCAACGCGCTCAAGCATTTCGCGATCGTTCATGGCATCGCCAAACGCCATACAATCCGCCAGCGACAGCGAAAGATGCTGGCACAAACGTCCCAACGCCGCGCCTTTATGGCAATCAACCGGCAACACTTCCAGGCAATCCCAGGCTGAGAAACAAATATTTGCCCGCTCGGCCAACGCGGCCTGCAATTCACTTCTTAGCGCCTGCAACATTTCATGCGGCGCAATAAAACAGATTTTGGTGACTTCATGCGCCGACATCTGACGCAAATCACGCAGCTGATACTGGAAGCCACTCATCGCATGCGCTTCCAGCGCACCGAGCAGCGGTTTATCGGTAAACCAACCTTCATCATTGAAAATATGAATCGACGCTGGCGTTTGCCAATGGGTATGAATCACCTCTTCCGCCACTGATGGCGATAAATCGCAGCCATAAAGCTGATTGCCTTCCAGATCGTGAATGCGCGTGCCGTTGCCGGTAATCAGCCAGGCAGGCAAGGTGATTTGTTCGCGTACTCGCTGCATATCCATAAGATGACGCCCGGTGGCAAACGCCAACGTAACGCCGCGCTGATGCAACGCATGCAGGCTTGTCAGCGTTTCATTTCCTAACCGATGCGAAGGCAGTAACAGCGTGCCATCCATATCAAATGCCGCGAGGCGAGCCATGCGAATTCTCCTGTCTGAGTGAGGCAGTTACTATCGCCTGGTAATTACGGAACTAATAGTGAATACTTTTAAAAAACTGTTCCGGGTTTAGCCATGCGCGAACTTCATCGGGTTAATCAATTCCAGCGCCTGTGGCAGCTCAGCCACGGCGAAACACAACGCCTCAGCGTCGCTGCGATGGCGCAACACTGTTTTTGCAGCGAGCGCCATGTGCGAACGCTGCTGCGGCAGTGGCAGGATGCCGGCTGGCTGAACTGGCGCGGAGAATCCGGACGTGGCAAACAGGGCGAGCTGACTTTCCTGCTGTCGCCGGAGCAGCTGCGCCAGCAACTATTAACGCAGCAACTTGATGCCGGCGAGGCGGTACAGGCATTGCAGGTGCTGGATCTGCATCCCGAGCGATTAGTGAAAATGTTGCGGCCGCTGATGGGCGGTCAGTGGCAGAATCAATCGCCGGTGCTGCGCATTCCTTATTACCGCGCGATGGAGCCACTGCGTCCACTACAGCTGACCGGACGCGCCGAGCAACATCTGGCGCGTCAGGTTTTCTCCGGGCTAACGCGCTTTCGCGATAACGATGTTGAAGGCGATATCGCTCACCATTGGCAGCACGATGCCAGCGGCCGTGACTGGTATTTCTGGCTGCGCCCGCAGCTCAGCTGGCATAACGATGAACCGGTGCAGGCGGCGCAGTTAGTTGAGCAGCTGCAGCAGATCATGCAATCGCCGCGCGGCTCGCGGCTGCTGGCGGCGATTGAACGCATTGAAGCGCCGCATCCGCTGGCGATACACATTCAATTGCGTGAAAGCGACTACTGGCTGCCGCAGCGGCTGGCGCACCAATTCTGTCTGTTACCTCATCCTGAATTCGCCGATGTTGGCAGCGGGCCGTGGAAACTCACGCATTTCACCGCTGAAATGGTGCGGCTGGAGAGCCATGCGCGCTGGCATCTACAGCGCCCGCTGATCCAGCGGATGGAATACTGGATCACGCCGCAGCTATTTGATCGTGATCTCGGCACCAGTTGCAGCCATCCGGTACAAATCGCCATTGGCGATCCTGACGAACTCGGTTCGCTGCGGCCGGTTGATCGCAGTATCAGCCTGGGATTCTGCTATCTGGCGCCACGCATCTCGGGGCACTTCAGTGCCGAACAGGCCCAATCATTGATTGCCCTGATTCAGCGCAGCGGCGTGATTCAACAATTGCCACTGGATGAGGGTTTGATTACACCGAGCCACGAACTGCTGCCTGGCTGGCCGGTACCGCGCGCAGAAAGAGCGAGAATTTCACTGCCGCCGACGTTAACGCTGCATTACCACTTGCCGGTCGAACTGCATGTGATGGCGCAGGCGTTGATTCCACTGCTGGCACAACATGGCTGCGCCCTCACCTGCATCTTCCATGACGTAAAAAGCTGGCGCGACGATATCGACCTCAGTGAGGCCGATGTGGTGATGGGCGATCGACTGATTGGTGATGCGCCGCTGTTTACGCTGGTGAACTGGCTGGAGAACGATCCGGTCTGGCAGCCGCTGCGCGAAAAGGTACTACAAATGCCGCTGAGCGCTATTGCCCAACAATCTGATGCGTTGCAGCGGAGTGAATTAACTCAGCAACTGTTTCAGCAGCTGATGTGCGACGGCCATTTACTGCCGCTGTTTAACTATCGCTATCAGGTTTTTGCCCCGCCCGGCGTGGAGGGCATCCAGCTAAATAGCCTGGGCTGGTTTGATTTCACTCGCGCCTGGATTCCGCCACCAACCACAGCTAGCGCTGTTCAGCCTTCTTTCGAGCCAGTACCATAAGCGCACAGATTTTAGAGGAAGAAAAAATGAAACGAGCCGTTGTGGTATTCAGTGGCGGACAAGACTCCACCACCTGTTTAATTCAGGCGCTGCAACACTATGATGAAGTACATTGCGTTACTTTTGATTACGGCCAGCGCCATCGCGAAGAAATCGAAGTTGCGGCTGAGCTGTCGCACAAGCTGGGCGCACGGGCGCACAAAGTGCTCGACGTTACGCTGCTCAACGAGTTAGCCGTCAGCAGCCTGACGCGCGACAACATTCCCGTGCCAACCTACGATCCGAATGCCAGCGGTTTGCCGAGCACCTTTGTGCCGGGCCGCAACATTCTGTTCCTGACGCTGGCATCCATTTATGCCTATCAGGTCGAAGCTGAAGCGGTGATCACCGGCGTATGCGAAACCGATTTCTCCGGCTATCCGGATTGCCGCGATGAGTTTGTTAAAGCACTGAATAACGCTGTAAGCCTCGGCATGGCGCGCAATATTCGCTTTGAAACGCCGCTGATGTGGCTGAACAAAGCAGAAACCTGGGCGCTGGCCGATTACTGGCAGCAACTGCCGCTGGTACGCGCTGAAACGCTTACCTGCTATAACGGCGTAAAAGGTGATGGCTGCGGCGAATGCGCGGCTTGCCATTTACGCGCCCGTGGCCTGGCAGATTATCAGGCGAACGCGTCGGCGGTGATGGCAGCGATGAAAGAGAAAAGCGGCCTCAACTGATTCAGACCGCAGGGTAAACTGGCGTCATCGGCGCCAGTTATTCATTTTCGACCATCAACGACGCCAGACGCTGGTGTAACTCCCCTTCCAACGGCACCGCTTTTTGCGTGCGTAAATCGATACAGACAAAGGTCAGTGCGGCATCGGCTACCACCGAATTATCGCTCGCCAGCAAGACACGCTGGGCAATTACACCGCTTTTACCGCCGAGCTGTGACACTTCACTTTCAATGTTCAGTACGTCGCCCAATACCGCCGGACGACGATAGTTGATGTTGATATTCACCACCACAAACGCCAGCTGCTGCTCCATCAGCCAATGAAACGCATCGACATCCTCCAGCCACTGCCAGCGCGCCTCTTCCAGAAACTCCAGATAGCGCGCGTTATTCACGTGCTGATAAACATCCAGATGATAACCGCGCACTTTAATTGTGGTTTGCATTATTGCTCCTGTTCAGGCTGAGAATGACAACTGGTAAGACCTGTTGAGCATAGCACAGCCTGAATCCGTGCTTTTTCAATCCTTCAAAGTCGCGAGACGCTTCACAGTTTAAGCCGAGCGCTGTTGCGCTCAATCAGTGCGCTACCGATACCCGGCACCTCCTTGAGTTGTTCAATGGCGGTAAACGGGCCGTATTGTTCTCGATAACTGACAATGGCCTGCGCTTTCTTCAGTCCGATGCCGTTCATACCGGCTGCGAGCTGTTCGGCTGTGGCTGAATTGATGCTGACCTGTCCTTCGTTTGGCGTGGAGACTTGCGTCGCCTGCGTTTCACTGGGACTTTCGGCAGCCGCCAGTCCGGTGGTATAAACTGCGCCGCCCAGCGCCAGCGTAATGCATAGGGCTTGAAACGTTGATTTCACCATGCTGTGTTTCTCCTTGTGTTTGACAGCAACAGCAGGGTGTCACAGCTCAATTCAACGCTCAAAAGGACAATCTCAGAAATGGAAAAGGCCGCATAAGCGGCCTTTCGGGTATTGCAGTGGTTTAACTTTTTTTGTGAGGCTTACTGGTTTTGTGCGGCGGCGCCGTACTTAATCTTCGCCTCTTTACGCAGGTTTTCCAGCAGCGCTTCAAAGGCGATTTGCGCGTTATTTTGCGTTACGCCTTTCACCATCTCATCGATCTGCGCCTGCGGCATGTTGCCCGCGCTAACTTTATCCAGCGCGATCAGTACCACATTGCCCTGCATATCTTCGCTCACGCCCCACGACGGTTTATTGTCGGCAGGTTGTGGCAGATTGAAGGCCGACTGAGCCACCGGATCCTGCGCATTGCGATCAAACGATTTGCTGGCGCTGAGCGTTAAGCCTGCAGCCTTCAGTGCATCTGCTTTACCGGCTTTCAAATCGGCCAGCAGTTTGTCTGCCTGCGCTTTTGCCTGCTGCGTTGCTTTATCATGCTTCAGCGAGTCAACGATCTGCGCTTTCACCTGATCCAACGGTTTCACCGCTTCCGGTTTGTGCTCGCTGATACGCAGTACAAAGGCACGATCGCCATCCACAGAGATGATGTCGGAGTTGTTACCCGGCGCACCATTCTGGCCCACTAAACCACCGTTGAAGATCGCCTGTTTAACCTGATCGAAGTTCAACTCATCTGGCAGGTTGTCGCGTGTGATCCAATTGGTTTCTACCACTTTCAGGCCGGAAGCCTGCGCCGCGCCGGCCAACGATTCGTTATCGTTGCTGGCTGCTTCGCTTACTTTCTGCTGAATTTTGTAGAAGGCATCAACCGCTTTCTCTTGCTTCACTTTATCGGCAACGATGTCATGAACATCGGCCAGCGGTTTAACCTGCTCCGGCTGGATGTCATCCAGGCGCACCACGAGGTAGCCAACCGATGATTTGATGGCACCGGAAAGCTGGCCTTTCTGCGTCAGATTGGCGTTTTTCAGCTCGTCTGGCGTGGTGCTCGGCTCCAGCCAACCCATATCGCCACCTTTGCGGGCTGAGATTGGGTCGATAGATTTGCTTTTCGCCAGCGCGGCGAAATCTTCGCCTTTCTTAAGCGCATCAACCACGGCGTTAGCATCGGCTTCCGTCTTGGTCTGGATCACGCTGTAGCGATTACGCTGCGGCTGTGAATAATCCGCTTTATGTTGATCGTACCAGCTCTGAATGTCCGCTTCACTGGCCGTTTCCTGCATGCTTGCGGCATCCATTTTGATGTAGCTCACACGGAACTGCTCAGGCGCCATGAAGCTATTCTGATGCTGCTGGTAATACTGGCTGACTTCGTCGTCGCTGACCGTCTGTTTAGCCGCCAGCGCGTTGACATCAATCACCGCCTGACGCACTTCACGCTGCTGTGACACCAGATCCACCAGCTTGCTGGTTTCGCCTTTCAGCATAAAATCAGTGTTAGCAATCGCGTTGATCAGCTGCTGCGTCGCCAGCTGCTTGCGCAGCGCTTCGGCATACTGATCAGCCGTGAAGCCCATGCTGGTGATCAGGCCGCTGTATTTGGCGTTGTCGAATTTACCGTTGGTCTGGAAAGCTTTCTGATTGAAGATCGCCTGTTTTACCTGATCATCGCTGATGCCGATGTGCAGATCTTTGATGTACTGATCAAGTAACGCCTGATCAATCAGCTGCGACAGCGCCTGCTGACGCATCTGCTGCATGTAGCCTTCGTTGCTGGCTAACTGCGAGAACTGATCACCCAGCATCTGCTGCTGACGATTGCGCTCGTTGTTAAAACCCTGCTCCAGCTCTGCACGGCTGATCTCGTGGCCGTTAACTTTGGCAGCATAATCACCGCCGCCGCCGATCAGGTAGTTGCCCACCCCGGTGAGTACGAAAGACAGGATGATCAATCCCAGAATAATCTTGAGCACGACATGATTCGACGCCGCGCGTAAATTGTCCATCATGGTATGACAACACTCCGCTGTAGTGTGAATGTAAAGCTCTAACACGATGTCATCATCGTGCAACTGCTGTTCAGGCTGGCAGTTGGCAACCATGCGGAGACAACAACCAAAGGCTATCGCCGCGCATCAAGAATAAAAAAGGCACATCAAAAATGATGTGCCCGTATGTTACATGAGAACGGCTTTTGCGTCCTCAATCCACGGAAGAAAATGCTTCAATGGATGTATCAGCGGTCATTAATTGACGGAATCTTTCAGTGCTTTACCTGCACGGAAGCCCGGAACTTTACCAGCCGGAATGGTGAGCTCTTTACCCGTTTGTGGGTTACGGCCGGTGCGAGCTGCACGCTCACGTACAGAGAAAGTACCGAAACCAACCAGTGCCACTTCATCACCGCCTTTCAGAGCTTCGGTAACGGAGTCCATGAATGCATCTAAAACACGTCCCGCTGCTGCTTTAGAAATGTCAGCATCTGCAGCAATTTTGTCGATCAACTGTGACTTATTCACTCTCTTCATCCCCTCTTTTATTATTCACATCGCACCCGCGCTTCCCGCCCGGTGCGAACGCGCAGCCAGTTATATCAAGCCTGTGGAGCTGAAACAACGGTATTCATCTTAATCGTTGATCCAGCAGCCCACTAAGTTAGCGGCACAAAAAAAAGCTGGCAAGCACCATTTTGCCTGCCAGCTTCGCTTTTTAACGGTTTATGCCGCTAATCACTATTTTGCGGTCGCAACCTGCATGCCGTAAGGCGCATTTTCCAGTGCCAGGTTGAGCACTTCTTCAATACGCTTCACCGGATGAATCTCCAGATCGGCAATCACGTTCTGTGGAATATCTTCCAGATCGCGCTTGTTTTCGTCCGGGATCAGCACGGTTTTGATGCCGCCACGGTGTGCCGCGAGCAACTTCTCTTTCAGGCCACCAATCGGCAGAACCAAGCCACGCAGGGTGATTTCACCGGTCATCGCCACATCAGAACGCACCGGGTTACCGGTTAAGCATGACACCAGCGCGGTACACATAGCGATACCAGCGCTCGGACCATCTTTCGGCGTCGCACCTTCGGGTACGTGCACGTGGATGTCGCGTTTTTCGTAGAAATCCCCGTTGATGCCCAGTTTCTCTGCACGCGCGCGCACCACAGTCAGCGCCGCCTGAATCGATTCCTGCATAACTTCGCCCAGCGAACCGGTATACGTCAGCTTGCCTTTACCTGGCACGCAGGCGGTTTCGATAGTCAGCAGATCGCCGCCCACTTCCGTCCACGCCAGACCGGTCACCTGACCAACACGGCTTTCGCTCTCTGCGCGACCATAATCAAAGCGCTGCACGCCAAGGAAATCCTTGAGGTTATCGCCATTGATCACGATGTGCTTTTTCGATTTATCCATCAGCAGCGTTTTAACTGCTTTACGGCACAGCTTGGAGAGTTCGCGTTCCAAACTACGCACGCCCGCTTCACGGGTGTAGTAGCGGATGATGCCAACAATCGCGCTGTCATCGACGGTGATCTCTTTCTCTTTCAGTGCATTACGTTCAATCTGCTTCGGCAGCAAATGTTGCTTCGCGATGTTCAGCTTTTCATCTTCGGTGTAACCGGAGAGACGAATCACTTCCATACGGTCAAGCAACGGCGCCGGGATGTTCATGGAGTTTGAAGTCGCCACAAACATAACGTCAGAGAGATCGTAATCCACTTCCAGATAGTGATCGTTAAACGCGATGTTCTGCTCTGGATCCAGCACCTCAAGCAGCGCTGAAGCCGGATCGCCACGCATGTCAGAAGACATTTTGTCGATCTCATCCAGCAGGAACAGCGGGTTTTTGACGCCCACTTTCGCCATTTTCTGGATCAGCTTGCCTGGCATAGAACCGATGTAGGTACGACGATGTCCGCGAATTTCCGCTTCATCACGCACGCCACCCAGCGCCATACGCACGTATTTACGTCCGGTGGCCTTAGCAATCGACTGACCCAGCGAGGTTTTACCCACGCCTGGCGGTCCAACGAGGCAAAGAATTGGGCCTTTGATTTTGCTCACGCGACTCTGCACCGCAAGATACTCAAGGATGCGGTCTTTGACGCGTTCCAGACCGTAATGGTCGATATCCAGCGTTTCCTGCGCTTTACGCAGGTCTTTTTTCACCTTGCTGCGCGCCACCCACGGAACCTGAACCATCCAGTCGATGTAGCCACGCACCACGGTCGCTTCTGCAGACATCGGCGACATCATCTTCAGCTTCTGCAGCTCAGCTTCGGCTTTTTCACGCGCTTCGGTCGGCATTTTGGCCGCTTCAATCTTACGTTTCAGCGCCTCATACTCATCCGGCGCGTCATCCATTTCGCCCAGCTCTTTCTGAATGGCTTTCATTTGCTCATTCAGATAGTACTCACGCTGGCTTTTCTCCATCTGCTTTTTAACGCGGTTGCGAATACGCTTCTCAACCTGCAGCAGATCGATTTCAGATTCCATCATCGCCATCAGATATTCCAGACGTTCGTTGACGTCGGACATCTCCAGCACGGACTGTTTATCAGCCAGTTTCAGCGGCATATGCGCTGCGACGGTATCGGCCAGGCGGGCCGCATCGTCGATGCTGTTGAGGGAGGTTAAGACCTCAGGTGGGATTTTTTTATTGAGCTTGATGTAGCCTTCAAACTGGTTGATGGCCGTGCGTACCAGCACTTCCTGCTCGCGCTCTTCAATTTCTGGCGAGACAAGGTATTCGGCCTGGGCAACGAAATGATCGCCATTATCAGCCAGCGTGGTGATGTGTGCGCGTTGTAAACCTTCAACCAGCACTTTTACCGTGCCGTCTGGAAGTTTCAGCATCTGCAATACAGAAGCGACGGTCCCTACTGAGAAGAGATCGTTAATGCCAGGTTCATCCGTTGAAGCCTCTTTCTGTGCAACCAGCATGATCTTTTTATCATGATCCATCGCGGCTTCGAGGCACCGAATCGATTTTTCCCGACCAACAAACAACGGAATTACCATGTGCGGATAAACCACCACGTCGCGCAACGGCAACACGGGGATTTCAATGCGTTCAGAACGCTCAGGATTCATAGAGCTCTCTCTTAGTTTAATGTCCGCCAGGTGATGGGTACCGCGCAATAGAGGTTTTGCAGTTAAACCCACAGGATATTGAGTATATGGGGATGCTTGTACGACATTCAATGTCACTGGCGAGAGAAAAACAAAAGGGGAAAGATTTTTCCCCTTTTTTAAGATAACAACGTGGTGCGATTGTTTATTTATTCACCAGAAGCCTGGGCTTCATGCTTTCCATAAATCAACATCGGTTCGGATTGACCTTCAATCACTGATTCATCAATCACTACTTTTTCAACGTCATCCATTGAAGGCAGGTCGTACATGGTTTCAAGTAACGCACCTTCAACGATAGAACGCAGACCACGCGCACCGGTTTTACGTGACATCGCTTTTTTAGCGATCGCCGTTAAGGCTTCGTCGCGGAATTCCAGTTCTACACCTTCCAGATTGAACAGCGCCTGATACTGTTTGGTCAGCGCGTTCTTCGGCTCACGCAGGATCTGAATCAGCGCTTCTTCACTCAGTTCGCTCAGCGTTGCCACAACCGGCAGACGACCAATGAACTCAGGAATCAGACCAAACTTGATCAAATCTTCTGGCTCAACCTGCGACAGCAATTCGCCTTCGCTCGCCTTCTGGGATTTGCCCTTCACGGTTGCGCCGAAGCCGATGCCGGATCCGGTTTCAACACGCTGGGAAATCACCTTATCGAGACCGGCGAATGCGCCACCACAGATGAACAGAATCTTGGAGGTATCAACCTGCAAGAACTCCTGCTGTGGATGTTTGCGTCCGCCCTGCGGCGGTACGGCAGCCACGGTGCCTTCAATTAATTTCAACAGCGCTTGCTGTACGCCTTCGCCCGAGACGTCACGAGTGATCGACGGGTTGTCAGACTTACGAGAAATCTTGTCGATTTCATCGATGTAGACAATGCCGCGTTGCGCTTTCTGCACGTCGTAATCACATTTCTGCAGCAGCTTCTGGATGATGTTTTCAACGTCTTCACCCACGTAACCCGCTTCGGTCAGCGTGGTGGCATCCGCCATGGTGAATGGCACATCCAGCAAGCGCGCCAGCGTTTCTGCCAACAGTGTTTTACCGCTACCGGTTGGACCGATCAGCAAAATGTTACTTTTGCCCAGTTCAATGCCGTTGCTGGTATCGCCATTACGCAAGCGTTTGTAGTGGTTATATACCGCTACTGCCAACACTTTCTTCGCCCTTTCCTGACCAATAACATAATCATCAAGGTGATGGCGGATTTCATGCGGCGTCGGCAGTGAGCTACGCTCGCGATGCGGCGCAACTTCCTTAATCTCTTCACGAATGATGTCGTTGCAAAGATCAACGCACTCATCGCAAATGTACACTGACGGCCCGGCAATTAGCTTACGGACTTCATGCTGGCTTTTGCCGCAGAAAGAGCAGTACAGCAACTTACCTGAACCGTCTTTGCGCTTATCTGTCATCAGCTAACCTCTTTTCTTTCTCAGACCAAATTTGTTGTACGGCGCTGGCCGTACATCAACGGCCGATATGCATTCAACCCATCTGCCTGCTTCCCGTTAACTATAGCGTAAGGGGCAGACAGATGTGTCTTATTGGCGATGCGTCAGGATTGAGTCAACCAAACCGTACTCAACCGCTTCGCTCGCAGAGAGGAAACGATCGCGCTCGGTGTCGCGTTCAATCTCTTCCAGCGATTTGCCGGTGTGCTCAGCCATCAACTCATTCATGCGCTGCTTCACTTTCAGAATTTCGCGCGCATGGATTTCGATATCCGTCGCCTGGCCCTGATAGCCGCCCAACGGCTGATGAATCATCACACGTGAATTAGGCAGGCAGAAGCGTTTGCCTTTGGTGCCTGCGGTCAGCAGGAACGCACCCATTGAACAAGCCTGACCCATACAGATGGTGCTGACATCGGGCTTGATAAACTTCATTGTGTCATAAATCGACATCCCAGCAGTAATCACGCCGCCTGGCGAGTTAATGTAGAGGTAAATGTCTTTTTCAGGATTCTCAGCTTCCAGAAACAGCATCTGCGCCACGATCAGGTTAGCCATATGATCTTCAACCTGACCGGTCAGGAAGATCACACGCTCTTTGAGCAGGCGAGAGTAGATGTCGTAAGAACGCTCGCCGCGCGAGGTTTGTTCGACCACCATTGGCACCAGCGCCATGTGCGGTGCAGTAAATTCACGATCGCCACTGTATGACATTACCGTCTCCTGATAAATTTCATTGGCAACATTCTGTACCGATTTTACGTAAGCCGAGGCGCAAACACTACGTGCCACGGTCTCAAACCGAAATAACAACCCGGTTAATCAGTCAGTCTCACTGTTTTCATGCATTCTCCCTGTATCTGGGGATGCTGCCCAGTTGTTTCAAGCATAACAACCTTTTGCCCATTCGCTAACACGGAAAAAGAGCTTAGCGAATAATTTGCCGATTAATTAAGCAAATAGAGGACAAATCAGTGTACTTAACGCCAGAAACGAAAAAGCCCGCGACTTTTCAGTCACGGGCTTAGCACTAACGGTTAACGAATGAATCAGGCCGCAGAGGTCTGGTTCATCAGTTCCTGGAAGTTAGTGGCTTTATCGGTCACTTTCGCTTTCGCCAGTACCGCTTCAACCGCTTGCTCTTCCAGAGCCACGTTGCGCATGTTGTTCATGAGCTCGCTGTTCTTGCTGTAGAACTCGATCACTTCCTGCGGATCTTCGTACGCAGAAGCCATCTCTTCGATCAGCGTCTTAACGCGATCTTCGTCGGCCTGAAGTTCGTTGATGCGAATCACTTCGCCCAACAGCAGACCCACAACTACGCGACGTTTAGCCTGCTCTTCGAACAGTTCACGTGGCAGTTCCAGCGCTTGCTTCTCGTTGCCACCAAAACGCTGTGCAGCCTGACGACGCAGAACGTCGATTTCGCTGTCGATCAGCGCAACCGGAACGTCGATGTCGTTGGCGTTAACCAGACCGTCGATTGCCTGAGTCTTCACGCGGTTACGGATAGCACCTTTCAGCTCGCGATCCATGTTCTTACGCACTTCTGCACGCAGACCGGCAACTGAACCATCTTCCACGCCAAAGCGCTTGATGAACTCTTCAGTCAGCTCTGGCAGTTCGCGGGTTTCAACTTTCTTCAGCACGATTTCGAACTTCGCATCTTTCCCTTTCAGGTTTTCTGCGTGGTAATCGTCTGGGAATTTCACGTCGATAGTGAAGGTTTCGCCGGCTTTATGGCCAACAACGCCCTCTTCGAAGCCTGGGATCATACGACCCTGGCCCATTGCCAGCACGAAGTCAGAGGCTTTGCCGCCTTCAAACTCTTCGCCGTCAACAGAACCGCTGAAGTCGATGGTCGCGCGATCTTCAGCTGTCGCAGCTGCATCGCTCTCTTTCCAGGTCGCCTGCTGCTTCTGCAGGGTTTCCAGCATGGTATCAACGTCAGCGTCAGTCACTTCTACTACTGGCTTCTCGACTTCGATTGCGTCCAGGCCTTTCAGCTCAACTTCTGGATACACTTCGAACTCAACCGCGTAGGTGAAGTCTTCGCCTTCTTTATATTCGCCCGGCACATAGTTTGGTGCGCCAGCCGGATTGATTTTCTCTTTGATGATGGCGTCAACGAAGTTGCGCGTCATCAGCTCGCCCAGCACGTCCTGGCGAACAGAAGCACCGTAGCGCTGAGAAATGATGTGTGCCGGCACTTTGCCTTTACGGAAACCGTCGATACGGACTTTCTTAGCCACTTCCACCAGTTCTTTCTTCACTGCGCTTTCGATGCTGTCAGCTGCAACAGTAATCGAAATGCGACGGCCCAGACCCTGAGTGGTTTCTACTGAAACTGTCATCTTGTTACCTCAAAAAATCACGTGCTCGGTCAACTTCAGACACCACACATAAAATGCGCCGTATCCAACAACCGGGACGGCCTCTGCAGGCAGAACCTAATCCCTGTCACCAGAAGCGTCCCGAAGACATTCCGGAAAAATAGACGCAGCATTATAGCGGCATCGCTGGAATGAGTCGAGGCTGCAAACTCACCACTTTTTAGCGGTTTTGCTACTTTTTTGCGCCGTAGATCGCGTTTGAGTGTAATAAATGAAAAGAAAACGGCCCGCAGGCCGTTTTTGAGGATGAGGTAGAGGGGAATTCAGGCAAGCGTGCCAGCACCGCGACAATTCGGTGAAGCCAAAACCGTATCCTGCAATCCATCCCACTCTTTTTGCGTGTAAGTATGCAGTGCCAGCGCGTGTACGCTGCCCGCTAATTCGGTTGCCAGTTCGCCATAAATAGCGCGATGACGTTGTAGAAAGCGCTGACCGGTAAATCGATCGCTGACAATCACCACTTTAAAGTGACTTTCAGAACCGGCGGGCACGTTATGACGGTAGCTTTCATCATGCACTTCAAGATGTGCAGGCTCGAAAGCGTTACGCAACTTTTCTTCTATTTGTTCGCGAATCATGATTAACACTCCTTTCCGGCGAGCGCTGTGCCCATCTGTTTAAATATTAGTAGGTTTTTTACCGCTTCCGCAGCTTGGCCGTAAATAAATCCGCCAGCGCTGCGCATAGTAACCTGCTTATCTTGCAGGTCAACCGGCTGGCATTTCATCCTGTCCGAAAAAAGCCTTTACAATCAATTTCCATTGGCCCGGGGCTTTTTTCACCGCTGCGCAATGCTATGATGGCCGCAGTTTTGCAAACCAACCCATATGCTAACGAGAATGAGTATGTTGAAAAAACTGTTATTCCCTCTGCTGGCTGCTTTTATTTTGGCCGGCTGTGCCAGCAACAACACCACGTTGGATATTCAACCGAAGATTCAACTGCCGCAGCAAGATCCAAGCCTGATGGGCGTCACCATCAGCGTTAACGGTGCCGATCAACGTTCCGATCAGGCGCTGGCCAAAGTGAACCGTGATGGTCAGTTGATCACACTGACACCATCCCGCGATCTGCGCTTCCTGCTGCAGGAAGTGTTAGAGAAGCAGATGACGTCGCGCGGCTACATGATTGGTCCAAGCGGTGCCGTTGATCTGCAGATCGTGGTGAATGGCCTGTATGCGGATGTGACACAAGGCAACGTGCGCTACAGCATTACCACCAAGGCGGATATCTCCATCATCGCCACCGCTAAAAACGGTAACAAGCAGGTGAAAAACTATCGCCAGACTTACAGCGTAGAAGGCGCGTTTACCGCCACCAACGCGAAGATCACCAACGCGGTTAACTCAACGCTGAGTGACGTGATTGCTGATATGGCGCAGGACACCAGCGTTCACAACTTCATCAAGCAGAACGCCCGCTAATTTCCGCAGTAATTTGCCCGGCGACGTTTCGCCGGGCTTCATTTCAGGTTGGCTATGACATCTCACTATCTGCGTATTTTTACCCAACGTAATGCGGCGGTACTGCTGCTGCTGGGTTTTGCCTCAGGCTTACCGCTGGCGTTAACCGCCGGGACGTTACAGGCGTGGATGACGGTAGAGAATGTTGACCTGAAAACCATCGGTTTCTTCTCCCTTGTCGGCCAGGCTTACGTGTTTAAGTTCCTGTGGTCGCCGATGATGGATCGCTATACGCCACCGTTTCTCGGTCGCCGTCGCGGCTGGCTGCTGGTCACGCAGCTGGCGCTGATTGGCGGCATTATCGCCATGGGCTTTATGCAGCCTTCGCGTGACTTAACGCTGCTGGCTGCGCTGGCGGTGCTGGTTGCCTTCTGTTCGGCCTCGCAGGATATCGTGTTTGATGCCTGGAAAACCGATGTGCTGCCGCCGGAAGAGCGCGGCAGCGGCGCGGCGATCACCGTGCTGGGTTATCGTCTGGCGATGTTGATTTCGGGTGGGCTGGCGCTGTGGTTAGCGGATCGCTATCTTGGCTGGCAAGCCACTTACTGGCTGATGGCGCTGCTGATGGTGCCGGGCCTGATCGCCACCTTACTGGCGAAAGAGCCGGAGATGCCGGCGCGCGAACCGCATTCGCTTCGCCAGGCCGTGACATTCCCGCTTAAAGACTTTTTCCAGCGTAATAACGCCTGGCTGCTGATCACGCTGATTATCCTTTATAAGCTTGGCGATGCGTTTGCCGCCTCGCTCACCACCACGTTCCTGATTCGCGGCGTCGGTTTTAGTGCTGGCGATGTCGGCCTGGTGAACAAAACGCTTGGCCTGCTGGCCACCATCATCGGCGCGCTGTACGGCGGTGTGCTGATGCAGCGCCTGAGTTTGTTCCGCGCCCTGATGATTTTCGGCGTGCTGCAAGCGGTGTCGAACTTTGCTTACTGGTTGCTGGCGGTGACGCCACCGCACTTGTGGAGCATGGCGAGCGCGGTGTTTATTGAAAACCTGTGCGGTGGCATGGGCACTGCGGCCTTTGTCGCATTGTTAATGACGCTGTGCAACAAGTCCTTCTCTGCAACGCAGTTCGCGCTGCTCTCTGCCCTCTCCGCCGTGGGTCGCGTTTACGTCGGTCCCGCTGCCGGTTGGCTGGTTGAACTGTGGGGCTGGCCGACCTTCTATGCTTTCACCGTGTTTGCTGGCGCACCGGGATTGCTGCTGTTGTGGCTGTGTCGCGGCACCTTGCACAGCATGCAGCAAAGCGGGGAGTTTGTGATGCGCAGCTTGTGGCCGCAAGGTTACCGCTGGACGGTGCGTCTGTTTAGCATTGGCTGCGGCTTGCTGGCCTTATGGCTGCTCGCATTAGCACTCAATGCCAGCGGAGTTGTGCAGCTCAATACGCTGCTCACGCCAATGTTTGAAGCCGGAATGGCATTTGCGCTGTTGGCTGTCGCACTCGGGGTTATTTTGGATAGTTTGGCATTAAAAAAAGCGGCGCGGGAAAATCTGGGTTAAGTAAGCCAATTTTCGTGACGAAATAATCGGCTAAAAAATATCAGTCGCCGATTTTACCAATAGCATTTTTTTTAAAGCGAATTAGAAACATTAAATTAACAACTGCTGGCGAATATTTAAATCCGGTGCGCAATTACTTTGTATAAAAGACATCGCTGAAATGATGCAGAAATGTTAAATAAATGAGTATTAAGAGTACGGTTTATACTTTCCCTGATTTTTCTGCGGTTTCTACCATTGGTTTTTGTTATATTGATGCCAACTGCTTGTCGCAGTTAATAATTTGTCACCCTGCGTAACATCTGTGACACCCTTAGCAAAAGGTGTCAACAGCCTTCTGACACATCCTTAAGCTGGTTTACACTGCATAAACCTTCCCGTAAAATGCGCGCACACTTAAACGACAATAGAGCCCTTTGTCATTGAGGTCGTTAAATGAGACTCAGTAAATACAATAAAAGTTTGGGGATTTTGTCATTAATTGCAGGCGCTGTATTACTCAGTGGCTGCGATAGTGCGTTGTTAAATCCCAAAGGACAGATTGCACTGGAGCAACGTTCGTTGATTCTGACAGCTTTCGGCTTGATGATGATCGTCGTTATCCCGGCAGTCTTCATGGCAGTATTCTTTGCCTGGAAATATCGGGCAACCAATACTAACGCAACTTATAGCCCTAACTGGTCACACTCGAACAAAGTGGAAGCCGTGGTCTGGACCATTCCGATCCTGATCATTATCTTCCTCGGCGTTTTGACCTGGAAATCAACCCACGCGCTGGAGCCGAGCAAACCGCTGGTTTCTGACGTTAAACCGGTTGAGATCGACGTAGTGGCACTGGACTGGAAATGGCTGTTCATTTACCCGGAACAGGGTATTGCAACCGTTAACCAGATTGCCTTCCCGGCAAACACTCCGGTGAACTTCAAGATCACCTCCAACTCCGTGATGAACTCCTTCTTTATTCCTACTCTCGGCAGCCAGATCTACGCGATGGCCGGTATGCAGACCAAACTGCATCTGATCGCCAACGAGCCAGGAACATTTGACGGTATCTCTGCGAACTTCAGTGGTCGTGGTTTCTCTGGCATGAAGTTCAAAGCCATTGCAACTAAAGACGATGCGGAATTCCAGCAGTGGGTTGCCAAAGTTAAAGCGGCACCTAACGCGCTGAACACCATGGATGATTTCGAGAAACTGGCTACGCCAAGCGAAAATCACCCGGTGGAATATTTCTCTACGACGAATCCAGAACTGTTCAAGCAAGTTATTGATAAGTTCAAGATGAGCCACGGGAAGATGGACATGCCAGAGCATAAAGGCATGGACATGAGTCACGCCGCTTCCGCGGGAGCCGAGGAATAATACGATGTTCGGAAAATTAACACTGGATGCAGTGCCATACCACGAACCCATTATCGTGGTTACGGTCGCCGCTATCATCTTAGGTGGTCTGGCACTGGTTGCTGCGATTACCTATTTTGGTAAGTGGCAGTACCTGTGGTCAGAATGGTTCACCTCCATCGACCACAAAAAACTGGGTATCATGTACATCATCATGGCTTTCGTCATGTTGCTGCGCGGCTTTGCCGATGCGGTAATGATGCGTACCCAACAAGTGATGGCTTCCGCTGGGGAAGCCGGCATACTACCGCCGCACCACTACGACCAGATCTTCACCGCTCACGGCGTGATCATGATCTTCTTCGTGGCGATGCCATTCGTGGTAGGTCTGATGAACATCGCGGTACCGCTGCAAATCGGTGCACGTGACGTTGCCTTCCCGTTCCTGAACAACCTGAGCTTCTGGTTTACCGCGATCGGTGTGATCCTGGTGAACATCTCTCTGGGTGTGGGCGAGTTCGCACAGACCGGCTGGTTGGCTTATCCGCCGCTTTCGGGTGCGGAGTACAGTCCTGGCGTCGGGGTCGATTACTGGATCTGGAGTCTCCAGCTGTCCGGTATCGGTACGACACTGACCGGTATCAACTTCTTCGTTACCATTCTGAAGATGCGTGCGCCGGGCATGGACCTGTTCAAAATGCCGGTATTCACCTGGGCATCACTGTGTACTAACGTCCTGATCATCGCTGCGTTCCCGGTACTGACCGTTACGCTGGCACTGTTGACGCTTGACCGTTACCTTGGCTTCCATTTCTTCACCAATGAAATGGGCGGTAACATGATGATGTACGTCAACCTGATTTGGGTCTGGGGTCACCCGGAAGTGTACATCCTGGTTCTGCCGGTGTTTGGTGTCTTCGCTGAAGTCACTGCTACCTTCTCTAAAAAGCGTCTGTTCGGTTACACCTCTCTGGTGTGGGCGACCATCGCGATTACCGTCTTGTCGTTCATCGTTTGGCTGCACCACTTCTTCACCATGGGTGCGGGCGCGAACGTAAACGCCTTCTTCGGTATCATGACGATGATCATCGCTATCCCTACCGGCGTGAAAATCTTCAACTGGCTGTTCACCATGTATCAGGGTCGCGTTGAGTTCCACTCAGCAATGCTGTGGACCATCGGCTTCCTGGTTACCTTCTCGATTGGTGGTATGACAGGTGTTCTGCTGGCGGTTCCGGGTGCGGACTTCATTCTGCACAACAGCCTGTTCCTGATCGCGCACTTCCATAACGTGATTATCGGTGGTGTGGTGTTCGGTTGTATGGCTGGCGTGACCTACTGGTTCCCGAAAGCATTCGGCTTCACGCTGAATGAAAAATGGGGCATCCGCGCGTTCTGGTTCTGGATCATCGGCTTCTTCGTGGCATTCATGCCGCTGTATGCGCTGGGCTTCATGGGTATGACGCGTCGTATCAGCCAGGACATCGATCCTCAGTTCCACTCACTGCTGGTCGTTGCAGCAGGCGGTGCGGCGCTGATCGCTTGCGGTATCCTGTGCCAGATTACCCAGTTCTACGTTTCTGTGCGTGACCGCGACCAGAACCGTGACCTGACCGGTGACCCGTGGGGTGGACGTACGCTGGAGTGGGCAACCTCTTCACCGCCGCCGTTCTACAACTTTGCTGTTATCCCTCATATCCACGAGCGCGATGCGTTCTGGGAAATGAAAGAGAAAGGCGAAGCGTACAAGCAGCCAGAAAAATATGAAGAAATTCATATGCCGAAAAACAGCGGCGCAGCCATTGTTATCGCGGCCCTGATGACTGTCTTCGGTTTCGCTATGATCTGGCACATTTGGTGGCTGGCTGGCCTTACCTTCCTGGGCACTATCGTGACCTGGATTGTGAAGAGCTTCGATGAAGACGTGGATTACTACGTACCGGTTGCCGAAGTCGAGCAGATCGAGAAGAAGCACTTTGACGAAATCAGCAAAGCAGGTCTGAAATAATGTCAACTGAAACTGCAAAACACCACCACGACGCCCATGCGGAGCATGGGCATCACGATGCAGGAGCCAATAAAGTCTTTGGCTTCTGGATCTACCTGATGAGTGACTGCATTATCTTCGCAACCCTGTTTGCGACCTATGCAGTAATGGTCAATAACACTGCCGGTGGCCCGGCAGGTAAAGACATCTTCGAACTGCCGTTCGTCCTGGTCGAAACCGCGCTGCTGCTGCTCAGCTCCATTACCTATGGTATGGCAGTGATTGCGATGAACAACCAGAACAAGGGCTCGGTCATCAGCTGGTTAGCGTTGACCTTCCTGTTCGGTGCTGGCTTTATCGGCATGGAAATCTATGAATTCCATCACCTGATCAAAGAAGGCTTCGGTCCTGATCGCAGCGGCTTCCTGTCAGCGTTCTTCACGCTGGTCGGCACGCACGGTTTGCACGTGACCTCTGGCCTGATCTGGATGGCAGTGATGATGTTCCAGATTTCTAAACGTGGTCTGACTGCAACCAACCGCACCCGTATCATGTGCCTCAGCTTGTTCTGGCACTTCCTGGATGTGGTTTGGATCTGCGTATTCACCGTTGTCTACCTGATGGGAGCCATGTAATGAGTCATTCTGTTAACGAACATGGCGCTTCGCACGGTAGCGTGAAGTCTTACATGATCGGCTTCGTCCTCTCTATCATCCTGACCGGTATTCCGTTCTGGATGGTAATGGATGGCGGCGCTTCACACGGCACTATTCTGGGTGTGGTTCTGGTGTGTGCGGTAGTTCAGGTGCTGGTTCACCTCGTCTACTTCCTGCACTTAGACAGCAAATCAGAAGGTGGCTGGAACATGGTGGCCATCGTCTTCTCAGCACTCATTATCTTGATTGTTGTTGTAGGCTCACTGTGGATTATGTGGAACCTCAACTACAACATGATGGCCCACTAAAGAGTCGCGTAATGATTAAGCAATACCTGCAAGTAACAAAACCAGGAATTATTTTCGGCAATTTAATTTCTGTGATCGGTGGATTCCTGCTGGCTTCGAAAGGCAGCATTGATTACACCCTGTTTCTCGCCTCGCTGGTTGGCGTATCGCTGGTTGTCGCATCAGGTTGTGTTTTCAACAACGTGATTGACCGCGATATCGACATCAAAATGGAGAGAACGCGGAACCGTGTTCTGGTCAAAGGCCTGATCTCGGCGAAAGTAAGCCTGGTTTATGCAACCGCATTGGGTATTGCTGGCTTTGCGTTGCTGTATTTCGGCGCTAACCCGCTGGCCATGTGGCTGGCGGTGATGGGCTTCGTGGTTTATGTAGGCGTTTACAGCCTCTATATGAAGCGTAACTCTGTCTACGGCACGCTGATTGGTAGTCTATCTGGCGCTGCGCCGCCGGTGATTGGCTACTGCGCAGTGACCAACCAGTTTGATGCTGGCGCGTTGATTTTACTGGCTATCTTTAGCCTGTGGCAGATGCCGCACTCCTATGCGATTGCCATCTTCCGCTTTAAAGATTACCAGGCTGCCAACATTCCGGTTCTGCCGGTGGTAAAAGGCATCTCAGTGGCGAAAAATCATATTACGCTGTATATCCTGGCGTTCATGATTGCCACGCTGATGCTGACCCTTGGCGGTTACGCGGGCTACAAATATCTGGTGGTGGCTGCGGCCGTTAGCGTGTGGTGGCTCGGCATGGCACTTTCTGGTTACAAAACCTCAAACGACAAAGTTTGGGCGCGTAAACTGTTTGTGTTCTCGATTGTTGCTATCACCGCCTTGAGCGTGATGATGTCGGTTGATTTCATGACGCCAGCGTCGAAAGATTTGCTGACTTACGTCTGGTAATTCAGCTCCGCAAAACCAGAAAGGGCGCGAATTTCGCGCCCTTTCTTTTTGTTACCACTGCTTAAGAACAAATGTTTTACCCGCCCTGCCCTGCTGCCTAGAATGGGCGCAGTATAATTTTGAGGTAAACATGAACGACAATAAAATGACGCCAGTAGAGCTTCGCGCTACATGGGGTTTAGGTACCGTTTTTTCCCTGCGCATGCTGGGAATGTTTATGGTCTTGCCGGTACTCACCACGTACGGCATGGCGTTACAGGGCGCCAGTGAAACACTGATTGGTCTCGCAATCGGTATCTATGGTTTGGCACAAGCCATCTTCCAGATTCCATTTGGTCTCCTCTCCGATCGCGTCGGCCGTAAGCCACTGATCGTTGGCGGGCTGCTGCTGTTCGTTTTCGGCAGTGTTATTGCTGCCACCTCCGACACCATTTGGGGTGTGATTTTAGGTCGCGCATTACAAGGTTCCGGCGCGATTGCCGCAGCGGTAATGGCGTTGCTGTCGGACTTAACCCGTGAACAGAACCGTACCAAAGCGATGGCGTTTATCGGCATCAGCTTTGGCGTTACCTTTGCCATTGCCATGGTAGTTGGCCCGATTGTCACCCACGCGCTCGGCTTGCATGCGCTGTTCTGGATGATCGCTATCCTCGCAACGCTTGGCATCTTCATCACCTTATTAGTGGTGCCGAACGCACCAAACCATGTATTAAACCGCGAATCCGGCATGGTGAAAGGCAGCATCCGTGCAGTGCTGACCAATCCAAAACTGTTAAAACTGAATATCGGCATTCTCTGCCTGCACATTCTGTTGATGTCGAGCTTCGTGGCGCTGCCAGGACAGTTTGAGCAAGCCGGTTTACCGGCGGCAGAACACTGGAAAGTTTATCTGGTGACCATGCTGGTGGCGTTTGTCGCCGTGGTGCCTTTCATTATCTATGCCGAAGTGAAGCGCCGCATGAAGCGCGTGTTCGTTGGCTGCGTGGCGATCATAATCATCGCGGAAATCGTATTGTGGGGCGCGGCAGGCCACTTCTGGACGCTGGTGATTGGCGTGCAGCTGTTCTTCCTCGCCTTCAACCTAATGGAAGCGATTCTGCCGTCGCTGATCAGTAAAGAGTCGCCGCCGGGCTACAAAGGCACCGCGATGGGCATCTACTCCACCAGCCAGTTCATTGGCGTGGCGATTGGCGGCAGCATGGGCGGTTGGATATATGGTCATGTTGATGCACAAACCGTATTCCTGGTCGGCGCGATTGTCGCTGCTGCCTGGCTGTTTGTGGCGATGTCGATGCAGGAACCACCGTACGTCAGCAGCCTGCGCATTATGCTCAGTGATGCGGTGCTGGCGGTACCTAATCTTGAGAAACGATTAAAAGCGCAGCCCGGCGTGGCGTCGGTGTTTATCGTGCCGGAAGAGAAAAGTGCCTACATCAAAATCGACAGTAAAGTGACGAGCCGCGTCGAACTTGAAGCGCTGCTCGCCAGCTGTTAAATGACAAGCCCGACCATCGCGTCGGGCTTTTTATTACAGCGACATATCCACCACGATGCGCCCTTCAATCTTGCCAGCGTGCATACGCGCGAAGATATCGTTGATGTTAGTCAGCGGTTCAACCGCCACGGTGGCTTTCACCTTATGACGACCGGCGAAATCCAGCGCTTCCTGCAGATCTTTGCGCGTACCCACGATGGAACCGCGCACCGTAATGCCATCCAGCACCATATTGAAGATCGACAGATCGAATTTGCCCGGCGGCAAACCGTTCAGCACCATGGTGCCGCCACGACGCAGCGTACCAATCGCCTGTTCGAATGCTTTCGGTGAAACTGCCGTCACCAGCACGCCATGCGCGCCGCCGAAACTCTCCTGGAACACTTTGGCCGGATCGACATTTTTCGCATTCGCTACCACGCTGGCACCGAGACGTTTAGCAAACTCAAGCTTCTCATCATCGATATCTACCGCCGCCACATTCAGACCCATCGCCACCGCGTACTGCACCGCCATATGCCCTAAACCGCCGATACCGGAAATCACCACCCAATCGCCGGGTTTGGTGTCGGTCATTTTCAGCCCTTTATACACGGTGACGCCCGCACAGAGGATCGGCGCGATTTCGTTGTAATCGACGTTATCCGGGATGATACCGACATAGTTGGCATCGGCGAGGCAATATTCCGCGAAGCTGCCATTCACCGAGTAACCGGCATTTTGCTGCGATAAACACAGCGTTTCCCAGCTATCCAGACAATGCTCACAATGGCCGCACGCCGAATAAAGCCACGGTACACCAACGCGATCGCCCATCTTCAGGTGCTTAACGCCCTCGCCCAGCGCCACAACCTGGCCCACACCTTCGTGGCCCGGAATAAACGGCGGATTAGGTTTAATCGGCCAGTCGCCTTCGGCTGCGTGGAGATCGGTATGGCACACGCCGGTAGCTGCGATTTTCACCAAAATCTGCCCCGGCCCGACCTGCGGCACCGGCACCTGCTCAATCACTAACGGTTCACCAAAAGACTTCACAACAGCGGCTTTCATGGTGGTTTTGATTTGCATATTCATCTTTCACTCTCCATTTGATCGGATGCGGACTTAGAACAGGCCCAAAGGCGCGGTGCCATAGCTGACCAGCAGATTTTTGGTTTGTTGATAGGCGCTGAGCGCCATCTTGTGCGTCTCACGGCCAACACCCGATTGCTTATAGCCGCCGAATGCCGCGTGAGCGGGATAGATGTGATAGCAGTTGGTCCAGACGCGACCGGCTTTAATGCCGCGTCCCATGCGATAGGCCAGGTTGGTATCGCGCGTCCACACGCCCGCACCAAGGCCGAACTGGGTTTCATTGGCGATGGCGAGGGCTTCTGCTTCATCCTTAAAGGTTGTAACACCAATCACCGGCCCAAAAATCTCCTCCTGGAAACAGCGCATCTGGTTAGTTCCTTTGATTAAGGTCGGCTGAATGTAGAATCCGTCATTCAGTTCTGCGGCCACGCTGGCGCGATCGCCACCGGTGAGAATCTGCCCGCCTTCGTCGCGTGCGATGTTGATATACGACAGGATTTTATCGAATTGCTGGCGTGAAGCCTGCGCACCAATCATGGTGTCGGTATCGAGCGGATCGCCACGACGAATATTGGCCACCTTCGCCATCACGCGATCCATAAAGGGTTGATAGATCGATTCATGAATCAAAGCGCGTGACGGGCAAGTACAGACTTCGCCCTGATTAAAGAAGCCGAGCACTAACCCTTCCACCGCTTTCTCAATAAACTCATCCTCGCCATCCATTACATCGGCGAAGTAGATATTCGGCGACTTGCCGCCCAGCTCAACAGTACAAGGAATGATGTTTTCGGCGGCACAGGCCATGATGTGACGACCCACAGGCGTTGAACCGGTAAAGGCGATTTTGGCGATGCGTTTACTGGTCGCCAGCGCTTCACCCGCTTCACGACCAAAGCCCTGCACCACATTCAACACGCCAGCCGGGAACAGATCGCCAATCACCTCCATCAGCAGCGTAATGCCCAGCGGCGTCTGTTCCGCCGGTTTCAGCACCACACAGTTCCCCGCCGCCAGCGCCGGCGCCAGTTTCCACGCCGCCATTAACAGCGGGAAGTTCCACGGAATGATCTGCCCAACCACGCCGAGCGGCTCATGGAAGTGATACGCCACGGTGGTTTCATCGATCTCCGCAGTGCTGCCCTCTTGCGCCCGCAGGCAACCGGCGAAGTAACGGAAATGATCCACCGCCAGCGGCAGATCGGCATTCAGGGTTTCGCGGATCGGTTTCCCGTTATCCCAGCTCTCCGCCACCGCCAGTTTTTCAAGATTGGCCTCGATACGATCCGCCACCTGCAGCAGGATGTTGGCGCGATGCTGCACGCTGGTTTTTCCCCAGGCATCGGCCGCCTGATGCGCTGCATCCAGCGCTAAATCGATATCACGCGCATCCGAACGCGGGAACTGCGCGATATCGCTGCCATTCACTGGCGAGGTGTTAGTGAAGTATTGGCCGCTGAGCGGCTCGACGAATTTGCCCGCAATGTAGTTGCCGTAAGTCGCCTGAAATGAAACCAAAGCGCCGGGCGTGCCGGGATGTGCATAACGCATCGCAAACTCCTTTAAGTAGGGTCAGATAATCTGAAGGCTCAGTCGCCATTCAGAGAACGTGCTGTCTTAGGAACTATTGCAGCGGGCATGCCAGCTTTTTTCATCAGCCGATTATTTGAAAAAATACACATTTAATCATTAAGTTATAAATCCACGTGCGGCTTAGTTTGCAGATGTTGTACAGAAATGTTCATCATCTGTGTTGCGTATCGCAACAGTACAGAAACCGACCCGCTACAATGCTGCAACACTTTCGCTTGGGCATGAGGTCATCAATGCAGGGAAATCCATCCGCGTCTGCCGTTAACGCCAATCCGCTGTTAAGCGACTCCTGGTTTCGTAGCCAGCTGTATGGTCTCGATCGCACCGCCGATGATTTTCCTCGTGTTCGCCAGGGTGAACTGGCCGATGTGCTCGCCAGCAATGCCGGGCTGCAGCAGTTCGCGCAGCCGGTGATCAAACAGCTGGCGCAGAAACTGGCCGAGAAGCAATCGGTGGTGATTCTGTCGGATGCCACCGGTTTGGTGCTTAATACCTTTGGCGATATGCCTTCGATGGAAAAAGCCCAACGTTATGCGCTGGCTCCGGGCAATTTGTGGAGTGAATGCGGGCGTGGCACCAATGCGATTGGCACCGCGCTGGCGATTGATGACGGCTGCGAGATTGAAGGTCATCAGCACTTCCTGACGCTCAATCAAGGCTTGTACTGCGCGGCGATGCCGCTGCAAATGCCGAACGGCCAAATTGCTGGCGTGCTGGATATTTCCGGCCCGGCGCACTTCCCGCATCCGCAAACCTTTAATTGGGTGAAAGCGGCGGCGAAACAGATCGAATATCTGTGGGTAAAACAGAGCCTGCACCCGCAGCAATGGTTGATGAGCCTGCATCTGCAGCCGCAGGGCATCGATACCAGCGATGAACTGCTGCTGGTGTTCTCGGACAATGTTCTGACCGCCGCTAATCGGCTGGCGATGCGCGAACTGGCGCTGAGCGTCGAACAACTCGGCAGCGTGACCTTTCAACAACTGTTCCCGCAACAGCAGCAGCAAGCCAACACCATTCCCGTTCCGCTCGATTACGCCGTGCAGCGCTACTATTTCCGCCTGCGTGCGCCGCAGCGCAGCCATTTTGCCACGCCGAGCGAACCCGCCAGCGATCTGCCCTTCTCGCTGGGCCGCGATGGCGAGAAGATGGTGCGGCTGCTCAATGCCGGCGTTTCACTGTGCATTCACGGCGAAACCGGCAGCGGCAAAGAGTATGTCAGCCGCGCGCTGCATCAGCAGAGCCGCTGGCGCGAAGGTAAATTCGTTGCCATTAACTGCGCGGCCATCCCCGAAGCGCTGATTGAATCTGAGCTGTTTGGCTATCAACCCGGCGCGTTCACCGGTGCCAGCAAGAATGGCTATATCGGTAAAATCCGTGAAGCGGATGGCGGCGTGCTGTTTCTCGATGAAATTGGCGATATGCCGCTGGCGCTGCAAACCCGCTTGCTACGCGTGTTGCAGGAGAAAGAGGTGGCGCCACTCGGCTCCAGCCGCAGCTGGCCGGTGAATTTTGCGGTGATCAGCGCCACGCACCGCGATTTGGCACAGCGCGTAAATGAAGGCGAATTCCGCGAAGATTTGCTCTATCGCCTGCAGGAATTCTCGATGACCATTCCGCCACTGCGCGACTGGCCGGATGTAGAGGGTTTTATCAGCCGTTTATGGCTGGAGCTGGGCGGCGCGGATCGAGATATTCAGCTTTCACCTGCATTATTAACAGCACTGGCACAGCTGCCGTGGCCGGGCAATGTGCGGCAATTGCGCAGCTTGTTACGCGTGCTGCTGGCGCTGGCGGATGAAGGTGAGGAAGTGACTGAAGTGCATTTGCCGGCCGAGTATCGTCGCGCGGCGTTGCCGCCACAGCCCGATCGTCAGAGTCATGATGAACGATTGATCAGCGAAACGCTGCAGCGCTTTAATGGCAATATCAGTAAAACGGCGGAAGCCTTAGGCGTCGCGCGCAGCACGCTCTATCGTCGTGCGGCGCGCGACAAACGCGATTAGTCGCGGAAGTTTTTGAACTGGAAAGGCTGACCAAGGTTGCCACCGCGCACCAGCGCCATCGCACCTTGCAGATCGTCGCGTGACTTACCGGTTACGCGCAGTTCTTCACCCTGAATCTGCGTCTGCACTTTCAGCTTGCTGTCTTTAATCAGCTTCACCAGCTTTTTCGCGATATCGCTTTCGATACCTTTCTTCAGCTTGGCTTCCACCGACCAGCTTTTACCGCTGTGCACGATCTCTTCTGGCACTTCAATTGCCGCGCCTTCAATGCCACGCTTCAGCAGCTTTTCGCGCAGAATATCCACCAGCTGCTTTACCTGAAAATCAGATTCGCTGCTGAGTTTGATGGTCTCATTCTTTTCGTTGAGCTCAATGGTTGCACTCACGTTACGGAAATCGAAACGGGTTGAGATCTCGCGGCTCGCATTCTCCACGGCATTTCGCACTTCCGACAATTCGACTTCGGAAACGATATCGAAAGATGGCATCTTTTCTTCTCCTGATACTAAAGTGACATGCATAATACGCGTCTTGTGGCGCTAATAAAACACGATACATGGAAAGCTATACTTACTCGTAACGTGAAAACAGGAACCCGCCCACGGGAGGCAAAATGAAAATTACCGTGTTGGGGTGTGGCGCCTTAGGTCAAATTTGGCTCGCCGCTCTCGCCCGTCAGGGACATGAGGTGCAGGGTTGGTTACGTGTGCCGCAGCCGTATTGCTCCGCCAACGTGGTCGATCCGCAAGGCCAGGTGAGCAATCACACCTTTATCGCCAACGATCCGCTGTTCCTCGCCGAAAGCCAGCTGTTACTGGTGACGCTCAAAGCGCCGCAGGTTTCCCCTGCAGTGAAAAACCTGCAAAGCGTGCTGCCGACGCACGCGCCGATTCTACTGCTGCACAACGGCATGGGAACGCTGGAAGAGTTGAAAGATCTGCGTCAGCCGCTGCTGCGCGGCATCACCACGCACGCCGCGATGCGCGACGGTACGGTGATCAAACATATCGCACACGGCATCACGCACATTGGCCCTGCTAATCGAGAGAGCGCCGCGCTGAGCGATATCGCCGATATTCTGCATCAGGCGCTGCCGGATGTGGCCTGGCATGACAACATCGCCGCCGCCAGCTGGCGCAAGCTGGCCATCAACTGCGTGATCAATCCGATGACCGTTGAGCACGATTGCCAAAACGGTGCGCTGCGTGCCTGGCCGGAACAAATAGCAATGCTGTGCGAAGAGATCGCCTGGGTGATGGAGCGCGAAGGCCAGCACATGGCGGTGGATAATCTGCGCGACATTATTTACGACGTGATCGATAGCACCGCTGCCAATACCTCATCGATGCTGCAGGATGTGCGGGCGCAGCGCCTGACCGAAATTGATTACATCACCGGTTACCTGTTGCGTCGCGCCCGCGCGCAGGGCATTTCACTGCCGGAAAATACCCGTTTGTACGATCTGATTAAACGTAAGGAGTCCCACTATGAGCGCGAACGCATCGGTTCTGGTTTGCCTGGCACATGGAAGTGAAGAGACCGAAGCGGTCACCACTATCGATTTGCTGGTACGCGGCGGATTAAGCGTCACCACCGCCAGTGTGGAGAGCGATGGCACGCGTGAAATCGTCTGCTCGCGCGGTGTGCGGCTGCTGGCGGATGCGCCGTTGGTTGAGGTCGCGGATAACGACTACGATGCGATTGTACTGCCCGGCGGTTTGAAAGGCGCGGAGACTTTCCGCGACAGCCCGCTATTGGTGGAAACCGTGCGCCAGTTCCATCTCTCCAGCAAAATTGTGGCGGCGATTTGTGCCGCGCCGGGCACGGTTTTGGTCGCGCACGATCTGTTTCCCGTCGGCAATATGACCGGTTTTCCCGGCCTGCGTGACACCATTCCAGACAGCAAATGGATGGAGCGCCGCGTGGTGTGGGATCCGCGCGTTAATCTGCTGACCAGCCAGGGACCGGGCACCGCCATTGATTTTGCGTTGAAGCTGATTGATTTGCTGGTGGATAAAGAGACCGCGCGTGAAGTGGCTTCACAGCTGGTGCTGGCGGCGGGAATTTATAATTATCAGGAGTTTGAAGAGCGTTGATAATAGAGGTCGCCATAAATGGCGACCCTACTTATTACGGGCGATAAACTTTTACGTTTTTGAAGCCCTGCTCGTGCAGATAGAGCGCCTGCAGGCGACTCATCACACCGCGATCGCAATACAGCAGCCAGGTTTTGCTCTGGTCAAGATCGCCAAACTGGGTGCTGAGTTTGTAGAACGCCAGCGTTTTCACTTCAACGCCTTCAACTTCCAGCGGCTTTGCTTCCTGCTCATCGGCCGAACGGATATCCAGCACTACGTCGTTGCTGGTGAAGGAGTCAACGGTTTCAACTTCCACCACTTCTTCTTCCGTCTGCTCGGCGATTTCACGGATATCGACGTTGCTGGCTTCCTGTACCACACGATTGAGGATTTCGAAATCGAAGTTTTGCTCTTCCGCTTCGATCTTCCCTTTCACCGCTTTAACGGTTGGGCTTTTCGAAATCACGCCGCAATATTCTGGCATAGTGCGGGCAAAATCTTCGGTGCCGATCTTACGCGCCACATCGATGATGTGCTCTTTATCATGGGAGATCAGCGGACGCAGAATCAGCGTATCGGAGGCGTTATCGATCAAACGCAGGTTAGTCAGCGTCTGGCTGGAAACCTGACCCAGCGCTTCGCCGGTCACCAGCGCCTGCACACCGTAACGTTCCGCCACCATCGACGCCGCACGCACCATCATGCGCTTCAGCACCACGCCCATTTGGCCGTCGTCTACTTTCTCCAGAATCTCACCGACTACCGGCTCGAAGTTGATCGCCACGAAACGTACGCGGTGCGAACGACCAAAACGCTGCCACAGGTAATGCGCAACCTGACGCACGCCAATCTCGTGTGCCGCACCGCCAAGATTGAAGAAGCAGTAATGCACGCGGCAGCCGCGACGCATCAGCATGTAGCTCGACACGCCGGAGTCAAAACCACCGGAAATCAGTGACAGCACATCTTCCTGGGTACCAATAGGGAAACCGCCTAAGCCTTCATAGCGTGCGGTGATCAGCAACAGGCGATCGTCTTCAATCTCCAGATTCACCGTTTCATCCGGGCGATTGAGCTGCACGCGCGCGCTGGCGATGTGCTGATTAAGGCCGCCGCCAACGTAGCGTTCCACGTCCTGCGAGCTGAAGCTGTGCTTGCCGCGACGCTTCACGCGCACGCAGAAGCTTTTGCCTTCCAGACGCTCGCGGTTCAATACCAGCGTCTGCTCGAAGATATCGTGCATATCGGTATAGGCGCGGTCTTCCACCGCCAGCACATGGTGAATACCGGGAATGCGCGTTAATTCGGTAACGATGGTTTCACGCAGCGACTCATTTTTGGAACGTAATTCGATGTGGTCCCAGTGACGCACCACTTTGATGTCTTCATCGACAGTGCGCAGAATATTACGAATGCTGCTGGTGAGAATTTTGATAAAGCGCAGACGCACCGACTGACTTTTGATGGTGATTTCTGGGAACAGCTTGATGATAAACTTCATGGCGACAGGGGTTCGTTTGGGCAAATAAGTGCTAAAAGCATCGGCACTTAGCTGTTAAAATCATATAATTGCGGGTTGATTCAGGAGCCCCCGCATCCGAGGCGCAAAAGTATATCACCTTTGCTGGGTGACTGCTTCTGCAACCGCAGTCACATTCATTATTTTGCTAATTAATCCCTGTCGGCTACCATGACCGATTGCAAGATAATGTCCTAACCTGTGAGTCGACACTGATTATGCCGAAAAAAGCCGAAGCGCCTGCCAGTTTTGAAAGCGCATTGCAGCAGCTGGAACAGATTGTCAGCCGCCTGGAAAGTGGCGAGCTGCCGCTGGAAGATGCGCTGAACGAATTCGAACGCGGCGTACAATTGGCACGTACCGGTCAGCAAACCCTGCAGCAGGCAGAGCAGCGCGTGCAAATCCTGCTCAGCGACGAGAAAGATGCCGCCCTCGCCCCTTTTACCCCGGAAAATGAGTAATGGATTTCGCTAAACTGCTGAGCGCGTACCATCAACGCGTCAATCAGGCCTTGACGCGCTTAATAGATCCACTTCCTTTTCAGAGTTCTCCTCTGGTTAATGCCATGGAGTATGGGGCATTATTAGGCGGTAAACGTCTGCGTCCCTTTCTGGTGTACGCAACAGGCGAAATGTTAAAGGCCGATGCGGCCAGCCTGGATGTGCCGGCTGCTGCCGTGGAATGCATCCATGCTTATTCCCTGATTCATGACGATCTGCCGGCGATGGATGACGATGCGTTACGCCGCGGGCAGCCAACCTGCCATATAAAATATGGTGAAGACACGGCGATTCTCGCCGGCGATGCTCTGCAAACTCTGGCCTTTTCGATTCTGGCCGATCAGCCAATGCCTGGCGTCAACGCCGAAGCGCGTATTGCGATGATTTCCGAACTGGCGCAGGCCAGCGGTGTGGCAGGTATGTGCGGCGGTCAGGCGTTGGATTTGGCGGCGGAAGGCAAAAGTATCGATCTGGCGCAGCTGGAACAGATTCACCGTCATAAAACCGGCGCGTTAATTCGTGCAGCGGTACGTCTTGGCGCATTAGCCGCCGGCGAGCGTGGCCGCGCCGCGTTGCCGGTGCTGGATACCTACGCCAACGCCATCGGACTGGCGTTTCAGGTGCAGGATGACATCCTCGATGTGGTCGGCGATACCGCCGTGTTAGGGAAAACACAGGGCTCGGATCAGGCATTGGGTAAAAGCACCTATCCTGCACTGATGGGGCTGGAAAATGCCCGCAGTAAAGCCTGGGATCTTTATCAAGAGGCGCTCGGCGCGCTCGATATTCTGGCGGCACAGTCTTACAACACAATCGCCTTACAAGCGCTGGCAAGCTTCATAATTGAACGCGATAAATAACTTTCATAATGAGTCTCTGATGAGTTTTGATATTGCAAAATACCCGACACTGGCGTTAGCCAACACGGTTCAGGAATTACGTTTATTACCGAAAGAAAAACTTCCGGAGCTGTGTGACGAACTGCGTCAGTATCTGCTGGATAGCGTGAGCCGTTCTTCCGGCCACTTTGCATCGGGTCTGGGCGTCGTCGAGCTAACAGTGGCGCTGCATTATGTTTATAACACCCCGTTTGATCATCTGGTGTGGGACGTCGGCCATCAGGCTTATCCGCACAAAATTCTGACCGGACGCCGCGATCGCATCGGCACCATCCGTCAGAAAAATGGCCTGCATCCGTTCCCGTGGCGTGGTGAGAGTGAGTACGACGTGTTAAGCGTAGGCCACTCTTCCACCTCGATCAGCGCCGGTCTCGGCATGGCCGTTGCCGCCGAGCGTGAAGGCAAAGGCCGCCGCACCGCCTGTATTATTGGCGATGGCGCGATCACAGCGGGCATGGCGTTTGAAGCCATGAACCACGCCGGTGACATCAAGCCGGATATGCTGGTGATCCTCAACGACAACGAGATGTCGATCTCCGAAAACGTCGGCGCACTCAACAATCGTCTGGCACAGATTCTCTCCGGAAAAACCTATTCACGCCTGCGCGAAGGCGGCAAGCGCGTATTGGGCGGTTTACCGCCGATTAAAGAGCTGGTGAAGCGCACTGAAGAGCATCTGAAAGGCATGGTGGTGCCGGGCACGCTATTTGAAGAGCTGGGCTTTAACTATATCGGCCCGGTGGATGGCCACGACGTGCTGACGCTGGTGAGCACGCTGAAGAACATGCGCGATCTGAAAGGTCCGCAGTTCCTGCACATCATGACCAAAAAGGGCAAAGGTTATGCCCCGGCGGAAGAAGATCCGATCACCTGGCATGCGGTACCGAAGTTCGATCCCGCCAGCTTAGCGCTGCCAAAAAGCGTGCCGGGTTTGCCAAGCTACTCGAAAATCTTCGGCAACTGGCTGAGCGAAATGGCCGCTGACGATACGCGTCTGATGGCGGTCACACCTGCGATGCGCGAAGGTTCCGGCATGGTGAGCTACTCGCGCGATTATCCGCAGCAATATTTTGACGTGGCGATTGCCGAGCAGCACGCCGTGACGTTCGCGGCGGGTATGGCAATTGGTGGTTACAAACCGGTTGTGGCCATCTACTCGACCTTCCTGCAACGCGCCTACGATCAGCTAATCCACGACGTCGCCATCCAGAAATTGCCGGTGCTGTTTGCCATCGATCGTGGCGGCATTGTCGGCGCGGATGGCCAAACCCATCAGGGCGCATTCGATATCGCGTTCTTACGCTGCGTGCCAGAGATGGTGATCATGACGCCAAGCGATGAAAACGAATGTCGTCTGATGCTGTACACCGGTTATCACTATCAGGCTGGCCCAAGTGCGGTGCGTTACCCGCGCGGCACCGGAACCGGCGCAACGCTGGAACCGCTGGCGAGCTTGCCGCTGGGTAAAGGCATCGTGAAGCGTCGCGGCGAAAAGCTGGCGATCCTTAACTTTGGTACCTTACTGCCAGAAGCCGCTGCCGCGGCGGAAGCGCTGAATGCCACGCTAGTGGATATGCGTTTTGTGAAGCCACTCGACGAAGCATTGATTGCCGAGCTGGCGGCCAGCCACGATTCGCTGGTAACGCTGGAAGAAGGCGCCATTAAAGGCGGCGCCGGTAGCGGCGTCAACGAGTACGTGATGGCAAAACGCCTGCGCGTGCCGGTACTTAACCTCGGCCTGCCGGATGAGTTCATCCCACAAGGTACGCAGGAAGAAGTGCGTCAGGATTACCAGCTGGATGCCGCCGGTATTCAGCAGCAAATCGCTGACTGGCTCGCCCAGTAATCTGCCCGACTCGCTCACCGCCCGGTGAGCGAGCCTGCTGCTATGCTTAGGGAACGATTTTCCCTCAAGCATAAGAGCAGGAGCCCAAATACATGAAAACCATTCCCTTAGGCCAGACCGACTTACAGGTTTCGCGTCTCTGTTTAGGCTGCATGACCTACGGCGATCCCACGCGCGGAAACCACGCGTGGACGCTGCCCGAAGAGAGCAGCCGACCGCTGATCAAGCAGGCGCTGGAAGCCGGCATCAACTTCTTCGATACTGCCAACAGCTATTCCGACGGCAGCAGCGAAGAGATCGTGGGCCGCGCGCTGAAAGATTTTGCCCGCCGCGATCAGGTTGTGGTTGCCACCAAGGTTTATTTCCCGCTGAGCAATCTGTCACAAGGTTTATCGCGCAAGAATATCCTGCAATCGATTGATGACAGCCTGACGCGTCTTGGCATGGAGTACGTCGATCTGCTGCAAATCCATCGCTGGGATTACGACACGCCGATTGAAGAGACGCTGGAAGCGCTGCATGACGTAGTGAAATCCGGCAAGGCGCGTTACATCGGCGCATCATCAATGCACGCATCACAATTTGCTCAGGCGCTGGATCTGCAGAAGCAAAACAACTGGGCGCGCTTTGTCAGCATGCAGGATCAATACAACCTGATTCAGCGTGAAGAGGAGAATGACATGCATCCGCTGTGTCAGCGCGAAGGGATCGCGGTGCTGCCGTGGAGCCCGCTGGCGCGCGGTAAACTTACGCGTCCGTGGGGCGAAACCACCGCACGTTCAGTATCAGATAATGTGATGGAGAAACTGTATACCGGCACCGAAGAGAACGATGCGGCGATTGCCGAGCGTCTGGCTAACGTTGCCGCCGACAAAGGCGTGACGCGCGCGCAGGTGGCGCTGGCATGGCTGTTACATAAACCGGCGGTCACCGCGCCGATTATTGGTGCCTCGCGCGAGCAGCAGTTCGCCGAGCTGGTGAAAGCGGTGGATGTGGAGTTGAGTGAGAATGAAATTGCCGAGCTGGAGACGGTGTATCAATCGCATCCGGTGGTGGGATTTGAGTGATTGAGAAACCAGGTGGCCATTCATGGCCACCTCATTCACTTCACACCGAAATGATCAAACCCTTTCACATCCACGCTGCGCGGTTTGCCGTTCTCCAGCAAGCTCAGCCCTTCCGATTCCGGTGCAATCTGACCAATGCAGGTATAAGGCACACCAAAATGCCCCAACGCTACATCGAGCGCGCCACGGTTCACTTCCGGCACGGTAAAGCACAGCTCGTAATCTTCGCCACCGCTCAACGCCCATTTCAACACCAGCTCAGGCTCGAAGTGATCGCGCAGCGCAGCTGAAAGTGGTAACGCGTCGAGATTGATACGCGCACCAACGCGGCTGGCGGTCAGCACATGGCCGAGATCGGAAATCAGGCCATCAGAGATATCGATCGCCGAGGTCGCCAATCCACGCAGCGCCTGGCCTTGCAGCACGCGCGGCATCGGACGCAGATGGCGTTTGATCAAGGCTTCATGCACCGCCGGATCGTTCAGGCGATGACGATGCTGCAGCAGCGACAAACCGGCTGCGCTGTCACCCAAGGTGCCGGTGACAAAAATCCAGTCACCGGGCTTCGCACCCGAACGTTTCAGCGCCCTTCCCACCGGCACTAAACCGTGAATGCCGAGCGTCATGCTCAGCGGTCCGCGCGTGGTATCGCCGCCAATCAGCTGCATATCGTAGTAATCCAGCAGCTCAAACAGGCTATCGCTAAAGGCCGCTACCCACTCTTCATCGATTTCAGGCAGCGTTAATGCCAGCGTCAGCCAGGCCGGATCGGCGCCCATGGCGGCTAAATCGCTGAGGTTAACGGCGACGGCTTTGTAGCCGAGATCGGCGGGATGGATATCACGTAAGAAGTGGACACCCGCAACCAGCGTGTCGGTGCTGATGGCAAGTGTCTGTTTTTCTGGCACGTTGAGTAACGCGCAGTCGTCACCAATTCCTTTCTCCACATCGCGGCGGGAGCTGGTGACGCGGTTAAAGTAACGTGCGATCAGTTCGAATTCACCACAAGACATAAGTCAGGTCTCAATGAGAAAAAGGCCGGAAAACCGGCCTTTAAGACTATTTTTTATTCGGTCGAATTTGCGGGGCAGCTTTGTCGAGGACACCGTTGACGAATTTGTGGCTGTCTTCAGCACCAAACACTTTTGCCAACTCGATGCCTTCGTTGATGGCCACTTTATACGGCACATCAGAACGCTTGCTCAGCTCATACAGCGAAATACGCAGGATGGCTTTTTCTACCTGGCCCAGCTCTTCCAGCTGACGCGACAGGTAAGGCTTCATCAGACCGTCCAGGTACGCGCTGTTAGTCGCCACACCGGCCAGCAATTCGCGGAAATAGCTAATATCGACGTCTTTGACGTCTTGTTCCGCCAGAAACTGGTATTCCACATCGGCAATGTCGTTCTTGGACAGCTGCCAGGAGTAAAGCGCCTGGACAGCGCACTCACGGGCGCGACGACGAGCAGCAGGTTTCACAAAATTCCCCTTACAAAAATCAGGCTTTGATGGCTTTCAATACGTTGATCATTTCGAGTGCAGTCAGGGCCGCTTCGGCACCTTTATTACCTGCTTTCGTGCCGGCGCGTTCAATCGCCTGCTCGATATTTTCAGTGGTCAACACGCCGAAGGTCACCGGGATTTCGCTGGTCATCGCGACGTGCGCAATGCCCGAGCTGGCTTCACCGGCCACATATTCGAAATGTGCGGTGCCGCCACGGATCACGGTGCCTAACGCAACAATGGCGTCGTGCTTACCGGTTTTCGCCAGCGCGCGTGCTGCCAGCGGCAGTTCGTATGCACCCGGAACCCAGACAACGGTGATGTTATCTGCTTTCACCTGGCCGATGCGCTTAAGTGCGTCAATCGCGCCGTCCAGCAGGCTGTCATTAATGAAGTTGTTAAAACGCGCAATTACGATGGCAATGTTTGCATCAGGCGTGGCAACAGGAGCTTCGATAACTTTCATACATATCCTTTGGGTTGTTTTATGGCCCCGCAGAAGGGGGCGGATTCTATCATACTCTTTGGCGACGCGCTCAGGCTTTTCCGCGCGCTTTCAACGCGGTGTCAGCGTCAGGCGCAGGTCCTCGCCAACCAGGCGCACATCGCTAAAATTCAGGGCCGGCGCATCGGCCAGCTGTTCCAGTCCCGGCAGCGTACACAGGCCGCGAGCGTCATTGCCTAATAGCTTCGGCGCCATGTAAACGATCAGCTCATCCACCAAGCCCGCTTGCAGCAGCGCGCCCGCTAAACCGGCACCGGCTTCTACCCACACGCTGTTGATCTGCCGCTGGCCGAGCAACATCATCATCGCTACCAGATCAAGCTGTTCGCCACGTTGCGGCACGGCGATCTGGGTCACGCTGGCCGGCCACGCTTGTTCATCGGGTTCGCTGCGCATCAGCCAGGTTTCGCCCGGCTGGTCAATTAAGCGGTGTTGCGGCGTGACGCGCTGTTGGCTATCAATCACCACGCGCACCGGCTGGCGCAGCTGGCTTTCGTCGAGCTGCGCACGCACTTCTTCGTTTAATTCACTCCAGCGCACCGTTAACGATGGATTATCCGCTAACACGGTGGCGCTGGTGCTAAGAATAGCTGAACTCTGAGCGCGTAAACGTTGCACATCGCGCCTTGCGGCTGCGGAGGTGATCCACTGACTTTCACCACTCGCCATCGCAGTACGCCCATCAAGGGATGCGCCGAGTTTGAGCTGGATCCACGGGAATCCGGTGCGCATGCGTTTCAGAAAACCCCGGTTCAGCGCTTCCGCTTCGTTCATCATTAGGCCATGACTGACGTCGATGCCCGCCTGCTGTAAACGATAGAGTCCACGTCCCGCCACCTGCGGATTGGGATCCTGCATCGCGGCGACTACGCGCGTCACGCCAGCGGCAATCAGCGCATCGCAGCACGGCGGTGTGCGTCCATGGTGACTACAAGGTTCCAGCGTGACATACGCGGTTGCGCCAGCGGCACGTTCGCCCGCCATACGCAGCGCGTGCACTTCGGCATGCGGTTCGCCGGCGCGCTGATGCCAGCCTTCGCCGACAATCTCGCCCTCGCGCACAATCACGCAGCCGACGTTGGGATTAGGTGTGGTGGTAAAGCGTCCGCGGCGCGCCAGTTCCAGCGCGCGCGCCATATAGCGTTCGTCAGTCATGGATTAGTCCTGTAGGCGGGCGATCTCTTCACCAAAATCGCGGATATCTTCGAAGCTGCGATAGACCGAGGCAAAGCGAATGTAGGCGACTTTATCGAGTTTTTTCAGCTCATCCATCACCAGATTGCCGATCAATGCGCTTGGTACTTCGCGTTCGCCGGTGGCACGCAGCTGGGTTTTAATATGATTGACCGCGCTCTCAACCGCATCGGCGCTCACCGGGCGTTTTTCCAGCGCCTTGATCATGCCGCTACTGAGCTTGTCTTCATTGAAGGGTTCACGCACATCATTGCTTTTCACCACGCGCGGCATCACCAGCTCCGCTACTTCAAAGGTGGTGAAACGCTCATGACACACCAGACACTGACGACGGCGACGCACCGACGATCCTTCACTAACCAGACGAGAATCAATCACTTTGGTGTCCACAGCGGAGCAGAATGGGCAATGCATGAGGCTTCCTGATGCGAGATAAATAGGCCACACAGTGTAGCGCGATCGCGCCACAAAATGTATGTGTGTGGCACATAATGTGTGAATCGCGATTTGTGACATTAAGCCAAATGCAAGACATCTCCCTCATGTTCCCTCGTCAAAAAACCACTACGCTTAGAGAGCCGCCAGCAAGGCGGCCAACATCATAAAAATCTGGAGGATGTATGGGTCTGTTTGATTTCGTGAAAGATGCTGGAGAAAAACTGTGGGATGCCGTGAGTGGCGGCGGCGACGATGCCAGCAAGAAATTGCAGGATCACATCAACAAACTCGGTTTGCCCGACAGCGATAAGGTCAAGGTAGATGTGAAAGGCGATACCGTTACGGTAACTGGTGATGGCATTTCTCAGGAGTTGAAAGAGAAGATTCTGGTTGCTGCAGGTAATGTAGCGGGGATCACCAAGGTCGATGACAAGGTCACCACCAGCGATGCCGCTACGCCCGCGAAGTTCTACACCGTTAAAAAAGGCGATACCTTGAGTGCGGTATCGAAAGAGGTCTACGGAAATCCTAATCAATACAACAAGATTTTCGAGGCGAACAAGCCAATGCTGACGCATCCTGATAAGATTTACCCTGGCCAGGTTTTACGAATTCCCGAATAAAGAAAGGACATTGCATGACGATCAGGACGTTTTGGGCTCCGGCAGCACTCTCTTTGCTGGTTCTCAGTGGTTGCAGTTCAACGCCGGTTTCACCGCAGGTCAAAGAGTTGCATCAGGAAGTGAGTCAGCTTAACCAGCAGATGCGCAAGCTGACCAATCAGGCAACGGCGCTGGAGATCCAGGGACAGCTGAACAGCCAATCCACCCAAGGCGCGTGGCTGTTGCCGCAAGCTAATACGCCGGTGGAACTGCAGACGCAGCTGGGTAAACTGCGCTTGTCTCTCTCGCAGGTGGCGGGTGAAGCCAGCGGCAGCCGCGCCAACCTGAATATCCGCTCGACCGATGACCAGCCGATTCCGGCACTGCGCGCTACCGTGGTTTGGGGCGAAATGGATCCGGCCAGCGGCAAACCGCTTAACGCGGGCAGCCTGAGCCAGACCATCGACGTTCCGGCCGAGTTAATGCCACGCAGTTCGGTTAGCGTGCCGTTGCGGCTCAGCGGCTTAACCCCGGATCAACTCGGCTACGTGCGCGTGCATGAAGTGGAAGGCACAGCGGTAAATAAAACCGCGCCTTGAATACGCACGCTGTAGGGTCGCCATTTATGGTGACCTCTGTGCACGATGTCCTGATCGACAGGCATAAAAAAACGGGCTGCCAGTGGCAGCCCGTTTACTTTCTGACTCAGCGTTACGGCAGAATCGAAGGCTGATCTGCGCCCTCTTTTTCCACTTTCTGCACCAGCATATGTTCACGCTTCATGCCCAGTTTCAGCGCCAGCGCTGAAGAGACATAAATCGATGAAATGGTACCGATGGTGACACCGATCAGCATGGTCAGTGAGAAGCCTTTCAGCAACGCACCACCAAACACGAACAGGATCATGATCATCGCCAGCGTAGTGATGGAGGTGATCAAGGTACGGCTCAGCGTCTGGGTCAGCGATACGTTGGTGATGTCGTAAGAAGAACCGCGGCGAATCTTGCGGAAATTCTCACGAATACGGTCAGATACCACGATCTTATCGTTAAGCGAGTAACCAATCACCGACATCAGCGAGGCGACAATCGTCAGATCAATTTCAACCCGTGACAGCGCCAGGATTCCGCAGGTGATGATCACATCGTGCGCCAGCGCCAGTACGGTGCCGAGCGCCAAACGCCACTCAAAACGGAAGCCAATGTAGATCAAAATCGCGATTAGCGCCGACAGCAGCGCCATTGCGCCGGCCTGCGCCAGATCGCTGCCCACGCTTGGGCCAACGAACTCGACACGCTTCACGGTGGCGTTCTGCTGCGTGGTCTGGCTAATGGAAGCCAGCACTTTGTTGCCCAGTTCGGTGCCAGCATTGCCGGTCGCCGGAGGCATACGCACCATCACGTCGCGGCTGCTGCCAAAGTTCTGCACCAGCGGCTCTTCAAAGCCCGCTTTGACCAAACCTTCACGCAGCGCGTCGAGATCCGCTGGTTTTTCCAGGTTAATCTCAATCACCGTTCCGCCGGTAAAGTCGAGGCCCCAGTTGAAGCCTTTGACACCAACGATGGCGATTGACGCCACAATCAGCAAACCGGAGATGATGAAAGCCAGCTTATCCCAGCGCATAAAGTCGACGACTTTACGCCCGTGGTTTAGCTGCTCAATACTATATTCCTGTGCCACAACGCACTCCTCAGATAGACAGCTTGTTGATGCGTTTGCCGCCGTACACCAGGTTAACGATGGCACGGGTGCCGACGATAGCGGTAAACATTGAGGTTGCGATACCGATAGCGGTAGTAATCGCAAAGCCTTTGATTGAACCGGTACCGACCGCATAAAGAATGATGACTTTAATCAGCGTAGTGACGTTGGCGTCGACGATACTGGAGAAGGCGCCTTTATAGCCTTCATGAATCGCCTGCTGTACCGAGCGTCCGTTACGCAACTCTTCTTTAATACGTTCGTTAATCAACACGTTAGCATCGACCGCAACCGCGAGCGTCAACACGATACCGGCAATACCCGGCATGGTGAGCGTTGCGCCTGGCAGCAGTGACATGATGCCGACAATCAGCACCAGGTTACACAGCAGTGCGCTGGTCGCGATAAGACCAAACTTCTTGTAGAACACCACCATGAACAGGATGGAAGCGATCAAACCCCACAGGCAGGCTTCAAGGCCTTGTGTGATGTTCTGCTGACCCATGGTTGGGCCGATAGTACGCTCTTCTACAATCTGGATTGGCGCAATCAACGCACCTGCGCGCAGCAGCAGCGACAGCTGACGTGCTTCGTTTGGATTGTTGATACCGGTGATACGGAAGCTGTTACCGAGGCGCGACTGAATGTTCGCCACGTTAATCACTTCTTCCTGTTTCACCAGAATCGAACGGCCGTTGGCATCTTTCTTACCGCTGTCTTTGTACTCCACAAACAGGGTCGCCATCGGCTTGCCGATATTGTCCTTGGTGAAGTTCGACATCATGTTGCCGCCCGCGCCATCCAGTGAAATGTTCACCTGTGGCTGGTTGTACTCATCCATGCTCGACGTGGAATCGGTGATGTGATCACCGGTCAGAATCACACGCTTGTACAGCACCACTGGCTGCCCTTCGCGGGTTTTCTTCACTTCCGAATCGCCCGGCACACGGCCGCTGGCCGCTGCAGTTGGATCAACGCTGGTGTTCACCAGACGGAATTCCAGCGTGGCGGTTGCGCCCAGAATCTCTTTAGCGCGCGCGGTGTCCTGAATACCTGGCAGCTCGACCACGATGCGATCAGAACCCTGACGCTGCACCAGCGGTTCGGCAACGCCGAGCTGGTTCACACGGTTACGCAGAATAGTAATGTTTTGCTGCACCGCATATTCACGCGCTTCGCTCAGACGCGCATCGCTCATCACCGCACGCAGCGAATCGCTGCCCTGGCTTGAGATCACCAGATCGCGGTGGCGAGTAGACAAGTAGCTGATTGCCGCGTCACGGCTGGCGCCGTCACGGAAACGCACTTCTACGCCATAGTTCGCGATTTTATTAACGGTGGTATACGGAATGCTTTTGTCGCGCAGATCGCTGCGCAGGCTGTCGGCGTTCTGCTCTTGCAGTTTGCCCAGAGCCGTATCCATATCCACTTCCATCAGGAAGTGAACGCCGCCGCGCAGATCAAGACCGAGTTTCATCGGTTCCGCGGCCAGCATGCTCAGCCAGCGAGGGGTTGCCGGCGCGAGGTTGAGTGCCACAATGTAGTCTTCGCCCAGCGCGGTGGTGATAGCATCACGCGCGCGCAGCTGCACATCCTGCGTTGCAAAGCGGGCCAGAATGGCACCATTTTCCAGAGCGAGGGATTTGCTCTCGATATTGTCTTGTTTTAATACGGTCTGGATCTGATCCAACGTTTGCTCACTGGCGGCGCCACCGCGCGCACCAGTGATCTGAACGGCCGGATCCTCACCATAAAGGTTAGGAAGCGCATAGAGCAGGCCGACGAGAATCACGACGACCAGCATGATGTACTTCCACAAAGGATAACGGTTTAACACGGCAGTTCCCTTCGGGAAGAAAAAATTACAGCGCCTTCAAAGTACCTTTCGGCAGAACGGCGGCCACGAAATCACGTTTAACAACTACTTCAGTGGTGTCGTTCAGGGCAATAGAAACATAGCCAGTTTCTGCCACTTTGGTCACACGGCCAACTAAACCACCGCTGGTCAGCACTTCATCACCTTTAGAGATGGAATCCATCAGCTTCTTGTGATCTTTAGTACGCTTCTGCTGCGGACGCAGAATCATGAAGTAGAAGATCAGACCAAATACCACCAGCATGATCACCAGAGAATACGGACTTCCCTGAGACGGTGCGCCTGCTGCGGCTACGGCGTCAGAAATGAAAAAGCTCATTAAATTTCCCTCATTGATGAATTATCAGACGTTCAGCGGAGGAACCGCCTTCCCCGTCCGTTGGTAGAACTCGCTAACAAAGTGCTCTAATTTACCCTCTTCGATAGCCTTACGTAAACCGGCCATCAAACGCTGGTAATAGCGCAGATTGTGAATCGTATTCAGGCGTGCGCCCAGTATTTCGTTACAGCGATCAAGATGATGCAAGTAGGCGCGGCTATAATTGCGACAGGTGTAACAATCACACTCTGCATCCAGCGTAGCGGTGTCATCTTTATACCGGGCATTACGAATTTTCACCACGCCATCCGTAACAAACAGATGACCATTACGCGCATTGCGCGTTGGCATAACGCAGTCAAACATATCGATACCGCGGCGAACGCCTTCCACCAGATCTTCTGGCTTGCCGACGCCCATCAAATAACGCGGTTTGTCTTGCGGAATTTGCGGACAGACGTGCTCCAGGATTCGGTGCATGTCCTCTTTAGGTTCACCCACCGCCAGGCCGCCCACAGCGTACCCATCAAAGCCAATCTCTACCAGACCTTTAACGGAGACATCTCGTAAATCTTCGTAAACACCGCCCTGAATAATGCCGAATAATGCATTTTTATTGCCGAGCGAATCGAAGCGGTCACGGCTGCGCTGGGCCCAACGTAATGACATCTCCATCGAACGTTTAGCGTAATCCCAATCTGCAGGATATGGCGTACATTCGTCGAAGATCATCACTACGTCAGAGCCGAGATCGAACTGGATCTCCATCGACTTTTCCGGATCGAGGAAAATCGGGTCGCCGTTGATCGGGTTACGGAAGTGCACACCCGCTTCGGTGATCTTACGGATATCGCCGAGGCTGAATACCTGGAAGCCGCCGGAATCAGTGAGGATCGGGCCTTGCCAGTTCATGAAATCGTGCAGGTCGCCGTGCAGTTTCATGATCTCCTGACCTGGGCGCAGCCACAGGTGGAAGGTGTTGCCAAGCAGGATCTGCGCGCCGGTCTCTTTCACTTCTTCCGGCGTCATGCCTTTCACCGTGCCGTAGGTGCCCACGGGCATAAATGCCGGGGTTTCAACAACGCCACGATCAAAGACCAGACGGCCACGGCGCGCGCGCCCGTCGGTAGTATCTAATTCAAATTTCACATTAACCTCATTAGATAATCAGAGAAACAGTCTGATTATTAAGCCCCAACGGTTTCGTCAGGTGCCTGTGGATTACGGGTGATGTACATCGCATCCCCGTAGCTAAAGAAACGGTACTGCTCTGCCACCGCGCTGTGATAAGCCGCCATGGTGTGCTGATAACCGGCAAAGGCCGAAACCAGCATAATCAGGGTCGATTCCGGCAAGTGGAAGTTGGTGATCAGCGCATCGATCACCTGATAGTGATAGCCAGGATAAATGAAAATCTGGGTGTCATCGAAGAACGGGGCAATCAGCGCGTCCTGGCTGGCCTTCGCGGCGCTCTCCAGCGATCGCACTGAGGTGGTGCCCACGGCAACCACTTTGTTGCCGCGCGCTTTACACGCCAGCACCGCATCCACCACATCCTGCGGCACTTCCGCGTATTCGGCGTGCATGATGTGATCTTCGATGGTTTCTACGCGCACTGGCTGGAAAGTCCCTGCACCGACGTGCAGCGTGACAAACGCCATTTCAACGCCTTTGGCTTTCAGCGCCTCCAGCAGCGGCTCGTCAAAGTGCAAACCGGCGGTCGGCGCGGCGACGGCGCCCGGACGCACGCCGTACACAGTTTGGTAAAGCTCACGGTCAGCATCTTCATCCGGACGATCGATATAAGGTGGCAGCGGCATGTGGCCGACGCTGTTGAGAATATCCAGCACTGCACGGTCGTCTTCGAAAGCGATCTCAAACAGCGTGTCATGACGCGCCACCATTGTGGCTTTAACGCTTTCGTCATCGCCCAGCAGCAACTCTGCGCCCGGCTTGGGCGCTTTAGAAGCGCGCACGTGCGCCAACACGCGTTTGTCGTCCAGCATGCGCTCAACCAGCATCTCGATTTTCCCGCCGCTGGCTTTACGGCCAAAGACGCGGGCCGGAATCACGCGGGTGTTATTGAACACCAGCAGATCGCCCGGATTGAGCTTATCCATCACGTCTGTAAATACGCCGTGGCTTAATGCGCCGCTTGGACCATCCAGCGACAGCAAGCGGCAACCGCTTCGCTGCGCCTGCGGATAGTGGGCGATTAAGGATTCTGGCAACTCAAAGGTAAAATCGGCTACGCGCATGCTTCACTTCTTCAGGACTTAAAATCAGGCGGCATAGTCTAGCGGAAAAGCGGCAAATTCTGAACAACTGGCTGAGTTTCTGTAATTCTGCTTATACACAAAATAATTCGAGGTGCAGGAAGGCGGTGAACGAGAGCAGCCAACGCACCTGTAACTTGAAGTATGACGTGTATATAATGCGCCATGAACTTTCTCGCTCACCTTCACCTTGCGCAGCTGGCTAACAGCTCTCTGCTGGGCAATCTCATGGCCGATTTCGTGCGCGGCAACGTGCAATCACAATGGCCTGCGCCGGTGGTGGCTGGCATTGCCATGCATCGTCGCCTCGATGTGTTAACCGATAATCTGCCCGAAGTGCGTATTGCGCGTGAGCTATTTCGCCCGGAAACACGCCGCGTGGCGCCCATCACGCTGGACGTGATTTGGGACCACTTCCTCGCGCTGCACTGGGAGAAAATTCACCCGACACAATCGCTGGTAGCGTTTACCGCTGCGGCAGAACAAGACATCGTGCCGCAGCTGGCGGGCACGCCGGAAGGTTTTATCGAATTGAATGCAGTGATGTGGCGCGAACGCTGGTTTGAGCACTATGCCGAACCGACGCGGCTGGCGCGGGTGCTAAACGGCATGGCGCACCGCCGTCCGCGTCTGGCCGCGCTGCGCGATTCCTATCAGGATTTTGTTGATCACTATGATCAGCTTGAGCCGCTGTTCTTCCAGTTTTATCCGCGCTTAATGGCCGCCGCGCGGGCGCAGAAATTGTAATATTAGGTAATTCAAGACCCGTCTGTTGGACGGGAAATTTCCCATCCCCTACCCTTCGTGGCCTTAATCTTCGTCACACTTAGGGAAATCTCATGCAGCATCTTATTGCAAACCGGCTCGCAGAAGCCGGTCTTAGTTACACGCACATCATGGCGTTAGGGATAGTGATTGCCATTATCTTTGCCATCTCGTTAATCACTCATGCCATTCTGCACCGCGCCATTTTGCCGCTGCTGCGTCGTTCTACCGAGAAAAGCAGCCGCCAGTGGCCGAAGGCGCTGATTAACAGCCGCCTGTTTAGCCGCAGCGTATGGCTGATGCAAGGTGTGCTATTCAAATTACAGACCGAACTGTTCCTGCACGACAGTTCTCAGATCTATCCTGCGCTGCTGATTTTCGCCCAGCTGTGGATGATGATCTTCGCTCTGCTGATGCTGTTCTCGCTGCTGGATCTGCTGCAGCAGCTCAGCGCAAACAGCATGCTGGCACAGCAATTGCCGCTGCGCGGTATTATCCAGAGCGTGAAATTGATCGCCGCCATTTTAATGGTGATCATGATTATTTCGCTGCTGTTGGGTAAATCGCCTGGCGTATTGATCACCGGTCTCGGTGCCATGACGGCGGTGCTGATGCTGGTATTTAAAGATCCGATTTTGGGTCTGGTGGCCGGTATTCAGTTAGCGGCTAATAATATGCTGAAAATGAATGACTGGCTGGAGATGCCGAAATATGGCGCGGACGGTGCGGTCATCGATATTTCTTTAACTACGGTAAAAGTGCGCAACTGGGATAACACCATTGTGACCATTCCGGCTTACGCCTTAATTTCCGACTCCTTTAAAAACTGGCGCGGCATGTCGGAATCCGGCGGACGTCGCATTAAACGCAGCATTAATATCGATACCACCAGCATCACTTTCCTTGATGACACCATGATGCAGCAGTTGAAAAGTGCGCATCTGCTCACGCCCTATCTGAATAGCAAAAGCGAAGAAGTGGCCGCGTGGAATGCGCAGCTCGGCTGTGATTTGGATTCACCGCTCAATGGTCGTCGTCTGACTAACGTCGGCACCTTCCGCGTCTGGTTGCAAAGCTGGCTGGAGCAACATCCGCGCATTCATAAAGAGATGACGTTAATGGTGCGTCAGTTAGCACCGGGTGAAAACGGTTTACCTGTTGAGGTATACGTATTCACCAACACCACGGTATGGGCGGAGTATGAAAATATTCAAGCGGATATCTTCGACCATATATATGCGGTGCTGCCGACCTTTGGTCTGCGTGTACACCAATCGCCAACCGGTAATGACATGCGCCAGATCGGCGTGAGAACTCGCCACTAACGCTTCATCCCGCCTAACCCGCCAGTGAAAATAAAAATTTCGCTGGCGGGCCTTCTCCCCCTCTTGTCACGCGCGAACATCTACGGCTTAATGAAACCTTTCTTAACTTTTGTTAAGTCCGTCACACAGCCAATACGCCATTTTTGGCGTCTGTTGTCGCTTCGCCAGCCTAAAAATCATAAGAGGGAAAGATGTCATCAGCTTCGCTTACCGAACTCGACGCACGTTATCATTTCGCCTGTGATGTTGCCAAAACCGCCGCCAGTCGGGCTTTATCCTGGTATCAGCAACGTCATCAATTAGTGGTTGAGCATAAGAAAGATCTGCAGGATGTTGTCAGCGAAGCCGATCGCAACGTTGAGGAATTGGTCAAACATCTGATCCACGAACGCTTTCCTGACGATGCGGTGCTGGGCGAAGAGAGCGGCGGCAATACTGCTGGCGCACGCTTTATCTGGGTGATCGATCCAATTGATGGCACCAGCAGTTTCCTTAACGGCTTGCACAACTGGTGCGTTTCGCTGGCGATTGTTTGTGAAAACGAAGCAGTAATCGGCGTGGTGTGCGATCCCAATCATCATGAAACCTTTCACGCCTGCCGAGGCAAAGGCGCCTGGGTAAATGATAAACGCATTCAGGCGCACAGCGCGCAGCAGCTCGATCAGGGATTGCTTGGTCTGAGCAGCTCCAACAGCCAACCGGTTGAAACTCTCACCACCTTTATTGGCGCATTACTGGCGCAGGGCGGCATGTTTATCCGTAACGGTTCGGGAGCGTTAATGAGTGCGTGGGCGGCGGCCGGTCGATTAATTGGTTACTACGAAGCGCATATGAATCCGTGGGATGGCTTGCCAGGCATAGTGCTGATGCGTGAAGCGGGCGGCATCACCAACGATTATCTGGCTAATCACGGTTTGCAGAACGGCAATCCGGTGCTGCTGGCCAATGCAGTTATTTATCCGCAGCTAAAAGCGCTGTTGCCTACGCATTTGTCATTATAATTTTCACATTGGGTTAAGTTGGTTAATTTATGCGAACTTAACCTTCAAGCAAAATTACTTAAGCGTGCTGTAAGTAATATTCTATTCCGAATTGAGACTTTTCTATTTTTTTTTCGAACATCCCGGCAACAATAAAAATACGATATGCTGCTCAAGTCAAACATCCCTTAGTAATACTCATTTTCTCCTTTTTTGTTGTTCTTTTCGGCGCCAGGATGCGCCGAGATATTTTTTTGTGCGTTATATTCTTTGGGGATGGCGTTATTATTTTTATTTTGAAATCGTCATATATAAAAAGGTCGCCATAAATGGCGACCTTACAATAACATTAGCTTTTACGCTTTTTCACTAGCGGCCACGCCAGTAATAACAACGCAATCCAGCCGAAACCTACGTACAGCGACACGCGCGTATCCGGGAAGTAACCAATCAAACCAATAATGAAGGCCAGGAACAGCACGCCGAACCATGCAGTTTTGCTGCCGCCCGGCATGGCAAAATCCAGTTTCCCGGCTTGCTCTTTGCCAATCTTGCGGCGGAAGGCGATCTGCGACAGCAGAATCATGATCCACACCCAAACGGTAGCAAAGGTCGCCAGCGAGGCGATGACCAGGAACACTTTCTCCGGCATCAGGTAGTTGAGATAGACCGCGATCAACATCGCCAGCATCATCACCAAAACGGTCACCCACGGAATCCCGCGATTCGATACCTTCTGGAATACCTTCGGTGCGTGGCCTTGCTGCGCCATGCCGTGCAGCATACGTCCCACGCCAAACACATCGCTATTAATCGCCGACAGCGACGCCGTCAGCACCACGAAGTTCAGGATCGATGCCGCCGCCGCAATGCCCAAATGCTGGAAGGTCAGCACGAACGGACTGCCGGAAGTGCCCACCTGATTCCACGGATAAATCGACATGATGACGAACAGCGTACCAACGTAGAACACCAGAATACGCATCGGTACGGAGTTGATGGCGCGTGGAATCGAGGTCTTCGGATCTTCCGCTTCACCGGCGGTAATACCGATAATCTCAATCCCGCCGTAAGCAAACATCACCATCTGCAGTGACAGCAGCATGCCGACAATACCGTGCGCGAAGAAGCCGCCGTTAGTCCACAGATTGTGAATGCCGGTCGGCTGGCCGCCGTTGCCGATGCCCCAGAAAATCATGCCGAAGCCGGCGATGATCATGATGATGATGGTGGCGACTTTGAAGAAGGAGAACCAGAACTCCACTTCGCCAAACACTTTCACGCTCATCAGGTTGATGGCGCCGATAATCAGCACCACGCTCAGCACCCAAATCCAGTGCGGCACATCGGGGAACCACACGCCCATGTAGATACCAAAAGCCGTTACGTCGGCAATCGCCACAATCAGGATTTCAAAACAGTAGGTCCAGCCAGTGATGTAACCCGCCAGCGGGCCAAGATAATCCTGCGCATAGCGCGAGAATGAGCTGGCCTGCGGGTTGTTGACCGACATCTCACCCAGCGCACGCATGATGATGTATGCCACCGCACCGCCGATGATGTACGCCAGCAGCACGCTTGGGCCTGCCATTTTGATGGCATCCGCCGAGCCGTAAAACAGCCCGGTGCCAATCGCCGATCCCAGCGCCATAAAGCGAATGTGGCGCGTGCTCAGTCCGCGTTTGAGCTTATTGGTTTCTTGCATAACACTCAGTACCTTGAAAATGAAAAACCACGGGCAAGCCCGTGGTTGGAATTAACAGCAATGTCGCTTACTGATGAACTGCGACCTGCTCACGTCCTTTTGCCCGATCAACCACCGCAGCAATCACCAGCATCGCCAGCGATGGCGGCAACCAGGAGAGTCCCTGATCGGCCAGCGGCAGATGCTGACTAAACAGCGGCAACACATCTTTAAAGCTGGTGGTTTTGATGGCATCAACGATACCGAACAGCAGGCTTACCAACATGGTCGGCGCGATGATACGCGAACTTTTGTTCCAGAACTTCAGCGTGAAGCTCAGGACCACCAGCACGATGCATGGCGGATAAATCGCCGTCAGCACCGGAATCGAGATCTGAATCAGATGGCTCAGGCCGAGGTTCGACACTACCATCGAGAACAGACCCAGAATAAATACCAGCGTTTTATACGACAGCGGAACGTATTGCGCAAAGAATTCTGCACAGGCGCAGGTCAGGCCAACCGCCGTCACCATGCAGGCGACGAAGATCAGCGCGGCGAGGAAGAAGCTGCCCATGCCGCCGAAGGTCTGCTGCACGTAAGCATGCAGAATCTCAGCACCGTTGGCGCTCTGCGCCACTAATGCGCCGCTATCATTACCGAGCTTGAACAGCGTCAGGTAAATCAGCGTCAAACCGATACCGGCGATGATGCCCGCCAGCATGGTGTAGCGCGTCAGCAGTTTGGCATCTTCAATACCGCGTGAACGCGCTGCATTGACGATAACGATACCGAACACCAGCGCACCCAACGTATCCATGGTCAGATAACCATTGACGAAACCGCTGGAGAAGGCGGCACGTTGATACTCTTCGGTGCCCGGCGAAACGCCACCCGCAGGCCAGATCAGCACGGCAACGCCGAGCACAATCAGCGCCAGAATTTTCAGCGGTGCAAGGAAGTGGCCAACGGTATCCAGCAGTTTGCCCGGATACAGCGAGATGCCGATCACCAGCGCGAAGTAAATCAGGCTGTAGATGAACAGCGGCAGCGCGCCATCGCCGGTCAGCGGTGCAATACCAACGGCAAAGGAAACGGTAGCGGTACGCGGCGTGGCAAACAGCGGGCCAACAGCCAGGTAGCAAACGGTCGCCAGCAGCAAGCCTGCGGCTTTACCAATCGGCGAGCTCAGCGCATCAATGCCGCCGCCCACGCGCGCCAGCGCGATAACGGTGATCACCGGTAAGCCAACAGCGGTAATCAGGAAGCCGAATGCCGCAATCCAAACGTGTTCGCCAGACTGAATCCCCACCATCGGTGGGAAGATGATATTTCCTGCGCCAACGAACAGGGCAAACGTCATGAAGCCCAGCGCCAGGATATCCTTGGAGGTTAAACGATGTGTCATAAACTTCTGTACTGCCTGTAGCTGATGTTGCGGTGGAAGTTGAGTTCGTGTTGTCCTCTGGATGCGCTAAAACAAGGACTTATTCGGTAAGACCAGCGTGTTATGCGGGACTAATCGTTAAAGCGCAGGTGATTTAATCTACTTTTCTTCTGTTCGCAGAGGGATAAATCGACAACGGCGCAAATTAGAACGTTTATAGCGAAGAAAGGCAATACGGGATCGGAAAACCAGAAGGATATAACAAGATAGCGGGAGAAAGCAGTGAATCACGGTGGAATTGCAGGAAAACACCTCAGATGATTTGCTAAAAGTTTCCTCAGCGCGGGAGATCTCTTTGCATAAATCGACCTGCAGATGCACAAAAGGCGCGATTTACGCGCCTGTTTGGCTAACTTTACGGAATTACCAGACTGTTCTTGCTATATCGACCACCAGACGAATCTTCTGCCACTGCTGCTCTTCGCTCAGGCTGTTGCCCTCTTCGGTAGAAGCAAAGCCACACTGCGGGCTGAGGCAGATTTGATCGAGGCTGACGAACTGTGCTGCTTCCTGCAGACGCGCTTTTACCTGCTCCGCATCTTCCAGCTCGCCGGTTTTGGTGGTGATCAAACCCAGCACCACTTGCTGATGGCCAGGCTTGAGGAAGCGCAGCGGCTCAAAGCCACCTGAACGTTCGTTGTCATACTCAAGGTAGAAGGCATCGACATTCACGCCGCCAAACAGCACTTCGGCGACCGGCTCATAGCCACCTTCGGAGATCCAGGTTGAGCGGAAGTTGCCGCGACACACATGCAGCCCGACGGTCAGATCTTCTGGCTTACCTTCCAGCGCGGTATTCAGCACCTCAGCATAGATGCGCGCCAGTTCCTGCGGATCTTCACCACGTTCGCGGATCTGTTGCTGCTGTTCGGTAGAGCACAGATACGCCCACACCGTGTCATCCAGTTGCAGATAACGGCAGCCAGCCGCGTAAAACGCTTTAATTGCGTCTTTGTAGGTCTGCGCCAGATCGGCGAAGTAATCTTTCAGTTCGGGATAGACCGTGGCATCGATCACCTTGCGGCCACCGCGGAAGTGCAGCACGCTTGGGCTGGGAATGGTCATCTTGGCAACCGCATCGCCCGCTACGCTTTGCAGAAAGCGGAAGTGATCCAGCATTGGGTGTTCAGGATTAAAGGCTACTTTACCGGTGACTTTCACGCCGTGCGCTTTGGTCTGCACGCCGTTGAACTGAATGCCCTGCTCCGCTTCGAACAGCTCTACGCCGTGCAGATCGCCGAAGAAGTCGAAGTGCCACCATGCGCGACGGAATTCACCATCGGTAACGATCTGCAGGCCGTTGGCGCGCTGCTGCTCCACCACATGACGGATTTCACGATCTTCCACCTGACGCAGTTGATCAGCATTGATGTCACCATTGGCAAACTGCACACGCGCCTGCTTGATGGCAGCGGGACGCAGAAAACTGCCGACGGTATCGGCGCGGAATGGGTTGTGACGTGGCATCTTATCTCCTCGCTGAGCGCTTAGTTGCGTCAGGGTATAATTTCGCTGGGTTATTTCAGCCATCTGGACGGCTATATGTCCAAGAAGAATGCCACGCTGTTACAATTTCGGCAACGGAAGAAAATTCAGCTTACATGAAACTATTTCATGTTCAGATGCACGTTCTTCAATTTCCCTCAATGGCCGCCCGCGCTTGCGCCATCTGGCTATCTGACAACGGCAAATAGCCAGCTTCGCTCACCCGACGCTGGCCTTGTGGCGACAACACCTGATGCAGAAAGGCATTCACCAGCGGCGGCAGCGGTTTGCCAGGCGCTTTGTTGACGTAAATATAAAGCGGGCGCGACCACGGATAGCGGCCGCTGCGAATGGATTCGGCATCCGGCATCACGCTGTCGCCGTTCGTCGTGACCACCGGCAGCATTTTCACGCCGCTGAGATGAAAGCCAAAACTGGCGTAACCAATGCTATTGGGCGTGGCGGCAACGGCTTGCACCACCGCAGCGGAACCGGGGAATTCAGCGACGTCAGCACGGAAATCGCCTTTACACAGCGCCTGCTGCTTGAAGAAACCCCAGGTACCCGACGCCGAGTTACGCCCATAACGCTGGATGCTGCGCGTTGCCCACTGGCTGTCGCTCAAGCCGAGATCGCCCCAGCGCTGCGGCACCTGCTGTCCGCCGCACAGACGCGTGATGGAAAACAGCGCATCGAGTTGTTGCGGTGCGATGCGCGGCAGCGGATTGTCCTGATTGACCACCACCACCAGCGCATCCATCGCCACCGGCACCGCCAGCGGCGGATAACCGTAGCGCGCAATGAAGAGTTGACGTTCGTCGATCTGCATCGGGCGGCTCATCGCGCCCAATTGTGCAGCACCGGCGGCCAGCGCGGTCGGTGCGGTAGACGATCCCGCCGCCTGCACCTGAACGTTCACGCCCGGCGACTGGCGGCTAAAATCCTCGCCCCACAAGGTCATCAGATAACCCAACGTATCCGATCCGACGCTGCTCAGATTGCCGGTTAGCATGGTTTGTTGGCCGTGTGCCAAAGCAGAGCAAAGCAGCAAGAGGGATAGCAACAGCGATTTCATTGGCGATTCCGCAATTTAATGAGACGCCTATTCTGGAGCGGCGTGATTTATCGCGCAATAAATTGCGTAAAGGTTGTCAGTTAAGCGCGAAGCGGTCGCCATGAATGGCGACCCTACGAAAATCCCGTAGGGTGCGCATTTATGCGCACCTGGTCGCCATGAATGGCGACCCTACAGGGTTTATAGCGATGGTGAGTCAGGAAAATGCATAGTTGCTGCAGCGCGGCTGTTGAGGCGACATCCTAACTCGCTGAGCGAGTGAGGGATTCCAGGGCGAGCCGCATGGATGCGGCGAGAGGTGCCGCTGAGCAGGAGCGAATCGCCACCGGTCCGTCAGGAATCGTGAATGAGTGAAGGCACCGCGAAGCGGCGGGTTGGGCTGGCGCAAGGCCCGGGAGTGCAGAGGGCGCGGCCAGGCGCTCTCTGCTCGGTCGCCGCACCAGGGTGCTGCAACTGCCTGATTTCAAGGCGAACGAAAGCCGCTCTGTGCTTAACTGAGCGGCATTACGCCATGGATGTGCAAACCTTAATTAACCCGCTCTTGCAGAGCGCTAGCCACAATCAACCTTGGCGGCAGCAGGAAGCTGAAACAGGTTTCCTGATGCGGCACGCTGGTGATCTCCAGCCGCGCGTTGTGATGGCCCAGCGCGTGCTTCACGATTGCCAGCCCCAAGCCGCTGCCGCCGGTGGCGCGCGAACGCGCTTTGTCCACACGATAGAAACGCTCGGTGAGGCGCGGCAGATGCTGTTCGCTGATACCCGGCCCGTCATCGCACACCTTAAACTGCGCGCCTTGTTTGGTACGCAGCCAGCTGATGTCGATGCGCGTGCCATCCGGCGTGTGATTCACCGCGTTATAGACCAGATTGGAAATGGCGCTACGCAACTGCTCATCATTGCCGAACACTTTCAGGTGCGGATCGGTATGGAAATGGATGGTGTGACGTCCCTGGCTCAGCGTTTCCGCTTCACGCTGCAACAGCAGCAGCATGCCCGGCACATCCACCGTCTCTTTCAGATCGATGGCTGGCGCCGCTTCGATACGCGACAAGGTCAGCAACTGCTTCACCAGGCTGTCCATGCGGCGCGTCTGCTCTTGCATAGTGTGCAATGCCTTGCTGCGCGTGCGCTCGTTCATCACCGCGTCGTCCATCATTTCCAGATAGCCCTGCAACACCGTTAGCGGCGTACGCAGTTCATGACTGACGTTGGCAAAGAAGTTGCGTCGCGCGCCTTCCAGCTGGTGCATCTGGGTGACATCACGCGCCACCATCAGCCACTGACCTTCGCTGTAAGGCATCACGCGGAATTCCATATGATGCTGATTATTAAGGATCTGCGTCAGCGGCGTATCGAACTTGCGCTGGCGGATATAGCGGGAGAATTCAGGATAACGCAGTAAATTGAGGATGTTCTGGCCATTATCTTCCGGCCAGCGCAAGCCAAGATGCTGCTGCGCCAAACCGTTACACCAGAAAATGGTGCCCTCTTCGGTGGTCAGCACCACCGCATCCGGCAGCGATTCGGCACCGCTGCGGAAACGTTTGATCAGATTGCCCAGCTCGCGGCGACGCCGCCGGTTGCGTAACTGCATCTGATACAGGCCATAAAACAGCGGTTCCCAGCTGCCGCGTCCGGTGGGCGGCGTCATTGAACGATCGACCCACAGCCAGTGCGACAGACGCATCAGATTTCTGAAGTGCCAGAACATCACGCCGGTCACCGCAATCAGCAGCAGCCACGGCAGATATCCGAACAACAGACCCAACACCAGCGCAGGTAAACAGACCAGCGCCAGCTCGGTCAACAATCTCTTCCAGGAGAGTCGTTCCAGCACGGTAAAAACTCCGTTTACGTTTAGTAGCGGGCAGAGAAACGATACCCTGTTCCGCGAACGGTTTGAACCATGCGATCGTGGCCGGTCAATTCCAGCGCTTTACGTAAACGGCGAATATGCACATCGACGGTGCGATCTTCGACATACACATTGGTGCCCCAAACGTGGTTCAGCAGCTGTTCGCGACTGTACACGCGTTCCGGGTGCGTCATAAAGAAGTGCAGCAGTTTGTACTCAGTCGGCCCCATCTCCAGCGGCGTGGTTTCCGACATCACGCGATGTGAGGAAGGATCAAGGCTCAGGCCCTGCATCTCGATCACCTCTTCCACCGCCATCGGTGAAATACGGCGCATCACCGCTTTGATACGCGCCATCAGCTCTTTGGGTGAGAATGGCTTGGTGATGTAATCATCCGCGCCCACTTCCAGACCGCGCACGCGATCCTCTTCTTCACCGCGCGCCGTCAGCATCATCACCGGGATGTCGCGCGTCATGGCTTCACGCTTCAAATGCTTAATAAACTGAATTCCGCTGCCGCCGGGCAACATCCAGTCCAGCAGAATCAAATCAGGCCAGGGTTCGATCAGCTTACCAATCGCGCTGTCATAATCTTCCGCCTCAATAGGCTGGTAATCATTCTGTTCCAGCACGAAACATAACATTTCACGGATGGGAGCTTCGTCTTCCACAACCAAAATGCGCTTAGCCATTGTAACTCCTGCTAGTGTGACAACGTGTCACTGGGATTTGCGGCGCCATTATGCGTCAGTTTTGTGACACTTTTATGAAAAAGCCGCCCTAAGATAGATAGATAAAAAACAGAAATGTGACAATAAAAATCTGCTTTTTTTCTTTGTGATCTTAAGTGGTTATAATTCGCCTTCGCTAAACAGAGCACGGAGCAAACATGCGCATCATTCACACCGCTGACTGGCATCTCGGTCAGTTCTTTTACAGCAAAAGTCGCGCGCGGGAACATCAGGCGTTTCTCGACTGGCTGCTGGATCAGATTGTGCAGCATCAGGTGGATGCGCTGATTATCGCGGGCGACCTGTTTGATACCGGTTCGCCGCCGAGCTACGCGCGTGAAATGTTTAACCGTTTTGTGGTGGCGCTGCAGCCAAGCGGCTGTCAATTGGTGGTGCTGGCGGGCAATCACGATTCGGTGGCGACGCTGAATGAATCGCGCGAGCTGCTGGCCTGCCTGAATACGCAGGTGATCACCAGTGCCACACCGCAGGGCGAGCAACAGGTGTTAACCCTGAAACAGCGCGATGGCGCGCCGGGTGCGCTGCTGTGCGCCATTCCTTATCTGCGTCCGCGCGATATTTTGCGCAGCCAGGCCGGCCAATCCGGCCGCGAGAAGCAGATCTCGCTGCTGGAGGCGATTGAGCAGCATTATCAGCACTGCTTTGCCGCCGCGCAGTCAATGAACAGTGCGCTGCCGATTATCGCCACCGGCCATCTCACCACCGTTGGCGTCACCAAAAGCGATTCGGTGCGCGACATCTATATCGGCACGCTGGATGCCTTCCCGGCGCAGGCGTTTCCACCAGCGGATTACATCGCACTCGGTCACATCCATCGCGCCCAGCGCATCGCCAACAGCGAGCACATTCGTTACAGCGGCTCGCCGATTCCGCTCAGTTTTGATGAGCTTGGCCGCGAGAAAAGCGTCTTCCTGCTGGAATTTGGCGACAAGCTCAAGGAAGTGACGCCGCTGACCATTCCGCACTTCCAGCCGATGCAGATGCTGAAAGGCTCGATGGCGGAAATTGAACATCAGCTGGCGCAGTTCAGTGAAATCGCCAGCGAACAGCCAACGTGGCTGGATATTGAGATCACCACGCAGGAATACCTCAGCGATCTGCAACGTCGCATTGAAGCACTGACCGAAAATCTGCCGGTCGAAGTGCTGCTGGTGCGCCGCAGCCGCGAACAGCGGCAGCGCAGCCTCGAGCGGCTGGAGAACGAAACCCTGAGCGAATTAAAAGTGGAAGAAGTGTTTGCCCGCCGACTGGCGCAGGAAGATCAGCTGGATGCCGAGCAGGCCGAGCAGTTAACGCAGCTGTTCCGCACCCAGCTTGCCGCGCTGGAGAATCCATCTGCATGAAAATATTGACGCTACGTTTTAAAAACCTCAATGCGCTGCGCGGCGAATGGTTTATCGATTTCCGCCGTGAACCTTTTGCCAGTAACGGATTGTTTGCCATTACCGGCGCCACCGGCGCGGGCAAAACCACCTTACTCGATGCGATTTGTCTGGCGCTCTATCACCAAACGCCGCGCCTCGGCACGCTGTCGCAAACTGAAAATCAGTTAATGACACGCGATACAGCAGAATGTCTAGCTGAAGTAGAGTTTGAAGTTAAAGGTGAAGCCTGGCGCGCCTTTTGGAGCCAAAATCGCGCGCGGGGCAATGTTGATGGTAAGTTACAGGTACCGCGTGTCGAATTAGCGCGTGTAGCCGATAATCAAATCGTTGCTGATAAAGTTGGCGAAAAACTACAAACGATTGAAAAACTATCTGGTCTTGATTTCGCCCGGTTTACCCGCTCAATGATGCTATCGCAGGGTCAATTCGCCGCCTTCCTTAATGCCAAACCCAGTGATCGAGCCTCCCTTTTAGAAGAACTCACCGGCACCGAAATTTATGCACAAATTTCTATGCAGATCTACGAACGCTGGCGCACCGCACGCAGCGAGCTGGATACGCTGCGCGCCCGCGCCGGTGGTATGTCGCTGCTTGATGAAGCGCGCCGTGCAGAGCTGACGCAGCAGCTGGCAGAACTCGCCGTTCAGGAGAAATCGCTGAGCGAACAGCTGACGCTGGCGCAGCATCAGCAACAATGGCTGGTGCAGCAGCAACAGCTGACGCAGGAACAGCAACAGGCCGAACAGACGCTGCTTGCCGCGCAACAGGCGTGGCAGCAGGCGGATGGCGATCGTCAGCGGCTGGCGCGGGCCGAACCGGCAGAAAAACTGCGCGAGAAGCTACAGCAGCGCGAACAGCTGCAGGGCGATCTCCGCACGCTGGAACAGCAATCGCAGCAGCTGCAGGCGCAACAGCAGCAGGCCAAAACCGCGCTGCAACAGGGCGAAAGCCATTATCAGGCCGCGCAGCAGGCGCGCGAGCAGGCGTTACAGCAACAGCAGCAGCTCGAAACGCTGCTGACCGAGCAGGTTATCCCGCTCGATCAACGCATTACCACCACCTCGCAGCAACTGGATGAACAGCAGCGGCTGCATCTGCAGCAGCAACAGGCGCTGCAAACCAGCCAAACCGCGCTCAGCCAGCAACAGCAGGTAAGTGAACGTTTACAACAGCAGCTGGCGCAGCAGCAGGAATTCCGCACCCGAGAAGCCGCCGTCGCCGATTGGGGCGCAGAACTGACGCGCTGGCAGGCGGAGATCGCCCGGTTGGATGAGCGCGAGCAGACGCTGACGCAGCTCATCGCGCAGCAGCAACAGCAGCGCAGCCAGCTGGAGCAGCATCAACAGGCGCAGGCTCAGCGTGAACAGGCGGCGCAACCGTTGCAGCAAGCCGAAGCGCAGGCCGCGCAGCAGCGTCTGCAAGCGGAGCAAGCACTGACTTCACTTGAGGCGGAGATCACCAGCCCAAGCCTGCGCGACGCCCTGACGCAGCATCAAACGCAGCGATCTGCACGCCAGCAGCTTAGCCTGCTCGCCGCGCAGTGGCGCGCGTTGCAGCCACAGCGCTTGCAGCGACAGCAGAAACTGGCGCTGCTTCAGCAGCAGCATCAGGACGCTGAACAGGCGTTGCAGGCGCTGCGCGACGAGTACAAGCGGGAACATCAAGCGCTGCTCGATGTGCGCAAAATCTGCGAGCTGGAGCGCACCATCGCTCAGCTGGCCGACGAGCGCGCCAAATTGCAGCCGGATCAGCCCTGCCCGCTGTGCGGCTCGTGTCAGCATCCGGCGATCGCGCAATATCAACAGCTTGAGCCCGGCGCCAATCAGCAGCGTTTGACTGAGCTGGAAACGCGCGTGGCGCAGCTGAAAGAGTCCGGTACCGCTAAAGGCGAGCAGCAGAAGTTGTCGCTGCAACAGCAGCAGGCGCTGCAACAAGAGATCGCTGATTACGACCAGCAGCTGGCGACGGTTAACACTCAATGGCAAGCGCTGAGCGGTGAGCTGGCACTTACCTGCACACTGGAGCAGCAAGACGATTTTGCGCAGTGGCAACAGCAGCAGGATGCGCAGGAACAAACGCAGCAACAGCAGCTGCAGACGCGGGAAAACGCCGCGCGTGCGCTGCAGCAGGCGAAGGATGCACATCTGCAACAGCAGCAGCTGTGGCAGCAGCATCAAAATCAACAGCAGCTGGCGCAGCAGCAGATCGCCAGCACGCAGCAAACGCTGGATGAAATCAGCCAGCGCGAAGCCAGCGAACGCAGCGCCATGCAGCAACTGGCGCAGCAGCTGGAACAACAGTTAGCGCAGCATCAGCTCAGCTTGCCAGACCCGGCTGAGCGGGAAAGCTGGCTCCACACGCTACAGCAGCGCTGGAGCGCATGGCAGGAAAATGAGCGCTTACACGGCGAGTTGCAGCCACAGCTGGCAAAAGCCGAAAGCGAGCGCAGCAGCCTGCAGCAGAATCTGGCGCGTGAACAGCAGCGGCTCGATGAACTGCAGCAGACGCTCAGTACGCTGCAACAGCAGCGCCAGCAGCAGCAACAACAGCGTCAGCAGCTGTTTGGCGATCGCCGTGTTGCGGAAGCCCGACAGCAGCAGCACGCTGCGCTGCAACAGTGTGAACAGGCGCTGGCGCAGCAGCTACAGCAGTGGCAGCAGGCACAAAGCTCGCTGCACAGCCTGAATGGCCAGTGTGAGCAAATCGCGGCGCAGCAACACACCTTGCGTGAACGCGCTGCCGCAGCAGAAAGCGCCTTCCTCGCCGCGCTGCAGCAGAGTGATTTTGCCGATGAAACGGCGCTGCGTGCCGCCCTGCTGGATGAGCGCGAGGTGCATGAACTGCGCCAACAGTTGCAAACGCTCGATCAGCAGCGCCAGCAGCAGATTACCCTCAGCGAACAGCTCACTCAGCGCTGCACGGCGCATCAGCAGCAGCGACCGGCCGATCTCAACGATGAAATCGCCGCCACTATCCAGCAACAGCTGGAACAGCTGCGCGTGACTTTACGTGACAATGCCCGTCAACAGGGTGAAGCGCAGCAGCAGCTGCACAGCGATGCGCAACAGCGTTTACAGCAGCAATCGTTACTGACGCAAATCACCACCGATGAAGTGGAGCTGGCGCAGTTGGGCCGTCTGAACGATCTGGTGGGTTCGGCCAATGGCAATAGGTTCCGCCGCTTCGCGCAAGGCCTGACGCTCGATCATCTGGTGTGGCTGGCGAACCGCCAGCTCGATCGCCTGCACGGTCGCTATCTGCTGCAGCGTCGCGTCAGTGAAGAGCTGGAGCTGGAAGTGGTGGATACCTGGCAGGCGGACGCCACGCGCGATACGCGCACGCTGTCGGGTGGCGAGAGTTTCCTCGTCAGCCTGGCGCTGGCGTTAGCGCTGTCGGATTTGGTGAGTCATAAAACGCGCATCGAATCGCTGTTCCTCGACGAAGGCTTCGGCACACTGGATGCCGAGACGCTGGACACCGCGCTGGATGCGCTCGACGCCCTGAACGCCAGCGGCAAAACCATCGGCGTGATCAGCCATGTAGAAGCGATGAAAGAGCGCATACCGGTGCAGATCCGCGTCCGCAAGATGAACGGTTTGGGTTACAGCAAGCTGGAGTTGCCAGGGGAATAATCAGGTCGCCATGAATGGCGACCCTACGGTGCTTCGGCGGGTTTTCGTAGGGTGCGCATTCATGCGCACCGGTTTTTTATCTCACTGTCGCCAACTTATAACGCGGGCCGACCAGCAAACCGCCCTGCTCGTTCTGCGCCAACAGACGGGCGCTGGTCACCCCGGCGATGGTGTGTGCCTTATCCGTCACATTGCTGGCAATCTGCTTGATTGCCGCTGACACCAACATGCCAATAATGCCGCCGTTATTGTTGTTGCCATCTTCCGCGTCGCTGGCGGTGGCAATGCCTTGCCAAATCTCTTTACCGCTGCGCAGATCCACCAGACGCGCCGTCGCCGACACCTTGGTCACGCTCTGAATCACCTGATAGCTGCTGCCGTAATCGGTCACCGAAATGTACAGCGCGCTGTCGGCGTGGAAGATGTCATGCAGGCGCTGCGGGCTAACAGCCTGAATTTCGTGGCCGTTGGTTAAACCGTTCTGCTGGAAGGTTTCATCCACCACCGCCACCGGGAACACGTAATAGCCCGCTTCCGCCAGCGGACGCGTTACCAGCGAGGTGAAGCTGTTCGCCGCATTCACATCCGGCGCGCGGTTATCCGCAGGCAGCACCAGAATCGAGGCCGGTTTGCTGGCGCGGAAGGCGCTATAGTCGTACGGTTTTTTGTGCGCGCAGCCGGTCAACAGCAGCGTGGCGAGCATGCCTAAAGAAACAATCAGCTTTTTCACTGAGCAACTCCTTGTTTTTTCTTCATCAGAAAGTCCATGTATGGCGCCGATTCCGGGAACAGCTGCTTCTCGGTAGCAAACTGGCCGAAGGCTTTATCGGTATCTCCGGTTTTGGCGTACAGCAAACCGAGCTGCGCGTGCAGGCCCGGCGCGACCGGTTTGTTGACCGATTTGGCTTTTTCAATATCCAGATTCAGCGCTTCGATCTGCTTCTGCGGATCGCTATCTTTTTTGTAGTAGCTGTAGATCTGCTGCTGGTAATCGCCCCAGTAATAGATTGGTTCCGGCCCTTTTGGCGCACAGCCTGCCAGCACGCCCGCAGCGATCAGCGCCGCACACAGTTGCAACATTTTCATGCTCAATATCCTTATTTCGCCGGGCGCCATGCGCCGCTGTTAATGCCATCGACTAAATGATCAACCGCTTCACGAATCGCCAGATCCATCACTTTACCGTTGAGGGTTGAGTCATAGCTGGCGGTACCGCCGAAGCCGACGATCTCACGCGCTGACAACTTGAATTCACCCGCGCCCTGCGCGCTGTACACCACTTCTGAAGTGGTGACATCCACCACATTCAGGTTGACTTTGGCATAGGCGATCTGGTTTTTACCGCGCCCCAAAATGCCCCACAGCTGCTGATCGCCCACTTCTTTGCGACCGAATTCGGTGATATCGCCGGTGATGATGTAAGTCGCACCTTTGATGTTCTGCTCGCTCTTCTTAAAGCCCGCTTCCTGCTGCAACTCTTTCAGGTTGCTGCGATCCAGCACGTTGAAGCGATTGGTCTGTTGCAGGTGCGTGACCAAAATGGTTTTCGACTGATTGCCAAGACGATCAACGCCATCAGAGAAGATGCCGTTCATGTACGAGGAGCGGTTATCAAACTGGCCAACCGCAATCGGGCTGCGCACGCCCTGATACGCGGGCTGGCTGGCCGCACGCACCTGTGGTGCTTCAATCGCGCGTGACGATTCGGTCGCGCAGCCGCTGAGCAGCGTGGCGCTTAACAAGGAGAGTGCCGCAAAGGCATATTTTTTCTGCATTTCTAATCCATGAATCAAAAGGGGATAAAGCCGCGAGGCTGCGGCAAATTCTGGTTCTGCCGACAGTCAGAGTAATGCCATAGCATTGGTTGAGTCGGTCTGTAGACTGTCGGCAGTGAGGGAAAGGATCTTTAGTGAAAATACAGGCACATTAATGAATTTAATTAATCGAATGGCGGGATTATTGGGCGGATTAATGATTGTGGTGGCGCTCAGCGCTTGTCAGCATTCTCAGCCAAAGCAACAGGATAGCATCGTCAATCTGTGTCAGCCGCAGAGTGCGCCGGGCAGCGCATCCTGCAAATGGGCTGATGAGATGCAGCATCAGCTTAATCAGCATTTCCGCGATGCGCGGCGTTATGTCGGTCAGCAATGTCTGGTGCGGCTCGAGTGGCAAAACAGCGGGCGCTACGCGGTGACGCAGACACAAGGTGACGAAACGCTGTGTCTGCGCGCGTGGCAGTTGATTGGTCAAAGCAAAGATTTACCGCCGCCGCCGGAGGTTAACCAGCCAGCGTGGTTCGGTTTTGCTCCGGCGACGCCAAGCCATCCTGGCGCCACTGGCGCGGGCTGATGCCAAACCAGCGGCGGAAGGCGCGGGAGAAGGCGCTGACTTCGGAGTAACCGAGCAGCAGCGCCATTTCTGATATCGGCAGCTGCTTCTGTTGCAGATAATGCGTTGCCATCTCGCAGCGCACCTTGTCCACCAGCGCGGTGAAACTGATGCCCTCTTCGCGTAGCCGCCGTTGCAGCGACCAGCTCGACAAGCCCATTTTTTCGGCAATCTCTTCCAGCACCGGTTCGCCCTGCATCAGTGACAAATTCACCTGCGATCGCGCCTGTTCCACCACGCTTTGCAGGCTGGCAGAGCTGTTCAGGCGGCGAATGGCATCCTGCATCACCATCAGCAGCATCGGATCCTGTTCCGGCATGCTGCGCAGCAGATCGCGTTTCGGGATCAACAACGAGTTGAACGGTTGATCAAACCACACCGGCGCATCAAACACTTTGCAGTGCTCGTGCCACTGCTCCGGACGCGGATGTTCGAAGTGTACTTCGCGCGGCGCCCAGTTTTTGCCGGCGACGTGGCGGATCAAGTTGAGGAACATGCCGAGCGTCAGCTCTGCATCCTGACGTCGTGACAGGATCGCGCCGTGGCGTACCTGATAATCGAGCCGCCAGCACTCGCCTTTGTCCACCAGCCGCGTCAGCGTGTCGTGCTGATGCCACGGAAACGCATTCACCACGTTATGCAGCGCCTGCTCCAGCGTCGGCGAACAGAGGCCGATATACCCAATCAAGCCTAATGACTGCGGTTTGAACTGCTTGCCGTAATGCAAACCGAAGTTATCAAAACCGGAATGACGTGCCGCTTCTTCCATCACGCGACAGTAGTTCACTAAACCCAGGCTCAGCGTGGGGCTCGCCAGCAGTTCGGAGTTAATGCCGCTGATGCCAAAGATGCGATCGACATCGCCGCCTTTGTCAGTGATAAATCCGCTCAGTCCGGTGGCGGCCGCCGCCAACACGCCGCGGTTGCTGGCGCTGACGGACAAGGCGCTGAAGGCTTCAGTGGGTGTGATGAGTGATTGCATCGGAACCTCTGCGTGTGGCGCGAATGAAACAGGTGGAGGATTCCAGCAATTTTCGTACCAGGCGAGTCATTCGTGGATTTTGTCGTAGGGTCGCCATTAATGGCGACCTCAATTGCGCCGCGACAGCGCAAAGCTGCTCACTGCTGGTGCATCAAACGCCGACCGGCAGCTGATTAGTTTCCAGATAACGTCGGCAGAGGCGCACCGAGTGATCGGCCCAGCGCGGCCCGAGACTCAGCGCCATTTCCGTTTCCGCGTGCGATCCCATCCACGCCGTCATCTGAATACGGCGCTGGATCAGCAGCGTCGGCACCAGCGCCATCTCTTCATCGCTGATGTGCGCCACTTTTTCGTAGCCGAGGATCCAGTTATCCACCCATTCGGCGGCGCGCGGATGATGCTCAACGAAACTGATCGCCGCCGCCAGATCGTGCAGATACCAGCCGAGCCCGCAGTCATCAAAATCGATCACCCGCGTTTCGCCTTTATGCAGCAGTAGATTGGTCAGACGCAGATCGGCGTGGATCAAACCATAACGATCCGCCCCTTTGCCAAAGCCTTGCAGCTCTTGCCCGACGCGCGCCACCGCTTCGGCGACGATGCCGTGATCGGCCGGATTGAGGTTCGGCGCATCCTGCCAGCGTCCCCAATGGCTATGATCGCTGACCATGGTGTGATGATCCCAAATGATGCGCTGGAAACCGGCCGGTTTCTGCCATTTGCGGCTGTGCTGATGCAGGCGCGCGGTGATGTGACCGAGCTGCTGAAACGCTTTGGGATCGACATCGGTGGTAGGCATGTCACCGTCGATCCAATGGAACAATACGGCGTAGCGCTCTGCGCCATTTGCCATCGGCAGCGTCAGCACAGTTGCGCCATCGCTGGCCGGGATCGCCTGCGGCACCATGATGCCGATGTCACGCAGCGCATCCAGCCACAGCAGCTCGCTCTGAATGTCCGCTTTGCTGTGATAGTTAGGACGATGCAGACGCAGCGCATAGCGTTTGCCCGCCGCCTGCAACAGGAAGGTGGCATTTTCCGAGCGGCACAGCAGCTTCAGTTCGCCGCGCAGTGCCGCGGGATAACTGGCCAGCGCCTGATGCGCCAGCAGGGTGATTTCAGCATCGGTTAAGGTATCGGATTGTTCGGCACTCATTCATCAATCTCCAGCATCAAGCAAGTGGTATCAGCATGGGATGACGTCGTCCTGACTGCTTGACCGCAGACAACCCAAAGTTGACCGCAGCGTGCATCTGGCACTTTTCTTGCCTCAGAGTTGACCGTGGAGGACAAAACTCACTGCGCCCGCGTCAAGTTTTCCCGCGCCAGCCAGCGGCATTATCACTTCACTGTAGCGCAAAGATAAAAAAGCGCGGTGAAGCTGCCGCACCAACAATGACGACGGGGAAAAGACGATGACGAATAAGCTCAAACCCACGCTGGGCACCCTGCATTTGTGGGGGATTGCGGTTGGACTGGTGATTTCCGGGGAATACTTTGGCTGGAGTTATGGCTGGGGCGTGGCGGGCACGCTGGGATTCCTGATCACCACCGCGATGATCGCCACCATGTATACCTGTTTTATTTTCAGCTTTACCGAACTGACCACCGCGATTCCGCATGCCGGCGGCCCGTTTGCCTATAGCCGCCGCGCGTTCGGTGAAACCGGCGGCTTAATCGCGGGCCTCGCCACGCTGATTGAGTTCGTGTTCGCACCGCCGGCGATTGCCATGGCGATTGGCGCTTACCTCAACGTGCAATATCCCGATCTCAATCCGAAAACCGCCGCAGTCGGCGCCTATATCGTCTTCATGACGCTGAACATTCTCGGCGTTAAGCTGGCGGCGATGTTCGAATTGGTGGTGACTGTGCTGGCGGTTCTGGAGCTGCTGGTGTTTATGGGCGTGGTTTCGCCAGGCTTCAGCATTGCCAACTTTGCCGCTAACGGCTGGGCGGGCAGCGATCACTTCGGCATGCCCGCGATGTCGGGCATCTTCGCCGCAATTCCGTTCGCCATCTGGTTCTTCCTGGCGATTGAGGGCGCTGCGATGGCGGCCGAAGAGGCCAAGGATCCGAAGCGCACCATTCCCAAAGCCTATATCACCGGCATTCTGACGCTGGTGGTGCTGGCGATTGGCGTGATGCTGCTGGCCGGTGGCGCTGGCGACTGGCGCAAGCTGTCGGACATCAACGATCCGCTGCCGCAGGCGATGAAGATGATTGTCGGTGAAAACTCCAACTGGATGCACATGCTGGTGTGGATTGGTCTGTTTGGGCTGATTGCCAGCTTCCACGGCATTATTCTCGGCTATTCACGCCAGTTCTTCGCCCTCGCCCGCGCCGGTTATCTGCCACAGAGTTTGGCCAAGCTGTCGCGCTTCCAAACGCCGCACCGCGCGATTATCGCCGGGGGTTTGATTGGTATCGCCGCCATCTACAGCGATGGATTCATCAATCTGCAAGGTATGACGCTGACCGCCGCGATGATCACCATGGCGGTGTTTGGTGCGATTGTGATGTATCTGATGAGTATGCTGAGCCTGTTTAAACTGCGCCGCACTGCGCCAGAGATGGAACGCAGCTTCCGTGCGCCAGGCTATCCGATTGTGCCCGGCATTGCGCTGGTGCTGTCGCTGGTGTGTCTGGTGGCGATGCTGTGGTTTAACCCGGTGATTGGCGGCCTGTTTGTGGCGATTATGGCGGTGGGATATGTCTACTTCCTGGCCACTAAAGCCCAGCGCGATAACGCGCCGCAGGATTCGATGTTAGTGGGTGAGTAATGTTAGCAGGGGGTTTTGTAGGGTCGCCATTTATGGCGACCTTTTAACATCAACTCACGCCTTAACCGGCCACAACCACGCAGCACCGCGCACACCGCTCGAATCTCCGTGCACCGCTTTCAGCACCGGTGTTTCACATTCGCGGCCAAACACCCACTGCTTCATCAATGCCGGCACGGTTTGATACAGGCGATCGTTATTACTCATGCCGCCGCCCAGCACAATCACATCGGGATCAAGCAGATTCACCACCTGCGCCAGCGATTTCGCCAAGCGCATTTCGTAGCGATTCATCGCCAGTTCCGCCACCGGATCCTGCTGCTCAATCAGCTTGATGATCTCCGCACCTTTCAGCGCTTTACCGCTCAGACGCTGATAATCGATAGCGAAGCCGGTGCCCGACACAAAGGTCTCAATGCAGCCCTGCAAGCCACAATAACAGGGCACTTCCGCACGATGGCGCAGTTCATCTTCGTCCATCCACGGCAGCGGATTGTGGCCCCACTCACCGGCATTGCCGTTACCACCAATGCGCGACTCACCGCCAATCGCTACGCCCGCGCCTGAGCCGGTGCCAATAATCACCGCAAACACCAGCGGCTGACCTGCGCCCGCGCCATCTACTGCTTCGGAAACCGCCAGACAATTCGCGTCGTTGGCGATGCGCACGTCACGATTCAGCGCCTGCGCTAAATCCTTATCCAGCGGCTGACCGTTCAGCCAGGTGGAGTTGGCGTTTTTCACCCGCTGCGTGTAGGGCGAAATCGTGCCGGGAATGCCGATGCCGACCGTGCCCTGCTGGCCGGTTTTCTCTTCTGCCAGCAGCACTAAATCGACAATCGCCTGAACCGTGGCAGCGTAGTCGTCACGCGGCGTGTTAACACGATGACGAAACAGCTCCTGACCCTGATCAGACAATGCAATCACTTCAATTTTGGTCCCGCCTAAATCAATCCCGATACGCACAATTTATTCCTCATTATTCGTTCTGGTGACAAATACAGTAGAAGGCTGAATCGGGAAAGGCAATGAAACCAATCCGATGTTTCGCTATCATGCGCGCTGACTTTGAGACTTGTGCGCCCGATCGCACCCACGGTAAGGAATCCCGATGTTGTGGTTTAAAAATATGATGGTTTATCGTCTGAATCGTGACATTCCGCTGTCCGCAGACGATCTGGAAAAGCAGCTCGACGCCTTCACCTTCTCGCCGTGCGGTAGCCAGGATATGGCGAAAACCGGCTGGGTTTCACCGATGGGCAACCGCAGCGAAGCGCTGACGCATGAAATCAACGGTCAGATGGTGATTTGCGCGCGCACCGAGCAAAAAATTCTGCCGTCGCCGGTGGTGAAGCAGGCGCTGGAAGCCAAAATCGACAAGCTGGAAGCGGAACAGAGCCGCAAGCTGAAGAAGACTGAAAAAGATTCGCTGAAAGATGAAGTACTGCACAGCTTGCTGCCACGCGCGTTTAGCCGTTTCAGCCAGACTTATATGTGGATCGACACCGTTAACAACCTGATTATCGTCGATTGCGCCAGCGCCAAGAAAGCCGAAGATACGCTGGCGCTGCTGCGTAAAAGCCTCGGTTCGCTGCCGGTGGTTCCGTTAACGCTGGAGAATCCGATCGAGCTGACGCTGACCGAATGGGTGCGCTCAGGTGAACTGCCAGCCGGTTTCGCCTTAATGGATGAAGCCGAACTGAAAGCGATGCTGGAAGATGGCGGTGTGATTCGCTGTAAGAAGCAGGATCTGATTTCCGACGAGATCGCCACGCACATTGAAGCCGGTAAAGTGGTCACCAAACTGGCGCTCGACTGGCAGGAACGCATTCAGTTCGTCATCGCCGATGATGCTTCAGTGAAACGCTTGAAGTTCAGCGACACGCTGCGTGAGCAGAATGATGATATCGACCGCGATGATTTCGCCCAGCGTTTCGATGCCGATTTCATTCTGATGACCAGCGAACTGGCTGCGTTGATCAGCAATTTAGTAGAAGCGTTAGGCGGCGAAGCGAAGCGTTAATCCCCTCGAACCTGGTCGCCATGAATGGCGACCCTACGACAGACCTGCGCGGATTTTCGTAGGGTGCGCATTCATGCGCACCTATTACTCAGCAATAAAAAAACCTGCGCTTCACAGAGAGTCGCAGGTTTAAGATGTTCTAAGGTTGAGTTTAGAGGTAACGGCACAGATAAGATGAAGGCTCGGCCACCTGCAGATGGAATTCGCTCTGGCCTGGTACGCTGAACACAGCGCCGGCTTCGTACCATTTCCACTCGGTTTCACCCGGCAGCAGCACTTTCAGCGCGCCGCTCACCACAGTCATCTCTTCCGGTTGGTTGGTGCCGAAGGTGTATTCACCTTCCGCCATCACGCCAACGCTGGCACGGCCAATGGTCACGCTGTCGAAACCAATGGATTTCACTTTTCCGTCGAAATACTCACTTGTATTGAGCATATTACTTCCTCACAGCACATTATCGTGACTGGCAGATTACTAAGGAACTCGCTGATCTGTCACGCGAATTAGCGCCACAGATCGCAACTTGTGATCTCTCCGCATTAGACGATCAATTCTGCCGCCAGCTTGGCGACCAGCACGTTCGACAGCAGTACCGGAATGCCCAGCATTTTCTGCAGGAAATCACGGTGCTTCTGGTGATAGCCGATGCAATCCAGTACCACCACATCCGCGCCCTGCTCCTGCAGCGACAATCCCGCTTCCACCAAATCAGCCTGCTCCGCCAGATACGGGCTGGCGACGGCAAAGCATGGCGGCGTATCCAGATTGCGCCACTTGTTGGCCTGTTCGGCAATCTGCTCTGCCACCGGCACCACAATCCCGACTTTATGCTGTTGCACAATCGCGCGTACCAGCGGCGGGATGATGCGATCCGGCTCCAGCAGCAAGGCGGATTGCGTTTTCAGCGTGCCAAACTCGCCGGTGCACAGCAGCAGAATGGTGTCGTAGCCCTGCTCTTCCAGCGCGTTGATCTTACGTTGCAGTCCCTGCTCCACTTTTGGTCCCGACAGGCGCACCTGCTCGCCGCTGAGCATACGCGATACCAGCACCGTTTCGCCCGGCGCGGGCGCATACTGCTGCTCGACTTCGGTCAGCGTCAAACCGTCGAGTAAACCGGCGTGCGCCACCTGATCGGCAGGCAGATGTTCCAGCAGCAGCGGCAAAATGTCGCTGCGCGGTGATTGACCAATCGTCAGTGTGACCAGGGAGATATTCATCATCAGGCTTTCCGGGTGCGCAGATGGCTGAGACTACCATACAAAGAGAGCAGCAGAGCGTACTCTTGCGCGTCGAAGAAGTGACAGGTTTCACGCCCGAACTCTTTCGCCACTTCCACCGCAAACTTCACCGCTAAAGCGATATCCACTTCGTGGCTCGCGCCGGTACCGCAGCCCGGCACCACCGATTCGGCGCAGATCGCAACGCCTACAACCGGCACATCCGTCGCGGTGGAAGGCTGCAAAATGCTGTTGAGGTGATAAACCCCGTTGCCGTATGGCGTGATGTCCTGCGTGGTGATCGGGAAGGTGACCGCCGGTTTGCCGCTGGTCATCTCCATAATGCGCAGCAGATCTTCTGACACGCGCAGGATGTAACCCTCTTTCACCGTCGGCGACAGCGCGTAACCTTTGTGATTGAGGATGCGGTTACCTTTAGTGGTATCGATCGACAAAATCGCATCAACACCCGCAATCACTTCGTTGTCATTCATGGTGATGTCGTCGCACGGCGAATCCATGAAATCGACCGGTTCGTGCGGACGGGTTGGCGCATCCGGGCAGATGTGGGTCGTGATGATCACATCACCGGCCAGCACGTCGCCTTTGGTTTGCATCTGCGCCAGCTTCAGCGCACTGCTCACCGCCGCGACTGCGCCATCGGCGTCGGACACCATCCCAATACGCGTTGGACGCGCACCAATCCCGCCAAGACGCCCAATGATGCCAAGCGTTGGCGCGTTGCCGCCGTTGCTTTTACCCTGCGCACCGGGGATGTCGATACGGACGAAATCGGTCCGCCCTTTTGGCCCGGTGACGCGTTTCGTGCTGGCGGTGACGCCCGGATAGGTCGCGAACAGATCAACCACCTGTTGACCATCAATGTAGGCGCTATCGAGTAACTCAAAGACCTGCAGTGTCTGCTGTAAACTCATAATGAATTCCCTGGATTATTTCTTGGTGCCACTGGCAAAGAGTGAATGGAAGAAACTGTAGAGCGCATCGCCCGCGATAAATCCAGCGGCCATCACCTCCATCGGTGAACGTCCACGCTCGCCCCACACGCGCAGGATGATGATACGCAGCGCGATGCCCACCATCACCGCCCAACCCGCAGCGGCGTTGTTGATCAATAAACCGGTCGCCAGCAGCACGCCAAGCTGACGCTTCGGTCCGCCGATCAACTGAATGATGGCGCCCGGAATCGCCCACATCAGCAGATTTCCAGCGATACCCGGCTCGGCTCCGGCCTGAATGGTTTTGGCATAGACGCGCGCCACCGGCGGCAGCAGATTCTCGGCAAAGAAAATCGTGTGCGCATACCACACCACGGGAATACAGATCACAAAGGCGATCATCGCGGCGATCAACTGGATGCGGCGACCCCACAGCTCTTGCTGCACATCGGCACCGTTGCCGCGCAGGATAAAGCCGGCTTTCAGGTCATAACCCATATCGGCAAACGCTGGACCGGTGGCGGCAGTAAAGCCGCACAGCAGGCACAACGCCAGCGGCGGGAAGCCAAGCAGAATGCCGAGAATCAGGGTAATCAGCGCCACCGCGAAGGCCGGGAACCAGCCCGAGTGCATGGCGGCAATACCGACAATCAATTCATGCACGAAGGCAGCAAAGGCGGCGTAGAGGATAAACAACACCAGCATCGGCAGGCCCATTTGGCTCCACAAACCGCCCGCCAGCGCCAGCAGCGTGGAGATGACGATGTAGCCGACGGTGCCGAAACCCAGCGAACGTTTCACTTCGTTGTCGCTGCGGCTGACGTTGACCTGATCATTGCGGCGGCTGCGAATCACCTGCACCACCTGAATCAACGCCACCAAACCTGCACCAACCATCACGCCGTGCGGAATATAGAGCGCGTTGATATCAATGCCAGCAACCGGTTGCGCGTAAGCACGTAACAGGAAGCCAATACCGAGCATGCTCAGCGCCCAGATATTGCCGATAAACGCGGTACCAAATGCTGACATGGGGATCTTCAGCATCGAACCGACGATGCCGCCGACAATGCCCACCACCAGCAACCATGCCTGACGACCACCTTTATCACCGGCTTTGATCGCTTCGGCTGCCGCCACGCCCGGCGGCCATGCATTGCTGGCCGGGAAGACGCGCGTATCAAACAGGCGATAGAGTAAATAAGCATCGAGCAGCATCGCCGCGCTGACGCCGACAAACAGCGGCAGCACCAGCTGCGGCTCGCCCAGCGCCCACGGCACCGCGATTGGCATCAGCAGGCTGTTGGCGGCACCGAAGGTGGCAGAAGAGATGGCGGTTTGCGCGAGGTTTTGGACTTCAATGGAGCGATAGCGACGAAACCATTGCAGTGGAATACGCGCCAGCAGCATGGCAAACAGCGCGCCGATAATAGAGGTATTGGGTGTCACCCCAATGGTGGTAATAAGCTGAACCCCAATGATGGCGCCAGCAACGGACAGCAGAACCAGCATTAAGGCAACGCCAACACTTTTTATTGGATTATTTTGACGCATAAGATCCCCGTATTTTCACCCTGTAGAAAACGCGTTAATTCGCAGCGCCCGACACGCGGGACATCAACGTTTTTATATTAATCGTTCCCTGATTATTGAAATAAGCAGGTCCGAAGACCTGCTATTTCCCTGGTGTGGCGCGAATAAACGCCTTCAAAACTAAAATAGGGTTTCCTGTTTAGACAGGATTATGCGCCGTACTTTTCGGCCATCAGTGCAGCCGTTGCGCGTAGTTCGCTGAGCAGCATCTCCGGATAACCGGGTGCCGCTTCTTGCGATAAAAACGAGAGACAAAGCGCGGCACTTTCACCGCGATGTTTATTGGTTACCGCGACCGCTAACGAGCTGATGCCTGGCAGCGTCTCATTGCGCGCCAGTGCCCAACCTTGCTGGCGAATCACGGCTAATTCCTGGCATAAGGCATCCACGCTCAGCGGCGAATTCAACGACGCCGCCTGCCAGTTGCTGGCAAAACGATCGCGAACTTCTTCATCACTGAGTTGCGCCAACAGCACACGTCCGGTCGAGGTGCCGGTTAATGAAACACGCGTGCCCGGCGGCGTCACCAGTTGGGTGAAGAAACGGCCGTGATACATGCGCATCACCAGCACATCGTCACCATCCAGTACCGAGATATAGCCCATGCAGCCGCTGCTGGCCGCCAGACGCGCCATCGGCGCCGACGCGCTATCCACTAACGGCGTCGACAGATAGTGACCCGCCACCGACAGCAGCACGCGACCAATCTGGAAGCAGCGGCTTTCGGTGTCACGCTCAAGTAAGCCTTCACTTTCCATGGTCGCCAGCAGGCGCGATACCGTACTTTTCGGCAAGCCCAACGCATCCACCACCTCGGTAAAGGTTAAGCCGGGATGGCCCTGCGTCACGCCAAAGCGCTGAAACAGCTTCAGTACGGCGGAGGCATTTTCGAGTGTGGTCATGGCGTCGGTTTCATTATATGGAACTGAGTTCCTCTATCAATAACCAGAAAGTAAAGCGCTACGCTTTTGCGGTCAAGCGCAAATTTTAAGCCGGACGTTTCTGAGGGAATTTAAGGCAGAATAAAATACGGCGTGAAGTGGGAAATAAATGACGTAATCAGGTGAGTTAAATATTCAGCAGGAAAGTGTGTAACTTTTTTGGAATATTGCAGTTTTTCGGCTGAGATTCTTTACCCTAAATAGTTCAAGCTGCAGGAAGGCGGCAAATGTGTGAATCCCCAGGAGCTTACTTAGGTAAGTGACTGGGGTGAACACATGCAGCCAACGCACCGGCAGCTTGAAATATGACGGGTAAAGTTAATCTTTATCGGCATCTTCATAGCGCTCTTTTGCATCTTGCGCTTCAGCTTCGGTTTTATGTTCGCTAATTAACGTATCGGGTTTGGGATGGTCGGCGCGTAATTCATACCAGGTGACGGTTTGATCCGCCGAACCTTTTTCAACGGCGACAATACGCGCGACGCGCGGATAGGGTGGTTTAGTTGGCATCGTTTTCCCTCTTCTATCAGTTGTCCACAGACAGCGGTGATCCTCTGCCTAACGCTAAGTATAGACAACTGAGGATCGCTGCAAAAAAACAGAGAGAAATCTGAGGGTTTAGCTGGCGCGCGCCAGAGAGAGCGATTGCAGAATTTGCTCAACCACGCGATCGGGCGATTGCATCGCGTTGACTTCATGATGCGCGGTTTGACGATACAGATGGGCACGCTCACGCAGGATATCGCCCATCTCTTCGGCAATCGGGCGGCCGGTTAACGTAGGACGCTGCGCTGCTTCCGGCTGATGTTCCAGACGATCGGCCAGCACTTCTGAGGGCGCATTCAGCCAAATCACCTGACCGTGTTCTCGCATAAAGCGACAATTCACTTCAGCCAGCACCATGCCGCCGCCGGTAGCGATGACCGTATTCGGCGCGGTGACCGCACGCAGCGATTCCGTTTCGCGGGCGCGGAAACTATCCCACCCTTCAGACGCCACAATCTCCGCCACGCTGCGTTGCGTAGTGAGTTGCAGATAGTGATCGGTATCGTTAAAGGCATAGCCCAGCGCTTGTGACAGCGCCTTGCCAACAGTGGTTTTACCGCAACCGCGTGCGCCGATCAGATAGATGGGTAATGACATCCGGGCTCATCCTCCGCCGTAATGTGCCGCACGGGCAACGTCATCAGGTCAATAATGCGTCGCATAATACCTGGATTTTATTTTATCAGCCACCCGCGAGGCACGATTTACGCGTATTTCAGTCACATCTTAAGCTAGCCGTTTGAAAAGCCAGCGAAAAACAATGCATGAATCGTGCATCGGGCCAAATGTAACAGCGGCCAACATTTCCTTACCAGGCCGCTGATTTACTTTCTCAAGTCGCGCCCTCATATATGAGGCATACCTTAAAGGAGGGTTCCCCATGCAAAGCGAAGAACAACAACTGATTGAAAATCTGTTCAGCCGACTGAAACAGGCTGAAACGCAAAGCGGCCCGCGTGATGCTGGCGCAGAGCAGTTAATCAAACAGCATTTACAGAATCAGCCCGGCGCGCCTTACTACATGTCGCAGGCGATCCTGATTCAGGAAGCGGCGTTGAAAAAACTCAACGCGCAGGTAACGGACCTGGAAAATCGTCTGGCGCAGGCGCAGCAGCAACAGGCACCGCAGCAGAGCAGCGGCGGTTTTCTCTCCAGCCTGTTTGGTGGCGGATCGCGCCCGGCAGCGCAACAGCAACCGGCGTGGGGTAATCCACCGCCGCAACCGCAACAGCAGTATGCGCCACCACCACAACAGCAATATGCCGCGCCAGCGGCACGCGGCACCGGCTTCCTCGGCGGCGCATTGCAAACGGCAGTTGGTGTGGCGGGCGGCGTGGTGATGGCGGATATGCTGACCAGCATGTTCCACCATTCACAGCCAGAAGAGATCGTTAACATCATCAACGAACCAGCGTTGCCGCAGGTGGATAACAGCCTCGACACCTTTAATGGCAACGACAGCAACAACGCGTTCCTCAACAACGATAATTCGGGTTGGGATAACAACGTTGCGGATAACAATGATTTCGGCGATTTTGGCGGTGACTACGATGACGATGACAGCTTCGTCTGATTAGCGCTGACGTAACCACTTATCCAGTTCGTTAGCAAACAGTTGGCGGTCGCGTTGGCTCAAGGTCGACGGGCCGCCACTCTGAATCCCGCTGGCGCGCATCGTCTCCATAAAGTCACGCATGGTTAAGCGCTGACGAATGGTGTCTGTCGAATAACGTTCTCCGCGCGGATTCAACGCCGCAGCGCCCTTCTCCAGCACTTCCGCCGCCAGCGGAATATCGCCGGTGATCACCAGCTCGCCAGGCTGCACCCGTTTCACAATCTCGTTATCCGCCACATCAAACCCCGCAGCGACCTGTAGCGTTTTCAGCCACGGCGACGGCGGCACGCGCAGCGGCTGGTTGGCGACAAAAGTCACGGTAACTTTGGTGCGCTCGGCCGCGCGGTACAGCACTTCTTTGATGACATTCGGACAGGCATCCGCATCAACCCAGATCGACATGATGAATCCTTCTTAACCGGCAATGAGGCTGATCTTGCCGTGCTGCGGCAGAATCGCAACTGTTTTTGCTGGCCGCCCGCCTTGTTATTAATCCTCGCTGACGTAAGCTTACCCCCACAGAAAATGAACCACTTAGAGGATAAAGCGATGCTGGAGAAGAAAATCGGGTTTGTCGGCTGCGGCAATATGGCGAAAGCCATTATTAGCGGACTGGTCAACAGCGGGCAGATCGCCCCCGCCAATATCTGGGTATTCGACCGTAAGCCCGCCACCAATCAGGCGATGGCGCAGCAATATGGCGTTACCGCCGCAGATAGCGTGGAAAGTCTGGCGCGCGAAGTGGATATCCTGTTTGGCGCGGTGAAACCCAATGTGATTCTCAAAGTGCTGAAAGATCTTGCCGGCCAGCTGAAGAAAGATGTGCTGGTGGTCTCGATTGCGGCAGGCGTGACGCTGGATTCTCTGGCGTCGGTGCTCGGCCACGATCGCAAAATCATCCGCGTGATGCCCAATACGCCCTCGCTGGTGAACGAAGGCATGACCTCGGTGACGCCAAACGTGCTGGTGGAAGCGCATGAAGTGGATGAAGTGGTGGGGATTTTCGAGAGCTTCGGCAAAGCGGCGGTGGTAAATGAATACCTGATTCACGCGGTGGTGGGCGTCAGCGGTTCAGCGCCAGCGTATGTGTTTATGTTTATCGAAGCAATGGCCGATGCAGCGGTGCTCGGCGGCATGCCGCGTGCGCAGGCGTATCAGTTTGCGGCGCAGGCGGTCAAAGGTTCGGCGCAGATGGTGCTGGAAACCGGTAAGCATCCGGGCGAGCTGAAAGATATGGTGTGCTCGCCAGGCGGCACCACCATTGAGGCGGTGAAAGTGCTGGAAGAGAAAGGCTTCCGCGCGGCGGTGATTAACGCGATGCAGGAGTGTATGGCGAAGTCAGAGGCATTAAGTAAGCAGTGATCGTAGTTGTAGGGTCGCCATTCATGGCGACCTTTGAACACCGATTCTACCCCTGATACGCCTCATACAACGCAATACCCTGCGCCAGCGTCATGGGCTGCTGCATCTCCTGCACCAGCGCTGCCGTGAGCGTATACAGCCCGGCAGAACACACCGCCGCAATCATCCCTTCCTGACAATAGAAAGCGATAAACTGCTTATTCTGCAGCGATCCCAGCAATCGGTAATCATCCCACTCTTCCGCATGCCCTAAATACTCATAACGCGTCCCGTAATGCGCAGTCCAGAAGAACGGCACGCGGTCATACAGAATCTGTTTGCCTAACATATTCAGCGCCGCGATGCGTCCTTGTTGATGCGCCACGCGATAGTGCTCAATGCGTTGTGGGCCATGCACCGACGGATAGCTGGCGATATCACCGGCCACCCAGATGTTATCAGCTACGCGCAGCTGGCTGTCGGTAAGCAAACTGCCATCCTCTTCCAGCGGCAGATCGTGGATGAATGTTGTCGCTGGCACCACGCCTGTACCAAACAGCACCAAACTGGCATCGACTTTTTTGCCACTCTTCAGGCGCACCGCATTCACTTTGCCCTCGCCTTCCAGCGCCACCGGATCGCCTTCGACAAACTTCACGCCGTTGCTGCGATGCAGATCGTAAAAATGGCGGCCAATCTCTTCGCCAAACTGTTTAGCAAACGGCAGCGGATGGCGCGCAATCACCGTGACATCAACATCACGATTACGCAGCGATCCCGCCATCTCCATGCCAATAAAACTGTTGCCGATAATCACCAACTGCTCGGTCTTATCGACTTCCTTTAGTAGTTCATCGGCCTGATTGAGCGAGCGCAGCAGATGCACGCCGTCGAGATCTTTACCCGGTATATCCAGCGCTTGCGGCACGCTGCCGCTGGCAATCAGCAGTTGGTCAAACTTCACCTGCTGGCCGCCTTTGAGGATCAGCGTTTGCTCAAGTGATTTGAGCTGCTCGACATCGCCCTGAATCCGCTCCACCGTGCCCAGCACATCCTGCTTCAGCAGCTTCGGTACATCCTCAATCGCCATTTTGCCTGATGGTACAAATTTGCTCACCGCGGTGCGATCGTAAGGTGCAGCCGATTCCCGCTCAATCAGCACGATGTGCCCGCTAAAACCTTCATCGCGCAGCGTCCAGATCGCCGCGCTGCCCGCCGCACCCGAGCCGAGAATCACGCAAACCGGCGACTCGCCTTGTGCAGAAGGCGCGCTGGCGGGCGACATCGCCTGCGGGCTAACCAGCACTTTACCCTGTTCAATGCGCACCGGATAACGCTTCAGATTCGCCAGCGCCAGCGGCTCGCACATCTGACCATCCTGCAGCTGAAATACCGCTTTGTGCCACGGACAGATCAGCTTGTCGCCACACACTGCGCCCTGCTCTAACGGCGCACCGGCATGCGGACATTTGGCCTGAAACGCCTGCACACGCTCATCATCACGAATCAACACCACATCGGTGTCACCGACGGTAAATTTGGTGGGTTTGTGCTGCGCCAGCGACTTGAGTTCCACGACAGTTTGATAGCTCACGTTAGGCCTCCTTTCTTCTGGTTTTTGATGTAAACAGCAAATCCCTACAAAGAGTAAGCCTGGCAAAGCGTGGTGATTTGTCCGCAACAACAAAGCGCAGCGAGAGGTAAGTCGTTGTTTAATCGCTAAAGATAATCTGCGTTTTCACTCCACACCGCAGCGCCTTGCTTCACACAGCCGCGTAATGCCACGCTGCCATCCGGCTGAGCAGCAAGCAGCAACACATCGGCGGGAGCGCCGCAGGCTAGACCTTGCTGCTGCGGTAGATTGAGCTGGCGCGCCGGACGTATGGAGGCCATCTCAATCGCCTGCGCCAGCGTCGCCAGTTGCTGGCGCAGCAGGAAATTCACGCCCTCCAGCAAACCGCGCGCGGAGCCCGCCAGTAGTTGCGGCGCATCGGCGATACTCAGGCGTCCGCTGGCGCTGAGCTGCACGCGGCCACCAATCGCGGTGTCATAGATGCCCGGCGGCTGTCCGGCGAATGAGGTGACGTCACTGACCAGCAGCGCCTGCTCGCCTTTGGCACGCAGGAACACTTTCAGTACGTCCGCCGGCAGGTGATCGCCATCGGCAATCAAGGTGGCCGTCAGCGCATCTTCGGCCAGCTGCTGCCAGATGTAATTGGGATGGCGCGGCAGTTGCAGATGCGCCCCGTTGCCAAGATGGGTGGAGAGCGTCGCACCCGCGTCAACCGCCGCATGAATTTGCTGTGGCGTAGCGGAAGTGTGCCCAATGGCGACGCGCACCTGCTGCGCCACACAATGCTTGATCAGCGCATCGCTGTGCGGCCATTCCGGTGACAGCGTCAGCAGGCGAATATGCTGCTGAGCCGCTTGCTGCCAGCTGTCGAACAGCGCGATATCCGGTGCGCGAATCGCCTCGCGCGGATGCGCACCGCGCGGCCCATCTTCAGGCGACAAAAACGGTCCTTCCAGATGAAAACCGGGCACGGCGCGAGCCACGTCAGGATGATGCTGGCAGGCGCTGGCGAGTCGCTGCATCGCCTGCGCAATCTCCTCCGGCATGGCGGTGATCACCGTCGGCAAAAAGCTGGTGACGCCCTGCTGCCACAGCGCGCGCGTGGCGTGCAGCACATCCTCTTCGCTGAAGGGAAAATGGTTGAAATCGACGCCCTGAAAGCCGTTGACCTGCAGATCGACCAAGCCCGGCGCGAGGATAATCTCCTCTTCCAGTTCGCTCAGCGCGCGCACATCGATAATGGTGCCGTGCTCAATTTCCAGCTCAATCGGTTGCAACGTGCGGTAATCACGGCCGCGCAAAATGAGGTTAGTCAAACGTCACCTCCGGGCAGGCATCGCTGTCGGTATAGAGCGTGCAATCGGCATGCTGGCGCAGACACGTCGCCGGACAGGCGGTGGAGATCGCATCATCAAGCGTTGCCCGCACCGCCGCGCGTTTAGTGGCGCCCGGCACCATGCAGAACAGCCGCGTTCCGCTCATCAGCGCGGGAATCGTTAGCGTCACGGCATGGGTAGGCACCGCAGCGAAAGTGGCGAAACAGCCATCGTTGACCTGCTGCTGGCGGCAGGCATCATCCAGCTGCACTACTTTCACAGTGAAAGGATCGCTGAAGTCGGCCACCGGCGGATCGTTGAAGGCTAAATGGCCGTTCTCGCCAATGCCGAGACATACCGCATCAATCGGAGCGGCATTAAGTTTTTTAGCGTAATCCGCACAAATCATGGCAGGATCGCCGCAAGAGGGGATCAAATTAACTTCGCCAGGCTGCACCACATCAAAAAGTTTCTGGCGTAAAAAGTGGCTAAAACGCTGTGGCGCATCCGCCTCCAGCCCGATGTACTCATCCATATGGAAGGCGTGAATACGCGACCAGTCGATATCTTTCGCCGCAACCAGCGCGGCGAGAAACTCATTTTGCGAAGGCGCGGCGGCAAACACCATGCGCACCACATGCTGTTTACTCAGCCGTTGACGCAGAAACGCGGCCACATCCTGAGCCGCATCCGCACCCAACGCCGCGCGGCGGGCGAAGCGTTTGATGTGTAAGCGATCTCGGGTTCCCTGTTGTAATAGCGTCATGTTATCCCTCCTGAGAGACGTTGCTTTTGTGCGCCCAGCGCTGTGCGGCGGGCGCATCCTGATCCTGATTGAGTGCATTCAGCAGCTGATCCACTTCCGGACGAACCGGCGCGCGGCGCAACCAGCCCATCACCACAAACAGCACCAGTGAAGACATCACTGGCGCGGCCACCACGGTGGCGGTGCTGACATCGGTAAAGATGAATTTCACGCAAAAGAAGGTGCCGACGCCAATCGCCCAACTCACCAGTGCGGCGGCGCTGCCGCTGCGACGAAACGCCGGCAGCAAACCCAATAACATCGGAATGGAGATTGGACCGACCAAGCCGCCAAACCAGATGATCAGCAGCGACAGCACGCCACCGAAATGGCTGGCGTTCATGGCAATCACCAGCGTGGTGATAATGAAGAGAAAAGCGGTGAGCCGCGCTACCAGCAGCGAACTCTTACCGCGCTGAAAGCGTTTTGGCAGCATGCCGGGCAGGATATCGCGCGTCACCACGGCGGTAATGGCGTTGGCATCCGAAGAGGTCATCGACAGCGTGTGAGTAAACATCGCCACCAGCACCAAACCGACCAAGCCATTCGGCAGCAGTTCCATCGCCATCATCGAATAGGATCGCGACGGATCGCTAAGGTTGGGAAACAGCAGCGGCGCCGCCCACATTGGCCAGAACAGAATCAGCGGCCAGATCAGATAGAGCGCGGCGGAGAGACGCGCCGCTTTGCGCGCATCGCGGCCAGCGGGCGCGGCAATAAAGCGCTGAGCCAGATTCCAGGTGCCGCCGTTGTAGCTCAGCGTGTAGATGACAAAATAGGCGAGAATAAAGCCGATGCTGTACGGCTCCTGAATGATCTGCGTGTGGGTTGACGGCAGCTTCTGCCAGATGGTGAACAGCTCAGCAAAGCCGCCGAGATGCACCGCCACCGCTACCACCATCACAATCGCGGCGACAAACTGCACCACGAACTGGCCGAAATCGTTACAGGCATCTGCCCACAATCCGCCCATCACGGTGTAAAACAAACTCAGCGCGCCGGAAACACAGATGCCAATCAGCGGATCGAGTCCGGTGAAGACGTTAATTATCACCGCAATTGCCGCCCACTTCGCGCCAACGTCAAAGGTTTTCAGCAACACCCCGCTCCACGCCAGCACCATTTGCGTGGGCAGGTTGTAGCGCGTGGCGATATATTCCATCGGCGATTCGATGTTCATATAGATACGCAAGCGCGCCCAGCGCGGCGCGAACAGGCGAGAACCGATCAACACCGCGATAGCGATGGGAAACGCCCACCAAAAGTAGATGGTGATGCCCATGTTGTAGGCCACCGCCGCATAGGCGACAAACACCGCCGCGCTGTAGCCCGACATATGATGCGACACGCCCGACAGCCACCACGGCATTTTGCCGCCGGCGGCAAAGAAATCACGCGTGCTGCCCACCTTGCGCATCGCCCACAAGGTTATAGCCACAATCATCAGCGCATAAAGCGCCATCACAGCATAATCAAGCACATTCATAGCAGACTCCACAGGTAAAGGCTGCCCAACGAACGGTCCGGCTTCGCGGGGATTAGGCGTTCAGAATAATTAGTCATTATTTAGGATTAAAGCATCCTGGCAGCGTTATCGGTGCAGTTTTGTGATGAGGATCCTGATATGAGTTTTTCCTCTGACGTGATAAGTAAAATTAAATACCACTGCGCTGCAGCTTACAGCAATAAAAAAAGGGTTCACGCTAAACATGACCCCTTATTACTTTTCACGCAGGTTTGATTTAATAAAACGGGGCTAACCGTTAATTAAATCAGCTTTTCTTCAAGCACGAACTCATAAACGTTTTACGTGCATCGCCGGTGAGCTTTTTATCGCCCGCATCAGCATTACAGGTTTTCATCTTCATTTGTTGCGGCGTCATGTTGCCCATTTTGCTGTCTTTTTTCAGGCAGTCACTCATAAAGCTTTTACGCGCATCACCTTTCAGATTTTGTGTACCGGCGCTCTGGTTACACATGGTCATTTTTTCCTGCTGTGCGGTTTTCTCTGCCGCACTCGCACCGCCTGCGATCAGCAAGCCTGCTGTCATTATTGCCAAAAGACACGATTTCATTACCGGATTCTCCATAGCATTATTGCCACCTAAGCATGGCACGGAATAAGCAAATACGAGAAATCGATAATGACATTCGCCTGAAAAAACAGGCGATAGCCGTTAAACGCGGGGATGATGCAGCAACTTCTCTACGTAATTACGCAACATGGTGGTATCGGGCGTTTCAGCAGCGGGGGCGACGGGCGGCATGGCTAATTTAATAGCGGCCTCAATGTCGTGGAATTGTTCGGGATTCAGTTTGCGCAGCATCGCGGTTAACACGATTTCTAACGCCTCAACCTGAACCACTAATTCTTTAGACTCTTCTTCTTTTTCAGCCAGCTTTAGAAGGAGTTCCGCAATCAGGTTTTTCATGCGACAAGCTCAATGAGAGAAGAAAAACAGACGTTAGCATTGCGCTGAATAAAACAACAAGGATTTTTAAGGGTTTTCAGAAAAAAACAGCCAAACGGCAGAATAAAAAAACCGGCTAGATTTCAATATGTAATAGCGAAACGTTTCACTGGACGCTTAAAGATTTATTGAAACGTTTCGCTTACCTATACCCTAAATAATTCGAGTTGCAGGAAGGCGGCAAGTGCAATCATCCTCAGGAGCTTACTTTAGTAAGTGACTGAAGGTGAATGCACGCAGCCAACGCACCTGCAGCTTGAAGTATGACGGGTATTAATGCGGGCCCATAAATCCGCGTCCCGGACCGCCACCACCATGACCGCCGCCCCAACCGCCGCCGCCCGGAGGTGGGAAAATACAACCGCTCAGCGCGGTGACCAGTGCCACAACTGCGGCGATTTTAATAATACGGACCATAATTACCTCGGAATGGTGAAATCGGGCTGAGTGTATGAGGCCGCATCGGGCGCGACAATACAGAATTCTCCGCAACACGGCGCTATTCATCTCTGCTCACCACGCTTAACAATTCACTGGCACTAAAGCAGCAAAAACATCACACAGGCGGCGTCGATTGATGCCAACATGCTGCGCAAAATTGCTGTCGAGCGCTTTACAGCCGGTGCAATTTCGCGCAATGTGAGCGCATTACAATAAATGAGATCTCATCATGAGCTTATCTGCTGTATCCCTGAGTGAAATTCTGGCGCGCCGTGACTGGGAAAACCCGGTGATCACCAGCCTTAATCGGCTGGATGCGCATCCGCCGTTTGCCAGCTGGCGCGATGAAACCAGCGCGCGCGACGATCGCCCTTCGCCTTCGCGCCAGTCATTAAATGGCCAATGGACCTTCAGCTACTTCACGCAGCCTGAAGCGGTGCCGCAAAGCTGGCTGCTGCAGGATTTGCCCGGCGCCGATGCCCTGCCGGTGCCTGCCAACTGGCAGTTGCACGGTTTTGACGCGCCAATTTATACCAACGTGCAGTATCCGATTCCGGTCACGCCGCCTTTGGTTCCGCAAGAGAATCCCACCGGATGTTACTCGCTCACATTCAAAATCGATGCTAACTGGCTGCAACAGGGCCAGACGCGCATTATCTTCGATGGCGTGAATTCGGCCTTCTTCCTGTGGTGTAACGGCCAGTGGATCGGCTATTCGCAGGACAGTCGCCTGCCCGCCGAATTTGATCTCAGCAACGCGTTGCAGCCCGGCCAGAACCGCTTAGCCGTGATGGTGCTGCGCTGGAGCGATGGCAGCTATCTGGAAGATCAGGATATGTGGCGCATGAGCGGCATCTTCCGCGATGTCAGCTTGCTGCATAAGCCGGAAACGCAACTGGCCGATGTGCAGATCGAAACCGCGCTGAGCCCGGAATACCTGCGCGGCGATCTGCGCGTTAGCGTCAAAATCCAGGCTGGCGATCGTCAGCCCGCACAATGCCGCTTGCGCGTCAGCTTGTGGCGCGGCGAGAACTGCATTGGCGAGCAGGAACAGGCACCTGGCAGCGACATCATCGACGAACGCGGACATTATCCTGAACGCGCCCTGCTGATCTTGCCGGTCAACCAGCCGCTGCTGTGGAGCGCCGAAACGCCACATCTCTATCGCGCGGTGGTGGCGCTGCTGGATGAAAATGGCAATGTGCTCGAAGTCGAAGCTTATGACGTGGGTTTCCGCCGCGTCAGCATTGAAAAAGGGCAATTGTGCCTGAACGGCAAGCCGCTGCTGATTCGCGGTGTGAACCGCCATGAACATCACCCGGAAAACGGTCAGGTGGTGGATGAAGCCAGTATGCGCCGCGACATCGAGCTGATGAAGCGCCACAACTTCAACGCCGTGCGCTGCGCGCACTACCCTAATCATCCGCTGTGGTATCGCCTGTGCGATCAGTACGGTTTGTATGTGGTGGATGAAGCCAATATCGAAACGCACGGCATGCAGCCAATGAACCGTCTTTCCAGCGACCCGCGCTGGTTCGCCGCCTACAGCGAGCGCGTCACGCGCATGGTGCAGCGCGACCGCAATCATGCCTGCATCATTATCTGGTCGCTGGGCAACGAATCCGGTCACGGCAGCACGCATGATGCGCTCTATCAATGGGTGAAAAGCAGCGATCCAACGCGTCCGGTGCAGTACGAAGGCGGCGGCGCCAACACGGCCGCCACCGATATCGTCTGCCCGATGTACGCGCGCGTCGATCAGGATCAGCCTTTCCCAGCGGTACCCAAGTGGTCGCTGAAAAAGTGGATTGGTCTGCCGGGCGAAACGCGTCCACTGATCCTGTGCGAATACGCGCACGCAATGGGCAACAGCTTTGGCGGTTTCGCTAAATACTGGCAGGCCTTCCGCCAGTTCCCACGCTTGCAGGGCGGTTTCGTCTGGGATTGGGTTGATCAAAGCCTGACGCGCTATGACGATCACGGCGAAGCCTGGCAAGCCTACGGCGGGGATTTTGGCGATACGCCCAACGATCGCCAGTTCTGCATGAACGGGCTGGTTTTTGCCGACCGCTCCCCGCATCCGGCGCTGTTTGAAGCCCAGCGCGCGCAGCAGTTCTTCCAGTTTCAACGTGACGCTAACAATGCGTATCGCTTTACCGTCAGCAGCGAATATCTGTTCCGCCGCAGCGATAACGAAGTGCTGCGCTGGTCGATTGAGCAGGATGGCGTTGCCATCGCCAGCGGTGAGCTGCCACTCGATCTCGCCGCACAAGGCAGCCAGACGTTTACGCTGCCGGCGAGGGAAGATTTGCAGGGCAACGCGTGGCTAAATCTCGCGGTGCATCAGGTCAACGCCACGCCGTGGTCCGAAGCGGATGCGCGCGTTGCCTGGGATCAGTGGCCGCTGCCCGCTGCGCTGCCGGTGCGCGTTATAGAGACCGGTGCCACCGCGCCGGAACTGATCGCCAATCACGATCTGGTGGCGGTGGTGCTGCCGCAGCAGCGCTGGCACTTCTCGCGCCGCAGCGGCGAGCTGGTGCAATGGTTTGTCGATGATGAAGAAACCCTGCTCACGCCACTGCAGGAGTGCTTTATTCGTGCACCGATTGATAATGATATCGGTACCAGCGAAGCCGCCAATGTTGATCCCAATGCGTGGGTCGAGCGCTGGAAGCGTGCGGGCTACGATGAGTTGGATGCGGTGTTGGTGGATATGCAGGTCGATAGCCTGAAACACAGCGTGCTGATTGAAACCTGGCATCAGTGGCACGCCAACGGCCAACTGGCTTTCACCAGTCACAAACGCTATCAGATCAGCGTTAACGGTGAGTTGTCTATCAGCGTCAATGTGGAACAGGCCGCCGGTCTGCCGCCGCCGGCACGCATCGGACTGCGCTGCCATCTGGTCAAGTCGCCGCAGCAGGTGAGCTGGCTTGGTTTGGGCCCACACGAGAACTATCCGGATCGCCAGCTGGCGGCGCAGTTCTCACGCTGGCAGCTGCCGCTGGCGGCGCTCAACACCGCGTATGTGTTCCCCGGTGAAAATGGCTTGCGCTGCGGCACGCGTCAGTTACAAAGCAATGGCTTGCAGGTGAGCGGTGATTTCGCCTTCTCGCTCAGTCGCTTCAGCCTTGAACAACTGCGTGCGACCTCGCATCGTCACTTACTGCAGCCAGAGGATGGCTGCTGGCTGCACCTCGACGGCTTCCACATGGGCGTCGGCGGTGATGATTCATGGAGTCCAAGCGTTAGCCCGGAGTTTTTGCTTTCTCAGCAGCGCTGGCACTACGCGCTGACGTTGCGTCAGTAGGTTTTTCCACACTTTCACGCTGGCTCACAGGTGGAGTCAGCGTGGTTTTCGGGCGGCGATAGAAGCGGCGCAGGAAGGTCACGTTGACCAACACCACCATCGCCGTGGCGAAGAACACCCAGCGATAGCCGGTTGCCGCAGATACCGCCGCGCCCAGCAGCGGACCCGCCACATTCCCCAGGTACATAAACGATTGGTTGTAGCCGAAAATGCGTCCGGTGACGTTATCGCGTGAATGCCGCACCAGCAGCGTTTGCACCGCTGGCATCATCGCGCCATCAGCAAATCCCAGCAGGAAACGCAGCACGCCCAACTGCGTCGCGCTGGTGACAAACGACATCGCCACCAGCAGCAGCAACGACACAATCATGGTGGCGATCAAAATGCGCTGCGTGCCAATACGATCGCCGAGCTTACCCAGCCGTGGCGCGGAGATCAGCGCCGATACGCCTGGCAATGCGGCAATCACCCCGCTGAGAAACGCGATATTCTGCGCATTCGGTGCCAACTCGCGCACAAACAGCGTCAGGATCGGATTCACCGAGCCGTTACACATCTGAATCACCATGGTGGTGAAGAACAGGCAGATCATTAAGCGCGGATTATCGAGGCTGCGAAACACTTCGCGCCCGCTCAACTTATCCTGCTTGCTGACCGGCGTATAACCGGTCTCTTTTATCAGGAACAAGGTGACAAGGAAGCTCACCATCAGCAGCACCGCCGTGACGATAAACACCATGCGCAAACCGAGCCAATCTGCCAGCAAACCGCCAATCATCGGCCCGAGGATTACCCCGCTGATCTGCCCGGTAGAGACACAACTCAGCGCCCAGCCGCTGCGTTCGCGCGGTACCTGCGCCGCCACCAGCGCCATCGCATTGGGAATATAGCCGGAAGTGAGGCCCATTAGCGCGCGCAGCAGCAATAGCTGCCACGCCTGGGTGACAAACGCCTGTAGCAGAATCACCGCGCCCATGCCGAATGAGGCGCGCAGTAGCATCAGCTTGCGCCCTTTGCGGTCGGCAAGGCTGCCCCACAACGGCGCGACGGCGGCAGAGACAATGAAGGTGACGCTGAAGGTGAGCCCAGACCAAACGCTGAGCGCATTACCGCCACGAATCCCGAGTTCTTCAACGTACAGCGGCAGGAAGGGAATGATCTGACTGATGGCGAGACCGGTAAAAAAGCAGCCAAACCAGACGGATATCAGATTAACTTTCCAGGACTCGATGGAGCGTAACATGGGCGCGGGCATCAGAAGAATGAAACGAGGGTTCAGTCTAACAATCTCATAACATTACCGGACGGCAAAACATGGCATGGGCGAAAAAACGCAGTTTTACACTGTCGAGCGTGATTCTGCTCACAGCAAATCATGTCAGAGGGCCGTTTTTTAGTGTCTTTATGTGCTGAAACAATGCCTGCCGCAAGATAAGCGCATCGCGACTGCAGGCAAACGTGAAAAAATATGTCTACACGTTACTGACAATATTCCACACCGCATCTATGTTTAAAAAACCACCAGTCATCACTGGCGACGCGCTGTCTGTTCTGGACAGTCCGCATGATTAACCTTTATTTCCCCATGCTGCCATTATCCGGCGGTGGGCATCGTTGTCTCTGCGGAGGTCAGCTATGAGAACCCAGCCAAACAGCGCCAGTCGGGCGATTACCGACTACTTCAATAGCCCAGCCTGGCATGCACCGCATGAGAGCGACATGTTGGCGGCGATCATGCGCGAACTGATGGATGACGGACAGCCTGCCACCAGCAAAGCGATTATTGCGCGCGTGATTGATAAGCTGGAATTTGAAGGGGATGAACAGCAGCTGCAAAGCTATCGCAACTTACTGGCAAAACTGCTGGAATCGGGGCCGCAAAACTAGCGGCCCACGCCATTATTTTACTGTACGCAGATGGTCGGCTTCGCTGACAAACGCCTTACCGCTTTGACGCTGGTACAGGCAGAGTTCGCGCCCGACCTGGTTCTTCATATGCTTCTGCGGATAGCGACCTTCCAGCAGTAACGCATCAAAGCCCACGCTATCGTCATACTGAATCGGCTTGCCCACCACTTTCACTGACTTCAGGCCGCTGGCCTTGAGACAGCTTTGCTGCATGTTCTTGTCGTTTTGCTGCCACGCCGCTTCGCTCGATGCCTGCGCCAGCGGGCTTAACATCAGCGTTAACAGCAGCAATTTTGCACTCTTTCTCATCATCACTCCTCTATCAGCCTTACAGGCCGAAAGATAAAAAAATTCCCGCCGAAGCGGGAAGAAATAAGACGAGCATTGCATATTCGAGAGTGACGAGGAAATCTCCGTAGTGCGCAGTTATCCTCGCCCGGCGCTGTGACAGCCAGATGACAATGCAATGTCGTTTTGGTGTTATCCGCAGTAAACCCGGGAAATCTTACCGCTTTGATCCGCTGCGAAATTTATGCGGCGCAGATTGAAATCCATCGTTACCGCTGAATTCCACGGAATGGCGCGCACCGGCACCGCGAAGCGTTTGCTGTCGAGTGTTGATAATGGCTGACCAACGTAGTTTTGATATTGCGATGCGCCGCACTGATCGGTTTCCGGATCGTGGCTGGCAGCAGCGCTGGTGTCAGGTTTGCTGGCGGACTGGCAGGCGCTGAGGGCAAATAAGGCCGTTACCAGTAGCGCTTTTCCATAATGGGTCACAAGTTTCTCCTCCTGGATTAATAGACAACCGGTTTTTGAGAGTAGCAAAGCGTGACCGTGAAGCGGAAATATTTACAGCAGATTGGTCGCATAAATTCGCTCTAAAGCACGATCTTCCTCTCAAAAGTTAGGATTAATCGCACGCACTGTCTAAACATCACGCGTCGGAACACTACAATTAACTAAGAATTTTCTTAGTTAGGAGGCGTTATGGAACTGGTGATTTTTGTTGGCTTCGCGGCGCTGATGACGTTTGTTGCGATCAGAGTGCGTTAATAAGCCACCGCACATTTCGTAGCGGCGCGATTTATCGCGCAATGAATTGCGCCGCTACAATGTGTGCAAAATTAATTGACGGTTTCCTCTTCCTGCAACCGCGCATTAAACGCCGCCAGCGGCATAGGTCGGCCAAGGAAATATCCCTGCCCTTCTTCACACGACAGCGCTTTTAGCTCTTTCAGCTGTGCTTCGGTTTCAATCCCTTCTGCGGTAATGGTCAGCGCAAACGCGCGTGCCAGACCGACAATACCCGCGACCACCGATTGCGCCTGCTGTGATTCCGGAAACTCCTTCATCCATGAACGATCGATCTTCAGACCGTTGAACGGGAAGGTTTTCAGATAACCCAACGCCGCATAGCCGGTACCAAAATCATCCACCGTCAGCCGCACGCCAAGCGCACGCAGGCCTTGCATGATCTCCAGCGCGCGATCCGGATTTTCAAAAGTGACGTTTTCAGTGATCTCCAGTTCCAGCCGCGTAGCCGGTAATCCACTCACCTCCAGCGCATGCGCCACGCGCTGCACCAGATCGTTATTGCGAAACTCAACCGGCGAAATGTTGACGGAAACATAGCGCTGCTCGCCCCAGTCGCGGGCGTCCACGCATGCACGCATCAGCACCCAATCGCTGATCGCCGCAATCAGGCCGTTCTCTTCCGCTAACGGAATAAAGCGATCGGGCGTGATCCATTGATCGTCGGCTATCTGCCAGCGAATCAGCGCTTCCGCACCGGCCAGTTGCCCACTTTGTAGCTGATAGCGCGGCTGATAATGCAGCGTGAAGGCGTGATTGTGCAGCGCAGCTTCAATCGCCTGCACCATATCGCGTTTTGACTGCAGATGGTTCGCCATATCGCTGGAGTACCACACCCACTGATCGCGTCCGGCACTGCGCGCCTGAGCAAGCGCAATATCGGCCAGGCGTAACAGCGCTTCCGGATGCGCCGCATCCTGCGGTGCCGAAACGATGCCCATGCTGGCGGTAAGGCTGATCTGATGCGAGCCGCTGATGATCGGTTGATGCACCATGCGCTGCAGCGCACGACAGCGGTATTCCACGCCAGCGCGCGTGCTTTCGCGCAGCAGCAAAATAAAGGCATCGCCGCCGAGCCGAGCCGCCAGTTCATTCGGCGCCAGCAGGCTTTTCAGCCGTTTCGAGATCTCATTCAGCACCTCATCACCAACTGCGTGGCCCCACGTATCATTGATCGGTTTGAACTGATCGAGATCGAAACTGATGACAAACAGCGGATCATCTTCGCTAACGCTCTCCAGATAGGCGGTTAAAAACTCCTGCAACTGCATGCGGTTGGCGAGGCCGGTCAGCATGTCATGACGTGATAGAAACTGAATGCGCGCTTCAGCGTCCACTTCGTGGGTGATATCCGATACCGTGCCGCGAAAACCCGAGCGCAGGCCGTTACGCCGAATGGCTTTCGCCATTAACTGCCCAATGCGTCGCTCGCCGTTGGCCGACATAAACTGGCAGCGCAGCGGCACGTGCTGCACCTCTTCACCCTGGCGCATCAGCCACGAGACCAGGGAATGGCTGGGATGACTCAGCAGTTGATCGAGCGGACGCCCCATCCAGCTTTTCACTTCATGGCCGGTGACAGCAGCAAAGCGCGAGGAGAGATAACAAAGACGGCCCTGATCGTCGATTTCCCAGATCCAATCCGAGGCTGCTTCCGCCAGATCGCGAAAACGCTCTTCGCTGTTGGCTAATTCACGCTGGCTGATCGCTAGCATTTCAAAGCGCCGATCGGAGATCACCGCATTATGCAGCGCATGACGCAGCACGCGACGCGTCACCAGCGCCACCGCCAGCGCGGTGAACAGCAGCAGCGGCATCATCAGCCAGATCACGCCGAAACCCGGATTTTTTGGCTGCCAGCGCAGCACCAGCGGTTCGCCCTGCAGCACCGGCTCCACCAGCCGTGGCTCAAACAGCGCATCGTTTAAACCGCTGGCGATACGCGGTTCAATCACATTCAGGGATTTGCCCAACGCTTGCAGTTTGTCTGGGCTGAAAATGTTAACGAACACCATCACCGAAGCGGGGCCGGGAATCGTTGGCAAATCCGGCACTTTGCCCGGCGTAATCGGCGCGGCCACCAGAATGGCCGGATGATTCTCCACCTTGGCATTGCGTGCCACGGCATCATGCAGCGAACGTGCCGTGCTTACTAAAAGGTCACTTTGTGCACCTAACCAGCTTTCTAACGTGACATCGGATAATTTGCCGCGAATCACCGCGTAACGGGTTTTTCCCTTGCCATCCACCACGAACACGCCATCGTAGTGATACTCCTTGTAGAGACCCGGACCAAAGTTCTCTTCGTCCCACGCCCAAACCTTGTTGACCGTCAGATGCAGGTTTTTCCAGCCTTCGCCCCAGTTTGCGTAATCGCGCGCATCGACGATCATCTCCTGCTGCTGTTGCTGCCACGCCTGACGCAGCAAATTGGCATCCTGCTGGATGGCGTCGATATTTTGTCGATGGGCGATAACCAGCACCATCACCACCGAGAGAAGCAGCACGCCAAACAGCAGCGAGGACAAGGTGCGCAGGCTGCGCCGCGTTACCCGTACCGTGTGTGCTTCCATGTTGGCCCTGGCGGCCAGTGCCGCGTGCCGGTGAAACTCAGAATTCATGCGCAATGCTCGCGAAATACAGGCAGCAAAAAAGGCGGATGACAACGCAGACTGCGCACATCTCCACCCTGTAAGGGTTTGAAAGGTTATCGGCCCCGAGTGCCGCAGATTTAGTCTTGTTGGTGGAATATTTGAGCAGCGCAAATGTGCAGCACGCCACCTCGACAGCGATGATCGGCGTTGCTACTATGCGCTCTCCTCTGCTCGCTGAGTCGCCTATGGACACCCAATCCGACAAAGTTACGTTGACGCTGTTTTACGTTGGTAGCTTTGTGGTCTATTACCTTGTGACCATGTTGGTTACGCTGTTTCCCAATTACGGGATGCTGCGCACCAACGGCTTGCTGATGCCGGTGCTTTGCCTGGTGGAGTTTGCGGTGATCTATCCGCTGTACCGTTTTTACTGCCAGCGTCGCAGCGATATTCCGCTGGGATATGTGCGCCCAATGCAGGCGCTGCTATTTATCGGTTTGCTGTTTGCATTGATGGTGGCGCAGACGCAGTTTCTGCAACCGGAAGGCTGGCTGATTGCGCAATCGCAGCAGGGACGCAGCTCGATGCTGATTCTGCTGCTCACCGCTGTATTGCTGGCGCCGGTGTTTGAAGAAGTGCTGTTCCGCGGATTTTTACTGCAAGGTTTTCTGCTGTGGGCGCCGAGAAGTCGTTTTGCCTGCATGCTGCTCACTTCCCTGCTGTTCGCCGTGATGCACACTCAATATGTGCACTGGGAAACGCTGGTCGCCTTAACGCTGTTTTCCCTGCTGCTGTGCTATGCGCGTTTGCGCAGTAATAGTCTGGCGCTGCCGATTTTCCTGCACACGCTGAATAATTTGATCGCTATCCTGCCCGCCTGGTATTTCGCCTGATCAAGCAAAAACAGCCATCCTGAGATGGCCGTGAATGATCCTCACACCTGCGTCAAACCGCCATCCACACAGATTTCTGCGCCTGCAATGTAGCTGCTCTCGTCACTGGCGAGGAACAGCGCGACGTTGGCCACTTCTTCGGGTTTGCCCATTCTGCTGAGCGGAATAGTGCTGGTGATGCCGTTGCGCACCTCTTCAGAAGCCGCCTGCATCATATCGGTATCGATCGGGCCGGGCGCCACCACATTAATACGGATGCCGCGCGCGGAGAGCTCGCGCGTCCAGGTGCGGGCAAAGGATCGCAGCGCGGCTTTGCTGGCGCTGTAAACGCCGTAACCCTGGGTGCCAATCACATCGGCAATCGAACCAATCAATACCACGCTGGCGCCGGGTTTCAGCAGTGGCAATGCTGCCTGCAGGGCAAACACCGGCGAGCGCACATTGAGGCCGAAGATTTGATCAAAATGCTCAGCGCTAATCTCATCAATGGTGGCGTACTCCGCCATGCCGGCGTTGATTACTAACACATCCAGCTGGCCGGATTCGCGCCTGATCGTCTCGATAATGCGCGTCAGTTCATTCTGCTGGCTCACGTCGGCACGCAGCGGATGCGCGTTGCCGGTGATGCTGCTGCTGGCGGCCTGTAACTCTTCATCGCGGCGCGAAGTAAACCAGGTAGTCGCGCCCTCACTGGCAAAACGCTGGCTGATCGCCAGACCAATTCCCTTTGCGCCGCCCAGCACCACCGCCACTTTATTATCCAGTCTGCTCATCTGCTCTCTCCTGTTTGGGTAGAAAGGCGATGGTATATATTTTATACTTAATAACAATTACGCACTTTGTTTATACCAGATATCGCGGAGTATATCGCCATGGCGGAGATCGACGGTAACAGCTTGAGAGATGTAGGAAAAACCCGGCCGGTGCTGGAGCACATCACCAATAAATGGTCAATTTTAATTCTCACCGTGCTTTGTACTAAGCCGTCGCGTTTCAATGAGATTCGTCGTCGGTTGGATGGCATCACTCACAAAGCTTTGGCGGATGCGTTAAAGCGGCTGGAGCGCAATGGGCTGGTAAATCGTGAAGTGTTAAACACAGCACCAATCGGTGTGGAATACAGCCTGACGCCGCTGGCGCAGACGCTGCAACAACCGTTTATCGCGCTGTATGACTGGGCGCTGGAGCATGGTCCATCACTGGAACGCGCGCAGGAAGAGTACGATCGCACCCACGCAGATGAGCCCGCGTAGGGTCGCCATTCATGGCGACCGCAGGCAAAAAATTACTCTTTTTCCGCTTCGAAATGGTTTTTGAACTGCTCGTAGATCGAAATCATGTTAGAAGCATCACCCTGCAGCGGGCTCAGTTTTCCGGCGCGCACCAGTTCAATCACCAGCTGCAAGGCGGCTTGTTTTGGGTTGCTGGCTGGCTGGGCAATTTCGTTCGACATGTTAACTCACTCATCGTTTTTATCAGGGCCGCATAGTTTAGCCCAGATTGAGCTACGGTTGCGCGCCGCGATGCGTATAATCTTGCAAGCCGGACACGAAAGCCGCTCAGGGTGATAATTGACTCTCAAGGCGTTTAGCTATACTGGATCAAAAAAAGGGAACGACCAGCCACACATTCCGTACCAGCGAGAAGGTGTTAAAGGAGTCTGATTATGCTGATTGGTTTTGTTTTGTTAGTGAGCGCGTGTGGGCATGATGCCTGTGATGCCTTACCGGTTTCGGAGCGTATCTATCCGACCAAAGTGGCCTGTGAGCAAATGGCCGATCGCATCCATAAAGTCCGGCCAAACGTGGTCTTACTTTGTGGCGAAGTGCACCGTTAATTCGGTGCCAGTTTTATTACAGTCGCGCAAATATTAGCCAAACGGCATTGCAAGAATGGGTTGTAGCGTTCAAAATATAAGCTGCTTTTCACTATCACCGTTGTGAATCCAATGAAAACATCTCGCCCCCGTCGTCCAAACGGACGCTGGGTTTACTACATTTTGTATGATGGCATTCTCTGGCCCTGCCCCGTACGTTGGGAATGGGAAAGCGGCTTCGGCGGCTGGCTGCCATTCTATTTCTCGCCTACTTTTGAGTTCGTGGCGGGCGATCCACGCAAGGCCTATCGCATTGCGCGCAGCAGCGTGCGTAACGTACGCCAGACAGACGGTGAGTTCGCCTGATTGATTAGCCGATCTGCCATGGGAACCACGACGCCGTGAGCAGATAATGCAGTAACTCCAGTACCAAAATCACCATCACTAACACACCAAGCTTGTGACTGCTGATCCACTCTTTCATCCCCATATCATCGCCGCCCAGCGAATTAGCATCAGCGCCCCACAGATGCACAACAGCACCACGATCATTTTCCAGTGTTTGGTTGCAGCCAGTTTTTTTGCCACGCATCCTCCAGACGACAGAAAGCAACGATGCGCCCTAAGGCGCACCGTTGATTCTAACGCTGGTCACCCATTTGGGCGATTATTTATTCAGCGTGTAGTCGAGCGTGATTTCAGCATTCAGTACCTGAGAGACCGGGCAGCCCGCTTTGGCTTTCTGGATAATCTCATCAAACTTCGCCTGCTCAATGCCGGGTAACACGATGGCGCTGGTCAGTGCGATTTTAGTAATGGCAAAACCGTCGCCCTTTTTATCCAGCGACACATCAGCGGTGGTATCAATGCTTGTTGGCGGATGTCCTTCATTGCCCAACATCAATGACAACGCCATGGAGAAGCAAGCGGCATGCGCGGCACCAATCAGCTCTTCCGGGTTGGTGCCCTTTTCGCCTTCAAAGCGGGTATTGAAACCGTAGGGTTGATTGCTCAACACGCCGCTTTCGGTACTTACCGTACCTTTGCCTTTAATGTCGCCTTCCCAATGGGCCGATCCTTTCTTATGAATGGTCATGTCATTCCTCCTGTTGTGTTCGACAGGTACTGAGTATAGACAACATGACTCATTCTGCTGGATTAGCTCACCGCGCGAGGACGTGCCGGACTCAAGCCCGCCTCGCTCAACAGCGCGTTAGGCTGCACCAGCGAAGCCTGGGTAATCTCTTTGATCGATTTCGCGCCGGTCAGCGTCATCGCCACTTTCATCTCTTTCTCAATCAAATTGAGCAGATTTTCAACGCCGCGCTGACCGTGCGTTGCCAGCGCATAGACAAACGCGCGTCCCAGCAGCACGCTGTCAGCACCGAGAGCGATCATGCGCACCACATCCAAGCCGCTGCGAATGCCGCTGTCGGCGAGAATCGTGATATCGCCTTTTACCGCATCGGCAATTGCCGGTAATGCGCGCGCCGACGACAGCACGCCATCCAGCTGACGCCCGCCGTGATTCGACACCACAATGCCATCGGCACCAAAACGCACCGCATCGCGCGCATCTTCCGCATCAAGAATGCCTTTGATCACCATCGGGCCATCCCAGAATTCACGAATCCACTCCAGATCTTTCCAGGAAATCGACGGATCGAAGTTGTTTGCCAGCCAGCCGATGTAATCTTCCAGCCCGGTCGGTTTGCCGAGATAAGTGGAGATATTGCCGAGATCGTGCGGACGGCCATGTAAACCGACGTCCCACGCCCATTGCGGATGCGTTGCCGCCTGCCAATAACGACGCAGCGGCGCATTTGGGCCGCTCATGCCGGAGTGCGCATCACGATAGCGTGCGCCCGGCGTCGGCATATCGACGGTGAACACCAGCGTGGTACAGCCGGCGGCTTTGGCGCGCTCCAGCGCATTGCGCATAAAACCGCGATCGCGCAGCACGTAGAGCTGGAACCACATCGGACGATTAATCGCAGGCGCCACTTCTTCTATTGGGCAAACTGACACGGTGGAAAGCGTAAACGGAATCCCTTTCAGCGCCGCCGCGCGCGCCGCCTGCACTTCGCCACGTCGCGCATACATGCCGCATAAGCCGACCGGCGCTAATGCCACCGGCATCGACAGGGTTTCGTTGAACAGTTTGGTTTCGAGGCTCAACTCCGACATGTTTTTCAACACCCGCTGGCGCAGCGCCACGTCGGAGAGATCGGCGACATTGCGCTTTAGCGTGTGCTCGGCGTAGGCGCCGCCATCCAGATAGTGAAACAAGAACGGTGGCAAGATGCGTTGCGCCGCGGCGCGATAGTCACTGGCAGCAGAAATGATCATCCCTTATTTTCCTTGTGCAGAGGTCATTGGTGGCCCGGCAGACGCGTAATGCGCGCCTGGCGCGCCTCATCTTCATGCAGGGTTTTCATGGTGGTGTGAACAAAACCGAGGTGATCCATCGCCGCCTGGCGCGCCGCTTCCGCGTCACCGGCCATCACCGCATCAAATATCGCCTGATGCTGTTCGTTAAGACGATTGAAAATCACCGGTTGGGTATACATGCGCTGGCGGCTGTGCAGCACCGAAGATTGCAGCAGATCGAAAAAGCCGCGCATGGTCTGCAGTAGCACCACGTTGTGCGAGGCTTCGGCGATGGCGAGATGAAAACGCAGATCGGCCTGCGCCGCGAGATCGGCATCGTCACTTTGCTTTATCTTCAGCAATGCATCAAAGGCGAAGCTCAGCTTCTCTTTATCGGATTCGGTGGCGCGCAACGCCGCATGCCACGCGGTGCTGGCTTCTATTGCGTGGCGCGCTTCGAGGATGTCGTAGCGGTAATCAGGATCCTCCGCCAGCAGCTGACGAATCGGCTCAACAATGCGCTGTTCCGACCACGGCTGTTGCGGCTGACGCAGCCAGGTGCCGCCGCCGCGTTTACTGATTAATACGCCGCTACTGATCAGTTGCTGAATCGCCTCGCGCAGTGACGAGCGCGACGAACCGAACTCCGCCGCCAGCGCGCGTTCGGATGGCAGGCGCATGCCCGGCTCCAGCTGATGCTCTGTGATCCAGGCGCAAAGCCGCGCCCGCAGCGTGTTTTCCGTCATCGCATTATCCTGTGTGAAGCACGCCCGTCACGCTGAATTGGTAGGACCAAAATGCAGCGTGGCGGGCTTCGTGGAGGAGAATGGTTAATGCTTTGTTATTTCGATGCAACGAAACGGGCGGGATTTTTCATTTTATGTGACGACGCGGCCACAATTGCGCCATGCGGTAGGACCAATTACGCCGTAGTCCGACCAAAGGCCCGACCATAACTTCGTGGATGAAAGCGCAGGTTCAGCACGATCAGCCCAACCGTCACCGCCGTCTGCATTAGCCAGACGCTGGAGAAACTGTGGGTCAACGCCTGCAGTTGACCGGCGATAAACGGCATGCAACCCGCGATGATAAAACCTGCGCCCTGCATAAATGCCACCAGCCGCGCACCGGCCTGCGGATGCGGCAGGTGATCGAGCGCCAGCACCATCGCCAGCGGAAACGCCGCGCCCAGTCCAAATCCGGCAATTGCCGCCCACAACCACGGCGCGAACAGCGGGGCAAACAGAAAACCGCTCATGCCGATCAGCTGGCAAACCAGGCTGATAATCAGCTGCGGACGCCGATCCGCCTTGCGCGCCAGCAGTGGCATCAGCAGCGCACCCGCAACCTGACACAGAATCATCGCACCGAGCAGCGATCCGCCAGCCTGCGGCGACCAGCCAAGATGATGATAAGCATCCGGCAGCCAGGCAACACAGGTGGCGTAACCGCCGTTCACCAGGCCAAAACTGATCGCCAGCGTCCAGGCGCGCGGCGTGCGCCACAATGACGGCAGCGCAACGTTTTCCGTGCTGGCTGCGGTTGGCACGCGCACATACAACCACAATCCAATCGCCAGCAGTACCGGCAGCGCCCAGCCGGTTAGCGCCAGCGACCAGCCAAAATGATCGCTCAGCCACGGCGATAGCGCCGCCCCCAAACCGCCGCCGCCCATCAACGCGCCTGCCCACAATCCGGTGACTGGCGCGCTGCGCTGCGCAAAGCGCTGACGAATCAGGCCCGGCATCGCCATCTGCACCACGCCCACGCCGAGCCCGCCAAACAAGGCGCTAACCACCAGCCAACTGCCGCTGTGGATCACGCCACGCGCCGCCAGCGCCAGCAGCAGCAGCGTCAATCCGGCCAACAGTAAGCGTTGCAGCGGCACACGCTGCATCAGCGAAGCGCTCAGCAGCGCGACCGCGCCCATCATCACCATCGGTACCGCAGGCAGCAGCGAGGCCGCCAGTGAAGAGAGTCCCATCGTCTGGCGAAGCTGGCCGAGTAATGGACTAATAGAAGTGAGTAACGGTCGCATATTCAGCCCAGCCAACACCAAAGCGCCGAGCGTTAATCCGTCATAATGTCGATTCATACACAATCCTGCTGCAAAGAGATTGTCAGCATCGCAGTAGTGGTTACTATTTGGAAATGAAATAACACCATAACGACCAGTGGAAAAATGAATCGTCAGCCGATGTTTACCCCGCAGCAACTGCTGAGTTTTGTCGCAGTGTGCGAAACCGCCAGCTTTACCCGCGCCGCCGATCGCGTGCATCTGTCGCAATCCACCGTCAGCCAGCAGGTGCGTCGGCTGGAAGAGATGATCGGTAAACCATTGCTGCAGCGCACGTCGCATCAGGTGGCACTCACTGAAGAGGGCGAGAAACTGCTGGGCTATGCGCGCCGCATCATCGCGCTGAATGGCGAAGCGCACGACGTGCTGAGCGACAAATGGCGTGACGGCGTGCTGCGCCTCGGCGTGCCGGAAGATTTCGCCGCGCCAACCGCCGGTTTGCTGGCCGAATTCAGCCGCGAACATCCGCAACTGCGCCTCGATGTGACGAGCGGCATGTATGTCGATCTGCATCGCGCCTGGCAGCGCGAGGAGTTAGATATCATGCTGATCAAACAGCCGGGCGGCGAGCGTCCGCTGGCTGCGCGCCCCGAGCCGCTGCTGTGGCTGGACAGCGCCGCACATCCCTGCTTTGAGCAAACGCCGGTGCCGCTGGTGGTATTCCCGCAGCTCGGTTTGTATCGTGAAGAGATGGCGCAGACGCTGGATAGCCTTGGCCGCAGCTGGCGCATCAGCTACAGCAGCTCCAGTTTGGTGGCGCTCGCCAGCGCCAGCGCTGCCGGATTGGGCTTAACGCTGCTGCCCGCCAGCTGCCGCTTGCCTGAACATCGCGTATTAGGCGAAGCCGATGGTTTACCCAGCATCAACCATTTTGAACTGGCGCTGTTTTGCCGTGCGCCGCAGGACGATCTGCAGCAGGCGTTGGCCGCCGCGCTGGTGACCTTTTGTCAGCTGCAGTGGCAGTGATTTTTCCACTGCTAACCAGTGGCAAATATCGCAGCGCGCTGCGTTGAGTTTTGCCAGATTAAGCGTTTCTCATTTGATGGAACCTCTGATGCAACTGACCTCTCCCAGCCGTCGCGAATTCCTTAGCCTGACCGCCGCCGGTAGCCTGCTGGCCGCCGGCATCAGCTACGCTGCACCCGCTTCACCGCTGCTCGCCAACAGCACGCAGCCGCACACGCCGCCACCGCGTGTTGCCCATTACCAACTGCTCAATGTCCGCCTCGAAGAGGGCTTTGAGCGCGACGGTAAAGAGGTGATTGCCACGCGCACCGCGCTGTACGACATCACCATCAAAGACGGCACTTTTGCGGCGATTGATGCCGCAGGCAAAGCGCGCAACGCCGCCTTGCCACAATGGGATGCCAACGGCGCCCTGCTGCTGCCGCGCACCCGCGACATGCATATCCATCTAGACAAAACCTTTTACGGTGGCCCGTGGGAAGCGCCGCGTCCGCGCCAGGGCAAAACCATCATGGATATGATTGCGCGCGAACAGGTGCTGATCCCGCAACTGCTGCCGACCTCGCAGGCGCGTGCCGAAGCGATCATTGGCTTGCTGCACAGCAAAGGCACCACCGAAGCGCGCAGCCACTGCAATATCGATCCGGTCAGCGGCCTAAAAAGCCTTGAGCACCTCAAGCTGGCGCTGGCGAATCATCCGGAATTCCCGTGTGAAATCGTTGCCTTCCCGCAGCACGGTTTACTGCACTCGAAAGTCGATGGCCTGATGCGTGAAGCGATGCAGATGGGCGTGCAGTTTGTCGGCGGACTTGATCCCACCAACGTGGATGGCGCAATGCAGGCATCGCTGGATGCGATGTTCCAGATCGCTCTCGATTTCCAGCGCGGCGTGGATATCCATCTGCATGAAACCTCGCCATCCGGCGTGGCGGCGATCCAGTACATGATCGATACCATCGCGAAAAATCCGCAGCTGAAGGGCAAAGTGACGCTGAGCCACGGATTTGCGCTTGGCACGCTGGAAGGCAAAGCGCTGGATCAGATGATTGCCGGCATGGCAGAGCAGCAGATGAGCGTGGCCTCGACCATTCCGATTGGCAAACTGACCATGCCGCTGCCGCAGTTGCAGGCGGCGGGCATCACGGTGATGACCGGCACCGACAGCGTGATCGACCACTGGTCACCGTTTGGCACCGGCAGCATGCTGGAAAAAGCCAACTTGTACGCGCAGCTGTATCGCGGTTCCGATGAGTTCGGCTTGAGCCGCGCGCTGCATATCGCCACCGGCGGGATTCTGCCGCTATCGAATCAGGGCGAACGCCAATGGCCGAAGGTCGACGATGAAGCCAGTATGATGCTGGTCGATGCCAGCTGCTCCGCCGAAGCCGTCGCCCGCATCTCCCCGGTACGCGCCACCTTCCACCGCGGATTGCCCGTATTCAGCGCCTGATATTCCCCGATACGCATTAACGCGCATCTTGCACCATCCGTAGGGTCGCCATTCATGGCGACCGTCTCAAAATCCGCACCGCACCAACAAAAAAGCCTCCGTAAGGAGGCTTTACGTACGACATAAACAGGGCGGCATGCGCACACCCGATGAGTGCTGGATTTTACGAAAGCATCTGAATCGCCAGCGCGTACAGCCGCTGGTTTTCATCGTCACTGACAGGCTCTTCTTCCGCATAACAGGCAATCATGGAACTCACTTTATCCGAGGATAAGGTTTCTCCATGCACATGCAGCGTTAACACGGCGCGGCCGACGATTTTCAGAATGTCTTCGTTTTGTCCCTGGACAGAATGACTCAAAATGACCTCTGAAATATTATGGGTTTTTAATAATTAGCCAAATGGCGCGCTAAATATAAAGCAAATCAGCCATTCGTTTTAATCAGAATTTTACCTAACCGCAGCCATTCATTAGCGAGACACCTCTAAAAAGGGTACCAAAAAGCATGATAACAGTTGTTTCATAACGCTAATTCTCCCTTTTCGTTAAAGATGTCTTTTTTTAACGCAACTTCTCAGGATTAAATCAACCTTAAAAGCATTAGAACTTTGCACCATTAAATGCCTAAAAAAGAGACAAGTCTGGTATAACGCTTACTGATTTCAAGTGGGAACCAGCGGCGCTTTTGCCATTGCCGATCACGCCCCTTTCTGCCAGACTGACCGCCGCAATCCTACCCGCAATTAGAGACTTTCCCGTGACTGCTTTTTCTACCCTGACGCAACTGCCCGCCAGCCAACTCGATAACCTGCGCGAGATGGGTTTCGACGCCATGACGCCGATTCAGGCCGCTTCCCTGCCCGCTATTCTGGAAGGGCGCGACGTGCGTGCGCAGGCGAAAACCGGCAGTGGCAAAACCGCCGCCTTTGGCGTGGGTTTGCTGAACCGCATCGACAACAGCCAGTTCCACACCCAGGCGCTGATTTTGTGCCCGACGCGTGAACTCGCCGATCAGGTCAGCAACGTGCTGCGCCAGCTGGCCCGTTTTACCCGCAATATCAAAATTCTGACGCTGTGCGGCGGCCAGCCAATGAGCGCGCAGCGCGATTCCTTAGTGCATGCGCCACACATCGTGGTCGGCACGCCGGGCCGTTTGCTCGATCACCTGAAGCGCGACAACCTCGATCTCAGCCAGCTGCAAACGCTGGTGCTGGATGAAGCCGATCGCATGCTGGAGATGGGCTTCCGCGACGATATGGAAGCGATCATTGGCTTTACGCCGGAAACGCGCCAGACGCTGCTGTTCTCTGCCACCTGGCCGGACACCATCGCCAGCCTCAGCCAGCGTTTTCAGCGCGATGCGCTGGCGGTCGCCACCGAAGATAAAACCGAGTTGCCGACCATCGAGCAGCAGTTTATTGAAGCCAGCGCCAAAGAGCGTCATAGCCTGCTCGGCGCGCTGCTCAGTCAGCAGCAACCGGCCTCCTGCGTAGTGTTCTGTAACACCAAGCGCGAATGTGACGACGTTGCCGCCGCGCTGAATGAACGTGATATCAGTGCGTTGGCGCTGCACGGCGATCTGGAACAGCGCGATCGTGAGCGCGTGCTGATTCGCTTCGCCAACGGCAGCATCCGCGTATTAATTGCAACCGATGTCGCCGCGCGCGGTCTGGATATCAAGTCGCTGGCGCTGGTGGTGAATTTCCAGCTGGCGTGGGATCCGGAAGTGCACATTCACCGCATCGGCCGTACCGGTCGCGCCGGTGAAAAAGGTCTGGCGGTGAGCTTTGTCGCCCCCGACGAAATGGTGCGCGCCAATGCGCTGGAAGAGTATCTGCAGCAGAAGCTCAACTGGGTTTCCTCCAGCACGCTGAAAGGTACCAGCGCCAAATCGCTACCGGCAACCAAAATGACGCTGTGCATTGATGGTGGCCGCAAAGCCAAAATCCGTCCGGGCGATATTCTGGGTGCATTGACCGGTGAAGCCGGTTTCAGCGGCGATCAGATCGGCAAGATCGATATGACCGCTACCCACGCCTATGTGGCCATCGACGCCGCTCAGGCGAAGAAAGCGCTGATCAAGCTGAAAGAGGGCAAGATCAAAGGCAAAAGCGTGCGCGCCATTCTGTTGAAGTAAGTTGTATCCGCGTGAGGGCGATCGCCCTCACGCTAAAATTTCCGTTATCTCCCCTTCATTTTTTTTCTCTTCTGCCGATAAGTTAATCATGGCGATATTGCCCTGCCCTTTACCCAGCCCAGATCTGCTCCGAGGCCATGATGGATAATTTTCAGAAAGAGATCGATGAACGCGCCAACCTTGCGCTTTCCAATAAATTCGAACTGCTGTTGTTCCGACTGGGTTCCGATCAGCTGAAAGGCAAATCTGAGCTGTACGGCATCAACGTGTTTAAACTGCGTGAAATCGTGCCGATGCCAACCATCACCCGCGCCGCGGGCATGCAATCGCCGCTGCTCGGCATGGCGAGTATTCGTGGCCAGTTTATTCCGGTTATCGATCTGCCTGCCGTGACCGGCTGCAAACCGGAAACCGGACTTAACCTGCTGCTGGTGACGGAATATGCACGCAGCACTCAGGCGTTTGCCGTGGAATCGGTGGAGAACATTGTGCGTCTCGACTGGAGCCAGGTGCATACCGCTGAAGCGGGCATCGGTAGCCGCAACATCACCAGTATCGCTTGTCTGGATACCGATGGTCAGAGCAACAATCTGGCGATGGTGCTGGACGTTGAGCAGATTCTGTATGACATCATTCCTTCGGTGCGCGGCGTTGAACCGAGCGCAGAGACCGCCAAAGACTTCAATCTGAAGCCAGGCCAGGTGGCGATTGTGGCGGAAGATTCCAAAGTGGCGCGTCAGTTGCTGGAGCAAGGCCTGAAAAGCATGGGCATCCCGGCGATTATGCATAACACCGGTTTGGAAGCCTGGATCAAAATTAACGAGATGCAGAAAGAAGCCGCAGCCAACGGCGAATCGATCCACGACAAGATCGCGCTGGTGCTGACCGATCTCGAAATGCCGGAAATGGATGGCTTTACCTTAACGCGCAACATCAAGCGCGATAATAACCTGCGCCAGATTCCGGTGGTGATCCACTCGTCACTCTCCGGCAGTGCCAACGAAGATCACGTGCGTAAAGTCGGTGCCGATGGTTACGTGGCGAAGTTCGAAATCAACGAGCTGTCGAATGTGATTCACGGCGTGTTGAAAAAGCCGCGTTAATTCCCACATCCAGGTGCGCATAAATGCGCACCCTACGAAAACCCTTCCCCTTTGTCGTAGGGTCGCCATTCATGGCGACCGCCAAACCCTTCACATTTAGATCCAACAAAAAACCAACTTCAATACTATTAACCTTTCTGTGACGTACCTCTAAAAAATTAAAGTTAAAACATTAACAACCGATAACTGATAGCGCTTGTGCCGGTGCTGCCATACCAGTTTTGTCACGCTGCGCAACGATTTTCACCTTACAAAACATCAACCTGATGCGGGCGCCTTGCCTGCTTGTCCGTCTTGAAAACATCAATTTTTGGCATTACGGGGAGATCCAATGTTGAGCTTAAAAAATATGAAGGTCGGCGTCCGTCTGGGCATCGCCTTTGGTTTAGTGGTGGCACTGTTGGTCATCGTCGGCGTCACGTCGATTACCAAAATCAATAACATCAAAACCGGCATTACCTCGATCGTTGAAGATCGCTACATGAAAGTACGCCTCGGCTTTGACGTGCGTGACGGCGTAAACGAACAGATCAAATACCTGCGCGGCATCGTGATCGATACCACGCGCCCGCAATTCAACGAAAAACGCTACCAGCAATTGGCGGACGCCACCGATAAAACCAACAGCGCGATGAATAAAATCAAAGCGGTGCAGGTGACTGAAGTGGGTAAAAAGAAGATTGCCGGTCTGCTAGCCGCCAGCGACAAGTTTGAAGCCGAGAAGAAAGAGCTGCTGGATCTGGTACGTGCGGGCGATGCTGATGCCGCCAGCGCCTATGTACTGAAATCCATTACCAGCACGCAGAATGCCTTTCTCGATAGCGCCGTAGCATTTGCTAACTCGCAGTCACAGCAGTTGGAGCAGGAAGGCGCACGAATTATTGATAACGGCTCATCAGCCATCGAGATGACGCTGATCTTCTCCGCCATCGCCATTGCCGCCGCCATCGTGCTCGGTTTTATGCTGACGCGTTCGATTGTGCGTCCGTTGAATGAAGCGGTGGAAATCGCCGGGAAAGTGGCGGCAGGCGATCTTAGTTCACATATAGAAGTGAGCGGCAAAGATGAAACGGCGGTGCTGATGCAGGCGCTGCAGGCGATGAACGACAACTTGCTGACCATCGTTTCCGATGTGCGCGCCGGCTCCGATACCATCGCCGTGGCATCAAATCAGATCTCCAGTGGCAACATCGATCTCTCGTCGCGTACTGAACAGCAGGCCAGCTCGCTGGAAGAGACCGCTTCAGCGATGGAGCAGATGACCGCCACCGTCAAGCACAACGCCGAGAACGCGCGTGAAGCCAATCAGCTGGTGGCCAATACTTCCAACGTGGCGAAGCAAGGCGGCGTGGTGATGGAACAGGTGATCGAGAAGATGGAAGCGATTACCCTCTCTTCGAAGAAGATCGTCGATATTATCAGCGTGATCGACTCCATTGCTTTCCAGACCAATATTCTTTCCCTTAACGCCGCCGTCGAAGCCGCACGCGCCGGTGAGCAAGGCCGTGGTTTCGCCGTGGTGGCCACCGAAGTGCGTAATCTGGCGGCGCGTTCGGCGTCTGCGGCCAAAGAGATCAAGGTGTTGATCGAGGATTCAGTGGCGCAGGTGGATGAAGGTAGCCGTCTGGTGACGCACGCCGGTTCAACCATTGGTGAAGTGGTTAACAGCGTGAAGAGCGTGGCGGATATCATGAGTGAAATCACCATTGCCAGCAGCGAGCAGAGCAGCGGGATTAGCGAGATCAACTCGGCGATTACGCAGATGGAAGCGGTGACGCAGCAGAATGCCGCGTTGGTGCAGGAAGCCTCAGCGGCGTCGCAGGCGTTGCAGGAACAGGCCGATCGTCTGGCGCAGTCGATGAGTGTGTTTAAAACGGCGGCGGTGTAACGATAAACAGGTCGCCATGAATGGCGTAATGCCGCTCAGTTAAGCATTAATTTGCATATGTATGCAGGTGCGCATGAATGCGCACCCTACGAAAAACGCGCCAGTCCTTTGTAGGGTCGCCATTTATGGTGACCGAAAGACGCTTAACTGACGAGCATTATGCCATTAATGGCGCCCCTACAATGCTAACTCACCAGCGACCAGGCAATCGACGAAATCGCCAGCACGCCGACAATCACCACAAACAGGTTACTGATCTTCCCGCTGTACTGACGCATCGCCGGCACTTTCTGGATGGCGTACATCGGCATCAGGAACAGAATCATCGCGATGATCGGCCCGCCCAGCGTTTCAATCATGCCCAGAATACTGGGGTTCAGCGTCGCCACCAGCCAGGTGGTCAGCAGCATAAACGCGGTGGTCAGGCGATTCAGGCGCTGCGGTGTGACGGTTTTTCCGCGGCTGCGCAGTGACTTCACCACCATGCCGTTAAAACCTTCACGCGCTCCAAGATAATGCCCGAGGAACGATTTGGTGATCGCTACCATCGCAACAATCGGCCCCATCCACGCAATCATCGGCACATTAAAGTGGTTGGCTAAGTAAGACAGAATAGTGATGTTCTGATCTTTCGCCGCCTGCAGATCGGCGGGCGACAGGCTCAGCACGCAGCTGAAGACAAAGAACATCACCGTCACTACCATCAGTAGATGGGCGTTGGCCAGAATGCGCGAACACTTCTTCTCCGCACCTGCGCCGTACTCATCGCGCTTAGCGACGGCAAAAGAGGAGATGATCGGCGAATGGTTGAAGGAGAACACCATCACCGGAATCGCCAACCATAGCGTCATCAGAATGCCGTGGCCGCTTACATTCGCGTTCAACGATAAAGTTTCCAGCGCCGCGCCATGCCAGTGCGGCACCAGATAAGCCGCCAGCAGCATCAGCACCGCCACAAACGGGAACACCAGAATGCTCATCGCTTTAACAATCATCTGCTCGCCAAAGCGCACCACCGTCATCATGCCAATGATCAGAATTAGCGACAGCAGCACACGCGGCGGCGAAACCAGCCCCAGCTGATGCACGATAAAGCTATCAACAGTATTGGTGATCGCCACGCTGTACATCAGCAGGATCGGATAGATGGCAAAGAAGTAGAGCAAAGTGATGACCTTGCCAGCGCCCACGCCGAAGTGCTCTTCCACCACTTCGGTGATGTCTTCGCCGGGATTTTTACCGGAGAGTACAAAACGCGTTAACGCGCGGTGCGCGTAATAGGTCATCGGGAAGGCAAGAATCGCCATGATAATCAGCGGAATCAGCCCGCCTGCACCGGCGTTAATCGGTAGAAAAAGCACGCCCGCACCAATCGCCGTACCGTACAGACCCAGCATCCACACGGTATCACTCTTACGCCAGCCCTTAGCCGCCGTTTCTACGGTGCCAAGCGTACCGGTTTGTGAGTTGTCCATCTGTCTCTCCAGAATTTCAAGCTTTATCAACACGCAGCCACAAGGATGGCTACTAATCATGGCGTAGGCTGCTCCGCCCGGCCGGAACGCAAAGGATGACGCTTCATGAGATGAAATTCACGCATCCTGATGTTTTACGCCGCACTAAATGCACGAAACATGCGCGCAATCGATTGCATGGGGCGCTATTTGACATGAGACGCGGGATGAGTGCAAGAAGGAGAAACCGAGAGTGTGCAGAAAGATGTGCGGAGAGTGGAAAGGTGTGGCAACGCTGGGCTGTTGCCACGGGTAGAGCTGAGAACATCGGGTGAAACTCCCCCGGCAACTAGCCTCTGTACAACAAATGCGTCCAGAGACTAACACCGGGAGAATTTCAAATCAGAATGCGCGCATCCTGTAGAGTGCATAAAGAAAATAGTACGCTGTGAGTGTATTCAAATTCATAATCATGTACTTCAATTTTTCATTTTTATTCAGCAGAATGAAAATACCTTTCGAGTATTTACCCCGCTTTATTTCATTAATTTCCTGGGCAATATCCGCAGGTGAAAACGAAGAGTGATACATAGCGGTCACGATTTGCATATCCAGCGCGAGCACACGTTTGGAAATGCCCTTGAGGAAATAATCGAGATTGCTGGACTGATATTTACTGATGATCGAATCATACAGTGCAGTGAGAAACTGTTTACGCACTTTCAGTTCACTGTATTGCACTTTACGCTTCGATAATGAACCCTCCACATCTTCATAATGATAAGCAGCGCCCGGCGTGACCAGGAAATTGCTAATGCAGCTGAAGAATTTAAGGTTAAACAACAAATCCTCGCTCATGGAGATACCCTCCAAAAAACGCAGGTTCAGCTCCTCAATAATCTGACGGCGATAACATTTGTTATGCAGATAACCGATGTTATCACTCATCTCCAACTCACCGAGCACATAAGGAATGTCCTCGTGACTGAAGAAGCCCGCTTGCGACACTTTACCTACGCGATTGTCGTTGAGGTTTCCTACCATCAAATCGACAGACTCCGCTGGCCAGGCATCGAGATTCTGTTTGAAGATCATCAGGAAGTTATCGTCCACCCAATCATCCGCATCGAGGAATAACACATATTCACCGCTAGCCTGCTGCATGCCACTATTTCGTGCGGCGCTAACACCGGCATTGATTTGGTGAATTACCGTGACCTGCGAATATGCACTGAACTCCTGCAGAATATTTGAAGTTGCATCGCTGCTGCCATCATTAACCACAATCACTTCGTAACTGCCGAACGTCTGTTTAAGCACGCTCAGCAAGGTACGTTTAATGGTTTTTTGTGAGTTATAGACGGGAATGATAAGACTAAATAGTGGTTTTTCATTCATGATAAACTCTCTTTACTGTCTGAGGTTTTGATATTGTTGAATAACAGCCATAGTTTCCTGGGGTTGATAAATATTTGGTGAATACGCATTACTGGTTGAGCAGGGAAAAAGTAATTAAGCAGGGAGAACGATAAAAACTCGGTTAATACCACGCTCATGGCCGCGCCATTTAAACCGAAGTAAGGAACCAAAATTAAAGAGGAGGCCACGCAAATTAATAACACTACGAAGGTTTTCTTCACTAAATAGCGATATCCGTTGTACTTAATAATGAAACGATCCATCACGCTGCTCAGCACCGCGCACATCGCACCGACGCTGAGTAACAGCGTTGGCGCGACCGCATCGAGATACTCCGCACCGTAGAAGTCCCGGATAAACCATCCGGACAATAACCAAATCGCCAGAATCACCAGCGAAGAGACACCAATCACCAGCAGATGTAATTTCTGCGCTTTGATAATCGATTGCCGATCGTCACGCTCGGCAAAGAACGCCGGGAAAAAGGAAGCCAGCAACGCATTGGGTAAAAATACCCACGCGGTAGCGAGCGTCAGCGCGACGGAGAAAATCCCCGCCTCTTTTACGCCAAGGAAATACGACACACTGATTTGATTGACGCGGGTATAAATCGCCACCGCAATCACGGAAAACACCAGTGAAATACCCGACGCCACCATATAGCGTGAATATTTCTTCATCTGGCGCAGTGCCGGAATCGGCACCTGACGATGATATTTCAGGAATATCGCCAGCTTGATGGCAAACGGAATAAAGGTCGCCAGCACGATAGGAATCGATAATAGCTGCGGATCCAGTCCGTAATACGAAATAAAGAAGCGCACGGTTAAACTGATGGCCAAACCCGCCAGATTGGCGATCACATTCAGGCGCGCATTGAGCATCGCCTCGTTGTAGATATTGACCAGATCCAGCGAAGAGAAAAGACAGGCAATCGCCGCCGCGCAGATAAACACCAGCGCTTCAGCACTCCACTCTTCGCCCATGATCAACATGCCGCTGGCCGCCAGCACGCCGTAAATCACCAGCACCAGTAGAAAGGTCGCCATCATTAAGCGCATGCCTGAGTGATGATTTTGCGATAAGCGTTTCAGCAGAATCACATCGCTGCCCATTAACGCGATGCTCTGGATGAACTGAAATACCAGCATCGAGATCGAGATAATGCCGAAAGTGGTGGGCCCCACGTATTTCGCCACATAGGAGGTGACAAATATCAGGCCGAATACCGCAATCAGCTTTTCAGCGATCATCCACATGGAGTTTTTTAATTTATCTTTCACAACTTAACCTCAGCGTTTATTTCTGTGCCAGTCGGCGCAGACGCGATACCAGTCGTGGACTGACAAAAAACAGCGCAAAGTACAGGCTCCACGGATTGAACATCAATCCTGATGTGAAATAGGACTTAAAGCTGCGACGGTAGAGCGAAATATATTCATCAATAAAGGCGCGGCTGAATCCGTCGCTGTGCAGCGCTTTATAGATATAAGACGAAGTGACTTTTAAATAGAGATGGTAATAACAGCGGCTATGCTGAGCGGATAAAAACGCCTGCATGCCATTAAACGAGCGCGCAAAGGAGAAATGCTTTTCCCGTAACGCCGAACGCGTGGCGGAGTTGGTGGATTCCACATAGTGATAAACCACCTGCTGGGTAAAGATCACCTGACGATCCTGCTGCAGGTGCAGGTAATTGATCACAAACAGTAGATCTTCAAAGTTATAAATCTCTTCGTTGAATGTGAGCTGATGCTGGCGAATCACATCGCCACGAAACACCTTGTCGCAGATACCGTGACGCGGATTGAAATAGAGCAGATCGTTGATTGCCGCCGAAGCAGTCAGCTGGCGCGCGTCACTGGTGTTCGCCGGGAAATCGAGCGGCTCGCCTTGCGGCGTGAAGTGCTGCGATTCGCCGCCCACCATCGCGATGTTGTTTTGCATCAACCGCACATAGGTGGCAAACGCGCTGGCTGGCAGAAAATCATCGGCGTCTAAAAAGCACAGCAGTTTGCCGCGCGAGGCACGAATGCCCTGATTGCGCGCCGACGAGACGCCGCCATTGGTTTTGTTGATGATATGAAAATGCGGGTAATGGGCGTAATTCTGTAATATCGCGAGCGAGTTATCGCTGGAACCGTCGTTAATAAATATCACTTCAAAACGGTTCTCTTCCTGCTGAAGCAGGCTATCAATGCATCGTTCCAGATACGCCGCGGCGTTATACACCGGCACGATGACGCTGATTAAAACGTCGTTAACGGGATTTTGCATATAACCTCTGGACTCTGTCGGAGTAAAAGTTGCGGGCGAAAAAAGTAATCTATGAACATTGCAGTGATTAACACTGCGCGTTGCTTGCGCCCGGCTTAACATTTGTTGCTTGTCTATTTCAGAGTTTCCTCAGGTCAAATAAAACTGGCCTTTAATTCTCTCTAAAAATTTCACTAAATAAGATAATCGCCAAATAAACCGTGCAGTTTCATTCTGTTTTCGTCAGCTAAACCAGGCAGGCTACCGCCCCAGGCTTGCAGCTACCTGTATACTGACCACAGTGAAACCCCTATTTTTGGCGTAAAGAGGCTGCGCTGCGCTCATAAGAGTTCAGTTAATTTTCAGCCGGTTACGTTTTTTCTTTTGGTAATTTGGCTTAACGCCATTACCACGCCGATCATGACGTACTTAAATTAAATTTTTATCTGCCTGGTAATGAACGTTAAAAAACGCTGGCGTCTTTATCGTGCTCATCACCAAAAACAAGAAATGCCGACCGGGGCTGAGAAGGTGCATCCAAAGACGGGCCTTCTCAACGAACGTCACGACATTAACGATATTTGCTGTATGCCCTGCACTTTAATTACGCTGGCGCGTCATTCGCGCGCCGATAAGTGCAAGTGGCGTTAATTCAGTGTGGCTATCGCAGCCGCACTGCAAGAGGCTTGATGCCCAAAATTTGCGATCTAATTCAAAACTTTTCCCGGCATTCTCACCACTCGGGGTTATAAGGTCAATGGCTGCCGGGTTAAAACGGAATTTACTCAGAGAAAGGATGGATTAAATAGCGGCGCATAGATTAGCCGTGGTGAATTGGTTTTTTATTCATTGATTAGCGCCGCAGCAGGCGATCTCCAGGAATAAGATGGGAATATCTCTGACATCGTGCCAACAGAAACCAGCGCCTAAGCCGCGCCGGGATTGAAGCCAGCTCACAACTCTGATGTTAGCCTGTCACAGCGCTCATTTTCGCGTGCTAGTCTCCAGCCATGCCTCTCTCCAGTTTTCCTTTACTGCAGGTTGTATGAAACGCAGATTATCTTTCCAGGTAAAACTCTTCCTGTCGCTGGTGCTGTTTTCCTGCCTGCTACTCGCCTTGCTGGGCACTATTCTGTTTCATTTTATCGATCGTCAACTGCATCACGATTTGGGGCAGCGCGCGCGGGTGCAGGCCAGTGAGATTGCGCTGATGCCCGGTCTGGCGGAGAAAGTGGCGCGCCGCGACATCGCCGGCATCGCGGCGTTGATCCAGCCGCTGCGCAACCAAAGCGATGCCAGCTACATCGTGATTGGCGACACGCAGGAACAGCATCTCTATCACTCGGAATCACCGGAGCGCCTCAATTTACCGATGATTGGCGGCGACAATGCCGAAGTGCTGCAGGGCAAAACCATCATCTCGGTGCGCAAAGGCGGCATCGGCGTATCGCTCCGCAGCAAGGCGCCGATCTTTAATACGCAGCATCAGGTGATTGGCATTGTCTCGGTGGGTTATCTCACCTCCTATATTGCCAATATCAACGTCAGCCTGCTGTGGCAGGCCAGCTTGTATGGTGTGGCGCTGTTGCTGCTGCTGTTTATCTTTTCGTGGATGTTTAGCCGCAACCTGAAAAAACAGATGTTCTGGCTGGAGCCGAAAGATATCGCCCTGCTGGTGCTGCAACAAAAAGCGCTGCTGGAAGCAATGTATGAAGGGGTGTTTGCGGTGAACGCGGAGCGGCAGCTAATTCTTATTAACCGCGCTGCACGCGAGTTGCTGGATATCCAGCAGAGTGAGAGTGAACTGTTGGGGAAACCGCTGGATCAGGTGCTGCAAATCCATCCGGCGTTTTTAAGCCAGCATGAGGTGAAAACCCACGACCACATCACCGTGCTCAATCAGCGTCAGGTGATCGTTAACCGGGTGGCAATTGAGCTGGAACCCGGCGAGCCAGGCGGCTGGGTGTGCAGCTTCCGCGATAAAAACGACATCAACACATTGAGCAGCCAGCTCAGCCAGGTGAAACGCTACGCGGACAATCTACGCATCATGCGGCATGAACAGCTGAACTGGACCGCCACGCTGGTCGGCCTGCTGCAGATGCAGCGCTATGACGACGCGATGCGCTACATCCATGCGCAATCTGCGGGCGCGCAACAGGTGCTGGATTTTGTCTCGGCGCGCTTCACCTCGCCCGCTCTGTGTGGGTTGCTGCTGGGGAAATATGTCAGCGCGCGGGAAAAAGGCGTCGAGCTGAAATTTGACCCCGCCTGCCAGCTAACCCGCATTCCTGCCGCGCTGAGTGAAACGGCGTTGATGTCGGTGATCGGCAATCTGCTGGATAACGCGGTGGACGCCACGCTCAACGCCAGAACGCCCGCGACACCGGTTGAGTTATATATTTCCGGTCGTAATCAGGAGCTGTTAATCGAAGTGGCCGATCAGGGTTGCGGCATCGATGACAGCATCAAACCGCACTTGTTTGAGCAAGGCGTCACCAGCAAACCCAACAGCGGCGACGATATGCTTGGTGCAGAACACGGCATCGGTCTTTATCTGGCGGCGGGTTATGTACAGCAGGCAGGCGGCAGCATTGAGATCAGCGACAACTCACCGCAGGGCACCATTTTCTCGGTGTTTATCCCGTTCCATTCCGCCGCGTTAACAGGACTTTCTCATGAATAATGCTAAGCCGCTTGATGTGGTGATTGTGGAAGATGAGCCGCATCTGGCCGATCTGCATCGTGAATATATTGAGCAGAACTTTCATCTGCGCGTGGTCGGTATTGCCGCTACGCTGGCACAGGCGCGCGAGCTGATTACATTACACCAGCCACGGCTGCTGCTGCTCGATAACTATTTGCCGGATGGTCAGGGCGTTACGCTGATTGACGATCCGCTGCTGAAACGCTTTGAGTGCTCGGTGATTTTCATCACCGCCGCCAGCGACATGCAAACCTGTAGCCACGCGATGCGCAGCGGCGCATTCGACTACCTGCTGAAACCGGTGTTTTTCCATCGCCTGCGCGCGTCGCTGGAACGCTTTATGCTGCAGGTGCAGACCATGCGCCAGATGAAAAACGTTGATCAGCAGGCGCTGGATAAGCTGTTTAATTTGCCAACCAGTGATGCGCCGTCAGCGCCTTCGACCAAAGGGATTGAAACCATTACGCTGGATCGGGTGAAGAGCTTTTTTAGCGCTGCACCGGAGAGTAGCTGGTCAGTTGAACAGGTGGTTGAGCGCGTTGGCATCAGTAAAACCACCGGTCGTCGCTACCTGGAATATTGCGTGGAGATCGGTTTTATTGGCGTCGAAATGCAGTACGGCAACATCGGCCATCCGCGACGGCTGTACCGCAAAATCCTGTGATCTTGCGCAGATTTCGCGCGCGGCCTGTCGTGGTTTTTATGGTGTTAATTGCCTAAACGACGCCAACAATCACACTTCGTGAAGATAACAATCCGTCACCTCTTGTGTGGAAAAGTCGATAGGCTATGTTGACCTTTAGTTCCTCAAATGTAACTAAAAGGTTAATTATAATGTCGAACACTTTCCCTCTGTCTCTGATTGCTGCAACTGTTTTTGTGTCTATGTCAGCGGTTGCTGCCCCGCCGCAAGGCTATCCAGCGGATTATCAAAGCGTGATTGATGCCGCCACTAAAGAAGGCAAAGTGGTGGTTTACTCCACCACCGACACCAAAGCTGCGGGGCCGCTGATCAAAGGTTTTGAAGAAACCTATCCCGGCATCAAAGTTGAATATAACGATATGAACAGCACCGAGCTGTACAACCGTTTTATCAGCGAACAAGCCTCGGGCGGCACCAGCGGCGACGTGGTGTGGAGCTCCTCAATGGATACCGGTCTGAAGCTGGCGACCGACTACGCGCAGGAGTACAAATCACCTGAACTGGCGCAGCTGCCGAAGTGGGCGGTGTGGAACAACAAAGCCTACGGCACCACCTACGAACCGGTGGTGTTCATCTATAACAAGCGTCTGATCCCGGCCGGTGATGTGCCCGATTCACACGCCGCGCTGGCCAAGCTGATCGCCAGCCAGACCGACAAATTCAAGAGCAAAGTTACCACTTACGATATTGAGAAATCGGGACTTGGTTTCATGCTTTCAGTGCAGGATTACAAAGCCGATCCCAACTACTTCAAAACGCTGGCCGACGTGGCGAAAGGCGGTTTAGCCGTGCAGTCCTCCACCGGCACCATGATGGAAAGGGTCTCATCCGGCGAAAACCTGATCGGCTTTAACATCCTCGGTTCTTACGCCGAAGCGCGCGCTAAAACCGATCCGTCGCTGGGCATCTCTTATCCGAAGGATTACACGCTGGTGCTGTCACGCGTTTCGTTCATCAGCCAGCAAGCGCAAAACAGCCATGCCGCCAAACTGTGGCTCGATTATGTGCTATCTGAGAAAGGACAAAGCATTCTGGCTAATCAGGCCGACATCCCTTCCCTGCGCAACGATATTGAAGGCAAAAACGACATTGATGGCATGACCAAAATGTTGGGCAACGCGCTGAAACCGATCCCGGTTGATGAAAGCCTGCTGGAATATCTGCAACCGAAAAAACGTCTGGATTACATCAAACAGTGGCGCGAAGCCGCCGGTAAATAACCGCCGTTATCAAGCGCGGCGACTGCGCCGCGCTCAGCTTTCTCTTATCTGATTTCGCCATTCAGGGTCTCAATATGCGTGCATTGCATAGAAAGTGGCAAAGCCTGCCGCGCGGCGTTGTGGTGCTGATAACCGCGCTGGTTATCTACATCCCGCTGTCGTTTATCGTTATACAAAGTTTCTTGTCCGCGCCGTTCTTTTCGCCGTCGAAAGAGTGGAGCCTGGAATCGTTTGCATTTATTTTCACCGATCCCGACTTCTACAAAGCGCTGCGCAGCGGATTTATTCTCGCCTTTGGGCTGGTGATCATCGCCATTCCGCTGGGCGGTATTCTGGCGTTCCTGATGGTGCGTACCGATTTACCCGGCAGACGCATCATTGAGCCGCTGATCCTCGTACCCATTTTTGTGTCGCCGATGGTGCTGGGCTTTGGATATGTGGTGGCGGCAGGTCCGGTGGGATTCTTCTCGCTGTGGGCGCAATCACTGCTCGGGTTCGTGCCGTGGAATATCTACGACATGTCGAGCATCGTGGTGATCGCTGGCCTGACGCACGTCCCGCACGCCTATCTTTACATCTCTTCTGCCCTGCGCAGCGTGGGATCGGATGTGGAAGAAGCGGCGCGTATTTCGGGTGCTTCGCCGTTGCAGGTGATGACGGCGGTAAGTTTGCCGATGGTACGCCCGTCAATTCTGTATGCCATCGTGCTGCTGTTCTTCCTTGGGCTGGAAGTGTTCGGTTTGATGCTGGTGCTGGGCGATCCTGAAGGCAACATGGTGCTGGCCACTTATCTCTATCAGCTGACCAATAAACTCGGCACGCCGTCTTATCACCTGATGGCTGCGGTGGCGGTGGTGCTGATTTGTATCACCATTCCGCTGGTGATGCTGCAACGCCGCCTGATGCGCACCGCTAACCGCTTTGTCACCGTGAAAGGTAAAGCCTCGCAGGCGCGAGCGCTGCCGCTGGGCAAATGGCGCTGGGTGGCGGGCGCAGTCGTGGCGTTCTGGCTGACGGTGACCATTGGCGTACCGCTGCTGGGCGTGGTGCTGCGTGCGTTTATCTCTAACTGGGGCGTTGGCGTTTCGATTTGGGATGAGCTGTCGATCAAGACTTTCCAGACCATCTGGGCGCAGCCCAACCTGCTGCGCGCAATCGTCAACTCAATGGCGATCGGCGTGATCGGCGGCGCGCTGGCGGTGGGTTGTTATCTGTTTATCGGTATCGCCATGCACCGTAAACCCGATAACACTACGCGCTTCCTTGATTACAGCGTGCTGGTGCCGCGTGCGGTGCCGGGCTTGCTGGCCGGTCTGGCGTTTCTCTGGGTGTTCCTGTTCCTGCCAATGTGGCTGGATAACTCGCTCAAATCGGGCTGGCTATCGGATTTCGTCTGGTCGCAGTGGCTGCGCGATCACCTGATCGTCTGGCTGCGTTCGCTGCGCAGCACCATCTTCAGCGTCTGGCTGGCCTACACCGTGGTGTGGATGGCGTATGGCCTGCGCCTGATCTCCTCAACGCTATTACAAGTGGGGCCGGAACTGGAAGAGGCGGCGCGCAGCACCGGCGCTACGCGCGGACAGATTACGCGTCACGTCACCATTCCGTTATCACGCTACGGCCTGATTGGCTCATGGCTGCTGATGTTCCTGATTTTCGAGCGCGAATATTCCACCGGCGTGTATCTGCTTTCGCCCGGCACGGAAACCATCGGCTCAATGCTGGTTTCCCTGTGGGCGGCGGGCGCGATTGATATCGTTGCCGCACTCTCCTTTATTAACATCCTGCTGGTCGTGGTCGGATTGGGTATTGCCCTGCGATTTGGAGTCAAATTACATGATTGAATTATCGGTCGAGAACCTGCACTTAACGTACGGCGACAATCCGGTGCTGAAAGGCGTGTCGATGAATTTGCAGCGCGGCGAAGTGGTTTCCCTGCTTGGCCCGTCCGGCAGCGGCAAAACTACGCTGCTGCGCGCGGTCGCCGGGCTGGAGAAGCCGACTCAGGGCACGATTGTGATTGGCAAAAACACGGTTTACGCCGGTACGCCGCGCAGCGAGATCCCAGCGGAAGAACGGAATCTGGGATTGGTGTTCCAGTCCTACGCGCTGTGGCCGCACAAAACCGTGTTTGAGAACGTGGCCTATCCGCTGAAGCTGCGCAAAGTGGCGACAGCGGAGATCACCCAACGCGTGCAGGATGTGTTGAACCAGCTTGGCCTCGGCCACCTCGGCAAACGCCATCCGCACCAGCTTTCAGGTGGTCAGCAGCAGCGCGTGGCGATAGGCCGGGCGCTGGTGTACAACCCGCCGGTGATCCTGCTGGATGAGCCGTTGTCGAATCTTGATGCCAAGCTGCGTGAAGAGGCGCGCGTGTTCCTGCGCGAGTTGATCATCAAACTGGGCTTGTCGGCGTTGATGGTGACGCACGATCAAAATGAGGCGATGGCGATTTCCGACCGTATCTTGCTGCTCAATAACGGCAAAATCGAACAGCAAGGCACGCCGCAGGAGATGTACGGCTCGCCAAAAACTCTGTTCACCGCCGAGTTCATGGGCAGCAACAACCGGCTGCACGGCAAAATCACCGAGCTGCGCGACGGCAAAGCGCGCATCGAGGGCAAAGGCTGGGCGTTGTGGGGATTGGCGGGCGCGGGCGTGCAAAATGGTCAGGAAGCCACGGCGGTGATCCGCGTCGAGCGCGTGAAACTGGCTGAGAGTCCGGGCGAAAACCAGCTGGAACTGCCGCTGCTCACCAGCATGTATCTCGGCGATCGTTGGGAATATTTGTTCCGCACCTCCGGCGATGATTTTGTGATTCGCGCCTACGGCACCGAGGTGCGCGATCCGCAGCACTGCCATCTGGCGCTGCCGGAAAATCATGTGTGGATTTTCCCGAAAGGGTGAGGTTCAACCAGGTCGCCATAAATGGCGACCCTACGAATATAAGGCAAGATTTTGTAGGGTCGCCATTCATGGCGACCTTATTCATCACCGCACACTTTTCAAAAAATTTTTGCAAAAAAAAAGCGAGGCCGAAGCCTCGCCAAAAAGATGCCAGCCCTCAATCGTAATAAGGAAGTTTACGATCGACACCGTTAATGTTGACCAGCACAAAGCCCGTCGGCGCGGTGGCGTTGGTTGGTGTGCCTGCTGCCGTCGCGACGGTTAGCACCCCTTTCTCATTCGCCCCAATTCCCGCCAATCCGTTATGCAGACCAAAACGTGCCGCCGGTTTGAAACCACCCAGTTTGGTGGTATCGGTCACCACCGAGAAGTCCTGCTGGAACAGCGAGCAGGAACCGGTATCGAAACGCGTTGGACCGGTACATTTCAGGTTCAGCATGGTATCGCCACTGTTGGCGCGCAGTTTTACCCACACCGCCGCATAGGTGGTGCCGACGCGGCTGTAGCGAATATCCAGCACCGCAGGTTGCCCCATGTGATAGGCATCGGCCCACACCGTTTCCAGGCGCTGCAGATTGACCCAGGTTTTACCGGTCGCTGCCACGTTGACCGGCGAACCGGCGGTGCCGGTGGGCTGAGTCGCATCCGCTTTACCAATAAACTCCATCACCCACTGCTGGTTAGCGTTCGGGAAGAACAGCTGCCCGACGCGGTACCAGTTATCAGTATCGGTGTTGTTGGTAATTTTGTAGCCGCTGTAATAGCCCGCGCGCAGCGATCCGGTCATGAAGGTGCCGTAGTTTTCGTCGCGACGATAGCCATATTCAAAGGTGGACAACCAACGTCCGGCGGCGGCATCCAGGCTGAGTTTCGCGCCGGATTGCAGGTTGAGCTGGCGGATCACCACGCGCGCATTGTTGAGATTCAACGGCGTGCCGCAATCCTCAATATTCAGCGTATCCACCGTCCAGCCGCCGTCAGAGAGATCGCCCGGATTACGCGTGTGTTCGATCCACACGTTGCGAATAATCCCCTGCGTCACGCGCGGCATGTAGAGCGTGGCGTCGCCGTAACCGGTCTGGAAGTTACAGTTACACAGCTCAATCGCCGTGGAGTGATCCCACGCGCCTTTCGGCGAGTTTGACCAGCCCACATCAAACACGCGCGCATAGGTATACAGGGTGTAAATCTGGTCGAATTTACTGTCGAGGGTATCCAGCACTTTAATCACCGTACCGCCGTTATTCTGCGCGCGGAAACAGTAGATATTGACGGTGGTGCCTTCGATGCAGGTGTTTTCGAAGAACGGCTGCACGTTGCTGCACATATCGGAGGTGATGGTGCTTTTGTTGGTGGTGATATCGGCGGATGCCTGACCGTTCCACGCGATACCTCGGATGGAGGTACGACGCGCCTTCACCTTGAACACCGTGTTGGCACTTTTGTCGGAAATAATGGTGGTACGCGGCAGCGAACCCAGCTCCACATCATCGCCTTGCAAACCGAAGAAGGCGCGCTCGGTGCCGCTGATGTCGATCGGGCTGATCAGGAATTTACCGCCAGGGAAACGCACCGGCAACGCGGTGATATTGCCCGAATAGTTTTGCGTCCACGCCAGCATACGGTTAAAGGCATCGGTATCGTTGGCGTAACCATCGCCTTTGGCACCGAAGTGATACACGTTGATATCCGACGGATCGTTAATCACGCGTTTCCAGTAAAAACCGTTACCGATCACCAGCGTACCGCCATCTTCAACCGCCGTTGTGGTGCCGATAAAACCGGTAAAATCACCGCCACCGTGGAAGGTGGAGTCCGCGTTGTAGCGACGTAAGAATGCCAGATCGCCGTTTTTGGCCGGAACAGTGGTGCGCAGTTCTGCGTAAGAGTTAACTTCGATCATTATAGCCTCCTCGGCTTTTCGGGTAGGTAATGCAAATGCAAGAGAACAGCGTTAGTGAGCCGGTTGGCCGCAGTGCTGATCCCAAAGATCGTTGTGATTGTTGATGGCGCGAACGGTGCGAACGTCCATGCGCTCGGCGTCATTGCCGTGGGTGTAAATCGGGGAAAAAAGGGTACAGGCTGAGTCGATGACGATGGGGGATTCAGGGCTGGTGATATTTCGACTGCTGCAACTTGTCGCGAGCAGCAGCGTCATCAAGATTAAGGTTGCTGGCTTCCACACGTTTGGCCTCCTCGCGCAGCTGTTGCTGCTGCTGGTTAACCGCTTCCGCTTGCGCCGCAGCTTTATCGGCGCGCTCGACGGCGGATTTGGATGCTTGCTGCACCTTGCCGATTTTCTTGCCACCGAAGTAGCTGGCGACCAGCGCGGCAATCACGCCTGCCAGCGCGGCCAGCCAATGCCAGCTGCCGCCGAGCAATGTGGTGAGAAGTGTCATGCTTTTTCCTCCATGGCGATTTTCTGCTGGTTAAGGCCTTTCTGGCGGACGAACTGAGCAATCACGCCCATCGCCACCATAAAGGCACCAATCAGCCCCAAATAGTTATGCGGCAGAATCTCTTTCACATCGGGCGGCATGCTGTTCCAGGCATCAAGCGCAGCGCTGGGAAACGATTGCACCCATGCGCTAAGCATCGAACCAAGCGACGCCAGCCACACCGACCAGGTTTTGAATAACAGCCGCGCATGTTTGACGAACTCCAGCGTGGTGAAACGCTGCATGATCAGCACCACAATGATCACCAGCAGCACCGCAATGATAAAAATCAGCAATTTCAGATTCATAGCAGCCCCCGATAGATGTCATAGGTGCCGCTGCGCATCACTTCGGCATGGCGCCGCGCGCGGCCCGAGGTTTGACGCGCCCACAGGCTATCGAGCATGGCGTTTGCCGCGCTGTTGAAGTCGCCCTGAGTAATCGCGGTGAGCATGCCGCGAAACATCGCCAATCCATCGATACCCAGTTGATAGCCCATGCTGATCAGCACATCGCAGCGCGCTTCATTGCATTTGGTCAACGCCTGCTGCACCAGCGCACGTTGATGCATTTGCTGCACCTTGCCTTCAACAATGCACTGCTTCCACACATCGCCCACCGGACGCGGCACCTGGAAGATGTAGTTGCTGAGCGAGGCACCTTTGGGGCCAATGCGAATGCCGCCCGCGACCGTGGGGAAACCCTGCGTGTCGAGATAAGGCGCTTCGCGGTAACCCTCTTCAAAATTCAGGATGGCAATAATCTGGCTCATAGAAATTCCTCTTTGACGGGCGCAACAGTCCGAAAATGGCTGCGCAAAACGGCAAAAAACATAAATCTTGCTGATCGTTTAAAACATTGAGCGCGTTGTCAGATAAGCGAAACGCTCAAGAATGGTTAAACAGTGAGCAACAATGAAACGTTCCGTTTAAAACTGGGGAAAGTGATGCAGGTTTAGCGCACGGCGTACAAATAAACATGGGGCAAACAGCAGTTATCGACGCTCGCCTGTTCCTGCCGAACGCGAACGGGCGCTAACACGGCGCAATCAACGCGCGACAGCGTTTGGCGCTGGCAGATGCGTTCAGCGGTACGCAGAGGGACATTTTCGTATTCGATGCCGAGTGCGCTATCGATGCTGCGCTTAAGGCGGCTGAGGGACTGGCGTCGCCGATGGCGGCGCGTGCGTGCATTGCCGGTAAATACTGACTTCCCGTACTGGATAATCGCCATAACTCCTCCTGTTAATGAGTCTTTGGCGATGGGGTGGCAGGCATGGCGATGCGGCTGATGCCGACGCGTTCGCTGTTCCTCTGGAAAATACTCGACGTCAACTCGCCCGGCTGCATTCGCGGCCAGGGTGAAGTAGAGGAGAGTGAAAAACAGAGGGCAACTGACAACGCTGCAAAGTGCGTATCCACCCCATCCCAAAGTTCACTAACTTTGGATGGTATGTATCGCGCTTGTGCAGCGCCTCAATTGTTTAAGAGCGGGCTCATCCGTGAGCAGATATGTTGTCCATCCATGCTCAAATTATTAACAGGTTCTAATGCATTGGCAAACACCAATGGTTAATTTTTTATTTACCATCAGTTAAATTTATGATTTCAGCCAAAATATTTTTTTGTCGCAATCTGGCGTTTTGTGATCAGCCTAGAATTTGATAATCCCGCGCCTGGCTCATGATCACCCGCGCCACCACTTGCAGCGTCCTGGCTTCTTCCAGCGTGAGATACCAGGTTTCATAGCGCTTGTTATCTGAGATCACCGCGACTTTTTTGTGCTGAAGTTGCAGGCGTTTGAGATAGAGCTGATCGTCAAGCGTGAACAGATAAATTCCATCGCCGTCGAAGCGATGCACGCTGATATCGACAAACAGCTGATCGCGCGGCGCAAAGGTGCCGGCCATCGAATCGCTGTTGAGCGCGATGAGGCGAATATTCTCAGCCGGGCGGCCGTTAAACAGCACCCGCGCCTCTTCCAGCCCATATTCAATGGCTTGAATGGTCTCCACCAGTTCATCGCGCGTAGAACTGCTGCGCACGCCGTGCTGGCCGATATCCAAACTTTCAACGCGAAACAGGTGCTGTGGATTCACCAAACTGCGCTGCGTTAGCAAAGCGGCCGGTTTTTCCATGCCAAACTGCAGCCACTCAACGCGCACGTCGAGTAACTGGCTAAGCGCCAGTAAATTATTATCATCAGGTATCGATTGTCCGTTAAACCATTTCCACACCCCCGGCGTTGAGATCTTGCATCCCCTTTCTTGCAGCGCAAGCGCAACCTGTTTGTTTCGTCCATGTCCGACAATTCCCGCGCTTTCGCATGCGGCAATCAGCCTGGCAGTGAATGCTTGTCTCGTACTCTCTTTTTTAACCATCAGTTAATAATCTGCCTTCAGTAAAAGACTGAATGTTATTTTCATTTTTGCTACCAGTTCATTTTATATTACCGGCAGTTTACTACCCAACCGCTTTTATCAATGAAGCTGGACAATCATTATCCCTTTCGGTTAGGCCGAAACCAGTGTTCAGTGCTATATCGCTTGTTCTGACAGGGGTTTTCAGGATTGTTCTGTAGCTATAAGACCAGCATCTAAAGGAAAAAATGGGTGAAAAGCCGCGAGCCCGCCATAGATGACAGAAATAAATCAAAAAGCTCTTGGAATGAGTGGATCGAAAGCAAAAAAAATGGGCACCGTTTTCGGTGCCCATTGTCATGCAGAGGCGAACATTAACGACGCAGCGTATCGTCGCCCCAACCTATCCATTTGTAGGTGGTCAACGCTTCAAGTCCCATTGGACCGCGCGCGTGCAGCTTCTGCGTGCTCACCGCCACTTCGGCACCCAGGCCAAACTGGCCGCCGTCGGTGAAGCGCGTGCTGGCGTTAACGTATACCGCCGATGAGTCAACCTGGTTGACGAAGCGATTGGCGTTGCCAATGCTGCGCGTCAGAATGCCATCAGAGTGCTGCGTGCCGTGTTCACGGATATGCGCGATGGCTTCATCGATATCCGCCACCAGCTTGACGTTCAGATCGTTGGACAACCATTCGTCATCATAATTTTCTGCTTTCACCGCCACCACCTCGGCAGCACCGTTTTGCAGCAGCGCCAGCACATTTTCGTCGGCGTGCAGCGCAATCTTCTCCTGCGCCATGCGTTGCAGGAAAGCCGGAATGAAGTTGTCCGCCTGATCGCGATGGATCAGCAAGGTTTCGAGCGAGTTGCAGGCGCTTGGACGCTGCTTCTTGGCATTAACGATCACTTCAAGCGCGGCCTCGGTCTCCATGGTTTCGTCGAGATAGAGATGGCACACGCCGATGCCGCCGGTGATCACCGGAATGGTAGAGTTTTCACGGCATAGCTTGTGCAAACCCGCACCACCGCGTGGGATCAGCATATCGACATAACGATCGAGCTTCAGCAGCTGATTCACCAGCTCGCGATCCGGGTTTTCAATTGCCTGCACCGCGCCCGCCGGTAAACCGTGCTGCGTCAGCGCATTCTGGATCACGCGCACCGTGGCGGCGTTGGTGCGATAAGTCTCTTTGCCGCCGCGCAGAATCGCCGCGTTGCCGGTTTTCAGGCACAGCGATGCCACATCAACTGTCACGTTAGGACGTGCTTCATAAATCACACCAACCACGCCCAGCGGCACGCGACGACGCTCGATGCGCAAGCCGCTATCAAGCTGGCCGCCGTCAATCAGCTGACCGACCGGATCGGCCAGACGACATACCTGACGCACGTCATCGGCAATGCCTTTCAAACGCTGCGGGTTGAGCGTCAGGCGATCGAGCAGCGCTTCGCTCATGCCGTTTTGGCGCGCATCCGCCAGATCCTGCTCGTTGGCCGCCAGAATGTCCGCGCTTTCCGCTTCCAGACGATCGGCGATGCTCAGCAGCACCTGATTTTTTTGTTCGGTGGAGAGTTCCGCCAGTTTGTACGACGCAGCACGCGCCGCTTTACCCATCTCTTCTAACATCATCCGCTCCTTAACTGACGATCATGTCGTCGCGGTGTACCGCTACCGGGCCATATTCGTAACCGAGGATCTCGCCGATTTCCTGGCTGTGATGACCGGCGATCATGCGCATGGCATCGCTGTTATAACGCGTGACGCCGTGGGCGATATCGCGCCCTTGCAGGTTGCGAATACGGATCACTTCACCGCGCGAGAAGTTGCCCTGCACGTCACGGATACCTTTTGGCAGCAGCGAACTGCCGCGCTCCAGCATCGCGGCCAGCGCGCCATCATCAATGGTGATTTCGCCTGCCGGCGGTGCGCCAAAGATCCAGCGCTTACGGTTCTCCAGCGGCGACTGCTGCGCGTGGAAACGCGTGCCGACAGGTTTGCCATGCAGCACATCGCTGATCACGTCCGGACGACTGCCGGCGGCAATGATCACATCGATCCCCGCGCGACAAGCAACGTCCGCCGCCTGCAGTTTGGTCGCCATGCCGCCGGTTCCGAGGCCAGACACGCTGCCGCCCGCGAGCGTACGTAACGCATCGTCGATCTGATGCACGTCGCTGATTAACTCTGCTTCAGGATTGGTACGCGGATCGGCGGTGAACAGCCCTTGCTGATCGGTCAACAGCAGGAGCTTATCTGCGCCACCGAGCATTGCCGCCAGCGCCGACAGATTGTCGTTATCGCCCACTTTAATTTCGGCGGTCGCCACCGCATCGTTCTCGTTAATCACCGGCACGATGTGGTTGTCGAGCAGCGCGCGCAGCATGTCACGCGCGTAGAGGAAACGTTCACGGTCTTCCATATCGGCGCGCGTCAGCAGCATCTGCCCGATGTGAATGCCGTAAATCGAGAACAGTTGTTCCCAAAGCTGGATCAAACGGCTCTGCCCCACCGCAGCCAACAGCTGCTTTGAGGCGATGGTAGGTGGCAGTTCGGGGTAACCAAGGTGTTCGCGTCCGGCAGCGATCGCGCCAGAGGTGACGATAACAATGCGATGGCCTGCTGCGTGCAACTGCGCACACTGACGAACCAACTCCACCATGTGCGCCCGATTCAACCGACGTGAACCGCCGGTGAGGACGCTAGTACCCAACTTGACCACAAGGGTCTGACTGCCACTCATGTTTTTCCTGCCATGTAAGAAAAAAATCTGCGAAGGGACGTTTTATCAGGAGTGAGCAAGGAAGCCAACAACAGCAAGGGGAAAAGCACAAAAATCCCCTGACAATGCGGTAGACCAAAAGTTCGCGATTAACAAGAAATCCGAAAAACTGTCATAAAACTTTCATCACCTACCGGTAAAAAGTTCCGTGTTTTACAAAACCTTTCACGGGTACAACAAATTTTACTCATTGGGATTGATAGCAAAATGAAGAAGAGCACACTGGCATTAGTTGTATCAGCGCTGGCACTGGCTTCCACCGCAAACGCCGCAGAAGTTTATAACAAAGATGGTAATAAACTGGACTTCTACGGCCGTGTTAAAGCTGAACACTACTTCAGCGATAACGCGTCAAGCGACGGCGACAAATCTTACGTGCGTATCGGTTTCAAAGGCCAGACGCAGATTAATGACCTGATGACCGGTTACGGTCAGTGGGAATATCAGTACAACGTAAACAACTCAGAAGGTTCAGACGCCAACGCAGGCAACAAAACCCGTCTGGGCTTTGCCGGTCTGAAATTCGGTCAATACGGTTCATTCGACTACGGTCGTAACTACGGCGTGCTGTACGACGTAGAAGCCTGGACGGACGTATTCCCAGAGTTCGGCGGGGACGGTACGGCGCGTACCGATAACTTCATGACTGCGCGTGCAACTGGCGTGGCCACTTACCGCAACAGCAACTTCTTTGGTCTGGTTGATGGCCTGCGCTTCGCGCTGCAATATCAGGGTAAAAACGACTCTACCAGCGCCAACGCCCGTGGCAGCATCACCGATACTTCGCGCCAGAACGGCGACGGTTACGGTGCATCACTGGGTTACACCATCGCTGACACCGGCATCAGCCTGATGTCTGCCATCACCTCTTCTGACCGTACTAACCAGCAGCAGCTGCAAGCGCTGGGTAGCGGTGATAAAGCGGAATCATGGGGCGCGGGTATCAAGTACGATGCTAACAGCATCTACCTGGCTTCTATCTACACCGAAACCCGCAACATGACGCCAATCGGCACGCGTGGTTTTGCTAACAAAGCGCAGAACTTCGAAGTGGTCGCGCAGTATCAGTTCGACTTCGGCCTGCGTCCGTCCCTCGGCTATATCCAGACCAAAGGCAAAGACATCGAAGGGATCGGTGACGAGGATCTGGTTAAATATATCGACGTGGGCATGACTTACTACTTCAACAAAAACATGTCGACCTTCGTGGATTACAAAATCAACCAGCTGGATGACAACAACAAGCTGAACCTGAACAACGATGACGTTGTGGCGGTTGGCCTGACTTATCAATTCTAAAATACTCTTCATCCTTCACGCTGCAGGGGCGTTGGCTGCGTGTGTTCACCCCAGTCACTTACTTCAGTAAGCTCCTGGGGATTCACACACTTGCCGCCTTCCTGCAGCGAGAATGATTCGAGTATTGCTGTACCCTCGCTGTGTCTATAAAAAAAGAGCCGGCTCATCACCGGCTCTTTCCTGTTTAAACCCTTAAATACCTATCAGGCGCTCAGTTTCACCGGCTCTTCTTTAAAGCCTTCCGCCGGTCGCAGATCGAGTTTCTGTTCCAGCAGCATCGCTTTCAAGCGCTCATGGAAATTACGCAGTGTGCTTTCCACTTTGGCATTGTTCTCTTTGCCTTTGATGGTTGCTGCGCCCCAATCACCCGCTTTATCAAACAGGCCAAAATGATATTCGTAAGTGAAGTGATCTTCATAGGCTTCCAGCGTCATCCACCAGCCCCAAAACTCACGTAGCTCTGGTGCAGGCTTGACGTTGACACACGCTGCCAGGCAATCGAAGAAGAAGCGTGTCTCTTCACATTTGCCTTCACGGATATACGGCCCCAATTCGGTGAAGCGCTTAAGCAGGCGACTACGGGGGTGACCACTCGGTAATGTCATCTATTTTCCCTTAACCCTTTAAATTGCACTTCCAGCTTTCCATTAAACCTAAAAATGGAAAATCCCGGATATAAGTAGTAGCAGAGTTCAGGGATTTCGCCAGCTAGCTTTTCAACTGTTTTTCCAGCCAGTCACAAATTTGATTCAGCGCTTTGTCAAAACTGGCAAAAACCGGTTTGGCAGGGATCGCCAGCGTCTTGCCCTGCGAGGATGAGTTGGCGATCAACTGCGCGTCCGCTTCCGGACCGAAAATATCATCCGGCCAATAAGCCGCCAGCATCGGCGTTGGCGTGCGGCGGCCGAGCAAGCCTTGCACCTTCAGGGAGTAGCGATTGAGCTCAATGCGCAGATTGCTGTCCGAAGTTGACGACATACCCAGGCGGCTCGCCAGCATATCCATGTACATATCCGGCAACTGCTGCTGCTGTTGTGCATCGACAAACACGCTGTGCACCATCGCACCCAGCGTCGCCACCGCGCGTACTCGCGGCACTTCCAGATAGGCCAGACGCGTCGCCACGTTGGCACCGAAACGGTAGCCCAGCAGCGCCACGCGGGTGTGATCGATCCACGGCACATTGCTCAGTTCACGCAGCACCTGCTGATGCACCTGGCTGGTGTCCTGATTGAGCATCCATTTGCTGCTGAATCCTACTGACGGCATATCCAGCGTCAGCATGGCGATGCCGCGCGGCGCGAGATAGTCGTGGAACAGGCGATAGTGATCGCTTTGCAGCGAATCAAGGCCGCCGCACAGCAGCACCGTGGGATACGGCGCTTCGGCCTGCGCAGGCATGTGCAGGAAGCCCGTTACCGGACTGCCGCCGCTCATTGGGAAGGTCAGTGATTTCAGTTCGCCCGGCAGACGCTGCGTGGCTTCTTCGTAGGCGCGATTGGCCAGCACCTGCGCCTGGTCCGCCAGCTCATCGCCTTTAATATAAGGATAGGCCGCAAGGCTGAACAGATTGGCGGCATGCAGCCAATGCTGGCCTGCGTCGTCATGGTTCTCGCTTTCTAACGCGCGCTGCTGCCAGATGGCCGCCTGCTTCGACCACTCGTAATTCCAGTTGCCACCGCGATAACCAATCACGGTATCGAGCAGGGCTTCATTGGTGCGTTCGAACTCGCTCACCGCGATACGCGCCAGCACTTCGCTGATCTCCTGCGGCGACAAACCGCGCCACGTCCACAGCAACTTGTTCAGCATGCGATACCAGCCGCGCTGCGTATCGCCTTCGAGGGCGTTATGCACCTGCACGGCGGCGTGATGCTGACGGTGCACTAGTGAGGAGGTTTCCGGGTGTTTAAAACGCGGTTTGAACAGTTCTTCGCTCAGGTTTTTATCAGACATCTCAGCTATTCTCCTGCCAACAACGTGGCGATGGCTAAGAGTGTACTGCACCCGTGATATGCGCGCGAGGCGCAGAAAGCACAACGCCCGGCATAACCGGGCGTTGTTTGCGATGCATCAATCAGGCGCTTTTGACGATTGGCGGGATGTAGACCACGCCCATGTCCCAAGGCTGCTCGATCCAGGTGTTCTGCGGGATATCGACAATGTAGTCGTCCACCAGCGCGCGGCCAGCTGGCTTGGCGAAGATGGTGCAGAAACGCGCTTTTGGATACATATCGCGAATCGCTTGCGCGGTGCCGCCGGTATCCACCAGGTCGTCAATGACGATGAAGCCTTCACCGTCGCCTTCGGCACGCTTCAGCACTTTCATTTCGCGCTGATGATCGTGATCGTAGCTGGAGATGCACACGGTATCGACGTAGCGAATTCCGAGTTCACGCGCCAGCAGCGATGCCGGAACCAGACCACCACGGCTTACCGCGATGATACCTTTCCACTGTTCCACAGGAAGCAGGCGCTGGGCCAGTTTACGGGCATGGATTTGCAACATGTCCCAGGTTACGACGTATTTTTCGCTCATATAAAGGAATCCCGGCCAAGAAACTTGGCTTAAAAAATATGCAAGGGGGAAAAGGTTGCGCGAGATTATAAGGATCTGACGCCTTAAAAACCAGCATCTGTCTTACTGGTTGCAGGTTTTTAGCGCGGCTGATTACGCACCCGGCGAGAAACAGTGATATTCTCAGGCCCATCACGTCAGATGTTCTGACGACGATTTTTACTGGAAACCCGCGTGCGTGCGGTCTGTCCGCCACGCTGACACAGGAGATGCATGGTGTCTGAATTGTCGCAACTTTCACCCCAACCGCTGTGGGATATTTTTGCCAAAATCTGTTCCATTCCGCACCCTTCTTACCACGAAGAAGCACTGGCCGAATACGTTGTCGGCTGGGCAAAAGAGCAAGGTTTTTGGGTTGAGCGCGATCAGGTTGGCAACATCCTGATTCGTAAACCCGCTACCGCTGGTATGGAAAAACGCACGCCGGTGGCGCTGCAGGCGCACCTCGATATGGTGCCGCAGAAGAACAATGACACGGTGCACGACTTCACCAAAGATCCGATTCAGCCGTATGTTGATGGCGAATGGGTGAAAGCACGCGGCACCACGCTGGGCGCGGATAACGGCATTGGTATGGCGTCTGCGCTGGCGGTGCTGGCTGACAGCAGCCTGATCCACGGCCCGATTGAAGTGCTGCTGACCATGACCGAAGAATCGGGTATGGATGGCGCCTTTGGTTTACAGCCAAACTGGCTGCAGGCCGATATTCTGATCAACACCGACTCGGAAGAGGAAGGTGAGATTTACATGGGTTGCGCCGGTGGTATCGACTTCATCACCACCTTGCCGCTGACGCGTGAAGCGATTCCTGCGGGCTATGAGACCCTGAAGCTTACGCTGAAAGGCCTGAAAGGCGGTCACTCCGGTGCCGACATTCATCATGGTCTCGGCAACGCCAACAAACTGCTGGCACGCTTCCTCGCGCTGCACGCGCGTGAACTCGATGTGCGTCTGATCGAATTCACCGGCGGTACACTGCGTAACGCCATCCCACGTGAAGCTTTTGCTACGCTGGCGATCGACAGCCATAAAGTTGACGAACTGAAATCGGCTGCGGCCCATTTCCAGGCGACGCTGCTGAACGAGCTGGGCGTGAAAGAGAAGAACATCGCCGTCGTCGCTGAGTCGCTGGCGCATCAAGGCCAGGCGCTGAACGCTGACAGCCGCGATCGTTTCCTCAACCTGCTCAACGCCACACCAAACGGCGTGATCCGTAACTCCGATGTGGCGAAAGGCGTGGTGGAAACCTCGCTTAACGTCGGCGTGGTGACCATGGATCAGAGCAATGCCGAAATCATCTGCCTGATTCGTTCACTGATCGATACCGGCAAAGATTGGGTGGTTGAAGTGCTGACCTCGCTGGCCGATCTGGCCGGAGCGAAAAGCGCACCAAAAGGCGGCTATCCGGGCTGGCAGCCTGATGCCGATTCACCGGTGATGGCGCTGACGCGTAAAACCTACGAAGCGCTGTTTGGCAAAACGCCGAACATTCAGGTGATTCACGCCGGTCTGGAATGTGGTCTGTTCAAGAAGCCGTATCCGAACATGGATATGGTTTCGATTGGCCCAACCATTACCGGCCCGCATTCGCCGGATGAGCAGGTTCACATTGAAAGCGTGGGTCTGTACTGGAAGCTGCTGACCGCGCTGCTCAGCGTGGTGCCAGAAAAAGCGTAAGTTTTGAATTTCGCGACAAACCCGGCTTCGGTCGGGTTTTTTATGCCTACAACCCCAGCACCAACTGTCGCTCCAGTTGCGGATCCACCATCGTGACATGCAATCCCACCAGCCGTACGCCGCGCCCTGCTCTGCGTTCATCCCACGCCTGACGCGCCACCGCGATCATGTCTTCTTTATTCAGCACCGACCAGACATGCTCCTGCGTGGTTTGCTGGAAATCATTGAACTTGAGTTTCACGCCTTGTCGGGCGATCTGCTTATCCGGCTTGATGGCGGTTAAGCGGCGATCCAGCTCGGCATAGAGAAAATCAATAATCTCCAGACACTGCTCCCAGCTGTGAATGTCTTCCATTAGCGTGCGTTCAACGCCAAGCGATTTACGTTCGCGCTCAACCACCACATTGCGCTCATCAACACCGTTGCTGCGTTCCCATAAAATACGGCCAAACTTGCCAAAGCGTTTGAGCAGCAAAGCCAGATCGGCACGCTGCACATCAGCGCAGGTACGCAATCCCATCTCTTCCAGCTTTTTGGTCGCCACTTTACCGACGCCAGGAATTTTGCTCAGCGGCAGCGTGAGTAAAAAATCGGACATCGCGTCAGGCGTAATCACATATTGCCCGTTGGGTTTGTTGAGATCGGAAGCGATCTTGGCGAGGAACTTGATCGGTGCGATCCCGGCAGAAGCGGTTAACCCGGTTTCACGCAGGATATCGGCGCGAATTGCCTGCGCCATCAGCGTGGCCGAACCGTGGCAATGCAGGCTGTCGGTGACATCCAGATAGGCTTCATCCAGCGATAGCGGTTCAATCAGCGAGGTGTAACGCGAGAAGATGTCGCGGATTTGGCGGGAGGCTTCTTTATAGGCATCAAAGCGGCCAGGCAGCAGCCGCAGATGCGGGCAAAGTTTGAGCGCCATGCCGGTAGGCATCGCGCTGCGCACGCCATATTTGCGTGCTGGATAGTTGGCGGTGCTGATCACGCCACGCTGCACGCGACTGCCGCCAATGGCGATCGGAATATCACGTAAAGAGGGATCGTCGCGCATCTCAACCGCGGCGTAAAAGCAGTCCATATCGACATGAATAATTTTGCGCATACGCCCTCCTGAGTACTGGATAAGTATACAGCAGCGAAAAATATCGGCAATAATTGTTGAGAGAGAGATTAAAGTTTACAAATTAGTGGTCGTATTCCTTTTAGGAACGCGCCATTTTCTCGGACACTGGCTTGATTAAAAGCCAGACAATGTTAATGTTGCGCTGCGATAGCGGATATTTCCGATAATGCAATACCCGGACGCTCAGCGTCATCGTCTCTCTTCAATTCAAGGTATCTACAGAATGGGCAGAATCGCATTAACGCTTGCGATGATTCTTATGCCAGTCCTTAGCTGGGCAATTAACCCCGAGCCTACGCAACCGCTGGCTCCGGTGAGCAAAGAGTTAAAGAAACAACTAATTGGCACCCCCGTTTTTATTCAGATTTTCAAGGAAGAGCGTACGCTGGAACTGTACGGCAAAATCGGTAATGAATATCGTCTGCTGGACAGCTATCGCATCTGTAATTTCTCTGGCGGTTTAGGACCTAAACGTCGTCAGGGCGATTTCAAAAGTCCGGAAGGCTTTTATAACGTCAAGCTGAATCAGTTGAAACCGGATAGCCGTTTCTATCGCGCTATTAACACCGGTTTCCCGAATCAATACGATCGCGCTAAAGGTTATGACGGTAACTATTTAATGATTCACGGTGATTGCGTATCGATTGGTTGCTACGCGATGACCAATGCGTCTATGGATGAAATCTTCACCTATACCAATGCCGCGCTGCGCAATGGTCAGCAGGAAATTCAGGTCAACATCTATCCGTTCCGCATGACCGACAGCAATATGCAACGTCATAAATACTCGACGTACATTAACTTCTGGCGTGAACTGCAGCCGGGCTATGCGTACTTTGCCAAGTACCGTGTGCCGCCAACGGTGAATGTGACGGCCACCGGCCAATATGCGGTGAACAGCACGCCGGTGATCTCTACACCGGATGCTGCCTCGAAATCATTCCTGGCGCTCACCCAGGCAAAATAATGCCCACTTGCCTGGCACTATCCGGTGCCAGGTTTCATTGCCTGTCAGCGGTTGCGTGGCAATCACCGTCACCACATCCTGCGGCGTAGTCTGCTGCTGAAAATCAATCTCCACATCCTGATCGAGCAGCGTGGCTTTGCCAAACGGCGCGCGGCGCGTAATCCAGTAGAGATTGGTCGAACAGAACGCCATCAGGTAGCGCCCATCCGATAACAGCATGTTGAAGACGCCCTTCTCACGCATTTCTGCTGCCAGCTCGGCAATGTAGCGGAACACCGCCGGCCAGTTACCTGGCGTGCGCGGGTAACGCTCGGTCAGTTTGTGCAGCATCCAGCAGAACGCTTTCTCGCTGTCGGTTTCGCCAATCGGACGGAACGGCCCGGTATCCAGCTGGCGATAACCTTTCAGCTGACCATTGTGTGCATAGGTCCAGTTGCGGCCCCACAACTCACGCGTGAACGGATGGGTATTTTCCAGCGACACTTCCCCGCGATTCGCCTGGCGGATATGCGCCACCACGGAATGCGATTTAATCGGGTATTCCTGCACCAAACGGGCAATCGGCGAGTTAAAGCTCGGCTGCGGATCTTTGAAGGTGCGGCACCCTTTTCCTTCGTAGAAAGTGATGCCCCAACCATCTTTGTGCGGCCCGGTTCCACCGCCACGCTGCACCAGACCGGTAAAACTGAAACAGATGTCCGTGGGGACATTGGCGCTCATCCCGAGCAATTCGCACATAGCAACCGCCTTAAGTTAGATCCTCTCGCGCACGGCGAGAGGAACGCATCATTACTTAACCATCTCTTTTTCAATCAACAGCATCAGGATGTGGATCACTTTGATATGGATCTCCTGAATGCGGTCGGCATAGCCAAAGTGCGGCACGCGAATTTCAATATCCGCTGAACCTGCCATCTTGCCGCCATCTTTACCGGTCAAAGTAATCACTTTCATGCCTTTTGCGCGCGCAGCTTCCACCGCTTTGATGATGTTGGCAGAGTTACCGGAGGTTGAGAGGCCCAGCAGCACATCGCCTTCGCGACCTACCGCTTCGATATAGCGCGAGAACACATAGTCGTAGCCAAAATCGTTGCTGACGCAAGAGAGATGGCTGACATCAGAAATGGCAATCGCAGGGTAGCCAGGACGGTTTTCACGATAGCGCCCAGTCAGCTCTTCAGCAAAATGCATGGCATCGCAGTGCGAGCCGCCGTTACCGCAGGAGAGCACCTTGCCGCCCGCTTTGAAGCTGTCGGCCAGCAGCACTGCGGCGCGCTGAATCGCGTGAATGTTGGCTTCGTCACTCAGGAAGTTGTTAAGCGTATCGGCTGCTTCATTGAGTTCTGAGCGAATAATGTCCTGATACATAGGGATGTCCTTTAGAGGAAAGATTGACCCGGCAAGTTTAACGGAATGGGGCTACGCCGCAAAGCGCCTGCATTCAGTAAAAGCGCGGCGCTTTGAGGAAGTTTGGCAGTTGTTGCGCATCGTGAAACGAATTTGTGAGATGTGTTGTAATTGCGATGTAAACAGATTGATAAATTTTGCCCCATATTCTAAACCTACACCCATAACAGGTCAGACCTCTTACTACTTATGGAGTGGTTCATTATGTTGGTTGCCTCAATCGTTGCGACGCTAATCCTGCTTAGCGTGTTGTTCTACCACCAAATTTCTCTTCAGCTGAGCAGCGTGATTCTGCTGCTGTGGACTGGCGCGCTGGCGGCCGCTGACGTGTGGACACCGTGGATGCTGCTGCCGCTGGCAATCATTCTGCTGCCGTTCAACCTGCCAGTGATGCGCCGCAGCATGTTCTCGAAACCGGCGCTGCACAGCTTCCAGAAAGTGATGCCGCCGATGTCACGTACCGAAAAAGAGGCGATCGACGCCGGCACCACTTGGTGGGAAGGCGATCTGTTTCGCGGCAAACCGGACTGGCAGAAGCTGCATAACTACCCGCAGCCGCGCCTGACCGAAGAGGAGCAAGCCTTTATTGATGGCCCGGTGGAAGAAGCGTGCCGCATGGCGAACGACTTCGAAATCACCCATGAAATGGCCGATTTGCCGCCGGAGTTGTGGGCGTATCTGAAACAGCATCGCTTCTTCGCCATGATCATCAAGAAAGAGTATGGCGGCCTCGAGTTCTCCGCTTACGCGCAAGCGCGTGTGCTGCAGAAACTGGCGGGCGTATCTGGCATTCTGGCGATCACCGTCGGCGTACCCAACTCACTCGGCCCAGGCGAACTGCTGCAACATTACGGTACCGATGAGCAGAAAGATCATTATCTGCCGCGTCTGGCGCGCGGTGATGAGATCCCTTGTTTTGCCTTGACCAGCCCGGAAGCGGGTTCGGATGCGGGTGCAATTCCCGATACTGGCGTGGTGTGCATGGGTGAATGGCAAGGCCAGCAAGTGCTGGGCATGCGCCTCACCTGGAACAAGCGTTATATCACGCTGGCACCGATCGCCACCGTGTTGGGTCTGGCGTTCAAACTGTCCGATCCGGATCATCTGCTGGGCGATACCGAAGAGCTCGGCATCACTTGCGCACTGATCCCAACGCACACGCCTGGCGTAGAGATCGGCCAGCGTCACTTCCCGCTCAACGTGCCGTTCCAGAATGGTCCAACGCGCGGTAAAGACATCTTCGTTCCGATCGATTTCATCATCGGCGGCCCGTCAATGGCCGGTCAAGGCTGGCGCATGCTGGTGGAATGTTTGTCCGTTGGTCGTGGTATTACGCTGCCTTCAAACTCAACCGGCAGCGTGAAAAGCATTGCGCTGGCAACCGGTGCGTATGCGCACATTCGTCGTCAGTTCAAAGTCTCTATCGGTAAAATGGAAGGGATCGAAGAGCCGCTGGCGCGCATTGCCGGTAACGCTTACGTGATGGACGCTGCCGCGACGCTGATCACCAGCGGCATTATGCTCGGTGAAAAACCGGCGGTGCTGTCGGCGATTGTGAAGTATCACTGCACCCATCGCGGTCAGCGCGCCATTATCGACGCGATGGATATCGCTGGCGGTAAAGGCATTATGCTGGGCGAAAACAACTTCCTGGCGCGTGCTTATCAGGGCGCACCGATCGCCATCACCGTAGAAGGCGCTAACATCCTGACGCGTAGCATGATCATCTTCGGCCAGGGCGCCATCCGTTGCCATCCTTGGGTGCTGGAAGAGATGAATGCCGCAGCGAAAAATGATTTAGTGACTTTTGATCGCGCGCTATTCAGCCATATCGGCCACGTTGGCAGCAATAAAGTGCGCAGCCTGTGGCTGGGCTTAACCGGCGGTCGCACCAGCGCCACGCCAACCCGCGACGCCACGCGCCGCTACTATCAGCATATCAACCGTTTGAGTGCCAACCTCGCGCTGCTGTCAGATGTGTCGATGGCGGTGCTGGGCGGCAGCCTGAAACGTCGTGAACGCATCTCGGCGCGTCTCGGCGATGTGTTGAGTCAGATGTATCTGGCGTCGGCCACCTTGAAACGCTATGAGGACGAAGGCCGCAACGAAGCTGATTTGCCGCTGGTACATTGGGGCGTGCAGGATGCGCTGCATCAGGCCGAAGTGGCGATGGATGATTTGCTGCGTAACTTCCCGAACCGCATGGTGGCCGGTGCGCTGCGATTGGTGATTTTCGCCGGTGGTCATCACTGCCCGGCACCGTCCGATAAACTGGATCACAAACTGGCGAAACTGCTGCAACTGCCTTCCGCGACGCGTACCCGTTTGGGCCGCGGCCAGTATCTGGCACCAAGCGCACACAATCCTGCGGGTCAGCTGGAGCAGGCGCTGCAGGATGTGATGGCCGCCGAAGTGATTCACGATCGTCTGTGCCAGCAGCAGAAAAAACACCTGTCGTTTACCCGATTGGATGCGCTGGCGCAGCGTGGTCTGAAAGAGGGCTGGATTGATGAGAGCGAAGCGCAGGTGCTGATCCGTGCTGAAACCAGCCGCCTGAAAGCGATTAACGTCGATGATTTTGCGCCGGAAGCGCTGGCAGTGCCCGTTCAACCCAAAGCAGGTAAACCGTCCCGCGCAAGTGAAGCGGCGTAATATCCTCAGGCAGCGAAGGAGTTCGCTGCCTCTTCACTTTTCCATTTCTTAAGCTCTGGTAGTAATAATATTTTCATTGCATATCAGACATATCTGCACGGCGCTATTTTCCTGCCTCTTTAGGATACCGGCCATTACCTCATCAATAATGGTTCAGACAAATGGATTCCAGGAAAAACCGCCATAACCCTTACGGCACGGAGCAGGACGAACTGCCGCAGCCGCTTTCTGATACGCACACACTGACCGTCTTCGACGCGCACGTCAGCGCCTATACAGCAACCACCGCCGCAACCCCCGAAGAGAGCTTTGACGCCGAGCGCCTGCAGAAGATCAGCACCGGTAAGCAGCTCGAAACCCAGGCCGGCCTGATTATCCAGAACCATAACAGCCGCCTCGAAGTATCCGAGTACAATTGGTTCGGCTACAACTCCAAAACCCTGCTGGTCGGTGAAAAAAGCACCATCGCCTTCACCCTCGGCGCGCAGGGCATGTCCGAGTTCAGCTTCGACTACTTTGCCCTGCACAACCACACCACCGTAATGAACTTCTACGACGCCGCCGGCAACCTGATTGGCTCCGAGAAGCTGCTCTACACCGGCTCCGTCACCGCCAAACAGTTCGTCATCAAAACCCTGATCTTCACCGCCCCGTCCGGCACCCAGATTGCCCGCGCCGAGCTGGTCACCGGCGACGAGCCCTCCGTCGGCGACTACGGCTTCCATATCGACAACGTGAAGTGGGCCGCCGCCGGCCCGCTGCCGGTGAACTTCACCTTTGACCTCATGCAGAAGGACAGCGGCACCAGCACCACTGACTTCATCACTAAAGACGGCAGCGCAGGCCGCCAGGTGGAAGGGACACTGAGCCGCGCCCTCGCCTTCTCCGAAACGCTACAGTTCTGGGACGGCAGCAAATGGGTGAACGCCACCGTTACCGGCATGAAATGGAAGGCGCAGGACGGCACCGCCCACAGCGCTGACTGGGAGTATAAGCTGCGCGTGGTCGACGCCGCCGGCAACATCACGCCGGAGCAGAGCCACCAGGTGGTCTACGACATCACGCCGCCGCCGGTGCAGGTTATCTTTGACCACATGAGCAAGGACGATGCCCTGCCCGGCGACTGGCGCACCACCGACGGCTCCGCCGGGCGCATCGTCAGCGGCTCGCTTGACCGGGCGCCCGACGCCGGCGACGTCGCCGAGTACTCATACGACGGTGGCAAAACCTGGCACAGGCTGCCCCTGAATGGCACCGACTGGTCCTTTACCGACCCGGACGGCCACCTGGCCGACTGGCAGTACCAGATACGCTTTACCGACGTCGCCGGCAACGTCTCCTCCCCCGCGACGCAGGACGTCACGCTGCTGCCGGGGCCGCCCGACCTGACCTTCCAGCGCATGCAGAAGGACACCGGCAGCCAGGATGACGACTTCATCACGAAGGACGGCTCCGCCGGACGCCTGGTCGAAGGCACGATAAGCCGGGCGCTGGTGCCGGGCGAAACACTGGAGTTCTGGGACGGCACAAAGTGGATGCCCGCCACCGTAACCGGACAGGTCTGGCAGGTGCAGGACAACACCGCACACGCCGGCGGCTGGGAATATAAGCTGCGTGTCGTCGACGCCGCCGGCAACACGACCCGTGAGCAGAGCCAGCAGGTGGTGCTCGACGTCACCCCGTCCGACGTGCTCGTCACCTTTAATCGCATGAGTAAGGACGACGGCGTCGCCGGCGACTGGGAGACCACCGACGGCTCCGCCGGGCGTATCGTCACCGGCTATCTCAGCAAGCCCCTCCTCCCGGGTGACGTCATTGAGTACTCAACCGACGACGGCGTAACCTGGCAGAAGCTCAGCCTCAGCGGCCTCAGCTGGAGCTTCACCGACCCCGCCGCGCACGACGAAGACTGGCAGTATCAGGTACGCATCACGGATATCGCCGGCAACGTTACCGAACCGGTCGTCCAGCACGCCATGCTGCTGCCGCTCGCCATCACCCTGCGCTTTGACCAGATGGAGAAAGACACCGGCGCCAGCGACAGCGACTTCATCACCAAAGACGGCTCCGCCGGACGTCGCGTTAAGGGCACCCTCAGCCGCGAGCTCAACACCGGCGAGACGCTGGAGTTCTGGAACGGCACAAAGTGGGTGCCCGCCACAGCCAGCGGCCTGACCTGGCAGGCGCAGGACGACTCCGCGCACGCCGCCAGCTGGACCTACAAGGTGCGCGTGGTCGACGCGAGCGGCAGCACGCTGGAGGACCAGCACCAGGACGTGGTGCTGAGCCCGCCGCCCGCCGTGCGCATCACCTTTGACCACATGGAGAAGGACGACGGCGTCGCCGGCGACTGGCGCACCACCGACGGCAGTGCCGGCCGCACCGTCTCCGGCAGCCTTGATCGGACGTTGAACCCCGGCGACGTCGTGGAGTACTCCCTCGACGGCGGCATCACCTGGCAGACTGCCGCCCTCGACGGCTCCACCTGGTCCTTTACCGACCCCGCGGCCCACGGCAGCGACTGGGCCTACCAGGTGCGCATCAGCGACGTCGCCGGCAGCATCGGCACGCCCGTCAGCCAGCACGTTGTGCTGCTGCCGCCGCCGCCGGTAAGCCTCACCTTTACGCGCATGGAAAAGGATTCCGGCATCAGCGCCAGCGACTTCATCACCAACGACGGCTCTGCCGGGCGCCAGGTCGAAGGTACGCTCAGCCGCGCCCTCAGCGCGGGCGAAACGCTGGAGATGTGGGACGGCGCGAAGTGGGTCGCAGCCACGGTGGACGGTCTGAGGTGGCAGGCGCAGGACGATATCGAGCACGCCGCCAGTTGGCAGTACAAGCTGCGCGTGGTGAACGCCGCCGGCGTGCCCTTCCACGAGCAGGCGCAGAACGTGGTGCTCGACCTCGCGCTGCCTGACGCCGCCGACCTGTCCGGCATGGGTAAAGACAGCGGGCTGGACGTGCAGAACCTGTTTACCAACGACGGGCGTGAGGGACGGATTTACTGGGGCACCTTTGACAAAGCGGAGACCGGCGTGCGCGTTGAGGTCACCACCGACGGCGGCGTCACCTGGCACGAGGCGCTGATTGATGGCAATAAGTGGAGCTGGCAGGATGATGCGGCACACGCCGCAGACTGGACGGTGCAGACGCGCATCACTGACCGCGCGGGCAACACCTATGACGGCAGCGTGCATCAGATTCGCATGGATGCCACGCCGCCGAATCATCCGGACCTGATTAACCGCGAAGGCGACAACCTGACGGTGAGCCTGATAAACAGCAACGTGGTGGCCGGCGATAAGGTTATCGTCCACATCGACGGCAAGAACGCCTTTTACACCCTGACCCCCGCCGATATCCAGGCGGGCCAGGCCGTGGTGAAACTGCCGGCCAATATTCGCCTGTCGGTGGAGTATCGCGCCGCCTTTATGGACGTGCACGGCAACGTGTCGGACTACTTCTCCCGCATGCCATCTATTCTTGACTTTGAAGATCAAGCTGTGTTTCGCAACCCTGTCCTGAATAGGCCTTATGACTATGGCCTGTTTAGTACTACCTGGCTCGAATCTTCTTCTGTTTCATATGGATATCATGGCATTCATTATGAAGGAGGTACGAAGGCATTATCCATAAGCGGCGGCAGTGTGAGACTGGATGTTAATAATGGATTAAAAAGCAACAAAATAACCTTTGAGCTAATGTGGGTAAATGATCCAAGCACGACCTTTGAGTTTTATGACGGAGCGGATATCGTCCACACCTACACGCAGCCCTATGTTCAAACGAACACATATGTGACTATTACGCTTCCTGCCGGTAAGGAATTCACCGGTATGAAAGTCATAGCGCGTGGCGACTGGATTGGTATAGATAATCTGAACTTACATATCAATACCGACAAAATCCTGCCAACGGAAACCGTTCAGACCATAGTTAAAGACGATCTAATTTCTGTCGGCGATAATCTGGATAATATATTCATACTGAATAACGTCAGCGACCTCAGTAAAATCCAGACGCTTAACGGTAATGGTGGTACCGATACGCTGAAGTTATCGGGAGCGGGCCAGACGCTGGACCTTACCGCATTCCTCGGCAAAATTCAGTCGATGGAGGTGATCGATCTTACCGGCAGCGGCCACAACACGCTCAACCTGTCGCTCGGTGACGTGCTGCAACAGGGCGGTAAAGACCTGTTCAACTTGTCCAGCAACGTGCAGATGGTGGTCAGGGGCAACGCCGGCGATAAGGTCAACCTCTCCGACCTGCTGCCCGACAAAGGCGACGTCGGCAACTGGAGCAGCAGCGGCAACGTTACCGTCGGCGGCGTGGTCTACAACGTCTGGCAGCACAGCGCCCTCGACGCCGAGCTGCTGGTGCAGAACGGCGTGACGACCAATCTCATCAATCACTGATCCGCACTACGCGCAGCAGAAAATGATTCTGCTGCGCCTTTCCTCAATTCCCCCTATTCGCTAATTCTTAAGTCCAGAACAAAAAAATATATTCGTCTGATAACAGACATGTCTGTACGGCGTATTTTTTGTGCCTGATTAGCATACCGGCCATTACCCAAATTGAATGGTCAGGAAAAATGGATTTTAAAAAAAACCGCTACAACCCTTTCGGCACCGAGCAGGACGAGCTGCCCATGGCGCAGACCACCGTTGCCGCTGCCGTGATGGCCGCCGCGCCCGCAGCCGCCCCGGAAGAAAGCTTTGACGCCGAGCGCATTCAGCGCATCAGCACCGGCGCGCAGCTTGAAACCCAGGCCGGCCTGATCATCCAGAACCACAACAGCCGCCTCGAAATCGCCGAGTACAACTGGTTCGGCTACAACTCCAAAACCCTGCTGGTCGGCGAAAAAAGCACCATCGCCTTCACTCTCGGCGCGCAGGGCATGTCCGAGTTCAGCTTCGACTACTTTGCCCTGCACAACCATACCACCGTGATGAACTTCTACGACGCCGCCGGCAACCTGATTGGCTCCGAGAAGCTGCTCTACACCGGCTCCGTCACCGCCAAACAGTTCGTCATCAAAACCCTGACCTTCACCGCCCCGTCCGGCACCCAGATTGCCCGCGCCGAGCTGGTCACCGGCGACGAGCCCTCCGTCGGCGACTACGGCTTCCACATCGACAACGTCAGGTGGAGTGCATCCAATCTGCTGCCGGTTAACATCACCTTCGACCAGATGCAGAAGGACTCCGGCGCCAGCGCCGCCGACTTCATCACCAACGACGGCTCCGCCGGTCGCCAGGTAAACGGCACCCTGAGCCGCGCACTCAGCGCGAACGAAACCCTGGAGTTCTGGGACGGCTCGAAATGGGTGACCGCCAGCGTCAGCGGCATGCGCTGGCAGGCTCAGGACGCTATCGCCCACGCCGCAGACTGGGAATACAAACTGCGCGTGGTCGATAACACCGGTAAAACCACTCAAGAACAGAGCCAGAAGGTGGTGCTCGACGTCACACCATCACCGGTGCAGGTTATCTTCGAGCGCATAGGCAAAGACGACGGCGTCGCCGACGACTGGAAAACCACCGACGGCAGTGCCGGCCGCACCGTCAGCGGTAAGCTTGACCGCGCGCCCGACGCCGGCGACGTCGCCGAATACTCCACCGACGGCAGTAAAACCTGGCACAAACTCACCCTGAACGGGCTGGACTGGTCCTTCACCGACGCGGACGGTCATAAAGCCAACTGGCAGTATCAGGTGCGCATCACCGATGTCGCCGGCAACGTCGCCGTTCCTGCGGTGCAGGATGTGGTGCTGCTGCCACCTCCGGTACGCCTCAGCTTTGACCGCATGGATAAGGATACCGGGTCCAACGCGACCGACTTCATCACTAAAGACGGATCTGCCGGACGCACTGTGGAAGGTAACCTCAGCCGTCTGCTAGAACCGGGTGAAAAACTGGAGTTCTGGAATGGCACCCAGTGGGTGGAGGCCACCGCCAACGGCCTGCGCTGGCATGCACAAGATGACACCGCGCACGGCAGCAGCTGGACCTACAAAGTGCGCGTGATTAACGCCTCCGGTAGTACGCTGGAAGATCGGCACCAGGATGTAGTGCTCACCCCTTCTCTCCCCATTCAGGCCACTTTTGAACGAATGGAGAAAGATTCCGGTAGCAGTGGTACCGACTTCATCACCAGAGACGGTTCCGCCGGACGCCTCGTACAGGGGACGCTCAGCCGCACTCTGGATCCGGATGAAACCCTGGAGTTCTGGAACGGCTCGGCCTGGGTTAAGGCCACAGCCAACGGTATGAACTGGCAAGCACAGGATACCAGTGCGCACGGCGATACCTGGCAATATAAGCTGCGTATCACCGACGTCGCTGGTAGCACTCTTCACGAAAAGACTCAGGAAGTGATGCTCGACGTCACGCCTTCTGACGTTCAGGTTATTTTTGAGCGCATGGGCAAAGACGACGGCATGGCGGACGACTGGCAAACCACCGATGGCTCCGCTGGGCGCACCGTCAGCGGTAAGCTTGACCGCGCGCTCAGCCCCGGCGACGTCATCGAGTACTCTCTCGACGGAGGTGCCACCTGGCTGAAGCTCACCGTAAGCGGCCTGAGCTGGAGCTTCACCGACAGCAGCGCGCACAGCGAAGACTGGCAGTATCAGGTGCGCATCACCGACGTCGCCGGCAACGTCGCTGCACCGGTGGTGCAGGAAGTGGTGCTGCTCACCACCGCCATCAGCCTCACCTTTACCCGCATGGATAAGGACACCGGCGACAGCGATACCGACTTCATCACGAAGGACGGCTCCGCCGGACGCCTGGTCGAAGGCACAATGAGCCGCGCCCTCCTGCCGGGCGAAACCCTGAAGTTCTGGAACGGCGTGCAGTGGATTAACGCCACCGTGAACGGTACAACCTGGCAGGCGCAGGACGACCGCCTGCACCCGGTCAGCTGGCAGTACAAGCTGCGCCTTACCGACAGCACGGGCAGCACCCTGCAGGACCTCGCCCAGAATGTGACGCTCATCCAGCCGCTGCCCGTGCAGGCGACGTTTGAGCACATGGACAAAGACACCGGCAGCAGCGCAAGCGACTTCATTACGAAGGACGGCACCGCCGGCCGCCGGGTCGAGGGCACCCTCAGCCGCGCGCTGGAGCCGGGCGAGAAGCTTGAGTTCTGGAACGGCACGGCCTGGGTCAGCGCCACCGTGAGCGGCATGACGTGGCAGGCGCAGGACACGACAGCGCACGCGGCCAGTTGGCAGTATAAAGTCCGCATCACAGACGACGTCGGCAAGGCCCTGCACGAGAAGGCACAGAGCGTGGTGCTCGACGTCACGCCGTCTGCCGTGAACATCACCTTCGAGCGCATGGAGAAGGACGACGGCACCCCTGCCGACTGGAAAACCTCCGACGGCAGCGCCGGGCGCACCGTGTCAGGCAGTCTTGACCGCGCGCTGAACGCCGGTGACGTCGTTGAGTTCTCGCTCGACGGCGGTCTCACCTGGCGGCCCGTCACACTGAACGGACTGGCGTGGTCCTTCACCGACCCGGATGCCCATGACAAAGACTGGCAATATCAGGTGCGCATCACCGACGTCGCCGGCAACGTCGCCGCGCCGGTCACTCAGGACGTGGCGCTGCTCGCCACCGACATATCCCTCACCTTCACCCGCATGGATAAGGATACCGGCGGCAGCGCCACCGACTTCATCACGGAGGACGGTTCCGCCGGACGTAAGGTTGAAGGCACGCTAAGCCGCCTCCTTTTACCAGGCGAAAAACTTGAGTTTTGGAACGGTAAAGCCTGGGTTCTCGCCGCTGTGGACGGACTGGTCTGGCAGGCACAGGATAACACCGAGCACAACGCCGACTGGGAATACAAGTTACGCGTTACTGACCTCAGAAATAATGAAATTATCGAGCAAAAGCAGCAAGTTGTGCTTGAAGGCCCGCTACCAGAGGAGGCTCTGCTGTCCAGTATGGGCAAAGACAGCGGGTTGGACTCACATAACCTGTTTACCAACGACGGGCGCTCAGGGCGCATCTACTGGGGAACTTTCGACGAAACAGGCATCGGCGCACGGGTTGAAGTTACCACCGACGGTGGACTCACCTGGCACGAGGCGCTGATTGACGGCAACAAATGGCTATGGCAGGACAGCGCGGCGCACACTGCAGACTGGACGCTGCAGACACGCGTCACAAATAAGTCCGGAAAGAGCACCGAAGGCGCCGTGCATCAGGTGCAACTGGATACCACGCAGCCTAATGCACCGGAGATGATTAATCGGGAAGGCAATTACCTGACTGTCAGCCTGAAAGACAGTAACGTGGTGGCAGGCGATAAGATAATCGTGCATATCAATAATAAGAATGCATTCTATACCTTAACCAATGCCGATATTTTGGCGGGTCAGGCCGTCATCACGCTGCCTGCTAACATCCCGCTGTCGGCAGAATATCGCGCCGCCTTTATGGATATACACGGCAACATATCGGACTATTACTCTCGTAAGGAATATATTGTTGATTTTGAAGATGCTCCGTTATTCCAGGGCGTAACCGCCGGAAAGACTTATGACATTGGCTTGGTTAGTCTTACATGGTCAGGTAATAGTAATTTTAATGGTATTGTTAATTGGGATTCACATGAACTGATTAATGATGGGCGTTCTGCGATGAAGATGGAACTCAATAAAGGTTTTAAAAGCAATAAGGTTTCTTTCTTTATTGGGGGATTAAACCGAACCAGTATGGTTCTGGAATTTTATGACGGCGCGACAAAAATCCACACTCACATAATTGACGGTAAGCGTGTTAACCAAAATGTGACAGTTACCTTGCCTGCTGGAAAAAAATTCACCAGCATAATTTTCCCTGGAGGCCCCTCCGATGAATATTCGTTGGACAATTTTAATTTCCACTCTTCGACCAATAAGATACTGCCAACCGAGACCGTTCAGAACATAGTAAAAGACGATCTCATTTCCGTAGGCGATAATTTGGACAACATCTTTGTGGTGCATAACGTCAGCGACCTGAGCAAAATCGAGATGCTCAACGGCAACGGTGGCATTGATACGCTGAAACTCGCAGGTGCGAATCAGACGCTGGATCTCACTAGCTTCCTCAGCAAAATCCAGTCGATGGAGGTGATTGATATTACCGGCAGCGGCAATAACAACCTCAACCTGTCGCTAGGCGATATTCTGCAGCAGGGCAGCAAAGATCTGTTAAATATGTCCGGCAACGTGCAGATGGTGGTGAAAGGCAACGCCGGCGATAAGGTTAACCTCTCCGATCTGCTACCGGATAATGGCGACGTTGGCGACTGGAGCAGCAGCGGCAATGTTACTGTCGGCGGGGTAGTCTACACCGTCTGGCAGCACAGTGCGCTTGACGCTGAACTGCTGGTGCAGAGCGGCGTCACCACCAACGTAATTAATCATTAATCATGCCACGCGCGGTGGGAAACCTCCCGCTGCGCTTTCTAATTTTCCTTCCCCGCCATTTCTTAAGTCCCCGCCGCAAAAATATTTTTGCCTGATACCAGACATGTCTGGACCGCGCTATTCCCTGACCTCTTTAGGATAGCGACCATTACCTCTACTTAATGGTCACGAAAAATGGATTTTAAAAAAAACCGCTATAACCCATACGGCACAGAGCAGGACGAACTGCCCGTGGCGCAGACCTCCGTCGCCACTGCCGTTATGGCAGCAGCGCCAGCAGCCGTCCCCGAAGAGCGCTTCGACGCCGAACGCAGTCAGAAGATCAGCAGCGGCTCCCTGCTCGAGACCCAGGCCGGCCTGATTATCCAGAACCACAACAGCCGCCTCGAAATCGCCGAGTTCAACTGGTTTGGCTACAACTCTAAGACGCTGCAGGTCGGTGAAAAGAGCACCATCAACTTCACCCTCGGCGCCCAGGGCATGTCCGAATTCAGCTTCGACTACTTTGCCCTGCACAACCACACCACTGTGATGAACTTTTACGACGTTAACGGCACCCTGATTGGCTCCGAAAAGCTGCTCTACACCGGCTCCGTCACCGCCAAACAGTTCGTCATTAAAACCCTGAGCTTCACCGCACCGTCCGGCACCCAGATTGCCCGCGCCGAGCTGGTCACCGGCGACGAGCCCGCCGTCGGCGACTACGGCTTCCACGTCGACAACGTCAGGTGGGCCGCCGCCGGCCCGCTGCCGGTGAACTTCACCTTTGACCGGATGCAGAAGGACACCGGCACCAGCGCCACCGACTTCATTACCAAAGACGGCTCCGCCGGGCGCCAGGTGGAAGGCACTCTGAGCCGCGCCCTCAGCGCGAACGAAACGCTGGAGTTCTGGGACGGCAGCAGGTGGGTGGCCGCCAGCGTGAACGGCATGCGCTGGCAGGCGCAGGACGGCACCGCGCACGCCGCCGACTGGGAGTACAGGCTGCGCGTGGTGGACGCCGCCGGCAACGCCACGCCGGAGCAGAGCCATCAGGTGGTGCTCGACGTCACGCCGCCGCCGGTGCAGGTTATCTTCGAGCGCATGAGCAAGGACGACGGCGTCGCGGACGACTGGCGCACCGCCGACGGCTCCGCCGGCCGCCTCGTCAGCGGCTCGCTTGACCGCACGCCCGACGCCGGTGACGTCGCCGAATACTCGTACGACGGCGGCAAAACCTGGCATACGCTCACCCTGAACGGGCTGGACTGGTCCTTCACCGACCCCGACAGCCACAACGCCGACTGGCAGTATCTGATACGCTTCACCGATATCGCCGGCAACGTCGCCGCTCCGGCGGTGCAGGACGTGGTCCTGCTGCCAGGCGATATCACCTTCACCTTCGACCTGATGGAGAAGGACACCGGCAGCAGCGACACTGATTTCATCACCAAAGACGGTTCCGCCGGGCGCCAGGTGGAAGGTACGATGAGCCGCACCCTCGCCGCCTCCGAAACCCTGCAGTTCTGGGACGGTTCAAAATGGGTAAATGCCATCGTCAGCGGCCTGAGCTGGCAGGCGCCGGACAACACCGCGCATGCCGCCGACTGGGAATATAAGCTGCGCGTAGTGGATGCCGCCGGCAACACCACGCCGGAGCAGAGCCAGCAGGTGGTGCTCGACGTTATGCCGTCCGACGTGCAGATTATCTTTGAACGCATGAGTAAAGACGATGGCATTGCGGACGACTGGCAAACCACCGATGGCTCTTCTGGCCGCCTCGTTAGCGGAAAGCTTGACCGCGCGCTCACCCCCGGCGACCTCATTGAGTACTCGCTGGATGGCGGCACAACCTGGCATAAGCTCACCCTGAACGGCCTCAACTGGTCCTTCACCGACGGCGGTGCACATGCCGTAGACTGGCAGTATCAGGTGCGCATCACTGATATCGCCGGCAACGTCGCGGCTCCGGTCACTCAGGATGTGTTACTGCTGCCCGGCGCTATCAGCCTCACCTTTACCCGCATGGAAAAAGATACTGGAACCAGCGACAACGACTTCATCACCCGCGACGGCTCCGCCGGTCGTCAGGTGGAAGGCACGCTCAGTCGCCTGCTTAATCCGGGCGAAAAGCTGGAGTTCTGGGACGGTACTCAATGGGTAGTGGCCACCGTCAACGGTCTGACATGGCAGGCACAGGACAATATTGAGCACCACAGTCGTTGGGATTATTGGGTGCGCGTCGTTGACGCTGCGGGCACAACGGTTCATGACCAACTGCAGAATGTATTGCTTGATACCACCTCGTCCGATGTGCAGATTCATTTTGAGCGCATGGAGAAAGATGACGGTATCGCTAACGACTGGCGTACCAGCGATGGCAGCGCAGGCCGAACCGTTTACGGAACTCTTAGCAAAGCGCTCAGTGCTGGTGACCTTATTGAATACTCCCTCGATGGCGGCATGACCTGGAAGACACTGACCGTTAACGGTGTTAACTGGTCATTTGTTGACGATATTGAACATTCTGCCGATTGGGAATATCAAGTCCGTATCACGGACGTGGCGGGGAACATCTCATCGCCCCATAAGCAGCAGGCAACGCTTGAGTCCGTGCTGGCTGAAGTCACTATTGATGCCGTATCTAAGGACAGTGGTTTTGCGGCTCGTGACGCGGACTTCCTGACACGAGATGGCGCGGCTGGGCGACTGGTTCATGGTTCTATCAGTGAAGCGCTTAAACCAGGCGAAAAAGTGCAGGTGTCATTCGATGACGGTGTAACCTGGCATGACGCCCAACATGACGGCAAAAAATGGTTTGTGGTCGATAACGGCATTCACAACGCTGACTGGGTGATTAAAGCGCGAGTTGCCAATGCGAATAGTTTCGGTAAAGAACAGCAACAAACATTGCACTATCATAGGGTTAATGTTGATGCGCCTGAGATTACATGGGACGGAAAACAGCTTGCAGCAACACTGCCAGCCACGGCGGTAACGGGTGAAACTCTGCAATTTATGATTGATGGCAAATCAGTAGTGGTTAATTTATCTGCCGCAGATATTGCATCAGGAAAGGCCATTGTTGCTCTGGACTCATCTCAAGTGGGTAATCCAAAGGATATACGCGCTAGTTATATTGATATGGTAGGAAACAATTCAAACTGGAGAGTATTAAAGCCGGAATTAAAGAGTGAATATCTTGAAAGTTTCAATAAAAAAAGTGCCACTGCAATAAAAACAGGTGATGAATTTATTTTTGATGCATTTACCCTCAAAGCTCTTTCTGTTTCTAATGGTGAGTTCAAAAATCGGTTTGGTAACACGAACCAAGGTGGAATAGGTAAGCCACCGACCAGCATGGCACTTGAAATCGCTAATGGTGGCGGCGACACCTCATATAAAATCGATTTAAAGAATAATAAACCTGCAAACAGAATATCCTTCCTGGTGGGTGATCTAAATCTCCATGAAACTATCACGGCTACGTTTTACGATGCCGCAGGAAAGGTAGTGAGAACATTAACTCAGGCAGGTACGCAATCGGCTGACATCACAACCATTGCGTTTGAATTGCCCTATGGAGAAGTATTTTCATCGTTGAAGTTTACGTTAAACTATTCACAATGGTCTTATGTATGGCTTGATGATGTTAAATTAAGTTATGTTGATTATATCCCTCAGAGCTATACGGAGGCACCTTTACATCTTCAAATAATCAATCAGAACACTCTTTATATGGGCAGCGACAGCGATGATGTATTCCAGCTTAGTGATGCCAGCTATCTTAATAGCAATGACTTTTTCCTGCGTGGTCAGGGCGGCATTGATACGCTGCAACTTACCGGTAAAAACATCAATCTCGATCTGACCGCATTAGCTGGAAAAATTCAGTCAACTGAGATAATTAATCTGACCGGAACCGGCAATAATACCCTGTCCCTTTCTCTGGGCGATGTCCTGCAGCAGGGCGGCAAAGATCTGTTCAACATGTCGGGCAACGTGCAGATGGTGGTGAAAGGCAACGCCGGGGATAAGGTAAACCTCTCCGATCTGCTGCCGGACAATGGCGACGTTGGCGACTGGAGCAGCAGCGGCAATGTTACGGTCGGCGGCGTGGTGTACGCCGTCTGGCAGCACAGCGCGATCGACGCTGAACTGCTGGTACAAAGTGGTGTAACGACAACCCTTATCAATCACTGATCATCCCTAAATGTAGCGAAGCTCTGTTTCGCTACATTATTTTCATTACTCATATCTTAAGCTTGCACCTTAAAAATATTCCCCGCAGCAATCAGACAGGTCTGTACGGCACATCTCCTCTCATTACTTAGGATAACGCTCATTACCTCTACCTAATGGTCAAGAAAAATGGATTTCAGAAAAAACCGCTCCAACGCCTACGGCACGGAACAGGATGAACTGCCTTATCAGCCGATAGCCAGCCCCACAGCAACCCTTTCCGCCGCACCGGCTACGGCGGTCCCCGAAGAGCGCTTCGACGCCGAACGCAGTCAGAAGATCAGCAGCGGCTCCCTGCTTGAGACCCAGGCCGGCCTGATTATCCAGAACCACAACAGCCGCCTCGAAATCGCCGAGTTCAACTGGTTTGGCTACAACTCTAAGACGCTGCAGGTCGGTGAAAAGAGCACCATCAACTTCACCCTCGGCGCCCAGGGCATGTCCGAATTCAGCTTCGACTACTTTGCCCTGCACAACCACACCACTGTGATGAACTTTTACGACGTTAACGGCACCCTGATTGGCTCCGAAAAGCTGCTCTACACCGGCTCCGTCACCGCCAAACAGTTCGTCATTAAAACCCTGAGCTTCACCGCACCGTCCGGCACCCAGATTGCCCGCGCCGAGCTGGTCACCGGCGACGAGCCCGCCGTCGGCGACTACGGCTTCCACGTCGACAACGTCAGGTGGGCCGCCGCCGGCCCGCTGCCGGTGAACTTCACCTTTGACCGGATGCAGAAGGACACCGGCACCAGCGCCACCGACTTCATTACCAAAGACGGCTCCGCCGGGCGCCAGGTGGAAGGCACTCTGAGCCGCGCCCTCAGCGCGAACGAAACGCTGGAGTTCTGGGACGGCAGCAGGTGGGTGGCCGCCAGCGTGAACGGCATGCGCTGGCAGGCGCAGGACGGCACCGCGCACGCCGCCGACTGGGAGTACAGGCTGCGCGTGGTGGACGCCGCCGGCAACGCCACGCCGGAGCAGAGCCATCAGGTGGTGCTCGACGTCACGCCGCCGCCGGTGCAGGTTATCTTCGAGCGCATGAGCAAGGACGACGGCGTCGCGGACGACTGGCGCACCGCCGACGGCTCCGCCGGCCGCCTCGTCAGCGGCTCGCTTGACCGCACGCCCGACGCCGGTGACGTCGCCGAATACTCGTACGACGGCGGCAAAACATGGCATACGCTCACCCTGAACGGGCTGGACTGGTCCTTCACCGACCCCGACGGCCACAACGCCGACTGGCAGTATCTGATACGCTTCACCGATATCGCCGGCAACGTCGCCGCTCCGGCGGTGCAGGACGTGGTCCTGCTGCCGCTCGACATCACCCTCTCCTTTGACCGCATGGAAAAAGACACCGGCGCCAGCGACAGCGACTTCATCACCCGCGACGGCTCCGCCGGCCGCCGGGTCGAAGGCACGCTGAGCCGCGAGCTCAACGCCGGCGAAACCCTGCAGTTCTGGAACGGCACCGCGTGGGTGAACGCCACCGCAACCGGCCTCACCTGGCAGGCGCAGGACGACGCGGCGCACGGCGGCAGCTGGACCTACAGGCTGCGCGTCGTCGACGCCACCGGCAGCACGCTTGAGGACCAGCATCAGGACGTGCTGCTCACCCCGCCCTCACCGGTGCGGGTCACCTTCGATTACATGGAGAAGGATGACGGCATCGCTGGCGACTGGCGCACCAGCGACGGCTCCGCCGGACGCCTCGTCAGCGGAAAGCTTGACCGCGCGCTCAGCCCCGGCGACGTCGTCGAATACTCCCTCGACGGCGGCGTCAGCTGGCAGGTCGCCACCCTGAACGGCCTCGGCTGGTCCTTCACCGACCCCGCCGCCCACGGCCAGGACTGGGTTTATCTCGTGCGCATCCACGACGTCGCCGGCAATATTGCCGCCCCGGTCAGTCAGACCGCCGTGCTGCTCCCGCCGCCGCCGGTCAGCCTCACCTTCGAGCGCATGGACAAAGACTCCGGCATCAGCGCCACCGACTTCATCACCAATGACGGCAGCGCCGGGCGCCTTGTCGAAGGCACCCTCAGCCGCGCGCTCAGCGAGGGCGAGACGCTGGAGATGTGGGACGGCCAGCGCTGGGTCAGCGTCAGCGTCAGCGGCCTCAGCTGGAGCGCGCTGGACGACGCCACCCACGCCGCCGACTGGCAGTACAAACTGCGCGTCCTCAACCCCGGCGGCGTCCCGTTCCACGAGCAGACGCAGGACGTGGTGCTCGACCTCGCGCTGCCGGACGCCGCCGGCCTCTCCGGGATGGGCAAAGACAGCGGGCTGGACGTGCAGAACCTCTACACCAGCGACGGCCGCGCCGGGCGCATTTACTGGGGCACCTTCGCCGCTGCGGAAACCGGCGCGCGTGTGGAGGTCACCACCGACGGCGGCCTCACCTGGCACGACGCCCTGACTGATGGCAACAGGTGGAGCTGGCAGGATAACGAAGACCACGGCGCAGACTGGACGGTGCAGACGCGCATCACCGACCGCGCGGGCAACACCTACGAAGGCACGCCGCATCAGGTGCGCATGGACGCCACGCCGCCTGACCATCCGGATTTGATTAACCGCGAGGGCGACAGGCTGACGGTCAGCCTGAAGAACAGCGGCGTGGTTGCCGGCGATAAGGTTATCGTCCACATCAACGGCAAGAACGCCTTTTACACCCTCACCGCTGCCGATATCCAGGCGGGTCAGGCCATTGTGACGCTGCCGGCCAACAGCCGCCTGTCGGCGGAGTACCGCGCCGCCTTTATGGACGTGCACGGCAACGTGTCGGACTACTTCTCCCGCACGCCGCTGATCTTCGATTTTGAAGATCAGAAGGCTTTTAATTATCCGGTCAGAAATAAAACGTATGACTTTGGTTTGTTCAGTATTATCTGGTCAGGTTCATCGGCTAACCATGGAATTACTGGTGTCGCTAAAGAACAGGGCATGCAATATCCAACTAATACACTGGGAATATCATGCGTGGGAGATCCGGTAACGTTGATGCTAAATCATGGTAAAAAAAGCAACAAAATGACCTTCGAGATTAAAGACTTAACTCTCGGGGACATTAGGATTGAATTTTATGATGATGGAAAATTGGCATATAACTACACTGCCTATATGCGCAATGGTAAATACCAATATCTGACAGTGGATCTGCCCGCAGGAAAAGAATTTACCTCCATAAAATTTATTCCAGCAACTCCAAATGATGTTCTGGCTATCGATAACCTGAACTTCTGGGTTTATGACGATAAAATCCTGCCAACGGATTCCGTTCAGACCGTGCTTAACGGCGACCTTATTTCCGTGGGTGATAACCTGGATAATCTCTTTATCGTCAATAACGTAAGCGACCTGAGCAAAATCGAGACGCTCAACGGCAACGGCGGCATCGATACGCTGAAGCTGGCGGGGGCGAATCAGACGCTGGATCTCACCTCTTTCCTCGGCAAGATTCAGTCAATGGAGGTGATCGATATTACCGGCAACGGAAATAACACCCTCAACCTGTCGCTGGGCGATATTCTGCAACAGGGCGGCAAAGATCTGTTCAACATCTCAGGCAACGTGCAGATGGTGGTGAAAGGCAATGCCGGCGACAAAATAAACCTCTCAGATCTCCTGCCCGACAAAAGTGATGTAGGCGACTGGAGCAGCAGCGGCAACGTTACGGTCGGCGGCGTGACGTACGCCGTCTGGCAGCACAGCGCGCTCGATGCTGAACTGCTGGTGCAGAGCGGCATCACCACTAACCTGCTCAATCATTAATCACACCATGCGCAGTGGGAAATTCCCGCTGCGTTTTTTGGCTTTACTCTCCTCGCCATTACTTAAGTGCGCAACGCAAAAATATTTTTGCCCGATACCAGACATATCTGCACAGAACTATTTTTTAGCCTCATTAGGATACCGGCCATTAACACATCATTAATGGTTCAGAAAAATGGACGCCAAAAAAAACCGCTATAACCCTTACGGTACCGAGCAGGACGAACTGCCGTATCAATCAATCGCCAGCCGGGAAGTGGCCGTTTCTGCCGTTTCGCCTGCATCTGCTCCGGAAGAGCGCTTTGACGCTGAGCGGATACAAAAAATCAGCACCGGGGCGCAGCTTGAAACCCTGGCTGGGCTGATTATCCAAAACCACAACAGTCGCCTTGAAATATCCGAGTACAATTGGTTCGGCTACAACTCTAAAACCCTGCTGGTCGGTGAAAAGAGCACCATCAACTTTAGCCTTGGTGCACAGGGTATGTCCGAATTCAGCTTCGACTACTTTGCCCTGCACAACCACACCACCGTAATGAACTTCTACGACGCCGCCGGCAACCTGATTGGCTCCGAGAAGCTGCTCTACACCGGCTCCGTCACCGCCAAACAGTTCGTCATCAAAACCCTGACCTTCACCGCCCCGTCCGGCACCCAGATTGCCCGCGCCGAGCTGGTCACCGGCGACGAGCCCTCCGTCGGCGACTACGGCTTCCATATCGACAACGTGAAGTGGAGTGCATCCAATCTGCTGCCGGTTAACATCACCTTCGACCAGATGCAGAAGGACTCCGGCGCCAGCGCCACCGACTTCATCACCAACGACGGCTCCGCCGGTCGCCAGGTAAACGGCACCCTGAGCCGCGCACTCAGCGCGAACGAAACCCTGGAGTTCTGGGACGGCTCGAAATGGGTGACCGCCAGCGTCAGCGGCATGCGCTGGCAGGCACAGGACAACATTGCGCACAACGCCAGCTGGGAATATAAGCTACGCGTGGTGGATGCCGCCGGCAATATCACTCAGGAACAGAGCCATCAGGTGGTGCTTGATGTCACGCCATCTCAGATACAGGTTATCTTCGATCGCATGAGCAAAGATGATGGCATTGTGGATGACTGGCGTACCACTGATGGTTCCGCTGGACGTATCGTCAGCGGATCCCTCAGTACGGCGATGAGCACCGGTGACGTCGCCGAATACTCGCTTGACGGCGGTATTACCTGGCATCTGCTTACCCTGAATGGCACAGACTGGTCCTTTACCGACAAAGGCAGTCACATTTCCGACTGGCAGTACCAGGTGCGTATCACTGATGTCGCTGGCAATATCAGCTCCCCAGTGATGCAGGACGTGGTGCTGTTGCCACCGCCGGTCCGCCTCAGCTTTGACCGAATGGACAAGGATACAGGCACCAGCGCAACCGACTTCATTACTAAAGACGGCTCCGCCGGACGTCTGGTAGAAGGAAATCTTAGCCGCCTTTTGGAACCTGGTGAAAAGCTGCAGTTCTGGAACGGCACTAAGTGGGTAGAAGCCATTACCAACGGCCTGCGCTGGCATGCACAGGACGACACCGCTCACGGCAGCAGCTGGATCTACAAAGTACGCGTTATTGACGCCTCGGGTAGTACGCTGGAGGATCGACATCAGGACGTCGTGCTCACTCCTTCTCTTCCCATTCAGGCCACTTTTGAGCGTATGGAGAAGGATTCCGGTAGCAGTGACAAAGACTTCATCACCAGAGACGGTTCCGCCGGACGTCTTGTACAGGGAACACTTAGCCGCACTCTGGAGCCTGATGAGACGCTGGAGTTCTGGGACGGCACCCAATGGAGCACCGCCAGCGTTAAAGGACTGGTTTGGCAAGCACAGGACACGGGTGTACACGGTGATAGCTGGCAATATAAGCTGCGAGTCACCGACGTAGCTGGCACCACTCTGCACGAAAAAACTCAGAATGTGACGCTCGATGTTACACCGTCTGACGTTCAGGTTATTTTTGAGCGCATGAGCAAAGATGATGGCGTAGCCGACGACTGGAAAACCACTGACGGCAGTGCTGGACGCACCGTCAGCGGCTCGCTTAGCAAAGCGCTCAGCGCCGGTGATGGCCTTGAATACACAACAGACGGCGGTACCAGCTGGCAGAAACTTGCGGTCAGCGGCCTCAAATGGAGTTTTATTGACGTCGCCGCGCACGTGGCAAGTTGGGAGTACCAGGTGCGCATCATCGACATCGCTGGCAACATCAGCGTGCCCGCCGTGCAAGAGGTGGAACTGGTGCAACCCAATCCCATTACTCTCACGTTCACGCGCATGGAGAAAGACACCGGTGCCAGCGACACCGATTTCGTCACCAGCGACCTCTCCGCTGGTCGCCTGATTGAGGGGATGCTCAGTCGTGCACTGGCGCCAGGTGAGAAGCTGGAGTTCTGGGATGGTACAAAATGGGTTAACCCTGTTGTAACTGGTCTCAGCTGGCAGGCACAAGATAACACTGAACATACCGACAGCTGGACATATGCATTACGCGTTGTCGATCAGGCGGGTAAGTCACTGCATGAGCAGTCACAAGATGTGGTGCACGAACTGATTATCCCTGACGCCGCGAAGCTTGCCGGTATGGGCAAGGACAGCGGGATGGATTTTGAGAATCTCTATACCAATGACGGTCGCGCGGGACGCATTTTCGGGGGCACCTTCGATGCAACAGTGGCCGGTACTCGTGTGGAAGTCACTATCGATGGCGGCCTGAGCTGGCACGACGCGCTGATTGATGGCAACAAATGGGTCTGGCAAGATCAATCTGTACACACTGCCGACTGGACTTTACAAACGCGCATCACCGATGTTGCAGGCAACATGGTTGAAGGCGATATACACCAAATTCGCATGGATGTTGCGCCACCCAACGCACCAGAGCTGATTAATCGTGAAGGCAATAAGCTTACCGTCAGCCTGAAAAACAGTAATGTGGTAGCCGGTGACAAGGTTATCGTCCACCTCGACGGTAAGAATGCCTTTTATACGCTGACCAGCGCGGATGTTCAGGCAGGCCAGGCTATCGTGACATTGCCCGCTAGCATACGTCTTTCAGCGGAATATCGCGCCGCCTTTATGGATGCGCACGGCAACGTCTCAAACTATTTCTCCCGTACCCCATTAGCGATTGATTTTGAAGATCATCAGGATGTTAGCAGCCCAAGAGCGAATAGAGTTTATGACTTTGGCCGCTACAATCTCCGCTGGGCTGGCCCTGATACGACATTTGATGGCATTTTCAGTTGGGCTTCTGCACAAGGCCCTATTTGGGGTGATAAAGGACTAGGATTAGTCTTCACCAATTCGGCGACGCTCGAATTAAATAATGATTTTAGAACCAATAAGGTCATTTTCGATGCCAGAGCCATGAAAGAAAGAGATATTCGCGTCGATTTTTATGATGGTGGAACTGTCGTTCATTCCCTGCAGATTTATAAAAGCAACGGTATTTATCAACACGTTGAAGTCACGCTTCCTGCCGGTAAAACGTTCACTGCGATGAAATTCTCAGGTTTAGGTAGAGGTACTCCCGCTGTTGTCGACAACCTGATTTTCGAACTTAATAACGATAAGTTGCTGCCCACTGAAACTGTTCAAACCGTGATTAACGGCGATTTGATTAGCGTGGGTGATAACCTGGATAACACCTTTATTGTTAATAAGGTCAGCGATCTGAGCAAAATCGAGATGCTGAACGGCAACGGTGGCATCGATACGTTGAAGCTGAACGGGGCAAACGAGACGCTGGATCTCACCTCTTTCCTCGGCAAGATTCAGTCAATGGAAGTGATCGATATTACCGGCAGCGGCAATAACATCCTCAACCTGTCGCTGGGCGATATTCTGCAGCAGGGCGGCAAAGATCTGTTAAATATGTCCGGCAACGTGCAGATGGTGGTGAAAGGCAACGCCGGGGATAAGGTTAACCTCTCCGATCTGCTACCGGATAATGGCGACGCTGGCGACTGGAGCAGCAGCGGCAATGTTACGGTCGGCGGCGTAGTCTACACCGTCTGGCAGCACAGTGCGCTCGATGCTGAACTGCTGGTACAGAGCGGCGTAACAACCAATCTGATCAATCACTAATCACGCCACTACGCGCAGCAGGAACCTCTTCCACTGCGCGTACTCTCTTTTATCCTCTTCGCCATTTCTTAAGTCTTCCGCGCAAAAATATATTCTTCGGATAACAGACATGTCTGTACGGCGTATTTTTTTTGCCTGTTTAGGATACCGGCCATTATCTCAATTCAATGGTTAAGAAAATGGATTTCAAAAAGAATCGTTACAACCCTTACGGTACCGAGCAGGATGAACTGCCTCAGTCATCCAGCGATTTCCTTGATCCGGCCGTTTCCGCCGCACCGGTAACCGATGCTACGTTGCTGGCCTCTGCCTCGCCGATCGGGGAAAGCTTTGATGAAGAGCGCGTACAGAAGGTAGCCATCGGCGCCCAGCTCGAAACCGAGACGGGTTTGATCATCCAGAATCACAACAGTCGCCTTGAAATCGCCGAGTTCAACTGGTTCGGTTACAACTCCAAAACCCTGCTGGTGGGTGAAAAAAGCACCATCAACTTCAGCCTTGGCTCTCAGGGCATGTCCGAATTCAGCTTTGATTACTTTGCCCTGCATAACCACAGTACGGTGATTAACTTTTACGATGCTGATGGCAACCTGATTGGCAGTGAAAAGCTTTTCTACACCGGCTCCGTCACCGCCAAACAATTTGATATCAAGACCCTCAGCTTCACCGCCCCCGCCGGCATGTTGATTGCCCGCGCAGAGCTCATCACTGGCGATGAGCCGGGTGTCGGCGACTACGGCTTCCACATTGATAACGTAAGCTGGACCTCCGCAGGTTTGATACCGGTTGGATTCACCTTTGACCGCATGGACAAAGACTCCGGCAGCAGCGGCAGCGACTTCATCACCAAAGACGGATCTGAAGGACGTAGCGTGGAAGGTACGCTGAGCCGCGCCCTCGCCTCCTCCGAAACTCTGCAGTTTTGGGACGGCAGTAAGTGGGTCGATGCCACCGTAACCGGCATGAACTGGCAGGCGCAGGACGACACCCTGCACAGCGCCGACTGGGAGTACAAATTACGTGTCGTTGATGCGGCAGGCAATGCCACGCCGGAGCAGAGCCATCAGGTGGTGCTGGATACTACGCCATCCGACGTGCTGGTTACCTTCGGGCATATGGATAAGGACGATGGTACCGATGCGCGTGACTGGGAAACCACCGACGGCAGCGCCGGACGCACGGTATATGGCTCTCTGAACAAAGCGCTGAGCGCTGGCGACATCATTGAATACTCACTCGACGGCGGTAAAACCTGGCTGGCGCTCAGCGTAGCTGCCGACAACAGCTGGAGCTTTAACGATAACGCCGCTTACACCAGCGACTGGGAATATCAGGTCCGCATTACCGATATAGCCGGCAACGTTACCGTGCCGATCACACAGACGGTGACGCTGGCTGAAATTATGCCCGTCATTACTGAAATGTGGGACAACCACGGCGGTAACGATCTGGTCGCTAATAACGGTTATTCCGACGATCTCATGCCAACGTTGAAAGGCACCGGACAGCCCGGAGCCACGCTCGATGTTTATGCCTTTTACAGCAACGAAAGCAACAGCAAAAAAATAGGATCGGTGCTCGTCAAAGCAGACGGCACATGGGAGTGGACGCCATCAACAGCACTACAGCTGGGTGAAATTACCTTTGATATGGTGACAAAGACAGGACTGGCTTCGGATCCCGTTACGCTCAACCTGGTATCTGCCCCAACCGTCGATAAAGCCTTTGATAATGCCGGGCAGAATACCGACTGGCTGGCTAACGGCGATGCCACCGATGACAGCACCCCGCGCCTGTACGGTAAAGCGCTGCCCGACAGCCTGGTTTATATCTATGACAACGGTTCACTGATTGACAGCGTTACCACAGACGCCAGCGGTGCCTGGGAGTGGGAACACGCCACCGGCATGAGCGTTGGCAGGCACAGCATCACGGTGAAAATGGAGAAAGGCGCGTTCCAGAGCGACTTCTCGCAGCCGTGGGAGTTTGAATACGTCAGCATGCAGCCGGTCAGCTTTACCCTTACCAGCATGCAGAAGGACACCGGCAGCAGCCAGACCGACTTCATCACCAACGATGGCTCAGCCAACCGCGAAGTCAGCGGCACGCTCAGCCGCGCACTCTCCGCGTCAGAAACGTTGCAGTTCTGGAACGGTAGCGCCTGGGTCAACGCCTCCGTTACCGGCATGAGCTGGAAAGCGCAGGACGCCACAGCGCACAGCGCCGACTGGGAATACAAACTGCGTGTGGTCAACAGCCTCGGTGACGTATCGCCAGAGCAGGATTTCCAGGTGGTATTCGACACCACGCCATCTGACGTGCAGGTCACCTTCGATCATATGACCAAAGATGACGGCAGAGACACTCGAGACTGGAAAACCACCGACGGCAGCGCCGGGCGTACTGTACACGGCACGTTAAACAAAGCGCTGAGCGCGGGAGACATCGCAGAGTACTCACTCGACGGTGGTAAAACCTGGCTGACACTCAGCGTCGCCGCTGACAACAGCTGGAGCTTTAACGACGGCAGTGTGCACACTGGTGACTGGGAATATCAGGTGCGCATCATCGATATTGCGGGCAACGTGACTACTCCGGCGAAACAGGCGGTGACGTTAGAATATATTGTCCCGACAATAACCGAGGTATGGGATAACGTCGGTGGTAACGATTTAGTGCCAGATAACGGTTATTCCGATGACCTTACGCCAACATTAAAAGGCATTGCTCATCCGGGCCAGCTGTTACATGTTTATGCTGTCTATAATGGCAGTCCGATAGACAGCATTGGTTCGGTTATTGTTAATGCCGACGGGACGTGGGAATTTACGCCTGTAACACCGTTACCATTGGGGGAAGTCTCTTTTGACCTCGTCAGCCTGGACCCAATTTTAATTTCTGCACCGGTCACTATCACTCTGGTCAGTGGCCCAACCGTTGATAAAGCCTTTGATAATGCCGGGCAGAATACCGACTGGCTGGCTAACGGCGATGCCACCGATGACAGCACGCCGCGCCTGTACGGTAAAGCGCTGCCCGACAGCCTGGTTTATATCTACGACAACGGTTCATTGATTGACAGCGTTACCACAGACGCCAGCGGTGCCTGGGAGTGGGAACACGCCACCGGCATGAGCGTCGGCAGGCACAGCATCACGGTGAAAATGGAGAAAGGCGCGTTCCAGAGCGACTTCTCGCAGCCGTGGGAATTTGAATACGTCAGCATGCAGCCGGTCAGCTTTACCCTTACCAGCATGCAGAAGGACACCGGCAGCAGCCAGACCGACTTCATTACCAAAGATGGTTCAGCCAACCGCGAAGTCAGCGGCACGATCAGCCGCGCACTCTCCGCGTCAGAAACGTTGCAGTTCTGGAACGGCAGCGCCTGGGTCAACGCCTCCGTTACCGGCATGAGCTGGAAAGCGCAGGACGCCACAGCGCACAGCGCCGACTGGGAATACAAACTGCGCGTAGTTAACAGCCTCGGTGACGTATCGCCAGAGCAGGATTTTCAGGTGGTATTAGACACCACGCCATCTGACGTGCAGGTCACCTTCGATCATATGACCAAAGATGACGGCAGCGACACACGTGACTGGGAAACCACCGACGGTAGCGCCGGGCGCACCGTGCACGGCACGCTGAGCAAAGCACTCAGTGCAGATGACATCATTGAATACTCACTCGATGGTGGTAAAACCTGGCTGGCACTCAGCGTTGCCGCTGACAAAAGCTGGAGCTTCACCGACGGCAGAGCACATACCGAAAACTGGGAATATCAGGTGCGCATCACCGATATTGCCGGCAACGTAACCGTGCCGGTTAAGCAGGCGGTCACCCTGACTGAAATTGCGCCCGTCATCACTGAGATCTGGGACGATGTCGGCAACAGCCGCGTGGTGCCACATGAAGGTTACACCGATGACTTTACGCCACGCCTGGTCGGCACCGGTCACCCGAATTCGCAGCTTGAAATCTGGGCAAAATATGGCAGTGACAAGCTGATTAAAGTGGGCACTGTCGATGTGAAAGCAGACGGCACCTGGACCTGGACGCAGCCCACACCGGTGACGAGTGAAACTGTACGCTATGCGGCAATCTCACCGTCAGGCCTCTATTCCGATCTGTATGACATCACGCTGGTTAAACCGCCGACCATCGAAAAAGCCTACGATGATGCTGGTCAGAACAAAGACTGGCTGGCTAACGGCGATGCCACCGATGACAGCACCCCGCGCCTGTACGGTAAAGCGCTGCCCGACAGCCTGGTTTATATCTATGACAACGGTTCACTGATTGCCAGCGTCACCGCAGACGCCAGCGGTGCCTGGGAGTGGGAACACGCCACCGGCATGAGCGTCGGCAGGCACAGCATCACGGTGAAAATGGAGAAAGGCGCGTTCCAGAGCGACTTCTCACAGCCGTGGGAGTTTGAATACGTCAGCATGCAGCCGGTCAGCTTTACCCTTACCAGCATGCAGAAGGACACCGGCAGCAGCCAGACCGACTTCATTACCAAAGATGGTTCAGCCAACCGCGAAGTCACCGGCACGCTCAGCCGCGCACTCTCCGCTACGGAAACGCTGCAGTTCTGGAACGGCAGCGCCTGGGTCAACGCCTCCGTTACCGGCATGAACTGGAAAGCGCAGGACGCCACAGCGCACAGCGCCGACTGGGAATACAAACTGCGCGTGGTCAACAGCCTCGGTGACGTGTCTCCGGAGCAGGATTTCCAGGTGGTTCTGGACACCACGCCTTCAGCTGTTCAGGCGTTCTTCGTTGAGATGAGTAAAGACGATGGCACAACTGGCGACTGGCAGACCTCCGATGGCAGCGCCGGACGCAGCGTATCAGGCATCTTTGACAAAAAACTCGATACCGGTGATATCGCCGAGTACTCGCTCGATGGCGGTAAGACCTGGCACCCGATGACGGTTAACAATCTCTTCTGGAGCTTTACCGATAACAACGCGCATACCACCAACTGGGAATATCAGGTGCGCATTACCGATATCGCGGGGAATACCACCACGCCGGTTAAACAAAGCGTGGTACTCGGCGACGCAGCTCCAGCTATCACTGAAGTTTGGGATGACGTAGGTGGCAGTAATGTCGTGCTGCAGAATGGTTATTCGGATGATCTAACCCCAAGGCTCAAAGGTACGGGTACACCGGGGGATAAGATTTTTATATTCCTGCTGGATAAAAGTGGAACGGGAACCGGGCATATATTTTCCAAGCCCTATCCTGTAGTGGACAGCAAAGGTAACTGGGAATGGACATCACCCACGGCATGGCCGCTGGGCAAAACGGAAGTCTATGTCATTAGCCAGAAAACAGGTGCTGAGTCAGCCATTTACACTTTCAATCTCGTTGAAGGACCTACCATTGAAAAAGCCTTTGATGACGCAGGGCAAACCTCAGAATGGCTGACTAACGGCGCAACCACCGATGACAGCGCGCCACGTTTGTATGGCAAAGCGCTAGCGGGCAGCCTGGTTTATATCTACGACAACGGCAAGCTGATAAGCAGCGTCACCGCGGATACCAATGGAGTCTGGGAGTGGGAACATGCCACAGGTATGAGCGTCGGCAAGCACAGCATCACGGTGAAAATGGAGAAAGATGCCTTCCAGAGCGACTTCTCCCCGCCGTGGGAGTTTGAGTACGTCAGCATGCAGCCGATCACCTTCACGCTCACGAGCATGGAGAAAGATACCGGCATCAGCCAGACCGATTTGATCACTAATGATGGCTCAGCCAACCGTGAAGTTGTAGGCAAAATCAGCCGCAAACTCGTCGCTGGTGAAACGCTGCAGTTCTGGAATGGCAGCGCGTGGATTAATGCCACTGTCACCGGTAAGAACTGGAAAGCACAGGATGCAACCGCGCACACAGCCGACTGGATCTATAAATTGCGCGTTGTTGATGGTGATGGGAATTTCTCGCCGGAGAAAGAGTTCCAGGTCATTTATGACATCACGCCTTCAGATAACAATCCAAAATTTGAATTTATGGAGAAAGATGATGGCGTGGGAGCTCGAGACTGGATAACCAGCGATGGCAGTAAAAATCGCCTGGTTCACGGTTCACTCGCTAAGCCACACAGCCCAGGTGATAGGGTTGAATACTCGCTTGATGGGGGAAAAACCTGGAAGGAAGCCACTCTATATGGCTCAGGAGCGTGGCGGTTCACCGATGATAAAGCGCACACGAGCAACTGGGAATATCAGGTGCGCACTGTCGATGTGGCCGGTAATGTTTCAGTGCCAGTGAAGCAAACTGTGACACTCGAAATTAAAGCAAGCTTCGAAGTTTGGGATTACGTGGGTGGCAGCGATAAAGTGCCAGAGAACGGATATTCTGATGACCAGCAGCCGACGATCAAAGGTACCGCAACGCCCAACAAAAAAATCGACGTATATATCGTGGATAAAAACTCGAGAGCGTTAGACCAAGGTACTGTAATCGTGTCCAGTGATGGCCATTGGGAATGGAAGCCTACTGTGATCATCCCGCCTGGTGATGTATTTGTTGCTATTCATGGAATATCTCCAGAGGTTTATTACCCCATAACCATCGTTGCGCCACCGACCATTGAGAAAGCATTCGATGATGTCAAAAATGTCGCACTTCCTTCAGGTGCCACTAGCGCAGATTGGAGTCCCGAATTTGCAGGTAAAGCACACCCTAAAAGTGTGGTTTACATCTATGACGGCGTCACTCGTATCGACAGTGTTAAAGCTGACGCCAAAGGTGATTGGGAATGGGAATATGCGGGTGGCCTAAGTGTCGGCTTACATAAAATCAATGTGAAAATGGGAGTGGGAACCTTCCTGAGTTCCTCGTCTGCTGACTGGGAATTTATCTATGCCAATCCCGTTACCATCAAGCTTTCGCAAATGGATAAGGATACGGGTAGCAACCAAACCGACTTCATTACCAATGATGGAACCGCAGGACGCAACGTAACGGGCACGCTTAGTAAAGCACTGGGCGCAGGTGAAACCCTGAACTTCTGGAACGGCGTTTCCTGGTCTAAGGCCACCGTCACCGGGACAACATGGACGGCCAGGGATAATGCGGCACACTCCGGTAACTGGCAATACAGGCTTCAGGTCGCTGACAGCAAAAATAATGTTCTCGCTGATCAGATTAAAAATGTGGTGTTGGATAAATCCACTACCGCACCGGCCATAGAAAGGGTAGCTGTCAATGGTGACAATTGGGGTGGCTACGTGGGTCATTACGGTAAAACCAAAGATCGTACGCCAACCCTTGAAGGCCATGTTGAAAAAGGGGCCACGGTAACCATTCAATATGGCATTGATAATGGTGCCTGGTTAGGAACAGCGACCGTGCAGGCCGATACAATTAATGGGAGTTGGGTCTGGACACCAGCGACGCCTTTATATGATGAAGCCTGGGACTTCCGCATTCAGTACACCGATCGCGCCGGTAATACCAGCGCGTGGTCGCCCCAATTCACCATCATTATTGATACTAAGTCGACTTTCTCCGTCAACGACATTGCTGTAAATGCCGAATGGGATGGAAGCGGCATCCATGGCGTAACGTTGGATGATAATGCTCCGCTGGCGATTAACACGCTGAACATAACCGGCAGCAATCAATCACTTGATTTGTCAGCACTGCAAAAAAGCTTATCTGCCCTCAACACCATTGATCTCAGTGGCGACGGTGATAATCAGCTAACACTCAGTGCCGAAGATGTGTTGGCTTTGGGACAGCATGCCCTGTTCATTGATGATGATAAGAAGCAGATTCAGGTGAAGGGTAACGAAGGTGATAGCGCGATTTTGGCCCGTCAGCTGGAGAACTTTGATGCTAACGAATGGGTAGTTGCAAAAGGTACGATTACCTCTTCAGGCGTCGAGTATCACGTGTGGCACAATCAAAACTCAGATGTCGAAATTTTGATTCAGGCCGGATTGAAAACGGAACTCATGTAATGCGCAGGTCGCCATAAATGGCGACCCTACAAAGGATTGGCGCGTTTTTCGTAGGGTGCGCATTTATGCGCACCCTGCAGAATCACCAGCAATTTTCATCGCTAATCTGCAAAACTCAATAATAACGACCAATATTGATTTGGACCTCTAAGCGTCTGGATTGCCCTGAATTGTTATCCTGTTTATAGTGACGACAACACAAGGTGACTCCGCAACGACATTCGCGCTTAAGGCCATAAACAATGACGCAGCACAACCTGATCCCCGAGAGCAAATTACCGGCGCTCGGTACCACCATTTTTACGCAAATGAGCGCACTAGCGCAGCAACACAACGCCATCAATCTCTCGCAAGGTTTCCCCGATTTCGACGGCCCACGCTACCTGCAACAACGTCTGGCCTTCCACGTCAGCCAGGGCGCCAATCAATACGCTCCAATGATAGGAACATTGCCACTGCGTGAAGCGATTGTTGAGAAAACCGCTGCGCTTTACGGCCACACGCCTGACGTTAACAGCGACATTACCATCACCGCAGGCGCCACCGAAGCGCTCTACGCCGCGATTACCGCATTGGTGCGTGCCGGTGACGAAGTGATCTGCTTCGACCCAAGCTACGACAGCTACGCGCCTGCCGTGCAGCTGGCGGGCGGCGTGTTAAAACGCATCGCCCTGCAGCCGCCGGGTTTCCGCGTTGACTGGCACGAATTCCGTAGCCTGCTGAGCAGCAAAACCCGCTTAGTGATTCTGAACACGCCACACAATCCTTCCGCTACCGTGTGGCACAAAAGCGATTACGTCGAGCTGTGGCAGGCAATTGCAGAGCAGGAAATCTATGTGCTGAGCGACGAAGTGTATGAGCACATCTGTTTCGCCGAAGCGGGCCACGCCAGCGTGTTGGCGCATGCTGAACTGCGTCAGCGTTCGATTGCGGTATCGTCATTTGGCAAGACCTTCCACATGACCGGCTGGAAAGTGGGTTACTGCATTGCCCCGGCAGCGATCAGCGCTGAAATCCGCAAAGTGCATCAGTATCTGACTTTCTCGGTGAACACACCGGCGCAACTGGCGATTGCCGATATGCTGCATCAGGAGCCTGAGCACTATCGTGAACTGCCAGAGTTCTACCGGGCGCGCCGCGATCGCTTTATTCAGAAGCTCTCCGCCAGCCGATTCAAGGTGCTGCCGTGTGAAGGCACTTACTTCCTGCTGGTCGATTACAGCGCGATCTCCGATCTGGATGACGTGAGTTTCTGCCAGATGCTGACCAAAGAAGTCGGCGTGGCGGCCATTCCGCTGTCGGTATTCTGCGCTGAACCCTTCCCGCACAAGCTGATTCGCCTGTGCTTTGCCAAACAAGAGGCGACGCTCGACGCCGCTGCGGAGCGCTTATGTCAGCTTTAAAAATTACCGTTCTGCAGGAAACCCTGAGCTGGATGGATGGCGCAGCCAACCTGCGTCACTTCGATGGCGTGCTGAAAGGCATTGAAGGCCGCGACATCATTCTGCTGCCGGAGATGTTCACCACCGGTTTTGCCATGGAGGCCGCCGAAAGTTCGCTGCCTCAGGATGAAGTCGTCGCCTGGCTGCACGCGCACGCGCAAACCAGCAACGCGCTAGTCGGCGGCAGTGCGGCGATCCAGACGGAAAAAGGCGCGGTGAACCGCTTCTTGCTGGTCGAACCGAACGGCACGCTGCATCAGTACGACAAACGTCATTTGTTCCGCATGGCCAATGAGCATCAGCATTATGTGGCGGGCGAAACGCGCGAAGTGTTTGAGTGGCGCGGCTGGCGTATTCTGCCGCAAATTTGCTACGACCTGCGCTTCCCGGTGTTTTCCCGCAATCACAATGATTATGATTTGGCGCTGTATGTCGCTAACTGGCCAGCTCCGCGTGCGCTGCACTGGCAGTCGCTGCTGTTGGCGCGAGCGATTGAAAATCAGGCTTACGTCGCGGGTTGCAACCGTGTCGGCAGCGATGGCAATCAACATCAATACAGTGGCGACAGCCGGATTATTTCGCCACAGGGTGAGATTCTGGCGGCTGGCGAGCCGTTTGCGCGCGCGCGTTTGGATGCGGAGTTGTCACTCGAAGAGTTGCAAGTCTACCGTGAACGTTTTCCGGCATGGCGTGACGCAGATAACTTTACCTTATAAAACAACGCAGGGAGATGTTCCCTGCGTTTCAATGCACTATCCCAGCAAATTCAACGCCATTTTCGCGATGCCATTGCCTTGATTTAACATTGCCTGGCTGCTTTGCATCAGCATGTTCATGCGTGTCATTTTCGTCACTTCCATGGCGTAATCTGCATCGACGATGGTACCGATGTTAATATCGGTATTGTCGCGCATATTGCTCAGGTTAGCGTCGGTGTACTGCAAACGGTTGATGTTAGAACCGAATTCACTGCGTACTGACTGCACTTTTTCCAACGCTTCACTGACAAGATCAATGTTGTCGTTCGCCGTTGTCGCATCTTCCAGCGCACCTGGGTTACCCGGAACGGTCACTAGGTTTAACATCGCATCCACAGAACCCTGCAACTTGCTATCCAGGTTTACTTTCAGCACTTCATCACTTGAGCTACCAATCTGGAATTGCACGGTAGAAGTGAACTTGCCTTTTACTTCCGGTGGGATCACGCTCTGCAATAACGGCTCAGATCCGTAACGAGTATTACGCATAATGCTATCCATTTCGCTGAACAACGCGTCGTACTCTGACTGCATCGCACTGCGATCTTCAGCGCTGAAACTGTCATCGGCTGCCTGAGTAGAGAGCTCCTTCATGCGCTGCAGCACGTTGGTCACCTCTTCCAGCGCGCCTTCACCCAGCGACATCATCGCACTCGAACGTGCGATATTGTGCTTCGCCACGGTCATGCCATTGGATTGTGACTGCAAGCGGGTGGCGATTTGCAGACCTGCCGCATCATCAGCCGCACTGTTAATACGTTTGCCGGTTCCCAAACGCTGCATGGCAACGCTCAGCGCATCAGTGGCTTTGCCCAGCGATCGGGTTGAAGTCATGCTTATAGCATTGGTATACATCGATATTTTCATAATTATTTATCCTACTGTTGTTGCTCCGTTGTGGGCCTTTTGCGCACCTACTTAAGAGCGTCACAGGAGTGAGCGTATTTTAGTGTTCGAATCCTTTAAGAACCGGTTTGAGTCAGGTCTTACGATTTTCGCCCGATCAGGCAGCATTATTACGCTGTTTTTTCAGCGTAAAATTTTAATAATCTCGACATTAAGTGAAAAAACAGCAAAAAATAAGGCAGCCACTTTCGGCTGCTTTGCTTTGAAGTTGAATAGCTTCTGCTGGTGATTACAGCTCGAAGCGATCCAGATTCATCACTTTGGTCCACGCAGCCACAAAGTCGGTCACGAACTTCTGCTTCGCATCGCTGCTGGCATATACCTCAGCCAGTGCGCGCAGAATAGCGTTCGATCCAAACACTAAGTCGGCACGTGTGGCGCTGAACTTAACTTCACCGTTCAGACGATCGCGACCTTCAAACAGCTCTTCGCTCTCGTCGGTGGCTTTCCACGCGGTACGCATGTCGAGCAGATTGACGAAGAAGTCATTGCTCAGCACGCCAACGCGATCGGTGAACACGCCGTGCTGGCCGCCGTCGAAGTTGGTGCCCAATACGCGCAGCCCACCAATCAGCACCGTCAATTCTGGCGCGCTCAGCGTCAGCTGCTGTGCTTTGTCTAACAGCAGCGTTTCGGTTGAAGAACCTTTCGGGCTGCGACGATAGTTGCGGAAACCATCGGCCAGCGGCTGCAGGAAGTTGAACGACTCAACGTCGGTTTGATCCTGGCGCGCATCAACACGGCCCGGCGTAAATGGCACTTGCGTTGCCACGCCAGCGGCTGAAGCGGCCAGTTCGATACCCACGCTACCTGCCAGCACAATCACATCGGCCAGCGACGCTTTGCCGGATTCCTGCTGAATCTTCTGCAATGTTGGCAGCACATCATTGATTACACTGGCATTCACCGCCCAATCTTTCTGCGGCGCTAACGCCAGACGTGCACCGTTGGCGCCGCCACGTTTGTCACCGCCACGGAAGGTCGATGCTGAAGCCCAGGCCACTGAAACCAGCTGGCTGACGCTCAAACCTGAAGCAGCAATGCGCGCTTTAATCTCGCTGATATCAGCGGGCGTTGGCTGATGAATCGCCTGCGGTAACGGATCCTGCCACAGCAAATCTTCCTTCGGCACTTCCGGACCAATGTAACGCGCTTTTGGTCCCATATCGCGGTGCGTCAGTTTGAACCACGCGCGGGCAAAGGCTTCATTGAACGCCTGCGGATCGTTGAGGAAGCGGCGCGAAATCTTGCCAAACTCTTCGTCAAAACGCAGCGTCAGATCGGTTACCAGCATGGTCGGTTTACGTTTTTTCTCCGGATCAAACGGATCCGGGATAATCGCTTCGGCATCAACCGCTTCGAACTGGATTGCGCCCGCTGGGCTGTGCGTCTGTACCCATTCGTATTTGAACAGGTTCTCAAAGAAGTAGTTGCTCCACTGCGTTGGGGTTTGCGTCCACACCACTTCCAGACCCGAAGTGATGGCATCTTTACCTACGCCGCTGCCGTAGCTGCTGGTCCAGCCGAGGCCCTGCGCTTCAATCGGTGACTCTTCAGGATCAACGCCAACGTGGCTGGCATCTGCCGCGCCGTGAGTTTTACCCAAGGTATGGCCACCAGCAATCAGCGCCACGATCTCTTCGTCGTTCATGCCCATGTTGCCGAAGGTAGCACGAATCGCTGGAGCAGCTGATTTAGGATCGCCGCTGGCTTCCGGACCTTCCGGGTTAACGTAAATCAGACCCATTTCGGTGGCGCCCAACGGTGCATTGGCAAGCGCTTCTGGATGGCGATGCGCCAGCCATTCGGTTTCGTGGCCCCAATCCACATCCATATCCGGTTCCCACACGTCTTCACGACCGGCACCAAAGCCGAAGGTGCGGAAGCCCGCGTTTTCCAGCGAGACGTTGCCCGCCAGAATGTAGAGATCGGCCCAGGAAATTTTCTGACCGTATTTCTGCTTCACCGGCCACAGCAGGCGACGCGCTTTATCAAGGCTGACGTTATCCGGCCACGAGTTCAGCGGAGCGAAACGCTGCTGACCACGACCAGAACCGCCGCGACCATCGATGGTGCGATAGGTACCCGCGCTGTGCCACGCCATGCGAATGAACAGCCCAATATAGCTGCCCCAGTCGGCTGGCCACCAGGATTGCGAATCGGTGAGAAGTGCGCGGATATCGGCTTTTAATGCGGAGTAATCCAGCTTGCTGAATTCGTCGCGGTAGTTGAAGTTGTCACTAAGCGGGTTGGAACGGTTGGAGTGCTGGTTTAACAGGTCGACGCGTAACATATTGGGCCACCAGTCGCGGTTGGATGTCCCGCCACCAGCGCCACGCGCCAGAACACTTTTCTCTTCAGACGCCCCGTGATGAAAGGGGCACTTGCCTGCGGCTGCTGCATTATCGTTATTGTCGTGCGTGCTCATGTTTATCGGCTCCATTGGCTTCACATTGCTTTCTAATATGCGACTAAGATTAGCTGCACTTTCGCCAGGAATATATTTGGATGAACCGAAGGTTTTGATAGTTACTGGCTTTCAAGCGCAGCGCGTGATGCGCTTCGCAAAATGGGTGTGGACCAGGTCGCCATGAATGGCGACCCTACAAGGGACAGATATGGGAATTTATGCGGCAATAGGCCGGTTTCGGTTTTGTAGGGTGCGCATTTATGCGCACCGGCCGTGATTAAACGCGGATCAGCTGCCGCGATAGGTTGACCATGACCACGGCGAGATGAGAAACGGCAGATGATAATGGCTGCCTGTGGCACCAATCACGAAATCGATCTGCGCGCTTACATAAAGCGCATCGCGCCCTTCGGCGGCAAAGTAGTCGCCGATCTCTGCCGTCAAACGATAATGGCCCGGTGCCAGCGGTTCGGGCGTCAGATCTTTGATGCGTCCGTCGCTGTCGGTTTTCCCTTCCACCAGCGGCAGCCAGCCTTCCGGGCTATTTTGCTCGAGCGAAACCGCCACGCCAATCGCCGGTTTGCCCAGCGCGGTATCGAGAATATGCGTCGTAATGGTGCTCATGTGATGCTCTCCTTTAGCCGCAACAGGGTAATTTCGCGCAGCTGCGCCAGCGCTTCACGCTGTTCACTCGCTGCATCGTTGTTAAGCCGACGCTGCAATTCTGCCAGCATCTCTTCGCCGCTGCGCCCTTTGGCGCGAATCAGAAACACCCGGCCAAACCGCTGCTCATAGGTTTGATTGCCCGCCAGCATCGCCAGCTGCAGCGCGCCGTCCGCCTGCTGCATCGCCGACTGCTCACTGCGCGACAGCGTGGCCTCTTTGTCCGCGCCCGCCACTTTGTCACCAATGCGCGGATGGGCACTCAGCGCCTGCTCAAGATCAGCGGCTTGCCACCGCTGCGCCAAACGATCGGCTTCTGCCTGTAATGCCGCAACGTCGGCATAAGGCCGTGCCGCCACCAGCGCCTGTTGCCAGCCGGGAATCGCTACGCAGTGGGCGATCGCCGACTGTGCGGCTTCGGGTAACAACTGATTAAAACTGACCAAATCCATCTTTATTCCTTAGCGCGGGCAATATCGCAAACCGCTTGTAGATACGCCTGCACGCCCAGCGCCACATCATCCGATTGTACCGATTCCGCCGGATGATGGCTGATGCCGCGATGGTTGCGCACAAACAGCATGCCAACCGGCCAGCGCTCAGCGATAGCAATCGCATCGTGTCCCGCGCCGCTTGGCAGCGACAGGCTGCGCCCTTGCACGGTTTCAACCGCGTGGCTCAGCGCCTCCTGCAAGCGCGCATCACAGGCAGTGGCGGCAATCTGGTAATACGCGTTAGAGCTGAAGGTTAAGCCGCGACGCAGCGCAATCGCCTGCGCCTGAGTGAGCAGCGTGGAGAGCAAACGCTCCAGCGGCTCATCCTGCGGACCACGCACGTCGAGCGACAGCTGCACTTCGCCGGGGATCACGTTGACCGCGCCCGGCAAGCAGCTCAGCGTGCCGACGGTCGCCACCAGCTGCGGATCATGCTCCTGCGTGGTGTGTTCAATAAACACCATCCATTCGGCGGCAGCGGCCAGCGCATCTTTGCGATGCGTCATCGGCACGGTGCCCGCATGGCCGGCTTCACCGATAAAACTGCAATTGAGACGACGCGCGCCGTTGATTGCCGTCACCACGCCAAGCGCCAAATCTTCCTGCTCAAGGCACGGACCTTGCTCGATATGCAGTTCCAGATAGGCGGCGATCTCATTGACATCACGCGCCGCATCGAAAATTTTCGCCGCATCGAAACCGACGTCCTGCATCGCTTCTGCCACGGTAATGCCATTGCCATCAGGATGCGTCACCCAACTTTCCGGCCAGCTGCCGGTAATGCCACGGCTGCCGAGCAGCGTAATGCCGAAGCGCGTGCCCTCTTCGTCGCCGAAGCCGACAATCTCAATCGCCAGCGGCAAACGCTGCTGCCGATCGTGCAGCCACTGCACGGTTTCGATGGCACTTAACACGCCGAGCATGCCGTCGTAGCGACCGGCGTTGCGCACCGTATCCAGATGCGAACCGAGCAGCAGCGCCTGCGCGCCCGGCTGCGCCGCTTCGTAGCGACCGCAAATGTTGCCCACCGCATCCTGCCACGTCGTCATGCCCGCGGCCTGCATCCAATCGCCGACGCGCGCGTTGGCGCGCAGCTGTTCCGGCGACAGATAAACGCGCGTCAGGCCATCTTCGCTTTCGCTGATCTCAGCCAGCGCATCACAGCGCGCCATGACGCGAGCGGCGGCGATCTGCGCCTCGCTGGCGGTCATCAGGCTTTTATTCATGCGCGGCTCCCGTAAAGATCCCACGCCGCCTGCATTGCTGCGCCTTGCGTGGTGCGGAAGCCAACATGATTCAGCACCGCTTCCAGTGCGCTTAAGGTCATCATCACGCAATCTTTACGCGCGTTGTAACCCATGGTGCCGATGCGCCACACTTTGCCGTGCAGCGGACCAAACGAAGTACCGATCTCGATGCCGAAATCTTCCAGCACCAGTTTGCGCACCTGATCGCCATTCACGCCCTGCGGGATCACCACGCCGAGCACGTTATTCATTTTATGTCGCAGATCGCCGAAGGTTTCGAGGCCCATGCCCTGAATGCCTTTCAGCAGCGCATCGCCATGCAGCTTATGGCGCGCGATGCCGTTATCTAATCCTTCCTGCATCATCAGACGCGCACATTCACGCGCGCCAAAGAGCGCGGTAGTGGCTTCAGTGTGGTGATTAAGGCGTTCCGGGCCCCAGTAATCCATGATCATGCCGAGATCGAAATAGTTGGAGTAGATCATCTCGTCGTCACCATCCTGATGATCGGCGGTGCGGATGCCCTCTTCCACGCATTTACGTTTGCGGATTACTGCTTCCATCTGCGGGCTCAACGTGATTGGCGAGGTGCCGGACGGTCCGCCGAGGCACTTCTGCATGCCAGCCGATACCGCATCCAGGCCCCACGTATCGGTTTCCAGCGCATTGCCGCCGAGCGATGCGGTGGCATCGGTGTAGAACAGCACGCCATATTTCTGGCAGATCGCGCCTAACTCTTCCAGCGGTTGCAGCATGGTGGTCGAGGTATCGCCTTGCACCGTCAGCAGCAGGCGCGGCTGCACTTTTTTGATCGCGTCTTCGATCTGATCCGGCGTAAACACTTCGCCCCACGGCACTTCAATGGTGTGCACTTCCGCACGGCAGCGGCGGGCGATTTCACACAGCAAATGACCGAAACGGCCAAACACCGGCACCAGCACTTTGTCGCCCGGACGGATCGCCGACAGCAAGATCGCTTCGATACCGGCGCGTGAAGTGCCGTCGATCAGCATCGTCCAGCGGTTTTCAGTGCGGAATACGCCACGGTACAGCGCCATCACTTCGTTCATGTAGTGCGTCATCGCCGGATCGTACTGGCCAATCAGCTGGCTCGACATGGCGCGCAGCACGCGCGGATCGGCGTTGATCGGGCCCGGTCCCATCAGCAGACGCTGTGGCGGATTGATTTGCGAAAATTGGCTGATATCCATGTTGTATTCCTTAAAGAAAACTTAGAGGCGGACCGTGGAGATAAATTGCTTCAGCTCCGCCGTTTGCGGATTGGCGAACAGCGTTTTACTGTCGCCCTGCTCCCAGACGCGCCCCTGATGCATAAAGACCACGCGATCGCCCACGTCGCGGGCGAAGTTCATTTCATGGGTGACGAGAATCAGCGTCATGCCTTCGGCGGCCAGTTGCTCCAGCACTTTCAGCACTTCGCCGACCAGCTCGGGATCGAGCGCGGAGGTGATCTCGTCACAGAGTAAAACTTTGGGCTGCATCGCCAGCGCACGGGCAATCGCCACGCGCTGCTGCTGACCGCCTGACAGATTGGCCGGGTAGTAATTGATGCGCTCACCGAGGCCGACTTTCTCCAGCATCTGCGTTGCCAGTTCACGGCATTCGGCTTCGCTTTTCTTCAGCACGCGGCGCGGCGCCAACATCACGTTTTCCAACGCCGTCATATGCGGGAACAGGTTGAAGTTCTGGAACACCATGCCGACCGAGCGGCTGATTTCACGCGCCTGCGATTCGCGGTCGGTAATGGTCATGCCGCCGAGTTTGATGCTGCCTTCCTGATAGCCTTCAAGCCCGTTCATGCAGCGCAGCAAGGTACTTTTGCCCGATCCGCTGCGGCCGATAATCGAGATCACTTCGCCGTGATCGACATCGAGATCGACACCCTTCAATACATGGTTGTCGCCGTAGTACTTCTGTACCTGATTAATGGTGATGAGCGGCATTGAATTTTTTCTCCAGGTACTGGCTGTAACGCGACAGCGGATAACACATCAGGAAGTAACCGAGCGCCACCAGGCCAAACACCTTGAACGGCTCATACGTCACGTTATTCAAAATGGTGCCGGCTTTGGTCAGCTCGACGAAACCGATAATCGAAGCCAGCGCGGTGCCTTTAATCACCTGCACGGCAAACCCAACCGTTGGCGCGATAGCGATACGAATCGCCTGCGGCGCCACTACGCGAAACAGCGTTTGACCAAAGGTCAGGCCGAGACAGCGCGACGCTTCCCACTGCCCTTTTGGCAGGGCGCGAATGCTGCCGTACCAGATATCCACCAAAAACGCGCTGGTGTAGAGCGTTAAGGCCAGCGAGGCGGCGGTCCATGGCGCTACATCGATGCCGAACAAGCCGACGCCGAAGAAAGCAAGGAACAACTGCATCAGCAGCGGCGTGCCCTGAAACAGCTCGGTGTACGCGCGCACAAAGCGCATCGGCCATTTACGCTTCAGCAGGCGCATAAACAGCAGCGGTAAAGTCACCAGCGTGCCGCCAAAAAACGCCACCAGCGAGAGTAAAATTGTCCAGCGCGCTGCCAGCAGCAGGTTGCGCAGGATGTCCCAGTCGGTAAATTGCGTCATCATGCCGGCTGCGCTCCCAACCATTTACGTCCCAGCGCCAGCAGCAGTTGGCGCATGGCAATCGACAACGCCAGATAGATCAGCGTGGTCACGAAATAGACTTCAAAACTCAAAAAGGTGCGCGACTGAATCAGGTTGGCGGCGAAGGTCAACTCTTCGTACGACACCTGCGACACCACCGATGAACCGAGCATCACAATGATGCATTGGCTGACCAGCGCCGGATAAATGCGCTGCAGCGACGGCGGCAGCACCACGCGGATAAAGGTTTGCGTGCGGGTCAATCCCAGCACACGCCCCGCTTCCCACTGGCCGCGCGGCGTCACCTGAATCCCGGCGCGAATAATTTCGGTGCTGTACGCGCCCAGGTTAATCAACATCGCCAGCAGCGCCGCTTCGCCCGCCGTCAGTTTCAGACCGAGATTGGGCAAACCAAAGACGATAAAAAACAGCTGCACCACAAACGGCGTATTGCGGATCAGCTCGACATACAGGCCCCAGATGCGGCTCGCCCAGCTCGGTTTACCGCTGCGCAGCGCCGCGCCGAGAATCCCGAGGCTGACGCCGCCCACGGTGGCGAGCACGGTGATCTGAATCGTGACCCACAGTCCGGCCAGCAACTCTGGCCAGTGCGGCCAGAGATCGGCAAAGTTAAGCTGCGCCATGCTTTATGCGCCGAGGTTGGCTGGCAGCGGCGCTTTCAGCCACTCTTCCGACAGCTTGTTCAGCGTGCCGTCTTTGATGCCCTGCTCAATCAGCGCATTAACTTTCTCTTTCAGCGCCGGCTCATCTTTTTTCAGGCCGATGTAGCACGGTGAATCTTTCAGCATGAACTGGGCAACCGGTGCTTTCGCGGCGTTCTGACGTGCAATGGCGGCGACAACCAGGTTACCGGTGGCAACGTATTGCACTTGTCCGGACAGATAAGCCGACAGCGTGGTGTTGTTATCTTCATAACGCTTCACCTGGGCGTCTTTAGGTGCGATATCGCTCAACACCATATCTTCAACTGCACCGCGCGTGACGCCGATGGATTTGCCACTCAGCGCTGCCGCATCTTTCAAGGTTTCACCTTTCGGGCCAAATACGCCAAGGAAGAACGGCGCATAAGCTTGGGTAAAATCGATCACTTTCTCGCGCTCGGCGTTTTTGCCCATGCTGGAGATCACCAGATCGACTTTATCGGTCTGTAGATACGGCACGCGGTTGGCGCTGGAAACCGGCACCAACTGCAACTTCAGTTTCATCTGTTTGGCGAGATACTTCGCCATGTCGATATCGTAGCCCTGCGGTTGCAGGTCAGTACCCACGGAACCGAACGGCGGGAAATCCTGCGGAACCGCCACGCGGATCACGCCACGCTTCTGGATATCCTGCAGCTGATCGGCCATTGCACTCCCGACCTGCGCCATCAGCAATGCCGCGCCCGCTACCGCTAATAATACTTTTTTCATTATGCACCCCGGTGAGTTTACGTGAAACAAAAGATTCTTGGTGAATCATTCTGCAACTAATGTGCCAACCGCAGTGCCGGGGGAAGAAAGGGAAAAAAACGTGGATTTACCGCGTTGCAGGCAGCAAAAACGGGCATCGCGCCCGTTGGAATTAACGATCAAAAACAGTGCATTGCACCATGATGGCGCCCGTTATCGGTGTTCCAGCTCGTCGAGATGTTGATAAAGATCGGCAATTTGATGGATGCGCTGACGGCCCTGCGACAACATTTCATGCAGCAACGCATTCGCCAGCAGGTTTACCAAACTCATGGCGGAGGCGTAGCTATCAAAGGCGGAAACGCTGTCGAGCGGTGCGCAAAGCTGCCAGCGCGCCAGCGTGATAATGCCCTGCGCCTGCGGCTCACACAGTGCCAGCACCGGGATGTTGCTCTGCTGCAGCTGCTGCATCAGCGGACGAATGATGCGTGGACGGCGGCGAAACGCCATCACCACCACGATATCATCGGGCGTGATATCCACCAGCTCTTCGCCCAGCGTCTGGCCCGGCTGCGGCAGCACATGCACCTGCGGACGCGCCTGCATCAGCTGCTGACGCAGGTGCAGCGCCACCGGATAGGCGTTACGCATACCGATGATAAACACCCGCTTTGCCGCGCCCAGCACGCTAATCACCTCGCCAAACTGCTGCGGATCGATGCTGTTGACCCACTGCGTCAGATTCGCCATCTCTTGCTTATAATGGCGCGATAGCAAGGTGTTGCCCTGCACCGCATCGCGATTATCGGTGAGCGGCATGCCGCTCTGGCGCAGGATGCGCAGCTCATCGCGCATGTCCTTGTACTTCTCGTAACCGAGACGCTTGAATAAACGGCTAACCGTGGCCTTCGACACGCCGCTCAGTCGCGCCAGCTCGGCGCTGTTGTAGCTGATCAGGTCATCAAAATGGTCAAACACGAAGTCGGCAATGCGCTGCTCCTGCGGCGACAGTTGCGGATAGTGACTACGAAGGCGTTCATCAAGTTGTTTCATCATCGGTCCTGTAACTTTCGTTTCACCACAAGCTAGCATAAATCGATCCAGATTGATGTCCGACCAAAACTGGAACAGCTCTTGCTTAGATTTATGCAGTATTTGCCAGGTGCGCACAAATCCGCACCGCACGGTTGTAGGGTCGCCATTTATGGCGACCACTGTTCAGATGCACCCTACAAGCCATAACAGAGAAAGAGTTCACTATGATACAGAGCAACATGGCACCGCTAGGCATGGCGGTTACGCCACATCATCTCGCCAGCGAAAGCGCCTTAGCGGTGCTGCGCGAAGGCGGCAATGCGCTGGAAGCGATGGTGGCCGCCGCTGCCACTATCGCCGTGGTTTACCCGCATATGAACGGTTTAGGTGGCGACGGCTTCTGGCTGGTGGTGCCGCCACACGGCGATCCCATCGCCATTGACGCCAGCGGCGCGGCCGGTTCACTGGCGCATCTCGATTTCTATCACGGCGAAACGCATATTCCGCATCGCGGACCGAAAGCCGCCTTAACCGTTGCGGGTACCGTGAGCGGTTGGCAGGAAGCGTTGACGCTGGCGCAGGAACTCGGCGCTACGCCGCTGCCATTAACCCGCTTGCTGCGCGATGCGATTCGCTATGCCGCCGACGGCATTCCGGTCACCGCCTCGCAGGCCGCCGCTACCGCCGCCAAACAGCATGAGTTGCAGCATCAACCCGGTTTTGCCGCCACCTTTTTACCGGACGGCAGCGTGCCGGTTGCAGGCAGCCGCTTCACCCAACCGGCGCTGGCGAACACCCTGAGCATGCTGTGCGATCACGGACTCGAGAGTTTTTATCGCGGTGAACTGGCGCACCATCTGGCGCGCGAAATGAGCGCGCTGGGGATGCCAATCACGCTGGAAGATTTGCAGACGCATCAAGCCCGCCGCTGCACGCCGCTGCATCTGGCGCACAGTGAAGGCGATATCTGGAACATGACGCCACCAACGCAGGGTTTGGTGTCGCTGGCGATCCTCGGCATTACCGATCGGCTTAATATGGCTGACGCCAATGAAGCACAAACCGTGCACCGCATCGTCGAAGCCACCAAAAAAGCCTTTGCGCTGCGCGACAAGCACATCACCGATCCGCGCCACATCGACATTGATGTACAGAGCCTGCTGGATGCTGAACATCTCAGCACGCTGGCGGCGCAGGTGGACGATCACCAAGCGGCTGCGTGGGGCACCGGGCGCGGACCGGGCGACACCGTGTGGATGGGCGTGATGGACAGTAGCGGGCTGGCCGTTTCGTTTATCCAGAGCGTCTATCACGAATTCGGCAGCGGCGTGGTACTGCCTGGCACCGGCATCACCTGGCAAAACCGGGGGGCCGCTTTCAGCCTGCAACCCGACCATTTGCTGGCGCTGCAGCCGGGCAAACAGCCGTTCCACACGCTGAATCCCGCCGCCGCGCGCCTCAAAGATGGTCGCACCATGGTGTACGGCTCGATGGGCGGCGACGGCCAACCGCAAACCCAGGCGGCGATTTTCACCCGTCACGTGATTCAGGGGCATCCGCTGCAACAGGCGGTGAGCGCGCCGCGCTGGCTGCTGGGTCGCACGTGGGGACAATCATCCGATTCGCTCAAGCTTGAAGCGCGCATCGCACCGGAAACGGTGCAGCAGCTGCGCGCACTCGGCCATGAGGTTGAACTGCTGCCCGATTTTAGTGAAGTGGTCGGCCATGCAGGTGCGATCGTCAGACACAACAACGGCATGCTGGAAGGCGCGTTCGATCCGCGCAGCAACGGCAGTGCCGCCGGTTTCTAACGGAGATTATTGATGAGTTCACAACCGGACTGGGCCACCTATATCGCCCAAATGGAACAGATTCTGGCGCTGGAGCTGGATGATGCGCGTCGCGCCGAGCTGCTGACACAGTTCAACCGCATCGCCGCGATGGCCGAGCCGCTGATGGCGCTGCCGCTCGACGATCGGCTGGAAGTGGCGGGAGTCTTTCATCCATGAAACTGTCGTCATTATCGATTAACGCCCTGCAGCAGGCGCTGAGTCAGGGCGAGATCAGCGCCCGCGATATCGCACAACATACGCTGGCGGCGATTGAACAGCATAATCCCGCAATCAACGCCTGGACCGAAGTTACCGGCCAGCGCATGCTGCGCGAAGCCGATCAGATCGATCAGCAGCGCCAGCGCGGCGAAACCTTGCCGCCGTTGGCCGGCATTCCTTACGCGGTGAAAAACCTGTTTGATGTCGCCGGACACAGCACCTTAGCCGGAGCCAGCCTGTTCAGCGAACGCGCGGCGGCACGCGAGGATGCGTGGGCGGTGAGCAAACTGCGTCAGTCTGGCGCGCTGCTCTCCGGCATGCTGAATATGGATGCCTACGCGTACGGCTTTACCACCGAAAACACCCATTACGGCGCGACGCACAACCCGCGCGATTTAACCCGCGTGGCAGGCGGATCGTCCGGCGGTTCGGCAGCGGCGGTGGCGGCGGGTTTAGTGCATTTCTCGCTTGGCACCGACACCAACGGCTCGATTCGCGTGCCTGCTTCGCTGTGCGGTATCTTCGGTCTTAAACCGACCTTTGGCCGCCTGTCGCGCAGCGGCAGCCATCCGTTTGTCGCCAGCCTCGATCACATCGGCCCATTTGCCCGTTCGGTTGAAGATTTGAGCCTGGTGTACGACACCTTGCAAGGTACCGATGTCAGCGATGCCTTCCAGGCCGCGCAGCCCGTTGCGCCAGCCAGCGCCGGGCTCAGCAAGGGCGCAGAAGGCGTGCGCAGCGCGGTACTCGGTGGGTTCTTCTCAACCTGGTGCAGCGATGAAGCGCGCGCCGCCGTGGCCGTTGCGGCTAAGGCGCTGCAGGCAATCGACGAAGTAACCTTACCGAATGCAGAAATCGCACGTTCGGCGGCCTTTATCATGACCGCCGCAGAAGGCGGCAATCACTACTTGCCGATGCTGCGCACGCAGCCCGAGCAGTTCGAGCCCAACTCGCGTGAACGCTTGCTGGCCGGTGCGATGCTGCCCTCGGCGTGGTACGTGCAGGCGCAGCGTTTCCGCCGTCACTTCCAGCAGCAGGTGCTGCCGCTGTTTGAGCAGTTCGATGTGCTGATTGCACCCGCCACACCGTGCACCGCCACCACCATCGGCCAGGAAACCATTCACATCAACGGCCAGCATTTGCCGACGCGCGCCAGCATGGGCATGCTGACCCAGCCGATTTCGTTCCTCGGTTTACCGGTCTGCACCGTGCCGCTGCAAACCGCCAGCGGCTTGCCGATTGGTTTACAGCTGATCGCCGCACCGTTTAAAGAACATCTGGCACTGCGCGCCGCCTGGGCGCTGCAACAGCAAGGGCTGACGCTGCCACAAACCACCTTAATGGACGCCTGAAGATGACACCTGAACATATCGATCGCCCGGCAGTGCTCGCCGAAGTCACCGCCGCCTTTTACCGCTACGAGCAGGCGTTGATCAGCAATGACGTTGAAGTGCTGGATGAGCTGTTCTGGCACGACAAACGTACCGTGCGTTTGGGCGCGGGTGAGAATTTGTATGGCATTGATGAGATTCGCGCTTTCCGCGCGGCACGTCCGTCGAAAGGGTTGGAGCGCGAGTTACGTAATACGGTGATTACCACTTTTGGCGATGACTATGCGGTGTGCAGCACCGAGTTTACGCGTGAAGGCGTGGAGAAGATTGGACGCCAGCAGCAGACATGGGTGCGATTGCCGTGCGGCTGGCGGATTGTCGCGGCGCAGGTGAGTTTGATGAGTTAAGGTGTTAGCGGAAAAAATCGGTCGCCATAAATGGCGACCCTACAAATTCAGGATGTTGGTGCCGGATGCGTTTCGATCCAGTGATCGGCGATCTGCTGCCGCGTACACACCCACACATCCTCATGCTGCTGAATGTGATCGAGGAAGCGCTGCAAGCCACGGAATTTCCCCGGACGTCCCAGCAAACGACAGTGCATGCCAATCGACATCATCTTCGGTGCGGTTTCGCCCTCTTCGTACAGCACATCAAAGGTGTCGCGCAGATAGGTAAAGAACTGCTCCGCGGTGTTGAAGCCCTGCGGCGAGGCGAAGCGCATGTCGTTGCACTCCAGCGTGTAAGGGATGATGAGATGCGGTTTGACCGTGCCGTCCTGACAAGTGACTTGCGTCCAGAACGGTAAATCGTCGCCGTAATAGTCGCTGTCATAGCTGAAACCGCCCTGCTCGACCACTAAACGTCGGGTGTTTGGGCTGTCGCGGCCGGTATACCAGCCGGTTGGCGCTTTGCCAAACAGATCGGTTAACACGTCCACCGCCTGCTGCATGTGCTGGCGCTCGGTTTTTGCGTCCATCGCCTGATAGTGGATCCAGCGCCAGCCGTGGCTCACCACGTCGTAATCCGCCGCTTTAATCGCTTCGACGATCTCCGGATGCCGCGCCAACGCCATCGCCACGCCAAACACCGTTAGCGGCAAACCGCGCTTTTGAAACTCATTATGAATACGCCAGAAACCGGCGCGTGAGCCGTATTCATACAGCGAATCCATCGACATATGACGATCGGCGTAGCTGGCCGCACCGATAATATCGGAAAGAAACTGCTCGGAACCGGCGTCGCCATGCAACACGTTATTCTCAGCACCCTCTTCGTAATTAAGAACAAACTGCACCGCGACGCGCGCTTTGCCCGGCCACTGCGCATGCGGCGGGTTGCCGGCATAACCGATCAGATCGCGTGGATAGTTTTTGTTGAAGCTGTACTCTTTCTTTCCAGATACATCATTCATTCTGTAAGTTCCTGTCGCTCAACCAGTGGTTAGTTTAGGTGCTGAAAGACTCCGCTGAGCGGTTTTTCGAGGGGATAATCGAGATCGCCGTGCTTGCTGGTGCCAAAGCCTAACGCCACCAGCGACTCCACCATTTTTACTGCGGCGCTGACGCCGTCGATCACCGGAATGCCCAGCTCTTTAGTGAGATCCTGCGCCAGCGTGGCCATGCCGCCACAGCCCAACACTATCGCCCCGCTGCCATCTTCGCGTTTGGCCTGCATGCAGCGCTGACGGACTTTCTCCTGCGCCACACCGCTGCCGTCTTCCAGCGCCAGCACCGGCAGATCGATAGCATGCAGCGCAGCACAATGGTGAGTGAAGCCATATTGCTGCAGCAGATGGCGTGCAATCACCAGCGTGCGCGGCAAGGTGGTGACAATCGAAAAGCGCGTCGCCACCAGCGTGGCGGTGTGCATGGCCGCTTCCGCGATGCCAATCACCGGTCCGCTCGCCAGCTCACGCGCCGCCAGTAATCCCGGATCGCCAAAGCAAGCAATGATATGGCCGCTCACGCCTTGCGCTTTGCCGCGTTTCACCTGCTCCAGCACGCCAATTGCCGCGATGGCTTCATCAAAATGCCCTTCAATCGACTCCACGCCGTGCGTTGGACACACCGCCAGAATCTCAGTGCCCGGCGCGGCGACGGCGCGCGCGGCGGCGCCAATGGTTTCCGTCATCGCTAAGCTGGTGTTGGGATTGATGACCTGAATCAGGCTCATGATGCCGCTCCTTTGTTACCGGCAAATAACCGGGTGAAATCAGGCAAGGTTTCGCCGCTGCGCTCAAAGTGCAGGCTGGCAACAATGTGTTCGAAGTGATGCTGCAGTGCGGCAGTCAACGCCGGCAGATCTTTTTGCCGCAGCAGATCCACCAGCCGATCGTGATGATCGCAACGGCAGCCGCGCTGCCACGGTGCACCGTAAGCGGCAATCACCAACGACGAACGCTGCGTCAGGCGCGTCACCATATCGGTGAGCACTTCGTTACCGGAGATCGCCTGCAGCTGAATATGAAAAGCGGCGGAGAGACGAATCGCGGCAGCACCATCGTGCTGGTCGTGTGCTTGCTGCTCTTCTTCAATTAGCACGCCAAGCGCCGCTAAGTGCGGTGCCTGTACGTGGCTCAGCACCGCTGGCAAATTGGCGCACTCTAATAAACTGCGGGTGGCAAAGATGTCGCGGGCTTCATCAACGCCCGGCGTCGCCACCTGTGCACCACGTCGGGGCGACAAGGTGATCATTTGCACCGCGGCGAGGCGTTGCAGCACCTTGCGGATGCCGGTGCGGCTCACGCCGAAGACGTCTGATAACGCTTCTTCCGGCAATTTACTGCCAGGCGGCAACTGATGCTCAACGATGGCGGTCAGCAGCGCCTGATAGATAGGTTCATCGCGATCGTTCAGATCGGCAGCCGTTTTCTGGCCTGTTTCACTCTTCATTACCTGCTCCGGTAAGTGACTGTGTGCTGCACATCGTATACGTGAAATTAATTTTTTGTATACAAGAAATCAATTCTGGCCTGGATCCTGCAATACCGTTTCACGATGTGATTATTATTCCATGATGTAGAGAGGAGCAGGTTTCATGCCAAATCATTCTGAAGTGACCTCTGCGGTGGCCTCTGAAGCCAACGCGCAATACAGTCCACGCCTGTGTAACGAAGATCTGGCGCCGACGCGCGACCAGAACTGGTCGTGGTACAACATCTTTTCTTTCTGGATGTCGGACGTGCACAGCATGGGCGGCTATGTGGTGGCCGCCAGCTTCTTTACCCTTGGGCTGGCGAGCTGGCAGGTGCTGCTGTGCTTGTTAGTGGGCATCTGCATTGTGCAGCTGTGCGCCAATCTGGTGGCCAAGCCGAGCCAGATGGCGGGCGTGCCCTATGCGGTGATTTCGCGCCAGGCATTTGGTGTGTTCGGCGCGAATATCCCGGCGATTATCCGCGGGCTGATCGCTTTCGCGTGGTACGGCATCCAGACTTATCTGGCGGCCAACGCGCTGATGCTGGTGCTGCTGAAGTTCTTCCCAACCCTTAGCAGCATGACGCAAAGCAGCTGGCTCGGCTTATCACAGTTGGGCTGGTGCTGTTTCGGCGTGATGTGGTTGCTGCAGGCGATGGTGTTCTGGCACGGCATGAGCGCGATTAAACGCTTTATCGATGTCGCCGGTCCGGCGGTGTATGTGGTGATGGTGGCGCTGGCGGGCTGGATTGTATACAAAACCGGTTTTGACGGTATCTCCTTCACGCTGGCCAGCAAGCAGTTGAGCACTGGCGAGCAAACCTGGCAGATGATCACCGCCACCGCGCTGGTGGTCTCCTACTTCTCCGGTCCGCTGCTGAATTTTGGAGACTTCTCGCGTTACGGCAAAAGCATGGGCGAAATTCGTCGCGGCAACCGCTGGGGCTTACCGTTCAACTTCTTGCTGTTCTCGATTGTCACCGTGGTGATTGTTTCCGGTACCCAATCGCTGTTCGGCAGAATGATCACCGATCCGATTGAGACCGTCAGCATGGTGGGTAACGACGTGGCGGTGGCGATTGGCCTGCTGACCATGATTATCGCTACCATCGGCATTAATATTGTGGCGAACTTTGTCTCGCCAGCGTTCGACTTCTCTAACTGCTCACCACAGAAAATCAGCTTCCGCACCGGTGGCATGATCGCAGCGGTTGGCTCGGTGTTACTGACGCCGTGGAACCTGTTCCAGTCGCCAGAACTGATTCACTACACGCTGGATGTGCTGGGCTCGTTCATTGGGCCGTTGTTCGGCATCCTGGTGGCTGATTTCTATCTGATTAAACGCAGCAAAGTCTACGTTGATGATCTGTTTGATGACACGCCAAAAGGACGTTACTGGTATCGCGGCGGCTTCAACCCGAAAGCAATTGCTGCGCTGCTGCCGTCGGTGGGCATTTGTCTGGTGATCAGCTTTATTCCTTCACTGCATGCAGTGGCGAACTTTAGCTGGTTTATCGGTGTGGCCTTGGGTGCAGGCTGCTATCGCTGGCTGGCGCGCGCGGACCGCGAAGAGTCTGTGGCGGCGTATCGCACGACGGTGGCGGTGCAGAAGGATTAAGTTGGTAATGGTCGCCATGAATGGCGACCCTACGTCGGTTTGGAAAAAGCAAAAAGCCGATGCATTTCTGCATCGGCTTCTTTAAATAGATTGGCGGAACGGACGGGGCTCGAACCCGCGACCCCCTGCGTGACAGGCAGGTATTCTAACCAACTGAACTACCGCTCCGCGCTTTGTTCCCCGTCGAGAACGAGGCGCATATTAATAGCAGCTCTCGTACCCGTCAACGCTTTTTATGTGGGAATGTTTCGTTTGGCGTTTTTTTCAGCTTAACGTCGATTTTCCACGCAAAATCAGCCGTTTTACACACGCCACAGGCAGCTACCGCCCTTCTTTTGCACTAAATCCAGACGACCTTCGTGCGCAATAATCTCTTCATCGCTGGCGCTGACAACGCGCAGACCTGAACTCGGACGCACTATCCGCTGAATGTTCTCACCGCCGCCCTGATTGTTCTGCTCACCATCGAGTGAAAAGGCCAGCGAGGTTTGACCGCCGGTCATCATCAGGAACACTTCGGCCAGAATCTCGGCATCGAGCAGTGCGCCGTGCAGCGTACGCTTGCTGTTGTCTATCTCATAACGGTTGCACAACGCATCGAGGCTGTTGCGCTTGCCGGGATACATCTTACGCGCCATCGCCAGGCTATCGGTGATCTGGCAGAAAGTTTCGGTTTTGCCGATATCCCGCTTCAGCATGCCGAATTCGTAATCCATAAAGCCGATATCGAACGATGCGTTATGGATCACCAGCTCCGCGCCACGGATGTACTCAAGGAATTCGTCGGCGATATCCGCAAACATCGGCTTATCGAGTAGGAATTCATCGGCGATACCGTGAACGCCGAACGCTTCCGGATCCACCAGCCGATCAGGCTTCAGATACATGTGGAAGTTGTTGCCGGTCAGGCGACGGTTGATCACCTCAACCGCACCAATTTCAATGATGCGATGTCCTTCATAATGCACACCGATCATGTTCATGCCGGTGGTTTCGGTATCGAGGACGATCTGGCGGTTATTTGCAGTGCTCATAGGACTCGTTTTATGTCAGACTTGGCGTTTTGTCAGAAGGAAGTCTACCAGAGATGCGCAAACAGGTAGAAATATTCACCGATGGATCTTGCCTGGGCAATCCCGGTCCCGGCGGCTACGGCGCCATTTTGCGTTATGGCGCGCATGAAAAAGAGTTCAGTACGGGTTATCGCCTCACCACCAACAATCGCATGGAAATGATGGCGGCTATCGTGGCGCTTGAAGCGTTAAAACAGCCGTGTGAGGTGGTGCTCAGTACCGACAGCCAATATGTTCGTCAGGGCATCACCAGCTGGATCCACAACTGGAAGAAGCGCGGCTGGAAAACCGCCGATAAAAAACCGGTTAAAAATGTCGATCTGTGGAAACGCCTCGATGTGGCGCTCAGCAACCATGAAATTAAGTGGGAATGGGTAAAAGGTCACGCGGGGCATCCGGAGAACGAACGCTGCGACGAACTGGCGCGCAGCGCGGCGGGAAATCCTACTCAGGATGATATCGGCTATCAGGTTGAATCCTGATCCTTCACTTCACGAAACTGGCGCGTAACGTTAACCGTTTGACGTAGCTGGCTTTGATTCAGATTCTTTTTCATTTTGGTGGGCGTTAACGGGAACGTGCGTTTACGTGCCACCACAATGTTCAAACAACCGAGCGCCGGTAAATGCGCGCTGATCACCCTGCCGCCCTGCCGATGCCACGGCACCACCTGAAAACGCGTGCGGTACACTACTTCATAATTCAGCAGGCCCAGCCAGTCGAGCAATCGCACCTGGCTAAACATCCTTCCACTCCACGGCGCGCGCGAGTGCAAACCCGGAATGCCTTTGCTAATCCCTAATAGACTGAAAGGATTGAAGCCGCTGATGATCATCCAGCCATCATCGATCAATACCCGGTCCACTTCGCGCAGCACGCGGTGCGGATCCTGACTCCACGCCAGCGTGTGCGCCAGCAAACAGGCATCAACTGATTTAGATTCAAAGGGTAATTGCGTGTTATTGGCGATAACCTGTAACTCATCGCCCTCAATGCCCACATTCACCTGATGCGATATGGCACACTGGCTGGTGTTGATTTCTGCGCTGAGGCTGCCAATTTTAAGCATATGAAAGCCATACAGCTTGCCGAGATAAGGCTGCAGTTGCTGAGTGAGCGCGTCGCGAAAATAGTCTCCCATTGGCATATCGCGCCAGGAGCGCGGTGCAGTCAGGATTTGGCGTGTTTTAGCCGGCTTCATGCTCTACCATTTTCCTTTTTCTACGACCTGAGAGGTGTTTATGAATCTTACCAGCATTCCCGCATTGCAGGATAACTACATCTGGACACTGACGGACGATGACAATAACTGTCTGATTGTCGATCCCGGCGAAGCACAGCCGGTGCTGGATAAAATCAGGGCCAATCATTGGCAACCCGTGGCGATTTTGCTGACGCATCATCATCACGATCACGTGGGCGGCGTGGATGAACTGCTGCAGCACTATCCCGATTTGGCGGTTTTCGGTCCACAGGAAACTGCAGATAAAGGGGCAAAGCGTATTGTGGCCGAAGGCGATGAATTTACAGTTCTTGGGCTAAATTTCCGTGTCATCGCAACACCTGGTCACACTTTAGGACATATCTCATATTTCAGCTCTCCTTATCTTTTCTGTGGAGACACGATGTTTTCCGGTGGCTGCGGACGTTTATTTGAAGGCACCGCAGAACAAATGTTCGAATCATTTCAGAAGCTTAATCAACTCCCTGCAGATACTCTTGTTTGCTGTGCGCATGAGTACACTTTATCCAATATGAAGTTTGCTGCGGCTATTCTGCCCCATGACCCTAAAATTTTGGCAAGGTATCAGCAAATTAAGGACTTACGCGCAGAAAACCGCATTACTTTACCGACAAAACTGGCCTTAGAGCGGGAAATAAATTTATTTTTACGCACGCAAGATGCTGATTTACAACAGGCTTTAGGCACTAATGTGTCATCGTCAGCGTTATGGCAAACTTTCGCCGATCTACGCGAGAAGAAAGACCGCTTTTGATATTTGAGGTTGTGTTGTGGTGGACCGTCACGTATAGTTGCTCGTCTTTTAAGCGAACTATTGACACACACATGAAGGCTAAAGCGATCTTACTCGCCTCGGTCTTGCTGGTAGGATGTCAGGCATCAAGGAATGACGCCAATATCCCCGTACAGCATGCCCAGAGTCTGTCTTCAGCTGGTCAAGGTGAAAATGGAAAGTACGGAGATCGATTGTTGTCGCCGCGATGGCAGGATGATGGAACAAGCCTCGCAGAAGATACTGATCTCTGGAATCACATTAGTGACGAGTTGAAGATGGGGATTCCGGAAAACAGCCGGATCCGCGAACAAAAAACAAAATTTTTAAAAAATAAGAGCTATCTCCACGATGTAACATTACGGGCAGAGCCGTACATGTACTGGATAGTCGAGCAGATACAGAAACGTAAAATGCCGATGGAACTGGTACTGCTACCCATAGTGGAGAGCGCTTTTGACCCACACGCAACATCTTCTGCGAATGCCGCCGGCATCTGGCAGATTGTTGCACAAACGGGCAAAAACTATGGTTTGAAACAGAACCAATGGTACGACGGACGCCGCGATGTGGTGGCCTCGACCAAAGTAGCGCTGGATATGATGCAGCGTCTGAACGGTATGTTTGACGGTGACTGGTTACTGACCATCGCCGCCTACAACAGCGGTGAAGGACGTGTGCTGAAGGCGATGAAACAGAATAAGGCGCGCGGTAAGCCGACTGACTTCTGGAATTTATCGCTGCCACGCGAGACTACGGTTTACGTACCTAAAATGTTGGCCTTGAGTGAGATTCTCAAGAACAACAAGCGTTACGGTATCAAACTGCCGACCCCGAACGAGAGCCGTGCATTAGCTCGCGTAGAGGTGGGACAGCAGATTGAACTGACGCAGGCCGCCGATATGGCCGGTATGTCTCTCAGCAAGCTGAAGACATTTAATGCCGGTTATAAAAACGGAGCCACAGCGCCAAATGGACCGCACTACATTATGGTGCCGAAGTCCAACGTTGCTAAGTTGCGCGACTCACTGGCTTCCGGTGATATCGCTTCCGTGCAGCCTACCGAGATGGCGAAAGTCAGCGCGGCAGGAAACAGCTACACGGTACGCAAAGGCGACACCTTGTCTGGTATTGCCAGCAAGCTTGGCGTAAGCGTCAGTGCACTGAAACAGCAGAACAATCTGCGCAGCGCTTCAGTTCGTACCGGTCAGACCCTGACCGTGAGCGGCAAAGCGAGCACGCAATTGGCTGATAACGGCAACAGCATCACCTATCGTGTACGTAAGGGTGATTCTTTTGCCAGTATTGCAAAACGTCACGGTGTGAATACCAAAGATGTTATGCGCTGGAACAGTGACGCTAAAGACATTCAGCCGGGCGACAAGCTCACGCTGTTTGTGAATAATAGCGCAACACCTGATACCTAATGCCCCGAAAAGGCTGACTTTTGTCAGCCTTTTTCATTTTCTGCTTCCGCTAAATGCTGCATATCACCTGTTTAGGCACTAACTTACCCTTCGCAGTATGACTTCGATTGTTGCTAGATGGGAGCTCGAGTGTATTGGCTTAACGCTCGATACCGTAGAGAGAGTTGAACTCAACCAATAGCGGATTGTGATCTGATGCGCGCGTCACCAGCACTGAAGCCTCACTGACCTTCATATCACGATAGAAAACGAAATCCAGTGGGCGACCGAAAGCTTTGCGACGATGGTCATCGGTGAAGTTCACTTCACGCAGTGACATCTCCCGCGCAAAGCGATACAGCGCATTCATACGCTGACGACTCCAGGCGTTAAAATCCCCCGCCATGATCACCGGGCCGCGATGATGCTGAATCTGTTCGCCAATCGGCCCGAGTTGTTTGCTGTAGACATCGACACCGAGACTGAAATTGACTGCATGGATATTTACTACCATCAGCATTTCGCCAGTCGGCAACGGATATGCCGTGACCAGCGCAGATTTGGCTAAACGCAGCAACGGTTCACGCTCGCGAAGTGGGCAGCAATAAACAGGATGCGCAGATGCCAGCGTCATGACGCCAGAAGGATGTTGCGGTAGAACAAAGGCTGGCACCTGATCGGCCGCGAGATAGTTACTGGTGGCGAATTTGACCAGTTCGGGCGTAGCTTGCGCCTCCTGCAGTAGAACAAGGTGGGCATCTTTGCCAAAACCTTGCAGCACCGACATCCAGTCTGCGCGTTGTTGCTTGAAGATATTCCAGACTAAGACTCGCAGTGTGGGATCGGCTGGCAAAGGTGCGCCAGGCGGTAATGCCTGCCCAAGATGCAGCATTGCCCCCGGCGGAAAGATCCGCTCTGCTGGCTGACCTGCTACATAACGCATTGAATAAGTTTTTTTCCGCACTTTCCCGCCTGACTGGTTTACGACTCGTACTTCACCTGACTGTTATAGGGATTTTAGCGCGGGGTTTCAATTGGTGTTCTTGATTGTCGGAATTCGCCTCACAGCATACCAATGCAAAAGCCTGCCAGTTGGCAGGCTTTTGCGCGTGTTATTCCATCGCTATCGCCGTTTGAGGTTTATCGAGTTGACCACTCAATCGCACCAGCAGCAGCGCGCCAAGCACAATCACCGCACCAACCCACGGCGTTTGCGCCAGTCCGTAATGCTCGACAATATAACCACCTACCGTGGAACCCAGAGCGATACCGATATTGAAGGCCGCAATATTGAGGCCTGATGCAACATCTACCGCGCCTGGCGCATGATGTTCAGCTTTCTGCACCACGTAAACCTGCAAACCCGGCACGTTGGCAAAGGCGAAGATACCCATAACTAATACTGTTGCCACTGACATAAAGTGCATGCTGGCGGTGAACTGGAACACCATCAGCAGAATGGCCAGCGCCATAAAGATCAGTGTTAATGCAGGAACCGCGCCACGGCGATCGGCCAGCTTGCCGCCCCAGATATTACCAATGGCGACCGACACACCATAACCCAGCAGAATCACACTCACCGCGGTAGGCGAAAAGCCAGCCAGCGACTGCATCATTGGCGCAAGAAATGTGAAGGCAGTAAATACGCCACCATAACCCAGCGCGGTAATCGCATAAATCAGCAGCAGACGTGGGTTGATCATCACACGCGCTTGCTGTGCTAACGTTGTTGCCGGTGGTTGAGCAATATTACGCGGGATAAGCAGTTGGCTTGCCACCAGAGCGATGACGCCCAGCAATGACACAGCCAGGAAACTTTCACGCCAGCCAAAGTGTTGCCCGATGAGCGTACCCAACGGCACGCCAGTTACCAACGCTACGGTCAAACCGCCAAACATGATGGCAATCGCACTCGCTGCCTTCTCTTTGCTTACGAGGCTGGTCGCTATCGTGGAACCGACAGAGAAGAACACACCGTGAGCAAGGCCGGTAAGCAATCGGGCAATGACCAGCGTTTCATAGTTTGGTGCCAACCAGGCAACCAGGTTGCCAACGGTGAAGAGCACCATCAATCCCATTAATAATTGCTTACGCGCTAACTTACCGGTCAAAGCTGTCAACACCGGAGCGCCAACGGCAACGCCCAAAGCATAAATAGAGACCAGCATTCCTGCGGAAGGCAGCGTAATACTGAGTTGTTCAGCGATGGTTGGGATCAGCCCGACAATAACAAATTCTGTCGTTCCGATCGCATAGGCACTGATTGTCAGCGCCCAAAGTGCAAGTGGCATGATTAACTCCCATGAAGTTTTGATGGGCGCTAGTATTGCCTCATGCTTTAATGACAAAAAGATGCAAAGTTAGAATAGACTTTTGCTTTTGGAGGGATAATGAAAGCATCGTCAGATGAGCTTAAGGTATTTATCGCTGTGGTGGAGAGCGGCAGCTTTAGTCGGGCAGCAGAACAGTTGCAGATGGCCAATTCAGCGGTAAGCCGCACGGTTAAAAAGCTGGAGAATAAGCTAGGTGTCTCGCTCTTGACGCGCACTACGCGTCAGTTAGCGCTCACTCATGAAGGAGAGCACTATTTTCGCCGCGTGCAAAAGTTGATGCAGGAGATGTCGACCGCCGAGGGCGAGTTGATTGAGCGTCAGCTGGCACCTCAGGGCGTGCTACGTATTGATGCAGCTACGCCCGTGATTCTGCATCTGTTACTGCCGATGATTAAACCCTTTCGTGAGCGCTATCCAGACGTCACGCTATCGCTAATCTCTTCGGAGAGCTTTATTAACCTCATCGAACGTAAAGTCGATGTGGCGATTCGCGCCGGCAATTTGACGGATTCTACGTTGCGCGCTCGTCTGCTCTTTATTAGTTATCGCAAATTAGTGGCCACGCCGGCTTATCTGGCGAAATATGGCGTACCAGCATCGGCAGCTGATTTAGTGCAGCATGAATGCCTTGGCTTCGTTGAAACGCCACGCTTAAATCGCTGGCCTGTCGCAGATGAAGGTGGCGAGCTTTATGACATCACGCCGGGTATGTCATCTAACAGCGGCGAAACGCTCAAACAGCTAGTGCTAGGCGATCAAGGTATCGCGTGTTTATCAGATTTTATGGTGGATAAAGAGATAGCGGATGGCACTTTTATTGAGCTGCTAGCTGAACATCGCGTTCCAGTCGAGATGCCCTTTAATGCGGTCTATTACAGCGACTTGGGAGTTAGTCAGCGCGTTCGGGCGTTTATCGATTTTCTAAGTGAATGGGTTAAAGATCAGCCCTGGCGAGTGCAGGGCTGAAGAGGTAAGTAGCGATCAATCCCAGTCTGGTGCCAGACCTTCAGGACTCACTAAACGCTGCTGACGATCCAGCGCGGCAATATTTGCCATATCTTGATCATCTAACTGCAGATCAACTGCTGCCATGTTGCTCGCCAGATTTTCACGTTTGGTGGATGACGGGATCACCGCGTAACCTAACGTCATCGCCCATGCCAGAACCACCTGAGCTGGAGTGGCTTTGTGCTTCTGTGCAATCGCGTCGATTACCTGATCTTTCAGCGCATCGCCATAAGCCAGCGTCATATAAGAAGTGATGTGAAGACCATTCTTTTGAGCAAATTCAACCACCTGACGGTTCTGCAGGAAAGGATGCAGCTCAATCTGGTTAGTGGCGATATTTTCCGCACCAACCGCGTCAATCGCCTCTTTCATCAAGGCGATTGGGAAGTTTGAGATACCAATCTGACGCGTTAGACCTGCTTCTTTTGCTGCCATCAGTGCCAACATGCTCTCTTTCACTGATACCGCCGCTCCCGGAGAAGGCCAGTGGATCAAGGTGAGATCGACATAATCGGTGCGCAGTTTTGCCAGGCTCTCTTCCAAGCTGGGAATCAACTTCTCTGCCGAAAGATTCTCAATCCAGATCTTGGTGGTAACGAACAAGTCGCCACGTACTACGCCACTTTCAGCAATCGCCTGACCCACAGCCGCTTCATTTTCATAGATTTGCGCGGTATCAATTGTGCGATAGCCAAGTTCCAGAGCAGTTTTAACTGAATGGATTACAACATCGTCTTGCAGACGGAAAGTACCTAAACCAAAGGCGGGGATTGTCATGATTTCCTCATCGGATAGCGTTATGTTTCGATGGGAACTATTCTGGCAGGTTTATTGTTGCTGAAAAATCCGCTTATAAGCAGAAGAATTTTGATTTTTTATCAACAATATTAGCGGAATTACAGACATGAAAAAGCCCTGACTTTTCAGTCAGGGCTTATCAATTAAGTGGCGGAACGGACGGGGCTCGAACCCGCGACCCCCTGCGTGACAGGCAGGTATTCTAACCAACTGAACTACCGCTCCACCGATTCTGTACTGATATCAGACAATCGTTCTGATTTCAGGTGTTTCGCCCTTCCCGCGTCACTGGGAAGGTCACGACCCGATAGTGGGTCTTAAATTGATGCCTGGCAGTTCCCTACTCTCGCATGGGGAGACCCCACACTACCATCGGCGCTACGGCGTTTCACTTCTGAGTTCGGCATGGGGTCAGGTGGGACCACCGCGCTAAAGCCGCCAGGCAAATTCCTGCGCAAAAACGAATAACATTCGCTTCCGCTAAATCTTTAATCCGTAAAACAAGCTGAAAATCCGGTCTCTCAGACCAAAACGCCTCTGGCGTTGTAAGGTTAAGCCTCACGGGTCATTAGTACCGGTTAGCTCAACGCATCGCTGCGCTTACACATCCGGCCTATCAACGTCGTAGTCTTCAACGTCCCTTCAGGACTCTCAAGGAGTCAGGGAGAACTCATCTCGGGGCAAGTTTCGTGCTTAGATGCTTTCAGCACTTATCTTTTCCGCACTTAGCTACCGGGCAATGCCATTGGCATGACAACCCGAACACCAGTGGTGCGTTCACTCCGGTCCTCTCGTACTAGGAGCAACCCCCCTCAATTCTCCAGCGCCCACGGCAGATAGGGACCGAACTGTCTCACGACGTTCTAAACCCAGCTCGCGTACCACTTTAAACGGCGAACAGCCGTACCCTTGGGACCTACTTCAGCCCCAGGATGTGATGAGCCGACATCGAGGTGCCAAACACCGCCGTCGATATGAACTCTTGGGCGGTATCAGCCTGTTATCCCCGGAGTACCTTTTATCCGTTGAGCGATGGCCCTTCCATTCAGAACCACCGGATCACTATGACCTGCTTTCGCACCTGCTCGAGCCGTCACTCTCGCAGTCAAGCTGGCTTATGCCATTGCACTAACCTCCTGATGTCCGACCAGGATTAGCCAACCTTCGTGCTCCTCCGTTACTCTTTGGGAGGAGACCGCCCCAGTCAAACTACCCACCAGACACTGTCCGCAGCCCGGATCACGGGCCTACGTTAGAACATCAAACATTAAAGGGTGGTATTTCAAGGTTGGCTCCACGCAGACTGGCGTCCACGCTTCAAAGCCTCCCACCTATCCTACACATCAAGGCTCAATGTTCAGTGTCAAGCTATAGTAAAGGTTCACGGGGTCTTTCCGTCTTGCCGCGGGTACACTGCATCTTCACAGCGATTTCAATTTCACTGAGTCTCGGGTGGAGACAGCCTGGCCATCATTACGCCATTCGTGCAGGTCGGAACTTACCCGACAAGGAATTTCGCTACCTTAGGACCGTTATAGTTACGGCCGCCGTTTACCGGGGCTTCGATCAAGAGCTTCTCCTTGCGGATAACCCCATCAATTAACCTTCCGGCACCGGGCAGGCGTCACACCGTATACGTCCACTTTCGTGTTTGCACAGTGCTGTGTTTTTAATAAACAGTTGCAGCCAGCTGGTATCTTCGACTGGCTTCGGCTCGGGGAGCAAGTCCCTCTACCTACGCGCCAGCGTGCCTTCTCCCGAAGTTACGGCACCATTTTGCCTAGTTCCTTCACCCGAGTTCTCTCAAGCGCCTTGGTATTCTCTACCTGACCACCTGTGTCGGTTTGGGGTACGATTTCGTGTTACCTGGAGCTTAGAGGCTTTTCCTGGAAGCAGGGCATCAGTTACTTCATCACCGTAGTGACTCGTCATCACGCCTCAGCCTTAAGATATCCCGGATTTACCAAAGATATCAGCCTACACGCTTAAACCGGGACAACCGTCGCCCGGATAACCTAGCCTTCTCCGTCCCCCCTTCGCAGTAACACCAAGTGCAGGAATATTAACCTGCTTCCCATCGACTACGCTTTTCAGCCTCGCCTTAGGGGTCGACTCACCCTGCTCCGATTAACGTTGAACAGGAACCCTTGGTCTTCCGGCGAGCGGGCTTTTCACCCGCTTTATCGTTACTTATGTCAGCATTCGCACTTCTGATACCTCCAGCACCCCTCACAGGACACCTTCAACGGCTTACAGAACGCTCCCCTACCCAACAACACATAGTGTCGCTGCCGCAGCTTCGGTGCATGGTTTAGCCCCGTTACATCTTCCGCGCAGGCCGACTCGACCAGTGAGCTATTACGCTTTCTTTAAATGATGGCTGCTTCTAAGCCAACATCCTGGCTGTCTGTGCCTTCCCACATCGTTTCCCACTTAACCATGACTTTGGGACCTTAGCTGGCGGTCTGGGTTGTTTCCCTCTTCACGACGGACGTTAGCACCCGCCGTGTGTCTCCCGTGATAACATTCTTCGGTATTCGCAGTTTGCATCGGGTTGGTAAGCCGGGATGGCCCCCTAGCCGAAACAGTGCTCTACCCCCGAAGATGAGTTCACGAGGCGCTACCTAAATAGCTTTCGGGGAGAACCAGCTATCTCCCGGTTTGATTGGCCTTTCACCCCCAGCCACAAGTCATCCGCTAATTTTTCAACATTAGTCGGTTCGGTCCTCCAGTTAGTGTTACCCAACCTTCAACCTGCCCATGGCTAGATCACCGGGTTTCGGGTCTATACCCTGCAACTTAACGCCCAGTTAAGACTCGGTTTCCCTGCGGCTCCCCTATACGGTTAACCTTGCTACAGAATATAAGTCGCTGACCCATTATACAAAAGGTACGCAGTCACCCCATAAATGAGGCTCCCACTGCTTGTACGTACACGGTTTCAGGTTCTGTTTCACTCCCCTCGCCGGGGTTCTTTTCGCCTTTCCCTCACGGTACTGGTTCACTATCGGTCAGTCAGGAGTATTTAGCCTTGGAGGATGGTCCCCCCATATTCAGACAGGATACCACGTGTCCCGCCCTACTCTTCGAACTCACAGTATGTGCACTTTCGTGTACGGGGCTATCACCCGGTATCGCGCGACTTTCCAGACGCTTCCACTAACGCACAAACTGATTCAGGTTCTGGGCTGTTCCCCGTTCGCTCGCCGCTACTGGGGGAATCTCGGTTGATTTCTTTTCCTCTGGGTACTTAGATGTTTCAGTTCCCCAGGTTCGCCTCGCAACACTATGTATTCATGTTGCGATGATGCACTGAGTGCACCGGGTTTCCCCATTCGGACATCGTCGGCTGTAGCGGTTCATATCACCTTACCGACGCTTTACGCAGATTAGCACGTCCTTCATCGCCTCTGACTGCCAGGGCATCCACCGTGTACGCTTAGTCGCTTAACCTCACAACCCACAGGCGTTTTGCAACGCGTGCAGACTGCAAGCATTTGAGAGACTCGAACATGTTGTTATTCATTTCCTATTACGGAGAAATGAACCAACACGTCGTTTCAATTTTCAGCTTGTTCCGGATTGTTAAAGAGCAATATCTCAAACATGACGGTTAAGTCAGTTTTGAGATACTTCGTGGAGACACCTTTCACCTGTCACCAAGCAAGTGGCGTCCCCTAGGGGATTCGAACCCCTGTTGCCGCCGTGAAAGGGCGGAGTCCTAACCGCTAGACGAAGGGGACACGAGTAGTGTCACGACTTCGCAGCCGTCTTGCTCATTACTTTTTATCAGACAATCTGTGTGAGCACTGCGCGGGAAGGTATCTTCAGGTAAGGAGGTGATCCAACCGCAGGTTCCCCTACGGTTACCTTGTTACGACTTCACCCCAGTCATGAATCACAAAGTGGTAAGCGCCCTCCCGAAGGTTAAGCTACCTACTTCTTTTGCAACCCACTCCCATGGTGTGACGGGCGGTGTGTACAAGGCCCGGGAACGTATTCACCGTAGCATTCTGATCTACGATTACTAGCGATTCCGACTTCACGGAGTCGAGTTGCAGACTCCGATCCGGACTACGACGCACTTTATGAGGTCCGCTTGCTCTCGCGAGGTCGCTTCTCTTTGTATGCGCCATTGTAGCACGTGTGTAGCCCTACTCGTAAGGGCCATGATGACTTGACGTCATCCCCACCTTCCTCCAGTTTATCACTGGCAGTCTCCTTTGAGTTCCCGGCCGAACCGCTGGCAACAAAGGATAAGGGTTGCGCTCGTTGCGGGACTTAACCCAACATTTCACAACACGAGCTGACGACAGCCATGCAGCACCTGTCTCAGAGTTCCCGAAGGCACCAAAGCATCTCTGCTAAGTTCTCTGGATGTCAAGAGTAGGTAAGGTTCTTCGCGTTGCATCGAATTAAACCACATGCTCCACCGCTTGTGCGGGCCCCCGTCAATTCATTTGAGTTTTAACCTTGCGGCCGTACTCCCCAGGCGGTCGACTTAACGCGTTAGCTCCGGAAGCCACTCCTCAAGGGAACAACCTCCAAGTCGACATCGTTTACGGCGTGGACTACCAGGGTATCTAATCCTGTTTGCTCCCCACGCTTTCGCACCTGAGCGTCAGTCTTTGTCCAGGGGGCCGCCTTCGCCACCGGTATTCCTCCAGATCTCTACGCATTTCACCGCTACACCTGGAATTCTACCCCCCTCTACAAGACTCTAGCCTGCCAGTTTCGAATGCAGTTCCCAGGTTAAGCCCGGGGATTTCACATCCGACTTGACAGACCGCCTGCGTGCGCTTTACGCCCAGTAATTCCGATTAACGCTTGCACCCTCCGTATTACCGCGGCTGCTGGCACGGAGTTAGCCGGTGCTTCTTCTGCGGGTAACGTCAATCGGTGAAGTTATTAACTCCACCGCCTTCCTCCCCGCTGAAAGTACTTTACAACCCGAAGGCCTTCTTCATACACGCGGCATGGCTGCATCAGGCTTGCGCCCATTGTGCAATATTCCCCACTGCTGCCTCCCGTAGGAGTCTGGACCGTGTCTCAGTTCCAGTGTGGCTGGTCATCCTCTCAGACCAGCTAGGGATCGTCGCCTAGGTGAGCCATTACCCCACCTACTAGCTAATCCCATCTGGGCACATCCGATGGTGTGAGGCCCGAAGGTCCCCCACTTTGGTCTTGCGACGTTATGCGGTATTAGCTACCGTTTCCAGTAGTTATCCCCCTCCATCGGGCAGTTTCCCAGACATTACTCACCCGTCCGCCACTCGTCACCCGAGAGCAAGCTCTCTGTGCTACCGTTCGACTTGCATGTGTTAGGCCTGCCGCCAGCGTTCAATCTGAGCCATGATCAAACTCTTCAATTTAAGTTTGATTTGCTGAAACAAGTTCAGCGGTGCTCATCTGTAAAACGTCATAATGAATTTCATTATGTGTTCACTCGTGAGGCTTTGATATTTTTTACGTCCGGAGACGCTGATATCAATCCTGCGAGTGCCCACACAGATTGTCTGATAAATTGTTAAAGAGCGTTGCGAACAGCGGCTGAACCGTCTGTCGCGAGGTGGCGTATACTACGCTACTCTCCTTCGGAGTCAAACACTTTTTTCAGCGTTTTCATCCGGCGGGATGAATTTCTTCACTCCCTGCTGAGCCGTCTGCGTTGCCGCTTTGCCGTCTCAGTGGTGGCGCATTATAGGGAGTTATTCGGAGCTGACAAGTGCAAATTTCAAGTTTTTTGCTGTTCGCTTGAAATTTGCGCAAAAGGCCCGTTTTTAGGCCTTTTTGATGCGTGCAGGCAGCTCTGCCAGACTATTAATCACCCAATCTGCCGCTGCTTCACCTTCTGCCGTTACCGGCTTACCGCTACGTACCAGTACTTTCGTACCTACACCCGCTGCTAACGCCGCCTGCATATCTTCTATTTTGTCGCCTACCATATAAGAAGAAGCCATATCGATATCCAGATGCTGCTGCGCGGAGAGCAACATGCCCGGCTGCGGCTTACGGCAATCACACTGCTGGCGATACGCTTCTACTGTGGCATCGGGCAAATGCGGACAGAAATAGATGCCATCCAGATCAACATCGCGATCGGCCAGCGACCAATCCATCCATTCGGTGAGCTGCATAAACTGATCTTCGGTAAACATGCCACGCGCAATGCCCGACTGGTTCGTCACCAGTACCAGCGCATAGCCCATCTTCTTCAGCGCCTGTAACGCTTCGATGGTGCCATCAATGAACTCGAAATTATCGATTTCATGAACATAGCCGTGATCGACATTCAATGTGCCATCACGATCAAGAAAAATAGCCGGGACTTTATTCGCCACGTAGAAACTCCTGCTGAAAATGTGTCGCTAAGTATCGCATGATTGCGTATAGCGAGAGAATGGCAGTTTGAATGACTTCCATTGATTTAGCCGTCTGGATGCCTTAACATCCATCCAAATTTCGCACAGCCCTGCTGAGTGAAGCCCGATACACCACGGACTATGCAACACGATAATAAATAAACTAATGATTAAACTTGAGAATATCACCAAAGTGTTCCAGCAAGGTTCACGCACCATTCAGGCGCTATCAAACGTCAGCCTGCACGTGCCTGCTGGACAGATTTATGGCGTCATCGGTTCATCCGGTGCCGGTAAAAGTACACTGATTCGCTGCGTCAATCTGCTGGAGCGCCCAACCTCTGGACGCGTACTGGTTGATGGCCAGGAATTAACTACCCTTTCATCTGGTCAATTGACGCTGGCACGCCGCCAGATTGGCATGATTTTCCAGCACTTTAACCTGATGAACTCCCGCACCGTCTCCGGCAACGTGGCGCTGCCATTGGAGTTGGGCAATCTTTCACGCGAACAGATAAAGAAGCGCGTTAGCGAATTGCTGGATCTGGTGGGATTATCTGACAAGCATGATAGCTGGCCAGCAAATCTTTCTGGCGGACAAAAGCAGCGTGTCGCGATTGCCCGTGCGCTGGCAAGCAATCCAAAAGTGCTGCTGTGTGATGAAGCCACCAGCGCACTGGATCCTGCCACCACGCGTTCGATTCTGGAGCTGCTGAAAGACATTAACCGTCGTCTCGGCATTACCATTCTATTGATCACTCATGAAATGGATGTGGTGAAACGCATCTGCGATCAGGTTGCGGTCATCAGCAACGGTGAGTTAATAGAGAAAGACAGCGTGAGCGAAGTGTTCTCACATCCTAAAACGCCACTGGCGCAGCAATTCATTCAGTCAACGCTGCATCTGGATATCCCCGACGACTATCAACAGCGCATGGCGCCTCAGGCAACAGCCGAAAGCGTGCCGCTGCTGCGTCTGGAGTTCACCGGCAAATCGGTTGATGCTCCGCTGCTCTCTGAAGCGGCTCGTCGCTTCAACGTTAATAACAACATTATCAGTGCGCAGATGGATTACGCCGGTGGCGTGAAGTTCGGCATCATGCTGGCTGAGATGGATGGCAGTGAAACAGATACACAAGCCGCAATTGCCTGGCTGAAAGAAAATCATGTGAAAGTAGAGGTGTTGGGTTATGTCTGAAGCGATGATGTGGTTACTGACGCGCGGCGTCTGGGAAACGCTGATGATGACCTTTGTCTCTGGTTTCTTTGGTTTTGTCCTCGGTCTTCCGGTGGGCGTGCTGCTGTATGTGACGCGTCCCGGCCAGATTCTGGCCAACAACGCGCTTTATCGCGTGCTGTCGGCGCTGGTGAATATCTTCCGTTCGATTCCGTTCATTATCCTGCTGGTGTGGATGATTCCGTTCACCCGCGCCATCGTCGGAACCTCGATTGGCCTGCAAGCCGCTATCGTGCCGCTGACCGTGGGCGCCGCGCCGTTTATTGCACGTATGGTGGAAAACGCCCTGCTGGAGCTGCCAACCGGTTTGATCGAAGCATCACGCGCCATGGGCGCCACGCCGCTGCAAATCGTGCGTAAAGTCCTGCTGCCGGAAGCGCTGCCAGGTCTGGTGAATGCCGCTACAATTACCCTGATTACGCTGGTTGGCTACTCCGCAATGGGCGGAGCGGTTGGCGCTGGCGGTTTGGGTCAGATTGGCTACCAATACGGTTACATCGGCTATAACGCGACTGTGATGAACACCGTGCTGGTTCTGCTGGTTGTGCTGGTCTATTTAATCCAATTCTGTGGCGACCGCATCGTACGTGCTGTGTCCCATAAGTAAGCAAGCAACATCAATAGTCCTCTATTAAGGAAGGGATATGTCTTTTACATTTAAAAAGATTGCCGCTGTGGGTGCTCTGATTGGCGCAATTGCGCTGGCAGGATGCGATCAGAAAGCGAAAGATCCAAACCATATTAAAGTGGGTGTGATCGTCGGTGCTGAGCAGCAGGTTGCTGAAACTGCGGTGAAAGTGGCGAAAGAGAAATATGGCCTCGACGTTGAGCTGGTGACCTTTAACGATTACGTGTTGCCAAACGAAGCGCTGAGCAAAGGTGATATCGACGCTAACGCCTTCCAGCACAAACCGTATCTGGATCAGCAGATCAAAGATCGCGGCTACAAGCTGACTGCGGTGGCGAACACCTTCGTTTACCCAATCGCCGGCTATTCGAAGAAAATCAAATCACTGGATGAGTTGCAGGACGGTTCACAGATCGCCATTCCAAACGATCCAACCAACCTGGGACGTTCTCTGCTGCTGCTGCAGAAAGTGGGCCTGATCAAACTGAAAGATGGCGTTGGTCTGCTGCCAACTTCACTGGATATCACCGAGAACCCGAAAAAACTGAAGATTGTTGAGCTGGAAGCGCCGCAGCTGCCACGTTCACTTGACGATCAGCAGATCGCTCTGGCGGTGATCAACACCACTTACGCTAGCCAGATTGGTCTGACGCCAGCGAAAGATGGCATCTTCGTGGAAGACAAAGATTCACCTTACGTGAACCTGATCGTGACCCGTGAAGACAACAAAGACGCTGAGAACGTGAAGAAGTTTGTTGAAGCCTACCAGTCAGACGAAGTGTCTGAAGCGGCCAACAAGATCTTCAACGGCGGCGCAGTGAAAGGCTGGTAATTTTCACCTTTCATGCCTTGCAGGGCGGCTTCGGCCGCCCTTTCTTTTGCCATAAATTGCACCTGACTTGTTATTTATTGTCGTCCTTGTTTCAATAACGCCACTTTTTATTACTTGAGGATGTTGCCATGCGTTTTTTACCGCTCTGCTTGTTGGCATTGATGCTAACCGGGTGTGTGCGTGAATATCACCCGATAAGCAGTGCTCCTTCTCGCCCGCAACAGGCATCCAGCGAGCCAGAACGCAAACCGACTCCACGTCCTGCGCCGGTGAAGATCTACACCGATGCGGCCGATCTGGTCAGCAACCCGTTCCGCGATTTGGGCGAAGTGTCCGCTGAAGATTGCCAGAGCAGCAGCCAGGATTCGCCTCCTAACATCAACACTGCGCGTAAGCGCCTGCAGATCCGAGCGGCTGGCATGAAAGCCAATGCTGTCCTGCTGCATAAGTGCGAAATTGTCACCAGCACGCCGGGATGCTATCGCCAGGCCATTTGCCAGGGCTCCGCACTGAAAGTCTCGAATCAATGAGTGACTTTGCCTTCGCGCAAATCGGCGTGATTCGTTCGCCGTGGAAAGAGAAGTTTGCCGTCCCGCGCCAGCCCGGTCTGGTGCAGGACGGCGGCGGCGAGCTGCATTTGCTGCCGCCTTATAATCAGCCGGAAGCGGTGCGCGGGCTCGAAGAATTCAGTCATTTGTGGGTGCTGTTTGTGTTTCACCAAACCATGGAAGGTGGCTGGCGTCCGACCGTACGTCCACCGCGCCTCGGCGGCAATGCGCGTATGGGCGTGTTTGCCACCCGTTCAACCTTCCGCCCCAATCCTGTCGGCATGTCGCTGGTTGAGTTAAAAGGCATTCGCTGCGAGAAGCAGCAGGTGATCTTGCAGCTCGGCAGCCTCGATTTAGTCGATGGCACGCCGGTGGTGGATATCAAACCTTATCTACCATTTGCCGAAGCGCTGCCAGATGCGCGCGCCGGATTTGCGCAAGCGGCACCTGATGCCAGTATGCCGGTACGCTTTTCGCCGCTGGCGCAGAACCAGCTTCAACAGCAGCAGAAAACCTATCCACAACTAGCGCGTTTCATCAGTGAGGTGCTAGCGCAGGATCCGCGTCCGGCTTACCGTAAAGGTGAGACCGAAGATCGTGAATATGCCGCCTGGCTACTCGACTTTAACGTGCGCTGGCGCATTGATGCGGCAGGGACCGAGGTGATCGCCCTCGATCCCCGTTAAAACGCGCTTTTGAGTGATTGTTCTCGCTGGTACACTAGCCGCCAGAAAAAATTTGTCAGTCTCCTTCCGTATAAATGGAATCGTAATTAATGCGTACTACTCAATATCTGCTCTCCACTCTGAAGGAGACACCTTCCGATGCAGAAGTGATCAGCCACCAGCTGATGCTGCGCGCCGGCATGATCCGCAAACTGGCTTCTGGTCTTTACACCTGGTTGCCGACCGGTATTCGCGTGCTGCGAAAAGTTGAAAACATCGTGCGTGAAGAGATGAACAACGCCGGTGCGATTGAGATCTCCATGCCGGTGGTTCAGCCTGCCGATCTGTGGGAAGAGAGTGGCCGTTGGGAGCAGTACGGCCCGGAACTGCTGCGCGTTAAAGATCGTCACGAACGTCCCTTCGTGCTGGGTCCAACCCACGAAGAAGTGGTCACCGATCTGATCCGCAACGAGCTGAGCTCTTATAAGCAGTTGCCGATCAATCTGTATCAGATCCAGACCAAATTCCGCGATGAAGTGCGCCCGCGTTTTGGTGTGATGCGTTCACGCGAGTTCATCATGAAAGATGCCTACTCGTTCCACACCACGCAGGAATCGCTGCAGGAAACCTACGACGCGATGTACCGCGCATATAGCCAGAGCTTCAGCCGTATGGGCCTGGATTTCCGCGCCGTACAAGCTGACACCGGTTCTATCGGCGGCAGCGCATCACATGAATTCCAGGTGCTGGCGCTGAGTGGTGAAGATGACGTGATCTTCTCTAGCGAATCCGATTACGCGGCCAACATTGAGAAAGCCGAAGCCTTAGCGCCAGCTGGCGAGCGTCCGCAGGCAACTGCCGCTATGACGCAGTTCGATACGCCAAACGCCAAGACTATCGCCGAGTTGGTTGAACAACATCAGCTGCCGATTGAGAAAACTGTTAAGACGCTGTTCGTCAAAGCCAGCGAAGAGAGCGGCCATACGCTGGTTGCCCTGCTGCTGCGCGGCGATCATCAGCTGAACGAAATCAAAGCCGAGAAGCTGGATATCGTCGCTGAACCGCTGGAGATGGCGAGCGAAGAACAAATTCGCGCGCTGCTCGGTGCCGGTCCAGGCTCACTCGGCCCGGTCGGTTTGACCATGCCAGTGATCGCCGATCGTACCGTGGCGAAAACCAGCGACTTCTGCGCCGGCGCTAACATTGATGGCAAGCATTTGAGCGGCATCAACTGGGGACGCGATCTGCCAGAACCACGTGTGGAAGATATCCGTAACGTGGTGGAAGGCGATCCAAGCCCAGACGGCAAAGGCACGCTGCAGATTAAACGCGGTATCGAAGTGGGCCACATTTTCCAGCTGGGTACCAAGTACTCCGAAGCAATGAAAGCGGCGGTACAGGGCGAAGATGGTCGTAACCAGGTGATGACCATGGGCTGCTACGGTATCGGTATCACGCGCGTTGTAGCGGCTGCGATTGAGCAGAACAACGATGAGCGCGGCATCATCTGGCCTGCAGCATTAGCACCGTTTGAAGTGGCGATTCTGCCAATGAACATGCACAAATCTTTCCGTGTGCAGCAGTTGGCTGAAGAGCTGTACAACACGCTGCGTGCCAAAGGCATTGACGTGATTCTGGATGACCGCAAAGAGCGTCCAGGCGTGATGTTTGCGGATATGGAGCTGATTGGCGTGCCGCACACCATCGTGATTGGCGATCGTAATCTCGATAACGAAGAGATCGAGTACAAGGCGCGTACCGCCAGCGAGAAGCAGATGATTAAGCAACATGACATCGTCGACTTCCTGGCGAAAGCCCTGAACAAGTAACGCTAAAACGCCTCCAACTGGAGGCGTTTTTTATTGCACCTTTCCGCGCATCGCCTTCACGTTACTGCGCCGGGTTTTACCTTCCAGCCGCCTCACTTTGGAGCCGTGCGTGGGTTTGGTTGCACGCCGAACCTTTTCCACCGTGGTTAACTCCTGAATCAGATTAATCAGCCGCTGCACGGCCGCTTCCCGATTCATTTCCTGGCTGCGATGCTCCTGCGCTTTGATAATCACCACACCCTCTGCGGTAATCAAATGATGGCTGGCCGCCAGCAGTCGCTCTTTATAGAACGGCGGCAGCGATGATGCATGAATATCAAACCGCAGGTGAATCGCCGTGGAGGTTTTATTCACATGCTGGCCACCGGCACCTTGCGCACGGATGGCACTGAGCTCCACTTCATTATCTGCAAGTGAAAGCGATCGAGACAGCACAATCATCTGTCACCTGCCGTTTGGCTCGACGTTGCGTCGTGTAATAACCTGTTCATCAACTTAACCTTTTGTGCGCACGCTGAGTGCATGAGACCAGCGCGAAATGTCACTTTTGCCCATTTCCTTGCATCATTCCCGTGACGACCGGGCTGATTTCCATGAAATTCCTGTGATATAGTCGCCTATCATCCAGAGTATCAACTCTGCTGAGGAGGTGTATGTGCAAAAGTATTGTGAGTTAGTTCGCCAGAAGTATGCCGAAATTGGTAGCGGCGACCTTGGGTATGTGCCAGACGCCATAGGTTGTGCGTTGAAGGCTCTCAACGATATTGCCGCTGATTCTGCGCTAAACTCTTCTCTCAGGGAACAAGCAGCGTATGCCGCTGCAAACTTATTGGTGAGCGACTATGTTGACGAATGAAGCCTATAAACCCATCAACTGCGATGATTACGACAACCTCGAACTCGCCTGCCAAAAAAACTGGACGCTGTCGTTAGAGTTAAAAAACGGCGATCAGCTCAAGGCGAAAGCCGTGGACATGGTCTCACGTAAAAACGTTGAGTACCTTGCCGTCGATCTCTCAGGCGAGACCCGCGAAGTGCGGCTCGACCACATCGCCAGCTTCACCCATCCGGAGCTGGGCACCGTCGTCGTTAGCGAAGACGAGTAAAACCTCTCTCGGGCGGGAATCACATCCCGCCCACCTCGTTTAAGGCTTTAATGAACTGTAATACGCCGATAAATCTGCCATATCCTGATCGCTCAATCCTGCCACAAACGCTTTCATCACTTCCGCCTGGCCACCGCTACGCTCGCCTTTTTTATAAGCTTGCAGTGAATGCAGCAGATAAGGCGCATGCTGCCCGGCCAGATTCGGATAGAGCGGCACCGCGCTTTTGCCCTCGGCGCCGTGACACGCCATGCAGCTTGCCGCTTTTTGCGCGCCTGCATTGACATCGCCGTCGGCCAATGCCGGCAGCGCCGCAGCGAATAACGTCGCTGCCATCCAAAGTTTCATCATTGCTCTCCATTTTATTGTTGTGGTGACCAGATCGCCTGCCAGCCTTGCTCATTGCTGGCTGCGCCTTCACGGGTGATAAACAACCCCGGCGCGCTAATTAGCGTCTGGTTAAAGTAAATCAACGGGATACGTTCGCGCAGCCAGGGCGCAACGCCCAACTCTTGCCATAGCTTCTTCATCTCGCGGCCACCTGCGCGCCCCTGCAAGTGATAATAACCCTGCGCCTGGAAGCGGACTGTGATCGCTTCATCCGCTGCAGGCTGACGCAGCTCGGCAATCCACGCATTCGCGTGCAGCGAACCTAAACCGGCCGGTAAATCGAGCGGTTGCGTGTGGTCTTGCCAGGTTAGCGAGTGCTGACTAAGTGAAGGCTGTGGCGTTAACCAATAGAGTTTCTGCCGATAGCGGCGCAGCTCAAAAGTGCTGAAGCGCAAACAGGGTTTAGCATCTTCACGGCTGTTGATGACTTCATCGGTGATGCGTTTCAGCGCCTCGCGCGAAGGCATCGCGCCGCCCTGTTGGGCAATCCAGCGGCGTAACAGCGCATGACGCCGCGCTTCACTCATGTTCATTAACGGTGGGAAGTGCAGCGCGCCCTGCGCATCGCAAAGCTGCGCCAGCTGTTCCGCCAGCAACTCGTCGAGCAATTGCTCCTGTTCGCCACACAGTGCGGCGCTGCGTGCACTGGCGGCGCTGAAGTGCGGCCAGCGGGCCTGCAGCAACGGCAGCACCTGCTGACGCAGGAAGTTGCGGTCATAGCGGCTATCGGCGTTGCTTTCATCTTCAATCCAGCGCAGCTGATGATCGGCAGCGTAGTTTTCAAGTTGCTGACGGCTAACGTTGAGCAACGGACGCAGATGCCGATGATCGCCAACGCTGCGCTGCGGCGGCATCGCGGCCAAACCCGCCGGTCCGCTGCCGCGTTTTAACGCCAGTAGCAGCGTTTCCGCCTGGTCATCGAGGTGCTGAGCGGTAAGTAAGTGCTCACCGGGTTGCAGCTGCTGAAACAGCGCCTGATAGCGCGCCTCGCGGGCGGCCGCTTCAATGCCGTTGGCGCGACCATTAACCTGCACATGCAGCACTTCACAGGGAATCTGCCACTGCTGGCAAACATGCTGACAATGCAGCGCCCAGCTATCGGCATTCGGGCTCAGACCATGATGGACGTGTAACGCGCGCACGCGCAGCGCTGGCTGCTGACGTTGGCAGCAGACCAATTGATGCAGCAGCACGGTGGAATCGAGTCCGCCGCTGAACGCCAGCACATAGCCAGCGTCGGGTGTCAGCAGCGAAGCAAGATGAGATAAAGACATGAGCGCGTTCCGTCCGGGCGAGCCACCGAATTGCGGCTCGCGGCGGACGCTAGTTTACGCCTGATACAGCTCCAGCGGCAAACCGTCCGGATCGGGGAAGAAAGTGCAGGCTTTACCAGTTAACGCATCAATTCGAATCGGCTCGCACGTCACGCCCTTTTCCGCCAGCGCCGCTATTGACTGCTCAACATCCTCAACGCAAAACGCCAGATGGCGCAGGCCGCAGGCTTCCGGCCCACTGACGCGTGGCGGCGGCGATGGGAAAGAGAACAGCTCGATGGTGTAAATCCCGTTCAGGCCGAGATCGCCTTTCCACGAGTCGCGCTCGGCGCGGTAATATTCACCCAACAATTCAAAACCCAGCACATCACAGTAAAACGCCTTACTGCGCTGATAATCGGTAGCAATAATGGCGATGTGGTGGATCTGTTTTATCTGCAGCATAGCGACTCCGGTTTTCACATAAGCCGCTTACCCTACGTGGCAAAAGCGGCGTTGGAAAGAGGTGATTATCCGACTTCTTCACGCAATACGCGCACCAGATAGCGGCCATCTTCCGTCAGCGTTGCACCGTGAATATCGGTTTCGAAGCCGGGATAGTGTCGACCAATAGTGCAGAGCATCAGCAGAAAATCGAGCACGGAACGGCTCTGTTCCGTAATCATCTCGCCCGGCATCACCACCGGCACGCCTGGCGGATACGGCAGAATCATGTTGGCAGAAATGCGCCCTACCAACTCGCGAATATCCACCGTTTCCACCTGACCTTTCACCTGGCGCTGAAACGCCTGATGCGGCGTCATCTTCATCTCTGGCAGCACGTCGAATGCTTTCAACATCAGGCGCGGCAGATCGTGTTGCAGGATCAATTGATGAATGCCCTGCGCCAGCGTTTGAATGCGCATATTGCGGTAGAAGTCGGGATCTTCAGCATAGAGATCCGGCAGCATGTTTTTCACCCGCAGATTGAGATCGTATGCGCGCTTAAACTCCGTCAGCCCACGCAGCACGCTCATCGCTTTGGTTTTATCAATACCGATGCTGAACAGAAACAGTAGATTGTACGGCCCGGTTTTCTCCACCACGATACCGCGCTGATCGAGGAACTTAGCCACCAGCGCGGCTGGAATGCCCTCTTCCGCCATCTTGCCCAGCTCGCTCATGCCCGGCGTCAGAATGGTGACTTTGATCGGGTCGAGATACATATGATCGCGATCAGCATGAGTGAAACCGTGCCAATCTTCTTCGCCCGGCTGGATCGGCCAGCATTCGGCTTGATCGACCTGCTCCGGCTGCCAGATATCAAAGAACCAGCCTTCGCACTCTTCCCGTAAGCGCTGAATTTCACGACGGAAATGCAGCGCACGTTCAACCGAGCGGTTGATCAATCGCTTACCCGGATTACCGCGCAGCATCGCCGCTGCAGTTTCAATCGACGAGACAATCGCGTAGCTCGGCGAGGTGGTGGTGTGCATCATGTAGGCTTCGTTAAAGGTGTGCTCGTCGTAATCACCTTTGATATGAATCAGCGAAGCCTGCGAGAACGCCGCCAGCAGTTTGTGCGTCGATTGCGTTTCATAGATCACTTTTCCGGGAACACGGTCGCCGCTCATGCCGCTTTTACCGGCATAAATTGGATGGAAATTGGTGTACGGCACCCACGCAGAATCAAAGTGGATCGATGGCACATCCAGCGTCTGTTTGATGAATTGCGTGTTATACAGCAGGCCATCATAGGTTGAGTTGGTGATCACCGCATGCACCGGCCAACTGGCGCGCGGCGTGGCGTTGACCTTTTGCTGGATGCTGTCGCGCGTGAACTCGCGCTGCGGAATACCGCCCAAAATGCCCAGCGCGTTGCGCGTCGGTTTGAGCCAGATCGGGATGATGTCGCTCATCATCAGCAAATGGGTGAGCGATTTATGACAGTTACGGTCTATCAGCACCGTGCTGCCCGCTGGCGCCGCATACATACCGACGATTTTGTTCGAGGTCGAGGTGCCGTTAGTCACCATGTAGCTTTGCTCGGCGCCAAAGGTGCGTGCGACGTACTCCTCTGCTTCCAGATGCGGGCCGGTGTGATCGAGCAACGAACCCAATTCCGTTACCGAGATCGAGACATCCGCTTTTAAAGTGTTCGAGCCGAAGAAGTCATAAAACAAGCTGCCCACCGGGCTTTTCTGGAACGCGCTGCCGCCCATGTGACCTGGCGTACAGAAGGTGTATTTGCCCTCTTTGACGTAGGTGAACAACGCTTTGGTCAGCGGCGGCGTGATGTTGTCGATGTACTCATCGGTGTACTGACGAATATGCAGCGCGATGTCATCGGCGGCGCTCAAGGCATATTCGAAGAAGTGCAGCGCCATGCGCATCTCATTGATGCTGACATCCATTTGCGAATGGGTGTTGATGAAAGCATACAGCGGCAGATATTCATTGAGCTGATTGATGTCGCTACACAGCGCCAGACTGTAATCGTCCCAGTCAAAAATCACCCCGCAGATACGCGGATTGTGTTCAATCAACTTCAGCAGGTCGCTGGCATTATTGGGGTAAACGGTTTGGAAGCCTTGCAGCTTAAGGGCAGCATCCAGTTCGCGAATAGGCTCATCTTTGTAGAAAGCGCCGTGCGGTCCCATGATCGCAATAATATTCAATGCTCACCTCCTGTGGTGTTGTGGCACTGAATAAGGATAGCGAAAAGCGCGCGCGGATAAACCTGGAATGCTCTGCTGTTGAGGTTCATGGCGCTTTGGGTTGTGTGCTTGGGCCAGAAAAGGTCGCCATGAATGGCGACCCTACGGAAGACGTTGCGGTTTTGTAGGGGCGCCATTTATGGCGACCAATGCGAAATTATCGATTAGCAGGCGTAAAAAAAGCGGACCGAGGTCCGCTTCTTGCTTCAATCTAATGTATCAAGCGTAGCCGTAGTTCATCAGGCGCTGATAGCGACGGTTGAGCAACTCTTCGGTGCTCAGCACATCGAGATCGGCCAGATCCGCTAACAGCTGCTTTTTCAAGCTGGCAGCGATATCAACTGGATGACGATGCGCGCCACCCAGCGGCTCAGGAATGATAGAGTCGATCAGCTTCAGCTCTTTCAGACGCTCAGCTGTGATACCCATCGCTTCCGCAGCCAGCGGTGCTTTGTCGGCGCTTTTCCACAGGATCGACGCACAACCTTCCGGTGAAATCACCGAATAGGTGCTGTACTGCAGCATGTTGACTTTATCGCCCACGCCGATTGCCAGCGCACCACCGGAACCGCCTTCGCCGATTACGGTACAAATCACCGGAATTTTCAGGCCAGACATTTCACGCAGGTTGCGAGCGATCGCTTCAGATTGACCGCGCTCTTCTGCACCCACGCCCGGATAAGCACCTGGCGTGTCGATGAAGGTGATTAGCGGCATTTTAAAGCGTTCAGCCATTTCCATCAGACGCAGCGCTTTGCGATAGCCTTCTGGTGCCGGCATACCGAAGTTACGACGGATTTTCTCTTTGGTTTCGCGACCTTTCTGATGACCAATGATCATCACTGGACGACCGTCGAGACGGGCAATACCTCCGACAATCGCTTTATCATCGGCATAAGCACGGTCGCCAGCCAGTTCGTCGAAATCATCAAACGCGTTGCGGATATAGTCCAGTGTATAAGGACGCAGCGGATGACGCGCGAGTTGCGCCACTTGCCATGCGCCTAAATCGGAGAAGATTTTACGGGTCAGCTCAACGCTTTTTTCGCGCAGACGCTGCACTTCCTCATCCAAATTAATATCGTGTTTCTCATCCGAACGTCCAATCGATTTTAACGAGTCGATTTTCGCTTCAAGCTCTGCGATTGGCTGTTCAAAATCCAGGTAATTAAGACTCATAATGTTCCTGTTTTAGTCAAACTCCAGTTCCACCTGCTCCGATCCTACTAACGACCGCAAATCGTTGAGTAAACGATCGCTGGGCGAAATACGCCACGCTGCACCAAAGCGTAGCTTCGCTCGCGCATCGGCTCTCTGATAGTAGAGATGCACCGGAATGGTCCCGGAGCGATGAGGCTCCAGAGACTGGCGGAGACGGTTTAAAAGCTGGTCATCAATTTGCCTGTCCGTCAGCGAGATAGCAAGTCCGCGCGCGTATTTTTCCCGCGCTTCGTCGATGTCCATAACTTCCCGAGCGGTCATTTTAAGGCCACCGCTAAAGTCATCAAAGCTGACCTGTCCACTGACGATCAGGATACGGTCCTTCTCCAGCAACTGCTGGTATTTATCTAACGCATCGGTAAATAACATCACTTCAAGACGACCAGAACGATCGTCAATCGTACAAATACCAATTCGGTTGCCGCGTTTAGTGACCATCACGCGGGCGGCAATCACCAGCCCCGCCGCGACGGTTACTTTACCACGATCTGTCGGATGCATGTCTTTCAGGCGCATGCCGCCGACGTAACGCTCAATTTCTTTCAAATACTGATTAATTGGATGGCCGGTGAGATAGAGACCTAAGGTCTCACGTTCGCCATCCAGTTGAATTTGTTCCGGCCACGGCGTGATGCTGGCGTAGGATTTCTCTACCTGCTCCGGCTCTTCCGCCAGCACGCCAAACATATCGGCCTGGCCGATGGCTTCGGCTTTGGCATGCTGATCGGCCGCTTTTAAGGCATCGCCAAGCGCACTCATCAAGGCCGCGCGATGCGGGCCAAGACGATCGAACGCGCCCGACATGATCAGTTTTTCCATCACGCGACGGTTAATCTTTTTGGTGTCGGTGCGAGCACAGAGATCAAATAGCTCTTTGAAGTAACCGCCTTCATTACGCGCTTCAATGATCGCTTCGATCGGACCTTCACCCACGCCTTTGATCGCGCCGATGCCGTACACGATCTCACCTTCATCGTTAACGTGAAACGGGTAGAGTCCTGAATTGATGTCTGGCGGCAGCACTTTGAGGCCCATGCGCCAGCATTCGTCGACCAAACCAACCACTTTCTCGGTGTTGTCCATATCGGCGGTCATTACGGCCGCCATGAACTCTGCCGGATAGTGCGCTTTCAGCCACAGCGTTTGGTAAGAAACCAGTGCGTAAGCAGCGGAGTGCGACTTGTTAAAGCCATAGCCGGCGAACTTCTCTACCAGATCGAAGATTTTCATCGACAGTTCGCCGTCGACGCCCATCTTCTCCGCACCGTCCTGGAACACCGAACGCTGCTTCGCCATCTCTTCAGGTTTCTTTTTACCCATCGCACGACGCAACATGTCCGCGCCGCCCAGCGTATAGCCAGACAGCACCTGAGCAATCTGCATCACCTGTTCCTGATACAGAATGATGCCGTAGGTCGGCTCCAGCACCGGTTTCAGGGTTTCGTGCTGCCACTGAATATCCGGATACGAAATCTCTTCGCGGCCGTGCTTACGGTCGATGAAGTTATCTACCATGCCCGATTGCAGCGGTCCCGGACGGAACAGCGCCACCAGTGCGATCATATCTTCGAAGCAGTCAGGCTTCAGACGTTTGATCAGATCTTTCATGCCGCGCGATTCAAGCTGGAATACCGCAGTAGTTTCCGAGCGCTGCAGCATATCGAAGCTTTTTTTGTCTTCCAGCGGGATGGCGGCGATATCAATCGGTGGCAAACCCTGCTTTTCACGGCGCGGGTTAATCATCTTCAGCGCCCAGTCAATGATGGTGAGCGTACGCAGACCAAGGAAGTCAAACTTCACCAGCCCGGCATATTCCACGTCATTCTTATCAAACTGAGTAACCGGGAACTGCCCGTTCTCATCACAGTACAGCGGCGCAAAGTCGGTGATTTTGGTCGGCGAGATCACCACACCACCGGCGTGTTTACCGGCGTTACGCGTGACACCTTCCAGTTTACGCGCCATGTCGATCAGCGCTTTCACCTCTTCATCTGCCTCGTAGATCTCCGGCAGCTGCGGTTCAGCCAGGAAGGCTTTCTCTAGCGTCATGCCAGGATCGGGCGGGATCAGCTTAGAGATACGATCAACAAAGCCGTACGGATGGCCGAGTACGCGTCCCACATCGCGGATAACCGCTTTCGCCGCCATGGTACCGAACGTAATGATCTGCGATACCGCATCACGTCCATACATATCGGCCACGTGATCGATCACCTGATCGCGTTTCTCCATGCAGAAGTCGACGTCGAAGTCGGGCATCGAGACACGTTCCGGGTTCAGGAAGCGCTCGAACAGCAGGTCAAATTCCAGCGGATCGATATCGGTAATTTTCAGCGCATACGCCACTAATGAACCGGCACCCGAACCACGGCCTGGACCCACGGGAATCCCATTGTCCTTCGACCACTGGATAAACTCCATCACGATCAGGAAGTAGCCGGGGAAGCCCATCTGGTTGATAACGGTGAGTTCAATCTCCAGACGTTCATCATATTCCACGCGTTTTTCAGCGCGCACCGCCGGATCCGGGAAGAGGAATTCCATACGCTCTTCCAGGCCTTCGCGCGACTTCGCCACGAGGAAGTCTTCGGTGCTCATATCACCGGTGGGGAACTGCGGCAGGAAATACTCGCCGAGGCGCACCGTCACGTTACAGCGCTTAGCAATCTCTACGCTATTTTCCAGCGCTTCCGGGATGTCCGAGAACAGCTCGCACATCTCCTCTTCACTGCGCATATATTGCTGAGGACTGTAATTGCGCGGACGCTTAGGATCGTCCAGCGTGTAGCCGTCATGAATCGCCACGCGGATTTCATGCGCATCAAAATCTTCTTCATTGAGGAAGCACACTTCGTTGGTGGCAACAACGGGAATACCTTCGGCAATTGCTAGCTCGACGGCGGCATGCAGATAGGCCTCTTCATCGGCGCGACCGGTGCGCATCAATTCAAGGTAATAACGATTCGGGAAGTGTTCCTGATAGAAGCTCAAACACTGCGCGACCATCGCGCTATTGCCGCGCAGCAGACTGCGGCCCACATCGCCACGACGTCCGCCAGACAGCAGAATCAGGCCTTCGCCCAGCTCCAGCAGCCAGTCACGATCGATGATGGGGCCCGCAATGCCGTAACCACGCTGATACGCACGCGAAATCAACAAGGTCAGGTTTTGATAACCGGTGTTATTGGCCGCCAGCAGAGTTAACTGCGTCAGCTCATCGCCCATTAATTCACTGGCAACCTGAAAATCAGCACCAACAATTGGCTTGATCCCCGCGCCGTGCGCACTACCGTAAAAACGCACCAGCCCGCACAGGTTGATGTAGTCGGTAATCGCGATCGCCGGCATGCCCAGCGCAGCCGCCTTCTTGACTAAAGGTCCGGTTTTCGCCAGACCATCAACCATGGAGTAATCACTGTGGACGCGCAGATGTATAAAACGAGGTTCAGCCATATCAGTTTCCGGTTAAAACAGCGTCAGGCTATTAAAGCGTAGTTGGCTGGCGGGCTGCCAGCACGTCAGCATCAATCAAGGCGTTACGCACCGGCGCAAAGCTGCGACGATGATGAGGTGTGGCGCCGTGCTGCGTCAGCTTTTCCATGTGCAGCGCGGTTGGATAACCTTTGTGTTGCGCAAAGCCATATTGCGGGAACAGCAGATCCAGCTCGGCCATTTCACGATCGCGCGTGACTTTGGCGATGATCGAAGCTGCACTGATCTCTTTCACCAGGCTATCGCCCTTCACCACCGCCTGCGAGGGCATCGGCAGCGCGGGACAACGATTACCATCGATCAGAACGAAGTCCGGCGCAATGTGCAAACCCGCGACCGCGCGCTGCATCGCCAGCATGGTGGCGTGCAGAATATTGAGCTGATCGATCTCTTCTGGCTCGGCTCGGCCAAGACTCCAGGCCAGCGCCTTCTCTTTGATCTCGTCATACAGCGCCAGACGACGCTTCTCGGAGAGCTTTTTCGAGTCGGCCAGTCCGACAATCGGGTTGGCGGGATCAAGGATCACCGCCGCCGTCACCACTGCGCCAACCAGCGGGCCGCGTCCGACTTCATCAACGCCAGCAATCAGCTGCGCGTTGGGATAGATAAATTCAGCCATTGATGATCTCCAGTACCGCATCCGCCGCCTGCTCATCGGCATTCCAGCGAATCTGTTGATGCAGCTCGGTGAAGGTTTTCAGCAGCGCTTCGCGCTCAGGGCCCGCGTGCAGTAGCGGCTCCAGCGCTGCGGCTAATGCTTCGGGCTGACACTCGTCCTGCAGCAACTCTTTCACCAGCTCGCGACCGGCTAACAGATTTGGCAGGGAAACATACGGCGTTTTTACCAAACGTTTTGCCAGCCAGAAGGTCGACGGTTTCATGCGATAGCCAACCACCATCGGGCATTTCGCCAGCATGCACTCCAGCGCGGCGGTGCCAGATGCAAGAATAGCGGCATCGCTGGCCAGCATCGCCTGACGACCTTTGCCATCCAGCAAATGCATCGGCAGTTCAGGCGCAACTTGCGCTTTGATCTGCTCAAACTGCTCGCGGCGTTTGGCGTTCACCAGCGGCACCACGATTTCCAGCGTTGGATAGCGCTGACGCAGCAGCTGCGCGGCGCGCAGGAAATCGGCGCTGAGCATTTCCACTTCCGCACCACGACTGCCCGGCAACAAGCCAAGGCAAATCGCCTCTTCAGCAATACCTAACTCGCGGCGCGCCGCCAACTTATCGGGCTGTAGCGGCATCGCATCAGCCATGGTGTGGCCGATAAAGCGGCACGGTACGTTAAAACGATCGTAGAACGCTTTTTCAAACGGCAGGAATGCCAGCACCAGATTAGTGTTGCGGCCGATTTTGAATACGCGCTTTTGACGCCACGCCCAAACGGAAGGGCTGACGTAATGAATTGTGCGAATGCCCGCGCGCTTGAGGCTCCCTTCCAACGTAATGTTGAAATCCGGCGCATCAATGCCGACAAACACATCCGGCTTGAGTTCGGTGAAGCGCTGCGTCAGGTCACGACGAATTTTCAGCAGACGCCGCAGGCGTCCCAGCACTTCGACGATGCCCATCACCGCCAGCTCTTCCATCTCATACCAGGCTTCGCAGCCTTCGGCCTGCATCAGCGGACCGGCCACGCCAACAAAGCGCGCATCAGGATGGCGCGCTTTTAACGCACGGATGAGACCTGCACCAAGAATATCGCCGGAGGTTTCTCCGGCGACCAGGGCAATCGTTAGGGGACGCGCTGACATGGATTAACGAATCAATCCACGCGTAGATCGGGCAAAGAAGTCATAGAAAGGCTGCACTTCGCTGTGTTGTTTCGCCAGCTCTTCAATCTCTGGTTTCACTTCATCAAGCGTTTTGCCGCTGCGGTACAGCAGTTTGTACGCGTTGCGAATGGCATGCAGCGCTTCTTTGCTAAAGCCGCGACGCTTCAGACCTTCGATGTTGATACCGTATGGCGTTGCGTGGTTGCCCTGCGCAATGACATAAGGCGGCACATCCTGCGCGACGCCTGAACAACCGCCAACCATCACGTGAGCACCAATGGTGCACCACTGATGTACCGCCGTCATGCCGCCGATAATTGCAAAATCATCAACGGTGACGTGACCGCCCAGCGTGGCATTGTTAGCAAAGATGCAGCGATTGCCGATCACGCAGTCATGCGCGATGTGAGCATTCACCATCAGCAGATTATCGCTGCCGACTTTGGTCACATTGCCGCCCTGCGTGGTGCCACGATGAATGGTCACGCTCTCGCGGATGCGGTTACGATCGCCAATTTCAACTCGCGTCGGTTCGCCCGCATATTTCAGGTCCTGGTTCACTTCACCAATGGAAGCGAACTGGTAGATCTGATTGTCTTTGCCGATACGCGTATGGCCGTTCACCACCACGTGCGATTTGAGAACCGTTCCTTCACCAATTTCCACATTGGCACCGACAAAACAGAACGGACCGATGTGAACATTGGCGCCGATAACAGCACCCTCTTCAATGACAGAACTGGGATGGATATTGGCGGTTGAATCAATCACTTATTATGCCTCCCGGCTACGGGCACACATCATGGTCGCTTCACAGACAATTTTGCCGTCCACGGTCGCCACGCCTTTAAAGCGCGTCAAGCCACGACGGGTTTTCTCGAAGGTCACTTCCATGATCATCTGATCGCCCGGCACAACCGGACGTTTGAAACGTGCTTCATCGATACCAGCGAAGTAATAGAGTTCGCCTGGTTCCAGTTTTCCAACGCTTTTGAACGCCAGAATGCCGGTCGCTTGCGCCATCGCTTCCAGAATCAGAACGCCTGGGAAAATCGGCTTACCAGGGAAATGTCCCTGGAAAAACGGTTCGTTAACAGAAACGTTCTTCACCGCGCGCAGATATTTATGCTCTTCAAAATCCAGCACGCGATCAACCAGCAAGAAAGGATAGCGGTGTGGCAGCAGTTCTAAAATCTCTTCAATTTTCAGAGTATGCGTTTCAGTAGTCAAAATACTCTTCCTGTCCTAAAAAATCTGATGGCAACAATAACACGGCCTGCACCGATCAAAATGATCTTCCGCAGGCCGCAAATTAGTTCGGGGCGTTTCGCTTTCTTACGATACCAGCTGCCATTCTCGGGTTAGCCAAGGTGGCAGAAAATACACTTCTTGTTATGAAAGCGAGTAGCGTGGGATGCGTTTAGTCGTCTTTGCCGACCTTACGTTCGATGGCTTTTAAGCGTTTGCTTATTTCATCGATGTTCATCACCAGCGCTGCTGTTTTACGCCAGGTTTTGTTGGGTTGCAGTGGAATTCCCGACGAATACACGCCTGGCTCTGTGATGGGGCGCATTACCATGCCCATGCCCGTTACGGTCACTTTGTCACAGATTTCCATATGGCCGTTAATGACGCTGGCGCCGCCAATCATACAGTAACGTCCAATCTTCAGACTACCCGCCATGATCACACCACCCGCAACTGCGGTGTTATCACCAATCACGACGTTGTGCGCAATCTGACACTGGTTATCTATGATAACACCATTGCCGATCAGAGTGTTATCCAGCGCGCCGCGATCGATGGTGGTACAGGCACCAATTTCTACCCGATCACCAATCACTACGGTACCCAGCTGTGGGATTTTCACCCAATTGCCGCGATCGTTAGCATAGCCGAAACCATCAGCACCAATGACGGTGCCGGACTGAATCAGACAATCCTGACCAATCTGGATTTCGTGATAAATCGTGACGTTAGCCCACAAACGTGAGCCGCGACCGATGCGCGTCTGCTTACCAACAAAACATCCTGCGCCAATAACGACGTCATCACCCAGCTCTACGCCGGACTCAATCACCGCATTTGCGCCTACCGAAACATTCTTACCCAGCTTAGCCGTTGCATCGATCACCGCGCTGGGCGCGATATTCTGCGCGGGCTGCGGCGTGGTGTCCAGCAGTTGTGCCATGCGGGCATAAGTTAAGTAAGGATTTTTCACCACCAGGGCGGCCGTTTTACACCACTCCAGATCCGCTTCCGTCAGCACCACGGCTGAAGCCTGGATAGTAGCGAGCTGCTCGCGGTAGCGGCTGTTTGCAAGAAAAGTGATTTGGCCAGTTGTGGCGGATTGCATAGAAGCAATGCCGGAGATGACGATATCGCCATCTCCGTGCAATTCTGCATCCAACTGCTGGGCTAAATCAGCCAGTCGAATTGATGACATCAATTATTTAACCTGTTTTACAACGTCAGCAGTGATGTCTTTAGCATCAGAAGAAGAGTACAGCACGGCCTGAGAGTCCAGAACCAGATCGTAACCTTCGCTTTTCGCTACAGACTGAACAGCGGTCTGGATTTTAGCCAGCAGCTTGTTACGCTCCTGCATCTGACGAGTTTGGTTGTCTTTGTCAAAAGCCTGTGCTTTTTGTTCAAAGGCAGCACGCTCAGTAGAGATTTGCTTCTCTTTCTTGGTGCGGTCGCTCGCTTTCATGGTCGATGCATTACGCTGCAGATCCTGAATTTCTTGCTGGATCTTCTGCTGCTGAGACTGGAGGTCAGAGGCGCGGCTCTGGAATTCACCTTCAAGCTGTTTAGCAACAGCAGCACGCTGCGGAGACTGCTGGAAAACCTGGCTCAGGTTCACGACGGCAACTTTATCAGCCGCTTGGGCACCCGCAGAAGCAGCTAACGCAACACCCAGAGCAGCAGCACAGAACAACTTTTTCACTATAAACTCCTTACCTCAACGTGTGTGTTTGCAGCGTGCCGCATTATCAGGCAGCACGCATGCAAGACGGTATTTTCACTTCCCTGCTCAGAGCCTTACCAGGTTTTACCAATGTTAAACTGGAATTGCTCTGACTTGTCTCCCTCGACTTTCTTCATCGGCTGGGCGTATGAGAATACCAGCGGTCCTAACGGTGACATCCACTGCAGTGCCACACCGGCAGAGACGCGAATGTTATTAGGATCGCTGTAATCTGGCACACCCGCCGCGCGTGTTTCCGCGGTGTTCTGCCATTTGGTATCCCAAACGGTACCGGCATCCATAAACACCGAGGTGCGCACGGAATTCGCATACTTCTCGCTCAGGAACGGCGTTGGCGTGATCAGCTCAAGGCTGGCAATCGCCATGGCGTTACCACCAACCGCATCATCCGACTTACAGACGCCGTTCGGATCAGAGAGATTACAGGTTGACGAGCCATCGTTCAGATACGCAGCTTTAGGACCAATGGTATTGGACTGGAAGCCACGAACTGTGCTCGAACCACCGCCGTAGAAGTTCTCATAGAACGGCATCTCTTTACCATTAAGTCCGTCACCATATCCAACACGGCCACGGCCTAATACTACCCACGTACCATCGCGGTTCAGCGGCACATATTGCTGGCTATCCAATGTCGCTTTGTAGAACGCGTTATCAGAGCCTGGAATCGTCACTTTACCATTCAGGTTGGTACGGTTACCGCGCGTTGGGAAGAAGCCGCGGTCTAAGGTGTTATAGGTCCAACCGTAGTTGAAGGTGAAATCATCCGCAGAGAAATCACCATCATCATTCAAGCCCTGATGACGACCGACTGAATCCAGATAACGCCACATCGCAACCTGTGGACGCATGTTGGAAAGGTCGTTATGCACGTAACCTAAACCAACACGCAGGGTGTTGTTTTCGTTGACCGGGAAGCCCAGCGTACCGTCGAGACCATAACTTTTGTTGGTATAGTCAGACAGATCCGCGTCATCGGCTTTAAAGTCGTTATAGAACAAACGACCGCCAAGGCTCACACCGTCGACTGTGAAGTACGGATCGGTCAGTGAGAACTCAGCATAGGTCTGGTAATCGTTTTTGGTACCGCTGATGCCAACGGTGTTACCGGTGCCGAGCCAGTTTTCCTGGGTCACACCCACCTGGAAGCTCACGCCACTTTCAGTACCGTAACCAACACCAAAGTTGAAGGTGCCGGTGTTACGCTCTTTAACCTTGTAGACCACATCAACCTGGTCTGGTGCACCTGGAACGCGCTGCGTATCCACATCCACGGTTTCGAAGTAGCCGGTACGATTCAGACGCTCTTTACCCTGATCGACGAGGTCGCTGCCCAACCAGGCACCTTCCATCTGACGCATTTCACGGCGCAGCACTGAATCTTTTGAGGTGTCGTTGCCTTCAAAGCGCACTTTACGCACGTAATAACGGTTGCCCGCATCTACGTTGATATGCAGCTTAACGGTTTTGTCAGCATCATTAATTTCTGGTTGCGTCATTACACGCGGATAGGCGTAACCGTAGCGGCCCAGCAATTTCTTGATGTCATCTTCCATTTGGGTGACTTTGGTGCCGTTATACAGCTCACCCGCTGGAATTCTGGTCATCTTTTCGATTTCAGCAGAATGGCCCGCCATGCTGCCGTTCACGATCACGCCGGCAATCTTGTACTGATCGCCTTCGTTGATGTTCACGGTGATGTAGATGCCTTTCTTATCTGGCGTCAGGCTCACCTGCGTTGAATCGATGTTGAAACGCGCATAACCGCGATCCAGATAGAAGCTGCGCAGGGTTTCGAGATCGCCCGCTAACTTCTGCTTCTGGTATTTGCGATCGCCCACCACGTTCCACCATGGCACTTCATCACGCAGTGAGAAGCGCGAAATCAGTTCGTCAGAGCTAAACGCTTTATTACCGACGATGTTGATCTGCTGGATCTGTGCTGAAACGCCTTCCTGGAAGACGAATTTCAGATCCACACGGTTGCGCGGCAGCGGCGTAGCAATGGCTTTGACGCTGGCGGTGTATTTACCGACGCTGTAGTAGAAGTCTTCCAGGCCCTTCTCGATTGAGGAGAGCGTGGTGCGGTCCAGCGCTTCGCCAACGCGCACGCCAGAAGCTTCGAGGTTCTGTTTCAGCTGATCTTCTTTCACCGCTTTGTTGCCGGAGAAAGTGATGTTGGCAATGGTCGGACGCTCTTTCACCTGAACAATCAGGGTTGTACCGTCACGCAGAACCTGCACATCTTCAAAGTTACCGGTGGCGAACAGTGAGCGAATGGTGTTTCTGACGTCATCGTCATTCACCGTATCACCGACACGTACCGGCATGCTGAGCAGAGCCGCGCCGACGGCGACTCGCTGGAGACCTTCGAAATGAATGTCCTTCACTACGAAATCGTCTGCACCGTAAACGGTGGCGCTGCTAAACAGCAGCGACGCTATGAGCAACTTTTTCATCGCCATCGTTGTTATGCGTTTTCCTAACACATCCCGCGTCTGTATGCGTTCCAGCTATTACAGACGAGAGAAATCATTGAAAAGTGCAAGCCCCATTAACAGCACTAGCAAGATTGAGCCAATGCGATAACTAAAGTCCTGAACTCGCTCGGACACCGGTCCACCTTTGATCTTTTCGATCGCCAGAAAGAGCAGATGACCACCATCTAAAACCGGCAGAGGGAACAGGTTAATGATGCCCAGGTTGACGCTGATAAGCGCCAGGAACATCAGGTAATAAATCACCCCGTACTCTGCTGATAACCCGGCACCCTGCGCGATCGAAATCGGCCCGCTCAGGTTATTCAGCTTCACATCCCCGATTATCAACTTGCCCAGCATGGAGACTGTTAGCTTCATCAACTGCCAGGTTTTTACACTGGCTTCGCCGATCGCCGCAAAAGGCCCATACTGCCTTACCGTTTTGTACTCATCAGGCAGCGGAATCACACGCGGTATTACCCCCGCGAAGCCTTCCGCTTCCTTGCCCGGTTTCGCTTCCGGCGTTAACGTCAACGCCACAGGTTCGCCGTTGCGCTCGATATCTAGCGCCATGTTTTTGCCCGGATTATCCCGCACCTGTGCCGCAAAAGCCTGCCACTGAGACAATGGCTGACCATCGACTTTAACGATCCTATCGCCCGCTTGCAAACCAGCATTGCTTGCCGGTGAGTTTGCCTGAACTTCAGCTAAGGTCGTTTCAATCTGCGGCCCACGTGGACGAATACCTAAAGCGACCACCGGATCCTGTTTATCAGGCTCAAATTGCCAATCGCGCAAATTTAATTGCTTTTGCTGCGTGGCTTCTTCGCCAAATTGCGAGACGGTAAGCGTGGCATCGCTGTCGCCGATTTTACCGATCAGCGCCATACGCACAGCATCCCAATCAGGCGTTTCGATACCATCTACCGCTTTAAGTTCCATACCGGAGGTAATTTGCGCTTCGGCAGCGACGGAACCGTTCATAATTTCACCAACTACGGGACGCACACCCGGCACGCCGTGAATAAACACGACCCAGTAAGCGAAGATGGCAAAGATGAAGTTGGCGATAGGACCGGCTGCGATGATCGAAGCACGCTGCAGCACGGTTTTATTATTGAAGGCTTGATGACGCAGTTCGGCGGGAACGCTCTCAACGCGTTCGTCGAGCATTTTGACGTAACCGCCGAGAGGAATCAGCGCGATGACATATTCGGTGCCCTGACGATCGCTGCGACGCCACAGCGCTTTACCAAAGCCAATTGAGAAACGTTCGACTTTGACACCGCAGCGGCGCGCCACCCAGAAATGACCAAACTCGTGCACGGTAATCAGCACGCCAAGCGCCACGATAAAGGCGGCAAAACTCCAGAGTATACTCAACATCGTCGGCTATCCTCAGAGGGTGCGGAACACCAACAGCAGCAGGCAGGCAAACACCGGCACCGCAGCAGTCAGGCTATCAATACGATCGAGAATACCACCGTGCCCCGGAATCAAGTTACCGCTGTCTTTAATGCCCGCTTCACGCTTAAACATACTTTCAGTCAGGTCACCCAATACCGATGCCAGCGTGGCAATCACCGCACAGATGATCAGCGTGCCCGGCGCCACCGAAAGCGGTGCCAGCAGGGCAAATAGCCAGGCGATAATGGCAGATGACAACAGGCCACCGAAGAAACCTTCCCAGGTTTTACCCGGAGAAACTTTCGGTGCCAGCTTGTGTTTGCCAAACAGGCGACCAAACATGTAAGCACCAGAATCAGCGCCCCAGACGAGGAACATCACGAACAGCAGCCACCATGCGCCGGCAAAATGATCGGTATCGTAATGATACTGACGCAGCGCCATCATGCCCCAGAAGAAGGGAATCAAGGTGAGCACGCCAAACAGCAGGCGCAGCGTACGCGAATGACGCCACAATGCAGCAGAAGCCGGATAGAACAGCACTAAGATGAGCGCGACAATCCACCATCCCAGCGATGCCCAAAGCGAGCCTTCCATCTGGAATTGGTGCAGATTGCGTTGATAGGGTTCAAGAGTGAAAAGCATCGCGGACAGCAACAGACCGCATAGCACGGCGAGCCAGATACGTTGCTGACGCGTTTTCATGCCGGCAAACTGCCCCCATTCCCAGGCGGCAAGCATGCAGATGATGATAGTGATAATCGCAAAACCGGACAGGGGTAACCAGAACAGTGCAGCGATCACCAGCGGAATCAAAATTAACGCGGTAATCAGACGAGACTTGAGCAAAGGTTACCCCCAAATTGCTTAGGCGCCGCCTGGTGCAGTACCGCCATAGCGTCGCTCCCGCGTAGAGAATGCATTCAGTGCACCTTCAAAAACGTTTTCATCAAAATCAGGCCAAAGAACATCGGTAAACCAAAACTCAGCATAGGCGATTTGCCACAGCAGGAAGTTGCTAATCCGATGCTCTCCCCCGGTCCTTATCACTAAATCCACTGGCGCCAGCTCCTGCATACACAGATACGGAGCCAGGCTTTCTTCGGTAATCTGGTCAGGACGCAGTAAACCTTCCTGAACCTGTTCGGCCAATTTTCTGGCACCCTGGATAATATCCCAACGGCCGCCATAGTTGGCAGCAATGTTAAGGGTCAGTCCATTATTTTGCTGAGTCAGTTCCTCGGCGCGGCGAATGCGTTCCTGAATACGGTTATTGAAACGACTGATATCACCAATAATGCGCAGACGCACATTGTGCTTGTGCAGGCTTTTGACTTCGCTGTCGAGCGCCCAGACAAACAACTCCATTAATGCTGTCACTTCCTGAATCGGACGGCTCCAGTTTTCACTGCTAAACGCATAAAGCGTGAGCGCTTCCAGTTTATGGCTAACCGCAAAGCTGACAGCCCGGCGTACTGATTTTACCCCGGCTTTGTGGCCTGAAATACGCAGTTTGCCCTGATTTTTTGCCCAGCGACCATTACCATCCATAATGATGGCCACGTGACGTGGCGTGCAGTACGACTCGTCATCGATTGTGTTGTGATTGTTGGACGACATAACGCGTAATAATTCCTTTCATCAGAAATGCTGTGGTTTCTGAATACATTGCGCCTGCAGCAAACTCCGGCAAACACGCCAGATGACATCGAAACAATGTCGGGCTGTGAAACGCGAGCGAGCGACTATACCATTTTCACCCAGAGCGAACAAATAGCGGGAACTATCAACCTGCTAAACGAAAGCGCGGCAACAATTCATTGGCACGCACGCGCGCTAACCGATCGATCTCCATCACCTCGTCAATGCTGCCCGGCTCCTGACAACTCAGGGTCGCCAGCACTTCGCTGTTGATGGCGGCGATATCGGTAAAACGAATCTGGTGCTGCAGAAAAGCTGCCACCGCTACTTCATTCGCTGCGTTCAACGATGTCGTAGCGGCCTGACCTGTGGCACAGGCATCAATCGCAAGCTTCAGGCAGGGATAGCGCTCGTAGTCCGGCTCGGCAAACGTCAACGACTTCATGCGAGTGAAGTCGAGCGGCGTTACGCCCGCAGAGATACGTGCTGGCCATGCCATGCTGTGCGCGATAGGCGTCCGCATATCCGGAGAGCCCAGTTGCGCCAGCACGCTGCCGTCGCAATAACGCACCATCGAATGGATAACCGACTGCGGATGCAGGATCACCTCCATCTGCGCGTCAGTCGCATTAAACAGCCAGCGGGCTTCAATGTATTCAAGACCTTTATTCATCATGGTGGCCGAATCAACGGAGATTTTACGCCCCATTGACCAGTTCGGATGCGCACAAGCCTGATCCGGCGACATACCGGCTAAATCCGCTAATGGCGTGTCACGAAAAGGACCACCCGATCCCGTAAGGAGAATCGACTCGATGCCGTTCCCCCGCAGATCAGCGTACCCCAACTGATGCTGTATGGAAGCGGGTAAACTCTGAAAAATGGCGTTGTGCTCACTATCGACGGGTAGCAATTGCACCTGATGTTGGCGTACCGCCTCCATAAACAGACGGCCGCATGTGACAAGCGATTCTTTGTTGGCCAGCAGCACGGTTTTGCCGGCACGAATTGCGGCCATGGTAGGCTGTAAACCTGAGGCGCCAACAATCGCCGCCATCACTTGATCCACGTCATCCAGCGCGGCCAATTCGCAGGCAGCCTGAACGCCGGAGAGCACTTCAGTATTAACGTTGAGTGCTTTCAGTCGCTCACGCAGCGCTTGTGCAGATTTCTCGTCGGACATCGCAGCATAGCGAGGTTGGAATTGCAGGCATTGCTCAGCCATCAACGCCACATTCTGGCCGGCCACCAGCGCGGTCACCTGATAAAGTTCAGGATTTGCGGCAATCACCGCTAGCGTACTGGTACCAATGGAGCCGGTCGAACCCAGCAGAGTTAATCGCTTCATCATGCTATCCCTGTGAAGTCGTGGAGGGTGCCCGCAACGGCGCCGGACACAATGTAAAACGCCGCCAGAGTCGAACACGTCTCGTCTCTGAACGGCGTTTTGAAAAGCAGTTGATGGAATTAGAAGTCCATCAGTTCCTTTTCTTTATCGGCCAATGCCGCATCAACACTCTTGATGTGCGCATCGGTCATTTTCTGGATCTCATCCTGCGTACGACGTTCGTCGTCTTCGCTGATCTCTTTGTCTTTCAGCAGCGCTTTGATCTTGTCGTTCGCGTCACGACGGACGTTACGTACAGAGACACGGCCCTGCTCAGCTTCGCCACGTACGATCTTGATCAGATCTTTACGACGCTCTTCGGTCAGCGCTGGCAGCGGCACACGAATATCGCTACCGGCTGAGCTCGGGTTCAGACCCAAATCAGACGTCATAATCGCTTTCTCAACGGCAGCGCTCAAAGAGCGATCAAATACGTTGATTTTCAACGTACGTGAATCCTCTACTGTCACGCTAGCCAGCTGACGCAGCGGCGTAGGTGTACCGTAATAAGGAACCACAATGCCGTCGAGCAGTGAAGGTGAAGCACGGCCGGTGCGGATTTTGCTGATGTTGTTTTTAAATGCATCCACACATTTTTCCATGCGCGTGTCTGCATCTTTTTTAATGTCGTTAATCACGTTGAAACCCTTGAATTCGGTTGACCTGGCCATTTCCGGGCTAACCGGAAGCGGTATCGATAAACATCGATCATCCTAATTGCTGCGCGATGCCAGAGCATCGCGGCAAAAGAATATACCTTATTTTAACGTGCGTCGGGTATTAATGCGTAATCAGGGTGCCTTCTTTTTCACCCATCACGACGCGACGCAACGCGCCAGGCTTGTTCATGTTGAAGACGCGGATAGGCAGTTTGTGATCACGCGCCAGCGTAAAGGCGGCGAGATCCATCACTTTGAGCTCTTTATCCAACACTTCTGCATAGCTCAGTTGGTCATACAGCGTGGCATCCGGGTTTTTCACCGGATCTTCAGAGTAGACGCCGTCTACTTTGGTGGCTTTCAGTACCACGTCGGCTTCGATTTCGATGCCGCGCAGACAAGCTGCAGAGTCAGTGGTAAAGAACGGGTTGCCAGTACCGGCCGCAAAGATCACGACGCGGTTATTGCGCAGCAGGCTGATCGCTTCTGCCCAGCTGTAGTTGTCACACACGCCGTTCAGCGGAATCGCTGACATCAAGCGCGCATTGACATACGCACGGTGCAGCGCATCACGCATTGCCAGGCCATTCATTACTGTTGCCAGCATGCCCATATGGTCGCCGACCACACGGTTCATGCCCGCCTGGGCCAGACCTGCGCCGCGGAACAGGTTACCACCACCAATAACCACACCCACCTGAATGCCCAATTCAACCAGCTCTTTAACCTCTTGCGCCATGCGGTCAAGCACGCTCGCGTCGATGCCAAAACCTTCGGCACCTTGCAGTGCTTCGCCACTCAGTTTTAGCAGGATACGTTGATATACAGGTTTTGCGTTGGTCGCCATGGTCAGTTCTTCCTGGAAGATATGATGAAAAGGAGAAGTAAAATCTGGTCGATCATCCGCAAAGCCCGCGAGAAAAGCTATTGGGATGAGACTGAAAGTGCTGCACTAAATCGCAGACAAAAAAGAACCGCCTTGTGGCGGTTCTTTCGGACCATTAAGACTGTTTGGACATTGCAGCAACTTCTGCTGCGAAGTCAGCTTCAACTTTCTCAATGCCTTCACCCACTTCGAAGCGGATGAAGTTGATGACGTCAGCGTTTTTCTCTTTCAACGCCTGGCCAACGGTTTTGCTTGGATCGATAACGAAAGCCTGACCGGTCAGAGAAACTTCGCCGGTGAATTTCTTCATGCGGCCTTCAACCATTTTCTCTGCGATTTCTTTTGGCTTGCCAGACTGCATGGCGATGTCCAGCTGAACCTGGTACTCTTTCTCAACCACGTCTGCAGACACGTCTTCTGGCTTAACAAACTCTGGCTTGCTTGCAGCAATGTGCATAGCAACTTGCTTGCTCAGTTCTTCGTCAGCACCGGTGGTAGAAACAACCACACCGATACGTGCGCCATGCTGATAGCTGTTCAGCTCAGCGCCTTCCAGGATAGCAACACGACGGATGTTGATGTTCTCACCGATTTTAGTAACCAGCGCTACGCGTTCTTCTTCGAACTGCGCTTTCAGAACTTCCACATCGGTAACTTTGCCAGCGACAGCTGCATCCAGAACCTTGTCAGCAAACGCCTGGAAACCGCCATCTTTAGCAACGAAGTCGGTCTGGCAGTTTACTTCCAGGATCGCCGCGAAACCGTCAGCGATTTTGGTTTTGATCACGCCATCAGCAGCAACGTTGCCTGCTTTCTTAGCGGCTTTGATTGCGCCAGATTTGCGCATGTTCTCAATCGCCAGCTCGATGTCGCCGTTCGCTTCGGTCAGCGCTTTTTTGCAGTCCATCATGCCTGCGCCAGTACGCTCACGCAGTTCTTTTACCAATGCAGCGGTAATATCAGCCATTCCAGAATCCTCGATTCGTCTCTGTGTGCTCACACACTGTCAGAAACTTGTTGCGGAAAATTTACTCTGCCCCGCTCGCTCTGCAGTGAGCGTGACAGACTTAGATAAAATAAAGGGGCCTGAACGGCCCCCTTAACAGATAACATCTGATGTCTAAGGGCTCTTAGAAAGAGCGAACCTTATTAAGCTTCAGCAGCTTCTTCAGCCTGCTCAGCCAGATCCTGTGAACGGCCTTCGCGCACGGTAGTGGCAACGGCAGTCAGGTACAGGCTTACAGCACGGATCGCATCGTCGTTACCTGGGATAACGAAGTCAACGCCGTCTGGATCAGAGTTGGTATCAACGATAGCAAATACTGGGATACCCAGGTTGTTTGCTTCTTTGATAGCGATATGCTCGTGATCAGCGTCAACAACGAACAGTGCATCCGGCAGACCGCCCATATCTTTGATACCGCCCAGGCTGTTTTCCAGCTTGGCCAGTTCGCGAGTGCGCATCAGCGCTTCTTTCTTGGTCAGTTTGTCGAAAGTACCGTCCTGAGACTGAGACTCAAGATCTTTCAGGCGTTTGATTGACTGACGAACGGTTTTCCAGTTAGTCAGCATGCCACCCAACCAGCGGTGGTTTACGAAGAACTGGTCGCAGCTCAGAGCTGACTCTTTTACCGCTTCGGCAGCAGCGCGCTTAGTACCAACGATCAGAATCTTACCTTTACGGGAAGAGATCTTTTTCAACTCAGCCAGAGCGTCGTTGAACATTGGCACAGTCTGCTCGAGGTTGATGATGTGAACCTTGTTACGTGCGCCGAAGATGAATGGCTTCATTTTCGGGTTCCAGTAACGGGTCTGGTGACCAAAGTGAACACCAGCCTTGAGCATGTCGCGCATTGAAACAGTTGCCATGATTACCTCTAAAGTTTGATTTGGGGTTGGGCCTCCATGTATCCCATACGACCGACCTCTTTCAAGGCACCCCGGCGTATGTGTCGATACATGTGTGTTTTAGTACACATAATGAGTTTTATGCGTTTCCTGCCAGCCAAACGTCGGTGACAGAGAATCGTCGGCGCGCTTTATACCACAATGCGCAGGAATACGCCAATAGTAGTTGAGCGCCGCAGGCGCAGACAATCGCCATTTGGCAGCCCTTTTGCTGGCTGCTAACATGACTGCCACAGAACTCATTATTGTCGAAAATTTCGACGATTGCGGATTAATTTAATGGCTATTTCAATTAAAACCCCTGAAGAAATCGAAAAAATGCGCGTTGCGGGCCGCCTTGCGGCTGAAGTGCTGGAGATGATTGCACCGCACGTGGTGCCTGGCGTCACCACCGGTGAACTGGATCGTCTCTGCCACGAACACATCACGCAGAAGCAGCAGGCGATTTCCGCCTGCCTCGGCTATCACGGCTTCCCGAAGTCGGTGTGTATTTCGGTGAATGAAGTGGTATGTCACGGTATTCCGAGCGACGATCGTGTGCTGAAAGATGGCGACGTGGTTAACGTCGATGTCACGGTGATCAAAGATGAGTATCACGGCGATACCTCAAAAATGTTCATCGTCGGCAAAGCGACCATTCAGGGTGAGCGCCTGTGTCGCGTTACCCAGGAAAGTCTCTATATCGCGCTGCGTCTGGTGAAGCCGGGGATTCGTCTGCGTGAGCTGGGCCGTGCGATTCAGCAGTATGTCGAAGCCCAGGATTTTTCAGTGGTGCGCGAGTATTGCGGTCACGGCATTGGCAAAGGCTTCCATGAAGAACCGCAGGTCCTGCATTACGACGCGGATGACAGCGGCGTGGTATTGCAAGCAGGCATGACCTTCACCATCGAACCTATGGTGAATGCCGGTGATTACCGCATCCGCACCATGAAGGATGGCTGGACCGTGAAAACCAAAGATCGCAGCTTGTCCGCACAGTATGAGCATACTATTGTGGTGACAGAAAACGGCTGTGAGATTCTGACGCTGCGTGAAGACGACACCATTCCAGCGGTGCTCGAAAACGTCGCGTAATCATCTCGCTGACAGTACCAGGCCGGCTTATAGCTGGCCTTTTTTATGTGCGTAATGAAGAGGCATGTTGATGAGTGGTAGCGTGACCGAAGCAGTACACAAAGGCCTGACCGATTCCCCCGCCAGCTGGCCCGATGACGCCCTGACGCGCGACAAGCTCAAACAGTATCTCGAGCAATTCCAGCAGCATCTGGGTATCGCATTTGATGCGGGCACCGATATCGAATCGCTGATCGATGCGCGCACGCTGTTTATCGACCGCTTATTGCGTCGCCTGTGGCGCTTCTTTGGTTTCGACCAGATGAAGGAGATCGCGCTGGTTGCCGTTGGCGGCTATGGTCGCGGCGAACTGCATCCGCTCTCCGATATTGATGTACTGATCCTCAGCCGCCAGCCGCTGGATGACGCAGCCGCGCAGCGCACCAGCGAACTGCTAACGCTGATGTGGGATTTGAAGCTGGAAGTCGGTCATAGCGTACGTACGCTGGAAGAGTGCCTGCTGGAAGGCTTATCCGATCTCACTGTCGCCACCAATCTTATCGAATCGCGCATGCTCACCGGCGATGTAGCGCTGTTTCTCGAACTGCAAAAGAACATCTTCAGTGATGGCTTCTGGCCGTCGTCGCGCTTCTTCGCCGCCAAAATTGAAGAGCAGCAGGAGCGCCACCAGCGCTATCACGGCACCAGCTACAACCTTGAACCGGATATCAAAAGCAGCCCCGGCGGCCTGCGCGACATTCACACGCTGCAATGGGTGGCGCGCCGTCACTTTGGCGCCACCACCATGGATGAAATGGTCGGTTTCGGCTTTATCACCGAAGCGGAACGCAATGAAATCAATGAGTGTCAGGAATTTTTGTGGCGCATTCGTTTTGCGCTGCACTTAACGCTGACGCGTTATGACAACCGCCTGCTGTTCGATCGCCAACTGACCGTCGCTCAACGCCTCAACTATTTGGGCGAGGTCAACGAGCCGGTTGAGCGCATGATGAAGGACTTCTACCGCGTTACGCGCCGCATCGGCGAACTTAATCAGATGCTGCTGCAGCTATTCGATGAAGCGATTCTGGCGCTGTCGACCACTGAAAAACCGCGCAATATTGATGATGACTTCCAGATTCGCGGTGACCTCATTGACCTGCGCGATCTCTCGCTGTTTGAGCGTGAGCCGCAAGCCATCCTGCGTATGTTCTACGTGATGGTACGCAACGAAAATATCAAAGGTATTTACTCCACCACGCTGCGGCAGTTGCGCTATGCGCGCCGCCATCTGAAACAGCCGCTGTGCCAGATTCCTGAAGCGCGTGAAACCTTTATGGCGATTCTGCGTCATCCGGGCGCGGTAAAGCGCGCGCTGGTGCCGATGCATCGTCACAGCGTGCTGTGGGCGTATACGCCGCTGTGGGGCAACATCGTCGGCCAGATGCAGTTCGATCTGTTCCACGCTTACACGGTGGATGAGCACACCATCCGCGTACTGCAAAAACTGGAGAGTTTTGCCGACGAAGCCACGCGCCCGATGCATCCGCTGTGCGTTGAACTCTGGCCGCGTCTGCCGCAACCGGAACTGCTGCTGATGGCCGCGCTGCTGCACGATATCGCCAAGGGCCGCAACGGCGATCACTCGATTCTCGGCGCGCAGGATGCGCTCGACTTCGCCGAATTACACGGTCTCAACTCCCGCGAAACCCAGCTGGTTGCCTGGCTGGTTCGCCATCATTTATTGATGTCAGTGACCGCGCAGCGCCGCGACATTCAGGATCCCACGGTAATTCAGCAGTTCGCCGAAGTGATGCAGAACGAAAACCGCCTGCGCTATCTGGCGTGTCTGACGGTTTCCGATATCTGCGCCACCAATGAAAGCTTGTGGAACAGTTGGAAGCAGAGCCTGTTGCGCGAGCTGTTCTTCGCAACCGAAAAACAGCTGCGCCGCGGCATGGAAAATAGCCCGGATCTGCGCGAACGCGTACGTCATCATCGCTTGCAAGCACTGGCGCTGCTGCGCATGGAAAACCTCGACGAAGAGCGTTTGCACCATATCTGGAGCCGCTGCCGCGCCGACTATTTCCTGCGCCACACGCCGAATCAGCTCGCCTGGCATGCGCGTCATTTGATTCACCACGATCTCAACAAACCGCTGGTGCTGGTCAGCCCGCAGGCCACACGCGGCGGTACCGAAATCTTTATCTGGAGCCCGGATCGTCCGCACCTGTTTGCAGCGGTGGCCGGCGAGTTGGATCGCCGCAATCTAAGCGTGCATGATGCGCAGATCTTTACCAGCCGCGATGGCATGGCAATGGACACCTTTATTGTGCTGGAGCCAGATGGCAGCCCGCTGGCCGCCGATCGCCATCCGCTGATCATTCAGGCGCTGGAACAAGCCATCACGCAGAACGAATGGGTGCCGCCGCGTACGCGCCGTCAGTCCGCGCGCCTCAAGCATTTCAGTGTCGATACCGAAGTCAACTTCCTGCCAACGCACACCGACCGCCGCAGCTATCTGGAATTGGTCGCGCTCGATCAGCCCGGCTTGCTGGCGCGCGTAGGTGAAGTGTTCGCTGATTTGGGGGTTTCGCTGCATGGCGCACGCATCAGTACGATTGGTGAGCGGGTTGAGGATCTTTTCATCCTCGCCGATAGTGAGCGGCGTGCGCTTGGGGTGGAAATGCGCAATGTGTTGCAACAGAGGTTGACAGAAGCCCTTAATCCAAACGATAAACAGTGACCTGGCTTTCATCCTTCACGTTGCAGGTGCGTTGGCTTTCCTCGCTCACCCCGGTCACATACTGATGTATGCTCCCGGGGATTCGCTGCGTCGCCGCCTTCCTGCACCATGAATGATGTTTGCCAGGTAATTTAACTATGTACGCTATTTGGCGTGCATTCCGCTTTGACAGAATCAGGAAATAAATATGCAACAGTTACAGAGCGTTATCGAATCTGCCTTTGAACGCCGCGCCGACATCACGCCATCTAGCGTAGACAGCGCGACCCGCGATGCTATCACCCAGGTTATTGGCCTGCTGGATAGCGGTGAACTGCGCGTGTCTGAAAAGATCAACGGTGAGTGGGTAACGCATCAGTGGCTGAAGAAAGCGGTGCTGTTGTCGTTCCGCATCAACGACAACCAGGTCATGGAAGGTTCTGAAACTCGCTTTTACGACAAAGTGCCAATGAAGTTTGCTGGCTGGGATGAAGCGCGTTTCAAAAATGCCGGTTTCCGCGTAGTGCCACCGGCTGCTGTGCGTCAGGGCGCATTCATCGCGCGTAACACCGTGCTGATGCCTTCTTACGTCAACATCGGCGCTTACGTTGATGAAGGCACCATGGTTGATACCTGGGCGACCGTGGGTTCTTGCGCGCAGATCGGTAAAAACGTCCACCTGTCAGGCGGCGTGGGCATCGGTGGCGTGCTGGAGCCGCTGCAGGCCAATCCAACCATCATCGAAGATAACTGCTTCATCGGCGCACGTTCAGAAATCGTTGAAGGCGTCATTGTTGAAGAAGGTTCAGTGATCTCAATGGGCGTTTACATCGGCCAGAGCACCAAAATCTTTGACCGCGAAACCGGCGAAGTGCATTACGGTCGCGTACCTGCGGGTTCGGTAGTGGTTTCAGGCAACCTGCCGTCAAAAGATGGTAGCTACAGCCTGTACTGCGCGGTGATCGTGAAGAAAGTTGATGCTAAAACCCTCAGCAAAACAGGCATTAACGAATTGCTGCGCAGCATCGACTAAGCTTTTCCTGCCTGTAAATCTTCCCGACGGGCCTGGCTACAGGCCCGTAATTATTTGTTTACACTCCCGCCTGAATTACCTGTTTCGCGCCGCGAATTAACACGTGCGTTTATTTTTCAAACAGTTCATAATCCGCGCCAAGTTAACTCCGGTCGCGCACTGTTCATCCCGGTTTTTGTGTCTACAGTTGATTAAGTATGCCGTAAGCGTTCCGGTTGCCGCGTTTCTGCTGCATCCCGAATGATGATGATAGTCCTGCGCGCTCACCCACTCTTAGATGGAATATAAACGCTATGTACGACAACCTGAAAAGCTTAGGTATCAGCTCTCCTGAAGACATCGACCGTTACAGCCTGCGTCAGGAAGCTAACAACGACATTCTTAAAATCTACTTCCGCAAAGACAAAGGTGAATTCTTCGCTAAAAGCGTGAAATTCAAATATCCACGTCAGCGCAAAACCGTCGTCGCCGATCACACCAGCCAGGGTTACAAAGAAGTGCAGGAAATCAGCCCGAACCTGCGTTACGTGATCGATGAGCTGGACCAGATTTGCCAGCGCGACCAGGTTGAAGTGGATCTGAAGCGTAAAATTCTGGCGGATCTGCGCCATCTGGAAAGCGTGGTCTCTAACAAAATCGCTGAGATCGAATCAGACCTCGACCAGCTGACCCGCAATAAATAATTGTTCGCTTTTGAAAACAGGCCAGCTAATGCTGGCCTTTTTTATGGCTGCTGATAAGGCAGCGAAAGCAGCCACGTATCGCGCTGTGCCTGCATCACCGCCCCGCTGTTTTGATCTTTCCATTGCGTCTGCCTGATCCACTGCTGATAACGCGGCTGCTGCAAACTGTTGTCGGCCATTGAAAGCAGCGGAATGATGCGTTGGCTCACCCGATCGCGGTTTTTCCACGGCCAGACTTTACTGGCATCGCTGTACGGCGCCATCATGTCCAGCGCATCCAGCAATGAGCCGCTTTGCTGTTGCCTGCTATGCCACAAATCACCCAATCCCGCTTTACCGGCCAACTGTGCCAATGCAGTAAGCGCCTGCAGATTGAAGTAGCTGTAATGGAAGGATCGCGTGCGCGCTAACTCTGCGGGCTGGCTGCCATCGGCTCGGATTTGCAGCGCAATTTTACTGCGTGCCAGCCCCACCATCGCTTTAACCGTCTCACGATCGCCGAGATACCAGGCAATTCCCGCCACCTGCGTGCAATACCAGCTGCCATGATTATTCGCCGCCGCCGCTTCTCTCAGTGCTAACGGATTGTGCCGCAGCCAGTGCAGATACTCGCTAAACCAAAAATGCATCGCCTGCTGATCGGCTGGCTGCCAACCGGGCGCACTACGCAGCAAAGTCAGCGCATCCACCACGCGCGTGGCAAAGTAGCGTCCATCCAGCACGCCATCATGGCGGCCTGAGGATCGGCCCGGAATTCCCTGCGCAAAGTTTAGATTCGGATGCATGCGGCTGGCGGGATCGATAAACCAATGGCGCATCATCGCTAGCGCTTTATCGGCATAACGTTGATCGCCAGAAAAATACCAGGCCAGCGTCAGTGCCTGAAAATCAGCGGTAAAGCGCGCCAGCCGCACACCATCACTTTGTTCATTCTTACTGGCGGGATTCACTTCGCCGTCGCGACGCTGCCACGGCAAGCCGTCTGCGCTGCTGTCGTCCGGCCACCAATAAGCGCTCAGGCTTAAATAATCCTGCTTCGAGCCGCTCGGCGGCAGCATACCTTTATCGGTGACGCTGGGATTGGGGTGTTTCAGCGCGTTATCCGCCTGCTGCTTTAACTGATGCCAGGCATCGATCGTGGGCGGCGCAGCTTGATGATGTGCCAGCTGCTGCTTAATCCGCTGAAGATCGTTTAAAGAGAGAAAGACCGGATCGTTAGCCACACTTAGCGCGCTATACAGCCACAGCAGCACAATCCACAGGTTTCTCATTAACTTTGCTCATCCAGTTGTAGCGCCACATACAGCAACAAACGATCGTCGAAGTTGCCCAGATCGAGACCGGTAAGCTCGGAAATACGATTGAGGCGATACTCCAGCGTGTTGCGGTGAATAAACAGCGCGCGCGCCGTAGCGCTGGGTTGCACATTATGGCTAAACCACGCCACCAATGTACGCCGCAGCAAACCATTGTTATCCATACTTTTCAGCTTCGCCAGCGGGCGCGCCAGTTCGTTGGCCTGCCAGCCCCCGCGTAAACTGTCGAGCAGCACTGGCAGCACCAGATCCTGATAAAAATAGCTGCGCTGTTCCGGCATGCGCTGTTTGCCCACCATCATGGTGGTGCGCGCGGTACGGTACGAACGTGCGATGCTGCCGGGACCGGTAAAGTAGTTGCCGAGCGCGATACGCATACGCACCTGTCCGCTCTCTTTCATGCGTTGCAGCAGTTGATCCACGCGACGACGATGATCGTCCTGATCGTAGCGGCCATGCGCATTCAGTGCCGGTTTCAGCACCACCATTTCGGTGAGTGAAACAATCGCAATCAGATTGTCACGCTCCGGCGTGGTCAGCAGCGTTTGCAGCTGCTGTAGTTCGGACATGGCGCTATCGACGCCAAGCTGGCCGCTGTCCACTTCCACCACCGCCACCACACGCGGCTGATTGAGATCGATGCCGAGCCGCTGCGCCCATTCGCTCAGCGCTGGCGATAAGGTTTCGCTGCGCACCAGATTCAGCACCAATTCTTCACGCAAGCGGCTGTCCTGCGCCAGCATATGCAGCAACCGCGCCTGCTCCAGCATCATTTCAGCGGTCATACACACCAACTCGCCATAATGACGCAGCGTTGCTGGTTGGCCGGTCAAACCGATTACGCCGACGATGTCGCCATCAATACGCAGCGGCAAATTGATGCCGGGACGCACGCCGTGCAGATGTTTTGCTACCGCTTCGTCAATGTCCACCACGCGGCCTTGTGACAGCACCAGCAGCGCGCCTTCGTGCAATTCGCCAATACGTTCACGATCGCCACTGCCGATGATGCGACCGCGCGCATCCATCACGTTGACATTGCTATCAATAATTTGCATGGTGCGGGCAACAATATCCTGAGCCAGTCGCGCATCGAGATGATAGGTGGCCATCAAACACTCCGGAGATAAGGACGAACAGACAGAATACGCATCCGTTAAGGCGCTGACATTGTGCAGTTGCACATAGCCGTGGGGATTATGCGGGATTTGCGGTAAGCGTCACATTCAGTACCGGACATTTGCACAGACACAAAAAAGGCGAGCCGAAGCTCGCCTGTTATCAACAACCTGAAACTTACTGCATCAGCAAATACAAACTGCTGTCACCGCGCTGTACGTTCAGTGCCAGCACCGAAGGTTTGGTATCAAGCACTTTACGCAGCTCGCCAAGGTTAGCCACGGCTTGCTGGTTCACGCCGAGAATCACGTCACCTTTCTTCAGACCGATACGCGCCGCTGCGCTGCCCGGTTTAACGCTATCGACACGCACGCCTTTCTGGCCATTTGTATCGATATTGCTGAGATCGGCACCTTCAATGCCGGTGTAGATGGTGGCGGACTGCACTTTATCCTGCGAGCTCTGCTGCAGTTCAACCGTGACGTTCACCGGTTTGCCTTCGCGTAGCAGACCCAGTTGCAGCTTGGTGCCGACCGGCAGCGAGCCGACTTCTGCACGCAGCGCCGCGAAGCTGGTCAGCGCTTTACCGTTCATCGACACCACTACGTCACCCGCTTTCACGCCGGCTTTCGCCGCTGCGGAATTCGGCAGCACCTGGCTAACAAAGGCGCCGCGCTGCGCATCGACTTTCATCGCTTTCGCCAGCTCAGAGTTCAGCTCGGTGCCCATAATGCCCAGCTCGCCGCGTTTCACCTGGCCGTACTCAACCATCTGTGCAGTCAGGTTTTTCACCATTGAACTTGGGATCGCAAAGCCGATACCGATGTTGCCGCCGTCCGGCGCCAGAATCGCGGTGTTAATCCCGATCAGCTCACCGTTAAGGTTAACCAACGCGCCGCCGGAGTTACCCCGGTTGATCGCCGCATCGGTCTGGATGAAGTTTTCATAGTTTTCAACGTTCAGGCCGCTGCGACCCAGCGCTGAAACAATCCCCGAGGTCACGGTTTCTCCGAGGCCGTACGGGTTACCGATCGCCACGGTGTAATCACCGACGCGCAGGTTGTCAGAGTCGGCAATTTTGATTGCGGTGAGGTTTTTCGCATCCTGCAGCTGAATCAGCGCGATATCTGACTGCGGATCTTTACCAATTACTTTGGCATCGTAGCGACGGCCATCGCTGAGCTGAACCTGAATTTTGGTCGCGTTATCCACCACGTGGTTGTTAGTCACCACATAGCCTTTATCCGCGTTAATTACCACGCCAGAACCGAGCGCACGGAACTGCTGTTTCTGCGCGTTAGCACCGCCATCCGCGCCGCCGCCGTCACCGCCCGCGCCGTTTTGGCACATTGGCGAACTCTGGAACGGTGATCCGTCCTGGCAGAACGGAGAATTATCACCAAAGAATTGCTGGAACTGCTGTGGCATACGCGGTGTTTTAACCGTCGTCGTGCCTTCCACGCTGATACTCACCACGGACGGCATAACTTTTTCCAGCATCGGTGCCAGGCTTGGCAACTGCTGGCTGGAAGAAGAAGCGGTCTCTGCGGCAAATACACTCACAGGGCTCAACGCCGTCGCGCCGAAACTCAGCGCCAACGCCAGCATAATTGTGTTTTTTTTCATTTATCTGTGTCTCTCTAAGAATTACGGCCAGACCATTGCTGTGGTCGTGATGGTGAGATTAAGTTTTTAGCGCGAAGTTCCTAATAAAGTTTTAGGCAAAGGTAAAAAATTGTTCTTCGTCTTTACAATTCTGCGCTTATTCAACCGCCATTAAACGACGATATTCATCCCAGGCATAATTGTCCGTCATCCCGCTAATGTAGTCCTGAATCAGGCGCGCACGATAATAACGTTCCCACAACAGGCGCTGATATTTATGCTCAACAATTAATGAACGCATGTGTTGCTGATAGGCTTTGCGATGTTTGCCGGAAAGCTTATGAAACAGCCGGGTTTCAATTGGATGCTTTGCCAGAAAATCCTCGTTCATCAAGGTAGTAAATTGCTCGTAATCCAGCAACAGCAGTGACTGATATATTTCGAGCAAACCTTTAATCACCCGATAACCCTGTAATTCCAGTTGTTCAACTTCCGGATGATTAAACACCTGCTGACGCGCCACCGTTTTAAACAGTTTCAGCAAGCGCCCTTCTTCGCCATCATCTTCCAGTAAGGCGTGATTAAAATCGCCTTCGAAAATAGCCGGCAAGTTGTCGATGAAACGCTTAACCGCATGGCTAACTAAGACATTTTGTACGTTAACCCGCAGCGACATAAAGAATTGATCGCTGATACTGCGGCGTTTTTTCTGATTAGCCTCTTTCCAGGCATCGCCGATGGTGCGGCTGAAAACATCGCCGGTTTTTACCGTGCCCCAGGCATCGAGTAAATGCTTATACAGCGTTTCAACATGGAAGATGTCTTTTTCTACGGCGTCATCCAGATCGGCAATGCAATAAGAGATATCGTCGGCGGCTTCCATTATCCAGGTGAGCGGAAAACGATGGTGCTCTTTTATATTCGTTGCCTCGCGTAACTCAGCCACATATTCACGCTCAGATAAATAGAAACCCGGTTTTTTCATTAATACGCTAAATTCAGCCGGTTTATCGCCTTGCCACCATGCGGGCGCGGTATATTTCAAAATACAGGCGACCTGCGCATAGCTGAGATTGAGTTGCAGCAGCGTGTGCACCAGGCGAATCGCCTGGGCGTTACCCTCGAAATGGCATAAATCTTGACGAATCATTGCATTTAACTGGTCAAAAGCAGAACGCTCTGATTCATCGGCAACACCCGCCACCAGCGGATCGACCAGCTCGGCAGGCAGATTATCATCGAACCAGTCATTGATCGCCGCTTCACCAAAGTGACCAAACGGCGGATTGCCAACATCGTGCAGCAAACAGGCCATCTCAATCAGGCTTTCAAAGGCACCTTCGAACTCATCCAGTCCATAATTTGCCAGCCCGCCGCCCTGCGTTTTCAGCGCTTGCAGAATCTCTTTGGTGATATAACGCCCGGTTTGCTGTACTTCCAGCGAGTGCGTCAAACGCGAACGCACCGCCGCGTTGCGCTCTAGCGGGAATACCTGAGTTTTCTGTTGCAGACGACGAATCGCGGCGGAGTTAATAATACGTCCGCGATCGCTTTCAAAGTGGCGGGTAATAAAGTATTCCCCTTCGGGATCTTTGCGGCTGGTATAAGGGCGGGTGAAACTGATCTTCTTCCTGAAATTGATCGTCGCCATAATTACCCCTTATTTTTTCGTGAATTCTTCCTCAATCAGCCATGTTAGACTATGCCTCACTTTTGCGGGTTACATCCATTAAATTAGCGAGATTCTTATGAAAGTAGGCATTATTGGCGCGATGGAGCAGGAAGTTACTCTGCTGCGTGACAAAATCGAAAACCGCCAGACACTGACGCTGGCCGGCTGCGAAATTTACACCGGCACGCTGAACGGTGTTGAAGTGGCGCTGCTGAAATCAGGCATCGGTAAAGTGGCTGCCGCGCTCGGCACCACCTTGCTGCTCCAGCTATGCAAGCCGGATGTAGTGATCAACACCGGTTCTGCTGGCGGATTGGCGCCAACGCTGAAAGTGGGCGATATCGTGGTGTCCGATGAAGTGCGCTATCACGACGCCGACGTCACCGCCTTCGGTTACGAGCCAGGCCAGATGGCCGGTTGCCCCGCGGCTTTCGTGGCAGATGACAAACTGATTGCCGCCGCTGAGCGGGTTATCAAGCAGCTCGACCTCAACGCGGTACGCGGTTTGGTAGTGAGCGGCGATGCCTTTATCAACGGTGCTGCACCGCTGGCGCGTATCCGCACCACCTTCCCGCAGGCGATTGCAGTGGAGATGGAAGCGACCGCGATCGGTCACGTTTGCCATCAGTTCAGGGTGCCTTTTGTGGTGGTGCGCGCGATTTCTGACGTCGCCGATCAGGAATCACACCTGAGCTTTGACGAGTTCCTCAGCGTTGCGGCAAAACAGTCTTCACTGATGGTTGAAAACCTGCTGGTTCAGCTGGCGCGTGGCTAAAACTCTGCTGCTTGGGCTGTTGCTGCTGTGCAACAGCCTGTTCGCCGCCGCGCCGCGCGTTATTACGCTTTCGCCCCATCTGACCGAACTGGCTTTCGCCGCGGGCATTACGCCGCTGGCCGTCAGCGCCTTCTCCGATTATCCCGCGCAGGCTAACGGGCTGGAACAGGTGGCGAACTGGCAAGGCATCAAAGTAGAACGCATTCTGCAACTCAAGCCGGATGTGGTGCTGGCGTGGCGTGGCGGTAATCCGCAGCGACAAATCGAACAGCTGCAACGTTTCGGGATTAAGGTTGAGTGGATCGATCCACAAACCATTGATCAAATGATCGATGCGCTGGCGGCGTTACAGCGCTGGAGTCCGCAGCCGCAGCAAGCCATTGATGCGGCGCAGGCATTACGCGCGCAGGAAGCGGCGCTGCGTAAGCAATATCAGCAAAGTACGCCGATCCCGCTGTTTTTGCAGTTTGGTCAGCAGCCGCTGTTTACGGCTTCGCGTAACACCATGCAAAACCAGGTCATTGAACTTTGCGGCGGCAGGAATATTTTTGCCGATAGCAGCGTCAGTTGGCCGCAGGTGAGCCGTGAACAAGTACTGATGCGCCATCCGCAGGCGATTGTGATTGGCGGTAACGCCGCACACGCCGCCAGCATTGCCAAATTCTGGCAGCCGCAGCTGGATGTGCCGGTGATCGCCATCAATGACGACTGGCTGAGCCGTCCGGGGCCTCGCATGCTGCTGGCGGCGAAACAGCTGTGTGCAGATTTACATCCGACGAAAAAAAGCACCAATAAAGATTAAAGATCCGGCAGAAATTGTCGTAAATCATAATACAAGGCGCAGCGGCCACGTATGCTCTGTGCCCATTTTTAGCGCTTAGCGCAATTTTGTCTTCACCAGGAACTATTCATGACCAGAGCACTGCTGCTGGCCATAGGGCTCGTGATCGCTGCACCACTGAGTGCGGCCACGTCGACCGGCTCTATCGCCGTCACCTTGACGTTATTCTCGCGTTGCGATATCTCACGCCAGAATGAACACACTCTGCCGACGGTGGATTGTGGACGCCATTTCAGCGCGCAGCCGCGCATTACCGAACGTGTGTTAAAACGCGATGCCACGCGCCGTGAATCTGCGCGTTTAGTGACAATTGAGTGGTAGGAATCTGGCTACCAGAACGGCAGCCAGAAGCAGCATTAGATGCTGAAGGAAGAACCGCAACCACAGGTGGTTTTGGCATTCGGGTTGGTCACGATAAAACGTGAACCTTCCAGGCCTTCGGTGTAATCCACGGAACCGCCCACCAGATATTGCAGGCTCATTGGATCCACCACCAGCGCCACGCCTTGTTTCTCGATGGTCATGTCGCCGTCATTCATTTGATCGTCAAAGGTGAAGCCGTACTGGAAACCGCTGCAACCGCCGCCGGTAATATAGACGCGCAATTTCAGCTCAGGATTCTCTTCATCAGAAATCAGGTTTTTCACTTTTTTTGCTGCTGCATCAGTGAATTGCAAAGGCAGCGCTGCTAAGTCGTCACTCATCTTTTACTCCGGGTAAACGTCGAGGTCAGAAAACGACCTTAATTTCGCTATTATCTGCCAGCCGTCCAGTGCAATCAAGTCTCAAGCTTGACACTGCGTGCCGCCGTATGCGCAGGAAAGTATATACCCTAAACTTTAGCGCAAGCCTTTATTCCCGTAGAATGGCGCCAGATTTTTTCCCGAACAGCAGGAGCAGAACAATGAGTAAGTCCGAAAACCTGTATGCCGCAGCGCAACGCCTGATCCCCGGCGGTGTGAACTCTCCGGTACGTGCATTTACCGGTGTAGGCGGTGTGCCGCTGTTCATCGAACGCGCTGACGGTGCGTATCTGTATGACGCCGACGGCAAAGGCTATATCGATTATGTCGGTTCGTGGGGCCCGATGGTGCTGGGTCACAACAACGCCAACATCCGTAACGCGGTGATTGAAGCCGCCGCGCGCGGTCTGAGCTTCGGCGCGCCGACCGAGATGGAAGTAAAAATGGCCGAGCTGGTGTGCGAGCTGGTGCCTAGCATGGACATGGTGCGCATGGTTAACTCCGGCACCGAAGCCACCATGAGCGCCATTCGCCTGGCGCGCGGCTTCACCCATCGCGACAAAATCATCAAGTTCGAAGGCTGCTATCACGGCCACGCCGACTGCCTGCTGGTGAAAGCCGGTTCCGGCGCGCTGACGCTGGGCCAGCCAAACTCGCCGGGCGTACCGGCAGATTTCGCAAAACACACGCTGACCTGCACCTACAACGATCTCAGCACCGTGCGTGCGGCTTTCGAGCAATATCCTGAGGATATCGCCTGCATCATCGTTGAGCCGGTCGCGGGTAACATGAACTGCATTCCACCGCAGCCGGACTTCCTGCCGGGCCTGCGTGCGCTGTGTGACGAATTCGGCGCGCTGCTGATCATCGACGAAGTGATGACCGGCTTCCGTGTCGCGCTGGGCGGTGCTCAAGCGTATTACGACGTGACGCCCGATCTGACCTGCCTGGGTAAAATCATCGGCGGCGGCATGCCTGTTGGTGCTTTTGGTGGTCGTCGCGATGTGATGGATGCGCTGGCGCCAACCGGTCCGGTTTATCAGGCCGGTACTTTGTCCGGTAACCCGATTGCCATGGCGGCGGGCTTTGCATGTCTGTCGCAGATTGCGCAGCCAGGTACGCACAGCACGCTGACCGATCTGACCACGCAGTTAGCGCAAGGCTTGCTGGCCGCAGCGAAAGCCGAAAACATTCCGCTGGTGATCAACCACGTGGGCGGCATGTTCGGGATTTTCTTCACCGACGCCGATGAAGTCACCTGCTACCAGGACGTGACTCAGTGTGACGTTGAACGCTTCAAGCGCTTCTTCCACCTGATGCTGGAAGAAGGCGTTTACCTCGCGCCATCCGCTTTCGAAGCCGGCTTTATGTCGCTGGCGCACAGCAAAGAAGATATTCAGCGCACCATCGATGCCGCACGTCGCAGCTTCGCGAAACTGTAAAATTGCTAAATGCGATCCTACGCATTTTCGTAGGGTCGCCATTAATGGCGACCAACATTAAGCCCGCCGCAACAACCAGATAAAATACGGCGCACCGAAGAAGGTCGCCATCAACCCGGCTGGAATCTGATCCGGAAACGCCAGCATCCTGCCGCACCAGTCGGCGAAAATCATCAAACCGCCGCCCAACAAACCGGCCATCAACACCTGCGGTAACGCACGGCGGAACCCAAGCATACGCACGATATGCGGTGCCATCAGCCCGATAAAACTCAGCGGCCCGATGGTTAAGGTTGCCGTGGCGGTCAATGCCGCCGCCAGCAACAGCAAGCTAAGGCGAGAAGTGGTCAACGCCATGCCCGCCGAACGCGCGGTGGCGCTGCCGAGTGGCAACAAGGTTAACCAGCGACTTGCCAGTGGTGCCAGCGCAATCAGCACCAAACCCACCACCGCGCTTTGCACCGCCTGCTGCATATTGATGTTGTAGGTTGAACCGGAAATCCAGCTCAGCAAGCCGCCCATGCGCGGATCGCCGCTGGCCAGCAGTACCATCAGAATAGTGACGAACGCGCTGTTGAGCGCCATACCCGCCAGCAACATACGTTCCGGCGAGAAGCCGCCGCGACTCGCCACCAGCATAATAATCATCAACGTCAATGCTGCGCCCAGCGCACCGGCAGGCAACAGCCACGCCACCGCATCGCCCGGCACAAAGAACATCATCACCACCACGCCACACGCCGCACCCGAGCTAATGCCCAGCACTTCAGGGCTCGCCATCGGATTGCCGGTGAGACGCTGGATCAGCGCACCTGCCACGCCGAGCATCATGCCGACAATCAGCGCGGCCAATACGCGCGGTGCGCGCCACGGCAGCAGCTGCTGCAGCATATCGCCGCCCACCCACGTAAAGCCGTGCGCATCGCGACCAAAGGTAATGCCAACCCAGCTGAATATGCCCAGAACCAGTAATCCAATCAGACACCAGCGCAAGACGTTCTGCCGCTCAGCCGGCACGCTATCGCCCTGATTAAGCGCCGGCGGCACCGATCCGGTACGCAAGCGCGGCAACAGCCACAGCAGAATCGGCACGCCGATCAGCGCGGTCGCCGTGCCGGTAGAGACTTCGCGCCAGTGGCTGGTGAGCCACAGCACGCACTGATCGGCCAGCCACAACAGCAGCGCACCGATCAACGGGGCCAGCATCATGCGACTGATCAGGCGACGTCCGCCGAGCATCTTCGCCAGCAGCGGCGCAAACAGGCCAATAAAGCCGATGATGCCCGCAACATTGACCAACTGCGCGCTAAGCAAAATCGCCAGCGCCAGCGCGGCAATACGCGCCGCCGACAGCGCCAGACCGAGGTTTTTCGCTACGCCATCGTCGAGCCCCATCAACGTCAGCGGGCGCAGCAGCGACAGCGCCACCACAAACGCCAGCAGCAGACGCGGCCACAGTTGGGCCACGTTGTGTCCATCCAGCTGGTTGAGCGCGCCGGTGCTCCACAGGAACATGTTTTGCAGCTGATCGTGATTGAAGATAGCGAAGATTTGATTCACTGAACCGGCGTACAAACTCAATACCAGCCCAGCCAGGATCAGCGTTACTGGCGACAGACGTTTGCCCCAGGCAACCCCGAATACCAGAATGCCGACCAGCACCGCGCCGCCCATCGTCGCAAACTGCTGCGTGAGCTCGCCACCCGGCAAATGCCATAAGGTCGCGACGGTAATCCCCAGCTGAGCGCCCGACGACACGCCCAGCGTGGTGGGTTCCGCCAGCGGATTACGCAGCACCTGTTGAAACAGCAAACCGGCGAGGCCAAGGCCCGCGCCAACCAGCAGCGACAGCGCCAGTCGCGACAGCAAACTGTGATGAAACACCACTTGCTGAATATTGTTGATGTCAGGCGCGAAAAACGCCTGTGACCACTGCTCGCTCGGCAGCGCCTGGCGCAGATTGATCAAGGTTAAGGCCAGCGCCAGCAGAAAGACCGCACTCAGCAGCGCGACGGGAAAGAGACGATTGCGCATCAGTGCGACTCCAGCGCGTGTTCCAGCACGCGGACAAATTTCAGCGCCGAATAGGTTGCGCCGTAATACCAGACCGCCGGCACGCGCTGGAAACGCTGCGCGCGCACAAACGGCAGCGCCTGCCACAGCGCGGTAGCCATCACTTGCTGCATATCGCGATCGTTATCGTGATCGAAGCAGATCACCTGCACATCGCCCACTTCCGCCAGCCGCTCCAGCCCAACCACCGCGCTGCCCCAGAAGTTGGTTTCGCCCTGCCACGCGTTGCTCAAGCCAAGGATCTCCATCACTTCGAGGAACAGACTGTTTTTACCGAAGGTAATCGCGTGGCGGCTGTCCATCAGCGACATCAGCAGCACCGGACGATCGGCCCACGGTTTGAGGCGTTCACGCGCCGCCGCCAGCTGCTCATCCACATACTGCAGATGCTGCACGGCCTGCGCTTCACGGCCAAGACGCGCGCCGAGCGCCTGCAGCGAGTGACGCGCGGTGCTGAGCGGTTTGCCGTCGCCGCTATTAAGGTCAAAACCCATGGTCGGCGCGATGCGCTGCAGCTTATCCAGCGCCGGGCCGTAACCATTGGAGTGCAGAATGAGCGAAGGTTCGAGCTGCGTCATCAGCTCCAGATTGGGTTCGGTGCGCAGACCGAGATCGATAACGCCGGACGGCAGCTGCGGATCGCCGACCCAAATGTTGTAGTTGTGCATGTCGGCCACGCCGAGTGGCGTCACGCCAAGCGCCATCAGCAGCTCCACCGGCAACCACTCAAGCGCCAGAATGCGCTGCGCATCTGGCACGGCGGCACGCAGCGGCAACACGGACATCAACGGGGAAAGCGCCAGCGCCGTCAGCAGGCGGCGGCGAGAAATGTCGAACATGGCGAGGCCTTAATAAACGAAACTGACGGGCGCGCCGCCCAGCGGATGCGGCAAAATGCCCATCGGAATACCGTAAATGTTGCCCAGCACATCGGCCTGCATGATCACCTCGGGGCCGCCTTCGGCAATCACTTCGCCACCGCGCAGCGCCACCAAACGATCGCAATAGCGCGCCGCCATGTTGAGATCGTGTAGCACCGCAATCACCGTCAGCCCACGTTCGCGGCTGAGACGCAGAATCAGTGCCAGCACATCAACCTGATGGGCGATATCCAGCGCCGACGTCGGTTCATCCAGCAGCAGGCAGCGACTGTTCTGCGCCACCAGCATCGCCAGCCAGGCACGCTGACGCTCGCCGCCTGAAAGGCTATCCACCAGACGACCGGCAAAAGGTTTTAATCCCACCAGCGTAATCGCTTCATCCACCCGATCGCGATCTTCCTGACCGTAACGGCCCAGCGCGCCGTGCCACGGATAGCGGCCAATCGCCACCAGCTCGCGTACCGTCATGCCTTCCGCCGCTGGCAGCTGCTGCGGCAGATACGCTACCTGGCGCGCAAAATCTTTGCTGCCCCAGTTATCGACCGCGTCCTCATTCAGCAATACGCGCCCTTCACTCGCCGCATGGTGACGACCAAGCATTTTCAACAGCGTGGATTTGCCGGAACCGTTATGACCAATCAACGCGGTGACTTTACCCGGTGCAAATGTTAGCGACAGCGGATGAAGCAGCGTGCGGCCTGGCACACGAAAACTGACGTTATCCAGCCTGAAGGTGGTTTCTGCGTGGTGCGGATGCTGCATGATAATCCCTGGTTAATCTGTAGGGTCGCCATTGATGGCGACCTACGTAACACGATTAGAAACGGAAGGTCGCAGTACCGACGATCTGGCGCTCAGCGCCCCAGTAACAGGCGTAATCGCGGTAGCAGCTGGCGACGTATTCACGATCGAACAGGTTATTGACGTTAACGCCGATGCTTGATCCCGGCATGCCAAAGCGTGCGAGATCGTATTTCAGCGCGGCATCAACCGTGGTGTAACCGGCGACGTCGAAGTTTTGGTTCGCATCGTCGCCGCTGGCGTACAACCCTTTGCTCTCGCCGACATAACGCACACCGGCACCCACGGTGACACCCGATAGCGCGGTCTCATGGAAGGTGTAATCGCTCCACAGTGAGGCCATATGCTTCGGCACCTGCACCGGCGTTTTGCCTTTCAGCAAGGTGTCATGCGTATATTCGGCATCGGTGTAAGAGTAAGCGGCTGTCAGGTTGATATTGGCATTTACCGCCGCTTTGGCTTCTAACTCCACGCCGCGCGAACGGATTTCACCACCCTGCACGCTGAATTGCAGACTATCGGGATCGGCTGTGAGGTTCTTCGTTTTCGTGAGCTGATAGACCGCACCCGTAATAACAATCGGACGATCTTTTGGCACATATTTCACACCCGCTTCATACTGCTTAGCGCGTGAAGGGTCAAATGGTTGGCCGCTGGAAGTGGTACCCGCAGTAGGAATAAACGATTCGCTATAGCTGAAATACGGCGCGATGCCGTTATCAAACACATAGTTCAAACCACCGCGCCAGGTGAAGGCCTGATCGTGATTTTTCTCTTCTGTATTACCGTTACGGTTCAATGCCGAGGTCATCGCGTAATCATAGCGACCGCCTAATGTCAGCACCCAACGGTTCCACTCCATTTGATCCTGGGAGTAGAGGCCAGTTTGTTCCTGACGGTTTAGATATTGATACGGGAATGGCGTACCGATAACCGCGTCATTGCCATATTGCGGATTGATTGCACTGATCGGTGCGGCGCTGCCAAAGGCAGCATCAATATCATTGCGGGTACGCTGATAATCCACCCCCATCAACAAAGTATGATCTACGGCACCGGTGGCAAATTTAGCCTGAACCTGGTTATCAACGGCAAACTGGTTCAGTTTCTCATTTGAGAATGCTGTACCACGAGTAATTTGTTGTGTTTCAGGCAGATAACCATTGCCATAAATACTGCGATAATCCGTTCTCAGATCGGCATAGCGCAGATTCTGTCGCACCGTCCAGGTATCGTTGAAGCTGTGTTCGAAGTTGTAGCCCACCATCTTGGTGTTGCGCGAAATCTTGTTGCTGTCTTCGCCTTCATCAAAGTTGGTCGGCAGCTTGTAACTGCTGCCGTCAGGACGCGTAATGCCCACCACTGTGCCCTGACGCGGCAACCAGCCGTAATAGCCGGTTTCCGGTTCGTTCTGGAAGTAGGTCAGCAGATCAAAACGCGTGTTCTCATCCGGACGCCAGCTGAACGATGGCGCAATGGTGTAGCGCTTCTCTTTGTTCATCTCCTGCTGCGCATCGGCGCTGCGCGCGAGGCCGGTCAGGCGATAGCTGTAAACGCCGTCATCATCCAGCGAGCCGCCGAAGTCGAAACCGGTGGAGAACTGATTATTGGTGCCCATCTGGAACTGCACTTCACGCAGCGTCTCCTGCGTCGGACGCTTACTCACCAGCGAAACGACGCCGCCCGGATTGCTCTTGCCGTACAGCACCGAAACCGGACCGCGCAGCAGCTCAGCGCGCTCGAGGAAATAGGGATCGATAGCAAACTCAGAGTAGTTATCGCCCTGCAGTTTCAGGCCATCAAGATATTGGTTGGTGTTGGTTTCGCTGAAGCCGCGAATAGAAAGCGCATCGATGACATTGGAGCTACCGCGGTTGCCGGTCAATACGCCAGGCGTATAGTTGAAAGCCCCTTTCACGCTGGTGACGTTTTTCATCGCCATCTCTTCTTGCGTGACTACAGAGATCGACTGCGGGTTCTTTTCAATCGGTGTATCGGTTTTGGTGCCGGTGGCGCTGCGTTTGGCCGCGATGGTTGGCGACGGGCCCCATGCATTCTCTTGCGCCACGCCGCTGCCGCCATCGGCACTGACAACCACGGTATCTTCTGCCAACGCCTGCACGCTGAACGTACCCAGAGTCAGTGAAATAAGCCAAGCCAGCGAACGCGGGCGTAAAAAACAAGGATTGGTGTTTCGCGTATTCATAAATGAGGTCTCTCGAAAAAAGTCGATGCAGGTGAATACAAACGAGAATGATTATTATGACGCACGGATTTTAGGCGAAATAACGCCACATTCGCAACGACTAATGCCCGTTAGCGCGGCGTTTACAGCCAGATCGCGCATATTCATGATCGCGAATAATAAATTAGCGATGAAGGGAGCGGAGGCCAGCAATCGGGAAATTGCACTGCCGCAAAGCGGAAATTCATTTCATCCGGATAGAGCTCACAATTAACAATAATGAATAAAATCATCAAGTTAAAATCTGGCCCGCTAATTGCTTATGTCATGCACTCTCCTTCCTACAGAAACCGTCATGGCAGTTATAAACTGGAACATTGTTGATCGCGTCATTTTCATCAATTTGAAGAAACGCAAAGACCGATTAACCCGCATCACTAAACAACTTAAAAAGTTGGGTCTAACCCCTGAAAAAATCGTTCGTCTGGATGCGATCAAGCATGAAAAGGGGTACATCGGCTGCACGCAATCGCATATTGCCGCGCTGGAGATGGCACGCGATAACGGCTGGGAGCGGGTGCTGATTCTGGAAGATGACTTCAGCTTTGATGAAAACCAGGCGAATTATGACAATCTCAACCGCTACTTTGCCGCCCTGCCGCAAATCAACTGGCAAGTGGCTTTTCTGGCGGCCAATTATCGTCGCGTGACGCCGCTGAAAAGCGTGGAATATATCGTGCGCGCTAACTTCGCGTGGTGCGCCTGCGCATATATCGTCAATCACCGCTATTACGCCACGCTGATTGAAAACTATCGCGCAGCGCTTCAGGCACAATTGCAAGGTGGCGCGCAGGCACAATATGCCCTTGATGTGCACTGGAATAGCTTGATGCAGCAGGATCTGTGGCTGGGCATGTTCCCCAACGCTGGTGCACAACGGCTCGACAAAAGCGATATCGAAAATAGAACGGTAGATTACCGCGCCCTCTTCAGGAAGCCGTTGAGTCAAATCGTTGCGCCCGCCAAATTCACGCCCTCCATTAGCGGTCCAATTAAGGTCGATTTTTACTTTCAGTGGCCGCCGGGTTGGACAAACTTTGAATCGGTGATTGAGGCGATGCAGGCTAATTCCGCCTTCGATTGCCGCATCGTAGTTGTGCCTTACCTGAACTGGAAAGCCAGCGATGTTAATGGCGATATTCAGCGTGATATTCTGCGCGAAAGAGGGCTCGATTACACAGGTTTTGAAGATTATCAATTGGAGGAGCGTCAGCCGGATGTGGTGTTCTTGCAAAACCCTTACGACGAAGCGCGACCCGAAGCCTTTCGCAGCGACTACCTGCATGAACGCGGCGTGAAAATCGCCTACATCCCTTACGCGCTCGACACCGGAATTGGCGCTGAAAGTATGGTGTATCAATATAATTTGCTCTGTCAGAATCTGGCGACGTGGATATTTGCCCGTTCAGAAAAACATAAAGCTGAGTTTGCACTGCAATGTCAGGCAGGAAATCGCCATGTGCACGTTACCGGCCATCCCAAATTTGACCACTACCAGCGTCGTTTCCCTCTTTCAGACAAGCCGCAGCCACGCACAGTAACCACCTTCCTGTGGACACCGCATTTCGTGTTGCCGGGCGACCAGAAGATGTACACCACTTTCAACCTTTACGGCAGCGCGTTCCTGAAGCTGATTGAGCGTCAGGATATTCATCTGATTATTCGCCCTCATCCGCTGCTAAGCCAATGGATAGGCGAAGCCAGCCCAACGGCGCAAAGCCTTTATCAGCAGTTACTGCGCGCAGCACAGCAACACGCCAATCTCGAGTGGGATCACGGGCATGATTACACGCTTACTTTTGCACGTTCCGATGCACTCATCGCGGACGCCGGTTCCTTCCTGCTGGAATATCTGCCGTCAAAAAAACCCATCCTCTATCTCACTCACGAAACATGTCACGGTTTGAACCGCACTGCAGATTTCATTTATGACGCCTACGACGTGGCCTGGTGTGAGGAGGATATTTTCAACTTTGTTGACAATATTGTCGCGGGGCGCGATGCAATGAAAATTCGCCGGGAACAGGTGCTGTATGAGGAACTGCAGATAGAAAAGAAAACGGCGGGCGAGAAGATCACTGAAATTATTTGTTCATCACTCAGACCGCAACCGGCGGAATAAAAAATGAAAAATGTAGCCATAATACTTTCTGGCGGTACAGGCACCCGCTTTGGCAGTGACAAGCCGAAACAATTTGCTAAGTTGGCGGGACGTGCGGTGATTGAATACACCATCGAGCGTTTTGAAACTTCGGTCGACATTGATGAGATTATTATTGTCTCGCAAAATGAGTACATCGATTATGTGTGGGAACTGGTGGCTAAAAATCAGTGGCATAAAGTTAGTAAAGTGGTGAACGGCGGTAAAGAACGTTTTGACTCGACATATTCCGCACTGAAAACCCTTATCAACTATGACGGTCAATGCAAAATCTTACTGCATGATGCCGTGCGGCCATTAATTAGCGACGCAATAATTCGCAATTGTGTAGATGCTCTGGAATCCTTTGATGCCGTTGATGTGGTGATCCCCTCAGCAGATACCTTAGTAGAAGTGCACGATGATGGCTGCATTGCCAATATTCCTCATCGTGCCAGCATGCGCCGTGGCCAGACACCTCAGGCATTCCGTCTCGATAAAATTCGTCAGGCTTATGAGAAAGCGGCGGCCATGGGTAAGTTTACGTTTACCTGCGACTGCGGCGTGCTGCGTAATATGTTGCCTGAAACGCGTGTAATTACCGTCGAGGGCGATGAGGACAATATCAAAATCACCCATCCACTTGATCTCTATATCGCAGAGAAATTGCTGCAGGAAAGAAGTTCACACTCGCTGAATACCGCAAATCTCGATTTCCTGCGCGATAAGCATATGGTTATTTTTGGTGGCGGTAGTGGAATTGGTTTGGAGATGATGAAAGTTGCCACGCTGTGCGGGGCAAAAGTGCATATTGCCAGCCGTTCACATAATGATATCGATATCACTCAGCTCGACAGCATTAAAAACTATTTAAATAACATCATTGCCGATCATGGCAATATTGATTATATCGTCAACACTGCGGGTATATTAATTAAGAAACCGCTTTCCACGCTAACTCAGCAAGAAGTTATGGCGCTGATTAACATTAATTATCTCGGGGCAGTAAACGTGGCGATTGCGGCAAAAGAGCGCTTAACCTGTAATTCCGGCATGTTATTGAATTTTACATCCAGTTCCTATACGCGCGGACGGGCCTTTTATGCCCTTTACTCCTCTGCAAAAGCTGCGGTAGTCAATTTGACTCAGGCGCTGGCAGAAGAGTGGATTGAGGATAAAGTCAAAGTGAACTGCATTAATCCTGAGCGAACCGCAACGCCGATGAGAACCGTTAATTTTGGCGAGGAACCGGCAGACTCACTGCTACATGCACGAGACGTTGCAGTAAAAAGCCTGGAAGTTCTCGTAACGCAGAGTACTGGTATGGTTATTGATATTCGCAAAAATAGCGGTAAGAACCAGCCCGGCTAACCACCTATCCCAATGAAAAAGGGCGCCGCAGCGCCCTTTGTTTTTCCGGCAACTTACTTGCTGCCGAACATATCCTTAATCCAACCCGCGACGCCGTCAGAATCTTTCTGCTCATTCTGTGGCTGCTGCTGTTGTTGTTGCTGCTGTTGCTGCTGTTGCTGCTCTTGTTGCTCTTGTTGCTGCTGCAACTGCTGCTGTTGTTGCTGAACCTGCTGTTGCTGCTGCTGACACAGCGCATTTGGATCCAGCGACCACACCGGCAGCGAACGCCATGTGCTGCTACCGCTACCGCAAACGAAGTTACCGGCAGAATCGACGTTCATCTGCGTGATGTCTTCCGGCGGCGTCAACACCAACGGCATCGGCGCCTGGTTGTCGAGATAGCGACGATAAAGCTGCATCGCACCGCTGGCACCGTACAGTTTCGAGGTTTGGTTGTTATCACGACCAACCCAGGTAATCGCCACTTCTTTGCCATCGACACCGGCGAACCAGCTGTCGATCAGGTCATTGGTGGTACCGGTTTTGCCCGCCAGATGCGCTTTAGGATAACGCGCACCCAGCGCACGCGCGGTACCGTGATCGGCGACCTGCTGCATGGTGTAGAGCGTCAGATACGCGGCCTGCGCTGGTTCAACGCGCTGCGCCTGCGGATAGCTCTGATACAGCACCGTGCCATCTTCCGCAATCACCGAACGCACCGCCGACAGCTCAGCGCGGTTACCGCCGCTGGCAATCGACTGGAACGCCTGCGCCACTTCAATCGGCGTCAGGTTCAGTGCGCCCAGCAGCATGGATGGAACCGGATGCAGCTGATCTTTCGGCACACCGAGTTTGTTCCAGGTATCAACCACCGCATCCAGTCCCAGCGTCATACCGAGGTTGACGGTTGGCACGTTCATTGAGTTGGTCAGTGCATCCACCAGCATCACTTTGCCGCTGAAACGACGATCGTCATTCATCGGTTTCCAGATGGTGCCGTTCGGCTGTTTCAGCGCAATCGGCTCATCGGCGATCCAGCTGTTGAGGCGATAGCTGTTCGGCTGGCTCAGCGCGGTGAGATAGGTCGCCGGTTTTGCCAGCGAGCCAATCGAACGACGCGCCTGCAATGCGCGGTTGTAACCCGCAAACTGCGGATCGGCACCGCCAACCATAGCGCGCACTTCACCGCTAAAGCGGTCAACCACCACCATCGCGGTTTCCAGATCTTTCAGGCCACGCTGTTTTTTCAGCGTCGGAATGCCTTCAACCACCGCTTTCTCTGCGGCATCCTGCGAGATCGCATCCAGCGTGGTGAAAATCTTCACGCCGGAGAGATCTTTCATTTTGTCGCCGAGCTTAGCCTGCAGCTCGTTACGCACCATCTGCATAAACGCCGGCTGTGGCGTGATCACGCCGCCTTTTGGCTGCACGCCCAGCGGACGCGCCGACAGCATGTCATACAGTTCCTGATCGATGACGTTCTGCTGCTGCAACAAACGCAGCACCAGATTACGTCGCTCCAGCGCCAGTTTCGGGTTACGCCACGGATTGTACAGCGACGCCCCTTTCACCATGCCGACCAGCATCGCCTGCTGATCGAGGCTCAGCTCATCCACCGGACGACCGAAGTAGTACAAGCTCGCCAGCGGGAAGCCGCGGATCTGATCGTTACCAGTCTGGCCGAGATACACCTCGTTGAGATACAGCTCGAGGATGCGATCTTTGCTGTAACGCGCATCCATGATCACCGCCATATAGGCTTCACGCGCTTTACGCCACAGCGAACGCTCGTTGGTGAGGAACAGGTTTTTCACCAGCTGCTGCGTCAGTGTACTGCCGCCCTGCACCGCTTTACCGGCGGTGATGTTGGCGAGGAACGCACGACCAATCGAGTACGGGCTAATGCCGTCGTGCTCGTAGAAGTGGCGGTCTTCCGTGGCGATCAAGGTGCTGACCAGCAGATCCGGAAAACCGGCGCGCGGCACGAACAGGCGCTGTTCACCGTTCGGCGACTGCAACATGGTGATCAGGCGCGGATCGAGGCGGAAGAAGCCAAAGTCGCGGCCGGTATCAAGGTTTTTAATCTCGCTCAGCTCATCGTTGCTAAACGTCAGACGCGCGTTGATCTGCCCTTCTTTGCTGTCCGGGAAATCAAACGGACGACGCAGCAGGTCAATGGTATTGCCTTTGACGCTAAACTCGCCCGGACGGGTGATGCGCGACACTTCGCGATACTGCGTGCCTTCCAGCAGCGCAATCATCTCTTTTTTGTCGTACGGCATGCCCGGTTCAAGGCTTACCATGCGGCCATAAACGGCGGCCGGCAGTTGCCACACTTTACCGTCGATGCGGCTACGGATTTCCGAGTCGAGATAGACGCCCCAGGCAGCCATCACAACCACAAAGACCAGGAAGAGTTTAATCAACCAGCCTAACCAGCGACGTTTGCCGCGTGGCGGACGTTTTTTACTTTTTGGTGGCAACGGTCCACTCTCCTCATCTTCTTCATCAAAATCGTCCTGATCGATATCATCATCAAGTTCCCTGCGGCGACCCCGACGCGCAGTGCTGCGCGGCGGCTTTGGCGCTTTTCCTTTGCGCCCAATAGGTTCGCGATCGTTCCCAGACATGCTTTTATTCTCCAGGTATTGCTACGGCGGCGGCCGTTACTCTAACTGCTTTCTCGTGCTGCGCATGGCAGAACCCTCTGAATTCGATCCACAGCGTTTCACGATGAAAATTTCTTGGTCCGCCTTGTGGGTAAGGCGTTGGCCGGATCGTCCGGCCACGGATGCTTTGGATAGCGCCCTTTCATCTCTTTCTGCACTTCGGGATAGGCACCGCGCCAGAACGCCGCGAGGTCGCGAGTGATCTGCAATGGACGGTGCGCGGGCGAAAGCAGCTCTAACACCAGCGGTACACGGCCATCGGCCACCGCCGGATTCTGTGCTTCGCCAAACATCTCCTGAATCCGCACCGCCAACGCGGGTGGCTTCTCTGCATCGTAGCGGATCGGCAGGCGGCTTCCGGTCGGCACAGTGTAATGAGTTGGCAGCACAGTATCCAGCCGCTGACGTTGTGACCATGTCAGCAAATGTAATAATGCGCTGACAAGATTGATGCTCTGCAATCCTTTCAGATCGCGCACCGTGCTCATCTCCGGCAGCAGCCAGCTTTCGAGCGTTTCGAGCAGGCTCTCATCGTCCAGCGGCGGCCACGCCTCTTCCGGCAACCACTGCGTGGCACAATGCACCCGCAAGCGTAGCTGCTCAGCGTCTTCTTTCCAGCCCAGCACCGACAATCCTTTTTCGCGGATCCAGCGCAGCATCGCCGGATGCAATATTTCGGCTTCCGGACGCGCCTGCGGCTGTGCTTTCAGGACCAGCGCGCCGATGAGTTCGCGTTTCCACGCGCGCAAGGTGCCTTTCTCCTCGTCCCACTCCACGTCGGTGCGCTGCTCAACTAAGGTTGGACATGCGCGGCGTAGCGCGTCGATATCCACCGGCAGCGCCAGCAACATGCGCGCATCGGCGGCGCTGGCGTCCTGCAGCAGCGTCGGCGCGATTAGCCATTCATAGCGGCTCAAACCATCATGCTCGTTGAGCATCGCGCCAATGCCGTTCGCCAGCTGATAACGCGCGCTATCGCCACGACGCTGCGCCAGACGATCGGCAAAACCGGCGGCTAATAGCTGCGGAAACAGGTCTGGATTAATGGTGCCGCCGCTGGCGTTGAGGCGTTTCTGCCACTGACGCGCACGGCGCTGCCAGTACGACTGCGGATGATTGAGCGCATCACGCAGATCGACGCTGCCGCTGCGTGGAGGATCTTCCAGAATCGCTACCAGCAGTGCGGCGCTGGCGATGGCATCGTTGTTTTGCCCGGCGGCCACCAGAATCGCGCTCAGGCGCGGATCGCTGCCCAGCGCGGCCATTTTGCGACCGCGCGCGTTGAGCTGATGATTCTCCAGCGCGCCTAACTGCGTCAACCGCTCGCACGCCGCTCGCAAGTTGCGCGGCGGCGGCACGTCAAGCCAGGTAAGCTGCGTCGCATCCTGACATCCCCATTGCAGCATATCGATCTGCAGCGAGGTCAAATCGCTATGGAGAATTTCCGGTTCGCTTTGCGCTGCCGCGCGCAGCGCCTGCTCTTGCGGCAGTAAATGCAGGCAGATGCCCGGTTCTAATCGCCCGGCACGTCCGGCGCGCTGGGTCATCGATGCCTGACTGATGCGCTGCGTTTGCAACCGCGTCACGCCGCTGCGCACGTCAAACTGCGCCGAGCGCTCCAGCGCGCTATCGACCACTAAGCGGATGCCTTCGATGGTCAAGCTGGTTTCGGCGATGTTGGTCGCCAGCACCACTTTGCGTCGCCCCGCTGGAGACGGCAGGATGGCGCGGCGTTGCGCCTCCAGCGACAGCGCGCCATATAAAGGAGAGAGATCAACCTCGTCATTGACCCGCGCTTCCAGCTCGCGCTTCACCCGCTCGATCTCCGCTACGCCCGGCAGGAACAGCAGCAGCGATCCTGATTCGTCACGCAGCAGTTGCGCCACCTCGCGTGCCACCGCTTCTTCAAATCGTTGCTGGCTGTTGAGCGAAGCATAGCGGCGCGTGACCGGGAAGCTGCGGCCTTCCGAGACGACAAAAGGCGCATCCGGCAGCAGCTGACGCAAACGCTGATTGTCGAGCGTTGCCGACATCAGCAGGATTTTCAGATCGTCGCGCAATCCTTGCTGCACATCGAGCAGCAGCGCCAACGCGAGGTCGGCCTGCAGGCTACGTTCGTGGAATTCATCGAGGATCACCAGCGAAACACCTTCCAGCATCGGATCGCGCTGTAGCATGCGCGTCAAAATGCCTTCGGTGACCACTTCGAGGCGCGTGTTGGCACCGCAGCAGTTTTCACCGCGCATGCGATAGCCAACGATGCCGCCCGGCTGCTCGCCAAGCAGTTCCGCCAGGCGCTGCGCCACGTTGCGCGCCGCCAGCCGACGCGGCTCCAGCATGATGATGCGGCCGGGCAATTGGGCGTGTTTTAGCAGCTGTAACGGCAGCCAGGTCGATTTCCCTGCGCCGGTCGGCGCCGCCAGCAACACCTGCGGCGATTGCGCCAGCGCGGCCAGCAACGCAGGCAGCACCTCGCTTACCGGTAACTCACTCAAACTCAACTCCCAAAATGCCTGTGCTAAGATGGCGCGCATTGTAGCACTCTGAGGCGCGGATTACCGGAGGCCAACCTGGCAACGCAACGTCTGTTTTTTGCTCTTGAACTGCCCGCTCCGCTCCAGCAACAGCTGGTACAGTGGCGCGCGGATAATTTTGCTGCCGAAGCCGGGAAACCGGTGGCGGCGGCCAACCTGCACCTGACGCTGGCGTTTCTTGGCGAGGTCAGCGATGAGACCTCACGTAAGCTGCAACTGCTGGCCTCACGCATCGAACAACCCGGTTTTGCCCTTGATTTGGATGACGCCGGTCACTGGCCGCGTCCCGGCGTGGTGTGGCTCGGCTGCCAGCGTGCGCCGCGCGGATTACTGCAGCTCGCCAGCTTGCTGCGTGCGCAAGCGGCGCGTCATGGCTGCGCGCAGAGCCCGCAGCCGTTTCATCCACACGTCACGCTGTTGCGCCACGTGGCGCCACAGATCGCGCTACCGCCGCGCGGCTTTCACTGGCGCGCCAATATCCGCCATTTTGCGCTGTTCGCTTCGAACGTCACGCGCGGCCGCACGCGTTATCAGGCGCTGGCCCGCTGGCCGCTACTATCATCCACAGGAGAGTAAATGGAGTTCGATCCGCCACTCAAACCCGCCCGCTTGATCGCCCGTTACAAACGCTTTTTAGCCGATGTGGTTACGCCAGAAGGTGAAACGCTGACCATTCACTGCGCCAATACCGGCGCGATGACCGGCTGCGCCACGCCAGGCGATACCGTGTGGTACTCGACATCCAACAGTGCCACGCGAAAATATTCGCACAGCTGGGAACTCACCGAGACCCAACAAGGCCACTGGATCTGCGTCAATACGCTGCGCGCCAATCAGCTAGTGCGCGAGGCGCTGACGCTCGATAACATTCCGGAATTATCCGCTTACAGCCGCTGCCAGCCTGAAGTGAAATACGGCACGGAAAAAAGCCGAATTGATTTCCTGCTGCAAGCGGATGGCCGATCGAACTGCTATATTGAAGTCAAGTCCGTCACCCTTTTACAAGCAGGTAAAGGCTATTTTCCGGATGCGGTGACGGCTCGTGGACAGAAACATCTGCGCGAATTGAGCACTATCGTGGCAGAAGGTCATCGAGCCGTTTTGTTGTTCGCAGTTTTGCATACGGGGATTGAGGACGTTTCCCCGGCACGCCATATCGACGTGCACTACGCAGAACTACTGGAACAGGCGCAGCGTTGTGGTGTGGAAGTTTTAGCGTATCAAGCTCAAATCTCACCGTTAAAGATATTACTGACGCATCCGATTAACGTAGCGTTGTAATATTTATAGCAATTTGGTGTGATAGGAATGTTCTGGGCGAGGCGCTGAATACGCGATTGTTCAGAGGCTTGTCAAGTAGTGGTCAGGAATAATTGCCAACCTTGATTGCTTCTGCTATTTATAGCGGCCTGTTTTTTTCCCTTTATGGGAATCGATAAGCCCTAAATCGTTCGGGTTGTAGGCACACAGTCAACGCACATGCAACTTGACGTATTTAGGGAAGTGCGTGTTATCCAGGAGAAACAACATGCAAGAAGGGCAAAACCGTAAAACATCGTCCCTGAGTATCCTCGCCATCGCTGGAGTTGAGCCTTATCAGGTGAAACCGGGCGAAGAGTATATGAACGACGCCCAGCTAGGCCATTTCCGTAAAATTCTGGAAGCCTGGCGCAACCAACTTCGGGATGAAGTAGATCGCACTGTGTCACATATGCAGGACGAAGCTGCTAACTTCCCGGATCCGGTCGACCGTGCTGCGCAGGAAGAAGAGTTCAGCCTGGAATTGCGTAACCGCGATCGTGAGCGCAAACTCATTAAAAAGATTGAGAAAACGCTCAAGAAAGTGGATGACGACGATTTCGGTTACTGCGACTCCTGCGGTGTAGAAATTGGTATTCGCCGCCTTGAAGCGCGTCCGACTGCCGATCTCTGCATTGACTGCAAAACGCTGGCAGAAATCCGCGAGAAGCAGATGGCTGGCTAATGGCCGTGAGCAAATTGCTACCGCACAGCCGGGAAAATCCCTGTTTTCCCGACGTGCGGTACACTTCGTTATGAATCCTTCACTCTGCATTGGGCGTTTCGCCCCCTCTCCTTCGGGTGACCTCCATTTTGGTTCGCTGATTGCTGCATTAGGCAGTTACCTGAGCGCGCGCGCCCAACAGGGACGCTGGCTGGTGCGCATTGAAGATATCGATCCCCCACGTGAAGTTCCCGGTGCCGCAACGCGTATTTTGCAGCAGCTGGAACATTATGGTCTGCATTGGGATGGCGAGGTTATGTGGCAGTCACAGCGCCACGACGCCTATCGCGCCGCGCTGAGCTGGCTGCAAACGCATCGACAAAGTTACTTCTGCACCTGTACGCGCAGCCGCATCCAGCAGCTGGGAGGCTTTTATGATGGTCACTGCCGCGATTTGCAGCTGCCGCCTGACAACGCCGCGCTGCGCCTGCGTCAACATGCGCCGGTTAACGGCTTTGACGATCGCCTGCGCGGCCATTTGCAGGCTGAACCGCAGCTGGCGCAGGAAGATTTTATTATCCATCGCCGTGATGGGCTGTTTGCCTACAACCTCGCGGTGGTGGTCGATGACCATTTTCAGGGCGTGACGGAAATCGTGCGCGGCGCGGATTTGATTGAGCCAACGGTGCGCCAGATTGCGCTGTATCAGCAGTTTACCTGGCCGGTGCCGGATTACCTGCATTTGCCGCTGGCGGTTAATCGTGATGGCAATAAGCTTTCCAAGCAGAATCATGCGCCCGCGCTGCCCGATGGTGATGCGCGCCCGTTGTTGGTGCAAGCTTTGCGCTTTCTTGGTCAGCCGGTTTCGCCAGGCTGGCAGGATGAATCGCTGGAAAGCCTGTTGAAACAGGCGGTGGCGCAGTGGAATATCCGTCTGATTCCGTTGCAGAACGGTCTTAAAGAGGATGAAACGACATCACCATTCCTAAATGGTTCTCAACAGGCTATGATTAGCCGCTGATTTTATTAACACCCTTTTTCTCACTGTCGAGGTGTCCCATTTTTACCCGAGTCGCTAATTTTTGTCGGAGAGTCCTCAAGCGTGATGAGGAGGCGCCTGAAGAGGTGGAAGCTGAAAGTCCTGGTCAGATGACTGTCATTCCACGAGAAAGCCACAACATCTCACGCAAAGATATCAGCGAAAACGCCCTCAAAGTGCTCTATCGCCTGAACAAAGCCGGATTCGAAGCCTACCTGGTGGGCGGCGGCGTGCGCGATTTGCTGCTCGGCAGCAAGCCAAAAGACTTTGATATCACCACCAACGCCACGCCTGAACAGATGCGTAAACTGTTCCGCAACTGCCGTTTGGTGGGTCGTCGTTTTCGTCTGGCGCATGTGATGTTCGGTCCGGAAGTGATCGAAGTCGCCACCTTCCGTGGTCATCATCATGAAGAGAGCGAAGAAGATCGCAACAGCTCGCAGCGCGGCCAAAACGGCATGCTGCTGCGTGACAACATTTTCGGCAGCATTGAAGACGATGCCCAGCGCCGCGATCTCACCATCAACAGCCTCTATTACAGCGTGGCCGATTTCACCGTACGCGATTACGTCGGTGGCTTGCACGATCTGCACGAAGGCATCATTCGCATGATTGGCGATCCGGAAACGCGCTATCGCGAAGATCCGGTGCGTATGCTGCGCGTGGTGCGCTTCGCCGCTAAGCTGCAGATGCGTATCGCGGCAGAAACTGCCGAGCCGATCCCGCGTCTGGCGACGCTGCTGAATGACATTCCGCCAGCGCGTATGTTTGAAGAGTCGCTCAAGCTGCTGCAGACCGGTTACGGTTACCGCACCTATCAGATGATGCGCGAATATCAGCTGTTCCAGCCGCTGTTCCCTACGCTGACGCGCGGTTTCACCGCCGAAAGCGACAGCCTGATGGAACGTATGGTGGCGCAGGTACTGAAAAATACCGACACCCGCATTCAGAATGATATGCGCGTCAATCCGGCCTTCCTGTTTGCCGCGATGTTCTGGTATCCGCAGCTGGAATCCGCCGAACGCATTGCGCAGGAAAGCGGCCTGACCTATTACGATGCATTCGCCTTGTCGATGAACGAAACCCTGGATGAAGCCTGCCGCGCGCTGGCGATTCCAAAGCGTATTACTACGCTGATTCGTGATATCTGGCAGCTGCAGCTGCGCATGTCGCGTCGTCACGGCAAGCGTGCGTGGAAGCTAATGGAGCATCCTAAATTCCGTGCCGCTTACGATTTGATGGCGCTGCGTGCCGACGTGGAAAACAATCCTGAGCTGCAGAAGCTGACGCATTGGTGGGGCGAGTTCCAGGCGGCGGCACCGGTGCAGCAGAAAACCATGATGACCACGCTTGGCGACGATCCGGCACCGCGCCGTAAACCGCGCCGTCCGCGTCGCCGTCCAACCGGGCCTCGCACTAACAGCCCGCAATGACCCGCGTTTATCTCGCTTTAGGCAGTAATCTGGCCGATCCGCTGCATCAGGTTGATGCAGCGTTGGCCGCGCTAGACGCCATTCCGCATACTACGCGCATCGCCACCTCATCGCTGTATCGCACACCGCCGTACGGTCCGCCGGATCAGCCTGATTACCTTAATGCGGTGGTTGAGCTGGAAACTGCGCTGGCGGCCGACGCGCTGCTCGATCATACCCAGCGCATTGAGCTGGAGCACGGTCGCGTGCGTAAAGCCGAACGCTGGGGACCGCGCACGCTGGATCTCGATATCATGCTGTTTGGCAACGAAACCATTCACACGCCGCGCCTGACCGTGCCGCATTACGACATGCACAATCGCGCTTTTATGCTGGTGCCGCTGCTGGAGATTGCCCCGCAATTGTCGCTGCCGAACGGGCAAGCTTTATCTGCCATTCTTGCCACTCTGGATCGCAGCGCTATCCGTTTGTGGTCTGAGTAAGCCGTAGTACACTGCGCGCATCAGAAAACTCTGGAGCGTGTGATGAAACCAACAACCCTCTCCCATTTACGCCAACTCAAAACCAGCGGCCGCAAATTTGCCACGCTGACGGCGTACGACTTCAGTTTTGCCCGCCTGTTTGCCGATGAAGGCATTCAGGTGATGCTGATTGGTGATTCGCTCGGCATGACCGTGCAGGGCCACGAATCGACCTTGCCGGTCACCGTGGACGATATCGCCTATCACACCGCCGCCGTGCGCCGTGGCGCGCCGCTGGCGCTGCTGATGGCCGATCTGCCGTTCATGAGTTACGCCACGCCGGAACAGACGTTCACTAACGCCGCACAGCTGATGCGCGCGGGCGCCAATATGGTGAAGCTGGAAGGCGGCGAGTGGCTGGCGGAAACCGTGCGTATGCTGACCGAGCGCGCCGTGCCGGTGTGCGGCCATCTGGGCCTGACGCCGCAATCGGTGAACATCTTCGGTGGCTATAAAGTGCAGGGCCGCGATGAAGCCGCCGCTGAACGTCTGCTGGCCGATGCGCTGGCGCTGGAAGCCGCCGGTATGCAGCTGCTGGTGCTGGAGTGCGTGCCGGTGGCGCTGGCGGAACGCGTCACCAAAGCGTTGTCGGTGCCGGTGATCGGCATCGGCGCGGGCAACGTCACTGACGGACAGATTCTGGTGATGCACGACGCCTTTGGCATTACCGGCGGCCACATTCCCAAATTTGCTAAAAATTTCCTCGCTGAAACCGGCGACATTCGTGCGGCGATTCGCCAATATATCGCCGACGTTGAAGCGGGCCTCTATCCAGCCGCTGAACACAGTTTCCAGTAAATCAGGAGATTTGCAGTGCTGATCATTGAAACACTGCCGATGCTGCGTCGTGAAATTCGTCGCTGGCGTCAGGCAGGCAAACGTATCGCGCTGGTGCCCACCATGGGCAACCTGCACGACGGTCATCTGACGTTGGTCGATGAAGCGCGCGAGCGCGCCGACGTTGTGGTGGTCTCGATTTTCGTTAACCCGATGCAGTTTGATCGTCCCGACGATCTGGCGCGCTATCCGCGCACGCTGCAGGACGATTGCGAGAAGCTGAATCGTCATAGCGTGGATCTGGTGTTCGCACCCGCGCCGGCTGATGTCTATCCAAAAGGCCTTGATAGCCAAACCTTCGTGGAAGTGCCGGGTTTATCATCGCTGCTGGAGGGTGCCAGCCGTCCGGGACATTTCCGTGGCGTCTCCACCATCGTCAGCAAACTGTTTAATCTGGTGCAGCCCGACATCGCCTGCTTTGGCGAGAAGGATTTCCAGCAGCTGGCGATCATCCGCAAGATGGTGGCGGATATGGGCTTCGATATCGAGATTGTCGGCGTACCAACGGTGCGCGCGAAAGATGGCCTGGCGCTGAGTTCGCGCAATGGCTATCTCACCGCCGACGAGCGTAACATCGCCGCCGGTCTCAGCCAGGTGATGAACAGCATGGCCGAACGTCTGAGCAACGGCGAGCGGCATGTCGAAGAGATTATCGAGCACGCGGAAGTGGCGTTGCGTGAGAAGGGTTTTCGTCCGGATGGACTGGCGATTTGCGATGCCGAAACCTTACAAGCGCTCAACGTGGACAGCCAGCGCGCGGTGATTCTGATGGCCGCATGGCTCGGCAATGCGCGTCTGATTGATAATCAGCAAGTGGATCTGACGGAGTAGTTTTCCGTCGTTTATTGGCAGCTTAACAAGGTTAGACAGTTATGATTCGCACCGTACTTCAAGGCAAACTGCATCGCGTTAAAGTCACTCAGGCAGATTTGCATTACGAAGGTTCCTGCGCCATTGACCAGGATTTCCTCGACGCCTCCGGCATTCTGCAATATGAAGCCATCGACATCTACAACGTCACCAACGGCCAGCGTTTTTCCACCTACGCAATTGCCGCTGAACGTGGCTCGAAGATCATCTCAGTCAACGGTGCCGCCGCGCGTTGCGCCTGCGCTGGCGATATCATGATCATCTGCTCTTACGTGCAGGTCGAAGATGAGGTCGCGCGCAGCTGGCAACCGAAAGTCGCCTATTTCGAAGGCGATAACGAAATGAAGCGCCTCGCCAAAGCGCTGCCGGTTCAGGTCGCCTGATACAACAAGGGCGGGATTAAATCCCGCCCTTGTTATTTGTAGGGTCGCCATTCATGGCGACCTTCTTAAAGATCGCTCTTAAACCTACGTACGCAACCCGCGCCCACGCTGAATCAGCGAATACACCAGCACATAAAACACCACGATAAAGGCGATCAACACCGACAGGGTAAACACCAACGGCACATCGCTAATACCAAGGAAACCGTAACGGAAGCCGCTGATCATATACACCACCGGATTCAGCTTCGACACCGCTTGCCAGAACGGTGGCAGCAACGTCAGCGAGTAGAACACGCCGCCGAGATAGGTTAACGGCGTCAGCACGAAGGTCGGAATCAGGCTGATATCGTCAAAGGTGCGCGCGAATACCGCATTCAGCAGGCCCGCCAGCGAGAACAGAATCGCCGTCAGCAGCAGCGTCACCGCCACCATCGACCACGAATGCACGTGGAACGGCACGAAGAACAGCGAAATCGCGGTCACCAAAATTCCCACGCACACGCCGCGCGCCACGCCGCCGCCGACATAACCGGCGATGATGATATGCGTTGGCACCGGCGCCACCAGCAGCTCTTCAATGTTGCGCTGGAACTTGGCGCTGAAGAATGATGACGCCACGTTAGCGTAAGCGTTGGTGATCACCGCCATCATGATTAGCCCCGGCACGATAAACTGCATGTAGCTGAAACCGTGCATATCGCCGATGCGTGAACCAATCAGGTTGCCGAAGATAATAAAGTAGAGCGTCATGGTGATCACCGGCGGCACCAGCGTCTGAATCCAGATGCGGGCGAAGCGATTGATCTCTTTGCTCCAGATGCTCTTGAGCGCCACCCAATACAAGTGCGTCATGCTTTCACTCCTGTTTTTCCCTGTGTCAGGCTGACGAACAGCTCCTCAAGGCGGTTAGCTTTATTGCGCATGCTCAGCACCTGCACGCCCTGCACGCTCAGCTGGCTAAACACGCTGTTGAGGCCTTGCTCGCGCATCACTTCCACTTCCAGCGTAGAGGTATCGACCAGACGATACTGGAAGCCCTCCAGCTGCGGCAGCGGGCTGCGCGGTGCTAAATCGAGAATGAAGGTTTCGGATTGCAGCTTAGAGAGTAGCCCTTTCATCGAGGTGTTCTCCACCAGCTCGCCGCTCTGAATAATACCGATATTACGGCACAGCATTTCCGCCTCTTCCAGATAGTGCGTGGTGAGGATGATGGTGGTGCCTTTGATATTCAGCTCTTTCAAGAAGCTCCACATCGAACGGCGCAGTTCGATATCCACGCCCGCAGTCGGTTCGTCGAGGATCAGCAGCTTCGGCTCATGCATCAGCGCACGCGCAATCATCAGGCGACGCTTCATACCGCCCGAAAGCATACGCGCACGTTCGTTGCGTTTGCCCCACAGATCGAGTTGATTGAGGTATTTTTCCGCGCGCTTGTTTGCTTCGGCGCGTTCAACGCCGTAGTAACCAGCCTGATTAACCACAATCTGCATCACGGTCTCAAACGGGTTGAAGTTGAACTCCTGCGGCACCAGCCCGAGCTGGCGCTTGGCGTTGACCACGTCTTTTTGCAGGTCATAGCCAAACACGCGCACGCTGCCGCCGGTTTTATTCACTAACGAGCTGATAATACCGATGGTGGTGGATTTTCCGGCGCCGTTTGGCCCCAGCAAGGCGTAAAAGTCGCCCGCTTCCACGTTGAGATCGAGTCCTTTCAGCGCCTGTACGCCGCCGGGATAGGTTTTGGTCAGCCCGGAAATTTCCAGTGCATATGTCATTGCGAATCCATACCTTGTTGTAGAGACATCAAAGGCCTATGAAAATGGTAATGCGCACGAACGATGTCGCGGTCATTAACATTAAGAAATCAATGGAGTTTAGCAGAGAGTGAAGCCAGCCCATAAGTCGTTGACTCACGGGCTGCGCAGTGTATCGCAGGCGGGGGAGATTAGCCTTGGACGATTGTGCGGTTATTCACCGGTTGGGATAACTTTGCCGATATACGGCAGATGGCGATAGCGCTGGGCGTAATCGATACCAAAGCCCACCACGAACTCATCGGGAATGGTGAAGCCCACGTATTCGACGGTGACGTCCACTTCGCGGCGCTCGGGCTTATCCAGCAAAGTACAAATCGCCAATGACTTTGGCTCGCGCAGACGCAGGATCTCGCGCACTTTGCTCAACGTGTTGCCGGAATCGATGATGTCTTCCACGATCAGCACGTCCTTGCCACGAATATCTTCATCGAGATCTTTAAGGATTTTCACATCGCGGGTGCTCGACATGCCGCTGCCGTAGCTTGACGCAGTCATAAAGTCGACTTCATGCGGCACGTCGATGGCGCGGCACAGATCGGCCATAAACATAAAGGAGCCGCGCAGCAAACCCACCAGCACCATTTCGCTGCCGCTGTCGCGGTAGTGCTCGTTAATCTGCTTGCCCAGTTCGGCAATTCGGGTTGCGATCTCTTGCTCGGAGATCATCACGTCGACGGTATGTTTCATTGCATGCGTCCAGTTACGGTTTTTGGAAAGCCACGAAGTCTATCATAGTCGAGCCAGCGTCTAACGCCGCGCACAGAACGCAAACGATTCCGTGGCGAAATTTATCGCGCTGGCGTTAACTGTAGGAACCTGTCCGCCCTTTCACCGCCGAGTTCTGGAGTTCCTATGACCGCTTCATCCAGTAAAAAAACCAAGATTGGTACGCGCGAGTTGCACCCGGAAACGCAGATGCTGAATTACGGTTACGATCCGCAGTTATCGGAAGGCGCGGTGAAACCGCCGGTGTTTCTCACCTCCACCTTTGTGTTTAACAGCGCCGAAGAGGGACAGGACTTTTTCGATTTCGTCGCCGGACGCAAGCAGCCGCCGGAAGGCAAAAGTGGCGGGCTGGTCTATTCGCGCTTCAACCATCCCAACAGTGAAATCGTTGAGGATCGGCTGGCGGTGTACGAAGGCGCGGAAAGCGCGGCGCTGTTCTCTTCCGGAATGTCGGCAATTGCCACCACGCTGCTGACGTTTGCGCGTCCGGGCGAAGTGATTCTGCATTCCCAGCCGCTGTACGGCGGCACCGAAACGCTGCTGAGCAAAACGCTGCACGATTTGGAGATCAAAGCGGTGGGTTTCAGCGATGGCACCGACGAAGATAAGGTGCATGAAGCGGCAAAACTGGCGTGGCAGCGCGGACGCGTAGCGCTGATTCTGATTGAGACACCCGCCAATCCGACCAACAGTTTGGTGGATATTCAGTTGATGCAGCAGGTGGCGGATGTGATTGCGCAGCAGCAAGGATCGCGGCCGATTCTCGCCTGCGATAACACGTTGCTCGGCCCGCTGTTTCAACGTCCGTTGCAGCACGGTGCGGATTTGTCGCTCTACTCACTGACCAAATATGTCGGCGGCCATTCGGATCTGATTGCCGGTGCGGTGCTGGGGAGCAAAGCGCTGGTCGGCAAAGTACGTTCGCTGCGCAGCGCCATCGGCACACAGCTGGATCCGCACTCCAGCTGGATGATTGGTCGCTCGCTGGAAACGCTGTCGCTGCGCATGGAGAAAGCCACCAGCAATGCCGAAAAAGTGGCGGCATTTTTACGCGATCATCCGCAGGTGGAAAAACTGCATTGGCTGCCGTATCTGGCGGCTGAAAGTCCGGCGGGCAAAACCTGGCAGCGCCAGTGCAGCGGCGCGGGTTCAACCTTCTCATTTGATATTCGTGGCGGGCAAGCGGCGGCGTTCCGTTTCCTCAATACGCTGGAACTGTTCAAGCTGGCGGTGAGCCTCGGCGGCACCGAATCGCTCGCCAGCCATCCTGCTAGCACCACCCATTCGGGCGTGCCGCAGGATGTTCGGCAACGTATTGGCATCACCGATGCGACCGTGCGCTTGTCGATTGGTATCGAACATCCTGACGACTTAATTGAAGATATGCGCCTGGCGCTGGAAGCCTCGGTTAACTGACGCTAAATCCGAGCATCATGCCGGTATCTTCATGTTCCAGCAGATGACAATGCGCCATGTAGGCATTGTCGGCGTTAGCGACATAGTTGAAGCGCACCAGCACTTCGCTGCGCCAGCCGTTAACGCTGACCATGTCCTTCCAGCCGGCGCGATGCGGCGCTGGCGGCTTGCCGTTTTCTGACAGGATGCGGAACTGCGTGCCGTGAATGTGGAACGGATGCAGCATTTGATCGCCTTCACCGGAAATCGTCCACTTCTCCAGCTTGCCCAACTCAACATTGAACATTGGCTTGGTCATGTTGAACGCCTGGCCGTTGATCTTGTTGCCGTTGTGGAAATCATAGGCGGCGGTTTTACCGTGACTGCCGTGATCCATCGCCATCTCGCCATGATCCATCGGCTTGGCGCTGTGACTCATATCCATATTGCCATGATCCATTTTCATATCGCCCATGGCTTTATCGCCGTAGCGATCCATCAACGCCTGCATGCCTTGCTGATCAAGCTGCGGATCCATCATCAGCTGCAGCCAGCGGCTTTGCAGACCTTCGGTGGCAGGAATCGGCGGCAGATCCACCAGCTTGTCCGGCAATGTGCCGCTAGCCAGCACGCGCAGCGGCAGAATATTGACCAGCGGCAGCGGTTGATCGAACGGCGCCAGCGTCATGCCCATTTGCGTGACCGGCAGCGTCACCACGTCAAAGGCTTTACCATCTGAGGTATCCACCAGCACTTCAAAACGCTCGCCCGGTAGCAGCGGCAAGCTCTCCACTTTCACCGGTTCGGCCAGCAAACCGCCGTCGCTGCCGATCACATACAGCGGACGTTGATCGCTGGTAGCGATATGCAGCGAACGCGCGTTACAGCCGTTGAGTAACCGCAGACGCAGCCAGCCGCGCGGCACCGCATGCTGCGGATATTGCACGCCGTTGGTCAGCATCATATCGCCGAACCAGCCGACGGCGGCACGCATGATATCGAGCTGATAATCGATTTGCGTTCCCGCTTTATTCAACTGCTTATCCTGGAAAATCAGCGGCACATCGTCTTCGCCCCATTGCATTGGCAGACGCAATTTTCCGGACGCTTCATCTTCCAGCAGCACCAAACCGGCCAGACCTTGCGCCACCTGATAACCGGTTTTACCGTGTTGATGTGGATGGAACCAGCAGGTCGCGGCAGGTTGATCGGGCGTGAAACTCACCTGACGGGTCGCTCCGGGCGCAATGATCCCCTGCGGGCCGCCATCGACATCGCCGGGAATTTCCAGACCATGCCAGTGCAAGGTGGTGGCTTCTGGCAGCTGGTTATGGATATTCACCGTAACCGCTTTTTCGCGTTGCAGACGCAGCGCAGGCCCGAGCAATCCACCGTTGTATCCCCAGGTTGGCACCGCTTTGCCATTCCATTGGCTGCTGCCGGTCATCGCGGTTAAGTTATATTGCCCGCGTGCATCAGGCTGCAAAATAGAGGGAATCGGCAATAATGGGCGTGTGGCGGCCATTAGTGAGCGGCTCCACAGCGGCAGCGCACCGGCGGCGCTGAGTGCGGCAGTCAACTTTAGAAAATGACGACGTTGCATATTCTTATCCTTGTCGTGAATAAGGGCACAGCGTAAACCTTTACCCTGCGGGAGGGTCAAGCCCTGAAACAGAATGCACTGATAAAAATGGCGGGAATGACCCGAAAGGGCAAATTTAGCGGAATACCGGCAATAACTGTGCTAACGTCAATAAATTGTCCCTTGTTGAGAATCATTATGACGAAAAGCATCAAGATCCTGCTGCTGGCGGGACTCCTTGGCTTCTCCTCCACCAGTTTTGCCCTGAGCGAATCCGAAGCAGAAGATCTGGCCGACCTCACCGCTGTGTTCGTTTATCTCAAGAACGATTGTGGCTATCAGGATTTGCCGGACGCACAGATTCGTAAAGCGCTGGTGTTTTTCGCCCAACAAAACCGTTGGGATTTAAGCAACTACAGCAATTACAACATGAAGTCGCTGGGCGAAGAGAGCTACAAGGATTTGAGCGGCATCGCCATCACCAACGACAAGAAGTGTAAGTCGCTGGCGCGCGATTCGCTGAGTTTGCTGGCTTACGTTAAGTAATCAGATTGGGTGCGGGCTGATGCCCTCACCCCATTCCTCTCCTGTGGGAGAGGAAAATGTTAAGTTAATTGCAAACCCAATCCACGCTCGCGCAGGTCGCGGCATACCGCTTCATCCAGACGCGCATCCGTTACCACATCGGTCAGGCTATCAATCGGCGCGGCGCAATACAGCGACCATGAACCGTATTTACTACTGTCAGCCAGCAGAACACGGCGGCGTGCATTGGCCAGCAGATCCATCTTCAATCCGGCTTTATCTTCGGTTGGCGTGGTAATCCCGCGTTCGATGCTCCACGAGTTGCAGCTGACAAAGGCGATATCGGGATTGATGCTGCGCAGCAAGCGACGTCCATGTTCACCAATACACGACTGGCTGGAATCATCGATGCGTCCACCAATAATGGTGGTTTCGATTTGCTTAAATTCGGAAAGAAACAGCGCGATGTGCAGATCGGCAGTGATCACCCGCAGCTTGAGGTGCGTCAGCTGGCGCGCCAGCTCCAGCATGGTAGTGCCGGCATCCAATACCACCGCATCACCCGATTGCACGTAGCTGGCGGCAAACTGCGCGATGGCCTGCTTCTCGGCGAGGTTACGCTGCATCTTCTCCAGCGTGGTCGGCTGATTGGGGATAAAGCGATTAAGCGTGACGCCGCCGTGGCTGCGGCTAATAACGCCCTCTTTATCCAGCTTGATCAGATCGCGGCGGATCGTCGCTGGCGAGGCAGAAATAGCGCTCACCAGTTGTTCAACAGTGACCAAATTATGGCTCTTCAGATAGTCCATAATCTGGTCGAGACGGCTTTGTCCCTTCATATTTCCCTATGCAAGCTGCATCGCGAGTTTAATGGAGATCGCCATGCTCGCAGAGTTCGCTTTACCTGTCCAGGCGATATCAAACGCGGTGCCGTGGTCCGCCGAGGTGCGGATAAACGGCAAGCCAGCGGTGATATTCACACCATCATAAAAACCTAATAATTTCAGCGGGATGTGCCCTTGATCGTGGTACATCGCTACCACCATATCGTACTGCCCTTCCTGACACTGCAGGAACACGGTATCTGGCGGGCATGGGCCGCTGACATCAATGCCCTGCGCTTTCATCGCCTGGATGGCGGGCGCGACAATAGTGATCTCTTCATCGCCAAACAGACCGTTTTCACCGGCATGCGGATTAACGCCTGCCACCGCGATGCGCGGCTTGTCGAAACCGACGCGGCGCAGGAAGCTGTCGGCCATACCGATCACCGTCTGAATGCGCTCGCCGTTTAAGGTATCGAGGAACTTGCGCAGCGCAATATGCGTGGTGACGTGAATCACTTTCAGCTTATCGGTGTAGAGCACCATGGCGTAATTTTTGGTGTTGGTCAGTTGCGCCAGCAGTTCGGTGTGGCCGGGATAAAGATGCCCCGCCGAATGCAGCGCCTCTTTATTTAACGGTGCGGTGGCAATCGCCTGCACCTCGCCAGCCAGCGCCAATTCGGTAGCGCGTTTGACGCAGCGCCAGGCCAAATCGCCCGCCGCTTTCTGCACCACGCCGGGCTGCAACGCGGCGGCATCCGCCAGCGGCTCATCAATCACGTTGATAATGCCGGGCGCGAAGTGCGCATCTTTGACCTGGTCGAGCACGCGCAGTTCAGCCTGCGGCGTGACATTGAGTCCCATCACCCGACGCAGCGTGTTGGCGCAACCCACCACCACGGCAGGCACGCCCGCTAACTCACCTTCTGCCAGCGCTTTAATGATGATCTCCGGGCCAATGCCCGCCGGATCGCCCATGGTAATCGCAATAATTTTACTCACTCGACTTCTCCTCAATAAAACGAATGGCTTCTACCAGGGTGTTTTCGTCACCAAAGCCACCTGCTTTGGTCATCACCGGCAGGTGTAATTCACTGTTAAGCAAAACCCCGTGCGGCACGCAGCCCGCCACAAGGCCCTGAATCTGGAAACCGCTCGCGCCAAACGCCTGTGCCACGGCAATCGCCACATCACCGCCAGAGAGATACAGCCCAGCGGGCTGCACCTCGCGGCACACGCGGCGGATTATCTGCGCGAGAAACTGGCAGATGCGCTCGCCCAATAACTGACGTGAAACCTGATGCTGTTGGCATAACTGCTCGATCTCATGACGCTGATCGGCGTGTTGCGTAGTGCGCACCACGCAATGCGCGCGGTCGTACAGCGCCTGCTGCATTGCCTGCTGCCACTGTTCAGCCTGCGGCCAGGCCGGTTGGGCAAACAGCTGGCGGATATCAATATCGATAACGCGGATGTCGCGCTGGCTGGCGAGGCGCGTAATCTGCTGCTGCGCAATCGCGCTCATCGAGCCAACCACAGCCAGCACCGGACGCGGCTGACGCGCCGCCAGCATCGCGCCAAGCGCATCGCTGAGCCCGGACGCACCGGCCAGCAATGGACGCGCCTCCAGCGTGGCTGCCGCGGCCATTAATAAGGCAATGTCGCCGTCCTGCTCGATATCCACCACCAGCAAACCTTGCTTGCTGCCAAGTACCTGCGCCAGCTGGTCGCCACGCAGCGTGGCGAGATCGAGGGTTTCACCCGGCAAGGTGCTCTGCATCTGCAATCGCGTCAGCACATGACCGCTGGTGACCGGCGTTTTAGGATCGCTGGCGAATTCGCTGTCGATCAGGCGTTGCTGATGGATCCACACTTCACCCGCACGCGTGGTGCGTCCAAGCTTCGGCACCGCCGGCACCACTAAGGCCAATGTTTTGCCGCTGGCCTGCATTGCGGCTTCGATTTCCGCGCCGGGATTGCCGCGCAGCGTGGAATCAATCTTCTTAAACAACCAACCATCGTTAGCGATGGCCTGATGTTGCTCAATCGCCGCCCGCGTGCGGCGGGCCGCTTCCTGTTCGCTGAGCGCACGGCTATCGGTGCTGATCACCAGCACATCGGCGGCATCAGCGTCATGCGGCGTGCTGCTATCAAACAGCACATGCACACGCGCTCCGGCTTGTGCCAGCCCGCTGCCCGCGTCATTGGCGCCGGTGAAATCATCGGCAATCACCAGGACTGGCGTTTTCCATGGCGGTAAAGTCATGCTCTCTCCTCTTCCGGCCGCTGCCGTGCTGCAATGATTATATTCAATCATGATTGATTATATGTGAGCAAGATCAAATTAATCGAAATCAATTTGTCCTATAAAATTAGGCACTGTAGTGATAGACCTCGCGCTGCTTGAGCAAATTTAATCATTCGGCACAAAAAAACGTAAGGGTAAGAGATGAATATCAACAGCACCGTGATCAGTGGCTTTCAGGCGCTTAATGACCTCAGCTATTTACTGCAAGGTAAAGAAAAAGCGCTGCTGGTGACCGATAAGAATATTGAAGGCATTCCGGCGGTGCAGACGCTAATCGCCCAACTGAAACAGCAGATTGCCAGCCTGAGCATCGTCAATACGGTGCCGCCAGAACCCAGCCAACACGATGTGGCAGCCATTGTCGCCGCGCTGCCGAGCACCGATGTGGATCTGGTGATTGGCGTCGGTGGTGGCAGCGTACTGGACGTCGCCAAGCTGCTGTCGATTCTGTGTGTCGAAGGCGCGCCGACACTGGATGCGCTGCTGGCGGGTGAAAAACCGCAGACGCGCACCACTTCGCTGCTGATTCCGACCACCGCAGGTACCGGCTCAGAAGCCACGCCTAACGCGATTCTGGCAATCCCCGAGAAAGAGACCAAAGTCGGCATTATCACGCCGGTGATGCTGCCAGATTATGTCGCGCTGGTGCCAGAACTTACTACCAGCATGCCACCGCACATCGCCTCTTCCACCGGTATCGATGCGCTGTGCCATTTAATCGAGTGCTTTACCGCTACCGTGTCGAATCCGGTGAGCGATAACTATGCGCTGATCGGCATGAAAAAGCTGTTTGCCAGCCTCGAAACCACCATCGCGGAGCCGGATAACCTTGAAGCGCGCCTGAATATGCTGTGGGCGTCTTATTACGGTGGCGCATCGATTGCGCATGCCGGTACGCATCTGGTACATGCAATGTCTTATCCGCTGGGCGGCAAATATCACCTGCCGCACGGCGTCGCCAACGCCATTCTGCTCGCGCCCTGTATGCGCTTTGTGCGTCCGGCGGCGGTGAGCAAATTCGCTCAGGCTTACGATCTACTGCCGGATGCCGATACCTCGCTGGACGACGAAGCCAAATCCCACGCGCTGGTGGCGTATTTTGCCGCGCTGGTGAAACGCCTGAAGCTGCCCGCCAGCCTGGAAGAGCTGGGTATCGGCCCGGATCATCTGCCGTATCTGGTGGAAGCCGCGCTCGACGTGCAGCGCCTGATGAAGAATGTACCGATGAAAGTGGGCGCCGATGACGTACGCAACGTCTACCTGACGCTATTTCCGGCTTTGAATCACTAAGGATTATCGAGGACAACATGAGCAAAAAAATTCAGGGCGTGTTAACCGCCATCGTCACCACCTTCGATCGCGACGGCGCATTCAATCCAGCCGCTCAACGCGAACAGGTTCAACGTCAATTAAGCGCTGGCAACGGCATCTTCTGCGGCGGCACCAACGGCGAATTCTTCGTGTTGAACGAACAGGAGAAGCTGGCGGTGACGCAAACCTGCGTTGATGAAGTGAACGGCAGCGCGCCGGTGGTGGCGCACATTGGCGAGATCTCCACACGTGAAACCATTCGCCTTGGGAAACAAGTGGCGAAGCTGGGCGTGGATGCGGTTTCGGTGATCACGCCCTATTTCGTGCCGCTGAAGCAGGAAGAGCTGATTGCCCACTATCGCGCGGTGGCCGACGCCATCGACGTGCCGCTGTTCCTCTACAACATTCCGGCGCGCACCGGCAACACGCTGCAGCCGGAAACCGTATGCACGCTGGCCGCGCACCCGAACATCATCGGCATTAAAGACAGCGCCGGCAGCTACGAAAGCCTGAGCGGCTTCCTGCAAGCGGCTGCAGGAATCGACAGTTTTGATGTGCTGAACGGCCCGGATTCGCTGATTCATCAGGGCTTTGTCGACGGCTGCTCAGCCTGTATTTCTGGTCTCGCTAACGTGGCACCTAAAGAGATCAATGCGATTTGGGCACGCTTTCATGCCGGCGATATCGAAGGTTCGCGCCTGGCGCAGGAAAACGTCACCGGTCTGCGCACCGATCTGTATAGCGTGGGCTTCTCTCCCGCCGCAGTGAAAAAAGCGGTGACGCTGCTGGGCTTTGAGGTTGGCGACAGCCGCTATGCGGTGAGTTTCTCTGCCGAAGAAGAGCAGAAGATCCGCCAGATTGTGAATCAGTATTTGCAGTAATGCAGGTGCGCCGTTGGTTTGGTCACCCTAAAGGGCGACCCTACGGCGTATGAATGCGGGTACGAACGCACATATGAATGCGGTTTTGTAGGGTCGCCATTTATGGTGACCTGGCCAATTTGGCAGCATTTACTAATCCCGGGAAGAATCATGAAAGTCATCTGTACTTCACCGTCATTCGCCAAATACGACGCGGCACCGATTGAGGTGCTGCAGCAGCACGGTTTTGAGCTGATCACGCTGCCCGCCGATGCGCCGCTGAGCGCACTTGAGCCACATCTGGCTGACACCGTAGCGATGATTGTGGCCTTTACCGACATCAATGAAGAACTGCTGGCATTAACGCCGCAGCTGAAAATCGTCTGTAAGCACGGCGTTGGCGTCGACAACATCAATCTGGAAGCGACGCGCGCACACGGTATTTACGTCACCAACGTGCCGGATGCCAACAAACACGCGGTTGCCGATTTCGCCTTTGCTTTGATCCTCAACAGCGCGCGTCAGATCACCCAGGCCGCCATTGAAACCCGCGCCGGCAGCTGGCCGCGAATTTTTGCCACCGACGTCTACGGCAAAACGCTGGGCATCATCGGGCTGGGCAATATCGGCAAGCAGGTTGCGCTGCGCGCCAAAGGCTTCAACATGCGGGTGATCGCGTTCGATTTTTATCCCGATGAACAGTTTGCTGCCGAGCACGGCATCGAATTCGTCACGCTGGATCAGCTGACCGAAACCAGCGATTTCATCACTCTGCACATGCCGCTTACCGACAAGACGCAAAATTTATTTGATGCCGCACGCCTCAAACGCATGAAGAAAACTGCCTTCCTGATTAATGCCTCACGCGGCGGCGTGGTGAACGAACAGGATCTCTATCAGGCGCTGCTGGATAACGTGATTGCCGGTGCGGCGGCTGATGTGTTTGTGCAGGAACCGCTGACCGAACATCCGCTGTTCACGCTCAGCAACTTCATTCCCACTTCGCACATTGCCGGTTACACCGACGGCGCAATCAGCGCGATTGGTGAACGTTGCGTGTCGCAAATTGTGCAGTGCATCCAACAGGGCGAACGCCCAATCAACGTGATGAACGGGCTGGAATAACACGCCGCCTTTCTCTGTAACCCTTTTTCGAGTGGATAATTATTATGACTAACTCTGCGCGCTCGAGTCGTATCCGTTGGTGGATTGCTGGCCTGATGTGGCTGGCCATCGCCATTAACTACATTGACCGCACCGTGCTCTCGGCAGCGGCACCGCATCTGATCAAAGAGCTCGATATCAATCCTGAAATGATGGGCTTCATCATGGCGGCGTTCTTCTGGTCGTATGCGCTGTTGCAGATCCCGGCGGGCTGGTTCGCCGATCGCTTCGGTCAGAAAAAAGGCCTCGGCATCGCCGTCGGCTGGTGGTCAATCGCGACCATGGCGATGGGCCTCGCGACCGGATTTAAATCGCTGCTGGCGCTACGTTTAGCCCTCGGCGTCGGTGAAGCCGCCGCCTATCCCAGCAACGCGGGCATTACCGCGCGCTGGTTCCCGGACCGCGAACGCGCCACGGTTTCTGGCCTGTTCGACAGCGCCTCCAAGTTTGGTGGTGCGGTGGCCATGCCGCTAATTGTCTTTATGATTGCCCTGTTCGACTGGCGTCTGACCTTCCTCGCCATTGGTGCGCTCGGTTTGTTCTGGGTGATTGCCTGGTACTTTATCTACGCCGAGAACCCGGAAGATCATAAGTCGATCAGCAAAGAAGAAGTGCGCTTCATCCGTGACGGCCAGGCGCAGAAGCACGGCGACAAAAGCGTGCGTCCGATGAAGTGGTACAAACTGCTGCGCTACCGCAATATTTGGGCGATGTGCATTGGCTTCTTCACCATCAACTACACCTCTTATTTCTTTATCACCTGGCTGCCGACCTATCTGGTGAAAGATAAAGGCATGGATTTCCTCAAAATGGGGATGGTGGCCGCGCTGCCGCTGATCTGCGGCATGGTGATTGAAGTGCTGGCGGGTTGGGCATCGGATCGTATGGTGCATAACAAAGTGCTGTCGCTGACCGCCACACGCAAACTTTTCCTCACCATCGGCCTGCTGATGGCGCTGTGCATCGGCTTTGCTCCGTTCACCGATTCAGTGTTTATGACCGTGCTGCTGCTGTGTATCGCCAAATCAGGTACGACTGTGGCGGCATCACAAGTGTGGGCCTTGCCGGGCGATGTGGCGCCGCAAAACAGCGTGTCGATTGTGGCGGGCCTGCAGAATACCGTTTCAAATATGGGCGGCGCGGTGGGCCCGATTATTACCGGCGCGATTGTTGGCGCCACCGGTCACTTTACCTGGGCGCTGGTGTTCTCGGCGGTACTGGTGGTGATTGGCATCCTTAACTATCTGTTCCTGATGGGTAAAGTTGAACCTATCGTTGATGAGGAACAGGTTTCACATTCACATTCCGTTGCAAGCGGCGCCTAAGCGCCAAACCTCGCCGCATCGTTCTGATGCGGCGTTTCCCCTACAGAAAATAAAAAACAATTGGAGGCGATAATGTCGCTTAATTCCAATGGATCACCTGCTGCAATTTCGGCAAGTAACGCGAAAGGGAAATTTCGTTTCGTCATTCTCACGGTGCTGTCGGTCGGCATCGCAATCAACTATATCGACCGCGCCGCGATGAGTGTGGCGATGCCATTCATGAGCCAGGAACTGCACTTCTCGCCCACCGACAGCGGCTTACTGCTCTCGGCGTTTTTCTGGAGCTATGTGCTTTTTCAACTGCCCGGCGGTTGGCTGGTTGATAAGCTTGGCCCACGCATCACCTTCGCAGCCAGCAGCCTCGGCTGGGGCTTAGCAACGGCGGCCTGCGGACTCGCCAGTTCGATTGCCGCGCTGGTCGGCTTCCGCTTTGTGCTCGGCGCGGTAGAAGCGCCAAGCTATCCCGCCAGCTCCTCCACGGTAACGCGCTGGTTCCCGCGTCAGGAGCGCAGCTTTGCCGCCGCCACCTTTAACAACGGCAGTAAAATTGGCGGTACGCTGGCGATCCCAATCATTTCGTTTTTGATTGCGCTGGTTGGCTGGCGCATGACTTTCGTCATTTCCGGTGTGGTGGCGATGATTTGGGCGCTGACATGGTATCTGTGGTATCGCGATCCGCGCGAACACAAGAGCGTGACGGCTGAGGAAGTGGAATTTATCGAAGCCAATCAGGACCCACAAACCGGCGATCCAATGAGCGTGCGTCAGCTGCTGGGTCAGCGCACCGTGCAAGCGATGATGGCCGGTTTCTTCTGCATTAACTTCGTCTCCTACTTCTTTTTTACCTGGTTCCCGACCTATTTGGTGGAAACCTTCCATCTGTCGCTAATGAAATTCGGTCTGCTCGGCATGCTGCCGGGCGTGGCAGCCATTATCGGCGGCTGGTGCGGCGGCTTGTTATCTGATGCGCTGGTACGTCGCGGTTATTCACTCAGCGTGGCACGCAAAATCCCCCTGGTCGGCGGCATGCTGGGTAGCGCGACCATCGGATTAGCCGCCTTCTCACCAACCGTTGGTCTGGCGTTAGCGGCGCTGTGTTTTGCTAATTTCGCCGCTACCTTTGCCTCTGCGGCTTTGTGGGCTCTGCCTTCAGACGTCGCCCCGAACCGCGCCAATGTTGCCACCATCGGTGGTATCCAGAATATGGCAGCTAATCTCGCGGGGATTATTTCGCCGATTCTGATTGGTGTGCTGATGCAGTTCACCCATTCGTTTGTGATTCCGCTGGAAATTGCCGGCGTCATCGGCGTGATTGGCGCGCTGATCTACGCATTCTGGCTGCCACGCGTGCAGCCGATGGGGACAGACAATAATGCGGCGCTGGAAGGCAACTTAAGGAGAGAAGTATGAATACGCGCTGGAAAAAACGTCCGGAGCCCTCAACATGGGGCGACTTTGGCCCGGACGATCAGCTCGGGCGTCTTAATCTGCTCACCGCCACTAAAGTGCGCGAAGGCGTGGCAGAAGTGCAGACCGGGAAAACCTTTTGCCTGAGTTTACCGCTCGATCTGCCAGGCGGCACGGCGATGAATCCGCGCCGTCAACCGCCGCAGCTCAATGCCACACGACGCGGCGAACATGCCAACATGACCTATCCCTTATCGCGCGACAATCCGCAGCTTAGCGATGTGATTTGCGATGATAGCGTGACGCTAGCGCTGCAATACTCGACGCAATGGGACAGCCTGGCGCATATGGGCCAATGGTTTGACGTTAACGATAATGGCAAACCAGAAATGGTGTTCTACAACGGCTATAAAGCCAATGTGGATATCATCGGTGAAACCGATTATCGCAGCGGCTGTGGCTGCAATCATGGCAGCCATCTCGGTGCTAAAGCATTAGGCATTGAGAACATGGCGGCGCATGGCATGCAGGGTCGCGCGGTGATGATTGATATCAAGCGCCACTTCGGTAGCGAGCGTTTTGCCTTTGGTTACGCGCATCTGCAACAGATTCTGCAGGCCGATAACATTGAGGTGCGACCGGGTGATTTCGTCTGCTTCCGCACCGGCATGGATGAGGCGATTCTCGCCATGCAGGGCAAACCGGACATGGCTTTCCTCAATAGCCACTTTGCCGGGTTGGATGGCAGTGATACGGCTTTGCGTAACTGGATTGTCGAGAGCGGCGTGGTGGCGCTGTTGGCGGATAATCCTGCGGTTGAGATATTGCCAGCGCGGCCAATGAACGATGATTTTTATCCATCACATCCGCTGCACGATCTCTGCTTGTTCCGGCTGGGCGTCTATCTCGGTGAGCTGATGTTGCTAAGTCCGTTGGCGGATTGGCTGGCGCAGCATCAGCGCTATGCGTTTCTGCTGACGGCGCCGCCATTGCGTTTGCCCGGCGCGGTGGGATCGCCGGCAACGCCGATTGCAACAGTGTAGAAAAGTGCGGTTGTTGGTTAGGTCGCCATGAATGGCGGCCCTACGTTATTTACCGGCGATAAACAGCCGATAAGCGGCAATCACCGCGAGAAAATCTTCGACGCCGCAGAAAGAGAGGCTCTCTTCGTCGTAATAGGTCATGCCCTCTTCCATGCCGTCATCTTCCAGCGCCAGCTGGTTGGCACGAATCATCACCTCTTCTTCATCCAGCCACAGCGTGTATTCATGTCCAACGCGCTGCCACTGATTAATGGTGCCTTTCACCTGCTGGGCGGCGGCCTCAACCTCATCCAGCAACGGCAGATTGTCTTTGACCTCTTCGTTGAACCAATGCCCCACCGCTTCGTGGTCCATCGACATACGCACTTTGACCTGACCGGTCAAATCACGCAGAAATTCGTACTCCATGGGTTTGCCTCATACTGATGACGCGCCGTGCGGCACCGTGTTAGTGCATTTTGTGCGCAGCACGCTGAATAAAGTGGGATCGCGCTCGCATTATGCCTGGAGATGTCAGCGGAAAAAAGGGCATAAAAAAAGGGACGATCTTCATCGTCCCCTTGTTCATCCCGAAAGCCGATCAAACGGCAGTCTGGAAGATCACGCTATCCGCTTTTTCAGTGTATTGTCCCAGCTGATCAAAGTTGAGGTAGCGATAAGTGTCAGCCGCGGTCTTATCAACCTGCAGCATGAACTGCTGATACTCGTCCGGCGTTGGCAGCTTGCCAAGCAGCGAAGCGACCGCCGCCAGTTCAGCTGACGCCAGGAAGACGTTCGCGCCGGTACCCAGACGGTTCGGGAAGTTACGGGTTGAGGTGGAAACCACCGTCGCGCCGTCCGCCACACGCGCCTGGTTACCCATGCACAGTGAACAGCCCGGAATCTCGATACGCGCACCGCTCTTACCGAAGACGCTGTAATAGCCCTCTTCGGTCAGCTGTGCGGCGTCCATTTTGGTTGGCGGCGCAACCCACAAGCGGGTTGGCAGCTGGCCTTTATGGGCATCCAGCAGTTTACCGGCCGCGCGGAAGTGACCAATGTTGGTCATGCACGAACCAATGAACACTTCGTCGATCTTCTCGCCCTGCACGTCAGACAACCAACGCGCGTCGTCTGGATCGTTAGGTGCGCACAGAATCGGCTCTTTAATCTCGGCCAGATCGATATCGATCACCGCCGCGTATTCCGCATCCGCATCGCCTTCCAGCAGTTGCGGATCGGCCAGCCATTTCTGCATGCCTTCAATGCGGCGCTCCAGCGTACGACGATCGCCGTAGCCTTCCGAGATCATCCACTTCAGCAGCACGATGTTCGAGTTCAGGTACTCGATAATCGGCTCTTTATCCAGCTTGATGGTACAGCCTGCAGCAGAACGCTCAGCCGAGGCATCGGTCAGCTCAAATGCCTGCTCTACTTTCAGTTTCGGCAGACCTTCGATTTCCAGCACGCGGCCAGAGAAGATGTTTTTCTTACCTTTCTTCTCAACGGTCAGCAGGCCCGCTTTGATCGCGTACAGCGGAATAGCGTGTACCAGATCGCGCAGGGTGATGCCCGGCTGCATTTCGCCTTTGAAGCGCACCAGCACCGATTCCGGCATATCCAGCGGCATTACGCCGGTCGCAGCAGCAAACGCTACCAGACCAGAACCTGCCGGGAATGAAATACCGATTGGGAAACGGGTGTGCGAGTCACCGCCGGTACCAACGGTATCTGGCAGCAGCATACGGTTCAGCCAGCTGTGGATAACGCCATCGCCCGGACGCAGCGACACGCCGCCACGGTTCATGATGAAGTCTGGCAGCGTATGGTGCGTGGTCACGTCAACCGGCTTCGGATAGGCGGCGGTGTGACAGAATGACTGCATCACCAGATCCGCGGAGAAGCCGAGGCACGCCAGGTCTTTCAGTTCATCACGGGTCATTGGACCGGTGGTGTCCTGAGAACCGACTGAAGTCATTTTGGGTTCGCAGTACGCGCCCGGACGAACGCCGTCTACGCCACATGCGCGGCCAACCATTTTCTGCGCCAGTGAATAACCACGGGTGCTGGCAGCGACATCTTTGGCTTGCACGAACACATCACTGTGCGGCAGGCCCAATGACTCGCGCGCTTTGGTGGTCAAGCCACGACCGATGATCAGCGGAATACGACCGCCAGCACGGACTTCGTCCAGCAGCACGTCGGTTTTCAGTTCGAAGGTCGCCAGCACTTCATCAGTTTCGTGATTGCGCACTTCGCCTTTGTATGGGTAAACGTCGATGACATCGCCCATGTTCAGACGATCAACGTCAAGCTCGATTGGCAAGGCACCCGCATCTTCCATGGTGTTGAAGAAGATTGGAGCGATTTTACCGCCGAGGCACAGACCGCCGCCCTTTTTGTTCGGCACGTAAGGGATATCGTCGCCCATAAACCACAGCACCGAGTTGGTGGCGGATTTACGCGAAGAACCGGTACCGACCACGTCGCCCACATAGGTCAGCGGGAAGCCTTTGGTCTGCAGTGCTTCGATCTGTTTGATCGGGCCAATGTTACCAGCATCGTCGGGTTCGATGCCTTCACGGGCGTTTTTCAGCATTGCCAGCGCGTGCAGTGGAATATCCGGGCGTGACCATGCATCCGGCGCCGGAGAGAGGTCGTCGGTGTTGGTTTCGCCGGTCACTTTGAACACGGTGGTGGTGATTTTTTCAGCCAGTTTTGGACGCTTCAGGAACCATTCGGCATCGGCCCAGGACTGGATGATTTTTTTCGCGTGTGGGTTACCCGCTTTGGCTTTCTCTTCGACATCGTAGAAGTTATCGAACATCAGCAGCGTGTGAGACAGGGCTTCGGCAGCGATGGGTGCTAAGACTTCATCTTCTAACGCTTCAATCAGCGCATGGATGTTATAACCGCCCTGCATGGTGCCCAGCAGCTCAACGGCTTTTTCGCGAGTAACCAGAGGAGAGTGGGCTTCGCCCTTAGTGACAGCTGCCAGGAAACCGGCTTTAACATACGCCGCTTCATCAACACCTGGTGGAACACGATTGACCAACAGGTCGGTAAGGAATTCTTCTTCACCCGCTGGCGGGTTTTTTAGCAGTTCAACCAGCGCGGCCATCTGGGAAGCATCTAACGGCTTAGGTACGATTCCCTGGGCAGCACGCTCGGCAACGTGCTTACGGTATTCTTCTAGCACGACGTTCTCCTCGCTCTCATTGTATAGCTTTCCGGTGCACCCCTTGATGCTGTCGAACAGTAGGGTGAGGTGCCCGGTTCCGCGTGGGGCAGCATAGCAGCATTTCGCCTGATTGTTAATCTGTTTACAAAAAAGCAACATCCGTGCTTTTTTTAGCAGCTTCATCTGCAAATTGAGCGGGATCACATAAAAAAGCAGGCTTTGAAAGCCTGCTAGTTCTCATTTTCGGAGGAGAGTTTTAACGATCGACCAGCACAAACTCGCTGTCGTTATAGCGCTGGCCCAGAATGTTTTTCTCGCTAAACACCTCATCCAGCGTGGCGACATCCGCATGACGTAATGCTAAATCGGCGGCGGCGCAGTTCTGTTCCAGATGGGCGATTTTGCTGGCACCGGGAATCGGCACAATATTCTCGCCTTTGGCCAGCACCCACGCCAACGCCAGCTGAGCGGCGGTTGCGTCATAACCTGCAGCCATCTCAGTGAGCTGATTCACTAACTTTTGGTTATGCGCCTACGCATCCTGCTGAAAACGCGGCAGTGAACGACGGAAGTCATCTTCCGCTAAGGTTGTGGCGGCCGGGAATTTCCCGGTGAGGAAGCCGCGCCCCAGCGGGCTATACGGGACAAAGCCGACGTTCAGTTCACGGCAGGTAGCGAGGACATCTTGCTCCGGATCGCGTGACCACAGCGAATATTCGCTTTGCAGCGCCGAAATCGGATGCACCGCATGCGCACGGCGCAAGGTGGCGGATGACACCTCAGACAAACCGAGATACTTCACCTTCCCTTCCCGCACCAGATCGGCCATCACGCCCACCACCTCTTCAATCGACACCGCCGGATCGAGACGATGCTGATAGAGCAGTTCGATGGTTTCCACTCCGAGACGTTGCAAAGATCCTTCGACCGCACGTCGAATATGCGCCGGATCGCTATTCACCCCAGTAATTCGTTCCCAACCTTCTCCCTGATCGGTAATGCGAAAACCAAACTTGGTCGCCACTTTGATATCGCTGCGCCCTTTAATTGCTTTTGCCAACAAGCTCTCGTTGGTGAATGGACCATATACTTCTGCGGTATCGAGGAAATTCACGCCCAGCTCAAACGCCCGCGCCAGCGTGTTCAGCGCCTGTTTTTCATCGTTCTGCCCATAGGCGAAACTCATACCCATGCAGCCTAATCCCAGCGCCGAAACCTGTAATCCCTGATTGCCTAATTGACGTTGTTGCATTGTTTAATCCTCTTCGCTGTTGGTGTTAATGTTATAAACCTCAGCAATCACGGCAACAATTGAGGCATTTTTGCCGATTTAGTGAGTAAAACTCAGCAATGAATAAATACCGTGCGTCTATGCAGGAACTGGAGATGTTTGCTGCCATCGCGCAGCATCTGAGCTTTCGTAAAGCAGCGGAGGAGCGCAATGTCACACCTTCCAGCCTGAGCCACGCGATGCGCCATTTCGAAGCGCGTTTAGGTGTGCGGCTGCTCAATCGCACCACGCGCAAAGTGGCGCTCACCGAAGCCGGTGAACGCTTTTTACAGCGCATTCAGCCTGCGCTTGCCGATCTGTCGCAAGCGGTGGATGAGCTCAACGACTGGCGCAGCGATCCACGCGGCGTATTGCGCATTAGCATGCCGCGATCGGCGGAAGCACTTTTCTTCGATACGCTCATTTTGCCGTTCTTGCTGCGCTATCCCGAGATTACGCTGGAGATCGACAGCAACGATTCACTGCTGGATATCGTAGAGGCCGGATTTGATGCCGGCGTGCGCTACGGCGATGTGCTGGCGCAGGATATGGTGGCAGTGCCGTTTGGCGCAGCGATGCGGGCGCTGGCGGTGGCGAGCCCGGCGTTTATTGCGCAGCATGGCGCGCCACAGCAACCCGCTGAGCTGCTGCAGTTTCCCTGCATTGAGCGACGCTTTCCCAGTGGCCGACGTTATCGCTGGGAATTTTGGCAGGATGGCCGCAAACAGGAAGTGGCGGTAAAAGGATCGCTGGTGCTGGATAACAATGAGCGAATATTACAGGCAGCGCGTGCGGGCGTAGGCATTGCCTTTCTGCATGAAGGTACGGTGCGGGAAGATTTAATTCGCGGTGAGTTAGTGGAAATATTGGCAGACTTCACTCAGGTAGAAGAAGGTTTTTGGCTTTACTATCCTAGCCGTAAATATATTTCCGCACCGCTAAGGCATTTTATTGATTGGCTTAAAGAAATTAACTTCCAATTAAAAAAACCATTACGCGATCTATTTAAATGGTTAGATAATATATAAATCCATTAATTAGAAATAATTTAAAAATTAAGATGAAATAAAAGAAGTTTGGCGTAGACTGCCTGCGGGCGCTTGAGGCAACTTGCTTCAAGCTGAAAAGATTGAGGTGGGTTGTGGAGCGTAAAACCGTGCAGTTAACTTTCATTAACCGCACGGGCAAGCGAACTACCCTACACGTCAGAAATGTCAGGGTAGTCGCTTGCTCGTGCTAAATCAAGAGGAACGTGACTATGAAGTCAATATTCAGCAAGCTGATTATCAGCGGGCTCATTCTATTAGGATTGTGTCTGGTTAATCGCAGCTCACTCTGTGAATTACGATTACGGATATTCACTGCTGAATTATCGGCTGTTATGGCTTACGAAGCACAACAGTAAAACTTCACTAGCGGGAGTTCGCTCCCGCTATTCCGGCATGACTCACAAAGTAGCTCACGCGCCTTTTTTACTTGTTTATTTAAATAGAAGCCTTAATAAAAAACGGCTCCTTAAAGGAGCCGTTAATTTATTCAAAGCGCAAACTTATTTCTTTTTCGCTTTAGGGTTCGGCAGGTCAGTGATGCTACCTTCGAACACTTCGGCAGCCAGGCCGACAGACTCATGCAGCGTTGGGTGCGCGTGAATGGTCAGGGCGATATCTTCGGCATCACAGCCCATTTCGATCGCCAGACCGATTTCACCCAGCAGCTCGCCGCCGTTGGTACCGACAATCGCACCACCGATAACACGGTGAGTTTCTTTGTCGAAGATCAGTTTGGTCATACCGTCTGCACAATCAGAAGCGATAGCACGGCCAGAAGCTGCCCACGGGAAGGTGGACACTTCGTAGCTGATGCCTTTCTCTTTGGCTTCTTTCTCGGTCAGACCAACCCAGGCAACTTCTGGCTCGGTGTAAGCAATTGATGGGATCACTTTAGGGTCGAAGTAGTGCTTCAGGCCCGAGATCACTTCCGCCGCTACGTGGCCTTCGTGCACACCTTTGTGCGCCAGCATTGGCTGACCCACGATGTCGCCGATAGCATAGATGTGCGGTACGTTGGTGCGCATCTGCTTGTCGACGCGGATAAAGCCGCGATCGTCCACTTCCACGCCAGCTTTACCAGCATCAAGGCCTTTACCGTTCGGTACGCGACCAATCGCCACCAGCACCGCGTCGTAACGCTGTGCATCGGCTGGGGCTTTTTTGCCTTCCATTGAGACGTAGATACCGTCGTCTTTCGCTTCAACAGCGGTAACTTTGGTTTCCAGCATCAGGTTGAATTTCTTGCTGATACGCTTGGTGAAGACTTTCACCACGTCTTTATCGGCAGCCGGGATCACCTGGTCGAACATCTCAACCACGTCGATCTCTGAACCCAACGCTTTATAAACGGTGGCCATTTCCAGACCGATGATGCCGCCGCCCATTACCAGCAGACGCTTCGGCACTTCTTTCAGTTCCAGCGCATCGGTAGAGTCCCACACGCGCGGATCGTTGTGCGGAATGAATGGCAGTTCGATTGGACGAGAACCGGCCGCGATGATCGCGTTATCGAAGTTAATGGTGGTTGCGCCACCTTCACCTTCAACCACCAGCGTGTTAGCACCGGTGAATTTGCCGAGGCCAGTGACCACTTTCACTTTACGACCTTTCGCCATACCCGCAAGGCCGCCAGTGAGCTGGTTAATAACCTTCTCTTTCCACGAACGAATTTTGTCGATGTCAGTTTGCGGCTGGCCAAACACGATACCGTGCTCTTCCAGGGCTTTTGCTTCGTCGATCACTTTGGCGACGTGCAGCAGCGCTTTTGACGGGATACAGCCTACGTTCAGACAAACACCGCCGAGGGTGCTGTAACGCTCAACGATTACGGTTTCCAGACCTAAATCAGCGCAACGGAAGGCTGCAGAGTAACCTGCAGGACCTGCCCCAAGTACCACGACTTGAGTTTTAATCTCTGTACTCATCATGACCTCTTGTTTGATTACCGGCAGTCAGGAGAAAGCTTTTCCCAAGCTATAATGCCCTATATCCGCCGGGACATTTCACCGCGAGAGTTTACAGAATTGTTAACAAACTGCCAACCGCGGCAACATTGAATGCTTACAACAAGGCCGGCTTTCGCCGGCCTTGATTAACTTCACATCACCAGACGGCGAATGTCGGACAGTGTGTTGTTGATGATGGTGATAAAGCGCGCACCATCAGCACCGTCGATCACGCGGTGGTCGAAGGAGAGTGAGATCGGCATCATCAGACGCGGCTCAAACTCTTTACCGTTCCACACCGGCTCCATCGCTGACTTGGAAACACCGAGGATAGCCACTTCAGGCGCGTTGACGATTGGCGCGAAGTGCGTGGTGCCCAGGCCGCCAAGGCTGGAGATGGTGAAGCAACCGCCCTGCATATCGCCAGCGGTCAGCTTGCCATCACGCGCTTTCTTGGAAATCGCCATCAGCTCGCGAGACAGTTCAGTGATGCCTTTCTTGTTCACATCTTTGAACACTGGAACCACCAGACCGTTTGGCGTATCGACCGCCACACCGATGTTGATGTATTTCTTCAGCGTCAGTTTCTGTGCATCTTCAGACAGTGAACTGTTGAAGCGTGGCATCTGCTCAAGAGCAGCGGCAACGGCTTTCATAATGAACACCACTGGCGTGAATTTCACATCCAGTTTGCGTTTCTCAGCTTCGGCATTCTGCTGTTTGCGGAACGCTTCCAGGTCGGTGATATCGGTTTTGTCGAAGTGCGTAACGTGCGGGATAACCACCCAGTTACGGCTCAGGTTGGCACCCGAGATTTTCTGGATACGGCCCAGTTCCACTTCTTCGATTTCGCCGAACTTGCTGAAGTCCACTTTCGGCCAAGGCAACAGACCTGGCAGGCTTCCGCCGCTGGCTGCAGCAGCCGGAGCCGCTTCAGCGCGTTTCACCGCGTCTTTAACGTAAGTCTGCACGTCTTCTTTCAGGATACGACCTTTACGGCCGGTGCCTTTGACTTTCGCCAGATTCACACCGAACTCGCGCGCCAGGCGACGAATCACCGGCGTAGCGTGTACATAAGCGTCGTTCTCAGCAAACTCGCCTTTTGCATCGGCTTTCGCTGCTGCCGGAGCCGCTGCAGGTTTCGCTGCTTCTGCCGCTGGAGCCGCTTCCTGCTTAGCTGCAGGCGCCGCAGCCGGTGCTGCGCCTTCCACTTCGAACACCATGATCAGTTTACCGGTGCTGACTTTATCGCCAGTCGCCACTTTCAACTCTTTCACGGTACCGGCGAACGGTGCAGGCACTTCCATTGAGGCTTTGTCGCCTTCAACCACGATCAGTGATTGCTCAGCAGCGACTTTGTCGCCCACTTTTACCAGAATCTCGGTGACTTCAACTTCGTCGCCACCAATGTCCGGCACGTTGACGTCTTTCGCGCCAGAAGCCGCAGGAGCTGCAGCTGGTGCGGCTTCCTGTTTGGCTGCTGGAGCGGCAGCGGCTGGCGCTGCGCCTTCTGCTTCGAACACCATGATCAGTGAGCCGGTGTTCACTTTATCGCCGGTGGCGATTTTGATCTCTTTTACCACGCCCGCGAACGGTGCTGGCACTTCCATTGAGGCTTTGTCGCCTTCAACGGTGATCAGCGACTGCTCAGCGGCAACTTTGTCGCCAACTTTCACCAGGATCTCAGTGACTTCAACTTCGTCGCCGCCGATGTCCGGTACGTTGACCTCTTTGCTGACCGCAGCAGCAGCGGCTGCTGGAGCAGGAGCGGGTTCCGCTTTCTTCTCTTCGGCTGGCGCTGGCGCCGCTTCTGCGGCACCTTCAGCTTCAAAGATCATGATCAGTTTGCCGGTTTCTACTTTGTCGCCGGTAGAGATTTTGATCTCTTTAACCACGCCCGCCTGTGGCGAAGGCACTTCCATGGAGGCTTTATCGCCTTCCACGGTGATCAGCGACTGTTCAGCTTCAACTTTGTCGCCCACCTTGACCAGGATTTCGGTGACTTCAACTTCGTCTGCCCCGATGTCCGGTACGTTAATTTCGATAGCCATTACTCTCTTACCTCTTAAGCCAGACGCGGGTTAACTTTATCGGCGTCGATATTGAACTTGGTGATTGCTTCTGCCACCACTTTCTTATCGATTTCGCCGCGTTTAGCCAGCTCACCCAGCGCAGCCACAACCACATACGATGCATCCACTTCGAAGTGGTGACGCAGGTTTTCACGGCTATCGGAACGACCGAAGCCATCGGTACCCAACACGCGATAATCGCTGGAAGGTACGTAGCTGCGAACCTGTTCTGCGAACAGCTTCATGTAGTCGGTTGACGCGACGGCCGGTGCTTCGTTCATCACCTGAGCGATGTACGGAACGCGCGGGGTTTCTGTTGGATGCAGCATGTTCCAGCGCTCGCAATCCTGACCATCACGCGCCAGCTCGGTGAACGAGGTCACGCTGTAGACGTCAGAACCGATGCCGTAATCTTTCGCCAGGATCTGCGCGGCTTCACGCACGTGACGCAGAATTGAACCTGAACCCAGCAGCTGCACTTTGCCTTTACTACCGTCTACGGTTTCCAGCTTATAGATACCCTTACGGATACCCTCTTCCGCACCCTGCGGCATCGCAGGCATGTGGTAGTTTTCGTTCAGCGTGGTGATGTAGTAGTAGATGTTTTCCTGCGCTTCGCCATACATACGCACCAGACCATCTTGCATGATGACCGCAATTTCGTACGCGTAAGACGGATCGTAAGAGATACAGTTCGGGATAGTCAGCGACTGAATGTGGCTGTGACCATCTTCGTGCTGCAGACCTTCGCCGTTCAGGGTAGTACGACCTGAAGTACCGCCAACCAGGAAGCCGCGTGCCTGCATATCACCTGCCAGCCACATCAGATCGCCGATGCGCTGGAAGCCGAACATCGAGTAATAGATGTAGAACGGAATCATCGGCAGGTTGTTGGTGCTGTAAGAGGTCGCCGCAGCCAGCCAGGATGAACCTGCGCCCAGCTCGTTGATCCCTTCCTGCAGAATCTGGCCTTTCTCGTCTTCTTTATAGTAAGCAACCTGCTCGCGGTCCTGCGGGGTGTACTGCTGACCGTTCGGGCTGTAGATACCAATCTGACGGAACAGACCTTCCATACCGAAGGTACGCGCTTCGTCCGCGAGGATCGGAACCAGACGATCTTTGATCGACTTGTTCTTCAGCATCACGTTCAGGGCACGCACGAAAGCGATGGTGGTGGAGATCTCTTTGTTCTGCTCTTCCAGCAACGGACGGAACTCTTCCAGCGTAGGCATTTCCAGCTTCTCGCTGAACTCCGCCTGACGCGTTGGCAGGTAGCCGCCCAACTTCTCACGCTGACCGTGCAGATAGTTGTACTCTTCAGAACCTTTCTCGAAGGTGACGTATGGCAGCTCTTCGATTTTGTCGTCGGCAACCGGCACATTGAAGCGATCGCGGATGTAGCGAACGCCATCCATGTTCATCTTCTTAACCTGGTGCGCGATGTTTTTACCTTCGGCAGTGTCACCCATACCATAACCTTTGATGGTATGTGCCAGAATCAGCGTTGGCTGACCTTTGGTGTCCTGCGCTTTTTTCAGTGCTGCGTAGACTTTCTTCGGATCGTGGCCGCCGCGGTTCAGCGCGAAGATCTCTTCGTCTGACCAGTCTTTCACCAGAGCTGCGGTTTCCGGATATTTACCGAAGAAGTGCTCACGCACGTACGCGCCGTTACGGGATTTGAAGGTCTGATAATCGCCATCAACGGTTTCGTTCATCAGTTGGATCAGCTTGCCGCTGGTGTCCTGACGCAGCAGTTCATCCCAACGACCGCCCCAAATCACTTTGATCACGTTCCAGCCAGCACCGGCAAAGATGCCTTCCAGCTCGTTGATGATCTTACCGTTACCGGTGACCGGGCCATCCAGACGCTGCAGGTTACAGTTGATGATGAACACCAGGTTGTCCAGCTTCTCACGGGTGGCGATGGTGATCGCACCTTTGGATTCCGGCTCATCCATCTCGCCATCACCAAGGAAGGCGTAAACGGTTTGTGCTGAGGTGTCTTTCAGACCACGGTGTTCCAGATACTTCAGGAATTTCGCCTGATAGATCGCGTTCAGTGGACCCAGGCCCATTGAAACGGTTGGGAACTGCCAGAAGTCCGGCATCAGTTTCGGGTGCGGATAAGAAGAGAGACCTTTACCCTGCACTTCCTGACGGAAGTTATTCATTTGATCTTCGCTCAGACGACCTTCAAGGAAGGCGCGCGCGTAGATACCTGGAGAAATGTGACCCTGGAAGAAAACCAGATCGCCGCCGTCTTTGTCGCTACGTGCGCGGAAGAAGTGGTTAAAGCACACTTCATAAATGGTCGCGGAAGATTGGAAGGAGGACATATGGCCGCCCAGCTCCAGATCTTTCTTCGACGCACGCAGCACCGACATGATGGCGTTCCAACGAATTGCGGAACGGATACGACGTTCAAGAGAGGTGTTGCCCGGATAGTCCGGCTCATCTTCAACTGCAATAGAGTTAATGTAGTTGCTGATTGCAGAGGAACCTGCGGCAACTTTCACGCCACCTTTGCGTGCTGCACTCATTACCTGATCAATCAGATACTGCGCGCGCTCAACACCTTCTTCACGGATGACCGATTCGATCGCTTGTAGCCAATCACGAGTTTCGATCGGATCCACGTCATTCTGTAAACGTTCTGACATGGGGTGTATTCCTTATCTGTGTCTAATACGTTGAAATTATCAGGAGCCTGTCTGCTTGTGCTTTGCTTCTGGTTCACAGCACAAGAAGACAGGCCCGTCGTGTTTTCCGCACGTTCGTTGCCGTGCGTTATTCCTTACGTTGCTGTAAACGACGCAGGGAGCGTTCACGACGACTCTGCTCCCGACTTCTATCCAGCAAGATTTCCTCAATGAACGCCAGGTGACGATGAGATGCCTCGCGTGCTTGTTCTGGCTCACGCGCCACAATCGCCTCGTAGATACTGGCGCGGTGACCGCTCACTTTCGCCAGCATTTCCCGACGAGCGTAGAGCAATTCAAAATTCTGACGGACGTTTTGTTCCAGCATAGGGCCCATGGAACGCAGCAGATGCAGCAGCACCACATTATGGGCTGCTTCTGTGACAGCGATCTGATACTTCATCACTGCATCGGCTTCGGCATCGAGATCGCCGCTGTCCTGTGCCTGCTGAATATGAACATGGCAGTCGCGGATGCGCTGCAGATCTTCATCGGTTCCCCGCAGTGCCGCGTAATAGGCAGCAACGCCTTCCAGCGCGTGGCGGGTTTCCAGCAGGTCAAACTGAGATTCTGGATGTTCGGCAAGCAGACCGACCAGCGGGTCGCTCAGGCTTTGCCAGAGATTTTTTTGGACGAAGGTGCCACCACCCTGACGACGTAGCAGCAGGCCTTTAGCTTCCAGGCTCTGAATCGCTTCGCGCAGGGATGGACGTGAGACATCAAACTGTTTCGCCAGTTCACGCTCAGGGAGCAGTTTTTCACCCGGCTGGAGCGTCCCTTCCATAATGAGGGATTCCAGCTGCTGCTCAATCGCATCGGAGAGCTTGGGTTGGCGAATTTTACTGTAGGCCATCTTCCCTTCTTATCAGCCAAACGTCCGGAGTAAATTGGTAATACCAATTGAAAAATGGTGCCGGTAAAGTAACAAAGTATTCACCTTGTGTCTATATGGCGGGCTTCACACTTCCGGGGACGATAGCAATGGCGCTGCACTAACTTACCGAAATAAGGTAGGAAAATGTTGGCCTGCGGCAAATGTTAAATAATTGTGTTTTTACCAAACCTTACACTGAGTTAGCGGAGTAAATGGTGCATAACCATAAGCGAAAGCTATTCGTGTTCACGGTTTTTTCATGGCAGAAATAATGCGACGGGCGCGCAGAGGATGCTGCTGCTTTTTCAGTCATCTCTCAGCACAAAAAGCAAAAGCAGGTGCAAAGCGGCGCGCTTATCACTATTCTGAACGCCGTGGTAGCTCATGCATGCACACAGCACGCCAGATACCGTAAAGAAAAGAATACATTAGGGTAAACAGCCTTACAGTGCGCGCACTGCAGGTGCACAATAACAACATCACGAGGTTTGTATGGAACAACAGCATGGCGACACGCTGCATCGCGGCTTAAAGAATCGCCATATTCAGCTGATTGCGCTGGGCGGAGCCGTAGGTACTGGTCTGTTTCTGGGCAGCGCATCAGTGATTAAATCGGCCGGTCCTGCCGTTATTCTCGGTTACGCGATCGCCGGTTTTATTGCCTTTCTGATTATGCGCCAACTGGGCGAAATGGTGGTTGAAGAGCCGGTTGCCGGCAGCTTCAGCCACTTCGCCTACAAATACTGGGGCAACTTCGCCGGTTTCGCCTCGGGCTGGAACTACTGGGTGCTGTATGTGCTGGTGGCGATGGCTGAGCTGACCGCCGTCGGTAAATACGTGCAGTTCTGGTGGCCAGATTTCCCAACCTGGGCCACGGCGGCCATCTTCTTTGTGCTGATCAACGCCATCAACCTGACCAACGTGAAAGTGTTTGGTGAGATGGAGTTCTGGTTCGCGATTATCAAAGTGGTCGCGGTCATCGGTATGATCCTGTTCGGTGGCTGGTTGCTGTTTAGCGGCAACGGTGGCCCACAAGCAAGCGTCAGCAACCTGTGGGATCAGGGCGGCTTCCTGCCACATGGCATGACCGGGCTGGTGATGATGATGGCGATCATTATGTTCTCGTTTGGTGGTTTAGAGCTGGTGGGAATCACTGCCGCAGAAGCCGACAATCCACAAGAGAGCATTCCAAAAGCCACCAATCAGGTGCTGTGGCGTATCCTGATTTTCTATATCGGTTCACTGGCGGTGCTGCTGTCGCTGCTGCCGTGGACGCGCGTAACGGCGGATACCAGCCCGTTCGTACTGATCTTCCATGAGCTGGGCGATGCTTTTGTGGCCAACGCGCTGAACGTGGTGATCCTGACGGCGGCGCTGTCGGTCTACAACAGCTGCGTTTATTGCAACAGCCGCATGCTGTTCGGCCTCGCGCAACAGGGCAACGCGCCGAAAGCGCTGCTGAAAGTTGATAGCCGTGGCGTGCCGGTCGCGACCATTCTGGTCTCAGCCGTAGCGACCCTGCTGTGCGTACTGATCAACTACCTGATGCCAGGCGAAGCCTTTGGCCTGCTGATGGCGCTGGTGGTCTCTGCGCTGGTGATCAACTGGGCGATGATCAGCCTCGCGCACCTGAAATTCCGTAAGAAGAAAGACCAGCAAGGTGTGACCACGCGCTTCAAAGCGGTGCTCTATCCGCTGGGTAACTGGATCTGCCTGGTGTTCCTCGCCGGTGTGCTGGTGATCATGCTGATGACGCCGGGTATGGCGATTTCGGTCTGGCTGATTCCGGTTTGGCTGGTGATTCTGGCTATCGGTTACACCATCAAGAACAAACTACAGAAAGCGTAATGTTGTTCTCTGCCCGGTACGCCGTTGCCGGGCAGCACTTCTGATCTGGCTCACACTTTTCCCCGCCCGCGCGTTTTGTCCATCTACCCGACAATTTGCTCCCCAGCAGATTACTGATTTAGCACAGATAATTCCTGCTCATCATATCGCTGGAGACGATCAATGAAAGGAGCAGCTCTCTCGTTCAGGGAGAAACTGGGATATGGCATGGGCGATGCCGGATGCAACATGATTGGCGGTGCCATCATGTTGTTCCTCAATTATTTCTACACTGATGTATTCGGTTTAGCTCCGGCGCTAGTCGGCACGCTGTTGCTGTCAGTGCGCGTACTCGACGCGGTTACCGATCCGATCATGGGCGCGATTGCCGACCGTACGCAAAGCCGCTGGGGCCGTTTCCGCCCGTGGCTGCTGTGGGTTTCCGTGCCTTACGTGCTGTTCAGCGTGTTGATGTTTACCACGCCGGAGTGGAGCTACGACAACAAGGTCATCTGGGCGTTTGTCACCTACTTCCTGATGTCACTCACTTACACCGCCATCAACATTCCTTACTGCTCGCTGGGCGGCGTGATTACCAACGATCCGGGTGAGCGCGTTTCCTGTCAGTCTTATCGCTTTGTGATGGTGGGCATTGCCACGCTGATCCTCTCACTTTCGCTGCTGCCGATGGCCGAATGGTTTGGCGGCGACAACAAAGCGCGCGGCTATCAACTGGCAATGAGCGTGCTGGCACTGATTGGTCTGGTGATGTTCCTGTTCTGCTTTGCCACGGTGCGCGAGCGCATTCGCCCTGCCACGCCAAGCAACGATGATTTGAAACAAGACCTGCGCGACGTATGGAAAAACGATCAGTGGGTGCGCATTCTGCTGCTGACCTTCTGCAACGTCTGCCCCGGTTTTATCCGCATGGCCGCCACCATGTATTACGTCACCTGGGTGATGGGGCAATCAACGCACTTTGCCACGCTGTTTATCAGCCTTGGCGTGATCGGCATGATGTTCGGCAGCACGCTGGCGAAAATCCTCACCGATCGCTGGTGCAAGCTCAAGGTGTTCTTCTGGACCAACATTGCGCTGGCGCTGTTCTCCTGCGGCTTCTACTGGATTGATCCGTACGCCACTGTTGCGGTGGTGATCGCCTACTTCCTGCTGAATATCCTGCATCAAATTCCGTCGCCGCTGCACTGGTCGCTAATGGCCGACGTGGATGATTACGGCGAATGGAAAACCGGCAAACGCATCACCGGCATGAGCTTCTCCGGCAACCTGTTCTTCCTCAAAGTAGGATTGGCGGTTGCAGGCGCGATGGTCGGTTTCCTGCTGTCAATTTACGGCTACGATGCTGGCGCAAAACAGCAGGCACCCAACGCCATAAACGGCATCATGCTGCTGTTCACGGTAATTCCGGGCGTCGGATATCTGATTACCGCCGGCGTAGTGCGTTTAATGAAAGTGGATCGCAACTTAATGCGTACGATTCAGGCCGATCTGGCGCTGCGCCGTGCCCATTCACACCACGAATCCCCTATCGCGTCCTCTGCGACTGCGCAACCTGGAGAGATCAAATGAGCTGGCCCAATCCTTTTATTACTCAACGCGCCGATCCCTTTATTCTGCGCCATGCCGATGGCTACTACTTTATCGCCTCGGTGCCGGAATATGACCGACTGGAGATTCGCTATGCCTCGACGCTGGCTGGCCTGATTGAGGCAGAAGCGGTAACGGTGTGGCACAAGCCGGATACCGGCCCGTTCAGCGCGCTGATTTGGGCACCGGAGTTGCATCACATCAACGGGCAATGGGTGATCTATTTCGCCGCTGCACCGACGCGTGCAATTAAAGATGGCCTGTTCCAGCACCGCATGTATGCGCTGGTATGTAATGATGCCGACCCGCTAAGCGGTAACTGGCAGCCCTGCCGCCGCGTACATACGCCCATCGACTCCTTCTCTCTCGATGCGACGTATTTCCAGCATCAAGGCAAACACTGGTATCTGTGGGCGCAAAAAGATCCGGCGATTCCCGGAAACTCCAACCTGTATCTCGCTGAGTTACTCAATCCGTGGACGTTGAAAAGCGCCCCGCTGATGTTGAGCCGACCGGAGTATGAATGGGAGTGCGCGGGATTCAGCGTCAACGAAGGACCGGCGGTAATTCAGCATGGCGACAAGCTGTTTATCACCTATTCCGCCAGCGCGACTGATGAAAATTACTGCCTGGGAATATTAAGCATTGATGTGTTAGCCGATCCGCTCAACATCAGCGCCTGGCATAAGTCCGCGCGGCCGGTATTTGCCACCAACTGGGATAATCAGCAATACGGACCGGGACACAACAGCTTTACGGTGGATGAAGCGGGAAGAGCGGTGCTGGTGTATCACGCGCGCAATTACACCGAAATTGAGGGCGATCCGCTATGGGATCCGAATCGCCATACGCGTTTGAAATACTTTGACTGGCGCGAAGACGGCACACCGGATTTCGGCGTGCCGCCCGCCGATCACACCAGCGTGCCGTAGATAGTCAACAGCGCGACCACCACCACCAGCACCAGAGAAATACGTTTCGCCAACGCCACCGCAACCCGTGGCGTTTCGACTTTATCCATGTGCGGATCGCGTGCCAGAGAGAACTGCGCCAGGCTGGTCAGCACCTGATATTGTGGGCGATGCAGATCGCCCAGCGCGGCAAACCAGGCTGGCAGCGCACGTTCACCGTGGCCGAGCAACGCGTAAGCCACGCCGGCCAAACGCACCGGGATCCAGTCCAGCACATGCAGCAGACGATCAACGCCAGACTGCGAGCGCTCCAGCGGCGAATGATGTTTGGCCAGCCAGCTCTGCCAGGCGCGCAGAAACGCATAGCCCACCAGCAGCACTGGGCCGTAAGGTCCGCCGACCACAAACCAGAACAGCGGCGCAAGATAGAAACGGAAGTTAATCCAAATCAGCGCGTTTTGCAGTTCACGCAGGAACTCGCGCTCGCTGCACTCGACCGGCACACCGTGAATCAGCGTCAGTTCGGCCGCCATCGCCTGATGCGCCGCTTCATCGTCATGGCTCGCGGCCTTGAGATAGCTGTGATAGTGCAGTCGCACCGAACCCGCGCCTATACACAGCAATCCCACCACAATCCAGAACAACAGTTGCGCCACGCCAAACAGAATGCCTTTCAGGCTCCACACCACCAGCCAGACGATCAGCATCGCTATCACTGTCATCATCAGCGTACGCAGCAGGGAAAAACGCTGACGGCCCCGGAACAGCGGCTCAAGCCGATGGTCCAGTTGCCAATGCTCACCCAATTTAAAAAGGCGTTCCCAACCTAAAACTAATAACAAGCTAAACAACGTCATACCTGCTCCTGCTGTCTCAGGGATTCTCCTGCCTGATGGATTCTTTATAGCGCAACCAGTCAAAAGAGGAACCGGGATCGGTTTTCCGCTCTGGTGCGATATCGCTATGGCCGGTGATGCGCGCAGGCGTCAACGGATAGTGCTGCAACAGCAGGTGAGTCACCTGTTGCAAAGTCGCGTACTGCGCATCGGTATAGGGCAGCGTGTCGGTGCCTTCCAGTTCAATGCCCATGGAAAAATCGTTGCAGCTTTCGCGGCCTTCAAACTGCGACACGCCGGCGTGCCAGGCGCGCTGATCGAAAGAGACGTATTGCACCAGCTCGCCGTCGCGGCGGATTAAACAATGCGCCGCCACGCGTAAATGGGCGATATCAGCAAAATAGGGATGCGCATCGGCAGGCAACGTGCCGGTAAACAAGCGATCGATCCACGGCCCGCCAAACTCACCGGGCGGTAAGCTGATGTTATGAATCACCAACAGCGAAGGCACTTCATCATTTGGACGCTGATTGAAGTGTGGTGAAGGTACTTTACGCGCGCTGGTGATCCAGCCCTCTTCCAGTTTCATGCTGTTAAATCCTAAGCAAAATCAGGCTGAGAATAACATGTTTCATCCAGCAGACTTGCGACTTAATGCGCCGCTGCAGGTGAGTTCAGGATACTAAACATTTCACCGCCAGCAACTGGCAATGACCGATAAATCAGGCTAAGGTGAGCGCACAAAATCTCGTCTTGTGGAGTGGCAAAACCATGGCAACGCGTCGTTACGATCCCGATCATCGCCGTCAGGAACTGATTAAACGTATAGAGCAGGACATCCCGGAAGCCGTTGCCCGGGCGCTTCAGGAGGATTTAGGCGGCGAAGTGGATGCGGATCGCGATATCACCGCGTTGCTGCTGCCGGCAGAAAAACAGGCGGTGGCAAAAGTCATCACCCGTGAAGCCGGTGTTTTTTGTGGTAAACGCTGGGTGGAAGAAGTCTTTATCCAGCTTGGCAATAAAGTCACCATCACCTGGCATGTTGAAGATGGACAAACACTGGTTGCCGATCAGTTGCTGTTCGAGCTTACCGGTCCGGCGCGCCTGCTGTTAACCGCAGAGCGCACCGCGCTCAATTTCGTGCAAACGCTGTCCGGCGTGGCCACCGAGGTCAGCCGTTATGTCGCCCTGCTGGCGGACAGCGAAACCCAACTGCTTGATACGCGCAAGACCTTGCCAGGCCTGCGTACCGCGCTGAAATATGCAGTGCTGTGCGGTGGCGGTAAGAACCATCGTTTAGGCCTGTCGGATGCTTTTCTTATCAAAGAGAACCACATTATCGCCAGCGGCTCGGTGCGTAACGCCGTGGAAAAAGCGTTGTGGCTCTCGCCCGATGTGCCGGTAGAAGTTGAAGTCGAATCGCTGGCGGAACTGCAGGATGCCATCGATGCTGGAGCGGACATCATCATGCTCGATAACTTCAGCCTTGAGATGATGCATGAAGCGGTTGCGCTAACCAACAAGCGAGCTTTGCTGGAAGTCTCTGGCAACGTAACCGAAACCACGCTGCCGCAAATTGCCCAGACCGGCGTTGATTATGTTTCTGTCGGCGCGCTGACCAAACATGTGCATGCGCTGGATCTGTCGATGCGTTTCCGCGAGCTCTAATGCTCTAAGTCTGCCGCCTGTTAGCGCGGCAGATATGCGAGATGGCTTCCAAAACGCTGTTATCTCCGCTGTAATCCTGACGATTCTCTGCGTGATGCTTTCCAGCCTCGCGCAGGCCTGACTTCCGCTTTTCCTCGCCCTTTTCTACCGTAGCGGTTCCACAACAAGGAGCCTCACTATGGACAGACAACGCGGTTTTACCCTTATCGAATTGATGATTGTGATTGGCATCGTCGCCATTCTCAGCGCCATCGGTTTACCGGCCTACCAAAACTACCTGCAACGCGCAGCACTCACCGACATGCTGCAAACCATGGTTTCGTACAAAACAGCCGTAGAACTCTGCGCCATTGAACGTGGCGGACCGGCGCAGTGTCAGGCAGGACAACGCGGCATTCCGGTGGCCAAAGGTTCGCGCTATGTGGCAACGCTCAGCGTCGTTAATGGAACCATCAACCTGACCGGCCAGGAAAGTCTCAGCGGATTGACGGTTGAAATGCTGCCAATCTGGAGCGCAACCGATGGCACGTTGAGCTGGCAACGCAGTTGCACCAGCGATAACAGCAGCCTACGCGATAGCTGCCTCGAGCAGTTCCGCTTTGCTGATAAGGATGCCAACTGATGGACAATCCTAATAGTGCGCTGAATGCGTTGTGCGCACGTTATCAGGCGGTGATTCTGCATCACGACGCTACGCTGCTGCGCGTTGCAGTAGCCGACACGCCCGATCCACTGCTGCTGGAGGCGTTACAGTTCGCTAGTCAGTGCAAGGTGGATGTCGAGTGCTGGCCTGCAGCACGCCTTGAGCAGTTACTGCACGAACCGGATGCCGCCGCAGCACCGCGAGAACATGCCAGCGCGGAGTCAGCGATTAACGCGGTCGATCAGATTTTGCGTCAGGCCATTCAGCGCCGTGCCTCAGATGTGCATTTCGAACCACAGCGCCATGGATTGCGGGTGCGCCTGCGCATCGATGGCGTGTTGCACAAACTGCCTCAGCCCTCAGAAGCACAACCCGCTGCGATTTTGGCGCGCCTGAAAATCCTCGGTGGATTGGACATCGCCGAACGGCGTCTACCGCAGGACGGACAGTTTACGCTGGCAATAGACGACAAACTGGCAGCGTTTCGTCTTTCAACGCTGCCGGTAAGTCAGGGTGAAAAAGCCGTGGTACGGCTGCTGCAAAGTGAAAACAGCGCCATCACGCTCGATAAACTCGGCATGCCCGCAGCACAGCTGCGTTTGCTGAAAAGTGCGCTGGCGAAACCGCAGGGTTTGATTCTGGTCACCGGCCCGACCGGCAGCGGTAAAACCTTCACGCTCTATAACGGATTAAGCGCGCTGAACGTGCCGGAAAAGAATGTATGCAGCGTGGAAGATCCGGTTGAGATCCCGCTGGATGGCATTAATCAAACGCAGATCCAGCCGCGCAGCGGACTCGATTTCAACCGTGTACTGCGCGCCCTACTGCGTCAGGATCCCGATGTGATTATGGTGGGGGAAATCCGTGACGCCGAGACGGCCAGCATCGCCGTCAAAGCAGCTCAGACCGGCCATCTGGTGCTTTCCACACTGCATACCAACTCAACCGCAGAAACGTTGACACGTCTGCGCCAGATGGATATTCCCGGCTATCTGCTGGGTCCCGCTTTGCAGTTGGTGGTGGCGCAGCGTCTGGTCAGGCGCCTGTGCGTGCATTGTCGCCAGCCGGGACAAGCTATCGCCCATCTGCCAGCCGAACTCTGGCCGGGTACGCTGCAAACCTGGCGAGCGCCCGGCTGCGATCACTGCTTCTCCGGCTATTACGGGCGGCTGGCGCTGTTTGAAGTCTTGCCGGTAACCAGCAAATTGCAAAATGCTATCTCGGCTGATATGCCGCTGGAACATCTGCTCACGCTGGCAAATGAACAGGGAATGAAAACCTTGCTGGCTGCGGGGCTGGAAGCAGTAAGTCGCGGCGATACGTCCTTTGAAGAGATGCAGCGCGTGGTGGGATTGGGCGATGGCTAATCTCTATCATTTCCGCTGGCAGGCGCTCGATATCATGGGCGTGCTGCAGGAAGGCGAATCACTCAATGCCAGCCAGGATACGTTGCTCAATCAACTCTCCGATCGCGGCATGCTGACGGTGAGCTGGCAGCGTGGAAAATGCTGGCGTTCGCGCGACTGGAAGTGGCAGCAGAAAATCGACCTGGTGCGGCAACTGGCGACGCTGCTGAAGGCCGGCTTGCCGCTGGCGGAAAGTTTGATTCTGTTGGCAGAAGGCCATCCCCATGCCGGTTGGCGGGTATTACTTAAGGGATTGCAGCGCCGCGTTATCGCCGGTGAGCCCTTCTCGCAAGCCTTGAAGGAGTGGCCGCAGATCTTTCCACCATTGTTTCCCGCTTTGATGCAAGTGGGTGAGTTAACCGGCCAGCTCGATGAGTGCTGTCGCCAGTTGGCACAGCAGCAAAGTAAACAGCAATACTTACGGCAGAAAGTGGTCAAGGCGCTGCGTTATCCGCTGTTTATCTTGCTGGTGGCGCTGGCGGTCAGTGCTGGCATGCTGCTGTTTGTTTTGCCGGAGTTTGTCTCCGTCTATGCCAGCTTTGATGCACCGCTGCCCGCTTTTACTGCCGCAGTGATGTCGCTCTCAGAACTGCTGCAAAAAGCTGCACTGCCGCTGTCGCTGATATGCGCCGTATTTATCGGGATTGTGCAGCAAATTTATCGTCGTTCAGTAGCGTGGCAAAAGCGCGTCCATCAATGGCTGCTGCGCATGCCGCTGTTATCACCGCTGTGGCGCGGCGGGCAGCTCAGCCAGATATACGCCATCCTGCAACTTACGCAGCAATCCGGTTTAACCCTGCTGCAAAGTCTGCAGGCGGTTGAGGTGACGCTGGTTTCCCGGTTGTGGCGCGATGCCATCATTCAGTTGCAGCAACACATTGCTGCGGGTGCGCCGCTGCATCAGGCGCTGCAACAACATCTGCTGTTCACTCCCCTTTGTGCCCAGCTAATCCGAGTAGGCGAAGAAGCGGGTGCGCTGGATGTGATGCTGGCGCGTCTGGCGGAATGGCATGAAGCACAAACGTTAGCGCGCGCTGATGCTCTGGCGGCATCGCTGGAACCGATGATGATGGTGGTAATTGGCGGAATTGTTGGCACGTTAGTGATTGCGATATATCTGCCGGTATTTGGTCTTGGCGATGCAATTCGCTAACGGGCACGCGCGATGCGCGCCCGTTGTCTGAGATCAACGCGTGAACACGCGGTTCTCTTGTTCAGCGACGCGGATAAAGGTGGTGCGTTTCGTCAGCTCTTTCAATCGTTCGGCACCGACGTAGGTACAGGCTGAGCGCAAGCCACCGAGGATATCTTTAACCGTCTCCTCAACCGGGCCGCGCACCGGTAGGCGCACGGTTTTTCCTTCCGCCGCACGGTATTGCGCAACACCGCCAACGTGGCGTTTCATTGCCGATTCGGAGCTCATGCCGTAGAACAGCATAAATTTCTCGCCCTGATCTTCAACGACGGTTCCTTCGCACTCATCATGGGCCGCAAGCATGCCGCCGAGCATGGTGAAGTCTGCGCCACCACCAAAAGCTTTGGCAATGTCACCCGGAACCGAGCAGCCGCCGTCGCTGACGATCTGTCCGCCTAAGCCGTGTGCCGCATCCGCGCACTCGATAACGGCCGAAAGCTGAGGATAGCCAACGCCAGTTTTAACGCGTGTGGTGCAAACCGAGCCGGGACCAATGCCCACTTTGACGATGTCTGCGCCAGACAAAATCAGCTCTTCCACCATTTCACCGGTGACCACGTTACCTGCGCAGATGGTTTTACCTGGGAAGCTTTCACGTACGCGCAGCAGGAACTGAACAAAGTGCTCAGAGTAGCCGTTAGCAACGTCGATGCAGATAAAGTTAAGCTGCGGCGATAACGCCAGAATGGCAGATAATTTGGTGAAATCTGATTCTGAGGTACCGGATGAGACCATTACATGACCCAGCACCGCCGCTGGCACGCGCTGCACAAATGTCTGCCACTCTTGCACGCTGTAGTGTTTATGCACTGCGGTCAGAACGTTAAAACTCGCCAGGGCTTCAGCCATCGTGAAAGTACCGACGGTATCCATGTTGGCGGCAATAATCGGTATGCCGCTCCAGTTCAAGCCTGAGTGTTTAAAGGTGAAGGTGCGTTCCAGTTCAACCTCGGAACGGCTTTTCAATGTGGAACGTTTTGGGCGGATCAAAACATCTTTAAAGCCCAGTTTTAGATCTTCTTCAATGCGCATAGCTGATTATCCTGGTTAGTGACGACGAACCGCGGTTCGGGTAGCGCTCACGGCTCCAGTGTCGTTATCATACGCGCCATTCGTTCCGCGACAAGACTGCGAATTTCACTTTATTTAGGCTACAATCCCTTAAATTTAGCTGAGAAAATTGATTGTGATCATGCTCTCATCTTGCTGTGGTTAATCGCCACTCACGATATAAATTTTGCGAGAACGCTATGCCTTATACCGTTGCGCTCACCGGCGGCATTGGCAGTGGTAAAACCACTATTGCCAATGCTTTCGCAGCGCTAGGCGTTGATATTATTGACGCTGACGTCATTGCCAGAGAAGTTGTTGAGCCAGGAACGCCGGCCTTAAAGGCGATTGCTCAACGTCATGGAGACACCATTCTGACGGCAGAAGGCACGCTCTATCGTGCACGGCTTCGTGAAATTATTTTCCAGCAGCCGCAAGAGAAAAACTGGCTCAATCAATTGCTTCATCCACTCATTAATGCCCGCACGCAACAATTAAAGTTACTGGCTACTTCACCTTATGTGCTTTGGGTGGTGCCGCTGTTGGTCGAAAACGGCTTACAGCATCAGGCCGATCGCGTGTTGGTTGTGGATGTGGATACCGCCACGCAGTTGCAACGCACACAACAGCGGGATGGCATTTCGCTGAGTCAGGCGAAAAATATTCTTGCCGCACAGGCCAGTCGCGAACAGCGCATAGCCTGTGCGGATGACATCATTGATAACAGCGGTACACCTGAGCAGGTGCTACCGCGTGTTGCTGAGCTTCACCAGCGCTATCTGCGCCTGGCAGCAACCGGAAAGGATTAACATCATGAGCACAGTGGTTCTGTTTGAACACCCTTTGAATGAGAAGATGCGTACCTGGCTGCGCGTCGAATATCTGATTGATCAGTTGCATGAAACGGTGCCGGTTAGCGGTTCGGTATCAGCACTTGGCGTGTTCCGCATCCTCAGTGATTTGCTGGATATTTTTGAGCGCGGCGATATGCGCACTGAATTGCTAAAAGAACTGGAGCGCCAACAGCAAAAGTTACGCGCATGGCTGGATGTGCCGGGCATTGACGAACTGCGCGTGAATAATTTGCGTCAGCAGTTGAAGCAATACTCAAGCGAACTGATGGCAGCACCGCGCATGGGCCAACAGTTACGAGAAGATCGCCTGGTTGCTCTGGTGCGTCAGCGTCTGAGCATTCCCGGCGGCTGCTGCAGTTTCGATCTACCAAGCCTGCATATCTGGCTGCATCAGGAGCAAGCGGTGCGTGATATTCAGGTCAATGGCTGGCTGGAATCACTGAATCCGCTGCGCAATAGTTTGACCATGATCCTCGACTTAGTGCGTCAGTCTGGCGTCTTTCGTCATCAAACCAGCCTCAACGGCTTTTATCAGGATAACGCCGAAGGATCTGATTTGCTGCGCCTGCAATTGACGCTGGAAGACGCGCTCTATCCGCAAGTCTCGGGCCACAAAAGCCGTTATGCGATTCGTTTCCTGCCGTTAGACAGCGAACGCGGAGAAGTACCAGCGCGACTAAATTTTGAACTAGCTTGTTGTTAGAGGAAGTTATGCCGGAAGAGATGATTACCGTACCTTGCCCCAACTGTCGTCGCGATGTGATTTGGGATGAGTTGAGCCCGTGGCGGCCATTCTGCAGTAAACGTTGCCAGCTGATTGATTTAGGTGAATGGGCAGCAGAAGAGAAACGCATTCCCAGCAGTGGTGACCAGATGGACAGCGACGACTGGAGCGAAGAACAGCAGTAAAAAGTAAGGGGCTTTCCGCCCCTTCACTTAAATTTCGCCAGCCACTAATCGGCTGATCAGTTCATGGTTCGCAGGCGGAAATTCATCCGCGATCAAATCCTGCTGTTCGACCCAACGCTGTGGCTGACCTTCACGGCCATAAGGCTCGCCGTTCCAGCCTTCAACCAGAAAGAAATGCAGCGTAACGCGCAGATCTTCATAACTGTGATCGGCCTGACCAATTGCGCTTGCCGATGTGACTTCAATACCGGTTTCTTCCATCAACTCACGCTTGAGCGCCTGCTCGGCAGATTCATCTTGTTCAATTTTTCCGCCAGGAAACTCCCATTTATTAGCCATATAGGAGCTTGCCGCACGCTGGGCAAGGAAGATTTGACGTTCTGTATTGCGAATGATGCCCACCGCAACCTGCAGGTGTTTCATAAGCTGGATTCCGCTTTTAATAAATGAGCGCTGAGTGTAAATCAGACATGGAGTGATGTTAACCGTTGAGAGGAAAGTGACGTCCCGCGCCGCACAAAAGCCAGTGATTAAGACATGTCGTAATGATCGCAACCGGGAATGTTGGGAATACTCGCAGCCACTTTCTTCTGCCAAACCCGATTACCTATGGAATTCAAAGAAACAACGTTTCTGGCGCAAAATACGCCGGAACAATTACATGCCCTACGCCATCTGGTATTTCATGACATCCTGACGTTAGACAGTGCTAAGAACACCTTAACATGGTGGCCTGAACACAAAGTTATTTCGTTGAATGAAGCGCAAAAACGATTTTTCTCCTGCCTGCTGCTGCGGATTACCTCAAAGCGTCAGATTATTGCCACGGTATGGAATGAGAGCTATCCGAGCATTAGCGACAACAATTACCATCAGCTACTGTTCCAAAGCCGGGCGCTGTTAAAGCGAGCTGGCTTGCCGGATGGTCTGCTGGTGACGCTGCCGTATCATGGCGTGCGCCTAAACGAAGAGAAACTAATGGCGATAACTCGCTAAATCGTAAGCGAAAAAAAGGAGCCCGAAGGCTCCTTTTTTATCAGGCCAGACGACCGTGGCACTGTTTGTATTTTTTGCCGGAACCACATGGGCAAAGATCGTTACGCCCCACTTTACGCTCTCCGCCTTGTGCGGCTAACGCTTCGGCTGCGGCGGTGGCATCATCAACGTGGCTCAGCTGTTGCTGCTGCGCTAAACGCTCTGCTTCCTCACGGCGCTGTTGCTCCATCGCTTCCACTTCTTCTGGCATGCGCACCTGAACTTTGCTCAGGGTGCTGATTACTTCGTATTTCAGTGATTCCAGCATCGCCGCAAACATAGAGAAGGATTCACGCTTGTATTCCTGCTTCGGATCTTTCTGCGCATAACCACGCAGATGAATACCCTGACGCAGATAATCCATCGCCGCAAGATGCTCTTTCCACAACGAATCCAGCGTTTGCAGCATCACGCCTTTCTCGAAGTTGCGCATCATCTCTTCGCCGACCACTTCTTCTTTGGCAGCATAGTTTTCCGCAGCGTGAGTCATGATGCGTTCGCGCAGCGTCTCTTCATGAAGATCGGGCTCTTTATCCAACCACTCAGCAATAGGCAGATTCAGATCAAAGTCGTTACGCAGACGCTCTTCCAGACCGGCAACATCCCACATCTCTTCCAGTGACTGCGGCGGAATGTAGGTATCAATGGTGGTTTTGTAGACGTCTTCACGAATGCTGTTGATGGTTTCAGACACATCAGACACATCCAGCAGTTCGTTACGCTGGCTGTAGATGGCGCGACGCTGATCGTTAGCAACGTCATCGTATTCCAGCAGCTGTTTACGAATATCGAAGTTGCGGCTTTCCACTTTACGCTGAGCGTTGGCAATCGCTTTGGTCACCCATGGATGCTCAATTGCTTCGCCTGGCTTCATGCCCAGTTTACGCATCATGTTCGATACGCGATCTGAAGCAAAGATACGCATCAATGCATCTTCCATCGACAGGTAGAAGCGTGAAGAACCAGCATCACCCTGACGACCCGCACGACCACGCAGCTGGTTATCGATACGGCGAGATTCGTGACGCTCAGTACCAATGATGTGCAGACCGCCCGCAGCCAGCACCGCATCGTGACGCAGTTTCCACGCCTCTTTCATCGCCTGAATCTGTTCTTCGGTTGGCTCGTCCATCGCGGCAAGCTCAGCCTGCCAGCTACCGCCCAGCACGATATCGGTACCACGACCGGCCATGTTGGTTGCGATGGTAACCGCTGCAGGTTGACCCGCCTGAGCAACGATATCCGCTTCGCTGGCGTGGAATTTGGCGTTCAGTACGCTGTGCTTAATGCCCGCGCGCGTCAGTTCGTTGGAAACGACTTCCGATTTTTCAATCGAAATGGTACCCACCAACACCGGCTGCCCTTTGGCGGTACAGGCACGGATGTCTTCGATAATGGCGTCGATCTTCTCTTTCTCGGTCATGTAGACCAGATCGGCCATATCTTTACGCACCATCGGACGGTTGGTTGGCACCACGATAGTGTCGAGTTTGTAGATGGAGCTGAATTCAAATGCTTCTGTATCTGCGGTACCGGTCATGCCGGCCAGTTTCTCGTAGATACGGAAGTAGTTCTGGAAGGTTATGGAAGCCAGCGTCTGGTTTTCATTCTGGATTTCCACGCCTTCTTTCGCTTCAACCGCCTGATGCAGACCATCTGACCAGCGGCGACCTTGCATGGTACGACCGGTGTGCTCATCAACGATGACCACTTCGCCATCTTTAACGATGTAATCAACATCGCGAGTGAAGAGTGCATGAGCACGCAGCGCCGCAGTAACATGGTGCATCAACATGATATTGGTCGGTGAGTAGAGTGACTCGCCTTCTACCATGATGTTTTGGCTTACCAGCAGCTCTTCGACTTTTACCAGACCGCGCTCGCTCATGTGTGCCTGGCGCGCTTTTTCATCGACCCAGAAATCACCTTCGCCCTGGAAGGTTTCAGAGTCTTCTTTTTCCTGACGCACCAGATGCGGGATGATCTTATTAACTTTGGTATACAGCTCAGAACTGTCTTCAGCTGGACCAGAGATGATCAGTGGCGTACGCGCTTCATCGATCAGGATTGAGTCGACTTCATCCACCAATGCGTAATGCAATTTACGCTGCACACGCTCTTCCGGGCTGAACGCCATGTTGTCGCGCAGGTAGTCGAAGCCGTATTCGTTATTGGTGCCGTAGGTAATATCAGCGGCATAAGCTGCACGCTTCGCCACGGCCGGCATGTTTGGCAGGTTAATGCCGATGGTCAGGCCAAGGAATTCAAACAGTGCACGGTTATTTTCGGCGTCACGCTGCGCCAGATAGTCGTTGACGGTAACAACGTGCACACCTTTGCCACTCAGCGCGTTCAGGTAAGCGGGCAATGTCGCAGTCAGGGTTTTACCTTCACCAGTACGCATCTCTGCGATGCAGCGCTCGTTGAGCACCATGCCGCCAATCAACTGCACATCAAAGTGACGCATACCGAATACGCGTTTACTTGCTTCACGTACGGTGGCAAAGGCTTCAGGAATCAGGCTCTCAAGGCTCTCGCCTTTTTTTAGACGCTCACGGAACAGGTCAGTTTTCGCTTTCAATTCATCGTCAGAGAGCTTAACGAAATCCGGCTCCATCTTATTGATGACGTCTACGATTTTACGCATACGGCGCAGAGTACGATCATTGCTGCTGCCGAACACTTTAGTTAACAATTTGATTAACATGATAAATTTTTCTCAATTCAGCCGTGATCTCACGGACTGCAAAATCTAATACAGGATGTGGAAAAAACGTTAGCAGTTAAGCAATGAAAGGCCCGGCGCGGATGCCATGAATAGCAGCCTGCCAATCAGCAGAGGAAAGGATTTGCGGTTCGTTGTGACGCAGGTTTTGTTGCGGCTCAACAACAGTCAGCGCTTGCGCCGGCGAAGTCAGCAGCGCCTGAAGCGAACCAATCAACGCCAGCTTTTGTGCCGCCAGCGGCACAGCTTGATCGGCCTCAGTCTGAGCGGGCGGCGTCATGCTAAACGAAAGGTGGCGAATAACCGTGCGAATCGCATGCTGGTGCCAGTAATCGACGTTAAAATTCGGTCGACGCGCGCTTTCCTGCAGACGAATAAGATGATCAAAGTGGACAACATTGCCGACAAACAAGCTGCTGATCGGCGAATCATTTGCTTTGGGCTCAGCACTTTGCGCGCAGGCAGGCAAACCTAAACTGGCCGCCACCATCCCCAACAGGAGATGTGGCCAGAAATAGCGTCTGCCTAATTGTCGCCAGCGTGAGAAAATCCCGATCACAATCCGTCCACAATGCATTGAATAAAGTGATAAAGCGGTCGCCAAAATTAGCGTTACCCAGCTTATATGAGCGCCAGATGATAGCACTTATGTGGGGCTTCGACACCAGTGATTAAAGGGGCTTCGGCGGAATTCACGTTTTTTTGTACAGGGTTTCGCCACTCACTACAGCGAATTGAGATCGGTTTGGCAGGATTAAAAGCGAGGCAATAAAAAACGGCAGGTTCAACTGAACGGAGAGGGTGTCAGCGAAACCTGCCGTTTTATGTCTGACTTACGCCAGAACTAAATTTGGTGCTTTGAATGCCAGTGGCAGTTCAGCTTCATCTTCGAAGGTCGCCCATTCCCAGGCTTCCTGCTTAGCCAGAACCGCTTGCAGCAACTTGTTATTCAACGCATGGCCAGATTTAAAGGCGGTAAACGCGCCGATAACATTGTGGCCGCACATGAACAGGTCGCCGATCGCATCGAGCATTTTATGACGAACAAATTCGTCTTCAAAGCGCAGACCGTCTTCGTTTAATACGCGGAAATCATCGAGGCCAATCGCACAATCTAAACTACCGCCCAGGCACAGGCCTTTAGACTGCAGATATTCGATTTCACGCATAAAGCCAAAAGTGCGCGCACGGCTGATTTGGCGAACAAAGTTCTCAGCCGAGAAGTTGAGCTGGTAACGCTGCGAGCTTGAGTCAATCGCTGGATGTTTGAAGTCGATAGTAAAGTCGAGTGAGAAACCGTTATACGGTTTGATCTCGGCCCACTTATCGCCATCTTCCACACGCACCGTTTGCTTAACGCGTACGAATTTCTTCGCGCTGTTCAGCTCTTCGATGCCTGCGTCCATCAGCAGATAGACAAAAGGCGCGGCACTGCCATCCATAATCGGGATTTCCGGTGCATCAACTTCGACAATAATGTTGTCAATGCCCAAGCCCGCCAATGCGGCGTTCAGATGTTCGACTGTTGAAATACGCACGCCTTCATCATTCACCAGGCAAGTACTCAGCATGGTGTCGCGCACATATTTTGCATCAGCCGGGAAATCTACCGGTGGATTCAAGTCAGTGCGACGATAGATGACCCCGGTGTTAGCCGACGCAGGGCGTAACGTCAGTGTGACTTTCTTGCCGGTATGTAAACCGACACCAGTCGCCTGAACAATACGTTTTAATGTCCTTTGTTTGATCATCGCTTTATCTCGCAATATTACCTGTCCGACCGCCAGTATAAATTACCAGCGGGCGAATACTTTAGCACAAAGAGCGGAGAATCCCAATTCTCGGGATATTCTTAGTCTGCCTGCTTACGCAAGAAGGCTGGAATATCAAGGTAATCGGGTTCTTTGCTGGATGCCGCCGGTTGGTCATTCACCACTTTCGCAGCCGGTTTCTGCTCCTGCGGCAGCGGCGCCATGCCGTGCTGCTGGTAGCGATGATCCATCACTGGCTGAGTGGCCGGTTTGTTGGTCACCAGAGTAATTTCAGGGCGCTTATCCATGCCGATGCCGGTTGCAACGACGGTCACACGCAGTTCGTCGTTCATCTCTGGATCCAGAGAAGTACCGATAACTACGGTTGCGTTGTCAGATGCGAAGGCGCGGATGGTGTTACCCACGGTTTCGAACTCATCAAGACGCAGGTCGAAGCCCGCAGTGATGTTGACCAGCACGCCGCGCGCGCCAGACAGATCGATGTCTTCCAACAGTGGAGAAGAGATCGCCATTTCTGCCGCTTCTTCTGCACGGTCTTCACCACATGCCACGCCGGAACCCATCATGGCGTAACCCATTTCTGACATCACGGTACGCACGTCCGCGAAGTCGACGTTCATCAGGCCAGGACGCGTAATCAGTTCAGCGATACCCTGTACTGCGCCTTTCAATACGTCGTTGGCTGCACCGAACGCATCCAACAGAGAAATACCGCGACCCAGAACTTTCAGCAGCTTGTCATTTGGAATAGTGATCAGTGAATCGACATGCTTCGACAGTTCTGCGATACCCTGCTCAGCAAAAGCCATACGCTTTTTGCCTTCAAAGTTGAATGGCTTAGTCACCACCGCAACAGTCAGGATACCCAAATCTTTTGCCACTTCAGCCACAACTGGCGCTGCACCGGTACCGGTACCGCCGCCCATGCCTGCTGCGATGAACACCATGTCTGCACCATCCAGCGCAGCACGCAGTGCTTCGCGATCCTCTTCTGCAGAGTTACGACCCACTTCTGGGTTCGCACCTGCACCAAGACCTTTAGTGATATTGGTCCCGATCTGGATCGTCTGGCCGACCGCTGTCTTACGCAACGCTTGCGCGTCGGTGTTTACAGCGAAGAATTCCACACCTTCGATACGCTCGCGTACCATGTGCTCTACGGCGTTGCCACCGCCACCGCCGACGCCGATGACTTTAATCACCGCGTCATTGGTTAATTCCATAGGTTCAAACATGATTTCTCTCCGTTATGTGCCTGTCGCCTGGAGATCATAAACATTGCCAGCATGATCTCCTTTTTCAAAAATTAAAATTCTTTCTTCAGCCAGCTGTTGATTCGTTTAAACCAGTTGCCCACTGAAGCACGTTTTTCCGTTTCTGCATCACCGTTCATGTGTGACTCTTTGCCGTAATGCAGCAGGCCAACTGCCGTAGAGTAATACGGCTCCTGCGCATAATCTGTCAGGCCGGTGATGTTAAGCGGCTGTCCGATGCGCACTTGCGTGTGGAACACGCGCTGTGCGCAGGCTGCCAAACCTTCAATCTGCGCCGCACCACCGGTCAGCACGATACCGGCCGCCAGATGATGTTTCACGCCTTGCTGGCGCAGCTGCTCCTGTAATTGCAGAATCTCGTCGTTGACCAGATTCAACAGTTCGGTGTAACGCGGCTCGATCACTTCAGCCAACGTTTGACGCTGCAGGCTACGTGGTGGACGTCCACCTACGCTCGGCACTTCGACATTTTCGTCTTTGCCGACAATCGAGCCCAATGCACAACCGTGACGCACTTTAATCGCTTCTGCGTCGGTCGGCGGTGTACCAAAAGCGTAGGCGATATCGCTGGTTACCACGTTCCCGGCATAAGGAATCACTTTGGTATGACGCAGTGCGCCGCCAGTATAGACAGCGATATCCATTGTACCGCCACCGATATCAACAACACAGACGCCCAGCTCACGTTCATCTTCTGTCAACACTGAGAAACTGGATGCCAGGCCGGCAAAAATCAGTTGGTCAACTTTCAGGCCACAACGTTCAACGGCTTTGACAATATTTTTTGCCATATCGTTGTGGCAGGTGATCAAATGTACTTTCGCCTGCATACGCACGCCGGAAAGTCCCACTGGATTCTTGATGCCTTCCTGATAATCGATGGCATATTCCTGCGGAATGACATGCAGGATACGATGCTCATCACGTACGCGAACGGATTTCGCCGTATGCACCACGTTCTCTACATCATCCTGAGTCACTTCCTCTTCCGAAATCGGAACCATCCCGATTTCGTTCTGGCAACTGATATGTTTGCCCGATAAAGCAAGGTAGACCGATGAAATCTGGCAATCCGCCATCAATTCAGCCTGATCGATGGCGCGCTGTACGCATTTCACCACCGACTCCAGATCGTTTACGCCGCCTTTATCCATGCCACGAGACGGGCAACTGCCCACCCCAATAATATTGACCATACCATCGGGCAGAATTTCCCCAACCAGGGCGGACACCTTCGCGGTGCCAATTTCGAGTCCTACTACCAGTTTTCTGTCCGTTGCCTTGATCATTGTGGTTTAGCCTGTGCCTGGTTCTGTTGCTGATTACTGTCCTGTGGCTCTATCGGTGCAGCGGCCCAACCGACTGCGGCGCCCGAATCGTAGCGCAAATCAACGTACGTGATGCGCTGGTTCTGACTCTGGCCCTGCTGCTGCAAATCCGGATAAAGCTCAATAAAACGGTTCAGACGCTTCATGGTATCGCTGCGACCTAATTCGATGCGCACATCGTCACTGGTCACTAATTGCCACGAGCGCCGCGCCGTCATCGACGCGACCTTCAGGGTAAACTTGTTAGCCTTTAACACATCACTCATGGTGTGATAGCCAGCTAACACCTCGTTTTCACTGCCTTCCGGGCCGTACAGCATTGGCAACGCTTCTTTACCAACGTGACTGGCCGGGACGCTGAAGGAGACGCCATCGGCGTCCACCATGTGTGAGTCGTTCCAGCGTGCCACCGGAACGTACTCCACCAGATTTATCTTCAGCTCATCAGGCCACTGCTTGCGCACACTGACCTGCTTAATCCAGGGTAAACGCTCAATCTGCTGCTGGATGATATCCACGTTCTGCGACATGAAAGTTCCCGGCGCGCCAAGCGATAAAATGGCCTGGCGAATATCGTCATGCGTGGTGTAGTGGGTTTGCCCGGTCACCACCAGCTTCGATAACGGCAAGCGTGACGCGTCATTCATCCACTTCAGCACCACGAGGCCGCCCGCCACCATAATGCCCAGCACAATCAGCAGGAACACCATGCCAAACAGTCGCGCACCGTTGCTACGCCCGGAGCGTGTCCGCTCCTGAGGTTCGCGATTGCGTACTCGTATCGCCGCCTGAGACATATCAGTCAGCTAGCTCCAGAATACGCGCTACCAGCTGCGGGAAGCTGTATCCCGCTTGCTTCGCGGCCATCGGCACTAAGCTGTGGCTGGTCATGCCAGGCGAAGTATTCACTTCCAGCAGTTGGAAGTTGCCCTCACCGTCAGCCATCACGTCGACACGACCCCAGCCGCTGCAACCCAATGCGCGCCAGGCTGACCACACCAACGTCTGCAATTCTGCTTCCTGCTCGGCGCTTAATCCGCTCGGGCAGAAGTATTCAGTATCGTCAGAAATGTATTTAGCTTCATAGTCATAGAACTCGCTGGCGGTTTTAATTCTGATGGAAGGCAGAATTTGCTCACCCACGATGCCCACGGTGTACTCCGCGCCGCTCAGAAAAGCTTCGATCAGTACGTCATCATCATGACGAAAAGCTTCTTCAAGCGCTGCGGGTAATGCATCCGCATGGTTCACGCGGCTGATACCGACGCTAGAACCTTCGCAGCTTGGCTTCACAAACAGCGGTAAGCCCAGCGCCTCAATGGCGGCGGTGGTATCGGCGTCTAAACCTTGCTCATGCTGCTGACGCGTCAGCCAGACAAATTTGCCTGAGGGTAATCCCCTGCCCTGCCACAGCAATTTGCTGCGCAGTTTGTCCATTGTGATGGCGGAAGCCATCACGCCGCTGCCGGTATAGGGCAGTTGCAGGAACTCCAGCACCGCTTGCAGCGTGCCGTCTTCACCACCACGACCGTGCAAAGCAATAAACGCTTTAGCGAAGCCCTGCTGTTTCAGATCCAGCACCGACACATCACGCGTATCGACCGCATGCGCATCGATGCCCATTTCACGCAGTCCGGCTAGCACCGCCGCACCGGACATCAGCGACACGTCACGCTCTGCCGAAGTGCCGCCCATCAATACTGCAACCTTCTCAGTCATGACGCGCCTCCGTCTTAATGGCAGGCTGCAATTCGTTTTCGGCCAGCTTGCGGGCAATCTTGCCGATGTTGCCTGCGCCCTGCACGATCACCAGATCGTCGCCCGACAGCAACGGCGCCAGCGCATCTGGCAGCGCGTCATGCTCAGAGACCAGAATCGGATCAACCTTGCCACGGTTACGAATCGCGCGGCACAGCGAACGGCTGTCAGCGCCCGGAATCGCGGCTTCACCCGCCGGATAGACATCCAGCATCAGCAACACATCCACCTGCGACAGCACATTCGCGAAATCATCAAACAGGTCACGGGTACGCGTATAACGATGCGGCTGGAACACCATCACCAGCTTCTTGTCAGGCCAGCCTGCACGTGCGGCTTTGATGGTGACATCTACTTCGGTAGGATGATGGCCGTAATCGTCGACCAGCATCGCGCTGCCTGGATTACCGTTAACGGCGGCGGTATCGAACTCGCCCAGCACGTCAAAGCGGCGTCCGGTGCCCTGGAAGCTCTCCAACGCGGCCAGAATCGCGTTATCTTCGATACCTTCTTCGCTGGCGACAGCTACCGCAGCAGCTGCGTTCAGGGCGTTGTGGCGGCCCGGCGCATTCAGCGTCACTTTCAGCACCGGCTTATCCTGACGGATGATGGTGAAGTGCCCTTGTGCGCCACGCTGCTCATAATTCTCGATACGTACATCTGCGTCATCGCTGAAGCCGTAAGTTGTTACCTGGCGGCCTACGCGCGGAATCAGGTCACGAATCACCGCGTCATCCACGCACATTACCGCGCGTCCGTAGAACGGCAGGTTGTGCAGGAAATTAATGAACGTCTGCTTCAGGTTCTCAAAATCGCCCTGATACGTGTCCATGTGATCCGCTTCGATGTTGGTGACAATCGCCACCATCGGTTGCAGATGCAGGAAGGACGCATCACTTTCATCTGCTTCTGCAATCAGGTAACGGCTGCTGCCCAGGCGCGCATGCGTACCTGCGGCTTTAACCAATCCGCCGTTAACGAAGGTCGGATCCAGTCCGCCTTCCGCGTAAATGCTGGTCACCATCGCGGTGGTGGTGGTTTTACCGTGCGTACCGGCAACAGCAATGCCGTGACGGAAACGCATCAGTTCTGCCAACATCTCAGCACGACGAATGACGGGAATACGCTGCTCACGTGCGGCAACCAGCTCAGGGTTATCCTGCGCAACGGCTGTCGACACTACGACAACGCTGGCATCGGTGACGTTTTCCGGACGATGGTTGAAATAAATCGTCGCGCCCAGCGCCGCCAGATGCTGTGTCACCGCGTTCGGTGCCAGATCAGAACCGCTAATGTGATAGCCTTCGTTCGCCAACACCTCGGCAATACCGCCCATGCCAGCACCACCGATGCCGACAAAGTGAATGTGCCGGACGCGACGCATCTCGGGCACAATAGAACGCAGTTTTGCCAATTGTTGTGTATTCATCTGTTTCAATTACCTGTTTTTCCCGTTTGCACCTGCTAAAGGTACGGGCCAAATCAACTGGCCGATTAATTACTTCGCGACGCGCGCCACTTCATTTGCAACCCGCTCGGTTGCATCGGGAATCGCGACCTGACGGGCTTTTTCTGCCATCGCCAACAATGTGGTGCGATCCCAGTGACGCAGCGTGTCCGCTACCACAGCTGCGGTAAATTGCGGCTGCTCGAAAATTTTGGCTGCGCCCGCTTTTTCCAGCGGCAACGCATTCCAGTACTGCTGACGATCTTTGTGCTGAAACGGCACGAAAATCGCCGGTAAACCTGCGGCGGCCACTTCGCTCACCGTCAATGCGCCCGAACGGCACACCACCACATCAGCCCATGCATAAGCTTCGGCCATGTCATCGATAAACTCGGTGACTTTGTGCTGCGGCTGGCCCGCTGCGCGGTAAGCCTGCTGCACGGTTTCCAGTCCACCTTTGCCGGTTTGATGCCAAACCGTAATGGCTTCACCCAACTCTGCAGCCACTTGTGGCACGGTTTGATTAAGGATGCGCGCGCCCTGGCTGCCACCGACGACCAGCACGCGAATCGGGCCGGAACGTGCGCTCAGTCGCTCTGCCGGTAACGGCAGCGCTAACACATCGGTACGCACCGGATTGCCAACCACTTCAGCATTTGGAAACGCACCGGGAAACGCCTGCATCACTTTGGTGGCGATTTTCGCCAGCCACTTGTTGGTCAGTCCGGCAATGCCGTTCTGCTCATGCAACACCACCGGGATACCGCAGCTCCACGCCGCTAAACCGCCGGGCCCCGAAACGTATCCGCCCATTCCCAGCACCACATCCGGCTGCCAGCTCTTCATGATGCGACGCGCCTGGCGCCAGGCATTGAAGATGCGCACCGGTGCCAGCAACTGCGCTTTCAGGCCTTTACCGCGTAAACCGCTGATGCGGATAAAATCAATTTCAATGCCGTGTTTCGGTACCAAATCCGCTTCCATTCGGTCAGCGGTTCCCAGCCAGCGCACCTGCCAGCCTTGTTCCATCAGGTGATGGGCAACGGCCAGACCGGGGAATACGTGTCCGCCAGTACCGCCTGCCATGACCATCAGCCGTTTGCCACTCATCGAGCACCTCGGGTAAACGCCTGCGCTTTCGCCAGACGCGTTTCATAATCTATGCGCAATAAAAACACGATGGCGGTCGACATGATGATCAGACTCGAACCACCGTAACTGATCAGCGGCAATGTCAGACCTTTGGTCGGCAGCATGCCCGCAGCCGCACCGACATTAACCAGCGCCTGGAAGCTAAACCACACGCCAATTGAGCAAGCGAGGAAGCCTGAAAAGCGCTGATCGATCTCCAGAGCACGGCGACCAATCGACATCGCGCGAAAAGCGACGAAGAATACCATCAACAGCGCTAAAACCACACCGACATAACCCAACTCTTCACCGATGATGGAGAAGATAAAGTCGGTATGTGCTTCTGGCAGATATTCCAGTTTCTGCACCGAGTTGCCTAAGCCCTGTCCCCAGAACTCACCGCGCCCAAACGCCATCAAAGATTGCGTCAGCTGGTAGCCGCTGCCGAAGGGATCTTCCCACGGGTTCCAGAAGGACGTTACACGGCGCATACGGTACGGTTCAGCAATGATTAGCAGCACCACGGCGAAAATGCCGGAGCCGATGATCGCCAGGAACTGCCACATTTTCGCACCGGCGAGGAACAGCATCGCCAGCGTAGTAACAAACAGCACAACCACCGTACCGAGGTCCGGCTGCGCCAGCAGCAGCACGGCCAGCACCACCATCACGCCCATCGGCTTACAGAAGCCCCAGAAGTTGTTACGCACCTCTTCTACTTTGCGCACCAGATAGCTGGCGAGATAGCAGAACAGCGTCAACTTCGAGAGCTCAGCCGGCTGAATACGCAGCGGGCCAAGGGCAATCCAGCGCGATGCACCGTTCACCGAGCTACCGACCACCAACACGATAAGCAACATCACCACTGAAACCATCAGCATCACGTTGCTGTAGCGCTGCCAGAAATCCATTGGGATACGCAAGGTCACCAGCGCCATGCCGAAGGCCAAAGCGATATAGAACGCATCACGCTTGGCAAAGTAGAACGGATCTTCGTTCAGACGTTGCCCAACAGGCATCGACGCCGACGTCACCATCACAAAACCGATCAGCGCCAGACCAAAGGTCAGCCACAGCAGCGTGCGGTCATACAGCACCACCGGCGCATCATCATTGTCGCGTGCGCCCATCACCCAATCGCGCAGGCGCACGGACAGATAATTGGCGATACCGGCTCCAGGAATGCGCATCAGCTCAACTCCTTCGCCAGTTGCGCGAACTGATCGCCGCGCTGTTCAAAATTACGGAACTGATCGAGGCTGGCGCAGGCCGGTGATAACAGCACCATATCGCCCGCTTTTACCTGTGCGGCAATTTGCGTCATCGCCTGCTGCATGGTTTCTGTGCGCGTGGCAATGTCGGGACGCAGTGCCGCTAACGCATCGCCATCGCGACCAAAACAGAACAGCTTCACGTTGTCGCCCTGCAGATAGCGCGCCAGCGGGCTGAAGTCAGCCGATTTGCCATCGCCGCCCAGCAGCAGCCACAAAGTGCCTTTTACCTGCAGGCCATTCAGCGCCGCTTCGGTGCTGCCAACGTTGGTGGCTTTGGAATCGTTGATCCAACGCACGCCTTTGGCTTCATGCACCAGCTGGAAGCGGTGCGCCAGGCCGGTAAAGGTGGTTAAGGCTTTCAGGCTGGAAGCGCGCGGGATGTTCACCGCGTCGGCTAATGCCAGCGCTGCCAACGCGTTGGTGTAATTGTGTTGACCTACCAGCGTCATCTCATCGGTGTTCAGGACTTTCTCGCCCTTCGCTCGCAGCCAGGTGCTGCCTTGCTGCTGATTAAGATGATAATCGCCAAGGTTGATGCCGAAGCTCACACAGCGCTGATCAACACCGCGCACCGGCATGGTCATGCCATCGTCAGCATTCACTACGCAGACGCTGGCGTTTTCGTAAATGCGCAGCTTGGCGGCACGATATTGCTGCATGCCCAGCGGATAGCGATCCATATGATCCTCGGTGAGATTAAGGATCGTCGCGGCGGCCGCTTTCAGGCTGTGTGTGGTTTCCAGCTGGAAGCTGGAGAGTTCGAGTACATAAAGCTGTGCTGGCGATTTCAGTAGTGTTAGCGCCGGCAAACCGATGTTGCCGCCCACGCCCACCTGCCAACCTGCGGCACGCGCCATTTCGCCCACCAGCGTCGTCACGGTGCTTTTGCCGTTCGAACCGGTAATCGCCACAATCGGTGCCTGCGCTTCACGGCAGAACAGCTCGATATCGCCGATGATTTCAATCCCGGCATCGGCGGCTTCGCTTAAAGCAGGATGCGCCAGCGCGATGCCTGGGCTGGCGATAATCAGATCGGACGCCAACAGCCAATCGCTATTAATACCGCCAACATAGCGCTCCACCGAGGCTGGCAGCTTGTCCAGCCCCGGCGGCGAGACACGGGTATCCATCACGCGTGGCGTTACGCCTTGCGCGAGGAAGAAATCAACACAGGAGAGGCCAGTAATGCCTAATCCAATGATGACGACTTTTCTGCCCCGATAGTCAGCCATGATTAACGTACCTTCAGCGTTGCCAGGCCAATCAGCACCAGCATCAGCGAAATAATCCAGAAGCGCACGATGACGCGCGGCTCCGGCCAGCCTTTCAATTCATAGTGATGGTGAATCGGCGCCATGCGGAAAATGCGTTGACCGCGCAGCTTGAACGATCCCACCTGCAGAATCACCGACAGCGTTTCGACCACAAACACTCCGCCCATGATTAACAGCAAGAATTCCTGACGCAGCAGCACGGCGATCGTGCCGAGCGCGCCGCCTAGCGCCAGTGAGCCGACATCGCCCATGAACACTTGCGCTGGATAGGTGTTGAACCACAAAAATCCGAGTCCGGCTCCGACAATCGCGGTACAGACAATCACCAATTCACCCGCGTGCCGTAAATAAGGAATGTGCAGATATTCGGCAAACTTGACGTTACCGGTCGCCCACGCCACCAGCGCAAAGCCTGCTGCCACGAATACCGTTGGCATAATGGCTAAGCCATCAAGGCCGTCCGTTAAGTTAACCGCGTTGCCGGTACCGACAATCACGAAGTAGGCCAGCACCACGTAGAACAGGCCCAGCTGCGGCATGATGTCTTTAAAGAACGGCACCACCAGCTGCGTCGCAGGCGTATCTTTACCGGCGATAAACAGCGCGAATGCAACGGCCAGCGAAATCACCGACATCCAGAAGTATTTCCAGCGCGCGATCAGCCCTTTGGTGTCTTTGCGCACCACTTTGCGATAGTCATCCACAAAGCCGATGATGCCAAAACCAACCAGTACCACCAGTACGCACCAGACGTATGGATTGGATGGATAAGCCCACATCAACACCGAAATGGTGATGGAGGTGAGGATCATCACGCCGCCCATGGTTGGCGTGCCGCGCTTGCTGAAGTGTGATTCTGGACCGTCGTTACGCACCACCTGGCCGATCTGCAGTTTCTGCAGCCAGGCAATCAGGCGCGGCCCCATCCACAGAGAAATGAACAAGGCGGTCAGCAGGCTGACAATGGCGCGAAACGTCAGATACGAGAAGACGTTAAAGCCGGAATAAAATGCGACCAGATGTTCGGCCAGCCAGACTAGCATGTTCCTTTCTCCTGTAAGCTCTGTACTACCTGCTCCATGGCGGCACTACGTGAACCTTTAACCAAAATAGTGATGTCCTGATGTTCGGACAGCAATGTGCGTAAACGTTCAGTCAGCGCGGTTTTGGTGGCGAAATGCTCGCCTTTCCCGCTGTTTTCACCAATCAACTGGCTCAGAGTTCCGGTGCTCAGCACGCAATCAATGCCGGCCGCTTTAGCCGCATCGCCCACCTGGCGATGACACAGTTCGGCTTCATCGCCCAGCTCAGCCATATCGCCCACCACCATCACGCGGTAACCCGGCATATCGCCCAGCACCTGCGCGGCAGCCGTCATAGAACCGACGTTGGCGTTGTAGCTGTCATCCAGCAGCAGTTGATTGGCCGCCAGACGAATCGGGAATAGTCGACCAGGAACAGGCTGCAAGGTTTTAAGGCCAGCTTGAATCGCCGTCAGCGGCGCATCCACCGACAACGCCAGCGCTGCAGCGGCTAACGCATTTGCGATGTTATGACGGCCTGGCAGCGGCAACTCCACGGCGATATCACCGCGTGGCGTATGCAGCGTGAACAGCGTGGCATCGGCACGCAGCACGATTTCACTGGCGCGGAACTCTGCATCAGCCATCGGCTGCGGCGAGAAACGCCACAGGGTTTTATCCACAAACTGTGATTGCCAGTTGACCAGATCGTTGCTGTCAGCGTTGACGATCGCAGTACCGTGTACCGGCAAGCCGCCAAAAATTTCGCCTTTAGCTTTCGCCACACCGGCCAGTGAACCAAAGCCTTCCAGATGAGCGGCGGCCAGGTTATTAACCAGAGCGGTCTCTGGACGTACCAGATCGGTGGTGTATGCAATCTCACCTTGATGGTTGGCACCCAGTTCGATTACGGCATAAGCATGTTCTTTAGTGAGACGCAGCAGCGTCATCGGCACGCCGAAGTCGTTGTTCAGGTTGCCTGCGGTGTAGAGCGTTTCACCGCACTGACGCAGAATCGCGGCGGTCATCTCTTTGACCGAGGTTTTGCCGGATGAACCGGTTAAAGCAACCACGCGCGCTTTCGCCTGTTGGCGTACCCACGCAGCGAGTTGCCCGAAAGCAATGCGCGTATCAGCAACAACTACCTGCGGTACAGAAACCTTCAGCAGCTTACTTACCAGCAGCGCCTGCGCGCCGTTATCAATCGCATCGTTAGCGAAATCGTGCGCATCAAAACGTTCACCCACCAGCGCCACAAACAGGCTGCCGGCGGTGACTTTACGTGTATCGGTGGTGACATCGGCAATGGTTAAGTCCGCGCCGTGCAGTTGACCGCCGCTGATTTCGGCCAGTGTGTTGAGAGAAACGGGAATCATGCCATCACCCCCAACAAACGGGCGACTGTGTCGCGATCGGAGTAATCCAGACGACGGTTGCCAATGATTTGATAATCTTCGTGACCTTTTCCGGCCACCAATACGATGTCATCCGCGCCGGCTTGCATCACGGCGTTGGTGACCGCCTGCGCACGACCGGAAACCACGCGCGCACGGCCCGGATCGAGCAAGCCGGTGAGAATGTCATTCACAATCGCCATCGGCTCTTCGCTGCGCGGATTATCGTCGGTGATCACCACGATGTCGGAGAATTGCTCAGCAATCGCGCCCATCAGCGGACGTTTGCCTTTGTCACGATCGCCACCGCAGCCAAACACGCACCACAACTGACCTTTGCAGTGCAGACGCGCCGCTTCCAGCGCTTTTTCCAGCGCATCTGGCGTGTGAGCGTAATCGACAACAACAGTAGGTTTTTCTGGCGCAGTAAACACTTCCATGCGACCACACACCGGCTGCAGCTGCGGCGCCGTGGCGACCAGCGCATCAAGCGGATAATCCAGCGCCAGCAGCGTAGCCAACGCCAGCAACAAGTTGCTCACGTTGAAAGCGCCCATCAGGCGGCTATCAAACTCGCCGTTGCCCCAGCTGGAGCTGAACTGAATATGCGCACCGCCATCGTGATAATCCACCGCCGTGGCTTTGAGCCAGCGACCATGACAGCCCGATTGCAGATTGTCTTCTATGGTAACCGCTACCGCATCCGGCAATTTCGCCAGCCAGCGACGACCTACTTCATCATCAGCGTTGATGATGGCTTCAGCGACCTGATGCTCAGAGAACAGTAACCATTTAGCCGATTCATAGCTCTGCATATCACCGTGATAATCGAGGTGATCGCGGCTCAGGTTAGTAAACACTGCGGCCGCAAACGGTAAAGCTGCAACGCGATGCTGCACCAGACCGTGTGAGGAGACTTCCATTGCCGTCAGGGTTGCACCCTGCCCGACCAAATTATTCAGCACATGCTGCACATCCACCGCAGAACCGGTGGTGTTTTCGGTTGCCACAAGTTGACCATAAAGGCCGTTGCCGACGGTGCCCATCACGGCGCCGGTTTCACCCAGCAAATTGGCCCACTGCGCCATCAGTTGCGTGGTGGTGGTTTTGCCGTTGGTGCCGGTAACACCGATTAATTTCAGTTTGCTTGCAGGCTGCTGATAAAAGCGTCCGGCCAGTGCAGAGAGACGCTGCTGCAACTGCGCCAGATAGATAACCGGGACGCCATGCATCTCACGGATATCTCCATCGCTGGCTTCACCTTCGGCTTCGGCAATCACTGCCGCCACGCCTTGTGCAATAGCCTGCGGAATAAAACGACGTCCATCAGCATGATGGCCCGCCACGGCGATAAACAGATCGCCAGAAGCCGCAGCGCGGCTATCCAGTGTCATGTCACGGAGTGGACGCGCCGGCGCACCCGGCACCCACGGGGCCAGTAAGTCGCGCAGGTTACGATCTGTCACTTGATTCCTCACTTCTATTCTTCACCAACTCGTTCTTATCAACTGTCGGCAGCGCATCAGGTTCGATATTCATGGTACGCAACACGCCGCCCATGATGGCGCCAAACACCGGTGCAGAAACCGCACCACCATAATATTTACCGGCCTGGGGATCGTTGATCACCACCACCAGCGCAAAACGAGGACGGCTGGCAGGCGCGACGCCTGCGGTATAAGCAATGTATTTGTTGACGTAACGTCCATCCGGTCCAACCTTCTTGGCGGTACCGGTTTTGATGGCAATGCGATAGCCCTTGATGGCGGCTTTGACCCCACCACCGCCAGGCAACGCAACGCTTTCCATCATGTGCATCACCGTTTTCACCAGGTCTTCCTGGAAAACACGTTCACCCGCTACCGGCGGGTCAACTTTGGTGATCGACAGCGGGCGATTGATGCCGTAGCTGCCAATGGTTGCGTAGACTCGCGCTAACTGTAACGGCGTTACCATTAGCCCGTAGCCAAAAGAGAAGGTGGCCCTCTCTATGTCAGACCACCGTTGTTTTTGAGGGTATAAGCCACTACTTTCCCCGACCAGCCCCAAATTGGTCGGTTTACCCAGCCCAAAGCGCGCGTAAGTATCTACGAGTGCTGAGGAGGGCATCGCTAACGCCAAACGTGAAACCCCGACGTTACTCGACTTCTGTAAAACCCCGGTAAGGGTCAATTCGTTGTAGCGCGCCACGTCTTTGATCTCATGACCATTGACGCGGTACGGCACGGTATTCAATACGCTGTTCTCTTTCACCACACCGCGCTGCAAGGCCGTCATCACCACCATCGGTTTCACGGTGGAACCTGGCTCAAAGATGTCGGTAATGGCACGGTTGCGCATCACGTCTTTCGGCGTGTTGCTGAGATTATTCGGGTTGTAAGCGGGGCTGTTCGCCATCGCCAGCACTTCGCCGGTGTTCACATCAACTAGCACGGCGGTGCCTGATTCGGCTTTGTTGAACGCTACGGCGTTATTCAGTTCGCGATACACCAGCGCTTGAAGCCGTTCATCAATGCTCAGCGTCAGGTTGTGCGCGGCGCGGCTGTCTACCGAGGAGATATCTTCAATGACGCGGCCGTTGCGGTCTTTACGCACCGTACGTTCGCCCGGTGCGCCAGTCAGCCATTTGTCGAAGCTCTTTTCGATGCCTTCGATGCCCTGACCATCAATGTTGGTGAAACCAATCAGGTGTGCGGTAACCTGGCCCGCCGGATAGTAGCGGCGCGACTCTTCACGCAGATAGATGCCCGGCAGCTTAAGCTTTTTCACGTACTCGCCAATCGCCGGATTTACCTGGCGTGCCAGATAGACAAAGCGCCCTTTCGGGTTGGCGTTGATACGTGCAGCGAGTTGATCAAGCGGAATCGATAACGCATCTGATAGCGCTTTCCAGCGGCTATCCAGCGAGACGCCGCCGTGTTCGGTCAGCTCTTTCGGATCGGCCCAAATCGCATTCACCGGCACGCTCACCGCCAATGGACGACCGGCACGATCGCTGATCATGCCGCGCGCGGTTGGCACCGATTGCACGCGCAGCGAACGCAAATCGCCCTCTTTCACCAGCTTGTCAGGGTTGATCACCTGCAGCCATGCTACGCGCGACAGCAGTCCGCCCAGCGCCAGTAAAATGCACCCGCACAGTAACGCAAAGCGCCAGCTTACAAAGCTGGCCTTATCTTCTTGTTTTTTTAACTTCAGCGTTTTGCCTGCGCCACTCATTGAGTTCTGCGATTCCTTATTTCTGCACCACAATATTTTCCTGCGAAGGATCAACATGCTGCATTTGCAGTTTATCGGTTGCTATACGCTCTACGCGGCTGTGATCGCCAAGTGCGTTCTCTTCAAGAATCAGGTTGCGCCATTCGATATCTAGCGCATCACGCTCCAGCACCAGCTGTTCACGTTGCGCCGTTAGCAGGCGCGTCTTGTGCGTGGTGGTCACAACAATCACCGAGGACACCAGCACCGCGATCAACAGCAACAGCGGGATCTTGCCAAATCGCAGCAAGTCCCCACCAATGACACCGGGTAAGCTGTGGCGCTCGTTGCCAATCATGACGCCGTTCGCTCCGCGATACGCAACACCGAACTGCGCGCACGTGGGTTTTCGTTCACTTCGGCTTCACCTGGAATCAGCTTGCCCAGCGTTTTCAGTTCACGTCCGCCTAAGGCTTTGAGCTGCGACTCGGTCATCGGAATGCCTGCTGGCACCTGCGGACCGCGGCTCTGATCGCGCATAAAGCGCTTCACTAAGCGATCTTCCAGTGAGTGGAAGCTGATGATCGACAACCTGCCGCCTGGCGCGAGAACCGATAATGCCCCTTTCAACGCAGTATCAATCTCTTCCAGCTCGCTGTTGATCCAGATACGAATCGCCTGGAAAGTACGCGTTGCCGGATGCTTAAATTTGTCTTTGACGGGCATCGCTGCGGCAATCACCGTTGCCAGCTCTTTGGTGCGCGTCATCGGCTGTTCACGGTTGCGCTCAACGATGGCGCGCGCAATACGTTTACCAAAACGCTCCTCACCGTAGGTTTTGATCACGAAAGCGATATCTGCCTCTTCCGCGCTCATCAGCCATTCAGCGGCTGATTGCCCGCGCGTTGGGTCCATACGCATATCCAGCGGCCCATCACGCATAAAGGAGAAGCCGCGTTCGGCATCATCCAGCTGCGGTGAAGAGACGCCCAGATCGAGTAGAACACCATCGATCTTGCCGGTCAGCCCGCGCTCTTCGACGTATTCCGCTAATGCCGAAAACGGCCCGTGCACGATCGAAAAACGCGGATCGTTTATCTCAGCGGCTGCGGCTATCGCTTGCGGATCGCGATCAATCGCTATCAGTTGCCCTTTCTCGCCAAGCTGAGAAAGAATTAAGCGCGAGTGACCGCCGCGACCAAAAGTGCCATCGATATAAATGCCGTCTTCCCTGATATTGAGGCCGTTTACCGCCTCATCCAGCAGCACTGTGGTGTGTTTGAAATTTTCCTGCATAGCTATAGCGACAAGTCCTGCAACCGCTCAGATAAAGGCTCCTGAGCCGACTGTTCTGTGTCAATATCATCCTTAACTTGTTGATACCAGGTCTGTTCATCCCACAGCTCAAACTTGTTGAACTGTCCAACCAGCATCACTTCTTTGGTCAGGCCGGCGTGTTGGCGTAACGTGTTCGCCAACAACAAACGACCCGCATTATCCATCTGGCATTCACTGGCATGTCCTAACAGCAGCCGCTGTACGCGACGCTCGGCTGGATTCATGCTGGATAAGCGAGACAGCTTTTTCTCAATGATTTCCCATTCGGGCAGGGTATAAAGCAGCAGGCATGGCTGGTGGAGGTCAATGGTGCATACCATTTGCCCCTGAGACTCTGCGACAAGCAATTCACGATAGCGCGTTGGTACTGCTAATCGTCCTTTGCTGTCGAGATTGACTAACGTTGCTCCACGGAACATGCCAGCCTTACCCCTCAATCACCCGTTTTCACCACTTTATCCCACTTTTTACCACGAAACGAGTTTACGGAGCCGATGAAATCCTTGTCAAGCCGCAACGGCAAGTGAATATCACTATTTACATCGGGTGAAATTAATCAGAGAGGGAATTAATCGACATGGATTCGCAAAATAAAAAATTAACCTGATGAATAATTGAATAAAAATTTTCGCACATTGAAAAATGGCGAAAAATAAAGCGCTTTTAAGCGGAATTATATTTGCCCTGCAATCTGCGACGACGGCGGCATTTTAGGGGATTTCTGAAAGGAAGCCCAGCATCATCGCGCCAGCTCTGCTACGCCTCGCTGCTGGAGATGTAAACAATTAAGAAAAGTCAGCAAGGTTAAATTGTTAGCTGGAGTGGCGATTATTTACGCTTATTTACGCCGGAAGGTTCGCAGGAAATATCTGCAGGTTAAATTAACGCTGGGCAGCGAACTGCCCAGCATTTCATTTAGCGCGGCGGCTTAATTGTCCGCGGCGGAATAAATTACGACGAATGCGGGTTAAACCCGGTTTCGGTTTACGCGGTTCATCCAGCGAGGCCAAAACCAGCTCCAGCACGCGCTCAGCCACGTCGCGATGACGCTGCCCCACCGCCAGCACCGGGCACTCAAGGAAATCCAGCAATTCGTGGTCGCCAAAAGTGGCAATCGCCAGATCGGTTGGCAAGCGGCCATCACGCTTCAGCGTAACGTCCATTACGCCCTGCAGCAGCCCAAACGACGTGGTGAATAGCGCTTCTGGCATCGGATGATCTTCGAGGTACTTCTCAAACAGCGTGGCAGCGGCGGCACGATCAAAGCTGTTGCAATAGATGTAATCAATGGGCCGTTCGTCGTCTTTCCACGCATCGCGGAAGCCGAGTTCACGCAGGAAACTCACCGACAATTCCGGCAGCGCCCCGAGGAACAGCACGTTTTTCACCGGAAGCTGACGCAATTCAGCCGCCAGCGTCTGCGCATCATCCTGATCGGCACCCACCACGCTGGTAAAGTGTTCACGATCCAGCGCGCGGTCCAGCGCGATAATCGGTAAAGGATCATTGATCCAACGCTGATAGAACGGATGCTCTGGCGGCAGAGAAGTTGAAACGATGATGGCATCGACCTGGCGCTGCAACAGATGCTCGATGCAGCGCATTTCGTTGTCCGGCTGATCTTCCGAGCAGGCAATCAAAAGCTGATAACCGCGCTGACGCGCCTGACGTTCCAGATAGTTGGCAATGCGCGTGTAACTGGTGTTTTCCAAATCAGGAATCACCAAACCAATTGAACGGGTGCGTCCGGCACGCAGCCCAGCCGCGACGGCATTCGGGTGATAGTTGTGTTCACGCACCACCGCCATCACTTTCTCGACGGTTTTTTCGCTGACACGATACTGCCGCGCTTTGCCATTGATTACATAGCTGGCCGTGGTGCGCGACACGCCTGCCAGGCGCGCAATTTCATCCAGTTTCACGGTGACACCTTAATTCTAATAAGCCAGCGCTGGCGAAAATATCCGCAGAGTAGCTATGGGTAAAACATTTGTAACATCTAACCGCAGAACACTACGCCGAGCAACCGCTTTTCTCTCGCATCCTGGATAAGCGCATAAAATAAAAAAACCCGGCATTTCGCCGGGTTAGAATCAGATGAAATCGTTACTTAAGGTGATTAACGCATTACGCGATCGCCGCGCGAAACACCCACGATTCCTGAGCGAGCCACTTCAACAATTTCTGCTACGTCGCGAACGGTGTTAAGAAACGCGTCAAGTTTATCACTGGTGCCTGCCAGCTGAACCGTGTAAAGCGTTGGCGTGACATCGATAATCTGACCACGGAAAATTTCCGCGCTGCGCTTCACTTCTTCACGGCCGTAACCGCTGGCCTGGATTTTCACCAGCATGATTTCACGCTCAACGTAAGCGCCCTGCCCCAGCTCGCTGACTCGTAACACGTCCACCAGCTTGTGTAGCTGCTTCTCGATCTGCTCCAGCACTTTCGCGTCACCAACCGTTTGGATCGTCATGCGTGACAAGGTCGGATCATCGGTTGGCGCGACAGTAAGGCTTTCGATGTTGTAACCGCGTTGAGAGAACAGTCCCACTACGCGGGACAATGCGCCGGATTCGTTTTCCAGCAGAACCGATAAAATACGACGCATAATTAAGTCCTCTCCGTTTTGCTCAACCACATCTCATCCATCGAACCACCACGAATTTGCATCGGGTAAACGTGCTCGCTGCCGTCAATATTCACATCCACAAACACCAGACGGCCTTTCGCCAGCGTATCCAGTGCCAGCTGCAGCTTCTCTTCCAGCTCCGCAGGATGCGCAATGGAGATACCCACATGACCATAAGCTTCGGCCAGACGCACGAAGTCAGGCAGCGATTGCATGTAAGACTGCGAGTGGCGGCCGGAGTAAATCATGTCCTGCCACTGCTTAACCATGCCGAGGAAGCCGTTGTTGAGATTTAATACCAGCACTGGCAAATCGTACTGCAGCGCGGTCGACAGTTCCTGAATGTTCATCTGGATGCTGCCATCGCCGGTAACGCAGATAACCGTTTCATCCGGCAGCGCCATCTTCACGCCCAGCGCAGCAGGCAAGCCGAAGCCCATGGTGCCCAAGCCACCGGAGTTGATCCAGCGACGCGGCTTGTCAAACTGGTAATAAAGTGCGGCAAACATCTGATGCTGACCGACGTCAGAGGTGACGTAAGCTTCGCCTTTGGTCAAACGACAGATGGTTTCGATGACAGCCTGCGGCTTGATTTTGTCACTGGTGCGATCGAATTCCAGACACTTGCGGCCACGCCAGCCTTCAATGGTCTGCCACCAGTCGCGCAGGCTATCGAGTTCCTGCTTCGCATCGCTTTGCGCCAGCAGCTCTAACATCTGCGCCAGCGTCTGCTTCGCATCGCCGACAATCGGAATGTCCGCGCTGACGGTTTTGGAGATCGACGTCGGATCGACATCGATATGCATAATGGTGGCGTTCGGGCAGTACTTCGCCAGATTGTTGGTGGTGCGGTCGTCAAAACGCACGCCAATACCGAAAATCAGATCGGCGTTGTGCATGGTCATGTTGGCTTCGTAAGTGCCGTGCATACCCAGCATGCCAATGCACTGGCGATGGGTGCCAGGGAACACGCCCAGGCCCATCAGCGAGGTTGTCACCGGAATATTCAGTTGCTCAGCCAGCTGCAGCAATTCTGCTTCGCAGCCCGACATAATCGCCCCGCCACCGGCGTAAATCACCGGCTTGTGCGCAGCCAGTAACGTTTGCAGCGCACGCTTGATCTGTCCTTTATGGCCCTGAATGGTCGGATTGTAAGAGCGCATGCTCACCGTTTCCGGCCAGACGTACGGCAACTTGTTGGCTGGGTTCAAGATATCTTTTGGCAGATCGATAACCACCGGCCCCGGACGACCGCTGGCTGCCAGCCAGAAGGCCTTTTTCAGCACGGTTGGGATCTCTTCGGCGTTTTTCACCAGGAAGCTGTGCTTCACCACCGGGCGGGAGATACCGACCATGTCGCACTCCTGGAACGCATCGTAACCAATCAGTGACGAAGGCACCTGACCCGACAGAATCACCATCGGGATCGAATCCATATAGGCGGTTGCAATACCGGTAATCGCGTTGGTGGCGCCCGGACCGGAAGTCACTAGCACCACGCCCACTTCACCGGTCGCACGCGCAAGGCCATCGGCCATATGCACCGCGCCTTGTTCATGACGGACCAATACGTGGTCAATGCCACCGACCGTTTGCAGCGCATCGTAAATATCGAGCACCGCTCCGCCCGGATAACCGAATACCTGCTTAACGCCCTGATCGATTAACGAACGGACGACCATTTCGGCTCCTGACAACATCTCCATTTTCTGCCTCCAGGCTTGAGGGACTGAATCCACTGACGTTCGCGTTTCCCGCACGCCACTGATATCCGGCCCCCGATCGCCAATTAAGATCAAAACCTTATGTTTATGCTCAGAAGGCGGCGTTCTGTCCGCCTTCCAGGTACAGGGAATCTACTTGAGTTAATTATATGAGAGTAGGTCGATTACCATAACCGCAGACAACCCGGCCTGCAAACGCCAGGACGCCACGTCGCGCCCAATCCGGCAATAAAGGCACTGATGCGTGATTATTGCCTGCGAGGATTAAACTAATGCTTCGTCATAACCACAGAGGAAAATGCTGGTTTAGAGATTATTTGCAGCGTGTTCTAAGAAATATGATTTTCATATTGCCTGACCACTCAGTCCACAATCTTTTGTGATAATTACTTTCTGGCGTGATTAGCTATAAAACGGCCTAATCACATCATATTCTTCTTAACAACAAGCCTAATCTTGTTTTACCAGCAATGCGCATTGTCGACATAAGCCAATAATTATCAATTAGTTAAAATAAATTCTATTTTCTAAATGATTTTTTAAGTGGATGTAATCACTTATCCTGTTACTAATTAATGCCATTGCTCTGCGCCGCTGAAAAATCACAGCACATCGCCCTTTTTACCTCACAGAAATACCCTTGCACTTAAGGTTGACTTCACACGTCAATTCCAGTACCAATATGTGCATCCAAAAATTTACGAGGTTTGAATCATGTTTCATTCTTTCCGCCTACTCGGTCTACTACTAATCGCATCCAGTTTGCGCGGTAGACTCGTGGGCGGAATCAATAACTGATTCGAACCTGCAGAAGTTTAAGAAACCCGCGCCAATGCGCGGGTTTTTTTATGCTCGTAGCACCGGCAACGTTAATGCATAAGGAAGATTACGATGAGCCAGCAAGTTATTATTTTCGATACCACTCTGCGTGATGGCGAACAGGCTTTACAGGCCAGCCTGAGTGTTAAAGAAAAACTGCAAATCGCTCTGGCGTTGGAACGTATGGGCGTGGATGTGATGGAAGTGGGCTTCCCCGTTTCCTCTCCAGGCGATTTTGAATCCGTACAAACCATCGCTCGTACCATTAAAAACAGCCGCGTCTGCGGACTGGCACGCTGCGTTGAGAAGGACATTGACGCCGCATACGAATCACTGCGTGTGGCTGAAGCGTTCCGTATTCACACCTTCATCGCGACTTCGCCGATGCATATCGCGACTAAATTGCGCAGCACGCTGCCAGAAGTGATTGAACGCGCGGTGCATATGATCAAACGCGCTCGCAACTACACCGACGACGTTGAGTTCTCCTGTGAAGATGGCGGTCGTACGCCAATCGACGATTTGTGCCGCATGGTTGAAGCCGCGATCAATGCCGGTGCAACCACCATCAACATCCCGGACACCGTTGGCTACACCTTGCCAGGCGAATACGCCAACATCATTGGCCAATTGGTGGCTCGCGTTCCCAACATCGATAAAGCCATCTTGTCCGTTCATACCCATGACGATTTGGGAATGGCGACCGGCAACGCCATCGCCGCAGTATTGGCCGGTGCGCGTCAGGTTGAAGGCACGTTAAACGGTTTAGGTGAGCGCGCCGGTAACTGTGCGCTGGAAGAAGTGATCATGGCGATCAAAACCCGCCAGCAGATCATGAACGTCCACACCAATATCAATCATCAGGAAATCTACCGCACCAGCCAAACCGTTAGCCAAATCTGCAACATGCCAATTCCAGCCAACAAAGCGGTGGTCGGTTCTAACGCCTTCGCCCACTCTTCCGGTATTCACCAGGATGGCGTGCTGAAGAACCGCGAAAACTACGAAATCCTGACGCCAGAATCTATCGGCCTGCACAAAATCCAGCTGAACCTGACTTCCCGTTCTGGCCGCGCTGCGGTGAAACACCGCATGGAAGAGATGGGCTACAAAGAGTCTGATTACAACCTCGACACTTTGTACGACGCCTTCCTGAAGCTGGCCGACAAGAAAGGTCAGGTCTTCGATTACGATCTGGAAGCGTTGGCCTTCATCAACAAGCAGAACGAAGAGCCAGAATATTTCCAGCTGAACGAATTCAACGTGCAGACCGGCTCAAGCGTGACCGCAACCGCCTCCGTGCAGTTGGGCTGCGGTGAAGAGACCAAAGCGGACGCCGCAACCGGTAACGGTCCGGTTGATGCGGTTTATCAGGCGATCAACCGCATCACCGGCTTTGAAGCCGAACTGATCAACTACAAGTTGACGGCAAAAGGCCACGGCGAGAACGCGCTGGGTCAGGTCGATATCGTGGTCAACTACAACGGTCGTAAATTCCACGGCGTTGGCCTGGCGACCGATATCGTCGAATCATCGGCGAAAGCGATGGTGAACGCGTTGAACAATATTTGGCGTGCTAAGCAGGTGGAAAAAGAACTGCAGCGTAAATTTAAAGATCAGAAGGAAACGGTGTAACTATGTCTAAGTCTTCTCATATCGCGGTATTGCCAGGCGACGGAATTGGTCCGGAAGTGATGGCGCAGGCCATGAAAGTTCTCGATGCAATTCGTACGCGTTTCGACATGCGTATCACCACCAGCGAATATGATGTTGGCGGTATCGCCATCGATCGTCATGGTGAACCGCTGCCACCGGCTACCGTTGCCGGCGCAGAGCAAGCGGATGCGATTCTGTTTGGCTCGGTAGGTGGCCCGAAGTGGGAACATCTGCCGCCTGCACAGCAACCTGAGCGCGGCGCGCTGCTGCCGCTGCGTAAGCACTTCAAGCTGTTCAGCAACTTGCGCCCTGCCGCGCTGTATAAAGGTCTGGAAGCGTTCTGCCCGCTGCGCAGCGATATCGCCGAGCGCGGTTTTGACATCCTGTGCGTGCGCGAATTGACCGGCGGCATCTACTTCGGTCAGCCGAAAGGCCGTGAAGGCAGCGGCCCACATGAGCGCGCTTTCGATACTGAGGTTTATCACCGTTTCGAAATCGAGCGCATCGCGCGTATCGCGTTTGAATCAGCGCGTAAGCGCCGCAACATCGTTACCTCAATCGATAAAGCCAACGTGTTGCAGACTTCCGTGATGTGGCGCGAGATTGTCAACGAAGTGGCAAAAGATTATCCGGATGTGCAGTTGAGCCACATGTACATCGATAACGCCACCATGCAGCTGATTAAAGATCCATCACAGTTTGACGTGCTGCTGTGTTCTAACCTGTTTGGCGACATCCTGTCAGACGAATGCGCGATGATTACCGGTTCGATGGGCTTGCTGCCTTCTGCCAGCCTGAACGAAGAAGGTTTTGGCCTGTTTGAGCCAGCGGGCGGTTCCGCACCGGATATCGCCGGTCAGAACATTGCCAACCCGATTGCGCAGATTCTGTCGCTGTCATTGCTGCTGCGTTACAGCCTGAATGCGGATGAAGCAGCCGCAAGCATTGAACGCGCTGTCAGCCGCGCGTTGGAAGCGGGTTATCGTACCCGTGATTTGGCCGGTGACGGCAAAGCCGTGAGCACAGATGAGATGGGCAGCATCATTGCCGGTTTCATCGCCGAGGAAAAATAATAAAATGAAAAGCTTATACCAGAAGTTATTTGATGCACATGTCGTCCACGAAACGCCTAACGAAACCCCGTTACTCTATATCGATCGCCATCTGATCCATGAAGTGACGTCACCGCAGGCCTTTGATGGCCTGCGCGCGCACGGCCGCAAAGTGCGCCAGCCGTCGAAAACCTTCGCCACCATGGATCACAACGTTTCGACGCAGACCAAAGATATCAACGCGTCTGGCGAGATGGCGCGTATTCAGATGCAAGAGCTGATCAAGAACTGTGCTGAGTTCGGCATTCAGCTGTATGACCTGAATCACCCATTCCAGGGCATCGTACACGTGATTGGGCCAGAGCAAGGCATGACGTTGCCGGGCATGACCATTGTGTGCGGCGATTCCCACACCGCCACCCACGGCGCGTTCGGTTCACTGGCATTCGGTATCGGTACTTCCGAAGTTGAGCATGTGTTTGCCACGCAAACCCTGAAGCAGGGCCGCGCGAAAACCATGAAGATTGAAGTGCTGGGCGAAGCTGCGCCGGGCATTACCGCCAAAGACATCGTATTGGCGATCATCGGTAAAACCGGCAGCGCTGGCGGTACTGGTCACGTTGTCGAATTCTGTGGCCCAGCGATCGAAGCGCTGAGCATGGAAGGCCGCATGACGCTGTGTAACATGGCGATTGAAATGGGTGCCAAAGCGGGCTTGGTTGCGCCGGATGACACCACTTTCGCTTACCTCAAAGACAAGCAGTTTGCGCCGAAGGGCGAGCAGTGGGAACAAGCGGTCGCTTACTGGCGCACACTGAAGTCCGACAGCGATGCCAAATTCGACAGCATCGTCACGCTGCACGCAGAAGATATCGCTCCGCAAGTGACCTGGGGCACCAATCCAGGCCAGGTGATGGCGGTCGATCAAGCGATCCCGAATCCACAATCCTTTGCCGATCCGGTTGAGCGCGCTTCTGCAGAGAAAGCGCTGGCGTACATGGATCTGCAGCCAGGCATCAAACTGACTGACGTAGCGATCGATAAAGTGTTTATCGGTTCCTGCACCAACTCACGTATTGAAGATCTGCGTGCCGCTGCCGCAATTGCCAAAGGTCGCAAAGTAGCGCCGGGCGTAGTAGCGATGGTGGTACCAGGTTCCGGTCCGGTGAAAGCACAAGCCGAAGCCGAAGGTCTGGACAAAATCTTCCTCGAAGCCGGTTTTGAATGGCGTTTACCGGGTTGCTCAATGTGTCTGGCAATGAACAATGACCGCCTGAATCCAGGCGAACGTTGCGCATCAACCAGCAACCGTAACTTTGAAGGCCGTCAGGGCCGCGGTGGACGCACGCACCTGGTGAGCCCGGCGATGGCCGCTGCGGCTGCCGTAACCGGTCGTTTTGCCGACATTCGTGAATTGACTCAGGGAGCCTAAACCATGGCGAACAAATTTACTCAACACAGCGGAATTGTGGCGCCATTAGATGCGGCCAACGTCGATACTGATGCCATCATTCCAAAGCAGTTCCTGCAGAAAGTGACGCGCACCGGTTTTGGCGCGCACCTGTTCCACGACTGGCGTTTTGAAGATGATGCGGGCACAGTGCCAACTGCCAGCTTCGTGCTGAACAAACCCGAATTCAAAGGCACCAGCATTTTGCTGGCGCGTGAGAACTTTGGCTGCGGCTCATCGCGTGAGCACGCGCCGTGGGCGCTGACCGATTTCGGTTTCCATGTGGTGATCGCGCCAAGCTTCGCCGACATCTTCTATGGCAACAGCTTCAACAACCAGCTGCTGCCGGTGAAGTTGAGCGATGCAGAAGTGGATGAGATGTTCAAACTGGTTGCCGCGCAGCCGGGCGTCTCTTTCACCGTGGATCTGGAAGCGCAAACTGTCACTGCAGGCGATAAAACGTATAGCTTTGAAATCGACAGCTTCCGCCTTCACTGCATGATCAACGGTCTCGACAGCATTGGCCTGACGCTGCAACACGAAGCGTCAATCTCCAGCTACGAAACCAATCAGCCCGCGTTCTTACGCTAAGGCAACAAAGGGCGACGTGATGTCGCCCTTCTCCTTTATACATCCCGCACGCGCGACGCCAATCCCAACGCCAGCACCGCCAGCCCCAACGCCAGCCAGTAAACCGACTCATGACCAAAGCGCTCGCTCATGGTGCCCTGAATGATGCCGGCGATAATCATGCCGGTGGAAATCGAGGTGGTGAACAATGTCGTCGCCGCACCCGCGCGGCCCGGCATTAAATCCTGGAACCACAACATGCCAATCCCTGCGATGATGCCGATAAAGGCAGCGTTGAATAGTTGCAGTACCATCAATGCAGTACGCGACTGGAACATCACCAATCCGAGATAAAACACAATCGCCGCCACCAGCGCCAGCAGCATCAGTTTGCGTTTGCCGGTGCGCCGCGCGTAATGCCCGGCCAGCAGCATGATTGGAATCTCTAGCCCGGCGGCAGTGCCCATCAGCAATCCCGCCAGCTTCTCCGGTAGGCCAAGCGTAGAGCTGATATACAGCGGCATATCAATGATATACATGGTGTTGCACGCCCACATGGTGACGGAGGCGATAAACAGCAACCGCACCTGGCTGTCTTTCCACGGGCTCAGCTGCGTCAGCACCTCTTCAGGCGATGCCACCACGCGCGGCACCGACGGCAAGGTACGCCAGATCAGCAGCATGCTCAGCAGGAAAATCCCCGCCGCCACGCAAAACAGCGTCACAAAGCCGTAGTTGAGCGCCAGCGCAAACGACAGCGGCGGCCCAATCACCCACGCCAGCGACAGCTGCGCACGCATCACCGAGCTGAACATCACCACTTCACGCGCCGACTGATCGGCATATTCGCGCGCGAGCGCAAACACCTGCGGAATCGACACGCTGGCCAGCGCCGACAAAAACACGCCCAGCGTCACCAGCGTTAAATAGTGGCGATTAAAGGCAAACAGCAGCGCATTCAGCGTCGCCATCAGGCAGCAAAACAGAATCAGGTTGCGGCGATCGCCCTGGTTATCGGAGCGTTTCGCCATCAGCAGGCTAATCACAATCCCGGCGATCGCATTGATGGTAAAGAACAAGCCGACCCAGAACGGACTTACCTGCACTTCACGCGTCAGAAACAGGCTCAGCGTCGGCGCCTGCAGCGCACCAGCCACGCCGGTCATAAACGACACTGCCATAAATGAGAGATAGACCGGATTGATGCGACGTTGACGCGTTAACAGCGATTTCATGCAGAAATCCCTTTGCGAATAAAAAAGGTAGAGAAATGAGGGTAGAAGATTCTACAGCAAAACGAAAAAAGCCAGCAGATAAAGCGCTGCTGGCGGTGAAAATGCACCCTACTCAGAAAGAGGTTCCACGTCGGCGGAACCGCTGGCAGAGCGCCATTCATTGCTGAATGCCTCCCGCTCTTCCATTGCCGGGCAGTATGCCTCTAATATGAGGCAGGAAAAACTGAGCGATTCTGACAAGGAGTTCCCCTTTTATGTCCTCATCACGTTTGCAGCAGCAATTCATCCGCTTATGGCAAAGCTGTCAGGGGCAGGATCAGGAAACCACGCTCAACGAGCTGGCCGATCTGCTGCACTGCTCGCGCCGGCATATGCGTAACCTGCTTAACGCCATGCAGAGTGAAGGCTGGCTGATTTGGCAGGCGGAAGCGGGGCGCGGCAAGCGCTCGATGCTGAGTTTCTGCTATACCGGCCTGGCGCTTCAGCAGCAGCGTGCTGAGGATCTACTTGAGCAGGATCGCATCGAACAGTTAGTGCAACTGGTTGGCGATAAAAATCAGGTGCGCCAGATGATCGCGGCACATTTAGGCCGCAGCTTCCGTCAGGGTAAACACATTCTGCGCGTGCTCTATTACCGTCCGCTGCCCAATCTGCTGCCAGGTTCGCCGCTGCGCCGCTCAGAAACCCATCTGGCGCGACAAATTTTCAACGGCCTGATGCGCATAAATGAGGAAAAGGGGGAAATCGAACCCGATATCGCCCATCACTGGCAGCAAACCTCGCCGCTGCAGTGGCGCTTCTTCCTGCGCCCGGCGATCCGTTTTCATCATGGTCGTGAACTGGAAATGGAGGATGTGATTGCTTCGCTGGAACGCGTGCGCAGCCAGCCGCTGTTTTCTCACATCAGTAAACTGGATTCGCCCGCGCCCTGGACGCTGGATATCCATCTGAGCCAGCCGGATGATTGGTTGCCGTGGCTGCTGGCCAGCGTCAGCGCGATGATTCTGCCGCGCGAATGGCCAACGCTGCGTCAGTTTGCCCGCCAGCCGATTGGCACCGGCCCGTACAGCGTGGTGCGCAATCAGCAAACGCAGCTGAAGATCGCCGCTTTCGATGATTACTTTGGCTATCGCGCGCTGATTGACGATGTGTCAATTTGGGTGCTGCCGGAGATCAGCGATGAACTGGTGTACGCCGGAGTCAAACTGCAAGGCGAAACCGCCGATGAAAAATCGGAAGAGAGCCGTCTGGAAGAAGGCTGCTACTTCTTGCTTTACGATCAGCGCTCCGCATTGGGCCGCGATGCGCATTTCCGCCGTTGGGTGAGTTATCTGTTTAATCCGATCGCCTTATTGAATCATGCTGGCGTCGGCTATCAGCGTTACTGGTTCCCCGCTTATGGCTTGCTGCCACGCTGGCACCATCGCCGCGATCTCACGCCCGCCGACAAGCCAGCAGGTTTAACCCAACTGACGCTGAGCTGGTACAGCCATCACGTTGAGCATGAAGGTATCGCCAACGCGCTGCGACCGCTGCTGGCGCAGCAAGGTGTTGAGCTGATCACCCGCGTTGTGAGCTACGAAGAGTGGTTCGAGGGCGAAGGTGAAAGTGACATCTGGCTCGGCAGCGTCAACTTTACCTTGCCGCTCGAGTACGCGCTGTTCGCCCAACTGTTTGAGCTGCCGTTGATGCATCACTGCATCCCCATTGACTGGCAAGCCGATGCCGCACTCTGGCGGCAGAAGGATTTACCGTTGGCGGAATGGAGCAAACAGCTGATCGACAGCGATTATCTGCATCCGCTGTTCCATCACTGGCTGCTGCTGGAAGGACAGCGCAGTATGCGCGGCGTGCGCCTCAATACGCTCGGCTGGTTTGACTTCAAATCAGCCTGGTTTGCGCCGCCGGAGCTGTGATCCTTTCGCGCTGTCATATAAATGTCTAGAATGAGCCGTTCTCAACGGGGTGCCTTGAAATCAGGGCTGAGAGAAACCCGTCGAACCTGATCCGGCTAATACCGGCGTAGGGATTTGAGATGCCTCACTCCTCAGATCCTTTGCGACTCAACTTATCTTCTCCTCAAGGAGCGCAAAGTGTTAAACAAAGTTCTGCCTGTGTTGCTGCTGGTTGCTGCACCGGCTTTCGCTGCCAAACCGGTTCTCACCGTTTACACCTACGATTCGTTCTCTGCCGATTGGGGCCCCGGTCCAGCGGTAAAAAAAGCCTTTGAAGCGCAGTGCGGCTGCGAACTGAAGTACGTAGCGCTGGAAGATGGCGTATCGCTGCTCAATCGTGTGCGCATGGAAGGCAAAAACAGCAAAGCTGATGTGGTGCTGGGGCTGGATAACAATCTGGTGCAGGCGGCGGAGAAAACCGGGCTGTTTGCCAAAAGTAGCGTTGATACCAAAGCATTATCGTTGCCAGATGGCTGGCACAACGACACCTTCATCCCGTTCGATTATGGCTACTTCGCCTTCGTCTACGATAAAAACAAACTGAAGAATCCGCCGAAAAGCCTGAAAGAACTGGTCGAAAGCCCGGAAAAATGGCGCGTGATTTATGAAGATCCGCGCACCAGCACGCCGGGCCTTGGCCTGCTGCTGTGGATGCAGAAAGTCTATGGCGATAACGCGCCTGAGGCGTGGCAGAAGCTGGCACAAAAAACCGTTACCGTCACCAAAGGCTGGAGCGAAGCTTACGGCCTGTTCCTGAAGGGCGAAGGCGATCTGGTGTTGAGCTACACCACTTCTCCGGCTTATCACATTATCGAAGAGAAGAAAGAGAACTACGCCGCTGCCGAATTTAGCGAAGGCCACTATTTGCAGGTGGAAGTTGCCGCGCAGCTCGCCAGCAGCAAACAGCCCAAGCTGGCGCAGCAGTTCATGCAGTTTATGGTTTCTCCGGCTTTCCAGCAGACCATTCCCACCGGCAACTGGATGTATCCGGTGATCAAAAGCGATCTACCAGCCGGTTATCAAACGCTGCAGGTACCCGCCAAGGCGTTGCAATACACGCCAGCCGAAGTGGCCGACCATCGCGCCGCGTGGATCAGCGCATGGCAAAGCGCCGTTAGCCGTTAATGCCCGGCTGGTTAATTCCCGGTAGCGCCATCGCGCTGTTGCTGTGCGCGGTGGCGCTGCTGGCGTTTGGCGCATTGGTGATGGTTGCGCCGGCCACCGACTGGCGTGCGCTGCTCAACGACAGTTATCTGCATCATGTGCTGCTGTTCTCGTTTGAGCAGGCGCTGCTGTCGGCGTTGCTCTCGGTGCTGCCCGCAATCTTGCTGGCCCGCGCGCTCTATCGCCGCCGTTTTCCCGGTCGCAACCTGTTGCTGCGCCTGTGCGCCATGACGCTGGTGCTGCCGGTGCTGGTGGCGGTGTTTGGCTTGCTCAGCGTGTATGGTCGCAGCGGCTGGCTGGCACAACTGTGCGCGGCCATTGGCTTTGACTACCACTTTTCACCGTATGGCCTGCAGGGCATTCTGCTGGCGCACGTCTTTTTTAACCTGCCGCTGGCGACGCGCCTGCTGTTACAGGCGCTGGAGAGCATTCCCGGCGAGCAGCGGCAAGTCGCCGCCCAGCTAGGCCTGCGCGGCTGGAATCTGTTTCGCTGGCTGGAATGGCCATGGCTGCGCCGTCAGATTCTGCCGACGGCGGCGCTGATCTTTATGCTCTGTTTCGCCAGCTTCGCCACGGTGCTGGCGCTGGGCGGCGGACCGCAGGCCACCACGCTGGAACTGGCGATCTATCAGGCGCTGAATTTCGACTACGATCCGGGCCGCGCGGCGCTGCTGGCGCTGTTACAGCTCGGTTGCTGTTTGCTGCTGGTATTGCTGAGCCAGCGCTTTAGCAAAGCCATTCCCACCGGCAGCCAGAGCATTCGCGGCTGGCGCGATCCGCAGGATTCATGGCAGGCGCGCATCAGCGATACGTTGTTGATTAGTCTGGCGCTGCTGCTGCTGTTACCGCCTCTGGCGGCGGTAATCGTCGATGGTTTGCGCGGCGGCGTCGCCGGTGCACTGCAACAAGCGGCGCTGTGGCAAGCCACCTTTACCTCGCTACGCATCGCCGTGGGAGCCGGCGTGCTCTGCGTGGTGCTGACCATGATGCTGTTGTGGAGCAGCCGCGAGCTGCGTCAGCGCCAAAAAGTAATCGCCGCGCAGGCGATGGAGATGAGCGGCATGCTGATTCTGGCGATGCCGGGCATTGTGCTGGCGAGCGGTTTCTTCCTGCTGTTCAACGCCACCGTAGGTCTGCCGCAGCGCGCCGATGGTTTGGTGATCTTTACTAATGCCCTGATCGCCATCCCTTACGCCATGAAAGTGCTGGAGAATCCGATGCGCGATATCAGCGCCCGTTACAGCCAGCTCTGCGCTTCACTCGGCATATCCGGCTTCAACCGTTTGCGGCTGATTGAGCTGCGCGCGCTGAAACGTCCAATTGCTCAGGCGCTGGCGTTTGCCTGCGTGCTGTCGATTGGTGATTTCGGCGTGGTCGCGCTGTTTGGCAGCGCCGATTTCCGCACGCTGCCCTTCTATCTGTTCCAGCAGATTGGCGCCTATCGCGGTGCGGACGGCGCCGTCACTGCGCTACTGCTGCTGCTGCTCTGCTTGCTACTCTTTACTCTGATGGAAAAATTACCGGGTCGCCATGCTGACACTGAATAACCTCACTTACCTTTATCAGCATCTGCCGATGCGCTTCAGTTTTGCGGCGCAGGCCGGTGAACGTCTGGCGATCCTCGGTCCGAGCGGCGCGGGGAAAAGTACCTTGCTGAGTCTGATTGGCGGCTTTTTGCCAATCAATCAAGGCGCGCTGGTGATGAACGGCGTCGATCATGCCCACAGCGTGCCGTCGGCGCGGCCAGTTTCCATGCTGTTCCAGGAGAACAACCTTTTTCCGCATCTGACGGTGCAGCAGAACATGGCGTTGGGGTTACATCCGGGCCTGAAACTGACGCGCCAACAGCAGCAGCAAGTCTTGGATATCGCCGAGCAAACTGGCCTGCAGGCAATGCTCATGCGTTTGCCTGGCGAGCTTTCCGGCGGCCAGCGTCAGCGCGTGGCACTGGCGCGTTGCCTGCTGCGCAATCAGCCAATTTTGCTGCTGGATGAGCCTTTCTCAGCGCTGGATCCGGCGCTGCGCAACGAGATGCTGCAGCTGGTTCGTTCGGTATGCGAAAGCCGTAACATCACCTTGTTGATGGTGTCGCACAGTCTGGAAGATGCTCAGCAGATTGCGCCGCGCAGTTTGGTGATCGTCGATGGGCGCATCTATTGGGATGGCAGTACTGAGAGTTTGGTGCGTGGTGAAAGTGAGGCGGCCGCCATCCTTGGCGTGACATCGCGTTAAGCGAAGAAGACTTTCCATAGCAGATGGCGGAAGATCGGCATCATTGGATGGAACTGGATCGCAATAAACGTGCCCAGGCCAATTGCCGCCATTAGCGGAGCCAGCCAGCGCAGTCGCGCAGTCGGCAGATATTTCGTTGCCCAATCGACGGTTTTCCCGCTGCGCCACCAGCGCCACAGCAGCCAGCCACCGATCCACAGCAGCAGCGCCACCAGCAACAGCAACCACTTAAAGCTGCCGCCCTGTGCGGCCTGCGGCACGTCAATCGCCACGCCCGCCAGAATGCCCGGCATCAAATAAGCGGGAGGCCAGAGAATACAGCCAATCAGGTTAGGCGGCAGGAACTTGCGCACCGGCAACTCCAGCATGCCGGCCGCCAGCGGAATCAGCGGACGCGTCGGCCCCACAAAACGCCCTACCAAAATGGTGAGCATGCTGTGCTGGTGCAATGCATGTTCGGTTTTATCCAGCAAGCCCTTGTATTTTTGTATGTATTTCCAACGATGCAGCGGCCCCTGAAATTTCCAGCCGATGCCATACGAAACCCAATCCCCGATGAGGCAGCCAGCAAAACCTGCCGCCCACGCCGGGTAAAGACCAATTTGTCCACTTCCAACCAGCGCCCCAAGGCTGGCCATTAATACCGTGCCCGGCAACAGCAATCCCACGAATGCCAGCGACTCAAGGAAAGTCACCAGCGCAACGGCGATCAGCGCGTACTCCAGCGATTGCGAAAACAGGTGTTGAATCCAGGCTTCCATAAATATCCTCTGCGGAATATAGAGGCTGGATTGTCCAGAGCACGGGAGCCAGCGTCAAGGCAAGAATTGTAGGCTTTTCCGTCATCCTTCAAATTGCAGGTGCGTTGGCTGCGTGCGCTCGCCCCGGTCACTTACTCATGTAAGCTCCCGGGGACTTACGCACTTGCCGCCTTCCTGCAATTCGAATGATGTTGGAAAAGGGAACCAAATACACTGTATAAACATCCATGTTATACTTCATGCAATTCATTCTCTGGAGTTAACGTGACCGATCCGCGCGCAGGTTTTCTGCTTACCCGACATTGGCGAGATACGCCGACCGGCAGCGAAGTGGTGCTGTGGCTGGCAACCGACAGCGGCCCGCAGCGGCTGGTGCTGCCTGCCCAGGAATCCGTGGCGTTTGTTCCCGAGGAGTTTCGCACGCAAACCGAAGCGCTGATCCGCGACGAGCGGCACACACGCCTGCAAACGCTGGAGCTGAAGGATTTCCGCCGCCGCCCGGTGTTTGGCCTCTATTGCCGCAGCAATCGCCAGCTGCAAAACCTGGAAAAGCGCCTGCGTGAAAACGGCATTCCGGTCTATGAAGCGGATATTCGCCCACCCGAACGCTATTTGATGGAGCGCTTTATCACCGCGCCGGTGTGGTTTAGCGGTGAGACGCGCGGCGACAGCGTGGTCAACGCGCGCCTGAAGCCGCATCCTGATTACCGTCCGCAGCTGAAATGGGTATCGCTGGATATCGAAACCACGCAGCATGGCGAACTCTATTGCATCGGGCTGGAAGGCTGCGGTCAGCGCCAGGTTTACATGCTTGGTCCGCCCAACGGCGATGCCAGCACGCTCGATTTTGATCTGATCTATGTTGATAGCCGCCCGCAACTGCTTGAGCAGCTCAACGCATGGTTTGAACGGCATGAACCAGATGTGATTATCGGCTGGAACGTGGTGCAGTTCGATTTGCGCGTATTGCAGAAACACGCCGATCGCTACGGCATTCCGCTGCGTTTAGGGCGTCAGAAGCAGGCGCTGGAGTGGCGCGAGCACGGCTTCAAGCCCGGCGTGTTCTTCGCACAGGCAACGGGCCGCTTGATAATTGATGGTATCGACGCGCTCAAATCCGCCTTCTGGGATTTCCCCTCTTTCAGCCTGGAAGCGGTGTCGCGCCAGCTGCTGGGCGAAGGTAAAGCCATCGACAATCCGTGGGATCGCATGGAGGAGATCAACTGGCGCTTTGCCAACGATAAACCGGCGCTGGCGAAATATAACCTCAAAGATTGCGAACTGGTGACGCGCATCTTCCAGCATACCGCCATCATGCCGTTCCTGCTGGAACGCGCCACGGTGAACGGTTTAGCGGTGGATCGTCACGGCGGTTCGGTGGCGGCCTTTGGTCATCTCTATATTCCGCGCATGCACCGCGCCGGTTTCGTGGCGCCGAATCTCGGTGAAGTTGCGCCGGAAGCCAGCCCCGGCGGCTACGTGATGGATTCACGCCCCGGCCTGTACGATTCGGTGCTGGTGCTGGATTACAAAAGCCTCTATCCCTCAATTATTCGCACCTTCCTCATCGATCCCGTTGGACTGGTGGAGGGCCTTGCGCATCCGGATGACGCCGATTCGGTGCCAGGTTTTCGCAACGCGCGCTTCTCACGCGAAACGCACTGCTTACCGGCGATTGTCGAGCAGATTTGGCAAGGCCGTGAAGCCGCCAAGCGCGACAACAACAAGCCGCTGTCGCAGGCACTGAAGATTATCATGAATGCTTTTTATGGCGTGCTCGGCACCAGCGCTTGCCGCTTCTTCGATCCGCGCCTCGCCTCATCCATTACCCTGCGCGGCCACGCCATCATGCAGCAAACGCGCGAGCTGATTGAAGCGGAAGGCTTTGATGTGATTTACGGCGATACCGATTCCACCTTCGTCTGGCTGAAAGGCGCGCGCAGTGAAGCGGAGGCGGCTGCGATTGGCCGTCACCTTGCTGAACAGGTTAATGGCTGGTGGCAGCAGCATCTGCAATCGACTTATGGGCTGGAGAGCGCGCTGGAGCTGGAGTATGAAACCCACTTCAGCCGTTTTCTGATGCCGACCATTCGCGGCGCTGAACAGGGCAGCAAAAAGCGTTATGCCGGCATGATTCGCAGCGATGGCGGTGAGCGGCTGGTGTTTAAAGGCCTCGAATCGGTGCGCACCGACTGGACGCCGCTGGCGCAGCAGTTCCAGCAAAATCTCTATGGCCGCATTTTCCGTGGCGAGCCGTGGCAGGATTATATTCGCGAAACGGTCGCGCAGCTGCTGGCCGGTGAACTCGACGATCACCTGGTGTATAAAAAACGCCTGCGTCGCGCGCTGAAAGATTATGAGCGTAATGTGCCGCCGCACGTGCGCGCTGCGCGCCTCGCCGATGAGCACAACCGCAAGCTGCAGCGCCCGTTGCAGTATCAAAATGGCGGCTCAATTCGCTATGTGATGGCAACAGCCGGCCCGGAACCGCTTGAGGCGCGGAATACGCCGCTCGACTACGATCATTACGTCACTAAACAGCTGCAACCGGTGGCTGACGGCATTTTACCGTTCGTCGGTGATGACTTTGCTACACTCATAACTGGGCAGCTGGGGCTTTTTTGACAGGTGACGAATGCCTTGCCATCCAGTACCATAGCGCCCTTCCTGATTCTCACCGCACACACAATCTGACCAAACACCCGTTTGGCGGTTGGGTATTGCCTGAGTACAGGTGAACTTCTTTATGGCATGTCAGAGAGTCGAGCAAAAAATATATGGTTTTTACACTGGGTCAACGCTGGATTAGTGATACGGAAAGTGAACTGGGATTGGGCACGGTAGTCGCGATCGATACGCGCATGATCACCATGCTTTTTCCGGCAACCGGCGAAAACCGCCTGTATGCCCGAAATGATTCTCCGGTTACTCGTGTGATTTTCAATCCGGGTGACACCATCACCAGCTACGAAGGCTGGCAGATGTGCGTCGATGAAGTCCGCAACGAAAACGATTTAATGACTTACATCGGCACGCGTCTCGACACCGAAGAAACCGGCGTCGTCATGCGCGAAGTGATGCTGGACAGCAAACTGGTGTTCAGCAAGCCGCAGGATCGCCTGTTCGCCGGCCAGCTCGACCGCATGGACCGCTTTGCGCTGCGTTTCCGCGCGCGCAAATATCACAGCGAGCAATACCGCCTGCCGATCAGCGGCCTGCGCGGTATGCGTACCAACCTGATTCCGCATCAGCTGCACATCGCCCACGATGTCGGCCGTCGTCACGCGCCGCGCGTACTGCTGGCGGATGAAGTGGGCTTAGGTAAAACCATTGAAGCCGGGATGATCATCCAGCAACAGCTGCTGGCGGGTCGTGCCGAGCGCGTGCTGATCGTGGTGCCGGAAACGCTGCAACATCAGTGGCTGGTGGAAATGCTGCGCCGCTTCAACCTGCGCTTTGCGCTGTTTGATGACGACCGCTACACCGAAGCGCAGCACGACAGCGATAACGCCTTTGAAACCGAGCAGCTGATTATCTGTTCGCTCGATTTTGTGCGCCGTAACAAGCAGCGTCTTGAGCTGCTGGCCGATGCCGAGTGGGATCTGCTGGTGGTCGATGAAGCGCACCATCTGGCATGGAGCGAAGACGCACCGAGCCGCGAATATCAGGTCATCGAGCAGCTGGCAGAGAAAACCGCTGGCGTACTGCTGCTGACTGCAACGCCAGAACAACTGGGCTTAGAGAGCCACTTTGCGCGTCTGCGCCTGCTTGACCCGAACCGTTTCCACGATTTCGGCCAGTTTGTCGAAGAACAGCAGCATTATCGCCCGGTGGCCGATGCGGTGAGCTCGCTGCTGGCCGATCACCCCATCAGCAAAGATGAGATGAACCTGATTAACGATCTGATCGGTGAACAGGATATCGAGCCGCTGCTGCAGGTGGCGAACAGCGATCGCGATGGCAAAGAAGACGCGCGAAAAGAGCTGGTCTCAATGCTGATGGATCGCCACGGCACCAGCCGCGTGCTGTTCCGTAATACCCGTAACGGCGTGAAAGGCTTCCCGAAACGTGAGCTGCACCAGATTCGTCTGCCGCTGCCCGCGCAGTATCAAACCGCGATTAAAGTCTCCGGCATCATGGGCACACGCAAAAGCGCAGAAGAGCGCGCGCGTGACATGCTGTATCCCGAGCAGATTTATCAGGAATTTGAAGGCGATAGCGGCACGTGGTGGAACTTCGATCCGCGCGTTGAGTGGCTGATGGGTTATCTCACCAGCAACCGCAAAGAGAAAGTGCTGGTGATCTGCGCCAAAGCGGCGACCGCACTGCAGCTGGAACAGGTATTACGTGAGCGCGAAGGCATCCGCGCCGCCGTGTTCCACGAAGGTTTGTCGATTATCGAACGCGACCGCGCAGCGGCCTTCTTCGCCTCCGAAGAGGATGGCGCGCAGGTGTTGCTGTGTTCCGAAATCGGTTCTGAAGGCCGTAACTTCCAGTTTGCCAGCCGTTTGGTGATGTTCGATCTGCCGTTCAATCCGGATCTGCTGGAGCAGCGTATTGGCCGTCTCGATCGTATCGGACAAATGCATGACATCCAGATTCTGGTGCCGTGGCTGGAAAAAACCGCGCAGGCGGTGCTGCTGCGTTGGTATCATGAAGGGCTGGATGCGTTTGAACACACCTGCCCAACTGGCCGCGCCATTTATGACAAAGAGTACCATCAGCTGATTGAATATCTTGCCGCGCCGGAAAATCCGCAGGGGCTCAATGAGTTCGTCAGCGAAAGCCGTAAGCAGCACGATGCGTTGAAATCACAGCTGGAACAGGGCCGCGATCGCCTGCTGGAACTGAACTCCAACGGCGGAGATGCGGCTCAGGAGCTGGCGAATGCCATCGGCGAGCAGGACAACGATACCGATCTGGTTAACTTTGCGCTGAACCTGTTCGATATCGTCGGTATCAATCAGGAAGACCGCAGCGATAGCCTGATTGTGCTGACGCCATCCGATCACATGCTGGTACCTGATTTCCCTGGCCTGCCGGAAGAGGGTTGCACCGTGACCTTTAACCGCAACCAGGCGCTGTCGCGCGAAGATACCCAGTTTATTACCTGGGAACATCCGCTGATCCTCAACGGCCTAGACCTGATTCTTTCGGGCGATACCGGCAGCTGTGCGCTGTCGCTGCTGAAGAATAAGGCGCTGCCGGTCGGTACGCTGCTGGTCGAGATGATCTATGTGGTTGAAGCGCAAGCGCCAAAAAGTCTGCAGCTCACCCGCTTCTTGCCGCCAACGCCGGTGCGTTTGCTGATGGATCGTGCTGGCAACAATCTGGCGGGCAAAGTTGAGTTCGAAAGCTTTAACCGTCAGCTGAATGCGGTAAATCGCCATACCGGCAGCAAGCTGGTAAATGCGGTGCAGCAGGATGTGCATGAGATTCTGACTCAGGCGGAGAAAGCGATCGTGCCAGAAGCGCAGGCGATTATCGCGGCAGCGAAAGTGGAAGCCGAAGAGAAGCTCGGTGCTGAGCTGTCACGTCTCGAAGCGCTGCGAGCGGTTAACCCCAACATCCGTGATGATGAGGTTGAAGCGCTGGAAAGCAATCGCGAGCAGGTATTGGAAAGCCTGGGCGATGCAGGCTGGCGTCTTGATGCGCTGCGCCTGATCGTTGTCACGCACCAATAATGTTCAGGACCGCGACATCATGCTGATGGAAGCTTACAACCCGCCGCTCGAACCCTGGCTGCATATTCTGTATCAGGACGAGCACATTATGGTGGTGAATAAACCGAGCGGGTTGCTTTCGGTGCCGGGCCGTCTGGAGGAGCATAAGGATAGCGTGATGACGCGTATCCAGCGTGATTTCCCACAGGCGGAATCGGTGCATCGTCTTGATATGGCCACCAGCGGCGTGATCGTCGTGGCCCTGAATAAAGCGGCTGAGCGTGAGCTCAAGCGCCAGTTCCGTGAACGCGAGCCCTCTAAATATTATGTGGCGCGCGTGTGGGGCCATCCGGCGGCAGAAGAGGGTTTGATCGATCTGCCGCTGATTTGCGACTGGCCGAATCGGCCTAAGCAGATGGTGTGTTTCGAGAACGGCAAAGCGGCGCAAACCGAGTATCAGGTGCTGGAGTATGAAGCGACGAACAGTGCGCGCGTCAAGCTCAAGCCAATTACCGGACGTTCACACCAACTGCGCGTGCATCTGCTGGCGCTGGGGCATCCGATTCTTGGTGACCGCTTTTATGCGCATGAAGAGGCGCTAGCGATGGCGCCGCGTTTACAGCTGCATGCGGAGTCGCTGACGATCACGCATCCGGCGTTTGGCAATAGCATGACGTTCAGGCAGCCGGCAGAATTTTAGCCAAAAAAAAGGTCGTCATAAATGACGACCCTACAAAATAATCGTCCTGGAAGACGATTATTTGAACCCCTTCTCCTTACGAATCAAATCGTAAGCCGCCTGAATCTCCTGCGCTTTCTGCTTCGCCATCTCCATCATCTCCGGCGGTAAACCTTTCGCCACCAGCTTGTCAGGGTGATGCTCGCTCATCAGCTTACGGTAGGCGCGCTTAATGGTGGTGCCATCATCGCTGCTTTTCACGCCCAACACGCTGCAGGCATCTTCAAGCGTTGGACCGCGTTGCGCCTGCTGATACGCGCCGCCACGTGAAGAACCGCCGCCGCCAAATTGCTGACCGCCTTCCATCATGCGCAGGAATTGGTCGAACTGCGCGCGTGAAATGCCGAGCTCTTCAGCTATTACATACAGCACCTGACGCTCGTTGGGATGCAGTGAACCATCGGCAAAGGCGGCCTGGATTTGGATTTCCAGAAACATCCGAATCAGATCAAATCGGCCAAAGCAGGCGCTGCGCAGTTCGCGCAGTTTACTACGCAGCGGATAGTCGCTCTGCTTGCCTTCACGGAACGCACGCTGCGCGGCAGTTCGTGCATCGCCATGCAGCTGCATGCGATCCATAAATAAGGAAGCAATCTGGATATCCGCTTCGGTGACGCGCCCTTTTGACTTGGTCAAATGGCCCATCACCTGGAAGGTGGTACTGAAAAACAGAGTTTGGCGCGCCTGATTATTGGCGAAGTAGCCCTGTCCTTTTACGCTGCGCACTTTGTCAAACATGTGACCAATGATCAGACCCAGTACAATGCCCCAAAAGCCTGCCCCGGAAAATATCCCGAGCGCCAGACCAATTACTTTTCCCCAGTAGCGCATAAACTCCTCAATTCGCCATGCTTGCGGCTGAAAATTGCATTATCATACCTGTCATTTATCTCAGCGCCTAACGGCAACGCGGACAGACAAGGATTAACACTGGCGCAACGCCGGGCAGTAAGTTAGTCTCTGACCGGATTGTCGGCATGATGCCAGTTTTCATGGAATTATCGAAACCGCGTATGAAAAAACGTATACCTACCTTGCTGGCTACCATGATTGGTGCAGCGCTTTATAGCCAGTCATCACTCGCCGACGATCTGATGTCGCAGTGCATGCTGGGCGTGCCGAGTTACAACCGCCCGCTGGTCAATGGCGACACCAACTCGCTGCCGGTCACCATCCATTCTGATTCAGCCAAAGGCAACTATCCGAATGATGCGGTGTTCACCGGTAACGTCGACGTGCAGCAGGGCAACAGCCGCCTGCGTTCCGACGAAATGCAGTTACATCAGCGTCAGCAAGATGGCCAAACCACGCCGGTTCGTACCGTGGATGCGCTGGGTAATGTGCACTATGACGACAATCAGGTCATCCTCAAAGGTCCGAAAGCCTGGTCGAATCTGAACACCAAAGACACTAACGTGTGGAACGGTGATTATCAGATGGTTGGCCGTCAGGGCCGCGGCGATGCCGATCAGATGAAACTGCGCGGTAATAATCGCTACACCATTCTGGAAAACGGCAGCTTTACCTCCTGTTTGCCGGGTTCCAACAGCTGGAGCGTGGTCGGTTCCGAAGTGATTCAGGACCGCGAAGAAGAAGTCGCGGAAATCTGGAACGCCCGCTTTAAGCTCGGCAATGTGCCGGTATTCTACAGCCCTTATCTGCAGTTACCGATTGGCGATCGTCGCCGCTCCGGTTTCCTGATCCCGAATGCGAAATACGGCAGTAATAACGGCTTTGAATTCATGCTGCCGTATTACTGGAACATCGCGCCGCAAGCCGATGCCACTATCACGCCACACTATATGGAAAAACGTGGCCTGCAGTTGCAGAACGAATTCCGTTATTTGACGGTGTTTGGTGCGGGCTTGATGGAACTGGATTATCTGCAATCGGACAATCAATACAACAAAGATAAAGCCTCTCGTCCTTTAGTCCAAAATGATACTAACGATGATCGCTGGCTATTCTTCTGGCGTCATTCAGGTGTTTACGATCAGCACTGGCGCTTCAACGCCGATTACACCAAGGTAAGCGATCCTTACTACTTCAACGATCTCGATTCGAAGTACTACAGCTCTACCGACGGCTATGCCACGCAGAAATTTAGCTTTGGTTACGCTGATACCAATTGGGACGCGACGCTCTCGACCAAAGACTTCCAGGTCTTTGGCAATACCAGCAACAGCAACGTCTATCGTGCAATGCCACAGCTCGATCTGAACTTCTATCAGAACGATATGGGGCCGTTTGATGGTCGCGTCTTTGCCCAGGCAGTGAAATTCACTAATGTTAATAGCCGTATGCCGGAAGCAACACGTTTGCATATTGAGCCAACATTAAATCTGCCGCTATCAAACGGATGGGCAAGCCTTGATACTGAAGCTAAGTTCCTGGCAACCCATTACCAGCAAGAGAATATCAATAGTTATAACAATGGCGAGATTCCAAACGTCAGTGGTGCAAGTGGACGCCTTGACGATTCCGTCAACCGTACGCTGCCACAGTTCAAAGTGGATGGCCGCTTAGTGTTTGACCGCGCGATGGACTGGGAACCTGGCTATACGCAAACGCTGGAACCGCGTGTTCAGTACCTTTACATCCCGTATCGTAATCAGAGCAATATCTATCCTTACGACTCGACGCTGCTGCAAACCGACTACACTGGCCTGTTCCGCGATCGTACTTACAGCGGCCTCGATCGCATCGCTTCGTCTAACGAAGTGGCGACCGGCGTAACCTCACGTATTTATGATAACGATCTGGTGGAACGTTTTAACGTTTCTGTGGGTCAAATCTACTCGTTTACCCCGTCTCGTACCGGCGTAAACCAGACGAACAAAGAAGATGACACCGGCAGCCTCGTTTGGGCCGGCGACACTTACTGGAAAATCAGCGATCGTTGGGGCGCGCGTGGCGGCCTGCAATATGACACCCGCCTCGACAACGTCGCGCAGGGCAATGCAGTGGTTGAGTATCGTCAGGATGCCGATCGTATGGTGCAGCTGAGCTATCGCTACAGCAGCCCGGAATACGTGGCGCAGGCGCTGAATAACTCTAACCTGGTGACTGACCCGATCTACAAAAACGGGATTTCACAGGTTGGCGCCACTGCCAGCTGGCCGATTGTGGATGCCTGGTCACTGGTAGGCGGTTATTACTACGATACCCGCAACAGTCGTCCGGCTGAACAGCTGGTCGGCCTGCAGTACAGCTCGTGCTGCTATGCCATTCGTCTGGGTTACGAACGCAAGATCAACGGTTGGGAAAACAACGACAGTAAGTATGACAACCAAATCTCATTCAACATTGAGCTGCGTGGTCTGAGTTCCAACTATGGCTTAGGCACTAATGAAATGCTGCGTCAGGGCATCATTCCTTACCAGCGCGCTTTCTGATGTTGTGATGTTTGACAGGCTCTCCCGCAGTGCGGAAACAACAATGGATAAAGTATGAAGAACTGGAGAATGCTGATTCTTGGTGTAGCGATTACCGCTAACACTGCGTTCGCAGCCCCACAAGTGGTTGATAAAGTTGCCGCCGTCGTGAACAACGGCGTGGTACTGGAAAGTGACGTTGATAATATGATGCGCACCGTGAAATCACAGGCGCAGCAGGCAAACCAGCAACTCCCGGATGACAAAACCTTGCGTCATCAAATCCTTGAGCGCCAGGTCATGGATGCCATCATTCTGCAAATGGGTGAAAGAGCGGGCGTGCAGATTAACGATCAGCAACTGGATCAGGCGATTCAGAACATTGCCGCACAAAACCGCATGAGCCTCGACCAGCTTCGTAGCCGTTTGGCCTACGACGGTATGAACTACAACGTCTACCGTGCGCAGATCCGTAAAGAGATGACGATTGCCGAGGTGCGTAACAACGAAGTACGTCGCCGCGTTACTATCCTGCCGCAGGAAGTGGATACGCTGGCTTCACAGGTCGGCGCGCAGAACTCGCAAGGTACTGAACTGAATATCAGCCAGATTCTGCTGCCGCTGTCAGAAAACCCGACGCAGCAGCAGGTTGACGACCAGGAAACGCTGGCTCGCCAACTGGTTGGTCAGCTGAAAGGCGGCGCCGATTTCGGCAAGCTGGCAGTAACTTACTCAGCCGATCCTCAGGCGCTGAAAGGCGGCAACATGGGTTGGGGCAAAATCGAAGAGCTGCCAACGCTGTTCTCGCAGGCGCTGAGCACCGCGAAGAAAGGCGATATCGTTGGTCCAATCCGTTCGGGTGTTGGCTTCCACATCCTGAAGGTGAACGACCTGCGTGGCGAAAGCAAAAGCATCTCTGTAACGGAAGTGCATGCGCGTCACATTCTGCTGAAGCCGTCACCGATCCTGACTGACGCACAGGCGCAGGCGAAGATCGAACAAATCGCAGCCGACATTAAAAGTGGCAAAACCACTTTTGCCGCAGCGGCCAAACAGTTCTCAGACGATCCAGGTTCGGCGAACCAGGGCGGCGATCTCGGTTGGGCATCTCCGGAGATTTACGATCCGGCATTCCGCGATGCATTGTTGAAGCTGCAGAAAGGCCAGGTCAGTCAGCCGGTTCACTCCTCATTTGGCTGGCACTTGATTCAGCTGCTGGATACGCGTCAGGTTGATAAGACCGATGCCGCGCAGAAAGAGCGCGCCTATCGCATGCTGTTCAATCGTAAATTCGCGGAAGAAGCGCAAACCTGGATGCAGGAACAGCGCGCCAGTGCTTACGTGAAGATTCTGGATAACAATGGTCAGTAATTATCGAGTGGTGATCACGCCCGGCGAACCCGCCGGGATTGGTCCCGACCTCACCGTTCAACTGGCGCAGCAAAACTGGCCAGTTGAATTGGTGGTCTGCGGCGACGGCGAGCTTTTGCGCCGTCGCGCTGCTTTATTGGGTTTGCCGCTGACGCTGCGTGATTATCAACCTGCAGCAGCGCAACCGCAGCAGGCTGGCACGCTAACGCTGCTGCAGGTTGATACCGCTCAGCCGGTGACCGCCGGTGAACTCAACGTTGCGAACAGCCACTATGTACTGGAAACGCTGGCGCGCGCCTGTGACGGCTGTCTGAACGGCGAATTTGCGGCGCTGATTACCGGTCCGGTGCATAAAGGCGTGATCAACGATGCCGGCATTCCGTTTACCGGTCATACCGAGTTTTTTGCCGACCGCGCCGGTGGCGATTTAGTAGTGATGATGCTGGCAACGGAAGAGTTGCGCGTAGCATTGGCTACCACGCATCTGCCGCTGAAAGATGTTTCTGCCGCGATTACCCGCGACACGCTGCATGAAGTGATCACCATTTTGCATCGTGATCTGCAGCAGAAGTTTGGTTTACCGAATCCTCATATCTTCGTCTGTGGCCTTAATCCGCATGCTGGCGAAAGCGGCCATATGGGCCGCGAAGAGATTGATACCATCATTCCGGCTCTCAACGAACTGCGCCAGCAAGGCATCCAACTCACCGGACCTCTGCCAGCCGATACGCTGTTCCAGCCGAAATACCTGCAACATGCCGATGCGGTTCTGGCGATGTATCACGACCAGGGCTTACCGGTGCTAAAATTTCAGGGGTTTGGCCGCGCGGTGAATATCACACTTGGCCTGCCCTTTATCCGGACTTCTGTCGATCACGGCACCGCGCTTGAATTAGCCGGTCTCGGCCAGGCAGAACCGGGCAGCTTTATCACGGCGCTTAATCTCGCCATCACTATGATCAAGAGCAGTAATGAATAATCGCGTCCATCAGGGGCATTACGCCCGTAAACGTTTCGGGCAGAACTTCCTGAACGATCAGTACATTATCGATAGCATTGTCTCCGCCATTCACCCGCAAAAAGGTGAAGCTATCGTGGAAATCGGCCCCGGCCTTGGCGCATTAACCGAGCCGGTAGGTGAACGTCTGGATGAGCTGACCGTGGTCGAGCTGGACCGCGACCTTGCCGCGCGTCTGCAAACGCACCCGTTCCTCGGTCCTAAGCTGACCATTTTCCAGCAGGATGCGATGACCTTTGATTTCTCTGCGCTGGCGCAAGAAAAAGGCCAGCCGCTGCGTGTGTTCGGTAACCTGCCGTACAACATCTCGACGCCGCTGATGTTCCACCTTTTCAGCTATACTGGTTCGATTAAAGATATGCACTTCATGCTGCAGAAAGAAGTGGTGAATCGTTTAGTCGCCGGTCCGGGCAGCAAAGCTTACGGTCGTTTGAGCGTGATGGCGCAATACTATTGCCAGGTAATTCCTGTGCTCGAAGTGCCACCAGAATCGTTCACGCCAGCACCGAAAGTGGATTCGGCCGTGGTGCGTTTAGTGCCGTATATGCAGCCGCAGTATCCGGTCAGCGATATTCGTCTGCTGAGCCGCATTACCACTGAAGCCTTTGGTAAACGCCGTAAAACGCTGCGCAACAGCCTGGCTCATATGTTTGCGGCTGGTGCGTTGGATCAATTAGAAATCGATGCCTCGCTGCGTGCAGAGAACGTCTCTGTGGCGCAATATTGCCAACTGGCAAACTGGTTGAGCAAGCATCAGGCTGAAACTCCGGAGAGTTGAGTGCATGAGTGAACTGGCCCGCGTCTGTATCCATGTGCATAGTCAGTATGTGGAGTCGCAATCCTTGCCCGACGAGGATCGCTACGTGTTTGCCTACACCATCACCATTCGCAATTTGGGGCGCAGCAACGTACAGCTGCGCAGCCGCTATTGGCTGATCACCAACGGCAACGGTCGCGAGACTGAAGTGCAAGGTGAAGGCGTGGTCGGCGAACAGCCGCACATTGCTGCCGGCGGCGAGTATCAGTACACCAGCGGCGCGATTCTGGAGACGCCGATGGGCACCATGCAAGGTCACTATGTGATGGTCGATGATGCGGGCGAAGAGTTCCACGTCGAGATTCCGGTGTTCCGGCTTGCGGTGCAAACCCACATTCACTAATCCCTTCCGCCCGGCCCGTCCGGGCGGCGCGTTTTAATCGGACTGACAATGAGTACATACCTGATTGGCGATGTTCATGGCTGTTATGACGAGCTTCGTGCGCTGTTAGCGCAGGTTGATTTCGATCCGCAGCAGGACACCTTATGGCTTACCGGCGATTTGGTGGCGCGCGGCCCCGGCTCGCTCGATGTGCTGCGCTATGTGAAATCGCTGGGTGATTGCGTGCGCCTGGTGCTGGGTAATCACGACCTGCATTTGCTGGCGGTGTTTGCCGGTATCAGCCGCAATAAGCCGAAAGATCGCCTGACGCCGCTGCTGGAAGCCGATGATGCCGATGAGTTGATCAACTGGTTACGTCGTCAGCCGCTGTTGCAGGTGGATGAAGAGAAGAAGCTGTTAATGGCGCATGCGGGCATTACGCCACAGTGGGATCTGGAGACAGCGCAGCTGTGCGCGCGTGAAGTGGAAGCGGTGCTCTCCAGCGATAGCTATCCGCTGTTCCTGGATGCGATGTACGGCGACATGCCAAACAACTGGACGCCGGAGCTCAGCGGCCTGGCACGACTTCGCTTTAGCACCAATGCGCTAACGCGGATGCGCTTCTGCTTCCCGAATGGCCAGCTGGATATGATCTGCAAAGAGTCGCCAGAATCTGCCCCGCCACCGCTTAAGCCGTGGTTTAACGTGCCGGGCAAAATCGACAGCGACTATACGCAGATCTTTGGTCACTGGGCATCATTGGAAGGGAAAGGCACGCCAGAGCATGTGATTGGTCTGGATACCGGCTGCTGCTGGGGCGGAACATTGACGCTGCTGCATTGGGAAACCAAACAGTATTACGTGCAGGCATCCAACCGCGAACAGGCGATGGCCGAGAGCGCGGTGAGTGCGCATCCGCCGTTAAGTGATACGCCGTAAATAAAAAACCCCGCTTCAGCGGGGTTTTTTATTGGTCGCCATAAATGGCAATTCTACGTGCGGCGATCGAGGATCTCGAAGCAGTAGCTGTGCGAGTTCTGCTCATCAGCGTCGTGGAATTCGCTGAAGGTTGACTGCCACTCGTCCGGCTCGTAGTCCGGGAACTGGGTGTCCCCTTCCACTTCCGCATCGATATGGGTCAGGTAAAGACGATCCGCGCGAGCCAGCATCTGCTCGTAAACGCGTCCACCACCAATCACCATCATCTCTTCAACATCACCTGCCGCTTTTACCGCCTCTTCCAGCGATGTCACCCAGGTAACGCCTTCGTGGCTGCCGGGCTGGCTGCTGACCACAATGTTCAAGCGTCCAGGAAGCGGACGGCCAATCGATTCAAAGGTCAGACGACCCATAATCACCGGCTTATTCAGGGTATTACGTTTGAACCACGCCAAATCTGCTGGCAGGTTCCATGGCATGGCGTTTTCCATACCAATAATGCGATCCGCTGCCAGTGCCGCGATCAGACTAATCATGTTAAAAGACCTACTGGAAAAAATTGGCGCCATCATACGTAAAGGCGAAACTTTCGTCGATAGGCCGACCCCGCTATTTGCGTAAAGCTCCGATGCCACCGCACTTTTGTTATTGGACAGAGTTTTACACCGACTTTCCCGGCAATAGCGGGGCGAGGAGCCAGAAATTGCTGACGAGGCGGCACAACTCCGCGCGAAACGTCGCATTGTCGGTATCGCAGTGTAAAGAAAAGCGCACTCTGTGCGACAAAAGAAAACGGCTCCCGCAGGAGCCGTTGAGACGCTTTAGAAATCGTAGCGCAGACGCACCAGATTCACGTTGCCCAGTGATTTGTCGGTGCTGGAGGTGATGACATATTCGTAGTCGACACGGAAACCGTAATCCAGCTGCGCACTCACGCCGACGCCGTTATCAATACGTTTGTAGTCACGTCCGTTAACGAACTCGAGACGGTCGCCCATGAAGTAAGGCTGGATGGATTTCACCGCATACTGACCGATTGGGAATTTGTAGCCAGCAAAGTATTCGATGCCCCACGCGTCATCCGCGAAGTAGTTGTTAACGGTGTTGCGTTTGGTTGGTGAGAAGTTCTCATACCAACCGGCACCGGCTGACAGCGTCCAGTTATCCGGTGTCCAGCTGAGCGCAGTGCCATAGATATTCTGGTCATAACGTTTGCTGTCACCATTACCTGGATTACGGATATCAGCGCGGGTGTAGTTCCACGCGGTTCCCCATGCCAGATCTTTGGTGATGTGGTAGTTCACACCCAGCGAACCGCCGCCTTTACGCTTATAGCGCAGGCCGTTACCTGGCAGGAATTCATTATCTTCAAACAGGTAAGACGCATACACATCCGCATCGCCGAAGGTGTTTTTGTACTTCAGCATTTTGCGCGAACGGTACGAGCCGTCGTAGTCGCCATTGATACCGTTGCCCGGTGCCTGGGCCAGCATGTCGTAATCCCAGATATCGGTTTTCGCACCAACTACATCGTAGTAAACGCTGTTCTGCTGACCAAAGTAGAGTTCACCCAGGGTGGCGCTTTTGAAGCCGGTATAGAGTTGGCGGCGCGAGGTGTTGTTCGCACCATCCGCATGATGATTGTCCCAACCCCACCAGGCTGGGAAGTTTACGCCCAGCTCGTAGTAACCCACCCAGCTTACGTCGTCGAACAGGTAATAATTGGCGGTGAAACGGAAACGTGATCCGCCGTCATAGCCATTACGTTTGTACGACTTGTCGTTGACGCCATTCTGATGCAGGTATTGCGGACGAATACTGCCGCCCACTTTGAAGTCGAGACGGCTCAGCGGATCGCCCGCCTGTGGATCCTGCTTGAGTAAAGTAATTTCCGCCTGGCTGGCGAGTGGCGCCGCTGCGAGTAACGCAGCAATAGCGCTGAGAGTGAAAGCACGCATTTGCATTTTTTATATCCCAGTTAAGGTGAGCGCTCTATTGATGAGCGAGCGAAATAGTACGGTGCGCTGACTGGGATCTTATTTATAAATTTGTGCGGATATTCCGAGGTGTAAGCCTTTCCGCATCAACTGATAAAACATATGTCAAATCAATAGGATTTTTACAGATAAGGATATTCAGCTGCGGGGAAAGGCCAAAAAAAACGGCTCCCGCAGGAGCCGCTTTATTACTATCAAACCAATGATTATTTAATTTGCGCGTGCATTTCCTGCACTGAAATCACTTGCTCAGTCGGATCCGCGTTCAGCGCCATCGCCGTGGCAAAGCCGCCGTTCAGCGTGGTGTCGTAATGCACTTTGTACTGCAACGCGCTACGACGAATCAGCTTGGAGTCTTCAATTGCCTGACGTCCCGCCGTGGTGTTGACGATGTAGGTATATTCGCCGTTCTTCAGACGGTCCTGAATGTGCGGACGACCTTCATGCACCTTGTTCACCAGACGTGGATTGATGCCCGCTTCGCCCAGCACCACTGCGGTACCGTGTGTCGCATCCAGCTCGAAACCAAACTTCTGCAGTTTTGCTGCCAGGTCGACGATACGTTTCTTATCGCCTTCACGCACTGACAGCAACGCACGACCGGTTTTCTTCATGTTGCTCTGCGCACCCAGCATCGCTTTGGCGAAGGCTTCAGCGAAGGTGCGACCTACGCCCATCACTTCACCGGTAGAGCGCATTTCTGGGCCGAGGATTGGGTCAACGCCTGGGAACTTGTTGAACGGCAGCACCACTTCTTTCACCGAGTAATACGGTGGAATCACTTCTTTGGTGACGCCCTGCTCAGCCAGCGTTTTACCTGCCATCACGCGCGCGGCAACCTTCGCCAGCGCCACGCCAGTGGCCTTCGACACGAACGGCACGGTACGCGCGGCGCGTGGGTTCACCTCAATCAGGTAAACCTCATTGTCCTTCACCGCGAACTGCACGTTCATCAGGCCACGCACGTTCAGCTCGAAGGCCAGTTTTTCCACCTGCTGACGCATCACGTTCTGGATTTCAGTGCTCAGCGTGTAGGCCGGCAGTGAACATGCGGAGTCACCGGAGTGCACGCCCGCCTGCTCGATGTGCTCCATGATGCCGCCAATCAGCACGCGTTCGCCGTCGCAAATTGCATCAACATCCACTTCAACCGCATCATCGAGGAAGCGATCCAGCAATACTGGCGCATCGTTAGAGACCGATACCGCCGTCTGGAAGTAACGCTTCAGGTCGATTTCGTCGTAAACGATCTCCATCGCGCGGCCGCCCAGCACATAAGAAGGACGCACCACCAGCGGATAACCAATACCGGCGGCTTTCTCAACGGCCTGCTCCAGCGTTGCAACGGTGGCGTTAGCCGGTTGCTTCAGACTCAGGCGATCAACCGCCTGCTGGAAACGCTCACGGTCTTCTGCACGGTCAATCGAGTCCGGGCTGGTACCAATCACCGGAACGCCAGCCGCTTCCAGCGCGCGTGCCAGTTTCAGTGGCGTCTGGCCGCCGTACTGTACGATGACGCCTTTCGGCTTCTCGATACGTACGATTTCCAGCACGTCTTCCAGCGTGACCGGCTCGAAGTAGAGGCGATCCGAAGTGTCGTAATCGGTTGATACGGTTTCCGGGTTACAGTTGACCATGATGGTCTCATAACCGTCTTCACGCAGCGCCAGCGCCGCATGCACGCAGCAATAATCGAACTCGATGCCCTGGCCGATACGGTTTGGACCGCCGCCGAGAATCATGATTTTTTCACGATCCTGGTTTGGATTGGCTTCGCACTCTTCCTCGTAGGTTGAGTACATATAGGCGGTGTCGGTGGCGAACTCAGCCGCACAGGTATCAACGCGCTTATAAACCGGATGCAGGTTAAATTGCTGACGCAGCTTACGAATTTCGCCTTCAGAAACGCCCGCCAATGTAGCCAGACGCAGGTCGGCAAAACCTTTACGCTTCAGCGCACGCAGGAATTCCGAGTTCAGCGAGTTCACACCTTCGCGCTCAACCTGTTCTTCCAGACGCACCAGCTCTTCAATCTGCACCAGGAACCAGCGATCGATGTTGGTGAGGTTGAACACGCCATCAACCGACATGCCTGCACGGAACGCATCGGCGATGTACCAGATACGGTCAGAACCGGCATCTTTCAGTTCGCGACGAATGCGCGTTAACGCTTCTGGATCGTCAAGGCTGACTTTCGGGTCGAAACCGTTGGCACCGACTTCCAGACCGCGCAGCGCTTTCTGCATCGATTCCTGGAAGGTACGGCCAATCGCCATCACTTCACCGACTGATTTCATCTGCGTTGTCAGACGATCGTTGGCACCGGCGAACTTCTCGAAGTTGAAGCGAGGAATCTTGGTAACGACGTAGTCGATAGAAGGTTCGAACGACGCTGGCGTTAAGCCGCCGGTAATGTCGTTCATCAGCTCATCGAGGGTGAAGCCCACCGCCAGTTTCGCCGCCACTTTGGCAATCGGGAAGCCGGTGGCTTTCGAGGCCAATGCTGACGAACGCGATACACGCGGGTTCATTTCGATGACGATCATGCGGCCATCTTTCGGGTTCACCGAGAACTGGACGTTAGAACCGCCGGTTTCAACACCGATTTCACGCAGTACCGCCAGTGAGGCGTTACGCATGATTTGGTATTCTTTGTCGGTCAGGGTTTGCGCCGGCGCCACGGTGATGGAGTCACCGGTATGGATACCCATCGCATCGAAGTTTTCGATCGAGCAGACGATGATGCAGTTGTCGTTTTTATCACGCACCACTTCCATCTCGTACTCTTTCCAGCCAATCAGCGACTCATCAATCAGCAGCTCATTGGTTGGCGACAGGTCGAGACCGCGTTCGCAAATCTCTTCAAATTCTTCGCGGTTATAAGCGATACCGCCGCCGGTGCCGCCCATCGTAAAGGAAGGACGGATGATGCACGGGAAGCCAACGACTTCGGTAATCGCCAGCGCTTCTTCCATGGTGTGCGCGATACCGGAACGTGCGGTGCCCAGACCAATGCTTTTCATCGCCACATCAAAGCGACGACGGTCTTCGGCTTTATCAATGGCATCGGCAGTCGCACCAATCATGGTGACGCCAAATTCTGCCAGCACGCCCTGACGCTCCAGCTCCAGCGCACAGTTCAGCGCTGTCTGGCCGCCCATGGTTGGCAGTACCGCATCCGGACGCTCTTTTTCAATAATCTTGCGTACCACTTCCCAATGAATCGGCTCGATGTAGGTCGCATCGGCCATTTCCGGGTCGGTCATAATGGTTGCCGGGTTCGAGTTCACCAGAATGACACGGTAGCCCTCTTCGCGCAGCGCTTTACACGCCTGCGCACCGGAGTAGTCAAATTCACATGCCTGGCCGATAACGATCGGGCCAGCACCAAGAATCAGGATGGATTTTATGTCTGTACGTTTTGGCATCGTGGGCTCCTGATTACTTCGCGTTAGAACGGTATGCTTCGATCAGTTCGATAAAGTGATCGAACAGTGGCGCCGCATCGTGCGGGCCTGGGCTCGCTTCCGGGTGTCCCTGGAAGCTGAAGGCCGGTTTGTCAGTGCGATGAATACCCTGCACGGTTTGGTCGAACAGCGAAACATGCGTCACGCGCAGATTGGCTGGCAACTGGCTGTCATCAACCGCAAAACCGTGGTTCTGCGCGGTGATCATCACGGTATTGTTGTCGAGATCTTTCACCGGATGGTTGCCGCCATGGTGGCCGAGTTTCATCTTGATGGTTTTGGCACCGCTCGCCAGCGCTAACAGCTGATGGCCAAGGCAGATACCGAATACCGGAACATCGGTTTTCAGGAACGCCTGAATGGCGTTAATCGCGTAGTCGCACGGCTCCGGGTCGCCAGGACCGTTCGACAGGAAAATACCGTCTGGATTAAGTGCCAGAACCTCTTCCGCCGGGGTTTGCGCCGGTACTACCGTCAGGCGGCAGCCGCGATCCACCAGCATGCGCAGGATGTTGCGCTTGGCGCCGTAATCGTACGCCACCACATGGAACGGCAGCTCTTCCGCCGTTTTCTGTTCCGGCAGGTCACCTTCCAGTGTCCAGCTACCTTGCTGCCACGCGTAGGTTTCAGCGGTGGTCACTTCTTTCGCCAAGTCCATGCCTTTCAAGCCCGGGAACGCCTGCGCTTTCTGCAGCGCCAGTGCGGCATCCGGATTATCGCCCGCAATAATGCAGCCGCTCTGTGCGCCCTTCTCGCGCAGCAAACGGGTCAGTTTGCGCGTGTCGATATCGGCGATGCCAACGATGTTATTGCGCTGCAGGTAAGCTGACAGACTTTCTTCACTGCGGAAGTTGCTGGTAATCAGCGGCAGATCGCGAATAACGAGGCCTTGAGCATGGATTTGGCTGGATTCTTCATCGGCGGCGTTAACGCCAACATTGCCGATATGGGGATAAGTGAGGGTAACGATTTGGCGGGAATAGGAAGGATCAGTGAGGATTTCTTGATAACCGGTCATTGAAGTGTTGAAAACAACTTCTCCCACTGCCGACCCCGTAGCCCCGATGGCCCGACCGTGGAATTGGGTTCCGTCTTCCAGAACCAAGAGCGCTGACTTAATCAAAACATCCTCCAGGGAATAAACAGTCACAATATTTGCATATTAATTCAAAAGCAGTGCCAGAATCAATGCAAAACCCGCCTGAGTACTCGAATTTTGGCAAATTGCGCGCATTCTAATGATCGCCCCGCACCTTGTCTACAACATGTGGTTATTTTTTTGTATATTTCGGGCAACTGAATGTTAAAAACGGTGAAAGGCGATAAAAGAGTGAGATAACTCGGAAAAATAATCGGTTGCCTGACGGCAATAATGGCAAAGTGATGCTAACACGCATAAATTTTTGACCAAATGGTCAAAATTAGCCATCACAAGCCTGATAAATGCTCATTAACTGCAACAAATAAACCCTTCGCAGTGAAAAACAATCAAACCGTCCATTTACAGATAAAATAAAGGGCAATGATAACATTGCCCTCGTCAATCAAGGTCTTACCGATTGAAATAACCACATCACGATGGTTCACAACACTCACAACATCGATAAATCCAGCACATCACGCATATCATAAAGGCCAGATTTCTTGTTCTTTAACCAACTTGCCGCTTTAACTGCACCATTTGCAAAGGTCATACGGCTGGAAGCCTTGTGGGTAATCTCTACACGCTCACCAATATCTGCAAACATCGCGGTATGTTCACCCACGATATCGCCGGCGCGCACGGTAGCAAATCCGATGGTTTGCGCTTTACGCTCACCGGTATGACCTTCACGGGCATATACCGCGTGCTCATCCAGATTCCACTTCATGGCATCGGCAATCGCCTCGCCCATCGCCAGCGCTGTACCTGATGGTGCATCAACTTTATGACGATGATGCGCTTCTACGATTTCAATATCCGCGTAGTCGCCCATCACCTTCGCCGCCTGCTGCAGCAGATTCAGCACCAGGTTGACGCCCACGCTGAAATTGGCAGCGAACACGATGCCAATCTCTTCGGCTGCCGCGCGAATCGCCGCTTTGCCGGCTTCATCAAAACCGGTAGTACCGATCACCATCGCTTTGTTGTGCTGGCGACAAAATGCCAGATACTCCAGCGTGCCTTCCGGACGGGTGAAATCGATTAGGACATCGAAGTCATTAACCACCTTTTGCAGATCGTCAGAGACGATTACGCCCGTTTTGCCGATGCCCGCCAGTTCGCCAGCATCAACGCCCAGCAATGACGAACCGCTACGTGCCAGTGCCGCGCCGAGCGCAACACCTTCCGCCTGCTGTACGGCCTGAATCAAATTGCGTCCCATGCGACCCGGCGCACCAACGATAGCAATGCGGATTTCACTCATAATTATTCATTCCTGATACAAATCTATGCATGTAAAGCGTAAACAGGTTAACGGTCAGATAACAGTCACGCCACAATAATAAAGGGATATAAGAATTTTATGCCAGCCGCGAAACATTATCAGTAAAAGCAATCACGCATGCTGGAAGTGGGATTTCTGTCTGCGACAGGCAAAGAAAAGGCCGAACAATGTCGGCCTGATTTTACTGCGGTGTGAACCGCTTACTGCACATTACGCACGTCGACGCGCAGCTCTTTCGGTACTTCAAACACAATGTTCTCTTCACGGCCAATCAGCTCAATCGCCGCTTCACCGCCGAGCTCACGCAGACGCTGAATCACCTGCTGCACCAGAATATCTGGAGCAGATGCGCCCGCAGTGACGCCGATGATCTGCTTATCTTTGACCCACTCTTCCTGAATGTCATCAGCCGAATCGATCAGCTTCGCCAGCTTACCAGCACGCTGCGCCAGTTCGGCCAGACGGTTCGAGTTAGAGGAGTTTTTCGATCCTACGACCAGCACCACTTCAGCATCTCGCGCCAGCACGCGAACAGCTTCCTGACGGTTGGTGGTGGCGTAGCAGATGTCATCTTTACGTGGACCGATAATCGCCGGGAAGCGCTGACGCAGTGCATCAATCACGTCCGAAGTATCATCGACTGAAAGCGTGGTCTGCGTCATAAAGCACAGGTTGCTCTCATCTTTGACGTTCAGCTTGAACACATCTTCCGGCGATTCCACCAGATACATGCCGCCGTTGGGATTGCTGTACTGGCCCATGGTGCCTTCCACTTCCGGATGCCCCGCGTGACCAATGAGAATCGCTTCAACACCTTTGCGACTGGCGCGCGCGACTTCCATATGCACTTTTGTCACCAGCGGACAGGTGGCATCAAACAGCATGGTGAGGTTACGCGCTTTGGCTTCGGCGCGAACCGCTTGTGATACGCCGTGCGCGGAGAAGATCAGAATGGCGTTATCCGGCACTTCAGCGATCTCTTCAATAAAGATCGCTCCGCGCTCGCGCAAGCTGCTCACCACGTAGCGGTTATGCACCACTTCGTGACGCACGTAGATGGGCGCGCCGTACATCTCCAGCGCGCGCTCAACGATGCTGATGGCGCGATCAACGCCTGCGCAGAAACCGCGTGGGTTAGCTAACAGGATTTGCATCGTTGGCCTCCAGCGCCGGATCAATCTCCAGCACTTCAATATCAAACTGAATGCGCTGACCCGCCAGCGGATGGTTGAAGTCTACGGTGATTGAGTCGCCGGAAACTTCACGGATCACGCCAGGCATTTCGCTGCCGCCACGGCCGCTGAACAGCATAATAGCGCCGACTTCCGGTTCGCCCGCGTCGTTAAAGTCACGGCGCGAGAAGTACTGAACCAGATCCGGGCTGGTGCCGCCGAAGGCATCTTCCGGCTCGAGGGTAAAGGCGTGCTTATCGCCGACTTTACGCCCCAGAAGCTGCTGTTCCAGCGCGGCTGAAAGGCTGCCATCGCCCAGACAGAACAGCGCAGGTTTGCCGTTGGCGCGCGTGGATTCAGCCGTCGAGCCATCTTCCAGCTTCAGCGTAAAATGCACCAGCAACGCGCTATCGCGCTGAACAGACTCACTCATTTTTTACCCTTTATCTTTTGCCGGTTTGCCGTTCGGGCTGAGAAAACCTTCCAGCACCACCAGCGCCGCGCCGATACAGATGGCACAGTCGGCGATGTTGAAGGTCGCGAAGTGCCAGTCTCCGACATAGAAGTCGATAAAATCGACTACAAAGCCGTGATACGAACGGTCAAACAGGTTACCCAACGCCCCGCCGATAATCAGCGCGTAAGCAATATTGGTTAATTTGTTGCTGGCAGCATTGCGATACATCATCACCAACAGCGCCACGACGATAGCAATGGCGATGCCGGCAAAGAACCAGCGCTGCCAGCCGCCTTTGTCGGCCAGGAAGCTGAACGCCGCGCCATAGTTATGCGCATAGAACAGATTCAGGAACGGCATCAGCGGCTGCGTTTCATGCAGCATCATGTTATCCATGACCCACATTTTGCTGCCAAAATCGATGGCGATCACCACCAGCACCAGCCAAAGCCAGCGCAAACCGGTCGAAGAAATAGCTTTACTCATCAGGCAAATTTCCGCTGCTCGCCGTTTCCGGACACGTTAGTGTAGCAACGGCCACATACCGCAGCGTGCTCAGGATTCTGGCCAACGTCTGTAGTGTAATGCCAGCAGCGCGGACATTTCTCGCCTTCTGCTTTGTGCAGCGCGATTTTCAGACCTTTGAACAGTTCGCTCTGCTGCGCTTCATCGCTGGCAGTGGCGTAATCCGCCACGGTTGCGCCTGAAGTTAACAGCACGAAACGCAGCTCATCACCCAACGCCTGCAGCTTGGCGGCCAGCTCGGCATCCGCATACAGCGTGACCGTGGCTTCCAGCGCGCCACCGATGCGTTTATCGCTACGCGCTTGCTCGATGACCTTGTTCACTTCACCGCGCACTTTCAGCAGATCATCCCAATAGGCGTCGTTCAGCGCTTCGTTATCCGCCAGACCAAACAGATCCTGATACCACTCTTCGGTGAACACGTATTTCGCGCGCTCGCCCGGCAGGTAGCCCCAGATTTCGTCTGCGGTGAAGGACATGATTGGTGCCATCCAGCGCACCAGCGCTTCAACGATATGCCACAGCGCGGTTTGGCAGCTGCGACGCGCCAGGCTGTCGCCTTTCGCGGTGTACTGACGATCTTTGATCACATCGAGATAGAACGAGCCCATTTCGATAGAGCAGAAGTGCATCAGACGCTGCACCACTTCGTGGAAATCGTAGTTTTCGTAGGAGTGCACGATATCCTGCTGCGCTGCCAGCGCACGGCCAACCGCCCAGCGATCCACCACCACCATCTCTTCCGGCTTGACGCAATCGGTCGCCGGATTGAAGCCAGCAAGGTTAGCCAGCAGGAAACGCGCGGTGTTACGGATACGACGATAGCTGTCTGCGGCACGCTTGAGGATTTCGTCGGAGACCGCCATCTCACCGGAGTAATCGGTAGAGGCGACCCACAGACGCAGAATATCCGCGCCCAGCTTATCCATGACATCCTGTGGCGCCACGGTGTTGCCGATCGATTTAGACATCTTGCGGCCCTGACCATCCACGGTGAAACCGTGCGTCAGTACCTGACGATAAGGCGCTTTGCCTTTCATCGCTGTGGAGATCATCAGAGAAGACATGAACCAGCCGCGATGCTGATCAGAACCTTCCAGATACATATCCGGCGTATGGCCACCGAATTCCGGACGCGCATCGACTACCGCGTAGCTGGTTGATCCGGAGTCGAACCACACGTCTAAGGTGTCTGGCACTTTAACGTAGTGGTCAGCGTCATCGCCCATCAGATCGCGCGGATCGAGATCCCACCACGCCTGGATGCCGTCCTGCTCAACCAGCTTGGCGACTTTCTCCATCAGCTCCAGCGTATCCGGATGCAGCTGCTCGCTCTCTTTGTGCACGAACAGCGCCATCGGCACGCCCCACGTACGCTGACGTGAGATACACCAGTCCGGACGATTCGCCACCATCGCTTCGATACGCGCCTGGCCCCAATCCGGGATCCACTGCACGCCTTTGATCTCTTTCAGCGACTGTGCACGCAGGCCTTTCTGATCCATGCTGATGAACCATTGTGGCGTGGCACGGAAGATGATCGGCGTTTTGTGACGCCAGCAGTGCGGGTAGCTGTGCAGCAGTTTCTCAACGTGCAGCAGCGCGCCCTTCTCTTTCAGCAGCTCAACGATCATGTCGTTGGCTTTAAAGACGTTTACGCCATCAAGCGTTGGGTAGGTGCCTGGCAGATACGCGCCATCCGGACCCACCGGATTAGCGGTTTCCAGGCCGTATTTCTGACCGATAACATAGTCATCCGGGCCGTGGCCTGGCGCGGTATGTACCGCACCGGTACCGGCTTCCAGCGTCACGTGCTCACCCAGAACCACTTTCGATTGGATCTGCTCAAGGAACGGATGCTGGAACAGTTGCAGCTCAAGCGCCGCACCGTTGCATTCGCCCAGTACTTTCCAGTCACTGATGCCGGCGCGCTTCATCACGCTCTCAACCATCTCTTTGGCGAGAATCAGGCTACGACCTTCAATCTGCAGCAGCTGATATTCAAATTCCGGATGCAGCGAAATACCGCGGTTGGCTGGCATGGTCCACGGCGTGGTGGTCCAGATCACCAGTGAAACCGGGCCTTCTGAAGCGGCGACGCCAAACTTCGCGCGCACCGCATCGGCATCAACGGCATTGAACATCACGTCGATAGATGGCGAGGTTTTGTCGTAATACTCCACTTCCGCTTCAGCCAGTGCCGAGCGGCAATCCATGCACCAGTGCACCGGCTTAGCGCCTTTGTGCAGATGGCCGTTGCCGATGATTTTACCCAGCGCACGAATGATGTTGGCTTCGGTCTGGAAGTTCATCGTCAGGTAAGGACGATCCCAGTCACCCAGCACGCCGAGACGGATGAAGTCATTTTTCTGACCTTCAACCTGCTCCGCCGCGTATTGGCGGCAAGCGGCACGGAATTCAGCCGCGCTGACTTTCTCGCCCGGCTTACCAATCATCTGCTCAACTTTGTGCTCAATCGGCAAACCGTGGCAGTCCCAACCTGGAACGTACGGCGAGTCAAAGCCCGCCATGCCTTTCGACTTGACGATAATGTCTTTCAGAATCTTGTTAACTGAGTGACCAATATGAATGCTGCCGTTCGCATAAGGAGGGCCATCATGCAAAATAAAGGTTTTTTTCCCTTTCTTGGCTTCGCGGATGATGCCGTACAGGTTGTCATCATACCAACGTTGCAGCATTCCCGGTTCGCGCTTGGCCAGATCGCCACGCATCGGGAACCCCGTTTCCGGCAAATTCAGGGTAGATTTATAGTCACTCATCAGATTCTCGATTCCGTATTTCGGTCATTAAACCGGTGTTTTTAGCCCAAAGAATTGGCGGGCCGTCACCACATCTTTCGCAATTTGTTCTTTCAGCGCGTCCAGCGAAGCGAAACGCTGTTCATCGCGAATCTTCTGTTTCAGCACCACTTCAATGTGACGCCCATAGAGATTCATATTTGTGTCGAGCAGGTGAACTTCAAGCTGCTGACGTAAACCTTTTACCGTTGGGCGCGTACCAATATTGGCCACGCCGGGCAGCGGCTGATCGCCGAGGCCCAACACTTCTACCGCAAATACGCCTTTAACCGGCGTAACGGTGCGACGCAAAGGGAGATTAGCCGTTGGGAAACCGATGGTGCGCCCAAGTGCATCACCGTGCACTACGCGACCTGAGATGCTGAACGGATGGCCCAGCAGCGCTTCGGCTTGCGCAAAATCATCCTGCGCCAGCGCCTGACGAACGGCGGTGCTGCTGATGCGCTTGCCGCTATCGCAATAGGTTTGGGTGCTGATGACCTCAAAGCCATACTCCGCACCGGCTTTCTGTAATAACAGGAAATCCCCCTGGCGACCAGCGCCGAAGCGGAAATCATCACCGACGGCCAGGAACTTGACGTTCAGCTTGTCCACCAGCAATTCGGAAATAAAACTCTGCGCCGAATGCGCAGCGAAGCGACGATCAAAACGTACGCAAAGTACGGCATCAACGCCCGCTTGTTCGAGGTACTTCAGCTTTTCACGCAAACGCGTAAGGCGCGCCGGGGCTTTATCGCCGGCAAACAGCTCAAGCGGTTGTGGCTCAAAGACCATCACCACCACCGGCAGATTGCGTTTTCGTCCTTCAGCAATTAATTCAGCCATCAAAGCCTGGTGGCCGCGATGTACGCCGTCGAAATTACCAATGGTCAGGACGCAGCCGCGATGCTGCTCTTTCAGATTATAAATACCGCGGATAAACTTCATGGCTGACTCAAACCGGTGGAAATCGGCGGATTATACCCTTGAATGGCGTTTAGGTTAACCCGTATACGTGCCTTTCCTGCTTCTGGCGCGGCTTATTCCACGCGTAGCCAGTTGCTTAGCAAGGATCTGAAGATTTTTGCTGCGAAATACTGTATTCAACGCCGCGTTGCTGGTAGAATCCTGCGCCATCAATTACGTAATCGAGTGTTGTTTTTAAAACGACGCTTATTTGCACAAATCCATTGACATAAGAAGGCGCAAAAGGCATAGTCCTCGGCCTTTGATTTGTCCATATAGATCACATTTGGGAGTTGGACCTTGGCTAATATCAAATCAGCTAAGAAACGCGCCGTAACATCTGAGAAACGTCGCAAGCATAACGCAAGCAACCGTTCAATGATGCGTACTTTCATTAAGAAAGTATACGCGGCTATCGCAACAGGCGACAAAGCTGCTGCGCAGAACGCATTCAACGAAATGCAACCACTCGTGGACCGTCAGGCTGCTAAAGGTCTGATCCACAAAAACAAAGCTGCACGTCATAAAGCAAACCTGACTGCTCAGATCAACAAACTGGCTTAATCGCCCGTCTGTTAATCGCTTTGTAAAAAAGAACCGGCGCTTAGCCGGTTTTTTTATGCCTGCAATTCAGTGGAAAATAGCGCACTGAAGTCGCGATGGCAGATCCGCTGTACCGCCGGATGCTGAATCATCCGCTCAGCAAAGATCACATGATACTCCTCCATCACCGCATCCAGACGACCAATCTCCCTGATAGCATCATCACGGTAAATCTCGTGCCCATATAATGTGGGAGCCACAAATATCGCGTTGTTCAGCGCACCAAATGCCTTCATTAAGGCCGCATCATCAAACTCACCCAGAATCTCCACCTGTAAGCCCTGGCTGTGAATCCAGTTCAGCAGTTTGCGACCCAGCATCGAGCGACGGCCTGGAATCAGCAAGCGCCGCTCTTCCAGGCAAGCGGGAAATGGCAGCGTCGGTAACGGCGTGTTACACCAGAAGCTGATCGGACATTCGCCCAGCTTGACCGAAAACAGCCCTTCCTGCTGAGTGGAATCAATTGGGCAATCGGACAGAATCATATCCAGCTTGTGCTGGCTTAACTGTTCCAGCAACATCTCATGCGTCGATTCAAAACAGCGCAGATGGATTCGCTCTTCAGCCACCACCGCCGCCTCCAGCACCTTACTCACCAACTGCTTTGACAGCGCATCCGCCACGCCCACATCAAACAGCAGATGCGACTCTTTGCGGTAGTTAACGATATCGAGCATCTCCTGACTCAGCATGAACATGCGATCGGCATAGCGGAACACCAGTTGCCCAAGCTCATTGGGCACCAAACCGCGTCCCTGACGGCGAAACAGCACGCCGCCTAGTTGGTCTTCCAGCGATTTAATCTGGCCAGTAACCGTCTGTGGCGCCAGGCACAGCACATCCGCCGCACGCACCACCGAGCCGGTTTTACACACCTGCCAGAAATAGTAGAGATGATTAAAATTGAGCTGATTCATCGGCAAAAAAAGGAGGCTTTCGCCTCCTTCCTCTTTTAACGCAGTTTGATGCGCAGCAGCGTGTAGCCAATGACCGCCGAAAGCAGCGAGCCACTGAGAATCCCCAGTTTGGAGAAGGTCACCAGTTGCTCGTGGGCGGCATCAAACGCCAGCGAACTAATAAAGATCGACATAGTGAAGCCGATACCGCATAGCACACCAATCGCCATGATATCGCGTATGGTGGTGCCTCCCGGTAGCACCGCCAGCCGCCACTTGACTGCCAGCCAGCAGAACAGCGTGATGCCCAACGGTTTACCAATCAGCAAGCCGAGAATGATGCCCAGCGGCTCTGGCGACAGCGCATCCATAAAGGTAATACCGGTCAGCGAAATACCGGCGTTAGCGAAAGCGAACAGCGGCAGAATCAGCCAGTTGACCCACGGCATCAAACCATGCGCCAGATGCTCGGCCGGAGAATGGCCGTTCTTCTCTTCCAGCGGCACGAAGAAGCCAACAATCACGCCCGCCAGCGTTGCGTGGACGCCAGACTTGAGCACCGCCGTCCACAGCACAATACCGACCAACATATAGATGGCAATATTACGTACGCCACAGCGATTAAGAATCGCCAACAGCACAATCGCACCGGCGGCCACGCTCAATGACAACACCGAAAGATCGCTGGTATAGAACAGCGCGATGATCACAATAGCGCCAAGATCATCAATAATCGCCAGGGCCATCAGGAACACTTTCAGCGCAGTCGGTACGCGACTGCCCAGCAACGCCAACACGCCCAAAGCGAAAGCAATATCGGTGGCGGTAGGAATCGCCCAGCCGTTACGCGCAATAGGATCGCCGTGGTTGAAGAACAGGAAAATCAGTCCTGGCACCACCATACCGCCAATTGCCGCGATGACCGGGAAAATGGCGCGATCGCGACTGGCGAGCTCGCCAGTAATCAGCTCGCGTTTCACTTCCAAACCAATCACCAGGAAAAACAGCGCCATCATGGCATCGTTAATCCACAGCAGCAGGTTTTTGCTGATGTCTAATGCGCCAAAGCGAATCTGCACCGGCTCAGCAAGAAACGATTGATAACCTTGAGCGGTTTCTGCGCTGTTCGCCAAAATCATCGCCGCAACGGCCGCCAGAATCAGCACCATGCCGTTACTGGCGTCACTGGCGATAAAGCTTTTCAGCAAGCTTCGAATAGAACGGGATTTGTTCACAACTCCTCCTGAGTAGAGACATTTAGGCTGAGAAGTGTAGCGATTCAGACACCTCGTTAAAAGCAGCTTATGTCTCGTTAATTGCTCGGTAATACCGATGCATAATCACCTCTTAATGGAATAAGTCCAAATGCAGGTAAAAATAAAGCATATACCAAGCGGCATAAGCCACCAGCAAATACAGGGCAAGCGCCACCAGAAACGCTAATGTGGTACCGCATGCGGTGCGGCAGAGTGGCACCTTGCGCGGCGTGAACAGGACGGCAATCAATGGAATGATAAATAAGAAATGGCCAATGAAATCGATCATACCGAACGGAATAACGGCGGCGATGACAAAGAACGCCATCAAGCCAATACCAGCATAACCCGCTGCACGACCACTAAAGATATGCCAGGCACAGCAAAACTCCACAAAGCCTGCCGCACGGACGAAGAATTCCCAGTCCATGCCCATCGCCAGATAACTATGCTCTTCTAACAGATGGTAAAAGAGATCGGGTTGCATGAATTTTTCAATTGCACCCCACAAGAATGAATATGCCAGCGTAAAACGTACTAATTCAATGGTTAGGCCACGTACTTTATCGCCGCCTAAGGTTTGCATGATCAGATAGACACCGGTGCCAATAAACACCAGATAATCCAGCATATGGAAGGTGCCTTATAATTGGGTGGCGTAGCTGTAAAGGAATAAGATACCATCGCCAGCAATTAAACTTGTACGACGGTGAAAAGCGGTCAGAGCAATTAGCGCATGTACATAACGCATCGCCGGATTTTCAACCACTAATTCTGGCGTCAGAATAATATGTGGAAAGCTTAGCGTCAGCGTTAAAAAGAATGCTGAAGTACCATAACGCATTATGGCCGGCACGCAATTCTCCAGCAGCGTTAATTATGGTTGCCATTCGGGTACATCAACTGGCGATGCCAGTTTACGATCCAGCACCGAGGTTAGAAATATAACAATCGTTGCAAGGGCCAGCAGCCCCATAAACTCCATAGACTGCAGCATATTCAATAGTGAAGCTGGGCGATTCTCGGTGTTGTAATCGACAAACCATTTAACATGCGCAGCGGCAGTTAAAGGCAACAACGACATGAGAATGAAAACTTCCCGTATATAAAACATGATTACTCCAATCAATTAACTTAATATTCACAAGCATCCCTGATGCCGCCATTGCAAATAAATGCACTTATGACCGCCGAGAGATCAATTTAGATATATAGATTGAAGTAGTATTCAAGCCTTGAATTTGAAAGTAAAACCAATAAATAGATTTCACACATCTTTAATGATTATTAAGATGGGCTTAACGGATTTTAATATCATTAATAATGAATATAAAAAAAGCGGAGAGTTTCCTCTCCGCTTTTTATACATCTAAGACGGGATTAACGCGTTAAATCGTCAAAGAACTTCTTCACACCGTCGAGGAAGCTTTTGGAGCGCGGGCTATTTTTCTCGCCGCTTGGGCCACCAAAACTCTCTTCCAGTTCACGCAGCAGCGCTTTCTGTTTGTCGTTGAGGCTGACTGGCGTTTCCACCACTACACGACACAGCAAATCACCTACCGCACCGCCACGCACTGATTTCACGCCTTTACCGCGCATGCGGAAGAGCTTGCCGGTTTGCGTTTCAGAAGGCACTTTCAGGTTCACGCGGCCATCAAGCGTTGGCACTTCAATCTCGCCACCCAATGCTGCCATCGCGAAGTTAATCGGCACTTCGCAATACAGGTTGTTATCTTCACGCTCGAAGATCGGGTGTTTTTTCACCGAAACCTGAACGTACAAATCGCCCGCTGGTGCGCCGTGTTCGCCCGCTTCACCTTCGCCGGTCAGACGAATGCGATCGCCGGTATCCACGCCTGCAGGAATTTTCACCGACAGGGTTTTACTGCGCTCAACGCGACCGTGACCATGACATGCATTGCATGGGTCTTTGATCACTGAACCACGACCGTGACAGGTCGGACACGCCTGCTGCACGGTGAAGAAGCCCTGACGCATCTGCACCTGACCAGCACCATGACAGGTATGACAGGTCTGCGGTTTGGTTCCCGCTTTCGCGCCGCTGCCGTGGCAGACATCGCACTCTTCCAGAGTTGGAATGCGGATCTCTTTGGTCACGCCGCGTACCGCTTCTTCCAGCGTTAGCTCCATGTTGTAGCGTAAATCGGCGCCACGTGAGGCACGCTGACGGCGGCCACCACCAAAAATATCGCCAAAGACGTCGCCAAAGATATCGCTGAAGTCAGCACCGCCGCCGCCGAAGCCGCCACCACCGCCCATGCCACCTTGTTCAAAGGCTGCATGACCATATTGGTCGTAGGCCGCACGCTTCTGTGCGTCGGTCAGAATTTCGTAGGCTTCCTTAATTTCTTTAAACTTCGCTTCGGCTTCTTTATTGTCCGGATTACGGTCCGGATGGTATTTCATCGCCAGGCGCTTATAAGCCTTTTTGATTTCACGCTCATCTGCGGATTTAGAGACGCCTAAGATCTCGTATAAATCACTCTTAGCCATATTTGTTCTGCCCTTAACATGATCGCACGGGCGTGGAGAGATCTCCTACGCCCGTGCTGGTTTCAACGGCTGTCAGGCCAGCCGTCGCGCCCGGTCAGGGGCAATTATTTTTTGTCTTTAACTTCTTCGAACTCAGCGTCGACAACGTCGTCATCTTTCTGTGCAGTTGCATCGCCTGCATCAGCTGCCTGACCCTGCTGCTGTGCCAGCTCCATCAGTTTGCTGGACACTTCCATCAATGCCTGCATTTTGGCTTCGATGTCCGCTTTGTCTTCGCCTTTCAGCGCGGTGTTCAGCTCGGTCAACGCCGCTTCAATTGGCGCTTTGTCTTCTGCAGACAGTTTGTCGCCTGCTTCGTCCAGCTGCTTACGGGTGCTGTGCGAAATCTGATCGCCCTGGTTACGGGTCTGAACCAGCTCTTCGAACTTACGGTCAGACTCGGCGTTCGCTTCCGCGTCACGCACCATTTTTTCGATCTCTTCTTCGTTCAGACCAGAAGACGCCTTGATGGTGATCTTCTGCTCTTTACCGCTGTTTTTGTCTTTCGCCGACACGTGCAGGATACCATCCGCATCGATATCGAAGGTCACTTCGATTTGCGGCATGCCGCGCGGTGCAGACTGAATACCGTCGAGGTTGAACTGGCCCAGTGATTTGTTATCGCCTGAACGCTTACGCTCACCCTGCAGCACGTGAATGGTCACGGCAGACTGGTTATCTTCAGCAGTCGAGAACACCTGGCTGTGCTTGGTTGGGATGGTGGTGTTCTTGCTGATCAGCGAAGTCATAACGCCGCCCATGGTTTCGATACCCAGCGACAGCGGGGTAACGTCCAGCAGCAGAACGTCTTTCACTTCACCTGCCAACACACCGCCCTGAACCGCAGCACCAACGGCTACCGCTTCGTCCGGGTTCACGTCTTTACGTGGCTCTTTACCGAAGAACTCAGTCACTTTGGCCTGAACCATTGGCATACGCGTTTGACCGCCCACCAGGATCACGTCGTTGATGTCTGAAACAGACAGACCCGCATCCTGCAGAGCCACTTTCAGCGGCTCGATTGAGCGAGATACCAAATCTTCAACCAGAGATTCCAGCTTCGCACGCGTTACTTTGATGTTCAGGTGCTTAGGACCGGTCGCATCCGCCGTGATGTACGGCAGGTTAACGTCGGTCTGCTGCGCTGAAGAGAGCTCGATTTTGGCTTTCTCTGCCGCTTCTTTCAGACGCTGCATCGCCAGCGGATCGTTGTGCAGATCGATGCCCTGATCTTTCTTAAATTCGGCCACCAGATAGTTAATCAGACGGCTATCGAAGTCTTCACCACCCAGATGGGTATCACCGTTGGTTGCCAGAACTTCAAAGGTTTTCTCGCCATCAACTTCATCGATCTCAATGATTGAGATATCGAAAGTACCGCCGCCCAGGTCGTATACCGCGATGGTGCGGTTGCCCTGACCTTTATCCAGACCGTAAGCCAGTGCTGCTGCGGTTGGTTCGTTGATGATACGTTTTACTTCCAGACCTGCGATACGGCCGGCGTCTTTGGTCGCCTGACGCTGCGCATCGTTGAAGTAAGCTGGAACGGTAATAACCGCTTCAGTTACAGCTTCACCGAGGAAATCTTCCGCGGTTTTCTTCATCTTTTTCAGCACTTCGGCCGAGATCTGTGGTGGTGCCATTTTCTGGCCCTTCACATCAATCCATGCGTCGCCGTTATCCGCGCCGATGATTTTGTAAGGCATGATTTTAATATCACGCTGTACTTCTTCGTCCTGGAAGCGACGGCCAATCAGGCGCTTAATCGCAAACAGAGTATTCTGCGGGTTGGTCACAGACTGACGTTTAGCCGGTGAACCAACCAGAGTTTCGCCATCCTGTGCATACGCAATGATCGACGGCGTGGTGCGGTCGCCTTCGGCGTTTTCCAGCACGCGCGCTTTACCACCATCCATAACTGCAACACATGAGTTGGTTGTACCCAAGTCAATACCAATAATCTTACCCATCTAAACATCTCCCACTTAAATTCTTTGCCAATTAGGGTTGTGAAACAGAGATGCGGTCAAACTGACCACTTTCAACTGCTGAAGCAGGCTTTTTTTGCTGCCTCACAACGCTCGATGACAAGTAAATGGGGCCGGTTCGATGCGCATCAAGGGTTAAAACTAAAAAAAATTTCATTCTCTGGTCGATTCAGATCAAAGTTGACCAAAATGAGGCCGCTTATTATGCAGCGCCTCGTGGCCTCAGCGGTTTGCGCGGGTAAAACACTAACAACATCTTCAACGCTGCTTCTGAGGAATTATGAGCAACACCACGCTGGCGAATCCCGCCCCGTTGGGCCTGATGGGATTCGGTATGACCACCATCCTGCTCAACTTACACAACACTGGCCTGTTTGCGATGGATGTGATCATCCTGGCGATGGGTATTTTCTACGGCGGCATCGCGCAAATTTTTGCCGGGCTGCTGGAGTATAAGAAAGGCAACACCTTCGGGCTGACCGCCTTTACCTCTTACGGCAGCTTCTGGTTAACGTTGGTGGCGATTCTGCTGCTGCCGAAACTTGGACTGGCAGAGGCAGCCGACGGCCACTTCCTTGGCGCCTATCTCGCGCTGTGGGGCGTGTTCACCGCGTTCCTGTTCTTCGGCACGCTGAAGTCGCCGAAAATGCTGCAGTTCATCTTCGCCAGTCTGACGCTGCTGTTTGCGCTGCTGGCCATCGGCCATCTGACCGATAACGCGGGGCTGCTGCGCTTTGCTGGCTGGATTGGCATTATTTGCGGATCGAGCGCGTTCTATCTGGCGATGGGCGAAGTGCTGAACGAAAAATTTGGCCGCACGGTATTGCCGATTGGCGAGTAAGAAAAGAAAAAGCGGAGCTGTTTGGCTCCGCTTTTTGCCTTATGACGAGTGCAGCGACATATCCAACTGCGCATGCTGCTGACGGCTATCGCGCCACAGCCAAATGCCCACCATAAAGCCAATCACCGCCAGCGCCAGCACATACCAGGCCGGTGCCATTGGCGTCAGGCTCATCATCAGCGTCACGCTAATTGGCGTCAGGCCACCAAAAATCGCGTAAGCAACATTGTAAGAGAACGAGATGCCGGTAAAGCGCACCGCCGCCGGGAACGCGCGCACCATCACAAACGGCACCACGCCTACCACGCCAACGCTTAGGCCCGCTAAGCCATACCAGACAAACAGCATTTCCGGCGTGCTGCCCAGTTGATGGAAGAAGTTCCAGCTGCCGATCGCCAGCAATAATGAGCCGACCATCAGCGATCGCGCCGCACCAAAGCGATCCACCAGCCATCCGGCGATAACGCAACCCAGCAGCAGCATAATGGTGGCGAAGCTGTTGGCTTGCAGACTGAGCGCTGCAGGAATGCCGTGCTGTTTCTGCATCAGCGTTGGCGCCATCAAAATCACCACCACGATGCAGGCTGACAGCAGCCAGGTGAGCAGCATCGAAATCACAATGCCGCGCTTATGACTGGCGAGGATGGTTTGCAGCGGCATTTTTTCTGCCAGCGCTTTGCGCTGCTGCATCTGCTGGAACACCGGCGTTTCATGCAGCCAGCGACGTAGATACATCGCCAGCAGGCCAAACACCCCGCCGAGGAAGAAAGGAATGCGCCAGCCGTGATCGCGAATCGCAGCAGGCGATAGCGTGGTGTTCAGCACCGTTGCCACCAGTGAACCGAGCAGAATGCCTGCGGTTAAGCCCGCCGTCAGCGTGCCGCAGGCAAAACCGATGCGTTTCTCGGGCACATGTTCGGCGACAAACACCCACGCGCCTGGCACTTCACCGCCAATAGCCGCGCCTTGCAGCACGCGCATCAGCAGCATCAACAACGGCGCAGCGATGCCGATGCTGGCATAAGTGGGCAATGCACCCATTGCTAACGTCGGCAGCGCCATCAGCAGAATACTGAGGCTGAACATCTTCTTACGCCCTACTTTGTCACCAAAGTGCGCCATGATGATGCCGCCCAACGGACGCGCCAGATAACCGGCAGCAAAGATGGCGAAGGTCTGCACCTGACGCAGCCATTCAGGGATGTCAGGCGGGAAGAACAGCTCTCCGATCACAGCGGCAAAGAAGACGAAGATAATGAAGTCGTAGAATTCCAGCGCCCCACCAAGGGCGGCCAGCGACAGGGTTTTGTAATCCTGTCCGTTGAGTCGACGCGTTGCGTGCGTATCCATAATCCAGCGGTATCCAGAGGCAAAACAACTTATGTAAAGATTGAATTACTATACCGTCAATATTTTGCCACACCAGTGCCGCTGGATTTTATGCCTGAAAATGCCGATTTTTAGTCATTTGTCTCACGACGGGCGCTTTTCGGGCGAAAAGCTGCTACCACATCGGCATGTGTTTCCACATAGGGCCCTTCCAGCAGCTGTAAACAATAAGGTACAGCTGCAAAAATCCCTGGCACTTTCACCGTTCCATCTTCCGCTTTCAACCCTTCCAGCGTCTCTTTAATCGATTTCGGCTGTCCCGGCAGATTAAGGATCAGCGACTGCTTACGAATCACGCCAACCTGACGCGACAAAATGGCGGTCGGCACAAATTGCAGGCTGATTTGACGCATCTGCTCGCCGAAGCCCGGCATTTCACGGTCGGCGACCGCCAGCGTGGCATCCGGCGTCACATCACGTCGCGCCGGTCCGGTACCACCAGTGGTGAGCACCAGGTTACAGAACAGCTCATCGACCAGCTCGCAGATCGCCTGCTCAATCATGGGTTGTTCATCCGGCACTAAACGCGTTTCGATTTCAAACGGCGTAGCCAGCGCGGCGGCGAGCCAGCTCTCTAACGCCGGAATGCCCTGATCCTGATAGATGCCGTTAGCAGCACGATCGGAAACGGAAATTAATCCAATTCGTAAAGTATCCATAGAGTTATCGCTGTGGTTGGCTGCAAGGCAGCAAATGACGTGGGAAGTAAAAGGATAATACAGGAAGCGGGGGAAAAACGTAAAACCGTGGCAGCCTGTCGCCGCCACGGCCTGGCACCTTACAGCAGTTCGGCGATCATCTTCTCAAGTTTGCCCTGATCGATGGCAAAGTTGCGGATACCTTCAGCCAGTTTGGTAACGGCCATTGGATCCTGGTTGTGCTGCCAGAAGAACTCAGCTTCGGTCATCTTCGCTGGACGCGCTTTCACTTCGCCGGTGTAGCTCAGTTTACGCTCAACGGTACCTTCGCTCTCAGCCAGCTCTTTCAGCAGGCCCGGAGAGATGGTCAGACGATCGCAGCCCGCAAGCTCAATGATTTCGCCAACGTTACGGAAGCTCGCGCCCATCACCACGGTTTCATAGCCGTGTTGCTTGTAGTAGTTGTAGATTTCAGCCACAGACACCACGCCTGGATCTTCGTGTGCTGCGTACTCTTTTTTATCGGTGTTCTGCTTGTACCAGTCGAGGATACGGCCAACGAATGGAGAGATCAGGAACACGCCGGCTTCGGCACACGCACGCGCCTGCGCGAAGGAGAACAGCAGCGTCAGGTTACAGTTGATGCCTTCTTTTTCCAGCTGCTCAGCAGCACGGATACCCTGCCAGGTTGACGCCAGTTTGATCAGGATACGGTCATTGCTAATGCCAGCATCGTTGTACAATTTGATCAGGCTACGCGCTTTAGCGATGCTCGCTTCAGTGTCGTAGGAGAGACGCGCATCCACTTCAGTCGAGATGCGACCTGGGATCAGTTTGAGAATTTCCAGACCAATGTTGACGGCCAGCTTGTCAGATACCAGCGCCAGTTGTTCTTCTTTATTGCTGCTCTGCTGACGCGCCCAGGTAATGGCTTCGTCAATCAGTTTGCGGTATTCAGGGATTTGAGCGGCGTTGAGAATCAAAGAAGGGTTGGTGGTCGCATCTTGCGGCTGGTAAAGCTTCATTGCCGCGATATCACCGGTGTCGGCGACCACAGTAGTCAGCTGACGCAAGGAAGTAAGTTTGTCCGTCATGGTTCTCTTTCTCTTAGGTTGACTGTCAGGGTGTAAAAGGCTGTTGCGATAATATCACGCACAAGTGACGGCGCAACACCACGAAGTGCCCTTTACGATAGCGCTAACAAATGGGAGCGATTTGCCGATCCATGCCGCTTTTTTGCTACACTCCTTGCGACATTTTTCCCTTCAATTCCCTGATAAACCTGCGGGTCAAAGAGGACGTACACGATGCTGATGGTTATCTCGCCAGCGAAGACACTGGACTATGAAAGCCCGCTGGCGACACAACGTTTTACCCAACCGGCGCTGTTAGAAAAATCACACCAATTAATTGACGTTGCGCGCGATCTTTCACCGTCACAGATCAGCTCACTGATGGGCATCAGCGACAAGCTGGCGCACCTGAATGCCGATCGTTTTAACCAATGGCAGCCGCCCTTCTCGCTGGAGAACGCGCGTCAGGCAATTCTGGCGTTCAAAGGCGATGTGTATACCGGTTTGCAGGCCGAAACCTTTAGCGACAACGATTTTGATTTTGCCCAGCAGCATCTACGCATGTTGTCCGGGTTATACGGTCTGCTGCGTCCGCTCGATTTGATGCAACCTTATCGTCTGGAGATGGGCATTAAACTGGCGAATCCGGCCGCTAAAGATCTCTACGGCTTCTGGGGCGATTTGCTGACCGAGAAGTTAAACGAAGCGATTGCGGAGCAAGGCGACGACGTGCTGATCAATCTGGCATCCGATGAGTATTTCAAAGCCATCAAGCCGAAGAAACTCAACGCCGAATTGATCAAGCCTGTGTTCCTGGATGAGAAGAATGGCAAGTTTAAAGTCATCAGCTTCTACGCCAAGAAAGCGCGCGGATTGATGAGCCGCTATGTGATTCAGAACCGCCTGACCAAGCCAGCGCAGCTGAAGAAGTTCGATGTGGATGGGTATTTCTTTGACGCGGCAGAAAGCAAAGATAATGAGCTGGTGTTTAAGCGCCGCGAACAGAAATAAGCAAGCCGCCATGATGGCGGCTTGATCGAGGTCGCCATGAATGGCGACCCTACATTACTTCAACAAAAACGCGCGCAGTTCCGCGAAATCGCCTTTCAGATTGTGCGACAGCAGCGGCAAATCGGCGCGCTCGGCCAGCTCTTTCGGCAGCGGCAGATCCTGACCTAAAATCTCGTCCACGCTCTCTTTGAACTTCGCCGGATGCGCAGTCCCGAGGAACAGGCCATATTCGCCCTCCTGCAGGTTGTCGCGCAGCAGTCGATAAGCAATCGCCGCATGCGGTTCAGAGATGTAGCCAATCTCAGCCAGCTCGCGCATGGTGGATTTGGTGGTTTCATCCGTTACAGCGCCGTACGCCAGATCGGTCAAACGCCAGGTTTTGCGGCGGAACAGCTCTTCCACGCGCGGCCAGTTATTTGGCTGGCTGACATCCATGGCGTTCGACAGCGTTGCAACCGTGGCGTTTGGCTGCCATGCACCGTTGCCGAGGAAGCGTGGCACGGTATCGTTAGCATTGGTCGCAGCGATAAAGCGCTTGATTGGCAGACCCAATGATTTCGCCAGCAGGCCAGCCGTTAAGTCACCGAAGTTTCCGCTCGGCACCGACACCACCAGCTGATTGCGCTTCTCTTGTGGCAGCTGCGCTACCGCTTCGAAGTAGTAGCAAATCTGCGCCAGCAGACGGCTGATGTTGATGGAGTTCGCCGAGTTCAGGCCAATCGCCTTCTTCAGCTCTTCATCATCAAACGCTTGTTTCACCAATGCCTGGCATGCATCGAAATCGCCTTCAACCGCGATGGTTTCGATGTTGCCGCCCAGCGTACAGAACAGTTTCTCCTGCAGCGGGCTGATTTTGCCCTGCGGATAGAGAATCACCACGCGCACGTTTTCCATGCCGTAGAAGGCATGCGCCACCGCTGCGCCGGTATCGCCGGACGTGGCGGTCAGAATGGTGATCTGCTCATCCGCACCGCTCACATAGGAGAGCATCTGCGCCATAAAGCGGCCGCCGAAATCTTTGAACGCCAGCGTTGGACCGTGGAACAGCTCGAGGCAAGCCACATCATCGCTGACCTTCGCCACTGGCGCCGGGAAAGCAAAGGCGTTTTTCACGCGCTCGGCCAACTGATGCGCCGCAATTTCATCGCCAATATAGGCAGAGAGAATTTTGCTGCTGCGGCTGACGAAATCCATCTCCAGCATGGCATCGATATCGGTTAGTTCGAATTCCGGCAGTTCGAGCGGGAAAAACAGCCCTTGCTGCGAGCCGAGGCCCTGTTTAACGGCCTGAGCAAAACTAACCTGCTCGTTGTGATCCTTAAGGTTGTAGAGTTTCATGCGTTATCCCAATTTACGTGCGCCAGCCGTATCAAGACGGCAGATGTGGACGAAACCTTCTTCATTCTGCAGATAGTGCTGGCTCAGCCAGTCCGCCATCCGCTGTGCCGTTGCCATCTCGTTGCAAACGGCGAAAAGTGTCGGGCCGGAACCCGAAATGCCGCAGGCCAGCGCGCCAATATCCTGCGCCGCTTTACGCGCATCGGCGAAGCCTGGCAGCAGTTTGGTGCGATACGGCTCAGCGATAACATCCTGCATAAGTTTAGCCGCAAGCCCAGGCTGACGCGTATGACAGGCGTGAATAAAGCCCGCCAGCAGGCGACCGTGCTTAATGGCATCCTCTTTACGGTACTGTGCCGGCAGAATGGCGCGCGCTTCGGCGGTGGAGACTTTAATCCCCGGGTACGCCATCACCCACAGCCATTCATCAAAGCACGGCACGTCCTGACTGATGATGCCGTTCTCTTCAATCATCAGCTGCACGCCGCCAAGGAAGCACGGTGCAACGTTATCAAAGTGTACGCTGCCGGAAATACGCCCTTCCAGCTCGCCCATCAGCGCCAGCAGTTCGGTATCGTTGAGCGGTTTACCGCAAAATTCGTTCATCGCCATCAAACCGGCAACCACCGAACAGGCGCTTGAACCGAGTCCGGAACCGATCGGCATATTCTTTTCCAGCGTCATCGCCACCGGAACTTGCTTACCAATCGCCTGGCAAAAACGCTCCCAGCACTGATAAACGATGTTCTCCTGCGGATTGGTTGGCAATTTGCTGACAAAGCGCCCGGAGTTCACCAGACTAAAGCTGTCGGCGGCTTCGACGGAAACGCAGTCACCCAACAAGGTACCATCCACCGGCGAAACCGCCGCGCCAAGCACATCAAAGCCGACGCTGACGTTACCTATCGAGGCCGGTGCATAAATTTTTACCATCATCAAACTCCCAACTTCCACGACAGCGTACGCAGCAGGTCAGCAAACACGCCTGCTGCTGTGACATCATTCCCTGCACCATATCCACGCAGAACCAGCGGGATTGGCTGATAGTAGCGGCTGTAGAATGCCAGCGCATTCTCACCGTTTTTCACTTTGTACAGCGGATCGTTGCCGTCCACCGCATCAATCTTCACTTTGCAGACGCCGCCCTCTTCAATCGCGCCGACGAAGCGTAATACTTTACCTTCGTCACGCGCTTTGGCAACGCGCGCGGCAAAGGCGTTATCCAGTTCCGGCAGACGTTCCATAAACTGCTCAACGTCGGCGATCTTGGTCAGGCTGTCAGGCAGCAGCGGTTCGATTTCGATATCGCTGAGTTCCAGCTGATGCCCCGCTTCACGTGCCAGAATCAGCAGCTTACGCGCTACATCGGTGCCAGAAAGATCGTCACGCGGATCCGGCTCGGTAAAGCCCATCTCGCGCGCCATTTTGGTCGCTTCCGACAGTGAAACGCCTTCATCAAGCTTGCCGAAGATAAAGGAGAGCGAGCCTGACAGAATACCGGAGAACTTGATCAGTTCATCACCGGCATTCATCAGGTTTTGCAGGTTTTCGATCACCGGCAAACCGGCGCCAACGTTGGTGTCGTAAAGGAATTTACGGCGCGATTTCGCTGCCGCTGCACGCATCTGCTGGTAGTAATTCCACGACGAGGTGTTGGCCTTTTTGTTCGGCGTGACGACGTGGAAACCTTCGGCGAGGAAATCGGCATACTGATCGGCGACCGCCTGGCTGGAAGTACAATCGACGATCACCGGGTTCAGCAGATGATACTCCTTCACCAAACGCATCAGGCGACCGAGATTGAACGGCTCTTTGGCTTCGTTCAGTTCTGCCTTCCAGTTGCTGAGATCGATACCGTGCACGTTGGTTAACAGCGCACGCGAGTTAGCGATACCACACACACGCAGATCGATATGCTTCTGTTTCAGCCATGTCTGCTGGCGATGCAGCTGATCCAGCAATGCCGCGCCGACACCGCCAACGCCAACCACGAACACTTCGATTACCTGATCGGTGGCAAACAGCATCTGATGCACCACCCGCACGCCGGTAGTGACTTCGTCGTTGCTCACTACCACCGAGATGGAACGCTCAGAAGAACCCTGCGCAATCGCCACGATGTTGATATTGGCACGCGCCAGCGCCGAGAAGAATTTGGCCGAGATGCCGCGCAGTGTGCGCATGCCATCGCCGACCACCGAGATCACCGCCAGCTGTTCCAGCACGTCCAGCGGATCGAGTAAGCCATCTTTCAACTCCAGATAGAACTCCTCTTCCAGCACGCGACGCGCACGCGCCTGCTCGCTTTGCGGTACGCAGAAGCTGATGCTGTATTCTGAAGAGGATTGGGTAATCAGCACCACTGAAATACCGGTGCGTGACATCGCCGCGAAAACGCGCGCCGCCATGCCAACCATACCTTTCATGCCCGGACCTGACACGTTGAACATCGCCATGTTATTCAGGTTGGTGATGCCTTTAACCGGATTTTCATCCAGCTCGCCTTCGCCACCGATTAAGGTGCCCGGCGCTTGTGGGTTAGCAGTGTTTTTGATCAGGCAAGGAATCTGGAACTGGGCGATGGGTGCGATGGTACGCGGATGCAGCACTTTGGCGCCAAAGTAAGAGAGCTCCATCGCTTCCTGATATGACATCGATTTCAGTAAGCGCGCATCGGGTACCTGACGCGGGTCGCAGGTATAAACGCCGTCAACATCGGTCCAGATTTCACAACAGTCAGCGCGCAAACACGCAGCCAACACCGCAGCGGAATAGTCAGAGCCGTTACGGCCCAGCACCACCAGTTCGCCTTTCTCGTTACCGGCGGTGAAACCGGCCATCAGGATAAAGTGATCGGCTGGGATCTGGCTGGCGGCGATGCGGCGCGTGGATTCGGCGATATCAACGGTGGATTCGAGGTAATGACCAATCGCTAGCAGCTTCTCCACCGGATCGATCACGGTGACTTTGTGGCCGCGCGCCTGCAGCAGCGCTTCCATAATGGCAATCGACAGCTTCTCGCCACGGCAGATGATGGCAGCATTAACGGCGTCCGGGCATTGGCCCAGCAGGCTGATGCCATGCAGCACCTGTTTCAGCTGCGCAAACTCCAGCTCAACGCGGGTTTTCAGTCCGTCGTAATCAAAGCCCGGCTGCGCGTCACGCAAGCCTTGCAGCAGGTCGGCAAAAATACGTTCGGCATCGCTGATATTCGGCAATGTATCCAGGCCGCTGATGGTTTTCTCAATCATCGCCACCAGATGATTGGTAATTTTTGCTGGTGCAGAGAGTACGGTCGCAACCTGTCCCTGTTGTGCATTGCTTTCCAGAATGTCCGCCACACGGAGAAAACGTTCCGCATTGGCTACTGAGGTTCCGCCGAATTTCAGCACTCGCATAGTTAAAGCTCTCCTGAATTTTTGCCGAAAAAAAAGCCCGCACTGTTTAGGTGCGGGCTTTTTTCTTTGTTTTTCCTGTATGCGTCAGCCCGCACCGTTACCTGTGGTAATGGTGGTGGTAATAATAATTGTGGTGTTCAGGCTGAGTTTACGCATTTAGATTTTTTTCTGTCTGTCTTTGTCTTGTCCGTCTGCCTTCCAGAAGTAAAGCAAAGCGCACGTTAAGTCAACGAATTTGTCTTAGCCGCGCAATCCCTGGCGCTGCGCAGTGCTGCGCTTGCTGAAGCAAAAATTATTGCGATCGTTCAGGAGATGCGGCGGATTCCCGCATCAGTCACTAGCAACTCAGGATTTATCCGAGCAATTATCTATAAGTTTTTTTTCTACGTCATGTAACAAGCGATGCAGCATGGCGCTGTCACGCTGTTCCAGCAGGCCAATACGCTGATCGATCCAGTCGGCCATTTTGACGTCATCTCTGACATCCAGCTTAACCAGCAACTGGTGGAAGCGCTGGCGCAATGCCTGCAACTGCAGCTCATTCGCCACTTCCGCGGTTTCAGCCGCTATCTGATTGAGCGCTGACAGTTGATAGCAATATACCATCACCGCCTGACCGAGATTCAGCGACGGATAATCATTGGCCATCGGAATGCCGGTCAACAGATCGACCTGCTCCAGCTCCTCATTGGTTAAACCGCTGTCTTCACGGCCAAACACCAGCGCGATGCGGCTCAGCCATTGGCGCTTCTCCTGCAGGATGTTTTCAACCTGCGCAGGCGTGGCGTAATAGCGGAATTTCGCACGGCTGCGCGCGGTGGTCGCCACGGAAAAATCGACATCCTTTAGCGCCTCGCTCAGCGTGGCGTAGGTTTTGACGTTATCGAGGATCTCACCGGCGCCGTGCGCCACGCGGCGTGCTGCCGGATCTTGCCAGGCATCGCTGGCGACAATGCGCAGCTCGCTAAAACCCATGGTTTTCATAGCGCGGGCAGCCGCACCGATATTTTCCGGACGGGCGGGAGAGACAAGGATTAAGGGGAAATGCATGATTTTTCCATCGAACTGTTAACAACTCGCATTATGTTGGCATGCAGGAGAGAAAATACCAACTGCGGCTAGCAGAGAAAATAAGATGTTAATGATGTTAAAAGAGGGATAAATCCAGCTGTAGTGGAAATTAGCAGGCATAAGCAAAATTATATGACTTATTTAATATAAAACCCTTTTCTTTCATATCATTGAAATATAATTTCCTGCGTGTTTTAGTTTTGGTTGTATAAGGGATAAATGTAGCAAAAATGCTGCATTTTGTGAGCTAAACTAGCAATCCTGGAGAAGTTTTTCATAAAAGTGTTAACGTGCTACACTTGCATTTGATATAAGTCAACGAAGCGTTGTTTTTATGCTTATCGGTTGTTGTTGGTGCTGTTAGGTTGCTGTTAATACGGTTAGGATGAGCGCCTGTCCGATATCCTCGGGGCGTGCAAATATCCATCCTGACTGGCTGAGCTAACACTGAAGTTGACGTAGATGGATGGTGTATTCCGAAGATTATTTCGTATACCGGTTGCAGCAAAATAGCGTAACCGACGTACGCCCTGTTTTCGATTTGTTGGCAAATTTTAGGTAGCGAAACATGCAGACCCCGCACATTCTTATCGTTGAAGACGAACTGGTCACGCGTAACACCCTCAAAAGTATCTTTGAGGCAGAAGGTTACGTGGTCTATGAAGCCACCGACGGCGCCGAGATGCATCAGGTTTTGACGGAAAATGACGTCAACCTGGTGATTATGGATATCAACCTGCCAGGTAAAAACGGTTTGCTGCTGGCACGCGAACTGCGTGAGCAAGCAAACGTCGCGCTGATGTTCCTGACCGGCCGTGATAATGAAGTGGATAAAATCCTCGGTCTGGAAATCGGTGCCGATGATTACATCACCAAACCGTTCAACCCGCGTGAATTGACGATTCGTGCACGCAACTTGCTGTCGCGTACCATGAATCTGGCGATGCCAAGCGAAGAGCGCCGTACCGTTGAAAGCTATCGCTTTAATGGCTGGGAGCTGGATATCAACAGCCGCTCACTGATCAGCCCGAACGGCGACCAGTACAAGCTGCCGCGCAGTGAATTCCGCGCCATGCTGCACTTCTGTGAGAATCCAGGCAAAATTCAAACGCGTGGTGACTTGCTGAAAAAGATGACCGGCCGCGAGCTGAAGCCGCATGACCGTACCGTGGATGTCACCATCCGCCGCATCCGTAAGCATTTCGAATCCACGCCAGACACGCCTGAAATCATCGCCACTATTCACGGCGAAGGTTACCGCTTCTGCGGCGAACTGCAGGATTAAGAGTTGAAAGAAAAAACGCCCGTCAGGGCGTTTTTTTATGTCTGCATTAATGCCACGGCATAATCGGCACGGCGCTCAGCGCATTCTTCGGCGATCCATCCACTACTTTGTCGGAATAGCTTAGGTACACCAGCGCATGGCGTTTCTGGTCAAAGAAGCGCACCACCTGCAGCTTCTTGAACACCAGCGATGTGCGTTTCCTGAACACCACTTCACCTTGCGCCTTGCCTTGTGCGATTTTATCGCTAAGCTCTACCGGCCCAACCTGTTGGCAGGAAATGGCCGAGTCGGACGTATCTTCCGCCAAACCCAATCCGCCTTTGATCCCGCCGGTTTTTGCCCGGCTGATATAACAGGTTACATTTTTTACGTCCGGGTCATCGAAGGCTTCCACCACGATCTTATGATCGGGGCCAAACATCTTGAATACCGTGTCTACCGAGCCGATCTCTTCGGCCTGAACGCCAGCACTGAATACATATGTTGCCAACGTGATTATAAGAATACGAGCTATTGTCATTGAGTTACCATTGCCAATCGAATAGATGAGAATGTAATGTACTGTCAATCGAACACAGAACCAAACCTAAACGGGTTTTAACCCGCATTGACTTAGCACACTCGATTAGCAAACCGCCCCCACGCTTTTGTGCATTTCGTGCTATTATTCGACGACTTCATAGTTGCGCCACCAGAGAGTTATGAGGATGTTTTATGGACCAAGCCGGTATCATTCGCGATTTGCTTGTCTGGCTGGAGAGCCATCTGGATCAACCGCTTTCATTAGATAACGTTGCGCAGAAAGCAGGCTATTCCAAGTGGCATCTGCAGCGGATGTTCAAGGAAGTAACCAGCCACGCGATTGGTGCGTATATTCGCGCGCGTCGGCTGTCGAAAGCCGCGGTGGCGCTACGCCTGACCAGCCGCCCCATCCTCGACATCGCACTACAATATCGCTTCGATTCGCAGCAGACGTTTACCCGTGCGTTTAAAAAGCAGTTCAACCAAACGCCCGCCTGGTATCGTCGCTCATCGGAGTGGAACTCGTTTGGCATTCGCCCACCGATTCGTCTCGACGATAACAGCATTCCGGAAGCGCAGTTTGTTACGCTGCCTGAAACGGTGCTGGTCGGCCAAACGCAGAGTTACTCCTGCACGCTGGAGCAGATTTCCAGCTATCGCGATGAGATGCGCATGCATTTCTGGAAGCAGTTCCTGCTGGAAACCGACACGGTGCCGCCGGTGCTGTATGGTCTGCATCAGGTGCGTGCCAGCCATGAAAAGGATGATGAGCAGGAGATTCTCTACACCACTGCGGTGCCCGCCGACCAGCTGGCAAAAAGCATGCAGTCGAATCAGAGCGTAGTGCTGGAAGCAGGAGATTACGTGCAGTTCACCTACAACGGTGCGCGCAGCGCGCTGGGTGAATTCATCCTGCTGCTGTACGGCACCTGCATGCCGACGCTGGGATTAGTGCGTCGTCAGGGACAGGATATCGAGCGTTTCTTCACGCACGGTGGTAAGAAGCGTAGCGAGCCGCCAACGGAAATCCGCTGCGAATACCTGATTCCGATTCGCCCGCAGAACCATTAATCGTCGTAGGGTCGCCATTCATGGCGACCTTAGCGCAGAACTGCATGATTTCGTAGGGTCGCCATTCATGGCGACCTCTTTATTTACAACGTCCGATCAGCGCTGCAACTCATCCAGCGCAGGCGCATCCAGATGCGACACATCGCCCGCCGTCTCAACCACCCAACCGGCCGCCAGCCACGCGCTCTGCTGATGATCCACACGTGAAATCGAGCAGTTACGCAGACGCAAACGACGTTCCGCATGCGCAGGCAAACCGAGAATGGTGCTAACCAGCACGCCCAGCGCCATACCGTGACTGACAATCAGCGGACGGCTACCTGCAGGCAGCTCGAGCAGCGCATTCAGCGCTTCGTGCATACGCGCGGCCATTTCCGCCATCGATTCGCCACCCGGAATACGTCCAGCGGTGGTGCCATCCACCAGCGTTTTGCGCCAGTTTTCCTCTTCTTCGGTCAAGCCGTCGAGTGGACGTTGTTCCAGGCAGCCCATATTCAACTCGCGCAGCCGCGCATCGAGCGTAACGGTGCAGCCACACGCGTCGGCGATAATCTCTGCCGTACGACGCGTACGTCCCAAATCACTGGCAATCACGTGAGTAATGCCCAGCGATTTCACCCGCTCGCCCACCTGATGTGCCTGCTGCTCACCTTTTTCCGTTAACGGGCTGTCAGACTGCCCCTGAATGCGTCGGGCCGCATTCCATACCGTTTCACCGTGACGAACAAGATAGACCTGTAGCATGCTTAATTTCCGTTATACTGCGACAAATTTGCCTCGAGGGTTCAAACAATTATGTACCATGTTGTCGCAGCCACCATCAACCCGGCAAAAATTCGCGCGATTGCTCAGGCGTTCAACGACGTTTTCGGCGAAGGATCCTGCCACATCGAAGGGGTTGAGGTCGAGAGCGGCGTCGCAGCCCAGCCACTTAGTGATGTTGAAACGCGAACTGGCGCACGCCAGCGGGTAGAGAACGCGCTTCAGGCGCGTCCACAGGCCGATTACTGGGTGGCGATTGAAGCGGGTATTGAAGGCGATTGCGCCTTTGCGTGGATGGTGATTGAAAACGCGCAGCAGCGCGGTGAATCACGTTCGGCCAGCTTTACGCTGCCGCCGATCGTCGTGGCAGGCTTAGCTGCCGGGCATGAATTGGGTGATGAGATGGCACGCTTAACCGGCGTGGAGAATATCAAACACAAAGGCGGCGCGATTGGAGCCTTAACCCACGGCCTGCTGAGCCGCTCCAGCGTCTACCATCAGGCGTTGATTCTGGCGCTGTGTCCGTTCACGCATCAGCTCTACAGCCAGCGTTAATCGCGGCCAAGACGCGCTTCCAGCCAGCGTTTTAGCTCTGGCGGCGCCTCTTTCAGGCTGTTAGAGCCACGCGTAATGGTGGCGATGCCCACGCCCAACTCATTCTTCAGTTCACGCTGGCTCATCTCGCCACTCATCAACTCTTCAATAATGCGCAAACGCGTCCCGTAGGATTCACGTTCATCCGGCGTCATCATCAGTTGTAATAACGGCAGCGCCACGCCATCGGCAAAAGCGTTTTGCATCAGTTCGATAAAACGCAGCCAGTTATCTTCAACAGGCTGAGCCGATTCCGGCTGGGAAGAAAGGGGTTGGCTCATGAAGGGCTTCCGTACTCATTAACGAGTACGGAAGCATAGCACAGTCAATACTGGCGATTCCACTCACTGTCGGCGAGAATCTTGTCCGGCTTGCCCATGAAGTAGCGGTAATAGGCATCGTAGGCCAGCACGTTTTTCACGTAGCCACGCGTTTCTGAGAACGGAATGGTTTCGATAAACGCCACCGCATCCAGATTACCGCCGCTGGTTTTCTGCCAACTGCGCACGCGTCCCGGACCGGCATTATAGGCGGCCGTAGAGAAGATGCGGTTCTGACCAAACTGCTGATAGACGTACTCCAGATACTGTGTCCCGATCTGAATATTGGTCTGCGGATCCAGCAGCTGGCTGCTGTTCACATAGCCGGGAATGTTATACATCTTCACGGTATGCGTCGCCGTGCCAGGCATCACCTGCATTAATCCGCTGGCGCCCACCGGTGAACGCGCTTTCGGGTTCCACGCGCTCTCCTGACGCGAAATCGCCATCGCATAACTTTGCGGAATGCCTTTGTCGCTGGTGTATTGCTGATAAAGGTTTTGCCACGCCAGCGGGAAGCGCTCTTTCAGGCTATCCCACATTTTCGCGGTGATGGTGGCCTGCACGCTGAGATCCCACCAATCCTGCTCGTTGGCGTAACGCGCCAGCATCTGCTGCTGCGAACGGGTTTTGCTGGAGATCAGATTGGCCCATTCACTGCGCGCCAGGTTATCCAATCCCCAATACATCAGCTCACGCACGCGCGCCATTTCCGCACCTTGCGTCACGCTGCTGTCAGCTGCCGGTGCCTGATCGACCTGCAACGGATACTCCACGCCCAAACGCTGCGCCGCGACCATCGGATAGAAGCCGCGCGCCTGCATCAGCTTACGCAGAATATCGTTGGCTTCCTCTTTGCGGCCTTGCGAAATCAGCAGATCGGCCTGCCAGTATTGCCACTCATCTTTCTCTTTGGCTTCCACCGGCAAACGCGCGATCCAGGTATTGAGACCACGACGATCGTTCTGGCTCAGCGCCAAACGCACGCGACGCTCCACCAGCGCGGTGGATTCGCTGTTCATCACCACCGCATCACGCCAGCGCGCCTGCTCGCTGGTGAGATCCGCGCCCATCATGCGCCACACCACGGTCTCTTTCAGATCCTGCTCATCGGCCTGGCTCATCTTCTGCGCCTGCACCAGCTGCGGGATCATCATGCGTGCATTGTCCATATCCTCACGCGCCACGCGGGCGAAAGCGTAGCTGGTCGCCATGCGGGTGAAATCGGTTGGCCCCATGGTGCTGGCAAAGCTGGTGACGGTTTGCGGATTCTGCTGCAGCGCAATCAGCGCGCTGGCGGTGGTTTGATAATCCGCCGGCAGCATTTTCGCCAGGTAATTCACCAGGCTGTCGTTACCGGCTTTCATCGCCAGACGAATGCGCTCGAGGATGGTGATCGGCGAGAGTTGTCCGCTGGCCTGCCATACCGAGAACAGCTTGTCGCAGTCGTTGGGTAACGCGGTGCCGCGCAGCCAAATCTCTTTCGCACCGGCAAATGCCGCCTGCTGCTGGCCGGTGGCCCACTTGGCGTAATACCAGTTACAGCGCGCCTGCACCGGCTTGGGTTCCTCCGGGCTGAAGCTGAGCACGCCCTGCCAATCCTGACGGTTCGCCAGCACATTCACAAAGCGCGTTGAGAGCGAGCGCGCCGGTGGCAGCGTGGGATATTGTTGAATAAAGTTCTTCACCGCCAGCGGCGTCTCTTGATCGAGATCCTGCGCCAGCAGGCGATATTGCAGATATGGGTAGAGCGGATAATCCTGCAGCGTCGGCATCAGCTGCGTCACCTGGTCCATCTGTTTGTTATCCCAGGCTTGCTTGATTTGCGCATAGCGCTGTCGCTGCTGATCCAGCGAATCGGCCCATACGCTGCTGGCCGTGCTGACCAGACAGATCCCTAGCATCCAGTAACGCCACTTCTCCATTACGCTCTCCTCTCAGTGCTGCGATCCAGCTCATGCCAGACATCCTTCATGCTAACCAGGCCAACCGGCTCTTGCCATGTTCTTCACAAAATTTACGCTCGCGCACCGCCATTGCGCAGCCTTTGCGCCGCCGTTGTGCAATTTATCATCAGAAAAACTTATTACACATCAATTAACTACGCGGTTTCATCGGCTTACAAAAATGGCACGCGCCTTGCTCTGTTGAATTCCATCTTGTATACCAGTTGGAATTCACTCATGGCATCGACCTTTGGCTTTACGCTCCAGGATTGGCAACGCAGTTACCAACAGGATCCACAACAAATTACCGCCTTGCTGGCGGCCCATCTCGACGCAATCGACGCGCAGGATAACGCCTGGCTCTATCTCGCCACGCCCGCGCAGCTGCAGGCACAAACTGAACCGCTGCTGGCGAGCTATCAGCGCAATCCGGCGGCGCTGCCGCTGTTTGGCGTGCCATTTGCGGTAAAAGATAATATTGATGTCGCCGGCTGGCCGACCAGCGCCGCCTGCCCGGCCTTCACCTACACCGCCGAAGCCGATGCCTTTGTTGTCGCGCAGCTCAAAGCAGCAGGCGCGGTGGTGATTGGCAAAACCAACCTCGACCAATACGCCACCGGCTTAGTCGGCACGCGTTCGCCATTTGGCGCGGTGAGCAACACCTTCAATCCTGATTACGTCAGCGGCGGCTCCAGCTCAGGTTCGGCTTCGGTACTGGCGCGCGGTCTGGTGGGCTTCTCGCTCGGCACCGACACCGCCGGTTCGGGCCGCGTGCCCGCCGGTTTCAACAACATCGTTGGCCTCAAGCCGACCAAAGGCTGGTTCTCCGCCAGCGGTGTGGTACCGGCTTGCCGCCTCAATGACACCATTTCCGTGTTCGCGTTAACGGTCGAAGATGCCTTCGCGGTGGCTACGGCAGCGGGCGGCTATGACGCGGGCGATGCCTATTCGCGCAGCAATCCGCACACCGCACCAGCCAGCTTCAAAGCGCAGCCCGATTTCGCCATTCCCGCCACGCCCGAGTTCTTCGGCGACAAACAGGCCGAAGCCGCTTGGCTGGCGGCGCTGGAGCAATTGCAGGCTGGCGGCGCAACGCTGCATCCGATCGATTTTTCCCTGTTCCATCAATTAGCCGAGCAGCTCTATTACGGTCCGTGGGTTGCCGAGCGCACCGTGGCGGTGGGCGAGATGATCAATCGTCCAGAAGAGATGGATCCGGTGGTGTACGGCATCGTCAGCAGCGGCCTGAAATACACTGCGGTCGAAGCCTATCAGGCGGAATATCTGCGCGCCGAACTGACGCGCCAGATTCAGCAAACGCTGGCGCAGTTCGATGCGCTGGTGGTGCCCACCTCGCCAACCATCCATACGCTGGCCGAAATGCAGCAAGAGCCGGTGCATTACAACTCGCAGTTCGGCACCTACACCAATTTCACCAACCTCGCCGATCTCAGCGCGCTGGCGCTGCCTGCGCCCTTCCGCGCCGATGGTTTGCCTGCCGGCATCACGCTGATTGCGCCTGCCTGGCAGGATCGTGCGCTGGCCGGTTTTGGTCTGCGCTGGCAGCAGCAGATGGCGCTGCCGCTCGGTGCCACCGGCAAAGCGCAGCCTGCTCAACAAGACGCATTGCCGGTTTCCGCCGATCACGTCCGCGTGGCGGTGGTGGGCGCGCACCTCACCGGCATGCCGCTCAACTTCCAGCTCACTACACGCCAGGCAGTTTTAGTAGAAGAGACACAAACCGCCAGCAATTACCGCCTGTTCGCCCTGCTCGATGGCCCGATTAAGAAGCCGGGTCTGCTGCGTGGCGAAAGCGGTGCGGCGATCACCGTGGAACTGTGGGATATCCCGCTAGCGCGCTTTGGCGAGTTCGTGGCGGAAATCCCGGCGCCGCTCGGCATTGGCTCGTTGACGCTGGCCGACGGACGCATCGTCAAAGGCTTTATCTGTGAACCGGCGGTGCTGTCGCAGGCGCTGGAAATTACCGAATTTGGCGGCTGGCGCAACTGGCTGGCATCTCAGGGGAGTAAATAAGCATGTTCAGCACCGTTCTGATTGCTAACCGTGGCGAAATCGCCTGCCGCGCCATCCGCACTTTAAAACGCCTCGGCGTGAAAAGCGTTGCCGTCTATTCCGATGCCGATCGCAACGCGCGCCACGTCAAAGAGGCTGACGTCGCCATCGCCCTCGGCGGCGACAAAGCCAGCGATAGCTATTTACGTATCGATAAAATCCTCGCCGCCGCACAGGAAACCGGCGCGGAAGCCATCTGGCCGGGCTACGGTTTCTTGTCAGAAAGCCTGCCGTTTGCCGATGCCTGTGAAAAAGCCGGCATCGCCTTTGTCGGCCCGACCGCGCAACAGATTGGCGAGTTTGGCCTGAAACACCGCGCGCGTGAGTTAGCTGCCAGCGCGGGCGTGCCGATGACGCCGGGCACGCCGCTGCTGAGTTCGCTGGAAGAAGCCTTGAGCGCCGCCGACACCATCGGCTATCCGGTGATGCTGAAAAGCACCGCGGGCGGCGGCGGCATTGGCCTGACGCGCTGCGCCGACGCCGATGCGCTGGTTAATGCGTGGGAAAGCGTGCGCCGTCTGGGCGAGCAGTTCTTCAGTGATGCAGGCGTGTTTTTAGAACGCTGCATCGACCGCGCGCGCCACGTCGAAGTGCAGATTTTTGGCGACGGCAGTGGCAAAGTGATCGCGCTCGGCGAACGTGACTGCTCGTTGCAGCGCCGCAACCAGAAAGTGGTTGAAGAGACGCCAGCACCGAATCTGCCGCAGGCAACGCGTGAAGCGCTGCTCTCCTCTGCGGTGCGCCTTGGCGAGCTGGTGAATTATCGCAGCGCCGGAACGGTGGAATATATCTACGACGCCGAACAGGATGCCTTCTACTTCCTCGAAGTGAATACCCGTCTGCAGGTTGAGCATCCGGTCACCGAATGCGTTACCGGCCTCGATTTAGTCGAGTGCATGCTGAAAGTGGCCGCTGGCGATGCCATCGACTGGGCGCGTCTGCAACAGGCTCCGCAAGGCGCATCGATTGAAGTACGTATCTACGCTGAAGATCCGCTGAAAAACTTCCAGCCAAGTCCGGGCGTGTTGACCGGCGTCTGTTTCCCGGATGATGTGCGCGTCGATGGCTGGATCGATACCGGCACCGAAGTCTCGGCGTATTACGATCCGATGGTCGCCAAGCTTATCGTGCATGCCGACACGCGCGAAGCGGCACTGGAAAAGATGCAGCAGGCGCTGGCCGCCACCCAACTGCATGGCATCGCCACCAACCTTGATTATCTGCGCCAGATCGTCGCCACCGACGCCTTCCGCAGCGGCAAAGTGTGGACGCGCTTCCTTGATAGCTTCACGCCAGCCGCCAGCGTGATTGAAGTGCTGCAACCCGGCACCTTCAGCAGCATTCAGGATTTCCCTGGCCGCCTCGGCTACTGGGATATTGGCGTGCCGCCGTCCGGACCAATGGACGATTTCGCCTTCCGCCTCGCCAACCGCATTGTCGGCAACCACGACAGCGCTGCTGGTCTGGAATTCACTCTGCAAGGCCCCACGCTGCGCTTCCACAGCGATGCGGTGATTGCCTTAACTGGCGCCGATTGCCCAGCCGACGTCGATGGCGAAAGCATTGCGTACTGGCAGCCCGTTAGCGTCAAAGCAGGACAAACGCTGACGCTGGGCCGCGCGCAGAGCGGCTGTCGCACCTACTTAGCGGTGCGCAACGGGTTCGATGTGCCGGAATATCTCGGCAGCCGCTCCACCTTCTCGCTCGGCCAGTTTGGCGGCCACGCCGGACGCACCTTGCGCGTCGCCGACATGCTGCCGATCTCCCAGCCGCAGCTCGCCGCTTGCACCACGCCCGCGCCGGTCAGCGCACCGCAGGCGCTCGATCATGCGCTGGTGCCGCATTACGGTACGGAATGGCGCATCGGCGTGCTGTATGGACCGCACGGCGCACCGGATTTCTTCACCCAGGCGGCGATTGATGAGTTCTTTGCCAGCGACTGGCAGGTGCACTACAACTCCAACCGCCTCGGCGTGCGTTTGGTGGGCCCGAAACCAACGTGGACGCGCGCCAACGGTGGTGAAGCTGGTCTGCATCCCTCCAACGTGCATGACTGCGAATACGCCATCGGCGCGGTGAACTTCACCGGCGACTTCCCGGTGATCCTGACGCACGACGGCCCAAGCCTCGGCGGCTTCGTCTGCCCGGTAACCATCGCCAAAGCTGAGCTGTGGAAAGTTGGCCAGGTGAAACCGGGCGATAAAATCCGCTTCCACCCGATCAGCGCCGACGAAGCGGTGGCGCTGGAAAAAGCCCAGGCGCACAGCGTGGCAACCCTGCGCAGCAGCCACGCGCCAGCCTTCGAAGTGCCCTCTTTAGCGGCCAGCGCTATCGGTTCCGCTACCTTGCTGGCGGCGCTCCCCGCCACGGCAACCACGCCAGCGGCGGTTTATCGCCAGGCGGGCGACAAATATGTGCTGATTGAGTACGGCGACAACGTGCTGGATCTGGCGCTGCGTCTGCGCGTGCATCTGTTGATGAATGCATTGCGTGAACGCGCGGTGCCGGGCGTGGAAGAGTTGTCGCCGGGCGTGCGCTCTTTGCAGGTGCGCTACGACAGCCTGATTCTCAGCCAGAAACAGCTGATGCAGCTGCTGCTGGAACTGGAAGCCGGGCTCGGCGATGTAAGCCAGCTGAAAGTGCCGTCGCGCATTGTCTGGATGCCGATGGCCTTCGAAGACAGCGCCACGCTCGGCGCGGTCGAACGCTATCAAGAAACCGTGCGTGCCAGTGCGCCGTGGCTACCGAATAACGTCGACTTTATCCAGCGTATTAATGGTTTAGAGAGCCGTGAAGCGGTGCGCGACACCATTTTCGATGCCAGCTATCTGATTCTCGGCCTCGGCGATGTCTATCTCGGTGCGCCGTGCGCGGTGCCGATCGATCCACGCCATCGCCTGCTGAGCTCCAAATACAGCCCGGCGCGCACCTTTACCGCCGAAGGCACGGTCGGCATTGGCGGCATGTACATGTGCATCTACGGCATGGACTCACCCGGCGGCTATCAACTGGTAGGCCGCACGCTGCCAATCTGGAACAAGTTCCTCAAGAACGAACAGTTCGCGGACGACGAGCCGTGGCTACTGCACTTTTTCGATCAGGTGCGCTTCTACCCGGTAACGGAAGACGAACTGACGCAGCTGCGCGATGACTTCCGTGAAGGCCGCGCCACGGTGCGCATCGAAGAAACGGTATTCGACTTCGCCGCTCATCATCAATTCCTAGCGGAAAACGCCGCGTCGATCAGCGATTTCCGTCAGCGTCAGTCCACCGCCTTCGAGCAGGAAGTGACGCTGTGGGCGCAGGAAGAGCAGAACGCGCCGCTCACCAGCGAGGAAAATCTCGAGGTAGTTGAGGCCGATGACGATGCGCTGGCGGTGTGCGCCGATATGAACGGCAACATCTGGAAAGTGCTGGTGCAGCCGGGCGATGCAGTGGAAGCCGGTCAAACGCTGATCATCGTGGAAGCGATGAAAATGGAGCTGGCGATTGTCGCGCCGCAGGCAGGCACGGTGAAACGCATTGCCTGCCAGGCAGGACGTCCGGTGAGTCCGGGCGATGCCCTGCTGTGGCTGGAATAAGGAGTTTGCATGAACACGAGCCCTCGTAGCAAAGGTCGTCCGGAAGCGCTGGCCGAGAAGGTTTATCAGGCGCTGAAGCAGGACATTTTTGAGTTTCGACTGATGCCGGGCGACCGCTTCAGCGAAAACGAAATCGCCGATCGGCTGGAAGTGAGCCGCACGCCGGTGCGTCAGGCGCTGTTCTGGCTGGAGCGTGAGGGCTACGTCGAAGTTTGGTTCCGCAGCGGCTGGCAGGTGAAGCCGTTCGACTTCGAATATTTCGAAGAGCTGTACGACTTCCGTATCGTGCTGGAGTGCGAAGCGGTGCGCCGCTTGTGCGCGCTGCCCGCACCGCTATGCACCGACATGCTGACCGCGCTGAAAAGCTTCTGGATCGATGCGCCGCCGCTGGCCGATGGCAAAGCGGTTTCGGCGCAGGATGAAGCCTTTCACATGGCGCTGGTGGCCGCCGCTGGCAATCAGGAGATGGCACGCATCCACGCCGAACTGACCGAAAAAATCCGCATCATTCGCCGTCTCGATTTTACCCGTGACGACCGAATGGAGGCGACATACCGCGAGCACGCTCAGATTTTACGGGCGATTTTCCAGCAACAAACCGAGGAGGCGCAGCGCATTTTAACCGACCACATCGCCGTCAGTAAGGCAGAGGTCAGAAAGATCACATTGCATATGTTACAGCAGGCTCGACTTCAACCCATTGAATAACAATACAAACATAGTAAGGGGTTTACTGATGAAAAGACGTTCGTTGCTCAAGGCTTTCGCGCTCTCTGCCTCTGTTGCCAGCATGGGCTTTGCCTTCGCGGCACAGGCTGCTGACACCATCAAGGTGGGCATTATGTCCTCGCTCTCCGGCACCATGGCGATCTCCGAAACGCCGCTGAAGGATGTAGCGCTGATGACTATCGATGAGATCAACGCCAAAGGCGGCGTGCTGGGCAAAAAGCTGGAACCGGTGGTGGTCGATCCGGCTTCTAACTGGCCGCTGTTTGCTGAGAAAGCGCGCCAGCTGCTGACCCAGGACAAAGTGGCGGCGGTGTTTGGCTGCTGGACCTCGGTATCGCGTAAATCGGTGCTGCCGGTGTTTGAGGAGCTGAACGGCCTGCTGTTCTATCCGGTGCAGTACGAAGGCGAAGAGATGTCGCCGAACGTGTTCTACACCGGCGCCGCGCCGAACCAGCAGGCGATTCCGGCGGTGGAATACCTGATGAGTGAAGATGGCGGTAGCGCAAAACGCTTCTTCCTGCTGGGCACCGATTACGTCTATCCGCGTACCACCAACAAGATTCTGCGCGCCTTCCTGCACACCAAAGGCGTACAGGATAAAGATATCGAAGAGGTCTATACGCCGTTTGGTTACAGCGATTATCAGACCATCGTCTCCAACATTAAGAAGTTCTCTGCCGGTGGCAAAACGGCGGTGATCTCCACCATCAACGGCGATTCCAACGTGCCGTTCTACAAAGAGCTGGCCAACCAGGGCATCAAAGCCACGGATATTCCAGTGATCGCCTTCTCGGTCGGCGAGGAAGAATTGCGTGGCATCGATACCAAACCACTGGTCGGACAGTTAGCGGCGTGGAACTACTTCGAGTCGGTGGATAACCCAACCAACGCCAAATTTGTCGCGGATTACCGCGCATACGCCAAGGCGCACAACTTGCCGAACGCTAACACCGTGGTGACCAACGACCCGATGGAAGCCACCTACGTTGGCCTGCATATGTGGGCGCAGGCGGTAGAGAAAGCGGGCACCACCGATGTGGACAAAGTGCGCGCGGCGATGGCGGGACAAACCTTTAAAGCGCCAGACGGTTTCACCCTGACCATGGATAAAACCAACCATCACCTGCACAAACCAGTGATGATTGGCGAAGTGGAAGAGAACGGTCAGTTCAACGTGGTGTGGCAGACCCAGCAACCGGTACGCGCCCAGCCGTGGAGCCCGTACATCGCGGGTAACGATAAGAAGCCTGATCATCCGGTGAAATCAACGCAGTAAGGGGTTGTGCTGGCTGTCCCCCTCCTCGGTCCTCCCCCATAAATGGGGGAGGAAGACGTTGCCCAATGCCAGCAATGAACATGCATGTGGCAGCGTCTCCTTCCCCCATTTATGGGGGAAGGCCGGGATGGGGGACAACCACACCAATCCAAACCCAACACAACTTCTCACCATCAGGGCCAGAACCATGACAATCCGCCGTTATCTCTGCTGTCTGCTGTTACTGCTGCCCTGGCTAGCCCAGGCGGGCGATGGCGCAGACTTCGCGGCCGCCAGCCGCACGCAACAAGCCACGCTGCTCCAGCAGTGGGCCGCCGCACCGCAGGCTAATCGCCTGCCGCTGCTGCAGGCGCTGCGCAATGAAACCGTGGTCATCGACCAAAAACAGCAGCCGTTCAGCAAACAGGGCGAGACGTTGCAGCCGCTCGACAGCGCGCAACAGCCCGACGGCGACACCAAAAAGCTGTTTATGAATAACCGCCTGCGCGTGCTGATCGCCAGCGCCCTCGCCGCCCACCAGCTGGTGAGCGACGATGCCGCGATCCGTTTACGTGCCGCACAACAACTACAAAACGATGGCGTCGCTGACATGCTGCCGCTGATTGAGCAGCGTCTCGCGCTGGAAAAAGACGCGAAGGTGCACGACGTGCTGCTCATGGCAGCGGCCAACCTGCAACTCGCCAGCCCGGATGCCGCGCTGCGCCTCAAAGCCGTCAAACTGCTCGGCGAATCCAGCGATCCCAATATGCAGGCCAGCCTCACGCGCTTAACTCAGGCCAGCAATGAACCCGATGCCAACGTGCGTGACGCCGCCGCAGCCAGCCTGAAGCAGATTAAACAGCGCCTGATGTGGGGCGATCTGCTCGGTCAGGCGTTTACCGGCCTGTCGCTGGGTTCGATCTTGTTATTAGCGGCGCTGGGCCTTGCCATTACTTACGGTTTGCTGGGCGTGATCAATATGGCGCACAGCGAAATGCTGATGCTGGGCGCCTACGCGACCTGGTTTGTGCAAAGCCTGTTCCAGCAGTTCGCACCGCAGTGGCTGGCGTGGTATCCGCTGCTGGCGCTGCCAGTGGCGTTTCTGGTCACCGCCTGCATGGGCATGCTGCTGGAGCGCACCATCATCCGCCATCTGTACGGACGTCCGCTGGAAACGCTGCTCGCAACCTGGGGCATCAGCCTGATGCTGATTCAGCTGGTACGCATGCTGTTTGGCGCGCAAAACCTGGAAGTGGCGAACCCAGGCTGGCTCTCCGGCGGGTTGCAGCTGCTGCCCAATCTGGTGCTGCCTTACAACCGTATCGCGGTGATCCTGTTTGTGTTTGCCGTGCTGGGCCTCACCTGGCTGCTGCTGAATAAAACCCGCCTCGGCCTTAGCGTGCGAGCCGTAACGCAGAACCGCGCGATGGCCGACTGCTGCGGCGTGCCGACCGGACGCATCGATATGCTGGCGTTTGGCCTTGGTTCTGGCATTGCCGGACTCGGCGGCGTGGCGCTGTCGCAGCTTGGCAACGTTGGGCCGGAGCTTGGTCAGGGCTACATCATCGACTCCTTCCTCGTGGTGGTGCTGGGCGGCGTCGGCCAACTGGCGGGCACCGTGGTGGCGGCCTTTGGCCTCGGCATTCTCAACAAAGTGCTGGAGCCGCAGATTGGCGCAGTGCTCGGCAAAATCCTCATCCTCGTGCTGATCGTGCTGTTTATCCAGAAACGTCCGCAGGGCCTGTTTGCCTTCAAAGGGAGGGTGATTGACTGATGAGCCAGCCAATGACGTTAACCATCGCGCGCAAAGCACCGCGCCTGACTATCAGCCTTGGCGTGGTGATCACCGCGCTGCTGCTGGTGCTGCCGTTCTGCGCCCTGCTGCCCACCACGCATCCGCTGGCGATCTCCACCTACACGCTGACGCTGGTCGGCAAAATTCTCTGTTACGCCGTGGTCGCGGTGGCGCTTGATTTGGTGTGGGGATACGCCGGGCTGCTGTCGCTGGGTCACGGCCTGTTCTTCGCGCTCGGCGGCTATGCGATGGGCATGTATTTGATGCGTCAGGCCTCCGGTGACGGCCTGCCCGCGTTTATGTCTTTTCTTTCATGGAGTGAGCTGCCGTGGTTCTGGGCGGGCACGCAACATTTTGCCTGGGCGCTATGCCTGATCATGCTGGTGCCGGGTTTGCTAGCGCTGGTGTTTGGCTTCTTCGCCTTCCGCTCGAAAATTAAAGGCGTCTACTTCTCGATCATGACGCAGGCGCTGACTTACGCCGGCATGCTGCTGTTTTTCCGCAACGAAACCGGCTTCGGCGGCAACAACGGCTTTACCGGCTTCACCACGCTGCTCGGCTTTAACGTCACCGCGACCGGCACGCGCATCGGGCTGTTTGTCGCCACGGTGCTGCTGTTGTTGGTGAGCCTCGGCATTGGCTTCGCGCTGGCACGCAGCAAGTTTGGTCGCGTGCTGACCGCCGTGCGCGATGCGGAGAACCGCCTGATGTTCGTCGGTTACGATCCCAAAGGCTTCAAGCTGTTTGTCTGGACGCTTTCGGCGGTGCTGTGCGGGCTGGCGGGCGCGCTCTATGTGCCGCAGGTCGGCATTATCAATCCCAGCGAGATGTCGCCGACCAACTCAATTGAAGCGGCGATTTGGGTGGCGCTGGGAGGACGCGGCACCTTGATTGGCCCACTGCTCGGTGCCGCCATCGTCAACGGTGCCAAAAGCTGGTTTACCGTCGCCTTCCCGGAATATTGGCTGTTTTTCCTTGGCCTGATGTTTATCCTGGTCACGCTGTTCCTGCCGCGTGGCGTGATTGGCCTGCTGCGCCGGAGGCGTGATGACTGAACAACTGTTTACCCAACCTCATCCCTCGGATCGTCATCGTGAACAAACCGATCCGGTATTGCAGCTGGAGAAGATCAACGTGTCGTTCGACGGTTTCCGCGCGCTAACCGATCTCTCACTAAAGATCGGCGTGGGCGAACTGCGCTGCGTGATCGGCCCCAACGGTGCGGGAAAAACCACGCTGATGGATGTGATCACCGGTAAAACCCGGCCGGATAATGGCCAGGTGATCTACGACCAGGATACCGATCTCAGCAAAATGTCGCCGGTGGAGATCGCGCGTGCCGGTATTGGACGCAAGTTCCAGAAACCCACGGTTTTCGAAGCGTTAACGGTGTTTGAGAATCTGGAAATCGCGCTGAAAAACGACAAATCGGTGTGGGCCAGCCTGCGTGCGCGACTGAACGGCGAGCAGCAGGATCGCATTGATGAGGTGCTAAAACTGCTGCGGCTGGGCGGTGAACGCCAGCGCAAAGCAGGTTTGCTATCGCACGGTCAGAAGCAGTTTCTGGAAATCGGCATGCTGCTGGTGCAGGACCCGCATTTGCTGCTGCTGGATGAACCGGCGGCCGGCATGACCGATGCCGAAACCGAGTACACCGCCGAGCTGTTTCGCAGCCTCGCCGGTAAGCATTCGCTGATGGTTGTCGAGCACGACATGGGCTTTGTTGAAACCATTGCCGATCGCGTCACCGTGCTGCATCAGGGCCAGGTTTTGGCTGAGGGATCGTTACGCGAAGTGCAGGCGGACGATCGGGTTATCGACGTTTATCTGGGGCGTTAACATGCTGCAAGTCGCGGAACTGAATCAATATTACGGCGGCAGCCACATTCTGCGCGGCCTGTCATTTGAAGCGAAACCGGGAGAAATTACCTGCCTGCTGGGACGTAACGGCGTGGGCAAAACCACGCTGCTGAAATGTTTGATGGGGCTGATTCCGGCCAAGTCCGGCGAGATTCGCTGGCAGGATAAAGTGATCAACAGCCGCAAGCCGCATCAGCGCGTGCAGGCGGGTATCGCTTATGTGCCGCAGGGGCGCGAAATTTTCCCGCGTCTGACGGTGGAAGAGAATCTGCTGATGGGGCTGGCGCGTTTTTCTGGCGCCCAGGCCAAAGCGGTGCCGGAGGAAATCTATCAACTGTTCCCGGTGCTGCGTGAGATGAAAGCACGACGTGGCGGCGATCTGTCGGGCGGACAGCAACAGCAATTGGCGATCGGCCGCGCCCTCGCCTGTTCCCCAAAGCTGTTGATCCTCGATGAGCCCACCGAAGGGATCCAGCCGTCGGTGATCAAGGAGATCGGTACGGTGATCCGCCAGCTGGCGCAGCGCGGCGATATGGCGATCCTGCTGGTCGAGCAGTTTTACGATTTCGCCGCCGAACTGGCCGACAGCTATCTGGTGATGTCGCGCGGCGAGATCGTGCAGCGCGGCGCCGGTTCAAGCATGGAAGCCGATGGTGTACGGGGGTTAGTGGCGATTTGATTGAGCTTGATAATTCAAATGGGCGGCCTAACGGCCGCTTCTAATAGCAGAAGGCACTCCGGTTAGAGCATTTTAAATATCTTAATTAATTTTCAAATTCAAAATCTGCCATGCCAACTTTGCTGCTCACTGACACTATTTTTCCACTCCATCCGAAAGTGACATGACCATTAGCTGATATTTTAATTGAGCGGATGCTTCCCACACCTTCAATGAGAGGTTCCAATGTTTTAAGTTTATTTAAAACTTGTTGTTCATTACCGGTAATCTCACTGGTTAAATAATATCGATAAATAACCGGAACAGTGGCACCGCCAGCACTGTATTCGGTCATATAAAGCCAGGAAGATTGATTGATTTTTTGACTGCGTTTCAACACATCATTATCGCGTGAACTTTCATTACCAATCACTAAAAAAGCAATAATAATGATCAGAAGAAGAGTCAGTATGAAATGAAATCGCTTAATAACCGTGCTGTTTAGCATACTCAATTCCTTCGCGTATGTTGCGTTGATCTGTGGGATCATCTCCATAGGGAGGGACATGATACCACTTTCCCCAGCGAGGTTTTGATGTGCCAGCGAGTGCTTGAGCAAATCCCGCGCCCATCAGCAAAATGTCATCGGGTATGCCAGCCGCTCTGCCAGAGGCACCAAAATTGAAGTTTCCAAAAGCAGCCCAGTTATAGTCAAATTGTTTGTAATCCCAGCGACCACGATTTCGTACTTTTTGATAAAACCAGTAATAAGTTGCCGGTGTCGCCATACCCTTGGACATACCATTAAATCTGGCTTCTCGCATATTATTCTGAATAATTAACGCACCAGGTCCTATCGGTACAGATGCCATCATTTTTTCCTGAGAGTTAGCATTAATTGGTTAACTATAATGCACACTCTCTCATGCTATTTTTTGACCTTAATCATTAGGGTTTGCAAATAATAGAAATGAAGTGGCCTTTGTTTTTCATCCAACATTAACGGTAAGCTTAATGACGTTATTGTAAATAAATGGATATCGGCGGTTATTTATAATTGCGGAGGTTGCTTTTTTCATAGGGTGCGCATTCATGCGCACCTGGAATTCAGGTCGCCATGAATGGCGACCCTACGAATGGTGCATGGAATGGAATTACAATATTCCTGTTTCAACGCTGAAGTGACGCTGCTCACCCGGAGCCAACTCAATCAGCGTGCCGGCGCGCTGCGCTGCTTTAAAACCTTCCGGGCGGCAGGTTGACGGCAGTACATAGGCGGCGACCTGCTGATCGCGGTTATGCAGCATCCAGCGCGTGGCGTGCGGAAATTGCTGGCTGGAGAAGCGCGTCATCAGGGCAAATCCCTGCGGTGAATGCAGCTCAAACTGCATCTCATCGCCGTACTGCTGGAGATCGTCGGCGAAGAACACGATCTCCGGGTCGCACATCTCCGGCTGATCGAGTTGCTGAAACGCCTGCGGATCGCGCGCTAGCCGATCGGTATACGCGCGCCACTGCGGCGTGGGCTTTACGTGCGCCGGGATCGAGCTACGCAGCTGGAACGCATCGGTCGGGAGCGACTGCTGGAAACGGCCTTGATCCAGCCAGGCGCTGTTCAGATGACACATATACTGCAGCGGCATCGGCGCACCCGCCAGGTTGGTGACGTTCATCTCAATGTGCAGGCGCGCCGCATTGGCCTCAAGGCGCACCGCCGGTGCGGCAAGATAGTGATGGCCGAAGCCCTTCACATACTCGGTTTCGCCTTCCAGCGACACGCGATCCTCCTCCAGCACCATCCATGCGCTGTCCATGCGCGCGCAGGCCATTTCGCCGTGCAGCGGATGATCGTCGTCTTCCGCCGGGCAACCGTTGGCCAGCAGCCCGGAGTGGAAAGCAAAGCAGCCATAAGTATCAATAATCGAACTGCCGGGCAGCGGCTGCTTAAAGCTGTGGCCCATGGTCAGCGAATGGCCGTCAAAGTTGGCGTCCCACACCATCTGACCGTAAAACGGCAGCACGATTACCGTGCCGCGTGGGTTGCTGATGCGCACCGCTTCCACGCCGGCTGGATAGCGAAACAGCTCGACGTGAAACGTCTCGTTGCGCAGCAGCGTGGCGGGCGTTTCGTGAAACTGCTCACGACGTAACGGTAAACGGGTTTTCATGGCATCTCCTCGACTAAACGACCGGCCGCTTCCGCCTGTTTTTTATGACGCAGCTCGCCCCAGAAGAAGTAACCAACCCAGGCGAAACACAGCAGCGAAACGCCGAACGCCAGTTGCATCGATCCCAGATGATCGGAGACGAAGCCCTGAATCGCGGGAATAAAGGCGGCACCGACAATCGACATCACAATAAACGCGCCTGCCACTTCGGTGTATTTGTTATCGACAGTCGCCAGCGTACCGGCGTAGATCGTCGCCCAGCATGGACCAAACAGCGCGCTGACAAAGATCGCTGCATAGACAGCGGTAAAGTTCGGCACAAACATCACATACGCCAGCGCAAGAACACCCAGCAGCGAGTAGGCGATCAACACTTTCTCCGCACGGAAGCGCGTCATCAGGAAGTTGGCGATAAATTTACCGATAAAGAAACCGATGAAGCTATAAATCATAAAGTTAGAGGCATGACGTTCATTGATCGCGCCAAGCGTCAGCGCCAGACGAATGGTGAACGACCACACCGCCACCTGCATGCCGACATACAGGAACTGCGCCACGATGCCGCGTTTGAAGTGACGATTCGCCGCCAGATAGCGGAAGGTCTCGCCGAGCGACGGCAGGGATTTTTCACTGCTTTCCGGCTTGCAGCGCGGATAGCGGGTGAACAGGAACAGCAGCATCACCACCACCAAAACCATCACCAGATATTTGTACGGTTCCAGCGTGTGCTCCAGCATGGTGAGACGGAACGCATGCGCCTGTTCAGCATTCATGCCCGCCAGCTGACTTTCCAGGCTGTCACCCTCCTGGAACACCAGATATTTGCCCAGCACGATGCCCATCAGCGCACCGACTGGATAGAACGTCTGGCTGATATTCAGGCGCAGCGTGGCGTGATCGCGATGACCAATCATCGAGCTATAGGTATTGGCGGCGGTTTCAAGGAAGCTCAAACCGATGGCAATGGCGAAAATCGCTGCAAGGAACATGGTGTAGGTCGCCATGTGCGAAGCGGGATAGAACAACACGCAGCCCACGATATACAGCGCCAGTCCCAGCAAAATCGCCAGTTTATAGGTGGCTTTGCGGATCACCAGCGAGGCCGGAATGGCGATCAGGAAGTAGCCGCCGTAGAACGCACTCTGCACCAGCGCGCTGGCGAAATCGCTTAACGCGAACACGCTTTTGAACTGGGTGATCAGGATGTCGTTCAGACTCGCCGCACAGCCCCATAACGGGAACAGGCACGAGAGCAAAATGAACTGGAACAGCGGCGTTTTATTCAGATAGCCATCAGATTGCTGAACAATGTTCGGTTGCATAACTCGACCTCAGTGAACGTTGAGAAAACGCTGGAAGGTTTCCGCGTCGGGATAGGAGCGCTGCGTGCCGCGACCGGTCACGCTGCAGGCGGCATAAGCAGAGGCTTGCGCCATCGCGGCCGGGATATCGCCGCTTTTCACTAGCTCGTGAGCAAAGCAGCCGATAAAGGCATCGCCCGCGCCGCTGGTGTCCACCGCTTTTACCGCAGTGGGTGCAACCTGATGCACATTGTCGCCGGACATCCACAGCGAACCGCGTCCGCCCAGCGTGATGATCAGGTTTTTCAGCCCACGTTTAAGCAGTGACTGCCCCGCCAATCTCACCTCTTCATCGGTGGTGACCGGCATGCCGGTGAGGATCTCCAGCTCGGTTTCATTCGGCATGAAAAAGTCGCATTTGCAGGCGTATTCGATATTGAGATCCGCTACCGCCGGTGCCGGATTGAGGATCACTTTAATGTGGTGCTGGCGGGCAAAATCAATGGCGTAATAGACGGTTTCCAGCGGGATCTCCAATTGCAGGATGATCAGCTGGCAGCTTTTCAGCGCCTCGGCGGCGACATCAATATCCGCCGGTTTCAGCTGCTGGTTCGCACCTTTGATAATCAGAATGCGGTTCTGTGACTGATCGTCAACGAAGATCGGCGCCACGCCGCTGGAAGTATCTGGCGCGGTGGTGACGAAACGGGTATCAACGCCCTGCTGTTGCAGATTGGCTACGGTATTCGGCGCAAACAAATCGTCGCCGACTTTGCTCACCATCATCACGCTGGCGCCCATCTTCGCGGCTGCCACCGCCTGATTGGCACCTTTACCGCCACAGCCGATAGCAAAATCAGGTGCTTCCAGCGTTTCGCCCGCTTTCGGCAACTGATTGGTATAAGTAATGAGGTCCACCATATTTGACCCAATAACCGCAATATCCATTGTTTTCTCCCGGTGAATTTTAAGCTTTATAATGTTATTAAAATCACAATATCAGGTTAATAAAGTTAATTATGTGATAAATTTCACACCTAAACATCATGACAAAAAGCCGATAAACAGCCATTCATTCATGGAAATGAATGTTATTATTCTAACAATGCAACAACATTGGGCAGGCAACCTGGCGGCGAGCGAAGCGGCTAGAGAGCAACATATTGGCGGCACTGCGTGAGGTTTGCGGGCCGATCTCATTACAGGTAAGATTGAAAACTGGCCTGCTGGATACGTCGCAAATCATTAAAATATGTGAGATTTATCGTGATTTTTGACCAGGCTACTTCGACTTCAGGATTAATTACGCAGAGATGATCATGGAAACCCGGCGCGACGAACGTATTCACAAGTTGGCTCAGGCGCTGAAACGCACCGATAAACTGCATCTGAAAGACGCGGCGCAGCTGCTGGGCGTGTCGGAAATGACCATCCGCCGCGATCTCACTGAACCGGCTTCAACCGTGGTGCTGCTGGGCGGCTATATTGTTAGCGATCCGAAAAGCCACGCTGGACACTACTTCATCTCCGATCAGCACGGTCAGAACGCCGCACGCAAACAGCGCCTGGCGCAGGCTGCCGCGGACCTGATCAGTGAAAATGACACGGTATTTTTTGATTGCGGCACTACGCTGCCGTACATCGTGGATGCGATCCCTGACACCTTGCCATTCACCGCCATCTGCTGCGCGATGAACACCTTCCTGGCGCTGAAAGAGAAACCGGCCTGCAACGTGATCCTGAGCGGCGGCGAGTTCCACGCCGACAACGCGCTATTCACGCCGATTGGCGCGCATTCGATCCTCGACGATCTCTGCCCGACGCTGGCGTTTATTTCAGCGGCGGGCATCGATCAGGAACAGGGCGCAACCTGCTACAACATCAACGAGCTGGCGATGAAGCACCACGCAATGCTGCGCGCACGTCAGCGCGTGTTAGTGGCAGACAGCAGTAAATTTGGCAAAGTGCTGCCGGCACGCATTGCTGAACTGCGCCGTTTTGATTTGCTGGTCAGCGATAGCGCGCCCGAACCGGCGCTGAAGAGTTGGCTGGCGCAACAAAACATCCCGCTGCGTTTGCCATAAGTTGATGATATTGCATGTGGTCACCATAAATGGCGACCCTACAAAAGCGTGCAGATGTGTTGTAGGGTCGCCATTTATGGTGACCGATAAAGACCGCGGCAAGCCGATGTATGACGGGTATGAATAAAAGGTGAAAACAGCTAAACTTCTGTACCTAAAGTTCATAACTCACAGACCAAAAGGCTCAATACAACGTGGCTCAATTCGTCTATAGCATGCATCGCGTCGGCAAGGTCGTTCCGCCGAAGCGTCACATCCTGAAGAATATTTCTCTTAGCTTCTTCCCTGGAGCAAAAATCGGTGTACTCGGCCTGAACGGCTCGGGTAAATCGACGCTGCTGCGCATCATGGCCGGTATCGATACCGATATCGAAGGGGAAGCACGCCCGCAGCCGGGCATCAATGTGGGTTATCTGCCGCAGGAACCGCAGCTGAACCCGGAGCACACCGTGCGTGAATCCGTTGAAGAAGCGGTTTCAGAAGTGGTTGGCGCGCTGAAGCGTCTTGACGAAGTTTATGCGCTGTATGCCGATCCCGATGCGGATTTCGATAAGCTGGCCGCTGAGCAGGGCCGTCTGGAAGAAGTGATCCAGGCGCATGATGGTCACAACCTCGATACCCAACTGAACCGTGCGGCTGATGCGATGCGTCTGCCAGACTGGGATGCCAAAATCGCTACCCTTTCCGGTGGTGAGCGCCGCCGCGTGGCGCTGTGCCGTCTGCTGCTGGAAAAGCCAGACATGCTGCTGCTCGACGAACCAACTAACCACCTGGATGCTGAATCCGTGGCGTGGCTCGAGCGCTTCCTGCATGACTTCGAAGGCACCGTTGTGGCGATCACGCACGACCGTTACTTCCTGGATAACGTGGCTGGCTGGATTCTGGAGCTGGACCGCGGCGAAGGTATTCCGTGGGAAGGTAACTACTCTTCCTGGCTGGAGCAGAAAGATCAGCGTCTGGCGCAGGAAGCTTCTTCTGAAGCGGCGCGTCGCAAATCTATCGAGAAAGAGCTGGAGTGGGTGCGTCAAGGCGCGAAAGGCCGTCAGTCGAAGGGCAAAGCCCGTCTGGCACGCTTTGAAGAGCTGAACAACACCGATTACCAGAAGCGTAACGAAACCAACGAACTCTTCATTCCACCTGGCGCACGCCTTGGCGACAAAGTGCTGGAAGTGACCAATCTGAAGAAATCGTATGGCGATCGCGTGCTGATCGACGATCTGACTTTCTCGGTACCAAAAGGCGCGATTGTCGGCATCATCGGTCCGAACGGCGCGGGTAAATCTACACTGTTCCGCATGATGTCAGGTCAGGAGCAACCGGATTCCGGCACCATCGAGCTGGGCGAAACCGTCAAGCTGGCGTCGGTTGATCAGTTCCGTGACGCGATGGACAACTCCAAAACCGTGTTTGAAGAAGTGTCTGGCGGTCAGGACATTATGCGCGTGGGCAACACCGAGATGCCAAGCCGTGCTTATGTTGGTCGTTTCAACTTCAAAGGCACCGATCAGGGCAAACGCGTTGGTGAATTGTCAGGTGGTGAGCGCGGTCGTCTGCACCTCGCCAAGCTGCTGCAAGTCGGCGGCAACCTGTTGCTGCTCGATGAACCAACCAACGACCTCGACATCGAAACCCTGCGCGCGCTGGAAAACGCCCTGCTGGAATTCCCTGGCTGTGCCATGGTGATCTCGCATGACCGTTGGTTCCTTGACCGTATCGCCACCCACATCATCGATTATCAGGATGAAGGCAAGGTGGAGTTCTTCGAAGGCAACTTTACCGAGTACGAAGAGTACAAGAAACGCACCCTCGGCGCCGACGCGCTGGAGCCGAAGCGTATCAAGTACAAGCGTATGACGAAGTAAGGCTTTTGCTGTGAAAAAGGCGCCGCATGGCGCCTTTTTTTATGGCTGAATCAACTGCCCAACATCTGCTTCACTAACTCGACGCAGCGCAGGAAGCGCGTGTCGTAGTCATCTTCTTTGACGTGAACAAACTCGATATTGTTTTCACGCAGCATGGTGATCAGCATGGTCTGGAACTCGCGGCGATCCATGGAGCTGCCGAGGCTGCGCAATCCATCCGCCACCCAGGGCACGTTATTTTCCAGCAAAATTACCAGGTCGAAACGGTACTCATCAATTAACGCCTGCACAAACGGGTGCTCGCGTCCTTCGTACTTGAGGCAAAACGCCTGCGTGGTGATGAAATCGGTATCGATAAAGGCGACTTTACTGGCGTACTTCACGGCGAAGTCGATGTACTGCGCCTGGCCCAGCGCGATTTTGTCGTAGTCGGAATACTGCAGCGCCATTTCGTCGCCACCGAGGTGAGAGAAAACATAATCGCGGCCATATTCCCATGCGCTGGTGGTATTGAAGATATTCGCCAGCTTGTTCACCAGCGTTGATTTGCCACTCGACTCGCCGCCCAGCACCGCCACGGTGCGCACGAAGAACGGCTTCACTTCGGTTGGAATGTATTCCCAGTAACGGAACGGATCCTGACGAATCTGGCCGCCGCTGATATTCATAAAGGATCGATTTGGATCGATCACCACCGCCGGAATGCCAAGGTGCTGTTCGTACATCGCGGCGTCGGGTTCTTCACTGGTGTAGACACAATTCGGCTCGATGCCCTGCTCGGCCAGAAAGGTTTTAACGCCGCCGCTCCACACATCCCAGCCGTGCGGATAAGGCTCAATGCCCTCTTCGTCGAACGAATGGATGCGGATATTCTTCTGGTATTTGAAGGTTTGCAGCAACCAGCGTAATCGATCGCTAATTGTCGGCTGCTGCGACATGGCGCTGTTTTCAAACAGTTCACGATCGCGCGGATCGTCGTGGCCCATGATGATATGCAGTTCATCGACCTGGCTGCAGGCGCGCTGAATCAGATAAATATGGCCGGTATGCAGCGGATAAAATTTACCGAACACCACGCCTACGGTTTTATCGCGGCGCGGAAATTCCAGGCCAAGAAAACGGTGCAGCGCTTCCAGCTTCTGCGCGCTCGGGCTTTTGATTTTGGCGTTGAGCAGCTGGCTTAAGTAGCCTTTGGTCATTCCGCTGGCGTCGGCAACCTGCTGCAGCGTGTGGCCTTGCTGGCGAATGGCTGTTTTCAGGTAGTCAAATGATGACATTGCGTGCCTCCTGCGTGGAATAAAGGGCGGTGCGGCCTTTAAGACGGTGCGCATAAATGCGCACCCTACAAATGTAGGGTCGGCATTCATGCCGACCGGTAAAACTTACAACTCATCCAGAATCGCTAACGCATCCGCCAGCTTCTTCGCGCTATACACCTTCATGCCTTCTACCGGTTTCTTCGGTGCATTACCAGCCGGGACGATGGCGCGCTTGAAACCGTGCTTCGCCGCTTCGGAAATACGCTCCTGACCGCTCGGCACCGGGCGAATTTCGCCGGCAAGGCCCACTTCGCCAAAGATAACCAGATCCTGCGGCAGCGGACGATCGCGGAAGCTCGATACCATCGCCATCAGCAGCGCCAAATCGACGCTGGTTTCGGTGACTTTTACGCCGCCGACCACGTTAACAAACACATCCTGATCCGCCATCTGCAAGCCGCCGTGGCGATGCAGCACCGCTAACAGGATCGCCAGGCGATTCTGCTCCAGCCCCACCGCGACGCGGCGTGGATTGCCCATCATCGAATGGTCCACCAGCGCCTGAATCTCGACCAGCAGCGGACGCGTGCCTTCCCACAGCACCATCACCGAGCTGCCCGAGGTGATCTCATCACCGCGCGACAGGAAGATGGCTGAAGGATTGCTGACTTCGCGCATGCCTTGTTCGGTCATAGCAAACACGCCGAGCTCATTCACCGCGCCAAAGCGGTTTTTATGGCTGCGCAAGGTACGGAAACGGGAATCGGCATCGCCATCAAGCATCACCGAACAGTCAATACAGTGTTCCAGCACTTTCGGGCCGGCCAGCGAACCGTCTTTGGTGACGTGACCGACCATAATGATCGCCACGCCGCGCGTTTTGGCAAAGCGCGTCAGGTAAGCGGCCGTTTCACGCACCTGCGCCACGCTGCCTGGCGAAGATTGGATCTCTGCCATGTGCATCACCTGGATCGAGTCGATCACCATCAGTTTCGGCTGCTCCTGCTCGGCGATCAGACAGATCTGCTCGATGCTGGTTTCCGACAACATGTTGAGGTTTTCGGTGGGTAATCCCAGACGATGGGCGCGCATCGCCACCTGTTGCAGTGATTCTTCGCCAGTGACGTACAGGGTTTTCATCCCTTCCGCCAGCTTGCACATCACCTGCAGCAGCAGCGTCGATTTACCGGCGCCCGGATTACCACCAATCAAGATGGCGCTGCCCGGCACCACGCCGCCGCCCAGTACGCGATCGAACTCTTTAAAACTGGTGGAGAAACGCGGCAGGGCTTCGAGGCTGATCTCCGATAGCTTCTGCACGCGGCTAACGCCTGCATTGCCGCCGGCATAGCCGCTCAGACGCTCGTTACGCGCCGCCGCAGGCGAGGCGGCAATGCGCACCTCGGTGATGGTGTTCCACGCATGGCAGGCGCTGCATTGCCCCTGCCAGCGCGGATAATCAGCGCCGCATTCGTTACAAACGAAGGCGCGTTTTGCCGCTTTGGCCAAATCAAATCCTCTGTTAACGCTCTTCGTGAATCAGGCTGCCGGTCAGGATGCAGAACACGCCCATCAGGTCAGCATGGCGGATGATGATTTCCGTCTGCTCATTCACTTTAGGTTTAGCATGATAGGCGATACCCAGCGCCGCCGTTTTAATCATCGGCAGATCGTTGGCACCATCGCCAATCGCCACGGTCTGTTCCGGGGCAATATTAAAGCGATCGGCCAGATCGTTCAGGGTATCGGCTTTAAATTGGGCATCGACAATCTGTCCCAGCACCTGGCCGGTCAGCTTGCCATCGCGAATTTCCAGCTCGTTGGCTACCGCCGCAGCTAAATGCAGCGTCTGGCGCAAATAGTCGGCGTAGAAGGTGAAGCCGCCCGAGGCGATCGCCACCTGCCAGCCCAGCGCCTGCAGTTTCTGCACCAGCGTGGTTAAGCCTGGCATCAGTGGCAGCGCGTCGCGCACCTGCATCAGGATATTGGCATCGGCGCCCGCTAAAGTGCCGACGCGCTCGCGCAGGCTGGCTTTGAAATCCAGCTCGCCGCGCATGGCGCGCTCGGTGACTTCCGCTACCTGCTCGCCGCAGCCCGCCAGCTTGGCGATCTCATCGATGCACTCAATCTGGATCGCGGTGGAATCCATGTCCATCACCAGCAAGCCAGGCGTTTTCAGATGCGGGATTTTGCCAAGCGGCGCCACATCAAAACCGGCTTCATGCGCCAGTTTGCTGGCGCGCGGCGTCAGCGAGCCTGCCAGACGTATCACCTGATACTCATCGACATTCCAGGCGCTGACGATCACCATCGCCGCACCCAGCTTATGCTGATAATCGGTGAGTTTTTGTTTATCGAGCCCGCGCCCATACAGCAACCAGCCAGTTCGACCGGCACGGTAATCCAGCGGCATCACTTCATCACCGCTGAGGGAAAGGGGTAAACCCGGCCAAAGTGAAACATCGGCGGGCAGATCGCACCAGGTAAGACGATTTGGCATTACAGCTCCTGTAGGGACAACAAAACCACGCAAGAGGCTACCTTGTCTGCGCGGGTTCTGGCAACATAATTGCCAGCCTTTCTGCTGTTACATCACACGGGTTTCTGATGGTTAAAACCGCACTGAAATTTCGCCTGCATCGCACGGTGATTGTTCTTATCTCGCTGGCTCTGTTAGTGGTTCTGATGCAAGGTGCATCCTGGTTTAGCCTCGGCCATCAAATGGCACGCTCTGAACAAGTGGAAGAACTGGCGCGCACGCTGACTAAACAGGTGGCGTTTAGCCTTAAACCGTTGATGGATAACAGCGACGATAACCGTACGCAGATTGCCGCGATACTCAATCAGATGACCGACAACAGCCGCATTCTGGATGCCTCCGTTTACGCCGATGATGGCAGCCTGGTGGCGCACAGCGGTGAAAGCATTAATGTGCGCGATCGCCTGTCGCTGGATGGCAAACGCGCCGGCAGCTACTTCAACCATCAAATTGTGCAACCGCTGGAAGGCAAAGATGGCCCGCAAGGTTTTCTGCGCGTCACGCTGGATACCCACGTGCTGGTAACGGAATCGCGTCAGGTGGATAACACCACCAACATCCTGCGCCTGATGATGTTACTGGCGCTGGCCATCGGCATTATTCTGACGCGCACCCTGCTGCGTGACCGCCGCACCCGCTGGCAGCAATCGCCCTTCCTGCTGACGGCGAGCCGCACGGTGAAAGAGGATAAAGAGAAAGAGGAAGAAGAAGCGCAGACGGCAATATCAGAGACAGAAAAAGAGCGTTAACGATATCTCCGCTTTACCTCCTCAGCACCTTCATGAATAGATTCGTGAATAGATTCGTGAATAGATACTTGAATAGATTTTTTGCACAAAAAAGCCCGCACAGCGGGCTTCTTAGCATCATCACGATGGTAACGATGAATAGATACTTTTAACCTTTGGTAATAATCGCTTCCAGTTCGGCCAGCGTCTTAACCTGCCAGGTTGGCGTGATGTGATCCGGTAACGGACGCGTGCCATGATCGATCCAGCAAGTCTTCAGGCCGGCCTTCATGCCGCCGAGAATGTCCGATTCCGGCGTATCGCCGACCATCAGCACGCGGCTACGATCCGGGTTGCCCAGCAAGGCCAGCGTGTGGTCAAAGATCGCCACGTCAGGTTTCGGTACGCCAACTTCTTCAGAAATTACTAGTGCATCAAACACATCGCGGAAACCGGTGCGCTCAAGGCGCGCCTGCTGTAACGCGGTGAAACCGTTGGTGATGATGGCGATCTTCACCTTGCCTTTCAGCGTCTCCAGCAGATGCGCTGCGCCTTCGAGCGGCAGGCAGATATCGGCCATTGCGCTGAGGAAATCGCTGTTGAGCACTTCCGGCGCGACGCTGAGCTTTTCGCCCCACAAGGTGAAGCGGCGCGTTTGCAGCTGCAGCGCGGAGATGGTGCCGTTTTGATAATCGACCCACAGCGGCTTGTTGATCGCCTGATAATCGGTGTAATCCTGCGCGGAAAATTGCACGTCATAGCTGGCAAACATGCGCTGCAAACCGGCATAAGCATCGAAATGGAAAAGCGTGTCGTCTGCATCAAACAGGATGCAGTCCCAATCGTTTAGCATGGTGCTCCTTAAAGGGTTAGCGCCATAATGATGGCATCTTCTCGTCCGCTGGCAGTGGGATAATAGTTGGGGCGTACGCTCACCTGATGGAAATCCAGCTGCTCATACAATGCAATCGCTGGCGTATTTGAGGCGCGCACTTCCAGCCACAGCGTCATGACGTCGCGCTGTTCGAGTTCAGCAATCAGATGCTGTAACAGCTGGCGCGCCAGACCGCGACGCTGGAAGTCGGGATCCACCGCAATGTTGAACAGCGACGCTTCATCCAGCACCACCTGAGTGATGGCGAATCCGGCCAGCTTACCTTCAACATCAATACGGAAATTAACAAAACGTTCGCCTTGATTGCTACTAAACGTCTGCTCGCTCCACGGAAAGGCATGCGCGCGGCGCTCAATCGCCAGCAGCTGCGGCTGGTCTTCAGGGGTGACTAAAGAGATGGCTGTCATGGTTACACATCTGTTGCCACAGGGCGCGTTTTGCGGCGCCGCTGCTGATCAGTTCATTGAAAACGGCGGTGTTAAAGGTAATGCCGTTAAAGGGATGTTCGCTTTCGACGCCCAGCAGCCAGCCAGCGCAGTCGACCTGCTCCGGCAGCATTTGCAGCTGATCTGGCGTTAACGCCATCACCTGCGCGGGTTGAAGGTTCAGCGCGCGCAGCACGTCGCGAATCAGCGGTTCTTGTAGCGTTGGTGCCTGTTCGGCCACCAAAACCAAACGTGTGTCGGGCAAAAGCGTGACGGCAATTTCCCCTTGCAGCACGCGCGGACGCCGCAGCTGGTACTGCGTAATCCCCATTTGCTGTAGAAGCCAGTCGCGCCTTGTGCTCATGCTATTACCCGTTATGCTGCCAGAATGCGACGCTATGCTAGCAAACCCATCGAACATGCGCCAACAAAGCACCATACACAAAATAATTCGAGTTTCAGGACAAAAACGCCAAGCGTTTTTGAACAGCGCTAGCGCTGGCCCCGAAGGGGTGAGGCCTTCGGCCGAATAACGCGGCAAACGAGTGAGGCCCGATGAGCTTACTTCAGGTAAGTGATTCGGGTGAGCGAGAGCAGCCAACGCACCTGTAACTTGAAGTATGACGTGTATATAATCGTCGCTCTGATTTAACAGGAGTGCTCCATGTCTGCTTTTACCCCGGCCAGCGAAGTGATTCTGCGCCACAGTGATGAATTTACCGCCCGCCACGTGTTGTTTGCTGGCGACCTGCAGGATGACCTGCCCGCCCAGCTAGAAACCGCGTCGAGCCGCGTGCATACCCAGCAATATCATCACTGGCAGAACCTTAGCCATCGCCTTGGTGAACGTGCGGTTTACAGCATGGTCGCAACCGCTGCCGATGTTGAAGGCTGCGATACGCTGGTTTATTACTGGTCGAAGAACAAACCCGAAGCGCAGTACCAGCTGCAAAACCTGCTCTCTCTGCTGCCGGTTGGCTGCGATATCTTCGTGGTGGGTGAAAACCGCAGCGGCGTGCGCAGCGCCGAAGGCATGCTGGAAGAGTGGGCAACGCTGGAGAAAGTCGACAGCGCGCGTCGTTGCGGCTTGTATCACGGTCGTCTTGATAAGCAGCCGACCTTTGATGCCAGCAGCTACGGCAATACCTATCAGCTCGAGGATCTCACCATCCATACCTTGCCAGGCGTGTTCAGCCGCGATGGTCTGGATATCGGCAGCGATCTGCTGCTCTCCACGCTGACGCCGCACTTCCGTGGCAAAGTGTTGGATATCGGTTGTGGCAGCGGCGTGCTGGCGACCGTAATGGCGAAAGTGTCGCCGCGCGTACGTTTGTGGCTGTGTGATGTGCATGCTGCTGCGATTGAGGCGAGTAAAGCCACACTGGCCGCCAACGAACTGGAAGGTGAAGTGTTTGCCAGTAACGTGTTCTCTGACGTTACCGGCCGTTTTGACATGATCATCTCCAACCCGCCGTTCCACGATGGCTTGCAAACCAGCCTTGAAGCAGCCAACACGCTGATTCGCGGTGCGCTTAAGCATCTGAACAGCGGCGGCGAACTACGTATCGTGGCTAACGCCTTCCTGCCGTATCCGCAAATTCTCGATGAAACCTTCGGCAATCACGAAGTGCTGGCGCAAACCGGACGCTTCAAAGTCTATCGCGCCGTCTACGGTCGCGGTGCCAAAACACGTTAATTCAAGCGCGGCGGCAGAAACGTTGCTTTTTACAGCGATCGTTTTGCCGTCGCGAAATATGTGTTGACGCAATGAGTAAAATCTCTAAAATGCGCCTCCGTGGTTAGCAATACTTTAGGGTGTTGTTAGTTTGCGATGGTGGCGGAATTGGTAGACGCGCTAGCTTCAGGTGTTAGTGTTCTTACGGACGTGAGGGTTCAAGTCCCTCCCTTCGCACCAAACTAAAATCACACAGTTTATATCTGCGCACTGAGCGATGGTGGCGGAATTGGTAGACGCGCTAGCTTCAGGTGTTAGTGTTCTTACGGACGTGAGGGTTCAAGTCCCTCCCTTCGCACCAATGCGACGATATAAACAGACAACTAAGATGCGATGGTGGCGGAATTGGTAGACGCGCTAGCTTCAGGTGTTAGTGTTCTTACGGACGTGAGGGTTCAAGTCCCTCCCTTCGCACCAACAGTTGTCACTCCTTTCGAGCAGTAAATTCCCAAAAAGATTTTCAACGAACTTCACGCTCTCAGCGTGATGTTGTCGTTTCTGCGATTTGATCAGATGACGTGGAAATTGACCGACACCGCCGCTAATCCGCCCGCCAATGCCAGACAAGACGGCAGCAATAAATAGTGACGCAGGCGATGATGAAACAGCATCACCACGGTCAGCAGCAGCGCCACAATCATTACCACCCGCCACTGACTGAAACTCGGTTCCCATAACGCGAAAACCGGCATAGCCGCGCAGGGTAATAATACGCCCCAGCCGCTATCCAGACGTTTACCCATTATCCAGCTCACGCCCCAAAGTCCGCAGGCGGCCATTATCGCCATGATCATCGCGCAGCCCTCAAATGATAAATATTCGTATTATCATATGACAATATTTCTCATCTTGCAGCGAATTTTTTGTCGCAAGCCATGCCGGATGACAGAATTACTGGAAAATGCTAAATTGCCGCCGATAACAATATCGCTAACACAACAATAACGTGCTCTCTATCCGGGTAGGTAAACTATTACTTACGGGTAGCGCTTTGATATATCAGGGCTGTCACGAGAATAATAATGAAATTACAATCTTATGATGAGTTGAAACAGAGTAAATATCGGCTGTCGCTGATGCTATTTCTGTTTCTTAATGTCGCCGTTTCGCTTTTTTGCCTGCTGCCGATTTTAGGCAGCGACAGCCCAATCCGCTCGCTGCCGGTGGCCGTTGTGGCGGGCTTCAGCTCCACGCTGCTGGTTATTTGTTTAATGGCGTCAAAACAAAAATTACCGCTATTAAATCCTGTCGCTTTTATATTGGGTGCGCTGTGGGCGTGGCATATTAACCACAGATATCATCTGGTTTACTATTTTGATGGCAGCTTTTTAATTATCAGCCTGTTAAGCGTTTTCTTTATCAGTGCAATTGCGCTGAGTGATTATTTGATCGCATTTTGTTTACACATCACGCCGCCGGTATTAACCGTGCTGTTATTGGATGATGGTCAGCATTTAATGATGATCTTATTCACTATTACACTGCCGTTAATCGGCTTTTCACTGCACCATTTAATGCGTCGTCGCTTTGATACCTTTACCCGTCGGCTGGTGAGCCAGCTGTATGAGGAAAAAGAGAGCTTCAGCGATTTAAGCATGCTCGATCCGCTTACCGGCTTGTACAACCGCCGTGGATTGAAGAATCGGCTTGATACCATTATGGAAAACCACGCCGGCAGCCACTTTGTGCTACTGCTGGATATCGACCACTTCAAAGCCTACAACGACAATTACGGCCATGCGATGGGCGATCAGGCGCTGGCGCGCGTGTCCGTGGCAATCCGCGACGCGGTGCGTTCGCGCGATGTGGTGACGCGCTACGGCGGCGAAGAGTTTCTGGTGCTGATGACCAACGTGAACGCCTCGATTGCGATGAAACTGGCGGAGCGCATTCGTCAGTACGTGGTGGATTTGGAAATTCCGCATCGCTTCAATGAGAAAGTGTCGACGCACGTCACCATCAGCGCGGGGATCGCGCCCATCTTCGACGAAGATTTTGACCAGGCGGTGGCCAATGCCGATCGCGCACTGTATGTGGCGAAAAATCAGGGACGTAACACCATTTTAGCGTGGGAAGATTTGCCGAAATTGACCCAGGCGAGTGACAACCTGGCGTAAGGTTTTGCTGGTCGCCATGAATGACGACCCTACGCTTACCTCGCCAAGCTTTGCCGTATGTGCAGAAATGTTGTTCAAAACGACGGGAACGATTATCATTTGTCTCTCGATTCCCGTTATCACTCAGGACCGGCATGGCCATCATCACGCGTCAGGATCATCGCTTTAGCGAGCATCCACTGATCTTTATGCAGAGCGATCGCAGTTTAGCGAGCGCGCTGGAAGATCTGATGCGCGATCAACGCAGCTACATGCTGGATAACCTCAAGCTCGGCCAACCGGCACCCGCCGGGACCTTAACGCTGGCCGAGTGGTCCAATCCGCTTCACTATCGCCGTCTGACGCAGCGCTACAGCGATTATCTCTATCGCGATCATCCCGATGTGCAGCAGGAAGCTAAGCCGCTGCAGTCACTGTGGGCGCAATGGTATTTTGGTCTGCTGCTGCCACCGCTAATGATGGCGTTATTGCAGGAACCGCGCGCGCTGAACTGCTCGCCACATCTGATTCACGTTGAGTTCCACGAAAACGGTCATCCGTGCGCTTTCTGGCTGGATGTGCAGGAAGATGACGATGCGCGCTACCTCAATGCCCAGCAGCGTATCGATCGCCTGATTCAGCAATGCCTGATTCCGGCAGTGAACGGCATGACGCAGCACGGTGATATCAATGCGAAGCTCATCTGGAACAACATGGGCTTTTCGTTTTACTGGTTCCTCGGTGAGCTGAAAAACCAGCTGCCGGAAGAGACGATTTTGCAGTTAGAGCAGGCGCTATTTTTCACTCAGTCACTGCTCGATGGCAGCGATAACCCGCTGTATCGCACCATGATCCCGCGCAATGGCGAAATGGAGCGACGCAGCTGCTGCCAGCGCTATCGCATCCCCGATGTAGAACGTTGTGGTAACTGCACGTTAAAAGCGGTGTAGCACCCGCGCATTCTGTTACAGATTCTCCTTTTCTCCCGTTTACACTTTTCCAGGCTTATGGCATTTTTTTGGCTCTGTTTTTACCGGAGATAACAATGAGCCTGGAGTCGGTACGGCACTTTTTTGCCGAACATGCACCGGATATCGACATCATCGAGATGCCGGAAAGCACCGCCACCGTTGAGCTGGCCGCACGCGTTCATGGCGTTCAGCCTGGGCAAATAGCCAAAACCCTGTCGCTGAAAGTGAAGGATGCCATCGTGCTGATCGTCACGCGCGGCGATGCGCGTCTCGACAACCGCAAGCTGAAAGCTGCGCTCGGCGCCAAGGCGCGCATGTTAAGCGTGGATGAAGTGGTGAACTGGACCGGACATCCGGTCGGCGGCGTCTGTCCGTTCGGGCTGGAAAATCCGCTGACCGTCTATTGCGATGTGTCGCTGCGCAGCTTTGACGAAGTGCTGCCAGCAGCAGGATCGATTCATAGCGCGGTACGCATTGCGCCGCAGCGCATGGCAGAACTCACTGCGGCGAAATGGGTTGACGTCTGCGAGGCGCTTTAACGCGACTCGCGCGCGGCAGCACCGGAGATTTCGATGCCGCGCGTCTCCCGACCAAAAGCCACCAACACGCAAATCAGCACCGCCACCGTTCCGGCGACAATCGCCATCCCCAAACCATAATTGCCGCCGTGTGCCTCGGCAATACGCGACTGCACCGTCGCATTCACTGAGGCAATCAAATTCCCTAGCTGATAGACAAATCCCGGCAGCACCGCGCGCGCGTTGGCGGGCACCAGTTCGGTGAGATAGGTCGGCACCACACCCCACGCGCCCTGCACCATAAACTGCATCAGAAACGCGCCGATACCGATCATCCATGAACCGCTGGAGAAGGCCCACAGCGGCAGCACCGGCAGCGCGAGGAACGACGCCAGAATAATCGCGCGCTTGCGACCAATGCGCTCGGAGAGTGCGCCAAAGGTAATGCCGCCTAGCATCGCCGCGATGTTGTAGCTAATAGCAATGATGCTGACGGTGTGCGGATCAAACTGATGCTGCACTTTCAGGAAGGTGGGATAGAGATCCTGCGTACCGTGGCTAAAGAAGTTAAAGCAGGCCATCAGCAGCACCATATAGATACAGATTTTCCAGTGCTGGCGGATAATCGGCAGCAGCGCATTGCTCTCTTTACGCTCGCGCGCCGCCAGCCACACCGGCGATTCTGGCACTTTAAAGTAGATAAACGGTAGCAGCAGAATCGGCAACGCGCCGATCAGGAACATGCCGCGCCAGCCGACCGTTTCGAAGAACAAACCAAAAATCACCGACGCCAGCAGATAGCCGCATGGATAACCGGCCTGGAAGATGCCAGACATCAAGCCGCGCGAGCGATCCGGAATGGTTTCCAGCGCCAGCGACGACGCCACGCCCCAAATGCCGCCCATCGCCACGCCGTAAATCACGCGGAAACCAAGGAACGCCGTGAAGGTTGGCGACCACGCCGAAAGCAGTTCAAACGCCGAGAACATCACGATATTGAGCATCAGAATCGGTCGGCGGCCATATTTCTCCGCCAGCCTTCCAAACAGCAGCGCGCCGATCGGACGCACGGCGAGCGTGAGCATGATGGCGAGGGAAACATCGGAGACGCTGGTATGGAAATACTGGGCAAGATCGCTGAGGACAAACACTAAGATAAAGAAGTCGAACGCATCCAGCGTCCAGCTCGCGAAACTGGCAAAAGCCACGTTGCGCTGGGTCGCAGTCCAGTTGAACATGTTGTTATCCTGTCTGATTAGCTTCCGGATCGTTGGCCGGATTTATTGTAGAAGTTACCGCGCGAATAATTTCACGAGTTACTATTATGTTAACTATTTGTATATAGCATGTCAGAAAGGCGGGCTGGGACGGGAATTGTCAGCGAGTGATTCGCGGTGTAAAAAAGCGTGTCATGTTGAAGAGGAAGGTCGCCATAAATGGCGACCCTACAGTGACGGACGTTACAACTGATTAAACGCCTTTTCGATCATCTCCAGCAGCAGCGCGTTATTGACGGTTTGAATCACATGCACCAATGCGCCGGTCTGCGGCGGCACGCCGATATCCAAACGCAGCGGCGTGCGATAACGCCAGCTTTTGCCACGCGTGGCACCGGGACGCAGCTCAATATCCACATGATAATCCACGCCGTCGGCGACACGCTGATTCAGCAACCATGCCACCACCAGCGCATCATGAATCCAGCAGCCGGGCAAATGGCGGGTGCGAATCGAATAATCGATCCACGGACGTAACGTCTCGCGCACAAACTGTGGCAACGGATGATCGTTGGCGGTGAGCCGCGTGAGATCCTGCTGCGTCATCAAGGTTTGCGTGGTGGCATCCATCGGTACCAGCGTGATGGTCGCGCCGCTGTGCAGTACCTGATGCGCCGCTTCCGGATCGAGGCCAAAATTGGTGTCTTTGATGTAATCATCCAGCGCGAACACGCCGCCCATAATCACAATCTCTGCCACCGATTCCGCCATCGCCGGATAACGCTGCAGCGCCAGCGCCACGTTAGTCAGCGGGCCGATCGCCACCAGCGTAAACTCGCCGGGATTGTCACAAATCAGTTGGCCCATTACGCCAGCCGCATCATGCCCATCTGCCGGAATACGCTGTGGCTGCCGCACGCCGCGCCACAGTTCACCGAGCTTTTCATCGGCAACGTGGTCGAGACGCGCACGCCACGGCGCAGGATCTTCGCGCAGCGCCTGCAACGCGCCCTGCACCACCGGAATGTTGCGTCCCAATCGCTGCAGCAGATCTTTGGCGACCTGCGCACCGACCGCGCTCGGCGTGTTGCCGGTGACGGTGGTAATCAGTTCCAGCGACAGCGACTTTGAAGCCAATGCTAACGCCAGCGCAAGGCCGTCGTCGGTGTTGGCGCCCGCTATACCGTTTCCCGGATCACAATCGATAATCAATCTTTTCATAGTGTTATAGTTTTATTGTTGTTGAGTAAGCTGGCAGCCACAGGACTCACCGATTTCTAAATGGTGAGGGAATTCCGCCAGCTTTGCGTCGCCATCCCAATTTTTGAGCATGGCAATCGCACTGCGCGCCATATCACGCAGCGGCTGACGGACGGTGGTGAGCGTCGGCACATGAAACGCCGACTGATCGGTACCGTTAAAACACACCAGCGCGACATCCTGCGGCACGCGCAGTCCATGCTCCGACAGCGCACGAATGCAGCCAATCGCCTGGCCTTCATTACTGGTAAACAGCGCGCGCGGCACACGCCCGCTAGCCACCATGCGCTGCGCGGCGTCGTAACCGCCCTGCCGCGTGTAGCTGGCCGGGAAAATCATCGCCTCATCCGCCAGCAATCCTTTCTGCGCCAGCGCATCGCGCCAGCCCTGAATACGATCCTGCGCGTTAAGCATGTCCAGTGGACCGCTGATCATCCCAACCTGCTGATAACCGTGGCTGAGCAGATGCGCCGTCACCTGGCACGCCGCTTCGCGCTCATTGACGCGCAGCATGCCGACGCCCGGACGTGGCTCAATGCGATCCAGCATCACCAGCGGCGTTCCGCTGGCCTGAATCACATCAATGTAGGGATGGCGATCGACGCTGTTGTAAAACAGGCCATCAACCTGACGATTTAACAGACCCTGAATAATCTCCAGCTCGCGTTTGCGATCGTCACCGGCATCACCCAACAACATGACGTGGCCATGATTCATCGACTCCTGCAACAGCATGTGCGCCATCGAAGCAACAAAGGGATTACCGATGTTCGGCACCACTAAACCAAAGGTTTTGGTGCTGCCCGAAGCCAGCGCGCGCGCCACCGCATTAGGGCGATAGCCGGTCTGTTTGATCGCTTCCAGCACGCGCTGACGCGTGGCTTCTGCCACCGGTCGCGGGCCGTTATTGATCACGTAACTGACCACCGCCACCGAGGTGCCGGCGATTTTTGCCACGTCCGTGCGCGTTACGTTTCCGGTTGGAGATTTCGCCATTCCTTTGCCCCTGCGTAAATGCCATTGACCGGAATCTCCGGCCAATGGTGATGATGGTTTACGCGATCCTGCTGGTCAGATGGCATCTTCCGGCAGATTGAGATCGCGCCCGCGCGTTTCCGGCGCCACGAAAGTGGTGAGAAAACCGATGCTGGCCATCGCCGTGAAGTAAACCGCAATCGGCCACCAGTGTCCGGTAAACGACAGCAGCGCCGCCGCCACTAATGGCGCGGTGCCTCCTGAAAGGATAGACCCCAGCTCTTTCGCTACCGCCATCTTGGTGTAACGACGCTTCACGCCAAACATCTCGACGCCCCACGCCGCCTGCACGCCGAAAATACCCAGCGATGCCAGCGCCATACCGACCACGATCACCGCCATCACAATCGCCGGATCGCGGCTGTCCATCAGGCTAAAGGCAGGCCAGGCGTAGAACATCAGCAATAAGCAGAAGCAGCGATAAGTAATGCGGCGACCAAAGCGATCCGACAGCCAACCGGCAAACGGAATAATCAGGAAGCCAAGTAAGGACGCGATGAATACCGCCGTGGTGGGCACCGATTTGTCGAGCATCAGTACTTTGGCGACATAACCGACAATAAAGCCCTGCGCCAGATAAGAAGGGCCGTTTTCACCGATACGTAAACCGACCATGGTCCAGAAGGCGCGGGTGCGGCGCCAGAAGCTGCGCGTATCCACTTCTTCTTTCGCCTGCGCCAGCGTGGCGTTTCGTTCGGCCTGCAATTCCGCCTGTTGGCGTTCAAACACCGGCGTTTCACGCAGATTGCGACGAATCCACAACGCCACCACCGCAATCAGCACGCTGCTGAGGAACGGAATACGCCAGCCCCACGCCAGCAAGCTCTCTTTGTCCATCTGGATCACCGCCAGCCATACCAGCGACGCAATCAGCGTGCCGCTGTTTGAGCCCAGCGCAATCACCGACGAAACCAAACCGCGACGTTCAACCGGTGCATATTCGCCCAGCATCACCGTTCCGCCGGACAACTCTGCGCCCGCCCCCAAACCCTGGGTAAAGCGCAGCAGCACCAGACATGCGGGAGCCCAGACGCCAATGCTGGCATAGGAAGGAATCAAACCGATCAGTGTTGTGGAGGCGCCCATCAGAATGATGGTTGAGATCATTACCGTTTTGCGTCCCTTGCGATCGCCAATCCAGCCGAACAGCAAGGCACCAATCGGGCGAGCAATAAAGCCCACCGACCAAGTGGCAAAACTCGAGAGCAAGGCGATAGCAGGCGTGGCTTCGGGGAAGAAGACGTCACCAAAGATAATGCCGGCGGCGAGGCCATAGAGCGCAAAATCCGCATATTCCATCGCGGTGCCAAGCCAGCAGGAGAACGTGGCGCGCCAGAAATCTTTACGGCCGGAAGATGTTTCAAGCCGCGCGTCGGCAGCTGAGGAGGATGTCAGTGAGCTTTGTTGCGAAACCGTCATAACCCATTCCCTGAAAGAGGTAAAAACAGCAAACGCCCTTCCGTGGGTCAGTTCCCTTGCAACAAGCGGAACTCCCCGGTGGCGACGTTCAGTAGGCAAACCTGGATGAAAAATCAGTAATGAATTCCCTGGTGTTGGAATCCGCTTCTTCGCCTGTTCCCGCCGATGTAATTTTCATCGATCGCATTAGTGAGGCAAATGTAACTGGGTCATCTCAAGGCCAACTTCGTCTCTGGCACCGTGAGTTATCACTATGGAGATAGTCTATCTACGCGCGTAGATAAATCAAGTGATAATAGAGAAATTTATTAGATAAACTTCACTATAACTCATGAAAACAAGGCAAAAATGGCGTCAAATTATGACATTACATCTAATGCATGGCGCAAGAATTGTCTTATTGAAGCTTGATTGACGATTATTGCTTACCATTTAACGGCGCAGGCTAACTCTTCATCGCGCTGTTTTTCGCACAGTTCAGTTAAGGTTTAATGACAAACAGGCAATACTCTTAAATCCCGTCATGGATGCGCGACTTACTCAACGTCTGCATTACACTGGAGCAATACCACTCAGGAGCGCTATGACCATTATTCTTATGCGACACGGTAAACCCGATCATCCGGTCAATGGGCGCTTTTCGGCGCGGGCATTGGCTGACTGGTGTGAAGGTTACGATCAGGCTGATATTTGCGACTCCCCGCCGCCGCGCAGTCAGACCATTGCGCGCCTCGCGAGTGTGATCGCCACCAGCCCGCTGCCGCGCGCCCGTTCGTCGTTAACGCGTCTGGGTTTACAGCCGCACGCGGTGGATGAGGTTTTTAGCGAAGTCGCGATACCGACGTTGCCGTTTGAGCGCCTGCATCTGCCGCTCAACGTCTGGCTGGCGCTATTACGCCTGTTATGGCTGTGCGGCTATAGCGGCCATGTCGAATCGGTGCAGCATGCGCGTCAACGCGCCCGTCTGGCGGCAGATAAACTGGTGACGCTGTCGCAGCAAGGCACGGTGTTATTGGTCGGTCACGGCATTATGAACAAGCTGATTGCGCGTGAGTTACGCAAGCGCGGCTGGCAGGCCGAAAAACATGCCAGCAGCCGCCACTGGAGCAGTGCGATTTATCATCGTCCATTCATTTAAGTTGGAAGTAGCTCAGCACCTCACAACCGGTACCGGCTTGCGGCGTGGCAATCACCTTCATCTGCTGCAAATCAATCAGGCTGAGCGAACCGTCGCCCTCATTCGCAATCAGCAAGCTGCGATTATCCTCACTGAAGCAGCCATCCATCGGCTTATTGCCAACCTGAGTGTCGCCGAGCGGATTGAGCAGATCGTCAAACAGCGTTACCACCGGCTCCTGATCGCCAATCGCCACCAGCCGCTCGCCGTTGGCACTGAAACGCACTACCTGACAGGGTTGCTGATGGCCCGGCAATGTCAGGCGCTGGCGGATGCGATGACTTTGCCGATCCACCACATACAGCAACGGCGCATCGGCGGCGCTCGCCACCAGATAAGGATGTTTAGGCGAAGCGGCGATGCCAGAAATTGGGCCGGGCATCAGGATGTTGTCGATAATCCGCCCTTCCGCCTCACACAAATCCACCACGGTAATGCTGGCGTCCTCTTCATTTTCGGTAAACAACTTGCGGCCGCTGGGCGACAAGGTAAGTCGGTGCGCATTGTGCGAAGGCAGTTGAATGGTTTTCTCCACGCGATCGCTAACCGGATCAATCACTGCCACCAGCGCGCTGTTTTCACAGCAGAGATAAACTTTGCCGTCACGTCCTAACTGGCCGCTGTGCGGTGCCTTTAGCGGCGACAAATCGATAAAACCGCTGATCTGCCGCAGGCGTAGATCGATGATCGCCACTTTATGGCCAGGATGCGGATTGTCGCCGTGAATGCCGTCGCCGTAGATCGGCACGTAAGCTTTTTCCAGCTGTGGCAGCATCAGAAGCTCGTGTGGACGCGGCGGAAAAGCATTTAACTCTTGCTCAACGGCAAAGGTTTCGGGATTGAGAAACAGCACGCGATTGCCCTGCTTATCGACCGCCAATAATCCACGGTTGTGTCGCTGCATAGTGTCTCCTTTTGTTGATCACCAGCTTTAAGCGTAGCTAACCCTCACTCAGGGTGGGATTTTCCCGGCAGACCAGCGAAAAATGCAGCCAGGTTAACAAGTGATCTCACGCGCACTTTTTAATCTCACCCGCGACTTACGCCACGCCCTGCTTATTTTATTAGGAATAGTCTTAATGCGATAAAATAGAATAACCAACAATTCACGCGATTATTTATTGTTAATTTAAAGCTTAACGGATCCTTGATTTTCCGGTTTATCTGAAAGGATCAAAAAGTGATAGCCGCATCGCACAGAATGTTTTATTAAGCATAGGAGAGTACTTTTTTTTACACACAGCCTAAAGGACAATCAAGAGCGCTCAGCGCCGCGATCAGGGACGCCTTGCCACCATAATCACAATAATCAGGTGCATCATGAATAAAAAACGCCTTCAGCCAGCGTTAACCCTCTGGCATAACTGGAAAAGACTCGCTTTTACCAGCCAGACTTTCCTGCAGAAAAAACAGCATACTGCGCTCTGTGCGCCGGAATACGATCCCAGCGAAGAGGACAATATCGTGTTACTTTCTGGCGAAAAAGATCTGCCAGAGATTACAAAGAAAGTCTGGATGTATTGGGATAATGAATATTTACCGAAATCACTGGCATTAAATATTAAAAAGATTCGTCAGGATAATCCCGACCATGAAATCCATTTATTAAATCGTTTAACGGTAAAAGAAGTTTTACCGGATTTTATATTCACCTCGACCCAATTAACCGCCCAGCAAAGAAGCGAAGTGATTCGCCTGGAATTACTGCTGCGCTATGGCGGCATTGCCATTGATTGCAGCACCTTATTATTTGAAGATCTCTCCTGGGTGCATCGCGCGCATCAGGAACGTTGTATGGATGTGATTGGTTATTATCACGAAAACGCCACCGTCAACTATCTCGCGCCGGTGATTGAGAGCTGGTTCCTGGCGGCGACCGCCAATAATCCCTTTATCCGCGAATGGCAAAAACATTACGCGCCGATCAAACATCTCGGCGAACAGAATTACTTCAGTGAATTGACCAAGCGCGATGATTATTCCCTGCTAACGCAGAAGATTGCGCAGCCGGAGCAGCAATTAGGTTCACTGGCGCAGCAGATCGCCATGCGCGAACATCGCCGGGTGAATCTCTACCTGCGTAAATGCGAGGCCAACGCCTATTACTATCAGCGTTTAAGTGGCTGGAAGAGCGAGGCGTTTGCCCACGCGGTGCTGTTTCACCAGCGTCCACTCACGCCACCGCCAGTGATTAAACTCAGCGGCAATGAGCAGCTGCATCTCGACTTCAACCTGCGGCTCGGCCATTACAACCGCAGCAGTTTGTTGGGTCAGATGATGCAAACGCCTGCGCCGATCGCGCTGGCTTCACCCATCAACAAAGCGCGCGCGTAACCAATGGATAAAGGTGGTCACCGCCCGTGGCACCTGTGCGGCATACGGGCGCACCACCCACAACCGGGCGGCGAAGGCATCCACCGCTTGCCACTGCGGCAGCACCTGCTGCAGCGTGCCGCTGGCTAATGCCGCGCTGGCGCTGAAGTCCGGCAGCATCGCAATGCCCAAACCTTGCAATGCAGCATCACGGATCGACTCGCTGTTGTTGGTGGCAAAATTACCCTGAATCTTTACCTGCACGGTTTCGCTGCCGCCGTCCGCTAATCGAAAGCGCCACTGCGGCGACTCGAGTCCGCGCGGGTAATAAAGACAATTGTGCTGCTGCAACGCCTGCGGTGAATCCGGCAAACCGTTCTGCGCCAGATACGCCGGCGACGCCACCAGCAGCGCGCGGGTTTCACACAGCGGCAGCGCAACATGTGTTTCCGGCAGGCTATCGCTGTGGCGAATCGCCAGATCAAACCCTTCACTGCCGAGCGACACCAGACGATCGGTGACGTCCAGCTGCAAGCGCACCTGCGGATAGTCGCGCAAGAAATCGCCGATGATCGGCACCAGCTGCTGACGCGCAAACGCCACCGGCGCAGTCACGCGCACCATGCCGCGCACCGGACCCGCTTCATCACGTACGCTGAAAAAGCTCTGTGCGATACGCGCAAAGGGATCGCGCAGCTCATCCACCAGCTTTTCACCGGCAGAGGTCAGCCGCACGCTGCGCGTGGTGCGCTGCACTAACGCCACACCCGCCATCTTTTCCAGCTCTTTAATCTTCTGACTCATTGCCGCTTTGCTGACGTCTAATCGTTCCGCCGCGCGCGTAAAACTGCCGAGCTCAGCCAGCACGGTTAACCAGTGCAAATGGACCCAAAGGCTATCTGTTTTAATTTCTTTCATATCGATTGTTCAAAATAATAAATAATCATTTCAACCAGCGCGCTTTTTCTTTCCGGCAGCAAGCGGCAGCATAGAGCCACATCCTACTCTTTTCATGTGAGCAAAAACGAGGGTTTATTTATGCCGTTACTGACATTCGACGTTATTCAGGGCCGTTCAGAATCAGAAATACGCACTTTGCTGGATGCCGCACATCGCGCGGTATTAACCGCATTTAAAGTCCCGGCCCGCGATCGTTACCAGATTGTTCATGAAAACAAAGGTTATCAGATGGTCTTTCAGGACACCGGCTTAGGCTTTGAGCGAACCGACAATCTGGTGATGGTGCGCGTGTATACCAGCCCGAGAAGTGAAGAACAGAAGTGCCTGTTTATGGCAGAGTTAGCGCGCGAGCTGCTGGAAAGTTGCGGCGTTCAGGGCACGGATTTGATGATTAGTTTTATCACCAACAGTAAAGGCGACTGGAGCTTTGCCGACGGCGAAGCGCAATACCTCACTGGAAAACTCTAATCCCCCTTCTCTGCCATCACTGGCAGCAGCGCATCCGTTGCTGCCAGGCGAAACCACAGTCAGCCTTAACCCGCCTTAAACGAATCGGAATGCATCGCACAAATCTGGTTGGATGTGTTGCAGCCTTGTGACACCCAATATAGATTGACGCAAAATCCCCGCAGAGGGTCGTTGGCGCAAGGATTGCGTATTCATTCAACATGAGGATCTAACGTTGTCCGAATTGGTTTCGATTGTACTCTTTTTGGCTGCGATTGCGGTCTACTCCTCTAAAGCCGGGCGAAATAAATTTTGGTTTAGTCTGATCCTGCTGCTACTCACGCTGTTTATCGTGCTTAACGTCACGCTGGTCGCCAGTAACTATTTTACCGGCGATGGCATTAATGACGCGGTGCTGTATACCCTGACCAACAGCCTGACCGGCGCGGGCGTGAGCAAATATGTGGTGCCGGCCATCGGACTGATCATCGCGCTGTTCTCGCTATTTTGCCTGCTTTCGTGGTTACTGCGCCGCCGTAAGCGGCCGCATCACCTCGGCTGGAGTTTACTGGCGATTGCCTGTGCCGCGGGTTCGGTACAAACCACGCCTGCGTTTCGCCAGGTGAAAGAGCTTATCGCCTCACATTCGCGCCTCGCCGATTCGGATTTCGAAAGCTATTACAAAACGCCTAATAAGGTGATCGCCGAGCCCAAGCTCAATCTGGTCTACATTTATGGCGAAAGTCTTGAACGGACCTATTTCGATCAACAGGCATTTCCCGGTCTGGCCCCGGAACTCAGCAGGGAAAAAGATAACAGCATCGATTTCAGCCAAACCGAACAGCTGCCCGGCACCGATTACACCATCGCCGGCATGGTGGCTTCACAGTGCGGCATCCCGCTGTTTGCGCCTTTTGATGGCAATGCCTCGGCTTCGCTCTCCAGCTTCTATCCGCAGAACATTTGTCTGGGCGACATCCTGAAGAACTCTGGCTACGAGAACTGGTTTATTCAGGGCGCCGATTTACGCTTCGCCGGTAAAGACACTTTCCTGCTGTCGCATGGTTTTGATGCGGCCAATATGTATGGCTCGCAGGAGCTGAAGAGTCGCGTCGTCGATCCCAGCTATCGTAATAACTGGGGCTATTACGATGACACGGTGATGGACGAGGTGTTTGAGAAATACGAGGAGCTATCGCGCGCGCAAAAACGCTTCGCATTGTTCACGCTCACCGTCGACACCCATCATCCGGATGGTTTTATCTCGCGCAGCTGCCAGCGCAAAAGCTACAGCTATGATGGCAAACCCAATCAATCCTTTAGCGCGGTGGCCTGTTCGCAGGAGCATGTGGCGCGTCTGATTGAACGCATCAAAGCGTCACCGTGGTTTAAAAACACCATCATCGTGGTAACTTCCGATCATCTGGCGATGAACAACACCGCGCATCAATACCTGATCAAGCAACCGCGCCATGACCTGTTTATGGTGATTCGTGGCGATCAGCCACAGGCGGAAGTGCTCGATGGCAAACGCAGCACGCTGGATAACGGCGCCACGGTGCTGGATATTCTCGGCGGGGATAACGCGATTGGACTGGGTCGCAGCGGCCTCTCTTCGAAATCGCTATCAACCGAGTTCGACGACATGGCAAAGCGCGTCACATCGTGGAAAGCGGACATTATTCAGCTGTGGAATTTCCCCAGCAAGATGGACAACTTCACCGTCGATCAACAGAAAAACACTTTCAGCTTCTCTGGCGCGACCTTCAAATTACCGATTCTGTTCCGCGTCTCCGACAAACATGTCGAACCGCTGCCGGAAGGGGAATACTCGGAACCGCTGCGTTATCAGCTGGCGAGTTTTGCTGCCGCCGACAAGTTCGTTTGGGTCGATCGCTGCTTTAAGATGGCGCGCCTGTGGCAGCCAGAGTTAGCGCTGTCGAACGATTTGTGCGTGTCGATGGGACAAATGGGCGCCAAACCCAGCGTAACCCGCATCGATAAACTGCAGTGGAAAGGTAAAGTCAGCTTCCCGAAAGCAGAAGTCAGTGCGGCAACCTTCCAGCTCAACGAGCAGCAAATACGCATCGAAGACAATGCGATTCGCTACAACGCCGACAGCTTCCTGTTAACGGTGCCCGGCGCGCCAAACAGCGTGAAGAGTTTTAAAGGGATATCACGTCCAGAAGAGTGGGGACGCTGGTCGAATGCCAATCTGGCACCGGAAGTGAATATTGAGTACACCGATCCGCTGCCTGAACGCTTTGATGTGGTCATCACCGCGCGGGCGTTCGGTCCGAATGCGCACCGACCGATTCCCGTGCGCGTTGGCGATGAAGAGCAGCAACTGAATTTGGGAGATGAGTTCTCCACCACCACGCTGCATTTCACCAATCCAACCGGCAGCCGTAATTTGATCATTGCGCCACCGGAGCCGCAGGAGTCGAATGTCGGCAATATCATCGGCCAGGATCCGCGCAAACTGGGGATCGGCATGGTGGATATAAAAATAATTCCGCAGCCGCAAAGTTAAGCGAATACAGCTGGAGTTCAAGGCCTGCCTGCGTGCAGGCCTTTTTTATTGGCTGAACGTGTTACTCGTTGTACGGATTGATTTTTTTCGAGGCGTCGCGCAAAGTTTGCACACTCAAATAGAGTAACCCTCACAACCGGGATAACCTTCTCCTCAGCAAAGGAGCTAGCCGGGAGAGACAAGGATGAGAATGACGATGATAAACACCCATAAAGCCTATCTGGCGCTGCAACAGGCCGGCGTGGCGGATAAGCAAGCTGAAGTAATGGTCGAGATCTTTGCTGAAATGCAGCAAGAAAACTCGCTGACTAAAATCGATCTGTCGCAGGCCATGGAAGGTGTGGTGCGTATGCAGCACGCTACCAATAATCGTATTGATAATCTTGAACAGCGATTTGACCATTTTGAGAAAGATGTAACGGGTCAATTTCAGACGATTTATAAGCACTTCGAGAAAATCGATGAGAGATTTGAAAAAATCGATGAGAGATTTGAAAAAATCGATGAGAGATTCGAGAAAATCGACGAGAGGTTCGAGAAGATAGATCAGAGGTTTGAGAAGATCGATCAGAAGTTCGAGAAACTGGATATTCGCTTAGGTGCAATGGATCAGCGTATGGACCAAAACTTCACGGCCCTAAAAAAAGATTCTCAATGGCTTAAAGGAATCCTGATGGCAATCGTCTGCACCATGATTCCTGCCACCGCAAAATATATGTTCATGAGTTAACCGGGCTGCAAGCCCGGCTTTTAATTACCTCTGACGCAGCGCCTCCAGTTTTTCGCGTTGCGCCCCTTCCGCCGTAAAGTTCTCTGCCGCCAGCCAGCGTTCGAAGCCTTGTTTCACCTGCGGCCAGTCGCTGTCGATAATCGAGAACCAGCAGGTATCACGGCTGCGGCCTTTATAGACAATCGCCTGCCGGAAGGTGCCTTCAAACTGAAACCCTAAACGCAGCGCCGCGTTGCGTGATGGCTGATTGCAGCTGTCGCACTTCCACTCGTAGCGACGATAGCCCAACTGCTCAAAGGCGTAGCGCATCAGCAGATAGTGCGCTTCGGTAGCCATGCGCGTTTGCTTGAGCAGCGGCGAGAAGGCAACGTGGCCGATCTCCACCGATCCGTTTGTCGCATCAATGCGCATCAACGCCAGGCTGCCAACCGCGCGATTGCTAACCGGATCGATCACCGCGAAATGCATGGGATCGCGCCCATTTTCCAGCTTACGCGCATAGGCAACATAGGCTGCTTCATCGGCAAAAGGTTCGGCGAACATATAGGTCCAGTCACGCCCATCAGCAGTCAGCGCATAGGCAGCATAAAGTTCGCGGCCATGACGCTCAGCACTCAGCGGTTCAAGGCGGCAATAGTCGCCGTTGAAGGTTTCATAGCTCGGCCAGGCGCGGGGTTGCCAATCTGGCAGCGGAAATCCTACCGGTTGTCCGTAAGCATTGGTGTGTTGCGACATTCCTCAATTCCTTTATCAGTCAGGACCAGAAATGCAGAGTGCCACTTTGCTGGCGTGTTAAAAAGCGCCACAATGCCCGAAATTGATGGATCCACGGAACTGCGTAAATGAGTGATATTAAGCTACATCGATTATTGCTGGCCCCGCTGGAAACCAACGGCGAGCAGACGCTGCAACAACAGCTGTTTCAGCGTATCAGGCAGGCGATTCTGACAGGCAAACTCGCCGCCGGTACGCGTTTGCCCGCGACACGCCAGCTGGCCCAGGATCTCGCGGTTTCGCGCAATACGGTGATCGCCGTCTGGGCGCAGCTGCAGGCGGAAGGATTTTTGCTGAGCGACCGCCAGGGCAGTCGTATCAGCAATATGGCGCAGCTGCCGCAGGAAAATCAGTCGCATATCAGCGACGAAATCACCTTGTCGCCGCGCATTGCTGAGCTGCGATCCAGCCATCGCAGCTTCAGTCAGGAGATGGCGCTGCGCCCCGGCGTTCCTTCGCTGGCACATTTCCCGCTGGCTCAGTGGCGGCGGGCGTTGAACCGCGTGATGCTGCATCAGCCGCAGCAACTGCTGGGCTACGGCGACCCGCTCGGTGAACGCACGCTCCGTGAAGCGCTGGCGCAGCATCTGGCATTGGCGCGCGGCGTGCGCTGTACGCCCGAACAAATCGTGATTACCGAAGGCGCGCAGCAGGCATTAACGCTGTGCGTGGCGCTGCTCAGCAGCCCAGGCGACATTGGTTGGGTGGAGGAACCGGGATATCGCGGCGCAAAAGCGGCGATGCGGTTGGGAGATATGCGTATTGAACCAGTAGCGGTTGATGCACAAGGGCTGGCACCGCAGCCGCAGGATTGGCAGCAGCGTGCGCCGCGCCTGATCTACACCACGCCAACGCACCAATATCCCACCGGCGTGATCATGAGCGCACCGCGTCGTCTGGCGCTGCTTGCGGCCGCACGGCAACAGCAAACGTGGATTATCGAAGATGATTACGACAGCGATTTTCGCTACAGCGGCGAGCCGATCGCCGCCATGCAGGGCATGACGCAACCAACGCCGGTGATCTACGTCGGCTCGTTCAGCAAAACGCTGTTTCCGGCGCTGCGCCTCGGCTTTATGGTGCTGCCGCCACAGCTGGTCGCGCCGTTGCGCCCTGCGCTACATGAACTGCTGCGCGGCGGAAATCGTCCTGAACAGCAGGCGCTGGCGCTGTTTTTACGCAGCGGTGATTTTAGTCGTCATCTGAGCAAAATGCGCCGTCTGTACCGTCAACGCCAGACGAGTTTGCGGCAGGCTTTGCAGCAAACATTTGGCGCACAGGTTCCGTTGCTGGGCGGCGAATGCGGCATGCATCTGGTGTTATCGCTGGCTGCGGATCAAAACGATATGAGATTGGTGGATCGGCTGATCCAGAGCGGCTACGCGCCGGGCGCGCTGTCGGGATTTTATTCGGGTGAGCAGAAGCAGCAAGGGCTGGTGCTGGGTTACGGTAACACCAGCACCAGCCAGATTACGGCGGGCGTCGCGCAGTTAGCGCGTCTGCTACGCGGGAATTAACCGCGGAAGAAGATTTCGCCTGATTTGCCCATCACGATCTTACCGCTGTCATCGGTGATCAGGATGTAGTTGGCATTGATGTACGCCCAGTGCGTGCCTGGCTGCGGCGCTGGCAGATGGCGTGGCTTCCACTCAACAATGGTGTACTGCTTTTTACGATACTCATCTGGCACCACATCGCCCACTTTGTACTCTTTGTAGTCGATGATGATGGTAGTCAGATCGTAGTTATTCGGAGCCGTCGCATTGCCGCTTTGCGGTGGACGAATTGGCGCGACATCGCCACTGGATTCAGCCGGTTCATTGCTGGCTGGCGCATCGGCTGCCGGAGCCTGCGTTTGCGGGTCTGCGGCTGGCGCCTGGGTTTGGGCATCGGGTGCGGTTTGCTGCACTTGTGGCGGCATCGGTACGGCGTCTGTTTGCTCGCCTTCCGCCAGCGCGGCCGGAGCAAGGCTTAAAGCGCCCAGAAAAATTCCTGCAGAAAGAAGATTGACGTGTGTCCTGCGCATTGGTGATTTCCACTCTGGTTAATTATTAACTGTCCATTTAACTGACAAGTTAAGCACGCAGAAGGTTCCCCCGGCGCGCTTAGCGCGTCAAATTTCGCTGCTCAGCATACCTCAGCTCACGCGTTTTTTGGCGCAGTAAAATTGCAAGCAACCATGTTAGTTTTTGTCGTGCGCTTTCTGCGCCAGATCCATCAATAACGCGATGCCCAGATAGTTACTCCAGTTAAACGCGTTCTGCAGCACCACAATCGCATTGCCGTTCTGCTTATCAAAGCCAATAAAACTCGAGTAGCCGCCGATATAACCCACCTGATAGGTGATCTGCTGATCACCATAACTGTCGGTTACCCACGCGATATTTTGAGACTGATTGCCGTGCTGTTCATAGCCGTGATTAACCTGCGCAAAGGCCGCGTTGAGCGAAGCCCCCGCGCCGTCATGCAGATGCGCATCCAGATAGCGAATCAAATCGCGCGCGTTGCTGTAGAGGCTGGCGGCCGCCACCATATTGTTGTTAAACGCCCAATCCGGCGTAATTTGCCCGCGTGGAATCAGCTTAGGTTGATCGCCCGCATGGCCGAGCGCACGCCACGGATAGCCACGCAGACTCTGCGGCTTGAAGCTGCTGCTGGTCATGCCCAGCGGCTGGAACAGATTGCGCTGCGCCAGCGTTTCGATGTCCTGATGAAAGCGATGTTTGAGGATGTAGCCCAACAGCGCATAGCCAAGATTGGAATAGCGCGCAGTGGGATGCGCGGGCGCGTCAAAATCGGCCAGATAATCCAGCACTGCGTCGCTGTCGAGGTTGCCGTAAAAGTTCTCGCCGCTACGCAGATAGCCCATAAATTTCATGAACATCGGTAAATCCATATCCTGGCGCGGCAAGCCCGAGGTGTGCGTCACCAACTGCAACAGCGTGATGCGTTTGGCATCGTCGCTCAGCGGCACGTTGGGCGGCAAAAGCGTCGCGAGCGTATCGTTCCAGTGCAGTTCGCCGCGATCCACCAGCTCAATAATCACCTCAGCGGTGATGCCTTTACTCAGCGATCCGAGCGCAAATAAGGTATCTGGCGTGATGGGATAACGGTGCACCGCATCGGTGACGCCAAAACTGTAAAATTTAGGCTGGCTGCGTTGATGGATGATGGCGATGCTGATGCCGGAAACCTGCTTCTGATGCATGTAATGGCGCACGATGTCATCGACGTTTTCATTAAAGGTCGCGTGCGAAAGATAGACTTTATCGCTGACGGGCGCAGAGGTTTGTGACAAGGTGCCGCAGGCGCTGAGCAATACGCTCATGCCCAGCAGAATGATGCATGTTACTAAACGATGGCACAGCACCCGTTTATTCCTGGCAAAGATAATCATGGCAATGGATTGAGCGAATTTTTATGTTTTATAGTGGGTGCGACGGGTGTTGGTGGCGAAATATAACACAGAAGAAAGTCAGCGCCACCTGCCAAAACCAGGTGGCGGCGGGGATTATTGATTAACGGGAATAACCGATCCTTGGTAGTGCTGGTTAATAAATTCAGCGGTTTGCTTTGACTCCAGATCTTTCGCTAATTCCAAAATACGCGGATCGTGCGCCAGTTTCGGCGTGGTGACCAGCACGTTGGCATACGGATTATCCTTCGCCTGTTCCAGCGCCAGCGCATCCTTCGACGGCACTAAACCAGCCTGCAACGCGTAGTTGCCATTGATGATCGCCAACTGCGCATCATCCAGCGCGCGCGGCAGCTGCGGCGCTTCCACTTCGATAATCTTGAGATGGTGCGGGTTGTCAGTAATGTCTGCGGAAGTCACCAGCGTATTGGCGCTGCTGCTCTTCAGTTTTATCAACCCATTGGCCTGCAACAGATAAAGTGCGCGGCTCAGATTGGTGACATTATTCGGTACCGCCACTTGCGCGCCATCAGGCAGATCTTTCAGTGATTTCACTTTGTGCGAGTAGATGCCAAGCGGCTCAATATGCACCGTGGCAACCACAGAAAATTTCTCTCCCAGCGCTTTTTCCTGATCGCGCAGGTAAGGCACATGCTGGAAGTAGTTGGCATCGACGTCACCGCGCGCCAGCAGTTCGTTGGCGTTGAGGTTGCCGTTGAGTTCAATCACCTTGAGATCGAGCTTCTTGTCGGTCTGTTTGATGTGGTTGAGGATTTCGCTGTGCGGCACGGCATCGGCCGCCACGCGCAGTGCGGCCGCCGAGGCGTAACTGCTGAACACCGAAACCATCGCTAACGCGGCTATCACCTTTTTATTCATCTGCTTCCCTTAGTTTCTTATGATTTAACGCTATTGAGAGTGTCAGCGTAATAACGCTGCGCCACGTCGCGATGCGATCGCAAACGCCCTTTGAGATAGTTCCAACCCACTTCACGCAGCAGCGGATTGCTGGGATCGCTGGTGGGTCCGCGCGCTTCTGCCGCCAGCTGCGGCGGTAACTGATACAGCGGCACTTCGGCATCAAGCTGGGCACCGAGGAAGAAAGCGATGGAGATGCGCTGCTGATTTGCCGACGGCGACACCACGCGATGCACGGTGGCGCGCAGATAACCGTTGGTGGCGATTTCCAGCAGTTCGCCGATATTCACCACAAAAGCGCCCGCTTTCGGCAGCGCATCAACCCACTGATCCGGCGTGACTTCAACCTGCAATCCCGGTTGATCGTCCTGCAACAGAAAGGTCAGAAAGCCGGAATCTTTATGCGCGCCAACACCTTGCTGGCTGGCAGCGGCATCCTGACCTGGATAGCGAATCAGCTTCACATGTTCGTTGGGATGCGTGCCGTACAGCGCATCAAAAGCGTCCGCCGGCAGCGCCAGTGATTTGGCGAAGGCGCGCAATAAACGCAGCGCCACGTCGGTCATCGCCTGCTGCCACGCGTGGATAACCGGACGCAGCTGCGGCAGCGCCTGCGGCCACAAATTGGGCCCTTGCAGCTGCTTCCATGCTGGATCGTCTGGCTGCAATGTCAGCGCGGCGCGTTCTGCGCCGATATCAAATTGCTCGCGCTGATCGCGCTGATCACGGGTATATTCCACGCCCGCACGGTTGTAGCCGCGAAAATGCGGCGAATGAATCATCGAAACGCGCTGCTTCTCTTCATCCGGCAAGGCAAAAAAGGCGTGCGTGATGCTTTGCACGTTCTGCAACAGTTGCGGATTGATGCCATGATTCACCAGATAGAAGAAGCCGACGTCACGCGCGGTTTCGCGCAGTTCGGCAAGGTATTGCGCCTGTTCCACATCCGGCAGTTCCAGCAGGGCTAAATCCAGTACCGGCAATGTGCTGGCCATAATTTGCATCCTTTATGCAGAAAAATTCTGCCTTTACGCTGCCATCTGTCGACAAAAGCAGCCAATACTGTTGCGCGATAAGTTATGGCGAATCATTTTTAGGAGAGGTTCAGCAATCGATATGCAAAAAGCGATAAATCGCGCCCGCTTCTCGCTATAATCGCCGCCAATTAACTTTGGGCATTGCCCATCAATGAAAGCAGGAGATGCCGTATGAACCAGGGTCCGTTAACCGAAAAAGAGCTGAACTGGCTTGAAGATATGCTGGAGAAATACGGCAACGAACACTCGGTGGTGGACACCGCTGAGCTGGACGGCATGCTGACGGCGCTGCTCTCAGGCCCGAACGACATCGAACCGAGCGAATGGCTGGTGGCGATGTGGGGCGGCAAAAAGCACATTCCAAAATGGTCGAATGAGCGCGAGATGGATCGTTTTATGACGCTGACGTTCCAGCATCTCAACGACATCGCCGAGCGCCTTGCCGAATTCCCGGAGCAGTTTGATCCGCTGTTTGGCACGCAAGAGATGGAAGGCCAGGAATTCACCGTGGTGGAAGATTGGTGCTACGGCTATCTGCGCGGCGTGGCGCTGGATGCAGATTGGTCGCTGCTGCCAGAATCACTGCAGCCGATGATGGCGGCGATTGCCTTGCACGGCAGCGAAGATCATCTGGCGAAGCGCGAAGCCTTCACGCCGGACGAGTTTGAAGCCAGCATCGAGGCGATTCGCCCTGCGGCGCTGGAGCTACATGAATACTGGCAGGAACAGCGCATGGCGCAGCCCGATCCAGAACCTCAACTGCCGCACTTTGCCGGCGAGAAAACCGGCCGCAACGATCCTTGCCCATGCGGCAGCGGTAAAAAATATAAGCAGTGCTGCGGCAAGTAGGGTCGCCATTTGTAGGGTCGCCATTCATGGCGACCTGACAACCAGGCGCGCATAAATGCGCACCCTACGGGATTGAAGCCGCTTTCACCTCGGTAACCCAGGTTGGCAACTGCCATGCGCCGCCCGCGCGAATCGCGCGGCACATGCCGGTGGTAGCATCGCTGCTCTGCTCAAACGCTTTGCCATCCCAAACCCACGCCGCCGTGCTCCAGCAGTCGCCGATGCCGCGCCCTTTCTGCGCTTCGGAGATCACACCTTCGCTGTAATCAGAGCCAGAATCCGTCACCAGCTGAGGTGTGCCCTGCAACGCTTTGTCGATCAGCCAATAGCCATAACCTTCGTTATACGCCCCGCGCCAGCACAAGGCGGCGATCAGCACGTGCGCATCATCAACCGGCGTTAACGTCAGCGGCTCCGCGCCCTCTTCCGGCTGATCGTCGGACGGTGCCAGATTGTCGCAGCTGTCGTCATCGGTGAGCGAAGCAATCAGCTTCGGCTTCAACAGCGCCAGCTCATCGGCCGTCAACGGACGCGCATCAGCCTTCACCACTTTCACCTGTTGAATCACCGGCATCGCCACCGCTGCCGGTACGCTGTTTTCCGGCTTGTTGCCTTTACGCACCAGCGCGCCCGGCGTGCTAAGACGACCTTGCGCATCATCCATCTTCAGCAGCACCGCAAACGCGCCATTGCTGGAGAGATCGAAAGGCTCCTCGCCACCGCGAAACTCCACTTTGCCGCTGCCTTTAATACCGTTGATCAGCGCCTGGGTTTGTTCATCGGTCAGCGTCCATTCGTCGTTGTCGGCTTTCGCCACGTCGCCCAGCGCACGGTCATCAATCCACAGCGCTAAGTTGTTCACCACTTTAGAATCATCATCGCCGGTATCGGCCAGCACCACGCGACCGTGCGTCACCGCATTGGGGCCACCGGCACGCACCAGCAGCACCGAGCCGCCCGCGCCCTCTTCGGCGCTGTAACCGGCGGCGCGACAGGTCAGCGTGTTATCGCAGGCCAGTTCCCAGTCTTTGTGGCTAAAGGAGACGCCGTCTTGATCTGCCAACAGCGGCGCACTCAGGCTGGCAAGTAGCGACATCGCCAGCAGCAATCGGGTAATCATGCCATCTCTCCATAATGGTAAAGGTGGCTAGTGTGATGATTTTTGTGATGCGGGAGAAGTGAATTTTTTGCGGCGAAGCTGATTTAAAGCGCCGCCACAATCTGCTGCCGCAACCACTGCTGAGCCGGGTCGCGATGCAGGCGTTCATGCCACAGCAGCAAAATATCAAAGCCCGGCACCTCCAGCGGTAAATCGATTACCTGAAGGTGCAAAGTTTGACGCACCAGCCGCTCGGGCAGCACCGCCACCAAATCGCTGTTCGCCAGTGTTTCCTGCATAAACAAGAAATGCGGCACCGACAACACCACGCGGCGTGAACGTCCCAGCTTCGCCAGCGCAGTGTCGGTGGCGGCGCTGAAGCCGCCGCCATCCGGCGACACCATGACAAATTCCAGCTGGCAGAATTGATCCAGCGTCGGCGGACGTTGCAATAGTGGGTGATCGCGCCGTCCCGCCAGCACGTAGCGCTCGCTGAACAGTTTGCGTTGATGCAACGTCGGCGGCGCGTTATCGCCGGTATGAAACACCACATCCAGCTCACCTTTTTCCAACTGCTGTGCTATCAGCGGTGGATTGAGCGCCAGAATCGCCATACGACTCTGCGGTGCAGCAGCGCGAATCAGGTTGAGGGCGGGCAGCACCAAAGCCGATGAAGTGTAATCTGTGGCTGCGATGCGCCAGGTGACTTCGGCATTGGCCGGATTAAAGGTATCGGGCGGGGCGACCGCACGTTCTACCGCCTCAAGCGCCAGACGCAGCGGCTCACGCAACGCTTCAGCGCGCGCCGTTGGCAACATGCCGCGCGGCCCAGGCAACAACAGCGGATCCTCAAAATGTATACGCAAGCGCGCCAACTGAGCGCTGACGGAAGGTTGCGAGAGATGCAGACGCTGCGCCGCGCGCGTCACGTTGAGTTCGGTTAGCAGCACGTTGAGCGTCTGCAGCAGATTCAAATCCAGTGAGTTGATATTCACCCTGTCTATACCTGAGATATCAGCAATTGATTTCTAGTATAGCCAGCACCGACTTAATCTGCAGTGGTTTTCATCTCACAGGATTAAGCCCATGAATGTACTGATTGTGTATGCCCATCCGGAACCGCGTTCGCTGAGCGGTTCACTCAAAGATTTTGCCGTGCAGCATTTAGAGCATGCCGGACATCAGGTGCAGGTCTCTGATCTCTATGCGATGCAGTGGAAAGTGCAGCTCGATGCTGATGACACGCGCGCCCCATTAGTGGGTGACCATTACGATGCGACAGTGGATTCACGCTTCGCCTACGATCATCAGCTGCAGGCTGGCGATATCGCCGCCGAGCAGGAAAAATTGCGCTGGGCTGATACGGTGATTTTCCAGTTTCCGCTGTGGTGGTTTTCGATGCCCGCCATCATGAAAGGCTGGTTTGACCGGGTTTACGCCAACGGATTTGCCTACGGGGTGGGCGAGCACAACGAACAGCATTGGGGCGATCGCTATGGCGAAGGCAATCTCAGCGGTAAACGCGCGATGCTGGTGGTGACGACAGGCGGATGGGAATCGCATTACAGCCCGCGCGGCATTAACGGCCCAATTAACGATCTGCTGTTCCCGATTCAGCACGGCATGCTGTTTTATCCCGGCTTTAGCGTGCTGCCACCGCTGGTTTTCTATCGGGTACAAAAGTCGGCAGCAGAGCGTTTTGCTGGCTGGTGCGATGCGCTGGCCACAAGGCTGGATACGTTGGAAGAGACAGCGCCAATTGCCTATCGTCAGCAAAACGGCGGCGACTATGAGATTCCTGCGCTGACGTTGAAAGCGGAGTTTGTAGCGGAAGAGAACGGCTTTGGCGTGCATGTAAAGCGGTGAAAGGCAGCAGGCTCGGCGCTGAGCCTGCGGTTACTCGTACAGCCAGCGCCCCGCTTTCGCCGATTCAATCAACATTCCCAGCGTGAAATCAGGTACCACCGGCACTTCACGCTTATTGAATGGATTGAGAATCTGCGCCAGCGAGGGTTCATCGGGATAGTAGGTTTCGATGACAAATCCGCCGCGATCGACGCTGAACTCGCCGAAGAACTCATCCATCAGCGCAGCAGCTTCTTCACGTTCGAAGTTGAGATCGCTATCGATATCAATCTGCGGCGTCAGCGTTTTTTGCTTAAACAGGTAAACGCCGTCGTAACGTCGCACCAGCTCGTAGATACGCTGCTCAATTTCAACTGTCATCGCTTCTGCACCTCCACTGATTTCACCGGAGCGCCATTCTGCCATGCAATCCCGACAGTTGGATGAAAAAAATCTCTGCGGGAGAATTTTGAGACAAAGCGCGAATTTTCTGGGCGGGACGCCCGGTTTATTGCGTCAATGCGTCCTGTGCTTGTTTCAACTCTTCACGCGCGTCGGCCAGTTTACGCTGCTGCTTCTCAATTTTGTCGCTGCGGCCTTTGGCCTGCGCCTCTTGTAAATCCTGCTCACGCTCCTGCACTTTCAGCTGCTTCTCGGCTACTTTCTCCTGGCGCGCTTTGAGCAATCCGCTGTCGGTGCAATGTTCGCTGGCTTCACGCAACGCTTTCTCCAGACCCGCGATGCGCGCAGCATTGCCATGCTCACGCGCCATCGCCAGTTCTTGCTGGATATCCTGTTTTTTGGCAGCACAACCGGTGGCTGGGTTGGCAGCCTGAACCGAAGTCACAGTCAAAGCGGAGAAAAGAATCGAAAGGGAAATCAGGGTGTTTTTCATGGTGAACTCTTGGTTTAAGTTGATGGGAGCTATTATACGAAGAGTTCTTAACAGGATCTTAAGGGCAACAAATCAATACTAACTTTGATAAGAATTAGTATGGTTTTGCCGTGATAACTACGGGAACGGTATAAATTGAATTATTATAATTATAGGCAGGAAGATTATTAAAAGAAAAAATCTTACCTTTGACATTCAGATAAATCACTCCATTTTCAACCTTAATGAGTGCGTTAGGATCAGAAGTAATCAGAAAGGGCGAATAATCATTACTTAAAACCTTCTTGAAGTCCTTAACGGTTTTACTTGAATCGTATAAGTAATAACGATATGAGAAATCTGTCGTAGCGCCTGCACTTGCCTCAGTAATAAAAATATTAGTCTGAGTATTAACAGCTTGCTCATGGACAATTGATTGTTCCAGCGGAGACAGCTTTGATAACGAGTAAACAGCAAAAAAAATCACCATTAAAAAAAACATCATTAAAAAATGACGTTTCTTAAAAACCTGAGCGTTTAGCATATTCAATCCCTGCTCTTATCCAATATTGGTCTTCAGGATCGTCGCCAAATGGGCTTGAACCATACCAACTTCCAAATTCTATGTTACTTGTCCCTGCACGGCTTTGCGCCCACCCTGCCGCTCTGAGTAATACAGCCTCAGTTATTCCAGCCGCATGTCCAACAGCACCATAATTGAAGTTCCCAAAATTGGCATATTGTTTACCACTGTAATTTTTATAATCCCATGGACCATGTCCTCTAACTTGACTATAGAACCATGCGTAGGTCATGGCTGACGGCCCTTTGTGTAGGCGGGCTAACATCATATTATTGAGAATTGAAACCCCCGGCGGGCTAAACGAGATAATATCAAATGGAGGCTGCGGCGATGCAGCAAGAGTTGGATAGCGCATTGATTATGCTCTCTCATTCCAGCTATCGGAGAACATAATATTGCCGTCACAATATTTCCAGGTAATTTTTTCATATGCAAACTCAACACATTCGAGGTGATTATGCTTCTCTTTTTCAGGGTCCTTTGTATCGTGCATTACTGGTGACACACCAATTATTTTCACACCTTCGATCAGGATATTGAAATATTCCACTTCCTGACCAGCATCATTAATGTGATACCACCTAAATTCAGCTGATGTTAAGTTTTGACCAGTTGCTACAGCCTTGTAAAGATACGGTGATGAAGCATCAAATTCTTTTTGAATGATTATTGGTGCATGCTTTCGTGTACCAGTAGGTTTACCTGTTTGAGGATCAGTTGGGAGTCTAACGTTATGAGAAAATCCGGTAACTTCAATACTGCCCTCACGATTTAGCACATCAACGGAGCCACGAATATCAGCCCCGCCATCATCTTTTAGCCAGAGATTTGCTGGAATAGGCATTTCACATCGTCCTTTTTTTGTTCATCCTTAAAGTGAAGATACACAAAAAAACAAATAACACGTAGTTATTTTATGGTCTTTTGGGGGAATTGTGATTCAAACATTATTATTGAATTTTGTGGGTTGAGAATTGAAATATTTGGAACTGTTCCCAATGAGAAGGAAAACCCTCAGTTTATATTAGGCGTTCACATAAGAGGATTTGTTAATAATTTGCAATAACAAAGCCATTCTTTTCAATTTGAAAGTATGCTTGATGAAGGATGTGTAATGAACTCCATTTTGTGCATTTTTCTACGGAGCTACAGAGGATTTCAGACACAAAAAAAGCCGCTCGTAAGCGACTTAATTTTGCATCAATCGATGGTGCCGAAGGCCGGACTCGAACCGGCACGTATCTCTACGGTTGATTTTGAATCAACTGCGTCTACCGATTTCGCCACTTCGGCACTGAAGAGGATGCGGAAAACGTTGGGGATTATACCGTTACGAGCAGAGTGCGCAACTGGAATCGTTGGGGATGTGTGCTAAGCGTTGAAAAAAACAGCGTTTCGCAGATAACTGCTTGTTATACCGTCAATCACGCTAACCAAAGTTCAAAAACCAAAACCCAGAACGGTCCCAATTTGCCCCAATCCGCCCGCTTAACTGGAACTTTCCGCTGCCAAACCTCTCTTAACCAAAACTGACGCAGTCAGAACATAAAAGACAACGAGGTTGAGATGAAATTACAAGGCATGATTTGGGGATGGGGCATCGCGGCAGCCATGGTTGCGGGAAGCGCATCGGCGGCAAGCTGGCAGGATCAGCTGAGCAGCGCGGCATCGCAGCTGTCACAGCAAAACAACAACACCAGCACCACGCAGAACGGCGGCATGTCGCTCTCATCGCTCACCGGCCTGCTGAACGGCGGCGATAAAGCGGTGAGCTCCAACAGCATGACCAACGCCGCGGGCGTGATGTCGTATTGCGTGCAGCACAACGTGGTGGATAACAATGTGTCATCGGTGAAGGACCAGGTGCTGAGCAAGCTCGGTTTAAGCACGCCAACGGCACAAGCGCAGAAAACCGATTATCAGCAGGGTTTGCAAGGCTTGCTGAACACCGGCAACGGTCAGCAGCTGAACTTGCAGAGTCTGAGCAACTCGCCGATGGGTGAGAAGCTGAAAACCAAAGCCTGCGACGTGGTTCTGAAGCAAGGCAAAAAATATATCGGCATGTAAGGACGCGCCGGTATCAAGGCGCGAGCTGTCCCTCGCGCCTTTTCTTTAACCCAATAACGCTCGCGTCTCCTGCACCGTTCTCTGCAACAACTCCCGCGCCTGCTCCACCGATCGAACATTGGTATAGCCAATCACCAGGCCATAGCGTTTCTGCGTCTGCATGTACCAGCCGGAAAGCGGTAATACGCGCAGCTGATGTCGCTGCCAAATCGCCGCCAGCGCCGCGTCCTGCGTGCCGCGTGGCAGGAAGGCGACAATGTGCATGCCGCCATCGGTCAGTTCAAAATCAAATACATCCGGGAAACACGCCTGTAAGGCATCCAGCATCATGCGGCGTCGCTGCTGATAGAGAGTGCGCATCTTTTTGATGTGGCGATAGAAATGCCCTTCGCTCAGGAACTGCGCCAGAATCTTTTGCGGCAGCAGCGACATGCCGGTTTCGAGGATTTCTCCCAGCTCGCTAAAGCGCGCGATGGTCTCTTTCGGCATCACCAGATACCCCACGCGCATCGCCGGCATCATGGTTTTGCTGAAAGTGCCGGTGTAAATCACTCGATCGTGCACATCGAGGCTTTTCAGCGCCGGAATCACTTTGCGCGTGTAGTGAAACTCGCCGTCGTAATCATCTTCAATGATCCAGCTGTCGTTGTGCTGCGCCCACTCAAGCAGCTGATGCTTACGCGGCAGCGATAAAGTTACCGCCAGCGGGCTGTGATGCGTAGGCGTGACGATGGCGAAACGCGCATCGGCGTGATAGCGCAGCAGATAATCCACATCCATACCTTGCCGATCGACTGGCACGTAATGCAGATTCGGCGCGATGCGCTTCAGCAGTTTTTGCCCGAAAAAGTAGCCGGGATCTTCAAACATCACCTTGTCGCTCGGCTGCGCCAGCACCGCCAGAATCAGTCGCAGGTTGGCGCGATAACCACTGGTGATAAAGATCTGTTCCGGCTGGCAGTTGAGCCCGCGCGAGATGTTCAGATAGCTGGCGATGGCTTCGCGCAGCGGCTGATAACCCATGATCGGCGGCAAAATCATCTCATCCGCACGCAGGCTGCGCGCCGCTTTGCCGGAAATCAGCAGCCACTTTTTGTGCGGAAACTCATCCAGTGCCGGGATGCCAAGCCGCAGCTCGCCCTTTGGTTCACGCAGTGAAGCATCAGTGGCTGGCGGCGCTGGCAGCGCTGTTTCCTCGGTTGCTGCCGCCAGAATCAGTTCCGGATTAACGCGCGTGCCCTTCGCGCCCTGGCTGACGAAATAGCCTTCGCCGATCAGGATTTCATAGGCGGCTTCCACCGTCTTTCGCGCCACCCGCAACTCACTCGCCAGTGTGCGGATCGCCGGGACGCGGTCGCCCGGCTTCAGTTGCCCTGCGAGAATCTGCTGGCGATATCGCGCGTAAATCTCTTTATATCCCACGCCATGTCCTACCTGTTTTCACGGTTTTTGACCCTTTTCACTCAGACATAGAAGTTTAAGATGCACGCATCAACCACGCAATGCATCGCCATCTCGCTTAAGGAACACATGAATGAAACTGCTGCACATCAAAGTCAGCCCCGATTTGGCGGGTTCAGCGTCACGCATCGCTTCGGCCCATTTAGTGGAGAAACTGCGAGCGCAGCATGCCGACCTCGAAGAGACGGTGCTGGATTTGGCGCAACATCCGCTGCCGCATCTGGATGCTTTTACGATTGGCGCTTTCTTTACTCAGCCGGATCAGCGTGATGAAGCGCAGCGTGCTGCCATCCAGACGTCGGAGCGTTTGGTCGATCAGCTGTTTGCCTGCGACACGCTGGTGATCTCCTCGCCGATGTGGAACCTCAGTTTGCCGTCGGTGCTGAAAGCCTGGTTTGACCATATCACCCGCGCCGGACGCACCTTCGCCTTCACGCCGGATGGCTGCAAAGTTGGATTAGTGAACGGCAAAAAGGTGTATAGCGTCGTCGCCAGCGGCAGCGTGTTTGCCCACGGTCCGTTTGTGCAGGATGACCAGTTCACGCCTTACATCCGCGTGGCGCTCGAATACATCGGCATCACCGATGTGGAATTTATCCGCGTTGACGGCACGCACGATCCCATCAATCGCGCCACCGCTTTACCGCATGCCCTGCAATCCATTGAACGTCTATTTTGAACAGAGAGGACAACACCATGACTTCACGCGTTAACCATTTCAAAAACATTCCCGCGCTGGTGAAAACCTTAGGCGACGCCACCGCTGCGCTGGGGAAATCGTCACTCGACACCACCATTAAGCATCTGGTCGATCTGCGCGCTTCGCAGCTCAACCAATGCGCCTTCTGCGTCGATATGCATGTGAAAGAGGCCAAACTGCACGGCGAGCGCGAGCTGCGTCTGCATCACGTGGCAATCTGGCGCGAATCCCCGCTGTTCACCGCCAAAGAGAAAGCGGCACTGGCGCTGACCGAAGCGTTGACGCATCTGGGCGATCACGGCATCGACGAAGCGCTGTACAACGAGGTGCGCGCGCACTTCTCTGAAGTGGAGACCAGTGAGTTGACGTTCTGCATCGCGGTGATCAACACCTGGAACCGCCTGATGGTGCTGTCGCAGATGACGCCGGGCGCATTGGACAGCGCTTATGGGTTGGATCGTGCTGATTTACGTTAATTTTTACCGCCAGTAGCCGATGCTGCTGGCACCACCATGTTCATCTGCGCTGCCTGAGGCTATAGTGAGATTTTGCACCACACAGGACAGCGCACATGAAAGGCATCAACATTGCGATTTACTTCGATCCCGACCAGATTCACATCTGCGTTCACCAGCAGGATGACAGCTATCTCAGCCAAACCTTTATTTACGACGACAGCGTAATTGAAGAGATTTATCAGTGGCTGGAGCAGTTCACGCCTAATCGCACCCACATTTGCCTGATTGAGCACGATACCGCCGATATCCTCGCCGATGAGTTGGTGGATAACGGTTATCACGTCCATCAGGTGACGCAACACGATCTCTTGACCTGGTTCGCCAACGAACCGCCTGCCGAACCCGATGGTTCACCGGTGCGCGCGCTGCTGCGTTATCTGGAGAACGAGCAGCCATCCGAATACCAGTCACGCACGCCGCAGATTGAAGCCTTGATGGATTTGCTGGATGAGCTGGACGATCTCGAAGGTGTGGATGAAGTCGAAGATGAAGACAATCTGCCGGATGATGTGCTGCGCCTGATGAAGCAGAAGAAGATCAGCGCGCAAGACGCCGCCCAGCGTTTGCTGCCCGATGTGAATGAGCGCATTCGTGAGCATTTGATCAACTATCCCGAACTGATGACGCCGGAACTACTGCAGGATTTCTTCCCCGAGTTGATTGAAGCGCTGGATACGCCGAAGCATTGATGTTCGGGTAGGTGCGATGCCTGACACGGTCGCCATAAATGGCGACCCTACGAAGGGCATTGCCGCATTTGTAGGGTCGCCATTTATGGCGACCTGGAATTCTGAGGACATTTCATGCTGGAATTGTTTAAAGCCATCGGGCTGGGATTGGTGGTGATTTTGCCGCTCGCCAATCCGCTGACCACCGTGGCGCTGTTTCTCGGCCTGGCCGGTGAGATGAATTTCCAGGAACGTAATCGCCAGGCAATGCAGGCCTCGATCTACGTGTTCCTGATCATGATGGTGGCGTGGTACGCCGGCAGCGCAGTGCTGCACACCTTTGGTATCTCGATTCCCGGCCTGCGCATGGCGGGCGGATTGATTGTAGCGTTTATCGGTTTTCGTATGCTGTTTCCGGCGAAACCGGTGGGGCATTCGGTTGAAGCCGAACATAAGCAGGATGAGCTGGACGCAACCGATAACAACCGCGAAAGCGTCAACATCGCGTTTGTGCCGCTGGCAATGCCGAGCACCGCTGGGCCGGGCACCATCGCGATGATCATCAGTTCCGCGTCGACGGTTAAATCGGGTGTGGACTTCCCGGCGTGGGTGGTTGCCGTTGCGCCGGTGCTGATATTTCTGACCGTGTCGGTGATTCTGTGGATTTCACTGCGCAGCTCGGGCGCCATCATGAAGCTGGTAGGTAAAGGCGGGATCGAAGCGATTTCACGTTTGATGGGCTTTTTGCTGGTATGTATGGGCGTGCAGTTCGTGATTAACGGCGTGTTAGAAGTGATTCACAATTATCATTGATATCAAGACATTAAAAAAAGGTCGCCATGAATGGCGACCCTACGGTTTTATTTCAACGTTTTACGCACTTCGGCTACCTGATCTTTCGTCACCGCTGGCGCATTGTTGCTCCAGCCCTGACGAATAAAGGTCGCCAGTTTAGCCACTTGATCATCATCCAGACGCTTAGCAAAACCTGGCATCGCCAGCGTTGATGGCGCCTTCTCGGTCGATGGCTGCTGCGCACCGGCCAGAATGGTGTGGATCAAACCGCTTGGATCTTTGGCATTGACGATCGTTGCCTGATCCAGCTCCGGGAAGATCCCCGGCGCGCCTTTACCGGTGACAAAGTGGCAAGCGCCGCAGTTGTCGATATACAGACGCTCACCTTCCGACAAACCTTTCGCGGCAGTCAGTTTCGCTTCCGTCGCCTGCTGTTTCTTCACGTCATACGCCTGCAGCGCCGGGTTGCCGCCAAGGAACTTCAGATAGGAGGCAATCGCTTTCAGGTCAGCATCGGTCATGTGCGAGCTCGAGTGCTCAATCACTGACTTCATCTCACCGCCCACCGCCGCTTTATCGTTACGACCGGTTTGCAGGTAATCAACGATCTCCTGCTCGCTCCAGCGCGGCAAGCCACGCAGTGACGGCACATCCCAGTTATTCAGGCTGCCACCAGCAAGGAACTGATCGTCGCCGCTATCCAGCGCTTTCTCGTTCATGCCGAGGCCGCGTGGCGTATGGCAGCTGCCGCAGTGACCCAGGCTTTCCACGATGTATGCACCGCGATTGACCTCTTCTGACGCGCCGCCAATCGGCTGGAATGGCTTGTCAGAGGTAAACGCCCAGTTCCAGAAGCGCATGCCCCAGCGCTGGCTGAACGGGAAGCTGAGATCGGTTTTCGGCGGCTGCTCGCTGCTCGGCTTCACGCCTTTCATGAAGTAGACATACAGCGCGTGCATATCGGCGTCGGAGATTTTGGCGTAATCCGGATACGGCATCGCCGGATAGAGACGCGACCCGTTCGGCAACACGCCTTTGCGCACCGCGTCCGAGAACTGCTGTTCGCTGTAGTTGCCGATGCCGTGCTCTTTGTCTGGCGTGATGTTGGTGGAGTAAATAGTGCCAAGATTCGACTCAATCGCCAAACCACCAGCGTAATCCCCTTTGCCGGAAACGGTATGGCACGCCATACAGTCGCCGAGACGCGACAGGTATTCACCCTGCTTGATCAATTGAGCTTCATCTTCCGCGTGTGCCTGCACTGCAAAGCTGCCCAGCAGCACGGCGTTGGCGATTAACAATGATTTTAATTTCATGCGCTTATGCCTGTACCAGTGGACCGGGATTTTTCAGATAATGTTCTTTAATCGCTTGTGCCGCCATCAAGGTGATCGCGCCGATGGTATCGGTCGGGTTCGCCTGGAAGTTTTGCGGGAAGGCGTTGCCGCCCGGCACAAACACGTTATGAACATCCCAGCTCTGCAGGTACTTGTTCAGTGCAGAGGTTTTCGGGTTATCGCCCATCACCGCGCCGCCCACGTTGTGGGTCGAAACATATTTGGTGAGGTCAAAATCCGCGCCCATCGGCAGGAAGCTCATGCTCATGCTGTCTGGGTTCAGCTCTTTAGCGATGTTGCCGACGATGCCTTTCAGATGCTGTTGCAGCTTCAGTTCGTTCTCTTTCCAGTTGAACGTCATACGCAGCAACGGCTGACCGCGATGGTCGGTGTAGTTTGGATCCAGATCCAGATAGATATCGCGGTACGACTGGCAGGTGGTGGTGATGCTGATCTTCATGGAATGGTTGTACCACTCCTCCAGACCTTCCTTGTAACCCATGCCCCAGCTCGGTGTACCTTTCGGCAACGCAGCAGCCATTGGCGTACCGGTGGCCTGCGAACTGTGGATCTTGGCGCCGCCCAGGAAGCCAAGGCCCGGACCGTCGAAGTTGCCTGGTGAGATGTCGTTGAACATCTGGCCGGTGGCGCCTGCGGTGGCGTAAGAGTTGAAGTTTTTGTCTTTGAAGAACAGAGTTGCGCCGCCGTTCGACAGGAACGCGTAGTTACGCCCCACCACACCTTCTTCGGTGATTGGGTTATACGGCTTGCCGATACCGGACAGCAGCATCAGGCGCACGTTGTAGAGCTGGAAGCTGGAGAGCACCACGATCTTCGCCGGCTGGAATACTTCGTTGCCGTCCACATCGTAGTAAATCACGCCTTTGGCGGTTTTCTGATCGTCGTGCAGCACTACTTTCACCACTTCGGCGTGCACTTCGTAAGAGAAGTTTGGCATGCGCTTCAGCGCATCCATCACCGCAGTTTGTGGTGAGGCTTTTGAGTAGTTGAGGCACGGATATTTCGAGCAGTAGCCACAGTAGTTACACGGTGCGATCTGGTTGCCGTAGGGGTTTTTCCACGCGCGCGATACGCAGGCAGAAGGGTTCGGGAACGGATGATAGCCGAGCTTGGTGGCCGCCTCTTTGAACATCACGTTGTTCAGCGTGTCTTCAAGCGCAGGCAACGGATAAGGTTCAGAGCGTGGGCCTTCAAACGGATCGCCGCCCGGCAGAATCTGACCGCGCAGATTGCCGGTGTTACCCGATTGACCGCAGATCAGCTCAAACTTGTAGTAATACGGCTCGATCTCTTCCCATGTGAACGGGAAGTCCATCACGCGCATATCTTCCTGCAGGATGCCCGGCTTGTAGGCCTCATCGACGTAGGTTTTCAGCTTGATATCGGTTGGGGTGGGACGAATCAGCACCGCCGTCCAGTGCATGCCCGCGCCGCCCACGCCGGTACCCGGCGCAAACGCGCCCCATTTACGGGTTGGCAACGCCGTCTGGCTGCTGTTGTAACGCACGGTAACCGCCACTTCTTTCGGGGTAGCGAACACTTTGTTACGCACGTTGTAGGCGTATTCATCGGCCGGTTTCGGATAGGCGAAATCCGGGTAATCACGCTCGCCGCCACGCTCTAATGCGCGCACTTCGAGTCCCGCCATCGCCAGTTCGATACTCATCAACGAGCCGGCCCAGCCGAGGCCGCAAACGACGACGTCGACTTCTTTCTTTGTAATCTGTGCCATGTTAATCCTGTCTCACATACCAAAAACGGGGGGTGTGCTTACGCGCTTTCACCCAAGAGGCTGACCGGTCCCAGCGGGTACGGCACGTTGTGCTGCTTCACCCATTCGGTAAAGCTGGCGCGTGCGCCCGGGAAGCCGATGGCAATCCAGGCTTTCATGCCTTTGTTGCCGCCGTACATCGGGTCAGCGAGGTAGCCGTGTTTGGTATCTGCAAGCAGTTGGCCGAAGAACTGCGAGGCTTTCAGGTTCTCTTCGCCCAGCGCGGCGAAGTCGATACCGTCGTTTTTGTTCACTTTGGTGAGGACGGCATCTTTCTCTTCCAGTGACAGCTCATGGAACGGTTTCTGGAAGTTGCTTTGCGTCCATTGATTCACCAGCTTGATACCGGTTTGGTACATCTGCTGTGGCGTGAACGGGATTTGATAACCCATGGTGGCAGGCGCATGCACGTTGAAAGGACCTTGCATGTAGATCTCTGCCCCGAACTCCGGGCTGTGCAACTGCTGATCGATAAAGATCGGTACGTTGGTTTCCAGTGCACCTGGCGCTTTACCTTTGCCGCCGGCGGGGATCAGACGATCGGCTGCGGCCAGAATAAATTGCCACTCATCGGCACTGAAAAAGATCGGTTTATAGTCGGCGAGCTCAGGTGCTGCCATTTCCGCAGCTTGCGCCGCAGTCAATCCCTTAAATACCAGGTCACTTAATGGCAAAGCCAGAAGGGACCCAAGTAAAAACTTACGTCTGGTGGTCGGTTTATTTAGAAGCATGGCGCGACGACTCTCACTTGCTAAGAAAGATAATTATTTTTGTTAATAGCTTTATAAATCGGTAAATAACCTGGCAATCTTAGGGATATAGGTATTTCTGAATGTAAAAATTCAATTAAGGATGTGTTTTGATGAAATTCAATCATCATGTTGAATTTAGGTTAAGGCTTAGTAAAAGGCTTTCGAGGCGAAAAACACGGTTTTAACCGTACATTTGATGGGATATTGGCACTAATCAGTGGGCATTTGACCAGGTATTATCGCGCAAAGAAATAATCGCAGAAATGAATCAATGAAAAAAAATCATACTTCCATACCAGAGAATTATTCTCATTTATAACATCCTATTTACTTTATTGACCAGCAGATGAACGATCTATTTCGTGGAAATGACAAGTCGCGCACAAAATAAACGTAATAATACCTCAAGGTAATCAATTGTTATTTTCCGGCACAGCTCAGAACAAACCGGCATTTTGCCAACGCGACGGCAGAGATAGAGTGAATTTATCTATCACTCAGGACAATAATAATGCGCTCACTGATTTTGCTCGTCGCTTTATGGGGCAGCAGCTTTGCACTGCACGCCGCCACACCGAAAGATACCCTTGTCGTCGCCGTCCCGCTCGACGGCATTATTAGCTTCGATCCCGCTGAAAGCTTCGAAACCGTCAGTAACAGCGTGCAGCGCAACATCTACCAAACGTTAGTGGAGGCGGATCGTAATGACCCACAAAAACTGGCACCGCTGCTGGCCACCAACTGGCAACAAGGCAGCACGCCGCACAGCTTAGTGTTCAACATCCAACCCGATGCACACTTCTCCAGCGGCAATCCGGTGACGGCGCAGGATGTGATCTTCTCACTGACGCGCGCGGTGCAGCTCAACAAAGCGCCCTCTTTCATCCTCGCTGAATTTGGCTGGACCAGGGAAAACATCGCCAGCCAGTTCAAAGTGCTGAATGACCATCAGCTGGAGATTCAGTGGCCGGCGCAGATTGGTCAAAACCTGGCGCTACGTCTGCTGACCGCGCCGGTTGCCTCGGTGGTGGATAGCAAAACCGTGCAGCAACATGTTGCCAATAACGATCTCGGCAACGGCTGGCTGCATACTAACTCCGCCGGCAGCGGCGCCTTTACCATTCAGCAATATGTGCCGCAGCAGGCGCTGGTGCTGAGCGCTAACCAACAAGCTAAGCCGCAGCCGAAGCTGAAACGCATTTTACTGAAAGGCGTGGCGGATGCCGGTGCGCGTCGTTTGCTGATTCAGCAAGGCGATGTCGATGTGGCGTACCAGCTTGGCCCGGACCAGATTGATGCGCTTAAGAGCGACAAAAACCTGCGCATTGAAGCCTTCCCATCCAGCCTGGTTTACTACCTCGGTTTCAATACCAAAGACAAAGCGCAACCGGCATTAGGCAATCCGGCGCTGTGGCAAGCCGCGCGCTGGCTGGTGGATTACAATTCCATCTCGAAGGATTTGCTGAAAGGTCAGTACCGCATTCATCAGAGCTTCCTGCCGCAGGGCTTTGACGGCGCGCTGGACGATCAACCGTTCCACTACGATGTGGCGAAAGCCAAAGAGATTTTAGCCAAAGGCGGCATCAAGCCGGGTACCAGGTTTGCGCTGACGGTGATCAATCAGCCGCCTTACATTGACGTGGCAGAGGCGCTGCAGGCCAGCTTCGCCAAAGCTGATGTGCAGATTGAGTTGCAGCCGGTGGCGGAATCCGAGTTGTGGAGCAAAATGCGCGGTCGCGATTTCCAGTCGATCTTCATCTATTGGGGCGCGGACTATGTCGATCCGAACACCAATGCCAGCGCTTTTGCGTATAACGTGCCGGGCGGTTCCAAAACCCTGGCGTGGCGCGTCGGCTGGGATATTCCAGATCTGAGCGCGAAAACCCGTGCTGCAGCCGGTGAAAGCGATGCCGTTAAGCGCCGTGCGCTCTATACCGATTTGCAGAAAACCGTGCAACAGAACTCACCGTTCGTAGTGACGCTGCAGGGCGCACAGCAGGTGGCGGTGCGGAATAACGTGAATCATGTGCAGCAAGGGATCGGCGTGAGTTTGCTGTTTTTTGATACGGTGCAGAAGTAATCTCATTTCAGCGTTATTGTTCGGTGCGCATAAATGCGCACCCTACAAAACCGTAGGGTCGCCATTCATGGCGACCGTTATGAACCTCGACTGACAAACATTACGCGATACACCGCGCCGCTTGCTATCCTTTCTGGCATAACCTATTGCCTGAGAGCGAAAAAATCATGACCACTCCGTTACTGATTGCCCAAACGCCTGACGTTCAACTGCATCTTCTCTCCAACATGGCCAACCGCCACGGTTTGATCACTGGCGCCACCGGCACCGGCAAAACCGTCACGCTGCAAAAGCTGGCGGAATCCTTCTCCGATATCGGCGTGCCGGTGTTTATGGCCGATGTGAAAGGCGATCTCACCGGCATTTCCGCTGCGGGTGAAGGTTCAGAGAAGCTGCTGGCGCGTCTGGCGAAAATTGGCGTTACCGACTGGCAGGCGCAGAAAAATCCGGTAATGGTGTGGGATATTTTTGGTCAGCAAGGCCATCCGGTACGCGCCACGGTCTCCGATCTCGGCCCGCTGCTGCTGGCGCGTCTGCTCAACCTCAACGAGGTGCAATCGGGCGTATTGCAAATCATCTTCCGCATCGCCGACGATCAGGGCTTGTTGCTGCTGGATTTCAAAGATCTGCGCGCCATGACGCAGTACATCGGCGACAACGCCAAAGCCTTCCAGACGCAATATGGCAACATCAACAGCGCATCCGTTGGGGCGATTCAGCGCGGATTACTGGCGCTGGAGCAGCAAGGTGCTGAACACTTCTTTGGCGAGCCGATGCTGGATATCCGCGACTGGATGCGCTGCGACAGCAACGGCAAAGGCTTTATCAACATCCTCTCGGCGGAAAAGCTCTATCAAATGCCGAAACTCTACGCCACCAGCCTGCTGTGGCTGCTGGCCGAGCTGTATGAGCACTTGCCCGAAGCTGGCGATCTCGATAAGCCGAAAATGGTGTTCTTCTTCGATGAAGCGCATCTGCTGTTTACCGATGCGCCGCCGGTGCTGCTGGAGAAAGTGGAACAGGTGATTCGCCTAATCCGTTCGAAAGGCGTTGGCGTCTATTTCGTTACGCAGAATCCCGCCGATATTCCCGACAACGTGCTGGGCCAGCTCGGCAACCGCGTGCAGCACGCGCTGCGCGCCTTTACGCCGAAAGATCAGAAAGCGGTAAAAAGCGCCGCCGAAACCATGCGCGCCAATCCGGCGTTTGATACCGTCGAGGCGATTCAGGCGCTCGGCACCGGCGAAGCGCTGATCTCCTTCCTCGATGAAAAAGGCAGCCCATCAATGGTGCAGCGGGCGATGGTGATTGCGCCCGGCTCGCGCATGGGGCCGGTAAGCCAGGATGAACGTAACGGCCTGATTAACAACTCACCGCTGTACGGTAAATACGACACTGAAGTGGATCGCGAATCAGCGTTCGAAATGCTGCAAAAAGGCGTGCAGGCCACCACGCAGCAAGCCAATGCGCCAGAAGCCAAAGGCAACAACGTTGCCGTCGATGACGGTATTCTCGGCGGCCTGAAGGACATCTTGTTCGGCAGCACCGGCCCGCGCGGCGGCAAGCGTGACGGCGTGGTGCAGAGCGTGGCCAAAAGTGCCGCGCGTCAGGTCACCAATCAGATCATTCGCGGTGTATTAGGTAGCCTATTAGGCGGCCGCCGTCGCTAATACCCGTCATACTTCAAGCCGCAGGTGCGTTGGCTGCATGTCTTCCTGCAACTCGAATTATTTAGGGTATTTAAGGAGCTATGGATAAATTTCAACAACTCAAGCGCAGCAAACGTCTGGCGCTGTCGCTGCTGCTGATTGCGGCAGCGACTTTTGTGGTAACGCTGTTTTTGCCCCCCAACTTTTGGGTACTCGGGCTGAAGGCGATTGCCGAAGCGGCGATGGTCGGCGCATTAGCCGACTGGTTCGCCGTGGTGGCGCTGTTCCGCCGCGTGCCGGTGCCGTTTATCTCGCGTCATACTGCGATTATTCCGCGCAATAAAGATCGCATTGGCGAGAATTTGGGTCGCTTCGTGCAGGAGAAATTCCTTGATACCGATTCGCTGCTGGCGCTGATTCGCCGCCACGATCCATCGCAGATGCTGGCGCAGTGGCTGAACACGCCGGGCAACGCCGATCGTATTGGCCGCCATCTGTTGCAGGTGATGCGCGGTTTTCTCGATCTCACCGATGATCAACGCATTCAGCGTTTTCTGCGCCGTGCGGTGCATCGCGCGTTGGATAAGGTCGATCTCACCCAATCCAGCGCGCTGCTGCTGGATAGCCTGACGAAAAATAATCGTCATCAGGAGCTGCTGGATGCGGCGGTACAACAGCTGCTGCGCCTGCTGCACAAGCCCGGTACGCGCGAGTTTATCGCCGCGCAGATTGTGCGCTGGCTGAAGCGCGAGCATCCGATTAAAGCCAAAATGTTGCCGACCGAATGGCTTGGCGAGCACAGCGCCGATTTGGTGGCGAATGCGGTGGATTCGATACTCGATCAGGTGGCGCTCGATCAGGGACATGAGTTACGTCTCGGCTTTGACCGGGCGGTGCAGCGCCTGATTGAGCGGCTGAAAAGCGATCCTGAGATGGCGGAACGCGCCGAAACCATCAAGAGCTGGCTGAAGGAAGATGAGTCTTTCAATCGCTACATTGGCGAGCTGTGGCAGGATTTACGTGGCTGGCTGAAAGACGACCTGAGCAGCGAGGATTCGCGGGTGCAGGAGCGCGTCCGGCTGGCTGCGCTGTGGCTGGGCGAAACTCTGGCGGCCGATGAAGCGCTGCGCGCTTCCATGAATCAGCATCTGGAAGACGCTGCACGTAGCGTCGCGCCGGAGTTTGCCGCCTTCCTGACGCGCCACATTAGCGATACGGTGAAAAGCTGGGACGCCCGCGATATGTCACAGCAAATTGAGCTGAATATTGGCCGCGACCTGCAGTTTATCCGCATTAACGGCACGCTGGTTGGCGGGACAATTGGGCTGATTTTGTATTTGCTTTCACAATTGCCAGGGTTGATTCAGCAGTTGCATTAGTCAGGTCACCATAAATGGCGACCCTACAGGGGCGCACATGCGTTGTAGGGTCGCCATTTATGGTGACCTTATGATGCAAACACCATCACTTGCTTTCATCTATTTTCACTTCATAGATCACAAAATCCACAGATCGCGATTACTTTCACTTTAACTTTCATTTACTGTCACATTGTCATGTTAATTGAAAGGAAGAGAAAATGAATCGCATCACCCAACAAATGGCGCGCATGATCGACCTCAGCGCGGTGCAGGCCACCAATACCGAAGCTGATATCCGCCAATGTGCCGAGCTGGCGATCCGCTACAACATCATCGCCATCCACGTGTTGCCGTGCTGGACGCGCTTTTTGAGCACGCTGCTACCGGAACAAGGCCGCGGTGAGATCATGATCGGCGGGCCGGTTGGTTTCCCAAGCGGCGGCCACGCTACCGACACCAAGGTGCAGGAAGTACGTCAGCTGATTTGCGACGGTGCGCGTGAGGTCGACATGGTAGTTAACATCGGCAAAGTGTTGTCCGGCCGTTTTGATGAAGTGAAACAGGATCTGCAACGCGTAGTTGAAGCAGCAGCTCCCATCGAAGCCAAAGTGATCCTCGAAACCCATTATCTCAATGAAGAGCAGATCCGCCGCGTATGCGACATCGCGGTAGAAGCGGGCATGAAGTGGATCAAAACCTCTACCGGCTGGGCACCGACCGGCGCAACCGAAGAGAAAGTGGCGATCATCGCCGATCAGCTCAAAGGCCGTTTGCGCATTAAAGGATCGGGCGGCATCCGCGATCTCGACACCATCCGCACCCTGTATCGTCTTGGCGTGCGCCGCTTTGGCATGAGCGCCAGCGCCACCGAAAAAGTGCTGGCCCAGCTGGAACAAGATCCGTCGCTGTTCCCGGAACTGGCGCAGAACTAAGTTAAAACGCTGCAACTCTCCGGCGTGATATGGAGTGAATAATGAAAAAATACCTTCTTACCCTCGACATTGGCACGGGCAGCACGCGTGCTGCTCTTGTTACTACCGACGGCGACATCGTCGGTTTTGCCCAACGTGAATATTTACAGACAAGCCCGCAGCCCGGCTGGGTTGAACAAGCCCCATCGCTGTGGTGGAACTCTGTTTGCGACGGCATCCGGGAATTAAATACGCGCTTTGCCGCTGAGATGACGCAGATTGCCGCCGTTGCAGCCTGCGGGCAGATGCACGGCACGGTACTGCTGGATAGCGCTGGTCGTTTGGTCGAAGACCGCGCGCTGCTGTGGAACGACAAACGCGCTTGGTCGCAGGTCGCTGCCTTCCGCGAGCAGGAAGATGCGCTGTTTTGGCTTGAGCATCTGAATAATCCACCGACGCCGGCCTGGCCCGCGTTCAAGTTGCAATGGATTCGTGAGCACCATCCTGACGTCGGGTCGCGCATCGCCAGCGTGTTGATGCCAAAAGATTTTATTAACTTCCAGCTGACCGGCGTGCGCGCCACTGATTACAGTGAAGCCTCCTGCTATTACCTAATGGACAGCGCCACGCGCCAATGGTCAAATCGCGCGCTAGATCACTTCCAACTGCGCGCTGATTTATTGCCGACCATTCACGCCGCCAGCGATGTGATTGGCAGCATCAGCCCACAAGCGGCACGGGAAACCGGCCTGCAACCCGGCATTCCGGTGGTCGCAGGCACCGCCGATATGGCCGCTAGCCTGTTGGGCTCTGGCGTGTATAAGCCTGGCCAGGCCTCCGACAGCACCGGCACATCCACTTTAATTACCGTGGTCAGCGATGCGCCGTTGCTACACACCCAAGTGAACAATTTGCATCTGAGCAACAACGCATGGGGTGGATTTACCTTACTGGATGCCGGTGGCGATGCGATGCGCTGGGCGCGCGAAGCCTTTGGCAGCGGTCAGCATTCCCATCCAGACATGCTTCGACTTGCCGCCGAAACCAAACCGGGCGCAGAGGGCTTGCTGTTCCTTCCTTATCTCACCGGCGAGCGTCTGGCCGAAAAGTGCAACTCACGCGGGCAGCTGTTTGGTTTGCAGCGCCGTCACCAAGCGGGACATCTGTATCGCGCGGTGTTGGAAGGCGTAGCCTTTGCTTCGTGGCGCAATCTGCGTCAGCTCAGCGAGTGTTGCACCATGCCAGATAGCATCATCGCTTCAGGCGGCGGTTCGCGCAGTGAACTGTGGCTGAGCATCAAAGCGTCGGTCTACAACCGCCCGATGCTGCAAACCGCTAATCAGGAAAACGGCACGCTGGGCAGCGCCATTCTCGCCGCCACCGGCATCGGCCACTTTAGCGATCTTGGCCACGGCGTGCAGCGTATGGTGCAGATTGCCGCTGAAATCCAGGCCGATGCACGTCTGCACGATGCCTACCAACGTCAGTTCGACATCTTCGACCAACTTTATTTGCAGGCTCAGCCGCTTTGGGATCGTCTCGATGCTGCGTCCGCCTGTTTTGAGGAGCAGGGATCATGAGCGAAATAACCATTAAGAAGCAGGATGAGGTCGCTGGTGCACATGGCGAAACGCTGGATCGCAGCGCGTATTTATCTTCCACGCCGTGGCTGCAATTACTGATGGTGTGCTGCCTGTTTGCCTTGTGGGGCATGGCAGGCAACCTGAATGACATCCTGATTGCCCAGTTTAAAAAGGGCTTCAACCTCAGCGATACGCAAACCGCACTGGTGCAGTCGATCTTCTTCCTCGGCTACTTCCTCGTTGCCTTGCCTGCCGCGGCGGTGATCAAACGTTACTCGTACAAAGTGGCGATTATCATTGGGTTGTGTTTGTACGCCGCGGGCTGCTTCCTGTTTATCCCGGCTGCGCACGTCATGACCTACGCCGCGTTCCTTGGCTGTTTGGGCGTGATCGCCAGCGGATTGTCGTTCCTTGAAACCTCGGCGAATACCTATTCGAGCCTGCTCGGTACCGCGGAAACCTCAACCCAACGCATCAACTTTTCGCAGATCTTCAACTCGGTTGGCGTGATTATGGGCGTGGTGATTGGTCAGCAGCTGATCTTCAATAAAGACGATCTGACGCACGATCAACTGGCCGCATTGCCGGCTGAAGTGGCTGATGGCATTCGTCAGCAAATGGTGTCGCAAGTGGTCACGCCGTACCTGATCATCGGTTCGATTCTGGTGGTGCTGGCGCTGGTGTTTGTGGCAGTGAAATTCCCGGCCTGTAAACCGGCGGCTAAAGATGACGCGCCAAAAGTCCCGCTCGGTCAATCGCTGAAGAAACTGTGGTCGATTCCGCGTTTCCGCATGGGCGTGCTGTCGCAGTTCCTCTACGTTGGCGCGCAAGTGGGCTTGTGGAGCTTCACCATTCGCTTCGTGCAGTTGATTGAACATGGCACCAGTGAACACTCCGCCACATGGTGGTTGATCGCCACGTTGCTGTGTTACTCAGCCGGTAAAGTGGTGACCACCGCGCTGATGAAACGTTATAGCCCAGCGCTGCTGCTCGGCATCTTCTGCTCTATCTGTGTGGCGCTGCTGTTGTTTGCGGTGAGCGAAAAAAGCATGGCGGCGGTAGTCGCAATTATGGCAGTCAACTTCTGTATGGCGCTGTGCTGGCCGACCAACTTTGGCTTAACCATCAAAGGTATGGGCGCGGAAACCCAGCTGGCCGGTTCCATCGTGGTAATGTCGATTATCGGCGGCGCGGTGATTCCGTTGGTGATGGGCATTATGTCGGATATGAATGGCGGCGACATGCAATTCGCCTTTGTCATCCCGCTGGTGTGCTTCATCTATGTCGCCTTCTTCGGCTTCTGGTGCCAGCGCAAAGGGGTGTAATGATGATTAAATCATTAGCGCACATTGGCTTACGCACGCAAAACATCGCCGCGTCACGTGACTTTTATCAGTCGCTGGGATTTGAGCCGCAGCGCCATCTGGAGATTGCAGAGCCTCGCGGGACCATTCTGGTGCAGTTTTTGCAGCAGCAAGGCATCATGCTGGAGCTGTATCAGCTGCCGTGGCAAACCAACGCGCGCCTCACGGAAGACAGCGGCATTGATCATCTGGCATGGCAAGTGGACGATCTCGCCTCTGCCGAAAACTGGGTGAAAACGCTGGGTTATCCGCTGGTCGAAGGACCGTGCGATCATCCCGCGGGCAGCCGCTACTTCATGATCGCCGGACCCGATGGCGAACGCGTAGAGTTTCTGCACCCCCTTCCCCGCTGAGTGAATTATCCGGGCGGAGTTCACGCCGCCCGGAAGCTGCGCTAGAGTGTGGCAGTTTCCCCCCGTTCGAGGCCGATATGTATCTAGAGGAAAGACAAGAAAAAATCCTCGCCATCCTGAAAGAGAAACGCAAAATCTCGGTTGGCGAAATGAGTGAGCGCTTTAATGTGTCGGGGGCCACCATTCGTACCGATCTGCGTTTGATGGAGGAATCCGGCCAGCTCACCCGTACCCACGGCGGCGCGATTTTGCGTACCCGCGCCAGCTTTGAGATCGGTTCGGAGCTACGCCAAAGCCTGAATATTGATGCCAAAGCGCGTGTCGGCGAACGTGCTGCAAAATTGGTGGAAGACGGCGACATCATCGTATTGGATACCGGCACCACTACGCTGCACATCGCGCATCATCTGCGTGAACGTAAAAATCTGACCGTAATTACCAACGATTTCGCCATTGCCCGCGTGCTGGAAGAAGCCAACGGCATCCAATTGGTGCTGCTCGGCGGTATGGTGAAGAAAGGCTATCACTGTGTGATTCCCGCGGCTGGCCGACAAATGATAGATCATCTCAACGTCGATAAAGCGTTTATGGCGGTTAATGGTATTTCGCTCAAGCAAGGTGCCTGCGTCGCTGACATTATGCTGGCGGAAAGTAAGCGCACCATTATCGAACACGCCAGCCAGGTGATTGTGGTGTGTGACAGCAGCAAGCTTGGAAATACCTCGCTGGCACAGTTCGCGCGCAGCGATCAGGTGGATATGTTGGTGATGGATGCGTTACCAGAAGACGCCGAAGCCTGGCAGCAGGCAGGAATTGCATTGGTGACGTTGGAAGATTGAACGATTTTTTGCGGAAATTGAAAAGGTCGCCATAAATGGCGACCCTACGGAGTGTATGTGTGTTGTAGGGTCGCCATTTATGGCGACCGCCCAACATTACCGGCGCTTCATCAGCAGGAACAAGCTGATGGCGAAGAACGCGCCGCTTGGCAAAATCGCACCCAGAATCGGCGGCAAACCGTAGACCAGACTCAGCGGACCAAAGATCTGATCCAGCACGTAGAACAGGAAGCCAAAGCTGATACCCGTCACCACGCGCACGCCCATTGATACGCTACGCAGCGGACCAAAGATAAACGACAGCGCCATCAGCATCATCACCGCGACAGAGAGCGGCTGGAAGATTTTGCTCCACATATTCAGCTGGTAGCGTCCTGAAACCTGGCCGCTCTGCTTGAGGTATTTACTGTAGTTATACAGGCCGGTGATCGACAGCGCGTCCGGATCCAGCGCCACCACGCCAAGCTTATCGGGCGTCAGGTTGGTTTTCCATTCGCCGCTCAGCGTTTGCGAGCCGGTAATCTGTTTGGCGTCTTGCAGATCCGATTCATCGACCTGCGACAGCGCCCACAGCTTTTTATCCGCATTCCAGGTAGCACTCGCCGCATAGCGAACACTCAGCAAACGGCGTTGATCGCTGAACTTGTAGATGCTGACGCCATCAATTTCGTTATCACCTTTGATGCGCTCGATGTAGATGAAGTCGTTGCCGTCCTTCGCCCACAGACCGTTTTGCGTCGAGACCAGCGAGCCACCGTAAAGCTGCTGTGCGCGGTAGTTACGCGCCATCTGTTCGCCCTGCGGCGCAACAAACTCGCCCACCGCCATGGTTAACAGCACCAGCGGAATCGCCGTTTTCATCACCGCCAGCGCCACCTGCATGCGGGTAAAGCCCGATGCCTGCATCACCACCAGTTCGCTACGCTGCGCCAGCGTGCCCAAACCCAGCAATGCGCCCAGCAGCGCCGCCATCGGGAAGAAGATTTCGATATCTTTCGGCACGCTGAGCAGCGTGTAGTAACCGGCGTCCAGCGCGGTATATGCGCCCTGCCCGGTTTTACGCAGCTGATCAACGAACTTGATAATGCCCGACAGCGACACCAGCATGAACAGCGTCAGCATGATGGTGTTGAAGATGGTTTTGCCGATATAGCGGTCAAGAACCTTAAACATCAGACCGATCCTCCACGGCTAAAGCGCGCACGGATGCGACGCATCGGCACGGTATCCCACAGGTTCAGCAGCACCGCCAGCGCCAGATAGGAGAAGTTCACCACCCACATCCAGATGGCCGGATCGAAGCGGCCTTTCGCGGCGTTGGAACGCAGCGAACTCTGCAGCAAGAAGAAGATCAGGTACAGCAGCATGGCAGGCAGCATCGACAGCACGCGGCCCTGACGCGGGTTCACCACGCTGAGCGGCACCACCATCAACGCCATAATCAGCACCGCAAACACCAGCGTTAAGCGCCAGTGCAGCTCCGCCTGGAACTGCGGGGTTTTGTTCTGGAACAGCGTGCTGATATCCGCCTGATCGGCATCGTTCGGATCGAGCGTGGCTTCTTTGTAGCCCACCAGCGCCTGATAATTCACAAAGTCGGTGATACGGAAGTCACGCAGCATCGCCGTGCCTTCAAAACGCGTGCCTTTATCCAGCGTCACCACTTGCGAGCCATCTTTGTGCTGCTCCATGTGACCGCTGTCAGCCAGCACCACCGATGGACGTGCATTGCCTTTCGGACGCAGTTGCGCCAGGAACACGTTACCGAAATGGTTGCCCTTCACATCTTCGACAAACAGCACCGCATTACCGTCGCTGGAGGTCTGGAACTGTCCAGCTGCCAGCGCGGCCGCGCCTGGGTTCGCTTTGGCGTTTTGCGTCACTTCCTGCTGATAACGTGAGGACCATGGCCCTAACCAAATGACGTTGACCGCCGCCACAATCGATGTGAACAGCATCAGAATCATCGCGGCTTTGATCAGCACACTTTTCCCCAGGCCGCAGGCATGCATCACCGTGATTTCACTTTCGGTGTACAGCCGCCCAAGGGTCATTAAAATCGCCAGAAACAGGCTTAGGGGCAGGATAAGTTGTGCCATTTCAGGCACGCCAAGTCCTAACAATGTTAGAACTAAGTTTGTTGGAATTTCGCCATCCACCGCAGCTCCCAAAATCCGCACTAACTTCTGGCAAAAGAAGATAAGTAGCAGGATGAAGAGGATAGCCAGCTGGCTTTTGAGCGTTTCCCGAACCAGATATCTAATGATGATCACGCTTAGTACGCCTGTGATAACTTGTCTTTTTGCAGGAAAATCGCTAGTTTCAACGCTTATCAGCCATTTTTCTTCATCAATGGCCGTCATCGTAGCTAAAATAGTATGACGAACGCGTTAGCGTGGTGAAAAAACAACATACTTGTCACCACAACTCATTATGACTACCGGCGTTGAATTGTCATGGCGTCGTAACGAATTAATGAGTTACGAGCGCGCTACATTCTAACGACAGCTTAGGCCGTTGTCTTTAAGATTCAGGAGAGTGCATGGAGTTCAGTGTAAAAAGCGGTAGCCCGGAAAAACAGCGTAGCGCCTGCATTGTTGTTGGCGTTTTCGAACCGCGCCGTTTGTCACCCATTGCTGAGCAGCTGGATAAAATCAGCGATGGCTACATCAGCGCCCTGCTGCGCCGCGGTGAACTGGAAGGAAAAGTGGGCCAAACGCTGCTGCTGCACCATGTGCCGAATATCCTCTCCGAACGCATCCTGCTGATCGGCTGCGGTAAAGAGCGCGAGCTGGATGAGCGCCAGTACAAGCAGGTGATTCAGAAAACAATCAATACCTTGAATGACACCGGCTCGATGGAAGCGGTGTGTTTCCTGACTGAACTGCACGTCAAAGGTCGCAATACCTACTGGAAAGTGCGTCAGGCGGTCGAAACCTCGAAAGAAGCGCTCTACAACTTTGATCAGCTGAAAAGCAACAAAGTCGAGCCGCGCCGTCCGCTGCGTAAACTGGTGTTCAACGTGCCGACCCGCCGTGAACTCACCAGCGGTGAACGTGCCATTCAGCACGGTTTAGCTGTGGCTGCCGGTGTGAAAGCCGCTAAAGACCTCAGCAATATGCCGCCAAATATTTGTAACGCCGCGTATCTGGCGTCGCAGGCGCGTCAGCTGGCGGATGCCTACAGCAAAAATGTAACCACCCGCGTTATCGGCGAACAGCAGATGAAAGAATTGGGTATGAACGCCTATCTGGCGGTCGGTGCCGGTTCCCACAATGAATCGCTGATGTCGGTAATTGAATACAAAGGCAATAACGATCCTGAAGCACGTCCAATCGTATTGGTCGGCAAAGGGTTAACCTTCGATTCCGGCGGTATCTCGATCAAACCCGCCGACGCGATGGATGAGATGAAGTACGACATGTGCGGTGCGGCGTCGGTGTACGGCGTGATGCGCATGGTGGCGGAACTGAATCTGCCGCTGAACGTGGTGGGCGTGCTGGTGGGCTGTGAAAACATGCCAGATGGCAAATCAATGCGTCCGGGTGACGTGTTAACCACCATGTCAGGCCAAACCGTTGAAGTGCTGAATACCGATGCCGAAGGCCGTCTGGTGCTGTGCGATGCGCTAACCTACGTTGAACGCTTCGAGCCAGAAGTGGTGATTGACGTCGCCACGCTGACTGGCGCCTGCGTGATTGCGCTGGGTCATCATGTCAGCGGTTTGATGTCGAACCACAATCCGCTGGCGCACGAGCTGATCAGCGCATCTGAGCAGTCCGGTGACCGTGCCTGGCGTCTGCCGATGGCGGATGAGTATCAGGAACAGCTGGAATCCAATTTTGCTGATATGGCGAACATTGGCGGCCGTCCTGGCGGTGCGATTACTGCAGCCTGTTTCCTCGCGCGCTTTGCGCGTAAGTTTAACTGGGCGCACCTGGATATCGCCGGTACCGCATGGCGTTCCGGTAAAGCCAAAGGCGCAACCGGTCGTCCGGTACCGCTGCTGTCGCAGTTCCTGCTGAATCGCGCAGGGTTGAACGGCGACGATTAAGTTGTCGCAGTGCGGTCATTGAAATGGTGCGCATTAATGCGCACCTTACTCCGTAGGGTCGCCATTTATGGCGACCTTATTGTTGGACGCACGAAACCCGATGACGCACAATGCGCCCCACTGTCATTTATGGAAATGAGTCCGCCATGAAAAACGCCACTTTCTATGTGATGGAGTCTGAGAGCGCCAGCGACGGCTTAACCGCCATCGAAGCATTGGTGTGCTCTCTTGCCGAGACACGCTGGCGTGACGGCAAACGCATCCTGATTGCCTGCGAAAACGAAGAACAAGCCAATCGGCTGGATGAAGCGCTCTGGCAGCTTCCGGCCAACGCCTTTGTACCGCATAACCTCGCCGGTGAAGGCCCGCGTTACGGCGCGCCGGTTGAGCTGGCCTGGCCACAGCGTCGCGGCAGTTCACCGCGCGATCTGCTGATCAGCCTTCTGCCACAGTTCGCAGATTTTGCTACTGGTTTCCATGAAGTGATAGACTTCGTTCCTTATGAAGAATCCCTAAAACAACTGGCGCGCGATCGCTACAAAGCCTATCGCAGCGTTGGTTTCCAATTGAATACGGCGACGCCACCCTCGCCGCAAACGACAGTGTAGAAATGGAAAAGACATATAACCCGCAAGATATCGAGCAGCCGCTCTACGAGCACTGGGAACAGCAGGGCTACTTTAAACCGAATGGCGATACCAGCCAGGAAAGCTTTTGCATCATGATCCCGCCGCCGAACGTCACCGGCAGCTTGCATATGGGTCACGCTTTCCAGCAGACCATCATGGATACCATGATTCGCTACCAGCGCATGCAGGGTAAAAATACCTTGTGGCAGGCCGGTACCGATCACGCCGGTATCGCTACGCAGATGGTGGTAGAACGTAAAATCGCCGCTGAAGAGGGCAAAACGCGCCAGGATTATGGCCGCGATGCGTTCATCGACAAAATCTGGCAGTGGAAAGCGGAATCTGGCGGCACTATTACGCGCCAGATGCGTCGTCTCGGCAACTCGGTTGACTGGGAGCGCGAGCGCTTCACCATGGATGAAGGCCTGTCCAACGCGGTGCGCGAAGTGTTTGTCCGCCTGTACAAAGAGAACCTGATTTACCGTGGCAAGCGCCTGGTGAACTGGGATCCAAAACTACGTACCGCCATCTCCGATCTGGAAGTGGAAAACCGCGAGAGCAAAGGCTCGATGTGGCATATCCGCTATCCGCTGGCTGACGGCGTGAAAACCGCTGAAGGCAAAGATTATCTGGTGGTGGCGACCACGCGTCCGGAAACCCTGCTGGGCGATACCGGCGTCGCGGTTAACCCGGAAGATCCACGCTACAAAGATCTCATCGGCAAAGAGCTGATCCTGCCGCTGGTGAATCGTCGCATTCCGATCGTTGGCGATGAACACGCTGACATGGAAAAAGGCACCGGCTGCGTGAAGATCACCCCTGCGCATGACTTCAACGACTACGAAGTGGGTCGTCGTCATAAGCTGCCAATGATCAACATTCTGACCTTTGATGGCGATATCCGCGAGCGCGCGGAAGTATTCGACACCAATGGCGAAGTCAGCGACGAGTGCGCCGACGACATCCCGGCACAGTTCCAGAAGATGGAGCGTTTCGCCGCGCGTAAAGCGATTGTTGCTGCCGTTGATGAGATCGGCCTGCTGGAAGAGATCAAACCGCACGACCTGACCGTGCCTTACGGCGATCGCGGCGGTGTGGTGATCGAGCCAATGCTGACCGACCAATGGTATGTGCGCACCGCACCGCTGGCGAAAGTTGCGGTTGAAGCGGTAGAAAACGGCGACATCCAGTTCGTGCCGAAGCAGTACGAAAACATGTACTTCTCATGGATGCGCGACATTCAGGATTGGTGTATTTCACGTCAGCTGTGGTGGGGACATCGCATCCCAGCATGGTACGACAACGACGGCAACGTCTATGTTGGCCGCACCGAAGACGAAGTGCGCCAGGAAAACAATCTGGCCGCCGACGTGGCGCTGCGCCAGGACGACGACGTGCTGGATACCTGGTTCTCGTCCGGTCTGTGGACCTTCTCGACGCTGGGCTGGCCAGAGAACACCGAAGCGCTGCGTACCTTCCATCCAACCAGCGTGTTGGTGAGCGGCTTCGACATCATCTTCTTCTGGATTGCGCGCATGATCATGCTGACCATGCACTTCATCAAAGATGAAAACGGCAAACCGCAGGTGCCGTTCAAAACCGTCTACATGACAGGTTTGATCCGTGATGAAGAAGGCCAGAAGATGTCCAAGTCGAAAGGCAACGTCATCGATCCACTGGATATGATTGACGGTATTTCGCTAGAAGATCTGCTGGAGAAGCGTACCGGCAACATGATGCAGCCGCAGCTGGCTGAGAAGATCCGCAAACGTACCGAGAAGCAATTCCCGGACGGCATCGTGCCTTCAGGTACCGATGCGCTGCGCTTTACCCTCGCCGCGCTGGCGTCTACCGGTCGTGACATCAACTGGGATATGAAGCGCCTCGAAGGTTACCGCAACTTCTGTAACAAGCTGTGGAACGCCAGCCGCTTCGTGCTGATGAATACCGAAGAGCAGGATTGCGGCCAAAACGGCGGCGAAATGAAGCTGTCGCTGGCGGATCGCTGGATCCTGAGCGAGTTCAACCGCAGCGTGAAAGCCTATCGCGAAGCGCTGGATAGCTATCGCTTTGATATCGCGGCCAACATTCTGTACGACTTCACCTGGAACCAGTTCTGTGACTGGTATCTGGAGCTGACCAAGCCGGTGATGACCAGCGGTAGCGAAGCGGAACTGCGCGGTACGCGTAATACGCTGGTCACCGTGCTGGAAGCGCTGCTGCGTCTGGCGCATCCAATCATTCCTTACATCACCGAAACCATCTGGCAGCGTGTGAAAGGTCTGAAAAACATCGACCACGATACCATCATGCTGCAGCCGTTCCCGCAGTATGAAGCGGCGAAAGAGGATGCCGAGGCGCAGGCCGATATCGAGTGGATGAAGCAGGCGATCGTTGCGGTGCGTAATATCCGTGCTGAGATGAACATCGCACCAAGCAAGCCGCTCGACGTGCTGCTGCGTGACTGCTCTGCCGCCGCTCAGCGTCGCGTAGAAGAGAACCGCACCTTCCTGTCGCGTCTGGCGCGTCTGGAAAGCCTGACCATTCTGCCTGCGGGCGAGAAAGGCCCGGTTTCGGTCACCAAGATTGTTGAAGGCGCTGAGTTGCTGATCCCGATGGCGGATCTGGTCAACAAAGAAGCCGAGCTGGAGCGTCTGGCGAAAGAGCTGGTGAAACTTGATGTCGAAATCGAGAAGATCCAGACCAAGCTGGCGAACGAAGGCTTCGTCTCACGTGCGCCGGAAGCGGTTGTCGCGAAAGAGCGTGAGCGCGTGGCTGAGCTTGAGCAATCAAAAGCAAAACTGTTTGAACAGCAGGGCGTGATTGCGGCATTGTAAGCGCTTCAGTCCAACTGCTTAATCGAAGCCGGGCACTGCCCGGCTTTTTTATACCGGAAGATAATGATGACCACCGACGCCTCCATCAATTTAAAGGTGCGCCCCATTACCGCTGCCGATAACTCGCTGATCGCGCAGGTGATCCGTGATGTGTCAGCTGAATTTGGCCTGACGGCGGACAAAGGCTACACCGTGTCCGATCCCCATCTCGATCGCCTGTTCGAACTCTACAGCGAAGCCAATAGCGCCTACTGGATTGTGGAACATGATGGTGTGGTGGTGGGCGGCGGCGGCGTTGCTCCGCTGGCGTGTAGCGCGCCGGATATCTGCGAGCTGCAGAAGATGTATTTCCTGCCGCAGGTGCGCGGCTTAGGGTTGGCGCGCGATCTGGCGCTGCGCGCCATGGAATTTGCCCGTCAACGGGGTTTTCAGCGTTGCTATCTGGAGACGACTGGCAGTTTGACGCGTGCGATTAAGCTGTACGAGTCGTTGGGGTTTGAGCTGATTGATAGCGCGATGGGTTGTACCGGGCATGTGGATTGTGAAGTGCGGATGTTGAAGGTGTTGTGATGATTGAGGTCGCCATGAATGGCGACCCTACGGTTTATAGCCGGTTTTTTGTAGGGTGCGCATTCATGCGCACCAGGAAGCAGCCATTGCTTAAACCGCCGGCACACCGCTATGAAAGCGTAACTCGCCATCCGGCTCACTGATTAAGCGTGCTTCTGTTTCACCAAACACCTGCACGCGCGGGGCAATGTCCTTCGGCGAAATCTGCTGTGCCAGCTTCAGGTAATCCTGATAGTGACGCGCTTCCGAGCGCAGCAGCGAAATATAGAACTTCTCCAGTTGCTCATCCAGATAAGGCGCAAGACTGGCGAAACGCTCGCAGGAACGCGCTTCGATGTACGCCCCGCAAATCAGCTTATCCACCAGCGCTTCCGGCTCATAAGTGCGAATTTCGCGAATCAAACCTTTGGCATAGCGGCTTGCGGTGATTTTGCGATACGGCAAACCGCGCGACTGCATGATCTCCCACACCTGATAGAAGTGATGCAGCTCCTCTTTCACCAGCAGCACCATCATCTCCACCAGATCGTCGGCCCACGGCAGTTCGTTGCGCACGATAATGCTTTTGGTCAGATTCTTGTGGGCATTGATAAAGTTACTGTCCTGCTCATCGCGGTAGATAAAATCTTCATACGGCTTGAGCCACGCCAGAATGGCATCACCACTCGGCTTATCCGCCACGTATTTACGGATGATAAACACCGCAGTTTGCGCGGCCTTTAATTCGCAAACCATGTGATCGGTGAGCAACAACGTCAGATTTTCCGGCTTGCGCGCTTCATCAATCCACGCTTGTGGCGTGCGGCAATGCAGGAATTGATAGATCGGTTCTAATAGCGGAGCGTAATTCATGGGCAGTCTTTGTCTTACGGGGAGAGGTTTCAGGGCGGCGAGCGCCGCCCATTAATGCTTAGTGACGCACACCGTTGTCTTCTTCGTCGTCGATGAACTCGCCATCGTCGTCTTCATCTTCGGCATCAGGATCTTCAAAGTAGGTGCCCCAACCGTCGTAATCGACGTTGTAGCTGCCCGCCAGATTCACCAGTTGCTCAACCTGCGCATCAATCAGCTCAGGCTTCAACGCGCCTTCGCTCAGGATATCCACACACATCACGGTGGTGCCATCTTCCAGCTCCAGCTCTTCTGGCTCGCTGACTTCGTAGCCCAGTTTGAAGGCATCAACCGCGACCTTCTCCAGCGAGTCAAAGTTGTTGCAGGAGAGATGATGTTCGATAGTGTAAAGCGCATCTGGATCGCTGCCGTCTTCCAGCAACTCTTCAATGATCAGTCGCGTCTCTTCGCGCTGTTCTTCCAGCAATGCTTCATATGCCATGGGTGTGTCCTCAAATATTCGGCTGAATACAATTATTTTCCCACACTGCCTCGCGCGCCACTACACAAAACAACAAGTTTCTTAACGCTGGGGTTGAAAATGCATATTCATACGGTTAGATTGAATTTTAATTCATTTTAATGTGGGCACCCGGAGCGCTGTATGAGTCAGCTACATCAAAGACATTTCCTGAGATTGCTGGATTTCACCCCAGCCGAAATCGATTCTCTGCTGAGTCTGGCAGGTGAATTAAAACACGCAAAGAAAAATGCCAGCGAAACGCAATACCTGAAAGGCAAAAACATCGCGCTCATCTTCGAAAAAGACTCGACTCGTACCCGATGCTCTTTCGAAGTTGCCGCTTACGATCAGGGCGCTAACGTTACCTATCTCGGCCCAAGTGGCAGCCAAATCGGCCATAAAGAGTCAATGAAAGACACCGCGCGCGTGCTGGGACGCATGTATGACGGTATTCAATATCGCGGTTACGGTCAGGAACTGGTGGAAACCTTGGCAGAATTCGCTGGCGTGCCGGTATGGAATGGCCTGACCACCGAATTCCACCCCACGCAACTGCTGGCCGATCTGCTGACGATGCAGGAACATTTGCCGGGTAAAGCGCTGAATGAAATGACGCTGGTTTACGTTGGCGATGCGCGTAACAACATGGGTAACAGCATGCTGGAAGCCGCTGCGCTGGTCGGCCTGGATCTGCGTCTGGTGGCACCAAAAGGCTGCTGGCCGGAAGCGGAACTGGTCGAGCAATGCCGCGTGGCCGCGCAGCAAACCGGTGGCAAAATCACCCTAACCGAAGATATCGCCGAAGGCGTGCAAGGTGCCGACTTCATCTACACTGATGTGTGGGTGTCGATGGGCGAAGCCAAATCGGTGTGGGAAGATCGCATCGCTCTGCTGCGTCCTTATCAGGTTAACAGCGCGATGCTGGCACTGACCGGCAATCCGCAGGTGAAGTTCCTGCACTGCTTGCCTGCCTTCCATGACGACAAAACCACGCTGGGCCGGCAAATGGCCGAGCAGTACGGTTTGCAGGATGGCATGGAAGTGAGTAATGAGGTGTTTGAATCTGCGCACAGCATCGTGTTCGATCAGGCTGAAAACCGCATGCACACCATTAAAGCGGTGATGGTGGCGACACTCGGCAAGCTATGATTGGTCGCGCCGCAAACGTTTACCTCGTGCGCGATATTTGCTTGATGCAAATCAGTGAATGCGTATAATGCGGCCCAATTTGCCGGAGGAAACATGCAACAGCGCAGCGCACAATTTGACGCTCAACGACGCCTGACAGCGGGCGGCGCATCTGTTTCTTTCCGTCATCAATCGATCGTAAAAAAAGCCCCTTAAGCAGGGGCTTTTTTTTGTCCGCAATCCGGCAGCGCAGAGGAGAACGCTATGGCCAACCCGCTATATCGCAAGCACATTATTTCCATCAACGATCTCAACCGCGACGAGCTGGAGCTGGTGCTGCATACCGCTGCCCAGTTGAAAGCCAATCCCCAGCCGGAGCTGCTGAAACACAACGTGATCGCCAGCTGCTTCTTTGAAGCTTCAACGCGCACACGCTTGTCGTTTGAAACTGCGATGCATCGTCTCGGTGCGTCGGTGGTGGGCTTCGCCGACGGCAGCAATACCTCGCTCGGCAAGAAAGGCGAAACCCTCGCCGATACCATTTCGGTGATTGGTACTTACGTCGATGCCATTGTGATGCGTCATCCGCAGGAAGGCGCGGCGCGTCTGGCGACGGAATTCTCCGGCGGCATTCCGATTCTCAACGCGGGTGACGGTGCCAACCAGCATCCGACGCAAACGCTGCTCGATCTCTTCACCATCCGCGAAACGCAAAACCGCCTCGATAACCTGAATGTGGCGATGGTCGGCGACCTGAAATATGGCCGCACCGTGCATTCACTGACGCAGGCGCTGGCGAAGTTTGATGGCAACCGCTTCTTCTTTATCGCGCCGGATGCGCTGGCGATGCCGTCGTACATCACCGATATGCTGGATGAGCAGAACATTGCCTGGTCGCGCCACGACACCATCGAAGAAGTGATGCCACAACTCGACATTCTGTATATGACGCGCGTGCAGAAAGAGCGCCTCGATCCGTCGGAATACGCCAACGTTAAAGCGCAGTTCATCCTGCGCGCCGCCGATTTAGCCGGTGCGCGCGACAACATGAAAGTGCTGCATCCGCTGCCGCGTATTGACGAGATCACCACCGACGTGGATAGCACGCCGCACGCCTGGTATTTCCAGCAGGCTGGAAATGGCATCTTCGCTCGCCAGGCACTGCTGGCGCTGGTACTGAATCGCGAACTGGCACTGTAAGGAGCAAAGCGATGACACACGATAATAAATTGCAGGTTGAAGCCATCAAACGCGGCACGGTGATCGACCATATCCCGGCGCAGGTCGGCTTTAAGTTACTGTCGCTGTTTCGTCTGACCGAAACCGATCAGCGCATCACCATCGGCCTCAACTTGCCCTCGGGCGAGATGGGCCGCAAAGATCTGATCAAAATCGAAAACACTTTTCTGACCGACGATCAGATCAATCAGCTGGCGGTGTATGCGCCGCTCGCCACGGTGAACCGCATTGACGAATACGAAGTGGTGGCGAAGATCGCCCCAACCTTGCCGGATCGTATTGACCGCGTGCTGACTTGCCCGAACAGCAACTGCATCAGCCGCAACGAGCCGGTGTTCACCAGCTTTGCGGTGAAAAAGCGCGAAGATGATGTACATCTGAAGTGCAAATATTGCGAGAAAGAGTTCGCGCGCCACGTGGTGCTCGGTCACTGGTAATCGCCTGCGTCGTCCCTATAATGGGACGATTCATTTCGCGGCGGACATCGGTCGGCCGCGCACTTTCAAGGAGAAACAATGTCTCGCGAAATCAGTACTTCAAACGCACCCGCAGCGATTGGCCCCTACGTGCAGGGCGTGGATCTCGGCAGTATGATCATCACGTCAGGCCAGATCCCGGTTGATCCCGCCACTGGCGCCGTTGCCGACGATGTTTCTGCGCAGGCACGTCAATCACTGGAAAATGTGAAGGCGATTGTCGAAGCCGCAGGCCTGAAAGTGGGCGATATCGTGAAAACCACCGTGTTTGTGAAGGATCTGAATGACTTCGCCACGGTGAACGCAACTTACGAAGCGTTCTTCACCGAGCACAACGCCAGCTTCCCAGCGCGTTCTTGCGTGGAAGTGGCGCGTCTGCCGAAAGATGTGAAGATTGAGATTGAGGCGATTGCGGTTCGTCGTTGATTGATCGCGGTGCGCATAAATGCGCACCCTACGCTTTTCGTAGGGTCGCCATTAATGGCGACCTCTGTTATTTAAACGATCGCAGTAACTTCTCCAGCGGCCGCACTAGCGCCAGCACCGTTTCATCCTGCACCTGCGCTGCCGCGTCCAGTTGCGTATGCATCTGCGCCACTTCGCCTGCGCCATACGCCTGATTACGCTCCAGCGCGTTGACCAAATCCAGCCCCATCCGGCTCAGTTCTGTCACTTGCTGCACCTGCTGCTGTAGCGGCTTGAGCTGATAGCTACCCAGAATCAGCGGCATCACCGCATCACTGTTGTTCTGCCAGCGCTGCAGCTGCTGACGGATGGCATGCGCCGCCGCGTGATCGGCGCGATTGGCGATCAAGCGATCAACCTGCTTATCCAGCAAACGCACCGCGTTACTCTCGGCAGGCAACACATCCGCCAAACGATTGAGCGGTTCAAAATAGTCGTAATGTCCCGCCTGGAATTTCAGATGCTGGCGCGTGTAGTACTGCGCCGGTTCCAGCACTTCGGCCAATATACGTAACGGCGTGATGTCGCTGCTGTTCGCCAGTCGCATCATCTGCACTTCAGCCTGCTGATGCTGCTGCAAACCGACTGAAATGGTGCCCCAGCGATCCACCGCGCTCAGGCGTTGATACATGTTATCGCTGTCGGTGACATCCTTTGCCGACCATAACCGCTCAGCCACCACAAAAGCGCGCGGCCACAGGCGCGTATCAATCACCCGGCTATTAACGTTCTCCGCCCACAGCGCCGCTTCGCCGCCAATAAGGTTGTTTTGCATCTGCTCCGGCGTCGGCAATGATGGCGCAATGCCGGTTGGCACTTGCGCCAGCTTGCTGCCTTCCGTGGGATAACGTACGTTGCCCACCAGCATATAACCGGTCAGCTTGTCTTGCGTCAGCGTCACCATCGGCTGGAACGGTCCCATCCATGTATCGACGCTGAAGGTCAGTTGCGTAGGCGACAGCCAGCGGATATCGCTGACCATACGACGTGCTTTGCCGCTGAAATCGATAAAGCCGCGCCAGCCGTTTTTCCCCTCAATCAGCGTAAAGCTGCCTTTCAGCGCACTGCCTTTCAGGCGCGGCATGGTGAATTGCCAGCTCTGCGTCTGCTCACCGATTTGCACCTGATCCGCGCCGTTAAGCCCTTGCGGCCAGGGTTCATTGCGATAGTGATAGGCGGCGGTTTGCGGCTGATCGAGATAGAAACCGGTGGAGAGAATGCCGCGGAAGTCGTTTTTCGCCACGGTGCCCAACGCATCCTGTCCTTGCCACGATTGAATCAGAATGCTTTTTGGCAGATCAGGATGGTAAACCTCATCCCAGCCGATCATGCGGCGCTGATGCGCTTCAAGGATTTTCTCAACGCGCTGGTTAAACCAGGCTTGCAGCGCATGCGTATCCTTCAGGCCGTGGTCGCGCATAAATTGCTGAATACGCGTGGAATCATTCCACTGGCTTGGATCGACCTCATCGCCGCCGATGTGAATGTAGGGATCGGGGAAGATCGCCGTTACTTCGCCCATTAAGGTGTCGATAAAGCGGAATACTGCTTCGTTGCTGGGATCGAGCAGCGGCTTAAACACGCCCCAGCCGCGCTCCATCTGATACGGGCCCGGCGCGCTCATCAGCTCCGGCATCGCCACCGCGATCGCCGAGGCATGACCAGGCAGATCGATTTCCGGTACCACGCGCACGCCGCGCTGCGTGGCATAGTGCACTACATCGCGCATCTGCTGCTGCGTGTAGTACAAGCCGTCGCTGGCTTTCTCCTGCAGCTGCGGATAGTGGCTGGAGGCAAAACGCCAACCTTGATCGTCGGTTAAGTGCCAGTGAAACACGTTCATACGCGCAGCGGCGATGCCATCGATTTGCCGCTTAACGGTTTCAATCGGCAGGAAGTGGCGCGCCGAATCAATCAGCACACCGCGCCACGGAAAGCGCGGTTTATCGTCAATGGTGACGTAGGGGATTTCGGTGCCGTTTTCGGTGTTTTCAATCAGCTGCAGCACGGTTTCCATGCCGCGCATCGCACCAAAGCGCGTGTTGGCTTTCAGTAACACGCCGTCGCTGTTAACCAGCAGATGATAACTTTCGTCGCTGTCCGGCTGGGGAATCGGATCAACCGCCTGCGCGATTTGCACTTGAATGTTGGGATGATCGCTGGATGCGCTGGCTGGCAGCAGCGGCCAGCCGGTTTGCCGCGCAATGCGCGCGCGCCAGCGCGATTCAGCACCTTCCAGATGATCGCCCGAGATATGCAACGTGAGCTGCGGTGTTAAAGCATACGCCCCGCCGCCGCTCGGCTGCACCACGCTTTGTGGCCACGGCATCAGCGGTAAATCTCCGGCGGGCGCGGCGAAGGCGGAAAAAGTCATGGATAAACAACAGGCAAGCAAGGTTCTCTGCAATGGCATTTGGGCATCCTTGTAAATGAAACAGCGGACCAAAATGGGCAAAAGGCCCATTAAACCTGTTTCGCTTTGCAAAGCAAGTGGCGACAAACCGAAATCAAGGCGGGTTAAAACTTTTGTATTTTATACCGTCATACTTCGAGCCGCAGGTGCGTTGGCTACGCACGTTCACCTTAGTCACTTACTTCAGTAAGCTCCTAAGGACTCACGTACTTGCCGCCTTCCTGCAACTCAAAGTATTTAGGTATAACGCAAAATTAACCATTGTATAGCTTTCGAACTTGGTTGTGGCTTCCTTGCTGTAAGTCAATTGCGACGCGATTAATTACTGCGTAAATACCATATATAGCGATTACACTCCTTAAAATTATCTACATATAGTTTAATGGAGAAGAAATGGCGACGGTGGTGATTAAGCGTGACGGCTGCAGAGTGCCGTTTGATGCGCAGCGGATCGAGGCGGCAGTAAGCGCGGCCGCGCGTGCGGCACAAATCGATGATACGGCCTGGTGCGCGCAAGTGGCGGCGCAGGTTAGCCAGCAGCTGGCTGAACAGGCCGAAGTGGATATCCGCGACATTCAGTGCGCGGTGGAAGAGACGCTGATGAGCGGACGCTGGCCGCAGCTGGCACGCGCCTATATCGAATATCGCCATGACCGCGATCTAGCGCGTGAACAGCGCGGTAAACTGCATCACGCCATTCGCGGTTTGGTGGAGCAAACCAACGCGGCGCTGCTCAACGAAAACGCCAATAAAGACAGCAAAGTGATTCCAACCCAGCGCGACCTGCTGGCCGGCATCGTCGCTAAACATTACGCTCAGCAGCAACTGTTGCCGCGCGATGTGGTGCTGGCACATGAGCGCGGCGACATCCACTATCACGATCTCGACTATTCCCCGTTCTTTCCGATGTTTAACTGCATGCTAATCGATCTGCACGGCATGCTGACCAACGGTTTCAAGATGGGTAATGCCGAGATCGAGCCGCCCAAATCGATCGCCACCGCCACGGCGGTGACCGCGCAGATCATCGCACAGGTTGCCAGCCATATTTACGGCGGTACCACCATCAACCGCATTGATGAAGTGCTGGCGCCGTTCGTCACGCTCAGCCTGGAAAAACACCGCGCGGTGGCGCAACAGTGGCAGATTCCCGATGCCGAAGCCTATGCGCGCGTGCGCACCGAGAAAGAGTGCTACGACGCGTTTCAGTCGCTGGAGTACGAAGTGAATACGCTGCACACCGCCAATGGCCAGACGCCGTTTGTCACCTTTGGCTTTGGCCTCGGCACCGACTGGGCGGCGCGCCTGATTCAGCAATCCATTCTGCGCAACCGCATTGCCGGACTGGGTAAAAATCATAAAACGGCGGTATTCCCGAAACTGGTGTTTGCTATCCGCGAAGGCGTGAATCGTCGGCCTGGCGAAGTTAACTACGATATCAAACAGCTGGCGCTGGAGTGCGCCAGCAAACGCATGTATCCGGATATCCTCAACTACGAAAAAGTGGTGGAAGTCACCGGCTCGTTTAAAACGCCGATGGGCTGTCGCAGCTTCCTTGGCGTTTACGAGGAGAACGGCGAGCAGATTCACGAAGGCCGCAACAATATCGGCGTCATCAGCCTCAATCTGCCGCGTATCGCGCTGCAAGCCAAAGGCGACGAAGCGCAGTTCTGGCGCTTGCTGGATGAACGTCTGGCGCTGGCGAAGCGTGCCTTAATGACGCGTATCGCCCGGCTGGAAAAAACCAAAGCGCGCGTGGCGCCGATTCTGTATATGGAAGGTGCCTGCGGCGTGCGCTTGAAAGCGGATGACGAAGTGGGCGCCATTTTCCGCAACGGCCGCGCCTCGATTTCCCTTGGCTACATCGGCCTGCATGAGACGCTGAATGCGCTGAGCGGCAACGAAGTACATCCGTATGACGCCGAATACTTGCGGGCAAAAGGCGTGGCGATTGTTACCCATCTGCGTAACGCGGTGGATGCCTGGAAAGAGGAAACCGGCTACGGCTTCAGCTTGTATAGCACGCCGAGCGAGAATCTGTGCGACCGCTTCTGCCGTCTCGATGCCGCCGAATTTGGCGTGGTGGCAGGCGTGACCGACAAAGGGTATTACACCAACAGCTTCCATCTCGACGTGGAGAAAAAGGTCAATCCCTACGACAAGATCGACTTTGAAGCGCCCTATCCCGCCATCGCTAACGGCGGATTCATCTGTTACGGCGAATACCCCAACATCCAGCACAACCTCAAAGCGCTCGAAGACGTTTGGGATTACAGCTATCACCGCGTGCCCTATTACGGCACCAATACGCCGATCGATGAGTGCTACGAATGCGGCTTTAGCGGCGAGTTCAGCTGCACCAGCAAAGGGTTTACCTGCCCGCATTGCGGTAATCACGATCCGGCGCGCGTATCGGTAACGCGCCGCGTGTGTGGCTATCTCGGCAGCCCGGATGCGCGTCCGTTTAACGCCGGTAAACAGGAAGAGGTGCAGCGGCGCGTTAAACATCTGGAGACAGGAAAGCTGGGATGATGCGCATCCATGGCTATTATCCGGTCGATATCGTTAACGGGCCCGGCACGCGCTGCACACTGTTTGTCGCGGGCTGTGAACATCAATGTCGCGGCTGCTATAACCAAAGCACGTGGCGGCTGGATTCCGGCGTACCTTTTACGCTGGAGATGGAAGAGCAGCTGATCGCCGATCTTAACGATCGGCGCATTCCGCGTCAGGGCTTGTCGCTGAGCGGCGGCGATCCCCTGCATCCGCATAACGTGCCGCATGTGCGCCGCCTTGTGAAACGCGTGCGACGTGAATGTCCGGATAAGGATATCTGGCTGTGGACCGGCTACCAGATGGCGGAACTCAGTGCGGCACAGCGCGAAGTGGTGGATGAGATTGATGTGCTGATTGACGGACGTTTTATCGAAGCGGAAAAAGATGTGCGGCTGCTGTGGCGCGGCAGCCGCAATCAGAAGATTTGGTGGTTACGCCAGCCACAAGGCGAGCACGCCGAGCAGCATGCCGCTGCCTGCCACGCCGATCAGCGCGATCCACAGCGCCCGTGCGGGAAAGGCGCGATGCAGCATCAATAACGACGGCACACTCACGGCGGGCAGCGTGACTAACAACGCCAGCGCGGGCGCAACGCCCATGCCCGCCAGCATCATGGTCTGCACAATCGGGATTTCCGCAGCGGTGGGAATCACAAACAGACAGCCAGCAATCGCCATCAATATCACCCAAAACAGCGTATTGCCCACCGCGCCATCCGCGTGTGGGAACAGCCAAACGCGCGCGGCACCGAGCAACAATACCGCGACGATGTACAGCGGAATGGTGTTGCAGAACAGTCGCCACATCACTTGCAGCCAGCGCGTCAGAAACGGCTGCTCATCGCGAGCCGGTATAACGGGCGCGGCAACGGCCTGATCCGGCACGCTGCGCTGCACCAGCCACGCGATGCCCAATACCATCATCAAACCTGCCACCAGCCGAATCGCCGCAAAATTCCAGCCGAGCACAAAGCCCATAAAAATCAGCGTGGCGGGATTGAGTAGCGGATTGGCCAGCCAAAACGCCATTGCCGCGCCGCTGGAAACCTGCGACTGACGCAAGCCTGCTGTCACCGGCGCTGCACAGCAGCTGCACATCATGCCTGGCAAACCTAATCCAGTGCCCATCAGCGTCGAGCCAAAGCGCGAGCTGCCCATTAGACGCAGCAGCCAGGCGCGTGGAATCAGTACCTGCACCAGCGAGCCGAGGATCACGCCGAGCACCGCCGCTTTCCACACGGCGAGGAAATAGACCATCGCGTAATCGAGCGCCGCGCGCCACGGTGAGTCTGCTGCATTGGCCAAAATCGATTTACCAATTGAGTGTGTTTCGGCGGCAGAGAAGGCTTTGCCGTAATAAGGCTGCCATTTGACATACCACAGACCGATTACCACCACGGCGAGGAACAGCAGCGGTTTCCACCAGGCGAAGCGTGCCGCAGGAGCGTGAGAAGAGAGTTGGGTCATCACAGAATTCCGTATTCAACTGAATAACGATGCCGCGTTGGGATGTGCGGCGGATAGGCCTTAGTGTTATTCAGGTCATTTCATTCCGCCATGTGGAAATCGCTCAAACTTGATCCGGGGCGGAAATTTACCTCTTGCGCCTACGTGTCGCTGCGGTGCCAGACAATCTTTTTGCCAAAGCCCAGCGCATTGTCGGTCATCTTCACCTCGTCGAGCATGATTTCCCACAGCGGCGCAGTGACTTTCTTCGCCACCGGAAAACGCTTCTGATAGGCGTGACGCGCCATCGTTTCCCTTTCTCCGCTTAGAAGCTGAATCACGCCGCGATACTGCACGCCTTTGATCAACAACACGCTTTTCGGCTGGCCATTCACGGTGCCTGCCACGCGAGGATTTGCCTGGATTAATGCGCCATGGCGCGTGTCAGGCTCGGTCATCAGCCAGAACGCCATGTTCGCTGCATCAAACACATAGAAGCAGTTGGCGCACCACAGATCGTCGCCGTGGCTGGCAGATAACGACAGCACATGCTGTTTTTTTAAGTAGCGAATCAGATGAGCATGGTCAGACAAAATCGGACTCCGTGCGGCGAATAGCGATGCGGCGTGAAGCGCGCTACACTGCCTGCCAGCTAATTTTCGAGATGAGTATGATGGAACAAGGCTGGCAGCTTTATCTGCTACAAACCGCCGCAGGCATGCTGTATACCGGCATCACCACCGATGTTAATCGTCGCTTGCAACAGCATCAGCAGGGACGCGGCGCGCGTTCGCTGCGTGGCAAAGGGCCCTTAACGCTGGTGTTTCATTGCGATGCCGGCGATCGCGCTGCGGCGTCACGCCTTGAGTATCAGGTGAAGCAGCTTAGCCGCGCGCAAAAGCTGCTGCTGGTTGCGCAGCAGCCGCCCTGCTTAGTAGCTTGGTTTAGTCGAAACGATTAAACGGTTCGGCGAATTCGATCAGCCCTTCGACACCAACAAACGCATCGTCTGCCAGTTTGTACACCTGGAAGGCCGCTTCGCTGCCTAACCAACGACAGTGCAAGCCATGACGTGCCGCCGGTTCAAAGCCGAGTGGATTGTAAAACTCAGGATCGCCCAGCACCACCACGGCGCTGTAGCTGAACTCATTAAGTGAATCCAATCCTTCATACACCAGCTGTTTAGCAAGGCCCTGTTTGCGCACCGATTCATCCACGGCGAGCGGCGCCAACGCTACCCAGTTGCGGTCTTCTCCTTGCAGGGTCACCGGACTGAAAGCGGCATAACCCAGCACCTGACCTTCATCATCCGTGGCAACGACACCAAGAGTCAGCAAGCCATCTTCGCGCAGTTGCTGTATCAGTTCCGCTTCGGCAGCGGTAGCAAAACTGCGCTTTAACAGGCTATCGATGCCTGCTGCATCAACGCCAATTTCAGTACGAATCAACATGAGATCCCCGCGCGCGCCTCAGCGGCCTTCGCGTCCTGTTTCATTCCTGCCTCAATAAAAGCAGCGAGCTGCTGCAATCCCGTGCGTAATGGCGTGGGCATGGCATCCAGTTCAATGGCATCCATTAGGTTTTTCACCTCAAGTCCCAGCTCCGTGTCACCTTCAATCACCAGACGGCGTTGAAAGAACAACATATCGGGATCCGCTTTGCGTGCTGCCACCAGCAACAGATCGTTGGCTTCACCGCGAAACCAGACATCAGCCTCGGTGTCGCGCGAAACGGTCAGGCGCCCTGCTTGCAGGGTGGTGATCCAGCGCAGATTCACATCGGCAACCTCGATCCCCAGATAACGCCCTTCCAGAAAGTCTAACTCACCTTCAGACAAAGCATGACGAAATTGCCAGTTTAGGAGTTGTTGCAGAATAGCTTTTTTTAGCGGGAAAGGGGTAATGGAAACGGGTAAAGCAAGGAATTCTGGGCCTTTTTCCACAATCAGACCGCGTAAGCGCGCAAACATCATTGACATTCCCTTCAGAAAATTTCATCTATTTTGCCACATCTGACCGGCGTCGCCTCCACTGAGATCAAGTAAATCGCCGCCTGGCTGGACGAAAAAGCTTCACTCCCGATCATCAATGCCGCTTTCACTGCCTTAAATCAACATTGCTGTCGGGTCAGTTATTTACACTCTTCGGCTTCAGAATCCGGGGAGGAAAATGTATGGAACTGCTGTGTCCGGCGGGGAATTTGCCTGCGCTGAAATCGGCGGTGGAGCATGGTGCTGACGCGGTGTATGTCGGCCTGAAAGACGATACCAATGCCCGCCACTTTGCTGGCCTCAATTTTACCGATAAGAAACTGGCTGAAGCCGCGCGCTATCTGCATCAGCATCGCCGCAAACTGCATGTGGCCATCAACACCTTCGCCCATCCTGATGGGATGAATCGCTGGCAAAGCGCGATTGATGTTGCCGCCCAGAACGGTGCGGATGCGCTGATTCTGGCGGATATTGCCACGCTGGAGTACGCGGCAAAACGCTATCCGCAGGTTGAGCGTCATCTTTCGGTACAAGCCTCCGCCACCAATTTGCAGGCCATTCATTTTTATCATCGTCACTTTCAACTTAGCCGCGTTGTGCTGCCACGCGTGCTATCGATGCATCAGGTCAAACAGCTGGCGCGTGAGACGCCGGTGCCGCTGGAAGTGTTCGCCTTCGGTAGCCTGTGCATTATGGCCGAAGGCCGCTGCTATCTCTCATCCTGGCTGACCGGCGAATCGCCTAACAGCGCAGGTGCCTGCTCGCCAGCGAAATTTGTCCGCTGGCAACAGACGCCAAAGGGCATGGAATCACGCCTGAATGAAGTGCTGATTGACCGCTACGCGCCCGACGAGAGCGCGGGCTATCCCACGCTGTGTAAAGGGCGTTATGAAGTGGATAACCAGCTCTATCACGTGCTGGAAGAACCCACCAGCCTGAACACCTTGACGCTGCTGCCTGAACTGCTGCGCGCCAACATTGCCTCGGTGAAAATTGAAGGGCGTCAGCGCAGCCCGGCCTATGTGGCGCAGGTGGCAAAAGTGTGGCGTCAGGCAATTGATCGCTGCGTGGCATCGCCTGAACAGTATGTCGTGCAGGAACCCTGGATGCAGGCGCTGGGCGAGTTATCAGAAGGCAGCCAAACCACGCTCGGTGCTTATCACCGCGACTGGCAATAAGGAGATCGCATGAAATACGCCATCGGGCCAGTGCTGTGGTACTGGCCAACAGAAACGCTGGAAACCTTTTATCAACGCGCCGCCGAGAGCGGTGCCGAAATCATCTATCTCGGCGAAGCAGTGTGCAGCAAGAGACGCGCAACGTCGTTCAATCAATGGATGGATATCGCGCGCATGCTGGCGCTGCAGGGCAAGCAAGTGGTGCTGAGTACGCTGGCACTGCTGCAGTCGCCATCGGAAGTGAAGGAGCTGCGGCGCTATGTCGAGAACGGTGAGTTCCTGCTGGAAGCCAATGACATCGGTACCGTGAACATGGCGGCAGAACGCAAATTGCCATTTGTCGCCGGACCAACGCTCAACGTATATAACGCGCAGACGCTGCAACTGTTGCTGCAAGAAGGCATGACACGCTGGTGCATTCCGGTGGAGATGTCTCGCGACTGGCTAATTCAGCTGCTGCAGCAGTGCGATGCGGCGGGCGTGCGCGAGCAATTTGAGGTGGAAGTGCTCGGTTATGGCCATCTGCCGCTGGCGTTGTCGGCCCGCTGCTTCACCGCACGCGCCGAGAATCGTGGTAAAGATGATTGCCAAACCTGCTGCATCAATTATCCCACTGGCCGCCGCGTGCTTTCACAGGAAGGCCAGCAGGTGTTTGTCCTCAACGGCATACAGACCATGAGCGGCTATTGCTACAACCTCGGCAATGATTTGAGCGGCATGCATAACTGGATCGACATTGTGCGTCTGTCGCCACAGGGCGAAAGCACGCTCGCCGAAGTGGATCGCTTCCGCGCCAACGAAGCCGGTCAGGCCCCACTGATGATGGCGCGCGGCAGCGACTGCAACGGATATTGGCGTCGCCTGGCCGGGATGGCGCTTGAAGGCGAGCGGTAAAGGCACATTCCGGCTATATTCCTGCGGTTATTAGCAGTTTTAATATGGGTAACGATGAGTAATACTCACAAGCGCAGGTCCGACTAAACACCTGCGCCATCCCTATTTGGAGTGCCCATGTCTGAGAAAAAAACTGTTCGCCTGTCCGTGTTGGATCTGGCGCCTATCCCACAAGGTTCCGCTGCACGCGATGCGTTCCATAATTCGCTGGCGCTGGCCCGTCAATCTGAAGCGCTGGGTTTCCACCGCTACTGGCTGGCTGAACACCATAATATGACGGGGATTGCCAGCGCCGCGACCTCAGTCTTGATCGGCTATCTAGCCGCCAATACCGAAACGCTGCGCCTCGGCTCAGGCGGCATCATGCTGCCCAACCATGCGCCGCTGGTGATCGCCGAACAGTTTGGTACCCTCGAATCACTCTATCCTGGCCGTATCGATTTGGGACTGGGCCGCGCTCCCGGTTCGGACCAACGCACCATGCTGGCGTTGCGTCGTCATCTTTCCAGCGCCCAGGCGGATAGTTTCCCGGAAGATGTCTCTGAACTGATTCGCTGGTTTGACGCCGAAGAGGGTGAACATCCGCCAGTTCAACCGGTTCCGGGTTTAGGATTGAAGATTCCGGTGTGGCTGCTCGGTTCCAGTTTGTATAGCGCGCAATTGGCCGCTCAGCTTGGTTTGCCGTTTGCGTTTGCCTCGCATTTCGCACCCGATCTGCTGTTCCAGGCGCTGCATATTTATCGTGAGAAATTCAAACCTTCGGCGCGTCTGGCGAAGCCGTATGCGATGGTGTGCGTCAACGTGGTGGCGGCCGACAGCGAACGTGATGCGCGCTTCCTGTTCACCTCGATGCAGCAGCAGTTTATTAATCTGCGCCGCGGCAAGCCGGGTCCGCTGCCCGCACCGGTGGAGAACATGGATAATCTGTGGTCACCGTCCGAGCAATATGGCGTGCAGCAGGCCCTGAGCATGTCGATTGTCGGCGATAGCGATAAAGTGCGCAGCGGCCTCGCAGCGTTGATGCGTGAAACCCAGGCGGATGAAATCATGGTCAACGGCCAGATTTACGATTCGCAGGCGCGTCTGCGCTCGTTCGCACTGGCAATGGAAGCGGCGCGCACGCTGTAAACCTCATTGCGGTGGGTTTATCCACTCTGCACCCACCGCAATGGTTCGCGCGTCACGCGCCGGTGACTGGCCGTGAAAGCGGCTGTATTCGCGACTGAACTGCGAAGCACTTTGATAACCCACCCGATAACCCGCCGTTCCGGCATCCAGCTTCTCAATCAGCATCAAACGACGCGCCTCGTTGAGCCGCAGCTGCTTTTGATATTGCATCGGCGTCATCGCCGTTACCGCTTTAAAGTGATGATGCAGCGACGAAATACTCATCCCCACGCTGCTCGCCAGATGATCCATTTTCAATGGATGATGAAAGTTTTCCCTTAGCCAGCGTGCGGCACGCGCCACTTTGTTGCCTGGCCGCTCCGTCAACGCCATGTTGAGAATACGCGGCCCTTCTGGCCCGGTCAGCAGACGATAGAAAATCTCCTGCTCAATTAACGGTGCCAGCGCGGCAATATCCTGCGGGTGATCCAGCAACTCCACCAAACGCATCACTGCATCCACCAACGGCGGCGCAACTTTATGCACGGCGATACCGCGCTCGCTAACCGCCGTGCTGCCGAGATGATGGTGCGGAAAGTGTTCCAGATAACGCATCAGACGCGTTTCATTAATGGTGATGCCTACGCCGAGATTTGGCTTCTCCGGCGTCGCCATCACCACGCAGGATTGCACCGGCATATCGAGCGTCACCAGCAGTAAATCGCCCGGCCCGTAATGCATCACTTCATCGCCCATGCGCAGCGCTTTTTGCCCCTGCGCGATCAGGGCAAAGCTGGCCCAGGTCGCCACATGCGCCAAACTGGTGGGCTGAGAGCTGCGGCCGAAAGAGAGAAAATCGATCGGGCAATAGTGACGACCATCCTGCGGCGCATGGCGGGCAATGATTGCCACCAACTGCTGCCATTGTTCCTGATGAATCATGCGTTCTGCGCTCCGCGATAAGAAATCACTGAGTTGATATTCTCGCTTGTCGCTGGCGTTGCGCCTAGTCCTTGAGCAGCAGATTTGCAGGATCGTGCAAGAAGCTTGCAGGATTGCGCTACCACCCGATTGTATGGACAGCGCATGCTTTATCTTCCCCGAAATCTCAGGTGGAGAGACACGATGAAAACACTTGAAGGCAAAATTGCGCTGGTGACGGGCGCTTCGAAAGGCATTGGTGCCGCCATCGCCATGACTTTCGCGGCGGCCGGTGCTCGGGTGGTGGTGAATTATCTTCAGGACGAAGTGGGTGCGGCGGATGTAGTGACCGACATCCAGGCGCTGGGTAGCGACGCCATCGCCGTACAGGCTGATATCTCACGCGAGGCCGATGTGCAGCGCCTGTTCGCTAGCAGCATTGAGCAGTTTGGCGCACCCGATATTGTGGTGAATAACGCCGGCATTTTTCACCACGGTGACTTTGCTGACCTTAGCATCAGCGAAATGCAGCAGCAGCTGAATGTGAATCTGCTGGGCACCTTACTGGTGTGTCAGCAGGCGGCAAAACATTTCCCCGCACGCGGCGGTTCCATCATCAATCTAAGCGCCTTAAATAGTCAACGCAGCACGCCCGGTTCGGTGCTGTGGGCGGCAACCAAAGGCGCGATCGATACCTTGACGCAAGGCCTCGCACGCGAGCTTGGCCCACGCAATATTCGCGTCAATGCGTTAGCACCCGGCATTATTTTGACCGAAGGTTTGCTGGCGGCGAAGAAGATGCATCCGGAGTTGAAAGCACAGCTGATTGCCGCTACGCCGCTTGGACGCTTTGGCTTGCCGGAAGATGTGGCGCAAGTCGCGCTGTTTTTAGCGTCGGAAGAGGCGGCATATGTTAGCGGTGAACGCGTACTGATTGCCGGCGGCGTGTAAATTTTACTTTCCACAGGCATAAAAAAAAGGGACGCATTAGCGTCCCTTTTTACTTTTAGCGTTTAACGCTTATGCGTCACGACGACGTGGTGCAGCTGCGCCTTCTGGACGCGGGCCACGGCCACCTTCACGGCTGAAGCGTCCGCCTTCGCGGCCACCTTCACGACGCTCGGAGAAGCGACGTGGAGCGCCTTCGCCACGTGGAGCACCCTCACCGCGCGGTGCGCCATTGCCACGACGTTCGCCGCCAGCAGATGGACGACGTTCGCTACGCTCGTGCACCGGTGCATCACCCATCAGCTGCATATTCATCGGCTTGTTCAGAATACGCGTACGAGTGAAGTGCTGCAGTACTTCGCCCGGCATGCCTTTCGGCAGCTCGATGGTTGAGTGAGTACCAAACAGCTTGATGTTACCGATGTAACGGCTGCTGATGTCGCCTTCGTTAGCGATCGCGCCAACGATGTGACGAACTTCAACACCATCATCGCGGCCTACTTCAATGCGGTACAGCTGCATTTCGCCAACGTCACGACGTTCACGACGTGGACGATCACCATCGCGGCTGTCACGGCTTTCGCGTGGACCACGAGAATCACGTGAATCGCGACGCTCACCACGGTCAGGACGATCGCTGAACTCACGACGCGCTGGACGTGGTGCTTCTGGTGGCAGAATCAGTGGACGTTCGCCCTGAGCCATTTTCAGCAGTGCTGCGGCCAGAGTTTCGATATCCAGATCTTCGCCCGGCTGCATTTTGCTCAGCAGTGCGCGGTACTGGTCCAGATCGCTGCTTTCCAGCTGCTGCTGTACTTTAGCCGCGAACTTAGCCAGACGACGCTCACCCAGCAGTTCTGCGTTCGGCAGTTCAACTTCTGGAATGGTCAGCTTCATGGTGCGTTCGATGTTGCGCAGCAGACGACGCTCGCGGTTCTCAACGAACAGCAACGCACGACCTGCACGACCTGCACGGCCGGTACGACCGATACGGTGAACGTAAGACTCTGCATCCATTGGGATATCAAAGTTTACTACCAGGCTGATACGCTCAACGTCCAGACCACGTGCGGCAACGTCGGTCGCGATCAGGATGTCGAGACGACCATCTTTCAAACGCTCCAGCGTCTGCTCACGCAGTGCCTGGTTCATATCACCGTTCAGTGCTGCGCTGTTATAACCGCTGCGCTCCAGCGCTTCGGCCACTTCCAGCGTGGCATTTTTGGTACGCACGAAGATGATGGCTGCATCGAAATCTTCTGCTTCCAGGAAGCGAACCAGTGCGTCAGTTTTACGGCCGTAAGCGGTCCAGTAAGACTGAGAAATGTCTGGGCGCGTAGTCAGGCTTGACTGGATGCGCACTTCCTGTGGATCTTTCATGAAGCGCTTGGTGATACGACGAATCGCTTCTGGCATGGTTGCTGAGAACAGCGCGGTCTGATGACCGTCTGGAATCTGCGCCATGATGGTTTCAACGTCTTCGATGAAGCCCATACGCAGCATTTCATCAGCTTCGTCCAGCACCAGACCGCGTAGGTTAGACAGATCTAACGTGCCACGCTTCAGGTGATCCAGCAGACGACCAGGCGTACCCACAACAACTTGTGGGCCCTGACGCAGTGCGCGCAGCTGTACGTCATAACGTTGGCCGCCGTACAGGGCTACAACGTTAATGCCACGCATGTGTTTAGAGAATTCTGTAACGGCTTCAGCAACCTGTACCGCCAATTCGCGGGTCGGTGCCAGCACCAAAATTTGCGGTGCTTTAACAGTAGGATCAATGTTGTTTAGCAGCGGCAGTGAGAAAGCCGCAGTTTTACCACTACCGGTCTGCGCCATACCCAACACGTCACGGCCAGCCAGCAGGTGAGGAATACACTCAGCCTGGATTGGAGAAGGCTTAACGTAGCCCATACCGTTCAGTGATTCGAGGATGTCGGCGTTCAGGCCAAGGTCAGCAAAAGTGGTTTGAATATCAGTCATGTAGTACACGTGCCTCTTAGATTGCGGCGGCCAGTCTACATAACTCGTCGTGAAAACTTTCAGTCATTTTCATCAAAAAGTGTGAACCGGCTCAAATTAGAAGTTTTGACGAACAGAAAAGCCCTCATCTCTGAAGATGATGACTTTACAGGTATTCAGGCAATAAAAGTTCGTCAGCTATTGCTGGTCAGATTCTGATAAATCGTCTTGTGTCTGGCCGAGTTGCGCCAGTTCCAACAATGCGTATCGGTGCTCAACAAAGTTGTTTACGTTGTTGGCCACCGCCAGTTTGAACAACGCTTTCGCGTCGTCCTTCTCCCCCAGACTTAGGTAGTACTTACCTAAATAGAAGTTGGTTTCACTGAGATGTTCAGCGAGCGAGGTGTTATCCGTTGCGTCCGCCTTGAGACGTTCCATCAGCGTTTTTTCACTGATGTCGCCAAGGTAGAACTCGACAATATTCCATCCCCATTGATCGCGAACCGCTTTGTCATGACGCTGTCTCAGCGTAACTTTTGCCTTGTCGGCATCCATATCGCTTTCAACGAGATAGAGCCAAAGGCTGCGGAATGGATCGTTAGGATCGTCTTGATAAAACGCCAGCAGATCATCTTGCGCTAACTTGTATCGACCGCCGTAATAGAGGGCGATACCACGGTTTAAATGCGCATAGTTGTAAGTTGGATCAAGCTCAAGTACAGAATCAAACGCTTCATAGGCAGCATCAAAGTTGCCTGCCTGCGTTAAGTATATACCGAGATAGTTAAATACCTCAGGCATATCTGGTCTTATAGACAGCGCTTGCGAAAAATCGTTCCGCGCTAGTGCCCTCAGACCCAAACTATCATACAACACTCCGCGCTCATATAATAGCTGTGCGCGTTCATCATCGGTCAGGGCACGACTGGCAAGAATTTGTTCCATGCGCGCCAGGATCACCTCTTGCTGCAGTGTGGGCTGCAAAGGTACTGCCAGAACTTCGTTCTTACGCCAATTGGAGTTGCTGCATCCTGCCAGCGTGATAGCTGTCGCAACAAAACACCAGCGCAAAAAAGGCTTCATTTCCCACTCCCGAATACAAACATTGGGACAACCATCCTGTCATCCTCCTGCTGTGCACAAGGATTCCCGCCCTCGCGATGATCTAAACACCTCTCCCCGCAAAGCAGGGAGAGGTAAATCGGTAAACGCTTACTCGGCGTCAGATGCATCAGATGCAGCGGTAGCAACTTCTTCCGCTGGTTTCTGCTCTGTCGCTTCTTTGATGCTCAGGCGTACACGGCCCTGACGGTCCACTTCCATTACTTTCACTGGAACTTCCTGGCCCATCTGCAGATAGTCGGTTACTTTCTCTACGCGCTTATCGGCGATCTGAGAGATGTGAACCAAACCTTCTTTACCGCCGCCGATTGCCACGAAGGCACCGAAATCAACGATACGTGTCACTTTACCTGAGTAAATGCGGCCAACTTCGATCTCAGCAGTAATCTCTTCGATACGACGAATGGCTTCTTTAGCTTTCAGGCTATCAGTTGCAGCGATCTTCACGGTGCCGTCATCTTCGATTTCGATGGTGGTGCCGGTTTCTTCGGTCAGCGCACGGATAACCGAGCCGCCTTTACCGATGACATCTTTGATCTTGTCTGAACTGATTTTGATGGTGTAAATGCGCGGCGCGAACTCAGAGATTTCCTGACGCGGCGTGCTGATTGCCTGTTCCATCACGCTCAGGATGTGCAGACGCGCACCTTTAGCTTGGTTCAGTGCAACCTGCATGATTTCGCGGGTGATGCCTTCGATTTTGATATCCATCTGCAGCGCAGTAATACCATCGCGGCTACCTGCTACTTTGAAGTCCATGTCGCCGAGGTGATCTTCGTCACCCAGGATATCAGACAGAACCACAAAGTTGTCGGCTTCTTTAACCAGACCCATCGCAATACCGGCTACGGCTGCTTTGATCGGTACACCAGCGTCCATCAGTGCCAGAGAAGCACCACACACGGAAGCCATTGAAGAAGAGCCGTTAGATTCGGTGATTTCTGAAACCACACGCACGGTGTATGGGAAGTCAGCTTGCTTAGGCATTACGGCCAGCACGCCACGCTTCGCCAGACGGCCGTGACCAATCTCACGACGCTTCGGTGAGCCAACCATACCGGTTTCGCCCACGCAGTACGGAGGGAAGTTGTAGTGGAACAGGAAGCTATCAGTACGTTCGCCCATCAACTCATCCAGATTCTGCGCATCACGTGCGGTACCCAGCGTTGCGGTAACCAGCGCCTGCGTTTCACCACGGGTGAACAGTGATGAACCGTGCGTACGTGGCAGTACGCCAGTGCGCACGTCCAGACCACGAATCATATCTTTCTCACGGCCATCGATACGCGGTTCGCCACGGATGATGCGGCTACGAACAACGCTCTTCTCAAGGTCGTGTACGATGTCAGCGATATCGCCAGCATCCAGCGTTTCATCTTCAGCCTGCAGTGCCGCGATGGTCGCGTCTTTCACTGCGCCAACCTGAGTGTAACGCTCTTGCTTATCAGTGATGCGATAGGCATCGCTGATGCCCGCTTCTGCCAGTGCAGTAACGCGTGCGATCAGTGCATCGTTAGTTGGCAGTGGCTGCCAATCCCAACGTGGTTTACCGGCTTCGGCAACCAGCGCATTGATGTTTTCGATAACGATCTGCTGCTGGTCGTGGCCATATACCACAGCGCCCAGCATCTGCTCTTCAGTCAGGATGTCAGCTTCTGATTCCACCATCAGCACCGCGTTCTGGGTACCGGCAACAACCAGGTTCAGACGTGATTCGTTGATTTCATCAGCAGTTGGGTTCAGTACGTACTGGTCATTGATATAACCGACGCGCGCTGCGCCGATTGGACCATTGAACGGCAGGCCGGACAGAGCCAGTGCAGCAGATGCACCGATCATCGCAACGATGTCTGGGTTAACCTGTGGGTTAACAGAAACCACGGTCGCAATAACCTGGACTTCGTTAATGAAGCCTTCCGGGAACAGCGGACGAACTGGACGGTCAATCAGGCGTGAGATCAGGGTTTCGCCTTCGCTTGGACGGCCTTCACGACGGAAGAAGCTACCCGGGATACGACCAGCAGCGTAAGTACGCTCCTGATAGTTAACCGTCAGCGGGAAGAAATCCTGACCTGGTTTAGTTTTTTTCTGGCCAACAACGGTAACGAATACAGCAGTGTCATCCATGCTCACCATTACTGCAGCGGTAGCCTGGCGCGCCATCATGCCGGTTTCCAGCGTGACGGTATGCTGACCATATTGGAATTTGCGTACGATCGGGTTCAGCAAAATTTAAGTCCTTAAATTCAGGGGCGCAGCCCATTCTGGCGCGCCGGGGATTACCGATCTTCAGTTGCATCCTCGCGACTAATGACAACCTTAACCGCCCATGCGGTAAAGCCTCTCATTAGCCGCGCGAACCTCTGCAAGCAAAGATCACTCTCTGCAACAATACATGAGTTTGGTCCGGATTGCTGCGGATTGCTCGAAAAAAGGGGCCATAAAGGCCCCCTTTTCGCGAAACTCGCACAAATCTGATCGTCAGATGCGTTTTTTTGCATAGTGCATGCGCTACACCCTTGATCAGATTCTTCAGACTTAGCGACGCAGACCCAGGCTTTCGATCAGACCGGTGTAGCGAGCAACGTCTTTACGCTTCAGGTAGTCCAGCAGCTTACGACGCTGAGATACCATGCGCAGCAGACCGCGACGGCTGTGGTGATCTTTCTTGTGCTCAGAGAAGTGACCCTGCAGGTGGTTAATCTGAGCAGTCAGCAGAGCAACCTGAACTTCAGTTGAACCGCTGTCGTTGGTACCACGACCGTATTTAGCAACGATCTCTGCTTTAGCTTCTACGCTTAGAGACATAATAAACTCCAGTAAATAATGAATGTATGGGTGCCGATCTCTAATTCAGCAGCCCGCTTTTAAAGCCGCGCCATTCTACTCTTCGCCTGATAGCAACGCAAATGCGCCGTTAGGTCAAATGCGAGAGGATTGATTACGCAGGAAATTCTACCACCAGACGACGCGGCGCCACGCGCCCATCCTCAGCGATTTCGGCCATACCAATGAATTTGTGCTCATTACCTTCAGTCACGCGCACCAATCCCTGTTCCGGCGCATCCGCCACCTGAACCGGCATACCCTGTTTAAAATAAGCCGCCACCGCAGGCAGCAAATTCACAATCGGGAACTCTTCTGCAGGGCTATCCATCGGCAGCAATAACGCATCGAGCGCGCTGTAATCTGGCGCTTCCGCCATATTGACGGTGGCCGCCACGTCCTGCAGCTGCTCCAGCGTTACCATTCTTTCGATCGGATAACGCGCCACTTGCAGGCGACGCAGCATGATAACGTGCGCACCGCAGCCAAGCCGCTCACCGAGATCGTCGATAATAGTGCGGATATAAGTGCCTTTAGAGACGTGAATCTCCAGCTCCAGCTCATCACCTTCCCAGCGAATAAACTGCAGCTCAAACACTTTGATCGGGCGCGCTTCACGCGGCACGGTTATGCCTTCACGTGCATACTCATACAGCTTGCGTCCCTGATACTTCAGCGCGGAGAACATGGTCGGCACCTGCATGGTGTCGCCACGAAAATAGTCCAGCGCTGCATCCAGTGCTGCCTGATCAAACGTAACCGCACGCGTCTCAACAATATTGCCGTCAGCATCAGACGTATCGGTGCGTTCACCTAGGCGAGCAATGACGCGATAACGCTTGTCTGAATCGAGCAGATACTGCGAAAACTTGGTGGCTTCGCCGAGGCAAACCGGTAGCATGCCGGTCGCCAGAGGATCGAGCGCGCCGGTGTGTCCCGCTTTGTTCGCATTGAACAGACGCTTTACTTTCTGCAGCACATCATTGGAAGAGGCGCCTTGATGCTTATCCAGCAGAAACACACCGTGGACGTCGCGACCGCGACGACGAGGACGACTCATTAGTCCTCCTTGTCATCTTCCGCCGGGCTATCGCCACGACGCTCAACATCGCTCTTAATGACGTTGCTGACCAGGTTCGACATGCGCATACCTTCGATCAGCGAGTTGTCGTAGAAGAAGGTCAGCTCCGGCACGATACGCAAGCGCATCGCTTTGCCTACCAGCGTACGGATATAGCCAGAGGCTTCTTTCAGCGCCTTCAGGCCGTTTTGTACCGCTTCTTCATCTTTGTCATTCAAAAAGGTCACAAACACCTTGGCATAGGCGAGATCGCGCGACACTTCGACGCCCGAAACTGTCACCATCATACCGAGACGTGGATCTTTAATTTCGCGCTGCAGGATGATTGCAATCTCTTTCTGCAACTCCTGAGAAACGCGCTGTGGGCGGCCAAATTCTTTTGCCATTATTTCTTTCTCCCAAATAATTCGGGAGGCCAGAGGCCTCCCAAATTGCAACACATCAAATGATGATCAATCGATGGTGCGTTTAATTTCAATCACTTCGAACACTTCGATCATATCGCCAACGCGAACGTCGTTGTAGTTCTTCACGCCGATACCACATTCCATGCCGTTACGAACTTCGTTAACGTCATCTTTGAAGCGGCGCAGAGATTCCAGCTCGCCTTCATAGATAACCACGTTGTCACGCAGTACGCGGATTGGGTTGTGACGTTTGATGTTACCTTCGGTGACCATACAGCCCGCGATGGCACCAAACTTCGGTGATTTGAACACGTCACGTACCGCAGCCAGACCGATAATCTGCTGTTTGAACTCTGGAGCCAGCATACCGCTCATTGCTGCTTTCACTTCGTCGATCAGATTATAGATGACGGAGTAGTAACGCAGGTCAACGTTTTCAGCGTCAATCACGCGGCGAGCAGATGCATCAGCACGCACGTTGAAGCCGAGGATGATAGCGTTGGATGCTGCAGCCAGCGTCGCGTCGGTTTCGGTGATACCACCTACGCCTGAACCGATGATGCGCACTTTCACTTCGTCGGTAGAGAGTTTCAGCAGCGAATCAGAGATCGCTTCGACAGAACCCTGTACGTCAGATTTCAGTACGATGTTGAGCTCAGATACTTCGCCTTCAGTCATGTTGGCGAACATGTTCTCCAACTTAGACTTCTGCTGACGCGCCAGCTTAACTTCACGGAATTTGCCCTGACGATACAGCGCAACTTCACGCGCTTTCTTCTCATCACGTACGACAGTCGCTTCATCACCTGCGGCCGGCACACCGGACAGACCAAGGATTTCCACTGGAATGGATGGACCCGCTTCCAGCACTTCACGACCCAATTCGTCACGCATCGCACGTACACGGCCGTATTCGAAGCCGCACAGCACGATATCGCCTTTATTCAGCGTACCTTCACGTACCAGCACGGTAGCAACCGGACCACGACCTTTGTCGAGGAACGATTCAATTACCACGCCGCTCGCCATACCTTCACGGATAGCAGAGAGTTCCAGTACTTCTGCTTGCAGCAGAATCGCATTCAGCAGATCGTCAATACCGGTACCGGCTTTCGCAGAGACGTTAACAAACATGTTCTCACCGCCCCACTCCTCCGGAAGAATTCCGTACTGGGTCAGTTCGTTCTTAACGCGGTCTGGATCAGCATCTGGCTTATCGATTTTGTTGACCGCAACAACCACTGGCACACCGGCTGCTTTCGCATGCTGGATAGCTTCAACGGTCTGAGGCATCACGCCATCGTCAGCAGCAACAACCAGGATAACGATATCCGTGGCCTGCGCACCACGAGCACGCATTGCGGTAAACGCGGCGTGGCCCGGGGTATCGAGGAAGGTGATCATACCGTTGTCAGTTTCAACGTGGTAAGCACCGATATGCTGAGTAATACCACCCGCTTCGCCTGATGCCACTTTCGTTGAACGAATGTAGTCAAGCAGAGAGGTTTTACCGTGGTCAACGTGACCCATGATGGTAACGACCGGAGCACGAGACTCTTGCGCAGCATCGGTATCACGATCGTCCATTACCGCTTCTTCCAGCTCATTCTCGCGGCGCAGGATCACTTTGTGACCCATTTCTTCCGCGACCATCTGAGCGGTTTCTTGATCGATAACCTGGTTGATGGTCGCCATGGCGCCCATCTTCATCATCGCTTTAACGACCAGAGAACCTTTGATCGCCATTTTGTTGGCCAGTTCAGCAACGGTAATGGTTTCACCGATGACGACATCGCGGTTAACAGCCTGAGCTGGCTTGTTGAAGCCCTGCTGCAGGGTGCTTGGCTTACGATGTTTGCCGCCTTTACCGCCACGAACCTGCGCACGCGCTTCTTCGCGATCGGTTTTGGCTTCAGAATGCTTGTTGCCTTTCTTCACCGGGCGAGCAGCTTTGGTGGTGCGAGCACGTGCACGGCCAGCTTCTACCTGGCGATCGTTCTCGTCTTCTGCCTGACGGGCGTGAGTTGAGGTAGTGACGTGATAGTCGCCTTTATCCTCTTCTTCAGGTTTGGCCCATTCAACAGCTTTTTCTTCAGCCAGGCGGCGGGCTTCTTCAGCCACGCGGCGCGCATCTTCTTCCAGCTTACGGCGTGCTTCTTCTTCTGCTTTACGTTTCAGTTCGGCAGCTTCTGCTTCACGACGGGCTTTATCAGACTGCGCAGCCTTGGCTACTACGTCGGTAGGTTGATTAGTCAATTTCTCTTTTTCCGCTGCTTCACGTTTGGCCTTGTCAGCGGCTTCGCGCTTGGCTTTATCTTCGGCTTCACGTTGCGCTTTCTGTTCAGCTTCGCGACGGGCTTGTTCTTCCGCCTCGCGACGCGCCTGCTCTTCCGCTTCACGCTGCGCCTCGGCTTCCGCTTCTGCCTGAGCTTGCTCAGACTCTGCGTCGCCTTTCACGTATGTGCGCTTTTTGCGGACTTCAATTTGTACCGACTTACTTTTACCCCCGGTGACGGGAATATTCAAGGTGCTGCGCGTCTTGCGCTGCAAAGTCAGCTTGCTTGAACCGGTCTGACCGTGCTCACGATTCAGGTGAGACAGTAAGGTTTCTTTCTCTTGCTGGGACACCGCATCGTTCTCAGACTTACGGATCCCTGCATCAGCAAATTGCTGTACCAGGCGATCGACCGGGGTCTGAATTTCGGCGGCCAGCGATTTTACGGTTACATCTGTCATGCTGTTCCTTCCTGTTATTACGCGTCATCGCCGAACCAGCAGATATTACGTGCAGCCATAATCAGCGCACCGGCTTTCTCGTCATCCAGCCCTTCAATATCTGTCAGATCGTCAACACCTTGCTCAGCGAGATCTTCCAGCGTGCAAACGCCTTTCGCCGCCAGGCGATACGCCAGCGCACGATCCAAGCCCTCAAGATTCAGAAGATCCTCAGCGGGCTCCTGATTACCAAGGCTCTCTTCTTTCGCTAATGCCAGGGTAGTTAACGCATTTTTTGCTCGTTCACGCAGGGCTTCAATGGTCTCTTCATCGAGGCCGTCGATTTCCAGCAGCTCGTTGATTGGCACATAAGCCAATTCTTCCAGCGAAGAGAAGCCCTCTTCCACCAGAATGGTGGCGAACTCTTCGTCGATGTCGAGATGTTTGGTGAACATATCGATCGCTGCATGGGCTTCAGCTTGGTGCTTAGCCTGCAGATCATCGACGGTCATCACGTTCAGTTCCCAACCGCTCAGTTGGGAAGCCAGACGCACGTTTTGGCCGTTACGGCCGATCGCCTGAGCCAGATTGCCGGCTTCAACAGCGATATCCATGGTGTGATTGTCTTCATCCACCACAATTGACGCCACATCGGCTGGCGCCATAGCGTTGATAACGAATTGCGCCGGGTTGTCGTCCCACAGCACAATGTCGATACGCTCGCCACCCAGCTCGCTTGAAACCGCCTGGACACGCGCACCGCGCATACCGACGCAAGCGCCCACTGGATCAATACGTTTATCGTTGGTTTTCACCGCGATTTTGGCGCGTGAACCCGGATCGCGCGCTGCCGCTTTGATCTCGATAACTTCTTCGCCAATTTCTGGCACCTCAATGCGGAACAACTCGATCAGCATCTCTGGCTTAGAACGGGTGACAAACAGCTGCGCGCCACGCGCTTCAGGGCGAACGGCGTACAGCACGCCGCGGATACGGTCACCCGGACGGAAGTTTTCACGCGGCAGCATGTCTTCACGCACAATCACGGCTTCAGCATTGCTGCCGAGGTCCAGTGAAATGTTGTCGCGGTTCACTTTCTTCACCACGCCGGTGATGATTTCGCCTTCGTGTTGACGGAACTGATCAACCACCATCGCGCGCTCAGCTTCACGTACTTTTTGTACGATAACCTGCTTAGCAGTTTGGGTGGTGATACGGTCGAAGGTGACAGATTCAATCTGATCTTCAACAAATTCGCCCAGATTGAACGCTTCGTCTTCATAACGAGCTGCATCCAGCGTGATCTCGCGAGTCGGCTGCGTGACTTCTTCCACAATCTGCCAGCGACGGAAGGTATCGAAATCGCCGCTGCGGCGATCGATGCTGACACGCACTTCGATCTCTTGCTCATACTTCTTTTTGGTCGCAGTGGCCAAAGCGCTCTCCAGCGCTTCGAAGATTTTCTCACGCGGCAGGGCTTTTTCGTTAGAAACGGCTTCTACTACAGCTAAGATCTCTTTGTTCATCCTGGTTAGCCTCAATCCGGACTTTTAAAAGTGGGGGACCAGGTTCGCTTTCTGAATGTTGCTCAGCGCGAACACTTCATCGTTACCCTCAACGGTCACCGTGATCATCTCGCCTTCAACAGACTTAATGATACCCTGCCATTTACGGCGGTTTTGTACGGCCATGCGTAGTACCAGGCTCACCTCGTCACCGGCAAAACGTGCATAGTGTTCAGCAGTGAAAAGAGGACGTTCGAGACCCGGCGAGGAAACTTCAAGGTTGTAAGCCACGGTAATTGGATCTTCCACATCCATTACTGCGCTAACCTGGTGGCTAACATCGGCGCAATCATCAACATTGATACCCTCTTCACTATCAATATAGATGCGCAGGGTTGATGTGCGACCACGAATAAACTCAATACCGACTAATTCGTAGCCAAGCGCTTCTACTGGAGCAGAGATCAACTCTGTCAATTTTTGCTCTAATGTGGACAAGCCCACCCCCAAGACATAAAAAAAGGGCCTATAGCCCAGTGTTTCGATTTCCTGATAACAAAAAACCCCGAATATTCGGGGCTTTTTGTGACTGGACCCTGTACGCCGCATAGCGGCTTCGGAGCACAATCCAAAAGAATTTTTTTCAAAAATCACTGAAATTGCGTCCGTCGATGCATACAGTATATTTGAAAAAGAACTCTAAGGGAAAGTGGTTGCGGGGGCCGGATTTGAACCGACGACCTTCGGGTTATGAGCCCGACGAGCTACCAGGCTGCTCCACCCCGCGTCCGAAAACGTGGCGAATAATACGCCGACCTTGCAAAAAATGCAAGTTAAACTGAGATTTGGTACCGAGGACGGGACTTGAACCCGTAAGCCCTTTCGAGCACTACCACCTCAAGGTAGCGTGTCTACCAATTTCACCACCTCGGTACATCACTAGACTGCGACGTTGTTTTATCGCACTACAGCGTTGACGATCTTACTGCGGGATATCATTGCCCGGCGTTGCCGGTTTAGCTGGCTGAGTCTGCTGTTCAGACTGCGCCGGCGCAGTGAGGTTATCCCACTCGCTACCTTTGGCTGTTTTATTACTGTTCAGGTTACCCAGAACCAGGCTGATGATGAAGAACAGCGTAGCCAGTACTGCGGTCATGCGAGTCATAAAGTTGCCAGACCCATTTGAACCGAACAGCGTACCAGAAGCGCCCGCACCGAATGAGGCTCCCATATCAGCGCCTTTGCCTTGCTGCAGCATGATCAAACCTACGAGGCCAATCGCTACAATAAGGAAAACAACTAACAGAGCTTCGTACATAATCAACCTGTTTCCTTGCGCGTTATCTGCACAGTTAAAGCTTCAACCAATATCGATGGGGAGTCTCGTCATCACCCATCAGAAGCGGGTGTGAATACTAACCAAAGGCACATACCTCTGCAAGTGCAATTTTCACCATCGCTTTCGATTGCGGAAAAAAGCACCATCCCGGTGATTTTGCAGGCGGAAAGTACAAAACCTCTCCGCCTGAAACAACTTAAACCGCTTTTACTGCATCCGCGATTTTGTGCGCCAGCGCGCTGACCTGCGCCTCATCTTCGCCTTCTACCATCACACGAATCAGTGGCTCTGTGCCGGATTTGCGCAGCAACACACGACCACGTCCCGCCAGCGTTTTTTCTGCTTCTGCGGTCACGGCTTTCACGCTCTCGCTTTCCAACGGATCGTGCTCGCCAGCGAAACGCACATTGACCAAAATCTGCGGCAGCATTTTCATGCCGCTGCACAGATCGTGAAGCGTCATATGGTTGCGCACGATTGCAGTCAGCACTTGCAAACTTGCCACGATGCCGTCGCCGGTGGTGGTTTTATCCAGCAGAATGACGTGACCGGAGTTTTCTGCCCCTAAACGCCAGCCCTTCTCCTGCATTTTTTCCAGCACATAGCGGTCGCCCACTTTCGCACGGGTGAATGGAATTCCCAGCTGTTTCAGCGCCAGTTCCAGACCCATGTTACTCATCAGCGTGCCGACCACGCCGCCGCGCAGTTGGCCCTGACGCAGCCCTTCGCGTGCAATGATGTAGAGAATCTGATCGCCATCGACTTTATGACCTAAATGGTCAACCATCATGATGCGGTCGCCATCGCCGTCGTAAGCCAGTCCGAGATCGGCCTTCTCTTCCAACACGCGATGCTGCAGCAGACGCAGATCGGTCGCACCGCAATCTTTGTTGATGTTCATGCCATCCGGCTGCACGCCGATAGCAATCACCGTCGCACCCAGCTCACGCAGCACATTAGGTGCAATGTGGTAAGTTGCGCCGTTAGCGCAATCAACCACAATCTTCAGCCCATTCAGGCTTAGCTCGCTTGGGAACGTCCCTTTACAGAATTCGATGTAACGACCTGCGGCATCGACAATGCGACTGGCGCGGCCCAGTTCAGCTGACTCCACGCAGGTGATCGGCTTTTCCATCTCCAGCTCAATGGCTTCTTCGACTTCATCGGGCAGCTTGGTGCCTTCAGCAGAGAAGAATTTGATGCCATTGTCGTCAAAGGGATTATGCGAAGCCGAAATCACGATGCCGGCTTCAGCGCGGAAAGTGCGTGTCAGATAAGCAATAGCAGGTGTCGGCATCGGACCGGTGAAGGCTGCAGATAATCCCGCCGCCGCCAGACCCGCTTCCAGCGCCGATTCCAGCATATAGCCTGAAATACGCGTATCTTTACCAATCAATACTTTGCGTGAACCCTGACGCGCCAGCACCTTACCGGCCGCCCAGCCCAACTTGAGAACAAAATCAGGGGTAATCGGTGCTTCACCGACTTTGCCGCGAATACCATCTGTACCGAAATATTTACGATTACTCATGCCTTTATCCTTTTGCTCTCCGTGTCGCTTCGACGACGCGCATCGCTTCGACAGTCTCTTTCACATCATGCACGCGAATAATTTGCGCCCCTTGCATGGCGGCAATCACCGCACAGCTGAGGCTTCCGGTCAGGCGCTGCGCCGGACCGACATTTAGCAACTGACCAACCATCGACTTCCGCGACATCCCGACCAACAGCGGTAAGCCGTAATGGTGGAAATGACTCAGTTTGGCCAGCAGTTCATAGTTGTGGCTGAGATTCTTACCGAAACCGAAGCCAGGATCGAGCAGCAGATTATCTTTTTTGATACCGGCTGCTTCACATCGCGCAATCTGCGCAGCGAAGTAAGCGTCCACTTCGCTCACGATGTGGCTATATTCCGGTGCCTGCTGCATGGTGCGCGGTTCACCTTGCATGTGCATCAAACACACCGGCAAACCGGTTTCTGCTGCCGCTGCCAGAGCGCCCGGTTCGGACAGGGAACGAATGTCATTGATAATGTGAGCGCCCACTCGCGCCGCTTCACGAATCACTTCTGGTTTGGAAGTATCGACGGAAATCCACACCTCAAAACGCTGCGCGATGGCTTCCACCACCGGAATGACGCGTGCCAGCTCTTCCTCCACGCTGACTTCATCAGCGCCCGGACGTGTTGATTCACCGCCAACATCTATGATGGTGGCACCGGCATTTACCATTTCATTGGTGTGCGTCAGCGCATCGACCAGCGTGTTGTGGCTTCCACCATCAGAGAAAGAGTCCGGCGTGACATTCAAAATACCCATCACATGGGGAAAAGAGAGATCGAGATGGGAATCACGGGCGAACAACTTCATGGCGAGAATCTCCTTGAGGAATCACTGAATCGCAGAATGTAAAAAACCCCGGGCTTGCCGGGGTTTGCATTGTAACAAGTATTGCGGCTGCAAATCTGGCGGAGAGCAACGCATCCCGCCAGAACGCTATCACATGATCTTGTCTGAACCCGGAGTTTTCGGGTCATCAACAGGACGTGGAGCCTGCGTTGAGTCGCCGTTACCCACAGCAACTTTCGCCTCTTCCCAACCTGCTGGTGGACGCACTTCACGGCGTGCCATCAGATCGCTGATTTGCGGTGCATCAATGGTCTCATACTTCATCAGCGCGTCTTTCATCGCGTGAAGGATGTCCATGTTTTCATTCAGAATACGGCGTGCACGCTGATAGTTGGTATCGATAAGGTGTTTAACTTCCTGATCGATAATGCGCGCCGTTTCATCTGACATGTGTTTTGCTTTCGCCACTGAACGACCGAGGAATACTTCGCCCTCTTCTTCAGCGTAAAGCAATGGACCCAGCTTCTCAGAGAAGCCCCACTGCGTAACCATGTTGCGCGCTACGCTGGTTGCCATTTTGATGTCAGATGAAGCACCGGTAGAAACATAGTCCGGACCATAAATGATCTCTTCCGCCAGACGTCCGCCGTAAGCCACAGAAATACGGCTTTCCAGCTTCTGACGGTTGGCGCTGATTTCATCGCCCACTGGCAAGAAGAAGGCCACACCCAGAGCACGACCACGCGGGATGATGGTGACCTTGTGCACCGGATCGTAACCCGGAACCAGCGTACCGACGATCGCGTGACCCGCTTCATGATAGGCCGTCGATTCTTTCTGCTCTTCGGTCATCACCATGGAGCGACGTTCCGCACCCATCATGATTTTGTCTTTGGCTTTTTCAAACTCAACCATCGAAACCACACGCTTGTTGCCGCGAGCAGCAAACAGCGCAGCTTCGTTGACCAGGTTAGCCAAATCCGCACCGGAGAAGCCAGGCGTACCGCGTGCGATGACTGAAGGATCCATATCGGTTGCCAGCGGCACACGACGCATATGGACTTTCAGAATCTGCTCACGACCACGCACGTCTGGCAGACCGACGACAACCTGACGGTCAAAGCGACCTGGACGCAGCAGCGCTGGGTCAAGTACGTCTGGACGGTTAGTTGCCGCGATAACGATGATGCCTTCATTACCTTCAAAGCCATCCATCTCAACCAGCATCTGGTTCAGCGTTTGTTCACGTTCATCGTGACCACCGCCTAAACCTGCGCCACGCTGACGGCCAACCGCATCGATTTCATCGATAAAGATGATGCACGGCGCAGCTTTCTTCGCTTGTTCGAACATGTCACGCACACGAGATGCACCAACACCGACAAACATTTCAACGAAGTCAGAACCGGAAATAGTAAAGAACGGTACTTTGGCTTCGCCAGCAATCGCTTTCGCCAGCAGCGTTTTACCGGTACCCGGAGGGCCGACCATCAGGACGCCTTTCGGGATTTTACCGCCCAGTTTCTGGAAACGGCTCGGCTCACGCAGATACTCAACCAGCTCACCCACTTCTTCTTTGGCCTCATCACAACCGGCCACGTCAGCAAAAGTGGTTTTGATCTGATCTTCGGTCAGCATGCGGGCTTTGCTCTTGCCGAAGGACATCGCGCCCTTGCCGCCGCCGCCCTGCATCTGCCGCATAAAGAAGATCCACACGCCAATCAGCAGCAGCATTGGGAACCATGAGATGAAGATGGAAGCCAGCAGGCTTGGTTCTTCAGGCGGTTCGCCAACTACTTTGACGTTTTTGGTCAACAGGTTATCGAGTAACTTAGGATCGTTGACGGGGATATAGGTGGTGTATTTATTGCTGTCTTTTTTGACAACGTTAATCTCACGCCCGTTAATTCGTGCCTCGCGGACCTGATCTTGGTTCACTTCCGATAGGAAAGTTGAATAATCAACCCTACGGCCATTCGACTCGCTGGGCCCAAAGCTCTGGAATACAGACATCAGCACGACCGCGATGACTAACCAGAGAATCAGGTTTTTCGCCATGTCACTCAAGGGATTAACCTCATATTACAACGATGTTAACAGACAGCGTAGGGTACTATAGTTCCTTCATACCTGGAATCGCAGTGCGGATGATTTTGCTTGTTTACCCTGAAACTCAGAATTACACATCAGAGTAAACGCATTGGTCGTCTTGCTTTGATTCCGGCAATTCGGGCTAAAGTTTGCGCCCCGTCGCCACAATGTACACTTCGCGCGAACGTAATCGCGAAGCGTCCGGCTTACGAATTTTCACTTTCGTAAACAGGGAGCGAATTTCCCGCAGGTATTCATCGAAGCCATCTCCCTGAAACACTTTCACGACAAAACTGCCGCCTGGGGCCAGGATATCCCGACACATTTCCAGCGCCAATTCTACCAAATACATCGAACGTGGAATATCAACCGCAGGTGTACCGCTCATGTTGGGTGCCATATCAGACATCACCACCTGCACCTTTTGGTCGCCTACGCGCTCCAGTAAGGCGTTAAGTACCGCCTCATCTCGAAAATCGCCCTGCAAAAAATCAACGCCGACAATCGGATCCATTGGTAACAGATCGCAGGCGATGATACGACCACTTGATCCGATAAGCTGAACCACATATTGCGACCAACCGCCGGGTGCCGCACCGAGATCAACAACTGTCATCCCGGGTTTGAAAATCTTGTCACCCTGCTGAATTTCTTCAAGTTTAAACCAGGCACGCGAACGTAACCCTTTTTTCTGTGCCTGCAGCACATATTTATCGCTAAAGTGTTCCTGTAGCCAGCGACTGGAACTGGCCGAACGCTTTTTACCCGTCATAATTTTTCCAATTAAATCGTCATCGTAGCGATAAATCAGCACGCAATGGTCGCGTTGATTTGGCGATATACCCGAGATGGCGGTAGAATGAACCGTTTTCAATCCCTGAGTAAGCAAAAAATACGATGAATCTGAGTACCAAACAAAAACAGCACCTGAAAGGCCTTGCCCATCCGCTTAAGCCGGTTGTCATGCTGGGCGGAAATGGCCTGACCGAAGGCGTGCTCGCCGAAATCGAACTGGCGCTCGAGCATCACGAATTGATCAAGGTAAAAATTGCCTCGGAAGATCGTGAAACTAAGCAGCTGATCGTGGACGCTATCGTGCGTGAGACTAAAGCAGGCAACGTACAGGTAATCGGCAACACGCTGGTGCTGTATCGCCCTGCCAAAGAGCGTAAAATTACTCTTCCGCGTTAATCATGCCTTTAAAGGCGGCGACGGGCAAAGAAAGTGCCACGCTCCTGCATGTGATAAAAGGCCGCAATGCGGCCTTTTTCCTTTCTTTACAAAATGCAGCGACATATTGCAAAGCGTAGCAATATCTTAAAGGTATTCCACCTTCAGGACTTCATATTCCACATCCCCGCCCGGGGTTTTCACAATCGCGACATCGTCTGCTGATTTTCCAACCAATCCACGCGCCATCGGCGAATTCACTGAAATCAGGTTCTGTTTGAAGTCAGCTTCATCATCACCCACGATGCGATAGGTGAACTCTTCATCCGTATCCACATTGAGGATGGTCACAGTAGCGCCAAAAATCACGCGACCGGTTTTCGGCATGGCAGTCACATCAATGACTTGTGCGTTGGAAAGCTTGGCTTCAATCTCCTGAATACGACCCTCGCAGAAACCCTGTTCTTCGCGAGCCGCATGATATTCGGCATTCTCTTTCAAATCGCCGTGCTCACGGGCTGTGGCGATGGAGGCGATAATGCGCGGACGCTTCACGGATTTCAGTTCGTTCAGCTCTTCGCGTAGCTTCTCAGCGCCTTTCAACGTCATCGGAATCTGATTCATTTTGGCTCCTCGTCATCTATCCTGGTTAACGGCGTCATCCTGACCGGTGACAGCAGAAAACAGCTTCTGCGGCGCGTTACCTCTTTTCACAAGCAAAAGAAGCCTGACCGGGAAAGCTTTCCGGGTCAGGTTCGGTTTTGCATTTTGATACGTATTTTACCCCAGAGTTCCCTGTGGGTCATCGTTTACTTTGCACCGTCCGGGGACGTAGTATTGACGCCCTCACCCGTCAGTTACCGCGAGATTATGCGATTTTCACGACTTGTTACCGGATTAACCTGTGCGTTTATGCTGCAGGCACAAGCAGCCCCCGTTGATGAATACATGCAGTATTTGCCAGACGGCGCAAACCTGGCGCTGATGGTACAAAAAGTGGGCGCATCCACCCCAATAATCGATTATCACGGCAAACAGATGGCGTTACCGGCCAGCACCATGAAAGTGGTGACAGCGCTGGCGGCTTTGTTAGAACTCGGGCCCGATTTCCGTTTCCAGACCACCATGGAGACCAAAGGTGCGGTTAACGATGGCACCTTGAATGGCGATTTAGTGGCGCGTTTTGGCGGCGATCCCACGCTGGGTCGCCAGGATCTGCGCAACATGGTTGCCGCGCTGAAAAAGCAGGGCATCACCCATATCAAGGGCAACCTGGTGATCGACACCTCGGTGTTTGCCAGCCACGATATGGCGCCAGGCTGGCCGTGGAACGATCTGACGCAATGCTTCAGCGCGCCGCCGGGCGCGGCAATCGTCGATAAAAACTGTTTCTCGGTTTCGCTGTATAGCGCCAACACGCCGGGCGAAAACGCCTTTGTGCGTATCGCTTCCTATTATCCGGCTCACATGTTTAGTCAGGTGCGCACCAATGGTCGCAACAGCGGTGACGGACAATATTGCGAGCTGGATGTGGTACCAGGCGAGCTCAATCGCTACACCTTAACCGGCTGCATGCGCCAACGTTCAGAGCCGCTGCCGCTGGCATTTGCCGTGCAGGATGGTGCTGCGTGGGCCGGTGAGATTCTTAAAGCCGAATTGCGCGCCGCCGACATTGATTACAGCGGGCATCTGGTTCGCCAGGCGCAAGTGACATCGCCAGGCACCGTGTTGGCTTCGACGCAATCTGCGCCGCTGCACACGCTGCTGCACACCATGCTGAAGAAGTCGGACAATATGATTGCCGATACCGTGTTCCGCACCATCGGCCATCACTACTTCAACGTGCCGGGAACCTTCCGCGCGGGTTCGGATGCGGTACGTCGCATTCTGCGCGAAAAAGCCGGTGTCGATCTCGGCAACAGCATTCAGGTCGATGGTTCCGGCCTGTCGCGCCATGACCTGATCGCGCCAGACACCATGATGCAAGTGCTGCAATACATTGCGAAAAATGATTCAACGCTGAATTACATTTCGATGTTGCCGCTGGCCGGTTACGACGGCACGCTGCAATATCGCGGCGGTCTGCACGAAGCAGGACTGGATGGCAAAGTATCGGCGAAAACCGGTTCGCTGCAGGGCGTCTATAATCTGGCAGGATTCATCACCACTTCCAGTGGCGCACGCGTCGCCTTTGTCCAGTTCCTGTCCGGCTATGCTGTGCCGCCGGAAGATCAGAAAACGCGCCGCATCCCGCTGGTACGTTTTGAGAGCCGCCTCTATACGGATATCAACAAGAACAACTGATGAAACTGCTAATTGTTGAAGATGATGCACTATTGCAATCGGGCCTTGCGCAGGCGCTAACCTCGCAGGGCTACGCCATCGACTGCGCCAGCACGGCTGCAGAGAGCAATGCGCTGCTGCGTAGCGGACAATACAGCCTGATCGTGCTCGATCTCGGCTTGCCGGATCGCGATGGTGCTTCGCTGCTGCGTCAATGGCGACGCGACGGCATTGCGGTGCCGGTGCTGATCCTCACGGCGCGCGATGCGCTGGAGGATCGCGTTGATGGTCTGGATGCCGGCGCTGATGATTATCTGGTGAAGCCGTTTGCACTGGTCGAGTTACAGGCACGCGTGCGAGCGCTGATTCGCCGTTATCAGGGCCACAGCGATAACCTGCTGCAACAGGGCGATTTGACGCTCAATCTCAGTTCGCAGCAGGTTTTGCTGGAAGCGATCCCGCTGGAGATCACGCCAAAAGAGTTCGCGTTGCTCACCCGCTTACTGATGCGCGTGGGGCAAAACGTGCACCGCGAAACGCTGCAGCAGGATCTTTACAGCTGGAATGACGATCCCGGTTCCAACACCCTCGAAGTTCATATCCACAATTTACGCCGCAAGCTCGGGAAAGATCGCATCAAAACCGTGCGCGGCGTCGGTTACCGTCTGGAAATCCGCGAATGAACAGCATGCGTCAGCGGTTACTGATTATGCTGGCGCTGATTCTCCTCACCTGTCAGGTGATGAGCGCCATCTGGCTGTGGCATGAAAGCCGCGAGCAGATCAGTTTTTTGGTCAACGAAACGCTCTCGGCGCAGGCGCGAAACGATCGCGTGGAAAACGAGATCCGTGAGGCGATTGCCTCGTTGCTGCTGCCTTCCTTAGTGATGGTCGCCCTCACCTTGCTGCTGTCGTTTTGGGCGATAAACTGGATTATCCGTCCGCTGAAATCGCTGCAGGACAGCCTGGCGCATCGTTCAGCGGATAACCTGACGCCGTTGCCGATCTACTCCGAAATGGATGAGATCGTGGCGGTAACCACTTCGATCAACCAACTGTTTTCACGCCTCGATCACACCTTGCAGCAGGAACGCCTATTCACCGCCGATGCCGCGCACGAGTTGCGTACGCCGCTGGCCGGATTGCGCCTGCATCTCGAGCTGCTCCACCAGCAGAACGTGCCGCAGAGCGAGATGCTGATTGAACGCATCGATCAGCTGATGCACACCGTGGAACAGCTTTTAATGTTATCGCGCGCCGGACAAGCGCTGGCGGGCGGTCACTATCAGCAGTTGCAGTGGCAACAAGACATCATGCAACCGCTGAAACCAGAAATGGCCGAGCTGTATCAACAGCGTCAGCAAATCCTGCACTGGCCGCAGAACGACGATGTGCCGCAGCAAGGCGAAGCGGTGCTGCTGCGCCTGATGCTGCGCAATCTGCTGGAAAACGCCTCGCGCTATAGCCCGGAAGGCAGCGAAGTCACGGTGAAGATGCAGCAGGACAAGCAGCAGGTGATTATCGAAGTATGGGATCAAGGTCCGGGCATTGAAGCCGCCGCCGCGGAAGAGCTCACGCAGGCGTTTCGTCGTCGCGATCAGCGTTACGGCGGCAGCGGTTTGGGTCTGAATATCGTACTGCGCATCGTGCAGATGCATCGCGGCAGACTGGAATTGGTCAATCGTGAAGATCGCAGCGGGCTGATTGCCCGCTGCTATTTACCGCATCAACTGATTGGCTAAACGCCGTTAGAAGTGGGTATTCAGGCTCATAAAGTAAGTACGACCGGATTCGTTGTAGGTATTAGCGCCGGCACCATACAGATAAGAGTTGGTGTTGGCGTTACCGGTGGTTTGCGCATTACCTTCGCGATAGTGACGTTTATCGAACAGGTTATCGATGCCCACCGTGACGCTGGCGTACTTGTTGATATCGTAAGTACCGCTCATGCCGATAATTGAGTAAGGACTCACTTTATCCGTTGCGCTGCCGGTAGAAAGATTCCCTTTGTAATCATACTTCTTCGGCGTCTGCGTGCCGTACCAGGTCAGCGTGGTTTGCAGCGACAGATCCTGCGTCGCCTGCCAGCTCAGCGTCGAGTTCAGCGTGTACTCCGGAATCACCGATAAACGATCGCCGGTCTCTTTGTTCTTACTCTGCAGCATATAAGTGAAGTTATTGTTCCACGTCACGCTGTCGGAGAACGGCACGTTGACGGTGCCTTCCAGCCCTTCCACCACCGCTTTCGGTACGTTTTCCCACTTATAAATATCAGTGGTGCCATTGGACGCTTTGCTGACTGGCGAGTAACCGGCTTCGATCTTGTTACGATAATCGTTGCGGAACCAGGTCAAACCGGCCTGATAACCTTCATGTTTCCACTCCAGACCAATCTCTTTGTTGATGCTGTTTTCTGCTTTCAGATCGCTGTTGCCTTGCAGATAACAGGCGCCGGTGCTGGCCGCACAACCCTGACCATTGCTGTACAGCAAGTAGTTCGGGTTGGTTTGATACAGGCTCGGCGCTTTGTAAGCGCGTCCAATCCCCATCTTCAGCGTGAAGTCATCGCCCAAACCTTGCGACAGGTTGAGCGACGGGCTCCAGTTATTGCCAACAATTGAGTGATGATCGAAACGCAGGCTTGGCGTCAGCATGGTGCTGTCGGTCAGCTCCATGTTGTCTTCCGCAAACAGCGAGAAAATCTCTGCCTGTGAATAGGGGCTGCGGCCGGTGCTATCGATGCCCGGCACCGAACCGTAGTTCGCCGCCTGCGTGTTGGAAGAACCGTCTTTCATGCGCTGCTGGTTCCATTCGGTACCCAGCGTCGCGGTTTGGTTAAACAGCAGCTCAAACGGAATGCTGACTTCGCTATGCAGCAGCACGTCATCCAGTTGGATGGTGTTGAAACCGCTGTTGGAGAAGATGCCTTCGGTGCCGCCGGCCAAACCTTCATTGATGCGCGAGTTGCGGGTTTTCTCGTAGCGCGCGTAGGTGTTGGTGCTGACGCCGTTATCCCATGCGCCGGTCCATTTCAATGAAATGTTCTGGCGATACAGGCGGTTAGTTTCGTCACCGTACATGCTTTTCACCAGCGCGCTGGTGTTGGTGTTCTGCGTGTCACCCGCATACAGGTTGCCCTGACGGCTGAAACCGCCCTGCAGCTCCAGCGTCTGCATCGGCGCAAACGCCCAGCTCAACAAAGCATTGATATCTTTATTAACCGAGCCTTCACGACCCGCCGGATAGCTGCCCGCATAGGTTCCGGTACGTGCAGCCGCATGCCCTTCGTTGATGTCATAAGCATCGGCCTGGGTTTTGGCTAAACCGCCGTATAAACGGAAGTTGAAATCATCGCCCAGCGGCCCTTCGAGACTGAAGTTGGTGCGCTTGGTCGCGCCTTCCGCTTTATGTTCCGGCACATTGAAATAGGTGTTCCAGGAACCGTGCCACTGCTGATCGGTCTGTTTTTTGGTGATGATATTCACCACGCCGCCCGCCGCGCCGTTGCCGTAGCGCACCGCTGCTGGTCCACGAATCACGTCGATGTGATCGATCATCTCCGGCGGCACCCAGTTGGTATCGCCACGCGTATCACGCTCGCCACGCCAGCCAAGGCGCACCGAGTTGCGGCTGGTGATCGGCATGCCATCCACCATGATCAGGGTGTTTTCCGGGCCCATGCCACGAATATCGATCTGGCGATTGTTACCGCGCTGGCCGCTGGTGGAGTTGCCGGTCAGGTTCACGCCTGGCATGGTTCGGATAATTTCGGACACGTCGCGTGCTGGCGGATGCTTTTTAATTTCGTCGGCGGTAATGGTTGAGACGCCCGGCGCTTGCAGGTTCTGCTGCTGCGCGGTGACCATCAAGGTGCCGCCGTCCATTGATTGTGCGTCAGTGGTGCTGGCTGAGGTTTTGCTGGAAGAAGTCTCTGCTGCCCAGGCGCTGCTGGAAAGCAGTGAGGCGCTGAGCCCCAGTTCAATCAGAATGGCTAATGATAACCTTGAGTAATTTTTCATTTTATACGTTCCTGGATGGCCAGCGAAAAGCCGTTGGATGCTTGACTGGCGAGCCGGTGAGAAGATCCCTGTCCATATCGCGCCCAGTTCCAGACCCTTCAAACCATCCGTAGCGCAACCTTACCGAACGGTAAGCATCAGGCGGAACAGGCGTGCTCATTTTTGAGCGCAGTCACCCTATTGCAAATGCAAATTATTATCAATAGTATTATTCATCAAGCTTATGTAAATCTCCGCGTAAACACCGACTGGCAGCCCTATGACCTGGCGAAATGATGTAACCGGCAGTGAAGCCTGGTGGCAGGCGCAACAATCCCAAGGCATTCCCCGCATTGAGTTAGCAGACGATGGCCAATGTCAGGTCACCTTCTTCTGGCGTGACCCGCAAGGCGATGAAACGCAATCGTCGACCCAGCGCGTGTGGATCAACATTACCGGCGTGACCGATCACCACCAGCGCCGCCCGCCGCAGTCGTTAATGCGTGTAGCAGGCACCAACGTCTGGTATTGGCAAACCTCGCTGCCCGCCAACTGGCGCGGCAGTTACTGTTTGATGCCCGATGAACAGGCCACCGACTTCACCGGCGTTGCCGATATGTCCACACTGCGCAACTGGTGGCGCGACAAATTCCCGACGGCGCAGGCCGATCCTTTGAATCACTTACGTGGCTGGTCCGGTGGTCGCGGTATGGGCGTATCGCCGCTGCATCTGCCGCACGCGCCCAATCAACAGCTGTGGCAAGCGGTGGATCACGGCACAGCGCCAGCCATTGAACTGCAACAGCAGCAATGGGATAGCGCGCTCTTGGGCAACAGCCGCAAGGTATGGATTTACACCACCGGCGAGGCCAACCCCGCGCAGCGTCCGCTGGCCATCTTGCTCGACGGGCAATTCTGGGCGCACAGCATGCCAATTGCCGGACCGCTGCAGCAGCTCACCGATGCCGGTTCTTTGCCGCCAGCGGTATATCTGTTTATCGACATCATCGACAGTGAACACCGCAGCCGCGAGCTGCCGTGCAACGCGCAGTTTTGGCAAGCCATGCAGCAAGAACTGTTACCGCAAATCGCGCAATCAACGCCCTATCGCCAGCAGGCGGACAGCACCATCGTCGCCGGACAAAGCTTTGGCGGCCTGGCGTCGGTGTTTGCTGCGCTGCACTGGCCGGAAACTTTCGGCAACGCGCTCAGCTTGTCCGGGTCCTTCTGGTGGCCGGAACGCGGAAATCCGCACGGCTGGCTGCTGCAGGCGCTGGATAGCGGTCTCGCGCCGCGCCAACCGCTGCGTTTCTGGCTCGAAGCCGGCAAACGCGAAGGCTTGATTCTGCAAGCTAATCAACAACTTCAACAGCAGCTTAGCGCTGCCGGCTATCAGGTAAATTACCAGCCGGTGGAAGGCGGCCATGACGCGCTCTGTTGGCGCGGCGGCCTGCTGAATGGCCTGCAAGCGCTGTGGAGCAAACCGGAGCATCCATGTCCGAATCTCTGATGAACATGCCTATGACCGACCAAAAAACCTTGCCGTTAGTCGCGGCACAGCCCGGCATCTGGATTGCCGATCAGCTGTCACCGCACCACAACGCTTACGCAGTGGCGCACTTTGTCGAACTGCGCGGTGAGATTGATAGCGCCCTGTTGGCCCAGGCGATCGTGGCGGGTATGCAAGAAGCCGACACGCTGAACATGGCATTTGGCGAAGTGGAAGGCGAAGCGTTGCAGTGGCCGCAGCCACAATCCTTTAGCCTGCCGCAGATTGTCGATTTGCGTGCTGAGGCCGATGCGCCCGCCACAGCGCGTGCGCTGATGCGTGACGAGATGAATGGCGATCTGCGCGTATTAAGCGGCGCAAAACTGTGGCATCACCGCCTGTTCCGTCTCGACGATCAGCATTGGTTCTGGTATCAGCGCTATCACCATTTGGTAGTGGATGGCTTCAGCTTTACCGCGTTGACGCGCCGCATCGCCAATCTCTATACCGCAGCCGTACAGCAGCAAGCCGCTGAACCGACGCCGTTTATTCCGTTTAGCGAAGTGGTGGACGAGTATCAGCGCTATCGCGAATCCTCCTCCTTTGCGCGTGATAGCCAGTTCTGGCGCGAAAAAGGCGCGGCGCTGCCTTCACCAGCTTCGCTCTCGCCGCTGCCGCTCGCCGGACAACATGCCAGCACCGATCTGCTGCGCCACAGCGTTACGCTGGATCGCAGCACCTTCCAGACGCTGGTGCAGCAGCATCCGCACGCCAGCGCCGCCGATCTCGCCTTTGCGCTGGTAGCGCTGTGGCTGGCGCGTCTCAGCGGGCAAAACGACTTTGCCGCCGGTTTCATCTTTATGCGCCGTATCGGCTCGGCCGCCTTGTGCGCCACCGGCCCGGTGATCAACGTATTGCCGATGGCGGTACATTACGATCCAACGCAACCGATCAGCGCGCTCGCCGCCCAGTTGGCGGGCGAAGTGAAAAAGATGCGTCGTCATCAGCGCTATGACGCTGAGCAGGTGCAGCGCGATCTCGGCCGGCTCGGCGATGGCGATCCGCTTTACGGTCCGGTGATCAATCTGAAGATGTTTGATTACCAACTCGATTTCGCTGGCGTGGAAGGCATCACGCATCAACTGGCGTCCGGGCCGGTGCGCGATCTGGAAATCGCCATCTATATCAGCGAGCACGGTGAACTGACGCTGGAGCTATTGGCGAATGCCGAACGTTACAGCGAACAAACTTTGCAGCGTCACGCCAGCCGTTTTGCTCTGCTGCTCAATCAGCTGGCGCAACAGCCACAGCGGCCGTGCGGCGAGCTCGATCTGCTCACCGCCGAAGAGCATGCGCAGATTGCCGCGATCAACCAAACCGCCTATCCGCTGCCAGCTGAAACGCTCGCTTCCCTGTTAGCGCAGCAGGCAGCGCGGTCGCCCGATGCACCGGCGCTGGCCGATGCGCAACATCAGCTTAGCTACCGCGAGACGCAGCAGCAGGTGTTTGCGCTGGCCGCCGATCTCAGTGCCGCCGGCGTGCAGCATGGCGATATTGTCGCCGTGGCGCTGCCGCGTTCGGTGCAGCTCTCGCTGGCGCTGCAGGCGATTGTTTCGCTCGGAGCCGCGTATTTGCCGCTTGATACCGGTTATCCGGATGACCGTTTACAGCTGATGTTAGAGGACGCCGCGCCGAAAACGCTGATCACCTGCGCGGCGCTCAGCGCACGCTTCAGCGCCATCGCGTCGGTCAATCAGCTGCATTTTGATGTGCTGTATAACAACCCACATGCGCAGCAGCCGGCGAGCGCGCCGACGCCGCAGGATGGCGCCTACATCATTTATACCTCAGGTTCGACCGGCCGCCCTAAAGGCGTGCTGGTGGGGCATGAAGCCATCGTCAATCGCCTGCTATGGATGCAGGATCGCTATCCGCTGCAAGCCGATGACGTGGTGCTGCAGAAAACCCCGAGCAGCTTCGACGTTTCGGTGTGGGAATTCTTCTGGCCGCTGCTGGTCGGTGCGCAGTTGGTGATGGCGCCGCCAGAAGCCCATCGCGATCCGGAAGCGCTGCAGCAGTTGTTTGCCCGCTACCAAGTCACCACCACACATTTCGTCCCCTCGATGCTAGCGGCCTTTGTCGCGGCGCTGGATGATCAACCGGCGATTGCCTGCTGCGCCAGTCTGCGCAACGTGTTCTGCAGCGGTGAAGCGCTGCCGACGGATTTATCACGCGAATGGGAAAAACTGACGCGCGTGCCGCTGCATAATCTGTATGGCCCCACCGAAGCGGCGGTGGATGTCAGCTGGTATCCGGCGTTTGGTGATGCATTGGCCGCGGTCGAAGGTGCCAGCGTGCCGATTGGTTTTCCGGTGTGGAATACCGGCCTGCGCATCCTTGATGCCCGCATGCAGCCGGTACCGCCGGGCGTGGCAGGCGATCTCTACTTAACCGGTGTGCAGCTGGCGCATGGCTATCTTGGCCGTCCCGATCTCACCGCCAGCCGCTTTATCGCCGATCCTTTTGTGCCCGGCGAACGCATGTATCTTACCGGCGACGTAGCGCGCTGGCTGGATAACGGCGCGGTGGAATATCTCGGCCGCAGCGACGATCAGCTGAAGATTCGCGGTCAGCGCATCGAACTGAATGAAATCGATCATGTGCTCAGCGCGCAGCCCGGCATTGAACAGGCGGTCACGCACGCGGTGGTACTTGGCGGCACAGCGGCGCAAGGTGATGCGCGCCAGCTGGTCGGCTACGTGATTGCAGAGCAGCCGGTTGATAGCGACGCGCTGCGTCAGGCGCTGGCGCAACGCCTGCCCGCGCATATGGTGCCGGTGGCAATTGTGCAGCTCGATGCCTTCCCGCTCAGCAGCAACGGCAAACTGGATCGTAAAGCGCTGCCGTTGCCGGAATCGGCTGGCATCAGCGCAGGGCGTGCCCCGCACGCCGGGCTGGAAACCACCTTAGCCAATGCTTTCTGTCAGCTGCTGGCGCGCGAGGAAATCAGCGCGCAGGATGACTTTTTCGCCCTCGGCGGCCATTCGCTGCTGGCGATGCGCTTAGCGGCGCAGTTGCGCCGTGAACTGCAACAGCCGGTCTCGGTGGGGCAAATCATGGTGGCCTCGACGGTTGAGAAACTGGCAACGCTGCTCAGTGATACGCAATCACATCAGCAAGCCGGTTTTGAAGCGGTGCTGCCGCTGCGTCAGAGCAACGGACCGACGCTGTTCTGCTTCCATCCGGCGTCGGGTTTTGCCTGGCAGTTCAGCATTCTGCAACGTTATCTCAATCAGCGCTGGTCGCTGGTCGGCATTCAGTCGCCGGATATCAACAGTCCGCTGAACCAAAGTGCACATCTGGATGAGGTGTGCGACGCCCATCTGCAAACCCTGCGCGAGGTGCAGCCGCATGGACCTTACTATTTCCTCGGCTATTCGCTGGGCGGCACTTTGGCACAAGGCATCGCGGCACGGCTGGAAGCGGCAGGTGAAGAGGTGGCGTTCCTCGGCCTGCTGGATACCTGGCCGCCGGAAACGCAAAACTGGGATGAGAAACGCGGCGAGAACGTACTGGACCCGGCGGTACTGGAAGAGGTGAATCGCGAGCGCGAGCAGTTTATCGCCGCGCAGCGCCATCAGGCCGGTGAAGAGATGCGTGCGATGTTCGATACCATCGAAGCCAACTACGCCAGTTCTGTGCGCCTGCTGGCAACGGCACGCAGCGCCCGTTTCAACGGGCGCGCCACGCTGTTCCTCGCCGAACAGACGCAGCAGCCAGGGCAAGATGCGCGCCGCGCCTGGGCGCCGTATGTCGGAGAACTGGAAGTGTGGCCGATGGATTGCGCCCACGTGGAGATCATTTCACCGCAGATGTTTGAGCAGATTGGGCCGTTGTTGCAGCGGTTACTGGGTTAATTTGAAAGAAGGTCGCCATAAATGGCGACCTTACGCAGGGCCGGTACGATTTTGTAGGGTCGCCATTTATGGCGACCTCCTTAATGACTCCCGCGCCCCAGCGGCACGATCATCGGCGTATGCGCCACCGGGTCTTCCACAATAACGCAGCGCAAACCGTACACCTGCTCGATCAACGCGGGCGTGACGATCTCCGACGGCTTCCCTTCGGCAACAATCTTGCCATAACGCATGGCGATCAAATGCGTGGCATAGCGGCAGGCATGATTAAGATCGTGCAGCACCACTACCAGCGTACGACCATGCTGTTGATTAAGCTCCTGCATCAATTCCAGCAGCTCAATTTGATGGGTGATATCCAGCCAGGTCGTCGGTTCATCCAGCAGCAGTAATGGCGTTTCCTGCGCCAGCACCATGGCAATCCACACGCGCTGGCGCTGACCGCCCGATAACGTATCCACCGACTGCTGCGCCAAATCGGCCACGCCGGTGGCACGCATCGCGTTCTGCACCGCCGCTTCATCTTCCGCACGCCAGCGCCCAAACAGCGCCTGATGCGGATAGCGTCCGCGCGCCACCAGCTCGGTGACGCTAATGCCCGCTGGCGCGTTGGAACTTTGCGGCAGCAGGCCCAGACGCCGCGCCACCTCTTTAGTGGGATAACTGGCAATGGCCGCGCCATCCAGCAACACCTCACCTTTCAGCGGCGTATGCAGGCGACTCAGTGTACGCAGCAGCGTCGATTTGCCGCAGGCGTTGGGGCCGATAATCACCGTCAGCTCACCTTGCGGAATCGCCACCGACAGATTCTCTGCCACCACCTTTTTATCGTAGCCCAGCGTCAGGCCATCGCCGCGCAGACGTGAAGGGATCTCGGTCATTGGCGTCGCGCCTCCCGCACCAGTAAAGCAATCAGATAAAGTCCACCGAGAATGACGGTAATCACGCCAACCGGTAATTGATAAGGCAGGAATAAGTGCTGTGCGGCGAAGTCTGCGGCAATCAGCAGCAGCGCGCCGCACAACGCCGCCAGCGGCAAGGCACCTTTGACACCGCCGCCGAGGCGACGGGCAATCTGCGGCGCCAGCAGCGCGACAAACGAAATCGGCCCAACCAGCGCGGTAGACGCCGCCGTGAGCACCACGCCAATCAGCATTAGCCACATGCGGCTGCGCTCCACCGGCACGCCAAGCGCGCAGGCGGTATCGTCGCCCATCTCCAGCAACCGCATCCGCCGCGCCAGCAGCGCCATCAGCAGTAACGCCAGCAGCAGCACCACAATCACCGGCGGCGTTTTCGCCCAGGTAATGCCGTTGAGCGATCCGGCGCTCCACAAGCCCGCACTCAGCGCCGACTCCAGCGAAGCGCTGATAATCAGCCATGAGTTCAACGCCATCAGCAGCGCTCGCACGCTGATGCCGACGATAATCAGGCGGAAGGTTTCCACGCCGTTGCGCCAGGCAAATAGATAAACCAGCGCCGCCGTGGCAATACCGCCAATCAACGCTGCGCCAGTCATCGCTGTGACGCTTTGATTGAACAGCACCAGCGCCACCAGCACGCCGCTGTAAGCGCCGGTGTTGAAGCCAAGAATGTCTGGACTGCCGAGCGGATTGCGCAGCAGCGACTGGAAAATCGCGCCGCTGATGCCTAACGCCGCACCAATCAACAGCGCCATCAGCACACGCGGCAAGCGCCACTCCAGCACGATCAGTTTGACGTTGCTGGCGCCCTGCCCGAGCAGAATTTGCCAGATCTGTTCACCGCTAATCTGCAATGCGCCGCGCGTCATCGCCAGCCAGGCAAGCAGAGCGCAGGCGCACAGCAGCCAAAGCGTATGAAGCCAGACACGACGCGTCATAATGCACCCCGACCCAATTTACGGCGCACCAGCACAATTAGCATCGGCGCACCGAGCATCGCCGTAACGATGGAAACCCGCAGCTCGCCCGCCACCAGCAGGCGGCCAAGAATATCGGCGGCAAGCAGCAGAATCGGCGTGACCAGCGCGGTCGCGGGCAGCATCCAGCGGTGATCGTTGCCCACCAGCCAGCGGGCAAAGTGCGGCGTCATCAAACCAACAAAGGCAATCGGGCCCACCGCCGCCGTGGCTGCGCCGCACAGTAGCGCAATCGCCAACAGGCCAAGCAGTTGGGTGCGCGCCACTCGCGTACCGAGCGCGGTCGCCATGTCGCCGCCCATACTCAAACTGTTCAGCGCCTGCGACAGCGCAATGGCCACCACGCTGCCGATCAGCACCGCCGGGAACAGCGTGCGCAGCGTAGAGAAGTTGCGAATATCCAGCGAACCGCTGTGCCAGAAGCGCAGATGATCGTAGATGTCAGGATTAAGCAGCGACAGACCAGAGGTTAATCCATCCAGCACCGCGCCCAGCGCCACGCCGGCCAGCGTCAGACGCACCGGATTGACGCGCCCGCCGCCAATCGCGCCGGTCATCGCCACCAGCACGGAAGCCAACAGCGCGCCGCCAAAGGCGAAGCCGAGCCAATCCACCGGCGAGTCAGCACCGAACAGCGCAATGCCAATCACCACCGCGAAACCGGCTCCGGCGTTAACGCCAAGAATGCCGGGATCGGCCAGCGGATTGCGCGTCAGGCTCTGCATCAACGCACCAGCAATGCCCAGCGCCACGCCCGCCAGTAAACCGGCCAGCGTACGTGGCAGGCGCGCGTCACGCACAATGACGCACTCCGCGCTGTTACAGGAGGTGGTAAGCGAATGATAAACATCGGGAAGCGGTATCGATTTTGCCCCCAGCATTAAGCTGAGCGCGATGAGGAGCAAGAGCAGAATCCCTGAGCCTGCTAATGCACGAATCTGGCGCATAGCGTTCTAAACCTTCACTGTTCAACGTCGTCGCATGCGCGATGTAACTTGATAATGGTTATCGTTATTACTCGCGTTTAGCTATGTTACCATGACTCGCCTCGCGGACGATGAGGAAAATTGGTGCAATAAGGCGAACACATGAACAAATCTTCCCACTTTATCGATCTCTCGCTGCTGAAAACCCATCCGGCTTTTCGCGCGGTGTTTATCGCGCGTTTTATCTCGATTGTCGCACTCGGCATGCTCGCCGTGGCGGTGCCGGTGCAGATCCAGCACCTGACAAATTCACCGCTGCTGGTGGGATTGGCGGTGACGCTGGCCGCTGCGGGCATGTTTATCGGCCTGCTCACCGGCGGCGTATTGGCGGATCGCCATGAACGCAAAAAGCTGATTCTGTTTGCCCGATCGACCTGCGGCTTAGGTTTTATCGCGCTCGCCATCAACGCCGCGCTGCCAGAACCCTCTTTGATCGCGGTTTATCTGCTCGGTTTCTGGGATGGCTTTTTCGGCGCGATTGGCGTGACCGCGCTGCTGGCGGCGACGCCCGCGCTGGTCGGCAGGGAAAACATTATGCAGGCGGGCGCGATCACCATGTTGACGGTGCGCTTCGGCTCGATTTTATCGCCAGCGATTGCCGGTCTGGTGATTGCGCATGGCGGCGTAACCTGGAACTACGCCCTCGCCGCCTTCGGCACTTTGCTTACCGTGTTAACGCTGCTGAAATTGCCGACCTTGCCGCCTCCGCCGCAGCCGCGTGAACATCCGCTGAAATCCCTCGCCGCTGGCGTGCAGTTTCTTTTCGCCAGCCCGATTGTCGGTATGGTGGCGCTGATTGGCGCATTAGTGACGCTGGCCAGCGCGGTGCGCGTGCTCTATCCATCCCTCGCGCCGCATTGGTCAGTAAGCGCGGACCAGCTTGGCCTGATGTACGCCGCTGTGCCGCTTGGTGCGGCGATCGGCGCATTCACCAGCGGTAAACTGAAACACGCCGCGCGTCCCGGACAGCTGGTGCTCGGCAGCGCGATTGCGGCGTTTATCGCGCTGGGTTTGTTTAGCCTGATGCCGAACCTGCTGCTGGCGCTCGCCTGTTTAGTCGCCTTCGGTTACTTCAGCGCCATCAACAGTCTGGTGCAGTACGCGATGATTCAGGCATTAACGCCGGATCATCTGTTAGGCCGTATCAACGGCTTGTGGACCGCGCAGAACGTGACCGGCGATGCGATTGGTGCGGCGGTGATTGGTGCGATGGGTTCATGGTTGCTGCCACCGCAGGCCGCCGCCGTATTTGGCTTTGCGGCGGCGCTGCTCGGCATATTGATGTGGTTGGTGATGGGCCGTTTACGTCGTTACCATCCGCCAGCGCCGGAGCTGGCGGAACAGGCATCATGATTTAACGAACAGCTTTTCCAGACGCGCCAGCAGATTGCTGGCGCTGTAGTAATCGAGACGGAAAGAATCGACGCCCAGCTCGTACACCTGCTTGTTCTGTACCGCAGCGTTTTGCGCGAGGAACGGATTGCCTAGCACCGATTGCGTGGTTTTATCGTCAGCGGCAAACAGCAGGAAGGTTTTCCCGGTCAGGCCGCTGGCAACGCTTTCGCCCGATAGCTGAATGATGTCTTTGCGTTGTCCCATGCTGTGGCCCTGCTCAACCGTCGCCGGTGGCGCTGCCAGGGTGAAGCCAAGTTGTTCCAGCAGCTTGCCTTGCGCCGAGGCTGCAGTCCACAGATTGACCGCTCGTCCGCCGCCGTTCCACACCATGGCGGAAACCGGTTGCGGTGGCAGCGTAATGGCATTTTTCAGTGCCGCTTCGCGATCGTCGAAGGCTTTGATGCGCTGTGCCGCCTGCGCTTCGTGACCGGTGGCCTGACCTAATTGCGTGACGACATCCTGCCAGCTTTTGTCGTCGTAATTGACCACCAGCGTCGGTGCAATAGCCGAGAACTGTTCGGCGAGCTTGATGGCAGAATCGTTGCCGGTAGCGCTGACGATGATCAGATCCGGCGCTTGCGCGGCAACCGCTTCGGCATTCGGTTCGCCGATGTACAGACGCTGAAGATGCTGCTTTTTGGCAACATCGCTCCACTGGCGGAAGAAACCCTGTTCGTCAGCCAGGCGACTGTTTGGCGCGGTTGCGCCGGACGCGATGACCGGCGCATCAATAGCCAGCAGCGAGCCGGTCAGCGTGACGCTGGTCGAGACAATGCGCTGCGGCGCGTGGTTGAGGGTGATCGATCCGTTGGCGCCCTGCACGGTGCGCGGCCAACCTTGTTCGGCATGGGCGATGCTGGTGAAAATCTGGAAAACACATATAAGGGCTGAAATGCCCCAAAAACCGCATTTATTCATAAGTTTTGGTCCACTTTTTAGCATATTGCCCTGCTTAGCGTCAGCGTCTGATTACGTTTAAACGCAGCTGAAATCCCGCGAATGGATTGACACCTTTGCCCAATCGACGTAGGTTACAGGCCCATAATAAAAATGATAATCATTCTTAATAATCTTATCATTTATAGGTGAAAATTATGGTGGAATCTTCCACGTTTGAAAATGCCTGGCTGAAGGATTATTCCGCGCTAAGCCGTGGTTTCCTCTTTACCTCGCCGTGGCGTAGTTTGGCAACGCAAGGATGCTATACCACCATTACCGCGCCGGTACATGACGCCGCGTCGCTGGACGGTGATTTCCAACAACAGCTGCGTCAGCATTTTGCGACGGCGAAAAAACAGGGCATCGACAATCCGATTCTGGTCGGCGCGATCCCGTTTGACGTCAGCCAGCCGGCTGCGCTGTTTATTCCTGAAACCTATCAGACGTTTAACCGCGCCGACCTGCAAAGCGCGCTGCCGCAAAACGTCAGCGATCTGCCGCAGGTGCGTCGCCGCGCAGCGATACCGGACCACGACGTATTTACCACCATGGTGGCCGATGCGGTGGCGGCCACGCAGCGCGGCGATCTGGATAAAGTGGTGCTGTCGCGTCTGATGGATATCGTCACCGAACAACCGGTTGATACAGCCGCACTGATGCAGCGCGTGATTGCGCAGAATCCCAACAGCTACCATTTCCATCTGCCGCTGCCGCAAGGCGGTGCGCTGATTGGCGCCAGTCCGGAGCTGATGCTGCGCAAACAGGGGCGCGATTTTAGCTCTTGTCCGCTGGCGGGCTCGGCGCGGCGTAATCATGACGATGCTCAACAGGATCGTGCTGCGGGCGATACGCTGATGGACTCCGGCAAAGATCGTCATGAACACAAACTGGTGACCGATGCGATGCGCGACACCTTGCAGCCGCGCAGCCGTTTGCTGTCGGTGCCAACTATTCCATCGCTGATCACCACCGCCACGCTGTGGCATCTCGCCACGCAAATTGACGGTGAAGTGCAGGATGAGCGCGAAAATGCGCTGTCGCTGGCTTGCCTGCTGCATCCAACGCCAGCGTTGAGCGGCTTCCCGCATCAGCGCGCACAGCAGCTCATTCAGCAGCTGGAACCTTTTGATCGCCAACTGTTTGGCGGCATCGTCGGCTGGTGCGATAGCCAAGGCAACGGCGAATGGGTCGTCACTATCCGCTGCGGCACCGTACAGGGTACGCGCGTGCGCCTGTTTGCTGGCGCGGGCATTGTCGCCGACTCCCAACCCGAATCAGAGTGGCGTGAAACCGGCGTGAAGCTGGACACCATGTTGCGCGCCTTTGGACTGCAATAAAGGAAAGAGCATGAGCATTCCCTATACTCGCTGGCCGGACGATCTGGCTGCGCGCTACCGCGAAAAAGGTTACTGGCTGGATGTGCCGATGACCGATATTTTGGCGCGTCATCAGCACAACGATGCCATCGCGGTGATTGATGGCGATCGTCAAATCAGCTATCGCGAAATGGATGTGCTGAGCAGCAATCTGGCCGCCGCGCTGCAGCGTCGTGGCCTGCAAAACGGCGATACGGCGCTGGTGCAGCTTGGCAACGTGGCTGATTTTTATGTCACGGTATTTGCGCTGTTTAAGCTCGGCGTGGCGTCGGTATTCGCGCTGTTCAGCCATCAGCGTACCGAGCTGAGCGCCTATGCGGCGCAGATCGAACCTAAGCTGCTGATTGCCGATCGCACCCATGCACTGTTTGCTGACGATAGCTTTATCAGCACGCTATGCGATGCGCAGCCTTCACTGCAACAGGTGATTCTGCGTAATGACAATCAGCCGGAAAACACGCTGGAATCCTTGATGGCGGAAGCTGCGGGTGATTTCGTCGCCACGCCAACAGCCGCCGATGAAGTGGCGTTTTTCCAGCTCTCTGGCGGCAGCACCGGCACGCCGAAGCTGATTCCACGCACCCACAACGACTATTACTACAGCATTCGCGCCAGCGATGAGATCTGTGAAGTCACCGCCGATACGCGCTATCTCATCGCCCTGCCCGCACCGCATAACTTCGCTATGAGCTCACCGGGCTCGCTCGGCGTATTTTATGCCGGTGGTCAGGTGATTCTGGCCGCCGATCCCAGCGCCACACTCTGTTTCCCGCTGATCGAGAAGCATCAGGTCACCGATACCGGTTTGGTGCCGCCGGCGGTGAGCTTGTGGTTACAGGCGATTCAGGAATGGGGCAGCAATACACAGCTGGCCTCACTGCAGCGTATTCAGGTGGGCGGCGCCAAACTGGGCGAAACCCTGGCGGCACGTATTCAGCGCGAAATCGGCTGTCAGCTGCAACAGGTGTTCGGCATGGCCGAAGGTTTGGTGAACTACACCCGCTTTGGTGACGATGAGAAAATTATTCTCACCACACAAGGCCGCCCGATCTCTGAAGACGATGAAGTGTGGGTCGCCGATGAACAGGGCAATGCGCTGCCTACCGGCACCATCGGCCGCCTGATGACGCGCGGACCTTATACCTTCCGTGGCTACTACAAGAGCCCGGAACATAACGCCGCCAGCTTTGACGCCAACGGATTTTACTGTTCGGGCGATCTGATTGAGATCGACGCCCAGGGCTACATCACCGTGCAAGGGCGCGAAAAGGATCAGATCAATCGCGGTGGCGAGAAGATCGCTGCGGAAGAGATTGAAAATCTGCTACAGCGCCATCCAGATGTCATCCACGCCGCGCTGGTGTCGATGAACGACGAACTGATGGGTGAAAAGAGCTGCGCCTTTATTGTCGCCAGCCAACCGATTAAAGCAGTGGCGCTGCGTCGTCACCTGCGCGAACTGGGCGTGGCCGAGTTCAAATTACCTGACCGTATTACCTGCGTAGATGCCCTGCCGCTTACGCCTGTCGGCAAGGTGGATAAAAAACGTTTACGCCAACAGCTTGCCGATCAACAAGCGCAAGCCTGACCTGTTCCGGAGATTGTAATGGCTATTCCAAAACTGAACTCTTATGCGCTGCCTGCAGCGACTGAACTGCCAACTAACAAAGTAAAGTGGGCGGTTGAACCTCAGCGCGCCGCGCTGCTGATTCACGATATGCAGGCTTATTTCCTTAATTTCTGGGGCGAGAACAGCCCGCTGGTAAATCAGGTGGTGGAAAACATCGCTCGCCTGCGTGCTTACTGCAAAGCGCAGGGCATTCCGGTGTTCTACACCGCTCAGCCGAACGAGCAGAGCGATGCCGATCGCGCGCTGCTTAACGACATGTGGGGACCGGGCCTGAACAAACATCCCGATCAACAGAAGATCGTTGATGCGCTGGCACCGGATCAGGACGACCAGGTTCTGACCAAATGGCGTTATAGCGCTTTCGTACGATCACCGCTGGAATCGATCCTGCAGGAGATGGGCCGCGATCAGCTGATCATCACCGGTGTGTACGCACATATCGGCTGCCTGACCACCGCGACTGACGCCTTTATGCGTAATATCCAGCCATTTATGGTGGCGGATGCGCTGGCCGACTTCACGCGTGAAGAGCACATGATGGCGCTGACTTACACTGCGGGTCGCAGCGGTAAAGTGGTAATGACCGCCGATCTGATGCCGCTGCCGTTGAGCAAAGATGATCTGCGTGCGCTGATTCTGCCGCTGCTGGAAGATGACGATGTGCCAGCAGATGACGAGAACCTAATCGATTACGGTCTGGATTCGGTACGCGTAATGGCGCTGGCGGCGCGCTGGCGCCAGGTGCACAGCGACATCGACTTCGTCAGTCTGGCAAAAAATCCGACCATTGATGGCTGGTGGGCGCTGTTATCAAGGGTGCCGACTAAATGAGTGCGACGTTCGATTTTAGCGGAAAGATCGTTTGGGTGACCGGCGCGGGCAAAGGGATTGGTTATCACACCGCGCTGAGCTTCCATCAGGCGGGCGCGCAGGTTATTGGCTTCGATCTGCGTTTTGATCAAACCGATTATCCGTTCGCCACGCAGGTGCTGGATGTAGCGAACGCCGCCGAGGTGAAAGCGGTTTGTCAGCGTTTGCTGGCGGACCAGCCACGTCTCGATGTGCTGGTGAACGGTGCCGGCATCCTGCGTATTGGTAGCACCGACGAACTGTCGTTCGAAGATTGGCAAGCGTGTCTGGCGGTGAATGCCGGCGGCGCGTTCAACATGTTCCAGCAAACCTTGCCGGTGTTTCGCCAGCAGCGGGCGGGCGCGATTGTCACTATCGCCTCCAATGCCGCGCATGCACCGCGTCTTGGCATGTCCGCTTATGGCGCTTCCAAAGCCGCACTGCGCAGCTTGTGTCTGACCGTGGGTTTAGAGATGGCGCCGTTCGGCGTGCGCTGCAATATCGTCTCGCCAGGTTCCACCGATACCGATATGCAACGCAGCCTGTGGCATACACCAGAAGCCGAACAGGAGATGATTAATGGTTTCCCGGATCAGTACAAGCTGGGGATCCCGCTGCGCAAGATCGCTAAACCGCAGGAGATCGTCGCGAACGTGATGTTCCTCGCTTCAGATCTTGCCAGCCACGTAGTACTGCAGGATATTGTGGTCGACGGTGGAGCAACGCTAGGATCCTAAGTGATGGCAATCTGGAAACGATCGGTCGATCTTGAAACGCTGAATAAGATGGGTGAGAACTCGCTGGTGGCGCACCTTGGTATTGTGTTTACCACCATCGGCGAAGATTACCTCGAAGCCACCATGCCGGTGGATACTCGCACGCAGCAGCCGTTTGGCCTGCTGCACGGCGGTGCTTCGGTGGTGCTGGCGGAGTCGATGGGATCGATCGCCGGGTATCTCAGCATCGAAGAAGGCAAAAGCGTGGTGGGCATTGAGGTGAGCGCCAGCCACCATCGCGCGGTGAGCAGCGGTGAAGTGCACGGCATTTGCCGCCCGCTACACCTTGGTGCGCGTAATCAAAGCTGGCAGATCGAGATTCGTAATGCCCGCGATCAGCTGTGCTGCACCTCGAGATTGACGGTGGCGGTGCTGGGTTAAGACATAAAAAAAGCGGCCTTCTGGCCGCTTTTTTGTGCGATTAACGCTGGTAAATGATTTCGACGCCTTCGTCGTCTTCTTCGTCCCAGTCGTCATCCCAATCGTCGTCTTCTTCCACTTCCTGCGCAGTTTCCATGGCTTCACGATGATAATCATCCCACATGAAGGCCACTTTCTCTGGCTCTTTAGCTTCTTCTTCGGCTTCTTTTGGATTTTCGATGATAAAGCTCATCACATCCCAGCAAAGATCTTTCACGCCATCATGGCTAGCCGCAGAGATTAGGTAATATTTTTCTTCCCAGCCTAATGCTTCCACTACCGCTTTGGCACGGCTTTCCGCTTCTTCGCGGCTCAGCAGGTCACATTTGTTGAACACTAACCAACGCGGCTTCTGGAAAAGTTTATCGCTGTATTTCTCCAACTCGCCGAGAATGATGCGGGCATTTTCGACCGGATCAGATTCATCGATTGGGGCAAGATCGATCAGGTGCAACAGCACGCGACAACGCTCAAGGTGCTTCAGGAAGCGAATACCCAGGCCTGCGCCATCCGCTGCGCCTTCAATCAGGCCAGGGATATCAGCGACAACAAAACTCTTTTCGTTGTCCATGCGGACTACGCCAAGGCTTGGCACCAGCGTAGTAAACGGATAATCCGCAACTTTTGGTTTCGCCGCGGAAACCGAGCGAATAAAGGTCGATTTACCGGCATTCGGCAGACCCAGCATACCAACGTCAGCCAGCAGCATCAGTTCTAGTTGCAGGTCACGCTTCTCGCCCGGTGTTCCCATGGTTTTTTGACGCGGGGAACGGTTAACAGAGGATTTAAAGCGCGTGTTACCAAGGCCATGCCAGCCGCCTTTCGCCACCATCAGCTTCTGCTCATGACGCGTCATGTCGCCCAGCGTTTCACCTGTACCCTGATCAATGACGCGGGTACCAACTGGCACTTTAACGATGATGTCTTTACCACGTTTACCGGTGCAATCACGGCTTTGGCCATTCTGGCCACGTTCGGCACGGAAAGACTTTTCAAAGCGATAATCGATCAGGGTGTTGAGGTTTTCATCCGCCAACAGATATACGTCGCCGCCGTCGCCGCCGTCGCCGCCATCCGGGCCGCCTCTTGGAATATATTTTTCACGGCGGAAGCTTACGCAACCGTTGCCGCCATCACCCGCGACCGCAAGGATCGTCGCTTCATCTACAAACTTCATTTTATTTCTCCGTCACGCTGTCGTTCACGGCAGCTTGCAGGCCGCAAACGGGTCCGCCAGGGTCTTCTGCGCTGACCGACGGCGGATAATACAAGATTGGCAAAGCCAAGAGTACATAAATTGTACAACAACTGTGCTAAAGCGTAACTGTTATCCAGCAAGCTCAGTAGCAGAATGTAAAAAGCCCCGCAAAGCTGCGGGGCCTTTCATTCGTGTATTCAGACGTTAGACGCCTGCAGCACGACAACCTTACTCAGCAACGATGCTGATATATTTACGGTTGTTCGGGCCTTTAATCTCGAATTTTACTTTGCCGTCTGCGGTGGCAAACAGGGTGTGGTCACGACCACAACCTACGTTGCTACCTGCGTGGAATTTGGTGCCACGCTGACGAACGATGATGCTACCTGCCAGAACAGATTCGCCACCGAAACGTTTTACACCCAGACGTTTTGCGTTGGAGTCGCGACCGTTACGGGTCGAGCCACCAGCCTTCTTATGTGCCATTTGTCAGATCTCCTCTTACGCGCCGATCACAGTGATTTTCACATCTGTGAACCACTGACGGTGACCAGCTTGCTTACGGTAGTGTTTACGACGACGAAACTTAACGATTTTAATTTTCTCGCCACGACCGTGAGCCACAACTTCTGCCTTGATCACACCGCCTGAAACCAGTGGCGCGCCGATTTTCACGTCTTCGCCATTTGCGATCATCAGAACCTGGTCAAACTCAATGGTTTCACCGGTTGCGATGTCCAGCTTTTCCAGGCGAACGGTCTGACCTTCGCTTACTCGGTGTTGTTTACCACCACTTTGGAAAACCGCGTACATATAAAACTCCGCTTCTGCGCGTGCCTTTCTTGTTCATCAGGCGGCGCGATAAATATTCACAATAGGGCGCGAATTCTACGCAATACTCCAGCAGAAGACAAGAGCACTTTGCACTCTCTTGCAGAAAAAAAGCGCAAGGCGAATGCAAACGTTTCGCAACCCGATTTTTCAAGTACAATCAGTAACAGATTACCTGAACTCACGCTGTTTAAAGCGCTTACCATGCAAAAAACGAGTAAAGCTGAAAAGACGAATGAACTTAGAACAGATTAATGAATTAACCGCGCAGGACATGGCGGCCGTCAACCAGACCATCCTCGAGCAGCTGAATTCAGAAGTCTCACTGATTAACCAGTTGGGCTATTACATTATCAGCGGCGGGGGCAAACGCATCCGTCCGATGATCGCTGTGCTGTCGGCACGCGCGCTGAATTATCAGGGATCGTTGCACATCACCAATGCGGCGCTGATCGAATTTATCCATACGGCTACGCTGCTGCACGATGATGTGGTGGATGAATCCGATATGCGCCGTGGCAAAGCCACCGCGAACGCCGCGTTTGGTAATGCGGCTAGCGTGCTGGTGGGCGATTTTATCTATACGCGCTCATTCCAGATGATGACCAGCATGGGATCCTTAAAGATCCTGGCGCTGATGTCCGAAGCGGTCAACGTGATCGCCGAAGGGGAAGTGCTGCAGTTAATGAACTGCAACGATCCCGACATCACTGAAGAGAGCTACATGCGGGTGATCTACAGCAAAACCGCCCGCCTGTTCGAAGCAGCTTCGCAAGCATCGGCGATTTTAGCTGATGCGTCGCCAGCGCAGGAAAAAGCGCTGCAGGATTATGGTCGCTATCTTGGCACCGCTTTCCAGTTAATTGATGATTTGCTGGATTACAGCGCGGATGGCGAAACGCTGGGTAAAAATACCGGTGATGACCTGAGCGAAGGTAAACCGACGCTACCGCTGCTGCACGCGATGCACAACGGAACGCCTGAACAGGCGCAGATGATCCGCAAAGCCATTGAAGAAGGTAACGGTCGTCACCTGCTGGAACCGGTGCTGGCAGCGATGCAACAAACTGGCTCGCTGGAATGGACGCGCAAACGTGCTGAAGAAGAGGCGGATAAAGCTATTTCAGCACTGCAAGTATTACCCGAAAGCCCGTGGCGCAGCGCACTCGAAGCCCTGGCGCACATGTCAGTACAACGCGACTTCTGATTTTAACGGGGCCTGCATTGGTCCCGTTTCCTTTCTCACTCTTCTCCCCCTTTTACTTACATCGCTTGCATCGCTTTTGCGAAAAGCGACGCAGTTTCGTGCGCCGTTCAAACATTTACTGGAAATTAACTGGAAACATTTGCTATAAAAATGCGGGTTTTTTCCAGATATCTCTGCAACGGGAAAGCTTTTTCTGCGGAGATGAAGTAATAACACGGACACGGAGAAGAAAGTTATGTACCCAAGGAAAGTGGATTGGCACCCGGCAGATATCATTGCTGCATTACGTAAGAAAGGCACATCACTGGCAGCGCTGTCACGTGAATCAGGGCTTAGCTCGTCAACATTGGCCAATGCGCTGTCGCGTCCCTGGCCCAAAGGCGAGTGGCTAATCGCCAATGCAATCAAGGTGCATCCGGCAGAGATCTGGCCGAGCCGATATTATGATCCTTTTACCGGCCTGCTGATGGATCGCAAAAAGCGCATACGATCGACCAGGGATCGTAAAAAGATCTGAGTGTGCTGCAGATGAAAAAAAACCAGCCGCGTTACCGTGACTGGTTTTTTAATGCGCAAAAGCAGAATTATTCGCCGCTTACGCGCTCGATATTTGCACCCATCGCTTTCAATTTATCTTCGATATGCTCATAGCCACGGTCGATGTGATAGATACGATCGACTAACGTGGTGCCTTCAGCAATACAACCCGCCAGCACCAGGCTCGCTGATGCACGCAGATCGGTAGCCATCACCTGCGCACCCGACAAGGTTTCAACGCCATGACAAATCGCAGTGTTGCTTTCGATTTCCGCATGCGCGCCCATACGAATCAGTTCAGGGATATGCATGAAGCGGTTTTCGAAGATGGTTTCGGTAATCACACCGGTGCCTTCTGCCACCAGGTTGAGCAGCGTGAACTGCGCCTGCATATCAGTTGGGAAGCCCGGATGCGGCGCCGTGCGGATGTTCACCGCTTTTGGACGCTTGCCGTGCATATCCAGGCTGATCCAATCTTCGCCCACTTCGATCTCTGCACCAGCCTCACGCAGTTTAGACAACACCGCATCCAGCGTATCAGGCTTAGTGTTGTGGCAAACAACTTTGCCACGTGAAATCGCTGCTGCGACCAGGAAAGTACCGGTTTCGATACGATCTGGCAGAACGCGATAAACGCCGCCGCCCAGACGCTCAACACCTTCGATGGTGATTTTGTCTGTGCCCGCGCCCGTGATTTTCGCGCCCAGCGTATTGAGGAAGTTTGCCGTATCGACAATCTCCGGCTCACGCGCGGCGTTCTCAATAATGGTGATGCCGGTAGCCAGCGTAGCAGCGCTCATGATGGTGACGGTAGCGCCAACAGACACTTTATCCATCACGATGTGCGCACCTTTTAGGCGGCCATTAACAGAAGCTTTAACGTAGCCTTCTTCCAGCTTAATTTCTGCACCCAGCTGTTCCAGGCCAGTAATATGCAGATCGACCGGACGCGCACCGATAGCGCAACCACCCGGCAGTGAAACCTGGCCCTGACCAAAGCGCGCCACCAGCGGACCCAGCGCCCAGATCGAAGCACGCATGGTTTTCACTAAATCGTATGGCGCACTGAAAACATTAACTTCGCGAGCATCAACGTGGACCGAACCATTGCGCTCAACGCGCGCACCCAGCAGATTCAGCAGCTTCATGGTGGTATCGATATCACGCAGCTTCGGTACGTTCTGAATCTCTACCGGCTCTTCAGCCAGCAGTGCAGCAAACAGAATCGGCAACGCAGCATTCTTCGCCCCGGAAATGGTCACTTCACCACTTAAACGAGTGGGGCCTTGCACACGAAATTTGTCCATTAACACGGCTCTCAATTATCTATCAATAAAACAACCGGTGAGGCACTTAGAAACCGTTGAGTTTACGGTCGCGCGCCCACTCGGCTGGGGTATAAGTTTTGATGGAAACCGCATGAATACGGTTATCCGCAATATATTCCATCAGCGGCGCATACACAGCCTGCTGCTTCTTCACGCGGCTCAGTTCGCCGAACATTTCGCCCACCGCGATGACCTGAAAATGGCTGCCATCGTTGCTGAGTACGTGTACTTCTTCTAATGCCAGCGCCTGCATCAGCACGGCCTGAACTTCACTATTTTCCATTGCTCGTTACTTCGCTTAATAATAATAAGGTTGCCATCTTAGAGGAAAGCGCCTGACTCTTAAATACGCAAAAGCCCCTGAAAAAATCAGGGGCTTAGCTTCGACATCCGCAGATCAGGCGATTTTTTCCGCAGAAACAATAATCTGCTGCAGGTTATACAGCGTGATCAGCGACTGGAGTTTATCGGAGACCCCAGAGAAAAGTGGCGCGCTGCCTTGGGCTCGCGCGATTTCACGCAGATGCACCAGCAGCGCTAAACCCGCTGAATCCACCCTTTCCAGCCCGGCAACATCAATGGTGGTGATATCCGCCACCGCAGTTTCGCGTTCCTGCCACAAGGTCAGCAAGGTATCACGATCTAATTTGCCGCTTAGGGCCAGCGTGCTGGCAGTACGCTGCCAGCGTAACGGTTCACTCATTATTGCTTTTTATCCAGGGTGATCGGCTGTGCTGCATAGACTTTCAGCTGAGCCGTCAGGCCATCAATGCCTTTGGTGCGCAACAGATCGCCCCACTCATTCTGTTTGGTGGTGATCATGCTGATGCCTTCAGCCACCATGTCATACGCCTGCCAGTTGCCGGTCTGGCTGTTCTTACGCCACTGGAAATCGAGACGCACTGGCGGACGCCCGTTCGGATCGATAATGGTGACGCGAATCGCCACGATATTGGCATCGCCAATCGGCTGTTCCGGCTGGATTTGGTAAGTTTGACCGTTATACAGCGCCAGCGCCTGGCCGTAAGCCTGCGCCAGATAATCACCGAACGCGGCAAAGTAGGCATCACGTTGCGCCGGTGTCGCATCACGATAATAGCGACCGAGAACCAACGCACCGGCATATTTTACCTGCACGTACGGCATCAGTTCCTGACGCACCACTTCACGCAGATAGTTCGGATCCTGCTTAATCTTCGGCTGTTCGTTTTTCAGACGGGTAAAGGTCTTATCCGCCGCTTCGTTCATCAGCTTGTAAGGATTAGTTTGATCCGCTGCGGCGTTGGCTGCCAGCGGTGCGATTGCCAACACAGCAATCATCAGTAAACGTTTAAACATCATGTTTTACCTCGTAGGTTATTCCGTTGTTGCAGGTGCTGCTGGTGCGCTCTCCGCGCCCTGGGATTTGTTGTCGGGTTTGTTATCGCCGCTCTTATAGAGGAATTGACCGATCAGGTCTTCCAGCACCAGTGCCGATTTGGTGTCACGCAGGGTGCCGCCATCTTTCAGCATCGATGAGCCAAGCTCGGGATCGTCAAAACCTAAATTCAACGCCAGGAACTGCTCACCAAGCAGACCTTGGGTGCGGATGGCTAATGAGCTGGTGTCTGGAATCTTATTGGCGAATTTATCGCTGATATCCATGGTTACACGCGGTGAAAGAGTTTTCTCATCCAGCGCGATATCTGACACCCGACCAATTAGCACGCCGCCAATTTTTACCGGAGAACTGACTTTCAGTCCGCCGATATTATCGAAGGTGGCATACATCTTCCACGTCGGTTCGGTGCCGATTGTTTTGAGATCGGCGACGCGTAGGGCGAGGAATAATAGCGCCAGCAGCGCAGCCAGCATGAAGACGCCAACCCAGATTTCGTTTTTCTTGCTTTGCATTGCATCAATTCCCAAACATCAGTGCTGTCAGCACAAAATCCAAACCGAGTACCGCCAGTGAAGCATGCACCACGGTACGCGTCGTCGCCCGACTGATCCCTTCCGAGGTCGGGATGGCATCATAGCCATTAAATAGCGCAATCCAGGTTACCGTAACGGCAAAGACCGCGCTTTTGATCATGCAGTTAACGACATCAGTGCGGAAATCCACCGCGTTCTGCATCGCCGACCAGAAGAAACCCGGATCGATCCCTTTCCAGCTCACGCCCACCAGCGCGCCACCGGCAATACCGACGGCGGTAAAGATCAGCGCCAGCAGCGGCATGCTGATAAAGCCGGCCCAGAAGCGCGGTGATACCACACGACGTAACGGATCGACGGCCATCATCTCCATGCTGGAGAGCTGTTCGGTGGCTTTCATCAGCCCGATTTCAGCGGTTAACGCTGAACCTGCACGGCCTGCAAACAGCAACGCCGTGACGACCGGACCGAGTTCTCGCAGCAGCGAGAGCGCCACCAGCATGCCAAGGCTGGTTTCAGCATTGTAGGTGGTGAGCACCAGATAGCCTTGCAGACCCAGTACCATGCCAATAAACAGGCCGGATACCACGATGATCAGCAAAGATAACACGCCCACGCTGTAGAGCTGTTTTACCAGCAGCGGCGCATGGCGACGAAACGCCGGCTTACCCACCAGTGCATGAAATAGCATGAGGCCTGCGCGGCCAAAAGCGGCACAGGTATTAATTCCCTGACGTCCAAATGACGCTAGCGCCTGTAACAACATCAGTTTACGTTCTCCCTGAGCGGGTCAAGTCGCTGAGATAATCGCCAGCGGCAAAGCGAAACGGCACCGGACCATCCGCATGACCCTCGATAAACTGGCGCACACGCGGATCGGGATTTTCCCGAAGTTCCGGCGCGCTGCCCTGAGCAATAATTTTTTGTCCGGCAACAATATAGGCATGATCGGCAATGCTCAATACCTCAGGCACATCGTGTGAAACCACAATGCAGGTCAGGCCCAAAGCATGATTCAGTTCGTCAATTAACTTCACCAGTACACCCATGGTGATCGGATCCTGGCCGACAAAAGGCTCATCGAACATGATCAGTTCCGGTTCCAGCGCGATAGCACGCGCCAGCGCCGCACGCCGCGCCATACCGCCAGAGAGTTCGGCAGGCATCAGTTTCGCAGCACCACGCAATCCCACCGCTTCCAGCTTCATCAATACGGTGCTGTGCAACAGTTCTGGCGGCAACTGCGTATGTTCACGCAACGGCCAGGCAACGTTTTCATACACGTTGAGATCGGTAAACAGCGCGCCTGACTGAAACAGCATGCTCATTTTTTTACGCGCTTCGTACAATTTCGTGCGGGAAAGCGTCGGGATATTCTGATCGCGGAACCAAATCTCGCCTTTGTCGGGCTGTAATTGCCCGCCAATCAGACGTAAAAGCGTGGTTTTACCAATTCCGGACGGCCCCATAATCGCGGTGACTTTGCCGGCGGGTACCGTTAACGAGATATCGTCAAAGATTGTACGATCTCCGCGCGTGAAACTGACGCCACGAACCTCAACCAGATTCGTTTGCTGCTGGATCATCTTTACCTCTTTATGCGGATCGGGCGCTATCAAAGCGGTGGATGGTAGCCTGGTAGCCTCGAATGCACGATAGTTTTACAGAAACTTACCCACTTAGTGTGGCGAAAACGGCCTTAAAATTTACTTTTGCCTCTCAGACAGTCAAAATCAGCGCCTGTTAGTGCGTGCAGAATGTTTTTACCTGTCGGACAAGGTTCGCCGACACCTCCATCCATCAAGGATTTTTAATGTTCGTAGCCTCTGCCTTGCTGTTTATCGGATTGATTTTACTGGTTTACGGCGCCGACCGTCTGGTATTTAGCGCCGCGATCCTCTGTCGATCCTTTGGCATCCCACCGCTGATCATAGGTATGACGGTGGTGAGCATTGGCACATCATTGCCGGAATTGATCGTCTCATTTTCAGCTGCGCAGCATGGACAGATGGATTTAGCGGTCGGCACTGCGCTGGGCTCGAACATCACCAACATTCTCTTGATTCTGGGTGGCGCAGCGTTGCTCCATCCATTGACAGTACACTCCAATCTGATTCGGCGCGAACTGCCATTAATGCTGCTAGTCTCACTGCTCAGCGGCATCATGCTGTTTGATAATCATCTGAGTCGTCTCGATGGCGTTGCGCTACTACTGATCGCGCTGGGTTATCTGCTGGTGGTGATCCGCATTGCTCGCCGTGCTGAACGTGATAATAACGACACGCTAACCCGTGAACAGCTGGCCGAATTGCCGCGCGATGAAGCCGGCAACACCGTGGCCTTTCTGTGGCTGGCAGTCGCGCTAATTATTCTGCCGATGTCAACGCGGATGGTGATCGACAACGCCACCGTCTTTGCCGACTACTTCGGTGTGAGCGAACTGGTGATGGGCCTGACGCTGATTGCCGTCGGCACCAGCTTGCCCGAACTGGCCACCGTTGTGGCCGGCGCGCTGAAAGGTGAGGACGATATCGCTATCGGTAACTTGATCGGTGCCAACATTTTCAATCTGGCGATTGTGCTCGGCCTGCCAGCGCTGATTCATCCCGGTAGCGTTGATGCGCATGCCTTCGCGCGTGATTACTGGGTGATGCTGGCGGTGAGCGTGCTGTTCGCCCTGCTCTGCCTGCTGCGCAAACGCCGTATTGGCCGTATCGCAGGCACACTATTATTAGGTGGTTTTATCGCGTGGGTGCTGTGGCTGTGGCTTAGCCCCATGCTTATCACAAGCTATTAAGGACGGACTGACCATGTCACATCAGCAACCGGATTTCGATTTCCAGCAAGCAGGTAAAGCGGTGCTGCGCATCGAACGCGAAGGGCTGGAGCAGCTTGATCAATATATCAATGACGATTTCGATCGCGCCTGCGCGATGATCTTTGCCTGCCGTGGCAAAGTGGTGGTGATGGGCATGGGCAAATCCGGACATATCGGTAAAAAGATGGCCGCGACTTTTGCCAGCACCGGAACGCCCTCTTTCTTTGTGCATCCCGGTGAAGCCAGCCACGGCGATCTCGGCATGGTCAGCACCAATGATGTGGTGATAGCGATTTCCAACAGCGGTGAGTCCGGCGAAATCCTTGCGTTGGTGCCGGTGTTAAAGCGCCAGAAGGTGCAGCTGATTTGTATCACCGGCCGCCCGGAAAGCGCGATGGGCCGCGCGGCGGATGTGCATCTGTGCGTGAAAGTGCCGCAGGAAGCCTGTCCGCTCGGCCTGGCGCCGACCACCAGCACCACCGCGACCTTAGTCATGGGTGATGCGCTGGCCGTGGCGTTGCTGGAAGCGCGCGGATTTACCCAGGAAGATTTTGCGCTGTCGCATCCCGGCGGTGCGCTGGGCCGCAAACTGCTGCTGCACGTCAGCGATATCATGCACAGCGGCGATGAAATCCCACACGTCAGCCGTGATGCCTCAATGCGCGATGCACTGCTGGAAATTACCCGCAAGAATCTTGGTTTAACGGTAATTGTTGATGACCTGATGAAAATCGAAGGCATCTTCACCGATGGTGACTTGCGCCGCGTGTTCGATATGGGCATTGATTTCCAGAAAGCCACCATTCAGGAAGTGATGACCAGCGGCGGTATTCGCGTACGCCCGAATATGCTCGCGGTCGATGCCCTTAATCTGATGCAAAACAAAAACATCACCGCCCTGCTGGTGGCCGATGACGATCGCCTGCTCGGTGTGGTACATATGCATGACATGCTGCGCGCTGGCGTAGTCTGAACAGGAAGAAACAATGAGTGCTGAAACGGCGATGGTCGAGACTTGCTACGGTCCGGTGAGCGCGGACGTCATGGCGCGTGCTGCGAAGATTCGCCTGCTGATTTGTGACGTCGATGGCGTGATGTCGGATGGCGTGATTTACATGGGTAACAGCGGTGAAGAGTTGAAAGCTTTTAACGTGCGCGATGGTTATGGCGTGCGTTGCCTGCTGACCTCCGGCATCGAAGTGGCTATTATTACCGGCCGCAAAGCAAAACTGCTGGAAGATCGCTGTAAGACGCTCGGCATTACGCATCTTTACCAGGGACAATCGGATAAGCTTTTGGCCTGGCGGGAACTCCTGGATAAACTGTCATTAACCGCCGATCAGGTCGCCTATATTGGCGATGACCTGATCGACTGGCCGGTGATGGCGCAGGCGGGTTTGAGCGTGGCCGTTGCCGATGCCCACCCGATTTTACTGCCGCGCGCGCATTATGTTACCCGCATTGCCGGTGGCCGCGGCGCTGTACGTGAGTTGTGCGATCTGATTTTGATGGCGCAGAACAAATTTGAGGATGCCAAAGGGCAATCAATATGAGTAAGAGCAGGCGTTGGATGACGCTGATCCTGGCCTTGATCGCCTTAGTGCTGATCGGCTGGAATCTCACCAACCAGGATGACGACAGAACGCCGGTGGCGACCAACGATCAAGCGCCGACCTACACCAGCGAGAAATCGAACACGGTGGTGTATAACCCAACAGGCGCGCTGGGCTATAAACTGGTCTCCGATAAAGTCACCTACTTTGCTGCCGATGAGATAAGTTGGTTCGATAATCCGGTGATGACCACCTATGACGTAAACAAAGTCGCGACATGGTCGGTGCGCGCCGATAAGGCAAAGCTGACTAAAGATCGTATGCTTTATCTTTATGGCAACGTTGTCGTCAATACCCTGACGCAGGATTCACAGCTTGAGCGCATCCTTACCGATAACGCTCAGGTTAATTTGGTCACCCAGGATGTGACATCTGACGATCAAGTCACCCTTTTTGGCCGCAGTTTTAATTCCACTGGCATGAAAATGCGCGGCAATTTACGGACGAAACACGCTGAGCTGCTTGAAAAGGTCAAAACTTCCTATGAAATTCAAAATGAACAAAAATAGCCTTAAGTTATTGCTGGTAAGTACGCTGCTGGCAACGAGCCTGCCTGCGCTGGCATTAACCGGTGACTCAGACAAGCCGGTGAATATTGACTCCGTCAACCAGGCGCTAGACCTGCAGGGCAACGTCGCGACCTTTACCGGCAACGTGATTGTGACCCAGGGTTCCATCAAGATTACCGCCGATAAAGTGGTCGTCACCCGTCCGGGCGGCGATAGCAAGAAAACCATCGTTGATGCTTACGGCACGCCAGCGACCTTCTATCAAATGCAGGATAACGGCAAGCCGGTGCAAGGCCACGCCAGTAAACTGCACTATGAATTGGCGAACGATTTTGTTGAGCTGACCGGTAATGCCTTCATTCAGCAGCAGGACAGCAACATCAAAGGCGACCGCATCACTTACCTGGTGAAAGAGCAGAAGATGCAGGCGTTCAGCCAGGGTGACAGCAAGCGCGTGACCACCGTTCTGGTTCCGTCGCAGCTGCAGGACAAAAACGGTTCGTCCGCGAGCCCTAAAAAGAGTAACTGATTGCTATGGCTACACTAATCGCTGAGAACCTGGCGAAAGCCTACAAAGGCCGCCGCGTGGTGGAAGATGTTAGCCTGCAGGTAAAATCCGGCGAGATTGTCGGCCTGCTGGGCCCGAACGGTGCCGGTAAAACCACCACCTTTTACATGGTGGTGGGAATTGTGCCGCGCGATGCGGGCCGCATCGTGATTGATGATGAAGACATCAGCATCCTGCCGCTGCATGCGCGCGCCCGTCGCGGTATCGGCTATCTGCCGCAGGAAGCCTCGATCTTCCGCCGCCTGAGCGTGTACGACAACCTAATGGCGGTGCTGCAGATCCGTGATGATCTGACAGAAGAGCAGCGTCAGGATCGTGCCAACGAGCTGATGGAAGAGTTCCATATCGGCCATCTGCGCGACAGCATGGGCCAGGCGCTGTCGGGTGGTGAACGCCGTCGTGTGGAAATTGCTCGCGCGCTGGCCGCTAATCCGAAATTCATCCTGCTGGATGAGCCTTTTGCCGGTGTTGACCCCATTTCGGTTATCGACATCAAGAAAATCATCGAGCATCTGCGTGACAGCGGCCTTGGCGTGCTGATTACCGACCACAACGTGCGTGAAACCCTCGCGGTGTGTGAACGCGCTTATATCGTTAGCCAGGGTCATTTAATTGCCCATGGCACGCCTGATGAAATTCTTGTAGATGAGCAGGTTAAGCGTGTTTATTTGGGCGAAGAGTTCAGACTCTGATAAGGTGTCGTAACACCCTACGTTTGCTTAGGAAATTCTAACCGAATTATGAAGCAAGGTTTGCAACTCAGGCTCAGCCAACAGCTGGCGATGACACCACAGTTGCAGCAAGCCATTCGCTTGCTGCAACTCTCTACGCTTGAACTCCAGCAAGAACTCCAACTGGCGCTGGAAAGCAATCCGCTGCTTGAACAAACCGATCTGCACGAAGAAGTCGACGCACGCGAATTTCAGGAACAAGAGAGTGATTCATTAGACACGCGTGAAGCTCTTGAACAGAAAGACATGCCTGAAGATCTCCCGCTCGATGCCACCTGGGACGAAATCTACACTGCGGGCACGCCGTCAGGCACCGGCACCGATTACCAGGATGACGAACTGCCAATCTATCAGGGCGAAACCACGCAATCGCTGCAGGATTACCTGATGTGGCAGGTTGAGTTAACGCCGTTCACTGATACCGATCGCGCCATCGCTACATCCATTGTTGATGCCATTGACGACACCGGCTATCTCACCGTCAGCTTACAAGATATTTATGACAGTATTGGCGATGAAGAGCTAACGCTGGAAGAAGTTGAAGCCGTGCTCAAACGCGTGCAGCGTTTCGATCCGGTCGGCGTCGGTGCCCGTGATTTGCGTGATTGCCTGTTAGTGCAGCTTTCGCAATATGATGCCGCTACGCCCATGCTCGCGGAAGCGCGCCTGATTGTGAGCGAACATCTTGATCTGCTGGCCAACCATGATTTCCGCAGCCTGATGCGCGTAACGCGTCTGAAGGAAGAGGTGCTGAAAGAGGCGATGTTGCTGATTCAGTCACTCGATCCGCGCCCTGGCCAGTCAATCAATACAAGCGAACCGGAATATGTCATTCCCGATGTGCTGGTGCGCAAAATCAGCAAGCGCTGGACGGTTGAACTGAATTCCGACAGCATGCCGCGCCTGAAAATCAATCAGCAGTATGCTGCGATGGGCGGAGCTGGCCGTAACGAAAGCGATAATCAGTTTATTCGTAGCAATTTACAGGAAGCCAAGTGGCTAATTAAGAGCCTGGAGAGCCGTAACGACACGCTGCTGAAAGTGACACGCTGTATCGTTGAACAGCAGCAGGCATTTTTTGAGCAGGGTGAGGAGTACATGCGTCCAATGGTGCTGGCGGATATCGCTCAGGCTGTTGATATGCACGAATCCACTATTTCCCGCGTGACCACGCAAAAGTATTTACACAGCCCGCGTGGCATCTTTGAACTGAAGTATTTTTTCTCCAGTCACGTCAACACCGAAGGCGGTGGCGAAGCCTCGTCCACGGCGATTCGTGCATTAGTGAAAAAATTAATCTCGGCGGAAAACCCCGCAAAACCCTTGAGCGACAGCAAACTGACCTCCATGTTATCCGAACAGGGCATCATGGTAGCGCGACGTACGGTTGCTAAATATCGCGAGTCTTTATCTATACCGCCATCAAACCAGCGTAAACAGCTGGTTTGACCGAACGAAGAAGGAAGACCTATGCAGCTAAACCTTACCGGCCTTAATGTTGAAATTACCGAACCTCTGCGTGAATTTGTAAATACCAAATTTGCCAAACTGGAACACTATTTTGATCGTATCAATCAGGTTTATATTGTTCTGAAGGTAGAGAAGGTGACGCAGATTGCGGATGCAACACTGCACGTCAACGGCGGGGAGCTGCACGCCACATCGGAAGCGGAAGACATGTACGCGGCCATCGACGGGTTAATCGACAAGCTTTCCCGTCAGCTGACCAAACACAAAGACAAACTGAAAAAACACTAACCTTCACGCTTGCAGAGTGCTGACTGATTCGGCACTTAGAGCATAAATGGGGCGGATATTACCGCCCCGTTTTGTCATCTGCGCAAGCGCCAGCGGGCGAACGGCAATGAAATCAATCGCCTGAACCTCGCGGCTATGTGAACTCGCAAGTGAAACGATGATGAACAACGATCTAACACTGGAATTGAGCTCGGTCCTTTCACTGGACTGTACCCGTAGCGGCGTACACTGCCAGAGTAAAAAACGCGCGCTGGAAATTATCAGCGAGCTGGCAGCGAAGCAGCTCAATCTGCCGCACCAGACGCTTTTCGAAGCCATCCTGACCCGCGAACGTATGGGCAGTACCGGTATTGGCAACGGTATCGCCATTCCACATGGCAAGCTGGAGGAGGACACCTTACGCGCTGTCGGCGTGTTTATCAGCCTCGATCAGCCTATCGCTTTTGATGCGGTAGACAATCAGCCGGTTGACCTGCTGTTTGCCCTGCTGGTACCTGCGGACCAGTGTAAAACCCATTTGCACACGCTTTCGCTGGTTGCCAAACGTCTGGCGGATAAAACCGTCTGTCGTCGTTTGCGTGCGGCACAGAGCGACGAAGAGCTCTACGCCATTATCACAGAAGCTCAGGAAGCACACTCTTAAGCGAGAAACACTTTTACCGGCCTGTTCGCCGGTTTAAAACGGGAGAAATGTGATGGTGCTGATGATCGTTAGCGGTCGGTCAGGCTCAGGAAAATCAGTCGCGCTGCGTGCCCTTGAAGATATGGGCTTCTACTGTGTCGACAACTTGCCGGTGGTATTGCTACCGGAGCTGGCGAATACCTTAACCGAACGCAATATTTCTGCGGCGGTCAGCATTGACGTGCGCAACATGCCGGAATCACCGGAAGTCTTTGAAGCCGCGCTCAATAATCTGCCGGATACCTTCTCGCCGCAGCTGCTGTTTCTCGATACCGATCGCAACACGCTGATTCGCCGCTACAGCGATACGCGTCGCCTGCATCCGCTCTCCAGCAAAAATCTGTCGCTGGAAAGTGCTATCGACGAAGAGAACGATCTGCTGGAGCCGCTGCGCTCACGCGCCGATCTGATTATCGATACGTCCGAGATGTCGGTTCATGAATTGGCGGAGATGCTGCGCACGCGCCTGCTGGGCAAGCGCGAGCGTGAACTGACCATGGTGTTTGAGTCATTCGGCTTCAAACACGGCATTCCGATCGATGCCGATTATGTCTTCGATGTGCGTTTCCTGCCAAATCCGCACTGGGATCCTAAGCTGCGTCCGATGACCGGCCTGGATCGTCCGGTTGCCGCCTTCCTCGATCGTCACACCGAAGTGCACAACTTTATCTATCAAACGCGCAGCTATCTGGAACTGTGGCTGCCGATGCTGGAAACCAATAACCGCAGCTATCTCACCGTCGCCATTGGCTGTACCGGCGGGAAGCATCGTTCAGTGTATATCGCTGAGCAACTGGCGGATTATTTCCGTTCACGCGGTAAAAACGTGCAATCTCGTCATCGCACTCTGGAAAAACGCAAATCATGACCGTGAAGCAAACCGTTGAGATTCGTAACAAGCTGGGCATGCACGCGCGTCCGGCAATGAAGCTGTTCGAGCTGGTGCAGAGTTTTGATGCTGAAGTGTTGCTGCGTAACGAATCGGGCACCGAAGCCGAAGCCAGCAGCGTGATTGCGCTGCTGATGCTCGACTCAGCGAAAGGCGGCCATATTGAGATTGAAGCCAGCGGCCCGCAGGAAGAGCAGGCGCTGGCAGCGGTTATAGAACTGTTTGAAGCGGGCTTTGACGAGGATTAAACCTATCAGTGCAGCTTGTAGCGATTGAGGAAACCCTCGCCGCCCAACTGGCGCATCTGCCGCATAATCCACTGCTGCCGCTGCCGCGTGTAGCCTGAAGGCGCATCGGCGCGGAAACGGATCGGATTGGGCAGCACTGCTGCCAGTAACGCCGCTTCAGACATCGTCAGGCGGCTAGCGGGTTTATGGAAATAGCGCTGTGAAGCTTCTTCCACACCAAACACGCCGTCGCCAAATTCTGCGATATTGAGATAAACCGTCAGGATACGCCGCTTAGTCCATACGGTTTCGATTCCCACCGTTAATCCTGCTTCCAGCCCTTTACGCAACCAGCTGCGACCATCCCACAGAAACAGGTTTTTCGCCGTCTGCTGTGAAAGCGTTGAAGCACCGCGCATGCGTTCATTGCCATCGTTATCCAGCACTGACTGGATGGCATCGACATCAAAGCCCCAATGCTCGGGAAACTTTTGATCCTCAGAAGCGATAACTGCTAATGCCATCCACGGCGAGATTTCGTCCATGCCGACCCAATCCGAGTGCGCCACAAAATCAAAGCGCCCAGTAAACCAGGCGGTGATTTGCCGTTCCACCATCACCGCCGAGAACGGTACCGGTAAAAATGCAAACAGCAAAATGCCCGCTAACCAGATGCCAAGCCAGGCCAGTAGCGCTTTAGCAATCAGCACTTTAATACGTTTTCCCAGTGTTCCTTTACTCTTGCTCATGCAATTTTCTCTTACCTGTTCCCTGTATTAATCAATCACCCAAGTCACGATAGCGAATACCAACGATTAACCACTAAATTTTATCCTCAGACTGGTTAAGACGTCTGGAAAATTGTTGCCATCGCAATCAGTGTTCCTCTATTAGAGCCAATCACATCAAGCACTTCCGCCAAAAAGGAATCGGTTCCATAACGATAAATAGATCAAATGCTGCATGCATGAACACTTAACTGAATGTGATATCGCTCACGTAAATGCTTTCATGATGCTTAACTATCAATTTTATTGTTGTTCGAACTTGTTCATTGATAACAGAGACCATTCTGAAAAATGCGCCCAAATCTGTCTGATCCTGCATGCATTCGACCTCACGGATGGTAAAGCGATTTACCGCACGTTTGGTTTACATTATTCAATAAACTATAAACTGGAACTTTCCGTTTAAGGTTTCCAAAACGTTTTGGATAACCCGCCGAAAAATCTGTTTTTATCCATCAATATCAGAGTGTTAATCTTACTTAACCTCAATTTTTTGTCAGAATCAGATTTTCCATGCTTGTGTCAGGCTTTTCCTGCCGCTCACTGCAGCAAAACCAGGCAAAAAGCAGAACATTTGGTCAAAAAAAGTGCAATATGGCAAAGAAATTAATTCCTTGCTTGACTGTGTCAGCAAATTAATGTTTTCTGTATTTAATCGCTGCTCAACATCACACAATTTAATGAATCTTGTCGCAAGCATTGGCGAATTTGTTAAGGTGATTTTGAAGCGTTAACCAATACCGAACTGTTGCTTTCTTATTCGATTTCTAATAATAGCAGCAGTACCCATTTCCCTGGTGTTGGCGCAGTATTCGCGCACCCCAGTTTCGACTGGGGTCATTTTTTTCTAACGTCCTGTAATTTTTCCCGCTCTGCTACCCATTCACGTAACACGTTCACGTCTTTGAGCCATTCCTGTTTTAATTCGTCAACCCACTCTTGCACGTTGTCCCACCACGCTGGCAATTCTGGCGACTGAATCTGTTTCGCTAACTGCTGCAAATGCAGTAAGCCAACCGAACCTGCTGCACCTTTGATCTTGTGCCCTTCTTCAGCTATGCCTTTTTGATCGCGTGCCATCATGTTGGAATCCAGCACGTCGAGATAACCCGGCATCATCTGCTCAAATATAGTGAGGCTTTGGGTAATCAATCCTGGGCCAACCAGCTCAATGTATTGTTCCAGCATCGCCACATCTAACAGCGTGCGTGACTGCTCGTCTGATGATTCGACGGCTATCTCTTCCTGCTCAGGTTGATAATCCCAGAACTTCTTGATCACCGCCGTCAGCGCTGGCACGGCAAGCGGTTTGCTCAACACATCATCCATGCCAGCATCGAGATACTCTTTTTTGTCTTTCAGCACGTTGGCGGTCAATGCCACCAGCGGCGGCAGCGCCACATCGGCATAACGCTGGTGGATAGCACGCGACACGTCGAGGCCGGTCATATCCGGTAGCTGAATATCGAGCAGCACCAGATCGAACTCCTGCGGATCAAACATAGCCAGCGCGTCCGTTCCGGTCATCGCGACGTCAACGCTGCAGCCCAGCTTCTCCAGCACCGACCGCGCCACGATGACGTTGAGCTCGATATCTTCCACCAGCAACACGTGCAGCGCCGGCAACGGCATGCTGTCATCCAGATTATCGTCTTCAACTTCCTCAGCGACGCGTGGCGCGTTGATCTCGACGGTAAAGCAGGAACCCTGCCCCGCGACGCTACTGACACTGATATCGCCGCCCATCGCCTGTGCCAGACGACGCGAAACCGCTAAACCGATGCCGGTACCCGTCGCCGGTTTGCCGCCATGTTGATCTTTCACCTGGTAGTACATCGCGAAGATCTTATCCTGCTCTTCCTGCGGAATGCCCATGCCGGAATCCTGCACTTCAAAGTGCAGCGTTTCATCCTGACGATAGGCGACGCGCACCACAATCTCGCCCTGCTGGGTAAATTTCACGGCGTTGCCAATCAGGTTCCACAGAATCTGACGCAAGCGCGTACCATCCGCCGAGATTTTATGCGGTAGCGGCAACTCTGGCGCCATAACAAACTTCAGCCCTTTTGGCTGCGCCAGCAGGCCAGAGAGATTTTCCAGATCGGCGAGGAAACCGGTGAAATCAAGCGGTTGATTATCCAGCTGCACTTTACGGCGCTCGATTTTGTCCACTTCGATCACGTCATTGAAGATGTTGCCCAGCGTGATGGCTGAAACGTGGATGGTTTTGAGGTACTTGAGTTGCTCCTGATTGAGATCGGTATCCAACAGGATGCGGCTCAGCCCAACGATGCCATTCAGCGGCGTACGGAGCTCGTGGCTGATAGTAGAAATAAAGGTGGTCTTCTCACGGCTGGCGTTCTCCAGCGCGTCCTGATAGCGCTTACGCTCAGTAATATCGCGGCCAAAGCCCATCAGGCCACTGCGTTTACCCACGCGATCGTAATAGGGCACTTTACGGATTTCGAAACAGGCTTTGCGCCCGTCGGGATATTGCAGCCACTGTTCGTACGTCAGCGATACATTGTGGCGGAACACTTTCTCATCGGTTTCCAGCACTTTAGTGGCGGCTTCGTCATCGTAGATATCGCGCGGAGTCAGGCCAATCAACTGCTTTTCGCTCATGCCGGTTAGCAGTTCCATGGCGCGGTTACAACCGGAGAACTGCTTATCAATGTTGCGGTAGAACACCAAATCCGGTGATGCATCCAGGAAAGAGCGCAGGAAGGAGGATTGCTGTTCCAGCTCGATTTGCGCCTGCTCGCGTCGTGCCATCTCTTCGCGTAGCTTATCCATCACCTGCTCACGCGCCTGCTCAGCTTTAATACGATCATTAATTTCCTGATTAAGCTGGGTGATGGTCTCCTTCATCTGCTGATTAAGCTCGAGATCGCGCGTACGCATCTCTTCCAGCTTATCCACCAGTTTTGACAGGCGTTGGCGTGACTCTTCCAGCTGATCGACCACCACCGAGAGGAAATAGACTGCCCAGGGCGTAATTAACAGACCGAAGAAGATGGAGCGGACAACGTCGATGCTTTCCACATGTCCGCGCAACACCATGGTGACGGCCATCTGCACCACCATCGCCAGTACGACCAGCGCCGAGGCTAACAGTAGCGAAAAACGCACCAGGCCGAGTTTGACCATCAAATCAACGTAGTACTGCGCTAAAAGACGAATCTGTTTCATTACGAGCTCCCTGAACGAAATCTGGCTCATGATAGCGTAATTATCGCTGCGCTGCCCCGCTTCACCCTGCCATATCACGCGGGTTATGCCCTGTAATGGTGCATCGCAGCGCGATTTCGCCGACGTTCCCTTCTATATGCGCAAAGCGCTTGACTAATTCTGCCAACTGAATAATCTGGAGGGCCGCGCTTTTGCGGGCCTTATCTCAACATCCTGTGCTAATCAGCACCCTGGCAGCCATTTTTCCTGATGGTTGCACCTCTTTATTGCATACCCATTCAACTTAAGTGATTTTTTAAGCACGCCTCGCGTGATTAATTTTACTAATGGCAGCCCCATTTTGATTCAAATATGACGCCATAAGAAAAACAGATACATGCTGTGTATCAACTGCCCCCAACAGAATTAAATGCTGTTATAACCCTTTCTGCCAGCATTGTTTGGATATTAGAGGGCTGGGTCACAGTGAGACGGCTCACACTTCCTGGGGGAATGCTCAGCGGGAGATTGACATAAATTTACGCAATAAAACCTTAATAATCATTTAATTAAGTGACGAAAAAGCCAATTACCCGCAACAAAGCTGGCTATTTGACCTGAGTTCGCTTTCCCGATAAGTTGGAATTCCACTGGAAGCTTTCCTGGTGGGCCTGTGTCTCGGCATATCTATGCAGCAAGAAGCCTCCCTCTGGATGCAAGCTATCTCCCGAAAGAGACCGGAATAAAAAGAGCAGCTCATTAAGGACGTGACAACAGTGTCTTGAGAGCCCTTGCTCGGTGCTGCGACGCCCGCTCTTTACTGAGCGGCACAAGAATTGATACCGCCGCGTTGGTTCTAAATGCCACGCTGCGGTACGCGAAATAATGCAGGTAATGTCAAAAGAAGTTTAAGGAGACTCTCAATGTCCACGCAAAAACCGAATCCCTATGGTTTGTATGACCCATCAGCCGGAAGTGACAGCTGTGGTGTAGGTTTCATTACCCGTAAGGACGGCGAGCAGACTCATGAGATTCTGCGGATGGCCCATAGCGCGCTATGCACAGTCCCGCACCGTGGCGGCATGTCTGCCGAAGGCGTGGGCGATGGCGCGGGTGTAAACGTCGATCTCTCCCTGAACTTCTTCCGCAAGGTTACCGGTCTGGCGCTGGAAGCCGGCCGTTTCGGCGTCGGTAACTTTTTTGTGCCAAAAGATGCAGAGCTGCGTGCCAACGCTGAGCGTTTGGTTGAAGAAACGCTGGCGGCGCATAACTTCCCGGTATTAGTAAAACGCGATATGCCGCTGGACGGCAGCGTGACGCGCCCGGCCGCCTTGCAGTTCCAGCTGCCGATTGTGCAGTGGATTTTTGCTGCGCCGCAGGAAGTGACTGAACAACTCGAATTCGAGCGCCTGATTTATCGCGCGCTGCTGGATATCGAAGCACGTGCCTTTACCGAAAGCGAATTCGGCGGCCTCTATCCGCTCTCGCTCTCTTCGCGCACGCAGGTATTTAAAGCACGCCTGAACTCCAACGAAGTGATCCCGTACTTCAAAGATTTGACCGATGCGGACCATCAGGTGCGCGGGCTGTTCTTCCACACCCGCTTCTCGACTAACACCGATCCGCACACCACCATGGCGCAGCCGTTCCGCTTAATGGCGCACAACGGCGAGCTGAATACCGATCGTAAAAACCGCATCGCTGAAGCGGCACTGATGCTGGCGCGCGGTAAAAAAATCGTGCGTCCAAAAGGTCAGTCAGACAGCTCACGTCTCGACCAGAGCATCCACAGCCGCTTGATGGAAGATAATCTCGACCTGATCAACGCCGTGGTTTCGATGATGCCGCCGGCGTGGGAGAACGATACGTCACTCTCGAACGAAGTGCGCGCCATGCTCGAGTACTTCTCTTTATATGAAGAGAAGAACGATGGTCCAGCTGCGCTGATCTTCGGTAACGGTGAAGTGATCGGCGCGCGTCTTGATCGCCTCGGCCTCCGTCCACTGCGTTCCGTTGAAACTGCGGAATACATCGGTGCGATGTCTGAAGCAGGCCAGATCGCCTTCCCACCGGAAAGCGTACTGCGTCGTGGCCGTATCGAAGCGGGCGGCATGCTCTATTACGATCACAAAGAGAAACGCTCTTACACCACGGTTGAAGCGCTGGAAAAACTGGCGGCTGAAAAAGATTACCTGTCGCTGCTGGGCAAAGCGCGTATCGATCTCGCCGACTTGCCGGAAATTCAGGCAGAGCAGCTCGGCTCGCCGCTGCGTTATCGTGGAGACCTCAAAACCTATCAGCGTTTTGTCGCCTACTACTACAACCAGGAAAGCTTCAAATTCATGATGGACCCGATGCTGCAAACCGGCGCTGAGAAGATCTCAGCAATGGGTTACGGCAACGCCATCAACGGCCTGTCCGATCACGAAGGCGGCATGGCGCACTACTTCTCACAACGTTTTGCACAAGTCACCAACCCGCCGCTCGATTCGATTCGTGAAGCGGACGGCATGACGCTGCGTGTTGCTCTGGGTGCAAAACCGCATCTCGGCCGCAGCAAAGGTCAGCAAATCATTGTTCCAACGCCAATTCTGACGCACCTCGACATGCTGCGCCTGCGCGAGCAAACCGTCGCACCTTATGCGCGCTTCGAGATGCTGTACGAGCCGGTAGTTGGCAAAGATATCGTCAGCCGTGCGGCCAACGCCAACGCGCTGGAAAAAGCCATTGATGACTTAGCCCAGCAGGTGGTGGATTTCGCACGCCAGCAAGGCGGCATCGCGGTGATCACCGACCGTCATATCTCCTCAACGCATGCAGCGATTCCGATGCTGCTGATGGTGTCGGCGATCAACCAGCGCTTAGTGCAGGAAGGTCTGCGTCTGGATGTTTCGCTGGTGGTCGAAAGTGGTCAAAGCATCTCTTCACACCATATTGCGGCGACGCTGGGCTTTGGTGCTTCTGCCGTTTACCCACTCGGCGTGCAGATGCGTGCGGAAGAGAAATTCGGTGAAGGCGAAGAAGGCAACAAAGCCTTTAAACGCTATGCCAAAGCAGCCGAAAAAGCGCTGATGAAAACCATGGGTAAAGTCGGCCTGTGTACCGTTGAGAGCTACAGCTGCGGCGAATTCTTCGAGCCGAACTTCTTGAATACCGACGATCCGGTATTGAAGAAATATTTCCCGAATATCAAAACTCCTGTCGGCGGCGCGGGCTTCCCGGCGATCGCTCAGATGGCGGTAGATTGGCACCAGAGCTCATTGAAAATTCAGGGCGAAGCGGAAGTGCCATTGCTCGGCCTGTTCAAAGAGCGTGCTGAAGGCGCGGGACACTCGTACGGTACCATCGCGGTACGTACCTTTATCGACATGACGGAACAGCCGATTCGCTTTGCTAATAAAGAGCGCGAAGAGGACAACTTTATTCGTTTGATGACGTTGGCCAAACTGGATAACGCATTCAACATCAAAGCAGAAGCCTTTAAAGACAGCAGCTTTGAGCGCATCCCGAATGATGTGATCGACACCTTTGCCATCACGCCTGATTACCGTCAGTTCTCCGGCCTGATGCATGCCGAGCGTAAACGTCGTCCAGCGGCGCTGCGCGACATCCTTGCGCTGCCGTGCGATTTGACCCACGTTGATAGCGAAGCCGAATTCGGCCGCAAACTGGGCCGCTACTCGCTGGTGAACAACGGCTTCGCTACGCGAGGCCTGAAGTGTGAAGCGGTGAACGGCAGCCTGAACCAGTTTGAGCTGCGTCTGATCGATGCGATTGCTGGCCTGAAACCAGAGAACGAGCGCCTGGAAGCGCTGGCGCGTGCGCTGAAAACCCGTTTCACCGACGATATCGAAAGCAGCAGCGTGGCGGATGGCGTACTGCACATCACCGCTTACGGCAAAGCCGCTGATTATCTGTCGCTGATCTTCACCGCGCTGCCATCGCTGCCGCTGGAAGAGATTCAACCTGCACATGAAATTACGCGTACCTTTGCCTCCGGTGCGATGAGCCACGGTGCGCTGGTGGCGCCGGCGCACGAAGCTGTCGCGCACGGTACCAACATGGTTGGCGGCATGAGTAACTGCGGTGAAGGTGGCGAGCACTATTCACGTCACGGCACCATCCGCGCGTCACGTATCAAGCAGTTGGCATCTGGTCGTTTCGGCGTTTGGGCGGCTTATCTGGCCGACCCGATGCTGGAAGAGCTGGAGATCAAAATCGGCCAGGGCGCTAAGCCCGGTGAAGGCGGTCAGTTGCCGGCACCGAAAGTGACCGTTGAAATTGCCGCCGCGCGTGGCGGTACGCCGGGTGTTGAGCTGGTTTCACCGCCACCGCACCACGACACTTACTCCATCGAAGATTTGGCACAGCTGATCCACGACTGTAAAGCCGCGCGTGTGCGCGTCATCGTCAAGCTGGTTTCATCTGAAGGTATCGGCACCATCGCCGTCGGCGTGGCGAAAGCCGGCGCGGATGTGATTAACGTCGCGGGTAACACCGGCGGCACCGGCGCGGCTTCCGTTACCAGCCTGAAATATACCGGCCGCGTCGCGGAGATCGGTATCGCTGAAGTGCATCAGGCGCTGTGTGCTAACGGCCTGCGCGACAAAGTGCAGCTGCGCTGCTCCGGCGCGCAGCAGACCGGCAGCGATGTGATCAAATCTGCCCTGCTCGGTGGCGACAGCTTCGAGTTCGGCACCACCGCGCTGATGATGTTGAAATGCGTGATGGCGAAAAACTGTAACGTCAAATGCCCGGCCGGTTTAACCACCAACGCCGAAGCCTTTGATGGTGATCCGCGTCAGCTGGCGCAGTACTTCATCAACGTGGCGCAGGAAGTGCGTGAGTTCCTCGCCCGCCTCGGCTTGCGTTCATTACGTGAAGCGCGCGGCCGTTCGGATCTTCTGCACTTGATGGATCACCCGCTGGAAGTCGGCAAACTGGATCTGCGCGCGATGTTGACCGTGGTGCCAGAGCAGAAAATTGCTAAGCCGGTGTATCTGGAAAAAGACTTTGAACTGGATGATGGCTGGGTTAACGAGCTGAAAACGCAGCTGGTTGGTGAAGGAAGCCGTGAAATCGCGCTGGGCGCGGGCATCACCCTGAACAACCGTAACAAGAGCGTGGGCGGTCAACTGGCGATCGATATCGAGCGCATGCTGAACCATGAATTACCTAAAGATCAACTGGCAGCATTGCCAGCGGTAATGAAAGACGATCGCGGTCGTCATTATCTGGCACCGCGTAGCGTGCTGATTAATACCAGCGGTTCTGCAGGCCAGTCGTTCGGCGCATTCTGCAACGACGGCATGCAGATGAAGCATTACGGCACCTGCAACGACGGTGTCGGTAAAGGCCAATGCGGCGGCGAATTGGTGGTGATGTCACCAGGCGGCGGCGCACAGGACAGCGATGGCAACGTGTTGATCGGTAACTTCGCGCTGTTTGGCGCAACCGGTGGCCGTCTGTTCGTACAGGGCCAGGCGGGTGACCGCTTCGCCGTGCGTAACTCCGGCGCAACCGCAGTAGTTGAAGGCGTTGGTGACTTCTGCTGCGAATACATGACCAACGGCGCCATTCTTAACCTTGGCACCTTTGGTAAAGGCTTCGGCAACGGCATGAGCGGCGGTTTCGCTTACCAGTACGACCCGTATGGATCGCTGGCTGCGCACGCGGCAGGTGATTCGGTGCTGTTTGGCTCCATCGCCGATGAAGATGAAATGGCGCAGGTGCACAAACAAGCAGTGCTGACCATGCTGAACTGGCATCTGGAAGCGACCCAATCGCCGCGCGCGGCCTGGCTGCTGGATAACTGGGAAACCGAGTGCCATCACTTTGTATATGTGATGCCGCGTTCACTGCTGCTGTATCAGGATGGCACCGAAATCCTCAAAGCCAAATCACGTAAAGACTTGCTCGAAGAGCTCTCAACGTCGTTGGCTGCGCATCAGGTGACGAAGTTCAAATCGGCCTGGCGTGACGGTAAAACCATTGCTAACGGTGCTGTTCCGGCTTACGGCGCGACAGATACGCTGGAGATGTTTGTTCTGCTGAACAACTACACCGTACTCAGCCTCGCGCAGCAGCTGGCGCTGGGCAAACTGCCGAAAGGCACGGCGGTGGAAGATCCAGCGGTGGAAAAAGCGGTACGCAATCTGCTGATGACCGAAGATTTCACCTTAATAAGCCGACTGCAACGTCATGCACGCTCTGCGATTGAGAGCTACAGCGATGACGAGCTGGCAAGCCTGATCGCCGCTAAACGTATGGCAGATTACAAAGCGGCATTAACGCAGCGCAACATTCGCTCCATGGACAGCCTGGCGACATACGGCTGGATCATTTATCAGGATGCCTGCAACCGTGAAGTCCTGGGCCATCTGCCTGATTTTGAAGAGCTTTTTGCGCGTGCTGCACTGCCAGAAATCGCTGCTGCGGTCGGGAAACTTTCCTGATTACAGTGCTACTGAACATGTGTAATTTAGTTTTTATATTTTGATTGAACAGGATTGAGTGCCTTACCGATGAAAATTCCTTACATTCCTGAAGATGCACCGTTTAACGGTGAGCAGAAATACTGGCTGGCGGGTTTTCTCGCCGGTCTCCATTCGCGCCTGCTGGTATTAGAAGACAAGCAGAGCGCACCGGCTGCGGGTGCAAACACCCAGCTGCATATCCTGTTCGGTTCACAGACCGGTAACGCTGAAGCGTTGTCGCAAACGGCTGCTAAAGCCGCACGCGCCAAAGGTTTAGTGCCAGTGGTGCAGGCGCTGGGCGAAGTGGATCTGGATGTGTTCGCCACCATGCGTCACGTGCTGATCGTTACCTCGACTTACGGCGAAGGCGAAATGCCGGATAACGCTCAGCTGTTCTGGAACGCGATTTCAGCCAGCACTGCGCCGCGTCTGGAGCAGATGCACTTTGCGGTATTGGCAATTGGCGATACCGGCTACGACGGTTTCTGCCAGGCAGGTAAATTCATCGATATGCGTCTGGAGCAGCTCGGTGCGAAACGCGTCACCGATCGTATCGACTGCGATATCGACTTCGAAGAGCCATCCAGCGAATGGATTGGCACGGCAATGCCGCAATTCGCCGCCAGTGCGGGCAGCAGCGGTAATGCATTAGAAAGCGCGCCAGAAGCACCTGTCATTCCGGGCAGTAATAAGCAAAACCCTTATGCGGCAGCATTGGCGACCAATAAGCGCCTGTCGGCTGAAGAGTCGGCGAAAGATATTCGTCACTTTGAGTTTGATCTCACCGACAGCGGCCTGAAATATGAAGCGGGCGATGCACTGGGTGTGATCCCGGTGAACGACGCGTCACTGGTTTCACTGCTGCTGACTCAGTTGAAAGCCGATTACGAAACGCCGGTACCTGGCTTTGACCGTAACCTTGGCGATCTGCTGACTTATCAGTTCGAAATTTCCGAGCCGTCACGCAAACTGATTGAATGGGTTGGCCAGAACACCACCAACCAGGAACTGCGTCACGTGTTGCAGCACGACGACAAAGATACCCTTGCCGTTTGGCTGTGGGGCAAAGACACGCTGGATCTGCTGCAGCTTGAGCTGACGCGCAGCTTGTCGGTGCCGGAATTCGTTGCCATGTTGCGTCCACTGCAGCATCGCGCTTACTCCATCTCGTCGAGCTCGAAGGCCCATCCAAATCAGGTACATCTGACTATCGCTTCCGTGCGCTATCACAGCGGCGGCCGCGAGCGTAAAGGTGTGTGCTCAACTTATCTGGCTGAACGTGTACGTCGCGGCGAAAAGCCGGCGATCTTCATCTCGCCGAACAAAGCATTCCGCGTACCGTCAAACGGCAATGCACCGCTGATCATGGTTGGACCTGGCACCGGTATCGCACCGTTCCGCGCCTTCCTGCAGGAACGTCAGGCAACGGGCGCAGAAGGTAAAAACTGGCTGTTCTTCGGTGACCAGCATCAGGCACACGATTACATCTACGAAGAAGAGCTGCAGGCATGGCAGGAGAAAGGTCTGCTGACTAATCTGGATCTGGCCTTCTCGCGCGATCAGGAAGAGAAGATCTACGTGCAAAATCGCATGCTGGAGAAAGGCGCTGAGCTGTACGCCTGGCTGCAGGATGGCGCGTACTTCTACGTGTGTGGCGATGCATCACGCATGGCAAAAGATGTTGATGCCGCGCTGTATGAAGTGGTTCGTCAGTTCGGTGGCTTGTCCAGCGAGCGTGCGGCGGCTTACGTTGATCAGCTGAAGAAAGATAAACGCTACTTGCGCGACGTCTACTAAGACGCGCAGGCATAAAAAAAACGGGCCAATCGGCCCGTTTTTTTATGCACGTTTTACTTCACCACACGCAGTGAAGGTCGTCCGCCACGCGGCGGCGGCTCATCATCTGGCGAGTGATCGTCGTCAGTCGCATCATCCGGACGATCGCCATCAATCACAGACATCATCGTCTCTTCCTGACCGCTACCATCCTGATCGTCCGTTGCCAGCTCATAAGCCGGTTCCGGTTCAAACATGGTGCCAGCGCCGTTTTCACGGGCATAAATCGCCAGAACCGCAGCCATCGGCACAGAAACCTGACGTGGTACGCCACCGAAACGCGCGTTGAAACGCACTTCATCATTGGCGAGATCAAGATTGCCTACCGCACGTGGCGCGATGTTCAGAACGATCTGTCCATCACGCGCATATTCCAGCGGCACCTGCACACCAGGCAGATTGATGTCGACCACCAGATGCGGCGTCAACTGATTATCAAGCAACCAGTCGTAGAACGCCCGCAACAAGTAAGGACGACGCGCCGTTAGTTGCGACATTTCCATACATTAGCCCCGAGCTTGCAGGCGCATTTCACGTTCTGCTTCCGTCAGTGACGCAAGGAAAGAGTCACGTTCAAACACGCGCGTCATATAGCCTTTCAGCTCTTTAGAACCCGCGCCAGACAGATCAACACCCATCTGCGGCAAGCGCCACAGCAGCGGCGCCAGATAGCAATCCACCAGGCTGAACTCTTCGCTCATGAAGAACGGCGTGCGTGCGAACAGTGGCGCAATCGCCAGCAGCTCTTCACGCAGTTGCTTGCGCGCTACATCGGCTTCTGCACCGTTGGCGGTTTCGATGGTGCGCATCAGGCTGTACCAATCCTGCTCAATGCGGTGCATCATCAGACGGCTTTCACCGCGTGCGACCGGATAAACCGGCATCAGCGGTGGATGCGGGAAACGCTCATCGAGGTATTCCATGATGATGCGTGATTCATACAGCGTCAGTTCACGGTCGACCAGCGTCGGTACGGTGCGATACGGGTTGAGGTCAATCAGATCCTGCGGCAGGTTATCCGTTTCAACCTGCTCGATCTCCACGCTGACGCCCTTCTCAGCCAGTACGATACGTACTTGATGGCTGAAAATGTCAGTCGGACCAGAAAACAGCGTCATTACCGAACGTTTGTTGGCAGCGACAGCCATGAAAACCTCCAAGTTTGTTCACAAAAAGATACTGCGAATAGCCAACCACGCGGCGACTCACCGGCTCATCAGATTCGCCTACCGTCAGCGTTAGTCGCATCGTCCGGTCTTCCCGACAGGAACGACAAGCACAACGCTGCGTCTCGCAGGCGCAAAGTGACAGTGAGTTTACCAGATTTTAAGCAGCTTGTGGGGCGGGCGTGATGATTTGCGGGCAAAATGCGGGTAAAGCTCGCGTTTTTCGTGGGAAAAAATCATAAATGCAGATAATAAAAAACCCGCCGAAGCGGGTTTTTTGAGCCAACTGCCGCTGCCGAAGCAGCAAACAATTAACGCTTGGAGAACTGCGGACGACGACGTGCTTTACGCAGGCCGACTTTCTTACGTTCAACTTCACGCGCATCACGGGTAACGAAGCCCGCTTTACGCAGTTCAGAACGCAGAGACTCGTCGTACTCCATCAGAGCGCGTGTGATACCGTGACGGATCGCACCAGCCTGACCAGAAATACCACCACCTTTAACGGTGATGTACAGGTCAAATTTACCAACCATATCAACCAGCTCCAGCGGCTGACGCACGACCATGCGTGCAGTCTCGCGACCGAAGTATTGCTCCAAAGAGCGCTGGTTAATTACGATGTTACCGCTACCCGGCTTGATGAAGACGCGAGCGGCAGAGCTTTTGCGGCGACCAGTGCCGTAGTTTTGAGTTTCAGCCATTGCCTATAATCCCGATTAAATGTCAAGAACTTGCGGTTGCTGCGCCGCGTGGTTGTGCTCGTTGCCTGCGTAAACTTTCAGTTTACGGTACATAGCACGACCCAGTGGGCCTTTCGGCAGCATGCCTTTAACCGCGATTTCAATCACACGCTCAGGACGGCGCTCGATCATCTCTGCAAAGGTCGCTTGCTTGATACCACCGATGTGGCCAGTGTGGTGATAGTAAATCTTGTCAGTACGCTTGTTGCCGGTTACAGCAACTTTTTCTGCGTTCAGAACGATGATGTAATCACCGGTATCAACGTGCGGAGTGTATTCCGCTTTGTGCTTACCACGCAGACGGCGCGCCAGTTCAGTCGCCAGGCGACCCAAGGTTTTGCCCGTTGCGTCAACAACATACCAGTCACGCTGTACGGTTTCTGGTTTAGCTGTAAAAGTTTTCATTGAAAAGCTTACCCAAATAAAAAGTTACACGTTGGTGAAATCCCAAACGCTAAGTAAACGATTGAGGCTCACACGACCATTTTGCCCAGCAAGCCACCCCTTCAAGTGAGTTACCGGATCACATCGAGTTCTTGGGAAAGAAAACCGATGCTGTAACGTGGGGTCGCAAGATTATAGAGAAGTCGAACTCAAAGATCGAACCTTTTTGCATCTAAAACCTACGATTTATGCCACGTCATCAGGGCAGATGCGGCAGACGCAAATACTCTTCGCTCTGCATCTCCTGCAAACGCGACAAGCAGCGCTGATACTCAAACTTCAAGCGTGTGCCCTGATAAATTTCAAACAGTGATGTTTCAGCCGCGACAACCAGTTTCACGTGGCGTTCGTAGAACTCATCGATCAGCGCCAGGAAGCGGCGCGCCTGATCTTCGGTCTTATAAATCATCACCGGCACATCATACAGCAAGACGCTGTGAAAACGGCGCGAGAGCTCAATATAGTCGTGCTGACTGCGCCCTTCGCCGCACAGCGTCAGGAAATTGATCGCCAGCACGCCTTCATGCACGCCGAGCGTCGGCATCTGACGATGGTTGATCTCCAGCACCGGCGCGTCTTCACGCGCTTTGCCTGACAGCGCGCGGAACATGCGCTCTATTTCACTGTGCGTGGCATCGTTGAGCGGGAAGTTCCACAAATGCGCCGAGGTTAAGGTGCGCAAGCGGTAATCGATGCCGGCGTCCACGTTCATCACTTCACAATGACGCTTGATTTGTTCGATGGCTGGCAGGAAGCGCGGGCGCTGCAGGCCATTGCGATAGAGCTCATCCGGCGGAATGTTCGAGGTTGCCACCAGCGAAATGCCGCGCGCAAACAGTGCTTCCATCAGCGTGCCCAGCAGCATCGCATCGGTGATATCCGAGACAAAAAACTCATCGAAACAGAGAATATCGGTTTCCGCTTTAAAGCGATCGGCAACAATCAACAACGGATCGCTATGGCCTTGCAGCTGCGTCAGCTCCTGATGGACACGCAGCATAAAGCGGTGGAAATGCAGGCGCAGCTTACGATCACCAGGAATTGACTGAAAAAACAGATCCATCACCCAGGTTTTACCGCGTCCCACACCGCCCCACATATAAAGGCCGCGTACGGGCGCTTCGCGGGTGCTTTTCTCTTTGTTGATCATCTTAGACAAGCGGCCAAACAGACCTTTGGCAGCCGGTTCAACCTGTTGCTGGCGGGCAATCAATCCTTGCTGGATGGTATCTAAGCGGGTAATCGCTTCTCGTTGTACGTCATCCGGGCGAAATTCGCCCTGCGACAGCGCCTGCTCGTAGCGTGCAAGCGGAGATGAGGTTTGCATGGTTCTCTCAGAATCCCTGAAAAAGTCCGATTCACGGGTCGGTTGACGAAAATTAGGCCGCTCTACACTAAGCGATGCAGCCCGATAGTTCCACTTCCAATAGATTATTGGGTATAGTGGCTGCTATTGAAGTTGATGTTGCAACAGAAGCAATGCCCTACGAAACAACGGAAATTACACGGGAGTCATTATGACCTGGGAATACGGGCTGATTGGTTTAGTGATTGGCATTATTGTCGGCGCAGTCGTCATGCGTTTTGGCAACAAGAAGCTGCGCGAGCAGCGTAGCATGCAGTATGAACTGGAAAAAACGAAGTCGGAGCTGGCGGATTACCGCGAGGAGCTCACTAACCACTTCGCCCGCAGCGCCGAGCTGCTGGACAACATGGCGCATGATTATCGCCAGCTGTATCAGCACATGGCGAAAGGATCTAACGACCTGCTGCCAAACCTGCCAGGCGAGAAAAACCCGTTTGCCTACCAGCTAACGGAAGCCGAAGCGGATAACGATCAGGCGCCGGTACAGATGCCGCGCGATTACTCTGAAGGCGCATCCGGCCTGTTACGTGGCAGCGACCGCGCACCGCGTAATTAATCCTTTTGGGGCACAGCTTGGCTGTGCCCTTTTTGTTTTCGAACACAAACCACAAACTACTGTCACACTTCTTTTATCCCTTTCGCAGCGAGAGCGTTGTAGCAATGAAAAAACAAGCACGTCTGTTAAGCGCATTAGCCTTGGGTATCGGGATGAGTTTGGCTGCGGCGCCGAGTGCGCTGGCGACTCTTCCCGCCCAGATTCAGGGACAAGCATTGCCAAGCCTGGCACCGATGCTGGAAAAAGTTCTGCCCGCAGTAGTGAGCGTGCGTGTTGAAGGTACCGACAGCGGCCAGCAGGCGCAGGAGATTCCTGAACCGCTGAAGCGCTTTTTTGGTCAGGCACCGGGCCAATCTCAGCCGCAGCCCTTTGAAGGTCTGGGTTCTGGCGTGATCATCGATGCCGCTAAAGGCTACATCCTCACCAACAACCATGTGGTCAGCAACGCCGATAAAATTAGCGTGCAGTTGGGTGACGGCAACGAATATGACGCTAAGTTAATTGGTCACGATGAACAAACCGACATCGCCTTGATTCAGGTTGAAGGCGCGAAAAATCTCACGCAGATAAAAATCGCCGATTCCGATTCGCTCAAAGTGGGTGATTTTGCTGTGGCCATCGGAAATCCGTTTGGTCTGGGTCAAACGGCCACATCGGGCATTATCTCCGCGCTGGGTCGTAGCGGCCTGAATCTGGAAGGTCTGGAAAACTTTATTCAGACCGATGCCGCGATTAACCGCGGTAACTCCGGCGGTGCGCTGGTGAACCTTAATGGCGAGTTGATTGGTATCAACACCGCGATTCTGGCCTCAAGCGGCGGCAACATCGGCATTGGCTTCGCCATTCCCGCCAACATGGCGATGAATCTGGCGCAGCAGCTGATTCAGTTCGGCGAAGTGAAGCGCGGTCAGCTCGGCATCAAAGGCACGGAAATGACCGCCGATATCGCCAAAGCGTTTAACGTTGATGCGCAGCGCGGTGCCTTTGTTTCAGAAGTACTGCCGAAGTCAGCCGCCGAGAAAGCGGGCATCAAAGCCGGCGATATCATTACCTCGATCAATGATAAGCCGATCACCAGCTTTGCCGAGCTGCGCGTGAAAGTCGGAACCACGCCGCCGGGCCAGGACGTGAAAATCGGCCTGCTGCGTGAAGGCAAACCGGTCAACGTTACCGTTACGCTGGAACAGAGTGCGCAAACCACCGCCAGCGCACAGTTGATGTCTCCGGCACTGCAAGGCGCAACGCTGAGCGACGGCGCGACCAAAACCGGTGATAAAGGCGTGAAAGTCGATGCCATCGAAAAAGGCACACCAGCGGAGCAAGTCGGTTTGCAGAAAGATGATGTGATCATCGGCGTGAACCGCAATCGCGTCGCTTCTATTGCCGAAATGCGCAAAGTGCTGGAAGGCAAACCGCCGGTGCTGGCACTGAACGTGGTGCGCGGCGAAGAGAGTATTTACCTGCTTCTGCGATAATCCTCGCATCAGGCGGACAAGCAGGTGTTTGTCCGCCTTTCTCATGCTATTCTGCCCTGCGATCTCACCTGGCTTGAAATAACACCATGTTTCTTAAACTTTTGCGTTCTGTGGTGATGGGCCTGATCGTGGCTGGCTTACTGCTTGTCGCGATCCCTGCGCTGCGTATGGGCAGCAACATCACCTTTGAACATGACAATAGCGACGATGAAGCACCCGTTAGTTTTAATCAGGGTGTGCGACGCGCCGTGCCCGCAGTCGTCAACGTCTATAACCGCAGCGCCCACGGCAACAATAATCGCGGCATCACCACGCTCGGCTCCGGCGTGATCATGAACGGCAAAGGCTACATCCTCACGAATAAACATGTGATTAATAACGCCGATCAGATCATCGTCGCGCTGCAGGATGGACGCTTCTTCGAAGCCACCTTAGTGGGTTCCGATGCCATGACCGATTTAGCGGTGTTGAAAATCAGCGCCTCCAACTTGCCGGTTATCCCCATCAACGCCAAACGTATCGCGCACATCGGCGACGTCGTCATGGCGATCGGTAACCCTTACAACCTCGGCCAAACCGTGACGCAAGGCATTATCAGCGCCACCGGACGCGTGGGCCTGAGCTCATCCGGACGACAAAATTTCCTGCAGACCGATGCCTCAATCAATCAGGGCAACTCGGGCGGCGCATTGATTAACTCGCTGGGCGAACTGATGGGCATTAATACCCTGACGTTTGATAAAAGCAGCGATGGCGAAACGCCGGAAGGGATTGGTTTCGCCATTCCTACCGCGCTGGCGAGCAAAATCATGGATAAGCTGATTCGTGATGGCCGGGTGATTCGCGGCTATATCGGCATTACCGGACGCGAACTGCCGCCGCTGCATGGCCAGGGCAATAATCTCGATCGCGTACAGGGCATTATCGTTAGCGACGTCACGCCGGGCGGGCCCGCCGATAGCGCCGGCATTCAGGCTAATGACGTGCTGCTGGAAGTGAATGGCAAACCGGCGCTCTCAGCGCAGGAAACCATGGATCAGGTGGCAGAAATTCGTCCGGGTTCGGTGATTGACGTGCAGATTTTGCGCAATGAAAAGAAAATGACCTTGCCGGTGACGATTCAGGAATTCCCGGAAGTGACCGCGCCCGCCACCACCACGCCATAAGGGCGCTTGCGCGCCCTGATGATTTAGCTGCGATCGACCGGAAAGGCGATCACTTCGCTCAGCGAGCTGGCTTTCAGCGCCAGCATAATCAAACGATCTACGCCCAACGCCACGCCAGAACAAGCAGGCATACCATGCGCCAGCGCATCCAGCAGATTGGTATCGATAGGATGTTGCGGCAGGCCACGCGCAGCACGACGACGATTGTCCTGCTCAAAACGCTGACGCTGCTCACGGCTATCGGTTAACTCACGGAAACCGTTCGCCAGCTCAATCCCTTTGTAATAGACCTCGAAACGCTCGGCGACGCGGTGATCTTCGGTACTGATCTCTGCCAGCGCGGCCTGTGTTGCCGGGAAGTGGTAGACGAAGCACGGCTTATCGTTACCAATCTTCGGTTCAACGCCCAGCATAAACAGCAGTTGCAACAGCGTATCGCGGTCTTCTTCACGATTCGCCAGCTCGCCCTCGCCCAGCTTCTCCGCCACTTCGCGCAGCTGTGCTTTATCGGCCGACAGCGGATCCACTTCCAGATGGCGGATAAACGCCTGCTGATACGACAGCGATTCCGCGCTATCGCACTCCAGCACCTGCTGCATCAAATCGTCCACTTCGTTCATCAGGCGGTACATGTCGTAGTGCGGACGATACCACTCCAGCATGGTGAACTCGGGATTGTGGTGACGTCCTGCTTCCTCGTTACGGAAGCTGCGGCCCATCTGGTAAATCGGGCCACTTCCGGCCGCCAGCAGGCGCTTCATGTGATATTCCGGACTGGTCATCAGCCACAAATCGCGCCCTTCGGCTGCGCCTGGCCCAACAAAACGCGTCTGGAACGGTACCAGATGGATGTCAGTGATGGTCGCCTGGCTCATCGCCGGGGTATCGACCTCCAGCACGCCGCGATCGGCAAAGAAACGACGTATTTCCGCGATGATAGCGGCGCGTTTCAACAAATTGGCAATGGATGCGCTCGGCTGCCAGCTTGCCGTTTCGCTCATGTTGATGACTCCTCATACAGATAAGGGGTGGAAGTCTACCCGCATTGCCGATAGCAAACAACGACAGCGGGCGCAGGCAGCAATTTGGTATCGGGCAGCTATACTTAACCCATTAAAATCGTAAAGGAATCCCACAATGTCCCCATGGAAAACCCTGCTCGCCAGCCTGAGCGCCTTTCTGTCGGTTGCCTGCTCAACCGCGCCGCCCAAAGGCGTCACGGTGGTAGAAGGTTTCGACAGTCAGCGCTATCTCGGCCAATGGTATGAGATCGCCCGCCTCGATCACCGCTTTGAGCGCGGATTACAACAGGTTACTGCCAATTATAGTCCGCGCGACGATGGCGGCTTAAAGGTGATCAATCGTGGCTACAATCAGCAGAAACAGCGCTGGCAGGAGAGCGTGGGCAAAGCCTACTTCACCGGCGATAAACAGCGCGCCTCGCTTAAAGTGTCATTCTTTGGCCCGTTCTATGGCGGTTACAATGTGATTGCCTTGGATCCTGACTATCGCTATGCGCTGGTGTGCGGGCCGAATCGTAGCTACTTGTGGATTCTGTCGCGTACGCCGCAACTGGATGAAAGCGTTAAACAACGTTTGGTTGAACAGGCCAGAAGTGCCGGATTCCCGGTGGATGAACTGATTTGGGTGGAGCAGAAATAGAGAGAACCGGTGCGAAAGTCGCTTTCACACCGGAATATCTTACTGTGCGCTGCGCTGAATCGCTTTGCCGCCCGCCTGAACATCTTCGCCAACACCACGCGTGGTGTTACAAGCGGTCAGAACGGATGAGAGCACCAGCACGGAAAAAATCGCGACAATACTTTTCTTTAACATAGCCATATCCTTTTTGGTTGCAGTAAAAGTACAGCTCTTAAAGCATAGTCTTGATCTGTAAAACTGCGGATTGGGCGGATGAAAAAAGAGAAGGGAAACACACAGAGAGAAAAAAGGCGCATCGATGATGCGCCTGATTTGACGATTATTTTACGCGAGAAACGTATTCGCCAGAGCGGGTATCCACTTTTACCACTTCGCCAATCTGTACGAACAGTGGCACTTTGATTACCGCGCCAGTCGACAGCGTAGCTGGCTTACCGCCAGTACCTGCGGTATCACCCTTCAGGCCTGGATCGGTTTCGATAACTTCAGCTTCGATGAAGTTTGGTGGCTGAACAGCGATCGCTTTATCGTTCCACAGGGTAACGATACAATCCGCATTGTCCTGCAGCCACTTGGTCACGTCATCCAGCACTTTAGATTCGATCTGATACTGCTCGAAAGATTCCGGGTGCATGAAGTAGAAGAAGTCGCCGTCGTTGTAAGAGTATTGCAGCGTCATATCACGAACGTCTGCGCCTTCGGCAGAGTCAGTAGATTTGAAGGTCTTCTCAACGCGAGAACCGGTCAGCAGACGACGCATTTTTACGCGCGCAAATGCCTGGCCTTTACCCGGCTTAACGAACTCACTGGCTTCGATGGCATATGGCTCGCCTTCGAACATGATTTTAAGACCGGGACGGAAATCGTTGCTAAGATAAGTCGCCATAAAGGCCCTCTGTAAATATTGAACTGGTAAATAGCCAAAAAAATGGCACACATTGTAACCCTAAATCCCCCCGTCAGAGAAGATTGGTTGCAGCAACTAGCTGATGTTGTCACCGAACCTGCTGAATTACTGCAACTTTTATCTCTTGATCAGCACGCTGATCTGGCTGCAGGCGCTGATGCACGCAAGCTTTTCGCCCTGCGCGTACCGCGCGCCTTCATCGCACGCATGAAAAAAGGCGATGCAACGGACCCGCTGCTGCTGCAAGTGCTCACCAGCCGTCAGGAATTTATTGATGCGCCAGGTTATAGCACCGATCCGCTGGATGAACAAAGCAGCGTGGTGCCGGGTTTACTGCATAAGTATAGAAACCGTGCGCTGCTGCTGGTAAAAGGCGGCTGTGCGGTCAACTGCCGCTACTGTTTCCGCCGTCATTTTCCCTATCAGGATAACCAGGGCAACAAGCGCAACTGGCAAGCGGCGATTGATTACATCGCCACGCATCCGGAACTGGATGAGATTATCTTCTCCGGCGGCGATCCGCTGATGGCGAAAGATCATGAGCTGGCATGGCTGGTGGACGCGCTGGAAAAAATCCCGCACCTCAAACGCCTGCGTATTCACACCCGTTTGCCGGTGGTGATCCCGGCGCGCATCACTGAAGGCTTGTGTCAGATTCTGGCCGACACGCGTCTGCAGGTGTTGATGGTGAGCCATATCAACCACGCGCAGGAAATTGATGACGAGCTGCGTTACGGCATGCAGATGCTGAAGCGTGCAGGCGTTACGCTGCTTAATCAGAGCGTGTTGCTGCGTGATGTGAATGATGATGCGCAGACGCTGGCGGATCTCAGTAATGCGCTGTTTGATGTCGGCATTCTGCCCTACTACCTGCACGTGCTGGATAAGGTGCAAGGCGCGGCGCACTTCTTTGTTTCCGATGAAGAAGCGCGCGTGCTGGTGCGCCAGCTGCTGGCGATGGTGTCCGGTTATATGGTGCCAAAACTGGCGCGAGAGATTGGCGGAGAGCCAAGCAAGACGCCGCTGGATTTACAGCTGCGTCAGGAATAAGCCAGACACGACTGGGTGTTTCCCCAGTTCAGTTCCTCTATAAAAGCACCTGGAACGATCGAGCACATAGTGTGCTTTTGGAAGCCAGGAGCTTTTATGAAAAAGTTAGCATTGATATTGCTGGCATTATTGTCATTGAGTTTATTTTTAAGCATGAAGGCTAAAGCGGCTCAGGATTGCGGCTCACGTCACGCGGCCATCAGCGAAGAGTTACGTTACGCCGAAGCCAATAATAACCCTGCCCGCATCGCTGGCCTGCGCAGTGCACTCACCGAGTTGGATGCCCACTGCAGCAGAAGTAGTGTTATTTCAGACACGCAGCGTCAGCTGGATAAACTCAGCGATAAAGTCGCGAGTAAGCAGAAATCTATTCGAGAAATCGAGTTTGATCTACAGCGCGCCCGCATGGATGGCGATGCGAAAAGAATTCGCAAATATCAACGTCGATTAGAGGACAAGCGCGAAGAACTCTCTGAGGCGAAGGACGAACTAACACGCGTACGTAATGAGATGGCAGCGTTGCGCAAATAACAAAATGGCCGAGAATTTTCGGCCATTTTGCTTTTCATCTTTCAGGCCATTAGGCCGGAAAAATCACGGGCACTTATACACCTGGCCGGTCATTTTGCTATCGAGCGGCGCGAAAGCTGACAGCAAATTCTGCGTCGGGCTGGTGGCGCCATAAATCACGTTGCCGCCCATTTCAGCCGCGCGGTTACGCAGGTCGTTAGCTGCGCCACGCAGTGAACTGCCTTCACCGCCTGAACCGCTCAGCCAGTTGCTCTGGGAGCCGGTAAGCGTTCCCAGCAGCTGACATTGACTCGCGGGTTGTTGGTCGACGAAGGTCACACGTTCGCCGCCAGCACTCAGTTGATTGGAGCTGCTACAGCCCGCCAGCAGTAAAGTTCCGACTGCCAGACCGAGCAAGAGGTTAATCCGCATTGTAATCCCCATTTATTATCATCAGTGTCGGGCGGCAGCGTAGCAGAAAAGCGCACTTTTTTTCTGAACATTCATTGCCCTAAACCCGTAAAGCCGAAGTATTGCGCCCTTACTTATACCTTGTTCCCCAGCAAAAGAAAAACCCCCGACCGTTTCCGATCGGGGGTTTTCCAGATGACTTAAGCAGTCAGGGGCAATTACATCATGCCGCCCATCCCGCCCATGCCACCCATACCGCCAGCGCCACCTAAATCAGGTGCATCGTTTTTAGGCAGATCGGTCACCATCGCTTCGGTGGTGATCATCAGGCCTGCAACAGATGAAGCGTACTGCAGCGCAGAACGGGTCACTTTGGTTGGGTCCAGGATACCGAAGTCGATCATGTTGCCGTACTCTTCGGTCTGCGCGTTGTAACCGTAGTTACCGTCGCCCGCTTTCACGTTGTTAGCAACAACTGAAGGCTCTTCGCCGGCGTTAGAAACGATCTGACGCAGTGGCGCTTCCATTGCGCGCAGCGCAACTTTGATACCCACGTTCTGATCTTCGTTATCGCCTTTCAGGCCAGATGCGGCGATTTTCGCTGCAACGCGAACCAGCGCCACACCACCACCAGCAACCACGCCTTCTTCTACTGCAGCACGGGTCGCGTGCAGAGCATCTTCAACGCGTGCTTTTTTCTCTTTCATTTCAACTTCAGTTGCTGCGCCCACTTTCAGAACGGCTACGCCGCCTGCCAGTTTCGCTACGCGCTCCTGCAGTTTCTCTTTGTCGTAATCAGAGGTCGCTTCTTCAATCTGCTGACGAATCTGAGTAACGCGGCCAGAGATAGCGCCTTGATCGCCCACGCCATCAATGATGGTGGTGGTGTCTTTGTTGATGACAACGCGCTTAGCCTGACCCAGATCTTCCAGAGTTGCTTTTTCCAGCTCCATACCGATCTCTTCAGAGATCACGGTACCGCCGGTCAGGATAGCGATATCCTGCAGCATGGCTTTACGACGGTCGCCGAAGCCAGGTGCTTTAACCGCAGCCACTTTCACGATACCGCGCATGGTGTTCACCACCAGCGTTGCCAGTGCTTCACCTTCCACGTCTTCTGCAATGATCAGCAGTGGCTTACCGGCTTTAGCAACGGCTTCCAGCACTGGCAGCATTTCGCGGATGTTAGAGATTTTCTTGTCAGCCAGCAGGATGAACGGGGTTTCCAGCTCAACTGCGCCTGTTTCTGGCTTGTTGATGAAGTACGGAGACAGGTAGCCGCGATCAAACTGCATACCTTCAACCACGTCCAGCTCGTCTTGCAGGCCAGTGCCTTCTTCAACGGTGATAACGCCTTCTTTGCCCACTTTGTCCATCGCGTCAGCGATCAAAGTACCCACGGTTTCGTCGGAGTTAGCAGAGATGGTACCAACCTGTGCGATAGCGCGTGAATCCTGGCAAGGTACAGACAGCGCTTTCAGTTCTTCAACGGCAGCGATAACTGCTTTGTCGATACCGCGCTTCAGATCCATCGGGTTCATGCCCGCAGCCACAGCTTTCAGGCCTTCGGTGATGATGGCCTGAGCCAGAACGGTTGCGGTGGTGGTGCCGTCGCCTGCTGCGTCGTTCGCTTTAGAGGCAACTTCTTTCACCATCTGTGCACCCATGTTTTCGAACTTGTCTTCCAGCTCGATTTCACGCGCAACAGAAACGCCATCTTTAGTGATGGTCGGTGCACCAAAAGATTTATCCAGAACCACGTTACGGCCTTTCGGGCCCAGGGTAACTTTTACTGCATCTGCCAGTACGTTTACGCCACGCAGCATTTTCACGCGTGCGTCATTACCGAATTTTACGTCTTTAGCTGCCATTTCAAATATCCCTTAAATTCGTTTCGTTCAGTGAATTACGCGTAAATTACGCTTCAACTACTGCAAGGATGTCGCTTTCGGAGATGATCAGAACTTCTTCGTTGTCGATTTTCTCGGTTTTAGCACCGTAGCCTTCGCTGAAAATCACCAGATCACCCACTTTTACGTCCAGTGGCTTAACTTCACCGTTTTCCAGGATGCGGCCTTTGCCAACAGCCAGGACTTCACCGCGGGTAGATTTACCGGCAGCTGAACCGGTCAGCACGATGCCGCCCGCTGATTTAGCTTCAACTTCTTTACGCTTGACGATGACGCGATCGTGCAATGGACGAATTTTCATTTGATAGCTCTCCTTTGAGAAGTCCAATCATTCATTTTTTGGGGTTGAACCGGACTGCATGGCTTCCGGCCTCGTGCTGGAAGAGATAGGGGCAATAAGTGGGCTTTCAAGGGCAAAAAATATAAATATTTTCGTTTCTGCAACAGATGGTGAAAAATGCAGCAAAAAGGCGGCTTGCGCCGCCTTGATGAATTTATTGGTCCTTATCGTGACCAATTCGGTCCTGATCTTTACGCTCGTATTCACCGTCCACGGTGAAACCGGCATCCGGACCGGCGCCCGGTCCGCGCCACACGCGCAGATGAGGCATCAGTTTCAAGGTCAGATGCTTCTGCACCGGCGGCAACAGCAGCAGTAAACCGAGGAAGTCGGTGAAGAAACCGGGCAACAGCAGCAGGAAGCCGGAGATGATCAGCGAAACGCTTTTGGTCATCTCAGCCGCCGGGCTTTCGTTACGCGCCAGCTTCTCCTGCATCAGCCGGAAGTTCTTCATGCCCTGATTTTTCACCAGCGACACACCAATACACGAGGTGAAGATCACCAGCAGCATGGTGAGCAGCACGCCCAGCGCATGCGCGACCTGAATGAAGATTGAGATTTCAATCCAGGCCAAAACAAAAAAAATCACTAACGGTAACCAGCGCACCGAATTCTCCTGTGAGTTGGAGCTGCCCCGCAAATTGCCAGGCAGCAGAAAGGGATGGTCTGTAGGACCGTATTGATAGAGATGGGCATTTGCACCGGCATTTTCAACCGATCCTGCCATTTTTTTCCCACTGACTTAAAATTGCGAAGTACATCACATATCGTTATTACCGCTGGGCCTGTAAAAGCCCGTAAAGTGATCTGTGCACAAACAATTCTGTAACATCAGAATATGATCGTGCCCGTCAGCGCGAAGATGGATAATATGTCGGCGCTGACATTCCACGACAATATAATCGCTTCACCTGCACGTTAATTGCCGCCCGTCCATCCGGACGCCCGGCAGTAACCAGGCAGCAATAATAAGAAGGTAATCATGGCGAACAACATTCGTATCGAAGAAGACCTGTTAGGCATGCGCGAAGTTCCGGCAGACGCTTACTACGGTGTTCATACTCTGCGTGCGATTGAAAACTTCTATATTAGTAATAGTAAAATCAGCGACATACCGGAGTTTGTCCGCGGTATGGTGATGGTGAAGAAAGCAGCCGCGCTCGCCAACAAAGAGTTGCAGACCATTCCCCGCAATATCGCCAACACCATTATTCAGGCCTGTGATGAAGTGCTGAATAACGGTAAATGCATGGATCAGTTCCCGGTTGACGTCTATCAGGGCGGCGCGGGCACCTCGGTCAACATGAACACCAATGAAGTGCTGGCCAACATCGGTCTGGAGCTGATGGGCCATCAGAAAGGTGAATATCAGTACCTCAATCCCAACGATCACGTGAACAAGTGTCAGTCCACCAACGACGCTTATCCAACCGGTTTTCGTATCGCGGTGTACGCCTCGATCCTGAAACTGCTCGACGGCATCAACCAGCTAAGCGAAGGCTTCCAGCGCAAAGCGGTTGAGTTCGAAAACATCCTGAAAATGGGCCGTACCCAGCTGCAGGATGCGGTGCCGATGACGCTCGGCCAGGAGTTCCACGCGTTTAACGTGCTGCTGAATGAAGAGACCCGCAGCATTCTGCGCACCGCCGAACTGCTGCTGGAAGTGAACCTTGGCGCGACCGCCATCGGTACGCGTCTCAACACACCAGATGGCTACCAGCAGCTGGCGGTACAGCGTCTGGCAGAAGTGAGTAATCTGCCGGTGGTACCTGCAGAAGATCTGATTGAAGCCACGTCCGATTGCGGCGCATACGTGATGGTGCATTCGGCGCTGAAACGTCTGGCGGTGAAACTGTCGAAAATCTGTAACGACCTGCGCCTGCTCTCTTCCGGTCCGCGCGCCGGCCTGAATGAGATCAACCTGCCAGAACTGCAGGCCGGTTCATCAATCATGCCCGCCAAAGTGAATCCGGTGGTGCCAGAAGTGGTGAATCAGGTGTGCTTCAAAGTGATCGGCAATGACATCACCGTCACCATGGCGTCAGAAGCCGGTCAGCTGCAGCTCAACGTGATGGAGCCGGTAATTGGCCAGGCGCTGTTCGAATCGATCAGCATCCTGACGAACGCCTGCTTCAACCTGCTGGAAAAATGCGTTAACGGCATCACCGCCAACAAAGCGGTGTGTGAAGCTTACGTGTTCAACTCGATTGGTATCGTCACTTACCTCAACCCGTACATCGGCCATCACAACGGCGACATCGTCGGTAAGATTTGTGCCGAAACCGGCAAGAGCGTACGTGAAGTAGTGCTGGAGCGCGGCCTGCTGACGGAAACCGAACTGGACGATATTTTCTCCATTCAGAACCTGATGCATCCGGTATATAAAGCCAAACGCTACACCGACGAAAACGAACAGTAATCCGTTCCGGATCAAGTTGCCAAAAGCACGCCCGTATACAATGCGGCGTGCTTTTTTCATTTTGGCGGCTACAACTTTAAGAGTCGAAATTGATCCACGGCTCAGGGAGCGGAACGAATGGTAGTAGTGGAGTTAGTTATTGTCCTGCTGGCGATCTGGCTCGGTGCGCGTCTTGGCGGCATCGGCATCGGTTTCGCGGGCGGTTTAGGTGTGCTGGCGTTGACGCTGATTTGCGGCTTAAAGCCCGGTGCGATTCCCTTCGATGTGATCGAAATTATCATGGCGGTGATTGCCGCGATTGCCGCGATGCAGATTGCTGGCGGTCTCGACTATCTGGTGGGATTGGCCGAGCGCCTGCTGCGCCGTCATCCGCGCTATGTCACCTTCCTCGCGCCGCTGGTCACCTACGTCATGACGCTGCTCGCCGGCACCGGTCACACCGCATTCTCCACCTTGCCGGTGATTGCTGAAGTGGCGAAAGAGCAAGGCGTGCGCCCTTCTCGTCCGCTGTCGATTGCGGTTGTCGCCTCGCAGATTGCCATCACCGCGTCGCCGCTTTCTGCGGCAGTGGTGTTTTTCGCCTCCATTCTTGAACCGCGCGGCGTAAGTTATCTGGCGCTGTTAGGTGTCGCGATTCCCTCTACCATGGCAGCAATCTTCTGCGCCGCCATCATCACCAGCTTCCTCGGCAAAGAACTTAAGGATGATGAGGTTTACCAGGCGCGTTTAGCAAAAGGAGAAGTGAAACTGCGCGGCGAGCAGGTTTATGACATCAAACCAGGCGCAAAGCGTGCTGTCTTCCTCTTCCTGATCGGCATCGCCGCCGTGGTGCTCTACGCCACGGCGATTAGCGACAGCGTCGGCCTGATCACCAATCCGGTGCTGCCACGCAACGAAGCTATCGTGGTGTTTATGCTGACCGTTGCCACGCTAATTTGCCTGACCTGCAAAGTCGATACCGGTGAAATCCTCAGCGCCAGCACTTTTAAATCGGGCATGAGCGCCTGTATCTGCGTGATGGGCGTGGCATGGCTGGGCGATACCTTTGTCAAAGCGCACCTTAACGATATTCAGGCGTTAGCCGGAGATATGCTGCAAGGTTATCCGTGGATGCTGGCGCTGGTGCTGTTCTTCGCCGCTACGCTGCTCTATTCGCAGGCCGCCACCACCAAAGCGTTAATGCCTGCCGCGTTGATGCTGGGCGTCTCGCCGCTGGCCGCCGTCGCCTCTTTTGCGGCGGTTTCCGCGCTGTTCGTGCTGCCGACCTATCCTACCCTGCTGGCCGCCGTCGAAATGGATGACACCGGTTCAACCCGTATCGGCAAGTTTGTGTTTAACCACTCCTTTATTATTCCCGGCGTATTGGCGATTGCCTTCTCGGTGGCGTTCGGCTTCCTGTTTGGCAGCCTGATTCTGTAGCGCCGTTACATCCTGAAAACCTCGTGGCGAAGCGGTCGTGCTATTATCGCGGCCTATTCGCCACCGGAGCTCATTCATTCGCTATGGCTGCACGACTTTTTCGCCTTGCCGGCTTTTGCCTGGCGCTGGTTTTCTGCCTTTCGGCACAAGCCTCACTCTTCTCCCCGAACAACAACAGCCGCTTTGTACCGGTTGATCAGGCGTTTGGCTTCGATTTCTCGCAGCAGGGCAATCAGCTGACGCTCAGCTGGAAAGTGAAGGATGGCTACTATCTCTATCGCCAGCAAATCCACGTCACGCCGCAAAAAGCGCAAATTGATCCACTCACGCTGCCGCCAGGCCAGCCGCACGAAGATGAGTTCTACGGCAAAAGTGAAATCTACCCGCAGGATCTGCAACTGCCGATCACGCTGCGCCAGGCCGATGCCGGCGCGACCGTCACCGTCACCTATCAAGGCTGCGCCGCCGCCGGTTTCTGCTATCCGCCTGAAACCCGCGCCGTACCGCTGAGCGCGGTTGCCGCCAATCAGGCTGCGCCCGCAGTCAGCGCGCAGCCCGCCAAAAACAGCACGCCGCTGCCGTTTTCACCGCTGTGGGCGCTGCTGATTGGTATTGGCGTCGCTTTCACGCCGTGCGTATTGCCGATGTATCCGCTGATCTCCAGCATCATTTTAGGTGGCCCGCGCCGCTATTCGATGGGGCGACTGTTCGCGCTGGCGATGGTCTATGTGCAAGGTATGGCGCTGACCTACACCGTGCTCGGCATGGTGGTCGCCGCGGCGGGATTACGCTTCCAGGCGGCGCTACAGCATCCTTACGTGTTAATAGGCTTGTCGGCGCTGTTTATCGTGCTGGCGCTGTCGATGTTTGGCCTGTTCTCGCTGCAATTGCCTGCCAGCCTGCAAACGCGCCTCACGCTGTGGAGCAATCGCCAGCAAGGTGGATCGCTGCCCGGCGTATTTATGATGGGCGCGCTGGCGGGTTTGATCTGCTCGCCCTGCACCACCGCGCCGCTCAGCGCCATTCTGCTGTATATCGCGCAGAGCGGTAATCTGTGGGCCGGTGCTGGCACGCTGTGGCTGTATGCTTTCGGCATGGGCCTGCCGCTGATTGCCGTGACCATGTTTGGCAACAAACTGCTGCCGAAAAGCGGGCCGTGGATGCAAACCGTCAAAGAAGGTTTTGGCTTTGTGATTCTGGCGCTGCCGGTATTCCTGCTGGAACGCGTGATTGGCGATCTGTGGGGCATCCGTTTGTGGAGTCTGCTCGGCGTGGCGTTTTTTGCCTGGGCATTCAGCCTTAGCCTGCGCGCCAGCGGTAAATGGCGTGTGCTGCAGATCATCATGCTCGCCGCCGCGCTGGTCAGTGCGCGCCCGCTACAGGATTGGGCGTTTGGCAGCAGCACCAGCGCGCAAGCCGTGGCGCATCTGCCGTTCCAAACCATCAACAGCAGCGAGCAGCTCGACAGCGCGCTGCAGCAGGCGCAAGGCCGCATCACCATGGTCGATTTGTATGCCGACTGGTGTGTGGCATGCAAAGAGTTCGAGAAATACACCTTCAGCGATGAAGGTGTGCGTAACGCATTAAGTCAGGTGCAACTGCTGCAAGCCAATGTCACCGCCAATAACGCGCAGGACAACGCGCTGTTGCAGCATCTGCAGGTTTTAGGTTTGCCGACCATTCTGTTCTTCGACGCGCAAGGCAAAGAGATCCCCGATTCGCGCGTCACCGGCTTCCTCAACGCCGCCGATTTCCGTGCGCATTTGCAGAATTTGTCACGTTAAACGACACTGTCAACAGAACACTGCCCGCTCGTCCGCGAGTGGGCCCGCATTCCAGAGGAGAGTCACTTGCAACGTGAACAAATACTCGAGCATGCGTTGAATGTGCTCGAACAGAGCGGCCTGGCCGCCACCACTTCCCTGACCCAGCTAGCTGGCGAAACCGGTCTTGAATCGGAACAGCTGACGCGTTTCTGGCCCGATCGTGATGCCTTGCTGTACGACGCGCTGCGCTATCACGGCCAGCAGATTGATAGCTGGCGTCGTCAGGTGCAGCTCAATGAACATCTCAGCGCCGAACAAAAGCTGTTAGCCCGCTATGAAGTGCTGAGTGAACACGTCAGCAAAGGCCGCTTTCCCGGCTGCCTGTTTATCGCCGCCTGCAGCTTCTATCCGCAACCCGATCAGCCGGTGCATCAGCTAGCCGAACAGCAAAAGCGTAGTTCCTGGCAATTTACCCATGAAATTCTGGTCGATTTAGCGCTGGATAATCCCACCATGGTGGCCGATCAGATGGAGCTGATTCTGGAAGGTTGCCTGAGCAAACTGCTGGTGAAACGTAACGTGCAGGATGTGGCGACGGCGCGCCGTCTGGCGGAAGATGTACTCGGCATCGCGCTGTGCCGCAAAAATGGTGCGCTGGCGTAGCCTTTTTATCCATCTTGTCTGAAAAGCAAGCAATCAATCACGATTGCTACGCTTTTTTGACGAAAGCCGTTGACGACGATAAGCCATTAGGGTTTAATGCGCCCCGTTGCCCGGATAGCTCAGTCGGTAGAGCAGGGGATTGAAAATCCCCGTGTCCGTGGTTCGATTCCGCGTCCGGGCACCAACATTCTGAAAACCCAGCTTATGGCTGGGTTTTTGCTTTTCTGCATTTGCTAATCTCAGCCACCGTCTCCTTTCCTTCCCTACACTATTATTATCCAGCATTAATCGATGCCAATCTATTTATCCCCAGCTAATACTTTTAATCTATCCCCTCATAATAAAATCCAATAAAATTAATTATCAGTGATTTAAACCCACCCTAAATATTAATTCGTGATCCTGCCTCGGTTAGCCGTAACATCCCATACGTAACACCTGCGCAATCGCGTAAGCTTAATCTCATACCAGTAATCACCTGCTGATTCAGCTTGTTAGCTTAACGCTCTAATCATTTAAGTAATGACTAATCAAAACGAAAAATAAAATTACTTACTTTCATATTTAATTATTTATTCAGAAACACGATTCGATTAATTAAATCACTCCCTACAGGAAAATAACCATGAGCGCAGGAAACCGAATCTATTTACGCCGTCCCGCCGATGCCGAACCGCTGCTGGAAGCCTTTCGCCGTTTACCGGCGGCGGTGGTAGCGGATTGCATGAGCCGCTTGCCCGCCTTGTCTGCGGAGATCAGTCTGAAAACCGCGCCGCGCCAGACGATCATGTGTGGCCTGGCGGTGACGGTTAAAGCGCGTTCCGGCGACAACCTGATGCTGCATAAAGCGCTGGATATGGCGGGCCGAAACGATGTGATTATTCTGTCGAACGAAGGCGATCGCAGTCAGTCGCTGATGGGTGAAGTGATGGCGACCTATGCCAAACAGCGCGGTATGGAAGGCATTGTGTTGGACGGCCCGGTCCGCGATATCGAAGGGTTGTCACGCATGGACTTCCCCATCTACGCCGCCGGTCACACGCCGGGCGGCCCGTTCAAGGATGGTCCGGGCGAGATCAACGTGCCGATTGCCTGCGGTAAAATTCACGTCTCGCCGGGTGATATCGTACTGGGCGATGCGGATGGTGTGATTGTGATTCCTCGCCAGGATGCCGCACGCATTCTCGAAGCGGCGCAGGCGTATCTCATTGTTGATGAACACAACTTCGAGCTGGCGAAAACCGGCGCGCTGGAACGCAGCTGGCTGGACGAGACGCTGCGCACCAAGCAGGTTGAAATCATTGATGATGTATTCCGCTAATCTTTCGCCGTCGTAGGGTGCGCATTTATGCGCACCAGGTCGCCATAAATGGCAACCCTACAACGATTGTGAGTTAAGAATACGCACTGCTGCTGCAGCGCGGGTGTTGAGGCGACATCCTAACCCGCTGAACGAGTGAGGGATTCCAGGGCGAGCCGCATGGATGCGGCGAGAGGTGGCGCTGAGCAGGAGCGAATCGACACCGGTCCGTCAGGAATCGTGAATGAGTGAAGGTACCGCGCAGCGGCGGGTTGGGCTGGCGCAAGGCCCGGGAGTGCAGAGGGCGCGGCCAGGCGCTCTCTGCTCGGTCGCCGCACCGAGGTGCTGCAACTGCATAAGCACATGGCGAACGAAAGTCGCTCTGCGCTTAACTGAGCGGCACCACGCCATTAAGGCGTGTTACTCACCATCGCCAGCTTACGCTGCCGATTTTCACGCCACACCGCAAAAATCCCGGCCAGCGCCACAATCGATGCGCCCAGCAAGGTGGTGCTGCCCGGCAGGCTGTTCAGGAACAGATAGCCAATCAGCATCGACCACACCAGCGTGGTGTAATCGAACGGTGCCAGCAGTGAGGCATCGGCGTAACGCAGGCTAAGCGTAACCAGAATCTGTGCCAGCCCGCCAAACAGGCCACAGCCCACCAGCAATAACAGCTGTATGGAGCTGGGTTTGCTCCAGCCAAACAGCGCCGTCGCCAGGCCAATAAGGGTCGTCATTACAGAGAAATAGAACACAATCGCGCCCGGCTTTTCGATGCCGTTGAGGAAGCGGATTTGCACGTTAGAGGTCGCGGAACACAGCGCCGCAATCAGCGCAAATGCCACGCCAAGGCTCGCCGTCGCGTTGCTGGCACCTTGAGAAAACAGCGCGCCGCTGGCGCTCAGGCTTGATGAGAGCATAATCAGAATGCCGGACAATCCCACTACCACCGCGATCCAGCGCGAAACCCGCACCCGCTCTTTCAGCAACATTGCCGCCATGATCACGGTAAACAGCGGCGCGGCATAGCTCAGCGCGGTGGCATCAGCGAGTGAGATATACACCAGCGCCAGATAGTTAAAATACATGCCGCCGGTGCCGGAGAAGCCACGAATAAAGTGACCAAACAGATTACGCGTCTTGAGATTTTCCAGCACGTTACCTTGCATTTTAAGCCAAATCAGCAGCGGAAACAGCGCGATAAAACTGCGGAAAAAAATCACTTCGCCGGTGGGAATGGCACCGTTTAGCCCCTTCACACACGCCAGCATCAAGGTGGCGCACAGCGCGGCCACTATCTTCAATAACACGCCTAATCGGGCATTCATGCTTTTTCACTTCTCTCTACCACATGCAATCGGCGGGACTGCCGAGAGGACATGCGACCAGCCTGGCGAGAAAAGTGTGCGCTGGATAACACTTTTTTGCTCTGCCCGAATAGAAAGAACTTATGCGCCACTTAGCCATATTTTTTTGCTATTGCACGACAGGGTTTCCCTCTTTTTCGTCTGAAAACAAAGCCGTTATAGTCCAGAAAAGCGAGAAATCAGGCGCTCCGTCCCGGTGACGCCGTGGTATTCATCATTGAGGAAGTTCACATGACCATGAAAAGACGTACCACCATCGGGCTGGCAATGCTGCCGCTGCTGGCTATTTCGGCTGCTCATGCAGACATGATGGCGAACATCAAATCCAGCGGCGAGCTAAAGTGCGCGGTCTATTCGGACGTGCCGCCCTTCTCTTCCCCGGATCCGAAAACGCGCCAGCTGGCGGGCATGGATATCGATCTGTGCAACGCACTGGCGAAGCAGATGAACGTCAAACTGACGCTGGTGCCCACCTCGGTGGAAGCGCGTATTGCGGTGATTGCCACCGGTCGCGCCGACGTGCTGATCGCTAACCTTGCCTACACCAAAACTCGCGGCAACCAGATTCAGTTCAGCGATCCGTATTACGTCGCCAAAGAGATGCTGCTGGTGAAAGCGCCGCTGGCCGACAAGCCGCTGAGCTATTTCCAGGGCAAACGCATCAGCGCCACCAAAGGCACCACTTCTGAGCAGTCGATCCACATCAAAGGCGGCAAAGCGGTGACCTTCCAGGATTCGGCCTCCGCCTTCCTCGCGCTGGAGCAGAACAAATCAGTCGGCTTCGTCACCAACACCATGACCGGCATCAAAACCATTTCGCAGGCGAAAAAAGACGGCATCAATCTGGCGATGATCAAAGAGCCGATGGCGCTGGAGCCGATTGGTGTCGGCATGAAGCGTGATGAACCGGCGCTGCTGGCCAGCGTCAACAGCAGCCTGAAGGCGATGGACGATGACGGCACCATCGACAAAATCTGGGATACGTGGATTGGGCCCAACACCGAATACAAAATGGTGCGCGAAGAGCGCGTACAGCCGCTCTCCAGTCTGAAATTTGAACCGCTGGAATAACCATGCCCGTGAAGTCGCACTCTGCTCTTCAGCCCGCCAGCGCCCCCGCGCTGGCTTGCTCCTCTGATATCAAGCTCTCCACCATCGGCGCACGCGCGTGGCTGGTGGAAGCGCCTGGCGGTTTCGATCTCCCGGCGCAGCGGCGCATCTGGTCGCTGGCGCGCCTGCTGCATGCCGATGAAGCAATTGAAGCGCTGATCCCCGGCGTCACCAACCTGCTGGTGCTATTTCGCCATATTCCAGCCGATGAAACCGCCGTGCGCATGCAGCTGCATGCTGCCTGGGATCAGGCGCAGGCGATCAGTCCGCAGGGCAAACTGATTGAAATCCCAGTGCATTACGGCGGTGAACATGCCACCGATCTCGAGGCGGTATGTCGCCATACCGGCTTAAGCCCGCGCGAAGTGGTGCGCCTGCATCATCAAAGCGAATACACGGTATTTGCGCTGGGCAGCGCGCCGGGTTTCGGTTATCTGCACGGTTTGGATCCGCTTCTCGCAACACCGCGCAAGAAAGTGCCGTCGCTCAGCATGCTGAAAGGCACCGTCACCATCGGCGGCGCACAGGCGGGCGTCTCGGCGCTGACCGGCCCGAACGGCTGGAACGCGATTGGTTTTGCCGAGCTAGCAGTGTTTGACCCGCTGGCCGCATCGCCCGCGCTGATGGCACCGGGCGATCGCATCCGTTTTCTGCCGCAGAGGATAGAGCTGTGATTGAGATTGAACAGAGCGGTGCGCTGAACACGGTGCAGGACTTAGGTCGCTTCAACTATCGCCACATGGGCGTGTCGGTGAGCGGCGCAATGGATCCGCTGGCGCTGCGTGCCGGTAATCTCCTGCTCGGCAACGACGAAAATGCAGCGGCGATTGAAGTGCAGCTGTTTCCGTTCCGCCTGCGTTTTCTGCAAAACAGCAGCATCGCGGTGACCGGTGCCGATTGCCGCGCCACGCTGGATGGTACTCCGCTGCCGCCGTGGTGGGGCTGCAGCGTGCGTACCGGGCAAGTGCTGGAGCTGCGTTATCCACGCAGCGGCGCGCGTGGCTATGTGTGTATTGCTGGCGGCATCGATGTGCCGCTGGTGCTCGGTTCGCGCAGTACCGCGCTGCGCGGCGGCTTTGGCGGCGTTGAAGGACGCCCGCTACAGCGCGGCGATCGGCTGGCGCTCGGCGAAAGTCGCAGCCCGGCACTTCCCCACAGCGGCATCGGCATTGAACCGCCAGACAGCGCATTACGCGCCTGTTTTCCCCGCAACAGCGCCGGAGACATTCAGCTGCGCGCCATTCCCTCCGGCGAATACCCGCTGTTTGCCGCCGATGCCGCGCGTTTCTGGCAGCAGTCGTGGCAGGTATCGAATCAAAGCAATCGCACCGGCTATCGGCTTTCAGGCGATCCGATCTTCCCGTCAGAAGCTGTTGAGATGCGATCTTACGGGCTGATCCCCGGCATTGTGCAGGTGCCGCCGGGCGGCGAACCGATCATCCAGCTGAGCGATGCCAACACCGCTGGCGGCTATCCGAAGATCGCGGGCGTGATCGAGCAGGATCTGTGGCGGCTGGGGCAAGTGCTGCCGGGCCAGTCGATCCAGCTGATCCAGAGCGATGTGCGTGAAGCGATCGCCATCGAACAGGAAGTCACGCGCTGGCTGAGCCGCCTGCGTCTCAGCTGCCAGCCACTGCGTAAAGCGCTTACCGTTTAATCCGCACAAGGAAACCAGGCATGAAGATAGATGTGAATTCCGATATGGGCGAAGGCTTCGGCGTTTACCAGCTGTGCGATGACGCCGCGCTGATGAAAGTGGTGTCATCCGCCAATATCGCCTGCGGCTTTCACGCGGGCGATCCGGCGATCATGAGCAACATGGTGCGGCTGGCGAAGGCACACGGCGTAGGGATTGGCGCGCATCCAGGCTTGCCGGATCGTCAGGGTTTTGGCCGTCGCGAACTGCCGTTTAGCGCCGAAGAGATTTGCCAGCAAGTGGCCTATCAGCTCGGTGCGCTCACGGCGATTGCCCGCGCGGAAGGCACCTATGTTTCCCACTTCAGTTTCCACGCCGCGATGGGCAACATCGTCAACCGCGATGCCGCGCTGGCGCAACAGGTGATGGAATTAGTGGCGCGCATCAATAGCGATCTGATCATCTTCGCCCAGCCCGATACCATCATCGAAACCGCCGCGCAGGCGGCTGGCCTGAAAACGCTGACGCTGTTTTTGGCGGACCGCGCCTATGACGCGCAAGGCCGTTTGGTGCCGCGCGGCATTAACGGTGCGGTGATCAAAGAGGAAACCACGTTGCGCGCCCGCGTGCGCCAGTTTTTGCAGCATGGCACGGTAACAACGATTGAAGGTGAAGAGATTGCAGTGCGAGCGCGCTCGATTCTGGTTCACAGCGACACGCCAGGTTCGCTGGTGCTCGCCACCATTGTGCGCAGCGAAATCGAAGCCTGCGGCCATCAGGTCGCCCCAGCCTCAGAAGTTATCGCGCAATGATGTTTTGTAGGGTCGCCATTTATGGCGACCTGGACATCAAACGCAGCCACCACAAAACGCCGCAATGCGATCGCATCCCGTCTCTAACCGCTCCATGCTCGTGGCATACGACAAGCGGATAAACGGGCTCATGCCATACGCCGCGCCCTGCACCGTCACCACGTGCTGCTCCTCAATCAGCGCCAGCACAAAATCGGCATCATTAGTGATCAACCGGCCACCGGCGCTGGTTTTGCCAATGTAACCCGCGATATTCACAAACAGATAAAACGCGCCCTGCGGTTTATGGCAGCGCAAGCCGTCAATCGACGTCAGGCGTTCCAGCACGTAATCGCGGCGCTGACGATAGATGTGCGCGCGCTCCTGCAGCAGATCCTGCGGGCCTTCCAGCACCGCCACCGCCGCTGCCTGGGTTAAGGTGCAAACGCCACCGCTGTTCTGGGTATTCACGTTGCTCATCGCTTTGATCAACGGCGCCGGGCCGCCGCAAAAGCCCAAACGCCAGCCGGTCATGGAATAGGCTTTCGATACGCCATTCACCGTCAGCACGCGGTCAACCAGGCGCGGCTCAACCTGCGCCAGCGTATAAAAGCGCACATCGTCATAAATCAGGTGCTCGTAGATATCGTCGGTCATGATCCACACCTGCGGATGGCGCAACAGCACCTCGCCCAGCGCGTGCAACTCCGCTTTGGTCGCCACCGAACCGGTGGGATTGCTCGGATAGTTGAGCAGCAACCATTTGGTTTTGTCGGTGATGGCAGCATCTAAATCGGCAGGCAGCGGCTTGAAGCCGTTCTCCTGCGCACACGGCAGCGCCACTGGAACGCCACCGGCGAATTTGACGATATCGGCATAGCTGATCCACGACGGCGTCGGGATCACCACTTCATCGCCCGGATTAATGGTCGCGAGGATCGCGTTAAAGATGATCTGCTTAGCGCCGCCGGCGGTGAGGATCTGGCTGACGTCGTAATCGAGCTGATTATCGCGTTTGAACTTCAGCTGGATCGCCTTGCGCAGTGCTGGCGTGCCGTCGGTAGGTGGATAGCGCGTATCTCCGGCGCGCGCGGCGGCGTAAGCGGCTTCAATCGCGTGAGGTGGCGTGGGGAAATCGGGTTCACCGGTTGAAAGCGCTACCACATCAATGCCCTGCGCAGCGAGATCGCGGGCCTTTTGGGTCATAGCAACAGAGGCAGAAACGGTGACATTCTTTAATCGATCGGCTATCTCGGGCATGGGTTAATCCTGGCTCAGTGTCAGCATGAACGGCTTGCAGCAAGCTGCAAACACGACGTGTACCAGAGGATAGGTTTTTGCCCGAAGCGGCAGTTAATAGTGCTTTGTTGTGGTGATATAACACAAAGCGATGACTGAACCGACCGCACACTTTCGCCATAAAGGTGGCGAGCCTGATGTGGAAATGCGCGGCAGGTCACGCGCCAGCGCCTGACGCAATGTTAATAGAGTGTTACTTTGAGTGCCGGTTAACAGCGCGCAATGCCCGTTTACTCACTCCCATCATCGCCAAATCTAATGAGTGAATCGCACCATACCAGTGCAAAGGTCGCTGTTTTACCCTCGCCGTCTCGGCAACTGTCCAACTCAGCATCGGCCTTAGGAGGCACTGTGGCTCTACCCTCCTGTCTGAGTTCACTCGCGAAAGCTTATTTTGGCATCAAGTTTGCTTGATACCCGCTATGCGTTCTGTTGGAGGAAGCGTTCATGAATCTTCGTCGCCTGAAGTACTTTGTTAAAATTGTTGATGTAGGCAGCCTGACCCAGGCCGCCGATATTTTGCATATTGCCCAGCCCGCGCTGAGCCAGCAGCTGGCTACGCTGGAAGGGGAAGTGAATCAGCAACTGCTCATTCGTACCAAGCGCGGCGTGACGCCGACCGAAGCCGGTAAAACGCTCTATTCCCACGCGCAGGCGATTTTGCGCCAGTGCGAGCAGGCACAAAGCGCCATTGAGCTGGTTGGCGCTTCGCTGAGCGGCAGCGTCTCAGTGGGCTTAGCGCCGGGCACTGCCGCACAAAACCTCGCGTTACCGCTGATGATGGAAGTGCAGCAACAGCATCCCGGCATCGTGCTCTACTTCAATGAGAACTTCGGCACCACGCTAAGCGAACTGATCATGAATGGCCGCATGGATATGGCGGTAATTTACGATCACCGCACCATTCACGGCCTGCGCTTTATGCCGCTGATGAAAGAGGATCTCTACTTCGTCTGCCCGTTCAGCCTCGCGCAACCGGTGAAAGAGATCCCGTTGGCGCAGGTGGCGCAATACGATCTGTTCCTGCCGCGCGTTTATAACATCATGCGCAAAGTGCTCGACGATGCCTTCGTACACAACAATCTGCAGTACCGCGTGAAATGCGAGATCGAGTCACAAACCACGCTGAATGCCGCCCTGAGCGCCGGACTTGGCACCACCATCATGCCGGAATCTGCTGCGCGCGCGATGCTGAAAAGCGGCGATGCGTGGATGGCGAAGATCGTCGATCCGGATGTGCAGGTGTCGCTGTCGTTCTGCATGTCGGATCATCTGCCGCTGTCACAGCCGGCCGAAGCGGTGAAATCGATCCTACTGTCGCTGATGTCGCGCCGCAACGTTGAGAATCATCCACTGACCTTAGTGGGATAAGTCCCGCTTATTGCCGCAAAGCGAAACCCTCTTACTGCCCGTATTGCGAACGCGCTAGATTACGATTTTGCCCGCTGTGGCGGGCGTGTTTCGCTTTGACGGGAATTCCATGGATAAAACCGCAATACCGCTGCCGACGCTGCGCGCGCTGGCACGCAAGATGCAATCCTCCGGGCTAAACAGCCTGGCGCTCGATGGCAAGCACTGGTCGGTACGGTTGACCTTCGCCGCCACGCCCGCCGCGCCCGAGCCTGCCACGGTTCCCGCCGCTGAAATCCTCCCCATCACGCAACGCATCGGCGCCCCGATGCCCGGCACGCTGCTGCGCCGCCATCCGCATAGCCAGCAGGATTTTGTCGCGCCCGGCCAGCAGATCATAGCCGGTGAGGTGGTGGCGCTGGTGCAGGTTGGCCCGCTGTATGTGCCGGTGATCAGTCCGGATAATGGCACGGTGCAGTCGTTCGCCGCAGAGCATTCGTCTGCGGTGGAGTATGACGAGGACGTGTTGACGTTTCGGTCGCCATAAATGGCGGGCGAACAGGGTTATAAGGGGCGCTTATTGCCTCAAAATTTTTATGTCTTATGCCCTTGCGGCATAACTGCATACAGTCAAAAGACGCCATAACGAGGAGAGGCAGATGCCATTTTCAGATTACAAAACCGCGCTGGTAACCGGCGCATCCGCGGGAATGGGCGAAGCGATCGTTGAGCGCTTGTGCAAAGAGGGCATCACCGTGCACGCGGTGGCGCGCCGTAAAGAGCAGCTGGCGGCGCTGGCCGATCGTACCGGCTGTATTCCGCACGCGGTGGATGTCAGCGACGTCAACGCGCTGACCGCGCTGTGCAAAGATCTCGAAATCGACATTCTGGTCAACAACGCGGGCCTGTCACATCCGGGATCGATCCTTGATGCCGACGAGAACGTGATTGAAACCCAGGTCGACGTCAATCTGCGCGCGGTGCTGCATCTGTGCCGTTTGCTGGTGCCGGGCATGGTGAAACGCGATCGCGGCCACGTCTTCAACATCACCTCGATTGCTGCCATCTACAACTTCAACGGCAACTCGGTATATCACGCCACTAAAGCCGGTGTGCATGCCCTTTCGCGCCAGCTGCGCGTCGATTGCTACGGCGCACGCGTGCGCATCACCGAAATCTGTCCGGGCCGCGTCGCCACCGATATTTTCGGCAACGTGTCAGGCGATCACGAAGAGGCGCGCCGCCGCTTCATTGATGGCTTCGAACTGCCGCAGGCCAAAGATATCGCCGACTGCGTCGCCTTCGCGCTCGCGGCACCGCTGGCGGTGAATATCGGCAACATCGAAATCACCCCAACGCTGCAGGTGCCGGGCGGTCTTTCCACCATGCGACCGGGCGACCACAGCGCGTAAGTAATTTGCGACCATGAGGTAACAGAATGGCTCTCGATTTCAGCAGTGTGATAACCGGCCAATACGGCCAGATGATCGTTGACGGAACGGTGATCACCCTTGAACTGGCGTTGGGTGCCTGGCTGCTGGCAATGGTGCTGGCGCTGCTTTTGGTGGTGATCCGTCTGACTGAAAACCGCATCGCGGTCGGGCTGGTCAAAGCCTATGTCTCTTATCACCGCAATGTGCCGACGCTGATCCAGTTGATGATGTGGTACTTCGCCATTCCCACGCTGCTGCCGGAAGCGCTGCAGATGTGGATCAACAACTACAACGCCGAGTTCCTGTTCTCCCTCACCGCGCTGGGCCTGTGCCAGGCGGCGTACTTCTCCGAAGATATCCGCAGCGGCCTGCGCGCCATTCCCGACGGCCAGAACGAAGCCGCGCGCGCACTCGGCATGAGCTACGTGCGCGCCATGCGCGGCGTGATTCTGCCGCAGGGCATTCGCAACGCGCTGCCCGCAGTGATCAACCACACGGTGCTGCTGTTTAAAAACACCAGCCTGGCGATGGTGATTGGCGTGGCGGATCTGACCTATGTGACGCGCGATATTGAGAACCAAACGTTCCGTACTTTCGAATCCTACATCGTGGCGACCGTGGGCTATCTGTTCTTCTCCCTGCTGCTGATGGGCCTTGGCGCGCTGCTGGCCCGCCGCTTCCAGCGCGTCTATGCGAGGTAATGGCGATGTTTGAGATTTTCACCATTTTGCATGACAACGGCATGCTGCTGTTGATGGGCCAATACCCGAACGGTCCGATTGGCGGCGTGCTCTGTACGCTGCTGATCTCGGTGCTGGCGGTGCTGCTGGCGTTTCCGATTGGTGTGCTGCTAGGCCTGGCGCGGCTGTCGCCGTGGCGCTGGCTGAGCTGGCCCGCCACCGGCTGGGTTTACCTGCTGCGCGGCATCCCGCTGATGATGGTGGTGTTCTGGACTTACTTCTGTGTGCCGCTGCTGATTGGCCACAACATCAGCGGCTTCGCCACCATGCTGTGTACGCTGGTGATCTATGAAAGTGCCTATATTGCGGAGATCGTGCGCGGCGGCATTCAGGCGTTGCCGCACGGCCAATACGAAGCCTCGCGCGCGTTGGGCATGAGCCACCTGAAAACCCTGCGTCTGGTGATTCTGCCTCAAGCGCTGTTCAACACCTTACCCAGCCTGGTTAGCCAACTGGTGTCGATCATCAAAGACAGTACGCTCGGCTACGTGATCAACGTGCCGGAGCTGACCTTTGCCGCCAATCAGGTGAGCAATCAGCTGTTGACCAAACCGTTCCAGGTGTTCGCTATTGTGGCGCTGAGCTATTACCTCATCTGCTTCAGCCTCACCTGGCTGGCCAATAAACTCGAAGCGCACATTGCGCAGAAACGTCGTCAACCGCCGCAGCCAACGCCCAGCGTGGCACCCGCGGTGATGCTGACTAAAACCTCTTCGCAATAAGGAAACCGCATGGGACCGATGATCATGTTTAATCAGGTCAACAAATGGTACGGCGCGTATCAGGCGCTGACCAACCTGAGCGCCGAGATTAATCCCGGTGAAGTGGTGGTAGTGTGCGGCCCGTCCGGCTCGGGAAAATCGACGCTGATCCGCACCGTTAACCGCCTGGAACCCATCGATGACGGCCAGATCGTGTTTGATGGCACCGATATTCACGGCAGCAGCACGCGCCTCAATCAACTGCGCACGCGCATCGGCTTTGTGTTTCAGAGCTTCAACCTGTTCCCGCATGTGTCGGTGGCCGAGAACATCATGATGTCGCCGATGAAAGTGCTGGGCGTGAAGCGCAGCGAGGCGCGTCGTCAGGCCGGTGAATTGCTGGAACGCGTCGGCTTAGCGCATAAAGCCGATGCCTATCCGGCGCAGCTGTCTGGCGGCCAGCAGCAGCGCGTGGCGATTGCCCGTGCGCTGGCGATGAAGCCGCCGGTGATGCTGTTCGATGAACCGACCTCGGCACTCGATCCAGAGATGGTCGGCGAAGTGTTGTCGGTGATGCGCGGTCTGGCGCAGGAAGGAATGACGATGATGTGCGTCACCCACGAGATGAACTTTGCCCGTGAAGTGGCGGATACCATCTGGTTTATGGATCAGGGACAGATTCTGGAAAAATCACAGCCGGAACAGTTCTTCACCCAACCGCAGCACCCGCGCGCACAGCGCTTCCTCAGCGATTTGCGTTCACATTAATTGTAGGGTCGCCATTTATGGCGACCTGGCCAATAACCGCACCTACCCTCTGTAGGGCCGCCATTCATGGCGACCTTGCCAACCACCGCACCAATCTCAACAATCCACCCACACCGCACCCGCATCGGCGGATTTCACGCACTGCTCTACCCAACGCACGCCCATCAAACCGGCATGCGCGCCTGGATACCAGAAATCCTTGAGGAACGCCTGATCGCCACGATCGGTAGCATCCATTGCCAGCGCAAAACGGCGATAAAGATTGGACCAGGCTTCAAACAATCCTTCCGGATGCCCGCCGCCAATACGGTCGTCCGCCAGCGCGCTTTGATGCAGATAACCCATGCCGCGCTCGAGAATCTGCACCGGCTCGCCCTGCACTTCATAGCGCAGCTGATTCGGCTGTTCGTCCCACCACTCAAGGCTGGCTTTCTCGCCGATCACCCGCACTTTCTGGCCGTGCATCGAACCGCAGTTCACCGCCGACGCCCACATGGTGCCGACCGCGCCGTTGTCGTACTCCATCATCACGAAGGCGTTATCCTCCAGCGGCGCACGGGTTTTGACAAAACTCTGGCGGCTGCACAGCAGGCGTTTCACCTGCAGATGCGGCACCATGGTTTCAGCGATAAACAGCGGATGCGTCGCCAAATCGCCCAGCACATAGCTCGGCCCGACGAAGCGCGGATCGACGCGCCACTTGGTGCTTTCGTTCTGCAATTCAACCGCTTGGTTATGGAAGCCATGCGCGAACTGCATGTTGATGATGCGGATCTCGCCCAGCAAACCTTCAGCAATCATCTCGCGCGCCTGATGTATCAGCTGATGTCCGGCGTAACCGTAGGTCACACCGATGATTTTCTTCTTCTCCGCGCACAGCTGTTCCAGCTCATCGGCTTCGGCGGCGGTGAAGCACAGCGGCTTCTCGCACACCACATGCAAACCCGCATTGAGCGCGGCGCGGCAGATGGTGAAGTGCGTGTTATTTGGCGTGGCGATTGACACCGCTTCAATGCCGTCCGGACGCGCCGCTTCTGCCGCAAACATCGTTTCGTAATCCGCATAGCAGCGATCGGCGTCAATACCTAGCGAGGTGCCAAAGGCGCGGCCGCGCTCGGCGTTGATATCGAACGCGCCCGCCAGCAGCGTGAAGTTGTTGTCACGCGTGGCCGCCGAACGGTGAATGTAACCAATCTGGCTGGTACCGCCGCCGCCAACCATGCCCCAGCGCAGCGAGCGATCCAAAGCTTTAATGCCGTTAATCATGCTGTTCTCCTCAGAATCCGACCGATTGCAAATAGTGCAGGCTGGCGGTGACGTCACGCAGGCTGGTGTCGGCATCACGCGGATCGCGCTCCTGCTCGACGGTGATCCAGCCCTGATAATTGCGCTCTGCCAGGAAGGCGCGCACCGCCGGATAATCAATCGCCCCTTTGCCAATCGGGCACATCACGCCTTCTGCGCAGGCAGCAAAGAAATCGACGCCGCGTGCAATCACGTCGCGCCACACCGCATCGTTAACGTCTTTGAAGTGCAGGTAATCGATGCGATCCCAGTAGCGGCTGAGGTAAGGAATCGGATCCATGCCGGAGTAGTACAAATGCCCAGTATCGAGGCACAAACCGGCGACTTCGTGCGGGATGTCTTCCACCAGCTGTTGCAGCTCGTCGGCGAACTCAATGCAGCCGCCGGCATGCGGATGGATCACCGCGCGCACGCCATATTCGTTCCAGGCAATCTGGCTCAGCGTGGTGATGTGCTGCATCATGCGCTGCCACTCTTCTTCTGACAGGCGCGGCGCCTTGTCGGATTGACCGGCGTATTTGGCGCGTTCTGGATTACCGAAGTCGATAATTACCAGATAAGGCGCAGGTTTGTTGTCCGCATGGGTTTTGGTGGCGGTTGGCACCAGAGACAAGTTGCGGCAAATGTTGTGCGTCAACTCAACCATCGCCGGGAAATTGGCTTCACTCACCAAATCATCAAAAATGGTGCCCGCCACCAGCGACAGTTCATGCGCTTCCAGCTGCTGACGCAGTTCGGCAGGTTCAACCGGCAGATAGGTCCACGGGCCCAGCTCAATGCTTTTGTAACCGGCCTGTGACGCTTCACTCAGGACTTTCTGCCACAGTGGCAGGAAAGGATTTTTCGGGTCATCAACGCCCCAGCTACAGGGCGCGTTAGCAATATGAATAGTCATGATCGTTCCTTGCGATAGTGGATAGCGCAAGTATCAAATAAATATTTCATCATCAACAACCATGAAATATTCATTTTTTGATAACGATCAAGTTATTTATTATCACAATAATGATAGATTATCTATCAATTCCAGCATTGACACCGTTTGGTCGCCATAAATGGCGCCCCTACAAAACCGCTCCAAACCTTGTAGGGTCGCCATTTATGGCGACCTTTTTGTAATGTATTACAGGTTTTCACGCGTGACGATATCGAACGGCAGGATGATCTGGGTGAAATGATCGCCTGGCTCCGCATGATGCTGCTGCACCATCTGCGCCAAACGCATGGCCATTTCGTCGATGCGGTTGCGGATCATCACCGTGATGGTGCCATCAATCAGCGCCAGCTCGCCCTCTTTCACCGGACCATGACAAATCAACGCCACCTTGCGCTGCGGCTGCTGGCGCAACGCGTGAATCACGCCCTCAATGCCGCCGCACGGCGCGAAGATCAGCGCCAAATCGGCATGTTCTTCCAGTAACTGACGCGTGGAACGGTAGCCGCCATCTATCGATTCATTGGTCTTCAGCGGCTCCAGCACACGCCGCGCGCTATCCTGTTCGCGCAGATAGGAGCGGAAACTGATCTCATTGCTCTCCTGACAGATAAAGCGATGGTCGCCCACCAGCACGCCGACCGAGCCCGGCTGATGCAGCAGATGCGTGGCAATCCAAGCAGCAGTGCGCCCGGCTTTCTGATTATCCAGGCCGACATAACCGGCGTGGCCGCACGGCGAAAAGTTGGAAAACAGCGCATAAACGCGCACGCCCTGACGCGATATGTTTTCTATCGCATGGCGAATCAGCGGGTGGTCCAGCGCGACTAAACCAATGGCATCTACCTGATCGGCCAGCGCATACAGCGAGGCCACCACCGCTTCCACATCATCGATGTCGTGCCAGGTAAACAGCGGTTCGCTGCCTGCCGGATGAAACGGCTGCGTATGCTGACGCAGCGCATCAGTGAGGGAATGATAGAACGAGTAGGATTTTGACAGCAGGATAAAGCCCATGCGCAGCGTTACGCTTGAGGCGGGCGCGATGCCGCTCAGCAGCGGCACATTGCCGATGCGATAGCCGAGGCGATTGGCCGCTTCCAGCACCTTCTGCTCCGTCGCGGCGCGCACCGGCGCACGACGGTTTAATACGCGATCGACGGTCGCCACGCCAACACCGGCAGCGGCGGCAATCGCGGTCATAGTGATTTTACTCATGCGCTATTTCCAGATTAAAAATGATAATAAATTATCAAAAATAATGCCCTAACCCGCGATAAATCACCAATCCTCAAACGCAGAAATCATCATTGAACGACATCGAGTGATAGAGAATCTCTCAGTATTTTGATCGCCCTCGCAAAAACGAAACAACCCATTTCATTTCCATACCATTCAGAATAAATGTTTGATATTTATTGGCGCATTAAAGGCGGTTTAGGCTGATGGTTTCGCATCAGAAAAAGAGTAGAGACTGCGGTTGGCTCTTACTACATTTAACGCGATCTGCCTTAAAAAGGTCGAATAAACGGAGATACCATGTTCCCTACCACTTTACCTGTCCCGCGTCGTCATCCTGCCCATCAAATTCCTGCGCTGCGCTGGGGCATTGTCGGGCCCGGCTGGATTGCCGATCACTTTGCCAACGCGCTGCGCCACCATACGCAGCAGCAGCTGGTGGCGGTCTCTTCGCGCAGCCTCGATAAAGCGCAAGCCTTTGCCACTAAATGGGAAATCCCGCATGCGGTGGAAGGCATTGATGCATTGCTCAGCCGCAACGATGTCGATGTGGTGTATATCGCCACGCCGCATAATCATCACTTCAGCGACGGTCTGCGTACCTTGCAGGCTGGCAAACATGTGCTGATTGAAAAACCGCTGGCGCTCAACGCGCAGCAAGCCTTGCAGCTGCAACAGGCGGCACAACAGCAGCAGCGCTTGTGCGTTGAAGCGATGTGGTGCGACTTTGCGCCAAAATACGATGTGATTCGCCAGCTGTTAGCCGATGGCGCATTAGGTGACGTTCATACGCTGCTGGCCGATCATGGCGAGTACTTCACCGAAGATCACCGCATTTTCAATGCGGACTTGGCAGGCGGCACCATGCTGGATCTCGGCAGCTATCTGCTGGGATTGAGTGTTTTAGTCGGCGGTGCACCCGCTAGCATTATCGCCGTGGGCCAGCCCGCGCCGGGTGGCGTCAACGGCCAGGCGTCGATGCTGCTGACCCACGCCAACGGCATGCATTCGGTGCTGAATACCACGCTGTTCAGCAACACGCCCGGCACCGCCGTAATCGCCGGTCGTGATGCCACGCTTTATCTCGACGGCCAGTTTTACGCGCCGGGTAACTTCCGTCTGACCTCCAGCGATGGCCGCCACACGCTGCGCTGGGAAGAACCGGCTAATCGCTATATTCAGCTCAGTCATGAAATCGAACATACCGCCTGGTGTATTCATCAGGGCCTGACCGACTCGCCTGTGCGTCCGCTTGCCACCTCACTGGCGACCTTGAGCGCGATGGATGCAGTGCGGCAGCAGATCGGTGTGGTCTTTAATGAAGAGCGCACCGCTTAACGCTCAGGAGAAAACAATGAAAATCGCTTTTGATGTGGATGTAATCAGGGATCTCGGCATCACGCGCATGGTGCATCAGGTGGCAGAATGGGGCTACAAGTACATCGAGCAGTCGCCGCATCCGCAGATCAACCCGTTCTATAAACATCCGAAAGCCAGCCGTGAAATCATGCGCGAATACAAGAATGCGCTGAATGCCACCGGGCTGGAAATCTCCTCGTTTATCACCGTTTATCGCTGGTCTGGCCCGGATGAACTGCGTCGTCAGGCGGCGGTGAAGAACTGGAAACGCATGATCGAGATCGCCGTCGAAATGGGCGTGCAGGTGATCAATACCGAGCTGTCGGGTAATCCCAACGAGCCGGAAATTTGTGAAGAGATGTTCTATCGCTCAATGGAAGAGCTGCTGCCGATCATCGAACGTGAAGGCATCCGCGTTGAAATTCAGGCGCATCCGTGGGATTTCTGCGAGCAGAGCAACGAAACCGCTGACATTGTTAAGTCGTTCCGCAGCGAAAACGTGAAGTACATCTACAGCGCACCGCACACCTTCTATTACGACAAAGGCGTGGGCGATGTGAAGAACATGCTGCATTACGCGGGCGACGATCTGTCGCATATGCTGATCGCCGATACCATGAACCACACCAAACACTGCCGCTATATCGTCAACCCGCCAGGCGTGGATGCCACCATCCACCAGCACGTGGCGGTCGGTGAAGGCGAAGTGAATTTCGATGCGCTGTTTGAAGCGCTGCGCGAAATGAATTTCGCCAACCGTACCTTTAAGGTCGGCGGCGAGTCGATTATCTCGGCGGCGCTGTTTGGCTATCCGGAAAAGATGAAGTATCAGGCGGTGGAAACCCGTGAGCTGATTGAGCGTGAGCTGTTGGGTTAGTTAAGTGCTCGATCGGTCCCTTCTCCCGCTGGCGGGAGAAGGTTAGGATGAGGGCCCGCTCTGATGGAATGCATGCAACATGAAAGCAGTGACGCTGGCCGAGCTGGCAAAACAACTGGGCGTTGGTGTCGCCACGGTTGACCGGGTACTCAACGATCGCGGCGGCGTATCACCCGCCATGAGCAAAAAAATCCTGCAGGCAGCGCGTGACGCCGGTTTGAAACGCATTCTGCCCGAAGAGCATCGCCATCCGTGGCAGATCGAAGTGCTGCTCAGCGGTAACGCCTCCTTCTTCTTCCAGCAACTAGCGCAAGATTTTGCCAAACTCGCCGACGAACTCGGTTATCGTCGCCTGCGTCTGCATCGCACGCTGATTCCGGAAAACGCGCCAGAGAAACTCGCCGCGCACATCACCGCCAGCAGTAAAAAGATGGACGCGCTGATCGTCTTCGCCCATGAAAACCCGCTGATCTACGATGCGCTCGCCGCCTGTAAAGCGCGTGGCGTGCCGGTGATCACCCTGGTCGCCGATCTGCCCGATGCCGAGCGGCTGTGTCACGTCGGCATCGATCAATACAAAGCCGGACGCACCGCCGGTTTGATGCTCGGCAGCATGCTGTCGCAGCCGGGTGAAGTGGTGTTGATGAGCGGACGCGCCGATTACGCAGCGCATCGCCTGCGCATTGAGGGTTTTCAGGCGGTGCTGGCCGAACGCTTTCCGCAGCTGCGCCTGCGCGAGATTCTTGCCGGTCAGGATGAACGCGAACGCATCAGCCGCCTGTTAGAAAAAACGCTGGCCGCACCCACACCGATCGTCGGGTTGTATAACACCGGCATTGGCAACACCCAGGTGCACGAAGCGCTGGCGCGGCATCGGCTCGACGGCAAAGTGCTGTACGTCACGCACGAGTTGTACAGCACCACACGTCGGCTGTTGCAGGATCGCGTGCTGACCTTAACCCTCGATCAAAACACCCTGCGCCATGCCCAGCTCGCCTTAACGCTGATGCTGCGGCATCTGGAAGAGGGCGAGATTCCCGATACCTATCAGCCTGGTAAAGTGGACTTTATGCTGTTTACGCAAGAGAACTTTACATAATCGGACTTTGCGTCGCACCGCCAGCGCGGTTAAATCGCCTGTATCACGCGCTGCTACACTCAGTAGCAGCAAAAATACAAACACAACAAGGCGAAACCACTATGTCGGAACATCAGTATCAGCCCGCGAAAGTCTGGACCTGGGACCCGGAAGCCAAAGGTAACGGCGCGAAAACCAACCGTCCAACCGCCGGGCCGACGCACGAGAAAGTCCTGCCGGTCGGCAAACATCCGCTGCAGCTTTATTCGCTCGGCACGCCAAACGGCCAGAAAATTACTATCCTGCTGGAAGAGTTGCTGGCGGTCGGTGCCAAAGACGCTGAGTACGATGCCTGGCTGATCCGTATCGGCGATGGCGATCAGTTCTCCAGCGGATTTGTCGATGTAAACCCTAACTCGAAAATCCCGGCGCTGAGCGACCATTCCGTCACGCCACCGCAGCGCGTGTTTGAATCCGGCAACATCCTGCTCTATCTGGCTGAGAAGTTTGGCCACTTCCTGCCAACCTCACTGGCGGGTCGCACCGAAACCCTGAACTGGCTGTTCTGGCTGCAAGGTTCTGCGCCGTACCTCGGCGGCGGCTTTGGTCACTTCTATCACTACGCGCCAGAAAAAATCGAGTACGCCATCAACCGCTTCACGCTGGAAGCCAAACGTCAGCTGGATGTGCTGGATCGCCAGCTGGCCGATAATCGCTTCCTCGCCGGTGATGAATACACCATCGCCGATATCGCTACCTGGCCGTGGTACGGCAATCTGGTGCTGAACAACCAATATGGCGGCAGCGAATTCCTTGATGCGCAGTCGTACAAAAATGTGGTGCGCTGGGCGAAAGAGATTGCCGAGCGTCCGGCGGTGATTCGTGGTCGTAAAGTGAATCGCGCCTTTGGTGCCGAGCCGCAGGATCAGCTGCTGGAGCGCCATGATGCCGCCGATTTCGATAACAACACTGAAGACAAACGCCAGGCGCGAGGAGAGAAGTAATGGCTGCATATGTGGTGTTTATTAAGGACGAAACCTTAGACAAAGACGAGCTGGCGAAGTACTCCGAGAAAGCCGGCCAGGCGCGCGGCGATCACCCGATCACCCCGCTGGCGTTTTATGGCGCGCTGGAAACGCTGGAAGGCCCGGAAGCGGAAGGCGTGGTGGTGCTGGAGTTCCCGGATGCTGAGGCGGCGAAAGGCTGGTATTTCAGCCCGGCATATCAGGAAGCCAAAGCGCATCGCCTGAAAGGCGCGAAGTACCGCGTGCTGCTGGTGAATGGCGTAGCATAAGCGAGTCCGCGCGGTGATTAACCAGGTCGCCATAAATGGCGACCCTACAAATTCCGACGTAGGGTCGCCATTCATGGCGACCTTCTTAATGGTCGCACTTACCCCAACTTAAACAACGAAATCGCCTGCTTCAACGCATTGGCCTGCTGCTGCTGTTGCTGCGCCACCTGCAGCGTTTCCGCCACGTGCTGCACGTTATGATGCACGCTGTGATCGATGCTATTGATGCTCTGCTGAATCTGCTCAATGCTCAAATTCTGCTGCTCACTCATCTCCGACAGTTCCGTCACCAGCTGCGATAACCCACTAATACTGCTATGAATCTCGCGCATGGTTTGTGCCGCATGCTCCACCTGCACGGTGCCGTGCTCGGTGCTGGTTGAACTGGCATCCATCAGCTGACGGATTTCGCGCGCCGCACTTTCGCTGCGCATCGCCAGATTACGCACTTCGCTGGCGACCACGGCGAAACCGCGTCCCTGATTACCGGCGCGCGCCGCTTCTACCGAGGCGTTCAGCGACAGAATGTTGGTCTGAAACGCAATGCCGTCGATCAGCTCCAGAATGATCTTCACCCTTCGCGACTCTTCGCTGATTTTCTCCATCGAACGAATCGCCGACTGAATATTCTCTTCGCCGCGCGTCGCCACCGCGCGGGTTTCACTCGCCAGCTCGCGTGCGCTCTGCGCTTTATCGCGGGTTAAGCTGGCGGCGATGCTGATTTCTGTCATCGCGCTGGCCGCCACTTCCAGGGCCTGCGCCTGTTCATCGGTACGCGTTGAGAGCGCGGCGTTGCGTTCAAGAATGCTATCAGACTCCGCCAGCAACAGGCCTACGCCGTCGCTAACCTAATGCAAGGTGCCGTGCATGGTGCCAAGCGTAGTACTGAAGGTGCGCGCAAACGGCGTTTCACTCTGCTGGGTATCGGCACTCAGCGTGAGATAACCGGCTTGCTGATTGATGTGGGCCGCCAGTTGCGCCACTTCGCTGGCGGAGCGCGCATCCGCAGCCATCTGGCGCGCAATCACCAGCAGCATCGCGGTTTGCACCACCACAAACAGCGCGTGGAACAACACCATGTCCCAGCCCGGATGATGGAACACCACCACGCCGAAGAGATCATTTTCCTGCAGATAATTGAATAACACATGATGCGTGGCCGCAGCAGCAGCGCCCATCAATAACGGGCGCACATCGCGCCATGCCAGCAGCGCCGACATCAGCACAAACACCGAGAAGTGGTATTCGGTTTCGCCGCCGCCTACCTGAATCAGCAAGCCCGCCCAGCCGATTAACAACGTGGATAACACCAGCCGTGAAGTGAGCGTACCGCGCAGTGCGGTGCCGAAAAACGTCGCCAGCAGCGCCAGCACCAGGCCAGCAATCAACGCCACCAGCACGCTGTCATTGAGCCAGCCAACGCCAAGTGCAATCGGCAACAGCGCCCAACTGAGGATCACCGCCAGGCTATCCGCGCGCTGGGCGATACGTTTGAGCGAAACCATCTCCACCGGCGAAGCCGCCGGGCCTGACAAGGGCGTTGCGATCATGACATTTTTCCACACCAGAAGTTGATCGTAGAGCCCCAAAATCGTGGGGCAAAGCGCACGGACTCAGTGGTAAAAACATCGGCGGAGCGGCGCGAAAGTTTAGTTACGGTAATTAATGATGTGTGGAATTGTGAAAAGGATCACCGAAGTCGTGCAACACAATTTCATTCCCTTCAGCACAGAAAACGATAGACTTGTTCGCCACACAGGCTGTTAACGGATAGAGGCTAATGATGGATTCACCCTGCACGCTCAGCGTCCTGGTCACGGCTCATAATTGCGAAAAGTATATTGCCGAGACATTAAACAGCCTTAAAGAGGCCTGCACGGGCGTTGAGGATGCTGTCGAGATTATTTTGGTGAACGACTCATCCACGGACAATACCGGTGAGTTGCTGCATACCTTTGCCGCTTCATTCAGCCAGGTGAAAATCTTTGACGTGATGTTCCGCAACATCGGCAAAGTGAGAAATTTTGGCGTCAGCAAATGCAGCGGCCACTATGTCACTATGTTGGATGGTGACGATCAGCTTCTGCCGCACGCCTTTGCTGGCATCGTGCCTTTTTTACAGGCCCAGCAACCCGATATTCTGCTGGCGCCGCTGAATGAAGTTTATGAAAGTAAGCCGCAGCCGCTAAAGTGGAACGATTTGCAGGTTACTGCCTTGTCGCAGCATCAGGTGATTGAAAAATTCCTTATCCATCGCGATATTCAGGCGCATTTTATCGGCCAGTTTATTAGACGATCGCTGTTTGCCAATAATCACTTTCCCGATTTCACCTGCTATGAAGATGCGTATTTATTTCCTTCTATCCTGAAAGCCAGTGAAAAGATCTCTTTAGCAAAATATGGGCCTTATCTTTATTTTAAACGGGGTCAAAGCCTCTCCAGCGCGCTGGATGCCAATAAAATATCGATGCTGATCAAAGCCACGCAACAGATGGATAATGTGCTCGGTGAAAAATACCGCAACCTGCTCGCTTGCCATTGGATCAATCTGGCACATAAGTTTTATCCGTTAATCAGTGATGAGCATGAAAAAGGTGTCGTGAAGCAGGCGATAGAAAACGTGCCTTTCGCTTCATTTATGATGGACAGTAAAGTCAGATTTAGCCTGAAGAAAAAGTTTCTGAAGATGAAGTTGCGGGGAATGGCTTGAGGCGTTGAGGAAAGCGGTCGCCATAAATGGCGACCCTACAAAGTCTATTTATTAGTTATGGGTTTACGCTGCATCAGCGCATAACTCATAATAATCGATGCCATCAGAATAAACACCGAACTACTTTGTATCCATACGGTATCAGTTAAACCGAAAATAAAAATGGAAACAGGCAGCAGCGCGACATCCAATGCCCGACGCCGTATAGCCACCATAATCAACCCAACATAAAAAATAACCAGGGTGACGGCACCGGCGATCCCTTGCAGCGAAAGCGTTTCTAATAAATCATCATGCAAGTGATACATGACATTTTTATAGGCTTCAGGATTAGCACGTTCATTGGCTTTAATATAAGCGCGTGCTTTATCCGTTCTGTCATCCGGACTTTGCCCCAGCAGCGACCAGGAGACGCTGTGATAGCCACTTTTCCAGATCGAGAAACGTGCACCAATCGAGGTATCATTATTTTTCTGATAACTGTCGATCTCGTTCTGGATGTTGTCCAGGCGATGCATAATAGAGCTTGGCATCAAGAACAGGCCACCAGCAATGAGTAGCACAAGAATCACCAGTGAATATTTTCCCGCCCAGCGATGAACCAGATAGAAACATAGCAGGTATAAAACAGGCAACACCAATACCGCCGCACGAGATTCAGTGAGGAACATCAGCAGCATATTCACCACAAAGATAGCCGTGAACAGCAGAATTTGATTGAGACGGCGAACGATCACCTTATTGACAATAAACAGTTCAGTTAAAGCCAATGCCGTGATCAGGTACGAAACGGTTCCTGCTGAATCTGTGAGTAATCTAATACGTTGCTGTGTCTGAGCGTGCTCATAAAAAGCGGCGCCAAGCGTCAGCAGTAAACCAAAAATCAACAGGCACACGCTAATGCGCAACACTTTCTCCGACAGACAATGACGCCATGCGATGAAAAAATAGCTGACAAAAGCGGAGATAATGAAGAGCTTCCCGCCCTGAAAATAGTTATCCACCACATCACTGAAATACGCATCGGCATAAATACGCGACCAAATCACCCTGACTAAGCCCAACAGCAAAATGGGAATCGCGACGATTAAAGCACTCTTATCCAGTACGAATTTTCTTTTTATTCCCTGAGCAAGCAGAAAAAACAGCGTTAAATAACCGACCAGATAGAATGTTTTCTTAGGGTATGCCGGAATAACTAACGAGGTCGCAAACGCCATAGTCAACAACAGAAAGCAAAGCTGATAAACATTGTTTTCGGTTAGCAGCGGCTTTAAACGTAAAGTCTGCACTCAAAAATACCTCATTTTAAAATACTTAATGCGCCAATAGAGTGCCGACGACCGTTGATGGCTACGGAACAAATATTTATACATTCTCTTCGCTTGCTGCGCGTTTTTAGGTGCTTCGAAAGGAACATCGGCTAACGGTGAAATCTGATAAAGATCGCGATAGTAATGGCCAACGTGCTGTTGATTCCACTGTTGCCAGGGTTTATCAGCACCAGCGTAATGCAATAAGCAGGTATTATGCGGCACATCCTGCGTATAACCGTTATCATCGTGTGAGAGCATGTTAATGGTATTAAAGCGAGCTTCCGTAAATATCACACGATCTTCAAGCAGCGTATTTAACGCATCCTGATCAAGATACTGGAACTGTTTTCCCTTTTCGCTGAGCAAATTAAAAGCGCGTTCACTCACCTGCTCTCGGTTCCACTTTTGAACATCAATCAGCATCATGCCAGCATTAAAGTAGCGTTTTCCACGCAGGCCAACATTTTCAGCCAACTGCGCTTGCAGTGCTGCAATCTCACCAACAACCAGAGCAATCACTTCGGATGGCATGGCAACTTGCCATAATTCGTCGAGAGGATTCAGACAAACCATATCCGCATCGAGATAAAGCAGTTTATCGGCATGAGGCAATATAAGCGGAGCGAGAAAACGATAATAGGTCGCGCGAGTGAACAGCTCTGTAGTGGGGAAAGCACTAAACAGACTGTCCTGAATATGATGCAGCGTTAATCCATGTGACTGTCCGACGAATATTTTTTCCAGACGCGCCGTATCAATTGCGGAGATTTCCGAAGAGATAAGATGAAAGTGATAACGCGCATCATCGGCATGCTTGATTATCGACATGATGGTAATCAGCGAGTGGGCGATGAATTTACCATCAACACCAAAAAAGATATGCCGGTCGCTTTGCGCGGGGAAAAGGTGCTGAGAATTAATGGTCTTGAGAATGTCTTTATCCATCCTGCACTTTTCTCCGGGTGAACGCGTGCGTTCTGTCAATGCATCGTGCCTGAGCAATTATTAACCAGAAGCGATTCTGGTTGCAGCCGGAGTTTATCAGTCAGGGTTTGGCAAATAAAGCGAAGTGGAGGGGGAATAAATCTGGTTTCCAACGTAAAACTCTCCTGCAAGCAGGAGAGTTTTCGTCAGCTAAAAAGGTTATTTCGCGGCGAACTGCGCGTAGTTCTCAGGCGTAATGGTTTGATACGGAATCCAGTTAAACTCCTGCACTTTCTGCTTCTCCAGCAGCGCTTTAGTCACCTGCACCGCGCCGGTCGCCTGCCCTTTTGCATCCTGGAAAATGGTCAGCGTCATTTTGCCGTTCTTCACGAACTGCTGACCATCCGGCGTGCCGTCGATACCGGCGACCAAAATCTTCTCATTCTTCGCCTGGTTGAGCGCCATGATGGCACCAATCGCCATCTCATCATTATTCGCCGCGATAGCGTCAATCGGACGCTGATTCAGCAGCCAGCTCGACACCACATCCACCGCTTCGTTGCGCTGCCATTTGGCGCTCTGCTTCTCAATCACCTTCATATCTTTGTATTTGGCGATCACTGCTTCCACCGCACGGGTGCGTTCGCGCGCTTCTTCGTTCGACAGCGCGCCCATCAGAATCGCCACGTTACCTTTGTAGTTCATCTTCTTCGCCAGCGCTTCCATCTGCATTTCGCCGCCCAACGCCGAGTCTGAACCGACATACGCCATGTCGGTGGGCAGCTTCACTTCCGGTTTACGGTTGACGAAGATCAGCGGAATGCCGGCGTTTTTCGCTGCGGTAATCATCGGCAATACGCCTTGGGTATCCACCGGATTGAGGATGATGGCATCGACGCCCTGATTCACAAAATCATCCACCTGTTGCACCTGCAGCGCCACATCGCCTTTGGCATCGACAAACTGGCTGTTGAGCTGATTAGCTTTCAGTTCCTCCTGCATCTGGGTGCGCAGAATCGAAACGAAGTTGAGATCGAAGTTCGCCAGCGCTACGCCGACTGTAAAGGTTTTAGCGCTCGCGCTCAGGCTGAGCAGCAATGCGCAGAGGCACAGCATCACATTTCTGATGTTCATGGGTTAGTCCTGTAGGGTTGAGATATTATTATTTATTTCATCGAGTTAACGCCGTGCAACAGGCAAATACCCGGCGGTGGAACCATTAAAGCGTGAAGTGATCGCGGAACTGCTGCAGCGCGGCGCCACTTTCGCCGCTGGCCCAGCCTTCCAGCGCCACGGTGCCCTGATAGCCGACATCGTGCAGCGCGCGGGCGATGGCGCGATAGTTAATCTCGCCGGTACCCGGCTGCTGACGCCCCGGCACATCGGCCACCTGAATCTCACCAATCGCCGAACCACAGCGGCGAATCAGTTCGATCAAATTGCCTTCGCCGATCTGCGCGTGATACAGGTCAAGATTCATCTTCAGCGCTGGGCTGTTTACCGCTTCCACCAGCGCTAGCGTGTCGGCGGCCAGCGCAAACGGCGTGCCGGGATGATCAACCGGCAAGTTAAGGTTCTCCAGCGTGAAGACGCGTCCGGCGCGCTCGCCCAGCTGCGCCACTTTGCGCAACGTATCGGCGGCTTTCAGCCACATCGCACCGGTCACCACTTCAACCGGTTTGACCGGCAACCCTTTGTCATCCAGCCCGGTGCCGTGCAGGTTTAACGCCGGACAGTTGAGCCGCTCGGCCACCGCCAGCGATGCTTCGGCACTTTGCAGCAGCTGCTGAATCTCGTCATCGTCGGTCAGATTGCCGCTGAGGTAGCCGGTCATCGAGGTGAAACGCGCGCCGGTTGCCGCCAGCGCATCGATATCTTTGTTGGCCCAGCCCCAGATTTCGACGCCAAAGCCCAGTTCATGAATGCGTTTCACGCGCTCGACAAAAGGCAGATCGAGAAACACCATTTCGGCACATACCGACAGCTGATAACCGGCCATTAGCGACCTCCCAATTTGATCGGCTGCTGCTGCTGCACCGAGTCGATACAGGCCAGCGCGATCTCCAGCGCGTTACGCGCATCTTCACCGGTAGCGCGCGGCGTCTCGCCACTGCGAATGCAGCGGGCAAACTCTGCCATCTCCGCCACATAGGCTTCGCGCAGCAGATCTGAATCCATGCGTGAGGTTTCAATCGCGATGCCATCCTGGTGATAGCGCACGCAGTTGTTAACGTTGATGTGGCCCGCCTGCAACATGCCTTTGCTGCCGAACACTTCGCCGCGCACGTCGTAGCCGTATACCGCCTGGAAGTTGGCTTCAGCGGTGGCGATCGCGCCGTTATCAAAGCGTATGGTGACCACCGAAGTATCGAGCAAGCCTTTGTCTTTGAAATCCGGGCGCACCAGCGCATCGGCCAGCGCATAGACTTCCACCGGCTTCGCGCCAGGGTTGAAGTGCAGCAGCGTATCGAAATCGTGAATCAGTGTTTCGAGGAAGATCGTCCACTGCGGGATGCGCGAAGGATCGTGCAGGCCGGGATCGCGCGTCAGCGATCGGCTCAGCTGCGTGGTGCCATTCTCACCCGCTTTCACTGCAGCGATCGCCGCCGCAAAACCTGAATCAAAGCGGCGGTTAAAACCGACCTGCAACACTACGCCAGCCGCTTTCGCGGCGGCAATCGCGCGATCCGCCTCATCCAGCGTTACCGCCATCGGCTTTTCGCAGAACACATGCTTGCCGGCCTTGGCGGCTGCGATCACCCATTCGGCGTGCGTACGCGCCGGCGCGGCAATTGCCACCGCCTCAATCTCAGGATCCTGTAGCAGCGCATGCAGATCGCTGTAGGCTTTGGCGACGCCCAGCTTGTTGGTCAGCGCTTCGGCCGCGCCCGGTTGCGGATCGGCCACCGCCGCCAGGATCGCTCCCGGCACGCGCCAGGCCAGGTTTTCCGCGTGGAAGCTGCCCATGCGTCCGGCGCCAATCAGGCCGACGCGTACTGGCTTAAGATGAAATGTCATGACCTATTCCTTTTTGTTTTGGATGTGCTCATTCGAGCGTAGGGATGTGCAATCTGTAGTGCAAAGGCGATGCCAACTGCAATCCGCCGCTTTATGTGAGGCATAACACAGATATAGCTCACAATCTGGCAACAAAATTTACATGTCAACTTCACATGTCAATAAAATGGACATTCCATCTTGGTCAGGAGTGTTACATGCGTGCCAGTGAGCGTTTGCCGTTTAAAGATGAAAGCGATCCGATCTTCAGCTTGCCGGACAGCGCCGAGGTGGGTGAATGGGATACGTTGTTGTGGCAGGGCTGGCACAGCTTCGAACGCGGCGAACAGCCCGGCTGGATGCGGCACAGTATTTTGCAGTCGTGGCAGCGATCGCAGCAGAGCGCGATCGATCCCGCCACCTTCGCCTATGTCTCGCCGCCCGCAGCGGAACTGGCGGCGATCCTTGAGCACAACGCCGAGTTGATCCTCGCGGCGCGCAGCATCATGGAAAACCTGCTGGCGTATAACCCGGATGGCCACATCAACCTGACCGATGCGCAAGGCGTGACGCTGCATTTCTGCGGCGCGGATCTGACGCCGGTCGGCAGCATCCTGCGCGAAGAGGTGCTCGGCACCAACTGCACCGCACGCTGCCTGATTGAGCAGCGGCTGGTGTATGTATTGAGCGGCGAGAACTGGAAGCTGGATCTGCGCAAACGCCATCGCCAATGCGCCGCCGCGCCGGTGCGTGATGCCAGCGGCCAGTTGCTGGGCGTACTCACGTTGACCGCCACGCCCGACAACTTCAATGCGCACACGCTCGGCACGGTGCAGGCGGCAGCGGAAGCGGTCGGTCAGCAATTGATGCTGCGCCGTTTGCTGGCCGAGCAGCAGTCGATCCTCGAAACCCTGAACGAAGGCGTGATCGTCTGCGATCGCCACGGCCGCATCAAAACGCTGAATCGCTATGCCCGCCAGATCTTTAGCGGCCTCGATCCCAACGCCGGGCCGATCGACGTGCTGCTGCAACCACAAGGCGGATCGCTGCTCACCATGCCGTTCTGCAATGACCGTGAACTGCAATTTATGCCAGATGGCGTGAATCCCCTTTCCTGCCTGATTTCGCTGATGCCCGCGCCCGACGGCGGCCGCGTGCTGTCGCTGCGCGAAAACCAGCGTATCCGCGCCATTACGCGCCGTGTGATGGGCGTGGGCGCCAGCTACACCTTTGAGATGATTCGCGGGCACGCACCGCGCGTGCTGCAAGCGATTCAGAAAGCGCGCGCCAGCAGCCGCTCTGACAGCACCGTGCTATTAACCGGCGAAAGCGGCACCGGTAAAGAGCTGTTCGCGCAGGCGATTCACAACGCCAGCCCGCGCCAGCAGGAAGCCTTTATCGCGCTCAACTGTGGCGCGCTGCCGCGTGATTTGGTGCAGAGCGAACTGTTTGGCTATGTCGATGGTGCTTTTACCGGATCGCGGCGCGGCGGCTCAGCGGGCAAATTTGAGCTGGCGGATGGCGGCACCTTGTTCCTCGATGAGATTGGCGAGATGCCACTCGAGGCGCAAACCAGCCTGCTGCGCGTGCTGCAGGAAGGCGAAGTGGTGAGAATCGGCGCGGCGCATCCCATCAAGGTTAACGTGCGTATCATCGCCGCCACCCACTGCAATCTGCTGGATGCGGTGGAGAAAGGCGCGTTCCGCCGCGATCTCTACTATCGCCTGAATGTAATTTCGCTAGAGATTCCGCCGCTGCGCGAGCGTCAGGAGGATATTCCCGGCCTGGTGAATACCTTTATTCAGGCGCTCTGCACCCGATTAAAGCGCATCGCACCGCAGCTCTCCGCCGAGGCAATGAGCTGTTTACAGGCGTGGCACTGGCCCGGCAACGTGCGCGAGCTGGAGAATCTGGTCGAGCGCATGGTGAATTTGTGTGAAGGGCTGGAGATTGATCGCCACGATCTGCCGGAAGAGATGGTGCAGCGTAACGCGCCTGTCGCCAGCGAATTGAGCTCGCTGCAGGAGAATGAGCGCCAGCATGTGATGCAGGTGGTGCGCGAGCAGAAAGGCAACCTGCGCCAGTCCGCGCAGCTGCTGGGGATTTCACGCACTGCGCTGTATAACAAGCTGAATCAGTGGCAGGTGGATGTGGCAGAATTGCGACGCTGATTATGTAGGGTCGCCATTCATGGCGACCTGGTTTTCAACCGCACAACTTACAACGACGCCCCACCACAGATCACCAACTCCTGCCCGGTGATCGCATCAGCGGCCGGCGACAGCACAAATCCCGCCAGCGCCGCCACTTCCTCTGGCCTGATATAGCGCCCCATCGGCGGCAGCTTTGGCGGTGAACTGGCGCGGCCGGGCTGCAGCAGCATGGGCGTCTCCGTCGCGCCCGGCGCAATCACATTCACCGTGATGCCTTTGGGTGCCAGTTCCGCCGCCCAGCTGCGCGCCATGCCCACCATTGCCGCTTTGGTGCTCACGTACTGGCTGCGATTCGCCGCGCCGCGTGACGTGCGGCTGCCGATCAGCAAGATACGATCGCCCTGCGCCATCTGCGGCTGCAAGGCATTCGCCATGATCTGCGCCACCTGCACGTGCAAGTACCACAAACGCGTGCTCTGCTCTTCATCCAGCTCACCGAGCGGCGCAGCCGCCATCATGCCCGCGGCGTGCACCAGCGCATCCACCTTGGGCAGCGCCAGTAGCGCCTGCTTCAGCAGATTGGCATCCAGCAAATCCACGCTAACCGAGGTGAACGCCGAATGATCTTTCTGCACCGGTGTGCGGCTAAAACCGGTCACCTGCCAACCTTGCTGCAACAGATGGTCAGCGATCGCCGCGCCAATGCCAGAGCTGACGCCCGTCACCAGCGCGTGTCGCGGCCTGCTCATCCTTTCACCCAGCTTTCATCGACGCGCACGTATTTAATCGCCTGACGAAAATAGGTGTAAGCCACATGCAGCGCGCCATCGTCACTCTGCTTAATGCTTGGATAAGAGAACTCGCGGTTGAGCTTTTGCTGCGAATTATTGGTCATGCAGTAGCCATCGCCTTCGTCGAGATTGCGCTGCCATGGCCAGCTTTTGCCGCCATCGGCGGAAATCGCCAACGTCATTGGCGCGCGGGGTGCGCCCCAAAATGCGGTGCGTCCGCTGTGCACCACCGGCTCGGCCGCCACCGCCACATCGCCGTCATCCTCTTCATCTTCAATTTCGTCATACAGCGATAAACGGCGCTCGCTGGCATCTTTGGCGCTCATGGCATTAAACACCAGCGCCAGATGGCCGTTGCGCAGCGTAGTGACCTGAATCGACGAGTTGTTGTTTGGCAGTTCAGTCGCCAGCGGCGCACTCCAGCTTTCGCCGCCGTCGGTCGAACGGCTTTGATAGATAAAATCGGCCCAACGGCTACGATACAGCGCCAGCAAGCTGCCATCCTGCAGCAGCGTAATGTTCATATGCACGCAGCCCAGGCTGTCTGGCACCGCCACATCGCGCCAGCTTTGGCCTTTATCGCTGGAGATTTTCACCGCGCTGATATCATCGTTACCCACCCATTTCACGCCTGGCTGCGTTCGGCAATAAAACACCGGCAGCAGCCAGTTACCGTTTGGCAGCACCACAATCGGCTGGCGAATAAAGGTGCCGGGCTGATCGAGCAAGGTGTCGATGGCGCCCCAGCTGCGGCCGAAATCACGTGACTGACGGTAGCGCACAATCGCGGTGTCCTGATTGCCGGATTTCTGCGCCGTCCACAGCAGCCAAAGCACCTGTTCGGGATCGAGGAACAGCACCGGATTCTGCTCGGATCGCGTGGGATCGTCCGACAGCTTTTGCGCCTCGCTCCACTGCGTGCTGCCGTTTTCCAGCCGCGAGCACCACACAGAAATGTCGGCGATCCCTTCCTGCGTGCCACCAAACCATACGCACAGTAGGTCGCCATTGGGCAGCGGTAACAGATTCGCCGCGTGATTCTGTGGGCAGACCGAAGGCAGCATTGCCGTGAGCTGTTGCGCATCCTGTGTGTGCGGAGAGAGGTTACCGCTGCGTTCAACGGTAAGGATTAAATCACTCATTTCAGGCTCCACTGTTTTGCATTGAAGATTTCGGGGCTTTTTTCTCATCGGTTTGGCTTGACGGGATCAGGCGGTCAATCACCATGATCACCGCAGGCGTAATCAGCGCCACATACATGTTGTTGATACCAAAAGGATCGCCGAGCAGATACCACACCGAGGTCATGACGCAGGCACCAATCAGGCCGGCATTAGCGCCACGCGTGCTTTTAAAGAACGGCAGATAGAAGGCGATGATCGCCACCACTGAAATCGACAGACGAATGGCGCGGGTGAAGAATGAGAGCTTCAACACTTCCGGCACGAACAACACGAAAATCAGCGGCAGGAAACCGATCAGCAGCGACAGCCAGCGCGTCATGCGGAACTCGCGCTCCGGCGTCGGATTGCGATAGGGCACGTAGAAATCTTTCACCACCAGCGAGGCAATCGCCAGCGCTACGGTGCTGACACTGACAAAGATCGACGCCACTAATGAGGTGGTGACAATCCCCGCCAGCCACGGGCTCATGTCCTGCAGAAACACCGGCAACGCATAAAGACTTTTGATATCGGGATGCAGGTATTTCGCCGCCACGCCAATCAGCGCGATGGCAATGGCAATCGGCATGCAGAAGAAGAACGCCACCCAGGTCGCACGTTTGGCGGACTCGGCACTTTTGGTTGAGGCAATCGCCTGAATCACAAACTGCGTACAGAAGATCGAGCCGATGGTGCCAATCATCCAGGCGAAGATAGTGCTGCCGCCGACGTTGCCATCCCACGTCCAGTAGAAATGCGGCATCTCTTTGATCATCGGGCTGACGCCGCCGGTCATGTGCAGCGCCACGCCGAGAATGATCAGAATACCGATATATTTCAGTCCGCTGTGCAGCAGCGTGACCCAGGCGATGCCTTTCATGCCGCCGAACATAAAGTAGAACGTACTGACGATCGCGGTGATCACCGCTGCGGTGGTGAGATCGAGGTTGAGCACCGTGGAGATTGCCGCCGCACCGCTAACGTAGTTACCGACGTTAACCAGCAGCAGCGCATAGATCATGATCAGCGAGATGATGTTTTTGGTGGAGTTGCCATAACGTTCAGCGATCGCCGCAGAGATGGTGATTTTGCCGGTGTTGTAGATGCGTTTGACCAGCAGAAAACCAAACAGCGGGAAACCGATGGCGGCACCAATCACCGACCATGACGCGGCAAAGCCATCCTCGAAGGCCGCCTGAGCCGTGCCGATGGTGGATTTAGCGCCGATGTATTCCGACATCAGCATCACGCCCACCACAAAAGCCGGCATCACATTGGATCCGGCCATAAAGTCACCGCTGTTTTTACTGCGCAGGCGCCAGGTGAGCCAGGTGGTGAACAGGATGTACGCAATGACAATCCCGACGATAATCACCATCCCTTCTGTAGAGAATTGTTTCATTTCAGCCTCATCGATAACGTAGGGTCGTGGAACGCGCTGGGCTTCACGCGTTCCGTTGATGAGGTGGCCGATGTTGTTATTAACGCGTGTCTATGCACTTCGCCACCCCACTTACGCTTATGATTCATTTCGCTCAAACAAGAATGAATTTACGCATAATGGAGGCAATTTATAGGATAAACAGGGCTGAATTTGTTTGATACTGCTCACAAATCATCAATGATGATTGTAAATAATCAAAATAGACTTATTAATTACAGCTCCGTCTGCAGGAAATCAACAAACGCGCTGATGCGTACCGGCAGCTGACGCTGCGGCTGCCAGACGGCAAAAATGTCGCCATCAGTGGCGCTCCACTCTGGCAGCACATGCAGCAGTTCACCGCGTTTAATGCTGTGCTGCGCATCCCACCACGAACGCAGCAGAATGCCATGCCCATCTAACGCCATTTGCATTGCCACTTCGCCATCGTTGGTGATTAAGCTGCCGCGCACCTTTTGCGTCAGTTGCTGTGTGCCATCGCCCAAACGCCACAGCGCGAAATCACTGTCGAACTGGCGCAGTAAAATGCAGTTGTGCTGCGCCAGCCCGGCGATGCTTGCCGGCATGCCGTGGCGCGCGGCGTACGCAGGTGAGCAGCACAGCACGCGCGGATTAGTGCGCAGCTTACGCGCAATCAGTCGCGCATCGGGCGGCTCACCGACGCGGATGTCGATGTCCACGCGCGCATCGAGAAAATTGAGCGGCTGGCTGCTGAGCTGCAAACTCATCGCCAATTCGGGGTGCAGCGCGGCAAAACGCGACACGCAAGGTGCGACGTGACGCCGCCCAAAGCCGAAAGAGGCGTTGATGTTGAGCGAGCCGCGCAGCACCGAGGTTTGGCTGCTCACCGATTCCTCCAGCTCCGCCAGCTGATCCAGTAGCGGACGCGCACCTTCCAGATAGCGTTTGCCCTCCGCCGTCAGCTCCAGCCGCCGCGTGGTGCGCTTAAGCAGTTGCACGCCCAGCCGCTGCTCCAGCTGGCTCAGGCGCTTGCTCACCGCCGGAAGCGATAAGCCAAGTTCGCGTGCGGCAGCGGTTAAGCTGTCTAGCGCCGCCACGCGCACGAAGAACGCCAGATCGTCAGTTGAAGTGCGCGATTCTCTACTTTTATTCAACATTGGCTTATCGCTCAGGCTAATTATTTCCCACAGATGCATGGTTATACTGCGTACAGAACATCAACAGCAACCTGCGAGAAACCCTATGAGCGGCAAAACCTATAAAATCGCCGTCATCCCTGGCGATGGCATTGGCAAAGAAGTGATGCCTGAAGGCATCCGCGTGATGGATGCAGCGGCAAAGAAATTTGATATTGCGCTGGAGTGGCAATGGTTTGATTTCGCCAGCGCCGAATATTGGCAGCAGCACGGCAAAATGCTGCCCGATGACTGGTTCGCCACGCTCAGCCAGTTCGATGCCATCTACTTTGGCGCGGTGGGCTGGCCGGATGTGGTGCCGGACCACGTGTCGCTGTGGGGATCGCTGCTGCAATTCCGTCGCGAGTTTGATCAGTACGTCAATCTGCGTCCGGTGCGTCTGATGCCGGGCGTCAAAGCGCCGCTGGCCAATCGTCAGCCGGGCGATATCGATTTCTACGTGGTGCGTGAAAATACCGAGGGCGAATACTCGTCGGTGGGCGGCACCATGTTCCCCGGCACCGATCGTGAAGTGGTGATTCAGGAAACGGTGATGACGCGCGTTGGCGTCGATCGCATCCTGAAATTTGCCTACGAACTGGCGCAGAAGCGCCCGAAAAAACACCTCACGTCGGCGACTAAATCCAACGGCATCGCCATTACCATGCCGTATTGGGACAGCCGCGTGGAAGCGATGGCACCGAGCTATCCTGATGTGAAAGTCGATAAATATCATATCGATATTCTTACCGCCAACTTCGTGCTGCATCCGGATTGGTTCGATGTGGTGGTCGCCAGCAACCTGTTTGGCGACATCCTGTCGGATCTCGGCCCGGCTTGTACCGGCACCATCGGCATTGCGCCTTCGGCCAACATCAATCCGGAAGGTAAATTCCCTAGCCTGTTTGAGCCGGTGCATGGATCGGCGCCAGATATCGCCGGTAAAGGCTTGGCCAACCCGATTGGCCAGATTTGGTGTGGCGCGATGATGCTGGAGCATCTTGGTTACGCTGAAGCGGGCGCGGCGGTGCTGGATGCCATTGAGCGCACGCTGGCAGCGGGCAACAGCCTGACGCGTGACCTCGGCGGCAGCGCGTCAACCGAGGAGCTGGGCGCGGCTATCGCGCAGGCGCTGTAACATCCAGGTGCGCATAAATGCGCACCCTACGAAAACCTGTTTTACGATGTCAAAAATTCGCACCATGCCGTTGTAGGGTCGCCATTTATGGTGACCTCTATTATCGGTGCGCATAAATGCGCACCCTACGAAATCTGCACCGTTTCCGCATGCCAGCCGTGCGGCAACGGTTGCGGGCGCGCAATCACCACGTTATGCAACTGCAGGTTCTCCACGCCGCGTGCAAACACGCCCGGCAAGCCATCCGGATAGGCGGCAACGCCGTACGCTAAGCCCGATGCGCTATCCAGTTTATACGCATTATCGAGACCCATGCCGGTCGGCGATTCAGGGTTACACGGCGGGCGCACATCGTAATGCCCTTGATCCGCGCCTGTCGCCACCACTTGCCGCAGCTGCACATTCGCCAGCATCACATCACGAATCTGCCCCGGCTGTTCCGCATGCAGGTTAATTGCTCCTTCCATCACCCCGCTGACGTTGCTGAATTGCAGTTGCTCGATGCTGCCCGGTGCTATCGCCGGATCGCGCGCCCGCACCGAAACAAACAGCGCATCGGCTTTACCCCAATGACACGGCGGCGCATGGCGGCAGGCCAGCGTGATATTGCTGAACAGCAAACGGCGGAACTGGCCGCCATCGCGCGATAGCAAGCCAATCGCGCGGTTGGAATCAAAGATGGTGCAGCCGGAGACGGTGACGTCTTCCACGTCGTCGAAGGTTTCGGTGCCGATTTTGAACGCGCAGCTGTAAGAACGCAGCAGGCAGTTACTGATCATGATTTGTCGCGCGGCACGCCGCAGATGCGCGGGTTTGTGTGTAGTTTTGATGCAGATGGCGTCATCGGCCGCGCTCAGGTAGCTATTGCTGACAAACACCGCTTCACAGCTGTCGATATCCAGCGCATCGGTGTTCGGCATGCTCATGCTGTTATCGATGGTGAGATGATCGACGTGCACATGGCGGCAACTCACCAGATGTACCGTCCACATCGGCGCCTGGATAATGGTGAAATCTTCCAGCGTCACCTGCTCGCAATCCTCAAACACCACGATGCGCGGGCGCTGCGGACGCGGCAGGCGATATCCCTGATCGTCCTTTTCTGCGGCAAACCAGGCATCGCCGTTACCGTCGATCACTCCTTTACCACTGATGCGGATATTGCGCTGTCCGGCGGCGTAGAGCAGCACATGCTGTGACAGTTCAGCCTGGCTCTGCGCCAGCTGCTGCTGATAATCCTCAACGCGGGAACTGGCGAGCAGCGTGGCGCCCGCTTCGAGATGCAGATTGATGTTGGAACCCAGCGTCAGCGTGCCGAGATGATAGCGACCGGGCGGCACCGACAAAGTGCCGCCGCCGCGCGATGCCAGATGATTTAAAGCGCGCTGGAAGCAGTGAGTATCCAGCGTTTCGCCATCGGCGATGGGATAGAAATCAGCCAGTGAAACGTGCATGCGGTTCTCCTGAATAGCGGCGATGCGCTATTGCAGCACGCGCCGCATGACCAAAACCTTTTGCTGGTGGACAATAAGTGCCGTTATGTATCGTGCGTTCATCACGAAGGTCGCCATAAATGGCGACCCTACGACGGTGGTGTGTGGATGTTGTAGGGTCGCCATTCATGGCGACCGTGATGATTGTGGTGTGCGACCCTACTTGACGGCGCCTTCGGTGACGCCGCTGATAAATTTGCGTTGGAACACCAGGAACACCGCCACCAGCGGCAGAATGACAATCATCGCGCCCGCCATCAGCACCGGAATATCGATGGTATTTTTGTTCTGGAAAAACATCATGCCGATCGGCAAGGTGCGCAGCTCGTCTTTGTTCACCAGAATCAGCGGGATAAGGAACTCGTTCCACGTCCAGATAAACAGCAGCAGCGCCAGCGTGGACAGCGTCGGCCAGATTGCTGGCACCAGCAAACCCCAGAGAATTTTACGGCGCGATGCGCCATCCATCACCGCCGCTTCCACCAGCTCGCGCGGCACCTGCTGCAACGCGGTGGCGATCATCAGCGTGGTAAACGGCAGCGACAAGGCGATTTGCGGCAGAATCAGCGCCAGATAGGTGTTGGTGAGCCCCATCCAGCGCAGCTCGTGATAGAGCGGAATAATAAAGGCTTCACTCGGCAGCACCATGCCAAGGCCCAGCAGCGCGGCAACCACCGTTTTGCCGGGGATCTTCAGCCAGGCAAAACCGAATCCCGCCAGAATGCCGAGCAGGATGCTGCAGATCACCACCGGAATCACCACCAGCACCGAGTTCATGAAGTAGACGTTGAAATGTCCCTGCTGCCACGCGGTGACATAGTTTTTAAAATTGATTGATGATGGCAAGGTGAACACGCCCTGAAACAGCTCCATCTGGGTTTTGAACGAGGTCATCAGCGCCATTAAAAACGGCAGAATGGTCATCAGCGCGACAATCCAGATCAGCGCGCGTGAGACAGTTGGCGTGCCGCGCATCAGTGACGCTCCCGTAAACAAAGATGAATTAAGCCGTTGATCATCAACACAATCAGCATACTGAATACCGCCACGGCGGAGGCGTAGCCGAAGTAGTGCAGATCAAAGCCCTGCTTATACATAAAGATGTTGGTCACCATGGTTGACGTGCCCGGTCCGCCCTGCGTCATCACGTAGACCAGATCGAAAGCTTTGAGGCTGGCGATCACCGTCAGCAGCAGCGCGATGCGCAGTTCGGGACGCAGCGACGGCAGCGTGATGCGCATAAATTTCTGGCGGCGTGATGAGCCATCGAGATCGGCCGCTTCCAGCAGTGAGGGATCCATGCGCTGCAAGCCCGCCATAAACAGCACTAAGCAGAAACCGAAGAAGTACCAGGTGGCAACAAAGCCCACGGCGGGCAGCGCCCAGGTAAAATCGCCCAGCCACGACTTCGCCAGCTGCGGCAAACCGACGGCACGCAAGAACTGATCGATCGGACCAAACGCCGGGTTATACAGCCAGCGCCACACCACACCGAGCACCGCCATCGGCATGATGTACGGCAGGAAGAAGAGGATACGCAGCACGCTGCGCTCTTTGTTATTGCGCGTCTCATACAGGAAGCTGCACAACAGCAGCCCAACACCAATCGGAAACAGCGTGTAAAACAGCATCAGCAAGGCGTTATTGCCGAGCGCCACCCAGAACACTGGATCCTGGAACATGCGCAGATAGTTGCCCATGCCGATGAAAATCGGCCACGAAGTGCCGTCCCATTCAGTAAAGCTGATCCCTAACGAGGCCAGCAGCGGCAGCAGCAGAAACACCGCATACACCAGCACCGCGGGCAGAAGATAGAGCGCATTGCGCCAGGCAGATTTATTCAGCATAACCGTACTCGCTTGCGGGCCTGTTCGCGGCCCGGTCACTTACACCGGGCCGCACGTCATCAGTGCTTGAGGGTTTTCAGGTAACGTTGATAGTTGTTATCGAAGTTGATCACCATCTGATCGGCGGTCTGACGTCCCGCCAACAGCAGCTGCACATTCTGATTCAGTTCAGCGTTCATGGTTGGTGTGGCCCAGTCGAGATAATGGCCGAGACCATCGTTGTCATTCAGCGTGACCCAAACCTGATACGCTTCCGCCAGCAGCGGGTTGTCCGCTGGAATCTGCGCATTTTTGCTGGTGCCAGCCGGCAGGAAGCCCACTTTTAACCAGCGGTTCGCCATCTCATCCGAGACGATGTAATCGATGAATTTCGCCGCTGCGTCCTGCTGCGCTTTGTCTTTAGCGGTGCTGGTGATCGAGAACGCCAGATCGGTGCCGCCCACCATCAGCGGATGCTGCACGCCCTCGCCCGCTGGCATCGCGGCGAAGTGCAGATCTTTGTTGTCTTTAAACTGGCCGAGATACCAGGTTCCACTGACCAGGAACGCCGCCTGACCATTCTGGAACAGGGTCGCAGCATCATCGTGCCCAATGCCCTGGAAGCCGGGGAACAGATAACCTTTGTCGTTCCAGCCTTTCATCAGATTGGCGGCTTTCACCAGCTTGTCGTCTTTAAAGGTGCCGCCCACGTCGTAAATCAGATCGTCGAGTTTTTTCCGGTCGCTGCTCTCAATCTGCGCTTCCCACAAGGTGCTGAGCAGCTGCTGGCCCATGTTGCCGTCGAGCAGACCTAGCATCATCGGCGGCGTGCCGGCGGCTTTGAGTTTCTCCATCGCCTGCTCAAGTTCCGGCAAGGTTTTAGGCACCGCAACACCGGCTTTATCCAGCAGCGCTTTGTTGTAGTACAAACCCACCATCTCGCCGAGGCTTGCCACGCCGTAGAGTTTGCCGCTGCCGAAATCTTGTTTATCTGACCAGCGGTTACGTTTCAGGATCGAATCCGGGAAGCGCGTGGTCCAGCCGTAGGTTTTGGCGTAATCATCCAGCGGCCACAGCAGCTTGTCTTTCACCAGCGAGCCCATATCGCCGCCGCCCTGATTCACCTGCACAATCTGCGGCCCGTCACCGGCGGTCAACGCCAGCTTGAGCGGAATGCGTGTGTCTTCAAAGGAGTGCACCGAACGCTGAATCACAATGCCCGGATTCTTTTGCTGGAACGCTTTTACCGCTTCATCCACCGCTTCGGTCTGCTGCGGATAGTTGTAAATATCCCACTCATTCAGGGTGACGGCCTGCGCGGCTGCCATGGTCGCACCGAGCAAAATCCCGGCGGAGACCAGACGCGACACGGTGCGCAGTGAGCTTTGCAAACGGGAAGGACGATTGGTTGAATCACACATCATGCTCGGTTTCTCCAACAGATGACTGGCATCCCTTCATCTCGACACCTGCGATTCCCGGCAGGTTGATTCAGCAGCGACAACGCACATAATTCATACTTACTTTATGCACAAAAGAAAGTCAAACATCGCCACTGCGGAATTTTTGCTCTGTGATACAGTGCAAAGAGTAAGAAGAAAAGCCACTGGAACAGCAGAGGATGCTGCGATTCAGTGCGCAAACCAGACGGCGTTGAAGATTAAAGCCTGAGCATCAGTATAAATCACTCAGGCAAACGAAGCGCTTTAACTCACTGATAGAGCATATGAAAATCCTATAGTTATTATCATTACGCTGCGAGAGCCAATGGCAATGTGTCGTGATCTGGCGTGTGAACAGGCGTGGTGCGTGAGTTTGTCAGGCGTTCCGTCATGCTTTGTGGTTATAGTTCGCATCAGCTTTGTGCGCCAGCGCAATTATTACACCTTGAAAACTAAGTCGGCTTTCTTTACCGTAAAATCTGTTCATCTCCTGACCACAGAGGCTCCACCATGACGGCTGAAGGTGTTATTCGTCGCGCCAGCGAGGCTGATTTCCCCGCCTTGTCGCGCATCTGCTTAGAGACCGCCAATGCCGGCACCGATGCCAGCGCGCTCTACTCCGATCCCGCGCTGCCCGGCCTGCGCTTTGTCATTCCCTACGCGCGCTTTGCGCCCGAATTTGCTTATGTGCTGGAACAGCACGGCGAGGTAGTCGGCTACGCGGTTGCCGCGCCCGATACGCGCGCCTTCGAAGCAAAGCTGAATAGCGATTGGTGGCCACAGCTGCAGCAGCAGTATCGTGATTACGCGCCGCAGGCTGCGCTCGACAGCAAAGTGCTGGAAGCGATTCATCAGCCCGATGCGGCTGCGGATCAGTTGGTGACGCAGTGGCCTGCGCATCTGCACATCAATCTGCTGCCTGCCGCACAGCAAGGCGGCTGGGGGCGCAAGCTGATTGAACAACTGCTGCACGATCTGCGTGCTGCAGGCGTGCCGGGCGTTTACCTCGGCGTCAGCCTGCAAAACGAGCAGGTGTGCGGTTTCTATCAGCGCCTCGACTTCACGCCGATTATGCGCAGCAACGCCATTTATATGGGCCAACTTCTCTGATTCGAGGCATCGCATGACTAGCCTGCATCTGCAAAACGTTAAGAAGTCCTACGAGAATGTGAACGTGATTCACGGCATCGATCTCACCATTAACAGCGGCGAATTCGTGGTGTTTGTCGGTCCTTCCGGCTGCGGGAAATCCACGCTGCTGCGCATGATTGCCGGGCTGGAGGAGATCACCGACGGTAAGTTGCTGATTGAAGGTGCCGACATGACCGATCAGCACGCCACCGAGCGCGGCATCGCCATGGTGTTTCAGTCCTATGCGCTCTACCCGAACATGACGGTGCGCGGCAATCTGGCCTATCCGCTGGAGGTGATGAAGCGCCCGAAAGCGGAAATTGAACAGGCGATACAAAAGACGGCGGCTCGTCTGCATCTCACTGAATTCCTTGATCGTTTACCACGTGCGCTATCAGGCGGGCAGCGGCAGCGCGTGGCGATTGGCCGCGCGATTATCCGCCATCCGCGCATTTTCCTGTTTGATGAGCCGCTGTCGAACCTCGATGCCGAGCTGCGTTTGCAGATGCGCATTGAGATTGCTCGCCTGCATGCCTCGCTGGGCAACACCATGATCTACGTGACGCACGATCAGCTGGAGGCGATGACGCTGGCGGATCGCATTGTGGTGCTGCGTCAGGGCCGCATTGAGCAGGTTGGCGCACCCATGGCGCTGTATCGCGATCCCGACAACCTGTTTGTCGCCGGATTTATTGGCTCGCCGAAGATGAATTTCCTCAATGCCGAAGTGGCGGCGATCGCGCCGGGCGCGGTGCAGTTACGTGTGCCCGCGCTGGGCATCAATCAGCTTACGCTGCCGATCGCCGCGCCGTGCCGCGAAGGGCAGAAAATCACGCTGGGCGTGCGCCCGGAGCATTTCCAGCCGGTAGGCAGCAACGATGATGCCGTGAGTTTCAGCGGCGAATTGTCGTTTAGCGAGATGCTGGGACACACCAATTATCTCTATCTCGATATCGGCGAAGAGAAGCTGCTGGTGATTGAGGAGCGTAACGTGGCGGAACACGCGATTGGCGAGAGGATGAGTTACCAGCTGCGCGCCGAGCATTGTTTGCTGTTTGATGAGCAGGGTTTGCGATTACGTTGAGGGGTGCGGTGCGTTGGTGATGACGGTCGCCATAAATGGCGACCCTACGAAAATCCCGCAGAATAATTGTAGGGTCGCCATTTATGGCGACCGTCCCAACGCGCGCACAAAATCACGACGCGATATCCTCATCTGCCTGCGCAGCCAACAAATCCAGCAACTTATTCACCGCAAACCCGGCAGCGCCCTGCGCCCACATGCGGTTGGATTCGGTGAGGAACTGCAGCGGCGTCATGTGCGGCGTCAGCTTCAAACGGTAGGTCTGGAAACTCTGCGTAATATGATCAAGCAAAATGCGCGAAGCCATTTGCGGCTCCATCGCCAGATACACCACGTCCGGATCGTAAGCCACCGACAGATTCGCCAGCGACATCCCTAAATGCTGCCCGGCCTCGGCCAGCGCGCTCAGCACCTCCGACGTTGGACGCACATCGAGATCGCGCAGCGTGAGCGGCGCCTCTTCTTTCGCGGTGGCCGCCACGCGCTGTAAAATCGCCTGCGACGATGCCACATCCTCCAGCAAACGCTCAGAACCATCGCCCAGCAGCGACACACCAATCTCACCGGCTTTGCCGTGACGACCGCGATAGAGCTGGCGATCGAGCAGAATCCCCGCGCCGATGCCTTTGCCGAAGGTAGCAATCACCGCCGACTGCGCGTGACCAAGCTGACCAAACACCAGCGCCGCCATTGCCAGCGCGTTAGCATCATTTTCAATAAATACCGGCAGCGAGAAACGCTCTTCCAGCAGCCGGGCAATCGGCACGTTATCCCAGCCCAACGCGCGTGACAGCACGCAAACGCCGTTGCTGGCATCAACCAAACCCGACAGCGCCAGACCAATCGCCCCAACCTTTTTGCCTTCAACGCCGCGCAAAAACTTCGCCAGCGCATCGCCCAGCTGCTTGGGCGTCATCGCGCCAGAAGGAATCTGCTGTTCACCGATGATGTTACCGCTGAGATCGGTCAACACCATCAGATTGCGTTCGGCGTTGAGCTGAATCCCCACCACGCTGGCGTGATCCGGATTAAGGCCAAGCAGCGTTTTGGGTCGCCCCATCGAGACGCGACGCAGCCCCAATTCCTGCACAATGCCGCCGGTCAGCAGACGATTGGTGGCTTGCGATACCGTCGACATGCTTAGGCCGCTGCGCACTTTGAGATCGGATTGACTAATAGGCGCATTTTCGACAATCAGCCGCAGAATGCGCGCGGTTACGTTGGGAGCGCTCATGAGCCTCTTTATCTGAAATTAAGCGGGAAGTGTCAGGCTGAACTGCGTGGCGAGGCGAATCGCACCGCTCAGCGCATCGCCCTGCGGCGGCACCAATAGCGCAGCGATATCCGCCGGCAGCCACGCCTGAATGGGTTCGGCTAATCCGCCCATTAAGGCCAGTTTGCCGTGGCTGCGCGCCAGCAGCGGCTGCACCATCTGCACGATATCCGCTGCGCATTGAGTTACCAGCGCAATGCCGTGCACATCGCCCTGCTGCGCGGCAGCGAACACCTCAGGCACCACGCGGCCCCAATCGGCAGGCGTCGCCTGTTTCGACCAGATCAGCAGTTGTTCCGGGCTGTTTTGATAGCTTGCCATGATGCGTTGCGTTAACGCCGAGGCGGGCACAATCTCTTCGTGCGCCAGCAGCGCCAACCGCAGCGCGCGTTGGCCGAGAATCGCGCCCGAACCGGCATCCGACAGGGCAAAACCCCAGCCGCCGAGCAGCGTGAAGTGCGCACCATCCCAGGCCGCGCCCTGGCTGCCGGTGCCAATAATAAACACCGCGCCAGGCGCACCGGCGTGTGCACCGGCACAGGCGATTTCGACATCGGTAAATAGATAGCGCGCCTGACAGCGTGGCTGCCAGCTGGCGAGACGGGTTTGTACCGAGGCGACATTCGCGCCCGCCAGCCCGGCGACAATCACCGTGCGGTCGCGCGCTTCAACGGGTAAATTCGCCTGCGTAAACAGATCGTCGATGACCTGTTCAATGGCCACAATGGCGGTATCAAACTGCGACCAGACGTTAGCAGGACCGCCTTTGGCTTCCGCCAGCAGCCGTCCGGCGCTGTCGGTCAGGCGTCCACGACAGTGCGTACCACCGCCATCAATACCCAGCATTAGTGATTGCACGCGCTTCCTCCTGCCAGCCCGAAACGGTATGACGCTTATAGATGTGCGAAAGATAGGGGAAAAAAACTTAAATCGCAATAACAAATAAATAGGCAATCCGTATAGTTAATTAAAATAGATATAAATCATATAAATAACAATTTTTCACCAATTGAGATCCGCCACACGGATTGACATTAGTTTTTCTGTCGTAATAAGTTAACGGTCAGATTATCAGCAGCCTGACAGGTCGGGCGGCTTACAGGCAACGGGCTTCAGGGGTACAACATGAAAGTGGGCATTATTGGTCTGGGCTTTCGTCTTTCCCATGTGGTGAAAGAGTTCAACAAAGCCGACACAGCGTTTTCCGTAGTGGGTTATGTCGACCCCGCTCCGGCAGGATTACCGAATCTGCACAGCTTTGGCATCGATGCGGGCACCGCGTTTGACAGCGTGGATGCGCTGCTGCAACACGGCGGCTTTGATCTGCTGCTGGTGGGTTCGCCGAACTTTATGCACCTTGAACATATTCGTCAGGGCTTAGCGGCGGGCTACACAGTATTCACCGAGAAACCGGTGGTGATCAACGAAGAGCAGACTATGGCGATGGCACAGCTGGTGCAGCAATATGGTCACGAGCGCATTCTGGTCGGTTTGGTGCTGCGCTACTCGCCGCTCTATCGCGACCTGCTCACCGCGCGCGATGAAAATCGCCTCGGCGAAATTACCTCAATTGAAGCCACCGAACATATCAAGCCGTATCACGGTGCGTTCTTCCAGCGCGACTGGCGTCGTCTGGAGAAGTACGCTGGCCCGTACATTCTGGAAAAATGCTGCCACGATATCGATCTCTATCAAGGTTTGGTCGGCGAGCGTCCAGTGCGCGTTGCCAGCTTTGGCGGACGCAAAAACTTCACGCCGCAGCATGCGCCTAAAGGTGCGGTAACGCCGCAGTCTGAGGTGTATCACGTTAAGCCGAGCGGCTGGTCAAGCACCGATGCGGTGTTTGATGGCGATGCCGATATCGTCGATTACCAAACCGCGCTGATTGAGTATGCCGGTGGCGCCACCCTCGCCTTCCACGCCAACCTTAACGTGCCGGATGAGTTCCGCCGCTTCTGCGTGATGGGCACCGATGGCATGGCCGAAGGTGACTTCGTGCGTAACTATTTCCGCGTGCACAACGCCCGCACCGGCGAGCGCGAAGTGGATACCGAGTATGACGGCAACGCTTATGACGGCCATTACGGCGCCGATGCGCTGATGGCAGAAGAGATTGTGAAACACATTACGCAAGGAACGCCGCTGAAGGTTTCCGTGGTGGATGCGCTGGAAGCGGGCCTCACCGCGATCAAAATCGATGAAGCGCGAAAATCGAAAACCGTGGTGGATATGACGGAGAGCTGGAAAACCTTTGACGCCAGCCTGGGGAAAGCAATAAAGGTGTGATGTTGGGGGATCGTGCGGGTTGTGAAACGGTGCGCATAAATGCGCACCCTACGCCGTAGGGTCGCCATTCATGGCGACCGTCAAAATGGACGAACGAAGTCATGACGACCAACCCATCAAACCACGGTTTCGTTTTCCAGCTTCTGACGCTTACGCAGATGCGGGAAAATCGTCATCCACACGCCCACCACGATCAGCGTGCCGATGCCGCCAATCGCCGCTGCGGGTACCGCGCCCATCCACGCCGCCAATAAACCTGACTCAAACTCGCCGAGCTGATTCGAGGTATTAATGAAGATAGCGTTGACCGCATTGACGCGGCCGCGCATGTCATCCGGCGTATCCAGCTGCACCAGCGCGCCGCGAATCACCATGCTGACCATATCGAATCCGCCCAGCGCTGCCAGCGCGATCACCGACAGCCACAGCTGGGTGGAGAGCGCGAACACCAGCGTCGCCACGCCAAAACCCGCCACCGAACCGAACATGATCATACCGACGTTCTTTTCCAGCTTATGACGACTCAGCCACACGCCAACCAGCAGCGCGCCGACCGATGGCGCACCGCGCAGGATGCCCAATCCCCACGGCCCGGTATGCAGGATATCCTGCGCGAAGATCGGCAACAGCGCAGTCGCACCGCCCAACAGTACCGCGAACAGATCGAGTGAAATCACGCCGAGCACATCTTTGCGATCGCGGATAAAGCGTACGCCGGCAAACAGGTTCGGCAGATTCATCGGCAAGCGCGCCTGTGGCGGCCGCTCATAGCGCAGTCGGCTCACCAGCACGATGGAGAACAGATAGAACAGCGCCGAGACGCCATACACCACATCCGGACCCGCAACATAAAGGAAGCCGCCGAGCGTTGGGCCGATAATCACCGCCGCCTGTCCGCCCACCGAACTGGCGGCCATGGCGCGGGCCAGAATCGGCGGCGGCACCAGCGCGGGCAGCATCGAGGTAATCGCTGGCCACTCAAGCGCCTTGGCCACGGAGATCAGGAACACCAATCCCCAAATCTCAATCTTGCCCGCCCAGTTCATCAGCGTGAGCGCAACCAGCCCCAGCAGCGCCAGCCACTCAATGCATTGCCCGAGCAACACGATGCGGCGACGGTCGAGCTGATCCGCCAGATGTCCGGCGGGCAGTGCCAGCAACACGGAAGGTAGAAATTGCATCAGACCGATCATGCCAAGCGCCATCGCGCTGTGGGTCAGCGCGTAGATTTGCCAGCTGACCGCGACCGAGAACATTTGAAAACCAAACGATGAACAGGTGCGCGCCAGCCAAAAGGCGACAAACGACCTGTGCCGCAGCAACGAATCCTCTGCTGCGGATACTGTAGAGCCCATAGTTTTATCCCATCCTAAATCATTACATCGGTTAGCGTCGTTGCACCAACCTGGTGAAAAGCCACATCATGGCTTCCGCTTTATTTTTTCAGGCCACAGAGTGCGGCATCTTGTTGAGCCAGGCAATGGCTAGCCGTGCTGTTTAAAAACAGAAGCTTATCCAAAATTTAGCTAAGCATAGCGCTCTTAATATTAGCCGGCTGATGGTTATAACGTGAAAATATCATCACAGATAAGATGAGTGTGAATTATCGCAACCGCTTCACTTAATATCTCTCTATCAGAGACAATTAAAAAAGCTCAACTTTATTAAGTAAAGGGTTTATATTGTCGCGATTAAGATTTCACCAGACGCCCGTTCTTATAATAATTAAGACGTTCCATCCAATTAATTTATTCACAGAGATAAATGGAAAACAGATCTTATAATCCTTATGTTACTGAGCGCATTCGCCGTTTCGACGGTGCGCTAGCTGGCGTGTGTTATTCAGCACCTTTTATGCATTGCGAACAGGAAAGCACGACAACACTTAATGGATGCAACATAATTTCGCTGCATAACCAGTTGCCGGATGCACCCGAATTAATAATCATCCCGTTAACGGGAAATAACCTTCTACGCTTTTTACAGGCACCGGATAATTATTCCTGCCTGCAGAATGAGAATGTACAACTGGCGATCAATTATGCCGATTTAGTTCAGCAAGATAGTGCATTACGCCAGGCCGCAGAGCGTTTCTCATTTTGGCTATATGATTTAGCACCACCCGGCACCTGCTGGAAGAATATATCCACCTTTCCTTTTCGCGGTATTGTGCTGACCGATGAGTTTTTTAACGATAATTACCTCAAGTTCAGCTTTCCTTTTCTGCTGGAGTCCTGTCGCGAAAGAGAAGCGGAGGTAATATTACGTACCCAGCAGTTAACGCTGCCTGCTGAACACTATGCGCAACTTAATTTGAGTGGCTGGCAACAGCAACGTACCAGCAGCATGCTGCTCGAAGGGTAAACGTTTACACAAAGTGTTGCTCTTAGGTGTTATGGCCCGATCTAACCGGACATAACACCTTTATTCCCCCATAAAATGTCGCACTACTTCCTCCCCACGAGTGCAAAGCACTAAAAATATCAAACCCTTTAACGTTTTTAAGATAAAATTTAACGCAAAGGGAACATCTCGCCGCACGGAAAGCGTCGTTCGAACCGTTTCGTTATTTCGTACTCTATGTCGGGAAGCAACCCAACGCGTTGTTTCCTTTTTAGTTTTTAATGGCAAAGAAAGAGGTCAATATTATGGGGAAAGCTTCCTCATCTTTTGGCGTAATCCGTTTTCTCACAGTGCTGTTTGCACTGCTGACGGGCGCGTTTATGCTGGTTGGTGGCGTTTGGTTAGCCGCCATTGGTGGTTCCTGGTATTACGTTATTGGCGGTGTGGTCATGTTGATCACCGCTATTCTGCTGTGGCGCCGTAGCGGCTCAGCATTACTGCTGTACGCATTGCTGCTGTTGGCAACGCTGGTGTGGGGCGTGTGGGAAGTCGGTTTTGACTTCTGGGCGCTGGCACCGCGTACCGATGTGCTGGTGATCTTCGGCATCTGGCTGGTTCTGCCGTTTGTGTATCGCGGTCTGAATAATGCCGGCAAAGGCGCTCTGGCGCTGTTGTCAGTGGCGCTGCTTGCCAGCGTACTGGTGCTGGCGTGGGCAGTGTTCCACGATCCACAAGAGCTGAACGGTGAAATTCCAGCGGCAGCCTCAAATGCTCCGCAGGCACAGCCGCTGAGCAAAATCGATGATGCTGACTGGCCTGCGTATGCACGTGACCAGCAAGGCACCCGTTTCTCGCCGCTGAAGCAGATCAACACCGGTAACGTTAAAGAGCTGCAGGTTGCCTGGCAGTTCCAGACCGGCGATTTGAAGACGCCAAACGATCCGGGCGAAATCACCGATGAAGTCACGCCAATCAAAATCCGCGACACCCTGTATCTGTGCTCACCGCACCAGATTCTGTTTGCGCTGGATGCCAAAACCGGTAAGCAGAAGTGGAAATTTGATCCGGGTCTGAAGCCGAATCCAACCTTCCAGCACGTGACCTGCCGTGGCGTTTCTTATCACGAAGTCCCTGCTGCAGCTGATGCGGCCAATACCCAACCTGCGCTGTGCTCACGCCGTATTTACCTGCCGGTAAATGATGGCCGCATGTTCGCGCTGGATGCGGAAACCGGTGAACGTTGTGCTGCCTTTGGCAACAACGGTGAACTGGATCTGCAGCACAAGCAGCCAGTATTGACCCCAGGTCAGTACGAGCCGACGTCACCGCCGGTCATCACCGACACCACCATCGTGGTAGCAGGTGCGGTCACCGATAACTACTCAACCCGTGAGCCGTCTGGCGCCATCCGTGGCTTCGACGTTAACACCGGTAAACTGTTGTGGGTGTTCGATCCGGGCGCGAAAGATCCAAACGCGATTCCACAGGATGAACACACCTTCACCATGAATTCACCGAACTCATGGGCACCGGCGGTGTACGATCCGAAACTGGATATCGTTTACCTGCCAATGGGTGTGTCAACGCCAGATATCTGGGGCGGCAACCGCACAGCAGAGCAGGAGCGTTATGCGAGCAGCGTACTGGCGCTGAACGCCACCACCGGTAAGCTGGTGTGGTCGTATCAGACCGTGCATCACGATCTGTGGGATATGGACCTGCCGTCGCAGCCGACGCTGGCCGATATCACCACCAAAGATGGCAAAACCGTACCGGTAATTTATGCACCGGCGAAAACCGGTAACATCTTTGTGCTGGATCGTCGTACCGGCGAGCCGGTTGTCCCTGCGCCGGAAACCCCGGTTCCACAGGGCGCCGCTAAAGGTGACCACGTTTCACCGACTCAGCCGTACTCCGAACTGACCTTCCGTCCGAAACAGAATCTGACGGACAAGGACATGTGGGGCGCGACTATGTACGACCAGCTGGTGTGCCGCGTGATTTTCAAGCGTCTTCGCTATGAAGGTCCGTTCACCCCGCCGTCTGAGCAAGGTACGCTGGTATTCCCAGGTAACCTCGGCATGTTCGAATGGGGCGGTATCGCGGTGGATCCACATCGTCAGATTGCGATTGCTAACCCAATGGCGCTGCCGTTTGTTTCCAAGCTGGTTCCGCGCGGTCCGGGCAACCCGATCGAGCCACCGGCTGACGACAAAGGTGGTTCAGGTACTGAAACCGGTATCCAGCCACAGTACGGCGTACCGTACGGCGTGGAGCTGAATCCGTTCCTGTCACCATTTGGTCTGCCGTGTAAACAACCGGCCTGGGGCTATGTCTCAGCGGTTGACCTGAAGACCAACGAAACCGTGTGGAAAAAACGCATTGGTACGGTTCGCGATAGCGCGCCAGTACCATTGCCGTTCAAAATGGGTATGCCAATGCTGGGCGGCCCAATCACCACCGCAGGTAACGTGTTCTTCATTGGTGCTACTGCAGATAACTATCTGCGTGCCTTCGACACCAATACCGGTGAAATGCTGTGGCAAGCACGTCTGCCAGCAGGCGGCCAGGCAACGCCGATGACCTATGAAGTGGATGGCAAGCAGTACGTTGTTATCGCGGCAGGTGGTCACGGTTCGTTTGGTACCAAGCTGGGCGATTATGTGATTGCTTATGCACTGCCAGATGCGAAGTAAGTTTTCGCGTTGAGGTAACAAAGCGGGCTTAGGCCCGCTTTTTCGTAGGGTCGCCATTTATGGCGACCTTCATGATGGGCGCACAGCACCGCAAGTTTGTGCGGTTTTTGCAAAGGTCGCCATGAATGGCGACCCTACGAGTTAGCGTTTACGCAGCACGCGGGCGTTTAACAGCGCGCACAGCGCCATAATGACGCAGGTCGCCAGAAACACTGGACGCATACCAAACGCGCCGCCAATAAAGCCGCCGAACAGCGGACCTGAAACCTGGCCGACATACTGCGCCGAAGTGGAATAACCCAGCATCTTACCCACCTGCGACTGCGGCACGCTGTGACGAATCAGCGCCGTAACGCACGGCATCAATCCCCCCAGCGCCATGCCCATCAGAAAACGCAGCACCACCAATTGCCACGCTTCGCTGATAAACGCCTGCGGGATCAGCAGCAACGCGCAGGCTATCAATCCGTAAACCAGCACGCGACCATGTCCAACGCGATCGGCCAGCCGTCCCAGACGCGGCGCGGAGATAATGCTGCCGAGCGCGGCGGCGGCCATCACCAATCCGGCGGTGACGGTTATTGCGTGATCGCCACTGACAAACTGACCGATATACAGCGTGATGATCGGCTCAATCGACATATTGGCGAAAATCAGCAGCATGCCCGACAGCCACATCAGGCGCACCACCGGCAGATTCGGCGGTGCCTCATCGGCTGCACTGCTTTGCACGGTTTTCTTACCGGAGGAGCGCGGCACCTCTTTCAGTAAAAAGGTGGTGGCGAGGAAGGCGAGGAAAATCACCGCGCCGGTCAGCCAGAAGGTGTGACGAATGCCAATCAGCGGCGGCAACACGCCGCCCAGCAGCGGCCCCACCACGTTGCCCGCCATAATGCCGGACGACAACACGCCGAGCGCCCAGCCGGTTTGCTCTTTCGGCGTTTGCGCCGCCACCAGAATGGTCGATCCCGAGGCATAACCGCCGAGCAAACCTGCCAGTAAGCGCAGCGCCACCAACTGCCACGGCGCGGTGGCCATGCCAATCAGCGACATCGCAATCGCCATGCCGAGGCTGGCGCGGATCAGCATCAGTTTGCGGCCATAGCGATCGGCCAGTTTGCCCCACAGCGGCGCGGTCAGGGCGGCGCTGAGGAAGGTGGCGCCGTAGGCTGCACCCGACCAGCGCGCAATCGCCGCCGGTTCCTGCACGCCGAGTTGCTGTACGTAGAGCGGCAGAAACGGCAACAGTAGCGTCATCGCCACGATGGTGCTGAACGAACCCAGCACGCAGACAAATAAATTTCGCTTCCAGTGTTGCTGTTCGGGCGCTAACGCGAGTGGAGGTTGCTGCATGGTGATATCCCTGTTTTTTGCTTTTTTAGCAGGCTAACAGCGAGCAATCAGAGAAAACAGGGTTGTGATGATAATTGCCAGGCGGCGCAACATTGTTGCCAGATAACAACAATTACGCTGTGCTGAGCGCATTAATTAATGCATCGCACAGCAAGGTTACCGGCGAAGAGGGTTGCGGCTGCTCTTTCAGCAGCAGATAGCTGTGCAGGCGATCCATTTGCCATTCCGGCAGCACCTGCTGGATTTCGCCGCGCGCTAAGGCATCCTGCGTCATATAAGCGGGCAGATAAGCGATGCCGGTGCCCGCCAGCGCCGCATTGAGCAGCGCCATGCTGTTGTTAGCGCGGAAACGGCTATGTACATCCAGCGCCAGCCGCTGTTTATCACGGCGGAACGGCAGCGCGGCGGTGTGCGCAGGACCGTGAAACAGCAGTAAGTCGTGGCGCGTCAGGCGGTCGGGATGATCGATGGGCGCATGCGCCGCCAGATAATCCGGCGTGGCGTACAAGCCCCAGTCAATGCTGGCGAGTTCACGATAATTGGCTGCATCGGGCGCACGCGCGCGGATGACAATCGCCACGTCGGCGCTGGGTTGCGGGTCATCGCTGGTGGTGAGTTCGAGATCGACATTGATATGAATATGGCGGCGAATAAAGTCATTCAGCGTTGGCACCACGCACTGGCAGCCGTAGGTGATTGGCGCCTGCAAGCGCACGTTGCCGGCGGGCAGTTGATGCACCTGCTGCACAAAGGCGTCGGCGCGATGCATCTCTTCCAGCATGCGCACACAGAACGGATAGTAAGCCTGGCCGAGCTCCGTCAACACCACTTTGCGCGTGGTGCGCTGCAGCAGCTTGATGCCGAGTCGCACTTCCAGTCGCGCCACTTCGCGGCTGACGTGGGATTTGGAAACGCCTAAAGTGCGTGCGGCTTCGCTAAAGCTTTGTCGTTCCACTACGCGTGCAAACAGCATCATGGCGGAGAGATTGTCGCTGTTATCCATGTTCTCTGGCAGTTAAGAGAGTGAGAACAGCAGATTACAACACATCCCCGAGCCCGGTCGCCATTGGGTTTGTGCGGTTGGTGAAACGGTCGCCATAAATGGCGACCCTACGCGACCGCCAATGGGAACAATAAGCGATCTGGCTCGACGCGACGCTGGCGGCGCAGCTGGCCTGGCGTGACCATGAAGTAGTTTTTGAAGGTGCGAGTATAAGCCTGCTGCGTATCGAAGCCGTAACTCATCGCCACCTGCAAAATCGCCTCATCGCTGTTAATCAGCGTCAATGCAGATTCGGTTAAGCGGCGCTGGCGAATGTACTCGGCCAGCGAAAAACCGGTGTGCTGACGGAACAGACGTTGCAGATGCCAGCGGGAGTATCCCGAGCGGCGTGCTACTTCATCCAGATGAAGATCGTGCCCTAAGTTATTCTCTATCCAGTCCAGCAAACTACGGATAAATTCGCGCTGATTCATGGGATTCTCCTGCGTTGGCAATATGTCCAGTGCAGCCACAATAGCGCGTTAAATTTATCCCTTAATTAGCAGAAAATTAGCGCAGAATTAGCAAACGGGAAAACGGGTATAATTCTGGCCTAATTATCTGTCGCTACACTGCGTTCAGTTAAGTTGGAGGGCATCATGCGTGTGCTGCTGGTAGAAGATGACGAAATGATTGGCGCGAATCTGCAGCAAGCGCTGGAAGCGGCAGGTTGGTCGGTGGATTGGGTACGCGACGGCGTCTACGCCAGCAATGCCTGGGCCGAAGGCGGCTATACCTGCGTGTTGCTGGATCTTGGTTTGCCGCGTGAAGATGGCCTGCAGGTGCTGCGTCGAGCGCGCACGCGCGGCGACATGACGCCGGTGCTGGTGCTCACCGCCCGCGATACTGTGCAGCAGCGCATTCAGGGATTGGACAGCGGCGCGGATGACTATTTGCTGAAACCCTTTGATCTGCAAGAGGTGCTAGCACGTATGCGCGCCATTACCCGCCGTCGTCACGGTGCGGCAGATTCTCTGCTCGGCAGCGGCGATGTGCAGATCGACATTATGACGCGCGAAGTGCTGTACAAAGGTCAGCGCGAACAGCTCACCGCACGCGAATATGCCCTGCTCTACGCCTTGCTGGAGCGACCCGGCGCGATCCTCTCACGCGAACAGTTAGAAAACCGCATTTACGGCTGGGGCGAAGAGGTCAGCAGCAACGCGGTGGATGTACTGATTCACGGTATGCGTCGCAAACTGGATAACGAAGTGATCCGCAACGTACGCGGACTTGGCTGGCGGGTACCGGCAATATGAAACCTTTCACCTTTATGCGCTCGCTGCGTAACAAACTGCTCGCCACGCTGGTGATTCTGCATCTTGCGATGATTGGCGGCGTCACCTGGTATTTCTATCACTGCTACGGCGACATGATGGGCACCATGAAGGACGATCAGCTCGCCAAGATCGCCGATGCCTGGGCCAGCAGCCAACGCATGCCCGCACTGATGCCGATGGTGATGCATGAAGAGAAACTCAAAAGCACCTATATCGTTCAGCTGTGGGACGAGAGCAACCATCTGCGCGCCAGCTCGTGGCCGGGCCTGCATGCGCCGTTGCAGCTGAAAAAAGGCTGGACCGATTTGAAAGTCGGTGACTGTGGCGACGACTGTGAATGGCGTGTTTACACGCGGCCCGGCGAGCTGGGCAGTGAAATCGGCAATATTCAGGTGCTGCATAATATCGGCTACATGAAAAGTATCATGGTTAAGCGGGCGCTCTCCGCCATCATTCCGTTGGTGCTGATGATGCCGCTCTCACTGATTGTGATATGGCTGGTGGTGCGGGCGATAACGCGCGATTTGCGCGTGGCGTCGCGCCATATCGCAGCCCAGGAAACCCTGCATCCGCATAGCGTTTCACCTGATGGCTTGCCGGATGAAGTGCTGCCGCTGGTGGCAGCTTACAACGCTTTGCTGGATAGACTGCGCGCGGCATGGTCATCGCAGCGCCAGTTCCTCGAAGATGCGGCGCATGAGCTGCGCACGCCAGTCACCGCCGTGACTTTGCAGCTGGAGAATCTGCGGCAACATATTCAACCCGGTGAAGCCAGCCGCCAGTTCGATCAGCTGGAAGCGGGCGTAACGCGCACGCGCCATCTGGTGACGCAGCTGCTGAATATCTCACGTCAGGAAGATCAATCGGTGGTCGCCACGGTAGAAAGCATCGAGCTGGACGACCTGTTGAAAGAGAGCATTGAGCAGCTGATGGTGGTGGCAGATAAGCGCGGCATTGATATCGGCTTTAACGGCACCACGCATTATCGCCTGCACGCCAGCCGCTCCGATCTGCGTAGCCTGTTCGATAACCTGATCGGCAATGCGATGCTGCACACGCCGGAAGGTAGTTTGGTCGATGTGCTGCTGCATCGCGTCGGCAATCACACCGTGGTGGATATCGTCGATAACGGGCCCGGCATGGCGGAATCCTTTATCGAACGCGCCTTTGATCGCTTCACCCGTTCACCAGATGTGCAGGCGCAAGGCAGCGGCTTAGGCTTATCGATTGTGCGCAGCGTGGCGCAAAAGCATCAGATGCAGGTTGCGCTGTCGAACCGCCACGATCAGCAGGGCCAGATTGCCGGCCTGCAGGTGCGCGTTACACTCCCATAACCCCGCAAGGTCGCCATTCATGGCGACCTTGCAACCTATCGCACCATCCCCTCAACACCTTTTTCCCGACGAACGCGACAACGTAAACGGTTGCGGGGTTCCATTCGCCTCACGGCCTTTATGTGATAATGATCACATTTTCAGTGAATCAAACTGCAACACTTTTTGACAAACGTGACCAAAATCTATTTTCTATGCCTCTGTTACAGGCACATTACGCAAGCTTGAAAATCTGGCGACACAGACCGGATACGACAACTCACTGCCCATCCCCTGGGATCAATTTCACCCGATCGCGGCGACGGCCCGGCGATCAAAAGCATGTGGTTAACAATAATGAAATATAAAGCGTTGATAGCAGGGGCCTTATTGGCCAGCAGCTGGACTGGTGCGGCACAAGCGGCAGACAGCGATCCGCAGTACGTTTCTGACTGGTGGCATCAGAGCGTGAACGTGGTGGGCAGCTACCACACCCGTTTTGGACCACAGTTCAACAACGACGTGTATCTGGAATACGAAGCCTTTGCTAAAAAGGATTGGTTCGATTTCTATGGCTACCTCGATTTGACCAACTTCTTCGGCGTGGGCAACAGCAACGCAAACGGCGTGTTCGACCACGGTTCGCCGATGTTCATGGAAATTGAGCCACGTTTCTCGATCGATAAGCTGACCGGCACCGATCTCTCTTTTGGTCCGTTTAAAGAGTGGTACTTCGCCAACAACTACATCTATGACATGGGTCGCAACAGCGATAGCCGTCAGAACACCTGGTACATGGGTCTCGGCACCGACATCGATACGCACAGCGATATCGGCCTGTCGCTGAACGTTTACGCGAAATACCAGTGGGAAAACTACGGTGCGGCGAACGAAAACAGCTGGGATGGTTATCGCTTCAAGGTGAAATACTTTGTGCCGATTACCGACCTGTGGGGCGGCAAGCTGAGCTATATCGGCTTCACCAACTTCGACTGGGGTTCAGATCTGCGTGATGAGTCCGATCGTTCACGTACCAGCAACTCGATTGCATCGAGCCACATTCTGTCGCTGAACTACGATCACTGGCATGTTTCAACTGTGGCGCGTTACTTCCACAACGGCGGCCAGTGGGCTGACGGCCAGGAGCTGAACTTCGGTAACGGTCCGTTTGAAGTGAAATCGACCGGTTGGGGTTATTATTTGGTGGTGGGTTACAACTTCTAATCGCGTGAAACGGTCGCCATGGGATGGTGCAGCCGGTAAGAAGGTCGCCATGAATGGCGACCCTACGGTGTAGGGTGCGCATTATGCGCACCGTTTTAATGACGATGATGAAAGCCAACTCATTAATGCACACCTGGTTGAACACCGCACTCACCTAAATCTGCGGCTTATACGCATTCACCATCCACGGCACGCCGAACTTATCGGTCAACATGCCAAAGCCATTGGCCCAGAACGTCGGAGCCCAGCTTTTCGTCACTTCACCGCCCGCTGACAACGCCTCAAACCAACGCTTGCCTTGCGCCTCATCCGGCGTGGATAAACTCACGGCAAAACCGCCATACGCCGCCTGCGGTGCGCCGTCGCTCATCATAATCTCGCCCTGCCCGATGCGCAGATGGGCATGCATAATCTGCTCCGGCGAAAAGCTCACGCCCGAGATACAACCTTCATCCTCAACCGGCGTTTCATCCGGCATATCGCCATAAGTCATCTTGAACAGCAGCTCGCCATCGGTGGCGTCGAGGTAGAAGGCAATCGCCTCTTCGCAGCGACCGCTGTAAAACACATACGGGGTAACTTGCATGGTCTGTACTCCATAAAGGGAACGTCCACTGCAAGTGTAGTGCGCATTATTTATACAGTTGCGAGCCAGGCCGCACTCTTACCTTTGCTGACAGTAGCGCCGAAACAGCTGCGCCATATAGGCGCTCATCGGCGTCAGCGCGGTGTCTTTGCGCTGGATAAGATAGAAAGTGGCTTTCGGTAAGGGTTCGTCGAGTTCGAGGGAAATCAGCTGGCCGCCGTGCGTCGGGTCTTCAATCACATCGCGCGAAATAATGCTGACGAAATCGCTCTGCGCCACCAGGCTGGTGCAGGCCATAAAGGTCTCGCAGGTGACGACGATTTTCGGCGCCATGCCACGTTCGCCAAACAGATCGTGCAGCAGCCGATAATAGCTCCCTTGCGGCGTCGGCATGGTCCAGTCGCAATGCTGCAGCTCGGCCAGCGTGCGCGCGTGCGCCATCGGATGCCCTTTGCGCATCACCACCTGATAATCACGCTCCATCAGCCGTTCAAACACCAATTCCTGATCGAGATGATTTTTATCATAGGTGTTGATGGTGAAATCCAATTCGCCCTGACGCAGTTCATGCACCATCGAAACCAGCTGGCCTTCAACAATTCGCACCTTAACCAGCGGATACTCGCGATGAAACTGATTGATCACCTGCGGCATGACGGTGCGCGCAATACTGCCGCCCACGCCGATGTTGACGCGCCCGCCGGCTAATCCCAGCCGCTGCTGAATATCTTCCTGCGCCACCCGCAGCTCTTCCAGAACCAGGCTGGCGTGCTTAAAAAAGTTATCACCGATATCGGTCAGCGTAACGCCCTGCTGTCGCCGCTCGAACAGACGCGCGCCCAGCGCCAGCTCCAGTTCCTGAATCGCTTTGGTCAGCGCAGGCTGTGAAAGTCCGGACAAGCGGCTGGCGGCGCGGATGCTGCCCTGACGCGCCACGTCAACAAACGCGCGCAGCTGATGAAGTTTAAGATTGGCAGTCATAGTTTGATGATAACCGTTGTTTATCAGTAGCAAGATATTCGCATCTTATGCGCGGCAAAACCAATGTGTAGATTCGGATGAATGCATAAAAAACCAACACAAAGGAAATGCCGATGAAAACCCTTTCTGACCTCGTCAACGCACGCATCCCGCAGATGCAAGCCTGGCGACGCGATCTGCACCACTTTGCCGAATCGGGCTGGCTGGAGTTCCGCACCGCCACGTTGGTGGCTGAAGAGCTGCATCGTCTTGGTTATCAACTCAAGCTGGGCCGCGAGGTGATCGATGCCGACTCGCGCATGGGATTGCCCTCTGATGAGGTGCTGGCACAGCAGGAAGCGCGCGCGCTGGAGCAAGGCGCGCTGCCGCAGTGGCTTAAGCACTTCTCCGGCGGATTTTGTGGCGTGGTCGCCACGCTGGACACCGGTCGTCCGGGTCCGGTGATGGGTTTCCGCGTGGATATGGATGCGCTCGATCAGAACGAAAGCCGCGCCGCCGATCATCTGCCAACGCGCGAAGGCTTTGCCTCCTGCAATCCCGGCATGATGCACGCCTGCGGTCACGACGGCCACACCACCATCGGCCTGGCGCTGGCGGGCGTATTAATGGAGATGAAAGCGCAGCTGAGCGGCACCATCAAACTCATTTTCCAGCCTGCCGAAGAAGGCGTGCGCGGGGCGAAAGCAATGGTGGCGGCGGGCGTGGTGGATGATGTTGATCTGTTCACTGCCATTCATCTCGGCACCGGCGTACCGGCCGGAGAAATCGTCTGTGGCAGCGACAGCTTCCTCGCCACCACCAAACTCGACGTCAATTTCACCGGCGTCGGCGCGCACGCCGGCGGCAAACCGGAAGAGGGTCGCAACGCCTTGCTGGCAGCGGCGCAGGCCACGCTGGCGCTGCACAATCTGCCGCAGCACAGCGGCGGCGTGGCGCGCGTTAACGTTGGCGTGTTGCAGGCCGGAACCGGCCGCAACGTGGTACCCGACTGTGCGTTGATGAAGGTGGAAACGCGCGGCGTCAGCAATCAGGTTAACGACGATATCTATCAGCAGGCGCTGCGCGTGATTGCCGGTGCGGCGGCGATGTACGGCGTGGAATATGACGTCAAACTGATGGGCGGCGCGCGCAGCTGCACGCCGAGCCCGCCGTGGGTGGAATTCATCCACCAGCAGGCCGAGGCGCTGGGCATATTCAACTCGGTGATCGATACCAAACAGCAGGCGGCGGGCTCGGAAGATGCCACTTACATGCTGGAGCGCGTGCAGCAGCGCGGCGGCCAATCCTCCTACGTAATTTTCGGTTGCGATCTGGCGGCGGGCCATCACAACGCGAAGTTCGATTTCGACGAAGCGATCATGGCGACTGCGGTGCAGACGCTGGCGACGCTGGCACTCAATCACGCACAGTTTGGAGGCCAGCGATGAGCCACAGCGAATTTATCGATCACTACATCAACCAAAACCAGCCGCGTTTTACCGCCCTCAGCGATGCCATCTGGGACGTACCGGAAACTCGCTTTGAAGAAACCCAATCTTCCGCGCTGCTGGCCGATGCGCTGGAGAGGGAAGGTTTTCGCGTTGAGCGCGGCGTCGGCAACATCGACACCGCGTTTATCGCCAGCATTGGCAGCGGCAAACCGGTGATCGCCATTCTCGGCGAGTTCGATGCGCTGGCCGGTTTAAGCCAGCAATCGGGGTGCGCCACGCCGCAGCCGCTGGTGGAAAACGGCAACGGCCACGGCTGCGGACACAATCTGCTCGGCACCGCCGGTTTGGCTGCCGCTTTCGCTATCAAAGCCTGGTGGGCCAAACACGGCCAGCGCGGCACGCTGCGCTTCTACGGCTGTCCGGGCGAAGAAGGCGGCTCCGGCAAAACCTTTATGGTGCGCGAAGGCTTATTCGACGATGTTGATGCGGCAGTGACCTGGCATCCCGAAGGTTTCAGCGGCATGTTTAACCTCAGCACGCTGGCGAATATTCAGGCCGCCTTCCGCTTTAAAGGCGTAGCGGCGCACGCGGCCAACTCACCGCATTTAGGACGCAGCGCGCTGGATGCGGTGACGCTGATGAACACCGGCGCCAACTTCCTGCGCGAGCACATCGTGCAGGAAGCGCGTTTGCACTACGCGGTGACCAATGCCGGCGGCGTCTCCCCCAATGTGGTGCAAGCCGACGCCGAAGTGCTGTATCTGATTCGCGCGCCGCAGCTCGATCAGGCGCAGGATATCTATCAGCGCGTCATCAACATCGCCAAAGGCGCGGCCCTGATGACCGACACGCAGATGACGGTGCGCTTCGATAAAGCCTGCTCCAATTACGTGCCGAATCGCGCGCTGGAAAGCGTGATGGAGCGTTATTTGCATCAGTTTGGTTTGCCTGACTACAGTGAAGCGGAGCAGGCGTTTGCCGCCGAGATTCGATCCACGCTAAGCAAAGACGATCTGCGCAACGCGCGTCTCAATGCAGCGCGCACCGGCGGTGAAGCGGGCGTTGCCTGGACCGAAGCGTTGGGCGACAAGATTTTGATGGATGAAGTGGCTCCCTATGCGGTGACGCGCGAGATCCTGTACGGCTCAACCGACGTCGGTGACGTGAGTTGGGTGGCGCCCACCGCACAGTGTTTTGCGCCCTGCTTCGCCTTCGGCACGCCGCTGCACACCTGGCAGCTGGTGGCGCAGGGCCGCACTTCGATTGCCCACAAAGGCATGTGTCTGGCCGCCAAAGTGATGGCCGCCACCGCGCTGACCTTGTTGCAGGATGACGAAGCGCTGGCGCGCTGCCGCGATGAGTTCCAGCGCGTGCGCCGCGAGCAGCCTTACGTCTGCCCGATTCCAGCGGATGTCACACCGTCGAAGTTGAAATGATTATGCGATTCGTAACACGGTGCGCATAAATGCGCACCCTACGAACCAACCGGAATGAAACACCGTCGTAGGGTCGCCATTCATGGCGACCTCAGAAATACCAAACATAAAAAAATATAGCCCCCAGCGGGCATGCAAACATAACAAGACGAGATGAGGACCTGCAATGGAAGCCACCACGGAGAACCGCAGCCCCGGAAAGCTGTTTAGCTGGATTGAACGCGTCGGCAACAAAGTGCCGAATCCATTCTTACTGTTCGTCTATTTGATTGTGGTGCTAATGGTCGCCACCGCCATACTCAGCAGCCTCGACGTGGCGGTGAAAAACCCGGCCAACGGCGAGCTGGTGCGGGTGAACAACCTTCTGAGCGTTGCCGGGATTCAGTGGATCCTGCCCAACATCATCAAAAACTTCAGCGGCTTCACGCCGTTGGGATCGATTCTGGCGCTGGTAATAGGTGCTGGCCTGGCGGAAAAAGTCGGCCTGCTGCAGTCGCTGATGGTGAAGATGGCTTCGCGCGTGAGCCGTCGCTACGCCAGCTATATGGTGCTGTTTATCGCCTTCTTCAGCCACATTTCGTCCGATGCCGCGCTGGTAGTAATGCCGCCGCTCGGCGCGCTGATCTTCCTCGCGGTGGGACGCCATCCGGTGGCGGGATTGATGGCGGCGATTGCCGGCGTGGCATCGGGTTTTACCGCCAACCTGCTGATTGTCACCACCGATGTGCTGCTTTCTGGCATCAGCACCGAAGCCGCCAAAGCGGTGAGCGATACCGTGCACGTTAGCGTGATCGACAACTGGTACTTTATGGCCAGCTCGGTGATTGTGCTGACCATCGCCGGTGCGCTGCTGACCGACAAGTTTGTCGAGCCGCGCCTGCCCGCGTGGAACGGCGGCAACAACGATCGTTTGCCGCCGCTCACCGCGCTGGAGAATCGCGGCCTGAAAGCTGCCGGTATCGCCGCGCTGGTGTTTATTGCGCTGATGGCGCTGCTGGTGGTGCCGGAACACGCACCGCTGCGCAATCCGAAAACCGGCGGTATCATTCCGTCGCCGTTTATTCAGGGCATAGTGCCGATCATCATCCTGTTTTTCTTTGTGGTGGCGATTGCCTATGGCGCGGTGACGAAGCAGATCCGCCGCGCGGATGATATCCCACAGCTGCTGGTGGATCCGATGAAGAGCATGGCGGGCTTTATTGTGATGGTGTTTCCGCTGTCGCAGTTCGTTGCCTTCTTCAACTGGAGCAACATGGGCAAGTTCATGGCCATCGGCCTGACCGATGTGCTGGAGAGCGCGGGCATTAGCGGCGCACCGGCGTTTATGGGCTTGATGTTTCTGTCGGCGTTTCTGTGCATGTTTATCGCCAGCGGCTCGGCCATCTGGTCAATTCTGGCGCCGGTGTTTGTGCCGATGTTTATGCTGCTGGGCTTCCATCCGGCGTTTGCGCAGATGATTTTCCGCATCGCCGATTCTGCGGTGTTGCCGCTGGCACCGATGTCGCCGTTCCTGCCGCTGTTCCTTGGCTTCCTGCAGCGCTATCAAAAAGATGCACAGCTGGGCACCTATTACGTGCTGATCTTCCCCTATCCGCTGGTGTTCTTCACCACCTGGATTGTGCTGTTGCTGGCGTGGTATGCGCTGGGTTTACCGATCGGTCCGGGCGTCTATCCGAGCCTGCACTAAGCCTGCGCCACGGATGGCGACTACTTTTCTGTGAACTGCAACGTATGTTGCCAAAATGTCACCGTCCCGCCTCTCGGCAACTCTCAGCGAATTTATTATCCTGCTATTCCTTCGCTTGCTAACGGTTAATTATTTTTAAAACCAATCTCAGCCGTCAGCGAGTTCTGCAAACACCGAGGTTTACACAACAATGACAACAATCACGTCGACAGGGATGGCGAACGATCACATGAGCGCGGATCGCCGCACCTTAGCCGGGCGCATTGATGCGCTGCCCTCTTCCGCCGGTCTGTGGCGCTTTATCACGCTACTGGCGCTCGGCGGCTTCTTTGAACTCTACGATCTGTTTGAAACCGGCTACATCAGCTCCGGCCTGGTGGCGGCGGGCGTGTTTCATACCGGTTCTGCCGGCGTGTTCGGCGTCGCCGACCAGGCGGCATTTGCCTCCGCCACCTTCCTTGGCCTGTTTGTCGGCGCGAGTTTGCTTGCGCCCTACGCCGACCGTTTTGGCCGCCGCCTGACCTTTATGTGTGCGCTGGCGTGGTACGGCGCGTTTTCGCTGCTGATGGCGTTCCAGCAGAGCGCGGAGATGATCATCCTGTTCCGCTTCCTCGTTGGCATTGGCCTTGGCGTTGAGCTGGTGACCATCGATACCTATCTTTCCGAATGGGTACCGGCACATCTGCGCAGCCGCGCGTTTGCCTTCTCCTTCTTTATCCAGTTCCTGTCGGTACCGGCGGTGGCTCTGATGTCGTGGTGGCTGGTGCCGCAAACCATTCTCAACCTTGAAGGCTGGCGCTGGGTGGTGATTGCCGGTGCGGTCTGCTCGCTGGTGATCTGGCTGATTCGTAAAAACCTGCCGGAATCCGCACGCTGGCTGGCGCAACAAGGACGGCATCAGGAAGCGCATCAGGTGTTGAGCGCGATGGAAGAGCGCTGTGGTATCGCGCCGGGCGAAGACTTTTCCAACAGCGATGCTGCGGCACAATTACCAAAAAAAGGGCGTTTCAGTGAGATTTGGTCACCCGCCTATCGCAAGCGCACGCTAATGCTGGTGGTAATGAACTTCTTCCAGGCGATTGGCTTCTTTGGTTTCGGCAACTGGCTGCCAGCGCTGCTGTCGGGCAAAGGCGCGACCGTCACGCACAGCCTGCTGTATGCGTTTTTCATTACGCTGGCCTACCCGCTCGGCTCGCTGATTTGCAGTCGCTACGCCGACAAGCTCGAGAATAAATGGCAGATCGTGTTTTCATCGTTGATGACGGTGGTGTTCGGCACGCTGTTTGCGTTTATGACCAATCCGGTGCTGATGATCATCTGCGGCTTCCTGATCACCTACAGCAACGCATGGCTGACCTTCAGCTATCACGCTTATCAGACCGAGATTTTCCCAACGCACATTCGCGCCCGCGCGGTGGGTTTCTGCTACTCGTTTAGCCGCCTGTCGACGGTGTTCAGCAGTATTTTGATTGGCATTATTTTGCAGTATGCCGGCAGCCAGGGTGTGATCGCCTTTATCGTGCTGAGTATGCTGATGGTGATGCTGTCGGTGGGAATTTACGGGCCGAAAACCCGTGGGATGGATTTGGAGAATATTTAAAGATTGCAGGTGCGGTTTTGTAGGGTCGGCATTCATGCCGACCTGGTTAAAAACCGCACCCTTTCACTTTACTGCCCTTCCAACACCTTAATATCCGCATTACCCTGCTTCGGCTGCACGGTTTCGTCTTTACGCAGTTCGGCCACATCCTTCGCAGAAACGCTCGACTTCACGCCATTGCCCCAGCTGCCACGGATAAAGTTCACCACGTCCGCTACCTGCTGATCGTTCAGGCGCCAGCCGAACGCCGGCATGGTGATCGCCGTGGGTGCACCTTGCACGCCAGGTAAAGTGCCGCCAACCAATACGATATGAATCAGCGAGGTCGGATCGTCTGCCATCACCACCGGATTGCCGCGCAGCGCCGGATAGAAGCGCTGATAGCCGCTGCCGTCGGTTTTGTGGCACGCCGCACAGCTATCGACATAAGTCGATGCGCCTGGCTGGCTGTCGTCACCTTTCCACAACGCCTGTGACACCGCATCATCCTGCTTAAACACCGCCTGATTTGGATCTTTCGCGCCGAGGGATTTCAGATACTTAGCAATCGCGCTGATATCGTCATCGCTCAGATATTGCAGGCTGTGCTGCACCACATCGGTCATGCCACCAAACACGGCGGTGTGATCGTTGCGGCCAAAGCGCAGGAACTGCTTGAGATCCTCTTCGCTCCAGCGGCCTAAACCATCGCGGTTGTCGCCACGCAGGTTGCTGGCGGTCCAGCCATCAATCGGCGCGCTGCTGCCAGCAAGATAGTTGTTGCCTTCGCCGTTGTTGAGCGCTTTTTCCTGCATGGTGATGCTACGCGGCGTATGGCAAGCGCCACAGTGGCCGAGACCTTCCACCAGATAGCGACCGCGTGCCAGTTGCGGATCTTCCTGTGCCGCCGGCTGGAACGCTTTCACGTCCGGCGCAAACATGCCGCGCCAGATGGCTAACGGCCAACGCATCGACAGCGGCCACGGAATGTCGCTCTCTTTGTTCGCCTGCGCCACCGGCTGCACGCCGTGCATGAAGTAGGCGTAGAGCGCCTTCATGTCGTCATCGCTCACCACCGCGTAAGACGGATAGGGCATCGCCGGATAGAGCGTGTCGCCGTTTTTCGCTACGCCGTGACGCACCGCTTTCTGGAAGTCGTCATAGCTGTACTCACCAATCCCGTTGGCTTTGTCCGGCGTGATGTTGGTGGAGTAAATGGTACCGATCGGCGTCGCCATCGGCAGTCCACCGGCAAAAGGTTTACCACCTTCGGTGCTGTGACAGGCCACGCAGTCGCCCGCGCGCGCCAGATACTCACCGCGCTTCACCAACGCGTCCGAACCTGCCTCGTCCGCCACTGCGGCGAACGTCATCGTGCCCAGAAACAGGGCTAAAATGCTTTTGATCATCGCCGTGTTCCTTATGCCTGTACCAGCGGGCCGGGGTTTTTCAGATACTGTTCACGAATCGCTTTGGCTGACCAATAGGTCAACGCTGCGACCATGCCCGTTGGGTTATAGCCGAGTCCCTGCGGGAACGCCGAAGCGCCTGGCACAAACACGTTCGACACATCCCAGCTCTGCAGATAACGGTTCACCGCGCTGGTTTTCGGATCTTCACCCATGATCGCGCCGCCGCTCATGTGCGTGGTTTGATACACGGTGGTATCGAAGTGCGAGCCCGGCCCTTTCGCGCCGCCGATGATCATTTTCGGGTTCATCGCTTCGGTGATTTTGCGCATTTTGCCGATCATGAACTGCGCCATCTTTATGTCGTTATCCTGCCAGTCAAAGGTCATACGCAGCAGCGGCTGGCCGTAGGCATCTTTGTAGTTCGGGTCGAGATCGAGATAGTTGGCGCGATAAGATTGGTGCGCGCCGTGCGCATCCATCGAGATGTGATGGTTGTAGGTATCCGCAACCGCTGATTTCCACTGGCTGCCCCAATTCGGCGTGCCTTTCGGCGTCGGCAAACCGGAGATCGGCTTGGTACCGGCCTGATTCACCCAGAATGGCGAACCGCCCACGAAGCCGTGCGGACCGTGATCAAAGTTGTCGGCGTTGAAATCATCCACCGCCACACCTGCGCCACCGGCACCGATAAACGGGTTGGTGGTGGTGTTTTTGTCGAACAGCGCTTTCAGCGTCGAGATGTTCTGATAGGCAAAGTTACGGCCGACCACACCTTCGTTGGAAATCGGGTTATACGGCTTGCCGATGCCAGAGAGTAGCATCAGGTGCACGTTGTGGAACTGGAACGCCGACAGGATCACCAGATCCGCAGGCTGCACCACTTCGCGGCCCTGGCCATCGAGATAGGTCACGCCGGTGGCGCGTTTTTTATCGTCGGTCAGATTAACGCGCAGCACGTAGGAGTTGTTGCGCAGCTCGAACTTAGGTTCCTGGCGCAGCGCGGGCAGGATGTTGACGTTCGGCGAGGCTTTGGAATACATGTAGCAGGCGTAACCGCTGCAGAAACCGCAGAAGTTGCACGGCCCCATCTGTGCGCCGTAAGTGTTGGTGTACGGGCCCGAGGTATTGGCCGACGGCATATCATAAGGGTGATAACCCACTGATTCCGCCGCTTGCGCGAACAACTGCGCCGAGTAAGTGCGCTTCTGCGCCGGCAGCGGGAAGTCGCTGGAACGATCGGGCGCGTACGGGTTGCCGCCCTTCTCTTTGCCCAGCAGCTTGCCTTTGATTGACCAGGCGCTGCCCGAGGTGCCGAACACTTTCTCGGCCTGATCGAAGAAGGGTTCCAGCTCGTCATAGTTGACGCCGAAATCCTGAATCGTCATGCCTTCCGGGATGAAGTTTTTACCGTAGCGCTGCTCGTAATGGCTGCGCAGGTTCAGCTCAACCGGGTCAACGCGGAAGTGCACGCCTGACCAGTGCAGACCTGCGCCGCCGGTGCCGGTGCCGGGCAGAAACGCCGCCAGTTGGCGGTAAGGGACGGCGGTTTGCGAGGCATCGTGACGGATGGTGACGGTGCTTTTCGACAGATCCTGGAACAGCTTTTTGCGGATGTTATAGGTCAGTTCGTCAATCGACTGCGGATAAGATCCATCCGGATAGGTATCGCGATGCGGACCGCGCTCCAGCGCCACCACATTCAGGCCCGCTTCGGTTAGCTCTTTCGCCATGATGGCGCCCGCCCAGCCGAAACCGACGACGACCGCATCCACTTTTTTCAATTCATTTGCCACGCTTACGTCCTCTCCCCGCGAATATCCACTGACGGGAACGGATAACGTTCACCGCGTTCCACCCAATCCATAAAGTCAGCACGCGCGCCTGGGAAGCCAATCAGCTTCCAGCCCACCATGCCCTGATTGCCACCGTGGATCGGATCGCTGAAATAACCCTCGCGGGTGTTTTGCAGCAGGAAGGAGAAGAAGGTTTTGGCTGGCAGCTGCGGGAACTCGGCCGTGCCGCTTTCAAACGCGGTCAGCAGCGCGTCTTGCTGTTCGCCCGTCAGCTCAGCAAACACCTTACCGTGCTGTTTTTTGCTCCAGCCATCGGCATCGGCGAGGCCGAGACGGTAGATCTGCTGCGGCACCAGCGGCAGCTGATAACCCAACTCTTTTGGCAAATCGGGATTGAACGGGCCTTGCATGTACCAGTTGTTACCGGTGGCATACGGCGTGTTCATTTGACGATCGATAAACTCCGGCACGCCAGCTTCAAGTGCGCCAGGGCCGCGTTCATCGTTGGGGATCAGGCGCGCCACGGCCGCGGTGATAAAGGCAAACTCTTCGGCGGTGAACCAGTTTGGCTGGTAGCTACGCGCCTGGTGTGGTGATGCGTTTTGTTCTGCTGCCCCAGCGGCCATCGGTGCCACCAGCGCGCCCATCGCCGTACTGCCCACCGCCATTGCCGGCGCCAGGGTGATGGTTCTCAGCAGAAAATCCCTGCGAGTGTGACCATTTTTTTGTTCTGACATGACATTGCCTCAGTACCACATATAATGCGGCATGAAAGTTAAGTAGTTGCGTTGTATTGTTTTTTTATTGATAGCTTAAGGGATACAGCAGCGCTGTTACCGGTAACAGTGCAAATATTGTAACACCATTGCTGTGGATAATTTAGTTCTTAGAAACAAATTCGCACTAATTACTTAACAATTGCCGCTGTCGCTTTACATCGCAGCGGCGAAGCTGTCATCGTCAGATACAACCGACAACAGACAGATAGAGGTCTGAAGCGGTATAAAAGAGTACACACAACAGCGGAGTGCCTATGTTTAAGTCCTTTTTTCCGCGGCCAACGCTGTTTTTCAGCTCAGCTGCGATTTGGAGTTTAGTAGCAATTTTTGCCTGGTTCGGCTTTTTCAGTGATTTCCCGGCGCGCTGGCCTGCGCTCCAGGCGGCGATGCACGAACCTTTGCCAACCAATGCCAGCCGTTTTATTCACATCAGCCAACTGTGGTTTTACGCCTATTACTGGATTGTTGCTGGCATCTTCGCGCTCACCTGGCGTGTGATTGATAACCATCCGTGGCAGCGCTGGTCGGTTTGGGGATCGATTCTGATCATCTTTGTCACCTGGTTTGGTGTGCAGGTCGGCGTGGGCGTCAACGCCTGGTACGGCCCGTTCTACGACATGATTCAACAGGCGCTGACCAAAGCCGGTTCCGTTGCCATCCACCAGTTCTATGTGCAAGTGCTGGCGTTTCTCGGTATCGCGCTGATTGCGGTGGTGATTGGCGTGATGAACTCGTTCTTCGTCAGCCATTGGGTGTTCCGCTGGCGTACCGCGATGAACAATTACTACATGCACAACTGGCAGCGTCTGCGTCTGGTTGAGGGTGCGGCACAGCGTGTGCAGGAAGACACCATGCGCTTCGCGGGTACGTTGCAGGATTGGGGCATCAACTTTATTCAGGCGATCATGACGCTGGTGGCGTTTCTGCCGGTACTGGTCACGCTGTCGCACCATGTCAAAGAGGTGCCAATTCTTGGCAGCATTCCGTATGCATTGGTGATTGCCGCGCTGCTGTGGTCGCTGTTTGGTACCGCGCTGCTGGCGTTGGTGGGGATTAAACTGCCGGGGCTGGAGTTCCGTAATCAACGGGTGGAAGCGGCCTATCGTAAAGAGCTGGTGTACGGCGAAGACGATCCTGAACGCGCTTCACCGCCGACGGTGCATGAGCTGTTTAGCCGCGTGCGTCAGAACTATTTCCGCCTCTATTTCCACTATTTGTACTTCAACATCACGCGCATTATGTATCTGCAGGTAGATAACGTGTTCGGGCTGTTTGTGCTGTTCCCGTCGATTGTGGCGGGCACCATTACGCTCGGCCTGTTGAACCAGATCACCAACGTGTTTGATCAGGTGCGTTCGTCGTTCCAGTATTTGATCACCTCGTGGTCAACGCTGATTACGCTGATGTCGATCTACAAACGTCTGCGCAGTTTCGAGCAGATTTTGCAGGATATTCCGCACGAAGAGATGATGCGCGAAGCGGCAGAGTAAGCCGCGTCCATTGAAACGGTGCGCATGAATGCGCACCCTACGTAGGGTCGCCATTCATGGCGACCTCACTTTTTTACTGCGCCAATACCTTAAACACCTTCTCAATCGCATACGCGCCCGGATCTTTCACCCCATCCAAACTCTGCTGATTCAGATACGCGGAACGCCCCGCTTTGGCGCTCTGCATCTGCGCGGTGGCGTCGGCGCCTTTCTGCGCCGCTTGTGCCGCTGCTGCCAGCGACTCGCCTGCCACTAACGCTTCCAGCGCCGGTTGCAGCGCATCCACTAAAGTGCGATGGCCTGGCTGCGCGCCGCCGTAATGCTTCATGCGTTCCAGCCCGTGCATCAGCGCCTGCGGCAGCGTGCTGCCCTCTTCCAGCTGCTGACCGGCGCTGGTGAACAGAATCGACATCAACACGCCACTCGATCCGCCCATCACCGTGGCCAGCTGCTCGCCAATCAGCGCCAGCAAAGTTGGCAGCTCATCCAGCGGCAGCTGTTTTTCCTGCAAACCGCGCTGAATTTTCTTCGCCCCGGCGGCAAAGGTTGAACCGGTATCGCCATCGCCCACTTTGGCATCCAGCGCGTTCAACTCGCTTTCCAGATCGATCAGCGTCTGCGTGACGCTTGCGACAATCTTCGCCACCTCAGCATTCTCAGAGGCATCAAAATCCAGCACGCTGCCGATCTTCTCAGCACGTTGCAGACTGATCGGCGCAAAGTCATACACTGGCACCCAACCCAGCACCTGAACCTGCGCGTTTAATGCTTCCAAAAACGGCTCTTCCAGCGCCAGCAGCGTCAGTGAGAAACCCTTCATATCCAGCGCACTGACCAGCGTTGCCGGACCCAGCAAATGCGTAATGCGTGCCGCCAGCGGCGACTGCAACACCTCACGCGTCAGCAGCGCCAGCTCCAGCTGCGAGAAACCACCGAGATTGTTGATCAGCAGCAGCGCCTGTTTGCCGTCCGGCAGCGTCTGCGCCAGTTTATCGGTCATGATGCTGGTGATGTTGCGGCTGTCTTGCGTATCCAGCGTGATAACACCCGGCTCGCCGTGAATGCCCATGCCGAGCTCGCTATGTCCAGGCTCGACGCGTTCATCACGTTTTTCTCCCGGCACATGGCAAGTGGCGAAAGCTAAACCGATGGACGATGTGGCATCAATCGCGCGCTGTGCCAGCGCTTTAACCTCATCCAGCGATTGTCCCTGCTCCGCCGCAAAGCCCGCAATTTTGTGGACCAGCACGGTACCGGCGATGCCGCGCGGCTGCGGGTTTTCCGGCAGCGCGATATCATCCTGCACCATCACCAGCTCAACCTTGTAGCCGAGGTTTTTAGCTTTCTCCGCCGCCAGACCAAAGTTGAGGCGGTCGCCGGTATAGTTCTTCACAATCAGCAGACATCCGGCATCGCCGGTGACGTTAACGATGGCGTTCAGCACCGCATCAACGCTTGGCGACGCGAAGATGTCGCCGCACACCGCCGCCGTCAGCATGCCTTTGCCGACAAAGCCGGCATGCGCCGGTTCATGTCCGGAACCGCCGCCGGAGATCAGCGCCACTTTGCTTTTATCCCAGTCCGAGCGCACCACCACGCGAATCTCATCACCGAGATCGAGGCGACTGAGGTTATGCCACGGCGTGCTCAGCAAAACCCCTTCGATAGCTTCGTTAACCAGATCGTTTTTCTCATGCATAAAAAACTGGCTCATTGCATCCTCTCCATTGGTGTTGTTGCTCTACAAGGTAGCGTATGTACGGCGATAAAAACGGCGCTGATGGCAGAAATGCAAAAGGCGGCATAAGCCGCCTCTCAGTTTCAGAAAACTACCGATCAGAGTTCGATGCGCAAAACGCTATCGGGATTTTTTGGTGGCTCTTTGCGTGAACCCGGCTGTTTGATGCTGACAAACAGGGTTTTACCATCCGCGGAAACCGCCAGGCTGTTTGGCAGGCCCGGCGCTTTCACCGTGCGTTTCACTTTGTAGCTGCTGGCGTCGATGATGCTGATTTCGCCCGCTTTGCGGTGCGTAACGTACAGCTCATCACGATCGGCATTGAACAGCACTGCCAGCGATTCTGGCACATCGATCTTGTGGATCACCTGCTGCGTGCGGGTATCCAGCACCAGCACCTGCGACTGTTTTGAGTCGCTGAGGAAGGCGCGATGGCCTTGAGTATCCAGCGAAATATTCAGGAAGAAGTGATCTTTATCGCCATCGATTTTCTGACGCTTTTCAATCGCGTTCAGGCGCGTATTGATGGTAACCAGTTCGCCGTCGGAATTAGTGACATACAGTTTCTGCGCCGCAGAGTCGATCGCCAAACCGGTGCCCATTTTGCCGGTGTTCGGCACGGTGCTGATCAGTTTCAGGGTTTTGCCATCCACCACCCACACCACGCTCTGCTCACCGAGGCCGGTGATATAAACGCGATCGGTTGCCGGATCGACGGCCAGCTGACGCGGCTGCAGCGGACGTACGGTTTCGCTGCGCTGACGGCCATCCAGCAACAGCGTGTTGATCACTTTGCCGCTGGTGGCATCCACTGCGGTCAGTGAACCGTCACGCGTGTTACCGAAGTAAAGAGTGTTGGTTTTCTGATTGATCGCCGCGCCAAAGGTCGGCAGATCGGTATTGATGGTTTGCTTCACCGCCAAATCCTGCGGATCGAGACGATAAACGGTGCCGCCTTTTTTGTCGGTTGTGCTCTGCGCGGTCGCGAGGAACAGCGCGTTATCGCTGTTACTGAATGCCAGTTCGTAAGCGCCTTTTGAGATCACTTGATTCAGCGGCTGAGATTCTGCCGCCATCACCGTAGAGGTCGAGAACAGCGCCGTTGCCAGCAGCAGTGGACGCAGCGCCCATGATTTTTTATTCGCCTTCATAACTTCTCCATAGCAAAAACACCGCCTGATGGCAGTGAAGTGAAAGCCCGACATTACAACCAATATTTAAAAAGACAGCCCGAGGCGAGCCGACGAAGGATGCTACTTTTTGAGAATAGTAATCATTTCGAAGGGAAAGTGACAGGATTTTATCAGGTTACCAACGCCGCCAGGGCGCCCGAAGGCACCCTGTCAGCACAGAACGTTAACGCAACTTATTTGGTCAGTTCGGCAGTCATGTGCACGCCGTTGTTGAAGTTGGCTTCGGTCACTTTATAGGAAGCACCAGCTTCGTGCGCCTGAGCAGCGATTTGCGCTTCTGCACCATCCAGCGTTGAAGCGGTTGCAGTGATGCTTTGCGCAAAGCTAGCGAATGGCAGAACGGTCAGAGCGATAACAGCAGCAAAAGTTTTGATAGATTTCATGGTCAATTCCTTAATGTATGTTTGATTGAGTAAGGCGTCATCGCCTTGTTGAGATACATAATAGTCGTAGAGTTGATCAGTAAAAAGCGGAGAGATTTGCCGTTGTTGTTCGAATATTTTGAATGTAAAAAGCACGTTTGGGTTAACCTTTGTGCAAAGGGTTAAAAATCTGACATTTAATTAAAAGGCAGGATTTATGGCTGTGATAGGTGATGGTGCGATGATTAAAAAGGTCGCCATAAATGGCGGCCTTTTGATTCGTGCGGTTGTTGGCAAGGTCGCCATGAATGGCGACCCTACGGTTAACCGTGGTGGCGGACGCGGGTGAAGATGGTGATGGCGGCGAGCAGCATCAGCACGCCGCTGGCGAGGAATACGCCGCCAGCGCCTTGCAGATCGAACATCCAGCCACCGGCGGCGGCACCGGCGGTGATCGCCAGCTGAATGGTAGCGACCAGCAAACCGCCGCCCGATTCAGCATCGTCCGGCACCGCGCGGGAAATCCACGTTGACCAGCCGGTTGGCATCGAACCAAACGCCAGGCCCCACAGCGCTACGCCCGCCGCGACCAGCCATGACACCTCGCCGAAACTCACCAGCAGCAGCGCGGTCACGCTCATCACCAGCGCCATCGCGGTTAACGTCAGCGATACGCTGCGCGTCACCAGATAACCGGCCAGCGAAGTACCAAAGAAGTTCGCCACGCCAAACGCCAGCAGCACCAGCGACAGCTGATTGACGTTGAGCTGCGCGCTGCCTTCGAGGAACGGACGCAGGTATGTAAAGAAGGCGAAGTGGCCGGTGAACATCATGATCACCGCAAGCATGCCCCAGCGCATCACGCTTTTACGCAGCAGATCCAGCACGCCACCGCTGCGCGCTTTATTGACGGGCGGCATCGCGGGCAAGGTGAAGAACTGCCACAGCAGCGCCAGCACGCCCAGCGCGGCGGTCAGCATAAAGATGTTACGCCAGCCAATAATGCCGCCCAGATAGCTGCCGAGCGGCGCAGCAATAATGGTCGCCAGCGAAATGCCGCTGAACACGATGGAGAGCGCGCGCGGCACCTGATCGCTCGGCACCAGACGCATGGTAATTGCCGTGGAGAGCGTCCAGAAGCCGCCAATCGCCACGCCCAGCAGCACGCGGGCCAGCAGAATCATCGGCAGATTCTCAGCAAAGGCCACCAGCAGCGCGGAGGCAATCAGCAGCAGCGTAAAGGCCAGCATCACCACGCGACGATCGAGCTGACGTGTCACATTGCCGATCACCAAACTGGTGAGCAGCGCCACCAGCGCAGTCACGGTAACGGTTTGTCCCGCCTGCCCTTCGCTGATGTGCAGCGTGTCGGCAATCGGCGTCAGCAAACTTACCGGCAGAAATTCCGCGGTAATCAGGCCGAACACGCCAAACGCCATGGCAAACACTGCGCCCCACGCCGGTTTATCCACTTCTAGTGGTGTTTCGATAACTTCAGTATCCAGGCTCATCTGTGATCCCCATCACAAAATATTTAGCGTTAAGCATAGTGACTGATCATCAGACGATCTATGATGCAGAAACTTTGTTTTTTGATTATTCGTCTGGATTCGTATGAGCCGCTATGAAGATCTGACCAGTGAACTGCTAATGGGCATGCGCCTGTACGGCGTCAAATATCAGCGTATCGCGCTGCATGCACCCTTTGGCCTGCAATATGAGGACGCGCCAGGCAAGGCGCAGCTGCACTTTGTTGGGCGCGGATCGTTACTGATCCGCTCGGCATCGGGCGTGATCTATCCGCTGCAGGCGGGCGATGCGCTGCTGATCCCGCACGGTAAGCCGCATGCGTTGATCTCCAGCGAAGAGGCAATCTGTGAACCCATTTCGACTTTTAACAGCCGCCCGATTTGCGACAGCGTCTGCGCCATCGGCGACGGCGTAGACGTATGCCCGGATGACAGCGATGTGATTCTGTTTAGCGCCTGCATGGCGTTTGAACTCGGCGGCATGCAACCGCTGGTGCATACCATGCCGGATGTGATGCTGGTGAGTACGCTGCTGGCACAGTACCCGGAAATCCAGCCGATTCTCGATGCGATGGAGCGCGAAACGCGGCAGCGCAAAGCCGGTTTCGCCGGGATTCTGTCGCGGCTGGCGGATGTGGTGGCGGCGCAGATTGTGCGTGGCTGGGTGGAGAATGGCTGCGGCAAAGGCAGCGGATTGGTGCAGGCGCTACGCGATCCGCGTCTTAGCCTGGCGATGGCGGCGATGCATCGTGAACCTGGCGAAAACTGGACGGTGGAACGGCTGGCGCGGGAATCTGGCAGCTCGCGCTCGGTGTTTGCCGCCCGCTTCCAGAGCGCAACTGGCATGACGCCGCTGCGCTATCTTACCGAGCTGCGTATGCGCCTGGCGGTGGAACGTATCGTTCATGAAGGCGAAGCGGTGGAAAGTGTCGCTTTCCACCTCGGTTACGGTTCGCTGGCTGCGTTTAGCCGCGCATTCAAACGCATTGTTGGCACGCCGCCTGGCGCACTGCGCGCCGAACGTGAAATGCGTTAACGAAACACGCTGATCGCTTCCACCAGACGATTGGCCTGATGCTTCATGCGCCCCGACGCTTCAGCGCTTTCCGCCACGCGTGCGGCGTTTTGATGGGTGATATCGTCGAGATCTTCCACAGCGGTGCTGACCTGCGTTAGCGCGATGGCCTGCTCAGCAGTTGCGCCGCTGATCTGCGCGATCAATGCGGTGACATTCTGCACCTGATCGACAATCTCCTGCATGGTATGTCCGGCCGCATCAGCGTGATCGCTGCCCGACTGCACGCGACTGGCGCTGGTTTCAACCAGGTTTTTGATTTCGCTGGCGGCTTTGGCGCTGCGCTGTGCGAGGCTGCGCACTTCACCGGCCACCACCGCAAATCCTTTGCCCTGCTCACCGGCGCGCGCCGCTTCCACCGCCGCATTCAGCGCCAGAATGTTGGTCTGGAATGCAATGCCGTCAATCACGCTGGTGATATTGGCGATACGTTTCGAGCTGTCGGCGATCTCCGCCATCATTCCCACCATCTCCTGCATCACCTTGCCGCCTTTGATCGCCGCGTGACTGGTGTTTTCCGACAGGCCATTCACCTCTTTGGCGGTATCGGTGTTGCTCTTCACCGTGGCGGTCATTTCATTCATGGTGGCAGCGGTTTGCTGCACGTTGGCGGCAGCTTGTTCGGTGCGGCGGCTCAGTTCGTCATTGCTGCGCGCAATAGCATCGCTGGCGCTGAGCACGTTAATTGCCTGACCGCTAACATCATCCACCAGCCAGCGGAACATCAGGCCGAGCTGGCCGATGGCGCGCAACGTGACGCCAATCTCATCGACGCGATCGATCTGTTCCACTTTATGGCTAGCGCCGGTCGCCACGCTTAATGCCTGACGGCACATGCGTTCCATTGGACGTGAAATTTGCTGCTCCAGCCACAGGCTTGCCAGCAGCAAGAGGCCCGCCATGCCGCCGGCGAAGCAGCCTATCGCCAACGGAGCCAACCCAAGTAGCCAAACGCCCAGCACTGAGAGCGGCAACAGCGTTAATAAGGTAGAGCGAATACGCCAGCGCAGCGGCAGCGTTTTCAGGATTGAGCTAAGAGCACGCCAGCCGGTGCCGACAATTAATCCTTTATGGAAGCGACGCCCTTTGGCGCGGCCTTCACGGAAATCGCGGTACAGCGCTTCGGTCTGACGTATCTCTTGCGCTGACGGTTTGGTGCGCACCGACATAAAGCCCTGCACCTTGCCCTCACGCACCACCGGAATGGCGTTGGCGCGCACCCAATAGTGATCGCCATTCTTACGACGGTTTTTCACCAGCGCCGTCCACGGTTCGCCCTGTTTGAGCGTCGTCCACATATCGGCAAAGGCTTCCGGCGGCATATCTGGATGGCGCACCATGTTATGTGGCTGGCCATTCACCTCTTCCGGGCTGAATCCGCTAACTTCAATAAAGGCGTCGTTGGCGTAGGTAATGAAGCTATTTAAGTCGGTTGTCGACATCAGCGTGGCGTTATCGTCGAAACTGAATTCACGCTGAGTGACAGGCTGGTTGTTACGCATGTGTGTGTCCTTGCAAAACGCAGGCGAAAAGAAAAAATCGATTATGCTTTTTTATCTTTTCGGCAGCGCATGTGCTGGGCTTTAGCGTGGCGGGCTGTTTTTTGTCTTGCCGTGCATGGCAATAAGGAATGGCTCACAAAATCCGCGGGAATGATAACCGATAAAAATTTATTTAGAGTAATTTAGATTCCAGTTTTGCCGCGAAAAGGATGCTGGCGATGCGGGGACGTTAAGAGGCAGAGATATAACAAATAATTTAAAAAATAAATAAAACATAATTCGTTGAATTTTATAAATAAAAAACAAAAAAGCAGTTTTAACAGAACGCTTAAGCTTTATTGGGACATTTCTCGTCATTTTATTACATGAAGTTCTAAATACTGCATCAGTTTTTTCCATGAGCGCAGTATGACAATAGGACTGTAAATATGAGCACCACTAAAAACCAAAACGCAACACGTACAGCGCAAACCAGCGCCAATACTGCTTCCATCGCAACCGCTGCGGCGCAATTACCACCGATTGTGCCTATCAAGTATAACGAAGCAATCATAGATACCATCCGCACCCCACAGAATAACAAACTGACCCCGATTGAATCTGGCGGCGATGCGGAAAAAGGCGTGTTGATTTTCGAAGGTCGTGCTACAGCGAACAAGCAAATTATCATTTTTGATAACGGCGTTGAGATTGCACGTATCAATGCCACGCCAACCGGTAAGTGGGTTTGGTCGTCTGATGCGTTTACCTCAGGCGAACACCAATTCACCGTGCAGGTTGCGGGCGCGGGCAACCCCGTTTCAGCCAGCTATGATGTTTCAGTAGCTACTCAGCCTGAACAGCCTGTTCTGGTGGCACAAGCCATTGATGACAGTGCGGGCTATGCCCAATATCTGCAGTCTGGTAGCACCACCAATGACACCACGCCACGTTTCACCGGCAGTGCCACGCCAAACTCCGTCGTCAAAATCTTTGATGGTGAGAAGGAAATCGGCTCGGTGCAAGCTAATGGTAATGGCCAGTGGAGCTTTACTGCCAAGCTGGACGGCGGTGCGCATAGCCTGACCTTTGTATCGGGTAAAACGTCAAGCGAGCCTTATATCCTGAACGTTGTGACGCCTGACGCTCAGCAGATAGAAATTTATACCGTTGTTGATGACATCAATCGTTACGGTGAAATCTATCTTAAATCCGGGGACACTACGCAGGACACCACGCCACGTTTCAGCGGCAAAGCCGGTGGCAACGTCATCGTTCGCCTGTTTAATGGCGATCAGGAAATTGGGTCTACCCTTTCCTCGGCAAGCGGCTTCTGGTATCTGAACCCTACTCTGCCTGCAGGCAGCTACAACCTGGTATTCAAGGCCGGTGAAGGGTCAGAGAGCAAGCCGTTCGCGCTGAACATCGTTTCTGCCGATTCGCAGCCAATCGAAATTTATACCGTCGTTGATGACATTAATCGTTACGGTGAAATCTATCTTAAATCCGGGGACACCACGCAGGACACTACGCCACGTTTCAGCGGCAAAGCCGGTGCGAATGTTATCGTTCGCCTGTTTAATGGCGATCAGGAAATTGGCTCTACCCTTTCCTCGGCAAGCGGCTTCTGGTATCTGAACCCTACTCTGCCGGCAGGTAGCTACAACCTGGTGTTCAAGGCCGGTGAAGGTTCAGAGAGCAAACCGTTCGCGCTGAACATCGTTTCTGCCGATTCGCAGCCAATTGAAATTTTCAGTGTTGTTGATGACCTTAATCGGTATAGCGAAACCTATCTCAAATCTGGTGACTCCACCCAGGACACCACGCCACGCTTCAGCGGCAAAGCCGGTGCTAACGTCATCGTTCGCCTGTTTAACGGCGATCAGGAAATTGGGTCTACCCTTTCCTCGGCAAGCGGCTTCTGGTATCTGAACCCTACTCTGCCGGCAGGCAGCTACAACCTGGTGTTCAAGGCCGGCGAAGGTTCAGAGAGCAAACCGTTCGCGCTGAACATCGTTTCTGCCGATTCGCAGCCAATTGAAATTTTCAGTGTTGTTGATGACCTTAATCGGTATAGCGAAACCTATCTCAAATCTGGTGACTCCACCCAGGACACCACGCCACGCTTCAGCGGCAAAGCCGGTGCTAACGTCATCGTTCGCCTGTTTAACGGCGATCAGGAAATTGGCTCTACCCTTTCCTCGGCAAGCGGCTACTGGTATCTGAACCCTACTCTGCCGGCAGGCAGCTACAACCTGGTGTTCAAGGCCGGTGAAGGTTCAGACAGCAAACCGTTTGCGCTGAACATCGTTTCTGCCGATTCGCAGCCAATTGAAATCTCCAATGTCTATGACGATAGCGATCGCTACTACTACAAGCCGCTTAAGTCTGGCGACAGCACGCTAGACACCACACCACGCTTCAACGGTAAAGCCGGTGCAAATGTACTGATCCGCCTGTTCGACGGCGAGAAAGAGCTGGGTTCAACTTACTCAGATGCTTACGGTAACTGGAGCCTGACACCAACATTGCCAGCAGGTAGCTACAATCTGGTGTTCAAAGCCGGTGAAGGTTCAGTGAGCAAAGCATTCGCGCTGAACATCACCTCTGCCGACTCACAGCCGATTGAAATTTATGCCGCGTTAGAAGACTCAAACGGCTATAACCGCAACCTGGCGCCAGGCGCCACCATCAAAGACACCACGCCTTACTTCTATGGCAAAGCCGGTGCTAACGTGGTGATTCGCCTGTATAACGGCGAGCAAGAAATTGGCTCAACCAAGTCTGACGCTTACGGCAGCTGGAGCCTGACACCAACGCTGACTTCAGGTAGCTACAATCTGGTGTTCAAAGCGGGCGAAGGCTCTGCCACCAAACCATTCCCGGTGACCATTGTTTCTGCAGCAGCAGAACCAATTGAAGTGTCGGGTGCATTTGATAACTCAGCTGGCTACAACCAACTGATTGGTTCAGGTGCAACATCAATCGATACTACGCCACGCTTCTTTGGCCGTGCAGGCGCTAACGTTGTTATTCGTTTGTACAACGGCGACGAGGTTCTGGGCTCAACCGTGACCGATGCGTGGGGCAGCTGGACTCTGACGCCGGAGCTGCCGCTGGGGAGCTACAATCTGGTGTTCAAAACCGCCGAAGGCACCGCCAGTGCGCCGTTCGTTATCACCATTTCTGCGCCAGAAGCCACCAAGCCACAAACACCAGAGATCGAGTACATCCTCGATAACGTTGGCAAGGGCGGCTATGTTGAGAAAAATGGCACCACCGATGACGACACACCGAAACTGTCAGGTACCGCAGAGCCAAATAGTCTGGTACAAATTTTCGACAATGGTATCAAAATCGGCGAGCGTCGCGTTTCATCCACCGGTTTCTGGGAATTCACTCCGGTTAACCCAGCGTATCTGGTCAACGGCAACCACAGCTTTGTGGTGAAAAGCAGCAACGGTACAGAAACTGAAGCCTGGAATATTGTTGTAAAAGTTCCGGTTGATATCAGCTTCGTAGGCAGCAACTCAGGTGAAGAGACCGGCGATCGTGAAACGGCGGATACCACGCCACTGATCACAGGATACGGCCCTAAAGGTGTGTTGATTCGTCTATACGAAGGTGACAAAGAGATTGGTTCCGTGGTCACCAGCGTTCGTGATGGCAGCTGGATTTTCAACGTAACCGATCCACTGTCTGTTGGCACTCACAGCATCGTGGCGAAAGTTGGCAACGACAACGCTAGTGCGCAATTCGACTTTGTGATCACTAAGCCAGAGCCAGAAGTACCGGTTGAGCCAGAAGTGCCAGTTGAGCCTGAAGTACCCGTTGAGCCTGAAGTGCCCGTTGAGCCTGAAGTACCCGTTGAGCCTGAAGTACCCGTTGAGCCTGAAGTACCCGTTGAGCCTGAGAATCCGTTCAATATTACTCAGGTAATGGATCAATTCTTCGGAACAGGCATCGTCAAAGCGAACGGTATTACAGATGACAACCGACCAAACCTGGTAGGTAATGCACCTGCTAATACGCTGGTCCGTATCTATGATAACGGTATCGAAATCGGTTCTACTTTGGCAAACAGCTTTGGTACATGGGCATTTAAACCCGCATCAGATCTCCCCTTAGGTGCGCATGCCATCACTATTGGTGCAAATGCTAATGATACCAGCGAAGCATTCTCCTTTAATGTTGTGGCAGCACAGGTCGTTACTCCGTGGGTGCTGGGTGGCATCAGCGACTTCAATGGTATAGATAACTTTGGCTACAACGCCACAATCTATGACAACACGCCAGTATTAAATGGCATAGCGGTTGCCGGCACGCTGGTCACCATCACCATCGATGGCAAAGTTGCAGGCAGCGTTATTGCCAATGAGTACGGTCGCTGGAGCTTCCAGACCACTGAACCATTAGCGGCTGGCGGACACGAAGTGATTGCCACCGATGTTGCGGGCAACAAAGGCGGCACGCTGATCTTCAGCCTGGTTGAACCTGAAAATATCGGCATCAACTTCAACGTTTACGACGATAACGCGGGTGAAGCCCTGATTGCATACGGTGCGGTGACAAAAGATTCAACGCCGCTGCTGCGTGGCATTGCGGGTCAGAATATCGTGCTGGAAATCTACGATAACGGCGAGTTGGTTGGCAGCGTGCGCACCGAGCAAGATGGCACCTGGTCTTACTCACTGAAGCTGGCTAATGGCGATCACAGCATTTCTGTCCAAAATGAAAACCAGGATAGCTTGCTGGCTCGCAAGTTCACTGTCGAAGCGGATGCCGCGAGTATTGATGCTGTTTCTGGTCGATTCTTCGATTTCGACACTCGCCAGCCTTCCGATGGCGAAGCGATTCAGGATCATCGCGTAGTGATTTACGGTTCAGGTGAGCCGGAAGCAGTCGTGGAACTGCTGACAACGGATGGCCGTTCTCTGGGCTTCACCGGTGTTGCTGCCAGCGGTAAGTGGTATATCGAAGTGGATACTCGCTTTGATGATGGCCAATACAGCGTATTTGCCAAAGTTAACGGCGTGGAAACCGAGCCATTCGTCTTCCACATTGGCGAGCGTCCGGTCGCTGAAACGAAGAGTGAGATGTTCAGCCTGTTCGATATTTCAGGCGCAGAGTTGCTGAGCGATGCGGAAGAAACTCTGCTGGGTAACAACGTTGAAGCGGAAGCACAGCAGGTTAACCTGAATCTGACTCAGGCCGACCTGTCTGTTGTCACCACTTCAGGTATTGCCACCAGCACCGTTGCACCGATTGCATTGCAAGATGAGCAGTATCAGGCAATCTAACGCCTAAAATGCCATGAGTTAGGGCAAAACGGATGGTTCGCGCCATCCGTTTTTTTATGCCTGTCATTTGGCGGTCGCCATAAATGGCACCCCTACAAAGGCAGAGTTCGGTTTTCGTAGGGTGCGCATTTATGCGCACCTGGAATTTTGGCGGTCGCCATAAATGGCGCCCCTACGAAGGCAGAGTTCGGTTTTCGTAGGGTGCGCATTTATGCGCACCTGGAATCAGAACTGCCACCTAACGCCAACGTTATAGCGCCAGCCTTTGGCACCGTTGCCTTCGATCTCTTTGCGATAATCCGCCTCAGCATACAGCGACACATCCTTCTGCAAGGTCGCTGTACCGCCTGCGCCCAGCTCCCACATTTGACCAAACTTCCCGCTGCTGAAGGTGGCGCCAAACGCCGGATTATCCACCGAAGACACTGATGTATCCGCCGTGCCGCCCCAACCTTTGTAGTAGTTAGCACGCAGATAAGGCGTGTATTGGCGATTGCTGTCGTCGGCCCACGTACGATCGAGCCGCGCGCCCAAACGACCAATGGTTTGGTTATAGTCGCCGTAACGCACCTTGTTGCCATCTTTATCGGTGAAGTCGTCCATATTCAGCTTCATGTACATCAGCTGCGCTTGCGGCTCCAGTTTGTAGCCATCGCCCAACTCAAACGGATAGCCGCTCTCCAGCGATGCCGTCCAGCCATTACCTTTCAGCTTCGCCACCTCTTGCGTGCGCGCAATATCGGTTTCGCCGCGATGCCAGTCAAACGACAGCACACCATCCAGATAGAAACCGCTTTGACGCTGCCAGGTGCCGTAAAACGCCAGGCTGTCGCTGTCGAAGGTGGTGCTGCTGTAGCCGTCGGCCGCATGTGGACGAATACGCGTATTACCGCGCGTATAGGCTAAACCGCCGCGCAGGCTATCTTGCTCGCCGTCGAGACGCAGCAGATTGCCGCCCACCTGCACCGCGCTGTAATCGAGGTCAAAGTCATAGCCAAAGTCGCGGAAACTCTTATCACTCTTGTACTTCAGGTTCGAGCCGATGTAGCGCAGGAACATCTCGCCGCCGTTGCCTTCCGGACGCGTCTGCTCGTGGCGCAGTTCGCCGAGGCGTTTATGCAGATCGTCGATAATCGCGGTGGTGTAATAGGCGAGACCAACCGGCGCGGAAACATAGGAAGGTACCTGCGGTACCACCGCCGGACGCGAATCGTAGCTTTGCGGCGTACCAAAGGCATCGGTGACGAAGGTCGGCTGGCAGCTGTTGCTATCTTCACACACGTAGTAGTTCGCCAGACGGTAATCCCAATAGTTATTGCCGCTACCGCTGACTAAGCGCTGATTAGGATCGCTGCTGCCCGGCGCAAAAGTGTAGAGGCGATATTGCCACGGCCCGGCGCCGAGATAGCCATCTTTCAGCGCGAAGCTGTTAGCGCTGGCATTACCGCCGACCTGCGCCAGCGAGATCCCTTCGTTGCCCTCCACGCCACCATTTTGATTGAGATCGGTGAGTGCGCCGGTGCTGGCATCGGCAAGTTTCACGTTAACCAGCGTGGTACCGCTGGCATTGCCGGTGACGTTGAGATGGTCGGTGAACTGGTTGCTCAGCGCACCGCCCTCATTCAGATTGGTGACCAGATTGAGCTGGCCGCCGCTCGATGCCAGCGAGCCCGCGATATCCAGCGTATTGCCCGGCGACCCCGCGCCGTTGGTGAGATCCAGCGTACCGGCGTTGTTCACCACCAGCGAATCCGCCGTTCCACCCGACAGCGTTGGATGCACGTTATCGCCGGCGAACAGCGTTGATCCCGCATCAACATTGATGGTGCTGTGCGCCAGCTGCAGGTTATCGGTTAGCGTCCATTTAGTGTTAGCGAAGTTGATGGTGCTCCAGCCGCTGCCGAGGTTGACCCCTTTGCTGAGATCGTCAGCGCTGAAGCTGCCACCGCGTGAATCGATCTGGTTGAAGGTTAAGGTGTTACCGGTGCCGGTGCCGCTGGAGAGATGGTACGTGGTGCCGAGATCGACATTGCTCACTTCAGCGGTGTTGTTGTTGTCATTGCCCATCGTCAGGCTGCCGTTGAGCGTACCGCCCGTCCAGCGGAACAGATCCGATCCGCCGCCTGGGTTGATATCGCCCTGCACTGCGCCTTCCGTCAGCAGGATTTCGTCATCGGCGTTGCTGCCCGCCACCGCCACGGTTTGTGGATTGGCGGTGATGATGTTGCCGAGGTTCTCGAAAATGGTTTTGCCACCGCGCAAATCCACCACCGGCGCCGTCAGGCTGTTGGAAGTGAAGTTGCCGGTATTGACGATGGTGCCTGCGGTGCTGGAGACCAGCGCCGATCCGCCCGCCGCATTACCGATATTCACATTGGCGGCGGTGGTGACATTGCCCGTGGTATTGGCGCGAATACCGGTGCCGCCCGCGCCGGTAACATTAAATTGATAGCCCGAACCCAACGTCAGATCGCCGCTGGTGGTGGAGCCATCGGCGTTGGCGATATTCAAGCCGGTACCGCTGCCGTTCACGTTGGTGGTCACGGTTGAAGCCGGATCGAACGGTACGGCGGTGCGGATACCGTTGCCGTCGCCGACATTGATGGTGAGATTGCTCAGGCCGACGTTGCTCAACTCGGCGCGGTTTTCGATGCCGTTGCCGCTGCCGAGCACGTTCACCGTGGCGTCGCTGGCGCTGAGTGCGGTCGCGCCGCTATCCAGCAAGATGCCGTGCGCGTTGCCGCGCGTGGTGATCACCGTGTCGCTGCCGGTTAAAGCCAGTTGCGCGCCATCGCTAATGCGCACGCCCGCCGTGCCGTTATCGACATTAATGGTGCCGCCTTTCGCCAGCGTGCTGCCGCTGCCGGAGACATCCAGCCCGGTGCCGTTGGCCACGTTGACCACGCCGTTGTTGGTCAGCGTACTGCCAGCGCGCGAACGGATACCAATATTGTTGCTGCCGGTAAGATTCACATTGCCGTTGTTGACCAGCTCTGCGCCGTTGGTGACATCAAAGCCAATTGCGCCATTGCCCGCGCCGCTGACGTTGCCGTTGCTGGTGACGCTGGTGGCCGCCGCGCTGCCATCCAGCGCATTACTCAGATCAGTGCGCAGATTATTCACCAGCACGCCGACCGCGTTGCTGCCGCTGAGATTGATGCTGCTGCCGCTATCCAGCGTGGCATTCGCGCCGCCTTCTGCGCGGATTGCCGTGCTGCCCTGGCCGCTGGCGGTGAAGCTGGCATTGCTGCTATTCAGGCTGCTGCCGCTGCCGGAGATGATCGCGCCGGTGCTGTTACTGGCGCTGGAGGTGATGGTTGTTGGAGAGGTGAAACTTAGCGCTGCGCCATCATCAATGCGATAGCCGGTTGAGCCGCTGCTGTTGATGTCTAAAGCGTTGGTGGCGGAGCTGATGCGCGATCCGCTGCCCGCCGCGTGATAGGCGATCTGGTCGCTGTTGTTGAATACCGGCGCTGAACCGGCGGCGATATTCACCAGTGCGCCGTTCAGCGCTTCTGCACCGATCGCGCCAGTGCCGTTCAAATTCAACGTGCCACCATTCAGGTTCGCTACCGCGCGATTCCCACTGGCGCTGACGCCGCGACTGCGATTAGTGGTGCTGCCGCCGTTAACGTTGATGGTGCCGGTGTTGTTGGCGGTGGTGGCAAAGGTGCTGCTGCCGCTGTTCACCGCGATGCCGGTGCCGCCATCGTTGATATTGATATTGCCGCTGTTGGTGCCGGTTGCACCGCTTTCCACGCGAATGCCGGTGGAATTGGCGCCGGTGAAGGTGATATCGCCGGTGTTAGTCAGCTGCGCGCGATTGCGTGCCACGTAGCCGGTCAATCCACTCTGCGAAGCATTTAAAGACGCCGCAGAATTGAGGCTGGTGCTGGTCACCGGCGAGCCGCTGTTTCTGCCGAAGATATCGTGTTTTTGTCCGTCAACAATCGCACCGATCGCATTGCTGCCGGTGAGATTCATGGTGGTTGCCGCGTTAATCACGCCATTTGCGCCACCTTCCACCGTGATGCCATTGGCGCCGCTGCCGCTGACGTTGATCACCGCCGCACCACTGTTGACATCTGTGCCAGCGCCGCTGCCGAGCACGGCGGTAGATCCGGCGCCCGACGCAGTAAGCGATAAGGCATTGCCATTAAAGTCTGCGCCCTGCTCAACGCGGAACAGCGTCGAGTTCTGTGTCGTCACATCAAACGGATTATTGCCCAGCACGTTGATCAGCGCATTGGGGCCGTAGGCGAAGAAGGCGATCTGATTGGTGCCGTTAGAAAAGGTCGGTACGGCAGCCGGATCCACCGTAACCGTGGAGTTTCCGCGCGCATGCACGCCAATTGCGCCATTGCCGCTAAGGTTAATCGGGCCATCGACGGTGGCCTGCGCCGTACCCGTTCCTTGCCCTTCCACCCACACGCCATAGTTGCGCGTGCCGCTGGCCGGATCGGCTCCGCCCGCCACGTTAATGGTGCCGGTTGAGGTGGCGCTGGCGGTGTTGCCATTGGTGGCCAGCACTTTCAGGCCGGTGCCGTTCACGCCATTCAGATTGATGGTGCCGGCGTTATTGATGTTGCCCGCGCTGTTGTTCACCAGCATGCCGACGTTTTCGCGCGGTATGGTGGCAGCCGCGCCGTTCACATTGATGGTGCCGTTGTTGATCATGGTGCCGTTATTAGCACCCGTCGCCGACATCCCCGCTGCGTTTTGCGTTTTCGTCCCGATGGTAATGCTGCCATCGTTTACCGCGTTGCCGTTGGCGACCAGCGCGATACCGCTGGTGAGCCCGCTCTGGTTCATCGCGGTATCCGCCGTCGCCTCACCCAGGCTGTTTTGCGGGCCGCGACCAATGTAGATATTGCCGCTGGCGTTATTGGTAAAGCTGGATGTGGCATCAGTCAGTAACACGCCGGATGCGGTGCCGCGCGCACTCGAACCGTTAACGCCGATGTTGATATTGCCGCTGTTATTGGCGGTGGATGACACACCAAGATTGATGCCGGCCACGCCATACTGTGAATTGCTGCCGGTGGTGGCGAAGTTGAGGATGCCGTTGTTGTTGAAGGTACTGCCGGTTTGCACGGCTACGCCGTTGGCACCGTACCCGGTCGAGCCAATGCCGGTGCCATCCTGACGATTAAGGAATCCGCCGTTAATCACGCCATTGTTTATCCCGCTGCTGTTGTCGGTTAACACCAGCGCCGTGCCGTTATTGGTGATGCTGCCCCGGCTCGCCAGCTTGCCATCAATCACCGCTTGTGCGCCGTTGGAGGCTTTAATCGCTCCGCCGGTTGCGCCCACCACTTCCAGCGTTTTACCCGCCGCCAGATTGACTTTCGCGCCCGCGCCACTGGCATTAATCACAATGCGATTGCCAATGGATTGCGTGACTTCATCTGGCGGTGTGGCGCTAACGTTGTAGACGATGCTGGCATTGGTGAAGGTGACGGCTTTGTTGAATTCGGTGAGATAGCGGGTTTTATCGAGGTTGCCTGCCTGCAGCTGGCTGATCAGCCAGTTATTGTAGCTTTGCAGTTGGCTGGCGTTAGTGACGGTAAAACTGGTGCTTTTGCCATCTAGCGTCTGCACGCTGAAACCACCGTTATAAGTGGCAAGATTTTGCACCTGATAGCTGCTGGTGGCCGATCCTGCGCCGTCTGGCGTGGCGGTTGCTCCGAAGAAGCTGATGCGGTTGTTGCTGTTCCAGTTCACCGTGCCGGTGCCGCTCACATCAAACAGCTGCGTCTTCTTGGCTGCCATGGTCCAGCTGTTGGTGCTGGCGCTGCTGAGCGCATTGGCCTGGCCGATATTCACATCCAGCGTGCCGCCGGTGACATCGGCAATGCGCGCATCGATATATTGGCCATTATTGACGTTTTGCACATCCGGCACGCTGGTGGCGCTGGTGACGGGCGCTAATGCGACAAGACTCGCAGAGTTGTAAACCTGGAACGTGCTGTTGGTGCCGGTGGCGGCATCGGGCGTAGTGATAGCAAAGTTTTGCGGGCCGGGATCAAGGCGATCCTGATTGAGATACTGCGATCCCGAGGTGATTGCTACTTGCCCGAGCGTGGTGGTGACTGCGCCATCTGTTCCTGCCGTGAACGCCTGATTGCCGCTGAGGGTTTCATTGCCGCTGCTGACGGTAATTTTACCTATTTGGTTGTCATTATTTTCTGGTGTGTAAGTCCCCAACGTAACAGCCTGACTTTGCATAGCTGGATAGATCAGCAATTGCGCCGTCAACATCCCTAATGCGATAGGATTTAATTTAAACCTCATACTTCCTCCAGTGGGCGTGCAGCGTCCGCGCTGTTTTTGCAACAGCGTTAAATTCATCGCGAGGGGATAAAACGGCAGGTTAATACCAATCCCGTGTAGCAATCTAATTTGAGAACAACTGTGTGAAGAAATACGGTGCAGCGAAAAAAGGGATGGATTTTTTGTTATAGATTAATTGGCTTTAGGTATAGACGTTTTCATTGCTGAGTGCAAAAGGCAATAATGAGTAACCTATTGTGATTTCGGGGAATTAATTGCGATGCAGGTTGGATATTATAAATATATTAAGTCCATTTTAAATTTTAGGGCTAGCTTTCTATCTCCTTAATAAATCCTTTATTTTTAACTGACACTTTACTTACAAACGGCACTTAATGGATTAACGGGATAGTGCCAGGATAAGCGATACGAGAGAGTTTAAAAGTGTGATCGGAATCACATTTAACCAGGTCGCCATGAATGGCGACCCTACGGGGAGCTGGTTTTGTAGGGTCGCCATTTATGGCGACCTGGTCGATATCCGCACTTCACTCAACTCAAATCCACATCGCGGGTACCGCCCCACCAGGTAAAGGCGAATCCGCCAATCCACGCCACGATCAGTCCGGCGAGATACACGGCCATTCCGGCAAAGATGCCCTGCGATGATGTCATTAGCGGCAGCGTGACTAAACCGGAAGGGCCAAACACGGTGTTCATTCCCACTGGCAATCCCAGCCACGCCACCAGCCCGATAAAGAAGCCGCCTAGCGCGCCGCCAAAACAGGCGGTAATAAACGGCTTCAGGCGCGGCAGCGTGACGCCATAAATCAGCGGTTCACCGACACCGAGCAAACCTGGCACAATCGCGCCTTTGATCTGTTTACGCAGCTGCGAGTGTTTATCCGCTTTACACCATAACGCCAGCGAGGCACCAACCTGCCCCGCGCCAGCCATCGCCAGAATGGGAAAGAGCGAGTTAAAGCCCTGGGTTTCCATCAGCGCGAAATAGACCGGAATAAAGCCCTGATGAATGCCAAACATCACCGCAATCAAAAACAGTCCGGCCAAAATAGCGCAACCAAACGGATTGTTATTGAGATGAATAAACAACCATGACATGCCTTTAAACAGTTCACCGCCGATTGGCATAATGACCAGGAAAGTCACCGCGCCGGTAATTAATAACGTCAGCAACGATGTCAGGATCATATCGAGATTATCGGGAATGATTTTTCGCAGCTGTTTCTCAATCCAGGCACCAAATATCGCCGCCAGCAGCACGCCTATAATATTGCCGCGTGGATCGATCACCATGCCGAAGAAATCCTGCATCCCGCTGTAATAGCCAACTTTGGCGTCAGGCACATAACCGAGCACAAACAGCGAGGCGATAATGGCGCCGTTGACGCCGGTCCCGCCAAAGGCTTTCTGCGCGTTGTAGCCGATCAAAATACTCAGGAAGGTAAACAGCCCTTTGCCGAACACCTTCATGTACGCCACGGTATCCAGCAGCCAGCGTGCATGATCGCCCGGCTGATTGAGGTGGAAGATCTGTTCAATTAGCGTGGCGAAACCCAGCAATAAACCGGCACCGATAAAACCGGGGATCAGCGGCGTAAAGATGGTGGCAAAGCAGGAGAGAAAACGGTGCAGCGCGCTGGTCTGTTTCGCCTTCATCTGCTGCTTTTGCGCGCTGGCGATGGCCTGCAGATCGCCTGGCGGTTGTTGATTGAGCAGCGACTGCATTTTCTCCGCTGCGGTTTGTGCTTTGCCGGGCCCGAGCACGATCTGCAGCTGAGCATCGCTGTCGATCACACCCAGCACGCCCGGCAGCGTTTTGAGTGTGGCGCTATCCACCTGCGTGGCATCGTTGAGCGTCAGGCGCAGACGCGTCATGCAGTTGCCGCACTGCACCACATTACTGGCGCCGCCCACTGCCTGCAGAATATCGCGCACCAGACCTTCGGTAATGGCCGCCATCATTGCGCTCCTGCGTCACGTAAAGCGTTGCGAATAAAGCCCTGATTCTGACTCAGCAGCGATTTCGCTTCAGCGGCAGTTAATCCCGCCAGCACCATGACAATCGCGGTTTTACAATGCCCATTACACGCCGCCAGCGCCTGCTGCGCGGTGGCATCGTCACAGTCGGTGGCTTGTTTGACGATGTTGACCTGGCGCTGCACCAGCTTCTGATTAGTGGCTTCCACATCGACCATCAGATTGCCGTACACCTTGCCGCTGCGAATCATCGCGCCGGTGGTGAGCATATTGAGCACCAGCTTCTGCGCCGTTCCGGCCTTCATGCGCGAAGAACCGGTGACCACTTCCGGGCCCACCACCGGCGTCAACGCCACATCCGCAGCCTGCGACATCGGGCTGTTGGGATTGCAGGTTAACGCCGCAGTAAATGCGCCCTGCTGACGCGCATACGCCAGCGCGCCCAGCACATACGGCGTGCGGCCGCTGGCGGCAATCCCGACCAGCACATCGTTAGCGTTGAACTGGATATCTCGCAGATCCTGCGCGCCTTGCTCAACATTGTCTTCGGCGTTTTCCACCGCCTGCAGAATCGCGGTGTGGCCACCGGCAATCAGCCCAACCACCTGGTTGCGCGGTGTGCCGAAAGTCGGCGGACATTCGCTGGCATCCAGAATCCCCAAGCGACCCGACGTACCCGCACCGCAGTAGATCAGGCGACCGCCTTTGCTAAAGGCATGGGTGATGGCATCCACCACCTGCCCAATCTGCGGCACGATGGCTTCCACCGCCAGCGCCACTTTTTTGTCTTCATCATTAATCACCCGCAGCATGGCTTCGGTAGACAGCTCATCAATGTTCTGACTGGCGGGATTACGACCTTCGGTGATCATCTGGCTGAGATCGATCTGCATGGGACACTCCGGTGAGAGAATAATTTATTCGTAAAACTATATATCACACAGAATTGTTAATTCCTCTGCTGCGCGTGATTTTTTTGCTTTTTGCCGCAGCAGGCATAAAAAAACCCGCCGAAGCGGGTGTTTTAAGGGTTCAGGCGTTTGCTAACTCTTTGCGCGCCAGCGCGGCCAAAAATCCACTTCTGGAACCATATTCACGATGGTGATCGACATAGCTATCGATTTTAGTTAATAGATTCTGTGGCAAGGTGATGTTGAGTTTTACCGCTTTGCCTTCATAGCGGCTGAGATCGATATCGACAAAGGCCCAATAACCACCCTGACAATTTTCATCCTCAATATGCGTTTCAATGCTCGTTGCCACCGGCACCTCGTAACCCGCATCAGTCGACGACTCTACATGCGCATCGATCGCAGCAGAAGCATCAGTTAATGCATCATCCACTGTCTCGCCAGCAAAAAAACATCCAACAACATCCGGTACAAAGCCAGAATAGGTGTTGCTCTCTGTCTTATGAAGATAAACGGGGAATCTCATGCTGAACCCTCACTTGAAAATGATTTTTAAAAACGTCTTTTAGAAAGTATTGGTGGTTATAGTGGGTATGAATATAAGCAAAGATATGAGCCAAAGGGTTATAGGACTTGTCTGCAGCAGGCATAAAAAAACCCGCCGAAGCGGGTTTCAGTGCGTAGCGGTCGCCATTAATGGCGACCCTACAACGTAGGGTGCGCATTTATGCGCACATGGAACATTAACTGGCGCTTTGAGTGCGCAGCTGCTGCTCGTAGGCGGCGGCTTGTTTGGTGTCGAACTGGTCTTCCCAGCGCGCAATCACCAGCACTGCCAGCGCGTTACCGATCACGTTCAGCGCGGTGCGCGCCATGTCCATGATGCGATCCACACCGGCGATAAACGCCAGACCTTCCAGCGGAATGCCCACGCTGCCCAGCGTTGCCAGCAGCACCACGAAGGAAACGCCCGGCACGCCGGCGATGCCTTTCGACGTCACCATCAGCGTCAGCACCAGAATGATCTCGTCGGTCAGCGACAGGTCAATGCCATACAGTTGGGCGATAAAGATCGCCGCGATGCTCTGGTACAGCGTTGAACCGTCGAGGTTGAACGAGTAACCGGTTGGCACCACGAAGCTGGTGATGGCTTTCGGCGCACCGTAAGCTTCCATCTTCTGCATGATGCGCGGCAGCACGGTTTCTGAGCTGGAAGTGGAATAGGCAAGAATCAGCTCGTCTTTCAGAATGCGCATTAGCGTAGTAATGCGCAGCTTACAGAAGCGCGCCACCGTGCCGAGCACCACGAAAGCAAAGAACAGAATCGCCACGTACACCAGCAGCACCAGCTTGGCGAGCGGATAGAGCGAAGCAAAACCGAAGTTCGCAATGGTGACCGCAATCAACGCAAACACGCCGACTGGCGCATAACGCATGATCATGTGCGTCACTTTAAACATGGTTTCGGAAATAGAGCGGAATACCGTGACCAGCGGATCGCGATGTTCCGATGGCAGCGCCGACAAGCCCATACCAAACAGCACCGAGAAGAAGATAATCGGCAGCATGTCGCCCTTCACCAGCGAGGCGAAGATGTTCTGCGGGATCAGCGACAGAATGGTGGTAACCAGACCGTGCGGTGCGCCCTGAACGGCTTCGGTTGTGGCTTCGTATTTAGAGATGTCCACCGTTGCCAGCGTTGACATATCAATGCCGCTGCCGGGTTGGAATACGTTGGCCAGCGTGATGCCGACCACAATGGCAATGGTGGTGATCACTTCAAAATAGATGATGGTTTTGACACCAATACGTCCGAGCTTTTTCGCATCACCCACGCCAGCAATGCCGACAATCAGTGAGGAGATAACAATCGGTACCACAATCATCTTGATCAGATGAATAAAGATGTCACCCGCTGGCGTCAGAATGTTAGTGATTAACCATTCACGATCGTCGGGCTGATTATGCAGCACGGTTCCCACAATCACGCCCAAAATCAGCGCGACGAGGATTTGCCATGCAAGGGTGAACTTAAAACCTTTCATAACGCGTTATTTCCTCAGTTAAAAACCCCTTTGCTCTGCTGCGAAGGTGCAGGAGAAATGTCACACAGGGAAGTGAGCAAAAGCCCGATAAAATAGAGGGTTATTTATGACTACGTCGTTTACAGCTGTGCGGGCATTTTGCGCCTGCGGAGTGATGCAGTCTGAGTTGATACCTGCTGAACAGGGCCGAGATAAGTACCATTTTCACTACGGTAAATGCAACCCCCGGCGTGATAGCGCAAATCTTATTCAGGTTAGTAGCATAAAATGCTGACAAAGGTTAACAGCCATAACTCGCTGTTATGAAAAGTGTTAATTCGATAAGTTTCAGCATAGCTATGCAATATTGCACAAAAAGCGGCCCGGCTCGTTTGCTGATTATTTGCACAGAAGAACCAGAAATCTCTTAGGCTTAAAGCAGAAAATCGGACTGAACGCGCGGTATTTTCACTCCGCGTTCGTGGGGCATTTGGCGGTGATAAAAGGTCGTGATCCAGACTACAAAACAGAAACAAAGCCCTACTGCGCTCTTCAATTAACCATTGATTGACATATGATTAACATCTTCAAGGAGGTCAGCCATGAGCCAAATACACAAGCATCCCGTACCCGCTGCCATTGCAGCGAATGCTCTCATTAATGCCGATCAGTATGCGGCACTGTATCAACAATCGGTTGACGATCCCGACACCTTTTGGGGTGAGCAAGGCAAAATCCTCGACTGGATTAAGCCTTACAGCAAAGTGAAAAATACCTCCTTTGCCCCCGGCAATATTTCAATCCGCTGGTATGAAGACGGTACGCTGAACCTTGCCGCCAACTGCCTCGATCGCCATTTGGCCACGCGTGGCGATCATCCCGCCATCATCTGGGAAGGCGACGACGCCAGCGAAAGCAAAACCATTACTTTCCGCGAACTGCATGCGGACGTCTGCCGCTTTGCCAATGTGCTCGGCAGCCTGGGCGTGAAGAAAGGCGACGTGGTGGCAATCTATATGCCGATGGTGCCCGAAGCCGCCGTGGCGATGCTGGCCTGTGCGCGCATTGGCGCGGTGCACTCGGTAATCTTCGGTGGCTTCTCACCGGAAGCGGTCGCCGGACGCGTGGTCGATTCCAACGCCAAACTGATCATCACCGCCGATGAAGGCGTGCGCGCCGGACGCAGCATTCCGCTGAAGAAAAACGTCGATGATGCCCTGAACAATCCGAACGTCACTACGGTAAAAAATGTGGTGGTGTTTAAGCGCACCGGTAAAGACACCGGCTGGCGCGAAGGCCGCGATCTGTGGTGGCACGATTTAGTGGCGAAGGCCAGCGATCAGCACCAACCGGTCGCCGTTGATGCCGAACATCCGCTGTTTATCCTTTATACCTCCGGTTCTACCGGCAAGCCGAAAGGCGTGCTGCACACCACCGGCGGTTATCTGGTGTATGCCGCCAGCACCTTTAAGTATGTGTTTGATTATCATCCTGATGATGTTTACTGGTGCACGGCTGATGTCGGCTGGATCACCGGTCACAGCTATCTGATTTACGGTCCGCTGGCGTGCGGCGCAACCACGCTGATGTTTGAAGGCGTGCCGAACTGGCCGAAGCCAAGTCGCATGGCGGAAGTGGTGGATAAACATAAGGTCACGCTGCTGTATACCGCGCCAACCGCGATTCGCGCGCTGATGGCCGAAGGTGATAAAGCGATTGAAGGCACCGATCGCAGCAGCCTGCGCATCATGGGTTCGGTGGGTGAACCGATCAACCCGGAAGCCTGGGAGTGGTATTACAAGAAGATTGGCGACAGCCGTTGCCCGATCGTCGATACCTGGTGGCAAACCGAAACCGGCGGCTTCATGATCACGCCGCTGCCGGGCGCAACTGAACTGAAAGCCGGTTCCGCCACCAAACCGTTCTTCGGCGTGCAGCCTGCGCTGGTAGATAACGAAGGCAATCCGCTTGAGGGCGCCACCGAAGGCAACCTGGTGATCGTTGATTCCTGGCCAGGCCAGGCGCGTACGCTGTATGGCGATCACGATCGTTTCGAGCAAACCTACTTCTCTACCTTCAAAAATCGCTACTTCAGCGGTGACGGCGCGCGCCGTGATGAAGATGGTTATTACTGGATCACCGGCCGCGTCGATGACGTGCTGAACGTTTCCGGTCACCGTCTTGGCACCGCCGAGATTGAATCGGCGCTGGTGTCGCATCCGAAGATTGCCGAAGCTGCGGTGGTGGGCATTCCGCACAGCATCAAAGGCCAGGCGATCTACGCTTATATCACGCTCAACCACGGCGAAGAGCCGTCGCCAGAGCTGTATACCGAAGTGCGTAACTGGGTGCGTAAAGAGATTGGCCCGATTGCCACGCCGGATGTGCTGCACTGGACCGACTCGCTGCCAAAAACCCGCTCCGGCAAGATTATGCGTCGCATTCTGCGCAAAATCGCTGCGGGCGATACCAGCAATCTCGGCGATACCTCTACGCTGGCCGATCCGGGCGTGGTAGAGAAATTGCTGGAGGAGAAACAGTCCATCACCATGCCGTAACCGGCTTCTGTTGTAGGGGCGACCATTTGGCCGCCCTTATATGCCACGTATTTCTGAGTTCGCACAACTTATAAAACTAGAATATTCAGCCAGTTAAATCATTTAATCGTGAGTATGCTGGCCGCCTTGCCTCTGGAGAAAATGTGATGAACGAAACCCCTGAACAGGAAGCAGTCTGGCAACAAGTCGAGAATAATCCGCGCTTTCATGAGCTGGTGCATAAGCGCCAGGCGTTTGCGCTGCTGCTCAGCGTGATCATGCTGGTGCTCTACATCGGCTTTATTCTGTTGATCGCCTTTGCGCCCGCCTGGCTCGGTACGCCGCTGCACGCCGGCACTAACGTCACGCGCGGCATTCCGATTGGCGTCGGTTTAATCGTGATGTCATTCGTGCTGACCGGCGTTTACGTGTGGCGCGCCAACGGCGAGTTTGATCGTCTGACCAAACAGATCCTGAGCGAGGTGAAATCATGAAGCGCCTGCTTACGGTGTTTTTAGCCATCGTGCCGGCCAGCGTGTTTGCCGCCGATGCCATTACCGGCGCGGTACAACGGCAAGCCACCAACTATGAAGCCATCATCATGTTCGTGGTATTTGTCGCCGCGACGCTCGGCATCACTTATTGGGCTTCGAAACGTACCCGCTCACGCAGCGATTACTACACCGCAGGCGGCAATATCACCGGTTTCCAGAATGGCCTCGCCATCGCAGGTGACTTTATGTCCGCCGCCTCTTTCCTCGGTATTTCTGCTCTGGTTTATACCTCGGGTTACGACGGGCTGATCTACTCGCTCGGCTTCCTCGTCGGCTGGCCGATGATCCTCTTTTTGATTGCTGAACGTCTGCGAAACCTCGGGCGCTATACCTTTGCCGATGTCGCTTCTTATCGCCTCGCGCAGAAACCGATCCGAACGCTGTCGGCCTGCGGCTCGCTGGTGGTGGTGGCGCTCTATCTGATCGCGCAGATGGTTGGTGCAGGTAAGCTGATCCAGCTGCTGTTTGGCCTCGATTACCATATCGCGGTGGTGATGGTCGGCATTTTGATGGTGCTGTACGTGCTGTTCGGCGGCATGCTGGCGACCACCTGGGTGCAGATCATTAAAGCGGTGCTGCTGCTGTTTGGCGCCAGCTTTATGGCGATTATGGTGATGAAAGCCGTTGGCTTTAGCTTCAATACGCTGTTCACCGAAGCGATGGCGGTGCACCCGAAAGGCGCGGCGATCATGCAGCCTGGCGGGCTGGTGAAAGATCCGATCTCGGCGCTCTCATTAGGTCTTGGTTTGATGTTCGGTACCGCCGGTTTGCCGCATATTCTGATGCGCTTCTTCACCGTGGCCGATGCGCGTGAAGCGCGTAAAAGCGTGTTCTGGGCCACCGGCTTTATGGGCTACTTCTACTTCCTGACCTTTATTATCGGCTTCGGCGCGATTTTGCTGGTGGGAGCGAATCCAGCCTTCAAAGATGCCAGCGGCGCGCTGCTCGGCGGCACCAACATGGCGGCGGTGCATCTGGCGAATGCGGTCGGCGGCAGCCTGTTCCTCGGCTTTATCTCGGCAGTGGCCTTCGCCACCATTCTGGCGGTGGTGGCAGGTTTGACACTGGCGGGCGCATCAGCGGTTTCACATGATCTCTATGCCAGCGTGATCCGCGAAGGCAAGGCGACGGAGCGCGATGAACTGCGCATCTCGAAGATCACCGTGCTGGTGTTGGGCGTGGTAGCGATTGCGCTGGGGATTCTGTTTGAGAAACAGAACATTGCCTTCATGGTCGGCCTGGCGTTCTCGATTGCTGCCAGCTGTAACTTCCCGATTATTTTGCTGTCGATGTACTGGTCGAAACTGACCACGCGCGGCGCGATGGTGGGCGGTTGGCTGGGACTGATCACTGCGGTGCTGCTGATGATCCTTGGCCCGACGATTTGGGTGCAAGTGTTGGGGCATGAGAAGCCGATTTATCCGTATGAGTATCCGGCGCTGTTCTCGATGCTGGCGGCGTTTATCGGCATCTGGCTGTTCTCGATTACCGACCATTCAGCACGCGGTGCGCAGGAACGTGCGCGCTTCCGTGGGCAGTTTATTCGCTCGCAGACGGGGATTGGGATTTCGCAGGGTAAATCGCATTAGTGAGGATGTTAAAAGGGTCGCCATGAATGGCGACCCTACGGATAGGGTGCGCATTGATGCGCACCTGGTTACCTCATTAGAAACGCAGTGACGCGCCAACGTAAGGGCCATCGACCAGTACGTTATCTTTGCGGCTGCCTTTGTTGTTCAGCTCAATGTACTGATAACCCACACGCAGGTTCAGCAGTGAAATCGGCGTAAAGCTTAGGCCGCCTGAGGCTTCCTGGTAGCTATCCAGACGATCGGAGAAGGCTTCTGGCGCATAGTAATATTCGCCGTACAGGCCCCACATGCTGTTGAAGCTGTATTGCGCTGCACCACCCACTGCCACGGTGAAGCCATCACGACCATCTTCCGGATGGGTGAACAGCGCTTTCGCGGTAGGAGCAATGCGGAAATCGCCCACGTCGATGTTATAGCCGAGGCCCGCACCGTAAGTGCTGCCATCGTGATCGCTGCGCAGCCAGTTGCCTTTCAGGAACAGGCCAGGTGAAGTGGTGCCGAGGCCAAGGTTCAGGTTGGTGCTATGCTCACCCACGTCAACACTGCCCTCAATTGCCTGCGCGCCGCTGCTCAGCAGTGCCAGACCCAATACGCTTCCAGTAACAAGTTGCTTTAACATGTGATTCCACTCCATGAAGGACAATTAATTCGGCGGCAAGGGTACCAGCCTGGCGACGAGAGACAACATTATTTGGAAAGCTTTACGTAAAAATGGATTACGGCGGGGGAAAAAGTGGCCCCGCAAGGCCACTCGTCAGACTAGAAACGCCAGGCTGCGCCCATAAACAACCCATCAATCGCATGTTGGGTTGTATGGCCGTGCAAACCACTGCCGAGATAGCGGTAACCTGAGCTCAACGTGAGCCAGTGTGCCGGTTGATAGTAAACACCCGCTTCAAATTGATGCAGATGATCCAGCTTATAATTGCCGATATTCGGCGACATGCTGAAATCGAAGTAAAGCCAGGTATGGCGCGCTTGTGGCAATGGAGCCATCGCGCGGATACCCGCGTTAACGCCGTAGCTGGAGGTCTTGTCGTGGTTCAACTCAGCCCAGAACAAGCCCACGCGTGGAACTACGCGCAGCTCTCCGACCGCCACGCCATAGCCCAGATTAGCGTCCAGCAACTCTGACTGATGTTTTGCTTTGACATATTCCACACCGTATTGCAGGCCTGGCGCGGTTTTTTGGCTATTGATTGCGGCAGCAAAGAAATCACTACCACCCTTTACGCCGATTTCCTGAGCGTTTACCCCAGCGGAGGCCAACAGGAGCCCCATTGCAAAATACTGACTTTTCATTTCTCGCTTCCTTATAGTTTAAGCGTGCAAACAATAAGCAAAGCGATGTGGTTGCAGTATGAGCAATGACTCAAAACAAAGGCATCATGACGCCCATAATAAATGGCTCAGCAGCGGCGCAAGAATCACCGTCACGACACCTGACAGCATCATCACCAGGCTGGACACCACGCCTTCCTGCTGGCCGAGTTGGTAAGCGCGCGCGGTACCTGCGCCGTGTGATGCCGCACCAAATCCCGCGCCTTTGGCGACGCCTTGTTTGATGGCGATACGCAGAAACAGCACATCGCCCACCGCCATGCCGAACACGCCGGTGATCACCACAAACAGCGCCACCAGATCCGGCTGGCCACCAATTGGCTGCGCGGCTGCCAGCGCAAACGGCGTGGTGATCGAGCGTACCGCCAGGCTGCGCTGGATGGTTTCCGGCAGCGTCAGCAAGCGCGCCAGCCACACCGAACTGCATACCGCCACCAGCGTGGCCGTCAGCACGCCCACGCTGAGCGACAACCAGTGACGCTTGATGATTTCGAGGTTTTCATATACCGGCACGGCAAACGCCAGCGTTGCCGGACCGAGCAACCAAATCAGCCAGTGACTTTCGGCGATGTAATTTTTCCAGCTGACATGAGTGAGCAGCAGCAGCGCCACCAGCACCAGCGGCGTCAAGACCAGCGGCATCAACAGCAGCGTGCGCCAGCGACGATAGAGAATCTTTTTGAGGTAATAGATTAACAGCGTGAATGCCAGACACAGCAGGCTAATCAGCAGGTCATTCATGATGGGCCTGCTTGCGGGCGGCGCGCGCCAGTTCGAAGCGATATAAACGATCGACTACCAGTGAAGTCGACGCCAGTACCAGCAAGGTACTGACGCCAATCACCACGCAGATGCGCCAGCCTTCGCTGCGCAGCAAATCGCTGTAGTTCACCACCGCCACAACCGCCGGAATAAAGAACAGCAGCATTTCCGCCAGCAGCCAGTTAGCACCGGCTTTCACCCAGCGCAGCGGCACGATGCGCGTCATGATCAACACCAGCAGCAGCACCATGCCAACCACATTAGCGGGTAGCGGCAGATGCAGCCAGCTCACCAGTCTGTCGCTGAAAATAAACAAACCGACATACAGCACCAGCTGCAGCGGAACAAACGTACGTTGCAGGAGATCCGTTCTGCGCGGACTTAATGCCATCATTGCCTTGCACCCTGAGGAAGAATTGAGGTGCCCAGTATAAATCCGCCGCAAACTGTGAAAGAAATGAATTAAAATCATTCAAACTATGCCAAAAAGGAATGTTTATGGACGTGCGCGCCCTGCGCTATTTCACAGAAGTGGTGCGTCAGCAAAGCTTCACCCGCGCCGCAGAGAAGCTGTTCGTGACGCAGCCGACCATCAGCAAAATGTTGCGTCAGCTGGAAGAGGAGCTCGGCTGCACCTTGCTGCTGCGTGAAGGCCGCAAACTGCATCTTACTGATAGCGGCCAGGCGGTTTACCAGCGCGGATTGGTGATTTTGCAGGAGTTTCATCAGCTTGAGGCGCAGTTGGGTGATATCAACCAGCTGAAAACCGGCGAGCTGCGGCTGGGGATTCCGCCGATGGTCGGCATGCAGATGGCCGGATCGATCTCCGCCTTTCGCCGCCGTTATCCGGGCGTACAGCTGAAAATATCCGAGTTTGGCGGCTTAACCGCGCAGCAAGCGGTGCTGAGTGGCGCGCTGGATATCGCCCTCACCGCGCTGCCGATTGAGTCAGAACTGCCGCTCAACACGCTGGAGTTGATGCACCATCCGCTGTGCGTGCTGCTGCCCCGCACTGAACAATGGCGCAATCACCGTAAAGTGGCTTTGGCGGAGTTAGCCGAACATCCGCTGCTGATCCTCAATGAAGAGTTCGCGCTGAATCGCCAGATCCGCAAAGCGTTTCAACGCCAGAACCTGACGCCGACTATTGCGCTGCGCAGCGCGCAGTGGGATTTTCTCGCCGCGATGGTACAGGCGGGCATGGGATTGGCGATTCTGCCGGAGCCCATTTGTCAGCGGCTGGATAAACAATCGCTGCTGTGGCTGCCGCTGGAATCGGAGCTGCAGTGGAGCTTAGGGTTGATTTGGCGGGAAGGCAGTTATCTGTCGCGTAGCGCCGAGGCGTGGATTGAGTGTTGTCGTGAGCACTGGCCGGATAGTGCGCCGCGGCTGTCAGTGTGAAAACGGCCGCAGCGCATTAATGTAGATCGGTCGCCATGAATGGCGACCCTACGTTTGTGTGGCTGGCTGCTATTCCTCTTTCTCGATTAACAGCGCTTCCAGCAGATCGAGATCGTGCAGCAGTTTCTGCATCGTCTCGTTGGAGATCTCCTGCGTGGCGCGCAGATGATAAACCTCGGCACGCTCAGCACGCAGCGCATTGAGGCGGAAACGACGTTCGAGGTTTTCGGCAAATTGCGCCTGTTCGATATCGTTTTTGCCCTCCGCGCGGCGACGCAGATTACCAATCACCCGCAAGCTGACCTCTTTCAGCAATTCAGGATCGATGTTCTCTTCGGTGTCGGTTTCGAGGCGCTGCTCCATTTTATGCAGACTCTCAATCGCCACGCCCGCCATCGCAGCACGCGCAAACTGAATCTCACGCCGATGGCCGACCTTATCGATACTTTCTACATCACGCAGCAGAATCGGCAAGATCACCACACCAACCAGCAGCGACACCAAAATCACGCCGGTAGCGATGAACACCAATTCGTAGCGTGCCGGGAACGGATCGCCGTTGCTGAGGAACAGCGGAATCGACAGCACACCGGCTAGCGTGATGGCGCCGCGTACGCCGGCAAAAGAGGCAATCAGCAGTTCACGCAGCGAGTAGTTGGTAAACTCCAGCGGCTTCTTCTTCAGCAGACGCATACTGGTGCGCTTCATGATCCACAACCAACCGAAACGCACTACCATCAGCGCGGCGTACACCAACAGAACGTCGGTAAACAGCATCCACAGTTCCACGTTAGGATCGGCATTGGCCTGTGCAATCGAGGTGGAAAGGATGTCAGGCAGTTGCAGGCCGAGCATCAGGAACACCATGCCGTTGAACACGAACTCCAGCATCTGCCATACGCTGTTTGCACGCAGACGCATCGCCAGCGGTGCCTGACGGATAATGCCAGAACGCGTGATGGTCATACCGGCGGCGACGGCGGCGAGGATGCCCGACACGCCAAGGTGTTCCGCAATCAGGTACGAGGCGAACGGTAACAGCAGCAGCAGCACGGTTTGTGTTGCCGGGTCATCACCGCTCCAGCGGCTCAGCAAACGCAGTGAGCGGCCATACAGCCAGCATATCGCCACACCAGCAACCAAACCGCCAACCGCCACTTTGAGAAACTCGACGCTGGCGCCGCCCCACGTAAACACCATGGTGCCCATCGCCACCGCGACGGCAAACTTCAGCGATACCAGACCTGATGCGTCGTTCATCAGGGCTTCACCCTGCACAATCGACATGATTTTTTTCGGGATGCGCCCTTCACCGACAATGCCGGACAGCGCCACGGCATCGGTTGGCGACAGCACCGCCGCCAGCGCAAAAGCGGGAATCAGCGGAATCCCCGGCACCAGCCAGTAAATCAGGTAGCCAATCCCGACCACGGTGATCAGCACCAGAACCAGCGCCAGCCCCATGATTTCGCGACCGTGATGCAGGAACTCGTTAATCGGCGTTTTCCAGCCATCCGCGAACAGCAGCGGCGGAATGAACAGCACGAGGAACAGCTCCGGATCAAAATCGACATGCAGGCCGAAGACGGGAAACGCGAGCAGTGCACCGGCGGCAATTTGTACCAGCGGCAGGGGAATTTGAAACGGCAGAATACGTGCCGCCACGCTGGAGAGTGAAACCACCAGCGTCATGATGAGAATAGTAAAGAAGATTTCCATGCTTTCCTTAGGCGAATCAATTTCATTAAAGCGATGTTGTTGCGTGGGAAAGTGTAAAACAAAACGCCGCACAGCGGGGCAACCCGATGTGCGGCGTGGGGCAGAAAGAGAATAATCTCGAAATTTATTCGCTTTAAAGTCAGATGGCCCAGCCACCGGCATAGAACGCCACCAGCGCGACAGCAATCACCACGGTGCCAACGTTCAACTTGCGCCACTCGCCAGCAAACAAACGACCAATCACCAGTGAAGCGAAGCCGAGCATGATGCCGGTGACGATGTTGCAGGTCAGCACGATGAACACTGCGGTCAGCAAGCCAGACATCGCATCAACGAAATCGTTGAAGTCGATTTTTGCCACGTTGCTCAGCATCAGCAGGCCAACGTACATCAATGCTGGTGCCGTCGCGTAAGCGGGAACCAGATAGGCCAGCGGCGACATAAACAGAATCACCAGGAACAGCAAACCCACCACAATCGCCGTCAGACCGGTTTTACCGCCCGCCGCCGTTCCTGCCGCAGATTCGATGTAAACCGCAGCCGGCGAAGCGCCGACCAGACCAGCGAACAGGCTGCTGACGGAATCGGTGGTCAGCGCACGACCGCCGTTGATGATCTGCCCCTCTTTATCCAGCAGATTCGCCTGCCCCGCTACCGCGCGAATGGTGCCGGTGGCATCAAAGACTGCAGTCATCACCAGCGCCAGCACGCTCGGCAGCACCACAGGTTGCAGCGCACCCATGATATCAAGGCTAAACATCGCCGATTGCCCGTTGGCATCCTTCAGGCTCGGCATGGCGAACAGACCTTGATAGGTCACCGCCGGATCGAAAATCAGGCCAAGAATCGAGATGGTGATGATGGTCAGCAGAATGCCGCCAGGCACGCGGCGTTTTTCCAGACCGAAAATCGCTGCCAGGCCGACCAGCGACATGATCACCGGAAATGACGCGAACTGACCCAGCGCCACCGGCAAGCCCGCAGCCGGGTTTTTCACCACCAAACCAATGCCGTCAGCGGCGATCAGCAGCAGGAACAAGCCGATACCGACACCGGTTCCGTGCGCCACGCCCATCGGCAAATTACGCAGAATCCATGCGCGGATGCCGGTGACCGAAATCAGCGTGAACAGTAAGCCCATCAGGAACACTGCGCCAAGCGCCACCGGTACGCTGATGTGCTGGCCAAGTACCAGGCTGAAAGCGGTGAAGGCGGTCAGCGAGATGGCGCAACCAATCGCCATTGGCAGGTTGGCCCACAAGCCCATGATAATCGAGCCAAAACTGGCGACTAAACAGGTAGCGACGAACACCGCTGTTGGCGAGAAGCCCGCTTTGCCCAGCATGCCGGGCACCACGATGACGGAATACACCATCGCCAGAAACGTTGTCAGACCCGCCAATACTTCCTGACGCACGCTGCTGCCGCGTGCAGAGATATTGAACCAGGCGTCCAGTTTTCCACTGGCCGGGCGCGATTCGCCAGACATAATTCTTCCTCAATATTTTTGTGATGTGAGTCGCCGCGCGGCGCACGTTTGCTGTTCCCTGATGGCGGATTTTCATGATGAAAATCCAGGCAAACGTTTACGTCGCCGCGTATTCCAGGCCGTAAAAGGGGACGCGGAAAAAAGGCAAACGATTATCTGGCGTTTGCCATGGGGTTTTCAACTACTAATCGCGGGCATGACAGGATAAATTCAGGCATCCGCCCCGTAGGGTCGCCATTCATGGCGACCTTGCCGCAATCAACTCTGCAATTGAATCGCGCCACCCTGCTGAATCGCACGTTGCCAGGCAGCGCGCTGCTGCATGGTTTCCAGCCAGCGGGCGGTGGCGGGCGTATCGCGCAGCGAACCACGTAACTGCAGTGCCAGCAGCGGGAAGCTCATCTGCACGTCGGCGATGCTAAAACGTGAACCGGCAAAAAATGGATGCTGCGTGAGATGTTCTTCAATCACGCTGCCGTGCAATGCCAGCTGCTTGTTCAGCCAGGCTTTCTGAATCCCTTTACTCAATGCGATGCCAGCCGGACGCAGCAGCCACGGCACCGGCTTTTTGCCAAACTGCGCAAACACCAGCTTCATTACCAGCAGCGGCATCAGCGATCCTTCCGCGTAATGCAGCCAGTAACGCGCCTGAATCTGTTCATCTTCATGACTCAACGCCAACTGATGCTCGCTGTCGTATTTGAGTTGCAGGTATTCGAGAATCGCGCCTGACTCGGCAATCACGCGATTGCCGTCGGTAATCACCGGTGATTTCCCTAGCGGATGCACTTTCTTTAAGGAATCGGGGGCCAGCAGAGTGTTTTCACGTTGATAGCGTTTGATTTGGTAAGGCACCGCGAGCTCTTCCAGTAGCCATAACACGCGATGCGAGCGGGAGTTTTCCAGATGGTGAACGGTGATCATACGGTTTCCTTGCCGGTAAAAGTGTTCCGCCAAGTATAGTCGATTAACGTTTTTGCTCGTCTTGTTCCGGATCGAGTAGCACCGCGCCCGAACCTTGCTCGCCCAGGCGGTCACCCGGATTGCGCAGCGGGCAATCGCGCATCGATAAACAGCCGCAGCCAATGCAGCCATCCAGATCGTTACGCAAGCGCGTCAGGGTTTCGATGCGTTTATCCAGCTCCTCGCGCCAGTGTTGCGTCAGCGCGTCCCACTCCTGCGTCGACATGCGCTTATTGGCCGGCACATGCGTCAGGCTGTCGCTCACCGTCGCCAGCGGAATGCCAATGCGTTGTGCGATTTTGATGATAGCTACGCGACGCAGCACGTCACGGCTGTAGCGGCGTTGATTGCCGCCGTTGCGCGAGCTGAAAATCAATCCTTTGGTCTCATAAAAGTGCAGCGCCGACACCGCCACGCCGCTGCGCTTCGCCACTTCGCCCGGCGTTAAAACCGGCTTCGGGTAATTGCGTTCTTTTTTCATTTAGGGCCTTTACCTCAAGTTAACTTGAGGAATTATACTCGCACCCCAGCAAAACTTCGAATTTCTCACCAGGCAAAAAACATCAGAAGGATGAGGCTATGATGCAACAGGAAATCATTCATTCGCTGTCCAACTGGATCGATCAGAATCTGGATAAAGCGCTGTCTATTGATGAAGTCGCGGCAAAATCAGGTTACTCAAAATGGCACCTGCAGCGTATGTTCCGTGCCGTCACGAAACAAACGCTGGGTGGCTATATTCGCGAACGTCGTCTGACGCTGGCCGCTGAAGCGCTGCGTCAAACTCAGCGTCCGGTGTTCGATATCGCGATGCAATACGGTTATGACTCGCAGCAGACCTTTTCGCGCGTGTTCCGCCGTCAGTTCTCGCAAACGCCAACCGCTTATCGTCACACTATGCGTCGTCAGGCGATGATTCAGCGTCCGCGCTTGCTCAGTTTTGACTGTGCAGACAACAACATGACCAGTTTTGCCCAGCGTACAACCGGCGAGTGCTGCCCGGTTAGCTAACCTTTTCTGCGCGCCCCTTGCGGGCGCACCTCGCTTTTCCTGCCTGCTTTTACCTCCAGTTCGATAAAAATCTTTCTACCATACCAGGTATAAATTTTGTTCAAAATTTAAAATCGAGTGATATAATGTGAGCCAAGTCACACTTTCCTGTATTCAGTAAGACGGCCTGAAGGACTTCCCTGACCTTCCTTCTTCGCCGCCAGTGATGTCGATTGAATGTCGGGGATATCACTGATTCTAAGAGGTTTTTGCAGATGGCCACCTTAACCACCAGTTTGATTGTTATGCGCTGGGAACTCCTGAGTGCGGTAATGATGTTCTTCGCCAGCACCATGAAAATTCGACTGCGTCAGAACAGTCATCACGTGATGGCACTGCTGTGCGGTGGCATCGGCGTAGGCATGTCCTGCTGGTTTGTTACTGGCCTGCTCGGTATCACGCTGAGCATGGAAAATCTGCATAACTTTATGGAAATCTCCAAAAACGCCTTTATTGAAGTGATGAGCCAGACGCCAACTGATTGGCCAATGCCTTAATCGCAGCCAATAAAAAACCCCGCCGAAGCGGGGTTTTTTATTTTGCTGTGTGATACTTAAATTTTCTTCAATACGGCCGGAATGGTTACTTCCGTCACCGTGATGCCCGGTATCTTCGTACCGCGACGATCCTGAATCCACATATCACCCATCATCTGATTGAGCCCGCGATCCAGACCGGTCACCAAACCCGCGCCTGGCGTAAAGGTCAACTCGCCGAAGTAGATCTGCTCTTTATCAATGTACCAATCCACGCGCACATAATCGAAATCACTCGCCAGCTTTTTACTCAACGCCAACGCGTGCTGCAACGAGGCCATTTGTGGCGTCACGTCCAGGCCGGTATCACGAATTTTGTGATACGCCTCGTTGAGGTTGTTGACGTAAAAGTTCATCGACAACAGCGGATTGCAGCGGTTGTAGATCACCTGCAACACATACTCAAAGCTGCCGTCGCGCTTGTTGAACATGTGGAACTTGTAGTCAATCGGCGCCGATTTACCATCGCCAATGTACTGCTCCACCAGAATGCGTGGCTTGATGTAGCGATAGTGAATCTCACGCGCTTCGTTGGCGAAATCGGTCTTCAGCCAGCGATGGCAATCGCTAATAATCTGCTGCTTCTTCAGCGCATCCGGCTCTTCCAGCAGGATCTCTACCATGTTAGAGGCGTGATTCGGCTTGATGACGGTATTTTTCCAGCTCGGCAGCGTGTGCAAAGAGCTGGGATCGCTGGTCTCGTACACCAGCGGGATCAGGTATTCGCTGCCCACTTTCTCGGCGATATATTCGCGCACCGAATATTTGTCCGACAGACGACCATACATCTGATAATCGCCATGGATGAATTTGCGGTACAGCACCTTCTCGTTAAACACTTTCGGCTCACGCAAATTGGGTAGTTTGCGGAACTTATGAAAATAGTAGATACGATCCTGGTATGCCCAGGGCATCTTCTTGATGAAGTACTGCACGCTTCTTCTGAGTTCATCTTTCAACTTGAGCATATCTGACCTCATTTGTAGGTTTTGTAGTTGAGTGAGGAAACCTGGATTTTTTGGATGACGCCGTTTTTGAAGAAGTAATTCATTACGGTAAGAGACAGCAATTCTGAGATGAAAACGCTCCATGCGGCACCCATGATGCCGTAGCCCTGGATCAGCCACCACGACAGCGGCAAGCTGATCACCATCAGGCAAACAATTTTCTTCAACAGATAATTAAACCCGCCTTCTTTGACCATGTAGCGATACGCTACGGTCCCCATCGCCGAAAAGCAGGTCGCTAACGACAACAACGTAATGAGACTTCCTGACTGTGTGTACTCGTGACCATATAAAGCGATGATGATTTTTTCGCCGTACATCGCGATCACCGCTAACAACAACAATGAAACACCCATGACATAACCATTAAGCCGTGCTGTCAGCTTGATGGCGGCTTCTCCACGCTCGCGGAAGATTTCCGAAAAGCAGGAAGTGATGATGGCGACCGGGATAAAAATCCAGGAGGCCGAAATGGTATTGGCGGCGGCGAACAGCCCGAGATCGCGCGCCGAGGCGATGCCCGCCAGGAACATCTGTGCCGCTTTCACCTGCACCGAGATAAAGATGCTGGAGATGGCAAGCGGTAATCCGGCATACAGCAAATAGCGCAGATAGGTGTTGCGCTTATCCTGCGGCGGCGCCACGTCCTGATTTTCGCGGTAAAAGTTAAAACGCTTAATCACATACGGCACCAGCGTGACGGCGATAATCGATACGGTCAGCCACAGCGGATTGAGGTGCAGCCAGGCAATGGCAAAACTTAAGCTGAAGCCCAGCAGCAAACCGACTGAGTTGGCGATGGTATTCAGTCGCGACGCTAAGCGCGCATTGTTGTAGACACTGAAGGTGTCCTGCGTCACGAAAACCGAAGAGATAAACGAGGCCAGTGCAAAAGCGAGGAAGTTTTCCTGCATGTTGTACCAGACCCAAATCAAGACGGGCAGCGATGTCAGCAACAGCAAAACCATGCGCATGTTGCGCGCTACGGTCATCAGGCGCAGCCCTTTCGGCGCACTCTTACTGATACGTTTAAACAGGATGGTTTCCGTACCGAAAATCGCCACGGTTTGCACCATGGAAAACAGCGAGGTCGAAAACGCCATTTGGCCAAAGATGGTTGGACCAAAGGATTTTGCCACGTAGGAGGTCACAAATATGACGCCGAACACGGAGACGATCTTTTCAGACATCATCCAGGCGGCATTAGACATTACGCTCAATTTCATTGACTGATCCTTAGTATTACGAACTACAACAACTTTCGGTACAACGTCCTTGAAATGAATTAACAAGCGCTCAGTGGGCCTGACTTAATTTATTAACTTCAAACCAAACTGGTCCGAAAAATGAGACTCGCGTCAGCAATTAGGAATTATATTCAGGAAAATTCCGATTATATCCGGTGCGAAACTCGGTGGATGTAAACGATTTCAGCTTAAATTCTAAGCAAAGGTTTACTGGCACACCCTGACATTTCTGCAAGTGGTTTATGCCGATTTTCCAATGAATGTAGTATTTTTCTGCATTTGGGATGGAGAGAATTTATATCAAAAACCTAAAGCCAGGAAGGCGTTCAATGCCATTCGGAATAAAATAAGATTTATCCCATGATGATATTTCTTCTAAATATCTTAATTTAACCCTCGCAATTCAAATCGCGCACTTTAATACTGAATTAATAGTGTTTTTGCAGTGCCAGATATTAATACAGTAATTCTCATCCACTAATTGATAAGAAAGGTAATAGCATTTATGAGAAAGTCACGATATAGCGAAGAGCAAATCACAAATGCCATTAAAGCTTCTGAAACGGGAGTGAAAGTCAGGGAGATTTGTGAGGAGCTTGGCATTTCCGAGGCCACTTTCTATAGCTGGAAGAAGAAGTTTTCTGGGCTCTCTTCCGAGGAAGGTCGCAAAATCAAGGAGTTGGAAGATCAGCTTCTTAACCTCACGCGTGAACTGCAATCTCTGAGTTCCGATAAAGAGATGCTGCAAAGCGTATTGAAAAACTTCTTTACCACGAATGAAAAGCGTCAGGCGGTTAACTTTCTGCAAACGACATTCGACATAGGTACCCGTCGTAGCTGCCGTTTACTGGATATTAGCCGCAGCGTTTATCATTATCCTGCAGGAACAGATAATCGCTAACACCATTAAGGCCGATGTTATTTGACTTAATGCTGAGATTTGTTCTTACCAGAAGATATGAAGATCATTTAATACGGCGTTCACAACATAAAAATTCGCTCCAATTTTTCCTGATGAATACCATCGCGGAATTGCTTCCTTTTTTGCGGTAAAATAGATTCACATCAGCAAAAGTCTCTCTATTCAAGCCATTCAAACGAAGTCCAATCTCATTTCGGTGAGATTGGCGCTTCAATTATTACTTTACCAACATTAATCATCAGCCCTGAATGCAGACAATTCTGTTAAGCATTAATGAACAACGCCGTGTAACCGCTCACACATAACCTCTGTTTTTAACTGGATCTACTCCTGGATTCTTTCATCATTCGGTTGACGCGCGTAGACCATAATTTCTCATCATGCCGCCAGGAATAATCCTGATAAGAAAGGTTATCTAGCCTAAACAATAACAGCCAAAAAGCGGGAGATAAGTTAAATTACTGCACCCTATTCATCGTTACGCTTAATGGTTTTTTGCCAACGGTTAATGGAATCTTTCTTAACATCGCCCTATTCCCTTAAGCAAAAAGTGGCTTTCGAGTGCCAATCTTCAGTGCCAAACGGCAATAAACGGTAGGTTAGATGCATGTTTTTCCGCCTTAACGCGCCGGTTTTTTCCGCTTTAGGGCCTGCTATAGCCAGGAAGAACGTGGATTAATGAAGGTTTAGTGCGCCTTAATACGGCCAAACACTGTCGCGCGGGACGCAGCGGCATGTCTGTTTATGACAAATCAGGGCTGAAAAAGCGGCTGAAATTAGCCGAAAAGTTATATCGACGGCCTAGTCAGCGTCAGAAAGTGGGATTAGAGGTGTGAAAGGGGTTAGTCAAATTCTTAAAATACAGCGGAGTACGCTGCCGAAATGATTTTTCAGCAGCGCTCATTGATGAATTATACCGCTGTGATATGCGGTTGCGGTTTAATGCGCATCGCGTAGATTACGCCGACAATCAGACATCCGATGCCGACAGCAGTTAACAGCGGCGGCCAGCTTTGTCGCCACAGGAATGTCCACAGCAATCCGGCTAAGGTTTCGAACACAATCAACGGCCCCATTATCACTGTCGGCACGCGCTGGCTGGCAGCATTCCAGCAGAGTGTGCCCAGCCATGAGCAGATCAGCCCGATACCTAACATTAATAATAGAAAGCGTTGCGGCTGCGGCCCGAAGGGCAGAGCAAACGCAGGTTGCTGCCAGTGGAGTTGCACGCAGACCAATAGATAGAACACTATCGCCAGCGGCAGCGTCACCAAACCTTGTGCTGTCGCCCAGCTGGATGGCTTGTGCTGGGGATGCGCGCGTAACCATAAACCATTACGCAGCGGATACCATGTCCAGCATGCCACCGCCAGAACCGCTAACCCTAAACCGGTGAGATAGCGCGACCAATCAAAATCGGGACCTTGCGTCTGAAGTTCGGCGGCATTCACGGAAGCCAGGCCTGCGGCAATAATCAGCAAAGCCGGCGTCAGTTTGCGCCACGGCAAGCGCCCTTCAAGATGGCCATAACAGAGATTAGCCGTCACGGTAATCACCACCGGCAAGGTGCCGATAATCATGGTCGAAATGGGCGCGCCGGTGCGTTGAATCGCGCTGGCGAGAAACGCGTAATAGAGTAAATTGCCAATCAGCGACAGCTTCAGCGCTTCAATCCAATCCTTGCGCGCCAGCTGACGCAAACGACGGCGATCCAGCCAGGCCAGCGGCAACACCACCAATCCAAAGGCGACGTAGCGTCCGGCCGATTGCAAAGTGCCCGGATAATCCGGTATCAGCAGCGGACCCACAAAGATCAATCCCCACATCAGTCCCGCTGCCAGCGCAAACAGTATTCCAGCAAACATAAACTCTTCCTTTATATGCATTCCGCTGCAGTGTGACGCAGGCGGAGGCGAAAGGCTTGTAGCAGATTGCGGTTAGCGTGAAGGGAACACTTGTTTTTGATAGCGGCCCGGCGTGATGCCGTAGCGATGCGCGAAGGCGCGGGTGAGATGGGCCTGATCGGTAAGGCCGACCGATGCCGCAACGGTTGCCGCACTGTCGCCGCGCGCCAGCTGCTGTTTCGCGGCGAACAGACGAAAAGCCATCAGCATTTGATGTGGTGTAACGTGGAAGTGCTGTTTGAAACTGCGCAGGAAATGCCACGGCGACAGTGATGCCAGCGCAGCAAGTTCTTCAAGCCGCACCGGTTCGGCGAGGTTTTCACGCAAATAGTCTCTCACCGCATCAAAGCGATGCGCCCCTTCGTTAGGTCGCTGCTGTCCCTGACGCGCCAGTGGACGCATCAACTCCAGTAGTTCGAGCAAAATGCTTTCGCGCTCCAGCGTAGTTTCCGCCTGCCACATCTGCGCCAGCAATTGCGAAAACGGCTGTGCCAGCCGCGCATCGGTGCGCAGTGCATCGGTGAACCACCAATCACGATCGCCAGTCAGACGATCCATTTCCCGCGGATCGATATAGATCATGCGATATCGCCAGCCTTCGTCGCAGGCAGATTCACCTGTATGAAGTTCGTCGGGATTCATCATGACTAACGAATGCTGTGGCGCGGTGTAATTGGCGCCGCGATAGCGAAAACGCTGGGCGCCGGACTCAATTGTGCCGATGCCAAAGGCTTCATGGGTATGGGGTTCAAAAGCGTAGCGGGAGATGTGCGCCTGATACAGCTCGATGCCCGGCAGCTCAGCGAAATGCTGAAACTGCGCACGATCTTGCTCACAAGGAAAGATTTCAGGAACCACCTTCACAACACACCTCCGATTTAAAAGCGCTTATAAGCATGCGCGGCAGTGGCGATAAATGCAAAGGTGAATTGCTTTACCTCTGCGCGTCGGCAATCCACACTGAGGCTTCAAACTTAGGAGAGTGAAATGGCGAATCGAGTCGTAGTTGTGGTGGATATGCAAAATGGCGTGCTGGCAACGCCGCGTTTTGATCGTGCCGGACGCTGCGAGCGGATCAATCAATTAACCGCTGCGGCCGATCAGGTGATTTTCATCCAGCACGTTGGGCCAGGTTTAGAAGTTGATTCAGTTGGTTGGGCGATTGTGCCCGAGTTGCAGCAGCCAGCCAACGGCATCTTCATCAATAAGACCGCTTGCGATAGCTTCTGGCAAACCGATCTTGCCGCTCAACTCGACCAACTGGGCATTAAAAACTTCGTCATTTGCGGCTGCGCGACCGATTACTGTGTTGATACCACCATCAAAGTCGGCGCCAGCCTCGGCTATCACATCACCGTCGCCGCCGATGCGCATACCACCGCCGACCGCACGTATGTTTCCGCGCAGCAGCAGATCAATCAGCACAACGAAGTGTGGGCCGATTTAATTATGCCAGGCAATCCGGTGCTGGTGCGTGAGACGGAAGCGTTATTGCGGGAATGGCGACCGCATTAAGGCTGCAACTTGTTCGGCTGCAGATAAAAAAATGCCACTCCTCGCGGAATGGCATTTCTGGGTTCGATAACGTCAGGCCTGAGATTGCTCAGGCAGATAATCAGAACGGAATATCGTCGTCAAAATCCATTGGCGGTTCGTTGTTGGCTGGTGCGCTCTGCTGCTGTGGACGCTGTTGCGCACCACCGCTGAACTGGTTACCACCGCCCTGCGGCTGCTGTTGTGGCTGCTGTGGCTGGCCCCAACCGTTGTTATTGCCGCCGCCCTGGCCGCCCGAAGGTGCACCACCTGCGTTCGCGCCCTGCTGACGTCCGCCCAGCATCTGCATGGTGCCGCCAACGTTAACTACCACTTCAGTGGTGTATTTTTCCTGGCCGGCCTGATCGGTCCATTTGCGGGTACGCAGCTGGCCTTCGATGTAAACCTGAGAACCTTTACGCAGGTATTCGCCAGCCACTTCCGCCAGCTTGCCGAACAGCACAACGCGGTGCCATTCAGTGATCTCTTTGTTTTCACCGGTTGTTTTGTCGCGCCAGCTTTCTGACGTGGCCAGCGTAATGTTGGCTACCGCGCCACCATTTGGCATGTAGCGCACTTCCGGATCCTGACCCAGATTCCCGACTAGAATCACTTTGTTTACGCCACGACTGGCCATGTTGCTGTCTCCCGATGAGTTGATGCTAAAAGTCTAAGCGAAAAATTGTATCACGTCACATTGGCGTGTGCCCACTTTAGAGCGGGATTCCAAAATTTATCGGCGGACACAATAGCAAAAACACTGGATATTTATTCAGTTTATTTTTTGTGCCATAATGGACCGTTTCTGCTGGTCGTGCTGGCAAGGCATGGCGAGTGTTGTTCAATCCGGGAAAGGTGAATGGATAAGATCGAAGTCCGCGGTGCTCGCACCCATAATTTGAAGAACATCAACCTGATCATCCCTCGCGATAAGCTCATTGTGGTCACCGGTCTGTCAGGTTCCGGTAAGTCTTCACTGGCGTTTGATACGCTGTATGCGGAAGGCCAGCGTCGCTATGTCGAGTCGCTTTCGGCCTATGCGCGCCAGTTTCTTTCATTAATGGAGAAACCGGACGTTGACCATATTGAAGGTCTGTCGCCCGCCATCTCCATTGAGCAGAAATCGACTTCGCATAACCCGCGTTCCACCGTCGGCACCATTACTGAAATTCATGACTATCTGCGCCTGCTGTTTGCACGCGTGGGTGAGCCGCGCTGTCCGGATCACGACGTTCCACTGGCGGCGCAAACCGTGAGCCAGATGGTTGATCAGGTGCTGTCGCAGGAAGAAGGACGTCGTCTAATGCTGCTGGCGCCAGTGGTGAAAGATCGCAAAGGCGAACACACCAAAACGCTGGAAAACCTCGCCGCGCAGGGCTATATCCGTGCGCGTATCGATGGTGAAGTGTGCGACCTGTCGGATCCGCCGAAGCTGGAGTTACAGAAGAAGCACACCATCGAAGTGGTGATTGACCGCTTCCGCGTGCGCGACGATCTGGCAACGCGTCTTGCCGAATCCTTCGAAACCACGCTGGAACTGAGCGGTGGTACGGCGATCGTCGCCGATATGGATGATACCAGCGCCGAAGAGATGCTGTTCTCGGCCAACTTTGCCTGTCCGATTTGTGGCTACAGCATGCGTGAACTCGAACCGCGCCTGTTCTCGTTCAACAATCCGGCCGGTGCCTGCCCGACCTGTGATGGCCTGGGCGTGCAGCAATATTTCGATCCCGATCGTGTGGTGCAAAATCCCGAGCTGTCGCTGGCGGGCGGCGCCATTCGCGGCTGGGATCGCCGTAACTTCTACTATTTCCAGATGCTGCGCTCGCTGGCTGAGCATCTGCAATTCGATGTCGAAGCTCCGTTCAACAGCCTGAGCGACAACGCGCGCAATGTGATTCTGTACGGTTCCGGCAAAGAGAATATCGAATTCAAATACATCAACGATCGCGGTGACACCTCAGTGCGCCGCCATCCGTTTGAAGGCGTGCTGCACAACATGGAGCGCCGTTATAAAGAGACGGAATCCAACGCGGTGCGTGAAGAGCTGGCGAAATTTATCAGCAACCGCGCCTGTGCCAGCTGTGAAGGCACTCGTCTGCGTCGTGAAGCGCGCCATGTGTTTGTCGAAGACACCAACCTGCCAACCATCTCAGAAATGAGCATCGGCCATGCGATGGATTTCTTCGCCAACATGAAGCTGAGTGGTCAGCGTGCGCAGATCGCGGAAAAAATCCTTAAGGAGATTGGCGATCGCCTGAGCTTCCTGGTTAACGTCGGCTTGAATTACCTGTCGATGTCACGCTCGGCGGAAACGCTGTCCGGCGGTGAAGCGCAGCGTATTCGTCTGGCCAGCCAGATTGGTGCCGGTTTGGTTGGCGTGATGTACGTGCTGGATGAACCCTCCATCGGCCTGCATCAGCGCGATAACGAACGCCTTCTCGGCACGCTGATTCACCTGCGCGATCTCGGTAATACCGTGATTGTGGTGGAGCACGATGAGGATGCGATTCGTGCCGCTGACCACGTGATCGATATCGGTCCGGGCGCTGGCGTGCACGGTGGTCAGGTGGTTGCCGAAGGCGATGTGCACGCGATCATGGCGAATGAAAATTCCCTCACTGGCCAGTTCCTCAGCGGCAAACGTGAGATTGCGATCCCTAAACAGCGCGTCAAAGGCGATCCAGCCAAAGTGCTGAAACTGACCGGTGCGCGCGGTAACAACCTCAAAGATGTCACGCTGACGATTCCGGTCGGCTTGTTTACCTGTATCACCGGCGTGTCCGGATCGGGTAAATCAACGCTGATCAACGATACGCTGTTCCCGATTGCGCAGCGCCAGCTCAATGGCGCTACCACCATCGAAGCCGCGCCGTATCGTGAGATCGCCGGTCTGGAACATTTCGATAAAGTGATCGATATCGATCAGAGCCCGATTGGCCGTACGCCGCGTTCGAATCCCGCGACCTATACCGGCATTTTCACGCCGGTACGTGAGCTGTTCGCCGGTGTACCGGAAGCGCGTTCACGCGGCTACAATCCGGGCCGCTTCAGCTTCAACGTGCGCGGCGGACGCTGCGAAGCCTGTCAGGGCGATGGCGTGATCAAGGTAGAAATGCACTTTCTGCCGGACATCTACGTGCCGTGCGATCAGTGCAAAGGCAAACGCTATAACCGCGAAACGCTGGAGATCAAATACAAAGGCAAGAGCATCCACGAAGTGCTGGATATGACCATCGAAGAAGCGCGCGAGTTCTTTGATGCGGTGCCGGCGCTGGCGCGTAAGCTGCAAACGCTGATCGATGTTGGCCTGTCGTATATCCGCCTCGGTCAGTCGGCGACCACGCTCTCGGGCGGTGAAGCGCAGCGCGTCAAGCTGGCGCGTGAGCTCTCAAAACGCGGCACCGGCCAAACGCTCTATATCCTTGATGAGCCGACCACCGGCCTGCACTTTGCGGATATTCAGCAACTGCTGGAAGTGCTGCATCAGCTGCGCGATCAGGGCAACACCATCGTGGTGATTGAGCACAACCTCGACGTGGTGAAAACCGCAGACTGGATTGTCGATCTCGGCCCGGAAGGCGGCAGCGGCGGCGGTGAAATCCTGGTATCCGGTACGCCAGAAACGGTGGCGGAGTGTGAAAAATCACACACGGCACGTTTCCTTAAGCCAATGTTGAAGAAGTAATTTTCTCCCAGGCCCGCCATTGCGGGCCTGATTTTTTCTGCCGAATTCCGCAACGAAATGCAGGAACAGGCAAGAATCAGACAACTTCAGGCATATACGCATTCCATCCTGCTGACTATCCTTACAGCGTTCCTTTTGGCGTGATTCACGCGCCTTTTATCCCTTACGGGATCCCGCATAAAACTCACGACACATCCTACTGGAGACACCATGAATATTACGCATGCCTATGCCGCACAGGACGCGAAAGCAAAACTCGCCCCGTTCGACTTTAAGCCACGCGAACTGCGCGCTCATGATGTGCAGATTGAAGTGTTGTACTGCGGCGTCTGCCACTCTGACCTGCATACCGCGCGCAACGAATGGCGCAACACCATTTTCCCTGTAGTGCCGGGCCACGAAATCGTGGGTCGCGTCACTGCCGTTGGCGCGCACACTCACAACTACAAAGTGGGTGATTTGGTGGGCGTTGGTTGTATGGTTGATTCGTGCCGCAGCTGTCCAAGCTGTCAGGAAGGGCTGGAGCAGTATTGCGAAAATGGCTTCGTTGGCACTTATAACGGTGAAGACCGTGAAACCAAAGCCATCACCTACGGCGGTTACTCCACCAGCATGGTAGTAGATGAAAGCTTCGTGCTGCGCGTTCCAGAGAATCTCGATCTGGCGGGCGTTGCGCCGCTGCTGTGTGCCGGTATCACCACTTACTCGCCGCTGCGCCACTGGAATGTTGGTCCGGGTAAAAAAGTCGGTATCGTCGGTTTGGGCGGCCTCGGTCACATGGGCGTGAAACTGGCTCATGCGATGGGCGCACATGTGGTGCTGTTCACCACGTCACCGTCAAAAATTGAAGATGGTAAACGCCTTGGCGCGGATGAAGTGGTGATCTCGAAAGATGCCGATCAAATGGCAGCGCACACCAACAGCTTTGACTTCATTCTGAACACCGTTGCGGCGCAGCACGATCTCAACCCGTTCATCGCCCTGCTGAAGCGTGATGGCAACATGACGCTGGTCGGCGCACCGGAGCACGATCACCCGGCACCGCAGGTCTTCAACCTGATCTTCAAACGTCGTAGCATCGCCGGTTCACTGATTGGCGGCATCGCGGAAACCCAGGAGATGCTGGATTTCTGCGGCGAGCACGGTATCACTTCAGATATCGAACTGATCGCGATGAATCAAATCAACGAAGCCTACGAACGTATGCTAAAAAGCGACGTGAAATACCGCTTCGTGATTGATATCAATACCCTGCGCGAGGAATCTGCGGCTTAATTCGCCTCAGTGGTCATCATGGTTGACGCCCGCTTCACGCGTGGCGTCAGCCTGTTGCCAGGAAGCATCCACCAGATAGTAAATCTGCGAATCCTTCAGCGAACCATCCAGCCACAACGTGCTCCAGTGCGACTTGTTTAAGTGCTCGCTGGGAAACACATCGTTATGCTCCTCACGTAATAATTCCGCTAGTGCAGGCGTTGCTTTCAGCGACAAAGCCGGACGCCCTTTTACCTCATAAAGCATGGCAAACAGCACGCCTTCACTTTTAATCTGCGTCGCCTGCCAGCACTCTTTAAAGCTTTGTTCCGCGCCCGGCTTGCTCATGCAATACGTCAGTAAATCCGATGTGTTCATGTTTTATTCCCCTTGTAAGGTCGCCACGATACGCCGCGCACCGCCCTGCACCCGATGTTCACCCAACCAGATTCCCTGCCATGTGCCTAACATCAGGCGACCACGGTTGACCGGAATCAGGAGCGAAACGCCGAGTAGCGACGATTTGATGTGTGCGGGCATGTCGTCGGCCCCTTCGTAGTCGTGCTGATAAGGCGCACTTTCCGGAACATGGCGTAAGAAATGCTGCTCCATATCGCTGCGCACAGTGGGATCGCAATTCTCATTTAGCGTTAGAGACGCCGATGTGTGTTGCAGCAGAAGATGCAATTGGCCGACGCGCACATCGGATAAGCCGTGAAGCTGGCCGACAATCTCGTCGGTAATCAGATGAAAGCCGCGCGCTTTGGCGCCAAGCGTAAGCGTTTGTTGATGCCACATGCCAGAATCCTATAAGTAATCACACCGTTTAAGTGTGCAGCATGTCGGCGAAAGGTAAACCCTGAAGAGAGGAAAAAGCGGCAGAGCGTGAAGTCTGCCGCCTGAAGGTTAGTCGCTCAGCTTAGCAGCCATGGTTTTGATGCTGCCCACATCATCTTTGGTGATAGCAGCAAGGCGCTCGCCGTACTCTTTATCGGCTTTGTAGAAGTACGACAGCATAATGGCGCGGCTCTGCACATCCACACCTTTCAGCGCGCCGCCCAGAGAATTGATCAGATCGGTTTTCTCTTTGTCGTTAAAGGAACGATACAGATCGCCCGCCTGCTTAAAGTTCTGCGTTTTAGCGATCATAGCCTGCTGCGTAGTGCCGCTCAGCGGGCTGTGACTATAACGTGCGCTCTGCAGCTCTTCACGCGGATAGATACGGCTTGGCTGATAGTTGACGCCATGATCGTCAGCTTTACCGCTGTTCATCGCGCCATCCTGATTCCCGTTACTCACCGGCACGCGCGGCGCGTTGACCGGCAACGTCAGGCCATTGGCGCCCAAGCGGTGCATCTGGGTATCGGCGTAGGAGAACAAACGGCCCTGCAGCAGACGGTCTTCTGATGGCTCAATGCCCGGCACCAGATTCGATGGCGCCATCGCTACCTGCTCGGTTTCCTGGAAGAAGTTATCCACGTTGCGGTTCAGTTCCATCTTCCCCACTTTCACTTCAGCGATACCCGGCCAGATTTTGGTGGCGTCCAGCGGGTTGAAATCGAATTTATCCAGATCGCTGGCTTTAATGGTTTGAATATAGAGATCCCATTTCGGGAAGGCTTTGTTGTTGATCGATGCCACTAAATCCTCGGTCATGTGGCTGAAGGTGCCGCTTTGAATTGCCGCCACTTCACCTGGATCGAGGTTCTTTTCGCCTTGCAGGGTCTTCCAGTGGAACTTCACATAGTGCACTTCGCCTTTCGCGTTGACGAACTTATAGGCGTGCACGCTGTTGCCATCCATCTGACGATAGTTTGCTGGCGTACCCATGTTGGAGAACAACATGGTCAGGCCGTGCGTTGCTTCTGGTACATGTGAGAAGAAATCAAAAGTGCGGGCGTCGTTGCCAAGGTTGGTACGTGGATCGGGCTTAAACGCGTGCACCATGTCCGGGAATTTAATTGCGTCACGGATGAAGAACACCGGCAGGTTGTTGCCGACTAAATCCCAGTTGCCCTGACTGGTGTAAAACTTGGTGGCAAAACCGCGTGGATCACGCAGCGTTTCCGGAGAATGTTTGCTGTGCACTACGGAGGAGAAGCGCACAAATACCGGCGTCACGCTGCCCGGTTTGAACACTTCGGCAATGGTTAAGTCACTGATGTCTTTGCTGGCGCGGAACTCGCCGTGTGCGCCGGTACCGCGTGCGTGAACCACGCGCTCTGGAATGCGTTCACGGTCAAAGCGTTGCAGCTTTTGGATCAGCTGCACGTCCTGCAGCAGCACCGCACCATGCTCGCCTGCGGTTTGTGAATTCTGGTTATCACCAACCGGCGCGCCGTTATCGCGCGTGAGCTCGGTGCTATAAGCCGGAACAGAGAAAGCTAACGCAAGTGCAATAGCCGTAGGTTTGATGAGGTAAGAACGGGTTTTAAGGGTCATGAGCATGCTTCCTTGTGCATAAAATTCGCGATTATGATGTCGCGCTCAGCCTTTTTTCAGGCTGGAGAATCTTTACATTCAAGGAGTTAAGCCCTAACAAGACCAGTCTCGATTATCCTTAACAAATAAGTTAAAAAAAAACCGCCAGCCTGCGCCGACGGTTTTTTAATCATAAATTCTGGCTTACATCACTGCGGCAAACGCCTCAGCAACCTGGTTGACGTTACGGCTGTTCAGACCGGCAACGCACATGCGGCCGCTGGCAATCAGGTAGACGCCGAACTCATCGCGCAGACGATCAACCTGCTGCGCGCTCAGACCGGTGTAGCTGAACATACCGCGCTGTTTCAGCAGGTAATCAAAGTTTTGACCCGGCAGCTTGGTGCTCAACACATTCACCAGCGCCTGGCGCATTTCGATAATGCGCAGACGCATCGCTTCCACTTCTGCCAGCCAGTTATTCAGCAGCGCTTCGTCGTTCAGCACGCAGGAAACCACCTGCGCACCAAAGTTTGGCGGGCTGGAATAGTTGCGACGCACGGTCGCTTTCAGTTGACCCAGCACACGAGCAGACTCCTCCGCGCTGTCGCAGACAATGGACAAGCCGCCAACACGCTCGCCGTACAGCGAAAAGATCTTGGAGAACGAGTTGCTCACCAGCGCTGGCAAGCCGGCAGCCGCAATGGCGCGAATGGCATAAGCATCCGCTTCCATGCCCGCACCAAAGCCCTGATAAGCGATATCGAGGAACGGAATCAGCTCCTGCGCTTTCAGCACTTCGGTAGTCTCGTCCCACTGCGCGTTGGTCAGATCGGCGCCGGTTGGGTTGTGGCAGCACGGATGCAGCAGAACGATGGATTGTTTCGGCAAGGTTTTCAGCTTGGCGATGAACGCATCAAACTTCACGCCGTTGGTTTCTGCGTCGTACCACGGATAAGTCTCTACATCGAAGCCCGCACCGTTGAAGATTGCGATATGGTTTTCCCACGTTGGATCGCTCACCCACACGTTTGACGCTGGGAAGTAACGCTTAAGGAAATCAGCACCGACTTTCAGCGCACCTGAGCCACCTAAGGTCTGGATGGACGCAATACGGCCCGCTTGCAGCATCGGATGTTGTTTACCGAACAGCAACGGTGCAATGGCGTTACGGTAAGCGTTCAGACCTTCCATCGGCAGATACAGCGACGCCTGATGCGGCTGCGCCTGCAGGCGCTCTTCTGCTGCGGCAACCGCCTGCAGCTGAGGAATGATGCCCGCTTCGTTGTAATAGAGACCAATGCTCAGGTTTACTTTGTTATCGCGCGGATCTTGTTTGAAGGTTTCCATCAACGACAGAATCGGATCGCCGGCATAGGCATCAACGTTTTGAAACACGGTGCAGATCTCCATGATTGGTCAGAAATAAGAGGTAAAGATGCGTCATCAAACCATGTAACGGCCGGGACGATGATTCATTGCGATGATGAGATTGAGGATCACCGCGCCCGCGATTGAAGCAAACAGCATCGGTAACGACACCACAAACAGCGACGCTAATACCACGCAGGTATCAACCGCCATTTGCAGTTTTCCGGCACGCAGACCGATGCGGTCCTGCAGCCAGAGCGCCAAAATATTGATGCCGCCGAGGCTGGCTTTGTGACGGAACAACACTATAAACCCAATGCCCATCACCACGTTACCGAACAGTGTCGCATAAAACGGATTTAGCGCAGAAAAATGCACAAACAGCGGATGCAAATGGGTGAACAGCGACACCAGGCCAACGGCGCAGAAGGTTTTCAGGGTAAATTCCCAGCCCATGCGGCGCACGGCCAGCCAGTAAAATGGCAGGTTGATCAGGAAGAAGGCGCTACCAAAGGAGAGCGGCGACAAATAGCTGATTAAGAAGGCAATACCCGCTGAACTGCCGGTCAGTGCGCCAGCCTGTTTCAGCATAATGACGCCGAAAGAGACCATCAGCGTGCCGAGCACTATTGCCAGCGCATCTTCAATCAGCGAATGGGGAACTTTGGTGGGTTGAACAACGTTATCCATGGGTTAATCTCATTGCAAATGATGCGGTTCAAATGCAAAAAACGCACCACATCGGCGACGTATGCGCGCCGCCGATGGGTGCCAGCGATTATCCAATTGATAACTAAGGCGCTTTATTGCAGGTTTTTGTGCATCAATTGAGACTCAAACCATCAACCCATGCACAAATCTGTTTTCTGGTGCGCGTTTTTTGCATTATTAAGGCAATAATTGCACCAGATTAGCACATCACGCACTTTTTTGGCGCGTTTTGTGCTGCGGGATCATCATCAAACCGTTCTCTTTTAAACGGCTCAATACCACGGACGTTTTCACATGTGCCACGCTTTGATGACCAGCCACTAACTGGCTGATCAACGCGCTCAATGACGCCAGATCGGCCACCGCCACTTTCAGCAGATAATCTGCATCGCCAGTGGTTTTAAAGGCATCGACGATGGCGGCTTCTTCTTCCACCATGCGATGAAAACTCTCTTCATAATCGGGCGTGTGGTTTTTCAATCGCACTTCAATTAATCCCACCATGCCAAGGCCCACCGCATCGGGCGAGAGGCGCGCGTGATAGCCGAGAATGAGATTGGCCTGCTCAAGATTGATGCGGCGGCGTGAACATTGCGATGCCGAAAGTCCGACTAAATCACTGAGTTCCTGGTTGGTGAGGCGTCCGTTAGATTGTAATAATGTCAATATCTTAAGGTCGTGATCGTCTACCTGAGTCATTCTGTTTCCACAGCGAAATAAGGGGCGCTTTGGTACAGATAACCTGATTAAAGCCGGGGTTGTCCAACACTATTTTCTGATGACGTGAAATGCATGCACAAAACGTGCATGCATCCGGGTTGAAAGGGTTATTCGTCGTCGTATTGCGGGCCAGCGTAGTTATCAAAGCGCGACCATTGGCCATTAAAGGTCAAACGTACCGTACCGATCGGGCCGTTACGCTGCTTACCGAGGATGATCTCGGCGATGCCTTTAAGATCGCTGTTTTCGTGATACACCTCGTCACGATAGATGAACATGATCAAGTCGGCATCCTGCTCGATCGAGCCTGATTCACGCAGATCCGAGTTCACCGGACGCTTATCCGCACGTTGTTCCAATGAGCGGTTCAGCTGCGACAGCGCCACCACCGGCACATTCAGCTCTTTCGCCAGCGCTTTGAGCGAGCGCGAGATCTCGGCGATCTCCAGCGTACGGTTGTCGGACAGCGCAGGCACGCGCATCAGCTGCAGGTAGTCGATCATGATCAGGCTCAACCCGCCGTTTTCGCGGAAAATGCGGCGCGCGCGTGAACGCACTTCAGTTGGCGTCAGGCCAGAAGAGTCATCAATAAACATGTTCTTCTTCTCGAGCAAAATCCCCATGGTGGCGGAAATGCGCGCCCAATCTTCATCTTCCAACTGACCGGTACGAATACGCGTCTGATCCACGCGCGACAGCGACGCCAGCATACGCATCATCAGCTGTTCGCTGGGCATCTCCAGACTGAAAATCAGCACCGGCTTGTCCTGCAACATCGCGGCGTTTTCGCACAAATTCATGGCGAAGGTGGTTTTGCCCATTGAAGGACGCGCCGCGACGATAATCAGATCCGAGCCCTGTAAACCGGCGGTTTTTTTGTTCAAATCCTGATAGCCGGTATCGACGCCGGTCACGCCGTCGTGCGGCGTTGAAACTAGCGACTCAATACGCGAAACCGTGGCTTCGAGGATCTGCTCGATGTTCTGCGGACCCTGATCTTTATTGGCGCGCTGTTCAGCAATTTTGAAAACGTTGGATTCGGCAAAGTCGAGCAGATCTTCACTGCTCCGTCCTTGCGGATCGTAACCGGCATCGGCGATTTGGTTCGCCACCGAGATCATCTCTCGCACCACCGCACGTTCGCGCACGATATCGGCATAAGCACCAATGTTCGCCGCACTTGGCGTATTCTTTGCCAGCTCGGCCAGATAGGCGAAGCCGCCGGCCATCTCTAATTCGCCCAGCGTTTCCAGCGATTCAGAGAGTGTAATCAGGTCGATCGGCTGGCCCGCTTCCAGCAAACGCTGCATTTCCGTGAAGATCATGCGGTGCGAGCGGTTGAAGAAATCATTGGCGACAACGCGTTCTGAGACGTTGTCCCAGCGCTGGTTATCCAGCATCAACCCACCGAGCACCGACTGCTCCGCTTCTATGGAATGCGGCGGCATTTTCACGCCTTCCAGCTGCCGATCGCGGGGTTCGTTCGATTTGTTGGTGGGTTTATTTCCTGCCATAGTGAATGCATTACCGATCGTGAAAGGGACGCGCAAGTATAACGTCCCAGGATGAACAATCACAGGAGTCAGAATGGCAAAGCGTATTCAGTTCAACCAACACGGCGGCCCAGATGTGCTGCAATGGGTCGATTTCGAATTAGCCGATCCCGCCGAGCACGAAGTGCAGGTGGAAAACAAGGCGATTGGCATTAACTACATTGATACCTACGTGCGCAGCGGTTTGTATCCGCAAAGCAGCTTCCCTTCCGGCCTGGGCACCGAAGCGGCCGGCGTGGTGAAGCGCGTCGGATCGGCGGTGACGCGTTTTAAGGCGGGCGACCGCGTGGTCTATTGCCAGGCCGCGCTCGGTGCGTATAGCGAAGTGCACAATGTGGCGGAAGATCGTCTGGTGATCCTGCCGGATAGCATCTCGTTTGAGCAAGGCGCGGCCTCTTTCCTTAAAGGGTTAACCGTGCAGTATCTGCTGCGACAAACCTATAAAGTTAAAGCCGATGAAATCTTCCTGTTCCATGCCGCAGCCGGTGGCGTGGGTTTGATCGCCTGCCAATGGGCCAAAGCGCTCGGCGCACATCTGATTGGCACTGTAGGTTCCGCAGAGAAAGCGAAGATTGCCAAAGATGCCGGCGCCTGGGCGACGATCAACTATCGCGAAGAGGATATTGCGAAGCGCGTCAGCGAATTGACCAACGGCGAGAAAGTGGCCGTAGTGTATGACTCGGTGGGAAAAGATACCTGGGAACCTTCGTTGGATAGCCTGCGTCGCCATGGATTAATGGTCAGCTTTGGTAATGCTTCAGGTCCGGTAACCGGCGTTGATCTTGGCATTCTCAATAAGAAAGGCTCGCTGTTCGTCACTCGCCCTTCGCTGTTCGGCTACATCACCAATCGTGCAGAACTGGATGCCGCCAGTAATGAATTGTTCTCATTGATCGCCAGCCGGGCAATTCAGCTTAATGTGTCAGAGCAGCAGAAATTTGCCTTGCGTGACGCGGTGCGCGCGCATCAGGTGCTGGAGAGCCGCGCGACTCAGGGTTCCAGCCTGTTGATTCCCTGATCGCTAAATGCAAAAGGGGCTTCCCGTAGGAAGCCCCTTTTTCTTTCTTTTTTATAGTTCGCGCTGGTGTAGGGACAGCGGCGATGAATTCGTTTGAAACAACGCCAATCATCCTGACAGAAAACATAAGTAAAAAATATGTTTAAATGCGGAATTATTCTAAGCAATTTCCGAGTCTGTGATCGTCACCGCAATTAGCGCCAGTCCCTTCTATCTAAGTCGCTGATTTTTCTTTTCAGCCTGCGCAATTTAGCCTCACCTGAAGGCGTGGTAAATGCGCGATAAAGCCATACAACAGCCACTGCCAGCACCAGCCATGGCAACACTTTGATAACAATTGCCAGCAATCCGCCAAAGAACATCAAAGCGGTCGCCACCACCAATGCCGCAATCACGCCCAGCAGCGAAACGCCGGTGAACAGCAGCATCAGAAAAAATCCGATAACAAATAGAATTTCCACGAAGGCTCTCCTGTGTAAGTAACATCAGGAACATTACAAGATGCGTGCCAACTTATAAATTTGGCTAACTATTTGAATATGTTGGATAAGGGATGAGTGAAGGCTTGAAAGGATGATGAAAAAAACTAATTTATGGCGCAGAAAAAACCATCCTGCTGGCCTTGATGTGCGCATGAATGCGCACCCTACAAAAGCCGGAACGCTCCGGCTTGCCTGACGATGATTACATCACTTCCTGCGGGATCTTATCCGCTACCAACGCTAACGCCGCTTCCAGCACGCGCACATCGGCACCGGGTTTATGGGCGTTTTCACTTAAGTAACGACGCCACTGGCGCGCACCGGGAATACCCTGGAACAGGCCAAGCATATGACGTGTAACATGGCCGAGATACATGCCTTTAGATAATTCAGCTTCAATGTACGGATACATTGAGCGCACCACCGCCACCGGATCGATACGCGGCGTATCGCGGCCAAACAGTTCGCGGTCAATCTGCGCCAGAATACCCGGATTCTGATAGGCTTCGCGCCCCATCATCACGCCATCCATATGCTGCAGATGCAGTTTAGCTTCTTCCAGGGTTTTGATGCCGCCATTAATCGCCATGGTCAACGCCGGGAAGTCGCGCTTCAATTGGTATACGCGTGGATAATCGAGCGGCGGGATCTCGCGATTCTCTTTCGGACTCAAACCGGAAAGCCAGGCTTTGCGCGCGTGGATAATAAAGGTATCGCAGCCGCCCTGTTGCGCCACGGTGCCAATAAAATCACACAGGAATTCGTAGCTGTCCTGCTCATCAATGCCGATACGGGTTTTCACCGTCACCGGAATGCTCACCACATCGCGCATCGCTTTAATGCAGTCGGCAACCAGCGCCGCATCGCCCATCAGGCAAGCTCCAAAACGGCCGTTCTGTACGCGATCGGACGGACAACCCACGTTGAGGTTGATCTCATCGTAGCCACGCTCTTCTGCCAGCTTTGCGCACTGCGCCAGCGCGGCGGGATCGCTACCACCCAGCTGCAGCGCCAGTGGATGCTCTTCCTCGCTGTAAGCCAGATAGTCGCCTTTACCGTGGATGATCGCGCCGGTCGTCACCATTTCGGTGTATAGCAGCGTGTCGCCGCTCAGCTGACGGTGGAAATAACGACAGTGACGATCGGTCCAGTCGAGCATTGGGGCGATGGAAAAACGTTGCGAGGAGAAAGTATCGGTCATGAAACGCAGTAAATCCGCAGTAAGTTAAGTGATGAGAAACTGCGCAATCATATCACAGCAAAACGGGCGGCACAGCCGCCCGTTATCAGACGGGGAATTAGAAATTAAATCCGAGCTGCAGCATCGCACCCACGGTGTTGTCTTTACCCACAGAACCGGCCAGATCGAGATGAACGGTATTGCTGAACGGTGACACACCCAAACCAGCGGTGAACACGTCGGTATCGTTCGACTTCAAATCGGCACGATAACCGGCACGCAGCGCCAGCCAATCCAGCACACGATACTCCGCACCTACGCCAGCATACTGGCTGCTGTCTTCCGATTTGAAGCGCTTGGTTTCAGTCAGATCAACATCACCGGCCAGCGTGAACGGCCCGTTATTCCAGGAAAGCCCGGTCGTAACCAGTGGACGAATTTGGTAAGTATCGCGGTAGCCGTTCACCTCTTTGGTGTCGATATCGCGCGAGATCAGGTTTTGCCCGGTCACACCGAAAGTCCAGTTCTCACCGAAATCCGTTGCAACGCCAGCATCCACGTTGAAACCGGTATCGCTGCTGCGATAGCGGCTGTTGTTGATGTCGCTCTTGTCGTAGTTGTAGATACTCGCGGTGTAGTTATACAGCCAGGTTTTCTGCAGCTTTGGCGTTACGCCGACAGAAACCGGATGGCCGGCAATCGAGAACTCATGCGCGACTGACACACCATAATCGGTGACCAAAGCCGCCAGCCCATTGGCGCTGGAGCGCAAGTTATCTTCATCACCCGGAACAGGAATTCTTGACCCATCGGCAACAGCGCGCAAGTAGGCAATATCGCTATCCGCCACGTTGGCGCGCACGTGCGCAGTACCGTACGCCTTAGTGATAAAGGCAAAAGGTAAGGTTTCATTTGGAACGGTGACGGCCAGGGCTACGCCCGCCGTTGCGTTGGCTTTATTGCCGCGCAGATCGCTGAGCTGATTAGCCATATCGCCTGCTGCGGCCTTCAACTGCGGGTAACCATTGAGGTAATCGGCAAAGGTCAGGTTATCGATTACGTCCTGATAACGATCAACGGTATCAGTGATGTCATCGACGCGATCGAGCAATTTGTCTTTGTCAGTAACCTGTGCACCGGCTGAAGGAAAAATGATGCTGACGTTATCTTCAGGTTGCGCTTTGGTCATCAATGCTGGGTTAGCCAGCACTGCGGAACTCCAGGTGGAAGAGGCTACGCCGGTACCGCCCATTGCGTCGTTACGCGCGTCATACCATGTACCTGCTGCCAGAGCTGAGGAAGAAAGAAATACTGCATTCAAACCAACAAGATAAGCTACTTTTTTGTGCCTGAATATTGTCTTCACCATGAGCCTGCCATCACCTTTGAAATGTCGCTGAATCACTCACCGACTGAAAGTTTAGTTAGCCGCTATTCTGAACCCTGGCTAACGCTTCATTGCTGTGAATTAAAAGGAAATAGCACTGCTATTCGCAGAATTGGATGCGTAAGCACCATTCCGCTGTGTTTTTATGCAGAAAAATTAACAGTGAGTAAATTGATACCAGAAATTACTTAAGACCTTTTGAACCATAGACGCTAACCCGGTGAGTTGCAAAGCAAAATCCGTGCAGCCGTTGCGCTGCCTGCCGGTACGCATTTTTCAGAAATGTTGATTGCAACAAAATTGATCGAAAAACAGGAAGGGTAATCGATTGATTGGTGGGAATTTTCTGTAGGAATTTAAGCAAAATAAGCAATCACAGCAGCGTAAAAATTTGTGTGATAAAATAACATCACCTGCAACCCGGAGAATGCCTATGTCAAACCTCACGCCAGAACAACTTCTTACCCAGGCTGAATCACTTTGCCTTGATCGCGGCGTGCGCCTCACCACTCAGCGCGCGGAAGTGCTGCGCTTGATGGCAGAGCAGAATGGTTCGATAAGCGCTTACGATTTGCTGGATCAGCTGCGTGTCAGTGAACCGCAAGCTAAACCGCCCACCATTTATCGCGCGCTGGATTTCCTGCTAGAACAGGGATTTATTCATCGCGTTGAGTCGAACAACAGTTATGTGGTTTGTCATCATTTTGATGAGCCGGCACATACTTCAGTGATGCTGGTGTGTGACGGTTGCGCGGCAGTGACTGAAAAACATGCTCATGGTGTGGAAAAGACCATTGCTTCGTTAGCGGATCAGGCGGGATTTTCTCTGCGTCATACTGTAATTGAGGCGCATGGCCTGTGTGAGAACTGCGCAGAAGTGGCGGCTTGCACGCATCATGAAAGCTGTGAGCATGACCATCAGGTTGAGGGGAAAAAACGGGTAAGAAAATAGAGAGGCACGTCCTTGTGCCGGGCCAATCACTACGCTAAATGATTGGCGGGTAGGAGCATCTTCCTTAAGGGGCGATTACCAGCGGTAATCTTTATTGGTGCTTTCCCAGTCCTTAACTTCTTGCTCGGCCTGGTCTTTCGCATAACCGTAGCGCTCCTGGATTTTACCGACCAACTGATCGCGTTTACCTTCGATCACCGTCATGTCGTCATCCGTAAGCTTGCCCCACTTCTCTTTAAATTTCCCTTTAAACTGCTTCCAGTTTCCGCTCGCTTCGTCTTTGTTCATAATAATCCTCCACTTCATCCTGAGTGAGATAGATACATCGCCTATCTATCTGGCGATATACCCACACAACGCGCTACTCATGTGCGCCGTATAAGGTAATTGTAGTAGCCGTTTCGCAGTTTGCAGAGAATTACAGATTAATCTGTAGGTTACGCTTCGCTTATTCAGGCGTTGAACCAGCTATCACGTTGCCAGTGACCTCGCCAGATCAGCCACAGCGTCAGTCCGCGTAGCGCCAGGAACACCGTCACTGCCAGCCATAAACCGTGATTGCCGAGCCACGGTAACGTAAGCAGCGATATACCATAGCCGATTGCCGCCATCACCATGCTGTTACGCATCTCACGGCCGCGCGTCGCACCGATAAACATGCCATCCAGCAGATAACACCAAACGCCAACCAGCGGCAGAATCACCTGCCAAATCAGATATCTGTCGGCCATCTCGCGAAGCGCTTCCAGTGACGTCAACATCGCCACTATTTGCGGGCCGGTTAACGCATAAATCAGCGCAAAGATCGCTGCGACGAAGCAAGCCTGGCGGCAAGCCGCATGCCAAACCAGCAACAGCCGACTGCGATCTTTGGCCCCAACAGCTTCACCTGAACAGGCTTCAACCGCGTAGGCAAAACCATCCAGCGCGTATGCGGTAAAAGTGAGGAACATCAACAGTACCGCATTGACCGCCACCACATCCGGGCCAATTCGAGCACCAAGGATGGTGAGTGAGGCGAAGCAAATTTGCAGCATTAAAGAGCGCAGCATAATGTCGCGATTGAGGCGGAATAGCCGCGCCGCATCGCCGCGCCAGCTAGTTTTAAGCAGAGTAAAGTGGATACCGCGCATTTTCAGCACGCGCGCTACCATCCACAAACCCACGCCCAGCGTGACATATTCTGCCAGCGCGGTAGCCGCCGCCGCGCCAGCCACACCCCAATGCAGTTTCAGTACGAACAGCAGATCAAGCAGGATATTTACCAGATTGCCGATGATCAGCAGCACCATCGGTGCCCGCGCATATTGAACGCCCAGCAGCCAGCCCAGAATCACCAAATTGGCTAAGGTTGCGGGCGCACTCAGCCAGCGAATCTCAATAAAGATTTGCGCCTGCTGCTGCACTTCCGGGCTGCCGCCCATCAAGGCTGCCGCCAAGCTGCTCACCGGCGTTCGTAGCACCATAAATAGCACGCCAAAAACCAGCGCAATCAGCAGCGGTTGCGTTAAGGCGCGCGCCAGCGCGGTTTTGTCATTGGCGCCAAATGCCTGAGCGGTCAATCCGGTGGTGCTCATGCGCAGGAATAGCAGAAGCATAAAGATGAAGCTGGTTGCCGTTGTGCCCACGGCGACGCCGCCGAGATAAATAGGGCTATCGAGATGACCAATAACGGCAGTATCCACCACGCCCAGTAACGGGACGGTGATATTTGACAGGATCATCGGCAGCGCTAGCCGCCAGAGTGTTTTATCTGAAGAGGAAAACAGCTGCATCAGCCCATTCCGTTATGTGCGGTAATCAGCATAATGGCGCCAGCGTGAGCCGCAGAAAGAGTCACAGAGAAGTAAAACAGCAGACTGCGGTCAGCGCAAATTCACACCGCCGCAGTTGGGGAGGATCAGAAACTGATCAGAGCCACTCGCCGTTGCGTACAATCCCGACAGCTAAACCTTCAACAGTTAGTGACTGCTCACGGGTATCAACAACAATCGGCTGGAAATCGGTGTTTTCCGGCAGCAGATGAACAATTGCACCCTGCTTTTTCCAGCGTTTCACGGTGACTTCATCATCAATGCGCGCCACGACAACCTGGCCGTTACGCACTTCCTGCGTTTTATGCACCGCTAACAGATCGCCATCCATAATACCGATATCTTTCATCGACATGCCGCTCACGCGCAGCAGGAAATCGGCGCTCGGTTTGAACAGATTCGCATCCACCTGATAGTGGGCTTCAATATGTTCCTGCGCCAGCAAGGGTTCACCGGCAGCGACGCGGCCAATCAGCGGCAGCCCTTCGCTCGGTTCTTCTTCCATTAGCAAACGAATCCCGCGCGATGCGCCGGAAACAATTTCAATTACGCCTTTACGCGCCAGCGCTTTCAGATGCTCTTCAGCAGCATTGGGCGAGCGAAAACCCAGTTGCGCAGCAATTTCCGCACGCGTTGGCGGCATGCCCGTCTGGTTAATATGGTCGCGAATCAGGTCATAGACCTGTTGCTGCCGTGCAGTTAACGCTTTCATCCCGCCCCCTGGTTGTTTATACAGTCGCTGTGAGTATATACAGGTATTCGCGAAATGAAAACCGTAACAGAGGGAAAAATCAGCGGTTTGATGAATCTGGAATCCCTATCTCAAATGCGTCCAGAGCAGCGCGATCCAGACGAACAGAGCCAGTAAGATAGTCAGCAATACGGCGGCCGATCCCATATCTTTGGCGCGGCCCGCGAGCGGATGTTGCTCCTGCCCGATTCGGTCAACCACCGCTTCGATAGCGCTATTAAGGATCTCAATGATGATAACCAGCACTACCGAGCCAATCATCAAGATGCGGGAGATGGTATCTACATCCAGCCAGCACGCCACGAGAATGGCCACCAGCGCGGCAACAGCTTCCTGCCGAAATGCGGCTTCGTGCTGCCATGCGGCACGCAGGCCCTGCCAGGAATAACCGGCTGCTTTCACTATTCTTACTAAACCGGTGACGTTATTTGCCATGTCTATGGAACCCTTGATCTATTTTGACGTCAATGTGTGGGCAGTATGAGGCGGCAGAGCCACAGACCTTCGCTGCGCTTTCTGGTATGCTTGCCGCGCTTTGCTAACAAGAGGCTTAAAGTTGTCTATGTCAGGTTGGCGTAAACTCTATTACAAATTATTGAATTTACCACTCTCTATTTTGGTAAAAAGTAAGGTCATTCCGACCGATCCCGTCTCTGAACACGGGATCGATCCGACTCGTCCGGTGATGTATGTTTTGCCTTATGATTCAAAGGCTGACCTGCTCACGCTGCGTGCTCAATGCCTGAAACATGATCTGCCCGATCCGCTGGCTCCGCTGGAGATCGATGGCACCCTGCTGCCGCGCCACGTGTTTATTCACGATGGCCCACGCGTGATTCCCTATTTCGTGGCCAATCCCGAATCGGTAAAGCTGTTCCACGATTATCTGGATTTGCACCGCAGTAACCCGCAACTCGACGTGCAAATGCTGCCGGTCGCGGTGATGTTTGGTCGTGCGCCGGGACGTGAAACATCCGGTGAATCCACGCCGCATCTGCGCGTGCTCAATGGCGTGCAGAAGTTCTTCGCTATTCTGTGGCACGGCCGCGACAGCTTTGTACGCTTCTCGCAAACCGTTTCGCTACGCCAGATGGCGACCGAACACGGCACCGATAAGTCGATTGCACAGAAGCTGGCTCGCGTGGCGCGTATTCACTTTGCTCGCCAACGTCTGGCTGCGGTCGGCCCGCGTCTGCCTGCACGTCAGGATCTCTTCAACAAGCTATTACAGTCCAAAGCGATTGAAAAAGCGGTAGAAGATGAAGCACGCAGCAAAAAGATTTCGCATGAGAAAGCCCAGCAGAACGCCATCGAAATGATGGAGGAAGTGGCGGCGAACTTCTCTTACGAAGCGATTAAGGTCACTGACCGCGTGATGGGCTGGCTGTGGAGCCGCCTGTATCAGGGCATCAACGTACATGGCGGTGAGCGCGTGCGTCAGCTGGCGCAGGATGGTCATGAGATTGTCTATGTGCCCTGCCACCGCAGCCACATGGATTATCTGCTGCTCTCCTACGTGCTTTATCATCAAGGCCTGGTGCCACCGCACATTGCTGCGGGTATCAACCTGAACTTCTGGCCTGCCGGCCCGATTTTCCGTCGTCTGGGCGCGTTCTTTATTCGTCGTACCTTTAAGGGCAACAAACTCTACTCCACCGTGTTCCGTGAATATCTCGGCGAGCTATTTAGCCGTGGTTACTCCGTTGAATACTTTGTGGAAGGCGGACGTTCGCGTACTGGCCGTTTGCTGGACCCGAAAACCGGCACCCTGTCGATGACGCTGCAAGCGATGCTGCGCGGCGGCAGTCGTCCTATCACCTTCGTGCCGATCTACATCGGTTACGAGCACGTGATGGAAGTGGGCACGTATGCCAAAGAGCTGCGTGGCGCGGCCAAAGAGAAAGAGAGCTTCCTGCAGATGGTGCGCGGCTTGCGTAAGCTGCGCAATCTGGGTCAGGGCTACGTTAACTTCGGCGAACCGCTGCCGTTGATGAACTACCTGAACAAAAACGTGCCGGAATGGCGCGATGCGATTGATCCTATCGAACCGCAACGTCCTGCGTGGATGACGCCGGCCGTGAATGACATTGCGGCGAAGCTGATGGTGCGCATTAACGAAGCCGGTGCAGCAAACGCCATGAACCTGTGCGTGACTGCGCTGCTGGCGTCACGTCAACGTTCACTGACCCGCGAACAGCTGATTGAGCAGTTAGAGTGCTATACGCAACTCCTACGCAACGTGCCGTATTCGCCGGAAGCCACGGTGCCCGATATGAGCGCCGAAGCGCTGCTTGATCACGCGATGGGCATGAACAAGTTCGAGACCGAGCAAGACAGTATTGGCGACATCATCATTTTGCCGCGCGAGCAGGCGGTGCTGATGACCTACTATCGCAACAACATCCATCACATGCTGGTGATGCCATCCCTGATTGCCGCCATCGTGCAGCAACACCGCGAAATCAGCGAAGCAGAGCTGCTGCGTCAGGTTAGCCTGGTTTATCCGATGCTGAAGAGCGAACTGTTCCTGCGCTGGGACAACGCGGAATTACCTGCGCTGCTCAACGCACTCTGTTCAGAGATGGCACGTCAGGGGCTGATTACCTTGCAGGATGGTCAGCTGAAAATGACACCGGCACGTCATCGTTCTCTGCAACTGTTGGCGGCGGGTATTCGTGAGACGCTACAGCGCTTCGCGATTACCTTCGCCATCCTCAGCGCGAAACCGGCCATCAACCGTGGCACGCTGGAGAAAGAGAGCCGCACGCTAGCTCAGCGTCTTTCTGTGCTGCACGGCATCAACGCGCCAGAGTTCTTTGATAAAGCGGTGTTCACTGCGCTGGTACTTACGCTGCGTGATGAAGGTTATATCAGTGACAAAGGCGATGCCGATGCTGAACGCAGCCATATGATGTGGCAGATGCTGGCGGAGCTGGTAACCAGCGATGTCCGTCTGACGATTGAGAGCGCGGTCACCCACGATTAGTAGGCGACATGAAAACACAAAGGCGCACTTCGGTGCGCCCTGCTAAGTCCTCGCTATTCTCCCACGATCCCTCCTGCCTGATGACTCACCTTGGTCATCATTCTGCTACTGACATCGCCCACTATGATTACACACCCGATTTGGATCTTCGTAGGGTGCGCATTTATGCGCACCTGGTCGCCATGAATGGCGACCCTACGAGACTTGTAGCGATGGCGAGTCAAAATTATGACTTGATGGTGCAGCGCGGGTGTTGAGGCGACATCCCAACTCGCTGAACGAGTGAGGGATTCCAGGGCGAGCCGCATGGATGCGGCGAGAGGTGGCGCTGAGCAGGAGCGAATCGCCACCGGTCCGTCAGGAATCGTGAACGAGTGAAGGCACCGCGCAGCGGCGAGCTGGGCTGGCGCAAGGCCCGGGAGTGCAGAGGGCGCGGCCAGGCGCTCTCTGCTCGGTCGCCGCACGGAGGTGCTGCAACTGCCTCACCGCAAGGCGAACGAAAGTCGCTCTGCGCTTAACTGAACACCTAGGTGCGCCTAATATGTTTACAGCAAATCCGCGAACGGCACGGTGCTGAGCAGAATGCCGAGAAACAGCACCATACCCACATAATTGTTATTCAGAAACGCCTGGAAGCAGGGATCGCGCTCGCGCTGGGCAATCAGCTTCTGCTGATGCACAAACAAACCAGCAGCCAGCAGCAGCGACCAGTAAAATGCGCCATTCAGATTGAGCATCATGCCCACCAACGCCATCAGGCCAAGCGTAGCCAGCTGCAGTAAACCGATAATCAGTTTGTCGTAACGACCAAACAGAATCGCTGTCGACTTCACGCCAATCTTTAAATCGTCATCACGATCAACCATCGCGTACTGCGTGTCGTAGGCCACCGTCCAGCAGATATTCGCCAGGAACACCAACCAGCAGACCAAAGGTAAGGACTCACTAACTGCCGCCCATCCCATCGGAATCGCCCAGCCAAATGCCGCGCCGAGCACCACCTGCGGCAGATGCGTGTAGCGCTTCATAAACGGATAAACCCACGCCAGCGCCAGGCCGCCAAATGATAGCAAAATGGTCATGGTGTTCATGGTCAGCACCAGCATAAACGCCAGCAAGCCGAGACCGGCGAACAGCAGTTTGGCCTCTTTCTCAGATACCGCGCCGCTGGCCAGCGGACGTGACGCCGTGCGCTTAACGTGACCATCGATTTTGCGGTCAGCGTAGTCATTGATGACGCAGCCTGCAGCACGCATCACGATAACGCCGAGCACAAACACCAGCAGCACCGGCAGCGGTGGAATCGCCATGCCGGAGAGCCACAATGCCCACAGAGTTGGCCACAGCAGTAGCACGGTGCCGATGGGTTTATCGATACGCATCAGGCGGCAGTAAGCCTGCCATTTGGTCATGGGTAAGGTGTTTTGCACAGTGGTTTATCCTTGATCCAGCGCGCGATAGAGCGGCGACGCCGGTAAAAACAGTTCAGTTAACAGTAGCGGTTTGCCCGACAAGCGCAGGCGAGAACGGCGTCCCCATAACTCGCCAACCTGACCAGGATCGATAAAATCGCGGCTCAGAGTAGATGAAGAGAACAGATAGCGACCGAGCGGGCGCGTACCGAGCTGTTGCAGCATCTGCTCCGGGCCGTTCAGCGTGCTTTCTGGCACCACCGTGCGGCCAATCAGCCAGGGTTCACCATCACCGCACAGCACTATTTCGCGCAGCCAAAAGCGCTGATCGGCGGGCAGAAATTCCGCCTCATCCGTTATCTCATCGGCGCCAATAAACGCTTCGCGGATCAGTTCTACGGTCACTTGCTGACAATGCTGCTCGAAGCGACGCGTCATGGAGTCTTCTTCCATTAACCAGTCAAGTAACGGGGCAGAAAGCTGCGGGGAAGAGGCTGGCAGCCAGTGCAATGCGCGTAACTGGCGCAGCGCGTCATGCGACATCAGGACATCTCCGGAAAAAAAGTTGCCCTAGTTTAACGCAGAGGAGAATGCGTGGCACTGCTGGTTGTGCCACGCGCTAAAAACAGGGTTAATTACTCGCGCTTCAGGCGGTTACTGTTGGCCAGCCACAGCGTCACCACCAGAATCAAAATCGCGGCTGAATAGTAGAGGGTATCAAACGGATTTTTATGGTCGACGATGATCAGGCGAATAATCGCCGTGATGCCGATATAGATGAAATAGCGTAGCGGGAAGTGATAACCCGACTGAAAGTACTTCACAATCAAGGCGATAAATTCGAAGTAGAGGAAATAGATAACGATGCCTTCAATTAGCAGATAGGACGACGTCTGCTCGCCAGTGCTAAACAGCACATTGGCCAGATGAATGGTTTCTTTACCGAGAAACACCACCAGAATAATGGCCAGGATGATCAGTCCAATATTCAGCACCCACTGCAGTGCTAAAGAAATGTACTGCCCAACCCCTGTTTTTATTGTCATTTTTTGCGCCTCTCGCTCTCAATTACCCACTGGCGCTATCATGCTGTAGTGTGATCAAAATCACAATATTTATACTTCGACATCCACGCACAGCGCGTCGTAGCGCCAGAACTCGCAGTCGCAATCAATCACACGCTTATGCTGATCGCGGTTGATGCGGGTAATTAACAATCCGGGCGTACCACTCGCCACGTTAAGCGCGGGCGCGGCGCGCGCCGGCAGCGGTCCCGGCAAGATGGTAAAACGCGCGCCACCGTAGCGAATGCCATAGCGCTGGTCATACAGATCGGTCAGCGAGCGCGTCAGGTCTTCATCCAGCAATCCCGGAAAAAAAGCGGGATTGAGGTAATGCTCGACATACAACACGGCGCGACCGTCAATACGACGCAGGCGGCGAATGCGGTAAACCTTATCGCATTCAAGCAGTTGCAGATGACGCGCGATCGCCAGTTGTGCCGGTACTTCACGCGCCTCCAGCACTTCGGTGCTGGCAATGCGACCTTGCTCGGCGGCCATGGCATGAAAATGGCTGTGATGTGACGGGTTATAGACCAGCCGCGGCGGTGCGAGAAACCAGCCGCGACGCAATTCCCGGTAGATAATACCCTGCGCTTCCAGCAAACCCAGCGCCTCACGCAGCGTGATGCGCGTGGTGGAATATTGATCGCTTAAGCTGCGTTCGGCAGGCAAACGACCGCTGGCAAATTCACCGTTTTCAATGCGTTCCCGCAGCCCTGCCGCAATCACATCCGCCGTTTTCGACAACATTTTTCAGCCTCATTTTGGGGCAAATCTGCACTATGACAGTTCGATGACTACAATGTGACAGAGTACAACCCACGCTTTAGCGCGCTGTAACCGCATGTGGATCGTCGCGCCACACCACATTTCACCACCATGGTCATAAAACCTTCATCTACTCGGGCTACATTGGCTCGGTTCTTGCTGGACTAGACCAAGAAGTCCCACAACATATACCGGGAGCAATCGAGATGAAAGCGTTTATCGCCTCTGTAGTAGCCAGTGCCGTACTGCTTGCACTGCCTGCCGCGCAAGCCGCAGATAATGACCTCGCCGCGTTAGAAAAAGCCGCGCGCGCCGAAGGCCAGGTTAACAGCGTCGGCATGCCAGATAGCTGGGCCAACTGGAAAGATACCTGGAGTGACCTCAACAGCAAATATGGTCTGAAGCACAGCGACACCGACATGTCATCGGCGCAGGAACTGGCAAAATTTGATGCAGAGAAAGAGAACGCCAGCGCCGATATCGGTGATGTGGGCGCGGCTTTCGGTCCGATTGCCGTGGCTAAAGGCGTGGCGCAACCCTATAAACCAACGCATTGGGATCAAATCCCGAGCTGGGCAAAAGATCAGGATGGCAACTGGATGCTGGCTTATACCGGCACCATCGCGTTCCTGGTGGATAAGCAGCAGGTTAAAGATGTGCCACACAGCTGGGCCGATCTGAAGAAAGGTAAGTATGTGGTCACTATCGGTGACGTCGGCACTGCGGCTCAGGCGGCGAACGGCGTATTAGCGGCAAGCTACGCGTTGGGCGGTGACGAGAAGAATGTGAAACCGGCGTTGAGCTTCTTCGGCGATCTGGCGAAAGAAGGCCGTCTTGGCGTGACCGATCCGGTGATTGCCAACATCGAGAAAGGCGAAATTCAGGTGGCTGTAGTGTGGGACTTTAACGGCCTGAACTACCGCGATCAGATCGACAAAAACCGCTACGAAGTGGTGATCCCATCTGATGGTTCCGTGACGTCTGGCTACAGCACCATTATCAACAAATACGCCAAACATCCGAACGCCGCCAAGCTGGCGCGTGAATACATCTTGTCTGATGAAGGTCAGATCAATCTGGCGAAAGGTTATGCGCGTCCGATTCGTGCCGAACACCTGAAACTGCCAGCCGACGTGCAGGCCAAGCTGCTGCCGCAGTCTGAGTATAAAAATGCTCGCCCAATCAAAGACCAGGCCGCATGGGATAAAACCTCGAAAATGCTGCCGCGTCTGTGGCAAGAGAACGTCATCATCAATATGAAGCAGTAAGGAGCGAGGGATGAAAACGATCCTGGTGGTGTTGGATGGGCTGAGTAATCAGGTGGCGCAACACGCAATGGGCTATCTGTTTGCCGAATGCGCGCAGGGCAACGGCCAATATTACACGCTGACCTGCGAACTGCCTTCGCTGTCGCGCCCGCTGTACGAATGCATTCTCACCGGCATTCCACCGGTGCGCAGCGGCATTATTCATAACGGCGTCAGCCGCTTGAGTAATCAGCGCAGCATCTTCCATTACGCGCGTGCCGCCGGTCTCACCACCGCTGCGGCCGCCTATCACTGGGTGAGTGAGCTCTACAACCAATCCCCGTTCAACGCGGCGCGCGACCGCCACACGGTCGCGCCCGATCTGCCCATTCAGTATGGCCACTTTTACTGGGATGACGGTTATCCGGATTCCCACCTGTTCGAAGACGCAGAAAGCCTGCGTTTGCGGCACGATCCTGACTTCCTGCTGATCCACCCGATGAACATTGACGATGCCGGGCACAAGCACAGCTTGTCATCGCCGCAATATCGCAACCGCGCGCGCATGGCCGATGGTTATCTGTCGCAGTGGATGCCGGGCTGGCTGGCGGCCGGTTATCAGGTGATTGTCACCGCCGATCACGGCATGAACGATGACCGCTCGCACGGCGGCATTTTGCCGGAAGAGACGCAGGTGCCGCTGTTCGTGTTTGGCAAAGGCTTCTCGCTGCAGCCGGATCTCCAGCCACAGCAAACCGAACTGTGCGGCATCGTCTGCACCTTGCTCGGCGTCGAACATGACAAGCCGGTCTGTCACGCGTTACTGGCGGAGCCGCAGTAATGAAGGGCAAAACGCTCGCTGCGCTATTGCTGCTGCCGTTTGCGCTGTTTTGGGTGGCATTCCAGCTCGCGCCGCTGTTGTGGATTGCCATCAACAGCTTCTGGAGCGACATCAATGAGCGCTGGGGCTTCGATAATTACAGCGACATCCTCACCTCGCCGTTCTATTTGCAGGCATTTCGCCTGTCACTCGACATATCCATCTGGTCGAGCATTTACGGATTGCTGATTTCGCTGGTTGCCGGATACTCGCTGCATCGCCTTGGCAGCGGCCGTTTTCAGCGCTTTTTGATGTCATTTACCAACATGACCAGCAACTTCGCCGGCGTGCCGCTGGCGTTTGCCTTTGTGATTCTGCTCGGTTTGAACGGTTGTCTGACGCTGCTGCTGCGCCATTATGGCGTGCTGGAGGGCTTCAAACTGTTCTCGCGTGACGGCATGGTGCTGGTTTACACCTGGTTCCAAATTCCGCTCGGCATTTTGCTGCTCTATCCGGCATTTGACGGCCTGCGTCAGGATTGGCAAGAGTCCGCCGCGCTGCTGGGTGCAGGCCGCTGGCGCTATTGGTGGCACATCGGTTTGCCGATTTTGTTCCCGGCGCTGCTTGGGACTTTTGTGATTCTGCTCGCCAATGCGCTCGGCGCTTACGCCACCATTTACGCACTCACCACCGGCAACTTTAACGTGGTGCCGGTGCGCATTGCTGCGCTGGTATCTGGCGATATCTCACTTGATCCCAATACTGGCGGCGCGCTGGCGATGCTGCTGGTGCTGATTATGGCGCTGATTACCGTGGTGCAGCAGTATCTGGTGCGCCGCAGCTATCTCAACGCCAAACCTTCCTGAGGAGCCAACCTTGTCGCGCGCGGAAAAACTTTACCATCGCCTGATTGTCTGGCTGTTGCTGGGCATTTTAGCCGCGCCGCTGCTGGCGACGCTGCTGTACGGCATATCCACCAGCTGGAGCGATACCATTCTGCCGCAGGGCTTTACGCTGAAGTGGCTCACCGCATTATGGAGCGATCCGCGTTTTCTGACCGCGCTCGGTCATTCGCTGCTGGTTTGCTTCGGTGCGCTGCTGTTCTCGCTGGTGCTGGTGCTGCCTGCCATGTTTGTGATCGCTTACTACTATCCGAAACTGGATGCGGTGATGAACGTGCTGATCCTGATGCCATTCGCCGTGCCGCCGGTAGTTTCGTCGGTCGGCCTGCTGCAGCTCTATTCGTCGTCGCCGCTAATGCTGACCGGCACACCGTGGATTTTGATCGGCTGCTACTTCACTATCGCCTTGCCGTTTATCTATCGCGCCATCTCCAACAATATGCAGGCCATCAATTTGAAAGAGCTGATTGATGCCGCCCAGCTGCTCGGTGCCAGCACCTGGCAAGCGGCGCTGTTTGTGGTGCTGCCGAACCTGCGCAAAGGCGTGTTTATCGCGGTGCTGCTCTCCTTCTCCTTCCTGATTGGCGAGTTTGTCTTCGCCAATATGCTGGTCGGCACCCGCTATGAAACCTTGCAGGTTTATCTGTTTAACATGCGCAACGGCAGCGGCCACTTCACCAGCGCGCTGGTGATCTCCTATTTTGCCGTCGTCCTGCTGGTCACCTGGCTGGCGAATGCCCTCAATCCTGAACGAGGCTGACCATGAGTTATTTGAGCGTCACCCAGCTGAATAAAAGCTATGGCCCAACCGCTATTTTTGAAAACATCGATTTCAGCGCCGAAGAAGGCGAATTTGTCACGCTGCTCGGCCCCAGCGGCTGCGGCAAATCCACGCTGCTGCGCTGCATCGCCGGATTGACCGAAGTGGATAGCGGCAAAGTATTGCTGCAAGGTCAGGATATCGTGCCGCTGCCGCCGCAGAAGCGCACCATCGGCATGGTGTTTCAGAGTTACGCGCTGTTCCCCAACATGACGGTTGAGAAGAACGTGGCGTTTGGCCTGAAAATGCAGAAACTGGCGAGCGGCGAGATTCAAAAACGCGTGATGGAGGTGCTGGCGCTGGTGGAACTCACCGAGTTCGCGCGGCGTTATCCGCATCAGCTTTCTGGCGGACAGTGTCAGCGCGTGGCGCTGGCGCGTTCGCTGGTGACGCGTCCACGCTTGCTGCTGCTGGATGAACCGCTGTCGGCGCTGGATGCGCGCATTCGTCGCCATCTGCGCGAGCAAATCCGCCATATTCAGCGCGAGCTGAAACTCACCACCCTTTTTGTCACCCACGATCAGGAAGAGGCGCTGACCATGTCCGATCGCATCGTGTTGATGAACCGGGGCAAGATCGTGCAGAACGGCAACGCGGAAATGCTCTATACCCAACCGGCCGATCTGTTTGCTGCTGGCTTTATTGGCAACTACAACCTGCTGAGCGCGGAACAAGCAACGCAGCTGACCGGACAAACTTTCAGCGGCCAGGTCGCGATTCGCCCCGAGTCGATCCAGCTATGCGCACCGCAGGCTGGCATCCACGCCACCATCCTCAGCCACAGCTTGCTTGGCAACGTGATTCGCTATCGAGTGCGCGCGCAAAACGTGGAGCTCTCAGTTGATGTACTCAACCGCAGCGTGGCAGATTTGCATCCCGCTGGCATGCAGATTGGGCTACAGTTAGAGATGTCGACGTTGCGCCAGGTTGCTTAATTTAAACGAAAAAAGGCGACACAACGCGGCGAAGGTTTTACCGGTTGTGCTCACCGTCAGGCTGGCAATCGGTGTGGTTTGAGCCTGACGGATGAGGAGCCTCTATACGTGTTAACTCTGCTTAATCTACTCTCCGCCGTTGCGCTGCTGGTGTGGGGCACACACATTGTGCGAACCGGCATCATGCGCGTTTACGGTGCCGATCTGCGTCGCGTACTTAGCCGCAGCGTCGAAAAAAAACCGATGGCGTTTCTTGCCGGCATTGGCGTCACGGCGCTGGTGCAGAGCAGTAACGCCACCACGCTGCTGGTTACCTCCTTTGTTGCCCAGAATCTGGTAAGCCTTACACCCGCGCTGGTAGTGGTATTGGGCGCGGATGTCGGGACCGCGATCATGGCGCGTATCCTGACCTTCGATCTGTCGTGGCTGTCGCCGCTGTTTATCTTCTTTGGCGTGGTGTTCTTCCTCAGCCGCAAGCAAACGCGCGTTGGGCAGCTGGGCCGCGCCAGTATCGGGCTCGGACTGATTCTGCTGGCGCTGCAGCTGATAGTGGCGGCCGCCAAACCGATCACTCAGGCGGCGGGCGTACAGGTGCTGTTTTCAACGCTGACCGGCGATGTGATGCTCGATGCGCTGATTGGCGCGGTGTTCGCCATCATTAGCTACTCCAGCCTCGCGGCGGTACTGATTACCGCCACGCTGACCGCCACCGGCGTGATCTCCTTCAAAGTGGCGCTCTGTTTGGTGATTGGAGCCAACCTCGGCAGCGGCTTGCTGGCGATGATCAACGCCAGCGGCTCCAACGCGGCGGGCAAACGCGTCGCGCTCGGCAGCCTGCTGTTTAAGCTGATTGGCAGCATCGCCATTTTGCCGTTCGTCAATGTGGTCGCCGACGTGCTGGATAAAATGCCGGTCAACGATGAAGAGTTGGTGATCTTCTTCCACGTGTTTTACAACCTGATCCGCTGCTTAGTCATGGTGCCGTTTGCCGATCCGATGGCGCGCCTGTGCCGCCGTATGATCGCCGATGATCCTGAAAACGAAACGCATCTCAAACCCAAACACCTCGACAGCAGCGCACTGGATACACCCGCGTTAGCGCTGGCTAATGCCTCACGCGAGACGCTGCGCATCGGCGATGTGGTCGAGCAGATGATTGAGTCATTCAATAAAGTGGTGCACGGCGACCTGCGCGAAGAGCGCGCGGTGCGGCGGCTGGATGATGATGTTGATGTGCTCTACACCGCGATCAAACTCTATCTGGCGCGCATGCCAAAAGAGGATTTGCCGGAGGATGATTCACGCCGCTGGGCGGAGATCATTGAGATGGCGCTCAACCTTGAACAGGCGGGCGACATTATCGAACGCATGTGTGCCGACGTGGCGGATAAGTCGCTAACCGCGCGCCGTGCCTTCTCAGCGGAGGGATTGGAGGAGCTGCAAACCTTGCAGGAGCAGGTGCTGTATAACCTGCGGCTGAGTTTGTCGGTGTTTCTGTCGCACGATGTCACCAGCGCCAAACGCCTGCGCCGCTCTAAACATCGTTTCCGCATCCTGATTCGCCGTTTCTCACACGCGCACGTCGAACGTTTGCATCTGCAGAACGTGCAAAGCATCGAAACCAGCTCGCTGCATCTTGGCTTGCTGGGCGATATGAAGCGTTTGAATTCGCTGTTCTGCGCCGTGGCGTACACGGTTTTAGATCAGCCAGATGATGAGCGGGAAGAGGATTAAATGTCGTTTCGTAGGGTCGCCATTGATGGCGACCACACCAAATTTACGACAACAAACTAAACGCAATCATGCCAACAATCGCGCCGGTAGTTCCCAGAATGGTTTCCATCAGCGTCCATGTCTTCAGCGTTTCGGCTTCGGTGGCGCCGGTAAAGCGGCCAAACAGCCAGAAACCGGCATCATTCACGTGACTGATAATGATCGAGCCGCCGCCGATACAGATCGACAGCGCAGCCAGCTGCGCGCCGCTGTAGTGCAGCGGTTCAATCACCGGCATCACCAAACCAACGGTAGTTAAACACGCCACGGTGGCCGAACCCTGAATCACGCGAATCGCGCCAGAAAGGATGAAGCAAGCCAGCGCAATCGGCATGCCTGCACCGGTTAACGCATGCCCTAAAACCGGGCCAACGCCCGAATCCACCAGCACCTGCTTAAACACGCCGCCCGCACCAATCACCAGCAGAATAATGCCCGCCGGTTGCAGCGCGCTGCCGCACACCTGCATCACCTTCTCTTTATCCATGCCCTGACGATAAGCCAGGCCATAAATCGCCACCAGACAGGCCAGCAGAATCGCGGTGAACGGATGGCCGATAAACTCCAGCCACTCATACAGATGAGAGCCCGGCGTGGTGAAACGTGCACCGATGGTTTTCAGGCCTACCAGCAGCAGCGGGAACAGAATCAACGCCAGGCTAAAGCCAAACGACGGCAGTTTGCCCTCTTCCACTTCCGGCTGATGATCTTCCGGTGGCGCGCTAAAGCTAACGTGACGCGCGATAAAATTACCAAACAGCGGACCAGCAATCAGCATGCCCGGAATCGCCGCGCACAGGCCCAGCAGAATCATCCAGCCAAAATCGGCGTGCATCTGCGCAGCCAGCAGCATCGGTGCGGGTCCCGGCAGCAGGAACGCGGCAGAAGCGGCAACACCGGCAAACAGTGGGATCACCAGCTTCACTAAATTGCCTTTGGTACGACGCGCCACGGCGAACGCAATGCTGATCAGCAACACCACCGCCACTTCAAAGAACAGCGGTAACGCACAGATCAACCCGGCAACGCCCATCGCATAGTGCGCGCGGCTTTCACCAAAGGTTTTCAACATGCGGATGGCGATCTGATCGACGGCGCCGGTTTCATGCAGGATCTTGCCGAACATCGCGCCCAACGCCACCACAATGGCGAGAAAGCCGAGCGTTCCGCCCATGCCTTTTTCCATGGTTTCAGCGATTTTATCGAGCGGCATGCCAGAGAACAGACCGGCACCAATAGAGACTAACATCAGGGCAACAAAGGCGTGCATACGCGCTTTCATCACCAAAAACAGCAGCAGCAGGACAGAGCCTGCTGCGGTTAACACTAGCGTTGCGGTACTCATGACTAACCCTTGTTGATTGCACCCTCAATGGTCGCAACCGTGGCCGCAACTACCTCATCCAGTGAATGATTGATATCAACCACCAGTACATCGGGCTCATCCGCGCCGGGTTCCTGCAGCGTGGCGAACTGCGTCACCAGCATCTGCGGTTTAAAGAAGTGACCTTTACGCGCTTTCAGGCGGGATTCGATGGTTTCGAAGTCGCCCTGCAGATAGATAAATTTCAGGTTCTCGTTGCCCTGTCGCAGGATGTCGCGATAGGACTTTTTCAGCGCCGAACAGACGATGATGGAGATCTCCTGCGTACGCTGCATGGCAAATGCCGCATCATTCAGCGCCTGCAGCCACGGCTGGCGATCGTTGTCGTCCAGCGGATGACCGTCGGCCATTTTCATGATGTTGCTGCGCGGATGGAGGAAATCCCCATCGAGGAACGCAGTGTTTAACTGATGAGAGACCTGATTGGCGACGGCAGATTTTCCGCTGCCGGAAACGCCCATCAGGATAAAGACGTGGTGCGATGGAGATGGCGTTGTCATTGTTTTGCACTCCGGCAGTGAATTCTGCCCAATGTTACCGATAACAAATCGAGTTGCCATTGTCAGAGCCCACTGAAAGGCTGGCAACCCTTCTCAGGCGGAAAAGCACGAAAGTGTGAACTGACTCAAAAAATCGCCAAAATCAGATGCTGTCACCTTCGGAGATTTCAAAGCCAACATCCAGCGGTTGTGTCATCGTGCGATCGCCGCCAATCCGCGCCAGCAGCATCGCTGCCGATTCGCGTCCCATACGCTCTCGCGGCGTTAACACCGTGGCGAGGCGCGGATTCACCACTTGCGTGATGTCGTGGCCGTGGAATCCGGCAATCGCCATCTGCTCCGGCACACGCAATCCCTGACGCTGACACTCAAACATCGCGCCCACCGCGAGGTCATCGTTAGTACAAAACAGGCTGTCGGTTTCGGGATAACGCTTTTGCGCTTCGCACAGCAGTTGCGCGCCGGCGCTAAACGAGGAGGCATCTTCCATCATCACGCTGTGTGGCGTGAGCCCCGCTTCGCGCATCGCTTTTTCGTAGCCCTGCTGCTTCTGCAAAGTACGTTCATCAAGGCGCGCACCGAGATAGACGGTGTGGCGATGGCCTTTTTTCAGAATAGCATGCGTCATCTGCCGCGCGGCTTCGACGTTATCGAAGCCCACCGCCATATCGAGGCAAGGCGTTACCGAATCCATCATCTCAATCACCGGAATGCCCGCCACTTCCAGCATGCGCAGCGTGCCTGGCGTATGGGTGCGTTCGGTGAGGATCACGCCGTCGATATTCCAGCCGAGCAGCGAGCGCAGCTGCAACTCCTCTTTCTGCGCGTTATAGCCAAAGTGCGCCACCAGCGTTTGATAACCGGCTTCGTCGGTAACGGCTTCGATCCCGCGCAAAACGTCGGCGAAAACCTGGTTAGTCAGCGAAGGCAGCAGCACGCCGATGGCGCGGCTGGTGGCGTTAGAGAGCATATCGGGCGCGCGATTGGGGATGTAACCGAGCTCATCTAGCGCCACGGCGATCTTATCGCGCAGCGCCACCGAGACCTGATCCGGGTTGCGCAGGTAGCGGCTGACGGTCATTTTTGTGATGCCGACGCGATCGGCAACGTCCTGTAATACCGGTCTTTTCTTCTTCATCGTATGCGCCTGAGATCAGAGATAACCCGAGTTTATCATTTTTTTGTCAGGTTAAGGTTTTGCGGGAAATCGGTCGCCATTAATGGCGACCTTACGGTTATACGGCGGGGGTTTTGTAGGATGCGCATTCATGCGCACCAGGCTTCTCGTTACTTCCGAGAATGGTCTTGTAGCTAACCTGGAAGAGAACAAAGAGCATCGGCAGTCCTGCACATCAGACTAAATGACAAAACAAGGATCATTATGACGGACCATTCTTCTACACCAGCCAAACGCCCGATTGAGCGTTTTCTTAACACCGTTGAGTGGCTAGGAAACTTATTACCGCATCCGATTACGCTCTTTGCGCTGTTTGCATTGTTCATCATCGTCGCCTCCGCAATTGCCGCCGCCTTTGGCGTCAGCGTTATCGATCCGCGCCCGGTTGGTGCAGCGGGTCGCGCACCGGATGGTGTGATTCACGTGGTTAGCCTGATGAGTGCCGATGGTTTGCAACGCATCGTCAGCCATCTGGTCACCAACTTCACCGGCTTTGCGCCGCTCGGCACCGTGCTGGTTGCGCTGCTCGGCGTGGGCATTGCCGAACATTCTGGGCTGCTCTCGGCGGCAATGCGCGCGCTGGTGTTTAACGCACCGAAAAAGCTCATCACTTTCACCATCGTCTTCGCCGGTATCGTATCCAATACCGCTTCTGAGTTGGGCTATGTGGTGCTGATTCCGTTGGCGGCGATGATTTTCCACTCATTGGGACGTCATCCATTGGCGGGCCTGGCGGCGGCGTTTGCCGGTGTTTCCGGCGGCTACAGCGCCAACTTGCTGCTCGGCACCATTGATCCGCTGCTGTCTGGCATTACCCAAAGCGCCGCACAGATTATCGATCCTAACTACCATGTTGGCCCGGAAGTGAACTGGTACTTCATGTTTGTCAGTACCTTCGTGATTTCCATTCTTGGCACCTGGATTACTAACAGCATTGTCGAACCCAAACTGGGCAAGTATCAGGACAGCGAAGGCGAGGCGGTGCGTGGCGATATGGGCGCGCTATCGGCAGAAGAACGTCGCGCGCTGAAAGGCGCAGGCTGGGCGGTTCTCGGCGTCACGTTGTTACTGATTCTGACCGTGATTCCAGGCTACGGCGTATTGCTCAACCCGAAAACCGGCACGCTGGCAGGCTCGCCATTCCTGAAAGGCATTGTGGTGTTTATCTTTGTCTTCTTCGCCATTCCCGGCATGGTTTATGGCCGCATGATTGGCAATATGCGCAACGATCGCGACGTGATCAACGCCATGTCTGCCAGCATGAGCAGCATGGGCATGTACATCGTACTGGTATTCTTTGCGGCACAGTTTGTTGCGTTCTTTAACTGGAGCAACTTCGGCACCGTGGTAGCGGTGAAAGGCGCCAATCTGCTGGCATCACTGGATATGGGCGCGCCGCTGCTGTTTGTCTGCTTCATCATGATCTGCGGCTTTATCAACCTGATGATTGGCTCCGCCTCGGCGCAATGGGCAGTTACCGCCCCGATTTTCGTACCGATGTTAATGCTGGTCGGCTTTGCGCCGGAAGTGATTCAGGCGGCTTATCGCATTGGTGATTCGGTAACCAACGTGATTACGCCAATGATGAGTTACTTTGGTCTGATTATGGCGGTGGCGGCGCGCTATCGTCGCGACATGGGTATCGGAACGCTGGTGGCGATGATGTTGCCGTATTCGGTGGTGTTTATGATTGGCTGGACGCTGCTGTTTGTCCTGTGGGTGTTTGTCTTCAACCTGCCGGTCGGGCCCGGTGCAGCAACCTGGTACACCCTGTAAAAGGCAAAAAAAAAGCCAGCACCCGAGCTGGCTAAATAATACTTGGAAGCAATGTGAGCAATGTCGTGCTTACCCGGTTGTCAGGAGACGTTCCCGAGCTCGCATGACAATAATAATCATTATCATTCGCGTCTGTAAAGTATTTTTGCGGATTATTTTGCGTTGACGAATTGCGTTAATCCCTTGATGTTAAAAGGGATTTATTCCATTTTGCACAAGGAGCGCTCTATGAGTCAGATCGTCATTCGTCACGCCATTCCCGAAGATGCCGCCGCTTTAACGCGCATGTACAGCCAGCCTGAACCGCAGGCCAGCACGCTACATCTGCCGTTTCAATCCCCGACGCTGTGGCAGGAGCGCCTAAGCAATCCGCGTCCGGGTGTGCAGATGCTAGTGGCGTGTATTGACGATCAGATTGCCGGACAACTCACTCTTGAAGTGCTGTCGGTGGCGCGCCGTCGCCATGCGGCGACCTTTGGCATGGGCGTCGATTCTGCCTTTCAGCGGCGCGGCGTCGGTAAAGCGCTGATGTCAGCGATGATTGATTTGTGCGACAACTAGCTGCAGGTGACGCGCATTGAGTTGACGGTGTTCGCCGATAACCACAAAGCGCTCGGCTTGTATCAGCAGTTTGGCTTTGAGATTGAAGGCACCGCGCGTCGACACGCGATGCGCGACGGCGAAATGGTGGATACGCATTATATGGCGCGCTTGAAAGGTTAATGTGAATTCGCCGGTTGCTTGTAGGGTGCGCATTAATGCGCACCTGGAAATCAGGTCGCCATGAATGGCGACCCTACAAGTGATTAATAACCTGCACTCAAATCATCTACCGAACGCGGATCCGATGCGCCATAGCGCGTGCCATCCGGCCCAATCATAATGCTCTGCGTGCTGCCCATTGCCGGCATCACTTTCACATGCTGGCCTTTGGCTTCCAGCAGGCGCAGCGTATCCGGGCTGAAGCCTTTTTCCACGCGCAGCTGATCGGGCAACCATTGATGATGGAAGCGCGGTGCGTTGGTCGCTTCCGCAACGTTCATACCAAAATCGATGCTGTTCACCACCATTTGCAGAACGGTGGTGATAATGCGGCTGCCGCCTGGGCTGCCGGTCACCAGCCAGGTTTTACCGTCTTTCGCCACGATGGTGGGCGACATCGATGACAGCGGACGTTTGGCCGGTTGCACCGCATTCGCCTCGCCACCAACTAAGCCGTAGACGTTGGGCGTGCCCGGTTTGGCCGAAAAATCATCCATTTCATTGTTCATCAAGATGCCGCTTTGTCCGGCAACAATGCCGCTGCCGAAGTAGGTATTCAGCGTGTAGGTCACCGCCACCGCGTTGCCATCTTTATCCACCACCGAGAAGTGCGTGGTTTGATTGCTTTCATACGGCGCCAGTTTGCCCGGCTTGATCTCGCTGGATGGACGCGCTTTGTTGACGTCAATCTGCTGCGCCAGGGTTTTGGCGTAGGCTTTGCTGGTCAGCGCCTGCTGCGGCACTTTAACGAAGTCAGGATCGCCAAGGTATTCCGAACGGTCGGCATAAGCGTATTTTTCCGCTTCCGCCATCACCTGCATCGCATCGGCGCTGCCAAAGCCAAACTTCGCGAGGTCGAAGTTTTCCAGGATATTGAGGATCTGCACGATGTGAATCCCGCCGGACGATGGCGGCGGCATGGAGAACACTTCGTAGCCGCGATAGGTGCCGCTCACCGGTTTGCGTTCTACCGCGCGATAAGCCGCCAGATCCGGCTTGCCGATCAGGCCGCCGTGCTGCGCCATTTCACCGGCAATTTCATCGGCGATTTTGCCCTTATAGAACGCCTCCGGACCTTGCTGGGCGATCAACTGCAGGCTATGTGCGAGGTTTTTCTGCACCAGACGTTCGCCCTTTTGGTACGGCTTACCGTCGGCTTTGTAGAAAATCGCACGGCTGTTGTCGTGATTGATCAACGTCTCTTTGCCGTAAGTGGCGAGATCGTCGGCCAGCGCATCGTTCACCACGATGCCGTCACGCGCCAGTTTAATGGCGGGTGCCAGTAATTTGCTCAGCGGCAAGGTACCGTATTTCTGTGCCGCCAGCGCAAAACCGGCCACGGTGCCCGGCGTGCCTGAGGCTAAGTGAGAAGTGAGTGACAACTTACTATCAGCATTGCCCTGCTTATCGAGAAACATATCGCGTGAGGCGCGCGCCGGTGCCATTTCGCGGAAGTCGATGGCGGTGGTACGTCCAGATGCGGTGCGCAGCAGCATAAAGCCCCCGCCGCCGAGGTTACCGGCCTGCGGATGCGTCACAGCTAGCGCGAAACCGACCGCAACGGCCGCATCCACCGCGTTACCGCCCTGCTTGAGAATATCGACGCCAACTTCCGTCGCCATCGCATCCACCGATGCCACCATGCCATGTTTGGCTTTCACCGGGTGAAAGGTATCGCTATCAACACCATACGAAACCGGCGGCGCGTTGGCGGGCGCGGCTTGTGCGCCCTGCACCACGGTAAAACTCATCAATAATGCCCAGCCGAACTGCCGCACGTTGCCCTGTATCCTCATCCTGCCACCACCCTTTTAAAGTTATTTATACCCTTCATACTTCAAGGTGCAGATGCGTTGGCTGCTCTCGTTCACCCGAATCACTTACTTGTGTAAGCTCATCGGGACTCTCTCGTTTGCCGCTTTCCTGCGCCTTGAATTATTTTGGGTATCCATTTGTTATTTATTGATGCAAGTGTTTGCAAACACGGTAAAAAGCGTAGCAGTAAGCTAAATTCGGCGCACTCCTGGATCATAGGTTTGTGATATCGCATAAACTTATGGCTGCAGCGCGTGTTGCCACATTGGCGGCATCAGCACACAGCAGGCTGCATTAATGGAGGAAGACCATGAACAAATGGCTAATTGTGATCGCAGCATTGCTGCCGTTAAGCAGCATGGCAAATACGTTGAACAGCACCAACGACCCGAACAAACCCGGCTATAACCCGAGCCAGCAGCGGATGCAGTCGCAGATGCAGAGTCAGCAGCAACAGCAGAAGCTCAAGTTGCAGCAGAGTCAGCAGCAGCAAAGTCAGGATGTACAGCGCAAGGTGCAGGAACAGCGGGATAGCGCCCAGCAGCGCGTGATTCAGTCGCAGCCGGGCCAGAATCAGCAGCAGAACTAACGGAAGTCGGGCCCGATAATATCGATGCGGTCGGTGCAGATAGCATCGACGCCCCAGTCTAACAGCTCGCGCGCCCGCGCGGGCTGATTCACGGTATACACCAAAATATGCAGACCGGCCGCTTTTAGCTGCGCGGTGCGTTCGGCGTCGAGTAATTTGTGGTTCAGATGGATCGACGCGCAATCCAGACGCGAAGTCAGCGCCTGCCAATCGTCGTGCCATTCATCCAGCAGCAAACCGCGTGGCAGTTCCGGCACCGCTTCCATTGCCGCTTCCAGCGCGGCGTAAGAGAACGAGGAGAGCAGCGGCGCGGTTTGTCCTTGCCACATTTCACGTGCCGCCAGCGCCACATTGCGGCCGGTTTCCACATCCTGCCCAGTGGTGGGTTTGATCTCGATATTCGCCATCATCTGATGCTGGCGACAACGTTCGGCCACTTCACTCAGCAGCGCCAGCGGTTCGCCTTCGTAATCGCGGCTAAACCAGCCGCCGGCATCCAGCTGTGACAGCTTATGCCACGACAGCGCGCCCGCCACGCCCCAACCGTTGCTGGTGCGATCCAGCGTGTCGTCGTGCAGCAGGAAAATCTGCTTATCTTCCGACAGCTTGGCATCAAACTCGATCATGGTGTGACCGTGCTGCGCGCCGACATCAATCGCCGCGAGGGTATTTTCCGGAGCCAGTTTGCCGCCGCCGCGATGCGCGACAATGTGCGGATAAGGCCAGTTGTGTTGACTCATTCCAGACGCTTTCCATAGGTTGAATCGAAGAAGTGTAACGCATCTGACGGCAGATGCAGCCACAAGGTGCTGCCCGCCTGCGGGCGCTCGCTGTGCGGCAAACGTACCACCATGCGCGCATTACCGATGCGTCCGTGCGCCAGATTATCCGCGCCCAGCATCTCTAACGTCTCCACCACCAGCGGAATGCCGCCCGCGTCGCGGCTGCTGAGCTTGATGTGCTCGGGACGAATGCCGAGCGTTAGCGGGCGATTGGCCCATTTGGCTTTGCTTTCGCCCAGCAGCAAGCTGTTGAGCGCATCCAGCGTGAAACGCGTGCCGTCGCTGCTGATTTGTCCCGGCAGTAAATTCATGGCGGGCGCGCCGATAAACGAGGCAACAAACTGGCTGGCCGGACGCTCGTACACTTCCACCGGCGTGCCCACCTGCTCCACCACGCCTTTGTTCATCACCATCACGCGCTGCGCCAGCGTCATCGCTTCCACCTGATCGTGCGTCACGTAGATGCTGGTGGTTTTCAGGCGGCGATGCAGCTGTTGCAGCTCAAGGCGCATCTGCACGCGCAAGCGCGCATCCAGATTCGACAGCGGCTCATCAAACAGGAAGACCGCTGGTTCACGCACGATAGCACGCCCCATCGCCACGCGCTGACGCTGTCCGCCCGACAGCTCACGCGGGCGGCGATGCAGCAGATGATCCAGCTCGAGGCTGCGTGCCGCTTCCATTACGCGTTGATCGATCTGCACTTTGCCCATGCCGCGAATTTTCAGGCCATACGCCATGTTTTCGCCCACCGTCATATGCGGATAGAGCGCGTAGTTCTGGAACACCATGGCGATGCCGCGATCTTTCGGTTCCATGTTGGTGACGCGTTTGTCGTCGATATAGATATCGCCCGACGATACGCGCTCAAGGCCCGCCACCATGCGCAGCAGCGTCGATTTACCGCAGCCGGAAGGGCCGACCATCACCATAAATTCGCCATCGTTAATGGTGATATTCAGTGGCTGAATGATCTGATTTTTGCCGTCATACGATTTGGTAACGGTCTGAAGGGTTACGCCTGCCATTTATTTATCACTCTCTACCAGGCCACGCACAAACGCACGTTGCATCACGAGTACCACCACCACCGGTGGAATCAGGGTTAATAACATTGCCGCCATCACTTCATTCCACTGCGTCGGCCCGCCGCTGCTGTTGATCATACTTTTCACTCCGGCAACGGCGGTGCTGAGGCTGGCATCGTTGATGATCAGCAGCGGCCACAGATACTGGTTCCAGCCGTAGATGAAGGTGATCACGAAGAGCGCGGCGAGATTGGTTTTGGACAGCGGTAACACGATGTCCCAGAAGAAACGCATCGGGCTGGCACCGTCGATACGCGCCGCCTCAATTAGCTCGTCCGGCAGCGACATAAAGAACTGACGGAACAGGAAAGTGGCGGTAGCCGACGCCATCAGCGGCAGCGTTAAGCCGCTGTAGCTGTCGAGCATATTCAGCGTCGAAATCACTTCCACCGTGGGGAAAATACGCACTTCTACCGGCAGCATCAGGGTGATGAAAATCAGCCAGAAAAACAGCGAGCGCAGCGGGAAGCGGAACCACACCAGCGCGAAGGCGGAGAGCATCGAGACGCTGATTTTGCCGATGGTGATGCCGAGCGCCATCAGCAGGCTGTTGAGCATCATCATGCCAAACGCCGGACCGCTGCCATTCACGCCGTGCGTCCAGATGCGCGAGATGTTCTCCCACAAATGCGTGCCCGGCAGCAGCGTCATCGGCACCTGATACACCGCTTCGTTATCCAGCGTCGCTGCGACGAAAGCGATGTAGAGCGGGAACAGAATGGTCAGCACGCCCAGCACCAGCAAGGTATGGCTGAAGATGTCCAGCCCTCGTCGATTCTCAATCATTGGTATTGCACCTTACGCTCGACAAAGCGGAATTGCAGGATAGTCAGGCCAATCACCAGCAGCATCAGCACCACCGATTGCGCGGCGGAGGAAGAGAGATCCAGCCCGGTGAAGCCTTCGCGATAAATTTTGTAGATCAGCGTGGTGGTGGCCTGCACCGGCCCGCCGCCGGTGGCGGCATCGATCACCGGGAAGGTATCGAAGAAGGCGTACACCAGATTGACCACCAGCAGGAAAAAGCTCACCGGCGTGATCAGCGGCAGGGACAAATTGAAGAAGCGACGCACCGGACCGGCGCCATCGATCGCCGCTGCTTCCACCAGCGATTTGGGAATCGACTGCAGCGCAGCGAAGAAAAACAGGAAGTTGTAGCTCATTTGCTGCCAGATCGACGCCAATACAATCAGGAACATCGCCTGACCGCTGTTTTGCGCGTAGTTCCAGTTGTAGCCCATTTGGTTCAGCAGATGGCTGAACAAACCGAGGCCCGGATTGAACAGGAACATCCACAGCACCGCCGCCACCACCGGCGCCACCGCGTACGGCAGCAGCAGCAAGGTTTGGTAGAGCTTGCGCAGGCGAATCACATAATCGACCAGCGCCGCCAGCAGCAGGGAGAAGGTCATGCCGCAAATCGTCACCAGCGCACTGAACTCAATGGTGGTCCAAAAGGAGGCCAGATAGTATTCGTCGCTGAACAGGCGTTTAAAGTTCGCCAGCCCAACGAAGGTGCTGGAGATGCCAAAAGGATCAATGCTTTGCAGCGAATACCACAAGGCTTCACCGGATGGCCACAAGAAGAAGATGGCTGTAATCACCAGTTGCGGCAACAGCAGCAAATAGGGCAGAAAACGGGAGCGAAATACCGGGCGCGATGAGGACATAGCAGGCTCAATCAAAGAAGAAAATCGGGGCGAACGCCAGGCGTCGGCCCCGAGATAACAGCGTTACTTCACTTGCTGCTCAAAACGGCGCAGCAGTTCGTTACCGCGTTTCACAGCGTTATCCAGCGCAGCTTGCGGCGCCTGTTTGCCGGTCCACACGCCTTCCAGCTCTTCGTCCACGATGGTACGAATCTGCGGCATGTTGCCCAGACGCATGCCTTTGGTGAACGGCAGCGGATCTTTGTTCAGCATCTGACGCGTGGCGATGTCCGCACCTGGGTTCTTGTCATAGAAGCCCTGTTGCTTGGTCAGCTCGTACGCGGCAGTGGTGATCGGCAGATAACCGGTTTTCTGGTGCCATTCAGCAGCGATTTCCGGCTGGGCGAGGAACTTCATGAACTCCGCCGCGCCTTTGTAGGTGTTGGCATCTTTGCCTTTCATCACCCACAGGCTCGCGCCGCCAATGATGGCGTTCTGCGGTGCGTTCGGTACGGTTTCATCGTACGGCATCATGCCAACGCCGAAGTTGAATTTGGCGTAGTGTTTGATGTCGGCCAGCGAACCGGAAGACGCGGTGGTGATGCCGCAATCGCCGTTATAGAACTTGGCGGTAGATTCATCTTTGCGACCGAAGTAGGTGAAATCACCCTTCTTGTTCATCGCTTCCAGCATTTCAATGTGGCGCACCTGCACCGGCTTGTTGAATTCCAGCACCGCGTCGGTACCGTCAAAGCCGTTGTTTTTGGTGGCGACCGGCAGCGCATGCCAGGCGCTGAAGTTTTCAATCTGAATCCAGCCCTGCCAGCCGCTGGCGTAACCACAGGTCAGGCCCGCTTTGCGCAGCGCTTCAGCATCTTTTGCCAGCTCCTGCCAGGTTTTCGGTGGCTGATCCGGGTTCAAACCGGCTTTCTTGAACGCGTCTTTGTTGTAGTACAGCACCGGCGTGGAGCTGTTGAACGGCTGAGAGATCAGCTGGCCTTTGCTGTCGCTGTAGTAACCGGCGACGGCTGGCACGAACTGCTTCGGATCCATCTGCACGCCAGCGTCTTTAAACACCTGGTTGACCGGGACGATAGCTTTTGACGCCATCATGGTCGCCGTACCGACTTCATACACCTGCAGCAGCGCAGGCGCTTTACCGGAGCGCACCGCCGCGATACCCGCCGCTAAGCTCTGCTCGTAGTTGCCTTTGTAAGTCGGAACGATTTTGTAATCGGGATGAGCCTGGTTAAAACGTTGTGCCAGAGAATCAACTTCTTTGCCTAACTCGCCTTCCATTGAGTGCCAGAAAGGGATCTCAGTTGCAGCCAGCGCATTACCGCTGAGCGCCAGACCGAGCACTACACTCATCAGGCGGGGACGAAGCGTAAAAGCGGACATAAGGTTTTTCCTGTGCTGTTAAGTACGCGCGAATTCGCGCATTTTTTAGTTCGCGACGTAACATGACACGGGGAAATGACGGATTAATAACAGGTTTATGACGGGGATGTGACAGATAGGTTTTGTTCGATTGGGGTTTAGGACGGGGCAATTGAGCTGCTAAGGTAAAGGTCGCCATAAATGGCGACCCTACGCGATTTTGTAGGGTCGGCATTCATGCCGACCGCCGGTTACGCGCCGAGGTACGCGCTTCTAACCGCTTCGTTGGAAAGCAACGCTTCGCCGCTATCCTCCAGCACTACATGACCGTTTTCGAGCACATAACCCCGATCCGCCAGCTTCAGCGCCTGGTTGGCGTTCTGCTCGACGAGGAAGATGGTCATGCCCTCTTTACGCAACTGCTCAATGGTGTCGAAGATCTGCTGAATGATAATCGGCGCCAAACCCAGCGACGGCTCATCCAGCAGCAGCAAGCGCGGCTGGCTCATCAACGCGCGACCAATCGCCAGCATCTGCTGCTCACCGCCGGACATGGTGCCCGCGCGCTGCGCTTTACGTTCTGCCAGGCGAGAAAACAGCTGATACACGCGATCGATACGCTCCAGATACTGCTGACGCGTGGCGAAGAAGCCGCCCATCGCCAGGTTCTCTTCCACCGTCATGCGCGAAAACACGCGACGGCCTTCCGGCACAATCGCAATCGCTTCACGCATGATTTTCGCGGTTTGCCAGTCAGTGATCTCTTTACCATCAAAGGTGATGTTACCGCTGGTGGCGCGCGGTTCGCCGCACAAGGTGCCGAGCAGCGTGGTTTTACCCGCGCCGTTGGCACCGATCAGCGTGACGATTTCACCCTGATTGATGTGCAGATTAATGTTGTGCAGCGCCTGAATCGGACCGTAATGAGCGCTGACATTCTGCAAAGTTAAAATCGGGTTTGCCATGTTACGCCTCACCTAAATAAGCACGGATCACATCCGGATTGTTACGCACCTGTTCCGGCGTGCCGTTAGCCAGCGGCGTTCCCTGATTCACCACGTAAATGCGGTCAGAAATACCCATCACCAGCTTCATATCGTGTTCAATCAGCAGCACGGAAACCTTGTGTTCACCGCGCAATTCGGCGATCAGCTCATCGAGTTCGTGCGTTTCTCGCGGGTTAAGGCCGGCCGCCGGTTCATCCAGCATCAGGATTTCCGGGCGCGTCACCATGCAGCGCGCAATCTCCAAACGACGCTGCTGACCATACGCGAGGTTGCCCGCCTGACGGTTCGCCAGATCCAGCAGACCAATGCGGTCCAGCCAGGTTGCTGCGCGATCCAGCGCTTCGCTCTCACCGCGACGGAAAGCCGGGGTTTTGAACAGGCCGGAGAACACGCCGCTTTTCAGGTGCTGATGCTGAGCCACCAAGAGGTTTTCAATCACCGTCATTTCACGGAACAGACGTACGTGCTGGAAAGTACGCACGATGCCCATGCGCGCAATTTTCTGGCCCGGTAAACCTTGCAGCTGCTGATCGCGCAGTTTGATGGTGCCGCCGGTCGGTTTGTAGAAACCGGTCAGGCAGTTGAACACCGTGGTTTTACCGGCACCGTTCGGGCCGATCAGCGAAACAATTTCCTGTGGATGCAGCTCAAGCGCCACATTGTTGACGGCTAACAGGCCGCCGAAGCGCATCATCAGGCCTTCAACGGCTAATAAAGGCTGACTCATGCCTGCTCTCCTTGTTTGCTGCTTTTCAACTTCAGATGCGGACGCTTCATCGGCAGCAGACCTTGTGGACGCCAGATCATCATCAGCACCATCAAACCGCCGAGCACCAGCATGCTGTACTCGTTCAAATCACGCATCAGCTCGCGCGATACCACCAGCAGAATTGCCGCGAGGATCACCGCCAACTGCGAACCCATGCCGCCCAACACCACAATTGCCAGCACAAAGGCCGACTCAACGAAGGTGAAGGATTCCGGGCTGACGAAGCCCTGACGCGCCGCGAACAGCGTGCCAGCGAAGCCGGCGAACACGGCGCTGATAGTGAAAGCAGTCAGCTTGATGCGCGTCGGGCTCAGGCCGAGCGAACGGCAGGCGATCTCATCTTCACGCAGCGCTTCCCACGCACGACCTAACGGCATACGCAGCAAGCGGTTGATAACAAACAGCGTCAGCACCACCAGCAGCAGCGCTACCAGATAAAGGAAAATCACGCGGTCGCTGGGATCGTATTTCAGGCCGAAGAAGTCATGGAAAGTGCTCCAGCCGCCTTCACTGACGCGACGGCCAAATTCCAGACCAAACAGGCTTGGCTTGGGAATCTGCGCAATGCCGTTCGGTCCGCCGGTGATCGCGGTGTTGTTCAGCAGCAGGATACGCACGATTTCGCCGAAACCGAGCGTGACGATCGCCAGATAGTCACCGCGCAGGCGCAGCACCGGGAAGCCGAGCAGCAAACCAAAAGCCCCGGCGACTAAACCAGCCAGCGGCAGGCTTTCCCAGAAACCAAAGCCGTAATAATGATTGAGTAACGCGAAGGTATATGCGCCGATGGCGTAGAAACCGCCGTAGCCCAGCACCAGCAAACCGGATAAACCCACCACCACGTTCAGCCCAAGACCGAGCATCACGTAGATCAGCGTCAGCGTGGCGATATCCACGCTGCCGCGCGAGACCAGAAACGGCCAGATGACGGCGGCGGCTATCACCAGCGCCATCAACAGCTTCTGCTTTGGCGTCGATCCATCAAAACCCGGCAGGACAAAACCTTTGCCGCTGCGTTTGAATTTACCCTGCACCAGCGGACGCAGCAGCTGGAAGACAAACACCACCGCACAACCAATGAAAATCCAGTTCCAGCGCACCGCGCCTGCGTTGGCGACCACCAGTTTGGTGCCGTCCAGATCGAGGCGCACGCCCATAAAGAAGGTGGCGAGAATCAGCAACATCACCGTGGAGATCACGGCGTTGACCAAACCGAGGCGTTTCATACTTTCTCCACCTCCGGACGGCCAAGAATCCCGGTTGGCATCACCAGCAGCACCACGATCAGCAGCGCGAAGGAGACCACATCTTTATATTCGGTCGACAGATACGCCGAGGTCAGCGCTTCCGCAATGCCCAGCACCAGGCCGCCAATCATCGCGCCTGGAATACTGCCGATGCCGCCCAATACTGCGGCAGTGAAGGCTTTCATCCCGGCCATAAAGCCGATGAACGGGTTGATCGAGCCGTAGAATTGACCTAGCAGTACGCCCGCCACCGCCGCCATCGCGGCACCAATAATGAAGGTGAGAGAGATAACGCGGTCGGTGTTGATGCCCAGCAGACTGGCCATTTTCAGGTCTTCCGCACAGGCGCGGCATGCGCGGCCCATGCGCGAATAACGGATAAACAGCGTCAGCGCCAGCATCGACAGGAAAGTCACCACCCAAATCACCAGTTGCATGGTGGAGAGCGTAGCAGCAAAGCCGTTGCTCTCGCCCAGCGTCCACTGACCGGTGATCAGGCTTGGCAGCGCGAGATCGCGCGAGCCTTGCGTCAGGCTGACGTAGTTCTGCAGGAATATCGACATACCGATCGCTGAGATCAGCGCGATCAGGCGCTTGGACGATCGCACCGGCTTGTACGCCACGCGTTCGATGCTCCAGCCATAGGCGCTGGAGATGATCACCGCCATCACGAAACCGGCGGCGATCATCAGCCACGAGGTATCGATGCCCATCATCATCAGGGCGGCAATCACGATAAAGGAGACATAGCTACCGATCATGTACACCTCGCCGTGGGCGAAGTTGATCATGCCGATAATGCCGTAAACCATGGTGTAACCGATGGCGATCAGCGCGTAGGTGCTCCCGAGGGTAACCCCGTTGAACATCTGCTGAATGAAATAGAGAAACTGCTCGGACATAGTGAGGACCTGCTCTGGAGCTGAATAATTCCCTCTCCCGCGCGCGGGAAAGGGAATTTTGGGGGATTACTTAACTGCGGTAGAAGAGCCGTCTTTGTGCCATTTGAAGACACCAAATTCGAAGCCTTTCAGATCGCCTTTCTCATCCCAGTTCAGGTTGCCCATTACGGTTGGAACGGCAGCGCCTTCTTTCAGGTTCTTAGCAATCGCATCGGGCTCATCGCTCTTGCTGCGCTCGATACCAGCCACCAGCGACTGAATTGCCGCGTAGGTTGTCCAGACGAACGGACCAGTAGGATCTTTGCGATTCGACGCGGTGTTGGCTTTGATTGCATCCACGATCGCTTTGTTCTCTGGCAGCTGGTCGTAGCGCTTTGGCAGCGTTACAAACAGGCCTTCAGACGCATCACCTGCGATGTTAGACAGAGAAGCGTTGCCCACGCCTTCCGGGCCCATGAAGCCGGCATTCAGGCCAGCGGATTTTGCCTGACGCAGAATCTGACCCAGCTCCGGGTAGTAACCGCCGTAGTAAACGAAATCGACGTTCTCTTTCTTCAGGCGCGCAATCAGCGTGGAGAAGTCTTTATCACCGGCAGTGATACCTTCAAACAGCACCACGTTGCCGCCTTTGGCTTTCAGGGTTTTCTGCACGGATTCCGCCAGACCCTGACCATATTGCTGCTTGTCATGCACCACAGCGATACGTTTTGGTTTGATGTGGTCGAGGATGTAGGTCGCCGCCGTTGGGCCCTGATCGGAATCCAGACCGGTAGTACGCAACACATCAGCATAGCCACGCGCAGTCAGTTCTGGCGCGGTCGCGGCTGGGGTGATCATCAGCACGCCTTCGTCGTTATAGATGTCTGAAGCAGGCTGAGTAGAGGAGGAGCACAGGTGGCCGATAACGTATTTAATGCCGTCGTTAACCACTTTGTTGGCAACCGCTACCGCTTGTTTCGGGTCGCAGGCATCGTCATATTCCACGCCAACCAGTTTGTCACCGTTAACGCCGCCTTTGGCGTTGATGTCCTTAATCGCTTGCGCGGCACCGGTAAACTGCATGTCACCGTACTGCGCGACCGGACCGGTTGATGCGCCTACGATGGCAATTTTGATGTCTTTTGCCAGCGCCGCATGGCTCATCGCCAGGGCAACGCAGCCCGCCAGTAATGCGCGTCCTTTACTCATTTTCATGCGAACTTCCCCATCTGTTGTGTCGTGTTTGTTGTGATTGTTTATTTTCTGCCAGTCAAAGGGGAAAACTCATTCTGCAATAATGGGTTAGCACGCTTTTCTGGCATTTATAGGTAATAAGGCTTTATTTTTCAGGTTATTAAACAGGAACTTTCTTCTGTAAATCAACTGACATATTCAGAATTGGCTGAGTGGATCAGCAGAATCGTCTGGTTGTTATGGCCGATTTTTCAGCAGAATACCAGCGCGTTATGCTGGCTTTTTCGGCTATCGTTGATGGCTTACTCCACAATCCTGGCAAACTGGCTGGCATTTGACCTATTTTCATCAGAAAAAAGTGACAGCGCTCTGACTGTCTAAATTCGCTACACTATCGCCTTTGCACTAGTACAGGTATTAGGTATGAAGCTGACAATCCAGCGCTTAGCATCGTTAACCGCTCAGGATCGTATCGATTTAGCTAAAGTCTGGCCGGAAATCGATATTGTGCAACTGGAGGCGCAACTCAGCGACACGCAGCGTCTGTATGCGGCGCGTTTTAACGACAGATTGCTGGCGGCGCTACAGCTGATCATCAGCGGCACGCAGGGGAAGATCACTCATCTCAACGTGCGTGAAGTCACACGTCGACGTGGCGTGGGTCAATACTTGCTGGAAGAGACGATGGCGCAGAACAGCGCGTTAGCGCATTGGTGGATTGCCGATGACGGCGACGCCGATCAGGGCGTGCGCGCGGCGTTTATGCAGGCTTGTGGTTTTCGTGCGCAGGCTGATGGTTGGGTGCGCTGAAGGGATTTCGTGCGGTTGGTGAAACGGTGCGCATAAATGCGCACCCTACAAAACCCGCGCCGTTCGTAGGGTCGCCATTCATGGCGACCGATTCGCGCGCAATAAAAAGGGCGACTTAAAAGTCGCCCCATTTTTCCACCCGATCGCTATCAGGCTTCAATCGCCACACGCAGTTTCTTCATGGCGTTCTTTTCCAACTGACGCACGCGCTCTGCAGAGACGCCGTATTTGTCGGCCAACTCCTGCAACGTGGTTTTGTTGTCATCGTCCAGCCAACGGGCGCGGATAATATCCTGACTACGCTCGTCGAGGCTCAGCATCGCATCGCTCAGCTTATCAGCCGCATGTGCATCCCAGTTGTCCTCTTCGATGCCATCGGCAAAGTCAGAGGTTTTATCCTGCAGATACAGCACTGGCGCCATTGATTTGCCTTCGCCTGCTTCGTCATCAGACGACATGTCGAAAGTCATATCCTGCGCGGCCATGCGCGATTCCATTTCCAGCACGTCTTTGCTGCTCACGCCCAGCTCGCGTGCGACCATTTCCACTTCGTCCTGGTTGAACCAACCGAGACGCTGTTTGCTTTTACGCAGGTTAAAGAACAGCTTACGCTGAGCTTTGGTGGTCGCGACTTTCACAATACGCCAGTTACGCAGCACGTATTCGTGAATCTCTGCTTTAATCCAGTGCACGGCAAACGACACCAGACGCACGCCGACTTCAGGATTGAAGCGACGCACCGCCTTCATCAGGCCGATGTTACCTTCCTGAATCAGGTCTGCCTGCGGCAAGCCGTAACCGGAGTAGTTACGAGCAATATGAACAACAAAGCGCAGGTGAGAAAGGATCAGCGTCTTAGCTGCATCCAGATCGCCCTGGTAATGCAGCCGCTCAGCCAATGCTTTTTCCTCTTCTGCCGTCAGCACCGGCCAGTTGTTGGCAGCCCGGACGTAAGATTCCAGGTTACCCAGAGGAGCAATCGCTAAAGTTTGCATTTCTTTGGTCATTCAAACCCTCACAAATTCAATGGACTTGCTGCACGGTATTTTGCGCAGACGCTACATTATGTCAACGTCACGAGAAAACCAGAAGCAATCTGTGCTACTTGGACGACAAAGTTATCCACAAGTTCAATTATAGCAGTGAATATTTTACACACAGATGACGGCGGGGGAAATAGGAGAATTCCTCTGCTCCCAGGTCGTCGGCAGCAGAGGAAGAGTATATCAAAAAACGTTGCTTTTGGTTACTGCGGCGTAAAACGGCGTAAATGTTGTACCGTTGCCAGCCAGGCAGCAATCCAGCCGATGATGGCGGCGATCAGCAGTAACAACAGCCCTTCGTCCCAGGAAAAACCTTCCAGCACAAAGGTGGTACCAAACACTGTTGCCACTTGCGCCACCACCGATTGCAGGCGCAACACCAGCACCTCGGAGAGCAGCAGCGACAGCACCGCGCCACCAAAGCCTAACAGCGCACCGCCATACAGGAAGGGACGCAGGATAAAGCCGTCGGTAGCACCAATCAGCTTCTGCACGTTAATGGTATCGCGCCGCGCAAAGATGCTGAGCCGCACACTGTTACCGATCACCAGGAACACCGCGACCACCATCAGCAGGCCAATCATTGAGGCAATCTGCCCCACCAGCCCAGTTAACGCCGCTAAACGCGCGAACCAGCTGTCATCCATGCGCACTTCATCAACGCCTTGCACTTTCGCGACGCGATCGCGCAGATTCGCCATGGTGTCCGAATTCTGGAAATTGAGTTTTGGCGTGATGATAGCCACCGCCGGCAGCGGATTCTGCTCCAGCATGTCCATCGAACCACCAAAACCAGACCAGTTGCGGAACTCATTCAGCGCTTCTTCACGGGTCAGGTAATTGACGTTATCCACGCCATCGAGCTGCTTGAGCTGCGCGGTGACGTTCTCCGCTGCGGTATCATCCAGCGCTTTATCCAGATAAACCGTTAACTGCGGCGCGGGATACCACTGCGTCGCCGCCTGGCTGACGTTCTTCCACACCATGTAGCACACACTCGGCAGCGTCAGGGAAATAGCGATCACCATTACCGTCAGCAGCGTCGCCAGCGGCTGACGCCACATATCCGACAGCGTGCCACGCAGCGCATAGCGCCACTGCTCCTGCCAGCCGCCTTTTAGCGCCTTACTTTTGGAAGGCTGCTTCGCTTTCGGCGCAGGTGCGCGCTTGTTGCGTTTATTGACCATCGTGGCCTCCGTGCAGACGTCCCTGATTGAGCGTCATCACGCGGTAATTCCGGCGTGCAATCAGCGCGACATCGTGCGTTGCCATTAACACCGTGACGCCAACGCGGTTGAACTCTTCGAACAGGCGCAGGATGTCTTCCGACAGCGCGTTGTCGAGGTTACCGGTGGGTTCATCCGCCAGCAGCACCGCTGGCTTGTTCACCACCGCGCGGGCAATGCCGACACGCTGCTGTTCACCGCCAGAGAGCTGAATCGGATAGCTTTTCGCTTTGTCGAGCAGGCCGACTTTATCCAGCGCTGCCGACACGCGACGACGAATATCTTCTCCGCTGGCCCCGGAAATAATCAGCGGGATCGCTACGTTGTCGTAGACCGAACGATCCATCAACAAATGGTGATCCTGGAAAATCATGCCGATCTGACGTCGCAGGAAAGGCACTTCGCTGTGACGCAGACGCGAAATATCGTGGCCGCTAAACCAGATCTGCCCGGCGCTCGGGCGCTCAATGCCACAAATCAGCTTCAGTAAGGTACTTTTCCCCGCGCCGGAATGGCCGGTCAGGAACGCCATTTCGCCGGGACGCAGATGGAAATCCACTCCCTGCAGCGCCTGACGTCCTCCCAGGTAAGCTTTACTGACCTCTTCAAAGCGAATCATCCCAATCATTCCTCTCGGGCAAACAGTGCCTCAATAAAGTCTGCGGCCTTAAATGGCCGTAAATCCTCGATGCCTTCCCCAACACCGATATAACGAATCGGAATGCCGAACTGATCGGCAACCGAGAAGATCACGCCGCCTTTCGCGGTGCCATCCAGTTTCGTCAGGGTGATGCCGGTCAGGCCCACCGCTTCATGGAACAGTTTGGCCTGGCTGATGGCGTTTTGCCCGGTGCTGGCGTCGAGCGTCAGCATCACTTCATGCGGTGCATCTTCATCCAGCTTCTTCATCACGCGGGTAATTTTTTTCAGCTCTTCCATCAGATGCGATTTGTTCTGTAAGCGACCGGCGGTATCAGCGATCAGTACATCCACATTGCGCGACTTGGCGGCCTGAATGGCGTCAAAAATCACCGAGGCAGAATCTGCGCCGGTATGCTGCGCCACCACAGGAATGTTGTTGCGCTGGCCCCAAACCTGCAGCTGCTCAACGGCTGCCGCACGGAAGGTATCACCCGCTGCCAGCATCACCGATTTGCCCTGCGCCTGATACTGACGCGCCAGCTTACCGATGGTGGTAGTTTTACCCACGCCGTTGACGCCAACCATCAGAATGACGAAGGGCGTTTTGCCACCCACTTCCAGCGGCTGATCCACTTTTTCCAAAATGCCGGACATTTCAGCTTTCAGCAGGCCATACAGCGCTTCGGCATCGCGCAGCTGCTTACGATTAGCCTGTTGTGTCAGATTGGTGATGATGCGGCGCGTGGTCTCAACGCCAACGTCGGCAATCAGCAGCTGCTCTTCCAGCTCTTCAAACAGATCGTCATCGATTTTCTTACCACGGAACAGGCCGATAAAACCCGAACCGAGGTTTTCACGGGTTTTGACCAGGCTGCGTTTCAGACGGGCGAAAAAACCCTCTTTGGTAGGACGCTCCTGCTCCTGCGCAATCATCGGCGCAGCGGCCAGAGGCAGATCGCTCACGGTATCCTGCGTAGCTTCGGCTAGCTCGGCATCTTCCGCATAGGTTTCCGCTAACGCCAGCGCTTCCAGTTCTTCATCGGTTAAAGGCGCTTCTTCATCCAGTTCCGGCTCAAGCGCCAGCTCTTCCAGCTGCGGCTCTTCTTCGATTGGTGCCACATCCGGCTGCGTTATCTCTTCCGGCAGCACGTCTTCAACGATTGCGGTAACCGGCTCAGGTTCCTGCGGCTCGATAACCGGCTCTTCAATCAGTTCCGGTTCAACCTGCTGCTGTTCCGCCACCTGCTCGGTGACGGCGACGGTTTCGACAGCCTGCGCTTCGGCGCGATCGAGCGCACTCTCTTCAACGGCAGGCTCAGCGACCACCTCGGTGGTTTGCTGCTGCTCTTCAGCAGGTTGTTGCGTCTCTTCTTCTTTGCCAAAGCCTAACCAGGAAAAAAAGCCGCGTTTTTTCTCTTTTGCCATTGTGTGACCCTACTCCTCGATGGCTTATTCCCGGTAGCACGCTTGTTCCCAGGGGATAAAATATTCAATTTTAAGCGGGTGAGCGGCGTAAAAATCAGGTAATTACGCGCACTATACCAACTCAGTAGTCTAACACTTTCCAGCCAGCGCACCACAGCACCCTTTTTTAACGTTTCTTCTGCCCGCTACGCCCGTTAAACTACGCAACAAATTATGACGAGTTGTGAGCGAAATGAGTAAATCCCCCCGCAACAGCAGCGCTGGCCAGATCCGCATCATTGGCGGTCAGTGGCGCGGCCGTAAATTACCGGTGCCGGATAGCGCAGGTTTGCGCCCCACCACCGATCGCGTACGTGAAACCCTGTTCAACTGGCTGGCACCGGATATCCAGGAAGCGCGCTGCCTCGATTGTTTCGCCGGCAGCGGCGCGTTAGGGCTGGAAGCGCTGTCTCGTTATGCGGCTTCAGCCACGCTGCTGGAGCTGGAGCGTTCGGTGGCGCAACAGCTGTCACAGAACCTGCAAACGCTGCGCGCCACCCAGGCCAAGGTGGTGCAAACCAACACGCTGCAGTGGCTGAGTCAGCCGGGCGAGCCGTTTGACGTGGTGTTTGTCGATCCGCCGTTCCGTAAAGGGTTGTTACAGGAAACGTTGACGCTGTTAGAGCAGAATGGCTGGTTAGCGGCTGAAGCGCTGATTTATGTCGAGAGTGAAGTGGAAAACGGCACGCCCGTAGCACCCGCGAATTGGGATTTGTATCGCGAGAAGATTGCCGGTCAGGTGGCTTATCGCCTTTATCAACGTCAACAGGAGACGCACGATGTGGCTTAATTTGGGACGTTTACTGATGATTTGCGTCTGGGCCTTTTTGCTGCTCAATCTGGTGCAACCTTTCCCGACGCCGCTGCGTTATTTCGTGCACGTGGCGCTGTTCTTTATGGTGATTATGCACGGCCTGCAGCTGGTGTTGCTGCGCGCGACCCAGCCGAAAGACGCGCCGAAACTGAGCGGCGTAACCCAGGCGAAGATCTTCTTCTTTGGCGTGTTTGAGCTGCTGGCGTGGCAGAAAAAGCATTATCCGAAGATGTAGTTTCGTGCGGTTTGTGACCAGGTCGCCATGTCGTGCGGCTTATAGCCAGGTCGCCATGAATGGCGACCCTACTGGGCCGGAGTAAAACTTACAAAACGCGTGCCCTTCATCTTCAACTCGCCCTTCGCGCCCTTATCGATCTGGTGATACTCGTTCGCGTTCACCGTCACTTTGATATCGCTGGCACCGTTCAGCGGATGGAACCAGGCTTCATACTTCATATCTTCCGCCACAATCTCTTCGCGCTGACGTGAACGGCGATTGGGCGACGGAAATTCGCGTTTAGTTTTCACTTCCACGCTCAGCGAGCGCACCGGCGAGGCATCGTTCACCGCCGTTTCGCGGCGCTGTTTAATAAACTGACGGGTCGCCAAAACGGCAATAATGGCCAGTACGATGAAAAAGATTAGCGGTGGTTTGCTCATGATTTATCTCGTGCTTTGCGTTAATTCGGAACGGGTAAAGACGACAAAGCATACAACCAGAGTCGGCTGATTGTCACATTCGGCGGCGGTAACTTACACTGAGAGGGTGATTTTGGGAAAATTCATCAAACTGGCGGACATTTCGTCCAGAAAAGGGAGAAAAAATGCTTTGGTCTTTCCTTGCCGTACTTTTTTCCGGCTGGCTCTACGTCGATGCTTCATACCGCGGTCCGCAATGGCAACGCTGGCTATTTAAACCTGTCACCTTGCTGTTGCTCGTTGCATGGGCGTGGCAAGCTCCAACCTTCAACACCACCGATTATTTGATTCTGGCCGGTCTGGTCGCCACGCTGGTGGGTGACGCGTTAATGCTGTTGCCGCGTCAGCAAATGCTTTATGCGCTGGGCGCGTTCTTCCTGTCGCATCTGCTGTACACCATCAGTTTTGCCGCGCACATGACCATGAGTTTCTTCTGGCCGATTCCTCTCACCTTGCTGATTATTGGTGTGATTGTTATCGGGATTCTGTGGAGCAAACTGGAAGATCTGCGCTGGCCGATCTGCACCTTAATCGGCATGACGCTGGTGATGAACTGGATGGCAGCGGAGAACTACTTCTTCCGTCCAACTGACTTCAGCTTCTCGCTGCTGGTGGGTGCCGCGTTGCTGCTATTGGCTAATATTGTTTGGTTTATCTCGCATTATCGCCGCCGTTTCAGCGCCGATAGCGCCATCGTCGCCGCCTGCTACTTCGCCGGTCACTTCATGATTGCGCGTTCACTGTGGCTCTACTGAAGATAACGTCACCTTCCGCTTGACTCTGGAGTCCACTCCAGAGTGTAGCATTAGGGCGCGGGCATCAGCCCGCCCCTGATTCCGGAGGTTATATGCATCAACATGCTCACCCTTGCCGCTGTGGCAAATCTCACCGTCAGCCGCAGCCGCTGTGCTCAATTCGCAGCATAAAACCCGCAACACTAAAAATCTCCGCGGCGCAGCCCGTCACGCCAGACAGCGATTGCGGCTGCTGTGACAGCGACAGCGGATCGCCCGGCGGCGAAAGCGACGCCGAAAGCGACAGGCCCGCCATCTCTTCACACCAATTTCGCTGGCAGATTGCGGGTATGGATTGCCCCAGCTGCGCGCGTAAAATCGAAACCGCCGTGCAACGGGTACCGCAGGTTCAGCAAGCACGAGTAATTTTTGCCAGTGAAAAACTGGTAGTCGATGCCGACCACGATATTCGCGCCACCATCGAGCAGGTGGTGAAAAATGCCGGCTTCACGCTGAGCGCCAGCGATTCCTCATCGCCTCCACAACCCGAAAGCCGCTGGCAGGAAAATGCCGGTTTGCTGCTGCTTGGCGTACTAATGCTCGCCAGTTGGCTGCTGAGCCAGTTTTCGCCGCTTTGGGGCGATCGCCTGTTTATCGCCACCACCTTGGTTGGCCTCGCACCTATCGCGCGCAACGCGTGGAAACTGCTGCGCAACGGTTCGCCGTTCAGTATTGAGATGTTGATGACCATTGCCGCCGCCGGTGCGCTGGTGATTGGCGCGCATGCCGAAGCCGCGATGGTGCTGCTGCTGTTCCAACTGGGAGAACGCCTCGAAGCTTACGCGGCGGCACGCGCGCGCAAAGGCGTGACGGCGCTGATGGCGCTGCGTCCTGATACCGCCACGCGCATCAACGGCACGCAGCGGGAAAACGTCCGTTTAGAGGAGCTGCAACCCGGCGATGTGATTGAGGTAGCGGCCGGCGGGCGTTTACCCGCCGATGGCGAACTGCTGCAGGCCAGCGCCAGCTTTGATGAAAGTGCGCTAACTGGTGAATCGCTGCCGGTGGCGCGTGAGCCTGGCGAACAGATCATGGCCGGTGCCACCAGCCTCGATCGTTTGGTGACGCTGAAAGTCATTTCCCAGCCCGGACAAAGTGCCATTGACCGCATCCTGCAACTGATTGAGGAAGCCGAAACCCATCGTGCGCCGGTTGAGCGTTTTATCGATCGCTTTAGCCGCATTTATACGCCCGCCATAATGCTGCTGGCGCTGCTGGTGATGGTGCTGCCGCCGCTGCTCGGCTTTGGCGAATGGTTGCCGTGGATTTATAAAGGGCTAACGCTGCTATTGATTGGTTGCCCGTGTGCGCTGGTGATCTCTACGCCTGCCGCTATCACCTCCGGCCTGGCCGCCGCCGCGCGTCAGGGCGCGCTGATCAAAGGCGGCGCGGCGCTGGAGCGTCTCAGTCGTGTGAGCATGATGGCGTTCGACAAAACCGGCACGCTGACCGCCGGTAAACCGCAGATCAGCCACATTCAGCCCTTTGGCGCGATGGCGGAAGACAATCTGCTGAGTATCGCCGCCGCCGTTGAACAAGGATCCACCCATCCGCTGGCGCGGGCGATTGTCAGCGAAGCCGAGCGTCGCGCGCTCACCATTCCGCAAGCTGCACAGCAGCAAACGCTGGCCGGCAGCGGCATTCGTGCCGCGATTGCAGGCGTAACTTATCAGCTGCTCACGCCGCGCGAAGTCGGCCATCTCGACAACGCACAGCAACAGCAAATTGCTGAATTGGAAGCGCAGGGCCAAACCGTGGTGTTGCTGTTACAAGAACAGCAGGTGCTGGGCGCGTTAGCGTTGCAGGACCAGCTACGTAGCGAAGCGATCAGCGCGCTGGCTGAGTTGCAGCAGCTTGGTGTGAATAGCGTGATGCTGACCGGCGACAATCCACGCGCGGCCGCCGCCATTGCGGCTGAACTCAACATCGATTATCGCGCGGGTTTGCTGCCCGCTGATAAAGTTGAAGCGATAAGAACGCTGGGCGCACAGCAATCACTGGCGATGGTTGGTGATGGCATTAACGATGCGCCCGCCATGAAAGCCGCCACCATTGGCATTGCGATGGGCAGCGGCACCGATGTGGCGCTGGAAGCGGCGGATGTGGCATTAACGCAAAACCAGCTGGCGATTCTGCCGCGTACCCTTGTGCTGGCACGGCGCACGCGCGCCATCATTCGTCAGAACGTGGCGCTGGCGTTGGGATTAAAGGCGATTTTTCTGGTCACCACGCTGCTCGGCTTCACCGGTTTGTGGCTGGCGGTCTTAGCGGATTCTGGTGCCACCGCACTGGTGACAGCCAACGCGCTGCGCTTGCTGCGTCAGCGTTAAGCGCCTTTTTTAATCAGAAACTGGTACGGCAGGCTTTCGGTCTGCTGTGCCAGCAACTCATGCTCCATAAAGCGGCAGAAACCGGGAATATCGCGCGTGGTGGCGGGATCGTCAGCAATGATCAGCAAGGTTTCACCAGCCTGCATGCTGCGCACGGTTTTACGCACCATCATTACCGGCTCCGGGCAGCGCAGGCCAAGGGCATCAAGCTGATGGTCTGGCGCAGAAAAGGGATCGCTCATGATTCTCTGTCAGTTGTTAGTGATAGGCGCTCATTCTAGCGCGCGAATGAGCCAACGCAAGGCGATAACGATTGCGTTAAAATTAACCATTGCATAAATTGCGCAACGCGTTAAGATGCCGCCGATTTTTTATTTACCATCGTGCCAACGCGCGAACCTGGGTTCCCTCACCCCATCACTAAAAAGGCTTACAATGATCAACTTCTCTGCACGTCAGCGCATGCATGCGCTGTTTTGGCTATCGCTTTTCCATCTGCTGGTGATCACGTCCAGTAACTATTTGGTACAGCTGCCGGTTTCCATCTTTGGCTTCCACACCACATGGGGCGCGTTTAGCTTTCCGTTTATTTTCCTCGCTACCGATCTCACCGTGCGTATCTTTGGCGCGCCGCTGGCTCGTCGCATTATTCTGGCGGTGATGATTCCTGCGCTGGTGATCTCCTACATCGTTTCCTGCGTGTTCTATCAGGGCGAATGGCAAGGTTGGGCATCACTGGAAGAGGTGAATTTGTTTGTTGCACGTATCGCCTGCGCCAGCTTTATGGCTTATGCGCTGGGACAGATTCTCGACGTCCACGTTTTTAACCGTTTGCGCCGTTTATCGCAGTGGTGGATTGCCCCAGCGGCAGCGATGTTCCTCGGTAATATCAGCGATACGCTGGCCTTCTTTTTCATCGCTTTCTACAAGAGTCCAGACCCGTTTATGGCGGCACATTGGGTCGAAATCGCACTGGTGGATTACAGCTTCAAAGTGCTGATCTGCATGATCTTCTTCCTGCCCGCTTACGGCGTGCTGCTGAATGCCATGCTGAAGCGCCTAGCCGAACGTTCTGCGCAGCAGCAGATCAATTTCGGTTAATTGCATATAGACGAAACGCCACCACACGCTAAGATTTCCTGACACTCCGGCGGTTGCTTTTAACCGCCGATTCCGTTTTGATAACGCCTGACTGGAATCATGTAAAAGGGAAAAGAATGCGTAACGTAGTGAAATATGTGGGTATTGGCCTGTTGGTTATCGGCCTGGCGGCATGTGACCAGAAGAAAGATGATGCGGCAGCGAACAGCAACGGTGCGAGCGCCAGCCAGTCGGCCCAGACGGTTAACCTGATGGACGGCAAACTGAGCTTCTCACTGCCTGCGGGCATGTCTGACAAGAGCGGCAAGCTCGGCTCTGAATCCACCAACATGCACGTCTATGCCGACGAAACCGGTCAGCGCGCGATTATCGTGATTGCGGGTGATCCAACCAATGAAGCGCTTGATGCGCTGGCACAGCGCCTGGAACAACAGCAGCGCAGCCGCGATCCACAGCTGCAGGTGGTGTCTAACAAAGCGGTGACGCTGAAAGACCAGCCGGCACAGCAGCTGGATACGGTGATTTCTGCCAACAATCAGACCTCATGGTCTTCGGTAATTCTGGCAAAAGTGGACGGCAAACTGCTGACACTGCAGATTACCTTGCCAGCGGATAACCAGCAGCAAGCGCAGAGCGATGCTGATGGCATCGTCAAAAGCATCACATTGAAGTAAGCCTTAAAACGGTCGCCATGAATGGCGACCCTACAAATGGCTCAATGCGGTTTTCGTAGGGTCGCCATTCATGGCGACCTGGTTTGCCATCCCCGCTTTACAATCTCACTGGCGAAATGTGCCAGATCTCATCCGCATACTCCTGAATGGTGCGGTCCGACGAGAAATAACCCATATTGGCGATATTCAGCGCCGCGCTGCGTTGCCACTTATCCGGCTGACGATAAAGCTTGTCCACCTTGTCCTGCGTATCCACATAGCTACGGTAATCCGCCAGCAGCTGATAGTGATCGCCGAAGTTCACCAGCGCATCAAACAGATTACGGTAGCGCCCTGGCTCCTGCGGGCTGAACACGCCGCTGGCGATTTGCGTCAGCGCCTGATGCAGCTCGGGATCGTCCTCGTAATACTTACGCGGGTTGTAACCGTCGGTGCGCAGCTTCTCTACCTGCGGCGTGGTGTTGCCGAAGATAAAGATATTCTCCTTGCCGACATGCTCCAGCATCTCAACGTTTGCACCATCCAGCGTGCCGATAGTTAACGCGCCGTTCAGCGCAAACTTCATGTTACTGGTACCCGACGCTTCAGTTCCCGCCGTTGAAATCTGCTCGGAGAGATCCGCCGCCGGAATGATGATCTGCGCCAGGCTCACGCCATAGTTCGGAATGAACACCACCTTCAGCTTGTTCTTCACCTGCGGATCGTTGTTGATCACATTGGCAACGTCGTTGATCAGGTGAATGATGTGCTTCGCCACGTAATAGGCCGACGCCGCTTTACCGGCGAAGATATTGACGCGCGGCACCCATTCGGCGCTGGGATCGGCCTTGATGCGGTTGTAGCGCGTAATCACGTGCAGCACGTTCAGCAACTGACGTTTGTACTCGTGGATGCGCTTGATCTGCACATCGAACAGCGCATGCGGATCAAGCACGATATCCATGTTCTTCGCCACCCAATCCGCCAGGCGTTTCTTGTTGGCGAACTTGGCGTCGGCGATCTGTTCGATAAAAGCCGGATAATCGACCTGCGTGGACAGTTCGTTGAGCTGGCCGAGATCGGTTCGCCAGTTGCGGCCAATCGCCTCATCCAGCACGTCGGAGAGTGCCGGATTGGCCAGCGCCAGCCAGCGACGTGGCGTCACGCCGTTGGTTTTATTGCAGAAACGGCCAGGGAACAGACGCGCGAAGTCAGCGAACAGCGATTGCACCATCAAGTTGGAGTGCAGCTCCGACACGCCGTTTACCTTGTGACTCACCACCACCGCCAGCCACGCCATGCGAATACGGCGGCCATCATTTTCGTCGATGATCGAGATACGCGACATCAAGTCCCAATCATCCGGATAGTATTCCTGGATAGTTTTGAGGAAGTAGTCGTTGATTTCAAAGATGATGCTGAGATGACGCGGCAGGATCTTGCCGATCATATCCACCGGCCAGGTTTCCAGCGCTTCGGTCATCAGCGTGTGGTTGGTGTAGGAGAACACCTGACAGGTCACTTCAAAGGCATCGTCCCAGCTGAATTTCTGCTCATCGATCAGCAGACGCATCAGTTCCGGAATTGCCAGCACCGGATGCGTATCGTTAAGGTGGATGGCAATTTTGTCTGGCAGATTGTCCCAGGTTTCATGCATCTGCCAGTGACGATTGAGAATATCCTGCACCGTCGAGGAGACGAGGAAATACTCCTGACGCAGACGGAGCTCGCGCCCCGAATAGGTGGAGTCATCCGGATAGAGCACGCGTGACACGTTTTCCGAGTGGTTTTTATCTTCTACCGCAGCAAAGTAATCGCCCTGATTGAACTTACCGAGGTTGATTTCGTTACTGGCCTGCGCGCCCCACAGACGCAGCGTGTTGGTGGCATCGGTATCAAAACCGGGAATGATTTGATCGTAAGCCATCGCCACGATCTCCTCGGTTTCCACCCAGCGTACCCGCGCGCCTTCGTGCTGCAGACGGCCACCGAATCGCACTTTGTAGCGCGTGTTAAAGCGCTGAAATTCCCACGGATTGCCGTATTCCAGCCAGTAATCCGGCGATTCGCGCTGTTGCCCATCAACGATGTTCTGCTTAAACATGCCGTAATCGTAACGGATGCCGTAGCCGCGCCCCGGCAAACCGAGCGTGGCGAGCGAATCGAGGAAGCAGGCCGCCAAACGTCCCAAACCGCCGTTGCCGAGGCCAGGATCGTTCTCCTCTTCCATTAGCTCGCTAAGGTCGAGGCCCATCTCCTCCAGCGCCTGATTGAGATCCTCATAAATGCCCATCGCCAGCAACGCGTTGCCGAGCGTGCGCCCCATCAGGAACTCCATCGACAGATAATAAACCTGTCGCACATCCTGCGAGAGCTGCGCGCGGCTGGAGCGCAGCCAGCGTTCCACCATGCGATCACGTACCGCCAGCAAAGCGGCGTTAAGCCACTCATGCTTATTCGCAATCGATGGATCTTTACCAATAGTAAACATCAGCTTATAGGCGATTGAGTGCTTCAGCGCATCAACCGTCAGCGTGGGTGAGGCATAGGTGAAAGGTGCATTCATATCAAGTATCCCAATCTCTCATTACAGCAAACGTTGATAAAGATCGCGGTAGGCTTGTGCTGCCACCTGCCAACTAAAATCCATCCCCATCGCCTGCCGCTGAACGTAGCGCCAGAGTGCAGGACGAGACCACAGAACAAATGCGCGCCGAATCGCCCGCAGCAGCGACCAGGCATTACTGTCTTCGAAAGTGAAACCGCTGGCGACGCCATCCGCCAGGTTCTCAAGCGAGCTGTCTTGCACCGTATCCGCCAGCCCGCCGGTGCGACGCACCAGCGGCAGCGTGCCATACTTCAAACCATACAGCTGAGTTAAGCCGCACGGCTCAAAACGGCTCGGCACCATAATCACATCCGCGCCGCCGACAATGCGATGCGAGAAGGCTTCGTGATAACCAATCTGCACGCCAACGCGGCCCGGATGCTCCGCCGCCGCCGCAAGGAAACCTTGCTGCAACTCGGCATCGCCCTGGCCGAGCAGCACCAGTTGTCCGCCCTGCGCCAGCAAACCCGGCAACGCTTCCAGCACCAGATCCAGCCCTTTCTGTTTGGTCAGACGGCTGATAACGCAGAACACCGGCGCTTTATCATCCACCTTCAGGCCCATGGCAATTTGTAGCTGGCGCTTGTTCTCCGCTTTGCTCTCCAGCGTTTCGCTGTCGTAGCGCGCGGTGAGCAGCAGATCGTGTGCCGGATCCCAAATGCCCGGATCGACGCCGTTCAAAATCCCGCTCAGCCGCCCTTCACGCAGCCGCTGTTCGAGCAGCGCTTCCATGCCGTAACCAAATTCGGGTCGGGTGATCTCCAGCGCGTAAGTCGGGCTGACCGCCGTTATATGATCGGCATAAAACAGGCCTGCCTTGAGGTAAGAAATTTGCCCGAAGAACTCCAGTCCATGCATATCGAAGAAGGCGCGTGGGATCTGGATTTCATCCAGATGACGCGCAGAAAACAGCCCTTGATACGCCAGGTTATGCACGGTAAATACCGTTTTCGCCGGACGACCGCGCGCGGCGATATAGGCGCAGGTTAAGCCTGCATGCCAGTCATGTGCGTGCACGATGTCTGGCTGCCAATCCGTATCTAACCCGCTGGCAATCTCGGCGCCCATCCAGCCCAGCAGCGCAAAACGCAGGTAGTTATCCACGTAAGCAAACTGCGAGGTATCGTGATACGGGCTGCCGGGACGTTCATACAATCCCGGCGCATCGATTAAATAAATACCAACGCCGTTAAAATGTCCAAAAAGTAAGCGTACCGGCCCAGCAAAAGTTTGCAACTCCGCCAGGACCTCAGTATCAGGAATTCCTTTACGCAGATCCGGATAGGCGGGAATCAACACCCGCGCATCCGTACCATCGGCTATTTGCGCCTGTGGTAATGCACCGACGACATCAGCCAGTCCGCCGGTTTTCAACAGCGGGAAAAGCTCTGAACAGACATGTAAAACCTGCATCCTGAACCCCTATTATGTGACCGCTCGCGTTCCCCGCGGCGATTGCCTGTGTGCTTGTTCGTGACCTAGTTCCCTGCTGCGCCAGCCAATTTGGCCAGCATGGCGCGCGTCACCAGTACGATGCCCTCTTCTGAACGGTAGAAACGACGGCTGTCTTCATCGGGGTTTTCGCCAATGACCATGCCTTCTGGTAGTTCGCAGGCGCGATCGATCACGCAGCGACGCAGACGACACGATCGGCCAACCACCACATCAGGCAGCAGCACTGCGGAATCAATATTGCAAAACGAGTTGATGCGAATGCGCGGGAACAGCACCGAATTCACCACCACCGAACCGGAGATGATGCAGCCGCCCGACACCAGCGAATTCATCGTCATGCCGTGGCTGCCGGATCGATCCTGAACAAATTTCGCCGGCGGCAGCGGCTCCATATGGGTGCGAATCGGCCAGCTGTGATCGTACATATCCAGCTCGGGCGTGACCGACGCCAAATCGAGATTGGCGCGCCAGTAAGCTTCCAGCGTCCCGACGTCGCGCCAGTACGGCTCGGCGTTTTCGTCAACCTGCACGCAGGAGAGCGTGAAGGAGTGCGCATACGCCTCGCCGCTGGCGACGATTTTCGGCAGCAGATCTTTGCCGAAATCGTGGCTGGAGTCGGCCACTTGCAGGTCCTCTTCCAGCAGCTGATATAGGTAATCGGCGTTGAACACGTAAATGCCCATGCTGGCCAACGCTCGGCTGTCGTCACCCGGCATTGACGGCGGCTTCGGCGGTTTTTCGACAAAATCGACCACGTTGTTTTCCGCATCCACCGCCATCACCCCAAACGCCGTGGCTTCGGCCAACGGCACCGGTAAGCAGGCGATGGTGCACTTCGCGCCGCGATCGACATGGTCGAGCAGCATGCGCGAGTAATCCATTTTGTAGATGTGATCCCCGGCGAGTATCACGATGTACTGCGCGTTGTAGCGGCGAATAATGTCGAGGTTCTGCGTCACCGCATCGGCCGTGCCGCGATACCAGTGTTCGGTAGCGGCACGCTGCTGCGCCGGCAGCAGATCGACAAACTCGTTCATCTCTTCGTTGAACAGTGACCAGCCGCGCTGGATATGCTGCACCAGCGTATGTGACTGATATTGGGTGATCACGCCGATGCGCCGAATGCCCGAGTTGATGCAGTTGGACAGCGCAAAGTCGATGATGCGGAACTTGCCACCGAAGTGCACGGCAGGTTTGGCGCGTTTCGCGGTGAGATCTTTCAGGCGCGTACCGCGCCCGCCAGCAAGGATCAGGGCAACCGTTTGTGTAGGGAGCTGGCGCGCCAGCATCAGATGATCTGTTCTATCTAATTTCACCATGTCTGACTCCTTATGATTGCTTTAGGAACACACACACACCGTGTGCGGGACCGTGCCAGACAGTTGTCAGGATGGGGTTATCTTCCCCGGCGAAAGGAGGAATGGCACGCCACTCTCCGTCTGGTAAGGCGATATCACTCACCGATTCCATGGCGTTTATTGTTATTAACCAGCGGCCGGAGAGCAGGATCTGCATTCTGTGCGTCCCCTGTTCCCACTGCTCGGCTTCCAGTGGTGTGCCGCTGGCATTGCACCACTGCACGCTGCCATCGCCCTCCTGCCACCAGCGATCCTGCGTCAACGCGGGAATGCGCTGGCGCAGGCGGATTAACGCAGCAGTGAAGTCGACCAGGCCAAAATCATCCTGTTGCCAGTTCAACCAGGTCAGCGGATTGTCCTGGCAATAGGCGTTGTTGTTACCGTGCTGGCTGTGACCGCGTTCGTCACCCGCCAGCAGCATTGGCGTGCCCTGCGCCAGCAGCAGCGTGGTCAGCAATCCATGAACACTACGCCGCCGCCGTTCAACAATATCGAAATTGACCTGCAGTCCCTCTTTGCCGTGGTTATGGCTGAAGTTGCTGCTGCTGCCGTCGCGATTGTCTTCGCCGTTGGCCTGATTGTGTTTGTTGTTGAAGCTCACCACATCGCGCAGCGTGAAGCCGTCGTGAGCGGTGATCAGATTGATGCTGGCGTGCGGCAGACGCGCCTCACGCTGGAAAACGTCGCTGGATGCGGCAAAACGGCGGGCAAAATCGCCATTATTCAGTTGACCATGCAGCCAGTAACGGCGCGCCGCATCACGAAAATGGTCGTTCCACTCGGCGAAGTCCGGCGGAAAGTTGCCGACCTGATAACCGCCGGAACCGATGTCCCACGGCTCGGCAATCAGCTTCACCTTAGAGAGCAGCGGACAGGCTTTGATGGCGGCAAACAGCGGCGCATCCTGATGAAATTCCGGCGTGCGACCCAACACACTGGCGAGGTCAAAGCGGAAACCATCAACATGGCAAACGCGCACCCAGTAGCGCAGTGCTTCCAGCGCCCACGCCATCACCTGCGGATGGCTGAGGTTCAGCGTGTTGCCGCAGCCAGTCCAGTTTTGGTATTCGCCGTTGCCATCCAGCCAGTAATAGCTGGCGTTATCCACGCCGCGCAGCGAAATCGTTGGCCCGATCTCTTCCAGCTCGGCGGTGTGGTTGAACACCACATCGAGAATCACTTCGATGCCCGCCGCGTGCAGCGCTTTGACCGCCTGCTGAAACTCCTGCAGCGGCGATAAACCGTTTTCGCCCGAAGCGTAACGCGCATCCACCGCCCATAAGGCAAACGGATTGTAGCCCCAGTAATTACTCAAGCCTAAACGGCGCAGGCGCGGCTCGCTAGTGAATTGAGCAATCGGCAACAGCTCAAGCGCGGTGATGCCGAGATGGCGCAGGTACTTCACCATAGCAGGATGACCCAGCGCCGCATAAGTGCCGCGCAGCCTTTCCGGAATTTCCGGATGCTGCTGCGTTAAGCCGCGCACATGCGCTTCATAAATCACCGTATTGCCCCACGGCGTGCGCGGCGTGCGATCGCCTTCCCAGTCAAAATCTTCGGCGATCACCAGCGATTTCGGCGCGATGGCAGCGTTATCCACACCGTCCGGCTCACGTTCGCCGCCGTTGAAACGCGCGTCGTCCGCCACTTCATCCGTTACCGCTTTGGCACAGGGATCGACCAAAAGCTTGGCGGGATTAAAGCGATGTCCCTGCTGCGGTGCCCACGGGCCGTGTACGCGATAGCCATAGCGCTGGCCGGGCTTCAGCGCGGGAAAATAGCCGTGCCAGATATCACCGCTGCGCGCGGGCAGCGCGAAACGGCGCTCAGCACCGTGCGCGTCGAACAGGCAGAGTTCGACGCGTTCGGCATGCTGGGAGAACAGCGTGAAATTAACGCCGTGCCCATCATAGTGCGCACCTAACGGTTCCGGCTGCCCCTGCTCCAGCATCAGTCGCTCTCCCGCACCAGCCAAAGCGTTGCCAGCGGCGGTAAGGTCAAACTCAGCGACTGCGGCCGACCGTGGCTTTCAATCTCATCGGTGTGCACCACGCCGTGGTTGCGCGTGTCGCTGCCGTGATAATCGTGCTGGTCGGTATTCATGATCTCGCGCCAGCCGCCACGCTGATTGACGCCAAAGCGATAGTGCGGACGCGCTACCGGCGTAAAGTTGCTGACCACGATGATTTCATTGCCCTCGCGATCGCGGCGCACAAACACAAATACCGAATTTTCATGGTCATCGACCACCAGCCACTCAAAACCTTGCCCATCAAAATCAAGCTGATGCAGCGGCGCAAAATGGCGATAAGTGTGGTTGAGATCGCGCACCAGACGATGCACGCCGTTATGCCAGTTATCCTCACCTTCCAGCAGATGCCAGTCGAGGCTCGCATCGTGGTTCCACTCGCGCCCCTGCGCAAATTCGTTGCCCATAAACTGCAGCTTCTTGCCGGGGAAGCCCCACATCCAGCCGTAATAGGCGCGCAGGTTGGCGAACTTTTGCCAGGCATCGCCGGGCATGCGATCGAGGATCGAACGCTTGCCGTGCACCACTTCGTCGTGCGACAGCGGCAGCACAAAGTTTTCGGTGTAGTTGTAGAGCATGCCGAAAGTCATCAGCTGATGATGGTAGCGACGATGTACCGGATCGAGTTTCATGTAATCCAGCGTGTCGTGCATCCAGCCCAGATTCCATTTGAACCAGAAACCGAGGCCGCCATCTTCCGAAGGACGCGTGACGCCAGGATAATCGGTGGACTCTTCGGCTACCGTGACACTGCCAGGCGCGGCGCGGCCCAGAATGCGGTTGGTATGACGCAGGAAGGAAATCGCTTCGAGGTTTTCGCGTCCACCAAAGTGGTTTGGCACCCATTCGCCTTCGGCGCGGCTGTAGTCGCGGTAGATCATTGACGCCACCGCATCGACGCGCAGCCCATCAATGCCAAAGCGCTCCATCCAGTACAAGGCGTTGCCGGAGAGATAATTGCTGACTTCACGACGACCAAAGTTGTAGATCAGCGTGTTCCAGTCCTGATGAAAACCTTCGCGCGGATCGCTGTGTTCGTAGAGTTCGGTACCATCAAACTTCGCCAGACCGAAATCATCACTTGGGAAGTGGCCAGGCACCCAATCGAGCAGCACGTTAATGCCGGCATCATGCGCGGCGGCAATGAAGTGGCGGAACTCATCGCGCGTCCCGAAACGGCGCGTCGGCGCATACATGCCGAGCGGCTGATAGCCCCAACTGCCGTCAAACGGATGTTCGTTAATCGGCATCAGTTCGATGTGGGTGAAGCCCATCTCTTTGACGTAGGGGACGAGCTGCTCCGCCAGCTCTTTGTAGCTGAGCCAGAAGTTATTATCGGTGTGACGTCGCCATGAACCGAGGTGCACTTCATAAATTGAAATCGGCTGGTCAAATCCATTGGCGGCTTTGCGCCGTGGCTGCATCTCGGTTTTTGGTGGCAGCCCGCAGATCATCGAGGCGGTTTGTGGACGCATTTGCGCTTCAAAGGCGAAGGGATCGGCTTTGATGCGCATCTGACCGGAATTATCCACGATTTCAAACTTATACAGCTGGCCATTCACCGCGCCTGGCACGAACAGTTCCCAAACGCCGAGTTCACGGCGGAAACGCATCGGATGACGTCGGCCATCCCAGAAGTTGAACTCGCCTACCACCGATACGCGACGCGCGTTAGGTGCCCAAACGGCAAAGCGCGTGCCGTGCACGCCATCAATGGTGGTGCCATGTGCGCCAAGGGTTTCGTACGGACGCAGATGGGTGCCTTCACCCAATAACCATGCATCCATCTCCTCGAGCAGCGGGCCGAAGCGATAGGCATCGTCAATCAGGTTTTGCTGGCCATGCCAGTTCACCGCCAGCTGATAGCCAAACAGATTTTTACGGCGCGGAATCACGCCACAGAAAAAACCGCGTGAGTCGAGGCAGGTAAGCTGGGCGCATTTGCGTCCGGTGTTGGTTTCAATCACCCAAACATCGGAGGCATCGGGCAGTAGCGCACGCACTTCAAGGCCTTCGGCTGTTTGGTGCATTCCCAGTAATGAAAAGGGATCGGCATAATTCCCGGCAAAAAGGGCATTGATCGCCTGGCGATCGGGAAGCTCTGACATGACTTTCTTCCTATGATTTTGCGCAGGCGACCAGAGTCGGCAGGATTATCGCCTCGGGTGCGCTGCTTTTCATTGAGCCATAGGTACACCGCGAGGACACAACCGTCCGTGGGAAAGATCATCACCGTGTACAACAACCATTTAGTTCGAAAAAACGAAAACAGTTAACAACCGGCACATCTCTGTTAAATCATAGCTTGAGGCTGGCAGAAGCCAGGGAGGATCGTGAAAAATTCTTATCGGGCGAGCAAAAAGGGGAAGCGGATCACTTGTCAGGCGCAATTTGCATGAATTTTTGCAGCCTGGATAACTAAAAAAAGGCCGGGAAACCCCGGCCTGTCTGGTTTGCCGCTGCGCTTAGTCGATCAGCAGACGCAGCATGCGACGCAGCGGTTCAGCTGCACCCCACAGTAACTGATCGCCCACGGTGAAGGCGGAAAGGTATTCCGGTCCCATGTTCAGTTTGCGCAGGCGGCCCACTGGCGTAGTTAAGGTGCCAGTGACGGCGGCTGGCGTCAGTTCGCGCATGGTAATTTCGCGATCGTTTGGCACCACTTTTACCCACTCGTTGTGCGAAGCCAGCAGCTGTTCGATTTCGTTCAGCGGCAGATCTTTCTTCAGCTTCAGGGTGAATGCCTGGCTGTGGCAGCGCAGCGCACCAACGCGCACGCACAGGCCATCAACCGGAATCACATTGCTGGTGCGCAGAATTTTGTTGGTTTCCGCCTGGCCTTTCCACTCTTCACGGCTTTGGCCGTTATCCAGCTGCTTGTCGATCCACGGAATCAGGCTGCCCGCCAGCGGTACGCCGAAGTTGTCGGTTGGCAAGGTGCCAGAACGAGTGAAATCGGTCACGCTACGTTCGATATCCAGAATCGCCGAAGCCGGATCCTGCAGTGATTTCGCCACGTGATCGTGCAGCATGCCCATTTGTGTCAGCAGTTCACGCATGTGACGTGCGCCGCCGCCCGATGCCGCCTGATACGTGGCAACCGACGCCCACTCAACCAGATCGTTGGCAAATAGGCCGCCCAGCGACATCAGCATCAGGCTGACGGTGCAGTTACCGCCAACAAAGGTTTTGATGCCATTGTCGAGGCCCTGACGAATTACGTTATGGTTAACCGGATCGAGAATGATGATGGCGTCATCTTTCATGCGCAGCGTGGAAGCTGCATCAATCCAGTAACCCTGCCAGCCGCTTTCGCGCAGCTTCGGATAGACTTCACTGGTGTAATCACCGCCCTGGCAGGTGATAATAATATCCAGCGCCTTCAGCGCCTCGATATCAAAAGCATCCTGCAACGCACCGGTCGACTTACCGCCGAATGTTGGTGCCGCCTGACCAAGCTGTGACGTGGAGAAGAAGACCGGATTGATGACATCAAAATCACGTTCTTCGCTCATGCGTGACATCAGCACTGAGCCGACCATGCCACGCCAACCAATAAAACCTACATTCTTCATTTTCTGTCCGTCTCGGGTGCTCTCGAAAGAGGCCGTGTGGTGCGAGGAAAAGACTGGCCGGATAATCGTGCCAGTCTGCGTAATAATCAGGTTTACCTATGACCGTCAACTCTACAAAATGCAGCACTTCTGGCAAGTGAATTAATTCGATTGCGTTAACTTTTTCAGCAGTACAACTAATAATGGCTAACCCAACATGACTGAAATGATATCCGCGACCATATTGCTGCTGTTGATTATGGACCCGCTGGGCAACCTGCCGATCTTTATGTCGGTATTGAAGCATCTGGAACCCAAACGCCGACGCGTGGTGCTGATGCGCGAAATGCTGATCGCGCTGATCCTGATGCTGCTGTTTTTATTTGCCGGTGAACGCATTCTGGCGTTTCTCAATCTGCGCACCGAAACCGTGTCGATCTCCGGCGGCATCATTCTGTTCCTGATCGCCATTCGCATGATTTTCCCTTCGGAGGAGAGCAGCTCCAGCGGCTTACCGGCCGGTGAAGAGCCATTTCTCGTGCCGCTGGCGATCCCGCTGGTGGCCGGTCCGTCGCTGCTGGCGACGCTGATGCTGTTGTCGCATCAATATCCCAACCAAATGACGCATCTGGTCGGCGCACTGCTGATCGCATGGGGCGTGACGGTGGTGATTTTGCTGATGTCAGGGCTGTTTTTACGCCTGCTGGGCGACAAAGGCGTTAACGCCCTGGAGCGCCTGATGGGCTTGATTTTGATTATGCTGGCGACGCAGATGTTTCTGGATGGAATTCGTACGTATCTGAAGTTGTAACAGCAGATAGGTGCGTTTTGTAGGGTCGCCATTCATGGCGACCGCTGTTTACGGAAACCGCAATTACTTCTGCTTCTTGTCGATCGGTTTACCCGACCAGTAACCGGCCAGCAGCGAACCTGACAGGTTGTGCCACACCGAGAACAGCGCGCCCGGCAGTGCGGCCAATGGCGAGAAGTAGAGTTTGCCCAATGTGGCCGCCAGACCTGAGTTCTGCATGCCCACTTCCAGCGCCAGCGTGCGGCAGGTCGATTCATCGAAGCCAAACAGCTTGCCACCCCAATAACCGCCCAGCAGACCAATCGCGTTATGCAGGATCACCGCCACAATCACCATCAAGCCGACGGAACCGATAAAGCCCTGGCTGCCTGCCACCACCGCACTGATGATCAGCAGAATACACACCATCGAAAACGCCGGCAGATAAGGCTCAACGCGGCGCACCACGCTGTTCATAGAATGATGGATAATCAGGCCGAGGCTAATCGGAATCACCACGATTTTCACGATGCTGAGCAGCATGCCGACCACATCCACCTGAATGTGCGTATCAACGTAGAAACGAGTCAGCAGCGGCGTGGCGAAAACCCCCACCAGCGCCGACACGGATGAGATGGTCACCGACAGCGCCACATCACCCTTTGCCAGATAAATCATCACGTTAGAAGCGGTACCGCTCGCCACGCTGCCGACCAGAATCATGCCTGCCGCCAGATCAGGTGGCATCTGGAATAGCTTTGCCAGACCCCACGCGGCCAGCGGCATCACCAGATAATGCAGGAAGGTACCGGCGATCACCGGCGCCGGGCGCACCAGCACACGTTTGAAATCATCAATATTTAGCGTCACGCCCATGCCAAACATAATCAGCATCAGCAGATAGGTCACCCACGGCCCAATGCCGAGAAAGGTGGTGGGAGAATAATAAGCAGCGACCGAGAGCAGCACGGCCCAGAGCGGGAACAGGCGGGTAAGTTTGCCGAGCATAACCAGACTTCCTTAGGAATTTTTTTATATTGCCACAGATGAAATGTCGCGCAGGGAACGACCACAGCGACGGACGCGGGATCATAACATTTCATTATCTTGACGTAAGGCGGGAAGTCGCTTGCGGGGGAAAATGCGGATCGGCTGCTGCCGATCCGCAGAAATACGGCGAAGTTACTCTGCTTTTTCCAGTACAAAGCGGTAGATCGCACCACCAATCGCGGCACCGATAATCGGTAACAACCAGAACATCCACAGCTGTTCTAATGCCCAGCCGCCCTGGAAGATCGCTACACCGGTACTACGCGCCGGGTTAACCGAGGTGTTGGTCACAGGAATGCTAACCAGGTGGATCAGCGTCAGCGCCAGGCCGATAGCAATCGGTGCGAAACCGGCCGGAGCACGTTTATCGGTCGCACCCATGATCACAATCAGGAACACAGCGGTCAGCACCAGCTCAGAGATCATGCCCGCCTGCAGGCTAAAGCCACCCGGCGAATGTTCACCGTAACCGTTCGAAGCGAAGCCGCTGGCCGCTGCATCGAAACCGGCTTTACCGCTGGCGATCAGATACAGCACACCAGCCGCCGCAATCGCACCGACCAGCTGCGCGATAATGTAAGGCACAACCTGCGCTGCCGGGAAACGTCCGCCAACTGTCAGGCCGATGGTGACCGCCGGGTTAAAATGGCCACCTGAAATGTGGCCGACGGCAAATGCCATCACTAACACCGTCAAACCAAATGCCAGCGCGACACCGGCAAAACCAATACCTAATTCTGGAAACGCCGCGGCCAAAACCGCACTACCACAACCGCCCAAAACCAGCACAAAGGTGCCGAGTGTTTCAGCCACTAATCTTTTCATATCTATTCCCTCAAATAATTTAATGTTTTCGCGGCGGGATTATCGTTTTTGGCGATTAAAGCGCAACCGCTGAATGAGAGATTAGTGTGATTCTTAGGCAATTCCAGCGAAAACAAGACGGTTCTCGCTAGTTATAATGGGGTTTCTCAGAAATGTCTGGACCGAAAGTTTAGCTGCCGTTGGGCTTAAATTATTGTTTAAAAAAACTAACCAATAAAAAAGCCGGACCATGTCCGGCTTAATTCAATAACTTAAAAATTTGCCTTAAGAACCAAAAAGATTCTTATGCAGCGCGCGTACCACCTCTTCCGCGTCTGGGGTTGGAACCAGGAAGCAAAGGTTATAACTGCTGGCACCGTAGCAAATCATGCGCAGGTTAAACGGCTCAAGTGCGCCGAACACTTCTTTACCCACGCCGCAGGCTTTCGACAGGTTGTTGCCGATGATCGCCACCAGCGCCAGGTTCTCTTCCACTTCAACACGGCACAGTGAAGAGAGCTCGGTCAACAGCGCCTGAGTCAGCAAGCTGTCGCCGGTGGTGGTTGAACCGGTGCTGTCCAGCGTCAGCGCCACGCTCACTTCGGAGGTGGTCACCAGATCGACGGAGATGCTGTGGCGCGCCAGGATGTTAAACACCTCAGCAAGGAAGCCGTGTGCATGCAGCATATTCAGGCTGTGCAACGTTACCAGCGTCTGCTTACGACGCAGCGCCAGCGCACGGAACAGCGGTGGATTTTTGGTTTCATTGCAGACGCGCGTACCGCCCGCCGCCGGATCTTTGCTCGAACCGACAAATACCGGGATATCGCTGCGTACGGCTGGCAGCAGAGTTGCTGGATGCAGCACTTTGGCACCGAAGATCGCCATTTCCGCCGCTTCTTCGAAGGTAATTTCTTCGATGCGTTTAGCGGTGGACACCACGCGCGGATCGGTGGTGTAGATACCGGCCACATCGGTCCAGATATCGATACGTGCAGCCTGCAGCGCTTCGCCCAGCAGCGCAGCGGTATAGTCGCTGCCGCCCCGACCGAGCGTGGTAGTGCGGCCTTTGATTTCGCTACCGATAAAGCCCTGCGTTACCACCAGCGCTTCCGCAATGCGCGGCTGCAGTTGTGTTGCGGCCAGCTCTTTCAGCGTCGCCACTTCCGGTTCTGCACGACCAAAACGATCGCTGGTGCGCATCACTTTACGCACGTCAAACCATTCGCTGTTGACCTGACGCTCACGCAGAATCTCCACGAACAGCAGCGTCGACATCAGTTCACCGTGGCTCACCAGCTCATCAGTCAGCGCATGTGAGGTCGCCAGCGAGGTGGCTTCAGACAGCATGGTGATGTTTTCAAGCATGCGATCAATCTCTTCGCGGATCACATCCGGCGATTGCAGACGATCGATGATGGCGTATTGAATACGGCGGATTTCATCCAGCAGGTAAGCGCGCTGCGCTTGTTCCTGGCCTTCAGCAAGGGAAACCAGCAGATTGGTGACGCCAGCGGAGGCAGAGAGCACCACTAAACGCGTATTGGCATCCGACAGCACAACATCTGCGCTGCGGTTCATAGCATCAAAATCGGCAACGCTGGTGCCGCCAAATTTAGCCACGATAAGAGTTTGGGACATATTACGAACCCCGTGTCAGGTTATCTTTCTTCCGTTTTGGGGCGGAAGACATAGTAGCAGCCTAGGCACAAGAGAAGAGCAGAATTGGGCAGACAAGATCAGTAGTAGACAAGTCACCAAAAGCGCTTCACCTTGCGAACCGTCCGACTGTGGACGATTCTGGTGACAACCCAGAGGATTCAGCCCCTGCAGCCGACAGTGCAACACCCCGCGTGTTGCCCCACCTCGGCGTCACACCCCCTGATGTGTTATCTGCGGATACGGATCCTCAAACACACTGCCTGGGCGACGCGCCTCTTCTGGCTTACACCCGGAGGTGTAAGTAGCGCGCATAAATTACTGATTATTTTCCCCCCTGTCCATCCCTGCACTTTGAGGATTTCTCACTTTTACACTTCGGTAAACGCATCGTTGAACAAACGCGCCCGCCAACCGCGGCCTAAAGTAGTGTCCGAATCAGACAAAAGCGGCTTTTTTCTGATGCGGCACAGGGAATTCTCCTGGCGCAGCACCGACAATCGCTGCCGGATTTACCTGAAACAGTGCGGCCACGGTCACAAATTTTTTCCCTTCATTGGTAACTGTGGTCATACTCTTCCCCGTGCAAGAGTGCTATGGATGCCGGGCCAGCAGGATGCCCCGGATGGAATGACGGTTCTTATTTCAACTAGAGTGTTGCCATGAAAAATATCAATCCGACACAAACCGCTGCCTGGAAAACGCTGCAGCAGCATTTTGAACAGATGAAATCGGTGCAAATCGCCGACCTGTTTGCGCAAGATGCCGATCGTTTTGCGAAATTCTCTGCCACTTTCGATGACCAGATGCTGGTGGATTTCTCAAAAAACCGCATCACCGAGGAAACCCTCGAAAAATTACAGGCGCTGGCTAAAGAGACCGATCTGGCAGGCGCCATCAAATCGATGTTCTCTGGCGAGAAGATCAACCGCACCGAAGAGCGCGCAGTACTGCACGTTGCGCTGCGTAACCGCAGCAACACGCCAATTGTGGTGGACGGCAAAGATGTGATGCCGGAAGTCAACGCGGTGCTGGCGAAGATGAAAGGCTTCTCTGAACGCATCATCAGCGGCGACTGGAAAGGCTATACCGGTAAAGCCATCACCGACGTGGTGAACATTGGTATTGGTGGTTCAGACCTCGGCCCATTCATGGTGACCGAAGCGCTGCGTCCGTACAAAAACCACCTCAACATGCACTTTGTTTCTAACGTCGATGGCACGCACATCGCCGAAACGCTGAAAGATCTCAGCCCGGAAACCACGCTGTTCCTCGTGGCATCAAAAACCTTCACCACCCAAGAAACCATGACCAACGCCCACAGCGCGCGTGACTGGTTCCTGAAAACCGCCGGCGATCAGCAGCACGTGGCGAAACACTTCGCTGCGCTGTCGACCAACGGTAAAGCGGTGGGTGAATTCGGTATCGATACCGACAACATGTTCGAGTTCTGGGATTGGGTTGGCGGCCGCTATTCACTGTGGTCGGCGATCGGCTTGTCGATCATTCTCTCCATCGGCTTTGAGAACTTTGAGCAGCTGTTGAGCGGCGCGCATGCGATGGATAAGCACTTCGCCAACACGCCTGCCGAGCAGAACCTGCCGGTGCTGCTGGCGCTGATCGGTATCTGGTACAACAACTTCTTTGGTGCCGAAACCGAAGCGATTCTGCCGTACGACCAGTACATGCATCGCTTTGCTGCTTACTTCCAGCAGGGCAACATGGAATCCAACGGTAAATACGTTGACCGTGAAGGCAATCCGGTGGATTACCAGACCGGCCCAATCATCTGGGGTGAGCCAGGCACCAACGGCCAGCACGCGTTCTACCAGCTGATTCATCAGGGCACCAAACTGATTCCATGCGACTTCATCGCACCGGCGCTGAGCCACAACGTGCTGACCGATCACCATCCGAAGCTGCTGTCGAACTTCTTCGCGCAGACCGAAGCGCTGGCGTTTGGTAAGTCACGCGATGTGGTAGAGAAAGAGTTTACCGATGCCGGTAAATCTGCTGAATCTGTCGCGCACATCGTGCCGTTCAAGGTGTTTGAAGGTAACCGCCCAACCAACTCCATCCTGCTGCGTGAAATCACCCCGTTCAGCCTCGGTTCATTGATTGCGCTGTATGAGCACAAGATCTTCACTCAGGGCGCGATTCTCAACATCTTCACCTTTGACCAATGGGGCGTTGAGTTGGGTAAACAGCTGGCAAACCGTATTCTGCCAGAGCTGGAAAATGAAGCTGAAATTAGCAGCCACGATAGCTCCACCAATGGATTAATTAATCGCTATAAATCCTGGCGTTAATTTCCCGGCTAATGTGAATAAGGCGGCGTAAATGCCGCCTTTTTTATGTCGACCAGGCCGCCTCACTCGCAATATTATTATTTACCGCATTAAACAGGGTTAGAAAATTCTTAAAATGCCGTAAGGAAATTCGTAATTCACCTCAATCTGACGCAACTTACTCCGCTTTAAAATGGACCTAATTAAACCCAACATTAAGTTTATCCATATGATAGATATATGATTTTTATTTAACCCTTCTGAGCAAATTCCGATTATTCCCATTCCGTACCAATAATTAGTGCAAAAGTGAAAAATTCTGCCGAAAAATCACCAGGCATTCACTTATTCTATTAGCCCAAAAAAAGGCATTTAAAAAAAGCAGCTAACGCCAATTCGCCTTATTTATCACCAGAAACATCCCTGGTTTCTGCCCTCTTTTACTCATGCTGAACTCTGGTAATTTGTTGCCCTATACTGAACGCGCCCGAAATCTGGGTAAATCCTACATTCATTGATTCATATAAATGCAGGAAACGTTGTTATGAAAAAACTGATGGTTGCCGGTGCAGCCTTACTTTACGTTGCCGTTTCTTCCGCTGCGATTGCCGCACCGGAAGAAGCTGGTGCTGCAGCAGGCGCGCAGGCGGGAGCAATCTCAACTGGCGCGTCTACCGCTGTGGGTATCGGCGCGCTCGGTGCGTTAGTGGGTCTCGGCATTGCTGCTTCTGGCGGCGGTGACGGTGCAAATACCGGTACAACAACAACCACCACAACGAGCACCACTCGTTGATGTAGCACCTTTAAGCATAACCACACACCCGTGTGGTTATTTTTTGCTTGGCTTATTTAGACAGGGATACACAGTGCGCCGACTCTCTTTGCTACTTCTTTGCCTGTTGTTGCAGGCCTGCACACAAACGCAAAAAGGCCTTGAACAAACCGTGATGCTAGCCGTAAACGGCCCGGATGATGTCACGGTCACCGACGAACAGGTTGCTAACCTGCCCTACGCCAGCCTCTATGCCCGCATCAATGAAGGTCCACGCATCTTCGTGGTGCTCGGTTACAACGAAAACGGCCAACAGAAGTGGATCACCCAGGATAAAGCGATGCTGGTGATGCAGCATGGCCGCCTGATCAAAACCCTGGGTTTACCGAGCAACCTCGCTGACGTCAGTAACCTGGCACAGGATCCGCTCGCCGATGCGCTGCATCTGCAAAACGGTGCCAGCTGGACGCGCGTGGTGCAGTGGCGCGAGCAAGACAAAGTGCGTGCCGCCACCGCCGTTTCACGTTTCGATCGCGGTGACGATACGGTGCTGGATATCGCCGGTGAACGCGTGCCGTGTCGCGTCTGGCATGAAACCGTGCGCATGGAGAGCGTGGGCGCGGAGTGGCAGAACACCTTCTGGATCGATAACCGCGATGGCACGGTGCTGCAGGCCAACCAGATGCTGGCCGCCGATGCCTTCCCAGTTGAAACCACTATTCTGAAGCCGGCGAAATCATGAAAAAAATAACTCCAATGCTGGCAGCGTTAACGCTGCTCACGGCTGGCCACGCACTGGCGGCGGCGCAAGTCACCGTGCACGATTTACAGGGAAAAAACACTCTGCAAATCAACGATGCGCAGAATCTCAGTCAGTTACTTACCCATCCTGAACTGCGCAGTTGGTGGCCGGGCACGGTGATTGCCGAGCGCGGCGCAACTTCCGTAGCACAGCAACAGCAGAAACAGCTGCTGGCCGATCTGCGTGCCTGGCAAGCCGACAGCGGCGAGTCTCTGGCCGCAACCATCGGCTCGGTGATCCACCAGCTTGGCGCGGTGCAGGTAACGGGCCGCCAGTTCACCTCGCTCGATCCCGACGCCGTGCGCCTGCGTCCACAGGACAACCGCACGCTGCAAGGCAACTATGACCTCTACACGCTGACGCGACGTTCGCAGGTGCTGGTGCTGGGCGCGTTGAGCAATCCGGGTAAAGAGAGCTGGCAGCCGGGCCGTGAAGTGCGTGATTACCTCGACGGCCACGATCGTCTTTCCGGCGCGGAACGTAGCTATGCCACGGTGATTGCGCCGTCCGGCAGCACCCAGCAAGTTCCGGTCGCGTACTGGAATCATCGCCATATCGAAGTGGAACCCGGCAGCATCATCTGGCTCGGTTTCACCTCATGGAGCTTGCCATGGGGCCAAAGCGATTTGAATGAGCGCATGCTTTCCGTTCTGACTCACCGGATACCAGACTGATGAAAAAACAATTACTTCTCAGCCTGTTGGCTGCTTCTGTTTCCGCCGCTTGCCAGGTGCATGCGGAAACCTGGCCTGAACCGGTCGGTCCTTCTCAATCGGATTTTGGTGGCGTCGGCCTGATGCAGACGCCGACCGCGCGTATGGCGAAAGAGGGTGAATTTAGCGTCAACTTCCGCGATAACGATCAATATCGCTACTATTCCGCCTCATTGCAGCTGTTCCCGTGGCTGGAAACCACCGTGCGCTATACCGATGTGCGTACCCGCCGTTACAGCGCGGTGGAAGGATTCAGCGGCAACCAAAGCTATAAAGATAAAGCCTTCGATGTGAAGCTGCGTTTGTGGCAGGAGAGCTATTGGCTGCCAGAAGTGGCGGTTGGCTCGCGCGATTTAGGCGGCACCGGCTTGTTCGACAGTGAATATCTGGTGGCGAGCAAGGCGTGGGGGCCATTCGATTTCAGTCTCGGTATTGGCTGGGGTTATCTCGGCAACAGCGGCACCCTCAAAAACCCATTCTGCTCCTATAGCGACAGCTATTGCAGTCGCAGCGGCGGCGGCGAAACCGGCACCATCAACGGTTCACAGATGTTCCACGGCCCGGCAGCACTGTTTGGCGGCGTGGAATACCAAACGCCGTGGCAGCCGCTGCGTCTGAAGCTGGAGTACGAAGGTAACGATTATCAGGATGATTTCGCCGGTCGCCTGGAGCAGCGCAGCAAGGTTAACGTCGGTGCGATTTATCGCATCACCGACTGGGCGGACATCAACGCCAGCTACGAGCGCGGCAACACCTTTATGTTCGGCTTTACTCTGCGCACCAACTTCAACGATCTGCATCAGTCGCACATTGATAGCCAGAAGCCAGCCTACAACCCGCAGCCGCAGGGCGACCTGTTGCAGCCAACGGTGGTGGCGAACCAGCTGACCGATCTGAAGTACAACGCGGGACTGAACGGCCCACATATTCAGACCAAAGGCAGCACGCTGTATGTCTCAGGCGAGCAGACCAAATATCGCGACACGCGCGAAGGTGTTGATCGCGCCAATCGCATCATCATGAACAATCTGCCGGCTGGCATCGATACCATCGACGTCACCGAGTCGCGCTTTAATATGCCGCAGGTCAGCACGCGCACCAACGTTGCCAGCCTGCACAACGAGCTGACGGGTTATCCGCTGGGCCATGAACAGCCGCTGCAGCAGACGCGTGAAGATCCGGTTGATCCCGGCACCACCGAGCAAGGTTTCTTTATCCGCAAAGATCGTCTGAACTACAGCCTGTCGCCGGTGCTGAATCAGTCGGTTGGCGGACCAGAAAGCTTCTACATGTATCAGGTTGGCGTGATGGCCAATGCCGATTACTGGCTTACCGATCACCTGTTGGTCGGCGGCAGCCTGTTTGGCAACATCGCCAATAACTACGACAAGTTCAACTACAACGGCGCTCCGGCGGATTCCACGCTGCCGCGCGTGCGCACGCACATTCGTGATTATGTTGAGAACAACGTTTACGTTAACGATCTGCAAGCCAACTACATGCATGCGCTGGGTAACGGTTTCTACGGCCAGGTTTACGGCGGTTATCTGGAAACCATGTACGGCGGCGTCGGCGGCGAAGTGCTGTATCGTCCGATTGATAGCAACTGGGCATTCGGTGTTGATGCCAACTACGTGAAGCAGCGTGATTGGGACAACATGATGCAGTTCACCGATTACAAAGCGCCAACCGGAAATCTGACGGCGTATTGGCGTCCATGGTTTATGCAGGATGTGTTGGTGAAGGCCAGCGTCGGGCAGTATCTGGCGAAGGATAAAGGCGTGACGCTGGATGTGTCGAAGCGCTTTGACAGCGGCGTGATGGTTGGTTTCTATGCCACTAAAACTAACGTCTCTGCCGAACAGTATGGCGAAGGCACCTTCACCAAAGGCTTCTACATTTCGGTGCCAATGGACCTGTTTACCGTGACGCCAACGCGCGGCCGTGCGCAGGTGAACTGGGTGCCTTTGACGCGTGACGGCGGGCAGATGCTGGGTCGTAAATATCAGCTGTATGACCTGACGTCAGATCGGGATGCGCGGTTTAATTAATTGATTCATATAAATTAACCGTAGGGTCGGCATTTATGCCGACCTTTTTCATTTGTGCGGACATGTAAGAAGGTCGCCATGAATGGCGACCCTACGTGCTGATGAATCCCCACAAAAACGAAGCAGGCACAGTGGAAAAATGATCTAATTATTGCGCCAACAAAAAATAAGATCGCCACTATGCCTGCTTCCGCATTTTGCCATAAATTTTTACGGGAATCTTTAGCCAGCACCCATCAGTATCGTCGTAACGCCCTCACTGATATGACGATTTCCCTGACCCGCGGTGCTTCCCTCAATCTGACCAGCATTGGTCGCTCTCTTGCGGGTGATGCCCGCGTTAAGCACAAAATCAAACGCGTTGACCGCCTTATGGGGAATGCCGCCCTCCACCGGGAGGTGCCCGCGCTGTCACGCGACATTATCTGCTGGCTTATCCGGGACATGAAGGAGTGCGTCATTGCCGTGGACTGGAGCGCCTGGCCGACTCAGTCCTTCAGCCTTTTGCGTGCCAGCCTGCTGGCGGATGGACGCGCCATCCCGCTGCTGAGCCTCATCGCAGAAGGCGATAAGCTGGGAAATCCCGACCTTCAGAACCGTTTTCTGGACGACCTGGCCGGGTGCCTGGGAGACAGGAAAGTGACCATCGTCACCGATGCCGGGTTCCGCCGCGAGTGGTTTAACCGCGTTCAGTCGCACGGATGGCACTTCATCGGCCGGCTCAGGGGCAACGGCGTTCTGAAGCTGGCCGGAACGGAAGAGTGGGTAACGCCGGGTCAGCTAAAAGCCGGCACAACGCCGCGCTGTGCTGGTGCGGCCCGGCTGACGCGATATAAAAAATCACCGGCTTACGGCTTCGTGCACGTTCATAAGAGAGCACCCAAAAATCGTCACGGAAAGAAAAGCCGGGATCGTTTTTTTTACACGCGCGAAGAGGCAAACCAGAGTCGCCTGGCCCGTGAGCCGTGGGTGCTGTTTACCAGCGATGCGGAGCTGAAGTCACGGACGATAATGAAGCTTTACAGCCGGAGAATGCAGATAGAGCAGAACTTCCGGGATGAAAAGAGTGAACGTTACGGTATGGGGCTGAGAAGCAGCTTCAGCCGGAGTGTGGAAAGGATGTCAGTGCTGAACCTGCTGTCGACGCTGTGCAGCATCGTACTGTGGCTGATGGGCTACGCGCTTGAAAGAAAAGGCGAGCACCGGTTTTATCAGGCGAACACGGTGCAACACCGGCGAGTACTGTCATACCTTACGCTGGCAAGAAATGCGATAAGGCACAACCCGGCAGGGATCAGTCAGCTGGATATAGAAACGGCGCGAGCCGAACTATCAGCGAGTTACAGGGATATCGTATATGTGTATTAACGATATTCCTGGGGATCCCTCAGCCCTACGTGATGCGTTAATCCGCGTCGTAACCCAGGTTCGGCGCCAACCAGCGTTCGACTTCGGTGACGCTCATGCCTTTACGCGCCGCGTAATCTTCTACCTGATCACGCTGAATCTGCGCCACGGCGAAGTATTTGCTGTCGGGATGGCTGAAGTACCAGCCGGAAACCGCTGCACCTGGCCACATGGCGAAAGATTCGGTGAGCTTCATGCCGGTGTGCTTTTCCACATCCAGCAATTGCCAGATCGGCGCTTTCTCAGTGTGTTCCGGACAAGCCGGATAACCCGGCGCAGGACGAATGCCCTGATAATTCTCGCGAATCAACTCTTCGTTGCTGAGATTTTCATGGGCGGCAAAGCCCCAAATCACCTTACGCACACGCTCGTGCAGATACTCGGCAAAGGCTTCGGCCAGACGATCCGACACCGCTTTCACCATGATTTTGTTGTAATCATCGTGCTGCTTGTCGTACGCCTCGGCCAGCGCATCTTCCTCGATCCCGGCGGTAACCGCAAACGCGCCGAGATAATCGGCTTTACCGCTGGATTTTGGTGCTACGAAGTCGGCTAAACAGTAGTTGGCGAAGTCGGTTTTTTCGGTCTGCTGACGCAAGTGATGACTGACGCACAGCACCTGATTGCGGTTCTCATTGCTGTAGATTTCAATGTCATCGCCGACACGGTTAGCCGGGAAAATCCCCACCACGCCGCGTGGATTAAGCGTGCCAGTCTCACTCAGCATATCGAGCATGGCGTTGGCATCGGCAAACAGGCGCTTAGCCTCTTCGCCCACCACTTCATCTTCCAGAATGCGCGGATATTTGCCGGCCAATGACCAGGTCATAAAGAACGGCGTCCAGTCGATGTAATTGCGCAGCGTTTCAATGCTGGCTTCGACCGGGCTCACGCCGAGACGATGCGCCACCGGCGGCGTGTAACTTTCCCAGTCGATGGCGTAATCATTATCGCGCGCGGTTTGCAGGCTCACCGGCGGGGTGCGCGGTTTTTTACGCCCGTGCTGAATACGCACCGTGTCGTACTCTTTGCGCGTGCGCGCCACGAAATCCTCTTTCAGCGTCTCGGAGAGCAGCGATGACACCACGCCCACAGTGCGCGAGGCATTCTGTACGTAGACAGTTGGGCCGCTGTAGTTCTGTTCGATCTTCACGGCGGTATGTGCTTTCGAGGTGGTCGCGCCGCCAATCAGCAGCGGGATGGTGAATCCCTGACGCTCCATCTCTTTCGCCACGTTGACCATTTCATCCAGCGACGGCGTGATCAGGCCGGAAAGCCCAATTATATCGGCGTTCTCGGCAATCGCGGTTTTAAGGATTTTGTCGCTCGGCACCATGACGCCAAGGTCGATAATTTCGTAGTTGTTACACTGCAGCACCACGCCGACGATGTTTTTGCCGATGTCATGCACGTCGCCTTTTACCGTCGCCAGCACGATTTTGCCGTTGCTGCGTCCGGCTTCTTTACTCGCCTCGATATAGGGTTCGAGATACGCCACCGCTTGCTTCATCACGCGCGCCGATTTCACTACCTGCGGCAGGAACATTTTGCCCTCGCCGAACAGATCGCCGACCACGTTCATGCCGGACATCAGCGGCCCTTCGATTACCTGAATCGGACGTTCATAGCCCTGACGCGCCTCTTCGGTATCCAGCTCGATGAATTCGGTGATGCCTTTGACCAGCGAATATTCCAGACGCTTTACCACGTCCCAGCTGCGCCATTCGGCTTGCTGCTTCTCCTGCTCGCCATCGCTTTTGCTGCCGCGATACTTCTCCGCCAGCTCCAGCAAGCGCTCGGTGCCATCGTCACGGCGGTTCAGCACCACGTCTTCCACCGCATCGCGCAGCTCGGCAGGCAGATCGTCGTAAATTGCCAGTTGACCGGCATTCACGATGCCCATGTCCATGCCGTTGCGAATGGCGTAATAGAGGAACACCGCGTGAATCGCTTCGCGCACCGGTTCGTTACCACGGAACGAGAACGACACGTTGGAGACGCCGCCGGAGATCATCGCGTGCGGCAGTTCGCGCTTGATATCTTCACAGGCGCCGATGAAATCCATTGCGTAGTTATTGTGTTCTTCGATGCCGGTCGCCACGGCAAAAATATTCGGATCGAAGATGATGTCCTCTGGTGGGAAACCAACCTCTTCGGTCAGGATCTTGTAGGCGCGACGACAAATCTCGATTTTGCGTGCGCGCGTATCCGCCTGGCCCACTTCATCAAACGCCATCACCACCATCGCTGCGCCATAACGACGCACTTTACGCGCGTGCTCGATGAACGGTTCAACGCCCTCTTTCATCGAGATGGAGTTGACGATGCCTTTGCCCTGAATACACTGCAGGCCTTTCTCAATCACTTCCCATTTCGAGGAGTCGATCATGATCGGCACGCGTGCGATATCGGGTTCACCCGCGATCAGATTGAGGAAGCGCACCATCGCTGCTTCCGCATCCAGCATCCCTTCATCCATGTTGATATCGATGATTTGCGCACCGCTCTCAACCTGTTGACGCGCCACATCCAGCGCTTCGTTGTATTTCTCTTCTTTAATCAGGCGCTTGAACTTGGCCGAGCCAGTAACGTTGGTACGTTCGCCGACGTTGACGAATAGCGAATCGGCCTGAATATTCAGCGGTTCAAGACCGGCTAAGCGACAGGCAACCGGAATCTCAGGCAGCTGGCGCGGCGCAACGCCGTCTACTGCGGCCGCCATCGCCGCGATGTGTTCCGGCGTGGTGCCGCAGCAGCCGCCGATTATGTTCAGAAAACCGGCGCGCGCCCATTCGCCAATTTGCTCGGCCATAATCGCCGCATCGAGATCGTATTCACCAAAGGCGTTGGGCAAGCCGGCGTTCGGGTGCGCGGTGACGTAGCCTTCAGCAATACGCGACAGCTCCGCCACATACTGGCGCAGTTCATCCGGGCCCAGCGCACAGTTGAGGCCGAACGACAGCGGTTCGGCGTGACGCAGCGAGTTATAGAAGCCTTCAGTGGTTTGGCCTGAGAGCGTACGACCAGAAGCATCGGTGATGGTACCGGAGATCATCAGCGGCAGCTTGACGCCCATCGCTTCCATCTCGGCCTGCACCGCGTAGATCGCCGCTTTGGCGTTCAGAGTATCGAACACCGTTTCGATCATGATCAGGTCGGAACCACCGGCAATCAGCGCATGTGTGGATTCACGGTAAGCTTCCACCAGCTGATTGAAGGTTACGTTTCGATAAGCGGGATCGTTAACGTCCGGCGAGATCGAACAGGTGCGGTTGGTGGGGCCCAATACGCCCGCCACGTAGCGCGGACGGTGCGGCGTTTTCGCCGTCCACTCATCGGCACTGGCGCGCGCCAGTTTAGCGGCTTCGAAGTTGATCTCCGCCGACAGCGCTTCCATCGCGTAATCGGCCATCGCAATGGTGGTGGAGTTGAAGGTGTTGGTTTCCAGAATATCCGCGCCGGCGGCGAGATAGGCATCGTGGATTTCGCGGATGACGTCCGGTTTGGTCAGCACCAACAGATCGTTGTTGCCCTTCAAATCAGATGACCAGTCGGCAAAGCGGCTGCCACGGAAATCCTGCTCACTCAGTTTATAACTCTGGATCATGGTGCCCATGCCACCGTCCAGAATCATAATGCGTTGTGCCAGCTGCTGCTGCAGCATTTCTGTTTTGTTGCTCACTCTCGCCCCGTCCACGTCATTGCGTTGGCTAATATGCCAGCCAGACATACTGGCACAACTTGCAGGTGATCAAAAGTCAGCTCAGATGAGACATTTTCAGCTATTACCCATTACAGGTCTGACCAGAAAGTCAGCGTTTGCATTAATGCAGTTAAAAACGAAAATGGTTTCCAGCATTGATGCGAATTGGAGACGTTATGGCAACCCCTGCGCCCGTTAAACGCGGCAAGAAACCTCGTGCTACAACGACACCCACCAGCGCGCCTGTCGGCGGGCAAGTACAATCTCTGACGCGCGGCCTGCGCCTGCTGGAGCTGATTGCCGAATCCCACGGCAGCGTGGCGCTGACCGAACTGGCGCAACAGGCCGGTTTACCCAACTCCACCACCCATCGCCTGCTCTCCACCATGCAGCAGCAAGGTTTTGTGCATCAGGTGGGCGATTTAGGTCTATGGACCATTGGTTCGCACGCTTTTGTGGTCGGCAGCAGCTTCCTGCAGAGCCGAAATCTGCTGGCGATTGTGCATCCGCTGCTGCGCAAGCTGATGGAAGATGCCGGTGAGACGGTGAATCTGGCGGTGCTGGATCTCAGCGATTATCAGGCGGTGATCATCGATCAGGTGCAGTGTACGCAGCTGATGCGCATGTCCGCGCCGATTGGCGGCAAGCTGCCGATGCATGCATCCGGCGCCGGTAAAGCGTTTCTGGCGCATCTCAGCGATGAGCAAGTTACCGCGCTGCTGCATCAAAAAGGATTGCATCATTACACGCCGAAAACGCTGATGTCGCCACATAGCCTGAAGGAGAATCTGGCGCTGATTCGTAAGATGGGCTTTTCGCATGATGATGAAGAGCATGCGCTGGGTTTGCGTTGCGTCGCGGCACCGATTTATGACGAACATGGCGAACCCTTCGCCGCCATCTCGATTTCCGGCCCGATTGCGCGCATGACCGACGACCGCATCACCGAGCTCGGTGCGCTGGTAATCCGTGCCGCCAAACAGGTGACCCAAACCTACTCTGGCCGCTAAGCGGCCACCGAAGCATAGCGCGCGCTGAAACGCTGGCTGGCGCGCCACGCAATCACCTCTTCAATATGCCCTTCACGGATGCGCGTTTGCAGCGCGCGCCACCAGCTGGGATCAAACAGTTGCGGATGCAGCGCCTGCAGCAGTTTGCCGGTCGACGGTTCGCTGCACAGCGCATAGCGGAAGGTTTCAGGGAACACATCATCCGGCCCGACGCTGTACCACGGCTCGGCCTGCAGCTCATCTTCTTCATAGCGCGCCTGCGGTACATCGCGGAACACCAACTCGGTCATCGGGCGGATTTCGTCGTAATCGTAAAACACCACGCGGCCGTGACGCGTCATGCCAAAGTTTTTGTACAGCATGTCGCCGGGGAAAATGTTCGCCGCCGCCAGCTGACGAATCGCATCACCGTATTCGCCAATCGCGTGCTGCCGCTGTTCCGGCGAGGCCTGAGCCAGCCACAGATTGAGCGGCTCCATGCGCCGTTCCAGCCACAGATGGCGGATGATCACCACGTCGTCGCGCAGCTCGATTTTTTCCGGGATATCGCGCTCAAACTCCGCCATCAGTTCAGCCGGAATACGCGCGCGCGGTAACGCAAAGTGCTCAAACTCCTGGGTATCTGCCATGCGACCGACGCGATCATGCTCTTTAACCATGCGATAGCAGTCGCGCACCTGCGCATCGGTGACCTCTTTTTGCGGTGCGAAGCGGTCTTTGATCACCTTAAATACGCGATCAAAACCCGGCAGCGTGAACACCATCATCACCATGCCGCGAATGCCGGGCGCGACGGTAAAATCTTCCTGGCTGTGCGCCAGATAGTGCAGATATTCGCGATAGCATTCGGTTTTGCCGTGTTTCTGACAGCCAATCGCCATGTAGCGTTCAGCCACGGTTTTGCCCGGCAGTATCGGTTGCAGCCACGCCACCAGCGCGGCGGGCACCGGCGCGTAGACCATAAAATAGGCGCGGGCGAAGCCAAACACGATGCTGGCATCATCGCTATCGGTGAGACAAGTATCGATCCACAATCGTCCTGCATCATCGCGCTGAATCGGCAGCAAACAGGGCACCATGCCATTGCTTAGCTGCAGGCGCGCCACGATCCACGCGGTTTTGTTGCGGTAAAACAGTTCGCTGGCGACATCCAGCGTCGCCGTCGCCAGTTGAGCGACACCAAACTGCTCGTGCAGATGGCGCACAATCCAGCCGATATCGCGCGTTTGATCCTGCCACGTTAAGCGCAGCGGAATGTCATTCAGCACCTGACGCAATGTTTCCTGCCAATTGTGTTGCGGGCGATAAAGACGCGACAACGGGCGCTGGGCAACCGGCGCAGGCGCATAAGGTTGCGAAGGCAAGATAAACAGACGTTCGGGCGACAGATGGCTGTGGCCCTGCAAGCGGCAATAGACCGAGTTGAAGAAGCTTTCGGCGATTTCATGGCGCGGATAGCCGGGCAGCAAGGTTTCGTAATGGCTTTTCACCCGCAGCCAGAACGCGTCGTCCCAATCCGAAGTGTCATTGAGAATGCGCAGCTGGTTGGTGACGAGGCCAACGTGGTGATCGTAAAGGTGGATACGCGCTTTCATGGCCTGCTGCACCGCGTGCCAGTCAGCCTGCTCGAAGCGCTGTTGTGCGCCAGCGGTGATATCCAGAAAGCGGCCATACTGCGCGTCAAAACCTTGCAGGATGGTGTGGGCGATCAGCGATTCTCTCGGTGTCATAGGTGACGCTCCGGGGAAATGGTCGCCATGAATGGCGACCCTACGACGGCTTTAGAATTGCGCGGCTTCGGTGGAACCGGTCAACGCGGTCACTGAGGATTGTCCGCCCTGAATGACGTTGGTAACGCGATCGAAATAGCCGGTGCCGACTTCCTGTTGATGCGACGAGAAGGTGTAGCCCTTATCGCGCGCCGCAAACTCTGGCTGCTGCACTTTTTCCACGTAATGACGCATGCCTTCGCCCTGCGCATAAGCGTGCGCCAGGTCGAACATGTTGAACCACATGCTGTGAATCCCGGCCAGCGTGATGAACTGGAAGCGATAGCCCATTTCGCTCAGCGCCTGCTGGAAACGCGCGATGGTGCGATCGTCGAGGTTCTTCTTCCAGTTGAACGATGGCGAACAGTTGTAGGCCAGCAGCTTGCCGGGATACTGCGCGTGGATCGCGTCGGCAAAACGCTGCGCCATCTCCAGATCCGGCGTTGAGGTTTCGCACCACAACACGTCGGCATAAGGCGCATACGCCAGCCCGCGACTGATCGCCTGTTCAATCCCGGCATGCGTGCGGAAGAAGCCTTCCGAGGTACGCTCGCCGGTGATAAACGCCGCATCGCGCGGGTCGCAGTCTGAGGTGATCAGATCGGCGGCATCCGCATCGGTACGCGCCAGCAATACCGTCGGCACGTTCATTACGTCTGCGGCCAGACGCGCCGCCACCAGTTTCTGAATCGCTTCCTGCGTCGGGACTAACACCTTGCCGCCCATGTGGCCGCACTTCTTCACTGCCGCCAGTTGGTCTTCAAAATGCACCGCGCCCGCACCGGCCTGAATCATCGATTTCATCAGCTCGAACGCATTGAGTACGCCGCCAAAGCCCGCTTCCGCATCGGCGACTATCGGCAGGAAGTAATCAATAAAATCATTGTCTTCTGGCGATACGCCGCTGGCCCATTGAATCTGATCGGCACGCTGGAAGCTCTGGTTAATCCGCTCTACCACATTCGGCACTGAATTCACCGGATACAGCGATTGGTCGGGATACATCTGCCCGGCCAGGTTGGCATCTGCAGCCACTTGCCAGCCGGAGAGGTAAATCGCTTCTATACCGGCTTTCGCCTGCTGCACTGCTTGTCCGCCGGTCAATGCGCCAAGGCTGTTAATGTAGCCTTTGCTCGATTCGCCATTCAGCAGCGACCAGAGTTTAGTAGCACCGCGCTCCGCCAGCGTACAGGCGGGATTGACCGAACCGCGCAAGTTGACCACATCCTCCGCACTGTACGGACGAGTGATTCCCTGCCAGCGCGCATCATTCCAGCTCGATTCCAGTTGTTTGATCTGTTGCGTACGATTCATCGTCATATCTCCAGGTTCAAGGCAGCAGGCGGTAGCCCGGCAGAGTGAGGAAGGAAACCAGTTCGTCATCGGTGGTGATTTGCGCCATCAGCGCGGCGGCATCGTCGAAGCGTCCGTTCTGGAAACGCTCTGCGCCAACGGTTTGCTGCAAGGCAGCCAGCTCTTCCGCCAGTAGCCGTTCAAACAGCGCCACCGTAACCGGCTGACCATCGCTGAGAATTTGCTTGTGATGAATCCATTGCCAGATGGAGGTGCGGGCGATTTCAGCGGTGGCGGCGTCTTCCATCAATCCGTCAATCGGTACGCAGCCGTTACCGCTGATCCAGGCTTCCAGATATTGCAGCGCTACGCGGATGTTGGCGCGCATGCCGGCTTCGGTGCGCTTGCCGCGGCACGGTGCCAGCAGACGCTCGGCGGTGATTGGTGCATCCTGCTCACGCGTAATGTGCAATTGATTAGGTTGATCGCCCAGTCGACGGTCAAACTCCTCCATCGCGATGTCTGCCAAACCGGGATGCGCCACCCAGGTTCCGTCGTGACCGTTGCCCGCTTCGCGCGCTTTATCTTCTTGCACCTTTTGCGTAACCCATAAATTGCGCTCCGCGTCTTTGCTCGGAATCAGCGCCGACATACCGCCCATTGCCAGCGCGCCACGGCGATGACAGGTTCTGATCAGCAGCCGTGAATAGGCATCGAGGAACGGCTGATCCATGCTGATTTGCTGGCGATCCGGCAGGATGCGATCGGGATGCTGGCCCAGTGTTTTGATGTAGCTGAAGATGTAATCCCAACGGCCACAGTTCAGGCCCACCACGTGATCGCGCAGCTCCCACAGGATCTCATCCATCTGGAACACCGCTGGCAGCGTTTCGATCAATACCGTGGCTTTGATGGTGCCGCGCGGCAGATCGAAGCGATCTTCACTGAAGCGGAAGATCTCACGCCACCACGCCACTTCAGCGGCATGCTCGGTTTTCGGTAAGTAGAACCACGGCGCGTGGCCCTTCTCCAGCAGCGCTTCAACGTTGTGGAAAAAGTAGAGCGCAAAGTCGAACAATCCGCCGGGAATAGCCCGATCGCGCCACTCCACATGCTTTTCATTCAGATGCAGACCGCGTACCCGACACATCAGCAGCGCCGGATTGGCACGCAGCTGGTAGATCTTGCCGGTTTCACTGGTGAAGCTCAGCGTGCCATTAACCGCATCGCGCAAGGTTAATTGTCCATCGACCAGCTTCTGCCAGGTTGGTGCCAGTGAATCTTCAAAGTCGGCCATGAAGACGTTGACGTTGGCGTTGAGCGCGTTGATCACCATTTTGCGATCCGGCGGCCCGGTGATCTCCACGCGGCGATCTTGTAACAGTTGCGGAATAGGACGAACCTGCCACGCATTTTCACGAATGGAAGCGGTTTCCGAATCAAATCCCGGTAACTCACCTTGATCGTAACGCTTCTGCCGTTGCTGGCGTGCTTTCAGCAGGCGTTCGCGCTCTGGTGCGAAACGCACTACCAATGCGTGTACAAAGTCGATCGCTTCTGGGGTAAGCAGCTGCTTTTCCGCGTAGGTAAAGGGCTGGCTGAAGGTTAGCGTATTGCTGATAACCGAGTCTGTCATGCGGGCTGCCTCCTGGGTTGATCCATCGTTTAACGATCGGATCCGGATGTAGGGTGTTTTATAACCTGCAAGATCAGAGCATAATGATTTTTATTTTATTTTCAAAAACTATTTCCATTTTTATTTTTATAGTGATTTATCAGGTTGATATTTATGTAATTTAATCTCTCGAATTAAAGGCAATAACTTCCACCACTGAATTGAAGGCAAAAAAAAGCCGCGATAGCTTTCGGCTAGCGCGGCGGGATCAAACGAGATGTGGAGTTATTCGAGCGTTGGATTCATCCGACGCAGATCGAACGGCGTGATCTGATAAACGTAGTAGTTCAGCCAGTTGGAGAACAGCAGATTGCCGTGGCTGCGCCAGGTGGCGCGCGGCGGCAGTTCTGGGTTGTCCTGCGGGAAGTAGTTGAACGGCACTTCCGGCTGCAGGCCTGCATCGTAATCGCGATGATATTCACCTGAAAGCGTTAACGCGTCGTACTCAGGATGGCCGGTGACAAACGCCAGGCGCTTATCTTTGCTTGCCATCAAATACGCGCCGGTGGATTCCGATTCGGCAAACAGCTCGAGATCGGTGTAATCACGGATCAGCTGGCTGGGGAAATCGGCATAGCGTGAATGCGGTGCCAGGAAATTGTCGTCAAAGCCACGCGTCAGTAATGCGTGTGGATGCAGGATTTGGTGCTCATAAACACCGGACAATTTGTTCTGCCGCGTCTGCTTAGGAATGCCATACAGAATGTTGAGTGCCGCCTGAACCGCCCAACAGACAAACAGCGTGGAGGTGACGTGTTCATTCGCCCAGTGCAGCACGCGCTGGATCTGTGGCCAGTAAGCAACATCATTGAAATCGACCAATCCCAGCGGCGCGCCGGTCACAATCAGTCCATCGAAATTATCGTTTTGGATGTCTTCAAAGTTGCAGTAGAAGTTGTTCAGATGCTCTGTCGGCGTGTTGCGCGACTCGCGGCTATCAATGCGCAGCAGCTGCACATCAATCTGCAACGGTGAGTTTGAGAGCAGGCGCAGGAACTGGTTTTCTGTCTCAATCTTCTTTGGCATCAGGTTAAGAATCAGCACTTTTAGCGGACGGATCTCCTGAACACTGGCGCGCGACGAAGTCATGACAAAGACGTTTTCATCACGCAAAAAATTCACTGCCGGTAATTCGTCGGGAATCCTGATTGGCATAACCTGCTCACCTCTTACTAATAACCGTATAAACGTTTAGACATCCAGATGCCCGACATTAGCGTGTTATGTCGAGAATGTCGAGTCTTCATGCGGTTTATGAAAATGTTTCAGCTTTAGGTGGGATTTGGGAAAATCGTTAGGGAGATGAGTATGTCATGTGCGAATTTTAGCTTCAGGATGGTACTAAACATTAAGCAGTTTCTAAATTTCAGACGTAAAAAAGCCCCGAACTCTCGTTCGGGGCTTCTTCACTTATTTGATGCCTGGCAGTTCCCTACTCTCGCATGGGGAGACCCCACACTACCATCGGCGCTACGGCGTTTCACTTCTGAGTTCGGCATGGGGTCAGGTGGGACCACCGCGCTAAAGCCGCCAGGCAAATTCCTGCGCAAAAACGAATAACATTCGCTTCCGCTGATTCTTTAATCCGTAAAACAAGCTGAAAATCCGGTCTCTCAGACCAAAACGCCTCTGGCGTTGTAAGGTTAAGCCTCACGGGTCATTAGTACCGGTTAGCTCAACGCATCGCTGCGCTTACACATCCGGCCTATCAACGTCGTAGTCTTCAACGTCCCTTCAGGACTCTCAAGGAGTCAGGGAGAACTCATCTCGGGGCAAGTTTCGTGCTTAGATGCTTTCAGCACTTATCTTTTCCGCACTTAGCTACCGGGCAATGCCATTGGCATGACAACCCGAACACCAGTGGTGCGTTCACTCCGGTCCTCTCGTACTAGGAGCAACCCCCCTCAATTCTCCAGCGCCCACGGCAGATAGGGACCGAACTGTCTCACGACGTTCTAAACCCAGCTCGCGTACCACTTTAAACGGCGAACAGCCGTACCCTTGGGACCTACTTCAGCCCCAGGATGTGATGAGCCGACATCGAGGTGCCAAACACCGCCGTCGATATGAACTCTTGGGCGGTATCAGCCTGTTATCCCCGGAGTACCTTTTATCCGTTGAGCGATGGCCCTTCCATTCAGAACCACCGGATCACTATGACCTGCTTTCGCACCTGCTCGAGCCGTCACTCTCGCAGTCAAGCTGGCTTATGCCATTGCACTAACCTCCTGATGTCCGACCAGGATTAGCCAACCTTCGTGCTCCTCCGTTACTCTTTGGGAGGAGACCGCCCCAGTCAAACTACCCACCAGACACTGTCCGCAGCCCGGATCACGGGCCTACGTTAGAACATCAAACATTAAAGGGTGGTATTTCAAGGTTGGCTCCACGCAGACTGGCGTCCACGCTTCAAAGCCTCCCACCTATCCTACACATCAAGGCTCAATGTTCAGTGTCAAGCTATAGTAAAGGTTCACGGGGTCTTTCCGTCTTGCCGCGGGTACACTGCATCTTCACAGCGATTTCAATTTCACTGAGTCTCGGGTGGAGACAGCCTGGCCATCATTACGCCATTCGTGCAGGTCGGAACTTACCCGACAAGGAATTTCGCTACCTTAGGACCGTTATAGTTACGGCCGCCGTTTACCGGGGCTTCGATCAAGAGCTTCTCCTTGCGGATAACCCCATCAATTAACCTTCCGGCACCGGGCAGGCGTCACACCGTATACGTCCACTTTCGTGTTTGCACAGTGCTGTGTTTTTAATAAACAGTTGCAGCCAGCTGGTATCTTCGACTGGCTTCGGCTCGGGGAGCAAGTCCCTCTACCTACGCGCCAGCGTGCCTTCTCCCGAAGTTACGGCACCATTTTGCCTAGTTCCTTCACCCGAGTTCTCTCAAGCGCCTTGGTATTCTCTACCTGACCACCTGTGTCGGTTTGGGGTACGATTTCGTGTTACCTGGAGCTTAGAGGCTTTTCCTGGAAGCAGGGCATCAGTTACTTCACCACCGTGGTGGCTCGTCGTCACGCCTCAGCCTTAAGATATCCCGGATTTACCAAAGATATCAGCCTACACGCTTAAACCGGGACAACCGTCGCCCGGATAACCTAGCCTTCTCCGTCCCCCCTTCGCAGTAACACCAAGTGCAGGAATATTAACCTGCTTCCCATCGACTACGCTTTTCAGCCTCGCCTTAGGGGTCGACTCACCCTGCTCCGATTAACGTTGAACAGGAACCCTTGGTCTTCCGGCGAGCGGGCTTTTCACCCGCTTTATCGTTACTTATGTCAGCATTCGCACTTCTGATACCTCCAGCACCCCTCACAGGACACCTTCAACGGCTTACAGAACGCTCCCCTACCCAACAACACATAGTGTCGCTGCCGCAGCTTCGGTGCATGGTTTAGCCCCGTTACATCTTCCGCGCAGGCCGACTCGACCAGTGAGCTATTACGCTTTCTTTAAATGATGGCTGCTTCTAAGCCAACATCCTGGCTGTCTGTGCCTTCCCACATCGTTTCCCACTTAACCATGACTTTGGGACCTTAGCTGGCGGTCTGGGTTGTTTCCCTCTTCACGACGGACGTTAGCACCCGCCGTGTGTCTCCCGTGATAACATTCTTCGGTATTCGCAGTTTGCATCGGGTTGGTAAGCCGGGATGGCCCCCTAGCCGAAACAGTGCTCTACCCCCGAAGATGAGTTCACGAGGCGCTACCTAAATAGCTTTCGGGGAGAACCAGCTATCTCCCGGTTTGATTGGCCTTTCACCCCCAGCCACAAGTCATCCGCTAATTTTTCAACATTAGTCGGTTCGGTCCTCCAGTTAGTGTTACCCAACCTTCAACCTGCCCATGGCTAGATCACCGGGTTTCGGGTCTATACCCTGCAACTTAACGCCCAGTTAAGACTCGGTTTCCCTGCGGCTCCCCTATACGGTTAACCTTGCTACAGAATATAAGTCGCTGACCCATTATACAAAAGGTACGCAGTCACCCCATAAATGAGGCTCCCACTGCTTGTACGTACACGGTTTCAGGTTCTGTTTCACTCCCCTCGCCGGGGTTCTTTTCGCCTTTCCCTCACGGTACTGGTTCACTATCGGTCAGTCAGGAGTATTTAGCCTTGGAGGATGGTCCCCCCATATTCAGACAGGATACCACGTGTCCCGCCCTACTCTTCGAACTCACAGTATGTGCACTTTCGTGTACGGGGCTATCACCCGGTATCGCGCGACTTTCCAGACGCTTCCACTAACGCACAAACTGATTCAGGTTCTGGGCTGTTCCCCGTTCGCTCGCCGCTACTGGGGGAATCTCGGTTGATTTCTTTTCCTCTGGGTACTTAGATGTTTCAGTTCCCCAGGTTCGCCTCGCAACACTATGTATTCATGTTGCGATGATGCACTGAGTGCACCGGGTTTCCCCATTCGGACATCGTCGGCTGTAGCGGTTCATATCACCTTACCGACGCTTTACGCAGATTAGCACGTCCTTCATCGCCTCTGACTGCCAGGGCATCCACCGTGTACGCTTAGTCGCTTAACCTCACAACCCACAGGCGTTTTGCAACGCGTGCAGACTGCAAGCATTTGAGAGACTCGAACATGTTGTTATTCATTTCCTATTACGGAGAAATGAACCAACACGTCGTTTCAATTTTCAGCTTGTTCCGGATTGTTAAAGAGCAATATCTCAAACATGACGGTTAAGTCAGTTTTGAGATACTTCGTGGAGACACCTTTCACCTGTCACCAAGCAAGTGGCGTCCCCTAGGGGATTCGAACCCCTGTTGCCGCCGTGAAAGGGCGGAGTCCTAACCGCTAGACGAAGGGGACACGAGTAGTGTCACGACTTCGCAGCCGTCTTGCTCATTACTTTTTATCAGACAATCTGTGTGAGCACTGCGCGGGAAGGTATCTTCAGGTAAGGAGGTGATCCAACCGCAGGTTCCCCTACGGTTACCTTGTTACGACTTCACCCCAGTCATGAATCACAAAGTGGTAAGCGCCCTCCCGAAGGTTAAGCTACCTACTTCTTTTGCAACCCACTCCCATGGTGTGACGGGCGGTGTGTACAAGGCCCGGGAACGTATTCACCGTAGCATTCTGATCTACGATTACTAGCGATTCCGACTTCACGGAGTCGAGTTGCAGACTCCGATCCGGACTACGACGCACTTTATGAGGTCCGCTTGCTCTCGCGAGGTCGCTTCTCTTTGTATGCGCCATTGTAGCACGTGTGTAGCCCTACTCGTAAGGGCCATGATGACTTGACGTCATCCCCACCTTCCTCCAGTTTATCACTGGCAGTCTCCTTTGAGTTCCCGGCCGAACCGCTGGCAACAAAGGATAAGGGTTGCGCTCGTTGCGGGACTTAACCCAACATTTCACAACACGAGCTGACGACAGCCATGCAGCACCTGTCTCAGAGTTCCCGAAGGCACCAAAGCATCTCTGCTAAGTTCTCTGGATGTCAAGAGTAGGTAAGGTTCTTCGCGTTGCATCGAATTAAACCACATGCTCCACCGCTTGTGCGGGCCCCCGTCAATTCATTTGAGTTTTAACCTTGCGGCCGTACTCCCCAGGCGGTCGACTTAACGCGTTAGCTCCGGAAGCCACTCCTCAAGGGAACAACCTCCAAGTCGACATCGTTTACGGCGTGGACTACCAGGGTATCTAATCCTGTTTGCTCCCCACGCTTTCGCACCTGAGCGTCAGTCTTTGTCCAGGGGGCCGCCTTCGCCACCGGTATTCCTCCAGATCTCTACGCATTTCACCGCTACACCTGGAATTCTACCCCCCTCTACAAGACTCTAGCCTGCCAGTTTCGAATGCAGTTCCCAGGTTAAGCCCGGGGATTTCACATCCGACTTGACAGACCGCCTGCGTGCGCTTTACGCCCAGTAATTCCGATTAACGCTTGCACCCTCCGTATTACCGCGGCTGCTGGCACGGAGTTAGCCGGTGCTTCTTCTGCGGGTAACGTCAATCGGTGAAGTTATTAACTCCACCGCCTTCCTCCCCGCTGAAAGTACTTTACAACCCGAAGGCCTTCTTCATACACGCGGCATGGCTGCATCAGGCTTGCGCCCATTGTGCAATATTCCCCACTGCTGCCTCCCGTAGGAGTCTGGACCGTGTCTCAGTTCCAGTGTGGCTGGTCATCCTCTCAGACCAGCTAGGGATCGTCGCCTAGGTGAGCCATTACCCCACCTACTAGCTAATCCCATCTGGGCACATCCGATGGTGTGAGGCCCGAAGGTCCCCCACTTTGGTCTTGCGACGTTATGCGGTATTAGCTACCGTTTCCAGTAGTTATCCCCCTCCATCGGGCAGTTTCCCAGACATTACTCACCCGTCCGCCACTCGTCACCCGAGAGCAAGCTCTCTGTGCTACCGTTCGACTTGCATGTGTTAGGCCTGCCGCCAGCGTTCAATCTGAGCCATGATCAAACTCTTCAATTTAAGTTTGATTTGCTGAAACAAGTTCAGCGGTGCTCATCTGTAAAACGTCATAATGAATTTCATTATGTGTTCACTCGTGAGGCTTTGATATTTTTTACGTCCGGAGACGCTGATATCAATCCTGCGAGTGCCCACACAGATTGTCTGATAAATTGTTAAAGAGCGTTGCGAGCAGCGGCTGAACCGTCTGTCGCGAGGTGGCGTATACTACGCTACTCTCCTTCGGAGTCAAACACTTTTTTCAGCGCTTTCATCCGGCGGAAGTTCTTATCGAATCTTCCTCACCAACACCACATTTCGTAAACCGTTGTGCCGTGTTGATGGATGCGCATTATAGGGAGTTGTTCTCAGCGCGCAACCGCTAAATTCAATAAAAACAACCGTTCGCTGCATTCCACAGCAAAACCCTGCCTTATACGCAGTTACACACAGTGTTATCCACACTCTGCCGCACAAATGAATTTAGGCGAGCATCACGCAAACGTTTTCGCTACAATGCCCGGCGACGTCAAGGATGCCCCTTTTGGGGCGTTACATGAGGCAAGCGTTTCTCTTCTATATAGAAGAGAAACACTAAGCTTGATGTAACGCTCTTTTTTACGCGAAACAAAGCCAAGGGATAAAACCACCATGCAACAACGTCGTCCTGTACGCCGCGCTCTACTCAGTGTCTCTGACAAAGCCGGTATCCTCGAATTTGCTCAGGCACTCTCCAGTCGTGGTGTTGAGCTGCTCTCCACAGGCGGTACCGCACGTCTGCTGGCAGATGCGGGCCTGCCCGTCACCGAAGTTTCTGACTACACCGGTTTCCCGGAAATGATGGATGGACGCGTCAAAACGCTGCACCCGAAAGTGCATGGCGGCATTTTGGGTCGTCGTGGTCAGGATGATGCGATCATGGCTGAACACGCCATCAACCCAATCGACATGGTGGTCGTTAACCTGTATCCCTTCGCACAAACCGTTGCCAAACCTGATTGCTCATTAGCTGACGCGGTTGAGAACATCGATATCGGCGGCCCAACCATGGTTCGCTCAGCGGCGAAGAACCATAAAGACGTGGCGATCGTGGTGAAGAGCAGCGATTACGAGGCGATCATTGCCGAGTTGGATGCCAACGAAAACTCGCTCACGCTGGAAACGCGTTTTGATCTGGCCATCAAAGCCTTCGAACACACTGCCGCTTATGACAGTATGATCGCCAACTACTTCGGTAGCCTGGTGCCGGCTTATCACAGCGACAGCAAAGAACCGGCCGGCCGCTTCCCGCGCACGCTTAACCTCAACTTCATTAAGAAGCAGGATATGCGTTACGGCGAGAACAGCCATCAGGATGCTGCCTTCTATATAGAAGAGAATGTTGCTGAAGCTTCTGTTGCCACCGCGCAGCAAGTTCAGGGCAAAGCGCTCTCTTACAACAACATCGCCGATACCGATGCCGCACTCGAGTGCGTGAAAGAGTTCGACGAAGCCGCTTGCGTGATCGTTAAACACGCTAACCCATGCGGCGTGGCGGTTGGCGGTTCGATTCTTGACGCTTACGAGCGCGCCTACAAAACTGACCCGACTTCTGCTTTCGGCGGCATCATCGCTTTCAACCGCGAGCTGGACGAAGCCACCGCACAGGCGATCATCAGCCGTCAGTTTGTTGAAGTGATCATCGCGCCATCCGCCAGCGAAGCAGCACTAAAAGTGACCGCCGCTAAGCAGAACGTACGCGTTCTGGTGTGTGGTCAGTGGAAAGGTCGCGTTGCGGCGCTGGATTTCAAACGTGTTAACGGCGGCGTGCTGGTTCAGGATCGCGATCTGGGCATGGTCGATGCCAGCCAGCTGCGCGTTGTCAGCAAGCGCCAGCCAACTGAGCAGGAACTGCGTGATGCGCTGTTCTGCTGGAAAGTGGCGAAGTTCGTTAAATCCAACGCCATCGTCTACGCACGTGACAATATGACCATCGGCATTGGCGCTGGCCAGATGAGCCGCGTTTACTCGGCCAAAATTGCCGGCATCAAAGCGGGTGATGAAGGTCTGGAAGTGAAAGGCTCTGCGATGGCGTCTGATGCATTCTTCCCGTTCCGCGACGGTATCGACGCCGCAGCGGCTGTCGGCATCAGCTGCGTGATTCAGCCAGGCGGTTCAATCCGTGATGATGAAGTGATTGCCGCCGCTGATGAGCATGGCATCGCGATGATCTTTACTGACATGCGTCATTTCCGCCATTAATTGTTGGGAGCAGTACAGATGAAAATTTTAGTGATTGGTAATGGCGGACGTGAGCACGCGCTGGCATGGAAAGCGGCACAATCGCCACTGGCTGAAACAGTGTTTGTCGCGCCAGGCAATGCGGGCACCGCACTCGAGCCAGCTCTGCAGAACGTGGCAATCAGCGCCACTGACGTTCCCGCGCTGCTGGCTTTTGCGCAGCAGGAAAAGATCGACCTGACCATCGTTGGCCCGGAAGCGCCGCTGGTGATTGGCGTGGTTGATGCGTTCCGTACTGCAGGTCTGAAGATCTTTGGCCCAACGCAAGCCGCCGCCCAGCTGGAAGGTTCAAAGGCGTTCACCAAAGATTTCCTGGCACGTCAGCAGATCCCAACCGCCGAATACCAGAACTTCACCGAAGTGGAGCCTGCGCTGGCCTATCTGCGCGAGAAAGGCGCACCGATCGTCATTAAAGCTGACGGTCTGGCCGCCGGTAAAGGTGTGATCGTGGCGATGGAACTGGCTGAAGCAGAAGCTGCAATACAAGACATGCTGGCTGGCAATGCGTTCGGCGATGCCGGTCACCGCATCGTGATTGAAGAGTTCCTTGATGGCGAAGAAGCCAGCTTTATCGTGATGGTCGACGGCAACAATGTGCTGCCAATGGCCACCAGCCAGGATCACAAGCGCGTCGGCGATGGCGATACCGGTCCAAACACCGGCGGCATGGGCGCGTATTCTCCGGCGCCAGTGGTGACCGATGAGATCCACCAGCGCGTAATGGATCAGATCATCTGGCCAACCGTTAACGGTATGAAAGCTGAAGGCAACATCTATACCGGTTTTCTGTATGCCGGTTTGATGATCGATAAAGCCGGTCAGCCTAAAGTGATCGAATTTAACTGCCGCTTCGGCGATCCGGAAACGCAGCCGATCATGCTGCGTCTGCAATCGGATCTGGTTGAGCTATGTCTGGCGGCGACCGATGGCAAACTGGATCAGCAAACCTCGCAGTGGGATCCGCGTCCCTCTCTCGGCGTGGTGTTAGCGGCGGGTGGTTATCCGGGCGATTACAACACGGGCGATCAGATTCACGGTCTGCCACTGGAAGAAGTGCCGGACGGCAAAGTGTTCCACGCTGGTACCACCATGAAGGACGATCTGGTGGTAACCAATGGCGGTCGCGTACTGTGCGTGACCGCGCTGGGCGACGATGTTGCCGCTGCGCAGAAAAACGCTTATGCGCTGGCGCAGCATATCTCGTGGGATGGCAGCTTCTGCCGCCGCGATATCGGCTACCGCGCGATTAACCGCAAATAAGTACGCAAAGGGGCACAGCAAGTGCCCCTTCTCTTATCCGCCTGCTAGAAATCGCTCTCTTTTGGCTGCCAGCTGCATTCGTCATCCGGCGTAGCACGGAGCAGTTGCACACCTTCCGGCGCTTCCAGCCATGACACCATTAATGGCGCAGACTGGCTCTGTTGCTGGCGACTTAGCGTATACAGCGTGTCGCGATCAAAAGCCGCATTCACCAGCTTGTCATCGCACTCTCGTACCTGATTGCCGCCCAGCCAATGGCCCTGACGCAGCAATACGCGGCCTGCAAGCAACGCATTGCTTTGATCCAGCATGCGCTGCGCATCGAAGCGATACAGCTCAACGCTATCAGCGCTAACCGCTTCACGTCGTCCCGCCAGCTGGCGCTGCATGAAATTGAGATTGCCCTGATGATCGAAGCGTAAGGTGACATCGTCCGGCTGTGCACCGGCAACACGTCGTTCGACGCTAATCAGCTTCTGCTGCTGCCAGTTGTAATCAGTGGTTTCCATCGCATCGCCATTAAACGGCGTGAAGACCGTACGCAGATGAACCACTTGATGGTCGCTATTCTTGCGCCAGATGCGCACGGTGCCGCGGTCGGCCAGATAGCCGCTCGCCGTAAAGGCAGGAAGATCAGGAGTGGAGCTACAGCCCGTAAGCAGCGCACCAAATAACAGGGCGCACACGCGCTGAGGAATTGAATTCAGCATGGCAGGTCCCGGCAACAAAAAGGGGCGCTAACGCCCCCTCTTTTAAAGCTAAACCGCAATGCGGAAACTTACTTAACAGCGTCTTTCAGAGCTTTGCCTGAAACGAACGCTGGCACGTTAGCCGCTGCAATTTTGATCTCTTTGCCAGTCTGCGGATTGCGACCGGTACGCTCAGCGCGGTGGTTCACTTTAAAAGTACCAAAACCAACCAGTTGTACAGCATCACCTTCTTTCAGAGACTCAGTGATCGCAGCCAGGGTAGATTCCAGCGCAGTCTTAGCCTGGGTTTTAGACAGGTCAGCTTTCTCTGCGATCACATCAATCAGTTGAGTCTTGTTCATAAGTTATCCTTAAAGTGTATTTATCGCTTGCTAAGCAACGAGTGCGAGGGAAAAGCCCTTCTCAGGCCTTGTTCAGCCGGTACGCACCGATAGCCACAATTTTCAGCCCCCCAAATGTAGACCAGACAGGGGGCCGATGTGAAGCCTCCAGGCGCGGTAATTCGGGCCTGAAGTCACGTTTTCTTGCCTTATTGCTGAAAAAGTATACCGATGTTACTGATTCCCGCTTCGCGTAGGTCTGCACGCAGGCCTTTAATCAATTCCAGGTCGCGCTCTTCGCACTCAGACAGCAGGCGGAAAATCTCCCACTGCAGGTCCCATTCATCGATTACCGCCTGATTTTCACGCAGCTCTTCGTCGGTCATTTCGCGACCGGCCTGCGTCATTTCCAGAATCGCCACGGTGGTGATCGATGTACGGCTGACTTCAACAGCGTGCTCCAGCGTTTCACCGCTGAGCTGTGCATGCAGCAGTTCACTTAATGCCACGCAGGCATCAATCGCCGGATGTACACCGTAAACCTCGAAATCGTCACCATTAGGGATCGCCGCTTCAAATTTCTCCAGCTGACCGTCGAAATTGATTTTGGCATCTTTGACCGTCAGGCTTTCCCAGATCAGATCGAGGATGCGGCGATAGAGTTGCGGATCGGCGAATTCGGTCTGCTGACAGAAAGCCCAATAGTTGGGGAACATACGCTCGCACAGGCAGGCCATGAAAGTCATATGCTGCCAGCTTTCAAGCTTCGCCAGACGCAAATGGACGGGATTCTGTAACATCAAACTTACTCTCAATAGGTTAGCTGGCGGCAGTGTACCGCAAAAGCCGGGCACAAACAGCGTTAAGGCGTATTTTGCCAGTGCAGAAAGGCCGGGCGTCCAGAGGCGACAGCATCCGCCCAACGCGTCGGTTCCGGCAAACGATAGCCTGCAGTACAGGCTTCCACCCAATGCAAGGCGCTATCCATGCTGACGCGATGGCCGGTCGAGATAAACAGCGGATTACAGCGCGCTTTACTGCGCCATACCCAGCCAATCTGTTCACCTTTGTCGAGCAGCGGCTGACGGCTGCCTGGCTCAGCGTCCAGCTCAGCAAAACGTCCGCATAGGCGCTTCTTCGCCACGCCAATCGTAGGCACATCCACCAGCGAACCGAAGTGCGCCGCTACGCCAAGCCGACGAGGATGGGAAATACCGTGACCATCTACAAACAGCAGATCGGGCATGTGGGAGAGCTGCTGCCAGGCTTCCAGCAGTGCCGGCATTTCGCGGAAAGATAAGAAGCCCGGAATATACGGCATGGTAGTGGCCACGCGTGCAATGCGATGTTCCACCAGCGTTAAGGATGGATATTCGAGGATGACCAGAGCAGCGCGTGTAATCTCACCGCCCTGTTCAAAACCTACGTCGGCACCACCAATAAAGCGCGGCGGCAGTACGTCGAAATCATCCTGCCGCACCACATCAGCAGCGCGTTGCAACTGTTCCTGGCGTAGTGCGGCTAAATCCACCATCAGCCCTGATGATAAGGACGTGACAGACGATGCACCGCTTCAACAAACGCTCCGGCATGCTCAGGTGGCACATCTGGATGGATGCCGTGGCCCAGGTTAAACACGTGGCCTTCGCCCGCGCCAAAACCTTCGAGAATCCCGGCCACTTCCTGCTCGATGCGCGCTGGCGGCGCATACAGCATGGAAGGATCCATGTTGCCCTGCAGCGCCACTTTGTCACCCACGCGACGACGCGCATCGGCGATATCGGTGGTCCAGTCGAGTCCCAGCGCATCGCAGCCGGTCGCCGCTATCGCTTCCAGCCATTGGCCGCCACCTTTGGTGAATAGCGTAATAGGTACGCGACGACCTTCATTCTCGTGCAGCACGCTATCGACGATTTTGTGCATGTAGTAAAGCGAGAATTCGCGATAGTCGCGGCCAGTCAGCACGCCGCCCCATGTGTCGAACACCATGATCGACTGCGCGCCAGCTTTGATCTGCGCATTGAGATAAAGAATCACGCTGTCGGCCAGCTTATCCAGCAGCTTGTGCAGGGTTTGCGGCTCGGCGTACATCATCTTTTTGATTTTAGTGAAAGCTTTGCTGCTGCCGCCTTCAACCATATAGGTTGCCAGCGTCCACGGGCTACCGGAGAAACCGATCAGCGGCACTTCGCCTTTTAGGTTGTGACGAATGGTACGCACCGCGTTCATCACATAACCGAGTTCTTGCTCTGGATCCGGCACCGGCAGTTTGTCGACATCCGCACGGCAGGTGATCGGATTGGAGAAACGTGGGCCCTCGCCGGTCTCAAAGTAGAGCCCAAGTCCCATCGCATCAGGAATGGTGAGGATATCGCTGAAGAGGATTGCCGCATCCAGCGCATAGCGACGCAGCGGTTGCAGCGTGACTTCACACGCCAGCTCAGCATTCTTACACAGCGACATAAAATCACCGGCTTCAGCGCGCGTGGCTTTGTACTCCGGCAAATAGCGCCCGGCTTGTCGCATCATCCATACCGGCGTGACATCTACCGGCTGACGTAACAGGGCGCGCAGATAACGATCGTTCTTCAGTTCACTCATAATGGGCTCTCTCATGCTAAGGCCGGCAGTGTAGCATTTTCACGCCGCGCTGGCGCGACACAGGGCAACGGTATCTTCAATCAGACGACGCGCCACCGTGCCGGGCGGCGGTAACAGCGGCAGATCGTCATATCGATACCAACCGGCATCCAGCAGCTCTTTACCGTCGTGTTGCAGATCGCCGCCATCATATTCCGCCATATACGCCATCATCAGAGAGTGCGGGAACGGCCACGGCTGCGAAGTTACGTAGCGCACGTTTTTCACCCGCACGTTGCTCTCTTCCATCACTTCCCGCGCTACCGCTTGTTCTAAGGTTTCGCCCACTTCGACGAAGCCAGCCAGCACGGTATAGATGTTGTTGCGATGGCGCGCATGATTGGCAAGCAGGATCTCATCGCCACGGCGAATGGCCACGATGATGCACGGCGCAATTTGCGGGTAATAGCGCTCGCGGCAGTGATTGCACAAGCAGGCAAATTCGCGTTTGCTGATGTGCATCTCATGGCCGCAATAACCGCACCAGCGATGCGAGCGGTAAAACTCCGCCAGCTGCACGCCACGCCCGGCGATTTGGAACAGGCCGACATCTTCATCAATCAATTGGCGCACAGAGCCCATGCTGTCCGGGCGCGATTCGCGTACCAGCCAGACATTCTCGCCCTGCCACTCGCCAATCAAAATGCCGTTGCTGCCGTTCAGGCCAAAATCGGTGGCTAAGCCATGCGGCAATTCACCCTGCGGCATCCAAAGTTTTTGCTCATGGCTGACAACCCACCAACCAGCGTCTAAGCTTGAGATCTCACGTTGCATCTTAATCGTTGTCCTTAGCGTCAAATCGCACGCTGAAATCCTAATATTAAGTGTGTAATAAACAACTATAACCTACCTGGAGCCCCATATGCTTAACCAGTTAGAGAACCTGACAGAGCGTGTAGGTGGCAGAAATGAATTGGTGGATTCATGGCTGCGCGCCCGTCGACAGCTGCTCGTCACTTACTACGAGCTTATTGGCATGAAGCCACAAAAAGATGCGTTAACCGCGCTGGATGAACAGGCGCTGGATGCATTTTGTCACAACCTGGTGGATTACCTGTCTACCGGCCATTTCAGCGTGTATGAACACATCATTAGTGAGATGCAGGGTGATAGCCCATTAATCGTGGCCGCGCAGATTTATCCGGCACTCGAGGCGAATACCGATCGCATCATGCAGCTTTACGACACCCATCTGCAGCAAGCGATTAACGATGATAATTGCGTGGATTTTCAAACCGCGCTCTCCGAAGTCGGCGAGGTGCTGGAATCGCGCTTTACGCTGGAAGATAAGTTGGTGCAGCTCGCCTGGGATCACCAACTGGCGCGTCCGCCAGTTGCCAACGACAGCGTCATCGCCCGCCCGGCTTAACATCCCGAAGATGTAAAAAACTTGTTATTCAAGAAAAGCCCTCTTATGCTAAATGGGCTTTTTTTATTGCCTCTTCAAAACATGAAGAGGCAAATTTTGCGGTTTAAGCGTAGCGTGCGCAGCCAGTTTGCACTCGGACAGCGCGCAGGGACCGGAGCGTACACGTAGTACGTGACGGTCACGAGCACTGCCCAGGTGCAAAATGGCAAGCAAAGTAGCTTAAACCACAAAACACAACCTTGTCGGAGTGCCCTCTGGGGCTGAGACCGTTAATTCGGGATCCGCGGAACCTGATCAGGTTAGTACCTGCGAAGGGAACAAGAGTAGACATCATCAGCACGTTGCAAGCTGGCGCCCAGCATCGTCGCTGTTACTCCTTCCGAACTCTGGACAAGCAACTTCCAACCTTTACCGGAAACTTGCTATGTCTGCTAAAACGTCTCGTCGAGAACAACGCGCTCAGGCGCAAGAATTTATCGATTCCCTGCAGGGAACTGCTTTCCCCAACTCCAAACGTATCTGGATCACTGGCAGCCGCGAGGATATTCGCGTGCCAATGCGTGAGATACAGCTCAGCCCGACACATATCGGCGGCAGCAAAGAACATCCGCAATATGAGCCGAATGAAGCGGTGCCGGTATACGACACCGCCGGTGCTTATGGCGATCCTCAAGCCACTATTGATGTGCATCAGGGACTTGCAAGACTACGCGCCAACTGGATCGAAGAACGTGGCGACAGCGAAACTATCCACCAGCTAAGTTCCAGCTACACGCAGCAACGTCTGGCGGATGAAGGTTTGGATCACCTGCGGTTTGAGCATCTGCCACAACCGCGCCGCGCCAAAGCGGGTCGCCGGGTTACCCAGTTGCACTATGCGCGTCAGGGCATCATCACGCCCGAGATGGAGTTTATTGCGCTGCGTGAAAACATGGGCCGCGAGCGTATTCGCGGTGAAGTGCTGCTACAGCAGCATCCAGGCCACAGCTTTGGCGCTAATCTGCCGGAAAATATCACCGCTGAATTTGTCCGCAAGGAAGTCGCCAGCGGCCGCGCCATCATCCCTTCTAACATCAACCACCCCGAATCCGAACCGATGATCATTGGCCGCAACTTCCTGGTGAAGGTAAATGCCAACATTGGTAACTCGGCGGTGAGTTCATCAATTGAAGAAGAAGTGGAGAAGCTGGTATGGTCGACGCGCTGGGGCGCAGACACCGTGATGGATCTCTCAACCGGCCGCTACATTCATGAAACGCGTGAGTGGATTTTGCGCAACAGCCCGGTGCCAATTGGTACAGTGCCGATTTATCAGGCGCTGGAGAAAGTGAACGGTATTGCAGAAGATCTCAACTGGGAGATTTTCCGCGACACGCTGCTGGAGCAGGCGGAACAAGGTGTCGACTACTTCACCATTCACGCTGGCGTGCTACTGCGCTACGTGCCAATGACGGCCAAACGCCTGACCGGCATTGTGTCGCGCGGCGGCTCGATCATGGCGAAATGGTGCCTGTCACATCACACCGAAAGTTTCCTCTATCTGCACTTCCGCGAGATTTGTGAAATTTGTGCCGCCTACGATGTTGCCTTGTCGTTGGGCGATGGCTTGCGTCCCGGCTCAATTCAGGATGCCAACGATGAGGCGCAATTTGCCGAACTGCATACGCTGGGCGAACTGACCAAAATCGCCTGGGAATATGATGTGCAGGTGATGATTGAAGGTCCGGGCCATGTGCCGATGCAGATGATTCGTCGCAATATGACCGAACAGCTTGAGCATTGTCACGAAGCGCCGTTTTACACGCTTGGCCCGCTCACCACCGATATCGCGCCCGGCTACGACCATTTCACTTCCGGCATCGGTGCGGCCATGATTGGCTGGTTCGGTTGCGCCATGCTGTGCTACGTGACGCCAAAAGAGCACCTCGGTTTGCCGAATAAAGAGGATGTGAAGCAAGGGCTGATCACCTACAAGATCGCCGCGCACGCAGCGGATCTGGCGAAAGGTCATCCGGGCGCGCAGATCCGCGACAATGCGATGTCGAAAGCGCGTTTTGAATTCCGCTGGGAAGATCAGTTCAATCTGGCGCTTGATCCGCACACCGCACGCGCCTATCACGATGAAACCCTGCCGCAGGAATCAGGCAAAGTCGCGCACTTCTGTTCGATGTGCGGCCCAAAATTCTGCTCAATGAAAATTACTCAGGAAGTGCGCGAGTTTGCCGCACGCCAACAGGCTGAAGCTCAGCCGATAGAGATTGGTATGGCGCAAATGTCGGATGCCTTCCGCAATCGTGGCGGCGAGCCTTATCACGCTGCCGATACCCTTAAAGAGGAAAATGTATGACCGACGCCTTTCCTGCCACGGCCCCAAAACTGGGGCTGTATCCGGTTGTTGATAGCGTGGAATGGATCGCACGCTTGCTGGAAGCCGGCGTGCGCACCATTCAGCTGCGCATCAAAGATTGTGAAGATCATGAGGTGGAAGATGCCGTGCGCGAGGCGATTGCGCTTGGCAAACAGTATCGCGCTCGGCTGTTTATCAATGATTACTGGCGATTAGCCATTAAATATCACGCTTATGGCGTGCACCTTGGCCAGGAAGACCTCGATGTCGCCGATCTGGCGGCCATCCGTGAGGCAGGATTGCGTCTGGGTTTATCGACGCATGACGATGCCGAGCTGGATCGGGCTCTGGCGCTGCGCCCCTCTTATATTGCGCTTGGCCACATCTATCCTACGCAAACCAAAGACATGCCTTCTGCGCCGCAGGGCGTGGTGGAATTGAAACGCCATCTGACGCGTTTACAGGATATGCCAACCGTGGCGATTGGCGGTATTTCACTGGCGCGCGTGCCTGAAGTGCTGGCCACTGGCGTGGGAAGTATTGCGGTGGTGAGCGCGATTACCCATGCCGCAGACTGGCGCGCAGCAACGCAGCAGTTGCTGTCACTAGTGGAAAATGGAATCGAACCTGCAAAAGCAATGTAATGCGTGGTAAGTAAGGATGAAACGCTGGAATCTGCCGCGCAGCAGCGTGATGTGATGGCTAGCGTCCTTTCCTGATAAAGCTAAAGTATGCCTGCCCGCTGTCGCTTGCAGCGGGCCAGGGCTGGTCTTAACCTCTCCCAGCCCTGCCTTTCTTTACATGGTCAGGGAGGAGGTATGCACGGTTTCTACACTGCAAGCCAGCATGGCACGTTCTACCGCTGCACCGAGTTGGGCTATCGCCTGCTCCGTATGCTCATTCATTGGCAAACCATAATTCAGGCGCAAGCAGTTGCGATACTTGCCCGAGGCCGAAAACAGCGAGCCGACCGCAACCTGCATGTTCAGCTCCCGCAATTCGGTGTTGAGCCTGACTGCGTCAAACGCCTCTGGCAACTCAATCCACATCAGGAAGCTGCCCTGAGGACGCGACACACAAATTCCGCATGGGAAATAGTGGCGCACCCAACAGCTGAAAGTTTCGTAGTTGCGTTGATACACCTGACGCATGCGCCGCAAGTGCGGAAGATAATGACCAAGGCGAATAAACTCGGCGACCGCATGCTGCGGCTGTGTTGCCGTCGATCCGGTGCTGATGTATTTCATATGCAGCACGCGATCGCGATAGCGCCCCGGCGCCACCCAACCGACACGCAGTCCCGGCGCCAGCGTCTTGGAGAACGAACTGCACAGCAACACGCGGCCATCGTTGTCCAGCGACTTGATGGTAACTGGACGCGGATACTCCCACGCCAGCTCACCATACACATCGTCTTCAATAATCGCGGCATCGAAACGCTGCGCCAGCGTTACCAGCGCACGTTTGCGAGATTCCGGCATGATAAAGCCCAGCGGATTATTGCAGTTTGGCACTACTACCACCGCTTTGATCGGCCACTGCTCGAACGCCAGTTCCAACGCTTCCAGGCTAATGCCGGTGACCGAATCGGTAGGAATCTCGATGGCACGTATGCCGAAGCCGCGCAACGTTTGCATGGTGCCGTGGAAAGTGGGCGATTCCACCGCAATGATGTCACCAGCCTGGCATATCGCACGAATCGAAATCGACAGCGCTTCATGGCAGCCGGTAGTAATCACGATATCTTCTGCCGTGAGCTGACAACCGCTGTCGATCGTCAGGCGCGCAACCTGTTCGCGCAATGCCGCGACGCCCAGCAAACTGTCATAGTTGAGCTGGTCAGTATCCTGCCTCTGCGCCATGCGGCTCTGAATTTTCCACAGCGGTTTCAATGTGGGTTGAGTGAGATCGGGTATACCGCTGCCGAGTTGCAACACATCGCTGTTCGTTCGGCTACTGAGCAACTCAAGCACCGATTCCCATTGCGTGATTTCCACCGGGCGCTGTGCCGGTCGGGTTATGGCGGGCATCGGCGGCGTCGCTTTGCGCGTTGCAACGAAATACCCGGATCGTGGCTGCGGTACGATCAGCTGTTTCTCTTCCAGCAGATGATATGCCTGCTGAACAGTGCTGATACTCACGCCGTGTTCCAGACTCAGCGTGCGCACCGACGGCAAGCGCTCGCCGCTGCGGTAAAGCCCTTGCTCAATACGATCTGAAAGCAAACATGCCAAATGTTGGTAGCGCGTCATCGTATGCCTCACTCAGCCTTAGATCATGACAAACCAGTACAGATAGCCCTCATTATTACCATTCAGATCCATCACAGCGCAATCTGTATGTTAAAGATAAGTGATTTTTGCGTCTGTATCATAATGCGCAGGAATTGGACAATGCATCTCAGGCAACCTACTGAGGGCAAGGATTATGGAATTCGATCAAAACCGCGCGGCTAAACCTTTTGATGTCACTTTACTGGATATCTTCCGTGGCGCAGTACGTATGGTTAAACACTGGAAAGCACGGCGTGAAACTCATCGCATCCTGTCAAAACTGAGTGACAATCAGCTGCGTGATATCGGACTGACACGCGAAGATGTCTGCCGCAAGTTCTGACAAAATGAAGACGAAAAAAAACCCTGCCGAGGCAGGGTTTTTTATTGGTCAGCTTTAGCAGACGAATTACTCGTCGTCGCTTCCGCCCAGACCGGCATTCAGCAATTCAGCCAAGCTAGCAGAGGCTTCATCCGCAGTAACCTGCGGTGCAACCGGTGCTTCACCCGCAGAGCGGCGACGCATACGATCCTGGTGATAAGCATAACCGGTACCGGCTGGGATCAGACGACCCACGATTACGTTCTCTTTCAGGCCGCGCAGTTCATCGCGCTTACCTGCAACTGCTGCTTCAGTCAGGACACGCGTGGTCTCCTGGAACGATGCTGCAGAGATGAACGATTCGGTTGCCAGTGACGCTTTGGTGATACCCAGCAGATCGCGCATGAATGTCGCGCCGATTTTGCCATTCGCTTCAAGTTCACGGTTAGAGATCTTGATGCGAGAGTATTCAGCCTGCTCACCTTCCAGGAAGTCGGTGCTTCCCACGCTCGAGATGGTTGCTTTACGCAGCATCTGACGAACGATGACTTCGATGTGTTTATCGTTAATCTTAACGCCTTGCAGACGGTAAACTTCCTGCACTTCGTTAGTGATGTAACGGGTCACAGCATGGACGCCACGCAGACGCAGGATATCGTGCGGAGACTCTGGGCCGTCAGATACGACGTCACCACGTTCTACGCGCTCACCTTCGAATACGTTAAGCTGACGCCATTTTGGAATCATCTCTTCGTACGGATCGCTACCATCAACCGGCGTGATTACCAGACGACGCTTACCTTTGGTCTCTTTACCGAAGGAGATGATACCGCTGATCTCCGCCAGGATTGCTGGCTCTTTCGGACGACGCGCTTCGAACAAGTCAGCAACGCGCGGCAGACCACCGGTAATATCCTTGGTACCGCCAGATTCTTGCGGAACACGCGACAGCGTGTCACCGGCACTGATCTTAACGCCATCTTCCAGCTGAACAATCGCTTTGCCCGGCAGGAAGTACTGTGCTGGCATGTCGGTACCTGGAATCAGAACATCATTTCCGTTGGCATCAACAATTTTCAGCGCAGGACGCAGATCTTTACCGCCCGCAGTACGTTCTGCAGAATCCAGAACCACCAGCGATGACAGACCGGTTAAATCGTCAGTCTGACGCGTAATGGTCTGACCGTCGATCATGTCAGTAAAGCGAATGAAACCGCCCACTTCGGTGATTACCGGCATGGTATGCGGATCCCAGTTTGCTACGGTCTCGCCCGCTGCAACCTGCTCGCCATCACCTTTAGCCATAACCGCACCGTAAGGCACTTTATAGCTCTCTTTGGTACGACCGAACTCGTCGATCATCTTCAGCTCAACGTTACGTGAAACGATAACCAGTTTCCCTGAGGAGTTGGTTACAGATTTCGCGTTGGTCAGCTTGATAGTACCTTTGTTCTTCACCTGGATGCTGGATTCAGCAGCCGCACGAGATGCCGCACCACCGATGTGGAACGTACGCATCGTCAGCTGAGTACCCGGCTCACCGATGGACTGTGCTGCGATAACACCGATGGCCTCACCTTTGTTGATGATGTGACCACGTGCCAGATCGCGACCATAGCAGTGTGCACACACACCGAAGTCGGTTTCACAGCCAACAACCGAGCGCACTTTGATCGCATCGACTGAGTTCAGTTCGATCACATCACACCAGTGCTCATCGATCAGGGTGTTACGCGGGATCAGGATGTCCGCAGTGCCCGGCTTCAGAACGTCTTCAGCCGTTACACGACCCAGTACACGCTCACGCAGCGGCTCTTTAACGTCGCCACCTTCGATGACCGGAGTCATCATGATGCCTTCGAACGTGCCGCAGTCATCTTCGGTAACAACCAGATCCTGCGCTACGTCTACCAGACGACGCGTCAGATAACCGGAGTTAGCGGTTTTCAGTGCGGTATCCGCAAGACCTTTACGCGCACCGTGCGTGGAGATGAAGTACTGGAGTACGTTCAGACCTTCACGGAAGTTCGCGGTGATCGGCGTTTCGATGATTGAGCCATCTGGCTTAGCCATCAGACCACGCATACCGGCCAGCTGACGAATCTGTGCAGCAGAACCACGCGCACCGGAGTCGGCCATCATGTAGATGCTGTTGAACGATACCTGCTGCTCTTCTTCGCCATGACGGTTGATCACAGTTTCAGTTTGCAGGTTATCCATCATCGCTTTGGAAACGCGTTCGTTAGCGGCGGCCCAAATATCGATAACTTTGTTGTAACGTTCGCCAGCAGTTACCAGACCAGACTGGAACTGTTCCTGAATCTCAGCAACTTCCGCTTCCGCTTCCGCTACGATTTCCGCTTTCTTCGCTGGGATGACCATGTCGTCGATACCTACAGAGGCACCTGAACGGGCTGCGTAAGCAAAACCGGTGTACATGGTTTGGTCAGCAAAGATAACGGTCGGCTTCAGGCCCAGGATGCGGTAACAGGTGTTCAGCATCTTGGAAATTGCTTTCTTACCCAGCGCTTGGTTGACGATGGAGTAAGGCAGGCCCTTCGGAACGATCATCCACAGAATCGCACGACCAATGGTGGTGTCGATAATGCTGGTTTTCGCAACGAACTCTTCCTGATCGTTCTTTGTATATTCGGTGATACGCACTTTAACGCGTGCATGCAGCTCGGCCAGGCCAGCGCGGTAAACACGCTCAGCTTCTTTCGGGCCAGTCAGCACCATGCCTTCGCCTTTGGCGTTCACTTTGTCGCGGGTCATGTAGTACAGACCCAAAACAACGTCCTGTGAAGGAACGATGATTGGCTCGCCGTTCGCTGGTGACAGAATGTTGTTGGTCGACATCATCAGCGCACGCGCTTCCAGCTGGGCTTCCAGCGTCAGCGGTACGTGAACAGCCATCTGGTCACCATCGAAGTCGGCGTTATATGCCGCACAAACCAGCGGGTGCAGCTGGATCGCTTTACCTTCGATCAGAACCGGTTCAAACGCCTGGATACCCAAACGGTGCAGAGTTGGTGCACGGTTCAGCAGTACCGGGTGTTCGCGGATCACTTCGTCCAGGATATCCCAAACGACAGCTTCTTCGCGCTCAACCATTTTCTTAGCGGCTTTGATGGTGGTGGCCAGGCCACGCAATTCCAGCTTGCCGTAAATGAACGGTTTGAACAGCTCAAGAGCCATTTTCTTCGGCAGACCGCACTGATGCAGACGCAGGTATGGACCAACGGTGATAACTGAACGGCCAGAGTAGTCAACACGTTTACCCAACAGGTTCTGACGGAAACGACCCTGCTTACCTTTGATCATGTCTGCCAGAGATTTCAGCGGACGCTTGTTCGAGCCAGTGATGGCGCGACCGCGACGGCCGTTATCCAGCAGTGCATCAACCGCTTCCTGCAGCATACGTTTTTCGTTACGTACGATGATATCTGGCGCAGCCAGATCCAGCAGGCGTTTCAGACGGTTGTTACGGTTGATCACGCGACGATACAGATCGTTCAGATCCGACGTAGCGAAACGACCACCATCCAGCGGTACCAGCGGACGCAGATCTGGCGGCAGAACCGGCAGAACGGTCAGGATCATCCACTCTGGCTTGTTACCAGACTGAACGAACGCTTCCAGCAGCTTGATACGCTTGGTCAGCTTTTTACGTTTGGTCTCGGAGTTGGTTTCGTTCAGCTCTTCACGCAGCTGCTCGCACTCTTGCTCCAGATCCATATTTTTCAGCAGCGCCTGAATAGCTTCCGCACCCATCTTCGCGTCGAATTCGTCACCGAACTCTTCCAGCGCGTCAAGGTACTGCTCTTCCGTCAGAATCTGACGTTTTTCCAGGTTGGTCATGCCGCCTTCGATAACCACATAAGATTCGAAGTACAGCACGCGCTCGATATCACGCAGTGGCATATCCAGCAGCAAGCCGATACGCGAAGGCAGTGATTTCAGGAACCAAATGTGCGCAGTTGGAGAAGCCAGCTCAATGTGGCCCATGCGCTCACGACGTACTTTGGTCTGTGTAACTTCAACGCCACACTTCTCACAGATCACGCCGCGATGTTTTAAACGCTTGTACTTACCGCACAGGCATTCGTAATCTTTTACCGGTCCGAAAATACGGGCACAGAAAAGACCGTCACGCTCAGGCTTGAAGGTACGGTAGTTAATGGTTTCCGGCTTTTTAACTTCACCAAAAGACCATGAACGGATCATGTCTGGCGAGGCCAGAGCAATTTTGATCGCATCAAACTCTTCGGTCTTAGTTTGCGCTTTCAGAAACTTAAGTAAGTCTTTCACGGATTAGCTCCCGTCGGAGTGGAACTCTCAGGGACGCGCACCCGAAGTGCACGTCCCGTAACCAGTACTTGCGAGTACTTACTCGTCTTCCAGCTCGATGTTGATACCCAGCGAGCGAATCTCTTTCAACAGTACGTTGAAGGATTCCGGCATGCCCGGTTCCATCTGATGGTTACCGTCGACGATGTTTTTATACATCTTCGTACGGCCGTTAACGTCATCAGATTTAACGGTAAGCATTTCCTGCAGGGTATACGCGGCACCGTATGCTTCCAGTGCCCACACTTCCATCTCACCGAAGCGCTGTCCACCGAACTGCGCTTTACCACCCAGCGGCTGCTGAGTAACCAAGCTGTAAGAACCGGTAGAACGTGCGTGCATCTTGTCGTCGACCAGGTGGTTCAGTTTCAGCATATACATGTAACCTACGGTTACCTGACGCTCAAACTGCTCACCGGTACGGCCGTCGAACAGGGTGATCTGACCGGAAGAAGGCAAGCCGCCGAGCTGCAACAGCTCTTTGATTTCGCTCTCTTTCGCACCGTCAAACACCGGAGTTGCGATTGGCATACCCTTCTTCAGGTTTTCTGCCAGACGCAGCACTTCGTCGTCTGTAAAGGTGTTCAGATCAACTTTCTGACGCACATCAGTGCCCAGATCGTAAGCACGCTGGATGAACTCACGCAGTTTGGAGACTTCTTCCTGCTTCTTCAGCATCGCATTGATTTTTTCACCAATGCCTTTCGCCGCCATACCGAGGTGAGTTTCCAGGATCTGACCGATGTTCATACGCGATGGTACGCCCAGCGGGTTCAGTACGATGTCGACCGGCGTACCGTTCTCATCGTAAGGCATGTCTTCGATAGGGTTGATCTTAGAGATAACACCCTTGTTACCGTGACGACCTGCCATCTTGTCACCAGGCTGGATCTGACGTTTAACGGCCAGATACACCTTAACGATTTTCAGCACGCCTGGTGCCAGATCATCGCCTTGGGTGATCTTGCGACGCTTAGCTTCAAGTTTCTTCTCAAACTCGTGCTTCAGCTCGTCGTACTGCTCAGCCAGCTGCTCCAGAGAATTCTGCTTCTCTTCGTCAGTCAGGCCCAGCTCCAACCAGCGCTCACGTGGCAGTTTGTCCAGCTTCTCGGCTTCAACACCACCCGAGATCAGAACTGCCTGGATACGGCCGAACAGGCCCGCTTCAAAGATCTGCAGTTCTTCAGACAGGTCTTTCTTAACCTGCTTCAGCTGCATTTCTTCGATTTCCAGCGCGCGCTTGTCTTTTTCCACGCCATCGCGGGTGAAGACCTGCACATCGATAACCGTACCGGATACGCCGTTCGGAACGCGCAGTGACGAATCTTTCACGTCAGAGGCTTTTTCACCGAAGATCGCACGCAGCAGTTTCTCTTCTGGCGTCAGCTGGGTTTCACCTTTCGGCGTTACCTTACCAACCAAAATGTCGCCACCGGTCACTTCCGCACCGATATACACGATGCCGGATTCATCCAGTTTAGAAAGCGCAGCTTCACCCACGTTCGGGATATCAGCGGTGATCTCTTCTGGCCCCAGCTTAGTGTCGCGAGACACACATGCCAGTTCCTGGATGTGAATAGTGGTGAAACGGTCTTCCTGAACCACACGCTCGGATACGAGGATGGAGTCTTCGAAGTTGTAACCGTTCCATGGCATGAACGCCACGCGCATGTTCTGACCGAGCGCCAGTTCACCGAGATCGGTAGACGGGCCGTCAGCCAGCACGTCGCCACGCTCAATCGGTTCACCCAGGTTTACACACGGCATCTGATTGATGCAGGTGTTCTGGTTAGAACGGGTGTACTTAGTCAGGTTGTAGATGTCGATACCCGCTTCGCCCGGATACATCTCTTCTTCGTTAACTTTAATAACGATACGAGAAGCATCAACGTACTGAACGGTACCACCACGTTTCGCGACGGCAGTTACACCGGAGTCAACCGCTACTGCACGCTCCATACCGGTACCAACCAGCGGCTTATCAGCGCGCAGAGTTGGAACCGCCTGACGTTGCATGTTCGCACCCATCAAGGCGCGGTTAGCATCATCGTGCTCCAGGAACGGAATCAGTGACGCACCGACAGAAACCACCTGTTGGGTGGAAACGTCCATGTAGTCAACCTGATCGCGGCTGAACAGGCTTGACTCACCCTTGCTACGGCAGGTGACGAGATCGTCAACAAAGCTGCCATCTTCTGCGAGGTTGGTGTTCGCCTGAGCGATAACGTAGTTACCCTCTTCAATTGCAGAGAGGTAATGAATTTCATCACTCACTTTTCCGTCAACAACGCGACGATACGGGGTTTCAAGGAAACCGTATTCGTTAGTCTGCGCGTAAACAGAGAGTGAGTTGATCAGACCGATGTTCGGGCCTTCCGGGGTTTCGATAGGACATACACGACCGTAGTGGGTTGGGTGTACGTCACGTACTTCGAAGCCGGCGCGCTCACGGGTCAGACCGCCTGGGCCCAGAGCAGAGATACGACGTTTGTGCGTAATCTCAGACAACGGGTTGTTCTGATCCATAAACTGGGACAGCTGGCTTGAACCGAAGAACTCTTTCACCGCCGCCGAAATCGGCTTAGCGTTGATCATGTCCTGAGGCATCAGCGTATCGAGGTCGCCCAGAGACAGACGCTCTTTAACCGCACGCTCAACACGAACCAGACCAACACGGAACTGGTTTTCTGCCATTTCGCCAACAGAACGAATACGACGGTTGCCGAGGTGATCGATATCATCCACTTCACCGATACCGTTACGGATACCGATAAGCTTTTTCATCACTTCGATGATGTCGTCTTTGCTCAGGATACCTGAACCTTCGATCTCATCACGCAGCAGAGAACGGTTGAACTTCATGCGGCCAACCGCAGAAAGATCGTAACGATCTTCAGAGAAGAACAGGTTCTCAAACAGGTTTTCAGCGGCTTCACGCGTTGGTGGTTCGCCAGGACGCATCATGCGGTAGATCTCAACCAGCGCGCTTAAGCGATCGTTGGTTGGGTCAACACGCAGAGTCTCGGAGATATACGCACCGTGATCCAGGTCGTTGGTGAACAGCGTTTCAATGCGCTTGTGGCCTGACTGGCTCAGTTTCGCCAGCAGATCCAGTGACAATTCCATGTTCGCTGGAACGATCAGCTCGCCGGTGTTCAGATCGACGTAGTCTTTAGCGACCACTTTGCCAGCAATGTATTCAACTGGCACTTCGATGTGCTGAATGTTGTCTTTTTCCAGCTGACGGATGTGGCGCGCAGTGATGCGACGACCTTTCTCAACGTAGACCGTGCCGTTTGCTTCGATATCGAAGGAGGCGGTTTCACCACGCAGGCGCTCAGGCACCAGTTCCATCTGCAGTTTGTTATCGCGGATTTCATAAACGACTTTGTCAAAGAACAGATCGAGGATTTGTTCTGAGGTGAAGTTTAACGCGCGCAGAATGATACTGGCCGGCAGCTTACGACGACGGTCAATACGGACGAAGAGGTTGTCTTTCGGGTCAAACTCGAAGTCGAGCCATGAACCGCGGTAAGGGATGATACGTGCGTTATACAGCACTTTACCGGAAGAGTGCGTTTTACCCTTATCACTGTCGAAGAACACGCCAGGACTACGGTGCAGCTGAGAAACGATAACACGCTCAGTACCATTGATAACAAAGGTACCGTTGTCCGTCATGAGTGGAATCTCACCCATGTAGACTTCTTGTTCTTTAATGTCTTTTACGGTGCCTTCCGGCGCTTCGCGCTCGTAGATCACCAGACGCAGTTTCACGCGCAGCGGTGCCGAATAGGTCACGCCACGGATCTGACATTCAGTTACGTCAAAGACAGGCTCACCCAAACGGTAGCTAACATACTGCAACTCAGAGTTGCCGCTGTAGCTTGAGATTGGGAATACGGAGCGGAAGGCTGCTTCCAGACCGTACTGGCCTTCTGGATCTTGCTCGATAAACTTCTGGAACGAGTCAAGCTGGATAGAAAGGAGATAAGGTATGTCCAAAACTTGTGGACGTTTACCAAAATCCTTACGAATACGTTTTTTCTCGGTATAGGAGTAAACCATGGGGTTCCTCAGCTAGCTGACATGTCGAACCACGCTGTCCGTCCTGAAAAGGACAGTTCATGCAACACTATTTTTTGTTTTTCATGCGATGCGCAGCACCCCATGCAATACATCTTTCTATCACTCTTAAATCATTTCATCGCCGTTGCTCAGGCAGGGAACCTTCGCAGGAGAGCGATATATTAAGGCGTCGATAGAAAAAGATATTGAAGAGGAATGATGGACAAACAGTGCGAAACGCCATCATTCCCCTGTAGCGCAAAAAGGCTGGTGACCTAAACAGTCACCAGCCATCAGCCTAATGTTACTCAGGCTGCAACCCGAAGGCTGTCTTACTTAACTTCAACTTCAGCGCCAGCTTCTTTCAGAGCAGCTTCAAGAGCGGCTGCGTCATCTTTGCTGATGGCTTCTTTGATAGTACCAGTAGCTTCAACCAGGTCTTTAGCTTCTTTCAAGCCCAGGCCAGTTGCAGTACGTACTGCTTTGATTACTGCGACTTTGTTAGCGCCAACAGCTTTCAGAATTACGTCGAATTCAGTTTTCTCTTCAACAGCTTCAGCTGGGCCAGCAGCAACAGCTACAGCAGCAGCAGCAGAAACGCCGAATTTTTCTTCCATAGCAGAAACCAGCTCAACTACTTCCATTACGGACATAGCGGCAACAGCTTCCAGAATTTGGTCTTTAGTGATAGACATATCGATTGTTCCTAAAAATCAGAAAAAGTTTATACGTTAGCAAGCACGAAGGAAAAGAATTTGGCCTTAAGCCGCTTCTTTTGCATCGCGCACAGCAGCCAGAGTACGGACCAGTTTGCCAGCAGCGGCTTCTTTCATGGTCGACATCAGACGTGCCAGTGCTTCTTCGTAAGTCGGCAGAGTTGCCAGACGGTCAATATTGGCCGCCGTGATCAGCTCACCTTCAAAGGCTGCAGCTTTGACCTCAAATTTTGCATTCGCTTTAGCGAAATCTTTGAACAGACGAGCAGCAGCGCCCGGGTGTTCCAAAGAATATGCAATTAGGGTCGGACCAACAAACGTGTCTTTCAGGCACTCGAAAGGAGTACCTTCAACGACGCGGCGCAGCAGGGTGTTACGAACAACACGCATGTAAACGCCAGCTTCACGACCTGCTTTACGCAGTTCGGTCATTTTATCAACGGTTACGCCGCGGGAATCCGCAACAACCGCTGAAAGCGCGCCTTTGGCTACTTCGCTAACTTCAGCAACAATCGCTTGTTTGCCTTGAAGATTTAATGCCATTAGCTTTGCTCCTGGATTGGCCGGGAATAATTTCCCGGAACTCACTTCACTCATTCACCCGAAGGCGATAAGCGCTATTACACGGTGAGCAGAATCCAGCGAAGAAAAAATTCTTTTTGGTTCTGTCACCGTCTACGCAGGGTATTAAGCAAGATATCCGAAAATATTCTGCTCCTGCGGTCTCGGACGGAGGCCAGGATAAGGCCTGGCTCCAACCTAAGCGACTGAACAACTGAGCCTTTAGACTTAGTCACTCACTCGCTTTGAATCTGGGTTCTGAATTGAGTAAACAACCAGAACAACGGGCGTAATATTCTAGATGAATTTTTCGCCCGTTACAAGCAGCAATTAGTTTGCTGATGCGCTCAGACCAGCCTGGTCAACGGCAACGCCGGCGCCCATGGTGGTAGAGATGCTGACTTTCTTGATGTACACGCCTTTCGCCTGTGATGGTTTAGCTTTTTTCAGCGCAACCAGCAGAGATTCCAGGTTTTCTTTCAATTTGTCAGTGTCAAAATCCACTTTACCGATGGTGGTGTGGATAATGCCGTTTTTGTCGTTACGATAACGAACCTGACCTGCTTTAGCATTTTTAACTGCTTCAGCAACGTTAGGGGTTACAGTACCAACTTTCGGGTTTGGCATCAGACCGCGTGGGCCCAGAACCTGGCCCAGCTGGCCAACAACGCGCATCGCATCAGGAGAAGCGATAACAACGTCAAAGTTCATTTCGCCTTTTTTGATCTGCTCAGCCAGATCTTCCATACCAACCAGCTCTGCGCCAGCTGCTTTAGCAGCTTCAGCGTTTGCACCTTGGGTGAAGACGGCAACACGTACTGAACGACCAGTACCGTGTGGCAGAACGGTCGCGCCGCGCACGTTCTGATCAGATTTACGAGCATCGATGCCGAGGTTAACAGCAACGTCTACGCTTTCTACAAACTTAGCAGTAGCCAGTTCTTTCAACAGAGCAACAGCTTCGGTGATGTCGTACTGCTTGGTCGCGTCAACTTTGTCGCGAATTACGCTCATGCGCTTGGTCAGCTTAGCCATTTCTTAATCCTCTACTACCAGGCCCATGGAACGAGCAGTACCTTCGATAGAGCGAGTCATCGCTTCTACGTCAGAACCAGTCATGTCCGCAGCTTTAGTTTCTGCGATTTCACGTACCTGAGCACGAGTCACTTTACCGACTTTATCTTTGTTCGGCTTACCAGAGCCAGACTTGATGCCTGCTGCTTTTTTCAGCAGAACGGCAGCCGGAGGCGTTTTGGTAACGAAAGTGAAAGAACGGTCGCTGTATACGGTGATAACAACTGGAGTAGGCAGACCTTTCTCCAGAGATTCTGTCTTGGCGTTGAACGCTTTGCAGAATTCCATGATGTTAACACCCTGCTGACCCAGAGCTGGACCAACAGGTGGGCTTGGGTTAGCCATACCAGCTGCAACCTGCAGCTTGACGTAGGCTTGTACTTTCTTGGCCATGATATTTCCTCAATTGGGTTTTAACGCCTGAAAAACAGGCTCCCCGTGATAACGATTTACACGCTAGTAGCAGCGCATAAAAACAAAAGGCGCGAAATTATAGGTAAATTTCGCGCCTTCCGCAAGAGCTAAAAAGTGAACAAAAGGGTTAAGCTTTTTCCACCTGAGCGAAGTCGAGTTCCACTGGCGTTGCACGACCAAAGATGGAAACGGAAACTTTTAAGCGGCTCTTTTCGTAATCCACTTCTTCGACCACACCGTTGAAGTCGGCAAACGGGCCGTCGCTGACGCGTACCATCTCGCCTGGCTCGAACAGCGTTTTTGGACGCGGCTTATCACCAACCTGCTGCAGGCGGTTCATAATCGCATCAACTTCTTTATCACTGATTGGCGCAGGACGATCGGAAGTTCCGCCGATAAAGCCCATCACACGCGGTACACTGCGTACTAAGTGCCAGCTGGCGTCATTCATTACCATCTGAACCAATACGTAGCCAGGGAAGAATTTACGTTCGCTTTTGCGACGTTGGCCACCACGGATTTCGACGACTTCTTCAGTCGGCACCATGACTTCGCCAAAAAGCTCTTCCATGTTGTGCAGTTTGATATGCTCGTGCAGCGACTTAGCTACACGAGCTTCAAAACCGGAGAACGCCTGAACGACGTACCAGCGTTTTTTTGGAGCTTCAGACATCTCAGAACCTCAGGCCAGTGATAAACGATACCAGGCGGACCAGAATACCATCCAGCCCCCACAAAATCAGTGACATCACGGCAGTTACCGCGGCAACGATTAACGTGGTGTGCAATGTTTCCTGGCGAGTTGGCCAAATGACCTTGCGCATTTCGGTTCTTGCTTCACGGGCAAATGCAACAGTCGCTTTGCCTTTGATTGTCAGCAATGCGATGCCGCCTGCTGCAGCAATCAGCACTACTACAGCCAGCGCGCGCAGCGGCAGTGTTACATCGCGATAAATATAGTTGCCGACAATTGCTACCAGGAGCAATGCGATCACAACTACCCATTTCATCGCTTCAAGGCCGCGCCCGCTTCCTTGAGCTTCGGTATTCGCACTCATAAACCAACCTGCCACAATAATTCAGAAACTATTCTGCCCCGCAGAGCGAGGCATCCAAACCGAATGAGCTTTTGAGCGTAACTCGGTATCCAACGCCGTGAAACAGAGCCTGTCTCAACAATGATTATGATTGAAAATCACTGATGAGCCAGGTTCTATGTAACAGCGTGCAAAAAGGGCATCAAATGATGCCCTTTCCTTGTGCATTGCGTCAAATGTTATCGCAATTAAGCGATAATATCAGCAACAACACCCGCACCAACAGTACGGCCGCCTTCACGGATTGCGAAACGCAGACCCTGATCCATAGCGATTGGCTTGATCAAAGTTACGGTCATTTTTACGTTGTCGCCTGGCATTACCATCTCAACGCCTTCTGGCAGTTGAACGTCACCGGTCACGTCAGTAGTACGGAAGTAGAACTGAGGACGGTAGCCTTTGAAGAACGGAGTATGACGGCCGCCTTCATCTTTAGACAGAACGTAAACTTCTGAAGTGAACTGGGTATGTGGCTTGATTGAACCCGGCTTAGCCAGAACCTGACCACGCTCGATGTCTTCACGCTTGATACCACGCAGCAGAACACCACAGTTCTCGCCTGCCTGACCCTGGTCCAGCAGTTTGCGGAACATTTCAACGCCAGTACAGGTTGATTTCACAGTATCTTTCAGGCCAACAACTTCAACTTCGTCGCCCACTTTAACGATACCGCGCTCAACACGACCGGTAACAACAGTACCACGGCCAGAGATTGAGAATACGTCTTCGATTGGCAGCAGGAACGGCTTGTCGATTGCACGTACTGGCTCTGGGATATAGGTATCCAGATGACCAGCCAGTTCAATGATCTTAGCTTCCCACTCAGCGTCGCCTTCCAGCGCTTTCAGAGCAGAACCACGTACGATTGGGGTGTCGTCGCCTGGGAAGTCATATGCTGACAGCAGGTCACGTACTTCCATCTCTACCAGTTCCAGCAGCTCTTCATCATCAACCATGTCGCACTTGTTCAGGAACACGATGATGTAAGGAACGCCAACCTGACGACCCAGCAGGATGTGCTCACGGGTCTGTGGCATTGGGCCATCAGTCGCAGCAACAACCAGGATCGCGCCGTCCATCTGTGCAGCACCGGTGATCATGTTTTTCACATAATCGGCGTGGCCTGGGCAGTCAACGTGCGCATAGTGGCGATTCGGGGTTTCATACTCAACGTGAGAAGTGTTGATGGTGATACCACGTGCTTTCTCTTCTGGCGCTTTATCGATCTCGTCGAATTTGCTTGCTTTACCGCCGTAGGTTTTAGCCAGCACGGTAGTAATTGCTGCCGTCAGGGTAGTTTTACCATGGTCGACGTGACCGATGGTGCCCACGTTTACGTGCAGTTTGTTACGCTGAAATTGCTCTTTAGCCATCGCTAGTCCCTCTAAGACACGGATATATCGAAGATATCGTCATATCAACCAGGCATTGCCTGACTGTTTGGTTTACAGAGAGAGAATCAGGAGAGAGATAAAGGAAGTGGTGCTGATACCCAGAGTCGAACTGGGGACCTCACCCTTACCAAGGGTGCGCTCTACCAACTGAGCCATATCAGCACATCTGGAGCGGGCAGCGGGAATCGAACCCGCATCATCAGCTTGGAAGGCTGAGGTAATAGCCATTATACGATGCCCGCATCCTGGAACTCGGCTACCTGTTCTTTCTGTAGCTTATGAATAATAAAAGAAGACCTTCTATTATTCGAGCCGGTCAGAGTTTCTGACCAACTTTGATTGCGCTAACGCACAATCTGAAATTCGAAGGTGAGAGATGAATAACTCACCCATCAGACAAAGACTTTATCTGATGCCCAACCAGGAGGTTGAGATGGTGGTGGGAGAAGGATTCGAACCTTCGAAGTCTGTGACGGCAGATTTACAGTCTGCTCCCTTTGGCCGCTCGGGAATCCCACCTACTTGATGGTGCCGGCTACCGGAATCGAACTGGTGACCTACTGATTACAAGTCAGTTGCTCTACCAACTGAGCTAAGCCGGCATCAAGTGGAGCGCATTCTAGGAAGACCCGAAGAAGGATGCAACAAAAAAATCGCCAAAATTGTTCTATCGCTTACTATTTGTGCAAATCATCTCAAATTAGCTATCTCATGCAGTAAAATCATCCAAAACATGTCCATTTTTACACCAATTCGTCGATTGGTTTTCTCTGTATCAACATCATTTCCAATGCACATATTTGAAGCGCACTGCCTTTCTACTGTGCAAATTTAGAAATTTTTTTGTGAAAACATCCTCCATAGCCGTTTTTTCGGCTGGTCCGCATTTTGCTTATCTATTAAATCGGGTCATTAAATGGAGTGTGTCGTATGAATATTGTTCAGATTACTGCAGAAACATTACCCCGTTATCGCCAGGCTTTGGCTGCCCTGATGATAGACGCGGTAAAAAACAATATGACTTCGGCATTCCAACATTCGCAAAAGATGCAACAGTATCAGGATGCCGAGCGTTATTTTCATAGCTTGCGCAACCAAATGGCACACCATGAGCTGCTGTTATGGATCGCTATCATCGACTCGGTTGTGGTGGGAAGCATACAGCTCAACATTTGTCAGCGCCCAGATGGACAAAATCGCGCGGAGGTTTTACAGCTGCTCGTGCATTCCAGCACTCAACGAGAAGGAATCGGGCGCAGATTAATACAGACGCTTGAGCATAAGGCAGAAAGCTATCAACGTGGGCTACTTTATTTGGATGTCATTGCGGGTTCTGTGGCAGAAAATTTCTACCGGGCACATGGCTACCACTATTTAGGGGAATTGCCCGACTATGCATTATGCGCGGATGGGCATCCTCATCCCGGCGCGATTTACTATAAACGTCTACGTACCAGCCCAGCAGAAAATGTAGCGACAAGCTACTGACCGACAAGAAAAATGCGGGTACGCTTGCGAAAGCGTGCTCCTGTTTATCATTTTACTTCTTTTTAAAGTCACACTGGTGTTACCCTCCTGCCCATTGTTCTCGTTAATTACCCCTGTGACGTGCAATTGAGTTTGATACATCGTTGTATGCCTAATGCAGCAAGGTGTTGATGAATCAGAATTTGCACTCAGATGCATGCTTATGAGTAAAAAAACGACACCTCTTACTACGCCCTATTTGCAGTTTAATCGCCAGCAATGGGCAGCACTGCGCGATTCAGTACCAATGACGTTGGCTGAAGGTGAAATTGAGCGTCTGCGTGGTATCAATGAAGACCTTTCATTAGAAGAAGTGGCCGAGATTTATCTGCCGCTATCGCGTCTGCTTAATTTCTATATCAGTTCTAATCTGCGTCGTCAGGCAGTGCTTGAGCAATTCCTTGGCACTAATGGGCAAAAAATCCCTTATATCATCAGTATTGCCGGCAGCGTTGCGGTAGGAAAAAGCACAACCGCTCGTGTGCTTCAGGCGCTGCTTAGCCGCTGGCCAGAACACCGCAAAGTTGAACTGATCACTACTGATGGTTTTTTGCATCCTAATGCCGTGCTCAAAGAACGCGGTTTGATGAAGAAAAAAGGGTTCCCGCAATCTTACGATATGCATCGCTTGGTTAACTTCGTATCTGATTTAAAATCGGGTGCTAACCAGGTAACAGCGCCCGTTTATTCTCATCTGATTTACGATGTCATTCCGGATGGCGATAAGGTCGTACAACAGCCTGATATTCTTATTCTTGAAGGATTGAATGTGCTGCAAAGCGGTATGGACTATCCTCACGATCCTCATCATGTATTTGTGTCTGATTTCGTGGATTTTTCAATTTACGTCGATGCACCAGAGTCCTTACTCGAGAGCTGGTATGTAAATCGATTTTTGAAATTCCGTGAGGGCGCGTTTAGCGATCCGGACTCTTATTTCCATCACTATTCGCAATTACCAGAAGAAGATGCACTCGATATTGCGCGCGGGCTATGGCACGAGATTAACTGGCTTAATTTAAAGGAAAATATCCTGCCTACACGTGAACGGGCTAGCCTTATTATGACTAAGTCGGCTGATCATGCTGTGCAAAGTGTACGCTTGAGAAAATAGCCTTTTTAATAAAATGCCCATAAAAGATTGTGGGCATTTTAATTTGTTAGTTGGTATGCATTAATTGTCTGGACGCAGTGAAATCTCGCCCCCGACCCAGGATTTAATGACTCCATCCTGCTCCAGTAATAAACCGCCCTGCTTATCAATACCTCGCGCAATGCCATATACTTCACGATCCCCTATAAGAAGCTTTACTGGGCGATTAATGAAGTTATCAAGGACTTCCCAACGAGAGACAAAAGGCGCCAAACCATCGCGCTCAAAAATGGGTAACGCTTCACGCAGGCTATTGATCAACTTCGCAGCCAACTCGTTCCGGTCAATATCAACTCCAGCTTCCTGAAGATTAATCCAACCCTGATTAATTTCCGCCGTACCTTCTGAACGCATCAGCAAATTGACGCCAGCACCTATAACGATCTGAGCGGCATCGCCGGTTTTACCGGTTAACTCAACTAAAATACCGGCAAGTTTACGATCGTTAAGATAGAGGTCATTTGGCCATTTCACCCGTACATCCGGCGCACCCAATGACTGAATTACTTCTGCCATGATGATACCAATCACCAGACTCAGGCCCATCGCCGCGGCTGGCCCCTGCTCCAGGCGCCAATACATGGACATATACAGGTTGGAACCAAACGGAGAAAACCACTTACGTCCGCGACGTCCGCGCCCTGCTTGCTGATATTCGGCAATGCATGCGTAACCAGACGGTAATTGATCCATCCGATCCAGCAAATACTGGTTGGTAGAATCGATTACAGGAATCACCGCCAGATTAGGTTGATGCAGGTGAGATAGAATGACTTCTTCATCAAGTAACTGAATGGGTTCCGGTAAGCTATATCCTTTACCCGTTACCGTATATACATCCAGGCCCCAGCTTTTCAGCGTCTGTATATGTTTATTGATCGCTGCACGGCTCATGCCAAGTGCTTCGCCCAGTTGCTCACCAGAGTGAAATTCACCATCAGCCACCAATGCCACCAACTTTAACGGCACGCTATTATCTTTCATGAAATTACCTCAACGGCGTTACGCTCGCCTCGAGCACCGATAAAGCGTACTTCTGGCTCCAGCCAAACATCAAATTTTTGACCGACTCTATTTCTGACCTGATGCGCCAAATCGACAATATCCTGTGGAGTGGCATGATCTTCATTAATCAGTACCAAAGCCTGTTGGCGGTGAACTGCGGCACCGCCAACACGAAAGCCTTTAAGACCACATTGATCGATCAACCAGCCAGCTGCTAATTTCATTTCACCGCTGGCCTGAGGATAATGAGGAATAGATGGCCACTGCTTAATTAGTGCAGTTGCATGCTCAGCTGTGATGAGAGGATTTTTGAAGAAACTCCCCACATTGCCTGTAATTTTGGGGTCAGGCAGTTTGCTTTGACGCATATGGCAAATAGCATTGAATATATCCCACGCACAAACTGTTGCTGGGTTTAATTTAGTAAGATCGCCATAAGTTAGAACAGGTTTCCACTGTTTTGCCAGACGTAATCCCACTGCAACTATGACATAGTCATTCTTCATTGCATGCTTAAAAACGCTATCGCGGTAGCCAAACTGACACTCTTCCCGATACAAACGAATAATCTTTTGCGTTGGAAGATGTAAAGCTTCAACGTAATGACAGATATCTTTAAATTCGACACCATATGCACCGATATTTTGAATCGGTGCTGAACCTGCCATGCCGGGAATTAGCGCCAGGTTTTCCAATCCTGTAATGCCCTTCTTCAGCGTCTGTTCAACTAAAGCATGCCAATTTTCGCCAGCACCAACATGTAAATGCCATGCTTCATCATGCTCTTCGATAGTTATGCCTTTAATCGCATTAACCACCACAGAGCCGCTGAAATCTTCCAAAAAGAGTACGTTGCTCCCTTCGCCTAATACAATAAAGGGCTGATTTAATTGCTGACTTTTTTTCCAGGCAAGGGTAATAGCGTCAGGAGTTTCAGCGATGGTAAGCGTTTGGGCATTGATCGCAAGACCAAGGGTGTTGAAAGCTTCTAGGGATGTATTGGGGCTGGACATTTCACGGCCTTTACTGATTAATCTGGCCGTAGTTTACCTGATTGGCAGGTTGCTAGTTTGATGTTTTCGTATTTCTGGTGGGATATTACTAATGTACAAACGTAAAAAAGCCCCGAACTTTCGTTCGGGGCTTCTTCACTTATTTGATGCCTGGCAGTTCCCTACTCTCGCATGGGGAGACCCCACACTACCATCGGCGCTACGGCGTTTCACTTCTGAGTTCGGCATGGGGTCAGGTGGGACCACCGCGCTAAAGCCGCCAGGCAAATTCTGCTGCAAAAACGAATAACATTCGCTTCCGCTGATTCTTTAATCCGTAAAACAAGCTGAAAATATCGGTCTCTCAGACCAAAACGCCTCTGGCGTTGTAAGGTTAAGCCTCACGGGTCATTAGTACCGGTTAGCTCAACGCATCGCTGCGCTTACACATCCGGCCTATCAACGTCGTAGTCTTCAACGTCCCTTCAGGACTCTCAAGGAGTCAGGGAGAACTCATCTCGGGGCAAGTTTCGTGCTTAGATGCTTTCAGCACTTATCTTTTCCGCACTTAGCTACCGGGCAATGCCATTGGCATGACAACCCGAACACCAGTGGTGCGTTCACTCCGGTCCTCTCGTACTAGGAGCAACCCCCCTCAATTCTCCAGCGCCCACGGCAGATAGGGACCGAACTGTCTCACGACGTTCTAAACCCAGCTCGCGTACCACTTTAAACGGCGAACAGCCGTACCCTTGGGACCTACTTCAGCCCCAGGATGTGATGAGCCGACATCGAGGTGCCAAACACCGCCGTCGATATGAACTCTTGGGCGGTATCAGCCTGTTATCCCCGGAGTACCTTTTATCCGTTGAGCGATGGCCCTTCCATTCAGAACCACCGGATCACTATGACCTGCTTTCGCACCTGCTCGAGCCGTCACTCTCGCAGTCAAGCTGGCTTATGCCATTGCACTAACCTCCTGATGTCCGACCAGGATTAGCCAACCTTCGTGCTCCTCCGTTACTCTTTGGGAGGAGACCGCCCCAGTCAAACTACCCACCAGACACTGTCCGCAGCCCGGATCACGGGCCTACGTTAGAACATCAAACATTAAAGGGTGGTATTTCAAGGTTGGCTCCACGCAGACTGGCGTCCACGCTTCAAAGCCTCCCACCTATCCTACACATCAAGGCTCAATGTTCAGTGTCAAGCTATAGTAAAGGTTCACGGGGTCTTTCCGTCTTGCCGCGGGTACACTGCATCTTCACAGCGATTTCAATTTCACTGAGTCTCGGGTGGAGACAGCCTGGCCATCATTACGCCATTCGTGCAGGTCGGAACTTACCCGACAAGGAATTTCGCTACCTTAGGACCGTTATAGTTACGGCCGCCGTTTACCGGGGCTTCGATCAAGAGCTTCTCCTTGCGGATAACCCCATCAATTAACCTTCCGGCACCGGGCAGGCGTCACACCGTATACGTCCACTTTCGTGTTTGCACAGTGCTGTGTTTTTAATAAACAGTTGCAGCCAGCTGGTATCTTCGACTGGCTTCGGCTCGGGGAGCAAGTCCCTCTACCTACGCGCCAGCGTGCCTTCTCCCGAAGTTACGGCACCATTTTGCCTAGTTCCTTCACCCGAGTTCTCTCAAGCGCCTTGGTATTCTCTACCTGACCACCTGTGTCGGTTTGGGGTACGATTTCGTGTTACCTGGAGCTTAGAGGCTTTTCCTGGAAGCAGGGCATCAGTTACTTCACCACCGTGGTGGCTCGTCGTCACGCCTCAGCCTTAAGATATCCCGGATTTACCAAAGATATCAGCCTACACGCTTAAACCGGGACAACCGTCGCCCGGATAACCTAGCCTTCTCCGTCCCCCCTTCGCAGTAACACCAAGTGCAGGAATATTAACCTGCTTCCCATCGACTACGCTTTTCAGCCTCGCCTTAGGGGTCGACTCACCCTGCTCCGATTAACGTTGAACAGGAACCCTTGGTCTTCCGGCGAGCGGGCTTTTCACCCGCTTTATCGTTACTTATGTCAGCATTCGCACTTCTGATACCTCCAGCACCCCTCACAGGACACCTTCAACGGCTTACAGAACGCTCCCCTACCCAACAACACATAGTGTCGCTGCCGCAGCTTCGGTGCATGGTTTAGCCCCGTTACATCTTCCGCGCAGGCCGACTCGACCAGTGAGCTATTACGCTTTCTTTAAATGATGGCTGCTTCTAAGCCAACATCCTGGCTGTCTGTGCCTTCCCACATCGTTTCCCACTTAACCATGACTTTGGGACCTTAGCTGGCGGTCTGGGTTGTTTCCCTCTTCACGACGGACGTTAGCACCCGCCGTGTGTCTCCCGTGATAACATTCTTCGGTATTCGCAGTTTGCATCGGGTTGGTAAGCCGGGATGGCCCCCTAGCCGAAACAGTGCTCTACCCCCGAAGATGAGTTCACGAGGCGCTACCTAAATAGCTTTCGGGGAGAACCAGCTATCTCCCGGTTTGATTGGCCTTTCACCCCCAGCCACAAGTCATCCGCTAATTTTTCAACATTAGTCGGTTCGGTCCTCCAGTTAGTGTTACCCAACCTTCAACCTGCCCATGGCTAGATCACCGGGTTTCGGGTCTATACCCTGCAACTTAACGCCCAGTTAAGACTCGGTTTCCCTGCGGCTCCCCTATACGGTTAACCTTGCTACAGAATATAAGTCGCTGACCCATTATACAAAAGGTACGCAGTCACCCCATAAATGAGGCTCCCACTGCTTGTACGTACACGGTTTCAGGTTCTGTTTCACTCCCCTCGCCGGGGTTCTTTTCGCCTTTCCCTCACGGTACTGGTTCACTATCGGTCAGTCAGGAGTATTTAGCCTTGGAGGATGGTCCCCCCATATTCAGACAGGATACCACGTGTCCCGCCCTACTCTTCGAACTCACAGTATGTGCACTTTCGTGTACGGGGCTATCACCCGGTATCGCGCGACTTTCCAGACGCTTCCACTAACGCACAAACTGATTCAGGTTCTGGGCTGTTCCCCGTTCGCTCGCCGCTACTGGGGGAATCTCGGTTGATTTCTTTTCCTCTGGGTACTTAGATGTTTCAGTTCCCCAGGTTCGCCTCGCAACACTATGTATTCATGTTGCGATGATGCACTGAGTGCACCGGGTTTCCCCATTCGGACATCGTCGGCTGTAGCGGTTCATATCACCTTACCGACGCTTTACGCAGATTAGCACGTCCTTCATCGCCTCTGACTGCCAGGGCATCCACCGTGTACGCTTAGTCGCTTAACCTCACAACCCACAGGCGTTTTGCAACGCGTGCAGACTGCAAGCATTTGAGAGACTCGAACATGTTGTTATTCATTTCCTATTACGGAGAAATGAACCAACACGTCGTTTCAATTTTCAGCTTGTTCCGGATTGTTAAAGAGCAATATCTCAAACATGACGGTTAAGTCAGTTTTGAGATACTTCGTGGAGACACCTTTCACCTGTCACCAAGCAAGTGGCGTCCCCTAGGGGATTCGAACCCCTGTTGCCGCCGTGAAAGGGCGGAGTCCTAACCGCTAGACGAAGGGGACACGAGTAGTGTCACGACTTCGCAGCCGTCTTGCTCATTACTTTTTATCAGACAATCTGTGTGAGCACTGCGCGGGAAGGTATCTTCAGGTAAGGAGGTGATCCAACCGCAGGTTCCCCTACGGTTACCTTGTTACGACTTCACCCCAGTCATGAATCACAAAGTGGTAAGCGCCCTCCCGAAGGTTAAGCTACCTACTTCTTTTGCAACCCACTCCCATGGTGTGACGGGCGGTGTGTACAAGGCCCGGGAACGTATTCACCGTAGCATTCTGATCTACGATTACTAGCGATTCCGACTTCACGGAGTCGAGTTGCAGACTCCGATCCGGACTACGACGCACTTTATGAGGTCCGCTTGCTCTCGCGAGGTCGCTTCTCTTTGTATGCGCCATTGTAGCACGTGTGTAGCCCTACTCGTAAGGGCCATGATGACTTGACGTCATCCCCACCTTCCTCCAGTTTATCACTGGCAGTCTCCTTTGAGTTCCCGGCCGAACCGCTGGCAACAAAGGATAAGGGTTGCGCTCGTTGCGGGACTTAACCCAACATTTCACAACACGAGCTGACGACAGCCATGCAGCACCTGTCTCAGAGTTCCCGAAGGCACCAAAGCATCTCTGCTAAGTTCTCTGGATGTCAAGAGTAGGTAAGGTTCTTCGCGTTGCATCGAATTAAACCACATGCTCCACCGCTTGTGCGGGCCCCCGTCAATTCATTTGAGTTTTAACCTTGCGGCCGTACTCCCCAGGCGGTCGACTTAACGCGTTAGCTCCGGAAGCCACTCCTCAAGGGAACAACCTCCAAGTCGACATCGTTTACGGCGTGGACTACCAGGGTATCTAATCCTGTTTGCTCCCCACGCTTTCGCACCTGAGCGTCAGTCTTTGTCCAGGGGGCCGCCTTCGCCACCGGTATTCCTCCAGATCTCTACGCATTTCACCGCTACACCTGGAATTCTACCCCCCTCTACAAGACTCTAGCCTGCCAGTTTCGAATGCAGTTCCCAGGTTAAGCCCGGGGATTTCACATCCGACTTGACAGACCGCCTGCGTGCGCTTTACGCCCAGTAATTCCGATTAACGCTTGCACCCTCCGTATTACCGCGGCTGCTGGCACGGAGTTAGCCGGTGCTTCTTCTGCGGGTAACGTCAATCGGTGAAGTTATTAACTCCACCGCCTTCCTCCCCGCTGAAAGTACTTTACAACCCGAAGGCCTTCTTCATACACGCGGCATGGCTGCATCAGGCTTGCGCCCATTGTGCAATATTCCCCACTGCTGCCTCCCGTAGGAGTCTGGACCGTGTCTCAGTTCCAGTGTGGCTGGTCATCCTCTCAGACCAGCTAGGGATCGTCGCCTAGGTGAGCCATTACCCCACCTACTAGCTAATCCCATCTGGGCACATCCGATGGTGTGAGGCCCGAAGGTCCCCCACTTTGGTCTTGCGACGTTATGCGGTATTAGCTACCGTTTCCAGTAGTTATCCCCCTCCATCGGGCAGTTTCCCAGACATTACTCACCCGTCCGCCACTCGTCACCCGAGAGCAAGCTCTCTGTGCTACCGTTCGACTTGCATGTGTTAGGCCTGCCGCCAGCGTTCAATCTGAGCCATGATCAAACTCTTCAATTTAAGTTTGATTTGCTGAAACACGTTCAGCGGTGCTCATCTGTAAAACGTCATAATGAATTTCATTATGTGTTCACTCGTGAGGCTTTGATATTTTTTACGTCCGGAGACGCTGATATCAATCCTGCGAGTGCCCACACAGATTGTCTGATAAATTGTTAAAGAGCGTTGCGAACAGCGGCTGAACCGCCTGTCGCGAGGTGGCGTATACTACGCTACTCTCCTTCGGAGTCAAACACTTTTTTCAGCGTTTTCATCCGGCGGGATGAATTTCTTCACTCCCTGCTGAGCCGTCTGCGTTGCCGCTTTGCCGTCTCAGTGGTGGCGCATTATAGGGAGTTATTCGGAGCTGACAAGGGTTTATTGCAAATAAATTACTGTTCGTCCTAAATTTCGCCACAACGCTGTATTTCACAACGATTTGCCTGGTAACTGCGCAAAATCCTGGGCAAAAAGCGCCACTTTATTCCAATCGGTGTATTCCACTTCTTTCGATGTATCGGTTTCCCCGCCGGTCATGCGCATAATGAATTGAATCATGACGCGATCAAACCAACGATAACGCGGATAACGCAATGCCCCGGCGAAAACCGCACAGCAATCGGGTTGCCACGGTGACTGCTCCAGGAACTTGCGCGTATACGCATTGGTCTCTGGCGTGCACTTATCAACTTTACGCGCCGTGAGGTTAACACTAAAGAAACCGCTTACCCGCTGCAGCAGCTGTGCTTTGTGCTGCGTGACAAACTTGAGCAATACCGGATTGAAGTGACCGTAGCGGATCGAAGCACCAATCAGCACGCGATCGTACTGCAACCAATCAATCTGGTTTGCCTCCAGTAGATCGATCACGTCACACAGTTGATGCGGCACTAACGTCTGCGCAATGCGCGCGGCAATGTCACGGGTTTGCCCATCGCGGCTGGAATACAGAATCAACGCTTTCATTACTCAATCCTATTTTATTATTCGCGCCAGAAGGTCGGCGTGAACAGCACCAGCAGCGTGAACACTTCAAGGCGTCCAAACAGCATGGTCAAAATCAAAATCCACTTCGCGACATCATTCATTGAAGTGAAGTTGTCTGCCACGACACCCAAACCGGGCCCGAGGTTATTCAGAGTCGCGGCCACGGCAGCAAAAGCAGAGAAGTCATCCACGCCGGTGGCGATGATGGCCAGCATACTGAGCAGGAACACCAGCGCATAAGCTGAGAAGAAACCCCACACCGCTTCGAGGATACGTTCCGGCAACGCGCGGTTACCCAGTTTGATGGTGTAAACCGCATTCGGGTGTACTAAACGCTTCAGCTCACGCGAACCCTGTTTGAAAAGCAGCAGAATGCGGATCACCTTCAATCCGCCGCCCGTAGAACCGGCCATGCCGCCGATAAAGGCCGAACACAGCAGCAGCACCGGCAGGAACAGCGGCCAGCGTGCAATGCTGTCGGTGGTGAAACCGGCCGTGGTCGCCATCGAAACCACCTGGAAAAACGCTTGATTCAATGTTTGCCAGCCGCTGGCGTACACATTGTGGAACCACAGCACGATGGTACAGATCAGCACTAAGGTCAGTTGTACACCAATAAACATGCGGAATTCGGGATCGCGCCAGTACACTTTCAGGTTGCGACCACTTAATAAAGAGAAGTGCAGGCCATAGTTACAGCCCGATATCAGCAGAAATACCGCGACGATGGTATTAATGGTTGGGCTATTGAAGTAGCCGATGCTGGCATCATGGGTTGAAAACCCGCCAATCGCGATAGTCGAGAAGCTATGGCCGATAGCATCGAACATCGGCATGCCCGCCAGCCACAGCGCCAACGCGCACGCGACGGTGAGCAACACATAGATCAGCCACAGCGTTTTCGCTGTTTCCGCAATACGCGGGCGCATCTTGTTATCTTTCAGCGGACCCGGCATTTCAGCGCGATAGAGCTGCATGCCACCCACGCCCAGAATCGGCAGAATCGCCACCGCCAGCACAATGATTCCCATCCCGCCGAGCCACTGCAGCATCTGACGATAGAACAGAATCGCTTTCGGCAGCGTATCCAGTCCCACCAGCGTGGTGGCTCCGGTGGTTGTGAGGCCAGAGAAGGATTCAAAGAACGCATCAGTAACTGAAAGATGTGGCTGCTCGGCGAAGATAAACGGCATCGCACCGACGCTGCCCAGCACGGTCCAGAACAGCACCACGATGAGGAAGCCTTCGCGCGGCTTAAGTTCGCTTTTCTGCTTGCGGTTAGGCCACCACAGCAGCGAACCGATAACGATCGCCATCATAAAGGTCTGACTGAACGCGCGCCCGGCTCCATCACGGTAAATCAAGGCGACGAGGCCCGGTAAAATCATGGTCACCGAGAACAGAATCACCAGCAGGCCCACGATGCGGGTAATGGCGCGAAAATGCATTCAGCCGTTTCCTTTAAACAGAAGCTTTTAGTTTGTCAGCGGGATGAGCGTCAGCGCGCCCCGGCTGTAATCAGAGAGGTTTTGGCGAAAGCCATCAATCTGCGCATGCGGCAACGCTAAACGCAGCGCAATACGATCCTGATAATGGCTCTCTTCTATAATGCCGTCAAAACGTTGCAGCAAACGCTCGATGTCGCTGAGTTGGGCGTAATCGCATTGCAAGGTAAAAGATTCCATCGGCACTTTACGTTGACGCGCCAGTTGCTTCAGCCCTTGCTGCACGCCGCCGCCATATGCTTTTACCAGTCCGCCGGTGCCCAGCATAATGCCACCATAATAACGCACCACCACCGCAGTAATCTCACCGACACCGCTGCCCATCAGTTGGGCCAGCATCGGTTTGCCGGCGGTGCCAGAAGGTTCGCCATCATCGGAGAAACCCAACTGTTGCGAATCATCCGGCGCGCCTGCCACCCACGCCCAGCAGTGATGCCGCGCGGTGGGATGTTCCTGTTTAACCTGCTGCACAAACGCGCGCGCCGCTTCCACGCCCGCCGTGTGCGCCAGCAAGGTGATGAAGCGGCTTTTCTTGATGGTTTCCTCGCTGAGACTCACGGCCTCAGCGGGAATGTCGTAAGCATCCATCAGGCAAGGTGCAAATCGCGCGTCATGTTTTCAATGCGATTAGTGTGAATCACCACGTTATCCTCGATACGAATACCGCCGTACGGTTTCAGTGCATCGATTGCCGCCCAGTCAAAGTATTGACTGAACTTGCCGCCGCGCAGCTTCGCCAGCAGCGAATCGATAATATAGAAGCCCGGTTCGATAGTCAGCACCATGCCAGGTTCAAGCACGCGTGTACAACGCAGATACGGATACTGGGACGGTGCCGCCAGATGCGTGCCGTTATCGTCCTGCATAAAGCCAGCCACGTCGTGCACCTGCAGGCCAAGCGGATGTCCAAGGCCATGCGGCATAAACGGACCGGTTAAATCTTCCGCCACCAGCGTCTCTTCGGTCAGACCTTTCACCAGTTCGAACTTCAGCAGCAGACGCGCAATGCGTTGATGCATCTGCAGATGATAATCGGTATAGCGCACGCCAGCTTTCAAAGTAGCGATCAGCGCCAGCTCTTCCTTGTTCATCGCCGCAACCATTTCGGCATAGCGCGATTTGCTCTGCGCCGCATAGCTGCGCGTCAGGTCAGCGGCGTAACCGAGATATTCCGCACCGGCGTCAATCAGGAAGCTGTGGCGTTTGGCCGGCGGTTGATGATCCAGTTTGGTGTAGTGCAGTACTGCGGCATGTTCATTCAGCGCGATGATGTTGCCGTAAGGCACATCGGTATCGCGATGGCCGGTTGCGGTCAGATAGGCGATATTGATATCGAACTCGCTCATGCCAGAGAAGAACGCCTCTTTGGCCGCGCGATGCCCCGCCACCGCCAGCTTCTGCGCTTCACGCATACACGCCAGTTCGTACTCAGTTTTGATACTGCGATGATAATGCAGGAAATCGATCACGCCTTTCGGGTTCACCTGCTCGCTGTTAATGCCGAGCTGGGAAGCGCGTGACGGCACCGGACCGATATACGCCACGTTTTCGCGCTGTGCAGGCAGCAACTGCGCGATCTCATCGGCACTTTTCAGGCCAATCACGTCCACATCGTTGGTCCAGAAGCTGTTGGGCAGCGGCTCAACGTTGTGCCAGTAATCAACCGGCGAATAGAACCACAGCTTGGGTTTATTCACGCCATCAATCCATAACCAGCAGTTTGGCACCTGCGTCACCGGCACCCACGCTTTGAACTGGGGATTCACCTTAAACGGATAGTCGTGATCGTCGAGAAAAACGGTCAATAACTCGCCGGAATGAATCAGCATGGCATCAAGCTTAAAGCGAGCCAGCACCTGCTGCGCTCGCTGCTGCAGCGTATTGATGTGCGCGTGATACAGGGTTTTCAGTGAATCCATGGACTTGTCTCCGATGTCGCGAAAGTGGCCGCAGTGTAGCACAGCCGTGTAAGCGATGCCGTGCTGCACACGCTGTGATCGTTGTATCAAATAAGCAAACTCTCGTTTGCAAATAATTAACATCAGACTCACACTCCAACTCATCTGGTATGACCAGATCAACTTTCGCGGTTTCAGGAGACGGACATGCTCTACCAAGGCGATACCCTTTCAGTTCACTGGCTTGACGACGGCATCGCCGAGCTAGTTTTCGATGCGCCCGGTTCGGTGAACAAACTCGATACCAAAACCGTTGCCTCATTGGGCGAGGCATTAAGCGTATTGGAACAGCAACCCGCGCTGCGTGGTCTGCTGCTCTCGTCGGCCAAACCGGCATTTATCGTCGGTGCCGACATCACGGAATTCCTGTCGCTGTTTGATGCGCCAGAAGAGAAGCTGAGTCAGTGGCTGGCATTTGCCAACAGTATCTTCAATCGCTTAGAAGATTTGCCAGTGCCAACCGTGGCCGCTATCGACGGCTATGCGCTGGGCGGCGGCTGTGAATGCATACTGGCGACCGACTTCCGCATTGCCACGCCCACCGCACGCATCGGCCTGCCGGAAACCAAACTGGGCATCATGCCGGGCTTTGGCGGCAGCGTGCGTTTGCCGCGCCTGCTCGGTGCCGATAGCGCGATGGAAATCATCGCCGCCGGTAAAGATGTTGATGGCAACAGCGCCCTGAAACTCGGTTTAGTGGATGCAGTGGTCAGCAGCGACAAACTACGTGCCGCCGGACTCACCGTTTTGCAGGACGCCATCGTGCAAGGCAACTGGCAAGCACGTCGCGCGCCGAAGCTGGCACCGCTGAAACTCAGCCCGATTGAGGCCGCCATGAGCTTCACCATTGCCAAAAGCATGGTGCTGCAAACCGCAGGCAAACACTATCCGGCACCGATTACCGCCGTGAAAACCATTGAAGCCGCCGCCAGCCTCGGACGTGATGATGCGCTGAAGCTGGAAACCGCTGCTTTTGTACCGCTGGCGCAGAGCGATGTGGCGCGCGCGCTGGTCGGTATCTTCCTGAACGATCAGTACGTCAAAGGCCTGGCGAAGAAGCACAGCAGCGCGGCCGGTGCGCCGCAGCAAGCTGCAGTGTTGGGCGCAGGGATTATGGGCGGCGGCATTGCTTATCAATCGGCATGGAAAGGCGTGCCGGTGATGATGAAAGATATCAATCCGCAGGCGTTAACGCTGGGCATGACCGAAGCCAGCAAGCTGCTGAACAAACAGCTGGAGCGCGGCAAAATTGACGGCGCCAAACTGGCTAGCGTACTCACCACCATTCAGCCGACGCTGGATTACGCCGGATTCGAACGCACCGACGTAGTGGTGGAAGCGGTAGTGGAAAATCCGCAGATCAAAGCCAAAGTGCTGGCAGAAACCGAACAGCATCTGCGCGAGGACGCCATTCTTGCCTCCAACACTTCAACCATTCCGATTAGCCAACTGGCGCAAGCCTTAAAACGCCCGGAAAACTTCTGCGGCATGCACTTCTTCAATCCGGTGCCGCGTATGCCGCTGGTCGAAGTGATTCGCGGTGAGAAAACTTCAGAAGCGACTCTCAGCAAAGTGGTGGCCTGGGCGAGCAAAATGGGCAAGACGCCGATTGTGGTGAATGACTGTCCCGGCTTCTTTGTGAATCGCGTGCTGTTCCCCTACTTCGCCGCTTTCAGCCTGCTGCTGCGCGATGGCGCAGATTTCCGTCAGGTCGATAAAGTGATGGAAAAACAGTTCGGCTGGCCGATGGGCCCAGCGTGGCTGCTGGATGTGGTCGGCATTGATACCGCGCACCACGCTCAGCAAGTGATGGCGCAAGGCTTCCCGTCACGCATGCAGAAAGATTATCGCGACGCGATCGACGTGCTGTTCGAAGCCAAACGTTACGGCCAGAAAAACGGTCAGGGCTTTTACCGCTGGGAGCAGGATAAAAAAGGCAAAGCGCAGAAGAAGGCCGATGCAGCTGTTGATGCGTTGCTGGAACCAATTTGCCAGCCGACGCGCGTGTTCAGCGATGACGAGATCGCCAACCGCATGATGCTGCCGATGCTCAACGAAGTGGTGCGCTGCCTCGAAGAGAAGATCATCGCTTCACCGGCCGAAGCCGATATGGCGCTGGTGTACGGTTTAGGCTTCCCGCCGTTCCGTGGCGGCGCGTTCCGCTACATGGATACGCTGGGCAACAGCAACGTGGTCGATCAGGCCAAACGTTATAGCGCGCTCGGCCCGCTTTACGCGCTGCCGGAGCTGCTGTTGCAAAAAGCCCATCAGCATCAGAGCTGGTATCCCGCGGTGCAACCGATTGACGAAGCGGCGCTGCAAAGTGCCTGAGGTAATGAAAATGGAAAAAGTAGTCATTGTTGATGCGGTCCGCACGCCGATGGGCCGCTCCAAAGGCGGTGCGTTTCGTCAAGTGCGCGCAGAAGATCTCTCGGCGCATTTGATGCGCGAGCTGCTGAGCCGCAATCCGGCGGTCGATCCCGCCACGCTGGACGACATTATCTGGGGCTGCGTACAGCAGACGCTGGAGCAAGGCTTCAACATTGCACGTAACGCCGCGCTGCTGGCCGAGATCCCGCATCGCGTGCCTGCCAGCACCGTCAACCGCCTGTGCGGTTCGTCGATGCAGGCGCTGCACGACGCGGCGCGCGCCATTATGGTTGGCGATGCGCACAGCTGCCTGATTGGCGGCGTAGAACATATGGGCCACGTGCCGATGAGCCACGGCGTGGATTTCCATCCGGGCCTGGGTCGCACGGTGGCGAAAGCGGCGGGCATGATGGGGTTAACCGCCGAAATGCTGGCGCGCATACATCACATCACGCGTGAGCAGCAGGATGCTTTCGCATTGCGTTCACACCAGCGCGCCTGGGCGGCAACCCAGCGCGGCGACTTCAAGCGTGAGATTGTGGCCACCTACGGCCACGACGCCGATGGCGTGTTGAAACGTTTTGAGAGCGATGAAGTGATTCGTGAAGAGACCAGCCTCGAAGGATTGGCTGCGCTGCGCCCGGCGTTCGATCCGGTCAACGGCACCGTGACTGCAGGCAGCTCCTCCGCGCTCTCCGACGGTGCAGCCGCAATGCTGATCATGAGCGAAAGCCGCGCACGCGAACTCGGTCTGACGCCGCGCGCGCGTATTCGCAGCATGGCGGTGGTCGGCTGCGATCCGTCGATTATGGGTTACGGTCCGGTTCCCGCCAGCAAACTGGCGCTCAAGCGTGCCGGACTCAGCGTGCAGGATATCGACCTGTTCGAGTTCAACGAGGCTTTTGCCGCACAAGCGCTGCCGTGCATCAAGGACATGGGTTTGCTGGAACAGCTGGATGAGAAAGTGAATTTGAATGGCGGCGCGATTGCGCTCGGTCATCCGCTGGGATGTTCCGGTGCGCGTATCAGTACCACGCTGCTGAATCTGATGGAGCGTCGCGATGCGCAATTTGGTCTGGCGACCATGTGCATTGGCTTAGGCCAGGGCATCGCCACGGTGTTCGAACGGGTTTAATACGTTAATGTTGCACGTGTTCCCGCCCTTTCGGGCGGGTTTTTTATGGCTGTTCGTCGTAGTCGCCATTGATGGCGACCATCAGATAAACGCAAACGCATCGCCGAACATCTGCGCTTCCAGCGCACCGCGCTCAGCGCAGAAACGCTCACGCGCAATCTTCGCCATCTCAAAACGACCGGCAATATAGATATCGTGCTCGCTCAGCGATGCGAAATCCTGCATCACTGCCGTCAGCACCGTGCCGCTACGTCCGGTCCAGTCATCCGCCGGTTGTTCAACTACCGGAATCACTTTCAGGTTCGGATGCTTAACCGCCAGCGCATTCAGCTCATCCAGATCGTACAGATGCATCAACTCACGGCCGCCCCAGTAAATCGCGATCTCGCGATCGGGTTTCTGTGCCAGCGCGGTCAGCAGAATAGAGCGCGCATAGGAGAAGCCGGTGCCGCCCGCAATCAGAATGATCGGACGCTCACTGTCTTCACGCAGCCAGGCATCGCCGTGCGGCATATCGACGGTAATCTGGCGATCGTTCTTGATGCGGTCCATCACCGCCATCGCGTAGAGATTGAGATCCGATGCGCCGATGTGCAGCTCAATGATGTCCTTTTCCATTGGCGTAGAAGCCAGGGAAAACGGGCGCTTATCGCGCTCATCCATCACCACCATCAAATACTGTCCTGCGCGGAAGTTAAAATCCGCCGCCGGAATTAAACGAACGCGGTAAACCGTGTCCGTAATCGCTTCAACCGAAGTCACTTTGCAGCTTAACGTTGTCATGCGTTCCCTTTTTCTTCGGGTCTAATTGGTCTGCCGCCGTTAGCGCTGCGGCGGCTCGGCAAAGATAGCTAACTCATCCCAAATGGCGTCAATGCGCGCGGTCACCGCCGGATCTTTCACAATCGGCGTGCCCCACTCGCGCGTGGTTTCGCCCGGCCACTTATTGGTCGCATCAAGTCCCATCTTCGAGCCTAAGCCGGAAACCGGCGAGGCGAAGTCGAGATAATCGATCGGCGTGTTCTCAACCAGCACCGTATCGCGCGCCGGATCCATGCGCGTGGTAATCGCCCAAATCACATCATTCCAGTCGCGTGCGTTAACGTCGTCATCGCACACAATCACGAACTTGGTGTACATGAACTGACGCAGGAACGACCACACGCCGAACATCACGCGCTTTGCGTGACCCGCATACTGTTTCTTGATCGTCACTACCGCAAGGCGATAAGAGCAGCCTTCCGGCGGCAGATAGAAATCCACGATCTCCGGGAACTGCTTGATCAGAATCGGCACCAGCACTTCATTGAGCGCCACGCCCAGCACCGCCGGTTCATCCGGTGGACGTCCGGTGTAGGTTGAATGATATATCGGGTTGCGACGTTGCGTTACGTGCGTCACGGTAAACACCGGGAAGCTGTCTACTTCATTGTAGTAGCCCGTGTGGTCGCCGTACGGACCTTCCGGCGCGACATCGCCCGGCTCGATGTATCCTTCCAACACGATTTCCGCGCTGGCCGGCACTTCGAGTTCGTTCGAAACGCACTTCACCACTTCGGTTTTATTCCCGCGCAGCAAACCGGCAAAGGCGTATTCAGAGAGCGTATCCGGCACCGGCGTCACCGCGCCGAGAATGGTGGCTGGATCGGCGCCCAGCGCCACCGACACTGGGAAACGTTCGCCCGGATGCGCTTTACACCACTCCTGGAAATCCAGCGCGCCGCCGCGATGCGACAGCCAACGCATAATCACGCGGTTCTTGCCGATCACCTGCTGACGATAGATACCCAGATTCTGTCGCTCTTTATGCGGGCCGCGCGTGACGGTTAATCCCCACGTAATCAGCGGTGCAGCATCGCCCGGCCAGCATTTCATCACCGGGATGCGCGACAGATCGACTTCATCGCCGCTGAAAATCTCTTCCTGGCACGGCGCATTGCGCAGGCGCTTGGTCGGCATGTTCAGCACTTGCTTGAACTGCGGCATCTTATCGAACAGATCGCGGAAGCCTTTTGGCGGTTCCGGCTCTTTCAGGAACGCCAGCAGCTTGCCGACTTCGCGCAGCGCACTGACCTCTTCCTGGCCCATGCCCATCGCCACGCGCTTTGGTGTGCCAAACAGATTACACAGCACCGGCATGTCGTAGCCTTTCGGGTTTTCGAACAGCAGCGCCGGGCCGCCGGCGCGCAGCGTGCGATCGGCAATTTCAGTCATCTCTAACTCAGGATCGATCTCCTGAGTGATGCGCTTTAACTCGCCACGCTGTTCCAGCAATGCGAGAAAGTCTCGTAAATCCTGATATTTCATGCGGCTTTAGCTTTCCGGCCAGAGTGAAGCGCCATTATAGGGGCGTTTCACGCTGACATGTTGAGGTTTTACGTCAGGCAGGCTGACAGGAAAACGGCACCAGCGACTGAATCGCCAATACATCGTGATAAGCGGCAATCGGCTCGCCGTGGCGGAACACTTTGAAGTCTTCGCCGCGTGCGCTGTAGTAACGCAGGCGATTCTCGCTCACGTGCAGGAAGCTGGCTTCGCGCAGCGCAATCACCGATTCATGCGGATTAACGGCACAGAACTCGGCCAGACGTTCATCACGCGTTTCGCCCATGTGGCCGCTGACGTGCGCATCAAGATAATGCGGATTGATCTGCACCGGGAACAGGCCAAGCGCGGGCAACACCACGCTGCTGCGCACCGGCATATCATTGGTGGTGCGAATTGAAGGCGTTGCCACATTGCAACCGGCGCTCCAGCCAACGTACGGCACATCACGCTCGCGTACCGCGCGTTGGATGGCAACGATCAAGCCGTGCTCATGCAGCATTTGGTTGAGGAACCAGGTATTTCCGCCGCTCACCAGAATCAGCTCAGCTTGTTCAATCGCCGCAACGGGCGATGCAAACTCGTGCACGGTGCGCACTTCAATGCCTAACGACGCGGATAAATCCTGCGCGCGCTGCGCATGATCGCCACGAATAATCGCGTACGGCACCAGCACCGCCGAGGTGATTCCGCGCTGGGCGATCATCGCGTGCAGCTGCGGGTGGGCGTAACCTAACAGCGGCGCATCGTCAGCCACTTTGCCGTTACTCAACAGGAACAGTTCCATCAGCCACTCCTTTTCAATCGAAAGATGGGGATGGAGTCTGATACAGATGGTCGTCAGCCGTCAATTTTCTTGCAAGAAAGCGTAAATAAGCCGCATCAATCGGATAAATCGTAGTGAAATTGTTTTCAGCGCCCGGTTTCCACCCGCCGATGCGCTATAACTCTGACAACTGATTTGATATTCTTAGCGTCCATTATTTGGGAGCGGTTATGGAATCCTGGTACTTACTCTATTGCAAACGTGGACAACTGTTGCGCGCGAAAGAGCATCTTGAGCGGCAAGAGGTGAATTGCCTCAGCCCAATGATCGCTCTGGAGAAGATTGTGCGCGGTAAACGCACCACCGTGAGTGAGCCGCTGTTCCCTAACTATCTGTTTATCGAGTTCGATCCCGAAGCGATTCACACCACCACCATCAGCAGCACGCGCGGCGTCAGCCACTTCGTGCGCTTTGGCACCATGCCGGCCACCGTATCGCATGATGTGATCGAAGCGCTGCAAACCGACGCGCCACAGATCGTGCTGGATCCAGAAACCCCGCAGAGCGGTGATGAAGTGATCATCACCGATGGCACTTTCGAAGGGCTGCGCGCCATTTTTGCCGAGCCGGATGGTGAAACGCGCTCCGTTCTGCTGCTCAACATGCTGAACAAACAGGTGATGCGCAGCGTGGATAACAAGCAGTTCCGCAAACTCTAAGCGAGTTTGAACAGCTGGCGCGCGTTGAGATTAACCTGCGCGCCTAGCGCTTCTGCTTCTTCGCCACGCCAGTTCGCCACCTGCTGCACAATATGCGGCAAGAAGCACGGTTCATTGCGGCGCGAAGTGGGACGCGGATGCATATCGCGCGGCAGTAAATACGGTGCGTCGGTTTCCAGTAACAGGCGCTCAGCCGGAATCAGCGGCAGCAATTCACGCAGTTCCATACCGCGACGCTCATCGCATACCCAGCCGGTAATGCCCACCGACAATCCCAGCGCCAGACACGCTTGCAGCTCGTCACGCGTGCCGGTAAAGCAGTGAACGACAGCGCCGACCAACTTCGGCAGCCACGGCTCAAGCACCGCGACAAAACGATCGTGCGCTTCACGGCAATGCAAAAACACCGGCAATTGCAGCTCAGCGGCCAACGCCAGCTGCGCATCGAAAGCGTATTCCTGCTGATCGTGGGCCGAAAGATTACGATTGAAATCCAGGCCACATTCGCCAATCGCGACCACCTGCTCGCTTTCCGCCAGGCGACGTAAGGTATTCGCGGTTTCCGCCGACCATTCACTGGCATGGTGCGGATGGACGCCAGCGGTTGACCAGCAATATCCTGCATGTTGCGCTGCCAGTTGGCGTGCTTGCTGGCTCTCCAGCGCGTTGGTGCCGGTAATTAACAGGCCGGTGACGCCTGCTTCGCGCGCACGTTTTACCACCTGATCGCGATCTTTTGCGAATTGCGTGCTGGTCAGGTTTACACCGATATCAAACATGTTTTCTCCCCAATAAAAAACCGCCCAACGGGGCGGTTTAGATGCATCTTACCGAAGACATCAGGATTCGGTGTTGTGTTCCTCATCCGAAGACTGACGTCCTTTACCCACATAGTAGCGGGAGAAGAATACGCCGACTTCAAACAGGCAGTACATCGGAATAGCGAGCAAAGTTTGCGAGAAAACATCCGGCGGTGTGAGCAGCATCCCAACCACGAACGCGCCAACCAACATATAAGGACGTTTCTTCTTCAAATCTTCGGGTGAAGTAATGCCGGTCCAGCACAGCAGCACAATCGCAATCGGCACCTCAAACGCCACACCAAACGCCATAAAAATCGTCATGACGAAGTCGAGGTAGTTGGTGATATCCGTTGCAATGGTGACGCCTTGCGGCGCGGTTTTGGCGAAAAAGCCAAACGCCAGCGGGAACACGATGAAGTAAGCAAACGCCACACCGACGTAAAACAGCAGCGTACTGGAGAACAGCAACGGCATCACCAGTTTGCGCTCGTGGCGATAGAGCGCAGGCGCCACAAACGCCCACACCTGATACAAAATCACCGGCACGGCCAGAAACACCGAAACGATAATGGTGAGCTTGATCGGCGTGAAGAACGGCGATGCCACGTCGGTGGCGATCATGCTCGCTCCGGCTGGCATCTGGCTAATCAGCGGTGCCGCGACCAGATGGTAGATATCATTCGCGAAATAGACCAGACACAAAAAGATGACTAAAACAGCGATGATGCAATTCAACAAACGCTTGCGCAGCTCAATCAAATGGCTAATGAGCGGTTGGGTATCTTCAACGGCCATGTTTATCGTTCATCTTTTACGAGAGAAATCTTCGCGGTGCTTTCAGGAGCACTGGCGACGGGATGGGTTTCTGCTTCTGAAGCGACGTTGTCTGGCTGCGGAGCCTGTGCGGGTGCACTGGTTTGATGTTCCGCTGCAGCAGGCGTGACCGCAGGTGAAGTGGCGGGCTGCGCTGCTGCTGGCTGAGTCTGATGAATGGTGTTGGCTTCATCTTCCTCTTTTTCGACATCGATACTCTGCTGTACCGAACGCTTCATCGAGTCGGCGGTTTTACGCAGCTCTTCCATCGACTCTTTCAGCTCGGGTGACAGCGTGCCACGGCCCGCTTCTTCCACCTTTTTCAGGCTGTCCTGCAGTTCCTGCAGTTTCAGCTCTTGCGCCAGTTCGTTTTGTACATTCGCGGCCAGCGAGCGAATGGCTCTGATCCAGCCGACGACGGTTTTCACCGCAACCGGTAATCGTTGCGGGCCAAGCACAATCAGCCCGATCACGAACACCAATACCAGTTCACTAAAACCAATGTCGAACACAGTTATACCTGCTTGTCGTTCCGGGCGTCGTCTTTAGTCGCCGTGGTTTGCTGTTTGTCTGCCAGAGTTTTGGCGTTGAAGTCAGCGTCCTGCTCTTTCGGTTGATCCTTTTTATCGTCTTCATCGCCCATGGCTTTTTTGAAGCCGCGAATGGAAGATCCTAAATCCGAACCCAGGTTGCGAAGCTTGTTGGTACCGAACAGAAGAACAACAATGACGGCAATGATTAACAATTGCCAAATACTGATACCGCCCATGAGATATGCCTCTAATATTCTGTGAAAAACTGTTGACTGTAACGCACAGAAAGCCCGTATGATTTCGGGCTTTAGCTTGCGACATTACGCGATTTGTACCAGGCAGACAATCAGTTTGTCTTGCGCCAGCCAATAAGCCAGGTGACGATGCCAGCGGCCATTAATAGTGCCGGGAAGAAATCCCAATCCGGTCGACTTAACAGCACGGCGGTGCCACTTAATAACAGTGTAGCGCCTACACCAAACAGATAGCGCGCCTGATGATTACGTGTTCGCTGTACGTTTAAATCGGTGACGAGTTTATCGACGCTGTGCTTCAATAATTTGTGCTGGCGCATGCTGTCGTAAAATAGCTCCGGCAACTCCGGCAGTTTTTCCGCCCAGTACGGCGCTTTCTCTTTCACCGCCCGCATAATCGCCGGGATACCAATCTGATCTTTGATCCAATCCTCGAGGAACGGCTTGGCAGTTTTCCACAGGTCGAGCTGCGGATAGAGCTGACGACCAATCCCTTCGATATACAGCAGCGTCTTCTGCAGCAGCACCAGTTGCGGCTGCACTTCCATATTAAAGCGACGCGCGGTGTTGAACAGGTTCAGCAGCACGTGGCCAAACGAGATCTCAGCCAGCGGCTTTTCGAAAATCGGCTCACACACGGTACGAATGGCGAACTCAAAGTCTTCGACGTTGGTATCGGGCGGCACCCAGCCCGAATCCACATGCAGTTCGGCCACTTTGCGGTAATCGCGGTTAAAGAAGGCGATAAAGTTCTCAGCGAGGTAGCGCTTATCTTCTTTGTTTAGCGAACCGACGATACCGCAGTCGATGCCTATGTATTGCGGATCTTCCGGGTGATCGTAGCTGACGAAGATATTGCCGGGATGCATATCGGCATGGAAGAAGCTGTCGCGGAACACCTGCGTGAAGAACACCTGCACACCGCGCTCGGCCAGCAGTTTCATATTAACGCCATGCTGCTCCAGCGTGGCGATATCCGAGATCGGAATGCCGTAAATACGCTCCATCACCATCATCGATTCGCTGCAATAATCCGAGAACACTTCCGGCACATACAGCATGCGGCTCTGGTCAAAGTTACGACGCAGCTGGATGGCGTTCGCCGCTTCACGCAGCAGATTCAGCTCATCAATTAAGGTCTTTTCGTAATCACGCACCACTTCCACCGGACGCAGACGACGTCCATCTGGCAGCAAACGCGGCACCCAACGCGCCAGACGGTAAATCAGTCGCATATCGGCTCTGATCACCGGCAGAATGTCGGGACGAATCACTTTGATCACTACCGCGCGGCCATTGGATTTCAGCGTGGCGGTATGCACCTGCGCGATTGACGCCGACGCCAACGGTTTGATATCGAAGTCCTCAAACCAGGTTTCCACCGGGCCGCCAATCGACTTTTCAATCTGCTCTTTGGCTTTGACGCCATCAAACGGCGCAACGCGGTCTTGCAGCACCGCCAGCTCATCAGCAATCGCCGGTGGGAACAGATCGCGGCGCGTGGAGAGCATTTGACCGAATTTGATCCACACCGGACCCAGTTGCTCCATCGCTAAACGGATGCGCACGCCAGCGGTGGCGTCTTTATGTTTATTAGGGATCCAGAAAATGCAGCGCCGCCATAAGCGTAAAAGCAGCGTGAAGCGCATGCGGGGAATCAGTTCATCAAGGCCGTACGTCAGAAAGATCTTGATGATGAAGTATAAGCGCCGAATTTCTCCCAGCGTCATTTCGCCTCCAGCTGTGCTAAACGCGTTTCAAACGCATTGAGCGAACGTTCCATCGCTTCCACTTCCTCGCAAAACCATGCCAGCTCCAGTGCGCCCGGCGCAACGCGCCACTCTTCCGTCAGCACCTGACCAAGATAATCCTGGCGGCGGGTGAACTGCTGCTGCACGAATTTCAGCGCCTGCTGCGCGGCCTGACTTACACCTTGCGCGGCAATATCGCCAATCCACGGCGCGAGATATTCCGCCGGATCCAGTTCGGCGAGATCCATCAGCGCGGAGAATTGCTGTACCACCTGCAAATCGCCGTCCACCTCCAGTTCACCGCTACGAATCAAGCTGGTGAGCTGCTGGCGGTCGCGCAGTTTCGGCAAGGTACTAACACGCAAGCTCACCGTGCAGTCGCTGTTGTCTTGCCAATCACTCAGCACATCGAGTTGGGATTCGCTAAAAACCAGCACCAAAGGAAAATCGAGCTCTTGCAGACGCAGCATCAATACCTTGCCCGCCAGACGCTGGCGTGCGGCTTTCAGGCTGCGATCGCGATAGAGAACACGGTTCAGGGCGGTCTCAAGACCGCCGGTGATGAGAGGAGTTAAAGTCATGATGGATTAGAATTTAAATCCGCGATGCAGCGCGACAATACCGCCAGTCATGTTGAAGTAGGTGGTATTTTCAAAGCCCGCATCGTTCATCATCGCTTTCAGGGTTTCCTGATCGGGATGCATACGAATCGACTCCGCCAGATAGCGATAGCTTTCAGCATCTTGCGCCACCAGCTGACCAATACGCGGCAGAATATGGAATGAATAGGTATCATAAGCTTTGCTGAGCGGCTCCAGCAGCGGCTTCGAGAACTCCAGCACCAGCAAACGTCCGCCTGGCTTCAGCACGCGGAACATCGATGCCAGCGCTTTCTCTTTTTCGGTCACGTTACGCAAGCCGAAGGAGATGGTGATGCAATCGAAGTAGTTATCCGGGAATGGCAGCGCTTCGGCGTTGGCCTGCACATAGCTAACATTGCCCGACACGCCGAGATTACGCAGCTTTTCGCGGCCCATCTTCAGCATCGAGCTGTTGATGTCTGCCAGCACAACCTGGCCGGTTTCGCCCACCAGACGTGAGAATTTTGCCGTCAGATCGCCGGTACCACCCGCCAGATCCAACACGCGCTGACCGCGGCGCACGCCGCTGCTGTCAATGGTAAAACGCTTCCAGACACGATGGATGCCAAACGACATCAAATCGTTCATCAGGTCATATTTTGCCGCGACGGAGTGAAACACGTCCGCGACTTTATCGGCCTTTTCGCTTTTCGCGACGGTCTGGAAGCCAAAATGGGTAGTTTCCTGCTGTGATTCATCTGCCATCGGTTTTACCTGTTCCACAAACAATTCTTGCCGAAGTGTATCAGAGTCGCGCTACACGAGCACGCGACCACCGTGCTATTCATTGATGCGGCGCAGCGAGTCTGTTGTTGGTTCTGCAACGTTTTCATCCTCGGTGCGATCGTCTGCCCAATCTTCATCCGCCTCTTCCGGCTGCGCTTGTTCAACCAGTTGCGGATTAATTGGACGTTTGATCTCCACGCCAAGCGAACGGAAAGCTTCACTTTGCGCGATCAGGTTGCCGCGCCCTTCAGACAGCTTTTTCATCGCCTGATGATAACTTTGCTGCGCTTTGTCGAGATTGTGGCCGATGCCGCTCATGTCATCGACAAACAGCCGCATTTTGTCGTACAGCCGCGTTGCCCGGTCGGCGATGCGCTGTGCGTTGCGGCTTTGGTGTTCATAACGCCAGAGATTGTTGATAGTGCGCAACGCCACCAGCAACGTGGTGGGACTGACCAGCATAATGTTCTGCTGTAACGCTTCGCTGATCAGCTCAGGCTGGCGATCGATAGCCAGCAGAAACGCCGGTTCCACCGGGATAAACATCAACACATAATCCAGAGAGCGTAAACCGGGCAATTGTTGGTAATCTTTACGGCTCAGCAGGCGGATGTGTCCGCGCATGGCGTTAACGTGCTCCTGAATCGCCTGCTCACGCGTGGCTTCATCGTCGGCGTTGAAGTAGCGCTCGTAGGCAACCAGCGTCATTTTGGCGTCAATCACCACATCTTTGCCCTGCGGCAAACGCACGATCACATCCGGTTGCATCCTGCCCTGCTGTTCCAGCTGCACGCTTACCTGTGTTTGGTATTCGTAGCCTTCACGCAAGCCAGAGGCTTCCAGCACGCGGGCCAATACCACTTCGCCCCAGTTGCCCTGAATTTTGTTGTCGCCTTTCAGCGCTTTAGTAAGATTGACCGCTTCCTGCGCCATCTGCGCGTTGAGTTGCTGCAACTGGCGTATTTCGTGAGTCAGAGTGTGACGCTCGCGCGCTTCCACGCCAAAGCTATCAGTCACTTGACGGCGGAAACCATCCAGCTGTTCACGCAGCGGGCCAATCAGGCTATTCAGACTTTGACGGTTCTGTTCATCGACGCGCCGCCCGCTGTTTTCAAAGATGCGGTTGGCGAGATTTTCAAACTGCGCGCTGAGACGCTGTTCGCTGTTGGTCAGCAGTCGCTGCTTCTCTTCTGCACCGTAGCGTGTCTCTTCAAGACGAATGGTCACTTCACGCAGTTCGGCTTCCTGTGCGCTGTTTACTTCCAGCTGATTGCGCAGCTCCCGGCTGAGCTGTTCACTTTCGCCGCGCCAGTAATCAAGCTGCTGTAAACGTTCCTGCGCACCGCTGAGCGCGCCGTGTAGCTGGCGCATCTCCTGTTCGCGTTGCTGGATTTGCTGCTGTAACTGTTCGAGCTGCTGCTGTTGACGCTGCTGCGCCTCTTCCAACAGGCGACGCTCGGTAGTGAAGCTGGCGTGCTGATGGCCGGCGCGCAGTTGGGCGATGATCCAGCCAATGCCCAAACCGGCCAGCGCCAGCGCGCCGCTAATGATAAGTTGCTGATCCATAATCCCCCCGCGGATCGTCTCGCTGAGGGAAAAGGTAGAGGCGTACTGTATGAATGTCCAGATTTTTTTCCCTTCATACTTCAAGCCGCAGATGCGTTGGCTGCACGTTCTCACCCCAGTCACTTACTGATGTAAGCTCCTGGGGATTCGCTCGCTTGCCGCCTTCCTGCGCCTCGAATTATTTTGGGAAAACGTTTTCTACTTATAGGGCTTTTACGGTTAGATCTCCCGCTTTCCACGCATCAATCAGGAAGAAGGGCATCGGCAACACCCATTCGGTTTCACCCTGGATTTTGGCCGGATAGGTCCAGCTTTTCCCGTCGTAGGTGATCTCAACCTGCTGCCAACCGTTATCAGCATTTTCAACTGGGCCCGCCATGCTGGCAAAACCGGCGTTGCTGCCGACGTGGAAACTGTCGGTTTGCCAGCGAATTGGCTGATGTGCCGGCCATGGTTGTGCGTGGTGGAAGCGGAAAATATCGTCATGATTCAATATGCTTTCGCGCACCGTTGGCCACAGCGCCACTTTGAGGAAGTACTGATCGGTGAAGCGCTCGCTACCGGCATACTGAGCGATAAAGTCACGCATCTGCTGTTCAACATTGTGGAACACGCCATGGCAACCGCCCCACATGCCCGCCAGCAACAGCTCAGTATGCGAGAAGTAATCACGCATATGATGGAACCAATAAGGCGAGTTCAGCCATGCTTCTACCGCCACCACTTCGCGCTCGGACAACAATGAATCCGCGTCACGCACGATATAGCGTTTGACGCTGGCATCGTCCATCACCAGGAAACGCCACAGCGTTGGGAAGATAGTTTTCTCGTGCGACATATCCACCAGCTGAGTGTTTGGCTGCTTCAGGCGCTGCCAGACGTGCTGCGGCACGCTGTCGTCAAGATAGATGCGGCAGATCCAGTCGGGGTAGAACTCGCGCGCCACTTCGATGTTTTTAATCAAGGTTTCGCAGTAGCGTGGCTGGCCGCCATACAGGCTAAAGGAGATGATATTTTCTGCCGGATTGTTACGGTTGATCGGTGGCGGCGCATCAGAAGGGAATGCCACTTTCGCCCCTTTACTGAAGGTCACATCGGAATTCTGCAGTGATTCGAGGCCGTAACGCGCCACCTCATCCTCTTTATTCAGCCAGCCACACACTTCCGTTAATCCATCCAGCCAAGTTTCAGACGCCTGCGCGCGCTGCGCGGCCGGAGCCTGATAGATCTTCTGGTAAATTTTATAGGATTTTTTGTGCTCGCCCACACGCATCAGGGTTAACGCGTAGTCGCTCAGCACCTGCATATGATTGGGCAACACGCGCAGCACTTCTTCACAGCACTGACGCGCAAGAGGATAGTTATTCGCCGCCATCGCCTGGCGAAATCTCGCTGCTGCACCTTCAACGCGTGATTGTGCAGTAGCGGGATTATTCATGAAATTGGGACGTGAGACAGAAACCATTTTGCGCATAAGAAATTTCTCAGTAGCTGCTGAAATTGCGCGCATTCTAATCAGGAAATAGCTGGAATCCTTATAAGCCTGGTCTCGAATTCATCCCTGACTGGCGCACTAAATTAAGCGACGCGCGGCTTCAACCACAATTTTCACCGCATCACTTTCGGTCTGTTTCATGGTCGCGGCATCCGGGATCTCTTTTTGCGTACGGTTCACGATGACACCCGCCACCATGCCGGCACGCAGTCCCTGACTGGCGCACATGGTTAACAGTGTAGCGGATTCCATCTCATAGTTAAGGACGCCCATTTGCTGCCACTCTTCCATTGAACCCTGGAAGCGATTCACCACGCGACCCGAGAAGGTGTCGTAGCGTTCCTGGCCTGGATAGAAGGTATCAGATGAGGCGGTAATACCAATGTGGGTTTTCGCGCCGCACGCTTCTGCGGCTGCCACCAGCGCGGTGGTGCAGGTGAAATCAGCCACGGCCGGGAATTCCATCGGCGCAAAATGCAGGCTGGCGCCGTCGAGGCGCACCGATGCGGTGGTGACCAGCACATCGCCCACATTAATATGCGGCTGGATAGCGCCAGTGGTGCCAACGCGCAGGAAGGTGCGCACGCCGAGCTGCGCCAGCTCTTCAACCGCAATCGAGGTTGAAGGTCCGCCGATACCGGTCGAGCACACCACAACCGGTTTGCCATCCACTTCGGCCAGGTAGGTGGTGAATTCACGGTGTGAAGCCAGATGCTGTGGATTGTCCATCAGCGCGGCGATTTTCTTCACGCGCTCAGGATCGCCAGGCACGATGGCCAACGTGGCTCCTTTCAAATCAGCTTTGGTGATGCCAAGGTGGAAAACGTCAGACTGGGCCATAACAGACTCCTGATAATTAGGGATGTGCGCGCCACTCTACGTGAGCAGGCGGCATAAATATGTGACTCAATTCACCATCAATAATGAAACTTACATTATCAGAAAAACATTATGTGATTTACATCACACATTAACGTTGTGCAATTCTGAATTGCTACAAGCGGTGCTGTGTAAGTGTTGGTGGCAATGTTAATAGAGAAGCAGCACACGTGAAAAAAATCCCTCTGCACCTTACGCCAGCCTTGCTTCACTTCGCCAGGCTATAGTTACGTGATTGCGCATTTGCTAGCACGGAGAGAACAATGAAAACCGAAGACAATATGGCACAAAAAACGGCACCCGGCGGCTTTGCACCAGCCGTTCAGCCCACCGCAAGCAGCACCATTATTACCACCAGCGACGCAATTCATGCTGGCGAGACCTCGGTTCCGAGCCAGGGCGAAAATCTGCCCGCCTATTACGCCCGACCAAAAGAGTATCAAGGCAACTTGCCGGTGGTGTTGGTGGTGCAGGAGATTTTCGGCGTGCACGAGCATATCCGTGATGTCTGCCGCCGTCTGGCGCTGGAAGGTTATCTGGCGATCGCTCCCGAACTCTATTTCCGTGAAGGCGATCCCAACGATTACAACGACATTCCCACGCTGTTCAAAGAGCTGGTGAGCAAAGTTCCGGATTCGCAGGTGTTGTCCGATCTCGATCATGTGGCCAACTGGGCCACACGCCACGATGGTGATATCCGTCGTCTGGCGATTACCGGTTTCTGCTGGGGCGGACGCATTAGCTGGCTGTTTGCCGCGCACAATCCGCAGGTCCGCGCGGCGGTGGCATGGTATGGCCGTTTAGACGGTGAGAAGACGCTGAAGCAGCAGAAGCATCCGATTGATGTTGCGGTCGATTTAAATGCGCCGGTGCTGGGTCTTTACGGTGGTCAGGATGAGAGCATCCCGCTGGAGAGCATTGATAAGATGCGTCAGGCGCTGCACGCCGCCAATGCCAAAGCAGAGATCGTGGTATATCCGGATGCCGGACATGCTTTCAATGCGGATTATCGTGCCAGTTATCACGCTGATTCCGCCAAAGATGGCTGGCAACGCATGCTAGGGTGGTTCGCGCAGTATGGCGTAGCGCCAAACGCGTAATAAAAAGGGGCGCCTATGCGCCCCAACTTCATTCACAGCTTCTAAGCCGTTTCACCCCGCAGGTTTTGCGCCGCTTTGACCATATTCGCCAGTGCCTGACGGGTTTCCGTCCAACCACGGGTTTTCAGGCCACAATCCGGATTCACCCACAAACGCGCTTCCGGGATGCTCTGCGCCGCTTTGCGCAGCAACTCTTCCATCCACTCCACGCTCGGCACATTCGGCGAGTGAATGTCATACACGCCCGGACCGATTTCGTTGGGATAGTCGAATTCCTTAAAGGTATCCAGCAGATCCATATCGGAACGTGAGGTTTCGATTGTGATAACGTCCGCATCCAGCGCGGCAATTGAATCCATGATGTCATTGAACTCGCAGTAACACATGTGGGTGTGAATCTGGGTGTCATCCTGCGCTACGGCGGCATTGAGACGGAACGCATCTACCGCCCAGGTCAGATACGCAGCCCAATCGGACTGATGCAGCGGCAGGCCTTCGCGCAGTGCCGGTTCATCGATCTGAATAATGCCGATCCCGGCTTTTTCCAGATCTTCTACTTCGTCACGCAGCGCCAGCGCAATCTGTTTGGCGATGGTTTCGCGGCTCACATCTTCACGCGGGAATGACCAGCAGAGAATCGTCACCGGACCGGTCAGCATGCCTTTCACCGGCTTGTCGGTCAGCGATTGCGCGTACTTCGCCCACTCAACGGTGATGGCTTGCGGACGGCTCACGTCGCCGATGATGATCGGGGGTTTAACGCAGCGTGAACCGTAGCTCTGTACCCAGCCATTTTGGGTGAACACGAAGCCGTCGAGGTTCTCGCCGAAATATTCCACCATGTCGTTACGCTCTGCTTCACCGTGCACCAGCACGTCGAGGCCCAAACGTTCCTGCTCAACAATCGCCTGTTTGATGTGTTCGGCGATGCCGGTGCGGTAGTTACCGCCATCAATGTTGCCTTTTTTAAAGTCGAGACGCAGGCCGCGAATTTCGGTGGTCTGCGGGAATGAACCGATGGTGGTGGTCGGCCATGCTGGCAGATTGAAGCGGTTACGCTGCGCTTTGGCACGTTCGGTGTAGTTGCTGTTACGTTCAACATCTTTGGCCTGGATTTTCGCCAGACGCTCGCCGACTGCGGCATTATGCACGCGCGTGGAGTTGGCACGCGCACGAATCGGTGCGCTCCACTCGACCAGCGAAGCGGCATCGTTGTTGTTCAGCGCCTGACTCAGCAGTGCAAGCTCAGCGCACTTCTGCAGGGCAAAGGCGAACCAGCTTTTCACTTCTTCATTGAGGCGCGTTTCCACGCTGAGATCGATTGGGCTGTGCAGCAACGAGCAAGATGATCCGATCCACAATTGTTGACGTTGACCCACCAGCGGCTGCAGGCGTGCAAACCAGCTGCTGAGATCCGCGCGCCACACGTTACGTCCGTTGATCACGCCGACGGAAAGCAGCCAATCTGCCGGGATCTGCTCATTAAGCTGTTGGATATCGTCTTTTCCGTGCACCAGGTCAACGTGAAGACCTTGCACCGGCAGCGCCTTGATCACGTCGAGGTTCTGACCGATGCTGTCGAAATAGGTGGTGAGCAGCAGTTTGCTTTCACCCTGCAGCGCGTCGTAAGCCGGTTTGAACGCATCGCGCCAGGCTTGTGGCAGTTCCAGCACCAATGCAGGTTCGTCGATTTGTACCCATTCAATGCCGCGTTTTTTCAGTTCCGCCAGCACCTGTTGGTAAACCGGCAGAATGTCTTTAAGCAGTGACAGGCGATCGAATTGCACACCTTTCACTTTACCCAGCCACAGATAGGTGACCGGGCCGAGTAGCACCGGTTTAATCTTGTGGCCGAGCGCTAGCGCTTCGTCGACTTCATCCAGCAATTGAGTCCAGGTCAGTTTGAACTGCTGGCCCTGAGTGAATTCCGGCACCATGTAGTGATAGTTGGTGTTGAACCATTTAGTCATTTCCGCCGCCGCCGCCGGTGCACCGCTTGGGGCGCGGCCACGGCCAAGACGAAACAGCGTGTCGAGATCGACGGATCCATCTTCGTTATGGTGGCGTGCAGGCACGTTGCCCAGCAGCAGGCTGGTTGTCAGCACGTGATCGTACCAGGCGAAATCGCCGACCGGCAGCAGATCGACGCCCGCCTCTTTCTGCTGTTGCCAGTGACGAGCGCGCAGTTCGCGCCCCACCGCCAGCAGCTCTTCTTGTGAGCTTTTACCTGCCCAGTAGCTTTCCTGTGCTTTTTTCAATTCACGACGCAATCCAACGCGAGGGAAACCGAGAGTGTGGTTCAGAATGGTCATTTTCTGTTCTCCAGATATTCTTAACTGAGTAGGGTGCAGAGATGTTTAGCCGTCCAGATGTTTACACCGCCATAATCTGCGAGTACTGTATGTTCCTCAAGCGCAATTTGTTCAATCTCGATGTGAAGGATTCTCATGATCGAACTCAAACACCTGCGGACGCTGCAGGCGTTACGGAACACCGGCTCGTTAGCCGCCGCCGCCTCACAGCTTCATCAGACGCAATCGGCGTTGTCTCACCAGTTCAGCGATCTGGAGCAGCGGCTGGGCTTTCGTCTGTTTGTGCGCAAAAGCCAGCCGCTGCGTTTTACGCCGCAGGGAGAGATTTTGCTGCAGTTGGCCGAGCAGGTTTTGCCGCAGATTCAGCAGGCTTTGCAGGCGTGTCATGAGCCGCATCAGGCCACGTTGCGTATCGCGATTGAGTGTCACAGCTGTATTCAGTGGCTGACGCCCGCGCTGAATAATTTCCGCCAGAGCTGGCCGCAGGTAGTGATGGATTTCAAATCCGGCGTCACCTTTGATCCGCAACCCGCATTGCAGCAGGGCGAGCTGGATGTGGTGTTGACCTCCGATATTCTGCCGCGCAGCGGATTGTTCTATTCACCGATGTTCGATTTTGAAGTGCGTTTGGTGATGGCACCGGATCATCCTTTGGCGCAGCTTGAGCATATTTCCCCGGAAGATATGGCCGATGAAGTGTTGATGATCTATCCGGTTCAGCGTCAGCGTTTAGATGTGTGGCGCCATTTCCTGCAGCCTGCGGGTGTGAGTCCAGCATTGAAGAGCGTGGACAATACGCTGTTGCTGATTCAGATGGTGTCGGCGCGCATGGGCATCGCCGCACTGCCGCATTGGGTGGTAGAGAATTTTGAGCAGCAGGGATTGGTGGTGACGAAGACCTTGGGCGATGGCTTGTGGAGCCGCTTGTATGCCGCCGTACGCGAAGGCGAGCAGCGTCAGCCGGTGATGGAAGCCTTTGTGCGGTTTGCCCGTCAGCACGCCTGTGAACATCTGCCCTTCGTGCGCGATGCCGCGCGCCCGGGCTCACTGCAAACCCTCTCATCCTGATGTTGTTGGGCGGCGAAGGTCGCCCGCGCTGTTATCCCTGTCCCGCCTGCTCTATAATGCGCCGCCTCAACCCGCGACCAAGAGAGTTTCACCATGATGAGTAACGATGTTCTGCGCAGCGTGCGCTATATGCTTGATTTGAGCGATAGCAAAGTGGTGGAGATTTTTGCCTTAGCGGGGAGTGAAGTTCCGCTAGAAGACGTGCAGGCGTGGATGAAGAAGGATGACGATGCTGCGTTTCGTAAGCTGCCGGATGTGTTGATGGGTTATTTCCTCAACGGTCTGATTTTTTACCGTCGCGGTAAAAGTGAAGATGCGCCCGCGCCTTCGATTGAGCGCCGCATGAATAACAACATTTTCATGAAGAAATTGCGTGTCGCGTTTGAGCTGAAGACCACCGATATCCCGGATGTGCTGCTGAAAGCGAACTTTAAGATTTCACAGGCTGAGGTTGGCGCGATTTTCCGCAACCCGGATCATAAGAATTTCCGCGAATGCGGTGACCAGATTCTGCGTAATTTCCTGAAAGGTTTGACGATGATTCATCGTCCGGGGCCGGCTAAGAAGGGTTAATCGCTTTCAGATCGGAGCCTGGTCAGGAAGTGGCCGCTCCGATCGCGAAGAAATATCACATCCATGTGGATCGCCCTCGCCATCCATGGCTCGGACGCTTCGCTTTTCGCAGCGGCCACTTCCTTCCCTTCTGGCTTTATGCGTTGCTTTTCTTACCTAATACCCAGCGTTTATGTACATAAAGGGATGCGAAAATCACGGCGGCACCGGCGATAAAACTCGGCCAATGCGGTTTCTCCTGCCAGATCGCCAGATTCACCAGCAAGCCTGCAGGCACATGCATGTTGTTCATAATGCCCAAGGTGCCGGCATCCACCTGCGTTGCGCCGTAGTTCCACATGAAGTAGCCCAAACCTGAAGCCGCCACGCCCAGCCACACCAGAATGCCCCACTGCAGCGAGGTGGTTGGCAGTTTGTTCGGATTGCCCCACAAGCTCCACGCGATTACCGCGATGATCACTGCGCCCAGATAGAACCACGAAAACGCGGTGTGCTGCGGCATCGGGCGAGTTTCCTGCAGACGTTTGTAGCCCACCATGCCGATGGCGAAGCAGATGTTTGCCGCCTGCACCAGCAGCAAGCCGAACCAGAAATGATCGCTGACTTTGTCGTAACGAATAATCGCCGCACCGATTACCGCCAGCAGCGCGCTGAAGGCATAGCCAATACGTAGCGGACGTCGGCTGAGCAAATCGTAGATCAGCGTGACGTACAACGGCGTCATCACGGTGAACAGCAGGAATTCGGTCACGCTCAGATAGAGATAGGCTTCAAAGCTCAGCAGGTACATGATGCCAAGCTGCAGCATGCCCACCAGCATATACAGCAAGATGGTGGAAGCACGATATCCGCGCCAGCGCAGGAACGGCAGGAAGACGATGGCGGCGAGCGCCAGACGCATTAACACGGAGAACCAGGAATCCACCTGACCAGCCAGGTATTCCCCGATTAAACTGAAGGAAAAAGCCCACAGAATGGTGGTAACGATCAGTAACGGCACGGTAACGATCCCAAAATGAACAGTGGCGCTAGTGTAAACAAACTGTCGCGATTAGCGTGAACTATCTGGTTTACGATTGTACAAAATGACGACAATTAGTTTTCATCGATCGCCTATTCGCCTGGATAAAAATGCGCGAAATACAACATTTCCTGGTTTTTATCGCTCTTTACTGTCATAAAACTGTAACATATGTGTCACATGTCACAGTAACCGCGTGTGACCATCACTATCCTTTGCGCGAAATGGAAACTTCGCTTTTCCATTTTTACGTCTGTTGCTTTTGCCCCAACCTGCTGGGAACCCATAACTATATCGCGCCCTGGAGGGCCACACTCATGTTGAGTATCTTCAAACCTGCACCGCATCGCCCTCAAGTGGCCGATGATCGTGTCGATCCGCTTTATCGTCGCCTGCGCTGGCAAATTTTCCTGGGAATATTTTTTGGCTATGCCGCCTACTATTTGGTGCGTAAGAACTTTGCGCTGGCGATGCCTTATCTGGTGGAACAAGGTTTTTCGCGCGGCGATCTCGGCTTTGCGCTGTCGGGAATATCCATCGCTTACGGCTTCTCGAAATTCATTATGGGTTCGGTATCGGACCGCTCAAATCCGCGCGTGTTTTTGCCCGCCGGATTAATTCTCGCTGCGGCGGTGATGCTGGTGATGGGGTTCGTGCCGTGGGCCACCTCCAGCATCATGGTGATGTTTGTGCTGCTGTTCCTGTGCGGCTGGTTCCAGGGTATGGGCTGGCCGCCATGCGGGCGCACCATGGTGCACTGGTGGTCGCAAAAGGAGCGCGGCGGAATCGTATCGGTGTGGAACTGCGCGCATAACGTCGGTGGCGGTATTCCTCCACTGCTGTTCCTGCTTGGCATGGCGTGGTTTAACGACTGGAAAGCCGCGCTGTATATGCCGGCGTTTGGCGCCATCCTCATCGCGATTATCGCCTTCGCCTTGATGCGTGACACACCACAATCTTGCGGTTTACCGCCGATTGAAGCGTGGAAAAATGACTATCCGCCGGATTACAACGAGGAGCACGAGCAGGAACTGACGGCGAAGCAGATTTTCATGCAGTACATTCTGCCCAATAAGCTGCTGTGGTACATCGCACTGGCGAACGTGTTTGTTTACCTGCTGCGTTACGGCATTCTCGACTGGTCGCCGACCTACCTGAAAGAGGTGAAGCACTTCACGCTGGATAAATCATCGTGGGCCTACTTCTTCTATGAATATGCCGGTATTCCCGGCACGCTGCTGTGCGGCTGGATGTCCGACAAAGTGTTTCGCGGCAACCGTGGCGCAACCGGCGTGTTCTTTATGACGCTGGTGACCATCGCTACCGTGGTGTACTGGCTGAACCCGCCGGGCAATCCAGGCATCGACATGCTGTGCATGATTGTGATCGGCTTCCTGATTTACGGTCCGGTGATGTTGATTGGCTTGCATGCGCTGGAGCTGGCACCAAAAAAAGCGGCCGGAACGGCAGCGGGCTTTACCGGGCTGTTTGGCTATCTCGGTGGATCGGTAGCGGCCAGTGCAATTGTCGGTTACACAGTGGATTACTTCGGCTGGGATGGCGGATTCATTGTGATGATTGGCGGATCGGTGCTGGCGGTGATTCTGCTGCTGCTGACCATGGTCAGTGAACATAAGCACAAGAAACAGCTGGCATAATCAGAACGGGCCGGTGATAACCGGCCCGTTTTTTTAGGCGAGGAACAGCTTACGCAGCGTGTGCGGTACGGCGTCATCCGCATTACTACCAATCACTTCCAGCGTTGGCAAGGTATCTTTCAGGCGCTGCTGCGCATTACGCATGATGCAGCCTTTACCTGACATGCTGAGCATCTCCACATCATTCATGCCGTCGCCGAAGGCGATGCACTCTTTCAGCGAGTGGCCGAGCTGTTTCGCTACCGCTTCCAGCGCATGACCTTTGGAAACGCCGCCCGCCATTACTTCCAGGCAGGTTGGCAGCGAGAAGCTGACATTCACGCGATCGCCCCAGCGCGCTTCAATCGCCTGCTCCATCGGAACCAAACGCTCCGGATCTTCGCAGGTGAAGAACACTTTGCTGATGCCGTCGGTCGGCAGCATGCCCGGCTGGTAAACCTGATAGTTAAATACTGACTCGCGGAAATAGTCCTGCTCGTCTGGGCGATGACGGCTCATGAACCACTCATCGTCGCGATAAACGTGCGTCAGGATGTGCTCGTCATGATATTGCAGGCCATACAAATCGCTGGCGATGTCGGCGTCGAGGTTGTGGCTGAACACCAGTTCACCTTCGGCGTTGTGCACGCGCGCACCATTGGACGTGATCATATAAGCGGGAATGCCGAGCTTATCGCGCATCTGTCCGACGTCGATATAGTGACGGCCGGTGGCAAAAACAAAGTGGATGTCTCGCGCCACCAGTTCCTGCAGCGTAGTGCGAGCGAACGGCGTCAGGCGGTGATCCGGAGAGAGCAGCGTGCCATCCAGGTCGGATGCGACGATGTGATACATGTAAACCTCGGGTGTTGATATCGGAAAGTAAAATTGATTAAGCGTGGTGTTCAAAAAAATCGACCACCGCGTTTAGCGCTTCGGCACGCATCGCGTCTGTTTCAAACAAGATCTCATGACGCGCTCCTTTTATCACATATGGCGCGTTACCTGCGCAGGGATGTCCTGCTTCGGCCATCGCCGTACAAAATAGATTTTGTGAGCGGTTATCCACCACATCATCTTCACTGGCCTGCAGCAGCAAGGTCGGCGTGGTGATGTTCGCCACCTGATTGAAGATGTCACGCCCGGCCTGCACGCCTTCGCGCACCCAGTGATAAGTGGGCCCACCGACGCGAAGCGCCGGATCGTCAGCGTAAAAACGCAGGTTGCGGCGATAGCGTTCGCGGCTGTGCGTCAGCCGGTTGATGCCAAACGGATTGGCGCGCCAGCGGCCGGTGCCCAATGCGTAGCCTTCACGCAGCGCGGGCAGTTTCTCGGTCCAGTCGAGAATGCGGTGCGCCATCCAGTCGGGCAGCGGCAGCACAATGCCAAACATCGGCGCGGAGAACACCGCAGCGTGAAACGCCTGCGGTTGACGCGCCAGAAACAGCGCTAAAATCGCGCCGCCCATCGAGTGGGCCAGCACGTAGCGCTGCTGATAATGGTTGCTGACTATCTCTTTCAGATACAGCGTTTCAAGATCGTCAACGTAGTCACCAAAATCCACCACATGGCCGCGGTGCGAATCTTCCAGCAGACGTTCGGAACGTCCCTGACCGCGATGGTCGAGAATCACCACATCGTAGCCGCACATGAACAGGTCGTAAGCCAGTTCGGGATACTTGATATAGCTCTCAATGCGGCCAGGCACGACCAGAATGACACGACGATGTTGCGGTGAGGTGAAACGAACGTAGCGAATCTTCAGGTTGCCGACGCCGGTGAATTCACACTCTTCACGGCGACGCCAGAAGTCGAGCAGCGGACCGGTAGCAAAGGCCGAAAAGCCTCGCTCACGTCCGAGCCAACTCTGTTTATGATGCTGCATCCGTCCCCCTGAAAAAAACGTGATTCACGTGCCTGTGCTGCGTAGCGTGCGGCGATTTTCTGTCGTATTGTGTCACACTTCGCTAACTTCAGGGAATGTCACACATGACCATTGAATGGTGGTTAACGTACCTGCTGACCACAACTATCCTCAGCCTTTCTCCCGGTTCCGGCGCGATTAACACCATGAGCACCGGCATCAGCCACGGTTATCGCGGCGCGGTGGCATCGATTACCGGCTTGCAGCTCGGCCTGGCCATTCATATTGTGCTGGTCGGCGCCGGTTTGGGTGCGCTGTTTTCCCAATCAATTCTGGCGTTTGAAGTCCTGAAGTGGGCTGGCGCAGCCTATCTGGTGTGGCTGGGCATTCAACAATGGCGCTCAGCGGGCGGTATCGATCTTGACGCCGTTGCCAAAGCGATGCCGCGTCGACGCCTGTTCAAGCGTGCCGTGTTGGTGAACCTTACCAACCCGAAAAGCATCGTGTTTCTCGCCGCGCTGTTCCCGCAGTTTATTCAGCCGCACCAGCCGCAGCTGATGCAATATCTGGTGCTCGGCGTTACCACCATTGTGGTCGATATCATCGTGATGATTGGTTACGCCACGCTGGCAACGCGCATTGCTGGCTGGATCAAAGGGCCGAAGCAGATGAAGCTGCTGAACCGCACCTTTGGTGGATTGTTTATGGCGGTTGGCGCGCTGTTAGCCAGCGCACGCAGAATGGCGTGATATTCAACCCGGTGGGCATAAATGCCCACCCTACGTAGGGTCGCCATTTATGGCGACCTGGTTTATCTCGAAATGATTAAATGAATGCCAAAACCTGCAAACAACACGCCCGCCATACCATCCACCCACTTCGCCATCCGCTGATACTTATCACGCATCCACGGCATAGCGAAAATCGCCGCTACCAGCGTAAACCACGCGAACGTCTCACCAATAATCAGCAGGAACAAGCCCCAGCGCTCCATCGCGCCGACGTCGTTGCCAACAAACAGTGAGAACACGCTACCGAAGTAGATGATCGCTTTTGGGTTCGACAGGTTAGTCAGGAAACCTTTCAGGAAGCTCATGCCTCTTTTCGGCAGCTCCACCACCGGCGTTTCCGATTGTGGCTGCTTGTGACGTTGACGCGCTGAACGCATCAGCTGCCAGCCCATCCACAGCAGATACAATCCGCCGCCGACCATAATGATTTCATGCAGCCAGGCCATTTTTTCCAGGATCAGATGCAGGCCCATCAGCGCCACACCGGCCCAAATCACAATGCCCAAGGTAATGCCCAGAACGCCCATCATCGCCTCTTTGCGCGAGCGGCTCGCCGCCGTTTGCGACACAAAGAAGAAGTCCGGGCCGGGACTCATCAGCGCAACCAGATGCACCAGCGCGACGGTGGCGAATAACATCAGCATGAATTTTTTCCTTTAACCTTCATCAACATGTTCTTTGATCATCACCAGGAACGGCTTACCAAAACGCTCCAGTTTGCGATGACCGACGCCGTTCACGCTGAGCATTTCTGACGCGCTAATCGGCATTTGTTCTGCCATTTCAATCAGCGTGGCATCGTTAAACACCACGTACGGCGGAATATTCTCTTCATCGGCAATCGCTTTACGCAGCTTACGCAGCTTGGCAAACAGCTGGCGATCGTAATTGCCGCTGTGCACCTTCGGCGAACTGCTGCCGCGCGTCTTCACCGTCACGATACGCGGCACCGCCAGCATCAGCGGCACTTCGGCACGTAATACCGGACGCGCCGCTTCAGTGAGTTGCAGCGCCGAATGCATGGCGATGTTTTGCGTCACCATGCCGAGGTGAATCAGCTGACGCAGCACGCTGATCCAGTGTTCGTGACTATGTTCGCGGCCTAAGCCGTACACCGGCAGTTTGTCGTGGCCGTTGTCACGAATACGCTGATTACTGGCTCCACGCAAAACCTCAACAATATAGCCCATCCCAAAGCGCTGCCCGGTACGATAGATGCTCGACAGCGCCTTTTGCGCCTCGAGCAAGCCGTCGTAGCGACGTGGCGGATCGAGGCAGATATCGCAGTTGTCGCACTGCTGCTGGCGACCTTCGCCGAAATAGTTCAGCAATACCAGACGACGACAGGTTTGCGCTTCGGCAAACGCGCCCATCGCGTTGAGTTTGTGGCGTTCAATATCCTGCAACGGGCCGGGCACTTTCTCTTCCAGACATTTACGCAGCCACGCCATGTCGGCCGGATCGTAAAGCATCATCGCTTCGGCAGGCAGGCCATCACGCCCGGCGCGGCCGGTTTCCTGATAATAGGATTCGATGTTGCGCGGAATATCGAAGTGCACCACGAAGCGCACGTTGGGTTTGTTGATGCCCATACCGAATGCCACGGTGGCGACCACAATTTGCAGATCGTCACGTTGGAAGGCTTCCTGCACGCTGGCACGCTGCGCGCTATCGATACCGGCGTGATAAGCGCCAACGCTCAAGCCACGGCTCTGCAGGCGCGCGGCGGTGTCTTCCACTTTGGCGCGGCTGTTACAGTAAATAATGCCGCTTTTGCCGCGCTGATCCTGCACATAACGCAGTAACTGCTCGGTGGGTTTGAATTTCTCCACCAGCGTGTAGCGAATATTCGGGCGGTCAAAGCTGCTGATTTGAATCAGCGGATCGTCCATCTGCAGCAGATGGGCGATGTCATTACGCGTGGTTTCATCAGCGGTGGCGGTCAACGCCATGACCGGCAGATCGGGGAAGTGCTGACGCAGCTGGCCAATCGAGCCATATTCCGGACGGAAATCGTGGCCCCACTGTGAAATACAGTGCGCTTCATCTACCGCCAGCATCACCGGATTCCACTGGTGCAGACTGTCGAGGAAGTTGTCCATCATCAGGCGTTCAGGCGCGATATATAGCAGCTTGAGTTTGCCAGTACGACAGTCCGCAAACACCTGCTGCTGCTGCTCGCGCGTTTGCGTCGAGTTGAGGCACGCTGCTGCCACGCCGTTCGCCAGCAGCTGATCGACCTGATCTTTCATCAGTGAAATCAGCGGTGAAACCACCAGCGTCAGCCCTTCGCGCACCAGCGCCGGGATTTGATAGCACAGCGATTTGCCGCCGCCGGTCGGCATCACCACCAGACAATCGCGTCCTGACAGGGCGGTTTCGATGATGTTTTGCTGACCTGGGCGGAACTGCTGATAGCCGAAGGTATCTTGTAATACCTGCTGCGCCAGCATTTCCTGATTAAGCACTGCCGATGTTGCCACGGTAATCCTGTCTTTGTTGCGGGTTAGAACAGATCGTTGAGCGTCACGCCCACGCCGAAGCGCGTCTGGCGATGGTTATAGTCGATCAATGATTCACCATAGCCGCTGAACACCTGCGTGTAAAAGCGCACGTGTTCAGAGATTGGGTAGCTCCAGGCGAAGGTTGCACCGCCGAAGCCGCTGTTCCAGTTGTAGTTACCTTCCACGCTGAAAATGTTCTCGCCCATCATGTAGCCGAGCTTGGCGCGGTAGTAACCCATGTATTTGGTGATGTCCGGGTTATCGTCATTGCTTTCACTTTCTGGCAGACGATACCAGGGTTTGATCTCCGCGAGCAGATTGCCGTTCTGCGCCATGAAGCGCGCGTAAACGCGGTTCCAGCTGCGCGAAGTTGGCTCGCTGCGGCCGTTCGACTGATGCACTAAGCCAGTTTCCACATCGCGTAAGGTCCAGCCTGCGAAGGTGTAATCGGTGGCCCAGCCGAGGAAAATCTGTGGCTCATAATCGGTTTCACGGAACGGTGATGACGCACCACGGTTCGAGAGCTGCCACCACGAGCGCTGAGTATAGGACGCCGCCAGCACCGAGTTATCGCCTAAAATGCCGCGCCATAGCGGAAACGCCAGGCTGAGCTGGAATTTTACTTCATCATTTTTAGCTTTGTCTGCCCAGCTGTACGAAGAGATCGCCTCTTTGTTCATGTCTGTGGTGTAGGTGTAGAGCAGATAGTTGTTTTCGTAAGGATAAAGCACGAACGGGTTATCGTGTTTCTCCAGCAGGTTAGCGATAATGCTGCCCTTCACTGCCGGTGCATCATGAACCTCTTTTATCGTGGCTTCTTCAGCCTGCGCCAGGCCAGGAAGGATCAGCGCCGCGGCCAGCAAGGCGTAATGCTTACGCATAGAATTCTCCAGAGAACTGCGTGTCGTAATCGTCAAGTGACGGTTCAAAAAGCAGGCCATTCTACACGCAAAACCTGCGGTTGATCAGCGCCGATTTCCGAAACTGGAAAGCGGCTCGAACGCGGCATAATATACACAACTCGTTAACATTTTAAGGCAGGAATTATGTCATCCCCGTTGCTGACACAGCAGGAAGCGCGCCGTTTGATTGGCGAAATTTTTGTTTATCACATGCCCTTCAATCAGGCGCTCGGATTAGAGCTGGATCGACTGGAAGCAGATTACGCCGAACTCGGCTTCGCCAATAAAACCATGCTGGTCGGCAACGCGGCGCAGCAGATTTTGCATGGCGGCGTCATCGCCTCGGTGCTGGATGTCGCCGCCGGGCTGGTGTGTGTCAGCTATGCGCTGACGCGTCAGGAGAGCATTACCGAGGAAGAGCTGCGTCAGCGCCTGTCCCGTATGGGCACCATTGATATGCGCGTGGATTATCTGCGCCCAGGCCGCGGCGAGCGCTTTATCGCCACCAGCAGCCTGCTGCGCGGCGGCAATAAAGTCGCCGTGGCGCGCGTGGAGTTACATAACCAGCAAGGCGATTACATCGCTACCGCTACCGCCACCTACATGATTGGCTAATCAGTACTTTTGGAATGACATGATGGATTCGCAACAAACTCGCCAGGGTATTGGCTACGCGCTCGGCGCTTACTTCATTTGGGGCATCGCGCCCGCCTACTTCAAGCTGGTCAAAGAGGTGCCCGCCACCGAAATTATGACGCATCGCGTGATTTGGTCCGCGCTGTTTATGCTGCTACTGATCACCCTGACGCGGAGTTGGGCGCAGGTGCGCAGTGTGCTGGCGCAACCGAAAAAGGTGCTGCTGCTGGCGCTGACCGCCGTCACCATTGGCGGTAACTGGCTGCTGTTTATCTGGGCGGTGAATAATCAGCACATGCTGGAAGCCAGCCTCGGCTACTTTATCAACCCGCTGATTAACGTGGTGTTTGGCATGCTGTTCCTGCGCGAACGATTCCGCCGCTTGCAGTGGCTGGCGGTATTACTGGCGACAACCGGTGTGCTGGTGCAGCTGTGGCAATTTGGATCGCTGCCGATTATCGGCCTTGGTCTGGCGCTGAGTTTTGCTTTGTACGGTTTGGTGCGCAAAAAGATTCAGGTCGATGCGCAGAGCGGCATGCTGATCGAGACGCTGTGGCTGTTTCCGCTGGCGGCGATTTACCTGTTTGGCTTTGCAGACAGCGCGACCAGCCATCTCAGTGCCAACGCCATGAGCCTTAATCTCAAGCTGGTCGCGGCGGGCATTATCACCACCATTCCGCTGATGTTGTTTGCGGCCGCCTGCGCGCGTCTGCGCTTATCGACTGTCGGCTTCTTCCAGTATCTGGGCCCGACGTTGATGTTCCTGCTGGCGGTGCTGTTCTACGGCGAGAGCCTGACGCCAGATAAAATGGTGACCTTCGGCTTTATCTGGCTGGCGCTCGCCGTGTTCATTATCGATGCGGTGGCGTTCTCAGCTCGGGCGCGCATGCGCGTAGCGTGAAATAAAACGCGCCAGCGCCGGGCCGGTGAGCAAGATGGTGAACAGACGCAGCGTCTGCAGCGCCATGACAAATGCCATATCGACCCGCGTGCCGGCCGCAATAATCGCCACGGTATCCAGCCCGCCCGGGCTGGTTGCCAGATAGGCGGTCATCAGATCGACGTGCAAAACGCGCGTCAGCATCCAGGCTAATCCGCCGCATAACAGCATTAAGCCGAAAATCGACAGCAGCATTTGCGGCAGCGTTCGCAGCGCCAGCTTGAAAATCGGCCGGGTGAAACGCAATCCCACGCTCCAGCCAATCAACGCATAAGCCAGCGCCAGCAACCATTCCGGTACCTGCAAGGTCGCCACATCCGTGCCGTGCAGCACCGCGCCGATCAGCGCCGGTAGCAACAAAGCGCCGGAAGGAATGCGCAGCTTCTGGCCAAGCCACGCACCGGCGAACATCACCAGCAATGTCAACAGGAAGCTACTGTGCAGCGCGGGAAACCACACCAGTTCAGCCGCACCGCCGTTGGAACCCAAGCCAATGCGCGCCACCACTGCAGCAGCAGTGGCGACAAATAGCACGCGCAGATACTGCATAAACGCCACCAGCCGCACATCCGCCCCGAAATCACCGGCCATTGCTACCATCGCCGAAGCACCGCCTGGCGACGATCCCCATGCGCCAGTTGGGCCGGGCAAATTACTGAAGCGCACCAGCAGAAAACCGGACAGGCCGCTGGCCGCTAGCGTCAGCACCAGCACCGCCAGCACCACCGGCCAATCCTGAATCAGCGGCGTGAGAATGCCCGGCGATAAGCTCTGGCCGATCATGCAGCCGAGCACCGCTTGTGCCAGCACGAAGAAACGCTTATCGATGCGAACGGTAGCGCCGGACAAGCCCATAACGGTGCCGACAATCATTGGGCCAAGAAGCAGGGCCGCAGGAAGGTGGAACAGCTGGAGGATAATCCCCAGCACTAACGAAGCAATCAGCAGAAGTATCCATTGCAGTCGCAATGAGAAGCGCGCCATAGGAGAGAATCAGATAGTGAGCAGAGCCAACAGGTTACGCAGAAAATTAAAGTTTATCTACCAGGTCGCCATAAATGGCGACCCTACGTTTGTCATGAGCGGTTTTGTAGGGTCGTCATTCATGACGACCTGGACTTGAGAACGGTTACAACCAATTCTTGCGTTTGAAATAGAGGTAAGGCGCCAGGCCGGCGAGGATCATCAGGCTAATCGCGCCCGGGTAACCAAAGCTCCATTTCAGCTCCGGCATAAACTCGAAGTTCATCCCGTAGCTTGATGCCACCAGCGTTGGCGGCAGGAATACCACCGATACCACCGAGAAGATCTTGATGATGCGGTTCTGCTCGATGTTAATGAAGCCCATCGCCGCCTGCATCAGGAAGTTAACCTTCTGGAACAGCGATTCGTTATGCGGCAGCAGCGATTCGATATCGCGCAGGATTTCACGTGCCTGCTCCAGCTGGTTGCCCGGCAGACGTGCTTTACGCACCAGGAAGTTGAGGGCGCGCTGGGTATCCATCAGACACAAACGCACTTTCCAGCCGATATCTTCCAGCTCCGCCAAACGTGATAGCGCCTGATCGTACTCTTCGCCCTGCTGGCCTTCCATGATCACGCGGCTGAGTTTTTCCAGCGCGCTATAAATGTTCTCGATCTCATCCGCCAGCTGTTCGATTTTGGTCTCAAACAGATCCAGCAGCAGCTCATAGGCGTTGCCATCGGTCAGCATCTGGTTGCGCGCACGCATGCGATAGAGACGGAAAGCCGGCAGCTCACGTTCGCGCAGCGTATACAGGCGATCTTCGCGGATGGTGAATGCCACAGTGGAGTTGCCCGCGTGGTCTTCGGCATCTTCAAAGAAGAAGAAGGAGTGAATGTGCAGGCCGTCTTCGTCTTCGAAGAAACGCGCCGAGGCTTCGATGTCTTCCAGCTCCGGACGCGTTGCCAGGCTTTGGCCGAGCTCACACTGCACGCGATCGCGTTCGCTGTCGTCGGGTTCGATCAGATCGACCCAAACAGACGTGTTGAGTTTGTCGTTGTCTTCTTCCAGCTCGATGCGCGTCAGGCGATTACGATCGAGTTTAAATGCGCTCAGCATAGCAATAACTCCCCATTTTTTCGGAATGGGACAAGGCGGTGACCACTGTAGATTACGGGCACGGCGAAGCCTGAACACGGAAACTTTCGCTTCAAGGGTAAATCAGTGCTAACTCACGCGACGAGAGTAAAAAAGGGAGGTCGCTGATAACCGCTAAGGCTACCAGCTAAAAGAGGTAACCTTAGGAGTTCCTGTTAAACAGGTGATTGAGCCAGCATCGACTGGGCGCGTCCAAGGCATTGTCCTCTCATGATAATAGTGCGCGCATGTTACGCTGAGACGAAAAAGTCGTCAAGGTAGCGCAACCGCGCTACACCGTTTCCAGACGGGCGTAAGCCGCCACCAGCCACTTGATCCCCTGGCCCTGAAACGCCACTTGCAAACGGCTGTGTTCGCCGCTGCCTTCGAGGTTAATGATGGTGCCTTCACCGAACTTGGCATGGCGCACGCGCTGGCCGAGCGTGAAGCCGCTGTCGTTTTGCGCGATTGGCGTACCCATGCGCTGATGGCTCACCGGACGGCTGACGCTGGCGCGCAAACGCACCTCTTCCACGCACTCTTCCGGCAGCTCGCCGATAAAGCGTGATGGACGGTGATACACTTCCTTACCATAAAGACGACGGCTTTCGGCATAAGTGAGCGTCAACTTGACCATCGCACGCGTTACGCCGACGTAAGCCAGACGACGCTCCTCTTCCAGACGACCGCCTTCATCCAGCGACATCTGGCTCGGGAACATGCCCTCTTCCATGCCGACGATAAATACCTGGCTGAACTCCAGCCCTTTCGCCGAATGCATGGTCATCAGCTGCACCGCGTCCTGCCATTTGTCGGCCTGACCTTCGCCCGCTTCCAGCGCCGCATGCGACAAGAACGCCTGCAGCGGCATCAGATCTTCGTCTTCGTCCTGATAGCTGAACTGGCGCGTTGCAGTGACCAGCTCCTCTAAGTTTTCAATACGCGCCTGGCCCTTCTCGCCCTTCTCCTGCTCGTACATCACCCATAAACCGGAGTCTTTGATGACGCGATCGGTTTGCACATGCAGCGGCATCTCGGATGTTTCGCTGGCCAGTGAATCGACCAGCTCGCAGAAGCGCTGCAGCGCCGACGCGGCGCGTCCGGCTAACACTTTGTTCTGTAACAGCTCGCGCGTGGCTTGCCATAAAGTGAGTTGCTGATCGCGCGCGGTCTGGCGCACCACGTCGAGCGTACGATCGCCCACGCCGCGCACCGGCGTGTTCACCACACGCTCAAATGCCGCATCGTCATTGCGATTGGCCATCAAACGCAGATAGGCCAGCGCATCTTTGATCTCCTGACGCTCGAAGAAGCGCATGCCGCCATAAATGCGATACGGCATGCTGCCTTGCAGCAGCGCCTCTTCCAGCACACGCGATTGGGCGTTGCTGCGGTAGAGAATGGCGCAATCCTGCAGCGCGTTGCCGTTTTCATGCCAGCTTTTGATGCGATTGACCACAAAGCGCGCTTCATCCAGCTCGTTGAATGCGCAGTAGAGCGAGATCTTTTCGCCATCGCTGCCGTCGGTCCACAGCTCTTTACCGAGGCGGCCATTGTTGTTGGCGATCAGCGTGTTAGCGGCTTTCAGAATGTTGTTGGTCGAGCGATAGTTCTGCTCCAGGCGAATGGTTTCTGCGCCGGGGAAATCCTGCAGGAAGCGCTGGATGTTTTCTACCTGGGCACCGCGCCAGCCGTAAATCGACTGATCGTCATCGCCGACGATAATCACGCGGCCGGTATCACCCGCCAGCATGCGAATCCACGCGTACTGAATGTTGTTGGTATCCTGGAACTCATCCACCAGCACGTTACTGAAACGCTCGCGGTAATGATTGAGGATATGCGGCTTGTTGAGCCACAGTTCGTGGGCACGCAGCAGCAGCTCGGCGAAATCCACTAAACCGGCGCGATCGCAGGCTTCCTGATATGCCTGATAGATGCGCAGCCAGGTTTGTTCAACCGGATTGCCGTAGCTTTCGATGTGTTTTGGACGCAGACCTTCATCTTTTTTGCCGTTGATGTACCACATGCCCTGACGCGCAGGCCACTGTTTCTCATCAAGGTTCATGGCTTTGATCAGGCGCTTCAACAGACGCAGCTGGTCGTCGCTGTCGAGAATCTGGAAATCCTGCGGCAAACCGGCATCAAGGTGATGCGCGCGCAGTAAACGGTGCGCCAGGCCGTGGAAGGTACCAATCCACATGCCGCCCTGGCTGGTGCCGATCAGCTGATCGATACGATGGCGCATTTCTGCCGCTGCTTTGTTGGTAAAGGTCACTGCCATAATCGAATACGGCGAGCAGTTCTCTACCGACAGCAGCCAGGCGATGCGATGCACCAGCACACGGGTTTTGCCACTGCCTGCTCCGGCCAGCACCAGCAGGTTGCTGCGCGGTGCGGCGACCGCCTCGCGCTGTTTGTCATTCAAGCCGTCAAGCAGTTCAGAAACGTCCATAAGCACCGTCTAAAAAAGGAGAGCATCCAGTTACTGGATAAATTTACAGCTATTATAGCAGCGAGGTCAGAGATGCCAACCGATCAATTTCAACATGCGGCAGCAAACGCGCATCGTCGATCTTCATCAGATTGCCTTCTCGCAGGTTGATCCAGCAGGCTTGCATCCCGGCACGCAGCGAACCGGCAACATCGGTGGTGAGATCGTCGCCGACGTGCAGAATGTGCTGCGGCGCGATGTCCAAACGCTCAGCGGCCAGATGATACATATCCTGCCACGGCTTGGCGCGACCGTGCGGACCGGCACGCAGCGCGAACTGGAAGTGGTGATGGATGCCGAGCTTTTCCGGACAGGCATTGCCGTTGGTGATCGCCACCAGCGGCACACGCTCACCCAGCCACGTCAGCGTTTGATGTGTCTCTTCTGGCATGGTCACTTCGCTGCGCCATTGATGGAACACGCTCATCACGTCGCTGGCACCGGCGCTGGCTTCTGATGCCGACAAGCCGACATTGAGCAGCGCCAGCTCCACCGAGCGGCGGCGCCATTCAGACACGTCGTGATAAATTTCCGGCTCGCGCGCCAGCAACTCATTACGCAGCGCCTGATAATCCGCCGGGGTGAATTCACGCAGCGCCGGATGATACGCCTGCAGTGCAGCGTGCGATTCGGCGGTGGTTTTGCGGATCACCGGATGGTTGTCATACAAGGTGTCGTCGAGATCAAAAGTGATCGCTTTGATCGGGCCGAGCGGACGATAAAACTTCATTAAGACTTTCCTCGTTTGGCACGTGGATGGGCCGCATCATAAACCGTCGCCAGATGCTGGAAATCCAGATGGGTATAGATTTGCGTGGTCGCCAGATTAGCGTGGCCGAGCAGTTCCTGTACCGCGCGCAGATCGCCGCTCGATTCCAGCAAATGCGTGGCAAAAGAGTGGCGCAGTTTATGCGGATGAATATGGCTGGCGACGCCTTGCTTGATACCCCATTCGGCAAAACGCTTCTGCACATTGCGCGTCGAAATTCGGCTGCCGCGGCTGGAGACAAACACCGCGTCATCCTGCGGCGCAAAGCTATCACGCAGCGATAACCAGTGCTGAATCCAGGTGACCGCCGTGCCGCCAATCGGTACGCGGCGCTCTTTGCTGCCTTTACCCAGCACCCGCACTTCGCCCGCTTCCAAATCCATGTGGCGACAATCCATATTCACCAGCTCGGAGAGACGCAAGCCGCCGCCGTACATGGTTTCCAGCATCGCGCGGTCGCGCACCGCCAGCGGATCGTTGAGATCGATCTCCAGCAGTTGGTTAACTTCGTCGACGTCCATGTTTTTCGGCAGATGGCGCGCGTTACGCGGCGTGGAAATGCCTTTGGCGGGATTGGCGCTTAACATGCCCTGATGCACTTGCCAGTCGAGAAAACTGCGCAGCGCCGACATGCGCAGTGCCAAACTGCTGGCACCCAAACCGCCACGGCGGCTGCGTGCCGCCAGGCTGCGCACCTGCGCCGGTTCCAGCTGCGACCAGCTCGTCAGCTTCATCTCATCGGCAATTGCCATAATCGCCTGCAATTGCCGTTGGTAATTCTTTTGCGTCAGCGGACTGAGCTGGCGTTCGACCTTAAGATAACGCAGAAAGTCATCCACGGCCGGCAGCAGCGGACTGACGTGACTCATGCGCGTTCAATCCAGCGTGACAGCAAATCCGGCAGCATTTGCGCCAGATGCTGCAGCAGCAGCGTGCCCATGCCCGCCTGATAATGCTGATTATCGCGGCTGGTAAACATCAATACGCCCAGCTCGCCGCGCTCGCCCATCAGCGACATCGCCACCGAGCCAATCGCTTTGGCCTGCGGCAACAGCAGCAGCAATTCCGGGCCGTTGAGGCTGCCGAGATAGTGATGTTCATTGCCGAAGCGCTGAATGCGCAATGGTTCGAATGCCTGACGTGACAAGCCGAGTTGGGTGAAATCAGAGGGCGCGCCGATGTGCCACTTGTCATTGAACACGCGCACGTGCGCACCGGCCAGACCGAGTTCGCGCGCCCAGCGGTGCAGACGCGTTAACATCTCTTGCAAGCTGTCGGCGGCGGCAAGATGACCTTGTAGCGCCAGCAGGCGATCAAACAGCTGATGGTTAGCCGTGGCCTGCTCCATCAGCAGCGTGATCTCCTCTTCCAACTGCTGGATGTGGTTGCGCTGACGCGCCATATGCCACTCCACCAGCGAAACGCTGCCGCGTACCGGATGCGGCACCATCATCTGTTCGACCTGGCGCGCATTGCGAATAAAGAAATCGGGGTTTTCGCGCAGAAATGCGCTTACCGATTGATCGTCCAGCAAAACCTCGCTTTCGGTCTGCTCTTCGACATTTTTCATAGATGAATAAACCCATCGTAGACGTGTGTGGCAGGACCGGTCATAAACAGCGGTTGCCCTTCCCCTTTCCAGGCAATATGCAGCGTTCCGCCCGGCAAATCGACGCGGACATTCTCCGCTAAAATGCCCTGCTGAACGCCGCAGGCCACCGCCGCACAAGCGCCGCTGCCGCAAGCCTGGGTTTCGCCCGCGCCACGTTCGTACACGCGCAGACGGATGTGTTCACGATTGACCACTTCCATGAAACCGACGTTAACGCGCTCCGGGAAACGCTCGTGGCTTTCCAGCTCTGGACCGAGCGTTTCCACCGGCGCGGTTTTCACGCTTTCTACCTGAATCACGCAGTGCGGATTGCCCATCGATACCGCACCAAACATCACGGTTTGATCGGCAACACGCTGCAAATAAAGGTTCTCTGCTTTATTGGCACGCAGCGGCACGCTTTGCGGTTCGAAGTTCGGTTGTCCCATATTGACGCGCACCAGCTCATCATTGGTAACGCTGAGCACCATGCGGCCGGTTTGTGTACTGACGCGAATGTCGCTTTTGTTGGTCAACCCTTTCAGACGCACAAAGCGGGCGAAACAGCGAGCGCCGTTGCCGCACTGTGCGACTTCGCTGCCATCGGCGTTGAAAATGCGGTAATGGAAATCGAGATCCGGATCGTAAGGCGGTTCGACGATCAGCAGCTGATCAAAACCGATCCCCAGATTTCTGTCCGCCAGGCGGCGAATCAGTTCCGGCGAAAAAAAGACGTTTTGCGTCACAGCATCCACGACCATAAAGTCGTTGCCGAGACCGTGCATTTTTGAGAACTGCATTTTCTGCTCCGCCGGATTACTCATAGATTTTAGTTCGCCTGCGAACCAGGCTTGCTGGTGACCAAACCACCGACATCAGCATCCTGAGCGGCTTTTTGCTGCTGCTCGGTGACCTGCTGTTTCGGCTTGTTTGGCTGATCTTTCGGCGGGAAATACAGCGGTCCTTTCAGGCCACAGCCTACCAGGCTGACCAGTGCCAGCGCCATACCCAGCTGACTCATCACTCGTATCATTCTGTCTGCTCTTCTGTCCTTAAGCCATGGTTGCTTATCATCGCAGTTGACGTTGTAAAAGCAACAGGAAATAGCCGCATTTCCTGCGGCAGGTCAGAGTTACAGCGCATCCCGCCGCGCGAACGCAGGCGGGATCAATGCATTTGGTAGCGTGGCTGGAAGTCGCCGTTGTCGTTGTCAGGCTGCGTGGCGCAGAGCTGCGTTAACGTTTGGCTGCGGAAAGGAATCACCTGGAAACGCTCGCCAGTATTCACAATCTGATAGAACTGCGGCAGGTTGAAATTGATAAAGCTGGAGCCGTAAGTAAAACGGTCATGCGACGACGAATAGAATCGACTCACGTCGCGCACCAGCTCTTCTTTACTGCCTTCGCAATGGTGATAAACCTCAACGCGATTGGTTTCGTCGAGGATATAGATATTGAATCCGCGATCGTCATTGGTATCTTCAAAGAAGAACTGAATGATGCCTTCGCTGGCGTAGCCGTTTACTACCGGCGGCAACGGCGTCTGGTTCGATTCCACTTTGATCGACAAACCGTGCAGCTTGTTGTTAGAAATCGCGCCATAGAATTCGACGGCGTTTTCCAGCTTCTGTACCGACACGCTCATGCGTTCGAAGAATAAGCCCCAGGTTTGGCCCGCCATGCGCAACGCTTTAAAGCGGCCCGGTTCCTGACGCGTGCTCGACAGACGCAGCTCAATGCATTCCGAAACCAACTGCTGCACGCGAGTACGAATCAAACCGCGCAGATGCTGGCTATAGCAGAACACTTCTACCGTATCCGGCGGCGCAGCATCCTGATGCATTTTGCCGAGAATAGTTTTTAGCGCTTCAATCATCGCCTGCTCGCCGTTGAAGTGCAGCGTACGCACTTCATTCCACGAGTTGCGATAGAGCAGATCGATGCTGCCAATCAGGCATTGCTGCTGCTGACCGAAGCTGAACACATCCAGCTTGCGGAAATCAAAATGCACCACCTGATTGCGGAACGCCGAGGTAGGATCGTGTTCCAGGTTAACGATAATCGCTAAGTGACGAATTTCGCATGGGCTGTAGAGCGCTTTTGGCGTCGGTGCCGGCACGCGCAGCGGAAAGTGGCTCGACACATCGTTCACCAGCTCCTGCAAACGCGGTAGATCGCACAGATCGTTGCCTTTCATATGCAGACGCGTTTTGCTGGTCAGCAAACCGTTAAACCACGCCCACGCCACCAGCTTGTTCAGATAGCGGTTATATTCCAGCGGCTGATGGCTGATGATGGAACTCATATCCGGCGATTGGTTATACAGATACCAACCGGCACGATTGGCGCGGCCCGCCGGGACGTGAATAAAGGTGAGATTCTCTTCCGAGAGATCGGGCGAAATCTGCGGGTTCACCAAGGTGACTTTACCCGGCAGCGCCTCGAATGCGGCATACAGTTTACGCGTCAGCACGCCGATATCCTGCGGGCTGGCGCTGACGCTTAAATTGTTGCGGCGCGCAAAGCGAATCAGGTTGCGATAGCTCTGCATCATCGCATCCAGCAGCTCATTATGCGCTTCACGTACGCGTTCGATTTTCCACTGCGCGCGGTTATCCAGTACCGCTAACTTCTCTTCATCCCAGCCCCACTCTTTAACCAGCTGCGATAGAATCTCGCGGCGCCAGCCGGTGCGCTGATGATGGTGATCTTCGCTCGAGAGCTTTTCACACACTTTTAAATAGAAACATCGACGCACTAAATCGAGGCGCGCCATGTCATCAACGCTGGTGAGATAGCGCGTCACGCGCTCCAGCATCATGCAGTAAGGATCGAGACCGAAGCAGACAATTTCGCCGTCGTGCAGGCGCTGCTTGATGTCCATCGACAGCAGCTGCGTATTGGGATATTCCCAGCTGTAGGCTTCCAGCAGCAGGGTTTTAAGCACCGCTTTGTACGGCGAATCGATACTTTTATACAGCTGCCACAAGCTGGCACCGAAGTACTCTTCCGCTGACAACGTGCCAAGCCCGCCGAGATCCAGCCACTCATTCGGCGTCAGAACGCCTTGTGAATAGAGCGACATGACGTAATCGTCGTAATGGTGCTCCTCTTCGCCGGGCACCATATTCCACAGGATGCGTTTACCCGCCATACGCACGGCGGTACGGTAAAACTCATCCAGCAGCAAAATATGTTGGGTAGAACCGCAATCTTCACCGCCGAGGCTGCCGCTTTCATTGTGGCGGAAACGGTTCTCGTCAATCAGGAAGAAGCTAACTTCCACACCCATCGACACACACCATTTCTGCAACAGCGTACACTTACGCTGCAGATTGAGGCGCTCTTCATTATCCAGCCACGATTGGTGGCACACCCAGATATCAAGGTCGGAGATGCTGTTTTGCCCAACGGACGAAGTGCTGCCCATTGAGTAAATGCCGGTAATCGGACGTTCGCCCGCGACGGCAGAGCTGAGCTCGAGCGGTTGACCGCCCGCTAAGTTCTGCAGCAGCTGAAGTTGGTTTTCATCGGGCGTGTAGAGGCAGACGCCATGCGGAACGTTACCTTCAACGTAGCCAGGCATCAGTGGATGATGGTAGTGCAATAATGTTGGCAGCAGACTGTAGACTTGCTGGAAAGCAGGTCCCATGGCAGCCAGTGCGCGATCTACACGCAGCTGGTTAATCGCATCCAGTCTCTGTTTCAGTGTCTCAATGTAGAGGTACAAGACGTTTCGCCTGATTGTCCCAGTGTTAAGCACCCTGTTTCCGAATTTTGCCGCTTAATAATAAATATATTGGGCAAATAATTGCTGGAAACGTGATCAATCTAACACCTGGAGGATTGACCGTAAAGAAAGTTGCGCTACTTAACAGTTTAGCATGTTCCGACCGTAGCTCTGCTTTTTTCAGACTTCGACTCTAAACTGCGACCCGCAAGATCCAGGCACAGTCTGACATCGCGGCCTTTTCAATCCGTTGAAACTGACAGCATTCCCCTATCAATGATAGGATATTCGATGAACGATCAAAATGGTTAACAGCATGTTAAACAAAATTTTCAGAATTGCTACCAGACAAAGTCCCCTTGCTCTGTGGCAGGCACAATATGTCCAGCAGCGCCTGATGGCGGCTCATCCGGGTCTGCAAGTTGAGCTGCTGCCGATGGTCACCAAAGGTGATGTCATTCTTGATACGCCACTGGCAAAGGTCGGCGGCAAAGGGCTGTTCGTTAAAGAGCTTGAGCTGGCAATGCTGGAAGGACGCGCCGATCTCGCCGTGCACTCGATGAAAGATGTGCCGATCGATTTTCCAGAAGGTCTCGGTCTGGTGACCATTTGCGAGCGTGAAGATCCGCGCGATGCTTTCGTCTCCAATCGTTACAACAGTATTGATGAGCTGCCGCAAGGCGCAGTTGTCGGGACGTCCAGCCTACGCCGCCAGTGTCAGCTTAGCGCCCGCCGTCCGGACTTAGTGATTCGCTCGCTGCGCGGCAACGTCGGCACGCGCCTCGGCAAACTCGATGGCGGTGAATATGACGCCATCATTCTGGCGGCGGCAGGTTTGAAGCGTTTAGGTCTGGAAGATCGCATTCGTCAGGCAATGCCTGCAGAGATTTCCCTGCCAGCTGTGGGTCAAGGCGCTGTCGGCATTGAATGTCGCGTGGATGATGAGCAATTAATTACGCTGCTACAGGCGTTGAATCACGACGATACTGCCGTGTGCGTGCGTGCCGAACGTGCGATGAATACGCGGCTGGAAGGCGGTTGTCAGGTGCCAATCGGCAGCTTCGCAGTGCTGGAAGACGATCAGCTGTGGCTGCGCGGATTAGTCGGCTCACCGGACGGCAGTCAAATGGTGGTGGGCGAGCGCCGTGGTCCACGCGATCACGCCGAAAAAATGGGCATTTCGCTGGCCGAAGAGCTGCTGGATGGCGGCGCGCGCGACATTCTGCGTGAAGTCTATCAAGGTCAACCGCCAGCATGACCATCCTCGTGACCCGCCCGGAACCGGCCGCCACTGAACTGGTCTCGCGTTTGCGCAGCCTGGGCAAGCTGGCATGGAGCCTTCCGCTGATTGAATTCACGCCGGGTCGCGATCTTATTCATTTACCTAAGCAACTTGCTGCGCTCCAGCCAGGCGATCTGGTGTTTTTGCTATCGCAGCAGGTCGTCACGTTCGCCGAACCCGCTTTACAGCAGAGCGCGACTACGTGGCCTGAAGCACTCAACTATTATGCTATTGGCCGCAGCACTGCTTTAGCCCTGCATACCGTCAGTAATCTAAAAGTAGACTATCCTCATGCGCGGGAGACCAGTGAAGAGCTGGTGCGCCTGAATCGTCTGCAGCAGGTTAGCGGCAAACGCGCGCTGATTCTGCGCGGCAGCCCAGGACGCGAGTTGCTGGCGGAAACGCTGATTGAGCGCGGCGCTGAGGTGCAATATTGCGAGTGTTATCAGCGTTGTGAAAAGCACTACAACGGCGCGACGGAAGGCCGGCGCTGGCGCGATCGCGGCATTACAACGCTGGTGGTCACCAGCGGCGAAATGTTACAACAACTCTTTTCTCTTTTTCCGCCAATTGATCGTCGGGAATGGTTACTGCACTGTCGGCTTGTGGTCGTCAGTGAACGTTTGGCTACGCAAGCCGCTGAATTAGGCTGGCAGGATATTGATGTAGCCGATGGTGCCGATAACGACGCGCTGCTGCGCGCGTTACGCTGAACTTAACAATGGGATGAGCCATAATGACGGAACAAAAAGCCTCCTCCGCCATGGTTGAAGAAACCACCCCAGCGGACAATTCTCCCTCTCCAGCAACCAAGCCACCACGCGATAAAAAGAGCGATGGCAAAGTACTGAGTGCAGTGGCGATTGTGATTGCGCTGGCGATTGGGGCGGGACTTTACCTTAATGGGAAACACCAGGCCGATTTACAGGCTCAAACTAATCAGAATCTCACTGAGCAGCTAAGCACCTTGCAGCAGCAACTGGGCAGCGACAAACAGCAACTGACGCAACAGCTGGCTAGCGCCAACAGCGCCTTGCAGGAGACGCGCACACAGCAGGATAACAGCGCTAAAGAGCTGGAAACTCTGCGCGATAAAGTCGCCACCATCTCTGGAAACGACACGCGTACCTGGCTGCTGGCGCAGGCGGATTACCTCGTCAAACTGGCGGGCCGCAAACTGTGGAGCGATCAGGATGTCACCACCGCAGCAGCGTTACTGAAAAGTGCCGATACCAGCCTGGCCGACATGAACGATCCAAGCGTAATGAACGTGCGTCGCGCCTTAACGCAGGACATCAGTTCACTCTCCGCCGTCAGCCAGATTGATTATGACGGCACCATCCTCAAGCTTAATCAGCTGTCGAACGGCGTCGATAATCTGCGTCTGGCTGACAACGACAGCGATGATTCACCTATGGACGCCGATGGCGGTGAGCTCTCCAGTTCGCTGCACGAGTGGCGTCAAAATCTGGTGAAAAGCTGGCACAACTTTATGGATGATTTCATCACCATCCGCCGCCGCGATAACACCGCACAGCCGCTGCTGGCTCCGAATCAGGACGTTTACCTGCGCGAAAACATTCGTTCGCGCCTGCTGATTGCCGCCCAGGCCGTACCGCGTCATCAGGATGAGATCTACAAACAGTCTATCGATGCGGTATCGACCTGGGTTCGCGCCTGGTACGACACCAACGATGCCGCCACCAAAGCCTTCCTTGCGCAGCTGGATGAACTGAGCCAGCAGAGCATTTCGATGGATGTGCCGGATACGCTGGAAAGCCAGCCGCTGCTGGAAAAACTGATGCAAACTCGCGTGCGTAATTTGCTGGCTCAGCCATCGGTTGCTGCTGATCAACAGGGAGGCTAACCATGCTGAAAGTATTGGTGCTTTTCCTGCTGCTGATTGCCGGCATTGTGGTTGGACCGATGGTCGCAGGCCATCAGGGCTACGTGCTGATCCAGACCGACAACTGGAACATTGAAACCAGCGTTACTGGCCTGGCGATCATTTTGATTCTCAGCCTGCTGGTGATCTTGTTGGTGGAATGGATTCTGCGTCGCCTGTTCCGCACCGGCGCACGTACACGCGGCTGGTTCACTGGCCGCAAGCGTCGTAGCGCACAGCGCCACACGCAAAGCGCGTTGATGAAACTGGCGGAAGGTGACTTCAAACAGGCTGAAAAACTGCTGTCGAAAAATGCCGACCACGCCGATCAGCCGGTAGCTAACTACCTGCTGGCTGCAGAAGCGGCGCAGCAACGCGGAGACGAAATCCGTGCGAATCAGCACCTGGAGCGCGCTTCTGAGTTGTCAGTGAACGACACTATTCCGGTCGAAATCACGCGCGTACGTCTGCAACTGGCGCGCAACGAAGATCACGCTGCACGTCACGGCGTTGACCGCCTGCTGGAAGTCGCGCCGCGCCATCCGGAAGTGTTGCGTCTGGCAGAACAAGCCTACATTCGTACCGGCGCGTGGGGCGCATTGCTCGACATTTTACCTGCGATGCAGAAAGTGCAGATCAATGATGAAGCACAGCGCGATGCCTTGCAGCAGCAAGCCTGGCTGGGCCTGATGAACCAGGCGATGGCCGATCAAGGCAGCGACGGTTTGAAAAAATGGTGGCAGAACCAGAGCCGCAAAACGCGTCAGGAAACCGCCTTGCAGGTGGCGATGGCAGAACATCTGATTGAGTGTGACGATCCGGACACCGCGCAGAGCATCGTGCTGGAAGGTCTGAAGCGTCAATATGACGATCGTCTGGTTTTGCTGATGCCGCGCATTAAAAGTGGCGATCCGCAATCTCTGGAGAAAGCGCTACGTCAGCAAATTAAACAGCATGGCGCCACGCCGCTGCTGCACAGTACGCTGGGCCAGATGCTGATGCGTCATGGTGAATGGCAGCAAGCAGCAGAAGCATTCCAGCAAGCGCTGGCTCAGCGTCCTGATGCGTTTGATTATGCCTGGCTGGCCGATGTTTACGACCGCCTGCATCGCCCGGAAGACGCCGCCAAAATGCGTCGCGAAGGCCTGTTACTTACTCTGAAGACCAATCCCAGCGCCTGATTTTACGATTGTTACTTTTGTGCACGCCGGGCTTGTCCCGGCTTTTTTTTGCCTGCAATTTATCGCTAATCAATATCCTGATCTGTTTCGATCATTACCGTGTGGTTCTGATGAAATTTTACACAGCCACATTAAATTGTTATGATCGGATCATAAGTATATGGGTGATGAAGACTACGGATTAAATACGCTGATCGACATGGATGGATATCGCTTTACTTACGAGAACGGATATTGGTGGAAAATTGAGGTTCGTAAGGAAGCACCGTCGAAGTTCAGGCCGCATGGCATAAGGTACAACCTTACCTTCCATAACAATTACAACACCCGCATCTTCGGCATAGATAACGCTCATGCTATTAAGCCGTCGAAGAGAGGTTTTTCGGGGAAATGGCGGGTTTATGACCATATGCATACAACGTCTGTTGATTCTGGGCAGCCTTATTTCTTTGTTTCGGCCAGCCAACTGCTCGAAGACTTTCTGGAAAATGTAGACAAAATAATCAGTGAAAAAGAGGGTAAATCATGAAAGCACTCATAGGCATTATTTCTCCAGAGAATATGCGTAATCGAATGCTGAGCATTGCGAGTGGGCAGTACAAACCTGAAGCTGATGAACCCAAAGTTTGGTTTGCGTCCATGAACGCGATTGCGCAGGTGCTTAGCAATGAGAACATCCTACTTCTCAGGCTGATGCATGAGCGCAAACCTCAGACCGTTACAGAGCTGGCGGAGCTTTCGGGACGTCAGGTCAGTAACCTGTCTACGACGCTGAAAACGTTGGAAGGACACGGATTTGTGAGCTTAAAGAAAATAGGTAATAAAAAAATTCCTACTGCACTTTTCACTGAGTTCGATATACGCGTGACCAGTGAGCTCATCTCAAAACCCGAGGCGGCTTAACTGAACCTTGCATTCCGAAGCCGAATCTACCCTTCGCCATATTGCAGACAAAAAAACACCTGCCATAAGCAGGTGTAAGATCAGGTCGTTAAGACAACTGATGGCATCCGACTCAACGTAATGTCCTTCTTACTGCAGTAAAGCGTGCGCAAATACTGCCAGGCTGGACAACGGATGCCGTAAGGGGCTCTGCATCATTCCCAGGTTTATGTAGCATCAGCAAACATAAGAGGTGGAATGAGCATCTACAGGGAGATTATTGCACAAGACGTGCCAAAGTTGCAGTTAACGCAATAAGTTATTTTATATCAACAGGATAAAACCTAACCCACGTTCCAGGTGTATGCCACTGTCTGTAAATCACGACGCATAAACCAAAAGCTGTCTCCGCAAAGCGACAAGCTATGCAAGGAATTGTAATTCATATATAAATCAGTGAGTTATATGTATCTGAATAGCGACAATATGCAGGATTACGCTTAACGGAAATGATGGGATGAGCGGCGAACGTGAGGAAAAGTACAAACGAAAAAAGCCTGCTTTTTCAAGCAGGCTTTTCGAATATGGTCGGCGAGAGAGGATTCGAACCTCCGACCCACTGGTCCCAAACCAGTTGCGCTACCAAGCTGCGCTACTCGCCGATTTTTTACTTCTTTAACGCTACTGCGTAATTTTGCTTGGTGCGAAGGGAGGGACTTGAACCCTCACGTCCGTAAGAACACTAACACCTGAAGCTAGCGCGTCTACCAATTCCGCCACCATCGCGTGACCGAGCAAAATCTGGGGTGGCTAATGGGACTCGAACCCACGACAACTGGAATCACAATCCAGGGCTCTACCAACTGAGCTATAGCCACCATAATTCTGGTGCGTAAGCATGTCTCGCTTACTAAAATTCACTGCATAACGCGGTCTAACCAACCACCGAAGCTCTTGCGCACAAACTAAATGGCGCGCCCGACAGGATTCGAACCTGAGACCTCTGCCTCCGGAGGGCAGCGCTCTATCCAGCTGAGCTACGGGCGCGTAGCGCCGTTGCGGATGGGCATACTACGGGCTTGACCTCATGCTGTCCAGCCCTTTTTTAGAAAAAAACCGCGTTTGATTACGCTTTGTGCATTCCATCGATAATTACAGCAGTTTGAGGTGCTTACCCTCGTATTTTTGCTGGAAAAACCAGCAATTTCAGAGATCGCCGCGCCAGTGGTAGCGCAAATATTTCAGCAGCTTTAATTGGCGGCGCAGACGCGAAGGCTGACGAATGAGACGATACAGCCATTCCAGCCCGGATTTTTGCCACCAAACGGGCGCGCGCTTAACGTGTCCGGTAAAAACATCGTAAGTGCCACCAACGCCCATATAGAGCGCATGCGGCCAATGTGCGCGGCAATCACGCATCAATAGCTCCTGACGCGGCGAACCTTGTGCCACCGTGACAATCTGCGCACCGCTTGCGGCAATACGTGCAAACAGCGCATCACGTGCTTCAGGCGCAAAGTAACCATCCTGGCTACCAACGATATTCACATTCCACTGCCGCCGCAGCTTGTCGCAGGTTTCCTGCAGCACGGCCTGACGCCCACCAATCAGAAACACCGGAATGCCGCTGCGTCCCGCGCTCTCCATCAGCGCTTCCCACAGATCCGCGCCCGCGATGCGGTTCACCTGCAGCTGGGGATATTTCTTACGTAGCGAACGGACGATGCTGATGCCATCCGGATATTTGAATTCTGCCTCAGCAATCAGTGCGCGTAGCTGCGCATCTTCTTCCAGCGTCAGCATTTTCTCGGCATTCATCGCCACCAGCGTGCCGCAGCGCGGTTTGCCCTCGGGCAGCAGAAAGCGCAGAAAGCTTGCCATATCGTTGAAGGCGTGAAGATCGACTCCGCGCAGGCTATAGCGCGGCTTATCGGTTTCCATGGTATGAATTTCCCGTTGTGCCCAGAGGTTAAGATGGGCTGTGTAAAACCGGCTCGCTGCGCGGACGAATCAATCCCGCGCGCGCCAACAGCCAGTAAAGCAATTTAGCCGCCCACATGCAGGCCGCAAAAATCAAACAAAAGAACACCACGCGCGAGCCGAAAGCATCCAGCCCTTCACGCGCCAGCACGATCATATTAAACACCGCGCCGAAGCAGAAACTCTGCAAAATCGCCCCGCTGTAGCGATTGCTGGTATCGCGACCATAGAGATAAAGGTTATCGAATCCTTTCATCAGCAGGCCGACAGCCACCGCACCGATTGGGATAAACCACACGCCGCCCATCACTACCAGAGAACCCAACAGCGTCGGCGAGATCGCCAACCCGGAATGGTTGTTCAGCACTTCCCAGGTAAAGTAGTTGGCGCTATTGAGAATGGCTGCTGGACGTCCCGGCCACATCCAGCTGGGAATGAACACGTAGAAATCGCGCCAAATCGGTGCCAGGCCCTGAAAATCGATCTTGTCGTAGTTTTGCAGTAATAGCGCCAGATTTTCCCACGGCGAGAAGGTATCGCGCGTCAGATAAAGGAAGGTGTAAAACGCCTCATCGCCGACCACGTCGAGGTTATAGCGACGCAGCGCCAGCCAGAACATGCCGCCGATTGCCATCACACCGGCGCCGACCAGCATCCACAGCGTGATCCAGCCGCGCGTAATACCAATGAACAGGAACAGCGCGAAAGCAATGATGATATTGGCGCGCGTGCCGCCCACCAGCGCGTAGGTCAGCAAGCCAAATGCCACCGACACCAGTAAAAACCACAGCCACTGACGTTGGGTTGGCTTGAGGAAGTAGCGAATCAGCATCGCCGGAATAAAGAAGTAGAAGAAGCGTTTGAGCGCCACGCCGGACACTTCGCTGGAGAAAATCTGGTTGTAAGCCGAAAGTCGGAACAGCAGCAGGCCGTTGTGCATAAAGAACACCGTCACGGTGCCAATCGCCACCAGCGCCAGCAGCAAACAGGTCAGATTGGTTTCAACCCGATTCATCTGCAGCCAGGGCTTACGCGCAGGCGCATTGGCCGGGCGCAGTCGCACTTTGTAGCTGACGTAATAGATGGCATAAAAGCTGGTAGCGGCCAGCAGCGCCTGCAGCAGATATTCCGGCGACACCACCGCCACGTTAAAGCGGAACACCAGCACGCTGGTCAGCGGGAAGCCGAAATAGAAGGTCAGTAAAAAGAGAATGGTGAAGAACAGGTGGAAGTTGAAACGCACCCGTTTAAATTCCCGCCAGGTTAAGGTCAGAATGAAACCCAGCGAAAACAGATAAACCACCAGCAGACCACTAAACTGCATCAGGCTCATGTTCTCTCCCTTTCACTCAGGGTTAGCGCATCGCGCCAGCCTGCCAGATAGCCAGGGGCAAAAAAGGCAATCGATGAGTGATCACATTGCGCTAATTGTCGTTGCGCTTCGGCCACGCTGGCCGCATCCAGCGTATCTTCGCTAAACAGCACCGGCAAACCTTGCTCGCTGAGATCGCGCCAAAACGGATTTTTGCGGTTCAGCACAAACGGAATATTGGCCTGAATCAGCAGGCAAAGCGTACCAATGCCTTGCTGGCGCTCGAACATAAAATAGCCGAGCTGACAGCGGCTAAGCAATGTCAGATAGGCATCAAAGTCGATTTTGTCGCGCAGCAACGTCACTTGCCCCGCCGGGAACAGGCGCTGCGCGGCAGCGGCAATCTCTTCGATGTAAGCGTGATTATTTTGCGGATAACCGAGCGGCACGACGATTTTTACCTGTTCGCCAAACTGCGCGCAAATCGCCTCCAATCCGGCAATGTGGCGATTACTGCGATCGCCTGAATTGCCGAGCAGAATAGTGAAATCGGGACTTTCCACCGACGCGGGCGGCGCCACATTCGGCATACGCGTCGGGAAATAGAGCAGCGAAGCGGGAACGCGCGGATGGCGCTGTTGAAAATGGTGCAAATCACCCCGCGTCGCAAATACACGCGCCACGCGCCCTTGCGCCATTCTGCGCAGCAGATAAAACAGCTGATACTTGAGGCCGCGCCCTTCTTCATAGAGATCCGCGCCCCATACGTGCCAAAACGCCTGCTGACGGCGCAGTTTGCCGCTCAGTAAGGCTATCCAAATGCTGGGATTAAACTGGCCGTGAAAGAAGAATCGCTGCGAGCGATCGGCGGCACGCGCTATCACCGCTTGCGCCAGTGCACGCTTGCTGGCAAAGGTTTCAATCTGCAATGAACTATACGCTTGCAGCGTCTCGGGCGCGCTGGAAACCACCATAAACTGACGCGGCGCAGCGACAGGTAGCTCGGCGCTTATCACGTCATTAAAGAAGCGCAGCACCGTATGATTGTGATGCGGGATATCCGATCCCAATACGTGAAAAGTCGTCATTTTTTCCGGCAATAAATCATGAAGGCGCCACAACACAGGGCGAAATAGAGAACGTAGGTTGCCATGTAAGCCTGCGCGGCCCCGGCAGTTCCGTGCAGCGGAATCAGCCAATGGGAAAAACCGGTCAGCAACGCAAACTGGCTGATTTCCGTCAGAATATAGAAACGCAGCGACGCTTTGGCGATCACCAGATATCCGAAAACATAGGCGCCGACTTTAAACACATCTCCGCACAACTGCCAGACGAAAAGGTCACGCATCGCGCTGAACTGCGGCGAAAACAGCAGCCAGATGGCGACATCGCGCAGCAGCCATACGCAAAAACTGGCTGCCGCCACGGCAGGTAATACAAAGCGCAGCGCACGCCCAATCTCACGCGCGATTTGCGGCTTCTGCTCCAGGCGTGCCAGCGTGGGCAGCAGCCAGACGCTAAAGGTGGCGGTGATAAATTGCAGATAGGCATCGGAAATACTGGTCACGCCCTGCCATAAACCCACCTGCGCCCAGCCTTGTTGCTCAGCCAGCAGATTTCGCATCATCACCCACGCCACCGGCAAGGTGAACGAGGTGATTAACGCCATCAGCGTAAACTTCGCCAGATTGCGCGCCAGTTCGGGATGCCAGCTTGGCATCAGCCAGCTCAGCGGCAACTGATCGCGATGGCGACGCAGCATCAGCAATGCCGGAAACACCAGTAGCGCCGGTACCAGCGCCAATCCCACTAACGCACCGGCATAGCCGCCCAGCCACCAGCACAGCACATAACCCATCACGCCAATTACACTTCCGGCAATCAGCGCCAGCGCATTGCCACGCGCATCGCGAAAACCTTTCAGCAACGCCAGCGTCAGGTTGGCCCAGGCAATGCCGAGTTGCAGAAAGGCGACAATGCGCACCACGTTTGCATATTCAGCATGACCAAACAGCGCCGTGCTGATCGGCGACGCCGCCAGCAAAAACACCAGCGCCAGCAGCGTTGAAAAGCCGAGCACAATCGCCGAAGCCGTGCCGGTCACCGCGCGTAACTGCTGCGGCTGTTGCTGATGTTGCGCTACTAGCGTAGTGACGCCGTTAAAGATGCCCGCGCCCGCCAGCACGCCGAGTACGGTAATCAACTGGCGGAAGTTACCGGCTTGCCCGATCCCTTCCGGCCCAAAGCTCACCGCCAGCAGTTTCACTACCAGCAGGCCAGCAACGATTTTTACCAGCGTCGAAGCGGCGGTCCAGACTGAAGCTTTTGCTAATGACATCAGGCAAAGAAACTCAGCAGCGAACTGATCACCGTACGCTGGTTGTTATCCGACAAGTTGTAGAACAGCGGCAGGCGCAGCAGACGCTCGCTTTCACGCGTGGTGAAGGCATCATCACCATGGAAGCGGCCAAAACGTTCACCCGCTGGCGACGAGTGCAGCGGGATGTAGTGGAACACCGTGAGGATTTCCGCCTCTTTCATCCAGTTGATCAGCGCCTGACGATCGTCGCTGTCGCGCAGCTTGATGTAGAACATGTGCGCATTGTGGCGGCAATTTTTTGGCACCACCGGCAGCTCAATACGACCTGCTGCCGCCAGCGGCTGGAGCGCATCGTAGTAGCGCTGCCACAAACGCAGGCGCTGCTGATTAATCTGCTCCGCCGCTTCCAGCTGCGCCCACAAATAGGCTGCCTGCAGATCCGCCATCAAATAGCTGGAGCCGATATCGCGCCAGGTATATTTATCCACCTGACCACGGAAAAACTGGCTGCGATTAGTGCCTTTTTCACGAATAATCTCGGCCCGATCCACCAGCTTCGCGTCATTAATCAGCGTTGCGCCGCCTTCGCCGCCGGCGGTGTAGTTTTTGGTTTCATGGAAGCTAAAGCAGCCAATATGACCAATGGTGCCCAGCGCGCGCCCTTTGTACTGCGACATCACGCCCTGCGCGGCATCCTCGATAACATAGAGTTTATGCTTCGCCGCCAGCGCCATGATGCTGTCCATCTCGCAGGCCAAGCCCGCGTAATGCACTGGCACGATGGCGCGGGTTTTCGGCGTGATCGCCGCTTCAATCAGCGTTTCGTCGATATTCAACGTATCGGGACGCACGTCGACAAACACAATGGTCGCGCCGCGCAGCACAAAGGCGTTGGAGGTAGAGACGAAGGTGTAGCTCGGCATAATCACTTCATCGCCTGGCTGCAGATCAATCAGTAGCGCTGCCATCTCCAGCGACGCGGTGCAGGATGGCGTTAGCAGCACTTTCTTGCTGCCGAAATGCTGTTCCATCCACTGCTGGCAGCGGCGAGTAAAGCCGCCATCTCCGCACAGCTTGCCGCTGGCCATAGCCGATTGCATGTACTCAACTTCGCTGCCGACAATCGGCGGCGCATTAAATGGGATCATGAGGCTTTCCTGTAGAACCAGTAAGCGGTGCTTTCCAGCCGCGCACCGCTGCGTAAATAGAGGCGCATCGCCGTGAGATTGCTGAGCTGGGTCGCCACGCGCAGATGCGTTAGCTGACGCACGCGGCCCCAGTCGGCGGCAGCGAGCAGCAGGCGCTGGCCGACGCCGCAGCCTTGTGCGGCAGGCAATACCGCCAGCAGACCGATGCGCATTTCGCCGTCAGCTTCGCGCATCGAGACAAAACCTTGCAGCGCACCCTGCTCATCGCAGGCCACCAGACATTGATTATCGAAGGTGCCGCGCACCGCATTTTCAATCCACTGCGCGTAAAAACGTCCGCTATCCGCCGCAGCAAACCACGGTGCGCGGAAACGGCTTTGACTAAACGCCTGCGCAGCCGCTTCACGCAGTGCCGGGATTTGTGCTTCCCGCGCAATGCGCACGCCAACTTGCCGCTCGGTGTGTTTGATGCTGAGAGTGAGATCGGCTTCGCCTTCCACCAACTGAAAACCGTGCTGGCTTAGCGCATCAATGGCATCAACACGTTCAGCGGGCACCTTCACCTGCCACAGCGCATACGGTTGCTGAAGCGCCTCGGCCAGCGGCAGATCGCCATCCAACGACAAGCGCGCGCTGTTCTGACCGAAGAATTCATTCTCCCACGTAAGGGGATCAATATTGACGCGGACGGGCATTGTGAACATCCAGCAGATACTGGCCGTAGCCGGTTTTGGTTAGCGCCTGAGCGGCGGCTAAAAGCTGGGCATCGCTCAGCCAGCCGTTACGCCATGCAATCTCTTCCAGGCAGGCAATTTTAAAGCCCTGACGTTTTTCCACCGTCTGCACAAACATACTCGCCTCAATCAGGCTGTCGTGCGTACCGGTATCCAGCCAGGCAAATCCGCGCCCCAGCAACTCCACCGCTAGCTCGCCCTGATCGAGATACATCTGGTTGATGGCGGTGATTTCCAGCTCGCCCCGCTCGGAAGGTTTCACCTGTTTGGCAAACTCCACCACGCGGTTATCGTAAAAATAGAGGCCGGTTACCGCCCAGCGCGATTTCGGCTGCTGCGGTTTCTCTTCAATGGAGAGCGCGTTGAAATCGTCATCAAACTCCACCACGCCAAAACGTTCCGGATCCATCACCTGATAGGCAAAAACGGTCGCGCCGCTGCTGCGCGCGGCCACTTTCTTCAGTTTGGGGCTGAATCCCTGGCCGAAATAAAGATTGTCGCCCAGCACCAGACAACAGTGATCATTGCCGATAAAGGATTCACCAATAATAAACGCCTGCGCCAACCCATCCGGGCTAGGCTGCTCGGCATAGGCCAGCTGCAAACCGAATTCACTGCCGTCGCCCAACAGGCGTTCAAAGTGGGCACGATCTTCCGGCGTGGTGATGATCAGGATTTCACGGATCCCTGCCAGCATCAGTACCGACAGCGGATAGTAAATCATCGGCTTGTCGTACACCGGCAACAGCTGTTTCGAGATGGCGCGAGTAATCGGATGCAAACGCGTACCCGAACCACCGGCTAAAATGATGCCTTTCATCGCTGCTCCTTCATCATGGGTTTCAGCGCGGCGTGGCTAAGCCTAAACGCTCGCCACGATAGCTGCCGTTAAGAATCGACTGCCACCATTGCGGATTGGCCAGATACCACTGCACCGTTTTGCGGATACCGCTCTCAAAGGTTTCCTGCGGCGTCCAACCCAGCTCGCGCGCGATTTTACTGGCATCAATGGCGTAGCGCTGATCGTGGCCGGGACGATCGGTAACAAAGGTAATCAGGTCGCGATAGCGAGGCAGTTGCGGCGCACGCTGCTGCGGTGCCAGTTCATCCAGCAGATCGCACAGCGTTTCCACTACCTCAAGATTACGTCGTTCATTGTGGCCACCAATATTGTAGGTTTCCCCCACTTTGCCGCTGCTCACCACGCTATACAGCGCCCGCGCGTGATCCTCTACGTACAGCCAGTCACGTATCTGGCTGCCATTGCCGTAAACCGGCAGCGGTTTGCCCGCCAGCGCATTGATGATGGTGAGCGGGATCAGCTTCTCCGGGAAATGATACGGACCGTAATTGTTGGAACAGTTAGTGATGATGACCGGCAAACCGTAGGTACGCAGCCAGGCGCGCACCAAGTGATCGCTGCTGGCTTTGGTCGCCGAATAGGGGCTGCTCGGCGCGTATGGCGTGGTTTCAGTAAAAAAGTCGTCGCTACCATGCAGGTCACCAAACACTTCATCGGTGGAGATATGGTGCAGAATGAAGCCTTTTTTGCGCTCATCTGCCATGCCATTCCAGTAATGACGCGCTGCTTCCAGCAGCTGATAGGTGCCGACAATATTGGTTTCGACGAAGGCGATTGGCCCATCGATCGAACGGTCAACATGGCTTTCCGCCGCCAGGTGCATAATGCAATCCGGCTGATACTGCGCCATAACGCGATCCAGCTCCTCGCGATGGCAAATATCCACCTGCTCAAAGGCAAAACGCGCATCCTGTTGCACCGGCGCCAGCGACGCCAGATTGCCGGCATAGCTCAATTTATCGACCACCACTACGCGGTGATCGGTGTTTTCAATCAGAAAGCGCACCAGCGCCGAACCGATAAAACCTGCTCCGCCGGTGACCAGAAACTGTTTCATCGCCAAACGCCTTTGGTATCAACAATCCACGGTTGGGCAATCTGTGCCGCATCAATCGCGCGGAACTGGGCGTGATCAACCAGCATCACCAGAATATCCGCCTGCTGCAGCGCTACGTCAGTGGCAACCAGCGTGGCTTCGTGCGCCAGACGTTGCGGAATATCTTTCACATGCGGCTCAACCACCCAGGTTGCGCCGCTGTGCCATTCGGCAATCCGATGCGCGACGCTCATCGCCGGGCTTTCGCGCAGGTCATCAATATTCGGTTTGAAGGCCAGACCAAAGCAGGCAATGGTGACATCGCTGGCGCGTTTGCCGCTGGCGGTAAGACATTCTGCTAACGCCTGTTTTACCTGATCCAGCACCCAGCCCGGTTTGGCGTCATTCACTTCGCGCGCGGTGCGAATCAGTCGCGCCTGCTCGGGATTTTGCGCCACGATAAACCACGGATCAACGGCGATACAGTGCCCGCCAACGCCCGGTCCAGGTTGCAGGATGTTGACGCGCGGATGGCGATTCGCCAGCGCAATCAGCTCCCACACGTTGATGCCCTGCTCGGCGCAAATCAGCGACAGCTCATTGGCAAAGGCGATATTTACATCGCGGAAGCTGTTTTCGGTGAGTTTGCACATCTCAGCGGTGCGCGCATTGGTCTCCACACACGCGCCGCGCAGGAAAATGCGATACAGCTCGCTGGCGCGTGCGGAACAGGCTGGCGTCATGCCGCCAATCACGCGATCGTTTTCCAGCAGTTCGACCATCACTTTGCCGGGCAACACGCGCTCCGGGCAGTAAGCGATAAACACATCGCACGCATCACCGTGCTGCGGGAAACGCAGATCGGGACGCGCCGCCGCCAGCCATTCCGCCATTTGCTCGGTGGCACCTACTGGCGACGTCGATTCAAGGATCACCAGGTCGCCCGCTTTTAATACTGGTGCAATCGACAGCGCCGCGGCCTGCACATAGCTGAGATCTGGCTGATGGTCGCCGATAAACGGCGTGGGCACGGCAATCAGGAACGCATCGGCGGCTTCGGCCTGCGTGGTGGCACGCAGATGACCGGTACGCACCGCTTCGCGCACCACATCACCCAACTCGGGTTCCACGATATGGATATCGCCGCGATTAATGGTTTCGACGGCGCGGACATTAATATCCACACCAACGACTTTCTTTCCCTTTGAGGCAAAAACGGCCGCCGTTGGCAGCCCAATGTAGCCCAGTCCGATAACGGAAATGGTTTCAAAACGCATGGTTAGACTCTGTGTTGTTTTAGGGCATGCAAGATGCGCGCGCAGGCATGACCATCGCCATACGGATTGTGCGCGCGGCTCATTGCCTGCCAGGCTTCATCGTCCTGCAACAGCAGGCTGACTTCAGCGACAATTTTACTGATATCGGTGCCGACCAGTTTCACCGTACCTGCGTCCACTGCTTCCGGACGCTCGGTGGTATCACGCATCACCAGCACCGGTTTACCCAGCGATGGTGCTTCTTCCTGAATGCCGCCGGAATCGGTAAGAATCAGCCACGAGCGATTCATCAGCCAGACAAACGGCAGATACTCTTGCGGCTCAATCAGGATGATGTTTTCGATGCCGCTGAGAATGCGATTAACCGGCTCGCTGACGTTGGGATTGAGGTGCACAGGATAGACAATTTGCACCTGCGGATGCTGACGCGCGATTTGCGCCAGCGCACTGCAAATGCGTTCGAAGCCGTCGCCAAAACTTTCGCGGCGATGACCCGTGACCAGAATCAGCTTTTTGTCGGCATCGAGGAACGGATAACGCGCGGCGAGGCGGGCATTGAGATCGGCGTCGTCCAGCACGCGATCACGCACCCACAGCAGCGCATCAATCACCGTGTTGCCAGTGACGAAAATGCGCGCGTCCGGCAGATTCTCTCGCAGCAGGTTTTGCCGCGAGTTTTGCGTCGGCGTGAAGTGATAGCTGGCGAGATGGCCGGTGAGCGTGCGATTGGCCTCTTCGGGCCAAGGCGACATCAGATTACCGGTACGTAAACCCGCTTCCACATGGCCCACCGGAATCTGGTGATAAAACGCCGCCAGGCTCGCCGCAAACGTGGTAGTGGTATCGCCGTGTACTAACACCACATCCGGCTGGAAATCGGCCAGAACGGTTTTCATACCCTGCAGAATGCGGCTGGTGATCTCCGTCAGCCCTTGTTCCGGGCGCATGATATTCAGATCATAATCAGGTTGCAGCTGGAACAAACGCAGCACCTGATCGAGCATTTCACGATGTTGTGCGGTGACGCATAAGCGCGACTCGAACGCAGCATCCTGCGCCAGCGCCTGCACCAGCGGAGCCATTTTGATCGCTTCAGGACGCGTGCCAAATACCGTCAGAACTTTCACGTGGCTTCTCTTAATGGCTCGTTGCTAACGTTGAACGCGGACGACGCACCAGCGCCACTCCCGCACCGACCAGCGCGCCAATCACGCCCCACATGATCATCATAAACAGGCGGCGCGGACTATCGCGCGACACCGGCTCTTCCGGGGTGCGCAAGTAGCGGTATGTCTGGAATTGTTTATCCAGACGCGGCCCGGCCTGCAGCGTACTCAGCATCGCTTTATTTTGATCATAGCTTAAATCGTAAGCAGGTCCGCTGGCTTGTAAAGTGTCAAGTTGCGCCTGCAGCATTTGCTGCCCGAGCAAGAAACGATCGCTGTCTGGCAGCACCTCGCCGGTTGCCGGTGCGCGGTTCTCTTTGATGCCCTGCTCGCTCGCCACTTTCAGCGCCTGCTCGATGCGCTGGCGTTGACGTTCAAATACCGACTGCGCCACCTCCTGCTGGCGGTTAACCTGCGACGCCAGCTGCACGCTGCGCGCCTGCCAGGCGCCTTTCAGTTCCGCATTAAGATGACGCGCCGCACGTTCGCTGGCGTAGGCAATATATTGACGCAGCAGATTGTTGGCATCGCTGGCGGTTTCGGCAACCAGTTTGATGTTATCTAAGATATTGCGCGCCGGATCGGCAGCGGTGAACTGGATGTTGGTGATCAAATCATCAAGCAGCGCCGCATCGTTGTGCGCGTTGCCGCTTTTACGACTTTTGAAGTATTCAGTCTGCTGCCAGAAATCGCGACGCGTATCCCAGGATGCCAGCTGCATGGTGAACTCCTGATAAACCTCATCCATCACGGTTGGGGCTGGCGAGCTGAGATTGAGCGTATTGCTGCGCACATCCAGATTATTGAGGAATTGTTGCTGCACGAAGAAATCACCCAACATATTCACCGTTGGACGATCGGTCACCGCCGTGGTGCTCCACGCTTGCTTCATTAACATCGATGCCAGCCAGGCGACCAGCGCAAACAGCAGCGCCAGACCGATGATCCAGCGTTTACCACGCCAGAGCGTGCAGCCAAGGCCACGCATATCCAGTTCGTTCTCCACAACGACAGAGGTCATAACAAAATCCTTATCAGGGTACTTTTCTGGGTAATTTATTTTTTATCTTCGCTGCTTTGCCAGCGACGTTTAATGCGACGGATTTTGCGCGCCACGCGCCATGCGTGTTTCAGGCAATAGCCGTAAAGGAGGAACGCCATCATGAACAGCACCAGCATCACCCATTCCGGGATGAAAGCCAGATACTCGCCGAGCACACCAATACCCGCCAGAATCGCGGCGGCGACGGTAATCAGCAGGAACGCCTGACGGGAAGTGAATCCGGCGCGCATGATCAAATGGTGAATGTGCTGGCGGTCAGCGGAAAACGGGCTCATGCCTTTACGCAAGCGGCGATACATAATCGCCACCATATCCATCAGCGGAATGGCGATCAGCCACAGCGCGGTGACGGGCGTAATTGGATGGCTGAGACCTTGGGTGGTTTCCAGCAAAATCCAGATGATGGTGAAACCAATCATGGTGCTGCCGGCATCGCCCATAAACACTTTGTAGCGACGGCCAATCAAACCGAGATTGAGCAGGATATAAGGAATGGTGGCGGCGATCATCGCAAAGCACCACATGGCGAGGCTGGTCTGGCCGTCGAAATAGAGAATGATGCCGATCGCAGCGAATGTGACGCTGGAGAGGCCGCCAAGCAGGCCATCAATCCCATCCACCATGTTGAACGCGTTGATGGCGGCCCATACGGCGAACAGCGTCAATACATAGCCAAAGGGACCGACAATCAACTCAACCGGCCCAATAATAAAGCCCAGACTGAGCAAATAGAGTTTGGCACCGACCATCATCACAATGGCGACCGCCGCCTGCACCAGCGCGCGGATTTTAACGCTGATATCGAAGCGATCGTCCAGTGCGCCAACCAATACCAATACGCCCGCGCAGCTCAGATAAAGCATCGCGTGCGGCAAATAATAATTTGAGATGGCAAATGCGAAGCAGATCCCCGCGTACACGGAAATACCGCCAACTAACGGAATGGCGCCATGGTGCCTTTTTCTGGAGTTTGGTGTGTCCACGAGCCCAATTTTTTTAGCTGCTTTGCGAGCAAAAAACAGGAACACTAAAGTAAAAAGAAAAACTAAACCAAGCTCAGTACTCATAGTGAGTAAATTCACGTTAATGCTCTCAGCTAAAATCGTGGACAACAATATGCAAAACACCTGCCATTGCCATATATCCCTATTCCGAATTCTGCTGCAGAAAAGCCTGATTGTTGAAAAAACACCCGCATCTCTGCCACAGTCATTTTAAAAGCTTCCTGACTGCGCTAATCCTAATGCCCATAAATAAAAAACGCCACGTTAAGACGTGGCGTTAGCAATATTTCCTGGCAAATTGTGCGAATCACCGCTTGGCTTAGCGACTCGCCGATCGCAACTTAGGAACGCTTCATCATATCGAAGAATTCGTCGTTGGTTTTGGTCATGGCCAGTTTGTTGATGAGGAACTCCATCGCGTCGATTTCACCCATTGGATGGATGATTTTGCGCAGGATCCACATCTTCTGCAGCTCTTCCTGAGTGGTGAGCAGCTCTTCTTTACGGGTACCGGAACGATTGTAATCAATCGCTGGGAATACACGCTTCTCAGCGATTTTACGCGAGAGGTGCAATTCCATGTTACCTGTACCTTTAAACTCTTCGTAAATCACTTCGTCCATCTTCGAACCGGTATCAACCAGCGCGGTTGCGATGATGGTCAGGCTGCCGCCCTCTTCCACGTTACGTGCCGCACCGAAGAAACGCTTCGGACGATGCAAGGCGTTAGCGTCCACACCACCGGTCAGGACTTTACCTGATGCTGGAACCACGGTGTTGTAGGCACGCGCCAGACGCGTAATGGAGTCAAGCAGGATGATCACGTCTTTCTTGTGCTCAACCAGGCGCTTGGCCTTTTCGATTACCATCTCAGCAACCTGCACGTGACGTGACGCTGGCTCATCAAAGGTCGAAGCGATAACTTCACCTTTAACCAGACGCTGCATCTCGGTCACTTCTTCCGGACGTTCGTCAATCAGCAGCACCATCAGCAGGCAATCTGGATAGTTGTAAGCGATGCTCTGCGCGATGTTCTGCAGCAGCATGGTTTTACCCGCTTTCGGCGGCGCCACAATCAGACCACGTTGACCACGACCAATCGGAGAAGCCAGATCCAGCACGCGTGCAGTCAGGTCTTCAGTCGAGCCATTACCGCGTTCCATACGCATACGCTTGCTGGCGTGCAGCGGCGTAAGGTTTTCGAACAGAATCTTGTTACGCGCGTTTTCCGGCTTGTCGTAGTTAACTTCGTTAACTTTCAACAGCGCAAAGTAGCGTTCACCCTCTTTTGGCGGGCGAATCTTGCCAGAAATGGTGTCACCAGTGCGGAGGTTGAAACGGCGGATTTGACTAGGAGAGACGTAGATATCATCGGGACCGGCGAGGTAGGAGCTATCTCCAGAACGGAGGAAACCAAATCCGTCCTGTAATATCTCCAGCACACCATCACCAAAGATGTCTTCGCCGCTTTTTGCGTGCTGTTTCAGGATAGAGAAAATAATATCCTGCTTGCGCATACGCGCCTGGTTTTCCAGCCCCATATTTTCGCCGAGGGTAATCAGCTCAGAAACCGGCGTATTCTTTAATTCGGTAAGATTCATAGTGATGGGTTCTTAAACTCGGGGTAATTCTCGAAATGATTGTCGTGAGTGGTATGGCAAAAATTCCATGCCTGTTAATGGCTCTTTTTCAACTCAGCTCGACGATTATCGTCAGATGTGGCGATAGGAAACGAGGAGACGGTCGAAAGATGATGCCGAATGTGCTAGTCATCAGATTGCCAAACCACGATAACGTTCATTGCGAGTAGGGTCTGACAAGGGAAAACTTAGATGCAAACTACAAGGTAAGAGCGTAATGCAGTGAACTCAACTTAACACGCTTAAAGTGAGACGTCCAGCAGTGGCGAAAAAATTCACCACCGCCGAACAAACACCACGCTGGGCTTAGGCCAGGTTGGCGTTCAGGAACTCTTTCAACTGTCCTTTAGACAGTGCGCCAACCTTGGTTGCCGCCACTTCGCCGTTCTTGAACAGCAGCAGAGTTGGGATACCGCGGATGCCGTATTTCGGTGCCGTACCCGGGTTGTCATCAATGTTCAACTTAGCGATGGTAAGTTTACCTTCGTACTCTTCTGCGACTTCGTCGAGAATTGGGGCGATCATTTTGCAAGGACCACACCATTCAGCCCAGAAATCTACCAGAGTGACACCGTCTGCTTTCAGTACGTCTGTGTCGAAACTGTCATCGGTCAAGTGAACGATCTTATCGCTGCTCATGTTTAACTCCAAAAGATTGCGCCTGGCGAATTGGCGGAAATGATACCAACGTAGGTTGACTTTATTTCATCGGATACGCTTTCGTAAAGCGCTAGTAAGCTGATATTCTACCACACTATGAGCAAAACACACTTAACTGAACAGAAGTTTTCCGACTTCGCCCTGCACCCTCAGGTGGTAGAAGCCCTTGATACTAAAGGCTTTAGCCACTGCACGCCTATTCAGGCGCTCGCGTTGCCTCTTACGCTTACAGGGCGTGATGTTGCGGGTCAGGCGCAAACCGGTACCGGCAAAACGATGGCGTTCCTTACGTCAACGTTTCATTATCTTCTTTCTCATCCTGCCGCAGAAGGTCGCCAGACTAATCAGCCACGTGCGCTGATCATGGCCCCGACGCGTGAGCTCGCCGTACAAATTCATGCCGATGCTGAACCATTAGCGAAGGTCACTGGCTTAAAGCTGGGCCTGGCTTATGGTGGCGACGGCTACGATAAACAGCTGAAAGTGCTGGCTGAGGGTGTCGATATTCTGGTGGGCACCACCGGACGTCTGATCGACTACGCCAAGCAGAACCATGTCAACCTGGGCGCGATTCAGGTTGTTGTGCTGGATGAAGCCGATCGCATGTTCGATCTCGGCTTTATTAAAGACATTCGTTGGCTGTTCCGCCGCATGCCGCCGGCCACCCAACGCCTGAGTATGCTGTTCTCTGCTACCTTGTCTTACCGCGTGCGTGAACTGGCGTTTGAGCACATGAACAACGCCGAATACGTGGAAGTTGAGCCTGAGCAGAAAACCGGCCACCGCATCAAAGAAGAGCTTTTCTATCCTTCGAATGAAGAGAAAATGCGCTTGCTGCAGACGCTAGTAGAAGAAGAGTGGCCAGATCGCGCCATCATCTTCGCTAACACCAAGCACCGCTGTGAAGACATTTGGGGCCATTTGGCTGCCGATGGTCATCGCGTAGGTCTGCTGACCGGTGATGTGGCGCAGAAAAAACGTCTGCGTATTCTCGACGACTTCACCAAAGGCGATGTGGATATCCTGGTTGCCACCGACGTCGCGGCACGTGGTCTGCACATTCCTGCCGTAACGCATGTGTTCAACTACGATCTGCCTGACGATCGCGAAGACTACGTTCACCGTATTGGCCGTACTGGCCGCGCGGGCGCCAGCGGTCACTCCATCAGCCTGGCGTGCGAAGAGTACGCGCTGAACCTGCCGGCAATCGAAGAGTACATCGGTCACGGTATCCCGGTCAGCAAGTACAACAGCGATGCCTTGCTGAATGAACTGCCACCGCCGAAGCGTCTGCAACGCAGTCGTTCAGGAAACGGTCCACGCCGTGGCGGGAACAACAATAACCGTCGGAGCGGCGCGCCGCGCAATAGCAACCGTAAACGTTCGGGTTAAGCACACCATGCTAAGCGCATCGTCACTCTATGCAGCGATTGATTTAGGTTCTAACAGCTTTCATATGTTGGTGGTGCGCGAGGTGTCTGGCAGTATTCAGACCGTCGCGCGGATAAAGCGCAAAGTGCGTCTGGCGGCTGGCCTCGACAAAGCGAATCATCTCTCTGCTGAGGCGATGCAACGTGGCTGGCAGTGCCTGAAGTTGTTCTCCGAACAGCTGCAGGATATTCCTCCGGAACAAATCCGCGTGGTGGCAACCGCCACGCTGCGCCTTGCCGAAAATGCGCAGGATTTCCTCACAACGGCTGAACAGATTCTTGGCTGCGCGGTGAATGTCATCAGCGGCGAAGAAGAAGCGCGCCTGATTTATCAGGGTGTAGCGCATACCACCGGCGGTTCCGATCAGCGTTTAGTGGTCGATATCGGCGGCGGCAGCACCGAACTGGTGACCGGCGAAGGCTCGCATGCCACCACGCTGTTCAGCTTGTCGATGGGCTGCGTAACCTGGCTTGAACGCTATTTCAGCGATCGCCATCTGGCAAAAGAGAATTTTGAGCAGGCCGAACTGGCCGCGCGCGAGATGATCCGTCCGGTGGCCGCTGCGCTGCGTGAGAAAGGCTGGCAAATCTGTGTCGGCGCGTCAGGCACCGTACAAGCGTTGCAGGAAATTATGATGGCGCAGGGCATGGATGAGCGCATCACCCTGAGCAAACTGCAACAGCTGAAACAACGCGCGATTCAGTGCGGCAAGCTGGAAGAGCTGGAAATTGAAGGATTGACGCTGGAGCGCGCCTTAGTGTTCCCGAGCGGTTTATCGATCCTCATCGCTATCTTCCAGGAACTGAGCATTGAAGGTATGACGCTGGCCGGTGGCGCACTGCGCGAAGGCTTAGTGTATGGCATGCTGCATCTGCCGGTTGATCGCGATATCCGCAGCCGCACATTGCAGAACGTGCAGCGTCGTTTTGCCATTGATATTGATCAGGCCGGTCGTGTGCGTCAGTTGGCGGAGAGTTTCTTCCGTCAGGTGAGCAGCAGCTGGAAGCTGGATAACCGATGTCGCGATCTGCTCCTCAGCGCCTGTTCCATCCACGAAATTGGCTTGAGCGTCGATTTCCGTCAGGCACCGCAACACGCCGCATACCTGATTCGCCATCTCGATCTTCCTGGCTTCACTCCCGCACAGAAAAAAATGCTGGCTTGCCTGCTGCAGAACCAAAGCGGCAGCATTGATTTGGCGTTGCTGACTCAGCAAAACGCCGTGCCGCCGCGCATGGCGGAGCGTTTAAGCCGCTTGCTGCGTTTAGCGATTATTTTCTCGAGTCGTCGTCGCGATGACACTTTGCCTGCCGTGCGTTTACAGGCGGATGATGATGCGCTGCATTTGACGCTGCCAGCCGGTTGGCGCGAAGTGCATCCGCTGCGTTCTGAGCTGCTGGAGCAGGAGAGTCATTATCAGTCGTACGTACATTGGTTATTGACGATTTCCTGATGTTCTGGCGGCATGAATGCCGCCCCTACCATTGACGTAGGGTCGCCATTCATGGTGACCGCTCTCAACCCTTCTTCGCATTCTCCAGCATCGCTCTTAACCCGGCGACACGCGTCTGTCCGGTCTTCACGCGCTCTTCTGCGCTCACCACTTTTTTCTCGCGCTCCCACACCACATCGTCCTGCGGCAACTCCAGCAGGAAGCGACTCGGTTCCGGGCGCATCAGCTCGCCGTACTGACGGCGTTCACGGCATAGCGTAAAGGTCAGCTCTTTCTGCGCACGGGTAATTCCCACGTAAGCCAGACGTCGCTCTTCCTCGATATTGTTCTCATCGATGCTGCTCTGGTGCGGCAATAAGCCCTCTTCCATGCCGACCAGATAGACATACGGGAACTCCAGCCCTTTTGAGGCGTGCAGCGTCATCAGCTGCACCTGATCGAGTTCTTCGTCGCTCTCACCGCGCTCCATCATGTCGCGCAGCGTAAAGCGCGTCACCACCTGCGCCAGCGTCATCGGTTCGTTCAGCTCATCGCCTTCCAGCATCTCGGTCATCCACTGGAACAGCAGATTGACGTTCTTCATGCGCATCTCAGCCGCTTTCGGGCTGGGCGAGGTTTCAAACAGCCAGCTTTCGTAGTCGATGCCGCGAATCAGGTCGCGCACGGCGTTCACCGGCTCACGTTCGGTCAGCTGGACGATCTCATTCAACCAGTGCGTAAAGCGCTGCAGATGCTCCAGCCCCCGCCCGCTCAGCGTTTGCTCAAGCCCCATATCGAAGCTGGCGTTATACAGGCTTTTATTGCGCAGGTTGGCCCATTCGCCCAGCTTTTGCAGCGTTGCCGGACCAATCTCACGGCGCGGCGTATTCACGATACGCAGGAACGCGCTGTCATCTTCCTGATTGGTCAGCACGCGCAGGTAAGCCAGCAAATCTTTGATTTCCGGACGCGAGAAGAACGACGTGCCGCCCGAGATACGATACGGAATACGGTTTTGCATCAGCTGCTTCTCGAACACGCGCGACTGATGATTGCCGCGATAGAGAATGGCGTAATCTTTGTAGGCGGTTTTGTTGATGAAGTGATGCGCGATCAGTTCACCCGCCACGCGTTCCGCTTCGTGATCTTCGTTATTGGCGCTCAGCACCTTCAGCTCGCTGCCCTGCCCCAGTTCTGAGAACAGGCGTTTCTCGAATACGTGCGGATTGTTGGCGATAAGGATATTGGCCGATTTCAGGATGCGCTGCGTCGAGCGATAATTCTGCTCCAGCTTCACCACTTCCAGCGCCGGGAAATCCTGTTGCAGCAGCACCAGATTTTGCGGACGCGCGCCGCGCCACGAGTAAATTGACTGATCGTCATCGCCCACCACGGTAAAGCGCGCCCGCGCGCCCACCAACAGCTTCACCAGCTCATATTGGCTGGTGTTGGTGTCCTGATACTCATCCACCAACAGATAGCGAATGCGCTGCTGCCAGCGTTCGCGCACTTCCTGATTGCGCTGCAGCAGCAGCGTCGGCAGTGCGATTAAGTCGTCGAAATCCAGCACGTTGCAGGATTTCAGGTGTTGGTCATACAGCTGATAACAATGCGCAAAAATCTGGTCACGCTGCGATTGCGCCAAACCGGCTGCGCCCTGCGGATCGACCAAATCATTCTTCCAGTTGGAGATGGTGGAAATCAGCTGCTGTAACAGCGTTTTGTCCTCTTCCAGCCACTGTTTGGTCAGGTCTTTGAGCAAAGCCAGCTGATCCTGATCGTCGAACAGCGAGAAGCTGGCTTTCATTCCCAGCGCCTTGTATTCGCGTTTGATGATCTCCAGCCCCAGCGTATGGAAGGTGGAAATCATCAGGCCGCGCGCCTCTTTACGTCCCAACGTCTGCGCCACACGCTCTTTCATCTCGCGCGAGGCTTTATTGGTAAAGGTCACGGCGGCGATATGGCGCGCCTGATAGCCACATTCGCGGATCAGGTGGGCGATTTTGTTGGTGATCACGCGGGTTTTACCCGAGCCAGCACCGGCCAGCACCAGACAAGGACCGGTGACAAATTCGACAGCTCGTTGTTGGCCGGGGTTTAAACGCATAACGGAATTCGCTCAGTGGGATCAAAAGAAACAGGGTTATAATGGCCGGATTATACACATTAGGACTTCATCATGGCGAAAACCGCGGCGGCTTTACATATCCTCGTGAAAGAGGAAGCGCAGGCCAAATCCCTGCTGGCGCAGCTTGAAAAAGGGGCGAACTTCCAGCAGCTGGCAAAGAAACACTCTACCTGCCCATCCGGGCGCAACGGCGGTGATTTGGGTGAGTTTCGTAAAGGGCAAATGGTGCCGGCATTTGATAAGGCGGTCTTCTCCTGTCCGCTGCTACAGCCTTACGGACCGGTGAAAACCGCCTTTGGTTACCACATCATCAAAGTGCTGTGGCGTAACTGATCACTTCTGATTCTTCATCTGCTGAAGCACGTTATTGCACTGATTGTCGTCGGTATCGCTAGGCGAAATCAGTGCGATCAACGCGGCGGCCGGCGCGACTACTGCACCGAGCGCCACCGCTGCAGCACCGCGCGCAATCAGCGGACCGGCTTTCACGCCGGCATCCGGATTTTTAAAGGTGCCGCGCACATACAGCGGTGAACGCAGCGTAATGATACGAATCCCTTTACTCTCCGGATTGATCGACAAGTCCATGCGTTCATTCGCGAAGTTGACGTTGCCCGTCACGTTGATCACCGCGTTCTCGGTATCCAGCAAGAACAGTTTTGGCGTCGCTAAACCCTGACGAATATTCAGATCGGTTGCCGCGCAGTTGATCTTCACTTCGTCATCGCCGAACAGTTTGCCCACCACATAGTTACCGACGTTCAGTCCGGCAATCTCCATCAGGCTGCGGCTGATCAGGCCATCATTCATCAGTAGCTTCAGTTCGCCATCGCTGGTACCCAGTAAGTCCGCCACAGAATTGCCGGTGCCGCTCAGCGAGGCATCGCCGTTAAGCTGGCCCAAACTGTTCTGCATCGCGGTGACATCCGGGAACAGCTGACGCAGGCGCAGCTTACGCGCATGCAAATCGGCGCGTCCGCGCATCGGGCTGCGATCGCCTTCCAGATGAATGGTGGAGTTGATGCTGCCGCCGGCCATCCCGAAGCGCAGCGGATCGAGCAACAGGTCGCCGTTTTTCAATTGCAGATGGGTATAGAGATCGCTGAGCGGCAGCTTGCTGCTGTGTTCAATGCGTTTGCCGCTGAACTTCACATCCGCATCCATCACATCCCAGCTCTTGGTATCGAACTTGTCATGCGGCAGAACGCGATCGGCAGGCTGCGTTGAGGCATCGCCGCGTTGCGCTTTGGCCTGCTGCGTTTTCTCGCTGCCTTTGCCGGAATTGACGCCAATCAGCGGCCCCAAATCTTCCATCCGCAATTGGTTCGAGGTCAGTTCACCGGTCAAGGTGGGACGCGGTTTACCCTGACGATAAACAAGGGAGCCGTGAATATCGCTGTCGCCGATGTGGCCGTTAAACTTCTCGTAGCGGAACAACGGCCCTTTCTCCTCGTTGAAACGCGCAATCAAATGACCGTCGGTTTCATAAGGTGGCGTATCAGGCAGCAGCACGCCCGTCAGGCCATACAGATTCGCCAGCGTATCGCCCGCGAAGCGCAAACGCACATCCAGCCCGCCAAGATTGAGCGGATCCTGCAAGGTGCCGTCAATGCGCACGCGTGTGGTGCCATTACGCACATCCACCTGCAGCGGGAACGGCGTGGTTTTACTGCGCAGCGATAACATGCCGCCAATTTTACCGTCGCCATCCAGCTTCTGATTGTTGTAAGTGCCGTTCGCCTGCCAGCCAAAGACAAAATCACCCGCGCCCTTCTGCTGATCGTCGCCGCCCGCCACCTGCGCGTATGGCACCGGTTTGCCCAGCGGATTGATGGTTACCGTGACGTCGGCTTTATTGACGGCGTCGCGATAGCGCACTTGTCCCTGATCGAACAGGATGTTGTCGAGGCGGAAAGACCAGGCAGAAGGCGTCGCGTTCGCATCGCTGTTCTGGCTGCTGGCGAGATCAAAGGTCCAGTTATTCTTTTTGTCAGCAGTTTGCACCAGCCGCGCATCCGGCTTTTGCATTTTGATCCACGGCAGGTAGATCTGCTGATGCAGCAGCGCCAGCGGCACAATCGTCGCTTCAACGCGCTGCAGATGCACCATGGTGACATCAGGAATGGATGGCGGATTACCGAGCATCACATCGTCGGCATGCACCTGCGGCCACGGCACCCAGCTGCGCCAGCCTGGTTCTTCGCGATTGCGAACCCATGCCACGCCGAGATCGCCGCGAATCGCGAAAGGTCGGTTCAGTTCGGCTGAAACTTTTTGATTAATCGTAGGTTTCAGGCGGTTCCAGTCAAAGGTGGCGATGATCACCACAATCACTACAACCAATAACAAAAAAATCCCGAACACCCAGCTCAGGATCTTTCGAGTACGTGACATATTGCTTCCTCCTTGCCCTTCCACGTCTGACTAAGGATAGTCGAGACGTCGCGGAACGGGATCAGGGAAGCTCAAGTGCCATGCGTTCAAGCTCGCTAAACGGCACCGGACGCGAGAAGAAGTAGCCCTGCGCCGCCATGGCTGGCGAGCTGCGAACCTGTTGCCACTCCTCTTCGGTTTCCACACCTTCGACGATGACGCCGTTGCAATAACGGTTAATCAACGCCAGCAGCATCGAGAACATTGAGCGGCCTTCATCGCTGGCGCGCAGCAGCATAAACAGCTCGCGCGACAGTTTGATGTAGTCGTAACGCAGTTCGGTCAGCGCCGAGAAGTTCGCCATGCCGGAGCCAAAATCATCCAGCCACAGCGGCCCGAGTTCCGGCATCTTCGCTACCATCTCTTCCTGCGGCAGCGCATGATGTTCCGTCAGTTCGAAGCGCACCCACGGCAGCTGTGCGATCAGCGTGCGAATCGACTCATGCTGCTCAATCTCCATCAGCGTTGGACCGTCGATATTCACCGACGCCACCAGCTGACGCTGATTGAAAAACGGTGACCATGTTATCAGCAGCTCGAGTTGTTCCTGGACGACAGCGAGCCGCTGCGCGATAGTCAGTGCTTCAAAATAGTCTTCGGGCGACAGCCTTTTTTCTGGCGCGGAGGGATGAGTCACCGCCGTCAGTAATTCAATGGCCAGCAAGCGGCCGGAAACCTGATAAATCGGCTGGAAAGTATAGAATCGTTGGCACTGCTGCCAGAAGAGACGCGTTTCCTGTTGTTGTTCCAGTTCATTTGAAACAGGCAGCCGATGACTCAAATTCTTCATCACCATGGTTTTTTCCTGGTTGGTGTCGAGTGCCTGCAAATAGCATCTCAGCGGCAAGTATCGGCGATCGCCGGGATAACTTTATCAATCTCGTTAGTCCCATGAATAGTTGAGTGTAACAGCGTGCGTCGCGCTTAATCGGCAAAACAAAACGCGCTTTGGCCGTTAAATCGCCGTAGCGCCGGCGGTTTACTGCCTTAAGTTAAATCAAAACATCGTTTTAAAAACCATTGACGACTGCCATACCAGACGCGAGACTAAGGCAGAATTCACTATAGGCCGAAGACCATGACGCAGAAGAAAATCGCCATTATTGGCGAATGCATGATTGAGCTGTCCGAGAAAGGTGAGAACATCAAACGCGGTTTTGGCGGTGATACGCTGAACACGGCGGTTTATCTGGCGCGCCAGTCAGATAACCAGCAGCTGCGTGTCGATTATGTCACCGCACTCGGCACCGACAGCTTCAGTGACCAGATGATCGCCGCCTGGCAGCAGGAAAAGGTCGAAACCGCGCTGATTCAGCGCCTCGACAATAAAATGCCAGGCCTGTATTTCATCGAAACCGACGAACACGGCGAGCGCACTTTCTGGTATTGGCGCAACGACGCTGCCGCCCGTTTCTGGCTGGATAGCGCGCAAGCGGACCAGATTTGCCAGCAGCTGGCGCACTACGATTATCTCTATTTGAGCGGCATCAGCCTGGCGATTCTGCCAGCGGCCAGTCGCGACAAATTGATGGCGCTGCTCCGCGCCTGTCGTCAGAACGGCGGCAAGGTGATTTTCGACAACAACTATCGTCCGCGCTTGTGGGCCGATAAAGCCAGCGCCCAGCAAGCGTATGCCGAGATGCTGCGCCATACCGACATGGCATTCCTGACGCTCGACGATGAAGATTTGCTGTGGGGCGAGCAGCCGCTGGATGCGGTGATTGCCCGCACACGCGCCGCTGGCGTAAAGGAAATTGCGATTAAACGCGGTGCAGATTCCTGTCTGGTGGCGGTCGGCGATGAGCCGCTGCGCGACGTCGCCGCCATCAAGCTGGCGAAAGAGAAAGTGATCGATACCACCGCAGCAGGCGACTCCTTCAGCGCCGGTTATCTGGCGGTGCGTTTAGCCGGTGGCAGCGCCGAAGATGCCGCCGCACGCGGTCATCTCACTGCCAGCACGGTGATCCAGCATCGCGGCGCGATTATCCCGCTCAGCGCAATGCCACGTTAATCCAGCTGCACATTTGTAGGGTCGCCATTTATGGCGACCAAATCCATAAACACCGCTAACAAACCCACCCGCAAAGTTTGCCTTAACGCAGCATTTTTCCCTGCCAATTTCCGCTAATCACCTGACTCATCCACTTCTGTAACAAAACCCGCATTGCTTCTTCAATCACGCTAATCAGATCGATTTAAATTCAATGCGTTATGGCACGAAATCTGGCCGCCAGGCATAGTCCGAAACTGGCTAAATCGGCGGTTTTCGGCTGGACGCCAGCGGCAAAAGAGACCATGTTTTAATCAATAACAGCAGGACGCTGTTACTCCGGCCGCGAAAAAAATAACGACAACATGACTCGCTCAGGACTGACTTATGCACACAGAAATCATCAACATCTGGCCACACGGTGATGCGCCAGGCGCGAGCGATTCGCGCGCTCAGCCGCAAATCGTCGATCTCGCCAAAGAGTACGAACCTTATGACCGCGCCGCCACCGGCGTGCGCTGCCCGGAGATTGCCATCTGGCATCCGGAAACCTCGAACGGCATCACGCTGCTGGTGGCGCCGGGCGGCGGTTATCAGCGGGTTTTGATCGACCGCGAAGGCAGCGCGCTCGCCACCTTCTTCACGTCAATGGGCTACACGCTGGCGGTGATGACGTATCGCCTGCCGTATGACGGTCACCATGAAGGTCCAGACGCGCCGCTGGCTGATGCGCAGCGTGCGGTGCGCGTGCTGCGTGAACGTGCGCAGCGCGGGTTGAACGGCAAATATATTGTGATGATGGGCTTCTCGGCGGGCGGACACGTTGCCGCCAGCCTCGGCACGCGCTTTGGCGAGAAACTCTATCCGGTGCAGGATCAGGCCGACAGCTTCACGCCGCGCCCGGATGCGATGGTGCTGCTCTATCCGGTGATCAGTATGCGCGAAGGTCTGGCGCATGAAGGTGCGCGCACCCGCTTGCTCGGCGCGTGGCCGGATCAAAGAATGATTGATGCGTACTCAATGGAAACGCGCGTGCATGCGCAAACGCCACCGACGCTGCTGATTCACGCCTCCGATGATGAGTCGGTTTCGGTGAACAACAGCATGGTGTTCTTCAGCGCGCTGCGTGAGCACAAAGTGCCGGTGGAGATTCACTTCTACCAAAAAGGCGGCCACGGATTTGGTATCCGTGGCGTGGCAGATTTGCCTTTGGCGAGCTGGCCGATGCTCGTCACCGAATGGCTCAGAGCGAAGACCTGATAATCAGGATGATGGCGCGGTCTGTTCCGCCGCGCCTGCACTGTTATCCGGCTTCACGTCTTCCGGGCTAGCCGGAGCCGCTGGCGGTTCCGGTAGCTTCATCACTTTGTCCCAGCCTTCCTGCAGCATCTTCACGTTGGTCTCGGCTTCACCCTGCGGCTGAATCAGCACCATGGTCAGCTCCTGCGACAGTTGCTGACGCAGCTCCTGATTCAACTGATCACGCGTCATCTCGCCGAGGAACGTCTGACGCAGCTTTTGATACTGCTCAGGCGCAATGTCCACTACCGAATTTTGCTGCGAGCGCAGACGCTGGCCCATCAGAATATCGGTGTCGGTGCGGGCGTAAGTGGCAAACAGCTTATTGAGCTCCAGCAGCTTCTGCGCCATCAGCGCATCAAACTCCTCCTGCGGTAACCCTTTGTCGCGCACCGCCGCCAGCTCTTTCGCCACCTGATTCATATTCTGCGGCAAAGAGGCGTTGGGGCTGTCCATGTTGATCGAGCACTGCGCGCGCTGATAAAGCACACGGCAATCGAAACCAACCTGCACGCTTTGCGCTTTGCTGTCAGCCAGCGCGCGCTGCACATGCCAGAACAGCGCTTCACGCGCTAAATCGCTCTGCCAGTAGCGCTGCAAATTCTGCGAATCGCGAATCGGCTGCCATGCGGTGTCCCACACCAGCGACAGGCGATCCTGACTCATGCCGCCATTCACCAGATTCACCGGCTGATGCGGCAGCGGTGACAGCGTTGGTAACGCGGCAGGCGCAACACGCTTGCCTTTCAGCGGCGCAAAAGCTTTGTTGATCTGCTCCGCCATGCTGCGGCTATCGACATTTCCCACCACGTACAGCGTCATGCCGTCTGGCGTGTACCACTGCTGATAGAAGCTGTTGAGCTGGGCGATATCCACCGGCGCGCGCGGTTGCTCGCCCGGATCGTGCGCCAGCATCGCCGAACCTTTTAGGCGATAGCGCCACCACACATCCTGGGTATTAGCGGGCCAGGTGGCAATCGGGTCGGTGGCCGTTAACGCGGTAGCCACCACCTGCTCATTAATCGTCATTTTCCCGGCGGTCGCCGCCAGCCAGCTGAGCGCTTCTTTCAGCAGATCAGGGCGGTTATTCGGCAAGCTCAGGTTGTATTGGGTGTAATCGTACGACGAGATGGCGGGCGGCAGCGGACGTTGCGGATCCATGGCTTGCTGCCACAGCGCGCGTTGCTGATTGGTGTCCAGCGTGGCGTTATGCACCATCGCTAAACGCGGTAAAAGATGGCTATAGCCAGTTTGTTGCGCACTCTCCACCAGCGAACCGGTGTTAACAATCAGGCGTAGTTCAATACGATCGCTTGGACGTTGTGGTGTGGTCAGCAGCTGCCAGCTAAAACCATTGTCCAGTTTGCCTTCCTGCCAGGCGGGATCGGGTTGGAGCGTCTCGGCGTGCACGCCAAAACCGGACGCTGCCAGTAGCAATCCGCCAACCAAAAGCCGAATTCTGGTGCCCTGCATGTGAACCCCTACTCAAACAGATCAACGCTCGTTAGCGCGGCATGTTCGGCCACATCTGGGGTGACCGGTGCGGCATTTTGCCGCCACGTTTATTTAATAACAGACTCTTTGACCACGAGAAGGTCAGGATGTCGCGCAACGAGGCAAAAAATCGGGAAAAAAATCAATGGGGTTTATTATGCAAATGCCCGCTGTCAGGGCAAGCGACAGCGGGCATTTCTCGGCAAATTAACGCAAATAGCAGGTTATGCGGCGGTTTCTGGTGCGTTATTCACCTTTTTCCCTGAAGAAAGCGTCGCATTCAGTTGTTTCTCATCCAGTTGTCCGACCCACTTCGCCACCACGATGGTCGCTACGCCATTACCCACCAGATTGGTCAGCGCACGGGCTTCGGACATAAAGCGGTCAATACCGAGAATCAGCGCCAGACCAGCAACCGGTAAATGTCCCACCGCTGACAAGGTGGCCGCCAGCACGATAAAGCCACTGCCGGTTACGCCCGCTGCGCCTTTTGAGGAGAGCAGCAGCACCACTAACAGCGTGATTTGGTGGAACACATCCATATGCGCGTTGGTCGCCTGCGCGATAAATACCGCCGCCATGGTGAGGTAAATCGAGGTGCCATCGAGGTTGAAGGAGTAGCCGGTTGGAATCACCAGGCCCACCACCGATTTCTTACAGCCCAGCTTCTCCATCTTATCCAGCATGCGCGGCAGCGCCGATTCAGATGAGGAAGTACCGAGCACAATCAGCAGCTCTTCTTTGATGTAGGCGACAAATTTAAAGATGTTGAAGCCGGCGAAGCGTGCAATCAGCCCCAACACCACCACCACGAACAGCACGCAGGTGATATAGAAGCAGATGATCAGTTGACCCAGCTGCACCAGCGAGCCGACACCATATTTACCGATGGTAAAGGCCATTGCCCCGAAGGCACCGATTGGCGCGAGACGCATAATCATGTTGATCACGCCGAAGATCACTTTCGAGAAGCTCTCAATGACGTTGAACATCACGGTGCCAGCGCTGCCGAGGCGATGCAGAGCGAAGCCGAACAGAATAGCGAACAGCAGTACTTGCAGAATGTTGCCGCTGGCGAAGGCACCAATCACGCTATTCGGGATCACATCCAGCAGGAAGGCGACCACACCTTGCTGCTCCGCTTGCTGCGCGTAAACCGCAACCGCTTTAGCATCCAGCGTGGCCGGATCAACGTTCATGCCCGCGCCTGGCTGCACCACGTTAACCACCACCAAACCGATGATCAGCGCGATGGTGCTGACTACTTCAAAGTACAGCAGCGCCACTGCGCCCGTACGTCCAACGGCTTTCATGCTCTCCATGCCGGCAATACCGGTCACCACCGTACAGAAAATCACGGGGGCGATGATCATCTTGATCAACTTAACGAAACCATCGCCAAGCGGCTTCATTTGCGCGCCTAACTCAGGATAGAAGTGGCCCAACAGGACGCCGATGCCGATGGCAACCAGTACCTGAAAATAGAGGCTTTTTAAGATTTTCATAACAGGTGTCCAGTAAGACGGTTCGCACCGCCATTGTTGTGGAGAACGCATGCGGCAAGCCGCCAGAAGCGTAAAACCTTACCGATGGCGAGGAAAATAACACCCTGTTAACAAGATTAATATCCCCTACTATTCCTTACAAAAGTTACAAAACTCTAACTATGAACTGAAACGCTTCAGCACAGCGCTTCGCTACAATTTTGTAAGGAAAATCAATAACCAAGGTGATTATTCAGGGAGTTGCGGGCTATTGAGCCAGCGTTGATTAAAGACGTGGAGCGGCAGCGCTTCAGCGTATAAGTAGCCTTGCCCTATAGTAATTCCGCGCGCCAGCAGCCAGTCGCGCTGCTCGGCGGTTTCCACACCTTCGGCGATGACGTCGAGGTGAATGATGTCGGCAATCGCCGCCACGATGCGCACCATGGTGTCGTCATCCGGCAGCGCGGCGACGAAGCTGCGATCCATTTTCAGCTTATTCACCGGCAGCGCTTTGAACTGATGCAGATAGTTGAGGTTGGAGTAGCCCATACCGAAATCGTCGAGCGCCACTGCCACGCCGGTTTGCTGCAGCAAACGCAGCAGCGCAATCGCCTGCTCGGCATCGCCAATCTGCGCGGTTTCGGTGATTTCCAGTACGAAGTTGCCCGGCGCAATGCGATGGCGCTCCAGCAAGCCCTGCAAATGGCTGACCATGCTGGCATCACGCAGCTGCACCGCCGAGATATTGACGCTGAGCGGGATATTAATGCCCTGCTTCTGCCAGCCGGCCAGAATGCGGCAGGCCTCTTCAAACACCCAGCGACCAATGGCCGAAATCACACCAATTTCTTCGGCGCTGGCAATAAACTCTTCTGACAATCCGTAGCTGCCATCCGGCATGCGCATGCGCAACAGCGCTTCGGCACCGGCCAGCTCGCCGGTTTCCATATTGATTTGCGGCTGCAGATAGAGGGCAAACTGCTCGTCCTGCAAACCTTGCAAGATGTCGTGCTCCTGCGTTAAACGCTTTTGCGCCCGCTCGGTAAGCGCCGGGTCGAAGAACAGAATCTGGTTTTTGCCCTGATGGCGCGCCGACATCATCGCCGAGGTAGCGCGATCAAGCTGTTCGCTGGCCGAAATGCTGTTCTCTTCATGCAGCGCCAGACCGATGCTGGCATTCGGACGCAGCTGCAGCTGTTGCAGGTTCACCGGCTGATTGATGCGAATCATCAGGTTGCGCGCTAAACGCATGGCGCGGAACGGATTGTGCGCGCGCTTCATCAGCAAGGCGAAGTCGCTGGGGCCGGTTTGCGCCAGCAGCGAGTGATCGTCGACGGTGCTGCGAATCTTCTCCACCAGCGTCAGCATCAACGTATCGCGCTGCTCATCGCTCAGTACGCCGTTGGCTTCCTGCAGCGTTTCAATGCGAATCACCATCAAGCCCCACGCCTGACGATTGTGGCGATGGCTTATGTGCTGTTCGAGTAGCGCAAGGAACAACGCGCGATTAGGCAGGTCCGTCACGGCGAAATGGGTGGTCATGCGGCTCATTTCGTCGTGAATCGACTCCAGCACCTGCTGATTGCGGTTGTAGCTGCGGATCAGCATGCCGATTTCATCATCGCGATGATTATGCGGCAGCTTCATTTTGTGGGTCAGAATCGCCTGCGGCGGCAGCTCCTGCAAATCACGCGAAATATCGCGCAGCGGATGCACAATCAAGCGGTTGATACACCAGCTGATGGCGATCGAGAGGATCAGCGCCAGCAGCAGATAAGTGGTGATCATGGTCGACAAGGTGCTGAGCAGGAACTGATAAACGCGCGAGGAGTCGGCTTGCAATACCAGATAGGCAATCGGCTTCGGCAAGCCCGATCGCTCGACCGAATAGAGCGGCAGCGTGATTTGCACCGGCAGTTCAAACAGGCGCGCGACCCAGCGCGGCACCGGTTTTTCCGGCGCGAAATCGGCGTGCAGCGCCTGGAAGGCATTCGGCAACACCACATCGGCGCGCGATAAAATACCGGCCGGTTTTAGGGTATTGAGGATACGTTCCGCTTGCGGAATATCGGCTTTGAGTACTGCTTCGGAGAGCGGCTGACGCACGGTGTGCGCCACATTTTCCATTTGCTGGGCGTAGTCAATCCTGCGCTGCTGCACAAAGTGAAAGAGCTGGATGACAATAAAGATGCAGATGGTCACCATCGCCACGGCGGAAACCGTCGCCATCTGCTTTATCGTTAGAGAACGACTGACGCGCAACAAAACTTCTCCAGGCCACATAGGCGTGTAATGAGATGAAATTCGCAGCGAGTATATCCCAGGTCACGCGTTTTTTTCGCCGGGATAAAGGCGAAAAATAGGCAAGTTGGGTTATTTATGAAGTGATTCGGAATTATGCAGGTTTTGGCGCGCGCGAATGGGGGCCTGCGCCGTACTCGCTTATCGCTCGACGCCCAACACCTCCGCCTGTGATTAAGATAATGGGTTTAGTTTTTCGTAGGGTGCGCATTTATGCGCACCAGGTCGCCATGAATGGCGCCCCTACGGGATTTACAGCGATTGTAAGTCAGAAAATGCATAGTTGCTGCAGCGCGGATGTTGAGGCGACATCCCAAACCGCTGAGCGAGTGAGGGATTCCAGGGCGAGCCGCATGGATGCAGCGAGAGGTGGCGCTGAGCAGGAGCGAATCGACACCGGTCCGTCAGGAATCGTGAATGAGTGAAGGTACCGCGCAGCGGCGGGTTGGGCTGGCGCAGGGCCCGGGAGTGCAGAGGGCGCGGCCAGGCGTCCTCTGCTCGGTCGCCGCACGCAGGTGCTGCAACTGCCTCAGCACATGGCGAACGAAAGTCGCTCTGCGCTTAACTGAGCGGCATTACGCCACGAATGGCAACCTACTGCGGATACGGCACCCAATCGCCGCCGTTCAGGCGGATCCACGGTTTGCCCTGATACATCATCACCACCGCATTGTCGTTCTCCGACACCACCGGCGTCTGCGGCAGATTATCGGTCAGCACCGACATATTAACGTTCGGCGCGTTAAACACCTGACCATCCACCACGCGTGAGACGATTTCCGAGATCGCCATCAGGCTGGTTGGCGTCTCCACGCTAAGCGGCTGGCCCTGATGCGGTGCTTTCATGCCGACAAACTTAATGCCGACCGGCACATGAGTGATATCCGGACTTGGGATGTCACGCAATCCCGACATCTGCATTTTGTCGCCCTGCAGCGCTGCGCCGTGTTCCGGCACCACCAGCACCATCACGCGACGACCCGATTTCTCCAGATTAGTCAGGAAAGCATCGAGCTGATCAAACAGCACTTTGGCGCGCGGCTGCCAGTCGGCGCTGCGCGTGCTGCCCAGCTCGCGCGTACCGTCGTGCAGCGGAATCAGGTTATAGAAGGTGGCGGAGCGCGCATCGCTGCTCTTGGTGCGATCGTCGAGCCAGCGCTGCATCAACTGCGCATCATTAAATACCGGCGAACCATCAAACGACGTCACTTCCGGCGCGATGCCCGCCTGCGACATCAACGGCGCCTGCAGATAGCCCTCTTCACGCAGCTCTTTGAGATAGTTACCAAACACGCCAGTGTGATCCATCATCAACTGCTGTTTGAAGCCCAGCTTTGCAAGGTTATCAAACAGATAGCAGCGCTGATCGGTGGCTTTGTACAGATCGCTGTGCGAGCTCTGGCCGCAGCTGGCACGCAGCAGACGAATCCCCGCTGGGCCACTGTAACCGGTGGCGGAGTTGTAGTTGTTGAGCAGAATATCAAAGTGCTGCCACAGCGGATGATTGCGCAGCTGCGCGACATTCAAATCCGACCATGACAGCGAACAGATATTGATCACCAGAATATCGAACGGCTGCGAATCGGCAGGCAATGCGTCCGGGAAGTGCGTTGAACGCTGGCGCTCGGCGTCGTAAAAACGGTTAAGCCACGCGGTAAGATTGGCGCTGGTTGGCGGCGCGGATTGATCGAGGCCATCTGGCGCTTTCGCCGCTGGCGTATCGTTGAGCTTCACCGTCGGCGTAGCGGCGCTGCTCGGCAGTAAATTCAGTGCCGGTCCGGCGATCGTCAGCACGTTGAGCCAGATCAGCATCAGCGACACCAGCACGGTGACGCGAATCCACTGCGCGACAAACAGATACAGCACCAGCAGCACAAAGCCCGCGCCAATCATCTCCCAGTTGATAAAGCGATTGGCAAGGTCGAGCAAGTAACTGGGCGAGAAGCCCGCCAGCTGACTGCCCTGGCTCATGATCGAGTTGAGTCCCGGCAGCCAGGTATCGTGCCAGAACAGCGCAATGCCAATTGGCAGCGAAATCCACTGACGCAGACGATGCAGCCGCGCGTTCGGCAGCGGGAACAGCAGCCACGCCAGAAACACCAGATTACTCAGCGCGTGGAAATTGAGGTAGCCGTACCACAGCAGCGCAAATTTAATCAGGAAGTAAAAGTTCCAGCCACCGAGGCCGCGCCACCACGAACCGTGCATCGTGAATCTGTTATTCATGTTTATCCGTTTTATTGGTTTTGCGTTGCCACTGCCCTTCTGATTTCAATGCACGCGTCGGCAGCAAACGCAGCAGCGGATTGGTGCCGCTGCGCGTGAGCCCGCGACCAAACAGTGATCTCAGGAACAGTAAAATCAGTAACAGCAGGATCGCCACCTGCACCCAATCCATCAGTGTCATTGGTGGCTTACTCCGTCGAGGTTGAGGGTAATCGGCTGCGGCGTTTGTGCTCCGCGCTCAGGCACGTCGGCCTGCGTAGCGACTGGCACAGCGGCCAACGGCGCGGCTTGTCTGTCACGCTGCGTCACCGATGTCAGCTGACGAATTTTGTCCGCCTCCGACACAATCTGATTATCTTCAAACCAGACGATGCGATTGCTAAACAGCTCGTCATGCGGCAAGGAGAAAATCGATTTGAGCGCGATATCCAAATCGTTGAAGCGGCACGAAGAGAGGAACAGATAGATGCGGTCGTTCACCAGCGTCACCAAATCACCGAAGCGGCGCGGTTTGCACAGCGTCAGAATCTGTTCGGGTTTCAGCTGCGGCACCGCACGCAGCGCCACCAGCAAACCTTTGTCATTTTCCGGCAGCAACGTGTTGGCCATTAGCTGCTGTACCGCCGCGCAAAACGCGTCCAGCGGTAAATAGCCTTTCTGCTGCAATGGCTGCAGCGCCTGCATCAGGGCGTTGAGATTGGCAGGCACATGGCGCGAGAACTGTTGCCCCTGAATCCCTTCCAGCGTGGTGAGAAAACGCGACAGGCTGGCCGCCGTCGGTACGATGGCATTCACCCCGCAGGCCAGCAGCAAACGCTCATCACTGTAGCGTAGCGTGGTACTGATTTCGCGCACCACAATCTTAAGCGCGCTACCGCGTGAACGGCGCAGACTATGGACCATGGTTGCTAAAGAATTAATGTCTTGGTTATGGACCAGGCTAAAGATGACGGTTGCCGCATTTGCCTGCTGGGCACGCGAGAACACGCTTTCATTGTCACTAAATAATTGCCACTGCACAGAAAGTGGCGGTGCGCCTTCCAGCACACCTTCTTGCGCAAGGAATTGGTTTTCATCATTGCGGCTTAATGGAATATTTTGTTCTGCATCATTTTCGGCAATAAATTGATTATCACCGCAACTCAAACGGATAGCACGATCGGCCAGTAATTTATCTGCCGCATACCACCAGTTAATTCGATATTGCCAACTGTCCTGCTGAAACTCTAAATGCGCGAGACCATCAAGCTGGCGAAAATAAGCTTGCAGATGATTACGTAAGTGAATTATTGACGTGCCGGAGGTGATCATTAACAGCGTGATTTGTTTTTTAGTTATCAATCGACGCATGCGCTTAAGCCAAATGGTCAACTCATCGGGCGATAATTTTCCCCACAACGCGGCATTACTATAAAAAATCACCAGGCCGCTACGGCTATTCAGCATGCGGGAAAAATCACTCTCCAACTGCTGTAAGCTGCTTTTATTCGCCGGCAGTGAAAATAACGGCATACGCGCTGGACCGCCGCTGGGATCGGGCGTCAGCAGCGCCTGCGGTTTCTCGTCTGCGCTGATCAGCGTAGCCACCTTTTGCTGGCTAACCACCTGACGTAAAAGCATTCTTGCATCTTCCTGACGCTGGCTAGTAATCCAGTAAAACCCTGGATTCTGCAGAGTATTTAATTCCTGCTGAATCTGCTGCAGGCCAAGCGCATAATGATTTTTCATATTTTATTCGCGATCGATACAATCCAGGCTAGTTTAATCCACACAGCCACAATTGGAACCGGTGAAATAAAAAAATAGCCTATTAATGCAAATCACATTGATCTGTGGATAGCATTTGTCTTTACTTCAGGTTTAAACTTTACAAAAAATAGAACCACAATTCATCCGTTGTCGATTTTTTGGTGGCAAAAAAATAATGAAAACAGAGAATGCATTTTCGCTGAATGCTGCTAGCAGCGAAGAGCACGATGACATTACCGCTTTGAGTGATGCTTTTTCCCTTAAGGCATTTCGCTACATTGATATTGCCCGCGAAGCGCGACTTAATACCATTATGACGCGCTGGCCATTGCTGCGTGAAATAAGCGCGGCACAGGAGTCAGAACGTTAATGCCTGTTATTGCATTACAAGGATTGCGTGGCGGTTGTGGTGCCACTTCGCTGAGCGCCGCGCTCGGCTGGGCGTTTAACGCGCTGCAGCAATCGGTACTGGTTATCGACTTTTCCCCGGTAAATCAACTGGCTGCCCACTTCAATTTGCCGCTGACCCACACTCAGGGCTGGGCACCTGCGCTGCTCGAACAGCAAGCGTGGCAGCAGTGCGCACAGCGCTATCAAGCGGGACTGGATTTTCTGCCGTTTGGCGCACTCACGCCGCAACAGAGCGCCAACATCAGCAATATCAACTCAGAATTTGCCGCACCGCTGCTAAATTCGTTACCGGCCCTGAAATCACACTACGACTGGATTATTTTCGACATCCCAGCGGATCTGTTGCCGTGGCAGCGATCTTTGGTTGCCGCAGCCGATCGTCTGCTGCAGGTGCTGACGCTGGATGCCAACTGCCAGTTGCGTCTGCACCACGCGCGTTTTCCTGCGCACACGCTGTTCCTGATCAACCAGTTCAACGCCAACAGCCAGCTGCAGCAGGATTTGCATCAGCTCTGGATCAGCTCGCTGAAGAACCTGATTCCACAGGTAATCCACCGCGATGAAGCGCTGGCGGAAGCGCTGATGATGAAACAGCCGGTGGGCGAATATCGGCCGCATGCGCTGGCCAGTGAAGAGATCAACACGCTGGCCAACTGGCTGCTGCTGAATGTGGCGGGAGGCGCGGCGTGAATCCATTACGCTGGTTGCTGATGCCGCAAACGTGGCAGGCGCTGCAACGCCGCGCTCAACTGGCGCATCAGCATGGCGCGGGCCGCTTCACCATCGCACTGCATCTGATGTGGTGCGTGCTGGCGTGGTCGCTGTTGCGGCTGGAAACACCCGGCTGGCAGCGCATCCTGCAACATCGTCAGCGCTACTATCCGCAAATTTCGCCGCTGCGACCGCGACCGCTTGACCCGCTGCGCTATGCGCTGCAAAGCCTGTGGCTGATGCTGGTATTGCCGCTCGACAAGCGCACGCGTAAAAGTTTTAGCGTCAAGCCGCTGTTCCGCTGGCGCGAACGGCTGTATCAATGGCTCGGCGCGCTGCCAGCACGGCTGGAACACAACCGTTTTGCCCAGCGCAGCGAACAACGTATTCAGGCGCTGCCCGCGTGGTTGCGCCAGCTGCTGTTTATCGTGGCGGCGATTGTTGCCAGCCTGCTGGCGCTGCTGTGCATTTCGCAGCCCTTCGGCATCACCACGCAGTTTGTCTTCGTGCTGCTGTTATGGGGATTAGCGATGCTGGTGCGGCGTGTGCCTGGGCGCTTGTCGACCATCATGCTGATCGTGTTATCGCTGACGATTTCCTGCCGTTATCTGTGGTGGCGCTACACCGAAACCCTCAACTGGGACGATCCGCTCAGCCTGACGTTTGGTCTGCTGCTGATTGGTGCCGAAACCTATGCGTGGGCGGTATTGGTGTTGGGTTATTTCCAGACGCTGTGGCCGCTCAATCGTCAGCCGGTCTCGATGCCGCCGGAAATTACCTCGTGGCCGAGCGTCGATATTCTGGTGCCGACTTACAACGAACCGCTCAGCGTGGTGAAACCGACCATCTACGCGGCGATGGGCATCGACTGGCCGCAGGACAAACTGAATATCTACCTGCTGGATGATGGCACGCGCGAAGAGTTCCGCGAGTTTGCCGCCAGCGTCGGCGTCAATTACGTGGTGCGCCCTACTCACGAACATGCCAAAGCGGGCAACATCAACCATGCGTTGAAAGCCGTATGCCGCAGCGAATATGTGGCGATTTTCGACTGCGACCATGTGCCGACGCGCTCATTCCTGCAGCTGACCATGGGCTGGTTCCTGAAAGATCATCGGCTGGCGATGCTGCAAACGCCACACCACTTCTTCTCGCCCGATCCGTTCGAACGTAACCTCGGCCGCTTCCGCCAGACGCCTAACGAAGGCTCGCTGTTCTACGGTTTGGTGCAGGATGGCAACGATACCTGGGATGCAGCGTTCTTCTGCGGCTCCTGCGCCGTATTGCGCCGTACCGCGCTGGATCAGATCGGCGGCATTGCGGTAGAAACCGTCACCGAAGATGCACACACCTCGCTGCGCCTGCATCGTCAGGGTTACACCTCGGCGTATATCCGTATTCCGCAGGCTGCCGGTCTGGCCACCGAGAGTTTGTCCGCGCATATCGGCCAGCGTATTCGCTGGGCGCGCGGCATGGTGCAGATTTTCCGCCTCGATAACCCGCTGTTTGGTAAAGGGTTAAAGCTGGTGCAGCGCCTGTGTTATGCCAACGCCATGCTGCACTTTCTCGCTGGGATTCCGCGCCTGATCTTCCTGCTGGCACCGCTGGCGTTTCTGCTGTTCCACGCCTACATCATCTACGCGCCCGCGCTGGCGATCGCCATCTACGTGCTGCCGCACATGCTGCACACCAGTTTGACCAACTCGCGTATTCAGGGCCGCTGGCGTCACTCGTTCTGGAGCGAAGTGTATGAAACCGTGCTGGCGTGGTACATCGCGCGGCCAACCACGGTGGCGCTGTTCAATCCACACAAAGGCAAGTTCAACGTTACTGCCAAAGGCGGTTTGGTGGCCGAGCGTCATCTCGATTGGGTGATTACCAAACCGTACATGATGCTGGTGCTGCTGAATATCGCCGGTATCGGTATGGCCTTCTGGCGCATGGCGTACGGTCCGGCCAACGAAATGCTCACCATTTGGGTCAGCCTGGTGTGGGTGATTTACAACATGATTATCCTCGGCGGCGCGGTGGCGGTTTCGGTTGAAGCGCGCCAAATCCGCGAAGCGCATCGTGTGGAAATCGCCATGCCCGCCGCCATCGCGCGTGAGGATGGACACATGGTGCCGTGCACGCTGCGCGACTATTCCGACGGTGGCGTCGGCGTTGAGCTGCGTGAAGCCGATGCGCTGAAAGAGGACGAAACCGTGTCGCTGCTGCTGCGCCGTGGTCAGCAAGAGTTCAGCTTCCCGTGTCAGGTGCAGCGCGTGTTTGGCCGTCGTGCCGGCATTCGTTTGCATCAACTCAGCACGCGTCAACACATTGAATTTATTCAGTGCACTTTCGCCCGCGCCGATACCTGGGCGCTGTGGCAGGACGGCTTCCCGGAAGACAAACCGGTGCAAAGTCTGGCCGACATTATGGTGCTGGGTTTTAAAGGCTATCTGCGTCTGGCCGAGTATGGCCCTGCGCCGCTGCGCCGTTTATTCCGTGGGCTCACCGCGTTGGTGAGCTGGCTGGCGACACTGCTACCGCAGCGTATTGACCGCCAGCCCGCGACGATCAAAACCGATTTTACTTAAGTTGATGATATGACCATGACGAAAAAACTGAGTTGGTTCACCGCCCTGATGCTGGGCTGCGTAGCTGTGGTGCAGGCCGCGCCACAGACCTCTGGCGCCATCAATGCGCCGCAGCCGTTACCGGAGGTGAACGCGCTGGTCGATGCCAACGCGCCGCTGCGTGACAGCCAGCTGGTGTTTAATCAGGTCGCCCCGCCGCCCGGCAGCATGACGCTGCGCGGTACCGAACCGAGCAGCCAGATTGAGTTCGGCGTGCGCAGCGATGAAGTGGTGACGCGCGCGCTGCTGAATCTGAGCTATCGTCCGTCGCCAGCGCTGATTCCCACGCTGTCGCAGCTTAAGGTCTATCTCAACGATGAACTGGTGGGATTGGTGACCGTCACCGCCGATCAGCTTGGCAAAGAGAATCAAACGCAGATCCCTATCGATCCACGCTTTATCAGCGACTTCAACCGCGTGCGCCTCGAACTGGTCGGTCACTATGCCAACGTATGTGAAAACCCGGCCAACAGCACCATCTGGCTGGATATCGGCAAAGCCAGCAAACTCGATTTGACGCTGCAAAAGCTGCCGCTGAAGAACGACCTGTCGCATTTCCCGGAGCCGTTCTTTGATACGCGCGACAGCCGCCCGCTGCAGCTGCCGATAGTCTTCAACGCCCAGCCGAATCTGCTGCAACAGCGTGCGGCCGGGATTCTGGCTTCATGGTTTGGCAGCAAAGCGCAGTGGCGCGGACAATCCTTCCCGGTGCTGTATAACCAGCTGCCCAAAGAGCAGCATGCGGTGGTGTTTGCCACCAACGATCATCGTCCCGACTTCCTGAAAGATCTGCCGCCGGTAGAGAAACCGACGGTGGAGATGGTGAATCAGCCGGACAATCCGTACGAGAAGATGCTGCTGATTCTGGGTCGCGACGATCAGGATCTGTTAACTGCGGTGGAAGGGATTGCACAAGGTCAGCTGCTGCTGCGCGGCGATACCTCAACCATCGACAGCGTAAAATTGCTGGCCGCGCGCCAGGCGTACGATGCACCGAACTGGGTGCGCACCGATCGCCGCACTACCTTTGCCGAGCTGACGCAGTATCAAAATCAGCTACAGGGCGACGGTTTGCAGCCGAATCCGATCAGCCTGACGCTGAATCTACCGCCAGATCTGTTCCTGGTGCGCGCACGCGGTATCGATATGGATCTGCGTTATCGCTACACCTCGCCGATTCAGCAGGATGGCTCGCGCCTCGCGGTGCATCTCAACAACCAGTTCATGCAGGATTATCCGCTGACGCCGAAAGATACCGCCGGTCAGCAGCTGATGCGCATTCCGCTGATGCAGGGTTTGCAGGACAGCAATCGCCAGTTGACCATTCCAGCGCTGCGCCTCGGTGTGGTGAATCAGCTGCGCTTTAACTTTGATTACGCCAACACCTTTATTGGTGGCACCGCCGATGGCCGCTGCGAAACCGTCACCGCCGTTGGACATCACGTGGTGATCGACGATACCTCAAGCATCGATTTCTCCGGCTATCGCCATTACATCGAAATGCCGTCGCTGGGTGCGTTCGCCAACGCCGGTTTCCCGTATAGCCGTTTCGCCGATCTGGCGCAAACGCTGGTGCTGGTGCAGCCTAAACCGAGCAATGACGAAGTCAGCACGCTGCTCAATGCGCTCGGCAGCATCGGCGCACAAACCGGTTATCCGGCGCTGCGCGTGCAGATGAGCGATGACTGGAGCAAAGCGAAATCAGCGGATGCGGATATGTTGATGATCGGCGGTATTCCGCAGGATCTGCAGGACGATACTAAGATCCCGCTGCTGGCCGATGCCGCACGCAGCTGGATCAGCATGCCCGCACGCGCCAATGCGGCAGCCAATGTGCCGATTTCTGACAGTGAACGCGCCGTGGAAAGCCAAACCACCATCAGCTCACGCGGGCCGATGGGCGCGATTGTTGGCTTCCAGTCACCGTTCAACGATCAACGCAGCGTTGTGGCGCTGCTGGCCGACAGCCCACGCGGCTGGGAATTGCTGAATAACGCGCTGCTCGACAGCGGCAAACGCGCGGCGGTGTTCGGTTCCGCCACGGTGATCCGTGAGTCAGGCGTTAACAGCATTCGCGTCGGCGAAACCTATTACGTTGGTCACCTGCCGTGGTGGGAGCGTCTGTGGAATCTGCTGGCAACGCATCCGGTGTGGCTGGCGATTTGTGCGGTTGTGGTGGTCATTCTGTTTGCGCTGATGGCGTGGCGTTTAATGCGCATGGTAAGCCGTCGCCGTCTGGCCGAGCTGGATGACGATGAATAAACTGCAGCTTGGATTGCTGATTGGCAGCACGCTCGGGGTGTTAGCAGGTTCGGCTGCCGCCCCGATCGGTCCACAAGTTTCGCCGGTTGAGTGGCTGCTGATGCAGATTCGCACCGGTGAATCGACCAACAAACTCGATCTGGTCCAGCAATCACTCTATCGGCTGGAAAAAATCGATCCTGATAATCCGCAGGTGCTGGCGGCGCAAATCCGCATGGCGTTGCGTCAAGGCGATCAGGCCAAAGCGCAAAAACTGCTGGATGAACTGAAGCGCGTGGCACCGAATGCCGCCGCTACGCGCGAATCGGAAGCCGGATTGCGTTTAGTGACCGCAGAAGGTCGTCAGCAGCTGCAGCAGGCGCGCTTGCTGGCCACCGCCGGACACGTCGCCGAAGCCAAAGCCGCGTGGGACGCGCTGTTCCACGGCGTGTTCCCCGATGTAAATACCGAGCTGGAGTATTGGCGGTTGGTGGCGCGTTTACCCGGCCAGCAGCCGCAAGCGTATCAACAGTTGCAGGCGCTGGAGCAGCGCTATCCCGGCAACATCGGCGTCGAACTGCAGCTGGCGCGCATGGCGTTTGATAACAATCAGCCAGGCGAAGCCTTTACGCAGCTGCGTCGTCTCGCCAACCGCAACGGCGGTCGTGATGCCGCTTCCGAGCTGTGGTTGCAGCAGATCCAGAATCAGCCGGTGAGCGAACGTAGCGTCGCCAGCCTGCAGCAATATCTGCAAACCTTCACCGAAGGCGATGCCCAGCAGCGCGGTCAGCAAGAGCTGGCGCGTCAGCAAAAATTCCTCGCCGATCCGGCGTATCGCCAGCGCATGCGTGGTTTGGCGCTGGTGGATGCCGGTGGCGGCGCAAATGCGATTTCCGCGCTCAACGCCGCGTTAAAAGCCAATCCCAACGATGCTGAACTGATGGGCGCGATGGGCCAGGCGCAGGCGCGAGCCAATAATCGCGCCGCCGCCATTAGCTGGCTGGAGAAAGCGATTCAGGCCGGTCAGGCCAGCACGCAGATCGGCAAGTGGCAGTCGCTGCTGCAAACCAACCGTTACTGGCTGGCGATCAACAACGGTGATGCGGCGCTGAAAAAAGGCGACAACGCAACAGCGGAACGTTATTACCGCAGCGCACAAGCGCTGGATAATCGCGATAGCTGGGCGCTGATTGGCCTGGGTGATGCGGCGCTGGCGCGTAAAAACGCTGCGCAGGCAGAAACTTATTGGCAGCAGGCGCTGCGGCTGGATCGCAGCAATAACACGGCGAAAAGTCGTCTGCTACAGCTGCGTACCGATGCGCTGATGGCCGAAGCCGATACGCTGGCGCAGCAAGGCCAATGGCATCAGGCGGCGGAGAAATATCGCCAGGCGGCGCAGGCGAATCCTGATGATATCTGGCTGGCCTATCGTCTGGCTGGCGCGCTGCGCAACGGCGGCGAAGAAACTCAGGGTGCGCAAGTGATGGACGCGATGGTGCGCCAGCATCCTCAGGAACCCGCAGCGCTGTATGCCTCGGCGCTGTGGCTAGCTTCCGGCGACCGCGATGACGCGGCGCTGGCGACCTTGCATCGCTTGCCCACTTCGCGCTGGGACAGCAACATGCATGAGCTGGCCGATCGTCTCGAGCAGGACAAGGTGTTTACCCGCGCCAGTGATTTACGCACGCGCGGCGATGAAACCGCGGCGATTGCGCTGCTGAAACAGCAACCCGCATCCATCCGCCGCGATATCACGCTGGCCGATTGGGCGCTGGAGCGCGGCGATGCCCGCAGCGCGCTGGCGAGCTATCAAAAGGTGCTGCAGAAAGACAGTAAAAACGGCGATGCGGCGCTGGGTCGCATCGAAGCCTTGATCGCCTTAAAACGCCCTGCGGAAGCGCAACGCGCGTTACAAACCTTGCCGCCGAGCGTGGCGCAGCAAAGCGTCAACAGCGGGCGACGCGTGGCGCTCGCCTGGCAAAATAGTGGCGATGCAGTTCGTGCTCAACAGATGTTTGCTGAGCTGAAAACCCGCGCGACGAAACTCGCACCGTCGCAGGAAAAAGCGCTGGTGTATCGCGATGTAGCGCGGCTGGAAACGCAGTTGCAACAGCCCACACAAGCGCAGCAGGATTATCAGCTGGCGATGGCCGCAAGCGGCATCAGCCAGCATGTGCCAAAGGATAACGATCGCTATACGGCGTTAACCCGCAATCAGGCGCAGGATGACTGGCTGAAACGCAGCATCCGCAGCGACGCCGCCGATCTGTATCGCCAGCAGGACACCACGTTCACGCTGGAGCAGGATTACTCGCGCAACAAAGGCAACGGCGGCACCTCCGATTTCACCGCCCATACCACCATGATGCAGGCGGAAACGCCGCTGGCCGATGGCCGCAGCTTTGTGCGTGTCGATCATGTGCTGGTTTCAGCCGGCACCTTCTCCACCGCGAACGGCAGCCACAGCGAGCAGTTCGGCAGCTGTAACGATGAAAATTCTGGTGGATGCAGCCGCGACTTTAATCAGCGCGATGAAGGAACCGCGCTGGGCGTGGGCTGGCATAACGATATATGGTCGGCAGACGTCGGCACCACACCGCTCGGCTTCGAGACCAGCAACTGGGTCGGCGGCGTAAGCTGGAAAACCGACGTTAAAGACATTGGCCTGACGTTCACCGCGTCACGCCGGCCGATCTCCAGCTCGCTGCTGGCGTACGCAGGCGCACGCGATCCCTCGGCGAACGGCGGCAAAACCTGGGGCGGCGTGGTGGCAACCGGCGGCTCGCTCGGACTGAGTTACGATCAGGGCGGCGCGCATGGCGTGTGGGGCGATATCAGTGCGCATCAACTTAGCGGCGATAACGTCGCGGATAATAGCCGCGAACGCCTGATGGCGGGCTATTACTATAAGCTGATTAATGAAGACAATCGCCGCGCCACCGTTGGCCTGAACAGTATGCTGTGGCATTACCAGAAGGATCTCAGCGACTACACCTTCGGCCAGGGCGGCTATTACAGCCCGCAGCAATATTTCTCGCTGTCGGTGCCGGTGACCTATCGCCAACGCACGGAAAATTGGTCGTTTGATCTCGGCGGCTCAGTTTCCTGGTCGCAATCGCATACCGACGGGCAGCAGCGCTATCCGGTCAATCCGGGCTTCACACTGGCGTCGAATCCTACCTCAGACAGCAGCTCGGGTACCGGTTTTGGCTACACGCTGCAGGCGCTGGTGGAGCGACGCATTACGCCGCACTGGTCGGTGGGATTGGCGATGGATATTCAGCAGGCGAAGGATTACACCCCAAGCCACGGTTTGATTTTCATGCGCTACTCCATGTCCGGCTGGGACGGCGATATGGATATGCCACCACAACCGCTGACGCCGTATGCGGATTTTAAATAAGCATCAATGGAGGTCGCCATAAATGGCGCCCCTACGGGTAAGTTGCAGGTTTTGTAGGGTCGCCATTTATGGCGACCACGCGGATGAGGTGCAGATTTTGTAGGGTCGCCATTCATGGCGACCACGCGGATGAGTTGCAGATTTTGTAGGGTCGCCATTCATGGCGACCACGCGGATGAGTTGCAGATTTTGTAGGGTCGCCATTTATGGCGACCTGGCCAAAGACAAGACTTACCTCTTTTCCTGATAAGCCATCCAGGTCAGCAACTGCAGGCTGGCGGAGAAGTAGTTTTGATCCGGCGCGAGACGGTCATTGAGGTAACCGGTTTGATTCAGCGTCAAATCGCGGATCGCTAACAACCCCCCTTCCATGTTGTACGGCGCTGGCGTGTTGCCCAACACATCATACCAGGCGGGCGTAGTCATGCGCGCCGAGCCTTGCCAGACGCGCTGGAACGGCACCAGACGCAGGCTTTGCGCATCGTACCACCAGATATTCAGCGGAATACGGATCGCGTCATAGCTGAAGCGGTTGGAATAGCCGACCGCCGGTGCCACTGAACCATCGGCATTCAGCGCCACCCAATCCAGCGGCAGGCCGGTTTTACCGAAGTGCATATCACCCAGCAAATCCATGCCGTCATCAATCAGCTCATTCCAGATGCGCAGATGACTGTGTTCAGCAAACTCGCGCCAGGCCTCAAACAGGAAATAGGAGGGATTGAGCACCACATAGCTGGTTTTGTTGAAACCCTGTGCGCCCGGCAGCATCACTTTGTGTCCGCCGTAGCTGATCACATTCAGCTTCACGATCGCACGCTGAATGCGGTCGGAAGCTTGCTGGTAATCACCGCCCCACTTCTGCGCCGCACGCTGCAGCGCCCAGGCAATCAGTACATCACCATCGGACGCGTTGTTTTTGTCGGCAATCGGATTGGCAGCACCCGGCGTATAGCGCCAGTAGAACAGATCGTTTTGCGGATTGCGCAGATGAGTGCGCGTCCACTGCCACAGCTGATCGAAGGTGGTGCGATCGTCATGCGCCACCGCTAACAACATGCCGTAGCCCTGACCTTCGGTATGGCTGACATTGTTATTCGCCGTATCGCTGATACGGCCATCGCTGCCCATAAAACGGCTTTTGTAGGTACTCCAGCCATCTGCGGCTGCCTGCGCGCTAAAAAACATCACCATGAAACACAGCATCCATTGACGCCAGAACCGCATCACTCTCATTACAGCTTCCTATTGATATCGATAGTGCAGCGTGCCGCCGTCGTTGTTCTCAAGCGTCACCGGTACCGCCGCGCTGCCACCTTGTGCCTGCAGCCATTGCGCATACACGCCCGCCAGCACTGCGCTCAGCGCCAGCTGCCAGCGTTCAACACCAACGTTGCTGTCGCCCTGCGGCAGCGCGTGGTGCTGAATCAGAATGGCATTCTCCTGCGGCTGTAACTGCACAAAGCCCCAGTTAAAACGCGCCAGCTGCAAATTCATTTCACGCTCCAGATCCTGCACGGTGCGCGCGTCAGGTAAAGGATAGCGCGTTGCCAGCGATACGCCGACGCCGTTGAGGAAGCCTTCCGCTTCCTCGCCCGCGTTGTCCAGCATGCTCTCAATCATCGCGCTCACCAGATCAAACCAGCCCGGCTGATGCGGATGGCTGACACGTGCGGTTACTTGCTCACTCATTAGTAATCTCCGAACATGTAACGGAAGTACAGATTGGCTGTGCTTTCGTTGTAATCGCCAAAGGTGTCGTAGCCTAGCTGACCGCCCACGGTGACATCTTTGTTGATCTTATAATCCGCACCGGCATGCAGGTTGTAGCCAATGCCGTTTTTGCTCTCGCCGCTGTAGAACACATCCTTCACGTAGCCTTGGTCGGCCAGACTTTGCAGCTGTGCCTGCAACGACGGGTTATTCGGGAAGTAGGCGCTCTTATCCTGGCTGTAGGATTGATAACCCACCGAACCGCCGACGTTCACTTTCAGATCGTCAAACTTGCGGCTGAACTCGATAGGGAACGACACCGACGCATAGTTCTGCGGACTGAAGTAGCCGCCCTGACCATAGCTGAAGTAGCTGAGGTTTTTCGAGTAATCCATCCACGACAAACTCATGCCGACTTTCAGCTCGCGATCGTCGAGATGATACGGACGCACATACGCGCCTGCAGTCGCCTGCACGCTGTTGTTGCTCGCCACGTTTTCGCCGATGTAGCTGTACGCGCCGCCGCCAACGTAGAAACCGGCATCGCCGTTGTCATAACTCAGCAAGGCGTTACCGCCGTTTTTGGTCACGCGGCCCCAGCGTTTACCGCTGGTTTTGTCTTCGACACCGACATACGACAACAGGCTGTCGGTCATCGCGCGGCGTTCACCGGTGAGGATCAGCGTCAGGAAGTCGGTCAGCTTCGGCGACCACTGCACGCCACCCACCAGCGTACTCAAGTCTTGACCGAGCGGCGTGCTGCCGAGGTCAATCTTATAGCTGTCGCCCTTCAGCGCCATGTTCAGCTCTACGCCGGTCGCGGATTGCGAATCGGTGGAGGAGTTTGGCGTATCGTCAATTTTCGCATCACCCGATGCCACCACTTGTCCCTGCACCAGCGAGTTGGTGCCGAAACGACGCCATGCGTCGCCACCGGCGCTGCCTGCGGTGAGGGAAATCGGCGTCATGGTGAAATCGAAGCGCGCATCGCCAAACGGCACGGTGGAGAAAGTCAGTGGCGCTTTGGCTTCGGTGAGTTTGCTCAAGCCTGATTCGCCATCACGACCGCGCACCTGCATTTGACCTTGCACCCAGGTGCCGGTTTTCTCTTGCAGATCGTCCATCATGTTGTCGATTTGACGCAGCGTCTGGCTTTGCTGAATCGCCGGCGTGTTGCTCGCCAGCGTCACGCCTTCGGCGCTACTGGTGGCCGCTGGTGCCGACTGCCACGGCATCACCGCGCCATAGCTGGACGGCGAACGACCCACCGGCGAAGTGCCGCGATTGATAAACGGATTGTCGGCCAATGCCAAACCACCGACGCTTGGCACGCTGCCGGTTTCTGCGCCCTGCAGACCAATCAGCTGGCCGCGCGCGGTGCGCAGATAGCTCATCGCCTGGCTGTGTTCACCGTTGGCTTCCGCCACGCGGGCTAACAGCAGCAAGCGATCTGGCGACTGCTCATTGCGCAGGCCGCGCGTTAAGGTATTGGCTTTGTTGACGTCATTCTGCGCCAGCGCCACGTTGATGGCACCGGTGCGCGCGTCTTGCGTCGCGGTATCCTGCGTCATCAGGTAGTCGTACACCACGCCCGCTTCTTTGTTCATCTTGCCGGACTGATAAAGTCGCGCCATGGCGAACATCAGATCGCGGTTCTGCGGATCGTGCTGCAGCGCGCCCACCAGCTTGTCGTAAGCGGCGGCGTACTGTTTCTGCTCACGCAGACGATCCACTTCGTTGATCACGTAGCCGTTGCGGATGCCCGCCAGCTGAGTTGGCGTGCTGCGTGCCTGCAATTCCGGGCTGCTGAGGAAGCTTTGCGCTTCGGTGTTCAGACCGGCCTGATTCAGCACCGCCACCTGCGCGGCGTAATCACCGGCGTTGCCCTGAATGCCGCGCTGCATGTTGCTGCGCACCACGGAAACGGCAGTGGTGAGATCGCCCGCTTTCGCCAGCTTCTGCGCCAGATTACCGGCATCAACCGGATTGGCTGGCGGCGTCGATGCCAGCGCACGCAAGGTGTTGGCCGCTGCCGCGTTCGAGCCCTGCGCCAGATATTGATCGGCGGTAGCCATCTGCAGGTTGAAATTGACGCGCTGCGCCAGCTCGCGCATATCGCTGTTCTTGCTGCTATTAGGTATGCGCGACAGCAGCAAACTCGCCTGCTGCCAGGCGCTGCTTTCACTGGCGTTTAACGCACCCGCGTAGAGTTCTGTCGTGCTGGCACCGCTGCGCATGGTCGGCTGCATGATATTTGCTGCCATCATGTTATCGCCCTGCGCGCGGTAGATACGCGCCAGATCGAGACGCAGCCAGCCATCGTTAGGATAGCGCTGAATACCCGAGGTCAAGGTGGCGATAGCCGCGCTGTTATTGCCCGCCGCCACTTCACGTTTGGCCTGGGCACGAATCGGATCGGTGCTGCTGCCGCGCGGTGCCACGCTTTGACGCACGCTGTCGGGCAGTGACGCCAGCAAGGTGTTGGCTTCTGCACCACGGTTCTGCTGACGCAGCACGTAAAACAAGCCTTCTTTGGCATTGCGGTTATTGGCATCGCTTTGCAGGATGGAACGATAGGTTTGCTCCGCCTGATCGAGCTGATTGCTGCGACGCTGCACATCGGCGCGGAACAGTTTGGCGGAGACGCCTTTCTCACCGTCGGCCTGCGCCAGCGGTTCGCTCAGCGCCAACGCCTGCGCGCTATCACCGTTTTTCAGCGCCTGCTGCGCGGTGGCCAGCTGCGCGTAGAAGCGGGCATCGGCGGCCTGCTTCTGGCGCGTGTCGCTTTGATCGCCACCCAACTGCGCCGCGCGCGTCAGGTAATCCGCCGCTTCGGCATAACGTCCGGCACGCTGGGCGACATAGCCCATGCCGGCCAGCGCATCCGCATCTTGCGGGTTGGCTTGCAGCACTTTCTCAAAGTTGTTCTGCGCGTTGCTGACGTCGCCGCTGTTAAGCGCGGTAAAGCCCGCCCCCTTCTCCGCGCCGCCGACGTTTTTACGGTAGTAATCCAGCACCGCGTTGTCTTGCGGATGGCGCTGCTGCCAGGTTTGGTACAGCGACGCATCGGACGCCTGCGGACCGAGCCACAACAGCGCCTGACGCAGCGAACGGTCCGCTTCTTTGTTACCGTCCGCCAGGCTGCCGAGCACATCAATACCCTGACGACGCGTTGATTCCTGATAGGTCAGCGCTTTACCCAGCGCCAGTTTGGCACCGGTATCCTGCGGATGATCGGCGGAGAACTGACGCAGCGCTTCCACCGCCTGTGGCAGCAGCGAACGATCGCCCGCCATGGTCAGATAATATTCGGCTGCTACGCTCGGCGGCGGCTCGTTGCCGCTGAAGGTGTTACGCCAGGTTTGCAGCGACGCCGCGATGTTGCCGCTGCGTGCCTGCTGGCGCGCCAGCTGCAGCTGCGCCTGCGGAATGGTTTGCAGCTGGCGCGCGTTATCCAGCTCGGTGAGATGCGGATCGTTCGGCGAGGCCGCGCTCAGGCGCGCACGCCACTGCGCCGCTTCCGCCGTGCCGCCGCTCTGCTGCGAATAGAGCGCCAGCAGATAGAGCGCCTGCGTGTTGTTAGGCTCAACCATCAGCACTTTCTGCAGCGAGGCTTTCGCCAAATCGTCATGCGCTTTCTGGTGCCAGTACGCCGCCTGATCGAACAGCGCCTGTAACGCAGGATTAGTGCTCTCCGCCGCCAGCAGCGGCTGAGAGAGCGTCAGTGCCCCACCCAGAATCAGGGCATGACGAATACCGGCACTTAACAGATGTTTTTTCATTGTTTTTATCCTTACTTCTTGCCGGACTTGCTATCAACTTTTGGGTTGAGACGACGCCACGCATGACGTTTCAGCATCACCCATGCACCGCCGCCGACCAACGCTGAAAGCAGCAGCGCCGCCAGCGCCATCAGCACAGAGTGCTGGTTGGCATACCACACCACCATCATGTACCACGGCATTTCGCCGCTCGGGAATTGCGGGCCGACGCGGAAGCTGCGAATGCCGTTCTCATCAGTGATGATGGCGGTATCGCCGCGAATACCGGCGTTGATGCGCGCGGAATTCAGGTCTTCATGCAGGCGCAGCAGTTGCTGATCGCTGGTCGCCACCGTCATCACCACTAAACGATCCGGGTTCCACGGCGAGCGATAGCTGACAAAGCCGCGCCACGCTTCGTTGGACGAGAAGTAACGATCGGCATCAAGCTGCTGGCGATACCAGTCGCCGGTCAGCCAGCCGCGCAGTTTGTCCCAGGTGTTCGGCTCTTTCACACCCAGCGTGTTGCCACTGGTATCAAACGGCGTGTTGGCCAGCATCGCCTGGTTAAAGTCGTTGTTCTGCGTGGTGCTCACCGCCAGCAGATCGCTCTGCTGCAGACGCGTCATGTTGGTGCCGCCGTTTGGCAGACCAAACAGCACCTGGTTTTGCAGCAGCGGTACGCCGGTGGCGTTACCGGCGCGGGAAGCCATATCCAGCAGCGTGGCGATCTCCGCATCGCTCGGTTGTTCCGGCAGCAGCAGCGTGGTCTGCGAGAAGTCCGCCAGACGCGAGAACGGGAACGAGGCGCCCACAAAGTAAGAGAGGTTAGGCAGCATGGTGAAGTGGCGCGTGTGGCTCAGATCGATCCACGAATCCTCTTCGATGCGGCTCTTAATGTTGTTGTTCAGCAGCACGCCGCACGGTGCATCCGCTTTCGGCTTGATGTTGAAGTAGAGTGCCAACTGGTTGTCACCGTAAATCAGGTACGGTTCGAGCTTCAGGGTGTAATGCTCCTGACGCGCGTCACCGCCCAGACGATGCCAGGCGCTCTCCAGCAAGCCGACTTTATTCACCGTCAGGTTGCGCAGGAAGGTGCCGTTAATCATCACGTTGAGGAACGAGTTATTCTCGTCAATCCAGCTTTCAGATGGGAAGCGATAGTGCAGCTCCACCGGAATGGTATCGCCATCCCACAGGAACAGATCCGGCGCGGCGCGGAAGTTGACGCTCAGCGCATCGTGCCAGATGCCGGTGGTGGTCAGGCTCTGGTCTTTGCGCAGCAGTTCGCTCAGACGCACCGGACGCGTGGTGTTGATCCAGCGCGGCGCATCGTACGGCTTACGCACGCCAATCGGCTGCGGCTGCACGTTCAGGCTGCTGGCATCGGTCGCCAGCGGCTGAGTGGTTAAACGGTTAGCGGCCTGACGCAACTGATCGTCATTCGCCCCCACCACCAGCAGCAATTTGTAGACCGGATTGTTGGGGTTATCGATCACCTGTAGCAGCGGGCCGTTGGTGGCTGGCAAAGTCACGGTGCCAATCTTGTCGCCCGGATGCCCGATCAGAATGCCGTTGTGTTCCGGCAGATCGCCGCGCACCACCGGGAAACGGATGCCACGATAATCCGACTGAATGCCCATCCACGATGCCACCAGCGCGGCGGCGCTGATGCTGTCCGGCGCGGCATTGGCGGCAAAGCCAAAAGTGACGCTGGCGGGCGTCATGCGCTGCGCATCGATAAACGGACGCGGGAAGTTACGCAGGCTGGTACCGATGTTCAGCTGCTGGCCTTCGAGGCTCAGCGTGGTTTTCGGCAGAATCGATACCTGATACTGCTGCGCGCTCTCTTTCTCACACAGCAACTTGTCGGCATCGTTAATCTTGAAGCTAAGGTTGTTGCTCGAAACCACCATCGCCGCCGGAATATCCAGCTGGTAATCGCTGACATCGCTGTCGCTGGAGCCCAGCGGCAAAGTGCCAAGCGGCTGACCATTCAGCATCAGCTGCAGCGAGGTGTTGCGTGCTGCCAGTGCCGCCGAGACGCGCAGCGACAGATTGAGGCGCGCGTTGGTGATCACTTCATCGCTGGGCAGCGTGAACACGATACCGGATTGCAGCTGGCCGCCGGTCAATGTGATGCCGCGCGGCTGGCCCATCTGCGCCACCGAAACGGTGCTGCTGATCGGCTGGTTAAGCGTTGTGGAAACCGTATCTGGCATCACCGCCGGTGCGGTTGGCGCTACCGTTGGCAGCACCATTTCTGGTGCGGCTACAGGTGCAGGTTCGCTGGCGGCCGGTTCGGCGGGCGTTTCATTTACCGTTGGCGGTGCCGCTTCCGGTGCGGTTTGTGGTGCTGTTTCTGGTGCGGTTTCTACTGGCGCATAAGGTGCCGCGCCTGCCGCCTGCTGCAGCTGTTGATCGGCCGCACTTTCAATGCCTTGCGGCGGCGGCACGTCAGAAAGTGCACCGCTATCCTGAGTGACCGCCGGGGTTTCGGCCCACGCTGGCGCGAGCAGCAGCGCCGTTGCCAGCGAGCTTGCCAGCAACGTTTGCGTCAAATTCTTCATGCAGCGCTGTCCTCTTTTGCGGCGGGCTGGTTGTCACGCTTACGCTTCTCACGGCGATCTTTCCAGGTCAGCCAGAACAGCTCAAAGACGGTACGAATAATAGTGCCAAGCGAAACCAGTGGATTGTCTTGCTTATATTCCGGCTGAATCCACGCATCCGCACGCGCCAGCACCACGCGCACCAATTCACGACGGCGCGACAGCGGCATATCGCCAAAGCGCAGACGAATGCTCTCTTCATCGCCAGAGATTTTGCTCACCGGAATGGTGATGGTGCCCGATTTCAGCAGCAGATCGATCTCTTCAATTTCATCGTGTTCGTGACGATTGTCCGGCGCATCCAGCTGCGCGCCACCCATCGACAGATCGCTGGTTTTCGTGCGCGACGAGATGCCGCTGGCGTAGTGAATCACCGCCGGAATCTGCACTTCAATACGGATAGTTTTACGCACCTGCTTGGTTTCACGCGCCACGGCAATCGCCGCCATCAGGATAATCAGGCTGAACACCGCCCAGCCGACGTTGAGGGCGATAACGTAAGGATCGACGCCAAAGTAGTCATGCGCCGTGGCACGTACCACGCCAGCGATGATGCCAATCGACAGCAGCACCGCGACAATCACGTGTGGACGCACGATGTGGAAGTCGAAGAAGCCCTGATCGAGCAGGCCGCCTTTATCCGTTACGTTAAACTTGCCGCGCTTCGGTGCCAGCATGGTCAGCAGCGTAGGGATAACGAGGTGGAAGCACATCACGGTTTCGTAGATCTCGCCCCAGAAGGTGTAACGGAACTTGCCGTTCATTCGTGAGTTGACGTAGAGCGACATCACCAGATGCGGCAAGACGTAGGCGAAAATCAGCGATGCGGATGAGTGAATGATATTCAGGTTAAACAGCAGATACGCCAGCGGTGCCGTCAGGAACGCCACGCGCGGCAAGCCGAACTGGAAGTGCAGCATGGCGTTGAGGTAGCACAGACGTTGCTGCCACTTCAATCCACGGCCAAACAGCGGGTTATCGACGCGGAAGATCTGCGTCATGCCGCGCGCCCAGCGGTTACGCTGTACCACGTGCAGACCAAGACGTTCAGTCGCTAAACCGGCCGCCAGCGGAATCGCCAGGAAGGCCGAGCCCCAACCGAGACGCTGCATTTTCAGTGCGGTATGCGCATCTTCAGTGACGGTTTCCACCGCAAAGCCACCGATCTCTTCCAGCGCGCTACGGCGAATCACCGCACAGGAGCCGCAGAAGAAGGTGGCGTTCCAGTTATCGTTACCCTGCTGAACCGGGCCGTAGAACAGTGAACCTTCGTTCGGGATGCTGCGTGCCGCGCGCAGGTTACGCTCGAACGGATCCGGCGAATAGAAGTAGTGCGGGGTTTGCAGCAGCGCCAGCTTCGGATCTTTCAGGAACGGACCGACCGTCGCCTGCAGGAAGGTGCGCGTAGCCACGTGATCGCAGTCGAAGATGCAAATCAGCTCACCTTTGGTGATCTTCATGGCGTGGTTGAGGTTACCGGCTTTGGCGTGATTGTTATCGTCACGGGTGATGTAACCCACGCCGACGTCAGCGGCAAATACCGCAAATTCACTGCGCTTGCCGTCATCCAGCAAATAGACCTTCAACTTGTCGCGCGGGTAATCAATACACTGCGCCGCCAGCACGGTATCACGCACTACATCGAGGCTTTCGTTGTAGGTTGGAACATAAACATCAACCGTCGGCCACAGGCTAGTATCATCTGGCAAAGGTTCGATGGTGCGTTTTAATGGCCAGGTGGTTTGCAGGAAGCCGAGAATTAAGATCAGCCAGACGTACAGTTCGGCCAGATATAAGCCGATACCGAGAATCGCTTCGATCTCAGAATTAAATTGCAGCGTCTCCGTGGTGCGCCACCAGATATATCGGGTCGACATCAGCGCGGATAGGATAACCATGACGATAGTTATTTTGCGGCTTTTGCTGAAGCCCAGTAAAAACATCATGCCGATGCTGATTAAGCCAAATATATATTGCTTCTGGCTGTCCATAGGCGTGATGACGATTACCGCCGCCACCGGTGCAAGCACCAGCAGCAGCAGGTAAAACCCGAGTTTACTCATGATTCACCCTGAAGAAGCTGTGTTGTTATTATGTGGCCGGAGACGGCCTCATTATTAATAGTGGCTGCGAATAGGTGCCTGAACTTCGCCGTTGCCCACGGTGATATTCAGGATATTGGCTACGCGTTTTGCCACTAATTCGATATCAAACGCAGCTGCAGAAGCTGGGCTGAAATCATAAACAGATTGTTGCGAGGCATTGGCTTCCGCGACACTTTCATCACGATGTACCACGCCTAATAAGTTCTCACCCAGGCGCTGCTGCATAAAAGCGGTGACTTCACGGCTAATATTGCGGCGATTGTCGCTCTGATTAAGCACAAAATAATGACCACGCTTATTATTTAGCGGCTGACCAATCATGCGGTCATTTTCAATTTGCGGCAGTAAAGAGACCGACGCGGTATCCGCTAACATCACCACTAAATGCATATCGGCAAGTGCCTGCATTGCTTTAAGCGCTGGACCCGGACCCGGCGGAAAATCGGCGATAATCACCAGCCCCGGATAATTCAGTACCGTATCCAGACCGCGTTTCAGGAAATGCGGATCTTTTACCAGGTTCTCTTCAAAACGTTCACGCTGCTCTTCGCTGACTTCGCCATAAGGCATGACGAAAATGTTGCCGCCGGTGGTCAGAATCGATTGGCTCCAGTCAGCCTGATCTTCAGAGCGCGCGACAAAGCCGCGACCATCATTCAGCGGTACACCGAAATGCAGGCGCAAGGCGTTCTGAACATCGAAATCGATTGCCAATACCTTGCTGCCAGCGCGAGCCAGACTCCACGCAAGGTTGGCCGCCATGGTGGTTTTCCCTACTCCCCCTTTTGGCGAGCACACACAAACTAACGGCATAGCGCAATCTTCTCCAGTAGCGGTTTTAACGGTGTTTCTTTTGACAAATTAGCAGGCTCGGCGGGACGCGAGCGGAACAGCGCACCAAAGCGAGACGGTGCGGGCGCAGCCGGACGTGGCGGTTCAACCGCGGCGGCAAAGGTGTGCGCAGGGGCTGGCGCGATCGGCGCTGGAGTTGCCGGTACAGGCGCGGCAACAGCAGCAGGCTGAGTAATCGGTGCGGCGGGTGCGGCGACAGGTTTGGACGGTGGAAACAGTGAGGTTGTCGCCTGACGCTCGACCAACGTGGCTTTCGGCGCTAATGGCGTAGCAGACGACACCGGTTTAGCCGACGGCGCGGGCGGAAACAGCGATGAGCCGGTCTCCGGTTGGGCGGCAGCAGTCGCGTTCAGGCTGTCGAGAATCGATCCTCGTGCCGGGCTGGCTGGTGCAGCCTGAGTAGGCTCCGGTGGTGCGCTAAATTCATCCCCGCGAATCGGATGCGGTTGCGGCATATCGATGCGCTGGCCGCTACCTAATTCAGGCTCTTGATCGGTGGTCAACTGACGCAGTAACGCCCACTGACTTTGATCGGCTTCATGCGATTGACCGGACATATCCTTAAAAGCGATATCAAGCGTCTGCGTTTTCTCTTTAAAACGCTGCAGATCGTCGTAATTCTTCATGATCAGAGCCTGTAAAAGCGGGAGGGAATTTTCCGCGAATATATCACACACATTAAAAGACGGTGAGACAAATCTGATTATTAAAACGCCGCATTCAACAAAAGAATTCTATCTTAAAGATTGAAAAAACGGGCATGCAAGAAGCGTGCAGTTATTTATTGACGGGTATTAATTAGTATCAATTAACAGAAATAATTACGCAGGGGATTTTAACCTAAGCTACTGAATTTTCTCTACTGCGCTGCAAGTTATGGATTTTATTTCATTGTGATGCCGCTCACGCAATCCTGACGCAAATAAGAATTTGCCTTTACGCTTTAAGTCCTAATCAGGACCAATTGATCACAGATGCAGTGGCGTAATGCTTTTTGCGTGGCTTTGGCGATAACAGGTTTTGTCGTTAATTAATCTGATGTATTAAGGATAAAAGAAAGGCTCCCGCAGGAGCCTTCAATCATTTATAGCGGTAATTTATTACACGCCCACCGGCTGGTTCTCATCCTGATCCACCGCGAAGCAAGCGATTTGCTGATCGCCATACTGCTTCAGCTTTGGCTGCAGCTGAACGCAGGTGCCAAAACGACGACGGCAGCGCGCGTTAAACGCACAGCCCGGCGGCGGATTGAGCGGGCTCGGCAGTTCGCCCGTGAGCTTGATGCGCTCGCGGCGATCGTCCGGGTTAAGACGTGGTGTCGCCGACAGCAGCGCCTGCGTGTAAGGATGGCGCGGATTGCTGAAGATCGCCTCTTTGCTGCCCTTCTCGACGCAGCGGCCGAGATACATCACCATCACCTCATCGGCGATGTGTTCCACCACCGACAGGTCATGCGAGATGAAGACGTAGGACAAGCCTAAATCCTGCTGCAAATCCATCATCAGGTTAAGCACCTGCGCACGTACGGAAACGTCGAGCGCGGAGACCGGCTCATCGGCAATCAGCACATCCGGGTCGAGCATCAAACCGCGCGCAATCGCGATACGCTGACGCTGGCCGCCCGAGAACATGTGCGGATAACGATCGTAATGCTCGGTTTTCAGGCCAACCTTCGCCATCATCTCCAGCGTTTTTTCTTTGCGCTCCGCTTTAGTCAGCGAGGTGTTGATTACCAGCGGCTCTTCCAGAATCTGGCTGATTTTCTTACGCGGATTGAGCGAACCGTACGGGTTCTGGAACACAATCTGGATTTTCTGACGACGCAGTTTCTGCGCCTGCGGATCATGTTTTAGCAGATCCTGACCGTGCCAGAACAGCTGGCCTTCGGTCGGGGTTTCAATCATGGTCAGCAAGCGGCCCAGCGTGGATTTACCACAGCCGGATTCACCCACCACCGCCAGCGTTTTGCCGCGTTCGAGGTTGAACGAGACGCCATCCAGCGCTTTTACCAGACGTTCCTGGCCAAACAGACCTTTCTTCACCGGGTAGTGTTTTTTCAGGTCAATAGCCTGCAGCAGGTAATCCTGCTTATCGTTATCAAGACTCATAAGTCGGTCTCCCGGCATCATCCAGTGGGAAGTGACATTTGGCCTGACGGCCCGGAATGTCGCGCAGCTCCGGCTCTTCGCGGCGGCAGCGATCGGTCACATACGGGCAGCGCGGATTTAACAGGCAGCCGGTTGGACGATCGTATTTACCCGGCACCACGCCAGGCAGCGAAGCCAGACGCGCTTTATCGGCGGCAAACTCCGGCAGCGCGCGCAGCAATGCTTGCGTATACGGATGACGCGGCGCTTTGAAGATATCCACCGCTTTACCGCTTTCCACCACTTGTCCGGCGTACATCACGATGATGTGCTGTGCCGCTTCGGCCACCAGCGCCAGATCGTGGGTAATCAGGATCAGCGCCATGTTCTCCTGCTTCTGCAACTCCAGCAGCAGTTCGATGATTTGCGCCTGAATGGTTACGTCGAGTGCGGTGGTCGGCTCATCGGCGATCAGCAGTTTCGGTTTGCAGGCAATCGCCATCGCGATCATCACGCGCTGGCTCATACCGCCCGACAGCTGGTGCGGATAGACATCCAGACGCGATGCCGGGTCGGGAATGCCCACCTGATCGAGCAGATCTATCGCGCGCTGACGACGCGTACGTTTGCTGCCGCCCTGATGCACCTTCAGCGCTTCCATGATCTGGAAACCGACGGTGTAGCACGGGTTGAGGCTGGTCATTGGGTCCTGGAAAATCATCGCTACTTCTGCGCCCACCAGCTGGCGGCGCTCTTTTTCGGAGATTTTCTGCAGGTCGCGCTGATTGAACTCCAGTTTTTCCGCCATTACGCGGCCGGGATAATCAATCAGGCCCATAATCGCCAGTGAACTCACGGATTTGCCCGAGCCAGATTCACCAACAATACCTACAACCTGGCCTTGCTCGACCTGATAGCTGATGCGGTCAACCGCACGGAACGGTGTTTTTTCGTCGCCGAAATGCACCGATAACTTGTCTACATTTAATAACGCCATCTCGGTGCCTCTTTACTGCTTGAGTTTCGGGTCGAGTGCATCACGCAAACCATCGCCCATGAGGTTGAATGCCAGAACCGTTAGCAGAATGGTCACTCCAGGGAATGTCACCACCCACCAGGCACTTTGCGCATACTGCAACACGTCGGAGAGCATGGTGCCCCACTCCGGCGTTGGCGGCTGCGCCCCCATACCGAGAAAGCCCAACGCCGCCATATCGAGAATGGCGTTGGAGAAACCTAATGATGCCTGCACGATCAGCGGTGCCAGGCAGTTAGGCAGAATATTGATGAACATCTGGCGCAGCGTACCGGCGCCCGCCACGCTCGAAGCCGTGACGTAATCGCGGTTCACTTCAACCAGCACCGCAGCACGCGTCAGACGGATATAGTGCGGCAAGGCGACGAAGGTAATCGCCAGCGAGGCGTTAACAATCGACGGACCAAAAATTGCCACCAGCACCAATGCCAGCAGCAGGCTTGGCAGCGCCAGCATGATATCGACCACACGCATGATGATGGCGTCAACCACGCCGCCGAGGTAGCCGGCCATCAGGCCAAATATCACGCCGAGAATCAGCGACAGCACCACCACCATGCAGCCAACCAGCAGCGACAGGCGTGCGCCGTACATCAGGCGCGACAGCACATCGCGGCCCACGTCATCAGTACCGAGGATGTAGCTCCAGCTGCCGCCTTCCTGCCAGACCGGCGGATGCAGCAAGGCATCGCGGAACTGCTCGGCCGGTGCGTGCGGTGCCAGCACATCAGCAAAGATCGCGATCAACAGCATCAGAACGATGTAAACCAGGCCGATTACCGCGCCTTTGTTACGTTTGAAGTAGTGCCAGAATTCCTGCAACGGGGTCATCGGCTTGGGTGCAGCAGTTACGCTTGCGGGATCAACAGCAGACATGATTCCCCCTTATTTCTTATGACGGATACGTGGATTGACCACGCCGTACAACAGATCAACCAGCAGGTTGACCACGATGATCAGAATCGCCACCAGCAGCACGCCGCCCTGCACTACCGGATAGTCACGGCGTTGCAGCGCTTCGATCAGCCAGCGACCAAGTCCTGGCCACGAGAAGATGGTTTCGGTCAGAATCGCACCCGCCAGCAGCGTACCGACCTGCAAACCGATTACGGTGACGACCGGCAGCATGGCGTTACGCAGCGCATGCACCACAATCACACGCATACGCGTCAGGCCTTTGGCGCGCGCGGTACGGATGTAATCTTCACCCAGCACTTCCAGCATTGAGGAGCGCGTCATACGCACAATCACCGCCAGCGGAATGGTGCCGAGCACGATGGCCGGCAAAATCATGTGCATCACCGCATCTTTGAAATCGCCCTCTTCGCCCCAGAACAGCGTATCAATCAGCATAAAGCCGGTGAGCGGATGGCTGTCGTCGAGGAAGATGGTGTCGCTGACGCGCCCGGAGACCGGCGTGAGGTTCCACTGCACCGAGACCAGCATGATCAGCATGATGCCCCACCAGAAAATCGGCATTGAGTAACCGGTGAGCGAGATACCTACGGCGGTGTGATCGAAGATCGAGCCGCGTTTTACTGCTGCCAGCACGCCAACGGGAATGCCGACCGCCACTGCGAACAACATGGCGCAGATGCCCAGTTCCAGCGTGGCTTTAAAGCGTGGTACGAATTCGTCCCAAACCGGGATACGGCTTTTCAGCGAGATGCCGAGGTCACCGTGCAAGACGCCATTGATGTAGGTGAGATATTGCTTCCACATCGGCTGATCGAGGCCAAATTGCGCCATCAATTGCGCGTGACGTTCAGGAGAGATACCGCGTTCGCCGGCCATGATCAGTACCGGATCGCCGGGGATTAAGTGGACAAACGCGAAGGTCAATAATGTGATACCGATGAACGTTGGGATGACAAGGCCCAAACGTCGGAGTATGAATTGCAGCATAAGCCTGGTTCTCTGACATTTCCCACAGCGTTACCGCCGGGGACAACATTGCTCAACACTCGCAGCCCGCCAGGGGCAGACGCGACGCAAGAAGCGCTTCAATATTAGAATTTGCCGGAAAAAAAGAGCGGAATACGGGCGGCGAAGGTGCCGCCCGAGGGCCAGCAATGCTGGCCCTGACCGCGATAATCCGAAAGGTTATTCCTGGATATCGACGTTTTCGAAGTGATGTTTACCTAATGGATCAACCACATAACCTGTTACTTTCTTGCTCACTGGCTCGTATACGGTTGAGTGAGCGATGATCAGCGCTGGAGCCTGGTCATGCATCACTACCTGAGCCTGTTTGTACAGTTCAATACGTTTGTTGTGATCGGCTTCAGCACGAGCTGGCTGAATCAGATCTTCAAACGGCTTGTAGCACCAACGTGAGTAGTTAGAACCGTCTTTCGCCGCTGCACAGCTGAACAGCGTGGCGAAGAAGTTATCTGGATCCCCATTATCGCCGGTCCAGCCCATCATAACGGTCTGGTGCTCACCGGCTTTCGCACGTTTCAGGTACTCGCCCCATTCGAAGGTGACGATTTTGGCTTTCACGCCAATTTTCGCCCAGTCAGCCTGAACCATTTCCGCCATGCGGCGTGCGTTCGGGTTGTATGGACGCTGAACCGGCATTGCCCACAGGTCGATGGAGAAACCATCCGCCATGCCCGCTTCTTTCAGCAGCGCTTTCGCTTTCTCAGGATCGTAGGCGTAATCTTTGATGTCGTCGTTGTAGCCCCACATGGTTGGTGGGATCAGGTTTTTCGCGGCCTGGCCAGCGCCCTGATAAACGGCATCGATGATGGCTTGTTTGTTCACCGCCATGGTCAGTGCCTGACGCACTTTCACGTTATCCAGCGGTTTTTTCTCGGTGTTGAACGACAGATAACCAACGTTCAGACCAGGCTGTTCCATCAGGTTAATTTTGTCGTCTTTCTTCATGCTGGCGAGATCGGCCGGGTTCGGATACGGCATCACCTGGCACTCACCCTTCTGCAGTTTCGCATAACGCACAGACGCATCTGGCGTGATGGAGAACACTAAGCGATCAATCTTCGGCTTGGTGCCCCAGAAGTCTGGGTTCGCTTTGTACAGAATGCGCGAGTCTTTCTGATACTGCTGCAGTACGAACGGACCGGTACCCACTGGATTGAGGTCCAGCTTCTCAGGCGTGCCCGCTTTCAGCATGTTGTCGGCATATTCTTTAGAAATGATTGAGGCGAAGTCCATGCCGAGGTCAGCGATGAACGGCGCTTCTGGACGCGTCAGGGTGAAGCGTACGGTGTAATCGTCAACTTTCTCGATTTTGGCAATCAGCTTAGGCATGTCCATGCCTTCGAAGTATTCGTAGCTGCCGCCAGAAACACCGTGATATTTGTTGTTTTTGTCGAGCTGGCGCTCGAAGGAGAACACGACGTCATCGGCATTGAAGGTGCGGGTTGGCTTGAAGTCTTTGGTGGTTTGCCACTTCACGCCCTGACGCAGGTGGAAGGTATAGGTTTTACCGTCCGCGCTGACATCCCATTTTTCTGCCAGGCCTGGCTGCAGCTCGGTGGTACCGGTTTTGAACTCAACCAAACGGTTGTAGATCGGTACGGAGCTTGCGTCGTAAGTGGTGCCCGATGTGAAGAGCTGCGGGTTGAAGCCTTCCGGCGAACCTTCTGAACAATAAACGAGGGTTTTCGCCTGGACACCAGCGGCAACGGTCATAGCAATCAGGCTGAGACCGACCTTCAGCATCCTGGATTTAGCCAGGGAGTTGATCATGTTTTGCTCCATTGTGATGTGATGTTGTGTGCGTCGCCCGACCTCTGATTTTTTTATGCGGTTCGGGCAGGTCAATTAAGAGTAAGCAAAATGTGAGCGGTTATTTTTTTGTGCTGGCACCGTGGAATCTGTCAGACACGTCCTTCTCTACATTTTATTGACGCATCAATTTGTCAACTGTTGCAATGAACGTCAATACAGTGTGGGGTTATTTACACAGAGTGTGAGTAAGTGCAAGCAACGATAAAAAACACCCTTCTCAGCGTAAGCCAAAATTAAAAAAGGTGATAAAGCGCTCAATGCCGCGTGATTATCTGGCTATGTAGCCAAATGACAGTGATTATCACCGTTAAAAAACACACAAAACTTATTGGTAAATGTTGAATATCTGAACGATTCTTCGTGCGTTATGACGTTCAGGCAGCGGAATGTGCTAGTGAAATGGCATAAGAAATCAGCATGATGCATAAACCGGTCATAAGAAGAATGTTTCGCGAATTAAGCGCGCGGGTTCGATTTGGCGTGGGGTTCAAGCTTGAAAGTCTGAATAATAGTGGTCATTTTTGATTTGAGAGATGGAACGGGTGAATTTAGGGGTTTTGCTGATTATTGGTGCGTTGCTCAGGAAAGGCGGCTCGAACGCAAAGTCGGCGTGAATACGTCCCTGTAGCCTCGACCGCCGCATCCCTGCGGCGGACGCTTTGCTAACCGAGCCGCCTTCCCATCGCCTGAACGTTGGGTTTCGCTTTAAAACAGAGCGCAGCGGAATTTAATAAAGGATGGAATGCAGGGCCGCGGAGTAAAGCTTCCGACGCATGGATGCGTCGGCAGAGCCCACAGGGATGTGTCCACGGCGACTTTACGGAGCGGCCCTGTATTTCAGCCTGATCGGCACAAGACCCAACAAATTACAGACGAAAAAAAACCTGCTTATAAAAGCAGGTTTCTTCAAAGATGGTCGGCGAGAGAGGATTCGAACCTCCGACCCACTGGTCCCAAACCAGTTGCGCTACCAAGCTGCGCTACTCGCCGATGGGGGCGCATATTACTGTGCTGCTAAAAAAGCGTCAATGCCTTTTACTGAAAACCGAACCGATCGCCTGGAAAGCAAGCAGAAGTCAGCAACCCCAGAAAATCACAGCGGTTTAGCAGGCGTGACCGCTGGGGCTGAACACCAGTTATTCGCGTCTTTAATTCCGCCGTCTGGCGAGGTGTAGCCGAGGCAACCCATAATGGTATCGAACAGCTCAACATGGCGATGGGTTTTACCTACGCGCTGCTGCGCCTGCAAACGTTCGAAGTTGCTGCGGTTAGTTGGGTCCTCAAGATACTTATCAGAAGCCCACACCATCATCGGTACGCGGAATTGCTCCGGTGGCGCCATCTCGCGCGGCGTGCCATGCAAGTGCATATTCTCGCTAATTGATTCACCGTGATCGGAGGCATAGAACACAATCGCCTTCTTATCACGCAGCTGATCGAGCACGCTATCCAGCATGGTATCCACATACAAAATCGAGTTGTCATAGGCGTTAATCAACTGCGCTTTACTGCACTTCTCATCAACGCCCATGCATTCCGGCTTATAGCGCGCGAAATCACGCGGGTAGCGCTGAGAATAAAGGTAGTGCGAACCTTTGGTGTGCAGAATCACCACATGCTTGCCTTTCGGGAAGCGTTGTAACGATGCCTGTAACTCCGGCACTAACAGCATGTCGTCGACCGCTTTGCCCTGATTACGCTTCTCTGAACCAATCTGCTCGCGGAACGAGAAGTTATTGGTGTCAGCGTTATCGTAGAACCACACTTCGCTCTGCATCGCGAACAACTCAGACGTAAAGCCCAGTTCTTTCAATACAGCGAAAACGTTTTGTTCTTTCAGCGTGCGGCCCGGATTATCCATGGTGCCGCCTTCGCGCACGAACATGCAGCGCAGCGACAGCTTGGTGGCGGTATCACAAGATTCACCACGGAACGCGACCAGATTCTTCTCTTTCGACAGCTTCGGCGTGGTATCACGATCGTAGCCAAGCATCCCCATGTGATCCCAGCGCGTGGTTTCACCAATCACGAACACCATATAGGTATCGTCGATGCCCGCTGGCGCGACGTAGGTAAATTTCTTCGCCGGATCGAGCAACTCCTGGCCATCCCACTCTTCATCGACTTTAGTCCAGGCAAACAGGCCCAGCGCGGCGATCCAGTTGGATGGCAGATAGGAGTGCGCCACCACGCCGCCATAACTCGGCAAATCGATGTTGGTGATCTCTTCATTCACCTTCTGCAGCTTGTCGAAATAGCGAATTGGCAGCCACACCAGCGCGACGCTCAGCAGCATAACGGCTATCGGCTTCAGACGCTGCCCAGGCGTTTTAAGTTGTTCAATCAGCGTTTGGCTAAGATTATTGCGCCAGATAAGCAGCAGCGGCAGCGCACTCACCAGCACCATCCACAACACGAAATGCAAGCCAATCACTTCTTTAGAGAGATCGATATCAGTGGTCATCACCGAGGCAATAATGCCGTAGCCAATCACCACGTTGAAAAACGCCATGTAATAGGCGGCAGCAACAGAAATGATCACGGTGAGTGTCGCGAGAATGCGGTAAGCCCATTTCCCGCCCAGCGACAGCAGGCGCATCAGGAAAAAGGTAAGAAGTACGGCGGCCATGACTTCTGCGGCAGCAGAGAGCCAATTAGAGATATTGGATTTTGTTAAAAAGCCGTCAAAGCGGCGATAAAATATTGGCAAATTCAATAATATGCCCAGATATAGGGCAAGCAGCAGAGACAGCTTTTGCTGCGTTAAACTTTTAATATAATTCATGAAAATATCTATTCCCGACCTGGTGTCGTTGTATCAACCGTTATGTGACTGTTTAAAGACAGCAGAGTTCGCTAAACCGCGGAAAAAGCGTGACGCAAGATGCAGGATCGGGACGATTCCGACTGGCGAAGAGGCGATGGCGCGAAGCCGAGCAGTAGAACATTTAACCAATGGTAAGACCAGACAATTTTTCTAATTGAAGCAGTTCGAATTTAATTCAGATGTAAAAAAGGCTCCCGCAGGAGCCTTGTATCGCTAGCCACATCAATTAGTTGATGATGTTCAGCGTCACATCGATGTTGCCACGCGTTGCGTTTGAGTATGGGCAAACGATGTGTGCCGCATCCACCAGTTTCTGCGCTTCCGCAGCGTCCATCTCTGGCAGATGGATATTCAGCTTAGCTTCGATGCCAAAACCGTTCGGGATTGGGCCAATACCCACTTCGCCTTCAATCCACGCATCTTTCGGCATCGCAATCTTGTCGCGGCCAGCTACAAACTTCATCGCGCCGAGGAAACAGGCTGAATAACCCGCTGCAAACAGCTGCTCTGGGTTAGTCACTTCGCCGCCTGCTCCGCCCATCTCTTTTGGCACGCCCAGTTTTACATCCAGCACGTTGTCAGAAGAAGTCGCACGACCATCACGACCGCCGGTGGCTTTTGCTTTTGCAGTATAAACAACTTGTTCTAAAGACATAATAACCTCGTTAATTCGCTATATAATCGCGCACTACTTATTATGCGCAAACCTGAACGTCATCTTTTGGGATGTCGGGACAGCGACTTCCCCTACTCAACATCAATTGGCGCGGTAAAGGCTGTCGCGCAACTCGTCTAACTGACCTTTCAGTGATGCCATTGCCTGATCATCGCAGGCCGTCGCACACTGAATGGCTTCCGGAATGCTTTCTGCTTTTTCACGCAACGCACGACCTTCATCAGTCAGCGTCACCACAACCTGACGCTCATCCTGGCGTGAACGCTGGCGTCGCAATAATCCCGCGCTCTCCAGACGTTTCAGCAGCGGCGTCAGCGTTGCTGAATCAAGAAACAGCTGCTCGCCAATCTCGGAAACCGTCACATCGTCCTGATTCCACAGCACCAGCATCACCAGATATTGTGGATAGGTAATCTCCAGCCTGGATAGCAGCTGGCGATAGACTTTGTGCATCGCGAGATTCGCCGAATACAGCGCAAAGCAGAGCTGCTGATCTAACTGAAGTGGCGCCTGCTTCACTTTTTTGTCATCTTGATTAGTGTTCATGGGTTTGAATATAAATAGCGCGCTAGATAATTGCAAGCGACTTTTCTCTGGGAGAGTGAAATATGCGAGATTCACTGGAAGAGCAAGCGCGCCGTTATGCCACTGAAGCGCATGCTGCTGCGGGTCAACGCCGCAAATACACTGACGAGCCTTACATTGTGCATCCGGCGGCCGTCGCCGAGTTAGTGCGTAGCGTTACCGATGATGAACAGATGATTGCCGCCGCCTGGCTGCATGACACGGTCGAAGACACGCCCAGCACCTTAGATGATATTGAACGCCATTTCGGCCCGCGCGTGGCGGAACTGGTGGACCAACTCACCGACAGCGCGCAGCCTGCAGCGAAAAACCGCGCTGCACGTAAGCTGGCGCATTTCCGTCATACCGCCGATGCCTCGCCCGAGGCGCAAACCATCAAGCTGGCCGACATCATCGACAACACTCGCGCCATCGTGCAGTACGATGCCGACTTTGCGCGCGTCTATCTGGTGGAAAAGCAGATCCAGATCCAGCTACTGCGCGAGGGCGATAGCCATTTGTGGCAGCAAGCCGAACAAACTATCAAACAGGGATTAGTGCAGTTAGCGCAGCCGCCGCACAGCGTGCCAGAGAGCTGGTTCGTCAAACAGGCAGCAAAGTACGGCGCCATAAATTAAAAAACCCGCCATTTAGGCGGGTTGAAGCATCCTAAAAAAGGATTACTCCAGCAGCTGACGCCCCAAATACGGGTTAGCTTGTAACAGCTTCATCAGTTTGCGCGCCGTAGCGGAAGGACGCGTACGTTGCGCCTCCCAGCTTTTAACTGACGAAACGCTAACACCCATCACGCGGGCAAATTCGTCAACCTGCATGCCGGTCATCTCGCGTAAACGCTGCGGCTCGGGAACTGTAGTCTGATTGATAGAAATTTCTGATACGGATGGCTTAGCGTCACGTGTCAAAACAATCTGCTCAAGGCTACTGAGCAACTCGACCATTGGATCTTTTAATTCCATAGAGAACTCCTTAAAAACTCACTATGAAGCACGTGAAAGTAGAGAGGTAAGCGCCACCAGGCGCTGAAACCGGACGATCAGGCTGTATCCCGTAGCGGTTTCGCATAGTTATTATCAAACCGATGCGGGACACAGCCTGTTGTGCACTGCAAAAGATGTCAGGGCAATGCAACAATAGTTCGGGTTTCTAAGTATGGGACAGATCCCCGACTTTGCTGCCAGATTCCTGATTATTTTTTATTCTTTCTTATGCCACTTTTGGGTCGATCACCATAAGCAATTGACCCGCCTGCACTTGCTGCCCAGACTGTCGCGTCAGACTATGGATTTTTCCACTGACGGGCGCGACGATCGGGATTTCCATCTTCATTGATTCGAGTATGCCGACCGTGGCCCCCGCACGAATTTCACTGCCTTCCTCCACCAGCCATTGCCACACGCTGCCCGCCACCTGGCTCTCAACGGGATGACATCCGGCTGGCACCACAATCTCTTCACTGCTCTGCGCTTGCAGCTGGCTATCGAAGGTAAACTGCCCTTCTGCACGCCAGCGCGCCAACTCCTCATCAAATGCCTGCTGGCGCTGCCGCTGGAAGGCATCAATCTCCTGCGCTTGCTGCGTCAGCATCGCCTGATAGTCGGCGAGGCGGAATTCGCCTTGTTCCACGCGCAGCGGATAATCGCCCCACGGAAAACGCTCACGAATCTGCAGCAACTCGTCGGCCTCTACCGGATAAAAACGAATTTGATCGAAGAAGCGCAGTAACCAGGGCTTGGTAAACGCGGCTGTTGGGCGATCGCGGTTCCACATCTGCATGGTGCGTCCAACAAACTGATAGCCGCCCGGCCCTTCCATGCCGTACACGCACATATAAGCGCCGCCGATACCGACCGAATTCTCCGCCGTCCAGGTGCGCGCCGGATTGTATTTGGTGGTCACCAGGCGATGGCGTGGATCGAGTGGCGTCGCCACCGGCGCACCGAGATAGACATCACCCAATCCCATCACCAGATAAGAGGCGCTAAATACGATCTCTTTTACCGACTCAATGCTATCCAGCCCATTGATGCGGCGAATAAATTCAATATTGCTTGGGCACCAGGGCGCATTCGGTCTGACGGATTGATCGTAGCGCACAATCGCTTCACGGCAGGCTGCATCATCCCAGCTGAGCGGCAGCCATACGGTGCGCGAAGGCACGGCTGCATCGGCCAGGCTACCCAATGCTAAATCAGCGTGCAATATTTGCGCCAATAGCTCATTTCTTGCACACAGCTGCGCGTCATAATGGATTTGTAGCGAGCGAATGCCAGGCGTCAATTCCAGTTGCCCCGGTAGCGGATGCGCTTCCAGCCATTGCATCAGCGCATGCACGCGAAAACGCAACGCGATATCCAGCTGCAAATCGCCATATTCCACCAGCAGGAAGCGGTCGCCCGCCGCACGAATAGAGAGCGAAGGACGTTGATCCGATGCCGCAAGATGGTGCAGCACAGGATCAATCAAGGGCAGCGCCGCATTCACTGTAATCGGTTGAGATTGCAGTTTGATGATCTCGTCCCGCTGCGCTTGCGCCAGTTGATCGGCGGCGGCGAGTTCGATCGGCTGGAACTGCACGCGATCGCCGGCTTTCAGCTGCCCCAGCTTCCACAGATCCGCCTCGATCACCGTTGCCGGGCAGACAAATCCTCCCAGAGATGGGCCATCCGGGCCGAGGATCACCGGCATATCGCCGGTAAAATCCACTGTGCCGAAGGCGTACGCATTGTCATGAATATTCGAGGGATGCATGCCCGCTTCGCCGCCGTCGCTGCGCGCCCAGGTCGGTTTGGGGCCGATCAGGCGAATGCCGGTGCGGCTGGAGTTGTAGTGCACTTGCCACTCAGCGGCAAAAAATTCCGCGATGTCGTCATCGGTGAAGAAGGTGGGCGCGCCATGCGGGCCGTAAATCACCCGTAACTGCCAGCAGCCGTTAAGTTGCGGCAGCAGTTCGTCAGGCAATGTTGCGGCACTCAGCACCTGCGGCGCGGCGAGATGCAGCACATCACCGGCGCGCAGCGCGCGTCCGGCATGACCACCAAATTTGCCGAGGGTGAAAGTGCTGCGGCTGCCCAGATAGCGCGGCGTGTCGAGGCCACCGGCCAGCAGCAGATAGCTGCGGCTGCCGTCGCGCACCTCGCCAAGCGTCAGCGTTTGCCCGGCCTGCGCCGTTAGCCGCTGATTCATCGGTAACCTTTGTTGATCAAGCTGAGCAGCAATCGGCGCACCGGTCAGTACAAAACTACATGCCTGATTGAAGCGCAGCGTCGGGCCACGCAAAGTGATCTCCAGCCCGGCGGCCTGAGCATCGTTGTCTAACAGGCGATTGCCGAGCTGGAACGCGCGGCTGTCGAACGGACCGGAAGGCGGCACGCCAACGTGCCAATAGCCGATGCGGCCCGGCGCATCTTGCACCGTGGTTAAGGTGCCGCCGCTGAGAATATCCAGCGTCGGCGGCTGCCACTGCATGGTGCCGAGCGTGGCGGTGATGATGCGTCCCTGCTGCACGTCCGGCAGCGTGCACAGCTGGCGCAGCCACAGCAAATTGGTTTCGATGCCGTACAGCTCGGTGGCGTGCAGCGCCTGCATCATACTGCCGAGCGCGCTGGCGCGATCGGCAGCATGCACAATCACCTTCGCCAGCATCGGATCGTAAAACGGCGAAACCTCCATGCCGCTCTCAACGCTACTGTCGATCCGCAGCGTTGCGCCTCCCATCTCAGTCGGGAATTGCACATGGCTGAGCAATCCAGCGCTGGGCTGGAACTGCTTAGCGGGATCTTCGGCGTAAAGCCGTACCTGAATGGCGTGACCTTGCGCGACCGGCTGCAAATCAGCCAGCGGCGGCAATTTTTGCTGCGCCAGTTCCACCATCCAGCGCACCAAATCAACGCCATACACCATTTCGGTGACGCCATGCTCCACCTGCAAGCGCGTGTTCACTTCAAGAAACCAGAACTGCTGACTGGCATCGTCATACACATATTCCACCGTGCCCGCGCTGCGATAGTTCACCGCCCGCGCCAGCCGCACGGCAGTAGCCTGCAACTGCGCGCGCACGGCTGCGCTCAAGCCCGGTGCAGGCGTCTCTTCCAGCACCTTTTGATTACGACGCTGCGCTGAGCAATCACGCTCACCGAGCGCGATCACCTCACCTGCGCCATCGCCAAAAATCTGTACTTCGATATGGCGCGCACACGCAATAAACTTCTCTAAAAAAACGCCATCGTCGGCGAAGTTGTTGCCTGCCAGGCGCTTCACGCGGGTAAATGCCGCGTCGAGCTGTTCGGCATCGTCACAGCGCTGCATGCCAATCCCGCCGCCGCCTGCGGTGCTTTTCAACATCACCGGATAGCCAATCTGCGCCGCCATCTGCTGCGCCTCGGCAAGCGAAGCCAGTAAGCCGCTGCCCGGCAGCAGCGGCACGTTGTTCTGTTCGGCCAACGCCCTCGCGCTGTGTTTCAGGCCAAAGGCCGCCATCTGCTCGGCGCTCGGCCCAAGAAAATGCACGCCCGCCGCTGCGCAGCGCGTGACAAATTCTGGATTTTCACTGAGAAAACCGTAGCCCGGATGCAGCGCCTGCGCGCCACTCTGCGCGGCTATCGCCAGCAATTTATCCTGATTGAGATAAGTGTCTCGCACCTGACCTTCGCCGAGCGACCAGGCTTCATCCGCCAGACGCACATGGCGCGCATGGCGGTCGGCTTCGGCGTACACGGCAATCGCCCGGATATTCATGGCTTGCAGGGTACGAATAATACGCACGGCAATCGCGCCACGGTTGGCAATTAATACGCGATCAATCATGACTGAATACTCTCGTTGCGGCAGGTCGTCCTGCGTGGCATTGACGGCAGAAAACGGGTCGTCCCGTTGCGTCAGAGAATCACCACACGCTGACTAAAATCGGCGTTGGGTTGTAACCGTTGCAGGGATTATTGAGCTGAGGGCAGTTGGAGATCAGCACCAGCACGTTAATTTGTGCCACCATCTCGACATATTTGCCCGGCGCAGAAATGCCGTCGGCAAAGGTTAATCCGCCGTCATGCGTCACCGGCACGTTCATGAAAAAGTTGATGTTATGGGTGATGTCGCGGCGCGTAAGACCAAACTCCGGCTTTTCCGCCACCGCCAGCATCCAGCTATCGCGGCACGAATGCATATGGCGCTTTTCCAGGTCATAACGCACCGTATTGCTCTCGCACGAGCAGGCGCCGCCAAGTGTGTCGTGACGGCCGCAGGTATCGGCGGTAATGGTCAACATTGGGCGATCAAGGTTGGAGCGCAGTACGCTGCCCGCAGTCAGAAACACGTTGTTCTGCCCGCGCAGCGTGTCGCTCATGCTGTAGCGTTCAGCGGTGTCATCAGCATTGAAAAACAGCGTATCGGCGGCCTGATTGCCTTCCAAATCGGTGATGCGTAGCGTCTGACCGGCTTCGATGCGATGTAGCCAGTAATCGCCGGCATCAATTTTTTGCTGTAAGCGCGCGTCGGCTGGATTGAGCAGACTTTCAGTGATCATCACATTTCTCCTTGCAGTTGATACAGCGCGTTATTCCGCAAGCCGCGTTGATTTTCAGCTCGTTGCAGACAGATTTCGGGCAGCGGCGCGCGCTGCGCATCCAGTTCGATCTGCACCGACTGGCGCGGATAATCCTGCGATGCACTCAGCGGATGCGGGCAAGTGTGCAGCAGCACCAGCGTGTCCATCGCGAAACGTAAACGCACGCTGGCACCCGCCGCACCCTGACGTTCCAGCTGCAAAGTGCCGTTATCGTCGGCGCGCACCTGCGCAAACAGGTTGAGGCAGGACGCCATATCGCGCTGGCCGAGGCCATATTTCGCCAGCTCGACGAGAAAGCTGTCGTAGCCGTTTTGATGGCGCAGGTTGCGCGCCTGCTGATACGTGCTGGCACCAAAACGCGCGGCGGTTTGTTCGGCATTCAGCGTGCCGCACACGCTTTCGTGCCAGCCGAAGCTGTCGTGTTCAATGCCGCAGAAAATGCGCCCCATATCTGAATAGAGACAATGGCCAGCGGTGAGGCGGAAAGTGTGCTGGCACTTCAAGGTGTCGGGCGCGTTATAGCGCTCCAGCAGGTTTTCCGGGTTGTAAAACAGCAGGCCGACGTTGGCGCCACCTTCCACATCGGTGAGGGTCAGCGCGCTACCGCTGCGCATCACCAATGACCAGTGCGCGCCGCTCGGCAACAAGGTTTGATAAGGCTTCATGGTTATCTCCTTTAGGCGACCAGCGGTTCGGATGGCTGTGTGCGATCCAGCGGCAGGTCGTACGTGATGGTCGCGCCCCAGGCTTCAGGCGCGTGCGGATCGTGGCGCAGCTTGTCGAACACCAGCAGACGCGAGGCGAGGCTAAATCCCTCTTTCAGGTCGTGGGTGATCATGAAAATGGTCAGGTTATGCTGCTGCCACAAGCGGGTGATCAGTTGGTGCATCTCGCTGCGGATGCCGGGATCGAGTGCGCCAAAAGGTTCATCGAGCAGCAAAATGCGCGGCTGCTTCATCAGCGCCTGCGCCAGCGCCAGACGCTGCTGCATGCCGCCCGACAGCTGATGCGGATATTTATTCTGCGCATGTTCAAGGCCGACCTGCGCCAGCATGGCCTGCGCACGCTGGCGAATCGCCTGACGCTTCTTTCCCCACACGCGGCCCAGCCAACGCGCACTGCTGAACTCGTCGCCCAGCATCACGTTGCCCAGCACCGTCAGATGCGGAAACACCGAATAACGCTGAAACACCACGCCGCGATGCGCATCCGGTTCGTCGGGAATCGGTTCGCCATCCAGTAACAGCTGGCCTTTGCTGGGCGCTTCTGTGCCGAGCAGCATATTCAGGAAGGTGGTTTTGCCGCAGCCGGACGCACCGACAATCGCCACAAACTCGCCCTCTTCGACCTCGATATTGAGGCGCTCCAGCACCACTTGCTGGCCGTAATGTTTCTCAAGATTTTTCAGTTGCAGTAACGGCATCGCTCGCCCCTTATTTCGCGTGATACCACGGCCAGCAGCGACGGCTAATCAGCCGCAGCAACAGGTCGAGCAGGAAGGCCAGCAGCGCGATCCACGCCACGTACGGCAGAATCACATCCATTGCCAGATAACGTCGCATTAGGAAGATGCGATAGCCCAGACCTTCCGTGGCGGCGATGGCTTCGGCGGCAATCAAAAACAGCCACGCCGACGCCAGCGACAACCGCACCGCATCCAACAGGCGCGGCATCAGCTGCGGCAGGATCACGCGCCACAAAATCTGGGCGCTGTGCGCGCCGAGCGTCTGCGCCTTCACCAGCTGCTCGCGCGGGATTTTCTGCACCTGCAGCTGCAAATCCCGCGTAATCAGCGGCGTGATGCCAATGACAATCAGCACCACTTTTGATACTTCGCCGAGGCCAAAACAGATAAACAGAATCGGCAGAATCGCCAGCGGCGGCACCAGCGCAAACAGCGTCACCAGCGGCGCCAGCACCGCCCGCACCACCGGCAGCGCGCCGGTGAACAGACCCAGCGCCAGCGCCAATAGCGCGCTGATCGCCACGCCGCACAGCAAACGCAGCAGACTGGCTGCGGTATCGCTCCACAGCAGATATTCACCGGTGCGCGGGCTGGGCTGAAACGCCATGCGGCTGATGGCGTCGCCCATGGCGTTAAAGCCTGGCAACAGCTTGTCTGCCGCATTCAGACTGAGACGCGCATCCGACGCGAACAGATACACCAGCAGCAGCGCCAGCAGCGGCAGAATGCCCAGCAGCAAGCGCCCCAGCGGCAGCGGTTGGTAGTTGATCAACTTACGCATCGGCATCGCCTCGCTTACAGCTGCCCGGCGGCGGCCATTTTGGTGTACTCATCGGTGAAGCGCAGTTTGAGGTTGCCCGCATCGCCCCAATTGCCCGCAGGCGTTGCCACGCCAACCACATCCGCGCTCGGCGCGCCCTCGCCCAGCAAGCCGTGCTTGAACGAGAACTCGGCAACCATCTGCATGGTGGCTTTGAGCTGTGGGCTTTGGACGAAATCGAGGGTGGTTTTGGCATCGCTAAACAGATGCGTAGCGGCCAGCTGCTGATCAAAGCCCGCCAGATCGGTGCCGGAAGCCTGCGCCATTTGTGTGCGTGCCGCTTTGGCGCTGTCGGTTGGGCCGGACATGGTTTTCAGCGTTTCATACCATGCGCCGGTCAGCGCTTTGCCGAGCTGCGGATACTTCTGCAGCGTGGCGCTGTTGACCACCAGCAGATCGAGGATTTCGCCCGGAATTTGAGCGGAAGAGAAAATCAGATGGCTGTTCGGCTGCTTCTCCGCTTCGGCGAGCAGCGGATTCCAGGTCACGATAGCGTTGACGTCGGCGGTGCCAAACGCCGCCACCAAATCGGCATCGGCGGTGTTCACCACTTTGACGTCTTTCTCGCTCATGCCGGATTTCTCCAGCGCCCGCGCCAGCAGGTAATGCGAAACCGAGAGCTCGACCAGATTGATCGGCTTGCCTTCCAGCGCCGAGAGGTTGCCCGCGCCTTTCAGCAGAATGCCGTCGTTACCGTTGGAGTAATCGCCGACGATTAGCGCCGTGCTATCCACGCCGCCGGTAGCTGGAATGGTTAGCGCATCCATGTTGGTCATGGTGCAACCAGCAAAACCGCCTGCGGTGTATTGGTTCACCGACTCGATGTAGTCGTTAACCTGCACAAACTGGATATCGATGCCGTATTTGTCGGCCCATTTTTTGACGATGCCGCTCTGCTGCGCGTAATCCCACGGCATCCAGCCCGCGTAGATCGACCAGCAAATCTTGAAGGAGGGTTTGTCGGCGGCCAGCGTGTTGACGCTGAACAGCGTGATGGTGCAAAGCAACAGCAGGCGAAGGCAGGCTTTGATCATGATGGTTCCTCTGACGTTAACGGGCGAAAAAAAAGCAGGAGGCGGCGAGCAACGTTCTCGCTTTCCTCCCGGGCTTTTTTCCCGCCGTGTAACCGTCAGAGGACGGTCGGTCACTCTCGGACCAGCATCTTTCGACCGGAACCCTAGTGACCCATTGCAAATTGTCTGGCGACGTCGGTTGCCCGCTATCGCTCCTGCATCTGCGTTAACCCATACAAAATAGATGCCAAGGTTATATCCAGCTGAAAAATATCAGTTATTAACTATCCGCACGTCGCCACATTGCTGGAATTGCACAGATAAGCAGCGTGCGCGCACCAACGTGAAGCAGCACATAGATGGAAAAGTTGACGCTTCTCGCAATTCTGAACGGGCACTGAAAAAACTTTTACTTTGCGATCATGTGGTTATTACATATTCATGACACACCAATCCGAACCAATTAAATATTGGTTCACTTCTTGCCTACGCTAAGAAAGCTGCCTAATTCGCCTTTCATCAGGAAAAGTGCTGAATACGCGGCGTTTACCGATCTTTTTCTGATGCATAAACAGGCGAACCAATCATGAATGACACGCCAGAAACCAGCCGCAACTCCAGCACCGCACTTGAGCAACTGCGCCAGCTGATTCAGCAACAGGAGCACACGCCAGATCGCGCGCTGCCCACCGAACGTGAGTTAGCTGAGCGCTTTGGCGTGGGACGTCGTGAAATTCGCCGTGCATTAGACGTGCTGGAGGAAGAAGGCCGCATCTGGCGTAAACAGGGTAAAGGGACCTTTGTTGGCCCTTCCGCGCCGGTGCAGCCGCTGGTGTTACAGGATCTGCCGCAGCAATCGAATCTGCTTGAAGTGATGGAAGCGCGTTTGCAGCTGGAGCCGGGGCTGGCAAGTCTTGCCGCCCTGCGCGCCACCAAAGAGCAAATCGCCTTGATGAAACGCCTGCTGGAGCGCATGCACGCCATCACCCCGCCAGAAGATGGCGATCAACATGAACTGTGGGACAGCGCCTTCCATCGCGCTATCGCCGAAGCGGCAGGCAATCGCCTGATGCTCGGGCTGTTCGATGCCGTTGATGCGGTGCGCCGCGATCCCGGCTGGCAGCATTTGCGGGTGCAGGCGCGCACCCCGGCGCGCCTGGATAACTATGACAACCATCATCAGCGGCTGGTGATGCACATCGCCCAGCGCCAGCCTCATGAGGCGGCAGCGGCGATGCGTGAGCATCTGCTTGCGCTGCAACAAGCGCTGATGGAAACGCTCTATTCCCGCCAGGAGGAGATGCCATGACCGCCCATCCCGTTTTATCGCTGCGCAATCTGCGCGTGCAGTTTCGCGGCTCGCCCGTCACGGTGCTGGATGATATTTCGCTAGTTCTTCAGGCGGGAGAAACGCTGGCGCTGGTCGGTGAATCGGGCTGCGGCAAAAGCATCACCTCACTGACGTTGATGGGTTTGCAGCCTGACAGCGCGCACATCTTGCAGGGCGACATGCTGTTTGATGGCCGCGATCTGCGCCAGCTCAGCAGCAGCGAATACGCCAGCCTGCGCGGCAACCAACTGGCAATGATTTTTCAGGAGCCGATGACCTCGCTCAATCCGGCCTTCACGCTTGGCGACCAGCTCAGTGAAGCGGTGATGCGCCATCGCAAGGTGAATAAGCGCCAGGCAATGGACGCGGCGCTGGCAATTCTGCAAAAAGTGCAAATCCCGGCACCAGAACTGCGGCTGAAAGCCTATCCGCATCAGCTTTCCGGCGGCATGCGCCAGCGCGTGATGATTGCCATGGCGCTGATCAACCAGCCAAAACTGCTGATTGCCGATGAGCCGACTACCGCGCTCGACGTCACCATTCAGGCGCAAATTCTGGCGCTGCTGAACACCCTAAAACAGGAAACCGGCACCGCAGTATTGATGATCACCCACGACCTCGGCGTGGTGGCGGAAGTGGCACAGCGCGTGGCGGTGATGTATGCCGGTCAGGTAGTAGAGAGCGGCAGCGTGGAGCGTATTTTCAACGATCCGCAGCATCCTTACACCATTGGCCTGATGGGCTCAATTCCCAGCCTGAGCGCGCGCGAAGGTGCGCTCGCCACCATCCCCGGCCAGGTGCCGTTGCCGGAAAACATGCCGGCTGGCTGTCGCTTTGCCACGCGTTGTCCCTTCGCCGAAACACGCTGCCACCAGCATCGCCCGGCGTTGCGCACGCTGGCGAACGATCATCAGGTGGCTTGTTTCCGCGCCCCGTTAGAGCAATACGTCACGCTGGGAGAAAGTGCATGAAACCGATTTTAGAGTGCCGCGATTTAAGCAAAACCTTCTCTGGGGGCAACCGGGTGTTTTCACGCAATCGCGGCGTGACGGCGGTCGATCGCGTTTCGCTGCAGGTGATGCCGGGCGAAACGCTGGCGATTGTCGGCGAATCCGGCTCCGGTAAATCGACGCTGGGACGTTTGCTGCTGCGATTATTGGCCGCCAGCGCCGGCGACGTGTTCTATCAGGGCGAAAGCATCACCGATGCCAGCGGTGTGCGGCTCAATCAGCTGCGCCGCGAATTGCAGATTATCTTCCAGGATCCGTTTGCCTCGCTCAATCCGCGCATGACGGTGCAGCAGATTGTTGGCGAACCTTTGTGGCTGCACGAAAAGATGAGTCGCGATCAGCGCCATGCACGCGTCGCCGAACTGCTGCGCACCGTTGGTCTGCCTGCGGCCTGGGCCGAGCGTTACCCGCACGAGTTTTCAGGCGGCCAGCGCCAGCGTATTGGTATTGCCCGCGCGCTGGCATCCCAACCGAAATTACTGCTTGGCGATGAGCCGGTTTCAGCGCTGGATGTGTCGGTGCAGGCGCAAGTGGTGAATCTGCTGGAGAGCCTGAAACAGCAGTTTGGTCTGACGATGGTGATCGTGGCGCACGGTTTGGCGGTGATCCGTCATATGAGCGATCGCGTGGCGGTGATGTATCTCGGTCAGATTGTCGAACTGGCCAGCGTCGATGAGATTTTTGATGCGCCGCTCCATCCTTACACGCAAGCACTGATTGCCTCTGCGCCGCAAATGCAGCCGGGCGGCAACCGCACCATTCCGATGTTGCAAGGCGATCTGCCTAATCCCGCCAATCCACCGAGCGGCTGCCGTTTTCATACCCGTTGTCCCTATGCCACGGCGGAATGTCGCCAGTTTGAACCGATTAATCAGGTGCTGAGCGGCGGCCGTCAAATTGCCTGTCATCGCTGGCAGGAGATTAATCGCGATCGTAGCGTCATCACCCTTGCGCCACCTTCCGCCGCTTTTTTACGTCGCCGCGCCCTGTTTGAGCAGGCGGTGAATCAGCAAGCCTAACCTCTGGAGATACACCGTGAAGCAAGCTCGTCATACGTTATTAACCGCCCTCAGCGGTCTGTTACTGCTCGGCGCTAGCGCCCACAGCCAGGCTGACAGTGTGATTCGCATCGGCCTGGGCGCCGATCCCGACATGCTCGATCCGCATCTGGCACGCACCTATTACGGCCGTTTTGTCTTTGCGGCCATGTGCGATCGCCTGGTCGATGTCGATCAAAACCTCAAAGTGGTGCCGGGTCTGGCAACCGATTGGGCGTGGAGCGATGACGGTAAAACGCTGACCATGAATCTGCGCAGCGGCGTAACCTTCCACGATGGCGAAAAATTTGATGCGCAGGCGGTGAAATTCAATATCGAACGTGCGCAAACGCTGCCGGGTTCGCTGCGCAAAAGTGAAATCTCCTCGATTGAAAGCGTGGAAGTGAGTGGCCCGATGCAGGTGAAATTGCATCTAAAAAACCCGGATGCGGCGCTGCTGAGCCAGCTGACCGACCGCGCCGGAGCCATGCTGGCACCGGAAGCGGCGAAAAAGCCCGATTTCGCCGCCCATCCGGTCTGCTCCGGCCCGTATCAGTTCGACAGCCGTGTTCAGCAGGATCGCATTGTGCTGAAGCGCTATGACAATTACTGGAATAAAGGCGCGTATCACTTCGATAAGGTAATTTTCCTGCCGATCCCGGATGCTTCAGTGCGCCTCGCGAACCTGCGTGCGGGTGATTTGGATCTCACCGAAGGCGTGGCCGCCAGCGATGTGAAAACCGTTGAAGCCGATAGCAAACTGGCGCTGGCAAAAGTCACGGGCCTTGGTTATCAGGGCATCACTTTCAATATCAACAACGGCAAAGTCGATGCCAATAGTCCGCTGAAAGATGCGCGCGTGCGTGAAGCGTTCTCACTGGCGATTGACCGTGATGCGCTGAATCAGGTGGCGTTTGAAGGCTTGTATACGCCAGCCAATCAGGCGTTTTCACCGGTCAGCGCGTATCACGTCAAAACACCGATTGCCGCGCGCGATGTGGAAAAAGCCAAAGCCTTGCTCAAGGCCGCAGGCGTCACCACGCCACTCAATCTAACGCTGCTGGTCAGCAATAACCCGACCGCGCAGCAAGTGGGCCAGGTGATTCAGGCGATGGTCGGCGAAGCCGGTTTTAACCTCAATCTGCAAATGAGTGAGTTCGCTACGCTGCTGGATCGTCAGCAACGCGGTGATTATCAGCTCAGCCTGTCGGGTTGGTCTGGTCGTCCGGATCCAGACGGTAGCATCTATTCGTTTATTAACAGCAAAGGCACGCTCAACGACGGACGCTACAGCAATGCGCAGGTCGATGAGTGGCTGAATGCCGCGCGTCTCACCAACGACCAGGCACAGCGTCAGGCGCTGTATACCCAGGTGGTGAACCAGCTGCAAACCGATATGCCGATTGCTTACCTCTACTTTGAGCCACGCATTTTTGGCATGTCGAAGAAATTGCAGGGCTTTAAAGCCTGGCCGGACGGATTGGTGCGTTTGGCTGGCGTGAGTCTGGCGCAGTAAACCGCTAAGGAGCGAGGATGCTGGAACTGATTGTAAAACGGCTATTGCTGGCGATTCCAACGCTGCTGCTGGTGAGCATTATGGTGTTCGCACTGCAAAAGCTGCTGCCGGGCGATCCGGTGCTGGCGATGGCGGGTGAAGAGCGCGATCCGGCGGTTATCGCCCAGCTGCGGGCGGAATATCATCTGGATGATCCGATTCCCACGCAATATTTCGCCTGGATTGGCAATGCGCTAACCGGCGATTTGGGCATGTCGTTGCGCACCAAAGAGCCGGTGACGGCGCTGATCGCCAGCAAATTGCCGGTCACGCTGGAATTGTCATTGCTGGCGATGATTATCGCGCTGGTGATAGGCATCAGCATGGGCATCATCGCCGCAGTGCGCAAAGACAGTTGGGTCGATCACACCACCAACTTTGTCGCGCTTTCAGGGATTTCAGTGCCTCACTTCTGGCTCGGTATTCTGCTGATTCTGCTGTTCTCCGTGCATCTGCAATGGCTACCGGCATCGGGCTTTGTGCCAGTTAGCGAAGATGTGGCGCAGAACCTGAAAACGCTGCTGCTGCCAGCGCTGGTGCTCGGCACCGGACTGGCCGCCACGTTAATGCGTCACACCCGCGCTTCAATGATCGCCGTACTAAAAGCGGATTACATTCGCACCGCACGCGCCAAAGGGCTGCTGGCAAAGAAAGTGGTTCTCAAGCATGCGTTGCGTAATGCACTGATGCCGATTGTTACCCTCACCACGCTGCTGTTTGGCGAGTTACTGGGTGGCGCGGTGCTGACTGAACAGGTCTTCACGCTGCCCGGCTTTGGCAAGATGATTGTCGATGCGGTGTTTAACCGTGATTACGCGGTGGTGCAAGGCGTGGTGCTGGTGGTGGCGATTGGCTTCCTGCTGCTCAATCTGCTGGCCGATGTGCTCTATCTGATCATCAACCCGAAAATGCGAGGCTGACCATGAGCGAGGTATTAACCGCTGGAACACTGCCTGCAGTGGCGAAGCCCAATCGTCGGGTGCTGAAAAAGTTCCTGCGTAACAAAAGTGCGCTGATTGGTGCGGTGATTGTGCTGCTGTTTGTCGCCGTGGCGCTGCTGGCACCGTGGCTGGCTCCGTTTGATCCCATCAAAGCCAATTTCCTTGCAGTGCGCAAAGCGCCAACGGTGCTGCACTGGTTCGGCACTGATGAGCTGGGGCGCGATATTTTGTCGCGCCTGGTGTGGGGCGCGCGCACTTCGCTGCTGGCGGGCTGCATTTCGGTGCTGATCGCCATTCTGATTGGCGTGCCGCTTGGGCTGATTGCCGGTTACTGGCAAGGCTGGTGCGACGGCATTATTTCGCGTTTTATCGAAGCGTTACTGGCGTGCCCGTTTCTGATTCTGGCGATCGCGCTGGGTGCATTTCTCGGCCCGAGCCTGTCGAATGCGATGATTGCCATTGGCCTGTCTGCGATGCCGATTTTCGCCCGCTTGACGCGCGGCCAGGTAATCGCCATTCGTCACGAAGAGTACATTGACGGCGCGCGGGCGATTGGTTTGCCCGATCGCTGGATCATCTTGCGTTACGTGCTGCCCAATGTGCTGTCGCCGATTCTGGTGCAGGCCACGCTGGCGATTGCTTCAGCGATTATCACCGAAGCCAGCCTCTCATTCCTTGGCCTCGGCCAGCAACCGCCCTCGCCTTCATGGGGCGCAATGTTGAATACCGCCAAAGGCTTTCTCGAACAGGCGCCGTGGATGTCGATTTTCCCCGGTCTGGCTATTTTTCTCACCGTGCAGGGCTTCAACCTGCTGGGCGACGGTTTGCGCGACGCGCTCGACCCACGCGATGACTCACACTAAGGAACGATCATGAGTGAACTGGATTTTAACGTCAGCTATGCCTCACACCGCGTACCGATGATGGGACGCAACGCGGTTGCCACCTCACAACCGCTGGCGGCGCAGGCCGGGATGCGCATGCTGCAACAGGGCGGCAATGCGGTGGATGCGGCGATTGCCAGTGCGATGGCGTTAACCGTGCTGGAGCCCAGCGGTAACGGCCTCGGCAGTGACGCCTTTGCGATTATCTGGGATGGCAAAAAACTGCACGGTTTGAATGCCTCAGGCCGCTCGCCTGCGGCATGGAACCCGGAACGCTTTGCCGGACGCGATGCCATGCCGGAAATCGGCTGGGAAGCAGTCACCGTGCCGGGCGCGGTTTCGGCGTGGGTTGAGCTGGCCGAACGCTTTGGCACGCTGCCGCTTACCACGCTGGCGCAACCGGCCATCGAATACGCGCGTGACGGTTTCCCGATTTCACCGTTGATTGGTCATCTGTGGCAGCGCGCCTACAACAAGCTCAAAGATCAGCCTGGTTTTGTCGAGTGCTTTGCACCTGAGGGTCGCCCGCCGCGTGCTGGAGAACTGTTCCGCAATCCGGCGCAAGCGGAAACGCTGCAAAAAATCGCCGAAACGCGCGGTGAAGCCTTCTATCGTGGTGAGCTGGCTGAAAAGATAGTGGCATTTGCTGAGCAGCATGGCGCGGCGCTCAGCCTTGATGATCTGAAAAATCATCGCGCTGATTGGGTTGAATTGTTATCGCGCCCGTTTGCGGGCGGATCGGTGCAGGAGTTGCCACCGAACGGTCAGGGCATCGCCACCTTGATTGCACTGGGCATTCTCGAACAGTGGGATATTGGCCGCTATCAACCGGATTCGGTGCCGTGGCTGCATCTGTCGATTGAAGCGATGAAACTGGCGCTAGCCGATCTGGATCGTTACGTCAGCGATTACGATCACCTCGAGTTCCCGGCGGAACTGCTGCTAAGCGATGAATATTTGAAACAGCGCGCGCAGCTGATTAATCCTGATCAGGCCGGGGATTTTACCTTTGGTTCCCCGCAGCAGAGCGGCACGGTGTATCTCTCTACCGCCGATGCCAGCGGCATGATGGTTTCCTTTATACAGTCAAACTACATGGGCTTCGGTTCTGGCGTGGTGGTGCCGGGCACCGGCATCAGCCTGCAAAACCGTGGCTGCGGTTTCTCACTCGATCCGCAGCATCCCAATGTGGTGGCCGGCGGTAAGCGTCCGTTCCACACCATCATTCCGGCGTTTGCCCTCGATGGTGACGGTCAGCCGCTGATGTCGTTTGGCGTGATGGGCGGCCCGATGCAGGCACAAGGTCATTTGCAGATGGCGCTGCGCATCATGCAGCACAAGCAAAACCCGCAGGCAGCGATTGATGCCCCGCGCTGGCGCGTTGAGCAAGGGCGTGCGGTGGTGGTTGAGCCGGGCATCGACCGTAACGTGCAGGCAAAGCTGCGCGAGATGGGGCATCAAATTACGCTGGAAGATCCGCTGCTCGGCTATAACTTCGGCGGTGCGCAGGCGATTGTGCGCGATCCGCAAGGCTTCTACATCGCCGCCACCGAAAGCCGTAAGGATGGGCAGGCGCTGGTGTTCTGATTTAACGTGTTAAAACGGTCACCATAAATGGTGACCCTACGGGATTTGCAGCGATTGTGAGCCAGGAAAATGCATTGTTGCTGCAGCGCGGGTGTTGAGGCGACATCCGAACCCGCTGAGCGAACGAGGGATTCCAGGGCGAGCCGCATGGATGCGGCGAGAGGTGGCGCTGAGCAGGAGCGAATCGACACCGGTCCGTCAGGAATCGTGAATGAGTGAAGGTACCGCGCAGCGGCGGGTTGGGCTGGCGCAAGGCCCGGGAGTGCAGAGGGCGCGGCCAGGCGTCCTCTGCTCGGTCGCCGCACGAAGGTGCTGCAACTGCCTCAGCAAGAGGCGAACGAAAGTCGCTTTGTGCTTAGCTGATCGGCATTACACCATAAATGGTGACCCTACGAATTCCGCTATTTCCTTGCCTGGTGCGCATTTATGCGCACCAGGCAAACGCCGCCCGTTGTACCCGCCAGGCCATTGCACTATCCTTTAGGACCATTCCCACCGAATCGAATTTGCCATAACAGGAGTTAATCATGGCGTCAGGAATTTCCCGCATCTGGATGCGCACCGGCATGCTGATGGTCAGTGCCTTGGTCGTGCTGCAACTTACGGCCTGTGGCGACAAAGAGGGCGATCAGCGTAAAGCGTTCAGTGACTTCCTTCAGAACACAGTGATGCGCAGCGGCGAACATCTGCCAAGCCTGAGTGAAAATCAGAAGCAGACCTTCGGTAACTACGCCAGCGATTACGCCATCCTGTATGGTTTCTCGCAGCAGACCAATCAGGCGATTGAGCAAGGTATGCGTCCGGTGGTTGATGAGTTAGCGGCGATTCGTGTACCGCAGGATTACCTGACGCGCCGCGATAGCCTGCGCCAGGCCAGCGGTAATCTGAGCGTGCTGACCCAGCAGATTCAGAGCGCCAAAATGCAGGCGGACAGCAGCAAAGCCACGCTGAAACAGCCGGATGACCTGAAGAAAGTCTACGACGCCGCGTTTACCAAAGTGGTAACGCAGCCAGCCAGCACGCTGATTCCGCTGCTGCCACAGCTGCAGGCGCTGAGCCAGGCGGCGGTGCAAACCGGCGACTATCTGCAATCGCAAGGCACACGCGTAACCTTCAACGATGGCGGCGTGCAGTTCCCAACGCAGGATCAGGCAACGCAGTACAACACGCTGATGAGCAATCTCTCCAGCAATGCGCAGGCGCTGACGCAAGCGCAAAATGCGGTGCAAGGCGGGTTATAACAGCCGATATATTTTAGTGGTCGCCATCAATGGCGACCCTACAAGCCATTCGTTTCTTTTCAGAATTTCGTCACTTCCTTACAGCTCACTTTTCTGCTGCAGCATATTGTGATCTGGCGCATTTTCGACCAAAAATAGTTTGTGACATTGATCACATTTACACAACAAAGCACCTACTGCAAAAGGTGACTTAAGTCACATTCATCATCTTGTTTTGCTTAATTTTTCGGCATCGTTGCTTTCTTACAGCGTCTTTTTGTGATCAGCATCACCTTATTGCACCCCAACCACCCCAACTTAGCGTGATCTGCATCACACTTAGGTGCTGCTCTACGCAGCGTAATAAACTAGTGCTAGAGTCCGCGTGCATACAGTAATGCCACGGCCCCCGCCGTAACGTTCAAACAAAAACAAACGCGCTCTCTTATTGCAGCGCGTCTCAATAAGGGGTGGGTTTATGTCCTCATCAGTAAAGGTCAAGGTTCAGAGCTTTGGTCGCTTTCTGAGTAATATGGTGATGCCTAACATCGGTGCGTTTATCGCATGGGGTATCATCACTGCGCTGTTCATCCCAACCGGATGGATTCCAAACGAAACGCTGGCGAAACTCGTCGGCCCAATGATCACCTACCTGCTGCCGCTGCTGATTGGTTTCACCGGTGGACGTCTGGTTGGCGGCGATCGCGGTGGCGTGGTCGGTGCAATCACCACCATGGGCGTGATCGTCGGTGCCGATATGCCGATGTTCCTCGGCTCCATGATTGCCGGCCCGCTTGGCGGCTGGGCGATCAAGTCCTTTGACCGCGCCGTTGATGGCAAGATCAAAAGCGGCTTCGAGATGCTGGTTAACAACTTCTCGGCCGGTATCATCGGTATGCTGCTGGCGCTGTTAGCGTTCCTGGCAATCGGTCCACTGGTTGAAGGCCTGTCACACATTCTCGCCGCTGGCGTGAATCTGATGGTGCAGAACAACCTGCTGCCACTGACGTCGATCTTTGTTGAACCGGCGAAAATCCTGTTCCTCAACAACGCCATCAACCACGGTATCTTCTCTCCACTGGGTATCCAGCAGGCGAGCGAGGCCGGCAAATCAATCTTCTTCCTGATTGAAGCTAACCCAGGTCCGGGTATGGGCGTGCTGGTTGCCTACATGATGTTTGGTCGCGGTAGCGCTAAACAATCTGCAGGCGGTGCAGCGATCATCCACTTCCTGGGTGGTATCCACGAAATTTACTTCCCATACGTGCTGATGGCGCCGCGTCTGTTGCTGGCAGTTATCCTTGGCGGTATGACTGGCGTGTTCACCTTGACGCTGCTGAACGGCGGCCTGGTTTCTCCTGCTTCTCCAGGTTCCATCCTGGCCGTGCTGGCGATGACGCCAAAAGGCGCTTACTTCGCGAACATCGCGGCCATCATCGCTGCATTTGCCGTCTCCTTCGTGGTCTCTTCAATCCTGCTGAAAACCAGCAAAGTGAAAGAAGATGACGATATCGAAGCGGCGACGCAGCGCATGCAGGATATGAAAGCGCAGTCGAAAGGTCAGGCTGTTGCCGGTTCACCGGTTGCTGGCGACGCGATGAGCGTTGACCTGAACCACGTACGCAAAATCATCGTAGCCTGTGACGCCGGTATGGGTTCAAGTGCGATGGGTGCAGGCGTGCTGCGTAAGAAAGTGCAGGACGCGGGTCTGAGCAATATCTCCGTCACCAACACGGCGATTAACTCGCTGCCGGGCGACGTCGATCTGGTGATAACCCACCGCGATCTGACCGAACGTGCGATGCGTCAGGCACCGCAAGCGCAGCACATTTCGCTGAACAACTTCCTCGATAGCGCACTGTATAGCAACCTGACCGAACGTCTGGTTGCCGCTAACCGCAGTGAAGCGCGTCGCGAAACCGTGCAGACCACGCTGGCTGACAGCTACGACGAAGGCAACGCGCACCTGTTCAAACTGGGTGCAGACAACGTGTTCCTCGGCCTGAGCGCCACCCATAAAGAGCAGGCGATTCGCTTTGCGGGTGAGCAGCTGGTGAAAGGCGGCTACGTGCAGCCGGAATATGTTGAAGCGATGCTGGAACGTGAAAAGCTGACGCCAACTTACCTCGGTGAATCCATTGCTGTGCCACACGGTACCGTAGAAGCGAAAGACCGCGTGCTGAAAACCGGCGTGGTGTTCTGTCAGTATCCGGCAGGCGTGCAGTTTGGTGATGAGCCAGAAGACGTGGCGCGTTTGGTGATTGGTATCGCCGCTCGCAATAACGAGCACATTCAGGTGATTACCAGCCTGACCAACGCGCTGGATGATGACAGCGTGATTGAGAAGCTGGCGAATACCACCAGCGTGCAGGACGTGTTGGACCTGCTCTCAGGCAACACCGTTAAAGCGTAATACCACGTTTTACCTTCCCTGGGGCGGGTAAGCCCGTCCCACATTTCCGGGGCGGACTTGCCCGCCCTTTCGTCATTTGATATGGGTCAAATTTATGAAAGCGTTACATTTTGGAGCAGGTAACATTGGTCGCGGTTTTATCGGTAAGTTACTGGCGGATGCCGGCATCGAGCTGGTGTTTGCTGACGTCAATCAGGTGGTACTTGATGCCCTTAACGCCCGTCATGAGTATCCGGTTCATGTGGTTGGCGAGCAGGCAAAAGTCGAAATCGTAACAGGCGTCAGCGCCGTCAATAGCACCAGCGATGACATCGTTGCGCTGATTGCTGAGGTTGATATCGTGACCACGGCGGTTGGCCCGCAGATTCTGGAGCGCATCGCCGGTGGCGTCGCCAAAGGTCTGGCTAAACGCAGCGACAGCGGTAACGTCCGTCCACTCAACATCATCGCCTGTGAAAACATGGTGCGCGGTACCAGCCAGCTGAAACAGCACGTGCTGAAAGCGCTGCCAGAGCAGTATCACGCGTGGGTTGAAGCGCATGTTGGCTTCGTTGATTCTGCTGTCGATCGCATTGTGCCGCCGTCCGAAGCTGGCACCACCGATCCGCTGGAAGTCACCGTGGAAACCTTCAGCGAGTGGATTGTTGATAAAACCCAGTTCAAAGGTGAATTGCCAAACATTCCTGGCATGGAATTGACCGACAACCTGATGGCTTTCGTTGAGCGCAAGCTGTTCACCCTCAATACCGGTCACGCCATCACCGCATATCTCGGTCAGCTGGCCGGTCACGCTACTATTCGTGACGCGATTCTCGACGAGAAAGTGCGTGCGGTAGTGCAAGGCGCGATGCAGGAAAGCGGCGCAGTGCTGATCAAGCGTTATGGCTTTGAGGCCGATAAGCATGCTGCTTACATCCAGAAAATCCTCACCCGCTTCGAAAATCCGTACCTGAAAGATGACGTTGAGCGCGTAGGTCGTCAGCCGCTGCGTAAACTGAGCGCGGGCGATCGCCTAATCAAGCCAACGCTGGGCACCATTGAATACAACCTGCCGCATACCAATCTGGTGCAGGGCATTGCCGCCGCCATGCACTATCGCAGCGAAGCCGATCCGCAGGCGCAGGAACTGGTTGCGCTGCTGGCGGAAAAAGGCCCGCAAGCCACGCTGGCGGAAATTTCTGGCCTGGATGCCAACAGCGAAGTGGTCACCTCAGTGGTGAGCGCTTACAACGCTATGGCATAATGCGCGCCCTTTAGTGGTTAACTCGGGCGCGCTTGCGTGCCCGCTGGCGGTAGCTGAACGATGCAGGCAATGATGGAAGAGAAGCAGGCTTTTGAAAACCGGGTGCTTGAGCGCCTGAACGCCGGTCGTTCGGTGAGAAGCTTCCTGATCGCCGCCGTTGAGCTGCTGACCGAAGCAGTTAACCTGCTGGTGCTGCAAGTGTTTCGCAAGGACGATTACGCGGTCAAATACGCAGTAGAGCCGCTGCTGCTGGGTAATGGTCCGCTGGGCGAACTCTCGGTTCGCCTCAAGCTGATTTACGGCCTGGGCGTGATCAACCGGCATGAGTACGAAGATTGCGAACTGCTGCTGGCGCTGCGTGAGGAGTTGAATCACGATATCAGCGATTATCGTTTTACCGACGATGAGATCCTCGGCCCGTTTGGCGAGCTTCACTGCGTGGTCGCCTGGCCGCCGCAACCGGATTTCAACCGCGACGACGAGCAACTACGCTCAATGCAGCAGCAGCGCTATCTGCAGATGGTGCGTTCAACCATGGTGTTGTCGCTCACCGAGCTGATTTCACGCATTTCGCACAAGCAAGTATTTAAAAAGCCGGCAGTGTAGGGTCGCCATTCATGGCGACCAGGCGAGCATGAATACGCGCCACGCTGCAAAACTGCGTAGATTTGTGTATCCTTTGCCTGTTTTCCTTAACGAGTTTTCCCCCAATGAAAGAACAAGAAAAAGCCGAGATTAAACTGCTGAGCGATCAGCTCGATGCGCTCAACCGCAAAGAAGCCCCGCTGTTAGCCTCTGGCGATGCCGAAAAGCTCGGTGAACTGCTGCGTGAAAAAGAGAAGCTGGAGCTGGAAATTGAGCGCCTGCGCAGTGTGCGCACCGAGAAGCTGAGTAAAGAAGCGCAACAGCTGCAGAAGCTGGGCTTTAGCCGCGAAATCACCAAGAAAGAACAGGCCAACATGGGCGCATTCAAGAAAAGCGTGCGCGGCCTGGTGGTGGTACACCCAATGACCGCGCTCGGACGTGAGATGGGACTGAAAGTGATGACCGGCTACGCGAAGCAGCCGTTCTAATCTTTACTTACGCGGCGTGTGAGACGTCGCGTAGGATGCCAGCCGCCTGATGAACTTGTTCATTCAGACTGTCCAGCAAGGCATAGCGACGGCGATACTCGGCGCGCTTCTTGCTGGCAATCTCTTCCAGATCTTTACGCTCCGCGCGTAACGGCAACGCAAACAGCTCATCAGCACGCGCCACGCCACCCAACGACAACCAAAACTCGCTGTAGCTGGCAAAGAACTTGTCGCCTTTACTGTGACGGTAGCGCAGGCTGCGGAAAACGTGTGTGGTATCGCCAACAGCGGTGATCGCCTCAACGCCACACTGTTGCGCCAGATTAAATACCGCTTCCATCAGCAAACGTTTCGGGAATACGCCGTGTGCCGCTTTCGTGGCATCGCGAATCACGTCGTTGGAAATATGTTTACGCGGCCCCTGCAATCCACCAATTAATAAGGTGCGCTTGTTCTGTTCGCGAATAATAGAGAAAGAGAGCGAAGCAATTAATTGCGATTCATAACGCAGTTCCAGGGTAATTTCACCTTCACGGTCAAAACGTCCCGGACAGCAGTGAATCACAAACGCCTCGTCATTTTTGCCGCTCAACGTCGCCAGTAAATTATCGCCCGGACTCTGCAACAGCTGACGCAGTGCCGCATTCTCTATCTGCTCCATCAACGTATAGTGATCGATGATCGCCTGCGCACGCTGCGCCACGCTGAATCCCGCACGCAGATAAGGACGATGTGGCTTCGCCGGCAGCAAACCCTGCATGGTTAACAGCTGCGGCAGCGCAGACAATTTCGCTAGCTGGTGCAGATAATTAAAGGTCGTCACAGGAAAGACTAGCGACCTTAAGGCAAATTTCGCGCGAAAACTTCCGCTATTCCATAATTTATTCGGCCTGAACTTTCCGCTTATTAATGGTAAAAACAGCGGCGCTGACGAATCATTATTCGTCACAGAAGTTGTGATAGTAGACATGATTATTTAGGCTTGGCGAGACAAATTATCGCCACTATATGCCCCAAATTATCAACGGCAGGTTAATAAGCTTTCGCAGCGTAATAATCGTAAGCGGGAATATTCAGGTCGTTTAGAAAGGGTTTAAAAATGACAAAAAAACCGGTGAAATCATCACCGGTTTCGTGTTGCAGCTTTAGCCTGAACTTACTTAGCAGCAGCGAAAAGCGCTGCAGCTTCGTCCCAGTTCACAACGTTCCAGAATGCTTTGATGTAATCAGGACGTTTGTTCTGATACTTCAGGTAGTAAGCATGTTCCCAAACGTCCAGACCGATGATCGGAGTGCCTGAAACGCCAGCGACCGCTTCACCCATCAATGGGCTGTCCTGGTTTGCGGTTGAAACCACAGCCAGTTTGTCGCCTTTTTTCACCAGCCACGCCCAGCCTGAACCGAAGCGAGTGGTAGCGGCTTTCTCAAACTCAGCCTGGAAAGCTTCAACGCTACCGAAATCTTTTTCGATGGCAGCTTTCAGGTCGCCCTGCAGCGAGGTGCCCAGCTTCAGACCTTTCCAGAAGAAGCTGTGGTTAGCGTGGCCGCCTGCGTTGTTACGCAGTGGACCTTTTTTGTCTGCTGGCAGCTGATCCAGCTTAGCGATCAGTTCTTCAACCGGCAGGTTAGCGAATTCGGTACCTTCCAGCGCAGCGTTAGCGTTGTTAACGTAGGCCTGGTGGTGTTTAGAGTGATGGATTTCCATCGTCTGCTTGTCGAAGTGCGGTTCCAGTGCGTCGTACGCATACGGCAGGGATGGCAGTGAATAACTCATGTTCTTCCTCTCCATTTTAGTGTTTTGCAGCACCACCTCACTGGGCGTGCCGCGTAAGCAGTCGGATCATTATAGTTAAAAACATGATCCGTAAAAGGGTTATCAATGCCTTAGAATTGATAAGGATTTGATGAATCTGAGAAAAGGTGCGCACGCACGGCTACACCTTGTGGCTGCTGGCGCGTAGTTTAAGCTGCACCGGCAGTTCATTGATGGCTGGCGGTTCATCGCCTTTGAGCGCCGCCAGCAGACGTTTACCTGCCGTGCGCCCCATCTCTTCATACGGCAGCACAATGCTGGTCAGCGGCGGCGAGCATACCGCCGCTAACGGGCCGCCGCCGATGCTGGCAATCGCCAACTGGCTGGGAATCGCAATCCCCGCCGCATGGCACGCCATGATGGCACCACAAGCCACTTCATCGCTGGTGCAAATCAGCACATCCAGCTCTGGCCAGGTAAGGCGAATTTCTGCCAGCAAGCTGTGCCCGGCGGCAAAGGTTGGCATTTTCGGCGAGGTAACCACGCGATGCGGCGCCTGATTCATCGCCAGCATGCCGCTGTGCCAGCCATTCAGCAGCTGGCGGAAGATGGTGTTATTACTCTGCGTGCACAACAAACCGAGATTGCGATAACCGCGCTCGACCAGGCTTTGCACCAGTTGGCGAATCGCTTTGGCGTAATCGACACCAATGCTGATCCCCGCCGAGTCCTGATGCACACCGCCAATATCCATCACCGGCAACCCGGAATTGCTCAGCAAACGATGCGCTTCGGCGGCGTTATCGAAATTAAAATGCACCATCGCCGCCGGATTATAGGAGAGCAGCATTTCAATCAGTTCGCTCTCTTCCGCAGCCGAATGATTGGCTTCCGCCAGCATCATGTTGTAGCCCTGCGGCCGCAGCACTTCCTGCAGCGCTTCCGACACAATCGCACTGCCCGGCGTGGCAAACGACGGCACCACCATGGTGATCAGGCGTGATGTCGCCGAGGCGAGATTACTCGCCTGCACGTTCGGTACATAGGAGAGCTCAATCACCGCCGCATCGATTTTGGCGCGAATTTCAGGCGACACTTTTTCCGGCATGCGCAACGCACGCGATGCGGTCATGGTGCTTACGCCCACCAAACGGGCAACATCGGCCAAAGTACTTTTGCCGGTACCGCGCCGTCGCTTCTCAGCCATTCCTGCTCCTATGTCTGCCCTCCATACTTCAAACTGCAGGTGCGTTGGCTGCATTTCAAATGATGAAGGGCACTATTCATAACGTTTACTTTTTGCCAGGACGCAGCTTAAAACCAAATCTGTTAACGCGCCATGTGAAAAACCACAGTTTCGGGCATCCCTGTCCCTGCGATCTTTCCAGAATGCTGAGCATGTCAGGTGCTTGCAACGAAGACAAACGCGCAGCAAGGAAATGTTAGCGATAACACGTTTTTTAACAATAACGGTGTTAGCGCTAACTTTTGCGACAATCATCACAGAAAACCGCTGAGAAAATAACCTACATTGCACCCCATCGACGAATAAACAGGAATTACTGATGCTCACTCAATGGCTAACACCGCAACATATTCGTGTCGTAGAGCAGGTTAGCGACTGGCAGGAAGCTGTGCGTTTATCCGCCGAACCGCTGCTGGCAGCCGGTGCCATCAGCCCGGCTTATCTCGATGCCATCTTCACTTCGCATGCCGAGCTCGGCCCGTATTACGTGCTGGCGCCGGGTCTGGCGATGCCACATGCCCGCCCGGAACAAGGCGCGCGCAAAAATGGCCTGTCGCTGCTGCATGTGAAAAATGGCGTGAGTTTTCAGGCCGATGAGAACGATCCGGTTTATGTGGTCATCATGCTGTGTGCGGTGTCTGGCGACGATCATATTCAGATGATCACCGCATTAGCCGACGTGTTCAGCGACGAATCCCGCCTGCAGCAGTTGCTGTCGGCTTCTACCCTGTCAGCGATTGAAGCTGTCATTGAAAATAAATAACCAGAGAACCCTATTATGAAAAAAGTGCTGATTGTGTGCGGAAATGGTTTAGGCAGCAGCTTCATTGTTGAAATGAACGTGAAGAAGATTGTGGCGGAATTGGGTAAAGAAGCCGAAGTGGGCCATACCGATTTAACCTCAGCGAAATCTGAACAGGCTGATTTAATTATTGCCGCGAAAGATATTGCCGATCAATTAGCCGGACACAGCGCGAAAGTCGTTGGCCTGACTAATCTGCTGGATAATGCAAAAATCAAAGAAATTATCGCTGAAAACATTTAATAACCTTGTAAGGCAAGTACACGCTACTTAATACGGAGTAGGTTATGCTGCAATTTATTATAAAGGATGTTCTTGGAACACCCGCAATACTTGTCGGCCTTTTTTCCCTGTTTGGTTTATTACTGCAAAAGAAACCGGTTTCTGATGTTATTTCCGGTACGCTTAAAACCATCATGGGTTTTGTTATTCTCATCGCCGGGGCCAATTTAATTGCGGCCACATTGACCATCTTCAGCCAGCTGTTTGAGCACTCGTTTAATATTCAGGGCGTGGTGCCAAATACCGATGCAATGGCCGCGCTGGCGCAGAAGAGTTACGGCACCGAAACCGCCATGATCATGGTGTTCGGTATGCTGGTGAACATCTTGCTGGCGCGCATTACACCACTGAAATACATCTTTCTGACCGGGCACCACACGCTGTATATGTCGGCGATGCTGGCGGTGATTCTATCAGTAGGCGGCATACACGGCTTCTGGCTGGTGCTGATTGGTTCGCTGATTCTCGGCACCATGATGGTGGTGTGCCCGGCGATTCTTCAGCCGTTCACCCGCAAAATCACCAACTCGGACGATCTGGCACTCGGCCACTTTGGCTCAACCGGTTATCTGCTCTCCGCGTTAGTCGGCAAAGTGGTCGGGAAAGGCAGCCCGTCGATTGAAGAGCTGAAGGTACCGAAAACCCTAAACTTCCTGCGCGACTCATCGGTAGCGATTTCGCTGACCATGATGATTCTGTTTATCGCGTTGGTTCTGGTTGCGGGCAAAGAGTTTACCGAAAGTATCAGTGGCGGCCAGAACTACATTGTGTTCGCCATCATTCAGTCGATTACCTTTGCTGCTGGCGTCTACATCATCCTCGCCGGTGTGCGTATGGTGATTGCGGAGATCGTGCCGGCCTTTAAAGGCATCGCCGATAAGCTGGTACCCAACGCCAAACCGGCGCTGGATTGCCCAACCGTGTTCCCGTTCGCACCGAACGCGGTGATCATCGGCTTCCTGTCGAGCTTCTCCGCCGGTTTGATCAGCATGTTCCTGTGCCCGCTGTTTGGTTTGAGCGTCATCGTTCCAGGTCTGGTGCCGCACTTCTTCTGCGGTGCAACTGCTGGCGTCTACGGCAATATCACCGGCGGACGTCGTGGCGCAGTGATTGGCGCCTTTGTGCAAGGCCTGCTGATCTCCTTCCTGCCAGCGATTCTGCTGCCGCTGATGGGCGACCTCGGCTTCGCTTCTACTACCTTCGGCGATGCCGACTTCGGTATTGTCGGTATCGTGCTCGGCCACATTATTTCGTTCTTCCATTGATGTCATCAACAGCGCCTGCGGGCGCTGTTTTTGTAATGAGGAAATAAGTTATGCAAGCCAAATTTTCCCCCTCCTTAATGTGCATGGATCTCACGCGTTTTCGCGAACAGGTCGAAGCGATGAATAGCACCGCCGCCTTTTATCATGTCGATATTATGGATGGAAGCTATGTGAAGAATATTACGCTGTCGCCATTCTTTATCGAGAACCTGCGTAAAATTACCGATGTGCCGATTGACGTGCATTTAATGGTGAATCATCCGGAAGATATTATTCCGATGTGCATTGAGGCAGGCGCAGATATTATTAGCTTCCACCCGGAAACCGCTAATAATAAAATCTTTCGCCTGCTGACGCAGATTAAAGACGCGGGCCGTCGCTGCGGCGTGGTTTTAAATCCGGCCACGCCGGCAGAAAGTATTCGTGAATATGCGCATCTGCTGGATAAAGTGACGGTGATGTCGGTGGATCCGGGTTTCGCCGGGCAGAAGTTTATTCCGGAAACGTTGAATAAGATTCGCCAGCTGATCGCCATGCGCGAAGAGCACGGTTATCACTATCTGACTGAAATTGATGGTTCGTGCAACGAGCGCACCTTTAAACAAATCGCCGCTTCCGGCGTCGATGTGTTTATTGTCGGCACGTCAGGATTGTTTAATCTGGATGATGATGTGGCGCAGGCATGGCAGAAGATGGAGAGCATTTTCGCCGAGGAAACCGCAGTGTAATATCCCGTAGGGTCGCCATTCATGGCGACCTTATTCATTACCGCACCCTATCCACAGTGACCGTTTTACCGCCCCAACTCACTCAGCGACTTATCCAGCGCGCCCACCAGCCAGTCGATATCCGCTTCCTGGAACGCCAACGGCGGACGCAGTTTCAGCACGTTACCGTAAGGGCCCGCAACTGACGTCAGCACGCGGTGTTCGCGCAGTTTCTCGATTAAATCCAGCGCCAGCGCTTTGTCCGGCGTTTTGCTGGCGCGGTCCTGCACCAGTTCGAAACCAATAAACAGCCCTGCACCGCGCACGTCACCGATCGATTCATGGCGATCCATCAGTTTCTGCAACTCACCTAACAGTTTGGCGCCCACCACGCGGCTGTGCTCCTGCAAGCCCTCTTCCTTAATCACCGTCAACACCGCTTGCGCTGCGGCCATCGCCACCGGATTACCGCCAAAGGTGTTGAAGTAAGGAATTTCATCGCTGAATGCGGCCAGCACATCGCTTTTCGCCAGCAAACCTGAAACCGGAATGCCGTTGCCCATTGGCTTGCCAGTGGTGATGACATCAGGCACTACGCCGTGACGCGCAAAGCCCCAGAACGCATCGCCGGTACGACCAAAGCCCGGCTGCACTTCATCGGCGATGAAAATCCCGCCGTTGGCATGCACCACATCGACCGCTTTTTGCAGGAAGCCGCGCGGATTCGGTAATACGCCATCGGAAGAGAAGATGGAGTCAGCGAGGAAGCCGGCAAACTTAATGCCGTGCGCCTTCATATCGTCGATCTGCTTCTGAATTTCATTGGCAAACCACTCGCCGAGATCCGGCGCATTCACGCGATAAGCATCCGGCGGTGAAACCAGACGCGTGGTAGCCGCCAGCGGCTGTCCGCTGCCGAGCGCAGGTGACACGCCTGACGTGAGATCGCTGGTGCCGTGATACGCCTCCTGCGACACGATAATGCCGGTGCCGCCGCTGAAAGCACGCGCCACGCGGATCGCCAAATCGTTGGCTTCCGAACCAGTACACATATACATGGCGCGATCGATGGCATCCGGCGTGGTCGCCAACAGCTCCTCGGTGTAATCGAGAATGCGTTCGTGCAGATAGCGCGTGTGGGTGTTCAGCATCTTCATCTGCTGATTCACCGCCTCAATCACCGCCGGATGGCAGTGACCAATGCTCGCCACGTTGTTGTACACATCAAGATATTTATCACCGGCGGCATCCCATAAATACTGCCCTTCGCCGCGCACTAAGTGCACCGGCTTGCGGTAAAACAGGCGATACGACTCGCCCAACACTTTGCTGCGCTTGTCGGTGAGCTTGCGGGTTGCCGCATCCAGCCCGTCGGCGTGCTCAGCACGAAAACTGTTGGTATCCATGATGGTAGAACGTGTAGCCATGGTAACTCCCGTTGCGAAGGTGAAAGGGGTGCATGCGAAATCGCCGTTTGCCAATATCATGCCTGCTTTGGCGACAAATGCAACCAAATACACAAATACAACCAAATACACATGACGGCGTCATGACACTCAGGTAAGCTTAGGCCCAGGTTGAACACGCCACAGGGAAAAGTCATGCTGCAGGAAACCCGCTTACACCGCATTCGCGCGCTGCTGACCACGCAACATCAGCTCAGCACCGAACGCATCATCAACGAGCTTGGCATTTCGCGCGAAACCGCGCGGCGCGACATTATTGAACTGGAAGCGCAGGGATTGGCGCGGCGTGTACATGGCGGTTTGGTTGCCGTTGATAGCCAGCCGGAGCCGCCATTACAGGTGCGCCGCAACGCGCAGGCGAAAGAGAAACGCGCGATTGCGGTTGCCGCCGCGCAGCATCTTCAGCCCGGCCAAACGCTGTTCCTTGATGCCGGCACCACCACCACCATGCTGGCCGAACAGCTGCGCAGCATGTCGGGTTTAACCATCATTACCAACAGTTTGCAGGCCGCGCTGGCACTGAGCGCAGCGGAAGAGCATGAGACGTTGAATAATCAGGTGATTTTGCTTGGCGGCATAATGATGGCAGGCGCGCAGCAAACGCGCGGTGAGATGACGATCGGCGAAATTTATCGTTATCGCGCCGATGTGGCGCTGCTTTCACCGGTCGGCATCGACGCTAAAAACGGTGCCAGCAGCTTTCATCCCCATGAAGCGGCGATTGCCCGCGCCATGGTGCAGCAGGCGAATCGCACCATTTTACTGGCGGATCACAGCAAACTCGGCGTGATAAGCCGCACCGTTTACGCACCGATTGCGGAAGTTGATCTGCTGATTTGCGACAGCGGCGCAGCAAAACCTGGCGCGCTGGCGGCGCTGCAACAGGCGTTGCCGCAGGTGCAGGTGGTTTAACGCAGACGCTGCGGGTGGCTGTAAACCGTGGCGCGACCCGGTTTACTGAAACCGACCAGCGTGAGATTGCAGCGTTCAGCCACCTCAACGGCGAGCTGCGTTGCCGCCGAAACCGCGAACAGTATCTCCACGCCGCACATGGCGGATTTCTGCACCATCTCATAGCTGGCGCGGCTGGAAACCAGCACTGCGCCCTGCTGCCACGGCTGCTGGCTGCGATTCCCCAGCAATTTATCCAGCGCCACATGGCGACCCACATCTTCATAGCCGCCCTGCAATTCGCCTTGCGGTGACATCCACGCCGCCGCATGCGTGCAGCCGGTGAGATTGCCGATCGGCTGGTAGTCGCGCAGCTGCGCCAGGCCTTTATCGAGGTTAGCTAAATCAAAGGTTTGGCTGAATGGCAGCGGCTGTAGCGGCTTACCGATTTGGTCGAGTTGCTCGACGCCACACACGCCGCAGCCGGTGCGGCCAGCCATTGCGCGACGCTGCTCTTTCAGCGCCATAAAGCGGCGGCTGGAGAGTTCAATCTGCACTTCAATGCCTTTACAACCCGGCACCACATCGATGCCGAAGATTTCATCCGGGCGCGCAATAATTCCTTCCGAGAGCGAGAAACCTATCGCAAAAGCTTCCAAATCATTGGGTGTCGCCATCATCACAACGTGCGAAATGCCGTTATACACCAGCGCCACCGGCACTTCCTCGGCCAGCCAGTCAGTTTCCGCAAGGCTGATATCACGCCGCTGATGGACCTGCGCCTGCACCGCGCCTGAGATCTTATTCACATTAATGTGACTTTCCTGCTCATTCTCTGTCACTTTTTTCGCCTCATACAACAACCTTACTAAAGTAGTGGTATTATTAGGTCGCTATTGCCGCAATATTCGTCGGGTTATTGTGACGCCCGATCCACTGAACCGCAAAAGTACAATCAATCATGTTGAAAGGATAATCCATGAACGTCAGCCGAAGAAAATTCTTCAAGGTGTGTGCTGGCGGTATGGCAGGGACAACGGCAGCGCTGCTCGGCTTTGCGCCAGAGGTAGCGCTGGCGGAAACGCGGCAGTACAAACTGCTGCGCGCGCGCGAAACCCGTAACACCTGCACTTACTGCTCAGTTGGCTGTGGCTTGTTAATGTACAGCCTCGGTGACGGCGCGAAAAACGCCAAAGAGACCATTTTCCACATCGAAGGGGATCCGGATCATCCGGTGAGCCGCGGCGCACTGTGCCCGAAAGGCGCAGGCCTGCTCGACTTCATCCACAGTGAAAGTCGCCTGCAATACCCGGAATACCGCGCGCCAGGCTCCAATAAATGGCAGCGCATTAGCTGGGACGATGCATTTGATCGCATCGCGAAGCTGATGAAAGCGGATCGCGACGCTAACTTCGTGGCGCAGAACGCCGCTGGCGTGACGGTCAACCGTTGGCTCTCCACCGGCATGTTGTGTGCTTCCGCATCCAGCAACGAAACCGGCTACTTAACCCAGAAATTTACCCGATCGCTCGGCATGTTAGCGGTCGACAACCAGGCACGCGTTTGACACGGACCAACGGTAGCAAGTCTTGCTCCAACATTTGGTCGCGGTGCGATGACCAATCACTGGGTCGACATCCGTAATGCCAATCTGATCGTTGTGATGGGCGGTAACGCCGCTGAAGCGCATCCCGTGGGATTCCGCTGGGCGATGGAAGCCAAAATTCACAACAAAGCCAAAATTATTGTTATCGATCCGCGTTTCACACGAACCGCATCGGTAGCCGATTTCTATACGCCGATCCGCTCAGGCACCGACATCACTTTCCTGTCGGGCGTACTGCTGTGGCTGCTGCAAAACGAAAAAATCCAGCGCGAATATGTCGAGGCGTACACCAACGCCAGCCTGATCGTACGCGAGGATTATCATTTTGAAGATGGCCTGTTCAGCGGCTACGACGAAGCGAATCGCAAATACGACAAAACCAGCTGGAACTACGAGTTGGGCGATGACGGCTTTGCTAAACGCGACACCACGCTGACGCACCCGCGCTGCGTGTGGAACCTTTTAAAACAGCACGTTAGCCGCTACACGCCAGAAATCGTTGAGCGCATCTGCGGCACGCCAAAAGCTGACTTCCTGCATGTCTGCGAACTGCTGGGCGAAACCAGCGCACGCGATCGCACCACCTCATTCCTGTATGCGCTCGGCTGGACGCAGCACTCGGTTGGTGCGCAGAACATCCGCACCATGGCGATGATTCAGCTGCTGTTGGGCAATATGGGCATGATTGGCGGCGGCATCAACGCACTGCGCGGCCACTCGAATATTCAGGGCCTGACCGACCTCGGTCTGCTGTCGCAGAGTTTGCCGGGTTACATGACCTTGCCGTCGGAGAAACAAACCGATCTGCAGAGTTATCTCGCCGCCAACACGCCAAAAGCGCTGCTGCCGGGCCAGGTGAACTACTGGAGCAACTACCCGAAATTCTTCGTCAGCCAAATGAAAGCCTTCTTCGGCGACAAAGCCCAGAAAGAGAACAACTGGGGCTTCGACTGGTTGCCGAAGTGGGACAAAGGCTACGACGTGCTGCAGTACTTCGAGATGATGTCGCAAGGCAAGGTCAACGGCTATCTGTGCCAGGGCTTTAACCCGGTGGCGTCATTCCCGAACAAGCGCAAAGTGATTGATTCACTGTCGAAGCTGAAGTTCCTGGTCACCATTGATCCGCTTAACACCGAAACCGCTACTTTCTGGGAGAATCACGACGAGTTTAACGATGTTGACCCGTCAAAAATTCAGACCGAAGTGTTCCGTTTGCCCTCCACCTGCTTCGCTGAAGAGAACGGTTCGATCGTCAACTCTGGCCGCTGGCTGCAATGGCACTGGAAAGGTCAGGATGCACCGGGCGAAGCGCTGAATGACGGTGAAATTCTTTCCGGCATCTATTCACGCCTGCGCAAAATGTACGCCAGTGAAGGCGGGGCGCTGCCTGAGCAAGTGCTGAACATGAGCTGGAACTACCTGACGCCAGAAAATCCAGCGCCGGAAGAAGTGGCGATGGAGAACAACGGTAAAGCGCTGGCCGATGTGTTCGATGACAAAGGCACGTTGTTGGTGAAAAAAGGCCAACAGCTCAGCACCTTTGCCCATCTGAAAGATGACGGCAGCACCAGCAGCGGTTGCTGGATTTTCGCCGGCAGCTGGACGCCGGACGGCAACCAAATGGCACGCCGCGACAACACCGATCCCACCGGTTTGGGCAACACGCTGAACTGGAGTTGGGCGTGGCCGCTTAACCGCCGCATCCTCTACAACCGCGCCTCGGCTGACCCGCAAGGCAATCCGTGGGATCCAAAACGCCAAATCCTGAAATGGGATGGTGCGAAATGGGGCGGCATGGATGTACCGGACTACAGCGCCGCCGCGCCAGGCAGCGATGTCGGACCGTTCATCATGCAGCCGGAAGGCATGGGCCGCCTGTTTGCGCTCGACAAAATGGCCGAAGGTCCGTTCCCGGAACACTACGAGCCGTTTGAAACGCCGATCGGCACCAACCCGCTGCATCCGAACGTGGTATCCAACCCGGCGGCGCGCGTGTTCAAGGACGATTTGGCATCGATGGGTCAGGCGGAGCAGTTCCCGTATGTCGGCACCACTTATCGCCTAACCGAGCATTTCCATTACTGGACCAAACACGCGCGGCTCAATGCCATCGCGCAGCCGGAACAGTTTATTGAAATCGGCGAGAAGCTGGCCAACAAGCTCGGCATCGCGCAGGGCGATACGGTGAAAGTGAGCTCCAATCGCGGCTACATCAAAGCCAAAGCGGTGGTCACCAAGCGCATCCGTCCACTCAACGTCGACGGCAAAATCGTCGATACCATCGGCATTCCGATTCACTGGGGTTATCAGGGCGTGGCGAAAAAAGGCTTTATCGCCAACACCCTGACGCCGTTTGTCGGTGATGCCAACACGCAGACGCCAGAATTTAAGGCGTTCCTGGTCAACGTCGAGAAGGTGTAAGGAGAACGAATATGGCTTATCAATCTCAAGACATTATCCGCCGCTCCGCCACCAATGGACTCACGCCTGCCCCGCAGGCGCGTAACCATCAGCAGGAAGTGGCGAAACTGATCGACGTGACCACCTGCATCGGCTGCAAAGCCTGCCAGGTGGCGTGTTCGGAGTGGAACGATATCCGCGATGAAGTGGGACATAACGTTGGGGTGTACGACAATCCCGCTGATTTGACCGCCAAATCCTGGACGGTGATGCGCTTCTCAGAAGTGGAGGAGAACGGCAAGTTAGAGTGGCTGATCCGCAAGGATGGCTGCATGCACTGCGCCGATCCCGGCTGCCTGAAGGCGTGCCCGTCTGAAGGCGCGATTATTCAGTACGCCAACGGCATCGTCGATTTTCAGTCAGAACAGTGCATTGGCTGCGGCTACTGCATCGCTGGCTGTCCGTTCGATGTGCCGCGTATGAATAAAGAGGACAACCGCGTGTATAAATGCACGCTGTGCGTCGATCGCGTCAATGTTGGTCAGGAACCGGCGTGCGTGAAAACCTGTCCGACCGGCGCGATTCACTTCGGCAGCAAAAGCGATATGCAGGCGCTGGCGGGTGAACGTGTGGCCGAGCTCAACACGCGTGGCTATGCCAACGCGGGCTTGTACGATCCGGAAGGCGTCGGCGGTACGCACGTGATGTACGTGCTGCACCACGCAGACAAACCGCAGCTGTATCACGGTTTGCCGGCTAACCCGAGCATCAGCCCGGCGGTGACTTTCTGGAAAGGGATCTGGAAACCGCTGGCGGCGATTGGTTTTGCCGCCACCTTTGCTGCCTCAGTATTCCACTACGTTGGCGTAGGGCCGAACCGCGTGGAAGAGGATGAGGACGAGAACCTGCACGAAAAAGAGGAGCGCGAATAATGAAAAAACGCGATCGTCTGGTGCGCTACAGCGCACCGGAACGCATCAATCACTGGATTGTGGCGTTCTGTTTTGTGCTCGCCGCGCTAAGCGGGCTGGGTTTCTTTTTCCCGTCGTTTAACTGGCTGATGCACGTGCTCGGCACGCCGCAGTTGGCGCGTATCCTGCATCCCTTTATTGGTACGGTGATGTTTGCCGCCTTTATCATCATGTTCTTACGCTATTGGAAACATAATCTGATCAATCGCGAAGACCTGGTGTGGGCGAAAAACATCCACAAAATCGTGCAAAACGAAGAGGTCGGCGATACCGGCAAATACAACTTCGGGCAGAAGTGTGTGTTCTGGGCTGCTATCATCAGCTTAGTCTTGCTGCTGGTGAGCGGAATTGTTATCTGGCGCCCGTACTTTGCCGGTGCCTTTACTATTCCGCTGATTCGCATCGCTTTAGTGGTGCATTCGGTCTCAGCTGTGGCGCTTATCATGGTGATTATGGTGCACATTTACGCCGCGTTGTGGGTAAAAGGCACCATTACCGCCATGGTTGAGGGCTGGGTTCCGGCCGCGTGGGCGAAGAAACATCACCCACGCTGGTATCGCGAGCAGCGCCAACGCCAAACACAACAGGAAAAACGTCCCTGATGAGTATTCGCATCATCCCGCAGGACCAGCTGGAGAAAGGCGAAAAGTACACGGCGGAGCAAGTTCCGCCGTTACTTTTCCCCCGGCTGAAAAATCTGTATAGCCGCCGTGCGGCACGTTTGCGCGACCTGGCCGCGAAGAATCCGCTCGGTGATTACCTGCGCTTTGCTGCGGTGATCGCCGAGGCGCAGGAGATCGTGCTGTATGACCATCCGCTGCAAATCGACCTGCAGCAGCGGCTGACGCAGAGCGCCGAGCAGGGCAAGCCGCCGCTCGATATCCATACCTACCCGCGCGATGCGCACTGGCAACGTCTGCTGCATTCGCTGATCGCCGAGCTGAAGCCGGAGATGAGCGGCCAGGCGCTGGCGGTGCTGGAGAATCTGGAAAAAGCCTCCACCACTGAACTGGAAAATCTGGCGCATGCGCTGCTGGAAGGCGATTTCGCGCAGGTGAGCAGCGATAAATCGCCGTTCATCTGGGCAGCGTTGTCGATTTACTGGGCGCAAATGGCGGCACTGATTCCCGGCAAAGCACGCGCAGAATACGGTGAGCATCGCCAGTTTTGCCCGGTGTGCGCCAGCGTGCCGGTCACCAGCGTGGTGCACATGAGCGTGGGCCAGCAAGGACTGCGCTATCTGCACTGCAATCTGTGTGAAAGTGAATGGTATGTGGTGCGCAGCAAGTGCTCCAACTGCGAACAAACCGGCGATCTGCATTACTGGTCGCTGGACAGCGAAAAAGCGGCGGTGAAAGCAGAGAGCTGCGGCGACTGCGGAACCTACCTGAAGATGTTGTATCAGGAAAAAGATCCGGCGGTGGAACCGGTGGCAGATGACCTCGCTTCGCTGGTGCTGGATGCCCGCATGGAGCAGGAAGGATTCGCGCGCAGCAGCCTGAATCCGTTTATGTTCCCCGGCGACTAACTGTAGGGTCGCCATTCATGGCGACCTTCTCGATGAACGCACAAATCCACGCAGCTCAACACGGAGGCGAACGATGAAACTGATTGGCAGCTACACCAGCCCTTTTGTACGCAAAATTTCAGTCATTCTGTTGGAAAAAGGCCTGGTTTTCGAATTCGTTAATCAATCTCCGTGGACCGATGACAGCGATGTCCCGCAGTACAATCCGCTGGGCAAAGTGCCGGCGCTGATTGATGACAATCAGCTCACCTGGTTCGACTCCTCAATCATCGCGCAGGTGATTGAACTGCGCGGCGATGCGCCTGCGCTGCTGCCTGATGATGCACTGCACGCGTTGCAAATCCGTCAGCTGGAAAAACTCGCCGACGGCATCAATGACGCTGCGGTGATGATCGTGCGCGAGCAGATGCGTCCCGGCGATCAGCAATCCGAAGAGGTGCTGCTGCGCAATCGTGCCAAAATTCAGCGCGGCCTTGATGCGCTGGAAACCGCCGCCGCACAGGGCGAATGGCTCAATAGCGGCACGCTGAATCTGGCCGATATCGCCACCGGCTGCATGATTGGTTACCTGAATTTCCGCCGCGTGCTGCCCAACTGGTGCGTGAATCGTCCGGCGCTGGTGAAGCTGGCCGAAAACCTGTTTGCGCGCGAAAGCTTTGCCCGCACCGTTCCGCCCACTCTCTAAGTCACCTGATGAAAACCCTTTACAGTCAATTGCCTGCGATCGACAGCCTGCTGCGCGATCCCGCGCTGCAGCCGCTGCTTGCGCATCACGGTGCCGCCTTTGCCACGCGCCAGCTGCGCAGCATGCAGCAGGAAGCGCGCGAACATATTCAGCAGCATCAAACCTTGCCGGAATGGCACGAGAACTGGCCGGATGAAGCGCTGCGCCGCAGCCAGCAACAGCAGCAAAGTGCGCTGCGTCCGGTGTTCAATCTTACCGGCACCGTGCTGCACACCAATCTCGGCCGCGCGCAGCTGAGCGATCGCGCCATCGACGCGGTGGTTAACTGCTTGCGTCAGCCGGTCACGCTGGAATATGCGCTGGATGATGCGGCGCGCGGCCATCGCGATCGCGCCGTCAGCGCGCTGCTGTGCGAGTTAACCGGCGCGGAAGCGGCCTGTATCGTCAACAACAACGCCGCCGCCGTATTACTGATGTTGGCTGCTTTAGCACCGGGACGCGAAGTGATTGTCTCGCGTGGCGAGCTGGTGGAAATTGGCGGTGCCTTTCGCATTCCCGATGTAATGCGTCAGGCGGGCTGCAAGCTGGTGGAAGTCGGCACCACCAACCGCACGCACCTGAAAGATTATCGTGCCGCCATCGCGGAAAACAGCGGCCTGCTGATGAAGGTGCACACCAGCAATTATCAGATCCAGGGCTTTACCCATGCAGTAACGGAAGCGGAGTTAGTTGAGCTGGGTGACGCTTATCAACTGCCGGTGATCACCGATCTTGGCAGCGGTTCGCTGGTCGACATGACCGAATTTGGTCTGCCGGCTGAACCGATGCCGCAGCAGCTGATCGCCGCAGGCGTCAGTCTGGTGAGCTTCTCCGGCGACAAACTGCTCGGCGGTCCGCAGGCCGGCATTATCGTCGGCAAGCAGGCGCTGATTGATCAGCTACAGTCACATCCACTGAAACGCGCGCTGCGCGTCGATAAAATGACGCTCGCGGCGCTGGAAGCCACCCTGCAACTCTATCGCCAGCCGGACACGCTGCGCGAAGCCCTGCCGACGCTGCGGCTGCTGACGCGTTCATCGCACGATATTCTGCAGCAGGCCGAGCGATTGATGCCCGCATTACAACAGGCTTATGGTGAAGAATTTTCGCTGGCGATCGCGCCCTGTTCTTCGCAAATCGGCAGCGGATCGCTACCGGTTGAGCGTATTGCCAGTTTCGCCATCACCTTCACGCCACGCGATGGTCGCGGCAGCCAGCTTGCCAATTTGTCACAGCGCTGGCGCAGCTTAGCGCGCCCGGTGATTGGCCGCATTCAGGAAGGCAAACTGTGGCTGGATTTACGCTGCCTTGATGATGAAAGCGCGCTGATTGAGGCCATAGCGCCATGATTATTGCCACCGCTGGACACGTCGATCACGGCAAAACCGCGCTGCTACAGGCATTAACCGGCGTTGATGCCGATCGCCTGCCCGAAGAGAAACGGCGCGGCATGACCATCGATCTCGGCTACGCCTATTGGCCGCAGCAGGACGGGCGCGTGCTCGGCTTTATTGATGTGCCGGGCCACGAGAAATTTCTCGCCAATATGCTGGCAGGCATTGGCGGTATTCATCATGCGCTGCTGGTGGTGGCCTGCGACGATGGCGTAATGCCGCAAACCCGTGAACATCTGCAGCTGCTGAGTTTGGCCGGACAGCCGCCGCTCAGCGTGGCGCTGACCAAAGCCGATCGCGTGGATGAGGCGCGCATCGCGGAAGTCCAGCTGCAGGTGGCGCAACTCACGCAGCAACTCGGCTGGCTGGCGGTACCGCAATTTGTTACCAGCAGCCACACGCAGCAAGGCATTGACGCGCTGCGACAGCATCTCAGCACGCTGGCGGAACCGGCGTTCGACCCGCGTTACCGTTTTCGTCTCGCCATCGATCGCGCCTTCACGCTGAAAGGTACTGGATTGGTGGTCACCGGCACCGCGCTGACGGGTGAAGTGAACGTCGGTGATACCCTTTGGCTCAGCAGCCTGAATCAGCCGCTGCGCGTGCGTGCGCTGCATGCGCAGAACCAATCGGTGACCCGCGCGCAGGCCGGTGAGCGTATTGCATTAAATATCGTTGGCGATGTGGAAAAAGCGCAGATCGCGCGCGGCGACTGGCTGCTGTCACAGGCAAAAGCGGAAGGCACCACGCGCTTAACCGTGGCGCTGCGCTTGCTGCAGCCACTGAAAAGCGCATCGCAGCCGATTCATATCCACCACGCCGCCAGCCACGTCACCGGACGCATCACGCTGCTGGCGGATGATGTCGCGGAAATAGTCCTGAACGAACCGCTGTGGCTGGCGGAGAACGATCGGCTGATTATCCGCGACAGCAATGCACAGCACACGCTGGGCGGCGCGCGCGTGCTGCTGCTCAACAGTAAAAAGCGCGGCAAACGTCAGGCGGAGTATCTTGCCTGGCTGCAGCAGTTGGCCGCCGCACAAGATGATGACGCCAGCCTGCAGGCGCATCTGGCGTATCAACCCACAGAATTACGCGATCTGGCATGGGCGCGTCAGCTTACCGAGCCCGCGCTGGATGCACTGATTGAGAACACAGCGCCAATACAGCTCGGTAATGCGCTGATGAGCGCTGCGCAGGCGGCACTTTGGCAGCAAAAGCTGCTGGAATCGCTGGCGCATTTTCATCAGCAGCATCCCGAAGTGCCGGGCATCGGTCACGACCGTTTGCGTCGCGTGGCAATGCCGCATCAGCCTGCCGAATGGGTGCTAGCACTGATTGATCAGCTGCTGGCGCAAGGCCAGCTGCAACAGCGTCAAGGCTGGCTGCATCTGCCCGATTTCGAACCGCGCTTTAACCCGCAGGAAGAAGTACTTTGGCAGCAGGTCGGCCCGCTGTTTGGCGATCAGCCGCTGTGGGTGCGCGATATCGCGCTGGCGCTACAGCAGGAAGAACAGGCAATTCGATCGCTGCTGCTTACTGCCGCACGGCTCGGACACATCACCGCGATCGTGCGCGATCGCTACTATCGCAGCGACCAGATCCAGATCTTCGCCGATCTGATTCGCCAACGCGCCGCGCAAGATGGCAGCACCAGCGCCGCCGACTTCCGCAACCAGCTGGGCACCGGGCGCAAAGTGGCGATACAGATTCTGGAATTCTTCGACCGCAGCGGCTTCACCCGCCGCCGTGGTAACGATCATCTGCTGCGCGACGCACGCCTGTTTCCCGCCTCATCTGCATAAAATCTCTCGCGTTGCCTCGCAGTTCGGCTTGTAACTGCGCTGCAACGCACATTCCCAGTTGTGCAAAAAAGTGCCAGAATGTAAGAAATACTCTTACATTGGATGGCGATGATGGCACGTACCATGACGATCGATTTAGGCGATGAACTGCGCGAGTTTGTTGAATCTCTGGTTGAGTCCGGCGACTACCGTACGCAAAGCGAAGTGGTGCGCGACTCGCTACGCTTGCTGCGGGAGAAACAGGCGGAATCGAAGCTGGAGAATTTAAAAAAACTGATTCAACAAGGGCTGGATAGCGGCGTGGCTGAAGATTGGAACATTGACGATTTTCTTAAAAGAATGAGAGCCAGGGTAGGCATTGATGAAAAGGATGATCAAGATAATGAAGGAAGCCGATGAAGATTTAGAGTCGATCTGGTTCTACGGCTATTGGAACTTCGGCAGCAAAAAAGCGAAGCAATATGTGCTCATGCTGCATCAGCGTTTTAGTCAGCTGGCCACAAATGAGTTAGGCCGTAAGCGCCCAGAGTTGGGCAAAAATGTATTTGCACTACCGCACCGGGAACATGTCATTTATTACCGCTCGGAAGTTGAAAAGGTATTTATTGTGCGTGTGCTGCATCATTCGCAAGACGCTTTAGTTCATTTTCCTCAGCTTCACTGGCTTTAAAACAACAAGGGGACGATTTCTCGTCCCCTTTGTTTCGTAGGGTCGCCATTCATGGCGACCAGGCCAACTACTGCAGCAGCGAAATATCTGCAACCTGCAGGAACAGCTGACGCAGCTGCGCCAGCAGCGTTAGACGGTTAATACGCACCGCCTGATCGTCAGCGTTCACCATCACTTTATCGAAGAAGTTATCCACCGCTTCACGCAGCTGTGCCAGTTCAACCAGCGCATCCTGATAGCGACCTTCTGCAAAGTACGGCTGCAGCTTATCGCCCAGCGCGGTCACGAAGGTCGCCAGTTGGATCTCTTCGTTCTCTTTCAGCAGGGAAGCCTGCACGCTGTCATTCAGGGTTTCAGTCGATTTCGCCAAGATGTTCGACACACGTTTGTTGGCAGCGGCCAGCGTGGCGGCAGCTTCCAGCGTACGGAAGTGCGAAACCGCCTTCATGCGCGCATCGAAATCAGCCGGACGGGTTGGACGACGCGCCAATACCGCCTGAATGGTGTCAACGCTGTGGCCCTCTTCCTGATACCAGGTACGGAAACGGCCCAGCATAAAGTCGATTACTTCATCGACCACTTTGCCGTTGCTCAGCTTGCTGCCGTAAAGGCGCACCGCTTCTTCGGTCAGCGTTTGCAGATCGAGCGGCAGGTTTTTCTCAACGATGATGCGCAGCACGCCCAGCGCGGCACGGCGCAGCGCGAACGGATCTTTGTCGCCTTTCGGATGCTGACCGATGCCAAAGATACCCGCAAGGGTGTCCATTTTGTCGGCAATCGCTACGGCACACGCCACAGGATTTGACGGCAGATCGTCACCGGCAAAGCGCGGCTGATACTGCTCATTCAGCGCCACAGCCACATCTTCCGCTTCGCCATCGTGGCGCGCGTAGTGCATGCCCATCACGCCCTGGGTGTCAGTGAACTCGAACACCATGTTGGTCATCAGGTCACATTTCGACAGCAAACCGGCGCGGGTAGCGTGATTCACATCAGCACCAATCTGCGCGGCAATCCAGCCAGCCAGCGCCTGAATACGATCGGTTTTATCACGCAGCGTACCCAGCTCTTTCTGGAACAGGACGGTTTCCAGACGCGGCAGATTATCTTCCAGACGCTTTTTGCGGTCGGTGTTGAAGAAGAACTCGGCATCCGCCAGACGCGGGCGCACTACCTTCTCATTACCGGAAATAATCTGCTGAGGATCTTTGGATTCGATGTTGGTGACGAAGATGAAATTCGGCAGCAGCTTGCCCGCCGCGTCGTACACCGGGAAGTATTTCTGGTCACCTTTCATGGTGTAAACCAGCGCTTCAGCCGGCACCGCGAGGAACTTCTCTTCGAATTTCGCCGTCAATACTACCGGCCATTCCACCAGCGAGGTCACTTCTTCCAGCAGGCTTTCGCTCAGATCGGCGATGCCGCCAATCTTCTGTGCCGCCGCTTCCGCGTCCGCTTTGATTTTGGCTTTACGCGCCGCGTAATCCGCCACCACTTTGCCGCGCTCCAGCAGCAGCTGCGGATATTGATCGGCGTTGTCGATGGTGAATTCTGGCTCGCCCATAAAGCGATGGCCGCGAATCACGCGATCGGACTGAATGCCCAGAATCTTCGCGGGGATCAGCTCGTCGCCCAGCAGCAGCGTAACGGTGTGCACCGGACGCACAAACTGCACGTCGCTCGCGCCCCAGCGCATCAGCTTAGGAATCGGCAGCTTGCTCAGCGCGGTACCAACCATCGCGGGCAGCAGCGCCTGCGCGCTTTCGCCGGTGATGGCGGCGCGATGCACCAGCCATTCACCTTTATCCGTGCTCAGACGTTCCGCCTGAGCAACAGTGATGCCGTTACCACGCGCCCAACCTTCGGCCGCTTTGGTGGCGTTGCCATCGGCATCAAACGCGGCGGCGATTGCCGGGCCACGTTTTTCAACTTCGCGATCGGGCTGCGCGGCAGCCAGCTGGGCCACTTTCAACGCCAGACGACGCGGAGCAGCAAACCAGCTCACTTCGCCGTGCGCCAGACCGGCGCTATCGAGTTCAGCGGTGAAGTGCGCAGCAAAGGCTTCTGCCAGGCTGCGCAGCGCTTTCGGAGGCAACTCTTCGGTGCCAATTTCCACCAGGAAAGTTTTATCGGTCATGGCTGCCTCTTACTTGTTTTTATTGCACATCGGGAAGCCAAGCGCCTCACGGGACGCATAATAGGCTTCCGCCACGGCTTTCGTCAGGGTGCGGATACGTAGGATATAGCGCTGGCGTTCGGTAACCGAAATCGCTTTGCGGGCGTCCAGCAGGTTAAAGCTGTGCGCCGCTTTCAGAATGCGCTCGTAAGCCGGCAGCGGCAGCGGTTTTTCCAGCGCCAGCAGCTGCTGCGCTTCTTTCTCATACTGCTCGAAGCAGGTGAAAAGGAAGTCAACGTCCGCGTATTCGAAGTTGTAGGTCGACTGCTCTACTTCGTTCTGATGGAACACTTCGCCGTAGGTGGTTTTACCGAACGGACCGTCGCTCCACACCAGATCGTAAACGCTGTCTACGCCCTGAATGTACATCGCCAGGCGCTCTAAGCCGTACGTAATCTCGCCGGTTACCGGCTTGCACTCCAGGCCGCCAACCTGCTGGAAGTAAGTGAACTGCGTCACTTCCATGCCGTTCAGCCACACTTCCCAACCGAGTCCCCACGCGCCGAGCGTTGGGTTTTCCCAGTTGTCTTCGACAAAGCGAATGTCGTGGATGGTGGGATCCATACCCAGCTCTTTCAGCGACCCAAGGTACAGCTCCTGAAGGTTGTCCGGGTTAGGCTTAATCACCACCTGGAACTGGTAATAGTGCTGTAAACGGTTCGGGTTTTCACCGTAACGTCCATCGGTCGGACGACGAGATGGCTGCACGTAAGCAGTCGCCATCGGCTCTGGGCCTAAGGCACGCAGGCAGGTCATCGGGTGTGAGGTGCCGGCGCCCACTTCCATGTCCAACGGTTGGACAATGGTGCAGCCTTGACGCGCCCAGTAATCCTGCAAGGTCAGGATCAGGCCCTGAAAGGTCTTGGTATCAAACTTTTGCATGTTGAATTCGCACGCGATACGGATCGGTTAAAAAAAGAGTGCGCCAGTATACCCTTTGACCGCAGATTGTGCAGCCGGAAATCCAGGCCAGCGCGCAGGCGATTGCAGCAGGGTTTTGCGGGTAAAAACAGAACAATAAGAAAATCGTATACGATTCGCACCAGCCGCCATCACTTTCAACAAAAACCTCATTAAAACCTTAAATTTCATCATATTGATTGATATATCAGCAAATCCTATTACGTGATACACATCACCTTTTTGACCCGATGGTTAAAAATCGCACATTGACACTCGTATAATCGTATACGAAATTGCGGTGAAACAGTTTTGCTTGAGATTTCACCATGAAGATTGCGTTGAGTTATCCCGGAATGAACGCCAGCGACCGCCCAATGGGGCCTGCGCCGCTCTCTGCCGCCGTGCTGCACGAACCGATGTTGCTTATTTCCGGCCAGGTGGCGATTGATCCCTACAGCGGCGAGATTATTGGCAACGACATCGCCAGCCAGACGCGTCAGGTGCTGAAAAACGTCGGCGATCTGCTGAGCGAAGCGAACATGACCTTCGACAACGTAGTCCGCGTCACCATTTATCTCACCGATCTCAGCACCTTCAGCGCGATGAACGACGCTTACAGTGAATTCTTCCAGTTCCCTTTCCCGGCGCGCGCCACCGTGGGTATTCAACTCAACCATCCTGACCTGCTGGTCGAGATGGAAGTGACGGCGATGCGCTGATGCACATTCATATCGAGAACGACGCCAGCGCGCCGCGCGCACTCCATCTCTCTGCTGAGCAACTGCAACTGCAGCTCGACGCGCATCCGCCTTTGCGCAGCCACTTCACGCTGAGCGAAAACAGCGATGCGGCGCAGACCGCCGACTTCCTCGCCCGCTGCGACATTCTGTGGAGCGGCCGCAAGCTGGCACTCGATCAGTTCAGCACGCCGCGCTTGAGCTGGGTGCAGGTGATGTCGGCGGGTGTTGAACAGTGGCTGGCGCACTGGCCGCAAGGCGTGACGCTCACCAATGCCTCTGGCGTACATGGCGATAAAGGGGCCGAGTTCATTTTGATGGCGGCGCTGATGTTCAACTTCGGCATTCCCGGTTTTCTGCAGGATCAGGCGCAGCGTGTCTGGCGTCCGACCTTTGGCGGCTGCGCACGCGGCAAAACCGTGCTGCTGCTGGGCGTTGGCGGGATTGGCACAGCGGCGGCAAAACTGCTGACGGCACAAGGCTATCGCGTGATTGGCGTGACGCGCAGCGGCCAGTGTGATGCCAACGTGGCGCGCTGCATCCGCATTGACGCGCTCGACGATGTGCTGCCGCAGGTGGATGTGGTGGTGTCGACGCTGCCGCTGACGCCACAAACCCACAACCTGTTTGATCGCCGCCGCCTCGATCTGCTGCCCGTACGCGCGGGCATCGTGATTGTTGGCCGCGCCGATGTGTTTGATTACAGCGCGATGCGCGAAAAACTCAACGCAGGCGAACTGGCTGGCGCAGTGCTGGATGTCTATCCGCAAGAGCCGTTACCTGTCGACGACCCGCTGTGGCACACGCCCGGCGTGGTAATGACGCCGCACTGCAGCCTCGACGATCACAGCGCCTACCTCGCCGGATGCCTTGAGGTGTTTATCGATAACCTGGCGCGTTTCCGCCACGGGCAACCGCTGCGTAATCAGGTTGATCCGGCTCGCGGTTATTAACCTCCGAAATTTCCGTAGGGTCGCCATTCATGGCGACCATCTAAAAAAAGCACCAAAGACGTTCATAAATCACAAGGTCATCGCTTTCTCATTCACCAGCATCAGGGGAACCTTATTATGAAATTTGCACGCACTGCTTTGTTAATCTCTGGTCTCAGCGGCAGCTTACTGGCGGGCCTCTCCAGCGCCCACGCAGCCAGCACCGATCCCATCACGCCTACCGCCAGCGACTTCGCGGCGATGGCGCAGTGCAAAACACTGCAAACCAAATATCCGTCGCTGAAAGGCAAAGATCTGGTGGTTGGCCTCGGCGGCTACACCAAAGGCTTTGAAGCGCCATCGGAAAAAGATCCCAGCATCATTGAAGGTCTCGATCCTTCACTGTTCGAGCGCATCAGCAGCTGCCTCGGCGCAAAACACAGCTACCAAAGCGGCTCGTTCAACGTGCTGCTCACCTCAATCTCCAGCGGACGCGCCGATATCGGCCCGATGCTGTACGTCACCGAAGAACGCATGAAGCAGATCGCCTTCGTCGCCTCGATGCAGGTGCAAGACGGCTCAGTGCTGGCGCAAGGCAACCCTAAAAAAATCAACAGCGTCGATGATCTGTGTGGCAAAACCGTCGCCGCCGCAGCGGGTTCTTACGAAGCCAACAAACTGGTGCCGGAGCAAAGCGCCAAATGCAGCGCCGCCGGTAAGCCAGAAGTGAGCATGCTGATGGTGCAGAACACCGACAACAGCATTCAGGCGGTGAAAAGCGGTCGCGCGGACGTCTATCTGACCGAAGCCGGTTCAGCCATTGCCATCGCCAAAGCCGACAAATCGCTGCAAAGCGGCTTCACCGTAGATCTGCCAATCATGGTTGGCTTCCCGATCGCCAAAGACAACGCCACGCTGCGCGCGGCGGTACTGGACGCGATGAAGGTGATTCAGGAGAGCGGCGCACAGAAAAAACTGCTGGATTACTGGGGCCAGGGCAGCGCTGCCGAACGTCCGGTGGTTGCGCGTGGTTAATGCATAAACTCAGCCGCCTCGGTGACTAAACCGAGGCGTTGAGGAGGATAACGCCTTGGATGATTTTCTTAAGTACCTGACGTTCCCATATTTGTGGGAAGGCGCTGTTATCGCCGTGCAGCTGTTAGTTGGCGCGCTGGCGGGCGGCATTCTGATTGGCTTTTTCCTGGCGTTAGCCAGCAGCTCAAAGCACTGGTTTATTCGCGTGCCGGTGAAAATCTACATCTATACGCTGCGCGGCACGCCGGTGCTGCTGCAGCTAATTCTGCTGTACAACGTGCTGCCGGAATTTGGCCTGCGTTTGAGCCCGTTCACCAGCGCCCTTGTCGCCCTGATGATCAATGAAACCGCCTTCTGCGCCGAAATCATTCGCGGCGGCATTATGGCGACCGATCGCGACCAAAGCATGGCAGCGCAGGCGTTCGGTTACTCGCGCAGCAAAGAGATGATTCACGTGGTGATCCCGCAGGCGCTGCGCGCCATTCTGCCTACCATGGGCAATGAAACCGTTGGGCTGCTGAAATCCACCTCGCTGGCTTCGGTGGTGGGCGTCAATGAGCTGACGATGCGCGGCCAGGCGATTGTGTCGCAAAACTTCCTATTTATTCCGGTGCTGGTCGCCTCGGGCGGCATCTACCTGATTCTTTCCACGCTGCTGGCGGGCGGTCAGTGGTGGCTGGAGAAGTTCTACAACCTTGATGAACGTGCGCGTCGGGCACGCGCGCGGCTGGCGAAACTGCCGCCAGAAGCGGAAGTGATGCCGATGCAGCTACCGAAACGGCGCTGGGATACGCAAACTGCCGCGCCGGTGCTGGAAGTGGATCAGCTGTGCGTTGAATACGCTGGTAAAGCGGTGCTGAAATCGCTGTCGTTAACCGTACGTCGCGGCGAAGTGGTGGTGTTGCTCGGTCGCTCCGGTTCGGGCAAAAGTACGCTGCTGAAATCGATTCTGGCGCTGACGCCACGCAGCAGCGGCACCATTCAAACCGAAGGCCACTTTATGGGCAGCGACGAAAACGGTCGTGCGCTGGCGCAGCGTCATCTGCCGCTGAACCGCGCCAAATCAGGCATTGGCATCGTGTTCCAGCACTTCGCGTTGTTCGATCACCTCACCGCGCTGGAAAATGTGATGAGCATTCTGCTGCGCGTACAGGGCGCACAGCCGGAAATCGCGCGCGGCAAAGCGATGCGCGCGTTGAAAATGGTAGGACTCGGAGATTTCGCCGCCTCGCTGCCGCATGAACTTTCTGGCGGACAGAAGCAGCGCGTCGGCATTGCGCGTGCGCTGGCGGCAGAACCGCAAATCCTGCTGTTTGATGAGCCGACTTCCGCGCTCGATCCGGAGCTGGTGCGCGAAGTGAACCAAACCATGCGCAGCCTGGCGCAAACCGGCATCACCATGATCATCAGCACCCACGACATCGCATTTGCGGCGGGCGTTGCCGATCGCGTGGTGTTCCTGCAGAACGGCGCGCTGATTGAAGAAGGCCCGCCGACAATTCTGCAAAATCCGCAAACGCCAGCGTTTGCCACCTTCCTTGAACATGAAAATGCTGTGGAGGCGCAACATGCCAATGCGCTTTGAACTCACGGCACGCGAACGCCTCGGCGATGCGTTGTTCCGCTATATGCAGGGCCAACCGGCCGATGCGCTAGATAACGAACCCGATGCCAATCAGCAGGCGCTGCGCCGCTTTCGTCTGTTACCGCGCGTGCTGCAGGGCAATGAAAGCATCGACACGCAGATTTCTCTGCACCAGCAAAACTGGTCCGCGCCGATTGGCGTCGGCGCATTTGCCGGTGACCGTATTTTCCACGAAGAAGGTGTCCTGCCGATTGCGCGCGCCTGCAAACGTCTGCAGCTGCCGCTGGTGATCTCCGAAGAGACCGTCACGCCGCTAGAGCAAATTGGTGCGGAGTACGATCGCTGCTGGCTGCAACTGCGTGCGGCGGGCGATGTTGGCCGCATCAAAGAATTAATCGATCAGGCTGCGCAGGCCGGATTTAAAAATATCGTGCTAACGGTGCTGGCACCGGTACATCCGGTGGCGGGATTACAGCCCGGCGGCTTCTCGATTGGCGATGCGTTAAAACAACGCGGCTGGCACACCATCGGCGGCACGCAGCCGGGCGTTGAGCCACTGCCGGCTTTTCCGGTGTGGCGCTGGCAGGAAATTGATGAGGTGGCGGCGCACTGCGCCAATTATCAACTGCCATTGTGGCTAAAAGGCGTTTTGCATCATGACGATGCGGCGCAGGCCGCGCAGCACGGCGTCAGCGGTTTGATTGCCTCGAACATTGGCCTGCGCCAGAGCGCGCGCTGGGCCACGCCAGTCGATCAGCTGCCTGATTTGCAGGCGGTAACGCGTCTGCCGCTGCTGCTGGATGGCGGCGTGCGCTGCGGCAGCGATGCGGTGGTGGCGCGCTGCCTCGGCGCGTCGCTGTCGCTCAGCGTGCGACCAATCATCAGCGCGTTAGTGGCCGGTGGCGAAAGCGCGGTGTTCGATCTGCTGTCCGGCTGGATCAATGAAATCACAGCCATTAGTCACTGGTGCGGCGTCAGCGATATGGCGAGCCTTAACGGCAGTTTCATCACGGAGGTGCGCGGCTAATGCAGACATTGATTTTCAATCAAGGCGATGCCAGCGAATCCCGCATCTATTACTGCGCGCACTATCTGGCGCAAAGCCTTGGCCTGTTTGCCGCGCAGCAGCTGCAGGTGATCTTCACCACCAGCGAATCGGGCGGACACACGGTGCAAGGCGGGCAAGTGCCGGCGGTATTAAGCCGCAACGCCGATCTCACGCTCGGCGGCCCGATGGTGGTGATGAAGCATTTTCAGCAGCATGGCACGGAGCTGCAGTGTTTCTGCGCCTCGGTGGCGGCCAATCCGTGGTTTCTTGCGGCAGCGCAGGCGCAGCCGGATTTTCAGCTCAGCGATCTGCGCGGTAAACGCGTGCTGGATGTCGGCAATGTCGGTACCGCCACCCTGACGTTCCGCTGGCTGCTGGCGCGTCACGGTTTGCAGCATGATGTCGAGTTGATCGCCGGCAGCGGCGACCAGGCGCAGGATTTTGCCGCCGTCGCCCATGGCGCAGCCGATTATGCGCTGCACGCCATGCATATGCTGGCGCCCGCCATCGCCGCCGGACAACTCAACAGCATCAGCAGCCTCGCCAGTTTGTGCGGGCACGTACCCTGGAGCGCCTACATCGCCCGCGCCGATGTGCTGCAGGAGAAAGCCGCTGCCTTCGCCGCCTTCTCCCGCGCCATTGCACAGGCGCTGGCGTGGATGGCGAGCCATGACGCCATTGAGTTAGCGCAACAGGTGCAGGCTTTTTACCCCGATTATCCGCGCGATGCGCTGGTGCGCGGCCTCGCCGCCTATCAACAGGCCGGCGTGTTTGCGCCAGATTGCGTGATTCCGCGCGCCGAATTTGCACATTTCAGCCAGCTGTTAACTGCTATCGGCTGGCTCGACTCTTCACAGCCGGTGCCGTATGCGGCGCTGGTGACGCAGGCAGGAGCAGAGTGATGAAACAGCTGATTATTAATGGTTTGGTGGTGACAGAAACCCGCGCTGAACTGGCCGATCTGCTGATCGAAAACGGCAAGATCAGCGGCGTGTTATCGCCTGGCGCCATCACGCACGGCGTTGATGAAGTGATAGATGCGCGTGGCTTAATCATCGTGCCTGGCGCGATTGATGTGCATACCCATTTCACCGGCTCGCACGATTTCCCCGAGCAGGAACTGCGCGAAGGCACGCGCGGTGCGGCGGCGCACGGCGTCACCACCATCGTCGAGATGCCGCATTCGCTGCCACCGGCGACATCGCTGGCAAATTTCAGCGCCAAGAAAAGCTGGTTGGCTGACAACTGTTCGGTGGATTACGCCATGTGGGCCGGATTAAACGGGCGCAACGTACATGAACTGGCGGCGCTGGATCAGGCCGGTGCGCTGGCTTTCAAAGCCTTCCTGTGCAGCGGCGCGCCCAACGGTGAAGCCACCGATGAGAAAGGTTTGCCGCGTCTCGACGATGACGGTTTGCTGCGTGCCATGCGTGAGTTGGCCACCTTCGACGGGCTGATTGGTGTGCACGCGGAAAACCACGAGATTCTGATCGGTGCCGGTAGCGAACAGCGCCGTGCCGGACGCAAAGATGCACGCGCGCACGCGCTGGCGGGCCCGGAAATCGCCGAGATCGAAGCGGTGGGACGCGTGTTAGCAATTGCCGAAGAGACCGGCGCGCGCTGCCATATCGTGCACGTCAGCTCGGCGCGCGCGGCGGAAACCATCGTCGCCGCCAAAAGCCGTGTGCGCACCAGCTTCGAAACCTGTCCGCACTATTTACTGCTCGACGAAGACGATCTGGTGCGCATCGGCCCCAACGCGCGCTGCGGCCCGCCAATCCGCCCGCGTCCGGTGGTGGATGCGCTGTGGCAGGTGCTGCTGCGTGGCGATATCGACATGATCGCCTCTGACCATTGTCCGTACACGCCCGCACAAAAGCAGGCGGGTGAAGCCAGCATCTGGGATGCAGGCATGGGATTAACCGGTGTGGAAACCCTCAGCCCGATGTTCTTCAGTGCGGCCCACATAGAACGTGGCGTGGCGCTCAGCGAGTTTGCGCGCATGACCGCCAGCGGACCGGCCAAAGCCTTCCAGCTGTGGGGCAAAAAAGGGGCGATTGCGCCTGGCTTCGACGCCGATTTGGTGTTCTACGACGCTAGCCAGAGTTGGACAGTGAGCGGCGCGAATTTTCAGGGACTCGGCAAGTGGAGCGCATTTGAAGGGATGCGCTGTCAGGGTAAAGTGGTGCGCACATTGATTCGTGGCGTCACGGTATTCCAGGATAACCAGATGCAGGTTGAACCCGGCTTCGGTCAGTTCGTGACCCGACAGGTTTAAACAGGACAAATAACATGGCAGGAAAACCTTCTACCGCTAGTCGTAAAAACAGCGCCCCGCTGGCGCAGGACGCGGCCACCGATAACAGCTGGAATACCGCGCGTCCGCGCACGCTGGTCGATCACGCCGTGGATGCCATTCTTAGCGCCGCCTCGCGCGGCCTGATCCTGCCCGGCGACCGCATCGCAGAACCGGAGTTGGTGGCCAAGCTCGGCATGAGCCGCGTGCCGATTCGTGAAGCGCTGCGCATTCTGGAGAGCCAGGGCATCGTCACCAGCGAGCCGTACAAAGGCATTCGCCTGATGGAGATTTCGCATCAGCGGCTGGAGCAGATTATCGATGTGCGCATCCCGCTGGAGACGCTGGCCTGTCGCCGCGCAATTGAGGCCGGACGCAACAGCGCCGAGCAGCTTAATCAGCTGTATCAAGGCGTGGCGCAGATGCAGGCGATGATGCAAAACGACGACGTTTACGGTTTTGCCTCCGCCGATACCGATTTCCACCGCACGCTGTGCAGCTTTGCGCACAACCCGGTGCTGAGCAATTTGTGGGAGTCGATTGCCCGTCAGCTGACGGTGATTTTCGGCCTCTCCACCATGGGCAAATCGATGAGCGACATCATCGAGGAGCACCAACGGCTGATTAATGTCTTTGCCGATGGCGACATCGCCAAAATGACCGACGAGGTTGAGAATCACATCCGCATTCAGGCGCTGGACGTGGATTACGAAACCCTGATTACCCAACGCCGCCAGCACCGTTCTGCTCTCGGCTAATTTCGCATTGCCTTTACACCAGGGAAAACACCATGAAAATCATTAACGTTGAGGCGTTTTACCTGCGCCTGCCAGTGATTGAGCAGCGCACCGACAGCTCTCAGGATGCGCTGCTGATCAAAATCACCACCGATGCCGGCATCACCGGCTGGGGCGAAGTGGATGGCAGTCCGTATGTCACCAAAGCCATCATCGAAGCGCCCTATTCGCACACCATGGTCACCGGCCTGAAGTCGCTGTTGATCGGCGAAAACCCGCTGGAAACCGGCCGTTTGTGGAAGAAGATGCACAAAGCCACTATCTACTACGGCCGCAGCGGCGCGGTTTTGCAGGCGATGGCAGGCATCGATATCGCGTTATGGGATATCAAAGGCAAAGCGCTCGGCAAGCCGATTGTTGAACTGCTGGGCGGCGCGATGCGCGACAAGATGTGCGTTTACTCCTCCAACATGTTCCAGTTCAGCGTGGAAGAGACGGTCGCGCGCGCGCAACATGCGATTGATACCGGCCATAGCGGCGTGAAGTTTGGCTGGGAACCGTTTGGCAACGACGAAGCGCTGGATCTGCGTTATCTCGAGGCGCTGCGTAAAGCGATGGGCGATAACGTGGATCTGATGCTGGATGTCGGCCACGTGTGGGATGCCAAAACCACCATCCGCCGCAGCCAGCGCTATGAACATCTCAATCTGTTCTGGATTGAAGAGCCGCTGCATCCGGATAACTACGCCGGTTACGGCCAGGTTTCCGCCGCGTGCCAGCAGCATATCGCTGCCGGTGAGCAAGAGTGTTCCGTAACGGGTTTCCAGCGCCTGATTGATGAAGGCGGCATCGACATCGTGCAGATCGACCTGACGCGCACCGGCTTTACCCAGGCAATGGAGATCGCCAGCTACGCGCACAGCCGCGGACGCAAAGTGTGCAACCACAACTTCACCACCGACATTAATACCGCCGCCTCGCTGCATTTCCTCTGCGCGATTGAGAATGCGCTGGTGATGGAGTATTGCGTCGAGCCGGGTGAAATCAGCCGCTCGCTGGCGAAGAATCCGGTGCGCATCGCCGACGGTTACGCGTGGCTACCAGGCGAGCCGGGCCTCGGCGTCGAGCCCGACGAAGCGGTGATCGAGAAGTTTTTGGTGCGCGGTTAGCTAGGTCGCCATGAATGGCGCCCCTACGACGGATCGAAATTGTTTTTGTAGGGTCGTCATTTATGGCGACCTGGTAACAGAGTGATCTGAATTACAGCGCAAAAGGTTGTTGGCGCGCGGCTCACTGGCTACCCTTCTTCGCAGCGAATGCAAGAGGACGCCATGCAGCAAAAAATTTACTGGATCGACAACTTACGCGCGGTTGCCTGCCTGATGGTGATCGTCATTCACACCACAACCTGGTACATCACCGGACCGATGGCGGTAACTGGCCTGAGCTGGGATGTGGCGAACCTGCTTAACTCGGCGTCACGCGTCTGTGTGCCGCTGTTCTTTATGATCTCAGGCTATTTGTTTTTCGGCGAACGCAGCGCGCAAGGGCGGCATCTGCTGCGTATCGTGCTGTGCCTGCTGTTCTACAGCGCGGTAGCACTGGTCTATATCACCTGGCTAACGCCGATCAATGAAGGGCGATCGCTGCTCAAGCTGCTGCAAAAACCGGTGTTCTATCACCTGTGGTTCTTCTTCGCCATTATCGGCATCTATCTGTTATCCCCGCTAATTCAAGTGAAAAGCGTGGCGCCGCGCTATGTCGCCATGCTGGTGATCGTGCTGGCGGTGCTGGCGAATCCTAATACTGTGAGCCAATCGCTGGGGCCGTTCCACTGGCTGCCGGTGAATCTGTATGTCAGCGGCGACAGCATCTATTACCTGCTGTATGCGCTGCTCGGACGTGCGATTGGCTGCATGGAGACCGACAAGCGCAGCATCAGCTGGCTGGCGGGATTAGGATTTGTTGCCTGCGTGATTGGCATTGCGCTCGGCACCAAACAGATGCTGAAAATCAACGGCGCGTTCAACGATACCTGGTATCTCTACTGCGGGCCGCTGGTGTTTATTGCCGCCATCAGCTTGTTGATTCTGTTCAAAAATACGCTGAATCAGCGCGCGCTGCCGGGACTTGCCACTATCTCGCGCTATTCACTGCCGATTTACGGCTTTCACGCGCTGTTTATCCACTTTCTGCGCACCAATCATTACGACGATATGTCGCGTCCGTGGCTCGATTTGCCGTGGGTGATGGGCGTGACGCTGATCGGCAGCCTGCTGCTGGCGATGGGCTTACAGCGCGTGGATAAGCGTCATCTGGTGAGCTGATCGTCCCAGCGCTGGTGCGCGCGGCGCAGCTGGCGGGCCGAGGAGAATCCGGCGGCCAGCGCCGCTTTCTCCGCCGCTTCGCCCTGCTGCTGACGTTGCCGCGCAATCACTAAGCGCAGCTGTTCGTGGTACTCGCGAACGCTGATGCCAAGATGCTGGCGAAACAGGCGCGTAAGATGACGTTCGCTGACGTGCGCCCGCTCGGCCAAAGCGGTAAGCGACCAATCGTGTTCGGGATGGGCAATCATCACATCCTGCGCGCGATGAATCGCCGGATGCATATGATTACGATAGCGCAGCCACGGCGACAGCTGCGGATCGTCGCCGGAGCGGCGGAACCACACCACCATTTCGCGCGCCACTTTCAGTGCCTGCGGCGCACCGCACAATCTATTGATTAAATGCAGCGCCAGATCGATACCCGCAGTAATCCCCGCACTGGTCCAGATGCCGCCATCTTCGACGAAAACCCGATTATCTTTCACTAACGCCGCCGGTGCTGCCGCTTTCAGGCGCGGTAATACATCGTGATGCGTGGTGCACTGAATTCCATCCAGCAATCCCGCCTGCGCCGAGAGCAATGCGCCGGAACAGATGCATACCAGCGTGATGCGCTGATCAGTAATCGCCGCTTGCTGCTGGCGTAGCCAGTCACGCGCTATGGCTGCCGGTTCGGAATCGAAACAGACGCGCGAATTGTATACGCCAGGCACCACCAGCAGGCTGTTTTCGGGCAGTTGCGCAGGCAACGGCGCGATGTCGGCGATGGTCATACCGGTGGAGCACAGCACGCTAGGCTGCGGGCCGATGTAATGCAGCGTAAAGTGGCCGTCGGCCAGCTGCAGGGTTTCAGCAGGGCCAGTGAGATCCAGCGCCATCACGCCGGGAAGCACGAGGAAGAAGACGGACTGCGGCATGGTGGGCTCCATCAGTTAGGTGCGGCATTCGGCCAGGTTGGCATAAATGCCAGGTTGGGTGCGTTATTCGGCCAGGTCGCCATTAATGGCGACCCTACAATGTAGGGTTGGCATTTATGCCGACCAAATCAGGCCACTCGATTCAACACAATCACCCAATAATACCTGATAAAACCCCCGACACCCTGCCAAATCCAGCCATCCCTCTCCCACATCAAGACATCAACGGCTGCAACTGCTGATACAAACGCGCAAACACTTCGCGCTGCGGCTGATACGCCTGATGCCGCGCCGCATCCGGTTGGTGCCGCTGCGCAAGGTCCAGCGACGGCCATTCGCTCGCCGGATCAATCGCCAGCTGCGCCAGTCGCGCTGCACCCAGCGCCGGGCCGACTTCGCCACCATGACAATAATCCAGCGTCTGCCCGCTAATATCCGCCAGCATCTGACGCCAGTACGCACTGCGCGCGCCGCCGCCAATCAGCATCACGGTTTTCGGCTGCACGCCGCACTCATGCACCGCATCCATGCCTTCGGCCAGCGCGAAGCCCACGCCTTCCAGCACCGCGCGCGCCAGCTCTGGTCGGCCATGCTGATGCGTTAAACCAAAGAACGCGCCCTGCGCCTGCGGATTATTATGCGGCGTGCGTTCACCAGAGAGATAAGGCAGGAACCACACTGGCGGCACATCGCTGCGCGCTTTTTCCGCCTCACTCAGCAGTTGCGGTACATCGGCGCAGCCGGTCAGCACCGCTGCCCAATCGAGACAGGAAGCCGCGCTCAAAATCACCGACATCAAATGCCAGCGCTGCGGCAGCGCGTGGCAGAAGCTGTGCACCGCGCGCTGTGAATTACTGAGATAACCGTCGCTCACCAGGAAATAGACGCCCGACGTACCAAGCGACAGCATGCCTTGTCCCGGCTCAACCATGCCGACACCCACCGCGCCCGCCGCATTATCGCCGCCGCCCGCCACCAGCGGCACCTTTTGCATACCCCAGCGCGCGGCGACATCCGCCAACAACGTGCCGGTGATCTGATTGCCTTCAAACAGTTGCGGCATCTGGCTGCGCTGCAACTCGCATGCGCTAAGCATCTCATCGCTCCAGTCGCGCTGCGCCACATCCAGCCACATCGTTCCCGCTGCGTCCGACATATCGCTGGCGAAGTCGCCGCTCATGCGGAAGCGCAGATAATCTTTTGGCAGCAGCACTTTAGCCACCTGAGCAAACACCTGCGGCTCATGCTGTTTCACCCACAACAGCTTTGGCGCGGTGAAGCCGGGCATCATCAGATTGCCGGTGATGCGACGCGAATCCGGCACGCGCTTCTCCAGTTCCTGACACTGCTCGCCGCTGCGCCCGTCATTCCACAAAATCGCCGGACGCAGCACCCGATTCTCGCTATTCAGCAAGGTGGCACCGTGCATCTGCCCGCTCAGGCCAATCGCCTTCACGCCGCAGAGATCGTGCTGCTGCGTCAGCGCCTGCATGGCACGATCGGTCGCCTGCCACCAGCTTTCGGCATCTTGCTCGCTCCATAACGGCTGCGGCCGCGACACCTCCAGCGGCGCACTCTCCACTGCAATCACTTTGCCGTGCGCATCCAGCAACGCCACTTTCACGCCGGAGGTGCCTAAATCGATGCCGATAACCATGCTGCGCTCCTGAAAAGTTAAAAATCAAACAAGTAGTGATTCACCAGATTCTCCAGCTGTTCCTGGCGTCCACTACGATGCTGTGGATTGAATTGCTGTTGCTGCGCCTGTTCCGCCAGTGCGGCGAGGGAAAATTCACCCTTCAGAATCTGCTGTCCGAACTCACCGTTCCAGCCGCTGTAACGTTGTGCCACACGCTTATCCAGCTCGCCGTCCGCCACCATGCGGGCCGCGACTTTTAACGCCAGCGCCATAGTATCCATTGCGCCGATATGGCCGTAGAACAGGTCATATTTATCGGTGCTCTGGCGGCGAACTTTGGCATCAAAGTTTAAGCCGCCGGTGGTGAATCCGCCCGCTTTGATAATTTCGTACAGCACCAGCGCATTCTCTTCAACGCTGACCGGGAACTGGTCGGTATCCCAGCCACACTGCATATCGCCACGATTAGCATCCACCGAGCCAAAAATGCCCAGCGCGATGGCCGTTGCGATCTCATGATGGAATGAGTGGCCCGCCAGCGTCGCGTGGTTAGCCTCCACATTCACTTTGATCTCTTTCTCCAGCCCGAACTGCTTCAGGAAGCCATAAACCGTTGCCACATCATAGTCATACTGATGTTTTGTCGGCTCCTGCGGCTTGGGTTCAATCAGCAACATGCCGTGGAAACCGATCTTGTGTTTGTGCTCCACCACCATCTGCATAAACCGGCCAATCTGCTCGCGCTCCTGGCGCAAGTCGGTGTTGAGTAAGGTTTCATACCCTTCGCGCCCGCCCCACAATACATAGTTCTCGCCGCCGAGGGTTTGCGTGGCCTGCATGGCGCTGCACACCTGGCTGGCCGCCCAGGCAAAAATTTCCGGATCTGGATTGGTTGCCGCACCCGCACCGTAACGCGGATGGGTAAAGCAGTTGGCGGTTCCCCACAGCAGTTTCACGCCGGTTTCCTGCTGTTTTTCCAGCAACTTATCCGTCATAACGGCAAAGTTTTCGCGATAGCTTTTCAGCGAATCGCCTTCCGGTGAGACATCCACATCGTGGAAGCAGTAATAAGGCACATTCAGTTTATGGAAGAACTCAAAGGCGACATCGGCCTTTTGTTTCTCCAGCTCAAGCGCATCTCCCGGCTTCTGCCACGGACGATCAAATGCCCCAACGCCAAACATATCCGCGCCGTTCCAGCAGAAGGTATGCCAGTAACAGGCCGCAAAGCGCAGATGCTCCGCCATGGTTTTACCGAGAATCACTTCGTCCGGGTTGTAATGACGAAACGCCAGAGGATTGCGGGTATTACTCCCTTCATAACGAACGCGATCAAGCTGGTCGAAATAGGCGTGCATAGTTAGCTCCTTAGCATGAGGACCCGAATGGTCAGCTTTGAGCCGTTATTGTGATGATGTAATTTACTGCTGCTCAATTACGATATTTAACACTCAACGTAAGATAATTATTATTTGTGCGCCAGCTCGCAAAATAATGTCGTCATTTTCATTCAACCTTCTCAACTTCGTTTTTTCTGAAAGCGTTGAAATATCGATCGCGCTCATAAAATCGCAAATAAACCAAAAAACGTAATAGCCGGATAAAAATCAGTAATTGATGTCATCTGAAACTCAGGGCAACAATTCATCGGCCTGGTTATAAGCCTTACAACGACAACAGCCTCAATCTACAGGATTAATACCATGAACATGAAACAATCACTGTTGGCCGCCTGCGCGGCTCTGGCCCTGTTTAGCCACGCGGGTAGCGCTAAAGAAGTCAAAATCGGTATGGCTATTGATGATTTACGTCTGGAACGCTGGCAAAAAGATCGCGATATCTTTGTTAAACAAGCCGAATCGCTGGGCGCCAAAGTGTTTGTGCAATCGGCCAACGGCAACGAAGAAACGCAGATGTCGCAAATTGAAAATATGATCAATCGCGGCGTCGATGTATTGGTCATCATTCCTTATAACGGCCAGGTTTTAAGTAACGTTGTGGCGGAAGCGAAACGTGAAGGCATTAAAGTGCTGGCGTATGACCGCATGATAAATAACGCCGATATTGATTTTTATATCTCATTCGATAATGAAAAAGTGGGCGAATTACAGGCCGAAAGTATTGTAAAGCAAGTGCCTAAAGGTAATTACTTCCTGATGGGCGGATCGCCGGTGGATAATAATGCGCGCCTGTTCCGTGCCGGTCAGATGAAAGTGTTAAAACCTTATATTGATAATGGCAGTATTAAAGTAGTCGGCGATCAGTGGGTTGATGCCTGGCTGCCGGAAAATGCGCTGAAAATAATGGAAAACGCCTTAACCGCGAACAGCAACCACATTGATGCCGTTGTAGCGTCGAATGATGCCACCGCAGGCGGTGCGATTCAGGCATTAAGCGCGCAGGGACTTTCCGGCAAAGTCGCGATCTCCGGTCAGGATGCCGATCTCGCCGCCATCAAACGCATTATGAACGGCACGCAAACCATGACGGTTTACAAACCCATCACCGAACTGGCGACCGAAGCGGCCAAAATCGCGGTGGAACTCGGTGACGACAAGCAACCCGCCAGCAACAGCAAGCTGAACAACGGCCTGAAAGATGTGCCATCGCGCCTGCTGAATCCTATTCCGGTGAACAAAGACAACATTGAAAGCACGGTAGTCAAAGACGGCTTCCACAAGCAGAGCGAACTCTGAGGCGCGAGCCCGCAAAGGAGATAGGTCGATGTTGCTGGAAATGAACCATATCACCAAACGTTTCGGCGCGGTGAAAGCACTGGATGACGTGAGCCTGCAGCTGGAAGCCGGTGAAGTGATGTCGCTGTGCGGCGAAAACGGCTCGGGAAAATCGACGCTGATGAAGATCCTGTGCGGGCTGTATCCGCACGGTGACTTCGAAGGCACTATCCATTTTGCGGGCGACGAGATTCAGGCGCAGACCATTCGTGATACCGAACGCAAAGGGATCGTGATCATCCATCAAGAGCTGGCGCTGGTGCGGCAGCTGACGGTGATGGAGAACATTTTCCTCGGCGCAGAGCTGGGGCGTTTCGGCATGGTGGATGACGAAACCATGACGCTGCGCTGCCAGCAACTGCTGGAGCGGGTCAAACTGCATGTCTCGCCGGATACGCGCGTCGGAGAGCTGGGATTAGGCCAGCAACAGCTGGTGGAGATTGCACGCGCCCTGAATAAACAGGTGCGCCTGCTAATCCTCGACGAGCCGACCTCTTCGCTTACCGAACAGGAAACCGAGGTGCTGCTGAGCATCATCAAAAACCTGCGCGAGCACGGCATCGCCTGCATCTACATCTCGCACAAACTCAATGAAGTTAAAGCGATTTCGGACACCATCTGCGTGATCCGCGACGGCCAGCATATCGCGACCCGCGCGGCCGCCGGGCTGAGTGAGGATGACATCATCACCATGATGGTCGGGCGCGAGCTGACTGCGCTCTATCCGCATAGCCCACACGAGATTGGCGAAACCCTGTTGCAGGTGGAGAACCTCACGGCGTGGCATCCCATCAACCGCCATATTCGCCGGGTGGATAACGTCTCTTTCAGCCTGAAGCGCGGCGAAATTCTTGGCATTGCCGGGCTGGTCGGTGCCGGGCGAACCGAAACCGTACAGTGTCTGTTTGGCGTTTGGCCGGGACGCTGGCAGGGCGATATTCATATCAACGGTAAGAAAGTCCGTATCAATGACTGCCGCGCCGCCATCGCTCACGGCATCGCGATGGTGCCGGAAGATCGCAAAAAGGATGGCATCGTGCCGCTGATGGGCGTGGGCAAAAACATCACGCTGGCCGCGCTGGACCAATTTAGCCCCCGTCTTTCGCTGCTGGATGAAGCGCAGGAGCAGCAGGCAATTAACCAGGCCATTGCGCGCCTGCGGGTAAAAACCTCGTCGGCGGAACTGCCGATTGGTCGCCTGAGCGGTGGGAATCAACAGAAAGCGATCCTTGCTAAATGCCTGCTGCTCAACCCAAAAATCTTAATTCTTGATGAGCCGACGCGCGGCATTGATGTGGGCGCACGCCAGGAAATCTATCTGCTGATCAACTCGTTAGTGCAGCAAGGGATTGCCGTGATTGTCATTTCGTCTGAGCTGCCCGAAGTACTGGGCCTGAGCGATCGGGTTTTGGTGATGCATGAAGGCAAAATCAAAGCCGATCTGATTAACGATAACCTGACTCAGGAGCAGGTGATGGAAGCCGCCCTGCGGAGTGAACACTATGTTTAAGACCGAAAGTACGCAACGCGGCCTCACCACGCCGGGTAAAGGTGCGCCGGGAAAATTCTCGCTGCCGGATTTGCAGGTGCTGGTGATGCTGGGTGCGATTGTGCTGATCGCCCTGTTCTTCACCTGGACCACCGACGGTGCGTGGCTCAGCGCCCGTAATGTTTCCAACCTGCTGCGCCAGACCGCCATCACCGGCATTCTTGCGGTCGGCATGGTGTTCGTCATTATCTCAGCGGAAATTGATCTCTCAGTCGGTTCGATGATGGGATTGCTCGGCGGTGCGGCGGCCATCTTTGACGTCTGGCTCGGTTGGCCGCTACCGCTCACCATCGTCGTAACCCTGGTGATGGGCCTGCTGCTCGGCACCTGGAACGGCTGGTGGGTGGCCTACCGCAAAGTCCCGTCGTTTATTGTCACGTTGGCGGGGATGCTGGCATTTCGCGGCATTCTGGTCGGCATCACCGACGGCACAACCGTAGCGCCCACCAGCCCGGCGATGTCGCAGATTGGGCAAAGCTATCTGCCTGGCGGGATCGGCTTTGGCTTCGGCTTTGCTGGCCTGGCGCTGTTTATCCTCTGGCAATGGCGCTTGCGCCTGCGTCGCCAACAGCTGGGTCTGACGCAAACCTCCGTCAGCGGTGCGCTGGTGCGACAGGTCATCACCGCTGTTCTGGTGTTAGGCGCGATCTGGCTGCTCAACGATTATCGCGGCGTACCAACGCCGGTGTTACTGCTGGCGCTGCTGCTGCTCGGCGGCATGTTTATGGCGACGCGCACGGCTTTTGGCCGCCGGATCTATGCCATCGGTGGCAACCTGGATGCCGCGCGCCTTTCCGGCATTAATGTGGCCCGCACCAAGCTGGCAGTCTTCGCCATCAATGGCGTGATGGTGGCGATTGCTGGCCTGATTCTCAGCTCACGCCTTGGCGCGGGTTCGCCTTCGGCAGGCAACATCGCCGAGCTGGATGCCATCGCCGCCTGCGTGATTGGCGGCACCAGCCTGGCGGGTGGCGTTGGTTCGGTGGCGGGCGCGGTCATCGGCGCATTTATCATGGCTTCACTGGATAACGGCATGAGCATGATGGATGTCCCGACCTTCTGGCAGTACATCGTCAAGGGCGCCATCCTGCTGCTGGCGGTGTGGATGGATACCGCGACGCGCCGTCGGGTGTAATCGCGTGGGGGATCACAATGTGGCGCAAATTCTTTCTGCTGTCCGTCGTGCCATGCTATGCAAGGTGCTGTCGATTTAGGAGAGTGCGCCATGATGCATGAGAAACGCTTTCGTATTACGTTGCTGTTCAACGCCAATAAGGTCTATGACCGCCAGGTGGTTGAGGGCGTCGGTGAATATTTACAGGCATCTCAAACGGATTGGGACATTTTCATTGAAGAGGATTTTCGTTGCCGCATCGACAACATCCGGGAATGGCTGGGCGATGGAGTTATCGCCGATTACGACGATCCCTCGATTGAAAAACTGCTGGCTAACGTGTCGGTGCCGATTGTCGGCGTCGGCGGCTCCTACCATCAGCCGCAGGACTATCCGCCCGTGCATTACATCGCTACCGATAACGCCGCGCTGGTCGAGAGCGCCTTTTTGCATTTGAAAGAGAAAGGCGTAAACCGCTTTGCTTTCTATGGTTTGCCCGCTGCCAGCGGCAAACGCTGGGCGCAAGAGCGTGAGCATGCGTTTCGCCAGTTGGTGGCGCGCGAGCGTTATCAAGGCGTGGTCTATCAGGGCATGGAAACAGCGCCGGAAAACTGGCAGCACGCCCAGAACCGCCTCGCTGATTGGCTGCAAACGCTGCCGCAGCAAACCGGCATCATCGCCGTCACCGATGCCCGTGCTCGCCATCTGCTGCAGGCTTGCGAATATCTCAAAATTCCGGTGCCGGAAAAGCTCACGGTGATCGGTATCGATAACGAGGAACTGACGCGTTATCTGTCGCGCGTGGCGCTCTCTTCAGTGGCGCAGGGTTCGCGCCAGATGGGTTATCAGGCGGCAAAACTGCTGCATCGCCTGCTGGATAATCAGCCTCTGCAACTGCAACGCATTCTGGTGCCACCGGTAAAAGTGATTGCGCGCCGCTCCACCGACTTCCGCTCCTTGCACGACCCGGCGGTGATTCAGGCGATGCATTACATCCGCTTTAACGCCTGCAAAGGCATTAAGGTTGAACAAGTGCTGGATGCTATCGGCATCTCGCGATCGAATCTGGAAAAACGCTTCCGCGATGAAACCGGCGACACCATTCACGCCATGATTCATCGCGAAAAACTGGAGAAAGCGCGCGAGCTGCTGGCGTGTTCTTCATTGAGCATCAATGAGATTTCACAAATGTGTGGCTACCCGTCGCTGCAATATTTCTATTCGGTGTTTAAGAAGAGTTATGCCAATACGCCGAAGGAGTATCGGCAGCTTCACGGTGAAAACGTGCTGTGACGCACGGCTAAGATCAAGAATTCCGCCGCGATTGTCGCTATACTCCTGCGGCATCTTCAAAGGAAGATCGTCGTCTCCGGTGAGGCGGCCGGATTTCAAATCCGGTTGGGGCCGCCAGCGGTCCTGGGCAGGTTCGACTCCTGTGATCTTCCGCCACTGCAACTCAGTACTCTTTCGAGATCAGTTTAAATTAACCTTTAAAAACAACAAAATAACATGAAACTGTATGCGAGTTGGTTCTTCAATGTTAGCCAGAATTAGCTAAGCTTTACTTGATTTTTTAATTATCAAAAATAAATCATTGATAATTAAAGGTTTTCAAAAAAAATGATATTCAATAGTTCTAAAAAAAGTTTGACGTGCTATTTAAGTTGAGAAAATCCTAAGGATTAGGATAAGCTAAGTTTCTCAGTAATTTTTTAACTATAGGCGCGTAAGTGCGATTAACTTTAATATGAGCAATAATAAAAACATCGGTCAATTATTTACTAGCCAAGCTATAAATGCTATTGCTGATGGTGATTATTCATTGCTTTATAAGCTAGCATCGACAACTGTTCGCTCTCATTGCTTTCCTATAAAAGTGTCAGATATATTCGATTTAGCTTTTACAAAATTATCAAGCGATTATAAATCAGAATATTTTTTCAAAAACGTCATCGCTAATGAAGTGTTTTTGAAAAAACATAAAAATAACAAGGCTGTAATGTTATCTGAATTCCGAGTGGGCACAAATAAAGCCGACTGTGTTATATTAAATGGTTTATCAACATGTTATGAAATTAAGACTGAGCTTGATAATTTAAAAAGACTGCCAGAGCAACTTAATTCATATATAGAATTGTTCGATAAAGTTTATGTCGTTGCGTCAAAAAACCATATCGATAAGATAAAAAACATTACACCTGAGTCAGTTGGCATTATTGAGCTCACTAATAAGAATAAGCTCAAAGAAATTAAGCCTGCATTGATTATAAATTCCGAAATAGATCCAAAACTAATGATAAACTCAATGAGATTAGCGGAATTTAAATTCATGGCTGAAAAAATATCACGAGAGAGCATCGAACTGCCCAACATGGACGTTTATTCATATTGTTTGGAGGTTTTTGAGAGGACTAACTCTGAATTATTGAGAAAAAATTTTCGTGAGGCTCTAAAAATACATAGAGCTAATAACTTTAATTTCATTGAAGCTTTACCAAGATCACTTAAATCAACAGCAATTAGCTATAGTATGACCCAATCTCGTCAGAGATCCCTAACCGAAATACTTTCAAGTTACATAGAAAAGGATGATATATGTACTTTCCACTATTGAGAGGTAAGCAGTACGAATTAACGGCTTTAAGAGAACTATCAAGCATTGTTCAACATACTCTAATAACACCAGTAATAGAGCCAGTACGTGAAAACCTTAAGCAGTTAGAAAACACGATAAAAACCTTAAACGAAAATCATATAACGCCCATCATTGTGGTCAACTCAGAAATCAGCGAACTTAAAGGTAAAACCGATCAATTCATTAGCGATTTATTTGAAATAAAAGAAGTGAACTTTATACCTTGCATAAAATACAATGACAATCCCGATGAATTCGTTCGATTGGAATCACAAATAAAAGGTAAAAAAGCCGCTTACATCGAAAATAGCATTAATCGTAATATTTTATCAAGACTCAATAATTTTGAAGTTAACATAGTACCCGAAAGCTCCCCTAAATCTTTACTTTCCCAATTATCCAATGTCGTATTAATGGACGACCCGTTTAAAAAGAAAAAAAGAAATGCAGATTATCCTTCAAATTCTTACTTCTCTGACCTACATGTCAGATACAAAGAAGTACATAGCTCTGTTATAGGCTTTGGGGACTTTAACATTGCTGGTTCTGACTATGCTGAATCAGGCGGCCCTGCATACGTTGTAACAATCCATGCAAGTTACCTTGATGGTAATGAATTCGATGCTATGTCTGTTAGACACTTTTCTTCAATGGATGATGGAACTCCTTCAAACCCAACGGGAAAATTCCAGCAAGCTTTAGATAAGTTGGTGTTGCACGGTAATAAATTCCCAGAATTCTTTGATAACACTTCTGGTATGCGAGGATTCAAATCTTTACATGCCCGTAGACATTACCCCGGGCTAGGGCAAGTCAAGCAATTCTCCATGCAGCACCATATTGAAACTATCTGCAACTACATCGCAATCTGAAGTCATTGCGTTTAAAAATTTATTAAAGAATGACCTTTAATCATGAATGACCATATGGGTCGATTAGTTAATGGTCATTCTTAACTCCTGTGATCTTAAACCACTTCCACTTCTCCCCCACTAACTCAACAATCCCGCCCCCACATTCACCGACAATCCCAAGATCGCCAGATTGAACACGAACGAAATCACCGACTGCAGCAGAGCGATTTGCCGCATATCCGTGGTGCCCGTTGCCACATCGGCGGTTTGCGAAGCAACCGCGATGGTGAAAGAGAAGTAAAGAAAATCCCAGTATCCCGGCTGCTCGGGCTTTTCGGGAAAGATCATCGGCGTAACGTCTTTGCTGCGACGCAGATAGTGATGATGCGCGTAATGCATGGCGAATGACGTCGGAAGTAGCGCCCATGAGACCACTAAGGTTGCCGCTGTTAGCAGCAGATGCAGCACGCGCGGCGTTCCTGTCAGACTTTTCAGCGTGGTGAGCTCCATCAGGATCGCCAGAATGCTAACCATGCAGGTGAGCGTTACCATGCTCAGTACCAGCGTCGCACTTTCATCTTCGATTTTCGCAATATGCGGAATGTCTTTGGCCTCGGTGCCTAACATGCGCAGCCACAGAAAAGCGAGATAGAGCCATGCCAGCACGTTCCAGCCAATCAGCAGACGCTGCAACATGCCCAGATGCGCAGGCAGGAAAAAATAGCAGGCCACGCCAGCCACAATCGAAACCAGCAAACGCAGGCGTGCGCGAAGGTAATGCATCAGGGAAAGGCTCATGGTGTCAGAGGCTTAGTAAAGGAAGGTGGATAGGTTAACTGTAGACGCTGTTAATGAGGTTGTAATTGTGGAGCACCTTAACCATTCATCGGTTTGGCTCCATTGCAGTTGATAAAATAATCGCCAATCGACTAATGAGCTTCATTGCGTCTATCTGGCATACTGTGAACCAGATCCTATTAGAGCGGAGGCGACATGTCAGAAGAGCAATCCACACCATCACCAGCAGGCGAATTTGTCATGTTTGCGAGCGGAGATGGGAAAGTGCGGGTTGAATGTCGCTTCGAGCAGGAATCGCTTTGGCTTTCACAAGCATCTATTGCCACCCTTTACCAAATTACGCCACAAGCCATTACGCAGCACATTAAGGCGATCTATGAAGAAGGCGAACTTGAACAAAACGCAACCTGTAAGTCTTACTTACAAGTTCAACAGGAAGGAACTCGTCAAGTCAGCCGCAATACCCTTCATTACAATCTGCCAATGATCCTCGCCATCGGTTATCGCGTCCGCTCAGCACGCGGTACTCAGTTCCGCCAATGGGCAACGCAAACCCTGCAAGAATATTTGATCAAGGGTTTTGTGATGGATGACGAGCGGCTGAAAAATCCGCCGGTGGGTTCATCCGCTGTACCTGACTATTTCGATGAGATGCTGGAGCGAATTCGCGATATTCGCGCCAGTGAACGTCGGATGTATTTACGCGTTCGCGAGATTTTTGCCTTAGCGGCTGACTATCAACCTTCCCTCAAAGAGACCACGCAGTTTTTTCAAACCATCCAGAATAAGCTGCACTTTGCCTGTACCGGTTATACTGCAGCCGAGCTGATTCATTTGCGCGCTGACGCCAGCCAATCTCACATGGGTTTGACGAGTTTTAAAGGTGAAGAGGTGCGGAGAAGCGATGTCACCGTGGCTAAAAATTATCTGGTTCAGGACGAAGTGAGCGAGCTCAATCGCGTGGTAACGATGTGGCTGGATTTTGCCGAAGACCAAGCGCGCCGTCGCCAGCAGGTATTTCTTCGCGATTGGCAGAGCAAACTCGATCAATTTCTGCAATTTAACGATCGCGATGTGCTGCAAGGCGCGGGTTCAATCAGTAAGAAAATGGCCGATGAAAAAGCACAGGCTGAATACGGTGAATTCGCCGAGCAACAGCGTCGTCTGAAAGAGTCAGAAGGTGAAAAGAACATTGCCGGTTTGCTGCAGTGGCAACCAAGCCCTAATAAATCGAAATGATCGCCGCTGAGCCGCATCCCGCCCTTTTGCGCCTCAACTTATACGCGCCCATGCTTTACTTCCCCACCAATCTCCGCCACTTTGCTCATTCATCGCATTGTGGAGTCTGGCATGCTAATCCATCCAACCGATACTCTGACTTTCTCGGGCAATCCGCGCCAGGCTGAGCTGCGTCAGCGCCTGCTGGAGCCGGATGCGCCGAAAGTGATTGCCGCTGCGTTAGCGAAACAGCTGGACCGTGAAACCTTCACTCATCGCCACGCCGCCGGGCAGCTCTTCTGTTTAAAACAAGGATTGATGACGGTGAAAACGCCGTCCGGTATTTTCGCCAATCCGCCGCGACTGGTGGGCTGGATTCCGCCCTACTTTGAACATGCGATCATTGGGCCGGGCCCGGTGCTTGGCTGGACGGTATTGGTTGACGATGCGCTGGCCGCGCCGTTGCCAGATCATCCGGTCCTGCTTTCCTGCCCGTCGGTGTTAGAGCCGCTGGCAGAAAGGCTGGCAACCTTGTCGCCCGATCACTGGGGCAGCGCGCGCTACAATCGCCTGAGCGAGGTGTTTCTGGATGAGTTATATGAATCGACTGAACATCCGCTGACGTTACCGTTGCCGACGGAACCGCGCTTGCTGCAGATTGCACGCCTGTTGATGGACGATCCCTCCGATACGCGCACCGGGCCAGAACTGGCGCGTTGGGCGGGACTCAGCCCACGCAGTTTGAGCCGACATTGGGCCAGCGCGGTGGGCATGAGTTTAACGCGCTATCGCCAGGTTTCACGTTTACTCAAATCACTGGAAGGATTGGCGGCAGGCAAAAGTGTGCAGCAAGTAGCGTGGCAGGTCGGATTCGATAGCGTTAGCAGCTATATCAGCGCTTTTCGCAGCGCGTTTGGTTCAACGCCCGGCAAATATTTTACGCCGCCAGTCGACTCTGCGGATGCAAAAACAGCAAGCTAGCAGGCCCATCTATCTCCGGCAAAGTGTGCTGATATTTACGACGGAACGCGCCGGGCGGCAGATCGAACATGCGGCGGAAGGTGCGGCAATAAGTTTGCTGCGAGTCAAAGCCATATTTAATGGCGATATCCATCAGCGGCGTATTGCTGTTCAACAGCGCGATCACCGAAGCCGTTAACTTGCGCTCGCGAATGTAGGTGCCAAGCGCAACGCCGGTGTAACTGCGAAACAGTCGCTGCAGATGCCACTGCGAATACCCGGCGCGTCGCGCCACGGTTTCCAGAATGAGTTTCTGCTCAATATTGTCCTCAATCCAGAGCATCAGTTGCTGCATAAAGGCGGCGTGCATATCCATCTTTCCTCCTGATGTCGAAATGAAAACCGGACGGAAATCCGGCAAGTGGCAAGCATTATAGAAAGTCGCTCACTGGCTATGTGATGGTCAAAAGCCAATAAATAACGATAACTCGCCAATTTATCCTGTTCCGGCAGATCGCAATCTGCGGCATCTTGCAGCAGCACGCATCATGTAATATTGTTAGTTACATGAAAAGATACTTTGAGATGAAAAGGAAAATCTATGAGCAGTTTACTCATGTCCGACCTGTCGCTATGCCTGACGATCGCGCTTGCATCAGCCAGTATTTCCATGACCATTACCCAAACTGAGCTGTTCGCAGGATTACGCGCCTGGACCGCGAAAAAGAACGCGTTATTAGGTCACTTGTTCCATTGCTTCTATTGCATGAGCCATTGGGTAGTATTTTTTGGCATGGTGGTTTATCACCCGGATTTATTACACAGCGGGATGGCAATCGTTGACTGGCTGATGACCGCATTTATTACCCTTACGCTCACAACCTTTATTAATGGTTTGATGTTTAAGGTTTTTCAGGCGGCCATTACTACGCACGTCATGAAGCATGAAGCGCAGATCACCTTACAGAAACAGGATTAACTGATGTGATGAATAACCGGGGAAAATTGGTTATTCACTGCATTTAGGGAAGGTATCGGATGGAAGCCCAAGTTTGGCCATTTTACTTAAATAATCGTCGCTAATATCGGCGACGGTAATTTGACTAAAGCGCTGCAACAACAGCGCTTCCGCTTCGCTAAGTGTTTGATCGAGCTGTGCATCCACCGCATGCTCAACCAGGCAAGGTGAAGGCTCCGCAGCAGGACCGATGCTGAACAGCGCTGGTGCGCCGATTGCCTGATAAACATCCAGCAGCGAAATTTCCGTCAACGGCACACGCAGTTCCCAGCCGCCGCCGTGCCCTTTTTCTGACGCCACATAACCTTTCTCGCGCAGGCCAGACATCATCCTGCGTACCACCACCGGATTGGTGCCCAACATTTTGGCCATCGTTTCGGAAGTGGCGCGTTTCACGTGCCGATCCAGATGAATCAGTGCGTGCAACGAGCGGGACAAGCGATTATCGCGTGGCATAGAACATTCCTTAATACTGGCGAAAGCGTATGTGATGTTTAAATCGTCGCACCCATTGAGAGGCGATAATGCAGGTCGACCTGCTCGATGGTGGGCTGCTGGTTGATTTTTTTCAGGATGATCTCCGTCGCCACTTTTCCCATCTCAAAGCGCGGCGTGATGACGCTGGCTAAGCGTGGCGTGGTTGCCTGGCCGATTTCCAGTCCGTGAAAACCGGCAATCGCCATCGCTTGCGGCACGGCAATGCGCGCCGCCTGACACTCCTGCAGTACGCCGACCGCCAGATCATCATTGGTGCAGAGAATCGCATCCATCTCCGGATAAAGCTGGCGCGCCAGCGTCATCATGCCGGTACCAATCGATACCGATGAGACCTTGTTTGGCACAATCCGTCCTGCGGGCAAACCGGCCGCTTCAACCGCATCGCGATAACCGGCGTAACGTTGTTCATCACGACGATCGGACATCGAACCAAAGTAGATGACGCGCTGTTTGCCGCTGGCCAGTAGCATCGCCGTCATATCGTAGCCGGCGCGATAGTTATCGAAGCCAACATTGATGCGCCCGCGCGCTTCGGTCAATCCCATCACTTCTGCCACCGGAATGTTGGCAGCATTAAGATATTTTTCCGCGCGCACGGTGTGCACTGATTCGGTCAGGATCAGCCCTTTGATGTTAAAGGCTAAAACCGTGGCGATCTGCTCCTCTTCACGCTGGGCGTTGTAGTCGTAATTGACCACCAGCGTTTGATAACCCTGCGCGCTGGTCACCGATTCAATCCCCGCCAGCAGATCGGCAAAGATTTGATTATTAAAGGAAGGAATTAATACGCCGATGCGCGGTGGGTTCTGTTTAGTCGCCGCGACATTATCGGTATCCGCGACGTAGCCAATTTCGGCAATCACGCTGGCGATCTTCTCCGCCGTTTCCGTTTTGACCTTTTCCGGCGTGCGCAGATAGCGACTTACCGTCATTTTGGTGACGCCCGCCAGGGTAGCAATATCGTCCAGAGTGATGCGCTGCGTTTTCATTACGGCGTCCGCAAAGAGGGGCTGAGAATCAACGTATTATGCCCGTTGCCTGTTAAAAAATGAAACGCGCCCGTACGCTTAGTCGGGTGAAATAAAATCGGCGAGTCAGCTTGCATAACAGAATGAAAATTCCAATAAAAAGTAAACTTTGCAATGCCCTTACAAAGTGAATTGATGAAAAACCTATCATTTCATTAGGCTATAAATATGCCCCTGACGACTTATTCAGCAATTTTCGCAACCCTCTTCACACTTTTCGGAAAAAATGATCCAAAAACCATCATTTAGAACATATATTCCAACACGAAGACCTCGCGTGAATAAAAGTTGAACATCTAAACCTACACCACCCTCTTTCTGAACAAGCAACGTTCAGGCCGTAGAGACAAGGGGCTATAACAATGGATACCAGGCAAAAACGCTACAACATGAAGTATGTCATTCTCTGCTGTACTGTCGCGGCATTCGGCGGTCTGCTGATGGGATATGACTCTTCGATTATCTCCGGTGCAATCGAACCCTTAAGTGAATATTTCCAGTTATCGCCCGCTGAAACCGGCTGGGCCGTTTCCAATATCCTGCTCGGCAGTTTGATCGGCTGCTTTATGGCGCCGCGCCTCAGCGACAAGCTGGGACGCAAAAAATCCCTCGCCATCACCGCCCTGCTGTTTACCGTTTCGGTGATCGGGACGGCGCTGGCGCATAACTTCACCGTATTCGTCATTTTCCGCATGATTGGTGGATTGGCGATTGGTCTGGCGTCGGTGATTTCGCCTATCTATCTGGCCGAGCTGTCGCCTTCCAAGTTTCGTGGCCGTACCACCGCGCTGTATGCGGTGTGCTGCGTCGGCGGACAATCGGTGGTGTTGCTGACCAACTACTTCATCACCAAATCCACCTTACCTGACGTGATGATCAATATGGGCTGGCGCTACATCCTCGCCACGGCGCTGGTGCCGTGCGCACTGTTTATCCTGTTCATCGCCTTTATCCCGGAATCGCCGCGCTGGAACGTGCTGAAAGGTAAGTACGATGAAGCGCTGGATACGCTGACCAAAATCTCAAACCGCGAGCATGCTGAGAGCGTGTTCAACGAGATCAAACATTCGTTTTCTGATAAAACCGCGCAGCAGCACAAATCGCGTCTGCGTCTGGATAAAACCACCATTCCACTGCTGATTGTCGGTATCGGTTTGGCGGTGGGTAACCAGATCAGCGGCATCAACGTGATTCAGTACTTTGGACCAACCTTGCTGAAAAACGTCGCGGGCAGCACGGACTCAGCGCTGCTGCAAACCTTCTGGCTGTCGATTTGTCAGTTCATTGGCGTGCTGGCGGGGATGATGCTGATCGATAAAGTCGGTCGTCGTAAGCTGCTGCTGCTGGGTGCCATCACTTCCTGCGTGTGCCTGACCTACTCGTTCATCGCCTTCTATTACCACCTGCCTGGCATGCTGGCGGTGATTGGCCTGTTCGCGTACATGATTTTCTTCGGTATGACGTGGGGCCAGATCGTCTGGACGGTGTTGGGCGAAGTGTTCCCAACTGAGATCCGTTCGATTTGCGTGGGGATTTCCATCTGCGCGATGTCGATGGCCAACTTTGTTATTAGCAGCACCTTCCCGATCATGAACAGCAGCCCGATGCTGCTGGATATGTTCCACGGTGGCTTCCCACTGTTGCTGTTTGCGATTTTCTCGCTGGGGATGTACTTCTTCACCTTCCGCTATCTGCCAGAAACTGCCGGCGTGTCGCTTGAGAAGATTCATGCGCTGGTGCTGCGTAAATTTAACGTCGAAGCAGAGTTGCCGGAGACGACGTCCACTGCGAAAGCGAGCGAGTCGTTTGATATTCCACGGCATTAATCGATAAGGGTGCGCATTTATGCGCACCTGGTCGCCATGAATGGCGACCCTACGAGATCATTGATGGCACCCTATTGGCTGGGGCGTTCGTACTGCTCAATCACCGCCAGCGCTAAGCCGTTGGCCGGATCAATACGCAGCGGCAGGAAATGCAGCGCTGTATGGGCGAAGGTAAAGGCCAGCGTACCGGCCTGCGCCGCCTGCTGCACCGCCTGCACAAATGCCGGCTGCGCATTCCAAGGCCCATCAATAATGATGCTGGCCGGATTCACCAGCTGCATCACCTGACTCAATGCGTTGCCCAAATGGGTGCCCGCCTGCGTCATCACCTCTTTCAGGATTTCCGGCTCGCTATCGCCATTCTGCCAACGCAAGCCCGGTTTGCGTTTTGCCAGCTGCTGCTGAATGGCCGGTTTGCTCACCAGCGTTTCCAGACAACCTAAGCGTCCGCAGCTACAACGTTCGCCATTGGGTTGCACCGTAAGATGGCCGATCTCGCCCGCCGTCCAGCTACTGCCGGTAAACACTTCGCCCTGTTCCACTAGCGCACCGCCCAATCCTTCAGAGATACGCAGATAGAAATGGCTTTGCGACTTATTCAGTTCGAGTTGCTGCACCGAAAGCAGCGCGGCGGCTTTGACGTTATTCATGATGCGCAACGGCAGCGGCATCTCGTGGCTGAGAATGGTCATTACATCCACATTCTGCCAGCCAAGATGGGCGGAAAAATGCACCCAGCCACGATGGGGATCGATGATGCCAGGGAAGCCAATCGCTACGCCGAGCAGTTCTGGATGCGCCGCATGCAAGGTCTGACACACTTCCACCAGCTCATGCAGCAGCTGCTCGGGATCGCTGGTTTCCGTACGCCAGGTTTGCTCAGCAATTACCTGCGAGTAGTAGTCACACACGCGCCAGTGAATCGCCTGGCGCTCCACCATGATGCCCGCACTTTTCAGCTTTTCCGCGCGCAGTGAGATTTCGATTTTAGGACGGCCGGCTGAAGCGACGCTAACCGGGCCGAGCTCATTGATCAGCCCGGCTTCCAGCAAATCATCAACAATCAATGAAACGGTGTTTTTGCTCAGCTCGAGCGCTAATGCCAGATCCTGGCGGGAGGTGATGCGGGTGGTACGCAGTTGCGTCATCACCCGCTTCAGGTTATTCAGACGAAGTAGTGCTGGACCTTTACCGGCTGCTTTCATAGCACTCCTCAATACTCATCACCGCGCACACGGCTGCGATAACTTTCCCAGTCAAAGCGCACCCACAAGCTGTTGCCGAGGCGCATACGATCCATCACGCGTTCACCCAGCAGCGAATTCATGCCCGCCGGATCGAGGTTCGATAGCATGCCGGTCGGGCGTTTCGACGATGAGCGGCGATCGACGATCTGGTTGATGATCACTTTTTCATAGCGCGATTCGCTCTGCATGCCGATCTCATCGATCACCAGCAGATCCACATGGCTGAGATCGTGCAGCAGGCGCTCTTCGGTTAAATCGCTGCCGCCGCTGAAAGTGCCCTTCATGCTCGACATCAAATCGGCGACGGTGACAATCAGCACGCTTTTACCGCGAATAATCAGATCGTTACCAATTGCCGCTGCAAGGTGGTTTTTACCGGTGCCGGGACGACCGGAGAAAACAAAGCTGGAGATGCTATTTTCAAATCCGGCGGCGTATTCGCGCGCCATGGCCAGCGCTTTACGCTGTCCATCATTTTCCACGCGATAGTTGTCGAACGAGCAGTTCATGTGCAGCTCGCGGATGCCCGAGCGCCCCATGATGCGCTGCATTTTCATCGCGCGGTTTTCCCGCACAATCGCTTCCGAGCGCAAACGGCCCTGCTCCTGATTCCAGGCCAGCAGCTCCGCGCCGTTTTTGAATTTCGGCTGCACTTCGGACGGCATCATCTTTTTCAGGCGGCTAAAAAGATCGTTCGGCGTTTTCATTACTCACCTCGGAATCCATCGGGAATATCGTAATCAGTATTGCTGATTTGCGTGAGATCGCGCTTTGGCTGCCCGCCATTGGCGGCGCGATTCATCTGCACGCTGCGCGCTAACTTTTGCTGCCACTGCACATGATGGAACAAACGGCCTTCTGCCTGCCAGTACGCCACAAACGTGGCCAGCTCGGCGGCAGTAACGGCTTCACTCAATGCTACGCCCCAGATTGCTGCCTGACGCTGAAAATCGCTGTCCGGCTGCCAGCCTTCATACATCGCGAACTTGCCAACCGGCGTGGCGATGGGCGCGCTATCGGTCTGAAACAGACTCTCATCCAGCGTGACATCATTGGGCTGCTGCGCGGCGGCTTCCAGCGCCAGCAGCTGCGCCAGACGCTGCGGCGTAAGCGCATAAAACGCCGGCGTATTGTTATGCAGCACCGCCAGCGTGCCGTTATCGGCCTGCTGCAGCACGGCGAGCGGGTCATGGCAGAAGCCATCCAGCCCCACCAACGTTGAAGATAAGATTTTGACTGACATGAAGAAACCTGACGTTAACCAGCATGGTGCGCCGGGCGGTTAATTCAGCCCGACGTAATACGCTCAGTGTAACTGTTTTAGCGCGGCGGATCGCGCGCGATTTAGAAGCTGGCGCTGACGCCAAGACTGTAGATGAACTGCTCGCCGCTGCTCACCGCACCGGTTTGCGCGAAGGAAGCAAAGGCGGCCATATTTTGCCCGAGCGGCATATTGGCGCCGACGCTGACATCCACCCAATTGTTTTCCCGGCCATTGATGTCATCAGCGTGTTCACGGGTGGGTGAAGGCAGCTCTTCATTCACCAGATGGCTGTAGCTCACCTGCGCCCACGGCGATATCCAGCCAAAGCTGGAATCCACGCGCCAGCCAAGCGAGGCAATGTGCTCGGCATTATTGCTGTCCACGCGTTCGCACTTCGGGCAGCTCAAAGTCGAATCATCCACCGCAAACTGCGCAACGGGGCCGGTGCTCACCGCTTCACTCATCGGCATCGACCAACCGGCCGAATAGCGATTCACAAAGGGCGCGGCGCCAACGCTGGCGGTTTCACTGTGCATCACCATCGCGTAGTCGTTCGGCGAATTGAGCGCAGCGTCAAACAGGTTGGCATCGGGATTTTCTGTCAACATCAGATGATTACTGGAAATTTTTTCAGCAAGTATTGCGTTGTAATCGGGCGCGCTATTCTGGCTCGACTGATCAAAGGCATAGGCATTCCCGGCCAGAAATAATAGCCACCAACCGCTAAAAGCCAGCGCAATTTTGTGCTGGCCTGTCCGCTGACTTTTCTGCAACATGAAGGACTCCTGACGAGCCGGGAAGAGATGGGCGTTTAGGTTTTATAAGATCTATATCGGCGCCCGTTGTATAACTATTAATCGAATTTGCCATACGTCAAGGGAACTATCGCTATTTCATATGCTAAGGGAGTGATGCAATGCAACGTTGTGGCTGGGTAACTGAGGATCCACTGTATCTGGCGTACCACGATAAAGAGTGGGGCGTGCCGCAGACCGATAAGCGAGTCTTATTTGAAATGGTCTGTCTTGAAGGCCAGCAGGCGGGGCTTTCATGGATCACCGTGCTGAAGAAACGCGAAAATTACCGCCGCGCATTCCATGAATTCGATCCTGATGCCGTGGCGTTGATGGATGAAAGCGACATGGAACGCCTCATGCAAAATGCGGGACTGATTCGCCATCGCGGCAAGCTGGAAGCGATCATCAACAATGCGCGCGCATTGCTGGCGCTGGAAGCCACAGGAGAGGACTTTTCGCGCTTTATCTGGTCTTTTGTCGACCATACGCCGATTTTGCACCGTTACGCGAATTACAAAGACGCGCCAACCACTTCCGAGCCCGCCATTGCGCTGTCGAAAGCGCTTAAGAAGCGTGGTTTTAAATTCGTCGGACCCACAACCTGCCACTCATTTCTACAGGCCTGCGGCTTAATTAACGATCATCAAACCAGCTGTTTCTGCCATCCTGATAATCTTTAAAGCAAAAGTTTACAAATTAAGACTGACCCTCACGCATTTCCCCATAATTGAACGGCATAATAGTGCCGTTTTGGGGCTTTTCCCCGTTTAAATCTGTGAGGGATTTTTCATGAATAAGCGTATTTTGGCGCTGACCTTGTTATTGAGCGGCAGCCTCGCGCTGTCGGGTTGTACCACCAATCCGTATACCGGCGAATCGCAGGCGGGCAAATCGGGTATCGGCGCCGGTTTAGGTGCGGTGTTAGGCGCGGGCGTTGGCGTGCTGTCGTCGTCGAAGAAAGATCGCGGTAAAGGCGCGCTGATTGGCGCGGCATCCGGTGCTGCTCTGGGCGGCGGCGCGGGTTATTACATGGATGTGCAGGAAGCGAAACTGCGCGACAAAATGCGCGGCACCGGCGTCAGCGTGACGCGTCAGGGCGACAACATCGTGCTCAACATGCCGAATAACGTCACTTTTGATTCCAACAGCAGCAACCTGAAACCGGCGGGCGCCAACACCCTGACCGGCGTCGCGATGGTGCTGAAAGAGTATCCAAAAACCGCCGTGAATGTGGTGGGCTACACCGACAGCACCGGCACGCGCGCGCTGAATATGCGCCTGTCACAGCAGCGTGCTGACAGCGTCGCCAGCGGTCTGATTCTGCAGGGCGTGGCGCAAAACCGCCTGCGCACACAGGGTTTAGGCCCGGATAATCCGGTCGCCAGCAACAGCACCGAAGACGGTAAAGCACAGAACCGTCGCGTTGAGATCACCCTCAGCCCGCTGAGCTAAAAGTAGAGCCGATCTGCGTGAGCAGGTCGGCTTTTATCACTCTTTTTCGCCACTTTTGACGCCACCTTTGTCAGAAAAAGCTAAAAAATTCGTAACTGATAGAGCCGCCTTTTCCTTTATGCTAGCGTGATCAAAAATTGATCAATGGGACGCTATCATGTCACTGAAAGCCATCGCCGCTACCCTTGGCCTCTCTGTTACTACCGTGAGCCGGGCGCTAAATGGCTATGACGATGTAGCGGCCGTCACGCGTAAACGCATTGAAGACGAAGCGCAAGCGCGCGGTTATCGCCCCAACGATGCGGCCCGCCGCCTGAAAACCGGACGCGCCAATGCGGTTGGACTGCTCTTTCCCATCAACCACGCCTCGCTCAATGACAGCTACTACAGCCAAATGCTACTGACGCTGGATCAACGTCTCGCGCAGCACGATATTGATCTGCTGTTGCTACCCGATAAACCGCAGGAGCTGCAACGCAAGCTGATTCGCATGCTGCGCAGCGGCGCCATCGATGCCCTGATTTTAACCCACACCATGCCGCAGGATGCGCGTTTGCAACGCCTGCAACAGAAAGGTTTCCGCTTCCTGACGCTCGGTCGTAGCGAGTTGCCGCTGCCGTACGCGTGGATTGATTACGATAATCACGCCGGTACTTTTCTCGCGGCAGAACACTGCCTGCAACAAGGATGGCCGCGTCTGGCCTATCTTGGCAGTAACGAATCGGCAACGTATATCCTCGATCGCCGCCAGGGATTTATTGATGCGTTGATTCAGCATCAAGCTCCGGTCGATCAATCTCTGATGGCTGCGTTGCCCGCCACGCGCCGATCCGGCTATCAACAAACCAATGCCTGGCTGGCCCAAGGCGATGCGCCGCAGGCTATAATCACCGATTGCAGCACGCTGGGTGAAGGTGCCGCGATTGCGCTGCAGCAAGCGGCCCGCCTCAAGGGCGCGCAGGCAATTCCGCTATATGTTTATGATGGATTGCCGCCCGATTCGATTGTCGATCAGCCGGTAAATGCCATTCTGCAATCATCCCAACAGCAGATTGGCGAGCGCATCGCCGAAATGGTGCTGCAACTGCTTGATGATGCACCGCTGAGCGAGCTGCAAACGCTCTGGCAACCGGTGCTGCGACTCACTTCTGACGCGCAATGATTGCGCCTGGCCCGAGCTGTGTTAGTCTTCGCCTGTTTCTTTTCAGCAGGTGTAAGCAATGAAAACCAGGCCGCCACGAGCCACAATCAGTGACGTTGCCCGTACGGCAAAAACCGGTAAAACCAGCGTTTCCCGCTATCTGAATGGCGAAGTGAATCTGCTCTCGCCCGCTCTCAAAGCCCGTATCGAACAGGCCATCGCCGAACTCAACTATCGTCCCAGCCAGATGGCGCGTGGACTGAAACGCGGCCGCACGCGTTTGATCGGCCTGATCATTGCCGACATCACCAATCCATACTCGGTTGACGTGCTGAGCGGCATCGAAGCGGCGTGTCGTGCGCAAGGCTTTACTCTGCTGATGTGTAACACCAACAACGAAGTCGATCTCGAACAACATTATCTGCAACTGCTAAGCAGTTATCAGGTGGAAGGCATTGTGGTGAATGCCGTGGGCATGCATGAAGAAGTTCTCAATCGGCTGCAACAGTCGATGCTGCCGATGGTGTTGATCGACCGAAAAATCCCCGATTTCGCCTGCGATATGGTGGGGCTCAACAACGTTGAAGCTTCCACTGTTGCGACCCAACATTTGCTGGATAACGGCTATCAAGCCCTGCTCTTCCTCAGCGAGCCGCTCGGCAGCGTCAACACGCGCCGTGAACGTCTGCGCGCCTTCTACGACACGGTGAACAGCGCGCCACAGATTGCGGCAGAGAATGCCGAAGTGGCGCTGCATCAGCCCGACGCGCTGGAAAAACAGCTGCGCGAGTTCCAGCAGCGCCATGCAGATAAACGCTGTGCGGTGATTGCCGCCAATGGCGCGCTGACCTTGCAAGTGGCGCGCGCGCTGCAGCGTCTTGAGCTGCGCTGGGGCGAAGCGATTGGCCTGCTGGGCTTTGACGAACTGGAATGGGCGGCGCTGGCGGGCGTCGGCATCACCACTTTAAAACAGCCCACCTGGCAGATTGGCTTCGCCGCGCTGGAACAAGTCATTGCACGCATCGAAGGCAGCGAGCAATCGATCAGCGAACAGCTTTTCTCCGGCGAGCTGATCGTGCGCGGCTCCAGCCAGCCGCTGCGCTAACCTCCACTTTTATGGCTCACTTCGTGAGCATGATCATAATTTCACGGTCTGCCCCTTCTCTTTGGAACCGGTTCCATTTAGGTTTTTTATAACGAATGGGATGTGGTCATGCCCGGAGAAACGTGATGAAACCAGAAATTATTGTTGTAACTGCCGCATACGGCGCGCAGAAAGTAGCGGAATTGGGTGGCCAGGCCGCGCTGTTACCGCTGATCAAACAGGCGGGCGCGGATGGCGTTGAAATCCGTCGCGAGCTGTTTAACGAAAACGAACTTTGCTTGCTGCACGCACTCGGCAATGCGATTTCCCAGCATCAGCTGAGCGCCAGCTATTCCGTGCCGGAAGCACTGTGGCTGGATGATGGCGCGCTGAATCCGCGTCTGGCGCAGTTCCTGCAGGAAGCTGAACAAATCGGCGCTAAGCGCCTGAAAGTGGCGCTCGGTCATTTTGTGGAACTCGATGCCAGCACACTGCGCGATGTGTTGAAAGCATCAACGGTGACGCTGGTGGTGGAGAACGATCAAACCCCGGACAGCAAACTGGCGCCGATGCTGCGCTTCTTCCATCAGGCCTGCGATGCCGCATTGCCGCTGGATATGACCTTCGATATGGGCAACTGGCAGTGGACCGGAGAAGACGGTTTGCAGGCCGCTGCGCAACTCAGCCGCTACGTTAGCTATATTCACGTTAAAACGGCGGTGCCGCACGGCGAGACTTTCCGCGCTATCGCGCTGGATCAGGCCGACGATAGCTGGCGTTCACTGCTGAACGCGCTGCCAACCGACGCACCGCGCGGCATCGAATTCCCGCTGGAAGGCGCGGATTTGCTGGCGGTCACGCGCCATTACGTTGATCTGCTGCGTGCAGCGTAAGGAGCCGATGATGACGCAAAAAACGCTGGATGTGGTGACGATTGGCGAAGCGATGGCGATGTTTATCGCCCAGCAAACCGGCGATCTCGCCGCAGCGGAAGGCTTCGTCAAACGCATTGCCGGTGCCGAACTCAACGTGGCGATTGGCCTGGCGCGCCTCGGTTTGCAGGTCGGTTGGGTGAGCCGCGTCGGCGACGACAGTTTTGGTCGTTTCACGCTGCAACAGCTGGAAAAAGAGGGCGTCGATCACCGCTGCGTCACCACCGACGCACGCTATCGCACTGGTTTCCAACTTAAATCCCGCGTCGATGACGGCTCCGATCCGGAAGTGGAGTATTTCCGCAAAGGCTCCGCCGCCAGCCATCTGTCGCCCGACGATTTCAACGATGACTACTTTGGCAGCGCGCGCCATCTGCACTTAAGCGGCGTGGCGGCGGCGATCTCCGACAGCTCACTTGCCCTGGCGCAACATGCGGCAAAAGAGATGCGCGCGCGGGGTAAAACCATCTCCTTCGATCCCAATCTGCGTCCGGTGTTATGGCGCAGCGAAGAGGAGATGCGTAAGCAACTCAATCATCTGGCGGAATACGCCGATTGGGTACTGCCGGGCGAAAAAGAGGGTTTGATTCTTACCGGCTATCGCCAGCCGGAAGCCATCGCCGATTTTTACCTCGATAAAGGGGTGAAAGCGGTGGTGATCAAAACCGGTGGCGACGGCGCCTGGTACAAAACCGCCGACGGCCAGCAAGGCCAGGTCGCACCGATTCGCGTTGAGAATGTGGTTGATACCGTGGGTGCGGGCGACGGCTTTGCTGTTGGGCTGATCAGCGCGTTGCTGGAAGGAAAATCCCTGCCGCAGGCGATTCTGCGCGGTAATAAAATCGGTTCGCTGGCGATTCAGGTTGCTGGCGACAGTGAAGGCCTGCCGACGCGTGCGGCGTTGGGCGATTATTAAATATTTACGATAGTCGATACGTTTTTGTAGGGTCGCCATTTATGGCGACCGCCAAACAAAGATTTAAAAAATATCTGTACCTACTACAACTATATTGCGAGGCGCATCCACTGAATGCGTCCACCTCAACCAGAGGAGTCACCCATGAAATCGCAGACAATCGCGCCAAAACGCTGGTGGTTTATCATGCCCATCGTGTTTATCACCTACAGTCTGGCGTATCTGGACCGGGCGAACTTCAGCTTCGCCTCTGCCGCAGGGATAAATGACGATCTCGGCATCACCAAAGGCATGTCATCGCTGCTGGGCGCCCTGTTCTTCCTTGGCTACTTCTTCTTCCAGATCCCCGGCGCGCTGTATGCCGAACGTCGCAGCGTGAAGAAGCTGATTTTCTGGTGCCTGATTTTATGGGGCGGCTGCGCCTCGCTGACCGGCATGGTCAGCAACATCCCGATGCTGGCGGCGATCCGCTTTGTACTCGGCGTGGTGGAAGCGGCGGTGATGCCGGCGATGCTGATCTATATCAGCAACTGGTTTACCAAATCCGAGCGTTCGCGCGCCAATACCTTCCTGATCCTCGGTAATCCGGTCACAGTGCTGTGGATGTCGGTGGTCTCCGGCTATCTGATTGAATCCTTTGGCTGGCGCGAGATGTTTATCTTCGAGGGCATCCCGGCAGTGATTTGGGCAGTTGCCTGGTGGTTCCTGGTGCAGGACAAACCGGCCCAGGCCAAATGGATGAGTGAAAGCGAGAAAGCCGCGCTGCAGGCGCAGCTGCAAAAAGAGCAGGAAGGCATTAAAGCGGTGCGTAACTACGGCGAAGCGTTCCGTAATCGCAACGTGATCCTGCTGTGCCTGCAATATTTTGCCTGGAGCATCGGCGTGTACGGTTTCGTGCTGTGGCTGCCGTCTATTCTGCGTAACGGTTCGCAGATGGGCATGGTTGAAGCCGGTTGGCTGTCAGCGGTGCCGTATCTGGTGGCGACCATTGCGATGATCGTGGTGTCGTGGGCCTCCGATAAAACCCAGAACCGTAAACTGTTTGTCTGGCCGCTGCTGCTGATTGGGGCGCTGGCGTTCCTCGGTTCGTATCTGGTCGGTTCCAGCAACTTCTGGCTGTCGTATACGCTGCTGGTGATTGCCGGTGGTGCGATGTATGCGCCGTACGGTCCATTCTTCGCCATCATTCCGGAGATGTTGCCGCGCAACGTCGCCGGTGGTGCGATGGCACTGATCAACAGCATGGGCGCACTCGGTTCCTTCGTCGGATCGTGGATTGTAGGCTATCTTAATGGCGCGACCGGTTCGCCTGCCGCCTCCTACATTTTCATGGGTGCTGCGCTGTTGGCCTCGGTCTGGCTGACGTTGATCGTCAAACCGGCGCAGAATAAAACATCGCCGCCGATGCATGGCGCAAAGCACGCGTAATCAATTCGGGAGGCCTCAAGGCCTCCTCACCATTTTATAGGGAGCAAAAGATGAAACCTGCTGTGATTCTTTATAAGAGCCTGCCAGATGACCTGCGCACCAAACTGGATGCCCATTTCACCGTTACTGAAGTGCATGATATTTCCCCGGAAACTATCCAGAAACACGCGGCGCAGTTCGAACAGGCGCAAGGTTTGCTCGGCTCTGGCGGCAAAGTGGATGGCGAGCTGCTGGCAAAAATGCCCGCGCTGCGCGCCTGCTCCACCGTGTCGGTGGGTTACGATAACTTCAACGTCGACGCGCTGAATCAACGCAAGGTGTTGCTGATGCATACGCCAACCGTGCTGACCGAAACCGTCGCCGACACCATGATGGCGCTGGTGCTAAGCACCGCACGTCGCGTGACCGAGCTGGATAAGTGGGTGAAAGCCGGCGAGTGGAAAAAGAGCATCGGCCCGGATCATTTCGGCATCGATGTGCACCACAAAACCCTCGGCATCCTCGGCATGGGCCGCATCGGCCTGGCGCTGGCGCAGCGTGCGCACTTTGGCTTCGGCATGAACATTCTTTATAACGCGCGCCGTCAGCATGAAGAGGCGGAAACCCGCTTTGGTGCGCGTGCCTGCGATCTGGAAACCTTGCTGAAAGAGAGTGATTTTGTCTGCATCAGCCTGCCGCTGACCGAACAGACGCACCATATGATTGGCGCGGCGCAGCTCAAGTTGATGAAGCCAAGCGCAATTCTGATCAACGCCGGTCGCGGTCCGGTGGTGGATGAGCAGGCGCTGACTGCGGCGCTAAAAGACGGCACCATCCACGCCGCCGGTCTGGATGTGTTCGAAGTTGAGCCGGTGCCTGCCGATGCCGAGATTTTGACGCTGCCAAACGTAGTGGCGCTGCCGCACATTGGTTCCGCCACGCATGAAACCCGTTACGGCATGGCGCGCGACGCGGTGGATAACCTGATCGCCGCCCTGAGCGGCAAAGTCGAGAAAAACTGCGTTAACCCGCAGATCCAAGGCTAAGCTTGCTGCTTTACCCATTGCGCCTGCCAGCGGCGGGCGCTATGGTGGTTCCCCATTCGATTTCACAACGTTTTAACTTCCTATGTCCTTTTCTCAGTTCGGCGACAAATTTACTCAACACTCCGGCATCTCACGTCTGATGGAAGACATGGGTGAAGGCCTGCGCACGCCCGGCACCATCATGCTTGGCGGCGGTAATCCGGCGCAGATCCCGGCGATGAATGACTATTTCAACCAGTTGCTGATGCAGATGCATCAGGACGGCAAGCTGAGCGAAGCGCTGTGCAACTACGATGGTCCGCGCGGCAAAGCGCTGCTGCTGGATGCGCTGGCGAAGATGCTGCGTGACGAACTTGGCTGGCCATTAACCGCGCAAAACATCGCGCTGACCAACGGCAGTCAGAGCGCGTTCTTCTATCTCTTCAATCTGTTTGCCGGACGTCGCGCCGACGGCAGCAAAAAGCGCGTGCTGTTCCCGCTGGCACCGGAATATCTCGGCTACGCTGATGCCGGTCTGGAAGAGGATCTGTTTGTCTCCGCCAAGCCCAACATTGAGCTGCTGCCGGAAGGCCAGTTCAAATATCACGTCGATTTCGATCATCTGCCGCTGAATGACGATGTCGGCTTGATTTGCGTATCGCGCCCGACCAACCCAACCGGCAACGTGATCACCGATGACGAACTGCTGCAGCTGGATGCGCTGGCACAGCAGCACGGCGTACCGCTGCTGATTGATAACGCCTACGGCGTGCCGTTCCCCGGCATCATCTTTAGCGAAGCGCGCCCGCTGTGGAATCCCAATACCATTCTGTGCATGAGCCTGTCGAAACTCGGCCTGCCGGGCGCACGTTGCGGCATTATCGTCGCCGATGAGAGCACAATCGCCGCGATTGGCAATATGAACGGGATTATCAGCCTGGCACCGGGCAGCATCGGTCCTGCTATTGCCAATGAGATGATTGTGCGCGGGGATTTGCTGCGTCTGTCGGAAGAGGTAATTAAGCCGTTCTATCAGGCCAAAGTGAGCGAGACGATTGCGATTCTGCGCCGCTATCTGCCGGAAGATCGCTGCCTGATTCATAAACCCGAAGGCGCGATTTTCCTCTGGCTGTGGTTCCGCGATCTGCCGATCAGCACCGAAACGCTGTATCAGCGCCTGAAAGCGCGCGGCGTGCTGATGGTGCCCGGCCACTTCTTCTTCCCTGGCCTGGAACACGCATGGCCGCATACCCATCAATGCATGCGTATGAATTATGTGCCGGATGCTGAGAAGATTGAGCGCGCGGTGCAGATATTGGCGGAAGAGTTGGAAAGCGCATTTAGCGATTAATCGGGCAGGTCGCCGATAATCGTGCGGTGTTCGGCCAGGTCGCCACAAATGGCGACCCTACAACCCCGCTGGCAACGACAGCTGGCACCACTGCGCCAGCTGTTGAATCGCCTGCTCCACTTCGGCATTCCAGCCAAACCCGGCATTGAGTCGAAAACAGTGATCGTAGCGGTGATCGGTGGCGAAAATGTGCCCTGGCGCGATACCGATGCCCGCATTGCGCGCCTTGAGAAACAGCGCGCGCACATTCAACGCGCCGATCGGCATTTCCACCCACAACACATAGCCGCCTTCAGGATCAGAAACCCGCGTGCCCGGCGGGAAGTAGCGCAGCACCGCCTGACGCATATGCTGGATTTGATTCTTCAGCTCACGCCGTAGCTTACGCAGATGCGCATCGTAGCCGCCGCTGCGCAGCAGTTCGGCAATCGCCGCCTGCGATAATACCGACGTGCCCATGCTGGTGGTGTATTTCAGCGAGGCGATTTTGCGCATGTAGTTGCTGCTGTGCACCCAGCCAATGCGAATGCCGGGCGCGACGGTTTTCGAGAAGCCGCTACACAAAATAGCGTTCGGGCTGAAGGCGCGCATCGGGAACGGACGGCGCTCGCCGAATGCAGTATCGCCGAAGATATCATCCTCAATGATCACCACATCGTTCTCGTCGGCCTGACGCGCGATATAGGCCTTCTGCTCGTTGGGAATGCTTTTGCCCAGCGGATTATTGATGTTGTTGATGGTGAGATAGGCCTGCACCGCCTTACGCTGAAACAGCGCGGTGAGTTTCTCCACATTAACGTAGCCTTCCGGCCCGGCTTCCACCTCAATCACCCGCAGATTGAGGTTATGCAGCATCTGCAGCAGCACGAAATAGCAGGGCGATTCCACCGCCACGATATCGCCAGGCCGCGTGGTGGCGCGCAGCGCCAGCGAAATCGCTTCGATGCAACCGTTGGTGATCAGGATGTCATCAGCGTTGATATTGCAGCCATAATCCACCGCGCGGCGCGCAATTTCATTTTTTAGCGGCGCATAGCCGGTGCCTTTCACGGTGTTGCCGAGCAGCGCCGGTTTGCTGTATCCCATCTGGCGCATCAGCAAACCAATCTTCTTCACCGGATAGAGTGAGATATCGCCGTTGGCCAGATCGAGCCGTACGCGGCAGTCTGAACCGAGCATCGCCAGATGCAGTTCGGTTTGCTCGTCGAGCGGCGCCACTTCGCGCGCTTGCTCGTTGATGACGGTGGGAAACGTTTTATTAGCAGGCCGTGGGGCGACAAAAAAACCGGACTTAGGACGCGCCACCGCGTAGTGCTCATCCTCAAGGGTACGTAATGTTTTCAGCGCGGTGGTCATGCTGACGCTGTACTGCGTCGCCAGCGTGCGCACCGACGGTAAACGACTGTCGGGCGGCAGCGAGCCGCTGTGAATGGCTTGTTTTATCTGCTCTGCGATTTGACGGTAACGACTGCCCTGTTCCGTTTCACCCGCCATCTGTTCCACCCTATTTCGTCCGGATCTGTGCGTTTTCACCAGATTACATTCAAAGTACTTTAGGCTGCATTAGTTAATTGATAACCATACGCATTAGTTGCAGTGCCGCTTCCGACTAAAAAATTCATTCCGTAGCACCTTCGTGGCCCATTTCCCGTCTGTTGCCGCCAGCACGGCAACAGCGTTTTTATTAGCCAAAGGATGAAGTGAAAAATGAATAATCTGTCCACCATGATGCGAGAGATTAGTGGATATCTCACTCCCACGATTATCGATTCAGCGCAACACTGTTCACGTCGTTTATTGGCCGCACTTCCCGACGCCGCGCACCCGGAAAATAACCGCGTGCTGCTGGCCTACGGCGGCGGCAAGGACAGCAGCTATATGGTGGCGTACGTGCGCTACATTCAGGGGCTGATTTGGCAGCAGCACGGCAGCACCTTTCAGCTGCGCATCAGCACCAACCGTCATGCTGCGATGAACGACAGCGTGATGGAGAATATCGATCGCGTGTATCGCGCGCTGCACATCCTCGATGATGACTTTACCGAATGTCTGGTGACCGACGGCCTGCAAATCCGTCACTTCGATCGTCATTTACCGATGCCCGACAGCGTGCGCCAGCAAAATCGCAACGATGTGCTGATGAATGGCCACCGCTTCCGCGCCGATGCGCGCTCTACCTTTTGTAACGCCTGCAATCTCAGCATGGTGAACTCGTTTGGCCTGGCAGCGCATTACGACGGCGGCGTTGATGTGATCATCACCGGCGATTCGCCGCAGGAACAAACCGCTTATCTGGCATGGGCGCGCCATCTTTCGCGGCTGTTTGATGCGCCGGTGGCGGATAAATCGCGCGGCTTTAGCGGCTTCCTGCAGACGCTGGATGGCGTGGCCGAGCGCTATTTCGCCGATATCTACGGTGCCGATCAGGTGACGCCCGCGCACCGCATTACCTGGCAGCTGGAACGCGATCCGCTGTTCTTCAACATCTATCAAGACACCGCGTATGAAGCCGGCGCGCACTGGGCGCTACTGACCGAATTTATGCATTTCCGCTTTGATGAGCTGATGTTCAGCTTCTCCGAATCGGACTGCGGTAATCCGACGTTAATGGCACATATTCGCGGTCTGCGAGCGGAGACGCTGTTACAGCGTAGCTACGCCGAAGGCATTCGCGAATATGTGCGCTTTGCGCTCGGGCTGATGGTGAAAAAGGATTTCCCGCCGCAGCTGATCGATGAGATGGCGGCACGCTATCAGGACGATGAGGCGATTAAGCGAGCCCGCCAGCGCGCCGCGCAGTTCGCCGAACAAGCATTCGGCCTCAATGAAACCCAACTGGTTTGCATGATCTATTCGCCGTTTATCGCCGAAGGCCATCAGCTGAAAAGCTGGTTGCAGCAGCTGGTCGATGCGCCGGACGAAGCGGCGGTGCGCGCCCTGCTGTGCGGCGAAAGCGACGATCTGTTGCTGGCGCAGCAGCTGGAGCAACTTTCTGGTTTGACCGTGGCGCAGATGCGTCACTGCTGGCGCAGCGCGCAGGTGAGTTCACTGCTGGACGATCAGCGCGGCGATGCGCTTTCGCGCGTGCTGCGTTTTGACCCGCATAAAGCAGTGATTCAGGTGAATAACGGTGTCATGCAAGACGTCGTCACTGAAGTGATCTCCGGGCGTTAACCCGGTAAGGCAACGCGATGAGAAAGATTTTCCTGCAGATTGGTGCCACCCGCGACGGACAAAATCCTTACTGCGCGGTGGCCAAACGCGAGGGCTACTTTACCGTGCTGGCGGAGATGGGCGACTTCGTCGATTACCAATCGCTGAGCATTCCGTTGCCGTTCGATCTGATTGTGCGGCTCGATCGCCCGGAAAATCCGTGGGATGTGCTGCAAGCCTGTTTGCATGCCGGGTTGATGGAACATCCTCACGTGGTGCTGGCCGGCTTTGAAGCCTACAACGCCAGCGCCGGTCGCGTGCGCGAACTGCTGGCGGGGCCCGACGCCGGCGTGAGCTTTATTCCGCCGGATAAGTACGCGCAGCGCATGGCGTTACGTAAAGCCTGGCAGCGCTTTCCGCAGCCGGAATTTCGCTTTTTTGCCTCGCCGCTCAGCATTCGGGATGCGCGTGAAGCGCTGCTCTATCCCTGCGTGATTAAGCCGGTTGATGGCGGCGGCGGGCTTGGCATCTGGCTGGTGAAAGAGTCCAGCCAGCTTGATGCGGTGATTGGCAAGCTGGTCGATACCATGAATTACGGCGGGCGCGGCTTCAGCGGATTTATCGTTGAGAGCTGGCTGGCGGGCGATGAGTATTCGCTGCAAGGCGTGGTGGCGGACGGCCACGCCGTGGCGCTGACCTGTTGCCAAAAGGTGATCGAACACCATAGCGATGCCGATGGCTGCGTCAGTTTTTACGAATCTGGTCATGTGGCGGTCGCGGCGCAACAGCTGCCCGCCAGCTTTACCAGCCTGATGAGCTTCTGCTGCGAAACCTTCGGCTATCGCCATGGCGCGTTTCATATCGACTTTATTTTGGTCAACGGCGAACCGCACTTCCTTGAAATGGGCTTCCGCCTTTCCGGCATGGGCGTGGTGAATCTGGTGCAGGAAGTCACCGGCATCAATTGGGCAGAAGTGGCGTTTCACATCGAAGCCGGTCACGGCATGCCGCCGCTGCATTTCCCGCCGCAGCCGCAGGCGGTGGGCCGCGTGCGTTTGCGTCAGCGCTTGCAGTATGACGCGGCTGAACGCTGGATCGAACAGCATCAACGCGGTCAGCTGTTGCCACCGCTCAATCTGCCCGCGCTGGCGGTTTCGCCGCGCTCTTCGCTGTATGCCGATTTAACCCGCCACGCCGGCATTCTCGCCACCTTCCGCCTCGCAGCCACCAGCCGCGACGAAATTCTGGCGGTGTTCCATCAGATTCTTGAGGTCTCATCGCTCACCACACGGAGAGATTTACTATGTGCAGAATGATTGTGGCGCACGGCCAATTTGATGCCGCTGCGGTGCTGGACGCCGCGCGTGCTATGAGCTGCGGTGAGACTGCCACGCACGAAGGTCCGATTAAACAGCATCCCAACGGTTGGGGCTGTTTATGGCTGGAACAAGGGCACATTCACACGCTGCACGGCACCGGCACTTTCGCCGATGCGCTGCCGACCATTGATGTTGATCGCCTGCGCGGCCGCTTTCTGGCGGTGCATGTACGCCACGCCACGCTGAGCAAAAATCACGGTATCGAATTTTCCCATCCGCTGTGGCGCACCAGCGGCGCAACGCAGTGGTACATGATGCATAACGGTTTTTTGCCCACCGTCTATCAGCAATTGGGCATGGCGGAGTCGCGTTTTGATTCCGCTGAGTATCTGGAATATGTAGTGGATCGCGCCACGCCCGCCGATTTCACCCGCGATTATCTGCGCGACAAGATGGCGCAGGTCGCGCCGGGCGGCAGTTCGGCCAACGCCATTTTTGTCACGCGCGATAAAGCCTGGGCGTGGCAATGGCATCCCGACGATACGCCCTATCCCAACTATTTCACGCTGCACCGCTTACAGAACAACAACACCACTTTCATCTCTTCTGAACCTATTTCAGCACTGGGCACGGCGTCTGAATGGCGTCGTATGAGTAACCATGAACTTCATGAATTTCCTATTGGGGAGTGATCAACATGGCGATTTTCAATCAGATCCGCGTTATTCATCCGAACATGTTTGTGGAAAGCACCTGGCTGGATGACATCGTCACCGCGCGCGTGCCGCTGCTGGTATTACGCAACTTCCTCACGCCGGACGTGCGCGCAGCGGTGGTGGACGATTTGCAGCAGTGCCGCGAACAGGTGCGGGTGTCGCACTATCCGAACGGCGCGCTGACCACGCTTGGTCCTTATCTGGCGAAGCACACCGCTGCGCCGGAAAACTACTTTACCGAGCTGCGCGATATTCAGCCCGCGCTGCCGCCGTCGCTGCACTGCCTGCGCGATCAAATCTACAACTGGGTTAAGCACGCGCTGCGCCTGGAAAGCCTGCAAACCGCTAACGAACCTGAACTGGGCGATTACGCCGGTTCGATTGTGCGCTTCCACGCAAACGGCGTCGCCAATCCCCTGCATAACGACAACATCGTGCGCGATGCCGCTGGCAGCGGATTGGCGGTGACCCACATCCTGCATCAACTCAGCTGCGTGGTCTGTTTGCAGGAGTGCAACGCCGGCGGCGAGCTGCGCATCTTCAATAAGAAGTGGCAGCCGGTGGATGAGTACTACAAAACGCCGGGCGAGCTCGGTTATCAAACCGGCGTCATCGAACACAGCGAGGTGTGCGAGTTCTCACCGCGCAGTGGCGATATCTATCTGTTTAACCCTGCGTTTTATCACGAAATTGATCGCGTGGAAGGCGACACGCGCATCACCATGGGCTTCTTCTTTGGCCTGACCGACAAAAAAATGAAACACGCCATCGCCTGGAGTTAACGCCAGGTTTTCGACGAGGAGACGAGCATGAATACCTATGAAAAAGTGACGGCCCTGCTGGATCAGCATCAGGCGCGTTATCGCGTGGTGGAGCATGAAGCCATCGGCCAGACCGACCTGATTAGCGAGATTCGCGGTAACGATCTCAATCAGGCGGCCAAAGCGATGGTGCTGGAAGTGACGATGCCGGATGGCGCGGATGCGCGCTATCTGCTGGCGATTGTGCCGGGCGACTGCAAGATCAACTTCAAGAGCGCCGCACGCGCCATTGGCGGCAAGAAGTCGAGCTTTGCGCCGCCAGAGAAAGCGCAGGAGTTAACCCAGTGCGTGATGGGCGCGGTGCCGCCGTTTAGTTTTGATGACCGGCTGGCGCTGCGCGTCGATGCGCGCCTGCGCGACGTCGACACGCTGTGGTTCAACGCGGGCGCACTGGAACGCTCCATTGCTTTACAGGTGGATGATTTCTTTAAGATTGTCGGTGAAGAATGTTGTGCTGAGATCGCGACACCGGTAACGGCAACTGCCTGATTACGGCAGGAAGGAATGTGTATGTCAGTTAAAGATATGTTGTTAGCTCTGCTGGTTGTGGTGGCGTGGGGCGTGAATTTTGTGGTGATTAAGCTGGGCCTGCAGGACATGCCGCCCTTCTTGCTGGCGGGATTGCGTTTTAGCCTGGTGGCATTTCCGGCGATCTTGTTTGTGAAACGTCCGGCGATTCCGCTGCGCTGGCTGATCGTCTACGGCATGACCATCAGCTTTGGCCAGTTCGCCTTTCTGTTCCTTGCCATCAAGCTGGGTATGCCGGCAGGATTGGCGTCGCTGGTGCTGCAGGCGCAGGCCTTTTTCACCTTGCTGTTGGGCGCGCTGTTCCTGGCGGAGAAGCTACGCTGGAATCACATCGCCGGCATTTTAGTGGCGACGCTCGGCATGTTTATGCTGGCGACCGCAGGCATGGCAGGCCAAACCACCGCGGGCATTACGCTCACCACCATGATGCTGACGCTGGCTGCGGCGCTGTCGTGGGGGCTCGGCAATATCACCAACAAAATCATTTTGCGTAACCGCAAAGTGCCGGTGATGTCGCTGGTGGTGTGGAGTGCGCTGGTGCCGATAGTGCCGTTTTTTGCCTGCTCGTGGCTGTTCGATGGCGAAGCGGCGATTGTGACCAGCCTGCTGCACATCTCGCTGCAAACGGTGTTGGCGCTGATCTATCTCGCCTTTATCGCCACCATTGTCGGCTACGCGATTTGGGGTAACTTACTGAGTCGCTATGAAACCTGGCGCGTGGCTCCGTTGTCGCTGCTGGTGCCGGTGGTGGGAATTCTCAGCGCGGCGCTGATTCTCGGTGAAACTTTGTCGATTCAGCAGATGATTGGGGTTTCAGTGATCATTCTCGGCCTGCTGGTGAATGTGTTTGGCGGCATGGTCAGTCAGCGATTATTGGTGCGCACATAAACAAAAACGCCGCTTTTCAGCGGCGTTTTTTCAACTCAGATCCTGATTACAGGATTTCGATACGACGCGGTTTCGCCTCTTCCGGGACGATGCGTACTAAATCGATGCTCAGCAGACCATTTTCCAGACGCGCATCGCGCACGGTGATGTGATCGGCCAGCTGGAATTTGCGCTCGAAGTTGCGCTCGGCGATGCCCTGATACAGGTACTTACGCTCCGGCTGCTCTTCAGGATGCGCGCCGCGCACCACCAGCACGTTGTCATGCGAGGTGATATCTAACTCGCTCTGGGCAAAGCCCGCCACGGCAATGGTGATACGGTAAAAATTCTCATCCACCAGCTCAACGTTATACGGAGGATAGCCACCATTGGCCTGGTTTTGATTGGACTCAAGCAGATTAAACAGGCGATCGAAACCAATGGCAGAGCGATAAAGTGGAGAGAGATCAAAATTACGCATAATAAGACTCCTGATATTCAGCAAGTTTAGGCAACCTTCCACTATGGACAGGTTGTGTAGTCCGTTGTTGTCCCTTCCGGCAACAGCAACAAGACCGTTCCTTAAAAGTGGGTGCAGCCTGGTCGCTTTCAAGGGCTGATGCGTATTTTTTTACAGCAATTCTGACGATATGACATACACTCAGGGGACGATTCGCCTGAGAATCAAGACGCGGCCATAGAGCTTTGCTTAACGTCAGGTGACACACTCCAGCCAGGGCCATGCCATGACTGAAGGGATGATGATGATGAATATGATGAAACGCTTTCCGCTCACAGCTGTGCTGGTTTGCAGTACCTTCGTTACCTCAGGTTGCTCCAGCGTTATGTCTCACACCGGTGCCAGCCAGGGCTATTATCCCGGCACGCGCGCCAGCGCAGAGATGATCGCCGACGACAACACCAGCTGGGCGATCAAGCCGCTGGCGCTGATCGATCTCCCGTTCTCAGCGGTGATGGATACCGTGCTGCTGCCATGGGATTATTTCCGTTCTGACGACGATAAAAGTAAGGATTCCATCCACGAGCGCGTGATGCAGAGCGAGAAAATGGCTGGCACGCAATCCAGCCTGGCGACTGCAGCTGCTATGCCCGCGCAGCCGCACTAACGCAAAACAGCTGCCGCCAGCCGTCTACTTCCCGCATATAAGCGATCTTTTCCCCATCCGGTGACCAAACCACCGCATCACCGGATGGCGCCTGATCGCTACGTGGCGTTAAGCGCGTACATTTCCCCGTCGCCATCTCACAGCGCATCACACTGTTATCACAGATAAAGCTTATCGCGCCGCCTTGTGGATGCCAGCTAAACGCCGACTGAATGCTGCTTGCTAGCTGCGTCACCTGACGCGGCTGACCGCCATTGGGTGAAACCGTCCACAGCTGAATCACGCCCTGATCGTCCGCCAGCAAAAAGGCGATGGCGCTGCCATCCGCTGAGGCGCGCAGCCAGTGACGCGGCTGCAGTGCCAGGCCGTTGGTGTGCGTGATGCGGCGCTGCTGCACGCCAGCTGGCGGTGCAGGCAATTTATCCGCCGTGCCCTGCAAGGGCGATGCGCCAGCTTTGGCGTAATCGGCTAATGCGGCGGGCAGATCCACCACGAACACGTCCGGCACTTTGTCGCCGTTAGCCGCACGCGTATCGCCGATAAAGGCGATGGCCCAGCGCTGCCAACTGCCATCCGCTTTCTGATAGCCTTGATTCCCGATCCAGCACTCTTCATAGGCGCGGTCGATCTGGTCGCTGCCCGGCAGTGGATCGCGCTGCGTCTGGCTGACCAGCACGCAATAATGGCTGCCCTCATATTCACGCGGATGCTGTTTGGGCGGACACACCGGATGAAGCGGCACGGCCACGCCGACGTTGCGCAGGTCATCGCCGGCATCTTTTTCATGCATCACATGATCGTTGTAGGTAAAACTCAGGCGCGAACCGTCCGGGCTGAAGACGTGGACATGCGAGCCGCCGCGCAGCGCGCCGGGCGTGTAAGGAGCGGTGATGTCGCAGGCGTCGAGGTTCTCAGCGATGCCTTGCTGCACGATCACGCCACGTCGGTGATGAAAATCGTAGCGCCAGTGCGCGTCCGGATGTTCCGGGCCATGAATACAGACGTAACGAGATGGCAGATCCGGACTGACGGTGACCACACCAACGTGCGCGCCATCGCGTGCCTGATACAGCACTTCAACGGCACCGCTCGCCACGTTGACGCGCTCGATAGTCAGGCTGGTAAAAGAGGCGCCGGAAGGTCGCACATCAAATGCCAGCCACTGGCTGTCGCCGGTCCAGACGTTGATGTTGGTGAGTTGATGATGACGCGCGGCAAAGGTGATTTGTTGTTCTGACATGAGGCAACCTTCCATCTAACAGTTGCCGGATAAATTACGTGATTTGGCGGGGCGATGCGAATAAACCGGGTTGCGGATACAGTGCGGTTATTGGCAAGGTCGCCATTATCGTGCGGTTGTTGGCCAGGTCGCCATAAATGGCGACCCTACGGGGTGTATTAACCTACGCGTTTTACATCACCGACTAACAGGATGTAAGACAGTGCGCCGATCAGCGCCACCGCCGAGATATACACCAGCGCCGGCGCAAAGCCGTAATCCTGCGCCAGATAGCCCACCACCAGCGGCACGGTGATGCCGCCCAGGCCGCCAACAAAGTTGAACATGCCGCCGGTCAAACCAATCAGACGCACCGGCGCCAGCGAGGAGACCAGCGACCAGGTAATTGAGGCGAAACCGTTGCCGAAGAAGGCGATCGCCATCAGCGTCATAATCCAGATTGGATCGTTGGTGTAGTTCGCGCCCATGATGCAGGTGGAGATCAGCAGACCGCAGATGATCGGCGTTTTGCGCGCAAAACCGAGCGAACGGCCGCTGCGCACCAGACGATCGGCGACGATGCCTGACAGAATCACACCAACGAATGCCGCGAGGAATGGCACGGTAGTCATAAAGCCGGCGGTGAGCGCCGCGATGTGTTTTTCCTGCGTCAGATAGTTCGGGAACCAGGTCAGGAAGAACCACAGCGTGGATGTCACGGCGAACTGACCAAGATAGACGCCACACAGCTTGCGGTGGAACACCAGTTTCCAGTCGGCGGCGGTGAGTTTGGTGCGGGTTTTCTTTTCGCTCGGCGCATCGCCATCCACCATCGCGCCGCCTTCACGGATGTATTCCAGCTCGGCTTTATTAATGCCTTTGCTCTGGCTCGGCGCCTGATAGAACTTGATCCAGATAAACGACCAGATGATGCCGATGCCACCGGTAATAATGAACACCCAATGCCAGCTCAGCAGTTCCTGAATCCAGATCAGCAGTGGCGTGAGGAACGCCAGGCCGACAAACTGACCGGACGTGTAGAAACCGACGGCGGAAGCGCGCTCCTGCTCGGGGAACCAGCTGGTTACCAGGCGATTATTGGTAGGGAAAGCCGGCGCTTCAAATATGCCGGTAATCGCACGCAGACCAATTAACGATAATAAGCCGCTGGCGAAACCCTGTAATAAGGTCGCAACCGACCAGCCAAGGATGGCAATAAAATAGGTTAAGCGTGAACCCACGCGATCGAGGAACCAGCCGCCGGGAATTTGGCACAGCGTATATAACCAGGCAAAGGCGGAAAATACATAACCCATTTGCGCTTTGGTAATACCGAACTCTTCCTGAATATGCGCGGAAGCGACGGCTAAATTAGCGCGATCGACATAACAAATGACCACCGTAATAAATATCATCAGCAGCGTGATATAACGACGGCGCGTCGGTTTGGCCTGAACAGCAGAGAGATCCATGGTGTTTCTCCGTAATCGTTTTTGCCGTTTAGGCGCGACAGAGCACGCCCCGGCAAATGTAGGGTAGCGATATAAAAGGTAAAACCGCGTCAGCGGTAAATAAGCTGTGCCGGGAAACAGGCTGAGCGAAGCCCTATACCCTATTTTCCGGCATATAATTATCGAGATTTAATAAAATTTAATACGTATTAATTACCACTCGGCGACAGAACCATCCGGGAATCTCCATAAGGGATTACGCCAGTCAGGTGCATTTTTACTGCGTTCGATCACCAGCTCTTCGTTAATTTCCACGCCGAGGCCCGGTTTATTTAACGGATAGAAATGACCGTCATCCATTTTAAAATCGTCTTTATTGATCACGTAATCGAGCAATTCGGCGCCTTGATTATAGTGAATCCCCATGCTCTGCTCCTGGAACACTGCATTGCGTGAGACGAAGTCAACGTGCAGGCACGCGGCCAGCGCGATTGGGCCCAGCGGACAGTGTGGAGCCAGCGCCACATCGTAAGATTCGGCCATCGCAGCAATTTTGTAGCACTCGGTGATGCCGCCCGCGTGTGACAGATCCGGTTGCAGAATCGCCAGGCCACCCGCTTCCAGCACGCGTTTGAACTCAAAGCGCGAGAACATGCGTTCGCCAGCGGCGATGGGAATGTGAGTTTGCGCTGCCAGACGCGGATAATATTCCGCCTGCTCCGCCAGCACCGGCTCTTCAATAAACAGCGGGCGATAGGGTTCCAGCTCTTTGATCAGTACTTTTGCCATTGGCGCGCTAACGCGGCCGTGGAAATCGAGGCCAAACTCAATCTCTTTGCCAAAGGCTTCACGGATCTGCGCCACGGTATTCACCGCGTCATCGACTTTGCGCGCGTTATCGATAATGCCCATCTCTTCGCAGCCGTTGAGTTTGAAGGTATCAAAACCGATGGTGCGCAGTTTCTTGATGCCATCAATCACATCTGCGGGACGATCGCCGCCCACCCAGCTGTAGGCTTTGATGCTGTCACGCACTAAACCGCCGAGCAGTTGATATACCGGCACGCCGAGCGCTTTGCCTTTGATATCCCACAATGCCTGATCGATACCAGCGATGGCGCTCATCAGAATCGGGCCGCCGCGATAGAAGCCGCCGCGATACATCACCTGCCATAAATCGTTGATGCGCGCCGGATCCTGACCAATCAGGTATTCCGACAGCTCATGCACCGCCGCTTCTACGCTGCGCGCACGGCCTTCAATCACCGGTTCGCCCCAGCCAACGATGCCTTCGTCAGTTTCGATTTTCAGGAACATCCAGCGTGGCGGCAGGCGATAAGTGGTCAGTTTGGTAATTTTCATCGTACAGCGTCCTTATATGCAGCAATAAATGCGCGAGCCTGTTCCACAGTGCGCGACAGCGGCTGGCCGGCGCGATAGAGATCGCTGCCCAAGCCCGCGCCAATGCAGCCTGCGGCCATAAATTCATGCAGGTTTTCCGGCGTCACGCCGCCTACGGCAAACACCGGCACTTCCGGCGGCAGCACCGCTTTCAGCGCTTTGATGTAGCCCGGACCAAAGGCTGACGACGGAAAAATTTTCAGCGCCTGCGCACCTGCCTGTAAGGCGGTGAACGCTTCGGTCGCGGTGGCGCAACCGGCGGCAACAATCATCCCTTTGGCGACTGCCTGACGGATTACCGCAACATCGGTGTTTGGCGTGACGACTAATTTGCTGTTCAGCGTTGCCAGCTCATCGACCTGCGCCGGATTCAGCACCGTACCCGCGCCAATCAGCGCTTTATCGCCGAAGGTTTGCACCATCGCGCCGATGCTTTTCGCCCACTCCGGCGAGTTGAGCGGGATTTCAATCGCATCGAAACCCGCTTCAATCAGTGCTCCAACGTGCGCTTCGGCTTCATCCGGCGTGATGCCGCGCAGAATGGCGATCAGCGGGACTTTAGTTTGCCAGGACATTCGCAATACTCCTTATTCCATGCTGGAAAGCACGATCGCCTTCCAGCGTGACTGAATCCATGCCGATAAACTGCAGCGCCTGCTGATAACGTTGCGCCAGCGCGCTACCGGCAATAATGGTGATCGGTCGGCTGGTGGCGTTGGCCTGTTGCGTCATCAGCGCCACTTCGTGACCAATCAGCAAGCCTGAAAGAAAGTCACTGATATGGCGGCGATCGCGTGCGCCGAGCACGTGAGAAGCGCGGACTTCAAATAGGCGCGAGAGAATCGAAGCATCGTTGCTGCCGACTTGCACACCTTCGCGGAAAGCTGCCGCGTTCTCTTGCTGCTCGGGTAAACCCGCGCCAATCAGCGACTGTTTCAGCAGCAGATGATGCAGTTCACCGGTCATCACGGTGCGGAAATCCAGCACGCGATCCTGTTCCATCTGCACCCACTTGGCGTGCGTTCCTGGCATCACGTAGAGCGGCGCAGGTTGCAGTTCTAACGCGCCGAGCAGCTGCGTCTCTTCACCGCGCATAACGTTGTAGTTGTCAGCACGTTCGACACTCAATCCCGGCACGATCCACGCTTTATCCTCAACGCGCGTCATGCGGCAAGCGATTTCGCCCAGCGCCACCGGACAGGAGAGATACGGCACCGACAGCCAGCCGGCATTGCTGCCCACCATGCCCGCCATCACCACCGGCACGTCGTTGACTGGCCAACCGGCAGTGATGCTGGCAAACACTTCCGCTGGCGTACGATCGCCCAGGCGCGTGACGCCGGCTTCCGAACGACGCTCATCGATGCAAACGCCGGTTTGATAATGCCAGGCGCGCAGGTTGGTTGAGCCCCAATCAATCACGATATAGCTGGTCACATAATCTCCTTGAGTCGCGCCGTTGAGCTGGCAATCATCGCTTTCGCCGCCTGCTCAGCAGCATCGCCATCCTGATGACGAATGGCATCGAACAGTGCTTTGTGTTCGGCGAGCGTGCGCGGCATGTTGCCTTCGTCCGCCATGTAGGTTTGCGCGAACACCGCTTTTTGCAGCTGGCTAATCGCCACATTGAGCTGCTGCAGCACCGGATTGTGTACCGAATTCAGCACCGCTTCGTGATAGCGGATATCCGCTTCATTAAAGGCATCACGATTGAGGTGGTTAGCAACCATCTCGTTGTATGCCAGTTCAATCGCAGCCAGATCGCTTGAGGTGGCGCGTTCGGCTGACCAGCGCGCAATCTGCGGCTCGACCAGCACACGTACTTCGTTCATGGCGGCAATCAGACGCGGGTCCTGATCGTGCGCCAGCGCCCACTGCAATACGTCGCTATCGAGATAGTTCCAGTGATTGCGCGGCGTGACGAACGCGCCGCGATAGCGCTTCATCTCCATCAAACGTTTCGCCATCAGCGAGCGAAACACTTCGCGGATGATGTTGCGCGAGGTGCCGAAGCGCTCACACAGCTCAGCTTCGGCGGGTAACGCCGCGCCCGGTACAAATTTGCCGGCCACAATTTCTTCACCCAGCGTCAGGATGATGCGCTCTGTTTTGCTTAATTGTTCTTGCGTCATGATGTTCCATTCAGTGAAAGGCAGTTACGCATCAGATTACTGCTTTCGCGTAGCGAAGCCTAACGGCCGCCCTGACCTGCGCCGTCGATTGTAGTACCATTAAGTTAAGTTGTACTACAATATGGATCACAAAATAGACAATGCTTGTGTGATGATGTAATAAGGTCGCCACGAATGGCGACCCTACGATGGCTTGGTGAGGTTTGTAGGGTCGCCATTTGTGGCGACCAAAAAACAGCGTGAGGAGAATAAGAAGGGTTTACAGCACCAGCTCTTCAATGGCGTGCGCTACGCCGTCTTCCATATTGGTTTTGGTAATGAACTGTGCGATTTTCTTCACCGAATCAATGGCATTGCCCATTGCTACGCCGGTTCCTGCATACTCAATCATCGCCAGATCATTTTCCTGATCTCCAATTGCCATCACTTCTTCGCGCGCCAGGCCGAGCTTCTCAGCCAGCATTTTCACGCCTTGACCTTTATTCACGCGGGAATCGAGGATTTCGAGGTAGTAAGGCGCGCTTTTGAGAATGGTGTAGTTGTCGCGTGCCTGCTGCGGCAAGCGCTGAATGGCAGAATCCAGCAGATCGGGCTTATCGATCATCATCAGCTTAGGGAAACGCGTGGCGCGATCCATCTCCTCCACGGCACGATAGCGCACTGGAATGCCGGTCAGGCTCGCTTCGTGGATGGTGAATTCGCTAATGTCTTTGTTCGGCGTATAGAGGAAGGATTTGTCGAAGGCCTGGAAGTGGACGCCAAGGTCGCGCGCCAGCTGTTCGATATATAAATAGTCATCAAAACCCAGCGTGATTTCCGCGACGCACTCGCCATCATTAGCGCGATGCACCAGCGCACCGTTGTAGCTGATGCAGTATTGACCTTCATCAACCAGATTCAGCTCCATCAGATAGCGCTGAATGCCGACGAACGGACGGCCGGTAGTGAGCACCACCATCACACCTTTTTTATGTGCGCGCTCAATGGCCGATTTAACTGCAGGCGTGATCTCGTGCTGCGGATTGAGCAGCGTGCCGTCCATATCGATTGCAACCAGTTTTATAGCCATAACGTCCTCGTTGAGTCAGGGTTTTGATCAATGCTAGCGCGATTCAGCTCACATTGACCAGTTTCGCACCCGACTTCAGATTTTTTCCCCGTAAAGAAAAAGGCCATCACGAAAGTGATGGCCCGGCATACATGGAGTAAGAGGATGATCTTAGTGGCTCATGGCGTCTTTTTTCATGCCCATTTCATCTTTCTTCATGGCATCTTTTTTCATGCCCATTTCGTCTTTCTTCATGGCATCTTTCTTCATGCCCATCGCGTCTTTGTGCATGGCATCTTTCTTCATGCCCATTTCGTCTTTCTTCATGGCATCTTTCTTCATGCCCATCGCGTCTTTGTGCATGGCATCTTTCTTCATGCCCATTTCGTCTTTTTTCATGGCGTCTTTGCCCATGGTATCAGCCGCGTAAGCTACAGACATGGTCATCATTGAAGCGATAAAGGTTGCTACGATTACGTTTTTCATCGGGTGTTTCCTTACATTTCTAGGGTTTATAAAAGGTGTTGGCGCAATATGGCACCGAGTTAAGGGATCAGCTTCCGCCGAACCAGTTGTAGCCCTCGTCTTCCCAGTAACCACCGGTATAACGATTGGTTATTTCTATCACCTGAATATGCTTCGGATTTTTGTATCCCAGTTTGGTGGGAATACGGATCTTCATCGGATAACCATATTCAGGCGGTAGAATTCGTCCATCCCAGCTCAGCGCCATGATGGTTTGCGGATGCAGCGCCGATGCCATATCGATGCTGGTGTAATAATCATCCGCACACTTGAAGCTGACGTATTTGGCTGTGGTATCGGCGCCAATCAGCTTCAGGAAATCAGCAAAACGCACGCCACCCCAGCGACCAATTTCACTCCACCCTTCAACGCAGATATGGCGCGTTATCTGATCAACCTGCTGCATGTTGTAGAGCTCAGGCAGCGACCAGCTACGTTTATCATTCACCAACCCGGCAATCTCCAGACGCCACTGATCGCCATTGATCTGCGGGATATCTTCCTCACCGTAAAACGCGTTAAACGGAAAAGATTGCGAGATACGATCGGCGCTGTATTCCGGTGACAGATTGGCCGGATTAAACAGCCAGCTCTGCACACGATCGTTGAAGCGGGAAAATTTATTCAGCACGCTATCAACGTCCGGTTTATCACTGAGATCGCAGCCGGTTAACATCACTACGCCGCCGAGCGTTAAGCCCTGACGTAAAAAGCGGCGACGTGAGGATGAATCCAGTTTGCGTGCCAGTAACTGCTGCGCCTCTTTGACCAAGGCATCTGCATCGCTGGGCGAAAGATCAACATCAATTTTTTTCATTTCGCTCTCCTTAGCGTCCGCGCAACATTGCGAGCAGCGTTTTTGGTACCAGCGCCACCATCACAATATGTACCGCGACAAATCCCACCAGCGCTGACATAGCATAAAAGTGGATGTAACGTGCCGCTTCATAACCGCCCAGCAGGTCTCGTAACAGTCCAAACTGCACCGATTTCCACAGCACTAAGCCAGACAGCACCAGCAGCAGGCAAACCACCATCACAAACAGATAAGCGGCGCGCTGTACGTTGTTGTATTGACGTAAATCTGCATGGGCTAATTTGCCTTTCAGCGCGCTGAGTGCATCATGTAAGAATCCGCGCAAACTCAGCGGCAGAAACTTCTTACCGAAGCGACCGGTAAATAGGTTCATCGCCAGATAAACCACACCATTTGCGGCGAAAATCCACATCGCGGCGAAGTGCCATTGCAACGCACCACCCAACCAACCGCCGAGAGTAATCTCACCGGGAAAGCGAAAATCAAAGAGTGGAGAAGCGTTGTAAATGCGCCATCCGCTCAGCGTCATAATCACAATGGCCGCGGCATTCATCCAGTGACAAACGCGTAACCACCACGGATGGATCACGGCTGAACATTTTGATTTATCATCCATCTGCATCTCCATTTAACCGGTCCCATCAATCAATTCAGGCCGCATTCTGCCGTCATTCCGCCGAGCCGTATGACAAGAAATGTCTCAATAGACGCATGAGCTCATTCTCTGTTTACCTTCCATTTGGCTTGATAACGTCAGCCACTTTCCCCGGTGCAGACGCAATAATTTCCATCCATGTCTGACCTCAATCACTCATGTCTGGATGCTATTGTGTCCAATTGTTGTTCACCAAAGCCTCACGTCGAGTTAAACAAAATGTGAAAACTCTGAGGGGTTTTAAGCGGTAATATTGATTAAATTAGCGAAGCAGGAAGGGATGATGTCTGACGCAAAAAAAGTACTTATCGTCGAAGATGACAGCGGAATTGCCGACGTTCTGCGCTTAAACTTTCAGGATGAAGGCTATGATGTAACACATGCCGCAGACGGAAATCTCGCCGTTAAGCTTCTGGAATCTCAGCATTGGGACGCCTTAATTCTCGATCTGATGTTGCCTGGTATTGATGGTCTGGAAATCTGTCGCCGGGCACGCGCTATGAAGCGCTATACGCCGATCATTATGATCAGCGCACGCTCCAGTGAAGTTCATCGCGTGTTGGGTCTTGAGTTGGGTGCAGATGATTATCTGCCGAAGCCTTTTTCGGTGCTGGAATTGGTGGCGCGACTTAAAGCGCTATTTCGGCGTCAGGAAGCGATGAACTTAAATTCACGCATGGAGGCCGGCACCTTACAGCTGGGCGCATTAATGATTGATCCGGTGGCACGTGAAGTCTGGTTGGACAGTAAGCCGATCACCTTAACGCCTCGGGAATTCGATCTGCTCTATCACTTCGCCAAACATCCGGGAAAAGTGTTCTCCCGCCTCAACCTGCTTAATCAGGTTTGGGGCTATCAACATGATGGCTATGAACACACTGTGAATACACACATCAACCGCTTACGGTTAAAAATTGAAGATAATCCTGCTGAACCGCACTACATCCTTACGGTGTGGGGAAAAGGCTACAAATTCTCGCTACCTGCGAATTAGGTTAATAATGATGAAACGCCTGACACTCAGCCAACGCCTGGCGCTGGTTTTTGCTTCTTTGCTGTTACTTTGCACACTGCTGTCAGGTTGGATGCAGATTCGTATTAACGCGCAATATGGTAGCGCGGTGGTGCAGCGTTTGTCCGATGGATTGGCGCGTAGCATCGCCAGCCTCAATCCCAATATGATTGGTGAAAAAGGCGTTAATTTGCCGCTAATGAAGGCACTGTTTAGCGATTTGATGGTGCTCAATCCCAGCGTGGAAGTCTATTTGCTGGACTTGCAGGGCAACATTCTCGCCGATGCGGCGCCGCCAGGTCATATCAAACGCACCCATGTCAGCCTGAAGCCCATACAGGCGCAACTGAATGGCGCGACATCGCCGGTATACGGTGATGATCCGCGTAATCTCCAGGAAAATAAAGTATTTAGCGTGGCGCCGCTGGCGCGTAATGGTCAAACGGTGGGCTATCTGTATGTGATATTGCAGGGTGAGAATTATCACCAGCTGGCGCAGGAAGCACAGATTGATATTCTGATGCGCACGTCTTTCTGGTCATCTTTACTGGTGGTGTTATTTGGCCTGACGGCGGGCGCGGTGGCGTTTAGTTTGATCACGCGGCCTATGCGTCAGTTAACGCAGCGCGTTCGCCAACTTAACCGTGAAGACATGACCGAGATAAAACAACTGGCTGATCTCCCGCTGCCAAAACCTCATGAAAAAGATGAAGTGAGTTTGTTGCAAGGTGCCTTTGTCGGCATGGCGCGACGCGTCGCTTTTCAGTGGGAAAAGCTGGCTTATCAGGACCAGCTGCGCCGCGATTTTGTTGCCAATATCTCGCACGACCTGCGTACGCCGCTCACCACTTTGCATGGCTACCTCGAAACCCTGCTGTATAAATCGGACAGCCTGAAATCGGCCGAGAGTCAGCGTTATCTGCACATCGCGCTGTCGCAAAGCCAGAAAGTTAGCATGCTGGCGCAGCAGCTTTTTGAGCTGGCACAGCTGGAATATGGCGTGATCAAGCCTAATCGAGAGATGTTTAGCCTCTCGGAACTGACTTACGATGTGGTACAGAAGTTTGAGTTAATGGCCAGCACGCGCAATATCCGCTTTGTGGTGGATATGCCAGAGCAGCTGCCACAGGTGAACGCCGATGTATCGATGATCGATCGCGTGCTGACCAACCTGTTTGATAATGCGATCAAGCATACGCCGGAAGCGGGCACCATTGAGGTGACGTTACGCAGCGCCGATCGTGAGGTAGAAGTGAGTCTGAAAGATTCCGGGCCGGGCATTCCTGATAATTTACGCGCCACGCTGTTTGAACGTCCATCTGCGTTAACGCATGCCAGCACGCGTAAAAACAGCGGGGGTTTGGGGTTGATGGTGGTGCGCCGCATCCTGCAACTGCATGAGCGTGATATCCGTCTGGATGATCAAACATCGGGCGCTTGCTTCCGTTTCTCTGTCCCGCGCTGAAAACAAAAAACCCTTCCAGCTGGGAAGGGTTTTTACGTTTTGCCGTGTCGATTAGATATCGATGTTAGCGGCTTTCAGCGCATTCTCTTCAATGAAGGCGCGACGTGGTTCTACCGCATCGCCCATCAAGGTGGTGAACAGCTGATCGGCAGCAATCGCATCCTTGATGGTCACACGCAACATGCGGCGGCTATCGGGATCCATGGTGGTTTCCCACAGCTGCTCTGGGTTCATCTCACCCAAACCTTTATAACGCTGTACAGACAGACCGCGACGTGACTCTTTCACCAGCCATTCAATCGCCTGCTCGAAGCTGGTGACCGGCTGACGACGTTCGCCACGTTCGATATATGCATCTTCTTCGATCAGGCCACGCAGCTGTTCGCCTAGTGCACAGATTTTGCGGTATTCCGGTCCATCGATGAACTCGCTATCCAGCGGATAATCGGTATCCACGCCGTGCGTACGCACTCGCAGCACCGGTTCAAACAGGTTCTGCTCATGGTTAGCGCGGACGTGCGCAAGGTAGCTGCTGCCATGCGCTTCACGCTCGGTCAAATAGGCCACTAAACCGTCAATCCAGCCCTTCACGTCGGCTTCATTGCTGAGGTCGCTTAAGGTTGGATGGTAGATCAGGCCGCGTAGCAGAGCCGTAGGGAAACGGCGCTCCATACGTTTGATCATGCGCTGCGTGCCGTTGAAATCAGCCACCAGCGTTTCCAGCGGCTGGCCACCCAATGCCGGTGCGCTGGCGTTGGTGTGCAGCGTAGCGCCGTCGAGTGCGATAGAAATCTGATACTGATCCATCGCTTCATCGTCTTTAATGTACTGTTCTTGCTTGCCTTTTTTCACTTTATACAGTGGCGGCTGAGCAATGTAGACGTGACCACGTTCTACAATTTCTGGCATCTGACGGTAGAAGAAGGTCAACAGCAGCGTACGAATGTGCGAGCCGTCGACGTCCGCATCGGTCATGATGATGATGCTGTGATAACGCAATTTGTCCGGATTGTATTCATCACGGCCGATACCACAGCCCAGCGCGGTGATCAGCGTGGCAACTTCCTGCGAAGCGAGCATCTTGTCGAAACGCGCTTTCTCTACGTTGAGGATTTTACCTTTCAACGGCAGAATCGCCTGGTTCTTACGGTTACGGCCCTGTTTTGCTGAGCCGCCCGCTGAGTCCCCTTCCACAAGGTAGATTTCAGACAGCGCCGGATCGCGCTCCTGACAGTCGGCCAGTTTGCCTGGCAAGCCAGCCAAATCCAGCGCGCCTTTACGGCGAGTCATTTCACGTGCACGACGAGCTGCTTCACGCGCACGCGCCGCATCGATGATTTTACCGACCACAATTTTCGCGTCAGATGGGTTTTCCAGCAGGTATTCCGCCAGCAGTTCATTCATCTGCTGCTCAACCGCCGATTTCACTTCTGAAGAGACCAGCTTATCTTTGGTCTGAGAAGAGAATTTCGGATCCGGCACTTTCACGGAAACTACAGCAATCAGGCCTTCACGCGCATCGTCACCGGTCGCGCTGACTTTGGCTTTTTTGCTGTAGCCTTCTTTGTCCATGTAGGCGTTTAGCGTACGCGTCATTGCCGCACGGAAGCCGGCAAGATGCGTACCGCCGTCGCGCTGTGGAATGTTGTTGGTGAAACAGTAGATGTTTTCCTGGAAACCATCGTTCCACTGCAGCGCCACTTCCACGCCGATGCCATCTTTCTCAGTCGAGAAGTAGAACACCGTTGGATGAATTGGGGTTTTGTTCTTGTTGAGATACTCAACAAACGCCTTGATGCCACCTTCGTAGTGGAAGTGATCGTTCTTGCCGTCGCGCTTGTCTTCCAGACGAATTGAGACACCAGAGTTGAGGAACGACAGTTCACGCAGGCGTTTCGCCAGGATTTCGTACTCAAACTCAATCACGTTGGTGAAGGTTTCGTAGCTCGGCCAGAAGCGCACGCGAGTACCGGTTGCATCGGTATCACCCGATACTGCCAGCGGTGCCTGCGGCACGCCGTGCTGATAAACCTGCTGATGCACTTTGCCTTCACGGCGAATGGTCAGCTCCAGCTTCTGCGACAGGGCATTTACGACTGAAACGCCAACGCCGTGCAGACCACCGGAAACTTTATACGAGTTATCATCAAATTTACCGCCGGCGTGCAGGACGGTCATGATCACTTCAGCAGCAGAGACGCCCTCTTCCGGGTGAATGCCGGTAGGAATACCACGGCCATCATCTTGCACTGAGACAGAGTTATCTGCATGAATAGTAACGGTAATGTCACTACAGTGACCGGCGAGCGCTTCGTCGATTGCGTTATCCACGACTTCGAATACCATGTGATGCAGACCGGTGCCGTCATCCGTATCGCCGATGTACATGCCCGGGCGTTTGCGTACCGCATCAAGCCCTTTCAGGACTTTGATACTTGAGGAGTCATAAGAATTCGACATCAACGTTTCTCGCTCATTTAATCTTCAGGTTGAACCACTATTTTACCCTGTTCCACGCGGAACATCTTGCCCTTTTCATCACTCATGTCGATTACATGCTCGACACCAATGGCGCTGACAAATACTTGAGCCTGCGTGGCTTTTAGGCGTTCAGCTAACAGCCGACGACGGGTGTCATCCAGCTCTGAGGCAAAGTCATCAATCAAATACAAACAGCGTCTTCCGCTGCTGCGCGTCAGGTATTCGCCCTGCGCTAAGCGCAGCGCACACATCAGCAGTTTTAACTGGCCGCGTGAGAGTAAATCTTCCACCGGCGTGCCCTCGGCACGAATACGAAAATCGGCTTTATGCGGGCCGCTGGCGGTGTACGTGAGCGCGCGGTCGCGCTCGAAATTGCGCTCCAGCAGTTCGGCGTAATCGCTCTCTTTATCCCAGCCGCGCTGGAAAGAGAACGCCAACTCAAACTCCGGTAAAAACTGGCCGCAGGTGGCGATGATCTCGCGGGAAATCGCCGCGCTGTATTCGGCACGCCATTGGCTTATCTGCTCGGCCAGCGGCACCAGTTCCTGATCCCACGGACGAATCTGGCTGTAGCGCGAAACCTGACGCAGCGCCGCATTGCGCTGTTTTAGCAGACGACGCAAATTGCTCCAGGCATGGAAAAAACCGGGCGAGGCGTGAAAACAGCCCCAATCGATGTAGGCACGACGGTATTTTGGGCCGCCATTGAGCAGGGTAAAACCTTCCGGCGTAATCAGCTGCATCGGCAGCAGCTGCGCCAGCTCCGCCACTTTGTGACCATCGCTGCCATCAATTCGCACTTTGCTGTCGCCAGCACGATTCTTGGTCAAACCGACCGACAATTCACGTTCGCTGCCTTCGATGCGACCGTGCAGCACAAAGGCGTCCTGATCGTGACGAATCACTCGGCCAGCTTGCAAACTGCGAAACGCGCGACCGTGTCCCAGCGTGTAAATCGCCTCCAGCACGCTGGTTTTGCCGCTGCCGTTGGCACCGACAAGGAAATTAAAGCCCGGCGCCAAAGCCAGATCGGCCTGCTCGATGTTGCGAAAATCTTTAATCAGGAGGCGGGTTAAAGCCATAACGAATCCAGCGAGAAGGGGATTTTACCTAACATTTGAGATCCAGGCCGTCGGCGGCGCAGCCAGTCTGGTTACGGCCAGCGCGCAGAACTTGGGAGCATACTGAAGTATGTGACCAAGGGCGAGCACTGCCCGGGACCAGAATGGCAAGTAAGCCAGGCCGATATTTATAAACGCATTGGCATGACGACGTAGGCTGCAGCCGGACTGGCAACATCTTCAATCTGCACGCTTGAAACGCCATCAGTCAGCAGCAAACGCACGTTCTCGCACTTCAGCGCATTCAACACATCCAGCACATAGCTGACGTTGAAACCAATCTCCAGATCGGTGCCGTTGTAAGAAACATCCAGCATCTCTTCCGCTTCTTCCTGCTCTGGGTTGTTCGCTGTGATCTTGAGCTGATTTTCGGTGATATAGATTCGAACGCCGCGGAATTTCTCATTCGAGAGAATCGCCGCACGCGCAAACGCCTGCTTCAAAATATCACAGCCGGCTTCCAGCGCTTTGTCGGGGTTCTTCGGCAATACGCGGCGATAATCCGGGAAACGGCCATCAACCAGCTTCGACGTAAAGATGAAGTCACCCACATGTGCGCGGATATTGCTGCTACCGATTTGCACCTGCAATGGCGTTTCGCCGCCATCCAGCAAACGCATCAGCTCAATCACACCTTTACGCGGCACGATCACCGAATGGTTCGGCAGCGCCTGACCAATCGGCATTGAGCACACCGCAAGGCGGTGACCATCGGTGGCGACGGTACGCAGCTCTTCGCCTTCGGTTTCGAACAACATACCGTTGAGGTAATAACGCACATCCTGATGCGCCATTGAGAACTGCGTGGCTTCGATCAGGCGTTTCAGCGTCGCCTGTGGCAAGGTGAATTCCACCTCGCTTTGCCAGTCATCAAGATTCGGGAAGTCGCTGGCGGGCAACGTTGACAGCGAGAAACGGCTGCGGCCAGAGCGCACCAGCATTCTGTCACCTTCCAGCGTCAGGCTGATCTCAGCGCCTTCCGGCAAACCGCGGCAAATATCGAGGAATTTACGCGCGGGAACCGTGGTCGCGCCCGGCTCGTGCGGCTGCGTCAGCGCAACACGGGCTACCATTTCCATTTCCAGATCGGTACCGGTCAAGCGCAGCGAGCCTTCGCTAACCTGCAGCAGTAAATTTCCCAGGATCGGCAGCGTCGGGCGTCCGCCAAGTGGACCGCTAACCTGTTGCAGTGGCTTCAGTAACTGCTCACGTTCTACAATAAATTTCATATGCGTCAGGAAGATAGTGTTCGAATGAGGTTAGAGAAATCTTCTTTGATGTCGTGGCTCTCTTCACGCAGCTGCTCGATTTTACGACAAGCGTGAAGCACGGTGGTATGGTCGCGGCCACCAAACGCATCGCCAATCTCCGGCAAGCTGTGGTTGGTGAGCTCTTTCGCCATCGCCATCGCCATCTGGCGCGGACGCGCTACCGAACGCGAACGGCGTTTCGACAACAAATCCGCCACTTTAATTTTGTAATACTCGGCCACCGTTTTCTGAATATTATCAATAGTGACCAGCTTTTCCTGCAGCGCCAGCAGATCGCGCAGCGCTTCGCGCACGAAATCGATGGTAATGGCGCGGCCGGTAAAGTTCGCGTTGGCAATCACGCGGTTCAGCGCGCCTTCCAGCTCACGAACGTTGGAACGCAAACGCTTAGCAATAAAGAAGGCAACTTCACCCGGCAGGCGAATATCGTTTTCATCGGCTTTCTTCATCAGGATCGCGACGCGCGTCTCCAGCTCAGGCGGCTCGATCGCCACGGTTAATCCCCAGCCAAAACGTGATTTCAGACGATCTTCTACGCCGTTGATCTCTTTTGGATAGCGATCCGAGGTCAGGATGATCTGTTGATTGCCTTCCAGCAGCGCGTTAAAGGTATGGAAGAACTCTTCCTGCGAGCGCTCTTTATTGGCAAAGAATTGAATGTCATCGATCAGCAGCGCATCAACCGAGCGGTAGTAACGCTTAAACTCTTCGATGGCGTTGTTCTGCAAGGCTTTAACCATGTCCTGCACAAAACGCTCAGAGTGCATGTACACCACTTTGGCATTGGGCTTGCGCGCAATAATGCCGTTACCCACCGCGTGCAACAGGTGAGTTTTACCCAGGCCGGTGCCGCCATAAAGGAACAGTGGGTTATAAGCGCCGCCAGGATTATCCGCCACCTGACGTGCCGCCGCGCGCGCCAGCTGGTTCGATTTACCTTCAACGAAGTTGTCGAAGTTATGACGGTTATTCACATTGGAGCGGTAAGTGACATCCGCCGGCGCAGGCACCGAATCCCAGCTTGGACGCAGGATTTGCGTCGGCGCGGGACGATTTTCAATCGGTGCAGGTGCGCTGTAACTGGACGTGGCCATCGCCGGTTGGCTGGTTGTCACCTGTGCGGCAGGACGCGTGCCGACTTCGAAACGCAGTAACGGCACATTTGCACCGCAGAATTCGTTCAGCAGCCCATTGATACTATTGAGATATTTATCTCTAACCCAGTCGAGTACAAACCGATTTGGTGCATACAAGGTCAGCGTATTGTCGTTCAATTCAGCTTGCAGCGGACGAATCCACATGCTGAATTCGGTGGCAGGAAGCTCATCCTGCAAACGGGCAAGACACTGTTGCCAAAGCGTAAGTGACAC